>CAVYEZ010000010.1:0-635670 GCA_963767685.1 uncultured Actinomycetota bacterium
GTTGCGCAGGCTGCCCTCGTCCTGGCCGCGCTGGAAGAGCTTGGCCTGCAGGGCGTAGGTCTCCTCGTAGTCGTGCAGTCCGAGGCGCGGGGTGCCGTCGGGGGCGGCAGAGGTTCTGCACGATCCCTTGCAGTGCGCGCAGTTGCGGGCCGTGCGTGTCGCGGAGGGCGGCGGCGCGCCGGGTGGCCGAGCGGATGATCTGCGGGACCTCGGCGGACAGGTCCACGTCGCGGGCCACCACCTCGCGCAGGGCCACCAGCGTGGACCTGGCCGGTCTGTTCCATGAGGTCATCGCCGTCGGCGAAGTAGTGCCAGACCAGCCCCTTGGACACTCCGGCTTCGCGGGCGATGGCCGCCAGCGAGGCATTCTGGTAGCCCCGGCGCGATACCACCGAGACCGTGGCGTCGATGAGCTGCCGGCGGCGCTCGCCGGGCCCGAGCCGTCGGCGGCGGGCGCGGCTGGTCCCGGCCGGATCGCTGGGCGTGGTCATGGGGCCGTCTCGCCGGTCAGGCACGTTCCCAGGCGGGCCGGTTCGCGAGACGTTCCCGGATCACCAGCAGTATCGCCCCGGCCATGAGCGCGGCGATGCCGATCATCTCTACCCGCATCCACAGCGGGAAAAGGCCGGGAAGCAGCACTTCGATCACGTTCACAAGGAACAACGTCGCGGAAAAGATGAGCCCGACCGCGCGGAGCGCCCCGATGCCGCCCGCCGCCGGCCTGCTCAGCCGCAGCGGGAAGGATCACCGCAAAGACGGCCACGATCACCGCGTGGACCCACGCCTGCCGTGTGGCCAGATGCGGCGCGGCTGCGGACATGATCCCGAGCGCCACGACCGTGCCCAGCGCAATCACCACGTAGGGCGGCGATGGTGGCGGCCATCGCCCGCAGCCGGGCCGGTTCAAGAGCATTCCCCGTATTGACCATGCGGTCAACAATATTGACCGCCCGGTCAAATACGTCAAGCGGCCCTTCTTTTCCTGCCTGCCGGGAGCGGGGCACCGGCGCCGATAGCCTGCGACATGCGAAACGCTCGCCTTGCCGCCGTTGTGCGCGGGAGACGGTGAACAGCTCGGCAAGGTCGGCGATCGTGTAGTCGCCAGTGGCGGCCATCCGCGCCAGCTCGCTGCTGCCTTGGCGGACAGCTTGGGCTGCTTGCCGCGCAGTGTGCCCTTCGCGCGGGCGACGGCCATGCCCTCGCGGGTGCGCATCCGCAGCAGGTCGACCTCGAACTCGGCGAACGAACAACGTCTTCGTGCCATGACCGGGAGCGTACGGATAGCCCCCGACATCCGAGATTTTCACCGGACGGGTTATCTGCGACGCAGCAGGCCCGGCTCACAGCCGGCGGGGCGGGCGTGCGTTGGGCGTGCGTGGAGGGTTCCTCATCCGGCATGTGCTAGCTCGCATCGGTGCGCTGGAGGCCGATGAGGCGCTGGACGGTTTCGGTGATCACTTCGTGGAGGGGTGGGCGGGCGAAGTCGGGCCGGTCTAGGCGTAGGGTGACCTGGCCGTGCAGGGCGGGCCAGAGCAGGGCGGCGAGCCGGGCCGGGTCGGTGTCGTCGTGGGCGGCGCCGGCCTGCTGGCAGTGCCGGATTGCTTCGATCAGGGATTCGTAGGCGGTGCGGCTCGCGGAGCCTGCGGCGTTGTAGGAGCGGGTGAACACGGCGGCGGGCAGGTCGGGCCCGAACATCAGCCGGTACTGGCCGGGGTGGGCGAGGGCGAAGTCCGCGTAGGCCCGGCACCGGGCGATGAGAGCGCGGCCGGCCCGCCGGTCCCGGCGATCGCCGCGTCCCGGGCGGCGCCCAGGTCGGCGAAGGCACGCTGGGCGACCGCGACCTTGAGCTCGTCGAGGTCGGCGAAGTGCAGGTAGACCGAGGTGGCCGCGACGCCGGTCCGTGCGGCTACCGCGCGGATGGATAGCTGGCTCGCGTGACCGGTCTCGGCGAGCAGTGCGCAGGCGGCGTCGAGGAGGTCGTCGCGAAGCCGGGCGCCCTCGCCCCGCGGGTTGTTACGGCGCCGGGCGCCGGGCGCGGGCCGTTTGCGGGTGCTCGCCTGCGTCATGAACCGTTCCCTCCCGGTCTGGCCAGTTGCAGGTTTACAAGTGTAGCGCAACATATGTCAGGCTACGGGTGTACAGTAAGGATCGACGACACACCCGAGGGGGCGAGTCACATGATCGTGATCAGTGGCCGGCAAGACGACGGGCGCGCCCCTGCGGCCCCCGCCGCGGGCATCGCGGCCAAGCTGACGCGCCGGCGGGTGAGCGTTACCCCGGGCTCCGGGATGCACCGGCTGCTGCTGGCGGCCGGGCTGGCTGGTTCGGTGCTGTTCAACGCCACCTTCCTTATCGACGGCGCCCTGCGGCCGGGCTACGACTGGCTGGCCCAGCCGATGAGCGCATTGAGCCTCGGGCCCGCCGGCTGGGTGCAGATCGCCAACTTCATCATCTTCGGCGCGCTGACCTGCTGCTCGGCGCCGGCGTGGCGCGCCACCCTGGCGCCCGGGCCCGGCGCGGTGTGGTACCCGCGGCTGAAGGTCTTCGCCGGGCTCATGCTGATCACCGCCGGGGTGTTCAGCCAGGATCCCGGGTTGGGGTTCCCGCCCGGCGTGACCGCCCCGGCCAGCGCCAGCTTGCACGCGCAGATCCACAACGTGGCGGCGGTGCTGAGCCTGGGCGCGACGATCGCCGGAGTGTTCGTGCTGGCCCGCCGGCTGCGCCGCGAGCCGCGCTGGCGCGGCTGGGGCAACTACGCCCTGGTCACCGGCGCCGCCATGATCGTATTCCTGGCCGCGTTCGGCAGCGGCGCAGACCACGGCGCCCTCGCCGGCCTGTTCGAGAAACTCGCCTCGATCACCGCCCTGGCCTTCGGCGCCGGCCTGGTCACCCGGCTGCTTATCCACGACCCCCGCCTGGCCGCCAGCGCGCCAGGCACACCGGAAACAGGAGCAGTCGTCATGATCCGCGAACCAGCACCACTCCCACCACCGGGCCGCCCGGCGGGCCCGAATCAGCCAGCACATCACCGTGGTCATGGTGGCTGGTCACCCTCGTCATACTCGGCGCGCTGCTCACCGCCACCGGCGCCGTGCAGGCCCTTCTCCCCGCCAGCGGGCACCTCAGCCCGGCAGGCCAGAACTACGCCGAGTACTTCGCGACCCGCAATCTCGCCATGGCCGTCCTGCTCTTGATCATGCTCGCCCTGCGCGCCCGGCGGGTTCTGGCCGGCCTGATGATTCTCACCGCCCTCATCCAGACCCTCGACGCGATCACCGCGTCCGCGACCGGGCGCCTGGGACTGGTGCCGATCGACCTGATCTTCACCGCAGCATTCCTGATCGGCGCTGCCCACCTATCCCCACACCCTGTCTGGCGAGCCGTCACCTGGCGAGAGCGCTGAGGCGATCCGCTTGCGGGAATCTCCCGGCAATCCCCTGAAAGCGTGGACACATTGGTCATGACCAATGGTCCGACCGGACCGGGCTCGCGAGTCGTTGAAGATGCAATCACCGCCTCCGACGTGCGGTCTGGCGAGGGTGAAGTACCGGTACCGCCCGCGGGGGACTGTCATCCCTGAAGGAGCGGGGCCGTGTCAAGGCGGGTTTTCCGGAGTATGTGGCTTTGAGCGGGCGTGCGTGACCAGCGTCTCCTGTTTCCTGGTAGCTGCCATATTCGTGGCGAGTGGCTGGGCAGGTCAAGGACGGAGGCTGAGCTGCATTCACCAGACCAAAGCAGGCCGCGGCCGTTTTGATTGGGATCGAAGTGACGATCGGGCATGCTGAGTTGTTCTGGCGCTGTGTGAAAGGAGCCTGGTGGCGATCACCTGCTGCATCCGGAACGGTGACATCGACAATCCGCATGCCATCACATCTACGGGCTCTCGCCTCTCGGGGTGTCGCTGCTGTTCGCGACCTACGCGCTGCTGGTCATCCCCGCGCTGCTGGTCTTCGGCCCGCTCTCCGACGTCAAGGGCCGCCGGGAACTGCTGACCGGCGCGATCACCTTGGCCGCGGTGGCGGCCGGGCTGTTCGCCGCCGCCACCGCACTGGCCGTGTTGTTTATCGCGCAGGCGGTGCAGGCGATGCGCTGGGAGCGCTGCAGGGCACGGCCGCGCCGACGCTGGTCGAGCACGATCCCAGCGATGACCGCCGCCGGGCGTCGGCGATCGCCTCCGCGCTGACCGTCGGCGGCGCCGCCGCGGGCCCGCTGCTGGCGGGATTGCTGGCGCAGTACGCGGTGCTGCCGCTGCGGCTGGTGTTCCTGGTCGAGGCCCATCCGCGGCCAAGGTCGCCTGGCTCACGCCCGGCGCCCGGCACTTCGCACCGCCGCTCTCAGTGGTGTTCTGCCATGGCATAGCGCCATTTCGCTGGAGGATCCGCTTGCACGACGCGCACTGACCTTTAGCGCCGGCCGGCGTAGCTCGTGGACGTCATCGCTTGATCGGGGACCGGAGGTGAGTGATGCTGTCCGGTGCCACGATGACATCGGCGCGGTTCGGCGCGAGCGGCTCGCTGCCGAGATCCCCGATGAGAGCCGCTGTAGCCTACCGTCATGAGCACGCGCGAGGACTACCCAGCCGGGGTGCCGTGCTGGGTCGACACCAACCAGCCCGACCCCGTAGACGCTGCCCGGTTCTACTCCGGCCTCTTCGGCTGGCAGACCGAGGACGCGATGCCCCCCGACGCCGGGACTCACTACTACATGGCCCGGATCGACGGCCGGGACGCGGCCGCGATCTCCTCGCAGCCCCCCGGTGCACCACCGCAGGCGGTGTGGAACACCTACATCCGCGTCGAGTCCGCCGACGACGCCGCGGCGCGGGTGCGCGAGGCGGGCGGGCGGGTGCTCTCCGAGCCGTTCGACGTGTTTGACGCGGGGCGGATGGGCGTGTTCGCCGATCCCGAGGGCGCGGTCTTTTGCGTGTGGCAGCCCGGATCGCACCGCGGCTCGGCGGCAGTCAACGAGCATGGCGCGGTGAACTTCAACAACCTGCATACCGACGATGTTGAGGCCGCTCGGGCCTTCTACGGCGCCGTATTCGGCTGGACGACGATCGACGCCGACTCGCCGATGTGGGCTCTGCGGGGATACGGCGATCATCTCGAGGAGCTCAACCCCGGCATGCGCGCGGGGATGAAGCAGATGGGCGCACCCGACGGTTTCGAGGATGTCGTAGCGACGATCTTGCCCCGCGAGGGCGGCCCAGCGCGCTGGAGCGTGACCTTCGCCGTCGATGACGTGGACACGATAGCTGCGCGAGCGCGCGAACTCGGAGGCTCGGTCCTCGCCGAGCCGCAGAATGCGCCATGGGTGCGATTCGCCGTCCTCGCCGACCCGGCTGGCGCGTCCTTCACCGCCAGCCAGTTCGTGGCGGAGAACCGCTAGACGATCCCTCTCCTGGGACCCCTGCGGTTCATAGTCGGATCTTCGGCTTGTTCACCCTGCTAGGGCCTCCGTGGCGGTGGCAGCGCGCAGCGGCCGGTAGCCGGAAACGCGACAGAGCCGTTAGTGAGATGGCCCCACGTTTACTGGGACGAACCCCGCAGCAGGCCCGCGACTAAGCTACCCGTCATGAGTTCCACGACGCGGTCGATGTCGGTGGTGGTGTTGTAGAGATGGGGTGAGAAGCGCAGGCTGCCGGCGCGCTGGGCGATGTCGATGCCGCCGCGGGCAAGCGCGGCGGCGGTGGCCGCGGTGTGTTCAGGGTCTGGATGGCGCACGAGCACCAGGGTCGAGCGCTCAGGCTCGGTGCGGGGGCTGACGAGTTGCCAGTCGGTGTCTTGAAGTCCGTTGATCAGGCGCTCGACGAGCGCCTGATCGTGAGCGGCGATGCGGTCGACCCCGGTCTCGAGCAGCAGCTCGATCGAAGCGTGCCAGGGCGCGAAGTTCAAGAAGTTGGCGGTGCAGAAGACGTCATATCGGGCGGCGCCCAAGTCGTCGCGTAGCGTGTACCCGCCCTCTTGGCTGAGATCGCTGGTCTTGCTTTGGGTCAGCCAGTAGGCCTGCTCGTAGTCCAGGCGCTCGGCGAGACCGGGCGCCAGCCAGCAAAAGCCGGTGCCGTATGGTCCGCACAGCCATTTGAAGCCACAGCTCACGAGCGCATCGACCGGGGCCGCGCCGAGGTCGAGGGAGCGGGCACCGATCGCTTGTGAGGCGTTGACCACAAACAGCACCCCGCGTTCACGGCACAGGCGTCCAATCGCTTCGAGGTCGATCGCCTCACCAGTGAACGAGAACACCCAGCTTGAGCAAAACACTCGCGTGGCGGGCGTCAGCTCGGCTTCCAGCTGTGCGGCGGTCAACGGCCGAGCCTCGGGTTCCACGCGCCGTACTCGGATACCGTGGCGTTCGAGCGGCAGCCACGGGATCACCGTGGCCGGGAAGTCACCGTCGACCAGCAACACCTCGTCGCCGGGTTGGAGTGGCAGCCCGTGGGCCAGCAGGTGCAGACCGTAGGTCGTGCTGTTGCCCAGTACGAGCTCTGCTGCCGGCACGCCGAGCAGACGCCCAAGGCTGTCCTTGAGCCGACGCGGCAGCTTAAAGAACGCCTCGTCGTCCATTCGCGCCGGCGACGACTTGTCCGCGATCGCCTGCCGGGCGGCGGCAGCGGCGGCCGCAGGCAGCGGGCCCTGGTGGGCGGCGTTGAGCCAGATGCGGCCGTCAAACGGCCCGAAGGCCTCCCGATCCACTGGTGCTCCCCTCAGTTCCTATGGCGCTGTGCGGGATACAGTACCAACACATGAGTGAGTCAGTCATCAATCGTCAGCTTAACCTCGTGGGAGCGTTCGCGCTGGCCGTCGCCGATCGGCAGCGCTTGGCTTCTGAGCACGCCGTAAAGCACACCGCCGCCGCGCCGGCGGCGCTGATCGCGCTGGAGAAGTATCCGCACGAATCGGTCGCGTTCTTCGCCCCCATCTTGGGACTTACCGACTCGGGCACGGTCCGGCTCTACGAACGCCTCACGACCGCCGGACTGGTCAAGCGCCAGCCCGGCGCCGACGCGCGCACACTGGCGCTCAGCCTTACCCCGGCAGGACACCAAGCCGTGCAGCGGATCCGAGGCGCGCGGCGTCGATCGATCGCCGACACGCTCGCGGCCCTGTCCCCCAGTGAGCGGCGCCAGCTCACATCCCTGCTCGAAAAGACGCTCGCGGCACTACCCGGCACTCGGCCCGACGCCCGGCACCTGTGCCGACTATGCGATCATGCCGCATGCGACGAGACCGGTACATGCCCCGTCGATCTAGCCATCACAGCCGCCGGGCATCCCAGCTACGAAGACACCATCAGTCCCAAACCACGGCCACACGCCCATCAACGACGACATGACCTATGAATCCCAGCCGCATGGCTGCCGGAGCTGCCCGGACGGCGGAGGTATTTCTTCAGGACGTAGCGGCATGCGTTCCGGCTGACGGTCTCGGCGGGGGACGACGCCGGCGGCGCGCCACCGGGCGGGTTGCGGGCTATGGTCTCGTTTCGGTAACGAGACGCGCTCGGGTCTCATGCCTCACACGCACCGGCTGTCATCAGCGGTCTGGTCGCAGCACCGAACCGTTCGGAATGACTGCCTTGGATTTCCGCCAGCTAAGGGGCTCTACGGGGACGGCGCGCGCTGGCCGAGATGCCGAGCACCGCCGCGGCCTCACGAGCGGTAAGCCCGGAAGGCCCTATCAGCCGCAGTACCTCGCGGTGGCCGGGTCGACCCGCTCGAGGGCGGCCCCGACCGGCTCGCTCTCCCGTGCGGCATCGATCTGTTCCTCGAGCCGCACGATGTCGGCGTCGGATGGCGCCCAGGGCGGCGTTTCGGCTCGGAGGAGCCCGCTGCTTGCGCTCAGCCCGGCACAGCAAGAGCCACTGGCGCGATGCGATCCCGATGAGCCGCGATCAGCCGCTTGAGCGCGGCGATGTTTTCCGGCATCTCCGTGCGTGCCTCGCGGCGGACCATGAGGGGCACCAGGATCTTGCCGATCCCGCGTCCGGTGAAGTCGACGCTGACGGTCAGCGGGATTGTTGATTTATGTCCCCAATGGACGATAATTGACTAGTCAGGGCGCAGCTCTTCTTGGTTGCGTCCCTTGAGAGAGTCTGGGCCGATTGCGCGTTAACGCCAGGGATGTGACGCGGCCAGGGCCGCAGTCTCCTGCAGGAGGTGATCGCATGCCGCGGAGCCGCGGGCAGTTGACCAAGGAGCAGGCCGAGCATTTCCTCAAGCGGGGTTACGTGACAGTGCGGGGTGTCTTCGACCCCGCGGACGGGCAGCGATGGCTGGACGATGCGTGGAGGCGCTTCGGGTACGACCCTAACGATCCGGGAAGCTGGGCGGAAAAGCGGATCCATCTGCCGGCGCGGTTGCACGTGGACGCGCGGACGTTCGCTCCCGCCGCCTGGCGGGCGGCTGTCGAACTGACGGGCGGCGAGGAACGGGTGCGCTTGCCCTGGCGGTGGACCGACGGGTTCATCGCCAATCTCGGGGTGGGCGGGGACCGCCCGTGGCAGCCGCCGTCGCCGGGGGCCGGGGGATGGCACAAAGACGGCGATTTCTTCCGGCATTTCCTCGATTCGCCGGAGCAGGCGCTGCTGACCTTGGTGCTGTGGACGGACATGCTCCCCCGGGGCGGGGGCACGTTCGTGGCGGCCGATTCGGTGCCGGTGGTGGCCCGCTTCCTCGCCGAGCACCCGGAGGGGGTGCTGCCCGGCGATTTCCGTTACGGCGAGCTGATCTCACAGTGCCACGACTTCGTGGAGATGACCGGCGAGGCCGGTGACGTGGTGCTGCTGCATCCGTACACGCTGCACGCCACGTCGCAGAACGTGCTAGGTGTCTCCCGGATCATCACGAACCCGCCGCTGACGCTGCGCGAACCGATGAACTTCCATCGGCCGGACGTAGATGACTTCTCCCTGGTCGAGCGGGCAGTCCTGCGCGGGCTTGGCGTCGACCGGCTCGGCTTCACTCCGGTCGCGCCGCGCGAGAACGTGGTGCCCGAGCGGGTGCGAAGGCAGCAGGCCCGGGCAGTCGCGGAAGATGCACGGCTGGCCGCTGCCAAGCGCACGACATAGACGTCACGGGCGGCGGCAGGACCGGCAAGGAGCTGCCCGGCCGCGGCCGGCGGGCCGCGGCCGGACTTCCCCTCCTGTGTCTTTGCCTTTTCGGTGCGGCTACCTGACCGGGTGCAGGTGCAGGATGGTGTACTCGTCGGACGGGCCCTCGGGCTGGCCCACGTCGTACGGGTTAGCGGGCGACGGCCAGCCGGTGAACTTGGCGCTGCTGTAGTCGAACCAGGCCACCGAGAAGATGATCGGGATGATCGGCAGCTGGGTCGCGACGATCTTCTCCATGCCCGCGATGTCGTTGAGCTGGGTCTGGGTGTTTTGGGTGCTGGCGTACTGCGTCAGGAGAGCCTGCGCCTGGGGGCTGTAGAACCGCTCGAAGTCCCCGGTCGCGTTCTTGCCGGTGGAGGCGGTGATGGAGTCGTCCAGGAACTGGTCGTACATGAAGTACGGTGTCGGGCCGACGGTGCTGTAGCGGTTGACCATCTGGAAGGTTCCGTCGTTCACGTCGGTGCCGAACTTCTGCACGGAGACGCCCTGCACGGTCACGTCCATGCCAAGCGACTTCAGCTCCTGCGCGATGATCTGGTCGTCGGTGATGTAGTCGGTGTAGGCGCTCGGGTCCTCGATCGTGAACGCCAGCGGCTTGCCGTTCAGCTCGAAGATGCCGTTGCCGCCCATCTTCCAGCCCGCGGCCTCGAGGATCTGCTTGGCCTTGGCGGGATCGTAGGTGGTGACAAGCCCCGAGGTCGCCGACGTGACGTAGCCCTGGTCGGTCGGCATCGCGAGGCCGGTCGCCGAGGCCGGGCCGGTCGCCCCCGGCTGCTGGGAGTCCTCGCCGTCGGTAGAGATGACCGTCCGGTTGATGCCGTCGGAGATCGCCTCCCGCACCGCCAGGCCGGCGGCCCCGCTGAACGGGAACTCGGTGAGGTTGGGGAGCAGGTTCTGGGTCGACAGCGGCGCGTCCCAGTAGTGGTTGGTGGACGGGTTCTTGCCGACGAATGCCGTCTTGATGTTCTGCACGAAGTTGCCGGCCCAGTCCAGCTGGCCCTGCTCCAGCGCGAGGTTGGCGCTGGTGTTGGAGTTATAGGCCGGGAACTCCACCTTGGCCACGGGCGGCACGCCACCCCAGTAGTTCGGGTTCCTGGTCAGGGTCATTCCCTGCGACGTCATAGCGGACACCTGGTACGGCCCGGTGCCGACCGGGGCGCTGTCGGCATAGGTGGCCGGGTTGACCTTGCTCCAGACGTTCTCGGGGAGCATCCATGTGTTGGCGATGAAGTACAGCAGCGTGTACACCGACCGGCTGAAGTTGATGACCACCGTGGTCGGGTTCGTGGCCGTCGCTCCGGTGATCGGTAGCGCGTACTGGTTCATCGTGACGTTCGTCTTCATCAGGTTGAACTCCCACGCGACGTTGGCGGCGTTGAAAGCCCAGCCGTTGGTGAACTTCACGCCGCTGCGCAAGGTGAACGTGATCGTTTTCCCGCCGTTGGACCAGGCGTACTTGGTCGCCAGCCACGGGATGACCGAGCCCGGCTTGAGGAAGTTGAACTGCAGCAGCGGCTCGTAGACCATGTTGGTGGCGCCGGCGGTGTTGGCCGGGTCGACCGGAGAGAACGGGTTGAAGACCTGGGGCATGGAGCCCAGCGGGCTGCCTTCCACCACAAGCGTGGAAGAGGAGGAACCAGACGACGACGGACTGCCTGATGACGGGCTCGACGAACTGCACGCCACCAGGCCAAGCGCGGTAGCAACGCACGCGAAAGCAGCGAGCGGCACCTTTAGTTTCATTGAACGCTCCGCAGATGTCAGGCCGGCAAGTTGCCGGCGGTGGGGGTATCGATTGCGTCCTTGTAATCGGGGTGGCGGAGCCAGCAGGCCGCCACGTGGCCCTCGCCTGCCGGTATGTCCGGTGGCTGTCGCTCGGAGCACACCGGCATGGCGTGGGGGCATCGGGGGTGGAACCGGCAGCCCGAGGGCGGTGCGATAAGGCTCGGGGCCGCCCCCCGGGCCTCGATCGCCTGCGGACTCGGCCGTTCCGGATCGGGCGCCGCGTCAAGCAGCAGCTGGGTATACGGGTGTGCCGGATTGCCGGTCACCTCCAGACTCGGTCCGGACTCAACGACGCGTCCGGCGTACATGACGGTCAAGGTGTCGGCGAAGTACCTGGCCGATGCGATGTCGTGGGTGACGTAAAGAATCGCCAGCCCCTCGACATCACGCAGTTCGCCGAGCAGGTTGAGGACGCCAAGCCGGATCGAGACGTCCAGCATGGAGACCGGCTCGTCGGCGAGCAGCACGGCCGGCCCCGCCGCGAGGGCCCTCGCGATGGCGACCCGCTGCCGCTGGCCGCCGGACAGCTCGTGCGGCAGCTTGTCCGCGAACTGCCCGGGGGGCTCCAGCTTTACCCGGGAGAGCAGCGAGTCAACGGCCGTGTTCACCGCGCGATTGCCATGCGCCCGCCGGTGGATGCGCAGCGGCCGGGACAGGTGGTAGCGGACGCTGTGCACCGGGTTCAGCGAGGCGAACGGGTCCTGGAACACGATCTGCACCCTGTGGCGGTAGGTGCGCAACCGCCGGCCAGACACCGGCTTGCCGTCCAGCCGGATCGTGCCCTTGGTCGGCTTGATGAGCTGGGCGAGCATCCGTGCCACGGTGGTCTTGCCGCAGCCGCTCTCGCCCACGACCGCGGTGACCCGGCCCGCCTCGAGCGTCAGGCTCACGTCCTCGGCGGCGTGCACGATGCCGCGGACCCGCCGCTGCCCGCGTCGCGGCCGGGAGCGCACCCGGAAATGCTTGGTGAGCCCGCGTGCTTCCAGGACCACTGTTCCTCGAACCGCTGTTCCCCTAACCACGGGGCCGCGCGTGCCGTCGGGAGTGTCGGTCATCGGGAGCCTCCGGACGATTCGGGCACGACGGGCAACGGCGCACTGCCCGCCAGCGGCTGGGCGCCCGGTTCCGGCTCGGCGAGCTCCGCGGGCAACTCGCCCTCGGCGTGCAGCCAGCAGGCGACGAGACGGTGGGCGGCGTCGCCGATCGCTGGGCTGGTGAGCTCCGGGAGTTGCTCCGCGCAGCGTGGCAGCGCATGGCGGCAGCGAGGGGAGAAGGCGCAACCGTTCGGCAAGTTCCGCATGTCCGGCGGAGAGCCGGGGATGCCCGTCATCACCTCACGCGCGCCGTGCAGCGAGGGGAACGAGGCGAGCAGCGCCGCGCTGTACGGGTGGCGCGGCGCACGGAACAGCTGCTGCGCGGGAGCCGACTCGACGATCCGCCCCGCGTACATGATCGCGATCGTGTCGGCCATCTCGATCAGCAGCGACAGGTCGTGGGTGATGAACACCACGGAGAAGCCGAGCCGGTCGCGCAGCTTCATGATTTGCTCCACGATCTGGCGCTGGGTGACGACGTCCAGGGCGGTGGTGGGCTCGTCCATGATCACGACCTGCGGCTCGAGCGCCAGCGCCATCGCGATCATCACGCGCTGCTTCATGCCCCCGGACAGCTCGTGCGGAAAACTGCGCAGCCGGTCAGGGCTGATGCCGACGAGCTCGAGCAGCTCGGCGGCCCGCTCCCGGCGCTCGCCGGAGGTGGAATCCGGAAGATGGGCGGCGAGGGTGTCGGTGAGCTGAGCCTGCACGCTCAGCACCGGATTGAGCGAGTTCATCGCGGACTGGAAGACGAGCGCCACCTCGCGCCAGCGCAGGCCGCGCAAGGTCTGCGGGGAAGCGTCGAGGATGTCGATGACGTTGTCCGGGCGCGCGGGGCTGGGCCGGAACAGCACGCGGCCGCCAGTGATGAGTCCGGGCTGGCGGAGCAGCCGGGCCGCCCCGTAGGCGAGCGTTGACTTTCCGCTCCCGCTCTCGCCGGCCAGGCCGAGCACCTCGCCGCGGCGCAGTGTCAGGTCGGCATCGATCACGGCGTGCACGGCCCGGCCGCCGCGGCCGTAGTCCACGCAGAGCCCGCGAATCTCCAGTACCGGCTCGGCCGCGCTACCCTCCGGTCCCGTCGGTGCGCTCACTTGGCTCTCCGCACAGGGGTGATGGTGTCCCCTTCGGCCACGGCGGGCGAGGTGTTGCGCCGGTTCGCCAGCACCGGGGTGATGCCCTGCTGCCTGCTGGCGGCACGCAGTTCCCTGCGGCTTATCCCGGCCGCGCGGAGCCGGGGGTTGATGAACTCGTCGATGCCGAAGTTCAGCATCACCAGCGCGAGGAGGATGAGGGCGACGGCGACGCCGGGCGGGACGTACCACCACCACGCGCCGCTGGTGATGGCCTGGTTGCTTTCCGCGTAGTAGAGCATCGTGCCCCAGTTCCAGGTGTTGATGTTGGCGATGCCGAGGAAGGCCAGCGCAACGTAGAACGAGATCGCGCCGATGACCGTGAACACGAAGCTCGTGGCTACGATGGCGATCTCGTTCGGCAGGATCTCGAAGAAGATGATCCGCACATTCGACTCGCCGGCGGCCTTGGCGGCCTGGACGAAGTCCTGTTGCCGCAGTGCTATGGTCTGCGCGCGGAGCACCCGCGCGCCCCAGGCCCAGCCGACGAAGGCGAGCACGAACGCGATCTCCCAGTCGCTCGCCTGCGGTACGTAGCTGGTCAGCACGATCAGGATCGGAAGGCCCGGTATCACCAGGAAGATGTTGGCCAGCAGGGACAGCAACTCCCCGCCGCTGCGGGTGTAGTAGCCGGCGCTGACGCCCACGATGATCGACAGCGCGGTCGCGACCACGCCGGCCAGGAAGCCGATCTCCAGCGTGGGCCCGGCCCCGACGAGAAGCTGGGACAGCACGTCCTGGCCGGTCTGCGTGGTGCCGAGCAGGTGCGCCGCCGACGGCGGCTGGAGGACCGAAGGGCCGAGCGCCGATGGGTTGTAAGGCGCTAGCGTCGATCCGAAGATCGCGAGGAACACGAAGATGGCGAAGATGATGAGGCCGGCCGTCACCCACCGCGATCTGCCGAGCCAGGCCCAGGGCCGCGGCCTGGTGATCGACTCCCGTGCGGTCGCGCCGAGGTCGGTGCCTACCAGTTGGGTAACCATCGGTCATGCCTCCTGTCGCGCTCGCGGGTCGAGTAGCACGTAGGCGAGGTCGGCGAGGAAATTCGCCACGAGCACGGTCAGGGTGATGATCATGAAGATCGCCTCGATCAGCGGGTAGTCCTCGTTCTGCACCGCGCCGAGCAGCTCATAGCCGATGCCGGGATACGAGAAGACCAATTCGACAAGGATCGAGCCGGAGACGACGAACCCAAGTGCCACGGCGAAGCTGGCGAAGTTCGGCAGGATCGCGTTGCGTGCCGCGTACATGATCATGACGCGGCGCTGGGATATTCCCTTGGCCTGCGCGACGAGTACGTAGTCCTGGTCCAGCGTGGTGATCATCATGTTGCGCTGGCCAACCATCCAGCCGGACATGGACGTCACCACGATCGTGAGGGCCGGCAGTACCGCGTGATAGCTCGCGCTGCCGAGGAAGCCCAGGTTGAACGCCCCAGACAGGTTCGAGTCATAGCCGCCGGAGATCGGGAACCAGCCGAGCTTCACGCAGAAGATCTCGATTGCCACAAGGCCGATCCAGAAATACGGCAGCGCCTGCAGGAACCCCGTCGCGGGCAGCGCGACGTCCAGCCATGATCCGCGCCGCCAGGCCGCGACGGTGCCGATGGCCGTGCCGAGGATGAAGGCGATGATCGTCGACATCCCGATCAGCCCGATCGTCCACGGCAGCGCGGTCGCGATCACGCTCGCCACGCTGGCCGGGTAATTGGTGATCGAGGTGCCGAGGTTGCCGTGGAAGAGCTGATCCCAGTACTGGAAGTACTGTGTCAGCAGCGAACTGTTCGTGTTCAGGCCGAACGCCACCTGCAGGGCGTGGTACAGGCCCGGCGTGATCGGGCCCTGCGCTGACAATCGGCTCACCAGGATCTCGGCCGGATTGCCGGGCATCAGGCGCGGGATGAAGAAGTTCATGGTGATCGCCGCCCACGCGGTGACCAGATAGAAGCCAAAGCGCCGAGTCAGGTAGGTCATCGGGCACCTTCTGTTTTGACGGATACCTCAGCCGCTTGGCGAGCGCGTGGATTCGCTCTCGGGCTTAAGCGGACAGCGCACCGGGCAGCGCCGTTTGACCGAAATATTTCGGACTATTTACAATCATGTTTCGATTTGCCGCAATCTTAGAAACCGTCGCGTTGGCAGTCAAGATCGATCTTGCAGGAATTATTGACTGGCCGACGAGGCGGCTATCACTCGAAACTTTCGGATTCAAATCAAATTACTTGTCATTCGCACTCAAGGGCCGGCCCGGGCGGCGACCACGACGTGGGCTTTCCGATCAGTAAGGAGCCTGACCGCGGCCCGGCCGCGACGACGCCAAGGGCAGCCGGCGTTACGACTGGGCGCCGATGGCGGCGAGCCGGTCACTAAGTGCGGCTGGAACAAGCTTGGCATCGCAGTTGCGGGGGTACCCGGCGTTGCGGCGTTGCAGTCCCACCCGCGCGGCCCTGGTCGCGGCCGCCCTGGCACGCCAGCACGGGGCCAGCACGCCCGGCGAACTGGCAGAAGCCCTCGGCATCCGCATGGGGCGCCTGGAGCCCGGCCGCTACGTCCCCGCGACCAGGCACGGCCCGCAAAGAATGCCCGCCTGGCGCGAGGTTCAGCAAGCGCGATCGGCAACGGATCGGTAACTGGCTGCCGTCGGTGGTGTCTCCCCAGTCCTGTTCCAGCGCATCACGCAGCGCCGTGACACGCCGTCTCCCGATGCGGTGCGTCAGTTCGTCTTCCAGGTCGGAAAGCAGCTTCATGGCCTCCCGGCGGCGGGTGAAACCTTCCGGTGTCAGCAAGACGAGTTTCGACCGTCCTGAACGAGGATTCGGCGCAACTTCCAAGAGCCCGAGTGTCACGAGACGGTGAACCATCTGGTGGACCGCCGGAGTGCTCACACCCATCAGCCGAGCGAGGTCGGCCATTGGCATGCCGTCCGGATCGAGCTGGCTCAGCAGAGTCGACTCTGCGGGGCTCACTCCGCCCGTGCTGTCTTCGAGGCGCTCTTTCACGGCCATGCGGAACCAGTGGTGTGCTCGCCACAAGAGTTTGGCGAGCGGCTCGGGAGCTGACTTGCCTTCGCTGGACACGGTGCTATGCTAGCACCCAGAACGTTAAGCTACTTAATGATTTATCGTTAGGTATCTTAAAAGTTTGCGGGGGCTTGACGCGAGAGCAGGGCCCCTTGGCCGGGCGACCTGAGGGCCGCTAGTCGCTCCGACGGCGTCACCCGCCGGTCCGCAGGCCGGAACCACCGCCCTGCAAGGAACGGAAGGATACTCCCGTGAAGCTGATCGCTCTGGAAGAAGCGTTCTGGTACGACAAGCTGTCAACCGACGGCACTCCCGACGCCCATATACCGGTGAAGCCCGAAGTGATCGCCGGCTGGCGGCGAGGGCTGGCCGACTTCACCGAATACCGGCTCCCGGAAATGGACAAGCACGGCGTCGACGTGCAGGTGCTGTCGCTGACCGCCCCCGGCGTCCAGATGCAGCCGGACACGCAGACCGCGGTGGCCGATGCCAGCGCGGCCAACGACTTCCTCGCCACCGTCATCAGCGAGCACCCGGGCCGGTTCGAGGGCCTGGCCGCCGTTCCCCTGCAGGACCCGCGCCAGGCCGCCGCCGAGCTGCGCCGGGCCGTGCAGGAGCTCGGCCTGCGCGGCGCCCTCGTCAACGACCACACGCTGGGCCACTACCTTGACGAGTCCCAGTACGAACCGTTCTGGGAGGCCCTGCAGGACCTCGGGGTCCCGCTCTACATCCACCCGAGCCCTGTGCAACACGACGTATGGAAGGTCCTGCAGGGGTACCCAGGACTAGATTTCGGCATATGGGGCTGGAACCACCGGACGGGCGGACATGCGATGCGGCTGATCTTCGGCGGCGTCTTCGACAGGTTCCCTGGCGCACGGATCATCCTGGGACACATGGGCGAGTTCCTGCCCGCGCAGTTGTTCCGTTTCGACCACCTCTACGGCGACCTCGACCTTACGGCGCAAAAGCAGCTGAAGAAACTGCCTTCGGAGTACTTTGGGACGAACATCGCGATTACCACGTCCGGTGTGTTCTCGCATCAGGCACTGACCGACGCGATCGCGACAATCGGCATCGACAACGTGATGTTCGCTATCGACTACCCGTTTGAGTCGACTGGGCCAGCGGCCGAGTTCATACGGACCGCGCCACTCGCTCCGGCCGATAAGGCGCGAGTGGCGCATGCGAACGCCGAGCGCATCCTCCGGCTCAACCCATAGCCCTGCGGTCCCGCCCCAACCGAGGTGGCCGCGCATGCGAGGCCGAGCAAGCTAGCGCCGCCGCCCGGATGCCCTGAGGTCATCGTCCTTCACCCGGTCACTTCCGACAGACCGCGTGCGCCATGCCTCCAGACTCTGGTTTCTGAACCAGAGTCTGGTTTCTGAATCCGGCAAAGCCGGCGAGCACCGGGGCCTCCAGCGCCAGCTGCCCGAACAGGGCGGTTCTGTCTACTTCTGATCGACGGGAGAGGTTTCGGAGCGGCGCTCCGCGGCGGCCGACGATGCGCTGTGTTCGGCCGGGGGCGTCTCGGACGGGCCGGGTATGAAGGCCCACGAAATCGCCGACCCGGCGACCAGGGCCACGGCGCAGATCGCCGCGGAGGTGTGCAGCCCGGCTATCAGCGTGTGCGGTGAGATGTGACCGATCAGCGCCCCGAACACCGCGACGCCGATCACGCCGCCGACCTGGCGGGCGGCGTTGAGCTCGCCCGAGGCGACACCCGACTGGGCCGCGGGAACGGTTTGCAGCAGCGCCGAGGTGAGCGGAGGCGCCGCGAGGCCGCCCCCTACGCCCATCGGGAGGAGGACGACGGCCAGGAGCCACTCGCCGGTCCGTGCCCCCACCGCCAGCAGGCAGGCGAAGGTGAGGGTGTAGCCGTCGACCACCCACTGCAGCCCTGATACCCCGGCGTGCAGGTCGCGCGCGATCGCCGGCAGCGCCACGTTGACGATCGTGGCATCGACGCTGACTATGAAAAAGCCCACGCAGGCGGCCAGCAACGCGCACGCTGACGGAGAGCCCAGCCCGGGACGTCGCCTCTGGTCGGTGCCGGCTGTCACGGAACGACTACCACGAGGGGAGCCTGGCGGCCTTCGGCGGTCTCCATCGCCGCACGAAGATCGTCGAGGGGGAAGACCTCGAGGGGGATCTGCTCCAGGTCGAGCAGGCCGGCGGCCGTCATGGCCAGCAGGGCGGCGGGCGCGGAGCGGGGGTACATGAAGTTACCCACCACCTCAAGGCCCGAGCGCATGACCAGTGCGTAGTCCAGGGGCAGGGGCACGGTCACGCCGCCCATCAGCACCAGCCGCCCTTCCCGGCGCAACGCCCCCAGCACGGCCTGGGTCCCGGAGGCCGAATCGGCCCGGCCGACCATGTCCAGCCCGCAGTCGGCACCTCCTCCCGCAGCCGCCCGCAAGGCGGCACGGTCGCGGTCCGGGTCCCCTCCCATGGCGACGGTCACCACCCGGGGCAGCTTCGCCAGCCGGGCGAGGGCCTCGGGTTCGCGCCCGGCGGCCACCACCGTGGCCGCCCCCAGGGCCAGGGCCACGAGCACCCCGGCCGATCCGAAGGCGCCGGTCGCCCCGTGGATGACGACGGTCTGGCCGGGCGCCAGCCCGGCCCGCAGCAGACCGCCGTAAGGCACCACGCACCGGGCCAGGGCGGCCAGGCGGCAGTCGCCGGTACCGTCAAGTTCGGCTGGCACGGGCGTCACGGCGGCCACGGGAGCGCAGACCAGTTCGGCCAGCGTGCCGTCCAGCCAGGCGTTGAGCAGCTCCACGCCTGTCCCCTCCGCCGTCAGGGCCTCGCCGGCCCCAGCCACCTCATGCACATGCGCGGCGCCCCGCAGCTTATCGACCGCTCCCCCGCCGCGCAGGATCCCGACCTCGCACACCGCCTGTGGAGTGTCTCCGAACAACTCACCGGCGTCCGCTCCGCCCTCCAGCCGGCCACGTGACCCGTTCCGGCGGCCGGATCCGGCGGAGGGCGCGGCAGTCACCACCCGTCCGTTCGGCATTACCCAATTATTAGCCCGAACGGACCGGCGGTTTCTCCGCAATCCCAGCCGCCGCACCGATCGGCCTGCAGTCCTACGCACGAGCGGGCCGGGAGCAGCGCTCTCCGGCCCGGCCTCGGCCGGGCCGGAACTCGCGCATAGGTGACTGATCGGGCAGGCCGCCATCACCCACCGGTACCCGATCGACGATGCCAGGGAAGCATTCCGGGTGGCCGCCGACCGCAAGGCCGGCGCGATCAAGGTGGTCACCGAACCCGCGGCGCGGTGACGACTCCGGGAAGGCGTCCCCGCCTACTGGAGACTGTCCTTTCGTCGGCTCAGGGCCGAGGGTGCGAGCAGGCCCAGGTCGCGGGCGCAGGTGACGGCTTCCGCACGGCGGTGGGTGCCGAGCTTCGCGTACAGGTTGCGCGTGTGGGTCTTCACGGTATTGAGCGAGACAGAGAGCTCGCCGGCAACTCCGAGGCCCGGGCGCCGGTCGACACGCAGCAGTGCCCGGTCACGGTGCGACCCCAGCGCGGCGAACAGCTCGTTGAACCCCTCGTCGGGCAGGGCTTCGTCCTGATCCAGGCGAAGAAGTACCCGGGGCGGCCATTCCGGACGGCTCCGTCTAACCGTGGTCCAGGTAGATGGCGGCATCCAGCACCACTAGCTCACCGTCGGCCGTGACCGCGACCGGGTTCAGGTCGAGGTCGCGTAGCCGGTCACCGTGGTCATGGGAGATCCGGGCGAGCGCGCGCACCAGCCGGTCTAGGGCCTTCCCGTTGACCGGCTTGTGTCCCCGCGCGCCGCGCAGCAGCGGTGCGCCCTGGAGATCATCGATCATCCGTTCCACTTCGTGTGGCCCGAGTGGGAGGGCCCGGGTCGTCACGTCGCCGAGGACCTCGGCCCAGACCCCGCCAAGGCCCAGCACGACCACATGGCCGAACGTCGGGTCGCGGTGTATTCCGCAGATCAGTTCCAGGGCGGGAGTGACCATCCGGCTGACGGTGACGCCGTCGATGACGGCCCCTGGTCTCGCGGCCGCTGCGGACGCCATGACCTGCGTGGCCGCGCGAGCGGCCGCGTCGGCGTCAGCGCAGCCGAGGACCACGCCGCCAACCTCGGTCTTGTGCGGGATGTCCGGTGAACTAACCTTGACTGCCACCGGGTAGCCGACGGACTCCGCCGCGGCAACTGTCTCCACCGGGGTGGCTGCGAGGCGCTGGTCGGCCACCGGAACGCCGTACTCGGCCAGCCAGCGAAGTGCCGCGTACTCGGTGGTGCCCGAAGGCAGCGGAACCGGCTCGGCCGTGTCGCGGGCCGTCCCTGCGCCATCGGGCCCGGTGGCAGCAGGCGACGGTGTACACGCGAAGCGGCGCAGCCGCTGCAGGGCCTGCACCGCTACGCCGGGCGAAGACAGTACCGGAACCCCGCCAGCGCGCAGTTCCCCCCGGAGCCGTTCCGATTCCGGACCGGTAAGGACCACCGCGATAACCGGCTTAGGCGACCGCCGGGCCAGGTCAGCCAGCTGTCCGCTCCATCGCACGCCGTCAGCGCCACCCCCGCTGGGCGCGGCCACGATCACGCCGCCGACGGCGGGGTCGTCCGCCAGTGCATCGGCGATATCGGCCGTCGCGTTGGGGCGCTTCATGCTCTGCGCGGTCACGTCGATGGGATTACTGATGGCCTGACTGCGGGCGAAGGAGGGCATGTTCTCGGCCACCCGCGCTTGCGTCTCGAGGGTGAGCCGGGCCAGCGGGACGCCGAGTTCGTCGGCCCGGTCAGCGACGATTCCGGCAGCGCCGCCGGAGGCAGTGACCATGGCGATCGCGTCAACCGGCGGGAAACGACCTGGGAGCGCCGCAGCCACCATGGGCTCAATCTCGTCAATATCAGTGACCTCAAGCACACCGTGCTGCCGCAGCAGCGCCCGCAGCACCGGGTATGACCCGGCGAGCGCGCCCGTGTGCGACTTCACCACGGCGGCGCCGCTCATGGTGCGGCCTACTTTCATGGCCACCAGCGGCTTGCCGAGCTCACGCAGGCGACGGCATACGGCCAGGAACCGGGCGCCGCCCCGGATCTCTTCGAATATGGCGGCGATGACTCTTATCCGCTCGTCTTCGGCCAGGTGCTCCAAGACGTCGACCATTGTGACGTCGGCTTCGTTGCCGGTGGCGATGCCCGGCCCGACCGGCAGCCCGGCTCCCAGCAGCCGGTCGCACAGGGAGGCCATTCCCGAGCCGCTCTGCGTGACCACGGCGACGCTGCCGTCCTGGCTCGCGGGCCGGCGGCCGAACCAGACGAACGAAAGCGGCAGCCCCCGCACGTAGTCGTGGATGCCCAGCGTGTTGGGGCCGAGCAGCAGCATGCCGTGCTGGCGGGCGATCTCGCGCATCCGCCGCTGGGCCGCCGCCCCGGCCTCTCCTCCGGCCTCGGCGAAGCCTGATGACACCACGATGGCCGACCGGGCGCCGCGCTTGGCGAGAGCTTCGACCGCCGGCACGACGGCGTCCGCGGGGACGACCACTATGCCGACATCCGGCGCTTCCGGCAGCGCCGCCGGGTCGGGGTAGGCGCGGTAGCCGGCGATCTCATCGTGCCTCGGGTTGACCGGGTAGACCGCGACGTCGGCACCCGATTCGCGGAGGAACCGCACGGGCCTCCCCGGCAGGGACAGCAGGTTGGCCGAAGCCCCGACGACGGCGACGCTGCGCGGCGCGAGCAGGGGGGTCAGGTCACGCACCGGCACCGTCTCTCCGGTACGCGCCCAGCCCGGGCTTGTACTCCTTGGTGTCAAGGAACTGGGACATGCCCTTGTCGCGGCCCCGCTCCGGGTCCCGTACGCCCAGTTGCATGGCCTTCGCGGCGAGGTAGTCGGTAGCCTGCTCGTAGTTCATCGTGGACGCGTTCCGGTAAGCCTCTTTGATGGACCGGAGCACGTACGGGTTCAGCTTCCGCAGCTTGCCGGTGAGCGCGCGCACCGCGCCGGGAAGCTCAGAGCGCGGCACCGAGTCGTTGACCAGCCCGATCTGCTTAGCCCGCTGCCCGTCGAAGGTCTCGCCGGTAAGGGCGTAGTAAAGCGCGTCGCGGTAGCCGAGGGCGAGTGCGATGTCCCGGGTGACCAGGCCCGCGGGGATGATGCCCCAGTTCACCTCGGACAGCCCGAACTGCGCCTCGTCCGCGGCGATCGCCAGGTCACAGGAGACCAGTGGCTGGAACGCTCCCCCGAAGCACCAGCCGTTGACGGCCGCGATGGTGACCCGCGGGAAGCTGCGCAGCCGGCTGTAGGACCACTCCCGCGCGACCCACTTGGTCCGCTCGGAGAGCACGGGGTCATGCTCGGTGCCACGGAAGTACTCACGCAAGTCCATGCCCGCGCTGAACGAGTCCCCCGCGCCAGTCAGCACCAGCACATCGGTGTCCGGGTCCATGCTCAGCCGGGTCAGCGCGTCCAGCATCTCGTCGTTGAGCAGAGGGTTCATCGCGTTTCGCTTGTGCGGCCGGTTGAAGGTGACCGTAGTCACCCGGTCCTCGTTCTCGACCTTGATGCACTCGTACTCGGGCACGTCCGCTCTCCCCTGTTCCTGTCGGCTACGCGGAACATATAACCAAGCTACGATTGGCGTCAATAATTTGATATAGATCAGATGACGCCAATCGCCTGCGCGTAGTGCTCCGCGGCAGAAGCCGCCAGCAGCGAGTACGCCTGCTGGAACAGCCTGCGCGCCTGCCCGCCGGGCCACCCGGCGGGCTGAAGTTCCTCGGGAAGCTGGGGGTCGCGGGTCGCGAAGCGGCGGTAGTCGTGCACTAGCTGGACGCGTTCGACGAGCGCGGTCCTCCCGTTGAGTGCCGCCTGCCGGTAACCCGGCATCCGGGCACGGAGCGCCTTGATGAACTTCTCGTACTCGGCCCCGATCGCCTCTAGGTCCCAGCAGCGAGCGGCGAGTACCCGGTCCTCGGCCAGGCCTGAGGTGCGGGTGGTGAGCAGGGTCAGCCGCGCCGCAGGCAACGGGGCAGCGGCGTCGGCGATGTCGTCGAGCCGGGGGTGCGGGCAGATCCAAGTCGCGGGGGCCAGCGGCCCGAACCCGAGCCAGGCCAGCTCCCTGCGGAGTTCATCCCGGGTCGGCCGGTCGCCTTCCGGTACCGTGTAAATCACCATTGACCATTCCCTGGCCCAGGGACCCTGCGCGCCCGTAAAGATCCGCTGCCCGCCCTCGCCCAGCGCCTGCACGCACGCGGCGGTCAGGCAGTAAACGGACTCGCGGCCTTCACGGCGCACCTCGAACCACCCGCGCTCGCGCAGGCGGGCCAGCGTGACCCGCATCGTCGGCCCGGAGACGCCGAACTCTTCGCCGAGTCCCACCAGTGCCTTGAGCCGCATTTCACGGCCCCCGACGCGGTTGAAGTCACCCAGTATGTCAACAACCAGCGCGCCCGGACGCGCCTCGTCTGCGTCCCTGTCCATGACGCGTATCCTAGCCTCTCCAATTAATAACCGTATCTCGTCAGAATACGTTTTGTGGTTATATCTTCAGGCTCCAGGCTGAACCGCGAACGAGCATGATGAGCCAGGGAACACACCAGATAGGCCGATCGCCCCGCTCCGATGGTCTCGGCACCGGGCTGGACGCCGAGGAGCTAGCCGCGCTACGCGACTCGGTTCGCGGAGTGTGCTCGCATCGCTGGCCCCTCGCCGCCAGCGCTCCCTATGGCGATACGCCGCCCTATGGGGCGCGGCCGCTCAGCACGGGTGGACCGGTTCGGCGACCCGGCGCTCTCGGTCGCCGCCGTCGCCGTGCAGGAGGAACTGGGCCGGCTGGCGTGTCCGCTGCCCATCGTTGACGTTCCCCTGGCGGCCAACGTGCTGGAGGCCCGGCGTGATGCCGACGCCGCAGCCGAGGTATCGGCGGGGACAGTGCGGGCCGTGATCGCCCACGCGCCGCTATCCGCCGAACGCGCGGGTTGCCGCGGTAACCGGCCTCCCGACGGCCCGCACGGCCCCTCGTTCTTCCTCAAGACCGCGACCCCGGGATCGGCACGAGCCGTATCAGATCCGGAACAGCGCCCGGGCGTTGCCCTCGAACAGCTGCTCGCGCTGGGGCTCGTCGAGCCAGCCGATGTCCGCGATGAGCAGGTGGATGTCGTCGAGCCAGCGGCCCGACGAAGGATCGATCAGCGACCCGGTGCCTGGCTTCTCGGTGCCGAACAGGCACCGGTCGACCCCGACGGCCCGGAGCAGGAACTCGATTGAGTCCTGGGTGTAGAGGCAGGTGTCATAGTACAGCTTGCGCAGCAGTTGCCGGTAGGACGTTCCCTGCCTGATCGCGCCCGGCTCGAACCGGCCCCGCTGGTAAGGGATCGCGCCACCCCCGTGCGACACGATGACCTTGAGGTCGGGGAAGTCGTCGAAGACCTTCGAGGACAGCAGCGCCGCGACGGCGAGCGTCTCCTCCTGGATGAAGTGCAGTGAGTACGTTTCCCGGGCGGGCGGGCGGCAGCCAGCCGAGTGGATCAGCGCGGGCACGTCGAGTTCGCACAGCGCCTCCCACACCGGGTACCAGAACCTGTCCCCGAGCCCGGGCGGCTGGGCGGTGCCTTCGCAGGGGTCCGGGTTGAGCAGTGCGCCCACGAAGCCGAGTTCGATCACGCAGCGCCGCAGCTCCACGGTCCACCGCTGGGGATCGGTCTCCATGCTCTGCGGCAGCCCGGCAATGCCGCGGAACCTTCCGGGTTCCACCCGGCAGCTCCCGGCGATCACGTTGTTCGTTTCCTCGGTGAACCACTCGACGAGCCGCGCCTGCTCGCTGTGCATCATCTGGAAGGGCCGCGGCGAGATCAGCTGGAGGTCGATGCCGGCCTCGTCGAGGTGGTCCAGGTGCGACTTGCCGCCGAACGACCCGTTCGGCTCGTTCAGCGCGGCGCGCAGCCGCTCGTCGGAGAGCCGGACGCCGCCGCGGCCGTGAGCGCCGCGGTGCGCTAGCAGCCCCGCCTTGTACGCGTAAAGCGACTCGGGTGCGCTGACGTGAGCATGGATGTCGATCTTCACGAAGACTCCTGTCCGCGCCGGCCCGGCCGCCCGGGTTCCTGCGTGCGGTGATTGAGGTCTACTGACGGCTTCGTTGCTGTGCCCATGTGACTGCTGGTCCTGCCGGGGCGTCAAGAGCCTGGTTCCGGGCGACCGACGCCGTCCGGACCGGGTCAACCCAGGTTGACGGGTGACGCCGGGAAGCGCAGGATCGCCTGGCCCGCCGGGTAGCGCGGGTCAACCAGCTCCCCCCCGCGCTGTGAGGCACATCACGCCGGCCGCCGTGGCGGTCGCTCGCAGCCGGTCCCTTGACAGCCGGGTGCGGGCCCGTCAACGATGTGTGGAAATCGTCCTTGCTCCTGACCGAGGAGGCCGTCGGTGACCTCAGCCGCTGTTGCCGCTGGCACGGCGTCGCGCGTCCCGCGCGGGCGGCGGCAAGCCGGCGCCCGGGATGCGGCGGCGGCGCTGCAGAACGTCGCGGTTGCCGCGGCGGCACTGCGCGCCAGTGCAGCGGTCCTCGAGCAGAGACGTGACCGCGCTGTCCAGGCGGCGGTCACCGCCGGGGCGACGTGGACGCAGATCGGCCAGGCGCTGGGCGTCAGCCCGCAGGCGGCGCACAAGAGATTCAGCGGGCTCACGGTCGTCGGCCGGGAGCCGGGACCGGAGCAGCGGCAGGCTCCGCCGGCCCCGCCCGTGGTGCCGCGCGTCGAGTCCGTGATGGTCAGGCTGGGCCGGCTGGCCGAACTCGCGCAGCGGTCGAGCGATGCCGCGGTGGCTGCCCCGTTCGGCTACGGGCGCACCCATGTCAAGGTGGTCAGGGAGCTCAGCAGGCACGGCACGCTGGACGGCGTGGAACTGCGGCGGCGCTGCCAGGTGGACAAGGCGGGTATCAGCCGGGCCGTGCGCCTGCTGCAGCGGCGCGGGCTGGTCGAGCGGGTGCCGTGCCCGGGGTCCGGGCCCGCGCGGTACCGGCTCACGGCCGCCGGGCTGCGGCACTGCGCGGAGGACATCATGCCGCTGGCCATCGAGCGTCATAACGCGGCTCTGCGCGACCTTCCCGCGGACGCGGTCAATGTCATTCTCGACGCTCTCATGGCCAATCTCGAACTGATGCTTTCGCCCCGCGATTCCTGATATACGGAAAGGGCGGGGTGCGGGCAGTGATACCGGGAACCGGTATTGCCGGAGCGCATCCAGTGTCTTACATCACATTTCCGTGGACCGTGGTTGCTTGCGGCTACCGGGAGACGGGGTAGCCGTGAGCAGCCGGATGCCACGCCGTCAACCTCTGTTGATAGAGGCCAGGACGAGCCTCGCGGCGTCCGCGGCGCGTCCTTGACGCCTGGCGGGAGCGTGCTGTGACATGACGGTGGACACGGCTGCGGAAGGGGATTACGCGGAATGGATTCCGGGACACCGGCCGGCGCGAGGGCGGAGAATGTCGGGAGCCTGCTCAGGCCGCAGGACTTGCTCGACGCGATGCAGGATAATAGGCGCGGCACCACGACAAGTACCCAACTCCGCGCCGTGCAGGATAAGGCGGTGCGCGAAGCGATCGCCCTCCAGGAGTCGGTTGGCCTGGACGTGCTGACCGACGGCGAGATGCGCAGGGAAGCGTGGGCGCTGGGCCCCTTCGTCCTCGACTGCTTCGATGACCTCGCGGGTGCGCGCTCGTACCCGGCGAGCGTGGCACAGGCCACCAACGAGAACACGGTCATGCCGGTGGTGACCCGGCGCGTGGTCCCCCCGGCCGGACGTGACCTCGACGACGGGTTCCAGTTCCTGCGCGAGAACACCAGCCGCCGGGTCAAGTACACGCTGCCGGCCCCGAGCTACCACCGCCGCTACTGGTCGGACGACCAGTCGCGCAGCGCTTACGACTCGTGCGAGGAGTACCTCACCGACGTGCGGGACTGGATCCGCGGCGTCGCCCGCCGGCTCGCCGGCGCGGGATGCGACTACATCCAGCTCGACGCGCCGAACTACGGATCGCTGTGTGATCCGGAGATCCGGGATCACCACCGCCGCGTCGGGCACGACCTGGACGCCCAGCTCGCGTTCGACGCGGCACTCGACTCGTCGGTGTTCAAGGGGCTGGAAGGGGTGACCCGCGCCATCCACCTGTGCCGCGGCAATCCCCCCGGGGGCCGCTGGTTCGCCAGCGGCGGCTATGCGCTCATCGCCGGCCAGCTGTTCCCCGCGTTGTCGGTCGACGTGCTGCTGCTGGAGTTCGACTCCGACCGCTCCGGCGGCTTCGAGCCGATCCGGCTAGTCCCTCCGGGCACCGTCTGCGTGCTCGGCCTGCTGACCACCAAGAGCGCCGACGTGGAAGACGAGGGGGAGATCGTCGCGCGCATCGAGAGCGCGTCCGCGCTCAAGCCGCTGGACGAGCTCGCGCTGAGCACCCAGTGCGGGTTCGCCTCGGTCGCCGGCGGGAACCCGGCCACCGAGCAGGCGCAGCGCGACAAGCTGGACACCGTGGTGCGGATCGCGGGCCGGGTCTGGGGAGGCCGGCATGGCTGAGATCGTCGCGGGGATCGCGTCCTCGCACACCCCCCAGCTCAGCACCGGCATCGACCTGTGGACCGATCACGCCGAGCGCGACCAGAGGAGCAAGCGGCTGCTCGGCCTGGACGCCGAGTTCCACACCTACGAGGAGATCCTCGCGGTCGCCGATCCACGGATCGCCGACGAGCTCACGGCGGAGGTCTGGCGGACGAAGCACGAGCGCGCCCAGCGGGGCGTGCGGCTGCTCGGCGAGCGCCTCGCCGCGGCGAGGCCTGATGCGGTGGTGATCTACGGCGACGACCAGAACGAGATGTTCACCGATGACGGCGTCCCCACGTTCGGCTGCTTCACCGGGGACCGGCTGGTCGACTGGCCGCCGCAGGGCGAGGAGCTTGAGCGGCTCCCCAAGGGCATCAGGGAGGCGACCTGGGCCGCGCACGGGACAGGGAAGAGCGAGCACCTGGTGTCGGCCGAGCTCAGCGGCCGGGTGCTGGAGTTCCTGGTGGAAAGCGACTTCGACATGACCCGGGTCGGCAGGCAGCCAGAAGGCCGCACGCTCGGGCACGCGTTCACGTTCCCGCAGTACCGGCTCGGCCTGCCGCCGGACGTGCCCATGGTGCCGGTCTTCATCAACACCTACTACCCGCCGAACGTGCCGGCGGCGCGCCGCTGCTACCAGCTCGGCGTCATCGTGCGGCGGGCGATCGAGTCGTGGGACAGTGACACGCGGGTCGCGGTCATCGCCTCGGGAGGACTGAGCCACTTCGTCGTCGACGAGGAGCTCGACCGCCGGGTGCTGGCCGCGATCGAGCGCGACGACCCGGCGGTGCTCGGCTCGCTCACCCGGCGCCAGCTGCGCTCGGGCACCTCGGAGATCCTCAACTGGGTCGCCGCCGCGGGCAGCCTGGGCGGGCTGCGCGCGGAGGTCATCGACTACGTGCCCGGATACCGTACCCCGGCCGGCACCGGGGCCGGCATGGCGTTCGTCTCCTGGGAGCGGCAATAGCCCGCAGGCGTCTGCCCGGCGCCCGGTGACGGCCCGCTAGCCAGCCGGGCTGACGCCGGCCTCGCCCTCGACCGCTTCTGTCACGGGCTCGTCCAGGCCCGGGCGGCGCATCATGGCCCGGTCGCCGCCGCGGAACCCGGACCAGTAGGTGACCAGGTAGACGGCGGCGAAAGCGGCACCGAGCAGGGTCAGCCCGGCGCACAGCCCCCAGAACCCCTCGAATGCCGAGATGGACGGCAGCGCCGGGGCGCCCGCCGGCGCGCCCGGCGCGGGCGGCAGCGTGTTGGCGGTCAGGAACGCGCCGAACACCGCGCCCGCGATCGAGCCGCCGACCCCGGTGGCGAGGATCGGCGATATGCCGAACATGCGGCCGACGTGCTCGGCCGGGATGTCTTCCACGTAGATCAGCCCGAACGACGCGGTCACCATGCCGTTGCCGATGCCCACGAGCACCATGCAGATCACCAACTCGGCCAGCGAGGCGTGGAAGGCGATGACCAGCAGCAGCCCGAGGGCCTCGAAGATCGCGCCGGTGAAGAGGAACGGCCCCTTGCCCGTCCGCCGGGACAGGTAGCCGGTCAGGGGACCTATGGCCACGGTGAGCCACTCGGTGGGCACGATGACCAGGGCGGCCACGACCACGCTGGACCCGAGGCCGTTCAAGCCGGGCAGGTGCGGCATCTGGGCGAACGTGGCGACGGCGACGACCGCGCCGAAGAACCCGAATCCGGTCAGGACGGACACCGCGTTGTTCACCCACATCGGCCGGGACCAGAAGACCGCCTGGTCGACCATCGGGCTGGGCAGCCGCCGCTCCACCAGCACCCAGGCGACCGCCACGACCACCGCGAGCACGATCAGGAAGATCACCTGCCATGATCCCCAGCCCCAGGTCGGCTCCATGCTGAACGCGATGTCAAGCGCGATCGCGGGGATGGCGAACCCAGCCGCGCCGTACGGGTCGACCGCCTGCCACCAGTGCGCCGCCGCGCCCGCCGGCCGGCCGGCCGGCCGGCACGAGCAGCGCGACCGCCAGCAGGCCGACGAAGGCCAGCCCGGCAGCACCCCAGAACACGACGCGGAAGCTCGCGTGGTGCTCGACGATCAGGCCGGCGATGACCCCGCCGATCCCGACGCCGAAGAACAGGATGGCGCCGATCAGGGCGATCGCCACCTTCCGGCGGATGACCGGGAACTCGTCGTTGACGATGCCCGCCGTCATGGGAAACAACACGAGGCCGACGCCGGTGATCGCCCGGCCGATGAGCAGCAGCGGCAGGCTGGAGCTGAGCGCCGAGATCAGCGCGCCCACCGTCAGGCAGGCAAGACCGGTGACGACCAGCCGCTTCTTCCAGCCCATAGTGTCGCCCAGACGGCATAGCGTCGGGACAAACGCCGCGCCGGACAGCAGCGCGATCAGGCTGATCCAGATCGCCGCCACCGCGCTGATGCGGTAGGACGTCTCGAGCGAGGGCAGCAGCGGCAGCAGCATATTCGACGGGACCGCGTAGGAGGCCACGCCGAATAGCAGCGCGGCGGCCACCACGGTCATGCGCCTCGGCGACAGGCGGACCCCTTCACTGAATGTGCTTGATACGGTATTCATGCTCATCGTTGAGTGGCCCCCTGCGGATAGAACCGGGTGACCTGAAATGTCGCTGGCTGCGGGACCGGACGTCAAGAACGCCCGAACCGGTCGGCGACCCCGCGCCGGGTCCACGTCAACCGTGGTTGATGAGCGGACGGGGCCGGCTGCTGATGAGCAGCGCTGTCCGGCGCGGCCGGTAGCTTCCGGCAACCGTTTCCGCGGAAAATGTGATCTGCATCACAATTTAGCGCGGCGGACATGGCAGCCGCGCACCGATGACGGAGCTGCGCTCGGGAGCCCGGCGGGCCACCAGATGTGCGATACGTCACAGCCAGCGCAGGGGGCCGGTTGCCGGTGGCTACCACCCGCCGCGGCAATGCTGGACGGTCGACGGTCGGCCCGTCAACCTGCCTTGATGAGGTGCCGAGCGGCGGCCAGCGACCCGCCAGCGGGTTCTTGACGCCCGGCGGCGGCGCGCTGTGACATGGCTCTGGGCAGGACGGCTCCGCGGGAAAGGGTCAGGCGATGACGCAGATCGGCCTTCAGGAGACGGTCCCCGGGGCCGGACGGGCGGACATGGTGGGCAGCCTGCTGCGGCCACCGGAGCTGCTGGCGGCGCGGCATCCCGCCGCCTTTCTGAGCCGGAGATGCTATGCCTCCGCCAGGACTGACACCGCGTTGCTGCGGCAGAGCCCAGCGAGGGCCGCGAGCACCGCCAAGCCAGCCAGGAGCGCGTCCCGCGGCGCGAGCAGCTTGTCGGTGACCAGCGTCTCCAGCGCGTTCTCGGATGTCGTGCTGTCGGGGTCGAGCTGGCTGAGCAGTGCGGTGTCCCCCGGATCGGTGAAGATGTACGCGTGCGCCGCCGCGCAGGCCAGCGCCCGCGCGACGGCGGCCCCGGTCAGCTCGGCGGACAGGCCAAGCGGTGCGACGGCCGCGTCGAGGACCGGCTCAAGGAACTCCATCACCGGGGCGATCCGGTCCTCGGCGATGACCGCGCGGGCAGCCTCCAGCAGGGCGCTCCCAGTGACGAAGGCCGGGCCGGTCACGATCTCGTCGGCCTCGGGATCGCTAACCGGCCGGCCGAAGTGCCCGGCCTCCCACTCGATGACCGGAGCGAGGTGCTCCATGAGTACGCCGATGGCCGGGCCGGCTACAGGGAGCCCGTCGAAGACGACCGCCCTGATGAGCACGGAGGCGACCGCCTCCCTGGCGCTGCCGTCGGCGAGCATGCGCGAGGGCGGCGGCAGCACCGCCACCGCTGCCGGCGGCGCCGCCGCAGCCCCGGCGATGACCGGCTCGGTGAAGAAGAAGTCGCCAAGCGAGCCGTCCTCCCACTGCGGGACCTCAGCCGGGACCGGTGTCACCCCGCCCCACAGCCCGGTTACGGCATCGTCGGCTGCCGCCTGCGCGGCAGCGGCCTGCCCGGCGACCTGGCGCAACGTGTCGCCTACCTGGCCTGGCTGGCTCAGCGCAGCGATCAGCCGCCGCCTCACCTGCTCCTGCCTGACCGCCGACTCGATCTCCGTCCGAGGCGGCCCGATTCCCGTGCGCCGGTCGGACTTCTTCTTGCTCGCCTTTCCCATGGGCACTAAACCTATTAAAGGCGGGCACCAGCCAGGGCCAGCTTCGACTTCTAATCCCCAGCACGAGACGTCCTTGGCGTAACTCGCGCAGAGGGCCGGAAGACGTCGCGGAGGATCTCGGCCAGCAAGTGCGGCTCGGCGACCGCCGGGAAGTGGCCTCCCCGGTCGTGCTCCTGCCAGTTGGCGAGCATGTAGTAGCGCTCGGCGAGTTCCCGGGGTGGTTTGGGGAACGGGACGCGCTCGCCGCCGAAAATGCTGACCGCCGTGGGCACTGGCGGCGGGTCCCCGGCAGGCAGTGCGCTTCCGGGGGTATGGCGGGCCGCCCAGTAGGGCAGCAACGAGGACGCGGCGGTCCCGGTCGCCCAGTACAGGGTCAACGTGCCCAGCAGCAGGTCCCGGTCGAACGCGGGCTGCCCGTGGCTGGTGGTGCTGCTCCAGGCCACGACCTTCTCGCCGATCCAGGCCGCGAGACCGACCGGCGAGTCGTTCAGCGCCGCGCCCAGGGTGGCTGGCTTGGTGGACTGCTCGTGAGCGTAGCCGCCCTCCTCAGCCGTCCACGCCTCTACCTCTGCGACGTACGCCTTCTCATCCGGCGTCCAGGGTCGCGGCGGCGCGGGCAGCCCCGGCGTGGCCAGGTGGATGCCGGCGACCGCGTCGGGGTGGGAACGGGCCAGGCGCGCGGTGACGCCCGCTCCCAGGTCGCTGCCGTGCGCGGCATAGCGCGGATAGCCCAGTCCGCCGGTCATGATCTGGTGCCACAGCCCGGCGACCGCTTCGGCGGCCAGCCCACCGGGCGGGGGCGGCGACGAGAAGCCGAATCCCGGCAGCGACGGCACGACGACCGTGAACGCGTCGGCCGGGTCACCGCCGTGCGCGGCGGGGTCGGTGAGCAGCGGCAGCAGCCGCAAGTACTCGCAGAACGAGCCGGGCCAGCCGTGCGTCAGCAGCAGCGGCAGCGGGTCCGGGCCCCGCCCCGGCGCGTGCACCAGGTGCACCGACAGTCCCCCGACGTGCGCGCGCAGGTGGGTCAGCTCGTCCAGCCTGGCCTGGAACCCGGCGGCGTCGAAGGCTGCCCAGTCGGCAAGCAGCTCCGCGAGCCACAGCCGCGGCACGCCCCGCTCCCATCCCCCGGAGCCGGCCGGGGGCAGCCGGCCGCGGCCGAGCCGCTCCCGCAGTTCCCCCAAAGTGCCGGGGTCCAGGAGCGCCCGAATCGGTTCAACGGCCAGGTCGCGTCTCATGACCCCGAGTCTGCCAGCTGGCGCAGCCGAACCGCGCCACAGCACGACACCGGCGCAGCCCGACGGAGGCCATGGCGCCCGCCGCGACCGCCAGGGCGGCCGAAAAACTCCCCGCTGGGGAAGGAAGCCGGCTGAGGGCAGCTTCCGGTCCGGGCGCGACCCTTTGCCCCCGATCAGCCGTAGACGGGGATTGAGGAGGTTGTCGGCGGGTAACGGGGCGCTACTCCGCCATTTAGCGTACAAAAACCAGGAACTCAGGCTGAGGGACGTTGAGGAGAGCGAAACGTGAGCAACTATAAGGCGGCGGCAGCACCGAGTGAGCAGGTCGGGCAAGAGGACGGCGCCGTGCACGATTGGCGAGTGAGCCAACTGACCCATCTCGGCCTCGCATTGCCTGTCGCGGAGGCGGTCGCAGATACGGTCGACTGGCACGAGGTCGCAAAGCTGGTCAAGCTCGGGTGCCCAGCCGCGCTTGCCGTCACCATTGTCGAATGACGCGTTTAGGCCAGTCCCCACCGGTCGCTGCGCTAGTTACGGGACCGGTGGTGATCCAGGTGGCTGGCCAGCATAAAGCTGGCGGTCAGCCGCGCAGTCGCGGGAGCACGTGCTCGCCGTACATGTTGATCATGCCGGTCGGATCGGCGGCGGAGACGTTCATGACCGCCACCGCGGTGGCTCCCATGCCGCGGATGGCCTGCAGCTGGCGCACGTGCCTGGCCGGGTCGGCGGAGACGATCGCCATCATTTTGTACGTACGGTCGCTCAGGCCCTCGCCGATCTCGCCGACAGCGGCGGGATCGCTGACGTCCTCGGCGTACGGCTCGTCGGCCAGGGTGGCTTTCCACTCGCGGGACGACTCAAGCGCCAGCTCATTGGTTTCCGCCACCGCCGCGACGCCCTGCAGGATGATCTCGCCCGGTTCCCGCCCGGCTTCTTGGGCGGCCTTGCGGTAGGCGGCGATTACCTTCGGCGCCTTCACCGGGTGGGCCAGGGTCCAGACGCCGTCCGCCAGCCGGCCGGCGATTGCGGCCGCCTTCGGCCCGAACGCCGACATGTAGACCGGCACCCGGCGCGGCGGCAGGTCGTACAGCCGCGCCTGCTTCGCCCGGAAGTAGCGGCCCTCCCTGGTCACCGTCTCACCGCTGAGCAGGCCGGTGATGATCTCCAGCGCCTCTTCGGTCCTGGCCAGCTGTTCCGCGGGCCGCGGCCAGTCCAGGCCCGCAGGAACCTCGTTCATCGCCTCACCCGAGCCGACCGCGAGGAACGCCCGGCCGGGGTTCATCAGCTCGAGCGTGGCCGCCTGCTGCGCCATCACCACCGGGTTGTACCGGCCCACGATCGCGCTGACCGCAGGACCGAGTGACACCGACGATGTTGCCTGCCCGGCCCCGCCGAGCCACACCCACGCGTTGGCGCAGTGCGCCGGGGTCCCGCCTGCCGGGTCCCACCATGGCGCCAGGTGGTCGCTGCACCCGACGAAGTCAAAGCCCGCGCGCTCGGCCGCGACCGCTTGGCCGAGCAGCTCGCGCGGGCCGAAGCGCTCATGCCCGAGCGCGATGCCGTAGGCCACGTCCCGCGGCTGGCGCTTGCGCGCCCATAGGACTGCCTGAACCGATTCCACGATGCCCATCTGGTTTCCTCGTTTCTGCTATTGCGGGCGGCTGGGTGCGCCGAGGCTGAGGCGGTGGGTCTCGCCGCGCGCCAGGCAGCGGATAGAGACTGGCAGCCCGGCCTGCTCCGCCTCCCGTTGGAAGTCCGTCAGTGGCGACTTGAACACCGGGTAGTCGTCGTAGTGAACGGGTATGGCCTCGCGCGGTGACACGGTCCGCAGGGCCCGCACTCCCTGGCGGCCGTCCATCGTTAGCAGGATTCCGCCGATCCGGGTGCCGCCCAGGTGGATGACGCACAGGTCGATGTCGGTGAACCGGCGGGCGATGGCGTCAATGCCGTCGTGCATGAGGGTGTCGCCGGTGATGTAGACCCGCAGCAGCCGCTTCCCGTGGCGGGAGAAGTCCAGCACGCTGCCCATCACGGGCGGCAGCAGGTAGCCGAGCGGCCGGGGCGCGTGCTTGGCCGGCACGGAGGTCACCCGGACCTCGGCGCCGTTACGGGCGAAGGCCCGCGACTCCCAGGTGCCGAGCGCGATCGGCGTGTAGAACCCCTGCGCTCGCAGTTTCCTGGCGGCGTGCGGCTCGGTCACGATGGGCAGCTGGTGGTCGAGTTCCCGAGCTGCCCGCTGGTCGAAGTGGTCCCCGTGATGGTGCGAGAGCACCACGAAGTCGATCGGGGGAAGCTGCGGGATCGAGAGCGCTGGCTCAGTCAGCCGCTTGCTGCTCAGGCCCAAGCCGAGATAGGCGCGCTCGCCCTGGTGCAGGAAGTTGGGGTCGCTCAGGATCGTGAAGCCGGCCAGCTTGATGATCGTGGTCGCCGTACCGACGAAAGTGATTTCGTCCGCGCCGGGTGGCCGGGACCGGCTGCCTGGCAGCGCGATCGGCGGTAGTTCGGTCATACCGGTTTCCCTTCGGGTAGGCCCGGGTGAGCGGGGCCCAGTGCGCGTTACCCACGCCGTCGCCGTTCAACCGCCCGCGTCCTTGCCCGCGGCTATTTCCCGGAAAGTGCCCGATTGCGAACTGAGCTGCTGACGCGAGGGGATGCCTGGCGTCGTTTGATGGTCGGCGCGGGAGGTAGCCGCGCCTCATGCCACGCCAACCGGGTGACGCCGCGCAAGCCATCGCAGCTGAAGTCTTCGGCTTCACTGAACTTCGCCTTGAGCAGGCCAGGCCGACCGAGATCGGCCTGGTCTTCGCCGGCGCGGCCATCGGCGCGCTGACCCGGTTGACTCGGGTTGGCGCTCGACATCCTGGGTACCGCCAGCCGCATGGCGGATGTCGACGCGATTGTGGTGGGCTCAGGACCGAACGGGCTGACCGCGGCGGTCACCCTGGCGCAGGCCGGGCTGAGCGTGCGGGTCTACGAGGCTGGTGCCACGATTGGCGGCGGCGCCCGCACGGCCGAGCTGACGCTGCCGGGATTCCGGCACGATCCATGCTCGGCCGTGCACCCGCTCGGCGCCGGCTCGCCGGTGCTGCGCACGCTGGGGCTTGAGCGTTTCGGCCTTTCCTGGGTCCATCCGGAGCTGCCGCTCGCGCACCCGTTCCCCGACGGGTCCGCCGCGGTCCTCGCCCGCTCCGTCGACGAGACGGCCGGCTCGCTTGGCAATGACGACGCCGCCTACCGACGGATGCTCGGTCCGTTCCTCGGCCGCATGGAGGACCTGGCCGCCGACGTGCTGCGCGCGCCGCTGGCCGGCTGGCCGCGCGATCCGCTGCTTTACGCGCGGTTCTGCCTGCTCGCCGGGCTGCCCGCGGCCGTGCTCGGCCGGGCGTTCGCCGGTGAGCGCGCCCGCGGCCTGCTCGCCGGGCTCGCGGGCCACGTGACGGCACCGCTCACCTCGCCGGTGACGAGCGGGATCGCGCTGATGTTCGCGCTTGCCGCGCACGACGTAGGGTGGCCGTTCCCGCGCGGCGGCACGCAGGCCATCTCCGACGCGCTGGCCGGGCTGCTCGTCTCGCTCGGCGGGCAGATCGAGACCGGGCACCGGGTGCGTGGCCTCGGCGAGCTGCCGTCGGCGCGGGCCTACCTGTTCGACACCGATCCCGCCGATGCGGCGGCGATCGCCGGGCCGCGGCTGCCGCGCTGGTACGCGGACACGTTCCTGCGCCGGTACCCGCACGGGCCGGCGGTGTTCAAGGTCGACTACGCGCTGTCCGGCCCGGTGCCGTGGACCGCGCCAGCGGCGCGCCGTGCGGGCACGGTCCACCTCGGCCCGACGATGTCGGAGATCGGCGCGGCGCTGCGGTCCGCGCAGCGCGGGACGGCGCCGCGGCCGCCGTTCCTGATCACCGCGCAGCCGAGCCTGTTCGATGACTCGCGCGCTCCGGCCGGGCTCGCACGTGTTCTGGGTGTACGCGCAGGTGCCGAACGGCTGGCGGGGCGACCTGCTGCCCGCCATCGAGCAGCAGGTCGAGCGGTTCGCCCCCGGCTTCCGCGACCTGGTGGTGGCCAGGACCGTCACCACGCCGGCCGACATGGAGGCGGGCAACCCGAACTACGTCGGCGGCGACATCGCCGGCGGGCGCTGCGACGGGCTGCGGCTGCTGTGGCGGCCGGTGCCGGTGCCCGTCCCCTATGCGACCCCGGACCCGGCCATCTACCTGTGCTCGGCCGCCACTCCCCCGGGTCCCGGCGTGCACGGCATGTGCGGGTATCACGCCGCCCGGGCGGCGCTTGGCCGGGTCTTCCATGCTCCGCCTGGCTCTTCGCCTGGCACGGCGGGCCTGTGAGCTGGTTCGCGGCGCCCGACTACTGGTTCGCCAGCCTGGTGTTCCAGCGCGGCCTGGCGGCGATCTACTTGATCGCCTTCACCGTCGCCGGCTGGCAGTTCCGTGGGCTGCTCGGCCGCCGTGGCCTGCTGCCGATCCCGGATTACCTGCGCACCGTGTCGTTCTGGGAGAAGCCAAGCCTGTTCCACTTTCGCTATTCCGACCGGCTCTTCGCTGTCGTCGCCTGGTCGGGCGCGGCGCTCGCCGCCGCGATGGCCGGCGGGCTCGGCGACGCGGTCCCGCTGTGGGGCGCCATGCTGGCCTGGCTGGTGCTCTGGGCGCTGTACCTGTCGATCGTGAACGTCGGGCAGCTCTGGTACGGCTTCGGCTGGGAGTCACTGCTGCTTGAAACCGGCTTCCTCGCGATCTTCCTCGGCAATGCACACAGCTCGCCGCCGGTGCTCCTGCTGTGGCTGCTGCGCTGGCTGCTGCTGCGGCTCGAATTCGGCGCGGGCCTGATCAAGCTGCGCGGCGACCGCTGCTGGCGCGACCTGAGCTGCCTGCGCTACCACCACGAGACCCAGCCAATGCCCGGCCCGCTGAGCTGGTTCTTCCATCACCTGCCGGACTCGCTGCACCGGGCCGAGGTGGTCGGCAACCACGTCGCTCAACTGGTCGCGCCGCTGGCGCTGTTCGCCCCGCCGCCGGTCGCCACCGTGGCGGCGGCGTTCATGATCGTCACCCAGCTCTGGCTGGTCGCGTCCGGCAACTTCGCCTGGCTCAACTGGCTGACGATCGTCATCGCCAGTTCCGTGCTCGACACCGCGCTGGCCGGCCGGATACTGCCGCTGCCTGCGCCGCCGCACTCGGCGCCCGCCCCGACGTGGTACGAGGCGCTGGTCATCGCGTACGCGGTCGCCGTCCTAGCGCTCAGCTACCGGCCGACCAGGAACCTGTTCTCCCGCCGGCAGATGATGAACGCCAGCTTCGACCCGTTCCATCTGGTCAACACCTACGGCGCGTTCGGCAACATCACCAGGCACCGGTATGAGCTGGTGATCGAGGGCACCGCCGATCCGGCGCCGGGACCGCGGACACGGTGGGTGGAGTACGAGTTTCAGGGCAAGCCAGGCGACCCGCGGCGCAGGCCGCCCCAGGTCGCGCCCTACCACCTGCGGCTTGACTGGCTGATGTGGTTCGCCGCGCTGTCACCCGCCTATGCCGAGCCGTGGCTGCCGCGGCTGCTGTACGGGCTGTTGGCGGACGACGAGGACGTGCTCCGGCTGCTGCGCACCAATCCCTTCCAGGAACGGCCGCCCGCCCGCGTCCGGGTCAGCCGGTACCACTACCGGTTCACCAGCTGGCGCCAGCTGCGAGAGACCGGCGCGTGGTGGGAGCGGTCACCCGCGGGGGTTTTCCAGGAGCCCGTCGCGCTGCGGCTCCACCCACGAGGTCACCCTTAGTCGATCATTCTCGGCGCTAACGAAGACCGGCGCAGCGGGCCCCACCGCCCGTTCTGCTCATCGACGACGGTCCCGGCTTCACCGATCACGCTGTCGTCGATCCAGGCCAGGGGGCGAGTACAGGCGACGAGCGGCTCATTGTCTGGTCCCCGCGCCAGCTCGCGGCCTTCCAGCAGCCAAGGCCGCACGTCAGGCCCCTTCTCGTGCTTGAGGTGGCTGTAGTCGAACAGCCGCCTAGCGATCCACAGCCGCAGCGAACGGTCTCCCCACCACGGCTCGACGGCGAGCGGATTTGCCGACAGACCGGGCAGCAGTTCACCAGTCAGATCGTCAGCACTCCGCCCGGCCGCGTCGGCCTCGGGCCCTCGGGACCACCGGACGAACATCCCCGGATGCCGCCGCGCCAGTTCGGTCGCCTCGTCGAGCGTTCTCACGGTGGGCATCTGGGCCATTGGTCCCCCTTCGTGGTGATCCCGAAGCCATCGCCTTCCCGCCTGGCCAGGACGGTAACGGGGGGATGGAGAGGAAACACGAACTCGTTCGGGGCAATGCTCCTGATTATCCCGAACGGAAGCGGGGTGACTCGCGTGGCGACCGCCTGCCCTCACCGGTGCCACATCCCGATCCGCACCGGCACACCGGGTGACGCGTGAGCCAGCGGCTGGTCGCCCGGGGCGGGCAAGCCGGCCGCGGCGATCAGGCTCTGGTCCAGGCTGAGCACCGTGGCGTGATGCAGTGGCCACGGCCGGTGCTCGGCCTCGGCGGCCGCCAGCCTGCCCGCGACCACCGTGAAGAGGCGGTAGCGGGCGGTCAGGAAGTCGGCGAGCCCGTCGCGTTCTGGCTCGGCCAGCGGCCTGCCCAGTTCCACCTCGGCGTCGCATCGGGCGTTCCTCGGGTGGTGCCTGCGGCGGAAGTGGTACCGCGTCCGGTTCCCAGTGAGCCGCACGCTGGCGTCGGACCAGAAGTAGGGCAGCCGGTAACCGGCCCGGGCGGCCAGCACGGCCGGCAGGCGCGCGGCATCCAGGGACAGGAACCAGATCCCGGGGCGGCCCCGGATGTCGCGCACGTAGGTGCGGACGTTGACCTCGCCGAACCTGGACAGCCAGGGCAAGGCCGGGCAGCCCGGGCGGGCGCACGCCTTCCATGAGGAACGGCGTCAGCCCGATCCACGCCGACCCGTCGCACGTGTCGGTGGTCAGCCCGGCCGGCAGGAACGGCTGGATTGCCTCGGGCGGGTAACGCCAGTGCAGGAACGTGATCCGGTTCCACTGGTGAAACATCACCGGCCGTGCCACCCGCGGCTGGGTATCCACTTCGCTGGTCGCTCCCCTTGGTACCTGTTTTTCAGTGCCTGATCTTTGGCCTGCTGCCCGCTAGCGGGCGGGTCAACCGCTGCTAACCGGGAAGCTGGCGAAGAACGCACCCTCGGGGAGAGGAGGGGGACATGGGCGTTTCGCTGCCGCACGTGCTCAGTGGTCGCCTTGAGCGTCGTGGGACTGAGCTGCGGGCGGCGCGGATCAAGCTGAGCGAGCAGGCCGCCGCCGAGCGGTCGGCGGAGTGCGCGGTCGCTCAGGGGCCGCCAGCTGGGGGGCCGCGGGTTCCAGGGTCGCGGCCTGTGGCTGGCGGCGGCGGATCACGCTCCGGTCCAGCTCGGCGATGCTACGGGTGCCGCACAGCTGCATGGTCATCTGCAGTTCATGTGCGAGGATGTCGACGCAGTGCCGGACGCCGGCCTCGCCCGCGGCCGCCAGCCCGTACAGGTGGGCGCGCCCGAGCAGCACCGCCTTGGCGCCGAGGGCGAGCGCGGCGGCGATGTCGCTGCCGCGCCGGAAACCGGAGTCGACGAGGACGTCCAGCCGATCCCCGACCGCGTCGACGATCTCCGGCAGCACGTCGATGGTGGCAGGCAGGTGGTCGAGCTGGCGGCCGCCGTGGTTGGACACGATCACCCCGTCCAGGCCGTGCTCGGCCGCCCGGATCGCTTCCTCAGGGCGCAGGACACCCTTGGCAAGGATCGGTCCGTCCCACATCTCACGGATCCAGTCCAGATCCTCCCAGCGGACCGTACCATCGAACATGTCCTCGATCTTGCCGAGTGAGCGCTGATCGGGCGGGCCGATGTTGGGGAAGCTGATCGTCGGCGAGGTGAGGAAGTACCAGGCCCACCCGGGGTGCAGCGCCCCTTCGGCCAGCGTGGTCAGCGTCAGGTCGGGCTTGGGCAGTTCCAGCCCGGTGTGCTTTTCCCGCTCCCGCTTGGACCGCACCACGGTGTCGATGCTGAACAGCAGTGCGCTGTACCCGGCAGCCTTGGCGCGGGCGATCGCCTTCTTGGTCTCGCTCCGGTCGCCCCAGATGTAAAGCTGGAACCACAGCGGCGTGTCCGTCTGGGCCCGCACGTCCTCCACTGACTGGGTGGCCAGCGTGGACAGCCCGTACGGGATCCCGTAGTGGCGGACGGCGCGCGCCACCGCGAGCTCGCCCTCGTGGTGGAACATTCTCGGTCCGCCGATCGGTGACAGCACGAACGGCAGCGGGATCCGCTGGCCGAGCACGGTAGTGCTGGTGTCCACGTCGCTGACGACCTTGGGCTCCTGCGGGAGGAACTCAAGCTCGTCGAAGGCCGCCCGGTTGCGCCGCAGCGTGTACTCGCCTTCGCCGCCGCCGTCCAGATAGGCCCGGGCTCCAAGCGGCAGCCGCCATCTTGCTACCTTGGCCACGTCCTCGATGTTGTAGCAGCGGGCAAGCCTCCGCGTGCCATAGGGCGGGTCCGGCCTAGCCACGCGGAGCAGGTGAAGGATCTCCGAAGGCGTCATGGCGCTCCAGCTTTCCCCGGCGGTAACCGGTAAACGCTGCTTGGCGCGGCCGGAGCCGGGCTAAGCGGGCGCAGCCGGGTGGCCGCCGCGCTGTCCGGCGGCGGTGCGCCCGCTGACGGGCAGGGCGGCGATGACTTCCTGGTACGCTCGCCCGCTGTCGACGCCGACCAAGGTCTCAGTCGTTGCCGTAGTGGTGCGGCGGTCTCGCGATAGTTAGCGAGAGCGCCCACAGGCACAGGCTAGGCACGACTGATACCATGCGGTATCATTTGTTCATGGCCATGACCCTCCGACTCAGTGACGAGCAGACCGAGGCCCTCCGGCGCAAGGCCGAGGCCGAGCATAGGTCCATGCAGCAAGTAGCGCGGGCTGCCATCGACGCCTATGTTCTCCAGCCGACCCCAATGCGCCGCCAGGCGGTCCCGGTGACCGAACTCATGGCGCTATTCAGCGACCTGCCTCCGATGAATACGGCGGAATTCCGCGCCGAGCAGGACCGCTACGCCAACACCGAAGCGCATTTCGACGCCTACAGCCGCCACCAGGAACCTGAGGACGGCGAGTGACGGGCCGGTACCTGCGCGGGCTCGGCGACACGAACATCCTGATCTTCCTGGAGCGGCTGCCGGTCGGTCAATTGCCCTCCGAGTTGGTCATCAGCACGGTCAGCCTCGCTGAACTGTCGGCAGGAGTGCATTCAGCCGTCGATGCCGTCGAGCGTGCCCGCCGGGTGATGCGCGTGCAGCGAGCGGAGGCCACCTTCACCCCGCTGCCCTTCGATATCGAGGCAGCTCGGCAATGCGGGATTATCGCCGCCGAGGTGATCAGCAGGGGCCGCAAGCCCCGCGGGCGCGTAGCGGACCTCATGATCGCGAGCATCGCGGCCGCGAACAGGCTCCCCCTGTTCACCACCAACCCCGCAGACTTCAACGGACTCGAATCCGTGGTCACCGTCGTACCAGTCCCTGTCCCGCTCTAATCCAACGGCAGCGGTGGGATCCAGCGATGCACCAGTCACCGGACGGAAGCTGCGACCCAGGCCAAATTCGGCCACTGCCAGCAGGGATCACGAACCGTGTCGGCCGCTCCCGCCGGATCCCTGTAGGGTTCCATAACCTCGTCGTAGCGTTTGACCTGCGATTTCACGGCTGGCCGCTGACCTGGTTCGGCCACGAGGCAGCCGTCCGGGCCATGGAGCAGGGCCGCCCGTTCAGCCTGGACGACTTGACCCCCGCCACCGTGGCCGCGCTCGGGGCTCTCCGTGACCGGCTCGACGCGCAGCCATAGGGACTGGGCCAGGTACACCCGCCAGGCAGCCGACTTCCACCGGAAGAACGCCCGTACCTGGGCCAGCGCTGCCGCAGGAGAGGACCTCGCGGGCCAGATCGACCCGGAATTCACCCTCGGGCCGCACGCGCTCGCCATGGCAGGGGCGTGACCACCACGGACCCGTCCGCCAGGAGCATTCGGAGCGCAAGGCGGTGCGCCGCAGCTTCGTCCCGCTACCTTCCAGCAGCCCCGGAAAACCCGCAGTTCCGCGCGGCTTACGCACCGTTTTGGAACCTTACAACCACTTTCTGAGAAACGTACCGTCTGGCTATGAATCGGCCGATAACTTGATATCGCCATGAATGACCAGCAAAGTTCCGGGCTGTCGGCGAAGGTTCGCGCCGTCTTGGCGCGGCACAAGGACCTGCTGCGGAACGCCGGGAGCCTGGCCGCCACCACCGGCCTGACCTCACTGTTCGGCTTCGTGTTCTGGATTGTTGCCGACCATGAGTTCTCGAAGGCGGAGGCCGGCCACGCCGGCCACGAACGCGATGCAGCTCCTCGGCGCTCATGCGCAGCGGTTCTCCGATTTACCGCCGCCCGGACTGGCAGTCGCTGCGCCGCCTGTTTCCCGTAGCGGTCAACCACAACTGGCTCAACCTCGCGACGGCGATCCCGCCGAGCCTCATCCCCGTCGTCGTCCCGCTGGCGGTCGGTGCGGCGAGAACAGCGTCTTCTACGACGTGTGGATGATCTCGTCGCTCCTGTTCATGGTGCCCGTCCATCTGGGGACGGTGTTGTTCGCCCTCGCATCGGCGTCGCCCGAGGTCATCGCGGAGAAGCTGCGCTTCGTGCTCAGGATCTCGCTGTTGATCGGCCTTCCGGTGATGGTGGTGCTCGCGATCGCCGCGCACTTCGCGCTGAACCTCTTCGGCCCCGGATACGCCGCGCTGGGCACCATCCCGCTCTGGCTGCGCATACTCGGCTACATACCGCAAATGCCGAAGGCACAGTTCATCGCGGTTTCCCGCGCGACCAACCGGGTCGGCCAGGCAGCCGGCCTGATCTGCTTCTTCGCGCTCTGCGAGGTCGCCTCGGTCTACTTCGGCGGCAAGCTGGGTGACCGCTACATCGGCGGCGAGCAGGGCGGCCTCTACGGGCTCTCGCTCGCTTACCTCGGCGTCCTCGTTATGGAGGGCCTGATCACCGCACCGACCGTGCTGCGGGCCGCTTACGCGCACACGGTCGCCGCGACCGGGGCCTTCCCAGCCGTTTCCGCCGCGGCCGGGGCCACCGGGGCGACGGCCGGGGCATCTGGCCCGCTGCGCAGGCTCACTGGCGAGCTGACCAGGCTGACCGGCGAGCTGACCAAGCTGACAGGCGGACTGCCTCAGCTGCCCGGAACGCCTGACCGGGAGGAAAGCGGCCTCGCCACGCTCTTCGCGATCACGTCGGCCGCGGTGGTTTCCGACGGGAACACGCTGAACGTGGCGACCCAGATCTGGCGGACCGGCGGGTTCCCCCAGCTGCCCCCCGCCACCGGGCCGCTGAAGATGGTTCCCGCGGCTTCCACGGCGCACGACCTGTACGGTCAAGCGGTGCCGACCAGGCTGGCCCAGGTACAGCAGGCTGTCTACCAGCGCCGGCAGCAGGCTGGCATCGACGCGCTGTTGTCGATCGCCACGCCGGCCTTTCCGTCAGAAGAAACTCAAGCCACCCCGGTCCTTCGATCGGAAGACACTCAAGCAGAACCCGCCGGTGATGGGGACGAGGGGCACAGGGCGGGCTGGGCGGTGGCCGGGAGTGACTGACACCTTTCTTTGCCTGGTGGGCGGTTCGGTCCGGCTAGGGCAGGAGGATGACCTTGCCGAGGGCAGTGCGGTTGGCGGATTCGGACAGCGCCAGGGCCGCTGCTGCCTCGGTCAGCGGGAATGTGGCGGCGATCTGAGCGGTGAGGACGCCGTCACGTAGCAGGCCGAGGACGTGGGTGAGGTCGGTGCGCATCCGGGCGCGGAAGGCCTCGCGCTTGGCGGAGCCCGGCTTTCCGGCGCCTGCCCATACGTTGTAGAAACTCGCGTGCCTGCGGGTGGGCAGGTAGTTCCAGTAAGCGAGCTTGGACAGCAAGGTCAGGAAGTCGAGCAGGATGGGGCTGGAGTCGTTGAGCTTGGCCGCGATGCTGTAGGAGACGAGCGTGCCGGTGCGGTTCAGCAGCCGGTAGGAGAGGGTGGCGTTTGCGCCGCCGAGGTGGTCGAACACGGCGTCCACGCCGTCGGGTGCCAGTTCCCGGACGCGCGTGGCCAGGGCGGGGTCCCGGTAGTCGGCCGGCTCGACGCCGAGTGCGCGCAGCGCCTCGTGGTGGCGGGGGCTGGCGGTGCCAATCACCCGTACTCCGGCGTGCCGGGCGAGCTGCACCAGCACTGTGCCGACGCCGCCGCTGGCGCCGTGCACGAGTATGGTCTGGCCGGCTTGGACCCTCGCGCTACGGTGCAGCATCTGGTAAGCCGTCAGGCCGTTGACGATCAGCGTCTCGGCCTCGGCGGCACCGACCCCGCAGGGAACCTCGACAAGGTCCGCAGCGGCCAGCAGGGCGGCTGAGGTCCAGCCGCCGGTCTTGGTCAGCGCGGCCACGCGCCGCCCGACGAGCGCGGTGTCCGCGGCTGGTCCGACGGCCTCGACCACGCCGACGAGGTCGTAGCCGGGCACGAACGGGAACGCGGGCTGGCCGTAGTAGCGGCCCCGGCGCATCGCGCTCTCGGCGAAGGACACCGCAGTCGCCTCGACCCGGACCAGGGCCTGGCCGGCTGCCGGATCCGGCAGCTCACGGCGGATGACCTGAAGTCCGGAGGGTGCGACCTTGCCGGGCAGCATGATCTCGGTCGCGGTGACAGCCGCCTTGGCGGGGGTGTTCGTCTCGGGCATGACCAGCTCCTCAGTAGAGTGAATCATCGTCGCTTAGTTAATGATCGTAACAGTACATATGAGATTAACTGAAGTAAATGTTCGTCGCTGTGCGAATGAGTGTGTATCATGTGACGATGGATAGCACACCGCCGGTTCTGAGCAGGCGTGAGCGGCTGCGGGCCCAGACGCTGCGGGAGATCGAGGACGCGTGCTTCGCGATCATCGACGCGGAGGGCGTGGATGCGCTGTCGGTCGCGGCGCTCGCGCGGAGCATGGCGATGTCCGCGCCCGCGCTCTACCGGTATTTTCCCTCGCGTGACGCGCTTGTCGCGCACCTGGTCACCCTGTCCTACCAGCATCTATCCGACGCAATGGGACAGGCCGGGAACGGGGCGGGCCGGTCGCCGCGGGCCAGACTGCGGCTGCTGGTCGCCGCGTACCGCCAGTGGGCGCTGGGCCACCGCCGCCGCTACGGGATGCTCTTCGGCGAGCGTGCCGCCGACCTGCCCGCCGCGGTGACCTCGAACACCCCGCTCGACCAGTCGATGGCGCTGCTCATCGACACGCTGACCGGCATCCAGGACACCGCGCCGCCCGCGGACACCAGCGGCGACCGCACCCTGGACGGGCAACTGCGCGACTGGGCCCGCACCCAGCAGCGACCCGGGACCCCTCCGTCCGCCGCCCGCGCCGCCATCATGATCTGGACGCGCGTCCACGGGATCGTGAGCCTCGAGCTGACCGGCATCTTCGACAACCAGTCCATCGAGGCCCAGCGGCTGATCGACCTCGAGATCGACGACGCCCTCAGGCTCCTGAAACCAGCGGGGCGGCCGCCGCGCTAGGAGCCTGAGCGGCCGGAGAGCGCGGGGCAGCCGGGGTTCTCTTTAGTGGCGGGGGCCGTCGGGGACGGGAACGCTGGCGCAGGGAGAAGCGTTCCGCTCCATCAAGGCGGCGTCTTCCAACGCTGCCCGGCCGTCAGCCGGCGTGAAGTGGAGGAACGAAATGACTGACGCGATCTCTGCCGCCGAGTACGCCGACCGTCGTGCGCGTCTGAGCGAGCACGTACGGACGCTCGGCGCCGCGGGCTACGTGGTCACTAACCCGACCTACATCACCTACTTCACCGGATTCCGGTTCCTGTCGACCGAGCGTCCGACCGTGTACCTCCAGAACGCGGCGGGCGACGACGTGATCTTCGTCGCCGGGTTCGAGCTCGAGCGCACACGGGCCGAAGCGGACTTCGAGCGCATCGAGACCTACCCGGAGTACCCCGGTCTCGAGCACCCGATGCGGATCCTGGCCCGCGTCGCCGCCGACCTCGGCCTGCGTGGGACGATCGCGGCCGACCACGACGGCTATCCCGGGATCCTCGGTTACATCGGCCCGAAGCTCAGTGAAGTGACCGGCGCCGAGATCATCGACGTCGCCGCGCCGATCGAGACGATGCTCGCGCGCAAGAGCCCCGCCGAGGTGGAACTGCTCCGGGAGAGCGGCCGTTGGTGCTCGCACGCCCACCGGCTTCTGCAGGAATACAGCGTGCCCGGCAGCACGGAGGCCGAGGCCAGCCTGCGCGCACAGAGCGAGGCGACGCTGACGATGCTCGCCGAACGCGGACCGGGCGGGCTTCTTGGGTCAGGAGACGGAGTCAAGGCAGGCTACCGGGGCCAGGTCGGCCACCGCAGCGCCTGGGCTCACGCCGTCGCGCACAACATCGGGTTCCAACCCGGCCAGGTGCTCGTGAGCGAGACAGGCGCACCCGTCTGGGACTACCACGCAGAGCTGGAACGCACGATGGTGATCGGTGAGCCGACGATGAGGATGCGCTGGCTTTTCGACCACATGCTCGCAGCGCGCAAGGCGGCGTTCGACGCGATCGTCCCGGGTGCCACCAGCGCCGACGTCGACGGTGCGGTGAACGCGTACTTCGAGAAGCACGGCCTCACAAGCTACTGGCGCCAGCACGTGGGACACGGCACCGGCCTTCGGGTGCACGAGACGCCGTTCATCGACGTGGGAAACCCGGCGCCGTTGCAGCCCGGCATGGTGTTCACCGTCGAGCCAGGCCTCTACGACCCCGAGGTCGGCGGATTCCGGCATTCCGACACGGTCGCCGTGACCGAAGACGGATATGAGCTCCTAACCGACTACCCGGACGACCTCGAGAGCCTCGTCATCCCGGCAAACGGATAGCCGCGGTTACTGCCGGCCCGCGAGGCCGGCCTGGTAGGCCAAGACCACGAGCTGGGCGCGATCGCGGGCACCGAGCTTGGTCATCGCGTGGTTGGCGTGCGTCTTGACGGTCAGCGGGCTGAGCGTGAGGTGATCGGCTATCTCGGCGTTGGACATGCCCGTCGCCACGAGGGCGACGATCTCGCGCTCCCGTTCGGTCAGCGCGTCGATCAGTCCGGGGGGTGCCTGCGGCGCGCGGTCATCCAGGGTCAGGTAGCGCGCGATGAGGCCACGGGTTGCCGCCGGGGAGAGCAGGGAGTCGCCGCGGGCCACCGTCCGGATCGCCTCGATCAGCGCGTCAGGCCGGGCTCCCTTGCCGAGGAACCCGCTGGCGCCCGCGCGGAGCGCCTCGAAGACGTACTCGTCGACCTCGAACGTGGTCAGGATCAAGATCTTCACGCCGGCGAGGCTCTCGTCGGCCGTGATCTGCCGGGTCGCGGCCAGGCCGTCGAGCTCGGGCATGCGGATGTCCATCAGCACCACGTCAGCGCGCTCCTGCTTGGCCAGCCTGATCGCCTGCCGGCCGGTCGCCGCCTCGCCGACCACGGTCAGGTCGGGCGCGCTGTCGACCATCATCCGCAGCCCGGCCCGCACCAGATCCTGGTCGTCCGCGAGCAGCACCCGGGTCGGGGCCGGGCTGGCGGGCGGGCCGGCCGCGCCGCCGGTGATGCCGCCGGTCATGCCGCCGGGCCGATCGGAAGCGGCAGCTCGGCCAGGACCAGGAAGCCGCCGTCGTGCGGGCCGGCGGATGCCCACCCGCCCACCACCGCGGCCCGTTCCCGCATGCCGATCAGGCCGTGGCCCACCTCGCCGTTCCTCTCGCGATCGTGGCCCGCGCCATCGTCGCCGCGTGCCGGCGGCCCGTCGCCGTCGTCGCGGGCGTGCGGGCCGTCGTCTTCGACGGCCAAGGCCAGCACGCCCGGCCGGTACGTGAGCCGGACCGTCGCGCAGGCCCCGGCCGCGTGCTTGGTGGTGTTGGTCAGCGACTCCTGGATCAGCCGGTACGCGGTGAGGTCGACCGTCTCGGGCAGCGGCCGGGCCCGGCCGGTGACCTCGCAGGTCACCTTCAGGCCGGTGGCGGCGAAGGAGCCGATCAGCTCCTCCAGCCGGGCGAGCCCGGCGGCCGGCTCGGTGGACTCGCGTTCGCCCGGCTGGCGCAGCAGCCCCACGGTCAGCCGCAGTTCCTCCAGCGCGGCCTCGCTGGCCCGCTGGATGTGCCCAAGCGATTCCCGCGCCTTGGCCAGGTCGGTGCTGGCCAGGCCGGTGCTGGCCAGGCCCGTGCTGTCCGGGCCCCTGTTGTCAGGGTCGGGGCCGAGCAGGTAGCTCATCGCGCCGGCCTGCACGCTGATGAGCGCGACCTGGTGGCCCACCGCGTCGTGGAGCTCCCGGGCGATCCGCAACCGCTCTTCGTGTACCCGCTCCCGGATGCGCTGCCGGGCGTCTTGCTCGTGGAGCTCCTCCGCGTGCCTGGCCCGTTCCGTCACCAGGGTCCGCTGGATCCGGCGGGCACGGACGGCCTGCCCGATGGCGGCCACGACCACGAGCGCCGGCACCACCTCCAGATCGGCCAGGCCGGTCGCCGCGTGCCGGCTGAACAGCAGGTGGCCAAGGCCGAGCGCGGCGGCGGCGGCGATGCCGCCGACGGTCACCCGCGGCAGGTCGCTGGCCAGTGAGAACACCAGCATCGCCATGAGCAGCACCGAGCCGATCAGCTGCTGATGGGTCCCGGCGGCCATCGACACCACCGCCCCCGCGGTCCCGGCCGCGACCAGTAGCCACGATGGCCAGCGGGCGACCGCGATCGCGGCGAAGGCGGCGTACGTCACGCCCGCGATGGCGAAGTCGGCCGACGTCAGCCGGGCCGGCGGATGGCCCGTTGCGGCGGTCAGCATCCCGCAGCCAAACAGTACGACGGTACCCGTGAGCACCGCCAGCACGCGGTGCCGTACCACCATGCGGCGGCACCAGTCCCATGACTTGCCGGTGAAGCCGACGGGAGAGCCCACGGGGCGGCTGTAAGAGTCCACGGGGCGACTGTAAGCAGCGCCCGGCCCGCCCGACAACGGCCGGCGAGCAAACCACTGCGAACGCAGTAGGCCCGCTGTCGCCGGCGATTCGGCCGCGGTAATCCGGGCCGTCGGCTACCGCGATCGTGGCGGCGCAGGTCGCCGCGCCCGGCCGAAGACGCATGATGCCCCACTCCCGAACGATGGACATCACCGAATCCTTCTAACTCGGGAGATTGCATGTCTTTCATCGCACGGTGGTGCTTCCGGCACCGGTTCGCCGTCATCGCGGCCTGGGTGCTGGCGCTCGTCGCCCTGACCGCGCTCGCCCAGGCCGTGAAGGCCGAGTACAACAACTCCTTCTCGCTGCCAGGAACGGGCTCCACCACCGCCCAGCAGCTGCTGGCCAGCACCGTCCCGGCGCAGCCGGGCGACTCCGACACGATCGTCTGGCGTGTCGGCACCGGGACGGTCCGCGACCCGGTGGTCATGACGCGGATGAGCGCGGCGTTGACCCGGATCGCGACGTTCCCCGAGGTCGCGTCGGTGATCAGCCCCTATGGGCCGGCCGGGACCGCGCAGGTCAGCCGGGACGACCGCACCGCCTACGCCGTCGTCAACTTCACCAAGCAGTCCGGCGACCTGGCCAGGGCGGACGTCGTCCGGGTGATCGACGCGGCGCAGGCGGCCCGCGAGCCGGGACTCGACGTCCAGCTTGGCGGCCCGGCCATCGAGAAGCAGCCGACGCCGTCCTTCGGCACGGCGGTCGGCGCGCTCGCCGCCGCGATCGTGCTGTTCATCGCGTTTGGCTCGCTGCTCGCCACGCTGCTGCCGCTCATCACCGCGCTCGCCGGCGTGGCCGGCGGGCTTATGGCGATCGCCCCGCTGACGCACAGCATGAGCGTCGTGTCCATCGCGCCGATCATCGCCCCGCTCATCGGGCTTGGCGTCGGGATCGACTACGCGCTGTTCATCGTCGCCAGGTACCGGCGCGGTCTGGAAGCGGGACTGACGCCGGAAGAGGCGGCGGTCACGGCGCTCAACACCTCCGGGCGCACCGTCTTGTTCGCGGGCGGCACGGTGTGCATCGCGTTGCTCGGCATCCTGGTGCTCAACTTCGGCTTCCTCAACGGGCTGGCGATCGCCTGCGCGCTCACCGTGGTCCTCACCGTGCTCGCGACGATCACGATCATGCCCGCGATGTTCAGCCTCTTCGGCCGCCGGGTGCTCAGCCGGCGGCAGCGCCGCACGCTGGGCACGCAGCCGGGGCCGGCGGCGGGCCCGAGCCGACGGCGGCAGGCGCGTGGGCGAGGTGGGCCGACACCGTGCAGCGGCGCCCGGCGGTGCTGGCCGCGGTGGCCGTCGCGGTCATGGTGGTCCTCGCCATCCCCCTGTCGCGGCTCCAGCTCGGCAACTCCGACCAGGGCCATGACCCCGCCTCAAGCACCACCAGGCAGGCCTACGACCTGCTGGCCCAGGGCTTCGGGCCGGGCTTCAACGGGCCGCTGGTGCTGGCCGCGCAGGCCAGTTCGCCAGCCGACGCCGCCGCGCTCCACGCGCTGGAAGCGCGCCTGCCGCACCTGGCCGACGTCGCCAGCGTCGCCGCAGACGCGACCGCTTCCGGGACGACCGTTATCCAGGTGACGCCGCGCACGTCGCCGGAGGCCCCCGCCATCACCGCGCTGATCACCACCTTGCGCACCACCACGATCCCGGCGGCCGAGCAGGGGACGACGCTCCGGGTATACGTCGGCGGCCAGAGCGCCACGGACGCCGACTTCACCGCGGCGGTCGAGGCCAAGCTTCCGTGGTTCCTGCTCACCATCATCGGGCTCAGCTTCCTGCTGCTCGTCATCGCCTTCCGCAGCCTGCTGATCCCGGCGACGGCCGCGGTGATGAACCTGCTCGCCGCCGCGGCGACGTTCGGCGTGATGACCGCGCTCTTCCAGTGGGGCTGGGGGATCGGCGCGTTCGGCCTGGGCACGGCCGGCCCGGTCGAGTCGTTCCTGCCGGTGTTCATCCTGCCGATCCTGTTCGGCCTGTCCACCGACTACCAGGTGTTCCTGGTTAGCCGGATGAGCGAGGAATGGGCGCGCAGCCGGGACAGCCACCGCGCCGTCCGCGTCGGGCAGGCCGGCACGGCCCGGATCATCACTGCCGCGGCCGCGATCATGATGTGCGTGTTCCTGGCGTTCTCCGTCATAAGCCAGCGCAGCATCGCCGAGTTCGGCATCAGCCTCACGATCGCGGTCGCCCTCGACGCGTTCGTCCTGCGGACCGTCTGCGTCCCCGCCCTCATGCACATGTCCGGCGCCGCCAGCTGGCGGCTCCCCCGCTGGCTCGACCGCCGGCTCCCCCACCTAGCCATCGAGCCCGCGCGCCCGGCGCCGGCCAACGCGGGTTAGCACCTCGCCCTCAGGTAACTTCCCGCTAAGAGGAACGGGCGGCCGGCGAGGAGCCGGCCGCCCGTTCCTGCTTCATCGCAGGATTAACAGCAAGCGAGGATGGCACACTGAGGCATCGCTCAGGGGCTTGTCAGCTGCGGGCCGAGTCGAGTGATGCTGAAGCCGGGGCGGGCAGCGACGACGGCGGGACCCGGAGTAGCCGCGCCGCCGCCCGGGGAAGCCGCCAGTTCCACGAGCCGAACAGCGAGACGCTGGCCGGCACCAGCAGCGCGCGGATGATGGTGGCGTCCAGGATGATCCCGACGCCCAGCCCGGTAGCCATCATCCTGACCAGCGTGTTGGGCGTGGTGCTCATGGCCGCGAAGGCCAGGAAGAGGATCAGCGCGGCGCAGGTGACCAGGCGGCCGGTGCGGCCGATTCCCCGGACGACGGCCGTGTTGGTGGAGCCGGTCGCGTCGTACTCTTCGCGCATCCGGGTGAGGATGAACACCTCGTAGTCCATCGAGATCCCGAACAAGAACGCGAACACTATCACCGGGATCCAGTTCGGTATCGATCCGGTCGCGGGAACTCCCCACAGGGCGTCGGACCCGTACCCCTTCTGCCAGATCAGGATCAGCGCCCCCCACGCGGCCGCGACGCTGACCACGTTGAGCAAGACGGCCTTGAGCGGAAGCAGCAGGGACCTGAAGGCGCGGGCGAGCAGGATGTAGGAAAGGATCGCGAGAAGCGCGATCATCAACGGGAAGTTGTCGTAGACGGCGTTGTTGAAGTCGCGGTTCTGCGCATCGATCCCGCCGACCTGGATCCCCGGACCGTTGGCATGCGCGGTGTCCTGGACCAGGGCCAGGGTCGCGTCGTTGTCGTTGTGGGTGAAGACATCGACAATGGCGGTGTTCCCCGCGCGCCAGGTAGCGGCGGCCGGGGCGATCGCCCCCTGCACGTTCGGGAGGCCGCTGAGCTGGTGGGCGAGGCCTGCCGCCTGTCCGAGCGGCGCGAGGATCTCGATGGGAGTGAGCGCACTCTGCCCGATGCCCGACTGCTCAAGCTGGGTGAGGCCGGTCTTGGCGTCGCCGGCCTGGCTGATCGTGTTGGAGTTGCCGCTAGCGGGGCCGAGGGTCAGCCCGGTCGCGGCGATGATAAGCAGCGTCAGCACGGCAAGCGCGATGCCCGCGGCGGCCCAGCGGCGCCGCACGATGAACCCGGCCCAGCTCGTCCAGGAACGGCTGGCCTTGTCGTCGCGACGGACACGAGGCCAGTCAAGCCGCGGGCCGATGGTCGCCAGGATAACCGGGAGCAGCGTGACCGTGACGGAGACGCTGACCAGCGGGATCAGCATGCCGCCGTATCCAACGCTGCGCAGGAAGGGGACCGGTATCGCGATAAGCGAGAGCAGCCCGATTGCGACGGCGGTGCCGCTGAAGACGACGGCTCGGCCCGCGGAGTTCATCGCACGGATGATCGCCTCGTCGCCCGGCCCCGCCGTGGCCCGCTCTTCCCGCCAGCGCACCACTACCAGGAGTGTGTAGTCGATGGCGATACCCAAGCCGACCAGGGCGATCAGGTATTCCACCACCGACGAGATCGCGGTGAGGCTGGCGAGCCCCCAGATGATGAGGAGGCAGGTCATGATCGAGACCACCGCGGCCACCAGCGGAACGACGGCAAGGAACGAACCGAAGACGAACGCGAGCACGATCAGCGCCCCGAAGCCGCCGATCATCGACTCGGCGAGCAAACTGGGACCGCCCGTCGACCCGGTCTGCTCGGCCAGCGCGTCGAGCCCGGTGAGGTGGACCGGCGCGCCCTCGATGGTTACGCCCCGGAGCGCGTTATTGGCGGCCTTGACGGCGGCCGGGCTCGTCCCGTAAGCGCCCGGCGTGGGCGGCGGGTAGGCGACCACGAACGTGGTCCGGCCATCATGGGACACGAAGGCCGGGTTACTGGTCGAGGCAAAGGACGCGACCCGCACGCCCGGCACCGCGTGCTCGATACGCGAATCGACCGTTTGCAGCCCCGCGGTCACCGAATGCGAACTGGCGCTCGTCCCGGCAGGCAGGCTGATGACGGCGAGCATCGGCGCGCCTGAGCCGCCGTTCCCGAATTTGGCGGCAATGGTCTGATTAGTCGAGTAACTCTCGTGACCTGGGTTGGAATACTGCTGGTTCAGCGCCTTCGTCGCCTTATTGGCAGAGGCTATCCCGGCGATGGTGAGCAAGATCCAGATTGCGACGACAAGGCGCTTATGATTAAGCGACCATCGGACGATGCCGGTCACAGGTGTACCCTTCTATGTCGCTGCTCATTGGCGCGAACCGACCGCTTCTTCTGTCAATCTCACGGCCGGAGTCACCCCGCGAAAGTCGTGCTTCATATCTAGGACCGATCGGCGCCGAAAAGTGTGACCGAGACGCCTCCATCTCGCGGGCACGGCCGGCCACCAGCCCAGGTTCCAGGGATGGGCCAGCATCTCACCGGGCAGGCTGCGACGTGCGTGTCCGTCCGCCGAGGATCGGCAGGGCCATCGAGCCGTTCGCACCCGTTTGTCACTTGCGGTGATCATTTACGAGAGTACAGTTATCACACTTCGGGAGATATAGCTTTCGACGGCTCGCCATGACGGGCATGACCGCGGATGCGCGGCCAGGGCCGGCACCCGGCGTGTCCGGCGTCGAGCGGAGGGCACGGGGAGATGAACCAAGACGCTGATTCAGAGCAGCAGATACCGCGATCTGCTCTGCTTGCCGTCAACCGTGCCCTGACAACCGTTCACTCCGCGGTCGGGTTGCGTCCCACGCTCGCGGCGATCGCGGACGGCGTGGCCGTTTCGACGCCGTACCAGGACGTCGCGGTCACCATCGCCGAGGAGCCGAACGCGGCCGAGCTGCGTGTCATCGCCGTCATCGGTCCGCCCGACGCGGTGGCGCTGCTGCTCAACACGACGTGCCAGCGCACGGCGCTGCTTGAGCACCTGGCCGGCGGCGAGGCCTGGGGATCGCTGCGATTCCTGCCGGCTTTTGAGTCGGCCGACGGCATCATCACCTATCGGGCTGAATACGAGCCGCTTACCGACCCGGACGCCTGGCAGCCTCACTATGAACTGGTAGCGCCGTTGTGCGCGCCGGACGGCGAGCTGATCGGGATGCTGTCGATGGACCGCCCGAGGGACGGGCGCATCCCGCCGACCTGGGTCAACGACGTGCTGGAGTTGTTCGCCGAGCAGGCCTCGATCGCGATACTCAACGCCCGCCGGCACGAACAGGCACTGCGGGCAATGCAGGCGCTGGAACGCGAGAAGGCCGAACTGCACTCGGCATTCGCCGATCAGTCCGCCCGCGAGACATCCCTGCGCAACGAGGCCCGGTGCGACCCGTTGACGGGCCTGGCCAACCGGGTCTTGCTCCAAGAGCGACTCCAGGAACTGCTGGCCGCGCAGGCACCGGTGGCGGTGGTTTTCTGCGATCTCGACCACTTCAAGCGGATCAACGATGAGCACGGGCACGCCATCGGCGACGAGGTGCTGCGGGTAACCGGCCGGCGTCTGGCTCAGCACTTGGCGGATGCAGAAGTGGTGGCCCGCGTCGGCGGGGACGAGTTCGTGGTGGTGCTAAGCGGGGTGGACCAGGCCGACTCGGCACTGCTGCTCGAGCGCATCGACCAGGCGTTCGCCGCCGAACCCGTGCATGCCGGAGGGCTCTCGCTGCAGGTGACCTCTTCCCTGGGCCTCGTCTGCGAGCCGGATCGGCCCGAGCGCCGGCTCGCGCCGGGGCGGCGGGTCGAGGAGCTGCTGAGCCGCGCGGACCGGGAAATGTACGCGCACAAGCGTTCGCGAGCCACGATGAACGAGCTGCTGAAGCGGGTGGAGACACAGCCGGCTTCGTGAACACCGGAACAGCGAGCCGGAAACCGCTTGCCCAACGGTACCTAGCGTGGCACCGCCGCCCCGGTAACGCGGACCCCCTCTCAGCCGCATCCCTGCGCCGCCTGCTTTGCTCACCGACGCCGAACGCACCACCGGGACCTACTCCAACCGCTTCGCCGGGCACGTCCTGCGCCAGCATCAGTTCCACTCCCTGGCCGCCGTCCGGGGCTGGCGCAACCAGCTGCGCATCATGGCCGACGCGACCTTCCCGCCGGCCACCAGGGAACTGCCCCAATGGGGCCTGCGCGCCGAGTTCTGGATCACGGGATACGGTGACGACGCTTACGCGGACATCACGGCGTCCGGCAGCTACCTCCGGCTGGGCACGGACCAGGTGCGGTTTTACCCGGCCGACGCGCCGCCGAACACCGCCCATGACATCTCCAGCCACGGAGTCGACTACTACATGCTGGTCGGCCGGGGCCAGGAACCCGTCCAGCCGGTTCCCCTCACCGAGATCCCGGCGCTGGTCCTGAGCGAGGTCTTGCGCGACGTGGACCTGTTTGTCGGCGTCGCCAGCATCGGTAACGACCCGGCCTGGGAGGATGGCGGCCCGAACGGGCGGTTCGCTCCTTACTGGACTTCGCACGGCTTCGGCGAACTGAACCAGACCGCGCAGACCCGCCGTGACTTGCTCGGCCGGCTCCTGCCGCGCCTGGCGATCGCCGGCCAGTGCACCATCGAGGACCGGTACCTGCACGTCAACGGTGCCAGGCACAGCTACAAGATCCATCTGGGCTCGGGAAACGTCATGATTACCCCGGGTGACCGTTACTTGTGCATCGTCTCCCGGCGGGACGCCGGCCCGGACCTGGGCTACCTGCCGTTCGAGGGCGACCTGACGCTGTCCGTCATCGTGAGCAAGGCGATGCTGCTTGCCCGCGACGACCAGGTCACCGACCCGGCGATCCTCAGCCAGTTGTGAGCGAGGCTCCCCGCGGGGTCGGGGGAGATCGCCCGCGTCCAGTACGCGGCGTTGGTGGAAATAGGCCTAGTTTGTGCCGAACTCCTGGGTCACGCTGGCAAAGGCGTACATCGCCAGGACATGTCCGCATCGAAGGAGGTTTGATGACATCACGTCACAGGCTCGTGGTAATCGCAGCCGGATCCTCGTGCGCGGCCGCGATCACGGCACTCGTCTTTGCCAGCACACCAAGCGCCTCGGCTCAGCGGATCGGCGCGGCCGCGCCGGCCCAGGCGGCCGCGCCCACCCAGCCAACGTCGGCAATTACCCCGCGTCCGCCTATCGGGCGACCGAAGTCGTCTGGGGTGCGGGCGAACACCGTCACGGCGTCGCCTTGGACACCGCTGACGAACCCGCCGCCGTTCGGGACGCCCGGCACGATGTTGCTGGAGAGTGACGGCACGGTGCTGGTGCACAATGAGCCGGACAACAACACCACGGGCGGCACGACCGACTGGTGGAAGCTCACGCCGGATTCGCAGGGCAACTACGCGGACGGGACGTGGAGCCAGATCGCGTCGATGCCGGCCGGGTACACCCCGCTGTACTTCGGCTCGGCGATCCTGCCGGACGGGCGGATGATCGTCGAGGGCGGCGAGTACATCGGCGAAAACGCGGTGTGGTCCAGTGAGGGCGCGATCTACAACCCGCTGACCAACACCTGGAAGCAGGTCGCACCGCCGCCGGGCTGGACGAACATAGGCGACGCCGCGAGCGAGGTGCTGCCAGACGGCACGTTCATGCTCCAGCATCCGTGCAACACCTGTCTCACGAATCCGGACAACACCGTCGATGACGCGCTGCTCAACCCCCGGACCCTGACCTGGCAGGTGATCCCGGGACTGGGCAAGAACGATCCCAACGATGAGGAGGGCTGGACGCTGCTGCACAGTGGCCAGCTGCTGACGATCGACACCTGGGTGCCGGGTCAGACCCAGCTGTTCAGCCCGCGCACCCAGTCCTGGGCCTTCGACGGGAATACGGACCCGAACGGCAATCCGCTCGACCCGTGGCCGGTCGTCGAAATCGGCCCGCAGGTCGAGATGCCGGACGGCGACGTCTTCGTGCCGGGGCCGGCTCGAGCACGCAGGAGCCGCCCACGGCGTGCACCACCGACGTGCCGACGCAGACCGCGCTGTACGCGGCGGGCACCTGGGTCGCTGGGCCGCAGATCCCGGCCATCGGCGGCGAGGAGTTCGACAGCACTGACGGACCCGGGGCCACGCTTCCTGACGGCGACGTGCTGTTCGACGCCAGCGCGTGCGTTTACAACACCCCCACGCACTTTTTCCTCTACAACGAGGGCTCGAACGCGATTACCCAGATCCCGGACGTGCCCAATGCCCCGAATGACACTTCCTACGCCACCCGGATGCTGGTGCTGCCGAACGGCCAGATTCTGTTCAACGACGGGAGCAACGAGATGGAGGTCTACACGGCCGGCGGTACGCCGAACCCGGCGTGGGCACCCACGATCACGCACCTGAGCGCCACGAGGCTAACCCCGGGCGGCACCTACTCCCTGTCCGGTACTCAGCTCGCAGGGCTGGACCAGGGCGCCACTTATGGTGACGATGTCCAGAACAACACCAACTTCCCGCTGGTACGGATCACCAACAACGCGACCGGCGTGGTGACCTACGCCCGGACCAGCGACTGGACCTCGGTGTCGATCGCGCCCGGCACCAGGTCCGCTACCCGGTTCACCGTCGCGGCCGGCACGCCGGCGGGCCCGAGCACGCTGGTGGTGGTCGCCAACGGGATCGCGTCGGCGCCGTCAACGGTGACGATCCCTTAGCTGAACCCGCGTGAACGACTACGGCCCGGCCCGCGCGGGCCGGGCCGGACGACCGGGCCGCGAGCCGATACTAGCTACAGATTTCCCGTTTTCCGGGCTGGTTCTTCCGTATTTCCAGGATTTTCTTCCCGTTTTCCGGCAGACAGCTACCGCAACTCCGGATCGCCTAGCGTCTCTGATCTGCTTAGTGATCCTCAGTTATCCCGTGTTCGCGGGATCGGGCTGGGGGTCTGGTTCCCGTTTGGCGGGCCGGCGTGCGCGTGCAGGTGGAAGCCCGCGCCGAGTGCCGCTCCGCGTGCCCGGTGTGTGTGCCGGGAGGTGTTCTTCGTGGGGGCGGTGACCACGGCGATGCCGTGCGCTGACGGCCAGGTGCGGCATCCGCTCGGCGATCTTGCCTCGCCGGTTTGGGACAGGCGGGTCGACCTGGTCGGCCTGGTGCTCGTCGGCGGAGTCCATCGCCGGCCGGCTGCTCGTGGCTGCACTGTGATGATCGGCTCGGATAGCGGTCGCGTGGTTCAGCGGTTAGCGTGTCTGGTCGGTGACCAGGAACTGGGTGGCGGCCAGTTCCGCGTACAGAGGGCTGTCCGCGATGAGTTCTGCGTGCGTTCCTGCGGCCTGGACGCGGCCGGAGTCCATCACGATGATCCGGTCGGCCATGGTGACGGTGGACAGGCGGTGCGCGACTACCAGGACCGTGATCAGCTGGGCCACGTCCGCGACGGTCTCGCGCAGGGCGGCCTCGTTGATCGCGTCGAGCTGGGAGGTGGCCTCGTCAAGCAGCAGCAGTCGTGGTCTTCTCAGCAGAGCGCGCCCGATCGCGATCCGCTGGCGCTCGCCGCCTGACAGCCGCATCCCGCGGTGCCCGACGTGAGTCTCCAGACCGTCAGGCAGCCCTTCAATCAGGAAGCTGAGTCTCGTGGTGCGCAAGACGCCGGCCAGTTCGTCCTCGGTCGCTTCCGGGGCGCCGAAAGTAAGGTTCTCCCGCAGCGTGCCGGACAGCACCGGGGCATCTTGCTCGACGTAGCCGATCGCGGCGCGCAACTCGCCGAGCGGCCACTGCCGGGTGTCGGTGCCGTCCACGCGGATCGTGCCGGAATCCGGCTCGTAGAACCGCTCGATGAGCGAGAAAACGGTGGTCTTGCCGGCGCCGGACGGGCCGACGAAGGCCGTCATACCCCCGGGCGGGATCACAAAGCTGACGCCAAGTTGCACCTCGGGAAGCTCGGCGCGGTACCTGAACCGCACATCGGCGAACTCCACGGAGGCCGGGCCGTCGCGGCGCACGGCCAGTACCGCGGGTCCGTCCGGGTCGGCCGGGAGCTGCGCGGCCTCTTCGATCCGCGTGACCGCCGCCGCGCCTGCCTGGTACTGGGCGGCCGCGTTGACGAGCTGGCTGACCGGCTGAAGCATGGAGATCACGTACATGAGGAACGCGACCATGGTTCCGACGCCGATCGTCCCCGAGGCGACCTGGGCGGCGCCGATACCGAGTACGGCGAGAAAGGCGAACTGGACCGCAAGCTCTGTGGTGTTGCCGACGACCGCCTGCCACCGGTCGGCGCGCAGGCCCGCACGCCACGCCGCGGCGGCGGCCTCGTGCAGCCGCGCACCTTCCCGTTCTTCCGCCCCTGACGCCTTCACCGTGCGGAACGCGCCAAGCACGCGTTCCAGCGCGGCGCTCATCGCGCCCACCGCTTCCTGCGTCTCCCGGGTGGCGCGGCCGATCTTGGGCAGGATCACGGTTTCCATCACCGCGATGCCTGCGACCACGCCCATGGTGACGCCGAACAGGACAACATCCAAGAGCGCCATGAGCACCAGCGCGGCGAGTGCGGTCAGGGCGGCCGTGACCGCGGAAACCGCGGCGTTGCTGACGACTGCACGCAGCAGCGTGGTGTCTACGGTGGCGCGCGCCATCAGATCGCCGGGTTCGCTGCGGTCCAGCGCCCCGACGGTGATCCTCGAGCAGCCGGCTGATCAGGCTCTTGCGCGTGTGCAGCACGATGCTGTCCGCGGTCCTCAGCAGCAGGTAACCACCGGCCGCGCCAAGTACCGCGTCGGCGAGCATCAGCAGGCTCATGATCACGATCAGGTGCGAGAGCCCGCGGTGGCCGGAAAGGTCGTTGATCAGCGCCCGCACGACCAGCGGCAGCACCAAGCCGGTCGCCCCGGTGGCCAGGCTCAGCAGCGCGCCGGCCAGCAGGGCTAGCCGATGCGGCCGTATGTAGCCGTACATCACCCGCAGCGTGGCACGCTGGGCCGGCGGCCGGCTTCGCCCCAGCACCTGAGGTCCCATGACCATTCGGCACGACCCCCCGCCCAGATCGCCTATAGACAGGATGCCAGAGCCCTGGGGTCTCCCACCCAACCTGAATCAAATCCGCTCAAACCCGAATGGGTGCCGTCCCTCGGTGGTCAGCGTCGGCGGGCAGGAGGCGGAAAGCGTCGAACTTGCGGCTCAGCGCGACCGGCGTGGTGACCTACGCCCGGACCAGCGACTGGACCTCGGTGTCGATCGCGCCCGGCACCAGGTCCGCTACCCGGTTCACCGTCGCGGCCGGCACGCCGGCGGGCCCGAGCACGCTGGTGGTGGTCGCCAACGGGATCGCGTCGGCGCCGTCAACGGTGACGATCCCTTAGCTGAACCCGCGTGAACGACTACGGCCCGGCCCGCGCGGGCCGGGCCGTAGTCAGCTGTGGGCGTCCGCTTCGGCACGGTGAGGCACTACTCGCCAGTGCACCGTGATCTTGGTGGCGAAGTCTGCCCGCGGGCACTCAGACACTGGTTGCCGACCAGGACAACGGGGGGTGGAACCTCCACGCCATGAGCTTTGCCCCGTCCGGCGTCACCTCGTCGTGGTTCGAGGTCGTCAACCAGAGCTCCGGCCTGTGCGCGACCGCGGCCGGGGGCTCGACCGCCAACGGCACCGCCGTCGTCCAGCAGGCCTGCACGAGTGCGGCCAGCCAGCTGTGGAAGTTCACGCCAACCTCGGTGAGCGGATACTACGACGTTGTCAACGACAACGCCCAGTCCGAAGACGAGACCTGGAACATCACCGGAGGAGTGGGGGCCACCGCCCCGGGGACACCGCTCCAGATATGGAACTACGGAGGAACCGGCAACACCAACGCTCTGTTCAGTGCCAAGCTCGGGTCCTCGGGCTCCTACACCTTCGTCGCCGACAACTCGGGCCTGTGCATAGGCGCCCCCTCCGCCGGCAGCGGAGTTCAGCTCCAGCAGGCCGCCTGCAACGGCACTCCGTCCCAGGCGTTCAGCCTGGTGCCATGAGAGCAGAGTAGGCATTTGGTCCCGCGATGGCGGGACGTCGTCTGCGACGAATTCCGCCCGGTACACGGTGTCATGAGAGTTTCATGGACGGAAACTGCCTCACCTGCGGGTTTCGCCATGCCGTTCATGCTCGCTTCTGGTTCACCGCAGGCCGAGTTACGTTGCGCGTCGAGCGGGTCACCCGAACATTCCCGCTCAGGTTTCCAACCTAGCGAGGAGAAGCCGATGACAAATCATCGACCTCGTTCGCGCACGCTAGCCGGCGCCATTGCCGCGAGCGGCCTGCTGGCCTGCTCGCTGCTCGCCGCCACCGGCAGCGCGTCAGCCTCCCCCGCCCATGCGGCAGGGGGTGCGCGAACACCATCCACAGCGAAGGGCGGGACGCTCGCCGCCGCCCCGATCACCAGCCCGTACCCGGACGAAACCTTCGTGCCCGGCTCCAGCGTCACGCTGTCCGCGGCCCCCTTCTCCGCCGCGAACAGCGCCACGGACGGGCTCAGCACGAGCCCCGTGACCTCGGTCAAGTTCTACGCGAGCACCAGCCTGACCAGCAACCGCCTCGTCGGCGAGACCACGTCCGCGCCCTGGACGGTGCGCTGGGCGAACGTGCCGGCGGGCGACTACTCGCTGACCGCGGTCACCACCGACAAGCAGGGCCAGAGCACGACCTCGGACCCGGTGGCCATCGGTGTCGAGCAGCCCTCGGTGGTGGCGGACCGGACGCACCTGACCGTCGCGGGCGGGAACAAGGCGTCATTCGGGGTGACGCTGTCCTCGCCGCCAACCAAGACGGTCAGCGTGCACCTGACGGGTACCGGGGCAGGCGCCTCGCTGTCCGCCAGCCCGACGCTCACCTTCACCCCGTCGAACTGGAACGCGCCGCAGCAGGTCACCGTGGCCGAGGGCAAGGCCAAGAACGGCAGCCGCTCGACCATCACCGCGTCGGCGTCTGGGCTGCGGCCCGCGACGGTCGCGGTGACGGACGCGGCCACCGCGACCGGCTATGACCAGTGGTTCCTCAACCTCTACGACGACATCACGAATCCGAGCAACGGGTACTTTAGCCCGAAGGGCATCCCGTACCACTCGGTCGAGGAACTTATCGTCGAGGCACCGGACTACGGTCACGAGACAACGTCGGAGACCTACAGCTACTGGCTGTGGCTGGCCGCCGACTACGGCCGGGTCAGCGGTGACTGGACCGCGTTCAACAACGCGTGGGCCAACATGCAGCAGTACATGATCCCCAACGCGGCCAACCAGCCCGGGTGCAGCGCCTACAACGCGTCCTCGCCGGCCACGTACGGGCCGGAAGAGCCGTCGCCAAGCGACTACCCGGTGAGCCTCAACTCCTCGGTCCCTGTCGGCTCTGACCCGCTGTACTCCGAGTTGAACTCCACCTACGGCGGCTGCACCATCTACGCGCCGATGTGGATCATGGACACGGACAACCGGTACGGCTTCGGCCAGCAGGAGGACGGCACCTCTACGCCGAGCTACATCAACACTTTCCAGCGCGGCTCCGAGGAATCGGTATGGGACACCGTCCCGCAGCCCGACTGGGACACGCTGGCAAAGGGCCAGAGCGGGTCCGGGTACCTCGACCTGTTCAACAACGGCGGCGGCAGCTTCGCCGCCCAGTACAAGTACACCGACGCACCGGACGCCGACGCGCGCCTGATCCAGGCCGCATACTGGGCGCAGCAGTACGCCACTGCCCAGGGCAACCAGTCGCAGATCTCGTCAACGCTGTCCGACGCGGCCAAGCTCGGCGACTACCTGCGCTACTCGATGTTCGACAAGTACTTCAAGCAGATTGGCGCCTCGTGCAGCCAGGACGGCTCGGTTGCCTGCCCGGCCGGCACGTCCAAGTCCAACGAGGACACCTACCTGCTGTCGTGGTACTACGCCTGGGGCGGCTCCACCACCGGCGCGTGGTCGTGGCGGATCAGCGGCACCGAGATTCACGAGGGCTACCAGAACCCCCTCGCCGCGTACGCGCTGTCCACCGACACGAGCCTGATCCCGTCGTCTTCGTCGGCCGTGTCGGACTGGGGCACCAGCCTGACCACGCAGCTCAACATGATGCAGTGGCTGCAGTCGGCCGAGGGTGCGATCGCCGGCGGCGTCACCAACAACTGGGGCGGCAACTACGGCGACGTGTCCAAGCCGCCGTCCGGCGACCCCACGTTTGACGGCATGTACTACGACTTCGAGCCCGTCTACCACAACCCGCCATCCAACCAGTGGTTCGGTTACCAGGCCTGGCCCATGGAGCGGATCGCGGAGTACTACTACGAGACCGGCAACGCCCAGGCCGGGGCGATCTTGAAGAAGTGGGTGTCGTGGGCCGAGTCGGTCGTCACGGTGAACACCTCCACCGGGGCGATCTGCGAGCCAGGGACGCTCACCTGGTCAGGTCAGCCGGGCGAGAGCTGGACGACCGGCACGTCGAGCGCGTCGCAGCCGCCGGCCAACACCGGCCTGCACGTCTCTGCGTCGGGCTGCTCGTCGGACCTCGGCGTAGCCGGGTCACTGGCCAAGACGTACGCGTACTACGCGGCCAAGGCCAGTGACAGCACCGCCGAGACCGCGGCGCAGAACATAATCGACGTCATCCACCAGTTCTCCGGTGACTCGCTCGGCTACTCGGCGCCAGAGGCCCGGACCGACTACAGCAACTTCACCTCGGCGTTCAACACCACCAACTACGAAGGGCTGTACATCCCGCCCGGCTGGTCCGGAACCTATCCCGGCGTCAGCGGCACCGTCACCTCCGCCGACAACACCTTCCTGTCCATCCGCCCGTGGTACACCAGCGTCGCCGACTACCCCGAGGTCCAGAACTACCTGAACGGCGGCTCCGCGCCGGTATTCAACTACCACCGATTCTGGGCGGAGGCGGACATCGCGACCGCGTTCGACACGTTCGCGTACCTGTTCCCGAACGTGTCCCCGCCGGCCAGCGCCACCACGACGGTCTCGGTGACCAACCCCGGGAGCCAGGCCGGCTCGACGGCCGCGGCGGCCAGCCTGCAGATCCAGGCGACCGACTCGGCGAGCGGCAAGACCCTCACCTACAGCGCCACCGAACTGCCGCTCGGCCTGTCGATCAGCTCCTCGACCGGGGCGGTCACCGGCACCCCGGCCGCCGCGGGCACCTACACCACCACGGTGACCGTCGACGACGGCAGCGGGGCGTCCTCGGTCAACTTCGACTGGACGATCGGCTCCGGCTCCACCGGTAACGGCAACACCGTGACCGTCACCACGCCCGCCAGCCAGTCCGGCACCGTCGGCACAGCGGCCAGCCTGCAGATCCAGGCGGCCGACTCCGCCACCGGGCAGACGCTGTCCTACAGCGCGGCCGGCCTGCCGGCGGGGCTGTCGATCAGTCCCGCCACCGGCCTGATCTCCGGCACCCCGACCACGGCGGGCAGCTCCAGCGTCACCGTGACCGTTACCGACGGGACCGGGGCGAAGGGCACCGCGACCTTCACCTGGACGATCAGTCCCGCAGGGACAGGGGGCGCCTGTCACGTCACCTACACACCGAACCAGTGGCAGGGCGGCTTCACCGCCAGCGTCACCATCAACAACAGCGCCAGCTCGGCCGTCAACGGCTGGACGCTGACCTTCACCTTCCCCGGTGACCAGAAGATCACCAGCGCCTGGGAGGACGGCTCGTACACCCAGACGGCGGAGAAGGTCTCGATCACGAACGCGAGCTACAACGGGGCGATTGCCCCGGGCGGGTCCACCTCCCTGGGCTTCCAGGGAACCTGGACAAGCAGCGACGCCTCGCCGACCTCGTTCGCGGTCAACGGGACGGCCTGCACCTAACACGCTGGCCCGTTACCAGTAACGCAAACGCCCTCCCCGGGTCAGCGCCGACCCGGGGAGGGCGTTTCGTTGAGCGGCCCCGCGCCGTTAGGAGGCGGAACAGGCCTTGTCGAACGCGGCGCCGTCCTTGGTGACCGTCGCCATGTCCGGAAGCTGCGCCGCCCCGCTTTGCGACTGGACCAGGGCGGTGTAGTCGCCGGCCAGGACGGTCATCGCCTTGGCCGTCGCGGGATTGCGGGCGCGGCGCGCGGCGGCGTTGAGCGCGTTCGCGAAGTCCATGAAGTCGTTGTCGAGGGCGGTCTCGTTACTCTGGTCCTTTCCCTGCCTCGCCTCCAGCGTCTTTTCCGCCTTCAGCGCGTCGGCGCAGGCCGGGTCGGGAGCGTCCGGGCCCGCGAAACGCCCGCTCGCCGGGGCGGAGGAAGAACCGGTGGCGCCGGCGGCGGTCACGGCCGTGGCTCCGGCGGAGCAGCCGCCCGCGGCCATGCCGGCCGCCAGTGCGACAGCGAGGACAGGGATGACGCGGGCCGCGCGGTAGCTCATGGCACCGGACGGTACGTCCGCGTCGGCGCGTCGTCGAGGTCCGGCGCGGCACCGGAGCCCAGCGCAGGGCATTCGCCGCCGCGGCCGTGAAAGTTACCACCTGGCTGTCCCGTCCGCCGACCGGACCCGCGCTGGTCACGGCGCTAAGCAAACGCGAACTACCTGATGCAGTACGCCGCCGACTACGCGGCGGCTGGCGTCCCGCTCAGCTACATCGGCCCGGAGAACGAGGCCAACCTCGCGCCGAGCTACGACGGCATGCAGCTGACCGTTCCTGTTCACTGAGCGGTAGTGAGTACCGGCTCGGCGGGCGGCCGCGGACGGTCTTCGGCTGCCTGGTCGGGCGGGTGTCCTCTGCTGGCCGGGGCGGTGTTACGCCGCCGTGGCGGCTGCCGCCTGGCCCCGGGGGTTCCGTCGTTCCTGGTCGCGTGTCCGGTGTGGGGTGCTCGGGGGGCAGCTCTCCGGGTGCTGATCCTCTGGTCAGGCCCGGTCACGCCTTTCCGTCGCCGCGCCTTGTGGCCGTGCGCGCGTCTTCCGATGACGACCGCGGCCGCGTGGTGCCCGGTCGTCACCTGCTGTCGGTCCCGCAGCGGGGCGAGCCAGTGCTCGGCCGACCAGCGGGAGGTGTAGGCCGGGTCCACCGCGATCACGTGCAGCCCGGCGTTGGCGGTCATCTGGGTGAGGCGGTCTCTGAAGCGGGCGGTGGGCAGGCCCGCGGTGATGGCCCGGTGCCGGCGGCCCCGGGCGCCCCGGGACGGGCGGCGCCCGGCGTGCTCGCGGCCCTGGGCGCGGGCCTCGGCGAAGTTCAGGTCCTCGACCGCGATCGCCTTGCAGCCGTTCTCGCGGGCCAGGGCGATGAGGGTGGTGACGGCGGCGCGCAGGCGGCCGTCGCGCTGAGAGGCCGGCAGCCCGGCCAGTTCCAGCGCGACAGTGGCCGGGGGCCCTGCGGGGTTACCGTCGGGGCTCACTGTCCAGGCGTCGAGGTGGCCGTGGTTCAGGTCCACCGCCAGCACCGGGGCGGCGCGGAGTTCCTCCAGTGCCGGCGCCTGGCAGGCGGGGGCCCGCCAGGACGCGTCCAGGTACCAGCGGTCCCGGCCGGGGTGGTAGGAGATGTCGTACCTGACCGCGCCGCCGGCCGTCTGGGCGGCGACCTCGTCGCCGCGGTACGGAAAGCGGACGGGACATTCGAGCCGGTACCGGCCGTGCCGGGCGTTCGCCAGGTGCGCCAGCGGGGCGGGCAGCTTCACTTCCAGCCAGCCCTCGTCCGGGTGCCAGCGGACGGTTTCGTTTCCCAGCCGCTTCGAAGCTTCCCCGTCGGCGGTCAGGAACCAGCGCGCGGCGTCCCATTCGCGCCGCCACTGCCCTGCCGTCTTCCCCGCAGCGGAGAGGCCGTGGCGGGCCCTCGCGAGACGGCGCCCGCCCCGGCACACGCTCACCCGCCCGGCCGCGATCCGCTCCTCCGCGCCGGCCTGGCGCACCCGCAGGGCCTGCAGTCGCTGCTGCCTGGCGAACCGCTCGGCCCGGGTGGCATATCCCCGCAGGCGACCCTGCCTGGCCCCGGCCGGGACGTTCAGGCGGGACCTGATCGCCGCAGCCCGGGACCGCAGGCTGGCGCGCTCCGCCCGCAGGTTCCGGTCCGCGAGCTGCCAGGAATCCTCGGAGGTACGGGTGATCGCCCCCGCCCACCGCGACGACGCCCCCGCCGTCAGCGCCCGCTTCCGCGCCGCACGCGACGCCGCCCGGCCCTTCGCGTCCAGGCGGCCCTCGGCGCAGCGGGCCGCCAGGTCCGCCGAAGCCAAAGACCCCAGGTGAGACCCCACCGCAGCCAGCACCACAGCGTCGCCCGGAGAAACCCGCAGCCGGGTCCGCACCCGCGCACCCGCCGGGCCCGCAGCCACGAACGGCTTCTCGATCTCCCGCAGCCGCCTGCCCATCCCGTCTCCGCCGACTAGAACTTACTTCCTATAGTAGCCTGACCCTGTGACATTACAGGGAACGCGCATACGATTCTCCCAACGAGTTCCGGCCAGTCCGCGCCGCCGCAGTCACTAGCACTCGCCCGAAGGCACTGTGACTCACTACTCCGACAACAGCTCATACCCCCGCCGAGGATGTCGCGGCGCCCGCGGGGGCCGCGCCGGTGCCGCCGCGAGCAGCAGGACCGTCAGCAACACGGGCAGCAGCACGGCCACCATTAGCACGGGCGACGTGATCACGGATCTCTTCCCAACCATGGCCAAGACCTCCAGATGCGGGCGAATTGAGTCCATTAGCCGCGACCGGTGATCCACCGTCCAGCCGAGCCCGCTGGCAGTTCGGCTTCCAGGGCACGTGGACCAGCAGCGATGCCGCGCCCACCTCCTTCACCGTCAACGGAAGCGCCTGCTCTTAATCCTCCGGTCCGGGCGTCACTCCGTGGGCCGCCGGCGGGGCCGCGTCAGTTATTGGCGCATACGTTGCCGTTCAGGTAGAACGCCGCTGGAGTCGGCGCCTGGCCGCTGTCGCTGGCCAGGAAGCCGAACGTCACCGTTCCGCCGACCGCGCCGATGGTCCCGTCATAGCCGGCGTTGACCGCCGAGACCGCCGTCCCCGCCTGGGTGGAGGACGCTCCCCACATCTGGGTGACCGCCACGCCACTCGACGGCCAGGTCCAGGCCAGCGTCCAGCCGTTGACGGCGGCCGAGGCATTGTTCGTGATCGTCACGCCGCCCTGGAAGCCGCCCGGCCAGCTGCCCGCCACCGAGTAATGCACGGCGCAGCTCGCGTTGGACGGCGGCGGCACGGTGAACGTGGCCGGCGGCGACGGCAGCGACGAGTTGCCGTGGCTGTCTACGGCCACCACGTCGTAGGTGTAGGTCGAGCCGATCGTGAGCCCGGTCAGGGTCACACTCGTCCCGGTTACGGTGGCGGCCAGCGTGGTGCTGCCGCCCGCGCCGGCTTGGTAGACCTGGTAGTCCGCCACCGGATAGGTGCCGGCCGTGGCCGCCGGCCAGGTCAGCGTGGCGGTCCCTGACGTGCTGGACGACGTGGAGGAGGACAGGCCGGACGCCACCGGCTGGCCGGGCGCGCTGGGCGCGGTCACGCCGGTCCCGCCGGTGCCGGGAACGTGGACCACGGTCAGCGAGTAGGGCGCGACCGTGACCGAGCTCGCGGACCCCGCAGCACTGGTGATCGACGTGGCGTTGTTGCCGAGCGTGTACACGGTGGGAGTCCCGGCGGCGGTAAAGCCGTTGTAGGTCAGGCTCACCGCGTAGGAGTTCGACGGGTCCTCGTTGTCGATGAGCAGGTTGAGGTTTCCTGACGCGTCGCGGACGGCATGCACCTTCAGCAGGGACTGGCTCGCGGCCGCGGTGACCATGGTGCCGCCCGGCGCCGCCAGCTTGGACAGCATCTCGATGCCGTAGTAAGGCGCGAACGGGGTATCCACCGCCGGCTCCGCCGTCCCACCGCTGCTGGAGTTGTTGGAGAAGATTCCCTGGTCGCCGTAGTCCGTGACGCCGTCCACGGTGCTGACCGTGCCTTCCCCGTTGTGCTCGTTCCACCAGTCAACGGTGGCGACGCCGTTCTCCAGCCAGGTCATGTACATGTCCGCGGCGAACAGCGCGGCGGGCTGGGTGTCCATGTCGATCGAGGAGTTGGTCTCGGTCACCAGGACCGGGACGCCGGCGGCGTTGCTGATGCCGGCGTACTGGCTGATCTCGCTGTGCAGGGTCGACACGATGCCGGCGATGTCACTGGGATCGGTCAGCATCCCGGCGGTCGAGGAGCCGCCGGGATAGTAGTGCACTACGACGCACTGCGTTCCCCCGCTGCCGAGCGCGGTGAGCACCGTCTGGTTCCAGGACTGCGGGTACTCGGAGTTCGTCACGCCGTCCGGCCAGAATCCGGGGGTGGTCAGGATGGCGCAGACCTTGGCGTTCGGGTTCACTGCGTGGATGGCCGACTCGTATTGCAAAACGTTCGCCGCGTACTGCGAAGGGCCGCAGTCGTAGGTTTGCGACGGCTCGCTGCCGACCGTCACCGCCGGCCCGTTCAGCGAGGTGTCGCAGTGCGCGTCCGCTTCCCAGTTGGTCCCGTAGGTGCCGTTTCCGTACACCTCGTTGCCGACTTCCCAGTAGCCCACCGAGTCGCTGGCGGCGGCCTGGACCCAGGCGGCGGCGAGGCTCGGCGTTCCCGTGCCGTAGTTCACCGTGATGACGGGCTGGGCGCCGGCCGCGTTCGCCGTCGTCATGAAGCTCGCGAAGCTGGTGTTGGGCGCGACGTACCCGCCGGCCGCCGCGGTCTGCGTCTGCCAGTTGTAGATATCCGAGTACGAGCCGCCCGGATACCGCAGCGCGTCAACCCCCGCCGCCTTCAGTAGCGCCGGCATGGCCGCGTCGTTCATGTCGCCGTCGTAGACGGCGGTGTTCAGGCCGATCCCGTGGGCGGGCACCAGGCCGAGCCCGGCCGTGGCGTTGACCGTGACGCTCGCCGAGGATGTCGCGGCGCTCGCGGGCCGGGCCGGTGCCGCCGCGAGCAGCAGGACCGTCAGCAACACGGGCAGCAGCACGGCCACCATTAGCACGGGCGACGTGATCACGGATCTCTTCCCAACCATGGCCAAGACCTCCAGATGCGGGCGAATTGAGTCCATTAGCCGCGACCGGTGATCCGCCGTCCAGCCGAGCCCGGTGGCAACCCCGCGAATCAGCACAAGGACCGCAGGTCAGGAGCCAGCGAGGAGGGGCCGTGAAATGAAAGCCGGAAATCAGGCCGAGCCGCGCAGGATCAGCTGGGTGTCGAGGACGACGTGGGACGGCTCCCAGGCGGGATCGGCGATCTGCGCCAAGAGCTCGCTCACCATGCGCGCCCCCATGGCGTCGACCGGCTGGCGCACCGTGGTCAGCTTCGGATCGGTCTGCTGCGCGGACGGCATGTCGTCGAACCCGATGACGGCCACGTCGTGCGGGACGCGCCGACCCAGCCGGCGCAGCGCGTGCAGTGCGCCTGCGGCCATGAGGTCCGAAGCGGCGAACACCGCGTCGATGCCGGGACGGTGGTCGATCAGGCGGAAGAGCGCGTGCTGGCCAGAAATAAGACTGAAATCGCCGTAGGCGATCATCCCGGGGTCGAGGGCGCCGGCAATGGCCAGCACCTTGCGGTACCCGAGCAGTCGGTCGATGCCGGGGGCCATGTCCGGCGGCCCCGCGATGGTGGCGACGGCCCTGCGTCCGCTGTCGAGCAGATAGCGGACCGCGGCGTTGGCGCCGCCGACATTGTCGGCGTCGACATACGACAGCGCGCTACTGCTGGCAACCGGCCGGCCGCACAGCACCAGCGGGATGCCGAGGCTCGCGTAATCGAAATCGGCTCTTCCGTGCATGGAGACGAACAGCGCGCCGTCCACGTGGCCGTTGCGCAGGTACCTGGACACCGTGCGGTAGTCGCGGGGCGAGTGCAGTGTGAGCATTACGAGCTGCAGGTCCGCCGCGGAAAGCGCCTTGCTGACCGTGCGCAGGATGCGGCCGAAGAACGGGTCGGCGAAAACCTTGACGGTCTCTTCACCCATGACCAGCGCGATCGACCCGGCCCTACGGCTAGCCGACGCTCGCGCGGCCCGGTTGCGCACGTAGCCGAGCCGGGTCATCGCCAGTTCGACCTTGTCCCGCGTCTGCGGCCGTACCCGAGCCGATCCGGTCAGGACCCGTGATGCCGTCGCCGACGAAACGCCGGCGAGACTAGCGACATCAGCGAGTGTCGGTGGCCCTACGGGATGCGCCATTGAATCTGTGACCGTCACCGCGTCTTCTCCTAGCAGGTAAAGGTGTTAATGTCCCCCTGGAAGCTCTGAGTTGAGTTGTGGGAATCATTGTGAAACCTTATTGAAACGTGTGCAATAGGCTGCGTCCCTCGAAATTACCGATGGGTACTTTCGGGGACGGTCGGAGATAAGCGTGCAGTGAAAGTTTCATGGTGCCGGCTGCGACGGCGCGGAGAACCGTGACCACCGGCCCCGGGCGCCCCATCGGGCACCCTGGCAACGCCGAGTCGGCGCCGCGTGAAAGTTCCATTTCGCGATAGCGCTGCCACGTCGAGTTTTACGCTGGGCGGCATCGGCCTACTTGACCGGTTTACCTGTTCGATCTAGTTTGTCGCTGGCTTCCCGGAGGCGCTTTCACCCCGTCGATACTTGTCGCCGCCCGCAAAGCCGCCGCCAACGCGCTGTTCCGATGCATGGAGGTGCATGCTGATGAGAGTCACCCCGAGAAAATTGCGCAAAGCGATAGCCGCGGCGTCGGCCGCCTTGCTCGCGATGCTTGCCCTGGCCGTGGCGAGTGGCGCCGGCGCCGCGCCGGCCGGGGCGGCGACCGCCTCGTGCAGTGCCGCCTACAGCGTGCAAAGCGACTGGGGCAGCGGCTTCACCGCGTCCTTGACCGTGACCGACAACGGCAGCGCCGCGATCACCGGGTGGACGGTCACCTGGACCTACGCCGGGAACCAGACGCTGTCGTCCGGCTGGAGCGGCACCTGGTCCCAGTCCGGCAAGACAGTCACCGTAACGAACGCTTCCTGGAACGGGGCACTCTCCCCCGCCCAGTCCACCCAGGCCGGGGCAAACTTCAACTACTCCGGTACGAACGCCGCGCCCGCCTCGGTCACCTGCACGCCGGCCGGGTCGACCACTCCGCCGCCGGCGGCCGCCGTTACGGCCAGTGCGAGCAGCCTGCAGGTACTTCAGGGCAACACGGCGACCGTCGGCATTTCCCTCTCGCAGCAGCCGTCCGCGAACGTGACCGTGTCGGTGGCGCGCAGCTCGGGCAACACCGGGCTGACCACCGCCCCGGCGACGCTGACGTTCACGCCGGCTAACTACGCGACCGCGCAGCCGGTCACCGTGACCGCCGACGCCACCAGCACCGGCGCCGCGACCTTCACCGCCGGCGCGACCGGCTACACCGCGGCGTCGTTCACGGTGACCGAGGTGACCCCGTCGACGAGCTCCGCGCCGCAGCTGCACGTATCGGGCAACAAGCTGGTCGACGCCAACGGCACCCAGGTCGTGCTGCACGGCGTCGACCGTTCGGGCACCGAGTACGCGTGCGTCCAGGGCAACGGCATCTTCGATGGACCGAATGACCAGGCGTCCATCACCGCGATGAAGAGCTGGGGACCAGTCAACGCGGTGCGCGTGCCGCTGAACGAGGCGTGCTGGAACGCCGAGTCGTACGTCAACTCCGCTTACGCGGGCACCAACTACATCGACGCGATCAAGAGCTACGTCAGCCTGCTGAACTCGAACGGCATCGTCGCGATCCTCGACTTGCACTGGACCGACGGCGCCTACACCGGAGCGTCTGCCGGATGCTCGTCGGCGCAGGCCACCTGCCAGAAGCCGATGCCGGACGCGGCCCAGGCGATCCCGTTCTGGACGTCGGTGGCGAACACCTTTAAGGGCAACGACGCGGTGATCTTCGACCTGTTCAACGAGCCGTACGCGTCGCGGGCCGACAACAACAACTCGGCCGAGGGCTGGCAGTGCTGGGAGACCGGCAGTCCCTGCACCGGGATCTCGTATCCGGTGGCCGGCATGCAGCAGATGATCAATGCGGTCCGCGGCACCGGCGCGAACAACGTGCTCATGCTGGGCGGCGAGGAGTACTCCAACGACCTGACCGGCTGGCTGCAGTACGAGCCCACCGACCCGGACCACAACCTGGTCGCGTCCTGGCACTCGTACAACTTCAACACGTGTAGTTCGCAGTCGTGCTGGACGTCGCAGATCGCGCCGGTCATCGCGTCGGTCCCCGTGGTCGCCGGCGAGATCGGCGAGAACGACTGCGCCGGGACCTACATCACCCCGCTGACCACCTGGCTGGAGTCGCAGAACACCAGCTTCCTGGCCTGGGCCTGGAACGCCGACTTCAACTGCTCCAGCGGCCCCGGCCTGATCACCGACTACACCGGGACGCCCACCAATTACGGAGCCGCGTACAAGGCCGTCTTGCAGGCCTTGCCTACCGGCTGAGGCCGCCTCTCACTGCTGCCCGGCCAGGCGGTCCCCGCCTGGCCGGCTTTCTCCCGCACGATCGCGGGTCAAAGTGGGGAAACGGCGGCAAGGCCGGCCGGTAAAGCCCGGAATAGGGGAAGACTTTTTTTAGCATGTAGGAAAAACGTGCGTGAGAGACGCTTTTCCTACGTGCTGCGAAAACTTTACGCCTTGCCGGCCGCACCGCCCGATGTCCCTCGTACCCGGCCGGGGACGGCCCAGGACCTCTCGACGACTAGGACCCGCGATGACGGAAACACCCGGCCGGGCACGGGGCAAAGCCGGGCGAAGCCCCGCAACCGGGACAGCGCTGCGGGGCCGCTGACCCGGGTGACCCGCGAGCTCAGACCCAACCGGCCGCCAGGTGGCCGAACTCCGGGCTCACCAGGATGGAAAACGTATCGCCCCCTGTCGTTCGGATTATCCCGAACGACAGGGGGCGACTGTCGTCGCTAAGCCCTCCCTGTCACAAGGCCGGGTAGGCGTTCTTGACCAGCATCTGGAACTCGGCGGCGAACCACTGGCCGGCCGAGACGTCGTAGCCCGGGATCGAGCCGGTGGAGTAGGTGTTGCCGTTGCCGTCGGTGTTGGTGCCGTTCGGGTCGCAGTGCGGGTCGCCGTGGCTGTGGGTCGAGGTGGGATAGTCACCGTCGGACTCACCCGGCGGCTTGATCCACACGTATGCCAGGACCGGCGATGAGGAGCCGAGCGGCTGGTCGGTCGGCCGCGCGCCGATGCCCGCGTTGTTCTGGTTGCACCAGTCGCCGCGGAACGGCCGTTGGTCGATCTTGTTGGCTGCCACGTAGGCGGCGGCGGTGGTCGGCGTCGAGTTCAGCGCCGTCGGCCGCAGGGGGCCGCCCCAGCCGTCACGCGAGGTGTCGATCAGGAACTTCTTGCTCGCCGGGAACCCGGCCGCCACCAGCGTGTTGTACATGTCGGTGTCGTAGGTGAGTTCGTCGAACGTCGGGTTGTACTGGTAGAACGTCACCGAGTCCAGGGGCTGGCCGCCTACATTCAGCGTCGGGTTGGTCAGGAACGGCTCCTGCACCGGGGTGTAGTTCGCCGTGTCGCTGATGAACCCGTCGATGCTGTTGTAGCCAGCGGTCGTGGCCTTGACCACCGTGTTGTACACGGCCGGGGTGGCGTTCATGTTGGACGGCCAGCCGAGCCAGGCCGAGTGCGCGATGTCCATGTAGTTGTACACGTTCGGAATCGCGTGCAGCTTGTTCAGCGCGTATTCGATGCCCGTCTCGTAGTACGGGGTGGCCGTCTGGCAATTTGCCAGGGACTGGTTGGTCACCACGTTCGGCAGCGAGTCCGGTTCGATGATCGCGACGACCCGGATGGGCGAGCTGGCGAATTGACTCAGGATCGAGGCGATCGGGTCGATGTACTGCGATTCGTATTCGGTCAGCCCGGCCGAGGTCGCCGGGATCTCGCCGTTTGACGCCAGCGCCGCGCAGTCCCGGCCCGGCAGGTCGTAGATCACGATCTCAACCAGGGACGGGGTGGCCGTGGTGCCCTGGGCAGCCGCGTTGGTGAGCTGCTTCATGAGGCCCGTGCGGGTGCCGGTGGCGGTGGTGCCGCCGTTAATCGAGGCGATCGTGTCCAGCCAGATCGCGCTCTGGTAGGTGGCCACGGACGCCTCGGCCGCGTTGCCGCCGTCCGCGGACACCTGGGCGTTGACTTCGGCGACGTAGTCAGGGTTCAGGTACGGCTTGGCCCCGGTGAACGGGTCCGCCACGTGCGCCGCGCAGTTGCTGGTGCAGGCGGCGGCCTCGGTGACGGTGAACGTCACCGAGGTGAGGCCGGAGGCGCTTACCGTGAAGGTCGCCGCCCCGCTGCTCGAGCTGTCCGCCGTGATCGTCACGCTTTGCGCGGTCGCGAAGTTCGACGGCGTGAACGTCAGCGAACTCCCGGCGGTCACCGACAGGCCGGTGTTCCCCGAGGTCCTGGCCACCGACACGGTCACGTTCGAAGACGGCGCCGACGACAGCGATATCCCGACCGTCCCGGTGATACCTTGCGTGACGGTCTGCGAGGCGGGAGTCACCATCAGGCTCGGCGTGCCGTTGGTGGACGGCACCTCGGTGGCGGTGACGGTCGTGGCCGTGTACCCGCTGCCGCTGGCGGTGAAGGTGGTCGTCCCGGTGCCGGCGGCGTTGGCGGTCACGGTAACGGTCTGCGGGGTGGAGAAGTTCGACGGGGTAAAGGTCAGGCTCGCCGGGGACTCTGTCAGCCCGGTGTTGCCGCTGGCGGCGACGGACACGGTCTCGTTCGCCGTCGGCGCCTGCGACAGGGCGAGGGTGAACGTGCCGGTGCCCCCCTGAGTCACGCTCAGGCTGGCCGGGGTCGCGGTAATCGAGCCGGGCGGCGGCGTGGTCGACCCGGTCGGGGTGCAGGTTACCGATGCGGGGGCGGCGTTGGTACCGGAGTAGTTGAAGTTGGCTCCGGCCGTGGTGGACGCGCCGGCGGCCAGGCTGCCGTCGTAAGACGCGTTGGTGACGGTGACCGTGCTGCCGGACTGAGACCAGGTCCCGTTCCAGCCGTTCGCCAGCGTCTGGTTGCCCGCGTAGGCGTAGGTCACCGTCCAGCCAGTGGTCGCCGCGGTGCCGTTGTTGGTGATGGTCAGGGACGCGGTGAATCCGCTACCCCAGTCGCTTTGCACGCTGTACGCCGCGCTGCAGGACGAGGTGGCCGCCATGGCCGAGACGCCGCCAGCGCTCCCGGCCACGGCCAGGCCGAGTGCGGCGAGCAAGGCAGCCACGGTCACCGTTATCGTCCTGCGCAACCGCCACGTCGCATGTCGCGCTCGCAGTCTCATCTCAGCGTTCCTCCATGGTCATGAGGGTCCTCCCCACAGCGGTATCCGGAGTGGGCTTGACTGCCGTGACCATAGGCAGGAGCTGAAAGGGTGTATAGGGCCGACTGTTCCTGCCTGCGCAAAGCCGCCCGCGTGAGCGGAAATTTACATCGCGCCCTAGGCTCCACGACACGCGGCGCGACAAGCCCAGCAGCGACACGGCCCGGGAAACAATCAGGAAGGCACCGACATGGGCGCCGGGCACCCCGTCCCCAGGCGTTCAGCCTGGTGCCATAGAAGCTGGACGCGCCCCGCTACTCCTGGCGGGGCGTGCACCTGGACGTGGCCAGGCACTTCTTCCCGAAGGCGTGGATACGGCAGCTCCCGGTACGTGTGCTCTGACCGTGGGAATCATCAACCAAATACAGGCGTGGTTTAAGGGCCCGTGGCGGTGGGGGTCGCGGGCCTGGTCAGGGCTTTGGGGTTCAGGCGGCGGGGGCGATGGTGATGTCGCTGTCTGGGTGGAGGGCGCGGAGCTGGTTCAGGAGGCTGCGGGTCCGGCGGTCGGTGTCTGTGTTGCGGGCGTGCCAGCCGGAGCCTAGTTCGGTGTAGCGGGCCCCGGGCTCGGCGAGGAGATGCCAGGCATCAGCACGAACGCGGCGAGGGCGAGTCTGACCTCGCGCAGGCTGAACTGGCCGACGAGCGGGGAGTTCCCGTAAAGCCCGAGGTCCTGATTGCGCCCCTTGAGTAGAAACATCGGCTGTATTGATCGGATGTTTACACCTGGGCGGCGGGTGACGCAAGGTGTCAGTCCTATAGAAAGTTCCCCGATCATGCGCCGGGTGACGATCCAGTCTCACTGGAAGATCGGGTCTTTACAGACCAGTCCTGCTAGTTGTACAACCCAGTCATCCGATGTTACGGCACCGTAAACGCACCAGTCAGGCAGATCAGCCCGACCGGTGCGCGCCGGTGACGCGATTCATCGGATCACCAGCGGTACCGAATCATCGGCCCGACCAGGGCAGCCTGCCGTAACGCTGTCGACACTCGTACTCGCCGTGGAGGCCACTGTGTCACCGAGTCCGCCGCACCCGTCCGTTCCTTCGTCAGCACCGCCGAGACGTCCTATGTACCGGCCCGGTGGCCGGTACGGTGGCGCCCGGCGGCTCGCCGCGGTCGCCGCCGCGCTGGTCGCCGCCGCGTCCGGCCTGGTTCTCGCGGGCGCCCCACTGTCCGCCCGCGCGGATACCGTACCCGAGACCGCGACCGCCGCCAGTGCAAGCGCCGCCTCCACGGCGTGGCGCGACGGGTCGTTCGCCCTCGATCCCGACGGCGTGGTCAGCCGCGACGACATCGTCCTCGGCCAGCCCAACATCGTCCCGACCGCGTCCATCCCGCTTGGCAACGGCGCGCTGGGCGTGGCGGCCTGGGCCGCGAACGGTTTTACCGCCCAGCTCAACCGGTCCGACACCATGCCCGACCGTAAGTCGCCTGGCCAGGTGAACATCCCGGGCCTTTCGGTGATCTCGCACGCGTCCGACTTCAGCGGCAAGCTCGACCTGGCCGATGGCGTCCTTGCGGAATCCGGTGGCGGCGAGTCGATGAAGGCCTGGGTCTCGACCGCCAAGGACGAGCTGATCGTTGACGTCAGCGGCGCGAACCCGAACGTGACCCAGACCGCGTCGATCTACCTGTGGTCCGGCCGGAACCCGGCCGCGGCGGTCAGCGGTAAGCTCGGCACGCTTGCCGAGACCTGGGCGGACAACTCGGGCGACGGGGCCAGCGGGCAGACCTTCGGGTCACTGTCCGCGATCACCGCGGGCGGCAGGGACGTGTCGGCTTCCGTGGTCAGCCCGACCAGGGTGCAGGTTAGCTTCAAGCCGAACGCCGACGGTGACTTCCGTGTCGTCGCCGCCGCCCCCCACTGGGTCGGCGGGACGGCGGCCGACACCGCCTCCGTGACCGCGGCGAAGATGATCGGCAACGATGCTAACGCGCCAGAGCGGGCACTGCTTGGCTGCCAGGATCAGTGGTGGGGCAGCTTCTGGTCGCACTCCGGCCTGGTGGAGATGAGCTCCGCCGACGGCAACGCCGCGTACCTCGAGAACCTGCGGACCCTCTACCTGTACGACGAGGCCGCGAGCGAGAAGGCCGGCAGCTACCCGGGCAGCCAGGCAGGCGAGGCCGACATGTTCGACTGGGACAAGGACCACCAGACCTGGGCGCCCAACGACTTCTGGATCTGGAACCTCCGCGGTGAGATCTCCGCGAACATGAGCTCGGGCAACTACCGGCTCAATACGCCGATCTTCGACATGTACATCAACGACCTTCCGGCCATCGAGGCGTGGACCAAGGCGCAGATGGGCGGCCTGCCCGGTGCCTGCGTGCCTGAGACCATGAGCTTCAACGGCAACGGGTACTACGACGACGGGCCCGTCGCGTCTGACGCCTCGTGCGCGCTGGCTGCCTCGCCGCAGTGGAACGCGGAGGACATCACCAGCGGCCCGGAGATGTCCCTCTACATGTGGGAACAGTACGAGGGCACCGGCGACCTCGCGTTCCTGAAGAAGGCGTTCCCGTTCATGGAGGCGACCGCCCAGTTCCTGCTCGCCTACCAGCAGGTCGGCTCGGACGGGCTGCTGCACGCGGTCGCCAACGCGCACGAGACGCAGTGGGCCGTGCAGGACCCGACGACGGACATCGCCGCCGAGCAGGCGATCTTCCCGATCATCGCCGACGCCGCCCGCCTGGTGGGCGACCGTCCATCCGGCGACCAGCTGCTCGCGCAGTTCTCGGCCGCCATCAAGGAGATCCCGCCGTACCCGCGGACAGACGACGCAACCCGCAGGCAGCTGCTCAACCCCGACTACACCCAGGCCGAGACGCAGGCGGCGGACGCGACCGGCACCGACATGATCGCGATCTCCTACCAGCCCGCGGCGACGCGGCACAACAGCGAGAACATCGAGCTCGAGCCGCTGTGGCCGTGGGATGACGTGAGCGACCAGGACCCTGGCCTGTTCGCCCTGGAGCAGCGCAGCTACACCAACCGGCCGAACAAGGGCGGCAACGACTGGTCCTACGACGCGGTCGACGCCGCCAGGCTCGAAGAGCCTGCCCAGGTGGAGAGCGACCTGGTCTCGCTCACCGAGGCCCACCAGGTCTACCCGAACGGCCTCGCCGACATCGGCTCGACTGTCGGCTACCAGCCGTACCAGGAGCAGTCGGCGAACGCCGCGGCCGCCGTGGACGAGGCGCTCGCCCAGGACTACGACGGCATCATCCGGTTCGCGCCCGCGTGGCCGTCGGACTGGAACGTCAGCGGTGCCGTCTTCATCCGGCAGGGCGACAAAGCCGACGTGCAGGTCGAGAACGGCCAGCTCGTCACCGCCGCGATCCAGGCGGCCACGTCCGGCCTGCTCCAGGTGAAGAACCCGTGGCCTGGCCAGCAGGTCGAGGTCGTCTCCGGTAGCGGCCCGCACCAGGTAGTCGCGCGGACATCGACCACCGGCGTGTTCACGGTCCCGGTCCGCGCGGGCGGCAGCTACCTCGTCGAGCAGGTGTCCGCGCCTACCACGGGGCTGCCGTTCGCTGCGGTCACCGGCACGGCGCCCACGGCAGCCAGGCACCTCGGCGACGTCCAGATCGGCCTCGACCCAGCAGGCCCGGCGACCACCGCGGTGGTCGGCACCGTACTGGGCAGCACCAACTCCAGTTACGGCCTCACCCAGGCCGACTACGCCGACAGCGACGAGGCCGCACAGACGACCGCCTCAGATGTGGACGGGCTCAGCGCCCGCACCACGGCGAACCCGGCTGGCGGCTCCGCCGCAGAGAACGACATGTACTTCAGCATCGACCCGTCCGTGGCGGCGACGTCCAGTTACGACGCGACGATCACCGTGTCGTACTACGACTCCGCTGACGGCGCGGTCGCGCTGCAGTACGACAACGGGCAGAGCGATCCCTACCACACGGCCGGTACGATCACGCTGACCGGCAGCGACACATGGAAGAAGGCCTCGTTCACGGTCACCGGCGCTTACTTCGGCGGGCTGGAAAACGCGGGCACGGACCTCCGGCTCGACGCGCAGCTGCCGATCACCGTGCACAGTGTCGGCGTGTCCGTCACCGGCCCGGGGGTTCCGGCCGCGACCGAGTTCCCGCCCGCGCCGGCGATCACCACGCCGAAGGGCGGTCAGACCCTCACGCTCGGCTCCTCGATCTCCGGCACGTCCGAACCGGACGCCTCGGTGACCGTGGACGGGGGCTCGACGGCACTCTGCACCGCCACCGCCACGGACTCCGGTTCCTGGTCGTGCGCGCCTGCCGGCGGGCTCCCCAGCGGCAAGCTGACCGTCACTGCGACCGCGACCGACCCGACCGGGTTCGCCAGCGGCCCGTCGGCGGCGGTCAGCTTCGACGCCTCGGACCTGCCGCCAGGCACCGCGGTCGTCGCCTCGATCCTGGGGCCGACCAACTCCGCCTACGGCGTAAGCGAGAACAACACGGCCTACGACGGCCCGACGACCGGCTCCGACATCGCCGGGCTGTCCGCCCTGACCAGCACCGACAGCAACATCTACTTCAGCATCGACAACTCGGTCGCGTACGAGGGCGATTACTCGGCCACGTTCACGGTCGAGTACTACGACTCGGGGACGGGCTCGTTCCAGGTCCAGTACGACAACGGCACCTCCAACCCCTACCAGGCGGCGACGCCGAACATCCCGCTGACCAACACCGACACCTGGAAGACCGCGACGGTCACAGCGACCAGCGCGTACTTCGGCAACCGGCAGAACGGCGGTGCCGACTTCCGGCTCCGCAACGGCGGCGGGCAGCTAACAGTGCACGGCGTCGAGGTGAAGATCGGCGGCGACGGCGTCGCGAACGTCACCGACTTCCCGCCGCCCGTCGCGATCACCGCGCCGGCCGCCGGGGCAACCGTGACGACAACGCCAGCCGTGTCAGGCACGAGCGAGCCTGACGCGACCGTGACGGTCGACGCGGGCGGCATCGCGATCTGCACCGCCACCGCGTCCGACAGCGGCTCGTGGTCGTGCAACCCGTCGGCCCCGCTCGCCGACGGCGCTTACACCCTGACCGCCACAGCGACCGATGCGATAGCAAGCCCGGTGACCTCACCGCCAGTACAGGTCACAGTCCAAGGCTGAGTTCCCGTCCCGGCGCCCGGGACTCCGGGCGCCGGGCTACACGGATCTGAGGAAATCTATGGCAATCTCCCATGCCCCGCTTTCCCTCGCCGCCGCTCTCGCCGCGGGCGCTCTCGCCGCGGGCGCCCTCGCCATCGGCGGGCTAACGGCGAACGCCGCCCAGGCCACCACAGCACCTGCCGCGGCGGCGACCGCCACGATTTACGCATCTCCACTCGGCGCTAGAACTGCCTGCACGGTCAGGGCCCCGTGCGGCATCACCACCGCCCAGGCCGCCGTCGAGTCAGCCGTCAAGAGCGGCGCAAGCCGGGCGAGGGACATCAACGTCGACCTCTTCGGCGGCACGTACCACGTCCCCAGCGGTCTTCAGCTCGGCACCGGGGACTCGGGCACCGACGGCCATGACGTCGTCTGGCAGGCCGTCCCCGGCCAGAAGCCCGTCATCAGCGGCGCCGTCCAGGTGACCGGCTTCACCGAGTACGACAAGAGCAAGAACCTCTGGCGCGCGCCGGTCTCCGCGTCCAGCGCCGAAACCGGCGGCCAGCAACTGTTCGTCAACGGCCAGCGCGCGGAACTCGCGCAGTCCGCGGCCTCACCTCCCGGGGTGCAGGTCACGAGCACCGGGTTCAGCACCACCGACCCCTCGTACTCCTCGTTCACGAACCAGAGCCAGATCGAGGTCGTGGACAACAGCGACTGGAAACACGTGAGCTGCCCCGTGCAGAGCATCATGCCAGCGTCCGGCGGCGGCTCGGACATCAACCTCCTGCCGAGCTGCTGGGAGGCCAACAAGGTGAAAGTGCCGAACCTCGGCTTCCCGTACAACGGCAGCGGGCTGCCTGCCATGTCGGGCATCTCCTACGTCGAGGACGCGTACCAGCTGCTCACCCAGCCCGGCCAGTTCTACCTGGATCAGGCCGGCCACTACCTGTACTACATCCCGAAGCCTGGCCAGAACATGAAGATGGCCGATGTCGAGCTGCCCGTCGACCAGAACGTGCTGACCCTGCAGGGCACGCCAGGCCACCTCACGCCGGTCAACCAGAATGACAAGAACGCCACGTACGACGGCAGCGGCTGGCAGACCTATACCGACCGCGGCCTCGGCGACCTGGACAACGACATCGCGGCCACCGCTGACAACCGCGACTCGGTGACCTACACGTTCACCGGTACCGGCCTTGAGGTGCTCGGCGAGACCCACAGCGATGAGGGCACCTTCGACGCGTACGTTGACGGGAAACAGGACACGAGCCAGGGCTTCACCGAGAACACCAGCGGCGATACCAGGCTGGCGCAGCAGGTCATCTACCAGGTGGACGGCCTGTCGATGGGCACCCATACCGTCACGATCGTCAAGACCGGCGGCACCTACCTGACCATCGACGGCTTCGAGGTCATCCCGGACGCGCTCGACCCGGTCAGGGACATCGCCTTCAAGAACATCGCTTTCGAGTACTCGACGTGGAACCTGCCGGAAACCACCGGCTACATCGACAACCAGGCAGGCGTTCTGTGGGATACCTCGGGCGCCACGCCGGTACCGATCGAGGTCCCGGCGGCCGTCACCGTCTCCCGTGGCGATGACATCACCTTCACCGGCGACACGTTCGAGCACCTAGGCGCGACCGCTGTCGACCTGGCCGACGGCACGCAGGACTCCGGCGTCTACAGCAGCCTCATCACTGACACCGCGGGCGGCGGCGTCTCCGTCGGCGAGGTCGACGACTACTTCCAGGACAACACGGCCCTCATGACGACGGGCGACACGATCGCCGGCAACCTGATCTCCTACATCGGGCAGGATTACTCCGACACCGTCGGCGTCTGGGCCGGGTATACGCGTGACCTGACCATCACGCACAACGACATCGGCCACACTCCTTACTCGGGCATGTCGATCGGCTGGGGCTGGGGCTACGCCTCACCCTGCAGCATGCAGCACTCGCAAGGCCTGTCCGACTGCGAGCAGGGCACCAACTATGCCGGCGGCAACGCGGTCACGGACAACTACGTCCACGACGTGATGAACACCCTCTATGACGGCGGCCCGATCTACACCAACGGCGGCCAGGCCGGGGATACCGAGAACGGCACGCCCGTCAGCTCGGTCCTCGCCGGGAACTACGTCTCGATCGGCAACCACGACGACAACATGCTCTACCAGGACGAGGGCAGCTCTTACTGGCACACCTACGACAACGTCGTGAACTTCGCCGCGGGCGGCCACTGGATCGGCATGTGGACGCCGACCATTAACAACATCACGATCGGCCCCGGCAACTACTCATCGACCGCGAGCACCAACAACAACGGCACGGACATCACCTACACCCCGCCGACCGTCGTTTCCAACGGCGCGTGGCCGACCGCCGCCCAGGCGATCATGGACGCCGCGGGCCTCGGCACCTGGACACCACGGCAGGCCAGCACCTACGACGACGACAGCCAGGCCCTGTCCTACACTGGCGACTGGTCCGCGCAGGGCACCCTGGCCGACCAAGGCGACACGCACACCACGACCTCGCAGGGCGCCGCGGTGACGCTGAACTTCACCGGGCGCAGCATCGCCTTCGTCACCGACGAAGGCCCCGGCGGCGGCACGGCGACGGTCACGATCGACGGCAAGCAGGCAGGGACGATCGACACATATGCCCCGTTCGACGACCCCGCCCAGACGGTGTTCACCGACACTGACCTGTCGCCCGGCAAGCACACCCTCACCATCACCAACCCGAACGGCGGCGGCCTCACGGTCGGCGAGTTCCAGACTCCCGCCCGCCCGTACCTGCGGGTCACGACACCCGACCCGTACCCTGCGGCGGGCGCAAGTATCAGCGTCACGGCAACGTTCGACAACCCGGCCCGCACGCCACTCCGCGACGCGAAAGTCGCCCTGCTAGCTCCGCCAGGCTGGGTGGCGGGCAAGCCGGTCATCCTCGGCACGATCCACCCCGGCGGCACGGCGACGGCCACGTTCACCGTGACGCCGCCCGCATCCCAGTCCCCAGGCACCGCGACATTCACCGCGGTCGCGAGTTCCGCGAGCGGGACGCTGACCGGCAGTACGCAAGCCGAAACACCGTACGGATCTCTCACGACGGCGTTCGATAATGTCGGCGTCTCGGCTGACTCCGACACAAGCGCCGCTGACCTCGACGGCTCCGGCTACAGCTTCTCGGCTACGGCACTGGCGAACGCCGGGGTGACGCCAGGATCCACCGTCACGGCAGCTGGCCTGACCTTTAGCTGGCCGGATGCCGCAGCGGGCAGCCCCGATAACGTGGTGGCGTCGGGTCAGGAAGTCACTATTGATCGTTCGGGAAATGAACTCGGTTTCCTGGACACGGCGACCTACGGGCCGGCCTCCGGCGAGGGCACGATCATCTATGCCGACGGCTCGACGCAGGCCTTCACGCTCAGCGTGCCCGACTGGTACGCCTGCCCGCCGCCCGGGTCGAGCGCGGCGATCACCACCGCCTACCGGAACACGCCGGGCAACGGCCACGACAACCATCTCGTCTACGTGTACGAGCAGTCGGTCGCGCTCGACTCGTCCTCGGAGGTCGCCGCGGTCCTGCTGCCCGACGTGAGCAAGGGCCTCGCCGGCGGCTCGGCGGCGGTGCACATCTTCGCGATAGCCGCCGGGTAAGGCGACGGATCCCGGGTGATACGCGTCACCCGGGATCCGTCACCTGCCCGGTCAAGGCCGACAGACGCGGATACCTGAACCCCGAGGAGATCCCGCCGACGGTCGAGTAGCCAGGGGGAGTCTCTCGGGACTCATTTGATCTTCAGAACGTGGATAACCAGGCCAAGTGAGCAAACATGACCGCCCGGGTGGCCGCCGACGCCACGATCGCGTCGTGCTGTGGCAATCCGTGGCCGGTTAGGTCGGGGTCGTCACGTCGCAGGCGAGGCCGGCGCCTGGCGAGTAGCGGACCGGAATAGGGTCGGAGAGTTCGCCGACGAAGCCAGCGCCGGGGCCGACGACGAAACCGATGAGGTACCAGCTGCCAGTAGCGTCGCGGACCAGGCGGGGCGCGTAGAGGCCGGGGCAGTGGACAGGGCGGGCCAGCGTCATGTCCCAGGGGCCCGTCAGCGACGGGCCCGGGACAATCCAGATGGGGTCGCTGCCCGGGTTGGTGCAGAACAGCAGCAGCGGCTGGCCGTCGATCACCGCGACCTGGGGCACTTCCAGGTGGCCGAACCCGGCCGGCCCGGTCAGCGGAGGGCGGACTTCCCAGTTCAGCAGGTCGGCTGAGCGGGCGTGGCCGATGACGCCACGGGCGGCCGCCGGGCCGTGGCTGGCCCGCGCGGTGACGAGCATGTGCCAGCCGTCCCCGGCCGGGTCGGGAAACACCCAGGGATCGCGCCAGGCCTCCTCGTACCAGTCCTGCTGGTTGAGCCGCTCGTACCAGGCGGGGTCGGCCTCGATGAGGGGCTTGCCGCCGCAGCGGTGCCAACTGGTCAGGTCGTCGGATACGGCCAGGCCGATCCGCTGGATGAGGCCGTCGTCGGCCCGGCTGACGCCGGTGTAGAACAGGTACCAGCGGCGGTCCTGGCCGCGGACCACGCTGCCGGTCCAGGTGGCCAGGTCGTCCCAGGCCGGAGCGTCGGCGGGCACCAGGGCGTCGGCGGTGAGGCGCCAGTCGCGCAGGTCGGCGGAGACGGCATGGCCGATCGAGGCGTGCCGGTGCCTGCGTTCGGGGTCGAGCAGGGCCCGCGAGGCGCGCAGGAAGAACGCGTGGTGGCGGCCCTCGTCGTCGGCGGTGTACCAGCTGTCCCACACCCAGTGGTCCGGCAAGCGCAGCAAGCTTTCACTCTCCCTCGGCAGGCAATCGGCGTAACGAAAAACGGGCAAGTCCCGGCTGGCCGTTCAGCCGGGCGGGGCGGCGATCGACGAACGGGCAATGAGCGGCATCGGCACCGGGCGCGGGCCGCCTGCCCGGGCCGGCCAGTAGCAACTCGACCGCCAGCCGGCCCATCGGCTCGTGCGGCAGCGCGGCCGTGGTCAGCCCTGGCCGCAACCAGGAGGCGAGGGGGTCGTCGTCGAAGGACACCACGGAGACGTCACCGGGAACGGCGAGCCCCGCCTCCGCAATGGCCTGGTAGGCACCGAAGGCCAGCCGGTCGTTCATGCAGACGATCCCGGTCGGCCGCTGCCGCTGCAGGAGCAGTTGCCTGGCCACGTCGTAGCCGTGCTCGGGCTGCCAGTCCTCGGTTTGCCCGGCGGCGACCAGCCGCACCCGGTGCTCCGCCAGGGCGCGGCGGACGCCGCGCAGCCGGGGCCCGGCCGCGAGTGACTGCTCCGGATCCCGCTCCTTGAGCGTGTTGCGGCCGATGAGCGCGATCCTGCGGTGGCCGGCGAGCAGGAGCGCGGCAGCCGCCTGGTAGGCGGCGCCCTCGTCGTCGGGCAGCACAGAGACAAGGCCGTCGGTTGACGTGGCGTTGAGCAGCACGGCCGGCCGGGTCAGCACCGGGGCGGGCACGGTGAGGCGGCGGGTGGCCATCGCCGCGTACACGAAGCCGTCCACCTGCCGGTCCAGCATCGCCTCGATCGCCTCCTGCTCGACGTCCTTGTCGCCTTGCGTTTCGGCGATCAGCAGCACGTGCCCGTGCTCGCGGGCGGCGTCGAGCGCGCCGCGGATCATCCCGCCGGCGAACCGGGTGGTGGCCACCACGTCGGAGATGAAGGCGATGGTCGCGGTCTTGCGGGTGCGCAGCGACCGGGCCGCGATGTTCGGCCGGTAGCCAAGCTCCTCGGCGGCGGCGAACACCCGCTGGTGCGCCTCGGCCGAGAGCCGGGTGCCCGGCTGCCGGTTGAGTACCAGCGAGGCGGCGGTCACCGACAGCCCGGCGCGCTCGGCCACGTCCGCGAGCGTCACCCTGCGCCGAGTCATGCGCACCTCCCAACCTGCCGCGGTCAGCGCGACGTCACGGTTTCGCGCCATCTCCAGTCAAGATCTTGACATGACGCGCGGACCAGACGTACTGTCTGCTAAATCCTTTTAGCAGACTTTACACGGCGAGTCAGCCAAAGTCGACCATCCTGATCAGGCCGAATAAGCAGCGGAAATGTCCGACGGCAGCGGTCATCATGGTCTCTCAGCGAGAGGACGCAACGATGCGACGCCTGGTTCTGCAGCGCCTTCTGCTCTCCATTCCGCTGCCGTTTATCGTGTCCGGGCTGACCTTCCTGCTCACTGCGCTTACCCCCGGCGACCTGGCCAGGTCCATCCTTGGCGGGAACGCGACGCAGGCTCAGGTGGACTCGCTGCGGCACCAGCTCGGCCTGGATGAGCCGCTCGCCGTGCGGTACTGGCAGTGGCTGGTCGCGGCGCTGCACGGCAACCTGGGGGTGTCGCCGACGATGAGCGAGCCGGTCACCACGGTGCTCAACGCGAGGCTGGGGGTCACGCTCAGCCTGGTGATCGGCTCCACGCTGGTCGCCGCGGGGGCGGGACTGCTGCTCGGGACCGTGGCCGCGGTACGCGGCGGCGTCCTCGGCCGGCTGCTCGACGTGGTGTCGCTGATCGGCCTTGCGCTGCCTAACTTCTGGCTGGGGCTGATGCTGATCAGCTGGTTCGCGGTGGACCTGCGGCTGTTCCCGGCCTCCGGGTACGTACCGCCGAGCGGCGGCCTTAACAACTGGGCGACGAGCCTGGTGCTGCCCGTGGTGACGCTGGCCGCCCCCGGGGTGGCGGTCATCGCCCGCCAGACCCGCGACTCCATGCTGAGCACCGTGCAGCGCCCGTTCATGCGGACACTGCGAGCGGCTGGCCTGCCCGGCCGGTCGCTGCTGCTCAAACATGCCCTGCGGAACGCCGCGATCCCTGTGCTCACGGTGATCGGCGTGGTCTTCGTGGGCGCGCTGTCCGGCACGGTCATCGTCGAGGTGGTGTTCGCGCTGCCCGGCCTGGGCGGCGAGGCGGTCAACGCCACCACCGTGCACGACGTGCCGGTGGTGCAGGGCGTGGCACTGTACTTCACGGTGATGGTGATCGCGGTCAACCTGGTGATCGACATCGCCTACGGCTGGCTCGACCCCCGGGTGCGTGTGTCATGACCGCCGGCCCCGTGTCCCCGTCCCAGCCGCCAACTGTCCCGCCACCGTACGGGCAGCCCGCCTCGGCGAGCTTCGTCCGCGGGGTGCTGCGCCGCCCCGCCGCGGCCGTCGCGGTCGCGTTCCTGCTGCTGCTCGCCCTCGCCTGTATCCTCGCACCGCTGATCGCGCCGCACGGCCCGCTCGACCAGGACCTGACCAACGTATTGTCCGGGCCGAGTTCCCAGCACCTGCTCGGCACTGACACCCTCGGCCGCGACGTGCTGAGCCGCCTGCTCTTCGGGGGCCGCCGGTCGATGCTGTCGATCGTCGAGGCCGTCGCCGCCGTCCTGCTGCTCGGTGTCCCCTTGGGCATGGTCGCCGGGTACGCCGGGGGCTGGACCGACCGGGTGATCACCCGGATCGCGGAGGTATTCGTCGCCGTCCCCGCGATCATCCTGGTGCTTGTCACCCTGGCGCTCGTCCCGCAGAACGAGGACGCGGCCATGCTGGTGCTCGGCGTGCTCGGCGCGCCCGGGGTGCTGCGCGTCGTCCGCGGCGCGACGCTGCAGGTCCGCGACGACCTCTATATCGCCGCCGCGCGGGTCTCAGGCGTGTCGCACGCCCGGATCATCGTCAGGCACGTGCTGCCGAGGGTCAAGGGACCGATCATCGTCCAGGGGGCGCTGTTCGCCTCGGCGGCGCTGCTGTTCGAGACCGGCCTCGGCTTCCTCGGCCTCGCCACCAACCCGCTGCAGCCCACCTGGGGCGGCATGGTGGCCGAGGGGTTCACCGTGATCACCAGGGACAGCTGGCTGCTCTACCCGTCCGGTGCGACGATCGCGCTGTGCATCCTTGCGTTCGGCGTGCTCGGCGACGCGATCAGGGACGCGGCCGCCGCCGCCGACGGGACGGAGCGGGCGGTACGTGCCCGGCGCGCTCGCACTCGGCGGCCAGCCGGTGCGCGGCCAGGAGTGTCCGACGTACCGTCAGCCGCGCCCATTCCCATGACCGCACCGGACTCGGTTCTCGACATCGCCGGCCTCACGGTCACCGTGGCCGCGCCGGACGGCGACCAGACCCTCGTCGATCACGTCCGCCTGTCCGTCGCGGCCGGGGAAACGGTCGGCCTGCTCGGCGAGTCTGGCTGCGGGAAGAGCATCACCGCCCTGGCGATCCTCCGGCTGCTCCCGCCAGCGGTGAAGGTTAGCGGCGGCCGGGTCGCCTTCGCCGGCCAGGACATCACCGCGCTTCCCGAGCGGGCGTTCGCGCGGCTGCGCGGTTCCGGCATCGGTTACGTCTCCCAGGAGCCGATGTCCAGCCTGGACCCCGCCTACACGGTCGGCGCGCAACTGGGCGAGGTGGTCCGCCGGCATGACCGCTGCTCCCGGCGGGACGCCAGGGCGCGGGTCAGGGAACTGCTCGCGCTGGTCAAGATCCCTGACCCGGGCGCGGTGGCGCGCAAGTACCCGCACGAGCTGTCCGGCGGTATGGCGCAGCGGGTCGCGCTCGCCATCGCGCTGGCGGGCCGGCCCCGGCTGCTCGTCGCCGACGAGCCGACCACCGCCCTCGACGTCACCGTCCAGTCGCACATCCTCGCGCTGCTGCGCGACCTGCAGCGGGACACCGGCATGGCGATCCTGCTGGTCACCCACGACTGGGGCGTGGTCGCCGATATCTGCCACCGGGTGGTGGTCATGTACGCGGGGCAGCCGGTGGAGTCCGCGGACGCCCAGGCCATGTTCGACGAGCCGCGGCACCCCTACACCGAGGGACTGCTGCGCTCCTCCCCCGCTGCCGCGGCCCACGGGGAACGGCTGCCGAGCATGCCCGGCCGGGTGCCCGCACCGGGCTCGTGGCCGGACGGCTGCCGGTTCGCGGACCGGTGCCGGCTCGCCACCGAGGAATGCCGCCGGGCACCGATCCCGGTCACGGCGCTGCCCGGCGGGCGCGACACCCGCTGCGTTCACAGCGATGACCTGCGGCACGCGGAGGTGGCCAGGTGACCGGGCAGGACGTGCTCCTCGCTATCGACCAGCTCACGGTGGACTACGGCGGACACCGGTCCCGCTCCAGCCTGCGAGCCCTCGAAAGCGTGTCGCTGCACGTCGCCTCGGGCGAGACGGTGGGCCTGGTCGGCGAATCCGGCTCGGGCAAGTCGACGATCGCTCGCGCGGTGCTCGGCCTCGCCCCGGTGACCTCGGGCACGGTCACCTTCGCCGGCCTGGACATCAGCCGCGCGTCCTTCCGGGAGCGCCGGGTGCTGGCCGCCGACCTGCAAGCGGTGTTCCAGGACCCGACAAGCTCACTCAACCCGTCCAGGACGGTCGGTGCCATCCTCGCCGAGCCGATGATCGCCCAGGGAATCAGGGACCGCGCGCGGATCCGCGACCGGACCACGGTCATGCTGGAGAAGACCGGCCTGCCACCGGACGCGGCGGCCCGCTACCCGGCGCAGTTCTCCGGCGGGCAGCGCCAGCGGATCGGCATCGCCCGCGCGCTCATGCTCGCGCCGAAACTGGTCATCTGCGACGAGGTGGTCAGCGCCCTCGACCTGTCCGTGCAGGCGCAGATCCTCAACCTGCTCCGTGACCTGCAGCAGGACCAGGGACTCAGCTACCTGTTCATCTCGCACGACCCCGACGTGGTGCGGCACCTGTGCGACCGGGTGGTGGTGCTGTACCGGGGACGGGTGATGGAGGCTGGACCTAGCCAGCGCGTCATGTACGCTCCCGCGCACCCCTACACCGACGAACTGCTCGCCGCCGCGCCCGTGCCCGACCCGCGGTCGCAGCGCGCCAGGCAGACGATGACCGCGCAGGCCGCCGCGGAAGTCCGGAGCGCCGACCGCCAGCCGGCCGGGCAAGGTTGCTCGTTCAGCGACCGGTGCCGTCATGCGACCGACCGGTGCCGGCTAGAGGTCCCGCCGTTGCGCCCGGCGACCGCCGAGGTCACCGGAACCGACGAGCTCAGCGTCGCCTGCCACCGTTACCCGGAATGGCGCGCGGAAAAGGAACACCAAACCCGGCAGCCGGAGACACCGGATGCCGGGCAGCAGCCAGGAACATCCACCGTGCCGGCGCAGAACGTCGGCTAGTGCAGTCCCCGGCCGCTCGACCGGGGACTGCCCCGCCGACAATCTCGGACTCCAGCTCAGACACCGCATCAACCATGACAGAGAAGGCGCAACTGCGCTAACGGCAGGAGGACGTATGTCCGAGTTCATAGCCAGACAGGGAATCCCGGCCAGACAGGCCCCCAGCCGCCGGCTCCGCCGACGGAGCACCGTCGGCGCCGGGCTCACGGTTCTCGCACTCGCCGCGGCCGGCTGCGCCGGCGGCGGCGCCACCTCGGCGAACAGTCAGGGCACGGGCACCGCCGGATCTGCGGCGGCCCGCGTGGGATCGACGCTGACCATCGCCGATACGGCCTTCCCGACCACCATGGACCCGGGCGGCGGGCAGAACGCCTACAACCAGTACTACGACCTGGCCTATGACCCGCTGATCGTGCAGACGGTGAGCGGCGGCTACGCGCCCGGCCTGGCCACCTCGTGGTCCTACGGCCCGGACAACGAGAGCTTCAGCTTCACCCTGCGCACCGGCGTCAGGTTCAGCGACGGCACCGCGTTCAACGCCGACGCCGTGAAGGCCTGGATCCAGCACGAGCTGAAGGTCCCCGGCGGCGCCGGGCTCAACTACCTGGCCAATCTCACCACCATCGACGTGGCCGGTCCGACCAACCTCACGCTGCACTTCAGCAAGCCAACCCCGCAGCTGCCCTTCGTCTTCAGCCAGGCGCTCGAGATGGGCGAGATCGGCAACCCCGCGCAGGCCGCCGGCAGCTACCTGGCCACGCACACCGGCGGCGCGGGCGAGTACGTCCTTGACGCGTCGCAGACCGTGGCCGGCGACCACTACACGTTCACCCCGAACCCCTACTACTGGAACCCGAAGGCGATCCACTGGAAAAAGGTCGTCATCCGGGTCATCACCAACCCCACCACAACGCTCCAGGCCATGCAGTCCGGGCAGATCCAGTTCGCGGTGCAGCAGCAGGTGAGCAGCATCCCGACGGCCAAGGCCGACGGCTTCAACGTCACCATGCCGCTCCAGGCATTCTACGGCCTCGCCATCAACGACCGCGCCGGGTCGATCGTCCCGGCGCTGGCCAAGGTGCAGGTGCGGCAGGCGATCAACTACGCGCTCAACCGCCAGGCGCTCAACCAGGCGGTGTACGCCGGCTACGGGCAGCCCAACGACGAGATCGCGATCCCCGGCGACGACGGCTACGTCCCGTCGCTCGCCAGCAAGTACACCTATAACCCGGCGAAGGCGAAACAACTGCTCGCCGAGGCGGGGTACCCGCACGGATTCACCATGCACATCCTGGACGTCACCGCGCTCGGCTTCGACACCCTGTCTGAGGCGATCTCCGGCGAGCTCGCCGCGGTGGGCATCAACGCGGTCCCGACGGCTGCCGCGAACATCGGCGACTACTTCGGGAAGCTGGCCAGCGGGAAGTACGAGACGTCGATCCTCGGCTTCGGCGGCCTGCCCGGGTACTTCCTCTACGACCTGTTGATCGGGCCGCACGCGACGCAGTTCAACCCGCTGCACACCACGAGCAGCGTGCTGACCAACGCCTACAATGCCCTGCTGCCGCTCAGCCCCTCAGCCGCCGGCCAGTACTCGCAAGCCATGGTCAGTTACGTCACCAATCAGGCCTGGTTCGCGGTCACGGACTCGACCCCGTTCGTGGCGTTCGGCGTGAAGGGCATCGCCGGCGCCAACGCCGAGACCAGTGGCCGCCGCGCGTGGTACCTGCCTGAGCTGTACCCGGCGAGCTGATCCGCCGACCGGCTAGCGTCCGGCCGGCGTGCCCGGTTCCCCCGCTCGCGCAAGCGCGGGACCGGGCACGCCCGGCCACACCTCGTTCCTCTTCTCCATGGTTTTCTTCCCGCGAAGGAGCGTGCAGGCAGACATGACGGCCGAAGGCAGCGGTAACACCGGCGGCTACGCTGAGCCGGGTTTCGAAGGCGTCCAGGAGGCGTTCGCCCGGGTGATCGCCGCGCATCCCGGCGGCTGCGCCGCCGCGCTCTACGCCGGCGGCGAGGAGATGCTGCACCTGTGGGGCGGACGGTCGACCGCGACCGGGCAGCCGTTCACCGCGGAGTCGCTGGTGATGACCGCGTCGGTGACCAAGGGCGTCACCAGCCTGTGCGCCATGATGCTGGCCGAGCGGGGCGAGCTCGACATTGACGCGCCGGTCGCCGAGTACTGGCCGGAGTTCGCCGCGGCCGGCAAGGACAAGATCCCGGTGCGCTGGCTGCTCACCCACCAGGCGGGACTGCCGGTCTTCGACCCCGCGGCCGAGGTCACCCCGGCCGACATGCTCGACTGGGAGAAGATGACCGGGCTGCTCGCGGCACAGGAGCCGCTGTGGGAGCCGGGGACGCTGACCGGGTACCACGCGGTGACCTTCGGGTACCTGGTCGGCGAGGTGATCAGGCGAGTGAGCGGTCAGACCGTGGGCCAGTTCCTTGCCACGCAGGCTACGGGACGGGTCGGCGCGGAGTTCTGGATCGGGCTGCCCGGGGAGCAGGAGCACCGGGTGCTGCCGAACGCGTTGCCGCCGGGCGCCGCACCGGACCTTCCCGATCTGCCGCGGCTGTACGCCGAACGCGGCATCGACACCGGATCACCGCTCGCCCGGGCCATGCTCGCCCCGCCGCGTGGCGATACCGGGCCCGGCGACCCGGTGTGGAACACTCGCGGCTTTCACGCCGCGGAGATCCCCGCCGTGAATGGGATCGGGACCGCGCGCGGGCTCGCCCGGCTATTCGCAGCCTGCACCGGCAACCTTGACGGCGTGCGCCTGCTGTCTCCCGAGACCGTGGCCGCCGCCCGCACGCCGCAGACCGACGCCGTGCCGACGGTACCCGAGTTCACCGCGGCGACCAGCACACCACCCCGGTTCGGGCTCGGCTTCCAATTGCCCGGCCCGCCGCTGGTCACCATGCTCGGCCCCGGGTGCTTCGGCTGCACCGGCGCGGGCGGCCGACTGGCCTTCGCCGATCAGGAACGGGGCGTGGCCTTTGCGTTCACCTGCGACACCATGCTGTGGAACGGGCTGGACGAGCCGGACCCGCGCTGGACGCCACTGCTGACGGAGATCTCCCGCGCCCTCCCCTGAACGAAGGCTGGAATGCCGGCCGCGGTCAGCGGCCGTGGGATCCCGCCATGAGGTCGGCGAGGTCGTCGGGGTGCAGGAACGACGGCGGGGGCGGCGGGCCCCAGCTGAACAGCCCGCGGGCGCCCTCGAAGGTCTCCGGGGTCCAGACCTGGTCCTCTGGAATGCAATCCAGGTCGGAGTAGTACTCGCTGAACGTGCCGGAGGGATCCTTGAAGTAGTAGAAGAAGTTTGATCCGGCGTGGTGGCGGCCGAGCCCCCACACGTGCCGCTCGGGATGCTCCTCCAGCAGGGCGTGCGCGCCGCGGCCGATCTCGTCGATGTCGTCGACCTGCCAGGAGGAGTGGTGCGGGAACACCACCGGGGCGCGCAGCACCAGCATGTTGTGGTGGTCGGTGGAGCAGCGCAGGAAGGCGCCCGCGTCCTTGATGTAGTCGCTGGCCTTGAACCCGAGTCCGTCGCGGAAGAACGCCGTGGTGGCGTCGAAGTCGGTGGTGCCGATGACCACGTGGCCGAGCTTGCGTGGAGCAACCCGGCCTGTTCGCAAGATCCCCGGGGCGCGGGTGCCGGTCCGCCCGACGCGGCCGGGGCCGTTGTAGGGGGTCGGGTCGGCCATAGGCTGTTTCAGCCGTGGCGCGACCTGGAGCACAGCCTGGACCCGCGTGGCGGGGTCGTAGGCGGTCAGCGTCCCGGCGGCCGGATCCGTGGCCGCATCGATTCCCAGCTTGTGCAGCCGGGACGCTGACCGGTCCAGGTCATCGGCGTCGTCTACGCCGATCCGCAGCTCGACCAGGCGTCGGGCGGGTGCGGTGACGAGATGGAGCTGGCGGCCGCCGTCACGGGTGGCGAACCAGCCGTCGCCCTCGTCGGCGAGCCCGAACTCCCGGTAGTAGGCCGCAGTCTCGTCCAGGTTGGGTACCCCGAGGGTGAACGATGTCAGCTGGTGCAGGGTCACGGTGTCCTCCTTACGCTTCGAACCGCTGGCGCAGCTCGCCGATGCCTTCGATGGTGCTGACCAGCTCGTCGCCATCGGTGAGCCAGCGCTGCGGGCTGCGGCCGAGGCCGACGCCAGCCGGGGTGCCGGTGAAGATCACGTCGCCGGGTAGCAGCGGCAGCCGGGCCGACAGCCGGGAGATCAGCGCCGGGACCGGGAAGATCAGCTCGCTGGTGCGGGCCTTCTGCACCTGCTCGCCGTTGAGGGTGGCGCGCAGCCCGAGGTCGTCCGGATCGGCGAACTCATCCGGGGTGACCAGGCAGGGGCCCATGGGGGTGAAGCCGGGCAGCGACTTGCCCAGGCTGAACTGGGGAGCCGGGCCGACCAGCTGGCTGATCCGTTCGGACAGGTCCTGCCCGGCCGTCAGGCCCGCCACATGGCGCCAGGCGTCGGACTCGGCGACCTGCCAGGCGCGGGTCCCCATCACGACGACGAGCTCGATCTCCCAGTCGGTGTGGCCGCCCGGCGGCAGCCTGACCGTGGTAACCGGGCCGGTGATGCTGGTGGCGAACTTGGTGAAGACCGGCGGCAGGCCCTCCGGGACCGCAAAGCCAGACTCGCTCGCGTGATCGCGGTAGTTCAGGCCCGCGGCCAGCAGCTGGCGGGGCGCCGGCGCCGGCGCGCCGAGGTGAGCGGCGGTGAATTCCGTTCCCTCGGGCAGGTCTGCGTTCGCAGCCACCCACGAGCGGAAGTCGGCCCAGCGGGCGTAGATGGCCTGCGGGTTTGATTCGAACTTTCCCTTGCTGGCGTGCCAGACGTCGACGGCCCGGTCGCCGCTGATGAGGACCAGCCGTCCGGACAGGTTAGCGATGCGCATGTGATGGGTGTTCCAGGTCTCAGAGAGTGTCAGACGAGCGGGGTTATCTTCTCTTCCACGCCGAGCAGGGCCTTGCCGTAGACCTCACAGCCCACGGCCGGCGAGACCACGGCGTGCCGGGCGGCGACGTTGGCGTCGCGCCAGATCCGCTGCAGCGGGCTGGAGTCCGCGAAACCGCCGGCCCCGTGCGCGTTCATCAAGATGGTGAGCGCCTCGACCACGCTCTGCACCGCGTAGCCGGTATCCGCGCGGACCCGGGCCCGGGTCCGGTAGTCCAGGTACTCGCCGCGCGCCGCCGCGTCGTCGATGTCGGCTGCCGCCCGGTGGCACAGCAGCGTGGCAACGTCGATCTTGGTGGCGGCGTCGGCCACCTGAAGCTGGAACGCGACCGACTCGGCCTGGGTCTCGAAGAAGGTGTAGGAGATCGGCTTCTTCGCCGCCTTGTCGATGACCAGGTCCAGCGCGGCGCGGCCCATGCCGAGCTGTGGGCCCGCCAGCACCAGCGTCAGCACGGGCACGAACGCCGACCAGAACAGCGCCTCATCGGTGAAGGGCGTCGGGTAGCTGCCCTCGATCGCGGCCGGCACCGACATCACGCGATGCTCCGGCACGAAGACGTCGGTGGCGACGAGGCAGTTGCTCGCGGTCCCCCGCATCCCGGTCACGTACCAGACGTCCTCGATGGCCAGGTCGGCCGCCGGGATCAGGACGAGGCCCTGGTCGATGACCTCACCGTCGGCGCCGGTCAGCGGCACGCCGAGCACGGCCCAGGTCGACCACCAGGAACCGGAGTTGAAGTACCAGCGTCCCGACACCTGCCAGCCGCCGTCCACCTTGCGGGTGGTGGATGACGGGTTCAGCACGCCGGTGACGCGCGGCGCCCCGTCGGCGAACACCTCTTCCTGCGCCCGCTCGGGGAACAGCGCGGTCAGCCAGTTGCACACGTTGACAAGCGCCACGACCCAGCCGGCGGACCCGTCCCCCTCGGCAACCGCGGCGGAGACGTCAAGCATCGTCCGCAGCGTGGTCGCGTACCCGCCGTACCGTTTCGGCACGGAGACCTTGAACAGCCCGGCCTCCCCGAGGGCGTCGATGCACTCGGCGGGCACCCGGCGGTCGGCGTCGGTCTTGGCCGCGTGCTCGCGCAGCAGCGGCTGCAGCGCCCGTGCCCGGGCCACGAGCTCGGCTGGCGTCGGTTCTTCCATGGACTCCTCCTCGAATCCTCGTGCCCCCGCACAAAGGGGCACGGCCTGTAGTGCGGGCTGGTGCGCGTCGGCCAGGCTGCCGCGCGGCTTGTCAGTGCGAACAGGCGGCGATCAGGTCGGTGACCGGGCGGCGCGGGCGGGCGGCGAAGCCTGAGTGGGTGCCGTAGGCACGGTGCCCGTACACCAGCGGCGGCGCGGTCCTTGCCTCGGCGTGGATCACCGAGCCGAGCAGCAGCATGTGGTCCCCGCCCTCCACCGCCTGGGCCAGCTCGCAGGCCAGCCACGCCGGGGCGGCCGGCAGCCGCGGCAGCCCGTGATCGTAATGCCAGTCGGCCGCCCCGAAGCGGTCCGCCGAACGCTGAGCGAACAGCCGGGCGGCCTCCTCCTGTCCCTGGCCTAGCACGTTCACGCCGAATCGCCGGGTGCGCAGCACCGGGTCAAGCAGGCGGGAGCCGAGGTCGAGCGCCACGGTGATCATCGGCGGGCGCAGCGACAGGGACGCGAACGCGCTCACCGTCGTGCCGAACGGCCCGTCGTCGGTGGCCGTGACGATCGTAACCTGGGCGCAGACGGCGGCCATGAGGTCACGGAAAGCCTGCTCACCGACCATGGCTCCTCCTGCACTCGTGGACAAACAGTCATAATTAATTATGATTGATAATGACGGCTGTTTCTGCGGTCGTCAAGGGTCTCGCTATGATCGGTGAGGCAGTGGAACTGACGTTGAAGGAGCCGCGAGTGGGCACGGCCGACGAGCACGCCGGGACAGGCGGCAGCGGCTCCGGCGTAGCCGAGAGCGTCCAGGCCGAGATGGCGTTCCGGCGCAGCGACTGGGAGCATCCGGCGGGGCGCTCCCGGGCTGAGCAGGCAGCCGATCGCGTGGCCGGCCTCGCCGCGGGCACGCGGCCCGGCACCCGACTCGGCACTAAGGAGGAGGTCCGGGCGCAGTGCGGAGTCTCCGTGGGCACGTTCAACGAGGCGCTGCGACTGCTCCAGGCCCGCCAGGTGATCACGGTCCGGCCCGGGCCCGGCGGCGGGCTGTTCGTCACGGAGCGGCCCGCGACCGTCCGGCTCGGCAGCTCGCTGCTCGAACTGGACGCGGGCGCAGCCACGGTGGCCGACGCGATCCGCGTCCGTGATGCCCTGGACCCGCTGCTGATCGAGGACGCGTTGTGGCACGCCTCCCCCGCCGACCTGGCTGCCCTCCGCGGCTGCCTCGAGCCCATGGCCGCGGCGGTCGCCAGCGGGTCCCCGGTGGCGTTCGTGCACGCCAACTGGGTGCTCCACGCGCAGATCGCCGCGATCAGTCCCAGCAAGCTGCTGCGCTCCCTGTACGGCTCCCTGCTGGAGATCATCGAGCGGCACACGCTGTCCGTGCTGCCCGCCGACGGCACCGCCCTGCCGGGCTACATCCAGGAGCGTTACCAGCTGCACGCCGACCTCGTCGCCGCCCTGGAACGCCGGGACGCCGCCGAGACGACCCGGCTGATCGCGCTGCACAACACCCAGGCATGAGCCGCGGCCGCGCCGGCGGCACCGCGGGCCCACGGCCTAACCCCGGCGGCCGACCACGGCGTCGTACGGCTGCTTCCCGGTAATCCGGCCCTCCGCCGGGTCGAACTCGAGGAAGACCCGCCACAGCAGCCGTACCCGGTGATCGGCCCACACGGCATTCACCGGATCGATCCGGAAGAACACCTGCTGCCCCTGGTCCGGCAGCTTGACGTTGTCGTACATCGCGGTCTGCGCCAGCCACGGGAACTGCTCACGGCTGACCGCCACCGCCCGCTGTATCTCCGGCTCCGTGACCAGGAGCGTCGCCCGGCCCTTGACCTGGAGCGAGCGAGAGGCGAACCGGTCATCGAACCCGCCGGGCGGCTGGTAGCTGACGGCGTAGCTGACCCGCGGGTCCGCGAGCATCTCGGCGTACTTGCGGTTGTAGGCGAACGTGTGCATGTACACCGTCAGCCCGTCGCCGGCGATATGCATGGTGGACGCCGACGGATGCCCGTCGGCGTCCACCGTCGCCAGCGTCGCGATCTGCTCCTCGCGGAGGAGATCGGTGATCGCCTCCTGGATCTCCGCCAGATCCGGCTCCGCCCCGCTCATGAGGCCACCTCGCTGGCGCTCGGAGTCCGCATTCGCGGACGCACAGTACTCACCGATTCGCTCGCAAGCTCGCTCATCAGGCCACCTCGCTGGCGCTCGGAGTCCCCATTCGCGGACGCACAGTACTCACCGACTCGCTCGCAAGCTCGCTCAATCAGGCCACCTCGCTGGCGCTCGGAGTCCCCATTCGCGGACGCACAGTACTCACCGATTCGCTCGCAAGCTCGCTCATCAGGCGCGGACCGGCCAGCCGAACGCGGCCAGGTCCAGCGGCACGGCGATCGTCCCGCACTTGCCGCAGGTCCGGGCCGCTTCATCGGCGGAGAACCGGGCACACGCCGCGGCGTAGTAGTCGACGGCCGGCGTGTCGTTGTCGTGCTCCCACTCGTAGCGCCGCAGTTCGCTGTCGCACCCGTCGCAGTACCACGCGGCGCCCTGAAGCCCGGCCTCCAGCGGCTGGAAGCGGAGCGTGACGCCCTCGGTGACCGGCACGATCCGGTGCGGCGTGCCCGCCGGGATGTACACGTGGTCGCCGATGTCCATCCGGAACCGGTTCACGGAGCTGTCCCGCAGGTGGACGTGCGCCGCCCCGGACAGCTGGGACAGGACGTTGTCGGCCGAGCAGATCAGGAAGAACGGCTGCGGCTGCCTGTTCTTCGACAAGTAGAGCTGCGGGTCGGTCTCGGCCGGGAGCACGGCGGCGTCCTCGTACTCGCCCACCTCGGCCTTCAGGGCGTGTAGCATCCGGCGGCGGTTCATGATCCGGCCTCCGCCAGGGTGCGGTAGGCGGCACTGGCCGCTTTGGTCTGGTACACCTGCCGGCCCCATCCCCACCGCTCGGCCGGGAAGCGGTCGTTGACGTGCCCGCACTGGGCGCAGGTTCGCCCCTCGTCGCTGTTACGCAGCTCAGCGAACTCCTGCGTGTGGTACGTGGTGGCGAACTGGCGGACCGGGTCGTCGTCGGCACCGTGGCTCTTGGCGTCATAGCCCGGCAGCCCGTGCGGGGTGGCGTCGTAGTCAACCCGCGCCAGCTCGGCCTTGCATTTCGCGCACCGCGCCAGGACCGCCTCCCGCTGGTCGCCGGACGTCGACTGGTGCTGGGTGATGACCATGACGGCGAACGCCTCCGGGTCCTTCTCGTCCCGCAGGAACGAATTCACCCCGTGCAGCTGCTGGGTGACGAAGACCTGCCCCGGGGCCATCATCGACTTGCTCGCGCCGTAGGTGACGACGACCTCGTTCACCGTGTTCCAGTGAAAGAAGTGCCCGTATTCCATCTCCGGGCCCCCGACCAGCACCGCCCCGGCGGGCACGATGGTCCCGGCCGAGTCGTACGGGAACAGCGGCATCAGCTGCGCGGCCGCCTTGGCCATCCGCTCGTAGACGTTGACCTTCAGCGGCTCTCGGTCGGGGTCGGGCGGCGGGATCCGCCGGGTGTCTTCTAGGTTCACGCTCCACCTCGCTATGTCGCGCTATACGGAACACTGACCGCCAGTGTGGTACTAGAAGCCCGGGTTCGGCAAGCCCTCGGCGCGCCGGGAACGGGATTCAGCGCACTGTGGCGCGGAAGACAACAAGGCGAGGGGGCCGGTGCCCTAGAAAACCGTCCCGCAAAGAGGGAACTCAGCCGATGCGGTCGCCGAGCTCGCGTGCGGCCCGCATGGTCGCGGCGGCGGCGGTCTTCACCCACGCGTCGTCGGCGCGCGACAGGGGCGCGGTGGTCACCAGGGCGCAGCGGACGTGGCCGCGCTGGTCGCGGACCGCGGCGGCGACCGCGGCGACGTCGTCCTCGCTCTCCCCGTGGTTGGCCGCGTAGCCCAGGCGGCGGACCTCGGCGAGCTGCTCGAGCAGGTCCCCGACGGTGGTCAGCGCGCGGGGCGTGGGCGCCTCCGGCACGCCGGACGGATACAGGGCGGCGATCTCCTCGTCGGTGCGCTCCGCGAGCAGGACCTTGCCGGTAGCCGTCGAGTGCGCGGGCAAGACGCGGCCGGTGCGGCTGCCGGTGCGGACCATCCGGTCGCTTTCGACGCTGTCCAGGAACAGGACGCTGGTATTACCGCGCATGACTCCCAGGTGCGCGGTCTCGCCGGTCTGGTCGCGCAGGTCGACCAGGGCCGAGTGGGAGATGGCGCGGATGTCGATCTTCGCCACCACCGCCAGGCCGATGTCGACCAGCGCCGGTCCCGGCTTGTAGGCGCGCGAGTACTCGTCCTGTTCCACGAACTGGTGGTGGCTGAGGGTTGCCAGCATGCGGTGCACGGTCGACCGGGACAGGCCCATGTCGCGCGCCACCTGGTTGACCCGGATCATCTCGTGATCCTCGAAGAGACGGAGCAGCCGCAGCACGTTGTCGACCGCGCCGATCAGCGAGCCTGGGCGGTCGGACGGGGCGTCGCCGGGATTCTGCTCCACGCAAGCAGGGTAGCGCATCCGGCTCTTGCGCATCCCGACCCGGCGTAGCAGAATACGGGACATTGTTCCGCACAATGACACGTTCAAAGGAGAATGCCGTGGCCCTGTTCCTGAGCCTTCACCAGGCCCCGGGCCTGTCACCGGAGGAGATCGCGGGCTACGGCCCGGATGTCGCCAAGTCCGTTTACGCGACGTTCCGCCAGCTGTACGTCAACACCGGAACCGGTTTCATCGTCACCCTGTACGAGGCGGACAGCGCCGCCGCGGTTGAGCAGGAGTTCGAGCGGGTCGGTTTCCCGTTCGACTCCATCAACGAGATCGACTACACGCTCAGCGCGGCCGAGCTCGGGGAGATGCTGGCCCGTGGCTGACGAGCCGCGCCTGGACCACCCGGTCAGCCTGGCGTTCCGCGGCGACTGGGGCCAGGCGAACATGCACAGGATCTGCGGCTGGCTCGCCCAGGAGATAGGCGACCGGTCGCCCGAAGGCTCGCAGTTCGCCATCTGGTCCGGCCGCGGCGGCACCGACCAGATCGCCGCGCTGCACGCCGGCCAGGCCGACGTCACCGTGGTCACCCCGGCCGCAGCCGTGCCCATGCTCAAGCCCGAGGGCCTGTGCGCGCTCGGCGTGATCGGCCAGCGCGACCGGCTCGTCGTCGCGGCCGACGCGGCGCTGCCAGCCAGCACGGTCGCTGACCTGGCAGCCATCGCCGGGGTGACCGTCGCGACGTCGCCTGACGACGGCGTCAACCTGATCGGCCTGGCCGCGCACAAGGCCCTGCGGCTGGCCGGCGTGGACGCCGGCGGCCTCTCCTTCCGCTACGACGAGCGGCCGTTCCCTCCGATCAGCTGGTTCGCCGACGGCGAGGCCGACGTGCTGATCCACGAGGCGATCATGACCCCGCACTGGCAGCGGATCGCCGCCAAGCGCCCCGTCCGTTACCTGCCGTGGGGCGACGACGTTCTGGCCGCGTTCGCGGCCGAGGGCTGGCCGTCCGCCACCGTGGAGGCCGGGTACCTGCCCGGCCTTACTGAGGGCCTGCTCACCCTGGACTTCTCCGACTTCGTCGTACTCTGCCGCCAGGACCTCCCGGACGACGTCGCCTACCTGGCCACCTGGTGCATGGTGACGACCCGGCGGGCACTGGAAGGGCAGTACGCCCATATCCCGCAGGACCACTCCCCCGTGACCTATCCCCTCGTCCCCGCCGACATGGCCCGGACGCCCGTTCCGCTGCACCCGGCGGCGGCCCGCGCCTACGCCGACCTGGTTGACGAACCGGTCACCGGCACGCCCATCTGGAGCTGACCGCCCATGGCGTACGTCATCACCGACCAGTGCATCGACGAGCTTGACGGCTCGTGCGTCGACTGCTGCCCCGTGGACTGCATCTACGAGGGCGCGCGGAAGCGCTACATCAACCCCGACGAGTGCATCGACTGCGGAGCCTGCCTGCCCGAATGCCCGGTCGACGCGATCATCGCCCCGGATGAGAAACCCGACCCCGTCTGGGTGGCGGACAACGCCGCGTTCTTCATACAGGTCCTGCCGGGCAAGGACGCCCCGCTAGGCTCGCCCGGCGGGGCAGGCCCGGCAGGCCCGGCCGGGACGGACACCCTGCTCGTCGCGGGCTGGCCAAGGCATGAGCAAGCGGGAGACACCGCATGAACGCTGATGTCCCCCTCCTGATCGTCGGCGGCGGGATCGGCGGCCTGACCGCCGCGCTCGCGCTGGCCAGGGCCGGCTTCACGGCGCACGTCGTGGAGCGGTCACCGGAGTTCGGCGAGATCGGAGCCGGCATCCAGCTCGCACCGAACGCGCTGCGCATGCTGGACGAGCTCGGCGTTCTCCCCGACCTGGCGGCGGTGGCCGTCCGGCCCCGCCGCCTGGTGCTCATGCACGCCGACACCGGCCGGCACCTCACCACCGTGGACTTCGGCGAGCCGTTCCAGCGGCGCTACGGCTACCCGTATACCGTCATGCACCGCGGTGACCTGCTCACCGTGCTGCACCAGGCGTGCCGGGCGGACAGCCGCATTACGCTGGAAAGCAACCGCGAGGTCACCGCGCTCGCGGATCACGGCGGCTCTGCGCAGGTCCGCTTTGCCGACGGCAGCGGCTACGAGTGCGGCGCGGTCATCGGCGCCGACGGCCTGTGGTCGACGGCCCGCACGCTCATCTGCGACGACCGCCCGCACGCCGACGCATTCGTCGCCTACCGCGGCACTCTGCCGGCCAGCGAGATGGCCCTGCTCACGAGCTGGGACGCCACGCCGGCCGGACCGGACGACGAGATCATCTGGATCGGTCCGCACAAGCACTTCGTGCAGTACCCGATCCGCCCTGGAGAGCTGTACAACCAGGTCGCCGTGTTCCGCAGCTTGCGCTACTCGCCCGCCGCCGAGCTGTCCGACGGCTGGGGCACGCCGGCCGAGCTGGACGAGGGCTTCGCCTGCTCGTGCGAACAGGTGCGCGCCGGCGTTGCCCGAATCGACCGCGAGCGCCGGTGGGTGATGTACGACCGGGAGCCTCTGGAGAACTGGACCACGGGCCGGGTCACCCTGCTCGGCGACGCCGCGCACCCCATGGTGCAGTACCTCGCCCAGGGCGCGTGCCAGGCCATCGAGGACGCCGACTGCCTGGCCCGCCAGCTCACCGCCTGCGACGGCGACATCGACAAGGCCTTCGCCGCCTACCAGGCGGAGCGCATACCGCGCACCGCGCTGGTGCAGCGCGCCGCCCGGACCTGGGGCCAGATCTGGCACGACAGCGGGACGGTTGTCCCGCTGCTGCGCGACCGGATCTTCACCCGGCGCGGCCACGACGATTACACCGACCTGGACTGGCTCTACCGGGACCTACGCGTCGATCACCGCAGGCAGGATGCGAGCTGACCAATGGCGACCGACGTGATCAGGGAAGTCGCGGAGGCGAGCCTGGCGCTGGCCGCCGCCGGGCTGAGCGACATGGTCTGGGGCCACGCAGCGATCCGCGACCCCGACGGGCGGGGCGTCTGGATGAAGGCGTCCGGCTGGGGATTCGAGGAGGTCACCGAAGACCGCGTGGTGCTGGTGTCGCCCGGCGGCGAGGTGCTGTCCGGAGGCGGCAGCCGGCACATCGAGTACCCGATCCACTCCGAGATCATGCGCCGCCGCCCCGACGTCGGCTGCTCAGTCCACACCCACGCTCCCGCGCTCAGCGCCTTCGCCTGCCTCGACGTGCCGCTGCTGCCCATCTCGCACGACGGCGTCCTGTTCAGCGACCCGCCCGTGCCGCGGTTCAGCCGTACCGGGGCACTGATCGCCACCTGCGAGCTCGGCGCCGCCCTCGCCGACACGCTCGGCGAGGCACGCGGGTGCCTGATGCCAAGCCACGGCGCGGTCACGGTCGGCCCCGACGCGGCGACCGCCGTCATGCACGCGGTCCTGCTCGAGCGGGCCTGCCGCACCCAGCTCATGGCACTGGCCGCCGGAGACCCGAAGACCTGGTCCGCCGCAGACGAAGCCGAGCTCAAGCGAGAGCAGGTGTGGCACCCCCGGCAGGTGCAGGCGGGATACCAGTACCTGCTCCGCAAGGCGGAAAGGGACATTTACCAATGACAGACACGGTGCGGCTCACCCACTACGGCCACGCCTGCGTGCTAGCCGAACTGCCGGACGGAACCCGGATCCTGTTCGACCCGGGCACCTACTCGGCCGGCTTCGAGGACCTCGCCGGCCTGAACGCGATCCTCATCACCCATGAGCATCCCGACCACCACGACACGGAACGAGCACGACAACTCGCCAGGGTCAACCCAGGGGTCCGGGTGGTCACCATCGCCGACGCCGAGGACTCGGTCACCGCGGGCGGGGCGGTCGTGCGGGTCCAGCCCGGCGAGCACGCCGTCATCCACCCCGCCCTGCCCAACGTGGCCAACAACGCCTACCAGGTCGGCGACCTGATCTTCCACCCCGGCGACTCTTTTGCCCTGCCCGCAGGCCCGGTCCGGATCCTGCTCCTACCCACGGGCGGGCCGTGGATGAAGCTGGCCGAGAGCGCCGACTATCTCCGCGCCGTCGCCCCCGAGATCGCCATCCCGATCCACCAGGCCGGCCTGGCAGACGTCCACCAGCAGCTGCATTACCAGATTTTCCGCGGCCTGGCACCGTCTGGGACCACCGTCCACGTCCTCGACCAGGGCACCGCAGCGGACCTGTAGCACCCACGGCTAGCGCTCATGGAGGAGCCATGATCAACCTCGCCAACCTCGACGAGTCCACCCCCTACCTCGGCCAGCTCAAGGAGAACGCCGGCCCGGTCACCATCATCAACACGTTCGTCGCCCCCGAAGGCAAGGCCGACGAGGTGCTCGCTGCCTGGGCCGAAGACGCGGCGTACATGAAGGCGCAGCCCGGCTTCATCAACGCGCAGCTGTTCCGCGGCACCGGCGGCAGCCGGATCTTCACCAACGTCGCTGCCTGGGAATCCACGGGGCACCTGCTCGCCGCGTTCGGCACGCCCGAGTTCGCCGCGCACATGGAGCGCTACCCCGACGGCACAGTCGCCTACCCGCACCTGTATCAGAAAGCCGCCGTCGAGGGCATCTGCGAAGGAGAATGATGGCCACCACCCGGTTCCACGACGGCGCCCCGGAGGTGGACGGCCTGTACGCCGACCTGGCGGCGACCGACCTCCAGCCGCTATGGACCCAGCACGGCCTGCTGCCCCGGGCTCCCAACCGGCTCACCCCGCACATCTGGCGGTGGAAGACGCTGCGGGACCTCGCCGAGCGGTCCGGCGACCTGGTCGCCGTCGACCGAGGCGGCGACCGCAGGGTCCTGTCCCTGTCGCACCCGGACCTCGGCGGGCTGCCGTTCGCCACCCACACGCTGTGGGGCGCGGTGCAGTTCCTCCGCGGCGGTGAACTCGCCCCAGCCCACCGGCACACCCCGGCTGCGCTGCGGTTCGTGCTGGAAGGCAGCGGGGTGTGGACGCTAGTAAACGGCGACCCCCTGCACATGGCAGCGGGCGACCTGGTCCTCACACCGAGCTGGGCCTGGCACGCGCACCACAACCCGGGCACCAGGCCGATGATCTGGTTCGATGGCCTGGACCTCCCCCTGGTACGCAGCCTCGACGCCGTCTTCTTCGAACCGGGCAGCAAGGAACTCGCCAGCTACGAGCCGGTACCTGCGTCACGATCTGAGGAGCACTACGGCGCCGCCGGACTGCTGCCCGCCGAAGAGCAGGCGGCCGTGCAGGACCCGGGGTCCGGCCGGTCCTCCAGGCTGCTCGCCTACCGCTGGCCCGCTGTCGACGCGGCCCTGTCCCGGCTGATCGAGACCACCGGGCGGCGCGCGGCCTGCGTCCGCTACGCCGACCCCGCAACCGGGCGGGACATCATGCCGACGGTGCGCGCGGAAATGCACCGGGTGCTCGCCGGACACCGCACCCCAACGGCCCGGACGGCCGGCAGCGGGATCTGGGTCGCCTACCGCGGGTCCGGCGCGACCGTCATCGACGGGCGCCGCTTCCGGTGGACAGCGGGAGACATATTCGTCACGCCGTCATGGGCCGCGGTCGACCACGAGGCCGCAGATGACGCCGACTTGTTCCTATTCTCCGACGCGCCCGCGCTCGAGGCACTCGGCCTCGCCCGGACCGAGCAGTCACCGCGGCAAGACATCACAGCGGAGGAACCGGAATGACAAGCGCGCCCAGCCGCCGCGCGGAAGGCAAGAACCAATGCGCCTGGTGAGCTACGACGACGGCCGGGTGGGCTGCCTCACGGGCGACCAGGTGTTCCCGCTGCCTGCCCGGACAATGCGCCACGCGATCGCTTCCTGGAACGCCGGAGAACTGGCAGCCCCCGTGCACGGGCAAGGGATCCCGCTGCCCGAAGTCCACCTGCGCGCGCCGGTCCCGGATCCGTCAAAGATCATCGCCGCCCCGGTAAACTACCGCGACCACCAGACGGAGATGAGCGTCGACAGCCACGTCGGCGCGCTCGGCTTCTTCCTCAAGGCACCCTCGTCCCTGCTCGACCCCGGCGGGACCGTGCAACTCCCCTACCGCGACCGGCGATTCGACCAGGAAGGCGAGCTCGCACTCGTGATCGGCCGCACCGCCCGCCACATCGCCGAGCGCGACGCGCTGTCTTGCGTGTTCGGCTACACCGGGCTACTGGACATCACCATGCGCGGCGGCGAGGACCGGTCCACCCGCAAGTCCTTCGACACCTTCACCCCGATGGGCCCGGTCCTCGTCACCGCCGACGAGTTCGGAGACCCCGGCGAGGTACAGCTGCGCTGCTGGGTATCTGGAGAGCTGCGCCAGAAGGCCACCACCCGCGAGCTGATCTGGAGCGTCGCGCGGCTGGTGTCCTACGCGTCCTCGGTAACGACGCTCCACCCGGGCGACGTGATCACCACCGGCACCCCAGCCGGCGTGGGCCCGATCACGGCCGGCGACACCATCCGGCTGGAGTTGTCCGGGCTGGGCATGGACCTGCAAGTGCGCGTAGCCGCAGACGCCGCAACCGAGTCGCCGACGTCCGGCGGCAGCCGCGGGCCGGTTCCGCCGCCGCCACCGACGCGCAACCGTGACGGCGACCGCACGAACTGAGCCCGCCTAGCAGGACCTGCGGGGACTTGATACCGTCTATCCCTCACTGACAGCGCCCCAAGAGGTCGCCAGCCGCAGCGTGGGTCCGGGTGCCCACCTCGATCACGAAGAAGCAGTACAGGCGCTGCAGGGTCACAGCGCAGTCCACGTGGAAGAAGTCGACCGCGAGCATCGTGCTGCCTGTGCCTGCAGGAACTGCCGCCAGGCCGTGCCTGTGTCCCGCCTGGGTGCAGGAGGGATCCTCAGGCCTTGAGAACCCGGCGGATGGTGGACGCGCTGACCCGGTGGCCGACCTTCAGCAGCTCACCCTGGAGCCTCTTGTAACCCCGGCCCTTGTTCTCGGTGGCGAGCCGCTCGATGAACGCGGCGGCCTCGGCGCTGACCAGCGGACGTCCCATCCGGTGCGGATAGGTCCACTTGCGGGCGATGAGGCGACGGCGGCATCCTCAGCCTCTCGCGTCACCTGGTTGAGCTGTGCTGCTTCCGTGCACTCATGTGCGACCATGTCTCAGTCAGCTTGCCGGGCGAACGTGTTGTCCTCGTCCGGCAGCGACCCGCTGCCCCCGTAGCCGGGGCGGTCTACCGTGCGGACCCGGAATCCGTAGCGGACTGCCCGGCAGCGTGGCGGCCGGATCGTGCGTCTGCGCGGCTATCGGGACGCCATCGATTACGTAGGTATGGGATGTCATGTCAGCTCCCTCGCTGATGAATCGACCCGTCGTAGCACTCACTGAGCGAACAGGCTGCTGGCCGAGATGGTCTTGGGCAGGATGCCGACGGCGTGCGCCTGGCTGATCTGCGTCTGGAGGCTGGCATCGGAGAGCTTGCTCACGAATTGCGGGAACACGACCAGCTTCGCGATCGCGGCCGGTGTCTTCGTCGCCCCGTTGATGATTGCCGCGGCGCCTGCGGGATCGGCGTTGATGTACTTGGTGGCCTCGGAAAGCGCCGAATTGAAGGCGGCCACGGTTTTTTTGTTGGAGCTTATCCAACTCGCCGTGGCCACATACCCGCCGGTTGGGACGACGCTTCCGAGCACCGACTCGAACGCGGGGTCGACAACACGAATGGAATGGTTGGCCAGCCCCATGGGCAGGAACGGCCCCTGCGGGATCGACGAGTTGACCTGGCTGGTGGTGAGCGCGGTCAGCAGGTCAGGCACCGGGAGCGACACGATCCGCACGCTGGTGGCCGCGACGTGCATCTGCGCCAGCTTCATATCGAGGGCGATGGCATCGGGCGACGATGGGCCGATCATCCCTATTGTCTTGCCCTGCGCGAGGACCTGCGCCTCGGTCGTGTACGACGAACTCGCCGAGACGACCAGCTGCGAGATCCAGTGTCCCGCCGCTTGCTCGTCTCCCGGTCCCAGGAAGCGCAGGCCGAGTCCTTGCGCCGAGGACAGGAACATGGGGAGCGCCGCGCTGTAGGTGATGTCGAGGGAGCCGCCCTTGACGGCGGCGATTCCCTCGGGGCCGCTTGACACGGTCGTCGTCTCGACGTTAAGGGCGGCCTTGGCGAAGTAGCCGTTCGCCTCGGCCACGAAGAGCTGGCCAAAGTCGGAAATCGGGGCGATGCCGACCTTTACGGTCGTGGCGCCGGCCGGCGAGCTGGCCGAATTAGCCGAGGTGGCCGCTGGAGCCGAGGTGGCCGGGCTGCCGCTGCCGCAGGCCGCGATCGTGCCTGCGGCGAATGCGGCGAGGATGAAACTGGTAAGAGCAATGACTGGTCTTCGCATTGAACCGATCCCCTCTGATCGATAGAGCTTGGCGGATGACGCTATCCGCCGGTCATTAGCTGTAAGTCGCGGCCGGCTTGGGTGTTTCTTCGGCGGGCGCGAGCAGTTTGAAGATCTCTGCCCGGTACGCGCCGAACTTCGGGTCGGCCTTGGTGTCGACCTGGTCCCGGGGGCGCGGCAGGTCGATTGTCAGCTCGCGCAGCACGTGCGACGGCCGGGAGGACAGCACGAGTATCCGGTCGGCCAGCAGGATCGCCTCGTCGATATCGTGGGTCACGAACAGGACCGAGAAGCCGAGCTGGGCCGACAGCCGGGCGATCATGTCCTCCAGCGACGTCCGCATCTGGGCGTCGATCGAGGCGAACGGCTCGTCCATGAGCAGCAAGGCCGAGCGACGGACCACGGCTCGGGCGATCGCGACGCGCTGCTGCATCCCGCCGGAAAGCTGCCACGGGTAGTGCCGGCTGAACTGCGCCAGGCCGACGAGCTCCAGCGCCTCGGCGACCCGGTCGGCCCTTTCGCGGCGCGGGATGTCGTCGAGGCCGAAGGCGACGTTGCGCTCGACGCTCAGCCACGGAAACAGGCTGCGGCTGTACTCCTGGAAGACGATGGACAGCGAGTTGGGGATGCCGTGGCGGGTCCCGGTGGCCACGGCTCGCTCGCCGGAGTCGATGTCAAGCAGGCCCGCAACGCAGCGCAGCAGGGTAGTTTTCCCGCACCCGGACGGGCCGACCATTACCAGGAACTCGCCTTTCTTCAGGTCGAAAGAAAGGCCGCTAATAGCCCGGCTCGCGCCTTGCCTGGACTGAAACGTCTTTTCCAGGTTTTCGACCCGGAGGATATGGTCCGTCATGGCTAGCCTCTCTGCTCGCGGTGCCAGAACAGGATTCGCCGTTCGGCGAGTGAGAACAAAGTCATGGCTAGCCAGCCAATGATCCCGAGCACGACCACGGCGGCCCACAGGTCCGCGTAGGCGAATGTGTTCTCGGCGTTGGAAATGTAGTAACCCAGTCCGGATGACGCGCCGATGAGCTCGGAAATCACCATCATGACCAGGGCGATGCTCACGGCGAACCGGAGCCCGACGACGGCCTGCGGCAGGCTTGCCGGAAGGACTACGCGCAGCAGTAGCTGCCACTGGGGTACCTGGGCGACGCGGGACGTGTCGAGCAGCTGACGGTCAACCCGCCGCGCGCCGTCGTCAGCGTTGACGACGACCGGCCAGAAGCACTCGAAGGCGATCACCGCGATGCGGGTCGAGCTGGAGAACCCGAGCAGCAGCAGGCCGAGCGAGACTGCGAGCGGCGCCGGCAGCGCGCGGAAGAACTCAAGGACGGGGCGTACCCAGGGGTCGAGCGACCGGTGGTACCCGATAAGCACGCCCACCGCCAGGCCCAGAGCGCTGCCCAGGAGGTAACCGGCGGCGGCGCGGCGGGCGGACGGAAGTACCGCGGAGGTCAGGTCGGGGCCGCTCAGCAGGGTTCCCATGTGCGACATGACCGTCGTGAAGGACGGAAGGTAATAGAGCGTCCCGGCCGCGCCGACGACCTGCCACGTCACAAGCAGCAGGACGATGAAGAGCAGCCCGGACGACCGGCGCAGCATCGTCGCCGCCGACGGCACGGCCACGGCCGAGATCTTCGAAAGCGGCGCCTTCAGCGATAGCTGCTGGTCCACCGGAGCACCCTTCGCTCGGCCAGGGAAAACACGCCCGTGACGGCGAGCCCGAGGATCGCGGCGATGAACGCGCCCGCGTACGCCTGGCTGGTCGCGCCGGTGGACGTAGCGGCCGACACATAGCTGCCGAGACCGCTACCGGTGCCCCCGACAAGCTCGACGCCGATCACGGCGGCCAGGGCGATAATGGCCGTCAGCCGGATGCCGGTGACGATTGAGGGCAGCGCCGACGGGATGATGATCTTGTAAAGCCGTTTGGCCCGGCCAAGCTGCATCGCGCGGCCAGTGTCGATCATCCGGGGGTCGGTGTGGCTCACCCCGTAATGCGCCCCGAGCAGCACCGGCCACACCGCCGCGGTCACAGCGATGATCACCTCGAGGGACTGCCCGACGCCGACGATCACGATCACCGCCGGGAGGATCGCGATCGGCGGCAGGGTGCGCGCGAAGTCGAAGAAGACCGACGTCACGGCGTCGAGCCACGGGGAGATCCCGGTCAGCAGCCCGATCACGCAGCCGACGGCAACCGAGATCAGCACCGTGATGGCCCACTCCTCCACCGTCGAGCCGGCGGCCGGAAGCGCTCCACTCTGCAGCGATGTCACGAGGGCGGACACGAACCCGCCGATGGACGGCGCGGCGGAGGGCTTGAGTAGTCCGGCTACACAGGCGAGCTGCCAGAGTCCCGCGACGACGACGAACCCGGCCGCACCTTTGGCGACCCGGACGAGCGGCGGTGCCAAGCGGGCCGGCCCGTTGCCCGCCCGCGGGTCCGCGGCATTAGCTGACAATTCCATGGCGACTTCCTGGCGTGGTGGCGTCGAAGTCGGTGGTGCCGATGACCACGTGGCCGAGCTTGCGCGGGCCGACCGGGCCGGTCCGCATGGGCGCGGTGACGAGGTGGAGCTGGCGGCCGCCGTCACGGGTGGCGAACCAGCCGTCGCCCGCGTCAGCGAGCCCGAACTGGCGGTAGTAGGCCGCAGTCTCCTCCGGGTCGGGTATCCCCAGAGTGAATGATGTCAGCTGGTGCAGGGCCACGGTGTCCTCCTCAACCGGCGAACCGCTGGTGCAGCTCGCCGATGCCTTCGATGGTGCTGACCAGTTCGTCGCCGTCGGCGAGCCAGCGCTGCGGGTCGCGGCCGAGGCCGACGCCCGCCGGGGTCCCGGTGAAGATCACGTCGCCGGGCACCGCGGCAGCCGGGAGATCAGCGCCGGCACTGGGAAGACGAGCTGGCTGGTACGGGTGATTTCTCTTTCACGCCAAGCAGGGCCTCAACGCCGAGCCGCCGGGTCCGCAGCACCGGCTCGAGCAGGCGGGAGCCGCAGTCAAGCGCCACGGTGATCATCGGCGGCCGCAGGGGCAGCGAAGTGAACGCGCTCATCGTCGTGCCGAACGGGGCGCGTTCGGTGGCCGTCACGATGGTGACCTGAGCGCACACGGCGGCCATCAGGTCACGGAAAGCCTGCTCACCACCCACGGGTCCCCCGGCTCCTCATCGTCTGGATTAAATAGTTATAATTAATTATGATTGATCATGATGGATCTTTCCCCGGCCGTCAAGAGCCTGGCTATGATCAATCAGCAGACCTGCCCCCTGAAGGAGCCGCTAGTGGGCACGGCCGACGAGCACGCAGGGGCGACCCGCACCGTCACCAGCGAGGCCGAGACCGTCCAGGCCGACGGCCATCCGGCGGAGCGACTGGGAACATCCCGCCGGGCCGGGTCCCGGGCCGCGAGCAAGCGGCCGACCACGTGTCAGGTCTCGCCGCCGTCGCGCCACCCGGCACCCGCCTGGGCACTAAGGGGGAAGTACGGGCCCGGTGCGGTGTCTCGGTCGGCACGTTCAACGAGGCGCTGCGGCTGCTCCAGACCCGGCAGGTGGTAACGGGACGGCCCGGACCCGGCGGCGGGCTGTTCGTCACCGACCGGCCCGCCACAGTTCGGCTCGGCAGGTCCCTGCCCGAGCTGGACGGGGGCGAGGCCACCGTGGCCGCTGCCATCCGCATCCGCGACGCGCTTGATCCGCTGCTGATCGAGGAAGCCCTCTGGCACGCCTCCCCCGCCGACCTCGTTACGGCGCTGGAGCGCCGGGACGCCGCAGCGGCCGTGCGGCTCATCGCCATCCATAACAACACCCTCCAGGCATGACCCGAGGCTGGCCGGCAATGGCACCGGGAAAGGGAAAGCTGCTGCCGTTCGGAATATTCAAGTCTTTTATCCCGGACGAGAGCGCGATAACTCTTGCGGCGCCGCGGGGCACCTAGCCCCTGCGCGCCCTGCCGACGGCCAGCTGAACGCCGCCAGGTCAAGCGGCGCGGCCACGGTCCCCCGCTTGCCGCAGGTCCGCGCGGCCTCGTCGGCGTTCAACGGGCACGGGGTCGCTCGGCGGCCGACTTGACCATCCGTTCACAGACGTTGACCCTAAGCGGCTGGCAGTCGGGGTCGGGCGGCGGGATCCGCCGGGTGTCTTCCAGGTGCACGCTCCACCTCGCTATGTAGCGCCATACGGAACAACGGCCTCTATTATGAGACGCGATGAGCGGAATCGGCAAGGCCTTAGCACTCTCGCAGTGCGATCGAGCCGCAGCGGCACGACAGCGGGCAGGATGAGAGACGGGCAGTGCCCCGGAAAAACATCCTGGTAAGCGCGCGGCTCAGCCGCCGATGCAGCCGCCGGGCGCGCGCGATCCGCATCGTGGCCGCGACCGCGGTCTTCGCCCATTCGCCGTCGGCGCGCGCAGTTCGATCAGGGCCGAGTGCGAGACGACACGCAGGTCGATGTCCGACACAACCGACAGGCCCGTCCGGGCTCCGTCGACGACGACTTCCTCAGCCGCGTTCATCCGAGCTCTCCGCTGGCAGGGGAGTGCGGGCGCGCTTGGTGCGGGCGACGTAGTCGTCAGTGACGTAGCCGAGTTCGCCGAATTCGCTAGCGCCTTCGGCCACGAGCGCGAGCAGCACGTCGAGGTCCTGGCTGAGGTCGATTGGCTGAACAAAGGGCTGGCGTGCGGTCAGGCCAGTCTGCCAGTAGACCTCGCACCGGTTGCCTTCGGGGTCGTAGAAGTAGCAACCGACGGCATTACCGTGGGAGACGGTCATGTCGATGGCCACCGCGGCCTCCCTGAACCTCAGGTAGTACGCCTGGACGTCGGCCAGGCTGGGGCAGCGGAAGGAGACCTGCTGAATCAGCTTGGCGTCGCGGCTGACGTCCCGTCCGCCGGTCAGCAGCAGTTCGTGGTGCTCTGAGCCGGGCCGGGCGGACAGGAACCAGGTCCCTAGGTCCTCGTCGAAGTCGGTTACCGTCAGGCCGAGCATGCTTGTGTAGAACCGCACCTGGGCGTCGACATCGAAGCAGCGCAATCCCACATGGCCGAGCTCGGCGATGCTGGGCACCGGATTACTGTTGTTCATGAGACCGTCCCGTATTGCAGAATATGTTCTGACTGAAGGAACAGTAATTGGACCGCGAAACCTGGTCAAGGTCGGACACCCAGGCGCCGGTATGCCGGGGCTCCCGGGGCCGGGTCGCGATCAGGCCAGGCATAGCCGCTGCTCAAGCTCTGCCAGCAGGCCCGCGGCGTCGGCTGGGCGTGAGACAGATCCGAACACGTAGTGGTCGGGGCGGACCAGCACGACCGCGGCCCCCGCGGCCTCCATCCAGTTGCACCAGGCCCCGGTTACGTCCTGCACCGGGGCCGCCGAGTCCCGTCCGATGGCGCAGGTCCTGAGGCCGAGCCGGTCGGCGAGTTCGGTTCCCCGCGCGTCAAGGAACTGGCGCGGGTCGGCGTCGAGCCCGAGGAGCTGGAACCCTTGGCCGAGCAACGAGTCGAGCCGGGTAACCTCGCCGTCCGCGCCGCGTACCGACGGCTGAACGGACAGCCTGCCGACGAGTTGGCCGGGACGCGGCGACAGGGCGCCGGGGCCGAGCGCAGGCTGGATCGGCTCCTCAACCGCGGGCTCCTGGCGCAGCCGCAGATCGCGGGCCGCCGCCTGCTCGCGATCGGTCATGCAGACCAGGCGCCCGATCCTGACCGACTCGTCGATGATCCGGCGGACATGGGCCGCGCGCTCGATCTCGTAGGAATCGAGCAGGTCGGGGCGGCTGAGCCCGCGGAGCAACAGGTCAAGCCGCCAGGACAGGGTGATGCTGTCCCGCAGCCCGGAGCACATGCCCTGGCCGAGAAAGGGCGGCATGAGGTGGGCCGCGTCGCCGGCCAGGACCACGCGCCCGCGCCGCCACGGAGCGGCGATCGCCGACCGGAAGGTGTACACGGTCTTGCGGATGATTTCCGCCTCGCCCGGGCGCAGCCACTGCGACAGCAGCTTCCACACGCCGGCGTCGGTGCAGACCTCGTCGTAGTCGTCGGAGTCGAGGAGCATGAACTCCCAGCGGGCGTGGGGCCAGCGGCCGCGGGCGGCGTGGTGCGGCCGCGCCGGGTCGCAGTACTGGCCGGTGCTCGGTATCCCCGGATCCACGCCATCGCCCAGCTTCACGTCGACCACCAGCCAGTCGGCCTGGAAGCCCAGGTCGGTGAAGGTCCGGCCGGCCGCCTCGCGGACGGTGCTGTTGGCGCCGTCGGCGCCGACCACGTAGGCGGCGCGGAAGTTCCGCGCCGCGCCCGACTGGACATGACGGGCCTGCACTTCGGCCACTTCGGCACCTGATTCAGCACCCGCGGCGCCGTCGGTCAAGCCCGTCACCTGCCAGCCGCGCAGGACGGTGATGCGGTCGTTCTGGGCGGCTCTGCGGTGCAGGACTGCCTCAAGTTCGGGCTGGTAGAAGTGATACGAGGCGGGCCAGCCGCTGGGCGTTTCCCACCGCCGGGGCAGCTCGCGCAGCACCTGGCCGACGGAGTCGAACATGACGAACTCGGTCGACTCGACAGCGACGGCGCCGACTTCCTCGGCCAGGCCGAGCCCCTGGAAGATCCGCATCACCTCGTGGTCCAGGTGTCCGGCCCGCGGGAACGGCCACAGCTGCTCATGCTGTTCCAGGACGAGCACATCATGGCCGGCCTGTGCAAGAGCCAGTGACAGCACCTGCCCGATCGGCCCGTATCCGACGACGACGACGGGCCACTCCTTGGCCGCGGCGTCGGCCGCGGCATCCTGCGCAACAGATGAACTCATCCTCGAGCCTTTCCGGCCGTGCCGATCCGGTCATGCCCGCCCGGTTGCGGTGTGCGACGGGCTGGCCAGCGCTTTTAAAACTTTGACGTTCCATTTGACAGAACGCATTCTGCACCGTGGACGGAAGTCAAAGCAACAGAAGCGGAGGGGGAGCGACCTGCGCCCCAAAGTGACAGCCGGGGGCGGAAGGGAGCCTGTTACTCAATCGTAACTTGATTGACGATCAGTCGGCGGGTTAGATTCCGCACACCAGACATTATCCCATCAGGAGGAACAATGACGAGTCCGACGGCGGGTGGGGGGATGCGACCAACGACGCAACCACGACTGCGGTCACGCACGCGCTGGCGTGCGATGACTCTGTTTGCGGCGGCCGCGCTTATGCTCGCGGCGGGCTGCAGCAGCAGCGCGTCGTCAACTGGAACCAACGCGGCCGACTCCAGCGGGTCACCCAGTACCGGGTCAACCGGTAGCGCGTCAACTAGCACCGACTCGGTCGAGACGGCGGCCAAGGCCGCGCTCCAGTACTGGATCAAGGGCTCGCAGACCGCGCCGCCGAGCACCGGTCCCACGGCGCAGAAGGGCAAGAGCATCTGGGTGCTGTCCTGCGGCCAGGCCGCCGCCGCCTGCGCGTACTGGACCGACTCGGTCGTGGCCGCGGCCAAGGCCATCGGCTGGAAGGTCACCCTCTACGACGACAAGCTGGTTCCGACCAACGGGAACACCGGTCTTGAAGACGCGGTGGCCGCGCACGCCAGCGGCGCGGTCGTCCTCGGCAACGACTGCCCGCAGAACGAGCAGGGCCTGAAGGCGGCCAAGGCGGTGGGCATGCCCGTGCTCGGCATCGACGAGAACGACTGCAACGACTCCGTCTTCGGCGGCACCGGGCCTTCGCTGCTGACTCAGCTCAAGGACACCGCGGCCTACCCGTCAGTCGACTCGTTCGCCAAGGCGGCGGGCGCCCTGCAAGCCGACTACCTGCTGGCGAACCTGGGCTCGTCGGCCAACGTGATCGAGCTCAAGTCCACCGACATCATCTCCAAGTCACTGGCCAACCAGGGATTCGAGGCGGAATACCGCAAGCTGTGCCCCGCCTGCAAGCTGGACCAGGTGCCCTACACGCTCAACGACCTGATCGGCGGCCAGCTCAAGACCGACGTCCAGGACGCGCTGCAGTCCGACCCCGGCGCCAACGGCATGGAGGTGACCGCCGACTCCGATATCGCGCTGGTCGTCGGGCCGGCCGTGGACAGCTCGTCAAGCGCGGGCAAGATCCTGGTCGTCGGCAACGAGGGCCTCGCGGCCAACGTCCAGGAGGCGCTGGCCGGCCACTGGCAGAGCGCGGGCATCGGCGAGCCGTTCGGCTGGGAAGGGTGGGCGGCAGTGGACGCGCTCAACCGGATCTTCGGCGGGTCGCCCCAGGTTGACGAGGGGATCGGCCTGCAGCTGTGGAGCGTGAAGCCGACCCAGCTCAACCTCCCGCCCGCGGGTCAGAACTACACCCCGGCCAGCATCGACTACCAGAGCGACTACGAGAAGATCTGGGGCGTGGGCTGAGGTCATGACGGTAGACGTCGGAGGCTCCGGGTCCGGCCATTCGCCTGCTGCGGGCGTGGCCGGGCCCGGCTACCTGAGGCTCAGCTCCATTTCCAAACGCTTCGGGTCGACCCTCGCGCTCAACGGAGCCGACCTGACCGTCGCCGCCGGCGAGGTGCACACCTTGTTCGGCGGCAACGGCTCGGGCAAGTCCACCATGATCAAGATCCTGGCCGGCGTGCTCAAGGCCGAGCCGGGCGGCGAGATCCGGGTCGGCGAGCGCGCGTACCCGGCCGCGCACTGGACCGCCGCTACCGCGCGCGAGGCCGGCCTCCGGTTCGTCCACCAGGATCTCGGCCTGTTCCGCGACCTTTCCGTGGCCGAGAACCTGGCCCTCGGCTACGGCTACAGCAGCGGGCCGGCCGGGCGGATCCACTGGCGGCAGGTTCGCTCCGAGGCCAGGGACGTGCTCGACCGGCTGGAGATCGGCATCGACGTCTCCCGCATGGTCGGCGAGCTCCGGCGCGGGGAACAGGCGCTCGTCGCCATCGCCCGGGCGCTCCGGGATTCCGGCGCCGCCGGGCGGGGCGTGCTCGTGCTTGACGAGCCGACGGCGTCGCTGCCCGAGCACGAGGTAACGACACTGGTGCAGGACCTGCGGCGGTTCGCGGCCATGGGTACGGCGATCATCTACGTCAGCCACCGGATCGAGGAAGTGCTAGACGTCGCCGACACCATCACGATCCTGCGCGATGGCAACGCCATCCTCACCCTCCCGGCCAAGACGGCGACCAAGGGCCAGCTGGCCAAGGCGATCAGCGCCTCGGCCGCGGACGCCCCGGCCCCGGCCAGGAAGCAGCCGACGGTCAGCGGAGACCGGCCGCCGCTGCTTGGGCTGTCCGACCTGCGCGGCGGACCGCTGCGCGGGGTGAGCCTGGGCGTTACCAGTGGCGAGATCGTCGGCATCGCCGGGCTGCTCGGCTCTGGGCGGTCATCGGTGCTGCGCACGCTGGCGGGGCTGCTGCCCGGGGTGACCGGGGAGGTCAGGCTGGACGGCAGGAAGCTGGCCCGGCACTCGCCGGCCCAGGCCCTGGCCGCGGGCATCGGCTACCTGCCCGAGGACCGTGCGGCCGCCGGGTTCTTCGACCAGAGCGTGGCCGAGAACATGTCCGCCTCGCGAACCGGGACGTACTGGCGCGGCGGCCGCTTCCAGCGAGGCCGCGAGCAGAGCGACGCGCTGGCCGCGATCACCCGGTTCCAGATCCGCTGCGAGAGTCCCCGGCAGCTGCTGGCCTCGCTGTCCGGCGGCAACCAGCAGAAGGTGCTCATCGCCCGGGTCCTGCTCAGGCAGCCGAAGATCGTCCTGCTGGACGAGCCGACCCAGGGCGTGGACGTCAACGCCAAGGCTGAGATCTGGGCGATCCTGCGGCAGAGCGTCGCCGACAGCGGGATCAGCGTCCTGGTCGTGAGCTCCGATTTCGAGGAACTAGCCGAGCACGCCGACCGGGTCGCCGTCCTGGCCCGCGGGCGGATCGTGCGTGAACTGTCGGGAGGGCCGATGACCGGCGAAATGCTGGCCCGTGCGGCGTACGGGGATGAGGAAGGAGCGGACGTTGACAACTGACCCACCGGGGCCGAAGGTCCTCGAAAGCACACAGGCGAGCCCGGTGCCAGGCGGCCGGCCGAGGAAGCCGGAGCATCACGCGGCCGGTCATCGCGTCGAGACTCTGGAACGCACCGCCCTGCTCCTGCTGCTTGTGGCGATCTGCATCCTGTTCAGCGTGCTGCCGGAATCGCGGGCCGAGTTCGCCTCGCTCGGCAACTTCCGCAACATCGCCTCCGATGTGGTGGTCGGCGGGGTCCTCGCCCTAGCCGCCATCGTCCCGCTGGTGGCGGGCGAGTTCGACTTCTCGGTCGGTCTCACCCTTGAGATGTGCGCCATGATCACGGCCGGATTCATGGTCCGGCTGCACCAGCCGCTGGTGGTGGCCATCCTGGCCGGTCTCGGTGTCGGCCTGCTGATCGGAGTGGTCAACGGCTACCTGGTCGCGGTCCGCGGGCTCAACTCGTTCATCATCACCTTCGCCGTGGCCACCATCGTCACCGGCCTGATCGAGCTCTACGCCAACGGCACCAGCGTCCTGCTCCCGGGGAACGCGCTGACCACCTTCGGCCTCACCCGGTCCCAGTGGCTGGGGGTTCCGCAGTCCCTGTACGCGTTCGCCCTGCTCGCCGTCATCGCCTGGTACGTCCTTGACCACACGCCGATCGGCCGGTACTGGCACGCCGTCGGCAGTAACCGGTCGGCGGCCACCCTGGTCGGGCTCCCGGTGCGCAGGCTCACGTTCCTGTCGTTCGTCGCCTCGGGCCTGCTCGCCAGCGCGGCCGGCATCCTGTACGTCGCGCAGCAAGGCTCGGCCACGCCGAACGTGGGCCAGGGCTACGTGCTGCCCGCGTACGCCGCAGTCTTCCTCGGCGCCACCGTGTTCAAGATCGGCCGGTTCAACATCTGGGGCACCGTCGTGGCGGTGCTCTTCGTGGCCATCGGCTCGACCGGCATGGTGTTCGCCGGCCTGGCGCCATGGGTCCAGTCGGTCTTCCAGGGCGCCGTGCTGATCATCGCCCTCGGCATCACCAAGGTGATCGGCCGCCGTCGCGGAACCGGGGTGGCGCTCGCGGGGCCGCGGCTGTGACCGATTCCGGCTGGTCGGTTCGTCTGGCGGTAACCTACGTCCGCCTGTCAGAATCCATAGGATCCACAAGGGTATGCGTGGGCCGCCGTCGGGCGACAGCGGGGCTGTCACCCGCCTCGTCGAGGAGCTTGGCTTCATGTCTGTGACTGCGAGCTATCCCATCGAATCGGTGAGCACCGCTGCGCAGATCCTGCTCATGCTGCGCGACCACCCCACGCTGCGGGTGGCCACGGTCGCCCAGCACCTGGGCGTGGCCAGGTCGACCGCCCACCGGATGCTGACCACGCTGAAGGACACCGGCCTGCTGCGCCAGGACGAGGTCTCCAAGGAGTACCTGGCCGGGCCCGCGCTGGTCGAGCTGGGGGTGGCGGTGATCGGGGCAACCGACATCCGCACCCAGGCCAGGTCCGCCCTTGAGTCGCTGGCCAGCACGACCGGCGAGACCATCCACCTGCTTGTGCTTGAGGGGACGGAGACGGTCTTCCTTGACGGCGTCGACAGCCGCCACGTGATCCGGGCCGCGCTCCGCATCGGCGGGCGTGGCCCGGCCCACGCATCGGCCGCGGGCAAGGCGCTGCTGTCCTGCCTCTCGGCCGAGGAGCTGCGCGCCCGCTACCCCGCCTCCCGGCTCAGCGGCGGGACGGATCTCGCGCCCAAAACTCGGCGCAAGCTCGAGGAGATCCTGGCCGAGGTCCGGCGGCAGGGGTACGCCAGCAATTTCTCGGAAAGCGAGCCAGGGCTGACCGCCATCGCGGCTGCCATCCCGTCCCGCAACGGCATCTCCCGCTTCGCGCTGAGCGTCTCCGGGCCGGCCGACCGGATCGGGACCGACGTCACCGAGATGGCGGTCGAGGTAGTCCGGCAGGCGCAACTGCTTGGCACCCGACTCGGGTAAGTTCCGGTACCGGCTTTTCGCAGGCCGTCGGCGGTTCGTGGCTGGCGGTTCGTGGCTGGCGGCTGTCCGTCGGCCGGGTCATCACTATTTCTTTTCTTGGAGGTACGACGTGAAATTCGCACGCTTTCAGCGGGCAACGGGCCAGATTGGGCTGGGGGTGGTGCTCGACGGGCACATCTATCAGATCGACGGGGCGACGGACCTGCTGCCGCTGTTGCGGGCGGGCGTGGACGTGCTGACCGAGCAGGGCGGCCGGGCGCTGCGCGGCGCAGCCGCGGTGGCGGAGGCCGAGGTGACGCTGCTGTCGCCGTTGGAGGTGCCGCCGACGTTCCGCGACTTCTACGCGTTCGAGCGGCATGTTCAGGCCGGCCGGGCCTGGCGCGGGCTTGAGATGGACCCGGCCTGGTACCAGATCCCGGTGTTCTACTTCTCCAACCCCTACGCCTTCACCGGCAGCGGCGACGTGCCGATGACGCCGGGCAGCCGCACCTTCGACTTCGAGCTTGAGGTGGCCGCGGTGGTGACCGCGCCCGGGCGCGACCTCACCCCGGCCGAGGCCGAGCAGGCCATCGGCGGCTACTGCGTGCTCAACGACTGGAGCGGGCGGGACATCCAGCAGCAGGAGATGCTGCTGTCGATGGGGCCGGTGAAGGGGAAGGACACCGCCACCAGCCTTGGTCCGTACTTCGTGACCAAGGACGAGCTCGCCGACCGGCGCGACGGCACCGGCTACTCGCTCGCCATGACGTGCTCGGTCAACGGCAGGCCCTACTCGCAGGCGCTGTGGTCGGAGGTCTACTGGTCCTTCGGGGAAATGGCCGCCTACGCCAGCCGGGGCACCGACATTAGGCCCGGTGACGTCCTGGGCAGCGGGACGTGCGGATCAGGCTGCATCATGGAGCTATCGCGCAGGCCCAACGGCGCGGACTACCCCTGGCTCAAGCCCGGAGACGTCGTGGTGGCCGCAGTCGAGGGGCTGGGCGAGCTCACCAACACGATCACCGCGGCGGCGCCGGTGATACCGCTCCGGCCGTCATCCTGACTCTTGGACGGCCAGTTCGTGCAGGGCCCAGTCCAGCCGCGCCTGCAGGTGATCGGTGAGCGCGGTCACCGCCGCGGCGGTGTCGCCGACCATGATCGCGTCACGGATCCGGCGGTGCTCAAGGGCCTCGTCGTGCTCGCCTAGCATGTTCGTGTACCGGGCGCTGCTGTCGGAGAGCAGGCCGATGATGCGGCGCAGCCAGTCCGAGGAGCACCGGGCGTAGGTCGCCTCGTGGAAGGCCCGGTGCGCCTCGAACTGCACCAGGCCGGGCGCCCGGCTCGTCCCGCAGACCAGCAGGAAGGCCTCAAACGCGCGGCTTACCCCCGCGCGGTACTCGTCATCGGAACGGGCGAGGCTGTCTTCCATCGCCATCGGCTCAAGCAGGATGCGCAATTCGTAAACCTGCCGGGCGTCCTCCGGGGACACGGCCGCGACCCGGGCTCCGTGCTGCGGGACCGAGTCGACGAAACCGGCCGTTGCCAGCGCGCTCAGCGCCTCCCGCAGCGGGGTTGGGCTGCACGCCCACTCCCGCGCCAGCTTGTTGACCAGGACCTTGTCTCCCGGCTTCAGCTCGCCGCGGATGATGAGGTCCTTCAGCTTCCGTTCGGCCCAGGTGAACCGGGTCTCGGGGCCGGGGACCGAGGCCGGCGATGAGGCGGTCGTCATGGGGCAAGCCTAGGCCATTCCCCGACAAGTATCTAATCTAGAATCTATAGATTCTATTGACCGCATGGATTCCGGAATCTAGCCTTGGCCAAGAGGCCGGGCGCGAAATGCCCAGGTACCGGGCACGAAACGGCCAGTTATCGGAAGGAGCAGAGCTGTGGTTACGGCAGAGGCTTTCAAGGACGCCATGGCCGCGGTCTGCGCGCCGGTCACGGTGATCACCACCACGTGGAACGGCCGCCCCTTCGGCACCACGGTCAGCGCGTTCTGGTCGCTTTCGCTGCGGCCGCCGCTGGTGGGACTGGCGCTGGCGAACGATTCCGAACTGCTCGCCCGGCTGCGCAGCACCCGGCGGCTCGGGGTCAACCTGCTGGCCGACGGGCAGCAGGTGCTGGCCCTGAGGTTCGCGGGCAAGGGCGGCGACGCGAAGTTCGCCGACGTGCCCTGGGTCCTTGACGACGGGCTGCCCCGGCTGGGCGCGGCCCCGGTCTGGCTCTCCTGCGATGTCAAACGGTTCGTGGAGGCGGGCGACCACGTGCTGGCCGTGGCCGGGGTCACGGCGGCCGCCCGCGAGCCGGGCCTGCCGCTGATCTACGGGCACCGCTCGTTCGGCACCCACTCCGCGCTGAAAGAGACGGCGGCCAGGCAGATCCCAGCCTTTGATGACAACAGCGCGGAGGAGAGCAGCCGTGCCTGAGAACGGAAACCCATCGGCCAACTTCCGCCCGACCGGGCTGTCGTCCTACGCCCCCGGGGCGCTCGGCGAGGACCCGGACGGCCGCCGGCCCCCGGTCAGCGTGAGCGTGACCGAGACCTACCTGCCGAACGGGACGCCGGTCCTGGTGGCCGAGCCGCTCGACGTCCCTGTTGCCCGCGACGTGGTGCTCTCGGCGTCGCTGCGCGGCTTCACCGGCATGTACACCGAGCTGTGCCTGCGCCTGGCGCAGCGGCACCGCTGGCGCATCGCGGCCCCTGAGCAGTTCCCCGGCCAGCAGGACCTGGATGAAGATGCCCGCCAGAAGGAGGTGGCCCGGTTCGCCGACGGGTCCAAGCTCGACGAGCTCGAGACGGCAGCCAGCCTGCTGACCGGCGGCCCGGTCGCGCTCATCGGATTCTGCCTGGGCGGAATGTATGCCCTCAAGGCCAGCGCCAGGCCCCGGTTCGACGCGATCGTGTCGTTCTACGGGATGGTGCGCCTGCCTGAGTACTGGCGCGCACCCGGCCAGGCCGAGCCACTCAAGTGCCTGTCAGGGACCGAGCGGGTGCTGGCGATCGCGGGCGGGCGCGACCCGCTGATCGCCGCCGCCGACCTGGCCGAGCTGAGCACGTCCGGCGTGCGGACCCTGGTGTACCCCAAGGCCGGCCACGCCTTCGCCCACGACCCGTCGCTCCCCTCTTACCGTGCCGCCGACGCGAGGTCGGCCTGGCAAGCGGCTGCCGCCCAGCTGGCGGCCCCCGCGCCCCAACAGGAAAAGCCCGAGAAAGGAACGAACTAGCTGCCATGGAGTACTACGGATTCGTTCTCGGCGGCGCCGCCGCCGACCAGCCGCACGCCGAGGCGGTCGGCGACCTGCTCACGCTCATCCGCCGGGCCGACGAACTCGGCCTTGACGGCTGGTACCTGACCGAGCATCACGGGCAGCCGACCTTCTCGCTGACCGCGGCGCCCAACGTGATCGCGGCCGCCGCCGCCACCCAGACCACCCGGCTCCGCCTCGGCACGATGGTCACCATCCTGCCGTTCAACCATCCGCTGCGGGCCGCCGAGGAGTACCGCACCCTTGACCTGCTCAGCGGCGGCCGGCTCGAGCTCGGCTTCGGCCGCGGGCAGGTCCGCCACGAGCAGGCCGCGTTCGGCATCGACCGCGACTCGACCGTCGACATGTTCGACGCCGCCTACGACACCATCACCCGCCTGCTGCAGGGCGAGACCGTGGACTTCGAGACCCCCTGGTGGACCGGGCACGGCGCGGTGGCGATGCCGGAGGCGACCCAGCAGCCGACCCCGCCGATCTGGATGAGCGCCGGCAGCGAGGCATCGGTCGAGAAATGCGCCCGGCTCGGCCTCAACTGCGCCACCTCGCTGCTCACCCGCGCCTTCGCCGACCAGCGGCTGGCCCTCTACCGCAAGTGGTGGGACCAGTACCAGCCGGACCGGGCCGGCGAGGGCAAGTTCGCCATCGCGGCCCACGTGGCGGTGGCCGACAGCGAGCGCGCCGCCCGCGAGCACTTCCGCGAGGACTTCGAGCAGAAGCAGGCGCACTTCGCCCAGTCGGTGACCGACCGGCCGGGAGACAACGACGCGACCTACCGCGGGCACAAGCCGAGCTACGACGCCTTCGTCGCGTCGACCCTGGAGACCATGCTCGATGACGGGCTGCTGATCGCCGGGACCGTTGATCAATGTAGGGAGCAGTTGGCGACGATCAAGGCTCGGGGAATCGACCGGCTCCTGTGCACCTTCCACACCACCGGGGCCGACTTCGACTTCTCGCTCCGCTCGCTGGAGATGTTCGCGACCGAAGTGGTCCCCTACGTCGAGTCCACGGAGAACTAGGTGACACTGGACGAGCTGCCGCCGCTGAGCGGGCGGCGGATCCTCGACCTGTCCGACGGCGTGGCCGGGCAGTTCGCCGGGCGGATCCTGGCCGACCTAGGCGCCGAGGTGCTGCTGGCCGAGCCGCCGTTGGGGTGCACCGTCCGCACCCTGCCGCCGCGCAGCGCGGTAGGGGACTCGGCCCTGTTCTGGCATCTGAACATCGGCAAGACGGCAGTCCAGCTGCCGCCAGGCCCGGCTGGGTCCGCGCGGCTCCGGGAGCTGGCCGCCACGTGCGACGCGGCGGTCATCGACGGCAGCACCGACCCCGGCCTGGCCGGGGTGCTCGGCGAAGACGCCGGGCTCGTGCTCTGCCAGGTGACCGACTTCAGCGGCGAGGGACCCTACGCCCACTGGCTCGGCAGCGAGATGATCCACCAGGCGCTGTCCGGTCTGATGTTTCTGACCGGGCGGAAGCTGCGGGAACCGCTGTACGGGGCCGGGCAGCGCGCCTATTACTCCGCAGGCGCGGCTGCGGCGGCGGCCACCCTGGCCGCCCTGCTCGAACAGGGCCGGTCGGGCCGCGGGCAGCGGGTGACGCTGAACGTGCACGAGGTGGCCGCGGCCATGTCGCAGAACCTGATCACCCGCTACTCCTACAACGGCACCTACCCGACCCGGCACAAGTACGCCGGCGCCTGCGAGATCTTCGCCTGCCGCGACGGGTGGGTGGTGCTGTTCTGCCCGCCCGGCCGGTGGACCGGGCTGTGCCGGGCACTCGGCACGCTCGACCTCGGCGACGACCCCCGGTTCGCCACCTTCGCCCAGCTGGTCGAGTACTGGGACGAGGCCGCCGCCGGGCTGGCCCCGCTGATCAAGGACCAAACCACCGCGGACGTGCTCGCGGCGGCGAAACAGGCCAGGATCATGGCCTCGCTGGTGATGAGCCTGGCCGACATCCGTGACTGCGCGCACCTGGCGGCCCGCGGATACTGGCGCACGGTCGAACACGACGGGCATGACCGGCTGCTACTCGGCCCGCTGTTCCGGATGACGGGCACCCCGCTGGCCGGGCCGCGGCCAGCACCCGGCTTGCCGGACGACCCGGCCCCGGCGGACGCAACGGCCCCGTCGGGCAACCCTGCCCGCCGCACGGCGGGCGTTTCCGCTGGGCGCCAGGCCGCGGCGGGAGACCGGGCACTGCCGCTGGCGGGCGTGAGCGTTCTGGAGCTGACCACGGCCTGGGCCGGGCCGATGGCCGGCCGGACGCTGGCCGCGTTCGGCGCCGATGTGATCAAGGTCGAGGCCGCGACCGCGATGGACGCCTGGCGCGGACCCGCGGGCGGTGGGGAGCTCAACCGGTACCCGGATTTCGTCCCGGGGGAACGGCCGTTCAACCGGAACAACTGGTACAACACGCAAAACCACGGGAAGCGGTCGGTCACCCTCGACCTGAAGTCGCCCGCCGCCGCCGCGGTCCTGGCCCGCCTGGTCGCCCGGTCCGACGTGGTGCTGAGCAACTACGCCACCGGCGTGCTGAGCAGGCTCGGGCTCAGCTACGAGGACGCTCGCCGCCTGCGCGAAGACATCATCGTGGTGGAGATGCCGTCCACCGGAGCGGGCGGGCCGCTCACCGACTTCCTCGGCGTTGGGCCGACCATGGAGGCGCTGGCGGGCATGACCGCGCTGAACGGTTACGGCGACGGGGTGCCAGTCCGCACCGGCCCGGCCTACGCCGACCCGATCGGCGCGCTGACCGGAACCTGCGCCGTGCTCGGCGCGCTGCACGCCCGCGAGCGCACCGGGAAGGGGCAGTACGTCGAGTTCGCCCAGCGCGAGGGTCTGCTGCAGTGGATCGGCGAGTACCTGCTCGCCGACCCGGCGCTTGCGGCCGAGTTCGTTCCGCAGGGGAACCGCAGCAGGCACGCGGCACCGCACGACGCGTATCCCTGCGCCGGCGAGGACCGCTGGCTGGCGATCGCCGTGCAGACCGACGCGCAGTGGCAGGCGCTGTGCGCCGCCATCGGGCGGCCGGACCTCGCGGCCGACCCGGATCTGGCCACTCTGGACGGCCGGCTGGGCCGGACCGATCAGATCGACCGGGCCATCACCGACTGGGCCGCCGAACTGGACAGCATCACGGCGGCCAGCATCCTGCAGCGGGCCGGGGTGCCAGCCGCGCCCGTGCTCAACGGCGAGGACCTGCACCGCGACCCGCAACTGGCCGCCGTCGGGCTTTTCGCCGAGGTCACCCAGCCCGAGTCCGGGACCCACCGCTACCAGGGACTCCCCTTCCACTTCAGCGCGACCGCGACCAGCTACGGGACGCCCGCCCCGTGCCTGGGCCAGCACACCGTCCAGGTGATGCGGGAAACCGGTCTTGCCGATGACGAGATCGGCGCGCTGGTGCAGGACGGGGTCGTGTCCGTCTGGCCGCCCGAGCCGTCGGCTGAGCCACCGACTGGCGCCCGATGAGCACACCCATGGTGGACCGGGCCCGGTCCTGGCTCCGCTACGAGTCGCCGGATATCCCCGTCCGCTGGGACCTGCGGGACGTGCTGACCTACGCCCTGGCGGTCGGCGCCGACCCGGCGCGGGACCCGCCGTGCCTCGACGAGTCGGCCGGGCCGCTCATCGTGCCGACCTTCGCCACGTTCGCGGCCGGTCCGTGGACGCCGCACCTGCACCGCACCATCTGGGCGGCCGAGCCCGGCGGCATCGCCGCCAGCATTGCCTACCGGCTCCACCGGCCGATCTCGGTGCACGGCACCGCCACCACCCGGGTGCGGGTAACCGGGTTCGAGGTCAAGCCCGCCGCCGTGCTGGTCTGGCTGACGACGACCACCGCCGGACCGGACGGGCCGCTGCTCAGCGGGCGGCACAGCGTGCTATTCCGCGGGGGCGGAGACCGTGAGACGGTCGGCGACACCGAACCCTGGGCCTATCCAGGGCCGACCGCCGACCCGCCTGCGGCCGCCGGGAGCGAGCTGCTGATCGCCGCAGTGCCGGTGGACCAGCGCGCCATCGCCCTTTACCGGCTGCTGCTCCCGCTGACGGCCGGCCAGCCGGGCCCGGACCAGCAGCATGTGTCCGCCAGCATCTCCGCCGCCGCCGGGCTCGGCCCGCCGACGCTGCACGGAACCGCGGTCATCGGCCACGTCGGACTGGCCCTGACCAGGATGCTCAACGGCCAGGTGCACCGGGTCAGCGGGTTCGGGGCGCGGTTCCGCACGCCCGTGCACCCGGGCGACCGGCTCACCGTCAGTACCAGCCGTCCCAGTTCCGGAGAGAGCTGGGCGGTCAGCGTGACCAACCAGGACGGCCAGGCCGTCCTTGACCAGGCATGGGTTGAGTTTTCCAAGGAGGACCGTTGAAGATCGGAATTGGCCTGCCGCTGGTGGGCGAGGGCATCCATCCGGAGATCATCGCCGAGTGGGCGCAGCAGGCCGAGCAGGCCGGGTTCGACTGCGTCGGCATCCTCGACCGGGTCGTGTACGAGAACTACGACCCGCTGATCGCGCTCGCGTTCGCCGCGGGCGCGACGACCCGCGTCCGCCTGGTCACCAGCATCCTGATGACGCCACTGCGGCCGACCGCGCTGCTGGCCAAGGAACTGGCCTCGCTCGACAACCTGTCGCAGGGCAGGCTGCTGGCCGGCGTCGGCCTCGGCGGCCGCCCCGACGACTACGAGGCCTGCGGCGTGCCGTGGGAGAAGCGCGGCCGGATCTTCGACCAGCAGCTCGCCGAACTGCGCGCCATCTGGCGCGGCGAACGGGAGTGGACCGGGCGCAGAATCGGCCCCGTCCCGATCCGCCCGCAGGGACCGCGGGTGCTGCTTGGCGGCCTGGCGAAGGCGGTAGAGCGCACCGCCGCCTACGGCGATGGCTGGGTCTGCGGCTGGATCGCCGGCGTCCGCGACGGCCAGGCCTACGGGCACTCGGGGAACCCGCGCGGGGAAGGCGCCGGGCCGGAACTGCTGGACGAGAAGATAGCGCGGGTGCGGCAAGGCTGGCACGAGGCCGGCCGGGAGGGCGAGCCGATGATCGTGACCGGCGGGTACTTCACCCTCGATCCGGGCGGGCGCGACACTGCCCGGAGCTACCTGGCTCACTTCTACGGCCACGACCGTCTGCTTAAGGAAGACGTGGTCAATGCGGTGGCGCTCACCCCCGACCAGATCACCGACTACATTCAGGCTGCCCGCCGGGCAGGCTGCGATCTGATCAAGCTGCAGCCATGCGGCAAAGACCTCAAGGAGCTAGAGCGGCTGGCCGAAGTGGTGTCCCCGTTCCTGAGCGACACCCCGTGATGGGTACCCCGGAGCCGGCGGAAGAGGAGACCAAGCATCGCACCGCGTTGCGGCGGGCCATGCCGGTCACTCGCATGCTCGACTACGGCATGGACCACGGGGACGCCACCCACCTGATCGACGCGCCCGTCGCCCAGCCGTGGCACGAAACCGCGGTTCGCCTGGCCGAGGCGCAACTCGCCCGGGCGGAGGCGGCCGCCGACCGGGACGACGTCGAGACCGCGGTCGCGTGCTATCGCCGGGCAACGGCGGCGCTGATCTTCGCGCAGATGGCCTTCAACACCGACACCACGACCAAACGGACGCTCTACCAACGGCTCGCCCGGGCCTACCGGAACGCGGCCGAACTCGACACCGAGTTGCACGTGGAGCGGCTGTCGATCCCCTTCGGGCCGAGCCACCTCACCGCCTGGCTCATTCGCCGCCACGGCGATCGCCCGGGCCCGACGGTCGTCATCGTCGGCGGGCAGAGCGGCTGGGGTCCGGCCTACCACAAGCAGGCCGAGGCCCTGGCCCGGCGGGGCCTCGCCGCCGTCCTGCTCGAGGCCCCCGGCCAGGGCGAGACCCGGCTGTTCGGCGGGCTCGTGCTCGACGAGCACGTCGACCAGGCGTTCAGCGCGACCCTCGATGTCGTGCACGCCAGAACCGGGTATGGCGGGCCGCACGGGGTCTGGGGGAACAGCTTCGGCGGGCTGCTGGCCGCCCGGGCCGCGGTACACGACCGCCGCTTCGGCGCGTGCTGCGTTAACGGGGCAGATCCGAACCCGCAGCCAAGCCCGTTCCGCACGGCCAGCGAGCAGGCGCGGGCGCTCCTCGGAGTCGGCACCGACGACGAGGTAGCGGCCGCCTTCCGCCCCCTGTGGCTCGACCCGGCGGTCGACCAGACGGCGTCCGCGCTGCTCGTGCTGCACGGCGGAGCCGATCCCCTGGTGACCCTCGACCAGCAGAAGGTGTTCCTCGACCTGTCGGCGCAGTCGACGCTCCGGGTCTGGGAGGACGGCGAGCACACGATATACAACCACTCGGCCGAGCGCACCGAGTTCGTCTGCGACTGGTTCCGCACCCAGCTCAGCAGACGCCAAGGCCCCCGTCACCGGCGCAGTCGCGGCCCGGCGACGTGACGGCCGAGACGCTGCTGCGGTATCTCTCGCACTGCCGCACCGCGAAGTTCCGCGGGCGTCCGGGCGTGAACGTGTACTTGATCCGCGACGGCCGCAGCACCGGCTATGCCGCGGCGACCGTCAACCGGCGGATGGCCGCCATCTCCGGCAGTTCGAGTTCCGGGCGATGCGGCACTCCGGCATGCCCAGCCCGGGGCCCAAAGGATCGGCCCGCCGTCAGGCGGGCCGCACGGACCGCTACCGATGAGAACGACATCGCGCATCGGTGCTCAAACCGTCAGCACGGGCAGCAGCGACACAGCACGGGTGACAATCAAGAAGATCAGCCTCAACCCCACGAGCCGGAGATCATCCCGCGCCCCGGAAGGCGTCGCGGGGTCAAGCATCCAGCGGTCAGCGGAGCATCCGGCCAGGTAGCACAGGTTTTCGGCACCCACACCCCCGGGCTGCCCGCAGACCTTGGCCTTAGTGGAATCTGACTGGTATCATTATCCCATGGAAGCTGTTGTGGACCAGGCGGGGCGGATCGTACTGCCCAAGTTCATTCGGGACGCGCTGGGGCTGCTCCCGGGGACCAAGGTGGACATCTCCCCATACGGCGCTGGCGTGCAGGTCGTGCCTGCCGGCCGGACAGCACGTCTTGTAGAGGAGGGTGGCGTACTCGTGTCGACCGGCGATACGCCTGTCAATGACGACGTCCTCTTCGGCCTCATTGACGCGGGCCGCAAGTGACCGTTGCGGTCGATACGAGTGTGGCGGTGCCCCTCTTGGTCCGCTCACATCAGCATCACCCCGAAGTGGTGCGGTGGTGGGCGGGGCAGGAGGTCACGCTGAGCGGGCACGCCCTGGCGGAGACGTACTCCGTGCTCACCAGGCTGCCGGGCGACGCCAGGCTCTCCGCAGAGGATGCCGCACGGCTGTTGGACGCACGATTCACGACGCCACTGACACTGAGTGGACCGCGCGTCCAGAAGGTCCACGCCATCTTGAGCAGCCTGGGCATCGCCGGCGGGGCCGTCTATGACGGCCTGGTGGCGCTCGCCGCCAAGGAGCATGGCGTGGCACTCGCGACGAGAGACGCGCGGGCGCGCGGAACTTATGACGCGGTCGGAGTAGAGGTTATCCTTGTCGCCTGAAGAGCGATGCACGCCCGCGGCGACCGCGGCAGTCAGCCCGTTGTCACTTCCCGCGTCAATCCTGAACGTGCAGACCTCACCGCAGGTCACGCAACGGCGGTGATCGTCCGGCGACACCCGAGCCGTCACGGGTGACGACCTCCGCCGCGCCTGTAACCGTCAGTCCGGCCATACCCGCCGGCGCACAAGGGAGATAGCTATGAGCCGCGGGTTCTCGCTGCCGGCATCAGCTGAGCCTGAAGGGTTACGCTCCTCGTGTGATCACCTGGGAGCCCGCGATGGCGGGCGTGCTGCGGCTGCCCTCGGGCCGGCTTGTCCGCGGCCGCGGACTGAGCGGGCCCCTCCCCGCGGGGCCGGTGCCGGACTTTACGCTGTACCTGCTCGGCCGCCAGCCACCGCCCGTCCTCTGGGAAGCCCGCTGGGTCCGCTGGCCAGACTTCCGGCTGCCGTCTGACCGGGCCGACGCGGCGGACGCGCTGTGCCAGGCGTGGGCACGGGCCGAGGCTGAGCGCGTCGAGATCGCCTGCGCCGGCGGGCTCGGCCGCACCGGGACGGCGCTGGCCTGCCTGGCCGTCCTCGACGGACTGCCCGGCAGCGATGCGGTCGCCTACGTCCGCGAGCACTACGCGGCAGGCGCCGTGGAGACCCCCTGGCAGCGCCGCTTCGTCACCCGCTTCCAGCAGAACTAGCACGGGGACAGTCGGCAGGCATCTGCACGCTCACCATGACGATGTCCTCGACGTACGGTACGCCAGGGAAAGCGTGGGCACCGGGGCCGCCGGCCGGGGCGCGGCCAGTCGCGGGTGAGCTCGGCGACGGGCTTTCTTCGCGCAGGCATCGTCGACGAGGTCCTTGCCGGCTGCAGCGGCGACGATGAGCGCCGCTGTGAGGGCGCGAAGTGCCGTCCGACCAGGTCCTGGACCGCGTCGGGAGAAAGCCGCCGCCCGGTGCTGGTCGGGAACAGGCTCTTCCGGCCTGATCGGCAGTCACGTCCGGGTGGACCTCGACGGCCGTAGGCGGCCAGCCGGTCCGAGAGCCCGCCGCCTGAGAAGCGGCCGGTTAGCGCCGCGCCGGGACGGCACCGGTACGGGTCATGCTTCCGGGACGGGTTCGGCGCGGACGGCGTCGGCGAGCACCTGCAGTCCTCACACCCCGGGTGAATAGGCCCGTCCGCAGGCGCGGATATTCCTCCATGCCCGCGCCGGCACGGTTTGTCCGGCTGTGTTCTTCCCCGGAAGCAGACGGCGTGGTTGGCTATGGTCATCTTCCGCGCGGTTTCGGCACAGGCAACGAGGAGGCGTCGTGAGCATGCAGGAAACCCGGCACCGCCTGAGCAGGCCCTGGTGGTGGGTGACGGCCGCGGCGGCGCTTGCGGTGACGGCGGGGGCGCTGACGGTGGCGGCGACCCAGGCCAGCTACGGCGCCACCGCCTCTGCGGCGGGACAGGACGGCAGCCACCAGCTGGACCACGTGTTCGTCATCATGCTGGAAAATCACGAGGCCGACCACGTGATCGGCGACCCGGCCGCCCCGTACATCACCTCACTGGCATCGGCTTACGGGCAGGCGACCGACTACTTCGGGGTCACCCACACCAGCGAGCCGAACTACATCGCCGCCACCAGCGGCGACACCTGGTGGGTCAACAACGACAACGACTGGTCCCAGGGCAACCAGTACGACCACGCCAACATCGTCGACGAGCTCGAGGCGGCGCGCATCCCGTGGGACGCCTACATGCAGGCCATGCCGTCAGCGGGCTACCTCGGCGCGCAATGGCCGGCCTCCGGCGGCGCGCTGTACGCCAGCAAGCACAACCCGTTCATCCTCTACAACGACGTCCGCCTCGACCCGGCGCGCGCCGGCCACATCGAGCCCTACACCGACATGACCGCCGACCTGAACAGTCCCAACCCGCCGCGGTACGTGTGGATCAGCCCGGACCAGTGCAGCGACATGCACGGCGGCGTCTCCACCGCGATCAGCGGCTATCCCGAAACCCCCTGCCCGTACTCGAACGTCGCCGGGGACGCCAACGACGAGGCGCTCAAGGCCAAGGCCGACGCGTTCGTGAAAACCGCGGTCGCCGCGATCAGGTCCAGCAGGGCGTGGACCGGGAACAGCGTGATCTTCATCGCCGCGGACGAATCGGACTACGACGGCTCGGACCCCGCCGACAACTACTACCTGTCGACCGCGGGCTGCTGCGACTCGCCGTACGATCCCGCCGGCGACCCGCAGATCAGCGCGTCCTGGCCCGGGGGCGTCTACGGCGGCGGACCGGCGCCCATGATCGTGATCAGCCGGCTCGGCCCCAGGCACGCCACCGACTCCACCCCGTCCAACCACTACTCGATGCTGCTCACCATCGAGGAAGGGTTCGGGCTCGGCAAGCTTGGCTACACCAGCGACTCCAGCCAGGTGCACCCGCTGTGGCCGCTGATCGCCGGCCGGCAGCCTTCCTGACACCCCGGCCGAGGAGTTCTCGGCGCAGGGTGCCGACGACCCGTTCGCAGATCGCGTTCGCTCGGGGAGCCTGCGGCGGGCTGGCCAGGATCCTGCTGCCCTCCGCGGTGAACACGGCATCGAAAGAGCCATTGAACTGGCTCGCACGGTCCCTGACCAGGAACTTGACCGCGGACGCGCACTGCCCCAGGTCGATGCACAACCCGTTGTTCTACGAGCGGCACTCGTCGAGGACCATCACCGCGCCCGGATGCCGTTGAGTATGAGCGATAGGACGCCGTCGGACGCCGCTTCGACCTCGGGGAAGCGCCATTCCGCGGCGTGCGTCGGATCGTGGAAGCGGGTGGTCGCGTTGAAGATGGCTCGCGCGATCATCTCTGGCTCGCCGGGCGCGAAGTCGCCGCCGGCGATGCCGTCGACGACGATGGCGCGGATCTCGTCGAGCAAGAAGGCGACGTGGGCGGTGGACACGGTGCTGTGCTCCGCCGCCAGTACCTGGAAGGTGGCGAACAGTTCCGGGTCCTCCCTGGCCTTCGCCCGTTTCGTGGCGAACATGGCGGTGAGCATGGCACGCAGCCGTTCGGGCGGGGTCAGGGCCGGATCCTGAACCGCCGTGGCGAGATCGTCCCGCACCTGGTCGAGCCAGCGCAGTATGACGGCCTCGCGCAGCGCCGCCTTGGACGGGAAATGCCGGTACACGCTCCCGTGGCTCACCCCAAGTTGCCGCGCGACATCGAGCACCGTGGTCTTTTCCGGGCCGTGGCGGCGTAGCAGTTCCTCGGCGGCCGACACGATCGCCTCCGCCTCCAGTGGCGCCCCGCGCATCGGGCCTCCTTCTCGCCGGTACGAAGCCGGCGCCGCAAGCTCGCCGGATCACCTGGCACGAAGGTACGTCGGCGAACTGACAGATGCCAACTTCTGTCAGTCTCATCCGCCGGATATCACTATCTGACTGACAGTCTTTGCTATTTGTCAGTTCAAGTCATAGGGTTACGGCCAGTACGCGTCACCTGCGTCGTGTTGCACCCACCAGCTGAGGAGACAGCCTCATGATCGACCTGACCGCTCCGTTTGCCGACCGCACCGTTTGCCGGATCGGCTACGGCGCGATGCAGCTCGAACGCCTGCACGACCGCCGCAGCGAGGCCGTCGCGCTGCTGCGCCGCGCAGTCGAGCGGGGCGTCGACCACGTAGACACCGCCGAGTTCTACGGCTCCGGCTTCGTTAACGACGTGATCCGCGAGACGCTGCGCCCCGGGGACGACGTCTTGGTCGTCACGAAGGTGGGGGCCGACCCCAACCCGGGCGGGCGCCCGCCGCTGCGGGTCGCGCAGCGGCCCGAGCAGTTGCGGGCCAGCGTGGAGGACAACCTGCGCAGCCTCGGCGTCGACCGGCTCCCGGTGGTCAACATCCGCCGCCTCGACACCGGTCCGGGGCTGCGTCCCGAGGGCGACCAGGTAGTCGACATCGACGACCAGCTCGCGGTGATGACCGCCCTGCGCGACGAGGGCAAGATCGGCGCGATCGGCCTCAGCAGCGTCACCCTCGACGGCCTGCGCCGCGCCCTGCCGGCCGGCATCGCCTGCGTGCAGAACGCCTACAGCCTCGCCTGCCGCGACGACGAGGACATGCTGCGGCTGTGCGTGGCCGAGGGCATCGCCTGGGTGCCGTTCTTCCCGCTCGGCGGGTCCTTCCCCGGCCTGCCCAAGGTGACCGGGGAGCCGGCCGTCCGGGCCGTGGCCGAGTCGCTGGGCGTCACGCCCTCCCAGGTCGGCCTCGCCTGGCTGCTGCACCATGCCCCCAACGTGCTGCTCATCCCCGGCACGGCCAACGCCGCCCATCTCGAGGCCAACATGGCGGCCGGCGACATCGCCCTCGACGACGCCACCCTCGCCACCCTCGACGCCATTGAGTCCCGCTCCAACGAGGTTCGGATCTGATCATGAAGGCCATCGTCTACCGAGGCAACGGCGGCCCCGACGTTCTCGAGCTCGTAGACCGGAACCCGCCCGTGCCCGGGCCAGGTGAAGTTCGCGTCCGGGTCGCCGTGTCCGGGGTCAACCCAACCGACTGGCAGGCCCGCTCCAGCGCCCGTCCGGGGCAGTTCCCCGAGATCACCCCGCACCTCGACGGAGCCGGCGTGGTCGACACCGTCGGCGAGGGCGTCGACCAGGGCCGGGTCGGCCAGCGCGTGTGGCTGTACATGGCCGCCGCCGGGCGGCCCACCGGCACCGCCGCGGAGTTCACCGTGGTGCCTGCGGAACGGGCGGTTGCGCTGCCCGACGAGGCCAGCTTCGACGCCGGCGCCGCGCTCGGCGTTCCCGCGCTCACCGCGCACCGCGCGCTCACTGTCGCCGAGGACGGGCCGCGCCGCCTGCGGCCCGGGGCGCTGGACGGCCGGGTAGTGCTCGCCGCGGGCGGGGCCGGGGCGGTCGGGCACGCGGTTATCCAGCTTGCCCGGTGGGCCGGCGCCACGGTCATCACCACGGTCAGCGGCCCGGAGAAGGCCCAGCTGGCCACCGCCGCCGGCGCCCATCACGTGATCAACTACCGGGTGGGCGACCCGGCCGCCGGCATCCGCAAGATCGCCCCCGACGGCGTCGACATCGTCGCCGAGGTGGCGCTCGGCGCCAACCTCGCACTGGACCTGGCCGTGCTGCGGACCCGCGGCACGATCTCCGCCTACGCCAACGACGGCGGCAAGCCGGTCGAGCTGAACGTGGTGCAGAACATGGTACTTAACGCGCGCTTCCAGTTCGTGGTGCTGTACACCGCCGGCCCGCAGGCGCGAGCCGCGGCCGTTGAGGACGTCGCCGCCGCGGTCCGCGACGGCGCCCTGCCGGTCGGCGAGGAGCACGGCCTGCCGCTGGTCCGCTTCCCGCTCGACCGCACCGCCGACGCGCACCGGGCGGTGGAAGGCGGCACAGTCGGAAAGGTCCTGGTGGACATCACGTCGTTACGGAGAGCAGGCGGCCGGCATCCTCAGCGATGACTCCCGCCGCGCCCGGTGCCCGCGCGCATGGGCGAGCGCGATGTCGCGCAGCCGGCCGTCGCCCGTGCGGGCGGCGGCGAAGGCCAGCAACGGCACCGCACCGGGCAGGCCGTCAATGCAGGCGCCCGGCCGCGGCCAGCCGTAGAGCCTGGCGTCCTGCGTCCCGACCGTAAGCGGGCTACCACCCGGGTGTCGGCGTGCGGGCGTAGCGCGTCGAGCGCAGCGTCGACGGCGGTGGCGAGGCCGTCAGGGTCGGGATATGCGCGGGACACCAGCGCCGAGCCCTGGAACAGGAGCAGCAGCATCCGTGCCTGTGCCTCGGGGGTCGCGCTCGTCGCGACTTCCCCCGTGGCCTGAGCGCGGGCCAGGACAGCGGTCACGGACTCGATGAAGCCGTCGTAAGCGGCGGCGACCAGGACGCGGGCGGCATCGTCGCCGGGGACGAGCTCGGCCGTGGTGTTGCCGACCAGGCAGCCGCGCCGCCCGCGAGGGTCCGCGGGCGCCCCGGTCAGGACCGACGATTCGAGGAGCATGCGCCGCAGCGCGGGCAGCACCGGGCCGTCCCGCAAGATCTCCTCGAGGTGCTCACGGTTCTCCCTCGCGTAGAGGGCGACCGCCTTCAGGTAGAGATCGCGCTTGTCGCCGAAGGCGGCGTACAGGCTGCCCCGCTGGACGCCGAGCGCGTCGACCAGGTCCTGGACCGAGGTCGCGGCGTAGCCGCGCGACCAGAACAGGTCGCGGGCGCGAGCCAGCGCCTGCTGGGTGTCAAAGGCACGAGGTCGTCCTGTGCGAGCCATGGCGTCTACAGTACGACTTCTTGACCGATCATTCAAGAAGAGGTAGGTTCGGCCGTAACAACTTCTTGAACGGTTGCATGGAAGTCACTGGTGACCATCACTGCGGAGGTAGCTGTCATGCGGGTATTCGTCACGGGAGCCTCGGGCTTCATCGGCTCGGCGGTCGTCGCCGAGCTACAGGACGCCGGCCATAAGGTGACGGGACTGGCCCGCTCGCCTGCGTCGGCTGACCTGCTCACGGCGCTCGGCGCCGACGTCAAGCGGGCGGCGCTTTCCGACACCGCCAGCCTGCACGCGGCGGCCGCTGCCGCTGACGCCGCCATCCACCTGGCGTATCGTCACGGCGAGCCAGCCGACGCGGCCGCGGCGACCGACCTTGAGGTGATCCAGACGCTCGGCGACACGCTCGCCGGGTCCGGCAGGCCGCTTGTCGTCACGTCCGGCACCCTCGTGCTCCGGGCCGGGCGGCTGGGCACCGAGTCTGACGCAGCGGATCCGGCCGGGCCGGCCGCCGCCCGGGCCGCCGCCGAGCGGGCCGCGCTGGCGCTGGCGGATCGCGGCGTGCGCGCATCGGTGGTGCGACTGGCCCCCTGCGTGCACGAGCGCGTCAAGCGCGGCTTCGCGGGCGCGCTCGTGGATGCCGCGCAGCGGTCCGGCTTTGCTGGCTACCTCGGCGATGGCTCGCAGCGCTGGCCCGCCCTGCACCGGCAGGACGCGGCCAGGCTGTACCGGCTCGCCATGGAGCGGGCGCCCGCCGGATCGGTCCTGCACGGCGTCGGCGAGCAGGGCGTGCGGTTGCGGGACATCGCCGGAGTCATCGCCGCCAGGCTCGGCGTGCCCACCCGGCCGGTTCCCGCCGGCCAGGCCGAGGCGTATTTCGGCTGGCTCGCCGCCCTCGCCGGGACCGACGCCCCCGCATCAAGCACGGTCACCCGGTCGCTGCTGGGCTGGGAACCCACTCACCCCAGCCTGCTCGACGACCTCAAGGACGGCGAATTCTTCCCTGGAGCACAGCGATGAACGCACCCAACGCCACTCAGCCGGGCACGGCCAAGCCCGGGCAGGCCATCACGCGCACGCTAGGGACTCGCGGCCTGCTCATCCTCGCGATCGGGACGTTCACGCTCGGCGTTGACGGCTTCGTCCTGTCCGGCCTGCTGCCGCAGGTCGCCGCCTCCCTGCACGTGTCGGCCAGCACCGCCGGGCAGCTCACCACCCTGTTCGCCCTGGTCTACGCCGTGAGCTCACCGGTCATCGCCGCAGCGGCGGGCGCCTGGGACCGGCGGGCGCTGCTCACGGCGGGCATGGGCGTCTTCGTGGCCGGGATGATCGTGCAGGCCACCGGGCCGGACTTCGCCGCCGTCGCGATCGGCCGGGTGCTCGCCGCGCTCGGTGCCGCCGCCTACCAGGCCACCGCCTACAGCACGGCCGGCATCCTCAGCGACGACTCCCGCCGGGCCCGGTCGCTGGCCGTCGTGGCCGGCGGCAGCTCGGTCGCGATCGTCGCCGGCCTTCCCTTCGGCATCCTGGTCGGCCAGGCCTGGGGCTGGCGCGCCGCGATGTGGGTCCTGGTCGTCCTCGCCGTGCTGTCCGCCCTGGCCGTGTGGCTGCTGCCCCCCGCTCACGCCCCGCGGCTCAGCCTGCGCGAGCGCGGCAAGGCGCTTGCCGACCCGCGGGTACTCGGCATCCTGGCCGGCACGGTCACCGTGCTGACCCCGGTCTTCCTCGTCATCGCCTACCTGCCCGCGATCATGCGCACCTCAGGGGCGTGGATCGTGGTCACGATGCTCGGCTACGGCGCCGGGCAGGTCGCCGGCACCATCCTCGTACCCCGTCTCATCGGCCGCCGCGGCGCCAGGACCGCCCTCATAGGCGGCGCCTGCGGCATCACCGCCATCACGGCGATCCTCACCGTCACCCGCACGACCGACGCCGCCGGCGTCGCTACCATGGCCGCGCTCGGCTTCTCCGCCGGCCTCACCATCGTCCCCCAGCAGCACCGCCTCTTCGCCACCGTGCCCAAGCTCGCCCCCGTCGCCGTCGGCCTCAACGGCTCCGGGATCTACATCGCCACCGCGCTCGGCGCGGCGGCAGGCGGGATAGCGCTCGCCGCTGGCGGCGACTCCGCCCCGCCGGTCACCGCGGCGATCATCGGGCTGCTCGCCGTCATCGTCGCCGTGATGGCCGTCCGCCGAGCGTGACCGGCGGCCATCCGGACGGGGTCGTCGTGGTGCGACCAGCGGGCACCCAGCACGGCTCTTGAGTGAGGAATCTTCGATGGCAGGGTGTCGGCGTGGGTTGCAGCGGCCGGTTGCCGGGCTCGCCGGACCGGTGACTGGCCCGCGCAAGTCACAGCGTGCCGGGTCTGATCACCTCGTCGAGGGCGAGGAGCGCTTCGAGCAGGAAGTAGTCGCCCCAGATGAGCTCGTGTGCGGTGGCGAGCCCGTTCCGCTGCTCGTAACAGCCGTCGCGGAGGCCGCCGTGGGCAGCGAGGTGACGGGCTGCCAGGGCGTCGATGATGCGCTCGGCGGCGGCGCGGTACTGGTCGCCGCCGGCGGCGGCCAGCTTCAGCAGCGCGGCGGCGGCGATGGCCGCGGCTGAGGTGTCGCGGGGAGCATCCGGGATGGCGGGGTCGTCGAAATCCCAGAAGCACACGCCGTCGGCGGGCAGGTGGTCCAGGTACCAGTCGGCGGCGCGCCTGGCTGGCTGGGTGAACTCCCCGCCGGCCAGGTCGGCGGCCTGGGCAAGCCCGAGCATCGCCCAGGCCTGTGCCCGGGCCCAGGTGCTGTCGCGCGAGGAGCCCTCGATCGAGGCCTGGCCGGAGAGCCGGCCCTGGTGGTCGTAGGTGGCCGATTGCGCCACCGAGCCGTCCGCCCGCATGCACAGTGCCAGGTGCCCGCGCGCATGGGCGAGCGCGATGTCGCGCAGCCGGCCGTCGCCCGTGCGGGCGGCGGCGAAGGCCAGCAACGGCACCGCACCGGGCAGGCCGTCAATGCAGGCGCCCGGCCGCGGCCAGCCGTAGAGCCTGGCGTCCTGCGTCCCGGGAGGCAGCAGCCCGGCGACGGGGTCGAAGTCCGCGGCCAGGGACCGGGCCGCCGCGATCGCGAGCTCGGCCTGGGCGTGCCGGGCAGGGTCGAGGACCTCCGCGATTCCCGCGCCGTACCAGAACACAAAGCCGCGCAGTACCGTCGGCGCGCCGGCCCGGCCCCGCAGCCGCTGCGCGCTTTCCGCGGCCAGCGCGGCGAAGCGGAAATCGCCGGTCGCGGCCTCGGCGAGCCAGAGCATCCCGGGCCAGAAACCGCTGGACCAGGCGCCGTCATCCGACCACGTCCATTCGCCGGACCGGGGATCGGCGAACACCGGGAACCGCCCCGACGCGATCCGCCCGGTCTGCTCGATCCGCCGCAGCAAGCCCGCCAGCGCCTGTGATCGCACCTGGCGACTCCTCCCGCTGTGGTTCATGCCTGCGGCGCTGCCGTACCCGGCCGACCGAGTTTTCTACCGGCAAGACCACGGAGCCGGCCGTTTCACACTGGCGCGAGCACGAACCCGGCCACCTGAATCAGGGCCGCATTGACAGTTTTATTGTTAGCGCTCACACTAACCGGTACTCAAGCATAGTACGAAATGCTTTCGTTATCGAGCCGAGAGGTTGTGATCGCTAACAGAGATGTTTGCGCGAGCCTGCCCTGATGACTCGCGCGGGCAAACCATCCCGGGATTCCAGGAAAGGAAGGGGCAGATTCAACGATGACTGCCGGACTACAACCCAGACATGCAGGAAAGGCGCTGCTGGTCATCCTCGCGGCTGCGGCTCTAGCCCTCGGCGCGCTGCTCGGCGCCAGCGGTGCCACGCCGGCGAGGGCGGCAACGCAGGAGCCGTGCGACATCTACGCGGCGGGCGGTACGCCCTGCGTGGCCGCGCACAGCACCACCCGGGCCCTGTACGCCGCCTACGACGGCCCGCTCTACCAGGTCAGGCGGGCCTCGGACAACACCACTACGAACATCTCCCCGCTCAGCGCGGGCGGCGTGGCCAACGCCGCGACGCAGGACTCCTTCTGCGCCGGCACCACCTGCGTCATCACGGAGATCTACGACCAGTCGGGCAACGGCAACAACCTCACCGACGCGCCCGGCGGCGGGGCCGCCGGCGGCCCCGACGGCCTCGCCAGCGCCACCGCGGCGCCGGTCACGGTCGGCGGCCATGAGGCGTACGGGGTCTACATCGCCGCGGGCGACGGCTACCGCGACGACAGCACCAAGAACATCGCCACCGGCAACAACCCGGAGAGCGAGTACGCGATCTTCGACGGCACGCACTACAACGGCGGCTGCTGCTTCGACTACGGCAACGCCGAGACCAACAACGATGACGACGGCAACGGGACCATGGAGGCCATCTACTTCGGCAACATCAAGGTCTGGGGCTACGGCACCGGCAACGGGCCCTGGATCATGGCCGACATGGAGAACGGCCTCTACTCCGGCTCCAGCGCCGGCTTCAACGCCAACGACCCCACCACGAACTACCGGTTCACCACCGCCATGGTCGAAGGCGGCGCCAACCAGTGGGCCATCCTCGGCGGCAACGCCCAGTCCGGCACCCTCGCCACCGACTTCAGCGGGGTGCGGCCCTCCGGCTACAACCCGATGAAGAAGCAGGGCGCCATCATCCTCGGCACCGGCGGCGACAACAGCAAGGGCTCGGCCGGCACCTTCTACGAGGGCGTCATGACCACCGGCTACGCCTCAGCCGCCACCGAGGCCGCCGTCCAGGCCAACATCGTGGCGGCCGGCTACAACACCGGCGGCGGCAGCAGCGGAGCTACCGGCGCGATCGTTTCCGGCGTCAGCAGCTCCGACTGCATGGACAACAACAACGGCAGCGGCGCCAACGGGAACAAGGTCCAGATCTGGACGTGCGACGGCTACGCCCCCGCGCAGAACTGGACCGTCAACGCCAACGGCACCATCACCATCGCCGGCGGCTGCCTGGACATCACCGGCGCCAACTACAACAACGGGACACTGGTCGAACTCTGGACCTGTAACGGCGGCGCGAACCAGCAGTGGGCAGCCGAGAACGGGGCGCTGGTCAACCCCACCTCCGGCAAGTGCCTCGACGACCCCAACGGAAGCACCACCAACGGCACCCAGCTCCAAATATGGAGTTGCAGCGGCGCATCTAACCAGAAATGGACAGTCCCGTAAACAGCGGTGAACCTACCGCCTAGATTGCCCGGTCGCCACCATTGACGGCGGCGGCCGGGCCCTTCCCGGTTCATCGGCGTCTCACGGAGCGTCCGACAGCGCCACTGCCTTCGGCCGGTCGACCGTGCTGGACAGCTCTACGACCTGGCCGGACGCCGAGGCGGTGAGGATCGACTCCATGATGTCGAGCACGTGGAACGCTAGCTCGCCCGAGGCGCGGTGCGGCGTGCCGGCCGCGATCGCCGCGGCCATGTCGGCGAGGCCGTAGCCGCGGCCCGCGTTGCGCCAGCCGGCGGATTCCGGCACCACCGCCCACTCCCCCGACGTCGCGGTGAACACCTCGACCGCTTCCGAGAACTGGTTCGGGTCGGGCACGGCGAGCGTGCCCTGCGAGCCGTAGACCTCGAACTTCGGCGCCCGCGTCGCCCACACCTCGAAGCTCACGGTGACCGTCGACGAGACGCCCGATTCGTGCTGGAGCAGCGCGGTGACGTGCGTGTCGACGTCGACCGGGAGCCCAGTGCCCGCGTCCGGGCCCGTCTGGATGACGCGCTCGCGCGTCGAGCGCCGCGCAACGCCCGAGACCCGCGCGATGGGCCCGAGCAGGTGCACGAGGCTCGTCAGGTAGTACGGCCCCATGTCGTAGAGCGGCCCGCCGCCCGGCTGGTAGTAGAAGCCCGGAGCCGGATGCCAGCGTTCGTGCCCCGGCGCGGACCAGTGAACCGACGCGCCGAGCGCATCGCCGATCATCCCGTCGTCGATGACGCGCCGCGCGGTCTGGATGCCCGTGCCGAGCACCGTGTCGGGCGCGCATCCGACCCTGAGACCGCCGGCTTGGGCCTCGATCAGCGGCCGAGCCTCGGCGGTCGTGAGCCCGAGCGGCTTCTCGGCGAAGACGTGCTTGCCCGCGGCGAGTGCGCGCAGGCCGACCTCGACGTGCGCGGCCGGGACCGTCAGGTTGATCACGCCATCCACGTCGTCCGAGGCGAGCAAGTCGTCGACCGAGCGGGCGTCGACGCCTTGCTCAGCCGCGACCTCAGCGGCCCGCGCCTCATTGATGTCCGCGGCCGCCACCAGCTTCAGGCCGGGAAGGCGCTCGAGGCTCTCGAAGTACTGCTTGCTGATGACCCCGACGCCGATCATGCCGACGCGCAGCGGTGCACTCATACGGCCACCTCGCTGGCGCTCGGAGTCCGCATTCGCGGACGCACTGTACTTTCCGGTTCGCTCGCAAGCTCGCTCACACGGCCACCTCGCCGGCGCTCGGGGTCCGCATTCGCGGACGCACTGTGCTTACTGATTCGCTCGCAAGCTCGCTCATGCCTCACCCCGGGCAGCCCAGAGCATGCCACGCTCGATGATGGTGCGCACGTGCGGCTCCTGCACGATGCCGAGCTTGTGGCCGGGAGCCGAGACGAAGATGCGGCCCTTGCCCCAATGACGCGTCCAGATCGCCGGCGCGGTGACCGGACGGTTCCAGGCGTCCCACGGGCGCACCGCCTGCGTCGTGGTCGCCAGCACATCGTTGTACTCGTCCGACAGCACCCAGTACTGCTCGGTGACCAGGTCGAAGTCCTCGATGCCGGCGGTAATCGGATGTGTCTTGCCAAGCTCCGTGATGTGCACCGTGTAGGGGATGTAGTTGTCGGACTGCTCGCCCTTCCGGAGCGACGGCTCGATGCCGGCGTGGTGGGCGAATTGGCCGCCGATCATGTGCAAGTAGTCGGCCGTGTTGCGGTACGAGTCGGCGATGCCGCCGTGCCACCCCGCCATGCCCGTGCCGTTCAGCACGGCCCGCCGCAGGCCCGCGAATTCCTCCTTTTCAATGGTATTCATCGTATTGACCTGCACGATCAGGTCGACGGTGTCGAGGTAGCCCGCGTCGGCGTAGACCGGCGTGCCCTCCTCTACCCGCACCTCGAAGCCATGTTCCTTAAGGAACGGCACGAAGAAATCGGTCGTCTCCACGGGCTGGTGGCCGTCCCAGCCTCCGCGGACGATGAGGGCATTGCGGCTAGTCATCCGTGTTCTCCTTCTTCACGCCGAACGGCGGCCCCGTCGAGTCCCGGACAACGAGGGACGTGGAGAGATCGACTCGCTTGATGTCGCGCGCGTCCGACATCGACCCGAGTTCCGGTACCTGCATGAGAAGCCGGACGGCGACGGCGCCCATCTCCGCGATCGGCTGGCGGACCGTGGTCAGCGCCGGAACCGCCCACTGTGCTTCTGGGACGTCATCGAAGCCGACTACGCTCAGGTCGCGGGGAACCCGGAGCCCGAGATTGGACGCCGCGTCGTAGACACCGACCGCCATCACGTCCGAGCAGGCAAAGATCGCGGTCGGCCGGTCGGTCCGGTCCAGCAACGTTGACGCGGCCCGGGCGGCGACACCACGATCCCAGTCGCCGTGCACCACCGCGCACTGGATGCCGCCGACGGCATCCAGTGCGGAGCGGAACCCGTCGACGCGAGCCCGACTGTAAAGGTGGGGCCGTTCGCCCGCCACGATCGCGAACCGACGGTGGCCGAGGCTGAGGAGGTGCTCGGCCGCTGTCCGTCCGCCGTCCCAGTTGGTCACTCCCACCCGGGGGACCGCGGCCCGCGGCTCACTCATGGGCGTGACCAGCACGACCGGGATCCGCGCGGCCTCGAGGGCGGAGAACTGGCTCGACGTAGGGTCGACAAGCACGACTATCGCGCCCCGCGACGGCCGGCGCAGGAGCCGGGACACCCAGTCACCGCTCTCGCGGGCAATCGAGATGACGACGTCCACATTGGCGGCCGTGGCGGCGCTCTCGACACCGGTCAAGACGCCGTTCGCCCAGGTTCCGTTGACGTGGTTGACGACCAGATCGATCAGGGCGGCTGGTTCGTTGCCGGCCGCGCCCTTGACCCCGCGCGCGTAGCCGACCGCTTGAATCGCATCCATGACGCGACTCCTGGTGGCGGGTGAGACGTCGGTGCCCCCGCGCAAGACCTTCGAGACCGTCGGGATGCTCGTTCCCGCTACTGAAGCCACATCCGACAGCGTCGGCTTGCCCCGCGCCCCCACATCCCCAGCCATGACCGACAGCGTAGCGGGAAGTGAATAGTTGCGCAAAGGTTCCTTGAAGGACACCCTTGTCCTCGCCTCTCAGTCGTCTTACCATCACTCAAAACGGTCGCACTGGCTCGGAGTTTTGCGCAAAAAACATGGATCGTGAGTTGCTCCGGCTGATCGCTCCAGGTGTTCGACGACGAAGCCGCCGGCGACTCCGGCTGAAGGAGGAGAAAACGAATGGCTGAAGGCAGAACCTCCGGGACCATCTCGCGGCGGAGCCTGCTCGCGGGCGCGGGGGGCGCCGCAGCGCTGGCCGCGCTGGCCGCCTGCTCGCCGGGCGGCGGGACTGCTGAGACGATCAAGTTCTGGAACATGCCCTGGGGAGGTACGCCCTTCTCGCCGCTCGACCAGAAGATCACGCTCGCCTACAAGCCGGCCGCCGGGCTGCCTGCCGCCACCTACCAGGCGGTGCAGTGGGCGAATTTCACCACCACCTTCGCCACTGCGATCGCGTCAAAGACAGGCCCGGCGGTGAGCAGCGGAAGCGGCACCCAGGCGTTCCAGTTCGCGGTGCAGAACTACATCGCCTACGCGGACGGACTTCTAGCGTCCTGGCAGAAGAACGGGCTCTACGACGACTTCCTGCCGGGTGTCCTCGCCGCGATGAAGACGGACAAGGGGTACGTCGCCATCCCCTACAACCTCGACATGCGGGTGCTGTGGTACCGGAAGTCGCTTCTGGAAAAGGCCGGCGTGAACCCGCCGACGGACTGGCAGTCGTATCTCGATGCCTGCGCGGCGCTCAAGAAGACCGGAGTATTCGGCTTCGGTATCGCCTCGGGCGCCCAGGGCAACGGCTTCCAGGTACTCGTCGGGCTGCTGATCAACAATGGCGGCGGACTATTCAATGGCGAGCAAAAGCCAGACTGCGTGACCGCGGCCAATATCGACGCTCTCGACTTCGTAGTCGAGCTCGTCCGCAAGGGATACATGGACCCCGGCAGCGTGAGCTACTCCACCACGAACGCACAGTCGCAGTGGAAGGCTGGCAAGTTCGGCATGGGGTACGAAGGCCCGGGACTCGACCAGGACCTCGGCGGTGCCGTGCAAGCCGACATGATAGTCGCCGACCCGATTAAGGGCGCACAGGGCGGCATGGGCGCCCTCTACTTCCCGAACAACATCATGATGTACCGCAACACCCCAAGCCAGCAGGGCTCCGAGGCGTTCTTGTCCTACTACTACCGGAACATGGCACCGCTCTGGACCAAGCAAACCGGTATCGGCCTCCCGGTGCTCAGGTCAATCGCGGCAACCCCGCAGTTCCGCTCCAATCCCAACGCGGTCACGGCGGTCGAGAAATGGCTGCCGGTCAGCAAGACCTGGGCCGCTCCCGGTGGCGATGCGCTCTTCGCGAACGTCTCCCTGGTCGACAGCACGCCGGCGATGACCACCTTCGCGCAGAGCGTCCTGTCCTTGCGGGCGACGCCGAAGGAAGCGCTCACCACGCTGCAGAACACGCTCACCTCGCAGTGGAAGTGACCGCGATGACCACCGGCGCCCTGATGGGATCGGTGCGCAAGGCCCGTCGCGGCGTCGGCATCGCGGGACCGGGCCGGCCGCAGCGCCGACCGCGCCGCCACCGGACGACCCGCGGGATGACGTTCGCCCTGTTCGCGGCGCCGTCGGTCCTCCTGCTCCTGCTGCTGACCCTGTATCCGCTGCTTTACGCCGGCCAGCAGTCCCTGCGCAACGGCGACCTGATCGACGCCGGCAGCTTCGTGGGGCTGCGGAACTACACCGGCATCCTCACCTCGCCGGGCTTCTGGCACGCCGCCCAGTTCACGGTCGTCTTCACCCTCGTCGGCGTGTTCGGCAGTTGGGCGGTCGGGCTCGGGCTCGCGCTGTTGCTACGGCCCGGCGTGCCGGCCCGCGGCACGCTCAAGGTGCTTCTGCTCCTGCCCTGGGTCGTGCCCATCGTAGTCTCGGCCACATCCTGGAACTGGCTGGTCGCCACCCCGCAGAGTCCTCTTCCGGTGCTGGCGAAGCATCTCGGCTTCGGCGATGTCCTCTTCCTTGCCGACCCGACGCTCGCTCAGGTGACCGTGTGCATCTTCAAGGTGTGGGTCAGCTTCCCGTTCATGATGATGATGATGGCGTCGGCGCTCACGTCGGTCGACGCGAACATCTACGAGGCGTCCCGCGTCGACGGCGCTTCCGGCTGGCAGACGTTCCGGCTGGTGACCCTGCCGATGATCGCACGCCCCACCTACATCAGCTGGATCCTGATGACCATCTTTTGCGTCAACGACTTCCCGACGATTTTCCTGCTGACCGGCGGCGGGCCGGTGAACTCCACCCAGACCCTCGTCGTCCTGGCCTACACGACCGTGTTCCAGAACTTCCAGACCGGCCCGGGTGTCGCGATCGCGTTCCTGATGACGATCGTGCTCGTGGCTGTGAGCGTCACCCTCTATCGCCAGGTACGAAAGGCGAGAATCGAATGAGCGCGCACACCCCGGCTCTCACAGCGATCTCGGCCTCGCCGAGAAAACGGGCGCGGAATACGGGCCGCTGGTGGCGGTTCACCGCTCTCGCGGTGATCGCCGTCGTGGTCCTAGTGCCGTTGGTGGCGGTGGTGGCCCTGTCGGTGCAGCCATCGCTCGGGAGCACGGCCACGGGGCCGACGTTGGAGAACTACATCACGGTCTTCACCCAGACAAGCGTCGCCTCCTGGATCGGCAACAGCCTCCTCGTGACCCTGGCCACGGTCGTGGTGGCCGTCGTCATCGCCGCGCCGGCCGGCTACGTTCTTTCCCGCGGCCGCGGCCGTCTCATCGTCGGCTTCTCGCTCACCCTCTTCGTGGTCCAGTCGCTGCCGGTCATCACCGCGGTCATCCCGCTGTTCATCCTGTTCGCGCAGCTCGGCCTGGTGGACACGCTCGGAGGACTCGTCATCATCTACGTCGGCGCGACGATGTCGGTCGCGATCTGGATGATGGCCGCGTACTTCGACTCCATCCCGATAACGCTCGAGGAAGCGGCGTGGATAGAAGGCTGCTCCGTCTTCGGCAGCTTCACCCGGGTAGTGCTCAGGAATTCGCTTCCCGGCATCCTGTCGACGGCGATCTTCTCGTTCCTGCTCGCCTGGAACGACTACCTCGTGGCGGTGGTGTTCCTGCGTTCCGAGCAGAACTACACCCTGCCCATCGGCCTTGAAACCTTCTTCCAGCAGAATCAGACCAACTGGGGCCCGGTGATGGCGGTCGCGGTGGTGATGATGGTGCCTCCGATCATCATCTTCGCCGTGCTCAACCGTTTCTTCAGCGTCGGCGGCATCGGGGGGTCGCTCGCTGGTCGGTGAGGCCCCCTGGTGCCACGGTGACGCGCCCCGCCGTCAACGTTCCGCTTCCACCGAAAGGCCGACATGCCCTCAGCCCGCATCGCCATCGACTCCCGCTTCGTCGTCGGCGCCGTCAACCGGCGCCTGTTCGGCTCCTTCGTCGAGCACCTCGGCCGCTGCGTCTACGACGGGCTGTACGAACCCGGCCACCCGCACGCCGACGCCGACGGGTTCCGCAGGGATGTGCTCGCCCTCGTGCGCGAGCTGGGGGTAACGACAATCCGCTACCCCGGCGGCAACTTCGTCTCCGGCTTCCGCTGGGAGGACTCGATCGGTGCCCGCGAGCACCGCCCGACCCGCCTCGACCTCGCCTGGCACTCGACCGAGACCAACGAGATCGGGCTCGACGAGTTCGCGAAATGGACCGAACTCACGGGGGCCGAGCTCATGTACGCCGTCAACCTCGGCACCCGCGGTGTACTCGAGGCGCTCGACGTACTCGAGTACGCCAACATCGCAGGCGGCACCTCGCGGTCGGACGCGCGCCGCGCGAACGGCCGCGAGGAGCCGTACGGCATCACGCTGTGGTGCCTCGGCAACGAGATGGACGGGCCCTGGCAGCTCGGTCACCGCTCGGCGGAGGATTACGGCAAGATCGCCTCGCAGACCGCGAAGGCGATGAAGCAGCTCGACCCCTCGGTGCGGCTCGTCGCCTGCGGTTCCTCGGGTGCCTCGATGCCGACCTTCGGCGAGTGGGAGCGGGTGGTGCTCGAGCACTGCTACGACGACGTCGAGTTCATCTCCTGCCACGCCTACTACCAGGAGCACGACGGCGACACCGGCAGCTTCCTCGCCTCGGCCGTCGACATGGACTTCTTCATCGAGTCCGTGATCTCGACCGCGGACGCCGTGAAGGCCAAGCTGCGCAAGGAGAAGACCGTCAACATCTCCTTCGACGAGTGGAACGTCTGGTACCAGACGCGCTACCGCGAGGAACAGCAGGCCACCGATGCCCGCTCGTGGCCAGTCGCCCCGCGCCTGCTTGAGGACCACTACTCGGTGCGCGACGCGGTCGTCGTCGGCAACCTGCTCATCTCGCTGCTGCGGCACGCCGACCGCGTCACCGCGGCATGCCTCGCCCAGCTGGTCAACGTGATCGCGCCGATCATGACCGAGCCGGGCGGCCCGGCCTGGCGGCAGACGACCTTCTTCCCCTTCGCGACCACGGCGCGCCTCGCGCGGGGTGAGGTCGTCGGGCTCGCGATCGACGCGGGGAGCTACCCGACGGAGCGCTACGGCCAGGTACCGCTGGTCGACGCCGTCGCGACGTACGACGCCGAGACCGGGCGCGCCGCGGTGTTCCTCGTCAACCGCGGTCAGGAGGGCGCCGCGACGGTGACGGTCGACCTCGCCGGCTTCGGCCGCGCCGAACTACTCGAGGCGCTCACCCTGGAGGATGCCGAACTAGACGCGAAGAACACGCTCGAGCAGCCCGAACGGGTCAGGCTCGCGGCCAACGCCAGTGCCCGGGCCGACGGCACGCGGCTCACGATCGAATTGCCGCCCGTGTCCTGGACGGCCATCTCGCTGGCAGTGCAGCGGCGCGGACTTCCAGGCGAGGCTGCCGGCCACTAGGAGTAACCACGCCCCCGTTCGGGAGAAAACCTCTGATTATCCCGAACCGGGGTGCGGTGGCTCTCCATGCGCTCTTGCGCCGGGCAGCGGGCGGGTCTTCACCTGCCGGTCCGGTACCAGTGCGCGGCGGTGCACGTGGGCGTCGAGGACGGTCACGTGCGTGGGCGCAGCCTCACGGCCTATGCCTGCGCGCGAGCCATGAGCCCATGATGTGCTGTGACATCGCCACGGCGGCACCCTCGGGGTCTCCCTCGACGATTCGGTCATAGATCTGCGCGTGGCCGATGTCGGACGCCTCGCAGTCGGCCCGTACCGGGTATCCGTTGTACCGGTCGCTCGTCCTCGCCTCGGAGTGGATGGCCCGCACGACCGCCCGGCCGAGCCGGTTGCCCGACGCGCGCATGATCGCATCGTGGAACTCCAGGTCAGTGAGCATGTGCCGGTCCGGCGTGCTCTCATCGGCAGCCAGCTGGCCGAGCAGGCGCCTCATGTCCTCGCGATCCTCAGCCGTGGACCTCATGGCGGCCTCGCGGGCCATCTCGGCCTCCAGCGCCCGCCGGACCCCCACCACGTCATCGAGGATGCGCAGGTCCTTGTCGTGCCGGACCGACGCCTCCAGCACCATGGGATCTAGGAGATTCCACTCGTCGGGCAGCGCAACCCTGGTTCCCTGCCCTTGCCTGGCACGCACCAGGCCTTTCTGCTCCAGGATCTTAACCGCCTCGCGGATCACCGTCCGGCTCACGCTGAAGACCTCGGAAAGCCGCGGCTCGGTGGGGAGCAGGGTTCCTGGTTCGAGCTCGCCGGACACGACTCGGTCAACCAGCACGTCAACGACCGCGGTCCCCAGACGGGCAGGTCGCTTGGGCCAGGTGGGCGGAGCCGTGAAGTTATCAGGGCTCTGAGAGGCGGTCACGCTTAATCCTGTCTTCGGATGAGCAAGCAGTGACTGCGAGCATAACCTAGAGACAGCATTCATCATACGAGCGATGACTAGCGGCTGCTTCCTGACTCGTCGAACGGACTCGCGTAAGACGGCTTCCTGGTCCTTAGCGCCAGCCTCAAGGTCAGCCGCACGCGGGTGGAGGCGGGCAAGTGAACGGTGAGCCACGGCGCCCCGACCTCAGTGCGCCGCTCGACAACCGCCGGCTCGCCGTGCCCGTAGTCGTAGAGGTCGCCGAGCCAAGAGCCATCCTCGCACGCGGTGTGGCCCACGTCCTCGATGGTGTGCTCGGCGAACGCGCCCGCCTGCACGATCACGCTGGAGTCGCGCTCCGGATCCAGGTTGACCAGGTCGATGACGGTGGCGGCCGGGTCGATGCTGGATACCAGGGCGGCCACCGCGGGTGGTAGCCCTGGGCGACGCCGGTCGGCGTCGTAGTACCGGACCCGGGCCTGCTGCAGCCCCCCGTTGTAGATGACCTGCGGACCGCCCCAGGTGAGCTGAACGAGGGCCTCGGTGACGACCGGGTTGCACTGCTGCCACACGTGGATGTCGGCCTCGGATATGTCGACGTCCCGGTAGGCCCGCATGCGGGCGAGCCGGTGGCGGGCCTGAGCCTGCGCAGAGGCCAGGGCCTTTTCCGGATAGTCCGGGTTGTCGCCGGCCAGGAACGCGAACCACGGCTCTTCGTGGCCGGCTTCTTCCTTGCTGCGGAAGGAGCGGACGGTCCGCCAGTCGTATCCGGCTTGCGCGCGCAGTTCCTCCAGCCGCTGCCGGTCGGCCGGGTCGCCGCCGTGGTGCCACAGCGCCATCGGGACCGCCGTCAGCATGGGGTTGTAGTCGAACCAGCCGCGGTCGCTGTGCCGGAAGGGAACCAGCAGTGTCGGCACGGTGACCGCCGGGCCCAGTTGCGGGTACCACTTGGACGGAATGGAGGAGTCGGATTCGGTGAAGGCCATGACCTTGCCGTTGGCAATGAGCGTGTCCATGGCCGGGCGGACGAGGTCCAGGTAGCCGTCGTCGCCGGTCACGGTCGCCGCGGCCAGCGCGGCGACGGCGGCGGCGGAGCCGATGCTGTACCAGCCGTGCGGCCAGGACCAGCCGTAGTGCCCGCCGTACCAGCGCCCGCCGAGCAGGCTGCCGACCACCCCGTCCGGGCCGGCGTTGTCGGGCATGATCCCGCCGTTCGCGTCGGCACGTTCCCGCCACGCGCCGACGTACTGCTCGATCCAGTTCTGGTAGCGGCGGTCGCCGGTCAGCATCCAGGCGTTCATGACGAGCCCGGCGGCCGCGAGGTTGACCGCGGTGTCCCCCACGCCCATGCGGGCGGTCATCTCATCGGTCAGCCGCGGGTCCTGGTCGCGTTCCGGCACGGGTGCGTCCGCCGGGAGCAGCCAGTCGAGCGGGAAGCCGTAGCTCTTCTCCTCGCGGTCGATCCACGGATAGTGCGTCCCGTCGAACAGGCCGGCCCGCCCGGGGTCCGAGCCGTTGTGCGGGCGGCGGATGATGCGGCGCACCGGGTCGTAGTTGCCGTGGGCAGGATCTGTGTACAGCTCGGCGAACCGTACCGCCCGCTCCGTCCACCGGGCCGGGTTGGCCATGGTCAGGAAGTAGAGCAGGAGCAGGCTCTCGCCCTGGTGGAACCAGTCGTATCCGCGCTCGTACTCATCCGACAGCATGCCGAGCTCGGTCAGCTGCGCGGTAAGTCCCTCCCAGTGGCGCTCGGCCTCGGCCAGCAGGTCGTCGGTCCCGCCGAGCAGGTACAGCTGCGGCCAGTTGAAGAACGCCTCGTAGAAGTCGTCCACGCCGTCCCGGGAAGTAAGTGCGTGCCGGTAGTTCAGCCGCCCGTCGGGGCCGGTGAAGTCGCGCGCGAAACGACGCCAGGCGCGGTCAAGCAGGTCGAACAGCTCGCGTTCGGCCACTGCCCAGCCAGGCGGCTCGAGCAGGGGTACCGAGGCGGTGATGTCGGCAGGCGTCATCTCACTCCTTCGTGGCGCCGGCCAGCAGCCCGCTGACCAGGTAGCGTTGCGCGAACAGGAATACGAGCAGGACCGGGGTAATCGCCAGGAGCGTGGCCAGGGCGAGCTCGGGCCGCAGCACGGTGCCCGCGCCCGCGGTGGGGTTGAACTGCGGGACGTCGGTCAGCAGCAGCGCGATGCCGACCTGGGCGGGGTACTGGCCGCTTTGCGGCAGCATCACGTAGGGCAGGAAGAAGTTCGTCCAGTTGGCCACGAAGCTGAAGAAGCCCACCAGCGCGATGATCGGCGCGGCCAGCGGCAGCGCGATGCGGCGGAACGCGCCGAACTCCGAGCACCCGTCGATGCGGGCGGCGGCCAGCAGGTCACGCGGCAGCGCGGTGCTGAAGTAGATATAGGTGAGGTAGACGCCGAACGGGTAGAACGAGAACGGCAGCACCACCGACCACAGCGTTCCGACCAGGTGCACCTCGTTGATCTCAAGGAACAGCGGGACCACCAGGGTCGTGGCCGGCATCAGCATGACCACCAGCGTGATGACCAGCAGGGCGCGCCTGCCGCGGAACTCCATCATGGCCATGGCATAACCCGCGGGAATGCTCACCGCGAGCGTGATCGCCAGGGCGATGAACGCGTATACCGCCGAGTTGCGCAGCCACAGCAGGATCACGTCGCCCTGAAAGCTGGTCAGCTCGTCCCAGTTCACCCGCAGCTGATGCCAGGACCCGAACGAGAGCGGGTTGTCCTGCACGAGCTGCGGGTCGCTCTTCGTAGCCGCCAGCAGCAGCCAGATCACCGGCAGGACGAAGAAGACGACGAACACGAGCAGCAGCAGCCCCGCGAGTACCTGGCCCGCGGCGCGTGAAGGGCGTGGCGTACGGCGGCGCCCGCGCGGCGAAACGGCCATGCTGCGCACGGCGGGTGCCTCGGCGTCAGTTCGCATCGAAGAATCTCGACCTTGTCACGAATATGGCGGCCACTACCAGGGAGATCACCAGGAGCTCCACCGAAATCGCCGCCGCGTAGTTGACGTTGTTGTTCTGGAAGGCGAAGTCATAGGCGAGCTGGTTGGGCGCGTAGTCACGGCCCGCCACGCCCATGCTGGCCTCGGAGACCAGCTGCGGCTCGACGAACAGCTGCGCGCCGGTGGCGAACGCCAGAATCACCATGTACACGATCCACTTGCGCAGCATCGGTATCTGGATGTACCGCGCGATGCGCCACGCCCCGGCGCCGTCGATCCGCGCGGCTTCCATGATGTCGTGCGGGATGTTGTTCAGCGCCCCGTACATCACCACGATCCAGCCGCCGGCACCGGTCCAGAAAGCGATCATCGCGAACAGGAGCGACAGATGGCCGGGCGCGATGACCTGCCCGAACGTGCCGTAGCCGAGCAGGCGCAGGAACGAGGAGGCCGGGCTGACGGTCGGGTCGAGCATGAACAGCCACACCAGGACGCTCGCGGCCCCCGCCAGCGCCCCCGGAATGTAGTACAGGAAGCGCACCAGCCCGCTGAAGCGCTGCACCGGCAACTGGTGCAGCACCAGCGCCAGGCCGGTCACCAAGACGACGAGGGCGATCAGCCAGATCACCAGGTAGGCCCCGATGTGCTCGAACGCGGGCACGTACCGGAAGTCCTGGGCGGACTGGATGAAGTTAGACAGTCCGGCGAAGTAGTTGTCCGCGTTCGTGAACGCGAAGTAGATGCCGTAGCCCACCGGCACGACACCGAACGCCACGAGCAAGATCACGTAGCCGGCCACGAAGGCATGGCCGGCACCGACGGCGCGCCAGGGCGCGCGCCGCGCGCGCGCCCTGGCGGACCCAGTGGTCGCCGAGGTCAATGGCTGACCTGGTAGCCGGCGGCGGTGGCGTAGTTGCTAATCGCGGTCTGCCAGGCCGGCAGCATCGAGACGATCGACTTGCCCGCGGTTATGCCGGGAGTGACGGTAGCGGCCCAGATCGCCTCCTGGCTGAACTTGCCGTAGCCCCAGCCCGACCACACCTGGCCAGCGACCTCCTGCACCACCGGGACGATGTTGTTGGCGAAGTAGCCGGACTTCTGCTGGCCGGCCAGCCACGCCGTGGCCGCCGTGGCGTACGCGGGCAGGCCGGGCGCCAGGTCAGCCTGGTAGGCGTTATTGGTCGTCACCCACTCGATGAAGTTGACGGCCTCCGTCAGGTGCGCGGAGTGCGCCGAGAGCAGCCACGTGCCACCGCCGACGTCACCGGTGGCGGGCGTGGCCGACCCGGGCCACTGCGGCATCGGCGCGGCGGCTATCTGGCCTGCGGGCGTGTTCAGCCCGGATTTGCTGTCGAAGACCGAGCCGGCGAACCATACCGGGGCCGGCAGCATGAGCACCTTGCCCTTCTCCTGCTTGTCGAAGGCGCTGCTGAACGCGCTCAGTTTCGACATCGACTTGTCACTGAGCAGCGTGTCGAGCAGCGACGCCATCCGCGTGCAGTTGGCGGTGGTCACGTTGACCGTCACCGCGCGGATGCCGGTGACGTCATTGGCCTGGCACTGGCTGGCCCACATGAAGATCTCCGGAGTGAAGGTGTCGCCCGCGGCGCCCACGATGTAGCCCGGGTGCTGCTTGGCGACCTCCTCGCCGATCTGCTCGTACTGCTGCCACGTCGTGGGAACCTGGTAGCCCCACTGCTTCATCAGCGGCGCGTTGTACCACAGCATGGTCGGCGCGAGGTCGTTACGCAGGCAGTAAACCGTGCCGTTCACCGTGCACGGGTCAAGCGCCCCGGACGAGAACTGGCTCAGCACCGAACTCGGGATCAGGCCCTTGCTCAGCGGCGCGGTGAACCCGGCGGGTTCCGCCCAGCTCACCTCGTTGTTCTCGGCACTGAAGACCACGTCCGGCCAGCCGTTCCCGGTCCGGTCGTACAGGTCGACCTTGGTCTGCAGCGAGTTGGAGCCGTTGGCGTCACCGTCGTAGGTGACGATGTTGAGCTTCACGTCCGGGTGGGCCTTCGCATAAGCCTGCGCCGCGGGCACGCGGGTCGAGTCCACCCACACCGTCAGCGGGCCGGAAGTCTGCGCGGCCTGTGTGAAGCCGTCCTTGGCGCCGCCGCCGGACGCGGAACCACTGCCGGAAGAACCCCCGTGCCCGCACGCGGCGACGGTGACCGCCAGCGCGACCGCGCCAACGGCGGACGCGACGCGTGCGCTTGACGTTCTCAGACGGCTTCGCGCACGGGCGGCGCGGATACCCAGGGCCATAGATGCCTCCACTACTTTGTGTAGTCGCCCTGTCGCCGCCACGAGGGAGGACAACAGAGATCGCCGATATGCACCACTCATAATGTGTACTACTTATGTGGTCCACGTCTCGCACCTCAAGCTGGCCCCTACCAGCAGGACCTGCGGGGAAGGCGGCGCGACGTGCACGAGTGCATGCCTTATTAAGGCGCAAAGGGCCGCGTTCGTCAAGGCGATGAGTACGCTTAACTTCTCGGACGATGGAGATACTTTGGGAGCAACGGAGGCAGAATGACCGTTATAGCATGATTCTCTGTCGAAATAAGTAGTACTCATCTTGCTTCGGTCATCCCAATATGAATATCATCGATGTCAGGATGGTCAAGCGTGCCAGGCGCGTCTGCCCGGCGAGATGGGATGCGTGGAGTACGTGAGCGGTGTGCCCCTGGCGAACGGCCGCGGGGAGGCACCCGCTGACGGCGATACCGGGAACGGCGCATCCGGCGCCTACCGGCCCCGCTACGAGGCGGTGGCGGAGCAGATCCTGCAGTTGATCGGCGATCTCGCGCTGCGGCCCGGCGACCGCATGCCCACGGAGAAGCAACTGGCTACTCGCCTGGCCACCAGCCGCACGGTGGTGCGCGACGCCGTCAAGATCCTCTCGGCGACCGGCCAGGTCAGCGCTCAGAAGGGCCGGGGCCTGTACGTTGCGGACGGCGAGGGCATGCTGAGAGGCACGCGGTGGGGCGGGCTTTTCGTGCCCACCGACCTCGATCACATATTCATGCTCTTCGAGTTCCGGCGGGTCCAGGAGGCGCAGGCGAGCCGGCTCGCCGCCGACCGGGCCAGCCCGTCTGAGCTGCGAGAGATCGAGGCCGCGGTGCGCACCTGCCGCCACGGCTACGCCTGCGGCGACAACTCCGAGTTCACCGAGGGCGACGACGCGTTCCACCTCGGCATCGCCGCCGCCTCGCACAACGTCTTCCTTGTCTCCGCCGTTCGCGAGGCGCGCGCGCTTCAGCGCCAGGCCAGCGTCATAGGTTTGCACGGACTCGGCGGCCACGCCGCGGGCGCGGTGGAAGAGCATGCGGCGATCTTCCGCGCCATCAGGGACGGAGAGCCAGAAGCGGCCGCCACGGCAGCCGCGGTGCACTTGGACAACACCCTTGAGGACTACCGCCGCGAAATCCAGCGCCGCGTATTCGGCTGACCTGCGCGGCAAGCGCACTCGCGGCTCACGTCGGGCTCGCTGAGCGGCGGCATGCTCCTGAACTGGGTGGATGAGGCAGTCGGGCGGAGAAAGGGTCATACTCTTGGGTGTGACACAGGCCGGAAACGGAGACACTGCGGCCGGCATGGCCCCAGACGCCGCGACGCGAGCGCCGGCGGGAGCGCGGGACGCCACGCACGTCCGCGACGCCTACCGGCCGGGGTATGAACGGGTGGCCGAGCAAATCCTGGAGCTGATCGCGCGGTCTCATCTGCGCCCGGGCGACCGGATGCCCACCGAGAACGAGATCGCCGGGCAGCTGGAAACGAGCCGGACGGTCGTGCGCGAGGCGATCAAGATCCTCTCAGCGCTTGGCCGGGTCAAAGCGCAGAAGGGCCGCGGGCTCTACGTCGCCGACGATGACGGCATGCTCGGCATGCGCTGGGATGGCTTCTTCCTGCCCGCCGACCTCGATCACGTCTACATGCTCTTCGAGTTCCGCCGTGTGCAGGAAGCCGAGGCGAGCCGGCTCGCCGCCACCAGGGCAACGCCCCCCGAACTGCGCGCCATCGCGGCCGCCGCGCAGACATGCCGGGAAGGACACGCGACGGGACAGCCGGACCTGTTCAGCCGGGGCGACGACGCGTTCCACCTCAGCATCGCGGCCGCGTCGCATAACCCGTTCCTGGTCGCGGCGGTACGTGAGGCCAGGCGCCTGCTGGTGCAGTCCGCCACCATCGGGCTGCGCGGCACGCTCGGCGGCCACGCGGCCGAGGCAGTGGAGGAGCACGCGGCGATCTACCAGGCCATCCGGGACGGGGAACCGGTCAAGGCGGCGCATGCCGCCACCGTGCACCTAGACAACACGCTGGAGGACTACCGAAGGGAGATCCAGCGCCGTGTGTTCGGCGACGACAGGAGCTGAGATCTCCACGCCCGGTTCAGCACTCCGCTAGCCGGAGCGCGGCTCCCCACCTTCCCCGCACGCGGGTTCATGTCGGCATCGCTGAGCCCTTGAGTGCATACGTACGATGAATTACCTTACACGTATGTCATCGTCCGTTTGTGTGCACGCACCCCACGGACCCTTCCCGCGCTCCCCGCGCCGACCTGGAGGGAATGCCATATGTCTAACCTGAGACGACGCTCGATTAAAGCGATCGTCCCCGGGGCCGCCGCGTTGCTGGTCGCCGTCTCGGCGCTAGCCGCTCACGCCAGTCCAGCAGCAGCGGCCACCGGTGCCGTGATCGAGGTGCAAGCAGCGGGACCTGGCGGCGGCCTCGCTTTCGCGCCCGGAGCGATACCGGCGCCCAGCGTCTACGTCGCCGAAACGCTTGCCGCCGCGCTCGGGGCCCACGAGAACGTGACCGTCGAACTCGGGACGGGGACCTACCGGCTCCCGCGCCCGCTGACCTTCACGGCGCGGGACGCGGGACGCAACGGGCACACCATTACCTGGGAAGCCGCCCCCGGCGCCCACCCCGTGCTCAGCGGCGCCCGGCCGGTCACCGACTGGCAGCCGTATGACGCCGCGAAGAACATCTGGGTGGCCGACGTCGGCAAGGGCACCGACAGCCGCCAGCTGTACGTCGACGGCAAGGAGGCGCCTAATGCCGCCGTCGCGTTGCCCCGGTCAGACGTCACGTTCACCGCGACCGGCCTGAGCATCACCAGTTCATCGCTTGACTACCTCGGCAGCCTGCCGGACCAGAACCAGATCCAGCTGGAGAGCCTGGACTCCTTCACGGACCGGTACGCGCCCGTGCAGTCGATCAGCGGCACAACCATCACCATGCAGCAGCCGGCCTGGGCCAACAACAACTGGGGCTACGACGTACTCGCCCAGCCGTTCGAGGGCGGCTCGATGTACCTGGAGAACTCGCTCGCATTCATCCAGCAGGCCGGCCAGTGGTCGCTTGACTCATCGACCGGCAAGCTGTACTACGAGGCACCGGCGGGTCAGACCATGCGGGGCGTGGACGTCGAACTGCCCCGGTTGCCGTCGCTCGTCGACATCAGCGGCAGCTACAGCGCCCCGGCCCAGGGCCTGACGTTCCGCGGCATCGAGTTCACCGGGACGTCCTGGCTGGGGCCGAGCACCAGCCAGGGCTACGCCGACCAGCAGAGCGGCACGTTCATCACCGGCAACTGGCAGCAGCCCGCGTTCGGCAGCTGCTTCTTCGGCTGCCAGCTCTTCGAGGCCACCAGAGAGCACTGGAACCAGATGCCCGCGGCCGTGCAGGTGTCGGCGGCCAAGGACATCACGTTCAGCGACGACACGTTCCGCGAGCTCGGGCAGGCCGGCCTCGGCGTCGGCAACGACGCGGACGCCAACGCGAGCGGAACCGGCCTCGGCGCCAGCGACATCACCATCAACGGCAACGCCTTCACCGATGACGCCGGCGGCGGCATCGTGGCCGGCGGCGTGCAGACCGACGCCCACCACCCGAGCAACCCGGCGATGACCAACCAGGACATCACGATCAGCAACAACCTGGTCACGGGCACCGGAACGGATTACAAGGAGACGGCGGCGATCCTCTCCACCTACGTCACCAGGGCGACGATCACCCACAACGAGGTCAGCAACCTGCCGTACGACGGCATCGACATCGGCTGGGGCTGGGGCATGAACGACGCCGGCGGCAGCCAGGACTACGTCAACCGCGGCACCTATAACTACCAGCCCCTCTACACCACCCCGACGACCCTGAAGGACAACACGGTCGCCGGCAACCTGATCTTCAACACCAAGAACGCCATGCACGACGGCGGCAGCATCTACAACCTTTCCGCCAACCCCGGCGCCGTGATCGAAGACAACTACATGTACAACAACAACCACACGGTCGCGCTGTACCTCGACGAGGGCTCCCGGTACGTCACCGAGGAGAACAACGTGGTGCAGGACGCCGGGGTATGGGCCTTCACCAACGCCAACCCGAACAACAACACCGACGACAACACGTTCTCCGGCAACTGGTACAACGGCGGCGCGACCCAAGTCGCCACCGGCGCGCCGCACAACAACGTCCTGACCGGCAACGTCCTGGTCAGCGGCGACAACTGGCCGGCCGGCGCGCAGGCGGTCATCAGCGCGGCGGGCATCGCCCAGCCGACTCCGGCCACCCAGGCGCTCAGCGGCTGACCGTCGGCGTCACCGGGGATGCGCTTACGCATCCCATCTCCCAGGCGGCGCTGTCGCCCTCGCGAAGCGGGTAACCGCTCACGATGGCGACAGCGCCGGCCGTCACCGGAAAGCACGCCTTAGCACGGATCCACTGGATCTAGCAATCCTCGGAGCCGGCTGATGGCCGCGCCGAGCGAGGTCTCGTCGGCATGCGCGGCGACGTACCGGTCGGGGCGGATGACGGCGAAGCGGGTCGCGTGCCGGGTGAACCACTCACGCAGGTGGCCCTCGAGGTCCTCGATCACCTGCGTTCCTGGGTGAGTCGTCGTGTGCTGGCCACGGCCGGCGCGCGAGTCGGTGACCTTGATGAGGCTGGCGCCGAGCTGGGTCAGGTAGTCACGCTGAGCATCGGTCAGGTACTCGGCCGGGTCCGCGCGAAAGCCGATCACGCCGAACCAGGAGCCGAGCGTATCGTCGAGGCGTACCGCATGCCCCTGAGCGTCTTCAACCAGGGGCTGGATGAACATGCGGCCTACGGGCGAGCTCCGGCCGCGTTCACCGGGAACCACCAGTCCGCCGGTGTAGCGCGGCATCGGCTTGAACCGCATCTGCAGGATCCAGGCTTTCACCGCCGGCGCCCACACAATGGACCGGAAGGCAAGATCGCGGGCGGCCGCCACCTGGCGGCTGGTGGGCGAGAGGATGCGGCCGAGCGTGGTCGAGAGGTCGATCATCGCCTGGGCGTGCGGGCGGCGCTCGGCGTCGTAGCTGGCCAGGATGCCGGGATCGGCGCCCTTGGTGACGACGGCGGCGATCTTCCACGCGACGTTGGTGGCGTCGCGGATGCCGGTGTTCAGCCCTTGCCCGGCCCAGGGCGGCATGAGATGAGCGGCGTCGCCGACCAGGCACACCCGGCCGACGGTGAACCGCTGCGCGATCCGCGAGTGGTGCGTGTACACCCGGGCCCGGATGATATTCAGCCGCGCCGGGTCCGTGACGTGCGGTGTCAGGAGTTCCCTGACTTTGCCCGGCTTAAGCATCTCCTCGCTGTCTTCGCCCGGGAACAGCATGAACTCCCAGCGTCGGCCGTCGTGCGGAAGGCGGATCGAGACGTAGGGCCGGGCCGGGTCACAGTGCAGTCCGGTGTAGGGGGCGTCGAGGGGATCGGTGTCGGATTCAATGACGACCCACTTGCGGGGGTGGGTGTCACCTTCTAGCGGCACGCCGAGGAGATCGCGGACGGTGCTGCGTCCTCCGTCGGCCGCGACCACGTACTGGGCCCGGATCCGCAGGCGCTCATCCCCCGGGGCCAGTACCCCGAGTTCCACGCCGAGGTCGTCTTGGCGCAGCCGGACGGCGTCATGGCCGAGCAGGGTTTGGACACCGGGGAACCGCCCGAGGCCGCGGCGGAGCACGCGTTCGCAGGCAGGCTGCAGGAAAATGTTGCGGCGGGACCAGCCGTACTCGCGGGTCGCGGGGCGAACGTCGGCGAAGCACCGGCCGCGGGCGTCGAAGAACCGCAGCGGCACGTTCTGGATCATGTCCCTGGCCAGTTCGTCGGCCAGGCCGAGGGCTTGGAAGCTGCGGAGGCACTCGTCGTCCATGCCGACCGCACGCGGGTAGTCGATGATCTGCGGGCACCGCTCGATGAGCGCCGTGTCCACGCCGTACAGGCCGAGGAAGTTCGCCACCGTGGCGCCGACTGGTCCCGCCCCGACCACGGCGACCTGGGTGTCAAGGGTGCGGGTCAAGGCCGGTCCCGGTGCCGGCCGAGGAAGTCCCGCAGCGCGGCGAGGTACGCGGCCAGGTTGTCGTCGTGCACGTAGTGCCCCGCCGCGGGAATCTCCGTCCAGCTGAGCAGCGGCTGCCGCGCCGCCATCTGGGCGCAGGTGGCGGCGGCAAGGAAGTCCGAACGGGTGCCGCGGATAACCAGCACCGGGCAGCGCAGGCCCTCGACGTGCGGCCACAGGTCAACGTGACGGGCCGGGTCGGGATCAAGGCGGGCCCGGGTAATGCCGTCGAGATCGAACTTCCACGCCCAGCGGCCGTCGGGGAACCGGCGGAGCGTGTTCTCGATACGGGACTCAAGCGCGGCATCGGAGATGTCGGGGCGCACGCCGCGCCAGTACGCGCGCGCTTCGGCGATTCCGGCGAAATCCTGCGGAGTGTGCGCGAGTTCGCGCCTGATCCGCTCGGCGCCCGCGCCGGACGCCGACGAACCGGGCCCGATGTCCTCGACCGCCAGGACCCGGACGCGCCCGGGGTTCCGGGCCGCGTAGACGATCGCGTTGGTGCCACCCATGGAGTGGCCGACGAGCGCGAACCGCTCCAGCGCCAGTGAGTCGGCGAACTGTTCAAGGTCGCTGACGTAGGCCCCGGTACTGTAATCGTCGGCCGGGTCCCAGTCGCTGTCGCCGCGGCCGCGGTGGTCTAGGGCGATAAGCCGGTAGCGGCCGGCCAGTGCCGCCGCGACCGGTTCCCAGGTGCGCGCGTAGCTGCGCAGGCCGTGCAGCAGAACGACCGGGGGCGCCTCGGGGGCACCCCACTCTACGTAGTGGGCCCGCAGCCCGTTGAGCGTGGTGAACCGGTCGGTTCCGGTGGCCGCCTTGGTTGCCTCGGCCATGGTCAGCGCAGCCCGTCGCTTCCCTCGATGGCGCTGGCCGCCAGGCCGCCGAGGCGTGCGTGCAGCCGGCCGCGGGTGGCGAAGGCGAAGATCGCGACGACCTCGTCCGGGGCGGGCGCGTCGGTGAAGGTGGCGGTGATGGTGTCGTAGTGCGAGCGCACGTAGAGCGCGTCCTTGTGCGCCAGGGGTATGTCGATGCTGGCGCCCGGGGCCGCGCGCTTGCCGGTCGACGGTACCCAGGCCTTGCCGCCGCCGACGGCGTCCCGGACGGGGTCGGCGAAGACCTGGGTGAGGAACGCGTTGCCGTGCTCGTACTCGCCGTCGGTTCCGACCAGGCATGCCTTGCCGTAGCTGGCGACCGGCCGGCCGGCGGCGGCGTCCTGGACGCGGCGGCCGAACTGGAGGCCGAGTTTCGCCGAGCCGTGCACGATCCGGCTCAGGTCTTCGCTGTACCGGGCGGCATAGGGGTTGTGGATGGCCGCGGCGATCACGATCTTCCGCACCGGGTCGCCGTCGGCGAGGGCACCAGTTTCGGTGGCCAGCGTGTCTTCGAGGTAGGTGAACCACTTGCGGATGTGGTATTCCCCGAAATTAGCCTCTCGCATGGGGTTCCTCCCGGCCTCAGGTGTAAAGCGGGTCGATGACGAGCGGTTCGCTGGGCGCGTTGTACGCGCCGAGAACGCGCTTGCCTTCCTCGTCGTCGGGCACCGTCTCGCAGAAGAACTCGAAGCGGTTACCGTCCGGGTCGGTGAAGTAAACGCCAATGCCTATTTTGTGGTCGGTGGTTTTCACGACCGGGACGCCTTTTTCCAGCAGCATCCCGTACAGGCGGCGCAGTTCCTCGAGATCGCCGTCGATCTCCAGTCCGTAATGCTGCAGCCCGATGCCCCCGGGCTGGGCATCGTCTTCGGCGCGGATCAGGGCGATGTCGTGGTGCTTGCGGCCGTAGGACAGGAACACCCATTGCGGGCCGCGCGCGGTGATTTCCATTGCGAGCACGTCTTCGTACCATTTCGCCGAGGCTTCGGGGTCGCGGACGAACAGCGACAGGTGGGTCCGCCTGATCCGCGGTTTCACGTCGCGGGCGTCCGCGCCGTCCGGCTGCAGCACATCGTCGTTGGCCATCGTGCAAGTCTCCTTCGATCAGGGTGGGGATTCAGTGGGGACGAGGTCCCCCGGCGACGGCCGGGGTCCACGCCACGTCGGTGATTTCCGGGAACTCGCGCCATTCCTTCGTCCAGCTGCGCCCGGTGTCGGTGGACCGGTACAGGTGGCCGTATTTGGTGCCGGCGAAGGCCAGCGCCGGGTCGGCGGCGTGGACGCCGAACGCCCACACGGTGGAGTTCGCCGACGTGTCTAGCGAGGCCTCGGTCCAGGTCTGCGCGAGGTCGGTGGAGTAGAAGATCCTGGTTGTCGTGCCGGGGGTGGCGTCGCCGATGCCGAGCAGGAGATCGCTGGTGCCGGGGATGGCTGTCACCAGCCGGGTGTAGTAGATGCCGTAGCGGGCGCGGGTGTCCTGGCGGGTCCAGGTCACGCCGTCGTCCTGGCTGACGAACAGGGCGTTGACGACGGCGACCACGATCGTCTTGGGCGGGCCGTCGAGGATCACCACGCAGTGGACATCGGAGTTGGTGACCCCGTTCGGCAAGGACGCCGGCGTGCCGTCGATGCGCTGCCAGGTGTCCCCCTGGTCGCGGGTGCGCCATAGGCCGCCTTCCTCGATCCCGAACCAGGCACGGTCGGCGTTTTCCCACGTCATGGTCAGGATGCGCGGCCGGCTGACGCCGGCGCAGAACTCGGGGATGTCCGGGGGGAGGCGGTCCCAGTTCTTCCCGCTGTCGGTCGTGCGGAACACCGCGGCGCGAGACGGCGCACCGGTGCCGGCGAGCATGCGCGCGGAATCGCCGGGGTCGATGGCCAGGGACCAGACCTGCATGCCGTTCATCGGTGAGTCGACGCGGTGCCAGGTCACGCCGGCGTCGTCGCTGCGGGCAAGGCCGGCATCGGCTCCGGCGTAGATCACGCGCGGGTCGCGCGGGTCGACGGCCAGGCAGCGCACCACGGCGTCGAACTCGATGTCCTGCCCGGTGCTGATCCGGTACCAGGTCTTGCCGTCGTCCGCGCTCGACAGCACGCCCTGTCCCGCGGTCGCAACGAGGATGGTTCCTTCCATTACAACGCTCCTTCGCTACTGCTGGCTCACAGGAAAATGCCGCGGGTGAGGCCGCCGTCGATGCCGAGTGATTCACCGGTGATTCCGCCGGCGTGCGGCGAGGCGAGGAAGCAGACCGTGCGCGCGACTTCTTCCGCGGTCAGGACTCGCCGGATCGGCGTCCGGTCGATGAAGTCCTGCTCGACTTGCTGCGGGGTGATGCCGCGCCTGGCGGCTTCCTTCTCGTACAGCTCGTGGATGTGCTCGGTCTCCACGACGCCGGGATGCAGCGTGTTCACCGTGACCCCGAACGGGCCGAGCTGGTCGGACAGGACCTTGGTCATGTGCACCACGGCGAGGTTGCGCATGCCCGACAGCGCGTGGCTGGACCGGCCGGTCAGCCCGCCGATGTTGACGATCCGCCCGAATCCGCGTTTCTTCATGTGCGGCACGGCCGCCTGGGCACACCGGAAGTAGCCGACTACCTTGGTGTTCAGGTCGGCAAGCAGCAGCTCGGGGTCGGCCTCCTCGATCGAGTTGCGGACCAGGCCGGAGGGCGCGGCGGCGCCGTTGACGAGGATGTCGAGCCGGCCGAGCTCGCCGGTCGCGGTGTCCATCAGCCTCCGCACGGCCTGTGTGCTCGTCGTGTCGGCGGGAATCGGCACCACCCGCCCGCCGAGTTCCGCTTCGATCTGCTTGGCGGTCTCCTCCAGCAGGTGCTGCCGCCGGGCCGCGATCACCACGTCGACGCCTTCGCGCACCAGTTCGCGCGTGATGGCCTTGCCGATGCCGAGTGCGCCGCCGGTGACAACGGCGCCCCGCCCGTGAAGTTCTAGATCCACGACGCTCCTTTCCCTGATCGCTGTTTCACGTGAGGTTCACCCACACGCTTTTCGTTTCTGTGTAGAGCTCAAGTGCCCCGCGGCCCATTTCCCGGCCCCAGCCGGACTGCTTGTAACCGCCGAACGGCGAGGCCGGGTCGGTGAGGTTGTAACAGTTGACCCAGATGGTTCCGGCCCGGATCGCGGCCGCGATCCGGTGGGCCATCGTCAGGTTCTGCGTCCATATCCCGGCGGAAAGCCCGTAGCAGGTGTCGTTGGCCATCGCGACGAGGTCATCGACGTCTTCCCAGTCCATGACCACCAGCACCGGGCCGAAGATCTCCTCGCGCACTACCCTCATCGAATGATTCGTCTCGACGAAAATGGTCGGCTCGAGGAAATAGCCGTCACGGTATTTCTCATCGAGCCCGGCCGGGCGCCCGCCGCCGGTGACCAGCTTCGCGCCCTCGTCGTGGCCGGAGGCAAGGTAGCCGGCCACCCGGGCCAGTTGCGTGGCCGACACCAGCGGTCCCATCTCGGTCCCCGGGTCGGTGCCCGGGCCCACCAGGATGCGTCCGGCCCGCTCGGTCAGCGCGGCTCAGCACGTCGTCGTAGATGCGCCGGTGTACGTAGAGGCGCGATCCGGCGGTGCAGGTCTGGCCCTGGTTGAAGAAGATCGCATCGGCTGCCGCCGCCGCGACCTGGCCGGGGTCGGCGTCGGGCAGCACAATGTGCGGCGATTTGCCGCCGAGCTCGAGCGATACCTTTTTCAGGTTGCCGGTCGCCGCTCGCGCGACGAGCCGGCCGACATTGGTGGAGCCGGTGAAGGCGACCTTGTCGATGCCCGCATGCTCGGCTATCGCGGCGCCAGCGGCCGGCCCGGTGCCGGTGACCACGTTGACGACCCCGTCGGGAAAGCCCGCCTGCTGGATGAGCTCCGCCAGCCGCAGCGTGGACAGCGACGTCTCCTCGGCCGGCTTCAGCACGACGGTGTTGCCGGTGGCCAGGGCCGGCGCGAGCTTCCAGCAGGCCATCGACATGGGGAAGTTCCACGGGACGATCGCGCCCACCACGCCGACCGGTTCGTGCACCGTGTAGTTGAGGACGCTTAGCCCGCCGCGCGGAGATACCGGCACGGTGCTGCCCTCGAACTTGCTCGGCCAGCCCGCGAAGTACCGGAACAGTTTCGCACTTGAGCCGACGTCAACCGCCCGGGCGACCCGGACGGGCTTGCCGTTGTCGTGCGCCTCCAGCAGGGCCAGTTCCTCGGCGTGTTCCTCGATCAGGTCCGCGAGCCGGTCGAGCAGCCGGCCACGGTCGATGGGAGAGATTTCCCGCCAGGCCGCGGACTCGAAGGCGGCGCGCGCCGCGCGGACGGCTTGGTCGACGTCGGTGGCGTCCCCGCGCGGGATGGTGGTCAGGGGGAGGGCCGTCGCGGGATCGACGGACTCCAGCGTCTCGCCGGTACGGGACTCCACCCACCGGCCGCCGATGAGCATGCGCCGCGGCTGGTCAAGGAACCGCCGTACCGTTGCGGCGGTGGCATCGCCTGATGTCATCGCTGGTCCTCACAGTTCCATCTGGATCAGGTGGGGGCCGCGGGCGCGGAGCGCGCTCGCGAACGCGTCGCGCAGCTCGCCGGTCGTCGCGGCGTTCCGGGCCGGGACACCGAACCCGCGGGCCAGCGAAACCCAGTCCATCGCGGGGTCGTCGAGGCTGGTCAGCCGCGTGGCCTGCGGGCCCGCCGCGGCTTCCGCGTCCGCGTGGCGGGAGAGTTCGGTGCGCAGCACGTTGTAGGCACGGTTGGCGGCGATGAGCACGACGATGTCGGCCGATTCGCGGGCCATGGTCCACAGTGCCTGCAACGTGTACAGGCCGCTGCCGTCGGACTGGATGGCGATAACGGGGCGTTCGGGGGCCGCGATGGCGGCACCGAGCGCGACCGGCAGTCCCTGGCCGATCGCACCGCCGGTGTTGGTCAGCACCGTGTGCGGAGCCGCGGTCGCCGACGCCGTGAAGAAGGGATAACCGCAGGTGCCGCCCTCGATGGAGACAACCGCGTTCTCCGGCAGCCAGCGGGCCAGGGCGGCGCCGGCACTCTGGCCGGTGAGCGCGGTGCCGGGTCCGGGCTCGGGCGGCAGCGCTCCCGCACTCCCGTGCGGTTCCGTTGCGCCGACGAGTTCAGCCAGCATGACCAGCGCCTGTTCGGCGTCGTCGTCAGGACCGGCGAGCCGGCGCACCGTTTCAGTGCGGGCGAGGCGGCTGGGCAGCCCCTCGTAACCGAAGTAGGCAACCGGTTCACGGGCGCCGGCGAGGACGACAGCGGTTGCGGACTGGAGTACCTGGACCGCGGCTTCAGGGAAGTACGGCAGCCGGTCGACCGGAGGCAGTCCGCCGCCCCGTTCGGCCCGGGCGGGAAACGTCTCGCTGTAAAGGACCGCCCCGGTAGCGGCGGCGACCCGGCCGGCGGCGTGCTGGGCGTCCCGGCTCAGGCCGCTGCCGCCGAGGATGAAGACCGCCCCGGACCCGGCGGCCCGCAGCTCGCGGGCGATCCGTTCGACCGCGTCGGTGTCGACGCCGCGACGCGGCGCATGGTGCGCGGGCTCATCGCCCGGCGGCTCCGGTACGGTCCGCTGCTGGAAATCGGCGGGCACGACCAGCGTCGATACGCACCCGTTCTGCTGCGCCTCGTCTATCGCCAACTGAGTCGTCGAAGCGATCGCGGTGGGATCACAAATCTCGTAGTGCGCTCCCACGGTGCGGGCTAGAGCGGCGATGTCGGAGGTCAACGGAGCGTCGAAGGACCGGTGCCAGCTCATGTGGTCGCCGACGACATTGACCACCGGGCTGCGAGCACGGCGCGCGTTGTGCAGGTTCGCCAGGCCGTTCGCCAGCCCCGGTCCGAGGTGGAGCAGGGTGAGCGCGGCGTGCCGCGCGATCCGCGCGTACCCGTCGGCGGCGCCGGTGCACACGTTTTCGTGCAGGCCGAGCACGGCCCGCATGCCCGGCGTCCGGTCAAATGCGGTGACGAGCGGCATTTCGGTGGTACCGGGATTGGCGAAGCAGACCGACACGCCGCGGTCGACAGCTACGCGGAGCAGCACATCCGCTCCCGTGACCTTGTTCCGTTCGGTGCGAAGATCGGCGGTCACTGGTGCGCACCTCGTTCACAGTGCGCGGAATCGTGACCGCCGGGCGGTGGAACATCCAGCGCCGGGTTGCGGTCGAAGAATCCGGCCGGCTTGAGCGTGAATCCGACGTAGTCGCACGGCATGACCGGCCAGTCTTCTGGCCGCGGCAGGTGCGAGGTGCCGAAGGTGTGCCACAGGACGACGTCGGTGTTGACGAGGTCGCGTTCCTGCCGGATCCAGGTGGCGATTCCGTCGCCAGGGTGCTGGTTCGGATAGTCCCCGGCGGGGTGCAGTTCGTCGGGGCTGTAGCGGGTCACCCACAGGTTCGCGCGGGCGAACTCGGCCCGGCGGGCGAGGTCGCTGTCCGGGGCGGCGAGCAGCGTCGGGCCGGTGAAGGGCACCAGCTTGTAGGCGACGGGAGATCCTAGCCGGTTGCGCACGTTGGGGTTGACGATCTTCCAGGTGCGCGCCGTGCGCGGGTCACATGCGCGCCGTCCGTCTCGTTCGTTGTCGAGCACGGTCTCGCGGGCCACGATGGCGTTGCCGTACGGGTTGTCCGGCCCGACCGGAAGGCCGACGGCGTCGACCTCGACCACCGAGTTCTGCGGGCCGTCGACCTCCATGTCCAGGCGCATGCAGAACAGGTGCTGATGGTTGGGCGCGTCCAGTTGCGGGGCGACAAGGGTGCCGTATCGCGGCTTCTCCCCCGGGGCGACCGCGCGCGTTTGCACGATCCCGGTCAGTTTCGCCTCGAACTGAATGGTCCCGTCGAGGTAGAAGTACCAGAAGAAGCCGTACTCGTAGTTCCCGATCGTGTGGATGGCCGATACGACCATCCGCCGGGAACGCCTGACCTCGGCCCGTTCGACGTAGCGGAAATCCCAGTGCTTCCAGAGGATGCCGTAATCCTCTTCATGCAGGCAGATGGCGTTGGAAACGGTGTACGGGGCGCCGCCCTCGTCGGCGAGGACGGCGTCGAGGTAACGGATCTCGCCCAGGCAGTCGCAGCCCAGGCTCAGTGACCCGACCGTCTTGCCCAGGTTGTACTCGCCGGCGTCGAACACGTTCCGGAAATAGAAGTCGTCGCTGGTGTCGCCGTAGGGCACGACCATCTCGCCGATGCTCGCCCGGTGCAGGACCGGGCGGCTGCGTCCGCCGTCGGTGTAGGAGACGTCGCTGATGACCAGGCCCTCGACGGGGTCGACGTGAGCGTGCAGGTGCCAGCGCTGCCACTCGATCACGTTGCCCGACACCGTGAAGGACGGGCCTTCCGGCTGGGTGATCTCGATCGGGCGGAGGCCGGCGCGGAGCGGGCCGACGCTGCCGGCGTCGTAGTTGCCGCTTTCCGGCGGCAGCGGTACGGGCGGGCCCTCGATGATCGCGGCAACCGAGCGGGCATCGCAGTCGATCACGAACACCAGGTTCCCGACGGGACGCGCGTAGCCGTTGTCCTCCTTGAACCGCCGGACGTAAGCGCTCGCACGGACGACGCGGCGCCGCGGGTCCACCCCGTCCACCGGCAGGGTCCCGGTCGACCACGGGTCCAGTTGCAGCGACGACAGGTCGTCCACCCCGTGCCGGGCGAGGGCGGCGACGGCGGCGGGATCGTTTTTCACGATCTCCGCGAGCGCCATGATCTCCTCGACCATGATCGGCGGCTGCATCCCCGGCACGTGCTTCCACGACGTCACGGTGTTCGCCGCCAGGTCCACGCGTGCTTCGAATGTGCTGCCGGTTTCGCGGTCGTAGGTGACCAGGAACGCCGAGCGCCCGGCGGGTGATGCCTCGCCGCGCCGCACGCTCTCCTTGCCCGGGGGATCCAGCCGTACCAGCGGAAACCGCGGTGACACGAGACCAGGCTGGTCGATATGCACCGCGTGCACGGCTCGTTCGATCTCTTCGGCGGTCAGCGGGTCATAAGGGTGAATCATCGCCGTCACTCCCCCGCCGCTGCGGCCCGTGCCACGGGTGCGCCGATATCGGTTGTCTTTTCCAGTCGTCGCAGCGCGATCGGCTTCATTGCGGTCAGCTCCTTACAGCGTGCGCCGTCACGGGGACGGATGAACCGGCGGCCGGGCCGGTGATGGAATTGGAAAGCAGGCATCCGGGCTCGTCGGGATCGGTCGAGTTGATCCGCACCAGCCCGCCGCGCCAGTAGTGATCGGTCATCCCCGGGTTGTGCGCCGAGGTCCCGTCTGGGAAGAGGATCTGCGGGCTCCCCTGGATCGCCACGCCCTGGCTCTCTTGGAAATCCCGTACGACATCCGATCGAACGCCGTGCGTGCGCCAGGTGGACATGACGGCGTCCACGTCACAGCCGGGGTCGTACTCACGCGCGAGGTCGAGAGACTGGCGCAGCCCCGCCTCGATGCTGACGTCGATGGAGTCGCGGAAGAACGCGAGCCTGAGGGCATAATCGACGTGCTCGGCCAGCTCCCCGCCGCCGACCCGGCTGGCCGCCGCCACCAGCTCGAAGGCGGGCAGGAAGGTCGACGGCCAGGACGAGCCGCGGTAGCGGTTGAACAGGTCCGGTTCATGCGAGGCCAGCGCCGCGACCTCGACCGATACGATCTCGATCGGAGTCCCGCGGCCGTTGACCCACTCCAGCGGCCATGCGCGCGGTACGAAGACCGCCTCCGTGCCCAGGCGTGCCCGGGCCTGCCGCAGCCGGTGCACCGCGACCAGCGCCCACGGACAGTGAATGTCTGACCAGATCTCGACCCGGTGCATGACTAGTGCTGGCTTTCCGCGCCATCGGCCTGCGGCGCGACGCGGGGGCTCCGGGTCAGGCAGCGGGCTTCCACCAGGGAGGCCGCCCGGTACGCGCTCTCCACGGCGCCGTCCATGAAACTGTTCCAGCCGGCGGCGAGTGCCGCGCCGGCGAAGACCACTCTTCCCGGCAGTTCCCTGAGCTGCCTGATGCCGTCCAGCTGACCGGGCCGGAGCATCGGCCAGGTTTCTCCTGCGTACGCGTCGCCGCACCAGTCATGGCTGGCGAAATCCACGATTTCGATGTCTGGCACCAGCCTGCGGGCGCACTGGTTGACGAGGGCGAGATCAGCATCCCGCATTCGCTGTGCGTCAGTGCCGAAGGCAAAGGCCAGGAATCCGTCGGGCGTCTTCCGCTCCCACTGGATCAGGGAGAGCGCCTCGCTGGTAGGGGCCATGGCGATGAACTTGTCCGACGAGCCCGTGGCCCGGAGCCAGAGCTTGAAGCCCTGCGAGCTCTGGCCGCGGACGATCACCTGGTGTGCCGCGGGCGGCAGCAGGTCCCCGAAGTCGATCCTCCGCAGGGCACCGAGCGGCACGGTCACGACCGCTGCCTTCGCCGCGATCTGCCCGCTGTCGCAGGTCTGCACCACGACGGCGTCTCCCGCTTCCGCCACGCTCACTACCGGGGTGCCGAGCACCACCTCCGCGCCGGCGTCGGCCTGGATTGCGTTCACGAGCGCTTCGGTCCCGTCACGGAGCTTGAAATGGGAGCAGATGTCGAGCAAGAGAACCCAGTCAGCGTTGCTCACGGCGCCCCACCGCAGCGCCTGCGTGAGCGCGCCCTGACTCGCCGGCGCATTGAAGTTCTGGCTCCACATCGCCTCGCACAGAGCCAGCGATTCATCGTCCAGGCCCAGCTCGCCGATGCGGTCCGCGATCGTAAGCTGGTCCAGCTTCTCCCAGTGATCGCCCAGGTAGGGCTCGTAGGGGCGGGGAAAGACCGCGGTTGCATCGGCCAGGGACCGGCGCATCGCGTCGTCCATGCGCTCAAGCAGCCTCGTGGCCGTCTCTTCACGGATTCGCTCACCGAAACGCCAGTAAGCGCGCTCCGGGAGCGGGCTCTCGCCGATGGCGAGCCCGTAGCGGGTCACCTCGGCCCATACGTGCGGCTGCATCCAGTGAATCCATCCGCCGCCCATCTCCAGCGCCAGGCCCATGCGGTGGTCGGTCCACGCCCGGCCGCCGACCCGGTCGCGCGCCTCCAGCACGGTGACGGCGTGCCCGGCCCGCCGCAGCTCCCTCGCCGCTGTGACACCGGCCAGGCCGGCGCCGATCACGACGACGTCCGTGTCGTAGGTCATGGGCACTGGCTTCCTGTTCCCATCCCTCTGGTGGCAAGTTCTCCGGAGCCGGGCGGGTGCATGACGCCCGACTCGACGCTCACGCCGTCGAGCACGGCGGCCATCGCCATGAAGCCCTCGATCTCGCCGGCTCGGGCGTTCGCAGCCTGAGCTTCCTGCTCGGTGCGGTATATCCAGACGTCGGTCCAGGACCCGTCCCCGTGCTGGACCAGCAACGGAGCAGCCACCAGGCCGGGGTGCGCCCGCTTGACCGCCCGCACCGCCTCCGCCCGGAGCGAGAGGAATCGCTGCGTGTCGGTCTTCACCGTGAACCGCGCGAACTCAGCGAACATCGGCTGTCTCAGCCTTCCTCTGGCTGCATGGCGCGGTCCGTGCGGCCGTGACCGGGCGGCACGGGCGTGACCGCCGCAGCGGGATCAGGGGCGGCGGGCGGGGTGGCAGCCGTCTCCTCACGCCACCTGAACGGCCATTGCCTGTCCTGGGCGAGCTTGCGGACGAGGAACAGGGGGATGCACACGAGCAGCAGCGCCAGGGCGATCACGGTGTCCGAGCCATTGCCGTAGCCGGTGAGGGACGGGCTCGCTATCCCGATCACGGCGATGACCAGGTTGAAGACGAACAGGCCGATCGCGACCGGAATCCAGCGGTTACGCACCCGGTACGGCCGCGGCCAGGCCGGGCGGTCACGCCGCAAGAGCACGAACGCGAGGCAGGACAGGGCGATGCACAGTATGTAGCCGAAATTGCTCGCGGCGATGATCGCGACGGTGTTGCCCACCAGGAACAGGACGGCCAGATTGACCGAGACATCCATCGTCAGCGCACGGCCCGGCATGCCGAAACGGTTGACGCGGTCGAGTTGCCTGATCGTCAGGCCTTCTCGCGCTATCCCGAGAAGCGCCCGGCCTGCTTCCGCGCTGCAGCCGATCAGCGTGGCGACCAGGCCCGCGACCAGGACCGCCACGACCAGCGACGCGCCGCCGTGGAAGTACTTGACGAAGACCTGCACGGCGTAGCCGCTGGGGTTCGCGGCGATCGCGTTCTTACCGATCGCGCCGGTCGTCGCCAGCGGTACCAGGACGAAGACCGCCAGCATGACCAGCCCGGAGACGCGCAGCGCCTTCGGGGTGTCCGAGACAGGCTTGCGGTACTCAGGGGTGAACAGCGACGCCCCTTCCAACGCGTAAGTCGTATAGCCGGCAAGGTAGAGCAGGACCAGCGCCAGCCGCGGGCTGTGCAGGTCCCAGGTGAGCAGGTGCGCCGACCAGGTGCCAGTCACAAACGGCGTGACGACCATGAGCACGGTCAGCACGGAGAAGATGACCACGCCGACGCCCGTCAGCCGGGCGGCGATCTTGATTCCGAACACGTTGAGCAGGTAAGTCACGAGCAGGGCGGCCGCGCCGATGAAATTACCGAGCCCGACATGCGCGGACAGGACCGACAACTGCCAGGTCGAACGGGGGAACCACTCGGCCTGGATCACGTTGCCCAGGATCAGCGCGGTGACGGCCTGGATCAGCGAGTACCCGAGCCAGTACCCCCAGGTGACGACCGGGCCCACGAACACGCTGTAGCGGCGGAGTGCCTCATGCGTATAGGCGGCGACACCGCCGGCGGTGTCCGGGAACATCGTGGCAAGCTCGGCGTACAGGACGGCTTGTCCGATGGCGACCACCATCGACACCGCCCAGATCGCGATGACCGCCCATCCGCCGACGAGCCCGATCATGTAGCCGACGGTGGTGAAGACGCCCAGGATCGTCGTCAGGGTGAGAAACGCGCCTGAGCGCCAGCCCAGCACGCGATGCAACTGCTGTTCCGGCTGGCCTTGGGCGGCCGCGGTGTGGTCGGGGGCTGACTGCATCTAGATCATCTCCCTGCGTCGGCAGGCGAGCCGGACAGCGTCATCCCCGCCGGCGCGAGCAGCGCGGCGAACTTGGCCAGGCGCGCGCCCTGGTAGTGGGCACACCTCAGGGTCACTTCATCCGGCATGGTCGACGGGAAGCCGGCCGGCCAGGACGTTCCGTACGGGTTACCGCCGGCCTCGTACACGATGTCGTCGGTGTACCCGAGCGGGACGATGACCGATCCCCAGTGGTAGAAGACGTTGCTGAGCGACAGGATCGTCGACTCCTGCCCGCCGTGCTGCTCGGCTGAGGACACGAACGCCGTCACGGGCTTGTCGGCCAGCTTGCCCTCCTGCCACAGGCCGCCGGCCGAGTCGATGAACTGCTTCAGCTGCGCCGCCGGCGCGCCGTAGCGGGTCGGCGTCCCGAAGGCATAGCCGTCAGCCCACTCGAGATCGTCCAGCGTCGCCACCTCGACCGCGGCATCGGTTTCCTCGCGGTGCGCGGTCCAGGCGGGATTGGAGGCGATCGCCTCGGCCGGCGCGATTTCGGCGACCCGGCGCAGCCGGACGTCGGCGCCGGCCGACCCGGCGCCGGCGGCGACGGCTTCGGCGAGCCGGTGCACCGAGCCGGTCGCGCTGTAATACACGACCAGTACACGTGGTGACATGGGGTCCTTCTTTCCGGATGAGTGGCGGGATGCTTGCTTTGACTAACAGGGGAGGTGGACTTGGGCAGCGGTCACAGGACGACGGTCACCGTCTTCTCCTCCGTGTTGGCCTCGATGCCGGACCAGCCCAGGTCCCGCCCGTGGCCGCTGAGCCGGGTGCCTCCCCACGGCAGCGCCGGGTCGAGCGGGGACCAGCCGTTGACCGCGACGGCGCCCGCCCTGATCTTTCCGGCGACGGCGTGGGCGCGGCCGACGTGAGAGGTCCACACGGAGGCGGCCAGCGCGTAGTCGCAGTCATTGCCGATCGCGACGGCCTCGTCGTCGGAGTCGAACGCGATGATCGTGCCGACGGGGCCGAAGATCTCCTCGCGGGCGATCGTCATCGCGTTCGTCGCATCGGCGAACAGGGTCGGCTCGACGAAGTACCCCGGCCGCCGCGGCTGGCCGCCGCCCGCGACAAGCTTCGCACCTTCGGCTAGCCCGGCCGCGATGTAGCGGGCGACGCGATCGCGATGCCGCGCGCTGATCAGGGCGCCCATCGTGGTGCCGTCGTCGAACGGGTCGCCGAGCCGCACGCAGTGCGCGCGGGTCACCAGGCGCTTCACCATTTCGTCATAGATGACGCGGGCCACCAGGATCCGGCTGCCAGCGGCGCACACCTCGCCCTGGTTGGCAAAGATGCCGACGGCCACGCCGTCCGCGGCCGCGTCCAGGTCGGCGTCAGCGAACACGATCTGCGGGCTCTTGCCGCCCAGCTCGAGCGTGGTACGGCGAAATCCCTTCGCCGCGGCGACGGCCACCTTGTGCCCCGTCTCAGGGCTTCCGGTAAACGAGATCTTGTCGACCCCGGGGTGGTCGATCAGCAGTTGTCCGGTGACCGGTCCCCGGCCAGGCAGCATACTGAACGCGCCGGGAGGGAACCCGGCCTCCTCGATGAGCGACGCGAGCAGCAATGAGGTCAGCGGCGCGTCCTCCGGCGGCTTGAGGATCACCGCGCAACCCGCGGCGAGGGCGGGCGCGACCTTCCAGGCGGCGATCATCGTCGGTGAGTTCCACGGCGTGATCGCCGCGACCACGCCGGCCGGCTCGCGCACCGTGTAGCTCACCGTCGGCCGGCCCATATAGCCCGGGGTCGGAATCGAGCGGCCCGTCACCTTGTCCGCCCATCCGGCGAAGTGGCGGAACGTTCGGATGGCCTGGGGAAGATCGATGACGCGGGACTCGAATCCGGGCTTGCCCACATCAAGCGACTCAAGCGCAGCGAACTGCTCGCTTCGCTCCTGGAGCAAGTCCGCCACCCGGTTTAGCAGTTGGGCCCTGTCCGAGCCGTGGAGCTTTCCCCAGAGGCCGTCCGCCAGGGCCGACCGCGCGGCGCGGACCGCTTCATCCACATCTTCCGACCCGGCCTCGGCCACCGTCGCGATACACCGTTCCGTCACCGGATCGACCACGTCGAACGCCGCCTCGCCGCGGGCCGCCCGCCAGAGTCCGGCATAGTACGGCTCCTTGGGAACGGCGACGGCCAGTCGTTCCGCCTCTGCCCGCGTCAGCGTCATGTCCGATTACCGTTCTGTAAGTACGATAGTCGTATAAAGGTAAACGTGGGTCACAGGGCACGTCAAGGGTGGCCATGGCCGTACGTCGCCCCAGGTTGTGGAACCATGGGCACCGAAGGAGAAAGGAGCACGGCTGTCATGGCGGCATCAGGCGGGGAAACTTCGCAGACACTCGACCGGGGCCTGACGGTGCTCAAGCTGCTCGCCAAGAGCCAGGACGGCCTGACGGTAGCGGAGATCGCGGACCAGCTGGGTACTGCCAGGCCGATCGTCTACCGCCTGATCCGTACCCTGGAGAGCCACAACCTGGTGAGCCGGGAGGAGTCGCGGTACGTCCTCGGGTTCGGCATCGTCGAACTGGCCGGCAACATCAAGCCCCGGCTGCAGGCAACGGTCCTGCCGATCCTGCGCGGCTTGAGCAGGCTGACCGGCAGCACCGCGCTGCTGAGCGTCGCCGACGGAGAACAGGCCCTCATACTCCTGGCCGCCGAACCGCCGGACGCCGCCCTCCACCTCGTGATGCGCGAAGGAGCACGCCACCCGCTCACCGTCGGCGCCGACGGGATAGCGATCCTCGCGGGCCGCCCACCCGCCCCCGGCGACACCGACGACGTACGGATGGCACGTCGCCGCGGCTACGCCGTCACCGTCGGCGCCATCCAGCCCGGCGCCGTAGGGGTCGCCGCGCCCATCCGGCTATCGGACTGGGCAACCGCCAGCCTGGGCGTGGTCCAGCTCGGAGTCGAGATCAATCACCAGGTCAGCGAGGCCGTCGCCCCCGCAGTCATGAACGCAGCGGAGGAGGCCGCCACCCGGTTGTCCGGAACGGCCAGCGGCAAAGCAGTCAACCAGTAACTTCCGCGCTCCTGCTGCCTCATGCGGCGCTGGATGCGGCCACTGGCGGTCGTGCGTCCAGTACTTGTCGATGTGCTCGAGCGGGCGGCCCTTGGTCTCGGGGACGAAGCGCCAGACGAAGACGATGGCGAGTGCGGCGAAGATCGCGTAGATCCAGAACGTCCAGGACTTGCCGACCGCGTTGATCAGGGACAGGAAGGTGACGCTGATCAGCAGGTTGGCGCTCCAGTTCGCGACCGTGGACGCGCTGGCGCCCGCCGCGCGCAGCTTGTTGGGGAACACCTCGGCGCTCATCAGCCAGAACAGCGGCGAGATGGACAGCGAGTAACAGGCGACGTAGACGAGGAGGATCACCAGCACCCACGCACCCCAGCTAGCGGCGCCGGCCCAGAAGGCCAGGCCGAGTAGCACGAGCATCGAGCCCATGCCGATCAGCCCTAGGTAGAACAGGCTCTTGCGGCCGACGATGTCGACGAACGCGATCGTCGGGAAGACGAAGACGAACAGCACCGCGCCCACGTAGATGGTGGGGAGCAGCGAGTTGCCGGATACGCCGGCATATCCGAAGATCGTGGGCGTGTAGAACAGCACCGTGTTGGGGCCGACGAACTGCTGGAAGACGGCCAGGCCGATGCCCGCGATCAGGGCTCCGCGCATCCCCGGCCGCAGCAGCTCGCGCCAGGAACTGCGCGCGCCCTCTTCGACGTTGCCGCGCAGCAGGTCCATTTCCTCCTGCTCGTGCCGGGGGTCGATGCGGTGAACCACCGCGCCCGCCTCGTCCCAGCGGCCCTGCATCGCCAGCCAGCGCGGCGAGTGCGACATGAAGATCATCCCGACGGCCAGCACGACCGCTGGTATCACCGCGGCCGCGAACATGGGCCGCCATCCCCAGCCGGCCGAGTCGAACGCGTAGTCGAGCACGTAGGAAATGAGGATGCCGCCGGAGATGGCCAGCTGCTGCAGGATGACCAGCCCGCCGCGGATGCTGACCGGGGAAAGCTCCGCGATGTAGGCCGGCACGACCATTGAGGAGGCGCCCACGGCGATCCCGGTCAGGATCCGGAAGGCCAGAAACGACCCTAGGTCCCAGGACAGCGAGGTCAGGATCGCCCCGGCACCGTAAAGGACGCCCATCGCGAGGAGCGTGTACCGGCGGCTGAACCGGTTGGCCATCGGGCCGCCGATGACGCCGCCGATCACGGCGCCGATGAGGACGGCCGCGACAGCCAGTTCCTCGGTGCCGCTGCTCAGCCGGAACGACGCCTTGAGCAGGTTCTCCGCGCCGCTGATGACGCCAATGTCATAGCCGAACAGCATCCCGCCGACCGCCGCGAGCGCGGCGACCAGGTAGGTGTACCTCGGGGTTTCCCTGATGGCCGCCATTGAGAAGCGGACGGCTGTCTCCTCTCGGGCGGAGTTGCCGCTGTGGCTCTCGCTAGGCATTGCGCTGCCTTCCTTCCTGTGTGCCTTCCTGTGTGCTTGCCGACCGCCCGCTGACGGCATGGCCCTTTCGGGCGCGGCGGCACGGAGCGGCCAGGCGGCCGGGTGCGGCGATCAGGCCGCGGTCGAGTCCGCCGATGTTGCTGGCGCCCGGCCGCGCCCGCGGCGGCAAGCCCGTACAGGTAGGCCCGGCCGACCAGGACCGCCCGGCCCAGCTGAATTGCTTCGCTGATTTCAGCGCGGTCTCGTGCAGGGACAGCTGAAACCACGAGGGCGGGTCCGTCTGCGCGGCCACGTCCTCGGCCGTGGTACTGATCCCGTGAAGGGCCGAGGGGACCGGCGCTGGCGTGTCGCGCGGTGGCGCAGGAACTCAAGCGCGTCGAAGGCGGCCCGGTTGCGGCGCGGAGCGTACTCGTCTTCACCGCCGGTCCTCAGGCAGGCTGGTGATCCTGGCGGCAGCCTCCGCCGGGCCGCGCCGAGCAGCGACGGCATCTCGGGGGCGCGCATGACATCCAGCTGTCCGCAGCGGTGCTGGCTAAACCGTTCGGATCGGGGCAAATCACCCAGGCCGGTTTGCCTCCCGAGGCCGGGATAGAACGCGAGCGTGCGTAGTCATGAACCCGCATATCCCCCGCGGTCCGGCGCTGGGTGGCCCGTGCCTGGCCCTGTGCGTCCTAGCCTGAACAGGGCCAGCTATCCGAGTCCTGAGGTGCCGTCCTGGGGCGACAGTGGTTATGGCACCGCGATTTCGAACCGGAGCGGTGCTTAGGCTGACACTGGAGCGATCTGCACTATGCCTTCACACACGTATTCTTCCGCGACGTGGTTCGTTACCGGGACATCTCGAGGTATCGGCCTGAACTTGGTCAGGCAACTTCTGGACCGCGGCGATAAGGTCGCCGCGACGACCAGGTCCACTGGGCGGCTAACCGCCGCGCTCGGCGACGTCGACATGACGCGCTTGCTGGCTCTCGCCGTCGACCTCGGCGACGAGCAGCAGGTCGCCGACGCGGTGCACGCCACAGCGAATCGGTTCGGCGGACTGGACGTCGTGGTGAACAACGCCGGATACGGTTTCCTCGCGGCCGTCGAGGAAGTAACCGACGCGGAGGCGCGGGCGATGTTCGACGTGCAGGTCTTCGGCGTCTGGAACGTCCTGCGCGCGGCGCTGCCCATTTTCCGCGCCCGACGCGGCGGGCATGTCATCAACGTGTCCTCGGTCCTCGGCCTGACCACCTTCCCGGGGTGGGGCTTGTACTGCGCCGGGAAATACGCCCTCGAGGGACTCACCGGGTCACTCGCTGCCGAGGTCGCTGACTTCGGCATCAAGGTCAACCTCGTCGAACCCGGCTACCTGCGCACGGACTTCCTCCGGCCTCATTCGCTCGGCCTGCCGACCGCCGCGACCGACAGCTACCCGGCCATCCGTGAGATGACCGACGCGCACCTGGCTATGCCCGGCACGCAGCTCGGTGACCCCGTGAAGGCCGCGGCGGCCATCATCGAGATCGCGACGTCAGCGGACGCCCCGCTGCACCAGATCCTCGGCTCTGACTCCTACGCGCTCGCGACCGCGCAGGCCCAGGAGCTCGCCGCTGAATTTGAGGCCGCACACAGCCTCGCCATCACGACCGATATCCCGTCCGTACAAAGCAGGTAGTCATACACCCTGGGCCGGGTTGGGAACGGTGGTGTCAATCCCGCGGACGTTCTCTCGGCTCGGCGTCAGTCCTTGGGGGTGGTTCACCTGAGCACTGGGGTGAGCGACGCGACCGATGACCGAACCCTGCTGCTCACCGCCACCCGGCCGTGCCGCACCGTCAGCTTTGTCCGCGCGGCTATGGCGCTAGACCGCCGTCCGGGGGCACCGCTCCCGCGGCAGGCACCCCGGTCCCGCCAGGACAGCTCAGGCGGGAATGCCCGCGCCGGCCCGGTGCTCGTCTACCTCGGCCATGTGCTCCTCGGCCCACAGGCGGAGGATCTCCAGCGGTTCGGCCAGTGAGCGGCCAAGCGGGGTGAGCGTGTAGTGCACGGCCGGAGGGACGGTGTCTTCCACCCGGCGGGCAACGAGCCCGTCGGCTACCAGGCCTTGCAGCGTCTGCGAGAGCATCTTGTGGGAGACGCCTGGCATACGGCGGCGCAACTCGGCGAACCGGACCTCCCCTGTTCCGGCGTCGTGGAGCACTTTGACCGCCATCGACACCCACTTGGTTCCGATGCGGTCAAGCAGCCGCCGCGTCGGGCACGACGGGTCGAACAGGTTTCCCCGACGCTCGGCGGTCACCTTCCCCACACCACCTTTCCACAAAGTGCCCTCTGACGAAGACGAGCGCTTTCTCTTACGGTTACTTAGTAACCAATAGTACTAGGAGGTCGTGATGACATCCAGCGTGACGGTGCGCAGCATCCGCGCGAACGGCATCGACATCGAGGTCGCGACGGCCGGCGAGGGGCCGCCGCTGCTGCTACTGCACGGTTTCCCGCATACCTGGCGGGTGTGGTCGGCGATGATCCCGGCGCTGGCGCGTGCCCATCATGTGATCGCCGCGGACCTGCGCGGCCTGGGCGGCAGCAGCCGCGCCGCAGACGGCTACGATGCCATGACCCTGTCCCACGACGCTGAATCGCTGCTGGACGCCCTCGGCGCCGGGACCGCCGACGTCGCCGCCATCGACGCCGGAGCGCCGCCCGCTTTCGTGCTGGCGATGCGCCGCCCGGACCGGATCCGCAAGATGATCTTGATGGAGTCGGCCCTGGGCGGGCTGCCCGGCGCGGAAGACTTCTTCGCCGCCGGGCCGCCCTGGTGGTTCGGATTCCATGCGGTGCCGGGCCTGGCCGAGACTGTCCTGGCCGACCACGAGGGCGCCTACCTCGACTTCTTCTACCGCGCGGGCATGCACTCAGGCCGGGTGATCGACCCGGCGGTACGCGACGCGTTCGTCGAGGCCTACAGCGGGCGGGAGTCGCTGCGATGCGGGTTCGAGCACTATCGCGCGATGCCCCAGTCCGCACGCCAGCTCAGCGACCTGGCTGCCCGGTCACGCCTGCGGGTTCCGGCACTGGCGATCGGCTCGCACCCCGTCGGCGACACCCTCCGCCGACAGCTCGCGCCCATCACCGACCACCTCCACGGCGAACTGATCGCCGACTGCGGCCACATCATCCCCCTCGACCGCCCCGGCGCGGCGCTCGCGCTGTTCTCCTCGTTCCTGACCGACCCGGAAGGCACCGCCCCGGCACGTTGAGTCAGCAACAACCACGGCGCCCGGGCTTGGCGGGGTCGACGGTCGCGGTGTTGCTCGAAGCCGGAAGGAAGGCGCATGCCCGTTCTGCCGATCAATGACAGCAGCGTTGGCCTGGCCGTGGAGGCGCTGCGGTCAGGATCGCCGGTGGTGATCCCGGCGCCGTCATTGGCCTGCGCGATCACCGGCACGGAGGCCGTTCGGGTTGGTGATGATGGCTTTGATGATGACTTTCATGGTTTACAGCCCATCACCGGAACAGGCCGGCACCAAGACGCGGTTTCCCCGTACAGCGATCACCGACCCTGATGGATGGGAGGCAGCGTGGAGCTCCGGCAGCTGGCCTATTTCGTCACCGTCGCCGAAGAGCTGAGTTTCGGGCAGGCAGCCGAACGGCTGCACATCGTCCAACCCGGCGTCAGCCAGCAGATCCGACGGCTCGAACGCGAACTCGGCGTGCAGCTGTTCGACCGCTCATCCCGGCACGTCAGCCTGACGACGGCCGGCGAGCGCCTGCTGCCCGAGGCCCGTGCGGTCCTCGCCGCAGCCAGCCGGGTCGGTCAGGTCGCTGCCAGCATCGCGGCCGGCGCCGACGGCATCGTGCGGGTGGGTACCAGCCAGGGGCTCGGTGAGCTACTTGACCACGTGCTCGACCAGTTGCAGGAAACCGCGCCGGGCCTGCGGGTGCGGCTGGTCAGCGCCCCTTCGGCAGCGAGGATCACTCAGGTGCGCGCCGGGCAGCTGGACGCGGCGTTCGTCCGCGGGACGACCACGGCGCCCGGCGTCGAACTGCTGCCGGTATGGCAGGAGCCGCTGACCATCGCACTGCCCGCGAGGCATCCACTGGCCGCCCAGCCCGCCATCCGGCTATCCGAGCTGAGCGGGCTTCCCCTGCGGCTGGCGCCGCGCCAGGACAACCCGTCGTTTCACGACCTGATCCTGGGCGCGTGCGCTGATGCCGGCTTCGAACCGCTGCCCGGGCCGCCGTTCACCACCCTCCAGGACACCCTCGCCGAGATCGGCACCGGGCCGCCCACCTGGACCGTGCTCTACAGCGCCGCCGCCGAACAGGTACCCGCACGCCGGGTCGCATTCCGCCCCCTAACCGAGCTGGCAGCGCAAACCTGCCTCGCTGTGCCGCCCGGGCCACCCAGCCCAGCCCTGCGCCGCCTGCTGGACGCGTGTGCTTCCGTCAGCCCGAGCGCGCCGCCGACAAGGCGGGGAGGGTCGCCGTCGCCGCCGAGGTGACCCGGCTGGCCCCGGTTGCGGCTGAGCCGGGTCGGCCGTTAATGCGCCATTTCAGCGCTGGGCCGAAGCGGGGCCGGGTCTCACCTCCCGTTCGCGCCAACCCATCACGATCGGTGATTGTTCCGCAGGCACCTTGAATGTTGTTCGCGGCCCGGACGAGCGGTGGACTGGAACCGTCAGCCCACGACAAGGAGGATCTGATGCACGCGATCGTTAACACGCCCGGCGGGCTCGGCCGGGTTGCCGTCACCCCCGATGCTCCCGAGCCGGCCCCCGCCCCCGATGAGGCGCTGGTGGCGGTGGAGGCGTTCAGCCTCAACCGCGGGGAGCTGGCCCTGCTGGCGGCCCGCCCGGCGGGCTGGCGGCCAGGGCAGGACATCGCCGGGACGGTGCTGGCGCCGGCCGCGGACGGCAGCGGCCCGGCCGCCGGGACCCGGGTGGCCGCCGTGGTGGAGCACGCCGGCTGGGCCGAGCGGGCAGCGGTTCCGGTGCGGGCGCTGGCGGCCCTGCCCGCCAGAGTGGACACCGCGGCGGCAGCCACGCTGGGCATCGCCGGGCGCACCGCCCTGCGGACCGTGGCGCTGGGCGGGAGCCTCGTCGGCCACCGGGTCCTGGTCACCGGGGCCGGGGCCGTGGGCCGGTTCCAGATCCAGCTCGCCGCCCTCGCCGGGGCCGAGGTGACCGCGGTCAGCCGACGCCCGGAAGCAGCCAGGGAACTGCTGGGGGAGGGCGCGGCCGCCGTCGCCGCCACGACCGCCGACGCGGCCGGCAACTTCGACCTAGTGCTGGACAACGTCGGCGGCCGTACCCTGGCCGCCGCGGTGAGCAAGGTCACCCCCGGCGGCACCGTGGTGCTGATAGGCGTTGCCGACCCCGAGCCCGGGCAGCTCACCCTGGCCGACTTCTTCGGGCACGAGAACGCGGTCATCCGCAGCTACTTCTCCTACGCCCAGCCCGGCGCCGCCGGCGATGACCTGGCCACCCTGGCCAGGCTGCTCGCCACCGGGCGGCTGACCGCCCCCATCGGCCTGCACGCCACCTGGGACCAGACCGGCGACGCCCTGAACGCCCTCGCCGACGGCAAGGTCCACGGCAAGGCTGTTCTGGACATCCGCTAAAGCGCGCTGAGCCATCCCGGCCGCGCCGCCGCGCTCACCGAGCCGGCGTCGATCTCCCGAGCAGAATCCATCCGCTATCCCCGAGAACCTGCCCGGGAACCTCATGCGGCTTAGATGAGAGCTTGCGCAGGAACCGAGCGCGATGCGGACCACGACGACCATCAGGCCTCAGGAGGGTGCAGTGAAGCAGGGCGAGGAAGAGCTCGCCGCTCTCGCGGCCGTCGAGGCAGTACAGGTTCGGGCCGTCAGCCACCGTGCTGACCGCCCGCCGGGCCGCGATCGCGATGCCGCCGGACGCTGGTCGGCGAGCCGGACAGGGAGATGAGAAGGTCAGCAGCGGACGTCCTGACCACCGCCACGGCTCAAACGGCCTGTTGCCCGACCACCAGCGTCGCCGTCAAAGCAGGATCACACCAATCGTGCGATTGCCCCGTCACCCTGGCGTCTCAGAGGCTGGGAGTGGCCCAATCCGCCGCTACGTAGCCGACTGACGAGTCAGTGGGCGGCGACAGCGGCGACTCTAACCCAGCCCCAGCGGGAGAACACGCGGTCACCAGCCTGGAGAACTGGTGGCCACCAGCCCAGAGAAACAAGACCACCCGACGCATTTGTAACGGCTGTTGACAAACGCAAGCGGCCACCTGTCCGGGGAGGAACAGGTGCCCAACTTTTTGCTGGCTCAGGTGCAACTGAAGTATGGGGGCGCGAACCTGGCACGCTATCAGGCTGCGCTGCACGGTGCCGGGCAGACCTGCCTGGTAACGGCGTCCTCGGAGCGGGCGGGGCTACTCGAAACGAGCTACGCCCAACGGCATTGAAGCGAGAGCAGGGAAATTCGGATGTCCATCGCATTGGTTACCGGTGGTAACAAGGGTCTGGGAAAGGCGACCGCGCGTCGCTTCGTCCAACAGGAAACTGCGCTCCCCGCGTTGTTGCTGATCCTGTCCGTGCTAGCGACCGCCTGCGCAGGGAACATCGGGACCAAATCAGCCAAGGCCGCCTCCTCGGAAACCTCTAGAGTTACGGCCGCACCGACATCCAGCTCCGGGACGGCAGCGCTGCCCCCGGCGGACCGGACGTTCGCTGAACTCGAGGACAGTTTCCACGCCCAGCTAGGTGTCTACGCACTGGATACCGGCACCGGCCGCGCGGTGACGTTCAATGCGGACGAGCGGTTCGCGTACTGCTCGACGTTCAAGGCGCTCGCTACCGGGGTCCTGCTCAAGCGGAACACCAATGCCCAGCTCAACCAGGTCATTCACTACACGTCAGGCGACCTCGTCGAGTACTCCCCCGTCACCGGGCAGCATGTGCGCACCGGAATGACGCTGCGCGCGATCATGACCGCCGCGCTCGAGTACAGCGACAACACGGCCGCGAACCTGCTGCTGACCCAGCTCGGCGGACCGTACCAGTTGCAGAACGCGCTTCGCAGCCTGGGCGACACGACCACCAATGTGGACCGGAGCGAGCCGACCCTTAACAACGCCACCCCAGGCGACGCCAGGGATACCAGTACCGCGCGGGCTCTCGGCACAGACCTACGCGACTTCGTGCTCGGCAACGAGCTGTCCTCGAGCCGACGGCAACTGCTCACCGGCTGGCTGTTGGCCAACACGACGGGCGGACCGTACATCAGGGCGGGCGTCCCGCACGGGTGGAAGGTGGCTGACAAGACCGGCAACGGCGACTGGGGAACCCGCAACGACATCGCCATCGCCTGGCCGCCCGGTGGAGCTCCGGTCGTCATCGCGGTGCTGTCCCGTCGCCGATCCGCCACCGCGACGTCCGACGATGCTCTCCTCGCGGACGCCACCAAGGCGGCCGTCACCGCGCTCGGCAGCTGATCACGGCGGCGGAGTCCCGGGTGGCCTTTTGGCTAGAGAGGCCATTCAGCTTCAGAAACGGATTCCGACGGCGGTGAGCGCGGAGATCACGTCGTCTCCGGAAGGATGATCACTGACCCACCAGACGTACCCATCGGGACGGATAAGGGCGACGGCAACCTTGTCGTGTCCGGGCGCCGAGGCTGGGGTACAGCTCGGAGACCGGGTGGAAGCCGGCCGCCCAGGCGTTGTGCTGCCGCAGCACCAGGTCCCGGCCGGCGAACTGGATCTGGCCGAACGCGGCAGCCGTCTCCGGGGTCGCGAAGCTCGCGGAGCGCGACGCGCTCATCCATGTGCACCCGACCGTGCCGTTCACCAACATCCAGTAATCGAGCCCCACAGGACCATGAACACGCGATCCGGGGGCGGGCGTAAGCGCTACGGGGGAAACTGCCCGCCACGCTGAGGCCGGCATTGTTGACCAGGATGTCGATCGTGCCGAATTCGGCTGCCACCTCGTCGAGCGCCCGCACTGATAAGCCCGGCCGCATAAGCGACCACACCGTTGGGGTGAGGACGAGTCACCCCGCCACCGGCGAGGCTGGGGACGTCAGCGGGAAACGAGAAAGGGGCAGTCGTGCCGGACACGGTCAGGCGCAGCGCGGTAACCGTTGCGGACGGGCGGCGGATCGAGGTAATCGAGGCCGGTGAGCAGGGCGCGCCGGCGCTGCTGTTCCAGCACGGTACGCCGGATGCCGCGGAGACCTTCACGCCGTGGCCGCGGGTTACCGGGAATCGACGCGGCTGGGCGCAGACGGCTGGGTCGACGATTTCCTTGCCTTGGACCGCCCCTGGGGCTTCAGCCTGGACGCGGTGCGTACCCCGGTCAGCGTGTGGCAAGGCGGCGGCGACCGGATGGTGCCCCCAGCACACGGACGGTTCCTCCTCGACCGGATCCCGGGAGCCCGTGACCGCCTCCTCGACGGTGAAGGTCACCTGACCCTCGTGCTGCGGCGTTTCGAGGAGATCCTCGCCGAGGCGGCTTCGTTCCCATGACGGCCGACACCATGCTCAGATGCCCCGACGACATCGAAGGCGACACCCTGCGCGAGTGAACAGTCCCGACGGGCATGGGCAGGCCAGGAATCACGCCAACCGGGCGATTGCCCGTCACCCAGACCGCCGGGAAACGGGCCGCGCTCCTCCGCCGAAAGGATCAGTGTGATGAAGTTTGGTATCGGCAGGCACATGTCGTAATACGTGGATGCTCGCAGGTACGCGCTCCGCGCGGCGGCCATGTGCCCGGCGGCCAGCTCATCGTCGGCCAGCTTGCCGGTACCCACGGCGAGCGTCAGGAAAGCCTCCGGATCACAAGGGTGACCTGGCCATCGCGCAGTTGGCGTGACTCGCCCACGGCGGGCGGCGCCGGCCGTCGCGATCACACCAAACGCGTGACGACCAGTCACCCTTCGGGGGGTGAAGCTGAGCCTGGACCAAAGGAAGGGCGCCGATGACCCGCGAGAAGCGCTACGAAATCTGTGTCGGCGGCCGCCTGGGCGAGCTGATCCGTACCGCGTTCCCGGATCTCCGTGCCCGGGCGCGGGACGGCAACACCGTCCTGTCGGGGACGTTCGCCGACCAGGCCGCGCTGTACGGGGTGCTCGCGCAGCTTGAGGCGTTCGGCCTCGAGCTGATAGAGGTGCGGCGAGTGCCCTGAAGCCGGCGCGACGACTCAAGCCCGCTTCCCGGCTGAGTCATCACCTTCCGTTCGGGACATTCAAATTCAAGATCTTTTTCCGAACGGAAGGTGGTGTCTGTGAGGGTGATCGCCAATCGTAGGATCGGTGTGGTTTCGCTGGCCTGATGGCGGCCGCCAGTGCGCGATGCATGCGGATTTTGCGGGTATTTGCGGGTAGTGGGATGATCGGCAACGTGGAATCTGGCGCTGGCGGGGTGGTGGTCCGTCCGGGGCTGTTCGGGCGGCTGGGTGGCCCGGCGCGGGTGACGGTGGTGTCGGCGCCGCCGGGCAGCGGGAAGACGGTGCTGTTGCGGTCCTGGATCAGGCAGGCGGGGCTGGGGGATCAGGCCGGGTGGGTGGCGGCGGGCCGGGATGAGCGTGATCCGCGGCGGTTCTGGCTGTCTGCTCTGGGGGCGTTGCGGGGGACGGCCGCGGGTTCGGTGCTGGTGCAGGCGGTGACGGCGGCGCCGGACCTGGACGGGTGGGCGGTCGCGGAGCGGCTGCTGAAGAACCTGGCGGCGCTGCGGGAGCGGATCTGGCTGGTGATCGATGACGTGCACGAGCTGGATCCGGAGGTGCTGCGGCAGCTGGAGCTGCTGGTGCTGCGGGCGCCGCCTGGGCTGCGGTTCGTGCTGGCGACCCGGCATGACGTGCGGCTGGGCCTGCACCGGCTGCGGCTGGAAGGGGAACTGGCCGAGATCCGCGCGCCCGATCTGCGGTTCAGCCTGGCCGAGGCCGGGGAACTGTTCGACGCGGCGGGGGTGAAACTTCCTGAGTCTGCCGTGACGATGCTGCATGAGCGGACGGAGGGCTGGGCGGCGGGGCTGCGGCTGGCGGCGCTGTCGCTGGCCGGGCACCCGGATCCGGAGCGGTTCGCGGCGGAGTTTTCCGGCAGCGAGCGGACGGTGGCCGAGTACCTGCTGGCGGAGGTGCTGGACCGGCAGCCTGGTCCGGTGCGACGGCTGCTGTTGCGGACGTCGGTTCTTGAACGGGTGAACGGGGAGCTGGCGGACCTGCTGACCGGGGATGACGGTGGGGAGCGGGTGCTGCAGGACCTGGAGGAAGCGAACGCGTTCGTGGCATCGCTGGACGGGGCGCGGTCGTGGTTCCGCTACCACCAGATGTTCGCCGGGCTGCTGGCGCTGGAACTGCGGCGTACCGAACCGGGGCAGGTGACCGGGCTGCACAAGGCCGCCAGCGACTGGTTCGCGGCGCACGGGTATCCCGTGGAGGCCATCAGGCACGCCCAGGCCGCCGGGGACTGGGACCTGGCCGCCGGGCTGCTCGCCGATCACTGGCCCGGCCTTTACCTGGACGGGCAGGCTGCCACCATCCACGAACTGCTCGCCGGCTTCCCCGCCGGGGCTCGCGCGGCCGATGCCGAGTTCGCGGCGGTGGCCGCGGGGGATGAGCTGGCGCACGGGTCGCTGGAGGCAGCCGAACGGTACCTGGGCCTGGCGGAACGCGGAATGGCGTCGGTACCGGATGGCCGGCACGGGCAGGCGCAGCTGCTACTGGGGATCGCCCGGCTGCTGCTGGCACGTCAGCGCGGCGACCTGCCCGCGATGGCCGAGGAGGCACGGCGGCTGGAGGCGGCGGCCGAGGCCCGCTACGCCGCCCAGCCCCGCCTCGGCCAAGACCTCCGCGCGCTGACGCTGATCGGACTCGACAGCGCCGAGTACTGGACAGCCCCGCTTGCCCAGGCGGAGCAGCGCCTGGACCAGGGCCGGGCGCTAGCCCGGCGAATCGGACGGCCGTTTCTCGAGTTCACCGGCCTGGCGCACCTGGCGGCGGTCGAGTTCTTCCAATCGTTCGAGCGGGCGGCCGAACACAGCAGGCAGGCGATCGAGCTGGCCGAGCGGCACGGCTGGACGGGCGAGCCGGCGGCCGGTGTCGCCTGCATCGTTCTCGGAGGCGTGCTGGCGTGGCAGGGACGGCTGGAGGAGGCGGAGCCCTGGTTGCAGCGCGCCGAGGTCACCATCAGACCGGAAGCCGAGGCCGTGGCGACGTTGGCGGTCCACTACATCCGCGGCCAGCTCGAGCTGGGACGCGGCCGGCCCGCTGACGGGCTGGCCGCTTTGCGGGCCGCCGAGCGGCTGGCCGGGCAACTGGCCGCGCCGCACCCGCTCGCCAGACCGGTGCGGGCGTGGCTGCTGTACGCCCTGGTGCGCCTCGGCGAGACCGAGCATGCCGAGCAGGTTCTGGCCGGGCTCGGCGAGCAAGAACGCGAACGCGGGGAGATTCGCATCACCACCGCTCTGCTGCGGCTGGCCCAGGACGACCCGCACGCCGCGATTGCCGCGCTCGCCCCGGTCCTGGACGGCTCCGCCCGGGTGGGCTGGCGGATCTGGCTGGTTGAGGCGTTCCTGCTTGAGGCGAGCGCCCGGGACGTCCTCGGCGATTCAGCAGCTGCCGGAAGTGCCCTGGAGCGCGCCCTTGACCGTGCCGAATCCGACGGCGCGCTGCTGTGGTTCCTGCTGTACCCGGTGCCGGGGCTGCTCGATCGCCACGCCAGGCATCGCACTGCGCACGCCGCCCTGGTCGCCGAGATCAAGAGCCTGCTGGCCGCAAGGAAGCTCGCCTCCCCTCCCGCCGGGTCCAAGCTGGTGCACGAGCCGCTGAGCGAGAGCGAGCTGCGCGTGCTGCGTTACCTGCCGACGAACCTGACCGCGCCGGAAATCGCCGGCGAGCTGTACATCTCGCGCAACACGGTGAAGACCCACATGCGCAACCTGTACGCCAAGCTCGGCACCCACCGCCGGGCCGAGGCAGTCGAGCGCGCCCGCGACCTGGGGCTGCTCGCGCGCTCGGCAGCAAGCTTCAGCCGGCCAGGATGAAACCGCCGCCGACGGTGAGCACCGCTCCGGGACTGCTTGCACGGCGATGCCGCGTCCCTGTGCGCCCGCCATTGGCGATATTAGCCCCTGATGAGCCGCAATCATTAGGGCGACGGGAGTGAGGGCTGGCTGGTGCATGCCGAATGCGCCTCCGATCAGGGGGTGATGTACGTCGGCGTCATGTACTCGCCGCCGTTGCTGACGACGCTGTAGTCGTTGTCCTCGTCGAGGGCGGCGGCCGGCACCGCGCCGCCGCCGGAAGTCAGCAGTAGCGTGTCCGCGCTTGGCGGCGCGTCGGCGGAGACCGCGACCGCGAGGGTGATCTGGTCCTGCTCCCCCGCCGTGAGGTGCCCGCCGGCGTTCGTGGTGCACGTCGCGGTCGCGGCCGTGCACGACCAGCCGCGGCCGGCGGTGATCGACTCGACGGTGAGGCCGGCGGGCAGGTCGGCCTGGAACGTGACCGGCGCGCTGGTCGCCGCGTAGCCGTCGTTGGCCACCGTGACCGTGTACGTGTCGGCGCCCGCGTGCCCCCGGGCGAACGGTGCGTACAGGATGCCGCCCGCCGACGGGTAGCCGGTCACGGCCAGCGCCGGGAGCTGGCCGATGGTGGTCGGATCGGTCCCGGTGGCCGCCTTCGCGGCGCCGCCGCCCGCTACGGCCACGGTGTTGGTGACCGCGGGCTGCGTGTTGTCCGCGACCGCGACCCGCAGCGTGATCGGCGGGTAGGCCGATCCCGGCGCCAGCGGGTCGGACCGGGAGCAGGCTGGCTGGGGCTCGTAGGTGTTCGGCTGGGCGTTGCGGCCGGTGCCCGCCGGCGGGAGGGTGACGGGCGCTAGCGAGCACGTCCAGCCGTCGCCGGTCATCTCGACCGGCGTTAGCCCCGGGGGCAGCGTGTCGGCCACGACGACCGCGCCAGCGGCCGGCCCGGCGGTCGCCGCGTTAGCCACCGTGAGCGTGTACGCGTCCGCGGTGTCGCCCTGGGCGAAGCTGCCCGAGTGCGTGCCGGTCACGGTCAGCGCGGCCGGTTTCGCCGTCGGGGCAGCCGTGGCCGGGCTGGCGGCCGGCAGGATCGTGGTGGCGGCGCTGACCGATGCCGGGGCGCTCGCGTCGCCGCCGCCGCTGACCTTGACCGTCTCGTTGCCGCTGGCGGCGGCGTTCGCCGCGACGCTGGCCACGACCGTGATCGGCGGCGTCTCGCCGTTCTCGCCGGCCAGCGCGTCACCGCGGTAGCAGGTGTCGGCGGGCTCGGCCTGCGGGGACGTGATCGCGCCGAGGTTACACGTCCAGCCGCTCCCGTACAGCGCCTGGATGCTGACGCCGGCGGGCAGCCCGGTGATCGTCGCGGTGACCGGGGCGGAGCCGTTCGTCGGCGCGCCGCCGGTGTTGATGACCGTGATCTCGTACCGGCCGGTCCCGCCCTTCTGGAATGCCCCGTCCACCGCGTTGTCCGCGGTGAGGCCGGGCACCCCGACGATCGGCGTCGGGGTCGCGATCGAGGCCGACGGCTTGGCCGGCGAGCCGCCGGCCACGGTGACGGCGTTGGTCACGTGCAGCCCGTCGGTCGAGTCCTGGGTGCCGAAGCCGGTGCCGAGCGGGACCTGGACGGTCAGCGTGACCGGCGAGTAGGACTGCCCGGGTTGCAGGACGGCCGGCTTGCCGCCGGGCCCGCCGGTCTGCGTGCAGACCTCGGTCGGGTCGTTAGAGGTGTCACAGGTCCAGCCGGGGCCGGCGATGGAGACCATGGTGATGTTCGGGTCGACGATGTCGGTGAGCGTGACCGGGGTGGTGCCGTCGGTCGGCGACTTGCCGGAATTCGTCACCGTCAGCGAGTACGTGTCGGCGCTGTCGCCCTGCTTGAAGCTGGTCGCCGGGGTGGCGTCCGGCGAGTGGGCGGCCGAGGTGATCGTCCACTGGCCGCTCGCGGCGCTCGCCGGTGTGCCAGCCGGTGATCCTCCAGCCACTGCTCCTCCAGCCACTGCTCCTCCAACCACTGCTCCTCCAACCACGGGGCCGCCGGGAGCCGCCGACACGACGGGCCCGGCGGGGACGGTCGTGCCATTGGCCGGGATTCCGGCGGCGGCGCCGAAGTGCTGTACGCCCGGGGCGCTCTGCGCCACGCGCTCGGCGCTCACGGCCGCCGCGGTTTTTGCGGCGGTGATCACCACGTTCGGGATATTCCAGCCGTTGATGCTGACGACCGGGCTCGCGCCCGCGAGCAGTGAGGACCGGTAGGTGGCGGTCAGCGTCTCCGATTCGCCCGGCCACAGGGTGATGTCGTTATCGCTCCAGGTGATCGGCAGCACTTCGTTGTCGCCGGACAGCGCCGGGCCGCTGGCGTCGCCGCGGCGGACGTCGGCGCGCACGAAGAACGCGACGGCCGGGTTCGACGACGGGTTGGTGATCGTCACGCTGGTGACGTCCGCGCCGCCGCTGCCCGCGGTCGTCGAGCCCGTGGTCGTGGACGCCGCGACCTGCACCGGCTCCGACGGCAGGCCCTGCAAGGCGGTCATGTCGGCGTACTGGGTCAGCGGCGCGCCGTTGTCTGCCTGCGGGTTGCCCTCGGTGCTGTTCCAGTCGATCACGTCCGGCTGGGTGGAGAGCCAGTAGACGTTGCGGTCCACGACCTGGCCGTCCTGGCGCAGAATCACCTCGACGAAGTAGGTCTTCGCCGGCGTGGGCGGGGTGGTGGCGACTGGCACGCGGGGGCTGAGCACGCCGCTGGCGACCTGCTGCGACTCCAGGGTTAGCGGGTGAGCGGTGCTCTGGGTGTCGAGCAGCTTGCCCGTGGAGCCGTAGACGCGCGACTCGACCGACAGCCCGTTCTGGCTCGTCCCGGTCAGGTTGTCGACGGTGACGCCGCCGGTGTCGTAGGCGTACAGGACGTGCAGGTCCTCGTTGGCCTTCTTCGCGCCGAAGTAGGCGCCCGCCTCGTCGTAGTCGGCGTTGTACAGGTCCCACAGGAGCGTCGGCCAGCCCTTGTTCAGCTGCCAGTAGACGGTGCCGGTCGCCGGGGTCGGTCCGTTGTTCCAGTGGTCGATGAACGCCTCGAACTGGGCGCGGGTGTCCTCGTAGTTCTGGACCTGCGCCTCCAGGTCGTACTGGGACAGGCTGGACCAGCTGCCGTAGCGGTTCTGGATCGCGGTGTCGAGGTTGTCGAGCGTGCCGAACGAGTACCCCGAGTGCGACCCGTCCGTCGACTCGTAATTGGTGTGGAACTGGTGCGCGTCGGGCTGCTGCCAGAGCGCGGCCTGGTCGGACGGGGACAGGAACCGCTGGATCGAGTCCATCGTCGGGACCGTGTCGCCCGAGCCTTGCTCGCTGTCGAATCCCCACGAGCCGCCGACGTTGGTCAGCGTCGAGTCGTTGTCGTTCGCGTTGTTGCTTGAGTGGGTTGTGTCGTACCAGTAGCCGGGCGGCACCCAGTCGTACGGACCCTCCTTCTCGCCCGACGGCCCGAGAATCCCGCTGGTGTTGTATTCCGCCGAGGAGATGATCGGCTCCTGGAAGCCGGACTGGCTGAAGCCGGCCAGCGAGGCGGACTCCTGCTCGTTGATCGGCTGGTTGTCGCTCCAGCTGAAGTCAAGCACGCTGGGGTGGTCACGCAGTCGCGTCCCGATCGCGAGCGACGACTCGTACATCACGTGATAGTCCTGGGACGTCACGCCGCGGCCGCTGGACGACGGCTGCCACTTGTCGCAGCACTGGAAGCCCGCGTCGATCAGGATGCCGGCCCGGTCCATCTGCTCGTAGAAGTCCGGCGGCATCTCCTTGCCCTCGGTCCTGATCCCGTTGATGCCCATGGACTTGATGATCGAGACCTGGTTCGCCAGGTCCGCGGCCGAGTAGTGCAGGAACAGGTTTTCTGACCAGCCGCCCGCGCGGTAGTCGAACGGGACGCCGTTGATCTCGAAGACCCGGGCGCCCTCCGGCGCCAGGGCCGAGGGCTTCGTCAGGTACGTGCTGACCTGGCGGATGCCGAAGTCCACGGGCGGGGCGTCGTCGACGCCTCCGCCTTGGCCAGCTACGGCGGCCTGGAGCCGGTACAGCGGCTGGCCGCCCATCTGGTACGGCCACCACAGCTGCGGGTTACTGATGACCAGCTGGCGGTAGGCCGCCGGGGTGAAGGCCACCGTCGTGCTCGCGCCCGGCCCCAGCGTGACCGGCTGCGCCACCTGGATGGGGTTCCCGCCCCCGGGCCGCGTGATCGTCGCCGTCGCCGTGCCAGCCTGGGGCGCGTCGGAGTCGTTGGTCACGTCCGCGTGCACGGTCAGCGCCGACGTCGACCCGTCGGGCGCGTCATCCTGGGTGACGTAGGTGTCGGAGATGCCCAGCGCGCCGGCGACGTGCAGCTGGACGGGGAACTGGATGCCGGTGTTGTTGTCCGGTGGTATCTGCGTCCAGTCGACGTTGTCGAGCGTGAGCATCGTCGCCGGGTTGTTCGGGTACAGCTCGAGCGCGAGCACGTTCGTTCCCGGCCGGAGCAGGCTAGTCACATCGAACGTGTAGCTGGAGTAGTCGCCCTCGACGGTCGCCTCGGTCGCGACCTCGGTGCCGTTCACCCACACGTCGGCCTGCCCGACGACCCCGTTAATGACGAGCTTGGCGTCCTGGCCGGGCTTGAGGTCCGGCGAGAACGCGGTGCGGAACCACCACGGCACGTCGAACAGCGGGTCGGTGTCGGCACCGGGACTGGTCATCGGCGCGCCGAAGCACTTGGTCAGGTTGTCGGAGTAAAACACGCTGGCCGGGCCGTCCGTGGACTGGTTGACCGGCGCGAGCGCCGGGTCGTCGGGGCAGATGCCGCTCTGCAGCAGAGCCTCGACCTCGGTGCCGGCCGCGCCGGCGTCGTCGTTCTTGACCGGCAGCCAGCCGGCGGTGCTGAACCCGGGCGCGGAGATCTCGTTCCCGGCCTGCGTGGCGCCGGTCCGCGTGGTCCAGTCCGTGGTCGCCGCGGTGCTCTGCACGTCCCAGCCCGCGTGGCCCAGGGTGACCAGGCCGGCTCCGGAGCCTGCGGCGGTGCTCGCGGCCGGGGTGCTCGCGACGGTCGCGCTCGACCGCGATACCCCCGGGGAGGTCGCGCCGGCGGGAGCCGCGCCGAGGGCGCACAACCCGACGACGCACACGATGACGCTGCCCAACCGAAGCTTGGCTGACATGGGTCCTCCCGGCGGCCACGGTCGCTGAGCGCATTCTTTTCAGCTTGAAAAGAATGCCCGCTGACTGCACGATAACCACCCGGGCAAAGGTCGGCAATAGCCGATTTGACGGTTTCGCCCGAGCTGGCGTTTGAGCTGGCGTTTGAGCGCGCCGGCCGCCTGCCCCTCAGGTGCCGGCGACGGGACGCCGCACGGGCGGCTCATCCCGTTCGGCCACGATCGCCAGGGCCCGGGCGATCGCGCCGAGCACGGTGGCGTTCGCCCCGAGGGCGGATACCACGATGTCCGGCGGCCGGAACACGCTGGCGGCGACCGCCGAGCGCAGGTCGCCGAGCCACGGCTGGAGGGCCCGGCCGATGCTGCCGTCCAGGATGATCCGCTCCGGGTCGACCAGGGCGGTGGCGCCGGCGATCGTGGCCGCGAGGTGGCCGATGAGCTCATCGACCACCTGGCCGCCGGCCTGGTCGCCGCGCCTGGCGGCGGCAAAGACGTCGGCGACCTCGTACTTGCCGACCAGCGAACTCGGCCTGCCGCCCGCGATGAGCTGGGCGGCCCGGGCCCGCAGCGCCGTGCCTGACGCCACGTCCTCGAAGCCGGCCCGCCCGCCCGCGCCGTCCCGCGCCACCGGGAAGTAGGCGATCTCGCCGGCGGCGTTGTGCCGGCCCCGGATCAGGTGCCCGTCGATCACCACCGCGCCGCCGATCCCGGTGCCAAGCGAGATAAGCACGAACGAGCGGGCTCCGCGCCCGACGCCGCGCCAGGCCTGCCCGAGCGCGCCGAGGTTGGTGTCGTTGTCGACCTCGAAGGGCAGCCTCAGATGCTGGCGGAGCATTCCGAGCAGGTCCAGGCCCTGCCATTGCACGTTCGGGCCCGCGGTAGCGAGGCCGCTGGCCGGGTCGATGAGCGCCGGTATGCCGACGACCGCCGCCTGGACCGGCATCGTCAGCTCCGCCGCCCGCCCTTCGAGGGCGGCGATGCAGGCAAGCAGCGCGCCGACCGCCTCGCCGCCCTCGCCGGCCGGGCGGAAGTCCTCGGCGACCACGTCGCCGGCCAGGTCCGCGAGCGCGCCGTGGCAGCGGGTGCCGCCAAGGTCGACCGCGATCACCCCGCCTGGTGGCCCGACGAACCGCAAGACGGCCGGGATGCGCCCGCGAACCGCGCCCGCGCCCGGTTCCTCGGCGATCAGCCCGGCCGCCAGCAGCCGCTTGACGATCCGGCTGACCGAGGCGTTGGAGAGGCCGAGCTCAAGGCCAAGTTCCCGCCGGGTGACGTGACCGCGCGACCTGACGGCGTCCAGCACAAGGAACGTGTTCAGCTCGGCAATGTTGCCGACGTCCATGTCAACGGTCCTCGCCTGCGGGTTGTCACGATCAGCGCCTGAGTGTACGCGCTTTGGGCGGATGCGGTTCGCCTGGCGAGGCCTGGTATCTCCGGGAACTTGGGGCGGCGTTTGCGGACAAACCGCGATTGTCATGACCCACAGCGCTCGCACCTCGCAGGCACCCCAAGTGACCTATTGACAGCGGTTACATTGCTATCTAGGGTCCGCAGCAGAGAGGGCGTGCAACCGCTGACATTTGGACGTTCGTGACAACGATTTATGACGTTGCCCGGGTGGCCGGGGTCTCCACCGCCACCGTGTCCCGCGTGCTGCGCGGCTCCGACCTCGTGCGCGCCGATACGCGCCAGCGGGTGCTCGGCGTCATCGAGGCGCTCGGCTTTGTCCCCGATGCCTCGGCGCGCGGCCTGAGCTGGGGGCGGAAGGGCGTCATCGCCCTGGTGGGCCTGCGCCGCGGCACCGAGGAGACCGGCGTCATCGAGCGCAGCAGCCTGATGTTCATCGACCACATCGTGCACGCGGCCGAGGAGGCGCTGCGCGGGACCGAGTACTCGCTGCTGCTGACGTTCGGCACCCGCGGGGAGCAGTTCGGCAAGCGCATACGCGCCCTCGCAGGCAAGGCCGACGGGCTGCTCCTCGCCGAGGAGATCCTTGATCCGGGCGAGCTGAGGTCACTGTCCGCGCAGGTGCCCGTGGTCGTCATCGCCGGAAGCCCCAGCCAGGCCGTGACCGACGCCTACCTCAGCGACAACGCCAACGGCATGAAGGCGCTGGCCGCGCACCTGACCGGGCAGCACCGGTACCACCGGCTCTGCTTCGTCGCCGGTCCGAAGGACGCGCCGGACGCCGTGGCCCGGCAGGCGGCGTTCGAGCAGGCCGTCGCGGCCACCCCGGACAGCGGCATCGACCAGGTCATCCACGGGGACTTCTCGGAGGACAGCGGCGTCGAGGCCGCCCGGGTCCTGCTCGGCCGCACGGCCCTGCCGCAGGCCGTGGCCTGCGCGAACGACCAGATGGCGATCGGCGCGGTGCGCGAGTTGCAGCGGGCGGGCGTCCGGGTCCCGGCGGACGTGGCGGTGACCGGGTTCGACGACCTGTACCCGAGCCGGATCATCAGCCCGCCGCTGACGACGGTCAGCCAGCCGATCCACGAGCTCGGCAGCCGCGCGACGCGCCGCCTCGTGGCCAGGATCGCCAGCCCGGGCCTGGCCCCGCGGGCCGAGGTCCTGCCGACCCGGCTCGTCGTCCGCGCCTCCTGCGGCTGCCCGCCGCGCGAGGGCTAGGACGGGCGGCGGGCACCGGCACGGGTGCCCGGCCGGCCGTGGGGTGACGGCCTAGTGCCGGTGAGCAGCCTGCTCCGCGCCCGGCGTGAACCCGGGCCGGGCGGCACCCCGAGTGACCTATTGACAGCGGTTACATAGATATCTAACGTCCGCGGCAGAGAGGGCATGTAACCGCTGACATTAGGACACCGGGGTGCGCCGTGCTGAGAACTCAGGCCTGCGCGCTGGCATCCCCGGTGATGGGACTGAGCGGCATGCCGTTGCGGCAGTACGCCTGCAACACCACCCGGCCCGGGCATTCAGCCCGGGCCGGAAGCAAGCCGGGCAGCTGGAGTGGGCGGCTATCGGAGGAAGAGCTAGAGCCAAGGGAGACCATGATGAGACACCTGCCCGTTCTGCGGCTGCCCGCGCTCGCGCGCGGCTGGCCCGGCCGATCCCGTCCCCGTTCCCGCCCTAAAGTCCTTGTGGCCGTTGTGGTGGCGGCGTTGCTCGCCCTGGCGCTGACGGGCGTCGCCTCCGCGAGCTCCCCGGCCAGCGCCGCCACCGAGGGTCCCTACGGTGGGACCGCGGCGGCGGTGCCCGGCGCCGTGTACGCGGAGAACTACGACGCCGGCGGGCAGGGCACCGCCTATAACGTCGCCGCCGTCAACGGCTCCGCCAACAGCTACCGCTCCGACGGGGTGGACCTGGAGGCCACCACCGACACCGGCGGCCCCGCCAACGACCTGGGCTGGACCGCGGCCGGGCAGTGGTTCAGGTACACCGTCAACGTCACCACCGCCGGCACCTACACCGTCGGCCTGCGGCTGGCCGCCCCAACCGCAGTGACCGACGGCCTGCACATCGCCAACAGCTCCGGGACGAACCTGAGCGGCAACGTGAACGTCCCCGCCACCGGCGGCTGGCAGACCTGGGTCACCGCCATCGCGACCGTCACCCTGCCCGCGGGCACCCAGACCCTGACCGTGGCCCAGGACAACGGCGGCTGGAACATCAACTTCCTCGCCTTCGGCTTGAACACCTCGACCGGCGGCGGCGGGGAGGCCCCGTACGGCGGCACCGCGGCGGCGGTGCCCGGCACCGTCCAGGCGGAGAACTACGACACCGGCGGGCAGGGCACCGCGTACAACGTCACCTCGGTCAACGGCTCCGCCAACAGCTACCGCTCCGACGGGGTGGACCTGGAGGCCACCACCGACACCGGCGGCCCCGCCAACGACCTGGGCTGGACCGCGGCCGGGCAGTGGTTCAGGTACACCGTCAACGTCGCCACCGCCGGCACCTACACCGTCGGCCTGCGCCTGGCCGCGCCCACCGCCGTCACTGACGGCCTGCACATCGCCAACAGCTCCGGGACGAACCTGAGCGGCAACGTGAACGTCCCCGCCACCGGCGGCTACCAGACCTGGACGACGGTGAACGCCACCGTCACCCTCCCCGCCGGCACCCAGACCCTGACCGTGGCCCAGGACAACGCCGGCTGGAACATCAACTACCTCACCTTCGCCTCAACCGGCGGGGGCAGCGCGCCCCCCACCGGCGGCAGCCTCGGCGCGAACGTGATCGTGATCAGCCCGAGCGAATCGGTGAGCACCATCGCGAGCACCCTCAACGCGATCGGGACCCAGCAGAATCCGAACCAGTTCGGCACCCAGCGCTACGAGATCCTGTTCGAGCCCGGAACCTACGGCTCCGCCGCGGCCCCGCTGGACTTCCAGGTCGGCTACTACGAGAGCGTCGAGGGCCTGGGCCAGAACCCGAGCCAGGTCGTGATCAACGGCACGATCGATTCCTGGAACCAGTGCACCAACGGCGTCCAGACGGAGTGCTACGCCACTGACAACTTCTGGCGCTCGGTCTCCAACCTCACGATCAACGTCACCGGCCTGACCGGCTGCTTCGCCGGCGAAGAGGTGTGGGCCGCTTCACAGGCCTCGCCGATGCGCCGGGTAGACATCAACGGCAACGTCACCCTGATGGACTACTGCGACGGGACGCCAGACTGGGCCAGCGGCGGCTTCATCGCCGACTCCGAGCTCAACGGCACCGTGGAGAACGGTTCCCAGCAGCAGTACCTCACCCGGAACACCAATATCGGCTCGTGGACCAACGGCGTGTGGAACCAGGTGTTCTGCGGCGACCCGGGCGCCCCGGCGCAGAGCTTCGGCACGACCACCGTAGCCAACGGCGGCCCCCAGCCGTACACGACGCTCGGCACCTGCCCGGTGACCCAGGAAGAGCCCTACCTGTACACCGACTCCTCCGGCAACTACAACGTGTTCGTCCCCTCGGTGCGGACCAACTCCAGCGGACCGTCCTGGGCCGGCGGCAACACCCCGGGCACCTCGCTCTCGGTGAACAGCACCTTCTACGTCGTGAACTCCTCCAGCACGATCGCCGCGATCAACGCGGCCTTGGCCGCGGGTGAGAACCTGCTGTTCACGCCGGGCGTCTACAGCTACGCCTCGACGATCAACGTGACCAAGGCGGACACGAAGATCATCGGGCTCGGATTCGCGACCCTGATCCCGACCGCGGGCCAGACCACGATCAGCGTGGCGGACGTCGGCGGGGTCAACATCTCCGGCCTGATCCTCGACGCCGGACCGGTGAACTCCCCGACCCTGCTCACCGTCGGAACGGCGGGCTCGACCGTGAGCCACGCCTCCGACCCGGTGAGCATCGACGACGTCTTCTTCCGGATCGGCGGAGCCGAGGTCGGATCGGTAACCGACGCGTTCATCGACAACAGCAACAACTCGATTCTCGACGACATCTGGTCCTGGCGCGCGGACCACGGCGCGGGCGGCGGTTCCTGGACCTCCGACACCGCCGCGACCGGCCTGACCGTCAACGGCAGCAGCGTGACGGCCTACGGCCTGGCCGTCGAGCACTACCAGCAGTACGAGACCGTCTGGAACGGCCAGGGCGGCGCCGTCATCTTCTACCAGAACGAGAACCCCTACGACGTGCCGAGCCAGGCCGCCTGGATGTCCAGCGCGACCCAGGACGGCTACCCGGCGTTCTACATCCCCAACAGCGTCACCACGTTCCAGGGCTACGGCATGGGGGTCTACTCCAACTTCGACGTCGGGCCGGCGATCGAGAGCGCGATGGCCTTCCAGGCGCCGGCCACCTCGGGCGTCGTGTTCCACGACGTCTTCACCAAGTGGCTCAACAACTTCGGAGGCATCGAATCGGTGATCAACGGAACCGGCGGGCCCACCAACTCGACCGCCATCGGACCCATCAACGTGGTCACCTACAGCTGACCCCGACCCGTCCCGCGCTCCCGGCCGGCCACGCCGTGACGGAGCCCTGAGAAAACAGCGCCCACCGGTCCGCCCCGCGCAGGGCGGACCGGTGAGCCGCCATTTGGAACCCGGAGCACTATTTGACGCAACTTATGTCAGGACCGCTGGATCTGGGCCGGCTGCTGGCTTGCGCGGAGCATCCCGGTCGCGTCGTGGCAGTTGAAGTACTCAAACGACTGCTGAGCGGCCGAGGCGACCGTGACCTCGTGATAGAGCTTGAGTCTCGCGTTTGGGCCAAGCGTTGACAGGTACTTCATGGCGGCGCCGAAGATCGCGACGTGGGTGGGATGGGACTCTGACCACCGCTCAAGCGCCGCCAGGCTCTTCCACCAGCTCATCCCGTAGGACCGGTCGGACGGCGTGCCGTCTTCGTTAAGGACAGTGACGTAGCGGTTGGCGTAGCAGCCGATATCCAGACCCTTGTCCCTGAGGAAGTCCATGCCGGCCCGGAGTACCGGTTCGACGTCACGCAGGTACATCAGGCGCTCGTCAGCCTCGGTGTCGGCCCAGTCCTGCCCGGACCTGATAAGGCAGATGTTCTCGGCGGGCCGCACTCGCCGAAATGGCCCGTCCACGTCAATGACGGGCACCCCGCCGGGGGGCATCGGGTCGGTCTGCGACAGCGGGATCCGGTCCCGGGCACCGCCCCAGTAGGCGTGCTCCTGGATTGGCCCGCTGATGGCGGGGGCGAGGACGCCGACGCCCTCGAGCCTGTCGTCGGCCGAGAACAGGGTCTCGTACCGGTCGACGGTGGGGCGCAGGATCTCCGTGAAGAATCCCACGCCGTCCTCCAGGTTCGCTGGGGCCGTCCAGAGCCTGCCGCGGGCGTCGAACCAGGCATCGAACTCCGCGGTGGAGTCCCAGTAGGCAACGGTGAGCCGGGTCGCGCAGCCGGCTTCGTCGACGTAGCTCGCGTTGTCGCGGTGCCCGGCCCCGCTTGTGTGGAGGTCTGACCACAGACGTTCGAGGGCGAGGTCCACGGCCTCCGGGCGCGGGCCGCGCCACTGGACCCCGAAGTAGGCCATCACGACCTGAGTAACCGACGGGCTGTAGCGCGCGGAGAAGCTGGGGTACGGGGGCTCGTAGTCGCCGGGTACGCGGACGGTGCGGACCCGGGTGCGCTGCAGGTGAGCGGGGATCGCGGACTCGGCCACGTCAGCCCTCCGCCTGCGTCATGGCCTGGACCAGCAGGCTCGTCACCGGGTCGGGGTCGGGGTCGTCGACTACGCCGAGGTCGGCTCCCGCGGCGGACGTAACAACCGCGCGCCGCGGCGTGCGGTTGAACAGCAACTGGGTGACGTCGGGACGCGAGTAGTGCCCGGAAGGGTCGGCCGCCGCCTTGGCCAGCGCGATCATCGACAGGTCGATGTCGGCGTAGACAAGGCCCTCCTCATCCTCCGCGAGCGGCGCGTGCATGAGCTGCCCGTCTGGGGCGTAGATGCGCGCGAAGCCGCCGCCCTGGAGCAGGAGCATCTTCTTCATGTCGTCGGTGCATAGCAGCTCCGACATCTCTGCGCTCACCGTGGCACACGGAGCGATTACGAAACACTGCCCCTCGACAGCGTAGATCTGGCTCGCCGAGTTGTTCACTTCCGCGCCCAGGGCATGTGCCGCACCGCGGTAGACGGAGAAGCTCGGCCACGCGGCGACGTGCACCTGCTCGTTCTGTGCGTACATCGCGTACTTGGAGAGCGGCTGCAAGTGCTCCCAGCAGCAAAGGGCCCCGAGCCGCCCGAGCGCGGTGTCGTGAACGGCCAGGTCGCTGCCGTCGCCTTCCCCGAAGACGGTCCGTTCGACGTGGGTCGGCTTGAGCTTGCGGCGCTTGGCGATCGTCTCGCCGTCCGGGCCGATGATCCATTGCGCCATGTACAGGCTTCCCTGGTGCTTCTCGCTGTGCCCCATGACGACGGTGACGCCGTAGTCCCCGGCCGCCTTGGCGAGACGCTCGGCCTGGGGGGAGCCGTAGACGAGGGAGTTGTCGTGGTAGCGCTGGATGAACTGCATCCCCCACGCAGGGGAGTCGAGCCAGATGAACCAGGGGTAACCCGGGACGAAGGTCTCGGGGAAGGCAATCAGGCCAGCACCGTTCTCGGACGCCTCGGCGATCAGCGCGACCGACTTGTCGATCGTGGCGTCGAGGTCAAGGAACACTGGCGCCGCCTGAACGGCGGCCGCCCGGAACTTCGGGTGTTGCACGGACATTGCTGGTCTCCTCCGCTGGACGACGCGCGGCGGGCCAGCGCCGGCCGCTGCAGCACAGCATGCGCGCGGACAGCCGTCCAAAGTTGGCGCAGCTGGCACGGCCTCTTGCCCATCCGTGCACTGCCGCGCCGGGGCGGGACGGGACGGGCGGGCGGGGAGAATCCGGTCAGCCGGGACCCGGCGTGCGCAGCGCCAGGGCCCGGAACTCGCGCGCGGTGATCCCCCGGCGGGCCCGGAACGTCCGGCTGAACGCCGGGGCGTCCGCAAACCCCCAGCGGGCGCCGATGTGGGAGATACTGCAGTGCGCGAGGCGAGGATCGGCGAGATCGCGCTCGACCTGATCGAGACGACGGTTACGGATCCAGGTCGACACCGCCGTCCCTTCGAACTCGAACAGCTTGTACAGATAACGCACGGAGATCCCGCAGGCAGTGGCGATGTCAGCCGCCGTGAGGCCCGGGTCGACGAGGTGCTCCTCCATGTACCGCCTCACCCGAGCGCGCAAGGCTGCCGCCCCCGCGTTCTCGTCGAGCGGCCGGCCACTGCGCTGGGCCACGAGGCCGGCGACAAGGTTGACGGCCGCGTCGCCGACATGGAGGGCCGCCTCGCCCGTTATGCTCGCGGAGCCGGCGTGGAGTGCCCGGAGCATCTCGGCGACCACTGCCCCGAGACCTTCGCGGCCCGAGAACGCCGTGGCGGTGACCCGATCGAAGCCGCGTAGGCGATGCTCGACGTGCGTGGCGGGCATCATGAAGACCGCCAGCGCGAACGGGGACTGCATCAGGAAGCCGTAAGGGGCGGCCGTGTCGTAGCAGACGAGGTCCCCTGGACCAAGGGCGGCCTCCCTTCCGTGCTGCGTGACCACGCACCGCCCAGATAGCAGCATCCCGACCTTGAGGTACCGCTCGTCGTCCGCATTGATGAGACGGGGTGTCCGGCGGACGAGCTGCGGCTTGGACTGCACCTCGGTCATGCGGAGGACGCCGAGCGGCGTAGCCCGGACGCACGCCGTGAACCGGTCGCCATCCGGGATGTCAACCGACAAGCTGACCAGGGAACGACAGACGGCGTCACGGTAGATGGCCAGCCGGTCGCGGACGGGCATGGCTTCGGCCAGCCGCACCTCGGGCAACCGGTCGATGTCGGCCACTGCATTCCTCCACGGGGTTCCGGGCAGCGGACACAGCTTGCGGACCACGTCGCAAGCATCGCTATCGGACCAGGCCAGGATATTACAGACCGATCGGTTGAGAAATACCTCGGTTGAGTGGGCGCACGCCGGGCCAGCCAGAGCGGTCAGTGGCCCGGCCTGGTGGGCGGGGGCGTCAGCAGGCGGAGGGCACGGTCGACGGTACCGGTGGAGGCAGTTCCCGAGTCGCCTGGACTCGCCCGTTCGGCTACTGGACATCATGATGGTGACCGGTATCCCCCGCGGGGAATACCGGTCACCATCATGGCCTGGCGGACATCGCTCCCCTCAGGAGCTGACTACGCCCTGGGGCTCGGGGGCGGTGAGCCGGGCCCGGCCGCCGGTGATGCGGACGGCGATGAGGTAGCCGACGCCGCCGACGACAAAGCCGACGAGCCAGGAGATGTCGGCGCCGCCGAGGACGCTGACCATCGGCCCGACGTAGAGGGTCTGGTCGATGAAGGGGACCTGGGCGCCCAGCGCGACCACGTAGGGAATGAGCGCGGTCCACCGCCAGCCGCCGTAGACGCCCTTCGGGGTGAAGAACGACGTCACGTCGTAGCGGCCCTTCTTCACGAGATAGAAGTCGACGAGGTTGATCACGCTCCACGGGACGAAGAAGAACAGCAGGACGTTGATGAAGTTCTCGAACGAGGTCAGGAACGTCTTGTACCCGGTCTCGGCCAGGACCGTGGCGACAATGAACACGACCAGCAGGCCGACGATCCGGGCGGTGCGCGACGCCGCCACCTTCTGGAAGGTGCTGCGGACGCTCTCCAGCCCGAGCATCCCGGTGTAGGCGTTCAGGGCGTCGCTGCCCAGCAGGCTCAGCGCCAGGATCGGCAGGATCCACTTGCCGGCGATCGACCCGAGCGTGACCACGCTGTCCTGGTTCGGCGCGAGCGCCGTGATGTAAATGCCCAGGCCTCCGTACAGGCAGGCGCCCAGCGCATTGCCGCCGAACACCGCCCAGTAGGTCCGCGAGGCGCTCACGTTCCGCGGCAGGTACCGCGAGTAGTCCGACACGTAGACCGCCCAGCTCAGCATGTTCATGAAGAACAGCCCGACCGCGGCGATGAAGATCGGGAAGCTGGACAGGTGCGTGCCGCCCATCCCCTTGGCCAGGCTGTCCCCGCTGACCGCGGTCAGGATCACCGCCGCCAGCAGCGCCGCGCCGAACACCACGGTCAGCGTCGGCTGGATCCGGTGAATCCAGCCGTACCCGAACACCGCCAGCAGCACCGCCGGGATGGTCACGATGATGATCCAGACCGGGATGCTCACCGACCCGGTCAGGTCATTGAGCGACTGAGCCTGCACAACCTGCTGGGCGGCCAGGTAGCCCACGTCCAGCACGATGGACGCCGCGAACACGAAGATCGCGCCGTAGAACCCGAACTGGCCCCGGGACTGGATCATCTGGGGCACGCCAAGCCGCGGCCCCTGCACGGCGTGCAGCGAGGTGAACGCCAGCCCTAGGCCCGCCCCCACGAACATCGCGATCAGCGCCCAGAACACATTCAGCCCGAAGAGAATCGCGAACCCGCCGAGCACGAAGTTAAATACATTCGCATTAGTGGCGAACCACAGCGTGAACTGGCCGCTGACCTTACCGCCCCGCTCGCTGTCGGGGATGATGTCGATCGAGTGCGACTCGATCTCTCCCCCAATCGGCCCGCCGCCGCCGACCTGCTCCGACACCTCAGTCATCGTGGCCCCTTCCCGGGGTTAGTGGTGGATATGTCCTTCGTCGGCATTGACAGTCGAGCCAGTAACCGAATCGCCATGGACGGACTCGGTCCGGCATTCAGGGCTCTGGGGGCGTCATTCGCCCGCGATGGCGGGCGAGGCGTGATCCGAGACGGGCGAGACTGGTGGGCCGGCGATCGATAGATCACCGCTACGTGCGTGGCTTGGTATCCAGAGAGTACGGCTACCATACTAGTTGGTCAAGAGCCTGATCAGCCGAAATATGGCTGTAGCTCAGGGGAAACATCGATCATTCGACGGCCTTCCTACCATGGCCCATCGGATGCTGCCGGGATTACCATGTCAGATCCGGATCCGCGAGTGAGCAACGAATAAGGCTGATCAAGCGCACCGTGCCGAGCACCAACGGGAGCCGCAGCTTAGCCGGGCTGGCGTCAACGGCATAGATAAGCGGCCAGCCCAGGGTGGCCGAGATCGGCTACAGGGCGAACTTGTGCAGGACCTCGTCCGCCAGTTCCAGTCGACCCTGCTGCACGTGCGTGCGCATCGCGGCCTCGGCGGCCTGGGCGTCGCGGGCTCGGATGGCGCCCACGATCGCCCGGTGCTCGGCCAAAGACCGTTCCATCCGGCCCTCCCGCCGGGTCACGATCAACGACAGCAGACCGCGGTGCAATTGCTGCATGAGCAGGCGGTAATAATCGGCCAGCGGGCCGTTACCGGCACCTTGCATGATCAACTCGTGCAAGCGCTCGTCGGTGGCGCTGTACCCCTCGGCGTCACCGCGCTCAGCGGCGTCAGTCATGGAGAACATCACCTCACCGAGCAGGGCGATGATCTCGTTGCTGCCGCGATTGGCGCACAACCGGGCGGCCATGCACTCCACTGCCTCGCGGACCTCGTAAAGATCGAGGATCTCGGGCCGGCTCAGACGCCGGACGAACGTCCCTCGCCGATGCTCAATAGCGACGAAGCCGGAGGCTTCTAGCTCCTTGAGTGCCTCCCGCACCGGCATCCGGCTCACGCCGAATCGCTGGGCTAGCCGGGCCTCGGAGAGCTTCTCGCCGAAGGCAATCATTCCGGAGGCGATCTCCTGCCGCAGTTGCGAGACGATGACATCTTTCATCGACCCCTTCCCGGCGGCGACGGGAACTGTCCGCCCGGCCGGGGCGGCATCCGGCCCAGAAGGTGACACCGGACTGGCGTCGGCGCGTGCCTCAGACCTAGTCATGAGACCGTGATCCATCCCTTCATCGGCACGAGCGTCGCGTTCTAGCACGAGCAGCTGCGACCCCCTCTGCCACCATACCAATCATGCCTCGTAGCCGAGGCCGATCTGACATGGTAACCCGGGCAGCATCCAATGGGCCATGATCGGCCGGCCGTCGAGTGGTCGATGTTTCCCCTGAGCTACAGCCATATTTCGGCTGATCAGGCTCTTGACCAACTAGTATGGTAGTCGTACTCTCGGGATACCAACCAAGCCACGGAGCGGTGACCTAGCGGTCACCGACCTGCCAGTCCCGCCTGCCATCGCGGGCAGTGGAATGTCACCCCGGGAGCTAGCCACTCATGATCACCGACGTGCACACGCACTTCTGGAGCCCGGACCACCAGCGGCCGCCGTGGACCGACGGGCTCGGCCGGGTCTCGACCCGGCTGGCCGCGGGCGCCATCGACAGCGTGACCGTCGAGTCGTACCGGCGGCAGGTCGTTCCCGCAGCCCGCACCATCGTATTCGGATTGCAGGCCCAGGCCTCGGGGATCATGGTGCCCAACGACGCGGTGGCCGCGTTCGTGCGGGAGGTCGGCGGTCAGACCGTCGGCTTCATGTCCGTGGACCCGACTCGCCATGATGCTGTCGCCGAGGTCGAGCGATGCCACGCCGATCTCGGGCTACGCGGCATCAAGCTCGGTCCGATCTACCAGGGAACGTCACCGCTGAACCCGTTGACGATGCGAGTCTTCTCGACCGCCGAACGCCTGGAATTGCCGGTGATGATCCATCAGGGTGCGATCTTCGCCAATGCGGGGCGCCTGGCCGATGCCAACCCGCTGCTGCTCGACGACGTCGCGATCGCCTTCCCTGAACTGCGCATCGTGATCGCTCACATGGGCCATCCGTGGGTGCACGAGGCGGTCGTGGTCATGCGGCGGCATAAGAACGTCTACGCCGACACCTCGGCGATCGCCAACCGGCCGACGGTGCTGGCCACAGCGCTGTCGGCCGCCAAGGAATACGGCGTCCTCGACAAAGTGCTGTTCGGCAGCGATTCCCCGATGGTCTCGGCCGAGAGCGCCGCCGCCGCGCTGGCTCGCGTGGTGGCCCACACGCAGCAGTTCGCCCTCACGCCCATCACCGATGAGGAGTTGCACGCCATCATGCACCGGCCGTCATTCGAACTGCTCGGCATACCGGCGGTAGCCGAAACCGGAGTCCCGCCTTCCGCCCGGCAAGGAGCAGTCGCGTGACCGTGCACCACCAGACGACGCAGGCCGCCTTTCTCGACGCCGCGCAGGTACTGCTGGGGCCGCTGCCCGAGGTGGTCTCCATGGAGCCGATCCTCGAGGGCGTGCCGTCCGCCCATGAGAAGACCGTGTTCGATGGCGCCGACGGCTTCTTCGCGGTCTGGGCTTGCGGCGCCGGCGTTTTCCCTCGCGTCAAGGACAAGCGGGGGTCGTTCATGTACATCCTCTCCGGGGACGCGACCATCGTCGACGGGGACGGGACTTCGCATGAGCTGACCGCGGACAGCGTGCTCGTGCTTCCGTTCGGCTGGGTTGGAACCTGGCATATCCGCGAGACGATTCGCAAGGTCTACCTGCACACGACTCCGGCCCCGCCGCTGCCGGGCACGGTGGTCGCGTCCGCGTTCCGGCCGGCCGGCCGGGTGCTGGCCGACATGCCTCCGGGTCCGGCGGCCGCCCCCGGTTCACCCGCTGACACCGACGCGGTGATCTTCGACGGTCCCGACGGCCGCTGCGACATCAGGTCGCGCCAGCCCGGCCAGTACCCGTGGGCTCCAGACGGGCACGGGTTCTTCGCCTTCGTCCTGGCCGGCGACGGCTTCATCGTCGACGACGACGGCACCCGGCACGAGGTCACGCCGGGTGGCGTCATCGCGCTCCCGGGCAACTGGTCAGGCACATGGGACATCCGCCACGCCTTCCGCGCGTTCTGCGTGCGCAGCACCCCGGCACCGCCGGCCTGACCGGTACCCGCCGCCTCACAGCGACCCCGGAGACATCGATCCCGGAGACGTGACCACAAGGCAGGGCACCCCACATGAGCGATATTTGAAAGGCACTGCGATGACAACACCACAAGCGCCTGCCCGGCGCGCAGAGGTCGCGGGAGCCGGCTTCGCAGGGCTCACCGTCAGCACCGCACTGGCGCAGCGCGGCTGGTCCGTGCGGCTGCATGAACAGAACGACACCGTGCGCGATTTCGGGGCAGGCATCGTGATGTGGCGCAATGCGATGCTGGCGCTGGAGGTCATCGGCGTCGCCCAGTCCGTCCGTGAGCACGGCGTGCGGCCGGACTACTACGAGACCTTCCTGAACGGGTCGTCGGTCTCACTCGAAGTGCCCGGCTACCCCTACTGGGCGATCACCCGGCCGAAGCTGCACTCGCTGCTGGCCGACGCCGCCCGCGCGGCCGGCGTAGAGATAGTCACTAGCTCGCGTGCCGTCGGCGCCGAGCCCGCGGGTGCACTGCTGATGGCCGACGGAAGCCGGCTGGAGGCCGACCTGGTGATCGGCACCGATGGTGCCGGGTCGGCCGTGCGCAACTCGCTCAGTGACCTCGCCCAGGAGCGCAAGAAGTACTCCGACGGTGTATGCCGGGTCCTGATCCCGCGCCCGGAGGAGTTCCGCGGCGAGCGGTGGAACCGGGTGCTCGACTACTGGACGCTCGAGCCGGACGCCATGCGCGTGCTGTACCACCCGATGGGGCCGGACATGCTCTACATCGCGTTCATGGCCGAGACGAAAAACGAGCGCGCGTCCAGGATCCCGGTCGACGTTGAGGTCTGGTCGGACCGCTTCCCTCATCTCATCCCGATCATCGAGCTGGCCGGCAAGGCCGAGGGTGGCCGGCACGACAACTACCAGACCAACCGAGTTACGCCCTGGTCGACGGGGCGGGCGGTGCTGGTGGGCGACGCGGCACACGCCATGTGCCCGGCTCTCGGCCAGGGGCCGGCGTCGGCATAGTCAACGCGGTCGACCTGGCCTATGCGCTTGACCAGTACGACACGGTCGCCGAGGCGCTGGCCGTCTGGGAAGGGCGTGAGCGTCAGATGACCGACGACGTGCAAGCGCGGAGCGCCTACATGGCCGAGACCCGGAACATGGCCAAGGGCAACAACTGGACACCCCGGCTGCTGGAGACCGCGAACTTCGTCTCGGCCGCGGTACCGCCCGCAGTGGAGGAGCTCTACCCGGTGCCCGAGGCTAATCGGTCATGGTGACCGAGCCTGCGGCTGGCCGGCATCGCATCAACTCCGAGCTGCTGTTGCAGGCCGAGCCCGGCCACACCCCGGGCTCGTCTGTGCTCAGGCTGCAGTCCAGCGGCGTTGGTGCCCTGTTCGTCGGCGACATCCTCCACTCACCGGCGCAGATCAGTAATCCCGACGTCAACAGCTGTTTCTGCGAGGACCCGGCGATGGCCCGCGCCACCCGCCGCCGCCTGCTCGCCGAGGCCGCCGACCGGTCCATGCTCGTGTTCCCCGGGCATTTCGGCGGGCATTCCGCCTGCCGCGGGGACGATGACGGGGACGGCGCTTTCGTCATCCGCGACTGGGCCGATCTTGCTCGTGTCTGACCGAAACCACTAATGCTTGGGGAGTTGTCGTGAATCAAGACCTCTATGAGGCTGGGCTCGCCACGCGCCGCCGCGTGCTCGGCGACGCCTACGTCGACGCCTCGCTGGCCGCCGCCACCGAATTCTCCCGGGACATCCAGGAGTACGTCACCCAGTACTGCTGGGGCGACCTGTGGAACCGTCCCGGGCTGAGCCTGCAGGAGCGCAGCCTGATCAACCTCTCGATGATCATTGCGCTGAACCGCCCCCACGAGTTCAAGGCCCACGTGCGCGGGGCCGTCAACAACGGCGTTTCGCGCGAGCAGATCAAGGAGGTGCTGATGCAAAGCGCCTTCTACTGCGGCGGGCCGGCTGCGCTGGAGGCGTTCCGCAACGCCGCCGAGGTCTTCGCGGCGATGGACGCCGAGGCGACGGACGACGGGGCCCAGGCGGCCACGGGCGCGTCGCGATGACCATTACCCAGGTCGGTTTCATCGGCCTCGGCAACATGGGCTGGCCGATGGCGGCACATCTCGCCGAGGCCGGTTTCGCGCTGACCGTAGCGGACGCCGCCCCCGGGGTGACCGAGAGATTCGTCGCCGAGCACCCCGCCTCGATCGCCGCGACCGGGCGGCAGTCGTTCGCCACCGTGCAGGCGCTGATCCTCATGCTGCCGACCTCCGAGATCGTGGAAGACGTGCTCGAGCGCGACCAGGTGGCCGATGCGCTGCCGCCCGGGTGCCTGGTCATCGACATGAGTTCCTCGGAGCCGCTACGCACCCGGGGGCTGGCAGCGCGCCTAAAGGCCCGGGGCTTGCCAATGCTCGACGCCCCGGTATCTGGCGGTGTACGCGGCGCCCGGGCGGCGCGGTTGTCAGTCCTCGTGGGAGGTTCCGCGACCGACCTGGCCCGGGCAACTCCCCTGCTGAACGCCATGGCCGCCACGATCATCCTGGTCGGTGACACCGGATCGGGTCACGCCGCCAAGGCGCTGAACAACCTGGTGTCGGCTGCGACCATGTCGATCACGGTCGAGGCGCTCGTGCTTGCCGAGTCATTCGGGATCTCCGCGGACACGATGACGAAGGTGCTGAACAGCTCGTCCGGACGGAGCAACACCAGCGAGAGCAAGGTGGCTCAGTTCATGACCAGCGGGAGCTTCGATTCCGGATTCTCCTTGCAGCTAATGGCCAAGGACGTGGGCCTGGCCGTCGGCCTCGCCCGAGCCCTCGGCTATCCGGCTGAGGTCGCCGATCACGTGGCCGACCAGTGGCGCCGCATCGCCGGCGAGGTCGGCCCGGCCACCGACCACACGCAGATGTACACCCTGCTGGGAGCGACGCAGCGCGAATCCAGGCAGGTGGCGCGGGATGAGTGAACCGCTGCCGGGAACCCTCGGGGAGTACCTGGAAACCAAGACCGTGGTCGTCTCGTTGTGAGCGAGGATCGCGTCTTTGACTACATCGTCATCGGCGCCGGCACCGCCGGCTGCGTGCTGGCGGCGCGCCTCAGCGCGGATCCGAGCCGGCGGGTACTGCTGCTGGAGGCCGGACTGGCCGACAACAGCGAACGGATCTCCACTCCGCACACGTGGCCCGCGCTCTACAAGACCGACGTCGACTGGGCCTTCGAGACCGTTCCGCAGGCCCGGACCGGGCACGTGCACGACATTCCCCGGGGCCGGACAGTGGGCGGTTCCGGCAGCATCAACGCCATGGCGTTCCTGCGCGGTGACCGTCGCGACTTCGACGCGTGGGCCTTTCAGGGCTGCACGGGCTGGCACTACGAGTCCGTGCTGCCGTACTTCAAACGGTCAGAATCGGTGCCGCACGGCGACCCGCGTTACCGGGGCAGCAGCGGACCGCTGCGGCCAGCGCCGGCCGCGCGGCTGCACCCGCTGTCGCTGGCGTACCTGGCCGCGGCCCAGCAGGCCGGACATCCGCTCACCGCCGACCTGAACGGGGCGCAGCTGCGTGGCGTGAGCAGCCACGACCTGCTGATCGTCGACGGCCGGCGGCAGAGCACCGCGACCGCCTACCTGGAGCCGGCACTCGGTCGTGAGAACCTCGAGCTCGTGCCGGGGGCGTTCGTCGAACGGCTGACGGTGGACGGCGAACGCTGCACCGGCGTCGACGTCATCGCCGACGACGAGCCGCGCCACTATGCGGCCGCGGCCGAGACAATCCTCTGCGCAGGGGCCATCGGCAGCCCTCATATCCTGCTGCTCTCCGGAATCGGTCCCGCCGCCGGGCTTGAGCAGGCGGGCGTGAAAGTCCGGCACGACCTGCCGGGCGTCGGCCGCAACCTGCAGGACCACATCATCCTGGCCGGGCTGACGGTCGAGGCGAGCGGGCCGCTGCCCGCCCCGACCGGCAATCTGGGCCAGGTCACCCTGATGGCGGACAGCGAGCCGGGCCGGGCGTCGATCGACCTGCAGGTCGTCTTCATCCATGTTCCCTTTGCCAATCCGTGGCAGGCATCTCCCGAGCACGGGTACACCTTCGGCGTCGGGCACATGCGGCCCGCGAGCCGAGGGACACTGACGCTCGCGTCCTGCGATGCCCGGTCGGCTCCGCTGATCGATTTCCGCTACCTGGACGAGGATTACGACGTGCGAGCGCTGGTCTCGGGCGTACGCCGTGCCCTGGAAATCAGCGAGCAGGCCGCGTTCGACGACTGGCGGGGTCGTTCCCATCCGCTGCTGGGCGCCGATGACGCGACGGTCGCCGCGTTCGTCCGCGACGCCGTCCAGTCCTACGGCCATGCGGCCGGATCGTGCCGGATGGGAGTCGACTCCCTGTCGGTTGTCGATCCTCAGCTGCGCCTGCGCGGGCTGGCGGGCCTCAGGGTGGCCGATGCGTCCATCATGCCGGAGATCGTTTCGACCAACACCAATGCGGCCACGGTAATGATTGCGGAGAAGGCGGCTGATCTGCTGCGGTGACCGACCGCCGTTAGCGACGATATTCACTAAGCGAACCGGCCCCAGGCAGCAGTAGGCAGTATGGAGCCAAGACGAGAACGACACGAAGCTACGACGACAACGAGGAGAGGTACTTTCATGGTGGCGAGGACACTTCCCGGCGGAACGTTCGCCATGGCCGAGGACCTGACGCTCACGCGCCTCGGCTACGGCGCGATGCAGCTGGCCGGCCCCGGCGTCATGGGCCCGCCCAAGGACCGCGACGCCGCCGTAGCCGTGCTGCGCGAGGCGGTGGAGCTCGGCATCACCCACATCGACACGTCCGACTACTACGGCCCGCACATCACCAACCAGATCATCAAGGAGGCTCTGTACCCCTACCCGGCCGACCTCCGCATCGTCACCAAGGTCGGGGCCAAGCGCGACGCCCAGGGCGGCTGGCCGCATGCCCGCTCACCCCGGGAGCTGCGCGAGGCTGTGCACGACAACCTGAAGAACCTCGGCCTCGACGCAATTGACGTGGTCAACCTGCGCCTGGGGGGGTTTGACCGCCCCGAGCCGGGCTCGGTCGCCGAGCCGTTCAGCGCGCTCGCGCAGCTACAGCAGGAAGGACTGATCAGGCATCTCGGCCTCAGCACGGTCAACGCCGAACAGATCGCCGAAGCCCAGTCCATCGCTCCAGTCGTGTGCGTGCAGAACTACTACAACATCGCCAACCGGGCCGATGACGGCCTCATCGACTCCCTCGCCGCCCAGGGCATCGCCTTCGTGCCTTACTTCCCGCTCGGCGGCTTCAACCCACTGCAGTCCAGCACCCTCGAATCAGTTGCGACCCGCCTCGGCGCCACGCCGATGGCCGTCGCGCTGGCGTGGCTCCTGCAGCGTTCACCGAACATCCTGCTCATCCCCGGCACCTCATCCGTCTCGCACCTGCGCGAGAACGTCACCGGCGCGGCGCTAGCCATCCCCGAAGGCGAGCTGACCGAACTGAACAGCCTCTGAGCTTCGACGGAGACCTTGTCGGCCAAATGCTCGCCGCAGCGAGGGCACAGGTAGCTTGTCACTGGAGGTCGAGGTGGCGCCGGACGTCGGCCTGGAAGCGGTCGAACCGGACGGCGGCGGGCCCGACTAGGTGAAGCAGCGGGTGCAGCAGGGTCACGCCGGGGATCCGGATGCCACCGAGGAAACCGAACCGGGTTCCGCCGGGATCGGGTGCCGCCGCCATGCCGCACAGCAGGAAGCGGCTTTGCATCCAGCACCAGCCTGGCCGGATCACCACGTCGAACCGGGCGCGCTGCCCGAGGTACCCCCGTGCGAGCATCACCAGGCGCCCTTCGTCGCCCGGGGAGACGGTGACGGAGCGGAAGTCACGGACCAGCCGCGGCATCTCGGCCTCAAGGTTGCCGGCGGTCTGCCATACCAGCTCCGGCGGCGCGTCGATGACCAGCTCGGTGAGGTCGGTGCCAGGAGTAGCGGCGGCCATCACCCGCAGCCTGCGGATCGGGTCAAGGCTGGCGACAGGCCAGTGCTGGTTCATCGGTCCCACTCCTGCCTGAATCGGCGCCGGGCCCGGTGCAGCCGGGACTTGGCGGTCCCCGTCGAGACGGCGAGCATGTCGCTGACGGTCCGCTCGTCGAGGCCCTCGAGGTCACGGAGCACGAGGATTGCCCGGTGATGAGGCGCGAGGCGGCGAAGGACGTCGCGGACGTCGGAGGCGAGTTCCGGGTCGCCCGGTGCGGGGACGTCGGCCAGCTCCGCGGGGGCGGCGCGGCGAGCTTTCCTGGCCATCCGGACGGCTTCCCGGATCGTGATCGCGCGGGCCCAGCCGAACAGCGCGGCCGGCTCCCGAAGCTGCCCGATCCCGGTGAGGATCTTGATGAGTGCCTCCTGGGCGGCGTCGGCCCCGTCGTCGAGGGCTATCGGCCCGCAGAGCCTGGAGACGTACGGCGTCAGGACGTCGAGCAGCCCGGCCATCGCCATGGTGTCGCCGGCCTGAGCCGAGCGCACCAGGTCAGCCAGCCGGGCCGCGGTGGCGGTGTCTTCGGCTCCGTCGATAAGGTTCACCCCAGCTCCGCGATCCGGCCCGCCAGTCATGATGACACCTCACCCGAAGAACGCGAGCGCGGCGCCTGCGATCACCTGCGGGCACGCCTCGGCCAGCAGCCGCCCGGCCGCGGGTATGACCTGCACTCGCAGGTCGTCGGCGTACGGCTCGGAACCGCCGAGCGCGCGGGCCGGAACGAAGAAGTCGCGCTCGCCGTTGAGCATCAGCGCCGGGACTCGCAGCCGCCGTGAACGGTTAGCCCCCCAGAGCTCCGGGAGCATCTCGTGATAGGCGAACTCGTGCATGAGCCGCTCGCTCGCCCGCGCCCGCGCGGGCTCGCGCACCGAGGTCACGAACTCCTCGATCGCCGCGACGCCCGGCTCCCCTGAGCCCGCCGCCGAGGCCCGCAGCACCGCCCGCGTTACCGCCGGCAGATGCCCGATCACCCGCCTCCCCAGGTGAGACGTCTCGACCAGCGGAGTCCACCAGTAGCGCCACGCCTGCGCGGCGAGGAGGCGACGGCTCGGGTAGGGGTGCATCGCGCCGAGCGTCACCAGGCGCCCGACCCGGCTGGGCTGGCTGAGGCACACCTCGAACCCCACGCGTCCGCCCTCACCGTGCCCGATCACGTCGACCCGGTCCAGCTCGAGCGCATCCAGGAGCGCGACCGCGTCGGCCGCGAGGTCGGCGGTCCGGTAGCCCCCATCCGGGGCATCGGTCCAGCCGAAGCCCCGGAGATCCGGGCAGATCAGGCGGCGGGAGCCCGCCAGCAGCGGGATCAGCTTGCGCCAGGCGTACCAGTGCTGCGGCCAGCCGTGCAACAGCAGCAGCGGCGGCCCCGACCCGGCCTCGGCAATGTGGACGCGCAGCCGCCCGGTCTCTACCTGCCGGTGCTCCACCCCTGGCACCGCCGGCATCGGCCGGCGGCCGTGGGCTGAACCGCGTCTGGCAGCCGGCTGGGACGCTGATGGATGGTCATCGGTCCGCCTCTCCTCGTCCTGCTCGTCACCAGACAAGGGGCCGCATCGCGCCGAAAGGTTCCCGGCGACTTTTGTCAGCCAGGCGCCAGGAAGCCGGCCAGGTAGTGGTCGGTCTGGCTGGGACAGTCAAGTTCCAGAAGGTGACCGCAGCCGGGCAGGACGTGCACCGAGGCGTCCGGGAGGGCCTGCCGAGCTGGCCTGCATCAGGAGGTGCCGGGCCGCTTATTCGTTCCCCGGCAGCTGAACGCCTCAGCGCCTATCCCGTCGTGATGGCCGACAGGTGGGTGTACAGGGTGGTCCTGCTGATTCCGAGCTTGCGCGCGACCTCGACGATTGTGTGATCCCGCAGCAGCTCGCTAGCGGCGGACAGCCGCTCGGGCGTCATCACGGTCGGCCTGCCCGGGTGTTTCCGGCGGTCGATGATCCTGTTCGGAAATTCCTCCATTTCTGAACAGGACCCCGACGTTTCTGAACAAGATCCCGACGTTGCCGACATCCCGGCGGGGGCACGGGACTCCATGGCCACGGCGACGAGCTCGGCCCTGGTCGCAGCGCCTAGGCGATGGCGGGCGGCCGCGAAGTGATCCTCAACGGTGCGCCTGGACAAGCCCAAGCACCGGGCGATCTGCTTGCCCGATAGGCCCTGCGCAGCGAGTTCTATGACCTGCGCCTGGCGTCGGGTCAGGCGGGTAGACACTGGAATGCCGGGGGTATCGTCCATGGCGTAGCCGTCTCCTGCCAGTTGGCCGCGGGCTCCCTAGTACCGCATATCCCCCCAGGCAGCTTCGATCAGCGTTACCGTAGCACTACGAGACGTGATCGCGGAACACCGTAATAGCCCGGTCTAGCCGCGGGCTTCATCCGCGCTGCACGGTCAGCAGCGGCCCCAGGGCGACTTCGGCGGGCAGCCGGATCCCGAGCGCACGGGTCAGCATGTCGAGAACGGCGATGATCGGGTCGGATGGCTCCGGCTCCTGAACCGCCGAGGCGTCTTCCCGGGGATCGGGGCGCTCGGTCTCCAGCCCCGCTTCCCGCATCTCGGCCAGGAACCGGTCTGGCTCGCTTCCGCTTCGGTCAGATGCCAGGAGGGGCTCGAAGAGCGTCACCATGATGCCGTCTTCCCAGTACTGGAAGGTATCGACGATCTCTGTCCAGGCAACCACCGCGACCTCGGTACCCGACGAGAGCCTCTGGGCCATGTTGTCGCGGCGGTCGGCCATGTCAAAGTCGGTGAGGGTGAGCGCGAAACCCCAGTCGCCAAGCGTCCCCGCTCGTATCCACGGGTGATCCTCATCCCACAGCGGATGGCTCAGGGCCGCGGAAATGCCGTCCGCCGGCACGAGTCGCGCGATTGCCGGATCCACGCCGAATGCCTCGATGATGCGTTCGGCCGAGACCTTGCGGGCGAACATCAGGGAGCCCACGATCCTGATGTCATCGGAGCCCATCCATTCCCATCCCGATGCGGAAAGATCGTCTTCTGGCCCTGACACAATAGGCACCTTCCGTTCGAGTGCCGTGAAGTTCTCCGCGTCGCCCACCACGCCGGGGATTACCGGGCGGGCGGCACGGAGAACCTCGCCGGCCGGAAATTACGCGGTAACCGCCACCCAGAACGCGCCCCGGTCAAGGAGCCTGTTCGCCCTGACGAACCTACCGTAGGCGCCTCCCACATTCCGGTTGAGAACGAGCGGAACGTGCCCGCGCACGCAGCTTTCTGTAAGGGTGGGCGTCCCAATCGGCGTCACCGTGGCCCAGTCGGCCGCCTCCTTGGCCGGGTTGTTGCTCGTCCCGGTCTGGACGACCGTGAGCTGCGCGCACGCGGTACCGCTGGTGACGCCGGTCTGCGCACCGCTCTGATAGGTCGCGGCGAAGGGGAACTCGTCGCAACTATCCTTGTCGCCGTACGGGGCGAGGGCAGTGTTGAGCGTGGGATCCGCGGTGAAGACGCTGGAGCCGCAGATCGTGGCCCGATTACTCATCTGCGTTGTCTTGCTGGCTAGGCGCGTGAGCGGCTGGCCGACGCCTTGCAGGCCCCAGTGGGCTGACTCGAATGCCTGCGCCCACTGGATCAGTGCGGCCGACGATCCGTACGTGGTGAGCGACAGGAACAGCGTGGGGATGTTGTTCTGGTCGACGCACCCAGCACCGGTGTCGACGGGCGGCACCGTTGAGTCGTCACCGGGGTCGCCTGCGTCCGTCTGCGCCGCGTTGTCACAGCGCTCGTCGAGGGCGCCGACGTCGGTGAAGCTGGCTGTCTGGCCCGCGGCGGCGATGTTCCAGTCGACCCCGAGGAACGGGTTGAGCGTGTCTACCGCGCCGGCCCCGGTCAATGCCGGGCCGGTGTCGCTCTCGTCCCAGCCGAAGTTGTAAATGCCGCCGGGCACGACGGCCACCGTCTGCGGATCGGGCTCGCCCAGGCTGGCGTCGGAGCAGATGCCCTCGGCCAGGAAGCAGCCGGAGTACATCTCACCGCTGACCCCGTCGGCCAGGTCGCCGAAGGCAAGCTCGGTGTAGCCGAGCACCTGCAGGCCGTGCGTCCAGGTCAGGCTGGCGGCCGACTCATCGATCCACTGCTGGTCCTCCCAGAAGAACTCGCCGAGCAGTTCCGGGAACGGGGAGACCTGGAAAACGGTCAGCGACAGCAAGGAGTCCGCGCACGACAGGAACCGGCTCGGGCTGGCGGTGAACGTGTTCGCGAACTCTGTGGTCGAGAAGCCGCACTCCGCGGGCGCCGTCGGCAGGGCGGCGGCGGATGCCCGCGTCTCCTGGGGCGCACGGGCCATCATGCTCTGCCGTTCCGCGCTCTGCGCTGATGTGAGGTACTTCAGGGGCAGGCGCTGGACCTGCACGCAGCGCTCGCTGTTCCCGGTCGTGGTCTTGACGGTCGCGCACTTGGCTGTCTGCGGATTGAACGTTGTGCCGTTCGGGAGCTTGAACGTGCTGGGGGGCGCTGGCGCTGGCGCCGCCAGCGCGGTAGCGGGCGAGAGCAGCGCGATCGCGGCTGCCCCGGCGAGCGCGAGCGCGAGCTTGCGCATTTTCACGGACTACCACCTCCTGCAGAGAAAAAAGACGGGACAACCCGAAGGTGGCAGAAATGTTCCTGAAGAAATACTCCGCGTTTTTACGGGCCGTCGGATTGCCGGAATCTTGAGTAATTCTTCTTTTTCGTTTTCTCCGTGGCGAGCAAGACGCAAAGAGGCGGAAGTGACCAGGCAGTCGCGAGTCACGCGTAATTCTGTGTTCAGAAATTGACGGCATTTCCGCACGCGATCAGGGCGTGGAGATTTCCTGGCCACGGGCGAGGATGCGGCGGCTGAACTTGAGCGTTACCTCGTCGTGCCGGCGGTGCCGTGGCAGGCGCCGGGTCAGCCGGTGGTGTCCGCGGCGAGCGTGTTGTAGCCGCCAGAGGAGGGGCTGGTCCAGCCGACCGCCATTTCGACTTCGGTTTCACCGACCGCGCCACCCTCACCGTGTACCTCAGCGTGATCATCCGCAAAAACGCCGACGGCTGGCAGATCAGCCACTACCAGGTGTCGCACCTCGACTGAGCCCGCCCAGGCGCTTCGGGAACCACCAGTTGGCCCGGCCGAAGAGCTAGAGGGTGGCGGGCAAGAGGATCATGGTGGTCATCGTGGTCCCTTCACTTGGTGCTCGCCTTGGCGAACAGCCGGATGGCGCCGACGATGATCACCAGGGCGTAGAGGGCGAGGACGGCGAGAGAGAGGGCAGCCATCTGGTTGTCGTTGGACAGGCCCCAGATGTTGTGCAGGGCCTGGCCCCCGTTGGCGGTAAGGCCGAAGCGGAACAGGGCCAGCGCGTGGGTGAGAGGAAGAACCTTGGCCACGTCGGCCAGCCAGGTTGGCAATGAGGTGATGGGGTAAAGCGAGCCGGCGAAGAAGAACGGCACGATGGCGATGGCGGGAAGGGCCCCGGTGTACTCCTCGGGGCTGGTAAGCCGGGTGGCCAGGATCTCGGCGACGCCGTAGGTGACGACGATCAGCAGGACCGCGCCGGCGACGAACCATCCCAGGCGGACCGAGCTGTCGAAGCCGGCTCCCCGGGCGATCGATGCCGCGAGGAGCACGACGAGCTGCACGGCGGTGATCAAGGTGGCGGAGGCGAGGTTGCCGAAAACGATCGATGACCGGCGGATGGGAGCGGCGAGCAGCTCGCGCAACGCGCCGTGCTGGCGGTCGATGATGACTCCGAGACCGGAGAACATGCAGTTGAGCGGGATCAGCAGTCCGGCGGTGGCGACGCAGAAGAACGTCATGTAGGTGTTGCGCTGGGCCGGCGCCGACACCGCGCTGGCGAGCGCGGGCGCCACGACCAGCGCGAACAGCACCGGCGCAAGGAGCGGAACGAGCACCGCTCGCGGCGAGCGGATGGTCAGCGCCAGGCGGCGGCCGGTCAGCGCGGGCAGGACGCGCGCGCTGGAGGGCGGGGCCGGGGCCTCAGTCACCGGGCGGATAGCGATTGTCGCGGTAGTCATCGGTGGTCTCCTTTTAGTCGTTCTTGCCGGCGATGCGGTCGCCGGTGAGCCGGAGATAGACGTCGTCGAGGGTGGGCGGCCGCGTGGTCGCGGAGCGGGCATGGATCGAGTGGTCTTCGAGGAGCCGGGTGACCTCGACCGCGGTGACGTCACGCAGGGAGACCGTGGCGGTCTCGCCGATGACGAGGACGTCGTCGTCGGCGACGCCGTGATCGTGAAGGAGGCTCGCGAGCTTGCCTGGCTCATCGAGGCGCAGCTCGAGCACCGCCGACCCGATTGACGCGAGCAGCCGCGCGGGGGTGTCGCAGGCCACCATCTGCCCGGAGTCGATAACCGCCAGGCGGTCACAGAGCCGCTCGGCCTCGTCGAGGTAGTGGGTGGTCATGATGATCGTTACCCCGGTGCGTTCCCGCAGGGTGGCGATGACGTCGAAGAGGTCATAGCGGATGCGGGTGTCGAGGCCCACGGTGGGCTCATCGAGGAAGAGCACCCTGGGCGCCGACAGAAGGGCCCGGACGATCTCGGTACGGCGGCGCTGGCCTCCGCTGTAGGTGGCCACCGGCCGGTCCAAGATGTCATCGATGCCCACCGTCTTGGCCAGCTCGGCCAGGCGCGTACGTCCCTCATCCGGGCGCACGCCCCACAACCGCAGGTGCAGTTCCAGGTTCTGGCGGCCGGTCAGCGGGTGGTCAACGACCGCATCCTGGAACACGACGCTGCTGATGGCGCGCGCTCCGTTCGGGTCCCTGGCGACGTCGTGCCCGGCGAGCAGGGCCCGGCCCGAGGTGGGGACAACCGCCGTGTTCAGCATGCCGATCGTGGTGGTCTTGCCGGCTCCGTTCGGTCCGAGCAAGCCGAACGCCTCGCCGGCGGCGACGTCGAAGCTGACGCCCTTGACCGCCCGCACGTCGCCGGGATAGGTCTTGACCAGTTCCTCCGCCCGTACGGCAGGCCCGGCGCTCAGCCCCGCGCCCGTTCGGCCTTCCAGCACAGTTCTCATGGCTTTTCTCCTGCGATATCGGTCAGGCAGCCGTTCGCCGGCTGCGATCTGGCCTTTCGCAGGGGAGGACGGGACACGGCGCGGGAAAGTGACAACGCCCGGGCCTCGTCACTTTCCCGGCCGTTGATTCGTCCTCAGGTAATGACAGGGGGATCGGCCTCCGGCCAGTGACGATTTAGGTTGGAAGCGAAATGGGAACAAACGACACGGCGAGGGGCGCCCGTCTCGCCGAGGCATGGCGGGCCAACTGGTCATATCTCGTCGGTCTCGCCTTCGGGATGCTTGGCGACATCGGCGCGGCCGAGGACGCGGTCCAGGAGGCGTTCGCGCGGCTCGCGAGCGCGGAGCCCGGCCACGTCGACGACGCGCGGGGCTGGCTGATCGTGGTCACCAGCCGGATCTGCCTCGACCAGATCCGTTCAGCGCGGTCCCAGCGCGACCGGCCGCACGACGCGACCGCCATCGAGTCCGCCGGCGTACCGGCCACGCCGGCCCTGCCGGTTGACCCGGCCGACCGGGTTACCCTCGACGACCAGGTCCGGCTCGCCCTCCTCGTCGTACTCGACCGCCTGACGCCGGCTGAACGGGTGGCGTTCATCCTCCACGATGTCTTCCAGATGCCTTTCACCGCCATCGCGGAGACGCTGGGCAAGTCGGCGCCCACCTGCCGTCAGCTGGCCCGGAGGGCCAGAATGAAGATCCAGTCGCAGAGCCCGCGGCCAGCGGCGCCGGCCGGCACGAGCCGGCACCGGCAGGTAGCCGAGCACTTCATCAAGGCGTGCTCGGGAGGCGACCTCGGAGCCCTCCTCGGCCTGCTCGACCCCGACATCTGGGGCGGCATAGACCTCGGGCCGCTTGACCCGCGAACGGGGCAGCGCACCAGCGGGCCGCTCCAGGTGGCGACGAACCTCCTGCGCTACTTCGGAAGCACGACCACCCTGGTGTCGAACCCGGTCGCCGAGCCCGCCGTTGTGCTCGCGTTCGCCGGGCAGCGGCTCGCCGCCGTCATCCTGCTCACGATAGAAGGCGAGCGAATTAAGAAGATCCACGTCATCGCCGACCCGGCCAAGGTCAGCTTCCTCAGCTCTCAGCTGGAACAGCCTTAGGGCTTTTTAGCGTGACCAGGCCCCGCGAAGGCTTGCATATGGCGCATTGCCCGCTGTACCCGGGTTACGATTGGCCCGGTTTGCCGCAATGACCCATTTCACGCCGATAGGTGCGCCTTATGACGACGCAGGCAACGCGCGAGGAAACGACCGTCGCGATCGCGGGCGGGGGTGTTGCCGGGCTGACCGCCGCGATGCTGCTGCGGCGGAGCGGCATTGACTGCGTCGTCCTGGAGCGGCAGTCGCGCGCCTACGTCGAGCAGCGGCAGCGAGCCGGCCTGGTGGAGTACCGCGGGGTGCGGATGTTCACCGAGTGGGGGCTTGGCGACCTGCTCGGCCGGTTCCCGGCGGACAACACGATAGAGGTCCGGGTTGACGGTGAACCGGTCTTCATCGGCCGCGACGCCCACGCCCAGGAGTACGTCGGGGTGCTGGCCCCGCAGCAGGCCCTGGTCCGCAACCTGATCGCCGCGTTCCTCGATGACGGCGGAGACCTGCGGTTCGAGGTCGCCGACGTGGCCATGAGCGGCCTGGACTCGCAGCGGCCGGTCGTCACTTATACCGACGGCGAGGGCACCGCCCATGAGCTCGGGTGCGACCTCATCGCGGGCTGCGACGGGGACCACGGCGTGAGCCGCGGTAGCATTCCCGCCGACGTGCTGACGGCTTACACCCGCGACTACGGCGTGACCTGGCTGGCCGTCCTCGCCGACACCCCGGCCCCGCGCTACCCGTCCTTCGGCATCGGCGCCAGAGGCTACGCGGCTGCCTTCTCCCGGGGTCCCAAGACTGCCCGGTTCTACCTGGAAATCCCGGCGGGCGACACGCAAGCCGACTGGCCACCGGAGCGGATCTGGTCGCAGCTGCGCGAGCGCTTCTGGCGGCCGGAGCTCGCCGCCGGCCCGATCACCGAGACCGAGGTCGTCCGGCTCCGCAGCCAGGTCTTCGAGCCGATGAGCTACGGCCGGCTGCACCTACTCGGGGACGCGGCGCACGTGATCTCCCCGATGGGCGCCAAGGGCATGAACCTGGCCCTCTACGACGCCGAGACATTCGTCAACGCGGCCCGCGACTACGTCCAGGCCGGTGACGACAGTGGCCTGCGGGCCTACTCGGGCACGTGCCTGGCCCGTACCTGGCGGTACCAGGAGTACGCCGACTGGTGGTCGCAGATGTTCTTCAGCCGCTGCGGTGAGCACGCCGCCGCGGACCCGTACGCCGCCCGGGTGGCCGAGGCCCGGCTCGCCCGGTTCACCGAGCCGTCGTCGGCGGCGGCCCTCGCCTGGGGCGAGCTGATGACCGGGCTGGCGTAGCGCGGCTCCCCTTAGCGGCGGGCGAAGCAAGGGTTATTTTGCATTGTCGAGATTACGATATATCTTGAAGAACAGAGCCGGGAACGTCCGCCGAAAGCGGCCGGGCGCCCTGGTCAATTTAAGGAGGGCGACATGACTCTCGTCATCATCGTCATCGTCGTGCTGTTCGCGGGATACCTGGCAATGCGCAGGCGCGGGCGGCGGTAGCGACCCGGAGCAGAAGCGGTTGGGCGCACCCGTTCTGACCTGGCTGCGTAGCCTTCTGGCGGAGATTGCCTTATGCGTTCTCGATTGCCGTTGCCATTACGATCGGGAATACCTCGGCGGCGGCCCTTGCCTGGGGCGAGCTGATGACCGGACAGGCTCGGTGCTCACGAACGCCATCCGGCGCGTGACCTCCCCGGTGTAGCGGTTAGGGCGGGGTCAGCCGCTCCCCCGCGTTCACTGGCACGTCGATGGTGTTCTCCGGGGGCGCCAGCGGGCACATCCAGCGCGGGTCGTACCGGCACGACGGGTGGTACGTGAAATTGAAGTCGATGACGGTCTGCTGGCCCTCGGATCCGAGATCGGCGCCCTTCGCCGTGTCGAGCAGGTAGCGGCCCCCGCCGTAGCTGGTGCCGGCCGGCGGTCGCGTCCCGGACCGGCAGGAAGAGGCCGCCACCGTACTGGTCCAGCCACCACAGTGCGAGCCGCCGGCCGACCGGGGCGGGAATCGTGACCCAGCCGACCTGCTCAAGGCGGGTAATGCCGTCCTGGCCGGTGTCGATCTCGAGCCGCCGGGGCTCCGCCGCCGATTCGACGGGCACGGCGAAACGCAGCGCCGGATCGTAGGGCCAGTAAGGCACGCCAGTGACCCGCAGCGGGTCACCCTCGGGCAGCGCGCTCTGCGGATGCGAACTCATCAGCCCGTCGCGACCCGCTCGCCACAGAGCGTGCGCCGAAGCGGGATCCGCCTGCTCCCGGACGCGCGCGTACAAGTCGGCGGTCGCGCGGCGCCAGTCCGCGAGCTGCAAGGCCGTTACCGGGTCCACGGTTACGACCGTACCGGGCGGGTTCCTACCAGTACGAATAAGGTTCTTGCCCGGGACGCCGCGCCCGTGCCGTTAACAGCAACTGACTGAAGTACACTGGACTGTACTTCAACCAGTTGCAGTTAAGTCTCTGGGAGTTTGATGGGCGGCGGATTCGTCGGACGGTCGGCGGAACTCGACCGGCTTGCCGACATGCTTGGCACGGTGGGCGATCCAGCGCGTGACCTCCCCGGTGTAGCGGTTATGCTCCGCGGCCGGCGGCGGGTGGGAAAGTCCCGGCTGGTCGAGGTCTTCTGCGAGCGATCTGGAGCGCCCTTCGTTTTCTTCCAGGCTGACCAGGGTGCCTCGTCGGCCGCCAGCCAGGCGGCATTCGCCGAGGCCGTCCGCTGGTCCGACCTCCCGGGCCGGGACCTGTTCGACGAAGGGACTACCTGGCCAACCTGGTCGGCCTTCTTCCGGCAGTTGGCCACGGCGCTCCCCGCGGATCAGCCTTCCATTGTGGTGATCGACGAACTGCCCTGGCTGCTGGAATCGGACCAGACGCTCGAGGGTGCACTGCAGACCGCGTGGGACCGAGGCCTGTCCCGTAAACCGGTGCTGTTCATCCTTATCGGCTCGGATCTCGCGATGATGGAGCGGCTCGACGACTACACGCGCCCATTCCACCAGCGTGCCACGGTCATGGTCCTCCCCCCGCTGAACCCCGCGGAAGTGGGCGAACTGCTCGGCTGTGGCCCGGCAGACGCCCTAGACGCCTACCTTGTAACCGGCGGGCTGCCCCTGGTCTGCCAGGAGTGGCAACACGGCAATTCCCTGCAAGAGTTCCTCCAGGCAGCCCTCCGCAATCCGACATCGGCGCTGCTGGTCTCGGGCGAGCGGTCGCTTGCGGCCGAGTTCCCCGCCGAAATCCAAGCGCGGGAGGTCCTGTCCGCCATCGGGAACGGCGAGCGCACCTGGACGGGGATCCAAGGCGAGCTAACCGGCGAGGACGGACGGCAGATCGCCGACAGCTCCCTCAACAACGCGCTTCGACTGCTCGAAGCCAAGCACGTAATCGTCGCCGACGTGCCCCTGTCCGCGAAGTCCGGGGAACGAGACAAGAGATATCGTGTCGCCGACCCGTACCTCCGCTTCTACCTGTCCTTCCTGCGTCGCGGGCTGCCGCTCGTCGAACGCGGCCGCGGCGACCTCGTGCTGCTCGCGATCGAGCGATCGTGGGGCACTTGGCGCGGTCGCGCGGTCGAGCCCGTCATCCGAGACGCCCTGCTGCGCATTGCTCCCGACTTGGGGTTCCCGCAAGTGGCAGCCGTCGGCGGCTGGTGGAACCGGCGCAATACCCCGCAGATCGACATCGTCGCGAAGAACGACGACCGCCGTTCCGGCATCGCCTTCGCTGGCAGCATCAAGTGGCTCGCGGCTCGCGGATTCGGCCTCCGCGAGTACAACGAATTTGTGCGGGACGTCCATCAGGTACCCGGGGTGAGCGACCAGACCACGCTGCTGGCCGTCACCCGGACGGGCGAGGCAGACGACGAGGTCCCGATCCGTTGTCTCGGACCTGGCGACCTGCTCGCCGCTTGGCCTGGCGAAGACTAGCGACCGTCAAGTGTGGTCTGCTTGGGTGCTCACACCTGGGGCGCCGTCCGACTGCAAGAAGCCCGGGGTTGAGCGCACGGCGGGGTGCACGCCGCCATCGACCTCTTCGTGCGTTTCCTGGTGGCCGTCGGCGGCTTCGCCGGGGCCTGCCTCCGCGGCCGCGGACTCCAGGAACGCGCGGTTCGCGACGCCGCGGGCCCAGCCCTTGATCCCCGGGGACGGCGACGCGGGGACGCCATTCGCATCGGGCTCGCCTGGTACCGGAAGGGCCGCCGGGATCTCCTTCGTTTGCAGGATCGCGAGTTCCTCTTCCGACGCTGGGATGCGGTTCTCGACGAAGGCGCCGCCCGGCAACTGCCGGAGGACCCCGCTCTCCCAGCCGTGGGCGACGATCCCGGCGTCCTTGCGCTGGAGGCCGAGACATATCCGTTTTGCCAGAAAGTAAGCGCCGATCGGCACCACGAAGATCGCTACCCGTACGATCCACGTGATCGTATACAACGGGATTTGCAGTTTGTCAGCGATGACGTCATTCGCGCCCTCGGCCCACAGGATGCCGTACAAGCAGATCCCCGCGACGCCGATAGCCGTTCGCACCGGCGCGTTCCGCGGCCGGTCGTTGATGTGATGGAAAGACTTGTCGCCGGTGGCCCACTGCTCGAAGAACGGCCACAGGGCCAGTCCGGTCAAGAGCAATCCCAAAGGCACCAGGAACGGAATCACCACGGACAACGCGAGGGTATGCCCGAGGAAGTTGATCTCCCACGCCGGCATCGCTCGCATGGCGCCCTCAAGGAATCCCATGTACCAGTCCGGCTGGGTGGCCGAGGAGATGTTCAGCGGGGAATACGGCCCGTACAGCCAGATCGGGTTGACCTGAGCGAACGTGGCCAGCGCGACCAAGGCCCCGAAGATGATGAAGAACCACGCCTGGCCCTTGAGCAGGAAGTACGGCCAGAACGGCTGGCCGACCACGTTCTTCTCCGTGTTCCCCTTCATCGGCATCTGCGTGTGCTTCTGGTGGAACATGATGAACAGGTGCGCGGTCACCAGGCTCAAGATCAGGCCGGGGATCAGCAGCACGTGGACGATGTACAGCCGCGGCACGATCTCCGTGCCTGGGTAGGCCCCGCCGAACAAGAAGTACGAGATGTACGTGCCGACGACGGGGAGAGCCTGGAAGGCGCCCTCGGTGATACGGAGGTCCGCGCCGGAGAGCTGATCGTCTGGGAGCGAGTAGCCCAACAGTCCCTCTAGCATGCCCAGCGCCATGAGCGCGATGCCGATCAGCCAGTTGATCTCGCGGGGCTTGCGGTACGCGCCGGTGAAGAACACGCGGAGCAGGTGGGCCATGATCGCGACCATGAACAAGTCGGCCGCCCAGTGGTGGACCTGCCGGGCCAGCAGGCCCCCGCGGACGTCGAAGCTGATGTTCAGCGTCGACTGGTAGGCCTGCGACATCGTGACGCCGTCGAGCTTGGTGTAGGAGCCGTGGTACACGACGTCCTGCATCGACGGCTCGAAGAACAGCGCCAGGTACGTGCCGGTCAGCAGCAGGATCACGAAAGACCACAGCGCGATCTCGCCGAGCATGAACGACCAGTGGTCAGGGAAGACCTTCCGCATGAGCACACGGACTCCGCCCCCGTGGAAGCGGTCGTCCAGCCACCCGCCGAGGCCGGATACGGCGGGTGGGATCTTGACTGAGTCTGCGTCGCTCATCGCCACTCCCAGAAACTCGGGCCGGCCCGCACTCATTACGACATCGCGTAGTACACGTACTCATTATTACGACATCGTGTAGTAGATGCGCAACCCCCGGGGCTAGGGCTATTTCGGGCGCTGCCGGCAGCGCCCACGAACGCGATGAATACGCCCGCCCCGATCCGTCTTTACCGGTGGCAATGACGCCTCAGTGAGGGGACACGAAATGCGCGCACGGGATATTTCGGCGGGGGCACCCTGCTGGATGGACCTCAGCACGTCGGACACCGCGGCCGTGCGGTCGTTCTATACCGGCTTGTTCGGCTGGACCGCCGACGAACCGCAGGAGGAGTTCGGCGGTTACTTCATGTTCAACGGGGCCGGCGGCCAGCCGGTCGCCGGGTGCATGCCCGCCATGGAAGGCGGGGCGCACGACGTCTGGTCGGTCTACCTGACGGTGGAGGACGTCGGCAAGACGCTCGAGTCGGTGCCCGGGCACGGCGGCCAGGTCATCGTGCCCGCGATGCAGGTCGGCCAGGCCGGGACGATGGCGGTCGCGCTCGATCCGGGCGGTGCCGCCATCGGCCTGTGGCAGGCGGATCAGTTCGGCGGCATCACCAACGCCGGCGAGCCGGGCCTGCCGAGCTGGTTCGAGCTGCAGGCGCGGGCGTACGACGCGCAGACCGCGTTCTACCGGGACGTCTTCGGCTGGAACGTCCAGCAGCTCATGAGCGAGCCGTTCCGCTACTCGGTGCTGTCGCACGGAGAAGACCAGCTGGCCGGGATCATGGACGGCGGCGAGGACTTCACGTGGGCCGTCTACATCTGGACGAACGACGCGGACGCCACCCTCGCCCGGGCCGTAGAGCTCGGCGGGAAAGTCATCCGTCCCGCCGATGACACCCCGTACGGTCGGCTCGCCACGGCCGAGGACCCGGGCGGCGCACGGTTCAAGCTGATGGCACCGAACGCCCAGATGCCGGGCGCCTGACGCACGACCACCGATCCCCGGCCAGCGTGAGGCCTGGCCGGGACCGATGGTGGCTACCGCAGGTCAGAACTTTCCGGCGGCGATGTCGGCCAGCTTGACCCGGGTCACTACGTAGGTGACGGTGACGCTGACCTTGCCGGCCGGGCCGCCGACGAACCCAAGCGGGATGCCGGTGTCGGCGTTGATGGTGATCGCCTCCTGATAGGCCGGCCCCGTTCCAACCTTGGGGTCGGCCTTGTCGACCCCTGTCTGACCCAGTTCGGCCGCGCCGGCGGTGAGGGTGAGCGTGGGCTGGCCGTCAACGGTGCCACGGGTGACGGTGATCCCGGGCAGCGCGGACACCAGGCGCAGCACGCCGGCCCGCACCTGGGGATTGCCGGAACCCGCGACCAGCGCGTCCTCGGAGTTCTCCCAGACGTAGTTGTCGATCTGCAGACCGCCGGCCGACATGTTCTTGACCTGCGCCGAGAGCCAGGCGGGGACCGGGGTCGTGTCCGGGGCCCAGGCCATCTTGAGCGCGGCGGTGTCCAGGTTGCCGGTCACCGCGTAGGTCGCGGCGGCGATCTCCCGTGCGAACTGGCCGGCGCCCTGGTTGTTGTCTTCCTGGACCTGGGCGGGCAGGCCGGCCTCGGTCTGCGAGAAGAAGTAGCGGCCGTCGTCGGTGTACAGGTCCCAGACGTTGATGGTCTTCTGGCCCGGATAGCCGGTCTCGCGTTCCACCAGCGTGGCGTCGCCGGCCTGCCGCGGCTCGGCGGCCACGTCGGCGGCCAGCGTCATTAGCCGCGGCGGAGCATTGGTCGATCCGGTGGGCGAGGCCGAGGCTCGGGTGCTCGCCGGGCGCGTGCCCGTGCTCGCCGGGTGCGCGCCGCTGGCCGCCGGCGCCGCCGACCGGGGCGCCGACATGGCGACGACCACCACGGCGGCGGCCCCCACGGCGACGGTCCCGGCCGCGCCCGCGAGGCGACGGTGGCGCCGCTGCCTCAGGGCCCGGTGCCCGCGCGCGACATCGGCCGCCGCCAGGTCCGGCCCGGCCGGCCCCGGCGTGACCGCAGGCGGCAGCGCCTGCAGCATGTCGACTATGTCTGGCATATGAAATACTCCTTCGAAAGCTAGGTCAGGTATCAGGTGATGCTGCGCGTCCGGGGCCACGAGCCCTGAGGCATCGCATCCCGCAGCCGTTCGAGCCCGCGCGCGCTCTGGCTCTTGACGTTTCCCTCGCTGCACCCCATGGCGTCCGCGGTCTCCGCGATGCTGAGTCCCTCGACGTACCGCAGCACGACCGCGGTGCGCATGCCGGCCGGCAAGGTGGCGAGCAGCGCCACCACCGCCGTCGCGTCGCGCTGCGGATCGACGGCGGCGAAGTCCGGCAGCTGCGCCGAGACCTGCTCGCGCTTGCTGAACAGGCTCCGGCGATCGTCCACCGCCGCGTTCACCACGCAGCGCCGCGCGTAGGCCCCGGCCGTGTCCGACCGGACCCGCGGCCAGGCCAGGTACAGCTTGGTCAGCGCCGTCTGCACCACGTCCTCGGCCTTGGCCAGGTCACCGGAGACCAGCAGCGCCGCCACCCGCACGAGCGCGGCCCGCTGTCCCATGACGAACTCGGTGAACTCGCGATCTCGATCCGCAGGCCACTTCACAGGCACCCTGACCTTTCATTGTCGGCACTTGCACTAAACACCCACGTGGACACTCCTCATACGGGGATAAAGAGCCTCCACGTTGCATGCCGGACAAGAAGAAGCCCTGCCTCGTATTCCGTGACGGTGACTGCACTACCCGCCAGCCCGATCACGGGCCTTCGGCGGCTGGGACCTTCGCAGAGTAGGCCCGGGGCGTGGCCTGCCCGGCGCGCTGCGCGGGGTCAGGACGGGCCGAGAGTCCTGCGGCTAGTCCTCCCGCCACGACCGCGATTCCGGCCCACATGAGGGGGTCCGGTGCCCGGCTGCCCAGCGCGATCCCGGTCATTGCCGCCGCGACCGGGGCGATGCCCGTGATAAGGCCCGCGCGCCCCGGTCCCAGGGCGGCCACCGCCGAGTACCACAGGACGAACGCCACGACGGTGACCAGGACGGCCAGGTACGACGCGGCCAGGAGGTCCGATGCGGTCAGCCGGGCCGCGGCGGCCGGCCCGTCGGCGATAACACCGAGCACGGCGAACATGACGGCACCCAGCCACACCGCGTGGACCGAGACTCCCCAGGCTCCGTGACGCGCGAGCAAGGGGACCGCCAGCAGGGTGAATGCCGCCTCGCAGGCCAGGGCCACCGCGGCCCAGGCGATGCCGGCCGCGCTGGCGTGGCCGGCGCCTTCGACGCCGGCGGCGCCGACCGTGACGATGGCCGCGGCCGCAACGACCGGGAGGCGCGGCCGCTGGCCCTGCATCAGCGGTCCGACCACACCGAGCAAGACCGGCACGCAGGCCACCGCGACGGCGATCATGGCCGGCTGGGCGTGAGCCACGCCGCGGACGATCGCCACGTTGAACAAGACGAGGCCGGCCGCGGACAGCCCCGCCAGCAACAGCCACTCGCGGCCCCGGGGCCGCACGATCGGGATGCGCAGGCGACGGGCGGCGGCCACCAGGATGACGGCCGCCAGGCTGTAGCGGATCGCCTGGGCCGTGCACAGTGGCGCCGCGGTCAGGGTGCGGGAGACCGCGACGCTGCTGCCGACCAGAATCATGCCGGCCGCGCCGAAGGCGATACTGCGGACGGCCGGCGGCCCGGTCCTGGAGGTTTGCTCATGCCTTGACCTTGCCGCAACAATGGACCAATGAGTAGGTCCAATGGGCCGATAGATCACCGGTCCATAACCGGTGCCGACTTCCTGCAACTCGACCGGGCGGACGCCCCGGCCGGCGGGCTGACGGACTGGCTCGCGCGGCAGCTGCGGAGTGCCGTCTCCGACGGCCGCCTGCCTGCCGGCAGCAGGCTCCCGGCCAGCCGGGTGCTGGCCGCTGAGCTGCGCGTGTCGCGCGGGGTGGTCACCGAGGCCTACCAGCGGCTGATCGAGGACGGTCAGCTTGCCGGGCATGGCCGGGCCGGAACGAGAGTGGTGGCCGCACCGCTCCCCGCCAGGTCCTGGCAGGCGCCGGCGGGGGCGACCGCGGCGGCAGCAGCCAGCGACGGCCCGGCCGGCAGGCGGCCGCTCGCGGCCGCTCGTGACATGTTCCCGAGCGCGCCCGGTGCCGAGGCGTTCGAATCCCTTCGGGGCGCGCCCTGCCGGATCGACCTGTCGCCCGGCGTCCCTGACCTGGCCGCGTTCCCGCGCACCGCGTGGCTGCGGGCCGAGCGCACCGCGCTCGGCGCGATCTCCCCGGCCAGCTTCAACTACAGCGACCCGCGCGGGGCTCCGGCTTTCCGGGTCGCGGTGGCCAACTGGCTTGCCCGCAACCGCGGCATCATGGTGAGCCCGGAGGAGGTGGTCATCGTCGCCGGCGTGGCCCAGGCCCTCACGCTGCTGGCCCGGATCTTGCGCCGGTCCGGCCTGACCGCGGTCGCGGTGGAGGACCCGGGCTCGCTCGGGACCAGGCAGCAGCTGCAGAGCTGGGGCCTGGACACGCCACCGGTCCCGGTCGACGGCCGCGGGCTGCGGATCGACGAGCTGAGGGCGAGCGGTGCCGCGGCGGTCATGCTCACCCCCGCGCACCAGTTCCCGACCGGTGTCGTCCTCGACGGCGGCAGGCGACGGGAGCTCAGGGACTGGGCCGCCGACGGCGGACTGATCATCGAAGACGACTACGACGCCGAGCACCGCTACGACCGGCCCCCGGTCCCCGCCCTGCGCTCCGCGCTGCCCGGCCAGGTCTGCTACACCGGCAGCGTGTCCAAGCTCCTTGCCCCGGCGCTGCGCACGGGATGGCTTCTCGTCCCGCCGGGCTACCACGATGCCGTCGTGGCCGCCAAGCGGGAAGCCGACCTCGGCAACGCCATCCTGCCGCAACTCGTGCTCGCCGAGCTGATGGCCTCGGGCGAGCTTGAACGCCACCTGCGCCTGCTGCGCAAGCGGCACGTCCGCCGCCGTGACTCGATGATCAGCGCGATCGCTGCCCACCTGCCGCAGGCCCGGGTCCACGGTGCCGCGGCGGGGCTGCACCTCACCCTCACCTTCGATGCCCTCCCGCCCCGCACGGGCCTGGACGTCGACCTCGCTGCCGCCGCCCTGCGCCGCGGGGTGAAGGTGCAGCCGCTGTCATGGCATAGCCAGCGGCCACACCAGCCCGGTCTTGTCCTTGGCTACGCCGCGCGGACCCCGGCCGAGATCAACGACGGTATCGCCGTCATCGGCAGCGTCCTGCGGCACCAACCGGGATGACTCACGGCTCCGGCGGCGGGGCCTGCCCTAGGGCAGGCCCCGCCGCCGGGGTCAGGCGAAGGTGAGCTGGTGGATGTTCCAGCCGCCGTTGTCCTGGTCGATGGTCAGGGTCTGCTGGCCGGCCGGCAAGGTGACCGTCACCGTGACCGTGGTCCAGGTCTGCCAGCCGCCGGTGTTCGGGACGTTGATGTTCCCGGACAGGTTGGCCCCGGAGGAACTGGCGATGTGCAGGCCGTCGGTCACGCCGCTGGGCGAGGCCAGCCGCAAGGTCACCGTGTAGGCGCGGGGCGTGGCCGCGTTGACGGTGTACTTGAACCACTGGCCGGTGCCGGTCCAGCCGATGTCGTACCCGCAGCCGGTGTCGGTGCAGGTCTCCAGGTCCACACCGTCGGCCCGGTAGGCGGTGCCGTTGCCGTTGACCGAGGTGACGTTGTACGCCGTCCCCTGCCCGCCGGTGTCATAGTTCGCCGCCTGCACCGTCCCGGGCACCGCCGCCGGAGTCCCGCCATACGGCCCCTCAGCCGGCGGGGGGGCGTTGCCGTTCAGGCCGATCGACGCGCTGCCCAGGTGCTTGGCGGTGGTCGACTGGGAGCCGGTGACCTGCGCGAACGGCAGTGACGTGGTCGGTGACGAGACCTGCTCGACCAGGTAAGACGAACCCGCCGTGACCGGGACGCCGAACGTCGAGGCGGTGGTCGCGCCCGCCACGACGGCGCCGCTGGACCCGTTGACCACCTCGGCCTGCTGGCCGGGCCAGGGGTTGCGCACGGTCATCGTCTCGGTGGTGCCGGCCTGGATCGCGGCGGTGGCGATGACGCCGCCCTCGACCTGGACGTCGACCTTGGACCCGCCCTGGACGTACACCGTGCCCGAGCCGTTCCAGCCCGAGCGGCCACGCCGGGGCGAACCGCAGCGTCCCGTCGTAGTCGGTGGCCAGCGCCTCATCGAGCGTGGTCGCGACGTTGGAGGCCTGCTCGATGTACGGCTCGTCGGGAGTGCTGTCGAACTCGGCCAGGCCCGAGATGTAGGCCTGGTACTTCTCGGTGTTGTTGACAAGGTCGGTGGAGACCTGGGAGCCCATGTCCAGGCGGGCCGCGTCGACCGCGTCGTAACTCCAGTCGTTGCCGTCATTAGTCGGCCGGGAGTTGTAGGTCCGGTCGGCCAGCGCGGTCAGGTTGTCGCCGTTCAGCGTGGTGCTGTCGCCGATCACGCCCCAGGGCCAGACCGGCTCAAGGCCGATGTTCTCGTCGTTGTGGATCGTCGCCGAGGGCTGGTAGGAGTCGCCGATCACGTCGCTGCCCCCGGCGTCGGCGCTGGCGGCCGCGGACGCGGACGTCGGCTGCGAGTTCAGCAGCGCAGACAGGTTCGACTGGCTGACCCGGGCGTAGGGCTCGATCTGGTTCTCGGCGGTTCGCAGCTGCGACACCAGCGAGGAGTCGGTGTTCAGCAGCGTCGCCGCGCTGACCACCGCCGGGAACAGCGCCTGGTCCGCGGCGATGTCGTCGGCCGGGTCTTGCACCGCCCACTGGCTCTCGTGCGCGTTCGCCACCGCGTGCAGGAACCCGTCCGAGCCGACGCCCTGGTACGCCAGCAGGAACGTGGCGGCCTGCTCCATCACCGGGTAGTACTGGTGCAGGAACGAAAGGCTGCCGGTGTCCAGGTACTGCTGCCAGATCCACAGCGCGATCTCGGGACCGCTGGCGATATTCAGGGCGTTGTAACTCGGGCTGGATGCCTGCGCGCACGAGGCGTTCTGGGTGTTGTTCCCGCCGTTGTAGTAGCCGTTGCCGTTGAACCGCATCGTCTCCGGTACGCACGCCCCCGCCTTGCCGCCCATTTGCGCGCTGGTCCACGACTCAATGGCCGGCAGGTCGCCCAGGTACATGCCGAAGATAGGCAGGTTGTTGCTGAAGTTGCCGGACGACAGGTTCGCGGCGATCTGCCCGCGCAGGTTCCACAGCCAGTACCCGGCCGGGTACCAGTCCTGGTGATCCTGGTCGTAGGCGAACATGTCCGCGACCCCGGCCTGGCTGCCCGGGTACGCCCCGCTCTTCATGGAGGCGGCCTCGTCATAGAGGTACAGGGTGCGCAGGTTCTCCATGTACTGCGCCGAGCCGTCGGAAGAACTGGCCTGGATCAGGCCGCTGTTGGCCCAGTAGCTGTTCCACCACGACGACTGGGTCGCCAGCAGCGAGGGTGTCGTCGCGGTGGCGTCGCCGCCGATCAGGCTCGACGCGGTTGACGCGGGGGTACCGCCCGTCCATTTGGGCGACGCGATGATCACCCGGAACGACCCGTCGGGGTTCGGGTTGAACGTCACCTTTACCTGCTCGGAGTTGACCACCGACGCGGTCACGTTCTGCCCGCCCGCGGTGATCGCGGCCATCGCGCCGAACGTCTGCCCCGAGTTGCCGGCCTGGGAGTTGTCTACCCAGGTCTGGGCCAGGCTGCCGATCGCGCCGGAGGCGGCGGTTGAGGGGGAACGGCCGCTCCACAAGTTCAGCGTCGCGGTCTCCTGGGTGCTCGGGTTGGCCCCGGTCACGTTCACGACCAGCTCGTCCTTGCCGGCCGGCACCCACGCCTTCATCGACATCCCGCCGCCGGTCTCGTACAGCACGCCGTCGTACAGGTCAAGCACGCCGCTGAAGTTCGACGCCGAGGTCATCGTCGACAGGCCGGGAATGTTCACCTGACCGGGGGACAGCCGGTACGGCATCGTGTCGCTGCGGTTCAGCTGCGCGGTGAACCCGTTCGCGGCCCACGCGGCGACGCCAAGCGACCCGTTCCCAAGCGGCAGCGACTGACTGGCCGCCGTATTCGCCGCGCCCAGCACGATGTCGGATTCTGAGACCACGCCGGACCGGTTCAGCGAGAACGAACCGTTCCGCCAGGCAGTAGTGGCGGTCGCAGCGTCAGCGGGCTGGATCGAAACGGCTACGGCCATGGGCGCGGCGATCGCGAGCCCGGCGGCCACGGCGAGGAGGCGGGACAGCTTGAATCGATGAGACACGGGGCCTCCTGGACTCGCCGTTGTTGCGGGGTTTGGCCGTGAAGGCAAATTTCACGTAAAGACATCGGATGTGTTATACCGCCGACAGGACCGGTCGTCCAGACTGCTAGGAGGCTTTCCCGGAAAGTTTCTTAATGGATTCGTCGATTCATCGGATCTTTGCCATGAACACTTCGCTCTGCCGGGGCCGGGCCGGGCCGCGCCTGGCGGGCGCGGCCCGGGCTGGTTGCCGGTTTCGTCCGGCTACCGGTTCAGGCAGTGCGGGTCAGGGCAGGTGCCACTGCTGGTTGGTGCCGTCGCCGCAGGACCAGATCTGGACCTGGGTGCCGGAGCCGCCGAAGCCGGTGTCGTCCAGGCACTTGCCGGATTCCGGGTTGACCAGCTCGCCGTTGGACTGGGCCTGCCACTGCTGGGCGCCGGTGCCGTTGCAGGTGTACAGGTCGACGAGGGTGCCGTTGGCCGTGCCCGCCCCGTCGACGTCGAGGCACATGCCGAGCACCTCAAGGGTGCCGTTGGACTCCACCGTCCACTGCTGGGCGTTGGTTCCGTTGCAGGTGTAGACCTGGATCGGGTTGAGCAACGCGGTGCTGGCCGACCGGTCGTCCAGGCACAGGCCCTCGTACCCGGTGATCGTCCCGGTGGGGGATGCGGTGCCGCTGGCGGTGCCAGCCGAGACGCTCCACACGAAGCTCTGGGCGGCGGAGGCGCCGTTGCCGTCCTTCGCGGTGACCGTCACCGTGCTGGTGCCGTCGGTGGTGGGGGTGCCGGAGATGACGCCGGCCGAGGAGATCGACAGGCCAGCGGGCAGGCCGGTCGCCGAGTAGGTCAGCGTCTGGCCGCTGGTGGCGTCCTTGCCGCTGAGCGTGACCGCGGAGGCGGCGCTGCCGGCCAGGCTGGCCTGCGGGCCGGGGTTGGCCAAGGTGACCGGGGCACCGAGCTGGCTGGAGGCAACGGCCAGGGTGCCGGTCAGCGGCAGGCTCGCGCTGGAGTCGCCGACCGAGACCGTGTAGTTGCCGGCGGGCGTGGCCCAGGCGTTGGAGCTGCTGTTCCAGTACTGCAGGTTCTGCTGGGTCAGGGGGAAGGTGACGGTGGTCGATGCCCCGGCGGCCAGGTTCACCCGCTGGAAGCCCTCCAGCTGGAGCGGCGGCTGACCGGAGGCGGACGGGTCGGTGACGTACAGCTGGGCGACGTCCGCGCCGGAGCGGGAGCCGGTGTTGGTCACGGTGGCCGTCACGGTGGCCGTGCCGCCCGCGGTCAAGGGGCCGACGTTCAGGTTGCTGAACGAGAATGTCGTGTACGACAGGCCGTACCCGAACGGGAACAGCGGCGTCAGGCTCTTGCTGTCGTACCAGCGGTAGCCGACGTCGATGCCCTCGGAGTACTGCACGGTGCCGCCGGTGCCCGGCCACTGGGCGGTGGTGCTGGCGGGAACCTGCGACAGGGAGGTCGGGAACGTGACGGTCAGGTGCCCGGACGGGTTGTAGCTTCCGTACAGGACGCTGGCGACCGCGGTGCCGTCCTCCTGGCCGGGGTACCAGGCCTCGAGCACGCCCTTGACGGAGGACAGCCAGGGCATGGTGACCGCCGAGCCGGTGTTGAGTACCACGATCGTGTTCGGGTTGGCCGCGGCCACCGAGGTGATCAGGTTGTCCTGGGTCGTGCCCAGGTCGATGCTGGTCAGGTCCGAGCCCTCGGACTCGCCGAGGTTGGCGAAGACGACCGCGACGCTGGCCGCCGCGGCCGCCGACGCCGCCGAGCTGTCGGAGGAGCCGTTGTTGTAGGTGACGGTCGTGCCGCTGGGGGCGGCCGCCTGGATGCCCTGCAGCGGGGTGACGGTGCCGCTGGAGCTCACCCCGGCACTGCCGCCTCCGTCGGTTTGCGGGCTGGTGGAGGCGTCCGCCCCGATGACCGCGATCGACTTGTCAGATGAGGTGAGCGGCAGGATGCTGCCGGAGTTCTTCAGCAGCACGGTGCCTTCCTCGGCCAGCTGCGTCGCGTCCCCCTGGTCGGTGGAGTTCGTCGCGACCGCTGACGGTGACCCGCTCGGCGCCTTGTCAAACAGGCCGAACGCGAACATCTGGGTCAGGATGTCCGAGACAGCCGAGTTGATCGTGGCCTGGCTGACTTGCCCGGAGGTGACGGCGCTCTGCAGCGTCGAGCCGTAGAACCCGTCGTTGCCTGGCATGTCCATGTCCAGGCCGGCGTTCGCGGAGGCGGCGGTCGAGTGCGTCGCGCCCCAGTCGGAGGTCACGAAGCCGGTGTAGCCGAACTGCTGGCGCAGCACCGTAGTCAGCGTGTACGGGTTCTGGCAGGCGGCGGTGCCGTTGATCCAGCTGTAGGAGCACATCACCGACGAGGCCGCGCCCTGCTGCACCGCGGCCTGGAAGGCGGGCAGGTAGATCTCCTGCTCGGCCTGGGTGCTGACGACCGCGTTGTCGGTCGAGGTGTTGCGGTTGGTCTCCTGGTTGTACACCGCGTAGTGCTTGACCTGGGCCATGGTGCCGGCGGACTGCACGCCGCGGATGTCCGCCGCCCCCAGCTGCCCGGCCAGGTACGGGTCCTCGCCGATCGACTCGAAGGCGCGGCCCCAGCGCGGGTCGCGGACGATGTTGATCGTCGGGCCCAGGTCGACCGTGCTGCCCTTGGCGGCCTGCTCGGCGCCGATCACGTGGCCGTACTCCTGCTCGGCGGCGGTGTCCCAGGTGGCGGCGACGTCGACCGGGGCGGGCAGCTGGGTGACGTTGCTCATCCCGTCGCCGACGCCGGCCGGGCCGTCTTCCAGGTTCATGGCGGGGATGCACAGGGAGCTGATGGCCGGGATGTTCCCGACGTAGCTCGAACCGGACGCGCCGGTCATCAGGGCGATCTCCTGGCTGAGCGACATCTGGCCCATCAGCTCGCTGACGCGCGTGGAGATCGGCGCGGCCGAGTTGACCCACGGGCAGGTGGTCGCCGCGGCCGCGGGCGGCGCGGCGGCGGAAACCGCGGCGAGCGGCGCGGCCACGACGGCGAGCGCCACCACGGCGGTGCGCGTCCGTCTCAGGCGCCATTGGAAGCGAGGTACGCGCACAGGGGACTCCTTACAACCAGACACATGAATTCCTACTGCGGCATGGGCGATGCACCGATTGCGGCCGACCGCAGACGGCGGCACGGGGAGCGCCAGTCTTATTCCTGCTTCTGGCAACTCAGATGGAATGGTTTTGTCACCGGAATGGAACATCGCGGAAACAGGGCTGTCAATGGCCGGGAATCCTGCGAATTCAGGCCCGGCCTGTTCTGTTTCATTGCCTCAAGGAACTCACCAGGCATTTCGGCTGTAACACGGAGCGCGGGCGGCCCGGCGGGAGGTGGCCGTTTACGAAATATTTATGGAGCGGGCCGGATGTTGACGGTTTATTAACCACCAGCCGCTCGCGGCGAGACCCTAGCGGCGTGCAGTCGTCCGGCATCGCAGTTATCTCGATTCACAATGGTGCCGAGAAGAAAGAAAAATCTAACCCGCGGCCCCGCGACAGCTTCAGAATGGCGGCACCCGCAAGCGGGCTAACATGTCGGCGTTTCGTATTGTGGCGGTGCGCGCTGGGACGGGTGCGCGGGGTGACTCCGGGAGGAGACCGACAGTGCCGGGTGTCCTGCGGCTGGGCGATATCCCCGGCACCGATCCGGCGGGCCTGCTCGCGCGGCTCTTCCCCGACCCTGGAGAGGGCGAGCGGATGCTTGCGCTGCTCACCGGCAAAGTCCGGGAGCGCGCGGGGATGCTGGCGGGCGCGGGTAAGCCCGGGGGCGAGGAACGGCGGAAGAAGCGGTTTACCTGGCGGCCTGGCCGGCGATCGTGAGGAGCGCGGTGACCGGGGCGGGAGTAATCGGGCAGCCGTTCGGAATTGGGATTTTCTTGGTTCTGGGCGGTGTCATACTGCGGTCATGACGCATGCGCAGCCGCCCGATCCCCGGGTCGAGAAGACGTGGGTCAACGACGCCGGCGAGCTTCTCGTATCCGACGGGACCAGCTGGCAGCCCTACGACGACCTGCCCGACTGGCCGGGGGCCGATGACCCGGATTCGAAGGCGCTGTACAGGGACGCCTGATGACGTCGCCGGCGGGCGGCGGGCACGGGCCGGTAAACGCGTTCGAGGGACTGCCGTCGGCGAACGCGGCGCGGGCGCCCCGTACGTCCGGTGGCTGCTGGCCCTGGCCTACGTCTGGCAGATCGAGGCGGACCTGCGGCGGTCGCGGTGGGCCGCCCTGGCGGGTGGCCTGCTCGTGGTCGCGGGCGCGGTCTTGTTCTTCATCGCCGCGGGCGGTCCGGCCTAGGCGACCGCAAAGGCTGAACGGCCCGGGCCGGGGTTATCCCCGGCCCGGGCCGCGAACAGTGCCCGGCGGACCTTACCAAGGGGCCAGATTCCGCGACTTGGAGTAGTTGGAACGCGCCAGGGCGCAGCGACGGACCGTTCGGGATAATCGCCCTGGCGCGGCCGGGCCGGGTCAGGCCCGCGTCACCGGGCCCAGCGCGACCCAGAACGGGTACCGTTCCGCCAGGTGCGCGTGGACGCCGTACTCGATGGCGCGGCCGGCGGGATCAACAGTTTGTCGTGACATACAGACTATTAACCCGATGGGGACTCAGCTCCCGTGAACGGAGGAACCGTGAGCACTGAACCGGCACCCTGGTGGACCGCCGCGGTCGTGTACCAGGTGTACCCGCGGTCGTTCCAGGACTCGGACGGCGACGGCGTCGGTGACCTCCGGGGGATCCTGCGGCGGGTGGGGTACCTGGCCGAACTGGGCGTGGACGTGGTCTGGCTCTCGCCCGTCTACCGCAGTCCCCAGGACGACAACGGCTACGACGTCAGCGACTACCAGGACATCGACCCGTTGTTCGGCACCCTCAAGGACCTGGACCTGCTCATGGCCGCGCTGCACGAGCGCGGCATCAAGGTCATGATGGACCTGGTGGTCAATCACACCAGTTACGAGCACCCGTGGTTCACCGAGTCCCGGTCCTCGAAGCTCAGCCCCAAGCGGGACTGGTACTGGTGGCGCCCGGCCCGCGACGGGACGGAGCCGGGGGCACCGGGGGCGGAGCCGACTAACTGGGGCTCCCTGTTCTCCGGGCCGGCCTGGGAGTACGACGAGGCGACCGGCGAGTACTACCTGCACCTGTTCGGCCGCGGGCAGCCCGACCTCAACTGGGAGAACCCGGCCGTCCGCCGGGCCATCTACGCGATGATGCGCTGGTGGCTGGACCGGGGCGTCGACGGGTTCCGGATGGACGTGATCAACCTCATCTCCAAGGACGTCAGGGCGGACGGCTCGCTGGCGGACGGCCCCGTCATTTCCGGCCCCTACGGTGACCTGGCCCAGGGCACGATCAACGGGCCCCGGGTCCATGAGTTCCTCCGGGAGATGAACCGCGAGGTGTTCGGCGGCTGCCGGGACGCGGTGCTGCTGGTGGGCGAGACGCCGGGCGCCACGGTCGCGGACGGGCTGCTGTTCAGCGACCGGCGCCGGGGCGAGCTTGACATGGTGTTCACCTTTGAGTACGTCATCCTCGATCAGGGCCTCGGCAAGTTCGACCACGTTCCGCTGGACCTGCGCGACCTCAAGGCGACGCTTGGCCGCTGGCAGGCGGGCCTGGCCAAGGCCGGCTGGAACGCGCTGTACTGGGAGAACCACGACCAGCCGAGGATCGTCTCCCGGTTCGGAGATGACGGCGCCTACCGCGTGGAGTCGGCCACCATGCTAGCGACCGTCCTGCACCTGCACCGCGGCACCCCGTACGTGTACCAGGGCGAAGAACTAGGCATGACAAACGCCCACTTCACGGCCTTCGACTCCTACCGGGACATCGAGTCCCAGCGGCACGTGGCGCAGGCGCGCGAGCTCGGGCAACTGAGCGACGACCAGATTCTCGCCAGCCTGGCCGCGTTCAGCCGGGACAACGCCCGCACGCCGATGCAGTGGGACGACTCCCCCAACGCCGGCTTCACGACGGGGACGCCGTGGATCGCCGTCAACCCGAACTACACCAGCGTCAACGCCGAAGCCCAGCGCGGCGACCCCGGCTCCGTCTTCCACTACTACCGGCGGCTCATCGCGCTCCGGCACAGCGACCAGGTCGTCCGGTTCGGCGAGTTCACGATGCTGCTCCCCGAGCACCCGCACGTATACGCCTTCACCCGTTCCCTTGGGGAAACGCGGCTGCTCGTCCTTGGCAACTTCAGTGGCGACGAGCAGAAGGCGGACCTCGGCCGGCACCTGGACGGCGAGGGAGAAGTCGTCATCCACAACTACCCTGACCCTCCGCTCATCGCGGCCGGAAACATCACCCTGCGCCCCTGGGAGGCGATCGTCCTCCGCGAGCGGCTTAGCGGGAGATCCGGGGCACCCGCACTCTGACCGGAACAGTTCCAATCACGGTCAGGCGAAGTGCCCTTGGTTATCCCCGGCGGGAAGTCCTGCCCGCCGCGCGGATTGCGGCTATTTGCGCGGCCATGAGGACGACCAGCACGAGGGGCAGAGGAAGGAGAAACATTCCCCCGTTCCCGCTGTGCGTGCTCAGGGCTTCGGCGATCACGCCGGAATACAGGCCGTAGATGACGATCCCCGCCGCTGGCCAGGCAACCAGCCCGGCGGTCTTCGACCGGTAGTTGCCGTAACCCCGGAGGCCGTGACGTATCGGAACCCTGGCGTCGGACGGAAGCGTGAGCCACCCGCGGAGCGACACCGCGATCATCGCGAGTACCAGCAATCCGCCGGCTGCGAGCCCAAGAGCGGCCATGTGAATTAGTTTCCCCGATCCCGGGCGTGGCCGCAGGCCGGAAAGACTCCCGCGTAAGCACCCTGTAACCCCGGGTCACTCACCAGGAGGTTCGCGGTGAGCATGCGGGTCAGCCAGGCCTCGTACTGATCGGGTGGCCAGCCGCGCTCCGTGGTCGGGTCGAGGAACAGCCTCGGCCCGGTCAGTGCCCAGCATGCGTCGGCGGCCGCTGCCTGGTCTAGCCCGGGGGCGAGCAGGCCCGAGTCGGACAGGTGCGCGACGAGCGCGCGGACGGCACTCGCCGCCGTCGACGCCAGCCTGCTGCTGCCCGGCCACGGCGAGCCCTTCGCGGGCACGCCCGCCGACGGCGCCGCTCAGGCCCGCCACGCAGGCCTGCCCTGACCAGGCCGGACGGAACGCGACACCGGATGACCTGAGAACGCGTTGGCGCACATGCTACGTTATCTATTACATAGCACATTACGCTGTCCTTGCTTCATCGGAATTGGGCTGTTAATAATTTCATGCACCACTCTGGTATGATCGCAATCGTGAGCAGGCCTCAGGAGCGCATGTCGATCAGCATGACGCCAGAGGACCGTGCCCTGATCGAAACCGCGGCAAAGGCGGACGGGGTTTCCGTCTCGGCGTGGATGGTCCGGGCCGCGCGCGAGGAAGCCCGCTGGGCAGTCGCCCGCCAGGTCGCCGGCGAGCTGGCAGCAGAGGCGGGCGTCACGGAAGAGGACCTGGCCTGGGCGGCCTCGGCCCTCCGGATCGACGCGGATGGCTGAGCAGGCCGTCCAGCGGCAGTACGTACTCGACGCAGGCGCACTGGTCGCGCACGAGCGCCGCGACGCTAGGGTTACCGCGCTGATCGCGGTAGCAGCGCAACACCGGATCGAGATGGTGCTGCCGTCGGTAGTGCTCGCCCAGGTCTGGCGCGACGGCTCACGCCAGGCGTTGCTCGCCCGTGCGCTACGCAATCCCGGAATCGTTGCCGCGCCGCTGAATCACGATGACGCGAAGCGAGTCGGGGAGCTGCTGCGGACGTCAAGAACGGCTGACCTGGCGGACGCGCACGTGGCTGTGATCGCGGGCCGCCTGCGCGCGCCGGTGATCACCTCCGATCCCGACGACATCACCAAGCTCGATGCCCGCCTCGACGTCATCCGAGTGTGATCACTTGCGGTTACGCGATCCGGCGCGCGTCAGCGGTTCCCGGGCTGGCCCGCGAGCAGGTCACGGGCGCGCAACGCCAGCCACCACTGGGCGATGTGATCGGTGCGGCTGATCCCCCGGCCGGTGAGCTGCTCGATCTTCCGCAACCGGTAGCCGAGGGCCTGCCGGTGGACGTGGACTTCCGCCGCGGCGTCCCGCCACGACCGGTCGGCTTGGAGGAAGATCCTCAACGTAATCCGGGTGTGATTACTTACGGCCGGTTCCCGGGCGTTAACGAATTCGCAAAACGCGGCTGGTCGGCTGCGTGTTACTCGCGAATGCTTTATGCGATTTCATCTGCACTGTGCATTTGCACTGTGCAGGACTGCTTAGCTTTCCTTGCCGGGGAGCCGCAAGCGAGTCAGTGGCGCAATTGCGGGCGATCCGGTATGAATATCCATGTCATACCGGTTGGGTCGGGGACGGAAAAGGGCGGCGCCATGCCCGCCCAAGCCCGTCGGTAACCTCGCGGAGCACATGTCAACTGCCATCGGAGCGGTAATGAGTACTCGCGCGCCGGGTATCGGACGGCCAGAACCCGGCACGGATGGCCAGCCGGCCGGCGGGCTCGTCCTGCGCCTGCTGCTCGGCGCCCAGTTGCGCCGTTTCCGGGAAGCCGCCGACATTACGCCGGATCGCGCCGGTTACGAAATCCGGGCATCCCGGTCCAAGATCAGCCGGATAGAAACCGGCAACGTCGGCTTCAAGACGCGCGACATTAACGACCTGCTCACCTTGTACGGCGTGACCGATGAGGAGGAGCGGTCCAGGATTCTGGCCATTGCCGAGCAGGCGAGCCTGCCCGACTGGTGGGATCGCTACAGCGACGTCCTGCCCGGCTGGTTCGAGAACTACCTCGCGCTTGAGTCGGTCGCCGCGACCATCCGGAGCTTTGAGATCCAGTTCGTGCCGGGCCTGTTCCAGACCGAGGACTACGCCACGGCCGTCACCGAACTGGGTCACCAGGCCTCGTCCGCCGATGAGATCGAGCGCCGGGTCGGCCTGCGCCTCAAGCGGCAGCACCTGCTCACCCGGGCCGCGCCGCCCAGGATCTGGTCGGTTATCGACGAGGCGGTGCTGCGGCGGCCGATCGGCGGTCCCGCGGTGGTGCGCGCCCAACTCGAGCACCTCATCGAGGCGGCCGCCATGCCGCAGGTGACCCTCCAGGTCGTGCCGTTCTCCCGTGGCGGCCACGCCGGCGCGAGCGGGTCCTTTACCATCCTGCGCTTTACCGAGCAGGACCTGTTGGACGTGGTCTACGTCGAGCAGCTCACCAGCGCCCTGTACCTGGAACAACGCTCGGACGTCGAGCACTACCTCGAAGTCATGGACCAGCTCAGCACCGAGGCGCTGACGCCGGCCGACACGGTTGGCTTCATCGAGCAAATCGCCAAAGAGACGTGAGCCAAAGAGACATGAAAGGCACCAAGGAATGACCAGCAGCGAGGCAGCGTCGCCGGGCGGCGACAGCACGGTCAGCACTGGGAGGCCACTGCCGTTCGACACCAGCGTGGCCCACCAGGCCCGCGTTTACGACTACATGCTCGGCGGCATGGACAACTACGCCGCCGACCGGGCCGCCGCCGAGGCAGCGATCAAGATCTGGCCCGAGATAGCCCTCGGCGCCCGGGCCAACCGGGCGTTCCTCGGACGCGCCGTCCGCTACCTCGCCGGGGAGGCGGGCATCCGGCAGTTCCTCGACATCGGGACCGGCATCCCCACCGCGGGCAATACTCACCAGGTTGCCCAGGCCATCGCACCGGAGTCGCGGGTCGTTTACGTCGACTATGACCCGGTCGTCCTCGCCCACGCCCGCGCGCTGCTCACCAGCACCGAGGAAGGCGCCACCGAGTTCATCGACGCCGACCTTCGTAACACCAAGACCATCCTCACCCGAGCCGCCCGGCTGCTGGACTTCAGCAAGCCGGTAGCGGTCACGATGCTCGCGATCCTGCACGCGCTGCCGGACTCCGATGACCCCTACGCGATCGTGGCCACGGTAATGGACGCCGTGCCGCCCGGCAGCTACCTCGCCATCTGCCACGCCGCGGGCGACCTCCTCGACCCGGAGATGCTGGAGAGCATCAAGGACGCGTGGCGCGGCAAGATGCAGCAGCAGATCATCTGGCGCACCCGCGAGCAGGTAACACGGTTCTTCACGGGCACGGACCTCGTCGACCCGGGGCTCGTGCCCGTCGAGGAATGGCGCCCGGACCCGAGCACGGCGGACGGGCGGAAGTTCTCCGGGTGGGCCGGGGTGGGCCGCAAACGGTGAGGCGCCCTGCCTTACCTACCTAGGTCAACGGTCGGGCGGTCACCGGGGTCCTCGGCGATGATGCCGGCCTCGGTGCCGTTCAGGGCGGTAAGTTCGGCCCGTGAGTTGACGCCGACCTTGGCGAAGATCGACTTCAGGTGGTCCCGCACCGTATGGCGGGAGAGGTGCAGCCGCCCGGCGATGTCGTCGGTGCCCAGGCCGCCCACCAGCAGCTCCGTAACCTCACGCTCCCGGTCAGTGAGGTCATGCGGAGCCAGCAGGAGCGGCAGCATCTCCGCGGCGCCCGGCCGGTTCCAGCATTACCGCGATGCGCGGCGATGTCATCAGTTCCCGCGCTGGGGCGAGAACGTCCGCGTGCAGCAGTAGCCAGGCACCGGCCCGGACCCGAATCCGTTGGTCGGGGGAGCACCACACGGCAGATCGACGCCGGGGTCGCCGCGCTCGCGATCCGGCTGGGCGAGAATCAGATCCGCGCGCTGAGGCACCCGACACGCCCCGCTACGACTACCAGGGCATCTCCTGACGACGCCACTGTGCGGGCCATTACGTCCCGCCTGCCCCAGTTCACGACCGGGTCTAAGAGCCATATAGGCACGTCCATGGTGCACAGAACTTACACAATAATGAAACGCCCCTTGGGCTCTCGGTCAGCCGCGGACGTGCTGGTGCAGGAAGAGCGCGGCCCGGTCGAGCGCCTCGTCTGCCTCGTCGAGTGCGCCGGTGAAGGACTGGAACACGTGCGGCACCTTCGCGGTGATGTCGAGGATGACGTCGACCTCTGCGTCGGACGCGCGCAGGGCGAGCCGGCGGGCGTCGTCGAGGAGCATCTCGTTCGTGCCGACCTGTACCAGCACGGGCGGCAGGCCGGTTAGGTCGGCAGTCACCGCCGGGCTGAGCAGCGGGTTGCGGCGGTCCTGGCCGGCGACATAGAAGCTGCTCATGCGGTCGAGGCTCGCGCGGTCGAGCAGGGGATCGGCTTCCGCCTTGGTCACCATGCTCATCCCGGCTCGCGTCGCGTCCAAGCCCGGCGAGAACGCGACGATCGCCGCCGGCAGGGGGAGCCCGGTGTCGCGCGCAGCGAGCGCGCCCGTGACGGCCAGTCCGCCGCCGGCGGAGTCGCCCGCGAAGGCGATCGACTCGGGCGCGTGCCCCTGCTCCAGGAGTTCCCGGTAGGCCGCGACCACGTCCTCCACATCTGCCGGGAACGGGTGCTCCGGCGCCAGCCGGTAGTCCAGCGAGATACCGGAAATCCCGGTCCTGATCACCAGGCCCGCGGTGAGCCCGAGCGCCGTCCGGGGAGAGCCGACCACGTGCGACCCGCCGTGGAGGTAGAGCAAGGTCCCGGAGCCGACTGCGGCGTCCGGGCTGACGCGCAGCGCGGGGCGTCCGCCGAGCGAAGTCTCGTGCACGCGGATGCCTTCCGGCACCGGCAGCGCGCCCACCAGCTTCGCGAAGTTCTCGCGGATCTCGCCGACGGACTGCTCTGACCCGACACCGGTGCCGCGCAACTGCGCGTCGAGGCGTTCACGCTGAACTATGGACATCGTCTTTCCTCCCGTTCCGGAGTTGCTGCCACTACACTATATGCCATGGCAGATTATGCGATGGAAGAACAAGTTGACCCCGAGACGGTCTTCACCGACCTCGTCCGCGTGGAGACGCGGCTCTACAATGCGGTCGCCGAGCGCCTGAAGGCGAAGGCCGGCGTCGCGGCCGGGCACTACGAGCTGCTGAGCTACGTCCGCGACCACCCGGACGCACGCGTCGCGGACCTCGCCTCCGCGTTCGCGATCGGTGTCGGAACGACTAGCAAGATCGTTGACCGCCTGGAGAAGCAGGGCTGGATGGAGCGCCGCCCGAACCCGGCGAACCGGCGCTCGTCCCTTCTCACACTGACACCCGCGGGCGAGTCGGCCGTGTCCCGAGCGAAACCCGCCTGGCGGGCAGCGATCCAGGAGATCCTCGGCGGGGCCGTCACCGCTGAAGAGCTGACGGCCCTTTCGCTGGCCCTCAGCGCCCTGCGTTCGGACCTTGAACGACGTCAGCTGGGGCTTCCGACCGGATGAGGCAAGCCCGCCGCAGCGGCCCAGAGCGGGCCCAAACGACAGCGATGATGTACCGGCGCTGGTCACTCAGGCGAGCGTGGCCGGGTCGGTGTTGGCGCCGCACAGGACCACCGCGATGCGCTCGCCTTCGCTGGGCTGGTAGGCGCCGCTGAGGAGAGCGGCGAATGCGGTCGCGCCGCCGTGCTCCACGGCCAGGCGGTACGTGTCCCACAGGTAACTGCGGGCCGCGACGATGCCGGCATCGCTGACCAGAACAGACTGCGCCCTGGTGCGCACCGCGACGGCAAAGGCGATGTCGCCGAGGCGGGTGGCGCCGAGCGAGTCAGCGGCGACACCGCCGACCGCGACGTCGACGGGTCCGCCCGCGGCGAGGGCGGCGTGCAGGGTGGGAATGGTGGCCGGCTCGACACCGACCACGCGGGCCCGGTCTTCGGTGGCGGCGGCCACGCCGGCCAGCAGCCCGCCGCCGCCGACGGCCACCAGGACGGTGTCGACCTGCCCGCCGGCCTGCTCGAGCAGTTCGCGGCCGAGCGTTCCCTGGCCAGCGCAGACCTCGGGCTGGTCGTAGGGATGGCAGAACAGCGCCCCCACCTGGGCGGCGTGCTTGGCGCCCGCCTCGTAGGCGTCTGCGTACGTGGCCCCGCCCTGCACCACTTCCGCGTCGTATTCACGCAGCCGGGCCACCTTTACCGGCGGGGCGGTGTCCGGCACGTACACCCGCGCTGGCAGCCCGTGGCGGGCGGCGGCGTAGGCAGTGGCGAGCCCGGCATTCCCGCCGGAGGCGGCCACCACCCCGGCCGCGGGCAGCGGTCCCAGTTCGGCGGCGGAGAGGATGCGGTTGACCGCGCCGCGTACCTTAAATGACCCGGTGTGCTGGAACTGCTCGAGTTTCAGCCACACCCGCGCCGCGGGCGGGAAGGCCCCCGGGTCGGTTTCGATCAGCGGAGTTGCCCGGACATGCCCGGCAATACGAGCAGCGGCAGCGCGCACATCGGAATTGGTGATCATGGCATCCAGCCTCCAGCCCGCCAGCCGTTAGCACCAGCGAACAGTTCTATGCTGCCATTAGCAACGCTTACGCCTGGAAGTGGGAGCGACATGCTCGACGCTCAGCGGCTGGCGGTGCTGGCCGAGGTCGCGCACGCCGGATCCATCGCGTCCGCCGCTCAGCGCCTCGCCTTCACCCCGTCGGCCGTCTCGCAGCAGATCGGCAAGCTGGAACGGGATCTCGGCTGCCGGCTGCTGCACCGCCATGCCCGCGGGGTGACGCTCACGCCGGCCGGCCAGGTCCTGCTGTCCCACGCCGAGACGGTGATCGGCGAGCTGCGTACCGCCGAGCAGGCGGTGCGGGCAACGCTGGACTCCGAGCCGGCGCGCCTCGCGGTCGGGTCGTTCGCCAGCGCCGGGCAGTTCCTGATCCCGCAGGCGCTCGCCCGGTTCCGGCAGCATCACCCCGATGTCGCCCTCGCCCTCCTTGACCTGGAACCCCCGGACGGGTACGGGCTAGTCCGGGCGGGCGACCTTGACCTGCTAATTAGTCACCGCTACCCCGGCATGTCCCTGCCTGACCCGCGCGGGCTGGCCAGGCAGCTGCTCATGCACGACCCCCTGCGCCTGATCCTGCCCGCCACCCATCCCCTCGCGAGCAAGCCAGAGCTCACCATTACCGAGCTCGCCCTCCAGGACTGGATCTCCGGCGCCGTCGGCATGCCCAACCGCGTGTGCCTCGAACTGGCCGCCCGCGCGGCGGCCTTCCAGCCGCGCATCGCTTACGAAACCCGCGACTACCAGCTCACCGTGGCCCTCATCGGGGCCGGGTTGGGCATCTCACTGGTGCCGGCCAGCGTCCTTGGACACGCCCGCCACAGCGGCCTGACCGTTCGGCGGCTATCAGGAACCGACCTCGCCCGGGACATTTACCTGCTGCACCGCAGGCGACCCACCACGCTCGTCACCAGCATGATCACGGTGATCACTCAGCTCCAGCGCGGGTTACCACCGCTCAATTCCGGCACGGCCGAGCGGCGAGATGCCAGCGAGGAGCCGCGGCACTTGCACCTCGACCTGATACAGCCCAGGGGAAGGGAATCGGGACGTCAGCGTTCAAGGTGATGTGACCAGCAGTCCGTTGCGCGCGACCGCGGTGCTGTGGGACCTCGCCGACCCGCGACCCCTGCTGGACCTCTGGCGGCTCTGAACGCGCCGCTGGCTTAGCTGGCGCCGGGGCCCAGCCGGCGCTGGCACCAGCCGCGGGTGGTCCCGGCAGGTCCGCGAGTAGTTCCTCGGTGACCTGGTGCGGCCGGGCGGCCTTCGCTGTCCGGGGCGGACAGTTCAGAGGCTGCCGAGGAAGGCAATCGTGCGGGCATGTTCCTCGGGGGTCGTGAATATGGCCGGGTTGGCGACGAAGTGGGTGGTACCGGCGTCGGCCAGGCGGGTGATCGCATGCTCGATGTCGCGTTCGGTGCCGATAAGGGGCAGTACCTGCTCGCCGAACATCTCCTCCTGGGGGCGGGAACAACGCCCGGCCTTGTCGAGGTTGCCGGTAGACATAGTAGACGTAGCCGAGGAGGAAGTCCCCGTGACCGAGCTGCTGCCGCTGACGCCGGACGAACTGCTGAGCACGACCCGTGCCGTGCGCCGGCGGCTTGACCTGTCCCGGCCGGTGCCGTTGGCGGTGATCCGGGAGGCGCTGGAGGTCGCGCTGCAGGCCCCGTCGGGCGGCAACCGGCAGCGCTGGCACTGGATCGTGGTGACCGACCCGGAGCTGAAGGCGCAGGTCGCGGACTACTACCGGCGCTCGCACCTCACCTACCGGCAGGCCGGCGCTGAGTCGGCGGACGCGGCCGCCGCGCGGGTCACGGCGAGTTCGGACTACCTGCGCGAGGTGCTGGCCGAGGTGCCGGTTCTGGTGATCGGCGCGATCAGTGCCGCCGACGCCGAGCTTGCCGGCAACCAGGCGGGGCTGTGGGGCTCGCTCTTGCCGGCGGCCTGGAGTCTGGCGCTGGCGCTGCGGGCCCGCGGGCTGGGCACGACGTGGACGACGCTGCACCTGCGCTACGAGCGCGAGGTGGCCGCGCTGCTCGGCCTGCCGACCGACGTGCGGCAGGGGGTGCTGCTGCCGGTCGCCTACACCAAGGGCACTGACTTCCGCCGCGGCCCCCGGGTTGACCTGGACTCGGTGCTGCACGTCAACGGCTGGTGACGGTGGTCGCCGCATGTCCGAAAGTAAGAGCATCAGAGGCCGGTGGCGTATCACCGAGATGGACAACTGGGGACCGAGCACGGCCGGGGCCTGGCCGGACTCGGCGATCAGATCCTGCTCCCGTCACCTGCGTCCGCGGGCCGTTAGTCTCGCTCTCGATCAGCTTCCGCCAGTCAGCCCTTGCGGCCGACGAGCAGAAATTCCAGCAATCCGTGGTCCTGCGTGGTGACGAAGCCACCGATACTCGGGTTGGAGATGTCCCAGTCGGAGAACAGCACCGGGATGCTGCCCTGCACCTCGATCGTGGTGGCGGTGCGCTCGGCGTTCAGCGTGAACGTGACCGAACGCGCGTGACCGTGGAGAGTTAGGTTGCCGGTGGCACTGTAGGACTTGATCACGCCAACGGCGGGCAGCGTCCCCAGGGCGATCGGCTTGGTAAGTGTGAAGGTGCCGGTCGGATAGGAAGCGACATCCATGATCCGGCCGTCGAACTGGGCATTCCGCTGGCTTTTGTCGCTGACGACCGTGGCCATAGGAACGCTGAACGTCGCGGCGCTGACCGTCGTCCCCTGGATGGTGATGTGCCCGGTCACCGAGTCGCTGCGCCCGACGGCGGTCGCGTTCTGGCCGAGCAGTACCTCGTTGACGCGGTACCCCACCGTTGAGCCGGAACCGACGGTCCAGGTGCCGGCCACCGAGGTGGTAGTTGTCGTCGTGGTAGACGAGCCGCCGCCGGACGTCGCCGAGGCGGCGGGGGTGGAACTGAGGCTCAGCGCCGGCGGAGCACTGCCGTTGAGGAAGTGAATGTAAAGAAAAGGGCCGCCAACCGCGAGCGCGGCGACGACCACGACGGCACCAAGGACCCATCTCACCCGGCGGCGTGGCATTCTGACGGACATGAGAGGGGGCCCTCTTTCGGTACGGGGTGGAACACTGACGAGACGAGGATCCACCCGTACGTTCGTGGGGCAATCCGCGCTCTCTCTCAGGAATCTATGAGAGCGGCCGCTCGCTCCCCCTGGTGCTGCTGCTCCCGCACGAGGAATTCCGTGCCCGGCCCCCCGGCGGCGTCCTGGAAGCACTGCGCGCGGCGCACCGCCAGGGCGCGACGATGGCGGGGCACTGCACCGGGCCCCGGTGACCAGGACCGTCTTGTCTTTGATGTTCATTCCTGTTGCTCCTGTTGTTTCGGTGTGATCGGGCCGGAGGTCAGGGCAGCAGGGCCAGCTTGCCGACGGTGGCCCGCGCTTCCAGTTCTGTGAGCGCCTTGGGCCCGTCGGCCAGTTCATATGCCGTGGGCTGGCCTGGGGTGAGCACCCCGGCGGCGATGAGCCCGAAAAGCTCGCCCATCACCTCGCCGAAGACCTGCGGCGCGGCCTGGATCAGCACGCCGAGGTTCAGGCCGATCACGTGGACCTGGTGCTTGTAGACCAGCTCCCAGTTGCTGACCGCGGCGCCGCCGCCGGCCAGGCCGTAGACGACGACCCGCCCGGTGACCCGCTTAGCCGCGGCCAGGCTGGCACCGAAGGTGTCCCCGCCGGCCGACTCCAGCACCAGGTCGGCGCCCGTGCCGCCGGTTAGCCGCAGCACCTCGGCGGCGATACCGGCGCCCTGGGAGTCCAGGACGTGGTCGGCACCCAGAGCGCGCACCGTCTCATGCTTGCCCGCCGATGCGGTGCCGATCACTGTCGCGCCGTAGTGCTTGGCCATCTTCACTGCGGCCTGGCCGGTCGCGCCGGCTGCGGCGTGGATGAGCACGGTCTGGCCGGCGGCGATCTGCCCGAGCGGCTTGAGCGCGGCCAGCGCGGTCGGCCAGCTGACCACCAGGCCCAGAGCCTGCTCATCGGCCCAGCCCGTCGGCACCGGCACCGCCGCGGCGGCGGGTAGCACCATGTACTCGGCGAAGGCACCACCGCCGATGTTCGGGCCGATGACGTGGACGCCAGGCTGGAGGCCGTCTACGGCTTCGCCCACGGCGACGATCTCGCCGGCCGCTTCCAGGCCCGCCAGGTACGGTGGCTGCGGGCCGCCCGGGAACGTGCCACGGGCCTGCGAGATGTCGACGAAGTTGACGCCAGCGGCAGTGACTCGGATCAGGACCTCGCCCGGGCCGGGCACCGGTACCGGCGCGTCAGTGATCAGGCGCAGGTCCTGCGGGCCGTCCAGCGACGTCTGCTGCAAGGCGCGCATGGTAGCGGGGATGCTCATGGTGACCCTCTTCCTTTCCTCGGCTTGCGTGAGCAAGGCCGGCTCATCTACGCCCAGGAAGACCCGGCGAGAACGGAAAAGGAATCGCTCACAACGGCTTGCCCGTCAAGAAGCTGCCCCGCAGGGCAGCTCATGACCTTCTCCGGACTTGCTCGGGTACCCGCCCCTCCGCCAGGTTTCAGGCACCGGAGGGAGCCGGTTCAGCGTCCAGTGCTTGTGCCGTCTCCGGCCCGAACCCGAACACGGTGACCAGCCTCGGATCACCGAAGGATGAGACCCGGCGGATGCCTGCACCGGTGACGGCGAGCACGCAGATTCCATAGGGCTGGTAGTTCCCGTGCCGGTCGCGGGTGTAGGCCGCCGCGGCGGGCTGCCCGTTGGCGCTGGTGGGCAGCATGCGCCAGTCACCAGCCGATCCCAGGACGTGGTTGCGCAGGAACGGCACGCAGGTCTTGCGGCCGGCGAACCAGGTGCGCATCGGCGTCGCCTCCAGGGTGGCGTCCTCGAGCAGGAGCCGCTCCAGCGCGGCGGCGTCGGCGTTCTCGAACGCGGCGATGTACTGGTCGAGGAGCGCGCGGGCTCGCGCCGCGGCCGGCTCGCTAACCTGGTCGGCGGCCGGGGCCAGTTCCCTCAGCCGCGCCCGGGCGCGCTGTAGCCCGCTTTTGACCGACACCGTCGTGGTGCCGAGCATGACCGCGACCTCGGCGGCGGGGAACGCCAGCACGTCCCGCAGCACCAGGATCGCGCGCTGCCTGGGCGGAAGGTACTGCAGGCTGGCGATGAGCGCCAGCCGCAGTCCCTCGCGCGCCGCGACGATGACCGCGGGGTCAGCCGACTCCGGGGGCACCATCGCGTCCGGCGCTGGCTGCAGCCAGCTCACCTGCGTCCCTGCCTCTTCCGGGTACGCTCCGGGATCCTGTTCAGGGCCGCACAGGCCTGACGGCAGCATCCGCCGGTTGCGCTTGGCCAGTTCGGTCAGGCATCCGTTAGTGGCGATCTGGTACAGCCAGGTACGTACCGAGGACCGGCCCTCGAACCCGCTGTAGGACCGCCAGGCCCGCAGGTAGGTCTCCTGGACCAGGTCCTCGGCATCCTGGAACGAGCCAAGCATGCGGTAGCAGTGCGCGAGCAGCTCACGCCGGAACGGCTCGGTGTCCTTCACGAATCCGGCATTATCCGGCACCGCTCACACCACGCGCCCGAGGAAGGCGGCGAGCTGGTCGGCCGGTCCCGCCCCGGCCGGAACCTCGCGAGCGGGTCCGAACAGGGCCTGGCCGTCAGGGCCCCGGCTGGCGCCGGGAACCGCCAGCCTGGCCAGGCCGAGCAGCCCGGCGGCCAGGGCGGGATCCAGATCCGCAGGCTGCCCGGTAGCGCGGGCCAGATCCCAGCCATGAGTGAACTGCTCCACCGTGGCCAGGTTCCGCAGAACCGCGCCCGGGAACTCGCCGAACGGCAGCCGGACCGTCCTGTCCAGGGCGCCGTCGGCTCCGAACGCCGTGACAGCGATCCTGATGCTCTCCTCATACGCGGCCACGAAGTCCCCGGCCGCGTAGTCCGCGTCGGCCACGCCATCATCCCCGGAGACAGTGGCTGCCCACCAGCGCGCCGTGCCGACGAAGTGGTTAACCAGCGCGCGGACATCCCACGACGCGCACGGCGTCGGCGCGTCCAGATCCTTGGGCTGGACCCTGGTCAAGATGGCCAGAGTGCCCTGGAGGGCCCGGCGCAACGAGCATTCCATCAGTTGCGATCCTCTCCCGCGTGATCCGCATTCAACCATGAAGACCTGGCGAGGGCGGAAAAGGAATCGCTCCCGACCCTTTTCATCTGCGGCACTGATCCGTACGAAGGCGCGGCCCTGCGAAGTGCCCAGCCCTCCAGCCATGAAGACCTACGGAGTCGCTAAGCCCAGACTCGGACAATGACATCTCTTTGATCTTCGCGCGGACCGTCGCGCTGTGCGTCTTGCCCGTGGCGCGCGCTTAAGGCAGGCTGCCACGTGCCGGCCTGCACCGCCGCCGTGACGCGGCCAGGGTCCTCATCAGCGAGCAGGTCGAGCAGCAGGCCCCGGATCAGCGCGAGCGTGCGGGTTGCCGTTGCCTCGGCTACGTGCTACGGCAAGATCGCGGTCATCGCGGTGGAGGCGGCCCGCCGCCTGGTGGCCGACGGCGCCAAGCCGGGGGTGCTCACGCCCGCACAGAGGCCTTCGACCCGGAGTCGTTCCTCGGTTACCTGGCCGGGCACGGGGTCCGCTGGTGGGTATTCGAGGCCTGATGCGGCGCTCGGTCGGACGTCAGGCGGGGAGCGGCAGGGATGAGGTGTCGAGTGTGAGGTTGAACGGGGCGGGAAGATGGAGCTTCTCGCCCACGGTGACCGTGGTGACGTCGCCGTAGCAGTCCTTGCCCGGCTCGCTGTGCAGCGAGATCGTGACCGGCTTGGTGAACCGGTCCACCAGCAGGTACAGCGGGATGCCCGCAAGCGCGCACGCCCTTGGCTTCACTACACGGTCCTGCCGGATGCTTGACGGAGAGATGACCTCCGCCGCGAGGAGCACCCGGTCAAGCGGACGGAAACGCTCCAACCTTGGCAGGGACTTCTTGTCGCGCAGAATCACCAAATCCGGCACGAACACGTTTCTGGTCCGCGGAAGCTGGATCTCGCCGACGGTGTCCGGAGCCCAGTCATTTGCGGTGCAGGCTTCGAGGAAGCTGAACAAGAGCCACTGGCACACTTCCTCATGCCAGTACACCGGCGCCGGACTCACGACAACCTGCCCGTCGATGACCTCGGCCCGGTTGGGCTTGTCCGTATCGACCCGGTCAAGCAGATCGAGCAGCCGCTGGAATGAGACTGGCTCAGGCGGAACTTCCTCCCACGCGCGGTGCTGCTTGCGTTCTGCTGCCATGACTCCCATGGTGCCATCTCCCGTCGCTCCTATCACCAGTATGCCATGCCTGGCATTCCACGTGCACTAACGTTTACTGGCACACATAGTCGACCGTATGCGACTGACGAGTGTTCTACATATAGAAACTAGAAAATGGGTAGCACTCGAAAATGAGTTTAATGCTGCGCTTGAACAGCCCCGGCCTAGTGCTCGACGGCTTCGACGCTGCCTTGGCTCGCCTGGTTGACGGGCAGGAGACTACGTGGGCAGCGTGGATTCCGGGGTTTCGTCGTCAGGTATCGCGGCCGACTCGAAAGCGTGTTCCTGCGTCTGCGTGTAACACGGACCGTTCTGGATGATCCTGGTTTGGGCGGTCAGCGGGCTAGGGCGGCGTCTCGCTTCGCTACCTCGTCGCGGACGAGCGGGATAACCTGCTGGCCCACGTCGACTGCGTCCTGGAGCAGGTCGTAGCCGCGCATCGAGATGATGTCGACGCCGAGGTCGATGTAGTCGAGGATCGCCTGGGCGACGGTCTCGGGCGTCCCGACCAGCGCGTTGGAGTTGCCCGCGCCGCCCGTCACGGCCGCGGTCCGCGTCCACAGCGCCCGGTCGAACCGCTCGCCTTCCTCAGCGATCGCGATGAGCCGCTGCGATCCCGTGTTCTCCGGGTTCTTGACGGAGCGGCGCCGGGTCAGCGCCCCGCCGGCCGCCTTTACCCTGGCCTCGATGCGGGCGACGATGTCGTGCGCCTTCTCCCAGGCCCGCTCCTGCGTCGGCGCGATGATCGGGCGGAACGCGACCTGGATCCTGGGCGTGTCCGTGCGGCCCGCCTCCTTCGCCGCCCGCCGCACCGACTCGATCTGCTCGGCCGTCCGGGCCAGCGGCTCACCCCACAGGCAGTAGATGTCGGCCTCGGCACCGCCGGCGGCGTAGGCGGCGGGCGACGAGCCGCCGAAGGACAGCCGCGGGCGCGGCTGCTGCACGGGGAACACGTCGCTGACGAAGTCCGCGAACTTGTAGTGCTTGCCCGTGTAGTCGAACGGCTCCCGCGAAGTCCACGCCCGCTTGACGATCTGCATGCACTCGCGGGTGCGCTCGTACCGCTCGTCCTTGGTCAGGTAGTCGCCCTCGCGCTGCTGCTCGTGGTCGGTGCCGCCGGTGATGAAGTGAACGGTCATCCGGCCGTCGCTGACCTGGTCGACGGTGGCGAAGGTCTTGGCCGCGAACGTCGGGTAGGAGACGTTCGGCCGGTGCGCCAGCAGCAACTGCAGCTTCTCGGTCTTGCTCGCGATGTAGGCGGCCCCGACGTTCGGGTCGGGGGCGTTCGAACCGTAGGCGAACAGCACGCGGTCCCAGCCGTTCTCCTCGTGCGCCCGCGCCAGCCGCAGCGTGTACTCCTTGTCGAAGACGAGGCCGGTCCGAGCGGTGGTCTCGGAGCCGTCGCTGGTCGCGGCGATCCCTAGGAACTCGACGGGCATGGCGCTGCGCCTCCTTGGATATCCAGAACGCTGACACTGGCGCAAGCACCGCGGCGCGTCTTCCTATTCCAGGCTAAGTCGATCTGATGGGAAGGCAATACCGGGCCTAGGGAACGAGCACAATGCGGCCGAAGACCTCGCCCGATCCGGTCAGCGGACGGGCACCCGCTACCCCGTCGAAGCCCAGCCGCTCCCGTGCTCGAACAACCGCAGGGTGCCCTCGAGACCCCGATCGGGATCGTCGTCGGTGAAGCTGCCCGGCACCAGCAGCGACAACGACGTGACGACCGGACCAGGGCCGGCAGAGACATCCGGCGCCGGCCCGGTGGAGGTGGTCATCCCGTTAGCGCGCGGCCAGCTCGCGGGTCACCGGGACCGCGTTCTTGAACAGGTCGAGGACCGGACAGTGCTCGTCGACCGCGGTGGCGAGCTCGGCGTAGCGTTCCGCGCTCTCCGGCCCGGTCACGGACACCTCGACCCGGACCGCGGTGAAGCCGGGCCGCACGGTGTCGTCGAGGCCGAAGAAGCCCCGCAGGTCCAGGTCGCCCTCTACCCGCACGCTCACCGAGTCCAGCTCGATGCCCAGCTGCGCCGCCCAGATGCGGTAGGTGATGGCCTGACAGGAACCGAGGGACGCGAGCGCGTACTGCACCGGGTTCGCGGCCGCGTCGGCGCCGCCGAGCACCGGGGGCTCGTCCACCTTAAAGGTGTGCGTACCCGTCCTGATATCCACCTCGGTGACCCCGACGAGCGTCCCCTCGGCGGCGAACACCGCCTGCGCCTGAGCCGCGTCCCCCTCGATCGCCTTGCGGTTGCCCTCGATGACTGCCTCGATCGACATCGCACCCTCCTTGGCGGAAGCCAGCTCTTCGGTATTTTCTATTTAATAGGTCTGCATTGTCAAGATTGTCAGCCGGGGACGCCCAGGTGATCGCCGTGCTCGCGGCCGACAGTGATGACTGGCCAGCGCCGGGGACCGGCGCCGTGACCACGGCACCGGCGCGTCCAGGCGCGAAGTGGCCGAGGTGATTGGCGCCGAGCCCCGTAAGGGAGCCTGGCCCGCCGGCAGGAACAGCACCGAGTTGACGTAGCGAGGGAATGGCCAGATGACCCGGGACAGCAGCCCCCGGTCGGCGACATGGCCGGTCCTGGCCTGGTGGGCGGCGAGCGGGAAGTCGGTGAGGGGCACCCACTCGCTGGCGGGGAGCACCCAGCCGTGGTAGCCCCAGGAATCCAGCAGACCCGTCACGTCGCCGATCGGCTGGATCCGGTGCTCGACTTCGATGAAGAGCCGCGGCTGGTCGCGCCTTATGGTCTCGGCCGCGCCGCGCAGCACGGAGGCCTCATGTCCGTCCACGTCGATCTTGACGAACGTTACGTCTTCAAGGCCGAGTCCGTCCACCGTCACCAGCGGAACCGTGACGGAGGTGCGGTGGATGTCCCGGCGGTGCAGCGACGAGACGCCCCGGGCGGCACCCTCTGGGGACGTCAGCCAGATTTCCGCCGCTCCGCAGTGGTCGGACGCGGCGGCGGCGATGACATCGACCCTGGGCGGAAGGGTCCGGCTGAGCACTTCGTGCAGCGGCGTCGGCTCGATTACGACGACGCGCCCGGCCCGTTTGACCAGTCGCCGGGTCCACGGCCCGTACCAGCCTCCGATGTCGACCATCGTGCCGCCGCGACCGCAGACCTGGTCGAGGCGGCGGATCTCCGGTTCGAACCGCCGGTAGGCGAGGCTGGTCAGCCTGACCAGCAGCCGTTCAGGTACCCGGGCGGCCGTCCGTGACGCCAGTGTCATCGCGGTTGCTCCTCGGTCACGCTCACCAGGGATAGGCGGTTACGTCCACGTGGTTGCTCCCGGGATTGAAATAGGAGATCAGCAGGCGGTCGCGGGTGCTCAGTTCCGGATGCCCGATGAGGGCACGGCACAGGCCGCCCGCTCCCGCACACGGCACCCGGCCGGAGAGAAGCCGCCGCCACGGCCCGGCCGGGGAAGCGGCCTGCCAGGCCTGGAAGTCGCCCGCCAGGCTGGTCTGCTCGATCATCACCAGGCCGTGGTCGGCCGACGAGTAGTTCGCGACAGAAACGCTCAGCGCCTGGCCTGCGGGGATCACCGATCCGGCGGTGGCCGCCTGCGCTGACCAGCCCGTGCCGGTCCAGTACTGGTAGGCGGCTGGATCGCGCCAGCCGGCCGGCGCGGCGGCGGTCCGGGCCGCGAACACCCGCCCGCTGCAGCCCGCGGGCGGGGCGGCGGCCGGGCACACGCCGAACAGGTAGAGGTAGCCGTTGCGTTCGGTGACCGGCGAGCCGAGCACTTGCTGCTGAGGCAAGGGAAGTCCGTAGGCGCTGGTAAACACGACGTCCGTGGGGCTGAGGATGTTGTTTTCCGGGTCGTACTCGGCGAGGCCGAACCCCTCCGCGGTATTCGTGGTTCCGGTGACGCAGTACTCGTCGAAGGTGACCAGCAGGGCGTCTGCCGTCCGCGGCGCGGGGGTGACCCCGGAGATCCACGCGGCGGAATAGGCGCCTACGCCCGAGCAGGGCAGCGTCGTTCCCGGCAGCCATATGTCCTGCGGCGCGGGAAGGAACGGCTGCGGCGCGCCGTTGGCCGAGGTCAGCGGCGCGGGCGGGGTCGGGATCTCGCTCAGACCCGACGGCACCTGGCCTGTCTGGTAGGGTCCGGAGGCCGCCGAGTCGGTGCCGAGGATCAGGCCCCGGATCGGCCGGCCGTGCGGGCCGGTGACTTCGGTGTCGCAGAACAGCCAGACGCTCCAGCCTGGCCGGCCAGGCACCGGGCTGCTGTACCCGCAGTCCCTGGTGATCGCGTTGCCGGTGCTGCGTTCGTAGTTCGACAGCACCGGCGCGGGCAGCGGCCGCGAAACGGCGTTGCTCCCGCAGGCGACGGCGGTGATGACGCAGGCGAGGGCGACGGCGCAGCCGCGCCGGATCCCGCTGCGCGGGGGCACGGTCAGCCTGAGCCATAGTTAAAGACCACCCGGGCGGGCTCGGGCCTGGCCATCGCGGCGTCGTGCACTAGGACCGCCACCGAGCCGGCGGCGAGGAGAGCGCCGATGAGCACGGCGATGAGGATGCGCATGAACACGGTCCTTTCCGCGGCGGTTCACTGGGTCTCGGGCAGGCCGCGCAGCGCGGCGGCGCCGAACAACGGCTCGAAGACAGCCGCGTAGTCGGGTCCGCGGCGCAGATGCTGGCCGCCGTCGACGTTGATCACCTCCCCGGTGATCCAGGAGGACTCCGGGCCTGCCAGGAACCGGGCTGCCTCGGCGACGTCGGCGGCGGCGCCGACGCGGGTCAGCGGGATGCAGGCCAGGTAGTCATCGAGCACCGGCCCGGGGTCGGCAATGCCCGCGACCAGCTCAGACCCCACGATGCCGGGCCGGATTCCGTTCACCCGGATGCCGATCCCGCCCAGTTCGTCGGCGGCCAGCGCCACCATGTGGTCGACGGCGGCGTTAGCCGGCCCGTAGGCGCCGAACCACCGGTGGATCGTGATGGCGGCGATCGAGGAAATCGCGACAAAGGAACCGCCGCCTGCGCGCGCCATCTCCTGGGCGGCGTACTTTAGCGTCAGCATGGTCCCGGTCGCGTTGAGGTCCAGTGTCGCCCGCCAGCCCGCCGTGTTGAGCTGGGTGAGCGGGCCGATGGAAGCGGAGCCTCCCGCGCTGGCGACAACGATGCGCAACGGGCCGCTGGCGGCCACGTCGGCGAGGGCGGCGGCGATCTGCGCTTCGTCGGTGACGTCGGCGACTAGGTAGCGCAGCCGGTAGGCGTCCGCGTATTCCTTGAGCCGCCGCTCGTCCTGTCCGCTGATGGTCACCGTGGCACCGTCCGCGGCCAGCCGCCGGGCGCAGGCGAGCCCGATCGTGCTGTCGCCGCCCGTGACCATGGCCGCGACGCCAGAGAGCGCACCGCCTGCGGCGGCGGCGCTGGATGGCGGCATTAGTTGTCACCTCGCTGGCGACGCTCGTTGTGAGGCAGCAGCATAGAGCCCCCTAGACGGTGGGTATCAAGAGTGCACATGGACGCACGGATTCCATCACGCGGCCTTAACGGTGCCTGAGCGGAGGTAGCCGGGGGAGCACCGCCGCTACCGCGGGATCGTGCCAGGCCGCAGTGCCGAGCACGGCGCGCAGCAACTCGGGGAGCAGCGTCTCCAGTTCCTCCCGGGTCGGCTTGCCCTGGCGCAGCCAGCCGCGGCCCATGGTCTCCACCATGGCGAGCCAGCCGCGCAGCACGGATTGCAGTACCGGGGAATCACTGGGGGGCTCGAGTCTGAACAGGATCAGTTTGAGGATCCGGTCCCGGATTTGGTCTAGGACCTGACGGTCCTCACCCCCCGTCAGCGAGCCGTGCCGGAGCAGGGCGGTGAGGCCGATCGGGTTAGCCTGGATGTGATCGAAAAAGGCGGTCAGCCCGGCCGTCAGCCAGTTCTCCGGGTCGTTCGTCCCGGCCTTGGCAACCGCCGCCACGACGTCATCGCCCGTCTGCCGCAGCGCCGTGATAAACACTCCCGCCTTGCCGCCGTAGTAGTGGTACACCAGCGGCCTGGACATTCCCGCGTCGGCGGCGATGTCATCCACGGACACCTCGTCGTAGGGACGCGCGTTGAACAGCTTCAGCGCTGAGTTGATCAGCGCTTGCCGGCGGTCGTCGGGCGCGAGACGGCGCCGGGCCGGGCGGCTCGCGGATTCCTCGTTCCCCGGCGGGTTACCTGGTCCACTCACAGGGTCACGGTAGACCATCAGCTGCGCCGCGCCTGCACTAGGAGAATGCTGGCCATCGACGGCCAGTGACTGAGCGCGCGATCCAGCGGCCGTAGCGGTCGCGGCACGTCATGGTAGGTGGCGCCCTCGACCCGCTCGCAGCGGAATCCGCGAGCGGTCAGGAATTCCACCAGTGCCCGCCGGGTGAACAGGCGCAGGTGCCCCGCGACCTCGTGGCCAGGCCTCCCGTAGACGCCGCGCAGGCTTACCTCGGAGAACAGCGGCTGAATACCCAGCGCGACCAGTCCCCGGTTGAACCACGCGGCGAGGTTGGGCGTCGAGAGAAGCAGGACGCCGCCGGGGCGCAGCACCCGGCACGCCTCATCGACGGCGCCGTCGGTGTCGACGAGGTGCTCGATCAGTTCGCTCATGATCACTACGTCGGCGCTGCCCCCGGCCAGCGGCAGCCCGGCGCCTTCGACCCCGCCTTGGACGACGAGCAGCCCGCGGGCGCGCGCCCGCGCCAGCGCCGTCGCCGACCAGTCGATTCCGATGACGGTGTTGCGCGGATCGACCCGCTGAAGCACGTGGGTGGCCGCGCCGTCTCCGCAGCCCACGTCCACGATCCGCTGCGGTCCTGTGCGCCGGGCCAGCACCCCGGCCAGCATCCGCGCCTGGCGGCGGGCCCGGTCTGGTCCCGAGCTGAAGGTGGCGTCGGGACGGGAGTAGAAGGCGCGCAGCCCGCCCGCGTCGGCCGGCTCGGCGCGGCCGGCCGGGTGTGCGGAACCGGCCGGGTTAACGGTGCCACGCATCGATGGCCTCGTCGATGACGGCGGAGAAATGCCCGACCGCCGTTGACCAGCTCAGCCGCGAGGCGTGGCGCCGCGCGGCCTCCCCCATGGCGGCGCGCCGCCCCGGGTCCAGCGCCAGCGCGGCCCATGCCGAGGCGAACTCAGCCTCGGTACGGGCCAGCAGGCCGGTCCGCCCGTGCACAACCGAGTCACGCAGCCCCGGGACGTCGAAACCAAGCGCGGGCGTGCCGTGCAGCGCCGCCTCGGTCACCACGATCCCCCAGCCCTCGATCAGCGCGGGGTGGACGAGCAGCCATGCCGCCGCGACCAGTCGCTGCTTGTCCTCCTCGCTGACGCGGCCGGTGAAGGTGACTCCGGGGCCCGCGATCGACTCCAGGTAGCCGCGCTCGGGGCCGTCCCCGGCCACGATCAGCCGGCCGCCGACCACCGGCCGTACCCGGTCCCACAAGCGCAGCAGGAGGTCAATCCGCTTGTACTCGGCGAGCCGTCCCAGGGCGAGGAACAGCGGCTCGCCCGAACGCGGCGCCGACGGGCCCGCCGGCGCGACGCCGTTGGTGAGCATCCGGATGCGCCCGCGCGGCACCCCGAGCGACTCCAGTTGAGTAGCGGTGGACGCGGACACGGTGAGGACCAGGTTGCGCCGATGCGCGAACGGCATCACGCGCTGCTCAAGGAACCGGCCCGCCGCCGACAGCGGCGGCGGGAACCGCAGCCGCCACAGGTCGCTGTGCACGTGGTTGACCATGCAAATCATCGGCTTGCGGGCCCACAACGGCGCCAGGAACGGCATGCCGTTGCAGACCTCCACCACAACGTCGCAGTCACGCAGGCGGCGCGCGTAGGCAAACGGGGCCCCCAGGAACTGGCCGTAGGGGCCGCCGCTGCGTACGACCTCATAGCGGTGCGCGGCCGACGGGCCGCCGCACAGTAGCGTGACCCGGTCGCCCCGGGCGGTCAGGCCGGTCGCGAGCTGATCCACCAGCAGCTCCGAGCCGCCGGCCCGCGGGCTGGCGATGTCCCGCCAGGCCAGGACTACGACGTGCCGGCCGCGCGCGGCGGCTCGCCCCAGGCGCCCGGCGGCGGCGGGCCGCTGCACCGGGGAAAGGGGCACCCGATCGATCTCCACGCTGGTTCCTTCCGATGGACCGCATCGCCCAGCGCCGCCATTGTTGTGCGTAATTGATTGAGTGTCAATAACTGGATGGCTTACTAGGAGCTTACGGGCCATCATCGCAGGAAAAGTCCGTCGCTTCGGGCAGCGTTGCCTCAATCATTGAGCTGCTATTGACGAAACATCAACAGTGACCTACCGTCCAGTAACAATGAACCGTGCCTGAAGAGTAACCCCCGTCCTGCCTAACGGGAACGGCACTTCGGCGTCGGCCCTGCCCGGGACGGATGGCCGGGCACGGTTGCCGCTCCCTGCTGCGGCAACCGGCCCTTATCCGTGAAGGAGAGCGGCATGCCAACCGACGCACTCCCAACCGCCTCCGCCATCGGGGCATCGGGTCCGGTCGGCGCGTTCCGGCTGCTGAGGGCATTCCTGGGCGAGCAGTCGGACCCGGAGGAGTTCTACGGCCTGCTTGCCCGCGACTCGGTTGCCCTGGTGGAGCGGCACGCCCAGCTGGCCGGGAGCCGGGTGGTGGACGTCGGCGGCGGCGCCGGGTACTTCGCCGCCGAGTTCCGTAACCGCGGAGCCGAGTGCCTGCTCGTCGAGCCCGACTCCGGCGAGCTGTACAGCCGCGGCGAACCCGCCCGCGCGAGCGTGATCGGTGACGGCTACTGGCTCCCGCTGGCCGATGCCAGCGTGGACGTGTGCTTCTCCTGCAACGTGCTCGAGCACGTGCGCGATCCCGCCGGGCTCATCGACGAGATGATCCGCGTGACGCGGCCCGGGGGGCTGGTGTACGTGTCCTACACCGTGTGGCTGTCACCCTGGGGCGGCCACGAGTCCGCGCCCTTCCACTACCTGGGCGGCGATTACGCACTGCACCGTTACATCCGCCGCCACGGCAAGAAACCGAAGAACATCTACGGGCAGACGATGTTCCCGCTTGGCGTGGGCCAGGTCCTGTCCCTGCTGCGACGGCGAACCGACGTCATCACCGTGGAGGCGCGGCCACGCTACTACCCGCGCTGGTGCCGCGTCCTGCTCCTGCTGCCCGGCCTGCGCGAGTTGCTGACCTGGAACTTGCTGCTCATCCTGCGGCGACAGGCATGAGCGAGCGGAAGGGCGCGGCGCTGCCTGGACTGAGTGACGAGGGAAGGCAGCGCCTCCCGGGCGCGCTGAAGCGAGCGGCGGACACAGCATGAGCGTCCTGCGGCTGCCGCTCGAGGAGACCAGCGCCAGGCGGCCGGACGAGGCCGGCGGCGGCGGGCGGCGACCGTGGCGGCCGCGGCGAGGGCGGGGAGATGCCGCCGAGCGGGCCGGGCTGCGCTGGGCGCTGGTGGCCTGGGTCCTGGTGCTCGCCACACTGCTGGTGCAGGACCCGGGACGGATGACGTTCGACACGAAACTGGGCGTGAACATCGACCCGGTCGGCTTCTACGAGCGGCTCTGGCACCTGTGGAACCCGCTGGAGTACCTGGGCAGCCTGCAGGATCAGTACATCGGCTACGCCTTCCCCATGGGCCTGTACTACCTGACCGCGCACCTGCTGCACCTGCCGGTATGGGTGGCCGAGCGGCTCTGGATGTCACTGCTGATCGCGGTCGGCTTCTGGGGCCTGGTCCGGCTGGCCGAGGCGCTCGGCATCGGGTCACGGCCGACGAGGCTGCTCGCCGGGGCCGTGTTCGCGTTGTGGCCGACGTTCACGATCCTGATCGGCTCCGCCTCCGGCGGCGTGCTACCCGGCCTGCTGGCGCCCTGGGCCGTCGTACCCCTGGCCCGGGTCGAGTCCGCCAGGGCGGCTGCCATGCGCTCTGGGGTCGTAGTGGCCTGCATGGGCGGCATCAACGCGGTTTCTACCCTCGCCGCGCTCGCGCTTCCGGGAATGTACATCCTCACCCGGCCCGGCCGGCGCCGGTGGACGCTGGCCGGCTGGTGGGCGGCAGCCGTGGTCCTGGCAACGTCGTGGTGGGCCGGGGCGCTCCTGTACCAGGGACGGTACGGCTTCAACTTCCTGCCCTATATCGAGCAGGCGGCCACCACGACCCAGACCATGTCCGCCGCGGCGGTGCTGCGCGGCAGCGGAAACTGGGTCGCGTACCTGAACTTCGGGCAGCCGTGGCTGACCGCCGGATCGGTAATGACGGGATCGGCGTGGGCGGTGGCGGCCAGCGCGCTGGCCGCGGGCGCCGGCCTCACCGGGCTCGCCCGCCGCGACCTGCCAGACGGGCTCTGGCTGCGCTGCACCGCCGGGGTGGCCGCGGTCGCGGCGCTCGCCGGCTATGCCGGCCCGCTCGGCGGGCCGCTGCACCAGCAGGTCCAGACGCTGCTGGACGGGACGCTGTCGGCACTGCGCAATGTGTACAAGATCGAGCCGGTGCTCGCCGCCGTGCTGGCGCTCGGGATCGGCCACGTCCTGGCCCGCGCCGCCTGGCCGCGCCGGGGCGCCCGTCTCGCCGCCTGCGGGGTAGCGGCGGCGGTCCTGGCCGGGCTCGGGCTGCCCTACCTGAACGGGAACGCGCTCCAGCCAGGCTCGTTCGGCCAGGTACCCGGCTACTGGCAGCAGGCGGCGAACTGGCTGGCCGCCCACAACAGCACCGAGACCACGCTCGTGGTGCCGGCCGACTCGCACGGTATCTACGCCTGGGGACAGCCGATCGACGAACCGCTGGAGCCGCTGGCCAGCTCCCCGTGGGTGCAGCGGAACCTGGTGCCGTTCAGCGGCGGCGGGGTAGCGAACCTGCTCGACGGCGCGGAGCAGGCGATCGAGTCGGGCACCGCCTCGCCGGGCCTCGCCGGCTACCTCGCCCGGGCCGGGATCCGGTACGTGCTGGTCCGCAACGACCTGGACCCCGCCCAGCTTGGCTACACCCCGCCCGTGGTCGTGCACGCCACGCTGCGGGGGTCCGGGTTCACCCGGGTGGCCGCGTTCGGGACGCCGGCGCCGTCCGGTCCCGTCGGCCAGGGCACCGCGCTTCAGGTTGAGGCGATCGAGCCGCAGTACCCGCCGGTCGAGATCTTCCAGGCCGCTAATCCGGCCGACCGGCCCGGCGGCCCGGCGGTCGTCCTCCCCGCCGCCTCGACGACGCTTGTCGATGGCGGTCCCGCGTCGCTGCTGCAACTGACGGCGCAGGGCCTGCTTGACGGTGGCCAGCCGACGGTGATCGCCGGGGAGACCGCCGGCCTTGATGTCCCGCTCGCCGCTCAGGACGTCACGGACGGGCTTCGCCGCGCGGACACCGTCTTCGGCTTGCCGAACGGCAACGCCTCCTACACCTACACCGCGGACGGCACCATCCCGCCGGACGACCCGCAGGGGGCGGGCGGCCAGCCGCCGCGCCAGCTCCTGCCCGCCGGAACCGCCGGCCATCAGACCGTTGCCGTACTCACCGGCGCCGCCAGCGTCACGGCCTCCTCGGCCGGCTCCTGGCTGTGGGAGGTGCCGCAGGGCAACCCGGCGGGCGCCTTCGACGGCGACCCGTCCACGGCATGGACCGAGGCGAGCCCGGACGGCGCGGTCGGGCAGTGGATACAGATCAACTTCACCCGACCGCGGCGGCTGTCTGGCCCGGTCACCATCCGGCTGCTTGACGACATGCCGCGGCCGGTGGCGACCCGGCTGATCGTCACCACCGCCGCCGGGCGCGCCGTCACCGCCACCCGGGTGACCGCGGCGCCGCAGCCGCTGATGATCCCGGGCGGCCGGACCGGCTGGCTCCGGATCAGCATCGCCGCCGCCAGCGGCGGCACGCCCGGCGGACCCGGCGCCGGGATCGCCGAGGTTGCCATCCCGGGGGTCCAGGCTACGGACTACCTGCAGCCCGCCCAGGAGCAGGCGGCCCGGCCCCGTCCTTCAGCTTTCAGCGAGACACCGCTACGACGCTGGGGCTGCCAGGGAACCCGCCCGAGCCGAACCTGGACCGTACCTTCACCACGCAAGCCGCCGAACGCGTCGGGCTGTCGGCCACGGTCACGGCCGTCCCCGGTGCCGCGCTCAACGCCCTCCTTGATCAGCTAGGCTCCACAACGCCGGTAGGACTGCACATCAGCGCCACGTCCGCCTTCGACTCGTCGCCGGCGTTGCGGCCGGAGAACCTGCTCGGCGGCGGCACCCTCAGCGGCTGGATCGCGGCCGGCCCCGCCGCCACCCTGCGCCTGCAGTGGACAGGACGGCGGAGCATTGACGAGATTCAGCTAACGGCGGCAACCACGGGGATCGCGGCGGAACCCACGCGAGTGCTGATCACCAGCCCCGACGGGACCCGCGACGTGCCGGTGCCGCAGGACGGCATCCTGCGTTTCCCGGCCCTGGTCACCGACCGGCTGGACGTCAGCTTCCCCGGCGTGATGCCCACGACCGCGTACAACCCGCTTCTCGGCCGCGCCCAGCAGCTTCCTGTCGGGATCGGGGCGCTGACGATCCCCGCGCTGGCCGGCCTGAACGCTGGCGTCCCTGCCGCCAGCACCCCGTTCCGCCTCGCCTGCGGACAAGGGCCGCCGGTAACCCTGGACGGCCATGTCTATCCCACCGCGGTCTCCGGCATCGTCGGCGAGCTCATTAACTTGACGCCACTCTCACTGCGGCTGTGCACCCCGGGATCGGCGCTGACCCTGACGGCGGGCCGGCACTGGCTCACATCACCGGGCACCGGAGTGGCGCTCGCGGTGACCAGCCTCAGCCTTACTGACGCCGGCGGGGCGCCGCCGACGGCGACGGGCGCGCCCGCCGCGTCGCGCTCGCTGCGGATCGGTTCCTGGGGCACCGAGTACCGCACCGCGACGATCGGCCCGGGCGCGCTGGCCTACCTGGAGGTTCACCAGGCGGCCAACCCGGGGTGGACGGCCACGCTGAACGGGAAGCCACTCACCGCGGTTACCCTGGACGGCTGGCAGCAGGCATTCATCGTTCCGCGCGGCGCTGGCGGAGCGGTCGTCATGAGCTTCTCCCCCGTCACCGGTTACCACTGGCTGCTGCTCGGATCGGTGCTCGCCGTCTGCGCGCTGATCGCGGCCGCGGCTTGGCCGTGGCGCCGTCCGCGCCGCCGCCCGGCGGCAGAGTCGCCACGACCTGCAGGGGCCGCGGGATACGTCGGCTACTGGGTCGCCGTGGCTGGCGCGGCCCTGGTGCTGGCCGTGTCCGGCGGCCCGCTCGCGGTGGTGGTTCCGTTCGTCATCCTGCTTGGCCGGTGGCGGCCGCGGTGGGTGCCGTGGCTCGCCTTCGCCGCCATGTGCATCGCCGGGGTGCTGGTCATCACCGGCCTGAGCCGCGGTCCCGAGCCTGGCTTTGGCGCCTTCGCCTGGCCCGCGCAGGCCGCGGCCCTGATAGCGCTGGCCGCCGCGCTGACGCCGGCAGGTCGGCGACCCTGGCTGCCGCCGGAACTCTCGGCAGTGCCCGGGCGCGGTGCGGAGGATGACCAGTGACCACGCTTTACGGTGCCCCCGATGCCCAGGCCGGGCCGGAGCCCTGGCCCTTCGCCCCGATCGAGGAACTGGACTGTTATCTCGAGACCGCCGCTGAGCCGAGCCTCGTGCAACTGGAAACCCACGTCCAGGGCCATCTGGATCCCGCCGCCCTGGCATCAGCGCTGGCCGACGCACTGGCGGCCGACCCCGCGGCACGGCGGCAACTGGTCGCCAACTCCCGCTGGCGTCGGCGGCTGCGCTGGGCCCCGGTGCCCGGCGGCCGGGCGGGCGCGGCGCTCACCGTTATCAGCTGGGAAACTCCGGAGGATCTGGCGGCGCTCAGGGACCGGCTGTCCGCCTGGCCGATTCCGCTGCGCGACGGCGCGGTCCGGCTAATCCTGGGCGCGGGCCCGGAGCATGATGTCGTGGTCCTGCAGACGCACCACGCCGCGTTCGACGGCATCTCAAGCGTTACCCTCCTCGCCGCGATCTGCGCGGCGTACCGGCGGCAGGCTCATGTCGCGGCGGGCAGCCGTCCGGGTGGCGGCAGCGGTCTGCCTCCGGTCATCCCGCCAGCGGCTCCGACGCAACCGGCCCGGGCGGCCCGGCCGGGGCGGCAGTGGGTACTCCGGGTCCCCGGCGCGGTCACCCGGATCGCCCCGCAGGGCATGCAGCCAGGACGGCCCGGATACGGTTCCGTGCGGCGGCGAGTCGTCGTTCCCCGGCCAGTCCGCCACGGCCCCGGCCCGTTCCCGACGGTCAACGACCTGCTGGTCACGGCGCTCATCCTGGCCGTGGACCGGTGGAACGCGGCGCACGGCCAGCGCGGCGGACTCATCCGCATCGGCATACCGGTCAACAACCGGGACCCGCGACACCGCTGGTCAGGCCAGGGAAACCAGACCCGGCTTATCCGGGTCACCGCTCGCCCCGGCCAGCGGGCCGATGCGGCGGCCCTGCTCCTGCGCGTCGCCGCCCAGACCAGGGCAGCCAGGCAACAGCCACGCCCGGGGCTGGACGCGGCAAGCCGGCTGCTGGCCACGGGCTGGGCGCCGACCGGAGTCAAGCGCCGGGCCGCGCGCCTGGCCCAGCGCCTCGCCGCGCCTGTGGGTACCGATACGTCAGTGATCAGCAACCTCGGCATTGTCCCCGAACCGCCCTCGTTCAGCGGCAACGGCCAGGAACCGCTGTGGTTTTCCGGCCCGGCCCGGATGCCCCGCGGCCTCGGGGTGGGCGCCGCGACGGTCGGTGGCCAGCTCTACCTGTGCGTCCATTACCGGCCCGCGCTCCTCGACCAGGATGCCGCCGAGCGGTTCACCGCGTTGTACTTCCGGGCGCTCGATGAACTGGCAGGCCTGCCCCAGGGGAGGCCAGCGTGACCGCCCATCCAGGGATCGCCCTCGCCGTGGCTGCCACCATTATCTACAACCTCGGCTTCATCCTGGAGAAGCGCGCGCTCGGCCGCCTGCCGGCCATCAACGCCCACCGCCCCTGGGAACTCGTGCGCACCCTGTTCACCGCCCCGGCGTGGCTAGGGGGGTTCATGCTAATCTGCGGCGGCCTGGCGCTACAGCTCCTCGTGCTGTCGCTGGAGCCGCTGACGGTCGCCCAGCCCCTGCAGGCGTCCGGCGTGGTGGTGACGATCCTGCTTTCGCACGTACTGCTGCACGAACGGCTGCGCCGCGCGGAACTTGCCTGCATGGGAGTCATCTGCCTTGCCGTGCTGCTGCTGGGCCTTTCCAGCGGCCGCAGTCCGGGCGCTGAGGCGGGAACGCACGCTAACGGAGCGGCCGTCGTGGCCGCGGCGGTGCCGGCCTGCCTAGTGGCCGCCCTCATCTACTACCGGGCCTACCGCGCGGCCAGGCGCCGACACGGCTACCCGGCGACCGGCGTGAGTTACGGCCTCGGCGCCGGGCTGGTCTACGGGGCCGCCGGGCTTGCCCTGAAGGGACTGTCGGCCACGGTGGCGGCGCACTCCCGCACCGCGTTCCTCGCCGCCGCCGTCACCTCGCCCTACCTTTATATGACGCTCGGGCTCACAGCCATCGGCATGTGCCTGTTCCAGGTGGCACTCCAGCGCAGCCCGGCCTCCATCATCATGCCGATTTCCCTGGTCGTCGGCACCGCATACCTGGTTGTCATCGGTTCTTGGCTGTTCCACGAGCGGCTGCCGGCGAGCCCGGTGCTGCTAGCCATGCGCCTGACCGGTGGCGTTGCCGCCGTCACCGTCCCGGTCATCCTGACCGTCATCAGCGAACGGCACGCCGGCCGCCATCGTCTCGCTGCCAGCCGCGCGGCACCCCCTGTCCGCGCGCCAATCCAAGGAGGGATTCCCGTGAGTCTCGACCCGCTGCTGCTAGACCTGCTGACCTGCCCGATCGACAAGCAGGCACTGCTGTACGTGACCGAGGACGACATCCTCTACAACCCGCGGCTGCGCCGCGGGTACCCCGTCCGTGACGGCATACCAGTGATGCTCGCCGACCAGGGCGAGGCGGCGAGCGACGAGCGGCACTGGCACCTGCTCAGCCGGGCTGCCGCTGGCGCCGCCGTGGCCACCATGCAGGCATCCGTGGGCGACCTGCTGCGCGGTCACCTCGCCGACCCGCGCCCAGAGGACGCGGCCTTACCGGCCCAGTTTTCTGGAAGGAACCGATGACACTCCCGTCCGAGGAAGCACCCACGGCGCCCCAGGCACCGTCGAGACCGCTCGCCTTGAGAGCCTTGAGGAACCGCGTACCGCCGGTCACCCGCCTGCTGCCGGGAGGCGGCCGCACGCTCCGTCCGGTGCTGGCCGGGCTCGGGGCCTTCCTTGTCGTTTTCGGCCTCCTGCTGCGGTTTTACGCGGCCCCGCAGCTGATCGCGGCCCCGTCCGACTTCTACGCAGTGATAAGCCTGACGGATCCGCACGCCTCCTATTTCGACGAAGGCACCCTGACCACGGTACGCAACGCCACCCTCACGTTCACCAACACTATTCGCGGCGACTCGGCCGCCAGCACCGGCAAGATCGCGATCTGGGACTCCTACACCGTCCTTGCGGACCCCAAGCGCGGCGTCCAGCTGCAGGCAACCTTCCAGCGCAGCGCGTTCGACCGGCGCACCGGGGAACTGACCAACTGCTGCGGCGCGTCAGTCAACAACGACACCCGGGTCCGCCAGGACGGCATCGGGGTGGTGTTCTGGCCGATCGGCACGCGCCCGGCCACCTATCAGGTCTACGACACCAATACGGAACGGGCGTGGGCGGCCACCTACCGCGGTACGGCAGTGGTCCAGGGCCTGTCCACGTACGTCTTCACCCAGCACATCCCGGCTACCGTGGTCCAGCAGCTGCCCGGCGTGCCGACGTCGCTGCTTGACCTGCCAGGGCCCACACGCAATATCGTGGCGGACCGCAGGTTTCAGGCCGTCAACACGTTCTGGGTCGACCCGCGGACCGGCGTACCGGTCGACGCAGAAGAGCGGATCCTTTCCGTCCTGTACGCCCCGGGCGGGCGAGGGCAGCTGGTGGTGGCCAGCGCGGACCTGACGATGACGCCGGCCAGCCAGCACTGGCTGGCGAACCTGTCCAGGCGCAACGCCGCCTCGATCGACACGGTGCAGCAGTCCGGCCCGCTCGGCGCCATCGCGGTCGGTGTCCTGCTTCTGCTAGCGGGGACGGTTCCCCCGCGCCTGCGGAATCACGCGCGGCACCGGGACGGCCGTCTGGGCGCGATCGCTACTCGCGCTGCGCGAGCGCGTTGATCCCCAGGTCACGTGACCGGTTGGCATGGAGGGACATTTCCTCCAGTGCGCGCTTGCCATCGCGGGCCTTGACAGCTTCCAGGATGCGGGCGTGCTCCTCCAGCGAGAGCGTTCGGTCGTCCGCCGACCCGCCGGTGGAGGTAAGCGCCGCTTCGGTGAGCAAGTCTCCCGGTCGGAATGTCCCCTCGATGATCTGACGGTGGATATCGGCGTAGAGCGAGGCCGAACCCTTACCCGGCTTGTTGCCTGAGATGGCCATGTACGACCCGTCCGCTTCGATGATGTGCCGGATTTTGGCTCCAGTGCGACGAACCGTCTCGCGGGCGGCCCCGTACGCTAGTTGCTCCAACCGGCGATGAGGTCTAGAGGACGTAGTGCCAGTTGTTGCCCGGTCGCTCCGGCCGGGCGTTCAGGGCAGGCTGGGGTTGGCGACCCGGGCCAGGAAGAGCGGTTCCCCGGTGGCGGTGTCGGTTACCAGCAAGACGTAGGGCCGGTCGAACACGACGGTCCGCGGTGCCCGCGCTTCGAGGGCCGACGATATGCCTACTGCGGTCGCCGCGCTGGCCACGGTGCCCTGCTCATCGACCTGCAGCGTCGCGGCGTGCACGATCAGGCCGATGTTGCCCGCCTGCGGCGAAATGCCGGCGAAGTCGGCCTGCGGGCCGGATGCGACTCCCATCCCGAGGCTGCTGAGCAGGCTCGTCATGTTCGCTTTGGAGTTCAGGCTGACCTTGGGCAGGGCTACCGCGGTATTGCCGCCGCCGGAGCCGGAAGAGCCGGGCCGGGAGGTCAGCGCCGCCACCGTTACGGCGGGGAGGTCGGGGCAGCCGGCCAGACCCGATCCGGACGCCGATGAGGGCAGCAGCGCGGTCATGGCCAGTTGGCCGCCCTGGTAGGGCATCCGGATAGCCGTCCAGCCGTCGGCGGTGGCCGCGGCGAAAGACCCGCCGTGCAGGTAGTGCGCCGGCACGCGCTCCCCCGCGGCCGTGGTGAACGGCGCCTGGTAGGTCATGGCCGGCTCGAACGGCTCGGCCCACAGGGCGTGCAGATAGAGCGCGTCGGTGAGCAGCCAGCCCGCGCCAGCGAGTGAGCCCGCGGAGAGCAGGTTCGTGATGTGGCCGCGGGTGGCCGACGCGATCGCCGCGTTGATCTGGGCGGCGGCCGGGCCCGGCTCGGTCAGCAGCGGCGCCTGCCGGAGTCCGGCGTCGTAGCTGGTCGCGATGGCATTCAGGTAGCTGGGCAGAGTGTCAAGCGACGGGTCGGCCCACACCTGGTCAGCCTCCGCCACCGTGACACCCGGGCCGTCAAGGGCCCGCAGCGTCCGGGTGCGGGCTTGCAGCCCGGCTTCGAGCGCCGTCCCGGTGGCCGGCAGGTGCAGCACGGCGGCCATTGCGCGGGCCGTGCTGCCACGCGAGCCCAGGTAGGCCATGCCCAGCCCGCTGGCGAGGCTCGCGGGCGACAGCACGATGTTCGCCTGCGGGCTCTGCCGACACCAGGCACTCATGACGTTCAGGCCAAAGGCCAGGTCAGAGGCGCCATAAGGGGCCGGGCTAGCCGACGGCTCGGTAACCGCGATGCCCTGCCCGCTGGCAGTCCCGGCTGGCCCGGATGCCCCGGCCAGGCCGGCCGATCCAGCGCCACAGCCGCCTGCCGTTGCCCCGAGGGCGGCGGCCAGCGCCGCCCAGGCGGCCACCCGCAACGTCCGGTTCATGTAACTCGGACGCAGCGGCCGACCCCACGGTTCCGCCCGCGCGGGACCGTTTCGCGATCGCAACGGCCAGGCGCGTCAGTGGCCGTCTCTCCGGGTGGGCCAGCCCCGGTCCCCGCGACCGGGGTGGTGGCCGGACCCCGGCGACGGACTCCGTTGTCCGCCCGCAATGGTGATCTTCTGAACGGAGACGTTGTTGCGCGGGTTGGGGTCGCAGCTGTGCGTGGCCGCCGCGGCCAGCACCGACACCCGGCCCGCGGCGTCGGCCTTGACCGTGATGGCGAACTGCGCCGAGGCGCCGCTGGCCAGCGCGGCCAGGGTCCAGGTGAACACGTTCCGGTGCCGGGCGCAGTCCGCTGTACACGACACCTCCGACAGCGCGGCCGGCAACCGCACGCCGACCTCTACTGTGCCGGCCGCGACGGGTCCCGCGTTGGCGACCGTGAGCGTGCAGGTGCCGGTGTCGCCGACGGTCATGGTGGCCGGGCAGGACAACGCGGCGGAGATGTCGGCCTTGCCGGATGTCGTCGTCGTCACGGTGACGGTGAACGGCCCGGCGGTGGCCGTGCCGTCCGCGTTGGTGGCGGTGACCGAGTAGCTGAACGAGGTGGTGCCGGACGGCGGAGTGCCGGTCACCTCGCCGGTGCTGGCGTCGACCGACAGCCATGACGGTGCGCCGGCGGCCAGCGCGTACGTGGGGGCCGGGGTGCCGGACGCGGCGAAGGTGTAGTCGTAGGCCTGCCCGACCGTCGCGGTCAGCGGCGGGCTGTCGGTCACGAAGGCGGGTCCGCCGGTGACGGTGATGGTCTGGGTGACCTCGGGTGCGGCGCTGTAGCTGTCGTTGCCGGCCTGGTTCGCGTCGATCACGCAACTGCCCGCGGCCAGGTAGTTCACGGTGCTCGCCGTTCGTGCCGGACACGCTGCACACCCCGGACCCCGAGGACTGGTCCAGCGAGAAGATCACCGGGTTGCCCGATCCGCCGCCGGTGGCGGTCAGCGTCGCCGACCCGCCTATCGTTCCGGTGGCCGGGGCGGTGAAGCTGATGGTCTGCGATGCCTGGCCGACCGTGATGGTCTGGGTGACCTGGGGCGCGGCCGCGAAGTCGGCGTTGCCGGCCTGGTTGGCGTCGATCACGCAACTGCCCGCGGCCAGGTAGTCCACGGTCTCGCCGTTCGTGCCGGACACGCTGCACACCCCCGACCCCGACGTCGAGTCCACCGAGAACACCACCGGGTTACCCGAACCACCACCGGTAGCCGACAGCGTCGCCGAACCGCCCACGGTCCCCGCCGACGGCGCGGTGAAGCTGATCGCCTGGGCGGCCGGGCCTCCTGCGCTTACCGTGATTGTCTCGGTGACCTGGGGCGCGGCCGCGAAGTCGGCGTTGCCGGCCTGGTTGGCGTCGATCACGCAGCTGCCCGCGGCCAGGTAGTTGACGGTGGTGCCGTTCGTGCCGGACACGGTGCAGACTCCGGAATCCGCGGACTGGTCCACCGTGAACACCACCGGGTTGCCCGACCCGCCGCCGGTAGCGCTCAGCGTCGCCGACCCGCCCACCGTCCCGCCCGTCGGGGCGGTGAAGCTGATCGTTTGCGAGGCCGCGCCCGCCGGGCCGACCGTGATGGTCTGGGTGACCTGGGGCGCGGCCGCGAAGTCGGCGTTGCCCGCCTGGTTCGCGTCGATCACGCAGCTGCCCGCGGCCAGGTAGTTGACGGTGGTGCCGTTCGTGCCGGACACGGTGCAGACTCCGGAATCCGCGGACTGGTCCACCGTGAACACCACCGGGTTGCCCGACCCGCCGCCGGTAGCGCTCAGCGTCGCCGACCCGCCCACCGTCCCGGCCGTCGGCGCGGTGAAGCTAATCGTCTGTGCGGCCGGGCCTCCCGCGCTTACCGTGATGGTCTCGGTGACCTGGGGCGCGGCGGAGTACCCGGCGTTCCCGGCCTGGTTGGCGTCAATCACGCAACTGCCCGCGGCCAGGTAGTCGACGGTCTCGCCGTTCGTGCCGGACACGGTGCACACCCCCGACCCCGACGTCGAGTCCACCGAGAACACCACCGGGTTACCCGAACCACCACCGGTCGCCGTCAGCGTCGCCGAACCGTCCACGGTCCCCGCCGACGGCGCGGTGAAGCTGATCGTCTGGGACCCCTGGCCGACCGTGATGGTCTGGGTGACCTGCGGTGCAGCCGTGTAGCCGTCGCCGGCGGCCTGGTTGGCGTCAATCACGCAACTGCCCGCGGCCAGGTAGTCCACGGTCTCGCCGTTCGTGCCGGACACGCTGCACACCCCCGACCCCGACGTCGAGTCCACCGAGAACACCACCGGGTTACCCGAACCACCACCGGTAGCCGACAGCGTCGCCGAACCGTCCACGGTCCCCGCCGACGGCGCGGTGAAGCTGATCGTCTGCGATGCCGGGTTGACGGTCATGGTGAAAGCGGCCGAACCGCTGGCCTTGGTGGTGTCGGTGGCCGTTACCGTGACCGAGTACGTCCCGGCGGCCGAGGAACTCCCCGAGATGAAGCCGGAAGAGCTGATCGACAGGCCGGGGGGCAGGCCGACGGCCGCGAAGCTGAGCGCGGCCCCGCCCGAGTCGGTCGCCGCGACCTGCAGGCTGAAGGTGGCGCCAACGGTCGTCGTCTGGTTGGCCGGACTCGTGACCGTCACGGTGTTGGTCGCGCCGCCCTTGTCGCACAGGGCCTTGGCCAGGGTGGCGCCGTCCGGAGAACCGAGGCCGGACGCCATGTCGTAGCCGGTTCCGGCCGGGTAGAGGCCGCCGCCGTAGCCGGCCGGGGTGTAGTCGTTGTCACCGGACGTGATGTCGGAGAAGTCGGCGGCGTAGTTGGTCCCCGCCGCCTGGTAGAGCACCGGGTTGGCGAAGCCGATGGCACCGCTGCAGGCGCCTGAGGCGTCCGTCAGGGCGGTGAAAGCCGCCCACAGCGGCGCGGCCAGGCTGGTGCCGCCGTAGACGGTCCATCCGCCGCTGTAGTAGAGGACGTAGCCGTCCTGGGGGTCGGCGCTCGCGGAGACATCCGGGACCTCGCGGCAGTAGGAGCCGCTGCCGGCCCCGCACGGCGAGCCCGACGAGTTGGTGTTGATCACGTTCAGGGCCGCGGGCGCGGACGACTGGTAGGAGGGCATCGTATGGAACGACGAGACTCCGCCGCCGCCGGCGCCATTTTCAATTGAACTGTCGTTCCATACCGTCTGCGTCAGCGGGCTGATCGAGGTCAGGGAGGTGCCACCCACGCTCGTCACGTAGGGCTGGCTGCCCGGATCGTCGACACTGAGGGCGGACGAACCTACGCAATCGGTCGACCCGCTGTCACCGGCGGCGGCAAAGATGGACTTGCCCTCGGTGGCGGCCTGCTCAAAGATCGTGTTTTCCTCGCTGAGCAGCGTGCTTCCGATCGCCGACTCGCAGTTGCCCCACGACGTGGAGATCACCTGGGCGCCGCTGTCGGCGATGGCGGTGTACTCGTCGATCAGCCCGGTGGCGCCGCCCGGCGCCTGGTAGACGTCGATCGTGGCCCTGGGAGCCAGGCCGATGATGTCCTCGATGTCGAACGCGGCCTCGCCGCTGCCCGCGCCGGAGCCGGCGCCGCCGGCCTCCTGGATGTAGTTGACGGTGGCGCTGGTGCCGTAGCAGGTCTGGTAGGCGGAGATGTCGGAGGTGAGGTTGGGCTCGAACTCCACGAGGGCGACCGTGACGCCCGCGCCCTCGTCTCCGGCCTGGTACAAGCTGGAGAAGTTGTACCCGGAAGCGATCTGGTCGGCCGTGTAGACGCCGTACGTGGAGGCGACGTCGGTAGCGGTAGCGCAGGGCTGCGGGCCGCCGGTCACGACCTGGGGAGACTCCGTCGCCCCGGCCCGGCTGGTCGCCTTGGCCGGAGCGATGGGCTGTGGCACGGCAAGGGTATCAAGGCCGACGACCCCCGAGACGTACTGGGCGGCGGCGCCCTGAAGCAGCGGCGCCTCGGTGTTGGCGTAGGCGACTCGGCCGCCCGACAGCCGGTAGCGGTTGAAGCCGATCGAGAACGCCTTGCCAAGCTGACTCGCCGTGGCGGTCACCGGCACCGTGAGGTGATTGGCCGAAAGCGGACCCGGCGTGAGGCCCTCCGCCCGCAACGACGCATCGACAGCGGAAACCGCCGCGGCGGTGGGGCCGAACATCGCGGCGAACTGGCTGACGGTCAGGTAGTGGTGGTAGAGCGAGTTCCCCGGCGACGAGACGTTCGCCGCGTAATTCGCGAGTGCCGTCGCGTCGCTCGACGCGAGCATCACGTCGACGTTGATCCGCGTGGCCGCGGCCAGGGCCCCGATGCGGGCGGCGCCCCGCGGGAGCGCCGGGCCGTGTCCGACGCGTTTCGGCGGCGGCGCGGCGGAATGGGCTGACAGGACGGTCGCGGTGCCCCCGCCACCGCCTCCGCCGCTGCTGGTGCCGGCGCCGCGCAGGGCGGCGGTACCGGGCACGGTCGCGCTGGCGATGCCGACGCCGAGCGTGATCAACAGCAAGCAAACAGCCCCAATGAAGGCGGCCAATGACCTTGGTTTCATAGCCCTGCCTCACGCTGCGAACACGACCCTCGGTGGCCGGCCAACCTGGCTTAGCCCAACGCGTGGGCGCAACCAGAAGCCTGACGAGACAAGAACGTTAGGGTAGACCCGTACCAGTCAGCCGCACTAGGTCCCATTCGGGGTTTGCAGGTTAATATTGCCGGCTGCGCCGGTTAACGCATTAGCGCTTCGGCTTTCAGGGATGGCCTCCGCATGCATGGATCCTCCCAGCGCGAGAACGATGTATGCCTTCAGTGTGGCCGATCCGATTACATTCCATCCCACAGCCGAAGACACAGAGAACCTCGCGATCCTCACGGCAGACGGCACCAGCCCCACCCGCGCCATCCGGCACGCACTGAAAGTCGCCGCGCGCAACAAGCCGCAAAAAGACCTACGCGCAGACGCCGCGCGACTGGCGGCCAATCCCGAGTATCAGGCAGAGATCCGCGTAGTCCGCGAGGAACTGGACGAACTTCGTACTTGACCTCGAATGACGGTGCCGGGCGGTGAACTCGTCAGGCCTCGGCGAGGGTCTTGATTTGCTCGAGGGTGACCGTGATGTTGCGTTCGAACTCACGCATCCGCACGAAGACGATCTTCTGCTCTTTGTCCGGCATCCGGTCGATCGCGAACGACAGGCCCGACCGGCCCGGCCCCATCTGCACCCATTCGGACAGCTCAGTCCCGCCGTCCTTCGGCTCCAGCCGGAAGCGCCATAGCGCCGCGGGGTCGGCGGGGTCCCCCACGGCCCATCCGAACAGGCGCTCTGGCTCAAACTCGACGACATGGGAGGTGGTCTCCCACTCGCCCAGCGCCTCGTGCTTGCTGCGCCCCGTGAACCTGGCCCCCGCGGCCGGCCCGCTCGCGCCCTCGAGCCACTCCACCGACTGCAGCTCCGAGCTCAAGGCCGGCATCAGCTCGATGTCGGATACTAGTTCCCAGACCCGGGCGGGCGGGGCACTGATCCAGACCCGCACCTCCACGGCGGGTTTGTCCGCGTAGCGCGCGCCCGTCCACTCCATGGCCGACCAGCCTTTCCATCGTCCAGGGCTTGGACATCAGAGTTGCCTGACCAGACTCACCATGTCAAGGTCGACGCATGACGCTCTCGGTCGGGCTGTCGGTGACCCCCCAGGACCCGCACTGGCTCGAACTGGCCCGCGAGGCCGAGCGGCTCGGGGTGGACTCGATCTGGGTGCCCGAGTTCTGGGCCTACGACGCGTTCACGCCGCTCGCGGCCATCGCGGCCCGGACGGAACGGATTCGCCTCGCCACCGGCATCGCGCAGCTGGGAGCGCGGACCCCGGCGATGCTGGCCATGTCGGCAATGAGCGTCCAGAAGATCTCCGGCGGCCGCTTCGTGCTGGGGATCGGGACCAGCGGCCCGCAGGTGATGGAGGGGTGGCACGGCGTCGGGTTCTCCCGGCCGGTGCGCCGGACCCGGGAGACGATCGAGATCATCCGCATGATCACCGCAGGGGAACGCCTCACCTATTCCGGCGAGGTGTACCAGCTTCCGTTGCCCGGCGGTGCGGGGGCGGCGATCCGGTCTCGCGCCGACGCCTGCTTCGTCCCGATCTACGTGGCGGCGCTCGGGCCGGCGAACCTCGCGCTCACCGGCGAGCTCGCCGACGGCTGGATCGGCAACTCGTTCTTCCCCGAGTCGTCGGAGGTGTTCTTCGGCCCGCTCGGGGCGGCGGCGCGGCAGGCCGGGCGGTCGCTGTCGGACCTGGACCTGGTGGTCGCGGTGAGCGTGGAGTTCACCGAAGACGTGGAGGCGGCCGGGCGTCGCCACGCGGCCGGGTACGCGTTCACGTTCGGCGCGATGGGATCGCGGGCGGACAACTTCTACAACAACGCCTTCGCCCGGCAGGGCTTCGGCGATGACGTGGCCGAGGTCCAGCGGCTATGGGCCGAGGGCGACCGGGAAGCCGCCGCCGCCCGGGTGCCGATTGAGATCGGCCTTGGCACCAACCTGGTCGGGCCGCCCGACCGGGTCCGCGACCGGCTGCGGGCCTACCGCGACTGCGGCGTCACCACCCTCCGCGTGAATCCGATCGCCGACGATCTTCGGGAAAGCATCGCGGGCCTGGGCACGCTGGTCGATCTGGTTAATGACGTGAACGGCGAGACCATTGGTGACTGGCATTAATCGTCCTTGAGCGTGCGAGCGCCCTTCGGTGGTAACCATCCTGCCCAGGCGCACGACCGGCAGCCCGGTTGCGGCACTGTGCACCACCCCGGCCGGCCGACTCTCGCCCAGCCCGCGGCGCATGAGGAGTCGGCGAGGCGAGACGACCGGGATCTTGTGCTGGGCGGCGGTCCACAGACCGCTGACCGCGCCCTCGCTTCGCGGGGCCGGAATAAACCGATGCTCAGATTGTTAGAGTGAACGCCAAAAATATGGTGCACTACACGATGAAGCCGGCGCGCATCTCGTCGCTGCCCGCGGCGAGGCGCATCGAACCAGGAAGAGGAGTCACGATGGCTACCGCAACCGACACTCACGGCCGGACCGCGCGCCTGCTCGCGCTCATGAAGAAGGGCGACGACGCGTTCAACGCCCGCGACTTCGCCGTGGTGGACGAGGTCCACCACCCCGACATGATCGCGTATATCACCGGGCTCGCCGAACCGGTCTACGGGAAGGAAGCACACGGCGAGGCGATGCGGCAGATGCTGCGCAGCTTCCCCGACATGCACGTGTACAGCGACCCGTACCCGATCCAGTTCGGCAGCGGCGACTGGATCACCGTCGTCACCCGCGCCGCCGGGACCTTCACCGGGGAAATGCCGCTGCCCGACGGCACCGTGATCCCCCCGACCGGAAAGGCGTTCGACGTCGAGTTCGGCCAGACCAGCAAGTGGGACGGCGACCGGCTCGTCGTCATCTCCGCCTTCTGGGACGCCGCCCGGCAGCGGCAGCAGCTCGGCCTCGCCTAGCAGCCGGCACCGGCCGACCCGCCCAGACCCGGTCTCGCGGGCTGGGCCGGCCGGCTGCCCGCTTACGGTGACGCGGGAACGCTGAACCAGCGGTCGAGCTCGTCCAGCAGGTTCTCGGCGACGGCGTACAGCTCGCCGGCGATCCGGGCCTGGCCCTGCCCCTCGAGGGTACGCCGCCCGGACTCACTGATGATGATCTGGAACACGCCGGCCAGCGCGATCCCCTGCAGCTTGGCGATCTCCGGCGGCACGGCGGTGGTGTCGCTGATGGCGGCGGCGATGGCGGCGGCCTGACGGCCGGTCATCTCCAGCGCCAGCCGGCGCACGGCCGGGCTCACCGCCGCCAGGTAGCCGAGCTCGCCCCGCCATTGCCCGGCCTCGATGTCGCGGATCCCGGCTGTGAACGCCAGGACGTAGTCGCGGACCGCGGCAGCCGCGGTGACGCCGGGCGGCCGCGACCGGATCAGGTCGCTGAGCCGGTCCTGTACCTGCCGATCGCGATCGGTGACCAGCTGTTCCTTGACCGGAAAGTAGTTATAGACGGTCTGCTCGGCGACCTCGGCCGCGCGCGCCACGTCGGTGACCGCGACATGCTCGTAGCCATGCTCGGCGAACAGCCGGGCCGCGGTGTCCGCGATATGCCTGCGTGTGCGCTCCTTCTTGAGCTCGCGCAACCCGGTGCTGGCCATGCCAGCGAGTTTAGCGACGGCACCCGCGGAATTCAGATGGCGGTGCGGCCGCCGTCGACGGCGACCACCGCGCCGGTGATGTAGCTGGCCTTCGGTGAGGCGAGGAAGGCGATCACGCTGGCGATCTCGCCAGGCTGGGCGACCCGTCCCATGATGGTGCCGGCGCCGACGGCCTCAGCGGCTTCGGCCGGCTGGATGGGCGTGTAGCAGTAGCGCTGCGGATACCCCGGTCGCAGCCTCGTCCAAGCACCCGGTACGCGGTGGAGTGGAGCGGGCCGCACCGGTGAGCTGCATCCGCTGCTCACCGGTGCGGCCCGAGCCTCCCGGCACCGGCCGGGTGTTAACCCGGCGCTGGCCGTTCAGTAATGACGCTTGCAGGAGGCCTTGATCTGGACGGGCACGGATTCGGTCTGCGTGGTGGTGCCGTCGTTGGCCGTCAGCGTGATGTTGAACGAGGAGTTCGCCGCAAGGCCAGACGGGACGGTTACGTTCACGTAGCCTTCCGCGTCCAGAATGTAGCTTTGCGGTGCTGGCTGCGGTACCACCCTGACCGGCCCGGTCCCGTTGCTCCAGCCGGCCGGGATGGCCCCGGTGCCGTAGCTCGTCGTGTAGCTGCTGCCGTCCACGGCGTAGTAGAAGTCGATGATGGTGGTGCCCGGGGAGGAAACGCCTGCGGGCAGGCCAGACGCGCCGACGGTGATCGGCGTCGTCCAGCTGCCGTTCAGGTTGACCTCCAGGGGAATCGTCCCGCCGCTCGTGGTGTAGCAAACGGGCTGGCTGGTGAATTGGTCGGTGAGCTGCCAGCTGGGGCTGGCGGCAGACGCCGAAGAGGCCTCGGTGACCAGCGCGGCGAGCATCATCGCACCGCAAGCACCGATTGCCAGGGTTCTTCGTGGCATGGATCTCATGATGGTTCTCCTTCTGTGTGTGTCCGTTTTCTGTGTGTGTCCGTTCGGCTCGGTGGTGCAGAGAATCCCGGCTGGCCGCTCAGGGGGTGTACAGTTCGGCGCTCGCCAGGATGGTGGCCTTGTGCTTGGCGAAGGTTTCCCCTCCGGCCACCAGGACCTGCCCGTCCTGCAGCAGGCTCGCGGTCTGGTAGATGCGGGCGGTATTCATGGAGCCGGTAGTGGCCCAGGTGTTGGCGGCCGGGTTGTACAGCAGGGCCGAGGCGCTGCTGCCCGGGTTGCTGGCCGTGCCGAGGTATCCGCCGGCGACCAGGACATCGCCGTCGCCGAGCAGCGTGGCGGTGCTGTTGCTGCGGCAGTCTTGCGCGGGGATGCAGCTGAGCGACACTACTCCGCCGATGGCGGGGGACCACTGGCCGGTCGCCGGGCTGTAGAGCTCGCTGAACGGCCCGGTTTCGCCTGCGACGCCTGCCGTCGCGAGGACGTCACCGTCCGGCAGCGCGGTGGCGTTCGCGTCTTGGCGGGCGACGCTCATGCTGCCGGTCGCCGTCCACTTGCCGGTTGCCGGGTTGTAGAGCTCAGCGCTGGACACCGGCGTGGCGCCGCTGCCAAGGCCGCCGGCCATCAGCACCTCGCCGTTGGCCAGCAGGGACGCGGAAGCGTCCTCGCGGTGAGTGGTCATGCTGCCGGTCACGGTCCAGGTGCCCGTCGCGGGGTTGTACAACTCGGCGCTGGACAGCGCGTCGTAGGTCGCGTTGCCCGCATCCCCGCCCGCGACGAGCACCTCGCCGTTTTTCAGCAGGGTCGCGGTCGCGGCGAGCCGGTTGGTGTGCATGTTCCCGGTAAGCGACCATGTGCCGGTTGCCGGGTTGTACAGCTCGGCGCTGCCGGCCGCGCTCTCGCCGCCGCCTGCGACGAGGACGTTCCCGTTGGGGAGCAGGGTGGCTGTCTGGTCAAAGCGTTCGGTGCTCATGCTGCCGGTCAGGGTCCAGGTTCCGGTCGCGGGATGGTACAGCTCCGTGCTGGCGGTGCCGTTGCCGCTGATGACGAGTACCTCGCCATCGGGCAGGACCGTGGCGGTGGTGTGGTAGCGCGCGGCGTTCATGCTGCCAGTGACGGTCCAGGTACCGGATGTGGCCGCGGACGCGGGCACGGCTACCAAGCCGCCGCCCAGCGCTAGCGCGGCCACCGGGATGATGCGCGCCCAGCGCAATTTGATCATGGATCGCGGTCCTTTCAGCGAGCCTGCCGATCAGGCTTCCGTGACGGTTACGAGTGGAAGCGGAAAAGGGATTGCCCATCTGAAGCCGAATTTCTTCACGCGGAGAGCGGCATGCTCTCCGTCGACGCGAAGATGAATTTCCTGTGGCCCCGGCCCCGGACCGGTCGGCAAGCACGAAAACGTCGATATAAGCGTTCGGACGCGACGGGCGCTTTTCTAATTCGAATTCCTGGCGGCGCGCCCATTCTGAGCAGGTGTGATATGCGCCTTGTTTTCATAGCGGCACATTCTCGGCATTTACCAAGATTTCGGGTCATGTCCGCCAGGACAGCGCCTGGGCTCGGGTGCCACGGGGACAGAATGTTCTGGCCTTGGGGCACACACGCGCGCATCTATTGGCCTTGTGGCACCCACGCCGGCAAACGTTTGGCTTTGTGGCACCCAGGCACATGCCCGGTGCTGGCCTTGTGGGCCACACGGACAGAATTCCGGGGCGGCCCGGCCGGGTTACCGCGCCCGCACCGCGGTTACGACAGGCCGGCGAAGGCTGCGCGCGAGTCGGCCAGCCACTCGCGCAACGGGCGGGGGCGGGCGCCCGTCAGCTCCCCGGCCGTGCTGGTCACGGTGTCCGCGCCGCCCGCGCGGATCCAGGCGAAGCGCTCGATCGCGCCGTCCGCCTCCCACGGGGTGCGCCCTTGGGACAGCAGAAGTTCACGCTCCCGTTCCTCTGACTGGTTTGCGTAGTCCACCTGCCAGGCGAGGACACGGGCGAACTGGGCCGCGACCCGCGCGTAGCTGAGCGCCTCCGGGCCGGTCAGCACGTAGGTGGCACCCTCGTGGCCGCTGCTGGTGAGGACCCGGGCGGCGGCCGCGGCGACGTCGGTGACGGAGATGAACCCGGCCCGTCCGTCGCCGGCGGACGCCCTGAGCTCACCGGTGCTCCGGATCTGCTCGGCCTCGTCTAGGAGGTCTTCCATGTAAGTGGCGGCGGCGAGGTACGTGACCGGCAGGTCCAGCGCTTCCAGGTGCAGGGCGACCTGCCGGTGGGCGCGCATGAACCGCACGTCGCAGTCCGGGTCCTGGAAGCCGTCGGCACAGACTTTCACGATGTGCGGCCGGTGCCCGGCGGCGGCCACGGCGTCGAGGAACACGGTCTCAAGCGCGGCCTGCTCCTCGATCTCCGGGCTGAGGAGGAAGATGCGGTCAAACGCGCGGAGCACCGCCGGGGACGGCGGCTCGTCGAGCGTCGCGATCAGGTGCCGCGGCGTCCCCGGCAGGTCCGCCGCCCTGGCCGGCACCCGCACCATCGCGGTCACGTCAGCGCGGGCGTCGGCCAGCGCCTCCATCAGCCGGTACCCCACCCGTCCGGTCGCTCCGGTCACGAGGATCACGTCGGCACCTCCTCGGCTCTCCTGGTACGTTACTCGCCGACCGCGCGGGCGGCGGGCCGGGCCGCGGACGCCGGCGGGACCGTGGGCGCTGGCGGGACTGCGGGCGCTGGCGGGACTGCGGGCGCCGGCGCGGCCGCGGGCGGGGAAGGCGGCATCAGGCCGTCGACTGAGTAGAAGCCAGCCAGTCCAGGGTGACGGCGGCCGTCCAGGACTGCTGCGTCGAGCCGAGCTGCTGGCCGGTGAACGGCTCGTAATACTCGCCGAAGTCTCCGGCCGCCAGCTGGCTGAGTGAATCGCCCCGGATCGCGTCCGCGCGGGCCGGGTAGCCGAGCAGGTCCAGCGACTGCCACAACAGCCAGTTGATGACGGGCCAGACGGGGCCGCGCCAGTAGTTCTGCGGCTCGAACGCCGGCTCGGCGGGTGACGTGCTCGCCGGCAGGGGCCAGCGCATTTGCGGGTGGCCGCAGAAGTCCGCGGAGTCGAGAAGCCGCAGCTGGGCGGCGCGCTGGCCGGGGTCCGGGGTCCGGGCGAACAGCGGCGCGAAGGCCGCGAACGTGCGCAGCCGGATGTCCTCCTTGGCCCGGACGTCGTAGTCCGCGCACAGGCCGGTCTCCGCGTCGAAGCGGCTGTTCAGCCCGGCCCGGCCGCGGTCAAGCCAGCCGGTCAGTTCCGCGCGGGCCGCGCTGCCGGCCCCGGCCACGTCGGCCAGGTCGAGCAGCGCGGCGTTCGCCGCGACGAGGACGGCGCTGAAGAACACGTCCTTGATCAGGAACGGGTACTCGCGGTGGATCAGCGCGTCGTCGTAGCGGTATTTCCGCAGCTGCTCGACCAGCCACAGGAACCGGTCGTAGTCCCAGTTGGTGGGGCGCTGCGACGCGTCCCCCACCTCGCTGCTGTCCAGGCGGGTGTACGGGCCGGGCTTGGCGACCGTGATGCGCTCGAGAGCGCGGTCCCAGCGCGGGGAGTTGTCCGTGCCCTCCCACGGGTGATACGTGGTGACCAGCCCGGATGACTCGGGATCACGCTGGGTGGCGAGGTAGCGGTGCCAGTCGACCATCCGCGGGTAGAGCGCCTGCACGCGTGCGCGGATCTCCGGCCGCTGTTCCTCCGGTGTCAGCTGCCAGATCCGCTGCAGCGCCAGGGCATGCACCGGCGGCTGGCAGATCCCCGTCGTCTTGACGCCCGCGGGCGCCGCCGGCGACACCGCGGTGTCCCACCACTCCGGTCCCGGGAAGTAGGGGTGATCCGGGCCGGCCCGGAACACAAGGTGCGGCACCATGCCCGTCGCCCACTGCCCGGCGAACAGCTGCTCCAGCTCGGTCAGGGCCCGCCGGACGTCCAGGTGCGCCCAGCCGATCGCGATGAACGCGCTGTCCCAGCTCCACTGGTGCGGGTACAGCTTCGGGGCCGCCCGCGTCCAGCCGCCTGCGTCGTTGCCGTGCAGCACCGCGGCTGCCTGCTCGCGCAGCATTGCGCGGGTGCCTGCGGGCACGCTCATGGTGGCCTCCCCATACGCCGGGAGCGTGGCTACCCCGGCCTCGACCTTGACCACACCTGTCAGTTCCCGAGTCTCCCATTGCGAGTTAACGGTCAAGCCCCCGGACCTACCGGTCAGCCGTAGAGGCCCTTGACCCAGCTGCCGGCCCAGGCGGCGAGTGCACCGACGGCGACGACGGTGTCCGCCAGCCGGAGAATGGGCGGCCGGGAGTCCACGTTAACCGCTGAGTTGACGGCGCCGACATAATGCGCTGGCACAATCGGCCGGGTGATCTTGGTAATGCGGCTGCGGCGGCTGGTCGCCGGCTTCCCGGAGCTGACCGCCGTGCTTGTCGCCGCCGTCATCGGCCTGACGGTCCAGCCGCCGCTGGCCTGGCTCACCGCCCGCCAGGGCATCAACGTTTTGCTGGCCATCCTGGTCTTCGCCACCGCGGTCACGATCGAGCCGGCCGCGCTGCGCCGCCTGGCGGCGGCCTGGCGGCCGCTGCTGGCCGCCCTGGCCGTCGGGATCAGCGTGCTCCCGGCGCTGTCGTGGGCCGTCTCCCTGGTCGTCCCGGCCGGGGCGCTGCGGGACGGGGTCATGACCGCGGGGCTGGCGCCGTGTGAGATCGCCTCCGTCGCCACCACCGCCATGGCCGGCGGCGAGGCCGCCCTGGCGGCCGGGGTGCTGATCGGCTCCACCGTCACCGCGATCTTCGCCGCCGGGCCGATCCTCACGCTCGAAGCCGGGCACGCCGGCGTCCGCCCGGCGGACATCGGCACGACCCTCGCCCTGGTGGTCGGGCTGCCGCTGGCCGCCGGCATTACGCTGCGCGCGCGTGCCCGGCCGCACGGCGCCGCCCTCCCCGCCCGGGCCGAGCAGGCCGCCACACTGTGCGCGCTGGCCGCTGTCGCCGCGCTCGTCGCCCTGATCGCCGCCGAGGTCCGGCTGTCAGCGCGCTACCTGCCGGCGGTGCTGGCGCTGGTCCTGTTCCTGGCCGGATCGGCACTGGCCGGACGGCTCCTCGGCGCCCGCGTCCGCGGGCCCGCGGCGACCGCACTGCTGCTGACCACCTCGATGCGCGATTTCGCCGTCGCCGCCGGCCTCGCCGCGGCCGCGTTCGGGCCGGCCGCCGCCGCCCCGCTCGGCCTGTACGGCATCCTGGTGCTGGCCTGGGGCACGGCGGTCGCCGGCATCCTGCGCCGACGCTAGCGGCGGCCCGGGCGACCCGCGGCCGGACGGCGATGCCGAACCGCGCGCACACCTCGTCCGCGCCGCCGATGTCGTTGGTCACCGCGAGGTCGCCCGTCTGGCCGTATATCGCGACCCCGGCGGAGTCAGGACCGCGCTCGGCGAGCGCGGTGAGCATCCCGGTAAGCATCCAGCCGAGCCGGGGCTGGAGGGCGGGATCGCGCAGGGTGAGGCCGGCTATCCCGCACATGACCGCGCCTCTCGGGCTCGGGTGACTAGGAAGAAGCTCTCGTCCATGGACCGGACGCTAAGTCAACGATGTTCTTATGAGTGAACCGCTGCGTATCGCTCGTCAAGTCGGCGTTACGGCGGCCCGATGCTCAGCACCCATGGGGCGGTAGCCGGCAGTGACATGAGCGTCCACTGCAAGTGAACGACGGGATCGCGAGCCTCTGCCCGCCGTCCGCGGGCCGCAACGGCTATGAGAGGGACGACCGCCACAACCGCGACGCCGCTTCCGCGTTACCGCTAATATGCGGCTTTGTCCCGGTGCGAGGTGCTTGTCCGGGCTTCCCTTTCACCGACAGGAGATGGCCTTGGATCTCCCCGAAATCGTGACGGATACCGCGGCCCAGCGCTGGTCGCGGCGGCGCTTCATGGCGGGCGTGGCCGGCGTGGCCGCGCTCGGGTCGTTCGCGACCGGCTGCCGGAGCGATGTGATCAAGGCGCACATGCTGGCGCCGCCGGTCGTGCCGGCCGGCGGCGCCAGCGCCTCCGCCAGCGCCACGGCGACCGCTGCGGGCGTCGACGCCGACCTGATCAGCCAGCGCTACGGGCTGAAGCCGTTCGCCCCCGCACCGCCGCCGCCCGCCGTCAAGCCGATCAGGCTGAGCGCGTCCGACCCTGCGGTGTTCTCGGATGTGCCGCTGACCGACAAGGTCGTCTTCATCACGATCGATGACGGCCTGGAAAAGGAACCCGAGTTCATCCAGATGGTGAAGGACCTCCAGGTGCCCATCGCCATCGAGCTCGCGAACCTGTTCATCAAGGACGACTACGCGTACTTCGAGAAGCTGTACGAGACCGGCTACGTGTCGATCCATAACCACACGGTGAACCACCCGCTCAGCATGCCGAGCCTGTCGGCCGCCCAGCAGCTCGAAGAGATCTCCGGCCAGCAGCAGATCCTCAAGCAGCAGTACGGGGTCACGCCGTACATCTTCCGGCCGCCGGGCGGCAACTACGACGAGGCGACGATCGCGGCCACCGGCAAGGCCGGCCTCAAGGGCATGATGCTCTGGCGCGAGGCCATGGAGATCTCGGACATGCAGTACCAGACCGCCAGGCACCGGCTCAGCCCCGGGGACATCATCCTGTGCCATTTCCGCAGCCCGGCGCAGCTCGACGGGGAGACCATGGTGCGCATGATGACCCGCCTCTACCGGCACATCCAGGACCAGGGCTTCACCGTAGGCGACATCACGCAGTACGTGTAGCGGCAGGCAGGCCCGGCGGGGACTGGATCCCGGTCGGCCCGCTCACTCGCCCCCACCGCTTACCGGATCCCCCATACCAGCGTCACTGGGAACTTGGCGGGGGACTACATGACCGCGACCGGATTGACGGGAGAACCGGTCCCGTGCGGGAGTCGCAGCGGGGCGACGACGCAGAAGAAGGACCAGCGTCCGGTCGCCTCGCAGAGCGGCACGAGGTCCTCGAATTGCAGGTAGTCGAGCAGGTGGAGGCCGAGCGCGTTAATCGCGAGCACGTGAACCGGCAGCTCAACCCCCGCCGCCAGGCTGGGCGCGGTGTCGCTGTTGCTGTCGCTGCCGAGCACGGCGACCTTCCGTTCGGCAATGAACTCAAGCGCTGCCGGATGCAGCCCCGCGCGCGCCCCGGCGGCGTCCCACGGGCCGAGCACACGGCGGCGGAGGCGGTGTCCGGTCCGCACGAATAGCAGGTCACCCGGGCCGATGCTCACCTGCTGGGCTTCGGCCGCCCCGGCCAGTTCCGCGGCGGTCACGCGGTCGCCGGGCTCCAACCAGCGGACACCGCGCAGCCGGGGTATGTCGAGCAGGACACCGCGGCCCGCGATCCCGTCCCGCGCCACCTCGATGGACAGCTCCTGCGCGCCGCCCGAGGTCACCGCGTCCGCCGACACGCCGTTGTAGAGCGTCTTGCGGTACATGGCGTGGCACAAGGCGTCAATGTGGCTGTCGACGTTGCTGTGCACGTTGATGCCGAACCGATCCTGCGCGAACGTCAGTCCCCCGGGATCCGCCTGGTTCCCTGGCGGGCCGGCCATCTCGTGTATGGCAGGCGCGGGGTCATCCGGCGTCACGGCCGTCTCGATGGACGCGGCCAGGGAGACCGTCCGGCCCAGCCTGATTTCGCCGGCCGCCGCCAGCACCCGGTCCGGCGTGAGGTGGTTCAGCGCGCCGCGTCGGTCCGCCGGCCCCCAACCAGGCACCTGGCGCAGCCGCTGGTACAGGGCTTCGAACTCGGCCGCGTCCAGCGCGGGCTTCCCGGCTTCAGCAGTCATGGGAACTGCTCTTTCCCGCGCTGCCGGCATTCATCCCTCATGGGTGCTCCCGCGGGGCGTCTGGCGCTGGCCATGGCGGAACCGGGCGCCCCAGGAAGTCCGTAAGGACCGCGGCGAGTTCTTCCGGCGCTTGCTCGGCCTGGTGGTGCCCGGAGTGGATGGGGCGGCTGCGCAGCCCGGCAGCCGTCCACGGCCGCCAGATGGCCTCGGGGTCGCCGTGGATGTCAAGGTCGTCATCGGTCGAGACCAGCAGCAGCATCGGGCACCGGATCTTCCGCCCGGCGGCGCGGTCGGCCTCTTCGTCGGCACGGTCGGTGCGCAGGCCGGCCCGGTAGTCCTCGCACATGCCGTGGACGACGGCGGGGTCGCGGAAGGCGGCCCAGGCGTCGGTGTGGTTGCCCTCCCCCATCTCCGCCGGGGACGGGGTGCGGTACCAGGCGCCGGGATCCGCGCTGATGAAAGCTTCAGCCGGCTTGTCAGTCTGGCCAAGAAACCACCAGTGCCACCAGGTGCGCACGAACGCCTCGTTCAGCCGCTCAAGGTGCTCCACGACCGGCAGACCGTCCATGACGACGAGCCGCTCGACGACGTCCGGGTAGTCCATGGCCGCCCGGAACGCGACCAGCGACCCCCGGTCATGACCCACGACCGAGAACCGGTCGTGGCCTAGGTGGCGCATGAGCGCGACAACATCGCCGGCCATCGCCCGCTTGGACGACTGCGCATGCTCGGGCGCGTCCGGCGGCAGCGTGGACTGGCCGTAGCCGCGCAGGTCCGGGCAGGCCATGAAGAACGAGCCCGATAGCAGCGGCGCGACGCGGTGCCAGGTCGTGTGCGTGCGCGGATGGCCGTGCAACAGCACCACCGGCGGCCCCTCGCCGCCGTAGCGCACGCGCAACGTCACCTCGCCGACATCGACCCGGTCCAGCCGGAAGCCATCGAACATGAGCCGCGCCTACCCCCCGCGGCCGGCACCGAACCAAAACGCGCCCGAAGGCGGCGCAGACCGGCGCCGCGGGGGCCGTTTACGGCACCGGGGCAGCGGACGTCAGCCGCCGAACTCTAGCTCACAGCGTGCGTCGAGGCCGGTGGCCTCCAAGACCCGGCGGACAACCGGCGCGGGGCAGGCGATGACCGGCTTGACGCCTGGCGGTAGCCAGCGGTCGGCACCGACGATGAGCCGTGCGGACGCGCAGTCGATGTACGTGACCTGGGCTGTGTCGAAGACGAGGCGACGGGGCCTGGCCCCGCGAACGCGGGCCAGGCAGTCGGCGAGAACGTCCTCGCCCATGACGTCGAACTCACCGCTGAGCTTGACCATGACCGTTTCCGCGGCCGTGGTCACCGTGAAACCCGGCAACCCGGGCGGCTGAGTATGCACGCGGCTTCCCGCCGTCAAGTTCTAGCCGACTGCTGCCAGGAGGCGCCTTCGAAACATTCGGGCGAAGGAGCGGGAACTTGGCCGACATGACACGGGCCGCGGGGTTCTTGGCGGCGTCCTACGGTTCAGACTACCGGCCACCGCTGGGTGCGTTCAAGGCAGCCGCGCCGCCCCCTGAACCACCTCGGCGCAGACCACGGCGAGCTTGCGGCGCTCAGCCCTCGCCCGCGACCGCAGCTGCTCATACGCGGCGCGCGCCGAGATGCCCTGAGTGCCTATCAAGACGCCCTTAGCCTGCTCGATTACCTGCCGCGAGTCCAGCGCGCCCTGAAGTTGCCCGGCGAGCTCCGACTGCTGCTCCCCCTGGATGATGCTGGCGATCAGCAAGGCCGCCAGGTCGGTGAACGCGAGCAGCGCCAGCTCATTGGCGGCCGACCACGGCCGACTGCGCTCCGACAAGACCGCGACGACGCCGACCGCATCCTGGTTGTAAGGCAGCGGACTGGCGAGGACGGCCCTGACCTCTCGCCGGACCGCCGCCGCGCTGAACAGCGGCCACCGGTCATCGTGTTCCAGGTCGACGGCACCGACCAATTCCTTGGTGTCAAACGCCTCGATGCACGGACCTTCCTGGTGGCGGACCTGAAGGTCCTCCAAGTGCGCGAACCGGTCATCTGACGCGGCCACGCTGCGCAGGTGCTGCGCCGCGTCGCAAAGCATCAGGCCAGCTCCGTCCACGGCGAACATCGAGTGCGTGGTCTGCACGATCTCCTTGATCGCATCTTCCACGCGCATTTCGCCGAAGCGCAGCCTGCCCAGCTCGACGAGGGCGTGCCGCACGTCCTCAAGGGTGATCTCCATGACTCCCTCCCTCCCTCCCTCCCTCACACGTGCCGCGGTCAAGTGGATACTAGGCGGCCTTTGGGCAACAGCGGGTAAGTCACCGAGATCGGGTGACTGCTGTTCACCTGCCTGGCGCCGCCGACCACCTCATCGACATGGGACCCGGCGCCGGCCCCGACGGCGGCCGCATCGTCGCCGCGGGCACGCCCGAGGACGTCGTGCGCGCCCCCGGCAGCGTGACCGGCCCCTGGCTGGCCAAGCACCTACAGCGCTAGCTCCGGCGCCGGTGCTCTCCCGCCGCCGCCGCTCCCCCGGCTCCGGAGTGCGGTTAATCATGTCGTTCGGATGTTCAAGTTGCGCTTAAGAAAATTAAGGTTCTCTCGTTGACTCATTAAAAAAGTCAAGGTATACATGAACCGTAATCATGGTGCCGAGAGCAAGGGAGCCGCGGGTGGACTGGCAGGAACTGACGGACCTGACGCGCGGGCAGCCGTTCGTGGTCGAGCGGGTCCGCCTCACCGACAGCGGCATCGCGGTCGAGGGGCAGTTCGAGCCGCCGCAACTGGCCCAGCTCGGCGTCGACGACCAGGTGTTCGTCGCCGCGTTCGTCCGGTCCCACGGCTCGATCAAGGAGATGGAGCGGATCTTCGGGGTGAGCTACCCGACGATCAAGTCCCGGCTGAACCGGGTCGCCGAGCGCCTCGACTTCGTCGACACCGACCCGGCGCCCGCCAGCGCCGACGTCGTTGACCGCCTGCGGCGGGGGGAGATCAGCGCCCAGGAGGCGCTGGCCGAGCTGGAGCGGCCCCGGTGATCCCGCTGCTGGTGACGGTGGGCTACCGCCCGGCTGGCCGCCGCTGGCGGCGGCTGTACATCCCGGTCCCGCTGGTGCTGCTGGTGCTCTCGCCGCTGCTGCTGCTCGCGGTGATCGGCGGGCTGATCGCCTGCCGCATCTTCGACGTGAGCCCGGCGGGAGTGCTGCGCGGTGCCGGGCAGCTGCTCTGGGCGCTGCCCGGCACCCGGGTCGAGATCGCGGACGGCCAAATGGACCTGCTACTCCGAGTCAGGTAAGTCAGAAGGAGCAACGATGAACGAGCAGGCCCGCCAGATCCTGCAGATGCTGGCCGAGGGCAAGGTCACCGCGGACGAGGCCGAGCGGCTGATCGACGCGCTTGACCGGCAAGAACTCGCGTCGCCGACGGGAGCCGAGCCGCGCGCGAAACGCCGGCCGAAGTACCTGCGCGTGGTGCTCGAGGACAACTCAGAAGGCGCGCCCAGCCATATCAACGTCCGGGTCCCGCTGCAACTGCTGCGCGCCGGGGTCCGGCTCACGAGCCTGATCCCGCCGCGGGCGCTCACCCAGCTCAACGCGAAGCTCGACGAGTCGGGCGTGCCGGTCGACCTCACCCAGCTCAGGCCGCAGGACATCGAGGAGCTCGTCGACCAGCTCGACGACGTCACCGTCGACGTCAACGACCCCACCAGCAAGATTCAGGTGTTCTGCGAGTGATGACGACGACACCGCCGGCCCCGGCGATCCGCGTGCGGGGCCTTGAGAAGTCGTACCCGAAGGTGCGCGTGCTGCGCGGCGTCGACTTCGACGTGGCCCCGGGCAGCATCTTCGCCCTGCTCGGGTCCAACGGCGCGGGCAAGACCACGGTCGTGAAGATCCTGTCCACGCTGCTCAAGGCCGACGCGGGAACGGCCACCGTCGCCGGCTTCGACGTCGCCGGGCAGCCGGCGAGCGTGCGCGAGTCCATCAGCCTCACCGGCCAGTTCGCGGCCGTCGACGAGATCCTCAGCGGGCGGGAGAACCTGGTGCTGGTCGCCCGGCTGCGGCACCTCAAGGACGCGGGCAAGATCGCGGATGACCTGCTGGCCCGCTTCCAGCTGGCCGATGCGGCCGGGCGGCGGGTGTCGACGTACTCGGGCGGCATGCGCCGCCGCCTGGACATCGCGATGAGCCTCATCGGGGACCCGCCGGTGATCTTCCTCGACGAGCCGACGACGGGGCTCGACCCCCAGGCGCGCCTCGAGGTGTGGCAGGCCGTCACGGAACTCGCCCGGCGGGGCACGACGGTGCTGCTCACCACCCAGTACCTGGACGAGGCCGAGCACCTCGCCGACCGGATCGCGATCCTTCACCAGGGCCGGGTCATCGTGAACGGCACCCTGACCGAGCTCAAGCAGCTGCTCCCGCCCGCCAAGGTCGAGTACGTCGAGAAGCAGCCCACCCTCGAGGACGTCTTCTTCGCCATCGTCGGTGACGACGGCGCGGACCACGCCCTACGCACGGGCAATCAGACAAGCAGTGAGGAACAACGGTGAACAGGCACTTCCTCGGCGACACGGCCGTCCTGCTTGGACGGTCCCTGCGCCACATCACGCGCAGTCCGGACACCATCATCACGACCGCGGTGATGCCGATCGCCTTCATGCTGCTGTTCGTCTACGTGCTCGGCGGCGCGATCAAGCACGGTTCCGGCGCGTACGTGACCTACCTGCTGCCAGGCATCCTGCTCATCACGATTGCCTCGGGCATCGCTTACACCGCGTTCCGGCTGTTCACCGACATGCAGGGCGGCATCGTCGAGCGGCTCCAGTCGATGCCGATCGCCCGGTCGTCGGTGCTGTGGTCGCACGTGCTGACTTCCCTGGTCGCCAACCTGATCTCGCTCGTGGTGGTCGTGCTCGTCGCCCTCCTCATGGGCTTCCGCTCGGGAGCGGGGGTGCTGGCGTGGCTCGCGGTGGCCGGCCTCCTGATCCTGATCACCCTGGCGCTGACGTGGATCGCCGTCATCCCCGGCCTCACGGCGAAATCTATTGACGGCGCGAGCGCCTTCTCCTACCCGCTCATCTTCCTGCCGCTCATCAGTTCGGCCTTCGTGCCCACCGGCAGCATGCCAGGACCGGTGCGCGCCTTCGCCGACAACCAGCCCGTGACGTCCATCGTCAATACCATCCGCGACCTGTTCGCGCGGCAGCCGGTCAGCGGCAGCATCTGGACCGCCCTCGCCTGGTGCCTCGGCATCCTGGTCGTCGCGTACGCCCTCGCCAACGCCACCTACCACCGCAGGGTCGCCCGAGGGCCTGCGTGACCAGGGCGGTGCCGCGGGAGGCTTCCCCTGGTGGCTAGTCCTCCTCGGGCCGCGGGGCCGGCCCGGTGTCGGGGTAAGCGTGCACGGCGTATGGCGATTTGACGCCGTGCACTACCGCGGCGGTCCAGTGGTTTCCGGTAGACGCGAAGCCACCATTCGTTCGGGATGATTCTTGGTTTTTGCGCGTGCTTAGCGACGCCTGCGGCCCCGGAAGGAAGCGGAGGCGGCGGCGGCGCCGCGGCTGCCGGGCTGGCCGTCGACCAGTGTCGGTAGCGACGCCGCGCGGGCGGGCGGCGCTACCCGGCCCGGGCGCCGGGCCGGAGGGCCGGCGATGGACCGGATGATGGCGGAACCGGAACCGGCGATGGAGGCCTGCGGGCGGACGCCCGCCTTGCGCATCAGGGTGCGGACCTCGGACACCTGGGCCGCCGTCTGGATGGTGACCACGATGCCCTCGGCGCCGCCGCGGGCGGTGCGGCCCGACCGGTGGGTGTAGGCCTTGTGCTCGGTCGGCGGATCGGCGTGAATCACCAGCTCGATGCCGTCCACGTGAATGCCGCGGGCGGCGATGTCGGTGGCGACCATGGCCCGGACCGCACCCGACGCGAACGCCTCCAGGTTCCTGGTGCGCGCGCCCTGGGCGAGGTTTCCGTGCAACTCCACGGCCGGCGTTCCCGCCTGGGCGAGCTGACGGGCGAGCCTGCGCGCCCCGTGCTTGGTCCTGGTGAAGATCAGTGTCCGGCCCTCGCCGCTGGCCAGGGCGGCGATGACGCCGACCCGGTCGGCCGGGGTGACGGTGAACAGGTGGTGGGTGATCTCGGGGGGCCGGGAATCGGCGTCGACCGAGTGCCGGGCCGGGCGGTTGAGGAAGCGGCGGGCGATGACGTCCACCGCGCCGTCGAGGGTCGCCGAGAACAGCAGCCGCTGACCCTCGGGCGGGGTCGCGTCGAGGAGCCGCCGCACCACGGGGAGGAAGCCGAGGTCCGCCATGTGGTCCGCCTCGTCGAGCACGGTGATTTCCACGTCGCCGAGGTGACAGTGCCCCTGCTCGATGAGGTCGGCCAGCCGGCCGGGGCAGGCGACGACGATGTCGGTGCGGCCGCGCAGCGCGGCGACCTGCGGGTGCTGCGAAGTGCCGCCGAAGATCGCCGTGACCTTCAGCCGCTCCGCCCGCGCCAGCGGCGTCAGGACGTCGACCACCTGGGCGGCAAGCTCCCTGGTGGGCACGAGGACAAGGCCGCGCGGGCGGCCGGCCATCGTGTGGCCGTCCGCCAGCCGGGTGACGAGCGGGAGGCAGAAGGCGAGCGTCTTGCCGGAACCGGTCTGGGCCCGCCCCAGAATGTCGCGGCCCGCGAGCGCGTCGGGCAGGGTGGCCGCCTGGATCGGGAACGGCGCCGCAATGCCGGAACTCGCGAGAACGGCGACCAGCGGCGCGGGGACGCCGAGGCCGGCGAAGGTGGTGGTATCGATGGCGATGTCCGCAGTGGACAGAACTGACAAGAGATGGTCTCCAGGGATCGAGTGTGGCCGCTTTGTCGAAGGCGCCACATCCGTGGAGACCAACATTCGCTCACCGAGCGACTTCAACGACCGGCGCGCCCTCATGGCGACGCCCTACCGCGTATTACACGCTAACAGCAGTTTACCGGATGCACACCGGTTCGGTGGCATCCGGGCCGGCGGGCGTCCGGCGGCGGGCTCTGGGGCGCCCGGGTACCGCGGCTTGTTGGCGTAACGCCGATTTTTTCCGGGCGTTACGCGGCTTTTGTCAGCTAATGTGCGACACGGCTGACCGAGAAACGGCCCAACCGTCCACCTGCATGGTGTTAGATGAACCTGGTTGTAGTCGAAGTTCGTGCTCGTTTGACCGCGCCTGCGAATTCTGACCGCAGGTGCCGCGTGTCCAAGGCCCAAGCCTTCCACCAGCGAGCGGTCACACAGCCCGGGGACTCACGTCCGTGAACCCCGTTGATCGTCTCACATGGAGAACAACACAGTGGCACAGGGAACAGTGAAGTGGTTCAACGCGGACAAGGGCTATGGTTTCATCGCCCCCGACGACGGCACGCCGGACGTCTTCGTGCACCACTCCGCGATCGAGACTGACGGCTACCGCAGCCTCGCCGACAACCAGCGGGTGGAGTACACCGCCGTGCGTGGCGCCAAGGGCCCGCAGGCGGAGCAGGTCCGCCCGATCTAAGACTTCTTATCTGCTTCTAATCTGCGGGGCCCGGGGTTCGCATCCCGAGCGCCGTACCTGAAATGACCTGGGGCTTAATCGTCCCAGGTCATTTTTTGTATGCCGGTAAAGTTAGCGCCACGAGGGTTAAAGACCAGGTCCGGCTCTTGGGAGGGAGCGAGGCATGGTGACGCGGGGCTGATGGACTTCCTGCAGGCGGCGTCGCTGGCCGACGCGCTCGATATCAAGGCCTCGCGCCCGGACGCGCTTCCCGTGGCGGGCGGCACCGACGTGATGGTCGGGGTGAATTTTGGGCGGCTCCGGCCGCCCGCGCTGCTCGATCTGACCCGGCTGCCTGAGCTGGCCGTCATCGACCGGGGCGGGCCGCAGCTGCGGATCGGGGCCGGGGTCACCTACACCCGGCTGATCGCCGAGCTGGGTGACGTGCTTCCCGGGCTGGCGATGGCGGCCAGAACGGTCGGCTCACCGCAGATCCGCAACCGGGGCACGATGGGCGGCAACCTGGGCACCGCGTCCCCGGCCGGCGACTGCCATCCGGTGCTGCTCGTCGCCGGCGCCGAGGTCGAGGTCGCATCGGTGCGCGGCACCCGCGAGATCCCGGTCAGGGAGTTCTTCACCGGGCCGAAACGCAACGCCCTCGCCCCCGACGAGCTGATCACGGCAATCCTGGTGCCGCCGGCGACCGGTCCCCAGCTTTTCGCGAAGGTGGGAACACGCAACGCCATGGTGATCGCCGTTTGCTCGCTGGCCCTCGCCCTCCCCGCTTGGAAGGTCACGCGCCCGGACGTGCGCGTCGCGCTCGGGTCGGCGGGGCCGGTGCCGCTGCGGGCGACCGCCGCCGAGGAGCTTCTCGCGGGAGAACTCGCTACCGGACGGCTCACCGACGCGGTCGTGCGCCGGTTCGGCCAGCTGGTCGCGGCGGCGGCCCAGCCCATCGACGACGTGCGCGGCACCGCGGCCTACCGGCGTCACGCACTGGACGTGCTCGCGCGCCGGATGCTCGGCTGGGCGCTGGCGGAGAAGGCGGCCTGAAATGCGCATATCGCTGACTGTGAATCAAGCCGCCCGGGTGGCCGACGACGTGTGGCCGGGGGAATCGCTGCTCTTCGTGCTGCGCGAGCGGCTGCACCTGCCCGGGTCGAAGAACGCCTGCGAGCAAGGTGAATGCGGTTCCTGCACGGTGCTGCTCGACGGAGAGCCGGTGTGCTCGTGCCTTGTCCCGGCCGCCCAGGCCGAGGGCCGCGCGGTCAGCACGGTTGAGGGGCTGGCCTTCGGGCCCGTGCAGCAGGCGTTTCTCGACGCGGGCGCGGTGCAGTGCGGCTTCTGCACGCCGGGCCTGATCGTGACGGTGCACGACCTGCTCAACCGGGCCGGCAACCCCACCGACGAGCAGGTACGGGACGCGCTCGCCGGGAACCTCTGCCGCTGCACCGGGTACGAGAAGATCATCGAGGCCGTCCGGCTCGCCGCCGAGTACGCATCCGGCGCCCCGCTGGAGGACCCGCGATGACGGTGCTCACGGAGGCCGGCGTCACCGGCCGGGTCGGGGAGAGCCCCGTGCGACCGGACGGGCAGGCGAAGGTCACCGGCGCGTTCGCCTACGCCTCCGACCTGTGGATGGACGGCATGCTCTGGGGGGCGACGCTGCGCAGTCCGCATCCAAGCGCCCGGATCGACGCGATCGACATCTCGGCCGCGCTCGCGGTGCCCGGCGTGGTCGCCGTGCTCACCCACGACGACGTTCCCGGGCGGCTCACGTACGGGCTTGAGCACACGGACCAGCCGGTGCTCGCGATTGACCGGGTCCGGTTCCAGGGCGAGCCGGTCGCCCTGGTGGCGGCGGACCATCCGGAGACCGCGCGGCGCGCGGCCGGGCTGATCCGCGTCCGCTACGACGTCATGGAGCCGGTGACCGACGCCGTGGCGGCCCTGTCGCCCGGCGCGCCGCCGGTGCACGCGGGCGGCAACCTGCTCCGCCACGTTCCGGTCCGGCGCGGGTCGCCTACCGTGACCGCCGACGTCGTGGTCTCCGGCGAGTACCAGGTCGGCATGCAGGACCAGGCCCCGCTCGGGCCCGAGGCGGGGCTTGCGGTCCCGGCGGCCGACGGCGGCGTCGACCTCTTCGTCGCCACCCAGTGGCTGCACGTGGACCGGGATCAGGTCGCCGCCAGCATCGGGCTCGACCCCGCGCTGGTGCGGGTGACCCTGTCCGGCGTCGGCGGGGCGTTCGGCGCCAGGGAAGACCTGTCCATGCAGATCCACGCCTGCCTGCTGGCGCTGTACACCGGCAAGCCGGTCAAGATGTCGTATTCCCGCGAGGAGTCGTTCTTCGGGCACGTGCACCGGCATCCCGCCGTGCTGCGCTACTCGCACGGGGCGGACCGGGACGGGAAGCTGGTGTTCGTGCGGGCGTCGATCGTGCTGGACGGCGGGGCCTACGCGTCCTCGTCGACCGCGGTGGCCGCCAACGCGGCGACGCTCGGGGCCGGCCCGTACGAGGTACCGCACGTGGCGATCGACTCTTACGCCGTCTACACCAACAACCCGCCGTGCGGGGCCATGCGCGGTTTCGGCGCCGTGCAGGCCTGCTTCGCCTACGAGTCGCAGATGGACAAGCTGGCCCGGGCGCTGGGCCTGGACCCGGCCGAGATCCGGATAAGGAACGCGCTGCGCGAGGGCTCGGTGATGCCGACCGGTCAGGTCGTCGACTCGGCGGCGCCGGTCGCGGACCTGGTCCGGCTGGTGGCGTCCAAGCCGCTGCCGCCGGCTGGCGGCCCCCTCCCCGGGACGGTCGGCGGCACGACCCGCGGCGAGGGAGTGCGGCGGGGCGTCGGCTACGGCGTGTCGATCAAGAACGTCGGGTTCTCCGAGGGGTTCGACGACTACTCGACGGCGCGGGTGCGGCTGTCGCTCGTCGCGGGTTCGCCCGCGGCCGAGGTGCACACCGCCGCCGCGGAGGTCGGGCAGGGCCTGGTGACCGTGCTCGAGCAGATCGCCCGCACTGAGCTGGACGTGTCCCGGGTCGTGGTGCTGCCCGCGGACACCTCCATCGGCTCGGCGGGGTCGTCGTCCGCGTCCCGGCAGACCTACGTGACCGGCGGCGCCGTGCGCGAGGCGTGCGTCCAGGTGCGCAAGGAACTCTCGGAACGCGGCGGCGTGCTCACCGAGCCCATCGAGGCGACGGTCACCTGGCGGCACCGGCCCACGTCGCCGCTTGACCCCGTGACCGGGCAGGGGAACGCGCACGTGCAGTACGCGTTCGCCGCGCACCGCGCGGTGGTGGACGTGGACACGGAACTCGGCCTGGTGCGCGTGGTCGAGATCGCCACCGCCCAGGATGTCGGGAAGGCGATGAACCCACGCGCCGTCGAGGGCCAGATTCAGGGCGGCATCGCCCAGGGGCTCGGCCTCGCGGTGATGGAGGAGATACAGATGGCGGGCGGCGTCGTGCGGAACCCGTCCTTCACCGACTACCTGATCCCGACGATCGCGGACATGCCCTCGGTGGTCCTGGACATCCTGGAGCTCGGCGACCCGCACGCCCCCTACGGCCTGCGCGGCGTCGGGGAGCCGCCGACCATCTCCTCCACCGCCGCGATCGCCGCCGCCGTCCGCGCCGCCACCGGCCTCGGCCTTGCCCGCATCCCCATCCGCCCCGAGCACCTCACCTCCGGATGGGCCGACCCGGAAAGCGCTAGGGACATCGAGCAGGCGTAGTGCCTGCCCCCATTGGGTGAGGGAGTCGCAAATGTGCAGGCGTTCGTACATTTACCCTGCGCAACGTGTTCACCAAGCTCGGCATCCGTTCCCGGCGGGAGCTGGCCACCGCCCTGGCGGTTCCAACCTCCAGCTGATCCCGGGGCAGACTCCGAGATCCGCTTGGCCCGCTCCCCCGGCATCGGGAGACCCGGGTGCGGTATCACGGGAACCATGACTCCGTTCGGGCTAATCTTTTCGATTTTCCCGAACGGAATCGGCTGACTGTCGCAGTGCGCGCTGAACCCCAGGGGTGCGCCGCGTGGTACCCCGTGTGCATCCCGGTAGAAAACCCAGGGTCGCGCCCGGGTGCCTCGGGGAGCCGAGACGAGGAGGCTCCGTGGTAGTCACTTGCCGGCCGGAGGTCGTTGGTCGTCCAGGATCTCGATGTAGCCGTCGGTTCCGTGCACGCGGATCCGCTGCCCGTCCCGGATCAGCTGGGTGGCGTGCTCCACCCCGACGACGGCGGGCAAGCCGTACTCCCTGGCGATCACCGCGCCGTGGGTCATGAGGCCGCCCACCTCGGTCACCAGGCCCTTGACGGCGACGAACGCGGGCGTCCAGCTGGGGTCCGTGTAGGCGGTGACCAGGATGTCGCCCGGTTCGAGGTCGGCCTCGGCCATGTCCAGGACGACGCGGGCCCGTCCCTCGACGGTCCCGGCGGAAACCGGCAGGCCGGTCAGCGCGCCGGCCGGGACATCGTCGCGCCGGTATGCCCCGGCGACCGCCTCGCCGTCGGAGGTGAGCACCCGGGGCGCCGTGAGCGCCTGATACGAGCGAAACGCGTCCTTGCGCTCTTGGATGAGCTGGTCATCCACGTGGTTGGTGCGCTCGACGTCGTGCAGCTCGGCGAACGTGAGGTAGAAGATGTCTTTGCGGTCGGCTAGCACGCCGGCGCGCACGAGTCGCTCCGCGTCCTTCAGCAAGGCCAGCTTGTAAACGAAGTAGCGGCTGATCATGTGGTACTTCGGGTACTCCCGGTACCCGGCGAACGTACGGACCCGGTCGATCATCCGCTTGGTTTCCTCGGCCTTCGGCTCCCCGGCGGGCAGCGCCCGCAAGCGCGTCAGCAGGACCTGCTCCATCCTTTCGGCGTTCCGCCGGCCTTGCTCGAAGCGCCGCTCGGCGGCGCCCGGCCCGAAGTTCCTGACGTTGCCGAGGATCAGCGGCACGAGCGTGCCAGGGCGCTCGCTCCACCGTGGCCTCGTGATGTCGATCTCGCCGACGCAGCGCATGCCGTACTTGTCGAGGAAGGCCTGGATGGCGTCACGGGCTTCGCGCCCGCCCGCGAGCGCGGGCAGCGCGTCCAGGAAGTTCTCGTCCTCGGCGTGCTGAAGAAATGCCACCACGTCCGGGTGCGGCCTGATCACGTCCGCGACGTCCATGAGCGCGAACCCCATGTCGGCCGTGACGTTGTGCGGGACGGACTGCGTGAGCGTGTCGGCCGCGTTCTTCTCGCCCAGCCACGCCTCCATCTGCTCGTTGAGCCACGAGGCGGCCTGCATCCCCGCCACGATCACCTGGAGGTTTTCCGGAGTGAACATGACCCGCTTGAGCTCCCCGAGGTCCGCGAGGATGAAGTCGATCAGCGCCGGCCCGGACTGCGCCTGGATGTCGCGCTTTAGCGTGGCGAGGGAGGCCTGGCTGCGTTCGATTAGCCCGGCGACGATGGCCGGATCGGTCTCGATCGAGGCGGTCGCGCGGTAAGCAGGCGTCCTGCCCTGGCCTTCGTTCTGGCCCCGGTCTGGGTCTGGGTCTGGGTCTGGGCGGGTCGGGATGAAGTCGCCGCGGTCGAGCACGGTTCGCAGGGCGTCCCCGATCAGCGGGTCCGATGTCCCCAGGGCCTTCACGAGCTGCGCGCGGCTCGCAGGCGAACCCAGCGGCCGGGTGACGTCGACGAAGAGCCTCCCGCCGGCCTCGAACATGGGCGCCGGGGTAGTCAGCAGCCACAGGGAGATCCCCAGGGGCCGCATGGCGTCGGTCATCATCTGCTGATGTCCAACGGAGACGTAGACGTGGTTTCCCTGGTCGCCGGCCACCGGCACGGGGAACAGCGTGGTGATCGGCCGGCTCTGGACGATCTGGAACTCCTCGTCGGCCAGGCACCATTCGATGTCCTGGGGCTGGCCGAAGTGCGCCTCGATCCGCCGGCCCAGCTTCGCTAGCCGCACGATCTGCGGGTCGGTCAGGGTTTGCCGCTGCTGACTCGCTGCGTCGATCGTCAGTTTCTGCGTACCGCCCGCTGCCCGGGGCTGGATGGCGAGTTTCTTGGTGGCGACTTCCCTGGCGACGACTTCACCGTCTCGCACCCGGTAGACGTCCGGGTTCACGAGGCCGGCGACCAGGGCCTCGCCGAGGCCGAAGCTGGCCTCGATGGAGACGACCTTCCGGTTGGAGGTGACCGGATCGGCCGTGAACAGGATGCCGGCCGCCTGCGGGAAGACCATCCGCTGCACGACCACGGCCATGCGGACCTTCCGGTGATCGAAGCCGTTCCTGAGGCGGTAGGTCACGGCCCGCTCGGTGAACAGGGAGGCCCAGCACCGGCTGACGTGCCGGAGGACCGCGGCCGGCCCGATGACGTTCAGGTACGTGTCCTGCTGGCCTGCGAAGGAAGCCGTGGGCAAGTCCTCCGCCGTCGCGCTGGAGCGGACGGCGTAGGGGGCCTGCTCGTTGAGCGAGGCAACGATCTGGGCCGCCAGATCGTCCGGGATGGCGGTCCCTTCGATGGCCTGGCGAACGGCCGCGCTGAGCGTACGGATCGCTTCCCGGTCGCCGGGGTCCAGGCGCGCCAGCCGGTCGAGTTGCTCTTCGGTCCCGGGCGCGGCCGACAGGATCCGCCGGTAGGCGTCCGTCGTCACGCACCAGCCGGCCGGCACCCGGATGCCTTCGATCCGGGAGAGTTCTCCCAGGTTGGCGCCCTTGCCGCCAACGAGCGCGACCTGGGTCCGGTCGATCTCTTCGAGACCCAGCACGTAGCGCTCAGTCATGGCGATATCTCCTCGGTGGCGTGCGGCGGATTACTGAACCCGCGAATCCCGGGCCCGGCCTGCGATTATGCGGCATGACCGGGGTCTTGCGGCAAGCCCCCGGGTGCGCTATAGATTGAGACTGGAGGGGCGTGGGTGGCTGAGGGCCGACACGACTCAAACCGAAGACCGAGAACCTGACCCGCCCGGCCAGCAGCCCACCAGCAGCTGACCGGGCGGACGCGTTGAGCCAGCATCCGTTCGGGATGGTGATCTCATTCGAGGTCTTTTGGCTCGAAGGGCGGCCGCCACACCGGATCGTCGGCGGGCGGACGGCAGGGGGTGGCGAACCGGTGGCGGCCGGGGCCAATCGTCGCGGCAGGGGTGCCGGGCAAGGTCACCACGGCGCTAGCGCCGACGGGCACGGTTACCTCGGTCGTGAGCTCGCCGTCGGCCCGCCGCCACGCGACCTCGGCCCGGCCGTACGGCGTCAGGTGGGCCGTCCTGGCCCAGCCGATGCCGCCGCCCGGGCGGGGCGCGACGTTGATGACCCGGTAGCCGGGCGCACCGGGGGCCAGGCCGCCGACGACGCGGTGCATCCAGTCCGCGACGGCGCCCAGGGCGTAGTGGTTGAACGAGGTCATCTCGCCCGGGTTGATGCTGCCGTCGGGCAGCATGCTGTCCCAGCGTTCCCAGATGGTCGTGGCCCCCATCGTGACCGGGTAGAGCCAAGACGGGCATTCCCGCTGCGTCAGCAGCTGGTAGGCGTCGTCAATCGCGCCGGCCGACGTGAGCGCGTCGCAGATCAACGGGGTGCCGAGGAAGCCGGTGGCGATCTTGTGCCGCTTCATCCTGACCACCTCGACGAGGCGTTCCGCCGCCCGCGCGCGCTGCTTCTCGCCGGGCAGCAGGGAAAACTCGAGCGCTAGGGCGTAGCTCGTCTGTGAGTCGCTGGCGAGCCGGCCGTGCGGGGTGACGTACTCGTCGTGGAACGCCTGGCGGACGCTCTCGGCCAGGGCCGCGTACCTGGCCGCGTCGGCCGCTTCGCCGAGCACCCCGGCGATGTCCGCCAGGACTTGCGCGGTGCGCACCCGGTAGGCGGTGGCCACCAGGATGGAATCGGTCGCGCCCGCCGCGGGGTTGTCCGGCGGCGCGGCCGGATCGAGCCAGTCGCCCAGCTGGAAGGGCGGCTGGTTGAACAGGGTCCCGATGCCGAGCCGGGCGGTGAGCCCGTCCACCCAGGCGCGCATGCTCCGGTACTGGCGACGCAGGACCTCGGTGTCGCCGGAGCGCAGGTACATGACCCACGGCACGAGGACGGCGGCGTCGCCCCAGCCAGCCTGCGGGACCGGCTCGGCGAATGGCCCTTTCATGTCGACCCGCGGCACGAACAGCGGGACGACGCCTTCCGCCGTCTGGTCGGCGGTCAGGTCCTTCAGCCACGAGGCGAGGAACCCGGCGCAGTCGTAGAGGTAGCTGGCGGTCGGCGCGAACACCTGGAGGTCGCCGGTCCAGCCCAGCCGCTCGTCCCGCTGCGGGCAGTCGGTGGGCACGTCGAGGAAGTTCCCGCGCATCCCCCACACCACGTTCTCGTGCAGCCTCGTCAGCAGCGGGTCCGAGCACTCGAACCAGCCGGCGCGCTCCAGGTCGGAGTGGTACACGACGGCCGTCACGTCGTCCGGGCGCAGCTCGCCGGGCCAGCCGGTCACCTCCGCGTACCGGAAGCCGTGGAAGGTGAACCGGGGCTCCCACCGCTCGCCCTCGGGGTCGCCGCGCAGCGTGTAGCTGTCGGTGGCGGCCGCGGTCCGCAGCGGCCGGACGCCGAGTTCGCCGTGCTCGAGGACCTCGGCGTGGCGCAGCCGGACCACGGCGCCGCGCGGGCCGGCGACATCGATGCGGAGCGTCCCGACGAGGTTCTGCCCGAAGTCGAGCAGCGTGGCACCGGACGGGGAGGTCAGCACCTCGCGGACCGGCCGGTGGGTGACCGGGCGGACGGGCGGCCCGTCCGGCGCCACCAGGGTGGCATAGTCGAAGCTCCGCTCCGCGCACGGCCGCCAGTCGCGGTCGTCGAGGCCGGGGGCGGACCAGCCCGGCTGCTCCCGCCGGGCGTCGTAGTGCTCGCCCTCGTACAGGTCCGCCGCGGTCACCGGGCCGGCCGACGAGCGCCAGGAGCCGTCGGTGCCGATCGTCACCGTCCTGCCGTCGGCCAGGGCAACTTCCAGCTGGGCAAGCAAGCCCAGCGCGTCGCCGTAGACGTCGCGCTTGCCCTTGATGAAGGTGAGGCGGCCGCGGAACCAGCCGTCGGCGAGCTGGACGCCCAGGGCGTTGGGGCCGTCGGCGAGCAGGCTGGTCACGTCGTAGGTCTGGTACCTGAGCCGGTGACGGTAGGTCGTCCAGCCCGGGGCGAACGCGTCGTCGGTCACCGGCTGCCCGTTGACGCTCGCCCGGTACAGGCCGTGCGCGGTGATGTACAGCCGCGCGGCCGCCACCGGGCCGGCAAGCCGGAACTCCTTGCGGAGCATTGGCGCCGGGCCGGCCGCCGGGCTGATCAGCCGCGCGGTCCAGTCCGCCGGCGCTAGCAGCCCCGCCTCGACCACGGCGGGGGCACTCCAGGCGGAGGCCTGCCCGTCCGCGCCGGTCACCCGGACCCGCACCGTCCGGCGCTCCCGCGCGGCCAGCGGCGCGGCCGGCCAGGGCTCCAGGACCGACTCGGGCGATTCGACCCGGTAGGACGCGGCGTTCACCTCGAGCTCGTACGCGGCCTGCCGCCAGCCGTCGGGCGCGGATTCCGTCCGCCAGGACAGGCGGGGCGCGCGCTCGCCGACGCCGAGCGCGTCGCGATGATGCTCGAAGCGGACCGGGCTCACCCGGATGTCTGACATGTGGCGAGCCCTTTCGTGGATGATCTCGCGGGTAAGTCGGGCCCGGCGGTGACCGGGCGGTCGGCGTCCGCGGCCAGGCCGCGCGCCGTGTCCAGGTCGGTGATGAGGACGTTGACCCAGCCGCCGCGCAGCGCTGCCCGGATGGCCCGGTACTTGTTCGCGCCGCCGGCGACGCCGATGCGCCTGGGCACCTGCCTGAGGTCGGCAGGCGTGATGCTCACCACCCGCTGGTCGAGCGGCGTGTCGACCACCACGCCGTTCTCGTCGAAGAACCGCAGGCAGACGTCGCCGACCGCCCCGGCGGCGCGGAGCTGGTCCTGCTCGGTGTCGCTGAGCGCGTTGCCGCTCTGCCGCAGCAGCGGCGACGGCTCCAGGCTGCCGATGCCGACCAGGGCGAGGTCGAGCTCCCGCCAGGACTTCATGACGTCGCCGATGGCGGAGTCGTTGACCAGCGCCCGGCGCAGCGCCGGGGTACTGACCAGGCCCGGCGCGGGCAGCAGCACCGGCTGCGCGCCGGTGACGGCGGCCAGGTCGCCGATGAGCTTGTTGGCCTGCACCTGCACGCTCGGGTCGCCGTGACCGCCGACGAGCTGGATGACCCGGGCCAAGGGGGACGTGGCCCGGGCCGGCATGGCCTCCGCAGCGGCGAGCAGCGTCGCGCTCCACGAGGACACGCCGAGCACCTCGCCGCCGGTCAGCGTCGCGTGCAGGTACTGGGCGGTGGCGGCGCCGAGCGCGGGGATGACCTGGCCCCTCGCCCCGTCGGCGTCGACGATGACGGCGTCCCTGAGGCTGAACTTCCGCTGCAGCTCTTCCTCAAGGTCGGTGTAGACGCCCGGCGGAAGGGTGACCACGGTCCGGACGACACCGATGTCGCTGGCCTGACGGAGCAGCCGGGAGACCCGCGCCTGGGACATGTTCAGCTCGGCCGCGATCTGCGGCTGCCGGACGCCGCCCTCGTAATACATGCGGGCTACCTTCGCGATGAGCCTCAGCTGCGCGACTTCGACCGGCCGCTTCATGCCTCGTCCCTTCGCCCCCCGTGATGTTTCGGCCAAGCATATCGGCATGCCTGCTCGGGGCTGATTGCCTATGCGCGTTACGTTTGCCCCCCGGCGGCCTGGCCGCCGAGCAGCGCCCGGCGGACGATCCGGCCGGCCGCGAGGGCGTCCTGCCGGCCCTGGGCCTCCCGCAGCGCCGCGACGTCGAGCAGGTCAAGCGCGCGGTGGATGCTGCGCATGGTGGCGATCCCCTCGCGGGCGGCCTCGACGGAGTCCTCACGGAACGGGAACTGGTCAAGCTGCCAGACGCCGTCCCAGCCGCACTCGCGGAGCGTGTAGAAGAACTCGAGGGTCTCGGTGAGGTGCACCGAGCCGACGACGAGGTCGTCGTCCCAGCCACGGAAGTTGTCGTTGACGTCGATCCCGTACAGCCGGCCGCGGGAGTGGATGAGCCGGGCGGCCTCGGCCGGGGACTCCCCGCCGTACAGGGAGTGGCCGAAGTCCAGCAGGATGCCGACGTTGTCCACGCCCATGTCCTCGATCGCCAGCAGCGTCTTGGCCGCCGAGGAGAAGAACATCGATACCCGCGGCTCCCTGGGCTTGTACTCGATGGCGAACTTCGTGTCCGGGTAGGCCTCGGCCAGCGACCGCAGGCCGGCGACCGCGTACGACCAGATCTGGCCGTGGTCGACCTGGAACGGGTAGTCGTGCCCGTCCTGCCCCGGCCACAGCTTGACGTAGTCGCAGCCGAGTTCCCGGGCGACGCCGACGGCCTCGCTGACGAGCTCGATGGCCCGCGCGCGGACGGCGGGGTCCGGGTTGGTGAACGCGCCCCGGGAGAACTCACGGGTGTAGATTTCCGGCGTGATGCCGATCGCGGTCAGCTGGTTGCGCTTGAGCGCCTCGGCGACCTGGCTGGTCAGCAGGCCGGGCGGGTTGAACGGGTAGTTGATGTCGACGACCGACAGGTCGCCGACCTGGCCGGCCAAGTCGATCGCTTCCAGCGTGGTGACCGGCGGCCCGTACCCGTCGGTCGCGTAGCGGTCGACGTACTGGGCGAAGTGCCAAAGGCCGGCTCCGTACCTCGGCTCCTGGGTCATGCGTCCTCCTTCTGGACTCCTGGTGTTTGCGGGCGGTAGCGGGCGCGGCTGATCGCCGCGTGCCACGCGGAGACTTCCCCGGCGCGCCACGGCGCGCTGGTGGCGGGGGTGAACTCGTCGTGCGGCCGCGGGAGCGCGTCCAGGTCGGCCGGGCTCCACCAGCCGGCGGCGAGGCCGGCCAGGTGGGCGGCGCCAAGCGCGGAAAGGTCCGCCGTCGCCGGGCGGAGTACCGGGGTCCCGCTGACGTCGGCCTGCAACTGCATCAGCGACGAGTTGACGACGGCGCCGCCGTCCACGGAGAGCACCTCCGCTCCCCCGGTGGCCTGCCTGATCGCCAGCAGCAGGTCGTTGACCTGGAAAGCGACCGATTCAAGGGCGGCCCGGGCGACGTTTTCCAGCGTCGTGCCCAGCGTCAGGCCGGTCAGCAGGCCCGCGGCCTCCGGATCCCACCACGGCGCGCCCAGGCCGTTGAAGCCGGGGACGAGGTGGACCCCGTCCGCTTGCGCGGTCTCCGCCAGCGCCGCGAGCCGGGCGGGGGTGGCGCCCGTCAGCCGGGCCAGCCAGGCCAGGGTCGCGCCGCTTGACCGGATGTTGCCCTCGACGGCCCGGACCGGTTCGGCGCCGTGCTGCCAGGCGATCGTCTCGCAGAGCCCGGAGGCCGGGCCGGGCCCGCCCTGGGCGGCCATGACCGACGTCCCGGTTCCGTAGGTCGCCTTGACCAGGCCGGGGCGCCAGCCCGCGTGGCCGAACAGGGCGGCGTGCGAGTCGCCCATGACGGCCAGCACCGGCACCTTCGGGAGGGCGTCGTCCCCGGCCCGGCGGGCGAAGGGGCCGGCGGACCCGACGATCTCCGGCAGCGCGGCCGCCGGCACGCCGAACAGGTCGAGCAGCCGCGGGGACCACTGGCAGGTCCGGATGTCCATCAGCTGGGTGCGCGAGGCGTTGCCGACCTCGGTCTGGTGCTCGCCCGTCAGCCGGTGCAAGATCCACGCGTCGACGGTGCCCAGGCACAGGTCACCGCGGGCGGCCCGGGTCCGTTCTGGATCGAACTGGTCGAGCAGCCACCGGGCCTTGGTGGCGGAGAACATCGGGTCAAGCGGCAGCCCGCTCAGCTCCCTGACCGAGTCGGCGAACGGCGCGTACTCGCGGCCCAGCGCCACGGTGCGCTGGTCCTGCCAGCTGATCAACGGCGACTGGGCCGCGCCGGTGCGACGGTCCCAGAGCAGCAGCGACTCGCGCTGCGTGCTCAGCCCAAGGCCGATGAGCCCGTCGTGGCCGGTCCGGCTGAGACAGGTGCTGACCGATTCCTCGATGCTGCGCCAGACCTCGTCGGGGGACTGCTCGACCCATCCCTTGCGCGGGTGGTGGACCGCGAGGTCCGCGGCGGCTCGCGCCACCACCTCGCCGGCCGGGTTGACCAGGGCGGTCTTGGTCGCGCTCGTCCCCTGGTCGATGGCCAGGATGAGCGGCTCACGGCCGGGCATGGGCCATGATGTCCCGGGCGGCGGCGGCGATGTCAACCGCGGTCAGGCCGAAGTACTCGAGGAGGAACGCCGTGCTGCCGGTGGGAGCGAAGGCGCGCGGCACGCCGAGCAGGCGCAGCCGCGCCGGGCGGTGCTGCGCGGTGAGCGTGGCGACCGCCGCGCCCAGGCCGCCGGTGACGGTCGCCTCCTCGGCCACGACGATCCCCCTAGTCTGGGCGGCTGCCTGCAGGACGGCGCCCGCGTCGAGCGGTTCAACGAACGCTACATTGAGCACCCTTGCGTCGATGCCCTCGCCGCGCAGCGTCTCGGCGGCTTGCAGCGCCCGCGAGACCATCGTCCCGGTGGCGATGACCGTCACGTCGTCACCGTCCGTCAGCCGCAGCGCCTGGCCGGGCTGGAAGGGCGAGCCGGGCGGGGTGACGTCGGGCACCGGGGTCCGGGGGATGCGCAGGTAGCTCGGGCCGGGGTTGGCCGCGGCCCAGCGGACCGCCTGGGCGGTCTGCACCGGGTCGGCCGGCACGATCACCGGGAGATCGGCCACGGCGCGCAGCCAGGACAGGTCCTCGATCGAGTGGTGCGTCGGGCCGAGCTCGCCGTAGGCGAACCCGGGGCTCTGCCCGCACAGCACGACGCGCGCCTGGCTGTAGGCGACGTCCGCCTTGACCTGCTCGAGCGCGCGGCCGGTGAGGAACGGCGCGGCGGCGCTGACGAAGGGGATCATCCCGCCGTTGGCGAGCCCGGCGCCGACGCCCACCAGGTCCTGCTCGGCGATCCCCACGTTGACCATCCGGTCGGGGAACTCGGCCTTGAACCCCGCGAGGTTACTGGAACCGACGGAGTCGTTGCACACCGCGACGATCCGCTCATCGGCCCTGGCCAGCAATATGAGAGTCTCGGCGAATGTCTTACGGCAGTCGTGCAGTACGACGGCCTGGCTCTGCTGGGTCATCAGGACAGCTCCCCGAGCGCGAGCTCGGCCTGCTCGTCACTCGGCACCTTGTGGTGCCATTCGACGCGGTCCTCCATGAACGAGACTCCCTTGCCCTTGACGGTGTGCGCGATCACGCAGACCGGGCGCGCGGTGCCCGGACGGCGGAAGGTGTCAAGCAGCTGGGCGTGATCGTGGCCGTCGACCTCGCGGACCTCCCAGCCGAAGCTGGTCCACTTGTCGGCCAGGGGCTCAAGCGCCTTGGTCTCCTCGGTCCGCGCTCCCTGCTGCAGCCGGTTCCTGTCGACCACGGCGAACAGCGAGGACAGGCCGTAGTGGGCGGCCGTCATGGCCGCCTCCCAGTTGCTTCCTTCCTGCAGTTCACCGTCGCCGAGCACCACGAACGTCCGGCGGGGCGACGCCTGCAGCCGGGCCGACAGCGCGATCCCTACCGCCACCGGGAAGCCGTGGCCGAGCGGCCCGGTGTTGGTCTCCACGCCGGGCACCTTGGTCCGGTTCGGGTGGCCGTTCAGCGCGGAGTGCGGCGCGGCGAAGGTGTCCAGCTCCCGCTGGGCGAAGAAGCCGCAGTGCGCCAGGGTGGCGTACAGCGCGCCGGCCGTGTGGCCCTTGCTGAGCACGAGCCGGTCCCGCTGCGGGGCGTGCGGTTCGGCGGGATCGACGTTGAGGACGGCGGCGTAGAGCGTCACCAGGATGTCGATGACGGAGAAGTCGCCGCCGATGTGGCCGAGCCCGGCCCGGTGGATCATCCGCAGGTCGTCGCGTCGTACCTGCTGCGCGATCTCGCGCAGCAGGGGTGCGGCCTGACCGGGCGCGAGCCCCGCTAGCCGGGCCCGGGTGCCGCGGAACCGCAGGGCCTCTTCGTGATTTGCCGAGAGCATCTGTTGACTATCTATTCATAGCTGAATTAACATTCACGCACTGAAGCATCCCCGAGGCGGGAGCGGGTTGTCAAGGGCACCTAGCCCCCTGACCCCGGCCACGGGACGCCAGCGACGAGGCAAGGCGGAGGTCATGGGATACGGGAAACAGTCGCGGGTGCGGGACATCTTTTCCGACCCGGCGGCGCGCAGCGTGGCGGTCAAGCACGTCCCGGCGCTTGACTGCTCGCCGGCCCTTGAGCACATGGGGTTTCTCCAGTTCAGCGCCGTGGTGCAGCATGCGACGGGTGCCGACCCGGCCGACCCGGCCGCGCTCGAGGCCATGTGGGACGAGCTCGCCCGGCTAGACGGCGCTCCCCGGGCCCAGGCCGACGCGCCCTACCTTGAGCCCGCGTCCGGCTACGAGCCGGACAGTGTCCGGACCGGCTCGGCCCGGGTCGCGGTCGCGGGCGACCGCGAGCAATGGGGCATCACCGAGCTCGTCATCGACGGGCCATCCCACGGGAACCCGTTCGTGGACGTGGAGCTCGCCGCGCGGTTCACCGATGACCGGGGGCACGGTGTCGCGGTCGGCGGTTTCTACGACGGGGCGGGCGGGTACCGGATCCGGTTCTCCGCTCCGCGCGCCGGGACGTGGACGTACGTGACCACGTCGAACGCCCGCTCGCTGGACGGGTTGCGCGGGACCTTCGCGGCCGCCCCGCCCGGGCCCGGCAACCACGGCCCGGTCGGCGTGGCCGACCGCTTCCACTTCGCCTACCGGGACGGTACGCGGTTCGTGCCGGCCGGGACCACCTGCTACGCCTGGACGCACCAGCCGCGGGCCCTCGAAGAGCGCACGCTGGCCACGCTGGCCGCCGCCCCGTTCCGCAAGCTGCGGATGTGCGTGTTCCCGAAGTCGTACCTGTTCAACACCAACGAGCCGGACCGCTACCCGTTCACTCGGGGCGCCGACGGCGACTGGGACTTCACCCGCTTCGACCCGGAGTTCTTCCGGCACCTGGAACGGCGCATCGACCAGCTCACCGGGCTGGGCATCGAGACGGACCTGATCCTGTTCCACCCCTACGACCGCTGGGGTTTCTCGGAGATGCCGGCGGCTGCCGATGACCGGTACCTGCAATATCTCGTCCGGCGCCTGAGCGCGCACCGGGCCGTGTGGTGGTCGCTGGCCAACGAGTACGACCTGATGCCGTGGAAGTCGGCCGCGGACTGGGAGCGCGTGGCGGGGGTCATCCGCGAGAACGACCACGTGGGCCACCTGACCTCGGTCCACAACTGCTTCGGCCTGTTCGACCACGGCCGGCCGTGGATTACCCACTGCAGCATCCAGCGGACCGACGTGTACCGCACGGCGGAGAACACCACGGAATGGCGCGCGGCCTACGGCAAGCCGGTGGTCATCGACGAGTGCGGGTACGAGGGCGACATCGACCAGGGGTGGGGCAACCTGAGCGGCCCGGAGCTCGTGCGGCGCTGCTGGGAGGGCGCGGTGCGCGGCGGCTACGTCGGGCACGGCGAGACCTACCTGAACGAGCGCGAGGAGCTGTGGTGGTCCAAGGGCGGCGAACTGGCCGGCGACGCGCCGCGGCGCATCCGGTTCCTGCTCGAGATCACCGACGCCGCGCCCGGCGGGGTGCTCGAGCCGCTGCCCGGCGACTGGGACGTCCCCTGGGGCGGCGCCGAGGATTACCGGATCGCCTACTTCGGTTTCGGGCGCCCCCGGTTCCGTGACATCACGACCCCGCCGGGGACCCGCTGGCACGTCGACGTCATCGACACCTGGAACATGACGGTCGACCGCCAGGCCGGGACGTTCGCGGGATGCTTCCGGGTCGGGCTGCCGGGGCGAGAGTTCATGGCCGTCCGGCTGATCCGGGCCGAGGGGTGACAACGCGGGGCCCGGCCGCCGTTCGCGGCGGCCGGGCGCGGTCAGAGTTCGACGGTGAGCAGCGGCTGGAGGTACCGGCGCAGGTCGCCTGCCATGTCCACGGCGTCGCGGTCAAGCAGCCACTGGATCTGCAGGCCGTCCATCAGCGCGATGAGCGTGCGGGCGGCGCTGGCGCAGTCGGTGCCCGGCCGGAGCTGGCCCTCGGCGGCGGCCCGCTCGAACGCCCGGCGGGTGTGGCCGAGGACGTAGTCGTAGCGGCCGGTGAAGTAGTCGCGGAGCGGATGGTCCGCGGAGGCGCCCTCGGCGGAGACGATCACGTGCAGTTCCACCAGCTCCGGGGTGGTCGCGTTGTGCTCGGCCGCCCGGACCAGGCCGCGGATGAAGTCAATGCCCTGCGGGAGCGGGTCACCGATCAGGCGGGATGTCACGCCGTCCCGCCAGACGAGCACCGCCTCAAGCAGGTGCTCCTTGCTCGGGAAGTGGTGCAGCAGCCCGGGCTGGCTCAGGCCGACCTTGTCGGCCACGTCGCGCAGCGAGCCCTTGCGGTAGCCGACGGAGGAGAACACCTCGACGGCCGCGTCCACGATCTGCTGGCGCCGCTCGGCGGTCTTGGCGTACTCGCCGCGCGTCCTGGCAACTGCTGTCACCAACGGAAGCTTATCGTGCCGACGACCCGAAACCATGCCCCGACCCTAACCGAAAAAACCTCGAAAACCTACCTAGCACTCGGTCGGTTTTTATTTTATGGTATCCCACAAGCCGCCCCGCCGCGGGGCGCGCGAACACGAAAGGAACCCCCAGTGCGAAGAATCAAGAAGGCGGTCGCCGGAGCCGCCGCTGCCGCCGCCCTCGCCCTCGCGCTGACCGCCTGCACCGCGGGCGCCTCAGGCAGCGGGGGCGCCACCAGCAGTAGCGGCGCGAGCGGCAACAGCAGCGGCGGGACGCTAACCCTGGGCCTGCTGGTACCCGCGACCACCTTCGAAGCCCCCGACATGAACTGGGCCAACGAGTCCCCCTACGGGCAGGCGGTCTACGACAGCCTGCTCCAGGCCTCGCCCTCCGGGGCGATCGAGCCGCACCTGGCCACGGCCTGGTCCTACAACGCGGCCAAGACCGTGCTGACCCTTGCCCTCCGGACCGGCGTCAAGTTCACCGACGGAACCGCGTTCGACGCGAGCACCGCGGCGCAAAACCTGGAGGCCTTCCAGAAGGGCACGTCCGCCAACGCCGCTGACCTGGTCAACATGGAGTCCGCGACCGCGGCGAGCCCGACCAAGCTGGTCATCACGCTGAAGCAGCCGGACCCGGCGTTCCTGGTGTACCTGACCCAGAACGCGGGGCTGCAGGAAGACCCGAAGGCGTTCACCGGCTCGACGGCCAAGACCGTGCCGGTCGGCTCGGGTCCCTACGAGATGGACGCCTCGGCCACCGTTCCCGGCAGCACCTACGTCTTCACCGCCAACCCTGGTTACTGGGACAAGGCGCAGCAGCACTACGCCAAGATCGTCATGACCGTGTTCAACACCTCGGCCTCGCTGCTCGATGCCATCCAGGGCGGCCAGGTCAACGCGGCCAACACGTTTGACAACACCGCGCTCACCCAGATCCAGAGCGCCGGCTTCACGGTGTGGCCGCTCCAGCTCAACTGGACCGGGCTGATGTTGCTTGACCGCGACGGGAAAATGGCCGCGCCGCTGGCCAACGTGAAGGTGCGCCAGGCGATCAACTACGCCTTCGACCGGCCGGCCCTGCTCAAGGCCCTGGGTGACGGCTACGGCAGCGTGACCACGCAGATCTTCCCGACCTATTCCCCCGGCTACGAGAGCTCGCTTGACTCCTATTACCCCTACGACCCCGCCAAGGCGAAGCAGCTACTGGCCCAGGCGGGTTACCCGAACGGGTTCACCCTCGACATGCCCGAGGCCGCGGCGCTCGGCGCGTCCACCTACGCGCTGATCGCCCAGCAACTGTCCGCCATCGGCATCAAGGTGAACTACACCAGCGAGACGGGCAACCAGATCTTCACGGCGATCCTCGCGCCGAAGTTCCCCGCCACCTACTTCATCCTCCAGGAAGACCCCACGGCCTGGCAGGAGAGCCAGTTCGTCATCGCCCAGACCGCCACGTGGAACCCCTTCCACGACGCCAACTCCACGGTCACGGGCTACATCAAGACCATCCAGACCGGCTCGGCCACCACGGCCGCCGCGGCGACCAAGCAGCTGAACCAGTACCTGGTGCAAAACGCCTGGTTCGCCCCGTTCTTCCGCCAGCAGTCCAGCTTCGTCTCGGACAAGAACACCAAGGTCACGGTGCAGGCAGGCAACGCGCTGCCCTACCTGTGGAACATCGTGCCCAGCTAACGACGGCACGGCTGCTGGGCCCGCCGCACGGCGCTCGCCGCACAGCGCTCGCCACACGGGGGCCCAGCACGGCTCACCTCTCGCACACCAGGAGTCACCATGCTGAGATTCACGGTGCGCCGTCTCGTGCACGGCGTGCTGCAGCTCTTCGTCATCGCCACCGCGGCCTTCCTGCTGCTTTACGCGGCCTCGGGCAACATCGCCAGGAGCCTGCTCGGACCGGACGCCACCGCGGCGACCGTGGCGGCCAAGAACGCGCAGCTCGGCCTGAACAGCCCGCTGCTCTCCCGCTACTTCAGCTGGCTCGGAAACGCCGTGACCGGCAACTTCGGCGACTCGTGGGTGACGAGCCAGCCGGTCACCACCGCCGTCACGACCAGGCTTGAGGTCACCCTGACCCTGGTCCTCGGGGCGATCATCGTCAGCGCCGTGCTCTCGGCCGTCCTCGGCGTGTGGGCCGCGCTGCGCGGCGGCTGGGTGGACCGGCTGGTGCAGGTGATCTCCGTGCTCGGGTTCGCCGTGCCCGGCTTCCTGCTGGCCGTCTTCCTGGTGCGGGCCTTCGCGCTCGGCACCCACTGGTTCAAGCCGACCGGCTACGTGCCGCCCGGCATATCGCTGCCCGGCTGGATCCAGACGGTGACGCTGCCGGTGATCGCGCTGTCGCTCGGCACCATCGCGGGCGTCGCCCAGCAGGTACGCAGCTCGGTCCTTGACGCGCTGCGCCAGGACTGGGTCAGGACCCTGCGCAGCCGCGGCCTGCCCGAGTACCGCGTCCTGTTCAAGCACGTGCTGCGGAACGCGGGCGGGCCCGCCCTGTCCGTGCTCGCCCTGTCGTTCGTCGGCCTGCTCGGCGGCGCCGTCATCGTCGAGGAGGTCTTCGGCATCCCCGGCCTTGGCCAGGTCTCGGTCTCCTCAACCACGCAGAGCGACATCCCGATGGTCATGGGCCTGGTCGTCGCGGTCGGGACGATCGTCATCCTGGTCAACCTGGTCATCGACATCCTGCAAGGATTCCTGAACCCGAAGGCGCGAGTGTCATGACCGAAGCCGTCAGCGGATCTCATCGCACCACCCCGGGCATCCCCGCGGAGATCGCCGCGGCCCGCGGCCAGCTCGCCCGCCGGATGCTCAGGAACCCCCTCGGGCTCCTCGCGATGACCGTCCTGGCGCTCATCGTCCTGGCCGCCGTCTTCGCCCCGCTGCTCACGTCGGCCAACCCCGACACGGCGTCGGTGCTCAACGTCCTGCAGCCCCCGGGCGCCGGCCACCTGCTCGGCACCGACGGGGCCGGCCGCGACGTGTGGGCGCGGCTGCTGTACGGCGCGCGCTACACCCTGGCCGGCGCGCTGCTGGCGACCGCCGTCGCGGCGGCCATCGGCATCACCGCCGGCCTGGTGGCCGGCTATTACGGCAAGTGGTTCGAGTCGACGTCCTCCTGGATCACCAACGTGCTCATGGCACTGCCCGGGATCGTCGTGCTGCTGGCGGCCCGGTCCGTGCTCGGCCCGTCGCTGTGGACCATCATGATCATCTTCGGGATCCTGCTTGCTCCCGCCTTCTACCGGCTGGTCGTCGCGGCCGTCTCCGGGGTCCGTCATGAGCTGTTCGTCGACGCGGCCCGGGTCAGCGGGGTGAGCGACTTCCGGATCATCACCCGGCACATCCTGACCGTGGTCCGCGCGCCCGTCATCATCCAGGCCTCGATCGTGGCCGGCATCGCCATCGCGATCCAGGCCGGGCTCGATTTCCTCGGCCTGGGCGACCTGACGATCCCCACCTGGGGAAACATGCTGAACGACGGCTTCAGCAACATGTACCGCGACCCCCAGCTCGTGCTGTGGCCGGCCATCGCCATCGCGCTTACCTGCGTCGCGCTGATCTTGTTCGCCAACGCCCTGCGGGACGAGCTTGAGCGCAGCACCCGCCCGCGCCGCCGCCGCCTTGCGGCCCGTGCTGGAACCAGTGCTGGAGTCAGCGCTGGAGTCAGTGCTGGAGTCAGCGCGGCCGAGCCGGCCGGCACCATCGCCCACGAAGAGCCCGACGCCGGGCCGCCGCCGCTGCTCAGCATCCGGGGCCTCGCCGTCGGCTACCCGCAGCCGGACGGCTCGGTGACCCGCGTGGTCCGCGATGTGTCGCTGGACATCCGTCCCGGCGAGGTGCACGGGCTGATCGGCGAGTCGGGCTCGGGCAAGACCCAGACGGCCTGGTCGGTGCTCCGGCTGCTGCCGCCGGGCGGGCAGATCCTGGCCGGGTCGATCCTGTTCGACGGCCAGGACCTGGCCGGCGTCGGCAACGCCGCGATGCGGGAGATCCGTGGCCGCCGCCTGGCTTACATCCCTCAGGAGCCCATGTCCAACCTGGACCCCTCGTTCACCATCGGCGGCCAGCTAACCGAGCCCATCCGGCTCCGCCTCGGCCTGTCGAGGAACGAGGCCAGGGCCCGGGCGATGGACTTGCTGGCGCGGGTCGGCATCCCCGATCCCAAGCGAACGTTCGCCAGCTACCCGCACGAGTTGTCCGGCGGCATGGCCCAGCGTGTCCTCATCGCCGGCGCGGTCTCCTGCGAGCCGAGCCTGATCATCGCCGACGAGCCGACCACCGCGCTTGACGTCACCATCCAGGCGGAGATCCTCGACCTGCTGCGCGACCTGCAGCAGGGGCTCGGCATGGCCGTCCTGCTCGTCACGCACAACTTCGGCGTGGTCGCGGACCTGTGCGACCGGGTCTCGGTTATGCAAGACGGGCGGATCGTGGAGACCGGCTCGGCGCGGTCCATCTTCGCCGACCCCCGTCACCCCTACACCCGCTCGCTGTTCGCCGCCATCTTGGCGGAAGATGAGGCCCGCGACCCGTACGCCGGAACGGTGGCCCGATGACCCCGAAGGAACCGTCAGCCATGTCCGAGTCCCTGCTCCTCGTCGACGACCTCGTCGTCGAATACCCCGCCAAGGGTGTCCGCCGGCGGCCCTTCCGCGCGCTGAAAGGCGTCAGCCTCGACATCCGTCCCGGCGAGACCGTCGGCCTGGTCGGTGAGTCCGGCTCGGGAAAGTCCACCCTGGGCCGGGCCGTGCTCGGGCTCGCCCCGGTCACCGGCGGCAGTGTCAAGTTCTCCGGGCGCGAGATCAGCCACCTCCCCCGGGGCGAACGGCGGGCCCTCGCTAGCGAGATCCAGGTTGTCTTCCAGGACCCCTTCTCGTCGCTCAACCCGTCACTCACCATCGAGCAGACCCTCACCGAGCCGCTCCTGGTCCAGCACGTGCAGAAGAAAGACGCGGCGGACCGCGTCCGCAACCTGCTTGACCAGGTCAAGCTGCCGCGCGACGCGCTCAGCCGGCTGCCCCGCGAGTTCAGCGGCGGCCAGCGCCAGCGCATCGCGATCGCCCGGGCCCTGGCCCTGTCGCCCCGGCTGGTCGTGTGCGACGAGCCGGTGTCGGCGCTCGACCTGTCCACCCAGGCGCGCGTGCTTGACTTGTTCAAGGAGATTCAGGACGCCACCGGCGTCGCCTACCTGTTCATCTCCCACGACCTGACCGTGGTGCGGCACCTCAGCCACCGGGTCGCCGTGATGTACCAGGGCGAGATCGTCGAGTACGGGGACGGCGGCCAGGTGACGGCCAGTCCCAGCCACCCTTACACCCAGCGGCTGCTGCTGGCCTCGCCGGTCCCTGACCCGGCCCGCCAGGAGCAGCGCCGCCTGGAACGGCGGGCGCTGCTCGCCGGGCAAGGAGCCGCCTCATGACCGCCGTGACCGAAGACCCGACGATAGCCGAGGCCATCGCCGCGCTCACCCTGGAGGAAAAGGTCCGGCTGCTCACCGGCCGCGACTTCTGGTCGACCTGGCCGAACGAGAAAATCGGGCTGCGCCGCATCGTCTTCTCCGACGGCCCGTCCGGCGTCCGGGGTGAGGCGTGGGACGAGCGCGACCCGTCGCTCAACCTGCCGTCGGCCACCGCGCTCGCCTCGTCGTGGGATCCGGACATCGCCCGCCGGTACGGCGCCGCGGCCGCGGTCGAGGCCCGGCGCAAGGGCGTCGACGTCGTGCTTGGCCCGACGATCAACCTGCACCGCTCCCCGCTTGGCGGCCGCCACTTCGAGGCGTTCAGCGAGGACCCGGTGCTCACCGCCGACATCGCCGCCGCCTACGTGCGCGGCGTGCAGGACAACGGCGTCGGCGCTACTCTGAAGCACTACGTGGCCAACGACTCGGAGACCGACCGCTTCACCGTGGACGTCCGGGTCGGCGAGCGCGCGCTGCGGGAACTGTACCTGCTGGCCTTCGAGAAGGCGGTGACCGAAACGCGCGCCTGGGTCGTGATGAGCTCCTACAACTCGGTCAACGGCATCACCGCGACCGAGAACGACCTGCTTGAGACGCCGCTGAACAGCGAATGGGGCTTCGACGGGGTGGTGGTCAGCGACTGGACCGCGGTCCGGTCGCTGGCGAGCGCATCAGCGTCGCAGGACCTGGCGATGCCCGGCCCGGACGGGCCATGGGGCGCTTCCCTGGAACTAGCAATCCGTTCTGGCGAAATCTCTGAGGCGGCCGTCGACCGCAAGGTGGCGCGCATCCTGACCCTCGCGCGCCGGGTCGGCGCGTTCGGCGCGCCCTCGGCCGAGACGGCCTGGGTGGAGGACGGCGCGGCCTTCGCGCGCAGGGCGGCCGTCGAGGGCATGGTGCTGCTGGAAAACCGCAGCGAGCTGCCCTGGGACGCGAGCCGGCTGCGCGCGGTCGCCGTGATCGGCGACAACGCGGCCCTGGCGCGCACCCAGGGCGGCGGCAGCGCGACGGTCATGCCGGCGTACACGGTTTCGCCGCTTGACGGCCTGCGGGCGGCGCTGCCCGGCGCCGAGGTCAGCTACTCGCGCGGCGCCGTGGTGCAGCAGGGCGTCACCGAGCTGCCGCTAACCCAGATGACTAACCCGGTGACTGGCGGGCCCGGGCTGCGGGCGCGGTTCCTGGCCGCCGACGGCACCGAGCTGTTCGCCGAGGACCGCCGGTCAAGCGCGCTGGTCTGGTTCGGCGGGAACGCACCGGTCGGCCGGTCGGCCTCGGTGCAGCTGGTCACCCGGTTCACCCCGGCCGAGTCCGGCCCGGTCCGCGTCGGCTTCGCCGCCGTCGGCCACGGCCAGGTGTACCTGGACGGCAAGCTCATCGTCGACGAGACGGCCGTGTCCGAGCACGCCGACCTGGGCGCCGCGCTGATGGCACCCCCCACCGCCGCCGCCGAGGTTCGCCTCACCGCCGGGACGCCGGTCGAGCTGCGCTTCGATTATGACCTGACCGGCCGCACCGGGCCGCTGGCCGACCTGCTGTGGCTGAGGTTCGGCACCGAGCCCGCGGCCGCCGACCCGGACGCGCTCATCGCCGCCGCCGCCGCGGCGGCCGCGCGGGCGGACGTCGCGCTGGTTGTCGTGGGCACCAACTCGGCGGTGGAGTCCGAGGGCTACGACCGCACCTCCCTCGCGCTGCCCGGCCGCCAGGACGACCTGGTCCGCGCCGTCGCCGCCGCCAACCCGCGCACGGTCGTGCTGGTGAACGCGGGCGCCCCGGTGCTGCTGCCGTGGCGCGACCAAGTCGCGGCGGTGCTGGTCGGCTACTTCGGCGGCCAGGAGTTCGGCCACGCCGTCGCCGACGTGCTGCTCGGCGCGGCCGAGCCGGGCGGGCGGTTGCCCACCACCTGGCCGGCGGCCGAGGCCGACGTGCCGGTGCTCTCCACCACCCCGAACGGCGGCAAGCTGGACTACGCCGAGGGCATCCACGTCGGCTACCGGGCCTGGCTCAGGCAGGACGCGGCGCCGGCCTACTGGTTCGGGGCCGGCCGCGGTTACAGCGACATCCCGGTCACCGGGGTCAGCGCGACGGCCTCGGTCGCCGCCGGCGAGAGCCTCGCCGTCGCCGTCGAGGTCGCCAACCGCGGTCAGCGCGACGGCAAGCAGGTGGTGCAGGTCTACGCGGAGCGCCCGGGGTCGGCCGTCGACCGCCCGGTGCGCTGGCTGGTCGGCTTCGCGCCGGTTTGGGTGCCGGCCGGGGAGACCGCGCTGGTCCGGCTCAGCGTGCCGGCCCGGCTGCTGGCCTACTGGTCGGACGGCTGGCGCTACGAGCCGGGCGCGTACCGGCTGCGGGCCGGCACCTCCGCCGTCGACCTGCCGGCGGCCACCGAGGTGGAGGTGGCATGACGTTTCCGAACCCGCTGCTCCCCGGCTTCAACCCCGACCCGAGCGTCGTGGCCGTCGACGGGACGTACTACCTGGTCACCTCGACCTTCGAGTACCTGCCGGGCATCCCGGTCTACCGCAGCACTGACCTGGCGGCCTGGACGCACATCGGCAACGTGGCGTCCAGGCCATCGCAGGCCGGGGTCGGCGAGGTACCCACCGGCGGCGGCGTCTGGGCGCCGACGATCCGGCACCGCGACGGCGTCTTCTACGTCATCGTCACGATCGCGATGAGCCCGCGCGGCTGCGTCGTGTTCACCACGACCGACCCGGCCGGCCCGTGGAGCGACGGCACCACCATCGACGGTATCGGCGGTATCGACCCCGACCTGGCCTGGGACGACGACGGCACCGCGTACGTCACCTTCTCCGGGCTGTATACCAGCGGCGAGCGGGCCGGGCAGCACCTGGGCATCCAGCAGGCCCGGGTCGACCTGACCGCGGGCAAGGCGCTGGAGGAACCGCGCTCGCTGTGGTCGGGCACCGGGCTGAAGTTCCCCGAGGCGCCGCACCTGTACCGGCGCGGCGGCTACTGGTACCTGATGATCGCCGAGGGCGGCACCGAGCGCGGGCACTGCGTCAGCGTGGCCCGGGGCCCTTCCCCGGCCGGCCCGTTCGCCGGCCACCCGGCCAACCCGGTGCTCAGCGCCCGCGGCACGAGCCGCCCGGTGCAGAACACGGGGCACGCCGACCTGGTCGCCGCCCCCGGCGGCGGCGACGCGCTGGTCCTGCTCGGCACGCGCCCGCTCGGCGCGATGGTGTCGTTCTCGCCGCTTGGCCGGGAAACGTTCATCACCCCGGTGACCTGGACGGACGGGTGGCCGCAGCCCTCGCCGGTACTGCTGGCCCCGGGGGAAGGCTTCGCCGAGGCGTTCGCCTTCGCCGATCCGTCGGCGCTTGACGACCCGGGCTGGCTCGCGGTCCGTACCACTCCCGCGTCGGTGGCGTCGGCCGTCGGCGGGGCCCTGTCGATCACCGGCCGCTGCGATCTTGACGACCCGCACCCGCAGTTTCTCGGACGCCGCCAGCGGCACCTGTCCGCCGTCGTGTCCGCGACCCTGGACGCCTCCGCGGGGGCGGGCGGGCTTGCCGCCCGCTACGACGAGGACAACTGGTTCGCCCTGGAGGCGCGCGGCCCGGTCGTCACCGCACGAGCGCACCTGGGCGGCATTGAGCAGGAGTGGCAGGGGGTTGTGCCCGACGGTTCGGTCGAGCTGCGGATCGAGCTGAGCCCGCCGCCGGCGGCTTCGGCCCCGAGGCGCTGGGCGGAGACCGGATCCGGCTGCTGGCCGGCGGCACGCTGCTCGCCGAGCTCGACGGCCGCTACTGGACGGCGGAAACGTGTGCGTCCTTCACCGGGCGGGTGATCGGAATGTACGCCCGCGAGGGCACGGTCCGCTTCGCCGGCTACCGCTACCAGGGCTCGGATGCCTGAGCGGCGGGATCTGGCCGACCGCATCGGCTTCGGCGCCGCCTACTACGCCGAGTACCAGCGCCACCCGGACCTGCGGGCCGACTTCGACCTGATGGCGAAGGCGGGCTTTTCCGTGATCCGGGTCGGCGAGTCGGTCTGGTCCACCTGGGAACCGGAGGACGGGTGCTTCGACCTCGACTGGCTCGAACCGGTCCTCGACGCCGCCCGCGAGCGGGAGATCGGGGTGATAATCGGCACGCCGACCTACGCCGTGCCGATGTGGCTGGCCCGCCGCTACCCGGAGATCGCCGCCGGGACAGCGTCCGGGCACCGGGTCGGCTGGGGCGCCCGGCAGGAGGTGAACTTTACCCACGCCGCGTACCGGTTCCACGCGGAGCGGGTGATCCGGCAGGTGACGGGGCGCTACCGGGACCATCCCGCCGTCATCGGCTACCAGGTCGACAACGAGCCGGGCCTGCGGCTGCTCTACAACGCGGACGTCTTCGCGATGTTCGTGGACTGGCTGCGCCGCCGCTACGGCACCGTCGAGCGGCTCAACGCGGAGTGGGGCCTTGTTTACTGGTCGCACCGGCTGTCCTCATGGGGCGACCTGTGGCGTCCGGAGGGCAACTTCCAGCCGCAGTACGACCTGGCCTGGCGGCGCTTTCAGGCCGAGCTGGTCACCTCCTTCATCGGCTGGCAGGCCGACATTGTCCGCGAGGTCACCTCGGGGCGGGGATTCGTCACCACCTGCATCTCCTATGAGCAGCCCGGGGTCGAGGACGTGGAGCTAAGCCGGGCCCTCGACGTTTCGTCCGGCAACGCGTACTACGAGATGCAGGACGCGCTCGCGCATCCTTCCGCGCTGCCGCGGTCAACGGGGCCGATGGGCTGGGTGGTGCGCGGGCCGTGGGCGGTCACCCAGCTCGCCGACCTGATGTACTCATCGAGGCAGGCGCCGTTCCTGGTCACCGAGACCAACGCCGGCTCGATCGGCTTCTCGTCGATGAACGAGTCACCGTACGACGGCCAGTGGCGCCAGGTGGCCTGGCTGCTCGTGGGGCGGGGAGCGCGGCTCGTCGAATACTGGCACTGGAACACCCTGCCGTTCGGCGCCGAGACGCACTGGGGCGGGGTGCTTCCGCACAGCGGCATCCCGGGTCGCGCCTACGAGGAGATCGCGCGGATCGGCGAGGAACTGCGCGCGGCCGGCGGCGCGTTCGCCGCCGCCGAGCCGGACTATGACGTTGCCGTGCTCTACGACTCCGACAGCAAGTTCGCGCTGTCAACCCAGGGCCCGCTGCGGGGCGATGCGCTGGTGGACCCGGACTCCTACCGGCACGTCGTCGCGGCCTTCGCGCGCGGCGTCTTCGACGCCAAGCGACAGCAGCGGCTGGTCAGGCCGCAGCACCTGCTGCCCTCCCGGGGTAGCTTGGATGGTTTGGCGGCCGCCGACGCGGCTCGGCGGTTCCCGGTCCTAATCGCCGCCGCCTTCTACACGGCGGCCGACGAGGACCTGGACTTCCTGGTCGGCTACGCGCGGGCCGGCGGACACCTCGTCGTCGGGCCGCGTACCGGCTACGGTGACCGCGAGGGCCGGGCCCGCACGGAACGGGCGCCGGCCCGGATCGCCGACGCGGCCGGGGCCTGGTACGACGAGACGGCCTCGCTTCCGTCCCCGGTGCCCGTGCGCGGCCTGCTCGAGGGCTCGGCGACCGGATTCGCCGAAGGACTCAACGCCGCGGGGGCGGAGGTACTGGCCCGCTACGAGCATCCGCACCTGGGCCGCTGGGCCGCCGTCACGACCCGGGCCGTCGGCGCGGGCCGGATCACCGTCGTCGGCACCGTCCCCGATCAGGGGCTCGCGGCCGGGCTAGCCCGGTGGCTGGTACCGCGCGCCGTTGACGGGTGGACCACCGCGTCGTCCGTGACGGTGTCTACCAGTACCGACCGCGCCCAGGCCGCCCGGCTGCACGTCGTGCACAACTGGAGCTGGGACGAAGCGGCCGCCTGCCCGTCCGTGGCGGTCACGGACCTGCTCAGCGGCGTCCGGTACGGGCCGGCTGAGCCAGTCACCCTGGGCCCGTGGGACGTCCGGCTGCTACGCAGCGACGCCGATCCCGGGGAATCCGCGCTGGGGACTTCGACGGGCGGCTCGTGAGCGGGCCGCCCGTCCCATTAAGACCGCGGGACCATCCTGTAGCGTTCCTCTAGAAGGTGCGTTTCGGATTGGACGGACAACGCCACAATGCGGGGCTGGCATGTTTGACACCCCCCTCTCGCAAGCGGGGTTGCTCGGCCGTGGGCGCGAGCGCGACGTGCTGGATCAACTTGTCGTGGAAGTGCGCGCGGGCCGCAGTCGCGTGCTAGTCATGCGCGGCGAGGCGGGAATCGGCAAGACCGCCCTGCTTGAGTACCTGTCGGTCGCCGCCAAGGAATGCCGAATCGCCCGGGCGGCGGGCGTCGAGTCCGAGATGGAACTCGCATTCGCCGGCCTGCATGCGCTGTGCGCGCCAATGCTTGGCCGTCTCGGGCAACTCCCGGCCCCGCAGCGCGACGCGCTGAATACGGCGTTCGGCATGAGTACGGGTCCCCCGCCGGACCGCTTCATGGTCGGCCTGGCCGTCCTGAGCCTGCTGGCCGACGCGGCCGAGGAACAGCCGCTGGTCTGCATCATCGACGACGCGCAGTGGCTCGACCGGGTGTCCGTGCAGACGCTCGCGTTCGTGGCCCGACGCCTCTTGGCGGAGCGGGTGGGACTGGTGTTCGCGCTGCGCGAGTCCGGTGACGAGCACGAACTCGAAGGACTGCCGGAGCTCGTGATCAAGGGCCTCGCCGCCGACGACGCCAGCCGGCTACTTGACGCGACGATCCGCGGGCCGCTCGACGCGCGGGTGCGCGACCGCATCCTCGGCGAGGCCGGCGGCAACCCGCTCGCGCTGGTCGAGCTGACGCGCGGGGAGAAGCGGATCGCGGTCGCGGGCGGATTCGGGCTACCCGTGGAGATGTCGCTGACCAGCCGCATCGAGCAGGGCTTTGCACGCCAGCTGAAGCCGCTCCCTGATGAGACCCGGCGCCTGCTCCTGCTGGCGGCGGCGGAGCCGCTCGGCGACGTGCCGCTCCTGTGGCGCGCGGCCGAACGGCTCGATATCCGGCCTGGGACAGCGGGGCCGGCCGAGGCGGCAGGCCTGGTCGAGATCGGTGCGCGCGTGCGGTTCCGCCATCCGCTGGTCCGTTCGGCCGCTTACCGGGCCGCGACCGCACCCGAGCGACGCGAGGTCCATCGGGCACTCGCCGACGCGACCGACCCGCGGCTCGACCCGGATCGCCGGGCATGGCATCGAGCTGGCGCGGCCGACGGGCCCGACGAGGCCGTGGCCGGAGAGCTTGAACGCTCGGCCGACCGGGCGCAGGCCCGCGGGGGGCTGTCGGCGGCCGCGGCGTTCCTGCAGCGGGCCGCGGAGCTGACGCCCGACCCCGCCATGCGCGTCGAACGCTCGCTCGCTGCGGCCCAGGCGAAGCTCGACGTCGCCGACGCAGTGTCCGCGTCCGACCTCCTAGCCGCCGCCGAGCTAGGGCCGGTTGACGAGTTGCTGCGCGCGCGGCTGGAGCGGTTGCGCGCGCAGATCGCATTCGCTATCCGGCGCGGCCGCGACGCGCCGCCTATGCTGCTCGAAGCGGCCAGGCGGCTCGATCCCCTCGACGCGGCGATGGCGAGGGAGACCTACCTTGAGGCGATCGCGTCGGCGATGTTCGCTGGACGGCTAGGCACCGGCCCGGACGTGCATGAGGTGGCCGGGGCGGCGCGCGCGTCGAATCGGGCGCCGGCCCCGGGCGCGGCCGACCTGCTCCTTGACGCCCTTGTGACACGGTTCACCGAGGGGTACGCAGCGTCGGTCGAGCCGCTTTCGCGTGCTCTGCGCACGTTCTGCGAACTCGACGACAGCGGTGCGGATCGGCGGTGGCTGTGGCTAGCGTGCCGCCTCGCGCAGGATCTCTGGGACGACGAGCTCTGGCACGTGCTCGCGACCCGCGGCGTCCGCGTGGCGCGCGAGACCGGCGCCCTCACCCTGCTCCCCAACGCCCTTAACTACCTCGCCGCACTCAACGTCCATTCTGGGACGTTCGCCACCGCTGCGACTCTGGTCGACGAGGTGGATTCGATCACGCAGGCGACCGGATTCCCGCCACTCATGTACGCGGCGTGCACGCTGGCCGCGGCACGTGGCGATCAGACTCAGACGGAGGCGCTGCTCGAATGGGGTCGGCGGAGTGCGACCGAGCGGGGTGAGGGCTCGGCCCTCGGCCAGGCCTCGTGGCTTACCGCGTTGCTGTACAACGGGCACGGCGACTACGGCGTGGCACTTGCCGCCGCGCGGCAGGCTTGCGAGCACGAGGACGTAATGGCGTACGGCTGGGCCCTAGTCGAGCTGATCGAGGCCAGCGTGCGCAGCGGCGAGCCGCCGGACGAGGCCGTCGTCGCGCTCGACCGGCTAAGCGAGCGGACGCGGGCGTGCGGCACCGAATGGGCGCTTGGCGTTGAGGCGCGCTGCCGCGCGCTACTGAGCGACGACGAGTCCTGCTACCGCGAGTCGGTTGAGCGGCTCGGGCGCAGCCGCGCGGCGGTCGAGCTCGCGCGCAGCCGGCTCGTTTACGGCGAGTGGCTGCGCCGGGAGAACCGGCGGGTGGACGCACGCGAGCAGTTGCGCGCGGCCCACGAGATGTTCGGCCGAATGGGGGCGGCGGCGTTCGCCGAGCGCGCCCGGCGCGAGCTATTGGCCACCGGCGAGACGGTGCGCAAGCGTACGGTCCAGTCCCTCGACGAGCTCACCACGCAGGAGGCGCAGGTCGCCCGGCTCGCCGCCCAGGGGCGCACGAACCCAGAGATCGCCGCGGTGCTGTTCATCAGCCCGCGCACGGTCGAGTACCACCTGCACAAGGTGTTCCCCAAGCTGGGTATCAGTTCGCGCCGGGAGCTCCGGCGGGCGCTGCCCGGTGCGGAGGACGCCGCCGTGCCCGCCTAGCCGCCCGCCGTTACCGTCGCGCCTGCCCGAGCGCGGCCTGGTAGCGGCGGTGCGCCCGGATGAACTGATCCACCGTGCCGCCGCGGTCGGGGTGAGCGTCGAGCATGATACGACGCAACTCGTTGATGAGCGGTGCCTGCGGCGGGGGGCTTCCGGCTTGCGCGCAGTCCCCGCGATCCAGGGCGTTCTCGGCCGCCTGGCGGGTGGCGTAGAAGAGACGGCCGGCCGATCCCGTCCGGTGGCTTCCGGGAACGGGGATCACGCCGGGCGGGTACCCGTTACGGCGACGGGTGTCGGCCTCGAACAGTTCGCGGCTGATGCAGCCGGGGCTGACCACGGCCGCGCGCCAGTTCCAGCTGTCGCTGGCGTAGTAGATCAGCGTGGCCGTCTTCTTGACGATCGGCACCTCCTGGACCCAGCGGTGTGTCTGGGCCGAGGAATCGTCGCGGCAGCTGCGGGCGCAGGGAACGTAGAGGTACTCGACGTTGGCGCGGCAAGCGCTCGGTTTCTGCGCCCGCGGCTTCCGGGCGCCGATGCTCGTCAGGGCCATGCCGGCGCACAGGGCCACCAGGGCCACGGTGGGCATCACGGCAACGATCAAACTCAGCCCGTCCATGGCAGCCGTTCTCCCCTCGTGACCGGTGGCGGGATCGGCGTGCCAGCCACGCGGCGCGCTGGCTCGCGGATTTCGGCGTAGCCGCCTTGCGGGTTCATCGCGATCCGCCCGGTTTCGCGGCCGTGCCGTTCCTGGTCGCGACGCCGGTCGGCCAGCCCGTGGCCGATGACCCGAGTGAGGAGGACCGCCAGCGCGGGCCCGGCCAGCACTAGGACCCGGAACGTCCAGGTGACCGTGTAGAGGTCCAGGTGCAGGTGGTAGGCGATCTGGTCATTGGCGGACGCGGCCCACAGCAGCCCGTAGAACGCGACGCCCGCCACCCCCGCCGCGGTTCGGTTCACTGGGTCGGCGGGCTTGGACGGCAGCAGCCCGCGGGGCGGCCGCCCGCCAAGGATCCAGCGGTCGGCGAAGGGATAGAACGCCAGCGCGGTGAAGAAGAGCGCGGGCACGACCAGGCCGGGCAGCAGCACGCCAAGGGCCAGCGGGTGCCCGGCTACCGACAGCTCCCAGGCCGGCATGATCCGCAGCGCGCCATCGAGGAATCCCATGTACCAGTCGGGCGCCGCGCCGGAGCTGATGCTGCCCGGCTGGTACGGCCCGATCAGCCACACCGGATTGATCTGCGCGACCGTACCGAGCAAGACCAGCACCGCGCCGGTGAACAGAAGCAGCGGAGCCGGCCGCAGCCCGGCCGGCCGGCGCGGCGACGGCCAGAGGCTCAGCAGGAGCAGCGTGCCGGCCAAGACCGGGAGGACGAGGATGTGCACCCAGTAGTCCCGGCCGATGATCACATCGCCGGGCGGCGCACCCCCGAAGATCCAGGTCACCAGGTGCGTCCCGATCACAGGAACGGACAGCAGCACGCCGGTGATCACGCTCAGGCTGCCACCGGACAGCCCGTCATCGGGCAAGATGGTGCCGGTGTAGGCCGCTAGCATGCCGAGCGGCAGCAGCGTCACCCAGATCAGCCAGTCGCGCAGTGCCCGGCCGGAGAACCGGCCGCGGAAGAGCGCCCGCAGCACGCGCAGGCAGATCGCTGCGACGAACAGGTCCGCCGACCAGTGGTGCACCTGCCGGATCAGCAAGCCACCGCGGACGTCGAAGGTGATCGCGAGCACGGACCGGTACGCCTGGCTCACTGGAACGCCGTCCAGCTCGCTATAGGAGCCGTGATACACGAGGGTGTCCATCGAAGGGCGGAAGAAGGGCAGCAGCAGGACCCCGGTGACCGCCGCCACCGCGAACGTGTAGGCGGCGACCTGCCCGAACGCGGCCGCCCAACGATCGTCGGGATCGCGCCGCAGCACGCTAGGAACGAGTCGCCGCGCTCGCCCGGCCACCGTCATGCGCTCCGCACTGGGGCGCGCAGGCAGGTGCCGGACGGCCGGCGTCTTCATGATGAGTCGTTTCCGTATCGGTCCGGCGCCGCCTGGCCGGGGTCAGGCAGACTCGCGGGCGGAGCGTCTTCTACGGCCTCGACCGCGCCAAGAAGGGTGCGGAGCGAAACTTCGTAGCGCTCGGCATCGACGTCGAGCAGCATCGTGAGGTCTGGTTCGCCGTCCGCCCTCTCTCCCGGTTGGCTGGTCTCCACTATGGTCAGCTCGGCCCTGACGTCGAGTTCGATTTCGTGCAGGAAGGCGTTGCCTTCCCCGAGGGCGCTCATCGCCCCTCCACACTCGACCCGAGCGGCGAGCGATCGGGCTGGCCGGCCGCCGCGGACTCGCCGAGCCAGTCCGCGAACCGGGTCGCGCCGATGCGAGCGTCGTCGCCAGGGACGAGGGCGCGCTCGTCCACTTCGACGCCGTAGTACGGCGCGTTCGCATCGGTGACGACCGGCCGCGGGTCATCCTTCGCACTCAGGAAGCGCCGGACGAACTCGTCCAGCTGGAGCCGTTCGGGGCCCCCCAATTCGATGGTGCCGTTGACCGCCGGGTTCTCGGCGATGTCGGCTAGGACGGCGGCCACGTCACCGGCCGACTCCGGCTGGAAGAGGACGGGAGGCACCAGAACCGTCCCGTCGCGGGTGCCGAAGTCGGCGATGGCCCCGATGAACTCGAAGAACTGCGTCGCGCGGAGGATCGTGCTGGGGACGGCGGCGGCCCGTAGGGCTTGCTCCTGGGCGAGCTTAGCCCGGAAGTAGCCGCTGGCCTGCAGCCGCTCGGTTCCGACGACGGACAGCGCGACGTGGTGACTGACCCCGGCCGCGGTCTCGGCGGCGAGGACGTTGCGCGTCGAGGTCTGGAAGAAATCCATCACCGCCGCGTCGCTCCAGTCGGGCGCGTTCGACACGTCGACCACGACCTGGGCGCCCGCGAGCGCTTGGGCCAGTCCCTGGCCGCTGATGACGTCCACGCCCGTGCCCGGCGAGGCCGCGAGCGCGTCGTGGCCGTCCGCTTGGAGCTTCTTGACGAGCTTGGACCCGATCAGGCCGGTTCCGCCGATGACAACGACCTTCATGGTGCTTCCTTTCTCTCACCCGGCCCAGGTCGGGCCGGTAGGGCTTCATCACGTAGCCTCCCGCCGTCCGCGAGGCGCTCGAATCCGTTGAAGTCCCCAGCCCGGGTCCCCAGTCGAAGCCCGGCCCGTCGCCGCCCTTGCCGGTAAGGCCAGCACTGGGGCGCGGACAGGGGCAGGCACGGATGCCGCCGACCCGGGCGATGGCCGAGGGTCGAAGAAACGGACGCAAGGGACAGCCCCGGTGCGCGGTCCCGGATCGTGATCGTGGGCGGCCGGGCTGCGCCGGCTATCACTGCGCGCGGCACCTGGAGCACTCGCTACCGCGCGGGAGTTACCAGGCAGACGGGGAGCCCCTCAGCCGGCCGCGGCAAGGGTCAAGCACCTAACGCCGCCGAGCGCCATGGCTCGGGGAGGACCACCGCCTGCGTTCCGGTCTCGGTGGCCGAGCCGGTCACCCTGGGCGGGTGGGATGTGCGGCTGCTGCGCCGCGACGTAGATGCCGGGGGTATAGCCCCAAGGCCGTTCAGTTAGCGCGCGCGTGCTGCGGCGGCCTTTACCGGCCGGTCACCAGCCTGCAAGACCTCACCAGGCACTCCCGCCGACCTGGCCGCCCGGTTCCCGCTCGCCGCTAGCGCCGCCGCATCGACCCGGCGAAGGCCCAGTGTTCGACCAGCTGGCCGTCGCGGACCCTGACCATGTCCAGGCCACGGGCCTCGAAGGAGGCGCCGGTGGGCGGCTGGCCGAACAGGTCGCCCGTGTGCGTGCCGCGCAGCAGGTAGCGGCGGGCGACCCACTCGCCCTCCGCCACCGACTGCTCGGTGACTATCTCCAGGTCAGGGCTCGCGTTCCGCATGCTCGCCCACTTGCGCCGCCAGTCCTCCCGCGTCACCCGCTCACCCTGGTCGAGCGACTCAGGGGCGATGAAGAGCAGCGCCGCCTCGAAGTCACCGCGCCCCCGGGCGCGGCCCATGGCTCGCAGCACGGCGGCGGGACCCGGCACGTCGGTCATCTGTCTCCTCCTGAACTCGCCTAGGCCTGACTGGCCGCAACAAACGGGGACTGCTCCCTGTTTATGCTCAAGACGATACCGGGGAGTATTCCCCGCTTGCAAGTAGAATTGGCGGCATGGCATCCCGGGTTACCCAGCGGGCCGACGCGCAGCGCAACCGCGAGCGCCTGCTGACGGCGGCCGAGACCGCGTTCAACGCCCAGGGTGCCGGCGCCTCGCTGGACGACATCGCCAAGGCGGCCGGGGTCGGGAACGCCACCCTCTACCGGCACTTCCCGACCCGGGCGAAGCTGCTCGAGGCTGTCTACGACCAGCGGATAGCCGAGTTGTGCGCCGTCGCGGCCGAACTCGCGCAGCCGGCCGCCCCGGCCCGGGCCCTGCACGAATGGCTGCGCGCGGTGGTCGCGCATGTCACCGACCGGCGGGTGCTCACCGACGCGTTCCTTGCCGCTTACGAGGGCCCTGCCGGCATCGAGCCGCCGCAGTTCGCGGCCTGGCACGACGCGCTGTTTGACGCGGGCCGCCCGCTGCTGGTCGCAGCCCAGGACGCCGGGACCGCCCGCCGGGACCTGGACATCGCCGAGGTCCTGGCCCTCGTCACCGGCGTGGCCCGGGCCGGGAGCCCGGCCCAGGCCGACCGCTTCCTCACCGTCCTGCTCGAGGGGATCACGCCCCGCTTACCTATTTCGACAGTGCGGGCACGCAGGACACGGCCGCCCAGGATGGTCGACTTCAGCTCGAGGTCGGCGGTCTCTATTTCCCGGCGCTCGTGGTCTCTTGACACAGCCGGGCCCGGGCGTATCTTTCTTTTAACTTAACCGGTCAATAGCCTGCGGGATCGCGATTCACATCCGTCTCAGGCATTGTTCGCCTGAAAACTTAACCGGTTAAGCTTGTGAAAGGCCGCGGTAAAGGCGACGAAGGAAGGAGCGTTAGAATGACATTTCGGCTAAGGCGGCGGCGGGTGCTGTATGCGTCTCTCGCCGCGGCGCTGGCGATCCTGACAACCGCCACGGCAACGGCGGCGATGCCCGCATCGGCGAGTGCGGATACCGTGCCGTCCCTGCTGTCCGCCGCGCCCCTTGGGCTCAACACCGCACCGTGGGACTACATCTACGCCGCGGACACGTCCGCCTCTGGCGGCGTGGATGTCATCCAGCCGCTGCTGCAGGCCGCGGGCATTGACATGCTCCGCTACGGCGGCGGCTCCTATGCCGACTACTACGACTGGCAGACGAACACCAATATCCAGGACTGCCTGCCCGACGACGCCACGGCGTCCTTCACCTCAAGTTGCTCGTCTTCGGACTCCCTCGACTTCAGCCAGTTCTCCCAGCAGGCGCGGGCGATCGGCGCGGAGAGCCTTGTGACGGTGAACTACGGTTCGGGCACCCCCGCCGAGGCCGCCGCCTGGGTGGCGCAGGCCAAGGGCACCGCGGGCCAGGGCGTCGCGCTGTGGGAGGTAGGCAACGAGACTTACGGCTGCTGGGAGGTCGACAACGAGCTCGCCGGGCCGCCAGAGGACTTCCAGGGCTACACGCCGAACACCTACACCACCGTGAACGGCGTCGACGAGAACCCGACCTGCCCGCAGGTCACCGAGGGCGACGCGGCCGGCACCCAGACGCTGGCCACCTCTTACGCGGTCAACGCCAGCCAGTTCCTGACCGCCATGAAGACCGCGGACCCCTCCGCCCGGATCGGGGTGCCGTGGGCGTTCGGCAGCGACGTGCCGGGCGCGTCGGTGCCCGACAACACCGAGTGGAACAACACGGTGCTGCGCACCGACGGTAAGAACGTGAGCTTCGTCGACGCTCACTACTACCCGTTCTCCTTCGGCGGCGGCACCGGCGGCGCCAACCCCACCGACCAGCAGGTGCTGCAGTCACTGGAGCAGATCCCGGCGCTCTACCGCGGCATCCGGACGGAACTGAACGCCTACGACCCGAAGGCATCGGTCGTGGTCGGGGAGACCGGCGTGTCCAACAACGAGACCACCACGGTCTGCACCCCCGCGGGCGCGTTGTTCGCCGCGGGTGACGTGCTGTCCTGGCTCGCCGCCGGCGCGAACAGTGTCGACTGGTGGGACATGAACAACTACGGCAACACCACCGGGACCTGCGTCAACCCCGACTACGGCCTCTTCACCTCGTCCTCGCCGCCGGTCGCGGAAACCCCGTACTACGGCTACCTCCTCGCCTCCGTGCTCGCCAAGCCGCATGCGCTACTCGGTCCGTTGAGCACCTCCGACGCCTCCGACGTGCTGGCCTACCAGTCGTTCCTGCCGGGCGGCAAGGTCGCCGTGGCGCTCATCAACACCAACACCGGAGCCGCGGAGAAGGTGACGTTCCACGCGCCGCTGCTCGGAACCCTGCGGACGTGGAGCTACAGTGCCGGCAACCAGAACTCCGCCAACTCCAACATCATCACGGGAACGGCGCCCGCGGCGTCCTTCGCGCACGGCATCACGCTGCCGGCCGAGTCGGTGACCGTCCTCGAGACACAGTAAACGCGCACACCACTAGTCAGCTGACATCCCCGGCCAGGACGTATGACAGCGTCCGCACCGCCGTCCGGCCGCCGCTGCGTTAGTCTGGCCAAGCCATTAATGCGGATTGAGGCTTATTGACGGTGCGGACGCGGTACGCCCGGTCGGACAGCGCCCGGAATTCTGTCCCCGTGGCACACGAGGCCAGGATCGGGTATGCGCCTGGGTGCCACAAGGGCAAACGGTTACCGGCCGGGGTGCCACAAGGCCAATAGAAGCGTGCGTGGGCGCCGCAAGGCCAGATTATTCTGGCCTTGCGGCACATGAGGCCCAGACGTCGGCCGCGTGGGGCATGACCCGAATTCCCGGCGAATTCCGGAAATAAGCCTTTTTTAGCGCGGAAGATTTGCCGGCCTGCAACGAAAAAGTGCTCCGTCGGGCGGCAGTGTTACTCCTCGCCGGAGAACCGTTCCCAGGCCGACTGCCGGGTGATCCGAAGGGCGGCGCCGATGCTAGCCCAGGTCACCCGGCGGTTGCGCAGGATGGCGACCAGCCGCTGGAGGCTCGCCTCGGTCTGAGCCCCGACCGCGGCGATGCGCGGGAGCAGGTCGAGGATCTGCCCGTCGGTCATCGACTCGTCCCAGGCGGCCAGTTCGGCCGTCGGCCCGGCCGACTTGCGCCGTTCGGCCCCGAGGATGTCGTTGCATAGCCCGACGCACTCGCTGCAGATGTAGACGCCCGGCCCGGCGATCACCTTCTCGACTTCCGAGCTCGGCTTGGCGCAGAACGAGCAGCGCACCTGGATCTCCGGCGCGACGTCTTGCGTTTCGCTGGCCATGGCTCCTCCTGGGTGCCTCGTTGCTTGTCAGGCCAGTCCTGACGTTTGTCAGGAATTACCTTACGCCGTCGGCGCCGCCAGGGCTACTCGAGGGGAGCGCTGGCGGGGCCCGGCCGTTCTCGCTCATCCCGACGCACCGGGGTTCTTCCGCAAAAATAGAACTTGTTATAACTTTGCGGCAATGCCAGCCGACAAGGGAGATGAGCAAGGATGCCGGTCAAGTACCTGTCCCCGGAATGGATCGACGCCTACAACGCGGCGGTCGCCGCCGACGACGCGGTGCGCAAGGCGCTCAAGGGCAAGAGCGCGGTCATCCAGATGGTGGTCGCCGACGCGCCCGCCGGCGAGATCCATTACGCGCTGCGCATCGGCGACGGCACCGCCGCGGCCAGCCTCGGCGACGCCACGGACGCCGAGGTGACTATCCGCCAGTCCTACGATACGTCGGCGCAGGTCAACAAGGGCGAGCTGGACGGTGCGAAGGCGTTCACGCAGGGCAAGGTCAAGATCAGCGGCAAGATGATCAAGATGATGCAGCTGCGCGGCCCGCTGGCGGAGGTGCAGAAGGCGCTGAACACCATCGACACCGAGTACTGACCCGGTCAGACGGCCGACAACCGCGCCGGGGTGACCGGGAGCTCCGCTACCAGGGTGGTCCCCGCCCCGGAGTGGCTCCGGACCTGCAGCTTCCCGCCGACGGCAGCGACCCGGTCACCCAGGCCCACCAGGCCGGAGCCACGCGCCGGATCGGCCCCGCCGATCCCGTCGTCGCGGACGGTAAGCGTGATGAGCTCGCCGGCCTGCGCGATCTCAATGTGCACGGCGGACGCCTCGGCGTACTTAGCCGCGTTCGCCAGTGCCTCCGATATCACGTAGTACGCCGTCACCTCCAGGCGCTCGGGAAGGCGCACAGGCGTCCGCACGTCGAGTGTCACGGGCACCGGTGACCGGCGGGCGAGACCCTTGAGCGCGGCCCCGAGGCCGCCCACGGCGAGGTTGGCCGGGTGGATCCCGCGCGCGTACTCACGCAGCTCTTCCAGCGCGCTCGTCAGCCCGGCGGCGACGCGGTCAAGCTCGCCGTGAAGCCGCCCGAGCCCGGCCGGCACGTCCGCCTGAGCCGCCCGGAGCTGCAGGGCGAGGGAGACGAGCCGCTGCTGCGCGCCGTCGTGCAGGTCGCGCTCGATGCGGCGCCTGGTCTCATCGGCCGTCGCGACGATGCGGGCCCGGGAGGCCGTCAGCTCGGCCCGCCCCTCGGCGTTGGCGATCGCGGTGGCGACGAGTTCGGTGAACCCGGCGAGCCGCGTGTCGGCGTCGGGCGGCAGCGGCTGCGCGGACATGGACAACGCGACCACCACCCCCCACAGCCGTCCTTCCACGCTGATCGGGACGCCCACGGACGAGCACAGGCCCGCGGCCACCCACACGGCCGCGGCCCCGGCGTCGTCACCGTAGTTATCCAGCCGCGCCGCCTGACCGGTCTCGAACACCAGCGTGCTCACGTTCCGGCCGCCGAGCGCCGACAGCTCTCCGGCGGGAAGGTCGACACCGGGCCTGCTCCACCGGCCCACGCGGGTCAGGAAGCGGTCAGGATCGTAACGGCTCAGCACCGTGGCGTCGGCTAGCAGCAACTGGCCGGCCTCGACCGCTACCGCCTGGAACAACGTCGCCGGCGACGCCCCCTGGGCGACCAGGGTGGCCACCCGGCGCAGCGCGGCCTGCTCGTCGGCCACCCGGCGCAGCTCTTGGCGGGCCTCGGCACTGGCGAGCGCCGTCGCGACGAGCTCGGTGAACGCGGCCAGCCGCTGCTCGGTGCCGGACGGCAGGGCGTTCTCGCGCGCCGACGTGGCGACCATGACGCCCCAGAGCTTGCCCTCGACGCTGATCGGGGCGCCGGCCGCGGAGCGAATCCCGATCTCTCGCGCGGACGCGGTCACCTCTTCTTCACCCTCGGCGAGATGATCGACCCGCGCCGACTGCCCGGTCTCGAACACGAGCGTGCTCACGTTCCGCCCGCCAAGCTCCGACCGGCGGCCGACCAGCGTGGGGCCGCCGGCCCGACTCCAGCCGCCGACCACTTCGACCGCGCGGCCCGCATCGTAGCGGGCCACCATCGCGAAGTCGGCTTCCGGCAGCGCCTGGCCGACCTCCTCGGCCACCGCGGCGAACACCGTGCCGGGGTCCGCGCCGACGGCGACCAGCATCGCCACGCGCCGCAGGGCGGTCTGCTCCTCGACGATCGCGCGCAACTCCACGCGGGCCTGCGCGTTCGCGATCGCGGTCCCGACGAGCTCGGCGAAGGCGGACATCCGGTGCTCGTCTTCGGGACGAAGCCGCTCGGGCCGCGCGGTCGCGGTGATCACCGCCCCCCACAGCCGGCCGTCGACGACGACCGGGCTCCCGGTGCCGGCCCGCATGCCGACGCCCCGCAGGTAGTCCGCCACCGATCCGGGAGGCCCGGCGAACCGCGCGACCCGCGCCGGCTGGCCGGTGCGCTTGACCGCGGCGGCGACGCCCTCACCCGCTACCGTCAGCCGGGTCCCGACCGGGGCGGTCACCCCCGTGTTGTTCCAGCCGCCGAGCACGGTGGCGGCATCCTCGGCCTCGTACCGGAGCACCAGCGCGATGCCCGCGCTCGAGAGCTGCGCCAGTTCCTCGGCCACCGCGGCGAAGATCTCATCCGGGGCGGCGGCCTTGGCCACGAGCATGGCGACCCGGCGCAGCGCCGCCTGCTCGCTGGCGAGTCGCTCGATCTCCGCCTGCGCGGCACTCAGGTCCGGCCACGGTGAGCTGTCCATCTCAGGCGGCCGTCAAGACCGCGCCGCGGTGAGCCGATCAGGTTGCATGCGCCCCCCCAAGGACATTGCGCATACGAACGTTACCGCTGGTGCCTGGCTAGATCCAGCCGGCCGGACAGGGCCGGGCGAGCGGCCCGTCGACGACCTCGGGGCGGCCCGGACAGACCCCCCAAACTCTCCCGTTCAGGGCGCGGCGGGGCCGACGAAGCTGTGCCCCCACAGGCTTACCGCGGTGGTCTCCCGGCTGACCCAGGTCGCGTCGTCCACGAGCCGGCCGTCGGTGCCGTACTCGATGTCGAACCCGCCCGGGGTGCCCACGTAGAACGACACCATCAGGTCGTTGGCGTGCCGCCCGAGCGACGCGGACACCGGCGCGCCCCGCCGCGCGCAGCGGTCCAGCGCCCGGCCGACGTCGTCCAGCGCGGCCACCTCGATCATCAGGTGCACGATGCCCGCCTCGGCCGGCATCGGCGCCAGCGCCAGCGAGTGATGCCGCGGGCAGCAGCCGAGGAACCGGAACCAGGCCGGCGGGTCCCCCGGCTGCCCGCCGAAGAACTCGGCGGGCATCCGCATCGAGTCCCGCAGCCGGAAGCCGAGCACGTCGGTGTAGAAGGCCAGCGCGGCATCGGCGGCGCCGGGCACGGGCAGCACGACGTGCCCCAGGCCCATGTCCCCGGTCACGAACCGGTTGCCGTACGGGCTGACGGCCGGCCGGTGCTCGAGCGCCGCGCCGCAGAACACCTCCACGGCGTTGCCCGCCGGGTCGTCGAAGCGCAGCATCTCCCCCACCCGCCGCGCGGCGAGCTCGTCGGGGGCGCCCGCCTTGACCGCGACGCCGGCCTCCGCGAGGGCCCGGCGCACGGCGGCGAGCGCCGCCGCGTCGGCCACCTCCCAGCCGGTCGCGAGCAGCCGGTCCCGCGATCCCGGCACGATCACCAGCCGGGCGGGGAAGTCGTCCATCCGGAGGTACAGGGCGCCCGTCTTCCGGCCCCCGTCCCTCCGTCATGCCGAGGATCCGGACGCCGAACTCGCGCCACGCGGCGACGTCGGCCGACTCGATCCGCAGGTAGCCAAGGGACCCGATCACCGGTTCCCTCCTTCCAGGAAGCCGATCGCCAGCCGGTTGAACTCGTCGAACTTCTCCAGCTGAGCCCAGTGCCCGCAGCCGCCGAACACGTGCAGCTGCGCGCGCCTGATCAGCTTCAGCGCCACCAGGGCGCCGTCGAGCGGGTTGACCCGGTCCTCGCGGCCCCAGATCAGCAGCACGGGGTTGCGCAGCCGGTGCGCCTCGCGCCACAGCAGGCCGTCCTCGAAGAAGGCCGGGTCGTAGAACGAGGCGCCAAGCGACGCCATGGCCGCGAGCGCCGCGGGCTCGGACGCGGCCGCGTACCGCTCGTCGATCAGCTCGTCGGTCACCAGCCGCTGGTCGAAGACCAGCGTCCGGAGGAACGCCGCCATCTTCTCCCGGCTCGGGCCGGGCGGGGCCGGGAACTCGGCCAGCCGCCTGACCCCCTCGGTCGGGTCGGGGGCGAACAGGTTGAGGGACAGGCCACCCGGTCCCATCAGCACCAGGCGGCCCGCGCGCTCCGGGTGGTCCAGGGCGAAGCGGACCGCGGTGCCGCCGCCGAGCGAGTTGCCCACCAGGTGCACCCGGTCGATGCCGAGCTCGTCAAGCAGGCCCGCGAGCGCTTGCGCGGCGAAGGTGAAGTAGTTTCCCTCCACCGGGGGCTTGTCCGACTTGCCGAAGCCCGGCTGGTCGACGACCAGCGTGCGGAAGCGCTCGCGCGAACACCGGCAGGTTGCCGCCCGAAGTTGGACATCCCCGCGGCGCCCGGCCCGCCGCCGTGCAGCATGCACGACCGGGGTACCAGGGCGCTCCGCGCCCGCTTGCTCATAGTGCAGGTGCATGAAGCCCAGCCCTCCTCACAGCATCGCCCTCACAACATCGCGCCGGGCGGAACGTCGCGCCCGAACTCGCCGCGGCCGAACATCGACAGCGCCCGCTCCGGGTCGTTGATCGCGTGCAGCCGGCCGGCGTGCGCGTCCCGCCAGAACCGCTGCAGCGGGGTCCCGGCCTTCAGCGCCCGCCCGCCGGAGTTCTCGAAGAGCAGGTCGACCGCCTTGATGGCCTGCGCGGTGCCGGTCACCTGGTCGCGCCGCACCCGCAGCCGCAGCGGGATCGGCAGCTTCTCCCCCGCCCGGGCGAGCGCCATCAGCTCGGCCATGTTCCGCTCGAGGGCCAGCCACGCGGCGTCGAGCAGGGCCCGCCGCCTCGGCGACCCGCACCTGGCCGAACGGGTCGTCGCCGGCCTTCTCCCCCGCGTACGCGGCGCGGACCCGGTCGCGCTGGTAGGCCACGTGCGCCTCGTACGCCCCGGTCGCCATGCCGATGACCGGCGTCGTGATGGCGTACGTGAACACCGACCCGTACGGGATCCGGTACAGCGGCCCGGGGTTGCGCTCCTGGCCGGGGCAGGCGCACCGGGTGACGTCGTTGAAGCTCAGCGCCCGGTGCGCGGGGACGAAGGCGCCGTTCGACCACGATGTCGTTGCTGCCGGTGCCGCGCAGCCCGACCGTGTCCCACACGTCGTCGACGGCGTAGTCGCTGGCGGGAAGCAGGAACGTGCAGAAGTCGACGGGCTTGCCGTCGTCGCCGAGCACGATCGCCGCCGAGCAGCACCCAGGTCGCGTGGGCGGAGCCGGAGGAGAAGCTCCACCGGCCCGTGCAGCTGGTACCCGCCCTCGACGAGCGCGCGCCCGCCCGGTCGGGGCGTAGGACGAAGACATCCGGGTGGCCGGGTCGGCGCCCCAGACTTCCTCTTGCGCCCGCGCCGGGAACAGGGCGAGCTGCCACGGGTGGACGCCGAGCACGGACGCCACCCAGCCGGTCGACCCGCAGGCGCTCGCGATCAGCCGCACCGCGGTGTAGAACGCGATCGGGTCCGCCTCGAGCCCGCCGTAGCTGGCCGGCTGCAGCAGCCGGAAGAACCCGGTCTCGGTGAGTGCCTTGACCGAGTCGGCCGGCACGTCACGGTTGTCCTCGGTCTCCTGGGCCCGCTGCCGGAGCACGGGGAGCAGGTCGGCCACCGCGGCGACGACGGCCGGCTCCGGCCCTGCGTATGCGCCGATTTCGGCCACGTGCAATCCTTTCCTGGCTTCCACCCATCGCCACAAGATTAGAACATGTTCTAGTCTATGGGTATGGCTAGAGCGATGGGGATGGATCGTCCGCGGATTATCGACGCCGGGCGGCCGCCGGAGCGGTTCGCGCGCGGCTGGCACTGCCTCGGGCTGGCGTCGGCGTTCCGCGACGGCGACCCGGGCCGAGCAGCCGCACGCGGTGCAGGCATTCGGCACGAAGCTGGTCGTGTTCGCCGACGCCGCCGGCGAACTGCACGTGCTTGACGCGTACTGCCGGCACATGGGCGGCGACCTGACCATGGGCGCGATCAAGGGCGACGAGGTCGCCTGCCCGTTCCACGACTGGCGCTGGGGCGGCGACGGCCGGTGCGCGCAGATTCCCTACGCGCGGCGGGTGCCGCCCGCCGCCAGGACCCGGTCCTGGCTCACCCTGGAACGGAACGGGCAGCTGTTCGTCTGGCACGACCCGGAGGGGAACCCGCCGGGCGACGACGTGACCATTCCGCTGATCGAGGGCGCGGGCTCCGCGCAGTGGACCGGCTGGACCTGGGACTCGATCCTGGTGGACGGGTCGCAACTGCCGCGAGGTGATCGACAACGTCGTGGACATGCCGCACTTCTTCTACATCCACTTCGCGTTCCCGACGTACTTCAAGAACGTCTTCGAGGGGCACATCGCCTCGCAGTACCTGCGGACCCGGGCGCGGCCCGACGTCGGGCCGGTCTCCGGCAGTGCTGGAGGACCGGGCGCGGGAGAAGAAGTCACCCTCCGTTCTGAAGCCTCGTATTACGGCCCCTCCTACATGATCGACTACCTGTGGCAGGACTACCACGGCCTGGCCGTGGAGAGCGTGCTGATCAACTGCCATTACCCGGTGACCGCGACGTCGTTCATGCTGCAGTGGGGCGTGATCGTCAAGCGGCCGCCGGGGATGTCCGACGAGCAGGCCGCCAAGTTCGGGACCAAGTTCGCGAAGTTCGTCGGCCTCGGCTTCGAGCAGGACGTGGAGATCTGGCTGCACAAGAGCCGGATCGACAACCCGCTGCTGTGCGCGGAGGACGGGCCGGTGTACCAGTTGCGGCGCTGGTACGAGCAGTTCTACCGGGACGCGGCCGAGGTCGAGCCGGACATGACCGCCCGGTACGAGTTCGAGGTGGACACCGCCCGCGCCGTCGCGGGCTGGGAGGCCGAGGTCGCGCAGAACCTGGCCGCCAGGCGGCCGCCCACCGAGGTCACGGCCGAGCCGCCGGCCAAGGGGGGCTGAGATGCCGCCGCGGGCCGCGGCCCGGGCCGCGACTCCGGCCGATGACCGCTACGCCGCCCCGCAGCCGGTCGAGTGCGCCCGCTGCCGCGCGACGGCCGACGTGGTCAAGTTCAGCCCGCAGCACACGTCGGTGCAGTGGACCGCGGCGGCGGTGGGCTGCTGCGCGGAGTTCCGCGCCCGGGCCGCCGAAGGCACCCGCAGCGCGCTGATCGAGGGGTGCGCCGCCCTGCGGGACAGCATCGACTCCGCGGTCGCGTCCGGGCGGCTGGCGGTGTCGCCGCCCTCCTATGAGGGAGCGGCCACGTCCGAGAGCCCGGACAGTGCGCGACTTTTACCAGGTGACCGTGGCGGAGGTGATCCGCGAGACCGACGACGCGTACTCGTTCGTGCTTGACGTGCCGCCGTCGCTGGCCGCCACCTTCGACTACCGCCCGGGCCAGTTCGTCACCGTCCGCGTTCCCTCCGACCAGACCGGCTCGGTGGCCCGCTGCTACTCCTTGTGCTCCTCACCGCATGCCGGGGACCTGCCCGCGATCACCGTCAAGCGGACGGCCGGGGGTTATGCCTCCAGCTGGTTCCTGGACACGGTCACGGCGGGCACCGTGCTTGACCTGCTACCGCCGGCCGGGACGTTCTGCCCGGGGTCGCTGGACGGCGAGTTCCTGCTGTTCGCGGCGGGCAGCGGGATCACGCCGGTCATCTCCATCCTGAAGTCCGTGCTGGCCGCCGGGCGCGGCCGGGTCGCGCTCGTGTACGCGAACCGGGACGAGCGGTCGGTAATCTTCGCCGCCGAACTGCGCGGGCTCGCGGCCGCGGCCGATGGCCGGCTGGCGGTGCTGCACTGGCTTGACTCGGTGCAGGGGACCCCGGCGGCCGCCGGGATCGCGGCCCTGGCCCGGCCGTACGCCGGGTGGGAGCCGTACGTCTGCGGGCCCGACCCGTACCTCACGGTCGTCCGGGCGGCACTCGGGCGGCTCGGCGTGCCCGCGAAGCGGGTGCGGGCAGAGCGGTTCCTGTCCCTGGCGGAGAACCCGTTCGAGGACGACGCCGGCCGACGGCGGGCAGGCCGCGACGCTTTCTGTCGACCTCGACGGCGTGACCAGGACCTTGCCGTGGCCGCCGGGCACCCGGATGCTCGACGTGCTCATCGCCGCCGGGCTGGCCGCGCCCTACTCCTGCCGCCAGGGAATCTGCGGCGCGTGCGCCTGCCAGCTGGTGGCCGGCGAGGTGGAGATGGCGCACAACGAGGTGCTCGAGGCGGCCGACCTGGCCGACGGCTACATCCTCGCCTGCCAGTCCGTGCCGCTGACCCCGGAAGTGCGCGTGACTTACTGAGTGAAACACGAACCCGTTCGGAAAATCAAAATCCTTTTCCCGAACGGATCCGGGTTTCACGCCTCAGTGGGGCCGGGGTGGCATGCAAACCCTGACCGCGGGATAGGTCCGCGTCCTATTATCGGCTTATGCGGCCGAGGCAGTGGCTGGCAGGAGGTGCTCCGCGCCCGTCGCGAGCTGCGAGCGACTCTGCCGGTCCCGCGATCGCCACCTTGCGGATCGCAGCTACCAGGACGGTGGCTATCATTCGCTGCGCTGGCATCGCGTGCACGGCTGCCCAGGTAATCATCTGGCACTCGTTTTACGGTGCCGTGCCATGGCGGCTGGCGGGTCCGGTCCTCGCAATGGCCTGGGGAATGGTGGCCGTTGGATACATATGGCGCCACTGGCCCTCGGTGCCACTCGCCGTCACCGATTCCATGGTCTACATAGCGCTTGCGCTGTGCGCGCGATGGTACGTGCCGCCGGTGCTTAGCGGTGACACGTTCAACTGGCTGGATCTCTCGATCATCGGGCAGATCGTCACCCCTGCCTGGTTCACCCCGTCCTGGGTGCTGGCGACGCTGGCGCTCGGAACCGGGACGGCGTACTGGGCGGGCGCGGTGCTATCCCCGCAGTCGGGTACTTATATCACCAGGCCGGCCATCGGCTCGGTGATGGCTGTCGTCGTCGCGGTGGCGGCGTGGGCCGGGCGTCGCATGCTCTATCGCCGTGCGATGGCAGCGGACGCGGCTCTCGCGGTCGCCGACCAGGACTACCGCGAGCAGTACATCCTGCTGACCCGGCTGACCGAACGTCGCGAGCATGAGCGGATGCTCCACGACACCGTGCTCAACACCCTGACCGCCCTGGCGCGGCTGGATAGCGGGTCTGGCGCCCTGATGCGTCATTGCGAGGACGATGTCGCGCTGATGGAGGGGATGCTCGGTGACCCTGACGATGATGACCTCTCCGGACGCGGGCTGGGTTACGCGATTACGGCGGTCGCCGCTGAGCTGCGTGCCCGCGGCCTGATCGTGCACGTTCAGGCAGTGCTAGCCCCTGACGCCGAGCCTGTCCTGCCCCCGCGAGCGGTCCGTGCGACGCGCTACGCAGTACGCGAGGCGCTAATGAATGTCATGAATCACGCGGGGACCGGCGAGGCGTGGGTCGAGGTGAGCCTGGCGGCCGGTGACGAACTCCGGGTCGTCGTGCGGGACGCGGGTGTCGGCTTCGACCGCGTCCTGGTCAGCCCGGCCAGACTAGGCGTGCGTCACTCCATCATCGAGCGCGTGACCGACCAGGGCGGGCACGCGTCGATCCAGTCCGCGCCCGGTCGGGGAACCACGGTGGAGCTGCGGTGGGAGACCAGTTCACGCGCCGCCCGGGCTATCGCCGGCGTCAGCGAGGAGCCCCCGTCGGTGGCGAGCCAGGACCGGCTGGTCCATGGCGCCTACGAGTCGGAGTTGCCGCGGGTGCTCGGCGTGGTGGCAGCGCTGTGGCAACTGGCTTTCCTGCTGCAGGTGCTCGGCTACCTGCACGAGTACCGTGAGCCGCTCGTTCCGGTGCTGGTATGGGTCGCCCTCACCGTGGCCGCCTTCTGGCTGATCCCGCAGGCCGGCACGGGCGACCTCAGCGGCCGGGCCGCTACCTGCGCTATGGCCCTGGTCGTCGTGGCGGTCTCACTCGACGGCTGGGCGGGGCGGATGCCCGGCTCCGCGGGCACGGTGGACTGGTCCATCTTCGGCTCGAGCTGGCTGATCGCACTGGTGGCTATCAGCCGCCCAACTTGGGAGTGGGCATGCGGAGCCCTGCTGGCCTTCGCCGCCCATCTCGCCTTCTCCGCGAACCTCTTGGGGACGCCTACGCTGGGCCTGTCCAAGCTCACGGCCAGCGCGCACGCGCTCGCGGTGATCGGGATCATCTTCGCGGCCATCCGGCCGACGCTGCGTGCACAGGCGCGTATCGCCGTGCGCCGCGCGGCGCTGGCCAGCCAGTCCGCGGCGGAAGCGGACGCGGTGGCAGCGACCCGCGAGGACCGCCGCGTCAGGCTGGCTCTCCTGGACGCGGAGGCGCTTCCCCTGCTGCATGCGATCGCCGCGGGAACTCTCGAGCCGGCCGACAGCGCGGTGCGGGATCGATGCGCACAGCTCGCCACCACTTTCCGGCGGTCCCTCACGGACGGATTCCGCGGCGCGGAGCAGGGGCTCATGGCGGAGCTGGAACCCGTACTTCGCGCCGCGAGTGATCGCGGTCTTCTAGTGGACGTCCAGACGATCGGCGATCATGGCACGCCCGGACCCGAGGTGTCCGCCGCTGCGCTAGCGGCGATCGACGGCATTCTCGGGACGCTGCCGCCGCAACCCGTTACGCTCACGGTCCTGGCATCCGCCGATGATGTAGCGCTCTACCTGGCCTTCAGCCAGCCTCCGCGAGGTGCCCCCGACGTGGCCCTGGCCGGCCAGAGTGTTCCGCCATCGGCGCAGTGGCACGCCGGCATCGACGTGGACGACAGCGGTGCCGGATGCCTCGAGGTCTCCTGGCGAGGACTAAAGGTGTGATGGCATGTCAGGCGTCGATTGCCATGACACCGGGCAGGTCGTTGAAGCGCGCCTTGACGTCCCTGCTGAGGACGGTCCGTCCGGTCTCTGCGGCGTGTGCGGCGATAATCAGGTCGTGTGCGCCGCGGGGAGTGCCGGACCGGCGGACGTGGGCCAGCAGACGGCCGTGGTGCGCGGCCGTGGTGGCGGTGTAGTCGAGCACGTCGAGGGCTGACGTGATGGTGGCTAGCGCGCGCGCTCTGTCCGCCGCCCGTTCCGGTGTGTCGGCCAGTTCGATGCCGACACGGTATTCGGCCACGGAGACCGCCGCGATCGCCAGTTCGTCCTCATCGAGGGCTGTCCTGTCGATAGTCCCCCTTTCATAGGCGATGAGAACGTTGGTGTCCAGGATCAGGCGTCGGCCCACGGGTCGTCCACCTCCGAGGTCACCATGGACACCGTCTCCGCGATGCTTCTGGCGAACGCGTCGTCCGGCGGCGTTGTACCGGCAAGAGCCTCCCTCAGGTCCGCGCCGGTGCGGCGGCGGGCCGGGCCGATCTCCGCGATCGGATGGCTGCCGCGCATGACCGTCACCGTCTCCCCGCGCTCGACCGCGTCGAGCAGGTCGGAAAAGTGCCGGGATGCCTCTGTGGCCGTGATAGTGCGCATGCAAGAAGGATATCTGATAATCAGATTTTCGTCAGGCCCGGCAGAGCCCAGGCGGGGCGGCGACGCCCCGCCTGGGGCTGATGGCATTGTGTCAGCGGTAGCCCGCCCGTACCAGGCAAGATCAGCCGGCGCACCACAGACGGTCGAGCCGTCCGCACGGGATCGTCCTACGTGCATGGGCTGGACGGATTTGCGGTCGCGGTCGCGGAGATGGTGTTACCGGTTCGGCGGCCGTTACCGGGGATCCTCCGCGACCCGTCTGTACCGGTAGAGAGCGCGCGATCTCCCAGAAATCGAAGGGCGGAAGATGGACGAGAGGTTGCATTCCATGTTCAGGAACGAAATGTCCGCCGAGGCAAGGCCGTCCCTCGACGGCATGGCCGAGGCGGTGCTCGCCAAGGGGCGGCGGGCCCGGCGCGCGCGCACCGCGAAAATCGCGTCAGCCGTGTTCGCGGCGGTGGCAGCCGGCATCGTCGCCGTGACGGTAGTGGTGCCGACGACCGGGACGGGTCATGCCGCCGCGACGCATCTGGGGGCGGTGGCTAAGTCCGCCCATCCGAGTCACCCGGTCACAAAGCCGGCCACCAAGCCTGACCCGTCGACCGCGCCCGCCGGCGGCGGAACTCCCGCGTCGGCGGCGGTCATGCTGACCAGCGCGAACCCGCTGGTCTACATCCCGCAGCCGCCGGGCCCGAAGGCGCCGACGACGGCCGCGGCGGTCCTGGATGAGCTGCTCAAGTTGCTGCCCCCTGGGACCACGAGCAACTACGCCCTCTATCAGGACCAGTACCAGACGGGTGCGCAGGTCTACCTGAACGGCGCCGCGGGGCTGGGCATGATCCGGATCTTCCTGTACAACAAGTCACTGAACATGGATGCGTGCCATGGCTCCGACGCGTCGGACTTCACGCAGGTCTGCGGCACCCTGCCGGGCGGCGCACCCGAAATTGTCACGAAGATTCCCGGCAACTGCGTTGAGGCGCTGGCGGTCGACGTGGACCACGGAGGCGGCACCGCCGTCCAGATCGACGTGCCCACGTGCCTGGCCTGGAACGGGCAGACCAACCCGCCCACGCCCATGGCGATCACCGCCGCTCAGGCCGAGCAGATCGCGGCGAACCCCGCTTGGGGGGCGACGCTGATGAACGCGGCCGTGGTCAGGGACGCGGCCCATCGGTTCACCGACGTGCCGGCCGGAAGCTGACGCGCGGGCCTGCCCCGTGACCGAGGGGCAGGCCCACCGCCGCTGGTGAGGCGAAGGCAGGCAGGCGCAAGCACGGGAGGTGGCAGTGCGAGACGACGGCGAGTTCGTCGCTTTCGTGGAAAGGTCCGGGAGCCGGCTGTGCGAGACCGCTTTCCTGCTGTGCCGGGACTGGAATCTCGCGCAGGACCTCACGCAGATCACCTTCATCAAGGTTTACCTGTCATGGCGGCGCATCCGGCACGATGACCCGTACCACTACAGCAGGAAGGTGCTGCTACGGGCCTACCTCGATCACAAGCGGCTCAAGAGCTCGGGCGAGCTGCGGACCGACGCGGTACCGGATCGCCCGGCGGCGCCCGACACCGCGGAGCTCCGCCTCACGCTGCTGGACGCTCTCGGGCAGCTCAGCCCGCGGGACCGCGCCATTATCGTCTTGCGCTACTGGGAGGATCACAGCATCCAGACGGTGTCGGAACTGCTGGGCCTGTCGCCGGGAGTGGTGAAGGTGCAGAGCATGCGGGCGCTGGCCAAGTTGCGCGTCCTGCTCGGTGAGGACGCGGTTCCTCCGCCTTCCCCCCGAGATCCCGGGGCTCGGGATGCGGTACCCCGGCCGCCGGTGGCACAGTATCGGACGAACTCTGCCTGAAACAGTGCCCCGGGCTGGCCGCCGGGCTGAAGCCCGGGCCCGGGCGGTTCAGGCTGCCCGAGTCCGACTTCCAGCGGATGCTGACGCGTAAACTAAGGGTTCCGTCCCGCCCGCGCCCGCTTTGCCAGGAAAATCCGAAGGCGCAGCGGATCATTTCATGATTGTGCGAGTTTTGAGCGTCGTGGACGTGCAAAATTCACACAATCACGGCGGGCGCTTGGGCCCGCACAGGGGGCGACCCCATCGCTGCCCGCATACCCCCGGGCGCGGCGTGATGGCGGCGGGCGACGGCCGGCCCGCGACTTGACGGTGGGCCTCAGTGAGCAGCCTGGAGAGTTCCGGTTTCTGATCCGGGACCGGACGGCGATGGCACGGACGGTACAGTTGCCCTTGTTGTCCAGAATGATTCGGCTGAGCGGGAAGGGGCGGTAGCGCCCATGGCGGGCACCCTCTGGCAGAGCGATATAGCGGACGACGATCGCGAGCCGCCGAAGGTTGACACTTCCGTCGCGCACATAGCCCGGGTCTACGACTACTGGCTCGGTGGCAAGAACCACTTCGCCGCGGACCGCGAGGCGGGCGACGAGGCGGTTCGCGCCTACCCCGACATGCACATGTCGGTCAGGCAGAACCGGGCCTTTCTGCAGCGGGCGGTGCGGTACCTGGCCGGCGCGGGAATCAGGCAGTTCCTCGACATCGGCACCGGCCTGCCGTCCGCCGACAATACCCACGAGGTGGCCCAGGCGGTTGCGCCCGAGTCGCGGGTGGTCTACGTCGACAACGACCCCATCGTGCTCTCGCACGCCCGGGCGCTGCTGACCAGCAACCCGGAGGGGGCGACGGGCTACCTTGACGCCGACGCCCGCGAAACCGGGACGATCATCAACGAGGCGGGAAAGCTGCTCGACTTCGGCCAGCCGGTCGCCGTCCTGCTGATCGCGGTCCTCCACCTGGTCCCCGAGGAAGACGACCCGTACCAGCTTGTCGCCGACCTGCTGGCGGCGGTCCCCTCTGGCAGCTACCTGGTGGTCTCGCATGTCGCCAGTGACCTGCAGCGCCAGTCGCCCGGCGTCAACGCGGCCGCCGCCCGGCTCAGCCAGGTGATGTTCCAGCGGGTCACCGCGCGCAGCCAGGACCAGGTGCTGAAGTTGTTCAACGGCCTCGAGATCCTTGAACCGGGCATCGTTCCGGTGCAGGACTGGCGACCGGACGGCCCCCGGGAGGGCATCCGCTCCGCAATGCGCGGCGGTATCGGCCGCAAGCCGTAATGCGCCCGGAGGCGCTTCGTTATTTTCCCGGTTTGCCGCAGCGGCATATAACTCCCGGCCGCGGGCACTTATGGTCCCGCATCCGGCTATCCGGTCGATCTGTTCATCCGGCCAGGCCACAGTAAGCCACCTTTCGTTCGGTAGAAATTCTTTGACAATTATCTGAACGAGCCGTGGTTTTCTCCCCTCAGCTCAGGAATTCCGTCACGTCGGCGGCGAACTCCGCGTGGTGCTGCCACAGGAACCCGTGGGCCGCGTCGGGGTAGATCTTCGCGGTGGCGTTCGGCAGCAGGCCCGCGATGAGGTGGGAGTAGCGCGGCGGGATCATCGGGTCGCTGTCGCCGTTGGCGACGAAGGCCGGGTGGGTGATGCCGGCCAGGCGCTGCAGTTCGGCGTGGTCGGGGATGCCCCAGGTGCCACTTTCCACGGGTAGCGATCGTCAAGAGCCATGATCTTCGGCCCGGGACGCTGGTCACTTCGCGTGGGAGCAGGCGCCCGGGGAGTACGGCCGCCTGGTCGCCGACTGGGTCGGCGGCGGGTACCGGCGGGTCGCGGCGGGAGACGCCGGCGCGTAACGGGGAACGGGCGCGTATCGTCCCTGTTGTGGAAACACTCGGGGACGATCTCGTGCTGCTGTCAGTTAACCCGAACAGCGGGCGCATCACCACGAAACAGAAGATCGACTACGGCCTGATGGGTGCCGAACTCGTCCGGCTGGCGGCCGTTGGCCGCGTCGACATCGAGGCGGGCCGGGTAGTGGTCCGCAATGCGGCCGCGACTGGTGACCCCCTGCAAGATGCGGCGCTGGCCAGCCTGGCCGGGTCCAGCCGGCCGCCCAAGGCAGAACGCTGGGTAAGCCATCCCCGGCGCAAGATCCTCGACTCCTACCTTGAGCGCCTCGTCGCTGCTGGCTGCCTGCGCCGGGAGGGCACGATGTTGACCCGCTGGCGGATCGGTGACGCCGGGCGGGCGGCGGACGCGAAGGCCAGGCTGGATGCGATCGCGACGTCCGCGGGCCAGATCGACCTGACGCAGACAGCGCTGGGCGGGCTCGCGTATGCGATCGGGCTGGTCAACGTGCTCTACCCGGGGTGGGGTAACCGTGGAATCCGCAAGCGGTTCCGGGAGATCGCGGACGGGCAGTGGACCGAACCGCCCTCCTCCGAGGTACCGGACGCCCCTGATGCCGACGCACCGGACGCCCCTGATGCCGACGCCGGGGCTCCGGACGGAGCGGGCGCGGCCCCGCACCATGCCGCGGTGCACGCCGCTGGCCACGCGGCCACCCACGCGGCGACGCACGCGGCGACCCACGCCGCCACGCACGCGGCCGCCCATGCCGCCGTGCACGCGGCCACGCACGCGGCGGTCCACGCGGCCGTGCACGCATCGGTCGACGCCGGGCACTCAGCCGCGGCTGGCGGCGGTCACGGAGGGCACTGACACCCTGATTCCACCAAGTCGCGCAGCGAACGATCGCGTCGACTGCAAGGCGTCTCCGCCGCACCGCGCTGGGCGCGGGCACCCCGGGCGGTCACTCGTCCAGCAGTGCCCGGAGGGTTCGCGCGTTACGCACCGCGTTCGCCTCCCCGTCGTTGTTGAAGTACACGAATACGTCCTGGCCGGCCCGGCTCCACTCGCCGATCCTCATCGCCCACCAGCGCAGGTCGGCGTCGGGGTAGGAGCCCGCGTACAGGTGCTCGCGGTCCGGGCCGTGCATCCGGACGTAGACGAAGTCGGCGGTGGCGCGCAGCACGCACGGCAGGCCGGCGCTGCTCATCACGCAGTAGGCCGCGCGGTGCGCGGCGAGCAGCGCGAAGACCTCCTCGCAGTGCCAGCTCGGGTGCCGGAACTCCACCGCGACGCGCATCCAGCCTGGGACCCGCGCGAGGAAGTAGTCCAGCCTCGTGTCGTCGCGGGCCTGGCCGGGCGGCAGCTGCACCAGCAGCACCGCCCGGCGGCCGTCCAGCTCGTGCCAGCCCGCCGCGATGCGCTCCAGCCAGGTCTCCGGCCCGTACAGCTTGCGCGCGTGGGTCAGGCCGCGCGGCGCCTTGACCGAGAGCCGGAAGCCGTCCGGCAGGCGGCGCCGCCAGCTGGCGAACGCCGCCGGGGTCGGCCAGCGGTAGAAGCTGCTGTTCAGCTCGGCGGTGGTGAAGGCCTGGGTGTACCGGGCGAGCCGGTCGCGGGCGGGCAGTCCGGGCGGGTAGAGCTCAGGGTGCCAGTGATCGTAGCTCCAGCCCGACGTGCCGATCCAGGCGGCCATGGCGTCAGGCCGTCCGGGATTCGCGGAACCCGGTGAACAGCAGGGCCAGCAGCACCCGGTCAGGTTGGCTGCCCCTGGTTAGGTTGACGTCGGGGCCAAGTAGACGGTGGCGGGGGTCACCATCGGTACCAGCGGCTGCGTGAGGTGCCTTCGCCGACGCGGACGAGGAAGCCGATTAGCCAGAGCACGAGAACCGCGAGCGCGATCCACCACAGGACGTGGATGGCGAATCCCAGGCCGCCCAGGATGACGGCTAGCAGGAGAACGAGCAAGATGATCGCCATGAGGCTGTTCCTTCCGGTAACCAGGTGCGTCGGCCTTGCCGGCCGCGTTCCGCGCCGCTGACTACCCGGCGTTCGCCTTCTTATTCCCTCTTCCCTTTGGTTCCCTCTTCCCTTTGGCCGTACTTGTGCGGACGGTGCGCGTAGTGCCCACTCGCGCGTGGCCTATCGAGAGGTTGACCCGCCGAAAGCTCTCAGAAACCCAGGAACGGGAATCTGCGGTTATCGTGGAGTGGCAGATGAGCCGACTCGGTATCCGCCGTGCGCCGGGCAGGCGCGACTGAGGGATTACGACGCAGGTAGAGGATGCATAATGCCTGATCTGGGGGGTCAGCTCACCGCGGGTCATGTCGGCCACGTGGTCCAGTTCTACGGTGATGACCAGGAGCTGACGGCCAGCGTCGCGCGGTTCCTCGGCGAGGGACTAGCGGCGGGGGGATCGGCCGTCGTGGTGGCGACCGCCGCGCACCGGCTGGCCTTCCAGGCGTACCTGCCTTCCGCCGCGGGCGGGCGGCTGCTGGTGACTGATGCCCAGGAGCTGTTGCAATGCTTCCTGGCCGGTGACCGGCTGGACGGCCCCCGGTTCCGGGAAACGGCTGAGCACCTGATCGGCCGGGCGGCGAGCGCGGGCCAGCCGGTTCGCATCTACGCGGAGATGGTCGCGGTCCTGTGGGATGCCGGGCAGGTGACCTTGGCGCTGGAGCTGGAAGCCCTGTGGAACGACCTGGCCGCCCGGCTGCCGTTCTCGCTGCTGTGCGGGTACCCGGCTCGAATACTGGCCACCGGCGACCCAGATGAGGCCGCGAGCGTGCAGCACGTGTGCCGCCTGCACGCCGCCGTAACCGGCCCGTCAACGGGACATGTCTCCAGCGCGCCCGCCGGCCGTGACGGCAGCGATGAAAGCGGGACGACGGTACGCCAGTTCTCTAGCGAGCTGGCGTCGGCGCGAGCGGCCCGCGAGTTCGTGATCACCGCCCTGGGCTCGCGGCTACCGGGCCCGGAAGGCGTAGACGCGGTGATCGTCGCCGCTGAACTGGCCGCCAACGCTGTGCTGCATGCCCGTTCCGCGTTCACCGTGTCCGTGTCCCACCTGCCTCAGGCGGTCCGGATCTCGGTCCAGGACCAGGCCCCCCTCAACGACTGCCCGCCGGTCGCGCGCCCCGGGCACGGCCTGCACATGGTGGCGCAGGTAGCCGCCCGGTGGTCGGTCGACCCGCTGCCGGACGGGAAGGAGATCTGGGCAGAACTGCCCGCGCCTCCCCTGACCCGGCAATGACGGCATAGCCGACCCCTGACTAAACACTGCTGCTCCCTGCCCGTCAGTATCGCTTACCGGGCGCGGCCCTGTGGTTGTTGCCTTTCCGCCGCGGATGACGGCGGGCGGTCTTCCGGGAGCTAACCGACCGGGATGAACGACCGGCCGCGCATCAGCCGGCCGCTGTGCTTAGAGCCCTACTCTCCGCCGGGCTGCCCCGGGCGGATGTGACGGACGTCGCTCAGCCGGAGTGGCTTGCTGCTCCCGCTTCCGCCCCCGGCGGCGGTCGGCGCAAGCACGAAGCACGTGTGGTCCCCGCCCATCTCCTCCTTGCCGGGACCGCGCGACAAGATGCGGCCCCGCAGCCATCCTCCGCTGACGCGCAGCAGCGGCGCGCCGCCGCAGTCGCTCCACGCCACCCGGGCGAACTTGTCCTCATGCATGCCGCTGACCCCGCCGAAGAGCTCAGCCAGCGGAAGGTCGGCGCGCGTGAGCACGTGCACGACGAGCTCACTGGCCCTGAGCGCGACGCGGTACGTGAAGTTGCGGTGCGACAGCCACACTGCGTACCGCGGCGGCTCGATACTGCACGGCGCGTTGAACGTCACCAGGCAGCCTGCCCTGTGCCCGCCTCCGGCACAGGTCACGATGACCGCGACCGGGTCGACGGGCTCAATGACCCGCTGGTACGCGTCGTCGACCGCCTGAGTCGTTACGTCGACCGGAGCATCTTCCGTCATGACATCACGCTTCCCGCAAGGGAGGCGCCAACACCAAGACCTTGTGGACCGCCCGGCGGCGCTCAACATCTAGCATCCGGGGCTCGGTTCCGGCCCGGCCCGACGATCTCGGTGACCTGGGCGCGCCGGATCGATCAGTCCCTCCCGCTCGTAAATCCGCAGAGTCTGCGGGTGCAGCCCGGCCAGTTCGGCCGCGACCGAGATGCTGAACAGCCCTCGGTCCAGGTCCGCCCACTCGGGATTCACCACGGCCAGTCCCAGTCGCCGGCCAGGTATATCACCGCCAGATGCGCCAGGGCAGCCAGCGCGGACGTACATCATCTTCCCCAGTATGCGGGCTAGAAAATCTGAGTCTAGTCTTGTCAGGTATCTGCTGTCGTGGTACATAAATCGCGTGAGCGTGACACCCGACACGGCAAGGAGGCACCAGCCATGCTCATGCGCACCGACCCGTTCCGCGAACTGGACCGGATCACCCAGCAGGTCTTCGGCACCGCCGCCCGGCCCGCCGCGATGCCTATGGACGCCTACCGCCACGGCGACGACTTCTACATTCACCTGGACCTGCCCGGCATCGACCCGGGCTCCATCAGCCTGACCGTCGAGCAGAACGTGCTCACCGTCCGCGCCGAACGCGCGCCCGTTCAGTCCGAGGGCGCCGAGCTGCTTATCGCCGAGCGGCCTTACGGCACCTACACCCGGCAGGTCTTCCTCGGCGAAACCCTCGATGCTGACAAGGTCGCCGCCGACTACGCCGCGGGCGTGCTCACCCTGACCATCCCGGTCCGCGAAGCCGCGAAGCCGCGCAACATCCAGATCACCAGCAGCGACCGGAAGCAGGCCGTCACCGCATAACCCCAGCCACTGGTAGGGGCCGTCCCCACCCCAGACGGCCCCTACCAGTGGGGACCCCCTTGCTGCCCGCCGCGCTCTCCGTGCGGCCAACCGCGGCATTGCCGATACGCGCGGACTTCTCCTTGCTCCCGCCGGGCCGGCCGTACCGGGATCAGCCACCTACCGTTCCAGTCACCGGCGAATAACCCGGCGGACGAAGGAAAGACATGACGCCATACAGCTGCGGAAGTTTGTGGAGTAACTACTGATGTCCTTCACTCTGACCGGGACAAACCTCGACGCGCCGGACGCCGGCGAGCTGGCTGGTTTCTACCGTCGGCTGCTCGGGTGGTCCACCGAAGTAGACGAGCCCGGGTGGGTCGTGCTCCGGCCAACGGGCGGCGGTCACTCACTGAACTTTCAAACCGAGAAGCACTATGTCCCGCCGGTCTGGCCGGCCAGCCCGGGCGACCCGCAGATGATGATGCACTTGGAGATCCAGGTCGACGACCTTGACCGCGCGGTCGCGGAGGCGGTCTCTCTTGGCGCTACCCCCGCCGGGTTCCAGCCGCAGGATGACGTGAGGGTTTGCCTCGACCCGGCGGGCCACCCGTTCTGCCTGTATGTCGAGGCTGAGCCGGTCGACTAGGAGCGCACCTGCCGACCGGGCAGCTCACACTCACGTTCCCCTCTTCCGGTTCCGTCGCGATCAAAGGCAAGCGCCGCTGTCAGGGGCATGCAGCCAGCAGGCGCCGCAACGGCTCAGCAGGTCTTGACGGATAGCGGAGGTCTTGCGCGGGTAGCGGAGGTCTTGCGCGGGTAGCGGGGATTTCGCCGATGTTCCCCTTTCTTGATCTGAGGTCAGCTGCCATGTCCGGAAAGCTCGATGACGACGACCGAAGGTACCTGCGGATGGCTGTGGAACTGTCGCGGAGCTACCGCGATGATGCGCGCCGGTGGCCGTTCGGGGCCGTCCTCGTGAGCCAGGGCGAGATCCTCGGGCGGGGGTTCAACCAGGTGGTGGAGCTGCGGGACCCCAGTGCGCACGCGGAGATCATGGCACTGCGCACGGCCGGCCGCGCGCTGGGCCGGCACGTGTTCGAGGACAGCGTGCTGTACAGCAGCAGCGAGCCGTGCCCGATGTGTCTGGCCGCCTGCTACTGGGCGTCCATTCCCAGGATCGTGTTCGCCGCGACAAGCCGTGATCTCGTGGAATACGACTTCCAGGATCTTGCCATTTACACCGAACTCGGGCTTCCGGCCGGGCGCCGGTCGATGCGCGAAGACGCCGACGAGGAGGGACTCCGGCAAGACGCTCTGATGGCCGTACGAGACTGGGCTCAGCGGCGCTGATCCGCAGCCGTCGGAGCCATCTCTTCCGCCGGAACGGGGCCCCTGCCCCCGGTTGGCGCCTGCCGCCCGGCCGACCCGGGCGCGGGCGACAGGCGCGCTGGCCGGGCCGGTGTTAGTCGGTGCCTCGGCCGGTGATCGTGTCGCGGACCTTGTCCGTCGCGGCCGCCACGGGTCCCGCCGTCTTGAGTGCGCCGGGGGTGGGGGGCGTGTGCGGATGCGGCCGGGTGGGAGCGCTGCTCTTGCCGTCGGCGATCTTGGCGCCGAGTTCGGCCGCCGTCCCGGCGGTAAGCGCGACGCGCAGGCCCGGCCACACCTGGGTCTCCTCGAACTCGATGTGCTGCCGGGCCGCCACCGTGAACTTGGCGAGCAGCTTCTCGAACTCTGCCTCGCTGGCGTCGAGCTTGTCCAGGTCGGCGAGGACCTGCTTGGCCTCCTGCTCTTGCCCGGTCGCCTCGTCGGCCAGGGTGTTGCCGGCCGGGAGGTGCTCGCGCACGGCGGGCCAGAAGTACATTTCCTCCAGCGCCTCGTGCTTGGACTCTTCGATGATCAGCTCTTGCGTCATCTTCTTGCGCAGCGCCAGCTGGTCCTGGCTGGCCCCGGTCGCCCTGGTCGGGCCCTTGTCCAGCTCCGCCAGCATGTTCTTGACTTCCTGGTGGTCCTTGGCCAGGACGGTGAATACGTCCGCCATGTCGCCTCCTTGGTAACTGGCTGTCGCGATGTCGGGCTCCTCTGCCCGTCACGCCGCGAGGTAACCGCCCGTGCTGGCGAAGTCTTGTTTTTCTGGCCGAAGGGCCTGGGTGCCCGCCTCCCGTCCGGCCTTAACTAACCGGTGGCTTGGCGCGACGGCGCCCGACGCGGGGCTGGCCTGAAGCGTCCGTAACCGCAACTGGGCATGCCGGGAGTGAGGTCCCGCGACCGGCGCTCGGCGAGGCTGATCAAGCCTTCGTCGTCAGGAGGTTAAATTCCGGACCGGAAGGGAAGTGCGTGCGTCCTGAATAGCGCAATACCCAAGGAGGCGGGCAATGAGCGGCTTGGCGTGGGTCGGCCTTGCGATCGGACTGGCGATCGTGGCAGTGGCCGTCGGCATCCCATTCTTTCTCACCCACCGGCGAATGCACGAGCCGCACGATGTCTCCGACAGCCGTGCTTACCTCCGCGACCGCCGCAGGTGGGCATGGCGGCGACGGGTAGCCGCGGCGTCGCAGCCGGGAGCGGCGCGGTCTGGCCGCCGGAAGTGATGGCCGGGGCGGGGTTGCCCGTCGCGGGCCGGAGTGCTGGAGAGCATCGAGGAACATCACGTGGTCGTCTGGATGCTGTCCGAGCTCGCCGGGATGGACCCGGCCGACGAGCGGTTCACCGCGAAGGTCACCGTCTTGATCGAGAACGTCCGCCATCACGTCAAGGAAGAAGAACAGGACTGGTTCCCGCAGGCCCGCAAGGCGATGGGCGGCAAGGCGCTACGTCAGCTCGGCGACGAACTCGCTGCTGCGAAATCCAGGGCGCCTTCTGACCCGCTGAAGAACATCAGCGCGACGGCGTAGCGAACCACGGTGGACTTGTTCCACCGTCGGCCTGGCTGGCTAGGCGGCGGCGAGGATGTCGACCACGAAGGCCAGGGTGTCGGTGCCCTCGATGCCGGCCGTGGCGGAGCCGGCCGAGCCGTAGCCGTCGGCCGGCGGGATGACCAGCAGCACCCGGCTGCCAACGGTCTGGCCGAGCAGGCCGGCGTCTAGGCCCTTGATGACCTGGCCCCCGCCGATCGAGAAGGTCAGCGGTGCGCCATTCGACCAGGAGGAGTCAAAGACCTGACCGGTCCGCCAGATCACCCCGGTGTACTGGACCGCGACCTCCTGGCCGCTCTGCACGACCGCTCCCTTGCCCTTGATTAGGGTCTTTACCTGCAGGCTGGTCGGCGGCGCGGCCCGGTGAGGGATCGCGATCACCGGTCCGGCCGTGCTCCCCGGCGCGGGCGGGGTCACGGTGGGCAGCGGAGCGCCGCCGTCGCCTGTCTGCGTGCCGTGGACTCCGGAGGTGCCGAACGTCGAGATCATGTCGACGACGAACACCAGGGTGTCGCCGGCGCCGACGCCCTCCTGCGAGTTGCCTGAACTGCCGAAGCCGTCCGCAGGTGGGATCACCGCGAGCACCCGGCTGCCGGCCCGCTGCCCGACGAGCGCCTGCTCAAGCCCGGGGAGCAGCTGCCCGGCGAACAACGACGGGGATCCCGAACTGTAGGACTCGATTGTCTTGTGCGTGGTGCCTGACCAGTCGTAGGCGACGTAGTTGCCGACCAGGCCGTCGGCCGCGGTCATCGTGGGGCCGCCGCCCTGGATGAGGGTCTTGACGTAGAGCGACGGTCCAGCCGGCTGCGCGGGGATCGCCAGGCCCGGAGCGGCACCGAACGCTCCGGAAACCGTCAGCCCATTGCCCTCGAACCGCGGGACCGGGGCCGCCCGGTACGCGGCTTCGCACCCTTGGTCCCAGTAGCCGATTGCCGGGCCGAGCGCCGGCTCACCCGCCCGGAGCTGCGATTCCACGCTCGGGCTCAACGGCAGGCCGAAGCGGTTGCCCATCAGGTCCGTGCACCAGCCGACGGCGCCGAGCGCGTCCGTGGCGCCTTTCGGGTTGAGGCCAGGCAGTGCGCTGGCGGAAAATGCGATGCTCTTACCGGTGGCGTACGCCTTCGTCGCGCAGGACCCGGTGCACGCCTTTGCCCCCTTGCCGTACATCACGCCGTCCTGGACCAGCTGGCCTGGGTGGTCCTGGTGGTAGCCGGCCTCACAGCCCAGCACCCACTGGCCGACGGCCGTCTTGTCGGTGGCGGCGGGGCGCTGCCCCGGCTTCGCGATGCCCAGGTCCGCGGTGCACGTCTTCGTCAGCTGGCTGACCGGGCCGGTCACCAGGCCCGCGTCTGCCTGCGCCGGGGCAGTCTCGAAGTCCTTGCCGAGGGCGTACGGGCTCGGGCTGCCCGGCCACAGGACATATGCCAGTCCCCCAACCACGAGAGCGACCGCGACGGCGATAGCCGCGATGCCCGGCCAGGTCCGGTGCCAGCGGCGTCGGGCCCTCGGCGGGTCGAAATGGAGCGACTCACTCGGCGGGAGCGGCGACGTCATCGACATCCTTGTCGTGCTGAGGTATCGGCGCGGGGAAGCGCGTGCCAGGCGTCTTGGACCATATGTTCAGGTTTAGACATGAATCACCATAGAGAGCCCGGTGCCGGACCGCAGGTTTATCAAATGATCTGGAACCCGCTGATTCCCTCGGCGGCTCGAAGCTCGTGACCAGTTACGGACTTGAACCCCGAACCCGGGGCCGAAGTCCGTCAGTCGGTTTCTGGGAGGGTTCGGGGTAGTCCGAAGCGCGTCATGACGTTGGAGGTGAAGCCGGTGATGGCGGCGATGTGGTCGCCGGCGGTGGTGATGACCAGGAGACAGTAGGCGTGGTAGACACTGGCATGGGGGTCGGCCAGGTACACGCCGAGGGCGGGCTGGCCGTTGGCGCGGGCGGGTACCACGCGGTAGGTGCGGCCGGGGCGGAAGGTGGCGGCGGCGAAGAAGCGCTGGGCTGCTTCGATGCCGCGGTATTCCAGCATGGCCGGGGGCATGGAGACTCGCACGTCGGTGACGAGCAGTTCGATCAGGGCGTCCAGGTCGGCGCGTTCCAGGGCGTCGGTGAGCCGGGCGACGAGCCGGTGTTCGGCGGCGGTGTCGGGTTGGCGTGCAGGCTTGCCGCTGCCGGAGTCGGCGAGGTGGCTGTCGACGGTGGCCCGCGCGCGTTTGAGGGCGCTTTGAACCGATTCCTGGGTGGCATCGAGCATCTGGGCGACTTCGGCGGCGTGGTAGCCCAGGACGTCGCGCAGCACGAGTACGGCGCGCTGCCGTGGGGGCAGCAACTGCAGGGCGGTGATGAACGCGAGCGAGATCGCCTCGGTGGTCTCGTAGCGGGCCTCCGGTCCGGGGCGCTGGTCGACGAGGTGGTCGAGCAGGACGTCGGGGTAGGGTTCCAGCCAGGGCGGGGCGTCGCCGGCGCCGGTGGGCTCGGGCAGGTGGCCTCGGGGCGCCAGCGGAGCGGTGCGGGGGCGCCGGCCGTCGGCACGCAGCATGCTCAGGCACCGATTGGTCGCAATCTGATACAGCCAGGTCCGGAGCGAGGACCGCTGACCGAACTCATCGAGGTTACGCCACGCGGACACGAGGGTCTCCTGGACTGCGTCCTCGGCGTCCTGCAGTGACCCGAGGATGCGGTAGCAGTGCACCTGCAACTCGTGGGAGCGGCCCTGGACCAGGTCGCGGAACGCGTCGTGGTCGCCGGCCCGAGCCCGGGCGATCAGTTCCGTCGTGTCCATCTCCATCGGCATGCATCCTCGCTTTTCTTCTTTCCGCAGGGCGCGTTGGGCTCACTCACGATATAGACGCCGCCGGTTTGGCGAATTGGGCGGTCTGCGCGCGCCCAATTCGGGCGGGAAGGCGGCGTCTACCTGGTTGGAGGCGGTCCCAGTCGGGGGCGCGCCCCTGAACTCAGGACAGGATCACAGCTCATGACCAACTACGTTTTCTCGTTCCGTGTGCCTTCCGACTATGCGCCCCACGCCGGGACGCCGGCCGAGTGGCGTGCCTGGTTCGGCTCCCTGGGCTCGGCCCTGGTGGACGTCGGTAATGCAGTGACCGAGTACGCCTCGGTCGGCGAGGTCGGCGGCAGCGGCTCCCGGATGGTCGCCTACTCGGTGGTGTCCGCCGAGGACCTGGACTCTGCGTTGGCTCTGGCCAAGGACTGCCCGGTGATGCGGGTCGGCGGCGGAGTCGAGGTCGGCCCCGTGATGGAAGCCGCCGGGTCGTGAGCGACGCCATGACCGCATCGACGTCGACGCCGGAGGGGTCCTTCCTGGCGACCTGGCGCGGCAAGGTCACGCTGGCGCTGCTGTGCCTGGTGACGTTCATGGACGTCATGGACGGCGCGGTCGTGAACGTCGCCCTGCCGACCATCCGCGCGCATCTGGGGTTCTCGGTGCAGAACCTGCAGTGGGTGGTCAGCGGCTACCTGATCACCTATGGCGGGTTCCTGCTGCTGGGCGGTCGGGCCGGGGACCTGCTGGGGCGGCGGCGGCTGCTGATCGCCGGGACCGCGCTGTTCGCGGCATCCTCGCTGGCCTGCGGGTTGGCCGACAGCCAGGGGCTGCTGGTCGGCGGCCGGCTCGCTCAGGGCTTCGGGGCGGCGATGATGTCCCCGGCCGCGCTGTCCATCCTGACCACCAGCTTCCAGGACGCCGACCGGCACCAGGCGCTGGGCCTGTGGGCCGGGATCAGCGGGATGGCCTCGGCGGTCGGGATCGTCGTCGGCGGGCTGCTCACCGAGGAGGTCGGCTGGCGGTGGGTGTTCTTCGTGAACCTTCCGCTGTGCGCGCTGGCGCTGTTCGGGGCGTTCCGGATCCTGAAGGCCGACCACGGCCGGTCCGTGCCGGGCGGTTTCGACGCGGTCGGCGCAGTGCTGGTCACCGCCAGCATGCTGCTACTGATCTTCACGCTGGTGAAGGCGCCGGACGAGGGCTGGGGGGCGGGCCGCACCATCGGCGGGCTGGCCGCCTCGGCGGTGCTGATGGCCGCGTTCGTGGTCAATGAGCAGCGGCGCGCCCATCCGCTGGTCCCGTTGTCGATCTTCCGGATCAAGGGCCTGGCCGCGGCCGATGCCACCCAGGTGATCGCCTGGGCCGGGTTCTACTCGATGTTCTTCTTCGTCACCTTGTATATGCAGAACGTCCTGCACTACTCCCAGCTGCGGTCCGGGCTCTCGTATGTGCCGGTGAGCGCCGGCATCGGGTTCGGCTCGACCGTGGCGACGAAGATGTTCACCCGAACCGGTACCCGTCCGATCATCGTCTCCGGTGCGCTGCTCGCCGCCGGCGGCATCTTCTGGCTATCCCGCATACCGGTGGATGGCACCTATCTCGGCAACCTGCTCGCGCCGCTAGTGGTCATGGGGGTCGGGCTGGGGCTGCTGTACGCCGGTGTGCAAACGGCCGCGAACGCGGGCGTGCCGAAGGATCAGGCCGGATTGGCCGCGGCCCTGATCACCGCCTCTTTCCAGCTCGGGTCAGCGCTCGGCCTGGCGGCGTTCAGCGGCATCGCGACCAGCCGCACCAGCCACCTGCTGGCCGCCCACACCCCGCCCCCGGAGGCACTCACCGCCGGATTCCGGCGGGCCCTGCTCGTCAGCGCCCTCTGCCTCGTGGCAGCCGGAGCCATCGCGCTGCGCGCCTCCAACACCCGCGGCGAACCCGCCGCCACACCAGAAACCCAGCAAAACCTGGAACCCTCCTACGACCCCGCATAACACAACACAAAGCAATCCCGGGATGGCGCCCAACGCCATCCCGGGATTCTCTTTACCGTCGGGCGCGCAACTATGCCGACCCGCGGATTACCGAGCCGATACCAGGCCCACGGGTATTGCCCGGGCCGGGGGGCGACCGGAATTCTGCTGGGGCCGCCCTGCGGGCCCGGATTGAGCACCGGATCCAGCGGAAACAGATCCTCGGCGGTCTCACCCACGAGTACTACGTCGCTGCCTAACTGCCCGCGAGACACCCCGAATCGCATTTCCGAGCCCGACGAGATATGAATATTCCCAGGCTGCAAGGGGTGACAGAGTTTTCGGCACCCACTGCGTATGTCTGGGCTCGGGCTACATGGCGTGCTGTTGTCTAGTTCGTCGACGCAGTAGTCGGTGTAGTCGGTCGCTGGGTGGGGGTATCAGGGAGCAGGAGCCCAAGGCGGGCAAGGTCATCCGGTTCGAACCAGAAATCCCATTCGGCGGGGTGTGCCCTGATAGCGGCGTCCATCGCGGCTACGCAGCGCCCGAAGGCTGCCGCCGTCTCGCCTTCCATCGGCACCGGAGGCGAGATTTCCAGCACCTGGTGGCGGTAGTCGGCCGAGCGGTGTGCGGAAGCCATGAGAACCGGGGCACCGGTCAGCCGGGCGAGGTTTACCACCCCCGGCAGCAACCTGGCTTGCCGCCCGAGGAAGGGCACTTCGATGGTGCGATCCAGCTCTGCGTCCAGCGGCGGGGCTTCGCCGCAGATCGTCACCACTTCGTTGCCGCGAAGCGCGGCCGCAGCCTGTATCGCGACCTGAACCCGGCCCGGCCACGGCTCGATATTCGGCCGCTGCCGGTGACGGAGCACGCGCCTGGCAAACACGAAGTCCCATATCCGCCGCTCGACGGAAGACTCACTGGGCGGATAATTCCACCACCAGCGTCCAATGCTGGTCACCGGCAACCCGTTAGTATGGAGCATAGAAAAGGCGCAGTCGTAGGAGCCAAGGTGAGCGCTGCAGAGTATGGCCCCCTTGCCCCCGGCGAGCGCGGCGTCTAGGTGCTCGCGGCCGCGGATCTCGATCAGTTTCTCCAGTGACCTGGCCCGGCCGCGCAGTCGCATCAGGTCGACGACTTCGCAACTGCGGATCCGGAAGATGTCCCGGGCCACACGCTCCGCCTCTGCGGAGCTGAGTTCCTCTCCGAGCACCTGGCGCAGGTTACGCAGCACCTCACGGTGCTTTTCCGACCAGGAATGGAAAACCCAGTCGGCCCGCCAGCAGGCGGCGCGGTAGGCGAGGCTGGCTGGCAGGAGCGCTAGCAGCGGCGCGACTGCCAACCAGTAGGCAATGGCCTCCGCTGAGCGCAGCAACCGCTTCACCTTGGCTGCCTTACCCACGGCCGCCTGCCCGGCTTGCCACTTCCTGGGAGCGGAGGTAAGCGCAGATGGCATCGACAGTCGTGTTCCCAAACGGCAGCAGGTTCGCGTCTTGGACCAGTTGCCTGCTGATGTAGTCGTTGATGACCGCTTCCATTAGATAGCCTCCAGCCAGGCCGTAGCTTTCTCGTATTCTTACCTGCTGTACCCGCAAGCGGGGCACGGCCGACCTTGCCGGTGAAGGTTGTGGGCAGCCTCGCAGAAGCTCCACCGCGCCAGGCGCCATATAGGCAGGCCGCCGCCGACGGCAGTGATCGGGTCCGGCAGGTCGGTCATGATGGCGGCCAGCCGTCCCGCGGATCCCGGACCCCGAACTTGATGCAGGCAGCCACGCGTGCGGCAAGCTCAGCTGCTTCCTCGCGCTCAGCAAGAAAGCCAACCCATTTCCCCTGGCCGCTGACCAGGCTCCGCACCCCAGCCGCGCCGTCTTTCCTGCCGTTTGCATTGTTAATGTCAGCACGAACGCCATACCGTCAACGGCCCCGGGATCGCCGCCGCGCTGAGGGGTACCGTGCGTGACCGCGAGCCTTTCGCGGAACCGCGCGGTGACGGTCACTGCACGGCCGGGCGGATCACCTTGCCGGTTGCCGTCGTCTCGAGGGTCTCGACGCTAAGGAACCGGCTCGGCAGCTTCGCCCCGGACAGCCTTTGCCGACAGAAGTCCTGAAGCGCGGCCAGGTCGACGTCGGTCGGCGTCACCCTGGCCCGGATCCGCTGGCCGAGCCGTTCGTCAGGCACGCCGTCGACCAGGCACGAGCGCACCGTCGGGAACTCCAGCAAAACGGCCTCGACCTCCTCTGGACTCACCTTCGTGCCGCCGACGTTGACGCAATTGGCTATTCGGCCAACGATCACTAGGCCGTCCGGCGTTTGGCGGCCTATATCGCCGACAACGAAACCGTTCGCGACTGGAGCGGTATCGACCCGGTCGGGGTACAGGTACCCGGTCATCGCAGTTGGCGAGTGGACTGCGACGAGACCTGACGGCGCGTCAGCCGCGCCGTCCTCCGACTGCGGCGCCGGGGCTTCGACGCTGGGGCGGAGTTCGACCCGGACCCCCGGGAGCGGCTGGCCGAGCGAGCGAGCGTTCTGCCAGGGGACCGGCGGCCGCACGCAGATTGGGCCTGTTTCGGTCGTGCCGTACACCTCGCCGAGCCAACCGCCGAGCACTGTCCCAACAAGTTCGGCCGTCCGCAGGTCCATCGGCATGCCCGCGGTCAGGTAGCCGATGCGTCGCCTCGGTCGGCTGATGGCCGCCTCGGCCATCAGCCGCAGCATCGGCGGCACGCCGGCGACCAGGGTGACGTCATGCTGATCCAGGGCGCGCAACAGCATCCGCGGCCGGTCCGCGCTGGTGACCAGCGTGGTGGCGCCGGCCAGGGGAGCGGCCAAGACCGCCAGCCCAAAGCCGTACGCGTGATGCAGCGGCACGGGGCAGGCCAGCACGGTGCCCGGGGCCAGATCCAGGGCGGCGCGGTAGTTCTCCGCCTCGGCCATGAGGGCACTGACCGGACGCAGCGCTACCCGGGTGTGCCCGGTAGTGCCGGAGGTCAGCTGAGCGCTGGCAGCGCCACCGGCCAGTGCTTCATCGGCCAGGGCCTCGCCGGGCGGCTTGCGGACGATCAGCCGCCGGCCCTCCACTACCTCGCCGATTCCCGGCAGCAGCGGCCAGTCGAGCGGCGCGGCCAGGTGCGTCGCCGCTACCAGGGCCTCGTTCCGCTCGCGTTCCCATTCGCTCATCTGCCGGGGCAGCAGAACTACGACCGCTTCCAGGGCGAGCACCGCGAGCACGTCCGCGGTGAACGAGGCGGCCGGCCAGGCCACTGTTGCGACCCGGCAGCCCGGCCCGATCCCTGTCCGGCGGTAGGCGTCGATGCGCGCTTCGACGAGTTCGACAAGGGCCTGTGCCGTGGTGTTCCCCGTGTCTTCAGCGAAGGCCACGGCCTGCGGGGATCGCGCGGCTGTCTCCCGCAGCAACTGGAGCGGCGCCAGGCCGCTGTCTCCACTCACCGTGACGCGGGCACGCCGACCAGCGCGTCGCGCACGATCGCGACCACCTGATCGAGGTCTTCGATGCTGTGTGCGGTGCTGAGGAACCAGGGCTCGATCGGGCTGGGATGGAAATATACGCCCCTTTCCTGAGCCCTGATCTGCAGCGCGCGATTGCCTGCGAAGTCCATCGCCCGGACGGCCGCGCGCAGGCCACCCGACAGGTCAGCGGGCTGCTGCAGCAGCGACACGGACATCAGCGAGCCGACCCGGCTGATCAGGACGGGGCGCTTCAGTTCAGCAAACATAGAGCGCAACTGGTGCTCAAGATAGTCGCCGTGCTTCTCGAGCTGCTCGTAAACTTCGGGGGAGCGCTCGATCTTCTCCAGCATGGTGACGACCGCCCGCACCGACAGGTGGTTGCCGGCGTACACCCCGAGGTGCATCGCGCGCTGGTCCGCGAGCATCGCCATCGCGGCGCGGGATCCGCCGAACGCCGCGACGGGGACGCCGCCGCCCATCACCTTCGACAGCACGGTCAGGTCCGGCGTGACCCCGTAGCGCTCCTGCGCCCCGCCGCGCCCAACCCGGAACCCGGTGATCACCTCGTCGAAGATCAGCCACGCGCCCCAGCGGTCGCACAGCGCGCGGAGCTCCTCAAGCTGGCCGGGAGCCGGCGGCACGACACAGGCGTTGACCATGATCGGCTCGCAGATCACCGCCGCGAGCTGCTCGCCGTGGGCCTCGAACGCGGCCCGCAGGGCGGGCAGGTCGTTCCAGGGCACCTCCAGCGTGTGGTCGAGCGCCTCCGGGATCATGCCCGCAGCGCCCGGCCGCGGTGCCGTGGTGTCCGGCGCGGGCTCGTGGAAGGTCCCCTTCCCGGCCCGCAGCACGGTCTCGCTCCAGCCGTGGTAGTGCCCCTCGAAGGTAAGCACCTTCGTCCGGCCGGTGGCGGCCCGGGCCAGGCGCAGCGCGGAGGTGACCGCCTCGGTGCCCGAGTTGGCGAACCTGACCTGCTCCACCGACGGCACCAGCCGCGCGATCAGCTCCCCGGCCTGCCGGTCGAGAAGGTGCGGCAGCCCGGTCATCGCCCCCTCCGCCAGCTGGCCGGCGAGCGCGACGGCCAGGTCGGGATCCGCGTAGCCGAACAGGTGCGGGCCGTACCCCATGTTGAGGTCGATCAGCTCCCGGTCTTCAACGTCCCAGATCCGGTCTCCCTTAGCCCGCTGCACAACGAGCGGCTCGGGGATCGCCTGAGCGCGCATGCTGCTACTCACCCCGCCGGGGATGACCTCCTGAATGGAGGCGAATTGCTCGGCGTTCGTCGTCTGCACGTGCGTTGCCGTCTGTTGCATGGGTGACTCCGTCCTCGTGTACGAAACCGAGTGACGGGGGTGCCACGGACCCTTACGGGAACCGGCAGAGACCGGCCAGCGCCACAGCGTCTCCTGTGGTGGCGCACGCTGAAAGTCCCTGTGGCCTCAGTGATCCCCCGCCTGGTTGATCGTCAAATTGATGTAAAATTGTTAGGTTTATACGATTGGTTGCGCCTATCGTCGATAGTACGGTGTTCTGTGGTGGTGTGCTGGCGTTCGCGGATTTATTCTCTTGTGTGGCGGCGCGAATGCGCCCCTACCGCGACGATCGGGCCCCGACGGGAGCTAAACGCGACAGCCTGTCGACGGCTTAGAGCGCACAGTGCAAAGGCGATTTTGTGAATCCAGCAGGGGGACTTCAGCGTGGATGACCAGCAGATCTTGGACATCGTGCACCGGATGGCGGCCGAGATGATGGCCGCGAGGGACGGCGAGGTGATCGAACACGGCTCCGCCGTGAGCACCGAGGGCGCGGACAGCCTCATGGATAGGTACGGCTTCTCCTCGATCGATGCTCTCGAATTCCTGCTCGTCTTGGAGAAGGAGTTCGGGATCACCCTCGCGGACGAGAACCTCAACGGGGAGGTGCTCTCCTCGGCGACCGCACTGGCCAAGCACATCGCCGCGCTCCGGCAGACGTAGGCCTCCGATTCGAGCCAGCGATCAGGCGCCCGGGCTCGGACCACGCCGGCTGCCTGCGAACCGACGGTCTGAGCCGACTGCGGGTCTACCCAGCCGGGAAGATGACCGGCAACTGGTCGGCTTCGGACGCGACTTCGACCTCAACACCGAAGCCTAGACCCTGGAACTCGTCACCAGCACCGTCGCCCCCTGCGCTGGCATGCTAAATTTGACATTTGACCATAGGCGCTGGCGACCAGATGGCAGCAATAGACTAAACGACTCATACTAAGAGACTTATTCAGACCATCCTGCTAGGAATGCGAGCCAATTACCGCCGAGATGGTCGTGCCGAACGCGTCGACCAGCCGGCGCATGGCCCGGGGGATTTCACCCCCCGGCTCCCACAGAACGGAGCGTGAAAGTCTCCCTTCGCTCGCCTCATCCATAGCCGGTGAGAGCGTGGGCATCCAGGCTTAGCGGGCGCTGGCACTGGAGATGGCCAAGGGACAATCCGGGCTGGAGATATCGGCGCATCCGCGGTGAACTGGCTGGTCTTGGGTATAAGCCGGCCCCGTCGACGGTGTGGCAGATCCTCAAAGACGTCTGTGGCGGGCCGCTCTCCTAGCTGTCACGACCCGTAGTAGAGCCGGTCAAGTCCGATGAGCTGGACGGACGGGTCGGTTGCCGCTCGTTGTGTCAGTGCGTCGCTGAACCCTGCGCCGCCGAACAGGAGCAGTCTCGCGTCTGGCGCGCCGGGTTCCCCCTTGGCCGTGAGCAGGTCGCGGACGTGCTCGAGCCTCTTCAGGTGACTGGCCGACATAGTCTCCTGCCACTTCGCCTCGCCGATGGCGAGCAGCACGTCGCGGTCGTCTTCACGGCGGCCGAAGGCGGCGACGTCGACTTCCGCGGTCTTGCGCGCCTCCGGGTCGGAGACTGTTCCGCTGGCGACGCGGACGGGGTATGCGCCGCCGTAGGTCTGCGGCCCGGCGTGCCAGCGGGCCCACTGGCGGCAGATCTCCCCGAAGTGCGGGCCGACTACCTGGCTGCGGAACGCGTGCTGCGAGCGCCGCCAGACCTGGAAGGCACGGCCAGGACGTTCCAGGTCCCCCCACGCCGGGCGCATGATCGCGTGATAGAAGGTCAGCAGCGGCTCGGCGATCCGGTATGCCGACCTGTTCTTCTTGAACGCCTCGGTGTCGTGGGTAATGAGCCCGGCGTCATGCAGGACCCCCAGCGGGTGTGCCAGGTCGGTTGACTTGCGCTCCAGGTAGCCCGCGATGCCGCCCCGGGAAACTTGGAGGCTCGATTCCTGGGAGGATGCAGGGTCATGACGGCACGGTGGCTCGCAGATATAGCAGCCTCAGACTCGCCGGGGCGGACCAGGCTCCCCTCCATGCACTGGCAACGTTCAGCGGAAAGCGTTGAGGTTTTCGTGCAGGAACTCCTCGATGGTGTGCGGCTCGCGGCCGAGCAGATCGCGCACCGTGGTGGTGGTCCGCTCGTTCTCCCCGGCCATGATCGCCCACTCGCGGGTGATAAGCAGCTCCGCCATGCCCGCCGGGAACCCGAGCTTGACCAGGTGCTGAACCAGCGCGAAGGCGTCAGCGGTGCGGAACGTCACCGTCTCGCCGAGCTCGGCGGAGAGTACCTCAAGTGCCTCGGGCCAGCTTACTTGCCGTGGTCCAGTGAGCTCGTGATGCTGACCCCAGGTCGCCGGGTCCTGCAGCACGCGGACGATGACGTCGGCCACGTCGCGTGTGTCGCTGAGGGCGACCCGGCCGCGATCCGCGAGCCCGGTCCAGGTGCGTGTCTTCTTGACCTCCGGGGCGCCAGCCAGCATGGAGACCGAGAAGATCGACGGGCGAACGGTGGTGAGGGGAACCCCGACCGCCTGAGCGGTGAGGTCGATGCCCCAGTGACCGCGCTGGTTGATGCCGACCGAGTCGGGCCCCGCGTTCAGCACGGACAGGCGCACGAGCTGCTGAAATCCCGGGATGGAAGCCACAGCGTGGATCAGGGTCCGCTGCAGGTTCGCCTCGAGGTCGATGGAGCCCATGGCGACGAAGGCCGTGTCGGACCCGGTGAGCGCCTTGACGACGGCCGCCTGATCGTCCAGCTGGACCGGGATGACTTCCAGGTTGCGGGAGTCGCCGAAGATCCGGCTGGCCTTGTCGGGGTCACGTACGAGGGCGCGCACCGTTTGGTCTGCGGCGAGCAGGCGCTGGGCAACAGCGCTGCCAATCCGCCCAGTCGCGCCAATGATGGCAGTGGTCATGACGATCCTCCTGTTGCCTAGGCCGGGAACGACACAAGCTGGATAAATTCCACGGTAGACGCCTTACCGGCAGCGACCCGCCCCGTTACCCCAAGGGGCACCGATCCGTCCCATCCGGGCCACCGGATGCACTGGCGCGGTCAGGCTGGAGGGGCGGCGATGCGGGCAAGCAGGGCTGCCAGGGTCCCGTCGTCGGTCGCAGGCGCGATCACCGTAGTGCGCAAGTACCGCGTTCCGTCGACCTCGGTCGGGGCGGTGGGCGGTGTCCATCGTCATGCCGCCGTCGCGGATGCAGTCGAGCAGCCGCAGCCGCCGGCTCAGTTCATCCGGCGGAGTGCGCCGCAGCACCGGACCGGCACCTCGCTGGATGCGGTCCACATAGGCCGCGAGCTGATCAACGGTTAGCTCAGCCGCCTTGCTGAACTCCTCAATGTGCCAGGTCCCGAACGAGGGACGAGCGCCCCACTAGGCAGAATTACTGCCCAATAGGGCTGGGCACCTAGTTACGTCGCGCTGCTTTGCAGGGTCGCCTCGATGAACGAGAACGGCGAGGAAGTGGGCACGATGCGGTCGACGGCGAATCCGCCGTCTGCGAGCAGCGACGTGTATTCCTCAGCGGTTCGCTCCCGGCCGTTGAGCATGGCCATCATGACGAGATCGACCATCTTGGCGTGATGCGCCCCGTCACCTGGCGGCACGATCATCTCGATGACTACCAGGCGCACGCCCGGCGCGGCGGCCTCCGCTATCGACCGCAGAATGCGCCGACACGACTGGTCGTCCCAGTCGTGCAGGACAACGGACAGCACATAGACGTCTGCCTTCGGAACAGTAACGAAAAAGTCCCCGCCTACCGCCTTGATCCGGTCGCCCTGGCCAGCCCGGACCAGCACATCCGTGGCACCGGAAACGCTCTCGGGGAGATCGAATACGATGCCCTGGCGCTCGGGTTCGTGCGCCAGCAACTGCGTGAGCACGGTGCCGTCGGCACCTCCGATGTCGGCGACGACGCGGCCCTCTGGCAGCCGGTAGCTGTCGAACAGATGCGCCCGGTTACTGTTGGCCATCGCGCGGTTCTGCAGGCCGCTCAGGTAGTGGTCGGCTGCGATCGAGTCGAAGAAGGGCTTGCCCAGGTACCGCTCGGCCGCGACTTCCCCGTTACGGACCGCGTACTGGAGCTCGGAAAAGGGCAGGTAGTGCGTTTCCATCCAGTACATGGCGATGTGCCGGGCCGACTGCGGGTGGGCCCCCGACAGCGTCCAGCCCAGCGCCGTCAACTCGACGACATCGCCATCCCGCCGGCGGAACAGGCCCAGCGGCGCCAGGACCCGGATCAGCCGCCGCAGGCGGTCGGCGTTGGCGCCCGCGCGGCCGGCTAGCTCGGTGACCGTGCTCGGGCCCTCAGCGAGCACGGTGGCGACGTCCAGTTTCGCGATCACGTAGAGCGCCTGCGAAATCTGGAATCCGCCAAGCATCTGGATCATCGTCGCCACGAGGCCGGGATCCTGAGCCTCAGCCGGAACCGGGGAATTCACGTCATGGGTCACAGTGCCCAACCTAGGCCGACACACAGGCGAGAACGCCGGCCAGCCAGTGCCTTGCCCGATTTACGGGGGGATCTTGCCCGAAAGGTACGTTCACGCCCACCTGTTGACAGGTCTCCCCGCGCCGCCGGCCTCAACTTCCGCCGGCTGATCAACCTCGGACTCACCCGCACCGCCGGCGGCACCTGGGCACTGGCATAACACCCAGGAGCCCCCGGCGTCGGGACAACCAGGTCCGGGACACCGCACACGCCAATATCCACCGTCGTAGCAGGCCGAGACTTCATCACCTTGGCAATGGCCACTGCCCGGGACGGGGGCATCAACGTCGGTCGGCCCGGCGGCATTGAGTAGCCGCTGAACCATCACGCCAGCGATTCACATCTGCACGGGATCTTGCTTGCCCGGGATCAGTTGCCGTTCCGCCAGGAGGCGAGCCAGCTCGACCCGGGACCGGATCCCGAGCTTGGTGAACGCGTGACGCAGGTGCGTGTTGATCGTATACGGGGACAGGAAAAGCTCGCCGGCTACCTCACGGTTGGTCAGCCCGCGAGCCGCCAGCTCGGCTACTCGCCGTTCGGACTCCGTCAGGCTGGCCCAGCCGTCCTGGGGGCGGGCGGGGCCGCGCTGCCGCTTGCGGACGCCCAGGGCGCGCAGCGCAGAGCGGGCCCGCGCGGTATCGCGGTCCGCGCCGATCTGGACATAAAAGCCATAAGCCGATTCCAGGTGCGCCACCGCTTCGGCGGCCGACCGTGCCGCTAGCACTCGGCCGAGATCCTCGCGGGCCGCCGCTTCGAGGAAACGATCCTCGCCGGCCGTGGCCCGCTTCACCGCGTCGCGCAGCAGGTCAGGGTCATCGTCGAGCAGTGCCAGGGCGTGCGCGGCGGCGCTCGCAAGCGTGTTACTGTGCGGGTTTTGCTCGCCAAGGGCGACGGCTGCCCGCGCGAACGTGGCGGCCGATTGCCGTTGGCCGGCACTGAGAGAGATGCGTACCAGTTGCGGCAGCCGGTGATGCTGGGTGGTGACGATGTAGAAGATCCCGGCCTCAAGCTGTTGCCGGATCGGCGCCAGGGCTAGCTCAGCGGCGGCCGGATCGCCTACCGCATCCGCGGCCAGCGCCTCGGCCCAGTGGAAGTCCGGTAGAACGCTGCCGGGAGCGGGCCGGTAGCGAGCGACCGCCGATCGTGCCTCCGCTAGGGCACCGCGGCGAACTGCCACCGCGACCATCACCGACACGGGGAGCGCGGTCCGGTGCGGATAGCCAAGCTTTCCCGGCAGGTCGATCACGCTGCGGGCCTCGGCGTCTGCGTTGTCGAGGTTTCCCTGGCTAAGCAGCATCGCCGCCCGCAGCCGCAGGTAACGGAACATGAGTCCGGTGCGGCCCGCTTCCCTGGCCACTGCCAGCCCATCGCGCATCTTCTCCAGTGCCTCGGCGATGCGGCCGTCTGCGGCCAGCGCGGTCACGAGCATTTCCTCGGGCACTCCGGAGCCTCGTTCAGCCCCTAGTGAGCGCGTCGAGTCCAGGACCGCCCTGGCCTGGGTGACCGCCTCGCCGCAGTGGCCTCGATGCAGCGACGCCTGCATCCGCCACTGGTTTAGCACTATTAGCTCGTCGGTGCGGCCGCGCTCGGTGACCGTAAGGATCGCGTGCTCCAGCAGTTGATCGGTCCGCGCGGCGTGCCCAAGCCACATCCCGGGCACCTGATCGAGGGCCAGCAAAGTGGCGCTGACCGCCGGATCCACCGCTGGATCGGCGAGCAGATGCCCGGGCAGGGGGCGCGAGTACGGGCTAACGCCGTCGGCCAGGCAGGCCTGAATCACCTGCATCCGCAGCTCCGCCTCAACCGACGGCGATGGGCGGTGCTGTGTCAGGTACTCCTCGAAGACCGAGCCTGCCTGCTCGGACCGGCCGGCCGCCCCGAGTGCTCGCACCGCTGACAGCACCAGCTCGGGCATGCGCTCGTACTCGGGCCCGGCCAGCTCTAGCGCCCGCAGCGCGAGGTCCCCTGCCGCTCCCGGAGATGACGCCGTCAACTCGCCGACTGCCCGCTCCATATAGGCGACTGCGCCCTCGTCACCCGGCAGAGCCCCGATCGCCAGCTGGCCGGCTACTCGCACGACCGGCGCGCCGGTGGCGCGCAAGGCCTTAGCGGCATCGCGGTGCAAGGCCGCCCGCATCGATGCCGGCAGACTGTGGTACACGGCATGCCGCAACAGGTCATGCCGGAACGCTAGCCCCGCGGGCACCTCGACGAGCAACTCGGCGCGGAGCGCTTCCTGTACCGCGTCCAGCAGTCGGCTTGAGGGATGCCCGGTGAGGGCCGCCACCTCGGCGACTGAGAACTCCCGTCCCAGCACCGAGGCGACCTGCAATAGCTCGCGGGCGTCGTGCGACAGTGACCGCAGGTGCCGGGTCACCGCGACTCGAATCGCATCCGGGACCTCGCGGGCCGACAGTCCGCTATTACTATCCGCCCCGGTCTTGAGCAGCTGCGAGATGTAGAACGGGTTCCCCGCCGCCCCCGCGATTAGCTCCGCTACTTCGGCATCGCTGCCAGTCGCGCCCGCGTCTCGGGCCAGCATAATCGCATCAGGCACGGATAGCGGGTCCAGGTGCACGCGCAGCGCACCGGCCTCGTCCAGCCGCTCGAGCATCCCGTCCAGCGCCGGGCTCGCTGGCACCGGACGCAGGGCCAGCAGCCACTTGACCGGGTAGGAGAACAGCGACAGGGGCAGCGACCCCAACGCCATTACGGTCGCGGCATCGGCCCATTGCATATCGTCGAGCGCCACCAGGAGCGGGTCGGCTGACGCGGCCTCCTCCAGCGCCGCCTGCATCCGCTCGATCACCGCCAGGCGCCGGTCGGCCATGGTATGCAGCGTCCGCATGCTATCGGCAGCCAGCACCGACCGTGTGCACGAGCGGAGCGCCGCGAGCAGCGGTGCCCAGGGCGTGACCTGGTCCAGTTCGTCCGCGCTGCCCGCCGCCACGGCCACACCCGCCGCCTCGGCGCGGGCCTGTACCTCGGCGAGTAGCCGCGACTTTCCTATTCCCGCGGTGCCTTCCAGCACGACGATCCCGCCCGAGCCCGCTCTCGCGGACACCAACAGTTCCTCCAGCCTGGCCAGTACGGTTTCCCGGCCGCGCAGGGGTCCAATCGGGACCGGGGGCTGAAGGGGAACTCGGCGGCTTGTGCCGTTCCGCTGCGCGGCGCCGTTAGCCGGGCTGGGCAGGCCAGAGGACGTCGGCGAGGCGCTGGCCGGCATTGGCGCTCCGGTCTGTGGAGGGGCCATAAAAGTATGGAACTTGATAGGTGTGGGGAGTCGTTATGTGACGACACTTTTGTGATTTTGACTGGCGTTGGCGGTACCGCCAACGCAGTCGCCCGCCGGCGGGCAGCGCTGCCCAATATCACTCACTCGGGTGATGCCCCGGTGCGAGGTCCGATGCCAGCGTGAGAACCATCGTAACCGGCTCTGAACGGGGAACGGTCAATGGAGTCTGTCTAGGGTGTGGCCTGGGGGCATTTGCAATCGATTGAAGACGAGGGGGAGGAACGTGCCTTGAGGAAAGCGGCTGAGATCAGCCTGCGGCCAGGGTCAGGTCATCCGGCCACGGGACGCCACATCCGCGCCGTGTCCGCGACGCCGCGGCCAGGACAGGGCGGTCCCACGGGTAAGCCGGTCAAGGTGGCCATCTGGGCAGGCGACCCGATCATCGGCGTTGGCGCCGCCGCGTACCTGCGTACGTGCCCGGGGATCGTGCCGGTTCCGGCGGACCGGGTGCAGGAGGCGGATGTGGTCCTCGTAATGACCACCCTGGTCACGGAGGAGGCGCTCTCCTGGATGTGCCGGGCCGCAGAGGCGGCGGCCGGACGGGGTCCGCGGTTCGTGCTCGTCGGCGACGGAATACGCGAGCCGCAGCTCCTGCGCGCGATTACCTGCGGTGTGGTCAGCGCAATACCGTGGGAGGGGGCCGACTACCAGCAGATTGTGCACGCCATTGGGCTCGTCCTCGAAGGCCGTGCCGACCTGCCCGGAACGATGCTCAGTTCCATGATCAGCAGGATCGTGGCATGCCGTGAGGATGGCGCGCGACAGGGGGCGGCCGTGCTATATGAGCGCGAAATGGACGTCATCCGGCTGCTGGCTGATGGCCTGGGCACGGCCGAGATCGCCCGGCACCTTAATTACTCGGAGCGGACGGTCAAGAGCATCGTTCACGGCGCGATCACCCGGCTGAACCTGCGTAACCGGTCTCATGCCGTCGCGTTCGCTATCCGTAACGGCCTGCTCTGACCTGTGACTGGAACGCGGTCAGCCGGCCCGGCGATGCCACCCTCGGCGGAGCCACTCAGCGGCAGCGGTGACCGGGGTCCCCGACACTGGTCAACGGACCGCCGTGCCGGCGTAAGAGCGAAATTGTCGGCTCATGGGTGCGTTAGGTGGCAGGCGGTACGCGCGGTTGGGGCTAGCGGACGGGGCGGCCGCTATCAGTTGTCCGTCTGCTGACGGCTCCCGGAGAAATCACCGCCCCGCGGATCGCCGGAGAGCCGACCGGGCGGGGGCGGGAGCTGGTCACCCTGGTCGCTCAGGGCTGCGCCAACGCGGAGATCGGGGCTCGGCTGTTCATCAGCGTGCGGACCGTGAGCTCTCACCTTGACCGGATCAGGGACAAGACCGGGTGCCACCGGGCCGACCTCACCTAGCTGGCCGTGAGCAAGGTCCTGGTCTAAGGTCCCGACAGCCGCCACGAGGATATGACGCAGCAGCCGGGGGACACTTCGAAGACGGGCCCGTTCGGTTTCATTCCTTAGATATAGCTCATTCACGGTATATAGCTTCCTGATCCGTCTGCCCTACTCTTGCCGCGTCCAGGTAGCACATGAGACGGGGTCCCCATCGATGGCTTCATCCACTGACATGCCCGACGCGCGGCCACGCCGTGGTGATCGGCGCGAGCATCGCCGGCCTGCTGGCGGCGCGGGCTCTCAGCGAAACGTACGCCCGGGTCACCGTCATTGACCGGGACGCCCTTCCGGACCACCCGGCCGCCCGCAAGGGCGTCCCGCAGAGCAGGCAGGCCCACGCGCTGCTGGCGGCCGGTGCCGACGCGCTGGAGGAACTGTTCCCCGGCTTCCGGGCCGAGATGACCGCGAACGGCGCGTTCGCCGCCGACATGCAAGGTGAGTACCGCTGGTACCTGGACGGCTACCCGCTCCAGCAGGCTCACTCGGGACTGACCGCCATCGGGCTGACCCGCCCGCTGCTCGAGCACCTAATCCGGACCCGGGTGGCAGTGACGCGGCCGTCCGTCGTTTCCAGGCCGGTCACTGCGGCCGGGCTGACGATCGTCACGCCGGGCAGGGCCGGGGGCGTTGGTGAGGTCCGGGCAGGCCCGAGGAAGCGGTTCCGGCCGACCTGGTGGTGGATGCCCTTGCGGTGCATGCGGTCAGCAACGGCGAACGCGATCTCGGCGTGACCCCCGGGTGCAGGCTCGTAGCTGGCGCAGCCCACGACCTCATCACCGGACAGCGCCAGCAGCGCGGCGCGGCCCGCCTCGGCCTCCCCGCACACGCGGCCGGCTTCCCGCTCGGGGACCAGCGGGCTGATGCTGAAGAACCGCAGGTACAGGTTGTCCGGCGACATCGCCTCGTGCATCGCCTTGACCGCCTCGAAGTCAGCGGGACCCGCGCGGTTCTGCGACTACCGCGCAGCCGGAGCCCGGCGCGCCCGAGTCCGCCGACCCGGTGGAATCCGCCGGCGCGCCCGATCCCGTGTACATCGCGGGGAGCGGCGACGATGCCGACGCGCGGATGTGGACGGCCCGGGTGCGCCGCGGGGCGCTGCGCGTGCTGCCGCCGGGCAAGCTGCTGCCCGACCGCCAGCCGGCCTACGTCGCCTCCTGGGTGTACGTGTTCGGCGTGGCCTCGCTCGCGGCGTTCGGCATGGCGATTGTCAGCGGGTTCGTCATCGCGATCGGCGGCACCGACTGGTGGCACACCAACACGGTTGGTCACTTCTTCAACAGCGTTCACCTGTGGAGCGTCGAGCTGTTCATGGCGTTCATGGTCATCCACCTGTGGGGCAAGTTCTGGATGGCGGCCTGGCGCGGACGGCGCACGCTCACCTGGATCACCGGCATGGTCGCGTTCCTCGCCTCGGTCATGGAGTGCTTCACCGGCTACCTGTCACAGCAGAACTTCGACTCGCAGTGGATCGCGACCAACGGCAAGGACGCGTTCAACGCGGGCGGGATCGGCGCGTTCTTCAACCTGATGAACTTCGGCCAGATGCTGCTGTGGCACGTGGTGCTGATCCCGATCATCCTGATCGCGCTGGTCGGCGCCCACGTCCTGCTCGTCCGGGTGCGCCGCCACCCGCTGCCGGCGCACGCCACGTGGCGCCGCTCCCGGGCAGAGCGGGCGGCACAGCGCGCTGCCGACGCGGCGCCGTGGCGCGGCCCGACCCGGCGCTACGACATCCTGAAGGAAGGCGCGATCGCCACCCTCGTGGCGCTCGCGGTCACCGTCGGCCTTGCCGCGGTGGTCTCCTCGCCCGACGCGCCGCCGGTCACCGTGCGCAGCTGGGTTCAGGTGGCGCCCGCCGACTTCCTCGCCACCGCGGCGAGCGAACTGAACGGGACCAGCCTCACCGCGACCTACGGGCCGCCGTACAACACCAACGGATCTCCGCAGCGCTTGCTGTTCTCCCCGGCCAACTGGTTTGGAGTAACGCAGCCGATCGACCCGGCGCAGACGTTCGTGCTTGAGCCGCTGGCCATGTCGGCGCCCACTGACCCGCCGCTGGCGGCGGCGCTCGCTACCTACAACGCGGCCTCGTCCGCGCAGCAGAACAAGTGGGCGACCAACTACGGCAACGCGGTTACCAAGGTCACGTTCACGGGCGGCGGTACCCCGGTCGTGCCCGCGGCGAACGACGGACCAGTGCCCTTCATGCTCGCCACCGAGCTCACCCTGGCCCTCAGCGGCGGGATCGACGCCGACCTGTCCGCGCAGCAGCCGTTCTACGGCACCGACTTCACCAAGCCCCTGCTCTTCCTCGAGGACGGCCAGTACTACGCCAACCAGGCGACGGCCGAGCACCTCACCGGCGACCAGTGGGGCGTGATGAACGAGACAGGCAGCTATCCCGGCCAGCCGTGGCTCTGGCTGTACCAGATGTGGTACCACGTCCCCGGCTGGCGCAACTCCACCAACGTCGACCTCATCGCCATCTACATGACCGGCGCGGCCACGCTGCTCCTGCTGCTGGTTCCGTTCATCCCTGGACTTCGCGACATCCCGCGCCTGATCCCGGTGCACCGGCTAATCTGGCGCACCCCGCCGACCCCGCCCGCGGCGCCGGCCGGAACGCCGCCCGCGCCCCGGCCCGAAGACTACCCGGCAGCGTCGGAGCAGACATGACAAGGTCGCGGGCCGGGCAAGCCCCCCATCAGCGGGCCGCCGGGGGCGGGCGCAGAAGTGTGCCAGTACGAGTCACGACGAGTCCGTAGGGATGATTTCACCGTGAAGAAGGCGGGGCAGCCAGCAGGAGCTCGCTCAGCCGGCTGAGCGCGGGAGGGTTTCCCAGCCGGACGGTCACCTGGAGGGCGAGCGCCCGCATCTCGGGCTGGGCATGCCGGGCGTGGGCAGCGAAGAAGAGTTCCCCGGACGGTGAGCGCATGGTCCGCGCCCAGTAGCGGACCGCGAGCCGTTTCAGCGCGGGGTGGTGCAGGGTGGCGAGGTTGCGCGGGAGGCCGGTGACACCGGAGTCGCGCAGGGCGCGGAAGGCCTCGGTCAACGCGTCGCACATGAGGGTGAGCGTGCGCCGGTCGGCGGCCAGCCGGGCCGGGTCGCTGCCGCAGCGGTAGAGCGCGGCGGTGACGCAGGCCACGAAGGCGGCGTGGTAGACGAGCCAGCCGTCCATGTCCGTGACGCGCTGGACGGCGAACCCGCGCTGACGGAGCGCCCGCTCCAGCTCCGCCAGGCGGGGATCGCCGGTGGCCGGCAAGGCGGTCGGCTGCTGCCTGATGCGAGCGTAGTCGGCGGTCCCGTCACGCAGGACGCCGCCGATCCCCGGGAAGCCGAGCTGCACCGTGCCGGGGACAGTGGCCTGGATCGCGGCCCGGCCGCCGGGGTTGTTTCCGAAGAACAGCACGGCCGGCGCGCCTTGCAGCCCGGTTAGCTCCGCGCAGGCGGAAGCGAGCTGGTCGGCCCGGACGGCGACCAGCACCAGGTCGTAACGGTCACCAGCCGCGTCAGGCACGACGACCGCAGCGGTCTCGACGCGGTTTCCGGTCAGGACATCGCGGGCGGTCAAGCCGCCGGCGGCGATATCACTGGTCCTCGGCGGGTGGCTGAGCGCGCTGACGGCGTGCCCGGCGGCGCCAAGGTGCGCGCCGTAGACGGTGCCGATCACGCCGGCCCCGGCGATCAGTATTCGCATCACATGTCGCCTGTTACGGCGCTGCGAGCGCCGTGCGCGATGAACCGGTGACCAGCCGGGTCCTGGTGCTCTGCAGCCGCCTGGCGAGAACCCGGAGGAGCCGCCCGGTGAGCTCGGAGCCGAAGAGCGGGTCGGCCGCGCACCGCGCCCGGATGGCGCCCGCGTCGAACTCGAAGGCGCGCAGCGGCCCCGCGCATACCGCACCGAACTCCCACTGACGCGGCGGGATCAGCCAGGACAAGCCGAGCAGCTCGCCCATGCCGACGTTGTCGATGATGACCCGCCCTTCCCCCGGCACGTTCACGTCCACGGCGACATGACCGGACTGGATCAGCCAGAACTTGCCGGCGAACCCGCCGTCTTCGAAGATCCGGTGCCCGGCCGGGAAAGACACGTCCGCGCCTGCCTCGGCGAGCGCGTCCAGATGGTCGGGAGTCATCCCGCGCAGGAACGGGTGCGCGGAGAGCGCTGACCTGGTGACCTCGATCATACGACCGCCCCCTTAAGAAGCTGGTTCCCAGTCAAGTCCAGCGTGCGCCGGCGGTGGCGCATTGAACAGGGACGAAAGGCCCGCGCCCTGGGGACATCCGGCGGTGACGCCGCCCGGGTGCGCGGCGGAAGACTCAGCGATGTCAGCTCAGCAAAGCGGACCGTCAAGTAAGGGCCCGCGTTTATTAGGAGGCTTACGATGCGCCGCTTCTCATCCCGTACCCTGCTCGCCGCGGCGAGCGCCGCCCTGGCGGCGGTGCTGCTGGTCGCCGGCAGCCTGCTGTTGTGGGGCTCGGCTTACGTGCACAACACGGTGCAGGGCCAGCTCGCCTCGCAGCAGATCTACTTCCCCCCGGCGTCGGCGTTCACGGCCGCCAAGGCCGGGACTGAGATCACGCCCAGCATGATCCCGTCGGTCAGCCAGTACGCGGGGCAGCAGCTGCTGACGGGCCAGCAGGCCGAGGCCTACGCCGATCACTTCATCGCGGTGCACATCGCCAGCATGGGCGGCGGCAAGACCTACTCCCAGCTGTCGGCTGAGTCCATCGCGCAGCCGGGCAACACCGCGCTCGCGGCCACGGTGAGCACCGTCTTCAAGGGCGAGACGCTGCGCAGCATGCTGCTGAACGCTTACGGCTGGTGGAAGGTCTCCCAGATCACCTACATCATCTCCCTGGTTCTCTTCGGCTTCGGCGCCGTGGCGGGCCTCGGCTCCGGGTTCCTGTTCGCCTTCGGCCGTCGGCCCAAGGGCGTCGTCCAGGTGACGCAGCCAGGTGGACACGAGGCCATCACCCCGGCCACGACCGCATAAGCGGCAAGTGACCGACCACAGCAACCCGTACCTGCGAGAGAACGCGGAAGACCTCCGGCCGGCGTCGGCTCAAGGCGCCAGCCGGGGGTTATCCGCTGAAGAGACCAGCGAAGAAGACACAAGCGAAGGAGCCAGCCGATGTTCGCAGTCAGATTCCACGGCCGCGGCGGCCAGGGCGTCGTAACCGCCGCCGAGCTGCTCGCGTCGGCGGCGTTCCGCGAGGACCGCCACGCGCAGGCGTTCCCGAGTTTCGGCTCGGAGCGGATGGGCGCGCCGGTGATGTCGTTCTGCCGGATCGACGACAAGCCGATCCGCACCCGCGAGCCGGTCACCGAACCGGACGCGCTGCTCATCCAGGACCCGACGCTACTGCACCAGGCGGACGTGTTCGCCGGCCTGGCGCCAGACGGCTATGTCCTCATTAACGCCACCCGGGGCTTCGGTGAACTCGGCCTCGACGACTTCGCCGCCTCTCGCGATGATGCCCGGCTGCTCACGGTCCCGGCCTCAACCCGTGGACATCCCTGGCCAGGAGGAAGTCGACGCCTTCCTCCCACTGTACGAGCCGCGCCAGGTACTCGACCCAGAGGACCCGGTGTCGATCGGCGCCATGGTCGGCCCCGAGGCATTCACCGAGGTGCGGTACCTGGCGGCCGAGCGGATGAGGCAGGCCCTTGAGCTGATCCCGGACGTCGCCGCCGCCTTCGAGCGCCAGTTCGGCCGGCCAAGCGGCGGGCTCGTGCGGCCGTACCGTACCGAGGACGCCGAGCTGATCGTCGTCGCGCTCGGCTCGGTCCTCGGCACGGTCAAGGACACGCTCGACGAGCTCCGCGACGACGGGATACGCGCCGGGGCGCTCGGCATCACCAGCTTCCGCCCGTTCCCGGCCGAGGCCGTACGCGCGGCGCTGGGCGGCAACCACCGCCCGCACCGCCTGGTTGTCATCGAGCGGGCACTCGCGCCGGGCAGCGGCGGCATTGTCACGCGGACCTGCGCGAGGCGCTCGCCGCCGCGGACGGCGGGCAGCACCGCGCCGCGGACACCGTCATCTCCACGGTCATTGCCGGACTCGGCGGCCGTGCGGTCACCAGGAAGTCGCTGCGCGCGATGCTCATCGCCGCGGAGCGCGGCGAACTGCCCCCGTTCAGCTTCCTCGACCTGCGGACAGAACTGGCCGAGGCCGAGCTGGCCCGGATGCGCGCCACCCGCAAGTCAGGCCCGAGCGCAGAAAACGTGCTCCGCCACCTCAGCGCTACGGCGCCCGGCGCCCGGGGATAGAAGAACCAGCCATGCCATCCGAGCGGATCAGGTTCTACCAGGTGGGCAGCTTCGCGGCCGGGAACCGGCTGCTGCCGCAGGACATGCGCAGCGAGCAGTCAAGCGCTACCCGTGCCGACACGCTCACCTGCGGCCACCGTGCCTGCCAGGGCTGCGGCGAGGCCCTCGGCGCCCGCTACGCGCTCGACGCGGCGATGCGCGCGGCCAAGGGCAAGCTGATCGCCGTCAACGCGACCGGCTGTCTCGAGGTGTTCTCCACCCCCTTCCCAGAGACGTCCTGGCAGATCGCCTGGCTGCACTCGCTGTTCGGCAACGCGCCCGCGGTCGCCTCCGGGGTCGCCGCGGCGATGAAGGCGATGGGCCGCCCCGACATCCGGGTCGTCGCCCAAGGGGGCGACGGCGGCACCGTGGACATCGGCATGGCCTGCCTGTCGGGCATGTTCGAGCGTAACGACGACGTGCTGTACATCTGCTACGACAACCAGGCGTACATGAACACCGGCGTGCAGCGCTCCGGCGCCACCCCGCCCGCGGCGCGCACGGCCACCACCCCCGCGGTCGGCCCCGAGCCGGGCAACACCTTCGGCCAGGGCAAGAACGTGCCGCTCATCGCCATGGCCCATGAGATCCCCTACACGGCCACCGCCACCGTCGCCGACCTGCGCGACGTGGAGTACAAGGCCACCCGGGCGATGGACTTCCACGGCGCCCGTTACCTGCACATCCTGGTACCGTGCCCGCTCGGCTGGGGCAGCTCGCCCGCCGACACGATCAAGGTCGCCCGGCTCGCCACCGAATCCGGCCTGTTCCCCGTCTTCGAGGCCGAAGGCGACCGCGTCGTCGGCGCGGCCCCGATCCGCCATCAGGTTCCGGTCACCGACTACCTGCGGCTCCAGGCCCGCTACGCGCACCTGTTCCGCCCTCAGGAGCGAACCGAGGTGATCGCGCGGATCCAGGCCTCAGCGGACCGCAATATCGCGAGATTCGGCCTGCTCGACGACGAGCAAACCAGTCATCCCGAACGACTTCGGCTTACTCCGGATCCGCATCATTACTCCCAGCAGGAGGGGTGACCCCCCATGGACAAGCCTTTCGCCATCACCCTCGATCCAGGCTCCAGCCGGGCCAACCACACCGGCGCCTGGCGCACCGAGCGCCCCGTCTACGTGTCCCTCCTGCCGCCGTGCAACAACGCGTGCCCGGCCGGGGAGAACATCCAGCAATGGCTGTACCAGGCCGAAGAAGGCGGCCTCCCGGCTTACGAGGCCGCGTGGCGGCAGATCATGAACGACAACCCGTTCCCCGCGATCATGGGCCGGTCTGCTACCGGCCGTGCGAGACCGCCTGCAACCGAGGGCAGGTCGACTCGGCCGTCGGCATCAACTCGGTCGAACGGTACCTCGGCGACCAGGCCATCCAGCAAGGCTGGCCTGTGCTCGCCGACAAAACGCCCGTCGCAGCGGCGCTGACGGGCAAGCGGGTGCTGGTGGTAGGCGCGGGGCCGTCCGGCCTGTCGGCCGCCTACCACCTCACCCGCCTGGGCCACGCGGTGACCGTCAAGGACGCGGGCAGCGAGCCCGGCGGCATGATGCGCTACGGCATCCCGAAGTACCGGCTGCCCCGCGACGTCATGGACGCCGAGATCGACCGGATCCTCGCCCTGGGCGTCACGCTCGAGCTCAACACGACGATCACCGACATCCTGGCCGAGCTCACTGAAGCGGCTCGGCGCGGCCGAGGCCGTGGTGGTGTACCGGCGCACCAGGGACCGGATGCCCGCCCACGACGTCGAGGTCGAGGAGGCGCTGGAAGAGGGCGTCACGATGCGCTGGCTCTCCACCGTCGCCCACGCGGACGGGGGCACGCTGCGGATCGAGAAGATGCGGCTCGACGACAACGGGTTCCCGCAGCCGACCGGCGAGTTCGAGGAACTGTCGGCGGACTGCCTGGTCTGGCGCTCGGCCAGGACGCCGACCTGGCCGTCCTTGACGGCGTCCCGGACGTGACGTTCTCCAAGGGGACGGTCGACGTCGGCCCCGACCTGATGACCGGGCACCCGGGGATGTTCGCCGGCGGGCGACATGGTCCCCGCCGAGCGCACGGTTACGGTCGCCATCGGCCACGGCAAGAAGGCCGCCCGCGCCATCGACGCCTGGCTGCACGAAACGCGGCGGGACACGCCGCCGCGGCACGACCTGGCCACCTACGACAAGCTCAACACCTGGTACTACGCCGATGCCCCCGCGACGGTGCGGCCGAAGCTTGCGAGCCGCCCGCCGGGCCGGCACGTTCGACGAGGTGACCGGCGGCCTCGACGCGTCGACCGCGCTGTTCGAAGCCCGCCGCTGCATGTCCTGCGGCAACTGCTTCGGCTGCGACAACTGCTACGGCGCCTGCCCGGACAACGCCATCATCAAGATCAGCTCCGGCGCCTATGAGATCGACTACGAATACTGCAAGGGCTGCGGCATCTGCGCCGCCGAATGCCCGTCCGGTGCCATCAGCATGGTGCCGGAGGAAAACCTGAGCTAGGCCCTCAAAGCCGAATGCCGGGCGCGGAATCCGCGCCCGGCATTCGGTCACTTGTCGTCAAGCGGGTCCGACGCGGCGACCGGTGATCCGTGACGGGACGATCCGGACCATCATCTCCCGGTCTCCCGGCGCCCAGGGCTGGACACGATCACGGCCGGCCGCGTCCCGCTCATCTTCCGCGAGGTGGTGGGCTGGCCCCTGGATGAGCACGCTCCAGCCCCGCCGGGTAGCCAGGTCGATGCTGTCGATCTCGAACGCCACCTTGTAGTCGGCGTTGGCGATCCCGGTCCGCAGGTCTTCATCCAGCGGCCCGTGCGCCGCGGTACGGAACACGACCGCCCTGTCCAGCAGTTCGTAGTTCACCGGCAGCACAACGGGCCCGAACCGGCCGGTGTAAGCGATCCGGCCGATGCCGCCCTCCGATACCAGCTTCAGGCACTGGTCTTCATCAAGCTCTTCGATCACGCGGTCGGCCATTATGACTGCTCCTTTCCAGCGGCTTGGTACTCCCGCTCTTGACCCTAGCCACGCCGGGTCCGACAGGGACCAGACCTTCAGCCCGACCGGAAGGACCTTCGGCCCCTGCTCTCCGCGTACGCCGGCGGCGAGGCTTGAGGTAAGGAAACAGTCCGAACAGACGGAGGCAGCCATGCGGGCGCTCGTTTACCACGGTCCCGGCCAGAAGGCCTGGGAAGAGGTTCCGGACCCGGAGATCACCGACGAAGGCGACGTGATCGTCCGGGTCGACGCGACCACGATCTGCGGCACCGACCTGCACATCCTGGCCGGCGACGTGCCCGAGGTACACCCGGGCCGGATCCTCGGCCACGAGGCCGTCGGTACCGTCGACGAGATCGGCGACGGCATCCACCGGCTCAGCGTGGGCGACCGGGTCCTCGTCCCCTGCATCAGCGCGTGCGGGACCTGCCGGTTCTGCCGCGAGGGCCGGTACGGCCAGTGCGAGGGCCCCCTCGGCCAGGGTGGGGCAGGCGGCGGCTGGAGGCTCGGCCACCAGATCAACGGCACCCAGGCCGAGTACGTCCGCATCCCCGACGCCGACACCTCGCTCTACCAGATCCCGGACAGAGTGTCTGACGAGGAAGCCCTCATGCTGGCCGACGTCCTGCCGACGGGCTACGAGGTCGGCGCGCTCGCCGGAGGCGTGCGGCCAGGCGACGTGGTGGCAGTCGTGGGGGCCGGCCCGGTCGGCTTGTCCGCGATGATGTGCGCACGGCTGTTCAGCCCCAGCCACGTCATCGCGATCGACCTGTCCGACGCCCGCCTGGCCGAAGCCAAGGCCTTCGGCGCCGACATCATCATTAACGATTCGCGCGAGGACCCGGTCGCCGTCATCAAGGACCTGACCGGCCGGCTCGGCGCGGACGTCGCGATCGAGGCCGTCGGCTCGGGGGCCACCTTCGAGCTTGCGGTCAAGCTGGCCCGCCCGGGCGGCCGCATCGCCAACATCGGCGTGCACGGCCAGGCCGCCCTGCTGCACCTGGAAGACCAGTGGGCCAGGGACATCACCATCACCACCGGGCTAGTCGACGCGTCGTCCATCCCAACTCTGATGCGCCTGGTCACCTCCGGCCAGCTGGACGCCCGCCAGCTCGTCACCCACCGCTTCGGCATGAACGACTTCGAGCAGGCCTACGACGTCTTCGCCGATGCCGCCGGCAACGGCGCGCTCAAGGTCGTGCTGACCCGCGAGGAAGCGGACGACGAAGAGGAAGAGGCAGACGAATGAACACCCTCGTCAAGGACGTGCTGACCATCAACGTGCGCTGGGTGGAGCAGGGCACGCCGTTCGCCACGATCGCTTCTGCCTTCCGCGATTACCGGGTCAGCGCGTTCCCGGTAATCGACCAGGCGGGCCAGGTCATCGGCGTGGTCTCGGAGTCTGACCTGCTGGCGAAGCTGGCCCTGGGCGGCGGTGAAGACGGGACGCCGGGAATGATCACCGGCATCCTGCACCAGCACCAGGTGGAAAAGGCACGCGCAGTCACGGCCGGCGACCTGATGACCTCCCCGGCGGTAACCGTCTCGCCCGGCGACACCGTTGAGGAGGCCGCCAAGCTCATGTACACGCGCAGGGTCAAGCGCCTCGTGGTCGTCGACGGGGACAATCACCTGGCGGGGATCGTCAGCCGCGCCGACGTGCTGGCCGTCTACGACCGCCCGGACGTGGAGATCGGCGAGGAGATCAGGACCGACATCGCGGTCTGCGAATCTCAGGCGGATGCCGGAAGGTTCGACGTGATGGTGTCCGACGGCGTGGTCACGCTAACTGGCAGGCCGCGAACCTGCGCGCAGGGACACGATATCGTCCGCCGTGCCCGCCACATCCAAGGCGTCGTAGCCGTCCGCGACCGACTCAACTACCCGCCCCCCGGCCCGGATGCCTTCGACGTGGCCGCCCGCTTCGCGATCGACTGAAACGCTGTCATTGCCGGGGCTTCGCCGAAATCACACAACGGCGGGGCCGGTTCCCGGGCTGAAGTCCCTTCCGCCGGGGAACTTGACTTAGGTAAAGTCGGCGTCAACCCAGCGAAGGATGGTCACCCATGGCCAGGGCTTACCGGCTTGGGCCGGCCCGCAAGACCGTGAACGCGCTCGTGACGGCGATGCTCCGGCTCGGCGTTGGAGGCAAATCGAGCTACCTGCTCACCACCACGGGCCGCCGGACCGGCAGCGCGCGGACGACGCCCGTGACCTTGGTGGAAGGAGACGGCGAACGCTGGCTGGTATCCCCCTACGGCGAGGTCGGCTGGGTCCACAACGTCCGCGCCCGGCCCGAGGTGTCGCTACGGCGCGGCGGGACAACCGAGCTGCTGCACGCCGAGGAGGCCGGCGCCCAGGCCGCCGGGACCGTGCTGCGGCGCTACGTCGGCCAGGTACGGGTCACCGCTCCCTTCTTTGACGCCAAGGCCGAGGACCCGGAGCAGGCATTCGCCGCAGAAGCGCACCGTCACCCGGTATTCCGGCTGACGGAGCATGCACCCGCAGGCTAACCGCCAGCGGGCTTGGGAACCTGTCGCGGCGGGCCAGGCCGAAACCCGTAAGAGCCTGGAGCCGGTGACCAACGGGCGCTGGTCCCCGGGCCTTTGCGGGCCTGTTGCCGTCGGGCGTTGTGGCCACGCTGACGTGAGATGAGGTCCTGGAACCGGGGGTGATCATATGGCCGGGGCGGAAGCCTGCCCGGTGCGGGTGAACGCACTCGGGGCGGTCGGCCGAGACGACCGTCCACCCGGCCGCGAACCTGGCGCAGATCCAGGTCTTCGGCTCTCTGCCCATGCAGCAGTTCAAGCAGCTCAGCGTAGGGCTAGCGGCCGCGGTCCTGCTCTGCGCCACAGCCGTTCGTGGCCGGCGCGGCCGGAGCTCCGGGATGGATGCGCGGAGGAACCCTGCCAGGCGCCATGATGGGCGGCGGCGCTAACCCGGGCACGGTCATGGGCGCGCTGTTTGCCAGCGCACCCGGCCTGCGGGTCAGCCCCGCCACGGCGGAACGGCTCGGCACCCAGGTCCCAGCCGGGGCGGACGTCAACCGGGCCAGCCGCACCATCACCTTCACCGGCAAGGACGTCATGCTGACGGTGCTCGCCAGCCTGTCCATGCCGGCCGAGTCCTTCCGCATCGCCGGGATGACGGACCCCGCCATCATCGTCCCCGCGGGCGCGCATGTCAGCATCCAACTGGTCAACGCCGACACCGACATGGCCCACGGGCTGGTCATCACCGCCGGCGCCTCCCAGTCACAGATGCCGATGATGAACGCCGTCCCTGCCTTCACCGGGTCGGCCGTGTGGTTCCTCGGCAAGCCCGCCGACGCCGGGATGCACGCCGGCACCATGACCTTCACCGCCGCCACGCCCGGCAGTTATCAGTACTTGTGCCCCGTCCCCGGCCACGCGCGCGACGGAATGGCCGGCGCCTTCACCGTCGGTGACCGCGTGGCCGTCCCGGCCCTGGCGCGAGACCAACCGCCCGGTCCTAGACCGCTGCGCGTGGCGGGCCAGGCGAGCGGTGCGGCGCGGATGGAAAGTCAGAGGCCCGGCATACAGTTGGCCGACCGTGACCCGACCGGCCGACAACACCGACGCCCTGCTGCTCCTGTCCACTCCGCGCATGTGCGTGTGCGGGCATCCGGTCTACGACGAAGAACCCCGGTGCCCGTTGTGCGCCTGCCAGGAGCATAAGCCGAGGCTGCCGACCAGCGGTGACCACAGCGCTCCTGCCGCCGTCTCGCTCGGCGCTGGCGAGGCTGGCAGACGCCCGCAGCCCGAGTTACCCGGGGCTGTCCTGATGCTGGCCTTGCGCAGCAGCGCGCCGCTGCCCGGAACCTGTGCCCGCGAACGCTCCTCGCCATCGTCACCCCGGCAACCCGCTGCCAGAGAGGGGTGCGCGGCCGTGGGCCGTCCCGGGCGCACACCGCCCCCGTGCGGGTGCGACCGTACCCGGCGCCGGCAATCCCGTCGGCCCCGGGCATCCGGCCCGGCTGTGGCCGCCCTCGCCCCAGCTTGCCGGGCACGCCAACATCCGGCGCACGCTGCCGCCGTCCCCATAGAGCCCCGCCCTGCCCTGAAGCGCGTGCGGACGCAAGTGCCCAGCGGATTAACGCCTCGAACGTCGGCGGCAGCCGGGACCGCCACCCGCATGCACATTGGCGCTGTACCGCGCATCCCCTGCCGGCAGCCGGCGCGCTTGGGGCGTCCGCGCCAGCGAAGTATCCGCCATAAGTGCCGTTTACCAGCAGGTTGCACTGAGCGTGACGGCATCGGAATAGGGGGCTGGGGGCGCGCTCCCAGCGCGCATGCGAGAGGTCTAGACCCTTGGTCTAGTGGCCCGGGGCGGCGCCGACCGTACGAGACGGCCCGGCTCCGGGGCGAAAGCCTCGCTGCGGGCGCCGGATGGGCCGTTTTTGACAAGACCCGGATTGCTGGGTCCGTGCGCGCGAGCAACCACGGGGACAAAACGGACACAAAAAAAATGACCTGGAGTCGTAAAACCCCAGGTCAGAACGGGTGCGCCGCCAGGGACTTGAACCCCGAACCCGCGGATTAAGAGTCCGCGGGTGCCACCTGCGAGGCAGCCGCGTGGCGGGCGGCGCGGCGGCCGGAGAACACGCAGTCGGCGATGGACAGGCCGCTGACGTACGAGCGTGAGCACAGGCCCACCGCGCTGCGGCCCGCCGCGTACAGGCCGGGGACGGGGGTGCCGTCGGCGCGCAGTACCTGGCCGGTCTGGTGATCGACCACCAGGCCGCCGAGGGTGAGGACCGGGGCCGGGTTGAGCAGCCGGGGCCGGACCGAGTAGTCGATCAGCGAGTACGGCGGCCGATCCTGCGGGCGGACCTGGTCGGCCGGCTTGCCCGCCGGGTCGGCGGCACCCGTCGTTTGGGCGGCCAGGTTGTAGGCGGCCACCGTCGCCGCCAGGCCGTCGGGGTCGACGCCGGCCTTGGCCGCGACCCCGGCCACCGTGTCCGCGGTCACCCGCCCGAAGGTGAGCAGGTACCAGGCCTGCAGCCGCTGGAACCAGAGCGTCGAGCCGCTTAGCTGCCGCCGGGCCGCCGCGATCGTGGCCCCGTCGGTGAACAGCCACGCCCGGCCGCCGCGGCGGACGATCTCGTCTCCGATCGCCGCGCCGTACCTGGACTCGTCGCCGATCCGCTTGCCGTGGGCATCGACGAGCACGCCGTGCAGCAGGGCGGGCGGCGGGCTGAGGAAACGCCACACCGAGACGCGGTCGAGCAGCGCCGCCGCTCCCCCGGCGGCGGTGCCGAGCAGCATGCCGCTGCCGTCGTCGCCGGGTGTGGCCAGCGGCAGCCCGCCGCGCGCGGACGGCGCGTGCGCGCGCAGCAGTTGCCGGTTGGCGCCGAATCCGCCCGCGGCGATCACCACGCCCCGGGGCGCCCCGACCAGCAGGGGCCGGCCGTGGCGGCGCTCCAGCCAGGTCACCGGGCGGTGCATGAGCCGGCCGACCTTCGGGACGTACAGGTAGGGCTTGCTGGCCGCGCGGTGCAGCGCGCGGTGGGCGATCCGCGCCCACCACGGCGCCGATCGCAGCGAACGGCACTCCACGCCCGCCACCCGGCCGTCGGCCACGACGAGACGGACCGCTTGGGTCTGCGTCACCACCTGGATGCCGGCCCTGCGGGCGGCGGCGGCGAGCCGCGCGAACAGCAGCCTGCCGGACGTGCCCCGGCCCCGGGTCCGGTGGCCCCGGGGCGCCGGGTGCGCGACGGCGCTGGCGGAGACCTCGCTGCCCGAGTAGTACAGGTAGTGGCGGTTGGTCGGGTAGGACGTCTTATCCGGGCACAGGCTGCCCTCGAACGGCACGCCGTGGCCCTCCAGCCAGCCGAGCATCGCCACGCTGCCGTCGCAGAACTCGCGGAGCGTCGCGGCGGGCACCACGTCGCCCACCTCGGTGCGGAGGTAGCCGAACATCGCCGCCGCCGTGTCGGAGACACCCGCAGCACGCTGCTGCGGCGTGCCGCCGCCGGCGTACACGACGCCGCCCGACAGGGCGGTGGCACCGCCGCCCTCGAAGCGGTCAAGCACCACCACCGAGCGGCCAAGCGCGGCCGCTTCCAGGGCGGCGCAGGCGCCGGCCGCGCCGAACCCCACCACGACCACGTCGGCCTCGATGTCCCAGTTGGCTGACAAATCGCTGCCCTTCGTCCGAAGCGTGAAACTGCAACATGTTCTAGTATTGACCCGGGAGGCGGCATGGGAACAGGGCCGATAGCGGACGGGCAGGCGCACGCGGAATCTGATCGCACAGAATCCGACACCGTGGATGTCGACGTCGTGGTGGCGGGCAGCGGGGCGGCGGGCATGACGGCCGCGCTGACGGCGGCACACCGCGGGGCGACGGTCGTCGTGCTAGAGAAGACGGGGTCGTTCGGAGGCTCCACGGCCCGTTCTGGAGGAGGGATCTGGGCACCGGGCAACTCGGTGCTGCGCCGCGCCGGCGTGGCCGACACCCCCGAGCTGGCCCGCTTGTACCTCGCGCACGTGGCGGGGGAAGACGTCCCGGCGGAGTTGCGGGACGCGCTGCTCGAGCACGGCCCGGCGATGCTGGACCTCGTCCTGGCCACGACGCCGCTGCGGCTCGCCTGGGTCCCCGGCTACGCCGACTACTACCCCGAGGCACCGGGCGGGCTGGCCTCCGGGCGCAGCATCGAGCCGGTGCCGTTCAACGGGTCCGTGCTCGGCGGCGAACTCGCCCGGCTGAACCGGCCGTACCTGCCGGTCCCCCGCGGCGTGGCGGTCACCCAGGCCGACTACCGCTGGCTGACCCTGGGCGCCCGGCATCCGCGCGCCATCCTCGCCAGCGTCAAGGTCGCGGGCCGGCTGGCCCGCAGCCGCCTGCTCGGGCACCGGATGCTCAGCCTCGGGCAGGCCCTCGCCGCGGGGCTGCGGGCCGGGCTGGTCTCCAGCGGCGTGCCGGTGTGGCTGGATTCCCCGCTGACCGACCTGGTGGTGACGGACGGCCGGGTCACCGGGGTCAGGACCGTGCGGGACGGAAAGCCGACGCTGATCCGGGCGCGGCGCGGCGTGCTGATCGCCACCGGGGGGTTCGAGCGCAACGCGCAGATGCGCGGCCAGTACCAGCAGGCGCCGATCGGGACCGACTGGACGACCGGCGGGGCCGGCAGCACCGGCGACGGGATCGTGGCCGGCCAGCGCCTCGGCGCGGCGACCGGCCTGATGGACGACGCCTGGTGGGGGCCGTCGATCCCGCTGCCTCGCGGGCCGTACTTCTGCCTGGCGGAACGGAACCTGCCGGGCTGCGTCATGGTCAACGGCGCGGGCCGGCGGTTCGTCAACGAGTCGGCCCCGTACGTCGACGCCGTGCACGCCATGTACGACGGGAACACGGCGGACAACCCGCACATCCCCGCCTGGCTGGTGTTTGACCAGCGTTACCGCGACCGGTACGTCTTCGCGGGCCTGCCGCCGCGCCGGCCGCTCCCCCGCCGCTGGTACGCGGCGGGCGCGGTCTTCCGGGCGCCGGACCTCGGCAAGCTCGCGGCCGCGATCGGCGTCGACCCGGACGGCCTGGCCCGGACGGTCGCCCGGTTCAACGAGTTCGCGCGGGCCGGCCGCGACGAGGAGTTCCGCCGCGGCGAGTCGGCCTATGACCGCTATTACGGCGACCCGCGCGTCCGGCCCAACCCCAACCTGGCCCCGTTGGCCAGCGCGCCGTTCTACGCCGCCAAGATCGTGCCAGGCGACCTCGGGACCAAGGGCGGCCTGCGGACCGATGCCCGGGCCCGGGTGCTGCGTCCCGACGGCACTCCGATCCCTGGTCTTTACGCGGCGGGCAACGCGAGCGCCGCGGTGATGGGGCACAGCTACGCGGGCGCGGGCGCGACGATCGGCCCGGCCATGACGTTCGGCTACCTCGCCGCCCTTGACCTCACCGCGGACGCCGCCGGCTTACACGGACGCCGCCGGCTTACACGGACGCCGCCGGCTTATCGGCGCCCGGCCAGGACCTCTCGGTCGGCAGTCGGTTAGTCGCCGGTTACGCCGTCGATTTGCTCCCGGAGGATGTCGGCGTGACCGATGTGCCGGGCGTGCTCCCTGATGATGTGCACGTAGATCCAGCGCGGTGACACCTGGCCCTGGTGGTCGCGGCGCGGTCGGCTGGCCCAGCGTGAAGCCCGCCGCGATCTGCCGGGATGTCGCGCAGGCGGCGTCGAACTCGGCGATGACGCCGGCGATGGTCTTGTCGGTTCGACGTCCCGGCTCGGGGCGTGCGCGCATGACTGCGCGCCGCCCGACGATAGCCATCGCGGGCATTGAGGACGGAATCTGGCCTCAATACCGGTGAGGCTAGGGGCATGAGCACACCACAGCCATTTCACATTGACATTCCGCGGGCCGACCTCGATGACCTGGCCGGCCGGCTGGCCCGGACCCGCTGGCCGGATGAGCTGCCCGGGGCCGGGTGGGACTACGGCGTGGCCGGGGAGCGGGTGCGCGAGCTGGCGGCGTACTGGCGCCAGGGGTATGACTGGCCTGGCTGGGCGGCGCGGCTGAACGCGGTCCCGCAGTTCACCACGGTCATCGACGGACAGCAGATCCACTTCCTGCACGCCCGCGGCGGCGCCGGGCTGCCGCTGCTGCTGTGCCACGGCTGGCCGTCCACGCCCGCGGACTTCCTTGAGCTGATCGGCCCGCTCACCGCGGCGGGCTTTGACCTGGTGATCCCGTCCATGCCCGGGTACGGGTTCTCCGGGCCGACCACCAGCCGGGGCTGGGACGTGGCCCGCATCGCCCGTGCGTACGCGGAGCTGATGGCGCGGCTCGGCTATGACCGCTACGGCGCGCACGGCGGGGACTGGGGCGCTCGGGTCGTCGCGGAGCTGGCGCGCCTCGACGGGGAGCACGTGGCCGGGATCCACATGCACGGGTTCGTAGCGTTCCCCGCCGGAGACCCTGGCGAATTGACCGCTACGGAACGGCAGCGGCTCGAACGGCTGCGCAACTGGCAGGCTGAGCGCGGAGGGTACGCGGCGATTCAGGGCAGCCGGCCGCAGACCCTCGCGTACGCGATGGCCGACTCCCCGGCCGGGCTGCTCGGCTGGTACCTGGAGTGGTTCGACGACTACGGCCAGCACGTCGGCGCGATCGGCAATGACGAGATCCTCACCAACGTCGCGACGTACTGGCTGACCGGCACCGCCGGGTCAGCCGCCCGGCTGTACAAGGAAGCCGCCGCGAACTGGGCCTCCCAGCCCGCCTACAGCCAGGTGCCCACCGCGCTCGCGCTCTTCCCCGGCGACTCAACCATCCGCAAGTTCGCCGAGACCCAGCACAACGTGGCCCGCTGGACCGAGTTCGAGCGCGGCGGCCATTTCGCCGCGCTGCTCGTCCCCGACCTCCTAGAGCGCGACCTGCGGGAATTCTTCACCGGCGGCCGCTGACCCGGGCACGCCGGGGACCCGCGGTACTCACCCGAGCCTCAGCCGGACCGCGCGAAGGACGCCGGGGAGCAGGACGGGAAGCAACCGGAACCAGGCATTGAGGTCGCGCTCATCCCGGTAACGGAACCAGACGTCCTGATCACGGCCGTAGGGCGCCGTTACCTGCCTCCCCTGCGCCAGGTACCGATCGCGCGCCTGCTCGTCGAGCGTGCGCAGCACCTGGACGGGCGCGGGCGGCAACCGCCTGATGACCGCGTTCTGCACGCCCCGCACCCGCTCCCGCGCCTCGTCGTCCAGGAGCTGGCAAAACCGGAAGCCCGGCCCGAGCACGCCGGCCCTTGGCTGGGCACCCCGCCGGAACTCGATGATGAACCTGGACCCGTACCAGCCGTACGCGTCGGGGCTGCGCGTGGGCTGGACCCAGGCGACGACGAACTCCTCGGCCGCCGGCCGGTGCCACACGGCGGCGGCCGACGCGCTGCGGCGCTCGAAGCCCCCAGCGGCAAACCCGGGGCCCAGCGCGGCCACCGCGTTCCGGTGAACCGCCCGGGCAGGCACCACGCCTTCCACCAGCCAACGATAGCGAAGACCGGTTCGCCGCAGAAGCGGGCGGCCCCAAGCCGGGCGGATGCGCGGCTACGACAGGATCAGGCCGCTGGTGGGGACGCCGGTGCCGGCGGTTACCAGGACGGGGCCCTCGCCGGGGACCTGGTTGACGGACGTGCCGCGAAGCTGGCGGACCGCCTCGGCTATCCCGTTCATGCCGTGGATGTACGCCTCGCCCAGCTGGCCGCCGTGGGGGTTGAGCGGCAGGCGGCCGCCCACCTCGATGGCGCCGTCCGCGATGAAGCCACTCGCCTCGCCGCGCGGGCAGAAGCCGAGCTCTTCCAGCTGGATGAGCACGTACGGGGTGAAGTGGTCGTACAGCACCGCGGTGCGCACGTCGGCCGGGCCGAGGCCGGCTTGCCGCCACAGCTGCCTGGCGACCACGCCCATCTCGGGCAGCGCGGCCAGGTCGTCGCGGTAGTAACTGGTCATGATGAACTGCCCCGGGCCGCTGCCCTGCGCCGCGGCGGCGATCACCGCGGGCCGCCGGGGCAGGTCACGGGCACGGTCCAGGCTCGTGACGACGACGGCCACGGCGCCGTCGCTTTCCTGGCAGCAGTCGAGGAGGCGGAGCGGCTCGGTGATCCAGCGGGACTCCTGGTGCTCGGCGAGCGTGACCGGGCGCCCGTAGAACCACGCCTTCGGGTTGCTCGCGGCGTGCCGGCGGGCCGCGACCGTGATCCGGCCGAAGTCCTCGCTGGTCGCGCCGTACTCATGCATGTACCGGCGGGCGACCATCGCGACCATCGCCGCGGGCGTGGCCAGTCCCATCGGGTAGTGCCAGCCGTTGTCGACCCCAGCGGTCGTCGGGGCGCCCGCCAGCCCGGCGGCCACCTGGCCGAAGCGGCGGCCTGAACGCTCGTTGAGCGCCCGGTAGCAGACCACGACGTCCGCCGCTCCCGTGGCGACGGCCATCGCCGCGTGCTGCACGGTGGCGCAGGCGGCGCCGCCGCCGTAGCCGATCTGGTCGAGGAAGCGCAGCTCACTCAGGCCAAGCTCACGGGCGACGGCGATCTCCGCGTTGCCGTCCATGGTGAAGGTGACCAGGCCGTCCACGTCGGCGGCGGTCAGGCCGGCGTCGGCGAGAGCCGCGGTGATCGCCTCGACGGCGAGCCGCAGCTCGCTGCGCCCGGAGTCCTTGGAGAACTCGGTGGCGCCGATGCCGGCGATCGCCGTCCCGCCCGGCATCAGCGGACTCCCGCCGGCGCGAGGCGCACGGTCGCGGTCACGTGATCGCCGCTCACCTGACCACCAGCGGGACCGCACCGGCCGACGACCGATAGCACCCGCTCGCCGCTGTCGTCCGGGCCGCCGACCTCGCCGGTGAAGGTCAGCGTGTCGCCCGGGTGGCAGGGCACGCCGAGCCGGACGGAGATCGCGCGGAAGACCGCGTCCGGTCCCGCCCACGCCGCGACGTAGCACTGGACCAGGCCGGTCGTGGTCAGGATGTTGAGGAAGATGTCCTTGGCGCCGCCGGCGACGGCGCGGTCCCGGTCATGGTGCACGTCCTGGAAGTCACGGGTGGCGAGGGCCGTGGCGACCACGAACGTCGGCGTGACGTCGATGGCCAGCGGCGGCAGGGTGATCTGGCCGCCTTGGCGGGAGGCCACCGGGGGGTCGTCCACCGGGGGTCGTCCACCGGGGGCGGCAGAGTCCGCCAGGCGGGCAGCGTCAGGTCGTCATCGACCCGGACGAACTCCGCGCGCACCGGCAGGCCGATCCGCACCTCACCGGGGGCGGCGCCGAGCAGCTCGCCGGTCACCCGGACGCCCTCAGGCAGCTGGACGAGCGCGATCACGATGGGCAGCTTCTTGCCGGGTACGGGCGGGTGATGGTGCACGACGTAGCTGTAGACCTCGCCGGTCCCGGCCGCGACGACGTATTCACGGGGGTCCGCGGCCAGCGTCCCGCACGACGGGCACAGCGGGCCGGGCGGATGGCGCCGGGCCCCGCAGCCGCCGCAGCGCTGGACGCGCAGTTCCCCGGCCGCGGTCCCGGCCCAGAAGAACTCGGTGTCCGGCGAGACCACGGGGCGCATGACGGGCGCGGCGGCCCTGGCCGAGCCGGCCGCGGCGGCGTACTTGAGCACGCGGAAGTCCATGGTTGCCACCGGCTCGCCCGCCGAGGTCCAGGTGCTCCTGGTGGTCACGAACCAGCCCTGGCCGAGCGCGGTGCGCTTGGGCCCGGTGACGTCAAGCAGGCGGGCGGAGACGGCCAGCCGCTCGTCCAGCTTGACCGGGCGCAGGTAGACCTGGTCGCAGTTCGTCGCGACCACCGACCGGTACCCGGCCTCGTCGAGCAGCGCGGTCATCGCGCCGAGGGGGTCGTCGTCGGCGCGCGTCCCGTGCAGTCCCGGCATCGTCCAGACCTGGATCATCGCGGGCGGCGCGGTGTCCAGGCACTCCTGGTCGGGCAGCGCGCCGCCGACCGCTTCCAGCCAGTTGCGGATCATCGGCAAGTTAACCGGGTCGCGGGCGGGCCGCGGCAGGCTGTCGCCGCCGGCGGCGATCCGCTCCGCGGCGGCCATGATGGCTTCCGGAGTCATCCCGCCCCCGTTCTGAGTGATACTGGGGTTCTTTCTGATACTGGCGCGCCGGTCATCGCGGTACCCGCGGCAGGCCGAGGCCGGCCGTCGCGATGAGCTCGCGCTGCACCTCGTTGACGCCGCCGCCGAACGTCAGCACGATGTTCCGTTTGAGCTGCACGTCCAGCCAGGTCAGCAGCGCCGCCGTGGCCGGCTCGGCCGCGTCGGCGTGCCGGCCGACGACCTCGGCGAGCGACTGCCCGATCGTCTGCGCCTGCTCGGATGAGAACACCTTGGTGGCGGACGCGTCGGCAATGCTCAGCTCCGGTGTCGCGGCCACCTGCCAGTTGAGCAGCTCGTTGACCCGCGTGACGGCCGACGCCCGGGCCAGCGCCCGCCGCACGTCCGGCCGGTCGAGCAGCGACCGCTCCGCGGCCCAGTCGCGCACCCGGTCGGTCATCGCGGCGAGCCGGCCGGCCGGGCCGAGCATCACCCGCTCATGGTTCAGCTGCGCGGTGATCAGCCGCCAGCCCGCGTTCTCCGCGCCGACCCGCCTGGTGACCGGGACGCGCACGTGATCGTAGTAGGTCGCGTTGACGTGGTGGGCGCCGTCGTGCGTGATGATCGGCGTCCAGGAGAACCCGGGGTCCGCGGTGTCGACGATCAGGATCGTGATGCCCTGGTGCCGGGGCGCGTCCGGGTCGGTCCGGCAGGCCAGCCAGACGTAGTCGGCCGCGTGGGCGCCCGTCGTGAAGATCTTCTGGCCGTCGACCACGTAGTCGGCGCTGTCTCCCTCGGCACTGTCTCCCTCACCACTGTTTCCCTCACCACGGGCCCGCGACGCCCGGGTGCGCAGCGCCGCCAGGTCCGTGCCGGCGTCCGGCTCGGTGTACCCGATCGCGAAGTGCACCTCGCCCGCCAGGATCTTCGGCAGGAAGAATTCCCGCTGCTCGGGCGTGCCGTGCTCTTGCAGCACCGGGCCGACGGTCTGCAGGGTGACCGCGGGCAGCGGGATGTCGGCGCGCGCGGCCTCGTTCACGAAGACCTGCTGCTCGACTTGGCCGAACCCGCGCCCGCCGTAGGCCGCGGGCCAGCCCACGCCGAGCCACCGGTCGCGGCCCATCCGGCGGACCACGTCGCGGTAGACGGCGCCGTGCCGCTCGGTGAGCAGTTCGGCGCGCTCGGCGGGCGACAGCAGGCCGGCGAAGTAGCCGCGCAGCGTGTCCCGGAGCTCGACCTGCTCCGGGGTCAGGTCAATGAACATGCCGACCGCTCCAGCTGGTACTCGGTTCCGCCGAGGAATCGCACCAGGTCGCTGACCAGTGCCGAGAGACGGTGCAGGGGGTAGGTGACGTCCATCCCCGTCCCGCCGTGCAGGTGATGGCAGGTCCGAACGGCCTGGGGTGACTCTTCGGCGCACCACCATCCCGCCACCGCGAGGTCGGCGGCCGCGTCCTTGCCCGCGTCTAGCCGCCAGCACGCCGACACCGTCGCCAGGTGCAAGGTGCGCGACGCGATATAGACGTCGGCGACCTGCTGGGCGACCGCCTGGAAAGCGGCCAGGGGCCGGCCGAACTGCCGCCTGCTCGCGACGTGGTCCCTGGTCAGCCCCAGCGCCGCCGACAACGCGCCGTCGGCCAGGCTGCACGCGCCCGCGACGGCCAGCTGGTACAGGTCCGTCAGGCAGTCGGCGGCGCCGAGCACGTGCTCGACCGGAACCCGGTCGAGCCGCAGTGTGTACTCGGGGGTACTGGCGGCGGACGGAGTGCGGGTCACGCGCGCCCCTTCCGCCGAGGGGTTAACGATGACGACGCCGACGTCGCCCCCGGACTCGAAGCTCACCGGAAGCAGGATGCGGCCGGCCTGCGAGCAGTAGGAGACGCCGACCTTGGTGCCCGACACGGTGCCGTCCGCACTGACCGTCGTGGCCGGCCGCCGCGGCATCGGGTTCGACGGCTCGCGAAGGCCGGCGGTGAAGATCATCTCGCCCGCGGCGGCCGCCGGCAGCAGTGCCCGCCGCAGCTCGCTGCTCCCCCAGCGGGCGACTGGCAGCACGCCGGTCATCAACGTGGCCAGCGCCGGCACCGGGGCCGCCCGGCGTCCGATCTCGGCCAGCAGGACGGCCGTATCGAGCACGCCGAGTCCGTCGCCGCCAAGCTCGGGGGGCAGGGACAGTGCGAGCAGGCCGGAGCGGGCTAGTTCCTTCCACGGGTCGGCCTTCCCCTCATCGAGCAGCTGGCCGGCGAGGCGCGCGATCTCCTGCTGGCTCTCCGTCAGGCTGAAGTCCACCGGCACCACCTCTCGCCGTTTCCCACAAAATTAGAACACGTTACACCTTCGCATGACCAGCGCCGCGGGCACGTCTGCTGTCACGCCCTTGGTAACCTGGTCATGGGTATGGGAAATGATGAAGGGTCCGGAATGCCAACGGCGAGAACGCGTGTCAGTAACCAGCCGGCAGCAACAGCCGACATCGAAAATGGCTCCACCGCGCAGCGGGAACGGCGCAAGCGGATACTCGACGCCACGCTGGCGCTCGCGTCCAAGGGCGGCTATGACGCAGTGCAGATGAGGGCAGTGGCGGAACGCGCCGACGTGGCGCTCGGGACCCTGTACCGGTACTTCCCGTCCAAGATCCACCTGCTGGTTAGCGCACTGACCGAGGAATTCGAGCAGATGCAGGAGAAGCTCGACCGCAAGCCGGTTCCTGGCGACACGCCCGCCGAGCGCATGATGTACGTGCTGTCCCGGGTTACCCGCACCATGCAGCGCGACCCGATGCTCACCGAGGCGATGACGCGGGCGTTCATGTTCGCCGACCCGAGCGCGGCGGCCGAGGTGAACGCGGTCGCGAACCAGATGGTGCGGATGTTCACCCGGGCCATGCACGACGGCGAGCCGTCCGCCGACGACATCGCGATCGCCCGCGTGATCGGCGACGTGTGGCTGTCGAACCTGGTCGCCTGGGTGACGCGGCGGGCGTCGGCGGACGACGTGAGCAGCCGCCTCGAACTCGCCGCCCGGCTGCTGCTGCGCTGATACATTCCGCGCTGGCCCGCTTGGCATCCGTCCCCCGTCAGCCGAATAGCGAGTCGAGGAACGGGTTGCTGAACACCGCGCCCGGGTCGTAGCCGGTCAGAATCGAGACGGCCGTTGACCAGCCGTCGCCGCTTGCCTGGCCGGCGCTGACGGCGGCCGGGATGGTGCCGCCGAGCAGGGCCGTGCTCGTCCACGGGCCGGACCCGGTACACCCCCAGGCCTTCGACCACTCGGGCCGCACCGTCGCGTAGCTGCCGGTGTAGTGGCTCCAGATCCACGACTCCATGTCCGCGTAGAACTGGGAGAAGCCCGCCGTCACCGGCAGCGTCCCCATGTCAAGCCAGACGGCGGTGTCCCAGCCGGGCTGGTCCGGGCGGGGACGGACCGAGGACAGGATCGGCGACTGCGCGCCCGCGGCCAGGACGTCGGCCGGATGGTCGAGCCCGGTGACGCGGATCTCAACCGGTCCGTTCATCGGGTACTGGCCAAGGCTCGCGTAGTAGTTCAGGCGACTGGTGTACTGCGTGTAGAAGTCACTGACCACTTGCTGGATATTCGCCCGGGCGGTGACGACCGCGAACCCGGCCTCCACGATCCGCACGGTGGTCGGCTTCACGTAGAGCAGCACGTTTTGCCATTGACTCCAGATGTCCCAGGTGCCGGTGAAGACGAGGCCCGTGTCCACCAGGGCCATGGCGGTGCCCTCGAAGGCCGGCGTGCCCGCGGTGTCACCCGTGGCCACCTGGCCGAAGAACGTGTTCTCCGCGGTGGTGACGCTGTTGGTGAACGAGTAGTTGTAGGGGCTGCTGACCGCGATAGATAGCGCGGGCTTGGACGAGGCGATCGACCAGACCTTCAGCCAGGGCGTGTCGGTGAACGGGAACCAGATGGCCTCCACCCGGCCGGCGCCGTCGGCGTAGCTCGCCAGGGAGCTCGAGCCGGCGCTGGCGGGCGGGGCGAAAAGGTCGGCCGCCGAGATGTCCACCCAGCTCTGGCAGCGCAGGTTCTGGCTGGCCGCCACCTGCAACGTGACCCGGGTGACGAAGGCACGGCCGAGATGGGCAAGGAACCCGCGGATGTCGGGATCGTCGCGCTGGAACGTCTTCAGCACGTACTGGCCCTGAGCGGAACTCCAGACCACGGCGGTCAGGGAGAGGATCAGGTTCGACAGCGAGCCGTAGGTCTGGCCGGACAACGGGGTCTCGCCCGAGCCGGGAATCGCGCTGCCGTGGGCGTTGATCGCCAGCGCGCCGCCGATCGTGATGTCGCCGGGCGCCGGGACGGCGCAGAGCCCGTAGCCCGCGCCCGCGAGGGCCGCGGTCAGCGCGTCCATCGTGATGCCGGCCTGCGCGGTGACGGTGGCGGGACTGCCGGCCGCGACGGACACCGACGTGAGGTGCTGGGTGGTGTCCACGAGCACGTACCCGGCCCCGGTGTTCCCGGCCGGGAGCAGGATGGGCGACCAGTTGTGGCTCATGCCCTTGGGCCGCAGCCGGTACCCGTTGGCATGCGCCCAGTTGGCGAGCGTCACGACGTCGGCGGCCGATGCCGGGGCACAGGTCCAGACGTCGTCGATCACGATCATCCCCGCCCAGTTCTGGTACGCCTGCTGGTAGACGGCGATAGACGCGGGGAAGTTGGGCGGGGGCGCGGCCGTGACCTGTGCGCTAGCGGGTGTGACGCGGAACAGCGGGACCCAGGTAAGCGCGCCCGCGGCGGCGGCCGTGGCCAGGAACGCGCGTCGGGACGGGCGGGACGTGCCGCGGTCGGGACGAGGCTGCATAGGCTCCATTGACTCTCCCGGACGTAATCAACCAAGCGCTTGCTTGGTAACCAACCAAACGCTTGCTTGGTCGACACGATAGCAGAGCATTAGAACACGTTCTATCCCTTGTTTCGGCGGCGTTTCGTCGGCTGCCGGCGATTACCGGCCGGGCCGGCCCGAGCCGGGGCCCTGGGGCCCCTCGCCCTCCGGCGCTTCCGCGGCGGATTCTTGGGTGCCGTCGTCCAGGCCGGGCACGACGGCGGCGAGCTCGCCGGATTGATCCGCCGGCGCCGGCCCCGCGTCGGCCTCCTCTGCCGTCTCCGAGGCCACGCTTTCTGCCGTCTCGGGCGCCACGCTCGCTGCCGTCTCCGGCGCCACGCTTTCTGTCGTGTCGGGCGCCACGCTGGCGGCCTGCGCATCGCGCGGCTTGCGGCCGAGGAAGATCCCCGCGAGCAGCGCGATGCCGCCTGCTATGCCCAGGGCGAGCGGCAGCACGGTCTCAAGCAGCGTGAGCTCGTTCCGTCCGCTGCTGTCGAGGCCGACGATCTGGCGGACGCTGGCCGGCGTCGCGATCAGGTCGGCGTCGAACAGCACCAGGGCGGCGGCACCGGTGTCCGGGTTGTGCAGGGTCAGCGCCTGGTCCTCGTTCACGTCGAGCAGCGCCCCGGTATCCGGGTCCACGTAGTAGATCAGGTGCAGCTGGTCGAACTCGGGCGCCGAGACCACCGCGGCGCTGGACCCGACGAACGAGCCTGGCACCGACAGGGTGGCGATCTGCACCGGCGTGACGTTCTCCACGAACTCGTACGCCTGAACGCCGTCCACTGTCGTCGTCCCCGAGTACGTGAACGGCATCGGCCGCTTCAAGGTGGTGTCGTACACCTCGTAGGTCTGCTTCTGCGTGCCGATCGGGAACACGTAACCGACCAGGCCGGTCTGACGGACCGAGGTGACCCCGTTGAGGCTCGCGCCGCAGCAGTTGACCAGCTGCCCGGTACGCCGGTCGAACGCGAACGTGCGGGACATCTCCTGGACCGCCTGGTGGTTAGTGACGTCGTACACGTAGCTGTACTCGTTCCACACGGCCGTCGACGAGCTCCCCTTGCTCGCGTCGCCCTTGATCGTGTACGTGGCCTCCATCGTGACGCCGGTCTTCTCGCTCAGCGAGCCCGGGCTGAAGTACGAGGCGTTGCTGGCGGCCAGGGTCGCGGTCTCGTACTCGTTCAGCGGAAACTTGACGACCTGGCCGGTCACCCAGGTGGGCAGCAGTATCGCGACCAGGATGAGGCACGCGCCCAGTCCTGCGAGTATGACTCCGATGGCGCCGCGCATCGTCCCTCCCGGGTTCGCAGGTTACCTCCGAGTAGCTTGCTGCCACCTTCTCATCAGGCAGCCTCGGGATCTAGACACATTACTGTAACAAGTTCTATTTTTAGACGCGAGTGGTGACCGGGTACAGCTCCGGGACGTGCGACGGACGGGAGGCGTCTTGACGGAGAGCCCGCGGGCGCTGGAAGCGCCCCAGACCAGCTGGGAGCTCGCGGGATCAGTGCGCTGGCTGCGCGCGAACGCGATGCTGGCGGCCGGGCTGCTGCTCATCGGCGCCCAGCTGCTGTGGAAGGCGGGGCTGCTCGGGCAGTCTTTTTTTCGGCTCGACGATTACCTGTACCTGGAGAACGCGTCGACTCAGGGCCTGACCTGGAACTACCTGACGTGGGTCGACGCCGGCCACCTGGACGTCGTGGGCTCGGCGATCGTCTGGGTTCTCGTTAAGATCTCGCCGGACGACTGGACGCTGGCGTCCGCGGCGACCCTGGTGCTGCTCGCCGGCACCTGCTTCGCGCTGCTGCGCATGCTGAGGACGCTGTTCGGCGACCGCCCGGGAGTCATCCTCCTGCTGGTGCTGTACCTGCTCAGCCCGCTGTCGCTGCCAGGCCTTTCCTGGTGGACGGTGACGCTTGAGCAGCTTCCGCTGCAACTGGCCATCTTCTGCGCGGTGACGGCGCACGTGCATTACCTCCGGACCGGGGAGTTCCGGCACGCCGCGGCGGCCGCGGCCTGGCTGGCAGTGGCGATGCTGTCGGCGTTCCAGGGCGCGGCGGTGCCGTTGCTGCTGTTCGCGCTCACGTCGGCGTTCTTCGGGCGGGGGACGTGGCCGCGCTCGCTATGGCCGGCGCTGCGCGAGCACTGGCGAGCGTGGGGGCTGTACGTCGCGGTGACCGCTGCCTACGTGCCGCTGTACCTGATCCGGCTGACCACCTCCACCGTCGGGCTGACCAGGCCGCCCACCTTCGCCGATGTCCTCGACTACGCGGGCACGCTGCTACGCGAGACGTTCCTGCCCGGTGCGTTCGGCGGGCCGTGGCGCTGGGGCGCGTCCGGGGTCACCGCACTGGCGGCTCCCCCGCCCGCGCTGGCCTGGATGTCCTGGGTGGTGGCGGTCATCATCGTGCTCGTGAGCGTGATGTACACGTGGCGCGCGTGGCGGGCCTGGGCGATCCTGGCCGGCTGGCTCGTCGTCGTGGACATCGTGCCCGTGCTGGCCGGGCGGTCCAGCCTCGTTCCCGGCGTGCTGCTCGGGCTGTCGGCCAGGTACGTCTGGGATGCCACCGGAATCCTGGTCCTGTGCCTGGGGCTGGCGTTCATGCCGCTCGCCGGCGGGACCGGACCGTGGCGGAGCCGGCGCCGGCTGAGCAGGCCGGAATTCGCCGCGGCGACCACGCTGGTGGTGGCGGTCATCTTCGGCTCGCTCTGGTCCTACTACGACTACCCGGCCGACCCCACCGCCGGCGCGGCCCGCAGTTACATCGCTACCGCGCGCATCGCCCTGGCCGACGCGCCGGGCGGCACCGTGATCGTCGATGACCCGGTCCCCTCTGACGTCACGGGCGGCCCCTATATCGGCCCGTCCGGCCTGGCCTCCAGCGTCCTGTCGGCGCTGCCGTCCGGCCCCCAGGGCCCCCGGCCCAGGTTCGTCGAGCAGCCCGACGGCACCTACGACCGGCTGATGGAGTTCGACGGCTACGGCCGGCTCGTGCCCTCCCGCATCCTCGGCGTGGCCAGCCAGCCGCTGTCGGCCGGCGAGAGCTGCTGGCCGGGTTCTGGCGGCAGCGTCGTGGTGACGCTCACTTCAGACGCCGCCAACGCGAGCGCGCTGCGGATTGGCTACCTGTCCGCGGGCGCAGGGCAGGTGCTCGTGACCTTCGGCGCGCGATCGCAGCTGTACACCTTCGCGAAGGGCCTGCACTCCGCCTTCCTCCCGGTCGCGGGCGCCAACGGCGAGACGGTAGTCATCCAGGAGGTCAGCGGGGCCATCCCGTGCATCGGTGACGTTGAGGTCGGCGCGCTCCTCCCGTTGGAGGCCGGCCCTGCCATTCCTCCGCTCGCGGTGAACGGATAAGAACTCTTTCTTTAATGTGGCTGGGCCCGAGAACGGTTCCGCTACCCCAGAAGGAAAGAGCCTTATTAACGGCACGGAGCCGGTACGCCTTGATGGGCGCGGCTCGGCATTCTAGCTGTATGGCCCACGAGGCCAGTACCCGGTATGCGCCCGGATGCCACAAGGCCAAAGGGTTGCCGGCCGGGTACCGCAAGGCCAAAAGGTTGCCGGCCGGGTACCGCAAGGCCAAAACAATGACTAACCCCGGGTGCCACAAGGCTAAAACAATTGCCACCGGGGTGCCACAAGGCCACTAGAGTCATGCATGTGCGCCACAAGGCCAAGATATTCCGTCCCTATGGGACACAAGGCCAGGCACAGGCAGCGGCGGACATCGTTGGAAATACCGCAGAATGCCGGGAATAAGCCGCAAAGGAATTAGGGGTTATTCAGGCTGGGCGAGGTACGCGCCGTCCGGTTAACGCTCGCGCCGCCTCTGCCACCTCCGTTATGTCCAGGCGCCACTCCGACTGGAAGGCGTCGCGGACACGGCCGGGCGAGTACCGTGCAGGCATGGTTCCCAGGTCGGAGCCGTCCGCGTCGGACTGTAGCTGCCGGTGCCAGCGCGCGCCTGGCGCTGCGGCTCGCGGCGCCGAACCTAGCGGCGCGGAGGCCACAGCAACGCCCGGCTGCTGGCGCGGAGAGGCACTGCGCGCCGATGAGCGCTTGATAACGGGCAGAGATCGGGCCGCCAGCTGGGCGACAGGCTCGCGAGGGCCGCGGCGGGCCCGCCGGGGGCGGACAGCACGGCGGCGCCGTCGCGCGCGCGCATCAGCAGGCGCTCGTGCTCTCGCTCCTGGACCGGCTCGGCCCGCTCGGCCAGCATGACCGGAACGCTTCCCTTAATCCGGTACGCGCGCCTCAGGCGCGGGTTGTACAGCAGGTTCTCGTCGGCGAAGTACATGAGGCAGCCCTTGTCGACCGGGCAAACGAGAATCTTGAGCAGCGCCTCGGGCAGAACCACTGATATCTCCTCCTTCGCTTCGCCGCGGCCCGGCGCCGCTGGTGAGTTCGGCCAGCGTGGCCGCGAAGGCGGCCGTGAAGCGGGCCGCGGCCGCGTCGTCAAACAGCGCGTACCGGTACCGGAAGCCCAGCCGCAGTTGTCCGTCCGCGGTCAGCGCGGCGACCGACAGGCCCCGTGGCATGTGCGCGGGGCCCGACAGCGCCATCCGTACCGGGCCGTGGTATCCGGACCAGGGCGGGCCGGCGACGTTGCCGAGGTTGGTGAGCATGCACGTGTCACACACCGCCCGGCCGATCACGCGCAGCGCGAACCGGACGACCAGCCTTTTCAGCGCAACCGGGCACCATCCGGGTGCGCGCCCGAGCGTCCCGGCGGAGGCTCGCCGCCGGGGTGCCTGCCTGAGTGCGCTGGTCTGCCTGGTCACCTCGGCAAGCAGCGCGGAAGGGTCGCCGGCGGCGACCCGCGGGTCGGCTGTGACCGTCGCTATGCGCGAGTGGTTCCCCGTCACCCCCCGCTGGCTGGGGTCGCGCACGTTGACCGGGACGGTGATCCTGATCGCACGGGTCATCGCACCAGTTTTGACGCCGGTTATCGGACCAGTTTTCGCGCCAGTTGCCGCACGGGGCGCCTGGCGGTGAGCCGCGTTCCACCGGCTGATGGTCGCGATCAGCGCGGCGATGAGCGTGTCATTCACCGTCGCGCCCGGTGCCCTGGGGATGCCGGGCACCGACAGCAGCCGCAGCCCGTAGCCGTCCGGGCGCTCCCGCCGTTCCCGCTCGGGGGCGATGCGGGCGACGGGATAGGGAAGCGCTGCGCGGCTCCGGGTCCGCGGCGGTGGCGATGACGGTGCCCCAGGGGGCGGTGCCCCTGGGCTCGCTGCCCCCGGGCTCGGTGACGTGATGTTCAACGGCACCGTGCTCGGCGGCGCACTGTTCGGCAAGGCGCCGTCCGTGGGGCCGCCGCCCGCGGGCGCACTGCTTGTGGGCGCACTGAGTATTGGCCCACTGCTCGCAGGCGCGCCGCTCGCTGGTGCGCTGCTCGCAGGCGTGCTGCTCGCGGGCTGCGCGGGAGCGGGCCGGGGAGACACTGGGTCCCCGGCGATGGCGCGGTACCGCGCGGCGACGTCGCGCAGCAGCTCCATGCTTGACATGCCGTCCATGGCGGCGTGGTGGGCATTGAGTATCACGCAGCTCGCGTCCGGTCCCGACGCCAGCAGCAGCCGCACGGGCGGCGAGGCGCGCAGCGACGGCGCGCTTGCCAGGAACTGGGCACGGGCCGCCGTGAGCTCGTCCTCGTCCGACCACCTGGCGCGGGACAGCGGGTCGGCGTCGGGGACGGGCGGGAACTCCCACGTGTAGCGCCGCTGGAACGCACGGCCGGCGGCCATCCGGCCGCGTGCCCGCGGGGCGGCCGCGAGCGCGCCCGCCACCGCCTGCCGCAGGACCTGGTAGTCCAGGCTGCCTGCCATCGCCACCTCGAGGTGGATGTTGTTCGGCTCGGCCGGCGTGTCGTAGTAGCAGTTGAGCTCGTCGATCAGGCCAAAGGGGGACCGCGGCAGCCGACCGGGGCCCGTCCGGCGCGGGTTGCGGCGGCTCACGTTGCCCGCTCCTTGCCGTCGGCCGGCGTTGTGCACGGGCCTGAGTCCTCGCTGGCGGCCTCCGGCATGAGCGCGGCGGCCAGCGCCACCAGCGCGCACGCCTGGGCCAGGCCGCCGAAGGCACCGCCGCCCAGGGCGGTGGGACTGCCCGCGCTGGCGGCCACGATGCCAGCGATCAGCATCGCGCCCAACGCCAACGGCGGCAGCCAGCGCGGCCGCCACCAGCCGAGACACGCCAGGGCGGGCACGGCCACGGCGGCAGGCCCGCCGGCCAGCCCGATGACCACGGTGAGCGGGACGAATACCGCCGCCCTCCGCGCGGCCCGTCCCCATGGCCGCGTCGGTGACTCGCTGCCGCCGCGCCAGGGCCAGCGCGCTGGCCAGCGCCGCGGACGCCGTCGGCCAGGCCTGAGCGCCCCAAGGCGACCGGGGAGGACATGGCGACGGAGGAAGGACAGGGGTCCCGAGCGCGCTTTCCCGCGAGCCAAAGCGCGCCTCGGGCGCGCGGCGGCGAGCGGGGCAGGCAGAGTGAGCGCGGGAAGTACTGCCAGCACCGCGAGCAGCAGTAGCGCCAGGGCGGACGCGATGAGCCCGACGTGGTAGACGGTCGCGGGGCCGTAGGTCAGGCTGATGACTCCGCCCTGGCCGGCCGGCACGATGAACGCCTGCTGCCAGCCGTCCAGCCGGACCGCGGTCAGCGGACGACCGTTTAGGGTCGCGCTCCAGCCGGCGTTGAAGTTCTCGTGAATCTCCAGGTAGCTCTCGGCGCCCGGCCCGATGCGCACGCTGCGGCGGTCGGCCTGCCAGGTCAGCAGCGTGGCCGGGCGCTGACCGCCGGAAACGGCCGCCGCCGACGGGGCGGCGCTGGCCGACCTGGCCGCCGTTCCGTCCGGCTCGGTATTCAGGTCCAGGTCGGTGACGACGAATGCGCTGGACGGTGTCGCGAGCAGCCAGTGCTGCCCGTTGCTGAGTGAAAGCTGGGTAGTGTTTCCCGCGCCCGGGGCACACAGCTGCACCTGGACCGGCCGGGACTGGATCAGGTCGGCCACGGTGCCGCTGACCTCCGTGGGGTACTGCTTCCCGTCGACGCTGACCGTCGGTCCTTGCCCGCAGGCGAGCCGGAACGTGGCCTGGTCGCTTGGCGCGGCTACCCGCAGGCCGGCCAGGCCGGGAATCGTGAGCCTAGAGAGGCCAACCGGAAGCTGGCCGGTGCCGGGGGCGCCGGACTGCGTGCCCGGGAAGATCACGTACAGCTGGCTGGTGCGCAGCGGCGGCTCCACCCGCACGACGCCGCCCGGGCTCACGCTGGCCAGCCGGGTGCCTTGCGGGCTGGCTATTTCCACGCTCGTCGGGAACGCGGCCCCGGACGCCGGGCTGAGTATCAGCTCGCCGATCGTCCGGCTGCCCGGCCAGGTCAGGTGCAGCACCGGCGTCGAATCCGCGGGGCTGGCGATCCAGGGCGGGCCGCTGCCGCTGAACAAGTTGTCGGGGCCGTACTGGAGCAGTGAGTCCCAAGTTGAGCTGGCAGACACCTGGAAGGTGGACCGGCCGGCCGGCGCCAGGCTGCCGACGAGACGGTCGAGCGCCGCGCCGGGCACAGCCACCGCGGCGGCGGTGACGCTGAACGACTGGGCGGCCGGCACCTGGAATGTCCGGGCGAGCACCTGGCTTGCCTGCGGGCCGGGTGCGGCCGCGGGTGAGGGGGCCTCTTGGCGGAAGGAGTAGACCGTCGACGCCGCCTGCGTACCCGCGGGGTCTTCGGCCGGCTGCAGGTAGCGGGTCACCCGCACGCCAGGTATAAGCACGTCGGTGAACCCGGCGCCGGGGGCGCCGGCCACCACGTTGCTGGCCGCGGTGATGGTGACGCGCAGCCAGTTCGTGGCCCCCGGCCGCACGCGCAGCGCCTGCACGGCGCCGGTGTCGGCCAGGTCGGTGCTGACGCTGCCCGCAGCGGTGCTGACCAGGACGCGGGTAGCCACGGAACGGTCGGGGTCGTCGACCAGCAGCTGGATGCCGACCGTAGACGGCAGGTCAAGGGTCCGGTCGAAGCCGACCTGGATCCACTGGCCGACCGGGGTATAGGCGGATCCTTCCGCCCACGCGGTGGCGGAGTTGCCGTCGAAGGCGTTGACCGGGTCATACTGCGGCGCCTGAACGAGCCAGTCGCCATACGACGACGCGGTGACCTGCGCCGCGCCGGACAGCACGGCCACCGTCTGGTGCCCGGCCGCCGGCACCGGGAGCAGCTGGCGGGGCGGGTCGCCCGCCCCGCCGAACTGGTCGTCCGATGGGTTGGTCTCGGTAGCGGTGTACGTGAACGACACGTTCTGGTTCGTCTGCCCGTACTCGTTGTCGGCCCGGCGCTGGCCGTCGGTGACGGCCCACACGGCCGGACGGACGGGCAGCGGATCCCCCGCGATCACAATGGGCTGGCTGGTGACGACGCCCTGTCCGGCCAGCGGCAACAGCGAGTCGGGGCCGCCGTTGACCAGCACCGTGCCGGCGACCGGGAGGACGGCGACGGGGCTTGCGGGCCGCGACGCGGGGCTGGCCGCCTGGAAGACCTCCACGGCCGGATAGCTCGGCGCGAAACCAGGCGCCAGCGGCTGCGCCGACAGGTAGCTGGCGGAAGACGGGATCCGCGGCCCGAACGACGCGACCCGCTCGAATCCGGACAGCGCGAGCGTCTGGTTGACGATCTGCGGGGAGACGTAGCCGATCGTCGCTGGATTGAGGTCGTTCCTGACCACCACGTACCGGATGCCGGCCCGCGCGAGGTAGGCGGGCAGGCCAGGAACCGCCGCATCGGACTCGATGGCCTGCTCGGCGGTGCTGAGGAAGTCCTGCGAGCCGAGCCCCGCCGTACGGCACCAGAGCGCGCTCGGCCCACGGCGAGCTGGCGAGCGGCTCCAGCGGGTCGTCGATCGGGTCGCCCCACAGGTACAGGCCGTGCGAGTCCGCCGGCACGACCAGCGCCGTCTGCCTCGGCGAGTGGGCGGCCAGGAAGGCGGCCGCCTGGTTCCAGTACGCGGGCACCTGGCTGAACGACCCCGGCTGGAGTACCTGGCCGGACAGTTGCGGCACCGCGAGCCCGAGCAGGACCAGCGCGGCCACCGGCGCCAGCGCCGCGCTCCTCGGCACCCGGCCCGCGCGTGCCGGCAGCTCGCCGCGCGCCCAGCGGGACACCGCGTGGGCGGCGCCGAGGGCCAGCGCGACGGCGACCACCGGCTCGATCTTGTACAGGCTGCGCAGCGGGGCCAGCGCCCCGTCGAACAACTGGTCCGCAGGCCCGCTCAGCGGGCCGCCGAGCGTCCCCCAGTACCCGGTCAGCGCCACCGCCGAAGCCAGGCCCACGCTGGCTACCAGCCAGCGCCGGGCGGGCAGGTCCCGGCAGGCCAGCCCGTAGAGCCCCGCGCCGGCCGCGACGGCCGCGGCGAGGATCGCCGCCCGCGACGTGACCTCCGCCCAGCCCGCGGACAGCCACGGGGTGCCGAGGTTCACGTAGGCGGTCCAGTTCCCGGCGCCGCGCAGGAAGGCCGCCGCCGACATGTACCTGAAGGTGGTGGCCGCCTGTTCGATGTACGGCAGGAAGTTGAACGAGTACCGGCCTTGCAGCAGCAGCGGGACCAGCCACCACGCCGTCCCCGCCAGCACCGCGGCGGCCCACTTGGCCAGCAGCGACAGCCGGCGCTGGCCGGCCGCGATGAGGATGAACAGGGCGGGCAGCACGAGGACGTAGCCGGTGGAGGCCGCGTTCACCCCGCCCATCGCGGCGACCGCGAGTCCGGACAGCGCCACCGCCCGCCAGTCTGACCACCGATCTGAACGCCGATCTGAAGGCCCGTCTGAACGCACGGGCGGCCGCCATGCTTTCCCGCCTGGCCGGAGCACCGCGCCGACCAGGGGCAGGATCGCCCACGGCACGACGAGGCCCGGCACGGCCGCCGCGGACGTCGACCCGATCACGGTGGTGAACGTCGGCCACAGCACGAAGACGCCGCCGGCCAGGAGGCGCGAGCCGTCGGTGCCGACCTGGAGCGCCCGGGCCAGCCGGACCAGCCCGGCGAAGCCGACGGTGACGAGCGTGGCGAGCCACAGCCGCTCGATCAGCCAGACGGGCACGTGCGCGAGCTGGCCGAGCAGGAAGAACGGCGCCATGGGGATGGCGTAGCCGATGTACTGGTTCTGCAGCGTGCCGAACCACTCAAGGGGATTCCACAGCGGCCAGAGCCGCGCGAGGAAGCCCGCGGCGTCGATGTCCACGCCAAGCTTGGTGTCGAAGATCATCTGGCCGGTATCGGTGCTAGCGAACACCAGCAGGGCGACCACGAACACCGCGGGGAAGCACCACCGGTCCCGCAGCCGGACCGGTTCGCCCGGCCGGTCCGGCCGGGTGGGCCACTCGATCCGCAGCGGCGGCCTGGCCGGGGCCCGGTAAGGGACCAGGCTCGCGGCCGGCCCCGGCCCCGGCCCGGGATTCGGGCCGGTCACGGCTTCCGCCGCAGCACCAGCAGGAGGTTCCAGGTCAGCACCTCCCGCAGCCACGGAATGCGGACCAGCGCCCGGCACCAGCGCGGGTAGTAGCGCGGCCGGGCGTCGACGACCTCGATCCCGTCCATGGACCGGACGAGCCGGAGCACCGGCCCGATGTGCAGCCGGTACAGCGTGCGGCCGACCTGGTGCTTCGGCTCGCAGCCGCGCCGCCTGCGGTAACGTTGCCGCGCGAACCGCGGGCCCAGGTAGTGCCAGGGAGACATCTCGTGGCCGCCCCACGGGGAGTACCAGTTCGTGAACGACAGGTAGATAAGTCCGCCGGGCTTGGTCACCCGGATCATCTCGCCGATTAGGCCGACCGGGTCGGCAACGTGCTCGAGCACGTTCGACGAGAAGCAGGCGTCCGCGCCGCCGTCGCGGACCGGCAGCCAGTACCCGTCGGCGAGCACGGCGCCTTCCGTGGTCCCGGCGCCGCCGAACAGCTCGGCCGGATCGGGCTCGAAGAGGTAGCAGTCCGCGCCGCGGGCCCGGAACTCCGCCGTGAAGTACCCGGCGCCGCCGCCGATGTCGAGCACGGTCTTCCCGGCCGGGTCGCCGTACGCGGCGAACTGGCTGACGGCATCCTCGGCCAGGGCGCCGTAGAACAGCCCGGGCGCCGTCTGCTCGCGCAGGAACAACCGGAACAACCGTGCTGACCGGGCCAGGCCCTGGCTCATGAGCGCCCTCCCGGGGCCGTCAACCGGAAAACCACCAGGTCGCGGCCGGCCATGAGGACCTGGGCGCCGGGCAGCCGGGCGGCGGCGGCCAGGCCGGCCCGCGACCGGTCGAGCAGCGGTCCCGCGTCCACCACGACGTAGCGGACCCCGGCCGCCCGCAGCTTGCCGGTCAGCGGGCCCGGCTCCGCGACGATCCCGTTGAGCTTGATCGACCCGGCGCTTTCCTGCCCGAGGGTCTGGCTGCCGACCGTCAGGGCATCGTTGGCGATCACGTCGCGGGCCAGCAGCCGGGGCCACGGGTCGAACACCGCCTCGCCGCCGTTCCACGGGTACCGGCGGTACAGGGCCCAGGGCAGGAGCAGCACCGTACCCGGGGCCGGGTCGGCGTCGATCAGCTGCCGGGCGGTCATCCAGTCCGCCGGGTACCGCACCGCGTGCAACCGCCCGGCCGATCCCCACGCCATCCCGGGCAACAGCAGGAGCGGCGCGAGCACGGCGGCCACGCCGAGCGCCACGCCTCGCTGGTTTTTCGTTCCGGCCGAGAGTTCGGCCCCATACAGGTGCCTAACCCTCGGCGCCAAGCGCCAGGCGCTTGATCTTGGTGTGCTTATGGTGATAAATCCGGCGGGGCTGGGGCTGGGGCTGGGGCTGGGGCTGCGGGCTCGGGGCTGCCGGGCCCCGGCTTGAGCTGGATCCCCTGGGTTGCCCAGGCGACGGCGGCGCCGAGGCCGATCGCCTCGGCCAGCGCGAGCGCGGCCACGTACTGCTGACCGTCGCGCAGCACCGCGAAGCCCGCCCAGGCCGAGATCAGGTCGCGCAGCACCGCGCGGCCCGGCGCGCTCACGCCGACCGCGGCCACCGCGAGCCCGATCAGCCCGGCGGCGCCGAGTCCGGGCGTCAGCCGGGCCGGCCGGGCGACCAGCAGGTAGCCGGTCCCGGCCAAGGCCACCACGATCAGCCAGAACGCGGCCGGGAGGCCGCCGTAGCCGAGCGGCACCGCCTGGGCGTTCCAGATGCCAGACAGCGCCACCAGGCTGCCGAGTGCCCCGAACGGCGTGTCCGCCCTGGCCGCGAACAGGTTCGCGCCGGCGGGGTCCGCGCGCACCGGCTCGATCAGTGACGGGATGATCCAGGGCAGGCTCAGCAGCAGGCACGCGGCCGCGACGACGGCGAGCCGGGCCGCGCGCCGGCCGCGCTCGCGGCCCCGCGCCAGCGCGGCCGGGGCGGCCGCCAGGGCGGTGATCGTCATCCCGGCGAACCCGCCGATGGCGGCCGGAAGAAGCGTGAGGACGAGGCGGGTACGGCCGATCCGTTCCGGTCCCGGGCAGAGCAGTCGCATCACCCAGGGGAGGCCGGCGTATCCAAGCAGTGTCGCCCACTGGCCCATCACCAGCCGTTCGGCCACGTAGGGGTTCCAGGTGTAATAGATCCCGGCGGCCAGGCAGGCGAGCAGCGGCGCCCGTTTCCCCGTCCGCGCCTGCCAGCCGTCGGCCATCAGGGCGGCGGCCCCTGAGCAGGCCAGCACGAAGACGGCCAGCAGGATGAGCTTCTGCAGGATGTCGGCGGGGACCAGCCGGGCCGCGACGGCGACGACGGCGTCACTCGGCACGGGCCGGGCGGCGCCGCCGGTTAGCCCGAGCAAGGCAGAGGTAAACGGCGGCTCCGGCACGAACACCATGTCGTAGCTGAGGACGAACCCGCGAGCCAGCGCGGGCCCCAAGGCGAGCAGGCCGAGCGCCAGCCCGGTCAGGGCGGCCCACCAGGCCGGGGGCAGCGGCGGCGCGGGACGGCCGTCGGCCCGGCCGCCGGCCAGGTGCCCGGCTCGGCGCCCGGTAAGCCACGCCGTCACGCCCGCCGCCCCCGGCGACGCGGCTGGGGCGGAAGGGGTGGAAGCAACATCTCGTTCGGGATGAACCTGCTTTTTATCCTCCAGAACGGGTTGTTGTTTCACGCTCACCCGCTCACCTGGGCCCGCGGCCCGCCGCGGGCCGGGCGTCGGGCCGCTTGACGAGATCATCGCTTGGCGGCCTGCGCCAGCAGGATCGACGCCGCCGCGGGCCAGGCGCAGAACGCCTGGTCCAGCGGCCGCAGCGGCCGCGGGACGTCGTGGTAGCACGCGCCGGAGACCCGGATCGCGCCGAAGCCCCGCGCGGCCAGCAACCCGACGAGCGCCCGCCTGGTGAACACGCGCAGGTGGCCGGCCACCTGGCTTCCTGGCCTGCCGAACACGCCGCGGAGGCTCACCTCGGTGAATACCGGCTGGATGCCAAGCGCGAGCAGGCCGCGGTTGTACCAGGCCGCCAGGTTCGGGGTGGACAGCAGCAACGTTCCGCCGGGCTTGAGGACCCGCCGCACCTCCTCGAGGACGGAATCGGGGTCCACCAGGTGCTCGATGACCTCGCTCATGATCACGACATCGGCCTGCCCGGAGGCGATCGGCAGGCCGCCCGGCTCCGCCTCGGCCCGGATGACCGCGAGCCCGTGCGCCCGGGCTCGCCGCAGCGAGTCCGCGGACCAGTCAAGTCCCAGGATCCGGTGCCCCGGGTTGACCCGCGCCGCCAGGGCGGTCGCGGCGCCGTCGCCGCAGCCGATGTCCACGATCGAGGCCGGCGAACCCGCGTCGCGCAGCACCTCGCGGAGCAGCCGCGCCTGCCTGCGCGCCCGGTCGGGTCCCGACTGGTCCGGCACCCCGGGCTGCTCGTAGAACCCGCGCAGCGGGCCGACGGTCATCCGCTTCCCTTGCCAGGCATGATCCGGGCCAGCGCGTCGTCCGCGACCTGGGCGAAGCCCTCGACGGCCAGCGACCAGTGGAGCCGCTCCGCGCGCTCCCTGGCGGCCTCCCCCATCGCCTCTCTGGCCTGGTGATTGAGCGCCAGCGAGGCCCAGGCCGACGCGAACTCGCCCTCGCTCCCGACCAGCAGCCCGGTCTGGCCGCTGACGACCGAGTCGCGCAGTCCGGGCACGTCAAAGCCGACGGCCGGAGTCCCGCGGATGGCCGCCTCGGCGACCACCAGTCCCCAGCCCTCGATCAGCGCCGGGTGCAGCAGCAGCCAGGCCGCGCACAGCAGGCGGTGCTTTTCCTCCTCGGTCACCCGGCCGGTGACGATCACGTCGGGGCCGGCCAGGGCCTCGATCCTGGCCCGCTCCGGGCCGTCGCCGGCGATCACCAGGGTGCCGCCGGCGACCCGCCGCACCCTGCTCCAGAGTTTCAGCAGCAGGTCGATGCGCTTGTAGTCCGCCAGCCGGCCGAGCGCTAGGTACATGGGCCTCGGTGACCGGGGCGTCAGCGGGTCCGGCTGCACCACTCCGTTGCAGATCTGCCGGATGCGGTCCTCGCCGACGCCGATCTCGCGCAGGGCGCCGGCGGTCGAGTTGGACACGGTCAGGAACAGGTTGTTCCGGTGGGCCCGGGGCATCAGCCTGCTCTCGGCGAACCTTCCGGCCGCCGCGAGCGGACCGGGGAAGCGCAGCCGCCACAGGTCCGTGTGCATGTGATTGACGAGGCAGATGAGCGGCCGCCGGCACCACCAGGGGCTAAGGAACGGCATCCCGTTGCAGACCTCGACGACCAGGTCGGCGTCGCGCAGCCGCCGCCAGTAGGTCGCCGGCGCCCGCAGGAACTGGGTGTAGGTCCCGCCGTTCCTGATCACCTGGTAGTCGTGCTCGGCCGCCGGCCCGCCGCAGAGCAGCGTGACCCGGTCGCCGCGGGCGGTCATCCCCGCGGCCAGCCGGTCGACCAGCACTTCCGACCCGCCCGCGGACGGGTTCGCGAGGTCCCGCCATGCGATGAAAACCACGTGCCGCCCGGACCGGCCGGGAGGGCCGGGCGGGCCGGACCGGCCGTCGGCCAGGATCGCGGTCTTGGCCCGGCCGTCGTCGGGCGCCGCGAGCTCAAGCCGCCCGCTCCCGCCCGGGCCGGTCACAGGGCCTCACCGGGGGACGTCCCCCCGTACCCGCCGAACGGGGCCGGCCGGACGTCATGCTCGCGGAAGGGGCGGTCGCCGCCCGCTGCCTCGGCGGTCACGATGGTCCCGGCGGTCACTGCGGCCTTGGCCGGCAGCGTGCTCGGCCGCACCGTGCTCTTGGCCGACACCGGTGCCGGGGCGCGCCCGCCGACCGCGAGGGCGATCCCGCCCCAGGCCAGGTCGGACACCGTGGCGCCCACGCGGGCGAGTACCGCGAGCGCAAGCGCCGCGGGCCGGTCGAGGACCGGGGCGAGCGCGGCGATCAGGATCACCTCGCGGGCCCCGATGCCGTTGGGGAAGACCACGAGCGCCAGGGCCGCCGAGCAGGCCAGGGCGTACCCGCCGACGGCAATCAGCAGCACGTCCGCGCCCCGGCCGGTCATGCTGGCCAGCAGCAGCCATGCCTGCAGGCCCAGCAGCAGCCACCCGAGCACGGTCCAGCCGACCGCGACCGCGAGGCCGCGCCAGGTGGGCCGCTTCTCGAGCCGCGGCAGCCGGAGCACGCCGAGAGCCAGGTCGGTCAGCCGGCCGAGAACCGGAGGGCACAGGCAGACCAAGATCACCGGGAGCGCGGCCAGCGCCCACCAGTAGTGTCGCGCGGCCGAGGCCGAGGCCAGCGGCAGTCCCACCGCGGCGATCGCCAGGCCGACGGCGACGGTCACCGCCAGCGCCGTCACGACCGACGCCGCGCCCCGCCGGCGAGGCACGTCCTGGTCGTAGCCGAGTTCCACGTGGGCGGCAAAGGACCAGATGGCGCCGGGCACGTATTTGCCGAGCTGGCCGAGGAAGGTGACCTTGGCCGCGGTCGCGACGGGCAGCGCTGAGCCGAGATCGGCCAGCAGCGCCCGCCACGCCAGCATCATGCTGCCGGCCGCGGCCATCGCCGCGGCCACCGAGCCCGCGACGGCGTACCATTGCGTCCGGTCGAGTGCCGCCCGTACCCCCGGCCACTCGGCGGCCAGCCCGTAGCCGCAGCACGCCAGCACGACGGCCAGCAGCGCAAGCCGCACCCGCTTGCTGGCCCGCGCCCAGGTCAGCAGTGACCGGGCGCGCTCAGTGCGGAGCCTCATCGGGCGGGGTTCAGCGGGTGCCGTAGACGTAGAGCGCGCTGTTGCTCGGCGTGCCGTTAGCGGCACCGGCCAGCACGTTCTCCGCCACGACGACCGCCACCACGGCGATCACGAGACCGGCGATGACTGCGATAATGAGCCGCATCACGGCACTTCACCTCCGGTAGGTCTGCCAGACCGGTACAAGCCGCGAGATACTGGCCAGTAACCGCTGGTAAACTGTAACAAGTTCTAACGAGTGTCGCTAGGGGCCCTACAGTTTCGCGATGACGTCGTCGGCGAACCGGCGCAGGTTGTCGAGCTTCCGGCCGAGCGGCTCGGTGTCGGGGCCGGTCGCGTAGGGCCAGCGGAAGCCGATGATCACGTCCGTCACGCCCTGCTCCTCCAGTCGGCGGACGCCGTCCACGGTGTAGGCGTCCAGCGAGATCACGTGTATCTCGAACTCTCGGGGGGAGCGATCCCCCCCAGACCCCCCCTGCGCATGGGGGAGTCCCTCCCCCATGGCCCCCTCGCCGGGCTGCGCCCGGGACGGCGCCTGCGGCGCCGAGTACGTGGTCAGTGGTTGGGGTTGCTGGTCCGCATCCCCCTCGTCGCCCTCACCGGCCTGGCGGCGGAGCTCGGCCAGGCGGGCGAGCAGCCGGGGCAGGTCGGCCGGGTCTCCCCCGCCGTGCATCCAGCCGTCGCCCAGCCGGGCGGCCCGGCGGAGCGCGGCGTCCGCGTGGCCGCCGATGAGCACGGGGATCGGCTCGCTGGGGACCGGCGCGATCTTGATGGCCGGCACGTCGTAGATCTCGCCGTGGTGCTCGAAGTAGCCGCCGGCCGCCAGGCCGCGAAGGATGGCGATCGACTCGTCCAGCCGGCGGCCGCGGTTGGCATAGTCCACCCCCAGCACGTCGTAGTCCTCGCGCCACGGGCTGGTGCCGACGCCGAGGAGCAGCCGGTTGACGGTGAGCACGGCCGTCGAGGTCGCCTGCTTGGCCAGCAGCACCGGGTTGCGTACCGGCATCTTCACGACAAACGTGACGAACCGGATCCTGTTGGTCACGGCCCCGAGCGCGGGGATCAGCGAGAACGGCTCAAGGAACGGCTTGTCCTCGAGGAAATCGCGGCTGCCGTCGGGGTTGTACGGGTACTTGCTTTCCGCGTCCCGCGGGTAGCAGATGCTGTCAGGGATGACCATCGAGTCGTACCCGGCCTCCTCGGCGGCCCGGGCCAGCGGCCCGTAGAACGACGGGTCGGTCATCGACTCGGCGTAGCTGAACCGCATCGCCCCGCCCGCCTTCCTGGCTGCCGATCTTGTCGCAAAAATAGAACATGTTCTTGTCTCAATCAAGCGAATGCACCAAGCTGGTTCCCATGGACCTTGCCGTGCTCGAAGAGATCCGCCAGCTGAAGTACCGCTACCTCCGCTGCGTTGACCAGAAGCTCTGGGACGAGCTGGCCGACGCGTTCACCGAGGACGCCACCGTGGACTACGGCACCCGCGTCTACGGGAAGCCGCTCAAGCTCGCTGGCCGGGACGAGATCATCGCGTTCTTCCGGGCGAACCTGGGACCCGAGATCATCACCGTGCACGCCGCGGGGCAGCCGGAGATCGCCGTGGACGGCGACCGGGCCACCGGGTGCTGGCGGTTCCAGGACACCGTGATCGCGACCGAGCATCGCACGGTCATCGCCGGCGCCGCCTACTACCAGGACCGCTACGAGCGCGGCGCGGACGGCGCCTGGCGCATCGCGCATACCGGGTACGTGCGCACCTACGAGGCGATGGTGTCGCTCGACGACCTGCCCAGCTTCAAGTTCCTCGCCGGGCCGCCGAAGGGGGCCGCCGCGGACGCTGCTCCTTCAACCACGGGCCCCTCAACCGCTGCACCCTCAACCGCTGCACCCTCAACCACGGGGCCATCGACCACGGGGACGAGCGTTGCTGACGCGGCCGTTCGCTGAGGCCCTCGCCGAGGCCGAGCAGATCATCGCCGGCGCACCGCACGTCAAGTCGGAGCGCGACCTCGCCGAGGGATACGACTACCTGGCGGGCAGCGTCCAGGCGTCGCTCCGGCTGGCCTGGGCCTACCAGCGCGACTTCCCGTACTTCGTCCAGTCCACCGGCCCGTACACCAAGATGGGGCTGGACAACCCCGACACCCTGTACTTCCACGCCTACCTGCGCGACGACGCGGAGTACGTGGTCACCGGCACCCGCGGCACGACCGCCGACCTGAGCTTCCAGGTGCTCAAGGGCGACTACACCCCCGCCGAGGTGCCCGACAGCCTGAGCGCGTTCGACGACCGGGCGATCGTGGTGGGCGACGACGGCGGGTTCGAGTTCCGGCTGGGGCCAGGCAAGGCCGGCCCCGGGTACTTCACCCTCGGCCCCGGCTCCGCCATGCTCATCGTGCGCGAGGTGTACAGCGACTGGGCCGCCGAGCGGCGCGGCACGATCCGCATCCGCCGGGCGGACCAGGCCGGCTGCGCGCCGCCGGCGGCGACCGACACCGCGACCGCGGCGAAGCGCTACGCGGTGGCGGGCAAGCTCCTGCTGTCCAGGCTCAGGACCTTCCTCGCGTTCCCCGAGTGGTTTTACCTGAACGAGCCGGCCAACACGCTGACCCCGCCGCGCGGCACGCCCGGCGGGCTGGCCACCCAGTTCTCGTCGGCCGGCCACTTCGACCTCGCCGACGACGAGGCCATGCTGGTGACCGTGCCCGCCGCGGGCCCGGAGACCGCGCCGTACCAGGGCATCCAGCTCGGCAGCATGTGGTACGTCTCGCTCGACTACATCAACCACCAGACCAGCCTCACCGCCGACCAGGCGCGGATCGACCCCGACGGCCGGATGCGCTTCGTGATCAGCGAGCGAGACCCGGGGGTGGCGAACTGGCTGGAGCGCACCGGGCACGGCCGGGGTTACGTGCAGCTCCGGTGGCAGCGGCTCACCCGCGACCTCGGACCGGAAGACGGGCCCGAGGTGTCCGTGTTCCCCGTGCGCGACCTGCCGGAACGACTGCCGTTCCACGACACCGCGCGGGTGTCCCCCGATGAGTGGCGGGGGCGCATCGCCGCCCGCCAGTCCGCGATCGCGGAAAGGATGCTGGGCTAATGCTGCTGCGGGACAAGGTGGTCGTGGTGGCCGGCATCGGCCCGGGACTTGGCCGTTCGATCGCGCTGGCCGCCGCGCGGGAGGGGGCGGACGTGGTGCTCGCCGCGCGTACCGCCGCCCGCCTCGACGACGTGGCCAAGGAGGTCGGCGATCTGGGGCGGCGCGGCCTGGCGGTCCCGACCGACCTGGCGGACGCCGGGGCCGCCGAGCGGCTGGCGGAAGCGGCGCTGACCGCGTTCGGACGGGTGGACGCGCTGGTGTACAACGCCCTCGCGATGCCGCCGATCAAGGAACTGCGCGAGGTCCACCTGGAGGCGGTCAGCGCGAGCTTCGACGCGAACGTGGTCGCCGCCCTCCGGCTGACCCGGCTGCTCGTTCCCGCCCTGGCGGAGAGCAAGGGCTCCGTGGTCATGATCAACTCGATGGTGGTGCGGTTCTCGCAGCGGACGATGGGACCCTACAAGCTGGCCAAGGCGGCGCTGCTCGCGATGGCGCAGAGCCTGGCCACTGAGCTGGGCCCGGAGGGCATCCGGGTGAACTCGGTGGCGCCGGGGCACATCTGGGGCGACTCGCTGAAGTGGTACTTCGGCTACCTCGCCAAGAAGCGCGGCGTGACGGTCGAGGAGGTGTACGCGGAGACCGCGGAGCCACTCGACCTGGGCAGGCTGCCCGAGCCCGACGAGATCGCGGACGCGGTCGTGTTCCTGGCCTCCGAGATGGCGCGCGCCATCACCGGCCAGTGCCTGGACGTCAACTGCGGCGAGTACCACCATTGAGCCCGGTGAACTCGGCCGGCCCGGTGAACTCAGTCGGCACCGTCAAGGACCTGCACGCGTCCGCGACCCGGCGGACCGGGCTGGCCGACTACGGCCCGGATGACTACACCGACGGGCTCGCGGTGCTGCTTGACTCCTATGACCGCGACGCCGGGCTCACCCCGCTCGGCGCGAAGATGCAGCGGGTGTTCCTGCGCGGGGCGCTGACCGCCCGGCTCTGCAGCGAGGCCGCCTGGCAGGCGAACCCGGAATACGCCGAGGTCCGGATCGAACGGCCGGTGTTCGTCACCGGCCTGCCCAGGACCGGCACGACGGCGCTGCACCGGCTGCTCACCGCCGACCCGGCCAGCCAGGGCCTGGAGGTCTGGCTGGCACAGGTGCCGCAGCCGCGGCCACCGCGGCCGACCTGGCCGGACAACCCGGTCTTCCAGGCCGTCCAGGCGGGCTTCGCCCGGCACCACGAGGAGCACCCCGAGTTCATGGGGGTGCACTACATGGCGGCCGGCCAGGTCGAGGAGTGCTGGCAGCTGCTGCAGCAGTCGATGCGGTCGGTGTCGTTCGAGACCCTCGCGCACGTACCCGGCTACTCGGCCTGGCTCCGCGGCCAGGACTGGACCGGCGCCTACCGGCGGCACCGGCGCAACCTGCAGATGATCGGGCTGCCACGACGCCGGCCGGCGGTGGGTGCTGAAGAACCCCAGCCACCTGTTCGCGCTGGACGCGCTGCTCACGGTCTACCCGGACGCGCTCGTCATCCAGACGCACCGGGCGCCGCGCACGGCAGTCGCGTCCGCGTGCAGCCTGGCGGCCCATGCCTCCGCGGGCTGGTCGCCGGTCTTCACCGGGGACGGTGATCGGGCGCACGCAGCTCGACCTGTGGGCCCGCGGGCTGGCGCTGTTCACGGCGGAGCGCGGCCGGCACGACCCGGCCCGCTTCCACGACGTGCGCTACGACGACCTGGTCGCCGACCCGGTGGGCACGGTGGAGGCGATTTACCAGCACTTCGGGCTCCCCCTGAGCGGCGCCGCAGGCGACGCCGTCCGGTCGCTCGCCGCGACGCCGGCGCGGGCCGGGGGCGAGTCCGGCCACCGGTACGCGCTCGCCGACTTCGGCCTGGCCGGCGAGGAGGTAGACGAGCGCTTCGCCGCCTACGCCGACGCTCCCGGCGAGAAGAGGTAACACGCGCCGCCAGCCCGGCGCACGCGCGACGTTCAGCTAGATGCCGGCCGGGATGTCATCGGGGCCCCCGGCGCCGGTTGCCGGGTCTCGCGCCCTCCGCATTCCCGCTACCCCAGCGACGAAAGAGAGCGGGGCGTTTGCCGGGCTCCGCCTCGGGAGCGGAAAGCTACCGTTAGCTAGTCGGTACTCCAGCCGAAATAAACCTCTGCTCGGCAGAGCTTGTCACTGTCGAAGGTCAGAATTTCGGTGTTCACGCCCTTGCCGCCATTCGGTAGTTTTGCCTCGTATGTGATGACGACTTCATCGCCAGACTCGATGAGTCGAATAAATTCGATCACTCCGCCTTTTCCCGCACCAGGCCAGCAGCGTTCAAAATACCCCGCGCGGTCCAAGTGTGGATCCGGTGGAGCGGAAAAGGTAAAATTGCCTGCCAAGTGTTCCTCAATAAAGTGTCGGTCACCCCTGGCGAAGGCGCTGTAATATTCTTTTGCGGTTTGGATCCGACTGCTCATGCAGGCTTGCTCCTCGCCTTAATCGTGTGCGCGTACCACGATAATACTTCCGATATGTGCGACTCTACTACAACAGCGCCTTGTGATTTCCGGGCCTGCGGGCGTAGTGCGATTTGCGGGCGGCCGGATCCAGAGCGCAAGGCGGGCGCTCAGGGACGGAGCGGGCCGCCCTTGTATGATCTTCGGGACCTCGGCCCACCTGGCTGGGTACCGAACCAGTGACTAACGCCTTGCGCAACGCGGAGACCGATGTCCTCTTCACCGGCTGACCCGGGCGCGGCGCGCCCGGCCGCCGCCGCGGACGGGCCGCTGCTCGTCGCCGAGCCCGGCGCGCCCGGCGGCACCGGGCTGATCCTGTTCCCGCGGCCGGCCTCGCTGCCCGCCGTCTGGGCCGGGCCGGTGCCCGCCCGCGGCCTGGATCCCGCCGACGCGGCCGCGCTGCTGGCCGCGGCCGGGCCGGGCGCGCTGCTGCCCGAGCACGGCCTCGGCTGGTTCGGGCGACCGGGCCTGACCGGCCACCGGCTGGGCGCCGACGACACCCCGGCGGCCGGGCGGGACTGGTCGCCGCTCTTCCGGCCGGCCGAGATCACCGGCGACGGCCGCCGGGCCGTGGTCGCCGCCGAGGACGTGACCGCGGGCCTGCGGGTCGTCACCGAGGTCGCGGCGGTTCCCGGCGGCGCGGTCCGGGCTCGGCACACGCTGACCAACACGGGGTCCCGGCCCTACGTGGTGGACAGCCTGGAAGTCGTCTTCCCGCTGCCCGGCTGGGTCGGGGAGGTGCTCGACTTCACCGGCCGGCAGGCGGCCGAGCGGATACCGCAGCGCCATCGGCTGGGCGACGGCCTGTGGTTGCGGGAGGGGCGCCGCGGTCACACCGGCCATGACTCGGCCACCGTGGTGGTGGCCGGGGAGCCTGGCTTCGGGTTCGGCCGGGGCGGTGTATTCGGGGTGCACGTCGCCTGGAGCGGCAACACGGTCCACCGCCTGGAGCGCCTGCAGTCCGGCGCGGCCGTGGCCGACCATGCCCAGGGGAGGCTGCCGGGCGTGACCACCATCGGCGGCGGTGAGCTGTTGCTGCCCGGCGAGATCACCCTGTCCCAGGGAGAGGCGTACGCGACGCCCTGGGTCTACCTGACGGCGAGCCGGGCCGGGCTTGACGGCCTGGCCGCGCAGTTCCACGGGTACCTGCGCTCGCTGCCCGCCCACCCGCGCACGCCGCGCCCGGTGAACCTGAACGTCTGGGAGGCGGTCTACTTCCGGCACGACTTCGGTACGCTCGCCGAGCTGGCGGACCTGGCCGCGGGCATCGGGGTGGAACGGTACGTGCTTGACGACGGCTGGTTCTCCGGCCGTCGGGGCGACCAGGCCGGCCTTGGGGACTGGCAGGTCGACGAGGCGGTCTGGCCCGGCGGGCTGCACCGGCTCGCGGATCACGTGCGGGGCCACGGCATGGAGTTCGGCCTGTGGTTCGAACCAGAGATGGTCAACCCCGACTCCGAGCTCTACCGGGCCCACCCGGACTGGATCCTGTCCGCCGGCGGGCGGGTGCCGCCGCTGCAGCGCCACCAGCTCGTCCTCGACCTGACCAGGACCGAGGTCGCCGACTATCTCTTCGACCAGATCAGCGGCGTGCTGTCGGAGTACCCGATCTCCTACGTCAAGTGGGACTGCAACCGGGACATCGTCGACGCCGGCTCCGGGCTCCGCGCCGGCGCCCCGGCCGCGCACGCCCAGGCGCTGGCCGTCTACGCGCTGATGGACCGGCTCCGCGCGGCCCACCCGGCGGTCGAGTGGGAGTCGTGCGCGGCGGGCGGCGGCCGGATCGACCTGGCCGTCCTTGAGCGGTTCCAGCGGGTCTGGCCGTCCGACATGACCGACGCGCTGGCCCGGCAGGCGATCCAGCGCTGGACCGGCCAGCTCGTGCCGCCCGAGTACCTCGGGACGCACGTGCCGGCTCCGTTCTCGCACCAGACCGGCCGGTACATGCCGCTGGCCATGCGCTGCGCCACGGCGCTGTTCGGCCACATGGGCATCGAATGGGACGTCACCCAGGCAAGCGGCGACGAGCTGGACCAGCTCGCCGCCTGGATCGAGCTGTACAAGCGGCACCGGGAGCTGATTCACTCCGGCCGGGTGGTCCGGCTTGACACCCCGGATGACAGCGCGTGGATGCACGGCGTGGTCGCGGCCGACCAGTCGGCCGCCCTGATGTGTTACGTGCAGCTGGACGGGCCAAGGAGCGATCAGGCGGCGGCCATGCGGATCCCCGGCCTCGACCCGGCCCGACGGTACCGGGTGACCGAGGTTACGCCGGGCGAGCGGCGGCTCACCCGGCGGCCTGGGGAATGACCAGACCGGGGTGGAGGTCTCCGGTGCCGCCTTGACCGAGATCGGCCTGGCCATCCCGCCGCAGCGGCCGCTGACCGCCGCCATCGTTCTCGTTCAGTCCCGCTGAGACTCACGCCGCCTCCGACGGTCGGCGGCCGAGGTCTCGGTCAAGATTGAGGGTCAAATGCGGAGTCGAATGTCCCGGAGGGGAACGGGAGGCCGGGCGCCACGGCCCCCAGGGCAGGGACGGGCGGAAAGGACGCGGTGGCGGGCGGGATTGCCGCCCGGGGGCCAGCCTGCCGGTATACCCCCACAAGGTACCCGTCGGTGATTGGGTGTCCTTTGACCCCGCTGGGGGGCTCTAAGGACACCCAATGACGTTTCCGCGCCCGTTGGCGGCGGCGGTTTGGTGGGCCAAAAGGTGATATGCCCGGCTTGATACCGTAGGGAATCTGCCTGCGACCGGAGCTAGCTGGCGTCCGGGCGCTTCGCCGGGTCGCCGCGGGCGGTTTAGTCGTCGGACGGGTGCGGCGGGCCGCTGGCCCAGTCCAGCACCAGGACATCGCGTTGCGGGAGCACGGCGCGCGGTCCCACCCGGGCTCCGGTGAGCAGGTCGAGGCGCCTGCCGCCAAGGTCAAGCTCGACCGGGTGGTCCAGGTGGCTGATCAGGAAGAGGTAGCCGCCGCGGCGTACCGCCTCCACGCCGGGCGGCAGGTCGGTCCAGAGCGTCACTCCCGCGTCCTGGCACGCCTGCCGGACCAGGCGGGCGAGCGTTGTCCGGTCCGGGAGCGTGCCGAGGTAGAACGCCGTGCCCCGGCCATGCTCGTGCCGGGTCACCGCGGCCTGGCCGTCGAGATGGCCGCCGCCGAACGTGAGCAATGGATCCGCCCCGCGGAGCTCGATATCGTCCTGCCAGAGCCGGCAGGCGGCATCGGCGGCATCGGCGGCGTCCGGGCCGGGGCCTTCCAGCCGGACGGACGCGCCCTGCGGCAGCGGCGCCAGCTCTTCGATGCGCAGCCCGAGCAGGTCCCGCCACGGCGCCGGGTACCCGCCGAGGCGGACCCGGTCCTGGGGGTCGACGATCCCGGAGAAGAAGGTGATGAGGGCGGTGCCGCCGCCGGCCACGAAACGGCGGACGTTCTCCGCGCCGGCGTCGGTGACGAGGTAGAGCGCGGGCACCAGGATGAGCCGGTAGCCGGACAGGTCGCTCTCCGGGTGGGCGAAGTCCGCGCTCACCCCGGCTTGCAGCAGCGGCCGGTACAGCTCGCCAACCACGTCGGTGAGGTGCAGGGAACTGCTCGGGTGCGACTCGAACTCCAGCCCCCACCAGTTTTCCCAGTCAAACAGCAGCGCGGCCTCGGCGGGCACCCGGTGGCCGGCCACCGGGGCGAGCCGCCTTAGCTCCGTGCCGAGGTCGACCACCTCGCGCCAGACCCGGCTGTCCGTCCCGGAGTGCGGCACCATCCCGCTGTGGAACTTCTCGGCCCCGGTCGCCGCGGCGCGCCACTGGAAGGACAGCACCGCGTCGGCGCCGCGGGCCACCGCCTGGAGGCTGAGCGCCCGGTACTGCCCGGGTGCCTTCGGCGCGTTGACCGCCCGCCAGTTGACGGCGCTTGGCGCCTGTTCCATCAGCAGCCACGGCCGCCCGCCGCCCACCGACCGGGTCAGGTCGCAGGCCATGGCGGAGAACACGTGCGCCTCGGCGTCGGCCGGGTCCGGGTAGTTGTCCACGGATACCACGTCAAGCCCGTCCGACCAGCGGAACTGGTCCACCGCGGGGAACAGTCCCATGAAATTGGTCGTCACCGGCTTGCCGGGGCTGTGGGCGGCGAGCACCTCCCGCTCGGCGGTGTAGCAGGCGAGCAGTTCGTCGGAGCTGAAGCGGGCGAAGTCGAGGTGCTGGGCCGGATTGCCGAAGGTGGGGGCGATACGCGGCGGCTGGACCTGGTCCCAGCTGGTGTAGTCCTGGCTCCAGACCGCCCCGCCCCAGGCGTCGTTGAGCCGCTTAAGCTCCTCGTACCGCCCCTGGAGCCAGCGGCGGAAGGCCCGGGCCGAGGTCTCGCAGTAGCAGGCGGAGACGTGGCAGCCGTACTCGTTCCCGATGTGCCACATGGCGACGGCCGGGTGATCGGCGTAGCGCTCGGCCAGGCGCCGGGCCAGGTCGGCGGCCGCGTCCCGGTAGGCCGGGGAGCTCGGGCAGTAGTGCTGGCGGGAGCCGAAGGCGAGGCGGGTCCCGTCCGCGGTCACCGGCAGGATCTCCGGACGGGCGGCGACGAGCCAGGCCGGCGGTGACGCCGTGGCGGTGGCCAGGTCGGCCTGTATCCCCGCGTCCGCCAGCAGGTCCAGGACCCGGTCCAGCCAGCCGGCGGTCAGCTCGCCCGGGGCCGGCTGCAGCCGGGTCCAGGAGAAGACCCCGACCGTCACCAGGTTGACTCCCGCTTCGGCCATCAGCTGGACATCCTCGGCCCACGTGGACTCGGGCCACTGCTCCGGGTTGTAGTCGCCGCCGTAGGCGATGCCGCCGAGCTGGGGCAAGATGGGCCGGACCGGGCCAGTCCGCCCAGTGCCAGTCCGCACGGGGCCGACTTCAGGGGCGTTCAAAGCTTGACACCTCCCGCGGCCAGGCCGGACCGCCAGAACCGCTGTAGCGAAAGGAAGGCGATCACCAGCGGGATCACCGAGATGAGGGAGCCGATGATCACGTAGCTGACCAGCTGCGGCGCCTGGCCGTACTCGTTGTTCCAGGTGTACAGGCCGAGCGTCACCGGGTAGAGGCGGGTGTTCGAGAGCATGACGAGCGGCAGGAAGAAGTTGTTCCAGATCGCCACGAACTGGAACAGGAACATGGTCACCAGCGCGGGCGACATGATGCGCAGCGCCACGGTCCGGAAGATCCGGCCCTCGCTGGCGCCGTCGATCCGCCCCGCCTCGATCAGCTCGTCGGGGATCGACGCGGCCGCGTAGACCCGCGCCAGGTAGACGCCGAACGGGCTGACGAGGCTGGGCAGGAACACCGCCCAGTAGGTGTTGGTCAGGTCGACCTTGCTCATCAGCAGGTACAGCGGCAGCGCCAGCGCGGTGCCGGGGATGAGCACGCCGCCGAGGATGACCGAGAAGACGAGCTGGCGGCCGCGGAAGTCGTACTTGGCCAGCGCGTACCCCGCCGCGGCGGCCAGGATCGTGGCGCCCAGCGCGCCGACGCCCGCGTAAAGCACCGTGTTGACCAGCCAGTGCCAGTAAATCCCGCCGTCGTAACTGAAGAGCCCGGTCAGGTTGGACGCGAGATGGAACTGGCTGAACCAGAACCCCTGCGAGGAGTACAGGGTGCTCGGCCCCTTGGTCGAGGAGACGACCAGCCACCACGCCGGGAGCAGGAAGTAGACGGCGCAGACGAACATGAACGCGGTGGCCAGGATCCCGGACCGGCTGACGGCCGGCCCGGCGTGCGCCCGGGACCGCGCGGGGCCGCCCCGCCGGGCCGCCGTGTTCCGGGCGCCGGCGCTCACCGCGGTCACGCCGCCACCCCGCGGCGCTGGACCAGCTGCAGGAAGCCGAAGGACAGGATGAAGGTGCCGACCGCGAGCACCACCGAGATCGCCGCCGCGTAGTTCGGGTTGTTGGTGACGAACGCCTGCGTGTAGGCCAGCAGGTTCGGGGTGTAGGAGGTGCTGATGCTGGTGGTGACCGCGCGCAGCACCTCCGGCTCGCTGAACAGCTGGAGGGTACCGATGATGCTGAAGATCGCCGTCAGCACCAGCGCGCTGGCCACCATGGGGATCTTGATCCGGGTGGCCACCCGCCATTCGGAGGCGCCGTCAAGGCGGGCGGCCTCGTACAGGTCGGTCGGAATGGCCTGCAGGGCCGCGTAGATGATCAGCATGTTGTAACCCGTGTACTCCCAGGTGACGATGTTGGCGATCGACCACAGCGTGCTGTTGCTGCCGAGGAAGTTCACCGTGCCGAAGCCCGTGTGCTGCAGGGTGGCCACGATGGGGCTCAGGCCCGGCAGGTAGAGGAAGGACCAGAGGATCGCGGCGATGACCCCGGGGATGCCGTAGGGCAGGAAGTAGACGAGCCGGAAGAAGCGCCGGAAGCGGACCGCCGCCGAGTCGAGCAGCAAGGCGAGGACGGTGGCGAAGGCCAGCATCACCGGGATCTGCACCACCCCGAACAGCAGGACCCGGCCCACGCCCTGCCGGAACGACGAGTCGGAGAAGACCTGGGAGTAGTTGGACAGGCCCGCGAACACCGTCGTGGTGGAGCTGGGACCAAGGCCGAGGCCCGAGACGTGCACCTTAAGCAGGCTCTCGTAGACCGCGTACCCGATCGGCAGCAGGAAGAACAGGGCGAACAGCACCCCGAAGGGTGACAGCAGCATGGCTGGCGCCCAGCCGACCCGCGCCTTCTTAGGCCGGGGCCGCCGCCCGCCCGGGACCGCCGGGCCGCCCGGCCGCCGCGGTCGTGCCGACGGGGGTCTGCTTGTGGCCGGTGACCATCACCGCCTCCTCTCTGTGGCTGGTCATCATGCCTCATGGCGGCCGCGGGGCGCCCGGTGTCCCGGGCGCCCCGCGGGGCCCTCAGCCCGACTTGACCGAGAATCCCTGCGACTGCATCGTGTTGACCGTCTGCGACTGCGTCGAGGTCAGCGCCTGGGCGAGCGTGCCGGAGCCGCTGGTCGACTTGCCGAAGCCGTCCGCCATCTGGGTGAAGGTCGTGCTCATGATCGGCCCCCACTGGAAGGACGCGTTCACCAGCTTGCCGCCGGCCTGGAAGACCGACCAGATGTTCTGTCCGCCGTAGAAGGCGACCGGCGAGTTCGCGGCGGGCTGCTTCTCCCCGGCCAGGTCGGCCGGGTAGAGGCCGCCCTGGGTGATCAGGCCGGTGATGCTCTGCGGGTTGCTGTTCAGCCACTCGGCGAACTCGGCGGCCTGGGCCGGGTACTTGCTGTCCTTGAACACCACCGTGCTCGAGCCGCCCCAGTCGCCGTTGCTCTGGGTGGTGCCCCAGTTAGGCATCGCCGCCACCCGCCAGTCGCCCTTGGTGGAGGCGGCGTTGGTGCTCAGGGTGTTCTCGCCCCAGACGGCGGTCGGCCAGGTGAGCAGGGTGCCGTCGGACAGGTCCTTGTACCACTCGGTGGCGAAGTCAGGCTCGATCTTCACCAGGTGATCGCTGATCAGCTCCTGCCAGTAGTTGGCGACCTGGACGGAGGCGGCGTCGTCGATGCCGGCGACCCAGGTGTCACCCGAGGTGCTGAACCACTGCGCCCCGGCCTGCCAGGCGAGGGCCGAGAACCACTGGGCGTCGTTGGCCGGGAAGGCGGCGATGTAGGTGTTGGGGTTGGCGGCGTGCAGCTTCTGGGCGTCGCTGAGGTACTGCGACCAGGTGGTCGGCACCGGGAGCCCGTACTTCTTGAACAGGTCGGCGCGGTAGAAGAGCCCCATCGGGCCGGTGTCCTGGGGAATGCCGTAGACGGCGCTGCCCTGGGTCACCTGCGCCCACGTCGAGGAGACGAAGTCGGACTGGTCGCTGCCGGCGCCGTACTTGGACAGGTCGACCAGGCCGCCGACATGCTCGAAGTTCGGCAGGGTGGCGTACTCGACCTGGCCGAGGTCGGGTGCGTTCCCGGCCTGGAGGGCGCTGAACATCTTGGCGTAGGTCCCGGCGTTGCCGGAGGTGACCTCGTCGACGTTCACCTGGATGTCGGGGTGGCTCTTGTTCCACAGGCTGACCGACTGGGAGATGCCGGGCACCCACGTCCAGAAGGTGAGGGTGACCTTGCCGGTGCTGCTGCTCGTGCTGCCTGTGCTGCTTGCGGGGGCCGCGCTGCTGCTGCTACTGCTGCTGCAGGCCGCCAGCGCCAGGGCTCCGGCCGCGGCGCCCGCCGCCAGCAGGAGCCTGCGCCGGGACCAGGCTCTGCGCCCGGTGCTGCGGATCGAGGACGTCATTGTGCTGCTGCCTCCTACACTCCTCTGGCCGCGCACCGCATATACGGCCAGAGCGGATAAACTACGCCCTCCCGGAGACCTGCTCCGGGACGGTTCCTGGTCACAGCGAAAGTGTGCGGCGGGAGCCCGAGGTGCTCCGCTGCAATGAACGATGGGGGCTTCCTTTTGGGAGCGCTTCCAATTTGGTGCTGTGGACTCTAGCAGTAGTAATGTGGCAAATCAACGGTTTGTTGGAAGCGTTCCCAACGGGGTTAGGATGCGGTCGTGGCCACTTCAGCTCAGCGGGGCGACGCCTACTCGCACCGGCGTCCGACGATTGACGACGTGGCCCGGCTGGCCGGGGTCGGGCGCGGGACGGTCTCCCGGGTGATCAACGGCGGCCACAATGTGCGCCCGGCCGTCCGTGACGCGGTGAACGAGGCGATCGACGCGCTCGGCTACTCGGTCAACCAGTCCGCGAGGAACCTGGCCCGCGGCCGCACCGGATCGATTGCCTACATCATCTCCGAGCGCGGGGACCGCCTGTTCGAGGACCCCAACTTCGGCCTGTTCGCCCGCACCTTCTCCCGCCAGCTGCGGGGCAGCGGGCGCCACCTGCTGATCACCACCGCCGAGGACGAGGAGGAAGAGAACTCGCTCGGCGACTACCTGGCGGTCGGCCACGTGGACGGGGCGCTACTCGGCCTGACTCACGACCAGGAGCCGCTGCTGCAGCGGCTGCAGGCCAGCCGGCTCCCGTTCGTGGTCCTCGGCAAGCCGCTCGGCTTCGAGAAGGCGCTGTCCTGGGTGGCGATCGACGACGAGAAGGCGGCGTTCACCGTCGTGAGCTACCTGGCGGGCAAGGTGGACGGGGCGATCGGGACGGTGACCGGCCCGCTGCACACGAGCAGCGGGCGCGAGCGCCTCGACGGTTACCGGCGCGCGCTCGGCGACCGGTTCCGCCCCGACCTGGTGGCCTCCGGCGACTGGTCGCTGCGGAGCGGGCGGGACGGGGCCGAGCGGCTGCTGCGGCACCACCCCGGGCTGCGGGGCCTGTTCGTCGCTTCTGACCTGATGGCGGTCGGCGCGATCGGGGCGCTGCGCGCGGCCGGGCGGCGGGTGCCGGAGGACGTCGCGGTCGTCGGCTTCGACGACTCGGCCGCGGCCACCATGGTCGAGCCGGCGCTGACCACCATGCGCAACCCGATCGAGCAGACCGCCTTCGAGGCCCTCCGGATCCTGGACGATCAGATCGCGGGGCGCGCCCAGCCGCCGGTCCACCTCATGCTGAGCAGCGAGCTCATCGAGCGTTCCTCGGTCTGAACGGGCCGCCGGGTCAGCAGCTCCCGCTGGTCCCCGAGCCCGGCGAGACCGTCACCGTCACGCTCGTGGCCCCCGGGCAGCTAGCGACCTCGAGCACGCCGCTGGCCGAGACCACCCGGCCGCCCGTGACCGCGGCCTGGTACCCGCTGGCGTACTGCACCACCGGCACCGAGACGCCGGTCGGCGACCCGGCCGCGAATGCCCCGGTGCCGTCCGCGCGCTCGGTGCTGTAGGTCAGCGTGAACACGTGGGTCGAGGCGTCGTAGCCGTAGCTGCCGGGCGTGCCGGACACCAGGTCAGGATGGGGCACCGCGAGCGCGTCAAGCAGGCCCGTGTTCACGTTGCTGCCGGTCGGCGCCTGCGTCAGGTCGTTGACGAGCCCCTCAGCGGAGGATGAGGTCGTCGGGTCACCGCAGTAGCACATGGCCCACATCGTCCAGCCGACCTTCGCGCTCGCCGCGGCGGCGACGTCCTCGCTGAGGATGGACGTGTCATTCGTCGCGCCGAATTCCGTCATGAGCAGCGCGTCCCCGGTCCGGGCGCTGACGGCCTCCGCGTTGCTGAGCGTCGCGGTGTCGGAGGACGGGCACGCGAAGTCCAGGGTCGAGGAGACGCTGGCGAACGGGCAGTACATGTGAAAGCTGAACCCGGAGTCGCTGTCGCCGGTGGAGCCGAGGGCGGACGGGGACCCGATGTCGAACAGCAGCGTGGGCTCGCCGAAGAGCAGCGCCGTCGTGTTCACCTGGCGGATGGCCTGGTCCACCTTGGCGTAGAAGCTCGTGAGGGTGGCGTCGAACGACGGGCAACCGTCGGTGGAGATCAGGCAGGAGTAGATGCTGCTGCCCGGGTCCGGCTCGTTGTACAGGTCGTAGCCCAGGATGTACTGGCTGCCGTTGAAGTAGGCGGCAACGTGCTGCCAGGCGCCGGCGTACCAGTCCTGCAGGCCCTCGCCGTCCACGGTGGCGTTGGCCCAGAAGTTGTCATAGGCGGTCATCAGCGCGGGCAGCAGGAAGTAGTTGGCCGAGAAGCCGAGCAGCGGGAAGACCGGCCCGCTCTGGTCGACCGCCCAGTCCGGGGTGCCCTCCCCCTGGAACCTCTCGTTGTACATGTCCTGGTGGAAGTCGAGCAGGCTGACGATGCCGTGCGAGCCGAGCGTGTTCACGGTGGACTCAATGCTCGCCAGGTAGGCGTCGTTGAACACGCCCGGCGACGGCTCCAGCGCCTTCCAGATGATCCCCACCCGCACCGCCGACAGGCCGTTGGCCGCGAGGAACGCGCCGTCGGCGTCGTCGAAGCCGTCCGCGGCCGGGGTATAGGGCGTCAGCTTGTTCACCATGTTCACGCCGGCGGCCACCAGCACCCGGCCGTCGGCGTCGGTGATCCACCGGCCCGCGTGGCCGATCGGTGCGGCCGGCGCGGCGACCGCGGAGGTCCCGGCGGCGGACGCGGCCGGCGCCGTGACGACGGCCCCGGCGACGGCCCCGGCGGCGGACCCGGCGACGCAGGCGACCGCGAGGGCCGCGACCGCGATGCCGCGGTTACTGGCGAGTAGGCGCATGGGCGGACGTTCTCATTTCTCTCGCGGTTTTCTTTCGCGGTACGGCCCGCTGACTCAGCCGCGCAGCATGAGGCTCGCGCAGTGCTCCCCGATCATCATGGCCGGGGCGTTCGTGTTGCCGCCGGTGATGGACGGCATGACCGAGGCATCCGCCACCCGCAGGCCGTCGACGCCGAGCACGCGCAGCGCCGGGTCGACGACCGCCCGCTCGTCCATGCCCATCCGGCAGGTGCCGACCGCGTGGTACACCGAGGTCGCCCGGTTCGGCACCTCCTTGGCCAGCGCGGCGCGGTCCGGGTAGTCAGGTCCCGGTGACAGCTCCAGCTCGACGTCGCCGGCGATGCCCTGGCCGTGCATCGCCTCGCGGATGAGCTCCATCCCGTCGAGCAGGACCGCCGCGTCGTCGGGTTCGGTCAGGTAACCGGGGTCGATGAGCGGCCCCGCGGCGGGATCGGCGGAGGCGAGGCGGAGCGTGCCGCGGCTCTTCGGGTAGATCAGCGTGGAGAAGATGGTCAGCGCGGACCGCTTGTCCACCTTGTGCCTGGTCGGCGCGTCCTGGTTGGGGAACGGGTAGGACCACGGCAGCGCGTGGATCTGGATGTCGGGGAGCCGCCCCGCCCGGGTGCTGCGCACGAAGCCGACCACCTCGAAGACGCTGCGGCCCATCCAGGTGTCACCGCGGACCGCCTCGCTGATGATCCCGCCGACGAAGTACGGCGTCGTGCCCCGGTTGCGGGCCGACTTCATGACGTAGGTCAGCGGGACGAACATGTGATCGTGCAGGTTGTCGCCCACGGGCAGGTCGGCGACGACGTCGATGCCGTGCCCCCGCAGGTGCGCCGCCGGGCCGACGCCGGACAGCATGAGCAGCTGCGGCGAGCCGAAGACGCCCGCGCAGACGATCACCTCCCGGTCGGCCCTGATCATCTCCGTCCCGGTCTCCGCGGCGACCTCGACGCCGGTGGCGCGGCCGCCCTCGATGACGATCCGGTTGACCTGCGTGCGGGTCCTGATCGTCAGTTGTGGCAGGGCGCGGGAGTCCAAATAGCCGATCGACGAGCTGTAACGCAGCCCGCCGCCGGCGTTCTGCTGCATGACCGAGATGCCGTCCTGCGTCGCGCCGTTGTAGTCGTCGAGCCGGGCGACGCCGGCCGCGGCGGCCATCGCGTCGATGAACTTCTCCGACGCCCCGGTCAGGTCCTTTTGCCGGGTGACCCGGACCGGCCCGCCGCCGCCGCGCAGCTCGCTCGGGCCGTCTTCCCAGTCCTCCATCCGCCGGAAGCTGGGCAGCACGTCGCGGAACGACCAGCCCTTGCAGCCGGCCTCGGCCCAGTCGTCGAAGTTCCGCTGGTTGCCCCGGACGAAGACCATCCCGTTGATCGAGCCGGAGCCGCCCAGTACCCGGCCGCGTGGCTGCGGGATCCGGCGGTCGCGGGCGGCCGCCTGCGGGACGGTGTAGAAGCCCCAGTCCAGGCGCTTCTTGAGGGCCGGCACGTTGTGGAAGATGGCGATCATCCCGGGCTTGCGCACCAGCCGGGTCCGGTCAGGTCCGCCGGCCTCGAGCAGGATGACGCTGGCGCCCGACTCGGCGAGCCTTCGCGCCAGCACGCACCCGGCGCTGCCAGCGCCGACCACGACGTAATCCGCGGTGTGTTCCATCAGGTCCTCGCAGGAGCTCGGCCAGCCGGTGCTCGGGACTCTACGCCAACGCTCTCTTCAAGACAAGAACACGTTCTATTATCATGAACGGATTCAGGTTCTCCCGCTCAGTCAACGCGCTCTTTACGGCGTTTCCGACGGGTGAGAGGCTGTTGCTACGTGTTCTAACATTTTCTGAGTCCAGCGGAGGGCACATGGGCCGCCTCGACGGCAAGGTCGCGCTGATCACCGGGGGCGCCCGCGGCATGGGCAAGTCCCACGTGCGGCACTTCGTCGCCGAGGGCGCGCGCGTGGTCTTCGGCGACGTGCTCGACGACAAGGGCGCGTACGTGGCCGCCAAGCTCGGCGACGAGTCCTGCCGGTACCTGCACCACGACGTCACGAGCGAGGCGGACTGGGACGCCGCGGTCACGCTGGCGACGGAGGCCTTCGGCTCGCTTGACGTGCTGGTGAACAACGCCGGCATCCTCGACATTCGCCTCGATCGCCGACATGCCGCTGGCCGACTTCCGGCGGGTGCTCGAGGTGAACGCGGTGGGCTGCTGGCTCGGCATGAAGGCGGTGATCGGCCCGATGACCAAGGCGGGCGGCGGCTCGATCGTCAACGTCTCCTCGATCGAGGGGTTCACCGGGGCAGCCGGTCTTTCCGCCTACAGCGCGAGCAAGTTCGCGATCCGCGGCATGACGAAGGCCGCTGCGCAGGAACTCGGGCAGTTCGGCATCCGGGTCAACTCCGTGCACCCCGGCGGCGTGCTCACCCGGATGGTCCTCGAGCAGGCGGGCACGGGCCGCGACGGCTCGCGTTTCCTGGAAGGCCTGCCGCTCGGCCGGTTCGCCGAGCCGACCGAGATCTCCCGCCTGGTGGCCTACCTGGCCTCGGACGAGTCGTCCTACTCGACCGGCAGTGAGTTCGTCGCCGACGGCGGCGTGCTATCCGGGCCGGGGTACTGACCATGGACGACGCATTGACGCTGGCCGGCAAGGTGGCCATCATGACCGGGGCGGGCAACGGGCTCGGCCGGGCGGAGTCGGTCGCGCTGGCCCGGGCCGGCGCGCTGCTCGTGCTCAACGACCTGCCGGGCGACGCGGTCGCCGAGACGGCCGCGCGGGTCGCCGCGGCGGGCGGCCAGGCGGTAGTCAGCGCCGGGGACATCGGCGACTGGGAGACCGGCGAGGGGCTCGTTCGCGCGGCCCTCGACACCTACGGGGCCCTGGACATCCTGGTCAACAACGCCGGGGCGCTCAGGGACCGGATGGTCTTCTCGATGTCGGCGCAGGAGTGGGACCTGGTCATCCGGGTGCACCTGCGCGGTCACTTCGTAACCACCCGCCACGCGACCGCGCACTGGCGGGAGGCCAGCAAGCGGGCGGGCGGCCCGGTTTACGCGCGGATCGTGAACACCTCGTCGGAGGCGTTCCTGCTCGGCGCGCCTGGCCAGGCCAACTACGCCGCGGCCAAGGCCGGCATCGCCGCGCTCACCGTCGCGACGGCGCGCGGCTGCGGCCGGTACGGCGTCCGCGCCAACGCCATCTGCCCGCGCGCCCGCACCGCGATGACCGCCGGGCTGATGCCACCGCGGCCCGCCGAGGGACCCGACCCGCTCGACCCCGAGTACGTGACGCCGCTCGTGACCTACCTGGCCAGTCCCGCCGCGGAACGGATCAACGGCGAGGTGTTCGTGGTGCACGGCGGCGTCGCCGCGGTGATGAACCCGCCGAGCATCCGCGCGGTCTTCCGGGCCGACACCCCTGACGGCATGTGGACGCTGCCCGCCGTGCACGACGCGCTGGCCGGCGAGTTCGCCGAGGGATCGGCTGACTCAGCCGGCTTCGCCTGCCTGGAGACGTTGAGCCTGGCGGGCGAGACGATCGGCTTCGACTGAGGCGTCGCTTCTGGCGTGCCTCATCGACGCGGCCAGGATGGATCCGGCGGCGATGAGCCCGGCGATGGCGAGGAGCGCTGGCCTGGGTCCGAGGGTGAGCAAGACACCGGCGAGGGCGGCGCCGACGGAGGCGCATCCCACCTTCAGGCTGGCCATGGTGACGTAGACGTAGGCGCGGGTTCCGCGGGGCGCGTAGGTGGACCTGACGGCGAGGCTCGCGGTGAACTGCGCCGAGGAGATCGCGCCCGTGAGCGCGAACAGGGCGGCGGCGGCGGCCTGGTCGGGCGCGAGCGCGCAGAGCACGACAGACACCCCGGTCACTGCCAGCAGCGCGATGGTCGTGATCTCCGGTTCTGTGCGCAGCGGGCGGGCGGTCAGGACGAGGCTGCCGGCCAGGCTACCGACGCCGAACGAGCCGGCGAGCAGCGCGCCTCCCCCGGGGTGCCCGGCGAGACGAGCGCCGAATACGACGGCAACGACCGGCAAACCTCCCGTCCCGAGAGCCGCGATGGTGGTGGCCGCCAGCACCCGCCGCAACGGCCCGACCCTCGCGATAGCGGCAGCTACCTGACGAAACGGCAGCCGAGGGCGGCCAGGCTTGCTGTCGGCCTCGGCCGCCGGAAGCACCAGGGCGCCTCCCGCCGCAGCGAGCGCCACGGCGCCGAGGACAAGGACGGCCGCGAACGGAGGCAGCAGCACCACCATGCCTGCCACCGCGACCGGGCCGATGGTGCTGCCGAGGCCGTAGGTGGCGGCGTCGAGAGCCTCGGCCCGGCGCCTGCCGTCCGCCCCGCCGGCTGGACGGCAGGCCCGATGTGCCACCGACTGGGTACTCAGTCCGCCGGTGACCAGGGGCCCGGCACATCCGGCCGCAGTCGCCGCGACGGCCGCCAAGGCCAGTTCCCGGTGATCGAGGAGCAGGCCGCAGGCCGCCAGCGCGACGCCGAGACCGGCGAACGCCGCAGCCACGACGCGACGCGGGTCCCGCGCGCGTGACAGCGGTTCCGCGGCCAAGAGGCCGAGCAGCTGAGGTGCGGTGAGCAGCGCCGCCAGCAACCCTCCGACGGCGTCGCCGACCTGCCCGTGCAGCGACACCACCAGCGTCACCAGCGAGACAGCCGCGCCACCGTCGACGGTCCGGACCAACGTCGCGACGGCCAGGTAGCGCCAGGTCGTCGGCGTCACCGCGCCTGCAAGCCGTCGGCCGCCGCGATGGGCCGCTGATTCATGCGCCATGTCACTCCTTCGGCCGTTAGTCCGGCGTCACCTGCCAGACCGGTGATGACAGCTCTACCCTTGAATTCGGCCTCGTCACCTGTCAATGTGGTGACGTGCGATTCGAATTCATAGCTGGCCATGTCGCGCTGGACTTCGTCGCCACCGTCGCCGAACGCGACACGACACGACAGGAACGGCTCTGCGACCCGGCTGACCTTGCCGAATGGCTGGCAGGCGCCGGCCTCCTCGACTCGCCTCCGCACGTCACCGATGCCGACCTGCGGTCCGCCCGACAGCTACGCGAGGCGCTATATGCCTACGTCGTCTACCTGACGGGCGGGGCCGCCCCCTCAGCGGAGGTTCGCCGCCTCCTCAACCTGCACGCCACGGCCGACGACGTGGCCGTACAACTTGACCCGCACTGGCAGCTGCAACGCACAGGCGATGTCAGATCGGCGTTCAGCTCCATCACCCGCGAGGCCCTCCTCCTCGGCCAAGGCGGCGGGCGAAATGCCATCCGCTGGTGCGCGGCCCCCGCCTGTACCAGGCCCTTCCTCGACCGATCCCACGGGCGCCGACGCCGGTGGTGCGGCATGAGCACCTGCGGCGACAAAGCCAAGGCAGCTGCTTACCGCGCCAGACGAGCCGGCAACTCCATCACGGCACCGGAGTAGCCGCTCAGGTCAGCGACAGCCGCCAAGCGGAAGTCCATTCTGGCCGGTTGCCGAGGAAGAACGGCACGGTTGACCGATGCGGGCCCCGCGGCGCGCGGTAGCCTGGCATCGCGCGAAAGGGGACCGATGCCGACGCTATTCACGCGGATCATCAACGGCGAGCTGCCCGGCAGGTTCGTCTATTCCGACGACGAGGTTGTCGCGTTCCTCAGCATTGCCCCGCTGACTCCCGGGCACACGCTGGTCGTGCCGCGGCAGGAGGTAGATCAGTGGACGGACGCGGACGGGCCACTGCTGCACCACTGCCTCGACGTCGCCCGGCTGATCGGCAACGCCGCCAAGCGAGCGTTCGGCGCGCCGCGGGCCGGCGTGGTCATCGCCGGGCTGGAGGTACCGCACCTGCACATTCACGTGTTCCCGGCCTGGTCCCTCAGCGACTTCAGCTTCGACCAGGCCAAGCCGGCCTCCGACGACGAACTTGAGCAAGCGGCCACGCGGCTGCGCGCGGCACTTGAGCAGCCCTGACCACGATGCTGTTAAGTTAGCCATCCCGGCTTCCGCATGGTGCCCGTTTTGCGAAGAAATCCCCTCCCCCGTGCGGCTCTCCCGCTATTAACGCGGAAACTTTTCCGAGCGCGGAAACAAATACGCGCTATATAGCCGGCAAATAGTCCGCCTTAGGAAAAGTTTCCACGCTAATTGCCCGCCCGGGACCGGGCCGACCGCGGACTGACGGACGCCGGAAATTGGCAGTTGCGGGCAAGGCGCTGCCCGCGCTGGAAGCCCCGCGACAACAGGGCATCGGCCGGCCCGCCCGGACGGGGCGGCGGGCGGGCCGGGGTCGGCTGATTCCGTCCGGGATAATTGGCTTGATTGCCTGGGCCGGAGCGACGGGTCACATCATTTCGTCGGTTAGCGGGAGCAGGACGGTTTTCAGCTCGGTGTAGGACTCGATCGCGGCGCGGCCGCCCTCGCGGCCCATGCCGGAGGCGCGGAAGCCGCCGAACGGGGAGTTCGGCTCGAGCTGGTAGCCGTTGATGCCGACCGTGCCGGCCCGGATCGCCCTGGTCAGCCGCATCGCCCGGCGCACGTCGGAGGTCCACACGGTGGCGGCGAGCCCGTAGGCGGTGTCGTTGGCGAGGCGGAGCGCCTCGTCCTCGTCGTCGAACGGGATCACGGAGAGGACCGGCCCGAAGATCTCCTCGCGGGCGATGCTCATCTCGTTGGAGACGTCGGCGAACAGCGTCGGCGTGACGAAGTTGCCCGCCGCGAGGTCGCCCTCCTCGCGGGTGCCGCCGCAGACCAGCCGGGCGCCCTCCTCCTGGCCGCGGGCGATGAGGCCGAGTACCCGGTCCAGCTGCCTGGCGTTGATCAGCGGCGCGGACGTGACCTCGAGGTCGAACGGGTTGCCGTAACTGACCATGCCGGCGATCGCCTCGGCCGCGATGAGGAACTCATCGAGCGCGTCCCGGTGCACGAGCGCCCTGGTCTGCGCCGCGCAGACCTGACCGGACAGGCCCAGGGTGACCGTGCCCATGGTGACCGCGGCGGCGGTGCCGACGTCCGCGTCGGGGAAGACGACCGCGGGGCTCTTGCCGCCGAGTTCCAGGCTCACCCGCCTGCAGCCGACGGCCGCGGCCGTCATGACCCGCTGGCCGACCGCGCGGCTGCCGGTAAATGACAGCTTGTCCACCAGGGGGTGGTTGATCAGGGCGTCCCCGGTGGGATCGCCCGGTCCGGTGACGACGTTGAGCACGCCCTCGGGGAGTCCCGACTCCTCGGCGATGAGCCGGGCCAGCCGCAGCACCGCGAACGTGGCGTACTCGGAGGGCTTGAGCACGATCGTGCAGCCGGCGGCCAGGGCCGGCGCCACCTTCTGGGCGAACAGCGGCAACGGCGCGTTCCACGGGATCACCGCGCCGACCACGCCGATCGGCTCGCGCAGCGTGAAGACCATGTGGTCGCCGCCCTGGAAGGGCGGCAGGGTCTCCCCGGCCAGCTTGTCGACCCAGCCCGCGTGGTGCTCGAACACGTCGGCCACGAACTCGGCCGACGTCGCGTAGATCTCGCCGAAGCTCAGCGGGACGCTGTTGTCCAGCGCCTGCAGCCGCAGGAGCTCGTCGCCGTGCTCGCGCACGAGGTCAGCGATCTTGCGCAGCACCCGCCCGCGCTCGCCCGCCCGGGTGCGCGGCCACGGGCCCTCGTCGAACGCCTGGCGGGCGGCGCGGACGGCGCTATCCACGTCGGCCGCACCGGCCACCGGAAACGACGCGACCCGCTCCCCCGTCGCCGGGTGCGTGTGGCTCCAGGTCGCTTCGTCCACGGCCGCGACCCATTCCCCGCCGATCAGCATGCGGCCGTCGCCGAGGGCGAGCTCGTCGGCGTACGGCTTGATGGACGCGACCATGGCAGCCCCACTAAAGTAGAACATGTTCTAATTAACCGGAGCCTACACCAGCGCCGCAGGAAGCGGGAGGCTTGTCAACCAAGCGCTTGCTAGGTAAAGCTGAGGAGGTGGCGGACAAGCGGATGACCGAGGACGAGGTGGTCGCCAGGCTGCGCCCGGGCATGACCATCGGGATCGGCGGCTGGGGATCGCGGCGCAAGCCGATGTCCCTGGTGCGGGCGATCCTGCGCTCCGGCCTGCGCGACCTCACGATCGTCGCCTACGGCGGACCGGACGTTGGCCTGCTCTGCGCCGCCGGCAAGGTCAAGCGCCTGGTGTACGGGTTCGTGTCGCTCGACTCCATCCCGCTTGAGCCGCACTTCCGGGCCGCCCGCCAGGCGGGGGCCGTTGACGTCACCGAGTACGACGAGGGCATGCTGCAGTGGGCCCTGTACGCGGCATCGCTGCGGCTGCCCTTCCTGCCGGCCCGGGCCGGACTCGGCTCCGACGTCGTGCGGCTCAACCCGGAGCTGCGCACGGTGACCTCGCCCTACGCCGACGGCGAGGAACTGCTCGCGGTCCCGGCCCTGCCGCTCGACGCCGCACTCATTCACCTCAACCGGGCCGACGCTCTGGGCAACGCGCAGTTCCTCGGGCCCGACCTGTACTTCGATGACCTCTTCGCCGCCGCCGCCGAGCACGCGTACGTGTCCTGCGAGCGGATCGTGCCTACTGGTTCCCTGCTGGCGGAGGGCAGGCTCGCGTCGCTGCGCATCCACCGGTGGATGATCTCGGGCGTGGTGGAGGCGCCAAACGGCGCGCACTTTACTTCTTGCGCGCCCGACTACGAGCGCGATGAGGAGTTCCAGCGCGATTACGCGGCGGCCGCCGCCGATCCGGAGAAATGGGCCTCGTTCACGGCCACTTACCTGAGCGGCAGCGAGGCGGACTACCAGCGGGCGGTGGCCGCCCGGTCCTCCCCGAAAACGGGGGAGGACCGATGAACGCGCCTCCCCCGCGAGCCGAAGGGCGCGCCCCGGCCCCCGGACTGAGGAGGGAGGGAGCCTCCCCGCGAGCCGAAGCGCGCCGGCGGCCTGCGCGGACTGAGGAGGGAGGGAGCGAGGAACGAGCGACTGAGCGACGAGGGAGCACAGGCCGCCTTCCGGGGCGCGCGGAGGCGAGCGGGGAAACGGAGCAGGAGCGACCGGACGACGAGGGAGGAGGCAGGGGTCCTGAGCGCCCGGAGGCGAGCGGGGAAAACACCGTAACGCGCGCGGAGGTGTGCGCGGTGGCGTGCGCCGAGGCGTGGCGCGGCGACGGGGAGATCGTGGCGAGCCCCTTCGGCGTCATCCCCGCCATCGGGGCGCGGCTGGCGCGGGCCACGTTCGCGCCGGACCTGCTGCTGTCGGACGGGGAGGCGACGTTCGTCGCCGGCTGCTGGGCGGTCGGCGAGCCGCCGGACGGGCCGGCCGAGGGCTGGGTGCCCTACCGGGCGGTGTTCGACCTCCTGGCGGCGGGCAAGCGGCACGTGATGATGGGCCCGAGCCAGATCGACCGCTTCGGCAACGTGAACATCTCCGCGATCGGCGACTTCGCCCGGCCCGCCCGTCAGCTGATCGGCATGCGCGGGGCGCCGGGCAACACCGTCAACCACCCGACGAGCTACTGGGTACCCAGGCACCAGCCGCGCACCTTCGTGGCGAAGGTCGATGTCATCTCGGGGGTCGGCTACGACAGCGCGGCCGCCGCGGGGCCCGCGGCCAGCCGGTTCCACGAGCTGCGGCGGGTCGTCACCAACCTGGCGGTGCTGGACTTCCGCTCCCCCGGGCACGCCATGCGGCTCGTTTCCGTGCACCCCGGGGTCTCCGTGGCTGACGTGATCGCCGGTACCGGCTTCCAGCTGGCGATTTCTGGGGACGTGCCGCCGACCAGGCTGCCGACGCCGGAAGAGCTGCGCCTCATCCGCGAGGTCATTGATCCCCGTGGGTTGCGTTACGCGGAGGTGCCGTGAGCCATCCTGCCCTGCACACCGCCGCCTGCGACCTGCTCGGCATCCGGTACCCGGTCGTGCAGACCGGCATGGGCTGGGTGTCGACGCCCGCCCTGACCGCCGCCACCAGCAACGCGGGCGGACTCGGGGTGCTGGCCGGCGCGACCCTCACGGTAGCCGAGACCGAGGCGGCGATCGCCCGCACCCGGGAGCTCACCGCGGCGCCGTTCGGGGTGAACTTGCGGGGCGACTCGGCCGACCTGTCCGCGCGGGCGAAGCTGCTCATTAAGCACGGCGTGCGGGTCGCCTCGTTCGGGCTCGCCCCGGACGCGGCGGTCATCCGCTCGCTGAGCGAAGCCGGCGTGGTCGTCATGCCGTCGGTCGGCGCCCGGCGGCACGCCGAGAAGGTCGCCGCGCTCGGCGTCGACGCGGTCGTCGCACAGGGCAGCGAGGGCGGCGGGCACACCGGGGGCGTCCCCACTTCGATCCTGCTTCCCCAGGTCACGGCGGCCGTCGGCATCCCGGTGCTCGGGGCCGGGGGCTTCTGCGACGGCCGCGGGCTCGTCGCCGCGCTGGCCTACGGCGCGGCGGGCATCGCGATGGGCACCCGGTTCCTGCTCACCAGGGAGAGTCCCGTGCCTGGCCCGGTGAAGCAGGAGTACCTGCGCCGCGGCGTGACCGACACCGTGGTCACCACCGCGCTCGACGGCGTGCCGCAGCGAGTGCTGCGCACTTCGCTGGCGGACCGCCTCGAACGCGGCGGCTCGCTGTCCCGGCTGACCCGGTCGCTGCGGCACGCGTCCGCGTTCAGGAAGATGTCCGGCCAGTCCTGGCCGGACCTGGTCCGCGAGGGAGTCGCCATGAAACGACGCCACGGCCTGCCCTGGCCCGCGGTCATCATGGCCGCGAACACCCCCATGATGCTGCGCGCGAGCATGGTCGACGGACGGACCGACCTCGGCACGCTCGCGAGCGGGCAGGTGGCCGGGGTCATCGACGACCTGCCGACCTGCGCCGAGCTCATCGAGCGGATCATGGCCGAGGCCGACGCGGTCCTCACCCGGCTCGCCCCGGCGGAGGGATCTTGATGACGCCGCCGCAGCCGCAGTCGCACGCCAGCCACGGCCTGCTCGCCGGGAAGACCGTCGTGGTCACCGCCGCCGCGGGCACCGGGATCGGGTTCGCCACCGCCCGGCGCTGCGCGGAGGAGGGGGCGCGGGTCGCGATCAGCGACCGGCACGAGCGGCGGCTGGGCGAGGCGGCCGACGAGCTGGCCGACGTCGCGGGCGAGAAGCCGCTGGCGATTGTCTGCGACGTGACCGTGGAAGACGACGTGCGGCGGCTGTTCGACACCGTGGCCGCCGAGTACGGGCGGATCGACGTTGCCGTGAATAACGCGGGCCTCGGCGGCGACACGACGCTGGCCGAGATGACCGACGAGCAGTGGTACCGCGTGCTCGACGTGACGCTGAACGGCACGTTCCGGTGCACCCGGGCCGCGCTGCGGCACATGCTCCCGCGCGGCAGCGGGGTCATCGTCAACAACGCCTCGGTGATCGGCTGGCGCGCCCAGGCCGGCCAGGCGCACTACGCCGCGGCGAAGGCGGGCGTCATGGCGCTCACCCGGTGCGCGGCGATCGAGGCGGCCCCGCACGGCGTCCGGGTCAACGCCGTGGCGCCGAGCATCGCGATGCACCCGCACCTGGCGAAGGTGTCCAGCGAGGAACTGCTCGCCGAGCTGGCCGCGCGCGAGGCGTTCGGCCGGGCGGCGGAGCCGTGGGAGGTCGCCGACGTCATCGTGTTCCTCGCCAGCGGCTACTCCTCGTACATGACCGGCGAGATCGTGTCGGTAAGCAGCCAGCACCCCTAGGGGCCGTGGAGGGAGGGAGACATAGTGATCAGCACCGCGATTGACGCCGCCGGCATCGCTGAGGTGGTGATGGACCACCCGCCGGTCAACGCGCTGCCGGTGGCCGGCTGGTACGAGCTGGCGGACGCGGTCACGGCCGCGGGCGCCGACGGCGACGTGCGCGTGGTCGTGCTGCGCGCCGAGGGACGCGGCTTCAACGCCGGGGTCGACATCAAAGAGATCCAGGCGAGCGACGGGTTCGCGGCGCTGATCGGGGCGAACCGGGGCTGCTTCGCGGCGTTCGCGGCGGTGTACGAGTGCGCCGTGCCGGTGATCGCGGCGGTCCACGGGTTCTGCCTCGGCGGCGGGGTCGGCCTGGCGGGGAACGCGGACATCATCGTGGCCAGCGAGGACGCCACCTTCGGGCTGCCGGAGGTGGACCGCGGGGCCCTCGGCGCGGCGACCCACCTGTCCCGGCTGGTACCGCAGCACAAGGCGCGGGCCATGATGTACACCGCCACGACCGCGACGGCCGCCGAACTGCACGCGTTCGGCTCCGTCTACGCGGTCGTGCCGCGGGACCAGCTGCGCGCGGCCGCCTTGAACGTGGCCGCGGAGATCGCCGCGAAGGACCCGGCGGTGATCCGGATGGCCAAGGAGGCGTTCAACGGCATCGACCCCCAGGACGTCCGGCGCAGCTACCGCTACGAGCAGGGCTTCACCTTCGAACTGAACCTGTCGGGCGTATCCGGCCGGCTGCGCGAGTCCTTCGGCCGGCCCGGATCCGGACAGCCCGGGTCCGGGCCGCCTGCGCGGGCGGACTGATGGTGGCGCGCGAGGGAGATCCCCCGCCCCCGTTCGGACGTACTGATCTTGATCTTGATCTGAGGAGAGCCGATGGCTGACGTCGTACTTACGCAGCGGTGCGGGCCGATCACCCGGATCGTCATGAACCGCCCCGAGTACCGGAACGCGCAGAACTCGGCGATGACCTACGCGCTCGACGACGCGTTCTACGCCGCCGCGGCCGACGACGAGGTGAAGGTCATCATCCTGGCCGGCGAGGGCAAGCACTTCTCGGCCGGCCACGACATCGGCACCCCGGGCCGGGACATCGGCCAGTCGTTCCCGCGGCGGGCGGCCCTGTGGTGGGATCACGTCGGCAAGGAGGGGGCGGAGAGCCGGTACGCCCGCGAGGAGGAGGTCTACCTCGGGATGTGCCGGCGGTGGCGGGAACTGCCCAAGCCGGTGATCGCGCAGGTGCAGGGGGCGTGCATCGCCGGCGGGCTGATGCTGGCCTGGATCTGCGACCTCATCGTCGCCGCGGACGACGCGTTCTTCGCCGACCCGGTGGTGCGGATGGGCATCCCCGGCGTGGAGTACTTCGCGCATCCCTGGGTGATGGGGCCGCGGCAGGCGAAGGAGTTCCTCTTCCTGGGCGAGCGGGTCGACGCCGCCCGCGCGCTGCAGCTCGGCATGATCAACCGGGTGGTGCCGCGGATGAGGCTCGAACAGGAGGTGACCGAGATCGCCGAGAAGATCGCCGCGATGCCGCGACTCGGCCTGGCCCTCGCCAAGAAGGCGGTCAACCAGGCCGAGGACGCGATGGGGCTGCAGGTGGGGATGGACTCGGTCTTCGGGCTGCACCACCTGGCGCACGCGCACAACGCCGAGACCGGGACCGACGCGCTGGCCGGGCAGGACGCGCGGTCGATGCGGGACGCGGGGCGCGACGCCGCGCCGGACGCGGGGCGCGAAGCGGCGCCCGGCGGGGGTGCCTCGTGAACGACGAGCAGTTCCGGGCCGAGGTGCGCGGGTGGCTGGCGGCGCAGCTGGGGTCGGCCGAGTTCGGCTGCCTCGTCGGCAAGGGCGGCTCCGGCCGCCAGCACGAGTTCATGGCCGAGCGCATGGCCTGGGAACAGCGTCTCGGCGCGGACGGCTGGATCGGCCTCGGCTGGCCCGAGGAAAACGGCGGGCGCGGCCTGCCCTGGTCCAGTCAGGTCATCTTCCACGAGGAGTACGCGCGGGCGAACGCGCCGGGGCGCGTCGGCCACATCGGCGAGAACCTCGTCGGGCCGACGCTGCTGATGTTCGGCACGGCGGAGCAGAAGGCGCGGTTCCTGCCGGGGATCGCGGCCGGCACCGAGCTGTGGTGCCAGGGGTACTCGGAGCCGGGGCCGGCTCCGACCTCGCGGGCCTGCGCACGCGCGCGTCGTTGCGCGACGGCGAGTGGCACATCGACGGGCAGAAGATATGGACCTCGATGGCGCACGTCGCGGACTGGTGCTTCCTGCTCGCCCGGACTTCGCCGGATGCCGAGCGGCACCGCGGTCTGTCCTGCCTGCTGGTGCCGGTGCGTCAGCCGGGCATCGAGGTCCGGCCGATCGTGCAGATCACCGGCACCGCCGAGTTCAACGAGGTGTTCTTCGATGACGCGCGCACCCCCGCGGACAACGTGGCGGGCGAGCCGGGCGACGGCTGGCGGGTCGCGCTCGCCATGCTCGGCGTCGAACGCGGCGTCTCGAACTTCGGGCAGCTGGTCGGCTTCCAGCGCGAGTTCGAGGCGGTGCTCGCCGCGGCCCGCGGCAACGGGAGCATCGCCGACCCGGACATCGCCGCCCGGATCGCCGACGCCTGGATCGGGCTGCAGGTCATGCGGTTCACGACGGAGGACACCCTCGCGGTCCCGGACGGAGCGGCGGCCGGCGGGGTCGCGGGCGGTGTCGCGGGAGGTGTCGCGGGCGGGGTTGCGCCAGGTGTCGCGGCGAACATCGCCAAGCTGCTCTGGGCGCCGTGGCACCAGCGCCTCGGGGAACTGGCCGTCGACGTGACCGGCGCGGACGCGACGCTGGCGGGTCCGGGCTACGACCTGACCGACGCGCAGCGGCGGTTCCTCTTCACCCGGGCCGAGACGATCTTCGGCGGATCGAACGAGATACAGCGGAACATCGTCGCCGAGCGCGGGCTCGGTCTTCCGAGGGGGTAGTCGCATGGATACTCCGGAACAGGCCGCGCTGCGTGAGGCGGTGCGGGACTTCTGCCGCAAGCACGCCGGGCCGCAGGCCTGGGCCCGGCTCACCGGGGAACTCGGGCTCACCGGGCTGGCGATCCCCGAGTACCACGGCGGGGCGGGTGCCGGCCTGGCCGAGGTCGCCGTCGCGGTCGAGGAGACCGGGCGGGTGCTGCTGCCGGCGCCCTACCTGTCGACCGCCCTCGCTGGCGCGGTGCTCAGCGAGGGCGAGGCGGTACCCGGCGCCGGCGAGGCGGTACTCGGCGCCGGCGAGGCGGCCGAGTTCTTGCCCGGCATCGCGTCCGGCGCGCTGCGGGCCGCGTTCGTGCTCGGCGGTTCCGTGACCGCGGCCGACGGCCGGCTGACCGGGGTCGCGCACCACGTGCTCGACGGCGCCGAGGCCGACCTGTTCGTCGTCCGCGCCAGGGACGGCGGGCAGGACGCGCTGTTCGCCGTCCGGGCCGCGGACGCGGTCGTCACCCCGGCCGGCACCCTGGACCAGACCAGGTCGCAGGCCACGGTCGAGTTCCGCGACAGCCCGGCCGTTCTTGCCGGGTGCGCGGCCGGGCGAGCGGAGGACCTGCTGCGCGTCATGCTCGCGGTGGAGTCGGCCGGCGCGGCCGCGCACTGCCTGGACGTCACCGTGGACTACCTCAAGACCCGGGTGCAGTTCGGTCGGCCGATCGGCGCCTTCCAGGCCTTGCGGCACCGGTGCGCGGACCTCGCGGTGGAAGTAACCTCGGCCCGGGCGACCGCGTACGCCGCCGTCCGCGCGGCGGGGTCGGCCGGGTCGCCGGCCGAGCTGGCCGTGCTCGGCCCGCTGGCCAAGCGGCACTGCGTCGACGCGTTCTGGCACGTGGCCGCCGAGACAATCCAGTTGCACGGCGGGATCGGGTTCACCTGGGAACACGAGGCCCACCGCTACCTCAAGCGCGCCAAGACGTCGCAACTGCTGCACGGCAACCCGGTCGAGCTGCGGCGGCTCGTCAGTCAGCGGGCCGGGCTGGGCTGACCTGATTCGCCAGGTCGGCGACGAACAGGAACTTGAATTCCAGTCACCTGCGAACCCGACGGCCACCGGATCCGAAACGTTACCCGGACGTACCGTCATCCGAATGCGACAGCAGCTAGCCGGCCTCGACTGGGGGCGGTCCGCCGGTGTAGTCGATCTTGAAGAGAGTTGGCGACTCGATCGTGGTGGTGGCCACCGTGGTGCCGTTCTCCACCATGTTCAGCACCGTGTCCGCCGCGCCTCCCTCCGCGAGGAAGGACAGGCCACGGCCGGCGTAGGCCGACTCGAAGTAGATCTCGCTGAAGGCCGGCAGCTGCGCCTGGCCGGTTGACAGCTCCGGCCGTTCGAGTATCCACTCCGCCTGGTTTTCCAATGAGGCGGTGCCGGGGGGAGCGGTCAGCGGGATCTGCCCGAACCCCACGTGAACTCCAGTGGTCATGTTGACCATGCTGAACTCCGCTTCTGTCGGGGACAGCAGACAGATCAGGCCGCATACCGTGTCCCCGAAGCTGACCGGGAAGTTCGCGATCACCACCCACGGTGACGACGCCGAGGCGGACCACCACTCGTGCCACGCGAAGCAGGACCAGGTGGGCCTGCCCCTCGAGCCGCGCGTGGCGACCTGCATCGTGCCGATCTGGGTGACGTCGGTAACCCCGTCGATGCCGATCCAGGTGGCGGCGAACCAGCTGCCCGGGCCCTCGCTGGCGGGCTCGACGTCAGGGACATTCCACTGGCCGAATACCCACTCGAACGCCTCGCCGGAGGGGGCGTGCGTCACGGTGCCCGACCAGGTGCCGTTCGTGCCGTTTGCGTCCGGGCGCGGGCGGTCCGCCCGGCTGATGCCGGGCACTAGTTCCTGCACCGGCTGGAAGACCGGTGTGATGTAACTGAGCTTGCGAGAGAATACCTCGTCCCAGACGGCCGCGAGCTCCGGGCGGACGGCGGGATCGGGTCGCGGAGGCAGGCCGTAGCGGCGCAGCTCGAGCGGCGACGCGGCGCGCGGATCGAAGTCGCCGGGCGGCACCGGACGGGTCCGTATGCTGCCGCGGGCGGTCCCAGAAGTGCCGTAGGACATGTCTTCTCCTTACGTAAGCCGCCGCCGGGCCGGGGAGGGAACGTCGTTCCCTTTCTTGCACAGAGGTCACCCCGCCCCGGTGAGATACCGCGCGGCAGATTTATCTCGGCTCTGCTGGCTCGTGCTGACCTGCTGGCCCGGGCGGCTGGGCCGGGCTACCGGCCGTCGAACTTGTCCGGGTCAGGGCCGGTGCGCTCGTTCTTGTTCAGCAGCGTGATGTCCTCGACGTCGGTGGCGGACAGTTCGAAGTCGAAGATGTCGATGTTCTCCCGGATCCGGTCCGGGGTGACCGACTTGGGGAACACGATGTCGCCGCGCTGGATGTGCCAGCGCAGCACGACCTGGGCCGGGGTCTTGCCGGCCCGGTCGGCGATCGACTGGATAACCCGTTCGCTGAGGACGGATCCCCGTCCCAGCGGCGACCATGCCTCGACCGCGATCTGGTGCTCGGCGCAGAAGGCCCGCACGTCGTCCTGGGTCAGGTACGGGTTTACCTCGATCTGGTTGACGGCCGGGATGACCTCGGCCTCGCCGTGCAGCCGCCGCAGGTGGCGGGGCTGGAAGTTGGACACGCCGATGGACCGGGCCTGGCCCTCGCGGTAGGCCTCTTCCAGCACCCGCCAGGTCGCCGCGAAGTCGCCACCGTAACGGGTCGGCAAGGGCCAGTGGATCAGGAACAGGTCGACGTACCCGGTGCCGAGCGCCTTGAGCGTGCCGTCGAGGGCCTGGCGGGCGTCGCCGGGCTCGTGCGCGTCGTTGCCGAGCTTGCTGGTCACGAAGACCTCGCCGCGGTCCAGGCCCGACTTGGCGATGGCCTCGCCCACCTCGGCCTCGTTGCCGTACATCTGCGCGGTGTCGATGTGCCGGTACCCGGCCTGCAGGGCCGTGCTCACCGCGGCCACCGTGTCCTTCGGCTCGATCAGGAAGACGCCGAAGCCGAACTGCGGGATGGACTGGCCGTTGTTGAGCGTGATGTCCGGGATGGAAGTCACGGGAAGCACTCTCCTCAGCGGGAATCGCGAATGCGGACCTGCCGCCCCTGCCCCCGATGGGCCGCGCTACACAACGGGCCCGAAATCGGCGTGCACCGCAGCCGGGCACTGCGGAACTCCGGGCGGAATCGTGTTCACGGCCACCGCTCAGCTGACCTCGTCGGGTTCCGCATCCGCTCTGGCCGCGAGGTACCTCGCCGGCACCTCTCCCCCGCCGTGCACGGCCAGGTCGGCGCCGGTCACGTACGCGGCCAGCGGCGAGGACAGGAACAAGCACGCCGACGCGATGTCGGATGGCTCCGCCATCCGCCGCATCGGGATGGTCGCGGCCACCGATACGCCGCCGTCCTGGCCGTAGTACGGCGCCGCGGTCGGCGTCATGACCAGGCCGGCGGTGATGTGGTTGACGCGCACTCGCGGCGCCCATTCCAGCGCGAGCGCCCGGGTCAGCTGGAGCAGCCCCGCCTTGGCGGCGCTGTAGGCGGCCGACCCCGGCTCGGCCTGCCGGCCGGCCACGCTGCCGATGTTGACGATCGCGCCGCCGGACTCCTGTTGCTGCATGCGCGCGTTCGCGGCCTGGGCCACGTAGAACGGCGCGAGCAGGTTCAGCTCGACGACCTTCCTGACGAACCGCGGCGAGACCGTGGCCGCCGCGGCGGCGGGCGCACCGCCGGCGTTGTTGACCAGCACGTCGAGCCGCCCGTAGCGGTCCATCGCCTGATCGACGGGAAGCCGTGCCTGATCCGGGTCGCGCACGTCGGCGGCCACGAAGCGCAGCCCCTCTGGCAGCGACGACGGCTCGTTCCGGCCGCACACGAGGACGGAGGCGCCCGCCGCGGCGAACGCCTGCGCGATGCCGAGGCCGATGCCGCGCGTCCCGCCGGTAACGACCGCGACTCGCCCGCTCAGGTCGACCGGGCTGTCCATCACCGGTGACCCATCAGAGTCGCTCGATGATCGTGACGTTCGCCTGGCCGCCGCCTTCGCACATCGTCTGCAGCCCGTACCGGGCGCCGCGCCGCTCAAGCTCGTGCAGCAGCGTGGTCATCAGCCGGGCGCCGGTCGCGCCGAGCGGATGGCCGAGCGCGATCGCGCCCCCGTTCACGTTCACCCGGGCCGGGTCGGCGCCCGTCTCGGCGAGCCAGGCGAGCACCACCGGGGCGAACGCCTCGTTGATTTCGATGAGGTCGATGTCGTCGATCGTCAGTCCGGTCTTCGCCAGCGCCCGGGCGGTCGCCGGGATCGGCGCCGTGAGCATCCACAGCGGGTCGGCGCCGAGCACCGACAGGTGATGGACCCGCGCCCGGGGCGTGAGGCCGTGCTCGCGCAGCCCGCGCTCACTCACGATCAGCAGCGCCGCCGCCGCGTCGGAGAGCTGGCTGGAGGTCGCCGCGGTGACGGTGCCGCCCTCGATCAGCGGCGGCAGCGAGCGGATCCTGTCCAGGTCCGGTGCCCGCGGGCCCTCGTCGGCGGTGACGCCGGCCACCGGCTCGATCTCGCGGGCGAACTTGCCTTCAGCCCGGGCGGCGATGGCCCGCTCGTGCGAGCAGACCGCGAACGCTTCCATCGCACCGCGGCTGACCGACCACTTGGCCGCGATCATCTCGGCCGCGCGGAACTGCGACACCTCGGCGTCCCCGTACCGCGCCCGCCAGCCAGCCGAGCCGCTGAACGGGTCGGTGAAGCCGAGTGGCCGGCCCGCCGTCATCGCGTACGAGATGGGCACCGCGGTCATGTGCTGCACCCCGCCCGCCACGACGACGTCGGCCGTCCCGGCCAGCACCGCCTGCGCCGCGAAGTGCACCGCCTGCTGCGACGAGCCGCACTGCCGGTCCACCGTGGTGCCGGGCACGTGATCGGGAAGCCCGGCGGCCAGCCACGCGGTGCGGGCGATGTCGCCGGCCTGCGGCCCGACGGTGTCGACGCAGCCGAAGATCACGTCTTCGACCGCGGCGGGATCGATGCCCGCCCGGGACACCAGCGCGGTCAGCACCGCTGCGCCCAGGTCGGCGGGATGCACCCCGGCGAGCCCGCCGCCGCGCCGGGCGACCGCGGTCCGGACGGCTTCCACGATGAAGGCTTCCATCAGGTCGAGACTACCAAGCGCTTGCTCGGGAAACTAGACTGGGCCGGGTGGGCCTGCCACCGACCATCCCGGCCGCGCTGCTGCGTGCCGCCGAGCAGTTCGGCGGCCGGGAGGCCCTCATCGACGGCAACGCCCGGTGGACGTTCGCCGACCTGGCCGATGCCGCCCTGCGCAGCGCCGGGGCCATGATCGCGGCCGGCGTCGAGCCCGGCGACCGGGTCGCGGTGTGGGCGCCAAACGGCCGCCTGTTCGTCGCGGCGGCCCTGGGCGCCGTGACGGCGGGCGGCATCCTGGTGCCGCTGAACACCCGGTTCAAGGGCGACGAGGCCGCCTGGATCCTCGGCCGGAGCCGGGCCCGGCTGCTCGTCACCGACAACGGCTTCCTCGGCCACGACTACATCGGGATGCTGCGGGACGCCGAGCTTCCGTCACTCAAGGAGATCATCACGCCGAACGGGCCCGGCGGTCTCCCCTGGGCAGAATTCCTCCGCCGCGGTTCCGGGGTCTCCCGGGAGGCGGCGCTGGCGCGGGCGGGCGCGGTCGCCGCGGACGACGTCTCCGACATGTTCTTCACCTCGGGCACCACCGGGCGGCCTAAGGGCGTCATGACCACGCACGGGCAGAACCTTCGCGTCTACCGCGCGTGGGCGGACGGGGTCGGCCTGCGGCCGGGAGACCGGTACCTGGTGATCAACCCGATGTTCCACACCTTCGGCTACAAGGCGGGGCTGCTCGCCTGCCTCATCCGGGGCGCGACGGTCATCTCCCAGGCGGTGTTCGACCCTGCGGAGGCGATCCGCCTCATCGGGCGCGAGCAGGTGACCGTGCTGCCCGGGCCGCCCACGCTGTACGCAGCGCTCCTCGACCACCCGGCGCGGGCGGGTCACGACCTGTCCTCGCTGCGGCTGGCGGTGACCGGCGCCGCCGTGGTGCCCGTGCCGCTGGTCGAGCGGATGCGGGCCGAGCTGTTCGGCGAGGTGGTCATCGCCTACGGACTGACCGAGAGCTGCGGCACGGTGACCGTTGGCGACCCGCACGCCGACCCGCTGACCGCGTCCCGCACGGTCGGCCGGCCCATCGAGGGCACCGAGGTCATCATCGGCGGCCCCGGCGGTGACCCGCTGCCGCCGGGCTCGAGCGGCGAGGTCCTGGTGCGCGGCTACAACGTGATGCAGGGCTACTTCGAGGACCAGGAGGGGACCGCGGCGGCCCTCGACCCGGCGGGCTGGCTGCATACCGGCGACGTCGGCACGCTGGACGCCCAGGGCAACCTCCACATCACCGACCGGCTCAAGGACATGTTCGTGGTGGGCGGGTTCAACGCCTACCCGGCCGAGATCGAGCAGGCGATCACAAGGCACGAGCAGGTGTCGGAGGCCGCCGTGGTCGGCGTTCCCGATGCCCGGCTCGGCGAGGTCGGCTGCGCCTTCGTCGTCGCCCGGCCCGGCGCGACGGTGACCGAGGCGGAGATCGTCGCGTTCTGCCGCGAGCGGCTGGCGAACTTCAAGGTCCCGCGCTCGGTGCGGATGGTCGCCGCGCTCCCCCGCAATGCGTCCGGCAAGGTGCTGAAAACCGAGCTTCCGCGACCTGGCGGCGCGCGACGGATCGTGAGAGCCGTCCGCTTCCCCTGGGTATCCACGAGTTGCGCGGGCCATCGTGGTGCGGAAGCATTTAGCCGGGGTGGAACCCGGCGGGAAGGGCGGGGCAAGTGACGAGCGACCGTGAGCCGGCGGGCAAGGGTCCCTCTCTCGACGGGAGCCGGCCGCATATGGCGCGGGTTTACGACTTCTGGCTGGACGGCAAGGACAACTACGCGGCCGACCGGGCCATCGCCGAGCAGGTCGCCGCCGCGTACCCGGACGTGCGGGCCGCGGTCCGGGCGCAGCGGGCGTTCCTGGCCCGGGCGGTAAACTTCCTGGTCACGGAGGCGGGGATCCGGCAGTTCCTGGACATCGGGACCGGGCTGCCCTCGGCGAACAACACCCACCAGGTCGCCCAGGCGGCGGCGCCGCAGTCGCACGTGGTGTACGTGGACAACGACCGTTGCAACTCGGGTTGTGCACACGCGCTCGGGCGGGCGCGCACCACCATGTTGAGCGTCCATGACGACGGCCGGGGCTGGGGCAATGCCTCTTAGACTATTTTTCCAGCTAGCCCCGGGAGGCTCACTGGCAGCCGTGGTCCCTGTGGTCACGGGCACGACGGGGCGGGCACAGGCGCCGGGCATCATCGAGCAGGATTTCAAAAGACCTTGGATCGCTGTACCCGTCATAGCGTGTACAGCGATCCAAGATCTTTTCCGCGCCTGCCGGCGCGCGCCAGATTTGCCACAATTTGTCCCTTTCGACGGCAAGGGCAATTCAAGATAAGCGGCATTGGGGGCTGGGGCAAGCATGTGCCAGGCATGCGCTGAGCCCAACAGGCGTGGTGGCGGCGGAGTGCAACTAAGCGCCAATATTGGAGTCATCGCCGACTGTTCCAGCGATAGCGCTATGGTCCTGGTGGACAACCGCAAGCCTCGTAACCGGCTGAACGTGCAGCGCTAAGTAGCCTGTTACGTAGCACCCACTTGGCACGGTGTATTCCCTTCGGCCTTTCGCACTCTGTTCCCTCTGCCGACGGGCGTCGGTCCCACCTATGCCGAATGGCCTGCTATCGCGAGCATTCCTTTGCTCTCGCTACTCTTGCAGATTCAGCCAGGACCCGGAAGTCTTTGACGTTGACCCCGTCTGCATGTGTGATTACTAGCCGAAACTACGATTACCTGCTGGGCGGCTGCTCGGTGACGTGCCATCCTCCGGAGCCCTGCTCGCTGCGCCGGGCGTAAGGGGCTGCGGCTGCCGTCATCTGGCTCGCTGCTCCCGGCGAATATCGCGGGCAGCGCTTTGAGGCACTCCTCGTGCCAGGCGAGTTCCGCCTCCAGCCTCAGCAGCGTATGCGAGAAGCCCAGCGCCTCGACCCCGGTCAGGTGCGGCCCGGCGGTCTCCAGTAGGTGCCGCCAGGAGGCTAGGTCCGCGGTTATGGCGGCCCGGCGGTTCTCAAGGACCGCGTGGAGTTGGTCCTCGGTCATGTCCTGCGTGTTCTGCAAGGCTAGGTCCACCGGGTCGGGCCGGAGCCTGGTGCCCCGCAGCGCCTGGTCGCGGAGGGCCGCCAGCTCTTCCCGGCCTGTCGGCGTGATCGTGTAGACGGTGCGGGCGGGCATGCTGCCCTGGTGCTCGGTGCGTACCACCTCGATGACGCCTTCGGCCGCCATCCGGTGCAGTGCGCTGTACAGCGAGCCCTGCTTGACGTCGGTCCATAGTTCGGTCCGGTCCAGTTGGGCGGCCCTGCGGATCTGGTGGCCGTACATGGCTCCGCCCCTGGCGAGGGAGCCCAGGACGAACAGCCTGGTGGTGTTCATGCGAGTAGTCAAGCACGGTTCACTGGTGAGTTCCCAGCGCGGCGCCCGGCCCGCCCAGTCCCGTGTTACCTATTAGTCAAAATCAAGTAGTCAAATTTGACATGATGGTTAGGCGGTGATTCCCTGGCTGCCAGCGGCCATCGCGAGCCGGACCGGACGAGATGGCCATCGCTGCGCGGAAGGAGAGGACAATGCGGGTTATCATCGCCGGCGGCGGCATCGGGGGCCTGTGCCTGGCGCAGGGGCTGACCAAGGCCGGCATCGAGGTTGCCGTCTACGAGCGCGACCAGAGCCAGGCCGAGCGATTGGACCGCTACCGGCTCCACGTCAGCCCGGCGGGCAGCCGGGCGCTGCGTGCCTGCCTTCCGGCCAGCGCGTGGAAGACCTTCCTGGCCGGCGCCGGCCAGGCGGAAGGCGGATTCGGGTTCCTCACCGAGCGGCTCAAGACCCTCGTGGTCGTCGGGGACGCCGTCATGTACCCGGAGACAGCGGACCCCGCGGAGCGGGCGCACCCAGCCGACCGGATGTTCCTGCGCGAGGTCTTGCTCAGCGGACTGGATGGCGTGGTCAGGTTCGGCCGGAAACTCGACAGTTACGCTCTGCTTCCGGGCGGCGCCGTAACTGCCCGCTTCGCCGACGGGGCCACCGCTACCGGGGACGTCCTGATCGGCGCCGACGGCGCCGGCTCGGCCGTGCGCCGCCAGTACCTGCCAGCCGCCGAGCCGGTCCCGGCCGGTGCCCTGGGCGTAGGCTGGACCGTCTCTCTTGACGGCGCCGCTGGGCATCGGATCCCGCAGCGGCTGCGGACCGGCATGAACATGATCATGGCGGCCGTCCCATTTTTTCTCTTCACTTCCGTCTTCCGCCGCCCGGGGCGGGCAGGCGACGCGGCCTGCGCGCCCCAGGAGGATTACCTGCTGTGCGCGCTCGTCGCCCGCCGGGACGCCTGCGCCCCCGGCATCGAATCCTTCGACAGGCCCGCGCTCCGGGCGGCTGCGGCGAAGATGATGGCCGGCTGGCACCCGGACCTGGTCCGGCTTGCCGCCGAGGCCGACCCAGAAAGTTTCGGTGCCTTCCCGTTCGCCGCCGCCCCGCCCGCCCCCCGATGGGCCAGCAGCACCGTGACCCTGCTCGGCGACGCCATCCACTGCATGCCGCCAGCCGGAGGGAACGGCGCCAACATGGCCCTGCGCGACGCCAGCCTGCTCAGCCGCAGCCTGGCAGCCGCGGCACGCGGCGACATGCCCCTCCTGCAGGCAATCAGCGATTACGAGACGGAGATGCGCGACTACGCCTTCAGTGCCGTCCGCACCGCGCTGGCCAACGAGCGGGCCGGCCTCAACGCCAGCCCTATCGCTCAGGCCGGCATGCGCACATGGTTCCGCCTCTGCAGCGCCGTGCCCGCAGCCAAGCGCGCCGGCTTCAGTGACAGCTGGGCCAAAGATGCACGGCCACGCCCGTGGGAACTCCGCGACTGATAGGACCTGATACGGGCTGGGCGGCAAGGACAACTACGCCGCCGACCGGTCCGCCGCCGAGGCGGGCATCCGCCAGTCCCTCCATATCGGCACCGGCATCCCCACGGCGGGCAACACCCACCAGGTCGCCGAGGCGATCGCGCCTGAGTCCCGGGTGGTGTACGTGGACAACGACCGTTGCAAGTCGGGTTGTGCACACGTGCGCTGGACCGTTGGCTAGCAGCGTGCATTCGGGGCGGACCACAGCGCAGCTCATCGGCTCGCCCAGGCTCGTCGGTAACTTCAGGCCATTCCTCGCTCGCGCTTCCATCACATCAGCCAGTGTGCGCAGAACGCCGTAGTAGCGTTCTGCTTCGAGGTTCGCGATGATGCTGTGCGTCGAACTGACCCGCATGAAGACAGACAGGCCGTCCAGCGTGGCGTAGGCCGTTGCTTTAGGCGGCTCGTCGTAGCGGCGGCTTGGGCTCCATTCCAGCGTCCAGGCGTCCGGGTCCACGTGCTCTCCCGTGACCGCCTCCCACTTCCGGCACGCCTCGTATTTGACGAACTCCAGCAGTTCCCGCTTCGCCTGCTCCGCGCGCTCGTTCTCAGCCGCCTTCTGTTCGTTGCGGGCGCGTCGGCCCTCATCCAAGTAGCTCATTGTCCACCCTCTCTTTCAGTACAGTTTGAGGGTGCGGGAATGAGGGGCACAATGCGATCAAGGTGAGGAGCGCTCGGCGTCGATGCGTGCCGGTCGCCCACGTCAACTACAGCCGTTGCAAGCTTAGTTGTGCACACGGGCACGGTTGGCAACCCTATACGCGTAGGCGCGAGGGTCGTGCACGTGCTGTAGCGGAGTGACGCAGGCGGCTCTTTGACGTGTTGTCGTGCCACTGGAGCCGGCCTACCTTCCCACACCCTTCGCCTGCTGTTCGGCGTCCGTCCCAAGTAAGGCGGCAATGATTTTCCGGTCAGAAGCACTATCGCGTATGCCCGCGAGTCTCGCCAGATGCGGCGGGAAGTCGTAGGCTGAGTAAATTCTAACCCGGGACGCGGGAAAGATTTCCACCTGACTGAGCGGCATGAATGATCATCTGGCTAACATCGACCAGGACAATACCAAACATAAGACAGCCAAAACCCTCTAGGTTACTCAAATAACTAGCTAAAGTGAGGAGCATGATGTCGACCGGCAAGCTAATTATAAGTATCCTTCTCTTTCCCGTGCTGGCCCTAACGATTCTGATTATAGGAGTATACTATTTCCTTTACTTCTGCCTCGCAGGAATTTTTACAGCGGTAGCAGTAACACTTGTAACATTGCAAGTTGTCAAAGGTGAAGCAACTGACCGCTTCCGCCTGCCACGCGAGATCTTGACCAAGGCAGGGGAAAGAATAGAAATGATTTGGACTAAATGGAAGGAAGTCGCCTCGACCGGGTAGAAGTCCTTTACGTTACATCGGGCAAGCTTGGCCTGCTTGCGCCGGTCGTCGACAATTCCGAGTAGTCAAAGAATTTCGAGCATCGTCCGGGCATGGGCGATCTCTATCTGACCGTTGCAAGTCTGGTTGTGTGCATATGCGATGGGGTGATCGGGTGGTTGTGCTCGACAATCACTCACGGTGACTGTCGGCCGGACGGTCAGCCACCAGTCTTTTGCCACATTTTCTAGATGTGTGAACAACGCGCCTTCCCGGACCCTCCGTCATGCGTCATGCTGGTACACGCGGCAGACAGAGCCGCGCTTTTAGGGGGCCGTAATGAGAGTTCGCGCAAGCCAGACCACCATGCGTAGGTCCCGTGGCATGATCTGCGAGTCAATCTGATGTCCGGACCGCAGCCGGGATCGGAGCCGACCAAAAGACCTGAGGGCACGGGTCCGGAGAAGGGGGAGCGGTCTCGCGCCTTGCGAGAGTGGATTCAGACAGGCCAAGGGATCGGTACCTTGATCGTAAGCATCATCGCGCTCGGGGGCGCTGGCGCTGGCGCTGTTATCGCATCAGGCGGGCACGCCTCGCCCCCTACTCCTTCAGCATCGACGCCGTCCGCTCTGACTCCTGTAACTACGTCTGCTCCTGCCACCACAGCTGTTTCCTCACCAACGCTGCCCGCGTCTCCGTTTGCCCTCGCAACTGGGACAGCAGCGCCAGCCGGGGCCCAGGCGGCCACGATCATCCGCATCGTCATCTACCCGGGCGACGGGCTCGCCGCGGTCGGCCCGGCCGCGCTGCCGCCGGCCGACAAGATAGAGATTTCCGACGTGCCCAAGACGATCACGGCCTCCGGGGTCGGCACGCTGGAGATGGATTTCGCCAGCCTGGAGGGGCCGTGGGGGTCCTGCGCCTCCGACTGCAGCGAGTGGTGGTTCTCCTCGAAATCTGTGTATGTGGCCAGCTTCTCCGTCGGAGGGGAGACGGCCCACGCCCTGCAATCGGCGCCCGTCAGCACCGGCTGGGCCGACCTCGGCGACGGCACCTGGACGCCGGTCTACCTCGTCTGGCAGGGCGGCTGCATCAACCTCAGCCTGACGACCCATGACTGGAGCAATGTCGTCCCCGCCGCCGCCTGTCCCTAGTGCAGCCTCACCTTGACCAGACCCGGTTTGACCCATTGGAGGCCGTCGAGGAATTTCCCGATTTCGCTACCCCGTGCAGGAAGATCGGGTTGTTTATCTCTGCTTGCTGTCGCCGCACTTTCTCCGCTCGGCCCGGAGTTGCATCATCTTGGGTGACATGCGAGATCACCATGAAACTCGCGGCTGCAATGCCCCGAACATCGTTCGAGCAGCTAGTAATTGACGTTATTGGAGACTACGAGCAGAAAGGGCTCTCCGAAGGAGAGAGCTATCCTGCGATCTCTACGACCGTGTTGGCCATATTCCGCGATTTCTTCTAATCGTTACCAATTCAGGCGTGTCTGCGTCTGTGGCCGGCAGGGCCCGAGGCGCGGGCAGTCTACGTCGACAACGACCCGATCGTGCTCGCCCACGCCCGGGCGCTCCTCAGCAGCAGCCCGGAGGGTGCGACCGCCTACATCGACGCCGACCTGCGCGACACCGGCACGATCCTGAAGCGGGCGGCCGACGTCCTCGACTTCGGGCAGCCCGTCGCGGTCATGCTGCTGGGAATCCTGCAGGGAATTCCGGACGAGGAACAGCCGGGCGCGATCATCGCCCGGCTCACGGATGCAGTGCGGCCGGGCAGCTACCTGGCCATCTCCCAGATCGCGAGCGACGTCGCGACCGACGCGGTCGCCGAGGGCGTCCAGCGGTACAACGAGCAGGCCGTTGTCCCGGTCGCGGCGCGCACGCACGCCGAGGTCACCCGGTTCTTCGCGGGCCTGGAACTGGTCGAGCCCGGCGTCGTGCAGGTCCACCGGTGGCGCCCCGCCCCCGCCGACCAAGGCACCGATCGCGACCTGGCCATATACGCCGGAGTCGGCCGGAAATCGTAACGGCGGGACCCGGCCGCGGCGACGGTGGCGGGTTCGCTCCGGCGTTCAGCGCAAGCCAGAGTCACGGCTAGAGCACGGCAAAGCGCGCCCGGCTTGCGCGGAGCGGACAAAGCCGTCATGCGAGTGCAATACTTCAGTCGTGATTGCGCCAGCCCGAGCCGTCACCCACTGGTTTCGTCGTGGTGTCCTCTGCCTGGTTTTCCTCGCGGCGAGCGGACTGGTCGCCTGTAGTTCCCCGAGTTCCCCGCGCGCGATTAGCGTCTCGGTCACGCCCGCGTCGTCGCTTTTCAACCGTCCGGTGCACATCGTGGTCAGCGGCCTGGACCCGGACCAGACAGTCACCGTCGGGCTGCGCTCGGCCGACGCTTTCGGACATGTATGGACCTCGCAAGCGGCGTTCCGGCCGAACGGGTCCGGGACCGTCGACCTGGCGACGACCTCGGCCGTGAGCGGCAGCTACCGCGGGGTCGACCCGATGGGGCTGGTCGACGCGCTTTCTTCCAGCCAGGCAGTCCTGTACTACTGGAACACCAGCGAGCCGCAGCGTTTCCAGGTCAGCGTGACCCAGAACGGCTCAGCGGTGGCGTCCACTACATTCAGCCGAGCCCTAGTCGCGGCCGGCGTCACCGTGAGCGCCGAGTCCATCGCCGCCACGGGCTTCTTCGGTCAGTTCTGGAAGCCGCCGCCTGGCAGCCCGCCCCGGCCCGCGGTGCTGGAGTTCGGCGGGTCGGAAGGCGGGCTCAGCGGCGAGCTTGTCGGTGCTGCTCTCGCCTCGGCGGGGTATCCCGTCCTTGACATCGCCTACTTCGGCGAGCCCGGCCTGCCTTCGCAACTCAAGGGCATTCCCCTGGAGTACTTCGCGGGGGCACTGCGCTGGCTGGCCCGTCAGCCCGGCGTCCTCGCAAATGAGGTGTACGTGTCCGGGGCGTCCCGCGGCAGTGAGGCCGCGCTGCTGCTCGGCGCGTACTATCCCAGCCTGGTCCACGGGGTCATCGCCTCCACGCCGAGCGACGTGGCCCTCTGCTCATTCCCGGGCTGCAGCGGCCCCGCCTGGACCCTGCACGGAAGACCGCTTCCCTACACCAAGCAGGTCGACACCCCCGCGCCGACCGATAACCCGGCCGCCGTGATCCCGGTCGAGAAGATCCGCGGCCCGGTGCTCCTCGACTGCGGCACCGACGACCAGGTCTGGACCTCCTGCGCGTACGCCCAGGCCATCCAGGCCCACCTCACCGCCGTCGGCGACCGCTACGTGCACGTCCTCTACCGCTACCTGGGAGCTGGCCACTCGCTCAACGTCCTCACCCCCTACGAACCCGGTGAACCCAGCCCCAACGCCCTTGGCGACACGCCCCTGGCTGATACTGACGCCGACGCGCGGCTCTGGCCGGAAATACTCAGCTTCCTCGCTGACGGAACGGGACAAAGCGGTATATTCACCGCCCTTGCCACCCCGCTCCCGCCGAACTCCCGCTAGCGCGGTCCGGCGTCGGCGGTGGCGGTTTGCCCCGACGTCCAGCTCGGGCCAGCGTCATGGCCAGGGCACGGCAATGCGCGAGCCGCCCGCCAGGAAGTTCCCTGGCGGGCGGCTCGCTGGCCGGGCGGCCTTAGGCCGCGACGGGCTGCGGCTGCGGAGTGGTGGCGGGCTGCGGAGGCGGGCGGCGCGGAGGCGGAGCCCGGCGGCGCGGATGATGATCATGGTGAGCTGGGAAACCATAATGTGCTCCTCGGGAGTTCCGCTGGGTTGCTGGTGACTCCACGGTCGCCGTTCCCGCCCGCCGGCGAATCAGAGCGCGCGGTGATCCCGGGCATGACCCGCCCCGCCGTTTTCTGGTACCAGCTAGTACTAGAGGGCAGCCCAGGTCCGCCGCTGGTACTCGGGACTTGAACCGTAAGACATAGTGTCTTACGGTTGAGGCATGGCCGATACGATCACCATCCGCACCGATGACGAGACCGAGCATGCCCTTGACGTGCTGACCCATGGGGGCATGTCGCGGTCTGCCGCCATTCGGCAGGCAGTGCTGGAGGCAGCTGATCGTCGGGAACGGGCAGCGCGGATGCGCCGGGAGGTCCTGCGGATGGAACTCGGCGAGCAGGACGGCGTCAACGTGGCGGAAGAACTGGCCCGGGACCGCTCCGGCGAGCGCTGATGATCTACCTGGATTCTGCGGCTGTGGTCAAGCTCGTCCACGCCGAAGCGGAATCGGCGGCGCTGCGTGCCTGGCTGGACGAGCGGGCCGAGACGGGCTGGCTCAGCTCTGTACTGACTGAGATCGAGTCGTTCCGGGCGCTCGCCAGGTACGCACCCGAGGCCGCATCCAGGCTTCCCGCCGTGCTGGACCTGATCGACCTGATCCCCCTGGACCCGCCCATCCGGATCCTGGCCCAGACCGCCCGGCTCGTCACCGTCCGCAGCCTCGACGCGATCCACCTCGGGACCGCCCTGCACGCCCGCAACGCGCTGACCTCGTTCGTCACCTACGACAAGCGCCTGCTGGACGCGGTTATCGCAGCAGGGCTCCCAGCCGATTCACCCGCCTAGAATTCGGTCCGCCTAGTAATCCTCGGGCAGTTTGAACGGCCGCAGTTCCAGGATGCCGAGGCGGGCCATCGGGTGCCTGCTCGCGACCTCGACGGCTTCGTCGAGGCCGGCGCAGTCGAGCACGTCGAAGCCGGCGATCTGCTCCTTCGTCTCGGCGAAGGGGCCGTCGGTCACGAGGGTGTGCTCTCCCCGCACCCGCACCGTGCGGGCGCTGCCGGGCGGCTCGAGTTCGCTGCCGTACAGGCGAACGCCCCGGCCGTTCATCTCGGCTACCCAGGGATCTACGGGTTCGATGCGGGTGAACTCCTCGGGGTCGACCGCCGGGTCGGTGCACACCAGCATCAGGTACCGGATCTTGCCTTCGCCCGGCTCGGGCAGGGGGCCGGCCGGGGCGCGGTCCGGCAGGGCGCGCACCTCCGCCGAGCCCGTCCAGGAGTGAGGGTGCCTGGCGGCCCACCGCACCGCCTCTTCCGGGCTGGCGCACTCGATCACGTCGTAGCCGACCACCTGCTCCTTGGTCTCCGCGTACGGTCCGTCGCTGATGAGGAGCTCGCCGCCCCTGACCTTCACCGTGATGGCCTCCGCCGTCGCCCGCAGGCCGGCCCCTGCAGGCCGGTCCCGGTCCGGGCCGCCTCCTCAAGCCAGGAGGACAACCCGGCCCGGGTCTCGTCGCCCCACTGCGACTCCAGGTCCGGGTCGGACGTGTAGATCAGCATGTAACGCATTACCCCTCCGCTACCTAACGGCCGACGGGAGCCGTACCGACGTGGTCATCGCGTCCGCCGTCCGGCGGGCCGCACGCGCGCGCTGCCTGAGGCGGAAGGCGTGCCCGAAGCGGAGCCGCAGGTCGCGCGCTGCGGCGGCGACCTCGCCCGCGCGGCCGTCGGCGGCCCGCTGCTCGGCGGCGCTCAGCCCGTGCTCGTACTTGTACATCTGATACGACAGTGAGTACATCATCGCTCCTGTGGAACTCTCGCGAGCCGCCCTTTCGGCTCGTCCACTCAGACGACGAACGGGATCTCCGGAGATAGACACCGGCCGCGCGCTCCGGTGCGATCGGGTCCTGGGGCGCCGAGCAGTGGCTCGGCATGCGGTCCCCGGTCCCGCCGTCCGATTGACCGGCTGGCCATCCGAGAAGTAACGATCCTCGTGCATGAGGTAAGGATCGCGGTACCAGCCCGGCGCTTTCATCGGTGCGTCCCAGGCCCTCACCTCCGCAATAGGCCGCCGGGACGGGAACGTGCAGTGCCGAGGCCGGCTGCTCTTCCTGAAACCAAGCTGGCGTCCCAACGGGAGGGATACGCAATCTGTACAGCCATGGATCCCGGTACCGTTCTTATCGTCCGCGCGTGCGGGATCAGGCGCTTTAGGGGCGCGGGTTAGCGTGTAAGCCCGATCACCGAAAATCGGGAACCCGCAGCTCAGCGCGCTGAGATTACGAAAATTCCAGGTTCGCGGGCCAAGCCGTGGCAGCATACCGCTTTGTGAGCGTGCTTGGCGTGACTCTTGCCGACGCTCATGGAACTCGGGCATTTATGCGGTCACGGCGGGGTCAGCCGGGACCTGGCGTGATAAGCCTGGTGAGGTGAAAAAACAAGAAACGCCGGGCGCTTGCTGCGCGATTTGAACTGGCGACCGGCTAGGCTGTTTTTAAATCAGCCAAACAACATGTGGAGTATGCGGCATGGCACAGAAGATCACGACCCTGTTTATCGACGACATCGACGGCGGCGAGGCCGAGGGCACGGTCCGCTTCGCCCTGGACGGCACTGAATACGAGATTGACCTCAACGCCCGGCACGGCGAGGAACTCCGCGCCGCCCTCGGCCGGTACGTCACTCACGCCCGCAAGGTCGGCGGCACCGCCCGCCGGGGCGCTGCCCGCGGCACCCGCAGGCCCAGCCCGGCCGACACCGTGGCCGTCCGCGCCTGGGCAAGGGAACAGGGCATCGACATCAAGGACCGCGGCCGGGTGCCCGCCGACATCACGGCTAAGTACCGCGAGGCCGTCGGGCAGTAAGCCCTCGCGCCGCCCTTCGGCGGCCGTTGGCAACGCTGGCCAGTGGCTTGCTGCTAGCGTCGCCTCATGACATCGCTGCCCGACAGCGCCCGGGCCGTGCTGGAGTCCGCGGCACTGGCGCACCTGGTGACCCTCAACCCCGACGGCAGTCCCCAGGTGAGCGTGGTCTGGGTGGGCCTGGACGGGGAAGAGATCGTCGCGGGCCACCTGCCGGAGCACCGCAAGGTGCGCAATATCCGCAACGACAGCCGGGTTGCGCTGTCCATTGAGACTCCCGCGCGTAATGCCATGGGCCTGACCGAGTACCTGGTGATCTACGGCACGGCCCGCATCACCGAGGGAGGCGCCGCCGAGCTGCTGCAGCGACTGGCCCGCACCTACCTCGGTCCCGATGTCCGCTTCCCGCCCATGGACAGCCCGCCGCCCGGGTACATCACCCACATCACGGTAGACCGGATCGCGGGTGTCGGCCCCTGGGGCTGACGCCCTAGCGGGAGGCGCATGATGCGGGTGCTAGTCGTCGGCGCTGGCGGAGTAGGGTCGGCGGCCGCGCGAACGGCCGCGCGCTGGAACCTGTTCGAGCGCGTCGTCGTGGCCGACTATGACGAGCAGCGGGCGGTACGCGCGATCACCGGCGGTGGCGACCCGTTCAAGCTGGACGCTCGGGACGAGCAGGCGATTGTCGAGCTGATCGCGGCCGAGCGGTGCGATGCCGTGCTGAACGCGCTCGACCCGCGGTTCGTGATGCCGGTCTTCCGCGCCGCCCTCACCGCCGGGGTCACCTACCTCCAGGAGCGTAATCCCGCCGGCCACTGACACAAACGACTGACGCTACTGGGGGCGGGCGGCGAAGCCTTCCAGGAAGACGGTCGTGATGTCGTCGGCTAGCTGGCTGGTGGGGTAGTCGCTGCCGGGGTGGTGCCAGCGGACGGAGAGCCAGACCGCGTCGCGGATCAGGCGGTAGAACACCCGGGGGGCGATGTCGGTGCGGAAGCTGCCCTCCGCGACGCCCTTCTCGATCACCAGCAGCCAGGTGCGCTGGATGTCGGCCGCGCCAGCCAGCACGGCGGCGAACCGCGGCCGCTCGCGCAGGTAGGGCCGCTCGTTCTGGTAGATCGCGGTGGCCCCGGGCTGCTCGCTGGCCACCTCGAGCGACGTGAGCACGAGGTCGTGCAGGCTCTCGGCCGGGCTCTTCCCGCTGGCCAGCACCGCGGCGTAGCGATCCTGGATGGCGCGCAGGTAGCCGGTCAGTATCTCCGCGACGATCGCGTCCTTGGACTCGAAGTGGTGGTACAGGCTCCCGGAGAGCAGGCCGACCGCGTCCGCGATCTCGCGGACCGTGGTCGCGCCGACGCCCTTGCGCGCGAACAGCTCGGCCGCGCTGGCGAGGATGACGGCCCGGCGGTCCTGAGGCTCCTTCACCCTCGTGAGCCTACCAAGCGCTTGATCGGAACTCTAACGGCGCGTCGGCCGCCGATGTACACTAATAGAACACGTTCTAGCTCTATGGAGAGCGGATGCGGATTGCCTACACCCCCGGGCAGGAACGGCTGCGGCGGGAGCTGCGCGATTACTTCGGCAGGCTGATGACGGACGAGGTGCGCGCCGGGCTGGCCGACTCAACCGAGGGCGACTACGGGCACGGGGACGCCTACCGCGCGGTGGTGCGGCGGCTCGGCGCGGACGGCTGGCTGGCCCTGAGCTGGCCGGAAGAGTACGGCGGGCGCGGCGGCACCATGCTCGACCAGCTCATCTTCACCGATGAGGCCGCGCTCGCGCGGGTGCCGGTGCCGTTCCTGACGGTCAACTCGGTCGGGCCCACGATCATGCGGTTCGGCACCCCCGCGCAGAAGTCGTTGTACCTGCCGAAGATCGCCGCCGGCGAGGTCCACTTCTCCATCGGGTACTCGGAGCCGGGGGCAGGAACCGACCTGGCGTCGCTGCGGACGACCGCGACGCGGGACGGCGAGGAGTACGTGATCGACGGCCAGAAGATGTGGACGAGCCTGATCCAGTACGCCGACTACGTGTGGCTCGCCTGCCGGACCGACCCGGAGGCGCCCCGGCACAAGGGCCTGTCGATCATCATCGTCCCGACCTCCGCGCCGGGCTTCTCCTGGACGCCGGTGCGGACGATGGCGGACGTCGTGACCAGCGCCACGTACTACTCGGCGGTGCGGGTGCCGCTGTCCGCCCGGGTGGGCGCGGAGAACGCGGGCTGGCCGCTGATCACCAACCAGCTCAACCACGAGCGGGTGGCGCTGACCTCGGCGGCGCCGGTGCTTTCGGCGCTGGCGATGGTCACGGAGTGGGCGCGGGAGGCGAAGCTGGCCGGCGGGCGGCGGGTGATCGACGCCGAGTGGGTCCGGCTCAACCTGGCCCGGGTGCACGCCAAGGCGGAGTTCCTCAAGCTGATGAACTGGCGGATCGCCTCATCGGAGACGGTAGGGCCCGCTGCCGCGTCGGCCACGAAGGTGTACGGCACCGAGTTCGCCGTGGAGGCGTACCGGCTGCTGATGGAGGTGCTCGGCGCCCGGGCGGTGGTGCGGTCCGGTTCTCCCGGCGAGGCGCTGGCCGGGCGGATCGAGCGGATGCACCGCTCCGCGCTGATCCTGACCTTCGGCGGCGGCACGAACGAAGTGCAGCGCGACATCATCGCGACGACCGCGCTTCAGCTGCCTGTCACCCGGCGTTGATCATCGCCTGAAGGAGGACCGCCATGGACTTCTCGCTCAGCGAGGCGCAGACCGAGATCGCGGGGCTCGCGAGGAAGATCCTCGTCGGGCGGGAGTCCCCCGAGCGGCAGTGGGCCGACTTCGCCGCGGCCGGCGTGCTCGCCGCCGGGCTGCCCGAGTCGCTCGGCGGAGCCGGCCTCGGCTTCCTCGAGCAGTGCTCCGTGCTGGCGGAGGCTGGCCGGGCCGCCTCCCCGGTGCCCTACCTTTCGTCGATCGTGCTCGGCGCGGGCGCGATCGCCGCGTTCGGCACCCCGGACCAGCAGCGCCGGTGGGCCGCGCCCGCCGGGGACGGCTCGCTGCTCATCACCGCTGCGCTGGCGGAAGAGGACGGCGATGACCCGGCGTCGCCGTCGGTGGTCGCCGAGCGCACTGGCGGCGGGTGGCGGCTGTCCGGCGTGAAGACGGCCGTGCCCGCCGCCCGGCAGGCCGAGCTCATGCTCGTGCCGGCCACGGTAACCGCGGATGAGCGCGGCCCATACGCCCCGTATGGCGAAATTTCCGGAATGTCGGGCGCGCCAGCGCCCGACATTCCGGAACCGCTCGTGCTGACGTTCCTCGTCCAGCCGGCCGATCGCGGTGTCACCGTGCAGCCCCAGGAACTGACGGGCAGCGGGAACGACGCGGACGAGGTGGGCGCGGGCCGCCTGGTCCTCGACGGCGCCGTCCTTGATGACAGCCGGGTGCTCGGCGAACCAGGACGGGGCGGGGACGTGGCGGGCTGGCTGGTGTCGCGGTCTACGGTGGGCTTGTGCGCGACCCAGGCGGGCGTGGTCGCGCGGGCGCTCGAGCTGACCGCGGAGTACGCGCGCGCCCGGGAGCAGTTCGGGCGGCCGATCGGGTCGTTCCAGGCGGTGGCCCAGCGCCTCGCCGACGCCTACGTGGACGTCGAGGCGGTCTGGCTCACGATGTGGCAGGCGGCCTGGCTGCTCGCCGCCGGCAGGCCGGCCGACCCGGCGGTCGCCGCCGCGGTCGCCACCGCCAAGTTCTGGGCCGCCGACGCGGGCCACCGGGTCGCGCACACCGCCGTCCACGTGCACGGCGGGATGGGCATCGACACGTCGTATCCCGTGCACCGGTACTTCACCGCGGCTAAGCGGGCCGAGTTCACCCTCGGCGGCGCCACGCCGCAACTCCACCGCCTCGGCGACCTCATCGCGACCGCGGAGCCCGGCCTGGGCGAGCGGTCAGAGCAGCTCGGCGACCCGCTCGAGCAGGCGTAGCTCGCAGCTGGCCAGGAACGTCGTGAGCACGGTGCCGCGCCAGCGCTGGATCTCGTCGGCGATCTTGGCCCAGGGGCCGATCAGCGCCACGTCCTCCACCATCGCGGTCGGGACCGCGGCGATCGCGGCCTTCTTGTCCCCGGCCAGGTAGTGGTCCTGGATCGTCCGCGCCTGGCCCTCGTAGCCCATCCGGGCGAACACCTCGTAGTGGAAGTTCGCGCCGCGGGCGCCCATGCCGCCGATGTACAGCGCGAGTGCGGGCCGCAGCCGGTCCGCGGCCCGTTCGAGGTCGTCGTCGGGGACGATGCCGAGCGGGCCGCCGACGACGTCGAAGGTCGCGGCGGTACGGCGCGCGCCCGGGCGGCCGAAGCCCGCGGCGAGCGCGGTGGCGTAGAAGTCGTTCATCGCCGGGGAGAAGAACATGGGGAGCCAGCCGTCGGCGATCTCGGCCGCCAGGGCCACGTTCTTCGGCCCCTCCGCGCCGAGGTAGACCGGGATCTCGGCGCGGTACGGGTGCAGTATCGAGCGCAGCGGCTTGCCCAGGCCGGTGCCCGCCGCCAGCGGAAGCTGATAGTGCTTGCCGTCGTAGCTGACCGGCTCCGCGCGGGCGATGACCTTGCGCAGGATGTCCACGTACTCCCGGGTGCGCTCCAGCGGGCGCGGGTACGGCTGGCCGTACCAGCCCTCCACCACCTGCGGGTTGCTGGTACCGAGGCCGAGCAGGACGCGGCCCTGGGTGAGGTGGTCCATCGTCATCGCCGTCATCGCCAGCGTGGCCGGCGGCCGCGCGGACAGCTGCGAGACCGCCGTGCCGAGCTGAACGCGCGCGGTCCGGGAGCCGTACCAGGCCAGCGGCGTCCACGCGTCGCTGCCGTAGGCCTCGGCCGTCCAGGCCTGGTCGATGCCGAGGCGCTCGGCGGCGGCGAACAGCTCGGCCGCGCCGGCCGGCGGCCCCGCGCCCCAGTAGCCGGCGGTGACCGCGATCCTCACCGCAGTCCGCCCAGCCGCCGCAGCGCCGCGTCCGTCTCGTCGACGAGCGACTCCATCACCGCCGCGACCGGGCGGATCTCGCTGATCCGGCCCACGACCTGCCCGGCGGGCATCGGCACCACGTCCGGCTTCCCTGCGCGCATGAGCCGCTGGTGCGCCTCGGCCACGAGCAGGTTCTGCAAGGGCATCCGCAGCGGCTCCGGGGCCCCCGGCTGGTCCCACGCGGCGGTCCACCGGTTCTTCAGCAGCCGGGCGGGCTTGCCGCTGTAGATGCGCGACCGGACGGTGTCCGAGGACGTGGCCGCGAGCAGCGCCTGCTGCACCGCGGGCGCGGCCGTCATCTGCGCGTACTCCCTGGTGAGGAGCCAGGCCGAGCCCATCCAGGCCCCGGCGGCGCCGAGCGCGAGCGCGGCCGCGACCTGCCGGCCGCAGCCGATGCCGCCCGCGGCGAGCACCGGCACCCGGTCACCGACCGCGTCGACGATCTCCGGGATCAGGACCATGCTGCCGATCTCGCCGGTATGCCCGCCGGCCTCGTAGCCCTGCGCGACCACGATGTCCACGCCGCTCGCGACCTGCGCTTGCGCGTGCTTCGGGTGCCCGGCGAGCGCCGCCACCAGCATGCCGCGCTCGTGGGCGGCGGCGATGATGTCCGGCGGCGGCGAGCCGAGCGCGTTCGCGATCAGCCGGGCGGGGTGGGCGAGGGCCACCTCGACGTGCTTGCGGGCGACCGAGTGCAGCCAGCCGAGCACGCCGTCGGTGCCCGGCGCGCCGTCGGGGAGCGGCGGCACGCCCAGCGCGAGCAGCGTCCGCTCGACGAAGTCCCGGTGGCCCGGCGGGATCAGCTGCTCCAGGTCGCTGGCGGCCCCTTCCGCGGGCACCCGGGCCAGCATGACCACGTCGACGCCGTACGGCCGCCCGTCGGTGTTCGCGTCCATCCAGTCCAGGACCGCGTCAAGCTCGGCGGGGTCGTTGAACCGCACGCAGCCGAGCACGCCAAGGCCGCCGCCCCGGCTGACCGCGGCCGCGACCTGCTCGGACGGGCTGAAGCCGAAGATCGGGTGCTCGATGCCAAGCAGGTCGCAGACGGGAGTTCTCACTGGGTCCTCTCTGGTTGCGCCGGGGTGGCGGGCGGATGCTCGGCAACGTACCGGCCGCCCAGCGGTAGTCCGCCTTGCCCGACACGGTGCGGCCGATCGAGTCCACGAACCAGACGGCGCGCGGCGCCTTGTAGCCGGCGAGCAGGCCGTGCACGTGCGCCTGGAGCGCCGCCGGGTCGGCGGCGGCGCCGGGCCGAAGCTGGACCAGCGCGCCCACCCGCTGTCCGAGCCGGTCGTCGGGCACGCCGATGACCAGCGAGTCGAACACGTCGGGATGGGACTTCAGCGCGCCCTCGACCTCTTCCGGGTAGACCTTCTCGCCGCCGGTGTTCACGCAGGTGTTGCCGCGGCCCAGCAAGGTGATCGTGCCGTCTTCCTCGACCCGGGCCCAGTCCCCGGGTACCGCGTAGCGCTTGCCGTCGACCTCGGCGAACATCTGCGCGGTCTTAACCGGGTCGTTGTAGTAGCCGAGGGGGACGTGCCCGCCGCGGGCGAGCTTGCCGGTCTGCCCGGGCCCGCACACGCCGCCCGCCTCGTCGATCACGATGACGTCCGGGCCCGCCGTGACCGTGGGACCGCCGCGCTGCTCGTCGTCCGCGCTGACGAACGCGATGCCCGCGAAGCCGGTCTCGGTCGAGCCGATCGCCTCGCTGAGGAACACGTTGGGCAGCGCCGTCGTGCACGCCTCCTTGACCGCGGGCGAGAACAGCGCGGCGGTGGAGTTGAGGGAAACCAGCGAGGACGGGTCGTAGCCGCCGGCCGCGAGCGCCTCCATCAGCGGCCGCGCCATCGCGTCGCCGATGACGGAGAGCACGTTGACCTGGTGCCGCTCGACCGCTTCCCAGACCGCGTGCGGGTCGAACTTCGGCATGATCACCGCCGTGTCCCCGGCGAACAGGCAAGCCAGCGTGGCCACCATGGCGGCGCCGTGGATGAGCGGGGCCGGCGCCATGCGGACCATGCCGTCGTCGCCAATCCCCGCCCGCGACTGCGCCCACTCGTCCTCGAGCCGCTCGCCGGTGATGAAGTCGATGCCGCCGCCGAGCGTGCGCCAGATGTCCTCGTGGCGCCACATGACGCCCTTCGGCTGCCCGGTGGTGCCCCCGGTGTAGATGATGTAGACGTCGTCGGCGCTGCGCGGGCCGAAGTCGCGCGCCCCGGACTCGGCCGCGACCGCCGCGGGGTAGTTCCCGCCGATCACCACCCGCGGCAGCGCGACGGGGGCGACGGCGTCGACGACCGGCGCCAGGTCCTGGTCGTGGACGAGGACGTCGAGGCCCGCGTCCTGCAGGTGGTAGGCCAGCTCTTGGGCCAGGTACCGGTAGTTGATGTTGATCACCACGGCCCGGAGCTTGATGGTGGCGAGCAGCGTCGTCACGGCCTCGACGGAGTTGCGGGCGTACAGGCCGACGTGACCGCCGGGGCTGACCCCGCGGCCGGCCAGGTGGTGCGCCAGGCGGTTGGCCTCGTCTTCGAGCTCGCTATAGGTGACCCGGCGGTCGCGGCAGATCAGCGCCGCGCGCTCGGGGAAGGTGTCAACGGCATGCTCGAACAGGTCGGCCATGTTCAGCGCCATGGGATGAAATTAGAACGTGTTACTGTTTTTAGCAAGACCTGAGCGCCAGTCGGGGAGGCCGAATTTGAGCGAGTTTGTGCGCGAGCAGCCGCACGCGCTGATCGAGCAGCGCGAACACGTTCTGATCGTCACGATGAACCGGCCGCAGGCGCGCAACGCGCTCAGCCCGGCGATGATGGCGCTCATGCGCCAGGCCTGGGACCGGGTCGACGCCGATCCGGACATCCGGGTGTGCGTGCTGACCGGGGCGGGCGGCGCGTTCTGCGCGGGCGCCGACCTCAAGGCGATGACCGCCGACCATCCCGGCTCGCGGCTGGGCGACTTCGACCTGGCGGTGATCGAGCCGCTGCTCAAGGGCCGCCGCCTGACCAAGCCGCTCATCGCCGCGGTGGAGGGGCCGGCCATCGCCGGCGGCACCGAGATCCTCCAGGCGACCGACATCCGGGTGGCCGGCGCGAGCGCGCGGTTCGGCGTCTCCGAGGCCCGCTGGGGACTGTTCCCGCTGGGCGGCTCGGCGGTGCGGCTGACCCGGCAGATCCCCTACACGCTGGCCGCCGACCTGCTGCTGACCGGGCGCCACATCACCGCCGCGGAGGCGCTGTCGATCGGGCTCATCGGCCACGTCGTGCCGGACGGGCAGGCCCTGGACAAGGCGCTCGAAATCGCCGCCGCGATCGCCGCGAACGGCCCGGTCGCGGTGCGCGCGATCTTGCGCACCATGCGGGAGACCGAGGGCCTGGCGGAGAACGACGCGTTCGCGATCGAGGCCAAGATCGGCGCCTCCGTGTTCGCCAGCGACGACGCGCGGGAAGGGCCGCGCGCCTTCGCCGAGAAGCGTCGCCCGCGGTTCCGCGACGCGTGACCGGACGCCGCGGGGCCGCCGTGGGCGCCGGCGCGGCTAGCTGGCCGCGATCGTGTGCGCCGCGATGTAGCCGAACGTCATCGCGGGGCCGATCGTGGCGCCGGCGCCCGCGTACGAGTAGCCCATGACAGCGGCGCTTGAGTTGCCCGCCGCGTACAGGCCGGGGATGACGTTGCCGCTGCCGTCGAGCACCCGCGAGGAGGCGTCGGTGACCAGGCCGCCCTTGGTGCCCAGGTCGCCCGGCTGCATCTGGAAGGCGTAGTACGGCGGCAGCGTCAGCGGCGCCAGGCACGAGTTCGGCGTGATGGCGGGGTCGGTGTAGTAGTGGTCGTAGTAGTTGACGCCCCGGCTGAAGTCGGAGTCGGTGCCGGTCGCGGCGAAGCCGTTGAACCGGGCGATGGTGGCCTGGAGGTTAGCGGCGGGCACGCCGATCGCGTTGGCCAGCCCGGTGATCGTCAGCGACTCGTACACCGTGCCCGCGCTGTACCAGGAGGACGGCAGCGGCAGCAGGGGCAGGGTCTCGTCGAACAGGTACCGGTCGCGGTAGTTCTGGTCGACGATCAGCCAGCAGGGGATGTCCGGCGCGGTCGGGTTCTGCGTGTACATCGCCTTCACCACGTCGCCGTAGGGCGCGGCCTCGTCGACGAACCGCTGACCGGCCTGGTTGACGATCAGCCCGCCCGGCTCGGTGCGCTCGGCCAGGCAGAAGTAGGGCGACCCGGGGGTCGCGAGCACCGGGCCCCACCAGGCCTGGTCCATCAGGCCGACCGCCGCGCCGACGGCGAGCCCCGCCTGGATGCCGTCGCCGGTGTTCGTGTCCGCGCCGAGCGTCCATGAGGTGCTGGCGGTGCCGGCCGGCAGGTACCGCGTCCGCATCGCGAGGTTGTGCTCGAACCCGCCCGCCGCGATGATGACGCCGCGGTTCGCGGTGACCGTCGAGGAAACGCCGTTGACGGTGGCCACCACCCCGGTGACCGCGCCGCCGGCGGTGACGAGGCTCTCCATGGGGGTGCTGAGCCAGACCGGCACGTTCGCGCTGAGCAGGCCGGCCCGCAGCCCCGCCGCCGAGGCCTGGCCCATGGTGAGCGGCGCCTGCCCGAGCAGCGCGGCCTCGGTGCCCGCGGCGAGGCACTCGGCCTCGACCGCGATGCCGTGGGCGTTGACGGCGGCGATCTGGATCCACTTGTAGTCCGCGTCGTAGACGACCAGGCCGCTCGGGACCGCCATGTACGGTGCCCGCAGGTTAGCCAGTTGCGAGCCGAGGACGTGGCCGTCGAGCATCGACGGCTCGACGGAGCGCCCGTTCTTCATCGCCCCGGGCAGCAGGCAGTAATAGTCGCTGTAGCCGTTCATCCACTGATACTTGAGCGGGCTGCTGGCCATCACGAAGTCGAGCATCGCCGGGCCGTTGGCCAGGAACGCGGCCTGCTTCGCGGCCGTCGACCCGCCGTCGGCCACGGCGGCCAGGTACTCGGCGGCCAGCGCCGGGGTGTCCGGCACCCCGGCCGCCAGGACGACCGAGTTGTTCGGTATCCAGACGCCGGAGCCCGACCTGGCCAGCGACCCGCCGAACACGCTGGCCTTCTCCAGCACGACCACCGACAGCCCGAGCTTGACGGCGGTCAGCGCGGCGGTCATCCCGGCCGCGCCAGCCCCGACGACCACCACGTCGTAGGTCCCGGCGACCGGGAGGCTGGCGGCCCGGGCGCGGCCGGGCGAGAACGCGGCGGCCCCGAACAGCAGTCCGGCGCCGGCCACGGCGCCGCCTGCGAGTACCTGGCGGCGGCTTGGATGGGTGTTTTCAGGCATGGCGAACTCTCCGTGGGTGCGGTCCGGTCAACGGCCGACGCGGCTCCCCAGGCGAGTCGGTGCCAGCAAGTTAGAACATGTTCTAGTTCTCAGTCAACCCTCTTAGGCGCGCGCGGCCGCCGCCAGGCAGGGCGCTGGCGGGGTGGCCGGGGGCCGCGCTAATCCGCCAGGGTCCGCACGTAGGTCGTGCCGTTCTTGTCGGCGACGGCGAGTTGCGAGTCCTCGGCGTCGAACGCCAGCCCGGTCACTCCGTCGCCGCCCGGGTCGGTGACCGTGCCCAGTGACGCGCCGGTCGTCGCGTCCCACCGGTAGACCGCTTTGCCGCTGCCCGCGGTGGCGAGCAGCCGTTCGCGCTCGTTCCCACCCTTAGGGTGTCAGGCCTGCGGAGCCATGACGTCCGGCGAAAATTAGGGTCGCAAAACCAGGAATGACTTAATGGAATCCTGTGATTTTGCCGGGCAAAAGATGACTGAATAATTACGTGCTGACCGTAAGGCTTCGCGAACCGCCGTCGATGCTATAAAAGGCCCACGTCACCTGGCTCGGGCAACGCCCAAGCCAGGTGACGCTGAAGGGGATACCACATTCCGTTCGGAGGGAAATCCCTGGTAAATCCGTTAGGGGTAGTTCTCGCTGGGGGCGGGCCCGCTGTCCTCGGACGGGGTATACCAGCCGGAATCCGGCGCCGACATGTACGGAGGAATCCTGTAGGGGAGGTCCTCACCCAGGAGCAAGTACCCGTTGGCAGGGCCGCGGTACGTAAGATCCGAATCGGGGAAAAGTTCCCGGCTGGACGGGGCGGCCGGGAAGGCCGTCCCGGTCTGCTCTTTCCGCGGGCCATTCCAGCCTCGCTTGGGGAGAACGCGGGGGCGCTTCCTGCGTGCCGCGAGCACCACCGTGCCCGTGGCCGCGACCGCGAGCGCTGCCATCGCCAAGAGCATGATGTAAGCAGGCCGGCCGGACTTGCCCGTGCCCTCCCGGGGAGCGCTGAGCTGCCGGGCGACCGACCGGCCGGCCGGGGTAGCCAGCCAGGCCAGGTATCTCGCGTAGACAGGGTTGGGCGCGCTGGCCGCAACGGGATAGGCCGCCGCGTTCACTGCCTCGCTCAGCCGGAACAGCCCGTATCCGAACGAGTCGTTGGGCACGTGCCCGCCCGCCGCGAGCGCGGTGCCGGTCACCCGCTGGATCACCTGGTACCAGGGCATCGCCGGATAGCGCGACCGGATGAGCGCCACCGCGCCCGCCGCCAGCGCGCTCGCGGCGTCGGTGCCGCTCACGCCGGTGACGACCTGACCGTCGCGTCCGGAAGTGACCAGATCGGCGCCCGGATTCGCGACAGCGATATACGGCTGACGCGTAGCCTGGGGCCACAGCGAGCGGTTCGGCTGCACCGCGCTCACTGCGAGCACGCCGGCGCAGGAGGCGGGCTCGCTCGGCCTGGTGCCGATGAGGTTGGTGTCACCCGCGGCGGCGACGACAACGACATTGCGGCCGAGTGCGTAGGCCACGGCCGCCTGGACCGCCGCGTCGCATCCCGACGCCGAGGCGGACGGTTGCTCCTGCGGGATATCGATAACCCGCGCCCCGTGGTTCGCCGCGTAGGTGATGCCGGCCGCTATGGCGGCCGGGTCGGCGGTCACGCCGGACGGTGCCGCGTTAACCACGACCGGCAGGATTTTCGCCTTCGGGGCGACGCCGACCACCCCGGTGCCCTCCCCCTGCCCGGCGATGAGCACGGACATCATGGTCCCGTGGCCGTTACCGTCGGTCTCTCCGTTGGTGTGGCGGCCCGTGAAGTCCCCGCCTGGCAGCACGGCACCGCGCAGGTCAGGCGTGCTGGCCTGCGCCCCGGTGTCGAGTACCGCCACCGTGACGCCGGCGCCCTGGGCCAGCGGCCACACCTTCGGCAGGATCTTCCAGCTGGTAAACCACCATTCTCCCGAGAGGGGGAGCGGCTCTTCGCCGGCTTCGTACCGCACCTGGCCGGCTCCGGCGTGCTCGCCCGGTGCCGCCCACGCCGGCCCGGCCGCCACTCCGGAGACCATCGCCGCCACGCCGGCCGCCGCCAGCATTCGCCTGACCATTACGGCCACCGTTGAACGGAAACACACAGAAACAGGCACGACATATTCCCGAATGAATTCGGCAACGAGGTCACCGCTCCTCTCGAACTCAAGAGCCTCTAGCGCCGCCACTAGGGGCATAGTTCAAGTAACGACGATGGGCCCGAGCTTGGCCAGAGCTGCTCCGTCACTGTTAGAAGGCGGTAATCATTTGGGTCAGGCAACGGCCAGCCGGCCATTCCGGCGTCCGCGAAGAGTGGCAAACCGCTTAGATTTGGTTAATAGGCGGACAATGCGGAAGGCCGCGAATTTCTTTTGATGCTGGTCAGATCGCGCGGTCGCGGTCGGACCAGTACGGGTCGCGGAGGCGGCGCTTGTAGAGCTTGCCGTTAGGGTCGCGGGGCAGCTCGGCGACGTAGTCGATGGTCCTGGGCAGCTTGAACCGGGCGATCCGGCCGGCGAGGAAGGCCAGCAGCTGCGCGGTCAGCTCCGGGCCGGGCGCGACGCCGTCCGCGGGCTGCACGACGGCCTTGATCTCCTCGCCCCATTCCTCGTGCGGGATGCCGAAGACGGCCACGTCGGCGACCGCCGGGTGACAGGACAGCTCGGACTCGATCTCAGCCGGGTAGATGTTGACCCCGCCGGAGATGATCATGTCGCCCTTGCGGTCGCAGAGGTACAGGTAGCCGTCGGCGTCGAGGTAGCCGATGTCGCCGACGGTGAACATGCCCTTCGCGCGGGCGGCGACGGTCTTCTCCCGGTCCTTGTGGTAGTCGAAGGTGGTGGCGCCCATCCGCATGTAGACGAGGCCTTGCTGCCCGGTCGGCAGGTCGTCGCCGTGCTCGTCGAGGATCCGGACCTCGGAGCCCAGCCAGGGCCGGCCGACAGAGCCGGGCCGCTCCAGCCACTCCTGCGCGGTGATGCCGGTGCCGCCGCCCTCGGTGGCCGCGTAGTACTCGGTGATCACCGGGCCCCACCAGTCGAGCATCTTCCGCTTGACTTCCTGCGGGCACGGCGCGGCGCTGTGGATCGCGGCCCGCATGGAGCCGACGTCGTAGGCCGAGCGGACGTCCGCGGGCAGCGCGAGCAGCCGCCGGAACTGCGTCGGCACCATGTGGGTGTGGGTCACCCGGTGGCGCTGGATGAGGGCGAGCATGGTTTCCGGTTCGAACCCGTCCATCAGCACGACCGGGTGGCCGAGTTGGACGGAGATCGTCGCGAAGTTCAGCACCGCCGTGTGGTACAGCGGCGAGCAGCACAGGTGCACGTGGCCGGCGAACGGCGCGAGGCCGAACAGGGCAAAGAACCAGGTGCTCGCGGCCGGGACGTCGTCCGGGTCGGCGCCGGTGAGGGCCCGCCGCACGCCCTTGGGCAGGCCCGTGGTGCCCGACGTGTAGACCATGGGAGCGCCCTGGGTGCGTCCCTCCGGGCGGCCCTCGCCCCCGGCGCCCAGGGCGGACAGCGGCGTGAACCCGGGAACCGCGCCGACCGCGAACCGCGCGTCGGGGGCGATCCCCGCCTGGTCGGCCGCGGCCGTCGCGACGGCGGCGAACCGCTCGTCCGCGACGAACGCGCCCGCGCCGCTGTCGCCCAGGATGTAGGCGACCTCGGCGGCGGCCAGGTGCCAGTTGACCGGCACCACGTACAGGCCGGTCTCCATCGCGGCGAAGAACAGCGCGAGGGCCGCGGAGCTATTGGACAGCATCCCGGCCACGCAGTCGCCGGGACGGAGCCCGAGCGCCCGCAGGCCCCGCCCGGCCTGGTCGGCCCGGGCGGCCAGCTCGGCGTAGCTGACGACCGTGCCGTCCGGCTCGATCACCGCGGGGCGGTCTGGCGTCTGCGTTGCGATGGCCCACAGGCCGATGTCGGTCACGGGGCCTAATTTAGAACGTGTTCTAAGCTAGGACAAGCCACGAACTGCAACACGTTCTACAATGAGCGGGTGACAGAAACCCCGCTGCGGGCGCCGATGGAGATCGCGTTCGACTACACGCGGTCGCTCGGGCCGGTGCTCGGCCAGTTCATGACCGCGCTCAGGGAGCGGCGCGTCCTCGGGGCGCGCGCGGCCGACGGCCGGGTGCACTCGCCGCCGTTCGAGTACGACCCGGTGACCTCTCTGCCACCGCGGGAGCTGGTGCCGGTCGGCCCGGCCGGGACCGTGCTCACCTGGTCGTGGCTGGCCGAGCCGCTCCCCGGCCAGCCACTCGACCGCCCGTTCGGCTGGGCGCTCATCCGGCTGGACGGCGCCGACACCGCGATGCTGCACGCGGTGGACGCCGGGTCCGCCGCCGCGATGCGGACCGGGATGCGGGTGCGGCCGCGCTGGGCGGCCGACCGGGTCGGCAGCATCAGGGACATCGCCTGCTTCGAGCCGGGCGACGAGGCCCCCGAGCCCGCGGAGGCGGCGCGGCCCGGGGAGGAGAGCGCCTCCCCGGTCACGATGACGGTCACGCCCGTGCGGCTGCGCTACGAGCACACCGCCTCGCCCGGGGAGAGCACCTACCTGCGCGGCCTGGCCGGGGGCCGGCTGATCGGGCACCGGTGCCCCGCGTGCGGGAAGGTGTACGTCCCGTCGCGCGGCACCTGCCCCGTGGACGGCGTACCCATCGACACTGAGGTCGAGCTGCCCGACACCGGGACCGTCACCACCTTCTCGATCGTGAACGTGGCCTATCCCGGCCAGCAGGTCACGCCGCCGTACGTGGCGGCGGCGGTGCTGCTCGACGGGGCCGACATCGCCTTCCAGCACCTCATCCTCGGCTGCCCGCCCGACGAGGTGCACATCGGCCTGCGCGTGCGCGCGGTGTGGCGCCCGCGGGCGGAATGGGCCACGACGGCCGCGACCATCACCCACTTCACGCCGACCGGCGAGCCGGACGCGCCCTACGAAGCGATTGCGAGGTTCCTTTGACTGATGTGGCCGTCGTCGGCTTCGCCCAGTCGCCCTGCCGGGTCCGCGAGGACGCGACCACCGGCGGGGTGGAGATGCTGGTGCCGATCTTCGCCGAGGTGTACGCCGTCACCGGGCTGGCCAAGGGCGACATCGGGTTCTGGTGCTCGGGGTCGTCCGACTACCTGGCCGGGCGGGCGTTTTCCTTCGTGCAGGCGGTCGACGCGATCGGAGCGGTCCCGCCGATCATGGAATCGCACGTGGAGATGGACGGCGCCTGGGCGCTGTACGAGGCGTGGGTAAAGATCAAGTCCGGCGAGGCGGAGATCGCGCTGGCCTACGGCTTCGGCAAGTCCTCGGGGGCCGAGCTGCGGCGGGTGCTGGCCCTGCAGCTCGACCCGTACCTGGTGGCGCCGCTGTGGCCGGATGCGGTGTCGGTCGCCGCGCTGCAGGCGCGGCTCGGGATCGAGGCCGGGCTGTGGACCGAGAAGGACATGGCGGAGGTCGCGGCGCGCTGCCGGGCCGCCGCGGTCGCCAATCCGGCGGCGCAGGTATCCGGCGAGGACGCGATCGAGGACCTGCTCGCCCGGCCCTACGTGGCCGACCCACTGCGGGCGCACGACTGCGCGCCGGTCGGCGACGGCGCCGCCGTCGTCGTCCTCGCGGCCGGCGCGCGGGCGCGCGAGCTGTGCGACCGCCCGGCCTGGATCACGTCGTTCGCGCACCGGATCGAGTCCGGCTCGCTGGGGGCGCGGGACCTGCTGAGCGTCGGCCTCGGGCCGGTCGGCGCCCCCGGGCCGGTCGACGTGGCCGAACTGCACGCCCCGTTCACCCATCAGGAGATCCTGCTGCGCCGGGCCCTCGCGCTCGGCGGCCCCGGTGACTCTGGCGGGCCGGTCGAGGTCAACCCGTCGGGCGGCGCGCTCTGCGGCAACCCGATGTTCGCCGCCGGGCTCGCCCGGATCGGCGGCGCGGCGCAGGCGGTCATGTCCGGGCGCGCGTCCCGTTCGCTTGGGCACGCGACCAGCGGGCCCGCGCTGCAGCAGAACCTCGTCTGCGTCATGGAGGCCCGTGGTGACTGAAAGTACGGTAAAAGCCGCGGTTCTCGGCGCGGGGCAGACCCGGCACCGGGCTAAGCGCACCGACGTGTCGATGGCGGGGCTGTGCCGGGAGGCGGCGGACCGCGCGCTGGCCGACGCCGGGCTCACCTTCGCCGACATCGACGCGGTCGTGGTCGGGAAGGCGCCGGACCTGTTCGAGGGCGTGATGATGCCGGAGCTGTACCTGGCGGACGCGCTCGGCGCGGTCGGCAAGCCGCTGCTGCGCGTGCACACCGCGGGCTCGGTCGGCGGCGCCACCGGCATCGTCGCGGCCAACCTGGTGCAGGCGGGCATCCACCGGCGGGTGCTGGCGCTGGCGTGGGAGAAGCAGTCGGAGTCCAACGCCATGTGGGCGCTGTCGATCGCGCCGCCGTTCAGCATCCAGGTCGTGGCCGGCGCGGGCGGGTACTTCGCGCCGCACATCCGCGCCTACATCCGCCGCAGCGGCGCGCCGCCGCACGTCGGGGCGATGGTGGCGGTCAAGGACCGGCGCAACGGCGCCCGCAACCCGTACGCCCACCTGCAGCAGCCCGACATCACGCTGGAATCGGTGCAGGCCTCCCCCATGCTCTGGGACCCGGTCCGCTACGACGAGACCTGCCCGTCGTCGGACGGCGCGTGCGCGGTGGTGATCGGCGACGAGGAAGCGGCCACCGCGAGCCCCGGGCCGGTGGCCTGGATACGGGCGACCGCGATGCGGACCGAGCCGACGATGTTCGCGGGCAAGGACCCGGTGAACCCGGCGGCGGGCGCCGCCGCCGCGGCCGCGCTGTGGCGGCAGGCCGGGATCACGTCACCGATTGACGAGATCGACGTGGCCGAGATCTACGTTCCGTTCTCCTGGTACGAGCCGATGTGGCTGGAGAACCTCGGCTTCGCCGGCGCGGGCGACGGCTGGCGGCTGACCGCCGCGGGCGAGACCGCGCTCGACGGGAAGCTGCCGGTCAACCCGTCCGGCGGGGTGCTGTCGTCGAACCCGATCGGCGCGTCCGGACTGCTCCGGTTCGCCGAGGCGGCCATGCAGGTGATGGGCAAGGCGGGCGCGCACCAGGTGGCCGGCGCGCGCACCGCGCTCGGGCACGCCTACGGCGGCGGTTCGCAGTACTTCTCGATGTGGGTAGTGAGCAGCACGCGATAACGTTGCGCTTGACGCCCGCCTGGCGTCGTGGCGCTCGCCGTATCTGGCGGGCGAGGATCGCGGGCGTTATGTGTCGTGTCGAGAGTTATGCCCGGTAGCTGACCGGCAGGTGCTTGATGCCGTTGAGCCAGCCGGAGCGCAGCCGCTCCGGCTGGCCGGCCTGGCGGATGTCCGGCATCGCGTCGGCGATGGCGTTGAAGATCAGCCCGATCTCGAGCTTGGCCAGGCTGGCGCCCAGGCAGTAGTGCGCGCCGAAGCCGCCGAGCCCGACGTGCGGGTTGGGGTCGCGGAGGATGTCGAACCGCTCCGGGTGGTCGAAGACCTCCTCGTCGAAGTTCGCCGACCGGTAGAACAGGCCGAGTCGCTGCCCCTGCTCGATCCGCTGCCCGCCCAGCTCGGTGTCGGCGAGGGCGGTGCGCTGGAACACGGTGACCGGCGTGCCCCACCTGATGATCTCGTCGGCCGCCGTCTCCGGCCGCTCCGCCTTGAACAGTTCCCACTGGTCCGGGTGGTCGAAGAAGGCCAGCATGCCGTGCGAGATCGCGTTGCGGGTGGTCTCGTTGCCCGCCACCGCGAGCATGAGCACGAAGTAGCCGAACTCGTCCGACGACAGCTGCTCGCCGTCGATTTCCGCGTTGACCAGCTTGGTGACGATGTCGTCGCGGGGGTTCGCCGCCCGGTCCTCGGCCATCTCCATGGCGTAGGCGAGGAGCTCCATCGCCGCCTCGGTCCCTTCTTCCCCGAACTCCGGGTCGTCGTAGCCGATCATCTGGTTGGACCACTGGAAGATCTTCTTCCTGTCCTCCTGGGGAACGCCGATCAGCTCGGCGATCGCCTGGAGCGGGAGCTCGCAGGCCACGTCGGTGACGAAGTCGCCGGTCCCCTCGGCCAGCGCGGTGGCCACGATCCGCTCGGCGCGCCCACGCAGGTTGTCGCGCATGCCGCGGACCGACTTGGGCGTGAAGCCGCGGGACACGATGCCGCGCACCTTGGTGTGCTCCGGCGGGTCGATGTTGAGCAGGATCACCCGCTGCATCTCGATCGCGTCCCTGGTGATGCCCTCCTGGAAGCGGATGAGCGCGGTGTTCTCCCAGCTGGAGAACAGCTCGGTGCGGCGGGAGACGTCGAGGATGTCGGCGTGCCTGGTGATCACCCAGTAGCCGTCGTCATCGAAGCCCGCCGAGCCCCGGCGCTGGGCGTTCCACCAGACCGGGGCCGTCCGGCGCAGCTCGGCGAACTCCTCGGCCGGAACCCGGCTGGCGTAGAGATCAGGGTTGGTGAAGTCAAAACCCGGGGGGATGTCCGGTCCGGCCATGACCCTCTCCAGTTTGCCTAAAATGGAACTTGTTCTAATTTAGGTACAGTACACGGCGCCGTCCGCCGGGGCTATAGCCGGGCAACCCGGGCCATGGTCAAATAACACGTTCTAACAGCGAGAAGGTGATCTTGGTGGGTACCGCGGTGATCGTCGAGGCTGTGCGCACACCGATCGGCAGGCGCGGCGGCGTGCTCGCGGGCCTGCACGCCGCCGAGGTCCTCGGCGCGGCCCAGGGCGCGCTGCTCGACCGGGCGGGCATCGCGCCCGCGGAGGTCGAGCAGGTCGCCGGCGGCTGCGTGACGCAGGCGGGCGAGCAGTCGAACAACATCACCAGGACCGCGTGGCTGCACGCCGGCCTGCCCTACCAGGCGGGGTGCCTCACGCTGGACGCCCAGTGCGGCTCCGCGCAGCACGCGGTCCACCTGATCGCCGGCCTCATCGCGGCCGACGCGATCAGCGTCGGCGTCGGCTGCGGGGTGGAGGCCATGTCGCGGGTGCCGCTGCGCTCCAACGTGGGCACCGGGGTCGGCACGCCGCGGCCGGACACCTGGGACATCGACCTGCCCAACCAGTTCGTCGCGGCGGAGCGGATCGCCCGGCGCCGCGGCCTGTCGCGGGCGGAGACCGACGCCCTCGGCCTCCGCTCGCAGGCCCTGGCAAGGGCCGCCTGGGCGGACGGACGGTTCGGCCGGGAGATCACGCCGGTGAAAGCGGCGGGCGGGATGGTCGACCGCGACGAGGGGCTGCGGGAGACCAGCCTGGACGCCCTGGCCCGGCTCAAGCCGGTGGTCGAGGACGGCCTGCACACGGCGGGGACGTCCTCGCAGATCTCCGACGGCGCGGCCGCCGTGCTGCTGGCCGACGCCGGCCGGGCGCGGGAGCTCGGCCTGCGGCCGCGGGCGCGGATCGTCGCCCAGTGCCTCATCGGCGCGGAGCCCTACTACCACCTCGACGGCCCGATCGCCGCGACGGAGCGGGTGCTGGCGGCCAGCGGCATGACGCTCGCGGACATCGACCTGTTCGAGGTCAACGAGGCGTTCGCCGCCGTCCTGCTCTCCTGGCTGCGGGTGCTCAAGCCGGACGCGGACCGGGTCAACGTCAACGGCGGGGCGATCGCCCTCGGGCACCCGGTCGGCGCCACCGGCGCCCGGCTGCTCACCACCGCGCTGCACGAGCTTGAACGGCGCGACGCGAGCACCGCCTTGATCACCATGTGCGCCGGCGGCGCCATGGCCACCGCCACCATCATCGAGCGCCTCTGACGCCGGCCCCGCAGGGGGAAGACACGGGCGGGCCAGAGTCGGCCGCATCCGTTCGGGAGGATGGTGTTGATCATTCCGAACGGACGGGGGTGACTGCCCTCGGCGAGCGGGCTTCGGCCCGCCGGGCTGGCCTGCTACGGCTGTTGCTGTGGTGGCGCATGATCACGATCTCGGCCTCGCTGCCGCAATCGTTTGCAGAGCGGAAGCGCGGGAACGTGTTCGCTGCTGTACGTACGCCCCCACCTGCATGGATGGATTTTCGGTATACACACCGCTAATTGTCACATTATGCAAGTTTCGGGGACGAACATCCGTTACGCTGCAGCCTTACCGGCGGGCGCATATGCGGCTCAGAGTGTTCCCGCCGCGATGGCGTTGATTTGCGGAGGGGGATCCGATGGCCAGGATTGCTACTGGCGTGCAACCAGTCGAGGAGACTAGGGACAAAGGCCTCAAGACCGGCGCGCTCGGCCTGGTGTCGAGCGTCGTCATCGGCGTCGCGTCCACGGCGCCCGCCTACAGCCTGGCCGCGACGCTGTTCTTCGTCGTGGCCGCCGTCGGGCTGAAGTCCCCGCTGGTCGCCGTCCTCGCGTTCGTGCCGATGCTGCTGTGCTCGATCGGCTTCAGCGAGCTGAACAAGGCCGACCCTGACTGCGGGACCACGTTCATCTGGGGCACCCGGGCGTTCGGGCCGTCGATCGGCTGGTTCGGCGGCTGGGCCACGGTCGCCGCCGACATCCTGGTCATGGGCAGCCTGGCGCAGGTCGCCGGGCAGTACCTGTTCTTCCTGTTCCAGGGGCCGAACAGCTCGATCGGAGCCAACGCCTCGGGCGGCTGGGTGCTGCTGGTCGGCATCTTGTGGATCATCGCGATGACCTACATCTGCTACCGCGGCATCGAGCTGTCGGCCCGGTTCCAGCGGATCCTGCTGACCATCGAGGTCGTCATGCTGATGGTGCTGTCGGTGACGGCGCTGGTCCGGGTGTTCGTCAGCAACCCGGCGGGGTCGGTGCACCCGAGCATCAGCTGGCTGTCGCCGGCGCACCTGCCCCTCTCGGCGTTCGTGTCCGGGATCATCCTGATGCTGTTCATCTACTGGGGCTGGGACACCGCCCTGTCGGTGAACGAGGAGACCGCGGACAAGGCCAGGACGCCCGGCCGGGCCGGCATCATCTCGACGATCCTGCTGCTGTTCACCTACGCGATCGTGATCATCTCCGTGCAGTCGTTCGCCGGGGTCGGCGCCAAGGGCGTCGGGCTCACGAACCCGGGCCACCAGTTCGACGTGCTGTCGGTAACCGGAAGCGCGATCTTCGGGACCTCCGGGCTCGGCACCGTGCTGTCCCGGCTGCTGATCTTGATGGTGCTCAGCTCGGCGGCCGCGTCCACCCAGACGACGATCCTGCCGGCCGCCCGCACCGCGCTGTCCATGGCGGCCTACCGGGCACTGCCCCAGCAGTTCGCCAAGATCAGCCCGCGGTTCCTGACCCCCACGGTGTCCACGATCGTGGTCGGGGTCGTTTCCGTCGCGCTGTACGTCCCGCTGAACTTCATCGCCGGCGGCAACCCGATCGCCGACGCCGTCACCGCGATCGGCCTCTACATCGCCTTCTACTACGGGCTGACCGCCTTCTCCTGCGCCTGGTACTACCGGTCCACCCTTCGCAACAGCGCCCGTGACCTGTGGATGCGGGGCATCCTGCCGCTGCTCGGCGGCCTGATCATGTACGCGGCGGGCACCTACAGCCTGCAGAGCGACTGGGTGGCGAGCAACAGCTACACCTCGTGGACAGTGCCCGGCCTGGAGTGGCACGTCGGCGGGATCTTCATCGTCGCCGCGCTGGCCGCGCTGATCGGGGTGGCCAGCTTCGTGTTCATGCGGGTAACCGCCCCCGCCTTCTTCCGCAGGCAGACACTCAACCGGGCCGCCACCCCCGCGCGGGTCCCAGAACTGGAACTGTGAGCGCCGGGCAGGCGGCGATGGTGCAGGCGGGAACGGGAGCAGACGCGGGCGCGGTGCCCGGGAGGTCGTCCTGGCCGGCCCGGTCCGGGCCGGTGCCGGCGCTGGCCCACGGTTACGCGGACCGGATAGAGACGGCGCCCGACCTGGCGGCGGCGCTGCCGCCCGGAGGCGCGGTCGCGCTGGTCCCTGACCGGAGTTCCGGTCCCGGCCCGGCGCCCGACCCGGCCGCGCGGGACTGGCCGCGGGTCTCGGGGAAGACCCAGCTCGCCGCGGCCTTCGCCGAGTCGCTGTGGCAGTCGCGCAGGCTGGACCTGCTGGTTTGGATCCAGGCCACGAGCCGGGCGGCGGTGCTGTCCGGCTACGCCGCGGCCACCGCCGTCGCGACCGGCCGGAGCCAGGAGATCAGCTGCGAGTCCGTCGCCGCCCAGTTCGTCGGCTGGCTCGGCGAGACCAGCCGCTCCTGGCTGGTCGTGCTGGACGACCTGACCGATCCGGCCGACCTGGAGGGCCTCTGGCCGACCGGCCCGGCCGGCCGCGTGCTGGTGACCTCGGCTGACGCCGCCGCCGTCCCCCGCGGCATGCAGGTCCTGCCGGTCGGGCTGTTCAACCAGCGCGAGGCGCTAAGCCATCTCATGGAGCGGCTATCGGCGAACCCGGGCCAGCGGTTCGGCGCGATTGACCTGGTCAACGTCATGGGCTGGGAGCCGGCCGCGCTGGCGCAGGCGAGCGCGGTGATCGCCAGCGCCCCGATGTCGTGCCACGACTACCGCGAGTACTTCGTCCGCAGGCAGCGGCAGCTGACCGATCCGGCGGGCGCACCGCCGTCCGCGAGCGCGGTCACCTGGACGCTGGCCTGGGAGCGCGCCGATCAGCTGGTCCCCGGCGGGTCGGTCCAGTCGGTGCTGGCCCTGGCCGCGTTGCTGGACGGGCACGGCATACCAGGAACCGTCTTCGGCACCCCGGCGGCAGCGGGCTACGCCACCGGCGGCGCCGACGCCCGGGCCGGCGGCGAGCCCGCCCGCGCCGCGCTGGCGGCGCTGGAGCGCGTCGGCCTGCTGACCATCACGACCGGCACCGCACTAGCCCCGCCGGCCGCGCCACCGCCAGCGGTCCGGATCAGCCCGGTGCTGCAATCGGCCCTGCGCGCCGCGATGCCAGAAGGCATGCTGGATCAGGCGGTCCCGGCGGCCGCGGACGCCCTGCTCCAGGCCTGGCCGGAACAAGAGCGCCCCGACTGGCCCGCCGCCGCGCTGCGCTCCTGCACGGCGGCGCTGCGGCAGGTCGCGGGAGACCGGCTGTGGGCCGGCGGATGCCATCCGGTGCTGCTCCGGGCGGGCGACAGCCTGGATCAGGCCCGCCTGACCGGTCCCGCGGTGGACCACTGGCGCGAGCTGTTCATCACCGGCGACCAGTTGCTCGGCGCCGGGCACCCGCACACGATACTGGCCGGGCAGCGGCTGGCCGAGGCCCTGCTGGCGGCCGGGCGGCCGGACGAGGCCGTCACCTGGTTCCAGCGCCTGGTCGACACCCAGGGCGTGCGGCTCGGACCGGAGCACCGCGATCTGATCGGAGCGCGGCTCCGACTGGGGCACGCCCTGGTCGCGGCCCGCGACCCGCACCGCGCGATCTCGGTCCTCGAGCGCGTGGTCCCCGAGGCCGAGCAGAGCCGGGGTCCCGAGGACGCCGACACGCTCGGCGCGCGGGACGAGCTCGCCGCCGCCTGCATGGCGGCGGGCCGGCACCCCGACGCCATCGCCCTGTACCGGCGCACGCTCGCCGACCGGGAGCGCAGCCAGGGCCCCCGCCATCCGGAGACGATGACCACGCGGCGGGGCCTGGCCGACGCCTACCTGGCCGGCGGCCTGGCGAAAGAGGCGGTCGCGGCCTACAAGCGGGTGGTCGCGGACCGGGAGCGCGCCCTCGGGCCCGACCACCTGGACACCATCAGGGCCCGGTACAGCCTGGGCGCCGCCTACCAGCGGACGGGCAAGACGGTGGCCGCCGAGCGGGTCTACGAGCAGGCCCGGGTCGGCTTCGAGCAGGTGCTCGGCCCCCGTCACCCGGACGCGCTGCGCGCCCGGGCGGAACTCGCCCTGGTATACCGCCAGCTTGGGCGGTACGGCGACGCCCGCGCGCTGCTGCGCGACACGGTCGGCCGTCTGCAGCTCGCCCTGCCCAGTGACGACCCGCTGATCCCCGAGCTGCGCGAGGTCCTGGCCGATATCGGCGACGAGTAACTCCCGCGGTACTGGCCCGCGCTGGGCTGGCTTGCATCGTTAGTGCGTTAATTGATAGCGTACTAATGGTTAGCGCGGACAGCGATTTTGGCTTGCGGACTACGGCGAGGCGCCATGGAGATCACCGAGCACGAAGACGGCCAGACGAGGCCGCCGGAGATACCCGGCGATCCGCTGGCACTCGAGCGCCAGGTGTGCTTCGCCCTGTCGATCGCGGCCCGCAGCGTGCTGAGCATCTACCGGCCGATCCTGGAGCCGATGGGGCTGACTCACCCGCAGTACCTGGTGATGCTGGCGCTCTGGGGACAGTCGCCCCTCGCGGTCAAGGAGCTCATCGAGATGCTCCAGCTGGACGGGCCGACGCTGTCGCCGATGCTGAAGCGCCTGGAGGCGGCCGGCCTGATCTCCAGGACGCGCGACCCCCAGGACGAGCGGCAACTGCGCATCGACCTGACTGAGAAGGGCCGCGCGCTGCGCGAGCAGGCGCTGAACGTGCCGCCGACGGTCGTGGCGAAGCTCGGCATGAGCCTCGGCGACCTCATGGAACTGCACAAGGGGCTCACGGAACTCAACGAGGCGGCCCGCCGGGCCGGCATCACGCCGCTGCCCGCCCCGGCCACGGACAGCATCTAGTGCGGGGAGCACAGTGGACAGCAATTTGACCACGATCGTCGTCCTGGTGACGGTGATTCACGTCGTCGTTCTCGCGCTCATGATCTGGATCCGGGTCCGGCGGACCGAGGGCGACGGCATCCCGGTCGCGGACCCGAAGATCACGCCGTGCGCCGTGTGCGGTGAGCCGGCGACCGACTGGTGCTACGACGGGCTCGACCCGAATGAGCAGCGCGACCCGCACACCGGCCGGGCGTGGTCCGCCGACGCGGCCCGCTACCGGCCGGTGTGCACGGCTCACGCCGGGGCCCGCCCCGCCCGCGACCACCCGCGGGACGGCGCGGCGGACGTCGCTGCCGCCTAGGCGGGCACAGGATGGCGCTCCATACCATCTTCAGATTCTTCGGATGTCGTTCAGGCCGGGTCCGGTCCGCGGCTAGCGCTCATACCGTGAAGCATGGCCTGGAGAGATGTGCGGAAAAGCGGGTTTATGTCGTTCGTGGCGCTGCTGTCCGGCGTAGCCGCGCTGGCGGCTTGCAGCACGGCCAGCGCGCCGACCCTGTCTCAGTCGCGCCAGACGACCGCGGTCAGTTCGCCGGCCGGCACCGTCGGCGGCAGCACTGCTTCTAGCGGCGGCAGTTCGACTGCCGTCCGCACCGACGGTCCGGGGACGCCGCCGCTCCCCGCTCCGGCGACGCTGCCGCCATTCCCAGGAACGCCGACCTACGCCGGCGAGGGGGCGTGGCACCCGGCCGGACGGCTCGTCGCCGGGCGGGCGGCCCTCTACGAGACGATGCTCGTTCCGCCCGGCGGCACCGCACGCGCCGGTATCGCCTGGATGGATACCAGCCTGCTGTCCGCGCGCCTGTACTCCGGGTCGATGTCCCCGGGCGGCGGCCCGTACAAGTACACGGCACCGGTCGCGCCCGCGGCCGCCAGGTCGCTGGTCGCGGCGTTCAACGGCGGTTTCAAGATGGGCGACGCGCACGGCGGCTACTACACCGAGGGCCGGATGGTCAAGCCACTGGTGCGCGGGGGCGCCTCGCTGGTGATCTATGCCAACGGAGCCGTCACGGTCGGCGCCTGGGGCTCCGACGTCACCATGACGCCATCGGTCGTGGCCGTCAGGCAGAACCTGTTCCCGCTTGTCGTCAACGGCGCGCCCAGCGCGCGGGCGTCCACGCGGACCTGGCGGGTGTGGGGCGGCACCTGCCCCTGCGGAAAGGGACAGCAGGGCGCGGAGCACCAGTGGCGGTCGGGCGTGGGCGTCACCGCCGACGGGGCCCTCGTCTACGTGGTCGGCCCGAAGCTCAGCCCGGTCCAGGTCGCCGGCCTTCTCGTGCGAGCGGGCGCCGTGCGCGGGATGCAGCTGGACATCAACCCGACCTGGCCGGTCTTCGCCAGCTTCAAGCCGGCCGCTCTCAATGGCGCGGCTGCCCCGTCCAACGGCGCCCGGCTGATCGCCACCTACCGCGGTCCGGCGACGTTCTTCGACCCGGCCTATGGCCGCGACTTCATCACGATGTCCGCCAGCGCGGTACCGGGCAGCCACTGAACATGCGCGTGGGTGCCACAAGGGCAGAACGAACACGTCCGTGGGTGCCACAAGGGCAGAAAGAACTTGTCCGCGTGGCCCACAAGGCCAAGCGGATGCGCGCCGGGGTGCCACTAGGCCACTAGACGCGTGCGTGGGTGCCGCAAGGCCGGATTATTTGGTCCCTGGGGCGCTCAAGGCCAGATGGAGCCGGCGGGTGGGTCGCGTGCGAGATGGAGGCGAGTCACACGGGCGCGCTGGGGGCCAGCCGAATGCAAGCGGCTGGCACGTGGCGGTGGCATTCTCGGCCGAGCAAGCGGCTAGTTCCGCCGAGCGGCGCTCGCTGCCGGCGAGCGCCGGCCACTTGCCGGGGGTGAATGGGGCCGGGGCTAATCTCAGGGACATGTCAGAGATCACGAACAGCCAGCCGCAGGATGCCTCTGCTATCCCGACCGACACCAACCTGCGCCTGGTCACCGGGTACGACGGTTCGCCGCCGGCTGTCCGGGCGCTCGACGCGGCCACCGCCTTGCTGCGGGGCAGGCACGGCAGCATCGAGGTCATCTACGTTGCCCACGTGCCCTCCGTGGACATGATGTCGGCCGATGCCCTCGTCGAGGTGGAGAAGGACTTCGACGAGATCGAAGAGGAACTCCGCACCGAGGCCGCCGCGCAACTGGGCGACCGCGGACTGACGTGGCATTTCCAACGGCGGCAGGGGAATATCGCGGCCGAGCTGATCGCGGCGGCCGTCGGCATCGTTGCCGACCACCCCGGTGACACCGGGGTGATCGTGGTCGGCAGCTCGTCGCACGCTAGCCACCGGGTACTCGGCTCGGTGGCGGTCGGCCTCGCCCGCCACTGCCCGGTGCCGCTCGTCATCGTGCCGTAGGGCCGTAATTATTCGATAAAGCAATTGGTAAGCCCGGTACGCCCGGCTTCAGACGGGTGCGTGGAAGCTGAAGCCGGGCGCACTGCCCCGCTGGTGCGATGCGGGACGCGTTCGTGTGCCCCAGACGCCCCCCTTCGCGCGACGCGACGCCGCCTGGGGCACACGGTTTATTGCCGCCCGACGGAGACACGATCGAGTGGGAACGGGACGATTACCGTTACCGTCGTGTCCCAGAATGCTCAGCTGCGACATTCGTTCCCACCTCCCCCAACGTGATCTCTAGTGCGTCGGACAAGGCAAGAGTCTACGAATCAGCGAAGACCGTGAATACTACCTGGTCTGGTAGTTCTTGCCCGGAAGGGCGCGCGACGGGCCGGCCTGGACGGCCCGGGATGAGCGCTCGATAGCACTGGGATGAGCGCGCGATGGCGAAAGCCCGATCTCGGTTGTTAACACGAGCCACTCTCGTCGCATCTTTGAGGATTAATCTCCCCCTTGCCGAAGATTCAGTTGAGAATGCTTATTACAGCGCAATAACGACAGGCTTCCTGCAATTGCAGCCCTACAGGGCGTGCATTTGCACGTGCACGAGGTGACCGGGGCGCCAGCGTTTTCGGGGGTTAGCATAATGCGAGGACGGGATGATGAACTGCGGATCGCGAGCGAGGTCCTTGGCGATGCGGAACGCGGACGGGGCCGGGTACTGCTGGTCGAAGGCGATCCTGGCGTAGGCAAAACGGGGCTTCTCGACGAGATATTCAATGCGGCCGCCAAGCGGGATTTCGCCCTGGCCAGGGCGGAGGCCGACGAAATCGCGCGCCGTACGCCCTTCGCCCCGCTGCTTACGGCCTTGCAGGACGCGGCCAGCGGGCTCCCGAGTGACACGTCCGGGCTCAGCGCCCCGGAGTCCTGGGCACCGGTGGTCAGCCGGATCCGGAGGCTGCTCGAGCGCCGGGCGGCGGCGTCGCCGCTGCTGGTGAGCCTGGACGACCTGCACTACGCGGACCCGGCCACGCTGTACGCGCTCCGGCACCTGACCCGGCAACTGGCGTCGCACCGGCTGGCCTGGAGCCTCGCCCGGAGCACCGTGCTGCAACGCGACCACGCCAGCGTGCTGTTCGACCTCCTCGCGCGGGACGGCGCGGCGCGGGTGGCGCTTGGCCCGCTCGACGGCAAGGCCATCGCGGGCGCGATCGGCGACATCCTCGGGGCCGCGCCCGATCCTGGCCTGCGCGAGCTTGCCGCCGGGGCCGCCGGGAATCCCTTCTTGCTGAGCGAGCTGATCCTCGGCCTCCGGGAGGAGCACGCGGTCCAGGTGGAAAGCGGAACGGCGGTCCTGGTCGCCGCGCGGCTGCCACGGCGGCTGCTGGACGCGGCCGGCCGCTGGCTCGCGCGGCTCAGCGAGGGCACCGGCCGCATGCTCGAGACCGCCGCCGTCCTCGGCCGCGAATTCCGGCTTGATGACGTGGCCCAGGTGCTCGGCGAGACCCCGGTCGCCATGATCCCCTTGGTCAACGAGGCCATGGCCGCCGGCATCCTGCGGTCAGGCACCGACTCTTTCATCTTCCGGCACGACCTGATGCGGCGGGCGGTCGCGGCGGCCATGCCCGCGCCGACCAGGCAGCTGCTGCACCGGCAGGCCGGCGAGGTCTTCGTGGCCCGCGGGTCGGCCAAGAACGCGGCCGCCCACCTGCTCAAGGGCGCCCGCCACCCGGACCCGGTGGTCATGGCGAGCCTCGAGGCCGCCGCCACGCAGCTCGCCCGGTCGCATCCGCGGGATGCCGCTGACCTGCTCCTGCGGGTACTCGAGCTGACGCCGGCCACCGATGCCGGCCGGTTCACCGGCACCGTGCGCGCGGCCGACGCCCTGACCGCGGCGGCCCGGCTGGACGATGCCACCGCCCTCGTCCGCACGGCGCTCGCCTGGCCGCAGCCGCCGGAAGCGGAAACGCGGCTCCGCGTGGTCCTGTCCTCCATCCTGGTCGTGCAGGGCAGCGCGGAAGACGCGCTGGCGGAAACGGAAACCGTCCTGCGGCAGCCGCACCTGACGGCCGAGATGCGGGCCGGGGTCTTGATCACCCAGCTGCACGCGCTGAGCGGACTTGGCGCCAATGAGAGGGCATTCTCGCTGGCCGAGGACATCCGGACGGCGTCCCGTGAGCTCGGTGACCCCGCTCAGGCCGCGGCGCTGCAGGTGGTCGCCGCGATCGACTGGGACGAGGGCCGCCTGGAGCGGGGGCTGCGGCTGATCAGCGAGGCCGTTCGCCGGGCCCGCGGTATCACTCCCGACATCCGGGACTTCCAGCCCTTGCTCGCGCTCGCCGCGATGCTCATCGACGTTCGCCGGCTTGACGAGGCCGAGGAGGTAATCCTTGCCGCCTGCGACGGCATGCGCGAATTCCGGCCCTGCGCGCTCGAATCCGTCCCGGCGGTCCTCCGGGCCCGGGTCGAACTCGCCCGGGGCCGGATGAACGACGCGCTCAGCGCGGCGGAGAGCGCGCTCACCATCGCCGACGCGTTCGGCGTGCCCCCGTACGGCTCGCTGGCCCATTCGCTGCTCGCCGTGATCGCGCTGCGCAAGGGCGACCTCCATGCCGCGGGATCGCACATCAGGAGCCGCCCGCAGGTCGCCCACTACGTCACCGGGCACGCGCGGACCGAGGGCCTGCTCGCCCGGGCGCAATTCGTCGAGGCCAGCGTGGGTGCGGAGACCGCGCTCCAGGTGCTCGACCGGATATACGCCGACCTTCCGCTGCACCGGCACGTCCTCATCGGCGAGCCCACCGCGTCGGCCTGGCTGGCGCGGACCGCCCTCGCCGCCGGCCGGGGTGAGCTCGCGACCGGGGTGGCCCGGGTCGCGGACGAGCTCGCCCGCGACAACCCCGGATTTGACGTCATGAGCGTGGCGGCCGCGCACTGCGGCGGCATCGTCGGGCAGGACCCCGAGCTGCTCGCGCTCGCGGCGGCGAGTCACCCCGACCCGTGGGCCCGCGCGTCGGCCGCCGAGGACCTCGGAACCGTGCTGATCGCGATGAACAATCCCGACGACGCCGTCCCGTACCTCGACGACGCTCTCGGCGGCTACGGGCATGCCAGCGCGGAGCGCGATCTCGCGCGGACCCGGCGCCGGCTGCGCAAGCTCGGCGTGCGGCGACAGCACCGGGCGCCGGCCAGCCGTCCCGCCGCGGGCTGGGCCAGCCTGACGGAAACCGAGCAGGTGACCGCCACCCTGGTCGCCGAGGGGCTGACCAACCACCAGGTCGCGGACCGGATGTACGTCAGCACGCACACCGTCGCGTTTCACCTTAAGCAGGTCTTCCGCAAGCTCGGCATCGGCTCGCGGGTGGAACTGGCCCGCCTGGTGGCCGCGCACCGGTCGGCGGAGGAGCCGGACGGCGAGCGCGGCCGGGCGCGCGCTCGCGGCTAGTAACCGGATCCTGCCGCAGACCTACCCACACGAGGGATGCGCGGGCGGCGCCAGCCGCGGAATGCTGGGCACGACCCGGGCCCCTCCCGGGACCGCGGGAGGGGCCCGGGCCACCGCAGGCCGGCCCGCTCGAGCGGAGGGAAATGGGAATGCAGCAGGTGCCGTTGGCCGCCCCGCTTCGCTCGGCGGCAGGCAGCCCGGAACAGATGAGCGACGGCAAGCTGGCCGCGCTCGTGTACGGGCACGCCGAGTGCGCGCGGGGTCCCGTCGATCCTGATCAGTGGTTTCCCGTTGCCAGCGATCCGGCGAAGGCCCGTCAACAGGCGGCGGACGCCATCGCGGTATGCGGTTCTTGCCCGGTGCGGGCGCAGTGCCTCGAGCTTTCGTTCCGTCATCATCCCGGGTTCGGCGCCCACGGCGTGTGGGGTGGCCTGGTGGAGAGCGAGCGCCAGCTGCGGCGCCGCCGCTGGCGGCGCGGCATCGCGGTCACGAAGCTGCTGTAACCCCGCCGCGCTAGCCCCGCGACTCTCTAGCCCCGCGACGCTAACCCCGCCAGCGGCCGCCGGGCTGCCCCGACCGTTCCAGGGCGGCGCGCGCCAGCTCGACCCGCGACCGGATGTCCAGCTTGCGGAAGACCTGGCGCAGGTGAAACGCGACCGTGTGGGTGCTGATGAACATCTGGTCGGCGACCTGCTGGTTCGTCAGCCCGGTAGCGACGAGCGCCGCGACGCTGTGCTCGGTCTCGGTCAGGCTCTCCCAGCCCGTGTCCGGCCGCTTCCTGGCGCGCCAGTGCCTGCGCCGGACGCCCAGCCGACGGAGCTTGTGCCGGATGCGGGCCGCGTCGCGCTCGGCCCCGCTGAGCACGTAGGCGTCAAGCGCCGTGTCCAGCCACCGTACGGCGTCCTTGCTGAGGTCCTTGTGGGGGTCTTTGGGGGGCGCGTCCGCGGCCAGCGCGCCCAGGTCCTCGGCGGCGGACGCGCGCGCCCACGGGTCGTCGTGCAGGGTGACGGCGCGCTCGAGGCGCGCACGGTCACCGCCGAGGACCCCGGCGGCGTGATCCGCGCACGCCCGGAACAGCAGCATGCCCGGGTTCGCGCGGCTGATCTCGGCCATCTCCCCTGCGACCGTCGCGGCCCGCTCCCGGTCGCCCGCGGCAAGGGCGACGCGAACCAGCCAGGGCGCGCAAACTGGATCGCTGACCAGCGGATACCGGTGCTCGAGGAGCTCCGCGTACAGGCCGCCGAGCCGGTCGAGCGCGGCGTCCGGGCCGCTGCGCGCCTCCTCGATCTGCGCGGCGACCAGGAGGCTCCTGGTGGCCTCGAAGCCGGACAGGAAGTGCGGGGGAGGTACCGGCGGGTGCCTGATAAAGCCGTCGGCCGTCGACAGGTCACCGCGGCGCAGCGCGACGGCCGCCAGGATGGATCGCGCGAGCTGGTCGTGCAGCAGCGTGCCGGTCTCGCTGGCGTGCCCCAGGGCCTGCTCGGCCTTGGCCGCCGCATCGCTGCAGCCGGCCCCGCGCCAGCGCCGCCCGCGCGCGCAGGAGGTCCGGGGACGCCGGTGTCCAGGAGAGCACCGGCGGCGTGTCCGCCGGGCTGGTCGAGTCCAGGATGGCCGCGGCGTCCGAGAACCGGTGGATGTCGGTGAGCCGGGCGGCGAGGAACAGGCCGGGGTGGAACCTGGGGGCTCGCGGCTCGCTGACCTGCGTGCGCACCGCCTCGGCGGCCAAGTCGAGCGCGTCGCCCACGCGGGCCGCGTCCCACCCGGCCACCGCCAGCGTGAGCAGCGCCGGAACCACGGCCCGGGCGGGCTGCGGGCGGGGCTCGGCCAGGATCCCGCGCGCCACCTGCGCTGCTTGCCGGACATCGCGGCGCCCGGTCAGGGCCTGCATCAGCGCGGTCTTGGCGTCTTCGCGGACCTCCGCCGCCAGCGCGGGGTCGGCCAGGATGCTCTCGGCCTCGATCAGCGCCTCGGCCCCGCGGTCGTGCACCGCGTGCAGCGACGCGAGCGCCGACCGCAACTCGGGGCCGCCCGGGTCGGGGGCCGACTGGAGCAGGGCGGGCAGCGCCGCCGACTCGGCGTCCTCCCACCGCCCGGCGGCGGTGAGCGCCCGGACCGCGGCCACGGTCCTGGCGTAGCGTCCGGGATCGGCGGGGCCGGTGAGGTCAAGCACGCGGGTGGCGAGTTCGGCGGCCGCCCGCGGCGAGGACTGCGCCGCGTCGGCCACCGCGCGGTCAAGGCCGGCGAGCGCGACCGCGTCCCCCTGGTGGGCCCCGGCCAGCAGGTGACGCGCGGCGGCCACCGTGTCCTCGCCGTGGGCCAGCAGCATCTGGCCGGCCTGACGGTGCAGCGCCCGGGCGACCGGCAGCGGCATTGAGTCCGCGACGGCCTGCCAGACCAGTTCGTGCCGGAAGGCGATGGACTCCGGGTCGGCGACGATGATCCTCGCCTCCAGGGCCTCGTCGACCTCCGCCAGCAGTGACCCGGGCAGCAGGTCAAGCAGTTCGGCGGCGTCCTCGAGATGGAAGGACCGCCCGAGCACCGAGCCGGCCTCCAGGAGGTATTTCGTCCGGCCCGCGAGACTCGCCAGGCGGTTCCCGACCACGGCGCGGAATCGTTCCGGTACCTTCCGCGAGAGCAGCCGGGCCCGGCCGGCGGCGATGCTGACGGCGCCCTCGTCGACCAGCCCGCGAAGGAACTCGGTCAGCATGAGCGGGTTCCCGGCCGCGCACGCCGCGCTGTCGGCGAGGTCCTCGTCCGGCGTGCCGCCGAGCAGGTCGCGCATCATGGCCGTCTGCGCCTCCCCGGTCAGCGGCGCCAGCTGGGTCCGGGTACCGCCCGTGTGCTCAAGGACATCAAACAGCGTCCCCGCGTCGGGATCGCCGCCATGCGTGCCCCGGGCGAGTATCCAGGCCAACGGGTACGCGGCCAGCAAGCCGGGCAGCGACCGGAGCGCGTGCAGGGTCGCGGGGTCGGCCCAGTGGACGTCGTCGAGGGTCACGAGGGCGGGACCCGCCGAGGCCAGTTCCTCTAGCTGGCCTTGCAGGCCGCGGACCGGCGCCCCGGTCACCGGGCTCGCGCGCGGACGCGGGAGCGCCGGGCCGGCCGGCAAGGCCGCGGATAGCACGGCCAGCGACGAGAAGCTGGCCAGTTCGTTGGCCGCGGACGCGGCGACGACCAGACCGTCGGCGCCGGCCGCCTCTCCCGCCGCCGCCAGCAGCAATGTTTTCCCCGCACCGGGCTCGCCCTCGACCAGCAGGACGCCGCCCTTTCCCCGTCTGGCCCGCTCCAGCATGTGACGGACCAAGCCCTGCTCGGTGTCACGTCCCCGCATTGGCGCAGGGCCATCGTGACCGTGCGCATGACGTACTGTCCCGATTACCACGCAGAACCTTCCCTACCGCGGTACCAATTGCCAAGCCGGGTCGGGCGCGCAGGCTGCCGTCTTCCCTTGTTTCCCGGTACACCGGTTCCGTCCAGTAGACCCAACGCCCTATCAATATGACCGGTGGTACTACGCAGTCGCATCCCTCGAATGAGGAGGACTTTTCATTCTGGTTACCCTGATGCCGAGCTCCGGAATATGGAATTGAACCGAAGAATAGTTCGATAATATCGACTATGCAGTGGCGTTTAGGAATTACTTAGTGTTTCGCTGGCCGGTGACATAAGAATGGCGCGCCGGGAGTTCACCGCTCCCCGGCAAGGGCGTCAAGCACGGGCATGCCGGGCGCCGGCGATCAGCCTGGATCCTTCCCGGTTGACGCGTGGCCCGCCTCCGGCCGGAACCGTGGACGCGGAATGTCCGTCATTCCCGTTATGGCGATAATCCGGGGGCCGTCGCGGAGACCTATGTCCCCAATGCGGACGGTTCCCCGCGATCATCCGGCCCTTGCGCCGGCTGGTCACGGGGGTCCATCCACTTCCGCGCGGTGGCATGCGGGCTCGGGAGCGTCCCGCGCAGGCAGGTGTCGCCCTGCGGGCGCAGCCCGTCGAGGGTGATGGCGAGGATCCGCTGGCGGATGCCGGACTCGTCGGACGTCCGGGGGTTGGCGCTCGGGCGGCTGAACTGCTCGATGATTCCCCAGACGTCGTCGCCGGTGACGTCGGGACGGGCCTGGCCCGAGGCCTGCGCGCGGGCCAGGACGCTCCGCAGGAGCAGGTCGCTGCGCTTGGCCGTGGCGAGCATCTCGCCGGTGACTTCGATGGTGCCGGCCAGTGGCGCGAACGCCCCGGCGCCGAAGCCAACGCAGGCGCGCACGTAGCCGAGCAGTCCGTCCCAGGGATCGGCGACGGCCAGGGCGGCTTCGGCGGCGTCGATGACCTGGCGCAGGGACAGCACGCACAGGTACTGAAGCAGTTCGGTCTTGCTGCCGTAGCGGCGGTAGAGGCTGCCCATCCCGACACCCGCCCGTTCGGCGATGGCGGAGACGGGAGCCTCCCACCCTTGGGCGGCGAAGATCTCACGGGCCGCCGCGAGCACTCGCTGGTCGTTGCGGGCCGCTTCGGCCTGGCGCCCCTTCCTCACGACGCGGTCCATGGGGCGCTGCCCTCCCTGGGGAGTCATGGTGGCGGGCTGACTAGGCCGCGGCCGTTCGGGATCGGCTTGTTCTTGATCTTGGCCGGCGTTGGGTCCGTTGGTTTCGATGGTACCGCTTGCGGAGTGATCCGCTCCGTTATAGCTTTAACGGAGCGGATCACTCCGACTAATGGAGGTGCTGAATGCGGGCGGTATGGCTGAAGGAGTTCGGGCCGCCGGAGGCGCTCGTTCCCGGTGAGGCGCCCGATCCGGTGCCCGGCGCCGGGCAGGTCGTGGTGGCGGTGTCGTTCGCGAACATCACGTTCGTGGAGACCCAGGTGCGGGCCGGGCGCTCGCCGTTCCCGCTGCCGCCGGGCGCGCTCCCGATGATCCCCGGCAACGGCGTCGGCGGCGTGGTCGCCGCCACCGGCCCGGGCGCGGACGCGGCGCTCACCGGGCGCCGGGTGGTGTCGGGTACCGGGGGCCGCGGCGGTTACGCCGAGCGGGCGGCCGTGCCGGCCGGCGGCCTGGTCGAGGTGCCTGAGGGCATGGCGCTCGATGAGGCGGTGGCGCTGCTGGCCGACGGGCGGACGGCGATGGCCCTGGCCCGGGCGGCTCGCATCGCGCCGGGGGAACGGGTCCTGGTGCTGGCCGCCGCGGGCGGCGTGGGCAGCCTGCTGGTCCAGCTCGCGCAGGCCGCCGGCGCCCGGGTGCTGGCCGCCGCGGGCGGCCCCGGCAAGCTGCGGCTTGCCCGTGAGCTTGGCGCCGAGGTCACGGCGGACTACCGCCAGCCGGACTGGCCCGCCGCGCTCAGGGCGGCGGCCGGCGCCGCCGACGTGGTCTTCGACGGGGTCGGCGGGCAGATCGGGCGGGCGGCGTTCGGGCTGCTGGGGCCGGGCGGCCGGATGCTGAGCTACGGGCTTGCCAGTGGCGAGTTCACCGAGGTCAGCGAGGACGAGGCCAGGGGCAGGCAGGTGACAATCGCGCGCGGGGTCCCGGTCGCACCGGATGAGTCGACCGCGCTGACGCGGGCCGCGCTCGGCCTGGCGGCGGCCGGGCGCCTCCGGGCGGTGATCGGGCAGCGGTTCCCGCTGGAGGCAGCCGCCGCCGCGCACCGGGCGATCGAGGCCCGGGCCACGGTCGGCAAGACTCTTCTCGAGGTGTCATGAGCACTGGCAGCGCGAGAGACGCCATCTTCACCGAAGGCGAGCTGGCGTACATCGCCGCCCAGCGGCTCGGCCGGCTCGCCACCGTCCAGCCATCTGGCTATCCCCAGGTCAACCCCGTGTCCTGCTACTACAACCCGGCCACCGGCACCATCGACATCGGCGGGCACAACATGACCGCCAGCCGCAAGTACCGCAACGTCCAGCGCAATCCCCGCGCGGCCGTCGTCATCGACGACATGGCCGCCGGCCGCCCGCCCCGCATCCGCTGCCTGGAGATCCGCGGCCACGCCGAGGCCCTCACCGACCCGGACAGCACGATGGCCACCACCGGAGGACCCATCATCCGCATTTTCCCCCGGCGCATCATCAGCTGGGGCATCGATACGTCGCCCGCCGCACTCGGTTCCCGCGACGTGGCCCAGTCATCATGGCGAGGCGAGAGCGGCTAGGGGCAACGCACGTCAGCTCCACCAGGGCGGGGCGCAGGCCACGGCGGCGTCGATCAGGTCCGCCTTGGTCGCCGTGTCGTCGCCGCGCCACGCCTCGATGGCCCCGGCGAACCCGGCGAGAGCTACTGCCTGGCCCATCACCTCTCAGTGGGCGAGGACGGGCAGCGCACTTGGTGTCCCTCCGGCTACAGGACACCGCGCCGCTGCAGCACCACGTACGAGATCCAGCCGGCCGGGATGGGCAGCCAGAACGTCGCCATGCGGAAGAGCAGCACCGCCGGTATCGCCTGGTGCGCCGGGATGCCGATGGCCGTCAGGCCGGCGGCCAGCACGGCCTCGACTCCGCCGAGTCCGCCGGGCGTCGGCGTCGCCGATCCCACCGTGTTGCCGGCCAGGAAGACGACCGCGGCGGCCAGGATGGCCGGATGGGCACCCACCGACCAGAGGGCGGCGATGAGCGCCAGGGAGTAGGCGGCCGACAGCAGCAGGTTCGCGCCGGCGGCGATAGCTAGCCGGATGGGTTGGGAGACCGCGTCAAGCAGCCGCGGCCAGACCTGGCGCAGGCGCGGCCAGACGGCGCCGGTCACCCGCTTGCGGGTCTGCGGCACCGCCAGCACGACGATGATGGCGACGGCGATGACCGCCAGGCCGATCAGCACGTCGGCGCCCGGCGCGATCTTGAACTTGCTGAGCCCCGAGCCGGTGAGCACGCCGAGCACGATCAGCAGCAGCACCGTGGTGACGATGTTCACCAGCTGCGACACCGTGACCGAGGCGGCGATGGTCCCCTCGTCCACCCCCTCCTTGTGCAGGTAGCGGGCGTTGACGGCCACATGGCCCACGGTCGGCGGCATGGCCACGCCGACGAACGCGCTGGCCAGCTGGACGAAGAAGCCGCGCCAGATGGAAAGGCGCTTGGGAACGAACGCCGCGATGCCGATGGCCGCCCCGAGATAGGTCACCGCGGATGCGAGGACCGCGACGGCGAGCCAGCCGGGATTGGCCTGACTCAGCGTGCCGAGGACGTCGACGCCGGATATCTCGCCAATCAGCAGGTAGGCGGCGACTGTGAGGGCGACCGCGGTGAGCACGGTCCGCCAGCGGAAACGCTGCAGTTGAAGGGGGGGTACCGCGTCTTTTCTGTCACCGAGCAGCTGATGCCTGATCTCATTCAGCGAGCCGGCGGCGGCCCGCGCGGCCCGCCAGCCCCACGGCGTGAGGGCGACCGGTTGCACCACGGCTGCGACGGCGACCTGGTCCACCGGCCCGTAGCCGGCCCGCAGCGCCGCCACGGCGTCGGCTGGCCCGCAGCTCGGCGCCACCGTCGCCAGTCCCTGCACCAGGTCGAGGCGGCGGGTGAGGTCGCCAGAGCCGGGCTCGGCCTCGTCGAGCGAGCAGAACCCTGCCCGGTCCCCGGACATGAACACGTTGCCCGCCCGCACGTCACGGTGCGCGACGCCGATGTTGTGCAGGCGGCGCAGCGCCGCGAAGAGCGACGTGGCGCTGGCGAGCGGCGTGACCCCGGTTTCCTGGCCGGCGTCCGGGATGGTCGTGACGAGCACCAGGGTCTCACCGGGCATCTCGCCGAGTAGCCGGACCTCGGGACTAGGCACGTCCGCTTGCTGCGCCAAGCAGCAGGCGAGGGCGAGTTGCTGGACCTGGGCGCGGGAACTGAGCGCGATGTGCCCCGCGACGGCCGGACGGAGGCGGGCCAGCGCCCACAGCCGACGGGCCAGGCCCGATCCGCGGGTGTCGCGGCCGGACAGGTGAACGCGGATCCGGGTGCCGTCGGCCAGCTTCCCCTCCAGCCGGGCGCGGCTTGGCCCGGTTTCCGACAGGCCCGAGGCCGGTAGCCGCTGGCTGGTCAGCCAGCGAGTGAGCTCGCGAATGCCAGGCAGGACCGAGGCCGCGCCGAGCAGCCAGCGCACCACCCAGCCCGCCAGGAGACCGCCGGACGCCGCGATCACCACCGCGAACGGCGTGAGCGTGCCGACGGCCAGCCCGCTGATCAGCAGCGCCGCCCCCGCACGGGGCCACCAGCGCTGCCAGTGCGAGAGCCGGGACAGGTCGGTTCCCACCACGAACGCGACGAACGCGGTGTCCACGATGAAGACGGACGGATTGCTGCCGTGCAGCACCGCGCGTTCCACCGTCGCGTTTTCGACCCGCCAGATGACCGTCGCGATGACCGCCGCCGAGGCGCCGACCAGCCCGGCGGCGACCGCGTTGAGCGCGTCCCGCCACTGATTGCGCACCAGCACGACCAGTGCCACGACCGCGAGGACAAAGCTGGCCACTCCGGCGACCACGGCCGCCGCGTACGCCAGCCAGCGGGGGATGTGCAGCAGCCAGCTGGAGACGTCATCGGCCGCCTCCGTGCTGCCGAGGGGCAGCGCCTTGATGGTGCCGAGCACGACGGCGACAACGACGAACGCGAAAATCGCGAGCAGCAGGTCGGCGGGCCGGCGCACTCGGTCCGTGCCAGTGCGCCTGCCGACCGGCGGAACCGCGTCCGGCACGGCTTCCGCCGGGCTGATAGCGACGCCAGGCGCACCGCGCGGTTCCTCGCCTGTGCCAGTCACCATGCCGAGAAGCTACCCCGTGGACCGCGCGGCATGTGGTTTATGAGGCGGTCAGTTTCCGGACGGTGACAACTCCGCGACCGCGGCCCGGCTCATCGGCGGGGTTGCCCTGACGCGGCGGTGGCGAGCCTGGAGCGGACGCGTACCAGAGGAGGATGCGGCACGTGCGGCTGCGGGACCGCGGTCAGGGAGAAGTCGGCGATCGTGCCTGGCCGGAAGACGAGGCAGTGGGTGGAGCCGCCGAACTGGAAGTAGCCGAGTTCCTCGCCTTTGGCGACGTGGTAGCCGGGCCGGATTTCCTGGCCGATCACGCAGGACGATACCTCGTTCATGCCGACCGGCACGAAGGCCGTCAAGCCGATAACGGGGTTGTCGGCCTCGATCAGGATGACCGCCCGCGCCGCGACGTGCGCCAGGTACGACTGCGAGTACCGGGGCTCGACCGCGTCGGCGCCTTCGGAGTCGGCCTCGGAGTAGTAGGTGCCTTCCTGGACGAAGGCCCGCACGATCGTCCCGGCTACCGGACTGTGCCACCGGTGGTAGTCGGTAGCGCTCAGGAAAGCCTGGTAGACGGTTCCGCCGATGAACTGCTCCACCGACTCGTCGCTGGCCAGCATGTCCTGGAGCGAGTACGGCTGGCTCTTGATCCAGAACCGGTCCTGGCGCTGGACGTCCACCGCCAGGCCGTACGGGGTCGACTCGCACGCGCTGACGATGACGCTGTCGTCGTCCGGCGAGGCGACCGGCCGCGCGCCGCCGGCCAGCCGCCGGGTGAAGAAGTCGTTCCAGGACGTGAACCCCCAGTACTCGTCCTCGGGGTCGTGCCGGTACTGCTCGATGCCGATGGCCCGCCTGGCGGCCTCGCCTTTCCAGCCAGACGGCGAGTCGTTGAGGACGTAGCGGGAGTCACCGCTGCTGAGAAACTCGCACCAGACGTTCAGGATCTTCTTGAGCATCGCGTTGACCTGCTGGTTACGGAAGGCGGCGGAGCCGGCCGGCGTGCCCATGGCCCAGTCGAGGATCGCGCCGAGCGGCAGGACCACCATTGCGTCCTCGCTGTATTCCGGGGCCATCGTCAGCACCTCGTTGACCAGCCGCAGCAGCTGCGGCACGCTTTCCAGGTGCCGCTTGCGGTACTGCCGGTCCCGCGGCACCTGGGCGATCATCTCGCTGAGGTACATGCGGACCACCGGGTCGCGGTCGATCAGAGCCTGGAACTCGGCGAGCACCGGGTGCAGCGGGACCTGGTCGCCCTTGGCCGCTACCCGCTCCCGGTGACCGTTCAGCCATGCCTCTAGGTCATCCTGGTTATCCGGCAGCCAGCCGCCCCGACGCCGCACGTCCCCGCTCACGGGGTGAAAAGCCACAGAATAATCCGCCATGGCAGGCATCTAACCCACGACGGCGTCATCTAACGTGCGGGCGGCGGTTTGGTTTGGCCGCTTGGTCAGGGTTCCGGTTGGGGCTCGCGCCGGTACAGGCGGGCCAGCGGCCATTGCCGGTCGTGGAGGACGCTCTCGGCGTCGAGGCGGCCCAGGCTCTGGATGAGTGTGGCCACCACGCCGGTCCACCCGGTCTGGTGCGAGGCGCCGAGCCCGGCGCCGTTGTCGCCGTGGAAGTACTCGTAGAACAGGATGAGGTCCCGCCAGTGCGGGTCTTCCTGGAACAGCCGGGTGCCGCCATACACCGGCCGTTGCCCGTCCGGTCCGCGGAGGAATGTCCCGACAAGGCGGCGGGAGAGTTCCTGCGCCACCTCGAGCAGGTTCATCATGACCCCGGAACCGGTCGGGCACTCGACCCGAAGGTTGTCGCCGTAGTAGCGGTAGTAGGAGATCAGGGCCTTGATCACCAGCAGGTTGACCGGGAACCAGACCGGCCCGCGCCAGTTCGAGTTGCCGCCGAACATCCCGCTGGTGGACTCGGCGGCCTCGTACCGCACCTGGTGCTCGACGTCGCCGGTGCAGAAGGTGTACGGGTGGTCGAGGTGCCAGCGGGAGATCGAGCGGACCCCGTGCGGCCCGAGGAAGCGCTCCTCATCCAGCATCCGGGCCAGGACGCGGCGCAGCTTGTCCTCGTTGAGCAGGGAGAGCATCCGGCGGCCGCCAACCCCCGGGACCAGCGGGTCCGCGATGTTGACCAGCAGGTCCCGGTTGCGCTGGAAGAACGCGGCGACCCGGCCGGCGATCTCCGGGTAGCGCTCGACGACGTCCGGCTCGATCACGGTCGTGGCGCACAGCGGCAGCAGGCCGACGAGGGAGCGGACCTTGATCCGGGTCCCGGTGCCGTCGGGAAGGCGCAGCACGTCGTAGAAGAACCCGTCTTCCTCGTCCCACATCTCATCCGGGTTGTCGCCCAGCGGGTCGGTCGCCGCGGCGATCCAGAAGAAGCGCTCGACGAACCTGAGCACGAATTCCTCGTAGCCGGGATCGTGGTCGAGCAGGGCCAGGGCGAGCTCGAGCATGTTCTGGCTGAACATCGCCATCCAGGCGGTCCCGTCGGCCTGTTCCAGGTGGCCGCCCGTGGGCAGGTCGGCGCTGCGGTCGAACACGCCGATGTTGTCCAGGCCGAGGAAGCCGCCCTCGAACACGTTGTGTCCGGACGGGTCCTTGCGGTTCACCCACCAGGTGAAGTTCAGCAGCAGCCGGGAGAAGCACTCCTTGAGGAACGGCACGTCCTGCCCGGCCAGGCCGGTCTGCAGGTTCTGCAGGAACAGCGTGGCGAACGCGTGCACGGGCGGGTTGACGTCCCCGAAGTTCCACTCGTAGGCGGGCATCTGGCCGGTCGGGTGCAGGTAGTCCTGCGAGAGCATCAGCTGGATCTGGCTCTTGGCGAAGTCCGGGTCGACCATCGCCAGCGGCACGCAGTGAAACGCGAGGTCCCACGCGGCGTACCAGGGGTACTCCCACTTGTCCGGCATCGAGATGACGTCGTGGTTGAACATGTGGAACCACGACTCGTTGCGGCTACCGCGGTACAGCGGCGCCCGGAGCGGGTGCATCTTGCGCTCCCGCAGCCAGGTGTCCACGTCGAAGAAGTAGCACTGCTTGGACCACAGCATCCCGGCCAGCGCCTGGCGCATGACCCACCGCGCGTCCGCGCTCACCGCGGGCGGCGTGATGGCCTCGTAGAACTCGTCCGCCTCGGCCACCCGCGCGGCGATCAGCTCGCCGGCCCCCGCGAACGGGTCGGCCAGCTCACCAGGGCTCTGCCGGGTGAGCCGGACCAGCACCGAGGCCTGCCCGCAGCCGGGAACCTGAAGCCTCACGTGTGCGGCCGCCTTGGTTCCCTTCTTGTCGGGGTTGACCGTGGCGGCGCCGTGGATGAGGTGGTCGCCGATCCCGTTCTTGGGGAACGCGCCCGGCGCGCTCTCGTTCTCGCAGAACAGCAGGTCCGCGGCCGGCTCCGCGTGCAGGTAGAACACGCCCAGGTCGGCATGCTCGGCCCGCACGACGGGATAGGCGGACCCGTTCCCGATGAGCAGCGGCTTCGGCTGGTCGCCGCCCCACGACCAGGTGTTGCGGAACCACAGCGTGGGCAGCACGTGCAGTGCGGCCTCCCGGGTCGAGCGGTTGTACACGGTGATGCGGCAGATGATGTCTTCCGGGCCGGCCTTCGCGTGCTCCACTTCGACGTCGAAGTAGTGGCCCTCGTCGAAGATGCCGGTGTCCACGAGCTCGTACTCCAGCTCGTGCCGTGACCTGGCCCCGTTCTCCGCGACCAGGTCGTTGTAGGGGAACTCGGCCTGCGGGTACTTGTACAGCCAGCGCTGGTAGCTGTGCGTCGGCAGGTTGTCGAGGTAGAAGTAGTACTCCTTGACGTCCTCGCCGTGGTTGCCCTCGGAGTTGGTCAGGCCGAACAGGCGCTCCTTAAGGATCGGGTCCCGCTCGTTCCACAGCGCGAGCGCCAGGCACAGGCGCTGCTTGTCGTCGCTGATTCCGGCCAGGCCGTCCTCGCCCCACCGGTAGGCCCGGGACCGCGCCTGGTCGTGACTGAAGTACGACCAGGCGTCTCCGTTGTCGCTGTAGTCCTCGCGGACCGTCCCCCACTGCCGTTCGCTGAGATAAGGCCCCCAGGCCCGCCACGGCACACCCGCCCGGGCCTCCTCGAGCCTGCTCTGTTCTGCAGTCAAATCCCCACCCCCATGGGTCACCTCTGGCACTATTCCCACCGGCGCCGCGGTGCACGCCGGGAATAGGGCTCGCCCATTCCGCGGGCGCCGTCGGGCGGCAATAGCCCTCCGGCTCAGTCAAGGGATAGGGTCCGGGTCACAAGCGGTTTGCAAACCACCAGCGGAGGGGGCGGCCCGTGCTAAGGCAGGTCGCGGAGGGCGTGCTGATCCACGAGAGCGAGTTCTGCCAGAGCAACGCCGTTGTCGTGCAGGGCCGGACTGGCGTGCTGCTCGTCGACCCCGGGGTTCTCGTCCACGAGATGGCCGCCCTCGCGGACGACCTTCGCGAGCTGGGCCAGCCCGTTGTGGCCGGGTTTTCTACGCACCCTCACTGGGATCACCTGCTCTGGCACGCCCGGCTCGGCGCGGCGCCCCGCTACGGCACGGCCCGCTGCGCGGCCACTGTCCGAGACCGGCTGGCGGACCCGGGCTGGAAGGCCCGCACCGCCGAGCTGATACCGCCGGACATCGCGGGGCAGGTACCGCTGGACCTGCTCGGCCTCATTACCGGCCTGCCTCCCGAGACAGCGCAGATTCCGTGGGATGGCCCTCAAGTCCGGATTGTCGAGCATCAAGCGCATGCCCCGGGTCATGCGGCCCTGCTGATCGAGGAACGCGGGGTCCTCGTCGCCGGCGACATGCTTTCTGATGTCCTGATCCCGATGCTCGACTTGAACGGCACCGCTGACCCGATCGAGGACTACCTCGCCGCGCTGCGGCTGCTCGAGGGCCTGACGGGCGACGTCGAGGTCCTCGTCCCTGGCCACGGGTCCGTCGGCGGAGCCGATCAGGTACGCGCGCGGACCGGCCAGGACCGAGCGTACGTGCACGCCTTGCGTGACGCCCGTGCTCTCAGCGACCCGCGGGTCGGCCCATTGGCCAAGGACGGCTGGGACTGGGTGGCCGGCGTGCACCAACGGCAACTGCAGGGCCTCGCCCGAAGAAGCGAGCGCGACGGGACGCCCGGCTAGCGATCGGTGTGCGACACCACGCCATCGCCGGGAATGGGACGGGCCGAGGAAGCCGCTCCCGTTCGGGATAATCAGGGCTTTTATCCCGAACGGCAGCGGGATGGCCGTCTAGGGCCACGCTCACCCGGCAACGGGCCGACGCCGACGCGCCGTGACGAGTCAGCGGCGAGCCGGTTGTCAATGTCCGGCCGGCCGAAGACGGGTGGCTTGCCCCTGGCGGGCGGCTGGCGGCTACTTAGCCGCCGCCAGGGGGGACAGGGCGGCAACTGGCTGGGACAGCGCGCCGTGTACGCGCCGGGTCAACTCGTCGGCCGCGGTGCCGGCCCGGTTATCCAGCCCGCCTTGGCTAGCCGCAGACCCGCGTATACGGGATATCCGGGAGGTACTCCTTCCACAGAACCGGCGAGACCGGGGCCTTCAGGGTCAGGCAGATGCTCGCCGCCACCTGGGCCGGGCTCGTCTCCCACACGCGCGAACCGCTCGGGGAACCCGTGACGAGCAGGCCCAGGGGCGCGCTGTAGGACATGACCGAGATCAGGCCCCAGTGCGTCCCGAGGGTCGCCGACGGGGTAGTGGAGGCGAAATTCCCGGCCGGCACGTTCCAGAACCGCACGTCGCCGTCAGCTCCGCCGGCGATGAGGGAGTCGTTGGACAGGAACTCGACGCTGAAAATGCCCTTGCTGCTGGCCGAGAAGGTTCCCCGGTATGTTATCTGCCTGTTGAGGTGGGTATACGTCGCGGGCACCGAGTACAGGTACACGTTGCCGTCGGCGTTGCCGAACGCGATCGCGCGCCCGTCCGGGCTGAACGCCAGCGACGACGTCGAGTCCGGCGGCTGGAAGTAGTCGAGCAGCGAGAACCCGGGAACGCTGTAGACCCGGATCAGCCCGTCAATCCCGACCACGGTCAGCAGCCGCCCGTCCGGGCTGAACGCCAGCATGAACACGCCGCCGCCAAGCTGCGGCGGGTACAGCGTGTGCTGGGTGTCACTGAACGTGGCGACGCGCGTGAGCCGCGCGGTGGACAACACCTGCACGGTGGTGTCATTAGTGGCGGAGACGGCCAGCAAGGTCCCGTCCGGGCTGAACGCGATGCTGTTGATCCTGCTGGTAAAACCGGTCGAGACTTGCCCGATCAGCTTGCGGGCGGCCACGCTCCACAGTTCGACGGGGTCGCCGGGCGCATTGCTCGGCGCGATGGCGAGCATCTTCCCGTCTGGACTGAACGCGAGCGCGGCGATGCCGCTGACCGGCGCCGCCGCGATCAGCTTCTGCGCGGGCATGCTGTAAAGGGCGACAGCGAGGTGGCCGGCCACGGCCGTGCTGATTGCCAGCGTCTTCCCGTCCGGGCTGAACGCGAGCGAGTTCGTGCCGTTGGAGGCGCCCCCGAGGATCGGTCCCCGGGTGTTCCACAGGTCGATGGTCCCGTCGTTGCTGGCGCTGGCCAGCGTGGCGCCGTCGGGGCTGAACGCGATGTGCTGGATCGGGTACCGGTGACCGGAGAAGTTCCCGAGCACTACGGGCGTGCCGTTCCCGCTCCCCATGTACCACAGCCGGACCGTCCCGTCGAAGCCGGAGGCCGCGAGTTGCGTGCCGTCGGGGCTGAACGCCACCGACGCCATGCCCTCGGCGCCGTTGGCCTTCACCGTCGCCATGACCCGCCGGCTCGCCACGCTCCATAGCTTGACGGCGTAGGCGTTAGGTCCGGTCTCTACGTTGTAGGCGATCGTCTGCCCGTCCGGGCTCAGCGCCACCCCGCCCGCGCTGTTGCCGGCGGACGTCCCGGCCTGGACGACCGCCGTCTTGACGCGCCGCCCGATGTCCCACAGGTCGACGCCGCCGTCTTGCCTTCCCGCGACCAGGGACCGGCCGTCGGGAGTGAAGGCGAGGCTATTCGTCGAGGAGTACTCGGGGATCACCCCGGCCAGGGCACCGGTGGACACGTTCCACAACAGCACCAGGCCCGCACTGAGGTTCGTCGTGCTGGTTGAAATGCCCGCGGCGACCATGGTCCCGTCGGCGCTGAAGGCCATGCTGGTCACCTGCGGGTCGGGAATGCCCGCCACGGCGGGCACGTGCAGGGTGCCCACGTGCACCGGGTGCGCCGGGTTGGACACGTTGAACAGCCAGGGCCCCCCGTGCTGGGCGACCGCCATGATCCCGGTCTTCGAGCTGAACGCGACCCCGTTGGCCTGGGCGATGCTGCCGTCGATGTCCGGGAACTGGAAGGCCCAGAGCAGGCGGTAGGTAGAAGCGCTCCACAGCTGAACCTTGTCGTCTTCGGTGGTTCCGGCGATCAGGGTCCCGGCCGGGTTGAAGGCTACCCCCGCCATGTTGTAGTCCTCGGGCACCCCGTTGGTCAGCAGCCGCCCCATGATGGGTACCGCCTGGCTGGTCAGCAGCGTGCTGCGCACCTGGGGCGACGACGGGTCGAGGCGCTCGGCCTCCACCGCGAACTTGAGCCCCGTGTCCGGCCGGAAGTCCGCCCAGGCCTGCCCCGCCTCCGCACCCAGCAGCTCACCCTCGGCCTTGTGGTCGTCCGCCTGGGCGGTCTGGTAGTTCGCCTGGGCGGCGGACCGCTGGTTGAGGGCGAAGGCCGACAGGCCGGCCAGCAGCAGCGAGAGCGCGGCCAGGACCGCGATGATCCCGTTGCGGCGGCGGCCGCCGCGCCTGCGCCGCCGTTCGGAAGCCGCGAGGAAGTCCCGGCCCGCCTGCGTCAGCTCGCGCAGGTGACCGGGATCGGCCGTCCACTCTTGCGCGGATGCCAGCCGCACGCCGCCGTACAGGCCGGCCGTGTCCCGGCCCTCGCGCGCCCAGGCGGCGGCGGCGTCCTCCAGCTCCTGCCGGACCAGCAGGCCGGAGCGGTCCGCGTCGATCCACTCGCGCAGCCGGGGCCAGCGGCGCAGCAGTGCCTCGTGGGTGATCTCCACCGCCTGCCCGCCGGAGGTCAGCAGCCGCGCGGCGGTGAACGCGTCGAGCGCGGCCCGCGCCGCCGCCGGGTCGGCGACGCTCGCGAGCAGGCTGTCCGCGGCGACCCGGCGGCGGGTGTCGGCGGTCGCGTTCCCGTCCCCGGTGGTCCCGCCGACCCGGACCAGGCCCAGGAAGATCTGCCGGGTGGCCGCCTGCGCGGGCCCGTCGAGCCTTGCGTAGACATCCTCGGCCGTCCGGGCGATGGCGCCCGCGATCCCGCCCGTCGCCTCGTAGCCCGCGATCGTCAGCCGGTTCCCGTCGCGGTGCTGCCAGGTGGCGCGCAGGGCGTGGGCCAGCAGGGGAAGCCGCCCCGGCTCGTAGCCGCCGCCCGCGCTCCGGCCAGCGCCGGCTTCCGGGTTATCGCCGTCACTGTGCTCGCCGACGCTGGCGGCCTCGTCGACGCCGAGGTCGCGCAGCAGCCGGTCGGCGAGCCCGGCCTCCAGGGTCAGGCCGACCGCCCGGGCCGGGCGGATGATCGCCTGCCGCACCTCGGCGGCCGACATCGCCCCCAGTACCACCTGCCGGGCCTGCATCGCCTGGCGCAGCACGGGGTACGCGGTGGCCCGCGCGTAGAAGTCGGCGCGCATGCCGAGCACCACCAGGGCGCTGCCGGGGCCGGCGTCGGCGGCCAGGGTTCCGATCTCGTCGAAGAAGCCGGAACGTTCCGCTTCCGACTCGCACACCGTGAAGACCTCTTCGAGCTGGTCGATGACCACGACGATGCGTGCGTCGCCGCCGAGGGTCTGCACGTGCGCGAGGGTGGCGAGCGCCGAGCGCAGCGTCTGCGCTGGGTGAGACCCGGGCGTGATCATCAGTCGCGGCCACCGGGCCGATCCGGGTGCCGGGAGCCGTCCCTCGGCCAGGGCGTTCAGCAGCCCGGCGCCCAGCAGCGAGGACTTGCCGGTGCCGGACGGCGCCACGACGAGCAGCGGCCCGCCGGGACCGCCGAGGGCCATCTCGTCGAGGTAGCGCAGCAGCTCTCCGGTGGCCACTTCCCGGCCGTAGAACCACTTCGCCTGGCCGGGACCGAACGCGTCCAGGCCCGGGTAGGGGCACTCGCCGGGCGCCGTCTCGGTGGGCGTCCACAGGCTGGTCAGGCCGGCGTCGGACAGGTACAGGTCGCCGCCGACCTGGATGACGACCGCGGACTCGGCCGCCTGCGCGGTCTGCACGTGCACTCGCGATGCTTCGGGCGGAGGTTCCCCGGTCGGGGCCGGAGACTGCGCTTGCCCGGGCTGTGGCAGGCGCTTTCCCTCATCACTACCGATGCTCACCTGGCGTGCCGCCTAACGTGTCGTCACCGATCCGCGCGTTACCCGCAATCTGAATTACGGTGCTATGCGGAGAAGCGTTTGCTTCCTGGCGAATTGTGACGTTTTCGTGACGTTGTGCGCGAACCTGTTCCACGTGCGCTTCGACATCCGGGGCGTGCGCGCCGGGCGCCGCCGCGTCGGAAACGAACTCTCCTTGAATCGGCTCGCCCGCACTGGGCTCAGCGTCGCTGACGAGGTCGCCCGCGGGCGTTTCGGCTACGAGGGTCTCGCCGGCCACCGGGACCGGCAGATCAGCGAAGCCGACGGCGAACCGGGCGAGCAGGTCCGAAAGCAGCGGCCGCCGTTCCGGCTCCTTGGCCAGGCAGGCCGCCAGGGTATCGCGGAGCACGCCCGCCGGAAGGTCGCCCATCTCGGGCTGCTCGTTGAGGACGCGGTACATGATCGCCGCCCCGTTCGACGCCTCGAACGGGGCGTGGCCGGCGGCGGCGTAGACGAGGACGCAGCCGAGGGCGAACACGTCGCTTTCCGGACTGGCGCTGTCCGCGCGGATCTGCTCGGGTGACATGAACGAGTAGGTTCCGATCACCGTGCCCGGCGTGGTCAGGGCCGTGGCGCCGACCGCCTGCGCGATGCCGAAGTCGATGATCCGCGGCCCGTCGTCGGCCATGATGATGTTGGCGGGCTTGAGGTCGCGGTGAACAAGACCGTTGCCGTGGATCGCGGCCAGTCCCTCGGTCAGCGCGGCCCCTAGCCTGGACACCGCGGCCGGGGCCAGCGGTCCGCCGCCGCTCACCACCGCCTGCAGGGAGGGGCCCGCGATGTAGGCGGTGACCATCCACGGCGGGTTGTCATACGGGTCAGCGTCGACGACGGGCGCGGTGTGGAACCCGCCGACCCGGCGGGCGGCCTCCACCTCGCGCGCGAATCGGCGCAGGAACTCGGGGTCGGCGGTGAGCTCGGGGCGTATCACCTTCACCGCCACCGGGCGCCCGCCGGGCGAGACGCCGAGGAACACCTGGCCCATTCCGCCCTCACCCAGCCGGCTGACCAGCCGGTAGACGCCAACCTGGCGCGGGTCTCCAGCGCGCAGCGCGTCCATGGCCTACCGTGGCTCCAATCCCGTCCCGTCGGGGCCGAATGCAAGACACCCCCAGGGTAGCCGCCGCCAATCATCAATGGAGATTTGCAGGCATACTCCGAGTGAATTGGGATAGAAGTGCGAGCCGGGGGAAGTGGAGCGGGATGTTCCAGGCTGCCAGCATCAGGGAATGGCGAGGGCGCGACGTTGTCGACGCACAGGGCCACAAGATCGGCGAACTTGAGGCCGTCTACGTCGACACGGCTACCGACCTGCCATCATTCGGCACCGTCACGATCGGGATGCCGACCAGGCACCGGCTCGTGTTCGTGCCCCTTGACCACGCGATCGTGGGTCCCGCGTACGTCAAGGTCCCGTATGACAAGAAGCAGGTCAAGGACGCCCCGTCGATCGACACCGACGGCGAGTTGCCCGCAGGCGACGAAGAGGCGGTCTTTACCCACTACGCCCTGGCGTACGAGCCAGGCGCCGGCGGTGAGCGACGGCTGGCCCGCCGCTGAGCCGCTCTACTGACCGGAGAATCAGATGATTGCCTTCTTCCTGCTGCTGATAATCGTGGCGATCGTGCTCGGCATCGTCGGTGTCGTCGCCAAGGGCCTGCTGTTCCTGCTGATCATCGGCATCGTGGTGTTCCTCGGCGCTCTCGTCCTCGGTGCCGTGCGGATGCGACGGCCCGGCCGACGACCGGCCAGGTAGACCTGCAGTCCGTGAGCTGCTGGGTAGAATCGCAGTCCGTGAGCTGCTGGCCGGACAAAGGACGTGAGCGAATGACTAGGGACCGCATGCTTGGCCGCCCAGCGGCAAAAGGCTTAGGGGCACGGCAATGACGGAGATCGTGCTGCGCGTCCGCCTGATGGGCGGCGAACACCTGGATGTCGCCTACGACGGGGCCGGAGAAGCCGAGGACAAGATCGTGGAGCGCGTCGCCGCTACTCTCGCGGAGGATAACGGCGTACTGCGCTGCCAGCACGGTGGCCGGCTCGTGGTGCTCTACGGCCGGGCTGTCGCCACCCTTGAGGTAGCTCCGCGCGGCGCCGTGCTGTGATGGGCCGGCCAGGCAGGCTAACGACGGCCGGCCCACGGCCGCACAAAGGGGTCGCGCCCGCCCCCGGAGTGGGCGGGGACGGGCGCGGGCTCTTGTTAAGGCAGTGTCGCTAGGGAAGAGTCCACTGCTGGTTGGCGGTGTCGGCGCAAGCCCAGATCTGCAGCTGGGTGCCGGAGCCGCCGTAGCCGGTGTCGTCGAGGCACTTGCCCGATTGCGGGTTGTAGAGTTCGCCGTTGGATTGCGGGATGAAGACCTGCGCGCCGGTGTTATTGCAGTCGTACAGGTCGACGGTTGTCCCGTTGGCGGTTCCGCCGCCGTTGATATCCATGCACTTGCCGAGCGCCTGCAGCGTGCTGCCCGCCTGGACGACGGTCCACTGCTGGGCGTTCGTGCCGTTGCAGGTGTACACCTGGACGGGCGTGAAGTCGGTGCTGTTCGCGCCCCTGACGTCCACGCACAATCCCTGGTACCCGGTGATCGGCCCGGTGGTCCCGCCTGGGCTGGTGGTCCCGCCGCCGCTGGTCGAGTACGCGGCGACGTAGGCCACGCTCATCGTGCCGCCCGATGCCGTCGAACTGCTCGGCGAGGTGCAGCCGCAGACGCCGTTGGGGTAGGCGCCGCCCATCGCCAGGTCCAGGATGATCGACAGGTTGTGGTCGAACGCCGCCTGCCAGGTCGCCGTGCCCACCTGCGACTCGCTCACGCTGAAGTACTCGCTGCCGTCCAGGTAGAACGTGATCGACTCGGCGGCGGTGTTGGTCCGGTTGAGGATCATCGTGTAGGTGTGGTAGCCGCTCTGGCAGCCACTGCAGGCCGTGAGACCACTGCCGATGCCGTTGGGCTCGTTGCACGGGCCACCGGGATCGGTGCCGCAGTGGATGGTTCCCGACAGCTCGGACAGCGAGTTGACGTCCTCCATGATGTCGATCTCGCCGTTCTCCGGCCACTGGCCTGGTCCGAGCATCCAGAACGCCGGCCAGTAGCCGAGGCCGCCGGAGGGCTGCTCAATCGAGGCGGTGACCTCCAACTCGCCGCCCGCCGGCGCGCCCACGCTGGCGCTGGTCGTCTGGACGCGGCCGGAGGTCCACGAACTGCCGCTGCCGAGCGCGGTGATGTCGAGGTTGCCGTTGCCGTCCTGGTGCACGTTGCTCGTCGAGTTGGTCATCGTCTCGATCTCGCCCGTGCCGAAGTTGGAGCCGGGCCCGGTGTCGTACATCCACTGGGAGTCGATGCCGGATCCCGCCGCGCCGCTGAAGTCATCGCTGAAGACGGTCGACCAGCCGGATGGCGGACCCGGGACCGCGGCTGGCGCCGCCACCGAGGTCGCCGCCGCGAGCGACGACGCGGCGGGCACGGTGGCCGCCGCTACCACGATCACCGGCGCGATGAGCGCGAGCGCAAGGCTGCCTCTGGGACGCCACCTCGTGGCGCGCTTACATATACGCGTGACGCGTCGGAATATTCCGGGCATATCCCGGTCTCCTAACCCCGCTCCTGAGGTCTAGTAAATAGGAAACTTTCCTATTTACTTATGTGAACGGGACGTTATCACCGGGCCGATTCCGACAATATTAAGGAAGACATAAATATTTACTAAGGCACGCTTATGCGGTGACATGTGCACACGGGGGGGCGCATGGCTAACGTGCCTGCGTGATCCGAGGTCCCGCCGATCGTCGCGAATACCCCGTAAAGGGTTGGCGAGCAAAGGTGGCGGACCGGCCAACCGGAATGTGCGGCCAACCGCGGGCCTGCCCGGCCGGCGGGGCCGGCCGGGCGGGCAGGGACGGTGTTAGCGGAGGATCAGCGCACGAACCGTTCGATCGCCGGGACAAACTGGGCCGCGTCCTGGAACAGGAAGGCGTGTCCCGCGTCGGGATAAAGGAGCAGGAGCGCGCGGGGAATGCCGCGAGCGAGCAGCCGGCCGTTCGGTACCGGGTCAAGCTGGTCAAGCGTCCCGTCCGCGACCAGCGTGCGCGCCCGGATCCGGCTCGGCTGGCGGCCGGCCGGGTCATCGCCCGCCATCCACTGCTGGATCGCGGCGGTCTGCTCGGTCTTGACGGCGGCGGTCGCGCCGTAGAAGCCGGGGTACTGGAGAATGCCCGTGAGGTAGGACCCGGCCGCGGCGCCCTGGTCGGGCGGGAACAGCACCGACAGCACGGTCGCCGGGTCACTGCTGGCCAGCGCGGCGGCGGCCGCCGCCGGTATCGGCAGCGAGGCGCCGGTTCCGGCCTGGGTGGCCGCCAGGATCAGCTGGCTGACCTGACTCGGGTGGAGCGCGGCCAGCGCCTGGGCGATCATGCCGCCCATGGACCAGCCGAGCACGGTGGTGCGGCCGAGGTGCAGGGCGGTGATCAGCGCGCTGGTCTGCCCGGCCATCGCGGAGATGCTCAGCGGTGCGGGCAACGCGGCGGTGCCGCCGATGCCCGCGTTGTCGAAGACGACCACGGTGTGCCGGGCGGCCAGCGCGTCCACGAATGACGGCGCCCAGTTGTCCATCGATCCGCCGAACCCCATGATCAGCAGGACCGGGCTGCCCGTTCCCACCTCGCGGTAGCCGACGTCGCCCGCGGCGGTGCTGGCGATGAGCGCGGGCGCGGTCACGATGTCCGGCGGGCTGGCCGGCGCCGCCGTGCTTGCCCGCGCGGGAGCGGGGCCTGCCGCGCTCAGGAGGGCCAGGGCGGCGGCCGCCACGGCTAGCCAGGACGCCACTCGGGCGGTACGGACCGGGATCATCGGTTCACGGCTCCCTTCTTCGGTGATGCGGTCGCGGTGTTCATGCGTCCAGCCTGTCGGACCGGTCCCGGCCGGCGCATCGGCTTTTCGGCCGCCAAACGGGCGTAGAAACCGCGACTTTCGTCGCATGACCGGCCGCCATCCGGTCGCTAGGGTGGTAGTCACTCTCGGCAAGGCGTCAGCGAGCCGATCCGACCAAGTCCTGCGCACGTCGCAGCGGCCGTGGTCAGCTGTGCTTACCTCACCGCGGCAGCAAGTCTCGCCGCAGTGGCATAGCATCGTCCAGCCCGCGTCGGCGCAGACGTTCGCTCTAGGCCTCGCACGGCACGGCCGGATCATGCCAAGACGAGACGGGTCGTCTCGTTCCAGGGTACAGTCTGGCCATGGTGTCCCGTCAGCCTGATGAGAGTCGTCGTAGTGAGCGAGCCCGGCAGGCGATTCATGCGGCGACTGCGGAGCTGCTGGCCTCGACCAGCTATGACGCCATCACGATCGAGAAAATCGCGGCACAGGCGGGCGTGGGCAAGCAGACCATCTACCGGTGGTGGCCGTCGAAGGCCGCAATCATCGTTGATGTCTGGGCCGAGGTAATCGCGCCCCGCGTGGCATTCCCTGATACGGGCGACCTGGAGGCCGACCTTCGGGCGCAGCTGACCCGGATGCTTGACGTGCTTGCCGAACCGGTGCTCGGACTCAACTACATGGCTGTGATCGCCGACAGTCAGCGGGACGAGCGGCTGGCGGCCGACCTGTCGGCCCGCATCTTCGCTCCGCGCATTGCCGACACGAAAGACCGGTTGCGATCGGCGCAGGCCGCCGGCCAGATGCGCGACGACATCGATGTGGATACCGTCACCGACTTGCTCTACGGCGGAATCTTCTTTCGGAGCCTGTTCCGCCTGGTCCCGCTCGACCGCACGCAGCCCGACGCGCTCGTCGCAGCCCTGATCCGGGGGATCGGCCCACTCCGCTAGCCCCCGCGGACCCGCCGCAAGACGAGACGCGGCGTATTGTTGTCGTAGCGAGACGATACGTATCGTCTCTCCAGTGCAGATCTCGACTTTCGAGGGGATGGCCTCATGGACCTCAACAACTCGGTCGTACTCGTGACCGGCGCATCGTCCGGCATCGGTGCCGCCACCGCCCAAGCGGCGTCGCGGGCCGGCGCCCGGGTGGTGCTCGCCGCCCGCCGAGAGGACCGCATCCGCCAGCTCGCCGCCGACCTGGGTGATGCCCTCGCAGTGGGGTGCGACGTCACCGACGTAGGCCAGGTCGCGGACGCGGTTCGGGCGACAATGGACAAGTTCGGCCGGCTCGACGTGCTGGTCAACAACGCCGGACAGGGACTCACCGCATCGATCGAAGAAACCGACCCGGCCGATTTCCGCGCCATCCTGGACCTGAACCTGACCGGGCCATTGATCACGATGCAGGCGGTGCTGCCGGTCATGCGGGCGCAGGGTGGCGGTGCGATCGTGAACGTGAGTTCGGGGACGGTCTTCTCGGTACTTCCGCTCTCGGGCGCGTATGCGGCGTCCAAGCAGGGTCTGGCGATGCTGTCAGCAACCGCCCGGCTCGAACTAGCCGACGCTGGCATCGTCGTCTCGACCTTCTACCCGTTTGTCACCAGCACCGAGTTCATCGACTCCATCAAGGCGGGCAAAGAGGCGGCGACGCAGATGATGTCCGACGGCGGGCTGAAGGCGCAGCCGCCAGAACTGGCAGCAGACGCGATCATCGACCTGATCCGCAGCGGTGCCGAGCGGGCCGACGTGGTTCCCCAGCAGTTCGGGGGCACTTACCAGGACTGAGGTGGCACCTGCGAGACGCCGGCTCGGCTCTGTTCGGTCGAAGCGCAGGGTCAGGCGACCGCAGGCGCAGGCCTGCCTTCTCCAGGCGGGCGATGCCGCTCGTCATAGCCGGGGCAGGGCAGGGCGGCGGCCCGACGCTGGCGCCGGGCCGCGGCGAGTATCAGAGGAACCGCGGCGAGTGAAGGTGCGCCGGTAGGCGGTTGGCGTGGTGTCGAGCGTGCGCCGGAAGTGCAGCCGCAGGTTGGCCGCCGTGCCTAGCCCGCAGTCCCGGGCCACATGGTCAACCGGGAGCTCGGTGGTTTCCAGCAGTTCCCTGGCCCGGCTGACGCGGGCGGTGGCCAGCCATTGCAAAGGGGTGGTACCCGTCTCGGCGGTGAACCTGCGCATGAAGGAGCGCTGGGACATGCCGGCGTGGCGGGCGAGCTCGCCGAGCGAGAGCGGCTGTTCGACACGTTCCAGAGCCCAGGCCCGCGTGCCGGCGAGCGAGGTGTCGCCGGTGGCCGGCACTAGCGCGGGCACGTACTGGGCCTGGCCGCCATCGCGATGGGGCGGAGCCAGGAGACGGCGCGCGATCTGGTTGGCCGCGGCTGCGCCGACGTCACTGCGGACGATGTGCAGGCACAGGTCAATGCCGCAGCACACCCCGCCCGAGGTGAGCACCTTCCCCTCATCGACGTAAAGAACGTCCCGGTCCACGTGTACGGCCGGGAACTCTCGTTCGAGTTCATCGATGTGCTCCCAGTGCGTGGTGGCGTGGAGCCCGTCCAGCACGCCGGCCGCGGCCAGGGCGAACGCGCCGTTGCAGATCGACACGACCCGCCGCCCCCGGTCGCGCGCTTCGGCCAGGGTGTCGAGCACGGCCCCAGGCAGGGGCCGGAGACTCATATCGAGGCCGGGCACGAGCACCGTGTCTGCCGCGCGGACCTGAGCGAGCCTGCCGTCGACGGCTACGGTGAGACCGCCTGTGGTGGCCACCTGGCCAGTCAGTCCGCACACCGTCAGGTGGTACGGAGTCTCGGGTCGGGGGCTGAAGATCTGCACCGAGATGGCCAGGGCCAAGGGGGTAACGCCGTCTAGTGCCAGCACTGCCACCCGGTGGGGAGTCATGGCAATATTCTATCGTAAATAGGCAATCTTGCCACTCGCGGGACGGACGCCCCGCACAGAGGCTAGATACATGGCTGAATCCGTTTCCCAGCAGAGCACCGGGTCGCCGCCGGCGGGCCAGGCGACCGACGCCGCCGCTGCCAGCGTCCAGCCCTCCGGCCTCGTCCGCCTGGCCCTCCCAGCGTCGATGGTCATGTCTTTCCTCGCCGCCTCCAGCGCGCCGACGCCGCTGTACGCCACATACGCGGGAGAGTGGCACTTCTCGCCCATCACCACCACGGTCATCTTCGGCGCGTATGCGATCGCCGTTCTGCTCGCCCTGCTCGTCCTCGGACGGGTATCCGACCACACCGGTCGTCGGCCCGTGCTGCTGGCCGCACTCGCGGTGCAGATGGCTGCGACGGTCGTCCTTGCCACCGCGGGCGGCGTCGGTGCCCTGCTCGCCGGCCGCGTGCTTCAGGGTCTTGCCACCGGCGGGGCTCTCGGCGCGCTGGGGGCGGCGATGCTCGACGTGGACCGCGCGCGTGGCACCCTGGCCAACGCCGCCGCCCCCGGAGTGGGCACCGGCGTCGGCTCACTGATGTCCGGGCTGCTGGTCCAGTATGTCCCGGCGCCCACGCACGTCGTGTACCTGGTGCTCGTCGGAGTGTTCGTCCTGCAGGGCATCGGCGTGGCCGTGTCGCCGGAAACGGGCGCCCGGAAGCCAGGCCTGCGCGCCGCTCTCGTCCCGGAGATTGCGGTGCCGCGAGGTACGCGCGGCCCGGTGCTCGCGGCGGCGCCGATCCTGTTCGCCGTGTGGGCGCTCTCGGGCCTCTACGGCTCGCTCGGCCCGGCATTCGCCCGGCAGCTGTCCGGGTCCGCGTCAGCGGTCATCGGCGGACTCGCCTTCTTCCTGCTGGCCGTCATCGCGTCGCTCACCGCGGTCGTGCTCAGCCGCATGCCGCCCCGTACCGTGATGCTGTGCGGCATTGCGGCCACGGTGGCAGCCGCGGCGGGCACGCTGGCCGCCGTGGAGGAGTCCTCGGCGGCCGGATTCTTCGCCAGCACCGTCGTGGCGGGCATTGGGTTCGGTGCCGGACTCCAGGGCGCCTTCCGTACCGTTATCCCCCTGGCGCCCCCGCGTAAGCGGGCCGGCGTCCTGTCGGTCCTCTACATCGTCTCCTACTGCGGCATGGGCGTGCCCGCGATCGCCGCCGGAATCCTCGTCGTGCACGGCGGCGGACTGATCAGTTCCGCCCGCGATTACGCCCTGTTCCTGATCGTGCTCGCCGTCGCGGCACTGGCGGGACTGCTGTTGACCGCCCGTTCCGAGCGTCCCCGCAAGGGCAGTGACCAGTCGCCTGGCGGAGGGCGGCTGCGTGCAGCAGAGACTTCCGCGGGTCGGCGAGCGTGAGGCCGGTGACGAACTCGGCGACATCAGCCGTGATGGTCCTGGCCAGATTGTCTTTGCCGCCGAAGCCGAGTGTGCGCGAGCGGACGCACTCGCGGTGGCAACCCTCGGCGTTGCTGACGGCTCCTACGGCGGCGTCGATGACGGGACGGCGGTGTTCGAGCGTTCGCAGCGGCGGCACGGTCGTCAGGGTCGTCGACGGAGCTGCCCGCGGTGACGCGTTACCGGACGGTCTCCTGGTCGGCGGCCACGGACGGGCCGCGCCAGCGGGCGTGTTCCGGCTTGACGTGCCCCTTGCGGTCCAAGCGCGTCGCGGGCCGCCTCACCACCGGCACGCGTCGGGGCTTCGGCCTACCCGCTGTGCTTGGCCGCGCCGGTGCCCAGCACGGCGATCAAGGGATGCGCCTCGATCCGCGGTCGCGGAGCAGGAGCTTAATCTCCTCGAACCGTCGTTGAGGTTGCGGGCCTGCTGCACGGTCCACTCGTCGGTGGGTTCGCGGTCACACTGCCAAGATGCGGCCTGCTGACGAAAGCGCAGGTCAGCCACTCAATCGAGTATTCGAGCGGTACAGGGTCATGTGCGCAAGTCCAGATCCCCGGGCCATCGCTGGATCAATCAGCCGCCCTCGGGCTTGCCAGGAAATACTCGTTGACATATATTTGTGGACGAGTAAAAGGGAGGTGATCTGATGGCCGCGAAACGCAAAGTTGACAACTTGATGGCCCTCGCGGTGCTGGCCACCGTCGTCCAGCGGCCGATGCACCGCTACGAAATCGCGTCCCTGATGCGCGCCCGCGGCAAGGACCAGGACATGGACGTCAAGTGGGGCTCGCTCTACACCGTCGTGCAGAACCTGGCGAAGCACGGCTTCCTGGAGGTGGTCGGCAAGAGCCGGCAGGGTGCCCGTCCGGAAAGGACGGTGTATCAGATCACCGAAGCCGGTCGGCAGGAGATGCTCGACTGGACGCGGGAACTGGTGTCCACACCGGAGCCCGAGCACCCCAAGTTCGCCGCCGGGCTCTCAGTGCAGATGGTCCTGTCACCAGACGAGGTGATCGCCCTCCTGCGGGCCCGGCTCGGCAGGCTGCAGGAGTCGATCGCCGCACGTCGTGCTGCGATCACCGAGCATCTCAAGGAAGTTCCCCGCCTGTTCCTGGTCGAGGACGAGTTCGCCGTTGCGATGGTCGAAGCGGAGGCGGCCTGGGTACGCGCGCTGCTGGAAGAACTGATCTCGGGAAGCTTCCCCGATCTCGCGGCGTGGCGGGCCCTCCATGACAGCGGCGAGATGCCCCCGGAGCTGGTCGAACTCTCGGAGAGGGGCCTAACAAGCGACTAGAGGACTCTCAACGGCCCCGGGGCGGTGCGCCAACACCGCCGCCGGGGCCCGGGGCGGCTGCTCGCAGCCATCCCCGTCCAACGCTCTCGAACCGATGCCCGCACGAGACGAACCCGGCCACGAGGTGGCAACCAAAGGATAGCTGGGTTCCCGTGCGTGATCTCGTCACAGAAACGACCGACGAACACCACATGCAGGAGAGAACCCATGTCCACAGCCACAACGTCCAAAGTTCGCGCCGCACTGGTCATCGGCGGCGGAATCGCCGGTCCCGTCGTCGCGACCGCCCTGCTCAAGGCCGGCATCCAGGCGACGGTCTACGAGGCCTACCCAACCCTGGCCGAAGGAATCGGCGGCGGCCTGGCCCTGGCCCCCAACGGCCTGGCCGCACTCGGCCTCATCGGCGCCGACGATACCGTCCGGGCCCTCGCCACACCGATCACGGGCACGGTCATGGCGATCGGCGGGCACTCCGGCAGGCTGCCTAGCCTGGCGGACGTGGAGCCGCTCCAGGTCGTCGGCCGCGGCGACCTGCACCGGGTGCTCCACGACCGCGCGGCCGAGTCGGGCGTCCGCTTCGAGTACGGTAAGCGCCTGGTCGGAGCCATCGAAGGCCCGGACTCGGTCACGGCGAAGTTCGACGACGGCTGCACCGCGACCGCCGACGTCCTGATCGGCGCCGACGGCGTCCGCTCCACCGTCAGAGCCCTGATCGACCCGGAAGCCCCCGCCGCCGGTTACACCGGACTGCTCGGCTTCCAGGGCTACATCGACGCCGCCCCCGACATCGACCCCGAACCTGGCGTCATGACGTTCGCATTCGGCAAGCGCGCGTACTACCTGTTCTGGAAGATGGCGGACGGCCGCGTGACCTGGGGCGCGAACCTGCCGTCGAAGCAGTACATGTCCCTGAGCGACGCCCGCGCGATCCCGTCCGGGCAGTGGCTGCGGACGCTGCGCGAAACGTACGCGGGCGACCTCCCGGGCGAGCTGCTGGCGAACCGCACCACCGCGGAAAACCTCGACATCACCGGAGCGATCCACATCATGCCGCCGGTCCCGCACTGGCACCGCGGCCGCATGGTGCTGGTCGGCGACGCCGTCCACGCGCCGTCCAACAGCACCGGCCAGGGCGCGTCGCTGGCGATCGAGAGCTCGATCCAGCTGGCGCGGTGCCTGCGGGACCTGCCTGATGCGGCGTCGGCTTTCAGTGCCTACGAGCGGTTGCGGCGGGAACGGGTGGAGACGATCACGAAACGGGGCGCTCGGACGAACAGCGCTAAGACCCCCGGACCTGTCGGGCGCCGGGCGATGCGCGCGCTGATGCCGATCTTCTTCAAGGTGATGAACTTCGAGAAGGTCATGGGGCGGGAGCAGCGCTATCAGATCGATTGGGATGCGCCTGTTATGGACGGGACTTCGGCGCGTAGCTGAGGTTTCCTGGCCCCTGCGCGCACGGACATATGACGGTCAGAGCCTGCGCGCTGGGACCAGCTCGCGGACGATCCTGGCTGGCGGCCGGGTTCGGCGATGGCGGTGCGGTGAGGCGGCCCGCGCTCAAATGTCGCGTCCCATGGCGGCTGCGGCGGCGGGGATGCTGACATAGTCGCGCAGGCGGATGATCTGCCCGTTGCGGGCGGTGAGCACGACGATGTTGGGAAGCGCGAACTCGCCGGTGGACGTGCTGGTCCCGAGGACTTCCTGCTCGACGATGATCGTTTCCGGGTCGCTGGTGTCGTAGATGGCATGGGTACGGTAGCGCTCGTACTTCAGCCCGTAGGCCTGCCACCCTGCGGCCATGAAGTTCACGATTTCCTCCCGGCCCTCAAGCCGGGACGGCAGACCCGGGCGCGTGAACGGGAACTCGTAGACAGCGTCAGCTGCGTGCAAGCGACTCATGTCACCGGCGGACTGGCTGATAGCGGCCTGGCGGAAACGCTCCAGGACCTCACGCGCACCGCCTTGCCGCCCGCCGAGTGCCGCCCGCCTGGCCGTCACCTTGCGGTAGCTGATCTTCCAGCCGCCGGGCTGGCGCGTGACGACGTCTTCGTAGACGACACTGCCGGCCGTTCCGGCGGCCTGAATGCCGATTCCCTTGGACTGGACCCGCGCCGAGCGGCCGTCAACCGGAGTGATCACGATGTTGGTGACGTGATGACCGACCGGGTTGGCATCACCCAGCGCGAGCGCGGCCTCCCGCACGGCAGCGATCCCGTGCAGCGGGCCGAGGCCGAAGTCGCTCAGGTCGTAGGTGACGTCCGGGGTGAACAGCTCACTCGCCTCGTCCAGCTTGCCGGCGTCCGTGAGGTGGCCGTGAAGATTGATCAGGTCGTTTATATCGGTCCGGTCTTGTTCCGGCAGTTCCATCGAGTGGGTCCTCCGTGCGCTCGGTGCATCATGCCCATAAGATGAGGCATAGTCCGGTTTAGTGGACACGGTACCGGACTGTGTCCCCGGTTAGCAAGGCGTGGTGATTGCGCTGGCAGATCACGATTCGCGGTCGCATGCCGGGCATCCGAGGCGTGCGGACGCCCGGCGCAACTACGAGCAGCTGGTCGAGCAGGCCCGGCTCGCGTTCGCCGAGTCCGGCGTGGACGCCTCCCTCGATGAGATCGCCCGCCGGGCAGGGGTGGCCAGCGGGACGCTTTACCGGCATTTCCCCACCCGGCTGGACCTCATAGAGGCGGTGCTCGCTGAGCAGATAGCCGAGCTGGCCGGCCTCGGCCGCAGGCTGCTGGCAGCCGACGACGACTTCGACGCGCTGGCCACATGGCTCCGTGCCACGCTCAAGCACGCCCTGACCTACCGGGGCCTGTCGGCCGCGGTGATGAACTCGGCGCTCGACCGCGGCAACGGCCTGGCATCGGCCTGGCACGCGGAACTGTTCGAGGTGGGGGCCGCGCTGCTGGCGCGAGCGCGGCAATCAGGCGCGGTCACCCCCGATGCGGACGACGCGGACGTGCTGAAGATGGTCGGCGCTATCGCCTGGGCCGCCCAGGACACCCCGGACAGCCCCGCACAAGCCGACCGCCTGCTCGCCCTCCTAATGAACGGGCTACGTCACCCCGGCAGCCCGCGATGATCCTTCACATCCGTTTCACAACACCTGTTGCACCACAGCCACCACAGAAACAGGGCTGCTACCAGTGAGAACCGCAGGCGCAACAGCGGTGAACCCCAGAGAAGCTGGGTGAGTTCGGAATGCTTGTGCGGCTCGGCGTTGACAGGCTCGCCGTCCCACGCGCTGGGCGTGAACGCGAACCCGATCCGGGTCTCAGCTGTGCCGGGGTTGCGCTGGTGGATCGACAGGACATGCTGGAGAGCCGCGCGGCCAAGGATGATGCCGGTCTCCTCGCGTTCCCTATTGAATAGGCGTGTTGCCGCAGGTGGCGGTGAGACGGGAGATGACTATGTGGCGGGTGTTCTGGGTGCCGCAGGATGCGGTGCGGACAGGGGTGCGGCGGCGGGTCCTGGCGGGCTGGGAGGACCTGCCCGCGCGAGAGGATCAAGCCGGGATCAAGGCGGGCGATCCGATCTTCCTGTCGCCGGATCACCGGGTGGACCCGCTTCTGGGCCTGTATGTTCAGTCTCCGGCGTTCCGGCGTTACACCGCGGAGACGAAGCGTAACTACGTGACCGATATCAAGCTGCTGCTGACGTTCCTGTGGGGCCGGGGCAAGGCGTGGACGGACGCGGCGGAGCGTGACCTGGAGGACTACGAGCACTGGCGGCGGTTCGCGGCGCAGAATCCGGACCGCATCGGGGGATCGAAGTGGGGGCGCGAGCTGGCGACGTTCGCCGCCTTGTACGGGTGGGCCGTCAGGGGCGGCTACGTGACGCCGAACCCGGTCGCGATGAAGCAGGTCCGCGGCCGGAACGGCGACGTGGTGACGGTTCCGGCGGCGCGGGCGAAGGACGCCCGGCCGTCCAACGTGCACTGGCTGACGCCGCGGACGTGGCGGAAGTGGATCGATGTCGGGCTGCGCGGCCACGGCCGTGACGGGGTTCCGGAGCCGGGGTGGGCAGGGCGGCTGGAGGACCGCAACGTCGCGTTCACCCGGCTGCTGGTCTCCTCGGGACTGCGCCGGGCCGAGGGCGGGTCGCTGCTCACGTTCGAGGTGCCGGCGCTGCGGCTGGACGGGGGCCGCTACTTCCGGGGGAAGGTGATGGCGGGGGTGACACGGTCGAAGAAGGACCGCACGTTCTACGTCTCGGCGGGCGCGGCCGGGGAGATCGAGGCGTACGCCGACTCGTCTCGGGCGCACGCGGTGCGGAACGCGCAGCGGAAGGGGCTTTAGGAGCGGCTGCCGGGGCGGCGGGTGGTCACCGAGGTCACCCGCCGGGTGAAGCCCGTGATCCGCTGGCGCGAGAAGGACGGGACCGCCGGCGAGCTCCCGCTGGGCAGGCTGACGGCGGAAGAGCGGATGCTGCTGTTCACCGAGGGCCCGCACGGCCTTGAGCCCTTGTGGCTGTGGCTGAACGAGCGGGGCATGCCGTTCGGGGTCCACTCGTGGGAGGGCGTGTTCGCGGCGGCCAACGAGCGCTGCGAGCGGGTGCTGACTCCGCCCGGCCGGATCGGCCTGGACCCGCATCAGGCGTTCGCCCCCTACGCGACCCCGCACTCCGCCCGGCATTCCTTTGCGCTTTACATGAACGGTCCAACGGCGGGCTCACCGTCGTCGCGCTCGCCATCGAGGCCGGCGTCCCCCGCAACGCGCTCACCCAGCGGCACACCGACCTGAAAGCCGAGTTCTACCAGCGCATCAAGGAGCGCGGCGGGAACAACGAGGACGAGGCCCGGCTCCGCGCCGCCAACGCCAAGCTCAGCAAGAGCCTCTCCGCCAGGGGCAAGGAGCTCGCCCAGGCCCGGGCCGACATCCGTGCCCTCGTTCGTGCCGTCAACCAGCTCACCATGGAAATCCAGCAGCTCCGCGACGCCCAGTCCCGCCACGGCCGCGGCAGCGTGGTCGTCCCGTTCCCCGGGGCCACCCCGCCCCGGCCCCGCGGCTGACCGGCCAGGCGGACACCGATGACCGCACCGACGGCACCCGGCTCGGCGGACGCGAGAGACAGGGGCGACGGGTGAAGGCCCTGCTTATCCCCGCCGACGGGCCGCCCAGGGTGGTTGACCTGCCCGGTGGCCGGGGCACCCGGTTCATGAACTCGCTCAGGGCGCTCATCGGCACCGACTGCGCCGAGCGGACCTGGATCACCACCCGGTGGGAAGCCTGGCTGGACGAGAACGGCACATCCGCGGGAAAGCAGGTCAACGAGGCCGCCAGCCGTCTCGCGCAGTCCTTCGGCTGGCAGCTCAGCCTCGCCGGGCCGGTCGTCATCGTCGGGCTGGACCAGGACACGGACCCAGCCGCCCTGTCCCCGGGCCAGATCGACGCCATCCTGGAGAAGATCAGGACACCGTCGCTGGCCGGCGGCGATGACGTTGCCGGGGAAGCCCGGTGATGCCGAGAGGCCGGACCCCTTGATGAGCAGCGCCCGTGCTGGCAGGGAGAAGGAGCTTGACCCTCCAGTAGGTGGAGACGCAAGGGTGGGGGCATGGACGGCGACAGGCTCTACTCGATCGGCGAACTCGCCCGGCGAACCGGGCTGGCGGTCAGGACCATCCGGTTCTACTCCGATCGCGGGATCGTGGCGCCGGCCTGCCGCAGCCCGGCTGGCTACCGCCTTTACGACGCCGATGCGGTCGCGCGCCTGGACCTGGTGCGAACGCTGCGCGACCTGGGAGTAGACCTTCCCACCATCCGGAAGGTCGTGAACCGGGAGCTTCCGCTTCCTGCGGTCGCCGCGGCGCACGCCGAGGCGCTGGACGTGCAGATCCGCATCCTGCGCCTGCGGCGCGCGGTGCTGACCGCGGTGGCCAAGCGCGGTTCTACCCCCGAGGAGATGGAGCTCATGCACAAGCTCGCCAGGCTGTCCGAAGACGAACGCCAGCGCCTGATCGGCGACTTCCTCGACGCCGTCTTCGGCGACCTGGGCGCCGAGCCCTCATCCACGGGCATCAGGCGCTCGATGACCCCCGAACTACCCGACGACCCCGAAGCGGAGCAGGTCCAGGCGTGGGCGGAACTGGCCGAGCTGTCGCAAGACCCGGACTTCCGTGCCAGCATGCGGCGGATGGCCAGGGACGACGCGGCCGAGCTCGGCCAGGGCAGCGCCCCGGTCCTGCGCCGTGGCCTCGTCGCGGTCGTCCGCGACCAGGCCGGCCCGGCCCTCGCCGCCCGCATCGAGCCGGCCTCACTGCAGGCCGCCCCGGTCGTCGCGGCGCTGACGGCGCACTACGCGCGCATCCTCGGCCGCCCCGACGACGCCGGGCTCCAGCGCCAGCTGCTGGCCAGGCTGGAAGCCGTGAACGACCCCCGCAGGGAGCGGTACCTCACGCTCCTCACAGTGATCAACGGCTGGCCGGCCCCGGAGAGCCTGACACCCGTACTCGACTGGTCCATCCAGGCCCTGGGTGCCCGGGTTCCCCGCTAGCACCCTCGCCGAGAGCCTGGCATCGCCGACGGCACGGAACCGTGCCGGGAACTCGGTCAACAACCGCAACAACTCTGTTACCTCGGCCGGGTCGGCGGCTGTCCGGGCAACTCGTCGGCGAATCCCCGGAATGCCTGCCGGTACTAGCCATGCGCCGCTGCTGGCGATCGTCCCCCTGCAGCGGGTCAGCCTCACATCGGCAGCGGCTCGGCAAAATAGTGTCTCGAACTTCAACGCGTTGACTTGACAGGGAATTCGAAAGTCTCACGGATGGCGGCCTGACAGATGCTCTCGCCCCGCTCCATGTGTCCCGACGGAAACGCGCGCGGGTTCCGCGATTCCCGGACGTGCATCGCCGGGAACCCGCGTCACGATAAGTCTGGCGGGCTGGCCTGTGAGTCGAGTTTCTGCGGCCGGCTGGGGAGGAACGCGGTGATCGCGGTCGCGAGTTCTGGCCCGGTGAGCGCGGACCAGTGGTCGCCTGGCACGCGGGTGAATCGCGCATTGGGCAGCACTGCGGCGAGTGCCTCGGCGGAGGCATGGGCATGATCCTGATCGCCGACCACAATGAGCGTGGGGGTCAGGACCTGGCGCAGCGCCTCGTCGGGTGTCGCGATGAGCGAGTCCAGGACGTGGAGGAGCGCGCTCGGGTCGCCGCCGAGGTAGGTGATCCAGTGCGCGGCTTCGGCGTCCGGTGATCCTGGGTCGAAGGTGTCCCCGTTGGCGAGGGCGGTGAGCACGCGGCGGTTCGTGCCGCCGTTCACCGCGCTGCTTACGGCGGCGTGCCCCTGGCCGGCCACGATCACGCGGGCTGGGCGGGCGCCGCGGACCAGCATCCGGAGCGTGATCCGGGCTCCGAGTGAGTAGCCGCCGAGGTCGTAGTCGTCGAGTCCGAGCTGGTCGATCAGCGCGAGCCCGTCGTCGGCCAGGACATCGGGCGGGTAGCAGGCCGGGTCGTGCGGCCGGGCACTGTCGCCGTGGCCGCGCAGGTCCGGGAGGATGACGCGGTTTCCCTGTTCGGCGAGGGCGGCGGCGGGACCGTGGTCGAGCCATTGCAGTGCCGTCGCGGCGAAGCCGTGGAGCAGTACCAGCGGGCGGCCTTCTCCTGTCTCGCGGTAAGCCAGTTCCAGGCCATCCCGGCCGGCGAACCGGTGCACGCGCGGATTAGTCATGTCATGGCCTCAGGACCGCTGGTAGAAGCCATCGAGACGGCCGCAGGCGAGGACGTCGGTGGCGGCGGCCAGCACCTCGCGCGGCTTGGCGGAGTGCAGGGCAGCGCCGCCCGGCTCCGCGGCGAGGGCGAAGAGCTGGAAGACGTACCGGTGCGGGCCATGGCTTTTCGGTGGCTCCGGCCCGAGGTAGCCGCGGCCTCTGCCCGAGCGCAGGAGGCGGACGCCCGCAGGGGGACTGCTGGCATCGAGCGCCCCCTGCGTCAGGCCGGTGACCGAGGGGTCGAGCAGGGCCACGCAGTGGACGTAGGGCGTGGGGGTGGGGGCATCGGGATCCTCGATGACCAGCAGCAGCTGTGCGGTGTCCTGCGGTGCCGGGGTCCACGTCAGGGCTGGCGAGAGGTCCTTGCCGCCGGCTCGCGCCGAGGCGTGAACGGCCGGGATCGTGCCCTCGTGCGGGAAGTCCGGGCTGCTCAGCGACAGCGTCTGCTCGCCGGCCAGGTTCGGGGAATTCCAGGCCAGGCCCGGCTCACCGGATCGCCGATTCCGCGACGACGTGCCACGCAGTATCACTGGTATCTCCTACGTATGAAGGTGTGCGGGGGTTAGCCGGGATCGTGGTCCTGCCGCAGCCGGGCGAGCTCGCCGACGGCGCTGCGCTCAGAGCGTTCGATGAACAGCAGCAGCGTGTTCAGCTCTTCAGGGCTGAAGACCGCGAGGTCGTTGTGGCTGCGGGCGGTGAGCCCGGTGTAGTAGGCCGCGATGCGGGCCAGGCCGTCACTGGTCGGCTCGATCAGCACGCGGCGCCGGTCCTTGGGGATCCGCCTGATCAGGCCGGCCGCATCGAGCCGGTCGATCATCCGCGACACCGATCCCGGTGTCAGGCCCACCTTGCCGGCCAGTTCGGCCGCGGTGGCGGGACCCTGCTGGTTCAGCACGTGCAGGCAGCTCAGGTCGCTGGCGGTCACCCCCATCCGCTCGGCGATCAGCCGGTTGAGCTGCGAGAGGACGTCGACCCAGCCCGGCAGCGCGGCCAGCACGCGTTCCTCGGCCTCGCGGCGCGGCGTCTGCCCCATCCCTGCGCCTCCCTTCTGCTTGCGCCGTCTGCTTGCCCCGGACAGCATACCGGTTTATGGTGTGTTACACAACACTTGCGTGACGCACTTAGTGTGCGGCGTATCATCAGGGGAGGAGTGTCGATGCCCGGGAAGATCACCGGACGTGCCCGTACGATCGCCCTGGTCGTCGTGCTGCTCGCGGCCTTCATGGACCTGATGGACGTCACGATCCTGAACGTGACGCTGCCGACGATCCAGGCCAGCCTGCACGCCGGTCCCGTCGCGCTGGAGTGGATGCTGTCCGGGTACACCCTGGCGCTGACCGCCGGCCTGATCAGCGGCGCGCGACTGAGGGACCTGCTGGGACACAAGCGCGTGTTCGTCGCCGGCGTCGCCGGGTTCGCCGCGGCGTCCGCGGTGTGCTCGCCGTCGGACGACCCCGGGATGCTCGTCGCGGCGCGGATCGTCCAGGGGCTGTTCGCCGCGGCGATGATCCCGCAGGTGCCCTCGCTGCTTCAGCTGCTGTACCGGGCGGAGGAACGCGGCCCGGCGATGGCCGCGTACTCCGCTTTGTCGGGGATCGCCGCCACCGCCGGCCCGGTCCTGGGCCCGGCCCTGCTCGGCTGGAACCCAGGCGAGGTCGGCTGCCTGGAGCCGGACCAGGTCGGCCTCGGGGACGGCGTGGATGGCGACCAGCGCAACGACGAGCCGCGCCGCCGGGCCGCTGGCGCGGTTGAGGAGCCCGGCGACCCGGTCGGCGGGCAGCGGCTGCGGCAGCCGGGCGGGGGCGGGCAGGGAGATACCGCGGGTGGGGTCGCGGAAGATGACCCGTTCCTGGCGCAGCGCCCGGAACAGGCTGCGCAGCGCGACGATGCGGTGCGGGATCACCGGGCCGTGCCGGGCGTCGACCGCATCCAGGATGTCCTGGCGGGTCACCTCGCGCAGCGACGTGTACTGGCTTGCCCATCCGGTGAGCACGGGCATCAGGTAGGCGAGGTAGTTCCGGATGGTCTTGTAGGCCAGTGCCGGGTGGGGGACGCGGAGGCTGCGGGTACCCTCGGTGGCCGGAGCCCGCCCCACGGGCATCGAACGCGAAAGGACAGAAGATGACAGGATCTGTCAGTTCGCATACTTGGATCGTGGCGGGGAGCTACCTGGCGGCCGGGGTGATCGGCGCCCTCGTGCTCCGCCGCCTCCTGACCCGCCTGCAGCGCAAGACCGCGCCGCCTCGCTGGCGCGGCAGCGACATCGTGGTCGCGTTCCTGCGCCTGGTCGCCCCCTGGTGCCTCGGGGTTGGCTGTGCCTGGGCGGCGGAGCTGGCCCTGCCGCTGCGCAGCGCCTACCGCGACGACCTCGACCACGCGCTGCTCGCGCTCATCGTGATGGTCGTCTCGCTGGGCAGCGCGAAGGTCGCCGGGGCGGCCGTGCGGGCCGGGGCGACGTCGCATGCGGGCACCTCGGGGTCGGCGACCATCTTCGTCAGCATCACCCAGGTCATCGTGTGGACGATCGGCGGGCTGGTGCTGCTCGACAGCCTTGGCGTGGCCATCACGCCGCTGCTCACCGCCCTGGGCGTCGGCGGCCTGGCGGTCGCCCTGGCCTTGCAGGACACCCTGAGCAACCTGTTCGCCGGCGTGCACATCCTCGCCTCGCGGAAGGTCCAGCCGGGCGACTTCATCCAGCTCGACAACGGCATGCAGGGTTATGTCGTGGACACGAACTGGCGGAGCACGATCATCCGCCAGCTCCCGAACAACATCCTCGTCGTCCCCAACGCCACGGTGGCATCCGCTATCGTCACCAACTACCACCTGCCCGAGCACGAGATATCCGTGACCGTCGCGGGCAGCGTCAGCTACGAGAGCGACCTCGAGCACGTCGAGCGGGTCACCCTTGAGGTCGGCCAGGAGGTGATGCAGGAGGTCAAGGGGGCGGTTCCCGAGTACGAGCCCACCGTGCGGTTCAACACCTTCGGCGGCTCCGGCATCAGCTTCAACGTCGTCCTGCGGGCCGCCGACATCAGCGCTCAGCCCCTGATCACCCATGAGTTCATTAAGCGCCTGCACTCCCGCTACCAGCGGGAAGGCATCAGCAACTCGTCACCGCAGGAAACGATCGTCTACCCGCGCGCGGAGGAACCGGCGATCGTCTCGGTTCCCGGTCGCTGAACGAGCGGTGCCCCGGGCACCTTCCCGGCCCGGGGCACCGCAGTCAATAGGCCCGTGGTTAGCAGGCACCGTCGTTGTTCCACGCGCCCGACGGTCCGCCGGGCACCTCGTCGTAGTTCCACTGGTTAGCGGTCCACTGGTCGCCGCCGTAGGACACGACGTTGCCGGACACGTAGGTCGTGCTGGCGGACCAGGCCGCCGGGCAGGAGCCGGACGACGTGGTCGGCGTCGGCGTGGGCGTCGGGGTCGGCGTCGGCGTGGGCGTGGGCGTCGGGGTCGGCTCGGTCACCGGCGCGCTCTTGGCGAAGGCGACCGTGTAGGCGGTGAAGTCCCACGCGTTCTGTGTCACGCTGCTGCACTCGCTGGACAGGTTGCCGTTGTTGTCCGGCGGGTTGCACTCACGGTCGCGGTTGACCGACCAGAACGTGTACCGGCCGAGGCCGACGCTCTGCGCGAAGCTGAGCACCGTCTGGAAGTCGCTCTGGTAGAAGTACTCGGCGGAGTCGGTCCGGCCGTTCATGCCGGAGAAGCCCTCATGCGCGTACGCCACCGAACTGCTCCAGCCGAACGTGCTCACCAGCTGCGCGTTGAAGTCCTGCAGCGCGGTGACCTGCGACGAGCCGCCGTTGAAGCCGCCGTCGAACGGCATGATCGTGTAGTCGTTGGGCGTGAAGCCGAGCGTCTTGGCCTCGTCGAGCAGTTGCTGGCCGAAGTAGTTGGCGCCGGAGGTGGTGGACGGGATCGTGACCGAGATGAACAGGCCCGGGTTATTGTTCTGCAGGATCTGGGCCGCGCCCAGCTCGTTGGCGATCGCGGCGGAGTTCTCGATCTCCGGTTCCTCGAGGTCGAAGTCGAACGCGTGCAGCCCGTAAGCGCTGATGACCTGCTGGTACGCGGCGGCCGTGGCGGCGGCCGTCCCGCAGACCTGGCCGAGCTTCGTCCCGTTGTAGCCGCCGGCCGACACGATCACGTCACCGCCGTCGGACCGCACCTCGTTGATGACCCCGGCGACCTGCGTGTCGCCCGACACCGCATCGGTCCCGTTCCACGCCGGGGTGCAGCCGCCGCCGTCCGCCAGGATGAAGCCCATGTCGAACGCCTTCTGGCCGGTGGCCGACATGACCGTGCCCAGGTCGGGAGCGCCGGAGTCGAGCACGCTGTAGTACGGCGCGGACTCGTACCAGTTGTCGCTCAGCGCCGCCGTCGTGGCCGCGTGCGCGGCGCTCTCCCGCGCCGCCACCGCGCCGGCGATGCAGGTGACCGCCAGCAACGCCGTGCCTGCCGTCGCGATCAGCGGGCGCGACCGCCACGCTCTCCGGCGCGCTCTCCATTCGGGCCCGCGCGGCGGTTCCGGGACGGTTGGCTCCATCGTTCCTCCTGTGTCATCCGGTCAGGTTCCCGATTCGGTCCCTCCGTAGCTAGGCAAAATTAAATAGTAAAGTTTCTTAATAGTTTATGGGCGCAAGATTAAATGTTCCTTAAGGCGGCTTAAGGGTGTGCCGTGCTCCGTAACGCCTGAGTGAGCCAGGACAGCGCGCCGCGCAGGTGGCCGAGGAACGCCGGCTCGGCGAATGACTCGCCGGTGTGGCCGAGCGCCGTGTAGAAGCTCCGGCCGCCGAGGCGCTCATGGCACCAGGCGATCGGGTGGTCGGCGCCCATCGTGCCGCCCTCGTAGCTGGCCTCATCCACGGTGAGCAGCACGCGGACGCGCGGCCGGGGATTGCTGGTGAACGAGTACCACTCATCGCGCCTGGCCCAGGTCGGGTCGAGGTGCCCGGTGGCGGGATGGTCCTTGTCCGCCACCGTGATCACGCCGGACTGCACCGGGGGGTGCTGATCGAACCGGGCGCCGACCAGCTCGCCGAACCAGGGCCAGCCGTACTCGGTGGTTGACGCGCCGTGGATGCCGAGCCAGGCGCCGCCCGCCGTCACGTACCCGGTGAGCGCCTCCCGGCCCGCGTCATCGAGCACGTCGCCGCTGGTGGACAGGAACACGACCGCCGCGTAGGCGCGCAGTGGCCCCGGGCGGAACACGGCGGGGTCTTCGGTCGCGTCGACCGAATAGCCGTCCAGGCCGCGCAGCGCGGCGACGCCGGCCGGGATGGAGTCGTGCCGGTAGCCGGTGGTGCGCGTGTAGACGAGCAGCCGGGCCATCAGCGCCGCGCCTCCACGCTGCCGATCCTCGGACAGGGTGCTCTCCCGGAGAATGACTTCACCGGAGACGGGGACGATGCGCGGGCGGGCGAGCCGCGCTTCGTTCAGCACCAGGCTGGCCGCCATCTCGCCCATTTGCTTGAGCGGCAGCCGGACCGTGGTCAGCGGCGGGTACACGTCTCGCAGCGTGGGGATGTCGTCGAAACCCGCCAGGGCGATGTCGGAGGGCACCGACATCCCCGCCGCCCGCAGCCGGGCGAGCGCACCGACCGCCATCACGTCGTTCACCGCGAAAACGCAGTCCGGCGGTCGTCGCCGCGGGCGGCGAGCACCGCGCTCATCGCCTCGTAACCGCCGTCGCGGGTAAACGCTCCCTCGACCACCCAGTCCGGGTCGAGGTCGACCGACCAGGCTTTCAGCCCCTCCCGGAACCCGGCCACCCGATCGCGGGCGGTGAGCAGGTCGCGCGGCCCGGCCAGCACCGCGAAGCGGCGATGCCCGAGCGCGACCAGGGCGCGGGCCAGGGCCGCGGCATCGCCCGCGTTCTCCGGCATGATCGTGTCGACGCCCAGCAGGTCCTGCCCCACGCACGCCACCCGGCCGCCGGCGGCGGTGAACGCGGCGACCTCCGCCCGCAGGGCCTCCCGGGCGCCGAGCGTTGTCGGAGCGACTGCCGATCAGGATGACCGCGCGCGCTCGCTGAGCCCGCATCAGCGTGACGTACTCCCGCTCCCCCCGCTCGCCGGACGACGTGCGCGAGACGCAGACCAGGAATTGCCGTGCCTCGGTCGCCTCGATCAGCCCGGCGGCGATCGAGGAGAAGTACGGGTCGTCGATGTCGCGCACCATGACGCCAATCATGCTGGTGTACCCGCTCGCGACGGCTCTGGCCGAGAGATTGGCCTGGTAGCCGAGCTCGGCTACCGCGCGATTGACCCGCTCGGCCATCGCCGGGCCAACCTTGCGCGCCCCCTCGTTGACCACCCGGGACGCGGTGGTCAACGACACCCCGGCCCGGTCGGCGACGTCTTGCAGCGTCACGCGCGTCATGCTGTCCTCGTGGGCAACCGGGCGGCTGCGCGCGCGGGGGCGCACGCCCGGCGGACTCGGGTCCGTCACTGCCGCTCCTGTCCGACGCGTCCATGCTGGGAACCACCGGCGGGCGGGACTCGCCTTCCGCCGAGTCTCATCCAGGGAAAGCACTTTCCACAGGCCAAGGCGCTATGTCTATCAACCTGGCGGTACCGCTGTCTACTGCGATGCCCGTCAACGCCAGTGTGCCGCACGTGGTCGTGGCGGGCACCGGGCCACGCCAGCAGGCCGGTCCAGAGACGTCCCAGCTGGAAAATCGGGACGTGTCGATGAACAACATGGCGACGCTTGGCCCGGACCTGACACTGCCCAGGCCGCTCCGTACACATCGTTACAGCCAGGCTTTTCACCTTCTTGACGACCGGCGAGGGACACGCCATCATTCAGGAATGCGCTTTCCCGGAAGTGATCCGCTCGTCGCCGCGTTCGCGATGCGGGCCGACCTGCCGCGTCGCCTGTTCGGCGCACGCGGAGCTCGAGCGCATCCACGCCGTCGCCGACCTCGACGAGGGGATCACGATCAGCGACTTCCGGCAGGCCGACCCGCGCCTGCTCGCCGCGGTCGACGTGCTGATCACCGGCTGGGGCTGCCCGCGGATCGGCGCCGGCCGAGCTCGCGGCGATGCCCCGGCTGCGCGCCATCCTGCACGCCGCCGGCACGGTCAAGGACCACCTCGGCCCCGAGGTATGGGCGCGCGGCATCCTCGTCACCACCGCCGCCGACGCCAACGCGTACCCGGTCGCCGAGTACACGCTCGCCGCGATACTGCTGGCCGGCAAGGGAGTGCCGGAGCTGGCCCGCGGCTACCCGGCCGATCCCAGCTGCTCCGCGGCCGACCGGCCCGGCATCGGCAACTACGGGCGGGTCGTCGGCATCGTCGGCGCGTCCCGGGTCGGCCGCCGGGTGATCGAACTGCTCGGGTCCTTCGACTTCACGGTGCTGCTTTACGACCCGTACCTAGCCGACGACGACCCCGTGCTCGCCGGCGCCACCCGGGTAAGCCTGGACGAACTGTTCCGCCAGAGCTCCATCGTCAGCGTCCACGCGCCGCTGCTGCCGGAGACCGCCGGCCTGGTCGGCAGCCGCCAGCTCGACCTGATGAGCCCCGGCTCAGTCCTCATCAACACCGCCCGGGGCGCGATCGTGGACCACGACGCCCTCGTCCGGGCGATACGCGCCAAGGGCGTGCGAGCGATCCTCGACGTGACGGCGCCCGAGCCGCTCCCCGCCGACCACCCGCTCCGCGGGCTGCCCGGCGTCATCCTGACCCCCCACGTGGCGGGCTCGCTCGGCAACGAGCTTGGCCGGCTGGGCGAGAGCGCGGTGGGCGAGCTCGAACTGCTCGCGGCCGGGCGTCCGCCCAGATCCCCAGTGCCCCGCGAGTCCCGGGCAACCATGGCCTGACGGAGATCCTGGCCGCCGGGCCGGTCCCCCGATCCAAGCGTCCGCATCCTGGAAAGCGCATTCCCACTACCTGGCAGTAGTGCAATGTCCCCAATCCCGATCGCCTTTCAAGGGAGAATACAAGGTGAGGAGACCATTTTCGAGGCGCGGAGCCGTCACCGCCGGCGCCGCGACCGCCGTCGCCATCGCGCTGGCCGCCTGCAGTTCCGGCTCGTCCTCGTCGACGTCGGCGGCATCCGCGTCGGCGGGCGGTTCTAACCAGGTTGTGCACTGGACGCCAACGCGGCCCGGCTGACGACCGTGACCCGGCTGGCGATCTTCCTGCCCTACGCGGTGCCCGGCGTGATCGCCTCGATCCTGTGGGGCTTCCTCTAACTGCCGGCCACCAGCCCGATCGGCGGCTCGGTGATCAACTACTTCGGTAACCGGCTGATCTTCTTCACCGTCGCCAACGTCGCCGTGTGGGGCGTGGTCGGGTTCAACACCGTGGTGCTCTACACCGCGCTGCGGGCCCGGGCGGGTACACGTCCGCCAGGCGGCCGAGATCGACGGCGCGTCCGAGTGGCAGATCGCCCTGCACGTCAAGCTCCCGCAGATCGCACCGGCGATCGCGATGATCTCGCTCTTCAGCGTGATCGGCGCCCTGCAGCCGTTTAACGAGCCCACCGCGCTCAAGCCGCTGACCAACGCGATCACGTCCACCTGGGTGCCGCTGATGCGCGTCTACTCCGACGCGTTCGCCAACAACATCTACGGCAGCGCCGCCAGCGCGTTCACGCTGCTGGTCATGACCGTAGCGCTCACCGTCGGCGGCGGTGCCGTCGCGACCCGGCTGATCGGGAGGCAAGGTAAATGACGACCGCCGTCGCGGGCCAGCGGCAGCCGCGAACCGTCACGGGCGAGCCCCGCCCGCGGTCCCGCAAGCGCCGCCGCACTAACATCACCGCCACCGTCATCTTGATCATCGGCGGGCTCTACTGCGTGCTGCCGGCGCTGTGGATCCTGATCGCCGCCACGAAGTCGAACGCCCAGCTGTTCTCAAGCGCGCCGCTACGTACGTATCTAGATAGTAGAGCATCTACGGGGCAGGGCAGTAGATGGTCCGGCATCGCGCAGCGCGCGGCCAGCCAGGTCAGTCGTCATTTGGGTATCCGGAGGTATTTCGGCGGTGCTGAACAATTGCCGAGGCCGGGGACCGAGTAAGGCGGAGATTACCGGGGAACCTCACCTCCGTTCGGGATGATGGTATTGATTTTTTATTCCGAACGGAGGCGGCTGACTGCGCGAGCCGATGCGCACTGGATACCCTTCGCATTGACGGATAGCGGCCCTGGGCATGGCGTGTTTGATACTGTTCACCTAGGAAAAAGAAACTGTTAGTGAATTAGACGTTGAAGTCCCGCGCGAGTGGGCCACAGTGATTAGCGTGAACAGCCCTCACCGCACGCCTGATCCGTCTTCGCCCTCTTCCCTGAGCCGACGGCTATTCCTGAGCGGCTCGGCCTCGGCGCTGGCCGCGGGCGCGCTTACGCCTGCGTTCCTGCGCAGGCCCGGCGCGCCGGCCGAGGCCATCGCGGCCCACGCCACCCTCACCGCCGCGACCGCGCCTTCCGCGGCCGCGTACGCCGCGGCGCTGGCCGCCCTTGGCCGCACGACGCTGCGCGCGCCCGGCTCCCGGCCGTTCCCGAGCCTGGCGGCCGGCACCGACACGCTGCCCGGCATCGAGCACATCGTCGTGCTGACGATGGAAAACCACTCGTACGACAACATCCTCGGGATGCTCGGCCGCGGCGACGGCTTCACCCTCGGCCCGGACGGCACGCCGACCGCCACGAACCCGTACGCCAACGGTGACGTCCAGCACGCATTCCACATGCCGACCACGTGCCAGAACAGCACCGTGACGCAGGAGTGGAGCAGCAGCCACATCCAGTACGACAACGGCAATCTGGACGGCTTCGTGATCACCAGCCAGGCCGAGTCCATGGGCTACTGGACGGGCGCGGACCTGCCGTTCACCTACAGCCTGGCCAACGCGTTCCCGGTGGGCGACCGCTGGTTCTGCTCGGTGCTCGGGCAGACGGACCCCAACCGGCGCTACCTGATCGCGGGCACGTCGGCCGGGATGACCGACGACGGCGGCGTGTCGGTCATCAACCTCGCCGGGCCCGCGCCGAACGGGACCATATTCAACCTGCTCGACGCGCACGGGATCAGCTGGGAGAACTACGTCTCCAGCTACCCGACAGGAGCGACGCCGGAGCTCTACGCGGTCAACGACGTGATCACGGAGGCGCTGCACCACAAGGCGCTGAGCTCCTTCTTCACCGACGCCGCGAGCGGCCGCCTGCCGACGTTCAGCCTGCTCGACCCCGACTACACCACCCAGTCGCAGGAGAACCCGCAGAACATCGTCGTCGGCGAGGCGCTGATCGCCCAGGTGGTAAGCGCGCTCGGCGCGTCCCCGCTGTGGAGGTCCTCGCTGGGGAGTGTCACATCCGGGTGAAGGTTCCGCCCGCCCGCGTTTGGCGCTGGCCTCCGTGTCGCTTCCTGCCTCCTCCTTGGGCAGCTGGGTGACCAGGGGCGGCTCGAGGGCGCAGGCCCGGAGCCGCTGGCGAGCACCTTGCCGAGCCCGGACACGCTGAGGGCGTAACCGAACGTGCGGTAGCTGTAGCCGGGGCGCATGATGCCCTCGGCCCCGGGCTCACGGCTTCCGAGCCGCCGCTGGTGAAGAACACCCGCGCGGCCGGGTCGGGGGAAAGAGCGGCAACCCGCGCGGCGAGTCGCAGGGTGGTCGGATGGACGGTGCCGTCGGGCGCGTAGCCGAGTTCGTCGACCTGCGCCCGCACCGCGTCCGCGACCTCGGTCCGGCCGTGCCCGATGTTGCTGAGCCACATGCCGGAGCGTCCCTTCCGGTCGGGTGGTTGCCTTAGCGAGCGCCCGCCTCGAGAGCGACGGTGAGCGCGGTCAGCTGGTCGCGGAGCGCGCCGGCCTCGGCGACGTCCAGGTTCAGGCAAGACAGGAATGACGCCGGGACGGCGGCCAGTCGATCGCGCAGCGCGAGCCCTTCCGCTGTCACTGTTACCAGTACCCGCCGCTCGTCCTCGGCATCGCGTGATCGCGTCACGTAGCCCAGGGCGCTCAGCCGCTTCAGCATCGGGGTGAGCGTGCCGCTGTCCAGGTGCAGCCGTTCGCCCAGCTCGCCGACCGAGCGCGGTCGCTCGGGGACCTCCCACAGCACGAGCATCGTGATGTACTGCGGGTAGGTCAGGCCGGCGTCCTCGAGGAGCGGCGCGTACGTGCGGACGACCGCGCGACTCGCGGTGTACAGCGCGAAGCAGAGCTGGCGGTCGAGCTCGAGCTGCGGGTAACCGGACATGCCAACATGTTACCAGTTGCGCCATTATATTGTGCGCAATAGGATTGCGTCATACCTATCTAGGAGGGCCAATGAACGTCCTGTACACCGCCACCGCCCACGCCACCGGGGACGGCCGCAACGGACATGCCCGCAGCGAGGACGGCATCCTCGACGTTGACATGCGGATTCCAAAGGAGATGGGCGGCGCGGGCGGCGCGGCGAACCCCGAGATGCTGTTCGCGGCCGGCTATGCCGCCTGCTTCCACTCCGCCCTCAAGGTGGTCGGCAGGCAGGAGAAGGCCAACGTCGACGGCAGCGAGGTGATCGCCAGCGTCGGCATCGGCCAGTTGGACAACGGCGGCTTCGGGCTTACCGTCGACCTGACGGTGAGCCTCCCCAACGTCGACCGGCCGACCGCGGAGAAGGTCGTCGCCCGGGCGCACGAGGTCTGCCCCTACTCGAACGCCACCCGGGGCAACATTCCGGTGACCCTCACCGTCGCCTGAGCCCGCACTACCAGGAACCGGCCGCAGCGGCCGGCGCCAAGCTGAGAGGAACCATCTCCATGGCACGCGGCATCCAGGCCGGGGACAAGGCCCCCGACTTCACCCTTCCGTCCCAGACCGGCGAGCCGGTGCGGCTCAGTGACCGGCTCGGCGAGCACAGCGTGGTCCTGTACTTCTACCCCAAGGACGAGACCCGAGGGTGCACGGCCGAGGCGTGCGCCTTCCGGGACAGCTACGAGGTGTTCACCGAGGCCGGCGCCGAGGTGATCGGCGTCAGCTCCGACTCCGTGGACAAGCACGCCGGCTTCGCCGGTCATCACGAGTTGCCGTTCACGCTGCTCAGCGACCAGGGCGGCGCGGTCCGCAAGACCTACGGGGTGCCCGCGGCGCTGGGCGTGATCCCCGGCCGGGTCACCTACGTGATTGACCCGGCCGGCACCGTGCGGCACGTCTTCAACTCGATGACCAACATCGGCCGCCACGTCGACGACGCCCTCACGGTCGTCAAGCAACTGCAGGACGAGCAGCAGTCAGGCGAGTAGCAGGGTCCACTCGTTCCCCGTGTGTCGTTGAGCCGGCACCAGTCGGCTCAACGACACACGGGGAAGGGACTCCCTCCCGCGCGGACCCGAGGCGATGATTGCTGGCGGGATGAGGTGGGCAGTCCGCGGTTGTGGAGATTGATGACATCGCCCAGCTGGCCGGGGCCTTGGCCGGCGTGCGGCGCACTTCGGCGGATGGGCTGGCGCAGTGGCGTTATCACGGCAGGCTAATTGTCCGGCAACTCGACGACGCGCACGTGGTGATCCGGGCCGATTTCGACGAGCGCGACCTGATGATGCGGCAGTTTCCTGGCACGTTCAGCGTGCCGAGCCGGTATGCCAAGCACATGATGGTCGTCGCCGACTTCCGTGCGGGCGACGCCGGCGCCATCGAGGACGCGCTTGAAGCGGCCTGGCAGTTGCAGCGGAGCGCTGACTAGATGCGTAGTTCAGGGATTCCTTATCCAGGCAGTTGTTCTCTCGGGCGAGGCGGTTGGCGGGGTCAGGTGCCCGCCGGGATGGGCGGTGCCCACTTCGGGCGCGTGATGAGGCAGAACGGGTGGCCCGCCGGGTCGGCGTACACGTCCTGACCGTCGAGCTTGGCCGCGCCTAGGGACAGCACTCGCGGGCCCGCGGCGGCGGGGTCTTCGACCATGACGTCTAGGTGGACCTGCTGCGGTACCGCCGGGTCGGGCCAGGTCGGCGGCCGGAAATCCGGGGACCGCTGGAACGCCAGCCCGGATGACTTATCGCTCGCGGCGACCACCACCCAGTCGTCGTCGCGGTACGTCACCGGCAGGCCGAGCAACGCGGAGTAGAAGGCTGCGAGGGCGTCCGGGTCCGGGCAGTCCAGCACCACGTGGTGCATCCGTCCGATCACGCTGACGATTCTGCCAGGGCCGGACCGCGCGGGAAATCCATCAAGGCCGGTTGAAGTACCATGAGGCCGTGACCGTGTCGCCTGCTTCCGTTCCGCCGGTAGTGAGGCTGCTGGCCGACCCCGTGCGGTGGCGCCTGATGCGGGAACTCGCCGCGGGCGACCGGCGGGTCCGCGAACTAGTGACCGCGGTGGGCCAGCCGCAGAATCTCGTGTCTTACCACCTGCGGCAACTCCGCGCCGGCGGCCTCGTCACGGCCCGGCGCAGCAGCTTCGACGGGCGCGACACCTACTACAGCCTTGACCTGGACGGCTGCGCGGACCAGGTGGCCCGCGCCGCGTCCGCGCTGCACCCGGGCCTGGCCCTCCTCCCCCGCGCCGACTCGGAGACCGCGACCGCGCCTGCGGCCGGCGAACGGCGGGTGCTGTTCCTGTGCACGGGGAACAGCGGCCGCTCGCCGATGGCCGAGGCACTGCTGCGGCACCGGGCGGGGGCGCGGGTCAAGGCCGCGAGCGCGGGCATCCGGCCCGGGGCGCTGCACCCCGACGCCGTGGCCGTCATGCGGGACCGGTACCGCATCGACATCACCGGCCACCGGCCGGTGCCGATAGCGACGGTCGCTGGAGAACCGTTCGATTTCGTGATCAGCCTGTGCGATAAGGCCCGCGAGGCCTGCCCGGAGTTCCCCAGCCGTCCTGGCCTGATCCACTGGAGCCTGCCCGATCCCGCCGCCGGCGAAGGGGGCCTGAGCGGGTACCCGGCGTTCGAGCGCACCGCCGCCGAGCTGGACACCCGGATCCGCTTCCTGCTCCGGGCCCTGGAGGAGACCGGGCTCGCCGGGTAGCGGTAGGGCACCCGCTGCGATCACGAAACATCCGGAATGTTGCCTCGACTGGGACGCCTCTGAAAGATGTTGGATCGATGACACGCTAGAGCGTGCTTAGTGATCCAAGATCTTTACGGCGAGCTCGTTGCTACCAGCCTGAGATCATGAAATATCGGTAAATGTCCGGCGCGCCAGCGCCCGACATTTACCGATGGGCGAGGGGCAGAGGCGTCAGCTGGGCGGGGGCGATCGACCACCCAATGGGTCAACCACCATAGAGAGACCACTCTATGGATTGATCAAGGTGGATTGATGTATTGTCGGGGGGTGCGTCGATCGCTTTCGGACTGGTCGCGATGAGCTTCGCCGGGGATGATGTGCCGGGCGCGGAGGACGCGGTCGGCTCTCCCCCGGGCGCTTCCCAGGTGTCGCTCGCGACCGTGCTGCGCGAGTGGGGGCGGATCGGGTGCATTGGGTTCGGGGGGCCGCCCGCGCATATCCGGCTGCTTCGGCAGCTGGTCGTGGAGCGGCGGGGCTGGCTGGACGCGCGCGAGTTCGAGGACGCGATCGCGGTGTGCAACCTGATGCCGGGGCCGGCGTCCACGCAGCTGGCGATCTTCTGCGCCTGGCGGCTCCGCGGGCGGGCGGGCGCGCTGGTTGGCGGGGCCGCGTTTATCGTGCCCGGGCTGATCGTCATCCTGGCCCTGGCGGTGCTGTTCGTGACGAAGTCACCGCCGTTGTGGGTACTCGGCGCCGGGGCCGGCGGTGGCGCGGCCGTGCCGGCGGTGGCGGTGCTGGCCGGCTGGTCGCTGCTCGGCCCGAGCTGGCGGAACAAGAAGGCCGCCGTCCGCTGGGTGATTTACCTGGCTGCCGGGCTCGCGGCCGCGGCGACGATCGGCGAGTGGCTGGTGCTCGTGCTGCTCGGTTGCGGCACGATCGAGCTTCTGGCCCGCCACCCCCTTCGGTCCAGCGGTTCGCGGGCCGGAGGAACCACAATCCGTTCTGTAGACTCGGGCGGATCCGCCGGCCAGGGAAAGCTGCACGGACTCCTCGCCGGGCCGGCGCTGGTGTGGGCCGTCGGCGGCGGGGTGCTGGCGTCGGTGGCGTGGGAGGCGTTTAAGGTCGGCGGGCTGTCGTTCGGCGGCGGGTTCGTGATCATCCCGCTGATGCAGACCGACGCGGTCAGCCACTACCACTGGATGACCGGCGCCGAGTTCCTCAACGCCGTCGCCCTTGGCCAGATCACGCCCGGGCCCGTGGTGCAGACCGTCGCTGTCGTCGGCTACGCCGCCGCCGGGATCGCCGGCGGGCTGCTGGCCTCGGCGGTCGCCTTCACCCCGTCGTTCCTGCTGGTGCTGTTCGGCGGCCCCCGCTTCCAGCTGATCCGCGGCAATGTCCGGGCCCGGGCCTTCCTCGACGGCGCCGGGCCCGCTGCCATCGGCGCCATCCTCGGCTCGGCGATCACGCTCACCCGGGAGCTGAGCCATCCCTGGCAGTACCTGGTGCTCGCGGGGGCGCTGGTGATGCTGCTCCCCCTGCGGCGCGGCGTCGTGCTGACGCTGCTGTCCGGCGCTGCGATCGGCGTCATCATCGCCCTGGCGGCGGGAACCGTCTCCCCTTAAGTCGACTGGCTCGCTGGCTCCGTTAGGTCAGGTCCGCTCGGTGGAGCTCGTTGGCGAGTTGCACCCGGGACTGGATGTTGAGTTTCGCGAAGACTGAACGGAGGTGCGTGCCGACGGTGTTCACTGACACGCCCAGCTCGGTGGAGGCGGACTTGTTGGCGTGCCCGGTGCCGATGAGCAGCGCGACGCGGCGTTCTGCCGGGGTCAGCGCGTCCTGGGCCTGGGGTTTACCCGGCTTATGCGGTTCTAGCGGATAACGCGGTTTAGCGGCGCAGGCGGGCCCGGACCATGGCCGGGGCCGCCGCGCGGCCGGTGAGGGGGTGGAACCGGTCGGCGGCCGCGCTCAGCGTGGCGTACTCGGCGTCGGACAGCTCGATATCGGCCGCCGCGACGTTGCTCTCTAGCTGCTCCAGGCTGGACGCGCCGGGGATCGCGGTCACCGCCGGGTGCCGGATCACCCAGGCCAGCGCGACCTGGGCCGGGGTGGCCGAGTGCGCCTCCGCCACCTCGCGCAGCGCGCCGATCAGCTCGCCGGCCCGGTCGAGGTTCTCCGGCAGGAACAGCGGGTTCCCGGTCCTGACCCGGTTCGCCGGGCGGTTGGCGCGGTCGTAGCGGCCGGACAGCAGGCCCTGGGCCAGCGGGCTGTACGCGATCACGACCCGGCCCGCCTTGGCGGCGAACGGCAGCAGGTCCCGCTCGGGCGCGCGGTCGACGAGGCTGTACCGTACCTGGTTGCTCAGCACCCGCCCGCCGAGCGCCTTCTCGGCGGCCTGCCAGCGGGCCAGCGGGTAGTTGCTGACACCGACCTCCCCGACCAGCCCGACTCGCTGCAGCGCGCTCATCCCCCGCATGATCGTGCCGTCGGAGACCAGCGGGTTCGGCCAGTGCACCTGGTACAGGTCGAGGTGGCGGGCACCGAGCCGGTTGGCGCTGGCGACGGCGCGCTGCTCCACGACCGGTGCCAGCGGCAGGGCCGGGAAGAGCTTGGTGGCCAGGAAGACCGACGCGCGCCGATCGCCGAGCGCCTCCCCCAGGATCCGCTCGCTGCGCCCGAGGCCGTAGATCTCGGCGGTGTCGAACAGCGTGACGCCCAGTTCGACCGCCCGCCGGACGATGTCGCGGGCTTCCTGCCCGGCGTAACCCTTGCCGTATCCCCATTCCGTTGAACCGAACTGCCAGGTGCCCAGCCCGATCTTGGAAAGCCTGGGGGCCGTTTCGATGTCCAGGTACCGCATGCCGACCGTTCCCTCTCTGCTGATGGAGGACGGATGAGGAGGGGCCTTTGAGGACGGACACGGCCTTCCTACCCACGATGTCGCCGGGCTAGCCTCGCTCAGTCGGTTCTCCGGAAAGGATGAGGCGAACGCTGGTGGTGGTCTCCTGATAGACAGGCTCGGCACGACCGGCGAATCTCATCTCGTCGAAAATCCGCTTGATACCCTCACCAAGTTCCTGACCTATGCGAAAGTCGGCGCATGCCCGAGCGATACGCGGGTTGCGGGCGAGCCGGTTGAACTGTGATGGCTTGCCGGGGTTGGGGAGAGCGGGAAACCGGCCGGGGCTTTCGATCTCGATCCGGTTCGGGAAGATCTCGACGCGAATGTGGTCCCCCGCCATGGCGTAGGAGCGGTGAATGATGGCGTTGACCAGCCCTTCATGCCAGGCGTCATGCGGGACGATAGGGGTGGCCTCGAATCGTCCGGATAGGGCGAGATGCCTTCGCCGTGGGATGAGATCGTCAATGGCGGTGGCCGCCTCTGTGACGCAGCGCGGGATCGGTCCCTCGATACGCTGGTCAGTGCCTTCCTCCAGGCTGAGTCGAGCACCGGTGCCGCGCTCATTGGCCAGGAACCGAATCACGCGGACATGAGCCTGGGGAAATACGTCTTGCGGGTGTTGCCCGAATAGCAGGTAGGCGGCGTTAGTGATCTCACCGCTTCTGGTAAGCAGGTGCCGTGCTCGAATCAGGCTGCCGACACTGCTGGCCCCGACGCTCTGCCGGTAGTCCTCAAGGAACAATTCGTCCAGGTCGCTCATCGTTACGCCGGGGCACGGTTCTCCGTCGTACTGCGCCTGGCCCTTATCGAACTCAAGTTCCTTCCGCTGCGAATAGCCGAGCTTCCTCGTTTCATCGCCGACTCGAAGGTAACACTCGCCGGTCTTGACCTCGTGTACCCGTTCACCCGGGTCGACCCGGATGGCGAGCAGGACGTCATCTTCGCCACGCTGGTTGACGCAGGCGACCTCGCTCACCGTCGCCCTGATCGGCGGAACGGTGAAGTCAATGGCCGCCTGCCGGAAGGAGTTCACCTTCTCCGGGTAGTGACGGCATCCCTCCACCAGGCCATCGTGCAGCCCGATGACGATCGTCCCGCCTTCGGCGTTCGCGAAGGCCGTCAGTGGAGGGCCGAGGTCCTTAGCAGAGAGGCGGACGCTCTTGCGCTCGAACCACTGGTCCTCGGGCAGCGCTAGCAAGGCGGACCCAGCTTCCCCGGCAGGGAGCCCAAGGGCGGCAGCCAGTCGATCCTCAGTCATGACATCACTCCAGTGGCAGAGAGTCGAGAGAATGTTAATCAATATGTAGCATGTACAACATAGCGTGAACTCGAAAGCATAGCAACCGGTCGAGTGTAGTCGACCGTGGCGGCGAAGTTGGGCCATCTCCCATACGACCTGGCGCTCAGCAGTCGAGCCGGGGTGCCGCAAGGCCGAGACGAAGGCGCTTGGGGGCGCACAAGGACGATAGAGGCGCGCTTGGGTGCCGCAAGGCCGGACATTCCGGCCGCGGGGCACGCGCGGCCAGAACGGTCCGTGGCGGCGCGCGGCTTAGCTCGATAAAAGCCCTGGAAAGTTGTTGTTCTTTTGCCCTGCCGCGACTCCAACGGATGAGACGGCAAGGGAGGTCCAGCGGTGAAGCAACCAGGGCACGCGGCGGAGCCTAAGGAAGGCAGCCTGCGCACGGCTGACGGCGAGGAGGCCGACCTGTTCGCGCTCGCCGACTACCCGGTCGACGCGGTCTGCCGGGTCTGCAAGGGCGCGATCCGGGCGCGGTCGTTCATGCGCCCCTTCGAGCACCTAGCGCCGGCCACGGAGCAGGACCCGCCCGCGTGAGCAAGCCGCGGGCGGCGACTCGCGGGCCGGCGGCTCGTCACCCGGCCGCTTCGTCCAGGATGTCCGTGGCCCGGGCCAGTTTCCCTGGGTCGCGGACCACGTCGATCGCGGTGATCCGGTCGCCGTCAAAGGTCAGGGCCAGCACGGACAGCACGCCATCGGCGTCCCGCAGGATCAGGCCGGGGGCGCCGTTGACCAGCGCCTTGCGCACGCGCAGCGGGGGACGCCGGGCGAAGCTGACCAGCAGGCCCGCGATTCGCGGGGCGCCGCGGGCCAGGCGCGGCTCCGCGCGCACCTCGCCGCCGTCGGCTCGCCACACGACGTCGGCGTCGAGCAGCGCCACCAGCCGCTCGAGGTCCCCGTCCAGGCTGGCCTGCGTGAACGCGTCGAGCAGTTCCCGCTGCTGCGCGCGGGTGGGCTGGAAGCGCGGCTGGTCGTCGTGCACCCGCCGGCGCCCGCGCGAGGCGAGCTGGCGGACGGCCGCCACGGGACGGCCCACCACGTCGGCGATCTCCTCGTACGACAAGCCGAAGACGTCGCGCAGCAGGAACGCGGTCCGTTCCGCCGGCGTCAGCGCTTCGAGCACGACCAGCAGCGCCATGCTCACCGATTCGTCGAGCGTGACCAGGTCGGCCGGGTCGGCGCCCGGGCGGGCGACGGCATCGCCGGGATCCGCCAGCCGCTCGATGAGCGGCTCGGGCAGCCACGGCCCCGTGTACCGTTCGCGGCGCGCTCGCGCGCTGCCGAGCGCGTCGAGCGCGAGCCTGCTCACCGTGGTGGTCAGCCAGGCCGGAAGGTCCCGCACCGGGTCCCGGTCGGTGGCCCGCTGGAGCCGCAGCCACGCCTCTTGCACGCAGTCCTCGGCTTCCGCGAGCGAGCCGGTGCTGGCGTAGGCCAGCCGCAGCAGCCGCGGCCGCTGGGCCTCGAACTCGCGGGCCAGCGCGGCCCGGTCGCCGGAGCCAGCGCTCATCGCCTGGCCCGGTCCGGCGCGCCGGCCGGCCGCGGCCCGGCCAGGGACCGCTCCGCCCATGACCTGAACGTCAGCTCGCCCCGGACGTCGGGCCGCTCGCTGGTCAGAGCGCCCTCGCGTAGTGCCCGCCCCAGGGCACCAGGCAGCGGGAGCGAGGCGAGCACCGCCCGCTTACCAGCCGCCCGCCGCCAGGCCGCCGCGAGCGGCCGGAAGCCGGACACCTCCGGTCCGGCAATCTCCACCCGGCCCCGCCGCGGGCCGGCCACCGCCACCTCGGCGATCAATCGTGCCACCTCCGCGCTTGCCACTGGTTGCACCAGGCCGGGCGGCACGGGCAACAGGCCGTAGCGCGCGCCCGCGCCCAGCATCGCCGCCAGGTACTCATGGAACTGGGTCGCGCGGACGACGGTCCACGGCACCGGCCCCTCCGTTACGGCCGCCTCCTGCTCGGCCTTGACCCGGAAGTATCCCATGGGCACCCGTTCGCTGCCGACGACCGAGACGCACACGTGGTGGGCCACGCCCGCGCGCTGGCCGGCCGCGAGCAACCGTCGCGTTCCCGCCACCAGCGTCGCCGACGCGGACTTCGACGAGTTGTTGCTCGCGTCCACCACCACGTCGCAGCCGCCGACCGCGTCGTCCAGCCCCGCGCCGGTCGTCAGGTCCACCCGGTACTCCGGCGCGTTCCGGCTGATCACCCGCGCCTCATGCCCGCGGGCACGAAGCTCTTCCGTCACCTGGCGGCCCAGGGTTCCCGTGCCGCCCACGATCGCTACTCTCATGCCGGATTGACGACGTTCCCCCTCCCCGTGTGACATTGCCGAGCGGCATTGCCGTGTGACATCCCCGCATCACCTCCCCGCCACGATGCCGCCACGATCAAGACCGGGGTGAGCGCGGGTCCGCGGAGCGTTACTGCCAAGTGCGGCAAGGGCAGACTCCCTGGGGCGAACTAGGAGGCGAAGGACATGAGTGCCGGAGACGTTGACTTGAAGCTTGAGGTTGTCGTGATCCCTGTCGCGGACGCCGACCGGGCGAAGGAGTTCTACACGGGCCTGGGATGGCGGCTCGACGCCGACTTTCCCTTCGATAACGGCTTTCGGGTGGTGCAGTTCACGCCGCCGCGGTCGGGGTGCTCGGTTCAGTTCGGTACGCAGATCACCTCCGCCGAGCCCGGCTCGGCGCAGGGCCTGTACCTGGTCGTTTCCGATATCGAGGCGGCCCGGGGCGAGCTCGCCGGGCGCGGCGCCGAGGTCAGCGAGGTGTTCCACTCGGGGGCGCCGGGCGCCCAGTTCCGGCCCGGTGACGCGGGCAACCGGGTGAGCGGTCGCGCGGCCGACGGGGCCAGCTACGGCTCCTTCGCCACGTTCAGCGACCCGGACGGCAACACCTGGCTGCTGCAGGAGATCACGACGCGGCTGCCCGGGCGGGTGGACGCCGCCGAGACGGCGTACGCCTCCGTGGCGGACCTGTCGGCCGCGATGCGGCGGGCCTCGATTGCGCACGGGGAACACGAGAAGCGCATCGGCGCCGCGGACCCCGACTGGCCCGACTGGTACGCCGCCCACATGGTGGCGGAGCAGGCAGGAACGGAACTGCCGAAATGACCGACTACGACTATGACGTGATCGTGTTCGGCGGCGGCGCGCCGGGCGAGCACTGCGCCGGGGCGCTGGCCGCGCGCGGGCTGCGCGTGGCCGTCGTGGAGCGGGAGCTAGTGGGCGGCGAGTGCTCCTACTGGGCGTGCATCCCGTCGAAGTCGCTGCTGCGCCCGGGCGAGGCGGTGCACGGCGCGCGCGAGGCGAGCGCCACCGCCGAGGTCAACGTTCAGGACGCGCTGGCCTGGCGCGACTTCATGGTGTCGAACTGGTCCGACGCCGGGCAGGAGCGCTGGCTGGCCGACCGGGGCATCGCCTTGCTGCGGGGCACGGGGCGGCTGGCCGGCACCGGCGTGGTCGAGGTCGACGGGGTCAGGCACACCGCGGAGCACGTCGTCGTGGCGACCGGGGCGGATCACTTCGTGCCCCCGATCCCGGGGCTGCGAGAGCTTGAGGGCGTCTGGGGGACCCGCGAGGCGACCAGCATGAAGGTCGTGCCGCGCCGCCTGCTCGTGCTCGGCGGCGGGGCCGCCGGGGTCGAGCTCGCGCAGGTCGTCCGCCGTTTCGGCGGCGAGGTGGTGGTCGTCGAGGGCGCCGACCGGGTGCTGCCGCGCGAGGCCGCGCCACTCGGCGCGGCGCTGACCGAGGCCTTGCGCCGCGACGGGATCGAGCTGGTGCTCGGGATGCACGCCGGCGCCGCGCGGCGTGAGGGTGATGAGTACGTCCTCGAGCTCCCCGACGGGACCGACCGGCGGGGCGACCGGCTGCTGGTGGCGACCGGCCGGCGCCCGCGGGTGCAGGGAATCGGCCTGGAGACCGTGGGCGTCGAGGCGGACCCGAAGGGGATCCACGTTGACGAGTACCTGCGGGCGGGTGAGCGGCTGTGGGCGATCGGCGACGTCACCGGCATCTGGCCGCTGACCCACGTCGGCGAGTACGAGGGCGACGTTGTCGCGGCGAACATCGCCGGCGAGTCGCGCCCGGCGAACTACGAGGCCGTTCCCCGCGTCACCTACACCGACCCGCAGGCCGCCGCGGTGGGTGCCACCGAGGCGGCTTACAGCGCCACCACCGCGCTGTCGGACGTGCCGAAGACCGCCACCTACGCGCACGACTACGCCAAGTCCAACGGATTCCTGACCCTGCTCAGCGACGGCGAGCGGCTGACCGGCGCCTACGCGCTCGGGCCGGAGGCCGGGGAGTGGCTGCAGCAGGCGACGCTGGCGATTCGCGCGCACGTACCGCTCGCGGTGCTGAACGACACCATCCAGCCGTTCCCGAGCTTCTCCAGTATCTACGGTGCGGCCCTGACCGAGCTGCTCACCCGGGTGGCGGACAAGTCCGCGCCGGCGCCGTCGATGGACGCGCAGGCGGGAGGGTTATCGGATGGGCACCCAGCTGGCCGGGCAAACCGTCGTCCTCATCGGCGGCAGCGCGGGCATCGGGCTCGAGACCGCCAGGCTGGCCGGGGCCGAAGGCGCCGACGTCATCATCACCGGCCGCGATCCCGGCCGGCTCAGTGCCGCGGCGCGCGAGGTCGGGGCCGCGCGCGCCGCGGCGTTCGACGCCACCGACGTTCGTCTAGTGACGGATTGGGCGGCCCGCCCGGCTAGGCCGGAGCCTGCAGGTCGTCGTAGACGCGGGCCGCGGCCAGCAGCCCGTCCGGACCACGCTCGTACACGCCGATTCCCGCCTGCGGCAGCAGGTCTTGGCCGTCCGAGCGGACACAGTTGAACTCAACCGCACAGCGCGCGCCGTCGTCGGTAACGGCGCAGTACTCGAGCCCGACACCGCCGCCCGCGCCGAAGCGGTCGGCGAAAAAGGAGCGAAGCTCGGCGGTGCCGCGATGGGCATGCGGGCCGAAGGGCCCACGGTAGTAGCCGTCCGGCGCGAACGCGCTGACCACCGCCTCCACGTCCCCGGCGGCCAGCCCCGCGTGGTAACGGTCGACGACGTCACCCGGGCGCACATCGGCGGGCGGGAGTATCGGCGCCCGGACGTGGCGCTGCTCGTCCCTCGGCCACGGGCTGCAGTAGGTGCGGAATACCACCGACAGGTCGTCGGGTGACTCGGCCACGACGGCCACCGGCCAGCCCAGCTCGTAGCCGTCGTGGTCCAGGTACGCCAGCAGTTCCACCACGGCCCGGTCCCCGACGACCGTGGATGCCGTGATCTCCGGACGGGCGTGCACGCCGGCCAGCCAGGACACGTTGCGCCGGATGAACTGCCGCACGTGGCGGTGGCCGCGAACCTCGCCGCCGAGGGGATCGTAGATCACCACCTCACCCGGCCACGCCGTCTCCAGGGCGCTGGAGTCGCCCTCGCTCAGGGCGGTGAGGTACTGCCGGATCGGGTCGGCCCGCCCCGCCGCCCGGGTCTGCGAGCGCGACAACTCGGCGGCGCTGGCGAACTCAGGAAACCACGGCATCGCGCGTCACCCGCACTGCCTGCTGCCGGGGGCCGCCCGGTCGCTTGGGTGCAGGGTCAGCGGGACGTGAGTGGTCATCGTGACGAGGTATTCCATGGGGTCGCTCCTCGGGCCGCGTGGTCCACCAAGGGCCAGCGTACAGAACCCGTCGATCAGGCCAGCCGCGCGTCACCGCGGCGGCTGATTTCACTACTGTGGAGGTTCTGTGCACCATGCGCGCGCAGAACCTCCACAATCGTGGCGGGCGAGGCCAGCGGCGGCGCTCATGGCGAGGGGCCTGGGCGGTCACCAGCCCGCGTTAGGTTTCGCTGAGCGGGGTAGCAAGGATCGATGAACATGTACGGCCGTGACACGTGGACCGCCCGATGAATCCCCTGGGGCCGGCGGGCAAGGCGATGGGGGCGCTGGACCGCTGGCAGCGGCGGACCCCGGGCGCGGGCGTGCCGTACGCGGTGGTGAAGAAGTTCGGCGACGACAACGCCAACCTGGTGACCGTCGCGCTGGCCTGGTACGGGTTCACCGCGATCTTCCCGCTGCTCCTTGTCGTGGTGACCGTGTTCGGCTTCATCGGCAAGCAGTCAATCGGCACGGGAATCGTCCACACGCTGCAGGAGTTCCCCGTCATCGGCTCCAACTTCAGTCCCTCAAGCAGCAGCACCCTCCACGGCAGCGTGCTCGGGCTGGTCATCGGGCTGATCGGCCTGGTCTACGGCGCGCAGGGCGTCACCCAGACGGCGCAGACAGCGATGGCCACGGTGTGGAACATCCCGCAGATCGAGCGCACCGGCTTCCTGCCCCGGCTCGGGCGCAGCGTGGCCGGGCTGATCACGATCGGCGCGGCGTTCCTCATCAATGCCTTCGTCACCACCTATGCCACCGGCGGCACGCACAACTACGAGATCAGGGTCCCGGTCCTGGCCGGCCTGCTGGTCATCAACGCCGGGCTGTACTTCGCCACCTTCACCCTGCTGACCGCCAAGGCGATCGGCCCGCGCGGCCACCTCCCCGGGGCAATCGCCGGGGCAGTCGCGTTCACCGCGCTGATCACCGTCGGCACCGGGCTGGTCACCCACCAGCTGAAGCACGCCGACGCTACCTACGGGGCGTTCGGCACGGTCATCGGGATCGTGGCGTTCCTGCTGCTGCTGGCCAAGCTCAGCATGTACGCGGCGGAACTCAACCCGGTACTCGCCCGGGGGCTCTACCCGCGGGCCCTGCCGCTCGGCGGCGAGCCGACCGAGGCCGACCGGCGGGTGCTGGCCGCGCTGGTGCACGCCGAGCAGCGCCGCGACGACGAGGCGATCGGCGTCGGCTTCGGCGACGATGCCGCCGCCCAGGCCGCTTCCGACGCCGCCGGGCACGTCGGCCCGCCGCGCCCGCCGCGCCCGCGGGTAAGCGACGGCGACGGCGCGACCACGCCGCCGGCCGGGCCGCCAAGGTAGGACGGCGGGCGCGTCGTCTTTTTCCTGGTTCCGAACGGAGGCGGGTGCCTGCCTCAGCCACCATTACACTGTCGTGCTTTCCCCGGTCCAGGCGCGGGCCTGGTCGCTGAGGGTGAAGCCGAGGCCCGGCCGGCCGGGGACCAGCATCCGGCCCTCGCGGATCTCCAGGCGCTCGTTGAACAGCGGCTCCAGCCAGTCGAAGTGCTCCACCCAGGGCTCGGCGGGGTAGGCGGCGGCGAGGTGGAGGTGGATCTCCATGGCGAAGTGGGGCGCCAGCCGGAGGCTCGCGTCCTCTGCCAGCGCGGCGATCTTGAGGAACGGCGTGATGCCGCCGACCCGGGGCGCGTCCGGCTGCAGGAAGTCGGCCGACCGGTGCCTGATCAGCTCCCGGTGCTCGGCGACGCTGGTCAGCATCTCGCCGGTCGCGACGGGGGTGACCAGGTCGCGGGCCAGGTCGGCGTGGCCCTCCGCGTCGTAGGCGTCCAGCGGTTCCTCGATCCAGGTCAGCCGGTACCGCTCCAGGTCGCGGCCCATCCGGGCCGCCGTGTCGCGGTTCCACTGCTGGTTGGCGTCGACCATCAGCGGCACCTGGTCGCCGAGCGCCGCGCGGACCCGTTCGACGCGGTCGAGGTCGGCGCGGGCATCCGGCTGGCCGACCTTGATCTTGATGCCGCCGATGCCGCGGTCCAGGGCATCCCTGGCGTTCTCCACCACCTGCTCGACCGGCGTCGACAGGAAGCCGCCGGACGTGTTGTAGCAGGCGACCGCGTCGCGGTGCGCGCCGAGCAGCTTGGCCAGCGGCAGCCGGGCCCGCTTGGCCTTCAGGTCCCACAGCGCTATGTCGAAGGCCGCGATCGCCTGGGTCGCCAGCCCGCTGCGGCCCACCGACGCGCCCGCCCAGACCAGCTTGGTCCAGATCCGCTGGATGTCGCTTGGGTCCTCACCCAGGAGCGCGGGGGCGATCTCCCTGGCGTGGGCGTACTGGGCGGGGCCGCCGGCCCGCTTGGCGTAGCTGAAGCCGACGCCTTCGTGGCCGGACTCGGCCCGGATCTCGGCGAAGAGCAGGGCGACCTCGGTCAGCGGCTGCTGCCGCCCGGTCAGCACCTTGGCGTCGCTGACCGGCGCGGCCAGCGGAAGATAGGCCAGCGACAGCGTGACCGACGCGATCGCGTCGGTGCTGGCCGCACCCCGAGTGGACAAGAGCACTCCCCTTCCCTTGTGCCGCGTACTCGTATTGCCGGTCAGCTACTCGTCCAGGTAGCGCTGTACCGACGGGGCGACGGTGGCCACCACGCGGGCGACCGGCAGGGAGGCGAGCGGCTCCTGGCGGAGGATGTACCGGCACAGGGCCAGGCCAAGCAACTGGGTCGCGATGAACCCCCCGCGCTCGTCGGCGTCGCTGGCGCCGAGCGCGGCGACGGGCCCGATGATCATCTGCCGCAGCACCGTCTGCAGTTGCTCGGCGACCGCGTCGCTGGTGACGGCGGTACGCATGAGCAGCATGAGCTCGTCCCGGCTGGCGGCGTCATCCCACCGCTCGACGATGTGCCGGGCGAGCGCCTCCCCCCGCTGGCCGGCCGGGACCGCGGACAGGTCCGGGGGCTGCAGGTGGGTGGTCGACGCGGCGGTGAACAGGCCCGCCTTGGACCCGAAGTACCGCATGACCATCGAGGGGTCGACCCCAGCGGTGGCCGCCACCGAGCGGATCGTCGTCTGGTCGTACCCGTGTGCCGCGAACGCGGACCGCGCCGCCTCGAGGATGGCCCGCCGGGTGCCCGCCGACCGCGGCCCGCCGTTGCCGGGAACGGCCTCCGCCGTCGCGACGGCGGAGCCCTCCTCGTCAGTCCCTGCCATGCACCTAGCCTACCGCCGGGCACGGGTTTCGCCAACAAGCGTTGGCATTTATCGGGCGGTCCCGGCGGTCAGGCCTGCGGCTCGTTCACGTCGAGCGGGACGGACTGCGCGTCGATCGCCGCCAGCGATGTCGGCTCCGGCGACGTGATCCCGTTCAGTATCCAGTCGGTCAGCACCCGCGACCGGTTCCCGGACATGGAGTACAGGTGGTAGCCGCGGGTGACGGCGTTGGCGGGCGGGCCGGACAGCGGGACGTGCAGCGGGTTGGCCGCGGCGGCCAGGCCGCCGAGGTCCACCAGGAACCCCAGGTCGTGGTGCTCGTAAGGCCGCGCGGTGCCGTGGCCGAACGACGCGGCGACGTTCCTGGCCACGAGCTTGCCCTGCCGCTCGGCGTGCTGCGCGGTCATGCCGGTGACCTGTCCGGGGCGGGTCAGGTCGGGCACGGCGGCACAGTCGCCGCACGCGTAGACGTCCTCGTTCCCCGGCACGGCCATGTACTCGTTGACGTCGATCCGCCCCCGGCTGGTGGCCAGGTCCAAGCCGTCAAGCAGCGGCACCGGGCGGACCCCGACGCACCAGATCAGCGACCGCGTGCCGACCTTGTCCCCCGTGGTCAGCTGGACGTAGCCGTCGCCGGCCTCGGCGACCGACTCGCCGTTCAGCACCTCGACACCGCGCCGCCGCAGCACCCGCTCGGCGGTCGTAGACAACCGCGGGTCCAGCTCGGCCAGCACCCGGGGCGCGAGGTCGAGCAGCAGCCAGCGGATCGGCTGTCCGGCCAGGCCGGGGAGGGACCGGGCGACCCGGGTGGTCAGCAGCTGGCCGTGCGCGGTGACCTCGGTACCGGTGTAGCCGGCGCCGACCACCACGAACGTGCAGCGCGCGGCCCGTTCGGCGGGGTCGGTGGCCACGGCGGCCACCTCGAGCTGGCGGATGATGTGATCGTGCAGGTACGTGGCCTCGCTGACGCTTCGGAACCCGTGCGCGTAGTCGGCGACGCCGGGGATAGGCAGCAGCTTGTTCACGCTGCCGGCGGTCAGGATGAGCCGGTCGTAGCCGACCTGGCCGGCCGCGCCCTCGGGTCCCTCCCAGCTCACCACCTTCTGGCGGGGGTCGACGTGCCGCGCCGTGCCGAGTATGAACCGGGTCTTGCGCAGCCGGGTGAGCAGCGAGACGCGGACGTGGGCCGGCTCGACCAGGCCGCCCATCACCTGGGGCAGCAGCGGCAGGTAGAGAAAGTAGTCCGTCGAGTTGATCACGACGACCTCGGTCGTGGCCCCGATGAGCCGGGCCAGTTCCCGCGCGGCGTTGAAGCCGGCGAAACCCGCACCGACGATTACCACGCGGCTCTGCTTGCGTGACTCCGCCATCTCGGCTCCTCCACACTTCGAATGACATCAACGGTCTCGCCTGGCCGCCATTGGCCGTACCCGGGAAGGCCCCGGGCCAACTAGGGCATACCCGGGTATGACCGGCTCATTGAGGTACGGGACCGTAGACGCGAGCAAAACGCTAACGAGAGAGTGAGGCCTTATGCCACCGACGATCCTGGCCGGGGATGTGGGCGGGACCCATACCAGGCTGGCCATCTTCGCCGCCGACCCGCGCGAGCCGGTCGCCTTTGAGACCTACGCGAGCCATGACCACGCCGGGCTCGAGGAAATGGTGCAACAGTTCCTCGCGGCGCACCCCGCCGACCTCGACGGCGCCTGCTTCGGTGTTGCCGCGGTGATCCGCGAGGGCCACGCGCAGACGACCAACCTGGCCTGGGCAGTGGAGGCGACCAGCCTCGCGCGCGTCCTCGGCCTCGCGGAGGTCGCGCTGATCAACGACCTGGAGGCGAACGCCTACGGGATCGCCGACCTCGAACCGGGTGACATCGAAACGCTGAGCCGCGGCGTCCCCGCTCCCGGCGGGACCATGGTGGTCATTTCCGCGGGCACCGGCCTCGGCGAGGCGGGCCTGCTGCCGGACGGCGACGGGGTGCGGGTCATTTCCACCGAGGGCGGCCACACCGACTTCGGTCCCCGGTCTGACCTTGAGGTGGAGCTGTACCAGTACCTGGCGGCGGACGACGCGCACGTGAGCTACGAGCGCGTGTGCTCTGGGATCGGGCTGGTGAACATCTACCGTTTCCTGCGCGGGCGGTCCGGGGTAACGGAACCAGAGTGGCTGACCGCGGAGATCGCGGACCGCGACGCGGGCACCGCGATCACCCGGGCCGCGCTGGACCAGCGGGACCCGGTCTGTGAGCAGACCCTCGACCTGATGGTCTCGATCTACGGGGCGGAGGCCGGGAACCTGGCGCTGAAGTACCTCGCGACCGGCGGCGTCTACATCGGCGGCGGGATCGCCCCGCGGATCATGCCGAAGCTCCACGACGGCACCTTCCTCCGCTCGTTCGTCGCGAAGGGCCGGTTCACCGACGTGCTGCAGCGGATTCCCATCCACGTCATCCTCAACGACCAGACGGCCCTGCTGGGCGCGGCGCACTACGCCCGGGCCCGTGGCCGGGTTACCCCGGGGCCCCGGGCCCAGGGGGCAATCGTGTAGGACGCCGGCCGCCTACTGGACCTGCCAGTAGGTCGTGTACTGCTGGTGGACCACGTCGCTGACGGGGATGAGGGGCATGAGGCGGTAGTCGCCCGCGGTCCCGAAGGACGCCACCGCCTCGAATTCCAGCGGCGACGTGCTCACCTGCTGAACTGACGACGCGTCGATGGTCGGCATGCGCGTGGTGTTGCCGGTCAGCGCCGCCAGGACGACGGGACCGTAGGTGAACGCCGCGACCCGCGGGTTGTCGGGCGCCCGCTCGACGGCCACGCTAATGCCGAAGCTGACCTGGAGCTCGTCGCCAGGCTGCCAGTCGTGCGCGACCTCCACGACCGCGGGCCGGGATGGCAGGGACCGCGGCCTTCCGTTGAGGGTCGCGCGCACTGACGTCGCCCAGACGGGAACGCGGACGCGCAGGGTCAGCGGGCCGGCGCCGGCGACGACCGTGAGGGTCGTCGCCTCGGACTGGGGAATGCTGGTCGCCTGGCGGAACGTCAGGGCGCCGAAGCTGACCGGCGACGGGACGATGCAGACCTGCGAGGGGATGAAGAGGTTGACGCGGAGAGCGCCGTCGGGGTCCCTGGTGTAGATCGTGTCGATGAAGCGGGTCGGGGTCTCCAGGCCGGTCGCGGTGTCGCAGGTAAAGGTGTCGTAGTCGGTCGCGTACGCGTTCTCGTTGACGCCGGGGAAGTAGTTCGCCGGGTCCTGCTTGTGCGCGCCGGGCGACAGGCCCGTGTAGTAGGCGACGAAGCCGTGCGGGGAGCCGGGGTCCTGGGTGCCGAGCAGGTGGTTGAACAGGGTGCGCTCGTAGTAGTCCAGGTAGGCCGGGTTGCCGGGGTCGTGGAAGTGCAGCAGCCGGGTGAGCTTCAGCATGTTGTAGCTAACGCAGCCCTCGCAGTTGTAGTTCGAGAGCGTGCCTGCGACCGTGTCCGGCGGCCCCCAGTGCTCGTAGTTGCCCTGGCCGCCGATCGCGTAGGCGTGGTGGGTCGTCGCGATCTGCCAGAAGTTGACCGCCGCGTTCAAGTACTTCTCGTTCCCGGTCTCTTCGGCCAGCCTCAGGGACGAGGTGACCTTGGGGGTCGAGACGTTGCACTGGGCGCCGTTGAGTACGTCGGCGCCGGCGGCCAGCGGGTCGAGGAAATGCGCGTGGTAGAAGCGCTCCGCCGTTTTCAGGGTGGCGGCGTCCCCGGTGATCGCGTACAGGTTGGCGAGGGCCTCGGGCAGGCCGCCGAACTCGACACCCAGGATCGCCTGCATGTGCTCGTAGGACAGGTTCCTGGTGCGCTGGTCGACCCAGTCGGCGAGCTGGGACGCCACGTCGAGCGCCTGGGTGTTACCGGCCAGCTGGTACTGGTCGATCAGGCCGGCCAGGTACTTGTGGATCATGTAGTACGGCGACCAGATCCGGTTCAGCTGGCCGTTTTCCAGCCAGGTGAAGTACTGCTCGGGAAACCCCGAGAGGTACCCGCGGTGGTAGCCGGCCCGCTGCGCCCGGGCCTGCAGGCTGGCCAGCTGGGCGACGAGGTAGTCGCCCTTGGCCTTAAGCGCGGTCCGGACGGAGTCGGTCGCGGTCGTGCCGGTGCCGGCGTAGGCCCACGCGAGCGCCGACATCAGGTGGCCCGTCACGTGGCCGCGGATCATCGAGGTAGGGCTCTCCCAGCCGCCGATGGGCGCGGCGGACGTGGGGAGGCCGTAGTTGATGAGGAAGCTGCGCAGCAACCGGTCCGGGTCGAGGAAGAGCAGGTAGGCGAGGTTACGCTGCTGGTTGCCGTAGAACTGGCCGTCAAGCAGGCGGACGTCGGCCCGCGGCACCGCCGCCGTCTTGCCCGCGGCGCCGTCCGGGGCGTAGGCCGCGCCGGGCGCGTAGGCACCCGGGGCGTAGGCGTCGGGCGTGATGGCCGTCGGGCTCGCGTGACGGGTGGCGGCCACGCCCGCGGAAGCGGATGCCCCCGCGATGATCGCCGCGCCGCCGAGCAGCTGGAACACTTCCCTGCGCCGGAAGGTCCCACCCGTCACCCTCGGTGCCTCCTGCCATGCGCGACACGGCTGTTAAGGGCATTGTAAGAATTATGTACGAGGTTGTACCAGCCCCAGCGCGGTTAACCGGCCGCCGGGAAGCTGCGGGCCGGCCACAGGCAACCACCAGTCGTTCGGAAGACCCCCGATCTTATCCCGGAACGCACCAAGAGGACGTCCCCACCACAAGCGGAACCCGCCGATCAGCCGCCTCCGGGGCTACGTCCTATTACTACGGATTCGGCGGCCTCCCGCAGGCTACCGGTACCTGGGACCGCGCTGGCCGGCGTCGCGCCGTTGACTCCAGCCGCACCTGACACGAATCATGAACCCAGGCAGACCTCGCTGACGAGGGAGATCGCGGGCATGACGCAACCTGGGCACGGCCCCATCCGCGTGTTCATCGCGGATGATCATTCGATCGTCCGGCACGGGCTCACTTCCTACCTGGCCGTCACGGGTGACATCGACGTCGCGGGCGAGGCGGGCGACGGGGCGGAGGCGGTCGCGATGGTCACGGACCTGGCCGCGACCGGCCGCGGCCCCGACGTCATGCTGGCCGACCTGGTAATGCCCGGGCTTGACGGCATCGGCGTCGCCCAGGCCCTGCGGCGGCTGCCCAAGCCGCCGCGGGTCATGATCCTTAGCAGCTTCGGCAATGCCGAGCACCTGCGCTCGGCCCTGCGGGCCGGCGTATCCGGCTACGTGCTCAAGTCCGCTTCCCCCGAGGAGATCGCGCAAGCCGTCCGCGCGGTGAGCTCGGGCGGGCTGTACCTCGACGCGGCCCTGTCGGCCAGCCTCACCGAGGCCGTCGCGCCGTCGGGGATCCCGGTGTCCCTGACCGACCGCGAACGGGAGGTCCTCGCGCTGGTCGCGAAGGGCAAGTCGACCAAGGACATCGCCGCCGACCTGTTCATCAGCGAGCGCACCGCCCGGACCCACATCAGTCACCTGCTCGGCAAGCTGGGACTTGAATCGCGGATGCAGCTGGGGATCTGGGCCCACGCCAACGGGTTCCCGCTGGCTTCGCCGGATGAGCTCGCCCGCGCCGCCGCCGGGCGCCGCGATCCTTCCTGACCGCGATCGCGACACCTGTCGCGGGTCATCTCGCGACCGGTGCCGGTTCTCCCGTCCGTCGCGGCGGCCGATGATGTGGGCAGGATGCCACGAGGAACGGAGGACGCATGGACGAGCTGCGGGGAAAGGTGGCCTTCGTCACCGGGTCGGCCGGGGGCATCGGGCTCGGGATCGCCCGCGCCTTCGCGCACGCGGGCATGAAGATCGTGCTCTCTGACGTCGACGAGGTCACGCTGCAGCAGTCCGCCGCCGAGCTGAAGGAGACGGGCACCGACGTCATGGCGGTCCCGCTGGACGTGACGGACCGGGAAGGCTGGGCCCGCGCGGCCCGCGACGTGCCCGCGGCGATGGGCCCGGTCCAGCTGCTGGTGAATAACGCCGGGGTGAGCACTAACGGAATGCCGTTCGCCGAGATCGGCCCGGATCTGTGGGACCGCGTGCTCAGCATCAACCTGACCGGCGTGTACAACGGCGTGCACTACTTCCTCGCGGGCATGCGGGCCGCCGGCGGCGGCCACATCGTCAACACGTCGTCGATGGGCGGCCTGGTCGGCTTCCCCGGCCTCTCGCCCTACGCCGCGACCAAGTTCGGTGTCGTCGGGCTATCGGAATCCCTGCGCGCCGAACTCGCCCCGGACGGGATCGGGGTCAGCGTGCTGTGCCCGGGCGGCGTCCGGTCCCGGCTCTGGCGCACCTCCCGCGCCGTGCGCGGGCTGCCGGACACCGACACCCCGCCGGACGACGTGAGCGGTCAGTCGGCCAACGCGGCGATGCTGCCGGAGGAGGTGGGCCGCCGGGTGCTAGACGCCGTTACCGCGAACGAGCTGTACATCATCACCCACCCGGAAATGCGGGACCTCATCACGCAGAGCAATGACCAGCTGCTGCGCGCATTCGACCGAGCGGCGGCGTTTACCCTGTAAGGCCGCTCCGCTTATGCTGGCTGGGCCGCGCCCCAGCCAGTCACGCTCACGGCCGGTAGCAGGAGGCCGTGGTGGAAGTCGCGCGGGAGACGGCCGGCCCGCGGCCGGCCGGCCGGGCCGTACTGGACCGGCACGGCATCTACCTGGAGCTGGACGACACGGCCAGGGACCTGCTCGGCCTGCGTGCCACGGACGCGGTGGGGTCGGCGGGCTTCGCGCCCATTCCCGTCGACGCGCACGAGGTCTGGTGGCTGGAACAGCGGCCAGAGATCACGCCGGTCCCCCTCGTCTGCTCGCTTGCCGCGGACCCGCCCGGTAACCGGTGGGCGCTGAGCCTGACGCCCGCACCCGACGAGTCCGCGATCCGGGAGACCGTGTGGCGGTACGCGGAACAGGCCGTCGGAGAGGTCGCGACCCGGGACCTGGACGCGATGATCCACACGCTGAGCGGCGCGCTCGGAAGACTGTGCGGATTCGTGGGCTGCCTGATCGTGCTGATCGACGAGCAGACCGGCGAGCCGGTCTTCGCGGGCGGGGAGGGGATGGACCGCGAGCACCTTGCCGCGCTGCAAGAGAACCGGCGCCGGGGCGCCCCGATGGTCATCTGGCAGGCCTTCGAAGAAAACCGGATCGTCGTCAGGCGCGAGTGGGTCAGGCATGTCCGGCAGGACCCGCGGCTGGCCCCGATCCGGGCGTTTGTCGAGCTCCAGCCGGACCCCGGCCTGGCGTTCCTGGCCATCCCGATGCGGTGCGCGGGCAGGCAGGTCGGCGTGGTGACGGGCAGCGTCCAGGACCCCGCGATGATCACGCCGGGCCGGGTGAGCCTGTGGTGCCGGCTCGCGGACCAGACCGCACTCGCCCTCTGCTACGCGGAGGCGCTCCAGGCCGCCCGCGCGTCGGGCGGCGACCGGGAGCGGCAGCGGCTCAACGAGGAACTGCACGACACGGTGGGCCAGGACGTGTTCGCGCTGAAGATGCTGGCCGCGCGGGCCGAGGTCATCGCGCGCCGGGCGAGCGGCCCCGAGGTCGCAGGCCTGGTAAGCGAGCTGCGGGCGCTGGCCGACACCGTCGACTCCGGGATGCGCGGGCTGATCGGCGAGCGTCGGCGCGCCGGCCCCGTCCAACCCTTGTCCGAGCGGCTGACCGGGCTCGCCCGGGAGGTGGGGTCTCGTTCTGGCGTAGACGTCCAGGTCCTGGTCAGCGGCGACTGGGACCACCTGAGCGCGGGCTGCGGCGAGACCGTGGTGCGGATCGCGGCGGAGGCGCTGCACAACATCGAGAAGCACGCCCACGCCCGGACGGCGGCGCTGCGCGTCACGGGGGACGAGGGCGCGCCGGGCATGCTGCTGATCGAAGTGACCGACGACGGCCAGCGGTTCGACCCGGACGCGGTCAGCTCGGCCAGCTTCGGCCTGACCTTCATCCGCGAGCGGGCCGCCGGGTACGGCGGCTCGGTCGAAGTGAGCACGGATCCCCGCACCACGCTGCGGGTCCGGCTCCGGCCCGCCTTCGAATCGGAGTGGGACGCGGCCGTCCACGGTTAGCGAACCGCGACAGGTGTCGCGCCCGTAACCGAGTCAGGCGGCAATTCCCCGCGGTACTGGCCTTTTGCGAATGTGAAGCCAGCGAGCTGATCACATTCGAAGGAGAGCCGCATATGCGAGCGCCGCATCGTCGTATCAGGACCAAGCTGGAGGCAGGCGAGCGCGCCTTCGGGGCCACGATCCAGCTGCCCAGCCCCGACAGCGTGGAGATCGCCGGCCGCGCGGGCCTTGACTTCGCCTGGATCGACGCCGAGCACGGCACCATGGACCTCGGCGACATCGCCCTGCTCATCCGGGCCGCCGACGCCGTCGGAATCGACGCGATCGTCCGCGTCCCCGACCACAGCCCGAGCTTCATCCAGCGCGTCCTCGACGCCGGCGCCGCCGGGATCATGGCACCGCACGTGCGGACCGTCGCCGAGGCCGCCGGCATCGTGGCGGCGGCGAAGTACGCGCCGGCCGGCATCCGCGGCGCTTGCCCCTCGATCCGCGCGGTCGGGCATCTGAGCACCGACTGGCCCGCGGACTCGCGGCGGGCGGACGCCGACGTGCTGGTGTTCGGGCTGATCGAGGATCCGCAGGGAGTGGAGAGCGTCGAGGCGATCGCGAGCGAGTCCGGGCTTGACGGCCTGCTGTTCGGACCGTTCGACCTGGCGCAGTCGGCGGGCCTGGAGGGGGATGTGGCTCATCCCGACATCGTGAAGATGCACCAGCGCGTGGTCGCCGCCGTCCAGGCGGCCGGGATCGAGTACATCGCCATCCCTGGCTGGGAGCCCGGCGACCTGAGGTCGACCGCGGAGTACGCCCGGATCTTCAACATCTCCGGTGACCGCGGCGCCCTGTTCGTCGCCTTCGGCACCGCCCTCGCCGACGCCGTCAAGGGGCTGGCATGAACCCCGAAGAAGTCATCGGGTACTTCAAGACCCTGTCCAACTGGGGACGCTGGGGAGACGACGACCGGCTGGGCACCCTCAACCTGATCACGCCCGAGTGCCGCCGCCAGGCAGCGGCCCTCGTCCGGACCGGCGAGGTCATCTCGCTGTCGCGGGACATCGACCCGGAGAACCCCGACCCGCTCGGCTCCGGCATCGCGGTCGTGCAGCGGTTCATGGGCATCGGGGAGGTCTCACACCACGTAGGCAAGGGCGCCTCCCGGTTCGACGCGGTGACCGACTACGTCGGAATCGCCGCGCACGGGTCCAACACCCACCTGGACGGGCTGGCGCACTACTCGTGGGACGGCAAGAACTACAACGGGTTCGACTTCGAGGAGAACACCTCGATCGGCGGCGCCAGGAAGCTCTCGATCCACCACGCCAGCGACGGCATCGTCAGCCGCGGCGTGCTGCTGGACGTCTGCGCGCTGTACGGCGTCGAGTGGCTCGAGCCTGGCCAGGCGATCGGGCCCGACGAGCTCGCCGCCGCCGAGGCCCGCCAGGGCGTGACGGCCGGGCCGGGTGACGTGCTCCTGATCCACACCGGGCACGTCGCGCGGACGCTGGCCAACGGCCCGGCGGACGGCTCTGGCGGGATTCCGCCGCAGGCGGGACTCAGCGCCGCCTGCCTGCCCTACCTGCGGGAGCGGGACGTCGCGGCACTCGGCAGCGACGCCATCCAGGACGTGCAGCCGTCCGGGTTCGACAGCTTCGAACTGCTCCGGCCGGTCCACAACGTCGCCCTGGTCGCCCTCGGCCTCTGGCTCATCGACAACATGCAGCTCACCGAGCTGGCGCGGGCATGCGCGGGCGATGGCCGGTGGACATTCTTCTTTGCCATGCTCCCCTGGCGCATGACCGGCGTCACCTCCAGCGCCACCAACCCCATCGCGATGTTCTGAACCAGCCTCAACGAAAGGAGCGGAGATATGTCAGTGCCGAACGTCTCCACTACCACGGCATCCGCCGTAGACCGAAGATTGCAGGCGGCCGGGATCGAGGTCGAGACCGCTGTCGCCTTGATGGGCTGCCTGATCATCCTCGGGGCCGACGCGCAGGGCCTGTCCCTGATTCCGCTCGTGTCCAGCCTTGAGAAAACCTACTCGCTCAGCCCCGGCCAGGCCTCCTGGGTCCTGTCCGCGCCCGGCGTGGTCGCGGCGGGCTGCATCCCGACGTTCTCCCGGCTTGGCGACCGGTTCGGCATGCGGGCCCTCGTGCTGGCGAGCCTGGTGATCGCGTTCTTCGCCAACCTGGTGTGCGCCCTGGCCCCGTCTTTCCCGCTGCTCGTGACGGGGCGGGCGGTGCTTGGCATGAGCGCGGCCCTGCCGCTGATCTACGCCATCCTCCGCGCCCGGGGCAGCAGCGAGCGCCGCACCACCAGGGGCGTCGCCCTGATCACGCTCGCCTCGGGCGTCGGCGTCGCCGTTGCCTACCTGCTCAGCGGCTTCATCATCCAGGCCAACGGCGGCGTGCGGGACGTGCTCTGGGCGCTGACCATTTTGAGCGGGATCACCGTGCTGGCCTCGTGGTGGCTGCTGCCCGACACCCCCGCGCGGTCCGCCGAGCCAATCGACTGGGCGGGCGCGGCCCTGGTATCCATCGGCCTGGTCGGCGTCGTGCTGGCGATCACCGAGGGTAGCACCTGGGGCTGGTCGTCCGCGCCGGTCCTGGTGTCGCTCATCGGAGGGCTTGCGGTCCTGGGCCTGTGGGTGCTGCTCGAGATGCGGCGGCGTTACCCGCTGGTCAATGTCCGCCGGGTGTGCAACCGGGTCGCACTGCCCTCGTTCATCGTGGTCGCGGTCACCGGCACGATGGCGGGCTATACCAACCTGGCCCAGTCCACCTACGTCCAGCTGCCCACGGTGACCGGGTACGGGCTTGGCCTGACCGTGCTTCAGTCCGCCTACGTCTTGTGCGCGATCGCGGCGGGCGAGATCGTCGGCGGCACCATCGCCGGCGGGATCATCAGCCGCCACGGGCCCCGGCGGGTCATGGTCATCGGCTGCGCCGTCATCGCGGCAAACTTCGCGGTGCTCGCCGCCAGCCACAACGGCGTCTGGCACTTCGCGGTCTGGGACTTCGTGTGGGGGTTCGCGTTCGTCTTCGTCTACTCGGCCGCCAACGCCGCGTTCCTGGCCGACGCCACCCCGCCGGAGGCCGCCATGTACGTCTCCGCCAACACGGTCGTTTCTTCCGCGGCCGCGGGGATCGGGCCCGCGCTCTTCACCGCCATCCTCACGTCCCGGTTCATTCCGCACACCCCGATACCGGACCCGGTCGTCTTCACCCACATGTGGGTCTACGCCGCCGTGGCCTCGGTCGTCATCGGGGCGTTCGCGCTGCTCATCCGGCGCCCCCGCTACGTGCCCGCGGCCGGGCCTGGCGGCGCCGGCGCCGATCAGGCGAGCGGCGCGCCTGCGGCCGGCGGCATGGAGACGGCGGCTGGCGACCCGGCCACCGCCTGACCGATCTTGCTGATTGATCGTGCGAAAGGAAATCTCCGGTGCGAGGCCTCACCGGGAAGGTCGCGGTCGTCACCGGCGGCGCCCGCGGCGCCGGGCTTAACGGATCGGGGCCCTGCGGTAAACGGGACTCGGATTGGCCGGGCCGATCACGCACTTACCTCCTGGCGTGATCGGCCGGGCGATCGTAGCCGGGGATTTGCGTTGGATGCGTAATTTGCCGCGCTCGTGGTAGTTGATACGGCACCTGCCGTGGCACTGGCCGCGGTGGCGCCCTTCGACCCAGAGGAGCGCACGGTGGCCCTGCGCAAGCGGATCGCTTCGACCGACCGGCGGCTCCTCGGCCATTTGACGGCCGCCGACCGGCCCGCGCTTGAAGATGCGATGTCGAAGCTCGGCCGGGCCGCGGATCACGGCCTGCTGTGGATCGCGGTGGCGGCCGCGCTCGGGACCAGGCGGAACAAGTGGACTCGCCGGGCGGCCTTGCGCGGGCTGGCGGCCCTGGCGATCGCCAGCACGGCCGCTAACGTGGTCGGCAAGCAGCTCGTCGGCCGGGCCCGCCCCGACCTGCCGCTGAACTCGGCGAGGCTGGCGAGGACACCCAGGACCACGTCGTTCCCCTCGGGCCACGCCGCGTCCGCGGCGGCGTTCGCCACCGGGGTGGCGCTCGAGGTGCCGGCCCTCGCCGTGCCCGTCGGCGGCCTGGCGGCTGCCGTCGGCGTGTCGCGCGTGGTCTCGCGGGTGCACTACCCGGCGGACGTGCTCGCGGGCTTCGCGCTTGGCGCCGCCGCCGGGCTGGTGACGCTGCGCTGGTGGCCGCGGCGTCCGACCGAGCCCGCCGCCGCGGCGCGGCCGCGGCACCCGGCCCCGGCGTCGCCCGACGGCTCGGGCCTGGTGCTCATCGTCAACTCCAGCGCGGGCAGCGCCTCGGCCGAGCTCGCGGACTCGCTCAGCGCCGTGCTCCCCGCCGCCGAGATCATCACGGCAACCGCCGATGACGACCTGGAGAGCCTGTTCATCAAGGCAGCGACGCGAGCGCGGATCATCGGCGTCGCGGGCGGGGACGGCTCGATCAGGCTCGCCGCCGGGATCGCCGCCGACGCCGGGCTGCCGCTGCTGGTCCTGCCGGCCGGTACCTTCAATCACTTCGCCGCCGACCTCGGGGTCGAATCGGTGGAGGACGCGCTGGCGGCGCTGCGCGACGGGGACAGCGTCCTGGTCGACGTGGCGACCGCCGACGGCGCGGCCTTCCTCAACACCGCGAGCACCGGCGTCTACGTCGACCTCGTCAAGGCGCGGGAGAAGCTTGAGCCGACGGTCGGAAAGTGGCCCGCCATGCTGCTCGGCCTCGTCGGCGTGCTGCGCACGAGCAGGCCGGTCGACCTGATCGTGAACGGCCGCCGCCGCCAGGTATGGCTGCTTTTCGCCGGCAACTGCCGGTATGAGCCCGCGGGCGCCGCCCCCGCCTACCGGCCCGACCTGGCCGACGGAAACCTCGATGTGCGCCTGGTCGACGGCTCCCAGCCGTTCGCCAGGACCCGGCTGATCGTCGCGGTGCTGCTCGGCACGCTCGGCCGGTGCCGCGTCTACCAGACCTGGTCGGCCGCGTCGGTGCGGATCGCGTCGCCTTCCGGCGGCCCGGTCTCACTGTGCCTCGATGGCGAGGCGACGGAGATGAAGCGGTCGATCAGCCTGGTCAAGCGGCCGAAGAAGCTGCTGGTCTACCGCCGGCTGGCGGGCGAATGACCGGTTCAGTTCCCACTGGAGGTAGCTATGGTTACGCGCACGTCCTTCCGCAGTTCCGCCCGCCGGAGATCGGCGCCCCGGTCCGGCCGGCCCGCCCGGTCCGGCCGGTCCGGCCGGGGCATGGCGTGGCTGGCCCGGGCCGGGCTGGTGGCCCGCGGCCTGATGTACGTCCTGATCGGCATCATCGCCGTCCAGGTCGCCATCGACGGGTCGCACCAGCAGGCTGACCGAACCGGTGCCGTGCGCCTGGTGGCGCAGACCGCGTTCGGAACGGCGATCCTGTGGCTGCTGGTGATCGGATTCGCCGGCATGACGCTGTGGCGGCTGTCGGAAGCCGCCTGGGGCAGCCCGGGAGCCGGCGGCCGCAAGGCCAGCAAGCGGCTGGCGAACCTCGCCCGCGCCGTGTTCTACGCGCTGGTCACCTACGGGATCCTGAAGTACGCGCTCGGCGTCGGCCAGCCCTCGTCCAGCGACCGCCAGTCACAGGACCTGACCGCTGATGCGCTGAAGTACCAGGGCGGCCAGGTGGTCGTCGCGCTCGCTGGTGTCGTCATCGTGATCGCCGGCCTGTACGTCATCTACCGCGCGTACAAGCTCAAGTTCCTCAGGCACCTGCGCATGGGGTCGGCCTCGCCGCGGACCAGGAAGGTCGTCACGCGGCTGGGCCAGGTCGGCGGGATCGCGCGCGGCCTGGTCTTCGCGACCATCGGCGTCTTCCTGGTCATCGCGGCCAAGGACGCTAACCCGAAGCAGGCCAAGGGCATCGACTCCGCGCTGCGGGCGCTCGCGCACACGCCACTCGGCCCGTGGCTGCTCGTCGTGGTGGCGATCGGCCTGGTGATGTTCGGCGTCTACTCGTGGTGCGAGGCCAGGTGGCGCGCCGTCTGACGGCGGCCCGCGAACCGGGCGAACCGGGCGCCGCGCGGGGCGTCGCCCGGTCGCCAGGAAGATAGTGGATCGCTGGCCACGCTATCGCGGGGTCAGCGATCCACTATCTCTTTCCTGGCCGGGAGGTTAGGACGTTATGTCCCATTGCTGGCAGGTGTTGTCGAGCTGGGCCCACTGGCGGACGACGGTGCCGTTGGCTTTCTCGCAGTCGAGCGCGTCGAGGACCATGCCGTTGCCGACGTTGCTGATCGTGTAGTGGCCGCCGACCTTGGTGACGTCCCATTCCTGGCAGTTGTTGCCGAGCGAGGTCCACAGGTCGGTCAGCGTGCCGTCGAAGATCCCGCAGTTCACGGAGTCGAGGACCGTGCCGCTGTTCACGTTGGTGATGATGTAGTGGCCGTTGCCCGCGCTGGCGAAGGTCCACTTCTGGCAGTCCGTCGCCCCGGTAGTCCACAGTTCCATCCCGGTGCCGTTGGCGGTCGCGCAGTTGTCGGGCTGGACGGCCGTGCCGCTGTTGACGTTGCTGATGCTGTACTGGGTCCCGGCGACCGGGAAGGAGGACGGCACCTGGCGGTACCCGGCCGCGACGATGTTCGCCTGGATCGCGTTGTCGGTCGCGGTGGACGGGTAGCCGGCGGTGATGACTCCCTCGAAGAACGAGCCGTCGGAGCCGTTGCTGTCGTCGCCGCCGGTCCCGAGCAGCACCGACCCTTCCTGGTGCATCGGGGTGTAGCCGCCGATGTCGGGCAACGGGCCCGCGTACTCGGTGGTCAGGCCGCCCGCGTCGGCGTTGCCGTCTTCCAGCGCGTACGTCGTGGTGCCGTTGTTTTTCAGCATCGCGGTCACGAACGGCGAACTGTTGCCCTTGTTGCCGGGGTCCGAGCCGTTGCCGCCGGAGAACAGGCCGTTTTCCATGTCCGCCTCGACCCACGGGCCGGTCCCGCCGCAGGGCGTGAACCAGCACAGGTTGCCGAAGTACACCGCGTCCATGTGCCCGTTGCCGGTGTCGGTGTTGGACGTCTCCGCGTTGCCGAAGTCGAAGCAGCACGAGGCGTCCGTGTGCTGCCCGCTGGTGACCATGTACGCGCCCTGGGGCTGGGACCCGGTGGGGACACCGCGGGTCACGTCGTTGCGGTAACCGACGCCGGCCTGGACGGACACGCCGTAGACCTGGTGGCCGTCGACGGTTACCGGCAGCGCGTTGGCGATCGCGCCGACGTCGGCCGAGCCGTTGCCGCCGATCGGCTCGATGCCGAGGTCGTTGCGTTCCTGGCTCTGGTCATAGAGCCGGGTGATGGTGCACACGGTCCCCGCGCAAAACGCGTCCTGCCTGGCCGCGTCCGCGTAGCCGTCCGGCCACCGCACGCCGATGTCGGTACTGGTGCCGTCGGAGACGCGGGTGACCCGGTACAGCGGCCCCTGGTAGTTGCGGTACAGCGCGCGAACCGTGCTGTAGGCGGCCACGCACGGGGTGCCGCCCGCGGCGTAGATGCCGCACGGGCGCGCGGAGGGCGCGTTTGCCGCGGAGGCCGCGTTTGCCGCCGGGGCCGCGCTTGCCGCGGGGGCGGCCGACGCGGCGGAGAAGCCGCCCGCGATCGCCGAGCCCGCCAGCCCGCCCACGACGAGCAGCCCAGCGCTAATGACCAGAATTAGCCTTCGACTGATATCGCTAACATGCATGACTCACCTCTCATCATCGAGACCACGACCGGTTTGCCAATTCAGGCAGATGAATCGGATGTGAACGCTAACAGCGGACGCTAAAGCTGCCGGCAGGTCGTGTCAAGGCCCCGCCGGCGCCCCGCGGGGAGCAGGAATGGCGGGGCTTGGCGGGGCATCCCGCCCCCGTTCGGCATAAGCATTTTGAATTTTCCGAACGGGGCCGGGCTGACTCTGGCCCGGCCCGCCTGGGCCTTGGCGGGTGCGACGGCGGCGCGGGCGCCGTTCAGCCGTAGGCGCGGGCCTGGAGGGTAAACAGCTCGGCGTAGAGGCCGTCCGCGGCCATCAGGTCGCGGTGCGCGCCGAACTCGGCGAGCCGGCCCCGGTCGAGCACGGCGATGCGGTCGGCCATGCGCACGGTGGAGAACCGGTGCGAGACGAGCACGGTGACGCCGCCCTGGCCCTGGCCGGCGCGCCCGGCCGAGGAGGCGTAGCGCCCGAAGAGCTCGTGTTCCGCGGACGCGTCGAGCGCGGCGGCCGGCTCGTCGAGTACCAGCAGCAGCGGTGCCTCCCGCATGAGCGAGCGGGCCAGGCCGATCGTCTGCCACTGCCCGCCGGACAGTTCCGCGCCGTGGTCGTAGGACCGCCCGACGTACCCGGCCAGGCCGCCGGTGACGGTCTTGAGCACCCGGTCGGCCCGCGCCTGGGCCACGGCCGCGCCCACCGCCTCCTGGTCGTTGATCCGCGCGACGTCGCCGTGGCCGATGCTCTCCCCCAGGGTCAGCTCGATGTGGGTGAAGTCCTGGAAGAGCGGGGCGACCCGGGCGCGCCACCGCTCTTGGTCGATGTCGGCCAGGTCCACGCCGTCGACCAGGATCCGGCCGCTGGTCGGCCGGTACAGCCCGCAGAGCAGCTTGACCAGGGTGGACTTGCCCGCGCCGTTCTCCCCCACGAGCGCGAGCGTCTGGCCGGCCGGGATCTCCAGGGAAAGGCCGGACAGCACCGGCTCGGCCGCACCCGGGTAGCTGAAGCTGACGTCCTCGAGCGTGATCCCGCGGTCCAGGCGGCTCGGCACGCGGGCGCTGGCGCTGGCCGGGCGGCCGGTTCTTCCTCGATCCTGGGCACTCGCGGCGATCGCGCGCAGCTCCTCGATGCGGTCGACGGTCCGGCCGGCGGTCTGCAGCAACGACAGCAGCCCGAGGGCGCCGGAGACCTGCACGCTCACCTGAACCGCGAGCGTGATCACGAGCACCAGGTCGCCGATCGAGGCGTGCCGGTTCAGGGCGCTGGCCAGCTCGAGCACGATCGCGCCGCCGTAGCCGAGCGCGAAGAAGCCCTGGCCGACGGCGCGGTAGGCGGCGGCCTTCAGCTGGCCGCGCCACATCGCCGCGGTCACCTCGTCCCAGGTGCTCTCCTGCCGGGCCAGCAGCTCGCTTTCGCTGCCGAACAGGCGCAGCTCACGGACCGAGCCGATGCTGGTCGCGAGGTCGATGAGGTGCTTGTTGAGCCGGAGCCGTTCGGCGGTCTGCTCCCGGGCGGATTCCACGGCGTTCTGCGCCACGCGCTCCAGCAGCACCGGCACGACGGCGCACACCGGCAGGAAGGCGAAGAACGGGTTGAGGTCGATGAGGATCCCGGCGGTGATGGCCGTCTGCAGGAGCAGGCCGGCGAGCTGGAGCACGGCCTCCAGCGCCCGGGTCGAGCCGAACAAGCCGTCGCGGACCAGGCCGATGTTGTCGGCGAAGTCCGCCCGGTCCAGGTGGTCGATGCCCGGCGGGCCGTTCACCAGGGCCATGAGCTCGCCGCGGAGCCGGTTCTGCTGCAGCTCCGCCACCTCGAAGTAGTCGAGGTGCGCGAAGTGGCTGAGCATCAGCTGGGCGACCAGCAGCAGCGCGGCGAGCAGCGCGTACGTCAGCGCCGTCCCGGCCTGACGGCCGAGCAGTCCGTCGGTGAGGCCGCGCAGCGCGAGGGCGGCGAGGGGCGCGGCGATGTAGCCGGCGAACATCAGGACGACCGCGCGTAGGAGCCGGCCGCGGTCCACCTGGAGGCCGAGGGAGAACAGGTAGCGGGCGGCGCGGAAGATCCTCATGACAGCGCGTCTTCCTGCTGTTGGTCTTGGTTTTGGTCGTCTTCTGGCTCGGCCTCGTCGCCGGCGTTGAACCGGCGCGCTTGCAGCTCGAACAGCTCGGCGTAGCGCCCGCCTCGTGCGAGGAGCTCTTCGTGAGTGCCCTGCTCGGTGATCCGGCCGTGGTCGAGCACCACGATCCGCTGCGCGCGGCGCACGGTGGAGAAGCGGTGCGAGATGACCACGGTCGTCAGCCCTTGCGTCAGCTCAAGGAAGCGGTCGAAGAAGGCCACCTCGGCGCGGACGTCGAGCTGAGCGGTCGGCTCGTCGAGCACTAGCACGGACGCTCCGGCGCCGGTGGCGAACAGGGCGCGGGCGAGCGCGATGCGCTGCCACTGACCGCCGGACAGGTCGGTGCCGCCCTGGTAGCGGCTCGACAGCACCGTGCGCAGGCCCTGCGGCAGGCTGTGGATCACCTCGGTGGCGCCGGCCCACTCCGCCGCCCGGTTGAGCGCTTCCCGGTCATGCATGCGCTCGGGCGCGCCCAGGCCGATGTTGGTCGCCGCGTCGAACTCGTACCTGATGTAGTCCTGGTAGATCACCGCGAGGCGGCGCTGCCACGACCTGATGTCGAACTCGGCGAGGTCCGCGCCGTCCACGCTGATCCGCCCGCTGGTCGGCTCGTACAGCCGGGCCAGCAGCTTGACCAGGGTCGTCTTGCCCGCGCCGTTCAGCCCCACGATCGCCGTGGACGTGCCCGCGGGGAACTCAAGGTCCACCTCGTCGAGCACCTGGCGGTCGCTGCCCGGGTAGCCGAAGCTCACCCGCTCGAAGCGGATCGCTTGGCGGGGCACGTCGCTCGCGTCCCGCTGGCCCGATCGCAGCAGGCTCGCCCCGGCCGCGGCGTTGCGCTCGATCTCCAGGATCGAGTCGTGGGCGAGCATGCCGTACTGCGTCTGCACGTCCGCCTCGGGGAAGAACACGCCGAAGCGGAGCGGGATGAGGATCGCCTGGATCGCGAGGGAGAGGTCGAGCACGCTGAGCCCGCCGTTGTCGGCCGCGTTCCTCAGGATGACGAGGACGGCGGCGGCCCCGGCGAGCACGGCGAGGCTGAACCACACGAACGGGCCGAGGAAAAGGCGGCGCCGCTCGTGCCACAGCGGCCGCAGGTAAGCATCGGACTCCTGCTCCCCCCGGGCCTGCCACCAGGGCAGCGTGCCGAGCACGCGGATCTCCTTGGCGGCGGCGAGCTCGCTGCCGGTGTCGAAGACGTAGAACAGCTTGCGGCGGGCCGCCGACAGCCGGTCGATGATCACCGACCAGCGGGACAGCGACCCCCGTTGGCCGAAGCGGGCGACCAGGGCGGCGGCGGCGATCAGGAGCCCGGCCAGCGGGCCGAGCACGATCCCCACGATCAGCACCGCGCCCAGCAGTTGCGCGTAGCGGGCGATGAGCGTGACCAGGCCGGCGGCGGCCGCGCCCGGCGTGACGAAGTACTCGACGAGCCCCCGGCGGGCGTCGCTCAGCTTGTCGAGCACTTCTGCCTGCTCGAGTTGGGCCACGGGCGCTTCGGTGAGCGTGCAGCGCATCAGCCGCCTGGTGCAGAAGCCATCGACGCGCCTGCTGATCAGCTCGGTGAGCGCGGCCTGGAACGGCGACAGGGCGCTCTGCAGCAAGAGCGCGACGATGGCCAGGGTCATCGCGGCGAGCACCGGTCCCCAGGCGTCATGGTTCGCGTGGCCGAGGGCGGGCACCCGGGCGATGGCGACGCTGGTGGCGATGACGAACGCGAGCGGGAGCAGGCCGATAACGAGGTTCAGCAGCGCGGCGACCGAGACGACCGGTCCTGCTTGCGGGAGGATGCGGATGATTGACCACCAGCTGCGCCGGCGTCCCCCGGCCCAGCTACGTACCCGGGCGACTGCGGACTCGGTGCTGGCCGGCTGCGCGGTCATCTCCGCGACCCGCTTGGCTGGGCGCTGCCGACGCGACACATCCCCACGATGTTGAACATAGGGGAATATCAACCATGAAACCGGTTAAGCCGCAAGGCATTTTTCCCACAAAACCGTCATTTCGGACGTTTATCGTTTTTGTCTTCGGAACCCGTCCAAGCGGACCCTCGCGGCGATCACGTATCTTCTGAGGCAAGGGGATCCCTGGAGCGACTCCTGGAGTGACGAGCCGCCGTTCTGATGACTGCCGCGTAAGGCGCGGGGCGGCACCGTTGTGAGCGCCTACCCCGGAGCGGACGGCGCGGCATGGTAGGTCCACATCTCCGCCATGCGGTCGCCGTCAAGCCGGATGAGCCAGACCAGTCGGCTGTTCGCGGCACCCGGGCCGCGGCGCACCTCACCGACGGCGGCGACAAGGTCATCGCCGCCGAGGATCGCCGTTATGGTGAACCGGAGGTCCGGCTGCGCCGCCCGGAGCCTGCCGACCGCTTGCCGCACGCTGTCCGGGCCGGTCACCTCGGGATGGGCATGGTCAGTCCAGTCCGGGCCGAGGATCTGCCCCGCAGCCGAGGAGTCGCCGGTGTTCCACATCTCGAAATAGCGCGCAACGACCGCATGCCGCCCTGACGCGGCCATCTGTCCGTCCATCAAGCCCCCGTCCCATCTGCCGCGCCGGTATCCCGCGGACGAACCTACCTTGCCACTGGCTCGCTCGGCCAGTGGTGACAGTGGCGGACCCTTCTTCCCGACGACTTGCGCCAGCGCCTCCTCCAAGCACAGCACCGCCAGTACCGATGACGCGCGCCAGGTTCTGCCCGAACCCGCCGTCGCTGACCGGAGCCGCGGACGCGGAACGTGCGAGACGCTTCTGGCTAGGCGACGGAACCGCCTGAGGCGCGTGCACCAGATCCTTGACGCTTGTTCGGTGAGGAGCGCGGATCAGGCCGACCTGGCAGGCCATATTCGCCAGCAGGTGACAAAGCGCGGGACGTTAACTTGTACGGTTGCCGGGATTACTGGTTGCGCAGGGAGATCTGGTCGGACTCGGCGATGTGGTCTGCCTCGACGGCCCGCAGTCCCTCCCCTAGGCGCTCGCGAGCCTGCCGCAGCAGCTTGAGGGAGTTGCTGGAAGGGCTTTGCGGGGCGGCACGCTCCGGGTCAGCCCCGTGCTCCTCGATGAGGTGAGTCTGGAGTGCGGCCGCGACTTCGTCGGCCGCCTTCAGCGCGTGGTAGATGGCTCGGTCCCGCGCGGTGTCGTTAACCATGTGGCCAGTATCGCGGATCGGTCGCCTGGTGTGTCTCCCCGGAAGGTAGCGGGCCCCTGCCGGGGACCAGTGCCCGGGCATGCCAGGCACGCGGGCGATGGCCGGGGGTTGCCGTAGCGGCCGTTACTGGGCTGGGAGTGCGGGGCGGGGCTTGCCGGGGGCGACGGTGCGGGCCAGGATCCCGAGGGTGGCCCGCAGTGCGCTTTCCGGGATCACCGGGAAGATGGCGGCGTCCTTCCAGTTCTGCTCGGCCGCCGACCAGTCGTAGTAGGACGTCACGAGGGTGCCCTCGTCGATTGGCTCCAGGCGGTAGCCGTACACGTGGCCGAGGTTCAGCTGGCCGCGGACGGTCCAGGTGATTTCCCGGTCCGGCGTGAACGTGACGATCTCGACGGTGACGTCGTAGAGGCCCAGGGGGTAGTCGTTGAGCGCTTCCCGGTCCATGTGCACGACGAAGGTGTCCCCCGCCTTGGCGACGACGTCCCCGCTGGCCTCCATCAGCATGCCGGAGCTGTCGATGGCGACGTGCCCCTGAGGGCTCGTGAGCACGGCGAAGATCTCACCCGCGGGCGCGGCCACCGCCCGCTGCACTTCGAGACGTTCCGGCATGTGCCGATTGTTGCACGCCGGCCGGCCCGGTGCCCGGCTGAGTTCGCCGGCTTCGGCACGGGTACCCCACCCTCCCTCGCCCTCCCTCGCCCTGCCGTCGCCGGCGTAGCGTCGGTCTCGACGGGGCGGTCGCCGATGGCAGTCCCATGGCCGGGAGGCATGCAGATGGCCAGGACCGTAGCCGATGGCATGTGGGAGATGCTGGCGTCAGCCGGGGTCCGCCGGTGTTACGGGATCGTGGGTGACGCGCTTAACCCGGTGATCGACGCGCTGCGGCGCAACGGCTCGGTGGACTTCGTCCATGTCCGCAATGAGGAGTACGGCGAAGCGCCCGCGGGAGCACACCGGCGCAGCCGGTGAGGGCGAGCGCGAGGACCGACCGCGAGCCTTCGCCAGTGGGCCATCATGACGTCACCCGAGGCGCGGACGGGACGGCGGTGCGGGCATCGCCGCCGGGGCGCGAACGGCGTCCGGGGCGACCAGCGCGGCGGCGGCCACCATGATGAGCAGTTCGGCCAGGCCCACGCGGGAAAGGTGCGGGTCGTTCGGGTAAAAACTGAGCGAGGTGAGCCGTTCCAGCCCGACGACGCCGGCCAGCAGGGCGAGGGTCAGCGACCACGGGCCCGTGCCGGCCCGGCTGGACCAGGCCCTCGGCGCGTGGGCCAGGCAGGCCAGGGCGACCAGGAGGCAGCACAGTCCGAAGTCGTCCGGAAGCCAGGCGGAGTTGCCGGTCAGCTGGAGCGTCAACCACGGCACGTTTACCAGGAGGTATCCGGCGGGCAGGGCCAGCAGCCAGGGCCGGCGCGGGACCGGCGGGGCGTCCCGGTGGAAGGCGGCCATGGCCGCCACCGGGGTGAAGTCCATCAGCACCAGGTACGACCACGACGCGAACGGCGATACGAGCTCGCCGGCCAGCTGCCCCTGCAGCGCGATGGCTAGGGCCGCGGCGACCGCCAGGCCCGCGAAGGCCCGGGCAACGCCGTAACGTCCCAGGACCAGCGCTACGAAGACCACGATCCAGCTGTAGCTGCCCGCGTACCACACGGTGAGCCAGATGCCCCCAGCGGCCGGGGTCGGCGGAAGCCAGCCGAGCAGGCGATGGCTGCGGGCCACGAGCAAGATCGCACTCAGGCCCCATATCGCGTGGGTCAGCAGCAGCGCGAGCGCCGCCCCTCGGACCGCCTGCCCCCAGGCAAGGTAGCGGCGCGGAGCTCCTGCGCCGCCCAGGTAAAGCCGTGCCGCCAGGGCGACCACGCTGGCGACCTCCGGCCAGGTGGGCCGGCCGAACTCGAGGACGTACTCGTCTTCGTCCTCGTCGCCGGTCATCCGGCTGTCCAGGAGGGCGGCAACCATGTCCTCTTCCCATATGGCCCGGTAGTAGCCGGGCAGCAGCCGCAGCACCCGCCGGTAACGATCCTCCAGGTCCGGGCCGTCGATGTTCATCCGGCCGCCTCCCCGCTCGCCAGGCCCAGTCTTGCTCGCACCACCCGGGCGGTGGCGGCGCGCAGGTCGGCCTCCTCGGCCAGCGCGTCCCGCCCGTCCCGGGTGAGCCGGTAATAGCGGCGCAGCCGGCCGTCGCGCGCCTCCTCCCGGTCGGCCTCGATCAGCCCCTCCGCGGCGAGCCGGTCCAGCACCCCGTAGAGGCTGCCGATCTTCAGCTTGACCCGGCCGTCGGACAACTCGGCCACCTCGCGCACGATGCCGTACCCGTGCCGCGGGCTGTCGGCCAGCGCGGTGAGCACGAAGAACGCCTGCCCGGTCATGGGCTTGACTGCCATGCCGCCAATATAATGGAATCCAAGATATTAGTCCATGATTGACAGTGAGTCTGACGGCACCGGCGTCCAGCGCACGCCATTCAGCCCGGGCCGACTGTGGCGGGGGCCGGCCCCGCTGGTTCATGCTGGTCGAGATGACGTCGCTGAGGAAGGGGAGCGGGCATGGAGATCCGGCCAGGTCGCTACACGGCAGGCATCGAGGGCGATTTCGTCGTCTTCTTGATCGGGATGCGCTTCAACCACCCGCTGCGGGTCCGCAAGTGGCTGCCGGTCGCGACGGCCATGCCCAGAATGGTGAAGGTGCTGAGCCGCCATCCGGAACTGGGCTGCCTGGGCTTCCAGCAGTGGTTCGGCCGCACGACGATCTTGGTCCAGTACTGGCGCGACTTCGACTCCCTGGACCGCTTCGCCCGGGACAAGGACCTGCCCCACCTGGAGCCGTGGCGGCAGTTCAACCGCGCCGTCAGGGACTCCGGCGAGGTCGGGATCTGGCACGAGACGTTCCGGGTCCGGGCCGGGGAGTACGAGGCCGTCTACGGCAACATGCCGGTCTTCGGCCTCGCGGCCGCCGGCACCCACCTGCCCGCCGCCCGCAAGGGCAACACCGCGGCGGCCCGCATCGGCGCCAGCACCACCGACGACCCGGCCGTCGCGCCGTACTGACCCACTGCATCGCGGCCCGGCCGACGCTGACACCAGCGAACTGGACGGCGATCCCGCCCTGGCACCCTTCTGATGGCGGACGAGATCAAAGAGATTGGCGCCAACAGCATGCTGCTCATCGATGCGTGTCGTACTCCCAAGCTGGCCGAGCTGATCAAGGGCCTTTGCGTCGACCCATGGCCTGATCGTGGGGCTTGACTGCGCCCCCGGCGAAGATGACAAAGACCAGGAAACCCAGGGGTGGGACAGTGTCACGGTCGTCGCCGCAGTGATCCGGGAACTCTGCTACCCCAAGAAAAAAGACCTCAACCGCCCGGCAGTCAAAAGGGCCATCGAAAGCGTCAACGCCGCCGCGGCCTTCGCGGCCAGGACGCCGTGGTCAGGCTGTACCAGGCGTGGGAGCCCGTCGTGACCCGCCTGTACAGCCGCTACCCATTCCCGAAGATCATGGTGACCGATCCGCAGCACGACTGGCAGGCGACACTGACGCGCGCCTGCGCAGCCCAACGCGGCAGCCCATGCGGACCTGACACCGCCCAATGCTGACGTGAGAGTGTCACCGGCGCTCGCCGGCCAGCATCTTGCCGAGAGGTGGCTCGAGCCGAAGCCAGCCTTTCCGTGACTGGCGCGACCCGTCATGCCACACGATCTTGGCCACGGCGTAGTAGAAAGGATCCTTATGGGACAGAAGACGGTCCGCTTCAGCGACCTCAGCGAGCAGCTCATCACCGAGGACGGCGCCCTCGTGCGCATCGTCGTCCACGAGCATCCTGAACTGGACGGTCAGCCCGTCGAGATCGAGGCCCACGTTGACGAGGCGCGGGCAATCACCGACGCGGCGCTGGATGTCGCCGTCGTCGACCTCTACACGGCCGACGAGGCGGAGCCGCGGCGGGTGACCCTGGACGCCGCGGTCTTCGACAAGCTCGCCACCGCCCGCCCGATGAGCGAACTGCTCATCGCCGCGCCGCCCGCCAGGCGGGCGCCGAAGCCACGGGCCGCCGCCACGGCCGCCGAGCGGCCCGACTACGGGACGCTGGAGCACGCGGGCAAGCCGCACAAGGGCAAGACCACCGATGCCGAGAAGCAACTCGTCCGCGAGCACCTGGCCGAAATCAACAAGCGCCTCGCCGCCGAGGGCCTGCGGACGATCGATCCGGCCGATCCCGGCCACATCGAGCGTTACGGCCTTGAGGACCTGACGGCCGACTGAGAAGGCGGTGACACCTGGGCAGGAACCAGCGGACCGTTCGGCTTAATCTCCGATGTAGACGGCTCTGGCTCGCAGTAGCCGACCGCGGTCGTACTCCTCGAACGCGTGCGCGAGCCAGCCCGCGGTGCGGGCGGTGACGAAGACGGCTTCCGCGGCACCCTCGATCATGCCGGCCATCCGGGTCAGTACCGCGAGGGCCAGATCGGTATTAGGTGCCGGCAGGCGCCGCCGTCCCATGACTGCCAGCATCTCGTCGGCGATCGCCAGCAGCCTGTGTTCCGGCCGGATTTCCCGGAGTCGGCCGAGCAGGTAGTTGCCGCGGCGGTCGATCCGATAGAGGGTGTGCCCGAATCCGGGGATCCGCTCGCCGACGCGGAGGCGGTCGCCGAGCACGCGGCTGGCGTCAGCGGGCGACCCGATGTCGTCCAGCAGCCGTTCGACGGCGAGGGACGCGCCGCCGTGCAGCGGGCCGGCGACGGCGGCGAGCCCCGCCGCGACGGCCGTGTACGGGTCAGCGCGGGTGGAAGCAGCGATCCGAACGGCCAGGGTCGATGCGGCCAGCTCGTGATCAGCCAGCACGATCAGGGCCGACCGCAGGACCGCGAGCAGGTCCGGATCGGCGGGGGCGGGACAGAGCGCGCGCCACAGTCGTTCCTCGATGCGCTGGCCGGGACAGGGGCCGACGGCGGGCAGGCAGTCGAGCATCGCGGTGATGAGCCGCTGGCCGGTCGTGATGGCCGCGGCCCGGCCGGCGATGTGGCGCAGCGGATCGGTGACAGCCAGGGCAGCCGTGATCACCTGGAGACGCTCGCGCGGCAGGGTTCCCGCGGGCAGCCCGCTTTGCGCGGCGACGGCGGGGGGCAGCGCGTCCGGTATCGCTGGCCATGGCCCGGCGTCATCCGTGCCCTCGTTCCACAGCCAGAGCGCCGCCTGCTCGAAGGACCAGGATCCGGCGAGTTGCAGCGCGTCGCGGCCGCGGTAGAACGGCCGGCCGTCACGCAGCGCCGTGATGCAGGATTCGATGACTAGCTCAGCGGGGGCGGGCGGGCGCCTCGGCCGGCCGCCGCGGGCGAGTTCTTCCACCTGGGCGGCGTCAAACAGGCTGCGGCGCCCGTCCTCGTCCCGGCGCCGCCGGAGCACGCCACGGCTCACATACGCGTAGACAGTGGCGGGCTTGACGCCGAGGCGGCGCGCCGCCTCCGCAGTGGTGATCCAGGTCTTCATGTTGATCAAAATCAATGTTGATGCATTGTCGCAGTTCAAGTCAACATGGATCACATGGCGAAAATCCACTACCTCGACGTGACCAACCGCGACGGCGTGCAGACCGCACGGACCGGGCTGTCCAAGTTCGGCAAGACGATGGTGAACTTCTACCTTGGGCGGCTCGGCGTGGCGCAGTCCGAGATCGGTTTCCCGTTCCTGTTCCACGAGGCTCCGTACATGCGCGCCCAGGTGGCGCTGGCCAAGGCCGGCGCGTTCGGCGACCTGCTGCTTTCTGGCTGGTGCCGGGGCGTGTCGGCCGACGTCGAGCAGGCGCTGCCGCTGGGCCTTGAGCACTACAACCTGTCCATCTCAACCTCTGAGCAGATGCTGGCGAAGAAGTTCCGCGGGAGGCTCGACCACGACGCTGTCATCCGGGAGATGACCGGCGCCGTGCACACGGCCAAGGCCGGCGGCGCCGCCACCGTCGGCGTCAACGCAGAGGACGGCTCCCGGACCGACGACGGCTTCCTGCTGGAGTTCGCGCTGGCCGCCAGGGACGCCGGCGCTGACCGGATCCGCTACTGCGACACGATCGGCGGCGACACCCCGGGGCGCATCCGGGAGCGGTTCGCCCGGCTGGCGTCCGCCGTCGGCATCCCCGTCGAGACGCACTGCCACAACGACCTGGGCATGGCAGTGGCGAACTCGGTCAGCGGCGCTCTCGGCGACCTCGACGCCGGCCAGGACGCGTGGATCAACACCTGTGTGAACGGGATCGGCGAGCGGTCGGGCAACGCGGACCTGCTGTCGTGCATCCTCGCCGTCAGGTACGGGTTCGGCCTGCCCGCCGAGGCGGAGACCGGCGACCCGATCGACTTGACCTGGGCACGCCGGTTCGGCCAGTGGGCCAGCTACGCGTTCGGCCAGCCGCTGCCGAACAACCAGCCTGGCATCGGCCCGAACGCGTTCGCCCACGAATCCGGCATCCACGCCGACGGCGCGCTCAAGGATCACGCGAACTACGAGCTCTACGACGAAGCGGCGCTCGGCCCGTGGCCAGCCGACTGGCACACAAGCCGCGGCCGGGTCGTGCTGTCCGGCGAGTACGGCGGGAAGGCCGGGTTCCGTCATGTCACGGACACCCTCGGGATCGAGGTCACCGACGAAGACACGACGTTCCGCCTCGTCCAGCTCTGCAACGCCGCCACCGGGCGTCCGCTGACGGATGACGAACTCCGGCTGATCGCCGCCTACCCAGCGGAACTCAGCCTGCTCTACCCGGGGTACCTCAGCTAGGGGATTCCGCGCCTCGTATAGTCCGGATCCAGGAACGTTCGGTCCAAACGCCCTAGTGCTACTTCCGCCTCACTGATCCGGCCAGCACGCAGCATTCCCGGTATGGTCTGGCCGGACTGATGGAAAGCGAGGACTATAGACCTGGTGCTAGCCTTCCCGAATGCGGGATCATGAGAAGCGCGGCGAAAAGCACGGCCGCTTTCATTTCGGCCATCATGAATGGATGTTTCTGGACGGGACCGTCCTGGAGCGCCGAATCCTTCACCCGGAGCGGTCAGCGCCGCACGCGAAGCTCTTTGTCGTCCGCTTGCAGCCCCCGGGGCAGCCGCCCCTTACCGTCGAGCTGACCCTGCACCCCAGCGACCGGGACTACACCGACATTGCCCAGCCGGAGGCGGGCGAGGTCCGCGGCTTCCTGTACGACCCGAAGTCGGGCAAGCTCGAGTTCAACCTGGAAGACGACCGCAACAACCTGAGCGTAATGCTCGGCGACGCCGACGCGATGGCCGCCGAGCTAGAAAGAGAACTTGACGGCGGCTATTGACCAGCCCACCTACCAGCCCCTGATGCTCTCCGGGAACGCCGTCACCCAGGCCGCTGCTGGTGTCCCTTAGTCAAGGCCGCGCTTGCCGGGGGTCCAGAACGGCTTGGTGCGGATGGCCTGTCGGGGCCAGCCGCGTTCGGTTACCAGGTGCCGGCGCAGCAACTGGATTGTGCGGGCCTCGCCGGCCAGGTACGCAATGCCCGGCGCGCTGGGGAGCTGAAGCCCGGTGAACGCCTCGAGCAGGGCCTGCGATGCGGCCGCGGGTCGGCCTTGCCTGTACTGCCATTGCAGCTGGCGGCTCAGCGGCAGGGCGTCTTCCGGTTCGTCGGCCTCGATGACGCCGTAGGCCTCGGCGGCCGGCGGCAGGGCGCGCAGCATCGCGCCGAAGGCGACCGCCGCGGTCTCTTCCCCGGCGAAGACGTGATAGGTGCCTTCCCCGAGCACCAGCGTCCCCTCCGGATGGCTGAAGCTGACCGGCTGGCCGACGCGCAGCTGACGAGCCCACCGCGCGCCCGGCCCGCCGGTGTCATGGTCAAGCACGCAGAACTCGATGCCGGTGTCGTGCTGCCAGACCGAGTAGGTGCGCATGAGGTCTCGCGGCCGCAGCCAGCTGCGCGGGTCGAGCATGTCGGCAACGTGCACGCGCACGTGCTGGCCCGGGGTCCAGCTGAGACGGGAAATGCCGTCTCCTTCGATCCGGATCCGCAGCATGCGGCGGGCAATCTGGTCAACCTGGGTCACCGTGCCGGTCACGGAGAACGCGTCACGGAGCCGGTCGCCGGCGCGGCGGGCGGGGGAAGCTTGAGGCACGAAGTCAAGATATAGCTGAAGTTGCCCAGATATCAAGATGTATCGCGTTCTGGCGCTGAGCTCACCCAGTGGCTAAGATCGCGGTGTGATCACCGGCGTCCACGCAATCGTCTTCTCCCCGGCTCCTGAGCAGGTCCGGGCGTTCTTCGCGGACGTTCTCGGCATGCCTGGCATCGATGCCGGCGGCGGCTGGCCCATCTTCGCCCTGCCTCCGGCCGAGCTCGCCGTGCACCCGGCCGACGGTCCCAGTCGTCACGAGCTCTACCTGATGTGCGACGACATTCAGGCCACCCTTGCCGAACTGACGGCCAAGGGAGCCGAGGTGGCACGGGATGTCTCCGATCAGGGCTGGGGACTGCTCGCGGCAATCCGGCTGCCTGACGGCTCGGAACTTGCCGTCTACCAGCCCAGGCACCCGTCACCGCCGCGCACCTGAACGACCACCCGCCCGCCGAAACCCACGCCCTGAAGGCAGACGCGTGAGTTCAGTCCGCTGCCCTGCGGCAGGCACCGGCCACGGTACGTCGTGCATCCCGCCACGCGATCAGCGCTGTCCGGGCGCGCGGGGAGGCTACCCGCTGGCCCCGACGCCGGGCGCGGAGCTGGTCTTTCAGCCATGCCGGGGCATGCGCCTGCTCGATCGCCTGTGTCTTGGTCAGCAGCTGGCCCGTCTGCAGGCGTGGCGGCCGCGGGCCATCGACGTCAGCCCCAGCTCCGCGATCACCGGGTTCAGCCACCACAGTGGCCGCCGCGCGGCGTGCGCCCAAGGCCCTTGGCCGCGATGACCCGCGATCGCCGGGATCGCCAGGCCTCATTCGCTGTGCGGCTGTGGTGCAGGTCGCCGGCGCCTAGCGCTGTTGCTCGGTCGGCCGGATCAGCATCTCGTTGACCGCGACGTGGCGCGGGCGGGTGACGATGTAGGCGATGGCATCGGCAATGTCGCTGGCCTCCATGCGCTGGCCGAACTGGCCACGGATACCCTCCAGGATCTCGGGCCGGTTGTGGCTGGCCAGCTCGGTGGCGGTGGCCCCGGGCTCGACCAGGGAGACCCGCACGTACTGCCCGGCCAGCTCCTGGCGCAGCGACTCGCTGAACGCGCCCACCCCGAACTTGGTCAGCGCGTAGACGCCGTTGCCGACGCGCGCGAACCGCCCGGCCACCGAGCTGATGTTCACCATGTCCGCGACCTCACGCGGGCCTTCCGCCGCGGCCCGGACGAGGTGCGGCAGGGCGGCGTGGGCGCAGTACAGCAGGCCGAGCACGTTGAGGTCCACCATCCGCTGCCACTCATCCAGCGGCGCCCCGGCGGCCGGGCCGAGCAGCATGACCCCGGCGTTGTTGATGAGCGTGTCCAGCCGGCCGAGCTCGGCGACCGTCTGCTCGACCGCGGACGCGGCCTGCTGCTGGTCGGTAACGTCGCACTCGAGCACCAGCGCGGTGCCGCCGCGCTCCCTGATGCCGGCGGCCAGCTCATCGAGCTGGGCCCGGCGCCGTGCGGCCAGCGCCACCGCCGCGCCCTGCGCGGCCAGCGCGTCCGCCGCGGCCGCGCCGATGCCGCTGGACGCCCCGGTAACCAGTGCGACCGTGCCCTCGAGTACTGGTTTCACTTGCCACTCACCACTCTCGCTGATTGAGCCCGACGTTCGCTTCGATCCCACCACAGGACCGGATGAGGCCGGCACCGGGACCGCCTTCAGGGGCCGGCCTGGATGAGAACCCGACGGTCGAGCAGCGCCGCCTTGGGCTCCGCGAACCGGCCGGTCGTCCACAGCGCGCTGACCTCCCCGTGCAACTCAGTAGCGGCGGCCCAGCGGGCAAGGCCCGAGTAGAGGCCGCGCTGGGCGAGCCAGGCCGAGTACTCGCCGTCCCGGTCAAAGCCGTATCCGGTCGCGACGTGCCCGATCAGGTCGTGCACCGCCCGGAGGCGGTCGTGGGCGCCGCCCGCCTCACAACCGAGCAAAGGGTGAATGCGGTCCGCCGGGGTGCGGGTGATCTCCAGGGTCCGCGAGGCGAGCACCGAGTCGATGAGCTCATCCGCCGTGGCGTAGGGGGTGACTTCACGCGTGCCGACGACGGTTATCCGGCAGGGGCCGCGCGGATCCGTGAGCGCCGCGAACTGCTGGTCGGTCTGCGCCTCAAGCTGCCGGTACGCCAGGGCGACGAGCGGGTCGACCCTGGTCCGGGCGGACAGGAAGCACTCACCGACCGCCAGAGTTTCGCTCGGCTGGACGTGTCGCGGCGCCGGCCGGGAACGCGCCGGCCGGCGGGGAAGCCGACGGTTGGATCAACTAGGCCCGCAACGAACATCATTCGTCTCCTAGCTTCCGGGTATCTCCCACTGTGCGCGCTCGGCGGAGGAGCGCGCTATCGGCAACCTGACTGCAGCAGGGCCTGGCCAATCCCTACCCGCTCTGGGTCGCGGCCTACGGCCTACGCGACCGCGGCGATTCCCGGGTGCCTGCCTGGTCTGTATTGGTGGGGACGCCAACCGGGCGTCCGTGCAGACTGAGGAGGACCGTCATGCCGGATCGTGCGCTAGCAGGAGTGACGGCGCTGGTTACCGGGGCGAGCCGGGGCTTCGGCCGGGGCATCGCCACCGCCTTGAGCGGGACGGGCGCGCGTGTCGTCGGGGTGGCCAGGGACGGTGGCTCGCTGGACAAGCTGCACGCGGAACTCGGCGAGTCGTTCACGCCGGTGACCGCGGACGCGGCCGACCCGATGGTGGCCGGCGCGCTGATCGACACGTACCGGCCCGGCGTGCTCGTGCTCAACGCGGGCGCCACGCCGCTGCCGCGGCCAATCCAGCACCACACCTGGGAGTCGTTCAGCCGGAACTGGGACGTCGACGTGGCGCACGTGTTCCACTGGACGCGCGAGGCGCTCCTCGCGCCGCTGGCGCCGGGCAGCACCGTGGTGACGCTGTCCAGCGGGGCGGCGATCTTCGGCTCGCCGCTTTCTGGCGGGTACGCGGGGGCCAAGGCGGCCATCCGGTGGCTGACCGCGTACGCGGCGGATGAGTCGCGGCGAGCGGGGCTTGGCATCCGGTTCGTCTCGGTGCTGCCGCAGCTGACGCCGGAAACCGCGCTCGGCGCGGTGTTCGCCGCCGCCTACGCCGCCAGGGAGGGGGCCGGGGCGGGCGCGCGCGGCGGCCCCGGCGGGGTACTTACCCCGGAGCAGGTCGGCCGGGCGGTCACCGGACTGCTGACCGGCCCGGAACCGGACCAGGATGCTTACCTTGTCACCGCCGCGGGCCCGCGCCCGCTGCCCTGACGGCGGGCCCGGGTCGGATGGCAGCACGGCGGATGGCAGCACGGGAGTGCCGATGAGCGTTAGCGAGGACTTCACCAGCAGCACGGGCCAGTTCCGGGCCGAGCTCCTGGCGCACTGCTACCGGATGCTTGGCTCGGCGGAGGAGGCCGAGGACCTAGTGCAGGAGACGTACCTGCGGGCGTGGCGTTCGTTCGACGGCTTCGAGGGCCGGGCCTCCGTGCGGACCTGGCTGTACCGGATCGCGACCAACGTGTGCCTGACCGCGATCGAGCGCCGCGGCCGCCGGCCGCTGCCGTCAGGGCTTGGCGCCCCGGCGCCGGATCCGGAGACGCCGATGCTGCCCGCGCCGGATGTGCCGTGGCTACAGCCGTTTCCCGACGCGCTGCTGTCGGGAGCGGGCGCGGATCCCGCCGCGGTCGCGGCGTCCCGGGCGGGCATCCGGTTGGCGTGGATCGCGGCGCTCCAGCACCTGTCGGCCCGGCCGCGGGCGATCCTGATCTTGCGGGACGTGCTCGAGTGGCCGGCCGCGCAGGTAGCGGAGCTACTCGGCACCACGACGACGGCGGTCAACAGCGGGCTGCGGCGGGCCCGGGCCCAGCTCGCCCAGGCGCTGCCGGCCGAAGACGAGCTGGCCGAGCCCACGGCGCCGGCCCAGCGGGCGCTGCTTGACCGGTTCGCGGCCGCCTTCGAGAACGCCGACGTCGGCGCGCTGGCCGAACTGCTGCGCGAGGACGTCACGCTGGAGATGCCGCCGATGCCGACCTGGTTCGCCGGGCGGGCGGCGGTGCTGCGCTTCTTCGCCACCCGGGCGCTGGACGCGCCCGGGCGGTTCCTGATGGTTCCCGCCATGGCCAACGGCCGGCCAGCGTTCGCGGTCTACCAGCGCGGGGGTGACGGCGCGTACCACGCGGACGCGGTGACGGTCCCCACGGTCACCGCGACGGGGATCGCGCGGATCGTCACGTTCCGCGACCCGGGCCTGTTCGCCCTGTTCGGCCTGCCGCTAAGCCGCGGCGGCGCCGTTACCCGGCCCCCGGCGGCACCCGGCCCGGCGGCTGCGCCGTGATCCCGCTGGATGGCGGGCGGGAACTGCTTGACGCGGCGGTCGGCTACGCGCTGGCCGGCGCGGCGCTGGCCACGCCTTCCCGGCTGTCGTGTCCCACCCCGTGCGCCGGCTGGGACCTGGGGACGCTGCTTGACCATCTCAGCGACTCGGTCGGGGTACTCGCGGACGCGCTCGGCGCCCGGGGCGTCGTCGAGGGCGTCGCCGGTCCGCCCGGCCCCTTGCGGGAGGGTGACCGGGTCGCGCGGTTGTGCGGCCAGACGGCCAGGCTGCGCGCGGCCTGCGCCACCACCGGGCCGGACGGGCGGCTTGTCGCCATCGGCGGCCGCGCGGTCACCGCCAGCGTGGTCGCGGTGACCGGCGCCATCGAGCTCACCGGGCACGGCTGGGACGTCTTTGCCGCGTGCGGCGCCGACCGCCCCGTCCCGGCCGGCCTGGCCGCCGCCCTGCTGCCGAGCGCCGTGCTGCTGATCACCCCGGGGACCCGGCCCGGCTTGTTCGCCGACCCGGTCCGGCTGGAGGGCCCGGCCGGCCCCGGCGACCAGCTCGTCGCCTTCCTCGGCCGACAGTCGCGCTCCCCGGACCGCCGGTAACGGCGGTCCGGGGAGCGCAGGCTGACTTCGTGACTTACCGCAGGGCACGGGACGCGGGCTCGCGCCCGGCCGCCGGCAGCTTCGCCCCGCCCCGGTCAGCGTGCCCAGGCCACCAGGCCCGGGGGCCAATCAGCGCCGTGATGCTCGGGGCGAAGAACATTGCCATCACGAACGCGGCCAGCGCGATGCCGCACGAGACCGCGAACCCGATCTGCGACAGGATCGTGTTGCCGGCGAGCGTCAGCGAGGCGAACGTGCCCGCCAGGATCAGCCCGGCCGCGCCGATCGCCGGACCTGAGTGCCGCACCGCCAGCGCGGCGGCCTGCCTCGCGTCCTTGCCTTCTCTCGCCTCCTCGCGCAACCGCGCGATCATCAGGATGTTGTAGTCGGTGCCGAGCGCCACGACGAACAGGTACATGTAGACCGGGAGCAGGAACACCAGGCCGGCCTGGTTCTGCAGCACCTGGAACACCAGCACGCTCGCGCCCAGCGTGGCCCCGAAGCCGAGGCCGACGGAGGCCAGCAGGTACCACGGCGCGACCACGCTGCGCAGCAGCAGCATCAGGATCAGCAGGATGATGACCGCCGCGACCGGGAAGACCACCATGTAGTCGTGGTTGACCGCGTGCTGGATGTCCGCGTAGACGGCGGTCGTGCCGCCGACCAGCGCGTACGTGCCGGTTGGGGCCGCGGCGTGCGCCCCCGGCATGATCGAGTTCTTCATCGCGTTCACCGCCTGCGTGGACGCCGGGTTGTAACTCAGCGTCAGCTGGTAGTCGGCGGTCTTGTGGTCCGCGCTGACGGTGGGCGCCCCGACCGAGCCGACGGCGGGCAGCGCCTTGAGCGCGCGGCCGTAGCCGGACAGCTCGGACGACGTCAGCGCGCCCGACGTCGAGTGCAGCAGCACGTCGGTCGGGTCGGTCGCGCCGGGCGGCAGGCCCTTCTCCAGGGTGACCAGGGCGCGCTGCGATTCCGCGCTGGCCGGGATGCCGGCCGAGGAGAGGTCGAACGTCGGCTTGAAGCCGAACGCGCCGATCGCCAGCGCCACCAGCACGAGCCCGGAAACGGCGGCGAAAAGGGCCAGGCGGCCGAGCGCGCCGCCGATCGCGGCGAACCGCGCCGCCCGGGGCTCACGCTGCCAGGACTTGGACGGCCAGAACACCTTCGGGCCGAGCAGCGACACGATCGCGGGAACCAGCGTCAGGCCCGCGATCAGCGTGACGCCGACGGCGATCGCCAGCGCCGGCCCCATCGAGCGCAGCACGCTCAGGGTGGACAAGAGCAGGGCGAGGAAGGCGACAATGACCACGCCGGCGGCCGAGGAGATCACCTCGCCGACCCGGGTGACCGCGCTGACCATGGCCTGCTTGGGGTCCTCGCCCCGGCGCAGCCGCTCCCGGTAGCGGAACATCAGGAACAGGATGTAGTCGGTCCCGATGCCGAACAGCACGACGATGAGGATCGTGGAGATCGAGCTGTCGGTGTTGAGGTTGAGCGCCTTGTTAACGTCGGCAATCAGTCCGGTCGCGACCTGCGAGACGACCGCGATGACAACCAGAGGCAGCAGCGCGATGATCGGGCTGCGGAAGATGATCAACAACAGCAGCAGAATCAGCACCAGCGTCGCCAGGAGCACGATCTGATCGGCCCGGTTGCCGGATTGCTCGCTGTCCAGGCTCTGCGCCGCGTCGCCGGTCACCCCCTCGGCCAGGTCCGTGCCCGACACCATCGGCTTGATGTCGGCGCGCAGCGCCTTGATCGCGTTATCGGACGCGCTACCTGAGCCGTTGACCACGGAGTTGGGCATCGCGACCATCGCGCTCTGCACCAGGTGGTTCGCCGACTCGGGTCCGGCCGTGATGCTGACGATCCCGGAGATGTGCCTGGCATCAAGGTCCTTCGTGATCGTGGCGACCTTCGCGGTGTCGGCGGCCGTCAGTTTCCCGCCGTCCGCGCGCGAGAACACGATGATGGCCGCCGCGCTCGTCACGTTCCCGGTCTGCGGGAACGCCTGGTCCTGGAGGTCCATGGCGCGGATGGACTCGTAGTTCTTCGGCAGGAAGCTGCTCTCGTTCGAGGTTGTCGGCAGGCCAGGCGAGGTCAAGATCACCGCCGCGGCCGCGATCACCCACAGCGCGATCACCCGCCACGGGTGCCGCACCACCGCCCGTCCTAGCCAGGCGAAAAGCCCGCGTCCGCTCGTGTAACCATTGCGGTCGTTCACCGTGTCCCCTTGGTTTAGTCACGGGCCGCGCGGACGTCCCCGTCATCACGCGGCTGACGGAGCTAACGCTATGGAGCTGCCGGCAGCTAAACCATGAGGGCAATCCCCGGAAATACCCTGATACGCACCCCCTCGGAGGAGGTGGGGTTATCCCTACTGTTCGCTAAGGGTCAAGGGGCGGTCGCGGCCGGGCGGTCGCGGCCGGGGGGTTGGGGCCGCCGGGGGGTTGGGGCCGCCGGCGACTCGCTTCGCGTGGCCTGGAAATAACGGCGGCTTATGGGGAGCGTGTTATTTACGGGGAGAATACGCTAGTCAGATTGACCTCTGCCCAGACTCGGCTTGGCTATTAGCGCGGAAACTTTTCCGAGCACGGAATATTCGCCGGCCATGAATAGGTTTCCGTCTTAGGAAAAGTTTCCGCGTTAATTCGGACCTTTTAGCCAGGCGCGGTGGCTGATGAACTGGGCATACGGGACCTTTCGGGCGCCACGCCGGCTTGATGGGGCGGGCAGGGGCGGCGGGCGCTCGCTCTTATTCGCCGGCTGGGCCGGATGACGATTTGGCGGCCGGGAACGTGCGTAGGCCGGTGTCGATGAGCCGGGCGGCGCGGCGGACGTCGGCGGTCACCAGTTCGTGCAGGCGGGCCGCCGTGGGTGCCTGGTCCAGGTGCTTGCGCAGGCTGTCCGCCTGGACCCGCCACAGCCCGAGCAGGGCCCGGGCGGCGATCTGCGGCTCCGCGTCGTCCTGGGTCATCCCCGCCCGCGCCGCCAGGATCTCGGTGGCGACCGCGACGGACCGCTCCATCATGTCGGCCTGGTAGGCGCGCAGCGCGGGGGTGGCGCGGATCAGGTCGCCGAACCGGCGGAAGGCCCGGCGCCCCTCGCTGGCGTCCGGCTGGCCGCCGAGCGAGCCCGTCAGGCCGGCCAGTTCCTGGTCGAGGATCATCAGCGCCGCCTCTACCGGCGAGGCCGTGGCATCGGCGAGCCCGGCCCTTAGCGCGGTCAGCGTGCCCTCCAGCCGGTCCATGACCAGGGCTTCCTTGACCGGGAAGTAGTTGAAGACCGTCTTCTCGGACACGCCGCAGGCCGCGGCGACCTCGGCCACGCGAACCGCGTCAAAGCCGCGGTCAAGGAACATCGCGGTCGCCACGTCGGACAGCTGCTTGCGCATGAGCCGCTTCTTGCGCTCGCGCAGCCCCTCGGCCTCGGGATGCCCGGCCCCGGGACCCCGGGGATCCCCGGGATCCCCTGGTGACCAGTCCAGTGCCCCTGCGTTCACGCCCTCATCCTACAGTTGCCTGAAATTTTCTGTTGCGGTATTTTTCTAGTGACAGAATTATCAGTGACAGCACGGAGGCCCCCATGAGCGAGATCCGCATCGTCCGCGAGTACCCGTACCCGGTCGCCAGCGTCTGGCGCGCGCTGACCGATCCCGACCTGATCCCGCGGTGGACCGCGACGGGCGCCGGCGGGCGACCGGAGGGTTTCGCCCCGGTCCCCGGCACTAAGTTCCGGTTCGTGGCCAAGCCCAAGCCGGGCTGGAACGGCATCGTCAACTGCGAGGTCCTCGAGGCGCGGGCGCCGGACCTGCTGCGCTACACCTGGACGGATGACGGCGGAGGCGAGACCACCGAGGTCATCTACCGGCTTGAGCAGGCCGGCGACGGCACCCGGTTCACCTACGAGCACACCGGGTTCACCGGGGTCAGCGGCCTCTTCATGTCCCGGCTGCTTGGCCGGGTTCGCCGCACGATGCTCACCGAGGGTCTGCCGGCCGTCCTGCGCGACGAGTCACGATGACCGGCAGCTCGCTCGGCACCAGGGTGCTGCTGACCGCGGGGTGCACGTCGGCGCCGTCCGCGAGCCGCAGCTGCCAGCGGGCCGCGATCGCGCTCAGCAGCAGCAGCGACTCGGTCCAGGCGAATCCCTCGCCGATGCAGTTCCTGATGCCCTGGCCGAACGGGAAGAACGTCGCCCGCAGATCGCTCCGGCGGTAGTCGGCGGCCCACCGGCCGGGGTCGAACTGGTCGGGATCGCGGTGCAGCCGCGCGTCGCGGTTGAGCGCGTACGGGCTGAAGAAGATCCTGCTTCCCGCCTTGAGCAGGTGACCGCCCAGCTCGACGTCGACGAGCGCCCGGCGGGGCAGTATCCAGACCGGGCTGTACAGGCGCAGCGCCTCGGTGATCACGGCGCGGGTGAAGGGCAGCCGGTCCAGGTCCTCGTAGCCGGCATCGGCGCCGTTCAGCACGAGGTCGACCTCCTGCTGCAGCCGTTCCTGGATCCGCGGGTGCGTGGCCAGCAGGTAGCAGGCCCAGGCGACCGTGTTCCCGGTCGTCTCGGAGCCGGCGATGACGAGGGTGGTGGCCTCGTCGCGCAGTTGCTTGTCGCTCATGCCCGCGCCCGTGTCGTCGTCGCTTGCGTGCATGAGGATCGACATCAGGTCGCCGTGGTCGGTCCCGGCTCGCCGGTAGCCGTCGATGATGCCGGTCAGCAGGACGCGCAGCCGCCGGTTGGCCGCGCCGAACCGCCGGTTGGACCTGGTCGGTACCCACGCGAGCCCGGGGACGTTGGCGGCGATCTCCTGGGTCACAAGCTCGGCGAGCAGGACCCGCAGCAGCCGCTCGATCTCGTCGATCGCCGCCGCGCCGATATCGCTGGACAGCAGCGTCCTGGTCAGCACGGTGAGCGTGATCGACCGCATCTCGCGGTCGAGGGCGAGCGTCCCGCCGTCCGGCCACGCGCCGATCCGCGGCACCGCGACATCGGCCATCGTGACCGCATAGCGGGCGATCTGGGTGCGGTGGAACGCCGGCTGCATGAGGCGCCGGTGCAGGTGATGGGTCTCGCCCTCCGCCATCACCAGCCCGTTGCCGATCAACCGCTTGGCCCGGCCGAAATTGAGGCCCTTGCCCAGCTTCCTGGCCTCACCGACCAGCGCCTGCCTGATCACGCCGGGGTCATTCAGCACGTAGACGGACAACGGCCCGAAGCGGATGCGAACGACGTCGCCGTGCTCCCGTGCCCGCTGGAACAGCGCGAGCGGGTCGCGGCCGAACTCCAGCGCATGCCCGAGAACCGGTTGCCCGCCCGGCATCAGGGGGATACCCGGCATCGCCTCCCGGCTCGCTACAGTCATCGTCCGCATCCCTGACCGCACTTGCCGCGGTCCGCTGGCCACCGCATAAGAACAACGCTAGCCATTTGGCGGATGCGGGCTAGCCCGGCCGGCTGGAGACTCGAAGTGAGACTGCGGTGATCCGGATGCGCCGGGCGCGCTAACCAGGGAGACTCCGATGACCAACGAGGAACTGATCGAACTGCTGGCCACGGCCACCCAGACCGCCTGTACCGCCGTTACCGGCGCCGGCCAGGCGGCCTTGCAGGCCAGCCTGGACCAGGCCCGTGCTATCCCGCGCGAGTTCGGCTGGGAGCGCAAGGCGGCCGAGCACGCCAGTTTCTTCAACGCCCTGGCCGACGCCGCCGCCGGCTCGCACGCGGTCCCCGTGCTCAACTTCGGCGCCGCCTACGTCTACGACCTCATGATCGGCGCTGGCCGCGCCGCCGACGGCATCGTCGTCAACTCCCGCAGGCGGATGCTCGTCCACCTGCGCGCCGGAGATCCCGACGAGGCCGCGTTCGAGATGGAAAAGCACCTCAGGATCCTGCGCTTCATGCGCCGCCTGGCCGCCAGCCCCGACCGCGCGTCGGCGTGAGCGGCGAGGGGCCGGCGGGCCGCCGACCCGGCCGGCGACCGCAGCCCGTGGCGTTCCCGCCACATATCCAGACGCCAACCAGGGCACACCACCATCATGGAAATGTTCCCGTGCAGCACACGGACACCGGGAAGGCACTATGGCTAACGACGACAAGACGGCCAGCCTGACGCCCGAGAACTGGCCTCAGGTAAGGTCGGGCCCGCTGATGGTCGGCGGGATCCTGATCGGGATCGGCAGCGTGATCGGGCTGGTGGGCCTGGCCGTGGCGGGCGGGCACGTGGTCGCGGCCACCCGGGCCTGGCTCAACGAGCTCGAGACGCCGCCCGACCAGCTGGCCCGGCTCCGGTGGGAGCAGGCCAAGACCGCCGTGGCTGCGGGCGCGTCCACCTGGCAGAACCACCCGAACGCCAAGACCAGGCTGGTTCGCAGGGACGCTGCCGCCGCGAACTGACCGGGGCGCGCGTCCGCCCGGCGGCTGACCGGGCGGGCCGGTGGCGGCCACCACGTCCGCGAGCCACGGCGGGTTCCGTGGCCGATGCGGTAATTCTCCGTTCCCGTAAGCAGTCATGCCCGGGACCCCGGCCCGCCAGCCGGGTGGCCGCCAGGCTTGACCCGCGAACGGAGTGGGCAGGATTTGAGGGTCCCGCGTGCCGGGCTTGGGGGCTCGGCAGTGACGCGCCGGACCTACCCGTCCTTGCGAACGGGGGAACTGTTCGACAAGGTCGTCCAGCCCCCTGGCGCCGACCCGTCCCGGATCCGCCGACGTCCCCGCCTCAGGAAAGTCCTGACGCGGCGGGAACCGGGGCGCCCGTTCACGGCCGCTTTGGTGAGCTGACATCACGCGGCCGGGTGACTTGCCCGTCAGCGGGCTGCCCGCCGGCCAGTTCGGAAGGCTCGGGCGGCTCGGGCGGCGCCTGCCCGGCGGCGACCTGGGGCGCGTGGCGGGCGGTGATGACGATCCCGATCGTCATCACGAGCAGCGAGATGACCACGCCGGCGATCGCGGCGGGGCTGCTGCGCAGCCGGGCGTCGAGCCACACGATGCTGAGCCCGATCGAGATGATGGGATCGGCGGTGGTGATGATGGCCTGGACCGGGGCCAGGAAAGTGCCCTGCTGGAACGCGTCCTGGTTGAGGATGAACCCGGCCGGGCCGGTGACGGCCAGCATGTAGAACGGCCAGTTGGTGAACACATGGCCCGGCCCGGCGCCGAACTCCGACGTCACCAGCTTGACCGAGAACGCGGCGATCCCGTAGTTGACCCCGGTAGCGAGGGCCAGGGCAAGCGGCCGCACGTTCTCGTTCCGCGCGGCCACGGCCAGGCAGCCTCCTACCACCACGACCAGCCCGATGGCCAGCGGCACCAGCGCGGCGAAGCCGATGTCCGTGTGCCCGGCCGACGGCCGCCCGATGGCGAGGAACCCGCCGACGCCGAGCGCGGCGGCGGCGACGCCCGCGAGCAGGCCGGGATCCCATCGCTTCGTTCCCGGCGGGAACATGCTCGGATCCCACTCGATGGCCCGGGAGATCAGGACCGCGAAGACCAGGTCGAAGACCAGCAGCGGCTGGACTACCGCGAGGCTGCCGAAGCTGAGGGCCACGACCTGGAGGGCGAAGGCCGCGACGTTCGCCCCGATGGCCATCAGCCACAACGGCTGCCTGACCAGGTCGCGCAGGATGTTGGGGGACAGCGCCCGCTCCGTCTTGACCCGCTTGGTGCTGCGCTGGTCCATGACCGCCGATATTCCAAAGAGCAGCGCGGCCGCTATGGCGGTCACTACCGCGACTGCCTGCAATTCGTCCTCCGAACCCGGTCAACCGCCGACTCGCCTGGTGGGATCTTCACACCCGCCCTGGTGAGGTGTCATCACTCGACTTGTGATTGCCTCTCACCGGCCCGGGGCGGGTTGAAACGGCTTCAGGCGAACTGCTGGGATCCAGGCGGCGCGACCGGCCAGGCCGGCCTCGCCGATCCAGGACCGCAGCAAGAACGTCTTGCCGCTTCCCGCCGGGGCGGACACGACGACCACCCGCCCGGCCGCCCCGATCCCCCGCACAGCGCGGTGCGGGAAACGACGCCGCCAACGACAGGAGGAACAGACGCGTTGGCGGTCAAGAACCAGTCAGCAAGTTGCACGGCGCTCCCCAGAAGCTCTCAGCTAACTTTAAAACGTGCCTATCGGGTCACCTGGAGTGACCTCGCTGGACGCTGTGGCTGAAGGGGAACGGTCGCACGGGGGGCTGCGCCAGGTCACCAGAATGGGTGATGCCGGCTCACCACGGCCTGCGCGATGGTTAAGACGGCGACCGCCGGATATGACACGTACGCACGGGGGTGCCCGCCCGCCCGTGCACGGAGGGGCTGAATCATGTCCGCATCCAGGCACCTGTCAGTCGAGGTAACCCCGGCGCAGCGGGACGCGGGATGACGCTGGACGTGGCCGCGCAGGTCGTGCCGGCCCGCGCGCAGATGGCGACCACGCTGGGATTCCACATCATCCTGGCCTGCCTGGGCATCGCGCTGCCGGCGTTCGTGCTGCTGGCCGAGTTCATCGGGCTGCGGCGGCAGAACGACACCGCGCTGCTGCTCGCGCGCCGCTGGTCGCAGGCGATGGGCGTGCTCATCGCGGTCGGCGCGGTGACCGGGACCGTGCTGTCGTTCGAGATGGGCCTGCTGTGGCCGGGCCTGATGCGCCAGTACGGGTCGGTGCTCGGGTTCCCGTTCGCGGTCGAAGGGCTCTTCTTCTTCCTTGAGGCGATCTTCGCCGGGGTGTACCTGTGGGGCTGGCAGCGGCTGCCGGGGTGGGCGCACTGGTGGTCGGGGGTGCCGATCGCGGTGTCGGGCATCTTCGGCGCGATGTCGGTGATCGCGGTGAACTCGTGGATGAACCAGCCGGGGGGGTTCACAGAAAGCGGGGGGCGGATCACCTCGATCAACGCGTGGCAGGTGTTCTTCAACCACGCCGCCACCTACGAGATGCCGCACATGATCCTGGCCGCGTACATGGTCGCCGGGTTCCTCATCGCCGGCATTTACGCGACCGGCATCCTGCGCGGCCGCCGGGACCGCTATCACTACGCCGGCTTCGCGCTCGGGTTCGTGCCGGCCGCGATCCTGACCCCGTTCCAGATCTTCGTCGGCGACACCGCGGCCCGCTCGATCGCCGGCGACCAGCCGGTGAAGTTCGCGGCCATGGAGTACGTGGCGCAGACGTCCCGGCACGTGCCCGAGTGGATTGCCGGCGTCTACGTCAACGGGAACGTCTACGCCGGGATCAAGATCCCGGACCTGGACTCGCTGCTCGTCGGGTTCGGGCCGGGGACGCGGGTGATCGGCTGGGACAGCGTCCCGCCGGCCGACCGGCCGCCCGCGGTGTGGCTTATCCACCTCGCCTTCGACGTCATGGTGGGGATCGGGACGCTGCTGCTGCTCTGGGGGCTGTGGGCCGCCTACGAGTGGTGGCGACGGCGACGGCTGCCGCCGATGAAGCTGTTCTGGTGGGTCGGCGCGGTCAGCGGGGTGGCCGCGATCGTGGCGATGGAGTGCGGCTGGATCGTCACCGAGGTCGGCCGCCAGCCCTGGGTCGTTTACGAGATCCTGCCCACGGCCGACGCCGCCACCACCAACGGCGGCGTGCTCGCCAGCCTGACCCTGGTCATCATCCTGTACGCGGTGCTCGGGGTGATCACGATCGCGATCTTGCGGCTGCTGTCCCGGCGCTGGCGCCGCGGCGACGCCGAGGCGGCGGTCCCGTACGGCCCCTCCCCGCCGCGCCGGACGCGGAGGCGGACGTCAACGCCGGCAAGGCGGGGCGGTAATGGCCTCGGACGCGGTCGGCGGCATCCTGCTCGCCGGCGTCACCCTGTACGCGGTGCTCGGCGGGGCGGACTTCGGCGGCGGCCTGTGGGACCTGCTGGCGGGCACGACCGCGCAGGGGCGGAGGCCGCGGGCGCTGATCGATGAGTCGATCACCCCGGTATGGGAGGGCAACCACGTCTGGCTGATCTTCGACCTGGTGATCTTCTGGACCGCGTTCCCGGACGCGTTCGCCTCGGTGATGAGCGCGCTCGCGCTGCCGCTGTGGCTGGCGCTGGCCGGGATCGTGCTGCGCGGCGCCGGGTTCGCCTTCCGCAAGGAACTGACCCGGCTGAGCACGCAGCGCTTGGCCGGCGCCACCTTCGCCTTCTCTTCGCTGGTGACCCCGTTCTTCATGGGCACCGTGGTCGGGGCCATCGCCGCCGGCGCCGTGCCCGCCGACGCGACCCAGGCCAGCCTGGCGGCCTGGACCAGCCCGACGGCGCTCATGGCCGGGTTCTTGTTCGTGGCCGCCTGCGGCTACCTGGCCGCCGTCTACCTCGTCGGTGAGGCGGCAAGCCGGGGCGACCGCCGCCTGCAGGCCTACTTCGCGCGCCGCGCCCAAGCCGCCGCGATCGTGGCCGGGGCCCTGTCGCTGGCGGCCCTGCTTGAACTGCAGAACTCCAACCGGCTGCTGTTCGACCGGCTCACCGGCCGGGCCCTGCCGCTGGTGGTGGTGGCCGGGGTGTGCGGTCTTGCGGTCTTCGCCCTGCTGGCGATCGGCCGGCCGCGGGGCATCCGGGTCATCGCCGCGCTCGGCGTCGCCGCCGTGGTCTGGGGCTGGGGCGTCGCCCAGTACCCGGTGCTCCTGCCGGGCACCTCGGTGACCCTGAGCAACGCGGGCGCGCCGGAGTCCACCATGGTCGCGGTCATCGTCGTGTTCATCATCGCGGTGGTGCTGGTCGGGCCCTCCTTCGCCTTGCTGTACATGCTGCAGGGCCGCCGCCTGCTTGGCGCGGGCGAGCACGGGGCGCTGGCCGCCGCCGTCCCGGCCGGCTACCAGGACCGGCCTCCGGCCGCCGCCCCGGGGCGGCCCGCCGCCGGGCGCCACCGGCAGCAGCCACCGGAACGGGGGCACGCAGGCCAGGCCACCCGGGCGGTCGCGCTCGGCGCCGTGACCATCGCCGCGATCATCCGGCGATTCCGGTCGCGCTGACCGCGGCACCGCTAACCATGGGGCGCTAACCACGAGGTGCTAGCCACGAGGTGCTAGCCACGGGGGCGGGGCGGCCCTGGGGAGCCACCACGCCCCCGTTCGGGATAATGGAGCGCGCTCACCGCCGGACGGCGGCGGGCGCGCGCGCCGTCAGCCGTTGCAGCCGCAGCTGCAGCCGCTTGGGCAGCTGCACGATGAGCTGTGTCCGCATGAGCAGGTCCGCATTGGCTCCGCCTCCCTTCGGCGTGACCCGGCGCCTGAGGGGTGCGCCGTGCCTCACCACCACCAGACACCAGTCTCTCACGCTCGGTAAGTAGCCGTCGGCGATACAGTTGCCTGCCGGCGGGGTCACGCCGCCGCGGACGGCGAGGTCACTGGGGTCACCGCGTCGCTGCGGCCCGTGCGACTGCTGGTGCTGGTGCGGCGCCTCGCGCGAGTGAGCGCGAGCGCGGCGGCCGCGCCGATGACGATGAGCGCGGCCCCCGACAGCATGAAGCCCGCGCTGACGCCGACGGTGTCGATGATGGCCGTGGCGATGACCGGCGCGATCGCGATGGCGCCGGCAATGCCGGCCTCCCACAGGCCGAGGGCCTTGGCGAGGTGGCGCTCCGGCATGCGCTGCTGGACGAGCGCGATCAGCGGGATGTCGGTCAGGGCGGAGGCGAAGCCGGTGGCGGCGAGCAGGCCCGCGGCGACCAGCGGGCTGGCGGCCAGGCCGAGGGGGAAGCGGAAGGCGCCGAGCAGCACCCAGGCGAGCACGGCGACGCGGGCCAGGTTCGGTAGCCGGAGGCGGGCGATGACGAGGGCGCCGAATACTTCGGCTACGCCGGCGATGCCGATCAGCAGGCCGTGCGTTCCTCGCCCGGCACGGGATGTAGCGGGCTCATCGTCGTTTGCGGTATCCCGGTGAGCCGCCGGAAATTCGTGTGGTTACGGTTGTCCTATGGCGCGTTACGCCTTGCGGATCTTGACCGCGGTCCCGTAGGCGCAGATCTCCTGGCCGATGTTCCACAGGTCGTTGGCGTCGAAGCGCATGGCCAGCACCGCGTCGGCGCCGCGCTCTTGGGCCGCCTGGACCAGCCGGTCCTGGGCCTCGGTGCGGCTGTCGTTGAGCATTTTCGTCATGCCCCTGAGCTCGCCGCCGACCATTGACTTGAGCCCGGCGCCGAACTGGGCACCGACGTTGCGGCTACGCACAGTGATGCCAAAGACCTCGCCGAGGACTTCGGTCACCTCATATCCGGGCAAATCGTTCATCGTACTTATCAGCATGTTACTAGTCTCCTATCTTTGTCGATCGGGGAAGTCTGGCCGCCAATGATCGTTACTTATTGTGACGCCCGCTGGGCCGCCGCGGCTGATCTCCGGTTCCGGCATGTTCCCCGTTGCTAACGGGCAGTACCCTGAGCAGACCGGCGAGGCCAGGAGTCCGCTGCCGCCTCCGCCCGCAAGCCACAGGCCGCAGGACCGAAGGAGTTGTTCGCCCTGCCACGGTTCGCCGCAGAAGCTGACCAACGCGCCGCCGCGCCAAGCGATGGCGACGACGCCCCGCCAGAGTGCCTTGAGCTGCCACGGCCGAAGCGGCTACTGCGCACGGTCGGCTGGAACATCGCCGAATCGTTCGGGCTGCCGACCGCGGGCTATGCCATCGCCGCCGCGCTCGCGGGCCGCGACGCCGGCCTGTGGGCCATGCTCGGCGCCATCTGGCTCACCGCGGTCATCCGCAAGGTCGTCACCGGCTCGGTGCCTGGCCTCGTGGCGATCTCGCTAATCGTGCTCACCGTGCAGACGCTGGCCGCGATCATCACCGGCAACCTGTGGATCTTCCTGCTGCACTTCCCGCTCGCGAACCTGGCCCTGTGCGTGCTGTTCACCAAGACGGCGCGCGGCCACAGCCCCATTGCCGCCCGGCTGGCCGCCGAGGTGATCGGGCTGCGCTGCCCCGTCGTGCACCAGCAGCGCATGCACCGCTTCTTCCAGAACGTGACCCTGTTGTGGGGCGGCGTGTTCCTGCTGCTCGCCGTTAGCCTGGGCGCGCTGCTCGGCGCCGTGCCGCTCACCACGTACATCCCGGTCTGGGCGGTCACCACCATCACGCTGATCGCGCTCGGGATCGGCGTGTCCACGGTGTGGCTCAGGTCCGTGACCCGCAACCTGGGCATCGGCTTCCGGTTCGCCTGAGCCGAGGCATGTTTTTAGGTCGGTCTCGGCTTCTCGTGATGGCAACGGCGCCCGTCGCTGGGGGCTATCGGCCATGATCGAGGGTCACCGCGGGGAATCGTCCCCGCAGCTTAGAGAAACGCCCTCTTTCTCCGGTTTCGCCGATGCAGTTCAAGGGGCCTTCCGGTGATTGAGGGTCATCGGCGGCTAATATCGCCGCGGATGACCCTCAATCCAGGACGGGGCTAGGTCGCCTGGGCGGCTAGCCGGTGCTGCAGGAGACGGTCGGCCAGGTCCACTGGCCGTTCGGGGAGATCGTGACCCCCCAGTTGTTGCCGTTGCCGTTGGGCGTGGCCTTCAGCACGTACTGGCTGGGGTAGGTGGCGTTGACGTTCCAGGTGGAGTAGACGACCGCCGGCGCCACGAGGTTCATCGTCACGGTCCAGGTGCTTGAGCCGGTGACCGAGACGTTGAGGTTGTACCAGTTGCTCCCCGACGACCCGGCCGACAACGTCGCGGTGCAGCCGCTTGAGCCGCCACCGCCACCGCCACCGCCACCGCTGCCACCGCCGCCGCCGGAGTTCACCGTGACGCTGGAGTTGCCGCTGCCGCCGCCGAAGGACTCGGTCGCGAGGATCTGGTAATTGAGCGTGCCCAGGTTCATTCCGTGGCTGGCCCACGCGTTGATGAAGTTGGACGTGGTTATGGTCCCGCTGCTCACCGGCGACGTCCGGATGGCCAGGTACTGCTCGAAGGTCGCGGTGCCCTCGATGGAGGGCTGGTTGACCTGCTGGTGCTCGTAGATGTTGTACGTGCCGCCGTCGCTGGTGACCTGGCCCATGTACGTCCCGGCCGTGGGTGGCGAGCCGGCGTAGTTCTCCATGACGTAGTACTCGACGAGCGGGTTCGTCGACCAGCCGTAGAGCGATACCAGCGTGGTGCCGCCGGAAGCGCTGAGGCTGCTCGAGTAGCTCAGCGTCTGGCTGCTGCCGGGATTCCAGCCGACGCCGGCGACGAAGTCGCCGATGCCGCTCCACGAGGTGGAGTAGCTGTTGCCCGAGTTCAGCGTGATGCAGGCCGACCCGGTGCCGTTGGACCACATCTGGTAGTAGTAGCCGCCGTTGGTGCCGGTCTGGTTCGAGCAGATCGTCGTCGCCGCCCTGGCGGTGCCGGGCAGCGCCGCCGTGGCCGCGGCCACGATCACGGCGAAGACGACCCCGAGCAGCAACCGGAGCCGGCTGCGGGGTCTGGGGACGTGCGGGGGGGCGTTCATGGGGTGCCTCCTCTTCTGACGGGCCGTCGCGGGGCGACGACCGGGGTACCAGGCCGGTGGAAGCCTGACCGGCGGCAATTTATAGCCGCCGGTGACGTTAGTTTGAGTTTGACCGGATATGATCGTCAATTACTTTCGGAAATGTTTCGACACGAAAACTTAGCCAATAGTTTTCGTAAGAATCCATTCAATTGAATTGCTGTGAATGGAGTGACGAATGACGCTGAATTGATGAGATGAAGTCAAACGGTGCCAGCCAGAATCGGAATTGTGTAATACCGAAAATTTCGAATCGATCGAAAATTTTCGGATTCTTTGGCGTCAGGATTCCGCGGCGTGCGGGTGGGGCTGGCGGCCCTGGTACGCGGCCCGGTAGGCGGTGGGGGTGGTGCCCGCGTCCCGCGCCAGGTACAGGCGCAGGTTGGCGGCGCTGCCCAGGCCGCAGCGGGCGGCGATGACCTCGACAGGCAGGTCGCTAACCTCAAGCAGCCGCCGGGCCTCGCGGATCCGGGCGGCGGCGAGCCACCGCCTCGGCGACATGCCCGTCTGGGCGGCGAAGTGCCGGGCCAGCGTGCGCGGCGCCCAGCCCGCGTGGCGGGCCAGGTCGGCCACCGTCAGCGGGTCCGCCAGGTGCTCAAGCGCCCACTGGCAGGTGGCCGCCAGTCCTTCGGCGGGCGGCGGCACCGGTCGTTCGAGCCACTGTGCCTGCCCGGCGTCGCGGTGCGGCGCCACGACCATCCGCCTGGCCACGCTGACCGCCGCCTCGCTGCCGTGGTCCGCGCGCACCAGCTGCACGCACAAGTCGATCCCGGCGGCCAGCCCGGCGCTGGTCAGCACCGTCCCCTCGTCCACCCACAGCACGTCCGGGTCGACCTTCACCGCCGGGTACCGCGCCGCGAGCTGGTCGGCGTACTGCCAGTGCGTGGTGGCCCGGCGGTGGTCAAGCAGTCCCGCCGCGGCCAGCGCGAAGGCGCCGGTGCAGACCGACACGATCCTGGCGCCGCGCGCCGCGGCCTGGCGCAGCGCCGAGCACACTTGCTCACCCGGATCTTCAAGCGGCAGGAACCCCGGCACGACGACGGTGTCCGCGGCGGCCAGGGCCTCCAGGCCATGCTCGGCCTGCACGGAAAATCCCGCGGTCGACCGGATCAGCCCGGCCGCCGGCGCGCAGACGGTGAACTCGTAGCGCGGCGGGAGGCCGGGATCAGCGAAGACCTGAGCCGGGATCGCCAGGTCGAACGCCTCCACGGTGGGCAGCACCAGGGCCACCACAGCATGCACAGGCTGAATCTTAGGCGCAGGCCGTAAAGCGCTCGCGGCCCGGTGGCAGGACTCTGACGTTTCGTGGCCGGTTTCCCCCTCGCGGCGCCCCGGGCCCGGACGGAGGCTTGAGGCATGTCAAACCTCGACGACCTCTTGCGGAACAACGCCCGCTTCGCCGCGACCGACGCCAAGGAGCGCGTTCCCGCGATCCCGTTCGTTCCGAACAAGCAGGTGTACATCCTTACCTGCATCGATCCCCGAGTCGACCCGGCGCAGGTCTTCGGCCTGGAACTCGGGGACGCGATCGTCGCCAGGACCGTGGGCGGCCGGGTGACCCCGGCGGTGATCCAGGACCTCGCCTGGATCTGCTACCTGCACGAGACCAAGACGCCGGACGCCGACTGGTTCGAGTTCGCGGTCATGCACCACACCGACTGCGGCTCGGGGTTCTACGCCGACGACGACCTTCGCCATGGCTTCGCGGCCCGCGGCTTCGACGACGCCGAGCTGGCGGCGCTGGCCGTCGTCGACCCGGCCGCCACCGTCCCGGTCGACGTCGCGAGGGTAATCGCGACGCCGCAGGTGTCGCCCCTGGTCAAGGTGTCGGGTTACTCCTACGACGTCAAGACCGGCCTGGTCACCACCGTCGTGCCGGCCCGCCCCCGGCAGGACGGCTGACGCCGCACCAGTGCCCGGGCGGGGCGCGGAACCCATGATGTGGAATACAAAGCGCCCCTAGAGGGGCCTAAAGTATCCCACGTCATGGGGTTGGGCGGCGGGTGCGGTAACAGTGGGCCAGGACAGCGCCGACCAACCCCGCGTTCACGCGACCGGGGGAAGACACTTGCCTGAACTGCCGGAGGTGGAGTCGGCCCGGGCGGTCATCGAACGGAACGGGCTGCGGCGGCGCATCGTCGACGTCGACGATTCCGACTCGTACGTGTGCCGGCCGCACCCGCCCGGCGAAATCCGCCACGCGCTGCTCGGTGGCGAGCTTGTCGCCGCCATGCGGCGAGGAAAGAGCATGTGGTGCCAGACCGACCCGTCGCTCGGGGTCACGCTCGGCATCCACCTCGGCATGTCGGGCAAGATCGTGATCGCCGATCCGGACGGGACCGAGGTCGACGGCGGCGACTACTGGGAAGGCGGCCGCAAGCCAGGCGATTACCGGTGGAAGCGCTTCTCCCTGACCTTCGAAGACGGCGGCCGCCTGATGCTGGTCGACCCGCGGCGCCTGGGCCGGGTCCGGCTTGACCCGCCCGTCGAGCGGCTCGGGCCCGACGCCCAGCTGATCACGCCGACGCAGTTCCGGGCCGCGCTGGCGGACGGCACCGCGCCGGTCAAGGCGCGGATCATGGACCAGGAGCGGATCGCGGGCATCGGCAACCTGCTGGCCGACGAGATCCTCTGGCGGGCCCGGGTCCACCCGGCGCGGGCCGTGGGCAGCCTGACCCCGCCGGAGAAGACGCACCTGCTGCGGGCCTGCCGGGACGCGATCAGGACGGCTCTCCACGAGGGCGGCGTGCACACCCTGACGATCATCTCGCACCGGCGCCGGGGCGGTACCTGCCCGCGCGATCACGCCCCGATGAGCACCGGCAAGGTCGACGGACGGACCACCTGGTGGTGCTCGGCCGAGCAGCTGCTGGTGCCGGCAGCAGGCCGACCGGCCTTGCCTGGCACGACGGGACAAGCGGCGGAGGTCGCTGAGTAACCGCGCCGCCGTTCGGGCAACTGCTGTTGATCTTTCGGAACGGGAGCGGGTGACTGCCGCGCGCCACGCTCAGCCGGCCGGCGGCGGGTCGTACAGCGGCCCGTCGGGCAGGGCCGGTGAGACGACCCACAGCACCTGGGTGGGGCCCGCCTGCGGGGCACCGCGGAAGCTGTGCCGGGTGTCGGCCGGGAAGGTAAAGGCGTCGCCCTGGCCGAGCGTGACCTGCTTCCCGGCGACCGTGATTTCCAGCTCCCCGGACAGCACGAACACGAACTCCACGTCGGCCGGCAGCGCGTAGTCCTCGGCCCCGCTTCCGCCGCCTGGCTCGATGTCACTCAGGATGGCCTGCAGGCGCTTCTCGCCGGCCGGGGTGAGGAGGTACTCGGTCATCTTGCGGCCGCCGAAGTTGATCTCCGGCCGCGTGTCGCGGCGGACCACCTCGCCCTTGGGGGTCTGGAACAGCGACCCGACCGAGACCCCGAGCGCGTCGCACAGCCGGATCAGCGAGGCGACCGAGACGTTGGCCAGGTCCCGCTCCAGCTTGGAGACGAACCCCTTGGTCAGGCCGGCCTGCTCGGCCACCTCGGCCATCGTCATTCGCGCGGCCAGCCTGGCCGCCCTCAGCTGCGCGCCGATCCGCCGACCGTCCGGGATCACTGCTGGCTCGCCGCTGGGCACGGCCCCTCCTCCCGGCGCCGGGACCTGGGTCGCCGGCAACCTACAGGAAACTCTGTTTCGTTTATGAAACACATGTTGACTATCAGGAAACTCGTCGTCATTCTAGCTCGTGAGGCAGGTCATACCGAGTGTCCGGCCATGCGGAACTGGAGGCGGCGATGGCGACACAGTCCCAGAAGCCCACGGTCGAGGCTGACATCGAACGCGGCCTCCTCAACCAGATCGAGGTGCACTCGATCGACTGGATCCCCGACCCCGAGCGGCACGGCCGGACCTGGCAGCAGGCCATGCTGTGGTTCCTGGGGAACTTCCAGTACTTCACGATCCCCATCGGCTTCGTCGGTCCCTCGCTCGGCCTGTCGCTGGGCTGGTCGATCCTGGCGGGCGCCGGTGGCATCGCCTTCGGCACGTTGTTCATGGCCTTCCACGCCACCCAGGGACCGATCTTCGGACTCCCCCAGATGATCCAGACGCGGGCCCAGCTCGGCTACCGCGGGGTGGTCGTGGCGCTGTTCGCGGTGCTGTTCACCTACATGGCCTTCAACGTGGCCGACCAGGTGCTGCTGGCCAGCGGCCTGCACGGCGCGTTCGGCTGGAACGCCCAGCTGGTGGCGGCGGTCACCGCGGTGCTGGCGGCGGCGCTGGCGGTCTTCGGCTACGACTGGGTGCACCGGGTGTTCCGGTTCCTGCTGATCATCTCGCTGCCGTGCTACGCGATCATCTCCGTCGCCATCCTCGCCGGGCACGCCGGCGGTCACGCGCCCGCCCACCCCGGCGGCTTCATCTTCGCCGCGTTCATGTCCCAGTTCTCGGTGGCCGCCGCCTACAACATCACCTACGCGCCCTACGTGTCGGACTACTCCCGCTACATGCCCCGCGACACCCCCGCCCGCGGGATCATCGGCGCCGTCTTCTTCGGCGCGTCGGGCTCGGCCGTCTGGCTGATCGCACTCGGCGCGTGGCTGGCCACCCGGCTGAACGTCAGCGACGGCCTGGTCGGGCTGCAGCTTTCCGGCGACAACGTGGCCGCGCCGCTCGGCTCGATCACCGCCTTCCTGTCCGCCACCGCGCTGCTCGCGACCATGGGGATGAACGCCTATGGCGGCATGCTCACCGTCCTGACCGGCATCGACTCGTTCAAGACGATCAAGACCAGCCGGACCTGGCGGGTGGCGACGGTCGTCGTCCTGGCCGTGGTGTGGTACGCCATCGGCGAGACCATCTCTACCAGCGGATCCAATACCGCGGTCAGCGCCGTGCTGAACTCGCTGACGCTCATGCTGTACCTGCTGGTGCCGTGGACCGCGCTGAACCTGGTGGACTTCTTCTTCGTCCGCCGCGGGCACTACGCGATCACCGACATCTTCCGGCCGGACGGGGTCTACGGCATCTGGGGCTGGCGCGGCCTGACCGCCTACTTCGCCGGGTTCGCGGCCGAGATCCCGTTCATGGTGCTGCCGCCGATCGCCGGCCTGTCCTACAACGGCTGGATCCCCAATCACGTGACCAACGGCGTGGACTACTCCTGGCTGGTCGGCCTGGTCGTGGCCGGCCTGGTGTACTGGGTCCTGTCGCGTTCCCTTGACCTGACCGCCGAGCAGGCCGCCATCGCCGCCAGCGACCGGGAACTAGCCGCCATCGACGCGTCTAGCCGGGGGGCGTGACCGAGGCCGGATCAGCGCGGAGGATGCGCGGAGGCGCCCACGGGCGTACCCATACGGGGTATACGTCGGCGATTGGGTGTCCTTTGTGCCCGCGAGCGGGCACAAAGGACACCCAATGATGCTCCCGCCCGCTGTTTACGGCGGATTTTGTTCGGGCAAAAAGTGATATGTCCGGCTCAATACCCTTTGGACCGGCCCGGTGAACTTCGAGCTGCGCGACGGGCGGATCGCGAGCCTGCGAATCAGCTGACGGAGCGGCCAGTTCGGCCTGGTCAGACGAACGCGCTGAGGCCGGTGATGGCGCGGCCGACCACCAGGGTGTTGATTTCCCTGGTGCCTTCGTACGAGTAGATCGCCTCGGCGTCGGCCACGAACCGGCCGACCTGGTGCTCGAGCAGGATCCCGTTGCCGCCGAGCAGTTCCCTGGCGTAGCCGACGGTTTCCCGCATGCGCACCGTGCAGAACGCCTTGGCCAGCGCGGAGTGCTCGTCCCTGGCCTCGCCCGCGGCCTGCAACTGGGCGAGCCTCGCGCACATGGTGGCCGAGGCCGTGATGTTGCCGAGCATCCGCACCAGGAGGTCCTGGACCAGCTGGAAGCCCGCGATCGGCCTGCCGAACTGCTCGCGTTCCTTGGCGTAGGCGAGCGCGCGCTCGTAGGCGCCCATGGCGCAGCCGACCGCCTGCCAGGCCACCCCCGCGCGGGTCAGCCGCAGCACCGCCGCGGTCTGGCGGAACGACTCGGCCCGCTGCAGCCGGGAGGACTCGGGAACGCGGACGCCCGCCAGCGTGATCTCCGCGTTCTGCACTACCCGCAGCGCGATCTTGTCGTGCATCTTGGTGGTCGACAGGCCCGGCGTCCCCTTCTCCACGACGAAGCCCTTGACCTGCCCGTCGGACCCGTCCCGGGCCCAGATGACGATGTAATCGGCGAACGTCGCGTTCCCGATCCACTTCTTCTGGCCGTCCAGCACCCACCAGTCGCCCTCGCGGCGCGCGGCCGTGCCGAGACCGCCCGCGACCCCGGAGCCGACGTCGGGCTCGGTCAGGCCGAACGCGCCGATCTTTTCCATCCGCGCCATCTCCGGCAGCCAGCGCTGCTTCTGCTCTTCGCTGCCGCACAGGTAGATCGAGCCCATCGCCAGCCCGCTGTGCACGCCCATGAACGTCGACATGGAGGGGTCAGACCGGGCGATCTGCATCGCCAGCACGCCGTCGAGCAGCGGCCCGCCGCCGGGGCAGCCGTACCCCTGGTAAGCCACGCCGGCGATGCCGAGCCCGGCGAAACCCGCGGCGAGCTCGTGCGGGAACTCTTCCCTGGTCCAGTAGTGGTTGATGACCGGTTCGATCTCCTTGGTCATGAACTCCCTGGTGCGCCGCACGGCATCGCGCCCGGCGTCGTCCAGCAGCTGCCCGATCCCGTAGAAATCGGTGAAATCTTCCATCAGGCCCTCCCCCGGGAAGCTGGACGCCTGCGGGCTCGGCGACCTCGGTCACCAGTCTCAGGTGCCCGTCGTGGCCCGGGTAAAACGCCAAGCGCGGACCACCGTGGCCGCGCACCTAGCCGCGGCGGCCGCCTGGCATCAGGCTGGTACGGGTACGAGTGCCTGGTGACCGCCAAGGAGGCAAGCCGGTGGAGCTGATCGTCGAGGATGCCGAGTTCGTCACGATGACGCCGGCCAGTGAGGGCGGTGGCGCCGAGAACAGCGGCGCCGAGAGCATGCTGGTGCGCGACGGCCGGATCGCCGCGATCGGCCCCGCCGGCGCCGCGCGCGCCGCCGCGGGACCCGGCGCGGCCGTGCTGCGGCTGGACGGCGCCACGGTGATACCGGGCCTGATCGACGCCCACTGCCACGTGATCAACGTCGGTTACCTGGCCGCGGGCGCCGACTGCAGCCAGCCCGCGGCCCCGGACATCGCGGCGATCCAGGCCCGGCTGCGCGCCGCCGCGGACCGGACGCCGGCCGGATCATGGGTCATGGGCAGCGGCTACGTCGAGTACAAGCTCGCCGAGCAGCGGCACCCGACCCGCGCGGACCTGGACGCGGCCGTGCCGGACCGCCCGGCGGTGATCTACCACACGTCCCTGCACGCGTGCGTGCTCAACTCGGCGGCGCTGCGCGCGGCGGGGTTCGCCGACGGCCAGCCGGACCCGCCGGACGGCGCGTTCGGCCGTGACGAGCGGGGCCTGCTTACCGGCGTGATCTTCGAAGGGCCGATGTTCCGGCTGCTCGGGGACAGGCTCAGGGACGACATCGGCGAGCATGGACGCGGCCGGGCGGGCGCGGGTCGTGCGACGCGCCGGGGAACGACTCGCCGCCCTTGGCATTACCGCGGCCGGCGACGCGGACCTGCGCTGCCAGACGTTCGCCGCGTACGCCGAGGCCGATGACGCCGGCGGCCTGAGCCAGCGCGTCTACGGGATGATCGTGCACGACGAGGTGGATGAGCTGACCCGCTCTGACCTGTACGGCCGCCGGTCCGGGCGGCTGGCGGCGCGGGCCGTGAAGATCTGGGCGGACGGCGGGATGAGCAGCCGCACCGCGGCCATCCACGGAACCTACCCGGTGCCGCCGTTCGGCTCCGGGATCTTGTACTTCGAGCCGGCCGAGCTCACGGCGATGGTGCGGGACTTCGCGGCCCGCGGCTTCCAGGTCTGCGTCCACGCGCAGGGCGACCGGGCGATCGAGATCGTGCTCGACGCGTACGCGCAGGCGCTGGCCGGGACACCGGGAAACCCGCGCAGGCACCGCATCGAGCACGGCGGTGCCATGTACCCGGCGCTGACCGCGCGGGCGGCCGAACTCGGGATCCTGGTGGTGAGCCAGCCCGGCTTCCTCTCCGGCCTGGGCGACGGCTTCGCCGCGGCGTTCCCCGGCCGGGCGGACCAGCTGTACGCGTTCCGGTCCTGGCTGCGGGCCGGGATCACGGTCGCCGGATCCTCCGACGCCCCGGTCATCACGCCCGGACCCGCGCACCGGGATCCGCGACGCCATCGTTCGCCGCACGGAGGCCGGCCGGGTCATCGGCCCGGATGAGCGGCTAACCGCCCGCGACGCCCTCGCCCTGTACACGACGGGCGGCGCGTACGCCATGCACCGCGAGGCCGAGATCGGCTCGCTGGCGCCGGGCAAGCTTGCGGACTTCACCGTCCTTGACCGCAACCCGCTCGGCGTCGAGCCGGAGCAGATCACCGGCATCCAGGTGCTGGCCACCGTCGTCGACGGGGCGCCCACCTACCAGTCGGGCGCCTTCACCGTCCCGCCGGGCTGATGGGCCGCCGGTCAGCGGTGCGCGCGCGGGGGCGCGACCGGCGCGCCGGGGCCGTTCTGCGGCGGCCACGGCGGGGCTGACCCGGGCGGCACGCCCGGGCCCGGCGGCGGCTGCTGCCACTGGGCCGGAGTCGCGGGCCGCGGGCACGGCCCCGCTGTGGGCACCGCCCCCGCTGTGGGCACCGCCCCCGCTGTGGGCACCGCCCCGGCCGTGGGCACCGCCCCGGCCGTGGGCGCTGCGCCGCGGGCGCCCTGGCGTGGCACTGACGGAGCCGTTGGCGCCGCCGGTCAGCCATGACACCAGCAGGCACACCCCGATCACCACTGCCGTCACGATCACGGCCAGGATCAACGCGATCCCGGCGATAATGCCAAGCAAGCTCACCATGCCGCTCGCCCCACTCGCACAACGGGCCGCCTGGCGGCCTTCGACTCATCGATCGCCTGCCGCGAGGGAGCCCGACCGGCATGCGGCACCGTCTGGCGCTCGGTCGTCACTCGCATCTCTCCTTCGGAAGCTTGTATCTAAGCTACGGCAGTAAATCTACGTTGGCGTAGGTTTAAAGGGTTATTAACGACCCTCGGCGGTGAGCGTTCGGCGACGGGGGCGCGAACGCATCCACCCAGCTCGGGCGGGGAGGCGGTAGCCGAGCGGGCCGCCCGCGACCGGTTCCGCCGCTACGCGCGCCCGGCCGGGCGCGAGCCGGTCAGGCTGAGCGGGGTGAGGGAGAGCAGGTCGATGTCGAGCAGCGTCGGGCGGCCCGACGCGATGGCCGCGCGGAACGCCGACTCGAACTCGGCCGGGCCGGCCACCCGGGCGGCCTGCACGCCCATCGACTTCGCGAGCGCGGGGAAGTCCGGGGTGGTGAGGTCGACGCCGAAGTTCCGGCCGTCGAACTGGCGGGCCTCGATGCCGCGCAGCACGCCGTAGCCGCGGTCGTTGAACAGGCAGATGACCACGGGAAGGTCGTGCTGCACCGCCGTGGCCAGCTCGCCGACGTGCAGCATGAACCCGCCGTCGCCCGCGATCAGCACCGCCGGGTGCCCGCTGCCGACCGCCGCGCCAAGCGCGAGCGGCAGGCCGGGGCCGATCGCCGCCGAGGCGGGCCGCACGGACGTCCGTGGCCGCAGGATCGGCACCAGCCGGTCGCCCCACAGGTAGGCGGGCACGGTCGCGTCCCTGACGATGACCGACTCGCGCGGTGCGTGCCGCCGGATGGCGTCCATGATCTGGCAGTGGTCCTCGCCGAGCCGGGCGCGGGCGTCCGCGCGCGCCTCCGCGGCCGCCGCCGCGGCCTTCTCGGCGTGGCCAGGGTCGGTGCTGACCCGGTCGATCGCCCCGAGCAGGAGCTCGAGGCCGATGCGGGCGTCGCCGACGACCGGCAGGGCCGTCGGGTAGCTCCGCCCGATGACCGCGGGGTCGGCGTCGAGGTGCGCCAGCGTGCCGCCGAAGGACAGGCGCCAGTTGCGGGTGCTGCTGCCCTGGAATCGGGTGCCCACCGCGAGCACCACGTCGGCGCCAGAAACGACCTCCTCGACCTGCGGGCTGGTGGTCAGCGCGCCCAGGCACAGCGGGTGGTCCTCGGGGATCGAGCCGCGGCCCTCGACCGTGGTGACGACCGGGGCGCCGAGATGCTCGGCCAGCGCGACCAGCGCCGGCCCGGCGCCCGAGCTCGACGACGCCGCCGCCGGCCCACAGCACCGGCCGGGTCGCGGCCGACAGCGCCTCGGCCACCTTGGCCAGGGCGTCGGCGTCGGGGACGTAGCCGGTGTCCTTGCGCAGGCCGGGTATTGCCACGTCGGCCCGGCGGTACTGCTGGTCGATCGGGATCTCCACCGCCCCCGGCTGCGGCCGGCCCGCGCGGATGTCCTCGGCCGCGGCGATGACGGCCCGGCCGATGTCCTCGGTGCGGCGCACCGTCTCCACCCGCCGGCAGAGTGAGGACAGCATGCGCCCCTGGTGCTCGGCCTCGTGCAGGAAGCCCTTGGCCTTGCCCAGGTAGCCGCTCTCGATCTGGCCGGTGATGAGCAGCACCGGCGAGGAGGCGAAGCCCGCCTCGAACAGGCCGGTCATGGTGTTGGTCGTGCCCGGCCCGGTGCTGGCGATGACCACGCCGAGTTCCCCGGTGGCGCGCGCGTAGCCGTCGGCGGCGTGCGCGGCGGCCTGCTCGTGCCTTACCCCGATCGGCGTGATGGTGCCGCGCCGCGCGATGGCGTCGTAGATCGGCAGGTTGTGGACGCTCACGATGCCGAAGACGTGGCGGACGCCGAGCAGCTCGAGGGCGGAGACAACCGCCTCTCCTCCCGTCATCTCCACAGTGGACTCCTCCAGTCAGAACTTGATCGACACCTTGAGCGCGTTGTCGGTCCGGTCGTGGGCGATGCGGAAGGCCTCGTCGACCTTCTCGATCGGCAGCAGGTGGCTGAGCAGCGGGGCCACGTCGATCGCGCCGTCCGCGATCAGCCGGACGGCGTAGCGGAACGACTCGAGCCCCGGCTCGCCCTGGGCGCCGAAGTTCGAGTAGGCGGTCAGCCCGCGCCGGAAGAAGTCGTGGAACGAGAACGGGTAGTGGCCGGGGCCTTCCGGCAGGCCGAACCAGACGAGGGTGGCTCCCGGCGCGGCCACCTCCAGGCTCAGCGGGAACGTCTCCCGGCTGCCGACCGCCTCCACGACCACGTCGGCCCCGCGGCCGCCGGTGGCCTCGAGCACCGCCGCCCGGAAGTCGGCCGTCGTTCGCGTCCACGGCGAGGTCCGCGCCCAGCTGCCTGGAGTAGGCCAGGCGCGCGGGCGACTTGTCCGACACCAGCACGCGGGCCGCGCCGAACCGCCTGAGCAGGAACGTGAAGAAGGCGCCCGCAGACCCCTGCCCGATGACGGCGGCGTCCTTGCCGACCAGGTCGATCGGGTGGTAGCGGAGCGCGTAGACGACCGTGCCGAGCTGCTGCGCCATCAGCAGGTGGCTGAGCGGCGCCGTGCCGGGCAGCCGGATGCAGGAGGCGCCGGGGATCGCCTGGTACTCGGCCAGGCAGCGGCCGTCGATCGGCGGGCGGGACGGTCAGCACGTGGTCGCCGGGCGCGAAGCCCGGGCAGCGCGACTCCACGACCTCGCCCACGCTCTCGTGCCCGGGGTAGCCGGCCGGCCCGGGCTGCGGCGGCGCGTTCAGGAACACGCTGTGCAGGTCGGAGCCGCAGATCGACGCGTAGGCGGTCCGGACCAGCAGCTGGCCGTCCGCGACCGACGGCAGCGGCGACTTCCTCGCAGACCACACGTCCCATGTCGACCCAGCGCGCAGCCTTCATCGATGGCACTCCCGTCGCGGCCGCGCCCACTGCGATAGCCCAGCCATTCTAGAAACAAATTCTACTCCGGAGGCGGCAACGGCGCCCACCTGCCAGTTGTAACAGGCGCGGCCAGGTTAGACAACGGGGACGATCATCCCCAATGCGGCATTAAGTGCGCCACCGACTTGTCCAGGGCGGTGAGCGAGGATGGCGGGGGCCGGGGCCAACTATGGTCTCATTCTCGGGTTACATGGTCGGTGATTAGGGTCATGAACGGCTACTCAGTGTGGGGCCAGGCGC
>CAVYEZ010000011.1:0-174956 GCA_963767685.1 uncultured Actinomycetota bacterium
CCCCCGTAGCCCAAGGGCAGAGGCTGGCCCCCTAAAAGGGCCCATGTGTCGGTTCGAACCCGACCGGGGGCACGCTAATGGATCAGGGGCTTAGCGGTAGGCGGACTGTGCATCTGCGCTTGCAAGTGCAGTTGCAAATGAAAGGTGCGGGGGACACTTTCTGCGCTTATGGAAAAGCGGATATCTTCCTGGGGGGAGACCCCGGCGGCGGCTAAGCGCCGAAGAGCCTGAGACGGCGGCGGATTTCGTACTCGCGCACGATGGCGGTGGCGTAGCGGTCGCAGATGCCGTGCTCGTCGGCCAGCCAGTTAGCGCGCTCCTCGCGACGCAGGAAGGCGGGACCGGATTCCAGGTGGCTGAACCACTCGGACAGCTCGCGCCCGGTTACGAACGGGATGCGTGCGATGAGGCCTTTGTGAGTAGCGGGGGTGTGGGTAAGCGCCATTGGCACCTCCGGGGTGGGAAGCCGCTTTGAGTTGAGACTGCCTCACCGGTGGGCGCCTGACAAGACCCAGGCGCAACCTTCCCGCAATGTCTTGTTTGTCGGTTCGTGATGATCTTGACATCAAGCGTTGCGGGAGGCCGGCCCCGCTCATCCTGGACGCACGCGACCCGCACGTGCGGCACCGGCCCCGACGGCGGACCATCGCAGTGCGCGACGTGCGCGACGATTGACCCCGGCCACCGGCATCGCCCTCTCCTGTCACGCGATTGTGGTGCCCGTGGCGGCGGTGGGGTTCGAGTACATCTGTGTTAGGTGTTTCGTGACCGGGCGGCCGTGCCAATGCGAAACGCCCCCTCGTCCCGCCGGGACGAGGGGACGTCCCCGGAGGGATACTCCTAGTTCAGCCGCTCGAGGATCATCGCCATGCCCTGACCGCCGCCGACGCACATGGTCTCCAGGCCGATGGTCTTGTCGTGGAACTGGAGGCTGTTAATCAGCGTGGTGGCGATCCGCGCGCCGGTCATGCCGAACGGGTGGCCGACGGCGATCGCGCCGCCGTTCACGTTCAGCTGCGCGGGGTCGATGCCCAGGTCCCGGTAGGAGGGGATGACCTGGGCCGCGAACGCCTCGTTGATCTCCACGAGGTCCACGTCGCTGATCGCCATCCCGGCCCGGCGCAGCGCCTGCCGTGACGCTTCCACCGGCCCGAGGCCCATGATCTCCGGCGAGAGCGCGCCGACCCCGGTTGATACGATCCGCGCGAGCGGCGTGAGCCCGAGCTCCGCCGCCTTCACGTCGCTCATCACCACGAGCGCGGCCGCCCCGTCGTTCAGGGGGCAGCAGTTCCCCGCCGTCACCGTCCCGTGCTCGCGGAACGCCGGCTTGAGCGAGGCGACCTTGTCCAGGCTGGTGCCCGGCCGCGGCCCGTCGTCCGCCGACACCACCGAGCCGTCGGGCAGCGTGACCGGGGTGATCTCCCGCTGCCAGAAGCCGTTGGCGAGCGCCTTCTCCGCGAGGTTCTGCGACCGGACGCCGAACTCGTCCTGCTCCGCCCGCGTGATGCCGCGCAGCGCGGCGAGGTTCTCGGCCGTCTGCCCCATCGCGATGTAAATGTCGGGCAGCTGGCCGTCCTCGCGCGGGTCGTGCCATGGCGTCTCCGCCGCCGCCGTCGCCTCCGCCCGCGCCTCGGCGTCGGTGAACAGCGGGTTGTGGGTGTCGGGCAGGCTGTCGCTTGACCCCTTCACGAAGCGGGAGACGCACTCGACGCCAGCGGAGATGAACACGTCACCCTCGCCCGCCTTGATCGCGTGATAGGCCATCCTGGTGCTCTGCAGCGAGGATGAGCAGTAGCGGTTGACCGTGGTGCCGGGCACGCCGTCGAGGCCGAGCAGGACCCCGACCACCCTGGCGATGTTGAACCCCTGCTCGCCGCCCGGCAGCCCGCAGCCGACAATCAGGTCCTCTACCTGGGACGGCTCCAGTTCGGGTACCTTGGCAAGCACCGCCGTCACGATCTGGGCGAGCAGGTCATCGGGCCTGATAGAGGTCAGCGATCCCTTGAATGCCCGGCCAATGGGCGAGCGGGCGGTCGCGACGATGACGGCTTCTGGCATACCGACGCCTCCTGGTATTTACGCGTGTGGCTTCCACGTTAACAGGGGTACGGGGGGTCGTCCCCCGCAGCACCGGTCGGTCCGTGGGGGCCTGATACGATCGCGGTCTTTGCGATCAGGCGGCCCGGACGGACAGCCCGGGGGACGAATGCTCTAATCTTGCATCCCCTCGAGGAAGTCGCTTAGTAGCAGGACAAAATTAGAGCACTCGTACGGGGGCGTCCCCCGGGAGATACCGAGGAGGGCCGGGTGGAGGTGTATGACTCACTGACCGAGGCGATGGGGAACACGCCCCTGATTCGGCTGAGGTCGGTGACCAAGGGCATCGCGAGGACGGGCAACGTGCTCGCGAAGATCGAGTACCTGAATCCGGGTGGCTCGGTGAAGGACCGCATCGCCCTGCGGATGGTAGAGACCGCGGAGCGGCAGGGCAAGCTGGGCCAGGGCGGCGTGATCGTGGAGCCGACCTCGGGCAACACCGGGGTCGGCCTGGCGATCGTCGCCCAGGAGCGCGGCTACCGCTGCGTGTTCACGTGCCCGGACAAGGTGGCCGCCGACAAGATCGCGGTGCTCCGCGCCTACGGCGCCGAGGTCGTGGTGTGCCCCACGAGCGTGCCGCCTGACCACCCGGACTCCTATTACAGCGTCGCCCGCCGCCTCGCCAGGGAGACCGAGCGGGGCTGGCAGCCGGACCAGTACGCGAACCCCGACAACCCGGCCGCGCATTACCACTGGACCGGCCCGGAGATCTGGCGGCAGACCGAGGGCAAGGTCACCCACTTCGTGACGGGCATCGGGACCGGCGGCACGATCTCCGGCACCGGCCGCTACCTCAAGGAAGCGTCCAACGGCACGGTAAAGATCATCGGCGCGGATCCGGAGGGGTCCGTCTACTCGGGCGGCAGCGGCCGACCCTACCTGGTCGAGGGCGTCGGCGAGGACATCTGGCCCGCCACCTTCGACCGGAACATCGCCGATGAGGTGATCGCGATAAGCGACGCCGACTCCTTCGCGATGACCAGGCGGCTCGCCCGGGAGGAGGCCCTGCTCGTCGGCGGCTCGTCCGGCCTGGCCGTGGCCGCCGCGCTGCGCGTCGCCGCTACGGTCGAGCCGGACGCCGTCATCGTTGTCCTGCTTCCCGACGGCGGCCGCGGCTACCTGTCGAAGATCTTCAACGACTCCTGGATGGCCGACTACGGGTTCCTCCGCGGCCAGGACACGGGCACGACCGTCGCCGATCTCCTCGCCACCAGGGAATCCGGCCTGCCCGCCCTCGTCCACGTTCACCCGGACGAGAGCGTCGCGCAGGCGATCGCGCTGCTGCGGGAGTACGACGTCTCGCAGCTCCCCGTGGTCCAGGAGGAACCGCCGCTGATGGCCGCGGAGGTCGCCGGGTCGGTCGCCGAGCGCGACCTGCTCGATGCCCTGGTAAGCGGCCGGGCCGGGCCCCAGGACAAGGTCAGCAGCCACATGTCGCCGCCGCTGCCGGTGCTTGGCCAGGGCGAGCCGGTCAGCCGGGCGGCCGCGGTCCTCGAGAAGTCAGGCGCGGCGCTGGTGCACGTCGACGGCAAGCCGGCCGCCGTGCTCACCCGCGCCGACCTGCTCGCCTACTACGCGGGAGGTAATCAGTGAACCTCGACCACCTCGATGCCGAGAAGCTGGGCTTCGAGACCCTGGCGATTCACGCCGGACAGGACGCGGACCCGCTCACCGGCGCGGTCGTCACCCCGATCTACCAGACGTCGACTTACAAGCAGGACGGCATCGGCGGCACCCGGGGCGGCTACGAGTACTCGCGAACCGCCAACCCCACCCGCACCGCGCTCGAGACCTGCCTGGCCGCCCTGGAGAACGGCGCCCGGGCGTTCGCGTTCGCCTCCGGCATGGCCGCCGAGGACTGCCTGGTCCGCACGCTCTGCCGGCCGGGCGACCGCGTCCTCATCCCTGGCGATGCCTACGGCGGCACGTTCCGCCTCTTTGACAAGGTCATGCGGGCGTGGGGGGTGGAACACAGCCCGGTCAGGCAAACCGACCTCGAGGCCGTCGACCGGGTCGCGGCCGAGCGGCGGCCCCGGCTGATCTGGGCGGAAAGTCCCACGAATCCGCTGCTGTCGATCGTCGACATCCGGGCCCTCGCCGCGCTCGCCCACGACCACGGCGCGCTGCTCGTGGTGGACAACACGTTCGCCTCCCCGTACCTGCAGCGCCCGCTCGACCTCGGCGCCGACGTCGTCGTCCACTCCACGACCAAGTACCTGGGGGGTCACTCGGACGTGGTCGGCGGCGCCATCGTCCTGAAGGACCCGCGGCACGCCGACGCGCTCGCCTTCAACCAGAACGCCACCGGGGGGGTCGCCGGCCCGTTCGACGCCTGGCTCACGCTGCGCGGGGTCAAGACCCTCGCGGCCCGGATGGACCGGCACTGCGCGAACGCCGCCCGCGTGGCCGCGGCGCTCGCGGACCACCCGGCCGTCACGGAGGTCCTTTATCCGGGGCGGCCCGGCCACCCGGGGCACGAGATCGCCAAGGCGCAGATGCGTGACTTCGGCGGCATGGTCTCCTTCCGCCTGGCGGCCGGCGAGGAAAAGGCCGTTGAGGTCTGCGCCCGCACCTCGCTGTTCACCCTGGGCGAGTCGCTCGGCGGCGTCGAGTCGCTGATCGAGCATCCCGCGCGGATGACGCACGCCTCGGTCGCCGGGTCACCGCTTGAGGTGCCGCCCGACCTGGTCCGGCTGTCGGTCGGGATCGAGGACCCGGACGACCTGCTCGCCGACCTGGCGCGCGCGCTCGGTTAGTGCCACACCATGAAAATCAGGATGACCAGCCAGATCAGCGCGGTCAGCCCGCCCAGCGACGCGATTCGGCCGCGCTCGACGGCCGCCCGGTGATGGTCGCCCGCGGCGGCGGCCGCGGGCCGGCCGGCGCCCGCCGTCGGCTGCGCGCTTCCCGCCGCCGCCCGCGCGGCGTCGGTGGCCGCGGCCGGCCGGACGCTCTCGTCCACCGCGTCCGTGACCGCCACTCCCTCGGCGGCGCCTAGCGCCCTCAGCGCCTTGCGCTGGTCCCGAAGGATGATCATCAGTAGCACAAAGGCAACGACGAACAGCGTCAGCGACGCGGAGATCCACCATTGGCTGAACTTATGGGTCATACCGGTAAGGATGAGGCCAAAGATCAGGGTGAGAAGAGCGGCGAACGAGTAAATCCGCGTGGTGCGGAATAGGTACCCGACCACCACGGCATTCCGCTTTCGTATGTAGCGGGGCGTAGACATGATCGCCGCGGTGCCCGGACCGATCGTGAAGACCGCGGCGGTGACATGCAGCCACAAGATTACGTGGTCGCCAAAAGACATGATGCGATCCTAGCGGGCTCGCGCGCTACCGGCCGGCCAGGGAGCGGGGCTCGCCTGCGATTCCGAGCAGCTTGCGGACGTCGTGCAGCTGACCGAACAGTCGCGGCGACAGCCCCGGCGGCAGCGGCGCGCTGCGCGCGTGCAGCGCCGTGGCGAACTGGCGCGGCGGCAGCTCCGCGTGCCGCGGTACGTTCTCGAACCACGCGGCGCTGCGCTGCGCCTCGGCCAGGTGGCGCCGCAGCTCGGCCTGGCGCTGCCGCTGGTACGCCGCCAGGATGGCCGTCAGCCCGGCGGCGCCGTCGCCTGCCGCGCGGTAGCCCACGCGCCGCAGCTGGGCGGCGAGCGCGATCGCGTCCCCGATCGCCAGCGTGCCGCCAAGCCCGGCGGAGAAGTGCGCGGTGTGCGCGCTGTCGCCGACGAGGACCACGTTGCCGTGGTGCCAGCGCCGGTTGCCGACCGTCAGGAAGTTCCGCCAGCGCGCGTCCTCGCCGCCCGCGAACTCCGACCACAGCCGGTGGCCGAGCAGGTGCGCGGAGAAGATCTCCTCGAGGCGGCCGAGCGCGCGGGTCGGCGAGCAGCTGTCGAAGCCGAGCCCCGACCACGTCTGCGGCTCGCACTCGACGATGAACGTGCTCGCCCGCGGCTCGTGCTGGTAGGCGTAGGCCCAGATCCAGCCGGCCTCGGTGGGCTCGAAGAGGAAGTTGAACGAGTCGAACAGCTTGCCGGTGCCGAGCCAGATGTGCTTGTTCCGTCCCTCGGTGACCGTGGTGCCGAACTCGCGCTGGCCGGCCCGTAGCTGGCTGCTTACCCCGTCCGCGGCCACGATCAGGTCCGCCGCGGGTAGTCCCGCCTTGTCGCGGACGTCGTGCTCGTAGCGGATCCGCACGCCGACCTGCCTGGCCCGGGTGGCGAGGATGTCGAGACAGCGCTGCCGGCTCACCGCGTGCGCCTCGCCGTTCTCTGGGTTGGCCTCGCGCCCGCCGCCGAAGCTGACGGCCTGGTCGTACCAGCGGATCGACCGCCACTCGATCTCTTCCGCCGACTCGGCATCCAGCTCGGCCAGCCTGGCCAGGAACCCCCGCTCCATGGTCACGCCCCAGCCGTGGGTGACGCCTTCCTTATTCCGTTCAAGGACGACGACCTCGCTCGCCGGATCCCCGAGTTTCAGCAGAAGCGACAAGTAAAGTCCGGCCGGCCCCCCGCCGACGCACACAATTCGCACCGTACCCCCTTATGAGCCTTTCGTATTCCGGATAAATCGGGCAATTAGCCCATCGCTGCACGGCCGGATGAAAAGGCTCGTTGAATAACGGCAGAGGTTACCTGCTGCCGTTGAGTTCTACGGGGATAAAACTACCGCTAGCGACGGGCGCCGCGGGTGCGAAGAAAATCGCTAACTACATATTCTCCCAGTCGTTCCGGTGTGGCCCGCAGCACCCGGCCGCCATTCCGCTTGGCCACGTTATCGACGAATGCGGCCAGCCGGTCGTCGTCGGCCAGCATGAAGATGTTCAGCGCCGCGTGCCGCCTGGTCATCTTGTCCACCTCGGCCAGGGTCAGCTCGATGGTCTCGGGCGCGGGCGGCCAGTCGAACCACGGCCTGCCGTCCCGCATCAGGTGCGCGGTCGGCTCTCCGTCGGTGATGATGAGCACGACCGGCTCGTGCTCGGGATGCTTGTCCAGGTGACGGCCGGCGATCATCAGCGCGTGGTGCAGGTTGGTGCCCTGGACCATGTCCCAGCCGAGGCCCGCCAGTTCGGTCTCGTGCAGTTCCCTGGCGTAGTTGGAGAACCCGATGACCTGGATCGCGTCCTGCGGGTACTTGGTCCGCAGCAGCGCGTGCAGCGCGAGCGCCGTCTGCTTCGCCACCGCCCAGGTGCCGCGCAGCGCCATCGAGTAGGAAAGGTCGACGAGCAGGCAGACCGCCGCCGCGGAGCGCCGCTCGGTCTCCGCCACCCGGAAGTCCCCGGCAGTCAGCCGAACGGTTGCGTCGCTCCTGTTTTCCGCCGCCGATCTCAGCAGGGCGGAGCGGACGGTCGCGGGAACGTCGATGGGCTGCTCATCGCCGAACTCCCACTCTCTGGTGGACCCGGTCAGGTCGCCGGCCTGCCCGGCGTCTTGCCGGTCGTGGTCACCGCTCCGCATGCCGTTCTCAAGCCCGGCGAACACCTGGCGGAGCGCGGTGTCGCCCAGCCTGCGGACCGCCTTCGGCGTGAGCTCAAGCTTGCCGCCGTCGTTGGTCATGTACCCCTGCTGCTGCAGCTCGCGTTCCAGGCGGCGCAGCGCCTGCAGGTCGTCGACCGCCTGCCGGCCAAGCGCGCGGCGGACCGCCTCTTCGTCGACGTCCTCGAGGCTGGCGCCCGCGTACTCCTGGCCGAGGGCGGACTCCAGGTCGGCGAGGTCGGCCATGTCGGCGACCGCGCTCGTCGCGTCCCCGAGGCCAAGCGGCTCACCGCCGGGCATCCGGACCCCGCGCTGCGGCTGGCCGAGCTCGGGCCTGCGGGCGCGCAGCGCGTCGCCGAGCGCGGACAGCTCCGCCGCGAGCCCGGCGTCTTCCATCGCCTGGGACATGAGGTTCGCCAGTTCTTCGCGCTGCTCGTCCGACAGCGACTCAAGCAGCCGCTCGGCCGCCATCATCCGCCGGACGAGGGAGTCGACGAGCTCCTCCAGGTTGGCCGGGTTGTCCGGGAACATGTCGCCGTACTGGGCCATGAAGTCGTCGAAGTCCTGCTGGGTGTGCTCGCCGCGGGTGTCGGCGTCGAGCATCTGCCGCAGGTCCGCGAGCATGTCCTTGACCCGCTGCATGGCCGCCGGGTCGGGGTTCTCCAGCGCCTGCTTCATGCCCTTGAACTGGCTGTCGAGCACCTCGCGGCGCAGCAGGTCGCGCAGCTGGTCGAACTTCTGCCGCGCCTCAGGCGACCGCCAGTCGTACTCCGATAGCGCCCTGATGGCCCGCGCGGTGTCATTGGGCAGGGTGTCGAGTTCAAGCTCGCGTTCCCTGGCTTCGTCGCTCGGGTCGGGGAACAGCGCGCCGCGCTCGGCCTCAAGCGCCTCGTCGAGCAGCTCGCGGGCGTGGTCGAGCATCCCGTCCAGCCGCCCGGCGTTGCGCAGCTCGCGCTGCCGCTCGCGGACGCGGCGCATCAGGTCGTCGAGGCCGCGCCGGTCCTGCCAGCCCCGCCGCAGTAGGTCGCGCAGCGCGTCCCGCGGGTTGTCACCGCCCAGGATGCGCTCGCCCATCTCGTCGAGCGCCTCCCTGACGTCATACGGGGGCGAAAGCGGGTCGGGACCATCGTCGTACGCGCCGTACCGATAGTTGGTCATGTGTACTGCTCCATCCGCTGCGATCCCGCTGGACCGTGACTCCGGACCCCGGTCCAGGGCCACCCCGATTCCGTTCGGGGTGGCCGGGCTTTTCGCCGTTAATCTGGTTTATGTCCGGTACGTGGTCGTTCCATCGCTGGTGTCCTTAGAAAGCCGGCGGATCAGGTACAGGCCCTCGAGGACGAACTCGATGGCCGCCGCGGCCTCGCCGAAGGACTCCCGGCCCTCCATGCCGAGCCTGGCCATGATCCTCGCCAGGCCGGGGACCTCGCCGGTGCGGCGGAGCAGCTCCGTCGCCGAGACCAGCTCACCGGACTCGATGGAGGCGCCCTCCTCGAACTTGGCCAGCAGCCCCGACATGTCGGCGCCGCCGAGCCGCGCGCGGAACGTCTCCGCGATCGCGCGGCGCAGCAGGTGGGTGAGGATCTCCTCCTCCCGGCCCTCCTCGCTGACCTCGAACTCCACCTTCCCGCGGAGCGTGGGGACGATGCCCGGCAGGTCGACCACCCGGGCGACGGGCACCTCGTCCCGCGCCTCGGCGACCAGCGCGGTGCGGCGCACGGCGGCCGCGGCGGCGGCCTCGGCGGCCGCGATCGCGAACCGGGCGGAGACACCCGACCGGCCGTCGACCGCCGGGGACTCGCGGACCAGGCGGGTGAACCTGGCGATGACCTCGATCAGGTGCTCGGGCAGGTCCGCGCCCTGGTCGGTGCCGTCCCAGACAACCTCGGCCTCCTGGCCGATCAGCTCGAGCTCGTCGGACAGGGACAGCGGGTAGTGGGTGCGGACCTCCGCGCCGAACCGGTCCTTCAGCGGCGTGATGATCCGGCCCCGGTTGGTGTAGTCCTCCGGGTTCGCGCTCGCCACGAGCACGATGTCGAGCGGCAGCCGCAGCGAGTAGCCGCGGACCCCGATGTCGCGCTCTTCGAGGACGTTGAGCAGCGCGACCTGGATGCGCTCGGCGAGGTCGGGCAGCTCGTTCAGGCAGAAGACGCCGCGGTTGGTACGCGGCACCAGGCCGAAGTGGATGGTCTCCGGGTCGCCGAGCGTGCGGCCCTCCGCCACCTTGACCGGGTCGATGTCACCGATCAGGTCGCCCACGCTGGTGTCCGGGGTCGCCAGCTTCTCGCCGTAGCGCTCGCTCCGGTGCCGCCAGGACACGGGGAGCTCATCGCCGAGCTCGGCCGCGAGGCGACGGCAGCGGGCGCAGACCGGCGCGTACGGGTGGTCGTTGATCTCGCAGCCCGCGACGACGGGCGTCCACTCGTCGAGCAGCCCGCCGAGGGTACGGATGAGCCGCGTCTTCCCCTGGCCGCGCTCCCCGAGCAGGATGATGTCATGCCCGGCGATCAGCGCGCGCTCGACATGGGGGAGCACAGTCTGGTCGAAGCCGACGATGCCAGGGAACCGGTCCTGACCCGCGCGCATGCGCGTGAGCAGGTTCTCTCTGATCTCTTGCTTGACGGTGCGGTAGAGGTGGCCGCTCGCCTTCAGCTCGCCCAGTGTGGCGGGCGAGCTGTTCGGAGCGCTTGCGCTGAAATCCTCACTACTGTGCTGCACGCTTCCCAAACTATGTCGGCTCTGGCGGTGCTCGCATCTTCGGGGGGTCGCCACGGGGATTAATGTTCCGTGGTGTGGCAACGATTTCCCCGCTAGTGCAAGCCGATGACATCGTGGCGGCCCGCGAGCTGCTCAGCGACGTCGTCGCCCCCACCCCCATGCTCTACTCCCGCGTGCTGTCCGACCAGCTGGCCGGGCCGGTGTACCTGAAGTGCGAGAACTTGCAGCGAACAGGCTCGTTCAAGGTGCGCGGCGCCTACACCAGGATCGCCCGGCTGTCGGACGCGGAACGCGCGCGGGGCGTGGTGGCGGCCAGCGCGGGCAATCACGCGCAGGGAGTCGCGTTCGCCGCCGGGCTGCTCGGCGCCACCGCCACCGTGATCATGCCGGAGCGGGCGCCGCTGCCGAAGGTGGAGGCGACCCGCGCCTACGGCGCCGCGGTGATCCTGCACGGGGCGACGGTGGAGGACGCGCTGGAGGAGGCGCTGCGGTTCTCCGAGCGGACCGGGGCGGTGTTCATCCACCCGTTCGATCACCCGGACATCGTGGCGGGGCAGGGCACGCTTGGGTTTGAGCTCATCGAGCAGTGCCCGGGGGTGCGGACCATCCTCGTCCCCGTGGGCGGGGGCGGGCTCGCGGCGGGCATCTCCGTGGCGGTGCAGTCGCTTGACCCGGCCGTCCGGGTGGTCGGCGTCCAGGCGGCGGCGGTGCCCGGGCTGATCGCGTCGGTGGCCGCGGGAGCTCCGGTACAGGTCGTCGGCGCGCCCACGATGGCCGACGGCATCGCGGTGCAGCGGCCGGGTGACATACCGTTCGCGATCCTCGCGGAGGCCGGGGTCCCGGTCGTGGCCGTGTCCGAGGCCGCGCTCTCGCGCGCGCTGCTGCTTTGCCTTGAGCGGGCCAAGCAGGTGGTCGAGCCGTCCGGCGCCGCCGGCGTCGCCGCGCTGCTTGAGGGCCTCGGCGACGTCGAGCCGCCCGCCGTGATCGTGCTCTCCGGCGGCAACATCGACCCGCTGCTGCTGTCCAAGCTGCTGCGGCACGGACTGTCCGCCGCCGGCCGGTACCTCGGCTTCCGCTGCCGGGTTCCCGACTACCCGGGCTCGCTCGCGGCGCTGCTCGCGCTGCTCGCCGACCTGGGCGCGAACGTGCTTGAGGTCAGCCACGAACGCCTGGCACCGAGCCTGCGCGTGGACGAAGTCGAGGTAGTCCTGCAGGTCGAGACCCGCGGCCCGGGGCACTGCGCCCACGTGAAGGACGCGCTTCGCTCGGCCGGCTACGACCTGGCGTTCAGCTAAGGCGACCGGATCCGTCGCGGCGATCGGACCCGATACGATGGCGGTTTTTGCCATCGGGTCCGATCGGGGGACAGCCGGGGGGTACGGGGGGTCGTCCCCCCGGGGATTACTGGCGCACGTGAAGGACGCGCTCCGCTCGGCCGGCTACGACCTGGCGTTCAGCTAGGCCGGCCGGACTGCTCCGCCGGGATTACGTCGCTGGTCACGTCGGTCGCGAACTCAAGGACGATCTCGCGGAGCTCTTCCGGGGTCGGCGGGACCGGCAGCAGCGCGTCGAGCTCCGCCTCCGGCGCGTCCTTCATGAAGAACATGCACGAGGTGCTGACGGCGAAGATCGCGGCCGCCGCCCTGATCCGTGCGCGGGGCGGCGCGCCGGGCCCGGTGATGATCTCCATCAGCGCCGCCAGCCGGGGCCGGAACTGCGTGAAGCGGTGCTTGCCGTCCTCGGTCCCGTGAACGGTCGCCTGGTTGCGCTCAAGGAACCGGAAGACCTCGCCGCTCTCCAGCACGATCGTGATGTAGCGGTCGAGCAGCTCCCGGGCGGTTGACGCCCCCGGCGGCTGCTCCCTGCCCCAGCCGATGAGCGCGTCGATCCGGCCGAAGTAGTCCTCGGTGAAGCTGCGGACGATGTCTTCCTTGGACTTGAAGTGGTAGTAGAGCGCGGCCTTAGTGACCGCGAGCCGCTCGGCGATCTCGCGGAGCGAGGTCCGCTCGTAGCCCTGCTCCGCGAAGAGCTCGAGCGCGACCTGCTGGATGCGTGCCCGGGTGTCACCGCGCCGGCCCCCATGCGCCTGCTCGGTGTTTTCCGCGCTGTTTGCCGCGTCCATCCTCGTGCCGTGCCTCCAGCCGCTACCTGCGGGATCGTCGGTCGCTTGACGGCCGATCGCCTCCGGCCCGCCGCCTGTTCGTCGGGCGAAATCTACTTGACGGCCGGTTAGTTAGGAATATACCGTCCTATGGGATTAAAACTAGCCGGGCGGCAAGTAAGTTCCACCGAGCTAAGCCGGCGGACGCGGGGTCAGCGCCCGAGCCCTGGCAATCAGGTGACAATGACGGGTCTGAGGAGAATCAGTGAGTGAGGCAACGGGGACCAGCACGTTCCTTTCCCATCGGCAGATCATGATCATCCTGCCCGGCCTGCTGATGGCGATGCTGCTCGCGATGCTCGACCAGCTCGTCGTGGGCACCGCGCTGCCGCGGATCGTGGGCGACCTGGGCGGTGCCACGCACCTGTCCTGGGTCGTCACCGCCTACGTGCTCGCGTCCACGATCACCACGCCGTTCTACGGCAAGCTCGGCGACATGTACGGCCGGAAGAAGCTCTTCATCTTCGCGATCGTCGTTTTCCTCATCGGCTCCGCGCTGTCCGGCCTTTCCGCGTCGATGGGCCAGCTCATCACCTTCCGCGCCCTGCAGGGCCTCGGCGCGGGCGGCCTCATGGTCGGCGCGATGGCCACCCTGGGCGAGATCGTCCCGCCGCGCGAGCGCGGCAAGTACATGAGCTACTTCATGGTCGTGATGATGCTCGCCACGGTCGGCGGCCCGCTGGTCGGCGGCTGGATCACCACCGCGTTCTCCTGGCGCTGGATCTTCTACATCAACCTGCCGCTCGGCGGGGCCGCGCTCGTCTACCTGGTCGCGGTCATGAAGCTGCCCGCCCGGCGGGTTGAGCACCGGATCGACTACGCGGGCGGCATCCTGCTCGGCGTGGTCGCGACCGCGATCATCCTGCTCGCCACCTGGGGCGGAACCGAGTACCAGTGGGGCTCATGGGAGATCATCGGGCTGCTCCTGATCGCGGTCGCCGCACTGGTCGCGTTCCTCGCGGTCGAGCGGCGGGCGGCCGAGCCGATGCTGCCGCTGCACGTGTTCAAGGTCAGGAACTTCTCCGTCACCATGACGCTGACGTTCTTCGTCGGGCTCGGCCTGTTCGGCGCGATGACCTTCCTGCCGTTCTACCAGCAGACCGTGCAGGGCGCCTCGCCCACGGTGAGCGGCCTGCTCATGACGCCGCTGATGGTGGGCTCGGCGCTCACCTCGGTCCTGGCCGGCGTGCTGACCAGTAAGACGGGCAGGTACCGGCTGTTCCCGATCGTCGGCGGCCTGGTCATGGCGGTCGGCATGTTCATGCTGAGCAGGCTGGGCGTGCACACCTCGCGCCTGCAGACCGGCATCGACTACGTGGTTCTCGGGCTCGGCATGGGCTGCCTGATGCAGATGATGTCGCTGATCGCGCAGAACAGCGTCGACCTCAAGGACATGGGCGTGGCATCCAGCGCCCGGATGTTCTTCCAGCAGATGGGCGGCTCGCTCGGCGTCGCCGCGTTCGGCGCCATCTTCGCGCACAAGCTGACCCAGTCACTGGGTGGCAGCGCGGCGGGCGCGGGAGCGCACATCAGCGGCGCGTCGCTGGACCCGACGACGGTCACCACCCTCCCGCCGGCGGTGCGCGAGCTCGTGTACCAGGGCATCGCGCACGCGGTGCAGACCGTCTTCCTCTGGGTGACCCCGGCGTCCGTCCTGGTCTTCCTGCTCGCCCTGCTCATCAAGGAAGTGCCGCTGCGCGGCCGGGGAACGCCCGACGAGGAGGTCGCGGCCCCCGAGGCGGAGGCCCTCATCGGCTAGCAGGCCAAACAAAAACGGGCGCCCGGCGGCACGCCTGCCGCGGGACGCCCGTTGCCGTCTTAAGCGCCGCCGTAAGGCACAGCCTCCAGGATCTCCACGGTCGTCGACCGGCCGTTGGGCATCGAGTAGGTCGCCTTCTCGCCGACCTTCTTGCCGCTGATCGCCGAGCCGAGCGGGGACTTCGGCGAGTAGACGTCGATCGGCGCGCCGCTCTCCTCCCGCGAGGCGAGCAGGAACGTGACCTCCTCGTCGTCGCGGACAAAGCGGACGGTCACCGTCATGCCGGGGCCAACCACTCCGTCGGTGCGGGGCGGCGTGCCGACGCGCGAGTTCTCCAGGATGTACTGGAGCTGGAGGATGCGGCCTTCTCGCTTGCCCTGCTCGTCCTTGGCCGCGTGGTAACCGCCGTTCTCGCGCAGATCCCCCTCATCGCGGGCCGCCTCGATCTTCTTGGCGATCTCGATGCGACCGGGTCCGGAGAGATAGTCGAACTCGGTCTTAAGCCGGTCGTACGCCTCCTGGGTAAGCCAGTTGACGCTTTCGTCGCGCGTCTCGGTCACGGGCACTCCTCATTGCTCCGCAGGACTCTTCGGGCCGCTGCGTGCTGGCTTTATCCGGGGCGCAAGGCATTGTTGCCTTCCGCCAGGAGCCAGTCGGTCTCCGGGGGTAATCTTCTGAGGCTAACAAGAGTCGGCCACTGCCGCGAATCAGTCAAGTGCGGCCGGTAGGCGGTGCGGCCCTCGAGAAGGCCTCCGGGCGAGGTTTCCCATGCGGGAATGTCGTTAAACCGGGCCGGTGTTTCGGTAAAGGTAGTCACGACAGACGGAGGGTGACCACGTTGAAGCTGCGGCTCATGGCGGTGCACGCGCACCCGGATGACGAGTCGAGCAAGGGTGCGGCCACGATGGCCAGGTACGCGCGCGAGGATGTCGAGGTTCTCGTGGCCACCATGACCGGCGGCGAGCGCGGCAGCATCCTGAACCCGGCCATGGACCGGCCAGAGGTGCTGGCCAACCTGCCCGAGATCAGGCGGGCGGAGATGGCCAAGGCCCGCGAGATCCTCGGGGTCGAGCAGCGGTTTCTCGGCTTCGTCGACTCCGGCCTGCCGGAGGGCGACCCCAAGCCGCCGCTGCCCGATGGCAGCTTCGCCCTCGTCCCGCTGCCCGTGGCGGCGGCGCCGCTCGTGCGCCTGGTCCGTGACTTCCGCCCGCACGTGATGCTGACCTACGACGAGTCGGGCGGTTACCCGCACCCCGACCACATCAAGGCCCACCAGGTCGCCGTGGAGGCGTTTGAGGCGGCGGCCGACCCGGACCGGTACCGGGAGGCCGGGGGCGAGCCCTGGCAGCCGCTAAAGATGTACTACTTCGTCACCTTTCACCAGGCAAAGTACGCCGCCCTGCATGAGGAGCTCGTGCGGCGCGGCCTCGAGTCGCCGTACTCGAAGATCTTCGAGGAGTGGGAGGAGCGGGCCCGTAAGCGCCTGGAGCGGGGCGACCGGCCCCTGGAGATCACGACCCGGGTGGCGGCGGCCGATTACTTCCAGGTCCGCGACGACGCGCTGCTCGCCCACGCGACCCAGATCGACCCCAACAGCTCGTGGTTCGCGTGCCCGCGGGACGTCGAGCGCGCCGCCTGGCCGACCGAGGACTATCATCTTGCTAGGTCGCTCGTCGACACCGAGCTGCCGGAAGATGACCTTTTCGCGGGTATCCGGGAGAGTGTGCCCCTGTGACGTCGTTCCTCGCCGCCAACTCCACCTCCACGATCAACGACGTGGAGCCTGGCCTGCTTGGCTTCCTCGTCGTGGCGGCGCTTGGGCTCGCGCTCGTCTTCCTGCTGCGCTCGATGAACAAGCAGTTCCGCAAGATCGGCCCGCGTCCGGAGGACCCCGAGGGCACCGAGGCGGAGGGCGCGAGCGCGGCGCCGGGGCGGCCGCTGCGCGGCCTGGCGCTCCGTGCCGCGATGATGGCCGCCGCCGACGCGGAGGCCGAGTCCGCCGCCAAGCAGTCCGAGACCGAGCGCGACTAGCCGGGCCGTCGCTCTCCTAGGCGGGCCCCAGCCAGCGCTACTCCGCCTCCGTCCAGGCGCGGCGCATGGCCTCGGGGAGGCCCCACCAGCCCAGGGGCGTTAGCCGGTCGTCCTCGTCGATCGCCCCGAGCACCGACCACATCGCGGTGACGTGCAGGAACAGTCCCTCGATGCTCAGCTCGTCGAAGTCGTCCTCGTAGTCACCCAGGTCGCCGTCGTCGAACTCCGCCCCGCCGAACCCCGCATCCGCGTCGTCGTCTGGCGCGGTGTTTTCAAGCACGGGGTTTTCAAGCACGGGGTTTTCAAGCACCGGGTTTTCAAGCACAGCGTTTTCAAGCACCGGGTTCTCCAACCAGGTGCTTTCAAGCGCGGCGTCTTCCAGCACGACGTCTTCCAGCGTGGGGTCGCCGCCGTCGGCGACCTTGAGGCCGATCACCGCATCGGGGTCGAAGTCCCTGACGTACCGGGCGAGGTCGGCGGCCGAGGCGGGGGTCCCGGGGCCGCCGGTGACCAGGGCGGACATGACCGCGAGCCAGTCGAAGTGGTCGAGTGCGCAGACGGCGGCGATCGCCGCGGACAACTCGTCAGGCTCGCCGTCCGCGCCGGGCTCGTCGACGTCGTCGCCGAAGTTGAGGTCCTCGTCCTCGGCCCACTCCATGGCGCGGGCGAACTCCCGGTCCTCCTGCGAGAGCGGGTCCCCCTGCGGCGAGGCCACCGAGGTGGCCAGCGTGAGCCACAGCTCCGCATCGTCGTCGGGCAGGGCGGCGGCCGTCCGCCCGCTGAACGAGACGAGCATCTGCCCGGGCCATCCGGGCCTGGCGATGTCGTCGCGCAGCCTGGCCGCGGCGGATCGGAGGTCCGCCGCGGGGAGCGCGCGATTGCCGACGCGGTCGAGTACGGACTGGAGCGCGTTGCGCGCCTCGGCGTCGGCTGCCGCCCAGTCCGCGAGGAAGGCCTCGTCCTGCTCGTCGAGCAGGACCGTCATCGGCACCCGGCCGTCCGGCAGCGGCGTGGTCATCCACCGTTCCTGCAGCGCTAGGTACTCCTGCCTGGCGGCCTTGTCGCCGGTGGCCAGCCGGTCGGGGTCGATCTCATCGGCGGCGAGCCGCTCTTCCAGGTAGCTGACCAGCCGGGCGTGCATCTCCTCCTGCAGCGGGCTGCGCGCGGACGGCTCTTCCCACACGTGCAGGCCGATGATCCCGATCGGCTCGGTCCCGGTGGCCTCCAGCCAGCCGTGCACGTCACCAAAGGTGGCGTCGTGCTCGCTGATCTTGTGCAGGATGGCCTCCGCCGACTGCCAGAACGGCGCGGACAGCGGGTTGCCCGCGGCCAGCATGCCCCGCCTGATCGCCGGCAGCGATGCGAGGGCGTCCCCGGCGGGGACGCTGAGCAGCGCAATGGCAACGTCGCGCCGTCGCAGGTCGGCCACGGGGCGGTGGGCGATCTCGGCAACGCGGTCAGCATGGAGTTCCACGCCTCGCAGAGTACGACGCTCGCGTCCCACGGTGCACGGCCCTCCGGTCTCTAGTCGGCTACAGCTCGGTCCGGCCGCCGAGGTACGGCTGGAGTACCGGCGGCACGCGGACCTTCTGATCCTCGGTCTGGTAATTCTCGACCACCGCGGCCAGCAGCCGCGGGGTCGCGATCGCGGTGTTGTTCAGCGTGTAGGCGAACTTCACCGTCCCATCGGTGTCGCGGTAGCGGACGTTGGCCCGCCGCGCCTGCCAGTCGTGCAGCGAGGAGCAGCTGTGCGTCTCGCGGAACCGGCCGAGCGACGGGAACCAGGTGTTGATGTCGTTCATCCGGTACTTGCCCGCGCCCATGTCGCCCGTGGCGCACTCGACCACCTCGTAGTGCAGCCCGAGTCCCTGCAGCAGGTGCTCGGCCGCGCCGAGCAGGCTGGCGTGCCAGCGGTCGGATTCCTCGTCGTCGGCCGCGCAGATGACGAACTGCTCGACCTTCTCGAACTGATGAACCCGGAGCAGCCCGCGGACGTCGCGCCCGGCGCTGCCGGCCTCCCGGCGGAAGCAGGGCGAGATGCCGGCGTACCGGATCGGCAGCGCCTTGGCGTCGAGAATCTCACCGGAGTGCAGGCCCACGAGGGCGACCTCGGCGGTGCCGGCCAGGTAGAGGTCGTCGGCGGGCACCGCGTAGGTCTCCTCGCGGTGCATGGGGAACTGGCCGGTCCCGATGAGCGCCTCTTCCCTGACCAGGACCGGCACCGAGATCACGGTGGAACCGCCGGAGATCAGGTAGTCAACCGCGTAGGACAGCAGCGCCCGCTCGAGCAGCACCATGTCCCCGGTGAGCGCGTAAGCCCGCTCGCCCGCGACCTTCCGCGCCCGGGCGAATTCCGCCCAGCCCCGGTTCTCGAGCAGCTCCACGTGGTCCCTGACCGGGAAGTCGAATGCGGGCCTCTCGCCCCCGACCTTGATCGTGACGTTGGCGGAGTCGTCCGGGCCCACCGGTGACCCGGTCCACGGGATCATCGGCGTGAGCAGCAGCAGCGCCTGCAGCCGGTCGTTGACCTCCGCCAGCCGGTCGCGGACGCTCCTGAGCTGCTGGTCCTGCTCCTCGTGCTCGGCCTTCAGCTTGGCCCGGGTCTCCTCGTCGGCCTTGGCGAACTCCTTGGCGAACGCCTTGCGCCTGGTCTGTGCCTCGTCGAGTTCGCGCTGAAGTTCGCGGCTGGACCGGTCCAGGCTGAGCAGCTCGTCCACGTCTAGGTCGATGCCCTTAACCCGGACGGCCGCCTTTACGGCCTCCGGGTTGTCCCTGATGAATCGTCTGTCCAGCATGGTGGAAACGCTACCAGGCGTGGCGCGCCGCGTGCGGAAGACGACGGGGACGCCGGTAGCGAAAGCCGCGGACATTGCCCGCTACACGCTGATGAGCACGGCGTTCGTCGTCGGCTGACCGTTGTTGAGCGGCCTTCGTCACGAGTCCGGCAGCGGATGCTTGAGCCCGACCAAACGGGCCAGGTCGGTCAGCGTGAACTCGAACATCGGGGCCGGGTCGTCGAGCGCGAACCCTAGGTGGCCGAAGACCTCCATCGAGACCGCACCGTAGAGCAGCACCCAGCAGCGCAGGAACACCAGCAGCGCGCCGTCCGGCGCGTCGGTGGCCAGGCTGGCGCGGAACCGGCCGAGCTGCGCCCGCAGTCCCGGGTCGATCTCGTCCGGGCCGGGCACCGGGAAGCGCCCCACCTGCCACAGCTCGATAAAGAGGGCGTAGAACGTCCCCGCGAACTCCAGCGCGCACTCCTCGGCGACGTCGAACCGGCCGTCGTCAAGACCGGGCAGCGGGACGCCGAAGAGCAGCGCGAACTCGTCCTTGTGACCGAGCGCCCAGCGGCGGAACGCCCGGCAGGCCGCCACCATCTTCGCGGTGAGATGCCGCCGTGCCTGCTCGGGGGAGGCGGCGCCGCGCGCGACGGCCACGCCGTCGGCGGTCAGCGCGACCTCGGCGATCGCCCGCTGAAGGTCGCCGGACAACTCACGGAAGATCGTCGCGACCACGTGCCTGAACAGGTCCTCGCGGCTGCTGTAGTAGCGGTACAGGCCGGGCGCGGTCATCCCCATCTCGCGGGCGATGGCGCGCAGCGACATCGCGTCCGGCCCCTGCTCGACGAGCAGCCTGCGGGCCGTCGCGGTGATCTCCTCCATCGTCGCCGCGCGGAGCCGGTCGCGCCTGGTCGGTGTTGCCTCGACCGGCGTCGTCGCTGCTGGGGCCGGCGATGGGGACTGTGCCTGGGTCACGCGTACCTCCTGACTCCGTTTTACCCCGCCCGGCCACCCCCAGGAAGAACTTACGGCAAACGCTCTTGACTCTAGTAAACACCGTATGCAAAGTTAACATCGTAATCAGTTTACGGTGTTTACTCACTGATCCGCGCGGCGCGGACACCCATCATGACCGGGAGGCAGCCTGCCCGCGAGCCGAAGCGCGCGCCGGCGTTTTGGACTGAAGAGGGAGGGAGCGAGGAACGAGCGACTGACTGACGAGGGGAAAAACGCCGGCCTCGGGCGCGCGGCGGCGAGCTGGGCAAGCAGAGTGAGCGCGGGAAGCACTGCCGTTGCTGCTCTCGCTTGCATAGGCTGTCGTTCAACGACAATCTTTTGCAAGAACTTGCGCAAATTGTGGAATCAATGGATCTTTCATTGTAAGAAGGCCAAGCCTGTGTTACATGAACGGATGAACGCGGGAAAATTCACGACATCGAGGTCCCCGCGTTTCATCGAGTCCATGGAAGGCGGTGGGCCGTGTTCACACGGAGCCTCACCATGGGCGTGGCCTTGACCACGCTCGTAGCATTGGCAAGCTCCGCTGGCGTAGCTGCTGCCAGCGCCGCGCCGGCACCGGCATCATCAGCGCAGGTTTCCGGCTCCAGCCAGGTGACCCCGACATCCGACGGAGACCGGGGCGCCGACGTCCCGTTCACCGAGTACGCGGCCGTGAAAGCGCAGAACAACGGAACCGTGATCGGCCCGAGTTACAACCTCTACACGCTGCCCGCCGAGGCGGTCGGCCGCACCGCGGTGACGCTCAGCGGCGCCGGCCAGTACGTCCAGTTCACCCTTGCGCGGGCCGCGAACGCGGTCGACCTGCGCTACTCGATTCCCGACTCGGCCGACGGCACCGGGCTGACCACGTCGCTGCACGTTCTCGTCAACGGCAAGTCCGCCCCCGACCTGACCCTCACCTCGAAGTACACCTGGTTCTACGGGAGCTACCCGTTCACCAACAACCCGGCCGACCTGCACGGTCACCACATGTACGACGACGTGCGGACGACGTTCGGCCGGACGCTGCCGGCCGGGACCCGGGTGCAGTTCGCGATCGCCAACCCCGCGATCCCGGTCACGATTGACGTCGCCGACTTCGAGCAGGTCGCCCCGCCGGCCCCGCAGCCGCGCGGGTCGATCTCGGTGCTCTCCTACGGCGCCGACCCGACCGGGGCGGCGGACTCGACCACCGCCATCCAGAACGCCATCAACGCCGGCAGCGCGGCAGGCAAGGCGGTCTACATCCCGCCGGGCAACTTCACCGTCACCGCGCACCTGATCGTTAACAAGGTGACGCTGACCGGCGCGGGCGAGTGGTACTCCGTGCTTGGCGGCAACGACGTCGGCGTCTACGGCAACCTGCCGCCCAACCCAAGCACCAACGTCCACCTGTCCAATTTCGCGATCTTCGGGCAAATCACCGACCGGGTCGACTCCGCCGACGTCAACGGCATCGGCGGCGGACTGCAGGACTCCACCATCAGCAACGTGTGGATCCAGCACGTCAAGGCGGGCATCTGGATGACCGGCCCGTTCACCAACCTCAAGATCAGCAACGTGCGGATCCAGGACACCACCGCCGACGGGATCAACTTCGACGGCGGCATCACCAACTCCTCCGTCACCAACACCTACGTCCGCAACACCGGTGACGACGGCCTGGCGCTGTGGTCTTCTGGCGCCGCCGACTCCGGTGACTCCTTCTCGCACGACACCGTCGTGCTGCCCATCCTGGCCAACAACTTCGCCATCTACGGCGGCAGCAACAACTCCATCACCAGCGACTACGCCACCGACACCATCACCCAGGGCGGCGGCATCCAGGTCGGCAACCGCTTCGCCGCCGTACCGCTGGCCGGCACGACCACCATCGCCAACAACACGCTGGTCCGCACCGGCACCCTCGACCCGAACTGGAAGTTCGGCGTGGGCGCGATCTGGTTCTACGCCTCCGACAGCGAGAACATGACGGGCACGATCAACGTCGTCCACAACACGATCCTGGACAGCCCCTACGACGCGTTCGGCTTCGTCGGCGACTACATCCCCAACGCCACCCCGCCCGCCTACGCGATCACCAACGTCAACATCAACGACGATGTCGTCCGCAACGTCGGCTCGTTCGTGTTCCAGTGGCAGTCCGCCGGCTCGGCCACGGTCTCCAACGTGGTCGCCACCGGGGTCGGCCTGGACGGGCAGATGGCGTGCGCCTACGGCATCACCGTCACCCAGGGGCCTGGCAACAGCGGGTGGAGCGGCTCGGAGTGCGCGTTCCCGCCGTTCAACATCCTCGCCGCGTCCGCCTCGTCGCTGGACTTCGGGCTCGTCAACCTGAACACCCAGAGTCCGGCGCAGACCGTCACCATCACCAACCCGGGACCGAACCCGACACCCATCTCCAGCGTTTCCGCGACCAACGGTTTCGATGAGACCAACAACTGCCCGGCGACGCTCGCCGTCGGGGCCAGTTGCACGGCCACCGTCACCATCACGCCCACCGCCGTGCAGCAATACACGGGCAACCTGGTGTTCAACGTCAACCCCGCGAATAACCCGTTCGCGCCGTACGTGGTCAGCCTGAGCGCCGCCGTTTACAACCCGAACGGCAACCTTGCGCTGACCGCCACCGCGTCGGCCGGCAACACCCTCGCCGGGTTCCCGGCCGGCAACGCCAACGACGGCAACCAGGCCACCTACTGGCAGGCGGCCAACGCCACCGGCGTGCTCACCCTGCAACTGGCCAAGGCCGCCCCGGTCGACCGGATCGTGCTCGAGCTCCCGCAAGGCTGGGGCGACCGCCACCAGACCATCGAGGTGGACGGCAGCACGGACGGCTCAACCTGGACCACCCTGGTCCCGTCGGCGGCCTACCTGTTCAGCGCCAACAACGCGGCAGGCAACAACGTCGTCGACATCACGGTTCCCTCCACCACGCTGAACTACATCCGCCTCGGCGTCAGCAACAACGACGTCCAGGGCGCACCGCAAATCGCCGAGTTCCAGGTCTACTCCAACTAGCAGCTACCTCCCCGCTAACAGCACCTGGACCGGCGGCAGTTACGGCTTCGAGATCGCCGACACCGGCGGCGCCGATGAGATCTTCCAGGTCAACTCCTTCTCCTGGGACGCTCAGGAGAGCTAAGGCTCAACTTGCGGGACCGGCGGAGCCACGCCCCCGTTCGGAATCACCAAGAACAGCAGCGGCGGCCGACCCCGATCGGGGCCGGCCGCCGCTGCCGCGGACTAGCTGACTTTCGCCTTACGCGGCGACCGTGGCCGAGGAGACCTCAGCCGGCTCGAGCGCGAGCGCGAGCACCTCGCGCACGTCGCTCACCGGGTGAATGTCGAGCTTCTCGCGCACCTCGGCAGGCACGTCGTCCAGGTCCGGCTCGTTCCGCTGCGGGATCAGCACGGTGGTGATCCCCATACGGTGCGCGGCGAGCAGCTTCTGCTTCACGCCGCCGATCGGCAGCACCCGCCCGGTGAGCGAGACCTCGCCGGTCATCGCCACGTCCGAGCGGACCGGCAGGCCGGAGAGCAGCGACGCCAGCGCCGTCGTCATCGTGACGCCGGCCGACGGGCCGTCCTTCGGCACCGCGCCCGCGGGCACGTGCACGTGGACGCCGCGGTCCTTCATGCCGGTCACCGGGAGCTCGAGCTCGGCCCCGTGCGACCGCAGGTAGGACAGCGCGATCTGCGCGGACTCCTTCATCACGTCGCCGAGCTGGCCGGTGAGCGTGACGCCGGAGGCGCCCGTCTCCGCGTCGGCCAGCGACGCCTCGATGTAGAGCACGTCGCCGCCCGCGCCGGTCACCGCGAGGCCGGTCGCGACCCCGGGCACCGCCGTGCGGCGGTCGCTCGACGTCAGCTTGGTCTCCGGGGTGAACCGGGGCAGGCCGAGGTAGTCCTTCAGGTTGGCGGCGCTGACCGTGATCGGCAGCGTGCCCTCCTCCAGGGCCTCCTTGGCCGTGACCTTGCGCAGCACCCGGGCGATGGCCCGCTCGAGCGACCGGACGCCCGCCTCGCGGGTGTACTCGGCCGCGACGAGCCGCAGCGCGTCGTCCTCGATCGTGACCTCGTCCGCCGTCAGCCCGGACTTCTGGAGCTGGCGGGGCAGCAGGTGGTCACGCCCGATGGCGACCTTCTCGTCCTCGGTGTAACCGTCGAGCTGGACCAGCTCCATCCGGTCGAGCAGCGGCCCCGGGATCCCGTCGAGCACGTTCGCGGTGGCCAGGAAGACCACGTCGGACAGGTCGAGGTCGACCTCGAGGTAGTGGTCGCGGAACGTGTGGTTCTGCGCCGGGTCGAGCACCTCGAGCAGCGCGGCCGCGGGGTCGCCACGGTAGTCGCTGCCGATCTTGTCGACCTCGTCGAGCAGCACGACCGGGTTCATCGTGCCCGCCTCGCGGATGGCCCGGACGATCCGGCCGGGGAGCGCGCCGACGTAGGTGCGCCGGTGACCGCGGATCTCGGCCTCGTCCCGGACACCGCCGAGCGCGACGCGGACGAACTTCCGGTCCATGGCCCGCGCGACCGACTCGCCCAGCGACGTCTTGCCGACGCCAGGCGGGCCGACCAGGGCGAGCACGGCACCGGAGCGCCGGCCACCGACGATCCCGAGGCCACGGTCGCTGCGCCGCTTGCGCACCGCCAGGTACTCGATGATCCGGTCCTTGACATCGTCGAGCCCGGTGTGGTCCTCGTCGAGGATCACCCGCGCGCCCGCGATGTCGTAGGCGTCCTCGGTCCGCTCGTTCCACGGGATGTCGAGGATGGTGTCGAGCCAGGTGCGGATCCAGCCGACTTCCGGCGACTGCTCCGAGGTCCGCTCCAGCTTGTCGACCTCGCGCATGGCGGCCTCGCGGACGTTCTCCGGCAGGTCGGCGTCCTCGACGCGCTTGCGGTAGTCGTCCTCTTCGGTGCCGTTGCCGCCGCCGGTCAGCTCGTTCAGCTCCTTGCGGACCGCCGCGAGCTGCTGGCGCAGCAGGAATTCCTTCTGCTGCTTCTCCATGCCCTCGGTCACATCCTTGCGGATGGACTCGGCGACGTCCTCTTCGGCGATGTGGTCCTTGATCCAGTGGATCGCGGTCTCCAACCGAAATTCCACGTTGGGGGTCTCAAGCAGCTCGAGCTTCTGCTCGGCGCTCAGGTAGCTCGAGTACCCGGCCCGGTCGGCGATCGCCGACGGGTCGTCGAGCTGCTGGATCATGTCCACAACCTGCCAAGCGCCGCGCTTCTGGAGCGTCGCGACGACAAGGGCCTTGTACTCCTTGGCCAGTTCGGTCGCCTTGGCGCCGAGGCCGGTCTCTTCGATGACCGAGCCCTCGACCCACAGCGCGGCCCCGGTCCCGGTGGTCCCGTGGCCGATCTTGACCCGCGAGACGCCGCGCAAGACCGCACCGGGCTCGCCGCCGGGCAGCCGCCCGACCTGCTCGATGACGGCCAGCGTGCCGGTGCCCGCGAGACCACGGTCGCCAATCCTGGGAACGATGAGGACCTGGGCCTTCTCCTCGGTCCTGATCCCCGGGCCCCGCCCGAGCCCCGTGCTATTGCGAGCCGCGTCGATCGCGCCGCGGACCTCGTTGTCTGTGAGCTCGATGGGGACAACCATGCCCGGCAGCACCACGTCGTCGTCGAGTGGCAGCACCGGCAGCGTGAGCGTCTCGCTCATAGCCCCTCCTAAGGTTGAGTCAACTACACTCAAGAAAGAAGAGCCCGAAGTTGTTCCCCGCTGGTTGTCCGCCCAGAGCGATCAGCTTTCGGGGCGGTTTGCACCCTTCGATTAGCGGCAACCGGTGCGTCCGCCGCCCTGTTCCCCCTTGCCCGGGTGTTTCGCCGCACCGTCCCGGCCGCCAGAGAAGATAGTGATCGCTGACCACGCCATAGGGTGCCCAGCGATCCGCTATCTTCGTCCAGCATCGGGGGCCGCGCTCCGGGAGTCACTTGACCCCCGTAAGTAACAAGGTGGTTGGCGGCGGCCGGGCTAGAGCAACTGCGCTCGGTGGACGCCGCGTTCGATGGTGATCGCGGCCGTGTAGCCCTCGGCGGTGATCGGCTTGACGACTTGGACGCGAACCCAGGCGAGCCCGAAGTCGGCGATGAGGCGCTGCGCGACGCGCTCGGCGGCCGTCTCTATGAGCTGGAACTTGCCCTCGATCACCACGCACTTGACCGCGTGCGCGGCGGCCGAGTAGTCGAGCGCGTCCCTGAGGTCGTCGCGGCTGGCCGCCTTGGCGACATCGGCGGCCATGTCCACCGAGAAGGTGAGCGCCTGCTCGATCTCGCGCTCCCAGTCGTACACCCCGATGACCGTCGAGACCTGCAGGTCCCTGATCGACACGATGTCAGTCACGCCTTCGATGCTAGCTTGCCGTCCCTCAATCCCCTGATGACCCCACGACACATTTAGTGACACTCGGTAACTAGATGTAGGAAAACCATTACGTAGAGCATTCGTTCTTGATAGCACTAGAAGCATGACGGATGACGGGGAACTTCGCGCAGAGGCAGAGCGGCACCTGCGGGCGCTCGCCGGCGAGCACGCGCGGCTGCGGGACGACCAGTGGACAGCGATCCGCGCCCTCGTCGCCGAGCGCCGCCGGGCGCTGGTGGTACAGCGGACCGGCTGGGGCAAGTCGGCGGTGTACTTCGTCGCGACCGCCCTGCTGCGCGCTCGGGGCGCGGGGCCGACGGTCATCGTGTCGCCGCTGCTCGCGCTGATGCGCAACCAGGTCGAGGCCGCGGCCCGCGCGGGCATCCACGCGCGCACGATCAACTCGGCCAACCTGGAGGAATGGGAGCAGGTCCACGCGGAGATCCGGGACGGCGCGGTTGACGTCCTGCTGGTCAGCCCCGAGCGGCTGAACAACCCCGGCTTCCGCGACAACGTCCTGCCGCGGCTCACCGGGACGGCCGGGCTGATCGTGATCGACGAGGCGCACTGCATCTCCGACTGGGGCCACGACTTCCGCCCGGACTACCGCCGGATCAGGACGCTGCTCGCCACCCTGCCGTCCGACATCCCGGTGCTCGCCACCACCGCCACCGCGAATGCCCGGGTCACCGACGACGTGGCGGAGCAACTCGGCGTCGGCACCGAGTCCAACGCCGGATCCGACCCCGGGGCGGGCGGAGACGGCGGCGTGCTCGTGCTGCGCGGAGCGCTCGACCGGGAGTCGCTGCGGCTGGCGGTGGTCAACCTGCCGGCCGCGCCCATGCGGCTGGCCTGGCTCGCCGCCAACCTGGCGAGCGGCGCGCTGCCCGGCTCGGGGATCATCTACACGCTGACGGTCGCGGCGGCGTACGAGACCGCGGCGTTCCTGCGCGAGCAGGGCATCGGCGTGACTGCCTACAGCGGCAAGGACGACCAGGCGCAGCGGCTGGCGGCCGAAGACGACCTGCTCCGCAACCGGGTCAAGGCCCTGGTCGCGACCAGCGCCCTCGGCATGGGGTTCGACAAGCCCGACCTCGGGTTCGTCGTCCACCTCGGCGCGCCGCAGTCGCCCGTCGCGTACTACCAGCAGATCGGCCGCGCCGGCCGCGGCGTCGAGCGGGCCGACGTGGTGCTGCTGCCCGGGCGGGAGGACCGCGACATCTGGGCGTACTTCGCGTCGCTCGCCTTCCCGCCCGAGGGCCAGGTCCGGGCGACGCTCGAGACGCTCGCCGAAGGCCGGCGCCGCTGTCCACCGCCGCGCTCGAGACCCACGTCGACCTGTCCAGGGGACGGCTGGAGACGATGCTCAAGGTGCTCGACGTGGACGGCGCGGTGAGCCGCACCGCTGGCGGGTGGACCGGCACCGGCCAGCCGTGGGCCTACGACCAGGAGCGCTACGACCGGGTGGCCAGGGAGCGGAAGCGCGAGCAACAGGCCATGCTCGACTACCTGGCGACCGACGGGTGCCGCATGGAGTTCCTGCGGCGCGAACTCGACGATCCCGCGGCGAAGGCGTGCGGGCGCTGCGACAACTGCACCGGCCGGCCCTGGCCCGCCGACGTCCCCGACGCCGGCGCGCGGGCGGCGCGGGACCGGCTCGCGCGGCCGGGAGTGTCGGTTGAGCCGAGAAAGATGTGGCCGACCGGAATGAAGGAACTCGGGATCGACGCGTCGGGCAAGATTCCCGCCGACCGCATCGCCGAGCCCGGCCGGGCCCTCGGCCGCCTCACCGACGTCGGCTGGGGCGCCACGCTGCGCGCCCTGCTCGCCGAGGGGACCCCGGATGAGCCGGTCAGCGCGCAGTTGACCGACGCCGTGGTCAAGGTGCTCGCCGCCTGGGACTGGGCGCAGCGGCCGACGTCGGTCGTGACGCTGCCGTCCCGGTCGCGGCCGGTGCTTGTCGGCACCCTGGGCGAGCGGATCGCCGGGATCGGCCAGGCTGACCTACCTCGGCGCGCTCGGCTACGCCACGGCGGACGGCCCGGGACCCCGGCGGCACAACAGCGCCCAGCGGCTGGCCTCGCTCTGGCGCTCGCTGGTCGTTCCCGAGGACCTCCGGGCCGCGCTCAAGGCGGCGGACGGCCCGGTCCTGCTCGTCGACGACCAGATCGACACCGGCTGGACGATGACGGTCGCCGCCGCGCTGCTCCGCGACGCCGGCGCCCCCGCCGTCCTTCCGCTCGCCCTGGCGACGACCACTGGCTAGGCGACGTACGGGTCGGCGCCGGTCTCGCTCACCATCGGCCGGCCCGCGACCGCCCAGCCGGTCATGCCGTCGGCCACGTTGACCGTTTTCCAGCCCCCGCCCGCCAGGGCCTGGGCGGCATACGCGGAGCGCGCGCCCGACCGGCAGATCACGTAGACCTCGCGGTCCTGCGGGATCTCGGCGGCGCGCTCGGCCAGCGTCCCCACCGGGATGTGCACGGCGTCGGGGGCGTGGCCGGCGGCCCACTCGTCATCCTCGCGCACGTCGAGCAGGTACACCCCGGCCGGCAGGTCCGTCGACATGACCGAGGGATAGGCATCGTCAGAGTGGAGCATGATTGTTCTCCTTGCGGCGCGCCGGAGCGGAAGTCTTTTGGGGGTAGCAGGCCGGTAGCAGCGGTAACACGCCCTGTGCGCGATACTGTACCGCCCCGCGGCCGGCCAGCCCGAGGTAGTACAGCTACTTCGAGTGGTCCGGGCAGAGGCCGAACAGTTCGACCGTGTGGTCGACCGAGGTAAACCCGGCCTCGGCGGCCACCCTCTCCGCCCACTGCTCGACGACGCGCCCTTCCACCTCGACGCTGCGGCCGCACTCACGGCACGTCAGGTGGTGGTGGTGCACGGCAGAGTCGCACTGCTTGTACAGGGACTCGCCGGACGGGTCGCGGATCGCGTCGATCACGCCCTGCTCGCTGAGCACCTGCAGGTGGCGGTAAACGGTGGTGAGGCCTACGGTCTCGCCCTGGCGGCGCAGCTCGGCATGGATCTCCTGAGCACTGCGGAAGCCGGGCAGGCTGGCGAGCGCGGCGGCCACGGCGGACGCCTGCTTCGTGCCCCGCACCCGGGTGCCTCGCGGATGATCCAGTGTCACACCTTGCAAAGTTAGCCGGCCTTCCTTCCCATGGCCACGAACGGCATCGGGACTAATCACGCTAGGTTCCGCGTTCTAGTTGCTTACTGATAATAGAAACGATTATCATTAACACCGGACCGGGCGGAGTTGTGCCCCCGGGGGCGGATCGGCAAGGAGCGTGGGAATGCGCTGGCGCGCAGGCAGGACGAGCACGGGCGGAGCCGCGGCACGAGGCCGGGCCGGGCGGCGCCCCGTCGTCATCCTGCTGCTTGCCGTGATCGCGGCGGTCGTGGCCACGGCGGTCGCGGCGTCCGCGACCGGTGCCACCGCCGCCCCGAACGACGGCAAGATCATCGCGGTCGGTGCGGAGAACGAGTACGCCGACGTGATCGGCCAGGTGGGCGGCGAGTACGTGCAGGCCACCGCCCTCATGTCCAACCCGAACACCGACCCGCACAGCTTCGAGGCCTCCATCGCCGTGGCCAGGGAAGTAGGCAACGCCCAGCTCGTCGTGCAGAACGGGATCGGCTACGACGACTTCATGAACTCGATCGAGTCCGCCTCGCCGAGCAGCGCGCGCACGGTCATCAACGTGCAGCGGCTGCTGAAGCTGCCGGACTCAACGCCCAACCCCCACCTGTGGTACGACCCGGCCACGATGCCGAAGGTCGCCGACGCGATCGCGGCCGCCCTGTCCGCCATCCAGCCGTCGCACGCGGCGTACTTCGCGGCCAACGCGGCGGCGTTCACCGCCAGCCTCAAGTCCCTGACCGCGGCGATCGCGAGCTTCAAGGCGGCCTACCCCGGCACCACGGTCGCCACGACCGAGCCGGTCGCCGACTACCTGCTGACCGCCCTCGGCGCGGACAACCTGACGCCGTGGACGTTCCAGGCCGACGTGATGAACGGCGTCGACCCGTCGCCGCAGAACGTGGCCGCCCAGCGTGCCCTCTTCACCCAGCACAAGGTGCGGGTCTTCCTCTACAACCAGCAGGTGACTGACACCTTGACCCAGTCGTTCATAACCCTCGCTGAGCAGAACCACATCCCGGTCGTCGGCGTCTACGAGACCATGCCGGCGCCCGGGTACGACTACCAGACCTGGATGCGGACCGAGGTGCAGGACCTGCGCAACGCGGTCGCCGACCAGGTCTCGGCCGAGAACCTGTGAGGACCGCCATGCCACTGCTGACGCTCGAAGGCATCGGGGTCCGCCTGGGCGGGCGCCAGATCCTCAGCGACGTCTCGTTCTCCCTTGAGGAGGGGGAATTCGCCGGCATCATCGGGCCGAACGGAGCGGGCAAGACCACGCTGCTCCGCGTCATCCTCGGCCTGACCGACCCGTCGGGCGGGCGCGTGCTCGTCGACGGCGCGCCGCTGCACAACAAGAACAAGGCGGCCATCGGCTACGTGCCGCAGAAGCTGGTCATCGACCCGGACATGCCGCTGCGCGCCCGCGACGTGGTGTCGCTCGGCCTTGACGGGCACCGGCTCGGGTTCGGCTTCCCGTCCAGGCAGCGCCGGGAACTGGTCGAGGCGGCGCTGGCCGACGTCGGCGCGGCCGGCTACGCCGACGCCCGGGTCGGCGAGCTGTCCGGCGGTGAGCAGCAGCGCGTCCTCATCGCGCACGCGCTGATCTCGCGGCCCAAGCTGCTCCTGCTCGACGAGCCGCTCGCCAACCTCGACCTGCGCAGCGAGCAGGAGATCGTCACGGTGCTCAGCAAGCTCGCCCGCGAGCACGAGATCTCGGTGCTCCTGTCGGCGCACGACATGAACCCCCTGCTGAACGTGATGGACCGGATCGTGTACGTCGCGAGCGGCCACGCCGCCGCGGGGCCGACCGACGACGTGGTCACCTCCGAGGGCCTCAGCGAGCTGTACGGCCATCAAGTGGACGTGGTCCGCGTGCACGGCCGGGTGCTGGTCGTGGCGGGGGATTAGATGCACTACCTCTTCGAGCCCGGGCTGTTCAGCAGCGGGCCGGTCAGGACGGCGCTGCTTGTCGGGGCCGTCGTCGCGATCACCTCGGGCGTCATCGGGGTCTTCACGGTCCTGCGCGGCCAGTCCTTCGCCGGGCACTCGCTCGCCGACGTGGCCACCACCGGCGGGTCCGGGGCGTTCCTGGTCGGCCTCAACCAGTTCTGGGGGTTCCTCGTCGCGGGGGTGGCCGCCGCCGCCGTCATGGAGGCCATCGGCGTCCAGCGGCGCCGGGGGCGGGACGTGGCCACCGGCGTGGTGCTCGGCGCGGCGCTCGGGGCGGCCGCGCTCTTCCTCTACCTGGGCACGCTGCGGACGGCCACGACGGGCGCGTCGTTCACGGTGCTGTTCGGCTCCATCTTCGTGATCAGCCCGGACACGGTTCCCGCGCTCATCGCGTCCGGCGTCATCGCGCTGGCCGTGGTGGCCGTTCTCGCCCGCGTCCTGCTGCTCACCTCGGTCTCACCGGACCTGGCGCGGGCGCGGGGCGTCAACGTCAGGCTCGTCGGCATCGCCTACCTCGCGGCGCTCGCCGTCTCCGTCTCCCTCGCGGCGGTCGCGATCGGCGCGGTGCTGTCCACCGCGCTGCTGATCGGCCCGTCCGCGACGGCGCTGCGGATCACGCGGACCCCCGGGCGGGCGATGGCTGCCTCCGCGCTCGCCGGTCTTGTCGCCACCTGGCTTGGCATCGTGCTCGCCTACGACTCGTACTACTGGCCGCCGCACGGCCGCGGCTGGCCGGTGTCGTTCTTCGTCGTCGCCCTCGTCCTCCTCGGCTACCTGCTCAGCTACGTCCGGCCAAGGAAGAACGTGGCGCCCCGTTCTCCGCACGTCGAAGAGGGGAGTCCCACGTGTTCTCCGGCCTGATGATGAACACGTGGATCACCGCGTCGATCGTCGCGGTGATCGCCGGGATGACCGGGTTCTTCGCCGTGCTCCGGGGCCAGACGTTCGCCGCCCACGCCGTACCGAACGGCGCGTTCGCCGGCGCGGCGGGGGCCAGCCTGCTCGGCATCAACGTCATCTGGGGGCTGCTCGTCTTCGCGCTCGGCGGCGCGTTCGCGATCGGTGCCCTGGGCGGCGAGGGGCGGGGCCGCAAGGCCCGCAACGACGTGGTGACCGCGCTCGCGCTCGTCCTCATGCTTGGCCTGGGCGCGCTGTTCGTCAGCCTGGGCAGCCAGTACGCGGAGGAGACCTACGCCGACCTGTTCGGCGAGGTGTTCGGCATCAGCCAGGCCGAGGTGCTGCCGATCGCCGCCCTCGGCGTCGTCGCGGCGCTGGCGATCGCGGTGGCGTTCCGCCCGCTCATGCTCACCAGCGCGCTGCCCGAGGTCGCCGAGGCGCGCGGCGTCTCCACCCGCCGGGCCGACCTCTACTTCCTGGTCGTGATGGCCCTGGCCACGTCCATGACCGTGCCCGTGGTCGGCGCGCTGCTGATGTTCAGCCTGATGATCGGCCCGGCCGCCGCGGCGCGCTCGGTGACCGCCCGCCCCGGCATCGCGCTGGCCCTCGCCGTCGTGATCGCCCTCGCCACGGTCTGGCTGTCCATCGCGCTGTCGTACCAGACCAACTGGCCGCTCGGCTTCTTCGTCGGCACCATCGGCGCGGCCTTCTACCTGGTCGGCCTGGCCGCCCGCGCGGCCGCGCCGCGCCGCGCTGTGGTCGCCTGACGTGCGGAAACTCCGACATCAGGGGAATCTGGAAAGTTCGCAATTCCCAACAATCCTCTGTGGTAGCTTAAGACGGCGCAAAGGGGGCCTGAGCATTTCTTTTGCCGCCAAGTGATTGGACGAGCGATGCCTGACGATCACAGGCCTGACCGGCCTGTGCCGCCGTACGACAGCAAGAGGCCCGGCAACCCGCCGTCCCGGCCAGGCGATCCTCGGCCTGTCTTCGGGCCAGGGCCGGACCGCGTCTTGCCGCCCGACGGCCCGCGGCCCTACCGTCCGCGGACGGCCGACCAGGGGCCTTACAAACCCAGGCGCGACCGTCCCCGTCCGGGGGACGGGGACGGCTCCTACGGCGCCCGCTCAAACGGTGCCCGGCCTAACGGCCCGGCGCCTTACCCGCCGCGGCCTAACGGGCCCGCGCCGTACCCGCCGCGGTCCAACGGTCCCGTGTCCTCTCCTCAGCGGCCGACCTACCGCCCTAAGCCGAGGCCGCCATGGCCGAGCGCCCCGGCGCCGGACGACACCGTGCTGGACCGCGCGGTGCCGGATCGATCCGGGCCGGATGTCCGGCCGGATGACCTGGCGTGGCCCGCCGACGAGCCGGCCTGGCCCGGCGAGGAGGCGCTCGACAGCCCGTGGCCCGACGGCTCGGCGCCGCGCGGGTCCGGATCCGGCAATAACGGGTCCGGCGATAAGCGGCCGGGTACCCCCAGGCCCAATGGCGACCCCAGGCGCAGCGGCGGCTCCATGCACCGCGCCCTGATGGTGTCCGGCGTGCTCGGCGTCGCCGTCGTGTTCGCGATCGGCCTGGTCGCGCTGGCGGTGATGCGGGGCTCCTCGAACGGGTCCGCGGCCGCGACTGTGACCAAGGCCACGGTCGGCACCTCGCCCTCGGCCACGGCATCCGCTTCGCACAAGGCCACGGCCTCGCCCAAGGCCAAGGCCAAGGCCAAGGCTTCGGCCAAGGCCAAGCCCGCGGCGGCCAAGAAGTCCACCGCCGTGAGCCCCGCGGCGACGCTGCTCACGGTGCCCGCGGGCTGGAAGCTGACCTTCGACCCGAGCTTCGCTGGCTCGCAGCCGGACACCAGCACGTGGGCCACCTGCTACGACTGGGTGACGAATCCGAGCGTCGGCTGCGACAACAATCCCGCCGACGAAAAAGAGTGGTACATCCCGTCGCAGGTCAACGTCAGCGGCGGCACCCTGAACCTGGTGGCCGAGCAGGAGACGACCCAGGGCCTTTCCAGCACCGGCGCGGCCAAGACCTACAACTGCCGCTCCGGGATGGTCACCTCGAAGCCCAGCTTCAACTTCACCTACGGCCTCATCCAGATCACCGCGAAGCTCCCCTACGGTCCCGGCCTGTGGCCCGCCCTCTGGCTGGCGGCCACCAACGACCAGTGGCCGCCAGAGCTGGACATCATGGAGCACTGGTACAGCGAGCCGCAGATGAAGGTCTACGACCACACCGTCGGCAAGCAGTACCTCGGCGGCCCGGTTCCCACCCCGGCCAATCTCTCCGCGGGCTTCCACACGTACTCGCTGATGTGGACCAAGGACCGCGTTACCTGGTACCTCGACGGCGTCCAGGTGTTCACCACCACGTCTTACGTGCCGCAGCAGGCGATGTACTTCATCGCGAACGTGGCCGACGACAGCACCGCGGCGGGCGCCTGCACCGGAACGATGGAAATCGCCTCGGTCAAGGTGTACCAGCAGTAGAGCGGCCGACCGTGAGGTGCAAACTTGCCGTGGGCCCGATGAAGATCGCCGTGGACCTGGTGAAGAATTGACGGCATGAACCGGCTCAAGAACGCGACCAGCCCGTACCTGCTGCAGCACGCCGACAACCCCGTCGACTGGTGGCCCTGGTCGGACGAGGCGTTCGCCGAGGCGAAACGGCGGGACGTGCCGGTCCTGCTGTCGGTCGGTTACGCGGCCTGTCACTGGTGCCACGTCATGGCGCACGAGTCGTTCGAGGACGAGGCGACCGCCGCGCTCGTGAACGGCAGCCTGGTCGCCATCAAGGTGGACCGGGAGGAGCGGCCCGACATCGACGCCGTCTACATGTCGGCCACGCAGGCGATGACCGGTCAGGGCGGCTGGCCGATGACCGTCTTCATGACGCCCGACGGCGACCCTTTCCTGTGTGGCACCTATTACCCGCGCGCCCGCTTCACGCAGCTCGTCACCGCGGTCGCGGACGCGTGGAAGAAGAGCAAAAGTCAAATAAAGAGTGAGTCAGAACGGATCCGGCAGTCTCTGGCCGAGAACGCGGCTGCCATGTCCGCCCTGGGCGGGTCAGCGGGCGACCTCAACCTGGAGGAAGTGACCGCCACCGCGGTGGCCGGCCTGGAATCGAGCTTCGACCGGGCGCGCGCCGGGTTCGGCGGCGCGCCGAAGTTCCCGCCGTCGATGGTCCTTGAGTTCCTGCTCCGCTACGACGAGCGGACCGGGCAGTGGCCCGCCCTCTCGATGGCCGAGGCGACCTGCGAGGCCATGGCCCGCGGGGGCATGTACGACCAGCTCGGCGGCGGCTTCGCCCGGTACAGCGTGGACGCGAGCTGGACGGTGCCGCACTTCGAGAAGATGCTCTACGACAACGCGCTGCTCGCCGGCGTTTACACGCACCTGTGGCGGCGGACGGGACAGCGGCGGGGCCGGGACGGCGCCGCGCTCGCCCGCCGGGTAGCGGAAGAGACCTGTGACTTCATGCTCAGGGAACTCCGCACCCCCGAGGGCGGCCTGGCCGCGTCGCTCGACGCCGACAGCGACGGCAGCGAAGGGACGTTCTACGTCTGGACCCCGGCCCAGCTGCGCGAGGTGCTCGGCGACGAAGACGGTGACTTCGCGGCGACCGCGTTCCACGTCACCGAGACGGGGACGTTCGAGCACGGCGCGTCGGTGCTGCAGCGGCTGGCCGAGCCGGACGAGCGCGAGCGGTTCGACCGGATCCGCGGCATCCTGCTGACGGCGCGCGAGGGCCGCACCCGCCCGGGCCGCGACGACAAGGTGGTCGCGGCCTGGAACGGCATGGCGATCGGCGCCCTGGCCGAGGCGGGAGTGCTGCTCAACCGGCCCGACCTCGTGGCCGCGGCGACAGCGGCGGCCGAACTGCTCGTCTCCGTGCACTACGTCGCGCCCAAGGAGTCGTCCCCGGTGGTGGGCACGGCGCGGATCCTGCGCACCTCCAAGGACGGCGTGGCGGGGCCGAGCGCGGGGCTCCTCGAGGACTACGCCTGCGTGGCGGCGGGCCTGCTGAAGCTGTCAGGCGTGACCGGCGAGGCCCGCTGGGCGACCGTGGCCGGCGCGCTGCTCGAGACCGTCCTCACCGCGTTCGCGGACGGTAACGGCGGGTTCTACGACACGGCGGACCACGGCGAGCGGCTGATCTTCCGGCCCGCCGACCCGACGGACAACGCGACGCCTTCCGGCGCCTTCGCGGCGGCGGACGCGCTGCTCAGCTACGGCGCGCTGACCGGCGAGGAGCGCTTCAGGGAGGCGGCGGCCGGCGCGCTCAAGGTGCTGCCGCCGATCGCCGCCAGGTATCCCCGGGCCGGCGGGATGGGCCTCGCGGTGGCGGAAGCGCTGCTTTCCGGGCCGGCCGAGATCGCGATCGTCGGCCCGGACGACGACCCGCGCACCGCCGACCTGCTGCGCGCGGCCCTGCACGTGGCCCCGCCGGGAGCGGTCTTCGCGCTCGGCCCGGGCTCGCCAGCGGAGGGGAACGCGGTCCCGCTGCTCAACGCTCGTCCGTTGGTCTCCGGCGGGCCGGCGGCCTACGTGTGCCGCGGCTTCACCTGCCAGGCCCCGGTCACGACCCCGGCCGCGGTCCGTGAGGCGGTGCGCCGGGCCTTACCGCGCTGGTGACTGATGTCCGAGAGTGGGTACCACTGATCAGGTGAACGCGCCGCACTGCGCGAGTGGACGGGGGACGACGTGGGTGGACTCGTGACCGTTTCTTGTGATCTGGTTGCCGTGTGCGCCTGACCGGGACCGTGCCGCGGATAGCGCGAGCGACCACGGTCGGCCGACGGCGGCGGCTGCTGTCGGTCGGCATCGCCGTCCTCGCGGCGCTCGGCACGCTGGCCGGGGTGCTCGCCGCCGTGCTCAGCGGCCCGCCGGGCGGCGACGTTGGCGCCCGGCAGTCGTTTGGCCTGCCGATCGTCCAGCCCGCCACCGGGAACGCGCCCGTCGTCAACGGGGGGCCGCTGACCCTCGCGGTCGACGCCCGGCCGCTGCCCGACTCATCGGTGCCGGTCGTCAGCACATCGGCTCCGGGCCAGCCCGCGGTCGCCCCGTTGCGCCGCACGGTGCAGGCGGACTTCCTCATCGTGGCGCCGTCCTCGCTGTCCACCGGGCTGCTTACCGCCGTGTCGCGGCTGCCCGGCATGGTCGCCGCCGAGCGCCTGGAAGCGGTCAGGATGCAGGTCAACGGCGCCGAGACCGCGGTCGTCGGCGTTGACCCGTCGCAGTTCCGGTCATTCGCCGCGCGGAACACCGGCGCCGCCAGCGCCCTCTGGCAGGGCGTCGCGGACGGGGGCATCGCGGTCTCCTACACGATGGGCAAGCTGGACAAGATCCCGCTCGGCGGCACGGTGGTGGCAGGCGGCCGGACGGCGAAGCGGCTGCGCGTGGTGGCCTTCGGCACGCTGGGCATCGGCGGGGTCAACGCGGTGGTGTCCGACGCCACCGCCGAGGCGCTCGGTGCGCCGGCCGGCAACGCGATCGTGGTGAGCGTGCGGACCAGTGACTTCACCGCGGACTCGGCCGCCATCGGCCGGCTGCTGCCCAAGGGCGCCGGCGTCGAGCCGCTGGTCTCGCTGGTCAGCTCGGGCACGGCGGGAGCGACGGGCACCACCGGTAGCACCGGCGCCGCGGGTGCCGGCCCCGCGACCGCTCCTGCGGCAGCCACCGCGACCCTGGACACCGTGCTCCAGGCGGCGATGAGCCGTAAGGGGATGCCGTACGTGTGGGGCGCGGCCGGCCCGTACGCCTTCGACTGCTCCGGCCTCGTCCAGTGGTCGTTCGCGCAGGCCGGGATCGCGCTGCCGCGCGTCGCCGCCGACCAGGCCCTGTCCGGGCCCGCCGTCCCGGTAAGCCAGCTCGAGCCGGGCGACCTGCTCTTCTACCACACCGATCCGACCGCGCCGGACTACATCTCGCACGTCGCGATCTACCTGGGCAACGGCTGGATGATCCAGGCGCCCGCGCCGGGCCAGGACGTCGAGGTCGTGCCCGCCGACTTCGGCAGCGAGTTCGCCGGCGCGGTCCGGGTGAGCCCGGCGCTGGCCGCCTCGGTCGCCGCCGGGGTCGCCTAGCCACCTTCCGTTCGGCGGCCCGCATTTTCCCTTGCCCGACCGCTCTGGCGAGCCGGTTGACCAGTATCGATTGCAATGTAATCATGATTACATGAGTACGGAGGTACGGGCATGGTTCACCGGGCGGCTGCCCGATGACTGGTTCACCGAGCCCGCGGAGGTCACGGTGGACCGCGAAGAGATCACGATCATGGGTATGCTCCCCGCGCCCGACGCCGACGACGCGGACGCGGCCGCCGAGGGGCGCGTCAAGCGGTTCCGCGAGGACACCAGGGCGCGGCGGATCGAGATCGCGCGCGAGGCCGAGCGCAAGTTCGGTCGCAAGGTCGCCTGGGGTGTGACCTGTGGCAACGTCATCGAGATGTTCACCACGCTGTCCGTCCCGGTCATGACCAGGCTCAGGCAGTCGGAGCGGCGGGTGCTCGACACGCTCGTCGACGCGGGTGTCGCGCGCTCCCGGTCAGACGCGCTCGCCTGGTGCGTCCGGCTGACCGGCGAGCACGCCGACGCCTGGCTCGCGGAGCTCCGCGACGCGCTGCGCCGGGTCGAGGAAGTTCGCGAGCAGGGACCGCAGGGACCGACCGCACAATAACAGCACATCTCACCAGCCTCTCGGGTAAAGCGTCATGCCATGAGTCCGCGGTCGGATACCGTGGTTGAGACTTAAGACTCTTGTGCGCGCTCTGCGGCGAGGAAGGTCGGTTCATGGGATACCGCGACCTGGGCTACCGGCTGTACGAGCGGCGGCTGGAGACCTACCTGGCCGGGAAGGGGGTCCCCAGGCACGTCGGGGTGATGTGCGACGGTAACCGGCGCTGGGCCAGGTCCGCCGGGCACACCGACGTCAGCAAGGGGCACCGCAAGGGCGCCGACAAGATCTTCGAGCTGCTGCAGTGGTGCCGGGAGACCGGCGTCGAGGTCGTGACCCTCTGGCTGCTGTCCACCGACAACCTCACCCGCGAGGAAGAGGAGCTCGGCCCGCTGCTCACGATCATCGAGGACACGGTGAACGGCCTGGTGGACGAGGGCTGGCACGTGAACCCGGTGGGCGCGCTCGACCTGCTGCCTGAACAGACCGCGCTCGTGCTCAAGGACGCCGCGGAGACGACCGTCAACAACCCCGGCCTGCTCGTCAACGTGGCCGTCGGCTACGGCGGGCGGCGCGAGATCGCGGACGCGGTGCGCAGCCTGCTGATCGACCACGCCAGCAAGGGCACCACGATCGAGCAGCTGGCCGAGATCCTCGACGTGGAGCACATCGCCGAGCACCTGTACACGGCGGGCCAGCCCGACCCGGACCTGGTGATCAGGACCAGTGGCGAGCAGCGGCTCGGCGGGTTCCTGCTGTGGCAATCAACACACTCGGAGTTCTACTTCTGCGACGCGTACTGGCCAGCCTTCCGCAAAGTGGACTTCCTGCGGGCATTGCGCTCGTATTCCGAACGTAACCGTAGGTTTGGCGCATAGCCAGGGCAGTTATCCGCCGGGGGGACGACCCCCCGTACCCCCGGCTGCGCGCCCGATGGCAAAAACCGCCATCTTATCGGGCGCGCAAAAGTCTTTTTCGATAGCTCAATCCCGGGTACCTTCAGAGTTGGCGGGCACCTCCCCAGGGTGCCCCCGCGGGAGGCCCCCTGAGCTCGCTACGTGCGACTAGAGGGCCGGTGCGGCCCTCTATAAGGCGGGCAGCCCCGGTCCGTCCGACACGTTTGCCCCCGGTGCACCCGGGACGTGGCGTGTCCTGTCCGCGGCGCCGGAAGTTGGATCCGGTGCCCAGGGGAGTCTTGCGTGGCCAACTCTGTGCAGCGTCGTACCTACGTCCTCGACACCAGCGTCCTGCTCGCTGACCCGGCGTCATTCAGCAGGTTCGACGAACACCACGTCGTCGTCCCGGTTGTGGTCATCACCGAGCTCGAAGCCAAGCGTCACCACCCTGAGCTGGGCTATTTCGCTCGTCAGGCACTCCGTTACCTCGACGACCTCCGGATCTCGCACGGTCGCCTAGACGCCGAAGTCCCGGTTGGGGACCTCGGCGGCACGATCCGCGTGGAGCTCAACCACATCGACGCACAGGTTCTCCCGGCCGGCTTCCGGCTGGGGGACAACGACACCCGGATCCTTTCCGTGGCCCGCTCCCTTGCCAACGAAGGCCACGACGTGGTCCTCGTCAGCAAGGACATGCCACTGCGGATCAAGGCGTCGTCGATCGGGCTTGAGGCACAGGAGTACCGTGCCGAGCTCCCCGTCGATTCTGGCTGGACCGGGATGGCCGAGCTTGACGTGACGAAGGCGGACGTAGAGGAGTTGTACGAACGCGGCACGCTGGATTGCGAGGCGGCCAGAGACCTGCCCTGCCACACCGGGCTCGTGCTGCACACCGGCAGCGCGAGCGCCCTGGCCCGGGTGCTGCCGGACAAGCAGATACAGCTTGTCCGGGGCGACCGCGAGGCCTTCGGCCTGCACGGCCGGTCCGCGGAGCAGCGGATCGCCCTCGACCTGCTGCTCGACCCGGAGATCGGGATCGTCAGCATGGGCGGCCGCGCGGGCACCGGCAAGTCGGCGCTCGCCCTGTGCGCCGGGCTTGAGGCGGTCATGGAGCGCCGTCAGCACCGCAAGGTCATCGTGTTCCGACCGCTGTACCCGGTCGGCGGCCAGGACCTCGGCTACCTGCCCGGGTCCGAGTCCGAGAAGATGGGCCCGTGGGCGCAGGCGGTCTACGACACGCTCTCGGCGGTCACCACCCAGGAGGTGATCGAGGAACTCGTCGCCCGCGACATGTTCGAGGTGCTGCCGCTGACTCACATCCGGGGCCGGAGCCTGCACGACGCGTTCGTGATCGTCGACGAGGCGCAGTCCCTGGAACGCGGCGTCCTGCTCACCGTGCTGTCGCGAATCGGGTCCGGCTCGCGCGTCGTGCTTACCCACGACATCGCGCAGCGCGACAACCTGCGCGTCGGCAGGCACGACGGCGTGATCGCGGTCATCGAGAAGCTCAAGGGCCACCCGCTGTTCGCGCACGTGACCCTGACCAGGAGCGAGCGTTCGGAGATCGCCGCCCTGGTGACGGATCTTCTAGAGGACACGCAGCTTTAACCCGGGGGGCGACCCCCGGCTGTCCGCGCGGACGGGCCTGATCGCAAAAACCGCGATCGTATCAGGCCCGCCCGCGCGGACCAAGAGCTGCAGGATTGAGCCCCATCCCCCGGCTGTTCGTGCGTAGGCGATGACCTCCATGTTTCTGGAAAACCGGGCGGTATTGGGCGCGGGGCGGGCGGGTTGCCGGCTGGAGCCCTAAACTGCTTCGCGTGACCGGCGTCATGCACAGCGATCAAAACCAAGGTCGTTATCCTGAACGTATGCGGCTGACTCCCTCGGCGGACCTTTTCTCCCCGGGGGAGCCCGCCACCCTTCCCGCCGTCTCGGTGGTCATGCCGGTGCTGAACGAGGAGAAGCACCTGGCGGAGTCGGTCGCCGCCGTCCTCGGCCAGGATTACCCCGGCGGCTTTGAGCTGGTCCTCGCCATCGGCCCATCCAAGGACCGCACCGAGGAGATCGCCCGCGGCCTCGCCGCCGCCGACAGCCGGATCACCGTCGTGTCCAACCCGTCCGGCCAGATCGCCTCGGCGATGAACGCCGCCGTCAAGACGGCCAGGCACGAGATCCTGACCCGGATCGACGCGCACTCGATGTTGCCGGACGGCTACCTGCGGACCGCCGTGCGCACCCTCATGGAGACCGGCGCGGCCGACGTCGGCGGCTGGATGGCCGCCGAGGGCGTCACCCCGTTCCAGCGCGCCGTGGCGTGGGCCATGACCTCACCCTTCGGCGTGGGCGCGGCCGCGAACCACACCAGCGGCGACGCGGGTCCGGCCGACACGGTCTACCTCGGGGTCTACCGCCGGGAGGCGATCGAGCAGGTCGGCGGCTACGACGAGACCATGCTCATCGCCGAGGACTGGGAGCTCAACTACCGGATCCGCGCGGCCGGCGGCCTGATCTGGTTCACCCCCGACCTCAAGGTCACCTACCGTCCGCGGGCCACGCTGTCCGCCCTGGCGAAGCAGCAGTTCCGGTACGGCCGCTGGCGCCGGGTCGTCGCCCGCCGCTACCCGGAGACGGTCAACCGCCGCTACCTGGCCGCCCCGGCCGCGACCGCGCTCATCGCCCTCGGGCTGATCTGCGGGATCGAGGGACTGGCCCCGTTCAGCCCCGTCGACGTCCGCGTGGCGAGCCTCGGCTTCCTCGTTCCCGTCATCTACGTCGGCGGCTGCAGCGCCGTGACGGCCGTTTTCGCCCGGGACCTGCCGCTGAACGTGCGGGCGCGGGTGCCGCTCGCGCTCGCCGCGATGCACATGTGCTGGGGCGCCGGCTTCCTAACCAGTCCCAAGCGCCTCGCCCGGCGCTGATTTCCCGATAAGTGCCCCTGACGCGCCTGTCGGTCAGCGTCGGCGGGGGCCGCGGGCCCGACGCTACTATTCAGCAATGGGCTTTGATCTGGGCGCTGAGCTCGCGGCTGTCCGCGGGCAGGGGTATGACCTGCACTCCAAGTACCTCAACCCGCAGCTGCCGCGCACGCTGCACACGATCGGATTCGACCGGGACTACGTGCGCGGCGAGGGCGCCTACCTCTACGACGCCGACGGCAACGCCTACGCGGACTTCCTCGCCGGGTTCGGCGTGTTCGCGGCCGGCCGCTCGCACCCGGTGATCAAGAAGGCGCTGCAGGACGCGCTCGACATGGACTTCGCGGGCTGGACGCAGTTCGACTGCCAGCCGATCATGGGCCTGCTCGGGCAGAAGCTGCTGGCCAAGGCGCCCGGCCTGGAGCGCGTGTTCTTCTGCAGCAGCGGCACCGAGGCGGTCGAGTCCGCGCTCAAGTTCGCGCGGCACGCGACGGGCAAGGGCCGCGTCGTCTACACGCGGCACGGCTTCCACGGCCTGACCGCCGGGTCGCTGTCGGTCAACGGCGCCGAAGAGTTCAGGACCGGCTTCGGCCCGCTGCTGCCCGGCACCCAGATACCCCTCGGTAACCTCGCCGCGCTCGAGGCGGAACTGCGCAAGGGCGACGTCGCCGCCCTGATCGTGGAGCCGGTTCAGGGCCACGGCGTGATGATGACCCCGCCCGGGTTCCTGCCCGAGGCCAAGGCGCTGCTGCACTCCCGCGGCGCGCTGCTGATCTGCGACGAGGTTCAGGTCGGCCTCGGCCGCACCGGCCGGTTCTTCTCCTACCAGCACGACGACGTCGAGCCCGACATCGTGACCGTGGCCAAGGCGCTGTCCGGTGGCTACGTCCCCGTCGGCGCGATGCTGACCACGGACAAGATCTTCGGCTCGGTCTACTCCTCCATGGACAAGCTCATGGTGCACTCCACGACCTTCAAGGGCGGCTCCCTGGCGATGGCGGCGGGCCTGGCCGCGCTGGCCGTCATCGACGACGAGGGCCTGGTCGAGAACGCCGAGCGGCGCGGCGCCGAGCTCATGCGCGGCCTCGAGGGCCTCAAGGCCAGGTACGACGTGATCCAGGACGTCCGCGGCAAGGGCCTGATCATCGGCCTCGAGTTCGGCAAGCCGTCCGGGCTCAAGGCCAAGGCGGGCTGGGCGATGCTGCAGAAGGCCCGCGTCGGCCTGTTCGCCCAGATGGTCGTCGTCGCCCTCTTCCAGCGGCACCGGATCCTGACCCAGGTGTCCGGCGACCACATGGAGGTCATCAAGCTGATCCCGCCCCTGATGATCGGGGACGCCGAGGTCAAGCTCTTCCTCGACGGCCTCGCTGACGTCCTGGAGGACGCCTCGAAGGGAAGCGGTCTCATGTGGGACTTCGGACGCACCCTGATCAAGCAGGCGGTTCGCGCGTAGTTGTTACTCAAAGTCAAAGTCAAAAGCCATGCGTGCTTCTCGTCCGCACGTGACTCTCACCTGGGTCTCCGTCGGCTGAGGCTGCTGATCGGGTGCGGGTTGGCGGCCTGGATATGGCTGTTGGAGTGGCTGACGCGGGGCGTTATGGCGATGATTCTCGCGGGCTCGGCCGGTCTATCTGGCGACGTTGCCTACGGAGGGATCGAGCGATGGCGCGACCGCGGGATGAGCAGTTGTGGGCGCTGGCGCACGCCGAGCGCGCCGCGCTCGCGGAAGATCTGGCGGGGCTCGGGGCGGAGCAATGGCGGCACGGCACGCTGTGCGGGGAATGGGACGTCGAGCAGGTCGTCGCCCACCTCACCGCCGCGGCGAGCCTGAATCAGTGGCGGTGGCTGCGCAGCATGGTCGGCGCACGCTTCCGCCCGGACGTGCACAACCAGCGGCGGTTGGCCGAGCACGGCGGCAGCACCCCCGCTGAGACGCTTGATCGGTTTCGCGCCGTCATCACCAGCACCACCGCGCCCTCACCGCACACCCCGGCCTACCTCGGCGAGGTCGTTGTGCATGCGCAAGACATCCGCCAGCCGCTGGGGCTCCCGCGGGCGCCGAGCGTCGACGCGCTGACGCCCGTGGCCAGCTTCTTCGCCGGACGCAACTTCGCTGTTGCCAGCCGCACCCGCGTAGCCGGCCTGCAACTTCGGGCTGACGACGGGCCGTTCGCCGCGGGCACCGGTCCCCTGGTCACGGGATCGACCCTCGCGCTCGTGATGGGCATGGCCGGCCGCGTATCGTACCTGGCCGAGCTTGACGGCCCGGGCGTGCCGACCCTGCGGTCACGTCTCTAAGCCATCACCTGCCGTAGGCCCTCATGACTGGACCCGGTAGTGTGGTAATCCCCCCGCAGAGGCGATGGCGACGAGAGCGGGAGGCGTTCATGACGACGCACACGAAGAGCCAGAAGAGTCGCAAGGTTGCCGTGCTCGGGCCGATCCCTCGCGACCAGATCGTCACCGATGACGGCGAGCGGTTCGAGAAGTACGGTTGCGCGTTGTACACGGCGGTTGCCCTCTCCGCGCTCCTAGATGCTGGCGACACGATCGTCCCGGTATCACACGTTCGCCACACAGACGAGGGTCCGATCAAGCAGATCCTCGCATCGTTCCCGAATATCGACACCTCCGGTATCACCTCGTCAGCCGACCAAGGGGACGGTGTCGAGCTGCGGTATAGCGGCCAGAACACTCGCGTTGAGCGGCAGACGAGCTTCATGAACCCGATCCTGCCGGCCGACGTCGCCACGGTGCTTGACGCGGACGTGTTTGTCTGTGTCCCGATCACGGACTACGAGGTGGGGCAGGCGACGCTGCGGCACATCAAGGAGCACAGCGGCGCGACCGTGGTGCTGGATGCCCATGGCCCGACGACAACGCTGACCCGCAGTGGCGAGCGTCAGCCAAGGGTGTGGGCCGACCAGGACATCTGGCTTCCGTACGTTGACATCCTGAAGATGAACCTGGACGAAGCGCGCTCAACGTGGCTCGGTGAGTCAGGGGAGATGACGGCCGATCCGCCGAAGCAGGTTACCGAGGAAAAGCAGGCTACCCAGGAATTGCGCGACCTGGCGCATTACTGCCTGGACCGCGGGGTCGGGGCGGTATGCGTGACTCTCGACGAGCACGGCTGCGTGTCTTTCCGCCGGGACGGCTCTGGCGGGGTCACCGAGGAGTTCGTTGAGCCCGTACCAGTAGAGCACGTCGTGGACACGACCGGTGCTGGCGACTCGTTCGCCGCGGGATTGGCTTACGGCTACCTCGCCTACCGGGACTACGTCGTGGCCTGCCAGTACGGGAACGCGATGGGCGCCCAGCGCTGTACCGGACCCGGTACGGACCTGAACGTTTACCGGTCACGAGAGGAAACGGAGCGGCAGATCCGCGCGACTTACGGCCCCGGGCCGTACCGTCCAGGGGCATGACCGGCAGGGATGGGGGCGTCGTGGACGGTTTCCTGCTCGCTTATGACGGCTTCGACCCGGGGGCCGAGGGACTTCGGGAGGCGCTGACCTCCACCGGCAACGGGTACCTGTGCACGCGCGGCGCGGCAGAGTGGGAAGAAGCCGACGGCGTGCACTACCCGGGCACGTACGCGCACGGAGCCTACAACCGTGAAACGACGATGATGGGCGGCCTGCCGGTCCTCAACGAGGATCTGGTCAACCTGCCGAACTGGCTGGTCCTGGAGCTGCGCATCGAAGGCGAGGATGCGATAACGCTCGAAGATGTCGAGTTGCTTGACTACCGTCACGAGTACGACATCCGGAACGCGACCGTCCTTCGGCACCTCCGCTTCCGTGACCGCGGCGGCAGGGAGACGGCGCTGACGAGCCGCCGGTTCGTCAGCATGGCAGACCAGCATCACGCCGGGATCGAGTGGGCCCTCGTCCCGGAGAACTGGTCCGGTCAAGTCGAGGTCATCTCGGCGCTCGACGCCCGGGTGAGCAACGCCGGCGTGGCCCGCTACCAGCAGCTCGAAGGCCGTCACCTGAACCCGGTTTCCCCGCGGACGTACGGGCCGGAGGTCATCGCGCTGAAGGCCGAGACCCGGCAGTCGAATCTGTACATCAGCGAGGCGACGCGCACGCGCGTGTTCCACGGCGGCGAGCCGCTGTCGGCGAGGCGGACGCTGCACCAGATGGAGGACTACATCCAGCAGGTCCTGGCCTTCGACGTGCGCCAGGGCGAGGCAACGAGGGTCGAGAAGTTGATCGCCTTCTACACGTCACGCGACCCGGCTGTCAGCGACACGCTGGTGCGCGCCGCTAGGTCGGCGGCCCGCCACAGCGACTTCTCCGCGGCGTTCGGCCGCCATAGCGCGGCCTGGGACGAATTGTGGCGAACGTGCGACGGCCGCGTGTCCGGAAACGAGCAGGTCCAGTTGTTGCTTCGGCTGCACACCGCGCACCTGCTCCAGGTTTGCTCCCCGCACACCGCCGATCTCGACGCCGGGATGCCCGCGCGCGGGCTGAACGGCGAGGCCTACCGCGGGCACGTGTTCTGGGACGAGATGTACGCGTTCCCGTTCCTCAACGTCCGGCTGCCCGAGGTCGCGCGAGGCCTGCTGATGTACCGCTACCGCCGGATCGGCGAGGCGCGGGCGGCGGCTCGGGAGGCCGGGTTCCGGGGTGCGATGTTCCCGTGGCAGAGCGGCAGCGAGGGCATCGAGGAAAGCCAGCGCGTCCACCTCAACCCGTTGTCGGGCCGCTGGGAGCCTGATCTCAGCCACAACCAGCGGCACGTTAACGCCGCGATCTTCTTCAACGTCTGGAACTACTTCCAGGCCACCCACGACTACGCGTTCCTCGAGGGCTACGGCGCGGAGATGATGCTGGACATCGCGCGGTTCTGGGCGTCTGTCGCCCACTTCAACCCCGCGCGGGAGCGCTACGAGATCCACGGCGTGATGGGCCCCGACGAGTTCCACGAGAAGTACCCAGGCGCGCAGCAGGGCGGCCTAGCCAACAACGCCTACACCAACGTCATGGTGGCGTGGCTGTGCGACATCGCGGCAAAGCTGCCTTCGCTGCTCTCGGCGAGCAGCGCCGAAGGATTGCGGGCACGGCTCAGTATCTCCGGCGATGAGCTGGCGCTATGGCAGGACATGAGCCGCCGGATGTTCGTCCCGTTCCATGAGGACGGCATCATCAGCGAGTTCGAAGGCTGGGGTGACCTCGAAGAACTCGACTGGGACGCGTACCGGGCGAAGTACGAGAACATCCAGCGCCTCGACCGGATCCTGCGGGCGGAGGGCGACGACCCTGACCGCTACAAGATCGCCAAGCAGGCCGATACGGTGATGCTGTTCTTCCTCTTCCCAGACGAGGAACTGCGCGAGGTCTTCGAGCGGCTCGGGTACGACTACCGTCCCGACACGGCCGCGCGGAACGTCGCGTACTACGACCAGCGCACGTCGCACGGCTCGACGCTGAGCTTCGTCACTTACGCGGGAGTGCTCGCCGCCATCGACCCGGAGAGCTCGTGGGACCGGTTTCTCGTCGCGCTCCGCAGCGATGTCGACGACCTCCAGGGCGGCACGACGAAGGAAGGGATCCACCTGGGTGTCATGGCCGGGACGCTCGACCTCGTGCAGCGGTACTACGCGGGCGCCCAGATCCGTGGCAGTGTCCTGTACTTCGACCCCAGGCTCCCGGGCGGGCTCGGCGGCCTGTCATTCCGCATGCTGTTCCGGGAGGCCTCGATCCTGGTCACGCTCAGCCGCGACCTGCTGACGCTAGACGTTCTGCCCGAGGGCGCCAGCCACAAGGTACGAGCTGGAGTACCCGGCGACGTCCGGGAGCTGCGCCCGGGCGACCGGGCCGTATTCGAGCTCAGCTCAGGACAGCAGCGATTCCACTCGGACTGAGGGATAGCGGCCCGGAAGCTTGCGGTCGAGGGTGGCCAGCGTCAGGTCACTCGCTTGGGCGAAGGCCGCTAGATAATCGTCCGTCCACAGCTTGTGGCTTTTATCGTCGCGCGCCGAGATAGCCCGCCAGACAGCATTCAGCTCGTCCGGCTCGTCTGCCCACAGGACGCGTTCATCCGACCAGAGCTGGTCGAACAGCCGCCAGGCGTGGCTGCGGTTCACCGAGTCATCGCCCATGATGGCGGGGTTGGACAGCAGTCTCAGCAGGCCCATCTGGGTGACGCGGCAGAGAACCAGGTCGTCCGCCTGCCGGTTGAGCCAGTCGGACGCAACTGGGTAGTGCACATGTCGCCCCCAGGCCGCGGCGAGCCAGACTCCGACGTCGACCAGGATCATGACGAGTACCGTTCGATGTCTTCGGCTTCGAGTGCGGCCGCAATGTCATCGTTGGTGACGAGGACCGCCGGTGCTGCGTCACGGGCAATGAGCGGAAGTGTGACTCGCCCCGTCTTCCTGGTAGCCCCAGACGGAAGTCCGAGCTCATGCGCGAGCGCCCGGTTCACCAGGTCCTTCAGGCTTTCGCCGTGCTCAGCTGCCCTAGCCTTGGCCGCCCGCATCAGCGCGTCGGGCATATCGATCGTGGTGCGCATAAAAGCATATTAGCATCAACCCTTGTGCGAGCCCGACGCAAACACCCGGGCACGCGGCCGGCACCAAATGGAATCAGCGTGCCGGCAACCGGATGTCCCCTGCTCGACTTTCCGAGTAGAGAATAGAAGGAATTCCTTCTATTCTGGCGGTGTCGTGACCGCGCCCACGAGGGAGGCTCCGTGACCTGGGATGTTGCGATCGTCCCGCAAGTGCGGTGTGAGCCAGTCACGTGTGTCCCAGATCGAGCGGCAAAGCGTTGACGACACGGTCGTGTCCACGCTGGCAGCGTACGTCGAGGCGCTCGGCGGCAGCATCCTCGTCCTCGCTGACTTCGGCGAAGAACAGTTCGTCCTGCGGCGTGCGCCTGGCCCGTCGATCTCGACCGAGACCGGGACTGCGGCCGGGCCGGCGATCGGGATGCCGCGTCCCGACTTGTAGGCGCTCCCTCAGATGATCGGTGCCGGGACGTTCTCGTCGAGAAGCAGCTTCACGCGGCCCGCTCCGGCGACTGCACGTAGCTGTCAACGTAAGACGCAAAGTCGTAGGCGTCACGCGCAGCGGCAGGGGACACCTGGGGAAAGAATTCGTCGACCTCCTCGGCCCCTGCCCCGTCCCGGAACAGCGCTGCGACCTCGTCATACGGAATCCTGGTCCCGGCGATGACTGGTTCGCCCCCGCGGACACCGGGATCGACCGCGACGTGCCCGTGGTTCCAGTAGGGCCGGCACAGTTCCTGTTGCAGCCAGCCAGCCAGTCCGCCCGTCCGGCGCAGGGCCGGGAAGATCACCGGACCACCTGGAACGCCTCAGGCAAGCCAGTCACATGACTTGAATACCAGTCATGTGACTGGTATTTTTGCAACATGCTGTTGAATGAGCCCTTTGGCGGCCTTATACCTGGCGCACGCGGAGCTGTGCTCTCAGCTCTCTTGCGCACCGACGCCAGGTTGACCGGCAGGCAGGTTCACGCGCTGGTCAGCGACAGGCACAGCCTCTGGTCCGTCCAAGAAGCGCTGAAGGCATGGGTGCAACTTGGCGTAGTTCACACCGAGATCATCGGCCGAGCGGTTGTCCACTCGATCAATGAGGATCACTACACCGTGACGCCGCTGCGTTCACTCCTCGACCCAGTGGCAGTACTGACCAAGACCGCAGCCCAGATCGTCGGCGATGATGTCGAAGGCGTCATCGTCTTTGGCTCCGTCGCCCGCGGCGAGGCTAAAGAGGGAAGCGACATCGACTTGGCAGTGATCGCGCAATCCGGCTGGGACGGTCGCGTTGACCTGGAAGACGCCGTGCGGAAACGCCTCGGCAACGACTGTGATGTCCTAGTCTTCACCGCCGAAGATTTCGCGAGCCTCGCAGCAGCCCGTGAACCCGTTGTCGACGAAATACTCGTCGACGGCATACCTATCATTGGCGCGATGCCTCGGGTTAAGAACGGATCTGCATGATGGCCTCAGCCGAGCACCTGAACCACGCAAGGAACTTCCTCAGGAAAGCACAGGAATACCTCGCCGCCGCCGAGGACAGCCTGGCCGCCGGACGGCACACGCCTGCGGCTGGCGACGCGATCCACGCGGGAATCAGCGCCAAGGACGCCATCGTAAGCGCGCTCACAGGTACAACCAGCAAGGGCAAGAACCATGCCGCTGCAGCCGGAGAACTGAAACAAGCGCTTGGCAAGCGGCCTGAATCACCTGCCGCAGAGCGAGCACTTCGCGAGTTGATCTCCGCTAAAAGCGATGTGGAATACGGCGTCGCACTGGTAACCGCCGCCAAGGCCGAACCACTCGTGCGCCGTGCGAAGACTCTCGTCGACCTTGCAGTCCAGATCGTTCGACTCGGTCGCTGACCGGACAGCCTTTATCCGGAGCGCCGTATCATTCCCGGCAATGACAGATGCCTCGCTGGCCGAGACGCGCGATTCTACGATGCCATCGCTGTCCAGTACTCCGACTCGGTCAGCTCCGACCTAGATGACCATCCGCTTGACCGGGCACTATTCGCTGCCTCCGCAGAGCTCGTACGAGCTGCCGGTAACGGTCCCGTTGCCGATGTCGGGTGCGGTTCGGGAAGGGTGACCATCCTGCTGTCGCGCCTGGGCCTGGATGCCTTCGGCGTCGACTTGTCACCGGGGATGGTGTCACTGGCTCGCCGCAACCATCCACAGCTCCGCTTCGAAGAAGGATCGATGCTGGAGCTGGACATACCTACGGCTGGCCTCGGCGGGCTGCTGGCCTACTACTACATCCACATCGCGCGAGAACGACGGCCGGAGATATTCGCCGAGTTCCACCGGGTGCTCACCCCAGGCGGCATCCTTATGCTGGTCTTCCAGATCGGTGACGAGCAGGGACACCGTACCGACTTCCGGGGCACGCCCGTTTCCGTGGGACTGGTACCGCCAACGCCACGCCGCCTGGCACCGCCTCATGGTCTCAGCGAGTTCCTCAGCGGAGACGTGCTCGCCGCGGGCCAACTCGGCATCGGACTCGGCGAGCCGGTTCATCGTCGCGGCGTCCCGCATGATGGCCAGGGTCTCCTCGAGCGCTTCCAGGTCCTCCGGAGCGATAAGGATGGCTGACGGCTTGCGTCCTCCGGAGCGATAAGGATGGCTGACGGCTTGCCGTGGACGGTCACGGTCACCCGCTCGTGCTGATCATGCACCCGGCCGACGAGCTCAGACAGGTGCGACTTGACGTCACCCAACGGAAGAACAGTCATAGTCAAAAGCATGGTTAAAAATCTAGGCGACGTTAAAGACCTCACTGGCGTCGCTGGGCGCTGTGCGCGAATCCCGTGCACAAAATACAAACAAGAGGCCCGGATCCTTGTTCGGATCCGAGCCTCTCTCTTGGTAGCGGGGGTAGGATTTGAACCTACGACCTCTGGGTTATGAGCCATACGACGTATGTCTCCCCCGTCTTGGCCCGTCTCCGGACTCCGCGCTGACCTCGGCGTACGGGCGCATGGTGACGGCGGCCCTTCCCGTGTCTCCCCCGTCTCAACCCGTCCCCCAGCGTCCGGTTTACAAATCGGTTTACAGAATCGGCGCTTGACCTGCGGGTCTCCGGACCTCTCGATGCGCGCGCGGCCAAGGTCTACCCCTCCCCCGTTGCCCCGGTGGCAGCCGTTCCTCGGCGGAGGTATTCCCGTAGGTGTGTAAATGGTTTTAGTGGGGCAGATGAAAAGGCGGCAGATAGACTGCCGCTGCGGGGGGAGATGAATTTATATGTCTGCTTCACAGGAAATGATGCGAATGTCGGGCGCGGTTCGGGCTAAGCCGGGAACTGCGGTCAACGGGGACATATCTCATCAGGGCGGCCAGAATCCGCCTGGCCAGGCAGGAGTGCGGGACCTGCTCGGCGACGAGCTGCTGGACGCTCTTTTGGAGCGGTCGAGAGACGCTGACGGCGGCCTGCGGCTTACCGGTGAGGGGTCCATGCTCGGGGACCTGATCAAAGCTGTCCTCGAGCGTGCCCTGGAAGGCGAGCTTTCCGCGCACCTGGGTTACGGCAAACACAATCCGGCGGGAAAGAACAGCGGTAATTCCCGCAATGGCACTGCCGGGAAAACTGTGCAGACCGGTATCGGCCCGGTGCGCCTTTCCGTCCCGCGGGACAGGGCCGGGACTTTCGAGCCGGTACTGGTGCCGAAACGGGCGGGCCGGATCGCCGGCGGCCTGGACGACATGATCATCAGCCTGTACGCGCACGGCATGACGGTGCGCGACATCCTGCACCACCTGAACCAGGTATACGGCACCGAGCTGTCCCCGGAGCAGGTCAGCGCGATCACCGACGGGGTGCTGGAGGAGGTCCGGGCCTGGCAGAACCGGGTGCTGGACCCGGTGTGGCAGGCGGTGCTCCTGGACGCGCTCATGGTCAAGGTCCGCGACAACCACGTCGTGACGTCCAAGCCCGCCTACATCGGGCTCGGGGTCGACGCCGACGGGGAAAAGCACGTGCTGGGCACCTGGACCGCCAAGACGCCGCTGGAGGATTCCACCGCCGGGGAATCGGCGCGGTTCTGGGCCAGCGTGATGGCCGACCTGCGCAACCGCGGGGTCCGCGACATCCTCATCGCCTGCTGCGACGGGCTGGCGGGCTTCGAGGACGCCATCCATTCCGCTTTCCCGGCCGCGACGGTGCAGACATGCGTTGTCCATCTCATTCGCAATGCGCTCCGCCCGGTTGCCCGCAAAGACCGGGACCAGGTAGCGAAAGAGCTCCGGAAAATCTATTCCGCACCGAATGCGGATGCCGCATTCGAGGCGCTGGCCGAGTTTAGCGGCCCTCTCGGGAATAAATATCCCAGGTCCGTGAAAGTGCAGGAGAGCGCGTGGGACAGGTTCATCCCGTTCTTCGCCTTCACCCCGGGCGTGCGGAAGCTGCTGTACACGACCAACAGCATCGAGAGCCTGAATTACCAGCTCCGGAAGGTAACGAAGAACCGCGGCCACTTCCCCGGCGATGACGCTGTCGTCAAGCTGCTGTGGCTGGCCATCATCAGCATCGAGGACAAGCGCGCCCGCGAGCGGGCCCGGCGCCGGGAGGAAACCGGCAAACGCCACGACCAGCCCGCACGCCTCATCGAAGGACAACGCGTCATGGGATGGTGCGAAGCACTCAACGAGCTAGATACCGCCTATCCCGGGCGCATCAAGTAACCAGGACAACAGGCACCCCATCAAGATCGACTTACACACCTGAAAAAACAGGCTCTCCTCGGCCGGTGGCTGGTGTCTTCTTGGTTCGGCTTGCCGTGCGGGGGCGGGGTGATGCGGTGTCGGTCGGGGTCGGCTCGGCTTCGACCTTGCTCGCTTGGGTCAGTTGTTCGGCAAGGCGCTGGTTTTCGGTGCGAACGGCGTCGAGGTCGCTTTCTGCTCGCTCGGCGCGGACGCGCAGCGCGTCTCGGGTCTCTCCAAGGCGGCGATGCGTGCATTGGTGGCGGCGGTGAGCTGGTCTAGTGCGCGCTTGTGGTCGGCACGAATCCGGGCGGTCTCGTCGGCTGCGGCGGCCTGGGCGTGCTCGGCGCGGATGATGGCGGCGGCCTCGGCCTGGCGTGCTCGGGTGGCGTCCTGCTCGGCTTGCTCCGCGCGTGCTTCGGCGTCGGCGACCTGGCGGGCGGCGCTGGCTCCGGGCGGCGCTGATGTCGCGGTCTGCGCTCTCGCGGGCCTGGCTTGATTTCCGCGGCTGCGCTTTCCCGGGTGCTTCCGTACTTCCGCTCCAGTGGAGGCGCGTAGTGGTCGGCAAGTTCGCGTTCGCGGTCGTCCATGCGGGTGATGGCCTGGGCGGTGGCGTCGTCGGCCTGCTCGCGGTCGGCGCGTGCGGTGTCGCGCTCGGCCTGTGCGTCCCTGCGGCGCTGGATCTCTTCGGCAAGGCGAGCTTCGGCCGTGGCAACGCGCTGGTCGGCGCTGGTGCGGGCAGCGTATACCTCGGCTTCGGCTGACTCGATGTCGCCAACCGCGCGCAGCTCGGTGATAGCGCGGGTGAGGGTGTCGGCGTGCTGGGCGGTGAGCTTTTCCAGGGCGTTCACAAGTTCGGCCGCGCGGGTGATGCCGAGGGTGACGGGGTGCCCGCCGGTTTCCTCGACCCGCTCGCCCGCTGGTCTCGGCTTCCCTCCTGCGGCGCTCGCGGTGGGCGGACAGCGGGTTGTGGTCTGGATCGTCGCAGTACTTCGGCTTCGCGCCGCGGTCACTACCCGGCGCGGCGGGGGGGTGGGCACAGCCAGGGTAGGCGCATGGCTTAGGGGTGGTGGTTGCTGCCATATCCCCATTGTATTTCATTTCATTACGCAATGCAATGATATGATACTACCAGTGCGTGCTTAGAGCGATTGCCTGACCAGTGATTTCTGTTCCTCTGGCCTGCGCGACGCGCGCACTCCGACCTGTCGGTTCATCCCGTCACCGTCGGCCCACCCCCGGGGAGCGGGCCAAGCGCCACGGATCAAGGTGGAGCGCCCTGCTGGACGAACGACCTTGAGCTGTGGGGCTAGTCTGCTCGGCTTTGCCTGGGCCGATGGCGAGGGGATGAACCGGCTACCCACATCAACCACAGGGAACCCCGCCTGTCCCCCCCATCCTGGAGCCCGAGGTCCCCGCCGGAGGCACCGGATTTCAAGCGCTAGTGCTACACATCCAGGTCGCGATAAACCTCACGACGGTGGCCGATCGCCGCGACGGTGATCACGCGGGTGCTGTCGTCTACCGCATAGACGATCCGGTAGTCACCGACTCGTGTTCTCAGCCACGGTCGGTGTCCCTTCAGGGCCTTCACGCCCGGGGGCCGCGGTTGTGTGGCCAGTCCGTCGATGGTGTCTGCGATCGTCCTGCGCACGGGAGCGTCAAGCCGGCAAGGGATCGGCGCGCACGGGACCGAAGGTGAATGGTGTAGGCGGCCACACCGTGTCACCCTACAGGCCAAGCTCGGCCTTCACTTGCTCCCACGGGATCGACTCGCCCGGTTCGTCCATCGCCGCGTCGGCCTCGGCTGCGTCTTCGGCATCCTCGACGGCGCGAAGGGCTGTAATCAGTGATTCGGGTACGATTGCCGCTACTCGCTCGCCGTGGACGGTCAGGTGTGTGATGACGCCACGGCGGGCCAGTTCGACCGCCTGCTCAACGGCAGGGCTGACTGGAAGGTCACGCGCGGGCTCACTCATGCTCACCAGTGTAGAGTCTCCCTCTACAGACGGTTCAATACAGACGGTTCAATACAGAAGTTAGAGCAAGGTTGCTGGTCATCGAGGCAGCGTCCGCCAGTTGGACGATGACCCGTACTCAAGCAGGGCGGCGCGAACCGGAGAACTATGTCGGTCTATCGTCTGGTGGCGTCTGCCTGACTTGCCCGCCGCGCCGCGTGGCGGGTCGGCCTCCAGGCCGCACGCCCGGCGCGCGTCTGTGGCGGGCTGCGGCGCCGCAGGCGCCGCCTTGATCTAGTAAGGGCCAACTCGGCAACGAAAGTCAGAGCGCAGAGTCAGAGCGCAGAGGACACGTTGCGCTCTACCTCCCATGCATAGACGGAACCGCTTGCGAAGACGGGGTGCACCAAGTGGTGCAGCGGTTCTTCTTGTCGGACCCCCAAGGCAACTGTCCGCCCTGCACAGCTTCAAAGGCGTCCATGAGTACCGCGAGAGGGCGACTGGCTCCTCGAAGCCGTAGATGAGGACGGCACGTCTGCCCGGAAAACTACTCTTGGCAAGCTTGGCACAGTCCGTAACCGCCCTACTGTCATCGGCATATGGGGAAAGAATCTTTTTTATTGCCGCATCTTCATAAGTACCGTTGTCCCGCCTGAGCCGCGCTAGCTTAACTTCGATTGCCCAGCCCGGACCATGCCCAAGCACAAGATCGCAAACGTGAGAACTGCCAGGATAGCGGCGCTTCCCTGCCCCCGCGTAGGCGTCGCCGCAGGTAGCCTGCATCTCCGCGACAGACATGGCTACCGCCGAATCTTCCCCGAAGGGTCCAATTCCTGGTTGATAGAGGCGGGACCCATCGCGGTGGCTAGCTCCCGAGGTCCGCGGCGGTCAACGATTTCCATCGCCCGTGCAAAGTCCTGGACGATCTCATTTAGCTCCATAAGCTAATGGTAACCTCATTGCCAAATTCGCTGCAATCATCTACGCTGGCTCACAGAAAAATCTCAGTGGATGCTCAAAATCTGCACGACCAAGAATCGAAGGATCATAATCGATCTCTTCGTACCGGTAAAATCCTGATTGGTCCGGCGTCAGATCATTAAGCGGGATAGCTCTCCCGCGGCGCCGTGCGTCGAACACGACAAGATACCCTCGGGCCTCCTCGTGGGGGGACTCTTATGATAGGATCCAAATATGTAGCCAGCTGTTCCGCACCTTCACGCGCCCTACCAGCTGAGAAATTCTGAGTTATAGCCATCCTCTCCGGGTGAACACTTTTACCAAGCCACTTGATCTCGATCAGTGCCACCCGTTTGTGGGCGCCCCACGTGAGCTTGATGTCGACAGGACGCGTTTCATTGACATTTTGCTCAGGCATAACAGTCAGGCTGCTAAGTTCTCGCAGTCCAGACCTCAGATGCCGCTGCAAAGATCGCCGCATCAGAAACTCCGGCTTTGGCAGAAATACCCGACGTTTATCGTCAAACCACGCCTGAGTAAAAATGTCGCACACCGAGTTCTTGATCCAAGTTCCGTGATACTCTTGCAAAGATTCTTTGAGTTCACGAAAATATGGAATTCCAAAATAGCTAGGAGCTGCCGAGAGCATAGGAACCTGGTAAGTATGCTCCCTCGTAAAGCTGGCCTCAGAGTGTGGCTTCGATACTTGTAGCCGACAAAATCAAAGTCCGGCTCCTCATCCAAAGGCCGAGCCCAGACAAGAATACCGTCGTCGACCAACTGGATTGTCAGAGCACTATCGCCTTGAAAGTAGGCAGTCAGCGCTGAAGCGTTGGTGAAATGCTGATAAGCGCCTGCGAGGGCTCGGCCGTGACCGTCCAGTGAACATAGGATCTCGACTCCTTCGTAAGCCGTTGAGCAGCTATGGCCTGATGCACTTGGCGAATAAAGGGGAGAAGTCGCTTCAAACTTCCTACGCCGCTCGACCCCATATCGATCTGTATACGCGATACGAAAAGGGTCTCGGCTATGGCCACCATTTCATCGGGGTTAACGTTAACCATCTACTCACCCTCTGAATTTTGCGACGTGATCGTATCGAGTTGACGCGCAAGATAGGTAAGCCATACCACGGCCGGTACAAAGAGATCTTCAGTTTGCGGAACCGCCGCGGACAGTGCCGCAAAGTGAGAGATGAGCGCACGGCGGCCAGTGTCATCAAGAAGGGCCCTAGAGCTGTTAAGCTCTTGCGCCCGGGCTAGTTGCGGCTCGGCTGCAAGTGAGCTCCGTGACTACGGGCAATGGCAGCGCCGTTATGCTTTGACAGGCCGCACTGATGTATTCAAGTCTATTATGGAACCTACTAAGCCCTCCGAGCATAGCCAACTCACGATCACCGCGCGCTGTCGGCCTAAAACCGGCGGCAGTTTCTTCTATTATAGCAACTGCTGGGGACCGTAAGATGGTAAGAGGACAGCGAATGGCTGAACGGCGAAAGGGATCTAAAAAATGCGGACGAGCTCGTCCCGCTCACTCGGCAGCATGCCAGCGTAAACCGCTAGAAGAGCACCTAGGTAGCCAAGATTGACAATCTCAACTTCTCCAGCGCCTCCAGCGATCTCGCCAAGTGACCGGCAAATATAGAGGCAGTCGATAACCGCTTCTGGTGAGGGTCTCATCCGCTCTGCAGCCAAGGCCTTCTGATCTGCCTCAGCTTGCTTTGTCTCAATAGCACCATAGGCGTCGTTGAAAAGCCCCTCTTCCCTCTGCTTGAACCTCCGTGAGGGGCGTCCACTCGGTCATGCGGACGAGTTTCATCAATCTAGTGCCACACCTTTCCGCAAGACGAATAAGGAGATGACTACTGTTGATGTTTGACGTCATCACAATATTGAAACCGTCGCTCACAAAATCCGCGAACATGTCGCCCGCTCGCGCTTCGTAGGCGATATCAAGAGATCCTTCCGGAGTATCTATCAGCAGCCCGGCAGGACTTTCCGGCTCGCTCATATATTGCGCCAAGGCCATGCGCAGAGCTATATCGAGGAAAAATCTCTGACTTTCCGAAAGCTCGGTGGTGGTTCGACGACGGTTACCCTGTACTTCTAGATCTAGCCGGTAATTCCCGCGCTGCTGACTCAGATTGATGTCAAGATCTAGGCCAATGAATCGCTTTGCGAGTCGGCGGAACTGGGGAACAAAACGCGTCTCGCCTTCCTGGTAGGCTGCCGTGAAAGAACTAAGTAGCGGGTCCAGTTCATTTCTTAGCTCGTCACGTGTGACCCTATGTTCGTTACGACGTGCCACCGCATTTCGGTATTCGCTTTCAAGTTCTTGCCGTCGTTGATCCAGTTCAGTAGCAGTTGACGATATTGAGGGCATCTGTTCTGAGTTAACTGACTCGAATTTTGAGAGTTCCTCTGAGCAGTGCGCAGCCTTCTGGGCCAGTTGCACGGCGTCCGCTTGGAGTCGCTCGACCCTTGTCTGAGCCGTGTCCGCCTCTGCCTTGGCGACCGCCAATTCATCATCGACCCGTTGGAGCTCGTCGAAGTCAACGTCGGCGTCTTGGGGTACAATCCCAGAGTTACAGAGTGGGCACTTCCGGTTGGCTAGAGCCAACTCGATGGCAGCCATTGCGTCTTCAGTGTCAGCACCACAGACATCGCAAATATGTTGAGCTAGAGTAACCCTTACCGTTGGATGAAGAGCCGGGTCGTGCTGTCCGGCAAGTCTCTTTGAAAAGATTTGATCATACTCACGCCGAAGGGCCAGGTGGCGCGCGCTTGATTCAGCCGCTTTCAACTCCGCATCCACGGCTGCGCGTTGTGCTAGATCTGCTTCTTCACGCGCGTTATCAGCTTTCTCCTCCAGGCGCTCATGAGCTTTTCGCAGTTCTTGAAGCCCTGGAACGTCATGACCTATCGCCGCGTTAAGCCTGTTGCGAGCCAACGTCGCCTGCCATTGAGCGTTTCGCGCGTTGGAGTCAGCACTTTCTATCTTATGCCTAAGCGTCTCGGCTCGCACTGTCTCTTCTGGAGATACACCGAAGGCTAGATAGAGAGCAATACTTTGGGCTCGCTCATCCCAGAATAGAGGGTGACGTCTTTCATCAAATGTAAGCAGGAAGTGTTGCATGAATACGAAGTAGGGGAAGTTGGGCAGCTTACAGTCTTCGGCAACACGGGTTTTGTATGCCTTATGCCGATCGGCTGGATCCCAATCAGAGGTTTCTACAATTACGGTCCCGCGCCCATCAGTGATCGTCAAAGCGCCGCAACTTATCAGCTCAACGAGATTCAGGTCTCAAGTTATCGAAGTGCTGGCCTCTGCGAAACTGGAGGATCTGAGTTGAGCGTCTGGCCTGTCTTCTTCTTGAGATGCGGCCGTCAAAGAGAGCTGCGAGAATAGGTGAGCATGTCGTCGTAATCGCTTTCTACGCGCTGAAAAGTGCGATCCAGGCCTGGCTTCAAAGTGCCGTTGTGGCGCAAAGTCTCCCGCTGCAAAATGGAGAATCCAAAGGCCATTTGCTCCTGCTAGCGAAAGAAGCTCCCGCAGGCGAAGAGGGATTGTGGATTCCGGTGTATGGTTCCGGTCAGAGTTTGAAGCTCGGAGCTGCACTCCGGTCGAGACGGGTAGATCGCGTTTGCCCGGCACTTGTCCTCCCTTGGCCATCTCGTGGAGGTTCATGCATGCTGGTCCCACTGAACCCAGGAGTGCGCCGCTACACTGAAGCGTCAGGGTGATTTGCCTGCCGCCTGCCTAATCCGAGCTAGTGTGGGCCCGCGTCGGGCGGCCGGGAAGGATCATCACATCCTATGAGGGAACTGGAAGAAGAGCACCGCGGGAAGCCTGCGGGAAGAGGCGAGGCCGTTCCCACTCGAACAAGCCCGCAACACGGCGACTGTTCTTCAAAGGAGGGGTCAACTCCCCGCTGAAGTAGGGGTGAGGGACTATCTCCCCAAGGAACTCCAGGTGACAAGACAGTTAACATACTCATCAAACTCCGGCACGCCTAGCACGACTGTTTGCATCAGAGCTTCTTTGCCCAAGTTAGAAAGAGCCATCGAGAAGCTCAAGGATGGCATCAAGATTGTAACCAGCTGCTGTGGTTCTGGTGCTCTTGTTCAGCTCAGCTGATCTACAAAGTCTCCCGATCCACAGATGGATCTGCTGTGAGAGAGGGTTTCTCTCCGCTGCTCCCTCGACTCCTGACAGAAGGCCTTGGGCACTGGAAGAAGAGCCGAGCGGTCGGTTGACTCCTTCGCAGGCGTCGGGCACCGTCACAGCGTTGGCACTTCGGCGTGATCACGCCGTCGATCATGCCCGTCGCATTGAATATTCTCCTTTCGCAGCCTTGGTCAGGACGGCAAAGCTCGACGGTCTGGACTTGATCCAGTGCGCTTGCCAAGCACGTGAATCACCTTGGATCGTTCTTGGCTGAGTCGTCGTCTTGTCGTCCCAGGCTTGTCCACCTTTCACAACCCGGATATTTTTTCCAGCTGAAACACTAAAGCTGCTGCCTGGCGCACGCGACTACGTTCGCAGTGATCCGTGTTTGAGCGTTGAAGAGCAGATCTTTTTCCTTTTCGGTATCCCACAGTTACCGAAGACTAGCGTCAGGCGATGAAAAACTCCACAGCCGCTCTGCGGATTCTTCGAGGTCGTCAGCGTAGGCGACTACGCCCTTAAACCTGGAGACAGACCCCTTGGACGGGGATGATGCTTTCGGGCCACCATTGTTAATAGATGGCTCACAATGACCGAGGATCTTGTCGACAACTCCCCACCTCAAATCTGACCGCGGACCATTTCCCATCTTCGTGGCGATGCGCGCTCACTTTTCGAGCTGTCGAGTCGAGCAAGGTCTGAGCCTCTAATCCGTGATCATTCGGTTGGCCTCTACCCTTTATTACCCGCCGTATCTCAAGTTCATCGATTACACAGAAGTCTACAAGCTGAGACTGTGGCTTTTGGAACTTGTTCCCGAATAGAAGAAGGTTTCAGAAGTGTTCGCGAAAGGAGGCTCGCGAAGCCATCCGTCGATAGTCTTCCCAGAACCGTTCGGGGACTTGGTGAGCAACCGCACTGCCCCGGTGTTTTTTTTCGCCCACGCTCGATGCGATCACTTCTTTTCTGAGCGGACATTTGGCCCAACCGTCTATCGGTCTAGTGCATGGACACTACTTCGCGGACAGTATAAAGTTGTTCGACAGCAGTACGAAGACCCTAGAATATAGCAGTGGCAACTACTTCTGAGTGGCAACTTCGACACTTTCGAGACGCCAGAAGGCAATGACAAGAATGTCGAAGTTTAACGTCTTCCTGTTTTGATTGATGTCACTTTGGCTCGTCTCGCCAAGGCCGTGGGCTTCGTCGATGTAGAAAATATGGATCACGCGCAGCTTACGGGCCGAAATCTGAGATCGTAGAAGTGCGCGCTGGTCGATCGTAGTCGAACAAAAGCCCTAAAGATGGTGCACGGGTCAAGGTGCCTACAAGAGCTTCAGCTCGACCTTCGATCAGAGACATGCTAGCGCTCAAGTAGCATTCAGGAACGTGGGCTCAAAGTTTAACGTTACGTGGGGTTCGCCGAATGCAGAAGACGCGCTAGCGTCAGGGGTGTGAGTGATGCGGTGAGCGGGGCGAGCGAGTGGAAGGCCTTCGGCGAGCGGGTGATCTATGACAACCCGTGGGTGTGGCTCGGGCAAGTCGACGTAGAGCTCCCCGGCGGTGAGCGGTTCTGGCATCACGTGGTCCGGCTGCACCGTGCGGCGATGACGGTGCTCGTCGACAAGGACGACCGGGTACTGCTGCTTTGGCGGCACCGGTTCGTTCAGGATCGGTGGGGGTGGGAGCTTCCCGGCGGGCTGATCGACGAGGGTGAGGAGCCAATGACACGGCCGCGCGTGAGCTGGAGGAAGAGACCGGTTATCGCGCTGGCCGCCTGGAGCACCTCGTCACGTTCCAGCCGATGGTCGGGATGGTCGACTCCGAGCATTACGTGTTCGTCGGCCGGGAGCCCGAGAAGATCGGCGAGGCGACTGAGGTCAACGAAGTCGAGCGGATGGAGTGGGTGCCGCTGCCGTCGGTGCGGGCGCTGATCAAGTCCGGCGACGTGTGGAACTCGGGGACGCTGGTCGCGCTGATGGGGCTGCTGACCCTCGACGGTAGTCAGGCGGCCTTCCCGATGCGGACGGTGAGGTCGCGGATGCGGCGGCGCTGGCGGGCTGAGCCGGTGAGCTGGGCGAGTTCCCCGGCTCGGGCCAGGTGGAGGCGGCTTCGCCTGTTCGCCGCGGACGTAGAGAGCGGCGGCCATGTCGCACCGTAGCCCGGCCTCGGCGCGGGTGAAGCTGCCGTCCATCGCGTCTAGTACGACTCCGAGCTCGTCGGCAACCTCCGGGTCGCCGAGCATGACTAGGCAGTTTCCCCGCCATCGCGCCAGATGCGTTTCGTTGAGAGCGAGGTACGGAAGATCGTCACCGCTCGGACCGTGGGCGACTTCGCGGGCGGCCAGGTCGAGGGCACGGCGGCATTCGGTTTCAAGCCCAGCGGCGGCGGCCATTTCGGCCTGGGCGGCCAGGAGCCAGCCGCGTATCTGGTGAGGTACCGCGGCGCGGGTTTCCTCATAGGCGGCCTGGACCATTGCGAGGGCCTCGGCTGGCTGCTTGAGGTCAAGCAGGACGTAGGCCTGTTCTCCTGCGGAGAAGGCAAGCAGGCAGTTGTCGGCGGCCTCGCGGGCGGTCCTGGTAGCGCGCTCGAAGTGTGTCCATGCCCGGGGGAGGCGGCCCATGTCGATGGCCTGCCATCCGGCTAGCGCGATGCGTCGGCGAGCACGGCCGCGAGCTGCTGCCGGTTCCCCGGGCGCAGGGAGTAAGCGAGGCTGGCTTCTAGATGGCTGATGTGGGCTTCGAGTTTGGCCGCGACGGACGGCGCGCCCATGCGGCGGTCGAGCAGGCGGATAGCGTCGGTCTCGCCCTGGAGCACGCCAATAACGGTGGCGTCGATGCCCTTGGCGGCGGTGATCCGCTGGAGCAGATCCGAGTCCTGGGCGGCGGGAACGTGAGCGCCTGCGGCGAAGGTGCGGTCCGCACTTCTTGCGCGGCGTCACGCCTAGGAGCGCGCGGGCGTCGTCCGGCATGCCGAGTCCGTCGGCAATTCGCTCGAAGACGTGGAGCCCGGCTATGCCGCGTTCTCCGCGCATGACCTCGCCGACGCGGCCCTGGCTGAGGCCAACGGCCGTGCCGATGCGTATCTGGCTGAGGTGTAGCTGCTGTTTGAGGAGTAGAACAGCGCGCCCATGTCCCTTTTGCTGAGCGCGCTGCGGACGTCGGTGCGCTGCCAGAAGGCATGCAGTAGTTCCGGTGGGTCGAACGCGCTGGCCCTCATCGGCATCTCCTTCTTTAGGCAGATCGCGCAGGCCCATCACGCTCGGCAATAAAGCCTACGCGATTAACCCTTTGGGAACCCCCAAGTGAGTGGGTTAGCAGCGATATCACGTCCATCGTTCGGTGCATGGAAGCCAGGAATGCCAAACCGCATGCCCCGCATGCCGGGGACGCGGCTGGAAGTTCAGCCGCTGCCGCCGAACATGGGTGGTCGGAGCTATGACCGGGCCAGACGGGCTGCATGCGGCCTCATGCATGGAATGCAAGGGCTCGGGCCAGCTAACCGCTGGCCGGTGACGAGTCATGGGACATCCCGCACAGACACCCGCCCGAGAGGCACCCGAAGCGGTCACGCTGGAACGTGACTATCCGGGCGTCACAGTCAGGCCCGCCATGTCCGAGCCGACCTTGCCATAATCACGGCCGGGTTCCCAGCGGCGGAAGACCTGGTCTTGCTCACGTCCGAGCTGGTCGCCAACGCCATCTTGCACAGCCGGTCGGGTCATCCCAGTGGAACGTTCACCGTCCGGGTCGTGCTTTACCTCGGCGAATACGCATGGGTCGAAGTCGTCGACCAGGGCGGCACATGGACTGGGGATGAGCACGACGAGGAGCACGGGCGGGGCCTGGCCATCGTGGCCGCTGTCGCCGGTGACGGCAACTGGGGAATCGAGGGCGACGAAGCTTCCCGGGTGGCCTGGTTCCGGATCGACTGGAAGCAGACTGACCGTGAGTCTGCCGAAGTATGCGCAAGTCGCCGTGCGCGTCCGCGCCCAGATCGCCGACGGCAGCCTGCTGCCCGGTCAGTCCGCGCCCAGCGGCGCCGCCTTGGCCCGCGCGACCGGCTATTCGTCCCTGACTTGCCGTCGCGCGCTCCGCGTGCTGATCACGGACGGAGTACTGGTCCCCGGTACTAGCGCCGACGCCCGGCCCCGCGTCCCTCGCGCGCCACGCCCGGCGAACGCAACTGCGCCGATGCCGCACGCGCCCTTTCCGGCTCCCTCGCCGCGCTCCGCCGCGCTGCTGGTCTGACACAGCCTCAGCTCGCCGAGATCGTCGGTATGTCGATCACTACTATCGGCCACGCTGAGACGGGCCGACTTTGGCAGTCGCGCCGCTTCTGGGAGCGAGCCGACACGGCGGTCTATGCGGGCGGGCAACTCCTGGCCCTGCATGACGCCTACCGCGCCTCAGCCGTTCCCGTCGAACCTGTCGCCACAGTGCATGCTGTCCCCGACCAAGAAGAGGCGAGTTTCCCGCCACCGGCTGCACCCGTCACGTCTAAGCCTTTGACTTGCGTGACCTTTACTTGGGCCGACGGTACGGTCACCACTGTCTATCCGCCGTTCAGGGGTGACACCGGACTGGCCGAGCAGTAGTCTGCTTGAGTAGCCAAGTTACTTGAGTAAGGCAATTTTTATGCCATATGAGTACACGCCACCAAAATACGCTCGGGTGGTCGCCGAGATTCAGCGGCGGATTGAGTCGGGTGAATACCCTCCGGGGTCGATGCTGCCCAGTGAGCATCAGCTCAGTGACGAGTTCCAGATTGCCCGGCCGACCGCGGTCCGCGCGCTGCGGGTGCTGCGGCAGGACGGCTGGATCGAGACACAGCAAGGTAAGGGCAGCTTCGTGCGCGGGCGCCCTGCCCTGGCCGGGCTGGATACCCAACGGCCGGGCGAGGAAGCGCTGAACCGCGACGAGTCGGACGAACCCGGCGAACTGATTCAAGCGGGCGTCACTGCCCCGCCCGCACGGGTGGCGGCGCTGCTGGGCCTAGACGACAGCAAGGGCGCGCTTGCCCGGCGGCGACTTGTCCGGCGAGGCGGGGAAGCCTCAGAGATCATCACCTGGTGGGTTACCTCGGCGCTGGCCGACGGCACGGACCTTTCCGAGGACAAACCTGTTGCTGGCGGGGTCCGCGCACATCTCGCCCGGCGTAAGAACGCGCGCGTTGATCACATTGTCGAGCAGGTTGTTGCGCGGCACCCGACTAGCCAGGAAGTCAAGCTTCTCGGTGTCGGTAAGACGGCCGCGATGCTGGCCCTGTACGTGACCGGACGGGACGCCTCGGGGACTGCGGTTCTGGTCCTGGAGCTTGTCATGCCTGGCGACCGGCACGAACTCGAAGACGCCTACCAGGTCGGCTAACGCACCCCTTCTCCGTCCTCCCTGATCACTTGACTAACCAAGCTGCTATCATTATCTTGAAGTCACTTGTTTAATCAAGTGGCCAAGCAGTCATCTACGTAGGAGACGCCAATGGCGCTGCAAGGTCCAATCCCCGTTGAGTTCGGGCTGGTGTTCCCGGACGGTGTGTACGCGGCGGGCGGCTTCGAGCCGGTGCGTGACTTCGACGCATCGACCAACGGCCGGTTCGTCCAGTCGAAGGACAAGGCAAGCGGGCTGCCGCTGTGGCAGGTGGAGGTCATCGACGCCGACGCCACCGCGCGGACCCGCACGGTCAAGATCAAGGTGGCGGCTCAGGTTCAGCCGGTACTGCCCGCCGGACCGGCCGGGGTGCCGTTCGTGCCGGTGGAGTTCACCGGGCTCACGGTCACGCCGTACGTGAACCAGGCCGGGCGGCTCGGTTACTCCCTCAAGGCCTCCGGGCTCCGCTCGCCTGGGCGTCCGGCCGGTCGTCCGGGATCTGACAGCGGGCGGGAGGCGGCAGCGTGAGCGGCGACGGCGGGTCCTTCTCGTTCCTGAACTGCCACGTCGGCGCCGACTGGCGGGTGAGGTGCAACACCTACACCGACACGACGCCCATCCTGTCGGTGGACTCCGGGACGTCGACGCTCACCCTCACCACCAAAGGCAGGGAGGCGGGCAGGGCCGCGGTCGAGTTCGCCCGGACGCTGGCCGCCGAGACACAGAAGTTCGCCGACGAGATGGAGCGGATGCACGCCGCGCAGCTCGACGACGACACCAGGGCCGCTGGCAGCGATGCGGCCTGAGCAAGCGATAGGCGGGGCGGCTGGAGTTCGCACCTCCGGCCGCCCCCGGTTTCTCTCGGCTAGAGAGGTCTTGATCTTATGCCTTCCTCCTACAAGCGGCAGGTCGCCGGTCAGCCGCTCGCCCAGGTCGACAACCCCGACCCGTTCGCCGTTCCGGTCTGGCGGTCGCCGGTCTACCAGACTCCCCACTTCCTGATCTGGCCGGTGCAGCTCGTCCGGCTCGTCTGGCGGCTGGTCTGGTTCGTCCTGCGTCACCCGCTGCTCGATGCCGGGTGCGCAACTCTGGTCTTCACCTGGCTCAAGCTCGGCTGGCCGGGCCTCGTCGCCCTGGCATGCTCTTCCGTCGCGGTGCTGGCGGTGGTTTACCTGCTGTGGCCGGACTGGTTCGGGCGGCACGTCGCCCAGGCGGCTCGGGACTACTGGCGGCAATGGTTCTACCGACGCCGCTGGCAGGCCGCGATGACCCTGGCCGGGCTTGCCCCGTCTTACCGGGGCCGGGTCCTGGTGCCGGTCCTCGCTGACGTCCGTGCGGCCGGGGCCGTGGACCTGGTGACGGTCAAGCTGGTGACCGGGCAAGCTCCCGACGCGTTCGCCGACCGGACACAGAACCTGGCCCATGCGTTCGGCGCACAGCTATGCCGGGTCCGCGACTCACGTCCGGGCCTGGTGACACTCGAGTTCGTTCGGTCCGACACCCTCGCCGACCCGATCCCCGCCCTGCCGGTCAACCCCGTGGTGAACCTAGGCGCGCTGCCGGTGGGCCGGTGCGAGGACGGCCGTCCGTGGCTGCTGCGGCTGCTCGGCTCGCATGTGCTGATCGCGGGCGCCACCGGCTCGGGCAAGGGCTCGGTGATCTGGTCGGCGGTCCGGGCAATGCTGCCCGCCGTCCTCGGCGGCTGGGTCCAGGTGTGGGCGCTCGACCCCAAGCGGATGGAGCTGTCGTTCGGCCGTGACCTGTTCACCCGCTACGCCGACCAAGCCGCCGAAATGGTCGGACTGCTCGAAGACGCCGTAACGGAGATGCACGACCGGGCCTCGAAGTTCGCGGGCACAACCCGCACCTTCACACCCTCGGTCGGGTTCCCGTTCCTCGTCGTCCTGGTCGACGAGCTCGCGTTCCTAACCGCTTACCAGCCTGACCGCGATCTGCGGAAGCGCGCTGAGGCAGCGATAGCGACCCTCACCAGTCAAGGCCGGTCGGTGGGCGTCTGCGTCGTCGGGGCACTCCAAGACCCGCGCAAGGACGTGATCAGCCTCCGCAACCTGTTCCCCACCCGCATCGCGCTGCGGCTGGATGAATCCGATCAGGTCGACATGGTGCTTGGCGACGGGGCGCGCGACCGCGGCGCACTCGCCGACGAGATCTCCCCGCTGCCCTATACCGGCGCTGGGGTCGGCTACGTCCGGTTGGAAGGCTCGCCGCACGTCGTCCGGGTCCGGGCCGCGTACGTGGCCGACGAAGACATCCACGTCATGGCCGACGTGGCGGCCTACCGATACGCATCCGGCGAGGACGGTGAGCCGTGGACGGAGTGACGAGCGAGGCGACCGTGTGGCGCACCGACGAACCGTGCCCGGTCTGCGCGGCCGGGCTGTTCCTCATCGGCCACGGCGAACCTGTGCAGGTCGCTGAATGCCGCCTGTGCGGCTGGTCCGAACGCTGGGAACTGGCCGACGCCAACACCGAAGAAGCGGGAGGTGATGCCGGGTGACCGAAGCCGAAGGGCGGAAGAAGACACGGGCTGAGCGGCTGTCGATGCCGCTGGCCAGAGACGTGGTTAAGGACCTGGCGATTGAGCACGGCGCCTGTGTTCGTCCGGTGCAACTCCGGCGCACTGACCTGGCCACCGGCCAGACCGAACCCGTGCTCGTCCCCTGCGGGCACACCCTCGCGTCGGTCTGCCCGTCATGCGCCGAACGCGCGAAGAACCTCCGGGCCGCGCAGTGCCGGGAAGGATGGCACCTCGACCAGGAGCCGGTTATCGAACCCGACGACCCGACCGACGAACAGAAGTGGCTGATCGAGACCCGCGCCGACGCCCAGGCCATGCGCGACGCTGACGAGGCACGCGGCGAAGACGCCACTGACTGGGACCAGGAACTCGCAGAACTCGACGAGCAGATCAACGAAGCCGGGATGCGTGGCAACGTGCTGCCCGCACGATCAGAGCGGCGGCACCGCTCGACGAGGCGGCGACAGGATGCCCCGCCGCTGCCCAAGCGGGCGGTCGATCCCCGCACGGTCGGTAAGACCTACACCACACCGGACGGCAAGTCCTTCCGCCCGTCGCTGTTCGTCACGCTCACCTGCCCGTCATACGGGCGCGTCAAGGACAATGGAACCCCAGCCGATCCCGACACCTACGACTATGTGCGGGCGGCCCGCGACGCGCTCCACTTCGCCGCCCTGTTCGACCGGTTCATGCAGAACCTGCGCCGGTTCGTCGGGCATGACGTGCAGTACTTTGCCGCGGTCGAACCGCAGCGACGGCTCGCGCCGCACGTACACATCGCGATGCGCGGGACAGTCTCACGGGCCGAACTCCGCGAAGTCATCGCCGCGACCTATCACCAGGTCTGGTGGCCACCCACGCAACAGGTCCGCTTCGACGGCGGGCACCTGCCCACTTGGGACGAGGCCAAGGCCACCCACCTCGACCCGGACACGGGCGAAGTCCTGCCCACCTGGGACGAGGCGCTCGACGCCATCGGCGACGACGACGAACCTCTGCACGTCGCCCGGTTCGGCGACCGCTTCGACGCGCAAGGCGTCCTCGCCGGGTCCAGGGACGCCAACCGCTGCATCGGCTACCTGACCAAGTACCTGACCAAGCACGTCGACGACTGCCACCATGCCGAGACTGACGCCCAGGTGCGCCACGCCGACCGGCTCGCCGACGCGCTCCGCTACGAACCCTGCTCGCCGACGTGCGCGAACTGGCTCCGCTACGGCGTTCAGCCCAAGAACGCCAAGCCCAACATGCGGCCTGGTGCCTGTAGGGGCAAAGCGCACCGCCGCGAGTACCTCGGCTACGCCGGCCGTCGAGTCCTGGTCTCGCGCAAGTGGTCCGGCAAGACCCTCGCCGACCATCGCGCCGACCGGAAGAACTGGCTCGTCGAGACGCTCGGCCTTCCGGCAACCGATCCCGGCCGCTACGCCTGGGAACTCGTCAACCCCGGCGACCAGGACCACCTGCCCGTCTCACGGCGACTGCTGCACGTCGTCGCCGACCGCATCACCTGGAAACAGGCGCTCGACCAGGCGCGAAGACGCGCCGAAGGACTGCCTACGGACGATCTCTCGGCAACTGGGGAGGCGGCATGACTACCGAGCAACCGGAAGTCAGTGCCAACGACCCGTTCGCCGGTCTTCCGCTCCTGATCCCCGTTCCGCAAGCGGCCAAGTTGATCGGCATCAGCCGGGCCGCTGCCTACCGCTTCGCCAGTGCGGGCGAACTCCCAACCAAGAAACTCGGCCGTCGCGTCTACGTCGTATCGGCCAAGCTCCGCGACTTCATCGAGAGCGAAGGAAAAGCCGCATGAAAGGGCATGTCTACAAGCGTGGCAAGAACTGGTCTTTCCTGTTCAACATCGAGCCTGACCCGCTGACCGGACAACGACGGCAAGCGAATGGTGCCGGGTTCAAGACCGAGCGAGAGGCGTGGAAGGCGTGCCGGGCTGCGATCGCTGAATACGAGAGGGGACGCGTCGTCACGTCGTCCCGCCGCAAGGTCGCGGCTGCACTGGATGAATGGCTGACCCGAATCGAGCACTCGATCAAGCCGTCGATGGTGCAGAACTGGCGGAACTACGCCGCTTACTACGTGGTCCCCTACATCGGCGAGCGGGACGTAAAGGACATAGACGGGGCGGTCTGCGACGCGCTCTATGCCAAGCTGCTCGCCGAAGGCAGGGTCAAGGCCAAGCCGAAGACGACGTCCAAGGATCGGGCCGTCCACGTGCGCGCGGGTCACGCCCGATGGCAAGGTCCAGACGTGCCGACCGTACCCGTACGACTCGATCCGCTGCTATCGCGTCCACGCCGAAGATGACCCCGTGCTCGGCCAGCCAATCGAGCCGAGCAAGCGTATTCGGCAAACGCCAAAGACCAAGCCGAGCAAGTCACCGTTGAATCCCGGCCTTGAACCGAAGACGGTCGTCAACGCGCACCGGATGCTTCACCGAGCATGGGAAGACTTCTCCGTCTGGGGCTGGGCCAAGCGGAACGTCGTCGCCGACGCTCACCCGCCACGCGTCCCGCGTAAGGGCCGCAAGGTCTGGACGGTCGGCCAGCTACAGACATTCCTGCAACGATCGCGCCAAGATCGCTTTTTCGCGCTGTGGGTGCTCGAAGTCACCTCCGGGATGCGGCGCTGTGAGCTGGCCGGAGCAAGGCGCGACCTGCTCGACCTCGACGCCGGGACGCTAGAAATCGACACAACGCGAGTCGTCGTCGACGGCAAGGTAATCGAGTCGGACGGCAAGACCGAAAACGCTCAGCACCTCCTGGCCCTCGACCCGTTCACCCTCGCCGTCCTCAAGGTCCACGTCGAGCTGCTCGACCAGGAACGGAAGGACTTCGGGCCGGACTACCAAGACCACGGTGTCCTGTTCTGCTGGGAGAACGGCAAGCCTCCGCATCCCGATACGATCACGCGGCGTTTCAAGAGACTCGCCAAGGCCGCGGACCTCCCAGAGATCGACCTGCACGACGTGCGTCACAGCTACGCCACTGCTGGCCGTGACGCGAAAATCGACTGGAAGGCGCTAAGCAAGCGGATCGGGCACGCCGATGTTGCCTTCACGATGAAGCAGTACGTTCAGACTGACCTGGCGGCCGATCGCCAGGTGGCCAACACGCTGGCTGAGCTGATCATTGGCGGCGCGCTCGCCTCCAATGCGATCACGGACGGCACGGCTCAGGCGGCGGCACATGCCTCGGACGACGACAAAGATCCGGCCGCGTGATCTGCGGGAAGTTTACAAATCGGTTCACAAACCACAAGCAGAAGGCCGGTTCTCTGTTCGAGAACCGGCCTCTACCTTGGTAGCGGGGGTAGGATTTGAACCTACGACCTCTGGGTTATGAGCCCAGCGAGCTACCGAACTGCTCCACCCCGCGTCGATGTCCCTACTGTATGAACTCCTGGCGACAGAAGCAAATCGGTTACCGAAGCGACCCGGGATCCGGGCGCTAGGCGCCGGTTCCTGGCGGGGCGGCCAGCCACAGCGCGTACGTGACCGGCCCAGAGCCGGCCGGCGGGCCGGTCAGCACCTCGGCGTCCCCCGACGTGCGCAGCGAGACCACCTGGCGCGGCGTGATTCCGGGCAGCGATACCGCGTACTGGGTCGGGCCGAGCAGCACCGGGCGCCGCCCCACCTGCTCAATCGCGTTCACCGTGCCCTCAAGCTCGGCCGCGGACGACGCCGACAAAGCGCCGGACGGCGTCCCGAGGACCACGAGCGCCGCGGGCTGCCCGCAGAGGCCACGGACGACCGGCGCGAACGCCGCGGCCGTCGACGCGTCGACGAACAAGACGCTCGCCGATTGGCCGATGGCGGCGCACAGCGCCGACGCGGCGGCGAGCGAGCCACCGTACGTCGCGGACGCGCCCACGCCGCGCAGCCGCACCCGGCTCACCAGCTTTGCCAGGCCGGACGAGTACCGGCCCACCGAAGGCCGCGCGGTCAGCCCCGGATTGAGGGTCGTCACCAGCGGCGGGATCGCCAGGGCGAGCACGCAGCAAGCCACGACCAGTGCGACCGCCGCGCGGGAGGCGCCAACCACCGTGGCGCGCGACGCCAGCTGCGACGAAACCCACAACGCCAGCAGCAAAAGTCCCGGCAGTACCACGGTCACCAGCCGGTGCGACGCGGCGGGCTGCCAGGGAACCACGGCCGGGTCCCACAGCACCGTGACCACCGACCAGCCGATGATCAGGAACGGAAGCGCCCACAGTCGCAGCGCCGCACTAGAAGGAACGAGGCGCTCGGACAGCACCGCGCGTACCGACCGGCGCCCGAGCAGCACCGCGCCCGCGCAGGCAAGCAGCACCGCGGGCACCCCCAGGTACCAGAAGACCCAGTAGAGGCTCGACTCGAAGTACTGGCGCGTTCCGTCGACCGGGAGCCGCTCCGCCCGCTGCAGCGCGGCGACCTGGCGGACCAGGGCCGGATCCGGCTGCCCGCGTACGGTCTGCAGGTACGGGCGGACGACCAGCCCCGCCAGGGTGAGCACCGGGATCGCGACGGCCAGCCCGGCGAGCACGACCCCGAGGGAGGGCAGGACGACCTTCTCGCCCCTGAACCAGGGGAGCCGCAAGCGCACGGCGCACGCCCGCCGCACCCACGAGCGCCCGCCGGGGAATGCCAGCGGCGCGAGCAGCGCGGTCGCCGCGCCGAAGCCAGCCGCGCACAGCCCGATCAGGTGCAGCTGCGACGACAGGGAAGCCAGGTAGGGCCGGGCCAGGGCCAGCGCCGCCGCCAGCCCGGTCCCGAGGCCGAGGAAGAACCCGATCCCGAACGGCCCGGCCTGCGGTCGCCGCGCCACGAACAGCACCGCGAGCACCGGGAACACCGGCAGCAGCATGCCCAGCGACCCGATCGAGACCAGCGAAGTAAGACCGAGGGCGAGCCCGCTGAGCCCGGCAAGCGCCAGCCCGCCCCCGCGGCCGCCGGGCCCCGCGTCCCGCCTGCGCACCACGAAGGAATCGATGAACAGGCACAGCCCGCCGAACAGGAGCACCTGCACCAGCGGCTCGGCCATCGGCGTGCGCGACACGTAAACCTGCGGCAGGCACACCGCCAGCACCAGTTCCCCGGCCACCGCCTGCCACGCACCCACCAGGCGGCCCGCCAGGCCGCCGAACGACAACAGGGCGCACCCGCCGAGCACCGCCGGCATCAGCAGCGCGCCGCCCACGCCGCCCAGCCACACGCCGCCCGTCAAGACCAGCGGCAGCCCGGGCAAGAACCCTGGCGTGATCGAACTCCCCGACACGCTGAACCCGGTCGTCGCGAAGTCCAGCCCGCCCGCGCCGCCGAACGCCGCCGCCGACACCGGGATGCGCGCCGTCCCGTGCCCCGCGGCCCAGTACCCGTACTGCAGGTACACCCCCGGGTCGCCGGCCACGAACACCTGCTCAGACCGGAGCCACGCCTGCCACACCGCGAACCCGGCCGCGACCGCGACCATCGCGAGCAGCGCCGCCGCCGGCACCCCGCGAGCCTCACCCGACGCCCCGAACCCCGACGCCCCGAACCCCGGCCACCGCGCCGGCAGGCGGCGCATCGCGAAGTAGCACACAGCCACCGCCAGCGGCACGAAGATGATCACCATCGGCATCGCCAGCAGCCGCCCCGCCAGCAACATCCCGATCCCCGGCACCAGCCAGGCCACCGCCAGCAGCGCCGGCCCCATCGTCACCGCCGCGAAAACCCACCCAGGCAGCCACCGCCACCAGCGCGCCCTGGCAACCCTGGTAACAGGAGCAAGGAGCCGCCCGGCCGCGGTCCGCGCGCCGCTTGCCCGCGGCCACGGCTTGGTGTCCGTATCATCCCGAACGGGAGCGGGCTCCTCCTGGAGGGCCTCGGCTTCGCCGGTTGCGTCGGCAAGCCCAATGACCTCGGCCTTGTCGGTCGTTGCGGCGGCAGCCCCGTCGGCCGGGCCTGCCCGCGGGGTCGTCCCCTGCGGGCCACCTCCGCGCGTGAGCACGGTCGGTAGTCGTATGTGCACGGAACCACACTATCTATCGGAGTTCTGACCACCCAGCGGCACCACTGGGCAGGAGAAAGCCAAGCTGCTTCACTGGCGGTGTGGAACTCTTCACCGACTGGCACACCTGGCAACAGGCGGAGCCAGAACTGCGCCGCCTGCTGCCCGCCGCCACGTGCGATGCCGTGGCCGACGCCGTGACGTTCGCCGTCCGTTTCCACGGCGACCAGCAGCGCCCGACCGGCGCTCCCTACGTCGAGCACCTGCTTGAGGCCCTTGAGTTCCTGGCGCGCGGTGCGGGGGTCAGCGACCCCGACGTGCTGTGCGCGGCCGTCCTCCACGACGTCGTGGAGGACACTCCCTGTACCATCGCCGGCGTCCGGGCGACCTTCGGCGACCGGGTCGCGGACATGGTCGACTGGGTAACCAAGCCCGAGGCGGACGCGGGCGCCGACAAGCGGGCGGTCAAGGAGGCCTACCTGAAGGGCCTGGCGGACGCGCCGGATGACGCGATCCTGGTCAAGCTCGCCGACCGGGCGTCCAACGTGCAGACGCTGCGGAACCTGCGGCCGCAGAAGCAGCGGGAGTACTACGCGCAGACCGTCGCCTACATCATGCCGCTCGCGGCGTCACGTGGCTGGTGGGCCCTCTGGTACGCGAGCTGGCAGGAAGTCCACCGCGATCTCGCCTAGCTCTTCCTCGTCCGCCTTCCGGCCGACCCACACCGCGAGCAGCCAGATCGCCAGCCCGGCCGGGTAGATGAAGTAGCCGAACCTGGTCGACGGGGCGAGCACGAACATGAGCGTCATTGCCCCGGCGAGCAGCACGATCGCCCGCGGCACCGAGCGCGGCGGCTTGAAGACGAGCGAGGCCGCCACGGCGAGGCCGGCCAGCACAAGCAAGACCACGACGATCGTGTGCCCGGTCTGCGGCCAAGTCGCCGCGATGATGTGCCCGGGCAGCGGACTCGCCGCCGCCGATCGCACGTGCGCCAGCCCGAGCGGGAACGCGATCGTGTTCTCCACGAGGGCCTTCGGGTGGTTCACGATGAACGGGCCGACGCACACGGCGACGACGGCCAGCGCGGCCAGCGTGAAGTTGACGACCGCGCGCTTGCCGTCGCGGACCGCGAGCAGGGCGACGGCCACTAGGAGCGCGGGCCACGCGGTCGCCTTCATCGAGGCGCCGATGCCGAGCGCGAGGCCGGCGAGCAGCGGCTTGCGCTCCCAGAGGAACGCGAACCCGAGGCAGAGGAACGCGACCATCGGCACGTCGGTGCCGCCGACGGCCAGCTCGAACGCGATCACCGGGGTGCCGGCCACCAGGACCGTCCAGCGTCCGGGATCGCGCGCGCCGGCGTGGCGCAGGGCGAACCAGAACACCACGAGGAACACGACGCCGAACCAGAGCCGGGGATCGGTGAGCAGTCCCAGGTCGAAAAACGTGCGGGGCAGCCCGAACAGCGCCATCACCGGCAGGTAAGGGTTAAAGGCGTTGGGGTTCTGGGTGCCGGCGAGCAGGGCCGCGTCCGTGTAAGGCGTGCCGTGGTGAATGAGCGACGCGCCCGAGTTGGCCACCACCCAGACCTCGGGCTGCAGGAGCCCCTTGCCCGCGAGCGCGTCGCTGTGCGCGGCCAGCCAGCCGAGCGGCGCGATCAGCCCGCCGAGGAAGGCCAGCCCGAGCGCGATGTCAGCGGTCCGCGCGTGCCTGAGCACGAGCACGACCAGGAGCGCGAGGCCGTAGCCGACCGCCGCCATTTCGCCCCAGAGCTGATGCACGTGGTTGGAGCTGAAGACCGCGACCAGGATCGCCCAGATGGCGGAGACCGCAAAGATCCCGGCCAGCCAGCGGCGTCGCATGGCGGCCGGTGACTGAAAACCGGCGCCAGGCCGTACGCCACCCATATATCGCGATAGTACCGGCTGCTGCTCTCTCCCCGTGGGGTGTCCCTCGCTGTAACATCCGCGACATGGATCGGCTCACGGGCAAGGTCGCGATCATCACCGGCGGCGAAGGCTCCATCGGAATGGCGACGGCACGGGCGCTCGTCGCCGAGGGTGCCAGTGTCTTCCTCGCGGGCATCTCCGCGCCTGACCTCGAGGCGGGCGCGGCCGCGCTGGGCGGGCGCGCGGCCTGGCAGGTGACCGATGTCACCAGCTCCGCGCAGGTCAAGACCGCCGTCGAGGCGGCCGTCGAGCGGTTCGGCCGCCTCGACGTGGTGATCGCCAACGCCGGGATCAAGGGGGCGACCGACCCGATCGCCGAGTACCCGGAGGATTCCTTTGACCAGACGCTCGCGGTGCATGTCCGCGGCGCCTTCCTGCTGGCCAAGCACGCGGTGCCGCACCTGTCGCGCGGCGCGTCCATCATCTTCACGTCAAGCGTCGTGGGCCTCACCGCCGCGCCGCACATCGCCGGCTACTCGACGGCCAAGCACGCGCAGGTCGGGCTGATGCGGACGATCGCCGCCGAGCTCGCGCCGCGCGGCATCCGAGTCAACACCATCCATCCGGGGCCGGTGAACAACGAGTTCCAGCACATCGTGGAGGAGGCCGCCACCGGGGCTGACCGGGAAACCGCGGCCTCGATCTTTAACGGCATGATCCCGCTCGGCAGGCATGCCGCCCCGGAGGAGATCGCGCGCAGCATGGTCTTCCTCGCCAGCGACGACAGCTCGTTCATGACCGGGGCGACGCTAGCGGTTGATGGCGGCATGTCGAGCTGACCAGCCGACCAGCCAGTCCCGCGCGAGCCGGTACCACAGGTAAAGCCCGAGCGCGGCGTAGGCGACCGGCGCGATGCCGACGGCGGCGGCGATGCCCGCCACGATCATCCGCCCTTCCCAGCCGAGGCCGCGCCGGTCAATGCCGTTCGCCAGGTCGCCGCGCACCCGGTAGGCCAGGTCAAGGTGGCGCAGCCCGACGGCGGCGACGACCGCGAACGTCATCGCCGGCCAGACGTGGCCGGCGTAACCGATCTCGGCGAGGAACACGTACTCGCCCGCCTGGAGCAGCGGCGGCACCAGCCAGTCGCTGCGCCCGTCGTGCGGGTGCCACGACGCGAACGCGGCCAGCAGCATGGCCTCGACCGGGGTAAGCAGCAGGATGCCCGACAGGTTTCCCAGGCCAAGCGCGGCGAGCACCCCGGTGACGAGCAGCCCCACGACCAAGGGCGGCAAGGGCGGCACCCTGCCGTCGACCCACTTGCCGATCCAGATCGCGAGCCGGCCGTCGCCCCGGTACCCTCGCAGCTCGCCGCGGGAGCCCGCGTGGCGAGTGCCGTCGATGACCGTCACGGCGAGCGCGGCCACGCCGAGGACGAGCACGATGAGGAAGGCCGCCCGGGCGCCGAACAGCAGGACGGCGGCGCAGGCGAGAGGCAGCCGGATGTCTCCGGGCGGCCCGAACACGCGCAGCCTCGTCCCCGGCAGGTCCGGGCCGTAGACGCACACGTCCACCATCGCCGTCAGCACGGTGAGGATGACCGCCATGATCGCCAGCCGCCACACGCCAGCGGTCCCCACGCCGCCGAACCCCGCGATGAACGTCCCGCCCAGCGAGCCGCTCGCGACCCCGAGCGAGACGCCGACGTGGAGGCTGACCGCCGCGGCGATGCCCGCGTAGACCAGGAACTCGGCGAGCATGCCACAGCCTGCCAGGCCCCATTCGACGGCGGCCGGCGCCGCTCGCCGGCGAGCATCCGGCCGGCGCTGGCCGGTGATGAGCACGGCAATCGCCGCGACGAGCGCGATGACCTGGCCGTGCACGGACGCCACGGTCAGCCACACCGCCGTGATCGCCGCGAAGGCCACGGAGATCCTGGACAGCATCAACGGGTTGAGCCGGTAGAGCGCGGCCTGGCGCGCACTGAGCTGGCTCATGCCCGCCTCCTCGCACGCGCGGCGACTCAGGACTCAGGTACGGCGTCTCTACTGAGACGCAGCCGTTACTTCAGCGTAGCCCGCTACCACTAGCTCCACCGCGGAACCGGGCGTCTGACACACCGGGTATTGTCCGCAGATGTGACTGTGAAACGCATGGTGGCGGTGGTACTTGGCGGCGGCACGGGCACCCGGTTCGGTGCGGCCATGCCCAAGCAGTTGCTCACGCTGAGCGGCAAGACCCTCGTCGAGCACTGCGTCGCGGCGTTCGCCGCCGTCCCCGGAATCGACGAGATCCTGCTCGTCATGCCGCCGGCCTACCACGACGAGGCGAAGCGTCTGGTCGGGGACCAGGTCGGTGCGATCATCGCGGGCGGCGCCACCCGCCCGGACTCGGTGCGGAACGCGCTGGCGCACATCGGCGCCCGACACGACCAGGCCGAGACGGGCGTCCTCATCCACGACGCCGCCCGGCCCCTGGTCACCCAGCAGATCATCGCCGCCTGCGTGGCCGCGCTGCACGACCACGACGCGCTTGGCACCGCGGTTCCCACCTCGGACACGATCCTGGCGGTCGCGAACGGCGCGATCGCCCACGTCCCGCCGAGGGAGACCTTGTACCGCGCCCAGACCCCGCAGTGCTTCCGCCTGGAAACGATCGCGAAAGCCCACGCCCTAGCCGCGGCCGACCCCGCGTTCCAGCCCACCGACGACTGCGGCGTGGTCCTCCGCTACCTAAAGGACGTCCCGGTCCACGTCATCCCGGGGAGCGAAAGCAACATCAAGGTCACCTACCCGAGCGACCTGGCAATCGCGGAAGCGCTCCTGCGCACCCGCGAGCAGGGCTGACCAGCCGCCCGTCAGACGAAGTAGTGGCCCTGCTCTATGTCCTCGATGAGGCCGGGGCGGGTGGGCTTCCAGCCCAGGAGTTCCTGCGTGATGGCGCTGGAGGCGGGCATGTCGGTGCTGAGCAGGGGCACCATCATGCCCTCGTATTCCCCGGCGGGCCGGGACCGGGCGGGCAGGTCCAGGCGCCGGCCGATGGCCTCGGCGATCTCGCGGACGGGCACGCCTTCGTCGCCGACGGCGTTGAGCACCGAGGCGGCGGGTGCCTCCTCGACGGCGAGCCGGTAGAGGGTGGCGGCGTCCTTCACGTGGACCGCGGGCCACCGGCTGGTTCCGTCGCCGATGTAGCCGGAGACGCCCTTGGCCCGGGCCATGGCGATGAGCCGGGGGATGAAGCCGTGGCGGTCTCCCTGGCCGTGCACCGAGCGGGGCAGCATGACCAGGCAGGGGCGGACGCCCCGCTCCGCCGCCGCGAGGGCGGTCCGCATGTTGCTGATGCGGGCGGCGATCGGTCCCCTGGCGATGAGTTCGTCGCGTTCGGTCGCGGGCCGGCCGGGCGTGACAAGCGTGGCGCCGGAGATCACCAGCGGCTTACCGGAGCCGGCGAGGCTGGCGACGAACGTCCCGATGGCCGCGGCATCGGTCCGGGTCGCCTCCTCGGTCACGCTCGGCACGACGAAGGCCAGGTGGATGACCCCGTCGCTGTCGAGGGCGCCGGCGCGCAGGACGTCGGTTTCGTTCAGGTCACCGCGCACGACCTCGGCGCCCAGGTCCGCGACGGCCTTCGCGGCGGCGTCCGAACGGGCCAGCCCGAGGACCTGGTGGCCTGCGCCGATGAGTTCGGGGACGACGGCCGAGCCGATCCAGCCGGAAGCGCCGGTAACGAAGATGCGCATGGGGGTCTCCTCATTGGTTGATGCGATCCAGTCGCATCAACCATAACACCATGATGCGACTGAGTTGCATAGCTGGGCAAAATGATGCGACACGATCGCGTCGCTTAGGATGTGACCGTGAGCAGATGGGCGCCGAACGCGCGTGAGCGCCTGGAGACCGCCGCCCTCGACCTGTTCGCGGAGAACGGTTACGAGGAGACGACCGTCGCGCAGATCGCGGATCGGGCGGGACTGAACCGGGCCACGTTCTTCCGGCACTTCGTCGACAAGCGCGAGGTCCTCTTCGGCGGTGAAGACGTGCTGGCCAGGCTGTTTGCCGACGCTATCGTGGCCGCGGCGCCGGACGCGACGGTCATCGAGTGCCTGCGGGCCGCCCTTGCCGCCGCCGAGGTCGTGATGACCCCGCAGAGACGGGCCGCGGCCGCCCGGCGCGTGCTGGTGGTCGCGGCCAACAGCGAGTTGCAGGAGCGGGGACTGCTCAAGCACGCGCGGGTGGTCAACTCGATCGCCGCTGCCCTCCGGGAGCGCGGCACCGACGAGCTGACCGCGCGACTGGGGGCGGAGGTGACCATGCTCGCCTTCAGCGTCGCCTTCGCGCGCTGGATGAAGGCGAACGACGGCGACCCGTTCCTGCCCTTTGCCGCCCAGGCTCTGAGCGACCTGCAGGTGCGCGCGGCCAAACTTGACCACTGACTCAGAGTATTCGTTCGATCACCGATGGTGTACGAGGTCCTGGGATGGGCAGCACGTACCCAGATGCCATTGGCACCTGGGGCAACTGGGGGGTTGCGAACGTGGCCGTGACACGGAGGATCTTCCTGACCGGAACGGCCGCGACGGTGGCCGCGGGTGCCCTGGCCACTAGGTCCGCCGCCGCGGCGGCCGCCGATGCGCCATTCCAATCGGCCAGCGCGGCGGACGCGACCCTATTCAGGCCAGGAAGCTCGGAGCCGCCCGGCCCGGGGCAGAACTCGGCGGGCCTGGCGATATTCCGCTATCGGACCAAGTACGGGACCGTGTACGGCCATACCGGGAACACGCTGGGCTATACCCAGTTCGTGGCCGCGAGCAAGGACGGGATGCGGTCGGCCGTCGTGTCGGTGAACGCCCAGGTCACACCGGCCAGTCACCCGCCGAGGTTTACCGACTTGCGGGAGGTCTACGCGCTTGCCGTAGCCGCGGCGCTTGCCTGACGGCCGGGACTAACCGAGCGGCTTCGTGCGATGAATCTGCGGACCTCGCATCGTTATACCTGCATGACTTACGCACCGATAAATGGCCTTCAGCTCTACTACGAGGTCCACGGCAGCGGGCGGCCGATCGTGCTGCTTCACGGTGGCCTGATGACCGTTGACCTCAATTTCGGGCTGCTGCTCGAACCCCTTGCGAGAGGCAGGCAGGTGATCGCGGTCGAAACGCAGGGGCACGGGCACACCGACGACCCCGACCGCGCGATGACCATTGAGGCGCTGGCCGATGACGTCATCGCCCTGCTTGACCATCTGGGGGTGGCCGAGGCCGACTTCTTCGGGTTCAGCCTCGGCGGGCTCGTGGCCTATACGGTCGCGCTCAGCTCACCCGACCGGGTCGGCAAGCTGATTGTCGCGTCGGCGGATCCGCGCCGGCCTCCCGGCCGGGAGAGCGTGCCCATCGCCGATCACCTCCTGCCGACCATGGCCGACTTCCAGGAAATGCGCGCCGCCTACGAGGCGGTCGCTCCCGACCCCGCGCACTTCGACGAGTTCGCGCCCAAGAACACCAAGCTGGTGCACGAGACCCCGGCGTGGAGCGACGAGCAGGTGGCGTCGCTGCGGATGCCGGCCCTCTTGATGACCGGCGACCGCGACTTCTCGCCACTACCGGACGTGCTTGAGACGTTCAGGCTGCTGCCGAACGCGCAGCTCGCCGTGCTTCCCGGGACCACGCACATGGGCATGGCGCGGCGGCCAGCCGAACTGCTCGCGCTCATCACGCCGTTCCTTGACGGACGCTGAGCGGGAGGCATCGCGTCTGACCGGCTACGCAGAAGCGGCGGGGTCCGCGCGCAACGCGGCGATGGCGTGCCCGGCCCACTGGAGGCTGGCCCGGTGCACCGCCAGGCCGTGGTCCAGGGCGAGGCGCGGGTGGCGGCCGCCCACCTGGGGGACGGCTGCGTACCGCTCCAGGTCAGCGGTGAACGCCGCGAGCGCGTCCCTGAGCTCGTCGAGGAAGCCGAGCACCTCGTCGCGCGAAAACGCGGGCTCCATCATCACGAAGCGCATGAGGTGCAGGCCGAGGTCACGAGAGACCGTGGCCGTCTCGATGGGCGTGCGCAGCCAGGTCACATGGGTCGCCCGGCCGGCCTCTCGTCGGCTCGTAAACGCGACGGCGCCTGGCCGACTCGCTCGCCCCGCCCGGCGCCATGGCGCGGACCTGGCCCTTCGCCTCTAGGCGGCGCAATGCCGGATACAACGCGCCGGAGCTTGGCTGGTAGACGCCCATCGGCGTCGCGGCGAAGATCCGCTTCAGGTCGTAGCCGGACGCCGGAGACAGGCAGACCAGTCCGAGCAGGACCTGCTCGAACGCGGTGAGCTGATGTTCAGCCATGATCAGCAATGTACCTTGTCGGATAGGTCGAAACGACCTATCCTGCTGACAGGGCAGGGCACCGGGCCTTTACGAAGGGCGCGAGTCGTGGACGCTAGCCGTGATGCTGAGCGAACTACCGATACCGGCCGGGTGGGCCTAGAGCGGCTCCGCGCGATCGCGAAGATCCTGATCATCGACGTTGCCGCGCCGCTCGTCACGTACAGCGTGCTTCGTTCGATCGGCCTGTCGACGGTGGCTGCCCTGGTGCTGAGCGGGGTGATCCCCGCACTCGGAATGGCCGTCGGGTTTGTTCGGCACCGTCACGTCGACGTCGTCGGTGCCTTGGTCCTGGCCGGAATCGTGGTCGGCAGCGTGCTCGGCCTGCTCACTCACAATCCCAGGGTGGTACTGACGGAAGGGTCCGTGCCCACCGTCGTGTTCGGCGCGGCCTGCCTCGGGTCGCTGGGCACGAAGCGCCCGCTGATGTTCGGGTTCTCGCTCGAGTTCATCGGGCCGGACACGCCCACCGGCCGCGAGATGACCAACCTGTGGCAGTACGCGGAATTTCGGCGCATATTTCGGACCATCACCCTTGTTTGGGGCGTTGGATTCCTCCTCGAGGCCGCCCTGCGCGTAGTCATCGTCTACAACACGTCCACCGGGACCGCCATGGCGACCTCGAAGGTCACGCCGTATCTCTGGATAGCCGGGTTGATGGCATGGACGGTGGCGTACGGCCGGTACCGGAAGAGGAAGGGCGAACGGGAGGACGCCGCCGGCGCGATGCCGCCGCCGGGCAGCGCCAATGCCGAGCCTGTCGACAGCGCCAATCCTGAGTCTGTCGACAGCGCCAATCCCGAGCCTGTCGACCAAGAAGAGCGCTGACCATCCGGAAATCGTGCCGTCTCCCGTCACTTCATCGTGGCCTAAATCGCAATTTGTCTGATTTGTGGGCTAGGAAAGAGTATCTTCCAGGCAAGCATTCGCCGCTGATGATCGTCCATTAATTGGAGTAGTATTCGATTAACGGAATCGGATTACTCTGATCTCGAACGGGGTGCGTGATGGGGTGGCAGCCGGGACCAGGCAGCGGGGCGGGCGGCAGCCCGCGCCCCGGGGTTCCCGGCGACGAGTCAGCCGTGCGGGACCCGCGGCTGGCGGTGTTCGGCGGGGACGGCCAGCGGGGCGGCCCGGCGCCCTCGGGCGCGCTGGCGCTGCTGGCCGATGAGGTGTCCGGGTCCGGGCGGCGCTGCCCCGGCGCGGCCGCCGACGAGCTGATCGGCCTGCTGCGAGCCTGGGCGGCGGTCGAGTCGTGGGCCGCCGCGGCGAAGCTGGGCGTGATCGCCGAGCTGATCCGCCGCGACGACACCCCGCCCGGATCCGGCTCTCACGGGGACCTGCCCGATGCGTGGACGCCGTCGCTGCGGCACGAACTGGCGACGGCGCTGTCGTGCTCGGCCCAATCGGCCGAGGCCATCGCGGGGCTCGCCTGGGAGTTGCAGGCCCGGCTGCCCGGCATCGCCGCGCTGCTGGCCGACGGCGCCCTGAACCACGGCAAGGCCCGCGCGGTCATCGAGACGTTCCGGTACCTGTCCGACGCCGACGCCGCCACCGCCGAGGCACTGATCCTGGACCAACTGGCCGGCAAGACCTACCCGCAAGTGCTGCGGCTGGCCGAGCAGGCCGCCCTGACGGTCGACCCGGACCTGGCCGCCCGGCGCCGGGAGCAGGCGCAAAAGCGGGACGCCCGGGTCATCTTGTTCCGCGAGCAGCAGGGGACCGCCGGGCTGAGCGGCCGCGACCTGCCGCCGGATGAGGCCCTCGCTGCGATGGCGTCGGTGAACGCCCGCGCCCAGCAGTACGAAGAATCGGGCGCGTTCGGCGATACCCCGATGGACGTGCTGCGCGCGTACGCATACCTCGACCTGCTCAACGGCGTGGCCGCCGCGGATCGGATCGCCTGCGCGCAGGCACAGGATGAGGCGGCTGAGGCCGCCGAGGCTCTGGCCTGGGCCGAGGCCACGGCGGCCAGGGCCACGGCGGCCAGGGCCGAGACGGGCACGCAGGCGGGGACCGAGACAGGGGCCGGTGACGCCGCCCAGCCTCCGTCCGAGGCCGACGTGGCCGACGTGGACACGCGCGAGTGCCCATGCGGCGAGTGCGTCGACAGCTGCTCGTCCGGCGGCTGCACAGGCTGCGGCATCGGCCCCGATGGCACTGGCTCCGACAGCGGCAGGGACGCCGGGGAGTGCTGCGGCGACACTGCTGCCTCCGGTACCCCGGATCATGTCGGCGACGGCCTCTCCGTTGGGGCGGACCCACCCGGCTGCCCGTGCGGCGGTCACGCAGGTGATGATGGCGACCCCGATGACAGCGGTGACCCCGATGGCGGCCCCGGTCCCGGCGGCCCCGGTCCCGGCGGCCCAGGTCCCGGTGGTCCCGCCTCCGGGCCGGGCGTCCACGCGGCGGGGCGGGCGCTCCAGTCGCGGCCTACGGACCTGGTCGTCCCCCTGGCCACGCTGCTCGGCCGGGCCCAGCGGCCCGGCGAGATCCAAGGGTTCGGCATGCTTGACCCGGCGCTGGCCCGGGACCTGGCCGCCGCGGCGGCCGCCAGCCCGCGCACGACCGTCTGCGTGACCGTCACGAGCCCCGAGGGGTACGCGATCGGCCACGGCTGCGCCCGCCAGGACCGCAGCCTCTGGGCACGTCAGGCAGCCGCCCCGCCGAGCACGGTTCCCGCCGGGTTCCCCGCCCGGCTGAACCTCACCATCCCAGCCACCGCCCTCGCCGGCCTCACCAGGCTCAACCACGCCAATCCGTGGGTACTCACCCCGCGCGGCAACCCCGGCCCACCGGACAAGACTGGTCCGGAGAACACGGGCCCGCCAGACAACACGGGCCCGCCAGACAACACGGGCCCGCCGGGTAACACGGGCCAGCCTGGGCAGACGACCCCAACGGACGGCTACGGCACCTGGACGCTCACCGTCCCCGGCGGCCGGCGGTTCACCGTGCGCCTGGACCCGGTGCCGACCCTCGGCTGCGACCATCGCCACGAGACGGGCGCCTACCAGCCCGGCGACCGGCTCCGCCATCTCGTCCAGGTCCGCGACGGCACCTGCACCTTCCCGCCCTGCAACCGCCACGCCCGCGAGTCTGACTTCGAGCACGCCCAGCCGTATGACAAGGGCGGCCGGACCTGCGCGTGCAACGCAGGCGCGCGTAGCCGCGCCTGCCACCGGGTTAAGCAGTCACCCGGCTGGAAAGTTACCCAGCCCAAGCCGGGCTGGCACCAGTGGCAGACCCCGGCCGGCCGCGTCTACGTCCAAGCACCCTGGCGATACCCAGCCTGACCAGCTACCTGCAGGTCGCCGCGGCCGCTGCTTACGCTGGATGGATGGACGGCACGGTTATCAGGGTCGCGCATGTCGCCGACGTGCCCCAGATCGCCGTTGTGCACGTGCAGGCTTGGCAGGGTGCCTATCGCGGGCTGTTGCCGCAGGCCTACCTTGATGGGCTTCACCCGGCTCAGCGGGTGGGGCAATGGGGACGCTTGCTGGCCGCAGTGAACGATGGCCGTAGCGGGGTGCTGGTCGCGGACGAGGGCGGGGACTTGCTCGGCTTCATTGCGTATTCCGCGAGCCGCGACGGCGACGCGGATCCCGGCCGGGTCGGCGAGATCGACGCGATATACCTCCGGCCAAGCGCCTGGGGTCAGCGGGTCGGCAGGCGGCTCATGGGCGCCGGCCTGGCTCGTCTCGCCGCGGCGAAGTTCGAGCAAGCGACGCTCTGGGTACTTGACTCTAATGTCCGGGCCCGCCGCTTCTACAAGGCGCGCGGGTGGGTCGCCGACGGGACGCGAAAGGTCGACGAGAGCCACGGCTTCCCCATAGCTGAAGTTCGGTACCAGAGACCATTGCCGTTATCCGCGACTGCCGTTATCCGCGACCCCATCCGTTCTATCCTGCTTATGCTGCGCGGCTAGTGCTTGTGGGGTAACCTTCAGTGATGTACGGTGATGACCGTACAGAAACGCCTCGTCCTTATCGGCCGTGCATGGCTGGTGCGGGGCTCTTCTCGCCCCAGCTTGTGCGGTCTAGTTCCCCCCAGCGGGTCGGAGCTGTCGATGTCGCAGCTGTTCGCGTACCGCGCCACCGTGCGGGTGGCACAGTTCGCGATTGCAGCTGCCGGAATCCTTTTCCTCTTGCTTCTTTGCTCAAGGCAGGCGCACGCGGCCACTAGCGACGAGAAGCCAGGGACGCTCTCCGCCGTCACGTCCGCCGCCTCGGCGCTCCCCGGTTCGGGATCGACCGGAACGACCGGGGCGACGCAGAGCTCAGCTGCCAGCACTCCGGTCGCTGGCGTGACGAGCTCGGTTGCAAACACCATCGGGTCCGTTGTCGACTCCGCGACCAAGCCCGTGACCGGGGCGATCGCGGCCGGTCAGCCAGCCGCTCCGGCCCAGTCGACGACTCCAACGGCTCAGTCGCCCGCTCCGGCTCAGTCGCCCGCTTCCGGCCAGTCGGCTCAGCCGCCCGCTCCCAGTCAGCCGCCCGCCCCGGTTCCGACGGCGTCCACGGTCGGCAACGGAGCACAGACGGCGAGCGAGGCGACCTCTGCGGCGACCTCCGCCCCGGCGCAGCCTTCCACGGCTCCGAGCGCGACGACGCCGACCGAATCCACGAAGGCCCTCACTCCGGTCACCGCCGTGGTGTCCTCAACCGTGTCAACGGCCACAAAGGCAGCCGCGCCGGTCACAGGCGCGGTGGCGGACGTGACGGACGGCGGGTCGGCATCGGGCAGGGGCGCGTCGGCATCGGGCATGGGCTCACCCGCATCGGGCAACGGCGCGTCGGCATCGGGCGCGAGCTCGGTGGCCCCGGTGACCGGCACTGCCGCTCAGACTCCGGCCCCCGCCGACGGCACGGCGGCTCCGGTAGAGGACGCCGCCCCGCAAGCTCAAGCTCCCGCCACCGCCCCGGCGACCCAGGTCGTATCGACCGCCACTAAGGCTCTGGCCCCGATCACCGGGTCGGTCACCCCCTCAGCGGGCACGGCCACCCCAGCGCTGGCACCGGTTACGAGCGCGGTGGCGCCAGTCCTGTCCACCGCCACCCAGGCGCTCGGCCCGGTCGCCGGCGCGGCGACCCAGGCGGCCGACCCGACCACTCAGGCGCTGGCACCAGTGACGGGTACGGTGGCGCCGATCGTGTCGACTGCCACCCAGGCGCTGGCGCCAGTCACCACCACGCCAGTCACGACTGCGGCAGCCCCGGTGCTATCCACCGCCACGGGGGCGCTGACCCCGGTCACCGGCACCGCGGCTCCGGTCGTGAGCACGGTCTCCCAGACCCTGGCTCCGGTGACTGGCGCGGTAGCTCCGGTGCTTTCGACCGCGACCGGGACTCTGGCTCCGGTTACGGGCGCGGTGGCTCCCATCGTGTCGACCGCCACCGGCACGCTTGCTCCGGTTACCAGCGTGGTGGCCCCGGTGCTATCCACTGCGACGGGTGCGCTGGCTCCGGTCACGGGCGTGGTGGCCCCGACCTTGTCGACCGCTACCGGCACGCTTGCTCCGGTGACGGGCGCGCTGGTCCCGGTCTTGTCGACCGCGACGACCGCGCTGGCCCCGGTGACGACGGCACTGGTTCCGGTGGTCGGCACCGTGACCCAGGCGCTGGCTCCCGTTACCGGAGCTCTGACTCCGGTGCTGTCGACGGTCACCGGGACGCTTGCTCCGGTCACTGGCGCGTTGACTCCGGTGCTGTCGACTGTGACGGGCGCGCTTGCTCCGGTCACGGGCGCGCTGGTCCCGGTGACGACGGCGCTGGCCCCGGTGGTTGGCACTGTGACCCAGGTGCTGGTTCCCGTTACGGGGGCGTTGGCGCCGGTGCTGTCGACGGTCACCGGGACGCTTGCTCCGGTCACTGGCGCGTTGACTCCGGTGCTGTCGACTGTGACGGGCGCGCTTGCTCCGGTCGCGGGCGCGCTGGTCCCGGTGACGACGGCGCTGGCCCCGGTGGTTGGCACTGTGACCCAGGTGCTGGTTCCCGTTACGGGGGCGTTGGCGCCGGTGCTGTCGACGGTCACCGGGACGCTTGCTCCGGTCACTGGCGCGTTGACTCCGGTGTTGTCGACTGTGACGGGCGCGCTTGCTCCGGTCGCGGGCGCACTGGCCCCGGTCACGACCGCGCTGGGCCCGCTGCTGTCGGCGGTGACCCCGGTGGCCGCGGCGGCCGTGCCGTCCCTGGGGGCCGCCGTCGTGCCGCGGGCCGCCCGCGCGGCCGGCCCGCGGGCGCCCGCTGCCCCGGCCAGCACGGGCGGCACCGCTCGCACGGTGTCCCCGGGGCAGGCCGGCCCCGCCGGCCCGCAAGGCGGCCCGCAGGGCCGGGCCGGCGGCCCGCTGCCGCCGGCCGGGCCCGGCCCGGGCGGGGGCGGCGGGCCGGGCGGCGGCACCCCGGCCGGCCCTGGCGGCCCTGGCGGCGGTGACGGCGCTGCCGCCGCCGGCCCCGGGGGCGGCAGCGCCGCCCTCGGCGGGACCGGCCCGGCGGCGCTGGCCGCCGCGGCCCTGTTCCTGCTGCGGCTGGAGCGCCGTTCCGGCGCCCGGCCGGCCTGGCGCTCGTCCCTGCCGGAGGTCCCCCCGGCCTAGTCCGCTTCCTTCCTCACGGCCCCATGCCCCCGGTGCCCGGCCACAGCGCCCGGCGCCGATCCCCAGGAAGGAAGTAAGCACACCGTGCGCAAGTGGACCATGTCCGCGTGCGCGGTGCTCGCCTGGTGCACCCTGCCCCTCGCGGCAGCGGCCGGCCTCCGGGTAACCGGACCCGCCCAGGCGATCACCAGCACCGCGACAAGCATCAGCACCGCGACAAGCATCAGCACCGCGACAACCAGCACCACGACAACCAGCGCCGCGACAACCGGCACCGCGGCGGCCACCGCCGCTAACAGCGCCACCCGGCTCGTCCTGGCCAGCTACCCAGCGACCGCCCGGCCGGCCAGCGTCACCCACGGCGCGGCCCGGCACGCCGCCGCCCCGGCGCCGCGGCCCGCGACCTGGACCGTGCGGCCCGGCGACACCCTGTCCGCCGTCGCCGCCGCCCTCGCCGTCCCCGGCGGCTGGCCGGCCCTGTACGCCGCCAACCGGCGCGTCATCGGCCCCGACCCCGCCCTCATCCGCCCCGGCACCGTCCTGGCCCTGCCCGGCCCCGCCGCCCCCGCCCGCTACGCCGTCGCCCCCGGCGACACCCTGGCCGGCATCGCCGCCGCCCTCGCCGTCCCCGGCGGCTGGCCCGCCCTGTACGCCGCCAACCGGCACGTCATCGGCCCCGACCCCGCCCTCATCCGCCCCGGCACCGTCCTGACCGCGCCCCGCCCGGCCACCGCCCCGGCGGCCGCACCCCGCCAGGCCGCACCGGGCGGCCCGCCCGCCGCGGCAAGCCACCGCGCCGGCCAGCCCGCCGTCCCCGCCCCGCCCGGCGGCCGGCAGGCGCCGTCCCGCCCCGTCTACCAGGCCGCCCCCGGCCAGGCGCCATCCGGCCAGGCGCCTCCCGGCCAGTCGCCGCCCGGGCACCTGACCGCCCCCGGCCGCCTCACCATCCCCGCCCCCGGCGGCATGCCCCGGTGGCTGGTGGACCTCCTGCTCGCCGCCGGGGTCCTCGCCGCCACCGCCTTCGCCGCCGAGCCCGCCGCCGCCATCGCCCGCCGCCGCAAGGCCACCGGGCCGGGGACAACCACCCAACCCGACAAGAAGACCCGCCCAGGCCACGCCGACCACCCGGACACAGTCATCCGTCTAGACAGGAACGCCCGCCCGGGCAGCACTGGCCGCTCAGACAGGAACGCACGCTCAGACAGGAACGCACGCTCAGACAGGAACGCACGCTCAGGCAGGAACGCACGCTCAGGCAGCACGGACCGCCCCGCCCGAGTCAGCTGGCTCGTCCCGGCCCAGCGTTCCGGCAAGCATCGCGCCCCTGGCGGCGCGCGCGACCTCGCGAAGCGAGCCGCAGAAAAGGCCAAGATCATCCTGGCCGACCATGAGCGGCTCATCGTCACCTACAGCATCAGCGACCACACCGTGTACGTCCTCACCCCGCCGGGCGAGGACCCGCGTGTCGTCCTCGCCGCCGCCAGGCTGGTCGTACCAGAAGACACCTATCAGGACCTCGCGGGCCACCTCGGAGTCCCGGCGGCCTGGCCACTGGAGTGAACCGCCCGGGGTCGACCACCTAGAGGGGAGCAACCGGAGGTGAACAATCCACCGGTCAACCAGCCTGTGGATAAGCCAGCCACGAAAGGACCGCGGCGAAACGGCTAAAACGAACAACCCCGCAAGGAACTAGGAGCCCGGGAGCGCCTCCAGGCAAGCGGCGCGGGTCCTGTCCACCATGTCAAGCAACGCCGCCGGATCCGTTAGGGCACCGGCGATGAGCTCATCGACCTGGTTCAGGCCCGCGCGGGTGAGCAGGGTCTTCTCGTTGGTGACCCACTCGCCCCGCGCGGCGAGCACCGCGTGCGCGGCCTGCGATGCCGCCTGGGCAACGAGACCGACGCACTGGGTCAGCCGTCCGTGCCGTGCGGGGTACTGCCGCGCGTAGCCGAACGTCAGGTCCGCGCGCCCCCACCAGACCTCACGGCCCCGCCGGCGGAGCGCGGGCGGGTATTCGGGCGTCGGCAGTTGCCCGCGCAGTACCCGTTTCACCGACAGCTCCGCTAGCACCAGGTAGGACGGAATGCCCGCGAGGTGGAACAGCAGCGGCTCGATGGAGAACCGGCCATCCTGCGCCGCGGCCATCTCCCGGTCGATGACGTCGAGGTCGCGGTAGTGGACGTCGGTCCTGCGGTTGCCGACTTCCAGCCAGGCGCCGCCGTTGAACACGCCCGGGCTCCAGCCGCCCACCTCGGACACCTCACCCGGCCAGCCGATGTCCCGCAAGTGCCGCGGGTCAAAGTGTCCCCGGTAGTAGACGGAGAAGTCCCAGTCGCTGTCAGGCCGGTGCGTCCCCTCGGCCCGCGAGCCGCCGAGCGTGACGGCCCGCACGGCAGGCAGTTCGGCTAGCCGGTCCGCGACGTAAACGGCAAAGGCGTCATCATCCACCCGGGCAAGCTAACAAGCCAGCCACGCCCGAGTCACAACGTTTTCGCGCGTTGCGGGTCCCCGGTTAGGTTTGACTGGGCAGCAGCCGCAGCTGGTCCGGGTGCAGGTCACTGCGGCCCGGCCAGGGCCGCCCGCAGTCGGCCAGGGCAGCGGCGGCGGCTGTCTCGATTACCCGCGGGTGCAGCGGCTGGTCGAGGTCGAAGTGGTAGGCGCGCGAATCCTTCAGCAGGTCGATCGCGATGCCGTCCGGACTGCCGGTCGAGCCCGATATGGCCAGGTAGACATCGGGCAAGGCATCGCTGAACGCGGCCCAGCCGCCGGCGAACTCCCACGCCCGCGCGGTGACCGGCGCGCCATCGACGAGCCAGGTGACCGGGGTCCAGCCGGCGTGCTGCCTGCTGTGGGTGTCGGCGTGGTCCACGATGGCCTTGATCAGGCCTTCCGGCCGATCGACGGACGGGTCGGGCAGCGTCAGGTTGACCAGCGTGACCGCCGCGGCGAACGAGACGGACTTGAGCGGGGGCTCACCGCCGCGCACGTGCAGGGAGTTGGTCAGCGAGCGGGAGAACGTCTCCACCATGATCAGCTCGTCGGCTTCCGGGTCTCCCTGAGCCAGCCCGATCCAGCGGACGTCATCGCCCAGGGCGTCGCCGTAGCCGTCTAGCCAGCGGACGCCGGGCCGGTCGGCGTCCAGTCCGTAGAGCGGAAACTGAATCGGCGGCGACGTCTGGAGTTCCTCGGTGCCCGCGCCCATCATCCGGCCGCCAGGACCGAATCAGTCGGCAGGCTCCCGACAAGCCGCCGTTCGCAATGCACATGCCGCGCCATCGCGGCCTCCTTACTTCAGCCAGTCACGTCAAGTAGATACCAGAACCGGGGCGGTTGATCGGATCGATGGTGACTTTCCCGAAGCAATCAGCGTAGCGAACCGGGCCGGAATGCCGACCCATTGTTGATTGTTCAACAACTCGTGAAGAACATCGGGTTTCTTTCCTTCGGACACTGGTCGGACGCGCCCGGCTCGCAGGTGCGTTCCGCGTCGGACTCGCTGCTGCAGTCGATCGAGCTGGCGGTGGCCGCGGAGGAGATCGGCGCGGACGGCGCCTACTTCCGCGTCCATCACTTCGCGCAGCAGCTCGGCTCGCCGTTCCCGCTGCTCGCCGCCGCCGGGGCGCGGACGCAGCGCATTGAGCTCGGCACGGCGGTGATCGACATGCGCTACGAGAACCCGCTGTACATGGCCGAGGACGCGGGCGCCGCCGATCTCATCGCCGGGGGCCGGCTGCAGCTCGGCATCAGCCGCGGCTCACCCGAGCAGGTGATCGACGGCTGGCGCTACTTCGGCTACCGGCCGGCCGACGAAAAGACCGACGCTGACATGGCGCGGGACCACGCCGAGGTTTTCCTTGAGGTGCTGAAGGGCGACGGGTTCGCGCAGCCGAACCCGCGGCCGATGTTCCACAACCCGCCCGGCCTGCTCCGGGTCGAGCCGCACTCGCCCGGCCTGCGTGACCGCATCTGGTGGGGCGCGGGCTCGGACAGCACCGCGGTGTGGGCGGCCAAGCTCGGCGTGAACCTGCAGAGCTCCACCCTGAAGAACAACGAGTCGGCCGACCCCTTCCACGTCCAGCAGGCCAAGCAGATCCAGGCCTACCGCGACGCGTGGAAGGAGGCGGGCCACGAGCGCGAGCCGAGGGTCTCGGTGAGCCGCTCGATCTTCGCGCTGACCGACGAGCGCGACTGGGCGTACTTCGGCGCCCGCAACCAGGACCAGGACCAGGTCGGCTTCATCGACGCGGAGACCCAGGCGATCTTCGGCCGGGCCTACGCCGCCGAGCCGGACAAGCTCATCGAGCAGCTCAAGGAGGACGAGGCCATCGCCGCCGCCGACACCCTGCTGCTCACGGTGCCCAACCAGCTCGGGGTCGAGTACAACGCGCACGCGATCGAGTCGATCCTGACCCACGTGGCCCCGGCCCTCGGCTGGCGCTAAAAGCCAAAGCCGCAAAGCCGCAAAGCCGATCATCCCGAACGACCGCGGCCTACTGCCCTAGCGCACCATGACTCTGGCGGTGGCAAAGCTCTCCGGGTGAGCCCCCGGTGGCGCGTTAGTCCAGTTCGCCGGCTCGCTGGCGGTCGCGCCGGTCCTGGTGGTACTCATGCCGGTCCTGGTGGTACTCATGCCGGTCCTGGTGGTGCTGATGCCTGGCCTCAAGCCGCTCGCGCCTGGCCTCAAGTCGCTGCTGCCTCGCCTCGCGGGAGGTTTCCAAGGTCGGCTTGCGCTTGACGTCGACGCCGCCCAAGAAGGCCAGCCCGTTGATGGTGATCACCGGGCCGTCCGGGCTTCCCGGGCCGGCGTCCGAGTGCTCGAAGGCACCGAGGATGCCGATGCCGGTGACGTAGACCGTGGCGTCCTCAGGCACGATGACCTCGCAGCCGCCTAGCATCGCCACGATGTGGATGGTGACCTCACGCTCGGTGAACCTGGCGTCGCGCAGGTCGATCTCGCCGCCGCCCATGAGCATGAAAGCGGTGAACTCCTTCGGTACCACCCAGTCGCCCTTGCGAGTGAAGCCGCCAAGGATGGCGACCGCGCCCGATGAGGTTGGCTCGCCGCCGAACCTGGCCGGGTTGCGCGCCGCGGCCGACGAGGGAGCAGGCACGTGCGCGGCGCCTGCGTCCGGCAGGTCACGGGTGATCGGCTCAAGCTCGGCGTAGGTCTTCGCCGCGTACACCGCGTCGAGGCGCTCGTCGAGTTCGTCCATGGTCAGCCGCCCGTCGCCCGCGGCCTCGCGCAGCACGTTGGCGACGCGTTCGCGGTCGGCGTCGGAGGCGCGCAGGTCTCGCGGTTCTGGGACGGCGGGCGAGCTACTCATATCAGCCAAGCCTAGGCGCACACGCGCGCGTAGGTACAGTGGCCCGCCTGGGAGTTACCGGAACTTGGAACTCTGCTCTTCTTTGGACCTACCCCGAAGCGTCACTGGGGCACCATCAAAAAGAGCAGGGTTCGCCGTCGAGCTTAGGGGAGAGCAGTCGGGGCGACTGAGTAAGCCGATTTCGTTCGGGATAATCCTTGTCCGCTTACCGGCGCTGACGGGAAAGCTGCGCTTCCGCCTCGGCGAGCACCCGCGTGATGTCCCGGCCGAAGCGGACGTCGCACGGGTGCGTGACCCGGACCCCCGCCGCCGCCGCGGTCAGCTCGGCGACGGCGGTGCGCAGCGCCGCGACCGAGTCGACCAGTTCGGCGGGCATGAGGGAACGCCCGGCCTCGCCCCAGACGAAGACCGTGACCCCCGCGGCGGCCTCCGGCGCGCTCTGCGTGGTGGTCACGGTGGACGTCACGCCGGCCGCGTGGCGCAGCACCAGGTGGACCACGTCCGCCTTGCCCGCGACGGCGGTCACCTCGGTGACCGGGCCGAGGCAGGCCCACAGCATGCCGACCAGGTGCGGGCCAAGGTCCCAGAGGGCGCCCTTCTCCCGCCGCCACGGCGTGTTGAACGGGTTGTCCGGCCCCAGGGAGGTGCCCAGCCACAGCGCGGCGCCGCCCGACCAGCCCTCGCCGGACCAGCCGCCGCGCGCCTGCTCGTCGGTGAGCCAGGCGCGGATCTCGGTGTTGAACCGCCAGGTGAAGAACACGACCGACGCGACCTGGGCCTCCTCGACGGCGGCGACGAGCTTGTCCGCCTCGTCCGCCGACAGCGCGACCGGCTTCTCGAGCAGCAGGTGCTTGCCCATGCGGGCCGCCTGGAGGGCGAGCGGTGCCTGAACGTCCGGCGGCACCGCGAACGCGACCGCGTCGACGCGGTCGAGGAACGCGCCGAAGTCGGCGTAGGCGGTCGCGCCGTGCTCGGCTGCGAGCGCCGCGGCGGCGGCCTCGTCGCGGCCCCAGACCGCGACCAGCTCCGCGCCGGGGGTGCTGGCGATAGCGGGCGCGTGCGTGATCTTCGCCCAGTAACCCGTACCAACGAGGCCGAAACGCATGGCTCCGATCGTACTGCCGCGACTTCCTGAATCCGTTTCGCGTAAGGTTGGGCGGCGTGCGTGTCGTTCTCGCTTCCGCGTCCCCCGCCAGGCTCGCCGTGCTCCGGGCGGCCGGCATCGATCCCGAGGTCATGGTCAGCGGCGTCGACGAGGACGCCTATTCCGCACCCAGTACCGGCGACCTGACGCAGGTCCTCGCGTCGGCGAAGGCGTCGGCCGTCGCTTCCCGGCTGAATGACGGCCTCGTGATCGGCTGCGACTCGATGCTCGACCTGGACGGGCGGGCGTACGGCAAGCCCGCGTCGCCCGCCGAGGCCGAGGCGCGCTGGCATGAGATGTGCGGCAAGACCGGCACGCTGTTCACCGGGCACTGCGTGATCGACGTGGCCAGCGGGAAGTGCGAGGCGGCGGTGGCCGGCACGACCGTGCGCTTCGGCAGCCCGACGGATGCCGAAATCTCGGCTTACGTCGCCACGGGCGAGCCATTGAAGATGGCCGGCGCCTTCACCATCGAAGGGCTCGGCGGCTGGTTCGTCGACTCGATCGACGGCGACCACAACAACGTGATCGGCATCTCGGTCCCGCTGCTCCGCGGCCTGTTCCGCGGCCTGGGGATCACGATTCCCGAACTGTGGGCCCAGTACCGGTGAGATCAGTACAGCAGGCGGGTGTAGTTGGGCAGGGCGTAGTAAGCCTCTAGCTCCTCAAGCGTCTCCGGTGTCTCCTGCGTGCTCTTGCACAGCTCGGCGACCGACGGCATCTCGTCGGTCGACGGCCACTGGTCAGGCTCCCACAGCTTCGACCGCAGGAACGCCTTCTGGCAGTGCGAGAAGACCTGCTCGACGCCGATAACCAGCGCGAGGATCGGCCGCTTGCCCTTTACCGCCAGGTTGTCGAACCACGGCGCGTCCCGCACGAGCCGGGCGCGGCCGTTGATCCGCAGCGTGTCGTTCCGCCCAGGGATCAGCGCGAGCAGGCCGACGTGCGGGTTGGACAGCACGTTCAGGTACCCGTCGGCCCGCTTGTTGCCTGGCCGTTCGGCGATAACGACGGTGCGCGGGTCAAGCACGTGGATGAGGTGGCCCGCCGGGTCGCCCTTGGGCGAGGCGTCGCAGTTCCCGTCCGCGTCGGACGTCGCGAGCACGCAGAAGGGCGACGCTTGCAGCCACTCGATCTGCAACGGGTGCAGCGACGTCCGCTCCTTGGTCACCGCGCGCCCGGAGGGGTGCCCGCCGAGTGCTTCCCGAAGTTCGGACTCGGAAGTGATCTCGACGACCTCGGTCTCGGTCTCCGTCTCGGTCTCGGTCACGTCTAAAGCAGCCTCACAATCTGGTGAACGACTGGACCGTCGTTTGCTCCGACAGCAGCGCCGACGGCCCGATGATCTTCCGGTCCGGCTTGCCCACGACCCCCTCGTCCTTGTCGTCGTAGTCAAACTGCTCAAGGACGTGCCTGATCGCCTCGAGCCGGGCGCGCTTCTTGTCGTTGGACTTCACCACCGTCCACGGCGCGTCCGCCGTGTCGGTATAGAAGAACATCGCTTCCTTAGCCTCGGTGTAATCGTCCCATTTGTCCAGTGACTGGATGTCCATGGGTGACAGCTTCCACTGCCGCACCGGGTCGACCTGCCGGATGACGAACCGGGTCCGCTGCTCGGACCGGGTCACGGAGAACCAGAACTTCGTCAGGTGCAGCCCGGAGTGCACCAGCATCCGCTCGAACTCCGGCGCCTCCCGCATGAACTCCAGGTACTCCTCTGGCGTGCAGAAGCCCATCACGCGCTCGACCCCGGCCCGGTTGTACCAGGAGCGGTCGAACATCACGATCTCCCCGGCCGCCGGCAGGTGCGTCGCGTACCGCTGGAAGTACCACTGGGTCCGCTCGCGCTCGCTGGGCTTCTCCAGCGCCACGATGCTGGCGCCGCGCGGGTTCAGGTGCTCGGTGAACCGCTTGATCGTGCCGCCCTTGCCCGCCGCGTCCCTGCCCTCGAAGATGATGACGATCCGCTGGCCGGTGGTCTTCACCCAGTTCTGCAGCTTGACCAGCTCGATCTGGAGCAGGCGCTTCTCGTGGTCGTAGTAGTCGCGGGTCATCCGCTCGTCGTACGGGTAGTCCTCCCGCCACGTGTCGACCGCGGTTCCGTCCGGCCACAGCAGCACCGGATCGTCGTCGTCGTTGTCTACTACCCGGAGGCCGGCGAGGATGGCGAGGTCCGCGGGGTCCTTTGACCCTGGCGATGGCAGCGCGTTGAACACGCTCTTAATACAACACATAAGCGGAACCGGGTCACGGGCGGGGTCGGGGTGTTCACTCGTGCGTTGCCGCAGATTTCCCGCGCTCGCGCTCAGTGTTTCCCGCGCTCGCCTCCGCGCGCTCGGGACCCCTGCCCTTCCCTCGTCACGGTGAAGCTCGTTCCTCACTTCACCGCTCCTCAGTCCAGGACAGGGGCGCGCGCTTCGGCTCGCGCTCAGTGTTTCCCGCGCTCGCCTCCGCGCGCTCGGGACCCCTGCCCTTCCCTCGTCACGGTGAAGCTCGTTCCTCACTTCACCACTCCTCAGTCCAGGACAGGGGCGCGCGCTTCGGCTCGCGCTCAGTGTTTCCCGCGCTCGCCTCCGCGCGCTCGGGACCCCTGTCCTTCCCTCGTCACGGTGAAGCTCGTTCCTCACTTCACCGCTCCTCAGTCCAGGACAGGGGCGCGCGCTTCGGCTCGCGCTCGGATCCGGTTACTCGTCCCCGTGCACGACCTGCCCGCCGGCGATCGTCAGCGCGACCGAGGTGTCGCCGATCGCCTTCGGCGGGATGGCGTACAGGTCCTGGTCGAGGACCGCGAAGTCGGCGACCTTGCCCGGCTCGAGCGTGCCCGCCACGTCCTCCTCGTGGTTCACGTAGGCCACGCCCCGGGTGAACGCGTCGACCGCGGCGTCGACCCCGATCGCCTCGGCCGGCAGCAGCGGCACGGTCGTCTCCTCCGTGCCCGGCCGGCCGAGCCGGGGGGAGAGCACGCGGTTGACCGCCACGTGCAGCTCCTGAAGCGGGTCCGCGCTCGACACCGGCCAGTCGCTGCCGAAGGCGACGCGGGTCCCCATCCGGAGCAGCGACGCGATCCGGTACTGCCAGTTGGCCCGCTCAAGCCCGACGAACGGGAGGGTGAGCCGGTCGTTCTGCTCGTCCTTGCAGGCCCACAGCGGCTGGAAGTTGCCGGTGACGCGGAGCCGGGCGAACCGCTCCAGGTCAGCGGGGCTGATGAACTGCAGGTGGGCGATGTGATGCCGGCCGCCGATCCGCAGCGCCTCCGGCAGCGCCGCGAGCGCGTCGAGCGCGGCGGCGACGGCCCGGTCGCCGATCGCGTGGAAGTGCAGCTGGAAGCCGAGGTCGGCGAGCCTGCCGACCGCCTCCGTCAGCTCGTCGGGCTCGATGAACAGCGAGCCCGCGTGGTCGGTGGCGTGGCCGTGCCCGTCCAGGTAAGGGGCGCCCATGGCGGCGGTGAAGGTCTCGCACACCCCGTCGAGCATCAGCTTCACCGAGGTGGCGCGGAAGTAGCCGCCGCCGTCCGCCTCCTCCCGGCGGGCCTGCAGGGTGTCGAGCTGGTGCAGGCCACGGAACCGGTCCCACCACAGGGCGCCGGTGACCCGGCAGGTCAACAGCCGGTCCGCGGCGGCCCGGCGGTAGGTCGCGAACGTGTCAGGGATGCTGATCTCGCCCGCGTCGCCGACGCAGGCGTCCTGGATGCTGGTGATGCCGAGCGAGTGCAGGTGCCGCTGCGCGGTGAGCAGCGCGGTGGTGAGCTCGGCCGGGCTGGGCGGCGGCACGTAGTCGGCGACGATCCGCATCGCGCCGTCGTGCAGCGCGCCCGCCGGGTTTCCGGCGCCGTCACGCTCGATCCGGCCGTCGGCGGGGTCGGGGGTGCTGCTGGTGATGTCGGCGATGGCCAGCGCCGCGCTGTTCACCCAGGCGGTGTGATGGTCCCGGTTGGGCAGGAACGCGGGCCGCCCGCCGGTGACGGCGTCCAGGTCGGCCGCGGTGGGCGTGCCGCCGGGGAAGGCCGGCATCGACCAGCCGCCGCCGAGGACCCAGGCCCGGGGCGGCAGGGTCTCGCTGTAGGCGGCGATCGCGGCCAGGTACGCCTGCCGGTTCTTCAGGCCGGCCAGGTTGCAGCGCAGCGACTCGAGCCCGCCCTGGACCGGGTGGACGTGGGCGTCGCCGAACGCTGGGACCGCCAGCCGCCCGCGCAGGTCGATCACCCGGGTGGAGGGACCGATGAAATCCCGGATCCCGTCATCGCCGCGCAGTGCCTGGATGACGCCGCCGCCGATCGCGGCCGCCTGCGTGAAGCCGGACGGGTGGACGGGTGTCCGGATCTTGCCGTTGACGAGGACAAGCTCCGCGCCCTGAGGCCCCGCAATGGTCATAAACCGGGATGGTAGCGGTCAGCGCCCCGCGGCGGCGATAGCCTTTGCGGCATGAGCGAGGCCGTGATCTATACCGACGGGGCATGCAGCGGCAACCCTGGACCCGGTGGCTGGGGGGCCGTGCTCAGCTACGGCGACGTGGTCAGGGAACTGCACGGCGGCGAGCGCGCGACGACGAACAACCGGATGGAGCTGCTCGCCGCCATTTCCGCCCTCGAGGCGCTGACCAGGCCCGTGCCGGTGCAGCTCTACACCGACAGCAAGTACGTGCTCGACGGGATCACGAAATGGCTGCCCGGCTGGCAGCGCAACGGCTGGAAGACCGCGTCGAAGCAGCCGGTGAAGAACGTCGACCTGTGGCAGCGCCTGGTCGCGGCGATGGCGACGCACGAGGTCAGCTGGCACTGGGTCAAGGGCCACAACGGTGACCCGGGCAACGAGCGCGCCGACGAGCTAGCCCGCCTCGGCATCGAAGAGACCCTCGCGGGCAGCCGTTAAGCAGGCACAAAACGATCAGGTCGCCTCCGTGGAGGCGACCTGATCCTGTGTGTGCCTTGCTTAGCAGCGTCCGGAGTACGCGCCGGTGCGGTACGTCGTCCACGGGTTCCAGTTGGTGCCGTTGTCGGACAGGGTGATCGCCGACTCGGCGTTCTGGAACGGGTTGAGGGTGGCGAGCGCGCCGTTGGAGGCGTTGATCTGCCACAGGCCGAAGTCGTCGGTGGGGCTGATCGCGCTCGGGTCGCCGCCGGACTCGGCCGTGGCGATCTCGGCGGCCATGAACGCGGCGGCCGGGCTGCCGCCCTCCTGCTCCCACAGTTGCTCGAGGGCCGAGCAGCTGTACGAGCCAAGCGCGGCCGACTGGGTGGCCACGTGGCCACCGCGGGTGCTCTTGGCGGGGACCGTGGTGCTCCGGCCGCCGGTGTCCCGGCTGGTCTTGCTCACCGTCGTGGCCTGGGGCGCGACCGTCTTGGCGTGCTTCGGCGTGTAGTCGCTGAGCGTGTAGTGGGCGGGCGCGGTGGCCGGGATCAAGAGGCGCTGGCCGACGTAGATCAGGTTCGGGTCGGAGACCGTCTTCTCGTTCTCGTGGTAGAGGTACTGCCAGTCGCCGGCGTCGTCGTAGTAGCTGTCGGCGACCTTAGACAGGGTGTCGCCGCCGCGGACGCTGTAGTACGTGCTGTGCGTCGTCGCGGCGTGCCGCGCCGGCTTGGCGGCGGTCACGGTGACCGTGCGCGTCGCGAACGAGTCAAGCGCGGCCGTGGCGGCGGGCGCCGTCGTGCCTGCCGCCTTGTCCGCGGCCGCCGTTGCGTGGCCCGGCACCGTCGCCGTGACCGGCCCGGCGGAGCCGGCGAGCGCGTGCGACGCCTGCGGCACCGCGACCAGCGCGCCCGCGATGGCGAAGGCGGGCGCCGCCTTGCCGGCCTGCTGCGCGACCTTCTCTACCTGCGAGGGGGTCGTGTGCCGGCCCCTGCGCCTGATCCTCACCGGCCGACGGTCACTACGCCCAGCGGTCATGATCTCCCCATGGTTGTTGCCACGCCCGGCCTACGCGGCGGCATGCACCTATCGGCGGGCCTAGTGCTGGTTACTGGTTTGCGGGCCTTCTGACTGCGCGCACCCGCTATATCCCGGTATCGAGCGATCTGTGGGCGTATCAACGCTTTCGTCCGTACCGGTCCATCGGAAGGAACTATGGCAGGGACCGAAGGCGGGCCGCAGGCAAACCGAGTTTTTTCCGTGATCGTGTCGTGATCAAATACGGACAGAAACGCAGCCGTGTGGACAGTCTTCCGGGCGATTCCCGTGAGGAAGAAGGTTCTGGTGCACTCTGTGTGAAGCAGACAGCGGCCCGCGCAGGGTAGCCGGGCTCAGCGGGCGGTCGACGTGGACGCCAGCCACGCGACCCGCTCCGCCGCCGCCATCGCGAAGGCACGGATGATGAGGTGTGGCTGAGTGCCGTCGCCGTGCAGTTCCGGCTGGAAGAGGGTGCCCATGAAGAACGGGTGCCCGGGCAGTTCCACGATTCTGACCTGGCCAGAATCGTCGAAGCCGGTGAACCGGAGCCCGGCGGAGGTCAGCGCCGCTAGGTACTCCTGGTTCACCCCGTAGCTGCAGTGGTAGCGCTCGGTCCGCCGGCCCGGGCCGGAGATCTTCGCGGCGAGCGTGCCCGGGACGATCATGACCCCTTCCTCGTGGCCCATGAGCGAGCAGTCGAGCGGGACGATGAGGCACTCGTCCGCGTCCGGGGTGACCTCGGCGTGCTCGACGCCCGTCAGCCCGCACACGTCGCGCGCGTACTCAATCAGCGCGTACTGGAAGCCGCCGCAGGTGCCGAGGAACGGTATGCCGTTCTCGCGGGCGGTGCGCACGGCCGCGATGGCACCCGCCGCGCTCTCGTACGGGCTGCCCGGTACTACCCAGATCCCGTCGAAGCCGCTCAACTCGGATTCCGCGGCATCCGGCGTCGCGATCCAGTAGGGATCGAGCGCGATGGAATCGCGCGTGAGCAGGGCGTCGATGAGCCCGGGGATGCGCGCGTGCGCCCTGACGCTGGATGACCGGTCGCCGACGAGGGCGATCCGGGGGGTGTGCTGAGTCATGGCTCAATCTTCGGGCCGCCATCACGTTAAGCGCCAACGATGATTTCTTGTCTCCTGATAAGTCATGCTTATCGGGTGGAAGCCCAACTGCTCAGGACCTTCGTGGCGGTGGCCCGGCTCGGCTCGTTCTCGGCCGCCGCGGCGGAGCTCGGCTATACCCAGGCGGCGGTATCCCAGCAGATCGCCGCGCTGGAAAACGACCTGAAGACCCAGCTGCTCAACCGCCGCCCGGTTTTCCCCACGGAAACCGGCGCCCGCCTGCTCGAGCACGCGGAGCCAATCCTGCTCCGCCTGGACGCGGCCAGGACCGACGTCACGAGAATGACCAAGACCCCGTCGGCCACGCTGCTCATCGGCGTCACCCCGCTCGCCGGCGCGACGTCCGTGCTGGCCCCGGCCCTCACCGAACTGCGCAGGCAAATGCCCCGGCTAGCCGTCACGATTCAGGCCGGCACCCGGGCGGAGACGGCCATCGCGGTAGCTCGCGGTGAACTTGACCTGGCCCTCACCGAGGGCCTAACCGCACCGGGCGACCCCCTACCGGAACAAGCCCCGATCACCGCCACGGGCCTCAGCGAAGAGCCGGTCAGGATCGTCTTGCCCCCAGGCCATCCGCTGGCGACCCGCGCCTCCCTCCGCCTCCCAGACCTAGCGGACGCGAGATGGATAGCAGCCGACAACGTAGCCCCGCCACTCAAGGAAATCCGTCGGCATGCCGGCCCGGGAGAATTCAAACCGGCCTTCCGCTACGCCGGCGAAGACGTCACCACGCTGATCAACCTCGCGGTCGGCGGCCACGGCCTAACCCTGCTTCCAGAATCAGTGCTGAGCGACCGAGCCGTAACCAGCGTCCGGGTAGCTCAACCCAGACTGAGCCATCGCATGGAACTAATCCACACAGCGCTGCCCAAGCGCTCCCCAGCAGCGGCTTTGGCCGCAATCCTCTCCGCCCGCTAGAAGCCGCGCTGGGTCGGAAATAAACGGAAAAACGAGCAGGAGGATGCGGGGGATTAGCCGCCGACCTTCCGAAGGAGCGTCGGCGGTAATCCCTCGCATCCCCCTGCCCAACGCCAGTTTTTGACTTTGACTTGATTCGAGGGAGATCTAAAGAAGATCTACCTCTGACCGAGAATGCCGGGCCGGGTGCTGCTGCTGCTGCTGCTGCTGTTGCTGCTGCCGCCGCCGCTGCTGCCGCCGTTGCCGTCGGCCGGGGGGACTCCGACGCCCCGGCGGACCGACTCCAGGATCGTCAGCCCCTGGCTGACCAGCCCGGCGGCGATCTCGCCGAGCCCGTCCGCGCCGTTGAGCACGGTGACGTTGGCGCCGTTCAGCCCCGCGGCCGCCTCCTTGACGATCTGCGGGAGCTGGGCGATCAGCAGCTGGTCGAGCGCCACCCGGTTGTTCGACGCCGCGGCTTCGGCCGCGATCCTGGTCCGTTCCGCGTCGGCGATGGCGAGGATCTTGACCTTCTGGGCCTCCGCCTCGGCGGGCTTGATCACCTCGGAGACCAGCTGCTGCTGGCGCAGTTCGGCCTGCTGCTGCGCCAGTTTGGCCTGCGTGGCGATGACCGCTTGCTGCGCCTCGGCCTGGGCGAGGGGCCGGCCTGCGCCGCTTCCGCCTGCGCCTTGTCGATCTGGGCCTTGTACTGGGCCTGGACGACCGAGGTCTGCCGGGCGAACTCGGCCTGGTTGCGGATCGACGCCTGCTGCGCCTCGGCCGCCGCCTGGTCGGCCGCCGCCTGGGCGATCTTCGCCTGCCGCTGGATCGCCGCGTTGTTCGGCGCGGCCATCGCCGCGATGTAGCCGGCGCCCATGTCGTCGATGGACTGGATCTGCAGCGAGTCGACGGTCAGGCCGATGGTGGCCATCTCCGTCTTGGACCCGTCGAGCACCTCGGTGGCCAGCTTCTGCCGCTCGGTGACGATCTCCTCGACGGTCATCGAGCCGATGATCGACCGCAGGTGGCCGGCGAAGATCCGGCCGGTCAGCACGGACATCTGGTCCTGGTCGGACAGGAACCGCTGGCCGGCGTTGACGATGGACTCCGCGTCGTAGCCGACCTTGAACGCGATCACCGCCCGGACGTTCAGCGAGATGCCCTGGTGGGTCACGCAGGTCTCCGCCACCTCGGCTTCCTGCATGGAAAGCGTTAGGTAGCGGACCTTGCGGACGAACGGCGTGACAAACGCGCCATGCCCCGTAACTACCCGGAACGGCGCGTCATTCATCCCGCGCCGACCACCGGAGATCAGCATTGCCTCATCGGGGGCGGGAACTCGGTAACCGAACATGGTTTCACTCTCCTGAGCGAGGAACTTCAGTAGAACCGGGGATAACGGGGGCCTCGCCGAGCGGGTCGGTCCATTCCATAACGTCGACCGTGCGGGGGCCCAGGTACTCGATGACGAGGACAACGGTGCCTTCCGGCAGCGGCTTTCGCGACCAGGCAAGGTAGTTCTCTGAGCCGCCGCGAATCCTGATCCGCACCTCGCCGGGACCGTCCGGGCCACGGGTGCCAAGGATGAGCACTCCCACCCTGCCGATCGCGGATTCATCGCGAGCCACTGCAATGCCGCCCCTCACGTGCGAACGCCGGAACACAGCCTAGTCTCGGCTGGCGGAAAAGCCACCTTTCGTTAGGCTAAGAAAGTGACTTTCCCCGAAACCGAGCAGAATAGTCCAGCGTCGCCCGCCGCCGAGCAGCCGATGAGGACCGGCCTGGCCATGGTCGTGATCATGGCGGGCGTCCTCATGACGGCCGTGGACACCACGATCGTGGTCCTCGCGCTGCCGGAGATCCAGCGCAGCCTCCACGTGGCGCTGACCGACGTGGTCTGGGTGATCATCAGCTTCTTGCTGGTCATCACGCTGCTCGCCACCCAGGTGGGCCGGCTCGGGGACATGTTCGGCCGGGTTCGCATGTACGAGACCGGGTTCGCGGTCTTCGTGCTCGGCTCGCTGCTGTGCGCGCTGGCCTGGAACGAGGTGTCGATCATCGCCTTCCGCGTCGTCCAGGGGGTCGGCGGCGCGCTGATCATGGCGAACAGCGGCGCGGTGATCGCCGACCTGTACCCGCGGGAGCAGCGCGGCCGGGCCTACGGCTTCACCTCGCTCGGCTGGACGATCGGCGCCGTGCTCGGCGTGGTGCTCGGCGGGCTGATCGTCACGTACGTCTCGTGGCGGTGGATCTTCTGGATCAACGTGCCGACGGGCCTGCTCGCGATCGCCGGCGCGCTCCGGGTGCTCCGCGACAAGGGCGAGCGGACCCGCCAGCGGCTCGACCCGCTCGGCATGGTCACCCTTGGCCTCGGCCTGTTCGGCGTGCTCTGGGCGATCACCAAGCTGGGGAACGCTCCGTTCGACGCGTCGACCGGAGGCTACCTCATCGGTGGCGTGGTGCTGATCGGGGTGTTCGTGTTCATCGAGACCGGGGTCTCAGCGCCCATGCTGCCGCTGCGCATCTTCAAGGTTCCGACGATGGCGGCGTCGCTGTGCGCGTCGCTCTTCCAGGGCCTCGCCAGCTTCGCGGTGCTCTTCCTGCTGCTGATGTACCTGCAGGGGCCGCGCGGCCTTTCCCCGATTCACGCGTCGCTGCTGCTCCTGCCCGGCTACCTGATCTCCGCGGGGGTCAGCATCTACTCCGGCCGCCTGGCCGACCGGTACGGCGCGGTGCTGCCGGCCACCACGGGACTCGGCCTGCAGGTGGTGTCCCTGGTGCTGTACGCGCAGCTCAGCAACGCGACGCCGCTGTGGTGGATCGTCTGCATCGGCGTGATCAACGCGGTCGGGGCCGCCCTGTTCTTCCCGGCCAACAGCTCGGCGATCATGAAGGCGGCACCCCCCGACATGTTCGGCATCGCGTCCGGGATGATGCGGACCTTCGCGAACGTCGGGATGGTGTTCTCGTTCTCGGTGGCCATCCTGGTGGCCTCGCGGTCGATCTCACGGCAGCTCGCGTTCGCGATCTTCGTGGGTACGACCTCGCTGCACGGCTCGCTGGCCTCGGCGTTCACCGCCGGACTGCACGCGGCGTTCTACGAGTCGGTGTCGTTCATGGTGATCGCCGCGATCCTGTCCGCCGTCCGCGGCAGCGGAAAGCGGAAGGCGGCTGCAGCCAGCCGTTCCTAATGCTGCGGTCGTCCCCCGGGGACGACCCCCCGTACCCCCGGCTGTCCACCCGTGCGGGTCTGATCGCAAAAACCGCGACCGTATCAGGCCCGCCCGGGCGAACGATCAAAGCCAGCCGTTCCTAATGCTGTCGACGGCGTCGTCGGCGGGGGCGGTGCCGAGTTCGCCTGCCCGCACCTTGTCCAGCATCATGCCGGTCACGCCGACGATCGCGGGGGCCAGGTCCTTGAGGCTGGCCGCGTCGGCGGGGTCGGCGACGTCCTGCGGGACCTCCGCCCGGTCGAGGATTCCCGGCAGGTCGGCGAGCTGGCCGGCCAGCCAGCCGAGCGGATCCTGGGACAGCTCGCGCACGTAGACGCGGGAGGTCGGGTCCCATTCTTGGTTGAACTTCGGGTGGTGGTGCGTCCGGTTGAAGCTGCCCGGCTTGCCGTCCACCGACTCGAGCAGGTCTACCCGCCAGATCGGCTTGCCGACCTCGATCGGCACGGCCGAGTAGATCGAGCTCTTGAGCTCGCCGCGGTCGATGACCCGCAGCTCAAGCCGGACGCCGTGCTCGGGGCCCTCCTGCCCAGGGTGCGGGTTCGGGTCGAGGAAGTACAGGTCGCCGACGACGACGCCGACCTTCTCGAAGACGAAAGCCTGGAGCATTTGACCACCCATCAAAAGGTCGCGGGCCGGGTGCGGCGGCGCCGGGGCGCCGTTTCCACTATCACCCCGGCCCTCGACGGGCGTCTAGCGCCGGCTGGTGTGAGCTACTTCTCCCACTGCGGCGTGCCGTAGACGTGGACCTGCGTGCCGGGGGTCTTGACCATCTTGTGGAAGATGCCCGCGACGTCCATCGGCACCCGGATGCAGCCGTGCGAGGCCGGGCCGACCGGCACGTAGGTGTCGCCGTGGATCGCGTAGACCGTGCTGATGAAGAACACCGGGTTGTACATCGTGCCAAGCGGCACCGTGACCCAGCCGGGCATGAAGACCGTGGTGTTGTACGTGCCGTTCGGGGTCACCGCCTGCGCGCAGCCGTAGCTGCCGCAGTCGTAGAAGTAGCCGCCGCCGCTGGAAACGTGGCTGATCAGCGCGATCTTGTTGTTGTCGAACAGGACGAGCACCTCAAGGGCCTGGCTGACCTCGATCCGGGTGGCGCGCTTGCCGCGGTAGTAGGGCGACGTGTAGGACCTAGGGTGCACCAGGGCCCGCTTGGTGGCCGCGTCGATCACGCCGGTCACCTTGATGCCGTTGATCTCCTGGAAGGCCCAGAGCGCCGCCTGGGTGTTGCCGCCGAACTCGCTGTCGATCGCGCCCGGGTAGTACTTGAGCGCGGCGAGCCGCTCCTGAAGGGCCTTCACGTCCGCGCCCTTCATGCCGGGGGCCAGGGTGCGCGCGGGCGGGGTATAGGCGGGTGCCGTCACGCTGGCGGTCACCGCCTGGGTGGCGGGGGCCGCCGTCCCCGCGGACCTGGCGAAGGCCGCCGGGGCGGCCGCGGCCGTCTCGGCCGTGCAGCCGGCCACCGCGATCGCGGCCGCGGCGAGCGCGGTCGCGCCCATCGCTGCAAGCTTCCTACCGTGCGTCCGCGCCATGTCAGTCACGTCCCTCATAGATGAATCATCCTGTCTAGAGGACGTATCAGCCAGTCTTGACGTTGCGTGTTGGCGTAACGAAACCGCGCCTCGCGCGGCTCTCCCGCGAGCCAAAGCGGGCCGCCTTCAGGGCGCGCGGCGGCGAGCGGGGAAGCACAGTGAGCGCGGAATGACTGGCTACTGGAGGCCGGCGCGGACGGACGTGACGCGCTGGGTGTTGAAGCCGAGCCAGTGCATCCGGCCCACGTACCGTGCGTGCTCCACCTTGATGCAGCGGTCCATGATCACCGTCAGCCCGCCGTCCTCCGCGATCTTGGCGCCCTCGGCGTTAATCACGCCGAACTGGCACCACAGGGTGCCCGCGCCGACCGTCACGGCTTCCCTGGCGATCCCGGGCAGCGCGTCCGGCGCGCGGAAGACGTTTACGACGTCCACCGGCACGGGCACGTCGAGCAGGCTCGGGTAGCACTTCTCGCCGAGGATCTCCGTTTCCCGCGGGTTGACGGGGATTACCTGGTAACCGTGCCGCTTGAGGTAGTAGCCGACGAAGTTGCTCGCCCGTAGCTGGTTGCCCGACAGGCCCACGACCGCGATCGTTCTGGCGGTGTGCAGCACGCGCTGGATCGTCAGGGGGTCCTGGTACTTGGTGAGGTCGAGGTCGGTCATGGGATCGCCACCCGCTTTCCGGTTGTCGCGGCCACCAGCGCGAAACCCTGCTCCAGGTCCCAGATCAGGTCCGCGACCGACTCGGTGCCGACGGACAGCCGCACCGTCCCCGGACCGACGCCCGCCGCCCGCAGCTCATCGTCGCTCAGCTGGCGGTGGGTCGTGCTCGCGGGATGGATGATCAGGCTTTTCGCGTCGCCGACGTTCGCCAGGTGGGACCACAGCGACACGCCGCGGATGAGGTCCTGGCCGCCGGCCCGGCCGCCCGCGCAGTCGAACGAGAACACCGCGCCGGCCCCGAGCGGCAGGTACTTCTCCACCAGCGCCTGGTACTTGCTGCCGAGCAGGCCCGGGTAGGTGACGTGCGTCGCGAGCTCGTGGGCCTGCAGGAAGGCCGCGACCTCGCGGGCGTTGGCGACGTGCCGGTCCATCCGCAGCGACAGCGTCTCGAGCCCCTGCAGGAAGAGGAAGGCGTTGAACGGCGAGAGCGCCGCGCCCAGGTCGCGCAGGGTCTCGGCGCGGAGCTTCATCAGGTAGCCGTACGTGCCGAACGTCTCGTGGAACTGCAGGCCGTGGTACGCCGGCGACGGGTCGGCGACCGCCGGGAACCGGCCGTTGGACCAGTCGAACGTGCCCGCCTCCACCACCACGCCGCCGATGGAGGTGCCGTGGCCGCCGATGAACTTCGTCGCCGAGTGGATCACGATGTCGGCGCCCCACTCGATCGGGCGGCACAGGTACGGCGTCGCGAACGTGTTGTCCACGATGAGCGGCAGGTCGCGGGAGTGCGCGATCGACGCCACCGTCTCGAGGTCGAGCACGTTGCCCGCGGGATTGCCGATCGTCTCGCCGAAGAACGCCTTCGTGTTGGGCCGCACCGCCTGCCGCCACGCGTCCGGGTCGTCCGGGTCGACCCAGGTCAGCTCGACGTTCAGCTTGCGCAGCAGGTGCTTGAACTGGTTCACCGTCCCGCCGTAGAGCGCGGCGGACGAGACCACGTGGTCGCCCGGCTCCAGCAGCGTGAAGAGCGCCGCGGCCTGGGCGGCGATGCCGCTGGCGAACGCGACCGCGCCGGCGCCGCCCTCGAGGTTCGCCACCCGCTCTTCGAACACCGCCACGGTCGGGTTCATGATGCGCGAGTAGGTGTTCCCGTACTCCTGCAGGTTGAAGTACGCCGCCGCGGATTCCGGGTCCTCGAACACGTAGCTGGTCGTCTGGAAGATCGGCACCGCCCGCGCGCCGGTGTTCGGGTCGGGCCGCTGCCCGGCGTGCAACTGCCGGGTCTCGAATCCGAACGCCCGGTCGGCTTCGACCCGGCCGTACTGATTCCCCCCTCCGGGGGGCGACTGGTTGTCGGTCATTTGCTCATCTTCCTATTCCTAGGAACCGGCGGATGATGGGTGTCTGCCGTGCCTCTTCGAGCAGGAAGCAGTCGTGCCCGTACGGTGCCTCGATCACCTGGAGCTCGACCGGCTTGCCGAGGGCGCGGAGCGCGTCGGCGATCTCTCCCGACGCGGCCGGCGGGTAGAGCCAGTCGGAGCTGAACGCGATGAGCAGGGTCCGCGCCGAGACGCCCTTGAGCGCGCTTGCCAGCGACCCGCCGTGCTGCCGGGCCAGGTCGAAGTAGGTCAGCGCGCGCGAGGTGTACAGGTAGGTGTTGGCGTCGAACCGCTTGACGAACGACTCGGCCTGGTGCCGCAGGTAGCTCTCGACCTGGAACTCCGCCCCGGTGATGGTGTACCGGATGTCTGCGGGCGGCGCTTCCCCCGGGGACGGCTGCAGTCGCCGCCCGAACTTGTCGTCGAGCGCCTGCGCGGACAGGTAGGTGACGTGGCCGACCATCCGCGCCACGCCCATGCCGGCGTCCGGCGCGGTCCCCGTGCCGTAGTAGTGGCCGCCCTGCCAGGCGGGGTCGCGCATGATCGCGTCGCGCGCGATCGCGTTCCACGCCACGCCCTGCGGGTGCAGCGCGTGCGTGCTCGCGATCGCCACGATGGCACCGACCTCGTCGGGGAACAGGATGGCCCATTCCAGCGCCTGCATGCCACCGAGCGAGCCGCCGGCCACCGCGGCCAGCCGCTCGATGCCGAGCTCGCGCAGGAACGCCCGCTCGGTCCGCACCATGTCCGCGACGGTGATCACCGGGAAGTCGGCGCCGTACGGCCTGCCCGTCGCCGGGTTGGCCGACGACGGCCCGGTGGTGCCGCGGCAGCCGCCGAGCAGGTTCGTCGCGACGACGTAGAAGCGGTCGGTGTCGAACGCCTTGCCCGGTCCGATCATCCCGTCCCACCAGCCGAGCCCCTTGGCCGCCGTCCCGTCGCGGTCGGTGGCGCCGAACCCGTCGCGCGTGCTCTCGGCCGGCGGCGTCTTCGCGATGCCGGCGGCGTGGGCGTCGCCGCTGAGCGCGTGGCAGACCAAGACGACGTTGTCCCGGCGGGGTGACAGGGTCCCGTAGGTCTCGTACGCTACGCGAACCGGGTGCAATTCCCGCCCGCAGTCGAGTCGCACCGGGCCGGGCAGGTCGAGGTACTGAGTTTCGACAGTGCCGGCCGAACCAAATGGGCCGGCCGAGCCGGCCGCGAGCGTCGAGGCTGGCTCCACCATGGGGCTATGGTACTGCGCCCCGTTCCGTGTATTGTCAAGTATCCCCATAAGGAAGATGGGGAAATCCGAATACGAAAGGGGATGGGTGACATGACGGCGGTTGCCGACAACGGGGTCAACGTGCAGGCACTCCTCGACGCCCGCGAGGTGCTGAAGGGCGCGCCTGAGGCCGCCCAGTTCACCTGGCGGGCGTCCTCGAAGTGGCAGGGGGGCGTGCACACCACCATCACGGTCAAGGACTTCTTCGGCCTCGGCCAGGAGCAGGGCCACAAGCAGGAGTCGGTCTTCGAGGCCGACCACCCCGAGGTCTTCGCGGCCGAGGACAACGGAATCACGCCGATCGAGTACCTCCTTGTCGGCCTGGCGAGCTGCCTCAGCGCGGGCGTGGCGTCGGTCGCGCAGAACCGCGGCATCCAGCTCCGCTCGGTCGAGGCGGTCGTCGAGGGCGCCCATGACATCCGCGGCATCCTCGGCGCCGACAGCGACGTGCGCAACGGCTTCAACGACATCAAGGTGACGTTCCACGTCGACGCCGACGCGTCCAAGGAGGACATCGAGGCGCTGGTGGCTCAGTCGCAGAAGCGGTCGGCCGTGTTCGACGCGCTGACCAACCCGACGGAAGTCACCGTCGAAGTCGCCTGAGGGGCCCCTGCTTTCTAGGAGTACAGCCATCGAGCGCACCACCACGGTCGTCATCGGCGCGGGGCACGCGGGCCTGGCCGCGAGCCACTTCCTCACCGAGCGGTCGGTCGACCACCTCGTCCTCGAGCGCGGAGAGGTGGCCAACTCATGGCGGCGTGAACGCTGGGACTCCCTGCGCCTGCTCACGCCGAACTGGCAGAGCCGGCTGCCCGGCGTGCGCTACGAGGGCGCGGACCCGGACGGCTACATGACGATGGGCGAAGTGAGCGAGCTGATCGAGCGCTTCGCCAAGGTCGCCCGGGCCCCGGTTAGGACCGGGGTGACCGTCACGTCGGTGCGCCCCGCCGCCGGCGGCTACCTGGTGTCGACCAGCGACGGCGAGATCGCCTGCGCGGCCGTGGTGATCGCGAGCGGCGCCTGCAACCTGCCGTCGGTGCCCACCGTCAGCGCGGGCGTCCCGGCGTCGGTGGCGCAGGTCACGCCGTTCGATTACCGCGGCCCCGGCCAGCTGCCCGACGGCGGCGTGCTCGTCGTGGGGGCGTCGGCGACCGGCGTGCAGCTGGCGGCGGAGATCAGGCGGTCGGGCAGACCCGTGATCCTGTCAACCGGCGAGCACGTGCGGCTGCCGCGCGTCTACCGCGGCCGCGACGTGCTGTGGTGGATGGACGCGGCCGGCGTGTGGGACCAGCGCTACGACGAGGTCGACGACCTTGACCGGGCCCGGCGGCTGCCATCGCCGCAGCTCGTCGGGACGCCGGAGCGGTCGTCGATCGACCTCAACGCGCTCAGCGCGCTCGGCGTGCGGCTGGTGGGCAAGCTGGCGATGGTCCGCGACGGCCGGGCGCTGTTCTCCGGCGGCCTCCGCAACGTGTTCTCGCTGGCCGACCTCAAGATGAACCGCCTGCTCGACGCCTTCGACGAGTGGGCGCTGACGAGCGGGCGGGACGCCGAGTTCGGTGCGCCCGAGCGCTTCGCGCCGACGGTGCCGCCCGGCTCCGCGCGGCTCCAGGCCGACCTGCGCGGCGGCGAGATCCGCGCGGTCGTCTGGGCGACGGGCTTCCGGCCCGACTACGGCTGGCTCCACGTCGACGTGGTTGATGAGAAGGGCCGCCTGCGCCACGACGGCGGCGTGGTCGACCGCCCCGGGCTCTACGCGCTCGGCCTGCCCGTGCTGCGGCGGCGCAAGTCCACGTTCATTTACGGCATCGAGGACGACGCCCGCGAGGTGATCGACCACCTGGCCGGTTACCTGGCCGTGCACGAGTAACCTCGACCCCGGTCAGCAGGTCCCGGCCAGGGTGGCTATTTACCCGCTATTCCGCTGCATCGCGGATGCATAGGCACCTCAGAGGAACGGCCGGGATGCAGAGATTCGCCATAGCGTAATTTTCGTGTCTCCTGATTCCCGTCGGGCAGTCTAGAGCGTGACAAGGGAAAGGCCTGCGGAGGAAAGTGGGCCAAAGGAGGCAACATGTCCACTATCCTGTGGATGAATATCCCGCTGATGGTGATCGTTTTCGGGCTCATGTCCGGCATCCCGCTGTATCTGGTGCTGCGCCGCCACGACTGGCACGGTAAGCACGAAACCCCCAGCGTGCCGGCCTACATGACGCCCAGGCGCACGCCCCGCCCGGCGCTCGTCCGGGCCGGCACGGTGCGTCTTCCCCGGTCTTCCGGGTACGAGGGTCATCGCTCGATGCGCCCGCTGACCGGCAGCGCGAACGGCTAAATCCGGCCGCTTAAGGCCCATTGGCGCGCACCGCGCCCCCCGATTACGGAAGCTTTTCCGCCTGGAGCCCTTTTCCGCGAAACGCGGGAAAGGGCTCTTGTGGTAAAAGTCACTTCCGCGATCACGGGGGCGCGGTTGTCGTTTATGGCGGGGATTACCGGGTAAGCCGCGCCGCCCGCCAGCCCGCCTCTGGCCGGCGCGGGAGAGCGAGGCGGGCCTGCGGCGTGGCTCGCGGCTGTGGAAAACTTCGGTCTGTGCTTGGACTCGGGATCGCCTGTGTGATCAGCGCCGCCGCCTGGACGTACCTGGTGGCGGCGCACGGCGGCTTCTGGCTGACCAGCCAGCGGCTGCCGCGCGCCCGCGTGGGGACCAGTGCGAAGACCAGTTCGGGGACCGGCGGGCAGACCGGCGCGGCGGCCTGGCCGGCCGTGGCCGCCGTCGTCCCGGCCCGGAACGAGAGCGAGTCCCTGCCGGCGACGCTGCCCGGCCTGCTGACGCAGGACTACCCGGGCGACCTTCGCGTCTTCCTCGTCGATGACAACAGCGACGACGGCACCGCCGCCGTCGCGGCCGAACTCGGCGAGAAGGCCGCCCGCGACGGTGGCGCGCCGCTGACCGTGGTCAAGGGCCAGCCGAGGCCGGACGGCTGGGCGGGCAAGGTCTGGGCGATGGCGCAGGGCCTTGCTGCCGCCACCGGGGCGGCCGCCAGCGCGGCGGCGGTGGCCGCGACCCCGCCGCAGTACGTGCTGTTCACCGACGCCGACATCAGCTGGGCCCCGACCGCGCTCCGCGACCTGGTCGAGAGCGCCGAAGCCGACGACCGGGCCCTCGTCTCGCAGATGGCCCTGCTGCGCGCGGAGGCCCGCTGGGAGCGGGTGATCGTGCCCGCCTTCGTCTACTTCTTCGCCCAGCTCTACCCGTTCCGCAAGGTCAATGACCCGAAGAGCGGCACCGCGGCGGCGGCGGGCGGCTGCATGCTCGTCCGGCGGTCCGCGCTCGAGCAGGCCGGCGGCCTGGCGCCGGTCAAGGGCGCGCTGATCGACGACGTGGCGCTCGGCACCCTGCTCAAGCGGCACGGCAACCGCACCTGGCTCGGCCTGACCACGGACATCAGGAGCGCCCGTCCCTACCCGAGCCTCGCCAGCCTCTGGCACATGATCGCCAGGTCCGCGTACGTGCAGCTCAGGTACAACCCGCTGCTGCTCGCGGGCACGATCGGCGGGCTCCTGCTGCTCTACGCCGCGCCGCCGGCCGGGGCAATCGCCGCCCTCATCGTCACCGCGGCGGGGAGCGGCGCCGGCAGCGGCACGGCGCTCGCGGGCCTGGCCGGGCTGGCGGGCTGGGCGCTGATGACCGCCAGCTACGTCCCGATGCTCCGGTTGTACCGGCTGTCCGCGCTCCGCGCGCCGACCCTTCCGCTGATCGCCGTGCTGTACGCCGCCATGACCGCCGACTCGGCGCGCCGCCACTACTCGGGCCGGGCCGTCTCCTGGCGCGGCCGCGCGGCCGACCGCGTCTAGCCCTCACCCGGGGCGGGTGACATGCGGCCGCCGCCGCCGGGTCACCATGTTGATATGCCCAACCGGCCCGCGGACCCACCCGCTGCGGCCAGCCCCGGTAAGCGGTGGCTGGCCCGGCTGAGCTTCGTGCTGGCGTTCCTCGCGGTCGCGGTGGTCGTGGCCTTCGCGGAATGGTGGAGCCTCGCCATGTTCGCGGTGGGCGCGGCCGCCGCGGCGGTCAGCCTCACGGCCGCCTTCTTCGTGCTGTCCCGGCGGGGCGTGCTGCGCTGGCTGGCGCTCGCGGTGTTCGTCGCGACGCCGGTCGCGGTGCTGGTGATCTACGCGCTCGCCGGCCTGCTGTGGATCGCGGCCGTTGCCGCGGCGGCCTGGCTGCTGGCCGGCGTCACCGCCCGCGCGGCGCTGGCCGTGGACAAGGCGGACTGGCGGATGCCCGAGCTCGCGGCGGCCCCGGCCCGGCGCCCGTTCCTGATCATGAACCCGCGATCCGGCGGCGGGAAGGTGGGCAAGTTCGACCTGCAACACAAGGCGGAGGCGCTCGGCGCGGAGGTGTTCCTGATGAGCGGCCCCGGCCCGGTCGACGTGGCCGCGGTCGCCCGGCAGGCGATCGCGGACGGCGCCGACCTGCTCGGCGTCGCGGGCGGCGACGGCACCCAGGCGCTGGTGGCGGGCGTCGCCGCCGCGCACGGCATCCCGTTCCTAGTGATCACCGCGGGCACCCGCAACCACTTCGCGCTTGACCTGGGCTTGGACCGCGAGGATCCGGTGGCCTGCCTGCGTGCGCTGCCCGACGGCGTCGACCTGGAGGTCGACCTCGGGATGGTCAGCGGGCACACCTTCGTCAACAACGTGTCGTTCGGTGCTTACGCCGAGGTCGTGCGGACGCCCGCCTATCGCGACGACAAGCTGGGCACCACGCTGGATACGCTCCCGGAACTGCTTCAGGGACAGCGCGGCACCCGGTTCTCGGCGGCCGCGGAGGGCGAGACGATCGACGGACCGCAGGCGCTGCTGGTGGCCAGCAACCCCTACGAGACGGGTGACATCGCCGGCCTTGGCCGCCGCGCCCGGCTCGACCGCGGCGTGCTCGGTGTGGTGGCCGTCACCGTGGGCAGCGCCGCGCAGGCGGTCGACCTGCTGCGCGGCAGGCGCTCGGCCGGAGTCCGGGTGCTGTCCGCCCGGACCGTCGTCGTGACCAGCGACTCCGACCGGATCCCGGTCGGCGTCGACGGGGAGTCCATGTCGCTGCCCGCGCCAGTGCATTGCACGATCCGCCACCGCGCGCTGCGGGTGCGGGTGCCAAGGGACCGCCCGGGAGTGCCGCCGCCCAAGCCAGCGATCAGCCTGCCCCGGCTGCTCCGGCTGGCGTCGTGGCAGCGTCGGCCAGGTCCCCGCCGCCTGTGGGCACGCCTGCCTCACGAGAACGCGGCTGAGCAGGTGCCTGATGCGCGCTCGTTACGAAGAGTTCACCGAGCTTCGCTGCGTGCTGGAACGCGCCGGGCAGCTGTCGGTGCGGACGATCATCTTCGACATCGAGCCCCTGGTCGCATGGTGGGACAGCGGCCAGCAGGCCCTCGACCAGGGCACCGCGGCGATCCTCGCCGAGCTCGACTCGATTCCGGAACTGGAGGTCCTGGTCTTCGCGACCAACTCGGCCCGCAGGCCCACCGCGCTCCCGCCGGTCCCCGGCGTGCGGGTGCTCTACCTCGCCTCCGCGGGCAAGCCGCTGCGGACGGCGCCGTACCGGGCCCTGCCCGGGCCCGGGGCGGTAGTCGGCGACCAGGTGCCCACCGACGGGCTGCTCGCCCTCCGGCTCGGGTACACGTTCCTGCAGTGGAACCCGGGGCTGGCCGGCGTGCCGCGCGGGTCGAGGCTGATGCACCGGTTCGGTGGCCTGGCCCGGCCGCTGTTCTTCCGGCGCGGCGCCCCGCCGGGATAAACGCCGCCGTACCGCAGTCCCCCGGGCGGGGGACTGCGGTACGGCGGGCCGCGGGTGCTGTACGGGCCGCCTCCCCGTGGCGGAGAATGCCGTAGGCGGGTGGGGCGAAGCGACGCATCCGTTCGGAATGACGCCTTTGACTTAGTGAGAGAACAGGAGCCACGGTATGGCGAGCAGCGTGCGGGGCGTGGTGGCGCGGGGCAAGGGCGAACCGGTTCAGGTCACCGAGGTGCTCGTGCCCGACCCGGGCCCGGGTGAGGCGCTCGTCCGCGTCCAGGCGTGCGGCGTCTGCCACACCGACCTGCACTACAAGATGGGCGGCATCGGCGACGACTTCCCGTACCTGCTCGGGCACGAGGCGGCCGGGGTCGTCGAGGCGATCGGTGACGACGTGACCGACGTGGCGCCCGGGGACTTCGTCATCCTCAACTGGCGCGCGGTCTGCGGCCAGTGCCGCGCCTGCGCGCGGGGCCGGCCGTGGTACTGCTTCGCGACCCACAACGCGACCCAGAAGATGACCCTCGCCGACGGCACGCCGCTGTCGCCCGCGCTCGGCATCGGCGCGTTCGCGGAGAAGGCGCTGGTCGCGTCCGGCCAGTGCACGAAGGTCGACCCGGCCATCGCCCCCGCGACCGCCGGCCTGCTCGGCTGCGGGGTGATGGCGGGCATCGGCGCCGCGATCAACACCGGCGGCATCACCCGCGGCGACACGGTCGCCGTGATCGGCTGCGGCGGCGTGGGCGACGGGGCGGTGCTCGGCGCCCGGCTGGCCGGCGCGAAGACGATCATCGCGGTGGACGTCGACGACCGGAAGCTCGAGTGGGCGCGCGAGTTCGGCGCCACGCACACGATCAACTCGCGCAACACGGACGCGGTCGAGGGGATCAGGGAACTGACCGGCGGCTTCGGCGCCGACGTCGTGGTCGAGGCGATCGGGCGGCCGGAGACCTACAAGCAGGCGTTCTTCGGCCGCGACCTGGCCGGCGTCGTCGTGCTGGTCGGCGTGCCCACCCCGGACATGCAACTGGACCTGCCGCTGCTCGAGGTGTTCGGCCGGGGCGGCGCGCTCAAGTCCTCCTGGTACGGGGACTGCCTGCCCTCCCGCGACTTCCCGATGCTCGTCGACCTGCACCTGCAGGGGCGGCTGCCGCTGGAGAAGTTCGTCTCCGAGACCATCGGGCTCGGCGACATCGAGGCGGCGTTCACCAAGATGGAGCACGGCGACGTGCTGCGCAGCGTGGTGGTCTTCTGAACGGGGTGACCGCCAGGATCGCGATGTGGTCGGGACCGCGCACCCTGTCCACGGCGATGATGCGCGCCTGGGAGAACCGGCCGGACACCGTGGTCGCCGACGAGCCGCTGTACGCGTTCTACCTGTCGGCGACCGGCATCGACCATCCGGGCCGGAACGAGGTGATCGCGAGCCAGCCGACGTCGTGGCGGGCCGTGGTGGCGTCCCTGGCGTCGGCGCCGTTGCCCGACGGGGTGACGATCTCCTACGCCAAGCACATGACGCACCACGTGCTGCCGTCGGTCGACCTGGCCGCGTTCGCGCCGTTCCGGCACGCGTTCCTGATCAGGGACCCGCGCTCGCTGCTCGCCTCCTACGCCCGCGTCCGGTCCGCGCCGACCCTGTCCGACCTAGGGCTGCGGCAGCAGGCGGAGCTGTTTGAAGAGTTCGGCGGGCCGGTGATCGACTCGGCGGACCTGCTCGCCTTCCCCGAGGCGGCCCTGCGGGCGCTGTGCGCCGCGCTCGGGGTGCCGTTCTCCCCGGCGATGCTGTCCTGGCCGGCCGGGCCGCGCTCCTCCGACGGCGTGTGGGCGCCCTACTGGTACGACAGCGTCTGGCGGTCGACCGGGTTCGTCCCCGTCCCGCCGGGACCGCCGCCGCCGCTTGACCCGGCGCTCGAGCCGCTGCTGGCGGACTGCCTGCCTTACTACGAAAAACTGCGGGCAAATAAGATCAACATCGATAGTCCGAACGTCAGCGGCTGACTCTGGGGGCGTCTGAAATTGCTGCAGAAGTTCGACGAGCGCAACCGCGACCTGATCGTCAACGTGGGCGGCCGCCTGTCCCACCGGGACGAGGCGGGCGTGTCCCCGTTCGACTCCGTGGTCCAGGGCGGCGACGCGGTGTGGGAGGGCCTGCGGCTGACCAACGGCCGGATCTTCGCGCTTGACGAGCACCTGGCGCGGCTGCGCCGGTCGGCGCACGCCCTTGGGTTCGCGTCGGTGCCTTCTGACGAGTTGATCACCGCCGAGATCCGGCGCACGCTGGCGGCCAACTCGATGCGCACCGGGGTGCACATCCGGCTGACGCTCACCCGCGGCGTCAAGGTGACCTCGGGCATGGACCCGCGGCTGAACGTTTCCGGTCCCACGCTGATCGTGCTGGCCGAGTTCAAGGACCCCGTCTACGACCAGTCGGGGATCCGGCTGGTCACGTCCAGCGTCCGGCGGCACGCGCCGGACTCGCTGGACCCGAAGATCCACCACAACAACCTGCTGACCTCCATCCTCGCCAAGATCGAGGCGAACGTGGCGGGCGCCGACGACGCGGTCATGCTGGACAGCCGGGGCTTCATCGCGGAAACGAACGCGACGCACCTCTTCCTGGTGCTCCCGCGCGACGCCGGCGAGGATCCGGTGCTGGCGACGCCGACGACGGTGGCCTGCCCGGAGGGGATCACCCGGGCCGCCGTGCTGCGGCTGGCGTCGTCCGCCGGGTTCGCGACGCTCGAGGGGGATTACAGCCTTCCGCAGCTTTACAACGCGTCCGAGGCGTTCGTCACCGGCACGATGGGCGGGCTGGCCCCGGTGGTGTCGGTCGACGGGCGGTCGATTGGCGGCGGCACGACCGGCCCGGTCACCAAGCAGCTAACAGAGCTCTACTCGAACCTCACCGCCACCACGGGCACCACGGTGGCGTGAGGGCGGGGCAGCGTGAGACAGGCTCCACTATCCCGTCACCTCCGTGACGATCTTGCCGTCTTCCAGGCGGAGGACCTCGTCGGCCAGCTCGATGAGGGCGGGGTCGTGGGTGGCCACCAGGGCCGTGACGCCCTCGGAGCGGACCACCGTGCGCAGCAGCCGCATGATCTGCTTGCCGGTTTCCGCGTCGAGCTGGCCGGTGGGCTCGTCCGCCAGGAGCAGGGCCGGCGGCTGGCGAGCGCGCGGGCGATCGCGACGCGCTGCTGCTGGCCGCCGGACAGCTCGCCGGGCCGCTGTCGGGCGTGGCCCGCGAGCCCGACGATCGACAGCATGAGCGCGACCCGCTCCTCCCGCTCCCGCGGGGCCATGCCCGCGATGCGCAGCGGGACGCCCACGTTCTCCGCCGCCGACAGCACCGGCAGCAGGCCGAACGACTGGAAGATGTACGCGACGGTCTCCCGCCGCAGCCGCATCCGGTCCCGCTCGCCCATCGCGGTCACGTCCCGGCCGGCCACGTGCACGGTGCCGCCGTCGGGGGAGTCGAGCCCGCCGACGACGTTCAGCAGGGTGGTCTTGCCGGAACCGGACCGGCCGCGCAGCGCGACGAGCCGCCCCTCGCCGATCGAGAACGTCACGCCGCGCAGCGCGGCCGTCGCCGTCGGGCCGCTCCCGTACGTGCGGGTCACGTCGCGCACGTCCACCATGGGCGCGGTGGCGACGCCGCCCGCGGCCGGGTGACCCGGCTCGGTCTCTTGTCCGCTCACTTGTCGCGCTCCTCCGTGCTCGTGCTTTGAGTATCCGGCCATACCATCTGCTCGTCCATCGGCCCGCTCATTCCCTGTCCGCGCCGCACCGCCTGAGGCAGGGCCTGGCCGGCGAACACCGCGAGCGCGGAACCGACGGCCGCCGCGACGAGCGTCGTGAGCGCCGCGGCCGCGATGACCACCCGGTGCGCGGCCATCCGGCGCGCTGCCAGGGGACCCCGCGGAGCGAACACGAACGAAAGCATTCCTTACCGACACAAAAACTGGCAATTCTGCTCGGTAACAAGTGAATCTTTTCCACCGTGCCCAATCGGAGGGGCACACCCGGCTGGCTAGCCGTCCTTGTTCAGCGCCTCCCAGCGGGCCATCACGGCGGGCATTTCCGCGGTCAGGAACTCGATGAAGTCCGCGTGGCCCGCCATCCGCCGCCCGGCGGGCGAATCCGCGCCGACCAGGTCGATGCCCTCCTTGAGCAGTGAAGCCCACCGGATGAGCACCTGGTTGCGGAGCATCGTGACCTGGTGCCAGATGTCGGCGGGCATCCGGTAGTACTCGCGCCGCGACCCGCGCACCCGCTCCTTGTGCACGAGTCCGAGGCTGGCCAGGTAGCGCACGGCGCCCGACACCGCGGCCGGGCTGATCTGCAGCAGGTCGACGAGTTCGGCCGCGGTCAGCCGCCCGGCGTCGCTGACGAGCAGCGCGACGAAGACGCGGGCGGGCATCGCCGGGAACCCGGCCAGGATCAGCACCGCCGCGAACTTCTCGATGAACTCGGGCAGCCGCTCCGGCGCTTCGGTGGGGACTGGCATGTCCTCGTCAGGGACCCGCATGGGGATCAGAATACTGCATTCAGAACTTTCACAAGTTTCTGAATATCCGGTACGCTGAGCCCATGGCTAACGCTATCGAGGCGCGCGGGCTGCGCAAGCGCTTCGGCCAGGCGACGGCGCTCGACGGCCTCGACCTGACGGTCGCCGCCGGCGAGGTGCACGCCTTCCTCGGCCCGAACGGCGCGGGCAAGACCACCACCATCCGCATCCTGCTCGGCCTGCTCCGCAAGGACGGCGGCGACGTCACCCTGCTCGGCGGCGACCCCTGGCGGGACGCGACCACCCTGCACCGCCGGCTCGCGTACGTGCCCGGCGACGTCACGCTCTGGCCCAGCCTCACCGGCGGCGAGATCATCGACCTGCTCGCCCGGCTGCGCGACGACCGCCCGGCGGCCCGGCCGGGCGAGCGCGAGCGCCGTCAGGAGCTGATCGAGCGGTTCGACCTCGACCCGTCCAAGAAGGCGCGCGCCTACTCCAAGGGCAACCGGCAGAAGGTGGCGCTGATCGCCGCGCTCGCCAGCGACGCGGAGCTGCTCGTCCTCGACGAGCCGACGTCGGGACTCGACCCGCTGATGGAGGCGGCATTCCGCGACTGCGTGAGCGCGGAGCGCCGCCGCGGCCGGACGGTGCTGCTCTCCAGCCACATCCTCGCCGAGGCGGAGGCGCTGGCCGACCGGGTGACGATCATCCGGGCGGGCCGGACGGTCGAAACCGGCACGCTCGCCGAGCTGCGGCACCTCACCCGCACCACGGTGGACGCGGAGCTGGACGGGCCGGTCGCGCTGGACGGCGTGCCCGGCGTGCACGACGTCGACCTGGAAGGCCCGCGGCTGCGCTGCGAGGTGGACAACACCACGCTCAACGAGGTCCTGCGCCGCCTGACGGCCGCCGGGGTGCGCACGCTCACCTGCCGCCCGCCGACCCTGGAGGAGCTGTTCCTCCGGCAGTACGCGAGTCAAGGCCATGATCCCGAACGGAATCGGGTGACTCAGGCACCATGACTACTGCCACCGCCGTGCGGGCGCCCAAGGTTCCCGCCGTCTTTCGCGGCGGCCCGCTGACCGGAGCCTGCACCCTCGCCAAGCTGGCGCTCCGCCGCGACCGGATCATGCTGCCGGCCTGGGTGTACGTGGTCGTGGGGGGCGTCGCGGCGAACGCGTACACGTTCGCGAAGCTCTATAAGACGGAGTCGTCGCGGGCCGCGCTCGTCGCGTCGGGGAAGGGCAACCCCGCGCTGCTGTTCCTCTACGGTCGGCTGAACGGTGACTCGGTCGGCGCGCTGACCGCCTGGCGCTACGGCGTGTGGGGCGCGCTGTTCGCGGCGCTCATGTCGGTCTTCCTCGTGATCAGGCACACCCGCGGGGATGAGGAGACCGGGCGGCTTGAGCTGATCCGATCGGCCCGGGTCGGCCGCCAGGCGCCGCTTGCCGCCGCGATCGGCGTCGCGGCGCTGGCCAACGTGGCACTCACGGTCTTGCTCGGCATCGTGCTTCCCCTGCTTGGCCTCCCCGTCGCCGGGTCGCTCGCGCTCGCGCTCGCCATCGGCACCTGCGGGCTCGCGTTCACCGCCCTGAGCGCGCTGGCGGCGCAGCTCACCGCGGGCGCCCGCGCCGCCCGCGGGCTGGCCATCGGCGTGCTCGGCGTCGCGTTCCTGGCCCGGGCGGTCGGCGACTCGGCCGGGATCGGCGGGCCAAGCTGGCTCACCTGGGTGCTGCCGCTCGGCTGGACGGAGACGCTGCGGCCGTTCGCCGGGGAGCGCTGGTGGGTGCTCGCGCTGCCGCTCGCGCTGTTCGGTGCGGGCGCGTGGCTGTCGTTCGCGCTGGCCGCCGGCCGCGATCACGGGGCGGGCCTGTTCCCCGACCGGCCGGGCCGTCCCGCCGCGTCCGGCGCGCTGCGCGGCCCGTTCACGCTCGCGGGCCGGCTGCAGTGGCCCGCGCTGGCGGGCTGGGCGGCCGGGTACGCGGTCCTGTTCGCGGTCTGCGGCGCCGCGGCCAAGGGCATCGGCCAGCTCGTCGGCACCAGCGGGGCCCTCGACCAGGAATTCACCCGGCTCGGCGGCCAGGCGGAGATCGTCAACGCGTACCTGGCCGCGCTGATGCTGCTCGGCGGCCTGGTCGCCGCCGCCTACGGCGTGTCCGCGGTGCTCCGGCTGCGCACCGAGGAGACTGCGGGCCGGGCCGACCCGGTTCTGGCCGGTTCGGTTGGGCGCGCCCGGTGGGGGCTGAGCCACCTCGTGGTCGCCTTGGCGGGGGCGGCTGTCCTGCTGGCGGTCGCGGGCATCGCCACCGGACTCGGCTACGGCCTGGCCGTGGGCGGCGCCGGCGGCGAGACCGCCAGGATGCTCGGCGCGGGCCTGGCCCAGCTCCCCGCGGCGGCGGTGATCATCGGCCTCGCCGCGCTCGCCTTCGGCGCGGTGCCGGACGGGTGCGTGGCAGTCGCCTGGACGGCCGTCGGGCTCGCGGTGCTGCTGAACATCTTCGGCCAGGTACTCCAGCTCTCGCACTGGGTGCTGGACATCTCACCGTTCACGCACGCTCCCAGGCTGCCCGGCGGCCCGGTCAGCGCCGCCTCGCTGGCCTGGCTCAGCGTGATCGCGGTGGCGCTGGGCGCGACCGGGCTGGCCGCGCTCCGCCACCGCGACATCGGCTAGCCGGCCGAGTTCCGGGCATCGGGGTCGCCGGAGCGCTACGTTGGGTCGCGGACAGGTCGCAAGTCGGTGGAGGAATGTCCGGTAATGGGATGTTTCGGCAACATATTTCCGGCGGCGGCGAGCTGATATGCCCGATGAGGTAGCGAAGATGGGCATTTGCCGAGATGATGTTGTGACTTTGCCGGACCGCACAGGTACCACGGACAACACGAGGTGACCGCCACATGAGGAACGGATGGCCGAATTCCGAGGATGGCCGGGGCATATCGCCGGCCAGCCAGGGGCACGCGCCGTTCGGGCCGGAGGTCTCGTGGCCGACGGGGTTCGCCGCGCTTGAGCAACCGGGCGGCGGCTACGGGTACCCGGCCACGCGGGGCGAGCAGTTGCCCGCGGCCGCTCAGCAGGGATCGCACCCGTACGCGGCGTTCGGCGGCTCGGGGTACGGCGACGACGGTTACACCGACCCCGGTTACCAGGGCCCGTCCGCGCAGGACGCGGGAATCGCGGGCACGCGGACGGTACGCGGTTTCGTGGAGTCCGGGCAGACTCACGCGGCTTACCCGGAGACGGGCTACGCGCAGAACGGCTACTTCGAGTCCTCCCCGCGGATGCAGAGTCAGCACCAGCAGGGGTACGCGGGATCGAGCTACGCCTCCGGCGAGATCGAGATGGCCTACCCGGCGGCCCCGGAGGCGCCCCACGGGGCGGACCTTTACAAGCAGCCGTGGGACTACGACCAGCCGCTGCGCTACGACGGCGAAGACGACGCCTACCCGTCGCGCGACGCCTACATGCAGACAGGCGACTACGGTGACGCCGGCGGCTACGGCGGCCAGCGGAACGACGGGGCCGGGCGCTACCAGCAGGCCGCCTACGACCCCACCGCCTACAACGGCTCCGACTACTCGATGCCCGGCGTCAACGGCCCCGGCTACGACCTGTCGGGCATCATCGGCACCAGCGACTTCGAGGCCGTCGGCTACGACGAGCCGAGCTACGGGCGCCTCGCCTACGACGACCCGCGCTACGACGACACGCGCCGCCCGCAGCCCGGGCAGCGGTTCAACGAGACCCGCTTCGACACGCCCCGGTTTGATGACACGCGGCTCGACAGCCTGTGGCAGGCCGGCGAGGATGTCCGGCGCGAGGCCGGCCCCGGCGGTTACGGGAATGACGGGTTCGGAGACAGCCGCGGTCGTTCGGAATCCCCTTCAAGCTTTGACGCCTTCGACCTCGGCGGCCGTGGCGGCCGTGGCGGCCGCGGTCGCTCGGCGGAGACCCGTTACGACATGAAGGCGCTGGTCGAGCCGGGCGACAACACCCGGTTCGACGTGCCCCGGTTCGACGAGACCCGGATGGACAACCTGCGCGCGCTCACGCCGGCCAGGGGCCTGCGGACCTCCGGCGCGCTCATGACCGCACCGCCGGCCGCCCGGCCGCGGGGCTGGGCCGAGGACACCTCGTTCGACCACTTCGCCGACCTTGACCTGACCGACGAGCCGGTGCCCGCCGCGTTCACCCGGACGCTTGAGCGGCCCGACGACCGGTCGCTCGACCGGCCGCTGCAGGACGACGACACCGCCGCCAGGCGCGCGATCGGCAAGCGGCGCGGGCGCAGCGGAGACCGGCGTCAGTGGATGGCGCTCGGCGCCATCGCGGTCGTCGCGGCGGGCGCGATCGGCGGCGTGCTGATGAAGTACGTGTTCGCCGGCCCGAGCGGCCCGGCCCACCAGGTGGTGGCGCCGCAGTCGGTCGACGGCTTCACCCGGTCCGCGAACCTGGAGAAGCAGCTCGACGTGGCCGCCGAGGCGCAGAAGGTAGCGAAGGCCAGCGGCGGCCAGGCCAGCGACGTGGTGTACGGCGTCTACCAGATGGGCACCATCTCGGCGACGGTGCAAGCCGCGAACACCCAGATGTTCATGTTCGTCGGCGGCAAGCTGGCCGGGGCCGATCCGACTTCGTCCGTCGCCAACTTCGAGCAAACCTATACGGGCGCGACGGCCGTGTCGTCGGGAACGCTCGGCGGCGAGGCGGCGTGCACCGAGACGCACCTGAACGGGCAAAGCGCGTCGATGTGCGTGTGGTTCGACAACGACACCTTCGGCACCGTGGTATCGCCGACGATGACGACCGCCAAGCTCGCGAGCACCATGGTCTCCGTCCGGCCCAGCCTGGAGCTGCTGGCGGACTAGCCCGCCCGGATTACGCATCGGGCTTCGGGTCCGGCTGGTCGCCTGGGGGCTGGTTGTCGGTGACCTCGGGCTTGTTCCCGGTTGCCTTCTGCTCGTTGGGAGGCGGCGTTTCTCCGGTCTCCGTTCCTGCCTTCGTCGGCGTGGGCCGTCGGCGGATGGTCAGCCGGGTGACCGCCAGGGCGAAGGCGACGGCCAGCGCGGCGAGGCCGGCCAACTGGGCGTTGATGACCGCGTCGCCCTCCGGAAGCGCGGAGGTATCGGCGACCGGGCGGGTGTGCGCCTTCTTACTGGACTGCGACCGGCCCTTGGGCGTCGGGTCAAGCTTCGGGAACAGGCTGGCGGCGTTGCCGCCGGGGCTCACGGTCGGGCTGACGGCCGGGATGCCGGGCAGGCTGCCGACCGGGAGCGGCGAGGTGACCGTCACTGGCGCTGGCTCGTTGGCCAGGCTCTGCGCCCCGGGGTCCTGGGCGGCGGGGTTCGGTGGCACGGGGACCGGTGCTGCGGGGGCCGGGGTTGCGGGAGCTTGCGTCGGCGGGGCCTGCGTCGCGGGGTTCGGCGGTGCCGTGGTCGAGGCCGGCGGCGCCGTGATGGACATGGTCGCCGCCGCCTGCGGGTCCTTGACCAGGTCAGCCGCGCTGCCGGTGACCGTCAGGCTCAGCGACTTGACGGTGGTCGCGGTGACGGGGACGGTGAGCTGCGCCTGGAGTTGCCGCGGGGCGGACTTGGCGTCGACCGGGCCGAGGTCGCACGCGGACGTTCCGTCGCCGCTGCCGCACCCAGCGCTGAAGCCCGGCGCGCCGCCGCTCGCCGGCGTCGCCTGCAGCCGGATGGTGGCGTCGGGCACGTTCCCGCCCGTCGTCCAGGCGCTCACGGTCCACTGGGCCGCGTGCCCGCGCGGGGTGCTTGAGTGCGCGCCGGCGAGCGAGACGCAGAGGCTGACCTGAGTGGCGTGCGGCACGGTCTTGGCGCCGCTTTGCGAACTGGTGTCGGTTGGGGTTCCCGACGCGGTCGGGGTGGGCTTGGCCTTGAGGGTGCGGGTGGCTTTCGGCGTGGCCCTGGCGGAGGACCTCACGATGGCCCGGGTCTGTGTGGCCGACGCGGTCGGGTGCGGCTTCCGGGTAGTGCTGGCCAGCGCCTTCGTTGTGGGGGCCTTCGTGGTCGGCGTTTTCGTGGCGGTGGCCGCGGGGCTCGATTTCAGCGTGCGGGTCGGTTTGGGAGTGGCCTTGGCCGAGGTCGCCTTGGCCGTGGTCGTCGTCGCTTGGGTGGCGGCGGAACTGGAGCCGCTCGCGGTGCCGCTGGCTGTCGCCGTCGAAGACGGGCTGGTCGTGGTCGGGTCCGGGCTGGTCGTGGTCGGGTCCGGGCTGGTCGTGGCCGGGCCAGGGTAAGTCGTGCTCGGGTCCGCGGTCGTTGGGGCCGCGGTGGGGGTGGTTGGCGTAGCGGTCGGAGTGGTCGTGGCCAGCGCCGGCGTGGCGGGCGCGGGCGTAGCCGACGTCGACGGGCTGGACGGCACGGCCGACGGCGGCAGCGGCTCGCACGACTCGCCGCCCGACGTCGTCGCGGCGCTCGCCGTGGTGGCGGCGCTCGCCGCCGTGGTACTCGCCGCGAGGGCCAGGCTGACTCCAGAAAACCCCGTTAGCAGGACACTGCCCGCCATCAGCGTGACCGTCGCGGGTCGTGCGTGCGCCAAACGCATGAAAACGCCCTACCGAGTGCTGTTCGTCGCTGAATGTCACCCATTGGACACCAGGCGCCGGGAGGGCGCCAGTCGCTCTCCTACCCCGTTAACCGTGCGTATCACTGCGGTGACCGGAATCGGCGCGAAGACTTTGACGGAGACCGAAGTAGACGGCAGCGACGCGAGTGTTCGGAAGGTGAACTTGCGAATACGTAACGTAGCCCATAGGATGCTGTTCGTGACGCTTCCTGTGCGGAGCGTGTTACTTCCGGGGCTGTGAATCGGCCGAGGGCCGGAAGCGAAGACCGCGAAGAGTGAATCGCGGAACGGCCGGAAAGCGCGCTGCCATCGGACATGCGGGCGCGCAGGAGGCCCGGCTGAAGGGCTGCCGGTTACTCTACGTGATATACGTCACGGATTGTTTTCGGCTAAAAGTGGCATGTGGCGTTGTCATCTCATGTTTACTTGGGTCGTTAAGCACCCAGGCGTGCGATGGTTGCTCCCTCGCAACATGTCGCCCTGACCCGCGTCAACGTCCACGCCCCTGCCGTCGCTACGGTGCGTCGCACCGGCCGGCAGTGTTCAGGGTGAAAGCGGAGCGCCTCCCGAGAACGGGCGCCCATCTTAAGGGTTACCTCTTGCACCCCCGTATTCACTCACGCATGTCCACATCTCCCCTGTACCGCAGCACCGCAAACCTCGCGCGCAAGAATTCGCGCATCACGAAGATCGCGGCCGCGGCGGCCGCGGTGGGCACGCTCGGCGCGGTCGGCTTCGGCTCCGGCGCGGCCCGGTGGGAGCAGCCACTCAACAACGTCGCGACGACCGCGCACGTCGGCTCGTCGTCTACTTCGGGTCAGCCGAGCACTTCCCCTCTCACCGCGGCCATCTTCAACATCAACGGCCAGCACGGCAAGCCGGTGGCCAGCGGTCAGTTGGACGTCCTTCGTTCCGCCGCGGCGGGCAACACCGGCGCGAACTCCGTCACCGACGGGGCCATCGTGACCTCCGCCGCCCGGGCCGCGCAGTTGCATGCCGCGCAGCAGGCTTCGGCCCAGGCCAAGGCGGCGGCGCAGGCGAAGGTCGTCGCGGCGGCCAAGGCGCAGGCGGCAGCCCAGGCGAAGGCTTCTGCCCAGGCCAAGGCGGCTGGTCAGGCCAAGGCGGCCGCGCAGGCCAAGGTCCAGGCGGCGGCCAAGGCGAAGTTCGTCGCCGCGGTTAAGGCGAAGGCCGTGGCCGCCGCCAAGCCGTACCTCATCTACGACTCGGTGACGCCGGGCTCGATCCCGTCCGGTGAGGCCGCCGCCGTCTACGCCAACGGGGCCTACGCGGCCTCCGCGGGGCGGACGTCCGGGCACAAGTCGCTGCTGTGGATCGACACCAACGGCAGCGACCCGGCGGCGAACGCCCTCGACGTCGAGCCGGGCGACGCCACTCCGGCCGGTGCCGCGCAGTGGGTGCAGCAGCGCCTGAGCGCGCACTCGGACTCGGTGGCGATCGTCTACACCATGATGTCCGACTGGCAGCAGGTCAAGGACAACGTGGCCCACCTCCCCGGCTGGATGCAGTCCAAGGTCCGCTACTGGATCGCCGACCCGACCGGAGCCCCGCACGTCGTGGCAGGCGCCAGCGCCACCCAGTGGTACTGGGGCAACAGCTACGACATCACGACCGCGAACCCGAACTTCGTCGGCTAGTTCGCGGTCATCTTCCCCGCTAGCCGGGTGCCGCCGTCCCCCCACGGCGGCACCCGGCCGGGATGCCACCCATCCCGGCCGCACCACCGCCCCAGGTGCGCTATGCTCTCTACGCGGCGGTTGAACGAGCCGCGACAACCGAACATTGCCCCTTTAGCTCAGTCGGCAGAGCGTCTCCATGGTAAGGAGAAGGTCTACGGTTCGATTCCGTAAAGGGGCTCTCGAACGTAAGCACGGAAAATGCCACTCCAAAAGGCTCTGGACCTGCGGGGTGGCGTTCTCGGTTTTCCGGCTGTCTACGGTCCTTGCCGGTCTCCTGCGGCTGTCTGTGCCGAATACGTGCCGAGATTCTCAGCCGTCGCCGGGCCTTGGCCCACGACCGGCGGTAGGTGATCGAGGCCAGTTCGCCCCCTTGGACCCCCGAATACCCGCCCGCCGGGGGCGCCTTCGGCTGCGCCGCCGAGCGCATGGCGAGCGATGAACGCCAGGACGACAGAATGCCGCTGGACAACGGGGTACTGGCGATACTCGGGAAGCAAGTCGAGCAGCCAGGCCGCGGCGCTCGCTTCCCATGACAGCAAGTAAAACTAATAGCTACGCGTAATTGTCTATGAGATAATCAACCTTATGAAAAACCTTATAATCGTAGGCGGTACGATGGGTGTCGGCAAAACTGCGACATGCCGCGAACTACAGAAGATACTCCCAAGAAACGTATTCCTTGATGGCGATTGGTGCTGGGATATGCACCCATTTGTTGTGACGGACGAAACAAAGGCAATGGTAAATAGAAACATCGCCCATCTGCTTAACGGCTCCCTCGCTTGCTCGGAATTTGAGAATGTTATTTTCTGCTGGGTACTACATGAGCAACATATATTGGATGACCTTGTAAATGCGCTGAACCTCAATGACTGCACGACCCATTGTTTTTCACTTGTCAGCACTGAACAGGCCCTAGTCGAAAGACTAAACCGCGACATAGCTGCAGGTAAGCGGGGCAGTGACATTAGAGAACGCAGCGTGGCTCGAATATCGCTCTATGATAAGCTTGACACGGTTAAGATTGACGTAAGCGCCATCTCGCCAGCAGACGCGGCGCGGCGCATTACAGAGCACATGGCAGGCGTTCAGGCCAATACTGCGAACAGGAAGTAGAAAGGTGTATTAAATGGCTCGGTGACGACTACGCTCTGATGCATCATCACTTACTTGGTGACACGAGCCGCGGTGAAGGCTGGGAGGTGGCGGGAGTCCGGCACGAAAAATGCCAACCCATCAGTCTAGAAGCCGATCGGGTGGCGTTCTTACTTCTCCGGCTGTCTACGGCCCTTGCCGGTCTCCTACGGCGGTAAGCATTCAGGTCCATTGAGGTGATCGGCAAGCGTGTGGGTGGATCTGATCAGGAACGGGTCAGGTGTGCATCTCGGGGCTGCCGAATCTTGCCAGGTAATGCCAGACCCGTTTGAGGGCTTGCTCGTCGTACTGGCCGGTGCGGGATGCTTCGCCGAGGATGCGGGGATCGAGCCGGCCGTTGCGGGCGAGTGATATGCCGAGGTCCACGAACTCCTGGCCCCGGTAGCCGGGGTGGCGGCGTAGCTCGGTTGTGGTCAGGGTGAAGCCGCCGTGCCATTCGACCGGGCAGGCCAGGCGCCTGGCCGCCGCCTCTGTCGGGGTGCTGCGGTAGCAGGGGTCCAGGACCAGGGCTTCGGCGTCCCGGGTGAGGTCGACTGTGCCGTGCACGTGGGCTTCGATGTAGTCATCGAGCGGGTCCTTGTCGTCCGCCTCGGCCAGTGCGGCCAGCGTTGAGAGCCGTGATGCCACGCCGAAGTGCTCGGGCTCGAAGACGCTGTCGGGGTAGCAGAACGTGGTCCGGGGCAGGGTGTGCGCTGCCAGGCGCAGGTAGGCCGAGCCGAAGCGCGGTGAGCCGCCGGCCAGGCGGCGGCGGTAGTTCAGTGATCCGTACTTGGGCCGGTCTGCCGCTGGCCCGTTGTCATAGGCGGCGGCGAAGATGCGGCTCTCCCACTGCCAGCGGTCGCCGCCGGGGTGCGCGGTCAGGCCCCCGTTGCTGGTGCCGGTCTCGAACTGCGACCGGTACACCCCGTCGTGTGCCATGAGCTGCAGGATCGGTGTCCCGGCCGCGAGCCGGTCGGGGTGGAAGTGCAGCGTCACGCGCCATGACGGGTCTGCCGGCTCGCCGGCCGCCAGCGTCGCGACGTGGGCGATCGCCTTGTCCTGCGGGTGCGGCATGGCGGCAGTATCCCCCGCACGGCGGTGATGATGGCGACGGAAATCCGCGCTTCCCTGGTCCCGGCGTGTGTGGTTGCTCGACGGAAGGGCCGGCCTCTGATGTAGTACTGGGGTGCCCGATACGCCCGGGACTCCCGGTTTGCCCGGTGATGCGGCTGAGCTGCGCGCGGAGAACGCGCGGCTGCGGGACACAGCCGAGCGGCAGCGGGTGCTGCTGGAGGACAAGGACGCGAAGATCACGGAGCTGGAGGAGCGAGTCGCGCGGCTAGAGCGGCTGATCTCCCGGAACAGCGGGAACTCATCGATGCCGCCCAGCACCGATGACGTGCCGGGGAAGAAGCCGCCAGAGCGCAGGCCGCGCCGCGGCGGCGGGCGGAAGCCGGGCAAGCAGCCGGGGACGCCGGGGGCTTACCTGTCCTGGCGGGCGGATCCGGACAAGACGGAGGACCTGTTCGCGGCAGGCACGTGCTCGTGCGGGCGCGACCTGGCTGAGGCCCGCGATCTGGGGGTGCGGTACTCCCACCAGGTCACGGACCTGCCCGAGGCGCGGGCGGAGACCACCCAGTACGACCGGCACCAGACCGAGTGCGCGTGCGGGTGCCGGCATGCCGCGGGCGCCCCGCCGGAAGCGGCGGGCGCGCCGGGCACGGTGACTTACGGGCTGAACTTCCAGGCCTGGTGCGTGTTCCTGATGGTGATGCACCACGTCCCGGTCGAGCGGTGCGCGGACATCATCGAGTCGATGTCCGGGACCCGGCCCAGCGATGGGTGGGTGCACGCCCTGCCGGGCCGCGCCGCGGCAGCGGTCGCCGCGGCGAATCAGGCGATCCGGGCGCTGATCATCCTCGCCGCGGTGGTCTGCGGCGACGAGACCCCGGTCCGCGTCGGCCCCGGCCCGAAGTCCCGCAAGAAATACCTGCAGGCCGCCTGCACCAGCCTGCTCACCTGTTACTTCCTCGGCGGCCGAGACCTGGCCTCCTTCAGGGACTTCGTCTACAGCGACCTGCACGGCACGGTCGTCGTGCACGATCGGTACGTCAACTACGACTCCTTCGACGGCATCACCCGCCAGTTGCGCTGCCAGCACCTGCTCCGTGACCTCGAAGACGCCGCCCAGACCTACCCGGACGCGATCTGGCCCGGCCAGACCGCAGACGCCCTGCGCGCCCTCATCCACCAGGCGAACCTGGCCCGCGATCAAGGCCTGGCCGCCGTCCCCGCAGGCAAGACCGCGGAGCACCTGACGCTGTTCCGCCGCGGTGTCACCGCCGGCCAGTCCGGGGTCCGCCGCGTGCCCGGCAAGAAAGCCAGGCAGGCGCCAGCCCGCACCCTGCCCGAATGCCTGCGCCACCGCGAAGCCGACGTCCTGCGGTTCCTCACCGACACCGCCATCCCGCCGGCCAGCAACCAGGCCGAACGCGACCTGCGGCCCTCGAAAACCCAGCAGAAGATCTCAGGCCGGCTCCGCTCCGAGAAAACCACCCGCCACCGGTACGCCATCCGCGGTTACGCATCCACTGCCCGAAAGCACGGCGTCGCCGTCTTTACCGCCATCCGCGACGCCCTCGCCGGAAACCCCTGGATGCCGCCCGTCCCAGCCGCAGCCTGAACTACGCCCCAACCAGTTACACATGGTAACTCAGGAATAACTCAAACAACCAGGGTTGCGGGGACGTGAATGTTTACCTACGGCTGTCTGCGTTGAATACACGTTGAGTTTCTTAGCTGCCATCGCCGTCTTCGGCGGGCGGCTAGGCGGCCCCGTCCTCGCCGGGGTCGCCGAGGGCTTCCTCAATGCGCCGTTTGGCGTGAGCGGCGGTCAGTCGAAATCATGAGTGCGGGCGTGCTGATCTGCTCAGCACGCCCGCACTCGAAGCCTTACCGGCTGTTACTCGGCTCGGTAGGCTCCCTGACCGGGCTTCGGCGTCAGGACTGCGATGGCCACTACCGCGCCAACCAGGCCAACTACTGCCGTCTTCAACAGCCTTCCACGGTTTGCCTTGGTGCTCACAGTGCCTCCTTTCTATGTCTCGTACGCCCACCATCAGAGCAGGGCATGACAGCACTGCGCAACTGCTTACTCGCTGAAGTCTCGGGCTGCCCGTCGCCGTCCCGGGTGAGGCGGTTTCGTCCTAACCAGGGTCGCCGAGCGCGTCTTCGATGCGCCGTTTGGCGATGGCGTCCTGGCCGTCAAGGCACTTGGCGTAGATCTTGAGCAGGATGGCCACGCTGTGACCAGCCCACTCGGCGGGGAGCGGGGATTTTCTTCGCAGAACGGGCCGGACGCGGAAGCCGGGACGACTAAATCAACGGCATTCGTCTACGACGCCCAAAAAATCACACGATAATGACACGCGAGGGCGTGGCGGAAATGATCACGTCCGTTTGCAGCAAATGCGGCGCGTGCCGGTAAGCGACGACAGGTTCAGGATTCAGGGGCTCCTGGGCCCCGGCCGCCCGCGCTCGGGCCGGCTGCGGTGAAGCGTCCGAGCACCGGAAGCGGCTCGGCAGCCTAATACCGGATCAGGTTGGTGGTTGGGTCGTTGACCGCGACGTGGATGTGTGCGGTCGTGTGGTGCGCACCGTGCCCGTAGGGCGGGTAGCTGCCCTTGGTTATGCCGTACCAGGACTGCGTGAGCGTGATACTGATCCTGGTGTACGTGTAATTGCCGCCGGTGAGCAGGATGGTGACCGGGCCGTTCCGGTAGCTGCCCATCTGGCCCCAGATGTACTTGCCGGTCCCGCTGACCTGGGTCTTGCCGACCTTGGTCCAGTTCACCGCGTACACGGCCGCCGTCACCTACCGGCAGGTAGGCCGAACCAGCCGGTCATCGGGTCGGCGTTCTGGAGCTTGTAGTTCGTGACCTGGCCGTTCTCGTTCCGTTCGACCACAACCGCCTTGGACGGCGTGCCCGGCGGTACCGTGGCGGCTTGCGACACGCCGGCTCCGATTCCCAGCAGGGCAACGCTGGCTGCGGCCGCGCTTGCTACCATCCGCATTTCTACCTCCATGCGTTTCGCTTGGCGACCTAGATGTGCCTATCGATCGCCTCGGCGAACTCGAAGACCATTGTCGTGACCTTGCGCATGGATCCCCCGATCGTGGCTTAGAGCCATGTATCGCGCTGGCGGGCGGGGTCGTACCCTGAGCGACAGCACAGGAAACCGGCACCGAAGCGGTTAGAGCAGCGGTGGGCGCCATGCCGTCGCGGGGTGAATGACGGCATCGGGCGATGGCGGGATTAGACGGGGAGGGTCGCGCCGTTTACCAGGCCGGCCGCCGGGCTGGCCAGGTACAGGTAGCTGCGCGCGATGTCCGGCACCTTCGGCCACGCGTCGTGGTTAGCGTTCGGCATGGCGGCCCGGTTACCCGGGGTGTCGATGATGCTGGGCACCACGCAGTTCACGGTGATCCCGGTGCCGCGGACCTCGCGGGCCGCCATCGCGACCAGGTGCAGCACGCCGTACTTGCTGACCGAGTAGGCGAATCCCGAGCCTTCGGTCATCACCGCAGCGCGGCTGGCGGTGTGCACGATCCGGCCCTCGCCTGACTCTTGCATGACCCGCAGGGCGTGCTTGGTGATCAGCGCGGCGGTTACCAGGTTCAGTTCAAGCTGGCCGACCAGTTCGGCCGGGTTGAGGTCGGCCAGCGGGCGTTGCGGCGCGAACCCGCCGACCGTGTTGATGACCGCCCACGGCGCCGGACGGTTGTCGAACAGCCCGCGAAGGTCGGCGTCGTCCATGACGTCGACCGTCTCGTAAGAGACCGTTTCCAGGGCGGCGCTGACGGTCACGACCCTGTCGGCCCCGGTCACCAGGGCGCCAGCCTCGGCAAAGGCCCCGGCTACCCCGGAGCCCAGCGCGCCGCCGGCGCCAAACACCAGCACCTCTCGGCCTGGCAAATTCCTCACTCATGGGCATTACCTGCGCTTCCGTCGATTTAGGCCGACAACACTGGCCTAACTAATACCAGTCACAAAGAGCCGGTCGCCTGCCGGGGCTACAGCACGTGAGTGTGACCGCCGTGCTCGGCTTCGCCGGGATCTGGTGGGCGAGGCGGTCGCGTTCCTCGCCAGCGACGACTCCTCGTTCATCACTGCCTCTACCTTCCTCGGGGACGGCGGCATCTCCGGCGCCTACGTCACGCCGCGGTAGCGGCCCCCGCCAGGTCCAGGCGCTTGCTCGGCGAAGGGCCTGCGACGGATGCGTTCGATTTGGTGCATGCCCTGAAATCGGCCTTCTCGCGCCAAGCAGCCCTTAATCGTAGGGTGCGTCCGCCGTGAATACGAAGACGACTCGGGGGGTCGTAGCTGACACGCATGCCTCGATGCTGGTGTAATCAGCCAGGGACTTCTCTGCTTCTTATGAGGCATTGACATGGCAGAAGAGGCTCGAGTGTGCCGGTAAAGGACAAATCATGAATAACCGCATGCGTGTTGTCCTGGGTGTGCCGATAGTGGGATTTACCGTGCTGATGTCCACTTTGTCGACGAGCGCGGCCCCGTTGCCGGCATCGCCGCGGCCGGCGTTGGGATATAACACGTGGTATCAATATCGGACCAATGCCGACGAGGCGGATGTTCTCCGGCAGGCTCGACTGCTGATTACTACCGGACTGGCCGCCGCGGGCTACAAAACCGTGAACCTGGATGACGGCTGGATGGCAATTAATCGTACGAAAAGCGGAGCTCTAGCGTGGAATGTCAAAAGGTTTCCGCACGGTATTCCATGGCTTAGCGCACGGCTTCATTCGATGCGCCTGAAGCTCGGAATCTACGAGGCCATCGGCACGCAGACGTGCCAGCGCTTTCCGGGAAGCTCGGGGCATTACAAGCAGGACGCGAAGACCTTCGCGAAATGGGGTGTGAACTTTGTCAAGATCGACGAGTGCGGCGGCCTCCCGGCCCGGACCACCGTGGCCTCCCTCACCCAGGACTTCCGGTCGTACGGCGCTTACCTCCGGGCGGCCATGCCCGCGGTCGTCTACAGCGAGGAACTGCCCATTTACGCCATAGGAAAGCCTAGCATGATTTCCACCGTTCGGTCGTCAGCCGGGTTCGCTAACATGTGGCGGGTCGCCCCGGACGAGTATCCGCTCAATATCGTCAACTCGATGATTCTGAGCCATCTGGCCGATGATCTTCACCTGCACGCGTTCGCGGGTCCTGGGCACTGGAATGACCTAGACATGGTGGCGCCGGATATGCCTGCTTCGGGCTGGAGCCGGGGGGATCTGCAAAGTCAACTCTCGGTATGGGCGGAAGAGGCCAGCCCCCTGCTGGTCTCCGCCAATCTTGCCGCGCTGACCCCGGCCGAGTTGACCGACCTGAAGAATCCGAAGATGATCGCCATCGATCAAAGCGGGTCGCAGGCCGCGATAGCCGTCATGAGCGACCGGATGGAAGCCCTGGTAAAAAGGGCTGATGGCGGCGCGGCGGTCCTGCTGGTTAACCTGGGCCGTACAACGGCCACCGGACAATTCTCGCTGTCACAGCTCCATATTCCGGCCAAGAGGGCCAGCATTTATAACGTCTGGATCGGCAGTACCCGCATTGCCAGCAAGCTGGTCTACAAACTGGCATCAGGGAATACGGCCCTGCTGTTGCTGAAAGGACTGGGCACGCCGGATCGTCGCCTGGCGCACCGTCACGGGCATTCAGGTCACGGGCATCCAGGTCACGGGCATTCAGGTCACGGGCATTCAGGCCGGAGACTTCGCGCGGAACGTCCGCCGATAGGTTTGCGGCGTCGTCCTTAGCGTGCGGGCGAAGTGCTTCCGCAGGTTGTCCGGACTCCCGAAGCCGCTCTCCCGGGCGATGAGGTCCACGGGCGCGTCGCTCGTTTCCAGCAGGCGCTGGGCGCACCTGAGCCGTTCCGACGTCAGCCAGGCCAGCGGCGTCGTCCCCGTGCTGGCCACGAACCGGCGGGCGAAGGTGCGCGCGCTCATCGCCGAGCGCTCCGCGAGGTCGGCGACCGTTACCGGCTCGGCCAGGTGCGTCCGCAGCCATTCGATCGTGTCCGCGAACAGGTCGCCGTTGTCGGGGAGGCGGATCGGCGACTCGATGTACTGGGCTTGCCCGCCCGATCGGTACAGCGGGACAACGAGGTCGCGAGCCACCCGGGCGGCGATCTCGGCGCCGTAGTCCCGCTCCACCACGTGCAGGCACAGGTCCACGCTGGCGGCGCTTCCCGCGGCGGTGAGCACGTCGCCCTCGTCGACGTAGAGCACCCCGGGATCGACGCGGACCCGCGGGTACCGGCGCGCCAGCTCGGCGCATTCCGACCAGTGGGTGGTGGCGGCGCGCCCGTCGAGCAGCCCCGCCGCGGCGAGCACGAACGCGCCCGTGCACAGCGATAGGACGCGCTTGCCCCGCGACCGGGCCAGGCGCAGGGCATCAAGTACCGCGTCCGGCACCTGATCGGTGTCCAGCGCCGGGACCACGACCACGGTCTGCGCTCCGTCTCCAGGGCCTCGAGGCCGTGCGGGACCTCCATCCGGAACCCGGCGTCGGTCGTGACGGAAGCGGCCGGGCCGCAGATGTACCGGCGATACAGGGGGCGCCCGGAATCTGCGACGATGTCGGTGCCGAAGACGTCGCTCGCCACGCCGAGTTCAAACAAGTTCACGCCGTCAAGCACCAGGACGGCCACACCCGGCGGCCCGTCGTGCACCATCCGCAAGTTGGCAGTTTTGTCGTGCATAGTGTCGATCATGCCACTGTTCGCGGCCAACCCCAAGGCGGAGGCTTGGGTTATGAACAGATCACCTGAGATCGCCGGGGTGCGACCATCCCGGCTCACGGACCGGCTGCTGGCCGGCTGTTCGGCGCCTCGCTCGACCGGCAGCTGGCCGCCGGCCTCCGCCCGAGTCGTCCGCGCTGCTGGCCGCCCGGGCCCGGCACATCGTCGCCCTCCGCCATCGCCGGCAGCTGGCGCGCACCTGGGGAAGGCTGCTGCGCACCGCGCGTCGCGCGCCCGGGACGTACCACCCCGCAATCCCGGTCTGCGGCGACCGCATCGTCGCCGCCGAGCCCGACGTCCGCGAGCTCGCGCGGCTGCTGACGACGCCGCTGCCGGTCCCGGCCCGGGGCGTGGCCATGGCGACGGCGCCGCTCACGGACGCCCTCGGACCGGTGTACAACCCGCGCAGCCAAGACTCCCTGGCAAATGCGCTCCGGGTCGCGATCGCCGAGCTCGACCCCGCGCTGCCGCTGATGCGCGAGAGCGCGGAACGGCGCTAGCGCCGATAGCGCGCTGGGTTATCGTCTGATCATGGACAAGGTGGTATTGGGCGCTGCCGAAGCCGTCGCTGACATTCCGGATGGTGCCACCCTCGCGGTGGGCGGCTTCGGGCTCTGCGGCATTCCGTCGGTGCTGATCAGCGCGGTGCTCGAGGCGGGCACGAAAGAACTTGAAGTGGTCTCCAACAACGCGGGCGTGGACGACTGGGGACTCGGGCTCCTGCTCGGCGCTAAAAGGCTGCGCCGGGTCGTCGCCTCCTACGTCGGGGAGAACAAGGAGTTCGCCCGGCAGTACCTGGCCGGCGAGCTCGAGGTGGAACTGACCCCGCAGGGCACGCTGGCCGAGCGGATGCGGGCCGGCGGCTCGGGCATCGCGGCGTTCTTCACCAGGACCGGGGTCGGGACCCAGGTGGCCGACGGCGGCATGCCGTGGAAGTACGACCACGACGGCAGCATCGCGCTGGCCAGCCCGCCTAAGCAGACCCAGGCCTTCGACGGCGTCGACTACGTGCTGGAGCGGGCCATCGTGGCCGACTTCGGCCTGGTGCGCGCCTGGAAGGGCGACCGGCACGGAAACCTGGTCTTCCGCGACGCGGCGCGCAACTTCAACCCGCTCGCCGCCATGTGCGGCAAGGTCACCATCGCCGAGGTGGAGCAGCTGGTAGAGCCCGGTGAGATCAATCCCGAACGAGGTGCACACCCCCGGCGTATACGTGCAGCGGGTCGTCGCACTCACCGCGGAGCAGGCCGCAGACAAGCGGATCGAGAAGCGGACCGTGAGGAGCGCCAGGGATGAGCTGGACGCGCGAGCAGATGGCGGCCCGGGCCGCGGCCGAACTGTCCGACGGCGACTACGTCAACCTCGGGATCGGGCTGCCGACGCTGGTGCCCAACTACGTGGCCGACGACGTTGAGCTGGTGCTGCAGTCGGAGAACGGCATCCTCGGCGTGGGCGCCTACCCGACGGAGGACCAGGTCGACCCGGACCTGATCAACGCGGGCAAGGAGACGGTCACGATCCGCCGCGGCGCCTCCTTCTTCGACTCGGCCACCAGCTTCGGGATGATCCGCGGCGGGAAGATCGACGCCGCCATCCTCGGCGCCATGCAGGTGAGCAAGGACGGCGACATCGCGAACTGGATGATCCCCGGCAAGATGGTCAAGGGCATGGGCGGCGCCATGGACCTGGTCCACGGCGCGAAGAAGGTCATCGTGCTGATGGAGCACGTCGCCAAGGACGGCAGCTACAAGATCGTCGACGAGTGCTCCCTGCCCTACACCGGCAAGCGCGTGGTCCAGCGGATCATCACCGACCTGTGCGTCCTCGACGTCACCCCGGACGGGCTCGTCCTGGTCGAACTCGCGCCCGGGAGTCGACGAGGAAGAGGTCCGCGCCAAGACCCAGCCGCCGGTCAAGGTTCCCTAGAAGTGCCGAGCAGCCCCCGGTTAAACGCCTCGGCGACGGCGGCGGCGCGGTCGGTGACGCCAAGCTTGGCGTAGATGTGCAGCAGGTGGGTCTTCACCGTGGCCTCGCTGATAAACAGCCGGGCCGCCGCCTCCCGGTTGGTCGATCCGCGCCGCGACCAGCGCCGAGCACCTCGAGTTCGCGCTGGCTGAGCACCTCGGGCTCCGGTGACGCGCATCCGGTTCATCAGCCGGGTCGCCACCGACGGGGCCAGCACCGACTGGCCGGCGGCGGCGGCCCGGACGGCCCGCAGCAGCTCGTCCCGCGGCGCGTCCTTGAGCAGGTAGCCCGTCGCGCCGGCCTCGATCGCGGGCAGCACGTAGCTGTCGGTGTCGTAGGTGGTAAGGACCAGCACCCGCGCCGGGTTGCCGCGCCTGGTCAGCTCGGCGATCGCGGTCACGCCGTCCATGCCCGGCATGCGCAGGTCCATGAGGATCACGTCGGGCCGGGCGGCGTCGGCGAGCCGCAGCGCCTGCGAGCCGTCGCCCGCCTCGCCGACCACGGTGAAATCCGGGTCGGCGGCGAACATGCCGCTGAGCCCGTCGCGCACCACCGGATGATCGTCCGCGATCAGCAGCCGGATCGGCGGCTCGCCGGGCCCGCTCACGAGCGGACCAGGCTCGGCACGGTCGGCACGCAGGCGGAAATCGCCGTTCCGCCGCCCGGCTCGGACTCGACCTGCAGCGTGCCGGACAGCGCCGCGATCCGCTGCCGCATCGCGACCAGGCCGAACCCGCCTTCTGGCAGCGCCGGGTCGAAGCCGACCCCGTCGTCCCGCACGTCCAAGCGCGACCTCGTTCTCCATGTAAGAAATGGTCAGCCCGACCCGCGTCGCGTGCGCGTGCCTGGCCACGTTCGCCAGCGCCTCCTGCGCCGCCCGCAACAGCGCGAATTCGGCCTCCGGGTCGACCGGCCGCGCCGTCCCGGTGGTGGTGACCTGCGCCGGGATCCGGTTCAGGGAAGACCAGCGCTCGGCGACCCCGGCCAGCGCCTCGCTCAGCCGGCAGCCGTCAAGCGGCTCGGGCCGCAGCGCTTCCACGGAACGGCGCGCCTCGGTGAGGCTCTCCCGGGCCAGCTGGGTCGCCGCCGCGACGTGCCGCCGCCAGCCGGCCGCCTCACCAGCGGTCCGCGAAGCGGCCTGCTCGGCCGCCTGCAGCTGAGTCACGATCCCGGTGAGCCCCTGCGCGAGGGTGTCGTGGATCTCCCGCGCCATCCGCCGCCGCTCGTCGACGACCCCGGCCTCCCGCGCCTGCACGAGCAGTTGCCGGTGCAGGCCCTCGTTCTCCGCGATCGTCGCCTCCAGCCGCCGGTTGACCTCGCTGAGCTCGGCGAGCGACTCGCGATGGCGCGTGACCTGCTGCTCGCGCTCACGCAACAGCCACACGATGCTCCAGACGAGCAGCAGGTCGATGACGAGGGCGGCGGCGAACAGCGTGAGGTGCATCGGCAGCGGGGCCTGCGAGTCTTCCGTTTGCGAGATCGCACCGATCAGCGCGATAGCGGCCCCGCTGGCCAGCTGCATCCGCAAGCGCGGCAGGCGGAGCGTGTAGCTGCCGCCGACCATCGTGAAGAACCCGAACCACGAGGCCCGCACGACGAGGACCGCCGTGATCGCTATCAGCCCGGCGACGAACACGGGGAGGAGCGCCGGGCGCCGCCTCCGCCGGCGGCAGCGTGTGCATGAACAGCAGCCACAAAGCGGCGACGACGCACAGCAGGGCGGTCACGTAATGAGTAGCAAGGCCGACCGCGCCAACCTTGAAACTCGTCACGGTAAGGACCATGAGCAGCACGTACGGGAAGCCGGCGGTCGTCGCGTTGAGCTGCTTTGGCCGCCAGGTACCCAGCCTGGCCCGGTTGAGATCCCTCATCCGGTACCACCTTCCTCGAACGCGACTCCGCCTCACATAACCCAAAACCACTAGCCCGAACGGTTCCGTGGTTCCATTGTCGGCTCACTCAGCCGCGATGGCGGCAAGGACGTCGAGCCGGGCCGCGCGCCGGGCGGGCCAGCTCGCGGCCACGAGCCCGAGGATCGCCGCCAGCACCAGGAACTCCACCAGCCGCACCCAGGGAACAGACGTCTCGTTGATGTTCTGCTGCCGCAGCGAGGAGACGAGCGCCAGCCCCATCAGCGTCCCGATGACGATCCCGATGACCGCGCCGAACGTCGCCAGGATCACCGACTCCGCCCGGATCATCGACCGGACCTGCGAACGTCGCATCCCGACCGCCCGCAGCAGCCCGATCTCCCGGGTCCGCTCGAGCACCGAGAGCATGAGCGTGTTCACGATCCCGACGAGCGCTATCAGCACGGCCAGCGCGAGCAGGGCGTAGACCAGGCCGAGGAGCTGGTTGACGGCCGATACCTGCGTCTGCTCGAACTGCGCCCTGGTCTGCACCTGCACGTTCCCGTAGGGCGCCAGGGCGTTCGTGACGGCCGTCTCGACGCCGGAGCTCCCGTTGGTGCGGACCAGGACCGCGCCCGGGTGGGGCGCCCGGAAGTGGGCGAGGAAGTACGCGGAGCTCACCAGGTAACTCAGGATGAGCGCGTTGGACTGGTAGATCCCGCCGATCCTGATGGTGGTCGGCCCCGTGTAGGCGAACCGGATCGGCACCGTGTCCCCGACCGACAGGTGGTCCTTCGTCGCGGTCGTGGAGTCGATCAGCAGCTCGCCCTGGGCTAGGGCGGCGGTGGACCCGGCCGTCATCCGCACGATGACCGTGTCGGCCAGGTTCTGCGGTGTCACCCCGGTGAGGGTCGTGAGCGTCGACTCGAACTCGAACTGGTTCCGGTAGATGGTGTTGGTCGCGGTGACGCCGGGCACGGCCGCGGCGGTGGCCGGCACGGAGTCGCTGAGCTGCCCGCTGCCGTTGGCCGAGACCAGCAGGTCGGCGCTGATCGCCTGGTCTACGCTGCTGGTCGCGGACTCGGAGAGCGACGCGCCGAACACCGCCATGGCGGAGACCAGGGCGAGCCCGACCATGAGCGCCGAGGCGGTCTGCGCGGTGCGGCGCGGGCTGCGCATGGAGTTCTCCCGCCCGAGCTCCCCCGGCGTGCCCAGCAGCGCGGCGAGCGGCCGCCCGAGCAGGCCGGACAGCGGTCGCGCGATCGCCGGGGCGAGCATCGCGACGCCGACGAAAACGCACAGCGCGCCAACCCCCACGAGCGCGACGACGGGCTTCGACAGCCCGATGCCGAGCAGCGGCCACCCCGCCGGACGGTGACCGCCGACCCGGAGACGAGCCGCCGCCTGGTCGGGCCGGCGCCGGCACCGTCGGCCGGGCGGTCGGTAAGCGCCGCCACCGGCGGGATCCGCACGGCGTTCCTGGCCGGCCCGATCGCCGAGACGAGCGTGACCAGCGTGCCGACGGCGAGCCCGACGATCGCGGTGCGCGGCTCGAACGTCAGCGGTCCGGTCGGCAGCGAGGTACCGAACCCGTTCAGCAGGGCTTCGAGCCCGATCGCGGCGGCCACGCCGAGGCCGACCCCGACGGCGGACGAGACGAACCCGACGATCGCCGCCTCGGTCAGCACCGAGCGGAGCACCTGTCCCCGGCTGGCGCCGACGACCCGGAGCAGGGCCAGTTCCCTGGTTCGCTGGCCGACGATGATCGAGAACGTGTTGTAGATGGTGAACGCGCCGACGAACAGCGAGATCAGCGCGAAGACAAGCAGCGCCGTGTTGAAGAAGGACAGCGCCTGGCTCACCGTGCTCTGGTCCTCGTTGATGATCGTCTGCCCGGTGACGACCTCTGCGTCGGACGGCAGGGCCCGGGCGATCGACCGCTGCACCGCGGCCTTGTCGGCCCCCGGCTTGGCGATCACGCTGATGAAGTCGAACAGCCCGGTCTCCCCGACCACGCGCTGCGCGGTCGGCAGCGTGAACGCCGCTAGGGTCTGTCCCGCGAGGTTGTCGGCGGTGCCGAACTGGGCGATCCCGGTGATCGTGAACGTCTGCGCCGACTTCAGCCCGCTGCCCAGGATTTCCACCCGCTGGCCGACGCTGAAGTCGTAGCTCTTCGCCGTCGCGGCGTCCATCACCACGTCGTCGTCGCTGGTCGGCGGGTTGCCCGCGATGAGGTGCAGGTTGGAGATCTGCGGGTTGGTGTCCCAGCCGATCCCAAGCATCCCGATGGTCGAGGTGATCGGCTTGCCGTCGTGCGCGATGAACTGGGCGTAGCCCTCAACGTTCCCGGCCGCGGCGGCGACGCCGGGGACCGCCTCCACGCGCGGCAGGAGGGACTCGGGCAGCAGGTTCCTGGTCGCCCCCGCGCCGCTCGCCGAACTGGGCCACGCCGCGGACCTGGAAGTCGATCTTGCTGTAGACGCTGGTGAACAGCGAGGAGAAGGTGTTGTTGAGCGTGTCGGTGAGCACGAACGTCCCGGAGATGAACGTGACGCCGAGCACGATCGCGAGCGCGGTCAGTGCCAGCCGCATCTTGTGGGCGAGCAGTCCCCTGAGGGTCACCTGGCGCATGTCATGCCCCCAGCGTCCGCATCCGCTCGAGCACCGAGTCGGCGGTCGGCTGCCGCAGCTCGCTCACTACGGCCCCGTCGGCGAGGAAGACGACCCGGTCGGCGTACGCGGCGCTGCGCGGGTCGTGGGTCACCATGACGACCGACTGGCCAAGTTCCCGCACCGACCGCCGGAGGAAGGCCAGCAGCTCCGCGGCGGCGTTGGAGTCCAGGTTGCCCGTCGGCTCGTCCGCGAAGACGAGGTCGGGCTTATTGACCAGCGCCCTGGCGCACGCGACCCGCTGCTGCTGACCGCCGGATAGCTCGCTCGGCCGGTGCGAAAGCCGGTCGGCGATGCCCAGCTGCTTGGCGAGGTAGTCGACCCAGTCCTGATCGGCCTTGCGGCCCGCGAGCGCCACTGGCAGCGTGATGTTCTCGCCCGCCGTTAGCGTCGGCACGAGGTTGAAGTACTGGAACACGAAGCCGATGCGGTCCCGCCGCAGCTTGGTCAGCCCGGCGTCGTCAAGTTTCCCGATGTCCTGACCGCCCACGTAGACGGTCCCGGAAGTCGGCCGGTCAAGGCCCGCCAGGCAGTGCATGAGCGTCGATTTCCCCGAGCCAGAGGGGCCCATGACGGCCGTGAACCGGCCGCGCTCGAAGGCCACGCTGACATTGTCGAGCGCGCGCACGGTCGCGTGCCCCGCCCCGTAGGTCTTGCACAGGTTGACGGCCTGCGCCGCCTGTGCCTCCACTGCTACTCCCGTCATGCTGCCAGCATCGCCGAGCCCTAGCTTCCGGCGAATCGGTCGCAAGTACGGGATCTGGCCTGGTCCGGCTGATTCGCGTATCCACCGATCGGTTGACCCCGCCTGTGGATAAGCTGTGCGCAACGTGTTGCTAGCGTGTGGACGCGGCCCGGAATGCTGGGGATTCCGTTGTGGTTAACCCGACCTGCCTGTGGACAACGGGCAGACGACGCACGGGTCCCCTAGAATCGGGTACCCTTACGTAGTCACTTATGGCGGAGTAGCTCAGTCGGCAGAGCAAGCGGCTCATAATCGCTGTGTCACCGGTTCAAGTCCGGTCTCCGCTACTCGGCGCGGGAGCATGGTCAGTGGCCTTCGGCCGCTTTCCCCACTACCTCGTAGCCTTCATTCTGGGGGGACGCCCCCCAGACCCCCCGACTGCGTTCGCCCGCAACGGTGGGGACGTGTTAAGTGCGGGCCGGACGGCCTCGCCCGTCCGGTAACCTTGATCGACCAGTCTCTCGTTAGAAAGGCACTCCATCGTGGCTGCCACCGATGTCCGGCCGAAGATCACGCTGGCTTGCCAGGAGTGCAAGCACCGCAACTACATCACCAAGAAGAACCGGCGCAACGACCCGGACCGGATGGAACTGAAGAAGTTCTGCCCGAACTGCCGTCGGCACACCGACCACCGCGAGACCCGCTAGTCCCCCTGGCGGGGTCATCAGCATGGCGCCGAACCCCGAGTACGTCGGCCGGGTCTACGGACCCGGCGAGCCGTACGAGGTGAGCCGGGTCAAGATCGCCGACTTCGCCGACGCGATCGGCGAGCCGAGCGAGCTGTGCCGGAACCGCGATGCCGCCGTCAAGGCCGGGTATCCGGACGTGATCGCGCCGCCGACGTTCGCGGTGATCATCGAGCAGCGGTCAACCAAGGCGGCCGTGACCGACCCCGGCCTCGGGCTCGACTACTCGATGGTGGTGCACGGCGAGGAGAGCTTCAGCTATACCCGCCCGCTGCACGCGGGCGACGTCGTGGTCGCGACCACGACGATCGAGTCGATCAAGTCGGTCGGCGCGCTGTCGATGATGGTGACGTCCACGAGCATCGACACGGTGGACGGTGAGCACGTCTGCACCGCGAAGTCCAACCTCGTCGAGCGGAGGGCGGGGAACACCGCATGAGCGTCACGTACGACAGCGTTGACAAGGGCACCGAACTCCCGCCGCGGGCCTACCAGGTCACCCGCCTGGACCTGGTCAAGTACGCCGGCGCCTCTGGCGACTTCAACATCATCCACTGGAACGAGCGCGTCGCCCGCTCGGTCGGGCTGCCGAACGTGATCGCCCACGGCATGTACACGATGGCCCAGGCGGGCCAGTTCGTCACCGAGTGGGCCGGGGGCGACCCCGGTGCGGTCACCGATTTCGGCGTGCGCTTCTCCGCCATGGTGCCCGTACCCGACGATGACGAAGGCGCGACGATCGAACTCAGCGGCAAGATCCTGGAGAAGCTGCCGGACAACAAGGTCACCGTCGACGTCGTGGCGAAGGCCGGCGGTGCGAAGGTGCTGACCCGCGCCCGCGCCACCGTCCGTCTCCCGTGAGCCGAGCTTTCCTGGGGCACACCCCCTCGTCATCGCGAACGCTACTGGCCGATTACACGACGCTTGGCGTTGGCGGCCCGGCGCGCAGCTTCGTATCGGCCGACACCGAGCCTGGCCTCATCCGCGCGGTGCGGTCCGCCGACCGGGCCGGCGAGCCGGTCCTGCTCATCGGCGGCGGATCCAACCTGGTGATCGCCGACGCCGGTTTCCCCGGCACGGTCATTCACGTCAACACCAGGGGCCTCACCTTCATCGACGCCGGCGACGGCGCCGTGAACGTTACCGTCGCGGCCGGCGCGGACTGGGACGACGTCGTGGCGGCGACCGTCGGCGAGGGACTCGCGGGCCTCGAGCCGCTGTCCGGCATCCCGGGCCGCGCGGGCGCGACCCCGATCCAGAACGTCGGCGCGTACGGCCGTGAGGTGGCCGAGTTCATCACCGAGGTGCGGGTATACGACCGGCAGGCAGACCAGATCCGGATCATCCCGAACGACGGCTGCCGGTTCTCCTACCGCACCAGCCTCTTCAAGAGCGGCAGGCCGGAAGCCCTGATCTCGCTGCCGGACGGCGCGCGGTCAGCGGCCGCGGGCCAGCCCAGGTACGTGGTCCTTGACGTTACGTTCCGGCTGCTCCGGCAGTCGCTGTCGGCGCCGGTGAAGTACGCGGAGCTGGCGGCCGAGCTGGGCGTCGAGCTGGGGGAGCAGGCCGCGGCCGGCGAGGTCCGCGCCGCCGTCATCAAGATCCGCTCGCGCAAGGGCATGGTGCTGAACCCCGGCGACCCCGACACGCGCAGCGCCGGCTCCTTCTTCACCAACCCGGTGATCAGCGCCGAGGAGTTCGCCGCCGTCGAGAGCGCCGCGGCGGCCAGGGGGCCGGCCCGGTGCCGCGCTACCCGGCGGGCGAGGGACTGGTCAAGGTGCCCGCCGCCTGGCTGATCGAGCGCTCCGGCTTCGCCAAGGGCTACGGTGCCCCCGGCCCGGCCCGGGTCTCGTCCAAGCACACCCTCGCGCTCGTCAACGCGGGCGAGGCCTCGACCGGCGATCTCCTCGCGTTGGCCCGCGAGATCGTCTCAGGCGTCCAAGCCGCCTACGGCGTCACCCTGACCCCAGAGCCCATCCTGGTCGGCGTCACCCTCTAACTGGGTTGCCCCTGTCCCGCTCGCTGGGTTGCCCCCGTCCCGGGGGCCGGGCCCGCCCGTTCGAATCGCCCCGAGCCCGTACGCATCGCCCCGAGCCCGGGCCCGCCCGTACGCATCGCCCCGAGCCCGTACGCATCGGCCTGAGGCCGGCCCGCTCGCGGGTTCTGCCCCGGGATGCCACAAGGCCACAATCGCTACTAGCCCGGGGTGCCCCAAGGCCAAAATATTGCGGCCTTGTGTGCCGCAGGGCCACTTCTAGCGTCCTTGAGTGCCCCAAGCCCAGCAAATTCTGGGCTTGGGGGCCACAAGGCCACCACCATTTCTGTCCTTGAGCGCCTCAAGGACAGAGAATTCCGGCCTTGAGGGTCACATAGCCAGAAGCCGGATCAGCGTACTGGTTCCGGGGCGGCCAGCCAGGCGTCAATCGCTGAAAGCAGGCGGGCTCGGGTGTCTGCTGGGGCGGCGGAGCCGCGGACCGACATGCGGGCCAGCTCGGCCAGCTCGGCCGGCGTGAAGCCGTGCACGTCGCGGGCGATCTCATACTGCTTCACCAGGCGGCGGCCGAAGAGCAGCGGGTCGTCCGCCCCAAGCGCCACCGGGACCCCGGCCTCGAGGAGCGTCCTGACCGGGACGGCGGCCTCGTCCGGCACGACGCCGAGCGACACGTTGGAGGAGGGGCACACCTCGCAGGTGATGCCGCCCGCGGCGAGCCGCTCGACGAGCCGCGGGTCCTCCACCGACCGGACGCCGTGCCCGAGCCGGCTCGCGTGCAGCAGGTCAAGCGCCGCCGTAACGCTGGGCGGGCCGACCAGTTCGCCGGCGTGCGGTGCGAGCAGCAGCCCGGCCCGCTCGGCAATCCTGAAGGCGGGCGCGAAGTCCGCGGCCGGACCGCGCCGCTCGTCGTTGGAAAGCCCGAACCCGGTGACGCCCTGACCGGCGTACTGCGCGGCCAGCCGCGCGAGCGTCCGCGCGTCCATCGGGTGCCTGGTCCGGTTGGCGGCGATGATGATCCCGATCCCGATGTCCGCCGCCCGCGCCGCCTTTTCCGCCGCGTCGAGCAGCAGCTCGGTGTACGCGGTGATCCCGCCGTACCTAGCGGCGAACCCGGAAGGGTCGGCCTGCAGCTCAAGCCACCGCGACCCTTCCGCCCGCTCGTCCTCGGCGATCTCCCGCACGAGCCGGCAAAGGTCGTCCGGGCGTGCGGAGCACCGAGCGGGCGGTGTCGTAGAGGCGCTGAAACCGGAACCACCCGCGCTCGTCGGCGGTGGACAGCTGGGGAGGCCACTCCTCGGTCAGCGCGGTCGGCAGCGACACTCCGTGCACACGCGCAAGCTCGATCATGGTCGAGTGGCGCATAGCACCGGTCAGATGCAGGTGAAGATGCGCCTTGGGGAGGGCCGACAGATCATGCGGCATTCTCTATTATCCCCAATGCACGTGCATCCGCGCTGCCACTTCCTCCCGACCAGCTAACAAACACCTTCGTCAAACCCCTCAGGCGAGGGAATCGAAGCCGTCCCGGGCCAACAGGAGCGGGGCGGCGGGATCAACCCCGCCGCCCCCGCGACAGCCCGAGCCTTACTTAGCCTCGGCGAGAAGCTTGCCGATCCGGCCGACGCCCTCTTCGAGGTCGGCGTCGCTCATGGCGTAGGACAGCCGGAAGTAGCCGTCGGTGCCGAACGCCTCGCCCGGCACGACCGCGACCTCGGCCTCTTCGAGGATGAGGGCGGCCAGCTCGCTCGAGGTCGCGGGCCGCTTGCCCGCGATTTCCTTGCCGAGCACGCCCTTGACGCTCGGGTAGGCGTAGAACGCGCCGAGCGGCTCCGGGCAGTCGACGCCGGGGATCTCGTTGAGCATCCGCACGATCGTCTTGCGCCGGCGGTCGAACGCCGCCCGCATCTCGGCCACGGCCGTCAGGTCACCGGACACCGCGGCGAGCGCCGCCGCCTGGGAGACGTTCGCCACGTTCGAGGTCGCGTGGGACTGCAGGTTGGTCGCCGCCTTGATGACGTCCTTGGGGCCGATCATCCAGCCGACCCGCCAGCCGGTCATCGCGTAGGTCTTGGCCACGCCGTTGAGCACCACGCAGCGGTCGGCGATCTCGGGGGCTTCCACCGGGATCGAGGAGAACGTCGCGTCACCGTAAACAAGGTGCTCGTAGATCTCGTCGGTCACGACCCAGATGCCCTTGGCGGCGGCCCACTCGCCGATCGCCTTCACCTGCTCCGGCGGGTAGACGGCGCCGGTCGGGTTGGACGGGGAGACGAACACGAGCAGCTTGGTGCGCTCGGTGCAGGCCGCGTCAAGCTGCTCCACCGAGGCCAGGTACCCGGTGGACTCGTCGGTCGGGACGATCACCGACTTCCCGCCCGCGAGCGCGATCGCCTCGGGGTAGGTGGTCCAGTACGGGGCGGGCAGCAGCGCCTCGTCACCCTCGTCGAGCAGGGCGGCGAAGGTCTGGTAAACGGCCTGCTTGCCGCCGTTGGTGACGAGCACCTGGTCGGCCGTCACCTGGTAGCCGGAGTCGCGGGCGGTCTTCGCGGCGATGGCCGCCCGAAGCTCGGGCAGGCCGGCGGCCGGCGTGTACTTGTGCATCTTCGGGTCGGCGGCCGCGCGCTTGGCGGCCTCGACGATGTAGTCGGGAGTCGGGAAGTCGGGCTCGCCGGCGCCGAACCCGATGACCGGCCGGCCGGCCGCCTTCAGCGCCTTGGCTTTCGCGTCGACGGCCAGGGTCGCGGATTCGGATATGGCGGACACGCGGGCCGATATTCTCGTGGTTGGCATGCCCCCATGGTGTCACTTCTCGCATGACGGCCAGCAACCGGTTTCGCTCTGGGCGAGTGCCGGATACGGCAGGTCTGCGCGCACCGCGCACCGGGAGACGCAGGCCCGTCCCTGCGAGGAACTAAGTTTCCGCGCGCGCAGCGCGCAGCCCGGGGGTACGGGGGTCGTCCCCCGGGAGATATCGGGGCAAGCTCGGGCCCGATATAATGGCGGTCTTTGCGATCGGGCCCGAACTTGCCCCGATCGGGCCCGAACTTGCCCGTCCGGTTCGACGCAGGGGGTACCTTCGGCATACACTCTGGTGGTTGCAACCGTAGGGCAGTAGCTCAATTGGTAGAGTCCCGGTCTCCAAAACCGGCGGTTGGGGGTTCGAGTCCCTCCTGCCCTGCAAGTGCGGATCGGCTGGACCGGCTCGGTCCTGTTGGCCCGTGCGTGGTGGATCCGTTTAGCGCATAGGTGAGGACATGGCTACCCAGACGCGAGGCCAGAGCGCGGAGCGCCGGAGCGGGTCCGGGGCTGCCGCTAAGCGGGACCGGACCACGCCTGCCCTGTTTACCCGGCAGGTGGTGGCGGAGCTCCGGAAGGTGATTTGGCCGACCCGTAACGAGCTGGTGACGTACACGGCGGCCGCGCTCATGTTCGTGGTCGTCCTGAGCGCGATCGTGCTGTCGCTCGACTACGGGTTCACCAAGTTGATGTTCTGGTTCTTCGGCTAACGCCGATCCCAGGACGCCCGTAATTCGCGCCAAGCGCACCTAGCGTGGCACGATGATCACTGGGCTTCCTCGCGGGCGTACTGCCGAGCGAGCGGCTGGCCCAGCGAGCAGACCGAGAGAGTGAGTAACCGTGCCCGAGTCCCAACTGCACAGCGATGTCGACGCGGCGACCGGCCAGGCTCTGCGGAAGAGGAGGCAGCCGACGTGACCGAGACTTCCGGCTTCGCTGACGAGCCCGTCGGTGACGAGGACGCGGCCGAGGAGGTCGAGGCCGTAGAGGCCGAGGCCGACGACGCGGAGGCAGCCGAGCCCGAGCAGCTCGACCCGGTCGCCGAGTTCACTCGCGAACTGCGCATGCATGCCGGGCGACTGGTATGTGATCCACTCCTACGCCGGATACGAGAACCGGGTGAAGACCAACCTGGAGAGCCGTATCACGTCGCTCAACATGGAGGATTACATCTTCCAGATCGAGGTTCCGACCCACCAGGTGACCGAGGTCAAGAGCGGCAAGAAGCAGACGGTCAACGAGAAGGTGCTGCCGGGCTACATCCTGGTCCGGATGGACCTGACCGACGAGTCCTGGGCCGTGGTCAGGAACACCCCGGGGGTAACCGGCTTCGTCGGCCTGTCAAGCAAGCCCTCGCCGCTGCCGCTCGGCGAGGTGGCCTCGCTGCTCGCCCCTGCCCCGGCCGAGGGCAGCCCGGCGGCGCAGGCGGCGGCCGCCAAGAAGTCGTCCCCGGAATACGAGGTCGGCGAGTCGGTTACCGTTATGGACGGCCCGTTCGCGACGCTCGCGGCGACCGTGAACGAGGTCAACTCGGTCACGCAGAAGCTCAAGGTTCTCGTGTCGATCTTCGGCCGGGAGACGCCTGTCGAGCTCTCGTTTGACCAGGTCTCAAAGATCTAAAGGAGTAGGCACAGCCATGCCGCCAAGAAGGAAGAAGATCAACGCGGTGGTCAAGGTGCAGCTGCCCGCGGGCGCTGCCACCCCGGCGCCGCCCGTCGGTACCGCCCTGGGCCCGCACGGCGTCAACATCATGGACTTCGTGCGGCAGTACAACGCCGCCACCGAGGCCCAGCGTGGCAACATCATCCCGGTCGAGATCACGATCTTCGAGGACCGGTCGTTCACCTTCATCACGAAGACGCCGCCCGCGCCTGAGCTGATCAAGAAGGCCGTCGGCGTCGACAAGGGCAGCGCGGAGCCGCACAAGACCAAGGTCGGCACGCTGACCAAGGCGCAGCTCCGGCAGATCGCCGAGACGAAGATGCCCGACCTGAACGCGACCACGATCGAGGCCGCGGAGAAGATCATCGCAGGCACCGCCCGCTCGATGGGCATCAAGGTCGAGGGTTAAGCCCGGACCGGACCGGCGGAGCAACGACTCCGTTCGGGATGATCGGATCTTAAAAGTCAACAAGTGGCAGGGCCTCGCGCTGGGTCCCGACGACCACGACCTCCATGTCAGGAGTGCATTATGAAGCGCAGCAAGGCGTATCAGGACGCCGACGCCAAGATCGACCACGAGGCGCTGTACAGCCCGGGTGACGCGATCGAGCTGGCGAAGCAGACCAAGGTGACGAAGTTCGACCCGACCGTTGAGGTGAACCTCCGGCTCGGCGTCGACCCCCGCAAGCAGGACCAGATGGTCCGCGGCACCGTCAACCTGCCGAACGGCACCGGCAAGACCGCCCGCGTGCTGGTGTTCGCCACCGGCGACCGCGCCGAGGCCGCGAAGGCGGCCGGGGCCGACTTCGTGGGCTCTGACGACCTGATCGAGCGGATCCAGGGCGGGTTCCTCGACTTCGACGCGGTGGTCGCCACCCCGGACCTGATGGGCAAGGTCGGCCGCCTCGGCCGCGTGCTCGGTCCGCGTGGCCTCATGCCGAACCCGAAGACCGGCACCGTGACGCCGGACGTGGCCAAGGCCGTGACCGAAATCAAGGGCGGCAAGATCGAGTTCCGCGTCGACCGGCACGGGAACCTGCACTTCATCATCGGCAAGGCCTCCTTCGACAAGAAGGCGCTGCTCGAGAACTACGCGGCCGCGCTCGACGAGGTCGATCAGGCTGAAGCCCGCCGCCGCCAAGGGCCGGTACCTGAAGAAGATCACCTTCACCACGACCATGGCCCCCGGCATCCCGGTGGACCCGAACAAGACCCGCGGCTTCCTCGACGAGGAGACCGTCTCGGCGTAAGGGTCTGCGACATCCGCGGCGGCGGCGTTCCCTTCGGGGGCGCCGCCGCTCGCGTCCAGGCGACAGCTGTCATACCGACGATCAAATGCTGAAGCTGCTATATACTGGAGCTACCGAAGACCGCTGGATGCCAGTTCGCTGGCCGAAGGTTCCGTACGGACATCCCGCGCAGGTGACCATGTAAGCCTCAAATCCCGGTTAGCTCAGATCCCGACCGGATCTGCCGACCGTGGTCTGTCGCCCCGTGTGCATCTGCGCCCCGGGGCGTTCGTCGTCTTCGGGGGTCAATCGCAGGGACGACACATGGGAAGGAGGCTCATGGCAAACGCCGAGAAGACGGCCGTGATCGAAGACCTCACGGGCAAGTTCCGCGACTCAAGCGGTGCGGTGCTGACCGAGTACCGCGGCCTGACGGTGGCGCAGATGTCCGAGCTGCGTGGCTGCCCTCAAGGGCAACGCGACGTTCGCCGTCACGAAGAACACGCTGGCTAAGGTCGCGGCGACCGAGGCGGGCCTGGGTGACCAGCTTTCGCCGATGCTGTCTGGGCCGTCCGCTATCGCGTTCGTCGACGGGGATGTCGCCCAGGCCGCCAAGGGCCTGCTTGACTTCGCCAAGGCGAACCCGCTGCTCGTCATCAAGGGCGGCGTGCTCGACGGCAAGGCGCTGACCGCGGCCGAGGTTGGCAAGCTCGCCGACCTGGAGCCGCGCGAGGTGCTGCTGGCCAAGCTGGCCGGCGCGATGAAGGCGACTCAGGCCAGGGCGGCCGGGACGTTCAACGCGCTGCCGACGCAGATGGCGCTCCTCGCCGACGCGCTGCGCGCCAAGCTCGAGGCGGGCGCGCCCGCGGCTGGGGATGCGGCGGAGGCACCGGCAGCGGACGCCCCGGACGAAGCGTAAAGAACTTCAGGACTTAGGAACGGAGGAAACGATCATGGCGAAGCTCAGCAGCGCTGACCTGCTCGACGCGTTCAAGGAGATGACCCTCCTTGAGCTGTCCGAGTTCGTGAAGTCCTTCGAGGAGACGTTCGACGTCAAGGCCGCGGCCCCGGTCGCGGTTGCCGCCGCCGCTGGCGGCGGGCCCGCTGCCCCCGCTGCCGAAGAGGCCGAGGAGCAGGACGAGTTCGACGTCATCCTCGAGGCCGCTGGCGACAAGAAGATCCAGGTCATCAAGGAGGTGCGCACGCTCACCAGCCTGGGCCTCAAGGAGGCCAAGGACCTGGTCGACGGCGCGCCGAAGACCGTCCTTGAGAAGGTCAACAAGGAGGCCGCGGAGAAGGCGAAGGCTGCCCTCGAGGGCGCCGGCGCCTCGGTCACGGTCAAGTAGTTCGACCGCTCGTGCCGGCCGGGGGTCCGCCCCGGCGCAGCACACCGCAGAACGCCGTCCGGGAACATCCCGGGCGGCGTTCTCGTTTGCCTGGACAGCCGGAACCGGCCGCGCTGGGCGCCCGCAACGGCATGCCGGATGCCAACCGATTGCTCACCAGCGGGAATACGAGTCATACCCGGCGGCGTTGTCGCCTACACATCCGCATCCGTGTGGCATCGATCACGCGGGAAACCCGTCCAAACGCGACGGTTTCGGCTTGACCTTTGGTCTCCGACAGGAGATGCTTCGAAGCAAGGTGAACCACATACAGGCGTACCGTTGACAAGCAGTGCAGCCCTCGGCTACACTGGCTATTTGCGCTGCACTCTAACGTCCTCGGTGTCTCCTCTGCCTCTATTGGCGCCTCTGTGGGGTCCTTTTCGCAGGTGGTACAGCCGTGGGGCGTTTGGCGTGCGTGCGGTGATAGTTCCGCGACAAGTTCGGAAGGACCCCTGTTGGCAGCATCGCGCAGCGCCTCCGCCACGAATCTAGGTCCCCAGCGCGTCTCCTTCGCGCGGATCAACGAGCCTCTGAAGGTTCCGGATCTGCTGGCCCTGCAGACCGAGTCGTTCGACTGGTTGCTCGGCAATGACAAGTGGAAGGCGCGTATCCAGGCCGCCAAGGAAGCTGGAAGCAAGAACATCGCCGAGCAGTCCGGCCTCGAAGAGATCTTCGAAGAGATCAGCCCGATCGAGGACTTCTCCGGAACGATGTCCCTGTCGTTCCGCGACCACCGGTTTGAGCCGCCAAAGTACTCCGACGAGGAGTGCAAAGACAAGGACATGACGTACTCCGCGCCGATGTTCGTGACGGCGGAGTTCATCAACAACACGACCGGTGAGATCAAGAGCCAGACGGTCTTCATGGGCGACTTCCCGCTCATGTCCCGTAAGGGCACGTTCATCATCAACGGCACCGAGCGCGTGGTGGTCAGCCAGCTCGTCCGCTCGCCCGGCGTGTACTTCGACCGGCAGGTCGACAAGACGAGCGACAAGGACATCTACTCCTGCAAGGTGATCCCGAGCAGGGGCGCGTGGCTTGAGTTCGAGATCGACAAGCGCGACAGCGTCGGGGTCCGCATCGACCGCAAGCGCAAGCAGTCCGTCACCGTCCTGCTGAAGGCACTTGGCTGGGACGACGCGCGCATTCTCGAGCGCTTCGGCGACTACGAGTCGATGCGCGCCACCCTGGAGAAGGACCACACGGCCGGCCAGGACGACGCGCTGCTCGACATCTACCGCAAGCTGCGCCCGGGCGAGCCGCCGACCCGCGAGTCCGCGCAGGCGCTGCTCGACAACCTGTACTTCAACCCGAAGCGGTACGACCTCGCCAAGGTCGGCCGGTACAAGGTCAACCGCAAGCTCGGCCTTGAGCAGCCGATCCGCCAGGGCACGCTGACCGAGGAAGACATCGTCTCCACGATCGAGTACCTGGTCAAGCTGCACGCCGGCGAGGAGGAGCAGACCCGCGGCGAGCGGACGATCGTCATCGAGACCGATGACATCGACCACTTCGGCAACCGGCGGCTGCGGACCGTCGGCGAGCTGATCCAGAACCAGGTCCGCCTTGGCCTGGCCCGGATGGAGCGCGTGGTCCGCGAGCGGATGACGACCCAGGACGTCGAGGCGATCACGCCGCAGACCCTGATCAACATCCGCCCGGTGGTGGCGTCGATCAAGGAGTTCTTCGGCACCAGCCAGCTCTCGCAGTTCATGGACCAGACCAACCCGCTGGCCGGGCTGACGCACAAGCGCCGCCTGTCCGCGCTCGGTCCCGGTGGCCTGTCCCGCGAGCGGGCCGGGTTCGAGGTCCGTGACGTGCACCCGAGCCACTACGGCCGGATGTGCCCGATCGAGACGCCGGAAGGCCCGAACATCGGCCTGATCGGCTCCCTGTCGAGCTACGCGCGGGTGAACCCGTTCGGCTTCGTCGAGACCCCGTACCGCAAGGTCGTCGACGGCGTGGTCACCGACCAGGTCGACTACCTGACCGCGGACGAGGAGGACCGGCACGTCATCGCGCAGGCGAACACGCCGGTCAACGCCGACGGCCAGTTCGGGACCAACCGCGTGCTGGTCCGCCGCAAGGGCGGCGAGGTCGACCAGATCCCGCCGGACGAGGTCGACTACATGGACGTGTCCGCGCGGCAGATGACGTCGGTCGCGACCGCCATGATCCCGTTCCTCGAGCACGACGACGCCAACCGCGCGCTCATGGGGTCCAACATGCAGCGGCAGTCCGTGCCGCTGCTGCGGTCCGAGGCGCCGCTGGTCGGCACCGGCATGGAGTACCGCGCCGCGACCGACGCGGGCGACGTGATCCTGGCGGAGAAGCCGGGCGTGGTCGAGGAGTCCTGCGCGGACTACGTCACCGTGATGAACGACGACGGGACCCGCACGACCTACCACATCCAGAAGTTCCGCCGGTCCAACCAGGGCACCTGCTTCAACCAGAAGCCCGTCGTGGAGGAGGGGCAGCGGGTCGAGGAGCGCCAGGTCCTCGCCGACGGCCCCTGCACCGACGAGGGCGAGATGGCGCTCGGCAAGAACCTGCTCGTCGCGTTCATGCCGTGGGAGGGCCACAACTACGAGGACGCGATCATCCTGTCGCAGCGCCTCGTCCAGGACGACGTCCTGAGCTCCATCCACATCGAGGAGCACGAGGTCGACGCCCGCGACACCAAGCTGGGCCCTGAGGAGATCACGCGGGACATCCCGAACGTCTCCGATGAAGTGCTCGCCGACCTCGACGAGCGCGGCATCATCCGGATCGGCGCGGAGGTCGTCAACGGCGACATCCTGGTCGGCAAGGTCACGCCCAAGGGCGAGACCGAGCTCACCCCGGAGGAGCGCCTGCTGCGCGCGATCTTCGGCGAGAAGGCCCGCGAGGTCCGTGACACGAGCCTCAAGGTGCCGCACGGCGAAGAGGGCAAGGTCATCGGCGTCCGCGTGTTCACCCGCGAGGACGGCGACGAGCTTCCGCCCGGCGTCAACGAGCTGGTCCGCGTCTACGTGGCCCAGAAGCGGAAGATCACCGACGGCGACAAGCTGGCCGGCCGCCACGGCAACAAGGGCGTCATCTCCAAGATCCTGCCGGTGGAGGACATGCCGTTCCTCGCCGATGGCACCGCGGTGGACATCGTGCTCAACCCGCTCGGCGTTCCCGGCCGAATGAACGTCGGCCAGGTACTTGAGACCCACCTCGGGTGGGTGGCCAAGACCGGCTGGCAGGTCGAGGGCGACGACGAGGACTGGAAGGGCCGCCTGCGCGCCATCGGCGCCGACGCGAGCGAGCCGAACACCAAGGTCGCCACCCCGGTCTTCGACGGCGCGCACGAGGAGGAGATCACCGGCCTGCTCGGCTCCACGCTGCCGAACCGGGACGGCGACCAGATGATCGGCTCAAGCGGCAAGACCATGCTGTTCGACGGCCGCACCGGCGAGCCGTTCAAGGACGCGGTCTCCGTCGGCTACATCTACATCCTCAAGCTGCTGCACCTGGTGGACGACAAGATCCACGCCCGGTCCACCGGCCCGTACTCGATGATCACCCAGCAGCCGCTCGGTGGTAAGGCGCAGTTCGGTGGCCAGCGGTTCGGTGAGATGGAGGTGTGGGCCCTCGAGGCCTACGGCGCCGCCTACGCCCTGCAGGAGCTGCTCACCATCAAGTCCGACGACGTGCTCGGCCGCGTGAAGGTCTACGAGGCCATCGTCAAGGGCGAGAACGTCCCCGAGCCAGGCATCCCCGAGTCCTTCAAGGTGCTCATCAAGGAGATGCAGTCCCTGTGCCTCAACGTGGAGGTGCTGTCTAGCGACGGCGCCGCCATCGAGATGCGGGACACCGACGAGGACGTCTTCCGCGCCGCGGAGGAACTCGGCATCGACCTGTCCCGGCGTGAGCCGAGCAGCGTCGAAGAGGTCTGACAACCGAAAGGGGGATTCACACCAGTGCTAGACGTCAACTTCTTCGACGACCTTCGCATCGGGCTGGCCACGGCCGAGGACATCAGGCAGTGGTCGCACGGCGAGGTGAAGAAGCCGGAGACCATCAACTACCGCACGCTCAAGCCGGAGAAGGACGGGCTCTTCTGCGAGAAGATCTTCGGTCCGACCCGGGACTGGGAGTGCTACTGCGGCAAGTACAAGCGCGTCCGGTTCAAGGGCATCATCTGCGAGCGCTGCGGCGTCGAGGTCACTCGGGCCAAGGTGCGGCGTGAGCGGATGGGGCACATCGAGCTGGCCGCGCCGGTCACGCACATCTGGTACTTCAAGGGTGTGCCGAGCCGCCTCGGCTACCTGCTCGACCTGGCGCCGAAGGACCTGGAGAAGGTCATCTACTTCGCGGCCTACATGATCACCTACGTGGACGACGAGGCGCGCCAGCGTGACCTGCCGTCCCTGGAGGCGCGGATCACGGTCGAGCGGACCCAGCTCGAGCAGCGCCGGGACAACGACATCGAGACCCGGCAGAAGAAGCTCGAGGCCGACCTGGCCGAGCTCGAGGCGCAGGGCGCCAAGGGCGACGCGCGCCGCAAGGTGCGCGAGTCGGCCGACCGCGAGATGAAGCAGATCCGCGACCGCTCCGCCAAGGAGATCGACCGGATCGACGAGGTCTGGTCGAGGTTCAAGGGCCTGAAGGTCCAGGACCTGGAGGGCGACGAGCTCCTGTACCGCGAGATGCGGGACCGGTTCGGCCGGTACTTCCGCGGCGGCATGGGCGCCCAGGCCATCCAGGACCGGCTCGCGACCTTCGACCTCGACGCCGAGGCCAACGACCTGCGCGAGATCATCCGCACCGGCAAGGGCCAGAAGAAGGCCCGCGCGCTCAAGCGGCTCAAGGTCGTCTCCGCGTTCCTGAACACGCGCAACTCGCCCGATGGGCATGGTCCTCGACTGCATCCCGGTGATCCCGCCGGACCTGCGGCCGATGGTCCAGCTCGACGGTGGCCGGTTCGCCACGAGCGACCTCAATGACCTGTACCGACGGGTCATCAACCGGAACAACCGCCTCAAGCGGCTCCTTGACCTCGGCGCGCCCGAGATCATCGTGAACAACGAGAAGCGGATGCTCCAGGAGGCCGTCGACAGCCTCTTCGACAACGGCCGCCGCGGCCGCCCGGTCACGGGCCCAGGCAACCGCCCGCTGAAGTCGCTGTCCGACATGCTCAAGGGCAAGCAGGGCCGGTTCCGCCAGAACCTGCTCGGCAAGCGCGTCGACTACTCCGGCCGGTCCGTCATCGTCGTCGGCCCGCAGCTCAAGCTCCACCAGTGCGGCCTGCCCAAGCAGATGGCACTCGAGCTGTTCAAGCCGTTCGTGATGAAGCGCCTCGTCGACCTGAACCACGCGCAGAACATCAAGTCCGCCAAGCGGATGGTGGAGCGCGCCAAGCCGGTCGTCTGGGACGTACTCGAAGAGGTCATCACCGAGCACCCGGTCCTGCTGAACCGGGCGCCGACGCTGCACCGCCTCGGCATCCAGGCCTTCGAGCCGCAGCTGGTCGAGGGCAAGGCGATCCAGATCCACCCGCTGGTCTGCACCGCGTTCAACGCGGACTTCGACGGCGACCAGATGGCGGTCCACCTGCCGCTGTCCGCCGAGGCGCAGGCCGAGGCCCGGATCCTGATGCTGTCCACCAACAACATCCTCAAGCCGTCCGACGGCAAGCCGGTCACCATGCCCACCCAGGACATGATCATCGGGCTGTACTCGCTGACGCGGCTTGAAGAGGACGTGACCGGGGCCGGGCGGGCGTTCTCCACCATGTCCGAGGCGCAGATGGCCTACGACAAGGGCGAGCTCGACCTGCAGGCGCGGATCCAGATCCGGCTGACCAACGTCGTCCCGCCGGAGGACTACCCGGTTCCCGAGGACTGGCAGCCCGGCCAGCCGCTGCGGATGGAGACCACCCTCGGCCGGTGCATCTTCAACGAGACGCTGCCCGCGGACTTCCCGTTCGTCAACTACGGCGTGGGCAAGAAGCAGCTCAGCCGTCATCGTCAACTCGCTCGCCGAGACGTACCCGAAGGTGCAGGTCGCGACGGCCCTTGACAACGCTCAAGGACGCCGGCTTCCACTGGGCGACCCGGTCCGGCGTGACGATCGGCATCGAGGATGTCGTGGCCCCGCCGAACAAGGCGACGATCCTGGACGGCTACGAGCGCCGCGCCGACAAGGTGCAGCGCGAGTACGAGCGCGGCCTGATCACCGACGACGAGCGCCGTCAGGAGCTCATCGAGATCTGGACGCACGCGACCGCCGAGGTTGCCCAGGACATGGAGAACGCCTTCCCGGCCACCAACCCGGTCTGGATGATGGTCAACTCCGGTGCCCGTGGTAACCCCATGCAGGTCAGGCAGATCGCCGGCATGCGTGGCCTGGTGTCGAACCCGAAGGGCGAGACGATCCCGCGCCCGATCAAGTCCTCCTTCCGTGAGGGCCTGACCGTGCTCGAGTACTTCATCTCGACCCACGGTGCCCGCAAGGGCCTCGCCGACACCGCGCTGCGGACCGCCGACTCCGGGTACCTGACCCGGCGCCTGGTGGACGTGGCGCAGGACGTCATCGTCCGCGAGGAGGACTGCGGCACCGAGCGCCGGTTCCCGATGCAGATCGCGGAGAAGGGCGCCGACGGCGTCCTCCGCAAGCTGGACAACATCGAGAACACCGGCACCGGCCGTACCCTCTCCGAGGATGTCGTCGGCCCGGACGGCACCGTGCTCGCGCAGGCTGGCGAGGACACCACCGAGACGATGATCGACCGCCTGATCGAGGCGGGCGTTGAGATGGTCCGGGTGCACAACGTCCTGGTCTGCGAGGCGAAGGTCGGTCTCTGCGCCAAGTGCTACGGCCGCTCGCTTGCCTCGGGCAAGCGGGTGGACGTGGGCGAGGCGGTCGGCATCGTCGCCGCGCAGTCCATCGGCGAGCCCGGTACCCAGCTGACGATGCGTACCTTCCACACCGGCGGTGTGGCGGGTGCCGACATCACCCACGGCCTGCCGCGTATCACCGAGCTGTTCGAGGCCCGCATCCCCAAGGGCATGGCCCCGATCAGCGAGGTCGCCGGCCGGGTCAAGATCGAGGAGACCGAGAAGACCCGGAAGATCATCATCGTCCCCGACGACGGCGCCGAAGAGGTTCCGTACCAGGTGCCGATGCGGTCCCGGCTGCTCGTCAGCCGACGGCGGGCACGTCAAGGTCGGTGACCAGCTCATCGCCGGCGCGGTGAACCCGCACGAGGTGCTCCGCATCCTCGGCTCCCGCGAGGTGCAGAAGCACCTGGTGGCCGAGGTGCAGAACGTCTACCGGTCGCAGGGCGTGTCGATCCACGACAAGCACATCGAGATCATCATCCGCCAGATGCTCAAGCGGGTGAACGTCCTGGAGTCCGGCGACACCGAGCTGCTGCCCGGCGAGCTGGTCGAGCGGCCGAAGTTCGAGGAACGTCAACCGCGCCGTGGTGAACGACGGCGGCACCCCGGCCTCTGGCCGCCCGGTGCTCATGGGTATCACCAAGGCGTCGCTGGCCACCGAGTCGTGGCTGTCGGCGGCCTCCTTCCAGGAGACGACGCGGGTGCTCACCGACGCGGCGATCCACGCCAAGTCGGACTCGCTGCTCGGCCTCAAGGAGAACGTGATCATCGGCAAGCTCATCCCGGCCGGCACCGGCATGCAGGTGTACCGGAACATCCGGGTCGAGCCCACCGACGACGCGCGGACCACGGCCTACCCGGCCACGGCCTACCAGGAGGCGGAGGGCTACCCGTTCGGCCAGGGCTCTGGCGAGGCGGTGCCGCTTGAGGACCTCGACTACGGGGCCTACAACCGGTAACCGAGTCGCGAAGGCCCGTCCGCCGAGCGGCCGACCCCGTCCGGGGTCGGCCGCTCGCGGCGTATATAAGGCGCAAGGCTTTGCGCGTCCGAACGGGTGCGTGTCTCACGTGGTCCCGTCCCATGACACCGGGGGCGGGGCGGGATGCCGCGGCGGCCGGGAATGCCGCCGGGGGGTACGGGCGTTACAACTCTTGTGCAGTTAGCGGCTACGTGCGCGCGGGAGCCGGGGGACCGGTATCCTTGCTCTAGGAAAGCCGTGCGGAACGACCACGGTCATCGCCGGGGGACACCCCGTACCCCGGGTGATTTGGTCGGTGGGCTTACGGGTGGTACCTTTTACATTCGTGCCCGTCTCCGCGCGGGTGCCTGCGTGCCAGTAGTCAGCGAGACGTTGGGTCATCTGAGACCCGTTACGGGTGGCTGAACGGTTGGCCGTGTGGACTCTCTCCCTTCGCAGTCCAGATTCGGTTGAGTATGGGCTGCTGACCAGCGAGAAGGCGTAGCCGTCGGCCGAAGGCCGAGCCGCGACACGCCCGACCTCGGGGGTCGGAGGAGAGCGGAAACTCGCAGGTCAGACGGGTGGAAACGACGGGAAACCGGCGATTTTCTGACTCGCCACTGGATGCCCCGACAGCGGGAGAGCCGGTGGCGGGTCCGCGAGCTTGACAGTAGGAACACGACGGGAAGACGGAGACTCGGTTGCCCACGATCCAGCAGCTGGTCCGCAAGGGCCGGCAGGACAAGGTGTCGAAGAACAAGACGCCGGCGCTCAAGCAGAGCCCGCAGCGCCGTGGTGTGTGCACGCGCGTCTACACGACCACGCCCAAGAAGCCGAACTCGGCGCTGCGCAAGGTCGCCCGCGTCCGGCTGACGAGCCAGATCGAGGTCACCGCCTACATCCCGGGCGTGGGACACAACCTGCAGGAGCACTCGATCGTGCTCGTTCGCGGCGGCCGTGTCCGTGACCTGCCGGGCGTCCGCTACAAGATCATCCGCGGTTCGCTGGACACCCAGGGCGTCCGCAACCGCAAGCAGGCCCGCAGCCGCTACGGCGCGAAGAAGGAGAAGAGCTGAGATGCCGCGTAAGGGTCCCGCAGCGAAGCGGCAGCTTGTCACCGACCCGGTGTACGGCTCGCCGCTCGTTACCGCGCTCGCCAACAAGGTGCTCAAGGACGGCAAGCGCTCGCTCGCCGAGCGCACCGTCTACGGGGCGCTCGAGGGCTGCCGCGAGAAGAACGGCAACGACCCCGTGGTCACCCTCAAGCGCGCGCTGGACAACGTCAAGCCGACCCTCGAGGTCCGCAGCCGCCGCGTCGGCGGCGCCACCTACCAGGTCCCGGTGGAGGTGCGCGCCTCGCGCAGCACCACCCTGGCCCTGCGCTGGATCGTGCTGTACGCCCGCGCGCGCCGGGAGAAGACGATGACCGAGCGGCTGATGAACGAGCTGCTCGACGCCAGCAACGGCCTTGGCGCCAGCGTCAAGCGCCGTGAGGACACGCACAAGATGGCGGAGTCCAACAAGGCCTTCGCGCATTACCGCTGGTAACACCCAGAACTAGCATTAAGGACGAGGAACGGAACGTGGCCACCATGACTGCCGCAGATCTCGCCAAGGTCCGCAACATCGGGATCATGGCGCACATCGACGCTGGCAAGACGACGACGACCGAGCGCATCCTCTTCTACACCGGCATCAACTACAAGATCGGTGAAGTCCACGATGGCGCCGCCACCATGGACTGGATGCCGCAGGAGCAGGAGCGCGGCATCACGATCACGTCTGCCGCGACCACCACGTCCTGGCTGGACCACACGATCAACATCATCGACACCCCCGGGCCACGTCGACTTCACCGTCGAGGTGGAGCGCTCGCTGCGGGTGCTCGACGGCGCGGTCGCGGTGTTCGACGCGGTGGCCGGCGTGGAGCCGCAGTCCGAGACGGTCTGGCGGCAGGCGGACAAGTACGACGTGCCCCGGATCTGCTTCGTCAACAAGATGGACCGGGTCGGGCGCCGAGTTCCACCGCTGCGTGGAGATGATCGTCCAGCCGCCTGGGCGCGACCCCGGCTCGTCGTCCAGCTCCCGTGGGGCGTCGAGGCCGACTTCCGCGGCGTGATCGACCTGGTCCGGATGCGCGCGCCCTGCTGTGGACGACCGAGGGCAAGGGCGACAAGTACGACGTCGTCGACATCCCGGCCGACCACGCCGAGGCGGCCCGCGAGTGGCGCGACAGGCTGCTCGAGACCGTCGCCGAGAACGACGACGAGATGATGGTGATGTACCTCGAGGGCGAGGAGCCCACCGAGGAGCAGCTCGTCGCGGCGATCCGCCGGGCGACGCTGTCCAGCGCCATCAACCCGGTGCTGTGCGGCACGGCCTTCAAGAACAAGGGCGTGCAGCCGATGCTGGACGCGATCGTCGACTTACCTGCCGTCCCCGCTGGACATCCCGTCCATCAAGGGGCACGCGGTCGGTAACGAGGACCAGGTCGTCGAGCGGCACGCCGACCCGGAGGAGCCGTTCTCCGCGCTGGCCTTCAAGATCATGGCGGACCCGCACCTGGGCAAGCTCACCTACATCCGGATCTACTCGGGCACCCTCGAGGCCGGCACGCAGGTGCTGAACTCGATCAAGGGGCGCAAGGAGCGGATCGGCAAGATCTACCAGATGCACGCGAACAAGCGCGAGGAGCGCCCGTCCGCGGTCGCCGGGTCGATCGTCGCCGTGATGGGCCTGAAGGACACCACCACCGGCGACACGCTCTGCGACCTGCAGCAAGCCGGTGATCCTGGAGTCCATGACCTTCCCGGCGCCCGTCATCAACGTGGCGATCGAGCCGAAGACCAAGGGCGACCAGGAGAAGCTGGGCACCGCGATCCAGCGGCTCGCCGAGGAGGACCCGACCTTCCAGGTCAGGACCGACGAGGAGACCGGGCAGACGATCATCGCGGGCATGGGCGAGCTGCACCTTGAGGTGCTGGTCGACCGGATGCGCCGCGAGTTCAAGGTCGAGGCGAACATCGGCCGCCCGCAGGTGGCCTACCGCGAGACCGTGCGCAAGCAGGTCGAGAAGGTCGAGTACACGCACAAGAAGCAGACTGGTGGTTCCGGTCAGTTCGGCCGCGTGATCATCAACCTGGAGCCGACCGGCGGCGACGGCGGCGGCTACGAGTTCGAGAACAAGGTGACCGGCGGCCGCATCCCGCGGGAGTACATCCCGTCGGTGGACGCCGGGTGCCAGGAAGCCGCCGAGTTCGGCGTGCTGGCCGGGTTCCCGATGGTCGACGTCAAGGTGACGCTGACCGACGGTTCCTACCACGAGGTGGACTCCTCGGAGCTCGCCTTCAAGATCGCCGGCTCGATGGCCTTCAAGAAGGCCGCCGCGCTGGCCAACCCGGTTCTGCTCGAGCCGGTGATGAGCGTCGAGGTCACCACCCCCGATGACTACATGGGGGAAGTGATCGGCGACCTCAACAGCCGGCGCGGCCAGATGCAGGCCATGGAGGAACGAACCGGGGCCCGGGTGATCAAGGCTCTTGTCCCGCTGTCGGAGATGTTCGGTTACGTCGGTGACCTGCGTTCCAAGACGCAGGGGCGGGCGAACTACAGCATGCAGTTCGACTCGTACGCCGAGGTTCCGCCGGGCATCGCCAAGGAGATCATCGCCAAGGCGCGCGGCGAGTAACTCCGCCGCGGTACCAAGCAGGTAATAGAACCAGGAAACACTCCAGACCCACCACGTGGGCCGGATCGCAACGAGGAGATACCAGTGGCGAAGGCAAAGTTCCAGCGGACTAAGCCGCACGTCAACATCGGCACCATCGGGCACATCGACCACGGTAAGACGACCCTGACCGCGGCGATCACCAAGGTGCTGCACGACAAGTACCCGGATGTTAACCCCTTCTACGCCTTCGACCAGATCGACAACGCGAAGGAAGAGAAGGAGCGCGGCATCACGATCTCGATCTCGCACGTCGAGTACCAGACCGAGAAGCGGCACTACGCGCACGTTGACTGCCCGGGTCACGCGGACTACGTCAAGAACATGATCACCGGTGCCGCGCAGATGGACGGCGCGATCCTCGTGGTCGCCGCCACCGACGGCCCGATGCCGCAGACCCGCGAGCACGTGCTGCTCGCCCGTCAGGTCGGCGTGCCGTACATCGTCGTCGCGCTCAACAAGTGCGACATGGTGGACGACGAGGAGATCCTCGAGCTCGTCGAGCTTGAGGTCCGTGAGCTGCTCACCCAGTACGAGTTCCCGGGCGACGACGTGCCGGTCATCCGCGTCGCGGCGCAGCCGGCGCTGCATGGGCGACGAGAAGTGGGGCGAGTCCGTCCTCGAGCTGATGAACGCCGTGGACGACGCGATCCCCGAGCCGGTGCGCGAGGTCGAGAAGCCGTTCCTCATGCCGGTCGAGGACGTGTTCTCGATCACCGGCCGCGGCACCGTGGTGACCGGCCGGATCGAGCGCGGTGTCATCCACACCGGCGAGACCGTCGACATCATCGGCATCAAGGAGAAGGCCACCTCCACCACCGTCACCGGCGTGGAGATGTTCCGCAAGCTCCTCGACGAGGGCCAGGCGGGCGACAACGTGGGGCTGCTGCTCCGCGGCATCAAGCGCGAGGACGTTGAGCGCGGCCAGGTCATCATCAAGCCGGGCACCAACACCCCGCACACCGAGTTCGAGGGCCAGGTCTACATCCTGTCCAAGGAGGAGGGCGGCCGTCACACGCCGTTCTTCAACAACTACCGCCCGCAGTTCTACTTCCGCACCACCGACGTCACCGGCGTGGTTACCCTGCCGGAGGGCACGGAGATGGTGATGCCGGGGGACCGCACCGACATGTCGATCTCGCTGATCCAGCCGATCGCCATGGAAGACGGTCTGAAGTTCGCGATCCGCGAGGGTGGCCGCACCGTCGGCGCCGGCCGGGTCACGAAGATCATCAAGTAGCTAGGCCGTTGCGGCGGCCCGGGCCGCCAAGGCTCAGGCCGCCGCAACGTTTCATGTCTGGCCCAGGAGGTCTCCCTCCTGGGAACCCCGGCTGCGGGGCCTGTTTGGCCCCGCGGTTGCGGTTGCTTCAGGGGCTCGCCCCTGTGCGTCCGTGGCTGCGGGGCATGGCGGCGCCGCATCGAGACAGCGGCACGAGAGAGAAGTAGAGGAACCGAGGCCACTATGGCGGGACAGAAGATCCGCATCCGGCTTAAGGCATATGACCACGAGGTCATCGACAGCTCGGCGCGGAAGATCGTCGACACGGTGACCCGTACCGGCGCGAAAGTCGCCGGGCCCGTGCCGCTGCCAACCGAGAAGAACGTGTACTGCGTCATCCGCTCGCCGCACAAGTACAAGGACTCGCGCGAGCACTTCGAGATGCGGACGCACAAGCGGCTGATCGACATCATCGATCCGACGCCCAAGACCGTCGACTCGCTCATGCGGCTCGACCTTCCGGCCGGCGTCTACATCGAGATCAAGCTCTGAGGACTCACTGATCATGGCAATGACAGGGATCCTGGGCACCAAGCTTGGCATGACCCAGGTCTTCGACGAAACCGGGCAGGTAGTGCCGGTCACGGTGGTGCAGGCAGGCCCGTGCGTGGTCACGGCCGTCCGCACGCCGGACAATGACGGCTACTCCGCTGTCCAGATCGGCTTCGGGGAGATCAACCCCCGCAAGGTCACCAAGCCAGTGGCTGGCCTTTTCGAGAAGGCCGGCGTGACGCCGCGCCGTTACGTCGCCGAGATCCGCACCGAGGGTGCCTCCGAGTACACGCTTGGCCAGGAGATCACGGCCACGCTGTTCGAGAAGGGCCAGCGGGTCGACGTGACCGGCAAGTCCAAGGGCAAGGGCACCGCCGGCGTCATGAAGCGGCACGGCTTCAAGGGCCTTTCCGCCTCCCACGGCACGCAGCGCAAGCACCGCTCGCCGGGCTCGATCGGCGCGTGCGCCACCCCTGGCCGCGTCTTCAAGGGCGTGCGGATGGCCGGGCGGATGGGCGCGGAGCGGACAACCGTGCAGAGCCTGACCGTGCACGCCGTGGACAGCGACAAGAACCTGATCCTCATCAAGGGTGCGGTTCCCGGCCCGCGGGGCGGGCTTGTCGTCGTGCGCTCCGCGGCACGAGAGGGGAACTGATGAGCACCGTCAACGTCGTCTCGCCGTCGAGCGAGGAGGCCGGCACCGCCGAGCTGCCTGACGCGATCTTCGGCGCCAAGGTCAACGTGCCGCTGATCCACCAGGTCGTGGTGGCGCAGCGCGCCGCCGCGCGGCAGGGCACGCACTCGACCAAGACGCGCGGCATGGTCAGCGGCGGCGGCAAGAAGCCGTACCGCCAGAAGGGCACCGGCCGGGCTCGTCAGGGTTCGATCCGCGCGCCGCAGTTCACCGGCGGCGGCGTGGCCCACGGCCCGGTGCCCCGCGACTACACGCAGAAGACGCCGAAGAAGATGAAGGCGGCGGCCCTGCGCGGCGCGCTGTCCGACCGGGCGGCGAACGAGCGCGTGTTCGTTGTCAGCTCGTTCGTCGAGGGCGACCTGCCGCGGACCAAGGACGCGCTGGCCGTGCTCGACAAGGTCACCGACGGTGCCGTGCGGAACATCCTCGTGGTCACCGAGCACGACGACGAGCTCAGCTGGAAGTCGCTGCGCAACGTCCCGTTCGTGCACCTGCTCGCCGAGGACCAGCTCAACACCTACGACGTGCTCGCCAGCGACTACGTGGTCTTCACCAAGGCCGCGCTGGACGCCTTCGTGGAAAGGGGCTCGGAGTGAGCAGGATCTACAACCCCAGGGACATTCTGCTGCGCCCGGTGGTGTCGGAGAAGAGCTACGGCCTGCTCGACGAGGGCAAGTACACGTTCGTGGTCGCCCCCGACGCCAACAAGACGCAGATCAAGCAGGCGGTCGAGGAGGTGTTCCGGGTCAAGGTGACCGGCGTGAACACCCTCAACCGGCAGGGCAAGCGGCGGCGTACCCGGTTCGGCTGGGGCAAGCGCGTAGACACCAAGCGCGCCATCGTGACCCTCGTCGAGGGCGACCGGATCGACATCTTCGGCGGACCGGTTAGTTAAGGAGAAGTAGGTGGCAATCCGTAAGTACAAGCCGACCACCCCTGGTCGGCGCGGCGCCAGCGGCTCCGACTTCTCCGAGATCACCCGGAGTGAGCCGGAGAAGTCGCTGGTCCGCCCGCTGCACAGCAAGGGCGGCCGGAACGTCCACGGGCGGGTCACCGCCCGGCACCAGGGCGGCGGGCACAAGCGCGCCTACCGGCTGATCGACTTCCGGCGGCACGACAAGGACGGCGTCCCGGCCAAGGTCGCGCACATCGAGTACGACCCGAACCGCACCTCGCGCATCGCGCTGCTGCACTACGTGGACGGCGAGAAGCGTTACATCCTCTGCCCCGAGGGGCTGAAGCAGGGTGACCGGGTGGAGAACGGCCCGGGCGCGGACATCAAGCCGGGCAACGCCCTGCCGCTGCGGTCGATCCCGACCGGCACGGTCATCCACGCGATTGAGATGCGGCCCGGTGGCGGCGCCAAGATCGCGCGGTCCGCTGGCTCCGGTGTTCAGCTGCTCGCCAAGGAAGGCGCGTACGCGACCCTCCGCATGCCGTCGGGTGAAATCCGCCGGGTGTCCATCGAGTGCCGCGCGACCGTCGGCGAGGTCGGCAACTCCGAGCACGGCAACATCAAGCTCGGTAAGGCGGGCCGCAACCGCTGGAAGGGCAAGCGTCCGTCGGTTCGTGGCGTTGCCATGAACCCGATCGACCACCCGCACGGCGGTGGCGAGGGCAAGAGCTCTGGCGGTCGCCACCCGGTCAGCCCGTGGGGTAAGCCGGAAGGCCGTACCCGGCGCGAGCACAAGCCCAGTGACCGGCTGATCAGCCGACGCCGTAGCCGCGGCAAGAACAAGCGGTAGGAGCAATCGCCGATGCCTCGTAGCCTGAAGAAGGGGCCCTTCGTTGACGACCACCTGATGAAGAAGGTGGACGTGCAGAACGATAAGGGCACCAAGACAGTTATTAAGACCTGGTCGCGGCGGTCGATGATCGTTCCGGCGATGCTCGGTCACACCATCGCGGTCCACGACGGCCGCAAGCACATCCCGGTGTTCGTCACCGAGTCGATGGTGGGGCACAAACTCGGCGAGTTCGCGCCCACGCGGACCTTCCGTAGCCACGTCAAGGATGACCGGCGCAGCCGGCGATAAGCCTGAGAAGAGGGAAAACACCAATGGAAGCCAGGGCAAGGGCGCGGTACGTGCGCGTCACGCCGATGAAGGCGCGCCGGGTGGTGGACCTGATCCGCGGGCTGCCCGCCGACCAGGCGCAGGCGGTGCTTCAGTTCGCACCGCAGGCCGCGAGCGACACGGTTGGCAAGGTTCTTGCCAGCGCGATCGCCAACGCGGACAACATCTCCGGACGGGACCGGGGCATGCTCTGGGTCTCCAGCGCCTACGTCGACGAGGGTCCCACGCTTAAGCGGTTCCGGCCGCGGGCGCAGGGCCGGGGTTACCGGATCAACAAGCGGACTAGCCACATCACGGTCATCGTGTCCGACGACCACGAGGGAGGGAACCGCTAGTGGGACAGAAGGTTAACCCGCATGGGTTCCGCCTAGGCATCACCACCGACTTCAAGAGCCGCTGGTACGCGGAGAAGAAGTACAAGGACTACGTGGCCGAGGACGTGGCGATCCGCCGCATGCTGCAAAAGGGCATGGAGCGGGCCGGCATCTCCAAGGTTGAGATCGAGCGGACCACCGACCGGGTGCGGGTGGACATCCACACCGCGCGGCCCGGCATCGTGATCGGCCGCCGCGGCGCGGAGGCCGACCGGATCCGCGGTGACCTGGAGAAGCTCACCGGCAAGCAGATTCAGCTCAACATCCTCGAGGTGAAGAACCCCGAGGTGGACGCGCAGCTCGTCGCGCAGGGCGTGGCCGAGCAGCTCTCGAGCCGGGTCTCCTTCCGCCGGGCCATGCGCAAGGCCATGCAGAGCGCGACCAAGGGCGGCGCGAAGGGCATCCGGGTGCAGTGCTCCGGGCGCCTCGGCGGCGCCGAGATGTCGCGCAGCGAGTTCTACCGCGAGGGCCGGGTACCGCTGCACACGCTGCGCGCGGACATCGACTACGGCTTCTACGAGGCCCGGACGACCTTCGGCCGGATCGGCGTGAAGGTCTGGATCTACAAGGGCGACGCCGCCCCGACGCGGGCGGGCCGTGAGGCTCAGCAGGCCGCGCTCCGCGCCGCCCAGCAGCGCACCGGCGGCCGTCCGGCCGGCGCAGGACCGGCCGCGCCGTGGCCGCGCCAACCGTCCGGACAACCGTAGCGACCGTCCCGAGCGGACCTCCGCCCCCGCGGCGGAGCCGCAGGCGGAAACCACTGGGGAGGGCTGACCAGTGCTGATTCCGCGTAAGGTCGCCCACCGCAAGCAGCACCGGCCGCACCGGACCGGCGCCGCGAGCGGCGGCACCCGGGTCACGTTCGGCGAGTTCGGCATCCAGGCCCTTGAGCACGCCTACGTGACTAACCGCCAGATTGAGGCGGCCCGTATCGCGATGACCCGGCACATCCGCCGTGGCGGCAAGGTGTGGATCAACATCTACCCGGACCGCCCGCTGACCAAGAAGCCGGCTGAGACGCGAATGGGCTCAGGTAAGGGCTCACCCGAGTGGTGGATCGCCAACGTCAAGCCCGGCCGGGTCATGTTCGAGCTGTCCGGCGTGGCCGAGCCGGTGGCCCGCGAGGCGCTGCGCCGCGCGATCCACAAGCTCCCTATGAAGTGCAAGATCGTTATGCGAGAGATGGGCGAGGGCTGATGTTCAACCAGCACAAGCTCCCGATGCTGCGCCTCGAAGACAATGCAAAGATCGTCACGCGAGAGATGGGTGAGGGCTGATGGCTACGAGCTTGACGGCCGCGGAACTGCGCGCCTCCTCTCCTGAGGAGCTGGTCAGCAAGCTGGCCGAAGCCAAGGAGGAGCTGTTCAACCTTCGCTTCCAGAGCGCCACGGGTCAGCTGGAGAGTCACGGCCGCCTGCGCGCCGTGCGCAAGGAGATCGCCCGCATCTACACAGTGCTGCGGGAGCGCGAGCTCGGCATCATTATCGACGTCGAGGACGAGACTGCGGATGTCGAAGGGAGCGCACCGTGAGCGAGCTTGCGAGCGAACTGAAAAGCACAGTGAGTTCGCGAATGCGGACTCCGAGCGCTAGCGAGGTGGCCGAATGAAGCACCAACCCGGCCGAGACG
>CAVYEZ010000012.1:0-309073 GCA_963767685.1 uncultured Actinomycetota bacterium
CCCAGGACCTGACCTACGAGACCAGCGGCCCGCCCGTCATGGTGAACGCCTCACCCGCCGCGACCTGGTCGGTGGCCAACGACGGCTACACCTACGTGTTCACGATCAGCCCCAGCAGCGGTGACCTCGTGGTCAGCTACCTGCCCGCCATGGGCGCGTCATGGCAGACGGACGACCTGACCGCGGCCGGCCAGGCCCCGGCGCTCCTGTCGGGCACGGAGCCGGTGGCGGTGGCCTGGGACGGGCACGTCAGCGTGTTCACCGTCGGCAACGCCAAGGGCGACCTCTGGCAGACCTACCTGCCCGCCAACGGCGGCAACTGGGCCGGCACCAACCTAACGGCGACGACCGGCGGCCCGCCCACGGCGGTGACGCCGACGGCCGTCTTCCACGGCGGCTACCTCAGCGCCTACACCGTTGACGACGGCTTCAGCGCCAGCAAGGCAGGCGACCTGGAGGAGTACTACCTGCCCCTGGACTCGGCCACCTGGTCATACCAGGACCTGAGCTCGCTCGCCCCCGGCCCGCAAGTCGCCCCAGGGGCATCTCCCGCTGCCCTCTACCACGACGGCTACACCAGCGTCTACATTAACAGCGACGGTTCCAACGACCTGGAGGAGTATTACCTCCCGTCCATCGGCAGCGGCTGGACAGCCCAGGACCTGACCAAGGTCGGCGGCGCGGCGACGCTAGCCCCCCTGGCGACCCCGTCCGCCCTGTACCACTCCGGGTACACCAGCGTGTACTACGCCGACGCCAACGGCGACCTGTGGGAAACCTACCTGACCGCCATCGGCGACCACTGGGCCTCCCAGGACCTGACCAAGAACTACAAAACCGAGGGCGTGGAGATCGTCTTCGACAACAAAAGCACGGGCAAGGCGCAGCCGCTCCCGAGCCACGTCTCCGCGGTCTACCACTCCGGGTACGTCGACATCTTCAGCACCAACGCCGTGGGCCAGGTCTACGACGCGTTCCTGCCCGCCATCAGCGACGGCTGGCAAACCCAGAACCTCACCACCAACGCCACCCCCAACATCCAGACGACCAACGCCGTGTTCCCCCTGACGTCGCTGGTTCACTACGACGCCAAAGGCGGCCTGACCTGGACCAGCCTCTACAGCATCAACGTCAGCATCAACGTCCCGAGCGGAACCCTGCAGGAAACCTACCTGCAGAAGATCGGCGACAACTGGATCAGCCAGGGAATCCCGAGCTGACCCGCTAGCCGACCCCAGCCTGCCGGGGCGGCCGCACTGGCTGCCCCGGCTTCTTTCACGCAGGAACCAGCAGACGTTCAGGATGATCTTTATGCGGTCCTGTCCCCGCGCGCTACGGCCGAATCTGGCGGATGATTGTGTGTGTCGGCTGCCGGCTGGAGGAGGCGGTGTGGATCTGGGCTTCAGCCACGAGGTCGCCTGCGTGGCGCGCATCGGCGCGTTGCCCTAGAGTTCGGGCATGGCGGACCAAAACCTTCACAGCGACAGCCAGAGCGATCTGCCCGCGACCGCCGCGGGCAGGGACTTGCGCGCGTCCCACGCGGACCGGGACCAGGTGGTAGAACTGCTCCGGGAAGCCGCCGGGGATGGCCGGCTCTCGCCGGAGGAACTGGATGACCGCCTAGAACTCGCGCTGACCGCCAGAACCTACGCCGAACTCGCATCGCTGACGGCCGACCTGCCGATCGCGCCGGGTGCTGCCGTCCTCCCGGCCGGGGCAGGCGCGGCCAGCGTCACGCCGAAGGAACTGGTACGGATCCACGTCCACGGCAGCAGCGCCCAGCGCAACGGCGGCTGGGTGGTGCCCAGGGAACTGGACGTCAAGGTGATCGGCGGCAGCGTGACCCTGGATTTCACCGAGGCGGTGATCACGCAGCCGCTGCTCCGCATCACCGCCGAGGTAAGAGGCGGAGGGCTGACGCTGATCACCAGCCCCGCCATCGTGGTGGACGCCGATGACATGGTGGTGCACGGCGGGAGCGTCCAGTTGCCCGAGCCGCCTGGCCCCGGCGTGCCTGTCCTGCTCCGCGTCGAGATAGCGGGCACCGTTCGCGGCGGGGTCATCGCTGCGGGGCCGCCCCGCCCGCCCCGGCCACCGCGACGGACCTTCTGGCAGTGGCTACGCCGCGCCCCGCGTCCCCCCGCTATCGCCGCATAGCGCGACGGCCCAGCCTGCGCCGGTGCGGCAGTACCGGCATCGCCTTAGGCTTGCGGTTATGACGTCAGCACTGGTGCTCGGCGGCGGCGGAGTCGCCGGAATCGCCTGGGAAGCGGGAATCATCGACGGCCTGCGCCGCGGCGGCACCGACCTTGGCGCCGCGGACCTGGTCGTGGGGACTTCGGCGGGGTCGGTCGTCGGAACAGCCCTCCGTCAGGGCGCGGACTTTGATTCCTTCATAACGAATCGGGCTGGCCTCCCTGGGCCCCGCTCGACCCCGGGCATGGAAGCGGCAGCGGAGGCTTTCGCCCTCCTGGCTGACACTTCTCTTGACCCCGACGAGCGCCGCCGGCGGGTGGGCCGGCTCGCCGTGGACGCGCCGACGGGGCCGGAAGAACCCTGGATCAAGGGCATTTCCGCCGGGCTGCCCGGCCGCGAATGGCCGCCTGGCCGACTGCTGATCACCGCCGTCAACACGCTGACCGGCGAGTTGGCCGCGTGGGACCGCGACTCCGGCGTCCCGCTGGACCGGGCGATCGCCGCGAGCTGCTCGGTACCGGGCGTCGCGCCGCCGGTGACGGTGAACGGGGCCAGGTACATGGACGGCGGAGTGACGTCAAGCACGAACGCCGACCTGGCCCGCGGCGCGTCGTCCGTCGTCGTGCTCGACCCGATCGCGAGCCTCCGGCCCAGCGGGCGACTCAAGGCGGAACTGGCCGCTACCGGCGCGTCGGAGATCACGGTCATTGAACCTGATGAGGCGGCTATAGCTTCGTTCGGTACAGACTTGCTCTCGTCTTCTATCTGGCTGCCCGCGTTCGCGGCCGGGCGCGACCAGGCGAGGAGGCTGTAGGCGCAACACCACGTACTAAGGGTGAGGGTCTATGACGGCCGCGGACGGGCTGCAATAACAGCGGGCCAAGCTGCATAACGGACTATCGTTTGGCTCCTTGCAGGCGAGGGGGCACCGGATCGAACCCAGTTGCGCCCACCCGGCGACATGCCAAAACCATGAACCCCGGAAACCGGCTGTGAGGGACTAATTAAACTTGGCGGAATGAACACTCCGCTGACGAAGGTAGAGCTGACCGGCGTGCCGGAGACGGCGCTATGGAACCTGTACCAGCGTGCGTCCGCAGCGCGCGCCGGGTACCTGGACGACCCGCGCGCGGTCGAGGTGCTCGTGCGGCTGGACTACCCCTTTGAGCGGTTCGACTTGCCCTACCGTGACTTGGCGGCGAGGCTGCACGCGCAACGAGTGCGCACCGTAGACGCCGCCCTGCGCCGTGTGCTGTCGGGCGCCCCGGACGCCACCGTGGTCGCGCTCGGGGAGGGGTTCGAGACTCAGTTCTGGCGGGTGGATGACGGGCGGCTGCGCTGGCTCACCCTCGACCTGCCTGAGGTGGCGGCGGTGCGGCGCGTGGTGCTCCCCGACGGCCCCCGCAACCGGACGCTGACGGGTTCCGCGGTCGACGCGGAGTGGACTGCCCAGGTCGATCGGGGACGGCCAGTGATCATCACTGCCCAGGGTCTGCTGCCGTACTTTGAGCGGGGCGAGGTGCACCGCATGCTCACCGCCTGGGCCCGGCTGTTGCCCGGTGCGTGGCTGCTGTTCGACGCGGTGACCGCGAATCTGCAGGCGGTCCGGCGGCGTAACCCGTTGCCGGACGGGTACCGCCCGCCGGACTGGACCTGGACCGTGGACGCCGATGAGTTGCGTCAGCTCCGTGAGCTGCCAGGCCTGACGAACTTGCACGAGCTCCCGCAGGCAGGCGGTGACCGGTTGCTCGGCGTGCTGAGGCGGGTGCCCGGCTTGAAGAGCCAGCTGCCGGCCTTCCCCGTGTTCCAGGCAAGGCTCGGCCTCGACGCCGCTTAGCTTGCCACGTCGCTTTTTGATGAGGCTGCGGGCTGGGGATTTGAGGGATTCCGGAAACAGAGGGGACACTGGGCCGCGATCGGGTGCACCCGCCGCCTGAATCGCGGCCGGCCCCTGGGTAGCGGCCGGGGCGGGCTGTCGCACGGTCGGCCCCGGCCGGCTACCGGGCCGTCAGCGGAATCGGCGAAAGAACTCACGGACATCACCGGTCACCAGGTCGAGTAGTTCCAGAGCGGCGAAGTGGCGAAGTGGCGATCGGCGAATTCTGATTCTGGAGATGTTCACTCCGGTGCTTGCTCCGGATCGGCCAGCGGGGATTCGACCCGGCCGATGGGCTTGGCCTCATACTCTCGCCGGGCAGGATGAGCGTGCGGCGATCCGCCCGGCGATGGTCTTGTCATTGCCGCCAGCCGGGCGCTCGGGGCGGCTGCGACAGCCGCGCCTCAGGCAGGACGGGCTCGAATAGCTCCACCGGGTTGCCGGATGGGTCCTCGGCTAGGATCTGCTTGCCGCCCACGCCGGTGATGATCTGGTTCCGGAATCGCACGCCCTTGTCCCGCAGGCCGCTGACCGTGGCGGCCAGGTCGGGAACCTCGATCGCGAACCGGTTCCAGCCGCCTGGCTCGGGGACGCTGCCGTCGGGCATCGCCTGGCCGCCGCCGGGCCCGCTCCCCGGGGCGCTGAGCAGCAGGCGCAGGTCGCCCCGCGACAGCATGGCGAACGCCGGGGCGGGGTGCATCACCTCGGCGAAGCCCAGATTGTCCCGGTAGAAGGCGATCGCCGCGTCGACGTCGTTGACGATGTAGCGGACGCTGACCGTTGGCATCCCTCTCCCCTTCCCGCTGCGTCTGTAGAACGTAACCGTTTCACAGCGATACGTCAACGTCGCATAGGTATATGCTGTGCAGCGCCTGACATGACGATGGCGCAGGACGGAACACAGTGCATGCAGAACGAAGCGTCGATCCCCGGGTCGAGCGGTCACGGCAGGTGATCCTGCGCGCGGCGCTCGATGAGCTCGGCGAGGCCGGTTACGGCGCCTTCACCATCGAGTCGGTGGCTGCCCGGGCGGGGGTGGCCAAGTCCACCATCTACCGGCACTGGCCCGACAAGATCAGCCTGATAGCAGAGGCGTTCGAGGCCGCCCACGAGCATGCCGTGCCGTCCGTGGAAGGCTTGACCGCCCGCGAGGGCCTGCAGCGCCTGCTGTGCCACGTGGCCGAGGTGCTCGTCGACTCGGTGTTCTCGTCGTGCATTCCCGCCCTCATCGAGGGCGCTGAGCGCGACCCGCGGCTGCGGGAGTTCCGCCACCGCTACTCGGCGGCACGCCGCCAGTCTCTGGCCGGCCTTATCACGCGGGGCGTGGCCGGGGGAGAGTTCCGTGCAGCGGTGGATCCCGAGCTTGCGGCGCAGGCGCTTCTCGGCCCTGTCTTCTACCGGCGGCTCATGACCAGCGAACCGCTCGATCCGCACCGTGTCGGCGACCTGATCGATATGGTGCTGGGGCCGTAGGCCCGGGGTCTCGGGCAGTGATCAAACCCGCTCTCACCGGCGATCAGCAATCACAGCACCGGATCTTTCAGGCAAGCGCGTAGCCGCGTTGCCGGTAGTGGCACAGCCGGGCCTGGTACTGGCGTCGCCGGCGCCAGCGGGACCAGCACCAGACGCCCTCGGGGTCGGGTGGGCAGGCCTGGACCAGGCTGATCAGCAGGCGGCGGATCTCCGGGAGCGTGTAGCCGATCATGCCCGGGCCGCTGGTGCCGATCCCCTTTTTTCTGCCTGGGCCTTGCTGGCGGCCAGCCAGGCCAGGGCGAGCATGGACAAGGTGATGTGGGCGTACCAGGCTCGCCAGGAGCGGACCTGGTAGTGATCCAGCCCCGCCTCGCCCTTCGCTTGCTGCAGGCACTCCTCAATCGGCCACTGCTGATGCCCATGAAGCGGAAATTGTCGGAGGTATCACTCCAGGTGTGTAAAGGAGTTACTTAGGGTAATCGAGTCGCGGGCGGGTATGCCCGCTGGTTCGGGGGGAGAATCGATCATGAAGGCTTTGAGCAGGGAAAACGCGGCGGCGGGGGCTGTCGCGGGCAGCGGCGGCGTGATGGCGGGCATGGCCGGGAATGACGGCTCCGGGGGCGTGCCGGCGGCGGCGCGAGGCCACCTGGGCCAGCGCGTCGGCCAGCTTCACGGCGCTGGTCAGCGACCCGGTCACCCGGCCGGCCAGGCTGCTGGCGGTGGTCACGGTGGTGCCGGGCAGCAGGGCGGAGATCTCCTTGCTGACCGCGGGGATGCCGGCGGCGCTGGCCGCGGTCAGGTAGACCGTGTTCACGGCGTTTTTCAGGTTGCCGTCCGGCAGCGGCATGGCCTGGGCCCGCCGTAACGGAGGCTTCAGCGGGTGCTCTCTGTCTTCCGGCCGACGGCGCCGTAGCTGTTGACTTCTCCGGGTTTCAGCTGCAGGTCGCTTTCATCCGACCGCCACTGCGAGACGAGGGTTACGCCCGGCGGGACCAGTTCCAAGCCGTTGAAGAACAGCCGCCCGAACTCTTCGGCGCTGCGGGGCTGCGCGGTCACGCCGCTGGCGCGGTAGGCGTGCTCCGCGCCGGCCACGCCTGCCGGGTCATGGTCGGGAGAGATGTGCGAGGCCACCAGGTAGCTGCCCGGCGGCAGCGCCGCTAGCAGTGCCGCGACGATGCCCTCCGGGTCGTCCTCGTCCGCGATGAAGTGCAAGATGGCGACCAGCATGAGCGCGACCGGCTGGCTGAGGTCGAGCGTGCCACGGACCGCCGGGTCGGCGAGGATCTTCTCCGGTTCCCGCAGGTCTGCCTCGATGTACGCGGTCCGGCCAGCGGGCGAGGAGGTGAGCAGCGCCCGGGCGTGCGCCAGCACGAGCGGGTCGTTGTCTGCGTAAACGACGCGGCTGTCCGGGGCTATCCCCTGCGCGACCTCGTGGGTGTTCTCCGCGCTCGGCAGGCCGGTGCCGATGTCGAGGAACTGCCGGATGCCGGCTTCGCGCGCCAGGTACCGCACTGCCCGCGCGAGGAACTTACGGTTCTCCCGGACGCCGGCGCGCAGCGTCGGAAGGCTCCGCACCGCGGCCTCCGCCGTCTCGCGGTCAATCGCGAAATTGTCCTTGCCACCCAGCAAATAATCGTACATACGCGCCGAATGCGGCCGGAACGCATCGATTCCCGGAGGAACCACCTCCCGTGACCCGCCCGCCATCCGCGCGCCGCTTCCTTCGCCCATGTGCGCACAGCATAGAACGAGTCGCAATTAACCGCCGCAACTGGGCCAGATCCCGGTATCTGACCTCACGCCCGCCCTGCGACGTCGCCCCGCCGCGAGCGAGCCATCGCCCCGCCATCGCCGCCGTCGCCGACCTGCTCAGCTGAGCGGCCGCGGCCGTCCCGTGGATGAGGAACGGTCTCGGCTTCCTCGGTCTCCCCACCCGTCTCCTCTCGCCGGTGTCATCCGATGTCAGGACTTGAACCCATCGGACGCAATGCCCGTAGCGGTCTGGGAGACCGCGCCGGGTTCAGCCACGGGGTGCAGTTGGCCGACCTAGTCGCTGGCGCTGTCGCCCATCAGCGCGGTTCGGTGAACCTGACACCAAGCCCAAGCTCGCATAAGGGCAAGATCGCCGCCAGGCTGGCCGCAGCTTTCGCCGTCGCCAGCTTCGCGAGCGACGTTCGGAACGCACGCGTCAGCGTGGCCGTGCCGGTGACCGACACGCGCAGAAGGCCCGAAAGAATCACGAAGCGTTAGGTATAGTCCTTACCGTGTTTCTCCTTTGTGCGTAGACCGGCATCCGCGGCCGACGGCCGCACCGATGCCGTGTCCGTGCCGGCGCCGGATGGCGCCGTTTCCTGAGGAACAACCTTGTCTCTCCTTTCGCCCTACCGGGCTGTCCTGCGCACCCCTCATGCGCGTGCTGCGTTCGTCCCGTCCCTGGTCGGCCGCCTGGGTTACGGGATCGTCGGCCTTTCCCTGCTCCTCACCCTGACGGCCGGCGGCCGCGACTACAGGTTCGCGGGGCTCGTGATGGCGCTGTTCGGCATGACCATCGTGCTCGGGTCCCCGTTCCGCGCCTGGATGGTCGACCGGCACGGGCCGAGCCGGGCGCTGCCGCCGATGGCGGCCGGCTTCGCTGCCATCCTGATCGCCATCGCGGTGATCCCGGCCCGCTCCGGCGCCAGCGATGCCGCGATCGCCGCCCTGGCCTCCGCGGCCGGCGCCTGCCCGCCTCCGCTTGGCGTGGTGATGAGGACGCTGTGGAGCACGCTGACCGACGACCGCAATGTCCTCCAGACCGCATACAGCCTCGACGGCGTCGTCGAGGAGCTGCTGAACGTGACCGGGCCCGTGATCGTCGGGGTGATCGCAGTCACGGCGACGCCCGCCCTCGGGCTCCTGATCACTGCCGGGCTCGTGGTGGCGGGGACCGGGCTGTTCGTCCGGTCCCCCGCATTGCGCCGCTGGCCGGCCCGGGTGACCAGGCCTGCTTCAGGTACCCCGGACGAGGCGCCCGGGAAGACGGGTACCGGTCGTGCGATCCTGGCGGTAGCGTTCGCCGCCGGCGCGATGGGGCTGTGCCTGGGCGGGCTCGGCCTGGTCATCGTGGCATTCAGCCAGGCCCGGCATGACCCCGCCGCGGTGGCGTGGATCGAGGCGGCGCTGTCAGCCGGCAGCGCGCTGGGCGGCCTCGGGTACGGCGCGGTCGCCTGGCGGATCTCCGCCCAGCGCCGGCTCGCCCTGCTGGCCACGGGCCTGGCAGTCATCCTGATCCCCGCCGCGCTGAGCCCGAGCCTGCTCGTCTTGGCCGCGCTCATCGGCCTGGCCGGGGTACTGGTATCCCCGGCCCTCGCCACCGCCTACATCCTCGCCGACAGCCTGGCACCGCCGCGGTCACGAAACCGTGCCGGGAACTGGGTCAACAGCGGCTACAACGCGGGCAACTCCGCCGGGGCGCTGCTGTCCGGGCAACTGGTCGGGCGCATTCCGCTGAGCGCCTGCCTGCCGGTGCTAGCAGCGCCGGCGCTGCTGGCGGTCGTGCCCCTGCTCCGGACCCGGCTCACGCCGACGGCGGAGTAGCCGGCCGCACCCGGCCGTTCGGCGGACAACACCGTGCCGCCCGCTGTCAGGGCCGCGAAGGGGAGCGCGCCCGAGGGGACTGGTGACTTCGGTGCCGGACAGGCCGAGCTCGCTCAGCAGCATGGCCGGGTCGGCGTCAGTGAAGTGCTGTGGCAAGCGTTCGCCAACGAGGTCGCCTCTGGTGACCCCTACTCGTTATAGGCCAGCGGGAGGCGGGCCAGCGCTTTCTCCGAGGCTCGCTCCAGGCTGGTTTCCTGACCAGATGATCCGGTCCGTGAAGCCACCCCGTTCCTCGGCCTTAGCCATCCGCAGTTTCTCCAGCTGCCGGGGGGTCAGTGCCCGCCCGCTCGGCAAGGACGTACACCACCTCGAGGACATCGGCGAGTTCCTCGAGATCGCTGTCGGAAGCGATGAACTCCTCGACCTCTTCGCGGAGCTTGTCCCGTAGGCGGGTGTCGTACTCGTCGCTGTCGGCCGCATAGATGAGCGGTTCCAGGCCTTTGGAGCGGATAATCTGCGGGATCTTGTCGCGCACTAGCTTGCCCTGGCTCATCGCAGCCCTCCCAGCCATCTGCAGTTCCTGCGACCCGGCAGTCACTACCGATTCTGGGATCGTAGACGCCAGGGCCTGTGGATACCGGAGAACACGCCGGTGCGGTCCGGATGCCTCAGATATCTCCTGGTTCACCGCCGCGACGGCAACGCAGTGACGGCGTATCCATGCCACGTGACCGCCCTCCTGGACTAGGGCCGACGCGTCAGGGGCATCACCGACCTTCTCCACAGCGCGTTGATCACTCGCGGCCGCTCTTACGCCCGGATCAATGCCACTTTCACGGACGCTTCGGCACAGTCCTGCAAGGTCACAGGCATCGAATGTTGAGCACCACGAAGCCAGCCTTGGAAGCCAGTCGGCAAGTAGATCGCGGCTGGCAATGAACGTCGGAATTGTCGCGGTGTTCGCGGACTGCTATTTCATCTTCCTGAAGCGCCCGTGAGCGCAACCGCAGCATGCGGCTCACAAAGCCCCGCGGCGAACCTAATCCACGCTCGCTGGACCAGGGAGGTTCCCGCCGGTCCCGCGGTCCCGCCACTGCGGCGCCCCGGCCACTCCCCTTCTCCGATATCCCGAACGAGTCGTGGTTGCTCCTCCACGGTCCCGCTAGCTCTTGCGGGCGTGCACCGTTCGGCCCGCTGCCAAGCCTCCGATACGGGATATATGTACGATGACATGCCCGCTTTGTCCATTGTGATCAAACTGGAATTCGCCTAACATTGACCGCACAGCCTGCAAAAAAGCAGGCGGGCCGCCGCGGTGCGCCAACACCAACGACGGCCCTCAGCCACCCCATCCATCTACGTTGGAGGGATGACCGTGAGGTCAATCATCAACCCGCGCGACTTCGTCGCGCACCCCGTCCCCGTCAATGGCCGACAGGACCGCATGGACCGGCTTGCCGCCACCTCTGCCGAAGAGATGGCATTTGCCCTGGCGTTCCTGATCGGATTCGCGCCGGAGACCTTCGACGCAATCTTGGACGCCGCCGAGCCTTGCTCCGACGACCTGATCGGTCCCGACGAGGCCGAGCCCAGGTGCGCCCAGTGCGACTCCCCCATCGGCATTTTCCTGAAGCATGGCTTGACGTGGCAGCACTACCAAGGCGACGGCACCACGGCCGGCGAACAGCGGGTCTTCTCCCCCGGCCATGACCCCGTGGTCTCCTGGCGCCTCCTCGAAGACGGCTTGGTCCTCTGCTAAAGCCCGCTCGTGCCAACGGCGCACTCTATTTGGTGCCCCGCCAGTGTTCTGGCGGGGCAGCAGTGGCATATGTGAACCAATTGATTTGACAATGGTCTGAGTAATCAAATCGTAAGAGTTGCCGATACAGAATCGACGGAAATGATCCTCACCTTCGACTTACGTGAAGCGCAAATCTAGAGATCAATCGGGCGGGGCTCATGAGCGACTCAATCACCGCCACGGCCGAGTACAACGAGCTGCTCGACTCAATCAAGCAAACCCTCGCGGCCGGCCAACTGCGCGCGGCGCGGGCCGTCAACAATGTCCTCGTTGAGACCTACTGGCAGATCGGCCGCGACATCCTCAGGCGGCAGCAGGAGCAGCGCTGGGGTACCCGCGTGTCGAACGCCTGTCCGCGGACCTACGAGCGGCGCACCCCAACACAAAGGGACTGTCGCCGCGAAACCTCGAGTACATGGCGACGTTGGCAAGCCGCTGGCCGGAGCCAATCGCGCAACAGCCTGTTGCGCGATTGCCGTGGGGCCACATCACAGTCATCTTGGACAAGTGCCGGACCGTGGAGATCAGCGAGTTCTACGCCCGGCGGGCCGCCAAGGAGGGGTGGACTCGTGCCGCCCTGCAGGCGATGATCGCCAACCGGCTCCATGAGCGCTCACAGCCCGCCCTTACGAACTTCGACAGGTCGGTCCCCGAGCCCTCCCGGGAAGCGGTCCGAGAGATCGTCAAGGATCCGTTCATCCTCGACTTCCTCGCCGCTGACCCGATCCGGGAGCGCGACCTGTCCAAGGCCCTCACCGACAACCTCGCCAGGTTCCTGCGTGAGCTCGGCACCGGGTTCGCCTTCGTTGGCGCCGAGGTTCCGATCAAGTCCGGCGAGCGCGAGTTCTTGCTCGACCTGCTCTTCTACCACTGCAAGCTGCACAGATATGTGGTGATCGAGCTGAAGCTCGGCCGGTTTGAACCGGAGTACGTCGGCAAGCTGAACTTCTACGTCCAACTCGTCGACGACCACTTGCGCGACCAGGCCTGCGACGATCCCACCCTGGGCATGCTGCTAGTTGTCGGTCGTGACGACGTCACCGTGGATGTCGCGCTGCGCGGCGTCACCACCCCGTTGGCCGTCACCGAGTGGCGGCGACTGCCCGCCAAGGTCCGCCAGGCGCTCCCGTCCGCCGAAGACCTCAGCGCCACCATGACCCGTACTGTCCGGGAAACGAATCGACTGCCGCCACAGCCTGACCACCACCAGACTCTACTACGTTGAACCTAAGAGCTGAGTTGTTCACTCATTCGGTGAATAATCGACCTGTCAGCCAACACTGCGCTAGTTCACTGATATGATGAACTAGCGCTACTGTAGGCTACGGCCGGGGGGTAGGTGGTGGTGAACGTGTTGCGTCAACTTGAGCTTGTCAACGCCCTGATGGCGGACGGACACGAGTCTTTTACCTTTGAGGAGGCAAGGGCGGTACTGGGCGTATCGGCGCCTGCCACCGCCAACGCGCTGCACAGGCTGACCCAGCAAGGTCTTGTCGATCGACTCTCGCGTGGTCATTATGCGATCCGTCCGCTTGGGGCCCTGGGCACCTCGACTACCACAGACGACCTGAGCCTGGCCATCGCAGCCGCATTCGAGGGCCGTGAACACCGGATCGGCTACTTGACCGCACTGGGTGAACTGGGCCTGCTGACCCACCCGGTCCGTACCGTGCAGGTAGCGTGCACCAGTCAGGTCCGCATCACGAAGGTGAGTCGCCGTCGACTGCGTGCGATCATCGAACGCGCTGACACCATCCACCTCGGCGCGGAACGAACTGGGCCTTCCTGGCGCTCGGGACTCGAACGAGCTTTGTTTGATTGCGCCTTGCGCGTGGACCTAGCAGGCGGGTCAGAACGCCTTGCTGAAGCGATAGCTATCGGCGGGGCCGATGCCGACCCGGCTAAACTGCTGCGGATCGCCGATGGCTTCGGCGGGCGCGGTTTCGCTGCAGCCCGTCGCATCGCCTCGCTCGCGCACGTACTGGAACTGCCGCTTCCCTTGGTACCGCTTGTTGGGCCGCGCCAGCCTGTTATTCGCCTCGACCCTGCTGATGAACACCGTGAATGGATGGACCATAAGTTCCGGGTGACGTGGAACGTCTCCGCGGATGAACTGCGTGCCGTGGTTGGACAGTGATCATGCTTACGCGCCATGCCATCACACGGCGAGCCGATACAGACGGGGTTGACGCTCTGGTCGCTGAACGCGACTACGTCCTCGCGCACATCGTTTCCCAGCTTCACCGCGCGGTCCCTTCAGATGGAGGACGTCTGGTGTTCAAGGGCGGAACGGCACTCAGGTTCGTGCACATTAAGAACTACCGCTACTCGGCAGACCTGGACTTCTCCATCGTCAATGGCGAACCCGAGCCTGGCGTTGCGTCTCTTGAAGAAGTACTGGCGGCCGCCAAAGCTCATGCAGGGCTCCCCAGCTCGAAATTGTCGGCGACAAGAAGCCTTTGATTAGCTTCATTGGACCGCTCGGTGCCAGCAGGCCTAGGCATATCAAGCTTGACGTCAGCGCGGACGAGCTCGTCGAATCAGTCGACCAGGGAACGATGCAAACCATCTGGCCCGACTTGCCAGCTCCCGTCGCATTCAGCGTCTATCCGCTGGAGGAGATCAGCGCGGAGAAGCTACGCTGCATCATCCAGCGTGTCCAGTGTCGCGATTTGTACGACCTTTGGCGGCTGACCGAAGACAAGGGCGTTGTTCTAGACGAAGTCATTCCGCTCTTCGAGCGGAAGGCCCGGTCGAAGGGTCTCGACCCGGCTTCCTTTCGTGATCGGTTCGAAGAACGGATCGACCGGTACAAACGACGGTGGAGCATTGAGATGAGCGAGCATGTGGCCGATCCACCACGCTTCGACGATGTAGTCAGAGCTGTCCGGCGGCAGCTGCGGAGCTCCGCGCTTCTGACTGGTTAACCTAGACTGCTACACCCTCGACCTGGCGGGCTACGGCGACAACCAGGCATGGGACGGGCTCCTCAATGAACTCGCGCCACAGTTCCCCGGCGAGGACCCGCCGCAGATCACTCGCCTCGACACCAAGGCCGGCGAATGCCGCCGGGTACGGATGCGGTACGCCGCGGGCGAGGGTCCGGAACGCCCGGTCGGTGAGCACAACGGCTACCTATGGCTCTTTGAAGAGTACGGCTCGGCCATCCTCATGTCGATCTCGTTCCCCAGCATGCTCGAGGCCGCCCGCTGGCACCCCGCCCTCGACGAGCTCGCCCGCGACGCGTGGCTACAGCAACCGGACAAGGTGGAGCAGAATAATGACCATCGCCGATGAAGTGATCGAGATCAGAGCGGTCCAACCGTCAGGCCGACTTCCGCTCGGCCTGCCAGCAGTGCTTCAGGCCTGGCGAATGCGTGCCGAACCACGCGACGGGACGCTGCGGCTGTCCGAAGATCGCGCGCTCCACCGCAAGCCCATTCATGCGGCCTCGGACCTACAAGTGCTGGCGGATGCTGTTACCAGACCGCCAAGGTCGCGTCGTCGCCATGGGACGCCCCGTCGACCCTCCGGCGGAGCGCTCGGCGCCGCCCGCGCAGATATGCACAAATATGCAGGCATATGTCCGTCATCCCGCGTGCTCCCAGAATTCGGCGATGTTCTAGTTGCGGGAGGATGCTGCGGCGCATTCACGAAGCGCATTTGACGCAGTACGCTTATTTTCCTCGCGTAATGGCGTTCACCGAGGACTACCGCTGCTATCGTCCTGATGTGCCTAAATCTCCGATTCTCCCAATGGCAGCTGCAGTAACCGCAGTAACTGCGGTAGCGCTCGGCTCGTCGCCCGCAGTGGGAGCGCCGCTTTCACCGGGAAAGCGCGACGAGGTTAGGGCGGTCGCGTTTCCGCTTTTCGCGGTGAAGGGCCAAGAACCGGCGAGCATCGGGTCTCACGTCAGCCACTCGTCTCACGTGTCGGGCTCGGGCGGCGGCCATGTCTCCCATGTTTCCCACTCGTCCCACGTTTCGTCGGTACCTGGACCGGCGCCGACGACCGCGGCGCCTGTCGCGCCTCCGCCAGCCGCGCCGGCCCAGCCACCCCCGCCCGCAGCGACCACAACGCCGCCGAGCCCGACCCCCACCCCGACCGCCAGCGTGACCACCAGTGGGCCGCCCGCTGTCGCGCCGGCGCAAGGCAGCCAGCCGGGCAGCACGACGGTCGTAGCGAGCGTCAGCCCAACCCCGAGTTCGGGTCATGGCTGTATGTTCGTCCTCGTCGCGCCCTTCGGTGCCGTCGCGAGCAGGATCAGGCGGTTCACCCGCCGTCGGAGTTCGCGGTGAGCCCGGGGAGCGGTGCGCCCGGCGCTGGTGCTGCGGAGATCACGCTAGCTTTCGACCAGGCCACGGTGGGTCTGGATGCGTTGCAGCGGAGCGCCTACGCGATGGCCGCCGAGATGACGGTAGACATCCGCGTCTCCGGCGGCGACTATACGTGCACGCTCTTCCCCCGCAGGCATGAGGCTGACGCGGACGAACTGAGGCACCGGTTCCGCGCTGAGGTCAACGATCAGATCCTGCGGGCGCGGATCGCGCAGGAGACCGAGCCGCTGCGGAACCTGGTCTTCGCGTTGGCGTTCTCGCAAACCGGCCTCATCGAAGCCGAGGGAACGGCGTGATCAAACAAGAGCGGGCAGTGACGTCGCTGCCGCCGCACGGCTGGCAGTTGCTGCCGCTGCGGTTCCACCGGCTCGACGCGGAGTCTATGGTCCTCACCAACCTGGTGGGGGAGCACGTGTTCGTAACGCCGGACGAGTTCATCGCGGTGGTCGACGGCACCTGCGCAGACCAAGAGCTACTCGCGCGGCTGCGGGCAGCGCACCTCATCCAGGTACCCGGCGAGACACTGCCCGCCGAGCTGCTCGCCATCAAACTGCGCACCCGGATGCGGCGCCTGCCGGACTCTACCGGGCTACACATCTTCGTCGTCACCCTTCGCTGCGAGCAGACATGCCGGTACTGCCAGGTCTCGCGGCAGTCGACGGCAAAAGCCGAGTTCGACATGACGCAGGAGACCGCGCGCCAGGCACTAGAACTGGCCTTCCGGTCGCCGTCACCGCACCTGAAGATCGAGTTCCAGGGCGGCGAGCCACTGCTCAACTTCCCGCTCGTCCGCTGGATCACCGCAGAGGCGAAGCGGATGAACAAGGAGCACGGGAAGGACCTCGCGTTCGTGATCGCGACGAACCTGGCGCTGCTCGACGAGGAGATCCTCGATTTCTGCGCCGAGCAGGACGTTTACCTCTCGACCTCGCTTGACGGCCCGCAGGACCTGCACAACGGCAACCGCCGCCGCCCCGGCCAGGACAGCTGGCAGATGGCAGTGGCAGGGATTAAGCGGGTCCAGGAGCGACTTGGCCATGACCGGGTTAGCGCACTGATGACAACTACGGAGGCCAGCCTGGGCCGGGCGGCCGAAATCATCGACGGTTACGCCGCGCTCGGGCTGCGCGGGATCTTCTTGCGCCCGATCTCCCCGTACGGCTTCGCACTGCGCGGCCGGAGCGGCGCGAACTACGACGTCACCCGGTGGCTCGAGTTCTACGCGGCGGGCCTGGACCGGATCGTTGAGCTCAATCGGCAGGGCGTCCCGATGGTGGAGATATACGCGTCGATCGTCGCGAAGAAGATGCTCACCAACAACGACCCCGGCTACGTCGACCTGACCTCGCCCGCCGGGATCGGGATTGGCGCGCTTGTCTACAACTACGACGGCGACATCTACGCGAGCGACGAAGGCCGGATGCTCGCCGAGATGGGAGACCGCACCTTCAGGCTCGGCAACGTGCACGACTCTTCCTACGCGGATGTCATGCTCTCCGATGGCCTGCTGCGCCCGCTCATGGACTCGATCGCGCTCAGCGCGCCGATGTGCACCACATGTGCGTTCGAGCCGTACTGCGGCGCGGACCCGGTGTTCCACCATGCAACGATGGGCGACTTCACCGGGCACAAGGCGTTGTCAGCGTTCTGCCAGCGGAACATGGGCGTCTTCACCCTGCTGCTACGGAAGATGCGCGACGACCCCTATGTCCGCGATCTGATGTGGCGGTGGGCGCAATGAGGTTGTCACAATCATGCTGAAGCTGAGTGGGCGCACAGAAGCGGTTGGGTTTACCGGCATGGTCACCGACGACGTGTGGCGGGTCTGCGTGCCGGGGGAAGAAGGCGCGGACGCCGGTCCGGGCCGACCCCTCGCGTGCCTGGTGCGCGGCGGGCAGGCTGCGCCCCCTGGCTACGGCTTCTACCTCCGGACGGGGACCGAGCCTGAGATACCCGCGATGCCAGGCCCGACGGTCAGGCTCGGCCCCGAACTGGACCACCTAGACGCTGGCGACATCATCCATGTGCCCGCCGACGGCCGTCGGGTCACCGTGCTCTGGAAGAACTCCGCGGTGCACAACGGCCTGCTGCTCACAGAGCAGTGCGACAACTACTGCCTCATGTGCTCCCAGCCGCCGAAGGACCGCGACGACTCCTGGCTGTTCGACCGGGCGAGGAAGGTGATCAGCCTGCTGCCGGAGGGCGCGCGGTCCCTCAGCCTCACCGGCGGCGAGCCGACCTTGCACGCGGACTCTCTCATTGGCCTGCTCGGCCACTGCGCGACGGCCGCACCGCAGCTGTCGATTCACCTGTTGTCGAATGGCCGCCGCTTCGCCGATCCGGGGTTCGCCCGCCGCTACGCGGCTGTCGGTCTTTCGGACATCATGGTCGGCATCCCGGTCTACGCGCCCGAGCCGGGCCTGCACGATTTCATCGTTCAAGCCGCGGGCGCGTTCGACGAGACCATCCACGGCATCCTCAACCTGGCCTCGCTCGGCCAGGCGGTAGAGATCCGGGTCGTGGTCCAGCGGCACACGGTTCCCGTACTCGCGGGCCTGGCGACTTTCATCGCACGCAACCTGCCCTTCGTCACCCAGGTCGCACTGATGGGCCTGGAGATGACCGGCCTGGCCCGGCCGAATTCAGCGCAGGTCTGGGCCGACCCCGCCGACTACCAGCGCGAGCTAAGCGAGGCAGTCGGCGTCCTCACCACGTCCGGTATTTCCACGCGGATCTACAATCACCAGCTCTGCGTCCTCGACCGGCGGCTATGGCCTTACGCGGTCCGCTCCATCAGCGACTGGAAGAACGACTACCTGGACATCTGCCGCTCCTGCTCGGTCCGCGACGCATGCGGCGGCGTCTTCACGACTAGCGGCAACCGCCTGCTTCATTGGACCGCTCGGTGCCAGCAGGCCTAGGCATATCAAGCTTGACGTCAGCGCGGACGAGCTCGTCGAATCAGTCGACCAGGGAACGATGCAAACCATCTGGCCCGACTTGCCAGCTCCCGTCGCATTCAGCGTCTATCCGCTGGAGGAGATCAGCGCGGAGAAGCTACGCTGCATCATCCAGCGTGTCCAGTGTCGCGATTTGTACGACCTTTGGCGGCTGACCGAAGACAAGGGCGTTGTTCTAGACGAAGTCATTCCGCTCTTCGAGCGGAAGGCCCGGTCGAAGGGTCTCGACCCGGCTTCCTTTCGTGATCGGTTCGAAGACCGGATCGACCGGTACAAACGACGGTGGAGCATTGAGATGAGCGAGCATGTGGCCGATCCACCACGCTTCGACGATGTAGTCAGAGCTGTCCGGCGGCAGCTGCGGAGCTCCGCGCTTCTGACTGGTTAACCTAGACTGCTACACCCTCGACCTGGCGGGCTACGGCGACAACCAGGCATGGGACGGGCTCCTCAATGAACTCGCGCCACAGTTCCCCGGCGAGGACCCGCCGCAGATCACTCGCCTCGACACCAAGGTCGGCGAATGCCGCCGGGTACGGATGCGGTACGCCGCGGGCGAGGGTCCGGAACGCCCGGTCGGCGAGCACAACGGCTACCTATGGCTCTTTGAAGAGTACGGCTCGGCCATCCTCATGTCGATCTCGTTCCCCAGCATGCTCGAGGCCGCCCGCTGGCACCCCGCCCTCGACGAACTCGCCAGCGACGCATGGCTACAGCAACCGGACAAGGTGGAGCAGAATAATGACCATCGCCGATGAAGTGATCGAGATCAGAGCGGTCCAACCGCCAAGCCGACTTCCGCTCGGCCTGCCAGCAGTGCTTCAGGCCTGGCGAATGCGTGCCGAACCACGCGACGGGACGCTGCGGCTGTCCGAAGATCGCGCGCTCCACCGCAAGCCCATTCATGCGGCCTCGGACCTACAAGTGCTGGCGGATGCTGTTACCAGACCGCCAAGGTCGCGTCGTCGCCATGGGACGCCCCGTCGACCCTCCGGCGGAGCGCTCGGCGCCGCCCGCGCAGATATGCACAAATATGCAGGCATATGTCCGTCATCCCGCGTGCTCCCAGAATTCGGCGATGTTCTAGTTGCGGGAGGATGCTGCGGCGCATTCACGAAGCGCATTTGACGCAGTACGCTTATTTTCCTCGCGTAATGGCGTTCACCGAGGACTACCGCTGCTATCGTCCTGATGTGCCAAAATCTCCGATTCTCCCAATGGCAGCTGCAGTAACCGCAGTAACTGCGGTAGCGCTCGGCTCGTCGCCCGCAGTGGGAGCGCCGCTTTCACCGGGAAAGCGCGACGAGGTTAGGGCGGTCGCGTTTCCGCTTTTCGCGGTGAAGGGCCAAGAACCGGCGAGCATCGGGTCTCACGTCAGCCACTCGTCTCACGTGTCGGGCTCGGGCGGCGGCCATGTCTCCCATGTTTCCCACTCGTCCCACGTTTCGTCGGTACCTGGACCGGCGCCGACGACCGCGGCGCCTGTCGCGCCTCCGCCAGCCGCGCCGGCCCAGCCACCCCCGCCCGCAGCGACCACAACGCCGCCGAGCCCGACCCCCACCCCGACCGCCAGCGTGACCACCAGTGGGCCGCCCGCTGTCGCGCCGGCGCAAGGCAGCCAGCCGGGCAGCACGACGGTCGTAGCGAGCGTCAGCCCAACCCCGAGTTCGGGTCATGGCTGTATGTTCGTCCTCGTCGCGCCCTTCGGTGCCGTCGCGAGCACGATCAGGCGGTTCGCCCGCCGTCGGAGTTCGCGGTGAGCCCGGGGAGCGGTGCGCCCGGCGCTGGTGCTGCGGAGATCACGCTAGCTTTCGACCAGGCCACGGTGGGTCTGGATGCGTTGCAGCGGAGCGCCTACGCGATGGCCGCCGAGATGACGGTAGACATCCGCGTCTCCGGCGGCGACTATACGTGCACGCTCTTCCCCCGCAAGCATGAGGCTGACGCGGACGAACTGAGGCACCGGTTCCGCGCTGAGGTAAACGATCAGATCCTGCGGGCGCGGATCGCGCAGGAGACCGAGCCGCTGCGGAACCTGGTCTTCGCGTTGGCGTTCTCGCAAACCGGCCTCATCGAAGCCGAGGGAACGGCGTGATCAAACAAGAGCGGGCAGTGACGTCGCTGCCGCCGCACGGCTGGCAGTTGCTGCCGCTGCGGTTCCACCGGCTCGACGCGGAGTCTATGGTCCTCACCAACCTGGTGGGGGAGCACGTGTTCGTAACGCCGGACGAGTTCATCGCGGCGGTCGACGGCACCTGCGCAGACCAAGAGCTACTCGCGCGGCTGCGGGCAGCGCACCTCATCCAGGTACCCGGCGAGACACTGCCCGCCGAGCTGCTCGCCATCAAACTGCGCACCCGGATGCGGCGCCTGCCGGACTCTACCGGGCTACACATCTTCGTCGTCACCCTTCGCTGCGAGCAGACATGCCGGTACTGCCAGGTCTCGCGGCAGTCGACGGCAAAAGCCGAGTTCGACATGACGCAGGAGACCGCGCGCCAGGCACTAGAACTGGCCTTCCGGTCGCCGTCACCGCACCTGAAGATCGAGTTCCAGGGCGGCGAGCCACTGCTCAACTTCCCGCTCGTCCGCTGGATCACCGCAGAGGCGAAGCGGATGAACGAGGAGCACGGGAAGGACCTCGCGTTCGTGATCGCGACGAACCTGGCGCTGCTCGACGAGGAGATCCTCGATTTCTGCGCCGAGCAGGACGTTTACCTCTCGACCTCGCTTGACGGCCCGCAGGACCTGCACAACGGCAACCGCCGCCGCCCCGGCCAGGACAGCTGGCAGATGGCAGTGGCGGGGATTAAGCGGGTCCAGGAGCGACTTGGCCATGACCGGGTTAGCGCACTGATGACAACCACGGAGGCCAGCCTGGGCCGGGCGGCCGAAATCATCGACGGTTACGCCGCGCTCGGGCTGCGCGGCATCTTCTTGCGCCCGATCTCGCCGTACGGCTTCGCGCTGCGCGGCCGGAGCGGCGCGAACTACGACGTCACCCGGTGGCTCGAGTTCTACGCGGCGGGCCTGGACCGGATCATTGAGCTCAATCGGCAGGGCGTCCCGATGGTGGAGATATACGCGTCGATCGTCGCGAAGAAGATGCTCACCAACACCGACCCCGGCTACGTCGACCTGACCTCGCCCGCCGGGATCGGGATTGGCGCGCTTGTCTACAACTACGACGGCGACATCTACGCGAGCGACGAAGGCCGGATGCTCGCCGAGATGGGAGACCGCACCTTCAGGCTCGGCAACGTGCACGACTCTTCCTACGCGGATGTCATGCTCTCCGATGGCCTGCTGCGCCCGCTCATGGACTCGATCGCGCTCAGCGCGCCGATGTGCACCACATGTGCGTTCGAGCCGTACTGCGGCGCGGACCCGGTGTTCCACCATGCAACGATGGGCGACTTCACCGGGCACAAGGCGTTGTCAGCGTTCTGCCAGCGGAACATGGGCGTCTTCACCCTGCTGCTGCGGAAGATGCGCGACGACCCCTATGTCCGCGATCTGATGTGGCGGTGGGCCCAGTGAGGTTGTCACAATCATGCTGAAGCTGAGTGGGCGCACCGAAGCGGTTGGGTTTACCGGCATGGTCACCGACGACGTGTGGCGGGTCTGCGTGCCGGGGGAAGAAGGCGCGGACGCCGGTCCGGGCCGACCCCTCGCGTGCCTGGTGCGCGGCGGGCAGGCTGCGCCCCCTGGCTACGGCTTCTACCTCCGGACGGGGACCGAGCCTGAGATACCCGCGATGCCAGGCCCGACGGTCAGGCTCGGCCCCGAACTGGACCACCTAGACGCTGGCGACATCATCCATGTGCCCGCCGACGGCCGTCGGGTCACCGTGCTCTGGAAGAACTCCGCGGTGCACAACGGCCTGCTGCTCACAGAGCAGTGCGACAACTACTGCCTCATGTGCTCCCAGCCGCCGAAGGACCGCGACGACTCCTGGCTGTTCGACCGGGCGAGGAAGGTGATCAGCCTGCTGCCGGAGGGTGCGCGGTCCCTCAGCCTCACCGGCGGCGAGCCGACCTTGCACGCGGACTCGCTCATCGGCTTGCTCGACCACTGCGCGACGGCCGCACCGCAACTGTCGATTCACCTGTTGTCGAATGGCCGCCGCTTCGCCGATCCGGGGTTCGCCCGCCGCTACGCGGCCGTCGGTCTTTCGGACATCATGGTCGGCATCCCGGTGTACGCGCCCGAGCCGGGCCTGCACGATTTCATCGTCCAAGCCGCCGGCGCGTTCGACGAGACCATCCACGGCATCCTCAACCTGGCCTCGCTCGGCCAGGCGGTAGAGATCCGGGTCGTGGTCCAGCGGCACACGGTTCCCGTACTCGCAGGCCTGGCGACTTTCATCGCACGCAACCTACCCTTCGTCGCCCAGGTCGCACTGATGGGCCTGGAGATGACCGGCCTGGCCCGGCCGAATTCAGCGCAGGTCTGGGCCGACCCCGCTGACTACCAGCGCGAGCTCATCGAGGCAGTCGGCGTCCTCACCACCGCCGGTATTTCCACCCGGATCTACAACCACCAGCTCTGCGTCCTCGACCGGCGGCTATGGCCGTACGCGGTCCGCTCCATCAGTGACTGGAAGAACGACTACCTGGACATCTGCCGCTCCTGCTCGGTCCGCGAGGCATGCGGCGGCGTCTTCACGACCAGCGGCAACCGCCTCAGCCAGCACCTGCACCCGATGCCCGATCAGTCCGCTGCATTCCTCAACAGTGCACGAGCGTAGCCACTTCATCTTCCTGAAGCGTCCGTGAGCGCAGCGGCAGCAATACGGCTCGCCCAGCTCCACGGCGAACCTGAATCCACGCTCGTCGGGCCAGGAAGGTTCCCGCCGGTTCCGCAGTCCCGCCGCTGCGGCGTTCCGACTACTCCCCTTCCCGATATCCCCGAACGAGTTGTGGTTGCTCCCCGACGGTCCCACCATCTCTTGCGGCCGGCGTACGCCGTTCGCCCCATAGCCGCAGCTGAAGGGTGAGCGAAAGGTACTGCCGGCTAGCCGCGTAGGCGCAGCGTGAACTGCTGCCAAGCCTCGGCGCTGAACTCCAGTGTTACGCCCTCACGGTCGGTGGTGTCGCGGACCGCTACGCCCTCGGCCGAGGCCACCTCTACGCACTGGCCGCCATTAGCTCCGCTGTAGCTCGACTTGCGCCAGTCCATAGCTCTCCTGCCTTTCCGAAGATCGCCCGTGACTCTGACACTCTGTAGCATTCGCCACGAAGCGTATCGAACAGGCGCTCAATCGACGTAACCGTTTCCTGGTCAGTGAAGACGTACCCGCCGGTCACGTGCTCAGCGTAGGCCGCGCCGTCTGCGACCATGAAGCCGCTCTGAGTGGCAGGATGTGCGACTGCCGGAAGGACCTGCACCGTAACTCGCGGAAGGCGGGCAGCCTTGACCAGGTGGCGCATCTGGGCGGCCATGATCTCAGGTGATCCAACGCACCGGTAGAGCGCCGTGTGATCGATAATGCAGCACACCGACGGCGGGACATCCCGCATGAGCACGCGCCGCTGCCTGCTCATGCGACTGGCCAGCCGGGCGGCTACTACCTCGTCAATGACGCCGGGCGAGGTCTCCAGCAGCGCATGCGCGTAGTCCTCAGTTTGGAGAAGACCGTCAATGACGCTGGGAGACCAGACGTTAAGGCGCGTCGCCTTGTCTTCGTACTCCGCCCACGACCGGAATCCGGGGGGCGTCCACGTGCGGGAGTCATCGTAGTACTCGCCAAACCACCCCCGGCGTTCAGGAAAAACGGCATCGCACGCGAGCGCGATTGCCTCGGTCGGCGGGCGCTTCCCATTCTCGATCCTGCTCAGGTGACCAGCGTCGATTCCCGTTCGCTGCGAAAGCTCGGGCAGTGACCAGCCATGAGCCAGGCGTTCCTTCTTCAGCTGTTTGCCAAAGTGTGACACCGGATTCGCCGCTGTGCCAGTCATGAACACAGTTTGGCAGAGCACCCCCTGGCTTTCACGGACTGTCGCAGAGTTATCACACGTTTCGCTGCCGCTTTGCTAGCCGCCACCCCGAAGCGGCAGCGAAACGCCAGGAAGCCGCGACCCCGGGAAACGAGATGACCACCGACGAGGATTTCACGAAGATGACCGACGCCGATTTCCTGGCCGAGCGCAGGCGCGTACGCGAGGTGCTGGAGCATACGCCAGAGCATTCAGTCAGTCTCGAGATGAAGCTGCGTTTCCAGAGGCTCGACGAAGAGTTCCTTCGGCGAGCGCAAATTGCATGGGCAGGTGGCAAGTGAACGCGACCGAGGCAATCGCCACCCTTCCCAGGGACGCGGCGCGGATGCTGGCTGTCGAGATCCTGCTGGCCGAGCCCGATAGCCTCGGCGATGACGTGCTTGAGTCGTGCCTGTACATCTTGCGCGAGAAGCTTCGAGCAGCCTGATCCTGCGACTGTTCCGCCGCGAGTCTGGGGGTCATACCTGCCTAAAGCTCCGCGCGTACAAGGAGAGCCCAAGCATCTATTAGGGAATCCATGTGCGATGACATGCCCGCTTTGTCCATTGTGATCAAACTGGAATTCGCCTACCATTAACCACACAGCCTGCAAAAGCAGGCGGGCCGCCGCGGTGCGCCAACACCAACGACGGCCCTCGACCAACCCATCCATCACTGCTGGAGGGATGACCGTGAGGTCAATCATCAACCCGCGCGACTTCGTCGTGCACCCCGTCCCCGTCAATGGCCGGCAGGACCGCATGGACCGGCTCGCCGCTACCTCGGCCGAGGAGATGGCCTTCGCCCTGGCGTTCCTGATCGGATTCGCCCCGGAAACCTTCGACGCGATCCTGGACGCCGCCGAGCCCTGCTCCGACGACCTGATCGGTCCCGACGAGGCCGAGCCCAGGTGCGCCGAGTGCGACGCCCGCATCGGCATCTTCCTGAAGCACGGCCTTACGTGGCAGCACTACCGAGGCGACGGCACCACGGCCGGCGAGCAGCAGATCTACTCCCCCGGCCATGACCCCGTGGTCTCCTGGCGCCTCCTCGAAGACGGCCTGGTCCTCTGCTGACTCCGCTCACCCACTAGGAATTCAGTGGGGCCGGGTGAGGTCTTCCCGGATTGCAGCGAGCTCATCATTCAAGTGCGCGCCTTCAACGTCGCCGAGATAGTCGATGCCGTCCTCGGGGTCGGAGCCGAGGACCTCCCTGATCCAGCCCAGGACCTCTCGCCACGCATACAGGCTCATCGTCTTGCCGCCTGCGCCGCTACCGACAACCTGGTGCGGCGCAGGGAAAGGACGGACCGACGAACGGCGCTTCCCGGCGGCCCACAGGCGGACGGCCTCGTGGGCCACGTTGGCCCGGGCAGCGACGTCAGACATGCTGACGAGCTCGTCGTGCGCTTCCGCGACGCATACGCCTGGCATCAGCTTCGTGATGCGCCGGGCCCAGTCAGCCGCCTCAGAGGCTGCGCTGGACGCTTCGTCACTGAAGACCACCGCCAGGCTCACGGCGCCGTTCGACATCCAGAACAGCCCGGCAAGCTCCGGGTCGATACGGTCGTACGCCTCCGCGTCGCGCAGGTCAATTCCCTGCAGGCGCAGGGGAATCTTCACCGCCATCGCCGTCTCCTCGATAGTGTCCTCTAGCAAGAGTACTCCCCCTGTTGGGAAGTTCCAACATGAATTGCCTAGAGCTGCTCTACCGCTCTAACAGGAGGGCTGCCAGGCGCAACCGCAACTCCTGGATGCCGATCCGGGCTCTGCGGGCCCGGTCAAGATAGGGCTTGGCCAAGCGAGGCTTGCGGACCTTAAGCGCGGTTGCCACTGATTCGCTGTTGGCAACAGCGGTCATGGCATCGTCAAGGGCTGCGGAGATCGATTCCGAGTCCGGAACCTCTTCGGCGTCCACGGCGGCCAGCAGGACGGCTCCCTCCTCCTCTAGAATTTCGGCCAGATTGGCCACAGCTGTCTCAAGCTGCCGCTCGATACGCTCAATCTCGCCCCATAGAGCCTCGCGGCCCTCCGCGGAGGTCAATCCGGCATCGGCCGCCTGGACCAGTCGCTCGGCTTCGCTCAGCAGTCGCTCACACTCCGCCTGGCGGTCGCGAACCTTGGCGCCATTTGTTGTCAGGCCGTGGCGACAGCTACGAATGAGCTTCCGCGCTTCCCGCGAGATCGTCTCGCCACCGCGGGCGGTCTTATCAACCGAGAAGCTGTGCCGATTACCGTCGTCCCCTCCGGGACACGAGACTTCTCCGAAACGGTGCGGGGCGTCGATATAGTTCAGTGTCCATCCTGCGGCGCGCGCGTCGCTGAGAACTTCGTTCCAGTATGGCTTCTGGTGACGAGGCCAGGTCTCGTCTGGCGCATACCGCTGGACGCTCACCGCATCCCCTCCCAAGACACCCAAACCTCGCGAAAGTTGCTTACGCGCACATATGCGACTCGATGCCGTAAAGCCTTGACCGAATGAGCCGACGGACCCGCACGCAACTTCCCTGATCCTGCACAGAGCACAAGCTGGATTGGCTTACTGAAGCAGCATCCAGTTTAGAGCAAAATTCCCGGAAGTTGACCAAGGCTAGCCCGGCCTTACCCTCCTGACACAAATCCCTCTTGTAAGGGAGTATCCAACAGCCTGCCTATACGGCACTACCATCACATGCCTCTTTGGTGCCATTTCGGGACGACTGGTATGGCACTTTGAAACCACTCGTATCGACGGGAGGCTAGGCGAGAGAACCGTAATAACCATTCCCGTACAATCAGCGGACATCAACTGTGCAGCGACCTAGCGTGGTGCGCAAATAACGTCGTTCTATCAGGTGGAGCTCATGCGCGAAACAGTCATTGCCCCGGCTGAGTACAACGAGCTACTCGACTCCATCAAGCAGACCATGGCAGCCGGACGACTCCGTGCCGCCCGGGCCGTCAACACCATCCTTGTCGAGACCTATTGGGAGATCGGGCGGGACATCGTCCGCCGACAGAAGGAACAGGGCTCGGGGTGCCCGCGTGATCGAGCGGCTGTCAGTAGACCTAAGGACGGCAAACCCAGGAGTACGCGGACTGTCGGTTCGTAACTTGCACTACATGACGTCACTGGCTGCACGTTGGCCAACAGGAATTGTGCAGCAGGCTGCTGCACAATTGCCGTGGGGCCACATCATGGTCATCCTCGACTCCTGCCCAGACGCGGCGACATCGGAGTTCTACGCTAGGCGCGCTGCCGCTGAAGGATGGTCGCGGGGAGTGCTGCAAGCGATGATCGCCAGCCGACTGCACGAGCGGACGCAGCCTGCGCTCACCAACTTCGACCGCGCGGTCCCCGAAGCTGACCGAGATGCGGTACGGGAGATCGTCAAGGATCCGGTTGTCCTTGACTTCCTCGCCGCCGACCCGCTCCGCGAGCGCGATCTTTCCAAGGCCCTGACCGACAACCTCGCTAGGTTCCTTCGCGAGCTCGGCACTGGGTTCGCCTTCGTCGGCGCCGAGGTACCGATCAAGTCTGGGGAGCGTGAGTTCTTCCTTGACCTGCTCTTCTATCACTGCAAACTGCACAGATACGTGGTGTTCGAGCTGAAGCTCGGCCGCTTTGAACCGGAGTACGTCGGAAAGCTCAACTTCTACGTTCAGCTTGTCGACGATCACCTGCGCGACCAGGCGCGTGATGATCCCACGCTGGGCATGTTGCTCGTCGTGGGTCGCGACGACGTCACGGTGGAAGTTGCTCTGCGGGGTGTCACCACCCCGTTGGCCGTCACCGAGTGGCGGCGACTGCCCGCCAAGGTCCGCCAGGCGCTCCCTTCTGCCATGAGCTCAGCGCCACCATGACCCGTACTGTCCGGGAAATCGAATCTACTACCGCCGCAGCCTGACAACCTGCGCCGACCGAACTGCGCTCCGCGGCATCGTGTCGGATAGAACCTCACTAATGGGAAGACTCCGAGCAGACGGGTATTCTAGCGAGTGCAGCCAGAGCTTCGGGCTCACAGCTGCACACCGTGGTCTGGTCAGAGCCCTCGGGCTTATAGAGCCACGGAGGTTTGACACATACGCAAAGAGTGGCGCCCTGCGGACCCGCAGGGCGCCACTCCGTTTTCGGGGGTTCTACCTTCTCGCCCATGGTCGAACGCGTTCTCCGTTGACTGATGACGTTTCAGGGGTGGCTTGCACTCAGGACGTGCAGCGGGAGCGGCTGGGCTCCGTCCCCGCGGTAGGACGGAAGAGGAAGATCCTTATGCGAACGATCTCCATCCAGGCTGACGGCATGTACCTAGACCGGATCATGGACGAGTGGCTCGCCCATCTTGTCCTGGCGACCCCGGTAAGGCCTCAGGCGCATCAAGTTCGACGACAACCTGTCCAGCAGCACCATCGTCGAGATACGGCACTGGGGCACCCGCAGCCGCTAGGCGCTGGCCGACTGGATATCAGGCATGGTCATCTTTCCTAGCAACGACGCCGTGGCCGTCTCCTGGGGCCGCCTGCCAGCCACAGCGACCCTGCGCGGTCGGCCACCGCCAGTCAACGACATGTGGGTTGCCGCGTGCTGCCTCACCTACGACTTACCCCTGCGGGGCTCCACCTGGGCGGTCCGAGCGGCATTTCCGTTTTCCTTTTCAAAGTGCGCGTGCAAGCGAAGCAATACTTCGGCGTCAAGGGCGGCATAGGTTACCTGGTTCTCGGTGAGAGGCCGCCGACTCCAATCTCCAGTCTGCTCCCTCTTGTTTAGTTCCACGCCGAGTTCGCGCGCGCAGACCTCACGAAGACTGTGGCCCTTGGCAGTAGGGCGAATCTGTCGCGACACGTCGCGCATATCCAGCACGGCCTTCAGGGCGAAACCGTGTCGCCAAGGACTTCGCGCTCGAATGAGGCATAGTGGATCAGCTTTGTTGTTTCCGTGCTAGCAACAGTTGTCCCAGAGGCTCTAGATCCGGAAGTTGAAGTACATCGATGAGGTAGGTCGCCCCACACCCGCCACCTGGATCAGGCAGAGCACACGATTCGCGAGCGTGGTTTCGACGTCAAGGCCGACGACTGGTTCGGACATCAAGGCGGCAATCATCGCCTAAGCCCTGGCAGTGTTTGTACCAGATCAGCGGCCGGTCGAGTCTCTCGACACAAGGAAGGCAATTCGGCAATTGCTTCTCTAAGCTGGTCGTCGCGTTCTGCGTCAGCGCGTGTGAAGGTCCGAATGCCATCGGACAACCGGGGCTGGCTGGTTTCGAGTCCTGAAGCCATCGCCAGGCACCGCCGACATCGAGCAGGTATCTCGCGATAACCTCGCGCTCGACCCAGGGCGGCATCAGCGGTTGGAACTTGCTGAGGCGATAGCCGGGGAGCGAATCGGAGACCTCCCCAGAGGCTCCTCGTCTTCCCAGAACCCGGGCTCCGCGAGCTTGCGCGAGGCTTCGCGGAAGCGGTGCAGTCAAGGTCCTCGCCGCGTATCCTCAGAGGAAGTTGTCCGGGATGATCTGCCAGACGAGTGCGACCGTTCAAGCCCGTAGCGGAGCGTGGAGTTGATGCGGCCGCCCGCGAAGGTCCACCAGCGGATCTCCTTGTCAGCGAACTCGAGCCTGCCGCGCTCGGGAGCCGATGACTCTCTCGCAGGATGCGCGCCGCTCGGCGAGGACCGTCCGGCGGCATCGTCGAGGTACATGTAGCGCGCATCGCTGAGCCGTCGCAGGATCGCTGGCAGAGGTCGTAGCCGAGGAACTGCGGGATGAAGCCGCCCCAGGTGGGCTGCCTGCCGCGGGGCGCGGGCCGACGACGACCCGGCGGTCGTCGTGCCGTACCTCGAGCACGGCCCACGCCGGCCGCCGAGGAGGAAGCAGCTCACGCCGTCGACCAGCCGGTCGACGAACGCCTGGTTGAGCGTGCCGAGCGGCTGGCCGGCGGCCGTTTGCACGGTGTAGCTCTGCGGGCTCGAGAAGACGGCGAAGAGTTCCATGAAGTTCCGCCGGCCGAACCGCCGCTCCGCCTTCGGTCCGAGGACCAGCCTGCCGCCGGCGAGCACGAACGACCCGTCCCGGAGCATCCAGTCGACGAGCCGGTCGAGCTCGTCCCGGCGGATGCCGCGGAAGTCGGGGACGCGCGAGAGGTGTTCCCAGGCGGTCGGCGGCGACGCCGTCACCCGCGAGCGACATCGCGAGCAGCTGGTGGATGAACACCGGCCAGCAGCGGTCGTTCACCGCGACGGCTCGACCCAGCCCGACTCGCCAGCTCGATGAGGGCGATCGCCTGCAGCACGCCGTCGGTCGTCTCGCAGAAGAACGTCGTGTTCGCGACCTGCCCCGGACGGCGTCCGGTCCGGCCCATGCGCTGGAGGAACGAGCTCACCGTGTCGGGGGCCTCGGCCTGGAGCACCCGGTCGAGGTCGCCGACGTCGATGCCGAGCTCCAGGGTCGACGTGCAGACGATGCAGGCGTCGGTGCCGTGGTGGAACTGCTCCTCGGCGATCTGGCGTTCTTCGCGCGAGACGGCGCTGTGGTGGACGAAGACCGTGGTCCCCGCGCGCCGCATGTGCCCGGCGACGGCCTCGGCCGTGGCGCGGGACTGGCAGAAGAAGAGGCTCTTCAGCCCGCTCGCGACCGCGGCCGCCTCGCGGGATAGCCGGCGAGACCCGGGCGGTGGACGACGAGGAGCTGCCTCCGGCTCGGCTGGCTTCGGCGGGATCGACGACGCGCCCCGGTCCGCTGCGAAGTGCCCTGGAGCCAGCGGAGGATCTCCTCGGGGTTCCCCACCGTCGCGCGACAGCCCGACGCGCTGCACGTCATGGCGGGAGAGTGCGCGCGATCCGCTCGAGCACGCTCATCAGGTGGGCACCGCGGTCGGTGCCCGCGACCGCGTGCACCTCGTCGATGACCACGAGCCGGAGGTCCGCGAAGAGCTTGGCGCGCGTCGACGCGCGGCGAGACGAGCATCACCTCGAGCGACTCCGGCGTCGTCATCAGGAGCTCGGCCGGCTCGCGGAGGAAGGGCGCCGGTCGTCGTCCGGCGTGTCGCCGTGCCAGACGAAGCGGCGCAGGCCGACCATCTCGGTGTAGAGCCCGAGCCGCTCGGCCTGGTTGTTGAGCAGCGCCTTGATCGGCGCGACGTAGAGCACGCCGACGCCTCGGTCGGCTCGTCTCGACGAGCCCGAGAGGACGCGGGAACATCGACGCCTCGGTCTTGCCGCCGGCCGTGGGGGCGAGGACGACCGCGTTCTTGCCGTCGAGGATCGCCTCGCCCGCCTCTTCCTGCACGGGGCGGAGGCTCGACCAGCCGAGCCGGGCGACGATCGCCTCCTGGAGCCGCGGCGCGAAGCGGGCGAAGACGCTCACCAGACGTCCTCCGACGGCACCAGCCGTCCTCCTCGTCATCGGGCTCGGGCGAGCGGCGCACCGGAGAGGACGTGCTCCTCCTCGGGGCTCAGCGTCCGTGGCCGGAAGCCGTACTCGGACATCGGGTCGTAGTCGGCGTTCTCGTCGACGAGGTCCATCTGGGTGACGAACTCGCGGAGGAACTGGCGCGGGACGACGCCGACGTCGCCGCTGAAGCCCGCGTGACCTCCCCGACCAGCCGGTCGACGAACTCCGTGCTGACCCGCGACTCGAGCCGCGCGCGGTCGCCGGCCGGGTAGATCTCGCGAAGCCGGAGCGCGACGGACCGGAGGCGCTCGGCGTCGAAGGGGTCAGCTCGAGCTGGGCCTGCCGCGGGCTCGCGAACCGGCCCTGCTTGAGGAAGCGGATCCGCTCGTGGAGCGGCGCGAGCCCGGCGACCCCGTGCCGGGTGTCGAAGAACTCGGGCGTGCCGGTGAAGACCCAGAGCAGGCCCGGGATACGACCCCGCGGCGTCGGCGATCTGGCGGATGCCGTTCAGCGACTTGTGGCGGGAGTCGCTCCGCATCCGGAGGATCGTCTCGGCCTCGTCGATGACGATGAGCAGGCCCTTGTACCCCGCGGCCTTCACGATCTCGAGCACGCCGCGGAGGTAGTCGAGGGCGTCGCGGCTCGTGATCTCGCCCTTGATGCCGGCGGCCGCCTTGGCCGAGGCGGCGACGTTCCCGCTCCCGCAGAGCCAGGAGAGGAGCGCGCCGGCCTCCGCGGCCTCGCCCCGCTGCTTCAGCTCGAAGATGGTCTGGATGACCCGGACGAAGTCCTGGGGCGCCGGCCGCCCGTGAGCGACGCGAGGTCCTCGTCGAGCCGCCTCGCGGACCTTCTCGTCGAAGTCGGGCGCGTCGTCGTCCCGCCCGCCGCGATGAGCGCGTCCTCGACCCGCCCGATCCAGCGGTCGAGGACGTCGCCGAGGGCGCCGCGCGGGCACGACGCGGTGCCCAGCTCGGTCACGACCTTGCGGTAGACGTCGTCGAACCGGTGGAAGCGGAGGTCGTTGTCGGAGACGACGACGAAGCTCGTCGCGAACCCCTGCGCCTGCGCGTCGAGGATCGCGAGCCGGGCCATGAAGGTCTTCCCGCAGCCGTAGCCGCCGCGGAGGAACTTGATCGTCCCCTCCCCGCTCTCGGCGAGTTCGAGCTGCCGGTGCACCTCGCCCCGTTGCTTCTCGATCCCGACGGCGAACGCGTCGATGCCCCGCTCGGGCACGAGCCCCTTGCGGAGCGCCTCGAAGATGTGCTCGACGTCGCGTCGTCAGTGTGCTCATTCGCCGTCCCCTCCCGCACGTATCGCTTCACCCCGCCCATCACGTCGATCCGCACGTTGAACGGGGCCTTCTGCCGCTAACTCCTCGAACTGGTTCGCGAACCGGCGGAGCTCCCGCGGGCCGCCGAGCATCGCCGCGGCCTCGACCTCGGTCACCGCGCCGTGCGCCGCGAGGTGCTCGAAGAGCTGGCGGACCCCCCCCTCGGGGAACTCTCCAGCCAGCCGCGGTTCGTCGCTCGCCGGTCGGGCGCGGGGGCGCTCGCTGACCTCCTGTATACCCGCGCGCGGTCACCGCGAAACGCCGTCCGACCACGCACGGCAGACGTCCGCCTCGGCCCCCTGGTGGTGGATCTCCACCAGCACCCTCGCGTCGGCCGGGCCGGTCAGGCGGAAGAAGAGCTCGAACGGCTCGCCGACCGTCGCGACGATCGAGCCGGCCGCGATCCGCGCCGCCGCGGGTCTGGCAGGGCTCGACCCGGACCTCGGGGACCTCCGGCACGCGGAGCGAGAGCTCGAGCTCGGGCACGCCGCCGAAGCCGAGCGCCTGCTGGGCGGCGACATCACCTTCGCCTCGACGCAGTGCATGCCCGCGACGCCTTCGCTGCCTCGCCCGGATGACGTAGCGGGTGTTGCTGCCGCCGACCGCGGCCCGGTGGACGAGGGTCAGCACCGGGATCACCCGCTCCTGCAGGCTGTTCCCGCCGTGGACGAAGCCGGTCGGGCGCCGGCCGGTGTCGAAGACCGCCGTCGTCTCGGGGAACATGACGCTCGGGTCGAGTCGTAGCCGAGATCCGAGAGCGGCACGCGGACCTCGCCCGCGTGGTCCGCGGCGACCGGCGAGAAGACATGCCGGCGTTTCGGGTCCACTCCGGCCGTGGGGCTGCGCGGCCGCGGCGCCGTCGTCGATGAGCAGGAAGCCGTGATCGGCGGTGAGGACGAAGCGGCGGACGCCCGCGTCGCGGAGGAGCCTCCACGCCGCGCGGAGCTTCTGCATCACCTGGTCGAACACCGCGGGGCCGACGCCCCGCTCGCCCGCCCGGTCGATCTCGTCGCTGTGGACGACGACCAGTCGCGCCGGGCGATGGACTGTTTCAGCCTGTCGCCTCGCGGGTGACCACGTCGTCCAGCGTGAGCAGCGGGCAGGTCGGGCCGCCGACCCGGTCGTGCATGGCCCGCTTGCGGGTCTCGGGGTCGAGACGCGGAACTCGCCCGTCGAGAAACCGAGCACGGCGCCGTCGGCGATCGCGGGCGCGAGTTGCAGGCGGCCGTCGGCGACCGGCGCGAGCACGTTCATGCCGACCTCGGTCGCGGTCGGCAGCTCGGCGAGCCGGGGCCGGAGCTGCACGGTCGTCGCCGGGGTGTCGGCGAGCGTCGGTAGAGCTCCTCGCCCATCTCGTAGCGGAAGGCGTCGACGACGAAGAGGGCCGTCGTCCCCGATTCCTGCGGCGAGCGGCTTGACCACCTCGTCGAAGAGCGTCCGCTGCTGGAACGACGCGGCCGGGAGGAACCCGACGGCCTTGCAGAGCGCGTTGAAGTCCACCGCCCAGCGGTCGGCCCAGCGCGCCAGGCGACGGCGCAGCGGTCGAGGCGGGCGCGCAGCGTCTCGAACTCCGGGAGCGGCGGGTACAGCAGTGCCGCCGGCGCTGCTCCAGGTGGCGGTGGCCCGGTCGACGGGGGCGCCGAGCGAGGCGTAGGCGGTGACGGCCGCCGCCAGGTGTCGTAGGCGGCGGGTCCGACGCGATGGGTCGCCAGCGCCGGCCGATCGCCAGCCCGAGCCGGGCGGCGTCGGCGACGAGGAGCCAGGCGGACGCCGTGACGGGTCGTCGCGGAGCCAGAACGACGCCCCGTCGGCTCGGGGTCCACCCGCGGCCCTGCCCAGGCGGCGGCCTGGTCTAGGCAGTCGCCGTGCCCGAGGGCCTCGAGCGCCGCCCGAGAGGACCTTGTCTTCCTCGAAGCGGAAGGTGTCGATCTTCCCCAGGTCCTCGGCGCGGGCCATCTCGACCTCGTCGGGGAGGATCGCCTCGGTCTCGTCCGCCGTGCGGCGGTAGAACGCCTTGTGCCGCTCCCGGAGGTGCGTGGCGAGGCCGCGGCAGGCGTCGATGACCGGGCGGGGCAGTCCGGCGGCGCCTGGAGGCGCCGCGCCGGCGGCCGCTTGAGGTCGTCGACGTATTCGACCGCAGCGCCCAGCCCGCGGCGGCGAAGGCGACGTCCTCGGCCCGCGGGCTACCCGGCGGCAGCACGCCTCGCGCCAGCTCTCGGGAGGCCGGTCCAGGCGGTGAAACGTTCCCACAAGGCGCCTGCGGTCCTCCCCCGTCGATGATCCGCCGCGACGAGGCCGCCGCCGAGCAGGTCGTCGAAGACGGCGGCGGGCACAGCGCCCGCAGGTGGGCGCCGAGCCCGCCGTCGCGCCGCGAGCAGCGCGGCAGCCAGGCGTCGGCGTCGGCGAGCGTCAGGCCGGGCGGGCTCGGAAGGCCTTGATCTGCTCGGGACGGACCCGGCCCCCGGCCGCCTCGTTGACGAGGGTGTCCAGCGCTTTGCGGTATCGCGTGCCGGCCAAGTAGAACTCGAGCAGCGGCGTCTTCCCGGACCGTCTCCTCGTTGAAGCCCGGCAGGTGGACGACCAGCGGCGTCTTCTCGACCCGCGGCGACCCCGTCGAGCGCCAGCAGCAGCGCCAGGTGGCTGCCGCGGAAGGCGAGGACGTCGTACGGCAGCGCGCCGTCGTCTCTCAGCGCCTGAGCCGCTCGACGAAGTCTCGAGTAGTGGTCGTCCAGGTCGAGCCAGAGCACGATCCCGTGCCGGCGGACCCCGTGCGAAGGTCCGCTTCGAGTGTCGCCGAGACCGGGCGCCGAGTTCGGTCGTCACCGGGCCGGGACCGCGTCCGACGTCGTCACGCGCCGTCGTCCTCATCCTCGTCGTCTTCCGCCTCGGCGTCCGCGTCGTTCTCCTCGTCGGGAACATCTCGGCGGGCGGGTCAGGCTGTCGAGCAGCTTGCGGTCGTCGACCTGCTCCGGGTGCTCGGCCTCGAACGCCGCCCGGGCCTCGGGCTCGTCGGGCGAGAGAAGCCGGAATCGGCCCCTTGCTTCTCGATCAGGCGGAGTTCGAGGGCGCAGAGGTCCCGGCGGGCGCGACCAGAGGCCCGTCCTCGAGGATGCGCATCTCGGCACGGCCGGCGGCCCTTCCGCGGCTCCGCCGCATGGCCTCCTTCTCGATCGCGGCGAGGGCGTCGTCGGGGTGGTCGGCCAGGAAGCTTCGCGGTGCGGCACTGTCGCCGGCGTCGCCTAGGTCGCGGCCGCCGGGGCGGTAGGGCGGTTCCTCGATCCGGAAGTCGGGGCCGATCTCGTCCTGGAGGCGAAGCTCCCAGGCCCAGGCGCGGGCCGGGTGGTACCTCCAGAAGCAGCCGTGGGCGACGCCGAGGGACGGGTCCGGCTGGCACTTCGCGTCGACCCGCGTCGGCCAGTAGCGCATCGCGAGGTGGGACCAGTCGTAGTCCTTCTTGCCCTGCGCGGTCGCGAGTTCCTTCCACCACTTCTTCGGCTCCTTCCACTGCGGCTCGAGCAGCGGCCAGAGGGCGGCGGCGTTGATCATCACGCCGTCGTCGAGGTCGGGGGCGTAGCGGGCGTTCTGCTCGCGCGGCGGACAGGCGGCGTCGGTCGGCGGCGGGCCTTGCTCGGCGCATCGTTCGACGGTGGCGATGAACGCGACCAGTTCTTCCCGCCACTTCCGCACCTTGGCATACCGCTTCTCCGCCTCGCGGGCCGCCTTCTTGTCGGCCCCGTCGCGGACGGCGCGGAGGTCGTCGATCTCGCCGTCGAGCCGCGTCAGCCTCGCCCAGGTGGTCGGCGAGGAGCACGCGGAGCGTCTGCCTCGTTCCAGCGGTGGATCGTCACCCAGGCGACGAAGGTCTTCTTCTCCGACGAGAGCGGCCAGTGGATCGGGCGGCTCTCGTACATCTTGCGGTGGACGTCCTCGAAGAATTCGTGCGGAGGTAGTCGCGGAGGTCGACCGCTCGTGCCGATCGCCCGGCCGTACTCGGCCCAGGCGGCGTGGAGCGGTTTCGCCGCGTCGTGGCCGAGGCCGTCGCGGAGGTCGTTCGTTTCGAGCGTCCGTCGAGGAAGAGGATGCCGGCGGGAGCGCGTGCGACAGGTCGTCCTTCGACGGGTCGAGGATGCCCTCGGGGAGCCGTCGGGCCGAAGCGGCCGAGGGCGACGCCGAGGGCGTAGCTCAGGTGGTCGGTGGGGGGCTCGGGGTCAGCGGTCGGCGTATTCGGGGAGCGGCGCGCCCTCGGGGCGATCGACGGCGGCTTGGGCCCACTCCTGGGCATGCCGCCAGGGGAGGGACCAGGATGGCGGAACTCGATGGAGGGCTCGCGGTGGGATTCATGGACAGTGAAGGACTGCTCGATGACGCCGAGAATCGATGGGGCGTTTTCGATCTCGAAGACGGGAAGCCGCCCAATGTCGGAGATCGTGAAGTCAATTCCGGGGTTAAGTGCGCTCAACGTTGAACGCGCTGAAGCTGAGTTCAAAAGGCAGAGCACCTCGGCGATATTTTCTGGAAATGATGTCGGCCCCTTCATGTCAAAGACACCTGGAATCCGATGCGCTCGCGCCGAGAAGACCGCGCCAATAGTAGCATGCGCGATCCCGCGCCGGAAGAATAGTGATGGTTCCCGCAGGCGGACAGTTGCCGGGTTGCAGTATGTGCCGAACACCCCCAACTCCAGTGCCATGCTCGACCAAGCGACGACGTGCTGAACAGGCTCGATCCACTCGTAGCCTGCTGCGCCTTTAATGTAACTCGGCCATGTAGCTGTCTCGTTCCTCTGCCGTGCTGGGGTCATTGGGGTCGAATTTACCTCGAACCAGCGGCGAAGGAACCTTTCGTTGTCACCAGTCTTAACACCGGGGAAAATGGAGAACGAGGAACTCGCCAACGGGAGAGTGCGATACCGATCCAGCTCGAAATTCCCCACCAGTAGATCAGCGGCCACTCGGGCACCACCTTCAGCGCGGCAGGATCGAAGCATGGCGCCCCTCCTGGCAGAGAGTGGCAGCTCGCTTACGTCGAGTTCGCGCGCGATCGTAGGAAGTGTCTCCTGGCGGCGTGGGTGGTGTGCCATGCTCGGTTCTGGCCGGTGGGGGGACCGGTGGAGGACGCTCACTGTCACGCTCAGGACGTCATTAGGGACCTCATCGAAAGCCCCCACGGCGAAGTCGCCCAGCCCGCGCAGGTCGAAGTTCTCCAGCAGATGCTCGCGCAGTCCCGCGTACTGCTTAATGAACATCCAGTTCCGCATAGTGAGCATTGCCGAGACGCCGCCTTCGCGGACCAGTTCCAGCCCGCGCAGCAGGAACGCCGCGTAGAGGTCGGCCTTGCCGAGCGGGTACGTTCGTGACGTACTGGTGTCCGCCATCTTGCCCGTGCCCTGGTACGGCGGGTTCGCCACCACGAGGTCGTACGTGCCCTCGCGGGTAGCCGCACGAAGCGTACGCCCGCCGCGAGCTGCTCGCCGCGGAGCCGCAGACCCAGGTCGTCGCCGCTGGTGTGCTGGGCGAGGAAGCCCTCCAGTCGGTCGAGCAGGGTGGCTCGGGCCTCGTCGCGGCCGATGGCGACCCGTTTGGGCTCGTGCGCTGAGGTCGGCGAACAGTCGCCCTGCTCAGGCGACCGCCCGGCCCAGCGCGGCCTCGTGCGTTCCGGATCGCCTCGTCCACCGCCGCGTCGATCTTGAGCAGGCTGCCGAGGTGGTCGGCACCTCGCAGGGCGTGGACGATCGTGTCGGTGAGCGCGGCCGGGGATGCCGGTCTCGCGCTCGACCTCGCGGCGGAGCTCGACGAGCGCCGGGTCGTCGTCGGCGAGGCTCGCGAGGCGCAGGTTCGAGGCCACGAGGTTCAGCCGCTCGGGCCGGGCCTCGGGGGCGACCTGCCGGGCCTTGAGCCAGAGGGCCGCCGCGGCGATCTGCACGGCCCTGCGGGTCGAGGTCGATGCCGTGCAGGTTGTGCGCCAGGATGCGCTCGACGATGGCCCGGTCGGACCACCGCTCCTGGCCGTCCTCGCCCCGGTGGCGGGCCTCCTCCCGGTAGAGGGCCAGCAGCAGGTCGAAGAGCCACGACGAGGAAGTGGCCCGAGCCCACCGCCGGGTCGAGCAGCCTCAGGTCGCGGACGCTCTCGGGCGCTGCGCGACGGCGTCGGCGGGGATCGGCTGCGGCAGGTAGTAGGCCCAGCGGCGCTCGGCGTCGGTGTGGAGCGGCATCAGCTCGGTGAGCGCGACCTCGCCCGCCGCGCGCTTGGCCCGCCAGTCGGCCCGCCGCTCCTCCAGCCGGTCGAGCGTGCCGTCGGCTCGACCTCGGGCGTCCAGCCGTGCTTCTTGCACATGGCCAGCCACATCGGGCCGAGGCTGTTCTGGAGCAGCCAGTCGACCATGTAGCGCTCGGTGAACATCTGCGTCTTGCTGGCGATCTCGTGCGGCTCGAGCTTGCCGCCGCGCGTTGAGCTTGGCGTCGAGCGCCTCCCGCTCGGGGTCGTTCCAGTACTGGTAGACCCAGCCGAGCGTCATGTCGTCCGTCCAGCAGCTTTCCAGCGCCGGCGGCGTTGAGGGCGTCGACGACGTGCCGGAGCGTCGCCGCGGGGACCGGGACAAGGTCCGCGACCCCGCCGGCCCGTAGAGGCCGGGCAGCTCGGTGGCGAGGTCCTCGAAGACCAGCCGGAGCAGGAACGCGTAGCCCTCGGTCTCGTCGCCGCGGACGATCCCCGGCGCGAGCTGCCGGAAGTTCTGGTAGCCGCGGCTCTCCCAGCCGCCGGTGACCACGGGGACCGCGGAGCGGCTGCGCCGGAGGGGCCGGGTGCCTCCATGAGCCGGAGCAGGATCAGCCGGTTCAGCAGCGTGTAGGCGGCCTGCTTCTCCGCCTCGCGGCGGAAGTCCGTCCCGGTCCGGTCGGCCCGCCCCGGCCTGGCCTGGGCCCGCTCCTGCTCCTTCATCCACGTCGTCGAGCCGTCCCCGCCTGGCGCGGGCGGCCTCGTCAAGGCCCGCCTCGCGGGCGTGCACGGAGAGCCGGTAGGCCGACTCCGTCGCGTCGTGGAGGTCCGCCAGCAGGCGGGCCCGGAGCGACCGGATGGTGCCGCGAGTGCGTGCTTTGCCTCGGGGGTCATCGCCATGGTCGCCGCCCCCGCGGTCACAGCAGCCGCACCCGCGCGCCGGCCGGGACATGCTCAGCAGGCGTTCCCTGATGTCCTCGACGAGCGACTCGACCTCGGCCTCGGTCGCGACCTCGCGGTTGCGCATGCTGCAGGTCGACCTTGTCGATCAGCGGCCGCTCGCCCTCGCTGAGGATCTCGTCGAGCAGCTCGTTCGCCTCGTCCTCGGCCCGCTGCAGCGCGAGCGTGAACGGGTCCCTCGAGCGCGGTGAGCGGCGGCGCGATCGCCTCGGCGGTGGTGTCGGTGACGGCTCCCGTGAGGGGCCAGGAGCACCCTGTGCGCCTGGTCGGCCGTGAGCGTGCCGAAGCCGTCGCGGGCCTTCACCCGGCCCCGGGCCGGCTCCGCGTGCTGCTCCTGCCACTGGAGCAGCCGCTGCCGCTCCGGCGCGTAGCGGCGCGCGGATCTCGGCGAGGTCGGCCTCGAGCGAGCCGATCTCGCGCCAGGGCCGTGCCCAGCCCGAGCTGCGCCGCGACCCGCCGCGCGCCTCGGCGACCTCGAGGCCGCGAGCGCCGGCCTCGCGAGCTGGGCGGCCTGATGGGTGAGCACGTCGGTGCGCGTCCCTGACGGCCGCGATCGCGTCGTCGGTCAGCTCCGCGTCGTAGATCTTCAGGAGTGGCGACGCCGTCCTGGAGCGCATCGAGGTGCTTCTTGACCAGCATGCACCGTCGGCTTGGTCTGCCGGCAGCTGCGGACGCACTGCTCGAGGGCCTCGGCCAGCCTCGTCGAACGCGTCGGGCCCGGCGGGCGAGCCGGGGAGCTGGCCGAGCCGGGCCTGCACGGCGCGGAGCTGTCTGCGCGAGCTGCGGGAAGTGCGCCGACGACGGCGTTGGCGATCGCGTCGTCGTCGCGGTCCAGCGCGGAGCCCGAGGCGGTCCTCGAAGAACTTGCAGATCCGCGCCCGCGCCTGCGGGCCGATGTCGTCCTCGCCGGCCGGGAAGAAGGACGCGCGGCGGAAGTCGCGGTCCTTCTCGAACAGGTCGCGGACCCCGGCGTCGCGGATGGCGGTGATCTCGCCGCCGCCCTCGGGCTGGATCCGGAGCTTCCCGCCGCGGAGCAGGCCCGCGACGCAGGCCTTCACGACGTTCGGCGGGTAGCCGTAGGGCGGGCCGCCGAAGCGGGCGAGGAGCGCCGTCGCCGCTGAGCCCGCCCTCGGACTCGATGTGCTCCAGGACGCGGCGCGGCACGACGCCGCCGCACGAGGCGACGTACACGGCCGGCGTCGAGCTCCAGGATGCCGAGGTCGCCCGTGAGGAACTTGGGCGACGGGCCGGAGAGCTCGGCCTCGACGAGCTGGAGCAGCTCGGACGGCGCGACCTGGGTCGCGACGAAGTGCGGGTAGAGGTTCGGGCAGCTCCCGGCTCGCCGCGCTGGTGCAGCGCGACGGCGAACGTCGCGCCATGGTCCGGCGGCGTGATGCCGCGCCCCCGGAAGTAGAACCGCCCGGCCATCCACGCCGCCGCGATGGCGTCCCGGGCGTCGCTCCTCGAGGTCCTCGGCGCGGTTCTCCTCCTGCTGGAGCAGGAGCTTGCGGGCAGCGTTCAGCGACTCCCGGCGCGCGTTGTACTTCTGGACCATCGCGCGCGAGCGGTGGAGCTCCCGCGCGTGCTCCTCGACCTGCTCGGTGTCGCCGCAGACCCAGACCAGCCGGTCGTGCAGCGCGGTCTCGGTCGCTCCTCCCCACCCACGTGGCCTCGGTCCGGTCGTCGCGGACGAGGAAGCGGAAGTCGACCCGGACCGTCGCCTCGTCGCGCGGGTCGGCGAGGCTGACGTCGTCGGCGCGGCGGCCGTCGGAGAACCGCCCGGCCCACGGGAACGGGCGGCCCTCGAGCCGCGGGCGGTCCGGCGTGGCGAGCAGGAACTTGAGTCCCTCCTGCACGAGCTCGCCGATCTCCTCGCGCGGGACGCCGATGTCGCGCCGCTCGCGCTCCCACTCCTCGCCCGCCGTCGACTGGATCTTGTACCCCTGCTTCTCGGAGTAGCCGAGGAGGTTCCGGCGGCGGAGCTCCTCCAGCGCCTCGGTGACCTCGTTCACCTGGTTGCCGCGGTCGACCCGGTCGTAGAGGCACTGCGCGACGAGCTTCGCGTCGGTCGGCATGGCTCCTGGATGAGCTCGAGCAGCGCCACCGCCTTCGCCGCCCGGACCAGCAGCTCGGTCGGGTCGTTCGGCGCACTGGTTGAGGATCCGCGCCATGATCGACTGCACGTCGGAGTCGAGCGCGGTGTGCTGCACCTCGTAGACCTGGTCGAGGGTCACGAGCGAGCCCACCTCCATGTCGGCGAGCTTCCGGTCGCGGAAGAGCTCGCCGAGGAGCTGGAGCAGGCCGCGGATCGCCTGGTCGTCGCCCTGGGCCCGGGCCGAGCGGGTCCGCAGTGCGGTCGTGATCTGCAGGAGCAGGTCGACGTGCCCCGGGAGCATCGGGTAGACCTCGACGAACTCGTCGGGGGTGACCGAGTCGCAGCCGTACGCGAAGAGCTTGAGGTCGGCCCGGTGCTTCTCGAAGAGCGCGCGGAGCGGCTGCCTCGACCTCGGGCCGCTTCTGGAGCAGCCGCCTGTGGACGACGTCGCGGATGTTCGTGGCGGCGAGGTGGACGCGGAGGCTGGGGCGGGAAGCGGTCCTTGGCCCAGACGAGGAACGGAGTCGTCGGCCTCCTCGTCGAGCTTCTGCTGACCGAGCGCGAGGAGCCAGGCCTTGCCGTGAAGCCCGGAGCCGAGGGCCGTCGCGAACGCCCGCAGCCGGTCCACGCGGTCCTGGTTCGAGAGGACGTACTGCGAGACCTCGTCGACGACGAGGAAGAGCGTGCGCCCGGGCTTGCGGAACTTGAGCATGTCGCGGATCGCGGCGACGGCGTCCTCCGGCGACTCCCCTTCGGGTGTCGTCCCGCCCCGGCTCGTGTACCAGCTCATCGGGTCGGTGTACTCGGTCGGGGTAGAGCTCGGACAGGACGAGCGAGAAGTCATCCTCCGCCAGCGCTTGTCCTTCGCTCGGCCCAGGGGCTGCCGAGCACCCTGGGCCGGTCTCCTCGAACCGCTTCCACTCGCCGTCGCGCTCCAGGTTGAGCTCGAAGTCGGCGACGAGCGGCTCGTCGAGCAGTACCCGAGCCGCTTCTGGACCTGGCGGACGGCCGCGGCGTGGATGTGCTCGTTGTCGCGGGCGACGGCCGCCGATGTCGAAGACGACCGCGAGCGGGTCGACCTTCTTCCGCAGTTCGTTCCACGCCGCGCTCAGTTCGTCGGCGTTCGGCGAGGTGTCGCGTCGCAGGAGCGCCTCCGCGAGCGAGCCGCCGTCGGGGAGCGCGACGCCGTCGAGGGCGAGGCCGAGGAGCTTGGCGAAGCTCGATTTGCCCGAGCCGTAGAACCCGGAGATCCAGGCGTTCGGCAGTTCCGGCCCGCCGGGCTTGTCCAGCTCCGCGATGATGCCGCGCAGGAGCTGCACGTACTGCTCGTGGATGCCGCGGGCACCCGGCGGTGGTTCGGGTGGCCCTCCGGCCAGCCGCCCGTGATGATGTATTCCGAGACCTCGCCGGCGAGCTTCTCCGGCGATCTGCTCGTGGAAGTAGACGACGGGCGGGATGTCGCGCGTGACGTCGGAGAGGAAGAGGTCGCGGATCATCATGGTGGCCTCAGGGATAGATGCGTGGCCGGTAGTCGTTGTCCGGGTTCAGCATCCCCATGAACGAGAGCCCCGTCGCGCCGCGTCGCTCGCCCGGGTAGAGCAGGACGACCGGGACGTTCCGCGTCCGGCCGTCGAGGTGGCGGAGCAGCGCCGAGGTCCGGAAGAACGGGTAGAGCGCCCCGGCCCGCCCGATCAGGGCGAGCGTGCGGTCGACGGCTTCGGGTTGCGGTCGGCGTACTCGCCGATGACGCGGCTACAGTCGGCCGCGATCCCGTCCGGCCCCTCGATGAGCGGCGTGAGCTTGTTCTTCAGGTAGTTCAGCCCCCGCTCCGGGTCGACGCCGGCCAGTCGCCCCTCCATCGCGACGACGCGTCGACCCACTCCTCGCCCTGCGCGCGGACGCGGTCGAGGAGGAGCTTCTGCAGGTTGATCGAGAACACGACCCAGCCGTTCGCGATGAGCTCCGAGCTGAGGTTCCGGACCTCGCCGCGGAGGTCGAACTCGTCGGGCGGCTCGTACTGGACGATCGCGAACCGGTAGTTCCGCATCGTGCTGATGCGCGGCCCGTCCTCCTGGATCAGGTCGCGGCGGAGCGCGGCGAACGCCTCCTGGAGCGGGCCGTGCTCGAAGAGCGGGTCCTGGCTGTACGCGTGCTGCGTCACCGGGCGGCCCCGGCCAGGTGCGGGTCGCCGTCGCGGAGGCTGGCATCCGCCCAGGCGCCAGGTCCGGGTAGCGCCAGCCGAAGTCGGCGAGGTCGCCCTGGCGGCGGAACGCCAGCGCGGGCAGGCCCCGGAGCCGGTCCTCCAGCAGGCGCCCTGGAGACCGACCGACGCCAGGTACGGGTTCTCCAGGAGCGTCCCCGCGAACTCCGTCTCGCGGAGCAGGTACAGAGGTACTCAGTGCGTCGTCCGGACCCGTGGGAACCCGAGCGGCCGGGGGTCGCGGATCGACGTGACCAGGGTCGCCGAGTGGGCGGCGGAGAGGAGCTTGCTCGCGAACTGGATCCGCGTCGCCATCGTCCACCGGCCGGGGCCCTGCTCGGACACCAGGCCACGGCGAGGTCGTGGGTCACCGCCGGACGGGAACCCGCGTGGCGGGCGACGAGGTAGACGCCGGTGAAGGAGCGGTAGAGCGGGTCGGAGAGCTGGACGTGCCAGTGGCAGATGAGCCGGCGGGTGTCCGGGTCCATGTCCGGCCAGCTGTGCAGCACGGCAAGCGCCGCAGGGAACGCGCCGAACCGGGCCCTCATGTTAGCGAGCAGCACCTCAACGCGCGGCAGGGACCGGGCGCCGAACCAGTACTCGTCGAACGCCTGCTGCGCGGGCACAGCCACGGCCGCCGGCCCGTCGGCGCGGGCCCAGAACGCCCGGGAGTCTTCCACCTCTAGCGCGCACCGGGACAGCCGCGTGTGCACGGCGGTCGTCTCGCGCTGGCCGGTCACTGCGACCGCCGGAAGTGCGGGAGCGGGTAGCTCTCCGCCGCGGGCGCCAGCGCCGCGACGAGCCTGCGCGCCTGCTGGTCCACGGCGGCCGGCGGGCTGCCGTAGAGCCGCCGGCCCGCCGGGGAGACTGTCGCAGCGGCGTCGCCGTGACCGGAAACCCAGTCCCAGAACCCATCTGGGTCCCAGCCGTCCCCGATGACCGCCAGCCCCGGCAGCGCCTCGCCGGGCGCGCGGCCGGACCGCTTCAGCTCCGCGAGCCGCTCCTCGATCCGCTCGTCGCACGCGGCGCCCAGGCTGAAGAGCGAGACGAGCCGGTCCGGTTCATGGTCGCGGCCCCGGAGCTCCGTGTCGACCTGCCGGGCCGCCTCCCGCGCGCCCTGCAGCACCGCCCAGCGCCAGGTGGATGGCAGTAGTTCCCCGAACAGGTCCTCGCCGCCGTACTCGGAAACCAGGTCGGACTCCCACCAGCCAAGCCCGCGCCCTTCCCCCGTCTCGCCCGCCCACGCCACCACGAGCTGCGAGGTGAGAGCCATGTCGATGTCCGACATCGGAATCGGTTCCCGATAGCTCGAGCTGGTGCGCTTTCCACATCGAACATACTCATGGGCTCCTCACCCCTCATCGCGCCCCCACTCACTTCCGCCCACTGCAGACGACTCTAGCGGCGCGCCCCGACAGTTAAGGCCCGCCGAGCGAGGCGCTCTCGGCATGGTGCCGTTACATGTCGCACGCTTGAGCACAGTTGGCGGCTCCGCAGCGTGCCTGTCCTGGCATGCTGTCAGCCTGCATCGCCCTGGCTGACGGTTTGGTTCCAGAACTTTATTGCACGCTTTGTCGCTATTGGCGCATGGTTCTTAGCTGCATCACACAGAGAAGCCCGGCGTGTCGGCCAGCAACATCGCCGCTGCCGGCTGCTGCTGAAGAAGATGGGCGTCGACCCGGCCGACCTGCTCCAAGACCCCGCCGCCGTCACCGGAGATCCCGACGTTCGCCGACTACATCCCCCGCGTCTCGCAGGCAGTCAGCGCCTGGACGCGCCGCTCTACGCCACCTATTGGAACCGGGTAGTCGATGGCGTGGGGGCCGAGGCTCATCACCTCGATACCGTCCCCGCTGGAGATCAGCCAGCTCGTCCGAGGACATCAAGGCGAACGTCGTGCACGCGCCGGAACGCCCGCGGCGGACGCGGCGCAGCCGAGCACCTGATCGGCGCCTTGCGGTGCATGTATAGCCACGCCGTCGCCGACGGCTTCCTGCCCGCAGGCCGAGAACCCGGCGGCGCGCGTGCCCAAGCCGCGCAGGCTGCCCAGCGTCCCGCATGGCCCTGCCCGACGGCCGGCTAGCCGAGATCAGCCGCCGTCGCCGCGTCCACGGGTGATGACCCGGCCCTGGACGCGCTGATCATCCGGCTGCACTCGGAGACCAGCCTGCCGACGTGGCGGGGCGCTGTCGCTCACCCCGGAAGACCTCGATCCCGGGCACTGCCTGATCCGGCTCCCGCCGGTACGACCAACTCTGGAGCGCCTGGGCGAGCACCTGCCGCGGATAAGGACAGGTCGGTACGCACTGAATACGGCACACCATCCTGACCTGGGTCGAGCGCCGCTTCGGTTTCGCCGTTGCCCAGGCGTACGCGGGACACCGTGGTCGCGCACGCGCAGATTCAATCCGCTTGGAACTTGGCGTGGGCTACACAGGAGATGAGGGCCGAACGGGTTCGTGCCGCCGGAAATGCACCCACCACACCATATCGAACAGCTCGATTCGTGAGCGTTCCGACTCGATCCGCGATAGAGCGGGCCACGTGTCCGTGTTCTCCTTCCGGGTAAGGTCGGTCCAGATCCACTCCAGAGCCGCTCGGATGCGGCTTTCCGCATAAATGCTCGCTGTCGCCGATCGTTGCACTGGCCATCGCGGGTTCATGTAAGCGCCGAAGATCGCCTGGTTGTCCAAGATTGGAATGAGTTGAGGCCGCTTTTTGTGAAGGACCTTCGTTGCCACCGACGCGGCGAACCCGTTCCATCGGGCCACTTGGACGATCAGGTGAGCGACCTGATTCCGCTGATCGGCGGAGGTTTCTTCGAGCGGCATATCGGGCAGTGCCGAGAGGTCGAGACCATCCCCGCTATCCTGGACGCTCTTGAACGCTGCAGGTCCGACGCGGGAGTTGATCAAGATGGTGACGGCAAGGTCTTCGGGCTGGAGTCGGTCCGGATCGGTCCTCGGCCGCCAGTTGAGGTAGCGGAGCCCGTCATCAGTCCGGTATGCCGTCAGCAGGTTCTCAGCGGTTGAGAGCTGACGCTGAATATTTCCAGCACCAACGACAAGATCAGGCATAATCGCACTCCTCAGGCAAGCCACAACTCATTGTCCCGTTCAGGCCTGCTACCGATGTGAATCGCCTCCCAGCAATCGGGATGCGGCGATCATCGGATGCCAAAACAGGCCCGACACGGTGGATCTGATCAGCGGCCACTGGACTGGTCGTCACGAATGATCGAAGCCAAATCTCCCAGGGCCGCCGCGGTGTTTAGACTGGGCAGCGTTTTCGCGGTCTTGTTCGAGTAGCAAGCCCCTCCAGTAATCCAGGCCAGAACGATCATCTTCGGGCAGTGCGCGGAGTATGTCGGCGCACTGTGGGCACACCACGAACGGATTATCACCAGCCGTCCCAGCGGACCACAGGAAGTACCAGCCGTCACCCGGTTCTTCGGCTTTAAGTGAATCGACGAGATCCTGCTTGTCATCAGAGGTGGCCCAGAGATCGATGCGGCGAGGTTCCTCAGTACGCTCACGCTTGCCTGTATGCATATCGCAACGCATTGAACGAGTGATTTGAATTTGCAAGTCGACTCCCATACGGGCAGGCTACCCGTAGCTAAACGCGCTGACGGGTACAACTTGTTTATTGCCTCCGGCTGACCTCGGACTCTAGATGGATGCATTCGCATAGTTGAGGTCGACGGGTGGCTGGTGTGGTCACCCCGTCGCCATCGGCCCAAGGCAAGACGAGCAGACCAAGCGCCGTGGGTCGTTCAGCCGGGGGTGGTCCACCTTGACCCCGCACTCCGCTAGGACGACCGAAGTCATGTACGTAACGAGCGCCGCGGTCCTCGGACACGAACCTTTGCGCGTGACACAAGGCCTCCAGACTTGCGATTGCCCTCACCCTGAGGGCGCCGATCGATTACGGTGAAGCGCCAACTTCAGGACCGGCTGCGGCCGAGAACAGATCATCCGTTACGGCGCCTCTTCTGACCAGCGCTTATGGTCTTCAGTTCTGACCGATCGGAATCGTCGAGGGAAGGCCATTCCTTCTTACTTGAGGCTCTCATAGTGAGAAGAACCCGAGCGAGGGGTCGTCGAAGGTCCCAATCACCAGCCGCGGTCCAGAAACCGATTGAACTCCTCGCAGCTGGTCTCCGGCAACAGCGCACAACCGTGACAAGCGGCAAGGTTGCAGGAGTCCGGGCCCTGCCCTTTCTCCCCCGCATCCATGCAGACAGGGTCGGTCGAGCACCAGCGGGCATCGCTAAGCGCCGACGCAAAAACCGAACGCAAATTAGCCTGGCCATCCGCACGAGACCGCCCATCGTGCCCTCGGAGTCGCCAGCGGCCGTATAAATTAGTAGACCAGCCATCTCGCGGCCGCGACTGGACACATAGAGGCGCTCCCGCAGGGACGCGGAACTGTAGCCGCACGTGAAAACCAGCTCATTGATCAGCAGATGTGCCAGCGTGTGCAGCAATACGAAGCGCGGGCTGAGGGTACGGTCTGCATGCCTCGCTGCGGGGCCACCGCCCATAGTGAGCGGTGATCTTGTCCGCTCGCGCCTGGACTTCAGCCCGCGCCTCCCATGCCGTGAGCCGCTCTTGATTGAGCTCGAGGTAGATGCCTTCGCCCTTGACGACGTAGGCGGGCAGCCAGTCCTGAACGGGCGGAAGCGGATGGCGCCGAAGTAGAGCCTTGCCGACACTGAGCTTCAGTACGTCGTCGCGCACGCGGGTAAAACCACGAAGCGCGCGGGTCTCGCGAAGCACGTCCACGCTCGGACCCGGCCCAGGTGGCCTGCAGCTCTTCGTGACGCCCGGATCGGTCGCGGTCAGGTAGTCGTCCTTCGGCGTCTCGCGGATGTGCCAGAACTCGGGATAGCGCCAAACATCGCTCCCGGTAAGGTCAGTCTCCGCATCGCTGTTGCTCCCGCCGCCTGCGCCTCTGCTTGGCCTCCCTCATGCCCGAAGAGGTCGCTATAGCCCGCCATCAGCTCCTCATCGGTGATCGGCTTGAACAGTTTCGGCAGGCCCTTGCGGAGCTGGGCGGCCGTAAGATCGTCGCCGCAGTCGTGAAGCGCGCGCAGCGTGGCGCTACGTCCGGGTGGCGCAACAGATCGTGCATCTCGGCACTGACGGCGCCATCCTGCCGCGGCAGGTAGATCGAGGACTCGACCTTCGGGAAGTAGACGTTGCCGGCGGCCCGCAGCGCGCCGCGCATCGGCTGCCGCACGACCGCCTCGGGCTCGGCCAGCCATGGACGGGCACCCGTGCAAAGTACGGGTCGTCCGGCGGACAGCTGGTCGGTCAGCGTGGTGTGCTCTGCGCTGCTGCCCAGTGGGAGTCCATGATGCCACGAGCGAGCGTTCTTTCTGCCTGGCATCGCACGTGACGACCTGCCCCTCAAGGCCGCCGCCGCCGCGTGACACCAGCCGCAGCATCCCCTTGCAGGACGGGGTAGTGCGACTTGTGGACCCACTTGCCGAACGGGAAGTCGTCGAGGTGCCCGTAGGCGCAGATGGCGACGAACGGCACCTGGGACATCCGCGGGCTTTAGCTTGCTTCCCGGCATGTTCCTTGTCGGGGCATACGACTGGCTGCTGCATCGTGAGCGGGCTCAGCTCGAGCCGTTTGCAGTACATGCAGAAGCACCAGCGGGGGAAGCGCAGCACCGGCACCGTGATTTTCACGTTGCGCTGATCGTCACCCCTGCCCTGTAGCGGTAGTCGGGCGGCAGCCGGAACTCCGAACCCGTAGCCGTGCCTCCAGCCGCCAGTCGTGCTCATGGTACTCCGATGAGTCCAGAGTGCCGGGTTGTCGTCTGGATACCAGTGATCGAGTCCCGCGGTGATGACCGACGTCCCGTCCACCAGCACGCTCATCGCGCCGACGCCGAACGGGGACAAGCTGGGCCCGCCGGATTTGCTTCCGCTCACTGCGTCCCTCCTCCGGCGGCGTCAGCTTGCGGCGTAGGCCAGGGAGATCTTCAGCCCGGCACTCGGCGTCGACGTTGCGCATGCTGGTCGGGACATCCCATATGGTGGCCTTGCTGTCCAGGTCGGGCAAGCGTGCCGGCATAGCGCATCAGGCCCTGCTTCGGGTCGCCCCCGATGACGTTGGCCTCCCACTTCGTGCGCTCCCACTTCTCCCACTGCCGGGCGCGCTTGTCCGCCATCTGCTCGAGAGTCGGCAGCTCCTCGGGGTCGACGATCCCGGCGCGCTCGCGGAGCAGAGCCGACCGCTGGTCGTATTCCGGGCGCGGGAATGGGTACAGGGCCGTCCGGTCCGCCTGGCGGATGTGCGCCACGGCGGCGGCGTGCAGCGCTCGGCGTAGTACCGGGGTGGCGAACGGCGTCACCGATGTCGGCTCGACTTGCGCGTAGAGCCGCTGGTGGTAGGTGCGGAAGCGCTCGTAGTGGCTGCGGTCGCGGGGCTTGGCGGCTCCGTAGATCGTGATGACCAGGCCGGGGCTGACGTCGGCACGGCGCCCGACGCGGCCGCTGACCTGGATGTACTGCGCGGTGGTCTTGGGCTGGCCGACGATGGTCATCAGGCCGAGACGGTCGATGTCGACGCCGACCTCGATGATGTTCGATGCCAGGCAGATGTCGACGCAGCCTGGACTGCCGTAGCGCACTTGCAGTTGCTCGATCGCTTTCGGGATCTCGTCGCTGCGGCGCCGCGAGGTCAGCTCCATGGTGATGCGCGGCCAGCGCGGGTTGATGCCGTCGCGCCGCCGCAGCCCGTCAGGTAGTCCGGTACGTCGGACTGCAGCAGCGAGACGGTGTTGCCGAGCTCGCGCAGGCTGTTGAGGAAGTTCAGGTTGGTCCAGTAGCCGTCGCGGTCCGCCTCGGGGATCTTGGTGCCGCCTGCAGCGTCGCGGCGGCGACCCGCACCTGGACGGTCTGCAGTCGAGCCGAGCGAGGCGCTCATGACGCCCAGATAGCGCCGTCCCGGTTCGTGGTCCCGTCGGGCAGCGTGGCCGGCTCGGCGAAGAAGGAGTGGCCCTCTTCCAGCCCGTGCGGCGGGAAGAGCGCGACCTGCTCGCGCCCGAAGAGCGCCGCGGATCTGGTCCTCGTAGCGGCGGATCGTCGCGGTCGAGGCGATGATCTTCGGCGGGACCGGTCGCCGCCGCGCCGGTCGGTGCACAGGTCGTCGATGATGGGCTCGTAGAGGCCGACCATCGAGCCGAGCGGACCGGAGATGAGGTGCAGCTCGTCCTGGATGATCAGGCCGGGCGGCGAGACTTCGCGCTCGCCCTCACTGCCCAAACCGAAGATCGCGTTGGCCCTCGGGACGCCAGGCCATCATCGCGAACTTGTCGACGGTGCCGATGACGATTGACGGGCGTCCTCGTAGATGTCCTCGTCGACGACGTGAACGGGGAGTCCTCTTCCGCTGTAGCGGCACACTGATCGACGCACGCAGCGGAACCTACCTTGGCCGACCTGCTCGTAGCCGATGACGTCCTGGCCTCTGCCCTTGCGGCTTGGGCCCCATCTGGGTGCCGCACCACGGGCAGCGCAGCAGCAGGAACATATTCTGGTTCGCTGGCATGCGGCGGAGCCTCTTGAGGCTCTCGACCGCCTGCTTCCAGGTGTTCGGCGTACGTGCCGCCCAGCCAGATGCCGATGCCGAACGGCGGCGCTGCCCAGTCGCTCCTCGTTGCGAGCGGATGTCTTCCAGCACGCACACCAGCGAAGCGGCGCGCAGGAACTGCTGGGCGGTGAGCAGCCGCAGCGTGTAGCGCATGAGCGTGTCGGTGCCCGCGTCGCGCGGGTCGCGCAGCCGGCGGGCCAGCAGGCAGATCGCTGAGGCGCCGAGGTATGCCTCGGTCTTGCCGCCGCCGGTCGGGAAGAAGATCAGGTCGACGAGCGAGCGGGTCGGTGCCGCCGGTCCACCAGTTCGGGCAGGCTGGCCAGGATGAAGGCGATCTGGAAGGGCCGCCAGTTGCCCTGTCCGGGCTGGGGTCCGGCTTGGGATGTGCCCCGACGGCCGGAGTACGTCGTCCTTGCCGCGCTCGATTCGCGCAGCGGGAGCCTGGAGCGCACCTGCTGGTAGAGCATCGCCTCGTTGGCCAACCGGAATGCCGTGGCCGCACTCGGGTCGGATCCCACCAGCTCCCAGCCGGCCCGCATCCGCTCCAGCGCCTCGCGGCACAGGTCCATGTGGCGCGTCGCCGCGGGCTGGAAGCGTGCGGCAGGCCGGGAATCTCTTGTTCTCGTTGCGATCCATTCGCCGTAGAGACCCAGCACGGTCTCGACCTGCCGGTGGCCTTCCGGCTGCCCGTCGGCCAGCGCCTCCATGCTGACGGTGACGGGAACCCGGTTGCTTGCCTCGTTGGTCACGTAGACGTTGGGGGTCAGGCTGACGACCTCGTAGGCGGGCAGCGGATCCGCTCGCACCCAGACCGCCACGCTGCCCTCGGTACCGTCGTGCGTTGCCCACTCGGCGGCGCAGCCATGCCCGATCGCGTAGGTCCGCTTGTTCCGGTAGAGCAGGTCGATGGACTGCTCTTCCTCGTCGCGGTCGAACTGTTCGGCCTCGGGGTAGGGGTCGATGTCCGCCCTCCGGCTGTAACCGAAAGCCCATCTGGAACAAGGCGTTCCCCGGCCCGGAGCCGGGTGCCTGGTTGACGACGGCAACAGTGACCAGCGGAGTTCGGCGTCGCACTGCCCGGTACCGGGCGGCTGAAAACCTGCGTCGTCGGGAGATCCGCGGCTCGTCCGCCCGCCGACATGCGCCACGATCTTGAGCTGGCTGGTTTCGCGCAGCAGGCATCCCCCGGGATCGTGCCGGTGAGCTCGAACGGCCGGCGGAGCCACCAGTCCCGGGCTGCGCTAGGCCCGGCGATGTGGACGTCGATCCTGTCGTAGTACGCGCCACTGACTGTGATCTGAGCGAGCCCCTGGCGGGACCCGGCACTGGAACGAGATCGCCATCGCCGAGGGCTTGAAGGTGTTGGCGTCGGTCAGGTCGAAGTCATCGGAGTCAGCCTCGTCGTATCCGGAGGCGTCTTCGATCTCGGCGGACCGGCGTGGATGTCCTCCCCGCTTTCGTCGAGGCCCGGGACGCCGTCGATCTCCACCCGGCTCTGCGGTTCTCCGGCCGCGAGCCGCGTGCCGCGGATCGGCGCCGCTGTAGAGCACCCCGATGCCGTAGCGGCGCAGGGGGTCAAGCTGGTAAGGATCTCCTGCCTGGTGTGGCGTCGTGGAACTGCCCCCAGCTGTCCTCGCTCGAGTCGAAGTGGATGGCGCCGCTCGCGCAGTCGACGGCTTGCCGGCGGTGGCTCCTCACCAGACGGGCCGAACAGCTCGCGGCGCACCGCTGCCTCGACGATGTCGCGGCTTCGAGACCTGTCATCGGTTCCTCCTATGGCCCGAAGTGTCCTGGTCAATCACAGCGAACAGCCGGTCCGTGGCCCGGGTCAGCCCGATGTAGAGCAGCGACTCGAAGTTAGGCACGCGTCGGTCGAGGTCGGTCACGACGACCGCCGGTGCTTCCAGTCCTTTGAAGGCATGGATGGTGCTGTACTGAAGCTGCCCCGCCGGGGAGGTGCCGTCGGCCGGGCTCAGCATCTGGCGTAGCCAAGGATCTGTCGTCCTGCGCGGTCGAGCCGGTACGCAGCGGGCTCAGCACCACGATCTCGTTCAGCTCGTATCCCTCCTCCGCTGAGCTGCCGACGGCCTGGGCGAGCGTGGCGATTGATCGTTCCCGTCTGTAAGGGATGAAGGTCGGATCCGCGCCGTCATCTTGACGGCGGAAGTGTCTGGTAGCCCGGCTGCAGATTGCTGAAGACGTTCACCTGGTAGCCGATGCGCGGTAGGTTGCGGCAGTTTTACGTCAGCCGGTGGCGGCCAGGTGCGGGACGCGGCTCCGAGAGCGCCCGGCCGTCCCCGTCTCGTAGATGGCCTGGCGCTCGAAGTCGCCGAAGAACAGCACCCGCCCTCGCTGAGCCCGCCCTCCACCAGCAGGTCGAGCACGTCGAGGAAACGGGCGGGCGATGTCCTGGATCTCGTCGACGATCAGGAAGTCATCGCCGTCGGCATCGGCTTCGAGCAGCGCTTCGATTGCCCGCTCCGGGAGCTTCTCCTCCCAGAATTCCGGCTGCCGACTCCGGCACTCGGCGCCGCGAGCCGAAGCATTCCTGATGCAGCGTGCCGACCGTCAGCCCGGGACGTCCGCCATGTCCCCCGAGCCGCTGGCCGAGGAGACGGTTGAAGCACAGCAGCCGACCGGTGTGTCCCTGGCGACCTCGCGGCGGGCTGCCTCCATGGCGAGCAGCGTCTTGCCTGACCCCGCTGGGCCGGTGAACAGCGCTGCCCGGTTATCCGCCATGGCGTCGAGTGCGAGGTACTGCTCATCGATGAAGGCGACTAGCTGCGTTTCGCGGCCCGGCGGCGATCACCGCCGTCATCGCGACTCGAACCTCGGGCGCAGCACGGCGGCGATCCGGCTGGCGGTCCCTCGCTCGGGCCCGACACGCCGGGACCGCGTTTGATCTGTCGAGATGAGCCGTTCCGGCCGCGAGCGTCCGCAAGACCGCTGCGGCGGCTGGCGCGCAGGTCCTCGGAGTCGAGCACCTGCCAGTCGTGCCACTCCGGTGACGGCGGAGCATCGGCCGGGCCCGCACATGGGTGAACCAGACGGCGTAGCATGCGGAACCGAGCGCAGGTCGACGTTGCTAGTGCAGGTAGTCCCGCAGGCTGTGCATCGCCTCCTGCGCCTGCTGGAACGGGCCGCGCGAGGTCGGTGCGTCGTTGCCGAGCTTCCAGGTCCCGTCGGTCGAGGCGGTCGACCGTCCGGTGTGACTTCACCTCGATGACCAGCACGCCGCGCCGGGGACGATGACGACGAAGTCGGCCTCGCCCTCGACCTGGCGGACGTGGTCGGCGATCCCGAGCGAGTGCAGCACGATCCAGCCTCGGTTCTGGCGCTCGTCGCCAGCGCCGCGTAGAGTGCCTTCTCGCCTGGCGGCGCGGACTCCGGGCAGTATGGCGGCATCATTCGAGCCATCGGCACTCCGGTCACTGAAGAGCACCCGTGCCTGGTGGCGCGGAATTACTTGGGCATGCGGCGAGACGGCCAATATCCTGGCAGCGACTAGGTCCCGGAAACCCTCGACCCTGATCCGCAGATCCAGGCGTCCCTCGCGCTCCAGCTCGGTGAGATCCGTGTCCTCAACCGCCTGTTCGAGCTTTTCGCGCACGTCGGAGCCTGCTTGATGGTGGGCCCGGCGCTTCCGCTTTGCGTTCGAAATGGTGGGCTCGACAGGGATACCGAGCCAACTCAGCAGGGCACGGAAATCTCCCTCGTTTTTCGGAAGAATTAGGGACGGGTCAGTCCACGCCCAAGCGCGGCCGGGGCTCTTGACGCCGGCAAGCCGCATGTCACGCTCGACGTTCCCGATACCGCTCGCCGCGATCCTGCGCTCGAGCGCGCCCTTCCACGCCTGCTGCGTGACGTCAATCTTCGCTGCTTGCTCGCCCAACAGGCGGGCCGCGAGGCGTCGACAGCACCAGAACCGGACGAGCCCTTGCGGAGCAGGAGGTATGTCCCGGGCAGGACCGTCGCCAGCTTCGCGTAATGCACCCGCTCCCCACGCGGAGCAGCCGGATCAAGGGTCCGGATGCGTTCCCCGTCGCCGTCGTCGAGCCAGGTCGCCTGGCCGCCGTCGAGGAGCATCTTGCGGGCGATGACCTCGTCGCTGCGCGGCTCGCCGTGCGGCGTTGCCGGCTCATCCCAGGCTGGCTGCAGGAACAGGTCGTCGAGAAGTTCATGGCATCAGCCAGGGCCCGCCTCCCGCCACCCAGGCCGGGGACGCGCTTGGGTATCTGTGGGGTCTCGGTTCCTACGGTGCGAGTGCGGGACTTGATGCGCATGGCGCCGCTGTCGGCGTAAGCCGTAACGGGAGAGGAAGGCAGGGTCCGGTCAGGGATCCATGAGGGAATGACGAAGCTCACCGACCGAGCGGCGGGGGCCATCACCAGGGCCGCGCCGAAGAAACGCGGCGGACCGATGGCGTAGGCGTAATCGATGCAGGTTTCCTCCGCGCCAACTCGGCGGCAGTCACCACGAGGACGCCCAGTGTCTCCCAGAAACCAGCAAGGGCCTGCTGTGCGGGCCTACTCGCCGCCACGAGGAGACACTATTCGGGTCCAGTCCGGTCCATCATATCCAGCAAGGCGTCAAGTGGAGACTCGGTCTCGGCTGCGGAGCGAGCCGCAGCCGCAAGATCCTTCAACAGGCTCGCGTCGGTGACCGCCGGGCGCAGTAGATGTGCCTGCTTCTCGATTTCGCCTGACGATATCTTGGTCCGTGCCCACCTGCAGACGGGTGGCCAGACGCCACCGCAGGAGCCTGGCCGGCTGGACGACCCCATCCCACAGGCCCGGATCGTCCTGGCAGCAAGCATGACGCGGCGCAGCGCGACATTCAGCCGGGCGCCCGCCGGGTCTACAACGGCGACATCTCGGCGCCGTTCGCGGCCAGCATCCGGCGGCCTTGTAGCGCTCCATCAGCACGCCGATCCTGGTCATAGCGGCATCTTGAAGGCCAGTGCCTCGATGCCAGGCACGGAGCTCCAGCCCAGGCTAGAGACGGTACAGGGTCGCTGCCCGCGTTGCGCCGTTGAACGATGAACTCCGCGGCCGTCTCGTCGGCAACGGAGCGGTCGATTACGCAGATGACGACAGGAGCCTCAATTTCATCCAGGTATTTAATAGCCCCTGCGCCATCGAGGACGACGGCCCGGATCTCGGAGGGCAGCGGCAGCTGATCGGCGAATCCAGCGGACGAGTACAGCCGGGTTGACCAGATCGCAGGCTGCATCCCCTTCGGGCGCAGCAATCCCGATACCGACTCGGGGGCGCGGATGCCCTGCCCTCGACAGTGAGATAAGCCCTGGCATCCTCAAGAAGCCATGCGCGCGTTCCGACGATGGCGAGATCCGTAGGCGGGCAGGCCAGCCGGGCATCCAGTTCCTGTCGAGGCCAGCGAACTGTTCCGCAATCCCAGGCGCGGGGCGCGTGCGCGTTCTGGCTGTCCAGCCCGGGCAGCCTGGAAACGGCAAGGATCTTGTCGACCAGCCAGCCGGCGCCGCCTCCCATCCGCGCACGGGCCGGTCCCTTTCCTTCGTCGAGAGAGCGGAAGACGGAGGTGCTCACATTAGCCCTCAGTAACAATGCGCACCGGCGTTCCAGCAGCCAACTCGCGCAACGCCTCGGCCGGCGGCCTGAGAGCGGGGGCGGCATGAGCCATCAGCCAGCCGCATCCGATAAGGGCGGCCGCGAAGTCGCGGTGCGGCACAGTGACGGTCACGACGAGCTGCTCACCGGACATTGGGCCAGGCTCCGCCATGCCCGGGCACCGAGCGCGACCAACGGGCCGATCCAGCGGGCGGAACAGACAGGGCCGTCCGGAAGCTCCGCCAGCCCAAGCGTCGCCTGAGCCTTCATTCCTTGTGTTGAGGAACAGGGGACACGAATGAACCGTACTGCGTTTTATCTGCCTTATCTATAAGTTGCAAGCCCGTGCCAGTATTGAGAGTCAGCCAACGAGCCGAGGCGAGGCAGCCAACCTTCAGGGCAGGCTAACTTTGGCATGCATCGAGAGAAGTCGGCGCGTTTCACCACGGAGACCGCGATGCCCTTGTGGTTACCTGGCACCGTGCCTCACTTTCTCCCCTAATCCTCGGGGATAGGCGTCGATTTCGTAGAATTCGACGACCGCGGTGCCTTCCTTGTCTCGGACTGGCAGAAGACGGCAAGCGGAATCGCGATGAGCAGAAGTCACAGCAATGCCGACCCACAATGAACGGTTGTGTTTGACAGACCTCCGCAAGTAGAACGGCTCCATCCCCGTTTCACCACCAATCACGACGCGAGACGCCTGCTTGGATGACGACGCAAACGACCGCAGCCCTTACGACCGGGAGAAGCATGGCTACCAATCAGGATGAACGCCCATTACTACCACGCACTCAACCTGACGGATCTGGTGCTCCGCGACAGTTCTTACAAGTTGGACGGCAACAGCGGGGTCCACACCGATGGGCGTCTGTGACCGTGTCCCGAGTATGGCGGGTCCGCGGCGAAGCACGCCCACGCCTTGACGACGCGAGGAGGGACGGGCGCGGCGAGGCGCAGCCGCCCGCGTTCGGGGCACGGGGTGTGTGCCACGACTGCGGGCGGGGCGCCTTGCCAAGCCCGGCGCTCCCCCACGCCCGGACAGTAATGATCGGGTGCCACAGAAACCAGAAGACGTTCGGGATGATGTTTTTCAGGGTCGTCTTACGCCGGAGCAACGTTGGAGATGTCAGCCGGATACTTGAGAGGCACGATCGACGACCTGCGCGTATTCGGTCTTGATTCGGGTTGGCGAGATGCTTGACGGGAAGGCCAGCACCCGTCCGGTTGCCCGCTCGACGACGCAGAACGAGCCGCCCCGGATCGACTTCTCGCTCATCCAGTCCTCGCGGATGAACCACCCGGAGTCGAACTCTTCCAGATGCCATCCCTGCCCATCTCCGGCCGTCGCCGGGCCGATGACCTCGGTCGCGATGTGCTCAGCTTCGTCACTGGTGATCATTTCGCGCAACCTTCCCGTCCGCGGTGAAGTAGATGGCATCCGAATATGACATGTCGCTCTCATCGAAGCCGAGTCCGTCCTTGGACGGAGACCAGTCCTTAAAGAGAGCGGCCTGGCCGTCGACCGCCAGGACCGTCCATTCGTGGTTCACGGCGTTGAACCAGTGCCCGGGCGCATCCCGGCGGTCGAAGCCGACGACGGCCGAACTACCGGGGCCAAGCTCGCGCAGTCGCTGGCCGATAGCAGCCATCGACGCTGGCTCGGGTGACTCGCCGGCCCATTCGTTCATGACGGCGGGCCGTTCCCCGCCTACCCTTCGGTTCGCCAGCTCGGCGGCGACGGCCGGGAGCCCGTGCCAGGTGTTGTCGACCACGCGAGCGCACTCACCGCAATTGTTCGGACGCTCGTTCCGCTCCCGGCCAGGGTAGATGTCGGCGAGCCAGCGCGCGGGGTGGTCACCGGGTCCTTCAACGCGAGGCGGCGGATCGGCCGGCCGTGTATACCGAGTTGGGTGCCTGTCGGCAATGTTAGGCCGCTTCGCTTCGCTGGTCTCCGGAGACTGATCGTCACCGGCGCGGAGGGCAGTCGCATGAAGCGCGGCCTTCGCGTACTGGGAACGGTGCTTTCCGGACGCGGCGTGTCTGGGGCGGCGTCGGAGGCATCCTTCTGGTCGTCCCGCGGGCGGTCAGTCTTTAACATGACGAGCCCCGTTTCCGACTCTGTTCTCGCGGCGGGCACCGGGCATATGACCCCGAAAGCCGCAATTAATGTCGCTTATATCCAATAACGACATGTAGCCAACATTGGTTCAGAACGACGTGACGCCGACCGCAATCTGCCGTCCAGTCGAAGCACGGAGTTGCCAAACGCAACTTGTTGTCGAAACTAGTATCAGCTACTTAAGAACAGTTCTAAGATCAATCGAGAACTGGAGCGAAAAAGTCAGATTCAAAAGCTACTATGCGTCGCATGAACAGTGCCAGATCGACAGCATGCGCGAGCATCCCCGGCCTGCGCCCGCGAAGACGAGGACGCGACCGCACAGCGTGAGCGCTACCCGCGCACCCCTCACGTGGGTAGCCGGCGACCCCCGCCAGGCGCCCGTCTTGCGAGCCGGGCTTGCGCAGCGAATAACGTCCGTGTTATGAATTGGGGAGAGGTGGAACTCGAACCAGAGGTAGATGACTGGTTTGACACGCTTGATCAGGATGACAAAGAGACGGCTGCCTTCTATGTTGACCTGCTAGCCGAGCGAGGGGTGCTGCTGGACGAGCCGTACACTCGGCAGCTCCGTGGCAAGCTGCGCGAGCTCCGGTTTCATCTCGCGCGACAGGCGATGCGGATCAGCTACTGGATAGCGTCCGACCGGCGCATCATCTTGCTGACCGTGTTCCGGAAGCAGCGGATGCGCGAGGGCGCTGAGGTTCGGCGGGCTTGGCGGGCGATGCAGCGGTGCATCGCCGAGGCCCATACGGCGGGTGAGGAGTGAGTGCTCATGGGCGAGCGGCGTTCGTGGAGCGAAAAGCGGGCCGAGATCATGAGCGCGCCTGGCGCGGGCGACGCATACGAGGCGGCGCGGCTCCGCTTCGAACTGGGGGAAGCGGTGCGGCATCGCCGCGAGGAGCTCGGCATCACGCAGGCACAGCTCGCGGAGCGGGCCGGGCTCAAGCAACCGGCCGTCGCCCGGTTCGAGACGGGTGGCACCATGCCAACCATTCCTATGCTGGAGCGGCTTGCCGATGCGCTCGGCCTTCGGCTGAACGTTGAGTTCCTACCGCTCTGCGGAGCTAGCTGAGCTTGTTCGGGAAGTATGTCGATACCGCGCGAAGGAGCACGATAGGGGCTTTGCCGGGCGTCGGAAGGGGCGGGCGCGGCGCGGCGCAGCCGCCCTGGGGGTCCGGGGGTATCCCCCGGGAAGGGGAGCGGGGCACGGGGTGTGTGCCACGACTGCGGGCGGGGCGCCTTGCCAAGTCCGGCACTCCCCCACGACCAGGACAGTAATGATTGGGTGTCAGAGAAACCTGAAATCGTTCGGGATGATCGATTTTGATCTTCTAGCCGTGACATGATTGTGGCGGGGGTCACGCTAGGCGGAGGAGCGGCATGACAACTCAGCCAACCGACGAGGACATCCTGATCCAGGCGGCACGCTCCGAACGCGGCCAGCACCGGTCGGGCGCGTCCATGGCTGGCATGCTCGGCGCGGCTGCGGCCTTTGGCGTGGTGGGCTGCTTCCTCATTTTCGTGCCTCGCCTGATCGCCATGTTCCTGCCCCTGCCGGTCAGCCTCCTCCTGGGGGGCTTCTCCCTGCCTGTCTTCGTCACCCTGGGCGTCGTCGCGCTCGGAATCACCGGGTTCTTCCTGCTGGCGGCGTTCGCGTCGAGCCCGCTGGCATCGTGGGGGAACAAGCTGCCGGGAAACTGCCCGACCTGCGGCCAGCCCCGGCTGCGCTCGGACACCGTGCCGGGCAGGGCGGGCAGCACTGTCGGGGATGCGCCACGTGGCGTCGTCACCCTGTGCGAGACCCCCGGTTGCGACTACGCGGCCGCCCGCGTCACCCGCCCGAGCGGCACGACTTCAGCTGAGTAGCCGAGGCGAGCTGTTCTTGAGGTACTGCGGCTCGATGCCGGGCTCCCTGATCGCTAGCCGCCGTAGAGTTCGTTGGCGTCCACGAGGATGAGGTCGCTGTCCGCTGCGGCCTCCAGCTGGAGACTGTCTTTGAACCCGGCCGCGCCGAAGCACAGGAGCTTTGTCTGGCTCGTGTCGTAGCGTCCCTGGGCGGCCAGCAGAGACCGAATCTGGCGGAGTCGTCCCGCGTGGTCGCCGCCCATTACCTCGCCCCACTTAGCCTCACCGATCGCCAGCAGAGGTGTCTTCTTCGAGTCCCCGATACCAGTAACGACGACGTCGACCTGGCGGACGGACTTGCCTGCCGCGTCATTGATGGCGCCCTGGCCGACTTTCGCGGGCAGGCCACCAAGACGGTCCGGGTCCGCGTAATTGAGTGTCCAGGATCGGCATATCCGCTCGAAATGGGGACCCAGCACTGCCTTCGAGAAGCGCTCCCGGCTCGCGCGCCAGACTCGGGCCGCGTTGCCCGGGCGCTCAAGCTGGGACCAAACCGGGCGCATGATCGCGTGGTAGAAGTTGATCAAAGGCTCGGCGATCTCGTACGTGGACCGCCGGTCACGGAAGGCGTCCGCCTCGCGGATGATCAAGCCCGCGTCCTCAAGGACGTTGATCGGGTGGGCGATGTCCGCGTCCTTCCGCCCCACATATCCGGCGATCGCGCCCCGGCTAGTATTGCCGTCCGCGATGGCGGCGAGCACCGAGTGGTACAGGGCCGGGTCGCGCATGTCTGGTTCCTCGGCGAGCAGGTAGCGGCCTTCGCGGAACAGCGGCGTCTCCGGGTTGAGCACGGTCCGGGCGACCCACGAGTCGAAGTCGTCCGGACCGTTCGGCACGTCGTTGCGGATGAACTCCCTCCGGTACGCAGGCGTCCCGCCGACTACGGCGTTGACCTTGACTGCCAGTCGCGGATCGCTGATCCCCCAGAACTGTGCGGCGAGGCGGTGGTCCAGGGGCCGGATGATCAACTCGAGTCCCGCGCGGCCGCGCAACGGCGCCGGGCCGGACAGCAGTTTGCCCATGACCGTGAGTGCCGACCCGCACAGCAGCAGCCGGGTGCAGGTCGCCGACTTCGCGTGCCCGAACGGACGGAGAGCTTGCTGAATGATCGAGGGAATCTCCGGGTTCGCCTTCACCAGGTACGGGAACTCGTCGATGACTACAGGGACGGGCCGGTCGCCGCCGAGATCGAGGAGGACGTCGACCACCTCGGCCCAGTTGGCGAAGTGAAACGGGCTCGCCGGCAATAGATGCGCCGTCAGCGCGTCGCTAATCCGGGCCAGCGACTCAGTGTCAGTCGCCTCGGTGGCGCCAAAGTAGAAGCCGCCCGCGGTCTGGCACGCGGCCTCCAGCAGGTAGGTCTTCCCTTGCCGCCTGCGCCCAGACACGACCCCGAGGGTTGCACCCGGCTGTTGATCGGAGATGAACCGCTCCAGCGCTGCCCACTCGTAGTCCCGGTCAAAAACCTCTGCCGGCTTGATCACGCCAAGCCTCCAGACTTTATAGAAATACAGTTATGAGAACTGTACTCCCAATTCTCTGCTAGTGGGCCGTCACCAGCTGTTCCAGTGGGTGACCTGCGCGGCGGGCAGCCGCCTGGCGGGACGGAAGTCGGTGCCCTTGGTGTAGGCGATCGGGAACAGCCCGCCCTGGCTGTAGCGGTCGAAGGGGATGCCGAGGACCTCGGCGGCCCGCTGCTCGCCGTCGCCGACGAGGTGCAGCGTCGTCCAGGCCGAACCGAGGCCCCGGGAGCGGAGCGCGAGCATGAAGCTCCAGGCCGCGGGCAGCAGCGAGCCCCAGAAGCCGGCGCTCTGCCCGCCCGGTACGTTGTCCGCGCGGCCGGCGATGCACGGGACCAGCAGGACCGGCACCTCGTGCATGTGCTCATTCAGGTACTTCGCGGAGTCGGTCACGCGGGGCCGCTGCTGGTCCCGCTCGTCCCCGTAGTCGGGCTTGGGCCGGTCCAGGTACGGCGTCGCGTACGTCCGGTAGACGTCGGCGAGGGCCTTCTTCTTGTCCGGGTCGTCGACGAACATCCACTGCCAGCCCTGGGAGTTGGAACCCGTCGGCGCCTGGAGCGCCAGCTCGAGGCACTCCATCAGCACCTCGCGCGGCACCGGCCGGTCCAGGTCCAGCCGTTTGCGAACCGAACGCGTCGTGGTCAGGACTTCATCGACCGACAGGTTCAGTGCCGGTGCCGCTGTGTCGCTCATCTGGTCATTATGACAGCTGCCGCCCTTTGCGGGTTGGGCTCACGACGCGCTGGCACCTGTGCCGTAAAGGCGAAGTTCGACGAGTGCCGCTTGCGGCACGCTGAGTTGTTGGAGGATATCGAGCGCTTCCCTCCAGTAGATCTTCGCCGCGGTCGGCGCAGTTTGCGGAAGACATTCCGGCGTTCGCCAAGCCAACGTTCGAGCGGTTCCGGCGGACCCGGCACTCGGCACAGTACTTCGACCCTGACGCCGCCCCGATCACTCAAGCTGACGCCGGGTGGGCGATCGAAAAGGCAACGGCCGCGCTTGCTGGGGTCAGGCGACTGCTCGCGCCTCCGCCCACCGGACCTGCCGGCTAGCCCGGTGGCCTGCCCGGCTTACAGCCAGCCGGGTGGTGCCGGGTACTCCGGCTAACGTAGGCAACGTAGGTCGTTGATCTATCTGGCACCAAGTACAGCGTTGACAATCGCCACATACACCGTCCTGCGGCTGGTGCCGAAAACCTCCGCGATCTCTTCGACCGTCCGCGGGCCAGCTCCGAAGTCCATTGGCGCGGGGCGGGGCCGATCGGCCCTACTCGCCCGGCTCACGGCTTACTGTCCTGCAGGAAGGGCCATGACGCGAAGGAGCCGGGCATGAAGCAGGCTGGCCTGCGCAGGCCGACATCCGGCTGATCCCAGCCATCCGAACGGAGCACTCCCTCGCCGACTGGCACCACCAGAATGGCCTGCAACGGGTCACGGGGCTATCGGACTTTATCGATGCCATACCGTTCGTGCCGACGGTCCCCATCCGGGCAGTACCGGACAAGGAACCATGAGCCGGACTGCCTCGGCCGTCAGGAAAGCACGCGGCGCCGGAAGTTGCGCAGGCCGATCGCCAGGAACAGCGCGCCGAACCCGGCCACCACCGGGTACACCACGTACAAGTGCATGTGCGGCGCGGTGGTGAACGCCGCGCGCATGCCCTCGTTCACGTAGAGCAGGGGGTTGATCAGCACGACGGTCTGGAGCCAGTGCCAGCCGCCCACGGTGACCGGGGCGAGCTTGTTCCACGAGTAATAGGTGCCGCCGAGGAACGTGATCGGCAGGATAATGAAGCCGAACATGAGCCCGATGTTCCGCGGCTCGAAGCTGGTGCCGAGGACCAGGCCGAGACCGCCCATCGCGATGCACGACAGTGGCACGAACGTGAGGATGAGCAGCCAGTGCAGGGTCAGGTGGGCGGTGACCCCTGGCGCGTGTACGACCGAGGCGATCGGTAGCACGATGATCGCGGAAAGCACGCCCTGCGCCGCCCCGGACAGCACCTTGGCGATGGCCACCAGCCAGATCGGGCACGGTGCCTGGACCCGGTCCTCGATTTCGCGGGTGAACCCGAACTCCTGGGCCATTGTCAGGGCGATGGACTGGACGCCCTGGAACATGACCGAGATCCCGACCACGCCGGGCACCAGGATCGTCGCGAAGGCGGACTCCTCGACGCGGCCCTGGCCGCCAATGCCTTGCCCGATCTTCGGGAAGACGTAGAGGAACACGAAGCAGAGCAGGAACGGCTGGATGATCGTCCGCAGCGCGAACTCCCACGGGTGCTTGCGGAGCACTGCAAGGTCGCGCAGCAGCAGCGCGCCGAGCGCGATCCGGCTGGCGGAAGCTACCGAACGAGTCGGGCCGCCCCCGATGGGGCGTCCGGGCGCGTTCGCGGTCGCAGAAGTCGTCATCAGTCCCGCAACTCCCTACCGGTCAGGTTGATGAACACCGTTTCGAGCGTGGGCTCGGCGACCGACACGTCAACCAGCTCGAATCCGTTGTGCTCTGCCGCTAGCACGATCCGCGGGACCAGCCGCTCGCCGCCCTGCACGTGCATTTCGAGCCTGTCCTCCGCCACTCGCGTCCGCGTCACCCCGGCCACCTCCGTCGCGAGCACTTCGCCGAGCCTGCCGGTGTCCCCGGTCGTCTTCACGGAAACGATGGTGTCGGCGCCGATGGACTGCTTCAGGGCATCCGGGGTGTCCAGGGCGAGGATCTTGCCGTGGTCCATGACGGCGACCCGGTCGCAGAGCTTGTCGGCTTCTTCCATGTAGTGAGTGGTAAGCAGGATCGTCTGGCCATCCTTCTTCAGCTCGCCGAGGAGGTCCCACAGCGCCAGCCGGCTCTGCGGATCGAGCCCCGCGGTCGGCTCGTCGAGGAACAGCACCGAAGGCCGGTGGAAGATGGCACGCGCCACCATGAGCCGCTGCGCCATGCCGCCGGAGAGGGCGAAGACAGAGGCCTTAGCCCACTGGGATAGCTGGAACCGCGCGAGCAGCTCGTCGGCGATCTGCCTGGATGCCTTCGCCCCCATGCCGAACAGCCGACCGTGGAAGTAGAGGTTCTCCCAGACGGTGAGCTGCCGGTCGAGCGTGTTCTGCTGCGAGACCATCCCGCTCAGCTGCTTCGCCAGGGCCGGGTGCGCGGCGACATCTATGCCGGCCAGAAACGCCCGTCCCGACGTCGGAACGACGCGCGTCGTCAGCATCCCGACGGTCGTCGTCTTCCCCGCGCCGTTCGGCCCGAGCAGGCCGAAGATCTCCCCGGCCTGGACATCGAGGCTGAGTTTGTCCACTGCCACCAAATCGGTACCGGCGTAGACCTTGGTCAGGTCCTCTGTGTGGATTACCCCGTCCGGCGTGCCAACGGCATCCGCCGACGGTTGTGTGCTGGTCATCACGCCTCAGCCTAGACGCGGCGAGCGTGAACTCGTCCTCGTCGTCTGGGGTGGCGCCATACTGCGTGACGTCGTCGCTGAACATGTGCGGGTGACCACCGTCCCAGTGCGCACTCGACGCGCCGGACAACCTCAAAGAAACTGCTGCTCACCTGGCTGAAGCAGCCGGCGGATATGCGGTTGAGCAGTTCGACGCGTCCCGGCTACAGTGATCGCCATGCAGGTCAGTTGCCAGCGCATCATCGTCGCGGCCGCGCGAGCTATCCGCTCTCCGGTCGCCACCGCCTGACCTGAAATCCCTGCCGGCGACCGGGAACGGTTCGCCGGCGCACTTGACGACTACGGCGGTCCGCAGAGCCTGCGGTGGGGGCTTGAGCTGCTGTGCGACGGCTTCGGGCTGAAACGGGAACTGCTGTACGCGACCGTATTCGGCGGAGACGAGCAGATGGGGCCGGACATCCCGGCGCAGCAGACCAGCGGGTAGCTGGAAGTGCCAGATGACCAGTGAGCGGCAATCACCAGCAGCGTGCACCGCTGACGGGAGGTAGCCCATCAGCGACCACGGCCAGTGGGTGATTCAGCCGCTGGTATCAGCCGTCTTGAGCAGGGGTTTCCGGTCGGCCCATGGCGCAGCCTGTTCGGCTTGTGCGGCGATGTTGATGAGCAGGTCCTCACGCCCGTACGCGGCGACGAGTTGCACGCCAATGGGAAGCCCTGCGCTGTTCCAGCTCAGCGGGAGGCTGATGGCGGGCTGGCCGGTGATGTTGAACGGCCTGGTGAAGGCGGTGTAGGCGGCCTGGCTGGCTGGATCCCCCGGCAGGGTGCCGAGGAGTGCCGGAGGCTCGCCCGTCGTGGGGGTGAGCAGCAGGTCGTACCCGTCTGCCCACCATTGGCAGACGGCGCGCCGGAAACGGGTGCACGCGCTCAGCGCCCGGGCATGATCGGCCGCAGTCGCCTGGCGTGCCCGCTGCGCCCGCGCCCAGGTGGCCGGCTCCACGTCGTCGGCCGTAACGTCGCGTCCCAGGACATCGGCAAGCTGGTCGATGGCAAGAGCAAGATGGCTAGATGCCACCAGCCCGATCTGGCGGCCGATTGCGGGATCGGCGAGTGCGGGTGGACAGGCGGTTTCGACACGGTGGCCGAGCGCCTGCAGCAGCCGTCCGGCTTCGTGCACGGCGCCAGCGCAGTCCGGATGAACCGGATCCCCGGCCGGGTAGCGGTCGAGGACCCCGATGCGCAGGCCAGCCGCGTTAGCGTCGAGTTCACGGACGTAGGGCCTGCCCGGCGGCGGCGCGATCACCCGGTCACCGACGCCGGGACCTTGCACCGCATCCAGCATCGCCGCGGTGTCTCGGACCGTGCGGCTGATGCACAGCTCGACACCGGGGCCGGACTCATCACCGAACGGCCCGGCGCTGATCCTGCCCTGCGTAGGCTTGAGGCCGACCACCCCGCAGCACGCCGCGGGTATCCGGATGGAACCGGACCCGTCGGTGGCGTGTGCGACCGGGACCATCCCCGCGGCGACCGCCGCGGCCGCGCCGCCGCTGGACCCGCCCGGCGAGTAGGCAAGGTTCCACGGGTCAGACCGGCAGGCTAGCGGAGCATAGACCCCGGAGCAACGAGGTCAAGGCTAGCCGCAGCGTCATCGGCGACGGGTACCTGCGGGTAGCGAATGGCCGATCCTCCACCCCCGCCGCTCCCCCGCCCCGGGAGTCACGGGGCGAAGCCCCGGCAGTCTCTCACCGAGGCGTACGGCCGCCTCGCCGGGTTGGCTTCCAGGGAACTGGGTGAGACTGCCGCCTCCGTTCGGGCTGATGGGTTTTGGTTTTACTGTCGTACTGCACCACCCTCGCTGCGGCCAGCGGCATCTCGATCACCGGCCGCGGCCTGGGGGTTCCCCGGTCACAGGCCAGCGCGTCGTGAGCCATGCCAGGTCTGCGGCGGCGGTCGCCCGGGTGCTGCGCTCGTCGGTGAACAGCGCGTCGGTCTTGGTGAGCACGAGGGTGTAGGGGCGGCCTTGACGCCTGGTCACGTGGGTGACGGGGAGTTCCGCGCGGTCGATCCGCTCGTGGACGTGGCGCCTGCGCTGCTCGGCGAGCGGCCACTCGTGAACCCGGCTGGGTCCAGCCAGGAACTTGCGGAGGGAAGAGCACAGATCGCAGGTGCAGCCGGCCGGAAGCTCGATCGACCAGTCGCCGTCCGCGCGCTGGGGTAGCGCGAGCCGGGCCCGCAGGCGGGCCGCGCAGTCGGCGGCGAGGTCGGCGAGGCTGGTGGCGGCGGCCGTCCCGGATGCCGGCTCTGCCCACGACGAGGCCGCCGCGCGCAGCGTGGCCAGTTCAAGGACAGTCACCGGGTCCGGCTGCTGCGTGAGATGCGCGCCGACCGCGTCTAGCACGGGCGTGGCGCCCAGCGACGCGGCCGACGCCAGCACGGCGGACAGCGGCTCGCCCAGGGCGGCGGTCAGCTGGTTGCGAATGCGCGGCGATGGCACGATGACGGAGCCGTGGATTCTTTCGCCGAGCCACGTCCAGGACAAGTCGAGCAGGAGCCCGGCCGCCGCGGCGGCCTCACCCCCGGCCATGTCAAGCGCCCGGGTCAAGGCGGGAAGCCGACTCGCGATCCACTGGTTGCGCCCCGACTCGGAAAATGACCACGCGGGTTGCCCGTCGCCGAACCATCCCCGCAGCAGGGCCGCGGTCCACCGCTGGCCGTAGCCGCGGGCGGCCGACGCGAGCGCCTCGGCGTGCTCCTCGGCCAGGAGTTCCACGCGGAACGGACGGAGCAGCATCTGCGCGACTTCCGCGTCGCCGAGGGCGACCGCGGTGCCCAGCGCCTTGTTCAGCAGCGTCCCCAGCGGTCCCGTCTCTCTTGAGCTCAGCCCACGCACCGATCCTTCCCAGAACGGTCCGAGGGTTCTCGCGGAGGCCAGCGCTGAGTTACGGTCGGCCGCGGCGATCGTCGTGAGCTCGTCGAGTGCCCACGACGGCGACGTCTCGGCGCGGTTGGCGAACGCCTGCGACCGGGGCCATACCACGATCGCCGCCCGGTGGTACCAGCGGTCCAGCGTGTTGCCCCAGTTGCCCATGTAGCCCTCGTACTCCGTGGAGTAGGGGGTGAGATCGCCGTCCTCGGCGAGCAGCCGGACCAGGCCCTCGCGCAGCAGCACCGCGTCGTCGGTCACGCGCGCTCTCCGCCATAGCGCGTTCCTCCCGAATCGTCGCGATCACCGCACCGTCGGTTGGACTGTAGTAAACCGCCATCCGGGCTCGCGAACTTAGGCGGAAAAACGGCCAAAATCCCCCGCGCAGACAAGGAGCTCGGACTCCTTCCCGCCTTACCGGCGAACCAGCCGTGACAGGCTGAAAGAATCTGATTACCGATATGGCCCGAATAGGCGGACACGCATCGCACAATTAACCCATGGGGTCGGGTTCTGGCGACTGGGAACGGATCGTGGCGTTCTGGCGCGTGCTTGAGATGATCGAGCCGCGCGGGATCCCGCGCGCGACCCGGGCCAGGGAAAAGCGGGAGCCGGGCACCGACTTCGTCGAGGCCATCGAGCTGCGCCTCGGCCAGCCGGTGCCGCCGCTGCCGTGGCAGGAGGGGCACCGCCGGTTCGCCGAGCGGCCGACCCAGGGCCGGTACGGCAGCGTGTGGCGGCATACCGTGTACGGCGGGGTGTTCAAGTTCCAGGCGGTGCGCGAGGAACTGGCCAGGGAACTGCGGTTCGAGCTGGGCGAGGACCACGCGGGCGTGCACGAAGAGGAGAGCGCGCTGTTCGCGTTCGTCGTGGACGCCGACGGCAGGCTGATCGACGGGACCGGGGCGTTCTCCTCCTGCGCCTGGGGAGCGGGGCGCTTCGGACGGCTGCGCAAGGGCGATCCGGGCGCGTTCGACGGATTCGAGACGGCGGCGGCCAAGTGCGAGCAGGCCCTGTTCCGGCTGCTGTCGAGCCACGTCAGCTACCCGACCCGGCTGGCCGCCCGGCTCCGCGCGGCGACGGCCGCGGCGGCGAGCCCGGGCGGGAAGATCGACCCGAAGCGTTACTGGGGCGCCTTGCTCATCGAGATCGTGGGCGGTGCGGCGGGCGGCGCGGTGACCACCGCGATCGGCGGGCTTGGCGGGGTGCTCGGCGGCCCGGTCGGCGCGGCGGCGGCCGCGGGCGCGGCGAACAGTGTCGTCACCAAGGTCACCGAACGAGCGGAGCGCGCGGTTACCGGGGAGGAACCCGAGGAGCAGGGGCAGCGGACCGGCGCGGAGGATTCGCGGGCGGTCCAGGCCCTGGACATCGTCGTGCTCGTCAATGCCATCGCGGGCCACCTGGGGCTGCCGCCGACCCTGCTCAACGCCCTGGAGCTCCGGGTGGAGAGCAAGCCGGTGTCTCGCAGGAAGGACGGCTCGCTTCCCGACCCCGAGACGGCCTTTCTCAGCAGCATGATCGCGCCGGATCTCCAGCGGGTGGCCGACGCGAGAGACCGGGGATACGGCCCGGCTCTCAGCAGTTACCTGTCCGGCCCGCTGCCTGAGGCCGAGAGGGTCGACCTTCGCGAACAAGGCAACCGCCACCTGCTCATCGAGGGAAGCAGCCCGAACGGCTTCCCGTCCGGGCGCTGGCCGGCCGACCTGGACCGGGCGCTGGTCATCAGCCAGCAGTTCGCGGTGAACGCGATCATTCGTGATGGAGCCACGGCAATGTTCGCGGTCAACGGGCCCCCGGGCACCGGCAAGACCACGCTGCTCCGCGACCTGATTGCCGCGATCGTCGTTGGCCGCGCGACCGAGCTAGCCAGGCTGAAATCACCCAAGGACGCTTTCGTGAACCGCGCCGTGATCGAACGCCCCGACGGGATGTCAGCCCGGCTGCGCGGTCCGCGAGACGAGCTGACCGGCTTCGAGATCGTGGTCGCCTCGTCCAACAACGCCGCGGTGGAGAACATCACCAAGGAACTCCCCGCGCTCAAGGCGATCGGCGAAGAGTGGCGCGAAACCGACGGCTACTTCCAAGCCCAGGCGACCGCCTTCCTCAACCAGCCCGACGGCAACGACCGATCGGGAAAGAAGAAACCCAAGAAGGCCCCGGTACAGGCGTGGGGCATGCTCGCCGTGCCGCTCGGCAACGCCGGCAACCGCAGGCGGTTCAACGACTGGTTCCGCTGGGACCGCGACGGGATGTACCAGCACCTGACGCGGCTTGCCTTCGACAAGCCGCCGATGCGGGACTGGACGGGAGCGAAGGAGCGCTTCACCGATGCGCTCGCCCGCGAGCGCGAGCTTGCCGCTGAACGCGCGGCGGCCTACCGTGCCTGCTTCGACCCCGTCGATGACGCCGCGCTGGACGAGGCCCAGGAGGCGTCCCGCGATGCGGAAACGGCGCTGGCGCGGGCGCAGGCGGTGCACCGGGGACTTCGCCGCCGATTGGAGGAGCTTCGGGACCGGCATGCCGCGCTGAGCCAAGAATCGCGCGCCCACGACGAGGCTAAGCCCGGCCGGGCCGCGCGCCTGCTCGTCAGGGAGCAGGTCCGGCAATGGCAGCAGGACGCCGATGCGCTCGCCGCCGAGGGGGACAACCTGGAGACCTCCATCCGCGCGGTGCGGGCCAAGGTCCGCGCGGCGGGCGCCGCGGTCACCGCGGCGGCGGCCACGGCAACCGAGGCCCGCGAGCGGCGCGACGAACTCAGCCAGCGGCGGCGAGGAGACGCCAGGCGGCAAGAAGACGCCAGGCGGGACTGGCCGCACGCGTACCCGGACACCTGGCACCAGGACACGCAAGAGGACCAGGAGCGCGCCGCCCCCTGGTCGGACGAGAAATGGATGCAGGCAAGAACCGAGGTCTTCCTGGCCGCCCTCGACCTGCACCGCGCCTGCATCGAGGCCAACGCCCGCGAGGTCCGCGACACGCTCGTCGAACTGTGCAGGCTCCTCACCCGCGATCCCGGCCGGACCACGGTAAAGGAAGCGGAGCGCGCCGCCTGGCAGACCCTGTTCTTCTTCATCCCCGTGCTGTCGACCACGTTCGCGTCGACTGGCCGGATGTTCGGCCCGCTCGGAAAGGAGGAACTCGGCTGGCTGCTGATCGACAAGGCCGGCCAGGCGCTCCCCCAGGCCGCGGTCGGCGCCCTCTGGCGGGCAAAGCGCGCGGTTGTGGTCGGGGACCCGCGCCAGCTCGAGCCGATCTCCCAGCTTCCGTCGCAGGTACAGCGGGAACTAGCGAACTCGTTCGGGATAGCCCCGGACTTCATCCCCGCCGGACGTTCCGCGCAGGCCCTGGCCGACCGCCGCAGCCGCCTCGGCACGTTCGTGCCGACAGATGCCGACCCCGTCTGGGTCGGCATGCCGCTGCGCGTGCACCGCCGCTGCGAGACGCCGATGTTCGAGATGAGCAACGAGCTCGCCTACGGCGGGCTGATGGTCCACGGCACGTCGCCGAAGCGCCTGCCGGCCGTGGGAGAGGAATGCCCGCCGAGCTCCTGGTTCAACGTCCGCCCGCGCAGCGTCAGCGGCCGGTGGGTCGACGAGCAGGGCGCGGTCCTCGCCAGGACGCTCCAGGGCCTGCTCGCCCGGCACGGCGTCCCGCTTGAGCAGATCTACGTGCTCAGCCCGTTCCGCGCGGTGGTCCGCGAGTGCGGGACGGTCGCCCGCAACACGCTGCGCGCCGCGTTTGAGGACGCCCCTGAGGGCATGGACGTGTTTATCCGTGAGCACATCGGGACCGTTCACAAGATGCAGGGCAAGGAAGCTGACGTCGTGATCCTCGTGCTCGGTACCGACCAGACCCCTGGCCGCCGCGCCCGTGACTGGGTCGGCGCCCCGCCCAACCTGCTCAACGTCGCGGTCAGCCGCGCCCGCCGCCGCCTGTACGTGATCGGCTCCTACCCCGAGTGGCAGCCTGCGCCGAACTTCGGCGTCTTCGCCACCACCGACACGTTCCCGAAGTACGACTACCTCGTCTAAAGCTGAGCACGAATGCCTAGCCGGCGGCCGGGTGAGTTGGGGCGGCCACTCCCAGGATGTGTTTGACAGAGAGGCGTGAAACGACCCATCACAGCAGGCTGGCACCCGGGCGTTGTATAGGTCGTGTTCCTTATCCGTCGTTCTGGGATGTGGACGGCTTACGGGCGCGGAGCATGAGGGCGGGGAGGACGGTAAGGTTGGTGCGCTCGGCGGTTTCGGCGGCACCCCAGATCTGGTCTAGGTACTCCCACCAGTCCTTATCGTGCGGGCAGAAGGTCAGGAGAAGGTTCGCAGTCCCGTACAACGGGACCGTGGCGATGCCGTCGGCAGAGAAGACATCGTCGAGCTTCTCTGAGCCTAGTGCGACGCGCGACAGGTACTCGTAGATCTCGTGCTCGCTGATGTCCAGGCGGGTTACCGACTCGGCGGCGTTCTTCGCGATCTCGCGGATGTCCGCGTCGGTTGGCCAGCGCTCGGATACGTCGATGGCAATATAGGCGGAAGCAAACAGGCAAAGAGGGATGCTGCCGACGAAGGTTTCGTTTCCCGTCGTTCGAATCAGGGATGCCAAGTCGTCCAGCTCGTGCCGTATCGCGTGACCGAGCATCGCCCTGGTTGCTTGCTCAACCTTCCGATCGATCCCCATGCTTTTCCTTCCAGCGTCTATTTGCCCAGGCTACATTCGCCACTATGGCAGCGACGGCGCTTGCCGCGACCGCATCCCACTTCCCGGGCATGTCGTTGAGGGCGACCGCAATGCTCGTGGCGAACATGCCAATGTTCGATACCGCCTGAACCACGTCGGCACGCGGCAGCCAGGGGCGTTCTGGCCTTGCCTGCTTTTGTTCTTGTTGCTCAGGTGTTTCACGTCGCTTGGCGATCCCGGCGGCAGGTTTGTCTTGAGTCTCTGCGGGCACGTGTTCCGGCCTTGGCTCACTGCGCCTAAGTTGCTCGACCGCTTGCCCCTGGTCCCCACCGTCGGGCTTGCCTTGCCCGGCCGCGTGCCTGGCCTCGTACGCCCCGACAGCCTTCTGATACTTGAGGAACTCCGCCTTCCGGGCTTCCGGGTCCAGCAGCCTCTTGAGCTTCAGCGAATCATGGGCGGCATGCTTCGGCGCATCATGGGCGCGCGCCGCAGGGGCGTCCGTGGCCGCGGCAGCGTCGTGGGCATGACGGCGAGGATGGCGATCCGCCTCGTGCCGACCGTGCAGCTCCCGCATTGGCCGTTCCGCCCGTCCCCGACCGACATTGGGTCTCGACATTGGGTACGGACATTTGGTTGAACTGGTTCAAGTCGGCATATTCGCCGACTTCGGCGGCCAGGTGCGATTGGACCTGGCCAGACGGGGCCGTGGAGGCGGGCGTTGGCACTGGCCAGGTCGAAGGCGGCGGGGGGTCGAAGTCCGACGGGTCTTCGAGGCCGAGCCACTCAAGTATCCGCTCATGTTCCTCGTCCGACGGGTCGGCAATCGTCTCCTTCAGGCTGGCGTAGCCCCAGGCACCGCCGCAGTCCTCGGGCGGGCACTGGTATCCACCACCGCTGTGAGATCCGTCAGCTCCTTCGGGCCCTGCGCCTCGCTGAGTTCATGCAGCACCCTAATGCGCTGTCCACACCCGTCCGCCGGGAAACCCAACGCCATTCCGGCTCCGCGCTGCCAGGCGAGCACCACCCTCTCTCCGGCGTCTCAGCGCACAGGCAGTACATCAGGTGACGCTCTCATAACTCGAGCTATCTTAAGTCGACCTATGAGAGGTCAAGTCTCATAGCGTGTCGGGCTGATCTTCTAGCCAAGTAACCGCCCTGATCGGATAAATGGCTGTACAGACGCTGTCTGTGACGGCAACAGATCTGGGTGATCGGCGTGCCCTGCCCGGCACGGCCGCCAATCTATCATGCCAATGTGAGGGGCAAGTGGACTCACACCAGGGCACCCGGAAATTTTATGTCGAAGATAGGCATCAGCAGGCCGGTTCGTCAGAGAACGCACACGGTCCCCGCCGACCTGGATGATTGTTGCATTGGCCGACGGTTGTGAATATGTACCGGAGTTTGGCATACAGGTGCCAGCCCGCGGCGATCCCTTCATGCCGTTTTCGATCTACACGTTTCTGCGGAAGCGCGGCGGGAGGCTATAAGGTGATTACAGAGCACGATTGCCTGCGTCGTGTCGTATGTGTGTGAGCAGTTGCGCGGCTGCGCCGGTTTGAGTGCTCTTTTGGGTTGTTCGCTTACGAGCCAATGTTAGTCGTGGTGTCTTTCTTGCCAGCGGTGGGGGCGTGAATGGCCGTGCTTGAAGTTGCGGTGATCTCTCTTGGCTCGGCGGTTGTCAAGAGCGCGTGCAAGCTCTGGCTGGGGGATCAGCAGTACGCCGATGACGTAACTTCGGAGCTTGTTGACCTGTTCGCGGGGAGGGTAAGCAGCCGTTTCGACCAGCGGAAGATCGGGCGTTTCTTTGATGATTGCGCGGACGTCGTCGCTAAGCGCCTGGGGGCGCTGCTGGACGCTGAGTTCCGGGGCGCCCCGGAAAATGAGCGTGCGGCTGCGGTTCAAGCGGTTGACGACACGTTTGCTGCAGCGCGGCTGACTGATGAGGCGCTGTTTCATGCAGATATGGATGCCAGGCTGGTCGAACGGCAGTTGCGGCCCGCTGCCGGGGCGATTTTGCGGAAGGCGCTGCTGAGCGCGGACGGCGAGGGAATCTACTGGCTGGTCCTGCGTGAGTCCTGCTCGTACCTGGTGGAGGTAGTGACGACCTTGCCGAGATACAGCAGCAGTGCGCTTACGGAGCTGCTGCGCCGGGAGACCGCGGTCCTGGACACGCTCAGCCGGGTCCTGGGCCGACTGCCGGAGCGCCGGGGGGTCGACGATTTCGCCGCTGATTACAGGCGGGCGGTGGCGAACAAGCTGGACCGGATGGAGTTGCTCGGCGTCACGGTCGCCGATGCGAATCGGCGGTATCCGCTGAGCATTGCGTACATCGACTTGAGCGTGCTGAGGCGCCCTGCCCGGGGGGATGGGCGGCTGGTGATTCGGAGTGAAACCGAACCCGGTGACCCGTTCGCCGGGTCAGGAGGACTGGGCGCTGACGGTGTGCTTAGCCGCGGCCGCCGCGGCCTGGTGATCGGGCAGGCGGGATCGGGGAAGACCACCTTGCTGCAGTGGCTCGCGGTCCGGAGCGCGCTGGGTGACTTCAGCGGGTCGCTAGCGGGCTGGAACGATACGGTGCCGTTCTTCATCCCCTTGCGGCGTTACGTCAACCGCGGCTTGCCGGCGCCTGAGGAGTTCCCGCTGACGGTGGGCCGGAACCTGACCCACGAGATGCCGCCCGGGTGGGTCCACGGCCTGATGCGCGCCGGGCACGCGCTAGTGCTCGTGGACGGCGTGGATGAGATGCCTGAGGGACAGCGGGAGCAGGTACGAGCGTGGCTGGGGGAGATGGCGGGCAGTTTCCCTGACGCCCGCTATGTCGTTACCTCGCGGCCGGCGGCCATCGGCGAGGGCTGGCTGGAAGGGCTCGGGTTCGCCGCGTCGGAGTTGCAGCCGATGTCTGCTCTCGATGTGAAGGAGTTCGTGCATCAATGGCATGCGGCGATGGCCGCGGAAGTCATTGATGCCGACGAGAGCCGTGACCTCACGCGGTATGAGCAGTCCCTGATCACTGCCATCGACGGTGACCGGCACCTGCGCGCGCTGACGGTCAGCCCGTTGCTGTGCGCCTTGCTGTGCGCGCTGAACCGGGAGCGGCGCACCCGGCTTCCCCGCGACCGGTTGGAGATCTACGAGGCAGCCCTGGACATGCTCCTGGAGCGGCGTGACCGGGAACGCGGCGTCGAGCTCGCGCAGACTCCGCTGACCCGGACCGAGAAGTCCCTGGTCCTGCAGGACATCGCGCTCTGGCTTATCCGCAACGGCTGGTCGGACGCGCCTGCCGACCGTGTTGCCGCTCAAGTCGGCAGGTCACTGCTGCAGCTGCACCGGGTCAGCGCCGAGCCGCCTGAGGTCTTCCGCGACTTGATGGAGCGCAGCGGCCTGCTGCGCGAGCCTGCGGCGGGCCGGGTGGACTTCGTCCACCGGACGTTCCAGGAGTATCTCGCGGCCAAGGCCGCAGTCGACAATGACGAGATCGGCCAGCTGATAGCGAACGCCCACGACGATCAGTGGCGCGAGGTGGTGGTCATGGCGGCAGGCCATGCCCAGCCCGATCAATGCGCGGAACTGCTCCGCGGGCTCCTGAAACGCGGGCGACGCCGGGCGTACTCCGGCCGCCTCAGGCCGCTGGCAGTCGCCTGCGCGCAGACAGCACGGCGGCTTGACCCGCAGTTGCGCGCAGATATCGAACGGCTAGCCGAACGCCTGGTGCCGCCGGCCACGAACGAAGCCGCGGAAGCGCTGGCGGGTGCCGGAGAGATGCTTCTTGACCTGCTCCGGGCCCAGCCGCCCGGAACTCCGGCAGAAGCAGCAGCATCCATCAGGGCCGCGTCGAGAATCGGCGGCGAAGCCGCTCTACGGCTGATCGGCGACATCCTCGGACGCCACGCAGAGCCGTCACGCACCCGCGTCGATGACGAAGTGATAAGCGCCTGGCGTTTCTTCAAACCTGATCTCTACGTGAAGGAGGTCCTCGCGCGCTCATGGCCCGCGGAAAAGGAACTGCAAGTCCCGGATCCGGTGTTGATGGAAGCGCTGCACAATTTTCCGGCGCTACGCGCGGTCCGCTGCGAGCTCAGGGATCACCGCACAGGCGCGTCCGCCCTCGGCCCGTCGACATTCAACCGCAATCAGGACCTGCGGTGCGTAGTCCTCACCGGATGCGGCGAAGATCTCGACCTGGCAGCGTTGCTGCAGCTAAAAGCCCTGGAGCACGTCGAACTAGCCGCGCTTCGCCGGCCCTCGGGACTCGCAGCCCTGAGCTCTATCCCGAGGGAATGGGCACTGTCGCTGGCGTCTCCCATCTGCGGGGAGCGCCTTTATGAACTCGCCACCCTGCGCACCATGACCTGGCTGCACCTGCGCGGATGTGAAGATGTCGGCGACCTCAGCACCTTTCCCCCGCGTCCCCCGTCCCTTCATGGCCTGAGCCTGTACGGCTTCCCCGGCCTGACAACCCTCGACGGCATCGGGCAGTGGGAAGGCCTCAAGACCATTGAGCTGTTCGACTGCCCGCAGCTCACCGGATTCGCCGCGCTTGCCTCACTGAAATCGGTAGAGCACATAACGCTCGGGCTCTTCTCCGCGCAGCCCAAAGACCTGGGCAGCTTTGCCAGTCTCCCCCGGCTGAAGAAACTCTCCCTCATGGGGCACAGCGCATTCGATATAAGCTCCCTCGCCGGAATCCGGGATCTCGTCATAACCGTACCGCCGCGGGCCAGGGTAACGGGCGCAGATAAGCTCGGGCCAGCGTCCAGGATCGTTACAGGGCGCGAGAAGACGACATCTCTCGGGGAATCCTGATGGATATTTTTCGCGGAATCCTGGCTAGGTGGAAGATCACGCACCCTCTGCCCCGCGCAACCCTTGCAGTTCCGTCGGCAGTGGTGGATTACCTGCTGCCCTACGAAAAGACGGCAATAACAGTGCGCAGGCATCCGGGGCAGTTCGTAGCGCACGTCATCCTGCTGGGCTGCGCCTGCGTCACAGCGAGCTTGCTCAGTAGCCTCACCAACAACGGTGCACTGGTTCTTAGTGTCGCATGGGGGACCTGTGCGATTATACTCCTGTACCTGATCGCACGAATATTTGAATGGCTTTACGCGTATTTTGTCGTGACAGATACCCGCCTGATCTTCATTACCGGAATCATTGCACGGAAAGTCACCACAGTGCCCATGCGGGAAATCCATGACCTCGAACTTCACCGGTCCTTGATAGGCCGACTCATAGGGTACGGAACATTCATCGCCCAACCGTCAAGCCTCGGCTACCGCATACCAAGAATGAACTATATGCCATATCCCGAGCAGCTGTTCCTGGAATTGACTAGCCTGCTCTTCCCTGATGGAGTAGAAAAGTCACATCAGCACGACCTTAAAGAGCAACGCTTAGTCCGCGAAACAGGAGACGCGTGAACCCCGAAAGCCCGGCAACCTGAAAAACGGTCTGACTGGCCCGGACCATAATTGGCCAATCATTCGAGAAACATCAACGGGAACTGCCGCCTCTCCCGGCCTCCTGAACAGTGCGGGCAACCGCCCTGGATCATCACTTGCCATGTCCATCAGCGCCTCCGGAACAACCCTACGAAGGCAGGCTATATCTTTGTAGGGTTGTTCCCGTGCCGTCAGAGCGCCGGGCCGCCTACGTTTCACGCATTGACAAGCCGCCGCAGACACCACGAGCCACTGCAGGGTTGAAGCCAGGCGGCGGGCACTACGGCGAGGAGCGCCGATGACCGGTCTTCCGGTGGCACGCCGCTTGCGGCCGACCAAGTGAGCATTCTCCTGCTTGGCAGTGTCGTCATCGGGGAAATCGCGGTCACACTCGTCGATCTCGCGCTCTGAGGCCTGCTGACGGTTGTCCTACGGACACCGATGATGGGCTGCTCACTCCCTAGACCTCCGCCGCCGAGGACATTGGGGCACTGGACTACGAGCGGCGACTGCTCACCGGCCTAGCGCACGCAGGCCAGCCCGCCCGCCTGTCATCACTGGTCGGCGGGTTCCGCCGACACGAGCAACCACATACTCAGGGAAGCGGGGCCAGTCGCCCGGCGTCCGCCACCCCGGCCGTCAGCGCCGCCGCGCGAAAGGGCGCGGCTCAGCCGACGCCACGGGCGCGAACCGCCCCACCATTCCCCGCCAAGGAGCAGTCGGTCACGCTCGCACTCACTCACGCATTCCTCTCTGGCACTTCACGTCTCCAGCTCTCGATCCCTTTGCGCGGGCCCGGCCCGCGCACGGCGTGCCGAAGGGGCACCCTTGAAACCGTAGAGAAATTTGTCGCAGGGCAAGCGTGATGTTTCGCGTTTTGCGCTTTGGTGCTGAACCAAGCTTATTAGGCAAAATAAAACTTATTCTTAGCGTATCCCCTGGGCCCCGTACAGTTATTATTAACGTGCTTTAGACGCCCATATCGGCCTCACACGGGGGAAGGCGGAAGGCGATGTGCCAGAGCAAGGCGGACGGCGGCCGCAGATGTAAGCCCAACAAGGGGCGACGCTCCTCAGCGACGGTGACCAAGATCGGCGGCTCCACGTCACAAGGGTTGTCCGCTCGGATACGACGCACCCGGAGAGTGGTTCTCCGCGAAGCGAAGGATCACCTCGGTGAGCTGCTGGACTCTGTCGTAGACGCAGCGCCGGTTGACTCGGCCGCGAGCTTGATTTCAGCGGTTGACACTGATGCAGCCAACCAGATCGCGAATGCGATTACGGCTAGCCTTGAGGCTAACGGCTGGCCCCGCAGTAAGTGGCGGAGCCATCTTATCTGCGGGGCCCTTGCTGCGGCAGCGCACGCGATGGAGGCAGGCGAGGATCTAGCCAAAACCCTGGTAACCCAGGGCGTTGTGACAGCGCTAACATCGGCCGGGGTACCTGGCCCTGTCGCTGATATGGCCGCTCGCGCTGCCGTGGATGCGCTTATGAAGCTAACGCCGTTCCGGCACTGGGATGATATTCATCGTGGGGTGCAGTTCCTAGCTGTCGCTCTATGCCCAGCCGTGGAGAATCATCCCGAAGTTGTGGAGCACTGTCTACGGCCCCTCGCGTCAGAGCACCTGTCAGAAGCGCTTCAGCAGGAGTTGGCGGAACTGTCAGGCAACAGCTCAGTGGCAGCGAGCTAACCTCCGAAGCGCACGTGCTCGCCCGTAGCACATCCTCACCAGTAGTCCTTGGGCCGAGGTCGCCGTAAGAACGCGGCTTCCGGGTGAGGCTGGCGGTTAACTCAAACAAAGGGCTTGGAGGATGGTCGGGCCGACTATCCTCCAGGCCTTTAACCATGTGAACGTTAAATCACTGGCAAGGGTTTCCCCTACATGAGGGATAGTCGAGTGGCGACACGCCGTGGAGCAATCCTCCGGCTGAACGTTGGGTTCATCCCGCCCTACAAGGACAGCTGAGCTTTTTATGTGCCCGGCATGGGCCAAGGTCGGCTTGATGCGCTATTAGATTGTCGAATAAATGTCATTATCCTGCGCTCGATGGCTACGGTGGTGTCGGCCTGTGCCCGGCGAGGGCGTTCGAGGACCCGTTAAGCCGTTTTGATGTCCGCTTCGATGTCGCTGACCTTACGGACCAGGCGATCTGGTCGCGGCGTGGCGGCGAAGCCGTAGTGCTCGTAGAACTGGCGGGCGTTGCTGTCTATGGCATCGACGACGACGTACCGGCCGCCTGCTTGCTGGCTTGCCCCCACTGCGCGGGATAGGGCGTCGTGCAGCAGGATCGCGCCCAGGCCGGTGCCGCGCAGGTCGCTGGATAGGGCAAGCCGGGCCAGCAGGATCGCGGGGATCTGCCGGGGATCGCCGCGGCCGAGGCGCCGGGGAAGGTCCGCGTTCTCAATCAGGTGCGGCGCGAGGCTGTAGTAGGCGGCTACCTTCCCCTCCGTGGTGGTCCAGACGTAGGTCACGCTGGTCCGCTTGGCTTGGGCAGTCGCCGCATGCTGGTGCAGCCACCGGTCAAGCGTCTCGTTGCCGCAGATGAAATCGGCCACCTCATGGCTTGCTTCGAGCCGCTGCGACCTGAAGCGGGGCATGGTCACGCCGTTCGGTCCACCACGGATGGCGCCCGCTCGGCGGCCCTGCGCAGCGGCTCGTTCGCTATGGGCGGGGCGCTGAGGGCATCAACAAGCCGAGTGAAGTAATCCGAGGGCACGACCGTCTTCGCGGCGAGGACCTGATCGGCCCGGTCCTGCGCCGCGCCGAGGACGAACTCGGTCAACGGCACGCCGAGCAGCCGCGCCGCCTCTTCCAGGTGCCGCTTCACGTTGACGCTGACCCGGAACCCGAGACGTTCGGCCGCTGCGCTCATCGCCCACTCCTCCCGTTGCTGTACCAACATTGTACTCACAGCAATCTCCGAAGGGCTAGGCGATAAGGTCGGATACTCACATTAGGTTACGCGCCACATCGCCTACGGTCGACCATTTACGTAAAGGTAAAAGGTTTCCCGGGGCGCCCACGGGCCGCGAGTGCGACGACGGTCTCATCGAGACCCCGGACGTGGGCAGCTCGCTAGAGGCTTCGGATGAAGTCGTCCTCGGTCATGACCTCGATGTCCAGCCCCTTGCCTTGCAGGGCGAATGCTCGTGTGGCCTTGCCTTGAGGTGATGCGGAGCCGGGGCTGGTGGTTGGCCGTCTCAAAGTCGACGGCCGTGAAGTCGAGACTCACCGCGCGAAGTCTTTATCAATCTCTGGCCGCGCCATGCTCGGCACCCCTGCCCGGTTCCCGACCATCACTATCAGTACGCTAGCGATAACGGCTTGCGCCCTTTGCCGGTTCGATTACGGGAGGGGGTTCAGATATGGGCGCCCGGCGGGCAACTCACCCGCGCGGACGGAGCGTTCGATCGCCAGGGCCTCGGTCCCGTCTTGGCAGACGAGGTATCGGTACGTGAGGTTCTGGTTTATGAAATTCTTGGTCATCTGATCCAGAAGCAGCCGACCCGCAGCGATTGCCTGTTGCTGTTCTTGCGTCAGCGTTGGGACGACAAAGCGGTCGCAGATGTAGACGTTGAACTGGTCGCCGGACCGCCTCCCGGTTGCGTGCGAGCGAAGACGGGTCCATAGGCCGACTGCTTTACCATCACTGCTGACTGTGAAGTCCTCGGCCTGGGCACCTCTCCCGCTCATGCCAGCGTAGAGAAGATTCTCTTGACGCCAGATGGTGTACACGCCCGCTGCACGGCGAGGAATCCGGAGGTCGGGCCAATCTGCGAATTTCAGGGCGGTCGCGCCCTGGAGCTCTCGCACGATAGTGGACAACGCCAGACGGTGAGGAGGACTCACGTCGTGGGGTACTTCTCGGACAGGTGCTTGCGGAGAGCTGCGACCGTATCGAGGCCGCTTCGCTTCAGCATCTCGACCACGTCGCGGCCGGCCAGGATTACAACCGGGTGCCCGTCGTCGCGGATTTCCTTGTAGGCCTGGGCATCGACGTGAGACGTGGTGACCAGTACGCCGAACTGGCGGTGGCGCAGTCGGGAAATGAGCCGACTCGTTCCCCGGACCCCCACGCCTTTGGCCCGGGGCATAGCACTTCGCTTCCAGTGCGAACTCCACCGCGACCGGGTCTGAGGGAGGGCCGATCAGGTAGTCGCCGATGGCGTCGCGGCCGCCGTCGCGCCAGGGGCGGGTCACGTCGATCTTGTCGACCTTTCGCTGCCGAGGTGGCCCAGAGGTCGGCGGCGAACTGCTCGAACCCGTACGGGTTGGTATGAGAAATGCCCGTGCACCAGGGCAAGCAAAGGCCGATCCGCCGGGAGCTGGTTCCTGCTGCTCACGGCTGCGGATGATTACCGTCGGCGGCGCAACGAGTGGCGAATAGGTTCGTGACTCAGCCCATGCACGCCAGGCTCGGGGACACTCACTGCCGAGTGTTTCGCCATCGAGAAGCTGCTTGATCCAGGCGCGCGAGACGACCGGCACGTTCAATACGGTGAAGTGCGCCCGGTAGTTCTGGAACCTTTCCCCGCGGGTCGTTCGCCACACGGCGACGAGATCTTCTTCCCCGCTTAGTCTCGCTGAGCCTGGGGCGATGAGGCCGCGGAAGCGGACGTCGCGTCCGCCGCCCGGCTTATCGAATAGGAGGAACGGAGAAACCTCAGTGCGGCCGGATGCTTCACCGTGGGCTCGGGCGAAGGCCCGGCTCAGCAGCAGGTTGCCGCCGCGTGGCGTGTCTTCTAGGAGGCGGCCGGGGCTGCGGTTGTCCCCGAAGTAGGTGAAGACGCCCGTATGCGGATCAAGGGCATCGGGCCAGTCCGGTTCGGCGCCGCTGGTGTAAAGCACCGCGACTTTCACGGAGTCTTTTCTCGGGCTTCCGCTCATCCGGAAACCGCCTTGGTTTCCCACCGGGAGCAATTTGCCGAGCGGATCGTCCGCGGTGTTGCCCGCCTTGCCGCCCTGGTAGATCCGGTCGATCACCAGGTCGGCACCATCTAGCTGATCAAAGCCGACGATTTGTTGATCTGCGCTCACGTTACGCAACCTCGTTACCGCACTGCTCATACTCCGTCGTACGGCGCTACGGTAACAGGTTGCGTTTGGCAACATTGCCAAAGACAACGCTATGACGGGGCGTGTACGCCCGTTCCCGTGACGCGATCAGCGCGGCACGGCCGGGCGGCGGAACTGGCCGAGCGCTCCCGCCGCTCGCCGGTCTGTCAGGAAGGACATCAGTGAGCACATTCGTTATCGGCCCCGTGCCCGTCTTCGATCCCGAACTTGAGGGCCTCACCGGGGACCGGTTCATCATCGTCGAAGACGGCACCATCGTCGACGTGCTGGACGCGTCGGCATTGGTCCCCGCCTCGGCGACCCGCATTGCCGCCGAGGGCAAGGTGGCGATCCCGGGGCTCATCGACTGCCACGTCCACCTCTGCTACGACGGCGACCCGTCGCGGTTCACCGCGCCGACGGAAAGGCCGGGAACGCTCGCCGCGCTCGCCATGAAGGCAATGCGCGAGCAGGTGGCGGCCGGGGTGACGACCGTGCGCGACTGCGGCGCCCCCGACGGGATGGTCATCCAGCTGCGGGACGCGGTCGATCAGGGACTGATCTTCGGCCCGCGGATCGTCGCGGCCGGGCGGATGCTCACCATGACCGGCGGGCACGGCTGGCAGATTGGCCGCATCGTCGACGGTGTCGACTCCGCTACCCGCGGAGCGCGGGCCGAGATCGCCGAGGGCGCCGACTTCATCAAGCTCATGGCCACCGGCGGCGTCGTTACCAAGGGCGTCCAGCCGGAGCAGGTCACATTGCAGCCCGAAGAGATCGCCGCGATCGTCCGGGCCGCCCATGAGGCTGGCCGCCGGGTGACCGCCCACTCGACCGGCGCCCAGGGAACGAAGAACGCTATCCGGGCGGGGATCGACTCGATCGAGCACGGGGTGGATCTCGACGACGAGGCGGTGTCGATGCTGCTGGAGCAGGCCACCACCCTCGTTCCGACCCTCCTGGCCGTTCGGCGGATCGTGGCCCGGCGTGACAGCGTTCCCGCGTGGATGGCCGAGAAGGCAATCGCGGCCCAGGCGCTGCACGAGCACAGCATCCGGCTCGCGGTGGAGCGGGGAGTGCCGATCGCGGCCGGAACCGACGCGGGCACGCCGTTCAACCCGCACGGGTCGCTTCCCGACGAGGTTCAGGCGCTGACAGACGTCGGGATGACGCCGGGAGCGGCGCTGGCGGCGGCCACGCTCGGCGGGGCGCGGAACCTGGGCATCGCCAACGTCACCGGCACGATTGAGCCGGGCAAGGCCGCCGACATCGTGCTCCTCGACGGGGACCCGACCGTGGACCTTGCCGTGCTTCGGTCGCCGAGCCAGGTGATTGTCAGAGGCAGGATATGAGTCCGGTTCCGTCGGAGCACGGAACCGTTCGGACCAATGGATGTTGATCGTCTGAGCTAGGCGGGGCCGTGGAGGCGGGCGTTGACGCTGGCCAGGTCGAAGGCGGCGGGGTCGAAGTTCGACGGGTCTTCGAGGCCGAGCCACTCGAGTGCCGCCAACAAGAGCCAGGGCTCGCTACCTGACGCTGCGCTGCGCTGCCGCCGCTGCGGGGCGGCGCTGGCGCCGCCCCCGCAGACGGCCCGGCCGGGCCCGATGCCCGTATCGCCAGGCCGTTTGCTCCGCAGGCAACGGCGTATGACACTGTCGAGATGGACCTGCGTAACGCGTGGCAGGCGCGGGCAGACGCGTGGGTGCGCTGGGCCAGATCGCCGGAGTTGGATGACGACTTCTGGCTTTTTCACCTTCGCCACTTCCTCGACCTGCTGCCACCTCCCGGACGCCTGACTGTCGATGTCGGATGCGGCGAGGGCCGCCTCACCCGTGCCCTGGCCGCTGCCGGCTACAGAGTCGTCGGTGCCGACACAGCCTCCCCTCTTGTCAAAGCTGCGCTCACCCACCCGCACAGCGCCCCTGCCATCGTCGCAGACGCCACAAGGCTGCCCCTTCCTGACGAATCTGCTGATCTCGTCATCGCCTTCATGTGCCTCCACGACGTGGACGACATGCCAGCGGCTGTCACCGAGGCCGCCCGCATCCTGGTACCCGGCGGCCGCTTTGCGATAGCCCTGCATCATCCCTTTGTCACGGCCAGGTTCGCCGGAACATACATCGCCGAACAGCGCTACACGCTGACCGTCCAGAACAACGACGCGTCCATGACCTACGAGGGAACCCACCGGCCACTTACGGCCTACGGCAAAGCGCTGACTGCCGCGGGCTTCGTCATCGAGACGATCCGCGAACCCGCCAAGGACCACGCAGGCCAGCTGACCGCGCCGTTCCTCGATCTCCTAGCCCGTCGCCAGCTACCGGCCCGGCAAACCCGGACGCAGGCAGCAACCATGGACCAGTGCGCGGCACCAGGCTGCTGCCGCCATCCGCCCAGATGATCGCGCGACGATGCGGATGGACCCGGGCAACCCGATGGGCGCGAACAGAATCGTGGTGGCTGGAATATGGACGTGCTGGTGACCGGTGCCCGGGGCATGGTCGGGCGCGCAGTGGTGCCGGTGCTGCGCTCGGCCGGGCATCGTGTCGTCGCCACCGACCTGCCCGGCGCTGTCCCCGCAGCGGACGTGCACGCTGACCTGGCTGATGCGCGGCAGGCAGCTGCCCTGATCGCCGAAGCAGGCTTTCACGCGGTGGTGCACGCGGCAGCCATCCCGGCCCCCGGGCAGCACCCGCCCCACGTGGTGTTCGGGAACAACACGATGGCGACCTTCAACGTCATCGAGGCGTGCGTGCAGTCGGGCGTACGGCGCCTGGTCAATATATCCAGCGTCGGCGTGCTCGGCCTGCACTACGCGACGCGCCGGATCCTTCCCGACTACCTGCCCATCGACGAGGAGCACCGCCTGCGCCCCCAAGATCCCTACGGGCTGTCGAAGCTGTTCGGCGAGCAGCTGTGCGATGCTGCCGTCCAGCGATCGGACCTGCGCTGCATCTCCCTGCGGCCAGCCTGGGTGCAAGACGCCGCAAGCTACGCGGCTGACCTCGGGCCTCTCATCCGGGCAGGCCAGCCACGCGGGGTCGCTGGCTGGCCCTACATCGACGTCCGCGACCTGGCCGGGGCGGCGCGCCTGGCAATCGAAAGCGACCTGCCCGGGCACGAGGCCTTCTACATCGCCGCCCCCGACACCATCGGGAGCATTGACCTGCACGCGTCCTGGCACACCGCCAACCCCGGCTCCGCCACGGAACTCCGGCCCATCTCCAGGCCCGACGCCAGCGGAATCAACTCAGGTAAGGCCCAGCGCCTGCTGGGCTGGCAGGCAACCCACAGCTGGCGCGGCTACCTGACCGACAGCGGAGAACCTCGCTGAAGGACCGGTCATTCAGCTCGCCACGATAAATAGACCTGACCAGTTACGATCGAGGTACTCCCACGTGTCACCCGTGCACGCGACCGTTCACAGCCCAGCTGGCGGAGGGTACAAGAGGTGCGAGCGGGAGAGCGCCTCGCGCCCTACGATTACGTGCCATGCCGGCGAACCGGATGAACCGTGACGAGTTTTATGCCGCGATGGCCGCGAACGACGACGCTCGGCTCCGCAAGGTCTTGTGGACCCTCTACTGGCGCGGGACCGCGCAGCTTCGCGAGCGCATCGAGGATGAGCTGCGCCCGCCGGATCGGCCGAAGGTCATCGCGAAGAAGGAACCGCCCGACCCGGACGCGATCCTCGCCAAGGTGACAACGTTCGTTGAGCTCGCCGAGGCCGGCGCCTATATGGCCGGAGACCGCAGGGTGCACCACACTGAGCGGTCGAAATGGCGGCACACGTTCCGCGGGCTGGTAGCCGACGCGCTGGCGGCGCTCGAGGCCGACAATCCCGCGCCGGCGCAGCGGGCCGTCGGGAAAATGGTGCGCCCGAGCACTCCGTTAGCAGCGACAATCTGGACCTTCTGGACGGCGCCTGCCGCTGCTTGGGCACGGGACCGCGGTGGCATGCAGGTCCGCATCTGAGGGAGAAACTTCGCCGGCGCCGGTGTTTGTCTCCGGCCGGTGGCCCGGGGGTCTCGCGGCGCCCGGGTCGTCCGTGCCTAGCGGCCCCGCTCGTTCGGGGTTCTCAGCGAGTTGCCCGGCGGTCCTTCTCACTGATCTGTCCCTTTTCCTCAGCTGCTCCTTATCGTGGCGTCCCTTGCTGCGGCCCAGGGGAATGGCTACCTCGCCAGACGGGCCTGTTGACGGTCATCGAAAACTGCCCGTTAGCGGCCGACGCGTACTGCTCGTTAGCGGTCAACCTGCTTATGTACCTTGCTTGTTACGTAACCATCTGGGTACGCTTACATCATGGACGCTGTGCTGCAGGCGTTGTCGGACCCAAGCCGGCGAACGGTGCTCGACACACTGGCGGGCGGTCCCGCCACCGCGGGTGAGCTGGCGGCACTGCTGCCGATCGCCCGCCCGGGGGTGTCGCGGCATCTCCGGGTGCTGCGGGAGGCAGGGCTCGTCGAGGTCCGCCAGCAGGCGCAGCGGCGCGTCTACAGCCTGCGCCCGGAGCCGCTCGCAGAGGTCAGTGAATGGCTGGGCCGTTACCGGGCCCTGTGGGAACAGCGGCTTGATGCACTGCACACCGAAATCGCCCGGGGGAAACGCGAACGAGGGAGCATCAGATGACCGACACCACCCGTGCGGGCACGCGCATCGTGGGCAGCCTGCGGTCGGAAGACGGCAAGGGCACCGTGCGCATGCAGGACCGCTACGACACCGGCATCGACGACCTGTGGTCGGCGCTCACCGATCCCCGCCGCCTCGCCCGCTGGATCGCGGAGGTAAAAGGCGACCTCCGCCCCGGCGGCGTGTTCCATGCGCGGTTCACCAGCAGCTGGGAAGGCCCGGGCCGGGTCGAGGCCTGCGACCCGCCGCGGCGGCTGCTGCTGACGATGAGCCCGGGCCAGCCGGACCAGACGGTCATCGAGGCCCGGCTGACCGCCGAAGGCAGCCAGACCGTCCTGGTGATCGAGGAACGGGGCCTGCCCCTCGACAAGGTCGCCGGCCACGGGGCGGGCTGGCAGGCTCACGTCGAGGATCTCACCGCTCACCTCGCCGGGCGTGAGCCCGGCGACTGGCGGACCCGGTCGGCCGAGCTCACCCCGCCGTATGAAGACCTGGCGGGCAACCCGCTGTGGCAGGCCGAGCGGGCCTCTCTCGCGGCGTTCCTGCGGGCCCAGCGCCGCAGCGTCCTGGCAATCGTCGAAGGGCTTGACGACGACCGCCTCCGCGAGAGCGTCGTGCCGAGCGGATGGACACCGCTGGGCCTGATAGAGCATCTCGCGCACGCCGAGCGCCTGTGGTTCCAGCAGGTCCTCACCGGCCGGGCGGACCCGCTGCCCTGGCCGCCAGGCGAGGATGACAGCCCCGGCGGCCCCCTCGCCACCGCGCACCCGGCACAGGAGGTTCTCGACTTCTACCGCGGGCAGTGCGCGGCCTCCGACGAAGCACTGGCCCGGACCCCGCTCACCGCCGCCCCAGCGGGCCAGGTCCCTCCCGGCCTGCCGGTAACCGCCGACATCCACACGGCCCGCGACATCGTCCTGCACATGATCGAAGAAACCGCACGCCATGCCGGGCACCTGGACCTCGCACGAGAACTCGCCGACGGACGCACCGGACTCGGCCCGCGGTGACCGCAGAGCGCTGCCGTGCCCAGGCAGCACAACCCCCATACCGCGACGAGGAACGCCCGCCCGCGGTTCCTGAGCGCAGAACCGGCTCATCTGCCCAGGCTCAGCCACGCAGGCAGGCCAATCCTGAGCCGCACAAAATCGGCGGCGCGGACCGGGGCGCAACAGCCAGCGAACTCGATCACTGCCTGTAATGGTCGCGGTGCCAGCCTCGTGGCCGCCAGTGCGGCCACCGACCCGGCTCACTCCACGACCGCCCGGACCACCGGGTCTGCGACAGCCTCGGGCCCTGCAGAGCCTGTTTTTTTCAGGTGTGTGAGTTTATCTTGATGGATGGGGCGCCTGTTGTCGTGGTTACTTGAATGCTCGCCGTCCCTCTTCTCAAGGAAATGTCCCAAAGGACAAGCTTCAGATAGGTCTTCTGAGAAAGGGACATCTCTATTGAGAACCTACAGGTGTAGGTTCTCTCCGAAGTTGTCCCGGGCGCCCGTGGTGACTTGGACAGCGTCTGTGGTTCTCAGTGAGTGTTCCGCTGGGTTTTCTCACCGTTCTGTCCTTTACCGTGTGGGTGGTTTGACGGTCACCTGCGGGGCGGTGTCGTGGACCTTGGCCAGGAATTCCGTCAGGCCGGGGGCGCTCGCCCCAAATTTCAGCGGCCGGCGACTGGTGAATTCCACGGTGGCCACGTCAACTGTGCCTTCCCCGCGGCGGGAAACTTTTGAGCAGCGGATGGACTGCACGCCGCCGAGGGGCGCCGCCCCACCGCGCAGGGCGTGCCGCCAGCGCAGTTCCATCGGGGTCAGTTCCACGAGGTAGACCTGGTGAAAACCGAAGTAGTACGCGGAGAACGCGGCTATCCCCACGAAGGCGACGGAAATAACTGGTGGATCTCGCAGTGCAAGGTGGCCGATAAGCCCGGAAACCAGTACGACGACTGGACTGAGCGCCGTCAAGCGCAACAGCACAACACGTCTCGACGCAGCGTAACTCGCGATAACCATGAATGCCCCGCTCCGGTCGTCCCCCCGGAAAAGGATGGTATCCCGATGGGAGCCGCCGCGAGGGGACCCGCGGGTGTCGCGGCGACAGCGCACGCTCGATCGCCCCGGCCGATGACTGCCCTGCTGCGGCATCCAGCACAGCCGGGATCAGGCCGGCGTCGATCAGGGCCGGGCGGCGGTAGTCGGCAAGGAACCGGACATTGGCCAGCAGCCGCGGATCCGCTCCCGACCACGCCTCAAACGCCCAGCCCCTCCCAGCGCACACCCGCTGCGTCCAGGTGAACTGCTCCCGGACTCCGGGATCGGCCATCCGGGACGGTGCCTTGACATCGACGACCGCGGTCCCGCCGTCCGTGCCCGTCAGCAGCAGGTCAGGAACATGACGCCGGGTCCGGCCTTGGTCAGGGCCGGTCAGCAGGAACGGCTGCGCGGCGATGCCAGTCACCGACGGGTCGAAGTCTGCCAGCATGATCCTGGCGAGCTCCAGCCTCGTAGATCACCAGCCTCGACATGGTCGAGGACCAGTACCAGCCCGAATAATGAGCCGGCCTTTGTACGAGCGCGACTCCCGCACCGGGAGCCCGGCAACGTGCACGTGATTCTAGCGCTGGCCAGCCGGATCGGCAGTGGCGAGCCAAAAGCACGGTCACCGGCAATCGCACGACCGCGGCCACCACTGGTACGCGTTCGCATTCAGCGTGCTGGTCACTCGGTACATGGGCGCCCGCATCCGTATTGCCCGGCTCGCTCACAGTCGAAGCCTCGGCGGCGCGCAGGGACGCCAGGGGGCACTGCCCCACGGCACTAGGGTCCGGCGGGCCCGGCGGGGTGCTGGCCCGGCTCGGCCTGCGGCTGTATCGGCAACACGCGGGCGAGTATCGCGTCCACCACCTGGTCGAGGGGCTGCCTGGCATCGATGGGGATCGCACCCGATGCGCGCAAGCGGTCCTGCAATGCCGGCAGCTTGCGGCGCAGGTACTCGCGGGTGTCCCCGATACGGCCCCAGTCGTGGCAGTCCCGGCGCGCATCCAGTCGCGCCAGCATCGTGGGCTCGTCGATCTCCAGCAAGAACACCCGGGTGAAGCGGCCGGCCAGCTCTTCCTGGTTGTCCGCACCGCCGCAGACGTACAGCGTCGCCGGCGCCGCGGCCCGGATCAGCTCGTCCAGGCGGGCCGGATCCCAGGCCCAGCCATGCCGGGCAAGCCAGGCCAGGTCCGGCGCCGCCGGCTCTTCCGCCACCACGGCGCCGGCCGGGTCAACGAACCGCGCAAGGAACGGGTCGTCGTCGGAATCGATGGCTACCAGGCCCCGGCGGGCCAGCGCGGCGGCGACCGCGGACTTCCCGGCGCCAGAACAGCCTGCGATCTGGACAGCGCTCATCGGTGCCTATCGTCGGCCAGCTCCGACGGCGAGCGCAAACGAGTTCGTGATCCTTGCTCGGGGAGCGCCCTTTTGCTCCGCGACTGCGGCCGGGGCGCCGCGCAATCGCGTGGAGGCATGCCATGCGGTCCCCCGAGTGACGCCGGCCCGGCTGTGCGTGACCATGGACGTGCCAGCATTCGCGTAGGCGACCTAATTCAGATATAAGGTCCATTTCGGTTATGGGCGGAAGTGATACCATCCACGCGGGTTTTTGTCTGATGGATGGGGGATGTATGGGTTCCTTGCTGCCCTTGGGCACGTGGGTGCGTAATCCGTCGCTGCGGAGCTGGCCCGTGCTGCTCTTCATGTTGTTGTTGACCGTGCCGCCGGTTGCGATAGTTGTCTTCTTCAATAATCCAGGGCAGTCAACGTTCACCGAGGCGGCCTGGATTCTCGCCGCGTACTTCGCACTGGCGTGGCTGCTGCTGATCGCCGTGGTGGTCCGGCCCGCGACGATCTCCAGGCTGTTGCTTCTGGCGGTGATCGCGATCTCCGTGGTGACCGAGGTCCCGCTGGCTATCTGGCTCGAAAAGGCGCTCCACAGCGGTACCTCGAACATCGTCACCAGCATCTTCACGGTCGGGCTGCCAGAAGAACTCGCAAAGGCCATTCCCGTCATCGTGGTCGCGGTCGCGGTCCGGCGCCGGATCACTCCGGCCGACTACCTGTTCCTCGGGGCCGTGAGCGGCCTCGTGTTCGGCGCCAGCGAGGCGGAGCACTACCTGACCAGCGGAGTGGGGCTGGCGGGGGGCAACGCGACCCAGGATCTTGCGGCCGCGCTCCAGTACATATGGCGCTTCCCCACCGATCCGATCACGCATGCCTGCTGGGCGGGGATAACGGGATACTTCATCGGCCTGGCCGTCTACGCTCAGCGCGACGCTGGCCAGCGCAAGTGGTACGCGGTCGGCTGGGTGGGCCTGGCGATCGCCGCCACCCTGCACGGGCTCAGCGACTGGGGCACGCTGAACGGGCACTGGGCATGGGTGGCGATCGCCGTGGTCAGCGCCCTGCTGTTCCTCACCTACGCCAAGGCCGACCCGCCGGACCTGTCCGCCGCAGTGGCGGGCAGGCAGACGACGCCAGCGGTGCAGGCTCCCGCTACGGGCGGGACCAGCCCCGCCCGGCCGCCGCACGACATTGAGGCGGAGTTTGAGGCCCTCAAGCGCGAGATGAATGGCTGAACACGCAGGGGTTTGTGAGTGAGCAAAGGGTCTGGCTAGGCCGCGCGGCGCGGCAGGAGGAAGGTCAGGGCCGCGGCGAGCACGAGGAGCGCCGCGTCCACCCAGGCGATGACCTCAAGGCCGGAGACGAAGCCGGCCCGGGTGGGAGCGCCGCCGATCACGTTGTAGAAGACCGCTCCGAGCACCGCCACACCGCAGGCGATCGCGAACTGCTGGGTGGTAGTGAGGACGCCGGCCGCCGCCCCCGCGCGTTCCTGGCGAACGTGGCCGAGGACCGCGCTCATCAGCGACGGCACCGTTAGTCCCTGGCCGATCCCGATCAGGGCGGTGGCCGGCGCGGTCTCCCAGCCGGTGAGATGGCCGCCGAAATGCCGGGCGGTGAGGGCAAGCGCGACGCTGCCGAGCACGGCGAAGCTGGTGCCCACGGTGATCGAGCGCGGTCCCAGGCGGGCGGCCACCTTCGGGCCGAGCAATGTCATCGCGATGAAGGTCAGGGCGAGTGGCAGGTTCACGATCCCGGCGTGCAGCGGGGAAAGGCCGAGGCCGGTCTGCAGCAGCAGCGTCAGCACGAACATGAAGCTGCCGAAGAAGAAGATGGCGAGGAAGTTCAGCAGCAACCCGGCCGAGAACGCCCGGTCGCGGAAAAGCGTCAGGTCGAGCAGCGGCTCGCCGCCGGTGCGGGTCAGCCGCCGCTCCCAGGCGAGGGTGGCCGCGAGCACGGGCAGCGCCGCGGCCAGCGACACCCACGTCCAGGCGGGCCAGCCCTCGTCGCGGCCGAGCGTGAGCGGCACCAGCGCGAGCGCGACCGCGCCCGACACGCCGATCGCGCCGAGCGGGTCGAGCCTTGGCCTGCGGTGCCCGCGGGCCGGCGGCACCACGATGCTGGCCACGATCACGGCGACGACGCCGACCGGCACGTTGACCAGGAAGATCGCTCGCCAGCCGAGGCCGAGGACATTGGCCTGGATCAGCCCGCCGCCCAGGATCTGCCCGGATACGAAGCCCAGTCCCATGGTGGCGCCGTACCAGCCCAGGGCGCGGCTCCGCTCTCGCGCCGGGAAGGCGGCGGTGATCAGGGCGACCACCTGCGGGACCATCACCGCGCCGGTCAGCCCCTGGACGAGCCGGAACGCGACGAGCGCTCCCGCCGAGGGGGCGACCCCGCACGCCAGCGAGGCGAGCCCGAAGGTCACCACGCCGACCAGGAACAGCCGCTTGTAGCCGAACAGGTCGCCGAGCCTGCCGCCGGTGACCATCCCGCTCGCGTACATGAACGCGTACCCGCCGACCACGAGTTGCAGCGCCGCGTCGCTTACGTGCAGGTCGCGCTGGAGCGAGGGCGCCGCGACGTTGACCGCCCAGATGTCGAAGCCCGCCATGAACATCGCGATCAGGATGACCGGCAGCATCAGCCACCGCCGCGGGTAGGCATCCCGGGCCCCGGGATCCGCACGGGCCGCGACGGCCGGGGCGGGGGCGGCCACGCTCACCCGCGCCTGCCCGGCTTCCTCCTGAACGCTTTCCTCCTGCACGGGCCAGCCTCCAACGTCCGCTAAAGCTCGAAGTTCGATCCCATTCGAACCGTACGACATGTATCGAACTTCACGCAAACTGGCTTATCCTCGAAGGCGTGATGGACGACGTACTCGAGCCCGCGGCGCCGGATTTCCAGCTGCCGCGGATTCTCGCTGCGCTCGCCGACCCGCACCGCCTGGCGACCGTGCGGTACCTGGCGCGCAACGGCGAGTCCTGGTGCACGCAGGTCATGCAGGAGGCCGGCCTCGCGATGACCAAGTCGACCTTCTCCCATCACCTGCGCATCCTGCGCGAGGCGGGCGTCCTCACCAAGCGGATCCAGGGCACCAGGGGCTACACCCGGCTGCGCAAGGACGACCTGGACCGCCGGTTTCCCGGCCTGATGGACTGCATCATCGACGCCGACGTGACCCTTACCAGCGGGGACTCCCCCGTCGCCTGAACGGGTCTGTCCTGGTGGCGCCCTGGTCGCTGCCATGGGCGGCCCAGTCGAAGCACGGAACCGTTCGGGCTAATCGGTTTTGATCTTCCTCGCCAGTGATCGGGTGCCCTGGCGCCGGCGGAAAGGTGGGCAGCGCGTCCGCTGCCGATTACGTAGGCGCCGGCCTCACGTGCGAGCTGCGTCGCGCAGGCTCAGCCGACCTGATCATGACCGCGCGTGGACCATTGATAACGCGGCTACCAACCGAGGACGCGGGCCGCGGAGGCGACAGGTTCTCTGCCTCGCCCGCAGAGGCCACCCAGTTCAGCGAGGATCCGGGGTGATATCCGGCTCAGCTATCCCGGCGGAGCGAGTTGTGCTTCGAGGTCGGCGATGCGCTTGTCGTGGAAGCGGAGGTTATCCCGGGCGAGGTAGATCAGCGGCCCGCGGCTGTCCGGCCTGGTGTGCCGGGGGGTCATCCCGATCTTGGCCGCGACGCGCAGGGACGCGGTGTTGTGCGGCCGGATGGTCGCCCAGACGCCGCTGATCCCGCTGGCCAGGGCGCCGTCCAGGACGGCCGCGGCTGCCTCCGTGGCCAGGCCCTGGCCCTGGCAGGAGCGGCGGATCTCGTAGCCGATCTCGGGTTCGGCGCTGCCGGTGCGCCCGGCGAACAGGCGGCAGTTGCCCAGCATCCGGCCGTCGGCCCGGGCGCGGACGGCGTACCAGGGCAGGCCGTGCTCCCGTTCTGTCTCTGCCCGCCGGCTGATCCAGGCTGCGGTCTTGGCCAGGGAGGTGAGCGGACCCTCGCCGATGGTGTGGGTTTCGGGGTCGCTGAAGATCTCGTGGAGCTCGGCCGCGTCCGCGTCGCGGAACGGCCGCAGCTCCAGCCTGTCGGTCGTGATCAGCGGCGTCACGCTGGGGCCCCTGGGGACGGTCGGGATGAGTCCCCCGCCCGACCATATCCCGGGAACGGGCCGGGCCGGCGGAGCTGCGTTGACGGCTGCCGACAGCTGCGGGCGTTAGGGCGGTCTTCGCCGAGGAGGAACCCGGGGTCGTCGGCGAGCCAGCGGGCAATGAGCTGGAGAGTCTCGGTGAGCCCGATGGCATCGGCGGTGTCGATGCAGGTCCGGGGCATGGCGGTGCCTGGGGCTAGTGCTGCTGGGCGGCTCGGGGGGCGGCGAGGCGGTAGGAGCCGGTCTCAGTCAGTCGCGGAGCATGCTGGCGACCCGTTCGGCTGCGGTGAGCTCCGGGGCCTCGAACGGTCGCTGGGTCAGTTCCTCGGCGAGAAGGATGTAGCGGGTTGCGGTTGCGATACGGACCTCGTCGCTCATGGCGGGGGCCTCTCCGTCGCCGCGGAATCCTCGCTCTGCCAGCCACTCGCGCAGCGGTTCCTTGTCGAGTGCCCGCTGGTCCTTGTTCTTTGTGAAGAGCTCGTCGTAGGTGTCTGCGTACCAGTAGCGCGAGCTGTCAGGCGTGTGCACCTCGTCGATGAGCACGATCTCGTCACCGAGCAGGCCCAGCTCGTACTTCGTGTCGACCAGGATCAGGCCGCGCCGGGCCGCGAGTTCGGTGCCCCGGGCGAACAGCCGGAAGCAGACGTCGGCGCACCGGTCGAACAGGTCCGCGGTCACGAGGCCCTCGGCGATCGCGTCGTCGCGGCCGAGATTCCGGTCATGCGCTTCGAACTTGGTCGTCGGGGTCAGGACCGGGGCCTCCAGCCGCTCGTTCTTGCAAAGCCCGTCGGGCATCAGGTTGCCGGCGATGTTCCGCGCGCCCGCCTCGTAGTTGAACCACAGCGATGTCTTGGTCACGCCCGTCATGTAGGCGCGGACGACGAATTCAAGCGGCACCGGAGCGCACTCGCGGACGCGCACGACGTTGGGGTCAGGGACCTCAAGGAGGTGATTGGCGACGATGTCGGAGGTGGCGCCGAACCAGTAGTTCGCTATCTCGTTGAGGACCTGTCCCTTGAACGGGATAGTCCCGACGACCCGGTCGAACGCCGACAGCCTGTCGGTGGTCACGATGGTGCGGACGTCGCCGTCGACGTAGCTGTCGCGCACCTTGCCCTCGTGGCGGACGCCAAGGTGACCGAAGTCCGTTCGGTCGAGCGTGCCCAGCAGTTCCCTCGCAAGCCTCTCATCTGAAAGCATTAGCGTCCCTTCATTTATTCGCAGCGGTGAGTCCATGGCGTCCTCCCGCTCGATCATCCGGTCCATCGCGTCAACCCGGCCAGCCGCCCGCCGGGACGCTTCAGCCAGACGCCGCCGGTGCTCAACCAGCCGCGCCCGCCGCGCGCCCCTGTCAGTGGCCTCGATGATGGCGGCGGCATCTCCCAGCGGCATGCCGACGTCACGCAACGCCGCCAGGGCGCGCGCACGCGGCAGCTGGCCCAGCCCGTAGCGGCGGTAGCCGGTGCGGTCATCGACCTCGGCCGGCACGAGCAGGCCGACCTGGTGATAGTGCCGCAACGTCTCAACCGTCAGCCCCGACAGCTGCGCGAACGCGCCGACACCGACCAGCTCCCCTGAATCCACGCTAGGAGTATCCAACCCTCGGCCGCCCGAGAGGCAAGGCGGGAGGATTAAGCCCGGATCGTCCAGCAGGCCGTTGGCTCGGCCCGCCTGTCTGGGTCTCCGGCTCGTCAGCCGACGATAAGGCCGAACTGACTGGGCACTGGCTCCCAGCCGAGATCATCTTCACCAGGATCAACAAGCGGGCCGAATTAACTGAGACCAAGGCAATAACGGGCCGGATTCAGTAAGACAGGGCCGATTTAGCAGCGACAGGACAGTTTTGACCGCGGTCTGGCGGTGCCGGGGTTAGGCGGGCGGATCTTGGCCGAGGAGGAACTCGTCGTCGTTGCCGCCGAGGAGGAAGGCGAAGGCCGGGTCAGCGGGGGCCGGCGAGTTCGACGGCGAGGGCGATCCACTGGTCGAGCAGCCTGGCAGCCGCGCCGCTGCTGACAGCGGTGCGCGCCTGGTCCAGGCCGGCCGCGAAGGCGTCCTCGAAGGCTCCCGCGCTATCGGCGCGGTTGCGGGCGGCGAGCGCGCCGGCGGCGTTGGCCAGGACGGCGTCGAGGGCGGGGCCGGGCTCGCCTTCAGCGACGGAGCGGACGACCTTGGCGTTGTAGGCGGCGTCCCCGCCGGCCAGGTCGCCGGGCCGGGCGCGCCGCAGCCCGAACCGGGCGGTGTCGAACGGAAAGCTCGCCTTCCAAGGCACGCTCGAGGACAGCTTTGATCAGGTCCCAGCAGGACGGTCTTGCGGACGCCTTCCGGTGTCGCGGTCCACAGGTCGGTGGGGGCGGCGGTGGTGATCTCGTCCAGCCCGTCATGCCCGCGCACGACAAGGGCGGTGGCGCCGCGCCCGGCGAGCACGGCGGCCAGGACCGGGGCGAGCGCCAGGCTGGAGCAGCCGATCAGGGCGGCGCCGCGACGGGCGGGGTTGGTCAGCGGGGCCAGGTAGTTGATCGCGGTCGGGACGCCGAGGGCGCGCCGGACGGGCGCAGCGTGCCGCAGGCCGTGATGGTAGTTCGGGGCGAAGGTGAAGCCGATGCCGATCTCGGTGACGCACCGGGCAACCTGGGCGGGGCTGAGGTCCAGCGGGATGCCGAGCGCCTCGATGACGTCGGCGGACCCGCTCTTGCTGGAGACTGAGCGGCCTCCGTGCTTGACGACCCGGGTTCCGGCGGCGGCGGTCACCAGGGCGGCCATGGTCGAGATGTTGACGGTGTGCGCGCCGTCGCCCCCGGTGCCGACCACGTCGGTCACGGCCGAGCCGTCGACGGGCAGGGGGATGACGCGGTCCATGAGTGCGTCGAGCATCCCGCCGAGTTCCGCCGCGGTTTCCCCCTTGGCGCGCAGGGCGGTCAGGAACGCCGCGAGCTGGGCCGGCTCGTGGGCGTCGTCCATGACCTCGGTCATCGCCCAGCGGGTGTCGTCCGCGGTCAGGTCCTCGCGGGCCAGGAGCGCGGCGAGCAGGCGCGGCCAGGTGCGTTCGGGCGCGGTCACGACGGTCCCCTCGGAGCGGGCCGGACCCGGCGGCGGGACCCGGCGTCGCAGCCGAGCCTATCGGCACGCACGCGGGCGCACGGCCAGCCCCCCCGGGGCGGGGCGGGGCGGTGGGCTCGGTCCTGGCAGGGACTCCAGGCCCTGCGCGAGATCGCGCTCCTCGCACAGGACGGCAAGGGGCAGGTTCACCTGGCGCCTGACGCGCGGACGCTGAGCGCTGCCGTGAACCGCGTGTCTCGTGGACACGGGCGGGCAACTCGCCAGGCGCCCGCTGCCCCAGTCACGGCCGCCTGACGCAGCGCGCCGTACCTGACTTAGGGGAACACTCCGGCGCCGCCGCGTTGAGGTAGATCACAAATCCGCTGCTGAAGAGACGAGTACCCGCAGCTTGACTATCGAAGGAACGCGCTGGGAGACCCGTTGTAGGAGATGTAGAGGTGGTCGCGCGCCCGGGTAAGCGCGACGAACAGCAGGCACCGTTCGCGTTGCAGGTCCTGCGCGTGGGCGACCGGGTCGCTGACAGCCTCGGTCAGGGCGTTCGGCGCGGGCACCGTCCCGTCCGCCACCCCGATGACAGCGACCGCCTGGAACTCAAGCCCCTTCATGCTGTGCATGGTCCCGACGCGGACCGCGTCCTTGCTGGCCTTGGCGGATAGCGAGACCGTGCGCATGCTGGCCGCCCCGAGCGCCGCGGCGGCCTCCTTCACCATCCAGTTCGACCGCGCGGCGACGCCGATCGCGTGCGGCTCGATGCCCTCGTCGCGCCAGGCGGTCACCTGCCGGACCAGCGCGGCATACTCCGCCTCCCGCGTCCGCGTCGCGACCACCTTCGGCCGACGACCATGGAGCGGAGAACGGTACCCGGTGAGCGTGTCCGCCTCGTCGTCTAGGCCGGTCATGCTTGCCTTCCCCAGCGCGGGGACGGCGAGCGCGAGGATCTCCTGGGTGGTCCGGTAGTTGACCGTGAGCCGCTTGCTGCGCCCGCGGACGCTGACGCCGACGCGGGCCAGGGAGACGTGGTTGTCGTAGATCCGCTGGTGGACGTCACCGACGACGAAGAGGTCGTTCGGGCCTGCGGGCACCGCGGCGCGCAGCAGCCGCCACTGCGCGGGGTGCAGGTCCTGTGCTTCGTCGATGATTACGTGCCGGTAGGGAGGCTTTACCGTGCCGTCTTGGAGCGCACGGGCGGCCTCGTCGGCGAGCTGCGTGAACGTGTCCCGGCCGAGCGCGCGCAGCTGGCCCTCGACCCACCGGGTGAGCGCCCACACCTGACGGCGCTGGGCCTTGCCGAGCGGCGTGCCCTGACCTGCCCGCGACGCGGTCAGGTACTCCCCCTCGGTGCGCAGGCCCTGGGCGAGGATCACGTGCTCCCACTCGCGGTTGAGGAACGAGGGCACGTACCGCAGCCCCGCCTGCGTCGCCGCCGTCGCCCACAGGTCGTCAAGCTCCTTGCCCATGATGACCACGGGCTTAGCGCCGCGCGCCTGCTCGACAACCCGGTGCGCGAGGCTGTCGACGTGCCGGATCTCGACCTGCCTGCGGGTGTCCTGGTCATCCGTGAGCAACTCGAACTGGGTCACCAGGGCTTCTGCCAGATTGCGGGTAAAGGTAGTCAGCAGAACGGATTCAGCTGACTCATCGACCCACAACTGCCCGGACGCCTGGCGGGCAAGGTAAGCGGCCCGGTGCAAAGCGGTCACGGTCTTCCCGGTCCCCGCACCGCCGGTCACCTGCGCGGGACCTGCGTAGCGGGGGGCGTAGGCGATCTTGCGCTGCGCGGGGTGCAGGAAGATCCGCCAGGCCGCGAACGGGTGCTTAAGGATCTTGTCGAGCTCCTCGTTGCCCTTGACGAAGACCACGCGGCCGGGCGTGCGCTCCATCGCCTTGACGAGGTTGCCGGTGTCGACTTCCTCGGCCTGCGGGGTGCCGCTGGGAGCGTACTGCGAGACCTCGGCCCAGACATCCTCGACGGGCAGGCCGCCCGCTAGCAGGTAGAGCGCGTTGTACTGGGCCTCCGGGATCAGGTGCTGCAGCGCGTCCAGGTGGGCGTCCGAAGTGAGCAGCCGGGCGATCGTTCTCGTGTTCTCGTCGATGCCGAGGCGAGTCAGGTCCGCGTCGCTGACGTGCGCGAGCAGGCGGGCGTCGGTGGCCTGGGCAGCTCGCTCAAGCGCCGGCTGGATCTGCTCAAGGGCGGCCTCGTCGCGGACTTCGACGACGCCGAGCGCCTCGTTGACCGTGAACCGGTGGCTGGAGGCGTAGTCGATGGCCTTGTCGTGCGGCATAACCCGGATGAGGCTGTAGGTGTCGCCGGAGTCCGGCGCCAGCACGACGCCCCGCCAGAACTGGTCGACCCGGATCGTGCGGATCCGGTCGTCTTTGCAGCGGGTGAGTTTCTCCAGGTGGAGCCCGGCGTGGACGTGCTCGGCGAACTTGTCGATGGCCATCTTGACGCTGCTCTGCACCGACTTGGGCAGCTTGGAGTAGTCATCGAGGAAGTCTTTGTCGATCGCAAGCCGCGCCACGCTCAGCACCCCTGCCTGGTTCCCCGGCCATAACATTTAGTACGCCAATGGTAACGGTTTGCACCCTTTGCCGGTTCGATTACAGGAGAGGGTTCCAGAATTCCGCACCTGGCTGGCGCGTACCCGCATTACGCTAAAACGAGACCCGGGTCTAGACAGCGGTGCACCACTGGGCACATATGGCTGGTGAGGAGTGAGGTCTTATGGGTACGCCGCATTCGTGGAGCGAAAAGCGGCCGAGATCATGAGCGCGCCCGGGGCGGGCAAGGCATACGAGGCGGCGCGGCTCCGCTTCGAACTGAGCGAAGCGGTGCGCCGTCGCCGTGAGGAGCTTGGCATCACTCAGGCGCAGCTCGCCGAGCGGGCTCGGCTCTCCTCACGCGGACGCATCCTTGCTGGCCTTGGCGGACAGCGAGACGGTGCGCATGCCAGAAGCACCGAGCGCGGCGGGTTGTCATGCTTCGACCCTACGAGCCAACCGGCCCCCGATAAACGGCCCTTATCCCGGACGCGCCCTCGCTGGTAAGTCGCAATCCACCGCGATCGGACTTACCGCCGGGTGCTTGACGATCTTGTGAGCTCGGTCAACTCATTCATCTCCGCGCAGGGTGGCCACGACGCCGCGCCGGGCCCCTATCTCGATCCCCAGGGTCACCGCCGCGACTAGCACCAGCCCGGCGATCGGCAGCAGGAACGACGCCGTGTCGGGCGTAAGCGGGACGGGCACGACGGATCCCGTCGGCGTGGTGCCGGTGAAGACCGACAGGTTGATCGCGGGCGCGACGATCCGCGGCAGCAGCAGCGCGCACGCCACGGCCGCGACCGTCGCCGCGAGGACGGCCGGGAGCACCTCAAGCAGCACCAGCCGGGCCCGCTGCCCTTGCCCGAGTCCCATCGTCGCCAGCCGCGCGAGCGTTGCCTCCCGGTCGGCGGCTCCGAGGGCCAGCTGCAGCAGCATCACCGCCAGCCCCAGCCCGGCGGCGATGACCAGGGCCAGGATGAACAGCCCGAAGGCGCCCCGCTGGACCGGAGCGCCGGTCAGCGATCCCAGTATCTCCGAACGGGTCACAGTGCCTGCCCCCGGCAGCATCCTGGTCACCAGCGCGGTCGCCCGGGCGGTGTCGATGCCCGGCCCGTTGAGCAGCATCACGTTCGGCGTGACGGCGGGCTGACGGGAGGCGAGGGCGTCGGACATCAGGACGAAGGCGCCGCCGGCCGGAAGCGCGGGAGTCCCGGACAGGACCCCGGTGACCCGGACCCGGAGCGGCGCGACGCCGTTGTCCTGCGTCAGTACCGGGGTCCCGCTGCCGTCAAAGTCCTTCAGCGCCTGCGGCGAGGCCAGCACTCCATTTCCGTCCAGTAGCCCGGATTTCACGGCGGGCCAGCCCTGTTCCGATGCGACCAGCGCCGCGTAGGCGGTGGGGCTGACGGCCAGGGCAGTCAGGGGAGATCCATCCGGTGCGTCCATCTGCCAGTCCGTCACCGTCGCCGCGTGTTCGACCCCCGGCACCGCGGCGAGCGCGTGCTGTGCCGCGACCGAGACGGAGCCGGCCGCGGCGACATCGCTGACCGCGACGTCGGCACCGGCGGTCTGCCAGGAGGCGCTGACCTCGCCGTGGGTGACCGCGTCGCGGATCATGCCGGTGAAGGCGGCCACGGTGATCGCGAGCACCAGCGCGAACGCGGGCAGCGCCGGGGTGAGCGCCGTCCGGGCGGCGCGGGCAAGGCCGAGGAACCCGGTCGCGCTCCGCCCCCGGGCAGCGCCCTTGAGCAGTCCCCGGAGGATGAGCGGGTAGACGCGCAGCACGATGATGACGGCGGGGATCGCCACCAGTACCGGGGCGGTGCTGGTGTAGAAGTCCACGCCGGTGCCGGGCTGCAGCCCCTGCTGCCGGAACACGACGATGCCCGCGATCGCGGCGGCGATGAGCGTCAGCTCGGCCACGAGGCCGGTCCCGGCCCGGAAGCGTCTCCGGCCGCGCCCGCCGTACCCTAGGCCGGGCTGGCCGGGCCGGGAGTAGCCGCCCGAGGCCCGGCCGCGGGCCGAACGGGGGAGCCGCTGCTGCCAGACGGCGATCGCCGCCGGCGCCGCGATGGCAACGGCCAGGACGGCAAGACCCGGCCACCACCCGCCAGGCGGTGCCTGTCCCGGCACCAGCAGCGCGGCGGCCGCGCCCGCGAGGGGGCGGCCGGGAGGCAGCTGATCAGCGTCCCGCGGGCGGCGGCCAGCCCGGTCTGGAGCAAGGAGGCGCCGCGCGCCCGGCGCAGGGCGAACTCCGGTGAGCGGCGCATGACGGTCATCCGCGCGGCCAGCAGCAGCACCACGGCGGCCGTCACCGCCAGGCTCACGTACAGCAGCCACAGCAGCACGTCGACCGAGGCGGCGGTGTCGAGGAACGTGCCAAGCACCTGCTGCAGCCTCGTGCTGGCCCTCAGCCCGTTCGCCCCGGCCGCGAGCGGGCCGGTCAGTTTCGGATTCTGCGAGGTGATGGACGTCAGCCCTGCCTCCAGCGGCTGGGCCTGGTCGCCCGCTACCCCGGCGAGGCTCACCGGCAGCACCCACTGCAGGTACAACGGGCCGCCGTAGTCCGCCTGGATCGCTTCGGTCTCGCCGGGCAGCGCGAACGCGCCGACGACCCAGTACGGGGGGCTCTGCCTCGGCTGGATCAAGACGGGCGCCGACATGGCCGGGTCATCCTGCCAGAAGGCCGAAGCTGGCTGGCTTTCCGCCACGATCGCGGCGACCCTGTACCTGACCGGCATGTTCTTGCCGAGTGACGGGATGAAGACACCGCCGGTTGTCACCGCCGAGCCGAGCTTTAGGCCGAGCTGTTTCGCGGTCTGGTGCGTCACCGCCACGTCGATCACGGGGAAGCCGTTGGGGCCGCTCTTGGGGGCAGGGGCGTCGAGATTTCCCGCGAGTACCCGGAGGTAGCCGGCCTCCGGGACGCGGAGGCTGAGTTCCACCTGGACCGCGTCGCCGGCGTTTTCCAGGGACGTGGACTGCGGGACGGTGGTCATGGCGGCCCAGTCGGCGGAGACCGGGGCCATGTGCACGGCACCGTGGTTGAAGTCGGCGAAGAGCTGGGCGTCGAGGTTACTGAGGTCGCCGTTGTCCAGGGCGCGCTTCGGGGGTATGCCCCCGCTGTACAGGAACGAGTTCAAGTCGCTGCTCACCGTGACCGTCTGTCCCGATGCCGGGAGGGTGCCGATCGTCTGGCGCAGCGCCTGGGTCCGGGCAGCCAGCGCCTCGCGGGGCCAGACGGTGGCGGCGAGCACGCAGGCGAAGACGAGCACCGCCAGCATCAGCGTCGCGACCGCGCCCATGCCGGTGAGGCGCCTGACGTTTACGCGTCCAGCTTTCATGGTCATGCCGCCTCCGCCGCGCGCAGTTCGGCCGCGGGGTCCGGGCGCCTGATCATGATCAGGGCAGCGGCGAGCGCGGGGATGACGGCGACGGCCGCCGCGAGCGGCAGCGTCTGGGGCAGGTCATACAGCGTCAGCGGCGGCGGCACGGGCCGCGTCGCGGCGCTGCTCAGCGTGACGGCGGGCACGAGCAGCCGGGCGACTACGGTCCCCAGGATGAGGCCGAGCAGGGCCGAGGGCACGCTGAGCATCAGCTTCTCCAGGCACAGCTGCAGCGCCGCGGAGCGCTGGCTGACGCCGAGCGCGGCCAGCAGCGCGGTCTCGGCCCGGCGCCGCCGGACATTCGTGGCGATCGACACCCAGAACCCGGTGATCGCGAGGATCGCCGCCGCGGCGGCGAGGGCGAGCAGCGCCTGCTGCGGTGCGGCCGACACGGGGTCACCGGTCAGCGCCGCCGCCGTCTGCGCGGCACCGGTGATCTTGGTGCCCGCCGGGAGCGCCCGGGCCAGGCCGGCCGGGATCTGATGGCCGGAGGTGCCCAGCCACCACTCGGTGACGGCGAGTGGCGCCGCGCCCTGGGCGACGAGCCGCGGCTGCACCGAGGGCAGGTTGGCGATGATCGCGCCGGAGGCGGCGGTGACCGTGGGGAAAGTCTTCACCACGGCGACGATCGTGACCGGGAACTGGGCGCCGTTGACGAACGCCTGCACGACCGAGCCGGGGCCGACGTCGTTCGCGTCCGCGAACGCGCTGGTGGCGATCGCCGGGAGCGGGGTCGCAGCCGATTCGGCGGGAGCGCTGAGGGTCACCTGCGCGCTGGTCGGCGCGAGGGAGGGGGCGGAGCCGGCCGGGGACTTATCCTGGCCAAACCCGGAGCCGAAGCTGAACGTCGCGGCGTCTCCGCTGGCCCGCCACGTGCCGTTGGACGGCAGGGCGGAAGGGCCATATGTATTTCCGCCCTCCAGACTGCCCTGGAAGTCCGGCGACGTCGCGCTCGGCTGCCAGCTGGGCAGCGGGAGGCCGGTCTCGGTCAGCGTCAGCGCCGCGTTCCGTTTCAGCGGCATCTCGTAGCCAAGCTGGATCTGGACCAGGCGCAGCGGGTAGCCGGCCTGGTCGCCGCCGAGCGGTGCCGTCAGGGTGTGGTCCCGGCCGTCGGCGGGCAGCGTGCCCGCGCTGAGCTGGTACATCTCACCGCTGCCGCCGGCGACGGTGACCGTGACTGCGACCGGCCCGAGTTCGGCGGCGACGGTTCCGGAGTTCGTACCCGCCGCCAGCCCGATGGCGGCCCGGAACATGATCGCGCCCGGGCGGCCAGGTATCACGGTGCCGGGCGGGGACTTGGGGGTGATCTTCCCGAAGAGCGTCCTTTCTCCGGTGCCTGCCTGGTCGGGACGCATCCGGACGGTGGCGGCGGCATGACTCGCGTCAACCGCCAGCAGCTCGCCTGGTATCGCCGTGCCGGCCGTCGCGTTGGGGGCAGTAGAGGCCGCCATGGCGTTCCGGACGCCGACGGCGCTGGCGATGGCGCCTACCCGGCCCAGGGGCAGCGGGTCGGGCAGGTCGACCCGGGCGTCCGCGCCAGCGTCGAACGAGGCCTGGTCGCTGGCGGAGCGGGTCCAGCTGGCGTGCTGGGCCAGGGCCAGGGTTCCGGTGGCGACCGCCATCACCAGCAGCAGCGCGGCACCGCCCTGGCGCAGCGGCTGCCGGCTGACCTGCCAGACGGCCAGCGACCCGGTCAGCCGCCGCCCGCGCCCGGCGAGCCGGTCCCCGGCCCGGGCGGCGACGGGCAGCAGCCGCAGCGTGATGACCGTTCCGCCGGCCAGCGCCAGCGCGGGGGCGAGCGCGAGCACCGGGTCGATCATGGTGTCCGGGCTGGTGCTCGCCGCGGAGTAGCGGCGCAGTTGCCAGCCCGAGAGGAACGCCAGCACCACCAGGGCCAGGTCCGCTCCCGCCCGGGTGGCGACCGCGATCATGGCCTGCCGGCCGCGCCGGGCCAGCGCCTCCGCCATCGCCCGGCCGATGCCGGGCACGGGGCCGAGTATCGCCACGCTGGCGACCAGCGCGACGACGAGGGCCGCGGCGGCCGCGTCCAGCCAGGTTCCCGCGGCGCTTCCCGCTGCGGCGGCGCTGGCGCTTTCTGCCAGGCTGGTGCTTCCGGTCAGCAGGCTTGGCCCGGGCAGGTGGATGCCCGTGTTCCGCAGCGGGCCGGCGGTGGCGAGCAGGGCGGCCAGCCTGATCCCGGCGAGCCCGCCGATGACGGCGGCGAGGCCGCACAGCGGGATCACCTCGGCCGCGGCCAGCCGGGTGAGCTGCCAGCGGCCCGCGCCGCGCGCGCTGAGCAGCGCCGTCTCGCCCTCCCGCTGTGTTACCAGCAGGCGGGCCGTGGCCAGCAGCGCGGCGACCGCGAGCACCAGGAGCTGCAGCGCCACGATCACCAGCAGCGACCGGGCGACGGACAGGTTGCTGGCGGTGGCGCTCAGCACGGCCGGCAAGGCCGTCGACAGCTGCAGGCCGCCCAGCGTCGAGGAACTCTGCATCGCCTGCATGAACGCCGTCAGGTCGCCCGAGATCGCGGACAGGTCGGTGTCGGTGAACTTCGCCATGTCCGGCTGGGCGAGCCAGGTCCCGTTGACCGCCGTGAGCGCGGGCCCGAAGGCTGCCGGGCTGACCAGGAGCGGCCCGTACGTTGTGTACCCGCTTAGGGTCCTGGACCCGCCGGCCCCGATCGTGCCCACCGACCAGTACGAGGCGGCGGAACCGGACAGCGTGCGCGGCACGAACAGTCCGGTGAGCCGGAAGCGGACCCAGGTGTGGTTGCTTCCGTCCCTAAGCGTGAGCATGTCGCCGGGCGAGACGTGCAGCAATGCCGCCGCGGCCGCCGGGAGGGCCGCGGGAACCGGGTCCGCCGCCTCGGACCCGGTGGTGCCGGACGCCGGACGAGCGGCGGACGCTGAGCTGGCGGGCGCGCCCGGCCACTGGCCCGCTACCAGGGCCGCGTAGCTCTTGACACCGCCCAGCGCCGCGGCCACGAGCTGCGGAGTGTTCCCCTTGCCCGCGCTGGCCGGCCGGGCGGGCAGCCTGCCCGGCACCAGGTCCAGCGTGTCGGACCACGTACCCGACCAGAACTCGAACGGCACGCCGGGCAGCGACTGCCTGATATCCGTCCGCAGTGTGCCCGCCGCCGATGCCGCCTGGCCGTTGCTCACCGGGCCTGAGATCGACAGCGCGGTGCCGGGCGCGGACGACAGGTCGTGGCGGACCGCGAGCGGGAGCGCCTGGCCGGCGAACACGGCCAGTGCGGCCCCGATCACGGCCGTCACCAGCGTGGTCAGCGTCGCGGCCGCGAACACGACCCAGTGCGCGGACATCCGGCGTGTGGCGAGGCTCCCCCTCGGCTGCATCACGGCTGTGATCATTCCCTGTGGATACCGGAAAGCGCAATCCCAACCTTATGCCGCGGTGCGCCACTCGCGCGGGTGCGCGGGTCGGCATGCGAGGCGGCCTCATATCAGCGACATGACCTGACCACATTCGCTCAGTACCGCGGTAATGCACCTGTTTGCCCGGTCGGCGGTGTGACAGTCTTAACTCGTGGAAGCGGCTTGAGGGTGCTCGTCGAGCCCGAGGACATCCCGATCGGACGGCTCGCCATCGTGGAGGATCCCTTTGGCAATCGCCTCGTGCTGCTTGACTCGACGAAGGGCACATACGACACCGATGGATCCGGCACAGTTGCCGGCGTCTCGTGATTTAAATCGAGGAATGATTATAGGGCCCGCCGGGCCGGGAGTGGCGATACTCCGGCGGCGGCTACCAGGTCCTGCAGCAGCTTCTTGAAGACGTCACCGGGCGGGCATTCGCCGACCTCACCGGGGAGCTGGTTCTGCGACCTGCGGGCATGACGACCGCCACCTACGCGCAGCCAGACCCAGCCGATGCCGCCGCACCGCACATCGCGGGGCGCCCCGAGGCGTGGATGATCTATCCCGAACACGCGGCCGCCGGGCTGTGGTGCACGCCTACCGACCTGCTGCACCTCCCGGAACCCGAGACGTTCGACAGCCGCGCTCATCTTCCACCCCTTCTGCACTGCTTGCTTCAGCCCGTCGTGAGCGCAGGTTGCGGGAGCGTCTGTGGCGGCGTCATGGGCGTGGCGACGGTACTCGCCGTGATAATACGGCGTCAGTAAATGGCATCCATCGTAGTTCAACTTGTTCATCTCCTTGAGGGACAGATGGCCCAGTCGTAAGATTTCTGGCCAGAAATAGATGCGCCACGTCTGCGGTGGCTCCGTTACTGTTGTCGACAGTTCCCACGGCAGTCCAGTCTTCGGCGGTGAGTCCCGTCTCCTCTAGCAATTCGCGCTTCGCAGCATCCAAGGGCGTCTCGCCTTGCTCCGAGCCGCCCGTCGGGATCTCGATGGAATACTTGTTGTGGACATAACGCCACTGGCCGACCAGCGCAATTTGATCGTTTTCATTGATGGCGAAGATGCCGCAGAGACTGGTTCGTCACCCAAGAAGACGAGCGACACGACCCCAGCTAAACTCACTGGGAGGCTTGTGATGATCGCGTGGAGGCGTGGCATGGTCGGAGAGGTACCGGGTCAGGGCGACCCACTGATCCCGCAGCCAAGTCTGACGCTTCCTGCGCTGCGGCAGGCGGTGGCTGCGGTGGCACCTGGCCGATTGCCTGAGATGTTCACGAAGATGCAGGAAGCCTTCGTGCGCGCAGGCGAGGAGGGCAGCGTCACCCTGATCCACATGTTCTACCGCGAATGGGCGGTCGTCGTGGAGATCGAACGCCACCCGGGTGCGGCTCGCCGCCTCCATGAAGCCGAGCGGACGCTGATGAGCGACGACTCCCAAGTCCGGGACGCCGCCATTCGCGAGGCCGGCGAGATCGTGCGCGCCGCGCGCCGAGCCGTGGCGGGTGAGTGACTGGCACTGGGAGCCTGGCACAATGCCAATCGTTCCAATGCTGGAGCGGCTGGCCGACGCGTGCTGCCCGCAGGCTAAGCGGCTGAGTGCCAGGAGACGCGCTGGCGAGAGGGTTAGCTTCCTGGTGTGATGAGGCCGGATTCGTAGGCCAGCACGACGGCCTGGACACGGTCGCGGAGGCCGAGCTTGGTCAGTATCCGCCCGACGTGGATCTTGACCGTGCCTTCGGATAGGTGCAGCTCGGTGGCGATCTCGCGGTTGGATCGCCCGGCGGCGAGCTCGGCGAACACGGTCCGTTCCCGGTCGGTGAGCTTGCTGAGCATCGCGTCGCGGTCTTGCTGCTTGCCCGGGTCGGGTAGCAGCGGTGCGAACTGGTCGATGAGCCGTCGTGTGGCCGTGGGGGCAAGGACCGCCTCGCCGTCGGCGACGGTGCGGATGGCGGCGAGCAGTTCGGCAGGCGGCGCGTCTTTCAGCATGAAGCCGCTGGCGCCGGCTTTGAGCCCGGCGAAGACGTACTGGTCCAGGTCGAACGTGGTCAGGATGAGGACCTTGCTGGCCGGGCCGGCCTCGATGATCGAGGCCGTCGCCTTGATCCCGTCCATGCCCGGCATCCGGACATCCATCAGCACGACGTCGGGGTGCAGGGCTGAGGCCATGCTGACCCCGGATGCTCCGTCCCCGGCCTCGCCGACTACCTCGATGTCGGGCTCGGCCTCCAGGATCAGCCGGAACCCCATGCGGAGCAGGGATTGATCGTCGACGAGCAGTACCCGGATCATGTGGTTCCCCCGTTGTCCAGCGGCAGCCGCGCCGAGACGGCCCAGCCCGCGGGCTGGCGCGGGCCCGCCTGCACGTCACCGCCGTAGGCGCGTACGCGTTCGCGCATGCCGGGCAGGCCGCCGCCGACGCCCGCCGCCGCGGGAGCGGCGCTTCCCGCGCCGTCGTCGTTGACGTCGACGCGCAGCTCGCCAGGCTCGAAGCTCAGCCGCACGGAAGCGCGGGCGCCCGCCCCGCCGTGCTTGAGCGTGTTGGTGAGGGCCTCCTGCACGAGCCGGTACACCGCGAGCTGTACGCCCGCGGGCACGTCCGGTGCCTGCCCGTGCAGTTCCAGTGCCGTGTCCAGTCCAGCCGAACGGACCTGCTCGATCAGGGCGTCGAGCTGGCCGAGATCGGGCACCGGCTGCAGGGCCTCGGCACCGTCCTGGCAGCACCGGCGCCGGTGCCGTCGCGCTCGCGCAGGACGCCGAGGAGCCGACGGGTGTCCGCCAGGGCCCGGCGCCCGGTGACCGCCACGCTGCGCATGACGTCGGTGGCCTTTTCCGGCGAGCTGGCCGACGCCGCGACCGCCGCTTCGGCCAGCGTGGTCATGACGGTGAGGTGGTGGGCGACGATGTCGTGCATTTCGCGGGCGATCCTGGCGCGTTCGGCGGCCGCGGCGAGCGCGGCTTGCTGGTCTCGCTCGCGTTCCAGCCGTTCCGCCCGGTCATGGAGCTCGGCGAGGTAGGCACGGCGGGCGGCGAAGTACAGGCCGAGCCCGAGAGCGGCGGCGACCATGCCGGAGACGAAGATCGCGTCAAACCACCATCTGCCGTTCGCATACAGCAGCAGGGCGATGACCGCGACGACCTCGAGCAGGCCGGCGCAGACCAGCGCCTCCCGGCGCGGCCGCCTCGACGCCACGGTATACAGGGCGATGAGCAGGGCCAGGCCGTCGATCGCGCTGCTTGACCACAATCCCGCGGCGATGGCGGTGAGCAGAATCCACCCGAACACCGGGAGGGGCCAGATCCGCCGGACCAGCAGCGGCGCGACCGAGATCGCCAGCACGACGACTTCCGCCGCGTGCATCCGGGTGCTGTCGCGAGGCAGCGCCGGAAGGGTCGTCACCAGGGCCAGCAAGGTGAGCAGGACGTCGGATACCCAGCGGCGCGCCGTGCGAGCCGCTGGGTATCCGGTCGGCCGGAGCGCCCTCATGCCTATTAGTGTCCCTGGTCAGGCGTCGGCTCGTCGCAGCCGCCAGGCCGCCGCGCCGATAAGGACCACAGCATAGCCGCACAGCAGCGCGAATCCCGTCCAGGGCGACAGCCCGTGCTGCAGGCCGGACGCCCCGCCCCAGAGCACCTCGCCCGCGTTGGAGGGCAGGTAAGGAGCCACGTGACCGCTGATCGAAGCGGGCAGCAGCCCGGCCAGCAGCGGGATCACGAAGAACACGCCGGTGAAGGTAGCGATCGCCGCCGCGGTGTTGCGGAACAGCGCGCCCAAGGCGACCCCGATCAAGCCGGCCACCGTCACGTACAGGGCGGCCCCGACGACCGAACGCAGCGCACCGGGAGCGGTGATGGCCACGTTCAGGTGGTGGCTGCTCAGCAGCGCCTGGCCGAGGAAGAAGGAGACGAAGCTGGCGACCAGCGAGGCCGCGAATGCCGTGCCCGCGAAGACGCCCAGCTTGGCCCACAGGACCGGCAGGCGGCGCGGGACGGCGGTGAGCGACGAGCGGATCATGCCGGTGCTGTACTCGCCGCTCATCATGAGCGCGCCGAGTACCCCGAACGCCACCACGGCGAAGATGGTGCCGCTCAGGCTGGTGCTGACGGCGTCGATGCCGGCCGGGCCCATCTTGTACTGGCTGGCGGTCACCGCCGAGAACAGCGCGCCGAGGCTGATCATCAGCACGACCGCGGTCGCCATGGTGTAGACGGTGGACCGCAGGGAACGGAATTTCGTCAGCTCGGACCGCAGTACTCGGCGCTGGGTTACCTTCAGCGCGGGTACCCGGTCGGCACGGATTGATACGGTGCTCATCGGACCGCCACCTCCTGGGTGGTGTTGTGGGAACGGAAGTCGACGGAGTCGTCAGTGAGCCGCATGAACGCTTCCTCCAGCGAGGCCTGCTGCGGGGTTAGCTCGTAAACGGGCAGGCGAGCCTGCCAGGCGGTCTGGCCGATCTGCTCGGCGCTCAGGCCCTGCACCTTCAGGAGGTCGGACTGCTGGCTGGTCACGGTGATGTCCGGGCCGAGCAGCAGCTCGCGCAGCCGGGCTGCCTGCGGGGTGCGCACGGTGACGCCCCCGCCCCCGGCGCGGGCCACGAACTCGGCGACGGTGGTGTCGGCGATTAGCCGGCCGCGGCCGATCACCACCAGCCGGGTCGCGGTCAGCGCCATCTCGCTCATCAGGTGCGAGGACACGAACACCGTGCGCCCCTCGTCCGCCAGGCCCTTGAGCAGGTTCCTTATCCACAGCACGCCCTCCGGGTCCAGCCCGTTGACCGGCTCGTCCAGGACCACCACCCGCGGATCGCCAAGCAGCGCCGACGCGATACCCAGCCGCTGGCCCATCCCGAGGGAGAACCCGCCGACCCGCTTGCGGGCCACCTCACGCAGGCCGACCATGTCGATCACTTCATCGACCCGGCGCTGGCTGACCCCGTTGGTCTGGGCCAGCGCCAGCAGGTGATTGCGAGCCGACCGGCCGGTGTGCACCGACCTGGCCTCAAGCAGGATGCCCAGCTCGGCCATCGGTGCCTGCACCGCGCGGTAGTCCCTGCCGTTTACCAGCACCCGGCCGGAGGTGGGCTCGTCCAGTCCGGCGATCATCCGCATTGTGGTGGACTTCCCGGCCCCGTTCGGGCCGAGAAAACCGGTGACGATGCCGGGCTGAACTACGAAATCGAGCCCGTCGACCGCCACTTTCTCCCCGTACCGCTTGCCAAGGTTCTTTACCTCGATCATCGCGTCGTCCTCCGTTAGTTACGCCGGCGTTTCCGGCACTTCCAACGTTAGGAACCAGGCGCCCGGCAAGGCGTCTGCCGCCCGGCCAGAACTTCGGCGGCTCGCATATGCCGAAAGTCATATCCCCGCCATCCCCGCGGCCTACCGGTGCCCGGCGTCCAGCACCCAGATCGCAGCCGCATCCTGCCGGGTGGGCGTGCGCAACGCGGTCGAGTCCCGCCCCGACCAGAGGGCAGGTGCGCAAGGTCGCGTCGAGGGCCACTGCTGTCATCTGCGGTCCAGTCGAAGCACGGAACCGTTCGGGCTAATCGATTTTGATTTTCTGAGCTAGACGGGCCCTGGAGACAGGTGTTGACAAGATATGTGGTTGAGCCGTTCGGCGCGTCCCGGCTACACGGATTCGCCGAAGGTCATCGCGAAGAAGGAACCGCCCGACCCGGACGCGGTCCTTAACAAGGTGACGACGTTCATTGAGCTAGCCGAGGCCGGCGCCTATATCGCCGGAGACCCCCGGGTACACCATACTGAGCGGTCGAAATGGCGGCACACGTTCCGCTGGCTGGTGGCCGAGCCACGGAATGCTCCTTACTTGCGACCGGATGACCCGCAGGCTAAGCGGGCGGATGACCTCAATGGCCTCCTCCACCTTGGCCGGGCCGCCTGGCCCCCCAGGGAAGGCCCGGTCGGATAGCCAGCTGGCCAGCTGCCGCCTGGCATGATCATCCCCGGCAGCGGCCAGCCTTCGAAGCTCGTTTGCCTGATCGTTCTCAGCCAGCTGGTAGGCCCGCCACCAGCGCGCCGCATCATCGGTCTGGTCACCGTGGACTGGATCAGCCACTTCTTCATTCTCCGGCCGGGTTTCTCCTCCAGCCATCCTGACGGCAACCGTGGGTAACATCAACCCCGGTCGCAAGCGCTCGCCGCAGCCCGCCAGCTGTCACGAGCGGTTACATCTCGCCGTGGCGAACCGCGCCTGCCGGCTCGTAGGTGCCGATAACGATGCCAAGATCCGTCACCGTGAGGCCGGCAGGGCGCATCGTGGCCGGGAGGATGCCGTCGTTGAACAAGCGGCGACCGGAGCCGAGCACCAGCGGGAACGTCATCAGCCGGAAGCGGTCGACGAGCTCGTGCTGCAACAGCGTCTGGAGCAGTCTGCCGCTTCCCCAGATCTGCAGCTCGTCCCCGGGTTCGTCCTTCAGCGCCTGCACCGCCGCGACGATGTCGCCGGTCACGAGGCGAGCGGTGTCCGGGTGCTCCCCGCGCCACGTGGCACCGGCCTCGCTGAGCGAGCTGGACACGACGTACTTGGGCAGCGAGTTGATCGCCGTGGCAATGGGATTGGCGGGGTCGGTCTGATCAGGCCAGAAGCCGCGGAAGATGTCGAACGTCCTGCGACCGAGCAGGAACGCGCTGGCGTGGCTGTTGAGCTCGGCGACGAACTCGCCGACGGCCGGGTCAGCGAACGGGGCCTGCCAGCCGCCGTGCGTGAAGGCCTCGCTGGGATCCTCCTCAGCTCCGCCGGGGGCCTGCATCACGCCGTCGAGGGTCAGGAACGTCTGAACGGTGAGCTTCATGTCAATGCAGACGGGCGGGCGCACTGATTCTGAGCGCCTGGCCTAGAACTCGTCCGTGAGGTTCGTGGGGACCATGTGTCGTCCTCGCCGAACTGGTCGAGAGGCCGTCGGCCCGGCATAGCCGCTGGGTACCGTTCCCGGGATCATGTGAAGGCTTGGACATGAACGGGCAGGCGCGCGATGCCCACCGCGGGACCGGATCTGGATCAGCTCGGTTGCTCTGGCTGCGGCGCCGGGCTCTGCGCCCGCACCAGCAGGCTCCCGTACAGCAGCATGGAGGCGATGAAGCCGGCTGCCATGGTGTAGGACCACCAGTTGTTCTTGGTGATCACTGTCATAATCCCGGCGATGACAGTGAGGCCGATCAGGACGGCGCCCGAGCGTGCGAGCTGACGCGGCCGTTTCCGGCCGCCGCGGGCGGCCCGGATGACCATGACGGCCCCGGCGAGCAGGCCGATCGCGACCACGACGTGCAGCCCGAGCAGCACGGTGCTAACGGCGTGAGCAGCCCCGGTGGTCTGCGACGGCTGCCCGATCAGGTTGACCGCCATCCCGAGCAGGAACTGTGCTGACAGGAACACGAGCTGGTTCCGGGCCTCGCGGCGCATATTCATCCGGCTGGCCGCCGCGGCCTGGACCGTTGTCTTCTCGTTTTCGCTCAGGTTCATCGTTTTCATCGTTCCTCCAGGGACTCATCGGTCATATTCGGGTCTTCGGGGCGAGTTTGGCGCAGGGCGCGGCGGCCGGTCAGGGGCGGAGCACCCCGCGCCCTGAAGGGGACGGGTCCGCAGCGGCGGGAACGGCTGCGGCATCGGCGCCGGGGGTCTCGCCGCTGCGGGCGGCCTTTGAGTGTTCGCGGCTGTCGCGCGAGGAGATCAGCACGGCGGCGAGGATCGCTCCGGCGACGGCGAAGCCAGCGCCGACGAGGAACGCCAGGTCGAAGCCCTTGGTCAGCGCCACGGCCGAGCTGTGGACGCCGGCGTGGAACAGGTTTTGGGTGCGGCTGTTGGCGACGGTCGCGAGGATCGCGAGCCCGAGCGCGCCGCCGACCTGCTGGGAGGTGTTGATCAGCCCGGAGGCCAGGCCCGCCTCGTGTGGCTCGGTTCCGGTCACGGCGGCGATCGTCACGGACACGAACGCCGGTCCGAACCCGGCTCCGGCTAGCAGCGACGGGCCGAGGACGTCCGCGGCGAACGAGCCGCCTGTCGCTGGTACTTGCGAGAACCACAGCAGGCCGCCGGCGACAAGCAGTATGCCGACGATCAGGGGTGGCTTGAAGCCGACGCGGGTGACGAGCTGGGAGGCGGCGGCGGCGGAAAGGAGGATCCCGACCGCGAGCGGCAGGTAGGCGATCCCGGTCTTAATCGGCGAGTAGTGCAGGACGTCTTGCAGGTAGAGGGAGATGAAGAAGAACATCGAGAACAGGGACATGCCGATCAGCAGCCCGACGATGTCCGCTCCCCGCAGCGTCCGCAGCCGGAAGATCGAGAACGGCACCAAGGGGTGGCGCTGGCGCAGCTCGATCACCACGAACGCGATCAGCAGGACCGCCGCGCCGGCGAGACGCAGCAGCGTGGCCGTCGATCCCCAGCCGACGCTGGCGGTGTCAACGACGGTGTAGACGAGCAGCGACAGGCCGGCGGTGACGGTCACCGCTCCTGGCAGGTCAAATGTCGTGGTCCCGTCCCCGGCGCGGCTCTCGGCGAGCGTCCGCGGGGCGAGCAGCGCCGCGATGAGCCCGATCGGGACGTTGACGAACAGCACCCAGCGCCAGCTCAGGCCGCTGGTCAGGATCCCGCCGAGCAGCACGCCGGCCGCGCCGCCGGCGCCGGCGACCGCGCCCCAGATCCCGAGAGCGCGGTTGCGCTCGGCGCCCTCGGTGAACGTGACTGTGATGATCGACAGTGCGGCGGGCGCGACCATCGCCGCGCCCAGGCCCTGGGCCGCGCGGGCGGCGATCAGCCAGCCTGCGGACTGGGCGATCCCGCCGGCGAACGAGGCGAGCGAGAACACCACTAGGCCGAGCATGAACATGCGCCGGCGCCCGAGCAGGTCGGCCACGCGCCCGCCGAGCAGGAGAAACCCGCCGAAGGTGAGTACGTACGCGTTCACGACCCACGACAGGTCAGCCGGCGCAAAGTGCAGGGCGGCGCCGATCGACGGCAACGCGACGTTGACGATCGAGGCATCGATCACGATCACGAACTGGGTCATCGCCAGCAGCACGAGCGCGAGACTTTTCGCGCGGGGCGTGTACAGCGGCGGCATCTTGGGTTGGCTGAGTGATGTCATTGGAAGCTGGACTCCTGTTCCGATTGGGTGAAGCATGGTGCGGGGTGGGCGACTCGCCGGGCACGGTACGTTTCGGTCCGCGACTGGGCGGCACTGCGCAGCGGGCTGGTTCTGATTCCGCGAGACGATCGGCGCCTCGCGTACGTGAGCGCCGGCGTCGATGACGTCCACGGCGAAACGGGCGACGGCCGGCCTGATGAAAAAAGCTGGGTCAGCCGGGTGATCAGAGGGCCGCTTCCTAGCGGCGGCCTTCCCGCGCTGCCCGGAAGCGTGGGTAGCGCGGGGCGCCGATCCATCGCCATACCAGCGCAGCGGGTCCGGGCATGCTTCTTCAACCATGCGGCGCCCCGTCGGGCTGGGCGGCGAGGATGGCGCCGACCATGTTCCACAGTTGACCCTTTGGGGTTGCAGCCCGGCCGTGCTTGCTGAACCGGTCCTCCTCGCTCTGGGTGAGCACATGCTCCATGGCCGGGACGATGGTGGCTTCTTCGTCCGGATAGCGTTCGGCGACCTATTTGGTGTCGGTGACGATGACGGTCTGACGGATGAAGGTGTCTTGCACGGCGGAGTGGAGGAGGAACTCAGCGACGTTCGCGCGGGAGGTCGAGGGGAAGATCGGCAATTTCTTGGCGTCCTCGAGGGTGACCGCGGTGTAGCGCGTGATGTCCTTGTTGTTCAACGCTCCGGGGTATTCGAGGGTCCATTTCAGGTCGCTGGCCCTCAAGAGCACTTCCGATGCGGCTTTGTCTGCGTAGGTTTTCCGAAGCACGGTGCGGAATAGGGGGCTCACGAGGAACGAGGCTTTGGCGAGGGAGTCGCCGACTCCGAACGCAGACAGGATGACGAGACGGTCAACGCCTGATGTTTCCGCGGATGCGATGACTGCACGGACGGTGTCGGTGATCAGCGTTGGGGTCTCGCGGGCGTTTTTCACTCCGAGCGTGCTGATGATCGCGTCGTGGCCTCGGGCTGCCGTCGCGATCACGGCGGCGTCGGTGACGTCGCCGCTGACGATCTGAGCGCGCGAGTCGACGGCGGCGTCGGCCCTGCGAACGAGAGCGGTGACGTGATGCCCCTGGTCGAGTGCCTTTTTGACGAAGAGGACGCCGGTGCGGCCGGTTGCTCCAAGGACAAGAAACTTCATGACGTTTCGCTTTCTGCTGGGCGTCCATGGCGACCGATTCGCCAGGATCAGATGCCGTTGCCTGCTTGTATCTGTGAGCCTCGCGCCTGGCTGGATGAATCATCGTCATACGATTGCGATGATTTCCTGTCCGCCCCCGGGCCACGATTGATGAGCATCAGTCCCTGGCGAGCCGACATCTTGTGACCAGGACCGTGACCGCGGATAGATCCGCGTTGCCGAGGCGTTGGCTGCGGGAGGCGGTGGCTGCAGCTGGCCCAGGACGACCCTGACTGCTTCCAGCCGGGCGTGGGCCCAGGGATATGTCGGAAATGGTTTCAATCGCGCGTGCGGCGGAGGTCGAGCAACTCGAGGCCGAGCGCCTCGATCTCAGCTAGCACGCCGTACAGCGCCGCCTGGTCGGCCACTGGCCCGCACAGCACGGTCTCCTTTTCGTCAGCTCGCGCACGCATGCCGGGGAAGGCCCCGAGTAGTGTCTTGCCCAGGAGTCCGCGGACGCGGATCTCATACCAGACCGGTCCGGTCTGTTCAGCCATGGTTTCGTTGCCTTCTCGGTCCTCATCAGAGAACGACATGCAAGGCAAGTGCCGGGCAGCCGCGCCGGACAAGCGCGGCCGCCTGATGCTCCTGCCAGTTTTACCGGGACACTTCCGAGCGTCGTGCCCGGCTAGATGGGTCTGCATCGTACAGTTGTGATGATTTACCGGGGTCAAGGTGTTCGCTGAAGCGATACCCAGGGCAGTTGGGCCACCGAGGCGGGCAAAATCCGGGCACGCCGGCCCAGGCGGCCAGCGTGCGTGGCGGTTCGCCAAGCCGGGTGCTAAGGCCGAAGCCGGCCAGGTCGCCGCGACATTCACGCGAGGCAGCGTGGGCCCGGGCATAATACGGTTGCGCGGGGCTGACCAGCGCGGCGCACGGGGGATGGCGCGAGCAGGCCCAGATCGCGGGCCCGAGCGACGGCCTCGGTGCGGCGGTGGGCGCCGAGCTTGACGAACAGGTGACTTATGTGCGTCCGCACGGTGGTCACCGACACTGACAGTTCCCGGGCGATCTCCGGGGCGGACAGATTCGTCGGCAGGTAACGCAGCACCCGCATCTCGCTGCGGCTCAACGGCTCTATCAGCTCGGCGGAACGATCTCCCCCAGACCACTCTTCGCCACGAGGGGGCTTCCCGCTTCCCAGTGCCGCTCTGGGTCCCGGATACCCATCGGGGGCCGGTTCCGCGGGGCCTGGCTCCAGTGGTGCAAGCAAGGTGAGGATCTCCGAGACCAGGGCCGCGTGTTTGGCGCAGTCCCGGGCGTGCCGCTCCAGCATCCCTGGCGCACGGTAGATGAGGAACGGGAAGAGCATGCGATCGGGCTCGGCGATATCGAGGGCACGCTCGAGCGCGCGCCAAGCGGCGGCCCGGTCGCTGAGTGCGTCCCGGACGATCGCCTCCAGCACGAAAACGTTTACCCGCCAGTTCGGCCAGGCCACGGGGGCGGAGCCGTCCAGAACCGGCGCCAGCACGGCGGCCGCCGCGCGCGGGTCGTCCTGGGCCAGCCGCAGCACCGCCTCGGCGACGCGGGTCTCGCCGCGGTCGCGGTCCTCGTCACGCAGGCCGCCCAGGATCTGCTCGGCGCGGTCGATGGCGCCCAGGCGCACCAGGGCGTGCAGCAGCAATCCCCGCGTCGACGTGACGAAATAACTGCCGTGCGGGGCCGCGAGGTGCCCTGAAAGCCGCTCGGCGGCCCGGCAGGCGGCCAGCGCGTCGGTGAAGCGGCCGCGCGCCAGCTCCAGCAGCCCGCGCACGAAACAGATCCCCGCCCCCACCGCGGGCTCGGCATCCGGCATGACGGTGCGCTCGGCCCGCTGGACCCAGGGCTCTGCCTCATCGGGCCGCCCCTGGCAGAACAGCGCGCCCGCGAGTGCGATGTAGGCGCTTCCCGCGGCCGGCTCGTCGGTCCAGCCGTGCCGTTCGGCCAGCTCGACCGCCTGCCTGCCGCGCTCCTCCGCCCGTGCGAACGACCGCTCGAGTTCGACCTGCGCCTGGTACGCCAGGCCGGTGAACTCCAGATAGGGCCGCCCGACCCGGCTGGCCAGCACCGCGCCCTGCTCCAGGTGCGCCGCTGCATCCTCGATCCGGGCCGCCCCGTACTCGGCGCTGCCGAGGCTGATCAGCGCCAGCGCGCGCAGCTCCTCCGCCCAGGCCGGGTGCCGCCTCCGGAGCCTCGGCCGTGGCCTGCAGCCGCCGCGCCTCCTCCGCCACCGCCGGCGGGTTCCCGCGGTGGCGGGCAACCAGCAGCCGGATGATCCCGAGCAGCACCTGCGCCTGCCCGCGCCGGGCCGCCGGCACCGACGCCGCCCCCCGCGCCGCGACCTCCAGGTACCGCTCCGCGGCCTCCAGCGATCCCTGCGCCAGCTCATCGGCCGCCGCCACCGCCGCCAGCTCAGCATCCGCCGCCGCGGCCCCCGCCGGGAACCCGGCCAGGATCGCGTGCACCGTCGCGGCCTGCCCGCCCAGATGCAGGCCAGACCAGTGCCCGGCGAGCAGGCGGGCGGCCAGCCCCCAGTCCCCGGCCGCCTGCGCGTGCCGGATCGCCTCCACCGCGAACCCGTGCTCAGAAAACCACTGCGCTGCCACCCCGTGCAGCCCGGTGACCTCCCCCGGCGCGGTGCGCCGCAGCTCCAGCTGCAGCAGGTCGGCGAACAGGTGATGGTAACGGAACCAGGAACGGCCCGCGTCCAGCGAGGCCACGAACGCGTTCGCCGCCTCCAGCTCCTGCAGCACCCGCTCCCCGCCCGAGCCTCCGGCCAGGGCATCGGCCAGCGGGCCGGACACCCGCTCCAGCACGCTGGTGCGCAGCAGCAGCCGCCGCACGTCTTCCGGCTGCCGGTCCAGCACCTCATCTAGCAGGTACTCCGCCACCGTCCGCTCACTGCCGGAAAACTCCGCCGCGAACCGGCCCGGATCCGGATGCCCGGCCAGCGACAGCGCCGCCAGCCGCAGCCCGGCCGCCCACCCCTCGGTCCGCTCATGCAGCATCACCACCGCCGGATCGGCCAGCTCCACCCGGGCCCCGGCAAACAACTCCCTCGCCTCGGCCACGCTGAACCGCAGATCCCCGGCCCGGATCTCGGCCAGCTGACCCTCCAGCCGCAGCCGGTGCAGCCCCAGCCGCAGGTCATGCCGGGTACACAGCACGAACCGCAGCGCATCCGGGGCCCGCATCATCAGCAGCTCCAGCTGCCGCAGCGCCTGGTCCGGCCCCAGCAGGTGGACGTCATCGACCACCAGCCAGACCGGCTCCGCCAGCGGCGCCAGGTCCTTCAAAAGCCGCTCCACGACCGCCCACCCGTCCAGGTCCGGCGCCGCCGTCAGCTCCCGCACCAGCCCCGACCCCGGAGCCGTCCCGCGCAGCGCCCCCAGCACCGACGCCCAGAACCGCTGCGGATCCCGCTCATCTGGCCCCACCGGCACCCACGCGGCGCGGTCCGCCACCCCCGCCTCACCGATCCACGACCGCACCAGGACCGTCTTCCCGCTCCCCGCCGGCGCCGACACCACCGTCACCCGCGCCCGCGCCCCGAGCCGCCCGAACAGCCCAGTACGCGGAACGACTCCTCCCGCACCAGGGGAGACAGCAGCAATGGCACCGGACTCCGGCCCTCCGGCAGACCCCATCGCCCCATCATCACACAAACCCCGGCAGCGCCACGCTACGGCCACGACCCGGCCGACGCCGATGACCGCCGCGCCGCCCAGCACGGCAAGCGCGGTTGACCTTTCCTGGTGCCGACCGATTACGGGTCGCAACCATCTGCGGTTCGGTCGAAGCACGGAACCGTTCGGGATAATCGATTTTGATCTTCTGCAGCTAGCGGCTGATCTTGTGCAGCGTAGCCGCCAGGCGACTTCCGCTCACGGCTGGCGCGGCGAGGACAGCAGGTACAGGACTGTCCCGTAGCACAGCATCGCGACGCCGGCCAGCACGGCCATCGTCATGGAGGCGCTGTCCTGGCCGCCGTTGTTGGTGAAGTTCGCACCGGAGAAGGCCGCGCCGATGATCGCGATCAGGCCGACGGCCGCCGCCGCCAGGACGGTCCAGTAGCGGGCCATCACGGCCTGGACGATCAGCCCGATGGCCGCCAGGATCAGCAGGAGCGCGAGTACCGCGTGCACGCTGAGCGCGGCGGGCCCGTTCGAGATCGCCTTTCCGAATCCACCTCCCTTGTCGGCGGACGGGACGGTCACGTAGATGTTGGTGTACATGCCGAGCCCGTACTGGATGAGAAGAAGCACAAAGGCCGCGAAGCTAGCCCTGCGCAGGGCTTTCACCCGCCCGGCCGAACGCTCGGTGGTAAGCCGGTCGGCCTCCGCACTCGCTCGCATGGTCATGCGATGTCCCGCTTTCTCTCGTTCTCTCTTGTCCGTCTGACTCGGCATCGTGGCAGGGATCGGGTCCCTGTGTCGTCAGCCGTCGGCTGATATCGCCCTGCCTCTGGAGACGACGCCGGCTCCGCTGCTAGGGGTGTCGGTCAGTCTGCCCAGCCGGGGCGGACCAGGCCGGACTCGTAGGCGATGACGACCAGCTGCGCCCGGTCCCTGGCGCCGAGCTTGGCCATCGCCCTCGTGGCGTGGGTCTTGGCGGTCGAGACGCTCAGGTAGAGCTTGTCGGCGATCTCTTCGTTGGACAGGCCGCCGGCGACCAGCGTCACGACTTCCCGTTCGCGCGCGGTCAGGCTGGTCATGCCCGGCATGCGGCGAACGCTGCGGCTTCTAGTGGCGTACTCGCTGATCAGCCGCAAGGTGATCTTGGGCGACAGCAGTGCCTCGCCGCCCGCGACCACGCGGACCGCCCGGATCAGCTCGGACGGGTCGGTGTCCTTGACGAGGAACCCGGCCGCCCCCGCGCGTATCCCCTCGAAGACGTACTCGTCCAGGTCGAACGTGGTCAGGATGACCACGTGGGTGTCGCCCAGGCCGGGTTCCGCGGCGATGCGCCGCGTCGCCTCGATCCCGTCGAGGACAGGCATGCGGATGTCCATCAGCACAACGTCAGGCTTGACGCGCTGGGCCAACTGAACCGCCTCGCGCCCGTCGGCCGCCTCCCCGGCGACCTCGATGTCGTCCTCCGCGGCGAGCAGCGAACCGAAACCGGCCCGGACCAGGGCCTGGTCGTCGGCGAGCACCACCCGGATCATGGTGATCACGCTATCGCCGTGGAGCCGGGTGCGCATCGTCCTGGGGTTGACACCTCGCCTACTCCGATCGTCGTACACGGGCCCCCTCGCTGCTGCCTCCGTAGACGATGCCACGCCGTTACCGGGAGAGCAGGCTGGGGGCCCTGGAGGTAACGACCATGACTTCACCGAACCACGTCATCGAGAATCCGCTCAGCGGCGAGCGGATCACGATCATGGAGCGGCCGCGACTCACCGGCGACGCCCTGATCTGGGATCTCGTGCTCGCGCCCGGGGGCCGAGTGCCGAACAGCCACAGCCACCCGGAGCAGGAAGAACGGTTCACCGTGCTCGACGGCACGATGAGCTTCAGAATGGGCCGGCAGCGGCTGCTCGCCCGGCCCGGCGACGTGGTCGTGGTCCCGCCGGGAACGGTGCACCACTTCGCCAACCCGGGCAAGATTCCCGTGCACGTGCGGGTGGAGAGCACGCCGGCGCTGTGCACGGAGGCGATGCTGGAAACCGCGGCGGCGCTCGCCCGCGACCAGCTGATGGCCGGCCGGATGCTGCCGCGGCCGTTCGACCTGGCCCTGTTCATGGGGGACTTCGACCGCGAAGTGCGGGCGCCCTACCTGCCGGCGCCACTGGTCCGAGCCGTACTGCGGCCGCTCCGCGCGCTGGCGAGGTCCCTGGGCCGCGACCTGCGGTATCAGCGGCTGCGGCGGCGGCAGGCCACCGCGCCTTCCGCGTTCTAGTCCCTATGCTCGCTATTGAGGTCCGTGACCTGGTCAAACGGTACCGAGGCGCGACGGGAAACGCGGTCGACGGTATCAGCTTCGACGTTCCCGACGGTCAGCTGTTCTGCTTGCTCGGTCCGAACGGCGCGGGCAAGACGACCACCGTCTCCATCCTCACCACCGCGCTTGCCCCCACGTCCGGGCGCGTGCTCGTCGCCGGGCGGGACCTGGCCACCGAGCGCACGGGCATTCGCGGGAGCATCGGCATCGTCTTCCAGCAGCCGGCGCTCGACGTGAACCTGACCGCCGAGGAGAACATCCGCCTGCACGCTGTCCTCTACGGCCTGTACCCGTGGCGGCCGTGGTACCGGCTCATGCCCGCCGCCTACCGGCGGCAGGTGCGCGACCTCGCCGACATCCTGGGCATCGCCGGGTCCCTCGGCCGCCCCGTGCGGTCGCTGTCCGGCGGCACCCGCCGCAAGCTGGAGATCGTCCGTGCCCTGCTGCACCGGCCGCGCGTGCTGTTCCTCGACGAGCCGAGCACCGGGCTCGACCCGCAGAGCAGGCGCAGCCTGTGGTCCCATCTGCGCGAGACCCGGGCCCGGAACGGCACGACCATCGTGCTGACCACGCACTACCTGGAAGAAGCGGAGTCGGCCGACGCGGTCTGCGTCCTGACTCACGGCCGCATCGCCGAGCGGGGCACCCCGACGGAGATCAAGACGCGGCACGCCAGCCCCACCCTGGAGGAGGCGTACCTGACGATGCTCGGGAACCCAAGTTGACGACTCGCGGTGCGGTTGGGCGGGGTGCGGTCAGCCGCGGCGGCACGGCACGCGAACTGTGGGCGCTGCTAGCGATCGCCCAGCGTGACCTCGTCAAGCTGCTGCGGGACCGGCCCAGGCTCGCGGTGAACCTGGCCTTCCCGATCCTGCTGGTGGCGGGGCTCGGCAGCGTGCTGCAGCCCACGGTGGGAAAGGTGACCGGGGTGTCCGCGGTCACCCTCGCGTTCACCGGAGTGCTGGCCGCCACCTTGTTCCAGTCCACCGCCGCGGGCATGATCTCGATCGCCGAGGACCGGGAGAACGACTTCTCCCGCACGCTGTTCGTGGCCCCGGTCAGCCGGCTGACGCTGGTGGCCGGGAAGATCTGCGGCGAAGCCACGGTCGCGCTCTTCCAGGGCGCCTGCGTCGTCGCCTTCGCCGCGGCGATCGGCGTGCCGATCACCGGCGGGCAACTCGCCGCGCTGCTTCTCCCCTGCCTGGCCTGCTGCCTGCTCGGCGGCGCCTTCGGGCTGGCTACGGTGGCGTCGCTGCCCAACCAGCGGTCGGCGATGGACGTGTTCCAGTTCCTGATCATCCCGCAGTACGTCCTTGGCGGCGTCCTCGTCCCGCTGCACGGAGTGCCCGGCTACATCAACGTCATCGCCGCGGTGATGCCACTGCGGTACGCCGTGGACCTCGTCCGTGGTGTCTTCCTTCACGGCACGCCCGGCTACCAGCAGGTCGTTTCCACCAGTCCGGTGCTGGATGCCGTCGTCATCGTCGGCGTATTCGCGCTGGCGATGACGGCAGGGGCGCTGGTCTTCGACTACCGCGAACGCACCCGCTGACGCTCCGGCGCCTGCCCGGACGCGGCCCCGGGCCGCCGGAGCGCCAGCAGAACGAGGGTGGTGGTCAGCGCGGCCAGCAGACACGGGCGCGGGATGTCGTCCGCCACCAGGCCTAGTCCGGGCTGCGACCAGCGACGACGTCATGCTGGTTCCTGGTTGCGCCCGTCGTCGGCAGGAGTAAGGAGGATTGTCCGCCGGGATGACGACGACGCGGAAGCCGGCCGTCAGGATGGCCGGCATGTCATCAGCAAAAGGCAGGACGCTCGGGGCGCTCGGGGCGCTCGGGGCGGGCGGGCTGCTCCCGCTGGCTTCGGAGTTCCGGATCGCCCGATCTCAGCAGCGGTACACCGAGCGGTGGCGTCGTATGCCCGTCGAGCCGGGCGGCCGGGCGCTGCTCGGCATCAGCTTCCGGCCGCGGCAAGCCGAGGCCTTCGGCCTGGACCCGCGCGACTCGCTCAAGGCGATGCTCGGCTATCCGTTCGCGGTCGTGCGGCTGAGCGCCTACTGGAACAGGATCGAGGTCGAGCCGGGTCACTGCGACACCAGCGAACTTGACTGGCAGCTCGACGCGGCCGAACGGGCGGGGAAACAGGTCATCGTCTGCCTCGGCCCGGTCAAGTCGTTCGGGTACCCGGAGTACTTCGTGCCGGACCACCGGCTGGCCGCGCCGCTGGCGGAAGGCTCGCTCATCTCCCCGGCCACGCATCCGGCAGCTGCTTGCCGCGGGCGTCGCCCACGTCAGGCGCCTGGTCGAGCGGTACCAGGACAGCCCCGCCATCGTCGCCTGGCAGGTGGAACACGAGGCGGTCGACCCGCTCGGGGTCGAGCACTCCTGGCGCCTTTCTGCCGACTTCGTGGGCGAGGAAGTCGCGGCGGTGCGAGCCGCCGACCCGGCCCGGCCGGTCATGATGAACGGGTTCCTGCCTACCTCGACGCCGGTCCGGGCGATGCAGTGGTGGCGCTCCAGGGACCAGGGGGACTCCCTGGCCGTGGCGCAGCGGCTCACCGACACCGTCGGCATCGACTTCTACCCCCGCCACGCCATCGCCGGGAACGGCCGCTGGGGCCTGTACCTGGACGGCAGCGGCCGCCCGGGGCAGCGGCGGCGGTGGACAGAGATCCTCCGCTGGGCCGCCGCGGTACCAGGGCGCCGCGTGCTGATCGCCGAAGGCCAGGCCGAGCCCTGGGAGGCGGTCACCACGCCGCCCGATCCCCGCGGCCGGGTGATGTACAGCTGCCCGCCGGAACAGCTCATCCGCACCTATAACCACTGCATGCGCGGGTTCCGCGCGGCGGGCACGGACCCGTGGGCCTACCTATTCTGGGGCGCCGAGTACTGGCTGCTGCGACAGCAGCACGGCGACCCCAGCTACCTCGAGGCTTTCGCTCGTATCCTGGACCATGCCAGTGAGGACGGGAGCTGACGGTGGCGCCGTCGACGTATGGTCGCAGGTGGTGATGACCGCATTCGTTAAGCCGCGACCGGGCGGGACCACCGACGCCTGGCGCCGATACCGCGTCGACGTCGTGGTGGCCCTCGTGGTCACGGCCGCGCAGGTGGGGCTGACCTACCTGGCTGCCAGGCACCACGGCGAGTCCGTCTCGATCTCGGCGGGCGGGTACGTTCTTCTCGTCGCGGGCGGGCTGGCCCTTATCTGGCGGCGGCGGTTCGTTGTCGCGGTTCTCGCCGTCACCTTGGTGACCACCCTGTGGTATACGACGACAGCCAACCCGGACGGCCCGATCTGGGACGCCCTCGTGGTGGCGTTCGGTACGGCGGTCTACTACCGCAAGCGGGCCGCCGCGATCCTCAGCCTCGTCGTGGGCTACGCCGGTTCGCTCTGGCTGCCCGCCCTGGTGGGACCGCACAAGGAGCCGTCGGCGACCTCCGCTCTTTCTCTCGCTGTCGGCATGCTTGTCCTGCTTGGCGGGGCCGAGGGCATCCGCTTCAGGCACGAGCGCGCCCAGGCACAGCGGCACATCAAGGACGAAGAGGCGCGCCGCGTGGCCAGTGAGGAGCGGGTACGGATCGCCCGCGACCTGCACGACGTCGTGGCCCACAACATCTCGGTCATCAACGTCCAGGCCGCCACCGCCCTGCACCTGGCGGACCGGCAACCGGAACGCGCCATCGAAGCCCTGACCGCCATCCACGGCGTGAGCCGTCAGGCACTCGTCGAACTGCGTTCGATCCTCGGCGTGCTGCGGGCGGTGGACGACGATGGCCTTCCCCTCGACCCCGCACCGAGCCTCTCCCACCTCGACGACCTGGTGACGATGGCGACATCGGCCGGCCTCAAGGTGCGCGTCGAGAAGGAAGAACTGGGGCCGAGCCTTCCCAGGGCCGTCGACGTGGCCGCCTACCGCATCGTCCAGGAAGCCCTCACCAACGCCGCCCGCCACGCGGCGGGAAGCGCCGCGGCCGTGCGGATAGCCCGCGAGGACGGTCACCTGCTTGTCGAGGTGGAAGACAACGGCGGTGCCAAGGTCCAGAGCCTCGCCGCCAGCGGTTCTGGTAACGGCATCGCTGGCATGACCGAGCGCGCGGAAGCACTCGGCGGCACCCTTGCGGCCGGCGCCCGGCCAGAGGGCGGCTTCTCCGTCCGCGCCCGGCTGCCACTCGACGGCCGCGGCTAGCCCGCACGCTATCGCCGGCTCCTTTATGAAGGCCGCGGATCATGGACGTCCACGGTGGCCTCGAGGTCCGTCTCGATCTCGCTGAGCACTCCTGGCTTGCGGCGGCTTACCGTGAACAGCCAGGCCGCCCCGATCAAGAGGTAGGCGAGGAAGTAGTAGGGGAAGTACCGCACGGGAGCGGCCGGCACCGGGTAGAAGCTGCCGACGGTCGGGACGAGGAGGCAGGCAATCGCCAGCACGAAGACCACGATGTTCTTGGGCCGGAGCTCGCCGCGGCGCCTGAGGAAGGCCAGCGACGCGATGGTCACCAGGAAGTAGGCGAGCAGGAACCCGAACGCGGCGAGCGTTCCCGCGTCACCGAAGGTGGTCAGCGGGTTGGTGAACGCCTGCATGATCGAGGGGATCGCGAAGGCCACGACGGCGAACGCCGTGATCGCCACGTGGGGCGTGCGGTTGCGGTCGTGGGTGTCGCCCAGGCGGTGCGGGAAGACCCCGTGCGCGGCCATCGGGTACAGGATGCGGGCGCCGGCGTTGATGCAGGACAGCGAGAGGGAGAAGAAGCTGGACATCGCGCCGAGCGCGATCGGGATCTTGAGGAACCCGACGTGGTTGATGTCGGCGAGTGTGTTTAGCGGCGCCGCGAGGGCCGACAGCGGGCTGCTGTAGTCGTGCGTGCCTAGGACCTCGACGTAGCTGACGAAGACGAAGAACAGGCCGGTGATGGCGAGGCTCCACGTCACGGCCCTGGGCACGTTGCGCAGCGGGTTCGCCGCTTCGCCGCCGAGGGCGGTCGCGCTCTCGAAGCCGACGAGGCTGAAGATGCAGACGACCACGGCGAGGTTGAGGTCGTTCAGGCCCATGCCCTTGAGCCTCAGCTGGCTCGTGTCGAAGGGGCCGCCGCCATGCTTGGACAGCACCACCACGCACAGGCCGATGATCACCAGCACGGAGAGGCCTTCGAGCACGAGCATGAGCACGGACGAGATGCGGATGTCCTTGAACGCGACGAACCAGCAGACAGCGGCGCTGATCGCGAAGCAGAGCACGCCCGGGAGCTGATAGTTGACGCCGGCCGCGTCCAGGAACTGGTTCAGGAAGATGGAGAACCCGGTGAACCCGGCGATCGCGATGAAGGCGTAGGACCACAGCAGCGTCCACCCGGCCATGACACCGCCCCGCGGGCCGAGGCCCCGGCCGGTGTAGGCGTACATCGAGCCGGCGCTGGCGGAGCGTCGCGCGAACTCGTTGAGCTGCATCACGACGAACGACAGCATGATCGTGGCGAACAGGTAGGCGATCCACGTGCCGTTGCCGGCGTCGGAATAGGTCAGCGGGACGATGAGAGCGGCGGTCATCGTGGGAGAGATAAGCGCGATGCTCTGCGCGAGCAGGGTGGGAAAGCCCAGCACCCCGGCCCGGAGGCCTTGGCCTTGCGGCCTCCGGGCCAGTACCAGCCCGGGCGACTCAGTGTCGGTCATGTTCTTGGCTCCTCGGTGGTGATGTCACCAGGGCCCGACCACGTCGTCGGCTGGCAGGGGGTTGGGGCGAAGCTAAATGTCAGCTGGCGAACGACTGGTCTTCGAGCAGGAGATCCTCGTAGAACGCGCCGAACTGGCGCGTGGGGTGCCGGATCGCCATCTCGAGCACCCACAGGTTGGGGTTGGGCCGGATGTCGGCGTCGGCGAGCGAGCCGTCGTAGTGGGCCTCATGCGGAAAGTCACCCAGGCGGTGGCCGGATAGGTCGAGGTTGAGCTCCCATCCGAGATCCTCGGCGCGCTTTACGGCGTATTCGTAGAGCGCCGTTCCGGTCAGGCCGGCGGTGAACCACTGCTCGCGCACGTCGTCCCAGAGGGCCCGCACGTCGCGGGCGGCCTTGTGGTGCTCTGCGTCGTCACCGAAGACGAACGTCTGGCCCGCGTCACCTTCGGTGTCGCCGTAGACCGGGCCGATGTCGAGGAAGAAGATGTCCTGCTCGCCCAGCACGACGCCGGGCTCGGAGTCGGCCATGAAGTCCTTGGTGGTGTTCGGGCCGAACCGGACGATGACCCGGTGCCAGCCCTTCCTCATGCCCATCTCGCCCAGGACCTCGCGCGCCATCGCGACGGCGTCCTCCTCGGCCATCCCGGGGGTGATCTTGGAAGAGATCGCGGCGATCGCCTGGTGGACGCGCTCGCGGACGTCGAGCAGCTTCTCGGCCGCGTAGTTCGGCCCGGTTGCCTCGTAGTCAATCTCGGTCGTCACTGGAAGCCTCTCGTCGCTCAAGCCGGCCGGGAGACGCCGGCAGGTACGGGACGAGGCTAAGTGGCTTGTTGCCTAACAGGCAACGTCTGTTGTCAGAATTAACAAGGCCTTCACACGCGCAGGGCTGGTGTTTCCGTTAGGTGGCGGCGCGGCGGATAACAGGTCGAGGATGAGCCGGGCGGTCAGCGCCCGGGAGACGCAGATCATCATGTAATTGTTGGCCGCGCGTTCCTTGGGGGTCAGAACGGAATCTCGGTGGTCGGGCAGCCCGGCGAGAACGGCCGTCTCGCACGCGCTGCAGATGCCCTCCTCACACGAGCTCATCACGCCGGGAATCTCCGCCCGGACAGCGTCGAGGACCGAGACGCCAGGCGGAACGGTCAGGGTGACGCCTGACCGCGCCAGTTCCACCTCGAACCCCTGATCCTCGCCCGGGCCGGCGGGTGCCGGCGGCGCCACGAAGCGTTCCAGCCGGACGGGGATGTCGGGCCGGACCCGCTCGCCGATGGCAATGGCCGCGGCCAGCATCCCGGAAGGCCCGCAGCAGTACGCCGCCGCGCCGGCCGGCAGGGCCGCGAACGCCGGGGCGAAGTCCGGCAGGCCCGCCTCATCTTGGGGGACCACGTGCAGCTCTCCGCCGGGAAGCGCCGACAGCGCGTCGAGGAACGCCATGTGGTCCCGGCTTCGGCCGCCGTAGACAAACGTCCACTTGCTCCCGCGTCGCGCTACCTCGCGGGCCATCGCGAGCAGCGGGGTCACCCCGATGCCGCCCGCGAGGAACAGGTAATGGCTCGCCTGCTCGAGGGCGAACGCGTTGCGCGGTGCGCTCGCGCGCACTGCCGCCCCAGGAGCCGCGATCCGGTGCACCTCCGCCGAGCCGCCCCTCCCGTCCGGCGCATCGAGGACCGCTATGTGATAGGCACCGCGCTCTCGCGGGTCACCGTGCAGCGAGTATGACCGCACCAGGCCGGATGGCAGGTGAAGATCGATGTGGGCACCGGGCGTCCAGGCCGGCAGTGCCGCCGCGCCGGGGGCGGCGAGCTTCAGGCTGATCACGCCGGTCGCGACGGCCTCCGCAGCAAGCACGACGAGATCGAGCGCCGGACGCGCCTTGAGCGGAGACGGCTCGAGCGGATCCATGCCGGCGGAGGTCACGGTCGGAACCTTCGCGGTCAGTGCTGGATCGAGGTGAGCTCTGGCCGGTAGTTGCCGCTCACCAGCAGAAGCTCGGCCCCCGTGCGCCCCGCGGAGAACCGGTGGGGGCGGGCAGCGTCAAAGTGCGCCGCCATGTCCTTGCGCAGCTCGTAGAGCACGCCGTCGAACTCGAGCTCCAGGGTTCCGCGCAGTACGTAGATCCACTCCTCGCCGCGATGGCGCGCGGGAGCGGAGGGCTCGCGGTCGGCCGGAACGCGAACCCGCATCGCCTCCAGCGCGCGCGAGTCCGGAAAGCCGCTACTCGACACGATCTCCAGCCCGCCCGCGGCGTGGCGCGGGGCGTCCGGGCCGAACGTCGCCAGCGGGGTACCCTCCGCGTCCTCGCCGAAGAGCGCGCCCACCCGCGTCCCGAGAGCGGCGGCCAGCTCGACGAGGATTCCCACGGAAGGCTGACGCTCCCCGGACTCAAGGCGGGAAAGGTGAGCCTTGGAGACGCCGGTTGCCGCCGACATCTGGTCCAGCGTCAGACCTCGGGCCTCCCTCGCCGCCCGCAACCGATCGCCAAGCGCACTCACCGCCAAGTTGGTCTCCATGACGCCGTAGGCTAACCGGCGATTGCCTCTGAGGCAAATCCTGTTGTCAATCGGTATCCTCGGCGGTTCTTCCCGCCGGACGACGCATGACGTAGAAAGGGACGTGAAAGTAGGGAGCGCCATCCCAGGTGGCATGGTTGCCGATCACGTACAGCCCTGCCCGCCGCCTAGCTGGACGGTTGCCTCGACTAGGTCGAGGTAGAAGGCGACCGCGTGGCCGAGCTGGCCCCAGGACGGAGATGAGAGGTCTTCCGCGATGCCGCGCAGGGCACGGATCTGGACGGCCGGGTCTGGGTCGTTGAAGTCACGCCGCCGCCCTAGGAAGCGGATCATCTCGCAGGCTCGCGGTGACCGGCGGCCGACGTACTTGCCGCCGATGGGGACGTAGCCGAGGTGTATCTGACGGACCTCGTCCGCGGTCTTGGCCGTTGCGGGCTGGCGGGGGCCACTGGCGTTGTACTCGCCGAATGAGAGCGTCCCCGCCTTGACTGGCCGGCGCTCGAAGACGACGCGGCTGTCGGTCGGCCACGGCGTCCGGTCGGCCGGGTGCACATGCAGGTCAACCCAGAGCGGCAGCCCTGACCGGATATGGGTTGTTCCCAGTGACGTGGCGCCTGCGGGCGAGTTGTGGCGGCCGTCCGAGAGCAGGTCGCCCCGCGCCCAGGGGCTGGCGGCCGGCTCATTCATGAACTGCTTGATGAACTGGTCGCTCGCGAGGATGAACAGGTCAATATCGCTCCAGTTATCCTCCTCGCCGCGGCCCAGCGAACCGACGAGGGCCACCCCGGCGACCGCCGGGTCAGCCTCCAGCAGCCCGAGCAACTGGCCGAGGAGGCGGTCACGGAGGCTGGCCAGCAGCGCTGGCCCCTCCGGAGCTCCGGTAGAGCGGGCTGGGTGAGCATTCACTGACATAGCTCCTTCAGTCTGCCCGCCCGCTGCGAGATCCAGATCATCAAATAGGAGCGCCCTGGAGGCAGATCTTGCCGGGATCGCAGGATCGGCAACAGCGGGCGCGTCACTACGCATAGATGAAATTATCTTCCATTTATGGGAAGTGACAGCCGCTGACGCCCTGGCCACGGCGCCCAGCCAGCGGGCGGTCAGTTCCAGAGGGACAACTTGTCGGGGTTCAGGACGATGCGGACATGGGTGATCCGTCCGCCCAGGACTTCTAGGGTGGCGACGCCCGTGATGCGGCCCTCGTTCCAGACGGCGAAGCCGAGGCCGTCGTTGGTCTGCTGTTCGAGGAACTCGACGGTGGATTCCTTGCTCGCCACGCCGAGGATGAGCCTGGCCACCCGGTCGGCGCCGTACACGGGGTTGCGGGCCGCGGTGACCCGGCCGCCTCCGTCGGAGTGCAGCACCACGCCGGAGTCCAGGACGGCGGTCAGCGCGCGCAGGTCGCCGGACCGGCTGGCGGCGGCGAACGCCCGGACGACGCGATCGTGCTCCTCTCGCGGCACGATGCGCGCCGGGGTCTTTTGCACCCGGGCCCGCGCGGATGTCGCCAGCTTCCGGCAGGCCGCGGGCGTCCGGCCGACGATCTGCCCGATCTCCGCGAACGGCACCGCGAAGACGTCGTGCAGGACGAACGCGACCCGCTCGGCGGGCGTCATCGCCTCCAGGACGACCAGCAGCGCGGTGCTCACCGAGTCATCCAGGGTGACCTGGTCGGCCGGGTCCACGACGGTCTCGGTGAACGCCGAGGTCGGGACGGGCTCGGGCAGCCAGGGGCCTACGTAGCGCTCCCGCCTGGCCCGGGCCGTGCGGAGCATGTCGAGGCAGATCCGGCTGGCAACCCGGGTAAGCCAGGCGCGCGGGTTCATGATCTGGTCGCGCTCGGCCTGGTCCATCCGGTACCAGCGGATGTAGGTCTCCTGGACCGCGTCTTCGGCTTCCGCGACCGTGCCGAGCATCCGGAACGCCAGTGACAACAGGTGGCGCCGTTCTCCGACCAGGCCCACGTCGACCGCTGGCTCGCTCGCGCTGCTCATCTTCTCTCCCGCATGACCACTATGACGATCCGTCGCCCACGGGTGTGAGGCGGGGACCTCACCGCCGCACTGGATCGGCTGCCCTGGCGGCCTGTTCGATCGTCGCGCGCCGGGTCTCCCAGAAGGCACTGTCGTGTCCGTGCAGGGGGGCGCTTTTCGCGGTCATCCCGACCGTGCCGTCGAGTTGCTCGCGCAGGATGTCGGCGTGGCCCGCGTGGCGGGTCGTGTCGGAGAGCATGTGGACCATGATGTTGAACAGCTTGACGTCGTCGTCCCACCAGGGCACGTAGCCGGGAGCGTCGATGGCGAGGGCGTTGATCGTCGCGTCGGTGTGCTGCCACACGCGCTGGTAAAGACCGACGATCTCGTCGCGGGTCTCGTGCTCGGTGGCCCAGAACGCGGCGTCGTTCGCGGCCTCGTCGTCCCACCGGGGCAGGGGCTCGGGGAACGGACGGCCGAAGACCTCGCCGAAGTACCTGGATTCCCAGACCGCCAGGTGCTTGACCAGGCCGAGGACGTTGGTCCCGGTGGAGGTCAGGGGACGGCGGACGTCGTACTCGGAGAGCCCGTCGAGCTTCCAGACCAGCGACTCGCGCACCCGGCGCAGGTGGTCGTGCAGGTGCTCTTTCGCGAGTTCATCGATCATGGGCATCAGCCTGCCAGGTGGCAACGGAATGCGTTGCAGGCCGGGGCTCCCCCACATTCGGACGGTAATGATTGGAGGCGGGAAAAACCACCAGTCGTTCGGGATACTGGATGTTGGTTTTGGATCTGGCGGGTAAGTTGACAGACCCGATTCTGTGCTCCTAGCTAGAACACGAGGGCCGCGTAATCGCCCGGGGAAATGCTCTTCGCGATGTTGAGCGGGCGGAAGCGCCCGCCGGTGATCACGCCGATCGCAAAGGCCTCCTTCCCGCCCGGGGCGGTCAGGTCGATCTCGGTCACGCCGATGATGGAGCTGGCCGAGGCATCCGTCCACAGCGTGAAGGTGGCACCGTGATGACATCCTCCCGGGTACTGGTACAGGACCCGGAGGGGCCGGCGCTGGACGGGGAGGGGGAAGGCGAGGATCTTCAGTGCGCCGTTCGCGCATGCGCTGGGGTCATCGCGGCCCGGGGTGCCGGCCTCAGTGTCGCAGATGACGGTTCCGCCGTCCGGCGTGATCTGCGGCCAGCTACAGGCGGACGTGTCTGCATTATCGGCGGTGAGCACGGCCCGGCTGCCCGCTACCAGGTCAGTGCCGGTCCCCGTAATGTCGAGCGTGCGCAGCTGCAGGTCGCGGGCCGAGCCAGCATTAGCGAGGAACACTAGCTGCCGGCCGCCGGAAGCCCAGGAGAGCGCGCGCTCGCCGCCCTCCGACGTGATCTGCGCGGGTGCGGTCCAGGCATGCAGTTGCGCACCGGTCGATACCGAGTAGATGCCCAGCGTGATGACCGGGCGGGCGCGGGTGCCACCGGTTGTTTCCACCGCCAGTTCCCTGCCGTCGGGTGACAGCGCATAGGCGAGGATGAATCCCTTGTTGCCCGGCAGCGCGACCGGCAGCTTGGTTAGCTGGTACTGATGAGCGCTTCCTGGGGTGATGCGGAGCAGGTACCACGTATAAGACAGCGGCCTGGTCGGCGCGGTGCTGACCGCGTCCTGCACGACGAACGTCCGGTCATCGGCTGTACCGCGCACGTCCGTGAGGAAAATGCCGGGCGGCGGGGGAACAGTGGCGATCACCTTGCCGGTGAGGTCATCGCCCACGATCAGCGGCCCGGGGCGGCTCGGACTGCCGTGGTACGGGACTGACACAAAGTAGCGGGGGATGGTCGCCGGCGCGGCGGTACCGGTCCCGCTTGTGACAGGGGCTGGGGTACCGGGCTGCCGGACGGCGACCAGGGTCAGCGCGATCGCCACCACGGCCGCCGCGGCGGCGAGCGGCCCTCCCCAGCTGACCCAGCGGCGCGGCGCAGGCCCGGGCTGGCGACGGAGCCGCGTCGGCGCGGGCGCGCCTAGCGGGCGGACGTCACGGATCAGGCTCGCGCCCGCCAGGGTGGCGGTACGGACAAGGTCTTCCATGCCCGTCTGGTCTTCGGTTCTCACTTGGCCTCCTTGAGCATGCGAGCGAGGGCGGCGAGGCCCCGGGAAGCGGCGGACTTCACGGTTCCCCGGGCGACACCCATCGCCTGGGCCACCTGGTCTTCGGACATGTCCAGGTAGTAGCGGAGCACCACGGCTTCGCGCTGCCTGGCGGGCAGCCGCCTGATCGCGGCCAGGACCGCCCGGTTGGCCTCGCCGAGGATGGCGATGTTCTCGGCGGACTCGATGTCCTCGGGCGGGTCGGGGCGGAACTTCGGCCTGCGGTACTTGACCCGGTGGACCTGGCGGCAGCCGTTGAGCACGCAGGACCGGACGTAGCTGAGTGCCTTACCCGGGTCGACGAGGGTGTCCCAGCGCCGGTGCAGGCCGAGAAAGGCGTCTTGCACGATGTCCTCAGCAGTCGGCTGGTCGCCGGTCATCAGAAAGGCCAGCCGGACAAGGCCGAGGGCGTGCGCCTGGTACAGCGCCGTGATCTGCTGGCTCGGGTCGTGGGCGGGCTGGCACGCCTGCGTCACTGGGTTCACACTCCCACTGATGAACAGACTCAGGAAAGGTTGCCTGTTTCCCGAGCCAATCTCCCCCGGGGCTAGATGATTGATTCCTATGGGTTCAGCGGTCGTAGGCGGTCAGCGATCGCTTGACGGGGCCGGCACCGAACCGTTCGTCATCGACCAGACCGTGACCGTCGACTTCGAGAGCCGGTCCCAGCCGTGGGTAGCGGAGCTGCTGGCAGGGCTCGAGGAGACGCTGGCCGCCCACGGGGGCACCGCCGCCATCCTCCGGGACCAGGCTCCCCCGCCGCTGGACGGCTGGCGGGCGGACGCCCTCGTGGTCTCCACTGAGAACAGCCTGACCTAGGGTCAGTTACCGAACACCTGGAATTCGTAGAGTGAGTACCCGTACTGGGTGCTTCGCTTGGTCCCGTACATCCGGACGTAACGGCCAGAACCGCTTACCGCGAGCGTCTGCTTGCCTTCGTAGCCCGAGATCGTCGGGTAGAGGTCCGTCCAGGTCGACCCGTTGTCTGACACCTGGATCTGGAAGGCCGTGGCGTAGGCGTTTTCCCAGTAGAGCACCACGGAATGGAGGTCGTAGACGGCCCCGAGGTCGACCTCGAGCCACTGCGGGTCGCTGAAGGCGCTCGACCAGCGGGTCGTGAGGTTCCCGTCGACGGCGTTGGCCGCCGCCCAGGGGTCACCCTGGATGGAGGACGCGAAGACGGGGCGGCCTTGTGACAGCAGGACCACGGGCCTTTCCTGGGTAGCGCTCGCGGTCGGCGACGGCGGCGCGGCGGCGCTGGGCGCGGAGGGGCGGGAGGCCGCGGGGCTGGTGGCGGGGCTGGTGGCGCGGGTAGCCGAGAGCGGTGCGGCGGCGGCGGTGGACCGCGGCGCGGGGCGGGCCGGCTGGCGCGCGGCGGCGGTGCTTGGCGCCGGCGCCTGGCCGGGAGCAGCGTTGCTGGCCGCCGCCAGGTGGCTGGTGAGCGCCACCGCGATGACCGCGACGGCGGCCAGGGCGGCGGCAACGGCCAGGCCGACGGGCAGGCGGAGGCGCCGCTGGGCCGTCGCCAGGCCGGCGGGGTCGGTCGCGTCACCCGTCTGGCCCCATGCCAGCCAGGACTGGCCGGATTCCGGAGTCCCGGCCGCGCGCGTCACGCAGAATTCGATGATCTGGCTGGGTGAAGGCCGGTCCTTTGCCTGCTTCTCGAGGCAGGCCTCGATCAGGGTGAGCAACTGCGCCGGGCAGTCCGTCAGGTCCGGGGGCTCGTACGCCACGCGGTGCGCGACCGCCGCGATGCCGCCCCCGGCAAAGGGCGGCCTGCCCACGGCCGCGTAGACGGCGAGCGAGCCGAGCGCGAAGACGTCAATCGCGGGCGTGATGGGCAGGTCAAGAACCTGTTCGGGCGCCAGGAAGCCCGGTGAGCCCATCATGATGTCGGTGCGCGTGAGCGAGGTCGCTTCCTGCGCTTGCGCGATCCCGAAATCGATGACGCGCGGGCCGTCCTCGGCGAGCAGCACGTTGGAGGGCTTGAGGTCGCGGTGCACGACGTCGGCGGCATGGATGGCCTGGAGTGCCTCGGCGACCCCGGCGATAAGCCGGAACACCATCGCCTCGGGCATCGGGCCGCGGGCCTCAATCGCCTCCTCGAGGGAGGGCCCCGGCACGTAGGCGGTCACCAGCCAGGGTGGCGTGGCATCGGGATCGGCGTCGACGAGCTGCGCGGTGTACAGTCCGTGCACCCGCTGCGCGGCCTGTATCTCCCGGCGAAACCGGGTGCGGAACTCCGGGTCCTCGCCGAGTTCCGTCCGCACCACCTTCAGCGCCACCGGACGGCCGGCCGGCGTGGACGCCAGGTATACCCGTCCCATCCCGCCGGCACCGAGCCGGGCCCGGAGCCGGTAGCTTCCGACCTTGGCAGGATCGTCACCCGTCAGCGGCTGCACTCCCCGTCCTTCCCCGTGGTCATGCCCATTCCCGTGGGCATGCCTCTGCGGCAGGGCATCGTCGGCAGGCCGCATCCGCAACGCTCATATGTGAGCAAGCCAGAGCATAATGGCAAGTTCCTTGAGGCTCCTGGTACTTAGGTAACAGGATGGGATTAGCTCGTACCCAGCGGTAACTCGCGTGCCCCCGTGCGCGGGACACTGGCGAAGCGGCTGCCCCGCAGCGCGCACAAGGCACGCCCCCGCAGTGGGGTCGCTCAGGCAGAGGCAGACGGTTGGCGGCTGGCGTCAGTTAGTTCAGGGGCGGGCCGCGAGACCTCGTTGACCCGCTGGTGGCCCGGCCACATGCCGACTCGGCCCGTTAGCGCCACCAGGCTCGGGACGAGGAGCGAGCGGACCACGACCGCGTCCAGGATGACGCCGACGGCCATGATGATCGCCATCTGCCTGAACTGCTCAAGCGGGATCACCGCGAGCAGCCCGAAGCTGGCCGCCAGCGCGACTCCCGCGGTGGTGATCGCGCGGGAGGCGCGCGGAGCGGCGACGGCCACGGATTCCCTGACCGGCCGCGACCGCGCCTCTTTCCATATGCGCCCCACGACGAAGACGTTGTAGTCCGACCCGAGCGATACCAGCAGCACGCCGGCCGCGAACGGCACGAAATAGACCAGGTCCGGTGATCCGAAGACCGCGTCGCAGATCACGACCGTCAGCCCGAGCGTGGCGAAGACCCCGAGCAGGCTGGCCGCCAGCAGGTATACCGGGGCGAGCAGTGCGCGCAGGAACACGATGAGGAGCAGGAGCGTCACCAGCATGATCGCCAGTCCGACGCGCCACAGATCCGACGCGGTCGCGTTGATGGCGTCGCCGGTCAGCGCGGTCTGCCCGCCGACCTCGTAGCGGACGCCGCGCAGGCCGGCCGCCTCCCCGAGCGCGGGCAGCCGCGCGGTCAGCACCCGCACCTGGCCGACCGCGGTGGCGTTCAGCGGGTCGGTGTCGTAGACGAGCGCGAAACGAACCGCCGCCCCGTTCCTGGCAATCATCGGATTGGCCGAAGAACCGGGCAAAGCGGAGCTCTCAAGGAGCGATGGCCCGACAACGCTTGCCACGCCCGGCTGCCGGCGCAGGGCGTCTTCTAGGCGGCGGTCCGCGGCGGTCTGTGACCCGGCGCCTGGCCCGATGACGAGCACCTCGGTCGGCGCGAGTATCCCTGGCGCGAACCCGGCCGAGGCCGCGACGCCGGCGCGGGACGCGCCCGACGACGGTGGCATCTCACCGATCAGCGGGGATCCGAGCCCCAGTCCCCTGGCGGCCGCCGCCGCGATCCCGAGTCCCGCGACGCACGCGACGATCACGAGCAGAGCCACCGGCTTCGAGGTGGCGAACCGCGCGAGCCACCAGCCCCCGCCTGCCGGCCTGACCGGGGTCACGTGCCGGAACATCAAGCCGCCGAACACGCCGAGCAGCGCCGGCATGAGCGTCAGGGAGACCAGCATGGACACGAGCACGGTGGCCGCGAGCCCGGGGCCAAATGCGCGCAGCAGGCCACCACGGGCCACGAGCAGCGCCCCGGTGCCCGCCGCCACGATCAGGCCGGCCACGAAGACGATCGGGGCCGACGCCGCAGTGGAGTCGCGCGCGGCCTGAATGCGGTCGGCGCCTTCGGCCAGCCGCACGCGCATTTCGGCCAGGAAGAACACGCAGTAGTCCGTGGTCACGCCGAGCAGCAGCACCACGAGGACAGGGTCCGCCTCCTGCGGAAGCGTGACCCCGGTCCGGCTCGCGCCCCACGCCACGAGCCGGACCGCGAGCACGTACGCGGTTCCGGCACACGCCAGTGCGGCGAGCGGCGCCAGCAGCGAGCGGAACCTGATGCCGACGATCAGCGCGATCGCCAGCACCGTGAACAGTTCCACCCAGCCGAGGTCGCGGTCGATGATCAGGCCCTGGTCGTACTGAGCCGCCACCGGCCCGGTGACGCCGACGACATACGCCAGGTAGCGGTGCGCGTACGTGCCGGCGGCTGATACCTGCTGCTCCATCGTGGAGTCCGCGCTGAACTCCAGGTAGGTGACGATCGTCGAGGTGCGCTGGCGCACTCCGGACAGCAGTTCCGCCGCGCTGGCCGGCGAGACGGTGATCGCCTGCGGGATGCCGGCCCCGTTCGGAATGGGGACGACGGCGAGCAGGCCAGGAATGCTGGCGTGGCGATCGTAGTCGAGTGCGGCTTGCGCCGTCTTGTCCACCTCGGCTTGCGGCAGGCCATGCGGGTGGCTCTGTACGACGGCGATGCCCGCCTCAAGCGGATAGCCGAACAGCCGCGCCGCGGTGGCATCAGCCTGCGCGGCGGGAGACCCGGCCGGGATCAGGTTGGACAGGTTACCCGAAGCGGACAATGGCGGCAGGAACAGCACGGCGGCCACCACCGCCGCGGCCCAGCCGAGGATGAGCGGAAACCGCAGCCCGACAATGAGATAAGCGAACGCCTTTGCCACGACAGCGCCCACTACCCCGCCGCCGCCGAAATTCACGGACTATGCGAGAAACAAATGAGGGTAACAAAGTGCCGGCGTAAAGGCCGGCCGGGGTCAGCGGGCGTGCTTCGGCCACATGGTCATTTTGTTCCACCGTCGTCACCGGCGGGTGGGGGATCGGCGAGCTCGCCGAACGGCGCGATGTCTATGGCACGCTTCACCTGGCCGAGCCTAACGGAGGCGGGGTGAAGCGTTTTCGACGCCCGACCAGGTACGCCATGGATGATTCCGAACGACAGGTGCGTTGACCTAAAGGACGAGACATATCGTTTCGTTCTGTTGGGCCTAACCCCTTGAAGGGCTCTGGGCCTTGAGAGGTGAGCGTAATGACCAGGTGGTACACGGAACAGATGCCAGGCCGGTCGGCTAGGGCCGTGATCGCCGTGACGTTGCTTGCCCTGCTGCTGGTGGCGGCCGTGCCGGTGGCCCTGCTGGCCGGACTGGTCATGGTCATACTGGGGCACGTTGTCGGCGGGCTCGCGCTGTTCGGCGGCTCGGTCCTCGCCGCGGCCGTAGCGGTCACGCTCGCGGGCATGAGCGGACTGCGGCACCTGCGGAAGCTGGTGTCCGGGTTCAGCTTCCCGGTGGTGCAGCCGGACGGCAGCCAGTACCCCGACGTCGCCGAGCCAGGGGCCGGCGACCACGCCAACGTCGTGCAACTGGATCGCAGCGACTACACCGAGGTTCGCTGACCAGGATCATGGCTCAGCCGCGGATGCCAGCGACCGCTCGTCCGCCGGGGGTTCGTCCGGCTCCCGCGCCCGGCCGATGATGCCTGTAACCTCCTTTTTGCCCTATGCGCGAACGGGGCGATGGGCTGGGAGGCAGAGCATGGTGAGCGGCGAGCGGATTGAGATCCGCCCGAACGTGGCGCGGAATGTCGCGCTTGTGGCGGTCGGCAGCCTGGCGTTCGTCGTAACGGGCGCGTGGATGGCCGTCGGGCAGCCCGCATTGGTGTACCGGTTCGTCGGCGTCCTCGCCGTCGTGTTCTTCGGGTACTGCCTGACGCGCGTCCCGGCGCTGGCCCGGCGGAAGGTGACGCTCGTCCTGACTCCTGATGCGCTGGAGCAGGTGTACCCGCAGGGCGTGGCGACGATCCCGTGGGCCGACGTGGCCGCCGTGGGGGTCGCGTCAAACGGGCGCGGCCGCCCCATGGCGGGCATCCTTCTGCATAGCTACGACCGTTACCTGGGACAGATGCCGCCAGAGCTGGCGGCGCGCGCCGAGCGCGCCGCCCGGTTCATGAAGCCGGTCGCGGGGGCGACCGCTGTCATCGCGCACGGTCAGGCGCGGGGCATGCTCGCGGACTACAGCCGGACGGGCGGCGCTGCCAGCAGGCTGGCCTGGCAGCGGGAGCGATTCGGCTACGACGTCCTGCTGAACTGGAGCGAACTCGACCGCCCGGCCCGGGACTTCGCGGCGCTCCTCCACGAGTACGTCACGCTTTACCACAGCCGGCTTAACCCGGGCGAATGACCGGTCCCCGCCGACAGGCTGCCTGCCCGGTAAGCCGCGGGCCCTGGCCGGCGGCTTACCGGGGACCCGTCGTTGCGGGCAAGCCCGGCATCGCGCAGTATGGAAGTAGACACCCTGACGATCTTTCTTCCACCACTTTTGCCCAGGCTTGCAACCCGGAGGCAGTCTCGAGCGTCATATAAGTGGTGGGGGCCAACGGGCGGCCGGCGCCGCCATGGGAACTGACACGCGCCTGTCAACTCTGGGGAATCAGTGACTATTGTCGACTATGTTCTCGACGAGCGTTATACGTTGATTGAGCGGATCGCGTCCGGCGGGATGGGCGAGGTCTGGCGGGGCAGTGACCAGATCCTCGGCCGTCCGGTGGCGATCAAGATGCTGGCCGCCGTGCACGCGGGGGATGAGCAGTTCCGGGCGCGCTTCCGGGCCGAGGCCAGGTTCGCGTCCTCCCTGGCCCACCCGGGGATCACCAGGGTCTTCGACTACGGCGAGCAAAGCCCGCTCGGCGGCCCCTACCTGGTCATGGAACTCGTGGACGGCCAGGCGCTGTCCGACATCATCGAGCGGTACGGCCGCCTCGACCCGTACGTCGTGCTGGACATCGTCGCCCAGGCGGGGCGGGCGCTCGACACGGCGCACCGGGCCGGGATCGTGCACCGCGACATCAAGCCGGGCAACCTGCTGATCATGGCCGACGGCACCACCAAGATCACCGACTTCGGCATCGCCAAGGCCAAGCTGCAGGCCGTCCACCTGACCCAGACCGGGCTGGTGATGGGCACGGCCCTGTACGTGTCGCCCGAGCAGGCGACCGGGCAGCCGGTGACCGGCTCCTCGGACGTGTACTCCCTGGGCGTGGTCGCGTACGAGTGCCTGGCGGGCAACCCGCCGTTCGTCGCCGAGCAGCCCCTGGCCATCGCGATCATGCACAAGCACGACCCGGTGCCGCCGCTGCCCGCGGACGTGCCCCGCCCGATCGCCGACCTCGTGTACGCCATGCTGGCCAAGAACCCGGAAGACCGCCCGGACTCCGCCCGGCACGTCGCCGACCGCGCCGAGGTCATCCGGGAAGCCCGCGACCGCAACGGCCAGACGGGCCCGTCCACCTCCGACATGCCCATGGTCCCCAACTTCCCGCCCGCCACCAGCCTCGACATGTATCAATTGGCTCCCGAACGGCCGCGGGCTCCGCGTAGTGCCGGAGCCCGCAGCTTCCTGATCGCGGGCATCGGCGCGGCGGCCATCGGCGTTGTCGCGATCCTCGCCGTGCTGATCTCGAGCAACAACGGCATGTCGCTGAGCCCGGGAGGCAACACGACGATGCCGACCCAGACGGCGTCGCCGAACCCGAGTCACAAGGCGGTCGTACATTCGAGCGCCACGCAACGCGCCGGAATCGCCGGGGGCAACCCGGGCAACGGGGCCGCGATCGTGGGGCTGCCGGGAACGGTGAGTGCGTCGAAGTCGGTGACTGCGTCGAAGTCGCCCACTCCGTCCAAGTCGCCGACCCCGTCGAAGTCGCCCACTCCGTCCAAGTCGCCGACCCCGTCGAAGTCACCGACTCCGTCGAAGTCGCCACCGCATACGACGCCACCGCCCACCACGCCGCCCCCGACAACGCCACCGCCCACTACGCCGCCCCCGACGACCCAGCCGCCGACCACGGCGCCAGCGTCGTCGACGGCAAAGGCCTAGGGAGAAGCGGTTCGAAGAGGGGCCTGGGTTAGCTGTCGGTGCACGAGGGCCAGTGGCCTGCCGCCCACTCCGGCCAGCCCGGCCACCCTGCTGGCGGGGCGGGGATCTCGCCGCCGTTGAGTTCGGCGGCGTCAGGCACCTGGAACTGCTCCCGCCACGCGTCCACGTCGGCCTCGCTCATCGGGAACGTCAGGTGCGGTGTCGTCTCCTGGCGGTGCGCGATGCGGGCAAGCTGGACGTTCTTGTCCACGGGCAGGTAGACCACCTGGCATGCGGCCCCGGCCGACCGGGCCAGCCAGCGCAGCGCCGACCGCTCATCGCGGCCCCAGAGCCCGTAGTCGAGCACGACGCTCGTTCCCAGCCGCAGCGCCTGAAGGGCGACCGAGATCAGCCGGCCTTCGAGCACCCAGCGCTTGCCGCCGGCCATCGGATCCCCGAACAGCGGGACCATCCAGTGATCCGGGGTCAGCCGCAGCGCCTGGTACGTTGCCGCGAGTTCTCTGGCCCGGGTGGTCTTCCCGGCCGCGGGGAGCCCGACCATCAACACCAAGGTGGCGGCACGCGGGCCCGGCGTGACGACGGGGACGGCTGCGGACGGGCACGGGAAGGGTTCCTCGCTCGGTGAACTCGGTGAACCGGAACGCCGCGACTGAGACATGACTCCCCTGATCAGGCAGGACGACCCGGCAGCGCAGGAACACGCGAACGGCTGCCGGCGGGACACTGATCCGGCGGTACGTCCTGGCACTGCCCCCGGCAGGGGCAGGCAATGAGGCCGCGGTTGCGGGAACCTCGGTACCGCCGCTAAGCGGCGGTCCGGGTAGTCATGGCAGCGGAGCAACCCATGCGTTCACCATAGCCGACAGCGCCGACGGCGATCTATGCCGCGATTCCGGTCACAGGACAAGCGGTCAAGGGCACGAGGGTATCCCCTGCCCTTGACCGGGATGACCGGGGTCAGGCCTTCGTGATCAGGTCCAGCTGACGGAGCGCGGCGAGGCCGTCGTCGAGGCCGATCTCCTCGGTGATGAGGCCGTTTTCGACCTTCAGCACCGTGGTGCCGGTGAAGCGCATGACCTTACCGGTGCTGGCAGGCAGCGGTCCGTACGGCATGTCGTCGAACGCGTCCCCGGTGTGGGTGCCGCCGCCCTCCCACTGGCCGACCACGTAGTCGCCCTCGGCGATCAGGTCGGCGGTGCCCCAGAAGTTCAGGTCTGGGAACGCGGCCCGGAACTTCTCCGCGAACGCGCGGACGGCGCTCCTCCCTCGCAGGGGCGCGTGCAGCGAGTACTCGAACCGGATGTTCGGGGCGGCCAGTTCGTCGATGACGCCCGGGTTGAAGTCCTTGCCCCAGAACTCGGTGAACCAGCGGCCCACCACGGCCTTGTTCTCCTCGGTTGACATGAGTCGGTCCCTCTCTCGTCGCGAATTGCCTGCCGCGCCCTTCGGGGCACGCACCCGGCAGACGACCGCCAGCGCCGTTCCGTGAGACGCCGATGAAGGATTACCTTCGCGTTCGGGCCGCTATCACGGCGATCATGACGGTGCCCGCCGCCACCTCGCCGGCCGCCGCGATGAGCGGCTGCCAGTCCGGCTGACTGGCGCTGGACGTGCAGGAAAGGGACGACCCGGGGGGAGAGCAAGGGGGCGGGGCCCACCCGATGTCGTGGACATTCAGCAGCGGCACCGGCATGTTCTGCACGTCGATCCGGCCCGTCTCGATCGCGGAAGGAATTTTTGACTGGCCCTGGGTCGCGGCACTCACCGTGGTGGCGGTCACATGGCTGATACTTCCCGCGCGCGTAGCAGTGGCAGAACAGCCGCTCCGGGCTGGTCTCCGCATCCGGCCGCAGCCAGTTCGAGACATCGCAGGCCATGAGACGGCCACCGCTTCATGATCTTCGGGTTCCTTCCACAGAACTTGAAGACACCGAGGCGGTGGCCGTGGCTTTCATTAGGCCCGGCCGACGACGCCACCGAGGTCACCGTCGCCCAGGTCCGCGACGTCGTGGCCAGGCTCATCGCTGCCGGGCACTGGCGCGAGGGCGACCCGGGCGTCATCGTCGTGCTCGATTCCGGCTATGACCTGACCCGGCTGGCGTGGCTGCTGAACGGCCTGCCGGTGGACGTCACGGGCCGGCTGCGCTCGGACCGCGTCATGTACTTCCCGGTCCCGCCGCGCGTGCCCGGGGCGAACGGCCGGCCGCCCCGGCACGGGGCCAGGCTCGTCCTCGGCGAGCCTGCGACCTGAGCTCGCCCGCCGCGCCGCCTGGGAGCACCACCAGGGCGAGCTGCCCGTCATCGAGGGCACCCTGATCCGGCTGAAGGTGGACCGCCTGCCCGGCTGCCGCGACGCGGAGCCGCTGTGGCTGTGGGTCCTCCCGCGCCGCCGCCACCGGAGAAGAAGTGAACCGGGCCTGGCAGGCGTTCCTGCGCCGCTTCGACATCGAGCACATGTTCCGGTTCCTGAAACAGCACCTGGGCTGGACCCGGCCGAAACTGCGCGACCCGGCCGCCGCGGACCGGTGGACCTGGCTCGTCATCGCGGCCTATGCCCAGCTGCACCTCGCCCGCGGCCTCGCCGCCGACATCCGCCTGTCCTGGCAGCAGCCGTGCGCGCCCGGCCGGCTCACCCCCGCCCGGGTCCGCCGGGGGTTTCGCCGCATCCGCCAGTCTGGCTTCCGCGCTGTCACGGTGATCTGGGCCGACGGCGGCTACGCCGGCAAGTTGGTCACCTGGGCGGCCGACAGGCTGCACCGCACCCTGCAGATCATAAGGCGGCCCGATGACCTGCACACCTTCAAGGCGCTGCCCCGCCGCTGGGTGGTGGAGCGGACGTTCGGCTGGATCATGAAACACCGCCGCTGCGTCCGCGACTACGAGCGGCTCCCCGAGCACCACGAGGCCTACCTGTACTGGGCGATGATTCACATCATGGCCGCCCGTGCAGCCCGCCGCCGGGCTCCCGCGCCGCCAGCAGCGTCTCCGGCGGCGGCCCGGCGGCAAGCCACGCCACCGCGAGGCGCCCTGCAAGCCGCCTGAAGTTGCTAACGAGCTTTTAGCAGTTCCTGGTAACGAAGCTCGACCGGGCACCGGTCGGCTGGGCACTCGCGCAGGCAGCAGACCCGGCACAGCAGGCTGGCATGCCCGGACGTCACCGGTATGTCCGCCAGCATTTCATCCAGCAGCGACTCCAGGTCGCGCTGGCGGTCCGGCGTCAGCCGGGTGATAACCGCGGTGGTTACCTCTTTCCTGGCCGCCAGCACCGAGCGGGCCAGAGCCTGCCCCTGGCTGGTGAGGCGCAGGCCGGCGGTGCGCGCGTCCTGCCGGTTGCGGTCGCGCCGGACCAGCCCGCGGGCGGCCAGCCGGTCCAGCAGCCGGACCACCGTTGAGTGGCTGAGCCCGATGCGGCGGCGCAATTCCTCGGTGGTCAGGCCAGGGTGGTCGGCGATCTGCACCAGCGCCGCCGGTGCGCCGCCGCCCTGGGCGGCCGCCTTGGTCATCGCGCCGGCCATCTGGTCGGCCACCGCCAGGGCGAGCACGCCAAGCAGATTCTCCGCCCGGTCCTGTGTATGTACCATACATCTAGGGTAGGCGCCCGGAATGAGGGAACGACACCCGGGCCGGCCCGGACACCGGCCGTCAGGCCGCGGCGTGGCCGGCGTCACCGCGGGAAGCACGGCCGGCCTGGTCTGGGGCCTGGCGTTCCTGGTGCCCGTCCTGCTGCACGGGTGGTCCGCGGTGGCCGTCACCACCGGCCGGTACCTGGCCTACGGCCTGGTATCGGCCCTGCTGTTCGGGCTGGGCGGCCGCGTCCTGCGCGCCCTGGCCCGGCAGCACTGGCGGCCCGCCCTGGCCTTCGCCATCACCGGCAACGCCGGTTACTACCTGCTGCTGGTCCTTGGCATCGACCTGATCGGCGCGCCGGTCACCGACATCATCATCGGCTGCATCCCCATCACCGTGACCCTCGCCGGCAACCTCACCTCACACACCCACCCCTGGCGCAAGCTGGCCGCGCCGATCGCACTGGCCACCGCCGGGCTCTTGCTGGCTAACCTCTCAGGTACCGGAGAGGCCGGGGCCGGCCGCAGCGCCGCCGACGTGGCCTTCGGCCTGCTGGCAGCGTTCGGCGCCGTGGCACTGTGGACGTGGTACGGCCTGGCCAATGCCAGGTTCCTGAACCGCCACCCACAGGTCCCGCACACCGGCTGGTCCACCCTGGTCGGGCTGTACACCGGCGCGGTCACCCTCATCTGGCTCCCGGCCGCTCTGGCCACCCGCCAGTTCGAGGGCGGCAGCGGGACCCGCAGCATCAGCTGGCTCATCGGCGGCTCGATCGTGCTCGGCGCCGTGGTCTCCTGGGGCGGGACCGTCTTGTGGAACCTGGCCTCCGCCCGGCTGTCCACCGTGTCAGCCGGAATGCTGGTAAACGTCGAGACCATAGCCGGGTATGCCTACGTGTACTCCGCACGGGCTCAGTGGCCGCCCCTCACCCAGCTGCTCGGCTTCGCGCTCCTCATCACGGGCGTCTTGATAGTCGTCCGACTGCCCGCCGCCCCCAGCCAGGACAACCCCGGCCGCGCCCGGCGGCACAAGCCAGCGGCCGGTCTTCAAAACGAGCGCCCGCGAGCAGGCTGCGTGCGCGCCCTGCAGGCCAGGAGCCAGAGCCACGAAATGCACGACCATCCACGGAACAAGTCCGCGTCCTGACCCCAGCGTCCGACCGCACTCCGCCGCCAGCCCTGCCACAAGCCGCATGAGGTTCTTAAACAGGCTCAAAGCCATCCCAGCCCAGCGATGACCGCGGTGATACCGCTTCCGGGGTCTGCTCCTGTTCGAGTGGCAGGCGACCGCCCGCCGGGCGAGAGGGACTGACCGGGTAATTAGCTCGCCTTAAAGGAAGAGGGTTATTCACGGCTGGCCCGAGTCCCGTCCGGCGGCGTAACGTCTAGCCGCTGCGTGTAAAGCTGGTCGTAGAACGGAAGGTGGTGGGCGGCGAACCTCGCCAGCTCGCCGGAGTTCTCGACGGTTTGCGGGTACTCGCGCTCGCGCCGCTGGAACCCGGAACTGGCGCTGACGTCCACGTGCCAGGGAGCGGACCGTCGCCATTCGGACCGGTCGCCGGGCTCCCAGGCGAGCGCCCGTGGAATGAAGGGCAGCCCGACGGCGTCGCAGTACGCCGCCATCGTCGCCGCGGGCCGGGTCACGAGGTCGTCGGAGTCGATGACGACCGAAGGGTTTCCGCCGGCATCGCCGACCGCCGCCCGCAGTTCGCACATGATCTCTAGTCCGATCGCGTCGATGCTCATGGCGGGGAACAGCGCGTAGTAGGAGGCTGCGATCTCCTCGGGACGGCGGATGAGGAACGCGTGCCGGGCCTTGGCGAGGAAGCGCCGGTCGGCGAGAACCGCATCGTGGCGTCGGTGGGTCGTGTCCTTCAAGAACACGCCCGGGTCCCGCGTTTCATCGCACAACCAGGCGAGGAGCGAGGCGGCTGAATGGAACGAACGCCCTTCGACGTCGGTCTCGCCGAATATCTCCAGGTTGGAGAACGGTTCGTGGAGCATGGTCAGGTCACCGCGCTCGGCCATCGAGCGGAACAGGGCCGTCGAGCGCGCCCGGGGTGCGCTCCACAATGCGAACACCGCCATGGGCGGCACCTACCCGGCACATGAGCGCTCAATTTACCGGTGTCGAAGGCGTTCCTTTGTGGCGGGGATCAGGGCCGGGAGGACCAGGGCGGCGGTGAGCAGGAAGGTGGCCGGATAGCCGACGTGGCCGCTGATCAAGCCCATGCCGATCGCGCCCGCGCCCATGCCCGCGTCGTAGGCGGCGTTCCAGATCGCGCTGACCGCGTTGTAGCCGCTGCCGGCGGTGCGGGTGTACATCAGCGCGAGGGTCGCGTTCTGCAGGAGCCCGAAGCCAGCCCCGAAGACCGCGGCGCCGCCGATGACCAGGGACGGGGCGGCGGTCGCGGCGATCGCGGCCATGCCGGCGGCGGTCAGCAGGACGCCGGGGGTGAGCAGCCGCGCGTGGCCGTAGCGGTCGCCGACGCGGCCCGCGGCCAGGCGGGTGAGGGTGGCCGCGGCGGGCTGGGCGAACAGGGCGGCTGCGGCCACCGCGCCCGACTTGCCGGGGGTCGCCAGCGGGAGGAACGTCACCAGGACGCCGGTCGCCATCGTCGACGCCGCGAACAGGGCGGCGGGCCTGGTGATGCTCCGGTTGCGCAGCATGGCCGGGACGCCATGCTCGCTCGGGCCGGCCGTTGCCCGGTGATTGGGCAGGCCGGGGACGGTGAGCAGAGCCAGGAGGGCGGCGGCCGCGGTCGCCACGAAGACCGGGGCGGTTCCCCAGCGGGTCGCCGCCCATACGCCGAGCGGCAGGCAGAGCAGCGCGGGCACGCCGCTGACCACGCCGGTCAGCCCGAGGCCCTCACCGCGGCGCTCCGGGGGGATCATCGACACGGTAAGCGCGCCGCCGGCGACGGTCACGACCGCGAACCCCGCGCCGCGCACCACGCTCACGGCGAGGATCATCGCCAGGCTTGAGGAGGTCAGCAGCGCCAGCGCCGGCGCGCCCATGGCCAACAGGCCGCCGGCCAGCGCCAGCCGGTAGCCGGTCCGCGCTACGAGGTGCGGGGTGATCAACTCGACCGTGACCGTGGCCAGCAGCAGGACGCCGGTGGAGAGCCCGGCGGCGGCGTTGGAGCCCGACGCCTTCGCGTACATCGGCACCACCGACAGCGGCAGGTAGAAGCTCGCCGCCGCGCCGAAGATCGACACGAAGCGGAGCAGCAGCGGGCGGGTAAGGAGCGGGACCCGCCGTCCGGCGAGCGGCGACGGCGCGTCTGGGGTGAGGGCCGTGGTGATCATGCTTCGAGGCTAGGGGCCAACCGGTCCCCCGGTAAGATCCAGTTGCATGGCTGTGGAGTGGTCCGGTTCGGGGCCGGAGGTGCTTATCACGCTCGACCGCGGCCGGTCGGTTCCGCTGCGCGCGCAGCTCGAGGACCAGTTCCGCCGCGCGATCAGGTCTGGCCGGCTGGACATCGGCGAGCCGGTACCGTCGTCACGGGCGCTGGCCGCGATGCTCGGGCTGTCCCGGGGGCTGGTGCAGGAGGCGTACGCGCAGCTCCAGGCGGAGGGATACCTGGTCACGAAGGGCGGATCCGCGACCAGGGTCGCGTGCACGGCGACCAGGGACGAGCCGACCCGCCGGGCGCCGTCGCGCCCGGCGCCGCCGACGGTCGCCGACTTCGCGTCCGGGGTTCCCGACCTTGGGCTGGTGCCGCGCGAGGACTGGGCCTGGGCGGTGCGCGAGGCCTGCCGCAGCGCGCCCAACGCCGCCTTTGACTACGGCGACCCGCAGGGCAGCACCCGGCTGCGCGAGGTGCTCGCCGCCTACCTGCGGCGGGTCCGGGCCATGGACGTCCAGCCGGGACAGGTGACCGTGTGCAGCGGGATGCAGCAGGGGCTCGGGCTGGTGCTGCGGGCCCTCGCGGCCCGGGGCGTGCGACTGGTTGCCTTCGAGGATCCCGGCGCGGTAACGGGCATGCCCGCCATCGCGGGCCTGGCGGGCCTGGCAACGGTCCCGGTGCCCGTCGACGAGCTTGGCGTCGACGTGGCGGCGCTGGAAGCGAGCGGCGCGGGCGCCGTGCTCGTGACGCCGGCGCACCAGTGGCCGACCGGGGTGGTGCTCGCGCCCGGGCGGCGGCTGGAGCTCATCGAGTGGGCGAACCGGCGGGGCGCGGTGATCATCGAGGACGATTACGACGCCGAGTTCCGGTACGACCGGGACCCGGTCGGCAGCATGCAAGGGCTCGCGCCCGGCCGGGTCGTCGCCCTGGGCACCGTCAGCAAGTCGCTCGCGCCGGCGCTGCGGCTGGGCTGGATCGCCGGCCCGGCGGAGCTGGTCGGCGAGCTGGCCTGGGCCAAGGCGGTCACGGACCGGGGGTCGCCCGGCGTGGATCAGCTCGCGCTCGCCGCCCTCATCGAGGCCGGCCGCTACGACCGGCACCTGCGGCGGATGCGCGCCGAGTACGCGGCCCGGCGCGACGTGCTCATCGACGCGCTGGCGCGGCACGCGCCCGCCGTCCGGCTGACCGGGCTGGCGGCGGGCTTCCACGCCGTCGCCCACCTGCCCGCGGGGACCAGCGAGGCGGCGGTCATCGGGGCCGCCCGGTCCCGTTCGGTCGGGCTGTACGGGATGAGCACCTACCGCGCCGACCACGGCGCCGAGCCGCCGCAGCTCGTGCTCGGGTTCGGCAACACGGGCCAGCGCGCCATCGAGGCGGGCGTGGCCGTGCTCGGCGAGCTCCTTTAAAGCGCCGCGACGCCATTTTGCCGGGGAGATTTGTGACTTAAGATTCGCGGCTTCGCGCCACTTTACTGGTGTGACGAAATGAGTGACTTGTGCCAGGCAGCGGGTTGCCCCGGGGCCTTTGCGGCGCACTTGCCGACTTGGCGGCACGGTATCGTTGCGGCGGTAGTCGCCGGACGCCGGCTGCTGGCGGAGCGCGAAAGGCGCCGGATCTTGCTGTCGCTTGTCCCGTCGCCGGCGCTGGAAACAGTGGTATTCGTCGATAAGGCCATGGCGGCCCCGCTCTATGGGTGAGAGTAGGGCAGAGGTCAAGGCACGCTACGGCCAGGGGTGGGGCGTGGACGATGAATACCTACAAATGCCCGCAACGCGGGCGGACAAGATCAAGAGCTGCTACGAGGCAATGCCAGCTGGGTCTATGGCTTTGCGGGCCCCGGTATCCGTTCACGCTAAGACGTGAGAAGGACGGGCCCCATGGCAACGGCTGACGAGGGGGCGGCTGACGTAACGCAAGATCGTCTTTTGTCGCAACGGACGATGCGGGCAGTTTCCCTGGAAACGGAGTTGCGCTCGCGGGAATTCGGTGCCGCCGCGGCCGCGGGCGGAGCGGGAATCGGCGCGGGCAGCCCGGCTTTCCGTATCCCGCCGAACGCTGACCCGGAGCCTTCCGACCCGCGTTACGGCGGCTCCACCGTGCAGCGCCTCGTGCTCGGTGGTCACCTGCGCCGGCTCCGGGAGGCGGCCGGCATCGCGACCGAGCGCGCCGCGCTGACCGTCCGGGGCTCGAACTCGAAGATCAGCCGCATGGAGAACGGGCGGGTCGGGTTCAAGGAGCGGGACGTCGCCGACCTGCTGACCCTGTACGGGGCCGGGCCCGCCGAGCGGGAGGCGCTGCTCGGCCTGGCCCGGGAAACCAATACGCCGGGCTGGTGGCAGGCCTACGCCGACATCCTGCCGCACTGGGTCGAGCCGTACTTCGGGCTCGAGGCCGCCGCTGCCTTCATTCGCGAGTTCCAGCCGGTATTCGTGCCCAGCCTGCTGCAGACCCGGGACTACGCCAGTGAGGTCGTCCGGATGTGCACCACGACCGCGGAAAGCGAGGTCCTGCAGCTCGTCCAGGCCCGGATGTCCCGGCAGGAGATCCTCGACCGGGAGAACCCGGCCCGGCTGTGGGCCCTCGTGGACGAGGGCGCGCTGCACCGGTTCGTCGGCGGCCCCAGGGTCATGCGGGCGCAGCTGACGCACCTGATCGAGATGTGCGATCACCCGGCCGTGGTGCTCCAGGTCCTGCCGTTCTCCGCCGGGGCCCACCGGGCGATGGGCGCCCCCTTCACGATCCTCCGGTACGCCCAGCCGGACATGCGCGACGTCGTCTACATCGAGCAGCTGACCAGTGCCCTGTACCTCGACAAGCAAACCGAGGTCGAGGCCTACCTGCAGGTGCTGGAGGAGGCCTGCCTGCTGGCAGCGGTGCCAGACAGGACGCCCGGCATCCTCAAGGGCGTCCTGACCGGCGTATAGCGCGGCGCTCCGGCTAGCTGAGCCGCGCCCGGCCCTCGCCCCACTGGGGGTCGCGGCCGAGGTAGCGCAGCAGTTCGGCCGCGGGGCCGTCGCCCGGGCGGGGCGGGAGAGCGGACGCGTAGGCGCCGTACTCGCGCAGCGGCTCCACGATGGCGCGCGCCGCCGGCAGGAGCCGCGCGGCGAGCACGTCCGGCAACGGCCCGGGGCGGCCGAGGGCAACCGCGATGTCCCAGGCGTGCACGGCCGCGTCTAGGGCGCAGGCGCCGGCCGCCGTCGGGGCCGGGAGGGCGCCGTGCGGGAGCGGGGTCGGCACCGCGTCGTCGTCGGCGCGGATCCCGGCCCACGTGGCCCGGGCGGCCTTGAGCGCCGGCCCGGTGAGGTCATCGACGCTGCCCTCAAGGCGGCCGGAGGGCGCGAAGGGGTTCTCGGCCGGCCCGGTGCCGACGCCGATCGCCGCCGCCCAGGCCAGCTGGTCGCCGGCCGCGTGCTGGAGGACCTGGGTGACGGTCCACGCGCTGCACGGGGTCGGCGCCTCGCGGCTGTCCTCGGTGATCTCGGCGGCGGCGTCCCGTAGCAGGTCGAGGGAGTCGGTGATGACGGTCCAGGTGTTCTCGGTCATGACGTTCAGTTCTCCTTGCTGGTGCCAGTGCTGACGCTCGGGCTGCTGCCCGTGCTGGTGCTCGTGCGGAGCGGGCGGAAGAAGCGCCGGATGTCGGCGGCGAGCTGGTCGGGGCTGGTGTGGGCGCTGTAGTGGCCGGTCACGCCGGGCAGTTCGGTCCAGGAGGTGATCCGCGAGTGGTCGCGCTCGGCGAACCGGCGGATCGAGCGGAAGTCGCCTTCGGCCGCGGCCGCCAGCCCGACCGGGACCCTGGTCGGGCCGGCGTCGGCCGCGGGGGGCTGGTGACTGTCCTCGTAGTAGTGGCGGATCGAGGTGCCGGCGGTTCCGGTCAGCCAGTAGAGGGAGACGTTGGCGAGGACGAAGTCGTCGTCGAGGCTTGGCTGAGGATGACGGGGAGGGATCTTCGCGGTGAACGGCTCGATCACGGCGGCCCTCCTTACTGGAACGGAATGAACAGTTCCATTCTATCAGAACAAATCATTCCGTTCCAGTGCTAGCCTGGCGGCATGCGCGATACCGAAGGGCCCCTCAGCGGACGACGCCGGGAGGCCGCCCGCAACGACGTCAGCATCCTCGATGCCGCGCGCGCGGTTTTCCTCGAGGATCCCTCGGCGCCCGTCTCGGCGGTCGCCGCCCGGGCGAAGGTGGGGATCAGCGCCCTCTACCGGCGCTACCCGAGCAAGGAGGACCTGCTGCGAGAGCTGGCCAGGGACGGCCTGGTCCGCTACATGGCCGAGCTCGAGGCCGCGCTCGCGGACGACCGGGATCCCTGGCTCGTCTACGCGGACTGCCTCACCCGGATCCTCGACGGCGGAAGCCAGGCGCTCGCCCAGCGCCTCGCCGGGACCTTCACGCCGACGCCGGAGCTGTCCGCGCTCGCGCAGCAGGCAGGCGCCCTCGCCGGCGAGGTGCACCGGACGGCCCAGCGGCACCAGGTGCTGCGCGACGACGTGAACCCGATCGACGTCGTCTTCCTGCTGGAAATGCTGAGCACGATCACGCTGCCGGGACCCGACGGCGGGCACGCCCTCCGGCACCGGTACCTCGCGCTGGTCCTGCAGGCGCTGCGGGCACCGGGCGGCGGGCCGCTTCCGAGCGGGCCGGACCCGGCTGCGCTCGCCGGCCGGTGGAGCCGGCGCCGCTGAACAGGTCCATAGGCGGGCGAGTCGGAGCATGAATCCGTTCGGGCTAATAGTTGCGACTACTCAACATTGGATAATGACAGGATTGTCGTATGGGATTTATATATTGCCGGCATGGCAGATCCCTCCGCTGAGGCCGGCGGGGGGGCCGGGATTGCTGTTCTTGCCTGAGCCGACTGGGGCGCACTTGGTTGGTACGACGTCGTTGTGGCTGACCGATGCGTCTCGGCCCGATCCCTGGGTGAGCGAGGTGAGCGCGCGCGAGCTGATGGTCTCGTTGTGGTACCCGGCGGAGCCGTCGGACGGGCCGCGGGCTCCGTACATGACGCCGGCGGAGTCCGCGCTCTTCCTCACGAGCAAGGGCGCCGGCGACCTGCCGCCGGACACGCTGAGCACGGTGCGGACCAACGCGGTCGGCGACGCCCCGCCGGCCGGGCGGCCGCGCGGGCTCCCGCTCGTTGTGCTCTCCCCCGGCTTCACGTTTCCCCGTGCCACGCTCACCGGCCTGGCCGAGGACCTGGCCAGCCACGGCTACGTCGTGGCCGGAATCGAGCACACCTACGAGAGTGAGGCCACCGCCTTTCCCGACGGGCGGGTCACCACCGGCCGCGCCCGGGAGGCACCGCGCCGGGACCGGCCGGAGAAGGTGGTGGCCGGCCGGGCCGCGGATGTCCGCTTCGTGATTAACGAGCTGACCGGTACTCACCCGGCCTGGCCGGGCGCCGCGCTGGTCGACCCGGACCGGATGGCGATGGCCGGCCACTCCATCGGCGGGGCGGCCGCCCTCGCCGCGATGCTGGCCGACGCGCGCGTCCGCGCGGGCATCGACATGGACGGGGCCACCAGCGCCGAGATCCCGGACGGGGGCCTGGCGCGGCCGTTCCTGTTCCTGGGCAAGCCACCGCCGGCCATCGTCAAGGGCCCGGGTAGCACCGTGAGCACCTGGGAGCGGGACTGGCGGCGGCTGACCGGCTGGAAGCGGTGGCTCGTGGTCGCGGGGGCGATCCACGCCTCCTTCACCGACCTCGCCCTGGTGGTCGATCAGGCGGGCATCGACGTCGGTGCCCACCTGCCCGGGGTCCGGTCCCTGGACATCACCCGCGCCTACGTCCTTGCCTTCTTCGACCAGCACCTGCGCGGCGAGCGGCGGTCGCTGCTTGACGGGCCGTCGGCGCGCTACCCCGAGGTCGTGTTCCGCTTTCCTGAGGAATGAAGGGGCGGACGGGAACCATGGATTCGTTCGGGAAAATCTAAAGCGTTCTCCGGAACGGATTGTTGATTTCTCTCGGCCGGCCCGCGCTCACCAGGGGACGGTGTGGCCGAAGCGGTCGAGGTACTCCAGGCCGGGCCTTTCCCGCTTCGCGAGGAGGACGTCCACCACCTTCGGCACGGTTTCCTCGATGGTGAAGGGCGCGCTCGGCCCGCCCAGCGACGTCTGGATCCAGCCGGGCGCCATCAGGATGAACGCGCGCGCCGTGTCGGACTGGCGGGCCGCGAAGCCCTTCATGAACATGTTCAGCGCGGCCTTGCTGCCGCGGTAGACCTCGCGCAGGCCGTTCGTGTTGTTGGCGATGCTTCCCTGCCCGGAGGACATGGCCCCGATCAGCCCGGCCGGGGTCACGAGGTCTTGCAGGGCCTCGATGACCCGCATGGGGCTCAGCGCGTTGGTGACCATGACGTTCACGAAGTCTTCGGTCGGCGCGAGGCCGACCGGTACCTGCTCGTTGCTGGTTGTCCCGGCGTTGACGAACAGCACCGCAAAGGACCGGCCCGACAAGCGCTCGCGCAGGGATGCGATCTCGGCCGGCTCGGTGATGTCCAGGCTCTCGATTTCCAGGCGGCCCGGGTAGCTGTCCGCCAGGTCGTGCAGCGGGGTTCGCGCTGTACCGGGCCGGACCGTGCCGACGACGTTCCATTCTCTTTTCAGGAACTCGGCCGCGATGGCGTGGCCGAGGCCGCGGGACGCCCCGATGATCAGGATCTCGTTCATGGGCAGGAGGTTAGGATCTAGAGCGCGCTGTAAGTCAAACCGGTCGCGTCCGCGACCAAAAGGAAGGTGCGATGGCGCCCGTCGCCGCCAGCTCATTGCGGAAGACCCCCGTCCCCGAGCGCGGGCTGTCCATCGCCGAGGCCGCCCGCCGCACCGGCGTCAGCGTCTACACGCTGCGGTACTACGAGCGCGCCGGCCTGATGGCGACCGCGCCGCGGCGCACCACCGGCGGCAGCCGCCGGTATCACGCGGCGGACCTCAAGTGGATCCGCGTCTGCAGCCGGATGCGGGCCGCCGGCATGTCGATCGACCTCATCCGCCGCTACGCGGAGCTGGTGCGGGCGGGCGCGGGGAACGAGAAGGAGCGCCTGGAACTGCTCGAATCGCACCGCGCGCACGTCGCCGCCGAACTGGCGACGCTCGCCGAGCAGCTCGAGTTGCTTGACCACAAGATCGACGTCTACCGCCGGGAGCTCGCCGACGGGAATGCCGCTAACCTCTGGTCCGCCCCGCCGGGATAACTCCGCTCGCATCGGGCCGCGGTCTCGCCGCCGGTCGAATGGCACCTCATTGATGCAATGACTTCCTTATAGAGAAATGCGGTTACTTGAGAATTGCGGTCGCCCGTTGTGCCCGAAAAGTCCTTACTGCACGGTCGCCGGTTCATGATTGTGCGAGCTTTGAGCGCGTACGACGCGCAGAACTCACACAATCATCGGGGGCATGTAGGCGCAGGTGGCCGGAAGGTGGGATTTGCCATATATTGCACGGTGCTGCTGGCGGGGGCGTTGGGGTATCCGCCCGGCGGCACTGTACTAAATGGCCGGCAATTTTCCAAAAAACACTTCCCTTTATCCTCGGTGCTGTGCAAACTCTCACGTATGACTAGCGTGCTCCCGTCCCGCACCACAAGCGGTGAAATGGCGTGTATCGCTCTTCAGTCGGTGGCGCGGAAAACACGGCGCAGCACCGATGAACTGATGCGCCTCTACGCCCTGGAAGGCCTTCTCGCGCGGCTTGCGGTTTCACGCCATGCCGCCCGGCTCGTCCTCAAGGGCGCGGCGCTGCTGGCCGCTTACGGGACGCGGCGGGCTACCCGGGACCTCGACCTGCAGGCCCGGCCGATGGCGGACGAGTTCGGGAACGTGCTCACCATGATCCAGGAGATAGCCGCGATCACCATGGACGACGGCCTGGCGTACACGGCTGAGGACGCCACGGCGTACGCCATCCGCCAAGACTACGCCTACCTGGGAGTCCGGGTCACCCTGACGTGCTCACTGGGCACGGCGAGGATCGGCCTGCACGTCGACGTGAACATCGACGACCCGATATGGCCAGCGCCGCAGGCGATCACCATCCCGGGCTTGCTCGGCCGCGACGTCGCCCTGACCGGGTACCCGCTGACCATGGTCTGCGCCGAGAAGATCGTCACGGCGGTCGAACGGGGAACCGACACGACGCGGTGGCGGGATTTCGCGGACCTCTACGCCTTGTCGGCCCGCCATCGCGTTCGCGGTCACGAGCTTGTCGGCTCCATCGGGCGCGTCGCGAGTTTCCGGGGCATCGCGCCTCGTCCGCTGAGCGACGTTCTGCGCGACTGGCAGCGGACTCCCCCGCCAGCGTGGCCGACCTGGCGCCTCGGCCAGCTGCTCGACGGCGTCCCCGAGGCCTTCGCCGAGGTCGTGGCCGGGGTCATCGCCTTCGCCGACCCCGCGCTCACCAGGGAAGCGGCAAGCGCCACGTGGGCCCCGCTGTACCACTCGTGGGTTGACCGGTCCTCGCGCTCCAGCGTGACCGGGCCAGCCGATGGCATCGCGGATCATCGCGGCTGACTGGCCCAGTGACGGGTTGGGTGCTCTGCTGCCCCGTGTGACAAAATGATTTTGGCGCTGGGGCCGCCGACGGGGAACGTCAGGCTGTCCACTGGCATGGGAGCGGGTAATGGGACCTGTAGGGCCGGGGGGCGAGGAGCCATTTCCTGGCCTGGAGGACTCCTCGGTCGATGCGACGGTGCTGCGCATGCTGCTCGGCGGCCAGTTGCGGCGGATGCGCGAGGCCGTGGGCATCACGCCCGAGCACGCCGGCTACGAGATCCGCGCGTCCCGGTCCAAGATCAGCCGGCTGGAGAACGGCCGGGTCAAGCTCAAGAGCCGTGACGTGACGGACCTGCTCACCCTGTACGGCGTGACCGACGAGGACACGCGGGCGAAGTTCCTCGAACTGGTCAGGCAGTCGAACGCGGCGGACTGGTGGCGGAAGTACAGCGACATCCTGCCCGACTGGTTCGAGACCTACGTCGGGCTCGAGGCGGCCGCCGCGACCATCCGCAGCTTCGAGGTCCAGTTCGTGCACGGGCTGTTCCAGACCGAGGACTACGCGCGGGCCGTCACCCGCCTCCGCAAGGCCGCGCCCGACGACGAGGTCGAACGCCGGGTCGCCCTGCGCCTCAAGCGGCAGGAACTGCTCGGCCGGCCGAACCCGCCCTACATCTGGTCGGTCATGGACGAGGCCGTGCTGCGCCGGGCGGTCGGCGGTCCCGCGGTCATGCGCGCGCAGTTCCAGCACCTCATCGAGGTGGCCGAGCTCCCGCACGTGACCCTTCAGGTCGTCCCGTTCTCCCGGGGCGTGCACGCCGGCGAGAGCGGCTCGTTCACGGTGCTGCGCTTCGAGGAGCGGGGCCTGCCTGACGTGGTCTACATCGAGCAGCTCACCGGCGCTACCTACCTCGACCAGCGCTCGGACGTCGAGCACTACCTGGCGGTGATCGACGAGCTCAGCAGCGTGGCCCTCACTCCCGCCGGGACGACGCGCTTCATCGAGCAGGTTGCCCGGGAGACATGACGACACCCCGAGAAAGGCGCTAGATGACCATGGACGACGCGCCCGCCCCCGGCGAGGGCGCGGCCGACAAGAGCACGCGACCGCCGTTCGACATCAGCGTGGCGAACCAGGCCAGGATCTACGACTACCTGCTCGGCGGCAAGGACAACTACGCGGCCGACCGGGCGGCCGTCGACGCGGTACTCAAGGTCGCACCGGAGATGGGCTTCACCGCGCGGGCGAACCGGGCGTTCCTCGGCCGGGTCGTCCGTTACCTCGCCGCGGAGGCGGGGATACGGCAGTTCCTCGACATCGGCACCGGCATCCCGACGGCGGGCAACACCCACCAGGTCGCCCAGGCGGTCGCGCCGGAGTCCCGGGTGGTGTACGTGGACTACGACCCGGTCGTGCTCGCGCACGCCCGCGCGCTGCTGACCAGCAGCAAGACCGGGGCCACGCAGTACATCGACGCCGACCTGCGCGACACTGACGCGATCCTCGGCCAGGCCGGGCAACTTCTGGACTTCAGCCAGCCGGTGGCGGTCACGCTGCTGATGCTGCTGCACGTGATCCCCGACTCAGAGGACCCGCACGCGGTCGTGGCCAAGCTGACGGACGCGCTGCCGTCGGGCAGCTACCTCGCCGTGTCGCACCTGGGGGCGGAACTCCTTGGCCAGGAGGCGCGGGAGGGCTTTCAGGACATCGTGAACCGCATGGCGCAGCAGCAGTACATCGGCCGCGACCGCGAGCAGATGCTGCGCTTCTTCGCGGGCATGGACCTCGTAGAGCCGGGGCTGGTGCGGGTCGAGGAATGGCGCCCGGAGCCCGACGCGGGCGAGACGGGCAGGTCCACGCTGTGGTGCGCGCTCGGCCGTAAGCGCTGAGTGGACGGGAGGGCTCGCAGGCTTGTTACCGCTAGGAGGGCGGCTGCGGCGGTGGCCGTTGCGGCTACCGTGAAGCCGCCGTGGGCGCCGGAGGTGGTCACCGCCCAGCCGGTCACCGCCGCCGCGCCCGCCGAACCGGCCGCGCTGGCCGAGTTCAGCCAGACGAATGCCTGGGTGAGCACGGCCCGGCGGACCGCCGACTCGGCCAGCAGCGAGCATAGGACCAGGACCGGGGGGATCGCCAGCCCGGTCAGGGCGACGCCGGCACCCAGTTCTACCGGCGAGCGGGCCACCAGCAACGGCAGGCAGCCGGCCGCGAGGGCGGCCACGACCACCGCCAGCTGCACGCGGGCCGCGGTTTGCCACCGGCGCAGTCCGTACAGCCAGCCGGCCAGCAGGCTGGCGCAGCTCGATACCGTGAACAGCACGGCGGCCGCGCCCGGCGCGCCGTGCTCGACCGCGAACGCGGTTACCGAGATTTGCATGGCGCCGAAGAACACGCCGATGGCGAGGGTCACGCCGACCAGGACCGCGAACCCGGGGCGCAGCAGCGGGCGGCCCGGGCGACGGCCCGGCTGGTGGCGCTCGGCGGCCACGGACGCCGGCGGCGCGGTGCGGCGCTGCGCCCCGAAGCACAGTCCGCCGGCCACGACCAGGGTGGCGGCCAGCACCGGGCCGGCCTGCGGGTACCCGCTGGCGCCGAGGATGCTGACCAGGACCGGGCCGGCGAGGAAGGCCACCTCGTTGGCCAGCGATTCCAGCGCGAACGCGGTCGGCAGCAGGGCGGCTCGCTCGTCGCCGAGCAGGGCCGTCCAGCGGGCCGCCGACAGCGCGCCGAGCTGGGGGATGGTGGCGCCGGCCAGAACCCCGCCGGCCATCATCAGCCAGTCGGGGGCGCCGGCGGAGACCAGGGCCAGCAGCGTGGCCACGGCGCCGGCGTGGGCCAGCAGCGCGGGCGGCAGCACCCGGGTCTGGCCGACGCGGTCGATCAGCCGGGCCAGCTGCGGTCCGGTCACGGCCTCGGCGACGGCGAACGCGCCGGTCACCAGCCCGGCGGTGGCGTAGGAGCCGGTCCTCGCGTGCACCAGCCAGACGATGCCAAGGCCGGTCATAGCGATGCCGATGCGGCCGATGGCGGCGGTTAGGAAGAAGGCGGCGGCGCCGGGGGCGCGCAGCAGGGTACGGTAGGTCGCCGATGACATGAGGTGTCCCGTTCGCTGCCGGGCGGGGCGGACCACCTGGGTCGTCGGCGTCCAGATTTACCGACCCGTGGTTACCGCCTGGAACCGTCCACTGGCGGCGCGGAGCGGGGACACGCGCTCCACGCCAGTTCCGTCACCGGGCAGAAGCCTGTTGAGGCTGTCTCAGTTGATCTCGGTTGCTGAGACACTACGAGCGTAGGCGCCCGGGACGTGACCTGTCCAGGCGGAGGGTCACGACGGTTCCCATACGTTGACCGACTTGACGTACATCGTGCCCGCGCAGCTGCCGGGGCTGTTGTTCTCGTCGGCCAGGTCGAGGAGCAGGTACATCGCCTGCCGCGGGATGCTGGTCGCCGTGGTGAGGGCCAGCGTGCCGTCGTAGTACACGGAGATGCGGGACTGCGTCCAGTACAGCGTGTAGGTGTGCCAGCCCTGGTCGGCGCCAGGGAAGCTGACGGTGCCGCGCTGCTGGCGGTTCTGCTTGCCGGTGTGCAGGGTCGCGCTGGCCGTGGGCTGCGTGTCCCAGTGCTCGACGATGTCGATCTCCGGCGGCCACGAGCCGTCCGAGGGGATGAGCCAGATCGCCGGCCAGAGGCCCTGGCCGAACGGCAGGCGGGCGACCACCTGGACGAACCCGTACTTGAAGTGCACCCCCGGGTACGTGGTGACCATGCCGGACCGGCAGGTGTACATCTTCGGGTTGCCGTTGACGTCGGCTCCCTCGGTGGGCGCCCGCTGCGCCACCAGCGCCAGCATCCCGTTCTCGACGTGGACCTGGGACGGCAGGTACCACTCGCGTTCGTCGGCGTTCCCGAAGTTGGTGCACCCCGGGGGCTTCGGCGTCCAGGGATAGCAGTCCGCCCACGTCGACGGGTTCAGGCTGGTCCCGGGAAAGTCCGTGGAAAACGCGAGCTTCCAGTTCGCCGGCGCCGCCAGCGCGCCCGCCGCCCGCGCGGTCACGGCCGGCGTCGACGGCGCCGCCGTGTCCGCCGCGACCAGCAAGACGGCGGCGATGCCCAGGAGGGCCGCCAGGGCAATGAGCCCGCTGCGTTTGGCCGGCATGGTCCGATCTTCTAATTGACAAGCGGGCACGGCGCGCGTCGCCGCTGTCCCGTTGCTGAGGATACTCATCGATTCCGTATATATAGAACTCAATGCCGGCGGCATGTGGGGAAATGTCGGTGGCAGGTGAAATACTCCCCGCGGGTTGAAAGAGATCCGGTTCTCACCTGCCATTTCCCGACACAAGGAGACGCACTGATGCGATCCCGCACAAGACTCGCGGCGGCCCGGCGCTGGCCGTCGCGGGCCCTGCTGGCCCTCGCCCTGCCCGCCTCGCTGGCTGCCCTGCTGCTCGGCCCGGCCGCGCCCGCGCACGCCGCCGGAACGGTGGTGTACGTGCCGGACTCCAACGTGAACACGGTCTCGGTGATCGATACCTCGACCAGCGCGATCACCGCGACGATCCCGGTCGGCAATGACCCGACGTACACCGCGGTCACCCCGGACGGGAGTCAGGTGTTCGTCAGCAACAGCCTCGGCACCAGCGTCTCGGTAATCAGCGCGTCGAGCGACACCGTCACCGCGACCATCCCGGTCACCGGCGAGCCGCAGCAAGTCGTCATCGACCGGACCGGGGCGTTCGCCTACGTCGTTTCCACTAACGGCGACGTCACCCAGATCTCGACGGCCACCGACACCGTGACCGGAACGGTCGACGTCGGCGGCACCCCGCGCGCCCTGGCGATCTCGCCCGACGGCGCCACCCTCTACGTCAGCAACTTCACCAGCTCGGTCAGCGTCGTCGACACGGCCACCCTGACGGTCAGCTCCGTCATAAACACCGAGGAAAACCAGAGCTGGGCCATCGCCGTCAGTCCCGACGGCGGCCAGGTCTACGTGGCCTATAACCACGGCATTAACGTGCTTGAATCCGACGTTGCCGTTATCAGCACGGCGACCGGCCAGGTCACCGCCCGCATTCCGGTCTCCCCCATCCAGGACAGCCTCGAGGGAATGGCGGTTTCCCCGGACGGGGCCTCGGTCTACGTCACCGTCGGAGACCAGAATGAGGTCGCGGTGATCTCCACCGCGACGGACACGGTCAGCGCCACGATATCCGGGCTGAAGGATCCGGTCGCGGTCGCGCTCAACGCCGCGGGCACCACCGCCTGGGTTTCCCAGCTCAATGCAGGCAACGGCAGCGTCGCGGCAATCGACACGGCGTCGGACACGATCACCGGAACGATCCCAGGTTTCCAGTTCCCGTTCGGGCTCTCGGTATCCACGACCTACTACAACTTCACCGGGTTCCTGCCCCCGGTCAGCAACGAGCCGGCCGTGAACCAGGCGCACGCCGGGCAGGCGATTCCGATCAGGTTCGGCCTGAACGGCGACCAGGGGCTGAACATCTTCGGCCCGGGCGACCCGGCGGTGCAGCAGGTCGACTGCACGACCGGGGCGCCGCTGAACGCGGCGACGCCCGCCGTGACCGCGGGCGGCCTGGGGCTGCGGTACGACGCGAAGAGCGGCACCTACATCTACGCGTGGAAGACGTCCAAGGCGTGGGCGGGCACGTGCCGGCGGTTCATCCTCGGGCTCAACGACGGCAGCACCCACGCGGCCACCTTCCAGTTCCGTTAGCCGTTAGCGGAACGGCGGCGCGTCGCGCTGTCCGGGCCGGCCAGCCGTCCGCTGGCCGCCCGGACAGCGCGCCCGGAATTCTGGCCTCGTGGACCACAAGGTCGGCACCAGGCAGGCGCCTGGGTACCCGAAGGCCAATTCGTTGCGGGCCGGGGTGACGCAAGGCCAGTAGAAGTGCGCGTGAGTGCCCCAAGGCTGGAATGTTCTGTCCCTGGGGCACTCAGGGCCGGGTGACGGCCGGGGCGGCATGTCCGAATTCCGGCAAATACCGTGAACTAAGCCGCAAAGTTTCCGCGTAAATCCGCCGGCCACCGGTCGTAGTTTGGCCGCTGGACCTGACCGGGGTCAGCCCGGCGCGTCGCGCGGGCGGGGCCGGCCCGGGGGCGGGGCGGCGGCCGTCCTGGCCGCTAGCACGGCCGGCAGCCGGTCATGGATGGCGCCGAGGACCGACTGGCAGCGGGCCAGGTCGGCCGGGTCGATGCCGGCGAGCAGGTCGTGGGCGAGCCCCTCGTAGGAAGTGCGCAGCGTCGACAGCGCGCTCTCGGCCGAGGGGGTGATCGAGATGATCGTCGCGCGGCGGTCGTCCGGGTGCGGCGTCCTGGTCACCCAGCCGTCGGCCTCGAGCGCGTCGACCAGGCCGGTCACCGTCCTGGGCGAGATGCCAAGCTGCTGGCTGAGCGCGCGCATCACCACCGGGCCCGATGCCTGCAGCGCCCAGAGCACGCGGCCACGGGCGAAGCTCATGCCGTACTCGCGCGCGCCGAAGTCAAGCAGGTCGGTGAGCTGCGGGGCGAGCCGGAACAGGCGCCCGACGACGCTCACCGCCACGTCCGCGGACGCGGGATCGGTGCCGACGGAGCCGCGGGCGGCCTCGACGTCGTCCGATGCAGCCTGCACCCAGTTTACTGAGTCAGCCATATTGTCCGGTGACCTCACTAACTGCTAGCCTCACGATATGAGTGATCTTACGACAGCGCCGGACGGGGCAGTACCCGGCAAGGCCGGCGTCGCGCCGGCCATCGAGGCCGACGGCGTCCGCAAGGCGTACGGCCGGGTCACCGCGCTCGCCGGGGTCGACCTGAGCGTCGCCCAGGGCACGCTCACCGCGCTGCTCGGGCCGAACGGCGCGGGCAAGACCACGCTGGTGCGGATCATCGCGACCCTGGCGCGGCCCGACGCGGGACGGGTCCGCGTGTTCGGCTTCGACGTGACGACGCAGGCCGGGCAGGTCCGCGCGCGCATCGGGCTCACCGGGCAGTACGCGGGGCTCGACGACGCGCTCAGCGGGCACGACAACCTCATGCTCATCGGCCGGCTGGCCGGGCTGAGCCGCGGGCAGGCGGCGAGCCGGGCCGTCGAGCTGACGGCGGCGCTCGGCCTGGCCGATGCCGCGCAGCGGTTGGTGCGGACCTATTCCGGCGGCATGCGGCGACGACTCGACCTCGCCGCCAGCCTGATGCACGAGCCGGACCTGCTGGTGCTCGACGAGCCGACGACCGGGCTCGACCCCGGCAGCCGGCAGCAGCTCTGGGCGATCCTGACCGAGCTCAAGGCGGCCGGCACCACGATGCTGCTCACCACGCAGTACCTGGAGGAGGCCGACCGCTTCGCGGATGCCGTGCACGTGCTGCACCACGGGAAGGTCATCGCCTCGGGCACCCCCGGCCAGCTCAAGGCCCGGGCGGGCGAGGGCAGCTCGCTCGACGACGCCTTCCTCGCGCTGACCAGCGGCGCCGGCTTCAGCACGGGCTCCAGCACGGGCTCCAGCACGGGCGCGGTGGCGTCATGACGGCGATCGCCGTGCGCTACCGGCCGGCCAGGGACAGCGCCCTCATCGCCGGGCGGAACCTGCGGGTGCTGCGGAAGAACCCCGGCCGGATGATCTACCCGCTGCGTGCAGCCGGTGGTGCTGCTGGTGATGTTCGTGTCCGTGTTCGGCAACCTGGCCGTCACCGCTCACGCCGCCGGGGCGGGGGTCACGTACCGCGAGTTCCTCATCCCCGGCATCATCATCGAGAACGCGGCGCTCACCGCGCCGACCACCGGCCTGGCGCTGCTGCGGGACGCGAGCAGCGGGCTCGCCGACCGGTTCCGCTCGCTGCCGATGGCGCGCGCGGCCGTGCTCGCCGGGCGCCTGGCGTCGGACGCGGTCGTCTTCGCGGTCCAGGCGGTCCTGCTCCTCGCCGTCGCGGCGCTGCTCGGCTTCCACGTGCGGCACGGGCTGGCCGGCCTCGCCGCGATCACGGCCGTCACCGTGGCCTTCGCGGCCGGCGTCGCCGTGCTTTCCGCCTGGCTCGCGCTGCTGATCAACGACCCGGAGACGGCCGAACGAGTGCTGTTCTTCCCCGCGATCGCCCTCGCGTTCGTCAGCTCGGCCTTCGCGCCGGTCACCGACCTGGCCGGCTGGATGCAGCCGGTCGCCCGGGTCAACCCGGTCACCGCCGCGGCGGCCGTCATCCGGTCCATCGCCGGCGGTGGCCCGCTCGCGGCGCCGCTGCTCGAACTCGGCGGCTGGACGGCCGCGCTGATCCTGATCCCCGGCGCCCTGGCCGCCCGCCGCTGGCAGGCCGCCCGCTAGCCAGTTCCCCTGTACCTGGTCAGCCGCCGGGTCCCGCTGGCGCTGGCGCTGCTCGCCGGGCTGGGGGCGCTGCTGTGGTCGGCGTGATCGCGGCCGGGCAGGCGCTGGTCGCCGTGTGCGGGCCGCGAGAACCAGGGTGACCGGGCCCGAGGAAGCCGATTCCGTTCCGGAAAATGTTTCAATTCAGTTGTGGCAGACCAGACAGCCGGGCGGAGCCCGGCACCGGAAGGTGACGATCAGGCAGGTGGCCGAGGCGGCCGGGGTGTCCATCGCGACGGTGTCGCGCGTGGTCAACGGCCACTCGGACGTGTCCGGCGAGACCCGGCAGGCCGTCGAGCGGGTGCTGCGCGAGCGCGGCTACCAGGCCGGGGGCAGGCGGCCAGGGGCGGCGCCGGCCACCGGCATGGTCGGCGTCACGATGCCGATGGTGCATCCCGGCTACTTCGCGCAGATCCTGTCCGGCGCCGCGGAGGCGCTCTACGAGCACGACCTGCGGGCCGTGCTCGGCCCCACCAGGCACTCCCACGAGCGGGAGGCCTCGCTGATCGAGCGGCTGGCCGGCGGCGACGCCGACGGCGCGGTGCTGGTGCTCCCCGAGGAGTCGGCGGCTGAACTGCGGGCGCTGCGCGAGCACGGCTTCCCGTTCGTGGTCGTAGATCCGCGCACCGACGTGCCCGAGGGCATCCCGGTCGTCTGCGCCGCCCACTCGTCGGGCGCGACCCAGGCCACCGCGCACCTGCTGGACCTCGGGCACCGGCGGATCGGCGTGGTCGCCGGGCCGCAGGGCTGGGTCGCGACGCGGGAGCGGCTGCGCGGCTACCACGCGGCGCTGGCCGGCGCCGGCGTGCTGCCCGACGAGTCGCTGGTCCGGTATTCGAACTTCCGCATCGACGGCGGTCGCGAGGAGGCGGCGGCGCTGCTTGACCGGCCCGACCCGCCGACCGCGGTATTCGCGTTCAACGACAGCATGGCCATCGGGGTCATGCAGGAGGCGGCCGCGCGCGGGCTGCGCGTCCCGGGTGACTGCTCGGTCGTCGGCTTCGACGACACCGTCGAGGCAGGCGTGGTCGTCCCCGCGCTGACCACCGTTCGCCAGCCGCTCGCCGAACTGGGCCGCACCGCGGTCAGCGTCCTGCTCAGGCAGCTGAACGACCGGCACTTCGAGCCGCTGCGCATCGAGCTCGAGACCCGCCTGGTGCCGAGGCATTCGACCGGGATACCGGGGTAGGGCCGGCCCATTGACCGGTCGGTACCGGAATGTTACGTTCCTTCCCGGGAATGTTCCGGTAATTTTCTTCACTTTTCCCGGGAGCGCCATGCACCCTCATCTCTCTCGCCACCTGCTGCGGTGGGCATCGGCGACGGTAGCCGCGTCGGCGGCGCTGGCCGCCGGCTCGCTCCTTCCCGTCTCCACCGCCGCCAGCGCGGCCGTCCCCGCCGCCCGGGTGATCAGCCCGGGCACCCGGTTCTTCGTGCCGCCGCCGTCTTCTGGCGCGCCCCAGCAGGTCATCTCGTTGCTGAAGGCTCACGACCTGAAAGACGCCGCCCTGATCACGGAGATGGAGACGATACCGCGGGCGGTCTGGTTCACCAGCGGCACCCAAGCCCAGGTACAGCAGCAGGTGCGGCAGACGATGGCAGAAGCCGCCATCGAGCGCGCGGTGCCGGTGCTCGTCGCCTATGACATCCCCGGCCGCGACTGCGCGCAGTACTCGGCAGGCGGGGCGCTGGACGAGTCCGCCTACGAGGCCTGGATCGACGGGTTCGCCGGCGGCATCGGCAAGGGCAAGGCGGTCGTCATCCTGGAGCCCGACGCACTCGGCAACATGCCCTCGGGCTGCGGGCTGTCGTCGTCGGCCTACCCCTTCACCGACGCCGAGCGGATCGCGGAGATCCAGTACGCGGTCTCCGCCCTTGAGGCCGACCCCGGAGTCAGCGTGTACCTGGACGGCACGCACAGCGCCTGGCAGTCGGTCGGCACGATAACCCAGCGCCTGCTCGAGGCCAACGTCCAGCAGGCCCAGGGGTTCTTCCTCAACGTGTCCAACTACCAGGCCGACCCGAACCTGACCGATTACGGCACCTGGATCTCGGACTGCATCGCCATGGTGACCGACCCGTCGAACGCCTACTACAACAACCCCGCCGCCTGCGCCAGCCAGTACTACCCGGCCACCGAGTCGGACTTCAGCACCTGGGGCCTCACCACGGCGTGGTACGCGCAGAACATGGGCGGTGCGGTCGCCACCACCCACTTCGTCGTCGACACCAGCCGCAACGGCGACGGGCCGAACGGCATGCAGCAGTACGCGACCGCGCCGTACAACCAGCCGGCCAGCGTGATCTCCACGCTCGCCGGCGGCAACTGGTGCAACCCGCCGGCTTCCGGGCTCGGCCTCAAGCCGACCGCCAATACCGGGGTGCCGCTGCTCGACGCCTACCTGTGGGTGAAGACCCCCGGGCAGTCCGACGGCCAGTGCGACGCCGCGGGCGGCGTGCGCGCCTGGGACTACACGGCCTACACCCAGCCGGGCTGGCCGGCCGACGCGGCTAGCCAGGCACTGTTCGACCCGCTGTGGGGCATCGACGACCCGGCGGCAGGCGCCTGGTTCCCGCAGGAGGCCGTCCAGCTAGCGCAGGACGCGAGCCCGTCCCTGCCGTAGGCCCTCCGGACCCGCCCCCGCCGTCAGGCTCGTGACGGCGGGGGCGCGCCGCTGTAGCCTCATGTCAGCAGTGACGCGGGTCACAGTCAGGAGGCAGCGTGTTCGCACGCCAGCAGGCCATCGCCCATCCCGACCAGCCGGCCATCATCATGGCCTCGTCGGGCGAGACCGTCACTTTCGGCGAATTCGAGGCGCGCAGCAACCGGGTCGCGCATCTCTTGCGGGATGCGGGGCTGCGGCGGGGAGACCACATCGCGGTCTTCATCGAGAACAGCCCTCAGCTGCTTGAGATCGAGGGCGGCGCCGAACGGGCCGGCCTGTACTACTCGCTGATCAATACCTACCTCGGCGCCGACGAGGTGGCCTACATCGTGGCCAACTCGCGGGCGCGGGCGCTGTTCAGCTCGGCCGCCAAGCGGCAGGTGGCCGAGCGTCGCCGCCATGAAGTGCCCGGATCTTGACCGCATGCTGATGACCGGATCCGGCCCGCTGCCCGTCGGCTGGGAATCGTACGACGACGCTGGTCGCCGGCTGCTCCGCCGACCCGGTCCCCGGCGAGTCGCTCGGCGCGGCCATGCTGTACTCGTCGGGCACCACCGGCCACCCCAAGGGCATCCTGCGCGAGCTGCCGACGGTCGGCCCCGACGAGCCGTTGCCGGTGATGGAGTTCGTGAAGGCCATGTTCGGGTTCCGCGCGGGCATGACGTACCTCAGCCCGGCCCCGCTGTACCACTCGGCGCCGCAGGCGAGCGTGTCGGCGGCGCTGCGCCTCGGGTCCACGGTCGTCGTGATGGAGCACTTCGATCCCGAGCAGTGGCTGGCCCTCGTCGAGCGCTACCGGGTGACCCACTGCCAGATGGTGCCGGTCATGTTCAGCCGGCTGCTCCGGCTGCCCGCTGAGGTGCGGGCCCGCTACGACACCTCGTCGCTCGAGTGCATCGTCCACGCCGCCGCGCCGTGCCCCGTTCACGTCAAGCAGGGGATGATCGACTGGCTCGGCCCCATCATCACCGAGTACTACGGGGCCACGGAGGCCAACGGCTTCACGTTCTGCACCACGGCCGACTGGCTCGCGCACCCCGGCACCGTCGGGCGCGCCGTCCTCGGCGAGCTGGCCATCCTGGACCCCGCGGGCAATCCGTGCCCGACTGGCGTGGACGGGACCATCTGGTTCCGCGGCGCGACCGCGTTCGAGTACTTCGAGGACCCGGAGAAGACGGCCGAGAGCCGGACCGGCGACGGCGCGGCCAGCTCCGTCGGGGACATCGGCCACGTGGACGCGGAGGGGTACCTGTACCTGACCGACCGGAAGAGCTACATGATCATCTCCGGCGGGGTCAACATTTACCCGCAGGAGACCGAGAACATCCTGTCCGAGCACCCGGCCGTCGTCGACGTGGCCGTCATCGGCGTCCCCAACGAGGATCTCGGCGAGGAGGTCAAGGCGGTGGTGCAGCCCGCGGACCCGGCCGCCGCCGGACCCGACCTCGCCGAGGAACTGATCGCCTACTGCCGGGTCAGGCTCGCCCACTTCAAGTGCCCGCGGACCGTCGACTTCGTGGCCGAGCTGCCCCGGTCGGAGACGGGCAAGCTGTACAAGCGCCTGCTGCGGGACGCGTACTGGGCCAGCCACGCGACCTCGATCGTGTAGCGGCCGGGGCAGGCCGGGCGTTAGACGGAGAGCACCGCCAGGAGGACGCGGACGCGGCGGCGTTCCGTGATGGACGCTACGCTTACCCGCCCGGAGATGACGCTGGCGAACAGGTCCCAGGCCTGCGGCACGAGGATGAGCGCCAGGTGCATGGCCAGGGGGTGACGTTCGAATGCCCGCATGAAGGCCTGCCCGGCTCGCATTTCCGGCGCTAGCGTGGCCGTGATCGCGTCCGCGTAGCCGGCGAACGCGCGGGCGGCCTCGTCACCGTCCGCGGCCCGGGCCGCTTGCGCGGCGGCCTGCCCGGCCGCGGCGCCGGACCGGAGCGCGAACGAGATCCCCTCGCGGGACCACGGGTCGAGGAGCCCGGCCGCGTCGCCGGCGACCAGCACCCGGCCGCGGAACAGCGGCGCGTCGCCGGCCCGGCACTTGGTCAGGTGACCGGAGCTCATCGTCGGCTTGACGTGGCTCAGCCGCACGCGGGACAGGAACTCGTCGAGGTAGCCTCGCACCTGCTCACCCGTGCCCTTGGCGGCGATCACGCCGACGGACAGGTTGTCCCCCTTGGGGAAGACCCAGCCGTAGGACCCGGGAATCCGGCCCCACTCGATCAGGACGCGGTCCGCCCACGCGGCTCGCTGCTCTGGCGGGGTGGGAATCTCCAGCTCAAGTCCCAGGTCAACCTGGTCGTAGCGAACGCCGACGTAGCCGGCGCAGCGCCCGGCGGTGCCGTCCGCGCCGACCACGGCGCGGGCCCGGATGACGCCGTGCTCCCTGGTCGAGACGCAGACGGCATCCCGTTCCTCTTCTAGGCGGATGACGACGGTGCGGTCGCGGACCACGGCGCCGGTGGCGGTGGCTGCGGCTACCAGGGCCGCGTCGAATTCGTCCCGCTGCACGAGGCTGATGACCGGCTGGGCCGCCCTTCGCGTCCGGGTCAGGCGCCCGCGCATCGAGAAGGTGAGCGCCACGGCGTGGGCACGGAACGGGAGCCGGAGATCCGGCGGGAGGGCGCTGAGCGACCGGTCGATCAGGCCGCCGCCGCAGGTCTTGTACCGCGGCAGCCCGAAGCGTTCAAGGACGATGACCCGGCTGCCCGCGGCGGCGGCGACGCGGGCGGCCGTCGCGCCCGCGGGGCCGGCGCCGATCACCGCGACGTCCCACACGTCGCCGGTAGCGCCCACGGCGGGGTGTTCAGCTGGAGCGGGCGCGGTGGGGCTGGGGGACGCGGCCGTAGGGCTGGGTCGGGGGCGGCGGCGGGACGATCGCCGGGATGTCGAGGGTCAGCTTCCTTGTCGCCGATCGTCACGGTGTCGACGTAGTGGAGGATGTCCAGGGGGTCGCCGGACAGCAGCGAGTAGGTGGCGGACGTGGCCGTGGACCGCGACGCGCAGCGTGCGGCCGCGGTAGCGCATGCCGGAAGACCAGGCGGACGATGCCCGGCGGGAGCTTCGGGGCTGAAGCACAGCTGGCCCTTGACCGCCCGCATCCCGCCGAAGCCGCTGACCAGGGCGGTCCACGCGCCGGCCAGGGAGGCGATGTGCAGGCCGTCCTTCGTGTTGTGCTCGCGGTCCTGCAGGTCCATGAAGGCGGCCTCGGCCAGGTAGTCGTAGGCGAGGTTGAGGTGGCCGACCTCGGCGGCCATGACCGCCTGGGTGGCGGGCGACAGGCTTGAGTCCCTGACGGTGATGGCCTCGTAGTAGTCGAAGTTGCGGAGCTTCTGCTCGGGGGTGAAGAAGTCGGGGGCCATCTGCATGGCGAGCACCACGTCGGCCTGCTTGACCACCTGCTTGCGGTACAGCTGGAAGTACGGGTAGTGCAGCAGCAGCGGGTAGTGGTCCTCCGGCGTGTCCTCGAAGTCCCAGCGCGCGTACTTGGTGAAGCCGTCGTGCTGCGGGTGCACCTGGAGGGCGTCGTCGTACGGGATGAACATGTCCTCGGCCGCGTCGCGCCAGGAGGCCGCTTCCTCGTGCGTCACGCCGAGCTCGCGGGCCTCGAACTGGAGCTTTTCCACCAGGTCGGCGGCGGCGGCGAGGTTGTGCTGCGCCATCAGGTTCGTGTAGAGGTTGTTGTCCTTGACCGCGCTGTACTCGTCCGGGCCGGTGACGCCCTCGATGCGGAACTGGCCGCTGGCGTCGTGCTGGCCGAGCGAGCGCCACAGGCGGGCGGTCTCGACGAGCATCGGGAGGCCGACCTCGCGCTCGAACTCCTCGTCCTCGGTGGCGTCGAGGTAGCTGACGACGGCGGCGGCGATGTCGGCGTTGATGTGGAAGGCGGCCGTGCCGGCCGGCCAGTAGCCGGAGCACTCCTCGCCGTGGATCGTCCGCCAGGCGAAGGCCGCGCCCGCGAGGCCGAGGTCGGCCGCGTGCGCTTTCGCGATATCGAGGGTCAGGAACCGCCAGCGCAGCGCGTCGGCCGCCGCGGCCGGGTGGGTGTAGGTCAGCACCGGGAGCACGAACGCCTCGGTGTCCCAGAACGTGTGCCCGTCGTACCCGGTGCCGGTCAGCCCCTTGGCGGGGATCGGCCGCTGCTCGGCGCGGGCGCCCGGCCTGCAGGATGTGGAAGAGCCCGAACCGCACGGCCTGCTGGATCTGCACGTCGCCGTCGACCTCGACGTCGGCGCCCTCCCAGAACGCGTCGAGGAACTCGCGCTGCTCCTTCAGCAGCCCGTCCCAGCCGGTCAGCTCCGCCGCGGCCAGGGCGCCCGCCACCTGGTCGACGAGCGCGGGACGGGACCGCTGGCTGGACCAGCCGTAGCCGAGGTACTTGACCAGCCGCAGTTCCTCGCCCTTGGGCACCTCGGCGGCGATCGTGAGCCGCCCGATGTCGGGGAAGGACTCCACGTTGATCGCCATCCGCTTCGGGCCGGTGACCTCGTGGGCCATCCCGGCGGCCAGCCGCAGCTTGCTCGACCGGGTGCCGTGCACCAGGATCGCCCGCGGGTGCTTGCCGTCGACGGTGTCGTGCTCCTCGCTGACCAGCGGTTCCGCGAGGATCGCGGCGGCGCGCGGGTCGGCCGACATGGCGGGGATCTCCTCGTTCGCCACGATCTCCGACATCACCACCACGCGCACCGGCTCGCCGCCCGGGGAGTCGGCGGTCTCTTCCGCGTCGCCGTGCTCGGGCGGCAAGCTCACGGGGGTGACGCTGTAGCTGATCGCGGCGATCGCGCGCTGGGTCAGCGAGACCAGCCGCACCGAGCTGACCTTGACCGTGTGCCCGGCCGGCGAGGTCCAGACGACCTCCCTGCGTCAGGGTGCCCGCGCGCATGTCGAGGATGCGGGTGTGCGAGCGGACGGTGCCGTACCTGATGTCGAACGGCTCGTCGTTGACCAGCAGCCGGATGATCTTGCCGTTGGTCACGTTGATGACGGTCTGCCCGGTGTCGGGGAAGCCGTAGCCCGCCTCCGCGTACGGCAGCGGGCGGTCCTCGTACAGCGAGTTCAGGTAGGTGCCGGGCAGGCCGTGCGGCTCCCCCTCGTCCAGGTTGCCGCGCAGCCCGATGTGCCCGTTGGACAGGGCGAAGACCGACTCGCTCTGCGCGATCAGGTCGAGGTCGAGTGAGCTCTCGGTGAGGCACCACGGCTCGACGCCGTACGGCTCGTTCTCAATCACTGGTCCGGCACCTTTGCCCTCACAGGAGTTCCGCCAGGTCCTTCACTACCACGTCGGCGCCGTGCGCGTGCAGCTGGTCGGCCTGGCCGACCCGGTCCACGCCCACCACGAACCCGAAGTGCCCCGCTCGCCCGGCGGCCACCCCGGCCAGGGCGTCCTCGTAGACGGTCGCGTTCGCCGCGGGCGACGCCGAGCAGCCGCGCCGCCTCGAGGAACGTGTCCGGCGCGGGCTTGCCGCGCAGCTTGGCGGCCTCGGCGACCTGGTGGTCGACCCTGACCTCGAACAGGTTCTCCACGCCGGCCGCCTTGAGCACCGCCGCGGTGTTCGCGCTCGACGACACGATCGCCGTGCGCAGCCCGGCCGCGCGGACCGCGTTGACGTAGCGGACGGAGCCCTCGTAGGGCTGCACCCCGTCGCGCTCGATCACCGTCTGCACGAGGTCGTTCTTCTTGTTGCTGAGGCCCCAGATCGTGGCCGTCCCGGCGGCGTCCGACTCCTCGCCCATCGGGCAGCTCGATCCCCCGGGACTCAAGGAAAGAAGCCGTGCCCTCAAGGCGCGGCTTCCCGTCGACGTACTCGTCGTAGTCGCGGGCCGGGTCGAAGGGGACGAAGGGCTGGTTGTGCGACGCGGACCAGTCACGCAGGAAGTCGTCGAACATCTCCTTCCAGGCCGCGTCGTGCACCTTCGCCGTCTGGGTGATCACCCCGTCCATGTCGAACAGGCAGGCGGTGATCGCGTCGGGCAGGCCTAGCATGCCGGCCCCCTGACTCGAGGTCTTAGCCGGAGAAACCCGGCTTGCCGTGATCGTCGGGCAGTTCGAGGTCACTCTTCGCCAGCTCCTCGATGTTGACGTCTTTGAAGGTCACTACCCGCACGTTCTTGACGAAACGAGCGGGCCGGTACATGTCCCATACCCAGGCATCGTGCATGGTGACTTCGAAGAAGACCTCGCCGTTGTCGGCCGCGCGTACCTTAAGGTCTACGTCGTTCGTCAGGTAGAACCGACGCTCCGTTTCCACCACGTGGGTGAACAGGCCGACAACGTCGCGGTACTCACGGTAGAGCTGTAGCTCCATCTCCGCTTCGTACTTCTCCAGGTCTTCCGCGCTCATGTCACCTATTCTCCCTCCACCGGCTCGTCACCGGGCACGCACCGGAAAGAGCGGCGGTGCACCGGAGACGGCCCGTGCTCCGCCAGCGCCCGCAGGTGCTCGCCGGTTACATACCCCTTGTGACGGCAGAAGCCATATACCGGGTAACGCTCGTCGAGCTCGCACATCATCCGGTCCCTGGTCACCTTGGCCACGATCGACGCGGCCGCCACGCTCGCCGCTACCCGGTCACCCTTCCACATCGCCAGCGCCGGCGTGCCGAGGCCCTGGACGGGGAAGCCGTCAGTCAGCACGTACGCGGGGCGCCTGGTCAGCCCGGCGCACGCGCGGCGCATGCCCTCGACGTTGCACACGTGCAGGCCGAGGGCGTCGATCTCGGTATGCGGGATCGTGGTGACGTGCCAGTCGAGCGCGTGCGCGACGATGCGCCCGTAGGCGTCCTCGCGGGCGGCGGGGCTGAGCAGCTTGGAGTCGGCGAGCTCGCCGACGCGCTTGATCGCGGCCCGGTCGAGCACGACCGCCGCGACCACCAGCGGCCCGGCGCACGCGCCGCGGCCCGCCTCGTCGATGCCCGCGACGGGCGCGAGGCCGGCCCGCGCGAGCGCGTGCTCATAGGCGGCGAGCCCGGCGTCTCGCCGCGGTGTGTAGGAGGGAGCAGCCATCACAGGCAGGGTACGCCAACCGCGCTAGGAACGACGCTCACGCCGGGACTTTAGCCGCCGGCGGGCCCTGCGCTGCAGCCAGGTGAGCGGGACCGCGCCGACGAAGCCGAGGGCGAGCGGCAGCGGGGAGCCGCGGGCGGACCGGGGTGCCGTTGTCGAGCGCCGCTTCCAGGGCCGCGCGCCGAGCCGCCGGCCGCGGCGTTGGAGGCGTTCAGCCGCGGCTGCTCGAAGGTCGCGGGGATGTTGAGGAAGCCCCACCGGCTCGGCGGCCAGATGATCACGAAGGCGCGGCCGAGGACCGCGCTCTCCGGGATGCTGCCGCCGCCCGGGTCGCCCGTGTGGCCCCGGGAGTCGTAGGAGATCGCGCGGTGGTCGCCCATCACCCACAGGCTGCCCGGCGGGCACCGTGACGTTGAACTTCTGGGTCGGACGGCGTGGTTGCCCGGGTACAGGTACGAGCTCTCGCTCAGCGGCACGCCGTTGACGGTGACCTGGCCGGCGGTGTTGCAGCAGGCCACGTGGTCGCCGGGCAGGCCGATCACCCGCTTGATGTAGATGTGCGGGTCGTGGCTGATGCCGACGATGCCCTCAAGCTCGTCGACCGCCTTGCCGAAGATGTTGCGAGCTGGCCGGCGGGCTGTCTGAAGTCCCAGGAGCCGCTGCCGTCGAACACGACGATGTCGCCGCGGTGGATCGACCGCAGGTGGTAGACGACCTTGTTGATCAGGACCCGGTCGTTGATCGTCGAGGGTGTTCTCCATCGAGGCGGACGGGATGAAGAAGGCCTGGATCGCGAAGGACTTGATGACGAGCGCGAGCACGAGCGCGACGACGACGAGCACGGGAAGCTCGCGCCAGAAACTGCGGCGGCGGCGGCGCTTGCCGCCCTTGGCGCCGCTGGCGCGGCTTCCGGCGGGGTCTTCGCGTGCCGTCCGCGTCGCCGTCGGCCGGGTCAGGCCCGGTGCCGTCGCCTCCGGCGCTGCCCGTCCCGGCGTTCGGTCGCGGGACCGGGCCGAGGCCGGGGATCGCCTGGGTGTCGTTCAGGTCGGGCACCGGGTCGGCCGGGCCCCACGGCGGCGACCCCAAACCATCCCCGTTCATCCCGCTCCCCCTGTTCGCTCGCGCCGGGCCGCGCCGTCGTCCCTCATTACTGTGAGCGTATCGTCCCCTTCCGGGCAGCCGATCGCCCCTACCGCATCAAACGCCCGCGGTCTCCCCAAGGACCTCAGCCGGCGCCCGGCCCCCGCCGGCGCGCCGGCGCCAGGTGAGGACCGCCGCGCCCGCGAACGCGGTGCCGCCCGCCACGGTGGCCGGCGGCGCGGCCGCCACGGCCGCGGCGGCGTTGAGCGCCGGCTGCTCGAAGGTATTCGGGATGGGGAGGTCGGAGACGCGCGAGAGCGGCCAGATGATCAGGAACGCCCGGCCCACGACGGCGCTTTCCGGTATGGTCCCGCCGCCTGGGTCGGTCGTCACGGAAGCGGGAGTCGTCGGAGTCGCCCCGGTTGTCCCCCATCACCCACAGCCGCCCCGCCGGGACGGTGATGTTGAACCGCACCAGCGGAGGGGGCGTCGCCCGGGAAGACGTACGACGACTCGGACAGCGGCACGCCGTTGACCGTCACCTGCCCCTGGGCGTTGCAGCAGACCACGTGGTCGCCGGGCACGCCGATCACGCGCTTGACGTAGTCGGTGTCCGGCCCGGCGATGCCGACCAGGTTGACCGCGTCGTCCCAGACCCCGGTGAACCAGTTGCTCGGCGGCTGGTTCGGCGGGTCCCAGGACCCGGCGCCGCTGAACACCACGATGTCGCCGCGGGCGATGGGCCGGAACTTGTAGACGATCTTGCTGACCAGGATCCGGTCACCGGGCAGCAGGGTGTTCTCCATCGACCCGGAGGGGATGGAGAACACCTGCACGACGAACGCCTTCAGCAGGATCGTCAGCGCCAGCGCCGCGACCACGATGACGACGAGGTCGCGCCAGAAGGACCGCTTCCGCTTCGGCCGCTTGGCGTCATCCGCGTTCGTCCTGCTGTCGTCGGCGCGGCTCGTCGGCGGCAGGCGCCGGCCCGGCAGCCGCCTGCGCGTCTGCCTGCGCGCCTGGTTCGGCACCCGGCTCAGGGGCCATCCGAGATCAGCTCGTCAGCTTGATCAGCTGGCGGTCGTGGTCTCCCGCCGCTCCTTGATCCTGGCCGCCTTGCCGCGCAGGTCGCGCAGGTAGTACAGCTTGGCCCGGCGGACGCGGCCGCGGGTGACCGCCTCGATCTTGTCGATCGACGGGCTGTGCACCGGGAACGTGCGCTCAACGCCCACGCCGTAGCTCACCTTGCGCACGGTGAAGGTCTCCCGCAGGCCGCCGCCCTGGCGCCGGATCACGACACCCTGGAAGACCTGAATGCGGGAGCGGTTGCCTTCCGTCACCTTGACGTGCACCTTGAGGGTGTCACCGGGTCGGAAGTCCGGGACGTCAGTCCGGAGCTGGGCCTGCTCAAGCTCGGCGATCGCGGTGTGCATGATGGATGTTCCTCAGTCCTGGTCGGAATGCGCGGCAGCGCGCATCCGGGTGGAAGCCTGCGTTAGCCAGGGAAACACCCCGGCAGGGTCAACGCCCGAACGGGCAGCGCTCTTCAGTGTGCCATATTTTCGGTGTCAACCGGAAAACCAACGTCAGCTAGCACCTGACGATCCCGCTTGTCGAGGCCGTCCGGTGCCGCCGCTAGACGGCGGATCAGGTCGGGCCGGTTGACAGCGGTGCGGCGCAGCGACTCATCCCGCTGCCAGCGCGCGATCGCCCGGTGATTGCCCGACAATAGTACGTCAGGCACGTCGCGCTCGCGCCACGTTCGCGGCCGGGTGTAGACCGGGCCCTCGAGCAGCCCGCTCATCGCTCCCCCGGTGCCGCCGAACGAGTCGTCGCGGTTTGACTGCTCGTTCCCGAGCACGCCGGGCAGCAGGCGGCAGACCGCCTCGACGATCACGGCGACGGCCGCCTCTCCCCCGGCCAGGACGTAGTCCCCGATGCTGACCTCGTCGACGGGCATGCCGCGTGCTGGCGTCGGCGACCACCCGGGAGTCGATCCCCTCGTACCGCCCGCAGGCGAACACGAGGTGCGCCTCCTGCGCGTAGGCGGCCGCCAGCTCCTGGGTGAAGGGCGTGCCGGACGGCGTGGGCACGATCAGCCGCGCCGGCGCTGGCGCGTCGCCGGCCAGGCCCGTGCTGGCCAGCACCGGGTTGGCCAGCACCGGGTTGGCCAGTACCGCGTCGAGGGCGGCGCCCCAGACGTCGGGCTTCATCACCATGCCGGGGCCGCCGCCGAAGGGGGTGTCGTCGACCGTGTGGTGCACGTCGGTGGTCCAGGACCGCAGGTCGTGCACGCGGAAGTCGATGTCGCCGCGCGCCCCGGCCTTCCCGATCAGCGACACGCCGAGGGGCCCGGACTCGCCGACCCGCCCGTCCGCGCCGACGGGACCGAAGTAGTCAGGGAAAATGGTGACGATGTCGATCCGCACGCTAACCCCCCGGCATGATCGATCTAGCGCGACGCAAGCTCACGCTTCTTCGAGGTTCAGGAGGCCCTCGGGAGGGTTGATCGACCAGGTAGCCCGCCGGGCACGTCTACTTCGGGCACGAGGGGCTTGACGAACGGGACCATGATGTCGCGGCCGTCCGGTGACTTGATGACCAGGACGTCCTGGCCCGAGTGGAGCACGTCGTCGACCGTGCCGACCGTGCGTGCCGTCGAGCCGTGCGGACGGACAGGCCGACCAGGTCGGCGTCGCGGAACTCGTCGGGGTCCTCGGGCGGCGCGATCGTGGCGGAGTCCACCGTCAGCCAGGTGCCGCGCAGCTCCGCCGCGGCGTCCCGGTCGCCGACGCCCTCGAACCGGACGAGGAGCTCGCCGGAGTGCCACTTGCTGCCCGCCACGGTGAGCGGGCCGACGTCGGCCGGGTCGGTGTCCAGCCGCGAGCCGCGGCGCGAACCGCAGTTCCGGCTCGTCGGTGCGGACACCGACCACGACGTCGCCGCGAATCCCGTGCGGACGGCCGATGCGGCCGACAGTGACTTGCAAATCCGTTACCTCTTCCGAGTCACCCCGCAGCTTTTGGTCCGCGCGGGCGGGCCTGATACGATCGCGGTTTTTGTGATCAGGCCCGGCCGTGCGGACAGCCGGGGGGTACGGGGGGTCGTCCCCCCGGGAATTAACTGACCTCGCCGGTCTCCAGCAGGTCGATGCGGACGTGCCTGTTCCCGGCCAGTGAGCCGATCACGGTCCGCAGCGCCCGGGCGGTCCGGCCACCCCGCCCGATGACCTTGCCCAGGTCATCGGGGTGGACGCGGACTTCGAGTACGTTGCCCCGGCGGAGCATGCGGCTCACCACCCGGACGTCGTCCGGGTGGCGACGATGCCCCGACCAGGTGATCGAGGGCTTCCTCAAGCACCTTAGGCCTCGGTTGACTCGGCCGGAGCGGACTCGGCGGCGGGCAGCCTCGGCCGGCGGGCGCCTCGGCAGCCTCGGCGGCGCGGCCTCGGCGCGGCCTCGGCGGCGGCGGCCTCGGCCGGGGCGGGCTCGGCCTTTTCCGGCGGCGGGCTCGGCCTTCTTGGCGTCCCGCTTCGGCGCGGACCTGGCGGGCTTGGCGGCGGCCTTGGCCTCCTTCGCCGCGAGGGACTCCTTGACGAGCTCCTCGTAGCGGTCCTTCTTGTCGGCCTTCGACTCGCCGGTCTTGAGCGTGCCCTCGGCGCCGGGCAGGCCCTTGAACTTCTGCCAGTCGCCGGTGATGGTCAGCAGGTGCTGGACCTGACTCGGTCGGCTGCGCGCCAACCGAGAGCCAGTACTGGGCCCGCTCGGAGTCGATCTCGATGAGCGACGGCTCAAGCTTCGGGTGGTACTTGCCGATCTCCTCGATGGCACGCCCGTCGCGCTTGGTGCGCGAGTCGGCGACGACGACCCGGTAATACGGTTCCCGGATCTTGCCCAGGCGCTTCAGTCTGATCTTGACAGCCACGGCTGCGGTCTTCTCCCACGAAGTTAGGTGTGTGTCGGGCACCCGCCAGCGGGGAATGGCCGGCCGGACCGAGCGAGTCTCGCCGGGCCGGGCGGACGGAGAGAGGGCGCCACACGGCCAAGCGTCAAGAAGCCAGTATAGGGGCTGCCGGCAGCCCTTCGCCCGCGTGCGGGGACATCCGGTCGAGGTGGCGGGGCGCGCGGAGGGCACCGGGATCCGCGCCGGGGGCCGGCGGGCGACTCAACGCGCGGTTAACGCCAACAAAACAGAACCGTCACTATAAAACAGTTTCATAACGCACATTGACTTCGATGATAGTCACCCATAGCGTTCTCCTACGATTGTTGACAATCCTACACGCGACGAAGACCCAGTAGTTAGTTACCGTCAGTTACGGCTGACCTGCTGCGGACACCCACATTTGGGCGGCAATGACGCCGCCGCGTCCGCTACGTCCGCATATACCCCGAAGTGTCACATTTGTGCACGTAAAGGACTGTTGTGGTGTTAGCCTCGGAGTCGCTCACGGGCCGTAACGTGCTCGCGGCCACTCTTTACAACGCTTAGCCACAGCCGCCCAGCCGCGATTCCCCGCGCCCGGGCAGGGTGCGCAGCTATACAAGGAGAGATCCACACCATGACTGACCAGACTGCCCAGCCGGACAGCACCGACAACCAGCCCACCGCCGGCCGCGTCTCCCGACGCAGCCTGTTCCGCGCGGCCGGCGTCGGCGCGGCCGTCGTGGGCGGCGGTGCCCTTCTTGAGGCCTGCAGCTCGGGGATCCAGGGAGCCTCGTCCTCTTCCTCGTCGAGCCGCGTCGGCGAGCACGGGCAGCACCGCGGGCGGCGGCTCAAGCAAGGAGCATCACGATCGGCTGGATCCACCCGGTGACCGGCTCGCTGGCCGGCTTCGGCTACCCGGACAACTGGGTCACCCAGCAGGTCATGGCGACCTCGCAGTTCAAGAACGGGATCAAGATCGGCGGCACGACCTACAAGGTCAACATCAAGTCCTACGACTCGCAGTCGAGCGTGACCAAGGCGGGCACGCTGGCCAAGCAGGCCATCCAGCAGGACAACGTCGACCTGCTGCTCGCCTCCTCCACCCCCGAGACGGTCAACGCGGTCGCCTCGCAGGCGGAGACCCTGGGCACCCCGCTGATCTGCTCCAACATCCCGTGGGAGTCCTGGTACGTGCAACCTGGGCGGCAACCCGCAGAAGCCCACGCTGAAGCCCAAGTGGACGGTCATGTACTTCCTCGGCGCCGAGCACCTGGCGCTGTGCTTCAAGCCGATGTGGGACCGCATCGGCGCGAAGTACGGCAACAACCACAAGGTCGCCGCCGCCTTCCCGAACGACCCCGACGGCAACGCCTTCCGCGCCGTGTTCCCCGCCGTGCTCAAGGGCACCGGCTACACCCTCGACCTGTCGACGGCCTACCCGGACGGGCTGACCAACTACACGTCGATGATCAGCCGTTCAAGAACCACGGCGACGACTTCTTCACCAACGTCCCGCTGCCCCCCGACTTCGCCACCATGTGGACCCAGGCGCTGCAGCAGGGCTTCAAGCCCAAGCTCGCCACCGTCGCCAAGGTCCTGCTGTTCCCGACCGACGCCTACGCCATGGGCTCCAAGGTCTACAACATCGCCACCGACTCCTGGTGGGTGCCCGAGCTGCCCTGGACCTCCTCGCTCGACAGCCAGACGTGCACGGACCTCGGCACGGCCTTCACCGCCGCCGGCCTTGGCCAGCCGAACGCTAACATCTCCAACTACACGCTCTTCGAGATCGCCTACGCGGCCCTCACCCAGGTGAACGACCCGCACAACAAGCAGGAGCTCGCGGACGCGCTGTTCAAGGTCAAGCTGCCGGAGGCGGTGGCGGGCCCGATCGACTACACCTCCACCAACGCCAAGACCAACCCCGCCCCCGGCGTCGCGATCACCCCGCCGGTCGGCATCCAGTGGCAGAAGGGCACCAAGTACCCGCTGGAGGCCAAGGTGGTCGACAACACCCTGCAGCCGAACGCAAAGATCACCGGCGACCTGCTGCCAACCTTCAGCTAAATCCCGAACAATCGCAGAAGCATGACTAGTCCACTCTTTGAGCTCGACCAGGTGCGGAATCGTCATGCGGCATGTTCCGAATATTAGAACGCTGTCTTGACATCCGGACACCGCACCCGAAACTCGGAACATGCAATCTCCAGCCCACTTTCGCCTGAGCACGGACGATTTCGGAGCACATGACTAGTCCACTCCTTGAGCTCGACCACGTGACGAAGCGGTTCGGCCGCGTCGTCATCGCGGAAGATCTCAGTTTCTCGGTCGGCGCCGGGGACACCGTCGGGATCGTGGGGCCGAACGGGGCTGGCAAGACCAGCCTGTTCGGCCTCATCTCCGGTGACCTCGCCCCGGGCGCCGGCCAGGTCAGTTTCGCCGGGAGGAACATCACCCGGCTGGACTCGGCCGCCCGCTGCCGCCTCGGCATCGGGCGGACCTACCAGGTGCCGCGTCCCTTCGTGGACATGACCGTGTTCGAGAACACGCTCGTCGCCGCCCAGCAGGGCGGCGGCCTGCGCCGCAAGGCCAGCTACGCGGCGGCCGCGGCCGCGCTGGAGCGGACGGGGATAGCCCGCGAGGCGAACGTGCCCGCCGGCCGTCTCGGGCTGCTCGCCCGCAAGCGCCTGGAGATCGCCCGCGCGCTCGCCACCGGGCCGCAGCTGCTGCTGCTCGACGAGGTCGCGGGCGGCCTCACCGACCCCGAGGTCACCGTGCTGGTGGAGATCGTCCGCGGCATCAACGCCGAGGGCATCGCGGTGATCTGGATCGAGCACGTCGTCCGGGCGCTGACCTCTCTGGTCGACCCGGATGACCTGCCTGTACGGCGGGGAGTTCATCGGCGACGGCACCCCGGCCGAGGTCTTCGCGAATCCCCGGGTCCGCGAGGTGTACCTCGGCAGCGACGCCATCGACACCTCGACCGTGCAGGCCGTGATCGAAGAGGAAGAAAGCCGATGAGCAGCCGTCAAGAGAGCGGCCCGCCGCCGCCCGAGGCGCGCGATTTCGTGGCGCATGACGGCCAGCTCCGCCGGCAAGAAAGCGGCGCGCCGCTGCTTGAGGTGCGCGACCTCGTGGTGCACCACGGCCAGCTCCGGGCGCTGTCCGGCATCTCGCTCACCGTCTTCCCGGGCGAGGTCTACGCGCTTATCGGCGCCAACGGCGCGGGCAAGTCCACGCTGCTGCGCACCATCGCCGGCCTGCACCACCCGACCACGGGCTCGATCAGGTACGACGGCAAGGACGTGACCGGGCTGCGCCCGGAGAAGCGGGCCACCGCGGGGATCGTGATGGTCCCCGAGGGCCGGCGGCTGTTCCCTTCGCTGACCCTGGAGGAGAACCTCAAGGTCGGCGGCTCGTTCGCGCGCAAGGGGCCGTGGAACATCGAGCGCGTCTACGAGATGTTCCCGTGGATGAAGGAGCGGCGCGGCCAGAAGACCGCGCAGATGTCCGGCGGCGAGCAGCAGTCCGTCGCGATCGGCCGCGCGCTCGTCGCGAACCCGCGGGTGCTGCTGCTTGACGAGCTGTCCCTCGGCCTGGCGCCGGTGATCGTGCAGCGGATCTACGCCATGCTGCCGCAGATCCTCGAGTCCGGCATCACCGTGCTGCTCGTCGAGCAGGACGTCAGCCAGGCGCTGCGCGTCGCGACCCACCTGCAGTGCCTCCTCGAGGGGCACACCACGCTCGAGGGCACGCCCGCCGAGGTCACCAGGGAGCAGGTCGAGGCCGCCTACTTCGGTGCCGACTCTGCCAGCCCGGGAGGACAACCCCCCCATACCCCCCCGAGAACGGCTGGATACCCCGTAGAACCACAACCTGCTCAGACTCCCCTGGACATTGACGGGAGCAATCCGTTATGCAGTGGGTTAACGCAATCATCCAAGGTGTGCTGACCGGCGGGCTCTACGCGCTGTTCGCGTGCGGGCTGTCCCTGATGTTCGGGGTCATGAAGGTGGTCAACCTGGCGCACGGCGACCTCGCCACCGTCGCCGGGTACATCGGCGTCGGCATCATCGCGGTGTCCCACGTGCCGGTCCTGTGGTCGATCCCCATCGTCGTCGTGCTGATGGCGGTGCTCGGCTACATACTGCAGCGCTCCCTGCTTGAGGCCGCGATCAGCCGGGGCGAGCTCACCACGCTGATCGTCACCTTCGGCCTGTCGATCATCATCGAGAACGGCCTGCAGCAGTTCTTCACCGCGAACACCCGGGGCCTCGGCGTCGGCGACTCCTTCGTCACCGCGTCCTTCTCGATCGGGTCGCAGATCACGATCGCCTACCTCCCCCTGGGCATCTTCATCTCGCGGTCATCGTGCTGCTCGGCCTCCAGCAGTTCCTGACGTTTCTCGAAGTACGGCAGGCTGATCCGGGCCGTCGCCGACGACCGGGAGGCCGCGCAGCTGTCCGGGGCGGATTACCGGCACGTGTTCGGCATCGCGGCCGCGATCGCATTCGGCACCGTGGCGATCGCGGGCATCGCCGACGGGATCACCACCACGCTCAGCCCGACCATCGGCACCGACACGATCCTGCTGTTCGCCTTCGCCTCGGTGGTCATCGGCGGCCTCGGGTCGCTGTGGGGCACCCTGCTCGGCGGCATCATCCTCGGCGTCGCGCAGGCGATCGGCGCGGTGCACAACCCCAACTGGGAGCCGCTCGCCGGGTACGCGGTCTTCCTGCTCGTCCTCGTTGTCCGGCCGCAGGGGCTTACCAGCCGAGGGGCTCAGTCATGACAGAGACCGCGAAGGCCAGCTTCCGTTCGGAAGAAAAGGCATTGAGAGTAACCCGCTCGCGCAGGAACGTGGCCTGGAGCGGCCTCGGCGCGATCGTCGTGGTCGCCGTGCTGTTCGCGTTCCCGTACTACGTGGGGCCTGGCACCACCGGGATCATGGTGCAGGGGCTGATCGTGCTCACGCTGGCCTCGATGTGGAACCTGCTGGCCGGGTACGCGGGGCTCGTCTCCATCGGGCAGCAGGCGTTCTTCGGGCTCGGCGCGTACTTCGTGCTGATCCCGGCGCTGCACGGGGTCACGCCGTGGGCCGGGCTGTTCATCGCCGCGATCGGCGCTGCCGTCTGCGCGGTGCCGATGTGGTGGCTGGTCGCCCGGCTGCGGCTCGGCTACTTCGCCATCGCCACCTGGGTGCTCGCCTCGGTTGTCATGCTGCTGATCGAGCAGATCGGGTCCATCGGCGGCGGCAGCGGCATGGCGCTGCCCGGGCTCACCGGCTACGACCCGGCGGTGCTCACCGCCTACACCTACTGGGCGGCGCTCACCGTCGCGGTGCTCGCCATCGGCGGCGTGTACCTGCTGCTGCGGTCGAAGGTCGGCCTGACGCTGACCGCGATCCGCGACGACGAGCGGGCGGCGCGGTCCTCCGGCGTGCGCGTCGGCCTGGCCCGGATGGGCGTGTTCATCGCCGCCGCCGCCGGGTGCGGCGCGGCCGGCGGCATCCTCGCCATCGAGCAGTTGCAGGTGGTCCCGGCGACTTCGGGCGGCGTGTTCAGCGTGCAGTGGACCGCCGAGATGGCGTTCGCGGTGATCATCGGCGGCATCGGCACGATCGAGGGGCCGATCATCGGGACGATCGTCTACATGGTGCTGCAGCAGACGCTGCAGTCCTACAACGCCTGGTACCTGATCGTCCTCGGGATCGTGGCCATCGCGATCGCGCTGTTCGCGCGCCGCGGGCTGTGGGGAACGGTGGACGAGCGGTTCAACATCCGGCTCTTCCCCGTCGGGTACCACCTGTGGGCGCCCGGCGAGACGCGTCGGTGGCGACGGGCTCCCGTGGAGGTTGCTTCCTCCGATTAATTTCTGACGGGTCGCGGGTCTGTTCTAGTGACCGTCGCAGGACGTCGTGCGGGCCTAACCCGCGCGAGACACCACGGAGGACGCCATGACGACCACGCCAAACGAACCTGCCACCGCACTGTCCGGCCGCCCGCCCGTGGTTGACCTGGCCACCTGGCAGTCCGCCCGTGACGAACTGCTGGTTCGCGAAAAGGCCCACACCCGGGAGGGCGACGCCATCGCCGCGGCCCGCCGCAGGCTGCCGATGGTGGAGTTCGACCCCGCGGTCGAGGTGATCGGCCCCGACGGTCCGGTCCCGTTCCTTGACCTGTTCCAGGGCCGGGACGAGCTCGTGGTCTACAAGCACATGTGGTGGGACGGCGCGCCGCACCAGGGACAGTGCGAAGGCTGCACCACCACGGCCTGGCTCCTGAAGGACGCCGTCTACCTCAACGCCCGCGGCGTCTCGTTCGCCATCCTGACCACGGGCCGCTGGGAGGAGGTGGCCCCCTACATCGAGTTCATGGGCTACACCCAGCCCTGGTACTCCGTGCGCGACCTGGCCGAGCCGGTCGGCGGCGACATGGGGTACACCACCTGCTTCCTGCGCGACGGCGACCGCGCGTTCCTCACCTACTCCACCACCGGCCGCGGCAACGAGCCGGTCATGGGCGCCTTCGCCCTGCTCGACATGACGCCCTACGGCCGCCGCGAGGCCTGGCAGGACAACCCCGAGGGCTGGCCCGAGGGGCACGGCCCGTGCTGGTACTGGCGCTCGGACGCGGACGGGAACGCTACCTGGGGCCCGACCGGCCGCCCGGTGCCGCAGTGGACCCGGCCGGGCGCGACCCCCGTGGAGACCCTCGGCCGGTCCGGGGACCACCACTGACGCGGTCACGCCGATGCCCAGGGGCTGCGATGGCCTGTGAGGACGGGTCAGGCAGGCTCCCAGAGTTCGACCCGGTTGCCCTCGGGGTCGGTGACCCAGCCGAACCGGCCGACGCCCTCCATCTCCTGCGTCTCCCCGGCCACGTCCGCTCCCTTGGCGCGCAGTTGCGCGAGCATCGCGTCCAGGTCGCGGACCCGGAAGTTGAGCATGGCCTGCTGGGCGCGGGATCCGAAGTATTCGGTACCGGACTCGAACGCCGCGAACACCGTCGGCCCGGCTTCTGGGAGCCACAGGCCGTTCTCATCGGCATCCAGGCCCAGGCAATCGCGGTACCAGGCGCCCAGGGCCGCCGGGTCGGAAGCCCGCACGAGGTACCCGCCGATCCCAAGCACACGTTCCATGCCGCCATCTTGCCAGGACCAGGCCCGCGCGGGGCGGCACCACACCGCCTTAGTTTGCGGCCCTGCCGCGGTTGCCCGGCGCCCCGGAACTGGAGGATGCTTGGCTGCGCGCCCGGCTCGGCCAGAACGACCGCCCGGCTGGCCGGGACGCCGATTCTCCGCCCATCGGCAAGAAAGCGAGGCACCGGTGGCCGATCACGATGCTGCCGACGGCTGGGATCTCATCGTGTCGCCCTGGCACCTCGATGAGCACATCCCGGCCTTCCCGGTCCCGGTTGGCGCGGCCGAGACGATCTGCCCGTCCCTGCCGGACGGCACCGTGCTTGACCGGATGGCGGTGCTGCAGCGGGCGGTCGCCGGCGCGGTGGCGCGGGCCGCCAGGCCGCTGCTGCTGTCCGGTGACTGCCCGGCCGCGCTGGGCGCGGTTGCCGGGCTCCAGAGCCGCTACCGCGACCTGGCCGTGGTGTGGCTGGACGCGCACGGGGACTTCAACACCCCGGCCATCACGATCAGCGGCTACCTCGGTGGCATGGCGCTGGCGATGCTGACCGGACGGGCACCCGGGCTCTTCCCAGACGCGTTCGCGCTCCGGCCGGTGGCCGACACCGACATCGTGCTCGCTGACGCCAGGGACCTCGACCCCGCCGAGCGCGACGCCCTCGCCGCCAGCCAGGTCCGCCGCGTGCCCGCCGACCCGGCCGCGATCACCTCCGCCCTTGCCGCGCTCGGCCGCAGGCCGGTCTACCTGCACCTGGACGTGGACGTGATCGACAGCGGGCAACTCCCCGGCCTGCGCTTCCCCTCGGGTGCCGGGCCCTCCGTGGCCCAGATCGAGGAATGCCTCACCGCCGTCTGCGCCGCCGGCGACGTGAAAGCCGCCGGAATCGCCTGCGCCTGGCTTCCCGATCGCGTCAGCGACCAGGCCACCCGGGAGGCAATTACCCGGCTCGCCGGAGCGCTCGGCGCCAATCCGGGATGGCAAGTCCCGACGCAAGACTGACGTCACCGCTGCGCGCTGCTGCCCCGCGTCTGCCTGCTCTTACCGGGTGGCGTCGACACCCGAGCGGTGGTTCGCATCCCAGGCGGACCTCTACGGTATGGCGCGTATACGGTCGACTTCGTCCAGGCGCAGGAGCTATGGCAGGACCCCATGCGCATCGAGGTGCCCGCGCGGACGGCGGGCGAGCCGCGGTGGCTCGTGGTCGGCAGGATGGGCGGCAGGCACTGGTCGGCCGTAGTGACTTACCGGGAGGACAGGATCAGGATCATCTCTGTCCGCCGGGCACGGGATGAGGAGATAAGGATCTATGAAGTCTGAAGAGTTCGACCGGGCCTTTGACGACGGCGAGGATGTAACGTCCCAGCTGGACATGTCGGCCGCGCGGCGGCCGGGCCTAGAGCAGCGGCGCGTGAACGTTGACTTCCCCTCGTGGATGATCGAGTCCCTGGACCGAGAGGCGCGGCGCCTTGGGGTCAACCGCCAGTCGATCATCAAGGTCTGGATCGCCGAGCGCCTAGAGCGCGGCGCCTCGTCGACGTGACGCTTTGCCTGTCCGGGCAGTCCCGGATCGCCTGAGCGGCCTGAGAGCGTGATGGCGGCGTCTTGGGCGAGGCGTCAGCATAAGCGACCGGCTATCCGCCTAGCTTGAGCCAGTACCGCTGAGCGGTAGGCCCGTATCGGGCTTTCCTATCGCCGGGTTGGATCCAGCTTCCCGTCGGGATAGCAAGAAGCTTGAACGAGACAAGCAACTCGCGGCCTGGGCAGACGAGGCCGCCCAGAAAATGCTCGCCGCGTGACTGATGAGTGAGGATCAGCGGCCGGTTTTCCGGCTTGCCGGTCATTCGTTTCTCGCGACCTCGGGTCCGGTGATGCGGGCCAGCAGCGGGAAGGTGGCGGCGATGATGCCGAGGGACGCCAGGATCCCGCCTGCGGTGAGAAGGTAGTAGGCGGCGCCGGGCGCGACCATCGGGTGCTGTATGGCCCCGGAGGCGTACATCGCGGCGCCGCCGAACCCGGTGCCGATCGCGACCCCGGCGACGGCGAGCAACGGTACGGCGCCTTCGAGTGCGACGACGCGGCGCAGCATGGCGAGCCGGGAGCCGGTGAGCCGCAGCAGGCTGAACGGCCGCTTGCGGTCCGCGAGCCCGGCCGCGATGCCCGTGGCGAGCGTGCAGCCGGCGATCACCAGGCTGATCAGGATCACCACGGTCGCGAGCTGCCCTTCGTCGCTGTGCTTGGAATTGTCCCTCTTGATAATGTCGCTCATGGTGAGCGGCGCGTTGACGACCGGGTAGGCGTTCACGGACTCAAGCAGAGTCCTCGCCTGCTCGATCGTCGGGACAGAACCGTCCGTCGCCACGTCGATGGCGGCCACGCCGAGGCTGTCAATCCCCGAGGCCGGGACATTCGCGGCCGGCCAGGTTATCCCGGTGGTGTTCGTGGAGTTCAGCACGCCATTGGGGCCGAACGCGCCTGCGGGGAATGCCGCCGCTGCCGCCCCGGCTGGGCAGCGGCCGAGCACGGGAACGGTCGCGAGCTGGGCGCAGGAGATCACGCCCGCCGGGACCGGGCTGGGCTGGCCGAACCCATTGCCGCCGAAGCCGCGGAATGTGCCGGGGATGGTCAGCCCCCGGTCAGCACGGACCAGGACCACCCCTTGGACGCCGGGAATCGCGCGCAGCTGCGCGGTGAGCGGCTCGACGGGCGCGGCTGGCCCCGGGCCCGACACGGCCTGGCCGCCGGGCGACTCGTACGCTATCTGGTCATTCAGCACGTTTGATTCCGCCACGGCGCCCCACCGGGTGAAGTTCTTGGCGTTCTGCGTGCTGATCGCGACCACCGCCACGGTGGTGATGAACAGCGCGAGGACCAGGCCGCTAACCGCGCGGAAGGCGGCCCTGGGGTCGTCGGCCAGGCGGCGGGCCGCGATCAGCGTGCTTGGGCGGCTGGTCCACCGGGCCATGGCCCTGGCGGCGGCCATGGTGATCCACGGGCCCGCGATGAACAGGCCGATGAGGATGAGCGCGAAGCTGGACACGAACGCCTGGATCTGCCCGGGAGTGGAGGCCGGTTGGCCGTGCACGGTCCAGAAGCCAAGCTCGGCCAGGCCTGCCAGCAGCGGCACCAGCCGCCGGGCGCGCGGCGGCTCCGGTGTCGCCCGGCGGGCGACGCCGAGCGGGGAGATGTGCACCCGGCGCAGCGCCAGCCGGGCGGCCACAGCGGCGGCGGCTGGCACGCCGATCGCGACCGCGAGGATGTCCGGCAGGCTGAGCGTCAGTTCGGCGGGGAAGAACGGCTGGCCGATGAACGGGAGACCAGCGACCGGGATGCGCAGTCCGGAAGAAGATCCCGAACCCGGCGGCCACCCCGAGTGTCCGGCCGTGACCGATTCGATGGCGGCGAGCAGGGAGACCTGCTTGCGGGTCGCGCCGGTAGGCGCATCGCCGCGAACCGTTCCTCACGGCGGGCGGCCGACAGCCGGGTCGCGGTGGCGATGAACAGCAGCACCGGGGTCAGGATGGCCAGCGCCACAACGGACAAGATGAGGTCCATGGCCCTCGCCCCGCCTCCCGGGTCGGCTAGGGCTGTAGTCGAGCCCCCCGGGGTTCACCTGGCCCCCGAAGCCGCCGGGCACCACCGTGTTGATTGATGTCACCCGCGCGCTGTTCGGGGTGTGCGCGAGCTGCGCCGGGGCGCGTCCGACGATGATGACCAGCGAGTCCGGCGACGGCAGCGCGGTCTCGCCGATCGCGCAGGCCAGGTGGCCTGGGTAGCGTCCGGCTAGCTGGTCCGCCGGGGTAGTGTGCAGCAGCGCGATCAGTGCGGGTGAGGCGTAGTATTGCCCCGGCGCCGGGTCGCGGGGGATGCCCGGCGGCACCGGGGACGAGGCGCCGGTGGCGGCCACGTCGAACCGGCTGATGCCCTGCCCGTTGAACATGTCACTGATGGGGTGCCACCACAGCGGGGCGACGACCGCCGCCGCCGGGCTGGCGGGCACGGACGAGCTGCCGGTCCAGAACCAGGCGTGGCGGTTGTTCCAGGTGACGGCCGCGTTGGTCCCGGCCACGGCGGTCAGCAGCAGGCCGGTGCCCAGGCCGACGGCGACCGCCAGGATGACCAGCCGGGTGATCGCCTCGCGGCCGCCGCTGACCGCCAGCCGCAGCCCGAGCCCGATCATGGCCGGGCCCCGGTAAGCGTGCAGGCCGTGCCGTCGCGGACGATGACTTCGCGGTCGGCGTAGGCGGCGACCCGGGCGTCGTGGGTGACCAGGACGACGGTGGTGCCGTGCTCGCGGACGGCGGCGGTCAGCAGGTCCATCACCAGTTCGCCGGACACCGAGTCCAGCGACCCGGTCGGCTCGTCGGCGAACAGCACTTCCGGTTCGGCGACCAGGCCGCGGGCCAGCGCTACCCGCTGCGCCTGCCCGCCGGACAGCTCCCCGGACCTGCGGCCCTGCAGCCCGTCCAGGCCGAGCACGCCAAACCACTTCCTGGCCGCGGTCATCGCCGGGCCGCGCCGGGTACCGGACAAAAGCAGCGGCAGCGCGACGTTCTCTTCCGCGGTCAGCTCGGGGACGAGCTGGCCGGACTGGAACACGAACCCGAACAGGTCCCGGCGCAGCGCGCTGCGCAGGTCGTCGCCCAGGGTGTCCAGCCGCTGCCCGCCGAACCATACCTGGCCCTGTTCGGGGACCAGGATGCCGGCCAGGCAGTGCAGCAGCGTGGACTTGCCCGACCCGCTCGGCCCCATGACCGCGACGATCTCGCCCTGCCGGACTGCCAGCGAGGCACCGCGCAGCGCCGGTGTTTCGCCGAACGATTTCACCAGGTTCCGCGCCTCGATGATCGTCGCGGCCCCGGGGGATGCTGTGACGGCGGCAAGGTCTGCGGTCACGGGCGCACCGCCCGGGAGAGCAGGTCCAGCCGGGCCGCGGTGTGGTCGATCCATCGTAGGTCAGCCTCCAGGCGGTAAAGAGAGTGGTCGGCGAGCAGCACGCCGATCTGGTCAGAGCCACGTTTGAGGTCGGTGAGCTCGCGCATCCGCTGCAGGTGCGCGGCCCGCTGGGCATCCAGGTACGTGCAGGCCGGGCGGCCGAGCATCAGGGCGAGCACAACCTTGGCGAACAGCCCGCTGTGCAGGTCCGGCTCCGGCGGGGCCGGCTCGGCCAGCCACCGTTCCACGTCGGCGATGCCCGCTTCGGTGATGACGTAGCGCCGCCGTTCCGGCCCGGCCCCCTGCTCGACGGGCCCGGGGATCGTCTTCCCGTCCCTGGCCAACCGGGACAAGGTCGCGTACACCTGGCTGTAGCGCACCGGCTTGCCTTGGCCGAAGTACGCGTCGTAGTCCCGTTTCAGGTCATATCCGTGGCTTGGCCCCCGCTCCAGCCAGCCAAGCAGTGTCAGCGGCACGCTCATAACCGGGAGAATACTCTAAAAGTATTCTCCCGGAAAGTAGCTTAGGCTGGCCGGGTCGCAACGCCTCCGGACAGCCACCGCATCCGGGAGGTCATCGCGTACCAGCCCCTGCTCTACTGGTCCTTCGAACGTAAATCGACAAGCAACTGATCGCCAGGCCAGGCCCGCATGGCCAGACGCATCCCGATGACGAGACGTCCTGGCTGGACTTCCTCACGTTCGGATCCGGGAAAATGGCGCCTATCGTGTAGTCCATGGGACGGGATTCCAAGGGGATGATGTCCCCCACCCCGCATTACTACATGGTCGCGGGTCGGGCCGCCGAGATCGCCAGGATCTCGGGGAGCCCGGCCGTCGGAGCCGAGCACCTGTTCCTGGCGATGCTCCACGACGGCGGGTGGCCCGTGAGCGTGCTCTCGGACCTGGTCGACCTCGCCCGCGCCGAGGCGGCCGTCGACGCCATCCTGGACGGTCCCGGCTACTCGCCCCCTTCTCTTCCCCGGCCCCTCGTGCCCAGCGGCTACGTGCAACCGACATGGGGCATACGGGTCGCTATCGAGATGGGCGACTCCCACCTCGGCCTGGAGCATGCGCTCCTGGCCATGATCCGTGACCGGGAAACGGTCCCCGCCCGCGCACTGGCGGGCCTGGCTGACCTTGACGCGTTGGACGCCGTCGTCGTGGCGGCGGCTGACGCCCCCGTCCGCCCGCACGAGAACGCGGCTTTCCTGCCGGAAGGCCAGCAGTTGGACAGCGCGCTGCTCGGGGCCATCTCGGATGCCCTGCCCGAGGGCGCCACATTCGGCTTCAACGGCAGTGACGGGCGAACGTGGATCCACGTGTGGGACTCGGACGGCAGCCTCGGCCGTGAAGTCTCCCGCGAGGTGCTCAACACCGCCCTGGCCAGCCTGGGCCGCCCCGGGCTCAGCCAGCTGACGCGCAGTGGACGAACGTGAGCTCGTAGGCCTGCTGTACCGGGCGGACGGGCCGCGGCTGGCGCTGGTGGCGCGAGTCGCACCAGTAACTAGCGGCCGCGGCGGGCGCGTCGCTGGACGACCTGGCCACCATCGCGGCCTGCGCGATCGAGCGGTGGCGGCAGCAGCAGCCGGACCCGGACAGCCCCGACGACGGGTTCGACGACCGCTACGTCCAGGCGGGCACCACGTTCGGCGGGGCCGGGGTGATCCGGGGGAACCTGACGCCGGAGTGCGCGGCGGCGGTCCGCGCGGTGCTGGAGGCCCTGGGCAAGAAGGCGGGGCCGGAGGACGACCGGGACGAGGGCAAGCGGTTCCACGACGCGCTGCAGCTGGCGTGCGAGCTGCTGCTGCGCGCGAAGCTGGTGCCGGACCGGGCCGGGGCCGGCACCCAGGTGGTAGCGCACATCCCGCTGTCGCAGCTGCGCGCTATGCCCGGCGCGCAGGACCTCGAAGACGCCTGGATCCGGGCCCGCCTCGGCGAGGACGGCTACCTGACCGGCAAGGACGCCGAGACCGCCGCCTGCGACGCGCGGACCGTGCCGGTCGTCACCGGCACCCTGGACCCGGACGTCATCGACCGGATGATCGACCTGGCCCGGACCGCCGCGCAGGCGCAGGCCGAGGCGGGCCGCCCGGCCAGTCACGAGGATGCCGGCACCGACCCTGAGGACGCCTCCGCCCGCACCGCCGTCAGCGACCCTCCGGCCGGCGACGTCCGTGACCCCAGTGATGTTCGCGGGGCGGGACGCCGCGGTGACCCCGACGACAGTCGCGGGCCCGACGGCGGCCGTGACGCCGACAGCGTCGTCGCCCCCGCAGGTGCCCATGACGGCGGCCCGGCCGGCCCGCACGGGCGGACCCGCTCCCAGGGGCTGTCACCCGAGGCGTGGCGGGCGCTGCGTTATGCGATGGCCCGCCTGGCCGTGGACCTGGTCTCCGGGCCCGCCGGCGTCGCTGCCATCCTCCGCCAGGGGCTGTTGGACCAGCCGTACAACACCCCGAGCCTCCCGCTCGACATCGGCTACAGCGACTCCATTCCCTGGTACATCCGCCGGGCCGTCCAGCTGCGAGATAAGAAGTGCGCCTGGCCGAAATGCGGTCGGCCCGCGGTCTACTGCGACGTCCATCATTTGCGGCATAAACAAGACGGCGGCGAAACCTCGCTCGACAACCTCATCTTGCGCTGCAACTACCACCATGATGTTTGCGTCCACCGGCGAGGCTGGCAGCTTATTCTCCGCCCGGACGGCACCACCGAGGCCCGAAGTCCCGACGGTACACGGGTCTTGCGCAGTCACGCACCGCCGAACCAGCACGCTGCATTAACTGTTGGGCCCTGAGGGGCGGAGCGGGCAGAGAACCACGCCCTGGACGAGCACGGAATACGGCACATGAGCCATTGGCAATTGCGATACGTATATATTGGCGTGGGTGAGTGGATTCGGGCCGATCTGAATGCCATCGGGCGGGTCGCGCGGCAGATTACCGCGATCGGCACGGAGTTCGAGCGGGCCAGCTCGCGCAGGGGGCGGTCGATGCCTACCAGGGAACGGACGCCTCGCTCACCGCCGACGCCGCTCGATGCTCACCAGCCAAGCGTACGAGCCCCAGATGGCATGAGCAGGCTCACTGGTGGCGACAATGGTCAGCATGCTGCTCACTGAACTGGCGGGCGTGTCGCGGGCCGTGTCCCAGACGTCGGCGCGGCTCGCCAAGGTCGCGGCGCTCGCGGACGCGTTGCGGTCCGCTTCGGCCGAGGAGGTTCCCGTTGTCGTGGCTTACCTGTCGGGGGAACTGCCGCAGCGGCAGATCGGGGTCGGGTGGGCGGCGCTGCGCTCCGTGCCGGCTGCCGCCGCGGAGTCGTCGTTGACGGTGATCGCCGTGGACCAGGCGTTTTCCCGGATCGGCGCCGTCACGGGCAAGGGGTCGGCGGCCGAGCGGAAGCGGCTCGTCGGGGAGTTGTTTGGTGCCGCTACCGAGGCTGAGCAGTACTTTCTCGTGCGGTTGCTGTCCGGTGAGCTTCGGCAAGGGGCCCTTGACGGGGTGATGACCGATGCCGTGGCCAAGGCCGCCGGGGTGCCGGCGGGCGGGGTGCGGCGGGCGGTCATGCTCAGCGGGTCGCTGGCGGTGACGGCGCGGGCCGCGCTTGAGGGCGGGAGTTCGGCCCTCGGGCGCTTCGGGCTGCAGGTCGGGCGGCCGCTCAAGCCCATGCTGGCGAGCAGCGAGGCGTCAATCGACGAGGCACTCGGCCGGATCGACGGGGCGGCGGCGGTCGAGTGGAAGCTCGACGGCATCCGGGTGCAAGCGCACGTCGCGGACGGCAAGGTGCGGCTGTTCACCCGGTCGCTTGACGACATCACCGACCGGTTGCCTGAAGTCGTGACGGTCCTGGCCGCGCTCCCGGTGCGCGACGCCGTCTTCGACGGGGAACTGATCGCGCTGCGGCCGGACGGGCGGCCCTACGCCTTCCAGGACACGGCGTCCCGCGCGGCGAGCGAGGTCGACGCGCTCAAAGCTGCGAAACAGGGCTCCGGTGCCGTGCCGCTGTCAGTGTTCCTCTTCGACGTGCTGCACCTCAACGGCAAGGACCTCATCGACGAGCCGGACGCGGACCGGCGCGCCGCGCTCGCCTCCGTGGTGCCGGAGACGATGCTGATGCGCCGGCTGGTCACGGACGACGTGAAGGAGGCGACGGAGTTCTTCCAGGACGCGGTCGCGCGGGGCCACGAGGGCGTCGTGGTGAAGTCCCTGACAACGCCCTACGCTGCCGGCAGACGCGGCGCGGGGTGGATCAAGGTCAAGCCCCGCCACACGCTGGACCTCGTGGTCCTAGCGGTGGAATGGGGCCACGGGCGTCGCCACGGCTGGCTGTCCAACCTGCACCTGGGCGCAAGAGACCCGGAGACGGGCGGCTGGGTCATGCTCGGCAAGACGTTCAAGGGCCTCACCGACGAGCTGCTCACCTGGCAGACCGCGCGGTTCCTTGAGCTCGAAGACCACCGTGACGACTGGACCGTCTACGTTCACCCGGAACAGGTTGTCGAGATCGCCTTCGACGGCGTCCAGCGCTCCCCTCGTTACCCAGGCGGCGTCGCGCTGAGATTCGCCCGGGTGCTGCGCTACCGCGAGGACAAGACGGCGGCGGAGGCCGACACGATCGACGCGGTCACGGCGCTAGCGCCGCCGCCCGATTAAAAGAGAAGCGGGGAGCGGCGGGGGGCGAGCCAGCGCGCGTTCGGTTCCGCCAGAGCGGTCTTCTCGGGCGGAGCCGACAGCGCGATGGCGAGCCCCTCCGCTATGCATTAACGGGGCGTGAGCTTACTACTTCTTCTTTCTGTCGCGCTTGCCGAATGCGGCGGGAATGACGTTGCCGCCACGGGCGCCGCCGCCGAAGGCCGGCGGCAGCGCCGACGGGCCGCCGCGGAGGCCGGGGAGGCCCTCCCCCTCCTCGCCGAGGCCACCGGGTCCGCCGGCCGCCTGCGCGTCGCGCAGCATCTCGGCCAGCTCTTCCATCGACTGCGGGGCGGCGGCCGGGGCGGCCGCGTCCGGCTCCTGGGCCGGCGCCGGGGTGATCCCGGCCTTGCGCGGGTCGCCGCTCTTCCGCTTGCCCTTGGCGTTCTTCGCCGCCTTGGCCCGGGCCGCCGACTTGCGGCCGCCCATCATCCCCGGGACCGCGGGCATGCCCGGCATGCCCCCGCCCATCAGCATCTTCATCTGCCGCTGGCCCTCGAAGAAGTTCGTGACCAGCTGGGAGACCTCGCCGACCCCGACGCCGGAGCCGTTGGCGATCCGCAGCCGCCGCGAGCCGTTGATGATCTTGGGGTTGCGGCGCTCGGCCGGGGTCATCGAGCGGACGATCGCCTCGGCCCGGTCCACGTCCTTGTCGTTGACCTGATCGAGCAGCGCCTTGTTCTTCGACGCGCCCGGCATCATGCCCAGGATGTTCTTCAGCGGGCCGAGCTTGCGCAGCATCCCGAGCTGCTCGATGAAGTCCTCAAGGGTGAACCCCTCGCCGGTCATCAGCTTGTCCGCCATCGAGGCGGCCTGATCCTGGTCGAAGGCCTTCTCGGCCTGCTCGATCAGGCTGAGCACGTCGCCCATGTCCAGGAGCCGGGACGCCATCCGGTCCGGGTAGAACATCTCGAAGTCGGTCAGCTTCTCACCGGTCGACGCGAACATGATCGGGCGCCCGGCCAGCGCGGCGATCGACAGCGCAGCGCCACCGCGGGCGTCGCTGTCCATCTTGGCGAGCACGACGCCGTCGTATTCGACAGCGTCGAGGAACGCCTGCGCGGTCTTCACCGCGTCCTGGCCCATCATCGCATCGACGACGAGGAGAACCTCGTCGGGATCGGTCGCGTCCTTGATCGCCCGCGCCTGCGTCATCAGCTCCGCGTCGGCGCCGAGACGGCCGGCCGTGTCGATAATCACGATGTTGTGGAGCGTGCGCCTCGCCTCGTCGATCGACTGGCGGGCGACCACGACGGGGTCCCCGACGCCGCTACCTGGTTCCGGCGCGTAGACCGGGACACCCGCACGCTCGCCGACGATCTGGAGCTGCTGTACCGCGTTCGGCCGGTGGAGGTCGGCCGCGACGAGCATGGGCGTGTTGCCCTGCTCCTTCAGCCATAGCGCGAGCTTGCCGGCCAGGGTCGTCTTGCCGGCGCCGTTGGGACCAAGCAGCAGGATCACGGTCGGCGGGTTCTTCGCGAACCGCAGCCGCCTAGCCTCGCCGCCGAGGACGGTGACGAGCTCCTCATGCACGATCTTGATGACCTGCTGGGCCGGGTTGAGCGCCTGCGATACCTCCGCGCCGGCGGCTCGCTCCTTGACCCGGGCGATGAACTGCCTGACCACGGGCAGCGCGACGTCCGCCTCGAGCAGGGCGATGCGAATCTCGCGGGCGGTCGCGTCGATGTCGGCGGGCGACAGCCGCCCCTTGCCGCGCAGCCCGGAGAAGACCTGGGTCAGCCGATCGGAGAGCGTCTCAAACACGCACTCAAGGCTACCGGCCTAGTTAGGGCTACTGCGCCGGGTCGGCCAGGGAATCTCACCAATCGCGCGTCCGGATTGGACGAATGCGGCGCGGCCGCCGTCCGACGGGCAATCCGGCACACCTGCGAGCCCGGCTCGCCAACCGGTTCAGCAGCGTTATTGCCCTCTGCTTTTTTCCTTTCGCCCACCAGGCCACGCTGCTGCCCCCCTCGGGCTCGACGCCCAGGAGCCGCCATTCCTCACCGACCGCAAGGCCCACATCATCGATCTGCTGCTGCACGGCCTGACTACGACTGCAAGCGGGGAAACGAGCCTCGTTACGAGGCAGGAGTGAGGCTAGTCCACGGCGTTCGGCCGCTGGAGGTCGGCGGCGACGAGCAGCGGGGCGTTGCCCTGCTCCCTCAGCCCGGTTTTCGGCGGAACCGTTCAGCGGGTGGCGGTCACGCTCGCCCTCGCGGCCGGGGCGGTGATCGCCGCCCGGCTGCCGGCCCTTACTTGCGGGCGGTGCCGAGGATCCGCGGGGCCGGCGGGAACCGGACCGCGGACGGCGGGAACCGGAAGCCGCGGCAGGTCTCCACGGTGAAGACCCGGCCGATCTGGGCCAGGGTGTCACGGTGGACGTGACAGCCGCCAAGCAGGTGCGGCCAGGCCAGGTCCGCGGCCCGCTGGAACGCGGCGTACAGCGGGTCCCGGCTGCGCACGTGCTCCCAGAAGCGCAACTGCCCGCCCGGGCGCAGGACCCGGGAGAACTCGGCGAGCGCGGCCGGGACGTCGGCCACGGAGCACAGCACGCCGGAGACCACGACGGCGTCGAACTCGGCGTCGGCCGCGGGAAGCTCCGCCGCGGTTCCGTCAACCACCGTGACGGGCACCGGGGCGACCGCGGCCGCCCCGACGGCGCGGCTCCGCAGGTAGGGCTCGGGCTCCACGGCCACGACCTCCCCCACGGAGACGGGATAGCGCGCGAAGTTCAGGCCGGTCCCCGCCCCGACCTCCAGCACCCGGCCGGACAGGCCCGCCAGCAGCTCGGTCCTGAGCTCGCGGCCGCCGCGCTCCTCCAGGCGGGCGCCGCAGCGGTCGAAGTAGCGCGCGAACAACGGGTTTCTTACCAGTTCCATGCCTCAATAGCTACCACCGGAGCCCGGCAGCGGCGGGAAATCGGCCAACGGGCAGCCTGGACATCGCTTGGCGGGCCGGGCAGTATCGCGGTGTGGGTGAGACAACGTGGCTGGATGCCACCGCACAAGCAGACCTTGTCCGCCGCGGCGAGGTAAGTCCCAGGGAACTGGTCGAAGAGGCCATCGCCCGGATCGAGACGGTCAACCCGAAGCTGGACGCCGTCATCAGGACCAGGTTCGACGCGGCGCGGCAGGAGGCCGAGGGCGACCTGCCCGACGGCCCCTTCCGCGGCGTCCCGATCCTGTTCAAGGACCTGGGCTGCACGGTTGAGGGCGAGGTGACGGCGTTCGGGCTCGGGCCGCTGCGCGACCTGAAGATCCCGGTCACGTCCTTCCTGGCGGCGCAGTTCCTGGCGGCCGGCTTCGTGCCGCTTGGCCGGACCAACGTGCCCGAGCTTGGCACCACGGTGACCACCGAGCCGCGGAGCTTCCCGCCGGCGCGCAACCCGTGGAACACCGGTCACTCGACCGGCGGCTCGTCCGGAGGGTCGGCCGCCGCGGTCGCGTCCGGCATGGTCCCGGTGGCGCACGCCAACGACGGCGGCGGATCCATCCGCATCCCGGCCAGCGAGTGCGGGCTTGTCGGGCTCAAGCCGACCCGCGCCCGGGTGAGCCAGGGACCGGTCACCGGGGAGGCGTGGGCGGGCAGCACGATCGACGGCGCCCTCGCCCGCACCGTCCGCGACGCGGCCGGCGTGCTCGACGTGATCAGCAACCCGATGCCCGGCGACCCCTACTACGCGCCACCGCTACCGGGCCCGCTCGCGCGGGAGGTCGGCGCCGACCCCGGCCGGCTGCGGGTCGGGGTGCTTGACCGGCCGGGCGTGGACGGGTACCTCGATGACCCGGAGTGCCGGGCGGCGGTGGCCCGCGCGGCCGCGCTGCTTGAGTCGCTGGGCCACCACGTCGAGGAGTCCGCGCCCGCGGCGATGCTTGAGCAGGAGTTCCTCCGGCACTTCATCAACATCATCGCCGCCGACACCGAGGCCACGATGCAGGCGTTTGAGTTCCTGCTCGGCCGCCGGATCGGCGAGGACGAGATCGAGCCGCGCAACGCCGCCCACCGGCGGGCCGGCCAGGCGCTCAGCGCGCCGGCCTACCTGGGGAGCCGGGCCTGGCTCGGGATGTGGACGCGCCGGATGGCGGACTGGTGGACCGGGCACGACCTGCTCCTGACGCCGACCCTGGGGGCGCCGCCGCCGGAGCTGGGCTGGTTCACCGCCGACGGGCCCGAGCAGGAGGAACGCCGGATCGCCAGCTTCATCCCGTACACGGCGCAGTTCAACATGACCGGCCAGCCGGCGATCAGCCTCCCGCTGCACTGGACGCCCGGCGGCCTGCCCGTCGGCGTGCAGCTGGTCGCCGCCTACGGGCGTGAGGACCTGCTGGTCCGGGTCGCCAGCCAGCTTGAGCAGGCGGCGCCCTGGGCCGACCGGCACCCGCCCGTGCACGCCTGATTACGAGAAACGGTTAGCGGACCAGAGTAAGCCGCGGCCGTTCGGGATGATATAAAGCGGCGCTGAGCGCGGCGAGGACCGTTTTTACCGTGCGCTTGCGCAGTTCCGGGTCGGTGAGCAGGCCGCCGGCGGCGTCGGTGACGTAGAAGACGTCGACCGCCTCGGCGCCGAGCGTCTCGACGCGGGCGGCCTGGACGTTGAGGCCGCACTCGCCGAGCGCGCGGCCGATGCGCCACAGCAGGCCGGGCTCGTCGTGCGCACGGACCTCGACGACCGTGGCGACGTTGGACGCGTTGTCGACGAGCGCGACCTTGGGCGGCGGGGCGTTCGTGCCGTGCGGGCGGGCCGCCCTGGCCCGGCGCTCCAGCCGGTCCTCGACGTCGAGCCTGCCCTCGAGCATGCGCCGCAGGTCCGCGGTGACGAGCTGGGCGTCCGGCGGGTCGCCGTACTCGGGGACCACGCTGAAGACCGTGACGGCCGTGTCGCCGACGTTGGTCGCGTTCGCGCCGCGGACCGTGAGCCGGTGCGACGCGAGCACCCCGGCCGCCCGCCACAGCAGGCCGGGACGGTCCAGGGCGACGACCGTGACCTCGTTGTTCTGGAAGATCGCGGCCGGGCCGCCGTCGGTGACGAGCGCCAGCTGGTCCTCGCGCAGCGGGACGGGCTCGGGCACCGGCTCGCCGTCAAGCACGGCGCTGACCCGGCGGACGAGATCGGCGACCAGGCCGGCCTTCCAGTCGTTCCACGCCGCGGGGCCGGTCGCGAGCCCGTCGGCCTGCGACAGCGCGTGCAGCAGCTCGAGCAGCGTCAGCGAGCCCACGATGTCCGCGACGTGCTGCACGGTCATCGGGTCGTCAAGGTCGCGCCTGGTGGCGACGCTGGGCAGCAGCAGGTGGTGCCTGACCGCGTCGGCGACCAGCTGCACGTCCGGCTCGCTGAGCCCGAAGCGGCGGCACGCGTCGCGGGCGACGACCTCGCCGGAGACGCTGTGGTCACCCGGCCAGCCCTTCCCGATGTCGTGCAGCAGCGCGGCGAGCAGCAGCAGGTCGGGCCGCGAGACGTTGCGGGCGAGCGCGGCGGCGTTGGCCGCGCACTCGACCAGGTGCCGGTCGACGGTGAAGCGGTGCAGCGGGTTGCGCTGCGGGCGGTTGCGCACCCGGTCCCAGTCCGGGATCAGGGCGGCGAGCAGGCCCTCCTGGTCGAGTGCCTCCCAGACCGCGATGGCGTTCGGGCCGGCGCCGAGCAGGGCGAGCAGGGCGTTGCGGGCCTCGGCGGGCCACGGGACGGAAAGCGGCGGGCACTCGGCGAGCCGGGCCAGCGCGCGGGGCGCGAGCGGGAGGCCGACCTGGGCGGCCGCGGCGGCGGCCCGCAGCACCAGCACCGGGTCGGCGGCGGGGGACGCCGCCCGGGCGAGCACCACCTCGCCGTCCTGCTCCACCACGTTGTCGGCGAGCGGGCGGCGGTCAAGCTTCCCGCGGCGCATCCGGACGCCGATCGCGCGGCGCCCGCCCGCCCGGTCCGCCTGGCGGAAGGCGTGGTCGACCGCGTAGGCGACGGTCCGGCCCGCGCCGGCCAGCTGGCGCAGCAGCGCGTCCCCGTCGAGCAGGTCGAGCGTCCGGGCGACCTCGTCCTGCTCTTCGAGCACGAGCCGGTCCAGGCGCCGCCCGGTGACCTCGTGCAGGACGTGGCGGGCATCGAGGACCTGCTCGTAGGCGGCCCTGACCTTCGGGCCGGGCGCGGGGGCGACCCAGGCCGCCGCGATGGCCTGGATGGCGTGCACGTCCCGCTGCCCGCCCCGGCTCTCCTTGAGGTCGGGTTCGAGCAGGAACGCCAGCTCGCCGAATAGCCGGGTCCGTTCCTCGTGCAGTTCCTTGAGCTCGGCGAGCCTGGTGCGGGCGTTCGACCGCCAGTCGTCGAGCGCGACCTCGCGGAGCCGGTTGGTCAGGTCCATGTCGCCGGCGACGTGCCGCGCGTACAGGAGTCCAAGTGCGACCTTGAGGTCATTGCGCGCCACCCGGCGGGCCTGCGGCACGGTCCGCACGGCGTGGTCCAGGTGGGCGCCGGAATCCCAGACCGGGTACCAGACGCGGTCGGCGATCTTGGCGATGCCGTCCCGGCCGTCGTGCAGCATCAGCACGTCGAGGTCGCTGCCTGGCAGCAGTTCCTTGCGGCCGTACCCGCCCACCGCGACCAGGGCGACGCCGGGCTCGGCGCCGAGCATCCCGGCCAGCCAGCGGTCGGTTTCTGTAGTCCTCCGGCTACGATCAGCCGCGTAAGAAGTCATCACGTTCACCAGGTCCCCCGAATGTTTTGTACGTGGCCCGCCATAGGCGGGCCACGCTCGCGGTACTGGCCCCCCGGGTCGTGGTCGTGGCTCGACCTACAGAGCGTCGGACCCGCGCTCCCCGGTGCGCACCCGGATGACCGTGTCGACCGGCACGACCCACACCTTGCCGTCGCCGATGCGGCCCGTCTGGGACGCCTTGGCGATGACGTCGACGAGGTCGTCCACGTCAGGGTCGTCGCAAATAACCTCGACCCGCACCTTGGGGACAAGGTCGACCTGATATTCGGCGCCCCGGTATACCTCGGTATGACCGCGTTGCCTGCCGTATCCGCTCGCCTCACTGACTGTCATGCCGTGCACGCCGAATGCCTGCAATGCCGCCTTGACGTCGTCGAGTTTGAAGGGCTTGATGACAGCCGTAATGAGCTTCATGTGACCAGCCTCTCGTTCGCCACATCCGACGATGCCTTAGCCGCGTTTCCTGCGCCCGGTCGGAATGTGTCAGAACGATGAAACACCGGGCCGCTCTATTACGCCAGCGTTTCGAAACCGTTCAGGCCCAGGTCAGCGATTAATCGCCCAGAATCGCGTCGACGAACGTGACCGGGTCGAACGGCGCCTGGTCATCGGGTCCCTCGCCGAGCCCGACGAGCTTCACCGGGACGCCGATCTCGCGCTGCACGGCGATCACGATGCCGCCCTTGGCGGTGCTGTCCAGCTTGGTGAGCACGATGCCGGTGACGTCCACGACCTCGGCGAAGACCCGCGCCTGGCGGAGCCCGTTCTGGCCGGTGGTGGCGTCGAGCACGAGGAGCACCTCGTCCAGGGCGGTGCGCTTCTCGACGACCCGCTTAATCTTGCCAAGCTCGTCCATCAGGTCGTTCTTGTTGTGCAGGCGGCCCGCGGTATCGATCAGCACCACGTCCGCCTCCTGCTCGATGCCAACGGACACCGCGTCGAACGCGACGCTCGCCGGGTCCGCCTGCTCCTTGTCCGAGCGGACGGTCACCGCGCCGACCCGGTCGCCCCAGGTCTGGAGCTGGTCGGCCGCCGCCGCGCGGAACGTGTCGGCCGCGCCGAGCACCACCGTCTCCCCGTCACCGACCAGGGCCCGGGCGAGCTTGCCGATCGTGGTCGTCTTGCCCGTGCCGTTGACGCCGACCACGAGCAGGACCGCCGGGCGGCCCTCGTGCCGCTGGGTACGCAGCGCCCGGCTCGCCTCGGTCTCCACCTGGGCAAGCAGCTCCGCGCGGAGCATGGACCGCACCTCGTCCGGCGTCCGCGTCCCCTCGACCTTCACCCGGGTCCGCAGGTCCGACGTGATCTGCCGGGCGGGCGTCACGCCCACGTCGGCGGTGATCAGGACCTCTTCGATCTCGTCCCAGGTGTCATCGTCGAGCCGGTCCCGCGACAGCAGGCCGAGCAGCGCGCTGCCGAAGCCGGTCTGCGAGCGGGCGAGGCGGGCCCGCAGCCGGACCATCCGCCCGGCCGAGGGCGGCGGCTTCTCCAGGCTGGGCTTGGGCGGCGCCGACGGTGCGAGGAGCTCGGCCGCGGTCGGTGGCGCGGTGGCGGTCGCCGTTCCTGTCCCTGATGATCCCTGGTCGCTCGCCTTCGGCAGCGGGCCGGTCAGGTCAAGCTCGCGGGCCCGCCCGCGGCGAACCCCGTGCATGCCGCGCGGGCGGAGCAGCATCGTGCCGCCGACGCCGAGCAGCAGCACGGCGACCACCACGATGATGATGATGTACGCAATCATGTAAGCAAGGTCTCCCTGGATGGCCTGTCCCCGACGCGGCCGCGCACCGTCCGTCCGCGTTCAACGCCCTTGAGCACGCTACAACATGCCCAGCCCTGCGCTTGGCATGCTCATGCACACGAACTCGTTACGCCTTGCGCCCGCCCGGATCAGGCAGGTTCGGCCTCGCGTACGCGCTGGCTGATCACGTGGGACACGCCGTCGCCGCGCATCGAGACGCCGTAGAGCGCGTCGGCCGCCTCCATGGTGCGGCGCTGGTGGGTGATGACGATGAGCTGGGAGCTCTCCTGCAGTTCGGAGAACACCCCGAGCAGGCGCTGCAGGTTGCTGTCGTCGAGCGCCGCCTCGACCTCGTCGAGCACGTAGAACGGCGACGGGCGGGCCTTGAAGATCGCGAACAGGTAGGCGATCGCCGTCAGCGACCGCTCGCCGCCGGACAGCAGGGACAGCCGCTTGACCTTCTTGCCCGGCGGCCGCGCCTCGATCTCGATGCCGGTCGTCAGCATGTCGTCTGGCTCGGTCAGGATCAGCCGCCCCGAGCCGCCGGGGAACAGCCGGGCGAACAGCCCCTCGAACTCGCGGGCGGTGTCCGCGTAGGCGGAGGCGAACACCTCCTGCACCCGGTCATCGACCTCCTTGACGACCATGAGCAGGTCGCGGCGGGTCTTGCGGAGGTCGTCGAGCTGGGTGGCGAGGAACTGGTGCCGCTCCTGCAGCGCCGCGTACTCCTCGAGCGCGAGCGGGTTGACCTTGCCGAGCCGGGCGAGCTGCCGCTCGGCCTCGGCGGCGCGGGCCTCCTGGTCCTCCCGGACGTAGGGCACGCCGACGATCTCCGGTTCGCCCGGCCCGGCCGGCGCCTTCCTGGCCTTGCGGGGCTGGGCAGGCTCTTCCTCGGCCGCCTCGGTCTCGGCCCGGACCGCGCGCAGCGCGTCGGCCAGCGAGAGGGCCTCGGACTCGGACTCGGACTCGGACTCGGCGGGAGATTCTGGTGCGTCGGGCCTGGGCTCGCCCTGGGTCTCGGATGCTGAAATTTCCGGAATGTCGGGTGCGTCAGCGCCTGACATTCCGGAATTGTTCCAGAGGGCCGGGGCTGCCGTCCGCGGAGGCTGGCGCGGCGTCCGGGAAGGCGTGGCGCGCCGTCCGAGGAGGCGGGCGCGGCGTCCGCGGAAGGCGGGCGCGGCGTCCGGGAAGGCTGGCACGTCGTCCGCCGGGGTGGCCGGGGCGGTGACGAGGGTGCCGCGCTTCCGCGCCGCGGCGGCCAGCGGGGAGTCGGACGGGACGAGGATCAGCGTGCCGGGGCCGTAGTCGGTCAGCAGCGCGTCCGGCTCGATGCCGTACTCGTCGGCCGCGTGCGCGGCCAGCTGCTCTAGCCGCAGCCGGTGCTCGTTGCGGGAGATCTCGGTGCCGTGCGCGGAGTTCACGACCTTGTCGAGCTCGCCGGAGACCGTCGTCAGCTGGGCGCGGACGGCCTTGAGCGCCTCGGTGCCGCTCGCGCTCGCGGCCTCGGCATCGGTCCGTCGTTCCCCGGCGAGCCCTAGGGACGACTCGGCGGCGGACACCGCCAGGCCCGCCCCGGCCGCGACCGCGCTGGCGGCCGATGCCTGGGCGGCGCGCTGCTTGCGCCTGAGCGCGGCCCGCTCCCTGGCGGCCCGCTCGGTCACGGCGGAGGCGGCGAGCGAGTCGGCGCGGCCGCTGATCGCGCGCAGCCGCTCCTCGACGGTGCGCACCTCGAGGCGCGCCTCCATCTCGCGGTTGCGCGCGGCCGCGGCGCGCTGCGTAAGCTCCTCGCGCTCCTCGTCGGCCTGCAGGTCCTCGAGCTCCGGGTCGCTCGCGCGCTCTTCGTCCGCCTCCGCCTCGGCGAGCTCGGCCTTCAGCTGGGCGAGCTTCGCGTGGTCCTTCTCCGCGCTGCGCTCGGCCGCGCCCACGGCGGCGTCGAGCCGCTTGGCCTCGTCGGCGGCGGCCCGCGCGGCGCCGGCGAGGCGGCCGAGCCGGCCGGAGATCTCGGCGGCGGCTGCGTCCACGGCCCGCATCTGGCCGCGGATCTCCTCAAGCTCCTGCCTGGCGGCCTCCTGCGCCTCCGTCGCCGCGGCGAGGGTGTCCGCGGCCGTGTCGCTGGCCAGTTCCGCGGCCGCCAGCTTCGCCGCGGCCTCGTCGGCCGCGGCGCGTACGTCGAGCAGCGACTGCCCGCCGGCGGACCCGCCGCGCGCCCAGTGCGCGCCGACCAGGTCGCCGTCCGCGGTCACCGCGCGAAAATCCGGATTATCCCGAACGAATGCGGCCGCCTCCTCCAGCCCACCCTGGACCACGACGTCGCCGAGCAGTTCGGCGACCGCGTTGGAGAGCGCCGCGGGTGCTGAGACGACGTCGACGGCCCATCGCGCGCCGCTGGGGAGGGCGGGGCGGCCAGTGGTGGGAGACCCAGTGGTGGAAGACCCAGTGGTGGAAGACACAGTGGAAGCGCGGCCGGCGGAGGCCGACGCGGCGGCGATGACCAGGCCCACCGTGCCCGCGTTCGCGTTCCTGACCCCGGTCAGCACCTCTACCGCCGCGTCCAGGCCGTTCACCGTCAGGGCCTCGGCGGCGGCGCCGAGCGCGGCGGCGACGGCCTTCTGGTAGCCGTCGGCGACGGTGAGCTGGGCGGCGAAGGAGCCGAGCACGCCGCGGAAGCGGTCGGGGTCGGCGAGGACGGCGGCCGTCGCGTCGACCCCTTGCCTGAGGGTCTCGTTGAGCGCCTGTACCCGGGCCCGCAGGGCGGCGACCTCGCTGTTGGCGGCGCGTTCGGTCTTGCGCGCGGCGGCGACTCGTTCCGAGTGCTGGCTGTGCCCGCGCTGGGCCTTGTCGAGTTCGGCCGCGAGGCCGGTGCGGTCGGAGTCGCCGTCGTCCGCGACGTCCTGTACCTGGCTGTACTCCTGCTGCGCGCGCTCGGCGCGGGCCCGTGCCTGCTCGGCGGCGGCGGTCAGCCGGTCGATCTCCTCGCCGGTCGCGGCGGCCCGGCTGGCGGCGGCGTCGACCATGCCCCGCAGCCGGGCGAGGCGCTCGGCGCGGCCGGCGGCGGCCCTGGCGGCGTCCGCGAGCCTGCGCTCGGCCGCGGCGAGCGCGCTCTCGGCCATGGTCCTCATCGCGACCGACTCCGCCAGGGCCTCACGGCCCTCGCCGAGCCGCTCGGTCAGCCCGGTGTCTTCCGCGCGCAGCTCGGCGGCCTGCCGCTCCAGCTCCTCGGGGTCACGGCCGGGCCGTTCCGGCTCCGCGTTGGCGGCGAGCAGCCGGACGCGCTCGGCGGCGAGGCCCTGCACCGAGCGGAGCTTCTCGGTCAGCGAGGACAGCTGGAACCAGGTCTGCTGCGCCTCGGTCAGCGCCGCCGCCTGCGCCTGGACGGCGACGTCGAACGCCGCCTCTCGCTCGCGGGCGCTGGCGAGCGCGGCCTCAAGCTCGGCGCGGCGGGCGCGGATCGCGGCCTCGTCCGCCTCCTCGGCCTCCAGCTTTTCCTGCAGGCGCAGGTAGTCCTCGGCGAGCAGCCGGAGCCTGGCGTCGCGCAGGTCCGCCTGGATGACGGCGGCCCGGCGCGCGACCTCGGCCTGCCTGCCGAGCGGCTTGAGCCGCCTGCCCAGCTCGCCGGTCAGGTCGACGAGCCTGGTCAGGTTGAGCTGCATGGCGTCAAGCTTCCGCAGCGCCTTCTCCTTGCGCTTGCGGTGCTTGAGTACGCCCGCGGCCTCCTCGATGATCGCCCGCCTGGCCTCCGGGCCCGCGTGCAGGATCTGGTCGAGCTGGCCCTGGCCGACGATCACGTGCATCTCACGGCCGAGCCCGCTGTCGGAGAGCAGGTCCTGGACGTCGAGCAGGCGGCAGCTGTCGCCGTTGATCGCGTACTCGCTCTGGCCCGAGCGGAACATCAGGCGGCTGATCGTCACCTCGGCGTAGTCGATCGGCAGGGCGCCGTCGCTGTTGTCGATGGTGAGCGCCACCTCGGCGCGGCCCAGCGGTGCGCGGCTGGTGGTGCCGGCGAAGATGACGTCTTCCATCTTGCCGCCGCGCAGGCTTTTCGCTCCCTGCTCGCCCATGACCCAGGAAAGGGCGTCGACGACGTTGGACTTGCCAGAACCGTTGGGGCCGACGACGCAGGTGATGCCCGGCTCAAGGCGCAGCGTGGTCGCGGAGGCGAACGACTTGAAGCCGCGCAGCGTGAGGGACTTCAGGTACACGCGCGCTCTCCTCCCCCGAAACCGCCTCGCGATGCGCCCGCCTCGGACATCACCGCCACCCGAACATTACCGCCCCAAGCGGCCGACCGCCGGAATCTCGAGCGCGAGCCGAAGCACGCGCCTGTGTTTTCGGACTGAGGAGGGAGGGAGCCTCCCCCGCGAGCCGAAGCGCGCCAGCGGCCTGCGCGGACTGAGGAGCGAGGGAGCACCCCGGCGAGCCAAAGGGCGCGCCGACGTTTTTGGACTGAGGAAGGAGGGAGCGAGGAACGAGCGACCGACTGACGAGGGAAAAACACGCCGGCCTTCGGGCGCCCGGAGGCGAGCCGGGGAAGCGGAGTACGAGCGACTGACCGACGAGGGAGAAAACACGGGCCTCGGGCGCGCGGAGGCGAGCCGGGGAAGCGGAGTACGAGCGACTGACCGACGAGGGAGAAAACGCAGGCCTCGGGCGCGCGGAGGCGAGCGCGGCTACCAGAGCGAGCGCGGGAAATACGGCTCGCGAACGGGAAAACCCCTCGAACAACAGGCGACCAATCAATGACCGTTAGGGTAAAGCGGGCACACGGGCGGGCAGCTGGCTAATCGCGGGAGTGTGTTTTATGCCACAGGCGGGCGGCAGCCAAAGGGTATGGTCGTATTGCGCATACAACAATGTACTTTACGTGACCGAAGATCGCCACATACCGCCCATACCGGGCGCCCAGTCGGTACGAGGGATAACAACGAGAAGGGACGCCGGGAAGGGCGCCCCTTGTTCGTTTCCTGTTGTGCCTTGCCGGGCCCGCTGGTGGCGGGCTGAGCTGTGCTTCCCGGATCCAGGGCTCCCCACCCAGAGACCGGGGATGCCTGAGATCGTCAGGTAAGCGCGGGCTCGCGATCCAGAACGAGCACGTCCTCGTCGTGCGTCAGTCCGAAGCGAGCGCGTCGTTCTCTTTCTGGAGCCGGGCAAGCTCGGCTTCCAGATCGCGAACACGCTGCTGGAGACGGCGCATTTCGGAGACCATACGCGGGTCGGGACCGCCGACGTGGCCGAATAGAGCCTTCGACATGGTGAAAGGTCCTCCACACTGAGTGACCAGGTGGGCACATTGTGAACCGCACGCCGATGCGTGCGGGCAACAGTTACAGGGTCTCACCATGATCTTTAGAGGTCAAGTTGAGGAGCCCCTGTCATCCGTTATGTCGTCAATCTTACCAAAGATACTGGCGTCAAACAAACGATCATCTCGCAAAAACCCCTACATCTAGGGGCTTTTAGCTGCTGTGATGCCACCAGTAGCCCTCATGGTGATAGACCTCACGGGGCGCCTGACCAGGAATCCAGCGGAACCACTGGCGCGCCCGTCCGGCTTGTGCTTGCGACACGCCCTAGACGGCGGCGGCATCGCGTTGCCGCACCCGGGGAAGCCGCTGGCAGCTCGGGCAGCTGTAGGAGGAGCGGTTCATGAACGCGTCGCGGCGGATCGGCGTGGCGCAGCGGTCGCACGGCTCGCCTTCCCTGCCGTAGGCGTGCAGCGAGCGGTCGAAGTAGCCGCTTTCCCCGTTCACGTTGACGTAGAGCGCGTCGAAGGACGTCCCCCGGCCTTGAGCGCCTCGGTCAGCACGTCGCGCACCGCCTCGAGCAGCCGGGACACTTCGGCGGGCTTGAGGGTGTCGGTCGGCCGCGCCCAGTGCAGCTTCGCCCGCCACAGCGCCTCGTCGGCGTAGATGTTGCCGATGCCGCTGATCAGCGACTGGTCCAGCAGTGCCCGCTTGACCTGCGTCTTCTTGCGCGCCAGGCGGGCCGCGAAGTCCTTGGCGTCGAACGCCGCCTCAAGCGGGTCGGGCGCGATGTGCGCGATCGGCGCGGGCACCACCCGCGACAAGTCGTCGGGGTAGGCGAGCGGGACCAGCATCAGGTGGCCGAACGTGCGCTGGTCGGTGAAGCGCAGGTCGGGGCCGCCGTCGGTGAACGTGAAGCGGGCGCGGACGTGCGTCGACAGGGGCCGCTCGGGGTCGCCGACCAGGAGCTGGCCGCTCATCCCCAGGTGCGCGAGCAGCGCCTCGCTATCGTCGAGGGCGAACCAGAGGTACTTGCCGCGCCGTTCGGCGCGCAGGAAGGTGCGGCCGACCATCGCGGCGGCGAATCCGCCGGGACCTGACAGGTCGCGGCGCACCGCCCGCGGGTTCAAGACCTCGGCGGTCGCGACCGTGCGGCCCGACGACGTGGTGCTCAACCCCGGCGCGGACGGTCTCGACCTCGGGCAGTTCTGGCACAACGACCTCCGATCGGGCCTGGCCAACGCCGTCCGGCGGCCAGGTGAAATGTGCCGCTGACGCCGCTATAACGACGGCGAAGACGCATTAATGCCTGACCGCGGGCGCGCCAGGAACACGGGCAGGCGGGCGCGGGCTAAGGCTTGGCCGGGTCTTCCGGCGCCGGGGGCTGGGCCGGGACGGCGTCGCTCAGCGCGGGAGGCTGGGCACCGCCGGTGTGCGCCACGCCAAGAGAGGCGGCGGGGGCGTCCGGAGTAAGCGGCAGCCGTTCGGGACCGGCCTCGTCTTTTTCCGCGGTGATCTGGCGGTACGCGACCTCGGCGGCGAGCTGCTCCGCGGCCTTCTTCGAGCGGCCCTCGCCGGCGCCGAGTTCCCTGCTGCCGACCCTGACCACGGCGCGGAACAGCTTCTGGTGATCCGGGCCGCTGTCCTTGACCACGTACTCGGGCACGCCGAGGCTCCGGTCCGCGGTCAGCTCCTGCAGCGACGTCTTCCAGTCGAGGCCCGCGCCGAGCAGCGAGGAGCGCGCGATGACCGGGTCGAAGAGCCGGTGCACGAGGTCGCTCGCCGAGTCAAGACCGCAGTCGATGTACGTCGCGCCGATCACGGCCTCGAGCGTGTCGGCGAGGATCGACGGCTTGTCCCGGCCGCCGGTGCCCTCCTCGCCGCGGCCAAGCTTGACGAAGGAGCCCAGGCGCAGGTCGCGCGCCACCTCGGCGAGCGCGTTCATCTGCACCACCGCGGCCCGCAGCTTCGCCAGCTGCCCCTCGGGCAGGTCCGGGTGGCCCTTGAACAAGGTGTCCGTGACCACCAGGCTCAGCACCGAGTCGCCGAGGAACTCAAGCCGCTCGTTGGTCGGCAGCCCGCCGTTCTCGTACGCGTACGAGCGGTGGGTCAGCGCGCGCTCCAACGTGTCAGCGGTGATAGGCACGCCGAGAGCGCACGACAGTTCGGCGGGGTCTCCCGCCACGGTCCCATCGCCTGCATTATGTCGTCCGCTCACCGGCGCTCCCCGTTACATGCAGGCTCAGGCCGGGTTCAGGACCTGCCGGCGGCGGTACGTACCGCACGTCGGGCAGGCGGCGTGCGGCAGCTTCTGGGCGTGGCAGTTGCTGCACTCGACCAGCGTCACCGGGGCAGCCTTCCACTGCGCGCGGCGGGAGCGGGTGTTGCTGCGCGACATCCTGCGCTTCGGGACGGCCACTTCGGGTCTCCTGTCAGTCTTCTACTCGGTCGTTGATCTCAAGCTTTGCGAGGGCCCCCCAGCGGGGGTCCAACTTGTCGCCGTGCCGGTGCTCTGGCCCGGCTTCCGCGAGCTTCGCGCCGCACTCGACGCACAGCCCCGGGCAGTCCTCCCGGCAGAGCGGCGACAGCGGAAGTGCGAGCACCACCGCATCGCGGAACGCCGGCTCCAGGTCAAGGAAGTCGCCGTCGAGGAAGCGTTCCTCGCCGTCGTTCTCGTCCTCGTCCGGGTCCGGCAGGTACCGGTAAAGCTCCTGGAAGCTAACCTCGATCGTGCTGGTGAGCGGGTCCAGGCAGCGCGCGCACTCGCCCGTGAGCGGTGCGACCGCCGAGCCGGTGACGAGCACCCCCTCGGAAACCGCCTCGAACCGCAGGTCGAGAGTCACGTCGCCGCCGACAGGCACCAAGACTAGCCCAGAGCCGAGACCGTCCGGCGCACTCGCCGTCCGCCGCTCGTCCCGGAAGTCGCCTGGCCCCTTGCCGAGGACACGCGTGTCGAACACGAAGTCACCGCTACCGCGGGCCTGAGCGCTGACTGGCTTGCTGCCTTTCGACACCTGACCCGCCTGTCCCGCATCCTGGCCGCGTGCACCGGGCACCCCGCGCGCGACTGTCATTTTGCCGTTTTCTTTAGACATCACAGTTTATCGTGTTCGTGATTACTTGGGTCGACGGATTAGCGTACCCGTGACCCGGGCTATTCCCCAACTTGACGGCCCGGGGGGTGCTCCCGGGGGATTACCCCGCCGGCGCTACTCCTCGGCGAGGCGCTCCTGCAGGCGGCCGAGCACCGGTTCGGGGACCAGGCCGCTGACGTCGCCGCCGTACTTCGCGATCTCCTTGATCAGGCTGGAGCTCAGGAACGAGTACTGCGGGTTGGTGGTCATGAACAGCGTCTCGACCTTGGCGAGCCGGTAGTTCATCTGCGCCATTTGCATCTCGTACTCGAAGTCGCTGACCGCGCGCAGGCCCTTGACGATCGCGTTGATCCCGTTCGCCGCGCAGAAGTCAACGAGCAGGCCGTGGAAGCGCTCGACGCGGACGTTGCCGTAGCCCTTGGTGACCTCGGTGAGCATCTCGACCCGCTCATCCACGGTGAACAGGGACCTCTTCGTGATGTTGATGAGAACGGCGACGATCACCTCGTCATGCAGTCCGGCCGCGCGGCCGATGATGTCCAGATGACCATTCGTAACCGGGTCGAACGAACCAGGGCATATCACCCGCGCCACGCGGCATCACTCCTCATGCGCCCCGCGGGGCGCGTCAAGCCACGGTTCCGGCACGGTCGCCCGCGGTTAGCCCGCTTGACCCGACTCCGCGCCGTCGCCGTACCAGCCGTACCAGAACGTGGCCTCACCGTACCTGCGCGACTTTCCCTCGCTGTAGCCGGGGGGCCAGTCGAACGGCCCCGACCTGGTCGCTCGCTCCACCACGACCAGCGCCCCGTGAGCGAGCCAGCCGTCGGCGAGCAGGGCGAGCACCCGTGCCACGGCCTCGTCGGTCACCGCGTACGGCGGGTCGGCGAAGACCAGGTCGTAGCGCTCGGCGCGCTGGTGCCCGCGCTCGCCGGGCGGGCGGGCGAGCAGCCGTTCCACCTTGTCGACGGCCACGGCCGCCCCCGGCAGGCCGACGGTCTTGGCGTTGGCCTTGACGACGGCGGCGGCGCGGACGTCGGACTCGACGAGCAGCACGCTCGCCGCCCCGCGGGACAGCGCTTCCAGGCCAAGCGCGCCCGAGCCCGCGTACAGGTCCATGACGTGCACGCCGCCGAGGTCGCCAAGTTCGGAGAGCACGGTGCCGAACAGGCCCTCACGCGCGCGGTCGCTGGTCGGCCTGGTGGTAGTTCCGCCGGGGACGGCCAGCCTGCGGCCGCCCGCCGCGCCTGCGATGACTCGGGTCACGTCTCCAGTGTCGCCCTTCCTGGGGTGCCGCCCTTCCGGCGGTCGGCTCAGCCGTGAGCCGAACCGAGTGTGCCAGCCTTCGCTTCCCGGCGGGCATTGACCACGCAAACTCAACGTCCGTAGAATTCACCACATGTTGATTTCAATGGTCGTTGAATTCGGAGGCTCGTCATGCTGGCCATGATCATGAAGGAGTTCCGCGAGCTGCGGCGGGACCGGCGGACGGTCGCGATGCTCGTCGTCCTGCCGGTGATGCTGCTCGTCGTCTTTGGTTACGCGGCGAACTTCTCGGTGCGCGACATCCCGACGGTCGTCGTCGGCCCGGGCGCCGACCAGGCCGCCGCGACGGTCGCCGAGCCGGTCTTCCACGTCACCGAGGTCGACCCGGCGGGCGACGAGGCCAGCGCCGAGGCGCTGCTGAGAGACGGCAAGGCCGTCGTCGCGGTCGTGACCGGCGCCGCGCCCGCCGTGCTGCTCGACGGAACGCAGCTGTTCTCGACGCAGACCGCGCTGGCGGCGCTGACCCGGCAGTCGCCGTCCGCGCGGCCCCCGGTGCGCATCCTGTACGACCCGGGCCTGACCACGTCGTGGGTCATGGTTCCCGGCCTGGCGGGCCTGATCCTGGTGTTCATCGGGACGCTGATCACCAGCCTCGGCGTCGTCCGCGAGCGGCAGTCCGGCACGCTGGAACAGCTGGCGGTCATGCCGCTGCGCGCCTGGGACGTCATCGCGGGCAAGATCGCGCCGTACCTGATCCTGGCCGCGGTCGACCTCGTGCTCATCGTCGCGATCGGCATGGGCGTCTTCCACGTGCCGTTCGTCGGCAACGTCGCGGTCTTCGCGCTCGGTGCCGCCCTGTTCCTGCTGGTCACGCTGGGGATGGGGGTCCTTGTCTCGACCCTCTCGCAGAACCAGGGCCAGGCCATCCAGCTGGCGTTCATGCTCGTGCTGCCCCAGGTCCTGCTCTCCGGGCTGATCTTCCCGGTCTCCGCCATGGCCGCCGGCGTGCGGTGGATCTCATACGTGCTCCCGCTCACCTACTTCATCGAAGTCAGCCGGGGCGTGATGCTGAAGGACACGCCTATCGGCGCGTTGTGGGAGCCGATCGCGCTGCTCGCGGTGCTCGCGGTGGCCGTACTCGGCCTCGCCGTCACCCGGTTCCGGGCAGATCTCGCGCCCGCCGGCCGGACGAGGCGGCCGGCGGTCGCCGGATGAGCGAGCTTGCGAGCGAATCGGTAAGCACAGTGCGTCCGCGAATGCGGACTCCGAGCGCCAGCGAGGTGGCCGTATGAGCGAGCTTGCGAGCGAACCGGTAAGTACAGTGCGTCCGCGAATGCGGACTCCGAGCGCTAGTGAGGTGTCCTCATGAGCTGGGGGCTGCGGAACGTCCGGCTGGCCCGCGGCGGCGCCATCGCGCTCGCCGGGGTCACCGTGCCGGTCGACCCGGGGTGCATCACGGTGATCGTCGGCGGCGACGGGGCGGGCAAGACCAGCTGCCTGCGGGTTCTCGCCGGACTCACCGAGCCGGACGCGGGCGCGGTGGGCCGCCCGGCCCGGGACCGCATCGGTTACGTGCCCGCCACCGTGGGGCTGTACGCGGACCTGACCGTCGCGGAAAACCTCGAGTTCACCGCCCGCGCGTACCGGATCCCCCGCGCGGAGCGGCCGCGCAAGACCGGTGAACTCCTTGAGCTGACCGGGCTCGCGGGCGCCCGCGCCCGCCTCGGCGGGCAGCTGTCCGGCGGCATGCAGCGGAAGCTGTCGGTCGCGATGGCCCTGCTGCACGCGCCCGAACTGCTGATCATCGACGAGCCGACCACCGGCGTCGACCCGGTTAGCCGGGTCGAGTTGTGGCGCCTCATCGCCAGGGCCGCCGACGGCGGCGCCGGCGTCGCGGTCAGCACCACCTACGTGAACGAGGCGGCCCGAGCCGCGTGCGTCGTGCTGCTCGAGGCCGGCGCCGTGGTCCGCAGCGGCAGCCCCGATGACATCCTGCACGGCATTCCCGGCGTGTTCGGCACCGCGCTCTCCGTCGACCGGCCCGCGCCGCTATCGTGGCGGCGCGGTGCCGCCTGGCGGGTGTGGGCGCCTTCTGGCCAGCTGCCCGACGGCGTGTCGCCCGCCGAGCCCGACTTCAACGACGCCGTCGTCGCTGCCTCGCTGGCGGGCGGGGAGGGACGAGCCTGATGGAGACGATGGCAGAGGCCCGCGCGGTGACGCGACGGTTCGGAGCGTTCACGGCGGTGTCCGCGACCAGCCTCGTGATCGGCAGCGGTGAGGTCGTCGGGCTGCTCGGCGGGAACGGCGCGGGGAAGACGACGCTCATCCGGCTGCTGCTCGGCCTGCTGCGGCCCGATGAGGGCCTTATCCGGCTGCTCGGCGCCGAGCCCTCGATCGCCACCAGGCGGCGGGTGGGGTACGTGCCGCAGACGCTCGGCCTGTACGGCGGCCTGACCGTGGCCGAGAACTGGGCCTTCACGGCCGCCGCGTTCCGCATCGCCGATGCCGTCATGCCCGCGGATATCGTGGGCTGGAGCGACCAGCTGGTCGACCGGCTTCCGCTCGGTACGCAGCGCCACGTCGCCTTCGCCGTCGCCGTCGCGCACCGGCCGGAGCTGCTGATCCTCGATGAGCCCACGTCGGGCGTCGGGCCGCTCGGCGCCGCGCGGCTCTGGGAGGGGATCCGGGAGGCCGCCGACCGCGGCGTCGGAACGCTGGTGACGACGCACAACCTGGAGGAGGCCGAGCAATGCGACCGGCTCGTGGTCATGGCCGACGGCAAGGTCGTGGCCAGCGGCACCACCGCCGCGATAACCGCCGGCCACGCTAGCCTTGAGGAGGCGTTTGTCGCGCTCGTGCCAAGCCCGTGAGCGCGTGAGCCCGTGGGCGAGCGAAAGGGCGCGGCGGTGGGTGGACTGAGACCGAGCGGGGGACACGGCATGAGCCGGACTGGCCGGCGTCCCGGCGGGCCGGATACGCGCGACCGGATCCTCCAGGTCGCCCGGAGCCGGTTCGCGAGCCGCGGCTACGACGCCATCTCGCTGCGCAGCATCGCCACCGAGGCGGCGGTGGACCCGGCGCTCGTCATTCACTACTTCGGCAGCAAGGAGGGGCTCTTCGTCGCCGCGACCGGACTCCCGGACAGCCTGCCCGAGCTATTCGCTCAGCTCGCCGTCTTGCCGCGGGAAGAGTTCGTCCAGGCTCTCGTGTACGGCTACCTGCAACTCGTCGACAGCGACGCGAGCCGCAATCCGGTCATCGCCCTGGTCCGCTCCGCCGTCTCCAACGAGCGGGCGGCCACGATGCTGCGCGAGTTCCTGACCGCGGAACTGCTGCCGGTCATCGCCCGGTTCACCCGTCAGCCCGACGCGCGGCTGAGGTCGGCCCTGATCATCGCGCACCTCATGGGAATCGCGATGCTGCGGCACGTGCTGCGGGTGGAGCCGATCGCGAAGGCGACGCCGGATGAGATCGCCCGGCTGGCCGTTCCCGTCATCGAGCAGTACCTGCGGGAGGGTTAGGCCCCTCAGTCAGGCCTTGTCGAGGAACTCGGCCCGGCGGTCGCCGAGGAAGTCGTCGATCGCCTCCTTGAGCGCCGGGTGGGCGGCCAGCTTCGGGTCGGCGGCGACCAGCGGCGATGCTTCCTCGCGGGCCGTCGCGATCAGGTCCTCGTCCGCGAGCAGCCGCAGCAGCTTGAGGCTACTGCGGCGGCCCGCCTGGGCCGAGCCGAGCACGTCGCCCTCGCGGCGCTGCTGCAGGTCGAGACGGGAGAGCTGGAAGCCGTCGCTGGTCGCCGCGACCGCGTCCAGCCGCTCCCTGGCCGGGCTGGCCGGCGGCGCCTCGGTCACCAGCAGGCACACGCCCGCGTGGCGGCCCCGGCCGACCCGGCCGCGCAGCTGGTGGAGCTGCGAGACGCCGAACCGCTCGGCGTCCATGATCACCATCGCGGTCGCGTTGGGCACGTCCACGCCGACCTCGATGACCGTGGTCGACACGAGGACGTCGAGGTCTCCGGCGGCGAACGCGGACATCACCCGGTCCTTCTCGTCGGGCACGAGCCGCCCGTGCATGATGCCGACCCGCAGCCCGGCGAGCGGGCCCTCCGCGAGCTCGGGCGCCACGTCGAGGACGGCGAGCGGCGGCCTGCGGGCCTCCTCCGCGAACAGCGTCGGGTCTTGCTCCTGGCTGGGCTCGGGGATGTCGGCCCCGTCGTCGTCGGCGTCGCCCTCCGCGTCGCCGATGCGCGGGCAGACCACGTAGGCCTGGCGGCCCGCCGCGACCTCCTCCCGGACCCGCTGCCACGCCCGGTCGAGGTAATGCGGCCGCTCCACGGCGGGCACCACGTGCGTCGCGATCGGCGAGCGGCCGGCGGGCAGCTCGGAGAGCGTGGAGACCTCAAGGTCGCCGAACACGGTCATCGCGACCGTGCGCGGGATCGGCGTCGCGGTCATGACGAGCACGTGCGGGCGGGAGCCCGCCGCCTTCTCGCGGAGCACGTCGCGCTGCTCGACCCCGAACCGGTGCTGCTCGTCGATGACGACCAGGCCGAGGTCGGCGAACTGGACCTGGTCCTCGAGCAGCGCGTGGGTGCCGATGAGGATGCCGGCGTCGCCGGTGAACACGTCGCTCAGCGCGCTGCGCCGCGCCCGCACGCCGGTCGACCCGGTAAGCAGCGCCACCCGGGTGGCCTGCTCCCCCGGTTCGAGCTGGCCGGCGCTCAGCTCGCCCGCGGCCCCCAGCGGTCCGAGCAGCGCGGTGATCGACCGGTAGTGCTGCTGCGCGAGCACCTCGGTCGGCGCGAGCAGCGCCGCCTGCCCGCCCGCGTCCACGACTTGCAGCATGGCCCGCACCGCGACGACGGTCTTGCCGGAACCGACCTCGCCCTGCAGCAGCCGGTTCATGGGGTAGGCGCAGGCCAGGTCGTGCTCGATGACCTCGCCCACCGACCGCTGGCCGTCGGTGAGCGTGAACGGGAGCCGCCGGTCGAACGCGGCGGCGATCCCGTCCTCGGCCGGCGGGCGGGGCACCGCGGGCATCGCCGCGGCGGCGTGCCGCCGCTGCGCGAGCGCGGCCTGCATGGTGAACGCCTCGTCCCACTTCAGCCGCTTGGTCGCCTGCCGCACGTCCGCCCGGTCGGTCGGCCGGTGGATGGCCCTGATGGCGAGCTCCCGCGGCCACAGGTCATGCTTGGCCCGGACGTCGGCGGGCAGCGGGTCCTCCCCCGCGTCCAGGGTCTCGAGCACCGTGTCGATGTGCCGGGAGATCGTCCACGAGCTCAGCTTGGCGCTGGCCGGGTAGACCGGGATCAGCTCCCGCGCGAACTCCTCGGCGAGCTCCGTGGTCAGCCGCTCGTCGGCCGCGGAGACCGGGAGCAGCTCGTACTCGGGGTGCACCAGCTGGCGGCGGCCGCGGAAGCTGGACACCGTGCCGGCGAACAGCGCGAGCGCCCCCTGCTGCAGCTGCTTGGCGTGAAAGCCGACGCCGTGGAAGAACGTGAGCTGCAGCTTGCCGGTGCCGTCGGTGACGATGACCTCGAGTCGCTGCTTCGGGCCTCGGCCGGGCGGCGCCTTCGGGCGCTGACCAGGAATGTTCGTCCCGATCACGCTGGTCATGGCCACCCGGGCGAGCACGGTCACGTGGTCGCCCTCGCTGAGCGAGTCCAGCGGGGTCAGCTCGCCCCTGGTGTAATAGCGACGCGGGTAGTGGCGCAGCAGGTCACCGACCGTCCGCAGGCCGAAGACCTTCTCGAACGTGTCGCTCGCCTTCTTGCCCAGCACCTGGGCCAAAGGATCGCGCAGCGTGGTCACGTGGCCCAGCATAGGAGCGTGGACCGACATTCGGGCACACAGCCAACTCGAGGTAGTCCAAACGCCGGCTGCGCACGCGCCTCCGGCCAGCAGAGCGGCCGTGACATTCCCGTTCGGTTCGCGCGCTTCGGTTCGCGCGGCGGGCTGGGCGTCGGGTATGCTTCGCAGGCTGCCTCGGTTCCGTGCTGGCGTTGTGACGCCGCCGGTTGAGGCGCTGACAGACTCTTCGAATCCTACTGTTGGAGGTAGCCGTGGCTTCCGTCTGCGACATCTGCGGCAAGGGGCCGGGCTTCGGCAAGAACGTGTCGTTCTCGCACATCCGTACTTCCCGCCGCTGGAACCCGAACATCCAGCCCCGCCGGGCGACGGTGAACGGTACTCCCAAGCGCCTGAACGTGTGCACCTCCTGCATTAAGGCCGGCAAGGTCACCCGCTAAGCCCCGCGCAGGCCCGCGAGCCGATGCGTCCACGCGACGCGTCGGCTCGTTTTTGTGCCCGCGGTTGGTCAGCGGAAGTGTTGCCAGCCTTGGGGGCCCGCGTGCGGGGTGTTGTCTACCGTGACGCCGGTACCGGGGAGGACCTCGCCGATTACGCGCCAGCGGGGCGGGAGTGTCGTGGCCGGCGGGAACGCGGCGACCAGGGCGTGGTCCTCGCCGCCCGTGAGGACCCATTCCAGGGCCATCGCCTCGAGAGTCATCGGGCCCAGCTTCGGGGATGCCGGATTCGGGGCTGAAGCCGGGAGGGACGCCGCGGCTGCGCGCAGGGAAGGGGCGGGGGCGAGCCTTGAGCTGTCGAGGTTGATCTTGACGGCGCTGGCGGCGGCGACGTGGCCCAGGTCCGCGAGCAGGCCGTCGCTGACGTCGATCATCGCCGTTGCGCCGAGTCGCGCCGCCTCCGGGCCCGCGTCGTAGGGGGGCGCCGGGCGCAGCTGGGTCGCGACGAGCGGAGCCAGCGGTTCGGGCAGCGGGGCCACGCCCGCCATGAGGAGCGCGAGGCCGGCCGCCGCGTGGCCGAGCGTGCCCGCCACCGCGATCACGTCGCCCGCCCGCGCGCCGGAGCGGAGCACCGGGCGGCGGCCCACCAGGTCGCCGAGGGCGGTCACGGACAGCGTGACGACGTCCGCGCGGGCCGTGTCGCCGCCCACGACGCCGGCGCCCGCCCTGGTCGCCTCGGCGGCTAGCCCTTCGGCCAGGTCCGTGGCCCAGCGGGCCGGCAGCGTCCCCGGCGTGGCCAGGGCGACGAGCAGCGCCGTGTTCACCGCGCCCATCGCGGCGATGTCGGCCAGGCTGCGGGCGGCGGCCTTGACGCCGACGTCGTAGCCGGAGGCCCATTCACGGCGGAAGTGCCTGCCCTCGATCACCAGGTCGACCGCCGCCACCACGCTGCCCGACGGCGTAGTGACCACCGCCGCGTCGTCGCCGATGCCGACCGAGGTCAGCGGGCCCGCGGGCATCCGCGCCTGGAGGGCCGCGATGACCCCCCACTCCCCCAGGTCCGCGACGGACCCTTCCTCGCTAGCGATCTCGCCGCCTCCGCCCATTGCGCGTTTGCCTGACGGCTAAGCCTAGCCAGCGCTGGGGTTGGCGCCTTGAGCGGTGACGCCCGGGGCGAAACGAACGTGCATTTGTGCTTGCAGCCGCACGCGCAACGCAGAACACCGTAATTAGCCAGAAAAACTGCCGACCAGGGTGAAACAGGTCTGGACCATTGCTGTAGCGTGACAGTTCAGGACGGCAATCGTACGCTGTCCCCAGGAGGACGCCATGGTGCAGGCATACATCCTCGTCCAGACAGAGGTCGGCAAAGCCGCCGACGTGGCCCGGCAGATCGCGGAGATCGCCGGAGTCATGCAGGCGGAGGATGTCACCGGCCCCTACGACGTCATCGTGCGCGCACGCGCCGAGAACGTGGACGAGCTCGGCAAGCTGGTCGCGGCCCAGATCCAAGCGGTCGACGGCATTACGCGAACCCTGACCTGCCCGGTGGTCCGCATCTAGCCCGGCCCGGCGAGACGAGCCCGTGCTTGGACGAGGCCCGTGCTCGGACAACCAGTGCCTTGCGGCCCGGCGCCTAGACGTCGGTGAAGAGGTCGGCCGCCACCGCCTTGGTGAACGGCCCGACGCCGAGCGCGAGCGCCGCGCGCAGGTCGTCGGGGGTATCCACGTCCCGGCGCAGCCCGGTCAGGCCGGCGAAGCCGAGTTCCGTGGCGCCCGCGGCGGCGTGCCGGGCCCTGGATGCCCCTCCGAACAGCGGCAGGAACTCGCCGCCCGGGGGCACCGCGTACAGCGTCGTCCCGACGCCGGCCGCGTCCGGCACGAACGCTGCCCGAGCGGCTGCTGTCTTCGGCGCGCCCGCGGCACGAAGCGCCGTGGCCAGCTCGGCCGGGCTGAGCGCGGGCAGGTCGGCCGTGAGCGCCGCGAGGCCGGTTCCCGGCCAGCGCCGCGCCGCCACCGCGGCGCCGTGCCGCAGCGCGGCGTTGAGCAGGTCCTGCACGCCGAGGCCGGTGTGCCCGGTGGTTCCGTTGAGCGGGCTGACCTCGCCGCCGGGGTCCAACCGGTCCGCGGGCTCGTCGGCGACCACGATCGCGCCGAGCGCCGCGAGCAGCGGCCCCGCTACCGGGTCGGACGTGACCACGACGACCCGCGCCACCTCGGGGCAGGCGAGCACGGCGGTAACGGTGTCCGACGCGAGGGCGAGCGCGAGGTCACCGCGGCGGTCGCCGGCCAGGACGGCGAGCCGCGACTTGGCGCGGGCGAGTACCTTGACTGGCAGCAGAACTGTCCAGCTAAAGCGGGCCGAGTCAGTCATCTAGCTAGGCACCGGCAAACTTGGGAGCATGGCGTGCGGAACCGGATCATGGAAGGCCTGTCGTAGATGAGCAAGTCTTACTCGCCTGGGTGGCGGTTGTTCACCGTCATCGTGTTTCGCCCTCTCCTCCACATCCTGGTGAGGAACAAGTGGGAGGGACAGGAGAACATTCCCAAGTCCGGCCCGGTGATCATCGCGCCTAACCACATGTCGTACGCCGACTGGGGCACCGACTCGTTGTTCTTCTACGAGGCGGGCCGGTATCCGACCTTCCTGATCAAGGCGTCCGCGTTCAAGGTGCCGTTCATCGGGAAGATGCTCTACGGCGCCGGCCAGATCCCGGTCAACCGGGGCGCGGCGGACGCGGCCCAGGCGCTCAAGCAGGCCGAGCAGGCGCTCAAGGATGGCGAGGCGGTGATCATCTACCCCGAGGGAACCGCCACCCGCGACCCGGACCGGTGGCCGATGGTGGCCAAGACCGGCGTGGCCCGGGTGGCCCTCGCCACCGGTGCGCCGGTGATCCCCGTCGCGCGCTGGGGTACCCAGGGCGTCCTCCCTTACGGCAGCAAGAAGCCCAAGCTGTGGCCGCGCCAAACCGTCCGTACGGTAGCCGGCAAGCCGGTCGACCTGTCGGAATGGGCCGGCAAGCAGACCTCGGCGCGGGCCCTGCGCGCCGCCACGGACGCGATCATGGCCGACGTGACGGGCCTGGTGGCGTCGCTGCGAGGCGAGGAACCGCCCGCGATACCGTTCGACATGTCGAAGTCAAAGCCAGAAGAGCTGCCCCGGGGGAATGGTAGTTCCAGTGAGTGAGTCACGGGGGTCGACCCCCCGGGAGACGGCAGTCTCCTCATGAAGGCGGCCGTGCTCGGCGCCGGGTCCTGGGGAACGACGTTCGCGCAGGTTCTCTGCGACGCGGGCACTCCCGCGACGCTGTGGGCGCGGCAGGCGGACGTAGCGCTCGCGATCACGGAGATCCACGAGAACCCGCGCTACCTGCCGGGGCTGACGCTGCCGCCGACGCTGACCGCGACCACCGACGTCGCGGCGGCGCTCGACGGAGCGGACCTCGTGGTGCTCGCGGTCCCCGCGCAGACGCTCAGGAAGAACCTGACCGCCTGGGCGCCGCACATCCCCGGCGAGTCGCTGCTCGTCTCCCTGATGAAGGGGATCGAACTCGGCTCGCACAAGCGGATGAGCGAGGTCATCCTCGAGGTGCTTGACGTGCCGCCGGCCCGGGTCACCGTGGTCTCCGGGCCGAACCTGGCCCGCGAGATCGCCGAGCGGCAGTTCGCCGCCTCCGTCGTTGCCTGCGCGGACGAGCTGTCCGCCCAGTTGCTGCAGCGGGCGTGCCACACCGAGTACTTCCGGCCGTACTGGAACACCGACGTGCTCGGCTGCGAGCTCGGCGGGGTGATCAAGAACATCATCGCGCTCGCGGTCGGCATCGGGGACGCGCTCGGCCTTGGCGATAACACCAAGGCGATGCTGATCACCCGCGGGCTCGCCGAGATGGCCAGGCTCGGCGAGACGATGGGGGCCGACCCGCGGACGTTCGCCGGCCTCGCGGGCATGGGCGACCTGGTGGCGACCTGCTCGTCGCCGCTGTCGCGGAACCGGCGGTTCGGCGAGTACCTCGGCCAGGGCCTGAACTTCGCGCAGGCCAAGGAGCGGACCACGCAGACCGCCGAGGGCGTGACCTCCTACGCCCCGGTACTTGAACTGGCGAAGAAGTACGGTGTGGAGATGCCGATCACCGAGGTGGTCGGCGCGCTGATCACCGGCCGGCTCTCCGTCGGCGACGCGGCGACGGTGCTGATGGCCCGCTCGGCCAAACCGGAGTGGTACGGCACCGAGTGACCTGCGATTTCCGCTAGAGTCTTGACCCTGGGGGATGGGCTTGACCTTGATGGAGCCTTATTAGTGGAGATAGCTCGAAGGCAGCTCGGCGAGAACACCCGGGCAGTCCACCTGCCGCCGCCACCGGAGACCAGCCAGCGACCGCTCGGCACGCCGGTCTACCGGACCGCGGCGTGGGCGTTCTCATCGGCGCAGGAGTACGCGGCCGTCCTGGGCGACCAGGTGCCCGGGTACAGCTACAGCCGGATCGACAACCCGACGGTGGACGCGTTCGCCCGGGCCGTCGCGGCGCTTGAGGGCGCGAACCTCTCCCGCTGGCCCGCGGCCCAGGCGTTCGCCTCCGGCATGGCGGCCATCTCGGGCGTGTTCATGACGTTCGCCCGGGCGGGCGCGCACGTGGTGGCGTCCGCCGCCGTCTACGGCGGCACGTACAGCCTGCTGCGCAACGTGCTGACGAGGTTCGGCGTCGAGACGGACTTCGTGGACATCACCGACCTTGACGCCGTGCGCGCGGCCATGCGGCCCTCGACGCGGATCATCTACGCCGAGACGATCGCTAACCCGACCACGGCGGTGGCCGACCTGCGCCAGCTCGCCGAGATCGCGCACGAGCGCGGCGCGGTGTTCGTCGTCGACTCGACGCTCGCCCCGCCGGTGATCTGCCGCCCGCTCGAGCACGGCGCCGACCTCGTCGTGCACTCCGCGACCAAGTACATCGGCGGTCACTCCGACGTCACCGGCGGCGTCGTCACCGGCTCGCTGGACCTGATCGGCCAGATCCGGGCGACGCGGATCGACACCGGCGGGTCACTGTCCCCCGACGACGCGTTCCTGCTCCGCCGCGGGCTCGAGACGCTGCCCGTCCGGGTGCGCAGGCAGTCCGCCACCGCCTCGGTGTTCGCCGCCACGCTGGCCAAGCACCCGGCGGTCGCGTACGTCGACTACCCGGGGCTGCCGACGCACCCGGGGCACGAGCTGGCGCGGCGCACGTTCGACGTGGGTCCTGAAGGGGTCAGGTTCGGCGCGATCGTCACCGTCACGCCCTTCGGGGGGCGCGAGGCCGGGCTCGCGTTCGCGAGCGGCCTGCGGCTCGCGGCCCCGGCGTCCTCGCTCGGCGGCACGCACACGGTCGTCTCGCACGTGGCTTCGACCACGCACCGGCAGCTCGACGACCGGGCCCTCGCCGCCGCCCGCATCGACCCGGGCGCGGTCCGCTTCGCCATCGGCCTCGAGGACTCGGAAGACCTGATCAGCGACGCCTTCGTGGCCCTTGAGTCCCTGGGCAGGCAAGTCTCCAACGGGGACCGGTAAGCCGGAGGCGGAGCGACGCTCCCGTTCGGGATAAGTTCCGGTACCGGCGCCGACCCGCGGCCGCGCGCCGCCTCGCCGGCGCGGACGGCCGCGGGGTCGGCTGGCGGGTTTTGCCGCGGGCGCGCAAGTCAGGACATCGGGGGCTGCCAGCGGCTCCTCCCAGGAAAGATCACCGTCTTAATGCCGAGGCAATCATTTTTTTGCTGGTCAGCGGCTACCATCTTCGGGTTGACTGGAGCATCGGAGGTGGGCATGGGAACGGCACGCAAGGTCCGGGTCGCCGTGGTTTTCGGTGGGCGCAGCGCGGAGCACGCGGTGTCGTGCGCGAGCGCGGGGCTGGTGCTCGGTGCCATCGACCGGGACCGCTACGACGTGGTGCCGATCGGCATCGCCCGCGACGGGCGGTGGGTGCTGGCCTCCGGGGACCCGGCGCGGCTAGCGCTGTCCTCCGGCTGGTCGCCGTCGGTGGACGCGGTCGCGGTACCCGGCGTGTCCGTGACGCCCGCCGCCGGGCCGGGTGGCGGTGCGCTGGTGTTCAGCGGGGCTGCTGCCGTGCCGCCTGAACTGGGTGAGGTCGACGTCGTGCTGCCGCTGCTGCACGGGGCCTACGGCGAGGACGGGACGATCCAGGGGCTGCTCGAGATGGCCGGGATCACGTACGCGGGCGCGGGGGTGCTCGCGAGCGCCGTCGGCATGGACAAGGAGTACATGAAGCTCCTGTTCGAGGCCCGCGGGCTGCCCATCGGGCCGTACGTGGTGGTGCGGGACCGGGACTGGGGCGCCTCGGCTTCCTCGAGTGAGCGCAAGCGGGTGCTCGACGACGTCGCCGAGCTCGGCTGGCCGGTGTTCGTCAAGCCGGCCAGGGGCGGGTCCTCGATCGGGACGTCGCTCGTGTCCGGGCCTGACTCGCTCGAGGCGGCGATCGAGGAGGCGCGCCGGTACGACACGAAGGTGCTCGTCGAGGCCGCGGTTGAGGGCGCCGAGGTCGAGTGCGCCGTGCTCGAGGGGCTCGACGGGGGTGCTCCCGAGGCTTCCGTGCCCGGCATGATCGTGGTCGACCCCCACTCCACCTGGTACGACTTCGAGGCCAAGTACCTGGCCGGTGAGTCGCGGATGGAGATACCGGCGCCGCTTCCCCCGGAGGTGTCGTCGCGGGTGCGCTCCCTCGCGTGCGCGGCGTTCGACGCGATCGACTGCGCGGGGCTCGCGCGGGTGGACTTCTTCTACACGAACTCCGACGAGGTCCTGGTGAACGAGATCAACACCATGCCGGGGATGACGCCGACCTCGGGGTTCCCGATGATGTGGGCGGCCACCGGGCTCCCGCTGCCGGAGCTCATCGACCGGATCATCACGACCGCGCTGGCGAAGCCGTAACGGGGTTTCCGGGAGGCGTTAAGCCTGCTTGCTGGCAGGCCCTGACGGCACGCCGGGCTAGCGGGCGCGAGACAACGCACGGCGGCAGCGGAGGTCATTCCCCCGTGCCGCCGTGCGTTCTGGCGCGGACGCGCGTCCGCGTTACTTACTTCTTCTTGGTCGACCGGGCGGCCGGCTTGGCTGGCGCCGCCGGCTTGCCACCGCCGTTGACCAGGGCCTTGAAGTCGGCACCGGGACGGAACTTGGGCACCGACTGGGCGGCCACGTGAATCTCGGCACCGGTTGCGGGGTTCCGCGCCGTACGAGCGGGGCGATCGCTCTTCTCGAAGACGCCGAAGCCGGTGATGGCGACCTTGTCGCCATCGGCCACTGCCGACTGGATGGTCTCAAGGACCGCGTTCAGCGCCTCGGTCGCGGACTTCTTGTCCCCCAGGCGACCTGAGAGCGCGTCGATCAGATCACGCTTGTTCATATTCACTCCTGCGTTCCCCCACGGGAGGCCGCGCTTGTGGCTGCTCGCCTGGGCCACGACCCCTGACCAGCCCGAAATTAGGCGATCAGGCGCGCGCGCACAATAACCTTGCCGAATATTGCCCGGCGTGTCGGGGCTTTTCGCTGGCGATTTTTCGGCTTCCGACTGAAATGTCCAGAAATTTCAGGCAGGGAGGCCAGAGGGCCGGCGGGCACGCTGTTCTGGCTTGCGGGCGATGCGGGCAGGGCGGACCGGGGCCCGGCCTGAGCGCGATCGGGGATACTTTGGGCCCCTGGAGGGGGCCCTTTGTATCCCCGATCACGGCCGCCGGGCAAGCCTGAGCGCGAGCGCGGGTAACCCTGAGCGCGAGCCGAAGCGCGCCGCCGGCGTTTTCGGACTGAGGAGCGCGGGAGCCTCCCCGTGAGCCGAAGGGCGCGCCCCTGTCCTCGGACTGAGGAGCGAGGGAGCGAGGAACGAGCGGACGAGCGGACGAGCGGACGAGGGAGAAGACAGGGGTCCCGAGCGCCCGGAGGCGAGCGGGGCAGCACAGCACGAGCGACTAAGCGACGAGGGAGAAAACGCCGGCCTCGGGGCGCGCGGAGGCGAGCGCGGGTAACACTGCCGGGAGGAAGGACGGGCGGCTGGCCTCGAAGGCGGAGATCGCGTCCTCGTGGCGGAGGGTCAGGCCGATGTCGTCCAGGCCCTCCATGAGGCGCCAGCGGGTGTAGTCGTCGATCTGGAACGGCTCCACCAGGTCCTCCGCCAGGCCGCCGCCGGAGACGCGCACCTCACGCTGGTCGAGGTCCACGGTGACCTGGGCGGGCGGCTCGGCCTCGGCCGCGTCCTGGATGAGCGCCACGGCCTTCTCCGGCAGGACCACGGGGAGCAGGCCCGCCTTGGTGGAGTTGTTGCGGAAGATGTCGCCGAACCTGGGCGCGATCACGGCGCGGAAGCCGTAGTCGAGCAGCGCCCAGACCGCGTGCTCCCTGGACGAGCCGGTGCCGAAGTCCAGGCCGGCCACGAGGATCGTCGCGCCCTCGTAGCGCGGCTGGTTCAGTACGAAGGACGGGTCCTCGCGCCAGGCCGCGAACAGCCCGTCGCCGAACCCGTCGCGGGTGACCCGCTTGAGGTACACGGCCGGGATGATCTGGTCGGTGTCGACGTTGGTGCGGCGCAGCGGCACGGCCCGCCCGGTGTGCGTGACGAACGGTTCCATGATGGTCGCGGTCTCCTTACAGGTCGGCGGGGGCGGTCAGGCGGCCGGTGACGGCCGTGGCGGCGGCGACCGCCGGGGACACCAGGTGGGTGCGGCCGCCCTTGCCCTGGCGGCCCTCGAAGTTCCGGTTCGAGGTGGACGCGGAGCGCTCACCCGGCTGGAGCGTGTCCGGGTTCATGCCCAGGCACATCGAGCAGCCGGCGCTCCGCCACTCGGCCCCCGCCGCGGTGAACACCGCGTTGAGCCCCTCGGTCTCGGCCTGCGCCCGGACCTGCATCGAGCCGGGGACGACCAGCATGCGGACGCCGTCGGCGACCTTGCGGCCCTTGATGACGCCCGCGGCGACGCGCAGGTCCTCGATCCGGCCGTTCGTGCAGGAGCCGACGAACACCGTGTCGACCTTGATGTCCTTGAGCGGGGTGCCCGCGGTCAGGCCCATGTACGTGAGGGCGCGCTCGGTGCCGTTCGGGTCCTTGGTCTCCCCCGGTGCCGGGACGCGCGCGCCGAGCGGCAGCGCCTGGCCCGGGTTGGTGCCCCAGGTGACGTAGGGGGTGAGCGTGGTCGCGTCGATCGTGACCTCGTGGTCGAAGACCGCGCCCTCGTCGGTGACCAGCGACTTCCAGTACCCGACGGCCGCGTCCCAGTCGGCGCCCGCGGGCGCGTGCGGGCGGCCCTTGAGGTACTCGAACGTGGTCTCGTCCGGGGCGATGAGCCCGGCGCGCGCGCCCGCCTCGATGGACATGTTGCAGACGGTCAGGCGGCCCTCCATGGACAGCGACCTGATCGCCTCGCCGCGGTACTCGACGATGTAGCCCTGGCCGCCGCCGGTGCCGATCTGGCCGATGATCGCGAGGATCAGGTCCTTGGCGGACACGCCGTCCGGCAGCGCGCCCTCCACGTTGATCGCCATGGTCTTGGGCTTGATCTGCGGAAGCGTCTGCGTCGCGAGCACGTGCTCGACCTCGCTGGTGCCGATGCCGAAGGCGATCGCGCCGAACGCGCCGTGCGTGGAGGTGTGCGAGTCGCCGCAGACGATCGTCATGCCCGGCTGGGTGAGGCCGAGCTGCGGGCCGATCACGTGCACGATGCCCTGGCTGGCGTCGCCCATCGGGTGCAGCCGGACGCCGAACTCGGCGGCGTTCTTGCGCAGCGTCTCGAGTTGCAGGCGGGAGACCGGGTCGGACACCGGGCTGCCGGGACCCTCGATCGGCGTTCCGGGGCCGATGCCGGGGGTCGTCGGAACGTTGTGGTCCTCGGTCGCGAGCGTGAGGTCGGGCCGCCTCACCTTGCGGCCGGCCGCGCGCAGGCCGTCGAAGGCCTGGGCGCTGGTGACCTCGTGCACGAGGTGCAGGTCGATGAAGAGCAGGTCGGGCTCACCCTGCTGGCTGCGCACCACGTGGGCGTCCCAGATCTTCTCCGCGAGCGTGCGAGGCGCGCTGCTCATGCGGTCCATCTCCTTAGGCTGTGTCCTACGCGCTTCTTCGCGCGGAGCCGTCTCGACTTGCATCTCACGATTTGAGACGGCAGTATCAGTACATGAGCGATACTACCGTCCGTCATCTCCGCCCGCGGGCTTGGCCGACGATTGATCTCGAATTTTGAGACGGTAATATCAGAATATGGACAATGCTAGCGGTGTCGGCGTGCTCGACAAGGCCGTTTCCGTGCTGGCCGCCGTGGAGAGCGGTCCCGCCACGCTCGCGCAGCTCGTGGCCGCGACAGGGCTGGCGCGCCCGACGACGCACCGTATCGCGGTCGCCCTCGAGCATCACCGGCTGCTGGCCAGGGACGTGCAGGGCCGGTTCATCCTCGGCCCCCGGGTCGCCGAGCTCGCCTCGGCCGCCGGCGAGGACCGGCTGCTGGCGGTCTCTCAGCCCGTGCTGACCCAGCTGCGCGACGTGACCGGGGAAAGCGCGCAGCTGTACCGCAGGCAGGCCGACGTCCGGGTCTGCGTGGCCGCCGCCGAGCGGGCCAGCGGCCTGCGGGACACGGTGCCCATCGGCGCGGCGCTGCCGATGACCGCGGGCTCGGCCGCGCAGATCCTGCTCGCCTGGGAGGAGGGCGAAAGGATGCACCGGGGACTGCGCGGCGCCAAGTTCACCGCCACCACCCTCGCCGGCGTGCGCAGGCGCGGCTGGGCGGCGAGCGCCGCCGAGCGGGAACTCGGCGTGGCTTCCGTCTCCGCCCCCGTGCGCGGCACGGGCGGCAAGGTACTCGCCGCCATCTCCGTGTCCGGGCCGATCGAGCGGCTGACCCGGTCGCCGGGGCGGCTGCACGGCAATGCGGTCGTCACGGCAGGCGAGCGAATAAGCGAGCTCCTCCGCGCCGACTCCACGCCGCACTCCTAGCGCCGGCGGGCCTTGCATCTGGCCCGGTCCCTGGCGGCGGACATGAAGGTGGCGCGTCAGCTCCTGGCCGCGCGGATCCAGGGCGGTGCGGCTCAGGCGGTGGCCGGCGCTGGCCGGGCCATGCGCGGCGCACGGACACCGCGCATGGGCGGGCGGTCCTGCCCCGCGCGATGGGGCCGCAGGTCGGCCTGGTGCCGGTCGGCTCGGTGCTGGTCGGTCCGGGGGCCGGGGAGAGACTGGTCGGGGCCGGCGCTTCCGTGCCGCTGCCCGCGGGCTTGGCCGCCCGGCCCAGGTCGCGGCGGTAGCTGCCCGCGGGAGCGCTTCAGCTCCGCGACGGCGCCGAGTGCGAGGATGACCGACAGCACGATCATGACAAGGGTCAGAAGGCCACACGGAAGACCAGGCGCGAAGCGGTGGGGACGGGCGGCGCGGAACTGGGTCGAACGGGCCGTTAGCAGGGGGACTTTTCTTAGGACGGATCATTTGCCGGCCCTGGCGTGTTTTGTTTCGCGCTCGGAAGAGTTTCCGCGTTAAATCGGCGACCCCGCCCAGAGAGCGGGGATTTCCTTCGCAGAACGGACCGGGAACGAACGAACCGGGAACGAACGCGGACGAGCCGGCGGGAACGAACGGGGACGGGCCGAATGACGGCCGGCGGGATCGGCGGGCCGGTCGAATGATGAGCGGCGGGGCTAGCGGGGACTGCTGCTGCGGCTCATGGGGGTGGAGCTTGCTGGTGGTGGGTAATTTCGCGGGTGAGGTTATTGGGGCCTGTGAGGTGAATTGTGGGCCGGGCCGGGTGCTGGGGGGCGAATGGGCGGGGGCCGGCGGTGTTGCGGCTGGTGGGTCGGCGGGATCAGAGGGTATCTACTCGTCACTGGGGGATGTCCTGGCTCGGGCGCAACAGTGGGATCAAAAACCAACAATCTTCACGAAACGGGTAAAAGTTACCGCATCCGAAGATCGTTACTCCTACCGCTTGCCCGCCTCTCGGTTTTAGCCTCGAATCAGGGCCAGAAGCGAGAGGAGTGCCACGAATATGAAAGTGGCTGTCGTGAAGGAGAGCGCGCCGGGCGAACGGCGCGTCGCCCTGGTCCCCGAGACCGTCCAGAAGCTTCGGCAGGGCGGACTCGAGGTGCTGGTCGAGCGGGGGGCCGGAGATGGTGCGTGGTTTCCGGACGACACCTACGCGGCGGCCGGGGCGGACATTACCAACACCGACGACCTGTACGCGAACGCGGACGTGATCTTGACCGTGACGCGCCCGGAGCCCGGCAGGCTGCGCTCCGGGCAGGCGGTGATCGGCATGCTGGCGCCGCTGATCGACCCGCAGCTGGCCCGGGCGCTCGCCGAGCGCGGCGTCACCGCGATCTCGCTCGACGGGCTGCCGCGCACGCTGTCCCGGGCCCAGGGGATGGACGCGCTGACCTCGCAGGCCAACGTCGCCGGGTACAAGGCGGCGCTGATGGCCGCCGACGCGTACGGGAGGTTCTTCCCGCTGCTGATCACCGCGGCGGGCACCGCGCGGCCGGCGAAGCTGCTGGTGCTCGGCACCGGCGTGGCCGGGCTGCAGGCGATCGGCACCGCCCGGCGGCTCGGCGCGCAGGTCAGCGGCTACGACGTGCGGCCCGCGTCCAAGGGTGAGGTCGAGTCCCTCGGCGCGACGTTCCTCGAGCTCACCTCCGGGCTGAGTGCGGCCGGCGAGGGGGGCTACGCCCGCGAGCTGACCGCCGAGGAGCGTGACGCGCAGCAGGCCGAGCTCGCCGGGCACATCGCCCGGCAGGACGTGGTCATCACGACCGCCCAGGTGCCCGGGCGGCGCCCGCCGCTGCTCGTGACGGCGGAGGCGGTGGCCGCGATGGCGCCGGGATCGGTCATCGTCGACATGGGATCGAGCAAGCTCGGCGGCAACGTCGCCGGCTCGGTCCCCGGGCAGTCAACGGTCACGCCGAACGGCGTCACGATCGTCGGGGCGGAGAACCTGGCCGCCTCCGTGCCGACCGCCGCGTCCAACGCCTACTCCCGCAACATCAGCGCGCTGCTGCTGCACCTGGTCCCCGCCGGCGAGGCCGGGGCCGGTGCTCCACAGGCCAGGGAGCTGAAGATCGACACCACCGACGAGATCCAGGCCGGGGTGGTCGTCGCGCACGGCGGCGAGGTAGTCCATCCCGCCGTGGCGAAACTGCTCGCCGCCGAACCCGCGAACCAAGGGAGCTAGCGATGTCGACCGCGCTGGTCACTGACCTCACCATCTTCGTGCTCGCGCTGCTCGTCGGCATCGAGGTCATCGGCAAGGTCCCGGCGACCCTGCACACGCCGCTGATGTCGGCGGCGAACTCGATCCACGGCATCGTCCTGGCCGGCGCGCTGCTGATCGGCGTCACGGCGCACAACGCCGTCGGCTACGTGCTCGCGTTCGTCGCCGCGTTCTTCGCCGCCGCCAACGTGGTGGGCGGCTACGCGGTGACCGGCCGGATGCTGAAGATGTTCCGCCGCAAGGCGCCGGCCCCGGAAACACGGGCCCCGGCCGCGCAGCAGCCGGCGGGGCAGGTGTCCGCCGACGGGCAGGCCCAGGTCTCGGCGCCGTCGTCGCCCAGCGGCCGGGCGTAGGGAAGGCCGGCCATGGATACCTTCACCACGAACATCCAGCTTGTCTACGTCCTCGCGGCGGCCTGCTTCGTCGTCGGCCTGCACCTGATGAACTCCCCCGCGACCGCGCGGCGGGGCAACCAGGTGTCCACGGCGGGCATGGGCATCGCGGTGATCATCACGCTCGTGCTGCTCATCCACGACGGCTCCGTCACCGGCGTGGGGTGGACGGTGCTGATCGTCGGCGCGCTGCTCGGCTCGGTCGCCGGGCTCTACTCCGCGCGGACCGTCCAGATGACCGCGATGCCGCAGCTGGTGTCGATGTTCAACGCGGTCGGCGGCGGGGCGGCGGCGCTGGTCGCGGTCTACGAGTACATCCACGACGAGTCGACGCCCGGCGGCGTGCTCGGCACCACGTCGGTCTTCACCGTGCTCGACGTGCTCATCGGCTCGGTGACCTTCACCGGGTCGCTGATCGCGGCCGGCAAGCTGCAGGGCATCGTCACCGGGCAGCCGGTGATCTTCCGCGGCGGGCGCGTCGTCAACGCCGCGCTCGCCGTGACCGCGGTCGGGACGGGCGTGTTCATGTTCACCACGGCGTCGCTGCCCGCGCTGCTCATCCTGGTGCTGGCCTCGCTGGCGTTCGGCGTGATGATGGTGCTGCCCATCGGCGGCGCCGACATGCCGGTGGTGATCTCGCTGCTCAACGCGTTCACCGGCACCGCGGTGGCGATGGCGGGCTTCGTCGTCGGCAACTGGGCGCTGATCGTGGCCGGGGCTCTGGTCGGCGCCTCCGGCGGCATCTTGACCAAGCTGATGGCCGACGCCATGAACCGCTCACTCGCCAACATCATCATCGGCGGGTTCGGCACCGGGGACAGCGCCGTGGCCGCGGTGGTCGCCGGCGACGTCCAGGTCAAGTCGATCGCCGCGGACGACGCGGCGATCCAGCTCGCCTACGCGTCCAAGGTGATCATCGTGCCCGGTTACGGCCTGGCCGCCGCGCAGGCGCAGCACGGCGTCGCCGAGCTGGCGTCCGTGCTTGAGTCGCGCGGTATCGAGGTGTCCTACGCGATCCACCCGGTCGCCGGCCGGATGCCCGGTCACATGAACGTGCTGCTGGCCGAGGCCAACGTGCCGTACCCGCAGCTGAAGGAGATGGACGAGATCAACCCGGAGTTCGCCCGGGCCGACGTGGCGCTGGTGATCGGGGCGAACGACGTGACCAACCCGGCGGCCCGGCGGGCAGGCACGGCGATCTCCGGCATGCCGATCCTCGACGTCGACCAGGCCAAGTCGATCATCGTGATCAAGCGCTCCATGGCGTCCGGCTACGCCGGCATCGACAACGAGCTGTACGCGAACTCCAAGACCAGCATGTACTTCGCGGATGCGAAGAAGGCGCTGGCGGAGATGACGGCGGCCGTGAAGACGCTGGTCGCGTAGCGCAACCGCCACTGCGACCGCCGGGCGCAGCCCGACAGCCGGGGGTCCGGGGGTCGCCCCCGGGCAAGCACAGTGCGGATGCGAAGAAGGCGCTGGCGGAGATGACGGCGGCCGTGAAGACGCTTGTGGGTTGATTACGTCGCAGAGACGACATCGGCGGTATAAACGCCCGTCGGATAGCATTCGCCGTGGCGGGAGTTTCCGGTCGAGCAGCCTGGGAAGCACGTACGTCAGCCTGCGTGGCTGTCCCAGGAGACAACAGCATGCCTTTCGTCTACACAACAGATCTTTCTGAGGTCCGTGCCCTGGCGGAGAAGCAGGCCAGGATGGCGGGCCTCCCGGACGACCGGGTCGTCGATTTCGTGATCGCGGTCAGCGAGGTCGCCGGGAACACTGTTCGGCATGCCAAGTCACCGGGGACGATCGAGATCTGGACGGACGCGGACGAGATCGTCTGCGAGATCCGCGACAAGGGGGTCATTACTGACCCGCTCGCCGGCCGCAAGCCGCCGCTACCGGAAGCCAGCGGAGGCCACGGCCTCTGGCTCGTCCACCAGGTCTGCGACCGGGTGGAGCTGCGCTCGGACAACAACGGGACGGTCATCCGCATGCACATGTCCCTGCGTTAGGGTCGCGTTAAGGTCGCTGTTTCTTGGGTACCAGGAAGGCCCTGATGTGGTGGGCGCCCGCCGCTGTAGCCTTGGGCCGAACAGCTCTTTACCACTTACTAATGCATAAGGGTGCGTGTTCATGGACGTTAGCGGTACCAGCGGGCGCATGGCCGATTACCTGCGCGATCACCGCGACAAGGTTGTCGGCCGCTGGAGCGAGCTGGTCGTCGGCGGCGTGCGCGGCCGGACCTCGCTCGACGAAGTGCAGCGCGAGCTCGGCGGTCTCTACTCGCTGATCATCAGGGTGCTGTCCGATGCTGACGATCACGCCGCCGGGGAACTGCGGGCGGGCCTCGACGAGCTCTCCCGCAGCCGGGCCAGGGACGGCTTCACGCCCAGCGAGACGGCGATCGCGGTGTTCGCGCTCAAGGAGGCCGTCTACGAGCACGTCGCCGACGCCGCCGACATGGTTCCCGAGTTCCTCGCGTTCTCCCGCATGATCGACGACCTCGGGCTGCGCACGTTCGAGGCGTACTCGGCCGCGCGGGAGCAGATCATCAACGACCAGTCCACCGCGATGATGGAGTTGTCCACGCCCGTCGTGCGGCTGTGGGAAGGCATCATCGCCGTGCCGCTCGTCGGCACGCTCGACTCGGCCCGCACCCAGCTGGTGATGGAGAGGCTCCTCGACACGCTCGTGGCCAGCGGCGCCGACCACGCGGTGATCGACATCACCGGCGTGCCGACGGTGGACACGGAGGTGGCACAGCACCTGCTCAAGACCGTGAGCGCGGCCCGCCTGCTCGGCGCGGAGTGCATCATCTCCGGCATCCGGCCGCAGGTCGCGCAGACGATCGTGTCGCTGGGCATCGAGTTCGGTGATGTCTCCACCAAGGCGTCGCTCGCCGACGCGCTCGCGCTCGCCTTCACCAAGGCCGGGCTGAAAGTCGTGCCCGCGTAATGGAGCAAGTCCCCATTCTCAAGATCGGGCAGACGCTGTTCGTCTCCATCCAGATCGACCTGCAGGACGACAGCGTCCTGCAGCTCCAGGAAGACCTGGCGGACGAGCTGGCCGTCACCAGGGCGCGCGGGGTGATCATCGACATCACCGCGGTCGAGATCGTCGACTCGTTCATCGGCCGGATGCTGACCATGATCGGGTCGATATCGCGGCTGTTCGACGCCGAGACCGTCATCGTCGGCATGCGCCCGGCGGTGGCGATCACGCTGACCGAGCTCGGGCTGTCCCTGAACGGGGTCCGCACCGCGCTCAACGCGGAGAAGGGCCTGGAGATCCTGAACGGGAAGTCCTGATGGACGAGCTGCCTATCCGCTCGGGAGATGACGTCGTCCGCGTCCGCCAGCAGGTGCGCGTCGCGGCCGCCGAGAACGGGCTGTCGCTGGTCGACCAGACCAAGCTCGTGACGGCCGCGAGCGAGCTCGCGCGGAACACCCTGGTGCACGGCGGCGGTGGCGCGGCGCGGATCGAGGTGGTGAAGTCCCCCAATGGCCGGACGGGCGTCAAGCTCTGCTTCACCGATGAAGGTGCGGGCATCCCCGACATCAAGCTGGCGCTCACGGACGGCTGGACCACGGGCACCGGCCTCGGGCTCGGACTGTCCGGCGCGCGGCGGCTGGTCGATGAGTTCGAGCTGGACTCGAAGCCCGGTACCGGGACCAGTGTCGTGGTCGTGAAGTGGTCACGGTGAGCCGGCTGCTCGTCGCCCAGGCCGCGGGAGACCTGCGGTGGCTGCGGGTCGAGGATCCCAGCGCGGCCGCCGCCTGCCGCGGTGCCGCCCTTTCGCTGGCCGACCGGCTGCAGTTCCCGCAGGCGCGCACCGACCAGCTGACGCTCGCGGTGACGGAGGCCGCGTCCAACCTGGACAAGCACGCCACGCAGGGGTCGATGCTGCTGCGCATCGCCAGGGACGACGGCAAGCCGGGGATCGAGATGGTGACCATCGACGCGGGGCCCGGCCTCGGTGACGCGGCCGCGGCGCAGCGCGACGGTCACTCCACGAGCGGGACCCTGGGCATCGGGCTCGGCGCCATCCGCCGCCTCGCCGACTTCTGCGACCTGTACTCGGTGCCCGGCAAGGGGACGGCGCTGGTGGCCAGGTTCTGGGCGGCGCCGCGTCCCGGCGCGGCCTCCTGCGCCGGGCTGGTCAGGCCGATCACCGGGGAAACCGAGTGCGGCGACGTATACGGGGCCGTCGAGGCGGAGGGGCGGCTGACCGGCGTCCTGTGTGACGGGCTCGGCCACGGCCCGCTCGCCGCGAGCGCCGCCGCGGAGGCGGTGGCGGCGGTGCTTGACGACCCCGGCGGGGAGCCTGCCGCGCTGGTCGAGCGCGCGCACCGGCGCATCGGGCACACGCGCGGCGGTGCCCTCGCCGTGGTCCAGGTGGCCGGCGAAGTCGTCCGGTTCGCGGGCCTCGGGAACGTCGCGGCGGTGATCCTGGCCAACGGCACCCGCCAGAGCATGCTCTCCGTGCCGGGGATCGCGGGCCATCAGGCGCGCACCATCCGCCAGTTTGAATACACCGCGCCGACCGGCGCGGCGATCGTCCTGCACTCCGACGGCATCAGCAGCCGCTGGGAGCCTGCCGCCCTGCCGGGCCTGAACGCGCGTGACCCGCTGACCGTGGCGGCCGCGCTGCTCGCCACGTCCGGGTCCCGGCGCGATGACGCGGGAGTGCTGGTGCTCAAGCCATGACCGACGAGCTTGCCCGGCTGCGCGTCCGGGACCTGGCCGGCGTTTTCGCCGCGCGCAGGCTCGGCCGCGAACTGGCCGCCGGGCTCGGCCTCGACCGCCAGGACCAGGTCCGCGTCGCGACCGCGCTCAGCGAGCTCAGCCGGAGCGCGGTCACCCTCGGGCAGACTGCCGTCATCGCGTTCGGCGTCGACGAGACCAGCCTCGTGCTGACCGTCACGGTGAACGGGACGCCCCCCGAGGAGGGCATCGTCGCGGCCGGCCGCCTGATGGACACCGTCGTCACGGACGAGCACGCTGTAAGGCTGACGAAGCGGCGGCCGCTGGATCGCACGCTCGACACTAGTGCCGTCGCCGAGCGGCTGGCGGCGATGCTCCCGGAGTCCACACTGGAAGAATTGCGACGTAACAACCAGGACCTCATCGCGGCGCTCGAGGACGTCACCCGGCAGAAAGAGCAGCTCCTGCTGCTCAACGCCGAGCTGCAGGAGACCAACCGCGGGGTCATGGCCCTCTACAGCGAGCTTTCCGAGGAACTTGAGCAGACCAACCGCGGCGTGGTGGCGCTGTACCGGGAACTGGATGAGAAGTCCGAGCAGCTGCGCGTGGCGTCCGAGTCCAAGAACCGGTACTGGGCCAACGTCAGCCATGAGCTGCGGACGCCGCTGAACTCGATCATCGGGCTGACCCGGCTGCTCGCCGATCCGTCGGGTGGCCTCGACGCCGAGCGGCTCTATCAGGTCGGGCTGATCAGGAGCACCGCGGACACGCTGGTCACCCTGGTCAATGACCTCCTTGACGTCGCCAAGGCCGAATCCGGACAGCTTGTCATCAACCCGGTCCAGGTCCGCCTGCCGGCGCTGCTGGCCACGCTGCGCGGGCTTACCCGGCCGATGGCCGCGGGCAAGCCGGTAGACGTCGTGGTCAGCGCCGACGAGGCACCGGCCACGATACTGACCGACGAGATGGCGCTGACCGCCATCTTGCGTAACCTGCTGTCCAACTCGATCAAGTACACCGACAGCGGCGAGGTAAGGCTGACCGTGCGCACCGTTCCCGGGAGAGTCGAGCTGCAGGTATCGGACACCGGCACCGGGATACCCCCCGGGCAGCTTGAGCGCGTGTTCGAGGAGTTCTACCAGGTGCCGGGGGCCAAGCGGGGCGGCACCGGCCTGGGGCTGCCGTACGCCAGGCGGCTCTCGGCGCTGCTCGGCGGTGAGCTGACGCTCACGAGCGAGGCCGGGCAAGGCACCACGGCGGTGCTCAGCCTCCCGCACGGGACCCCGTCCGTTGGCACGGTCGTCGTCGCCGACGACGACGCGGCCTTCCGCCAGGTGATGAAGGCGATGCTGGCCGGCATCGCCGACCGGCTCATCGAGGCCGAGGACGGCGAGCAGGCACTGTCCGCCGTCGCCGCGGAACGGGTTGACCTGGTGCTCGCCGACCTGGGGATGCCTGGCGTAGACGGGAACACGCTGCTTGAGCGGCTGCCGGCCACCCTGCCGACGATCATCATCACCGGGCTCGACGTCGCGGCCCCGCCGGGCGCCGCCGCGCTGCTGCGCAAGGACGAGCTCACCAGGGAACGGCTGGCGTTCGTTATCCGGCAGGTCGGGCCGGTGACCCGATGAGCGAGCCGGCCGGGACCCTGCTGCTGGTAGACGACGACGAAGCCAAGCGCTACGTGATCGCGACCTGGCTGCGACGGGCCGGCCACACCGTCACTGAGGCCCGCACGGGGCAGGAGGCGCTCAGCAAGGTCGAGGCGGCCGAGCTCGTACTGCTCGACGTGAACCTGCCCGACATGAGCGGCTTCGACGTCTGCCGGATGATCAAGTCGGAGCCGCGGACGGCCGCCATCCCGGTGATCCAGGTGTCATCCACCGCCGTGGAAGTGGCCGACCGCGCTCATGGCCTGACCCAGGGAGCGGACGCCTACCTGGTGGAGCCCACCGAGCCCGCGGAGCTGCTCGCCACCGTGACGGCGGCTCTTCGGTACTCCCGCGCCCGGCAGCGCGTTGAGCGCACCGCGGCCATGCTGGCCGAGCTGGCCAGGGTGACGCTGGACATCAACGCCGCCGAGACCTTTGACGGCCTCGCCGCGACCGCGGTGTCCGGCGTCGTGGGGATCTTCTCCGCCGAGGTCATCCTGATCCTGGAGATGCCCGACGGGCAGAGCCGCCGGACGTCGGCGCGGCCCGGCCGGACGGGCACGGAGCGGCGCGGCGGGCCGCCGGGACTGGCCGCCCGGGTCGCGGACCACGTGCTCGGCCCGGGGAAGGCGAGCGGGATCGCGGCGGTGCCCGCGGAAGACTGGCTGCGCCTCATCCCTGACAGCACCCTGCGCCGCGATGTCTGCCTGGCCGCCGTCCGGACCAGGCCGGGCAAGGCGGCCGCGGCCATCGTGGTGGACGGCACTGGCATCTCCGGCGATGAGGACATGCAGATCCTCAGCCAGCTCGCGCAGTCGGTCGCGATCGGCCTTGAGGCGCTGCGGGCGTCCGCGGAAGACCACCTGGTGGCGCTGACCCTGCAGCGGAGTTTCCTGCCCGTGTCCCTGCCCGCGGTACCCGGCATGGAGATGGCGGTGCGCTACCTGCCCGCCAGCGACCACGCCGAGGTCGGCGGCGACTTCTACGAGGCGCTGCCGTGGCGGAACGGGGTTCTCATCGCCATCGGCGACGTGCAGGGGCACTCGCTGAGCGCCGCGACCGTGATGGGGGAACTGCGGCACGCGCTGCGCGCCTTCGTCAGCGAGGGGCACCCGCCGCTGGCGATTACCGGCCTGGTCAACGAGGTGCTGCGGCGCTTCCACCCGGGCATCATCGCCACCCTGTGCCTGGTCCTCGCCGACCCGGCCACCGGCGAGCTGACGATCGTCAACTGCGGGCACATGCCGCCGCTGCTGGCCGACGGGACCGGAGCGCGTTATGTCGGCGAGGGCGGGCTGATGCTCGGCCTCGCCCGCCACGAGCCGCACGTGGAGCAGGCCGTGCTGCCCGCCGGCGGCACCGTCCTGCTCTTCACCGACGGGCTGGTCGAGGATCGCGGGGTGCTGCTCGACGACAACCTCGAGAAGCTGCGTGCGGCCGGGGCCGGGGCCGCCGACAGTGAGGTCGAGGCGTTCGCAAATCAGGTGATATCGCTGTTCGGCCCCAGCGAGGACGACGTGGCGATGATCGCGGTCCGCCGGACGGAGTTAGGCCCCGCCTTCAGCGGATGCTGTCAGGGCTTCCTCGATGCTCGGGTAAACCGGCACGAGGCGGGCGACGCCGATCAGCTCAAGCACCCGGCGCACCGAGGTGGCCGACGACACCGCGAGCAGCATCCGGACATCGCGCGCGGCGGCACTCTCGTAGGCGTGCATGATCGCGTGCACGCCGGAAGAGTCGCAGAAGACCGTCGACATCATGTCGGCGACCACGACGCTCACGCCCGGCGCGAGGGCCGCGGCCAGCTGCTCGTAGACCTCTTCGGAGTTGGTGACGTCAATCTCGGTTGGCAGCACTACGACGACCGGCACCATCCGCTCCGCCTGATCATCCATGCCTCAGCCACTCCTGCCACAGCCGACACGCGCTTGCGCCGCTAGGTTACCGCGTTCCTGCCGGCTGCCACGAGACGGCGCTAATAGTGCGAGTTCTGGAGTCAGCCGCATACGTTCGGAACGATCCTGCCTTTTACCTCGTTACAGGCCGGCGACTTACCTCGTTACAGGCCGGCGACCGTCACCTGGGCGGGATGCTCCACCGTGAAGCGGTGCCGGATCGCCGACGACTCCCCGGGCGGCAGGACGAGGGTCCAGGTGAGCTCGCCCAGGTCGTCGAAGCTCGCGGGGTCGGGGGTCGCCTCGCGCGGCCGCACCTTGATGTCGGCGTCCGTGGAAACGGGGATGTGGTCGTGCACGCTGACGGTGGCCTTGCGGTCGCGGTGGTTCTCCACCGTGATCTCGTAGGCGATGTCGATCGTCCTGGTGCTGCCGATGACGGCCTTGGTCGTGGTGCGGCGGCGCAGCTTGCGCTCGACCTTGATCTGGTCGTCGACGCCGAGCTGCACCTCGAACTCCTCGCCGGGGGCGACGGAGTCCAGGTGCGTCTCGCCGACGAACTGCGCGCCGTGGAAGATCCTGGCCTTGCCTGGCAGCAGCAGGAGCGGGCCGTTGGTGACCGTGGCGCGCAGGTAGGCCTCGGCCGCGAGCACGGGGACCGTTAGGTAGTCGAGCCGCGCGTCGGCTTCCGAGCTCGCGACCAGGGTCTTGTGCGGGTCGCGATCGCTTGGCACGGCGAGCGGGCGGGCCACCGTGTAGGTAAGGCCGGCGCCTGACTCGCTCTGGCCGCGCTCGGCGGCGAGCACCTTGGCCGCCGGCCGCCCCGCGCCGCTCCCACCGCCACCGCCACCGACTGGCCCGGCGCCGCCTCCTGGCCGAACGCGCCCTCGGCCGGCGGCCCGGCGGCCATCGGCGTGGCCGCGAAGCCGGACGCCCGGGCCCGCCCGGGCGTCCCCGGGCGCGGCGCCTGCGGCCGGCTGATGTACCACGGCATCAGCTCAGGCAGCGTCTGCTGTAGCCCCTGCCGCGTGGTCGACAGGACCAGCGTCACCTCTGGCCAGTCCTCGCCGGTCTGCTGGGTGACCTCCGCGAGGTAGGAGACCGTTAGCTTTTCGCCGTCAAGCACCAGGTCGTACAGCGGCCGCCAGGAGGCGAGCTTGACGTGGTAGGTCAGCTCGATCTCCGCCTCGGTGGCGGCGACCGCGTCCAGGAGGACGCAGACCTCGGCGAACACGGCGGGCGCGGCGGACTGCTCGGCGCCCGCGAGGCGCTCCGTCGCCGCGTCGAGCTCGCGCTGCGCCACGCGCTTGCGCGCGGCGATCTCGCGCCGCCGGGCGAGCGCGGTGGCGGTGGACGCCGACAGGTGGCCGGCCATCCCCGAGAGCTCGTCGTAGCCGGCCCGCCCGACGCCCAGCGCGCGGGCGAGCGAGGTCGCCGCCGCCTCGGAAAGGTGGCCCAGGAAGCCCAGCCCGGCGCCTTCCGCCTCGTCGGCGTCGTCGAGCTCGTTGACCGCGTCGCGGCACCGCTCGACGTCCGCGCGCAGCCGGGCGAGCGACTCCCGCCGCGGCTCGGCGGCGACGCGGCGCTGCACCTCGACGTTGAGCAGCGTCAGGTCGTGGCCCCGGGCCGCGACCCGGACGGAGGACGCGTCCGCGGTGTGCGGAAGGCTGGCGACCACCAGGGGATGAACCCCTTGCCGAACCGCCGCCACCCCGGCGCGAGTCACCCGGGCGCCGTCCGTGAAGACGGTGACCCCGGTGATCGGCGTATCGGCGTTCTCCTGCCCCGTGTTTGCCGAAGAGCCAGTGTCCGCCGAAGAGCCAGCGCTGGCGGTAGTGCCCGTGTTGTTCGCCGTCGTGCCCGTGTCGGTCATGGTGACAGCCTTTCACCGGCGCGGAGCCACTCTCAACAAGAGCGGGCCTGACGGCGTAAGTTGTGGATCATGTGCCGGCCAGCTGGCGGCACGGGAGATCTCATATGGCTTCCCCGGAGGACCTTCATGAGCGAGCGGACCAAGTTCATCCTCGACGAGTCGCAGATCCCGGCCCAGTGGTACAACGTCATCCCGGACCTGCCCGCACCGCCGCCACCGCCGCTGCACCCGGGCACGGGGCAGCCGGCCGGGCCGGACGACCTGGCCCCGCTGTTCCCGATGGAACTCATTCGCCAGGAGGTCACCGGCGACCCCTACGTCGACATCCCGGGCGAGGTCATCGACGTCTACAAGCTCTGGCGCCCGACGCCCCTGTTCCGCGCCCGGCGGCTGGAGCGGCTGCTGAACACGCCGGCCAGGATCTACTACAAGTACGAGGGCGTCTCCCCCGCCGGGTCGCACAAGCCGAACACCGCGGTACCGCAGGCCTACTACAACTCGGTGGAGGGCACCAAGCGGCTCACCACCGAGACCGGGGCGGGCCAGTGGGGCAGCGCCCTGGCGTTCGCCACCGCGCAGTACGACCTCGACTGCGAGGTCTGGATGGTCCGCGCCTCCTACGACCAGAAACCGCACCGGCGGACGATGATGCAGACCTGGGGCGCGACCGTGCACCCGTCGCCGTCGCGGGCCACCCAGGCGGGCCTGAAGGTGCTCGCCGACTCGCCTGATTCCCCCGGGTCGCTGGGAATCGCGATCTCGGAGGCGGTCGAGGCGGCGGCCGGGTCCGCCGAGACGCGCTACGCGCTCGGCTCGGTCCTGAACCACGTGCTCATGCACCAGACGGTCATCGGGCAGGAGGCGCTGGAGCAGTTCGCCATGGCCGGCGAGGACGCGGGGCCCGACCTGATCGTGGGGTGCACCGGGGGCGGGTCGAACTTCGCCGGGTTGTTCTTCCCGTTCCTGCGGGAGAAGCTCGCCGGGCGGATGAACCCGGTGATCCGCGCGGTCGAGCCCACCGCTTGCCCGTCGTTCACCCGGGGGATCTACGCGTACGACTTCGGCGACACGGCCGGGTTCACTCCCCTGCTGAAGATGCACACCCTCGGGCACGAGTTCATCCCCGACCCGGTACACGCGGGCGGGCTGCGGTACCACGGGATGTCCCCGCTGCTCTCGCACATGTACGAGCTCGGGATGTTCGAGGCGGTCGCCAAGCCGCAGCGGGAGTGCTTCGCCGCCGCGATCACGTTCGCGCGGGCGGAGGGGATCATCCCCGCGCCCGAGCCGTCGCACGCCATCGCGGCCGTGGTCGAGGAGGCCAAGCGCTGCGCCGAGACCGGGGAGCCGAAGGTCATCCTGACCGCGCTGTGCGGTCACGGGCACTTCGACATGGTGGCGTACGAGCGGTACCTGGCGGGCGAGATGACCGACTTCGACCTGCCGCAGGACCGTATCGACGCCGCGCTGGCCAGCCTGCCGGCGATCCCGGGGGCATAGCGGCGCGCGCACAGGCCGAACTCGAAGATGGTGGAGATTTCGGTCGCGCGGGCGGGGGCGGAACGTTACCTGCAATTTCCGGAATGTCGGGCGGGCGCGCCCGGCATTCCGGAACCGCGCTCCGGACGCGGGGGCCTTATCCGGCGTGTGAGATAAACCGCGTTACATCGACCATAATCGATGCAATACAATTTCCGGGTATTTGCCTGGCAGGCACACGCATTTGCATATGCAAACGCACACGCTAACCGAAATGGCGTGCGCTAATTGACGGGAGAAGGGCCGGGGAGCGACGGGAATTCGTCCCCTGCTCGAAGGCGTAAGCCAGCGCGAGCAGGCGCGGCTCGCTCCACCGGGGGCCGAGGAGCGAGACCCCGACGGGCAGCCCGCAGACGTAGCCGAACGGCACGGTGATCGTCGGCCAGCCGGAAACCGCTCCGGGCCTGGACGTGCCGAACACCGAGTGGTCGCCGAGCACGTAGTCGGTCAGCCAGGCCGGGTTCGCGGTCAGCGAGAAGATCGCGTCCAGGCGGTGCTCCAAGACCGGCGTCTCCACCGCCGTGCGGGCCAGGATGCTCGCCGCGCCGCGCAGTTCCAGGTAGACGGGGTCGGCCAGGTCACCGTTGGTCGCCTGCGCGGCCAGGAAGATCTCCTGTCCGAACTTGGCGAGGATCCGGGGGGCGTTCCGCTCGTTGAACTCGATGAGCTCGGCCAGCGACCCTGGCAGTTCCAGGTCGGAACCGCCTGCGTACGCGGACAGGTGCTTGAGGTAGGCGTTGATCCCGTGCTTGAACTCGTACTCGAGCGCGTCGAACTCGGGCTCGGTGACCTTTTCGATGTCCGGCAGGTCGACCGGGTCGACCACGGCGGCGCCGAGCTCGCGGAGGCAGCCCACCGCCTCGTCGAGCAGGGCCTCCGTCCGCGCGTCGGCGGACGTGGACGCGGTCCGCCAGATGCCGATCCTGGCGCCCTCCAGCGCCCCCCGGTCGAGGAACTCCGTGTAGTCGATGAGGCCGGGATGATCGATCGCGCTGTCCTCCGGGTCCGCGGCGGCCAGCACGGAGAGCAGCGCCGCCGCGTCCGCGACCGAGGCGGCCATCGGGCCCGCGGTGTCCTGCGCCAGGGAGATCGGGACGATGCCGCCGCGGCTGACCAGCCCCAGGGTCGGCTTGATGCCGACCACCCCGCACGCGCTCGACGGGGAGACGATCGACCCGTCGGTCTCGGTGCCCACGGCGAGCGGCGCGAAGCCCGCCGACAGGCCGGCCGCCGAGCCCGAGCTCGACCCGGACGGGTTGCGGTCGAGCGCGTACGGGTTCGCGGTCTGGCCGCCGAGGGTGGACCAGCCGCTGGTCGAGCGGGTGGACCGGAAGTTCGCCCACTCCGACATGTTGGCCTTCGCCAGGATGATCGCGCCGGCCTCGCGCAGCCGGGAGACGATGAACGCGTCCGGCGGGCGGGCCGCGAGCAGCGCGGGCGAGCCCGCCGTCGCAGGCGCGCCCGCCACCTGCACGTTGTCCTTGACCAGGACGGGGATGCCCTCGAGGGGGCCGCGGGGCAGGCCGGCCCGCACGGCGGCGTCGCTCGCCGCCGCCTGGTCGAGGGCGTCCGGTGTCACCGCGATCACGGCGCCAAGCGCGGGATTCACCGTGGCGATGCGGTCCAGGCATCGCTGGGCCAGCCCGGTGGCGGTGAGGCCGCCGACGGCCATTGCCCGCCGCAGCCCGGCCACCGAGGACGAGGTGATATCGATGCTCGTGCCAGGGATCTCGGGGGCTAGTTCCGATGAACTCTGGAAATCCGGCATGCGGGAAGGATAACGGTTCAATAGCGTTTCCGTAACCGTAAAAGTTCTGTACTAATTCGCGAGGAAAGCGCTAAATCCGTTGCGTGTTCTCGATGAGGCCACTAAGGCGGGCCGCGGCTGCCCGAACCTGGCCAAGCAGGCGTTGCTGCTGCGCGGCCGGCGCGCGAACGAGCGGTGACGGCACGGTGAGCGCGGCCACGGTGGAGCGGCCGTCCGTCACCGCCGCCGACGCGGCCCAGACGCCCCGGTCGATCTCCTCCTCGCTCGTCTCCCAGCCCTGGACGGCGACCTTGGCGAGGGCCGCCGCCCTGTCCGCGACGGCCGCCGGGTCTTTCTCGGCGTAGGGCGCGAGGTGCTCCTCCCGCTGGCGTTCCGACAGGCCGGCGAGCAGGATCCGGCCGCTCGCGCCGTGCAGCAGCGGCAGCGTCTGGCCGGGCTCGAAGGTGGCCCGCAGGTGATGGCCGGACTCGACCCGGTGGACGCAGACCGGGACGCGGGCGATCAGCCGGACGAAGATCACCGTCTCGCCGCACTCCGCCATCAGGTCGCGCATGACCGGGTCCGCGAGCTCGATGAGCGTCTCCGCGGCCTCGGCGGCGCGGGCCAGCGAGATGAACCGCGGCGACAGGTGGTACGCGCCGCGGTCGTCGCCGACCAGTAGCCCGGTATCGCGCAACAGGGCGATGTACCGGTACATGCTGGGCAGCGGGATCGTGGTGACTTCGGCTAGCTCCCGGGCCGTCAGCGTGTGCTGCAGCGGCGAGAAGGCCTGCAGGACGGCGAGAACCCGGCGTGCACCCTCGGCGCCTGAGGCGGGCGCGGGCGGCGCTTGCTCCCCCGTCCCCCGCAGGGGCTGGGGAGCGGATTGAGTGGTCACTGGGACTCTTTCTCAGTCCTTCAGAATGTGAGTGTCGCGATACGATAACGAGTTGTCCGGGAGAGCGTCAAGCGATCTTCCCTGGCCGGCTACATCAGCCAGGAGACGTGGCCGACCAGCAGGGCGTAGCCGATGAAGGCGACCGCGTCGATCAGCGTGTGGGCGATGATCATCGGGGTCGCGCGGCGCCAGCGCAGGAACAGCGTGCCGAAGATGATCCCCATGACCGCGTTGCCCGCGAAGCCGCCGAAGCCCTGGTAAAGGTGGTACGAGCCGCGCAGCGTCGCGCTGATCGCGATCGCGGCCCAGGGGTTGACGCCGAGCTTGCGCAGCCGGGTCAGCAGGTACCCGGTGACCAGGACCTCTTCGTACAGGCCGTTCTGGAACGCGGACAGCAGGAGGATCGGGTAGCGCCACCAGACGTCCGGCTCGTTCTCCGCGACGACGTTCAGCGCGATGCCTGACTTGTACGCGATGAAGTACAGGCCGAGGCCGCTGCCGCCGATCAGCGCCGCCAGCCCGGCGCCGCGCAGGAAGTCACGCAGCGGCTGGGAGCGGTCCGCCCCGATCGCCTTCAGGTCATCGGAGCGGGCGAGCAGGTAGAGCGCGAGCACCACCGGGGCGAGCCCCGAGGCGATCGAGACCAGCTGCAGGGACAGGTCGAGCAGCGGGCGCCCGGGTGCCTGCGAGCCGTTCAGCGTCACCGACTGCGACGCGAGCGAATGACGCGCGGTCAGCGAGCCGATGAGCGACACGAAGGCGGAAACGCCGCTCGCGCCGAGCGACACCGCGAACAGGGCGAAGATCTCCCAGCGGAGCAGCACCCGCTCGCGCCTGGACAGCTCGGGGGCGTCATCGGGCCGGGTAAGACCGAGCCGCGCCCCCGTTCGGAATGACCGGTCTTGATCTTGATCTGCCGCTGCGGGGGGAACAGCTTCGCTACGCGAGGAGCGCGTCGAAATCGCCGTCCTGCGCGCCGCCGATCAGCGCCTCGATCTCGGCCTTGGTGTAGATCAGCGCGGGGCCGCTGGGGTCGGCGGCGTTGCGCACCGCGACCTGGCCGTCGGGCAGCCGGGCCATCTCCACGCCGCTCGCGGCCCCGCCCTTGCCAATACTGCCCGCGAGCCGCCACTGCAGGTCAGGCAGCTCGCCCGCGGGCATTCCGTTGTAGACCGAGTCGGCCATCGGAACTCAGATCTCCTTCAGCATCCCGGAGAGGATCTCCCTGGTCCGGTCGGGTGACGTACCCGCGACCGAGAGGCGTTCCATCACCGCTGCGTAGCGCTCGACTTCTTCCGGCTTGTCAATGTAGTGCGCGCCGGTCAGGTACTCCATGTAGACCACGTCGGGCAGGTCCGTCTCCGGGAACCGCATGATGGTGAACGCGCCGCCCTCGGCCGCGTGCCCACCGTACCTGAACGGCATGACCTGAATGGTGATGTTGGGCTCGCCGACCAGGTCAATCAGCCGCTCGATCTGACCGACGTGCACGTCGCGGCCGCCCATCGGGCGGCGCAGCGCCGCCTCGTCCATGATCACCCAGTACCGGGGCGGGCTCTCCCTGGTCAGCAGCTTCTGGCGGCCCATCCGGAGCGCCACCCGGCGCTCGACCTCGTCCGGGTCGAGGCCAGGGGCGCCCTGCAGGATGACGGCCCGCGCGTACTCCTCGGTCTGCAGCAGCCCCGGAACGAATTGAACCTCATAGACACGGATGAGCTGCGCGGCCTCTTCGAGACCGACGAAGACGTGGAACCAGTCAGGGACCACATCCTGGAACTTCTGGTACCAGGGGGTCGCGTTGGCCTCCCTGGTCAGCTGGACAAGCTTCTCCCGCTCGGCAAGGTCGTCCACGCCGTAGAACTCAAGAAGGTCGGTGACGTCGCGTTCCTTGAAGGAAACGCGGCCAAGCTCCATCCGGCTGATCTTGGAACCGGAGGCCCGGATGTGATAGCCGGCATCGTCACGCGTCACGCCCGCAGTCTCACGCAGGCGTCGCAACTGGGCTCCGAGCAGCATCCTGAGGACGGTCGGACCGCCAGCGGGAGCGGCGCCGCCGGGCGCACTAACACTCAACGCGGTCCCCTCCTCCTAGGTCTACGACAAGCCAGTGTTCCCCACTCACCGGCACTTCCGCCACCCCTCCGCGGCACGTGCACGCGCCGTCTGCTCCGAGCCTCTGCACGGGCGACCGCATGTGCACGCGGTGCGATGACGCACAGATGATATCGCGCCCAGTGTCGGTACACGAGATTCTGGCAATACTTAGAACACGGGATACATTAGGACATCGCCCCCGCTGCCCGGCCCACCGACGCTTCGCGCAGATCAGGGCTATGCTACGTCCGACAGCGCGTCAAGATTAGGGCACCCAATGTTGAAGACATCCTCCGGCGGCCAGTCGGCCCTTGCCGATCTTGAGAAGAGGCTCACGGGCCGCGTCCCCGACGACGCGGAGGTCCCGGGCCCGGTGCGGAAGGCGGCCAGGTTCATGCTGGCCGGCGGCGCACTGACCGCCATCCTGGGCCTTTTCCTCATCATTGCCACGATCGCCGACAAGAACGCGCTCACGGACTCGAACGGCAAGAAGCTGAGCAGCGGCGAGTTCACCAGCAACATCGTCGGCACGATCATCACCTACGTGATCCTCATCGCGATCTGGGTGCTCATGGCCCGGCTGAACCGCGCCGGGTACAACTGGGCGCGGATCGTCGCCTCCGTCCTGGCCGCGATCTCGACGTACGACACCTACGCCCTCGTCAACTCGCTGACCGGCGGGGTAACCATCACCGTGGCGGGGATCATCTACATCGTCGGCCAGCTCGCCCTGTGGGTCGTCGGCATCATCGCGATCGCCATGGTGTGGCGGTCGGAGTCGAGCGCGTACTACAAGGCGCGCTCCGCGGCGCGCTAGCCCGCGTTCTCCAGCCAGGCCGCGTGAGTTTCTTTAGCTCGTGAGGCGGCTGTCTTTTGCGTGGCCATCGCGATAGCGGAACGCCGTGCCGCACTTCAGCGAAACAAGTGGTGAGCAATGGCCGTGATTGTTGATTCCTACTGATTTTTTCGCATTGTCGACGGATTCCGGACCCCCTCTGGACTATTTACTGCCGCTGACGTAAGCAGGGAGAGAAAGTCTGCGGCCTTACAGGGTCTAGACCTTATGGGAGGGGAGCCGGAGCCGTGGCACACGCATGGATGCCGGAAGCAAGGCGCATCCGGGCGGACACTGACGGAGGCCCCCTGATCGGCGGCGCGCCCCGTGCGGTCTGGCTGACCCTCGGTACCGCCCCTGGCGCGGTATCGGTTCAGTCGGCGGCGCAGCGGCTGATCGGCGAGCGGCGACCGTGCCACCTCATCTGGGACCCGCTGAGCGGCGACGTCGCCCAGCTCATTTCCGTCCTGCGGGCCGGGCGCGCGCTCGGCGCCGCCGATCACCTCGAATGGGCGTCCGGCCAGGTGAAGGCCCGCCCGGAGAACGTCAACGCGGAAGGCCGAGTCTGCGTGCAGATCGGCGTGCTCGGCCACCCGGGCCAGCCGTTTACCGGCGGCCCGCTCATCGGGGTGGAGGCGATCGTGAGCTGGCTCGACTCCTGGGGGGTGCCGCGCCGCTGGCCGGCCGGGCGGCCCGAGGGCTACCGCATCGAGAAGCCGGCGGCGGCGGTAATCATCGACCGGCGCAGCCGCGTGGACTGGGCGCGGGGCGGGCACTTCGGCGCGTCGCAGGTGCCCGGGTGCGACAACGCCGGGCCCGGGGCCATCGAAGTCGACCGGATCACCGGCCCGCACGGCCGTCAGGTCCGCGCCCGCGGCCTGCCCGCCCCGCGCGCCGAGGCGGCCCTCCCGATCCCGGCGTAGCCGGCGCCGCGGCCCGTCGCGGCCACGTCGTGGCCCGTCGCGGCCACGGAAATCAAGAGCCCTTGTCCCGAACGGAGTCGGCGTTCTGGTTGTCCGCCACGCCTTCGCTGGTGAGCCGGGGCGGGACTGGTGAAACACGCACCCGTTCGGGATAAGGCTTTTTACCCTTACCCTTGGTGGAATGAACGACCGGCTAGTGTGGATCGACTGCGAGATGACGGGGCTCGACATCGAGCGGGACGCGTTGATTGAGATCGCGTGCGTGGTCACGGATTCCCAACTGACCCTGCTCGACGGCGGGATCGACGTAATCATCAAGCCGCCGGCCGAGGCGCTTGACCAGATGAGCGACGTGGTGCGGGACATGCACACCAAGTCGGGGCTGCTCGCTGACCTCGAGGGCGGGATGACGCTCGCGGAGGCGTCCGACGGGATCCTCGCCTACGTCAAGCACCACGTGCGGGAGTCGCGCAAGGTGCCGCTCTGCGGCAACTCGATCGCCACCGACCGCTGGTTCATCGCCCGCGACATGCCCGAGCTCGACAACTGGCTGCACTACCGGATGATCGACGTCTCGTCGGTGAAGGAGCTGGCGCGGCGCTGGTACCCGCGGGCCTACTTCGCCTCGCCGGACAAGCACGGCGGGCACCGGGCGCTCGCCGACATCATCGAGTCGGTGCGCGAGCTGCGCTACTACCGGGACGCCGTGTTCGTGCCGCCGCCGGGGCCCGACTCGGCGACGGCGCGGGCGATCGCCGCCCGCTACGCCAGCCCGCAGCCGGGCGCCGAGAACGCGGAAACAGCGGCCGGATGATCTTCAGGCGAGGATGAGCGCAGCACTCATGCGGCCCGATATACTCTTCTCAGCCTTCTGGTGAAGGCGCATGGTGGGTGTAGCTCAGCTGGCAGAGCGCCAGGTTGTGGTCCTGGATGTCGTGGGTTCAAGTCCCATCACTCACCCCATGTTGTAAGCAAGTAAGTCAAAGGCCTTGGCCCGGAAACGGGCCGGGGCCTTTGACTTACTGAAGCCCACGCTCGCGAACGTCTCCCAGGAACCACTCCAGCTCGTCGGTCTTGGGGTCCATGCCGGTACCCTAAGCCGCATCGCATCCCGCCCGCAGTCACTGGCGAGCGCGCGCCGCCGGGAAGCGTATAGCCCGGTCATGGCCGGGTTGCCGTAGCCGAGCAGCCACCAGTCGCCTGACATTACGGGACAAATCGCGCACCGGGTGATGCGCGCCCGTACCGGCGTGCACTCACGTCACCCGCTCGCCGGGGAACTTCAGGGGGAGCACCCGACGTTCGCAGGAGTAAGGGGGTCCGCTGGTTCACTAGAGCACGGGAAGGCGGGTGCCAGCAATGGGTCCGTACTCGTATCTTGAACGCCTCCTACTGGCCGTGAAACGACCAAGCGAGGCTCTTCCCTCGCCCATGGCAAGCCCGCAGCGCGAACCCGTGCTGCCGCCGCAGTCACCGCGCGGGCGCGCGGCCTGATCGCGGCCTGATCAGGGTCAGCGGGCCGGGCGCCACATCGTGGTGACCGTGCGGCCGGAGGGCATGGTGATCTCGGCCCGTGGTGGGTGAGGGTCTCGGCGAGCAGTGCCATGCCGAGGCCCTTCCCGCGGTGGCTCGCGTGGGCGGCGAGGATGGTGAGGTGGAAGAACGGGCCGACCGGGTGAACGCCGCGGTCTCACCGCGGACCGCGCTACGGGCCGGCACCATGGGGTGGCGGTAACGCCGCTGCGCCCGGACTGGCTCACCTCACGGCCGATTGCCCACCGGGGCCTGCACGACCTCGCGGCCGGACGGCCGGAGAACTCGCTCGCGGCGTTCGCGGCCGCGGCGGAGGTTGGCTATCCCTGCGAGCTTGACGTCCAGCTCACTAACAGCGGCGTGCTGATCGTGCTGCACGACACCGACCTCGCCCGGGTGACGGGCACGGCGCGGCCGAGCGCCACGCTAACCGCGGGCGACCTGCCGGGCACCCGGCTCTTCGGCGGGGATCAGCAGGTGCCCACGCTGGCGCAGGTGCTTGAGCGCGTGGACGAGCAGATCCCGCTGCTCATCGAGCTCAAACGCGGTGCCGCGCGCGGACCCGGGGGCCCTGGTGCGCGGCGTGCTGGCAAGCCTCGGCCACCGGGGCGGCCAGTACGCGCTCTGCTCGTTCGACCCCGCCCTTGTGCGCTCGCCGCGAGCCGAGCGGGCCGGGTACCCGGTCGGCCAGATCTCCGGGCGGCTGAGGGGCGAGGGACCGCTGCGCCGGCTGGCGGGACGCGCCATGGCCGGCAACTTCCTCACCCATCCCGACTTCATCTCCTACGAGCTGGCCGGCCTGCCGTCGCGAATCGTGGACTGGTGGCGCGGCCGCGGCGTGCCCGTTCTCACCTGGTCTTCTCGCTGCTCGCGCTGCCCCCGATGCTGCTGCTCGCCTACTTCGGCACCAACTCCACGAACGTGGACGCGCGCTTCTCGATCTTCGACTTGCGCCACTACGGCGTGGCTTACCTGGTCGTCTGGCTCCCGTTTATCGCGCTCGCCGTGGCGGCCCTAGTGCTGCGGTGGCGAATCCAACCGCGCACGCGGGGCTGGGGCGGCCAGGGGCCGCACGACCCGCGCTGACCATGACCGCCTGAGCGGGGTCTTCACGCTCGATAACGATCACCTGGGTGTCTGAGCTGCCTCGGCTGGCTTGGCTGCCTTGGCGTCTTGCCAAAAGCGATCGTGCCATTCATTATTGAATCATGATTATCGCTGAGAGCGACTACCGCGAGTGGGACGCCGTCGAGATGGCGCGGCTCGTGCGCGATCGGCAGGTCACCGCCGCAGACCTGGCCGAGACCGCGCTTGCCAGAATCGACGACCTGGGCGCGCTGAACGCCGTGGCCGACCTCGCCGACGGCGCCCAGGCCGGGCCGGGCGGCGACCGCCCACCGGCCGGCGAGGGCGCGCTGGCCGGGGTCCCGTTCGCGGTCAAGGAGCTGCTCGCCTGGCCGGGCCTGCCGTGGACGATGGGATCGCGGCTCATGGCGGCCAATCCCGCGCCGGGCCTGTCGCCGTACGCGGCCCGTATCAGGGACTGCGGGCTGAACGTGATCTGCTCCGCCACCAGTTCGGAATTCGGGCTGCTCGGCAGCACCGAGTCGGCACTGCGCGGGACGACGCTCAACCCGTGGCGCGACGGGCTGTCGGCGGGCGGGTCATCGGGCGGGTCGGCCGCGCTGGTCGCCGCCGGAATCCTGCCTTTGGCCCATGGGGATGACGCCGGAGGGTCGCTCCGGGTCCCGGCCGGGCTGTGCGGGGTGTTCGGCTTTAAGCCGTCGAACCGGCGGTGCGCGCCGGCCTGGCCCGATGCCCCAGGCTTCGCCTCCCTGGTCGTGGAGCACTGCATGAGCCGCAGCGTGCGTGACAGCGCCGTTTTCCTGGCCGCGACCGAACGCACCGGTCCGGACGCTGCGTACGCGCCGGACGGCGTGATCGAGGGCCCGAGCGCGACCAGGCTGCGGATCGCGATCCTGACGCCGACCCTGCTGGGACGCGAGCCGGACGAAGCAGTGGCGCGGGAACTGGACGGGGCCGCCAAGCTGTGCGAGAGCCTGGGCCACCACGTGGAGATCGCCGACCCACCGGACATCGACGGCCAGGCGCTCAGCGACGGGTTCTTCACCGCGGCCGCTCTGGCCATGGCGCAGATGGCGCAGATGGCCGCGCAGGCGCTCGGCCGAGCGCCGGGGCCGGCCGAGCTCGAACCATTCACCCTTGAGCTCATCGACTGGGCGGCGACGCTTGGACAAGACGCGCCTGCCGACTGCGAACGCGCACTTGCCCAGGGGGGTCGCGATTACCTGCGCCTGTTCGAGCGCTGCGACGTGGTGCTCAGCCCGACGCTGGCGCGCGTCGCGTGGCCGATCGGGCACCTGTCCCCCGCCGCGGGCAGGGAGTCGCTCATCCGGCGGACCGAGGAAGCAGTCGGGTACACGCCGATCCACAACGTCGCGGGGTGCCCGGCCATGACGGTTCCGCTCGGCCGTCACGACGGGCTGCCGGTCGGGATCCATTTCGCCGCCGCGCCGGGCGCGGACCGGCTGCTGTTTGCCCTCGCCTACGAGCTTGAGGTGGCGGCCCCCTGGTCCGCCGCCTTGCCGGAAACTGCCTGGCTCACCCGGCGGGCGTAATGGTTCAGGTACTCAAGCCCGCCGTCCGGGCGCGCATTCAGGACGCGGCGCTGCGCTGCTTCGCCACGGACGGCTACCATGGCACGTCGATGGCCGCGGTCGCCGCCGCCGCCCATACCGCCGCCGCCAACCTTTACCGGTATTACGGGTCCAAGCAGGAGCTGTTCAACGCGGTGGTCCCCCAGGACCTGGCGGACCGGCACGACACGCTGCTGGACACCCGGGTGGCGGCCCTCACCCAAGAAGCCCCGAATGCGCAGGCCGCGGCCGCCGAACTGCTCGGCTTCTGGCTCGACCACCGCCTAGCCATGGTCGTACTGCTCGATCGGGCCGACGGGACGCCCTTCGCCGACTATCCCGCCGCGTTCGTCCAGCGCCTTGTCAGGCACGCCGAGCAGGCACTGAACGGGCGGCCGTCACCGGCGCAGTATGAGATCCTCCACCTCGTGTTCGACAACACCCGCAGGGCGATCGCGCGCATTCTCGCCACCGGGACGGACCGCGAGGAGACGGCAGCGCTGATCACCGCGTTCTGGAGCTACCAGCTCCCCGGGCTGAACGGACTCACGGCGTTCATCAACTCCGACCTCCGGTCAGGAGGCTCAGGTTCAGGTGCCGATCTCGTAGATGTCGGCGAGGGAGCGGGGCTGGATCAGCGCGGCCCGGCCTCCATGCGCCGGTTGCGGATTTCCCCTCCCTGATTGCCCCGGTGCACTTGAACTTGAAGTGCGGTCCGGGGTTTAGCGTCGGATCATGAGCATCGACCAGGTCACTGAACTGCTGACGGTCGGTCGGCTGGCGTCCTTGGCCGGGGTGCGCCCGGACACGATCCGCTATTACGAGCGGGCCGGGCTGCTGCCCGCCCCGCGGCGGACCGGCGGTGACCACCGCCGTTACGCGGCGACCGACATCGACCGGCTTCTCTTTATCCGCGGGGCGCAGCGCCTCGGGCTGCGGCTCGCCGAGATCCGGGAGCTGCAGGCGGTCCGCGACACCGGGGTGTGCGCCTGCGAGCCCGCCGAGGAAATGCTGCGCCGTCACGTCGCCGAGATCGACACCGAGATGGCCCGCCTGGCCCGGCTGCGCACCCAGATCCAGGGCATGCTCACCGCCATGCCCGGCCCCGAGTGCCCGGACCCGGTGCCGGGAACGTGGTGCCCGGCCAGCCTTCAGGCCCCGGTACGAGACCCGGAGGGAGGTGACGCCGATGTGCCCGTGCTGTGACGACCCGTCCTGCGACGGCTTCTGCTGCGAAGACGGATGCTGCTGAGCTGACCCGCCGGTTCCGCCCCAAGGCGCCAGGGCGGAACCGCTGGGAAAAAGTTGCGGCCGGCCCGTCGGAGTTTCCGGTGCCCGGGCGACTATGAGGGCGTGACGCACCCACAGGTGTGGCCCGATCCGGCGCTCGGGCTGCTTGAGCTGTATGACGACGCGCTGCCGCACGTCTACGGCTACCTGCTTGCCCGGTGCGGCGACACCGCCCTGGCCGAGGACCTCACGGCCGAGGCGTTCCTCGCCGCCGTGCAGGCGGTCCGCAGGCCCGGCGCGGCCGATCCCTCGATCCCGTGGCTGATCGGGGTCGCCCGGCACAAGCTGGCCGACCACTGGCGGCAGGTCGAGCGGGAGCAGCGCGGGCTGCGCGTGCTTGACCGGGACGCGCCGTGCGCCGACGACCCGTGGGAGGCGGCCGTTGACCGGATCAGGGCCCGCGAGGTGCTTGGCCGGCTCGGCGCGCACCACCGGGCCGCGCTCACGCTGCGCTACCTCGACGGGCTGCCGGTGCCCGAGGTGGCCCGGCACCTCAATCGCACCGTGCACGCCACCGAGGCGCTGCTGGTGCGGGCCCGCGCCGCGTTCCGCCGCAGCTACGAGGGAGAGGAGGGCTCGCGATGACCGATCCGTTTGAGTCGCTGCGCGAGCCCGTCACGCCGGTCGATCCCGACGTCGGCTTCGCCGTGGCGCTGCGGATGCGGCTGGAGAGGGCAGTCTTCGCAACCCCAGGAGGAACCATGACACAGCAGCCGACCGCCGCGGTCCAGGTCGAGCGCGAGCCCGCCTGGGCGCCGGCGCTGACCCCCTACATCGTCGTGGCCGACGCCCGGCGCGCCATGGACTGGTACGTCGAGGTATTCGGCGCCCAGCGCCGCGGCGAGCCGCACGTCAACTCCGACGGCACGATCGGCCACGCCGAGGTCGGCCTCGGCGACGCCGTGCTGATGCTGTCCGAGCCTTCCGGGCTCTGGCCCAACGTGCCCGTGCGCGCGCCCGACTCCCCCGCGACCTTCAGCCACTCCCTGCACCTGGACGTCGACGACGTCGACGGGGCCACCGAACGGGCGCGGCGCGGCGGCGCCGTGGTCGAGCGGGAGCCCGCCGACCAGCGCTACGGCCGGGCCGCGGTGATCGTCGACCCGTTCGGGCACCGGTGGATGCTGATGCGGCCGCCGCCCGGGGCCACCCGGTTCCGCCAGGGCGACGTCGCGAGCGTGACGATGACGGCGCCGGACCCGGAGCGGGCCAAGGAGTTCTACGCGGCCGTGCTGCAGGTGCCGTTCTCAACCGGCCACGGCGACCGGTGGCGGACCGAGGAGACCAGGCCGCCACTCGGTATCTTCCCGTCGCGCGGCGCCGGGCCGGAGGTGCAGCTCTCCTACCGCGTTGACGACGTCGCGGTCGCGGTCGAGCGGGTCCGGGCGGCCGGCGGGCAGGCGAACGAGCCCGAGCGCAGGCCGTTCGGCCTACTGGCCGACTGCGTCGACGATCAGGGCACGACGTTCCGGCTCTGGCAGCCGGTCGGCTGACCGGCGAGCGTGGCTTCGCGCGGCATCCGCGGCGGCTGGCCGCCGGATGGCGACCGGCGCGAGTTCGCTTTCCGTACCGCATGGTTCGCTTAGCGGGTCGCCCGCCCGCCCGCGGGGTGCTGTCCTTAGACCGGATGGCTTCACCCCACCGAAGCGCCGTTCGCACGGCCGGCCCCACCCCTCGGCCGTGCGAACGGCGCGGTGCGGCCGTCGCGACCCGGACAATGCCGAAGGGCCCGGCGGGATGCCGGGGCCCTTCTCGTTCTCAGTGCTTATGCGTTGACTGGCTCCTGGGCCGACTCGTCCCCCGGGTGGGAGTGCTCCGGGAACGGGTCGCGCCTGCGCTGGTGCAGGGTCTTGTGCAGGTTTGCCAGGTACTCGTCCGTGTAGCCGTTGGTGCCCTTCTGGTGCACGTGACGCAGATGCTCGATCAGGTCGGCTTCGGTGCCGTCCGCATTCGTGACTTGCGTGGACACTGTTCCCCCTTGTTCCGCCCAGCACTCCGGGGAGCATGGTTCCCGGGTGTTACGGCAGTTAATCAGCGGGGCTATACAGGTCACTGAGGTGACCGGGGGCAGTGAGACCAAAAGTTCCAGGAATATGGAGGTTCCGAAGGGTACGCTAATGCGCCGGTACACTGACCGCGTAGCGCGAGCGTGACGATCCGCGTTCCCGGTCCGGCGCCATCGCGCGCCTTCCTGCTCGCGGGGGCGGCGGGGTTCGCGGATCTTTGAACCTTGCGCCCGGTCTGGACCGTTCTTTATTGGGAAGCACAACCCGACTGGGAACAGACGGTAAGAGCGTTCGGTGGTGCGGCCGACGGTTGGTGGAGGGATACCCGATGAGTGACGAGGACCCCTGGAAGGGCTGGTACCAACCAGAGCAGCCTTCCGCCGGCTCGGCCGGGTCAGACCCGACGCATGACATGACGATCTCATCGCGGATGCCACCGACGCCCGGCAGCGGCCCCGGAGCCGGCTCCGGCGGCGGCCGAGGCGCCTGGCCGCAGCAGCCGCCGCCAGTCTCCTCCTCCGGCGGGCCCGGCTCGCCTTACGGCGGCTACGGTAACGGTTCCGGCTACGCGGGCGATCCCGGGCGCGGCGGGGGCCAGGGCTACGGTGCGCCCCACGGGACCTCCACCTACGGTGGCGCGCCGACGCGTGGCGGCGGGCGGCGCTGGCGCTTCTGGGGTCAGCCGGGGCGGCGCGGACGGCGGATCGCGCTGGTCATCGGCGTGGTCGTGCTCGTGATCATCCTCGCGCTCGGCGGCACGTACTTCTGGGTCAACGGGAAGCTGAACCGCTCGGTCGCGCTGCCCGCGTTCACCGGGACCTCGGCCGGGACGAACTGGCTGATCGCGGGCGACGACTCGCGCAACGGCATCAGCCGCACCCAGCAGGATGCGCTGCACCTCGGCTCGGTAGGCGCGGATGCCTCCGACTCGCTCATGCTGCTTCACATGGGCACCGGCAAGCCGGTCCTGATCAGCATCCCGCGCGACTCCTTCGTCCCGATTCCCGGTCACGGGGAGAACAAGATCAACGCCGCGCTCGCCTTCGGCGGGCCGACGCTGCTCGTCCAGACGGTCGAGCAGGTCACCGGCCTGCGCATCGATCATTACATGGGTATCGGCTTCGCCGGACTCGCCGACGTGGTGAACACGGTCGGCGGCGTGCAGATGTGCGTCAAGACCGCGGTGCCGGCCGACCCAACCGGGGACTCGGGCTTCAAGGGCCTCGAGGCCGGCTGCCACAACCTCAGCGGCACGCAAGCGATCGCCTTCGTCCGCGACCGGCACTCGTTCGCGACCTCGGACCTGCAGCGGATCCAGGACCAGCGGGCATTCCTCTCCGCGCTGCTGTCGAAGGCGACGAGCCCGAGCGTGTACCTGAACCCGTTCACCGCGCTGCCGTTCGCCTCGACGGCCGCGAGCTCGATCTCGGTGGACAAGGGCGCGAGCCTGTACGACCTGGTCCAGGCGGCCTTCGCGCTGCGCGGCCCGCAGACGGGCACCGTGCCGATCGCGAACGCGAACCTCCAGACAAGCGCCGGGGACGCGGTGGAGTGGGACAAGACCCAGGCGCTTGAACTTTTTAACGACTTGAAGGCGGGCAAGGCCGTCCCCGCCAGCCTGTTGAGCGGCACGAAGGTCGGCTGAGAACGCCAGGGAACGACGCCGAATGAGGCAGGCGATAACGCCTGCTCCTTTTTGGGCGGTTTGAGCAACGCCGTTTTGGTGTATGTGTACCTGTAAAGGTAGGTCTTGACATCGTGGGGCGGCGGTGCTTGCGTGTCACGAACTGACTTAACCGGAGGTCTCATGAGCCAGACGCAGGTTGATGAGCAAACCAGCCTCGGCCTGTCGGCACGCGAGATTGAGGTCATGTCGTTGATCGCCGGCGGCCACACCAACGGGGAGATCGCAGCGCACCTGTTCCTCGCCGAAAAGACGGTCAAGAACCACGTCAGACGCATCTACTCCAAGCTCGGCGTGCACAACCGCCCCGCCGCCATCGCCCACTGGCTCTCGTCCCGCGCGACGCAGAGATCGTAACCGGTCACGGCAACTCCACTCCGTTACATGACACCACTGTCCCCGTTCTGGGCGTGGGTGCCGCAAGGCCCGAACGCTGCTAGGCGCGAGCGCCGCAAGGCCCGAACGCTGCTGGGCGCGAGTGCCGCAAGGCCCGAATATCCCAGCACTGGGTGCCCCCAGCACGCTAGATGCGCCTCTGGGTGCCACAAGGCTCGAATATTCTGGCCTTGCGGGCCACGAGGCTCGTACCGCGCCCTCACGCGTCGCGCGGCAAGCCCGCATATCGCCCGGGCGAAATTTCCGGCATGGGCGCAGTGGAGTGGGGACGCGCGGCCCTTGGGAATCGGGGCCCCAGGGAGAGATCGGGCGCAGCCGGCGAAGGTGGGCGCAGCAACGGACGGGCGCGGCGGCGTGGGCGCGGTGCGTGGGCTCGGGGTGGGCGCAGCAACGGGGCGGCGCAGCAACGGGGCGGGCGCGGCGGCGTGGGTCCGGTCGGGTGGGCGCGGTGGCGTGGGCGCGGTGCGTGGGCTCGGGGTGGGCGCAGCAACGGGGCGGCGCAGCAACGGGGCAGGCGCGCGCAGTGGCGCGGGCACGGTCGGGCGGGTGCGGGTGGGCACGGCAGCGGGCGGGCACGGTCGGGCGGGTGCGGGTGGGCACGGCAACGGGGCGGGCACGCTAGGGGGCGGGGCTGGGTGGGTGACTTGGGGTTGGTGACCTGCGGTGATTGTGCGTGCGGGAATGGTGATGAGCGGCGTACGCTGGGAGGCGACAGCCGTCCCCGAGGAAACGTTCAGGTTTCCTTCAGTAAAGTGAGCGAAGATAGTCATCATGAATTCGTCGATAACCGAAGCCGGGGCGCCGGCCGATGCTCGGCTGCTCGTAGTCGAGGACGAGCCGAACATCCTTGAGCTTCTGTCGGCGTCCCTCCGGTACGCCGGATTCGACGTGATCACCGCTTCGGCGGGCACTGAGGCGGTGCAGGCAGCCCAGCGGCACCGGCCGGACCTGATCGTGCTTGACGTGATGCTGCCGGACATGGACGGCTTCGACGTCATCAGGCGGCTGCGCGGCGGCGGCGCCCGGATTCCCGTGGTGTTCCTAACCGCGCGGGACGGGACGGACGACAAGATCCGCGGCCTCACGCTCGGCGGCGACGACTACGTCACCAAGCCGTTCTCGCTGGAAGAGGTCATCGCCAGGATCAAGGCGGTGCTGCGGCGGACCCGCGGAGACGGCGTGGAGCCGACGCCGCGGCTGAAGTTCGCCGACCTTGAGCTCGATGAGGAAAGCCACGAGGTCTGGCGGGGCGGGGCGCAGGTGCAGCTGTCGCCGACCGAGTTCAAGCTGCTGCGTTACTTCATGTCCAACGCCAACCGGGTGCTGTCGAAGATGCAGATCCTCGACCACGTGTGGGATTACGACTTCCGTGGCGACACGGGGATCGTGGAGTCCTACGTGTCGGTGCTGCGGCGGAAGATCGATACCAAGGAGCCACGGCTGATCCACACCCTGCGCGGCGTCGGGTACGTGCTGCGGCTCCCGTCGTCGTAATGGCGGGCGCCATGGCGCGGGCGGACATGGCGGAGGAAACCGAGAGGACGGCCGGCTCGGAGACCGAACCGCGCCGCCGGTCGCCCCTGGGCGCGGCCAGGCGGCTGTCCGACCGGACGCCGCTGCGGACCAAGCTGATCACAGCGCTCCTCGTGCTGGTGATCATGGCCCTCGCCGCGATCAGCGTCGCCAGCGTCTACATGCTCCGCGGCTACGTGACCACCCAGCGCGACAACCAGCTGAGGGGGACGTTCCAGGGGCTGCACACGAACACGGTGGAGAGCGTCACGCCCGGGGACGCGACGCCGGAGGGGCCGGCGTGGTACTCGGCGTCCAACTGCCCGGGAAGCCGCTCAACTGGATGGCGTTCAACCTGCCCAACGGCCAGACCGCCACGCCGAGCGGGCCGCTCCCCTCGCTGCCGGGCGGTACCGGCTGGGCGGGCACGGGCTCCCCGGTGCTGCTGACCACGCCGTCACAGTCGGGTGTCGACACCTGGCGGGTAATAGCGCTCAGCATTCCGAACTACCCCGTCTCAAATACCCAGACCGAGACGGTGACCGTGGTCCTCGCCGTCGACCTCGGCAACATTAACGCGCTGACCACTCGCCTGATCCTGTTCGACGTCGTCGTCGGCTGCGCGATCGTCGTCGTGCTGGCGGCTGTCGGCGTCGCGGTGGTGCAGACGAACCTGCGGCCGCTGAACGACATCGAGATGACCGCCGGGCAGATCGCGAAGGGCCACCTGGACCACCGGGTGCCCGAGGGCGACCCGCGCACCGAGATCGGGTCGCTCGGGCGGTCGCTGAATACGATGCTGGCGCAGATCGAGCGGGCCTTCCACGCGCAGGGCAAGGCCGAGCAGGCCGCGCACCAGTCCGAGGAGCGGATGCGCCGGTTCGTCGCCGATGCCGCCCACGAGCTGCGCACGCCGCTGACCACGATCCGCGGCTTTGCCGCGCACTACCGGCAGCGCGGCGGCGCGATCCGCTTGCAGCAGGCGGCACCGCAATCAAATTCGTCATTCCGAACGGATGCGGCTGGCTCCCCTCCGTCCGCCATCTTCCCCAGCGCTGACCTGCCCCGGGACGACTGGTCTCCGGAGGACCTGGACCGGCTGATGAGCCGGGTGGAGTCCGAGGCGACGCGGATGGGGCTGCTCGTCGAGGACCTGCTCACGCTGGCCCGGCTTGACCAGCAGCGGCCCCTCGCCGAGGCGCCGGTCGACCTGCTCACGCTCGCCGCGGATACCGTGCAGGACGCGCGGATCGTCTCGCCGGGGCGGCCGATCGACCTGGTTGTCGCGCCGGGTACCGCGTTCCTGGTGGAGGGGGACGAGCCACGGCTGCGGCAGGTGCTCGCCAACCTGGTGAACAACGCGATCACGCACACGCCCGCGGGGACGCCGGTCCGGGTGAAGATCGCGCGCGGCACCCTGGAGGCCCCCTCGGGCGACGAGGCGGGCGCCGCGCGCCGGGCAGGCAGGCCGGCCGAGCCGGACGGCTGGGGCGACGCGGCCGATACGGCCGATACGGCCGATACGGCCCGGCGCGAGGTGCCCGCCATCGTCCTTGACGTCGAGGATGACGGTCCCGGGATGACCGCCGAGCAGGCGCAGCGCGTCTTCGAGCGGTTCTACCGGGCGGACGCGGCGCGCAACCGGGCGTCCGGCGGGACCGGGCTCGGGCTGGCGATCGTGGACGGGCTCGTCTCCGCGCACGGCGGCACGGTCTCGGTGCGCACGGCGCCCGGGCAGGGCGCCGACTTCCAGGTCAAGCTGCCGCTCTCCCCCGACGCGCTGGGCATCGACGACGGCGACGACGACCTGCCCGGGTAGCGGGAGCCGGCCGCATGCGGTTGTGGCCAGGCGGGCGCCGATGTCTAATAGAGCAAGGGATTCTAGAATTGGTCCTTCTCGGGCGGGTCGGCGGACGGCAACCGCACCGTGCGGCCAGACCGGGGCGGCCACTGGAGGGAGAGCGATGACCGAGCCGGTGGCAGGCGGCAAGATCCAGGAGACGGATATCAGCCGCTACCGGTCCACCCGCGGCCTCGACTACGAGTCGGTGCCGTGGCGGCTGTGGGAGAAGTCCAAGAAGCTGTTCTGGGACCCCGCCGACATCGACTTCGCCCAGGACGCCATCGACTGGCAGGAGATGTCGGAGGAGGAGCGGACGCTCGTCGCCTTGTCCGCCCGCGGCTTCATGGTCGGCGAGGAAGCCGTCACGCTCGACATCGTCCCCTTGCTGCGCTGCATGTCCGACCTGGGCCGGCTCGAGGACACGATGTACCTGTCCATGTTCGCCATGGAGGAGGCCAAGCACACCGAGATGTTCCGCCGCTGGTTCGACGCGGTCGGGATGGACCCGGCCTCGCTTGACGACCTGGTCCGCGCCCGGACGGAGGCGCTCGGCAACCGGCCGGACGGGCGGCCGCGCACCGGCATCTTCGACGGAGCGCTCACCCGGGTGATGCGGCGGCTCGACACCGACCAGTCACCGCAGGCGATCCTGGACGCGTCGATCATCTACAACCAGCTCGTCGAGGGCGTGATGGCGATCGCCGGGTACCAGCGCTGGGACGAGACGTTCAAGCGGCTCGGCAAGCTCCCCGGCCTGCAGGCGGGACTGAAGCTGACCCAGCGGGACGAGCGGCGGCACATCGCCTACGGCACCTACCTCGGGCGGCGCGTCCTCGCGGAGAACCCCGAGCTCTGGGAGTGGCTGGAGCAGCGCTGGGCGAAGCTCACCGCGGGCTTCAGCGGCGGCGGGTACGGCGCGCCCGGGCCGGAAAAAACAGCGTCGCTAACGCCGGGACCGCAGGACACGGGATCGCAAAACGCGGGCCCGCCGAACGCGGGGCCGCCGAACGCGGGGCCGCAAAACGCGGGGCCGCAAAACGCGGGGCCGCAAAACACAGTGGAGCGCGAGGACGCGGAAATCATGGAGCGGTACCGGCTGCTGAGCAAGCGCCGCCTCGAGGCGCTCGCCGTGGCCCGCACGATGAACGTCACCGAGGTGGACACGAGCGCCATCGAGGCGTTCGAGCCGGAAGAACTCCAGCACGCGTGAGCCGGCGGCCGTCAGGCCTCCGCGTCGCCGGCCGCCGTGACCGGGGCCTTCGTCACCCGGGCCTTCGTCACCGGGGCCTTGGCCGGGCGGCGGGACGCGGGCGCCAGGGCGGCCGGCTTCCACGGGCCGTCGGCCATCAGCCGCCGCACGTACTCCAGCGCGGCGTCGATGACCTTGTTCGCCTGCCGCCGGGTGCTCGCCGTGGCGACCTCCCGGGCGCCCTCGCCGATCAGCGACGTGAGGATGCTCGCGTAGAGCCGCTCGAACGAGTTCTCCGACAGCTTGAGCAGGGTGTCGTTCTGCACGATCCACTCGCGCCCGCGGCGCCGCCGCATGACCTCGAAGCCGGGCGGGCTGTCGCCGTTGAAGAACAGCATGACCAGGTCCCGGCGCTCCCAGCTGCCCTCAAGGAAGGCCCGGGCCCCGACGGAGAACAGCTCGAACGGGTCCGTCTCGCCTGACCGCTTGGCCTGCGCGACCGCGCTGCTCGCCGCCTCCTCCTGCGCCGCCTGGTACTCCTGCCACAGCGCGACGAACAGCTCGCTCTTGCCGCCGAAGTGGTGGTACAGGCTGCCCACGCTTGACCCGGCCCGCCGCACCACCTCGGCGATGCTGGCGTCGGCGAAGCCCTGCTCGGCGAAGACCTCCCTGGCCGCGTCGAGCAGCGCGCGCTGCGTCCCCGCGGTGCGGGCCCACTGCCACGAGCCCGCCGCCTTCTCGCGCGGCGGCCGCAGTGCTGGTTCCACGGATTCCCCTTCCGCCCCCACGGGCCGCTCCGCTCGGGCGGCGGCGGCATTTCAGAACTAGATTCTAAGAGTCTATACGGTTGGGGCCGTTGGCCCGGGGCGGGCGGGCTTGCCGGAAGTTGCCCGTGGCTACATCCATGGTTCCTTCATTCGCGGGTACGAGCGACCAACGGGAGGCGAGGGCGGCCGCGTCATTGCGGCCGCCCTCGCTGCTGCGGGCCCGGCTAGCTCCCGAGGGCGGGCTCGCCGGTCTTCAGGCGGCGGAGTTCCTCGGCGACGCGCGCCTGGTGGGCCTGGTAGTCGGCGCGGGCGGTCGACGGCCGCCACGGCCCGTGCATAGTGAAGATGAAGGGCACGAATACCACGACGCAGCCGATGCAGATGTAGAACCAGGTCTTCCAGCCGGAGGCGGTCTCCAGGGGGCTGCCGACGATGTGCGGGATGATCAGGCCGAACGGGACGCCGACGAGCCGGGTGGCGAAGCCGTACAGCGAGCTGCCGGTGGCGATCAGGCCGGGGTTGTAGGACTCGAGGGTCTCGGTGAAGGACGCGAACCACGGGCCGTAGCAGCAGGCCAGGGAGGTCGACAGCAGGCTGAGGATCAGCGACATGCTGGTGAAGCTGACGCCGTGCTTGGCGTTCAGCAGCAGCACGATCGCGATGATGGTGCCGATCGAGCCGACGATCATGAACGGCTTGCGGACCATGATCTTGTCCGACCAGAACCCGAACACCAGCAGCGCGACGATGTTGACGCCCCAGTAGATCTCCTGGATCCCGTTGAAAGCCGACAGGGAGAAGCCGAGGAACTCGGGCAGGTAGAAGACGAAGTAGGCGATCGCGGTGAAGTAGATGACCAGGAACAGGTTGATCGCGATGGGGCTGAGGACCGTGTTGACGTGCAGCATCTGCCGCCACCGGTTCTTCGTCATCGCCGCCAGGTCCAGGCCCTCGGCCTTGGCCTCGACCAGGGCCCGCTCGGTCAGCGCGGCCATCCGCTGGCTGCGCACCCCCGGCGACAGCTCCCGTAGGAAGATCAGGCAGATCACGAACATGACGATCGCCGCGTAACCGGAGAACCGGTACAGCTGCTGCCAGTTCGCGAACGTGACTCCCACCGCGGGCAGGTAGGCCTGGGCGACCGCGGACAGCACGAAGTAGCCCGCCACCGGGCCGAGGGTCCAGAAGCCCATCGCCAGGCCGCGCTGCATCTGCGGGGAGAAGTCCCGCACGAGCGCGGGGGTGCCGACGAAGATCGCCCCGTCGGCGAAGTACAGGATGCAGGTGAAGACGGAGAACCAGGTCTTGCTGGGCGCGTCCGGCACCGCCCACGCCGCGAACACCGCGTTGATGAGCAGGCCGACCACCACCATGTTGGCCCGGCCCCACTTGTCGCCGAAGCTGGTGACGTACGCAGCTACCCCGCCGCAGATCCCGGCCACCACGAGCAGGTCGGCGTAGTAGTTCAGCGTCATCCCGAAGTGCACGAACATCACCGGGGTGGCCGCCGTGCCCGCCGCCACCGTCCAGGTGAAGATGATGTTCGCCAGCACCACGATCGCCAGCAGGAAGATCCGGTAACCGCCCGTCGGATAGCCCACCAGCTCGCGCCGCCACAGCCGTATTTCGAATCCGGTGGTTTGCCGGGTCGCCGGAATTGATTTGGTACTCATTGGCTTCCTCCTCGCGCGCCAGTGCGCGTCGGTGTACTTCGCCTGCTTGACGACGTCGCGGGGCCCGGCAGGCCCGGCGGTACCGCGGCCGCTGCCACGGTAGAAAACAAATCTAGAATTAGATACTAGGATCGTGATCTCCGTAAGAGAGCATGTCAAGCCCTCAAACGGGATTAATTGACCAGCCAATAAGGGCGTGGAAATGACCGCCCACGGCGCCGAGCGGGGGCGGAGTCACGGGGCCGGGCCGGCGAAGCCACGCACCCGTTCGGAGGAAAGGATCTCCTGATCTCCTGACAACCGGTGGTGGCTTCGCGGGGCGGGAGCCGGTTTAGGGCTGGCGCCAGGTGATTAGCGCGTCGAGGGCCTCGACCTGGGAGCCGCGGACGAGCAGCGGGTTGATCTCCAGGGCCTCGAGGCGGCGGCCGAGCCGCTGGGCGAGTTCGGCGACCGCGGTGATGGTGTCGGCGACGGCGTCGAGGTCGGCCTTCTCGGTGCCGCGGGGGCCGTCGAGCAGCCGGGCGCCGCGCAGCGACTTCAGCGCCTGCAGGACCTGGTCGCGGCCGGCGGGGAGCACGATGAGAGCGGTGTCGGCCAGGATCTCGACCCAGACGCCGCCCAGGCCGACGGCGAGAACCTGGCCCCAGGCGGGGTCGGTAACCACGCCGACGAGCAGCTCGGTGCCGCTCGTGCGCTGCGGCTGGACGAGCGCGCCGTGCACGGCCGCGCCGGCCGCGCGGCCCGCCGCGGTCACGTCGGCGTAGGCAGCGCGGACCTGCTCCGCGCTCGTGAGCCCGACTCTGACCCCGCCGATGTCGCTCTTGTGCTCGATGCCGTCGGCGGCCAGCTTGACCACCACCGGGAAGCCCGTCGCGGCGGCGGTGGCCGCGGCCTGCTCCGGGCTGGTGACCAGCGCGCCCGGCACGACCGGGATGCCGTGCGCGGCCAGGAACCTGGCCGCGCGGTGCTCCGACCACGCGGCGCCGGTGTCTTCCGGCAGGGCCAGCTCCGGCCGCTGCCCCGGCTGCGGCGCGGCCGCCTGCTGGACGGCAGCCGTGTGTTTGGCGGCGCTGTGTTTGGCGGCCCGGTACGCCTGGGACCACCGGACGGCGTGCCCGAGGGCGGTCATGCCGTGGTGGATGCCGCCGAGGACGCCCGGGTAGCCGGTCTCGCCGGCGACGTCCCGGCCGAACGGGGTGATGTCGGTCAGCGTGTTGCCCATCACGATCACCGGCTTGGCGGTGTGCCGCAGCACCTCGCTGCTCTGCCGGAACATCTCGACGACCGGGGCCGGGTCGGGCGGCGCGCTGCGGGGCAGGTCGGAGACCAGCACCAGCGCGTCCAGGCCGGGGTCGTCCTGCACCGCGGCCAGCGCGTTGCGCATCAGGTCCCGGTTGATGAGGATGTAGCCGGTCACGTCCACCGGGTTGTGCACCGGGGCGAAGTCCGGCACCACCCGCCGCAGCCGCTCCACCGTCCCGGGGGCGAACTCGGGGATCTCGATGCCCTCGTCCTCGGCCCGGTCGGCGATGATCTCGCTCGCCCCGCCGGAGGCGGTGACGAACCCGAACCGCCCGCCCGGCAGCGGCCCCCCGTGGTTAGATAGCACGTCCGCCAGCAGGCCCGCGGTGATGATCAGGTCCTCCAGCGAGCCGACCCGGATCACCCCGTTCTGCCGGAACACCGCCTCGACGACCGCGTCGTCGCCGACCAGCGACCCGGTGTGGGCCCGCGCGACCCGGGCGCCCGCCTGGCTGCGGCCGACCTTGACCGCCACGACCGGCTTGCCCTTGGCGAGGGCCTCCCTGGCCAGCGCCAGGAACTCCGCCGGGCGCCGCACCGACTCGATGAACAGCGCGATCACCCGGGTGGCGTCGTCGTCGATCAGGTACCGCATGACGTCGGTCATCGACACCATCGACTCGTTGCCCATCGACACCAGCAGGCTGACCCCGACGTTGCGGGACTGCGCGAACGTCAGCACCGAGCTGGCCAGCGCGCCGCTCTGCAGGACCACGCCGACCGGGCCGCGGAGCAGCGGCTTGTCGATCGGCAGGCCGTAGGGGGTGATGCCGGCCGCCGCGTTGATGTAGCCGTTGCCGTTCGGGCCGAGGACCGTCAGTCCCCGGCGCCGCGCCAGGTCCACCACTTGCCGCTCAAGCTCCGCCCCGTCCTCCCCCACCTCGGCGAACCCGGAGGTCAGCAGGACTGCCGACGGGATGCCGGCGTCGGCTACCTCGGCCAGCACGCTGAGCACGGCTGAGGTCGGGACCATGACGAACGCGAGGTCAACCGGGCCGGGCAGGTCCGCGACGCGCGCGTAGCTCGGCTGGCCGTGCACCGGGACGCCGCGCGGGTTCACCAGGTAGACCGGCCCGGCGAAGCCGTGCAGCTGCAGGTTGCCGAAGATGCTCCACGACCATCTCGACTTGTCGGTGGCCCCGATCAGGGCGACCGACCGGGGGTTGAACAGCTGCCTGACCTGCCCGGGGGTGCTGCCGGGGGCCGGTGCCTGACCTGGGGCGGGCCCCGGGGCGGGCCCCGCGTCAGTCACCGATCTGACCCAGCTTGACGTGGCCCTTGAGCAGGTTCCGCGCGATCGTTCGGCGCTGGATCTCGTCGGTGCCCTCGAAGATCCGCAGCAGGCGGAGCTCGCGGTACCACCGCTCGATCGGCAGTTCCTTCGTGTAGCCCATCCCGCCGTGGATCTGCAGCACGCGGTCGACGACCTGGTTGGCCATGATCGCGCCGGACAGCTTGGCGATGGAGGCGGCGTGCCGGTTGTCGATGCCGTTCTGCAGCTGCCAGGCGGCGTGCAGGGTCAGCCACTTGACCGACTCGATCTCGACGTGCGAGTCGGCGATCTGCCACTGGATCGCCTGGTAGTCGGCGATCGGGTGGCCCATGGACACCCGGTTCTTGGCGTGCTCGATCGCCATGCCGAGCAGCCGCTCCGCGGAGCCGATCGCCCCGGCGGGGATCATGTAGCGCCCGTTGCCGATCCACTGCATGGCGAGGTTGAAGCCGTGGCCGAGCTCACCGAGGATGTTCCGCTCCGGCACCCGGACGTCCTCGAACACCAGGGAGGCGGGGCCCCACTCGCCCATCGTGGGGATCGGGTCGGACTTCCAGCCCATGTCGCGGTCGACGAGGAAGCAGGTCACCCCGCCGTCGGCGCCCTTCTCGGGGTCGGTGACGGCGAAGACCATGACGAAGTCGGCCTCGTTGCCGTTGGTGATGAAGGTCTTCTCACCGGTGATCACCCAGTCGCCGCCGTCCTTGACGGCCCTGGTCCGGATGTTGCGGGCATCCGAGCCCGCCCCCGGCTCGGTGATCGCGAAGCAGCTGCGGCGCTCCCCGTTGATCGTGGGGATGAGGTACTCCTGCTTCTGCTCCGCGGTGCCCGCGTAGAGGATGTTGTCGGCGGAGCCGCCGAACCGGAACGGGACGAAGGTGCGTCCGGTCTCCATCGCGACGATCGCGGACATGACCGGGCCGAGGGCGATGCCGCCGTACTCCTCCGGCGTGTTGATCCCCCACCAGCCGCCCGCCTTGGCCTTGAGCTGCAACTCCGCCAGCTGCCCGGGCTCTAGCGGCGGGAGGCCCTGCCGCTCGTTGCGCAGGACCTGCGGCTCGAGCGGCATGACCTGCTGCTGGATGAACTGGCGGATCGTGTCGCGGACGGCCCGCTCCTCCTCGGACAGCGAGAAGTCGATCATGAATGATTCCTTTCCTCTGCGGTGCCCCCGTGTTCTGGGGTACTTGCGCGAGCCACGAGGCGCTCAAGCGACCTCCTCAGCTCGAGGGCCGGCATGGCCTGCGGCCGTGCCTTCCTGACCGTGCTGGTCGCGCTTTCCAGGGTCGCGCCGCCGAGCAGCAGGTAGGCGATGGCGACGGCCGACGTGCGGGAAATGCCGGCCTGGCAGTAGACGCCGACCCGGGTGCCCGCCCTGGCGAGCGCGGCGACGTGCGCGGCGGCCTGCGCGATCAGCTCGTCCTGGCCCGGTTCCAGGTCGATGATCGGGAAGTGGTCGATGGGGACCGGCAGCCGTGGCGGCGTGGTCTCGCCGCGCAGGTCAACGAGCCGCTCGGCGCCGGCCGCGACCATGGCCATGGCCAGGCCGGCGTCGCCGAGCAGCACGTACTCGTCGAGCAGGCTGACGCCCACGACCTGGTACTCCGCGGTCATGCGGCGGGCGCCGGGCGGAACTGCACGCGGCCCCGGTCGATCACCACCGTCCCGTCTTTCCTGGTCGTCTGGAACAGCGCGGTCTCGCCGTCTTCGGCTCGCCAGATCGACACGGTTAGCGGCTCGCCGGGCAGCACCGGGCGGCTGAACCGGCCGCCCATCGAGCGGAACCGGGCGGGATCGCCGTCGCAGAGCACGCGCAGCAGGGCCCGGCCGGTGACCCCGTAGGTGCACAGGCCGTGCAGGATCGGCTGGCTGAAGCCGCCCCGGGCGGCGAACTTCGGGTCCACGTGCAGCGGGTTCCGGTCACCGGACAGCCGGTAGATCAGCGCCTGCTCGGGCCTGGTCTCCCGCACGACCTGGTGGTCGGGGGCCCGGTCGGGCAGCTCCCACGGCTGGTCCGCCCCCGACTGATCGGCACTGCGCGGGCCGCCGAAGCCGCCCTCGCCGCGGATGAAGGTGCCGCCGCGCGACGTCACCAGGGTCTCCCCGGTGGCGACGTCGACGGCCACGTTCTCAGTCACCACCAGCGCCCCGGACCTCTTGTCGTAAATGCCGGTGACGGTCGCGGTGGTGCTGACCGTGCCGGAAACCGGGAGCGGGCGGTGCAGCTCGAAGTACTGCTCGGCGTGCACCAGCATGGCCCGGTCGAAGTCGCCGAGGCTCCGCCCGGTCCTGGCCTGCGCTAGCAGTACGGCGTAGGTGGGCAGCACCTGCTGCTCGATGCCCTGGCTGTTCTCCGTGGTGAACTCAAGCTCCTGGAGCGGGTCGCCAAGGCCGGCCCCGACGCCGACCGCGTAGAGCAGGGCGTCCTTGCTGTCCCACGACCTCAGCTGAGGTTCGCTCGGCACTCCCACCAGGCTGTGGTCGAGCCCCATGGCCACCTCCGTCAGACGTGTGCTCAGATAGAATCATGTTCTAGAAAGTATTGTCAGTACCCCGGCCAGGCCTGTCAACCCTGGCCGGCGGCGCTTGACACGGGCCCGGCCAGCGCCGACGATACTAGAACAGTCTTCTAGGATTAACGTCCGCTTAGGGCGGGCCGGACGCGGCCGCGAGGGAGAGCGCACATGGGTGTCTTGGATGGCCGGGTCGCTATCGTGACGGGCGCGAGCCGCGGTATCGGGGCGGAGATCGCCCGCCGCTTCGGCCAGGCCGGCGCGGCCGTCGCGGTGGCGGCGCGGACGACGGAGGCAGGGATGTCACCGCTGCCGGGGACGATCGGCGAGACCGGGCAGCAGATCCGCGCCGCGGGCGGTACCGCGGTGGCGATCCCCACCGACCTGTCCAGGCCGGAGGACCGGGAGCGGCTGGTGGCCGAGGCCACCGCGCAGCTCGGGCCGCCCGACATCCTGGTCAGCAACGCGGCCGTCACCTACTTCACCCCGGTGCTCGACTTCACGCCGCGCCGCTACCAGCTGATGTTCGAGGTGCAGGTCGAGGCGCCGTTCCACCTGGCCCGGCTCGTCGCCCCCGGCATGCGGCAGGCCGGCCGGGGCTGGATCCTGAACATCTCTTCCGGCGCGGCCAGGCACCCGGCCTTCCCGCCGGGCCCGCGGGCCGGGCGGGGCGGAACCGTCTACGGCATGTGCAAGGCGGCCGTCGAGCGCTTCTCCACCGGCCTCGCGGCCGAACTCTACGACGACAACATCGCGGTGAACGCGCTGTCGCCGAACCGGGTCGTCCCCACGCCGGGCACGATCTTCCACCACCTGACCACGGAGGACAGCCCCGACGCGGAGCCGCCGGCGGTGATGGCGGAGGCCGCGCTCCTACTGTGCAGCGGCGAGCCGAAGTCGCTGACCGGGCGGATCACCTACTCGCAGGACCTGCTGAACGAGCTGCGCGGCGCCGCGGGCGCCGCGCCCTCCGCTCGGTGACGGCGCTTTCTGACAGCGGCGCGCCGGCGGCGCCCGGGCCGCCGGCCGGCTGGGTGCGGGTGGACTGCCACCTGCACACGGTCGCGTCCGGCGACTCCGTGCTGACGGTGGACGAACTCGGCGTCCGGGCGAAGCAGGCCGGGCTCGACGCCGTGTGCGTGACCGACCACAACGTCACCCACGCCGCGGTCGCCGCGGCCGAGCGCGAACTCGGCGTCCGCATCATCGTCGGCGAGGAGGTCAGGACCCCGGACGGCGACGTGATCGGGCTGTTCCTGACCGAGCGGATCCCCTACGTGCTGCCGCTCTCCGAGGTCATCGGCCGGATCAGGGGCCAGGGCGGCCTGGTCTACGTGCCGCACCCGTTCGACCAGGTCCGGTCCAGCCTGGGGCGGGTGCTGCCGGAGCTGTGCGAAGCGGGCGACGTGGACGTCATCGAGGTATTCAACGCCAAGATCGCCGACCCTTCGCTCAACGCGCGGGCGGCGGATCTCGCCGCCGGGTTCTCGCTGCCCGGCGGCGCCGGGTCGGACGCGCACGACGCGCCCGGGGTGGGCGCGGCCTACCTGGACATGCCGGACTTCGACGGGCCGGCGAGCTTCGTGGCCGCGCTCGCGAACGCCCGGGTGACCGGCGAGTTCCGCGACCACGCCCCCCGCTACCCGCGACGGCCACCCCGCTAGCGGGGACATGGTCTCTTAGCACCGGTTGCCGAGGTGGACGGCGCTGGGGTTGGCGAGGAGGACGGCGGTTATCACCGCATGGGCGGAGGAGAGCCCTAACCCGGGTCCAGTCCCGCTCCCGTCGAGCGCTGACGCTCTCGGCGGGAGCGGGGCCGTCGGGGTCTCGGTTAGAGGTTGATGCGGTCGGCCAGGCGGGCGCGGTGGTAGGTGGCGTCGCCGAGGAACAGCTCGCTTGACTTGGCCCGCTTGAAGTACAGATGGGCGTCGTGCTCCCAGGTGAAGCCGATGCCGCCGTGGATCTGGATGTTCTCGGCGGCCACGTGGAAGTACGTCTCCGAGGCGTACGCCTTGACCAGCGAGGCGACGACCGGGACCTCTTCCGAGTTCTCGGCCACGGCGGCGGCGGCGTAGTTGACGGCGGAGCGCAGCGACTCGACCTCGAGCAGCAGGTCGGCCATCCGGTGCTTAAGCGCCTGGAAGCTGCCGATCGGGCGGCCGAACTGATGGCGGACCTTTGAGTAGTCAACGGCCATGTCGAGCGCCCGTTGCGCGCCGCCGAGCTGCTCGGCGGCCAGCGCGATCGCGGCCACGTCGAGGACGCGGTCCATGACGGCGGCGGCGTCGCCCGCCGACCCGATCAGGCGGCCGGGCACGCCGTCGAACTCCAGCCGGGCCAGCTTGCGGGTCTCGTCAAGGGTCGGCAGCACGGTCCGGCCAAGCCCCGCCGCGTCTCCGTCCACGGCGAACAGCGACAGCGCGCCGTCGGCGACGGCGAGCACGAGGAGCAGACCGGCCGTCCCGCCGTCGAGCACGAAGCTCTTGTGGCCGTGGAGCCGCCAGTCGTCGCCGGCCTTGGTGGCGGCCAGCCGGATCGTGCCCGGGTCCCAGGACCCGTCGTCCTCGGTGAACGCCAGCGTGGCGATGGTCTCGCCGGAGGCGATCGCCGGCAGCAGGTCGCGGCGGGCCCCCTCGTCGGAGCCGGCGAGCAGCGCCGTGGCGGCGAGCACGCCGCTGGCCAGGTAGGGGCCGCCGTAGAGGGCGGCGCCGAGCTCTTCAAGCACGATCGCCTGCTCGGCGAAGGTGAAGCCGCCGCCGCCGTACTCTTCGGGGATCGCCAGGCCGATCAGTCCCAGCTGCGCCCCGACCTGGTCCCAGACGGCCCGGTCGATGCCGTCCCCGGTCTCCATGAGCTCGCGAACCTTCGTCAGCGGGGCCCGGTCGGCCAGGAAGCGCCGCACGGAGTCGCGCAATTCGTCCTGCTCCGCGGTCACGCCAAGTGCCATTGACTTACTCCGTTCCTGATGAGCCGTCTGGCTCGGTGATGACGAGGACGTCGAGCGCCTCGACCTGGTCTCCGTTCACCCACAGCGGGTTGACCTCGAGCGCGCGCAGCGCGCCGCCGAGCGAGAGCGCGACCCGGCTCACCCCGGTGATCGCCTCGGCCAGCACGTCCAGGTCGGCCGGGCGCGAGCCGCGCCCCCCCTGCAGCAGCGGCAGGCCGCGCAGCTCGCCGAGCATCCGCCTCACCTCGGCGGCGTCGACGGGGAGCACGCGCAGGCTGGTGTCGCCCATGATCTCGACCCAGACGCCGCCCAGGCCAACGGCGAGCACCGGGCCGAAGGTTGCGTCCACGGTCACGCCCACGAGCAGCTCGGTGCCGCCCGTCCGCATCGGCGTCACGAGCACGCCGTCGATGGCGGCCTCCGTGACGGCGCCGCCCGCGTCGCGCACCTTCTCGTAGGCGGCGCGCACCTCGGCTTCGGTGTTGAGGCCGAGGGCGACGCCGCCGATGTCTGATTTGTGGGTAATCTGCGCGGAGCAGACCTTCAGCGCGACCGGCAGCCCGACCCGGCTTGCGATCTCGGCCGCCTCGTCGGCCGAGCCGGCCAGTCCGCCGGGGACGACCGGCACGCCCGCCACGGTGAGCAGCTCGCGGGCCTGCTGCTCAGACCAGGGGCCGGCAATCGAGGCCGTGCGGAGGTAGCTGGCCGGGGAGCCGGCCGCCAGGGCGTGGCCGCGGTTCTCCACCCAGCTCAGCGCGTTGCCGAGCGCGTTGATCCCCAGGTGCAGCCCGCCAAGGATGGTCATGCCGCGGTCGGCGAGCAGCCCCCTGCCGTAGGGGCCGATGTCGTTGCAGGTGCTTGCCACCGGGATGACAGGGACCGGGGAAGAGGCTATCCGCTGCGCCAGCCAGGTCATCCGCTCCTCGGTCGCCGTGGCCAGGGCCTCGTCCGTCGGGCGGATGTCAGGCAGGTTCGCGCCGGAGAACAGGATGAAGTCCAGGTTGGGGTCGTCGGCCGCGATGTCAAGCGCGTGATCGATCGCGGGCATCGGGTCTTTCTTGCCGGTCAGGTTGGCCAGCGAGCCGTAGCCCGTCACGTCGAGCGGGTTGGTCGGGCTGGCGAACGGCGGGAGGTACGAGGCGATGCCCTCCTCGGTCCGCGCGGCGAAGCCGGGGATCTCGATGCCCTGCGCGCTCGCGCTGTCGGCGATGATGTCGCAGGCGCCGCCTGAAGCGGTCAGCACGCCCATCCGCCGCCCCGTCGGCCGCCGGCTGTAGCCGAGCAGCGCCCCGGTGGTGAGCAGGTCCTCGAGGGTGCGCACGCGGATGATGTTCATCTGGCGGAACGCCGCGTTGACCACGGCGTCATCGCCGGCCACGGAGCCGGTGTGGGCCAGGGCCGCCTTCTGGCCCGCCGGGCTCGAGCCCACCTTCAGCACGACGATCGGCTTGCCGGCGCGGTCTGCCCGCTCCGCGGCCTTGGCGAACCTGGCCGGGTCGCCGATCTCCTCGAGGAACAGGCAGATCACCTTGGTGGCGTCGTCTTCCACCAGGTAGTCGATGTAGTCGACGGTCTTCATGATCGACTCGTTGCCCATCGACGTCAGCGTGGTCAGCCCGATGCCGTGCAGGCGGGCGAAGTTCAGCACCACGCTCGCGAGGGCGCCGCTCTGCAGCCCGACGCCGACCGGGCCGGCGAGCAGCGGGGGCTGCATGGTGAGCGCGTAGGGCGCGGCGCGGGTCTGGGCGTTGACGAAGCCGAGGCAGTTCGGGCCGAGGATGGTGATGTCGTGCGCGATCGCGCGCGCCACCAGCGACTCCTCCAGCGCCCGGCCTTCCTCGCCGACCTCGCGGTAGCCGGCGGCGAGCACGACCGCGTTCTTGACGCCCGCGGCGTGCATGTCGTCGAGCACGCTCTCCACCACCGCGACGCCGGTCAGGATGAAGGCGAGGTCCACCGGCTCCTGCAGGTCGCGCAGGCTGGGCACGGCGGGCAGGCCGAAGGCGCTCTTGGCCCTGGGGTGAACGGGGATCAGCTTGCCGTCGAAGCCGGTTATCGCGGTGGCCGCAATGATCAGCCGGGTCCAGCCGGAGTTGTCAGAGGCGCCGACCATGGCGACGCTGCGCGGCGCGAAGAACTCGCGCAGCCGCTGCGGCGTGACGAGGCGGCGAGAGGCCTGGTAGCCGGCGGCGTGCGGGTTGGGGTGGCTGCTGGTGGTCGTGTCCGCCATTGCCTGGGACGCTCCTTCAGTGTCGTCGCCATTGCCGGAAACGGAAGGGGAATGAAAGCCGGGCCGCGCAGCTCGGAGGATGGCGCCCGCCCGGCCGCTTCATGGGTTGCCAGCGGAGGCGTCAGCCGACGATCCGCGGCTCCTTGGGCAGGCCGAGGGCACGCTCGCCGATGATGTTCCGCTGGATCTCGCTGGTGCCCGAGTAGATGGTGCCGGCCCGGCTGCTGAGGAACACGCCCTGCCAGGAGGAGACCGGGTAGCCGTCGCCTTCCGGCCGCAGCAGGCCGTCGGCGCCCTCGATCGCCATCGCGATCTCACCGAGCTTCTTGTGGTACTCGCTCCAGAAGAGCTTGGCCACCGACGCCTCCGGGCCGGGCTGACGGCCCGCGGCGACCTGGGCGAGGGTGCGCAGGCCGCTGTAGCGCATCAGCTCTACCTGCGTGTAGGCCCAGGCGAGCCGCTGGCGGATCAGCGGGTCGTCGATCTTGCCGCGCTTGCGCGCGGTCTCCACCAGCTCCCAGAACTCCCGCTCGTAGCCGAGGTGCGCCACCGTGGCGCGGCCGCCGCGCTCGTGCCCGAGCGTGGTCATCGCCACCCGCCAGCCGTTGTTGACCCCGCCGATGACGTTGAACAGCGGCGCGCGCACCTGGTCGATGAAGTCCTCGCAGAACTCGGCGGCGCCGGACATCTGCCTGATTGGCCGGTAGGTCACGCCGGGATCGGTGAAGTCGATCAGGACGTAGGAGAGGCCCGCGTGCTTTTCCGCGCGGATGTCGGTCCGGCACAGCAGGAACATCCGGTTGGCGCGCTGGGCGCCGGACGTCCAGACCTTCTGCCCGGTGATGACGATCTCGTCGCCGGTGATGACGCCGCGGGTCTCCACCGCCGCCAGGTCGGAGCCGTGGTTCGGCTCGGAGAAGCCCTGGCAGTACACGTCCTCGCCGGAGATGATCCGCGGCAGGAAGTGAGCCCGCTGCTCGGGGGTGGCGTGCACGATGATCGACGGCCCGACGAGGCTCTCGCCCATGCCGCGGTTCACCCGGGGCACCCCCGCCCGGTGGAATTCCTCGTTGAGGACGGCGATGCGCACCGCGTCCAGGCCCTGGCCGCCGAATTCTTCCGGCCACTGCGGGCAGATCAGCCGCTCGGCCTGGAGCTTGGCCGCCCACTCCGCGTAGGCGGGGCTGGCCATGGCCCGGGCCAGCTGGCCGCCGCGCCTGCCGCCCGCCGTCTGCACCATGTTCCAGTCGAAGAGCTCGGCGAGTCCCGGCGGCGTCTCCGCCGCGATCCAGTCCCGGAGCTCGGCGCGGAACTGCGCGATCTCCGGGCCGAGGTCAAGTTCCATGGAGGCCTCCTCGCGTCAAATTTAGAATTTGATACTAGGATCTCGCTTTATTCGGTGATGTCAAGGGAGCGGGGCGGGAGGGCGCCCGCGGGTTGCCCGGCCAGCAGAAATCATGGCGGGCGGGGGAGGAAGCCGATTCCGTTCGGGATAATCGGGGTTGGCGGCGGCTGGGGGCGGAGGCCGGGCGCGGGCGGAGGCGGTCGGGGCGGCGGGCTCGGCCGAGGGCTGCCCCTTGGCGCGGGCGGGCCGACTTGACAGGCGAAGATCGCTACTGGAGGCTAATTCCAGAACAAGATTCTATTGACTCCTAATCTGCCGGGTGGCGGAAGGAATGGTGAGCTGGCATGGGACGACTGGACGGACGGGTAGCGATCGTCACCGGCGCCGGACGCGGAATCGGCAGGTCAGTGGCCCTGCTGCTGGCCAGCGAGGGCGCCTCGGTGGTCGTCGCCGACCTGGGCGTGGCAGTCGACGGCTCCGGGCAGGACTCCGGCCCCGCCCACGACACGGTGGCCGCGATCGCCGCGGCCGGCGGCAAGGCGGTCGCCAACAGTTCGGACATCTCCGACCACGCGGCGGCGGAGGACCTGATCGGCACCGCCATCGAGGAATTCGGCCGGCTGGACGTGCTGGTCAACGTGGCGGGCATCCTGCGGGACCGGATGATCTTCAACATGACCGAGCAGGAGTGGGACGACGTCATCCGGGTTCACCTGAAGGGGACGTTCAACACCACGAAGTTCGCGGCCGCGCACTGGCGGTCGCTGCGCGACGAGACCGCGCAGAACCGGATCATCAACTTCACCTCGGTGTCCGGCCTGCACGGCGCGCCCGGGCAGCCGAACTACGCGGCGGCGAAGATGGGGATCGTCGGGCTGACCTACTCTTCGGCGAACTCGCTGGCGAAGTACGGGGTCACGGTCAACGCGATCTCGCCGGGCGCCTCCACCCGGATGACCGACTCGGTGCCCACCGAGCGGCGCCGGTCCAGGACCGCGAGCGCCGACGAGCGGTCGCCGGACAACGTGGCGCCGATCGTCGCCTACCTTGCCTCGGAGCGCTCCGGCTGGATCAACGGCCGGGTCATCCACTCGTCGGGCTACGAGGTCTCGCTGTACAACAACCCCGAGCCCGTCAGCCGGATCATCGGCACCGGGCCCTGGGACGCGGACGAGCTCAGCGACTACGTGGAGCGGGCGTTCGGCCCGATCCTCGGCCGAAAGGCGTGATGCGGATGCCACCGAGAGGCAAGGCCGTGCCCGTCCCGACGCCGGAAACCCAGCCCTACTGGGACGGGGCGGCGGCGGGCGAGCTGCGGATCCAGCGCTGCGCGGACTGCGGCGAGGCGTACTTCTACCCGCGCCCGATCTGCCCGTCCTGCGGCTCGTCGCACGTGGAGTGGTTTACGGCGAGCGGCGACGCGACCCTGTACTCGTACGTCATCAACCACCGGCCCGCGCCGGGCTTTGAGGAGGAGGCGCCGTACGCCATCGCCGTCGTGCAGCTCGCCGAGGGGCCGCGGATGATGACCAGCCTGGTCGGCGTGCCCGCCACCCCCGAGGCGCTGGTGCTCGACATGCCGTTGCGGGTGACGTTCGAGCAGCGCGGTGACGTCTCGCTGCCGGTCTTCACGCCGGTTACCGCGGGGGATGCGTCGTGAGCGCTAGCGGGGTCATCATCGCGGGGGCGGCCGAGACCGACGAGATCGGGAGGCTGCCCAATAAGTCCACGCTCGGGCTGCACATCGAGGCGGCGCGCAACGCCGTGGCCGACGCGGGCCTGACCATGAAGGACATCGACGGGATCGCAACGGTTTCCGCCCCTGGGCCGGTTCAGGTCGCCCACGCGCTCGGCATCTATCCAGACTGGGTGGACGGGACCGGGGTCGGCGGGACCTCGTTCCTCCTGCACGTGCGGCACGCGGCCGCGGCCATCAGGGCGGGCTACGCTCGAACCGTCCTGATCACTCACGGCGAGTCGGGGCGGTCCCGGGTCGGCGCGCCGCCGTTCCGCGGCGACCCGTCCTCCCCCGCCGGCCAGTTCGAGGCACCGTACGGCACGCTGGGCCCGACCACCACGTTCACCATCCCCATGCTCCGTTACATGAAGGAGTACGGGCTCACCCACGAGCAGCTCGCTTACGTGGCCGTGGCGCAGCGGCAGTGGGCGGCGAAGAACCCGCGGGCGAAGTTCCGTGACATCATCACCGTCGCGGACGTGCTGGCCTCCCGCATGGTCGCCTACCCGTTCCACCTGCTCGAGTGCTGCCTGGTCACCGACGGCGGCGGCGCGCTGGTGGTCACGTCGGCGGACCGCGCGGCCGACTTCCCGAAGCCGCCGGTGCACGTGCTCGGCACCGGGGAGGCGTCGGAGACCCCGATGATCTCGCAGATGCTGGACTTCACCGAGTCGCGGATGTTCCGTCTTGCCGGGCAGTCCGCGTTTGCCGAGGCGGGCATCACCACCGCCGACGTCGATCACCTGATGATCTACGACGCCTTCGCGCACGTGCCGATCTACGGTCTGGAGGCGCTCGGCTTCGTGAAGAAGGGCGAGGCGGGGCCGTTCATTTTTGAGGGCAATACCGAGCCAGGCGGTGTGTTGCCGCTGAACACCAACGGCGGGGGGCTGTCGTATACCCATACCGGGATGTACGGGATGTTCGCTATGCAGGAGGGCATCCGGCAGATCCGCGGGGAGGCGGCCGCTCAGCTCGACAACCCGCAGATCAGCGTGGTGGTCGGGAACGGCGGCATGTTCGCCACCAGCGGCGTGCTGGTCTTCGGGAAGAACCCGCGTTAGGGAGTGTTTCCGGAATGCCGCGCGTGCCGGCGCGGGTTGGCGGGCGGCGGCGTGGGTCGGCGCGCGGCATTCCGGAAGCCGCGCGCTGGCCGTTCGCGCTGTTGCAGGTCTGCGATATTAGAGGTCGGCGAGCCAGGGATGCCCTGGGTGCACGCGGGCGAGTAGCCCGGCTAGCGTCTCGCGCTGAGCCGGGGTCATGTGCGAGACAGTCCCGTCGAAGTCTGCCTGGTCCTTCGGCCGGGCGTGCTTGGCCTTGAACAGCAGGACCAGTTCGGGCGCCAGGTACGGAATGCCCTCGCGGGTGTGGCGGATGATCTCGCTGTAAGGAAACCGGATCGTCTCGTCCCGGCGGCAGACCCAGGTGTCACCGTCGTGCGGCTCGCGGAACACGTCGAGCAGGTAGTTGCCGGTGGCCGGGTCGCGCAGCCAAGTCTGGTGCACGGCGGCCAGCACGTCCGGTCTGGCGGCCGCCCAGATCCGGCCGCTGCCCACCCCGTCGAAGATGTAGCCGGGGAACCGGTCACGCACCGCGGGGAAGCCCGCGGCGGGGATCGCGATCTCGATGTCCCCGTGCTCGCGCGTCTGCCCGCCCCGGAACAAGTCGAGCGCCCAGCCTGCGGCCACGCACCAGGGGACGGCGATGCCGGACAGTTGGTGCGCGACGTCACCCGGGGACCAGCAGGATGACCACCGGGCGTCGAGGGCTTCGGTCTCAGCGGGCGAAAGCTCGATGCCGCCCACGGGCAACTGCTCGTGCACCGGAGAAATCTATCAGTGCACTCCAAGACTGAGCCTTGGTCCAGTCCTCACTGAGAGCCTGGAGAATAACGGCTCAGGCGTTGGTGGCGGGGCCGGGCGGCGCACTAGTCTCCCTTTCGCCGGTCCGCGAGTTCCGTCGCCTTCGCCGGCCCGCGGGTTCAGTCGTCCAGCCTGGCGATGGGTGCCTGCAACTCGGTCACCCAGTGCTGCTGGTCCTCCGCCAGTTCCAGGTACACCTCCCGGAGCAAGCCGAGCGGCCGGTAGCCGTTGTCATCGATCCAGCGGGCAAGGGCCTCGCCGGTCGGCATGACCTCGTCCATCGGACCGTGATGCACGATCGTGGCCGCCTGCTCGATCCCGGGCAGGTCGACGACGGCGAAGTCGCGCCCGCCCGGGTCTACGGTCACCGGGATCGCGGCGTGCACCAGTATCCCGTCAGGCGTTTCGTCGTAGTAGGCAACAGCCGCGCCCGTAATCACCGCGCCGGCCGCATTGACCCTTCCGGTTAGGTCGCTGAATAGCGGGCTGATAACCGGGCCGATGGATTCGGGCTCGAAGTCGGGCGCGAGCGCGGTCAACTCCGCGACCCGCAGCGCGGGGATCTTCTTGATCTGTACATCACTGGCGGGCATGACACCTTCGCTTTCTATGCTGCGGATTCTCGCCTCGACCGGCCGCAGCCGGGCGCTGTCCGCGTCGATCTGCGACTGAAGCTCGGCGTGGCGGAGCCGCAGCATGCCGTACAGCTCACCGGTGTTGACCTTCTCGTCGAGAATCAGCCCGACCTGGTCGAGCGTGAAACCAAGGTCTTTCAGCGCGACGATCCGGTTCAGGCGGGAAAGCTGGCGCGCCTCGTACATGCGGTACCCGGTTACCGCGTCGACGTGCACGGGACGCAGCAGGCCGAGCCCGTCATAGTGACGAAGCATGCGGACCGACACCCGGCCGGCGTTGGCGAATTCTCCGATACCGAACATGTCTCTGGTCTATCGCCTGACACCATGGCAGGGTCAAGCCCCCGGACGGGAAACAGCGAAGATTGGGCCGGGCGCGGCACCACTCCCCTGTCACTTGCGCCGGTCTTTGTCGGGATCGCATGCTCCGGCCGGTACCACGGCGGGCAGCACCGGTAACCCGCACGTCCGCAGCCGTCTTCGCCACCCACCTGAGCCAACCTCTTGCCGCAACCAGCCTTCCCGGTTTCCCTGATTAATGGGCGCACGTACGGGGACGGCGCCCGTTTAGGGCGCCACCAACGTGCCGGCGCCCAGTCGAGAAGTGATTTCGAAATTCCGCGCTTTAAAGAGCTTTGCCTCCGCGGCGCGCCCGTTATGACCAGAAAAATCCTGGCCCATTTCATGATTGTGCGAGTTCTCGAGCGGGAGGTTGCGCGTTGGCGTCGGCCCTCGGCATGGCGTGCTAGGCGTTGGCGTTGCCGTTGGAGTTGGTGTTGGGGTTGGTGGGGCGGGTGCTCATGGTGGGGTTGGCGACGGCTGCGGTGGTCACGAAGCCGACCGGACCGCGCAGGTCGTGGGCCACGCACTGGCCGGCGGCCACGCCGCGGTCGCTGATGTGGGCCGACGGCTGGATGCCGACGTGCTCCCCGGCTGGCTCGCGGCCCAGGTAGACCGTGTAGTCGGCGTTGATGAAGCTCAGCCCGCGGTCCGAGGAGTTCGACACGGGGCTCGAGAGGTCGGCGGCCATCGCCACGCGCACCAGTGGTGTCAGTGGCTCGCCGGTGATCAGCGGGTGGATGTCCCTGATCCACAGGCCATCGCCCATCATCACGCCCGGGGCGTCCTGGCCGCCGACGAGCCACATCTCCCACGGCGGGGTCCAGCGCTGGCCCGTGGCCGACAGCGCCGGTCCGAGTTGGGACGGAGTCGGCGCACCCCAGGCGGGCGCGGAGCGGAAGTTGCCTGGCTGCTCGGACCGGCGGAGCAGGACTACCCGGCCCTGGCCCACCGGTCCGTCGTCCTGCTCAATGGTGACGTCAAGCACCGCGATGCGCCTGCCCGTGCGCACCGGCCTGGCGCTGACCCTGACCGGCTTCAACGGGGCGGAGCGGAACATGTCGACGGTCAGCCTGCTGCAGGCAAGTTCGGGATCGGCGGCGCGCGCCTGCTCGGCCGCGCGCGCCGTCAGGCCGCCGATGAGCCGCCCGTGCAGCACCTGGCCCCACGGGCTGGTCGCGAAGGAGGCGGGCACCAGGGTGTCACCGTCGGCGCGGAAGAATCCTTCGGCGCTCGTCTCCGGGCCGGGCATCGTACGGGCGGCCGGGTCCTCCGCTCCGGATGACGGGTTAGTGCCACCGAGAGTCTCAGCGCTCACTGTCAGTCCTTCCTGCCAACATGACCATATGGTGAAATTTCCGGAATGTCGTGCGCGCCAGCGCGCGACATTCCGGAACACAGCCCGGAACCGGGTCGGACCACGATCCAGCCCGGAACCGGGTCGGACCACGATCCAGCCCGGAACCGGGTCGGACCACGGTGCGGATCACTTTCTGGTCCCGCACGCGGTCCGGATCACTCTAGGCATCCGTGGCGATGTCTGTCGCGATCTCCGCCGTGACGTCCGGTTCCTCGAGCTCGTGCCCCCGCTTGGCGCGCGCCCTGATCGCCACCCCCGCGAGTCGGTGTCACGACGCTCGCCGTTCGCCCGGTGACCCAGGACCACGCGACCAGGCTCCGCCTGATCGAGCAGGTGCGCGGGCTGATCGACCGGCTGTGACGCGGAGCGGTTTAGCGGCGGAGTGCCAGCACCGGCGGGCTGGGGCGGGCACTCCGGGAGTTACGTTCCGCTGAGCGGGTGGGGCGGATCCGCTGGTCGCGGGCGATGCTCGGTGAACTCCTCCGGGGAGCGTTAGCCGCCGGTGGCCTGGGCACCGGCGTCCGCGGTGCCCGCCCCGCTGGCGCCCGCGGGCTCGTCCCGGCTGCGGACCAGGCGGGAGACCTCGGTGCGGAGGCGAACGAACTCGGGCAGTTCCTTGGTCTCTATCTGGTCCCTGGGTGTCGGCAGGGTGACCGGCAGGTCGGCGCGGACGCGGCCGGGTCCGGGGGTCAGCACGATGACGCGGTCGCCGAGGTAGACGCTCTCGTCGATGTCGTGGGTGACGACGAGGATGGTGATGTCCCGCTCGCGCCGCACCCGCAGCACCAGGTCTTCGAGGTCTTCCCTGGTCTGGGCGTCGACCGAGCCGAACGGCTCGTCCATGAGCAGCAGCACCGGGTCGCAGGCCAGGGCGCGGGCGATGGCGGTGCGCTGCTGCATGCCGCCCGACAGCTGCCAGGGGTACTTGTCGCCGGCATCGCGCAGGCCGACAGAGTCGAGGGCGGCGTCGGCGACCCGGCGGCGCTCGGCCCGGCCGCGGGTGGTGCGGCGCAGCGGCATCGCGACGTTGTCCCTGACGGTCAGCCAGGGGAACAGGGACCGGCCGTAGTCCTGCAGGACCACGGCGAGCCCGTCGGGCACGTCGTGGACGGGGACGCCCCGCAGCACGACCCGCCCGCTGGTGGGCGGGATCAGCCCGGCGACGCACCGCAGCAGCGTGGACTTGCCGCAGCCGGAGGGCCCGACGATGCTGACGAGCTCGCCTTGCCCCACGGTGAGGCTCACCCCGGTGACGGCGGTATGCGCGCCCGGGCCGCGTCCGTAGGTCCTGGTCAGGTCCGTTACCTCGAGCACGTCATTCTCGTTCTCTATGCGGGGTGTGCCAGGACAGAACGAGCCGTTCCGTCCCCGAGAGCAGTTCGTTGAGCAGGTAGCCGAGGATGCCGAGCAAGACGATCGTCGACCACAGCAGGGTCATGTCGAAGGAGTTAGTCGCGTTGCTCATCTCGTAGCCGATGCCGTCGGTGCTGCCGACCAGTTCGGCGAACACCATCAAGATAAGCGACAGCGACAGGCTGAGCCGGAACCCGGCGAACGCCTTGGGCAGCGTGGCCGGGACGATGAGCCACCGCAGCCGCTGCCACCGGGTCATCCGGAACGCCCGCGCGGTCTCCAGTTGCACCGGGTCCACGGACGCGGCCCCGTCGATCGTGTTCAGCAGGATCGGCCAGATCGCGCCGAACACGATCGTGGCGACCTCCATCTGGGTGCCGAGCTTGAACAGCACGATGAACACCGGGGCCATCGTCACCACCGGCAGCGCCCGGGCGAACTGCAGCAGCGGGCTCAGGTAGGCGGTCACGGCCGGGGACCGGCCCAGGGCGATCCCCAGCGGCACCGCGATCGCGCTGGCGATCACCAGGCCGGCAAAGACCCGGCCCAGGCTGGGCAGGATGTTCCCGGTCGCGTCGGCGGTCAGGAACAGGTGCGCGGCCGGCCCGGAGAACCACAGGTGGTACATCCGGGCCACGATCGCCGACGGCTCCGGGAAGAACGAGCTGTCCGCCGCCGACGTCCACAGCTGCCACCCGGCAATCCCCGCGACCAGGACGACCCAGCGCGATACCCAGCTCAGCCGCTTCCAGCTCAGCCTCTTCCAGCTCATTCGGTCTCCCCCAGGCGCGCGTGGTGCCAGCGCAGCAGCCGTCGCTGCACTCCCGTCAGCAGCAGGTCAAGGACCAGGCCGAGGATCCCCGCCCACACGGTCGCCGCCAGGATGACGGTCAGGTCGTTCGCGCCGGTGCTCTCCTGCGAGATGTACGCGCCGATGCCGGGGCCGTTGATCGGGCCGGTGATGTAGCCCGTGGCGATGTCGAGGATCAGCGCAACCGACGAGGCGAGGCGGATGCCGGTCCCGATGAAGGGCGCGGCGGAAGGCAGCGACACCATCCACACCGTCTGCAGCCGGGAGAACCCGAACGCGCGGTGGGTCTCCTTCGCGATCGGGTCGACGTCATCGATCCCCGCCATCGTGTTGTAGAGCACCGGCCAGATCGCGCCGTAGACGATCAGCGTCGCCGCGAGCCGCAGCCCCGGCCCGAGCAGCAAGCCGACCAGCAAGATCAGCGCCACCGACGGGATCGGCCGCAGGAACTCCACGATCGCCTTGGTCGCCACCCGCACGCCGGGCAGGCTGCCGAGCAGCACGCCAAGCGGGACCCCGACGGCCACCGTGATGGCCAGCCCGACCGCCCACGCCTCGACGGTCGCGCCCAGGTCCGCGAGGAACCGCCCGCTGCCCGCCAGCAGCACGGCCCGCCACAGGACCGAGGAAGTCAGCGGCAGCACCGAGCGGCTGATGATCCCCAGCCGCCCCGCCGCCTCCGCCAGCAGCAAGAACACCACGATCCCGGCCGCGCCGCGCGCCCACCGGCCGACCCACGACGGCCGACCGCCGCCGCCGGCAGGGCCGGCGGCGGCGGTCGGCGTCACAGAAGTGACAGAAGCCATCTGGACTAGGAGGACAGGATGAGCGACGACACGTCCGACGGCGCGGTGAGCCCGCCGTTCTTCATCAGCGTCGCGATGCTCTGCAGGGAGGCAGTGGTCAGCGAGCCCGGGTACGTGCCAAGCGGCACGGTGGCCGCCGCCGCCGCGGTCATGGTGGTGTAAGTGGGCAGCACGCTGCGGACCACGCTCGGGTTCGCGTTGGCGTACGCGTTCCCCTTCTCCAGCGCCTGCTGGAACGCCTTGGCCGCCGCCGGGTGCTGCTGCGCCCAGCCCTGCGTCGTGATGTAGCCGGACAACGGGAAGTTGGCGGTCGGCCCGGTGCAGGTCGAGGTCACCAGCTTGCCGCCCGCCGCCAGCGCCGCCGACAGGAACGGCTCCACTGCGCTGACGGCGTTCACCCGCCCCGCCTTCAGCGCCGCGACCATGTCCGGGAACGCGATCTCCACGTACTTCACCGACGAGGCGTTCACCCCGTCCGCCGAGAGCACCGCGTTCGTCGTCAGCGTCTGGATGTTCTGCGTCAGGTTGACCGCGATCGTCTTGCCCGCCAGGTCCGACGCCTTCGTGATGCCCGAGGACGGCATCGCGACCACGCCGTAGTTGTTCGTCGTGCAGTCCACCGCCGGGGCCAGGAACTCGACCTTGAACGTCCCGTGCGCCTGCGCCTCAAGGAACGAGACGTAGTTCCCGCCCCCGATGATGTCGATGCTGCCGTGCAGCAGGTCGGGGATCGCCACCGTGCTCTGCGCGACCGACTTGACCGTCACGTTGAGCCCGGCGGCCGTGAAGTACCCTTCCTTGATCGCCACCTGCAGCCCGGCCGTGTCGAGCACCGGCAGCGATCCCACCGTGATGTTCGTCATCGCGGCGGAACTGCCGCTCGCCGAGGCGCTCGCCGAGGCGCTGGCCGAGGCGCTCGCCGAAGTGCTGGCCGGGGCACTGCCCGAGCTGCTGCTTGAACTGCTGCAGGCGGTGACGAGAATTGCCGCCACGGCCACGCCAGCGGCGGCGAGGGGCACGCGCCTCTCGCGAGTGAGCTTCATGGGACTCCTTTTATGGTGAGGGATGGCAGGAATAGCGCTCCCCGCGCGATGGCAGGGAGCGCTGTTACCTGGCCATTTACTTTTGTGTAACAGATGTAATGAAAGCCTTGGGGCGATCCGGCCTCACCCGTTGACGAGCGAGCTCGCCTGGAGCGAACCTTTTATCAAGCCTGCTTCCTGCATAAGCTCAGAGACCCGATTTAGCTGGACGCTGTCCAGCGAGGTGGGGAATTGCTCCAGCGTGATCGTGGCCGCCTGCACCGCCGTCAGTCCGGTGACGTACTTCAGCAGCGTCTTCTCCACCACCGCGCGGTCCGTGTCGGCAATCTCCTGGGCCTGGGATATCGCTTCCTGGAAGTGCTGAACGGCGCCCGGGTTCTGCTGCGCCCACGTGCCGGTGGAGATGTAACCAGACAGCGGAAGGTTGCTGTCCGGTCCGCTGCACATGTCAACGATGGGTATTGCCCCCGCCTTTTGCTCGGCCGTCGTCGCGAACGGCTCGACCGCGCTGATCGCGTCCACCTTGTGGGCCTCGAGCGCGGCGACCATCTTCGGGAACGGAATGGCGACGTAGCGCACCGAGGCGGCCTTCACGTTGTCAGACCCGAGGACCGAGTTGATCATCAAGGTCTGGATGTTGTTCGTGAGGTTCACGGCGATGGTCTTACGCTGCAGGTCAGCTGGGGTCTGGATGCCCGAGGACGGCAGCGTCAGGATGACGAACGAGTCCGACGAGCAGGTCGCCGCCTCCGCCAGGATCCGGTACGGCGGATCGGCCGGGTCTTTGGCCGATGCCTGGATGAAGGAGACGTAGTTGCCGCCGCCGAGGACGTCGATCGTGCCCGCCTTCATTTCCGGGATGGCTACCGCGCTCGACAGCACCTGCTTGATCGTGACGTTGAGGCCGTATTTCTGGAAGATGCCTTGGTCAGCGGCGATATACGCGCTCACGTCGTCAACGACAGGGAGGGCCCCGAGGGTGATGGAGGTCATCGACCCGGAGTAAGCCGACGACCCGCCGCTGCATGAACTCGTGAGTAGCGCGGCCGCCGCTACGGCCAAGGCACCACAAGACACTCGCCGCACTCGAGTGAACATGACCTTCCTATCGGTTGAGCAGGTAAGGCACGCGCGTGGTTCATTACTGACCACGGCATGCTCTCATGGCATCGCGGTGAAAGTGGCACATTCGGAGAAATTCCGACAATCATAACCTTATGCGCCGTCGCTTAGTTTTTTAATTCGATAACCATTGATTTGATAGTGTTCAATTCAGTGGTGAGAGCGTCCCGTGGTTATAGTCGCTACCCTGATAGCTGGTGCAGAATGTGCTTAAATTGACAGCATTGCTAGCTTTGCAGTCAGGTGGAGGACCGGGAGGCGCAATGGCGACGCTAACGATCCGGGGACTAGATCCGATAACGCATTCGCGGCTGCGGCTCGAGGCCGCCCGGCACGGGCGGTCCATGGAAGCCGAGGTCCGCGCCATCCTCCACGAGCGGCTGGTGCCGGGCAGCGGCGAGCGCGGCCTCGGTAGCCGCATCCGGGACCGCTTTCAGGGAGTCGAGTGTGACCTGGAGCTTCCCGACCGCGGCGGCGAACCGCCCGGCGCCGCGGAGTTCGGCGAGTGATCGTCCTCGACGCCAACGTCATCGCCGAACTGGCCCGCCCGGCACCGGATCCCGGGGTGCTCTCCTGGCTTGACTCCGTCGAAGTCTCCGCCCTGGCCACGACCGCGATCACCGCGGCCGAGCTGCGCTACTGCGTCGAGCGGCTTCCCGACGGTCACCGCAAGCGGGAACTGACCGGGGTGATCCGCGGCATCCTGGCCGAGGACTTCCGCGGGCGGGTCCTTCCCTTCGATGAAGGCGCCTCCGCCCGGTACGCGGAAATCGTCACCGGCCGCCAGCGAGCCGGCAGGCCCATCGGCGTGGCCACCGCGCAGGTCGCGGCCATCTGCCGCGACCGGGGCGCCACCCTGGCGACCGGCAACCCCGGCGAGTTCGAGGACACCGGGATTGAACTCATCGACCCCTGGACGCTCAGCTGATCTCGCGGCGGCGGCCGGGATTAGCGGCTAGCCGGTTCCGGCCTGCCTCCCTCGGGGTCCTCGTGGTTCGCCTGGGGAGGCAGGCCGCTGTCGTTCGGGGCATGCTTGGTCGGTCTTCTGTGTTACCGCGAACTTGGCGGTATCACCGGGCTCAGGCGCTGACGGTCGCGGGAACCGGGGCGGGGCCCAGCAGTGCGGGCCCGACGGGCAGCAGGATCCGGCCGGCGGTGCCGTTCGCGACGCCGGCGGCGGAGGCGTACCAGGCCGCGAGCGCGGTGATGACGCCAACGTAACCGCCGATGTGAACGACCGACGTGTTGCCCGCGAAGTTCCCGATGAACAGGATGACCTCGGTGATCTCCAGGGTCAGGAACACGGCGAACACCGCGATGTTGAGCTGCGTGGACATGATGAGCATGTAGGTGTTGAATATCGCGAACGCGAGCAGGATCCAGCCGAGGTCGTGGTCCGCCGCCGAGGCGCTCTTCGCGCTCGGGGCCACGAACTGGACCCAGAGGAACAGGCCGATCCAGAACCCGCCGTACGTGGAGAACGCGGTGGCGCCGAAGACGTTCCGGTTCCGGAATTCCCACATGCCGGCCAGCAGCTGGATAGCGCCGCCGTAGGCCAGCGCGTACCCGAGCCACGCGCTGCCGGTGGCGGCGGTCATCCAGTTGGCGTTGGCGGCGGACAGCAGGAAGGTGGTCAGCGCGAACGCCGCCAGCCCCAGCGGGGCCGGGTCGGCGACAGGGGCGGGGATAGAACGTACCTCTTCGGCCATGGGTTGCTCCGTTGCGTCGTTGCCCGATGTACTAAGCCGGAAAATACGGCGCTGGCCGCCACCGCCGGCTAGCCGTGCGATGAACGTCGCCGATAATGCGCGGAACGGGCGTGCCGGGGCGAGGAACGGTCACGTCCCGCCGGCAAGCGGTCAGGCGCGGAGCGGGTGCCGTTCTCGGGCAGGCCGAATCTCGCGCGGAAGCCGGCGACGTAGGTAATTTGCCCGCGGTACCCGGGAAAGTGCCGGCTGGTTTATAGTGCGGCGATGGCGGTCCTCATTATCCTGTTCGTTTCCGGCGCCGCGGCGTTGTGCTGCGCCGTCCTGTTCTGGAAGCGAAGCTCCCGCCGCGTGGGCGCGCCGCCGCAACGGGCCACCTACGAGGTCCTGCACACCGCCAGCCAGGCCGTCTCCGTGCTGCGCGACGGCTTGACACAAGCCACGGCGGTCAAGGCCGCGCCGAGCCTGGGCCACCTTCTCGGCACCCCGACGGTCGCCATCGCGAACCAGGCCGGCCTGCTCGCCTGCCACGGCTCTGACCAGCATGCCGAGGTGCTCGCCGGCCACTTGCGCGGCGTTTTGGCCTCCGGCCACTCGCAGTTGCTATCTGCCTCGGATCTCGACTGCGGACACGGCGGCGACTGCCTGATGCGGACCGGCGTTGCCGTGCCCATCGCCGTCGACGGGGCGGTCATCGGGGCGCTGGCCGCGCTGGGCCCGTCCGCCGACGCGGCCCTGATGCGGACCGCGACCGAGGTCGCGCGGTTCGTTGCCACCCACCTCGCGCTTGCTGAACTCGACGCCTCCCGCACCCGGACGGTCCAGGCCCAGCTGAACTTCCTGCGGGCTCAGATAAGCCCGCATTTCGTGTACAACGCGCTGACCGCGATCGAGTCGTTCGTCCGGTCTGACCCGGAGCGGGCGAGGGACCTTCTCGTCGGTTTCGCGGAGTTCATCCGCTGGTCCTTCCGCGAGCACAGCCAGTACGCTACCTTGGCCGAGGAATTGCGGTTTGTGGATACCTACCTGGAGCTCGAGCGCGCACGTTTTGGCGACCGCCTCGCGGTCAGCCTGCGAGTGGCCCCGGAGGTGCTTCCCGTGCGGGTACCGTCGCTAGTACTACAGCCGTTGGTGGAAAACGCGGTCAGGCACGGCCTTGAGCGGCTCACCGGAACCGCCCGGCTGCAGATCTCCGCGGAGGACGGCGGCCACGAGGCCATCGTCACGGTCGAGGATCACGGCGTCGGCGTTGATCCCGGGCAACTCGCGGACGTGCTCGCGGGGCGGGCCGGCGGCCAGTCGGTCGGGCTGCGCAACGTCGACGAGCGGCTTCGCGCCACCTTCGGCAACGACCACGGGCTGACGATAGAAACCGGGGTCGGCGCGGGCACGAAGGTCACGATGCGCCTGCCCAAGTTCGCCCCCGCGGTGAGCGGGCAATGACCCCTCTGCCGACCTCCCCGCCCGCCACCCGCGCGCGCACCGCGTCGGCGCTGGTCATCGACGATGAGGCGCCGGCCAGGGACGAGCTGAGCTACCTCCTGCGCACAACGTTCTCGATCGCGCCGGTCGATGCGGCGGAGAATTCAAGCGACGCGTTCCGCTACCTGCAGGAGCGTTCTTATGACGTCGTTTTCCTTGATGTCAGGATGCCCGCGCTCAACGGCATCGAGCTGGGCAATGTCCTTTGCCGGTTCGCCACTCCCCCGGCCATCGTTTTCGTTACCGCCTTTGAGGAGTACGCGGTTCGCGCCTTCGAGATCGGAGCGTGCGACTACCTGCTCAAACCGGTATCCCGGGCCCGCCTGGGCACCGCCCTCGGGCGTGCACTCAGGCGCCCGCCCGATCACCCGGATTCGCCGGACGAAGACCCGTTCGCCACGATCCCGGTGGAGACCGCCGGGCGCACCCGGTTTGTGCCCCGTGAGCAGGTGCGCTGGGTAGAAGCCGAGGGGGACTACGTACGGCTGCACACAACCGACGGCAGCGCTTACCTGCTGCGCATGCCGATTTCTCACCTGGAGGAACGTTGGTCGGCCTACGGGTTCATCCGCATTCACCGTGGCTTTCTCGTGCAGTTCAAGCACATCACCGAGTTCTCGGTGACTAATGGCCTTCATGCCGTGACCGTCGCCGGTCATTCCCTGCCGGTCAGCCGCCGTCACGTACGGGATGTCCGGGACCGGATCCTCCGGGCCGGAAGGCGGAGCTTACCGTGCCGACGCCCGGCCCTGGCGATCCCGCGCCAGGCAGGCAGCGCGTTGTCTGGCGGCCCGATCATGTACCCGTCCAGCACGACGTTCCCGGACTGAGCGACCTGCGCGACGACACGAGGGCCGGCCGGGTGCTCGTCAGGTCGCTCGTGCGCGCGCAGCTTGGCCTGTCCCTCATGTGCCTGACGTTCGCGCTCACGCTGACCGCCTCGTTCCCGGTCATCGCGGCCATGGCGCCGGCGATCACCAAGATCACGGTGGCCGGCGTCCCGCTCACGCTGATCGTGCTCGGGTTCGCGTTCTACCCGGTCTTTCTCGCGGTTGGCTGGTTCTACAACCGTCACGCGAGGCAACTGGAGGCCAGGTTCACCAGCCTGGTCGACCCGGTGAGCCGGCGGCCCGATGTCTGACGCGGCCGTCGGCGCCATCGCGTTCGTCACGCTGCTGACGATCATGGTCGGCGCGCGCGGCATCCGGGTGGCCCGGACACCGGATGACTTCATGGTCGCGGCCCGGCAGGTTCCGCCGGCGCTCAACGCGGCGGCCATCTCGGGTGAGTACCTCTCGGCCGCGTCCTTCCTCGGTATTGCCGGGCTGGTCGTGGCGCAAGGCCTCGGCGCGCTGTGGTACTCGGTTGGCTACACCGCCGGCTACCTGGTCCTGCTGCTGCTGGTAGCGGCGCCGCTGCGGCGTTTCGGCGCGTACACCATCCCCGATTTCGCCGTCGGCCGGCTGGGGTCGCGCGGCTTGCGCCAGACCGCGACCGCCCTCGTCCTGATCATCGGCTGGTTCTACCTGCTGCCGCAGATGAAGGGCGCCGGCATCACGCTGCAGTGGGTGCTCGGCACGCCGTACTGGGTGGGCGCGGCGACGCTCGGCGTGGTTGTGAGCTGCAACATCGCGATGGGCGGAATGAAGGGAATCACCTTCGTCCAGTGCTTTCAGTACTGGCTGAAGCTGTGCGCGATCGGCATTCCGGCGCTCGTGCTGCTGGTCGCGGCCGGGCACCATTCCAGTCCCAACCTGACCCCGGATCGCGCCCCGGTGTTCACCCACGCCACCGTCGTTACCATGACGCAAGCGACCGGTTTCACCCTGACGCGCTCCGCCGATGCCGCGGTCACCGGCCTGCTCGATCAGCGCACGTACCGGGACCAGGCCGTAAGCCTGGTCGCGGGCCGGCACGTCGCCGGCGCGGGCGCGCGGATCGGCTTCGCCGCCGGCGCTCCCGTCCCGGTCAGCCTGGCCATGCAACCGTCTTCGAGCGAGTCGTGGGATTCCCCGTTCCTGACCTCGAGCACAAGCGGCGCGCACCCCCTGGCCGCGACGTACGGCGTCATCATCGCCACGTTCTTCGGCGCGATCGGGCTCCCGCACATCCTGGTCCGGTTCTACACCAACCCGGACGGCGAGGCGGCCAGGCGGACGACGTTGATCGTGGTCTTGCTGCTGAGCACCTTTTACCTGTTCCCGACCGTGCTCGCGGTGCTCACCCGATTGCACGCGCCCCAGCTCTACCTCTCCAGCGACTCGGACAGCATCGTCCTGGCCCTGCCAGCGCTGCTGCTGCCCGGGCTGCCCGGCGAACTGCTGGCCGCGCTCGTCGCCGCGGGGGCGTTCGCCGCCTTCCTGTCCACCTCGTCCGGCCTGCTCGTCAGCGTGGCGGGCGCGCTGTCGCACGACTTCATGAAGCGCGGGGTCACCACCTTCCGGTGGTGCGCCATCACCGCGGGTGCGGTCGCGACCATCGCCGCCCTGCTGATCGACCGCTTCTCGCTGGCCCTCCTCGTCGGCTGGGCCTTCGCCATCGCGGCGTCGTCGTTCTGCCCGCTGATGGTGCTCGGGATATGGTGGCGGCGGCTCACCAGGATCGGGGCCACGGCGGGCATCGCCATCGGCGGCGGGTCCTGCCTGGCCGCCATCGTGGCGACGATGCTCGGAGCGGCGGCCAGCGGCTGGAACGCGGTGCTCCTGGGCCAGCCGGCGATCTGGACGGTCCCGCTGGCCTTCGGCGTGATGATCGTGGTCTCGTTGCTCACTCAGCGAACCGTCCCCGCCAATGTCGGTCAGGTGATGCTGCGGATGCACCTGCCGGAAGCGCTCAGCAGGCAGGCCTACCGCACGGTGAGCCAGGCGTCGTGGCCCGCGCCGGACCGGCGGGCATCCGGCCTCTGATCCCGGCCGGCTCCTTCCCCGGGTTCCCGTGGTTCGTTAGGGGAGGCAGGCCGCGGTCGTTCGGGGCAAGGGCACCGGGCAGTCACGGCACCGGGCTGCCCCACTTTGACCGCTTTGTCGGGCAGCAGTCAGCCGGCGCTCCCCCACGTCGGCGCTTCGTGTGCGATCCGTATTCAACGATAGGCTCGCGGTTACCGGGCGGATCAGCGCGGGGTTGCCGACCGCGGGCGTCGGTCGGTCATTGTGATGTCGCGGGCGGTCGCCCGGGCCCGCCCGGCCGCCGCGCGGGCGATGGCGGCCGACAGGCCGGTGTGCCGCGCGGGGTCCAGGAGGTGGTCTATGGCCGCCGGGTCGAGGTGAGCGGTGACCCGCGGATCGCGCTTGAGCGCGTCCGCGAACGTGACGCCGTCGGCGCGGGCGGCCTGGTAGACGACCTCGTGAGCGGTTTGCCTGCCGATGGCCCGGCCCAGTTCGAGCATGACCTCTTCTGAGCTGATCATGCCGCCGGACAGGGCCAGGTTGGCGCGCATCCGGGCCGGGTCCACGTCCAGCCCGGCCAGGATCACCTCGAGCCGGGCGAGCAGGTCGCCGGTCAGCACGCAGGCACGCTCCAGGGCGTCGTCGAGCATCGCCGAGTGCGCGCCGTCGACCTCATGGTCGTGCGCCATTCCTTCCAGGGCCAGCGGCACCAGGGTCCGGAGCTGGGCGCCGATGGTGATGCAGTCGTCCGATAGCTGCGGGTTGCGCTTGTGCGGCATCGTGGAGCTGCCGACGGTGCCCGGCGGCACCGGCTCGCTTGCCTCGGCCAGCTCGGTGCTCATCAGCTGGTAGACCTCGTGGGCGATCCGCGTCCCAGTCGCGCCGAGCAGGCCGAGCAGGCACACGTACTCGGCGAAGCTGTCGGCGACCGCGCGGGACGGCACCGCCATCGGGGCCAGTCCCAGCCGGGCCGCGACGGCGTCCTGCACCAGGGGGCCGGCCTCGCCGAGCGACGCGAACGTGCCGGCGGCGCCGCCGGTCATCGCGGTGAACACCCGCCCCTCCGCCGCTCGCAGCCGCGTGACGTGCCGGCCGAGCTCGTCGATCCACCCGGCCGGCTTGAACCCGAAGGTGATCGGTACGGCGTGCTGGCCGTGCGTGCGGCCCGCCGCCAGCATGCCCGCGGTGCGCTCGGCCAGGTCCGCGGCGGCGGTGAGCACCCCCGCCAGCAGCCGCAGGATCCGGCGGTGGGCCTCCCGCAGGACCAGGACGTCACCGGTCTGCGTGATGTTCTGCGTGGTCGCTCCCCAGTGCACCCAGCCGCCGTGCTCGCCGGCGGCCGCGCTCAGCTCGGTGACCATGGCCATCAGCGGGTGGCTGGATTCGGCGATGCCGCGCTCGATGCGCGCGATGTCCAGGACCGCCAGCGTGGCGACCGACTTGATGGCCTCCGCTGCCGCGGCCGGGATGACCCCGCACTCCGCTTCGGCCACCGCCAGGGCGGCCTCCACGTCGAGCCAGCACTGCCAGCGGTGCTCCTTAGCGAACAGCACCCGTACGTCGGGATCCGGGACCCGGGCATCGGTAAAACGATCGGTCACCCGCCCAACCAACCACCAGTCCCCGGCCGCCGGCAAGCAGGCGGACCAGCCTGCCCTGGTGGGTTACCGCTCCACCGCCCGGCCGATGGCCCTGAACAATGGTGACCCGAATTCGTTCGCCTGCATCGTGTACGTCATCGCGGTGCCCTCGTCTCCCCGTGGCCGGCAGGTCCGTCCGGCGTGGCCGGCCTGGCTGACACCACTCTGCGCCGGGCCGGTTGCATTCGAGTTGCACTCGCGTGCGATCGCCCGCCGGGACAGCGTGTGCGGAAGTTGATTAGCGTGGCATTCGTGTTCGATAGCATCGGTGCGTGCGGTTTGTGCTGCTAGGTCCGACCGTCCTGGTGCGCGATTCGGGTGAGCGCACTCGCATCGGGGGCCCGCGCTTGCGGGTACTGCTCGCCACCCTGCTCCTGCACGCCAACAAGCCCGTCTCGGCGGACGCGCTGGCCGATGCCGTCTGGGACGGCAAGCCGCCAGCGGGCGCGGCCACCACGCTGCGCGGCCACGTGCTGCGGCTCCGTCGTGCGCTGGGACCGGATGCCGGCAACCGGATCGTGGCATCCGACCCCGGCTACCTCGTGCGCGTCGCCGACTCGGAGCTGGACGTCCTGGAATTCCAGGAACTGTGCCGGAGGTCCGGCGCCGCGGTCCGTGACCGCGCCTGGGCGGACGCCTCGGCCGCGGCGACCGAGGCGCTTGCGCACTGGCAGGGCCCGCCCCTCGCCGACGTGCCCCGACAGGCACTGCGGGACGCGTGGGTGCCTCGGCTGGAGGAGGCGCGGGTGCAGGTGCTGGAGTGGCGCATCGAGGCCGACCTGCGCCGGGGCCGCCGCGATCAGCTCGTCACCGAACTGCGAGCCCTCGTCGCCGACCACCCGCTCCGCGAGCGCTTCCACGCGCAGCTGATGCTCGTGCTGGCGGGCACCGGACGACAGGCCGAGGCGCTGGCGGCCTATCAGGACGCGCGCCGCGTGCTGATCGACGAGCTGGGCATCGAACCAGGGCCCGAGCTGCGGGAACTGCAGGAGCGCATCCTGGCGGGTGACTCCGAGTTGCTCGGCCCGGCTCGCCTCGAGGGCGAGTCCGGGCCCGGCTCCGGCGTCGTCGTTCCGCGGCAGCTGCCGGGCACAGTCGGGCATTTCGTGGGCCGGGCAGACGCGCTCACGATACTGGCCGGATTGCTGCCCCGGCAGGCCCAGGCGGGTGGCGCGGTAGTGATATCGGCGATCAGCGGCACCGCGGGGATCGGCAAGACCGCCCTGGCCGTCCACTGGGCGCACAAGGTGGCACCGCATTTCCCCGACGGGCAGCTCTACGTTAACCTGCGCGGTTTCGATCCGTCGCACGAGCCGATGCCGCCGGCCGACGCGATCCGGCGGTTCCTGGACGCGCTCGGCGTACCCGCGCAACGCATTCCGGCCGATCAGGAAGGCAAGGCCGCGCTCTACCGGTCACGCCTCGCTGACCGGCGCATGCTGATACTCCTCGACAACGCCAGGGACGCCCAGCAGGTGCGTCCGCTGCTGCCGGGAGTGCCCGGTTGCCTGGTCGTCATCACCAGCCGGGAACAGCTCGGCGGGCTGGTCGCCGTGGACGGCGCCATCCCCCTGACGCTTGACCTGCTCACCGAGGCCGAAGCGCGGGAGCTGCTGATCCACCGCCTCGGCGGTGAGCGCGTTCACTCCGCCGGGCCCGCGGCAACCGAGCTGATCGACTTGTGCGCCCGGCTGCCGCTGGCACTGAACATCGCCGCCGCCCGCGCCGCCCTCGGCCCGGCGCGGCCGCTGCCTGAACTCGTCGACGAGCTGCGCGACGCGCGCCGACGGCTGGACATCTTGTCGCTGGGGGACGCCGCGGCGGACGTGAGCGCGGTTTTCTCCTGGTCGTACCGCACCCTCGGCCCGGCCACGGCGCGCGCGTTCCGGCTGCTCGGCCTGCACGCCGGGCCGGACATCAGCCTCGAAGCGGCGGCCAGCCTCACCGCCCTGGAGCCCGCCGGCACGCACCGCGCGCTGCAGGAGCTGACAAGCGCTCACCTGCTTACCGAGCACGCCCCTGACCGGTTCAGCTTCCACGACCTGCTCCGCGCCTACGCGGCCGACCGGGCGCACGACCACGACACCGACCGTGAGCAGGACGCCGCGCGGCGGCGGGTATGCGACTTCTACCTCCACACCGCCCACGCGGCCGACCGCCTCCTGTTCGCTCACCGCACGCCCATCGAGCTCGCCCCGCCGGCCGACGGTGCCCGGCCGCGCCCGCTCGCCGACGTGCCGGCGGCGCTGGCCTGGTTCGACGCTGAATACGCCAATATTCTGGCCGCCCAGAGCACCGCCGCCGCCTGCGGCTGGCATGACGCCGTCTGGCAGGCGGCCTGGACGCTGAACACCTTCTACCGCGCCCGGGTCCGCCTTGACGACCAGATAGCGGTCTGGCGGGCCGCCGCGGACGCCGCCGCCCACCTGCCCGATACCACCCTGCTCGTCCGCGCTCACCTGCAGCTCGGCCGCTGCCAGTTCCAGTCCGGGTTGCACGAGGAGGCCATCGCGAGCCTGAACCAGGCCCTCGCCCTGGCCGAGCGGCACCCCAGCGCGGACGACCAGGCCCACATTCACCTGGTATTCGGGAATGCCTGGGAGAAAAGGGGCGACTACCGGCAAGCCCTGGACCACACCAGCCGCGCCCTTGAGCTCTTTCGCGGCCTCGGCGAGCCGACGATGGAGGCCTACGCGCTCGGCGCGATGGGCTGGTACAGCGCCCACCTGGGCGACTACGTGACCGCTCGCGCGCACTGCGATGCCGCCCTGGCCATGTCGCACGACACCTACGGCAAGGCGAACCGCCTGGACACGCTCGGCTACATCGAGCACCATACCGGGCACCACGACCTGGCCATCGAGCGCTACCAGGAGGCGCTCGGCCTGTTCCGCACGGTCGGCAGCAGCTACGACAGCGCCGACACCCTTGAGAACCTCGGCCACTCCCATTCCGCGCTCGGCCAGCACGAGCACGCCCGCGCGGTGTGGCGGCAGGCGCTGGAACTCTACCGGCGTCAAGGCCGCGCTGAGGACGCCGAACGCCTCCAACGCCAGGTCATCGACGCCTGACGGCGTACCTGGTCATCGGTGCCGGCGTCGGCCGCGACCGGAATCCCCCGCTCTCGGGCCACCGACGGCTTGCCGGTTCAGACGACGCCGATCGGGTCATCCTGCCCTCGTTCGGAATGATGATGAAGATCAGCCCGAACGGGGGCGTGGTGGCACTCGCCGCTCACCTTGACAAGATATGTCGCATTTTAGAAGATCCTGTCATTACTTGTGAGAGATTTGGCGAAAAATACATCTTTACGCAAGTAAATCCTCAGATTATCCTCTAATAACACCGCTAAGCGACGCGAAGCACGGAAGGTTAGACCGGTTTGCGCCAGTTACTAACAGGAACCGGCACGGGGGGCAGCCAGAAGCAGGCAGCCATCAACATCCTCAGGAGCCCGCATGCTACGACGATGGTGTATTCCCCTGGCCGTTCTGGCCCTTGCCCTCAGCCCGGCGCTTGCGGCCGGGAGCGCGTCCGCCGCCACCGCCACCGCCCAGAGTCATCCGACGGCGGTCCGGTCCGGCGGCATCAGGCTGCACGCCGGCCTCAGCAACGCGGCAGAAAGCACGAACTGGTCCGGGTACGCCGCCGACAGCGGCACCTACGCGAGCGTGTCGGCCAGTTGGGTGCAGCGCCAGGCACCTGCACGTCCGCCACCAGGTACTCCAGCTTCTGGGTCGGCCTGGACGGATACAACAGCAGCAGCGTCGAGCAGACCGGCACGGACACGGACTGCGTGCACGGGACTCCGCAGTACTACGGCTGGTACGAGATGTATCCCGCGGCTTCGTACAGCTTCGGCAACACCGTCAGGGCCGGCGACCACATCAGCGCATCGGTCGTCTATGAGGGCAGCAACGAGTTCAAGCTCACCCTGGCCGACGCCACCCAGAACTGGAGCGTCAGCACCACGCAGACCCTGGCTAACGCGGCCCGTTCCTCCGCCGAGGTCATCATCGAGGCGCCGTGCTGCACCGGCAACGGCGGAGTTCTCCCGCTGGCAGACTTCGGCACCGTGAACGTCTCCAGTTCCGTGGTCGACGGAAGCCCCATTGGTAACCTCAGTCCCACGCAGATCATCATGGTGGACAACCGCGGCCTGGATAAGGACACCGTCTCGTCGCTGAGCAGTGGCGAGAACTTCAGCGCCACCTGGGAACGCGCCAGCTAGCGGTCGCCTGCGTCCCGGCTCGTTCCGCGGCGAAAGGCCCGGCGCCCCCGAGGCGCCGGGCCTTTCGCCGTCAACGGAACCGGCGCGGACCCGGCCGCGTCCAATCCCTGAGCGACATCGAACCCGCATGCAGGAGGAGAGATGCGACGGCTAACGGCCGGACTTGCGATCATGGCGCTAGCGATAACAGGGTGCGCGACGGCAACCGCCACCAGCAGCGGCGGGAAAGCACCCGCCGCTGCGACCAGTCACAGCCCCGCGACCGGGACCAGCGGCACGGCAACCGCCGGGATCAGGCCCGGCGGCTCGTCCGGCAGCGGTTCCTCGGGGCTCGCCCGGTGGGTGGTAAACGGAACCTTCGAAACGGAAGCCGGGCACGTGCAGCCCCTTTCCGGGGTGGTCACCTTCCGCGACAGCACCGGACACACCGTGAACGTCACGGTCGGCGCGTCCGGGACGTTCAGCCTGGGCCTCGTCGCCGGCACCTACACGGCCACGGGTCAAACCGGGCACAGCGACTCGCCCTGCTCGGCGCCGGTAACCGTAAACGTGCGAGCCGGGCAGCTAACGCGGGTGGCGCTCGTCTGCAAAGTCTCCTAGCTGGCGGCGGCAGGCGACTGTGGTCGCCGCCGCCGCGGACGCCGTCTCCCCGGCCAAGGGCGACGCGTAACCATGGGGCCGTGGCCTGGGCGGCCACCGGCTCGCGGCGGCGCACCGCCCCCGGTGCTGACCATTCGCCGACAGAGAGCCGAGCACTGGCTCCAGAGTGCCTCGGTGAGTTCCGAGGGACACCTGAGAGGGAGCCGCTGAGATTCGTTCCCCCGGGTCCGCCTTTCCGATTCGCAGGGCTGGCCGATCCCTGCTAACATCTCGTTTCGTTGCCAACGAGCGCCGCTAGCTCAATTGGCAGAGCAGC
>CAVYEZ010000013.1:0-367147 GCA_963767685.1 uncultured Actinomycetota bacterium
CAGGCTCTTTGGTTGTTGTATTACAACAATGGTTGTGGTATAACAATGATTATGACAGCGGTGAGTTCTCTCCCTCGTTCTGATCCTGACGCTCGGCGCCGTTCCGTGGTGCTGTTCACGTGCTGCCTGAGCGTGTTCATGGCGGGCCTCGACACCACGATCGTCAATGTCGCCCTGCCGTCGATACAGGGGGGCACTGCACGCGTCGGTCAGCGGCCTGCAGTGGACGATCGATGCCTACACCCTCGTCATCGCGTGCCTGCTGATGCTGTCGGGCTCGCTCGCGGACCGCTTCGGCCGCCGCCGGGTCTTCCAGGCCGGGCTGGCCCTGTTCTCGGTGGGGTCGCTGGCCCTGCAGCCTGGCGCCGTCGCTGGGGTGGCTGATCGCCTTCCGCGGGCTGCAGGCCGTCGGCGGGTCGATGCTCAACCCGGTGGCGATGTCGATCATCGCCGGCACGTTCACCGACCGCGCCGGGCGCGCGAAGGCGATCGGCCTGTGGGGTTCGGTCGCCGGGCTCAGCCTCGCCAGCGGCCCGGTGCTCGGGGGCCTGCTGGTCAGCGGGATCGGGTGGCGCTCGATCTTCTGGATCAACGTCCCCGTCGGCCTGGTCGCGATCGCGCTCACGCAGCGGTTCGTGCCCGAGTCACGGGCCGGGCATCCTCGGCGGCTCGACCCCCCCGGGCCAGCTGCTGGTCATCGTCTTGCTGGGCTGCCTGACCGCGGGGATCATCGAGGGGCCGCGCAGCGGGTGGGGCTCGGCGCCGATCGCCGCGCTGTTCGCGGTGGCCGTCCTCGCGGCGGTCGCGCTGGTCGTGGTCGAGCCCCGGCGGCGTGAGCCGCTGGTCGACATGCGGTACTTCCGCAGCGCGCCGTTCTCGGGCGCGGCGCTGACCGGGGTGGCCGCGCTCGCGACCCTGGGCGGCTTCCTGTTCCTCAACACGCTGTACCTGCAGGACGTCCGCGGCTACAGCGCGCTGCACGCCGGGCTGCTGACGATCCCGATGGCCGCGACGCTCGGCGTGCTCTCCGTCGTCTCAGGCCGGCTGGTGGCCAGCCGCGGGCCGAGGCTCGCCCTGGTCGCGTCCGGCGGGCTGATCACCGCGGGCGCGCTCCTGCTGGCCGGCGCTACCGCCCACACCGCAGTGTGGTACCTGATCGTCGCCTACCTCGTCTACGGCGCGGGGGCGGGCCTGGTCAGCGCCCCGATCACCAACACCGCGCTCTCAGGCATGCCCCGGGACCAGGCCGGCGTCGCGGGGGCGATCGCCTCCACCTGCCGGCAGACCGGCGCGGCCGTCGGGGTCGCGGTCACCGGCGCGATCATCGCCTCCGGCTCGGCCGGCATTGCGGGCGCCAGCCACGCGGCGTGGGCGGTAGTCGCCGGTGGCGGAGTCATGGTCGTGCTGCTCGGCATCGTCTCAACCGGACGATGGGCGCTGGCCACCGCCGAGCGAAACGGCGCGCGCCTGGCCGCTGACGCCATCCCCGCCCCGGAAGGAGCCCGATGACCACCCAGCCGCCCGCGCCGCCGGGCACCGCATCCCGGGTGTGGACCGCCCTGCACGAGTACGTCACCGGGCAGGACCGCCGCGCGCGCCCTCCGCGCCGCCCTCGACCTCGGGCCCGGCAAGGTCGAGGTGCTGATCAAGCTCGCCGACGGCCCGATGACCCTGCGGGAAATCGCACTCGCCGTTGACGTCGACCCGCCCGCCGCGACCGTCGGCGTCAACCAGCTCGAAGCGCGAGGCCTGGTTCACCGCACCGCCCACCCCGACGACAACCGCCGCAAGCTCGTGCACCTCACTGACGCCGGGCACGACGCGGCCCGGCGCGCCCAGGCGATCCTGGCCGAGCCGCCCGCCGAACTGGCCAGCCTGGACTCCGAGGACCTCACCCGGCTGGACGAGATCCTCACCCGGCTCCGGGCGGCCTGCCTACCCCACCACGCGCTGACCGCGGCCCCAGGCGCACACCAGCCAGACCCACAACAGCAAGGAGCCAGAATCATGCCCGCTAATCCCATCGGGGTCGCACTGCGCGGCCGGCGGCGCCGGCCACCACACCCTCGCCTGGGCCCGCCCCGACCTGCAGGCCCCGGAGAACTTCACCCTGGCCAGCCCCGCCTTCGACCACGGGGCGCCCATCCCGGAAAGACACCGGGGCAGGCTGCTGCGCGCGAACATCTCACCCGCGCTCAACTGGACACAGCCGCCGCCCGGCACCGCCGAGCTCGTGCTCATCGTGCAAGACCCCGACGTCCCGTTCGGGAAGCCCGCCACCCACGCGCTCACGCTGGGCATCGACCCCTCCCCGCAGCGGCATCCCCGAAAACGCCCTCACCAACCCCAGCCCCGTTCCGGGAATCCGGCACGGGAAGGGCGCGATGGGCAAGCGCGGCTGGGCCCGCCCCCTGCCGCCCCGGTCACACGGCCCCCACACATACGCCTTCCAGCTCTTCGCCCTCGACCAGGCCACCGGCCTGCCAGCCAGCTTCACCCTCGATGACGCGCTCGCCGCCATCAAAGGCCACATCATCGGCCGCGCCCGGCTGGACGGAACATACGAAATCCGCTAGCACCCGCACTCCAGCCCGGCGGGCCGTCAAGTTAAGCAGCTTGCGCCGTGGGCACCGAGACGCGCCCCGCAAGGATGCGACATATCTTAATAACTGAGGTGCAGAGGGGGCCATAACCGACATGACAGCTGCCACAGCGGACTCGGTCAGCGCCTCCCACGGCCGGCCGCCAGTGCGGCGGGGTTCTTCGCCGCGGCCGCCGTCCCTGCCGATGGCCACGGTGTTCGAGCGGATGAGGGCCATCGGCGCCGCCGCCACCTCGGCAGCCGACCTGCAACGTGCGATGGGCGCGTTCGGGCTGGAGAGCGATTCCGTACTCGGGCCGGGGGCGGGACAGCGGCGAGCAATCGTCGCCGCCCGGTTGCCTCACCCTGAATGGCCGGACAGGCCGATGATCGTGGTGGCAGTCAACGCGCATACCGGCGAGCTGGCTTCGTTTGGCCGCGATTCCGGCGTCGAGCTAGTGGACGCGGTCGCCGCGAGCACCGCACTGCCCGGTCTGGTCCCCACCGTCAGCATCAACGGCGCGCGCTACATCGACGGCGGCGTGCGCTCCGCGGACAACGCCGACCTTGCCTCGGGCTATGCGAACATCGTGGTGCTTTCGCCGTTGGGCGGACGGGGCCAGACACCACCGGAAGCAGGCCAGTTCGAGGGCCTGCGCAGACCACCGGAATGGGGCACTGACCTGGCAAGCCAGGTCGAGGGCCTACGCAAGCAGGGCAGCCGCGTCGAGGTGGTCACGCCGGACGCCGATTCCCGAGCCGCAATGGGCACGAATCAGATGGATCCGGCGACCCGCATCCCCGCCGCCCGTGCCGGCTTCGCCCAGGGCAAGCAGGAAGCGACCCGCGTGACGTTCCCCTGACGATGACACGCCACCACCACCTCCCGCACCCGACCCCCCGACCAAGCTGGGGGCGACCCCGACCGGGACCGGGCCTGGCGGGTTTCCCGGTGCTGGCGGGAGGTCAGGATAGGGAAGTGCCTAGCTTATATGTAATGACATAAAGACATAAGCTTGACAAGACCTATTGTCGCGGCTCAAGCTGTGAGGACCCAGACCACCGCACAGTGCAGAGGTGTTTCATGCACATCGGACTTATCGGCGTGGGGCGGATCGGCGCGTTCCATGCCAGCGCGCTCCGCGGACTGCCCGGGGTTGCGTGCGAGCTTCCCCGGCAGCAGAGCGTCGCCTACCTGCGGAGGCTCCCGTGAGCTCGGACGCTGGCTACGCCGTGCTCACGATCGGCCGGATCGGCGTCGACGTCTATCCGCTGCAGACCGGAGTCGGGCTTGAGGATGTGGAGACGTTCGGCAAGTACCTCGGCGGTAGCGCGACGAACGTTGCGGTCGCTGCCGCCAGGCACGGTCACCGTTCGGCTGTCATCACCCGTACCGGCGACGACCCGTTCGGCCGGTATGTCCACCGCGCGCTGCGCGAGTTCGGTGTGGACGACGAGTTCGTCACCGAGGTGCCCGGGCTGCCGACGCCGGTGACGTTCTGCGAGATCTTCCCGCCCGACCACTTCCCGATCTGGTTCTACCGGTATCCGAAGGCACCTGACCTGGAGATCCGACCGGAAGAGATCCCGGTCGCGCACGTGCAGGGGGCACGGTTGTTCTGGGCGACCGTGACCGGGCTGTGCGCGGAACCCAGCCGGAGCGCGCATTTCGCCGCCTGGCAGGCCCGCGACAGAAGACCGTTCACGGTGCTCGACCTGGATTACCGGCCGTCGTTCTGGGCGTCGCGGGAGGAGGCTCGCGAGCAGGTACAGAAAGCGCTACCCCATGTCACGGTCGTGGTCGGCAACCTTGATGAGCGCGAGACCGCGACTGGCACCAGGGACCCAGGGAAAGCGGCCAGCGTGCTGCTCGACACGGGCGCGGAGCTCGCCGTGGTCAAGCGCGGGCCTGACGGGGTATACGCCCGCACGAAAGACATCGAACTGGAGGTGCCGCCGATCCGGGTAAACGTGGTCAACGGGATCGGGGCGGGCGACGGATTCGGCGGCGCGCTGTGCCACGGCCTGCTGGCGGCTGGCCGCTTGACGCGGTGATCCGGTTCGCGAACGCGGCGGGCGCCATTGTCACTACCAGGCTGGAGTGCTCATCCGCGATGCCCACCACCGCCGAAGTCGAGGAGTTCCTGCGAGTCACCGATGCCTGAACCAGATTTCGATGAACTGCGGGAGCTTCGCGCCCGGCACCCGGAGCTCATCGTCGCCCGGGCCGCCGAACGTAAGCGCCGCCGGTTGCTCGGCTCCGACGGGCGGCTCATGATTGTCGCGGCCGACCATCCGGCGCGCGGCGCGCTCGGCGCCCGCAGCGTCGCCGATGCGATGGCGAACCGCTACGACCTGCTGCGGAGACTGCTCATCGCGCTGCGTAGGCCAGGCGTGGACGGGCTGCTCGCGACCGCCGACATCATTGAGGACCTGCTGCTGCTCGGCGCGCTTGACGACAAGGTGGTCATCGGGTCAATGAACCGGGGCGGGCTCCAGGGCGCGAGCTTCGAGCTCGATGACAGGTTCACGGCCTATGACACCGCCTCGATCGCGGCGATGGGCCTTGACGGCGGCAAAATGCTGACCAGGATCGATCTCGCCGACCACGGCACCGCCGCCACGCTGGAGGCGGCGGGGCGCGCGGTCACCGAACTCGGCTCGCGGCGGCTGGTGGCGATGATCGAGCCGTTCCTGTGTTCCCGCGAGGGCGGCCGGGTGGTGCACGACCTGTCCGCAACGGCGGTGGTCAAGTCGGTCGCCATCGCCTCCGGTCTCGGCGCGACCAGCGGCTACACCTGGCTCAAGCTTCCCGTAGTCGACGGGATGGAAGAGGTCATGTCCGCGACGACGCTGCCCACCCTGCTGCTCGGCGGTGACCCGGCCGGCCTGGCCGCCGGCACTTACGCGCGCTGGGCGGCCGCGCTGGCGCTGCCCGGCGTACGGGGCTTCGTGATGGGCCGGGCGCTGCTGTACCCGGCGGACGGCGACGTCACCGCCGCCGTCGACGCCGCGTGCGCCCTGGTTCACTCCGCTGTGGCGGTGACCTCATGAGCTGGCTTTTCCCCGCAGGATCGACCGGCGCGGGCGTGGTGGCGGTCGACATGACACCGGAACGGGCCGGCTGGGGGTTCACCGGGCTGCGGGTGGTCTCGCTGCCCCCCGCTGGCGTTTACCGGAGCGGCACCGGCGAGGACGAGGCGGTGCTGCTGCCGCTTGGCGGCTCGTGCGTGCTGGAGTCCGGTGCAGGATCGGCGAAGCTAGCTGGCCGCCGCGATGTATTCAGCGGGGTCACCGATTGCGCCTACCTGCCCAGGGACACGGACTTTTCCATCGCGAGCGAGGCGGGCGGCAGGTTCGCGCTCGCCTCGGCCCGGGCGCGGCGGCGGCTGCCGTTCCGCTACGTGGCCGCGGACGAGGTGCGGGTGGAGTTGCGCGGAGCCGGCGCCTGCTCCCGGCAGGTCAACAACTTCGGCACTCCTGACGTGCTTGAGGCCGATCGGCTTATCGCCTGCGAGGTACTCACCCCGGCGGGGAACTGGTCCTCCTACCCCCCGCATAAGCACGATACGGAACGGCCGGGGGAGTCTGTGCTCGAGGAGATCTACTATTTCGAGTTGGCTGACGGCCCCGGCGGGCCGGGCATCGCCTACCAGCGGGTGTACGGGACCGCCGAGCGGCCCGCTGAGGTGCTGGCCGAGGTGCGCAGCGGCGACGTGGTGACGATACCGCACGGCTGGCACGGTCCCTCGATGGCCGTGCCCGGGTATGACCTCTATTACCTGAACGTAATGGCAGGGCCTGGCCAGCGGGAGTGGCTGATCTGCGAGGATCCGGCGCACTCCTGGGTGCGCTCGCAGTGGCAGGACCTCGCGGTGGACCCGCGCCTGCCGATGGGGAGGCAGTAATGGCGACTATCCGGCTCACCGTGGGACAGGCGCTCGTGCGGTTCCTCGCCGCGCAGCGGACCGAACGGGACGGGGTATCACATCGGCTTTTCGAGGGGTGCTTCGGTATCTTCGGGCACGGGAACGTGGCAGGGATCGGGCAGGGACTGCTTGAGTCCCCGCCGGACGGGCTGAAGTATTTCCAGGCGCGGAACGAACAGGCCATGGTGCACGCGGCGGCGGCGTTCGCGCGGACCCGCAACCGGTTGTCCACGCTGGCTTGCACGTCCTCGATCGGGCCTGGCGCGACGAACATGGTGACCGGCGCCGCGCTCGCCACGATCAACCGGCTGCCGGTGCTGCTGCTGCCAGGGGACGTGTTCGCCACGCGGGTTGCCGACCCGGTGCTGCAGCAGCTTGAGTATCCCGGCGCGGGGGATATCAGCGTCAACGACGCGTTCCGCCCCGTGTCCCGGTTCTTCGACCGGATCTGGCGGCCTGAGCAGCTGCCGACGGCGCTGCTTGCCGCCATGCGGGTGCTCACCGACCCGGCGGATACCGGCGCGGTGACGCTGGCGCTGCCGCAGGACGTGCAGGCCGCAGCCTGGGACTGGCCGGCTGAGCTGTTCTCGGAACGCGTTTGGCACGTGCCGCGGACGCCACCGGACCCGGCTTCCGTTTCGCGTGCAGCATCGGTGATCCGGTCGGCGAACCGGCCGCTCATCGTGGCCGGCGGCGGGGTGCTCTACTCCGAGGCGACCGATGCGCTGCGCTCGTTCGCGGCTGATTTCGGGATCCCGGTGACTCAGACCCAGGCGGGCAAGAGCTCCATGCGATGGGATGACCCGCTGTGCGCGGGGGCGATCGGCGCGACAGGAACGGCGGCGGCCAACGAGCTCGCCGGCCAGGCGGACGTCGTCATCGGGATCGGCACCCGGTGGACTGACTTCACCACGGCGTCGCGCACTGTCTTCGGTGACCCGGGCGTGCGGTTCGTCAGCGTCAACGTGGCCGCCATGGACGCGGTCAAGCAGTCAGGTGTCGCCGTGGTGGCCGACGCGCGGGCCGGGCTTTCCGCGCTGGCCGGCGCGCTGGCCGGGTGGTCCGCCGATGCGGGGTGGCGAGCCCTTGCGGCGGAACTCCGGTCGCGCTGGCAGACTGTGGTGGACGAGGCTTACCAGACTCCACAGGCCCCGCTGCCCGCGCAGTCCGAGGTCCTCGGGGTGGTCAACGAGGTCGCGCTTGATACCGACATCGTGCTGGCCGCCGCGGGCTCGATGCCCGGCGACATGCACAAGCTATGGCGCACCGGTGCCCCGGGCAGTTATCACGTGGAGTACGGCTACTCCTGCATGGGTTATGAGATCGCCGGCGGCCTCGGGGCCAAGCTAGCGGCGCCGTCGAGCGAGGTATTCGTCCTCGTCGGCGACGGCTCATACCTCATGATGGCCAGCGAACTCGTCACCGCCGTGCAGGAAGGGCTCAAGCTGGTCGTCGTATGCGTCGACAACCACGGGTTCGCCTCGATCGGAAACCTATCGCAGACCGTGGGCGCGCGGCGGTTCGGGACGAGCTACCGGTACCGCGGGCCTGGCGGTGATCTTGACGGTGGATACCTGCCGGTCGACCTCGCGGCGAACGCCGCGAGCCTGGGCGTGGACGTACTGCGCGCGCACACGATCGGTGAGTTCCGGACGGCGCTCGGGAAGGCCCGGGCGTCCGACCGCACCACACTCGTGCATATAGAGACGGACCCCCTCGTGCCGGCGCCTGGCAACGGGGCCTGGTGGGACGTTCCCGTGGCGGAAGTGGCGAGGCTGGAGGAGACACGCACTGCCCGTTCGGAATATGAAGTGGCGAAACGGAGGCAGCGACCGTACCTGTGAAAGCGGCGGGCACTCAGCGGTCAGTGCGCGATCAGGGTCATCTGGAATGAGTAGCGGTCCGCCAGGTATGCATGGGTGGCGTACTCGACCGGCTTGCCCGCGGGGTCGGACGTCGTCCTGCGCATGGTGAGCACGGTCGCGCCGCGAGGCGCCTGGAGCAGCTTCGCCTCGTGCGCCGTGGCCTGCCGCGCGCCGATTACCTGCTCTCCGGCGTGTAGCTGCACGCCCTGGCTGCGCAGCAGGTGGTACAGGCCGGCCTTTTCCAGTACGTCCTCGGGGCGCCCGTTCAGCAGCCCGGCGGGCAGGCAGTTGTGCATGATGGCGAGCGGCGTTCCGTCGGCCAACCGGAGCCGCTCGACCGAGAGTACCCGGGCACCTGGCTGTAGCCCGAGGAATCCGGCGGTGGCGGCGTCGGCTTCCAGTTCTGCCGCCGCGAGCACGGTCGTCTCCGGACGCCGGTGGCTCGCGAGCAGATCATCGTAGAGGCTGGTCAGTGCCACGGACCGGAGGATGCGCGGCGACTGCACCATCGTGCCGACACCGCGCCTGCGGACAACGAGTCCTTGCTCGACCAGCCGCTGCACTGCCTGCCTGACGGTCGGGCGGCTCACCCCAAGCCGTTCGGTGAGGTCCAGCTCGTTGTCGAGCCGGTCCCCTGGCCGCAGCGTTCCGTCCTCGATCGCCTTCTTGAGGTTCTCGGCGATCTGGAAGTAGAGCGGGATCGGGCTGCCGCGGTCGAGTGGTCGCTCAGTCATCGTGCCTCGTCATTGTGTCTCCCACCAAGCGATTTCCGCGGCGTGCAGCCTCCAGGGCGCGGGGCCTTCCCGATCGCCGTTGAATCCGCTTCCCGAAAGCATAGCCGACATCCATGATGGAGTTTATATTGTCATTACCTCCTGACATACTATTGACATGATATAAGGTCCGAAGTTACGTTTCCCTTACCCGCGCGGCCGCGGCGGCCCCGATCAGGCCGGCGTCCGCGCCGAGTTCGGCCCGCAGCAGCGAGGGCGGGCCGGAGCGAGACGCCACCGCTCGTTCGGTATGGCTGGCAAGGGTCTCGGCCCACAAGCCCGCAGCCTGGCTCAGGCCTCCGCCGAGCACGAGCGCGGCCGGATCAAGCAGGCAGACCAGCCAGCCGAGCGCGATGGCAAGCGAACGGGCGGCGGAGGTAACCACCTCGGCGGCGGCGGGGTCGCCGCGGTCGGCGGCGGCGAGTACTTCTCGTGCCCCCGTGCACGGCAGCCCGGTCAGCCCGGCGTAGCGGGTACGGATGCCGTCCCCTGAGGCGTACTGTTCCAGCGTGACGTCTGGCGCTTCGGTCACCGGAAGCTCGCCGAGGGCTATCGCCTCCCCGCGGGCGCCGGGCACCGGCACGCCGCCGACCACCAGGCAGTAAGAAATCCCGGTGCCGACCGACACGTAGGCGAAGCTGTCGAGGCTGCGGCCGGCCCCGTACCGGGCCTCCCCAAGCGCGCCGCACCGCACGTCCGACTCGATCGTGACCGGGTCTGCCAGGCCGGCCAGCACCGTTGCGGGCTGCTCGGTCCAGTCAAGCACCAGTCGGCTGGTGAGCACGCCGCCGCGGGTCACGTACTCGGGGAATCCGGCGCCAAGGCCCGCGAGCAGTAGGCCGGACCGGCCGGCCTCGGCGGCCAGCTCGGCCGCGACCCGCCTGGTGACCGCCAGGCCGGGGTCACGGCGGTCGCCAACATCGGTTGGCACGGTCCGTCGGCTGACGACGGCACCGTCGGGCGTGACCAGGCCGCCTGCCACCTTCGTGCCGCCTACGTCTAGGCCGAGGGTCAGCACTCCTTGTGCCCTGACGCGGTGCCGACGACGAACAGCGCCGGATCCACACCGGTGTTGACCAGGCGGTACCGCTCGTCGGCCGGTATCACGAACGCGTCGCCGACGTTCGCCGCCAGCCAGTTGCCCGAGCCGCTATCCGGAGTGTGCAGGTGCACGGTGCCACCGGTCACGTACCCGAACGTGTCACCCCGATGAGACCGGGAGTCGCTGGCCTGACCCGCCAGCAGCTCGTTGCTCGTTACGGTGAGCTGGTCCGTGCTGGCGACCAGCCCGGCCAGCAGGTCCCCCTCCAGCCGGTACCGCTGGTCGGCTGAGCGGACCAGGTGAAGCGTCGTGGCCGACTCGATCGCCGCACGGTCCATCGGCCACCGGCCGAGCACTTCGTCTTGCGCGTAGCGGGGCTCGTCGAGGTAAGGCCGGGTCGCGGCATAGGCCGACGACATGCCCGCGGCGGGCGGCGGCGCGAAGATCTCAAGCACGCGAAGCGGTCCGGCGGAGCGACTGAACCCGTGGTGCCAGGTGTCGCGCCTGAAGAACACCGCGTCGCCCGGTTCGGCGCGGCGCAACTCGCCGTTCTCCGGGTTCGCAAGGACCAGCACGCCCTCAAGCACGTAGTACACCTCGTCCGCGCCGAACACTGTGCGGTTCTGCTGTGAATGGCCGAACCGGCCGCCAGGCGGCAGCGTGAAGATCAGCGCGTGCAGTGTTCCTGAGGAGATGAGCACCTCGTCGCCGACATAGCCGGAGATCTCGTCGCCCCACAGGTGGCGAGTGACATCCGACGGGCGGATGACAGCCGGGCTGTCGTAGACCGGACGCGGAGTGGCACGCCGGTTCATGACTGGCTGCCACGGAACAAGGACGCACGGAACCGGTAGGCGTCACCGCGGAACACGGCGCGGCCGACCTGGATCGGCTGGTCGTCTTGGTCGTAGGTGGTCTCGAAGCCGACGAGGACCGGGAATCCAGGGGCCACTTCGAGCAAGCCCGCCACGTGCTCAGGCGCGGCCTGAGCCTGGACTTCGTAGTCGCAGCGGCTGGCGATCAGGTCGTATCGCTCGGCGAGCACCTGGTACAGCGACTGGTCAGTCAGATCGGCTTCGTCCAGCCCTGGAACACGAGACAGGGGCAGGCAGGCCGTCTGCACGCAGACAGGGACACCGTCCATGCCGCGGAGCCGTTCGATCTCGACCAGCGCGGCGGCGGGCGCGACCCCGAGCCGCTCGGCCTCGTCCAGGGTCGCTGACCGCACCTCCTGGCGCAGGATGCTTGAGGTGGCGGTCAGCCCGCGCTCGCGGGCCTGGTCGGAGAAGCTGAGCAGCAGGTTCGGGCCTTCACTGATCGACCCCCCCGCGACGAACCAGCCGCGGTTGGCCGACGCGTGCACTAGCCCCGCGTCGGCCAGCGCGGTAAGGACCTGGCGCACGGTGGCGCGGCTGACGCCGAGCTGAGCGGCCAGGGCGCGCTCACCGGGGAGCTGGGTGCCGGCCGGATAGGCGCCCGCGCGGACCGCGTCGAGCAGGATCCGGTAGGCGTGCAGAGCCGGATGCCCCGCGTTGGCGGGGACTCGCGGTACTTCTCGGGTCTTCATGACAGACGGGACGATATCAGGATGACGGGCTCATTGGAAGTCCGGTATTGACTTTTGAGGACCAGTACGACCAAGCTGGTCTGCTATGACGACCAGTTCAGCCATCCGGATCGGGATCGCGGGTCTCGGTACCATCGCCCAGGCGGTTCACCTGCCCAATCTGAGGACGCTCGGGGACCGATACGAGGTGGCTCACGTGTGCGACGTGTCCTCCGGCCTCGCCGCCGCGATCGCAGACGAGTTGCCGGGCACGGTACGCGTGAGCACGGACTGGCGAGCGCTGTGCGCCGACGATTCGCTGGACGCGCTGCTGCTGCTCACGCCCGGCGCGCACGCCGACGCGGCGCTTGCCGCGCTGCGGTCAGGCAAGCACGTGCTCGCGGAGAAGCCGCTGTGCGTCACGCAGGCCGAGGCAGCGGAACTCTCCGCCGCGGCGGAGCAAGCGGGCCGGGTGCTCCAGGTCGCGTACATGAAGATGTACGACCCGATCCTGGCGAAGGCCAGGGAGACAGTTGCCCGCCTGGGCCAGGTACGCGTGGTCCGGATCACCGTCCTGCACCCCTCCGACGAAAGCCAGGTCGAGCACCTGCGCATCCAGCGGTTCCCTGTTACCGACAAGGATCCGCTCGCGGGCGCGGCCCGCTACGCGGCCGCCCGCGTCGACGAGGCACTCGGCGTCGGAGCCCCGGTCGGCCTGGCGGGGCTGTACAGCGATGTGCTGCTCGGGTCGGTGGTGCACGAGCTGTCCCTGCTACGCGGGCTCGGATTCACCCCGCCGTCGCGCTATACCTACGCCGAGGCCAGGCCGCTGACGGCAGACCAGTTGGGGCCGGAGCCGCCTTGCCTCCTCGGGGTGGCGGACCTCGGCGGCGGGACACAACTTCAGCTCGCCTGGAACTGGGTGCCCGACTATCCCGAGTACACCGAGGAACTGGCGGTGTTCGGCTCGGCCGGACGGATGTACCTGGACATGCCGGCGCCGTACCTGGCCGCGGCGCCGGCGCGGCTGCGGACCGACCTTGTACCTGCCGTCGACGGCGTGCGGGCCGGGACCGACTACACGGCCGGCTACACGACCGGGTTCGTGGCGGAACTCGCCGCGTTCGCCGATTCCGTGCGCTCGGGCGCGCCGGTCATCTCGGACGCGGCGGGCGCCGCGCTGGATACCCGGAGCCTCCAGGCGTTCACCGCGGCGATCGCCGCGCGAGCCGGCGTGAAGCTCGGCGGCGAGGCGGGGGAGCTGTGATGCGGATCGGGAACGCCCCGGTGAGCTACGGGGTCTACGGTGACGTGGCCGACGGTTCCGCCGCCTCGCCCGCCGAGTTGCTTGCGACCATGGCGGCGGCCGGGTACGACGGCAGCGAACTGGGGCCGCCCGGGTTCTTCGGCTCCGTCGCGCAGACCGCGGACACGTTCGCCGCGGCCGGTCTCGCGGCGGTCGGCGCGTACGTCCCTGTTCACTTCGCGGCCGGCGACGACGTCGTGTCCCGTGACTTCGACGGTCTGCGGCGGACCTGCGAGGAGCTGTCCGCCTGCGGCGGAACCGGCCTGGTGATCCTCGCCGACGAGGGCAGCCCCGAACTCCTGCTGAATCCGGCCCGGTCCTATGCCGATCGTTGCCTGGCGCTTAACGCCACCGCGTGGCGGCGGCTGGCCCGGCTGACCACGCAGGCGATGGAGATCGGCGCCGGATACGGGCTGCGGACTTCGTTCCACCCGCATGTGTCCACCTACGTGGAATCGCCGTGGGAGGTGGAGTGGCTGCTCGCGCTCACCGACGTGCGGCTCACCCTGGACACCGGGCACATCCTGCTCGCGGGCGGCGATCCCGCGCAGTGCCTGCGCGCCTGGCAGCCCCGGGTTAACCACGTGCACATCAAGGACGTGCGGCTCGAGGTGCTGCGTTCGGCGAAGACCGGGCACAGGGCGGACTTTGACACATGGTGGGCCGAGGTGGCCACGCCGCTCGGTTCCGGTGACGTCGACATCGACGGCGTTCTGGCCGTGCTGGCCGCCACCGGCTACGACGGCTGGCTGGTGGTGGAGCAGGACCGCGCGCCGACGCCCGCGAGCGGGTACGCCGAGGTCGCCAACGAGCAGGCGGCCAACCTGCGGTGGCTGGCAGACCGGGTGGCAGGGTTTCCGGCGGTCACGCGATGACCCAGGTCACGGTGTTCGACAACGCGGCGGCGGCGGGCGCGGCGCTCGCGGCTGAGATCGCGGACGGGATCGGCGCCGCTGCCTCGGACGGCCGCAGGTACCTGCTCGGGTGCCCGGGCGGCCGCAGTCCCCGCGCCACCTACGCCGCGCTGGCCACGGAGGTCGCGGCGCGCGGCCTTGACCTGTCAGGCGTGGTGATCGTCATGATGGACGACTACCTCGAGCCCGACCGTTCCTCGTACCGGCGGGTACCCGCCACAGCGCACTTCAGCTGCGAGAACTTCGCGATGACCGAGATCGCCGGTCCGGTCAACGCCGCCGCCCGCGGCGGGACGATCCGCCCGGATGCGGTGTGGCTGCCCGACCCGCGCGACCCCGCCGCTTACGACGACCGGCTCAGGGCCGCCGGCGGCATCGACCTGTTCATCCTGGCCAGCGGGGCGAGCGACGGACATGTCGCGTTCAACCCGCCCGGCACGCCGGCCGACTCCCGTACCCGGGTGGTCCGGCTGGCCGACACCACTCGCCACGACAACCTTGGCACCTTTCCGCGGTTTCGCGACCTGTCCGAGGTCCCACGCTACGGGGTCACCGTCGGCGTGGCCACGATCGCCGAACTGTCACGGCGCGCCGTCCTGGTCGCGACCGGGCCCGGGAAGCGGCGCGCGATCGCCCGGCTGAGCGCGGCGGCCGGCTACGAGCCGGACTGGCCCGCCACCGTCGTCGCCATCTGCGATGACTCATCCATCTACGCCGACACCGCCTCGCTTCAAGAAACGCACGAAAGGTCCAGGTCCGATGAGGTACAGACGCACTGATAGACGCAAGGTCGTCCCGCTCCTGTTCGCAGCGATGACCGCCATGGTGTCCCTCGCCGCCTGCGGTTCCGGCGGCACGCCCGCTGCCGGGCCGACCACGGGCAAGATCACGCTCGTCGTCCAGAACGGCGACGGCGGCGAGACCGGCCTGCTGGCCGGCTACGCGAAGCTGAACTCCGAATTCGAGGCCGCGCATCCAGGCGTCACCATCGACTTCGTCACCAAGAACTTCACCGACCTGGTGAACACGCTCAAGCTTCAGCTCTCCGGCAGCAAGCCGCCCGACATCACCCAGGTCAACCAGGGGTACTCATCCATGGGCGAGTTGGTCACCGACGGGCTGCTTACCAACCTGGACAGCTACGCAGCCAAGTACGGCTGGAGCAGCCGTCAGTCCGCTGCACTGCTCGCGGTGGATGGCAAGTTCAGCTCCAACGGCAAGACGATGGGCTCAGGATCGCTGTGGGGCGTGTCCGCGACCGGCGCGTGGGTCGGGCTGTTCGAGAACGCCTCGGTCGCCAAGTCGCTCGGTATCGCGTCCGCTCCGACGACGTTCGCGCAGTTCGAGTCCGATCTCGCGATCGCCAAGGCCCACGGCACGGTGCCGCTTCAGTACGGTTCCTCGGACGGCGGAGAGTCCGCCTGGCTGGTCGCCACGCTGATCGCGGCGGAAAACTCGCCGACCTCGCTGCTCAACATCGTGGACGCCAAGCCCGGGATCACGATGGCCTCACCGGACGTGCTGACCGTCGCCAACACGATCAAGAGCTGGTCGGATAAGGGCTTCTTCACTCGTGACTGGGCTGCGTACAGCAACTCGGACGTGTTCACCAAGTTCGCGAACGGCCAGGGCCTGTTCGACCTTAACGGATCCTGGAATGTCCCGGTCTCCGGTTCGGCCGCGAAGGACATCACGATGATCCCGTTCCCGTCGGCATCCGGCTCGTCGGGCCTGGCCGCGGTCGCCACCGGCGACATCCCCTGGGCGATCCCGACCAAGTCGGCGCACGCCGCGCTGGCCGCCGAGTACCTGGACTTCATCACCACCACCAAGGCAGCTGACACGTGGATCGCGACCGGGAACGTGCCGGCCTCCACTCCGTCGAACGTCAGCGGCGCCCTCCTGTCGGCGCACGTGACGGGAGCGTCCGCCGCCGCGGTCACCCAGTGGCAGAACATCTTGACCACGGGCGTCGCGCTGCCGTACCTCGACTGGTCGACACCCACCTTCTACAACACGATCGAAAGCTCGACGGAGGAACTTGCCGCCGGGAAGATCAGCCCGGCGGGCTACGCGTCCGCGCTCCAGGCGGACTACGGCGCCTTCGTCAAGTCACTTGGATAGCGGGTGCCCGACACCATGCTGACGTCCCGCGGTCGCTCGGAGTCCTCGCCGAGGACTCCGGCCCCGCGGTCACGTCCCCGATCACGCCCAGGGGCTGGATCGCCTCCTGGTGAGCCGCGGAACGTCGGCTACCTATTCATCGCACCCGCTCTTGTGCTGTACGGACTGTTCGTGCTTATCCCGTTCGTGCACACGATCTACCTGGCCTTCTTTAACTGGGACGGGATCGGGCCGCAGCGCTTCGCCGGGCTGGCCAACTTCCGCGTGATCGTAACCAGCAGCGAGTTGCGGTTCGCTTTCATACACGCGTTCGAGCTGATCTTCTTCTACGCCGTTCTCACCACGGTGATCGGTCTTGTGCTTGCCGGGGTGATGGCGCGCAGCCGGATCCGCGGCCTTGCCGTGTTCCGCGCTCTGCTGTTCCTGCCCTACGTGATCGCTCCGACGGCCATCGCGGTGATCTGGCGCTGGCTGCTCGCCCCGGACGGACCACTGAACACCCTGATGTCGGACGTCGGCCTCGGCGGCCTGACCCGCCCGTGGCTCGGCGATTTCACCCTCGCCTTGCCCTCGGTCGGCCTGACCGGCACCTGGGTGATGTACGGGCTGGCCATGGTTCTGCTGCTTGCCGGGGCGCAGAAGATTCCCGGCGACCTTTTCGACGCGGCACGGATCGACGGGGCCGGGCCGGTCAGGGAGTTCTTCGCGGTCACCCTGCCAGGGCTGCGGAACGAGGTCGTCGTGGTCCTCGTGCTCACGGTCACCGCGGCGCTTCGCAACTTCGACGTCATCTACGTCATGACCCAGGGCGGACCAGGCACGACGACCACGGTGCCGTCACTGCTTGTCTACAACGAGGCGTTCGTGGTCGGTTCTGTGGGCGCCGCCGCCGCGATTGGCGTCGTCCTAGCCGCGCTGATCTTCATCGTGAACGCCCTCATCGCCCGGGTAGGAGAGCACTGATGATCGGCCGCCTGGAACGCCGTGCCAGCTACACGATCCTGGTCGCCGCGTCGCTGGTCGCCGCGCTGCCGCTGGCCGGCGTGGTGCTGATGGCGCTCAACTCTCCAGCCAGCGTCAGCGGATCGCTGTCACTCAGTTCCGCCACCCATCTCGGCAACTTCGCGACGGTCTGGCGGATGGCGGGCTTCGGCCAGTCGCTGAGGGCCAGCGCGATCATCACCGTCACCACCGTCCTGATCGCCGTGGTGGTGTCCGTTCCGGCCGGGTTCGCGCTGGCCACCATGCGCTTCCGCGCCCGGTCGGTGATGTTCTACCTGCTGCTCGCCGGACTGCTCGTGCCACTCGAAGCGATGATCGTCCCGCTCTACTTCGACATGCGCCGGTTCGGCCTCGTAAACAACTACTGGTCGGTGATCCTGCCCGACTCGGCGCTGTCCATCGCGTTCGGAAGCTTCTGGATGCGCGCGTTCTTCCTGTCCACGCCGCGTTCGCTGGTGGAAGCCGCCCGGCTGGACGGCGCGAGCGTGCTCGTGACCCTGCGCAAGATCCTGTTGCCGCTGGCACGGCCCCAGCTCATGACGCTGGCCGTCCTGGTGTTTGTGTGGACATGGAACGACTTCCTGCTGCCGCTGGTCATGCTGTCGGGATCCAGCCTCCAGACCGCGCCGATCAGCCTGGTCTTCTTCCAGAGCCAGCACACCACCAACTACACCTACCTGGCCGCCGCCGCCATCGTCACGGTGCTTCCGGTGGTGGGCGTGTACGTCCTGCTTCAGCGTTCGTTCACGCGCGGGATGCTGTCCGGCGCGGTAAAGGGGTAGCAGCGGAATCGCGACTAATGGGCCGCCTCCGCTCTTACTCGTCCGGAAGCATGGTTGCCCAAGGTGGGCTGGACACCTGAGCTGGTCACGACCATGGCCGAACTGGCCGCCACCCACGATCGTCAAGTACCTCCCAGTACGGACCAACGCGCCGGGCAAGCGATCTAGGCGGACTGGAGGCTTGAAGTGGCGCACGATCTCGGGGGACCGAACGAGGCGTTGCACCGGCAGCGCGGCAACCGGCAGCGCGGCAGGATCTTGCGGGCCGGGATGCCGGCAGCATGCCACTGGACCGCGACCTGGACATGATGACCCTGGCCGAGTTCCGGGACAGCATCCGATGCGCTGCTCGATCACCTCCCGCCGGGCCTGATCGACCTGGGCGCGCGCCAGCTGCGCCTGCCCGGCCACCAGCTGGCTGGTGTAACGGCGGTGCATGCCCACCGCGTAGCCGATCGCCGCGACAGTAGCGTAAAGCGGGCAGAACAGGGTGGCCGCGCCGACGTGCCGGAAGTCCGGCAGCGCGGTCGCTGCGGCGGCGGCCAGCGCGGTGAGCAGCGCCAGGACCGCGGTACGGGGGCGGCAGCGTGCCGCCACCGCATACAGGACGTACCCGAGCGGCACCAGCCCCGCCGCCGCATCCCTTGGCTGCCACAGCGCGAGCGCGGCCATCGCCACGGCGCCGACGGCGAACGCGCCGAGCGGTGAGCGCGCGCGGCCCGTGATCGGCCATGCCACGCCCGCCGCCCCGGTCGCCGCCCCGGCCAGGGCAGGCACCCCTTGGGCGTGCTTGGCCAGCAGCAGCGCCGCCGCCACGCCATAGGCCACAGCCGCCACCCGGTCCGCCGTCCGCCACCAGGCCGGGCGCACCAGGGCCAGCAGCGGCGGCCGCGGGAGAAGATCCATGTCTGTCAGCGTAGGCAAGCCCGCCCCCCGCGGCATCGCCCGCTGGACCTACTCCTAGAGGTAGATGCGAAACCAGGCCACGGGCAGACGCGGCAGACCGCGGCCACCAGGCACTGTGGGGCGCATGAACACGACAGATGATTCCCTCCCGGTCGAGGCCCGCGGGCTGATCAAGCGCTTCGGCGCCACCACGGCGGTGGACCGGTTGTCCTTCCGCGTCGAGCCGGGCCGGGTCACCGGGTTCCTCGGCCCGAACGGAGCGGGCAAGACCACCACCCTGCGCATGATCCTCGGCCTCGATACGCCGAATGCGGGCCAGGCCCTGGTCGGGAAGAGCCCCTACCGGGACCTGCGCTAGCCGATGCGCCTGGTCGGCGCGCTCCTTGACGCCGGGGCGGTCCACCCCGGCCGCCGTGCCCGCGACCACCTGGCCTGGCTGGCGGCAAGCAACCGGCTGCCGGCCAGTCGCGTCGGCGAGGTGCTTGGGCTCACGGGGCTTGAGGGCGTGGCCGCCAAGCGGGTCGGGACCTTCTCATTGGGCATGCGCCAGCGCCTGGGCATCGCCGCCGCGCTGCTCGGCGACCCCGCGGTACTGCTGCTTGACGAGCCGGTTAACGGCCTGGACCCGGAGGGGGTGCTGTGGATCCGCACCCTGATGCGATCCCTGGCTTCCGAGGGCCGCACCGTGCTGCTCTCCAGTCACCTAATGAGCGAGATGGCGCTGACCGCCGACCACCTCATCGTCGTCGGCCGTGGCCGGCTGCTCGCCGACACCGACGTCGGCGAGTTCGTCCGCACCGCCGGCCCCGGTGCCTCCCTTGAGGACGCCTACATGCGCCTGACCGCACAGTCCGTCGAATACCGGGCATGCCGATACTCCGGAGGATCCTCGCGATGACCACCTTTGTTATGTCCGCGCGCCACGACTCTCCCCTTCCCGCGCTCCTGCGCTCTGAATGGATCAAGCTGCGCACCGCGCGCTCCACGTGCATCGCCGTGGCCGCCGCGTTGCTCCTGGGCCTGGGCATCGGGCTGCTCGACGTGCTGTCGGTCACCGGGCACTGGGTCACGATGAGCGCGGCCGACCGCGCCGCGTTCGACCCGGTGGGGGACTCGCTCAGCGGTTTCCAGTTCGCCGAGCTGGCCCTCGGCGCGCTCGGCGTCCTCGCGGTCAGCACCGAGTACGCGACCGGCATGATCCGCACCACCTTGACCGCCACCCCGCGCCGCGGCCTGGTCTACGCCGCTAAGACCATAACCCTCGCCGCGTTCGCGCTGCTCGTCTCAGAAGCCTGTGCCTTCAGCGCGTTCCTGCTCGGCCAGCTCGTCCTGCACCGCCAGCACCTGAACGTGTCCCTCACCGACGCCCACGTGCTGCGCGCGGTCACCTGCGCCGGGCTGTACATGGCGGTGGTCGCGCTGGTCGGCTTCGGCCTCGGCGCACTGCTGCGGCATACCGCCGCGGCGATGGCTTCCATGTTCGCCCTGGTCTTCCTGGCCTACCCCGCCGCCCGAGCCTTCGACGGCTCCAGCCTGCTGCCCGACCACCTCGTGCTAATCAACGCGGCCTCGGCGCTGGCCACCGTCAACCTGCCCGCGGGGCCGCACGCCGGGCGCATCCCCTCCTTCGGCTTCGCCCTCGTCGACCTCGCCCTGTACCTCGTCGTCTTCCTCGGCCTCGGCGCCTGGAGAGCCCAGCGCGACACGTGAACCGCAAGCCGAATCGAAGCAGCAGGTGCCCGCCCTATCCGGCGGGCGCCTGCCGTTCACGACCCTCTTGAGCAGGTTGGCAAGCTGCGGCCGAGCGCCAGGTCAGTTGTCGGATATCACCTAATGCGGGGCTTACGGGCTTGGGGCCGCGCATCGCTCAGCGGCGTTTCCGGGGTCTGGTGGCCGACGCTGGCCTGGCGCCGGTCGCTGAAGTGATTTCGTTGGCGGCGGATCTCGCTGGCGACTGGCCGGCCGCGCTCATGGCCGGCGGCTTTGACCCCGGACAAACGACGGCCTGGGTTCTCGAAGGTGTGCTGAACTACCTGACCGGCGAACAGCGGGTGAACGTCGTAAAGGTGCTTCGTAGCCGGTCTGCGGCAAGGAGTCGCCTCGTCAGCGTATATGTCCAGCACGTCGATCGAGGAGTTTCGCAACGGAGGACCCGGACGTGGCGAAGGTGAGCGCGGAGAATTTCCATCGTCCGGAAGCATGGTTGCCCAAGGTGGGCTGGACACCTGAGCAGGTCACGACCATGGTCGAACTGGCCGCCACCCACGATCGTCAAGTGCCGCCCAGTATGGACCAACGCGCCGGACAAGCGACCTGCTGGCTGGTTGATTCGAGACGTTCGTAGCCGGTGAAGACGTGACCGGCCTGTCAGCAGCAAGCGCGCCGTGTGAGCGGCTAGTACTACAACAGCATCTCGTGATCTCTGAGGCGTCGGGCATAGTGCGATTTGCGGGCGGTGGCCTGCCGGTAGCGTCTCCAGTCTGACCTGGGTTCCGCAGTTGATGTAGCGCGCTAGGCCGTGAATCTGGGGGTTGACGTGCGGGAACGCGCCGTCGGCTGGTTGGACGGCGTGTATCTAGGCGGCGGGGTCTCGAGTGTCAGGGCTCTGCGGGGGGTTTCAGCTGGTAGATGCGGGGCGGGGCCTCGATTTGCAGGGCTTTGAGGATGTCGCGCTGTGGTTTGGAGAGCTCGGTGCGCTGCTGAAAGGTGCCGGCGGGGCCGGTGAAGGTGCCGATGTGGATGCGGTCGAGGTCGCGGCGCAGCTCGGGCCAGGTCCGGCCGCAGGCGTTCTCGGCGATGCGGGCGAGGAGCAGGGCGAGCCAGCAGAGGGTGACGTGGGCGCGGATGCGGTCCTCGCGCCGGTGGTAGACGGGGCGCAGGTCGATGACCTGCTTCATGTCGCGCCAGCCGCGCTCGACTTCCAGGAGCTGCTTGTAGCCGAGGGCGATGTCCTCGGCGGACAGCTTCGGGTCCGCGGTGCGGAGCAGGTACTTCCCGTCGAGGTTCTCCTCGGCCTTCGCCTTCGCCGCGTCGGTGCGGAGCAGGCCGCCGGGGTGACGCGCAGGTAGCGGTTCAGGCCGGGCTTGGTGGAGATGACGCCGCGCATCTCGGCGCGCTTGTCACGGCTGAGCTGGTCGGAGTCCTGGATCGTCTCCTCGAGCTGGGCGATCATGCTGGCGCGGACGGCGGCGTCGCTTTCGGCGGCCTCGGGGTTGAAGCAGATGACGAACCGCTCGTCATCTGCGATCCGCACTTCCTTGACCTTGAGGTTCCGCGCGACGTCCTTGTAGCGGCCCTGGCGGGACAGGGCGGCGTGCGCGTCGGCGGAGCCGGAGCGGAGCTTCTCCCCGATGATGTAGCTCCCGCCGCCTTTGCGCAGGTAGCGGCGGTTCTCCGCGGAGGTGAACCCGCGGTCGGCGACCCAGATGACCTTAGACAGGCTCCAGTCGCGCATGTCGTCCTTGACCTGCCGGATCAGCGCCGAGTCGGTGGTGTCCCCGGGCCAGCACCAGACCCGGACCGGGATCCCGTCCCTGGTCACGGCCATCCCGATCACGACCTGCGGCAGGTCGTCGCGGTGGTCCTTGGACTTCCCCCAGGTCCGGAACGGCGCGGCTCCCGTTCCCCGTCCCCGGCGCTGCCGGCGTTCCCTGCTGGCCAGCGGCATGCCGTGATCGTCGCGGGGCACGGGCTCGTCCTCGTCCTCCGTCTCGAAGTAGGTGGAGGTGGTGTCGAAGAACAGCACATCGACTTCGAGGTTGAGCAGGGTGACGAGGCTGTCGAAGACCTTGCGCTCCAGGTCGCCGGTGATCTCCGTCAGCCAGTCCATCGCCCGGTAGCAGGCATCGTCGCTGGTGACGGGAAGGCCGGTGACCAGCACGTCCTCGTTCACCCAGCGGGAGGCGGCCAGCTTCGACGACGGGGCCAGCGCCCGGTTCGCGACCAGCGCGAACAGCACCCGCTCGGCGCTCTCGTCCCGGCGGCGCCCTTTGAGCAGGCGGCGCGTCTCCTTCGCGATCCCGAGCCGCGCCCACAGGGCGTCCAGGACCCAGGTGCCGCCGAGCGGGCGGGACTCGGTGAACTGCAGGCCGTCGGCGGACGCGGTCAGGGCCGCTTCCGGGTCGAGGAACCGGGTGACGGACGCGACCAGGCGCTGGAGCGCCTCGCGGTTCGCGGCGTCCTCGCGGCCGAAGTTGTAGACGACCTGCACCGTCGACCTGCGCTTTTGCGGGTCCCAGACGTTGTGGGCGAGCTGGAGGTAGCGGACCTCCGAGCCGTCCTTGTTCCGCCGAGGCGTCGACCGCAGATACATGGACTAGAAGATACCGCGGAAAACGGCTGTCTAGCAGCAGATTCAGGACTAGGCGTGTATCTAGGCGTTCACGCGATTCAGAGCACCCCGGACACCCTGACCTGCGCTGTCGCACTGGAATGCGGACCAGGAGCCGATTAGCTGCGGAACCAGGTCTGACCAGGACTCGTGGAATGCGGGGGGCCGGGTGATGTTCGTGTGCAGGTTGAACAGGCGGCGGGCCTCGGCGGCGGTGAGCGGGATCAGGTCACGCCCGGTTTCGTCGGTTACGAAGGCTGGCGGTGCGTATGCCCTGGGCGGGGCAAAAAGTTGTCCACAACCGTCAGGTCCCCTTTTTCGCGGGCTCGCTTCCGGTGTTCCCGCTGGCCGGGGCGGGTTCGGGCGACGAGGGCCGGGCGGTGTGCGCGGTGACGGCGAGGAAGGCGTGCGCGAGCATGGACAGGGTGACGTGCCGGTACCAGGCGCGGTAGCGGCGGACCTGGTAATGGTCCAGGCCGGCCTTGTTCTTGGCCTCTGCGAAGCAGTCCTCGATTCCCCATCTCGCGCCCGCGACCGCGGCGAACTCGGCCAGGGTGACCGGCTCCGGCGAGTAGCAGCGGTAATAGGCCAGCTCAAGCTCGCCCTTCTCGCCGGGCTGCAGGGACCGGCGGACCATGAGGTGCCGGTTGTCGCGGTCCGTGCCGATCAGCGCCCAGTCATAGAGGCGGGGGCCTTTCGACCCGTCCGCGCAGCTGATCCGCTGCCATGCGCCGTCCGGCACCAGGCCGGCGAGCTCGTCCGCGCGCTTCGCGCCCGCCTTCGTCTGGATCACGGCGTTGCAGGCGACTGCCAGGACGTAGCCCTTCTTCTCTGATTCGAGCCATTCCCGCAGCTCCGGGCTGGCTCCGTAGACTTCGTCGCCGGCCGCCCACCGGAACGGGACCCCTGCTTTCACCGCGCGGGCGAACATCCGCCTGGCCAGCCGCGGCTTCGTCGCGAACGGCACGTCGTCGCCGATCCCGGCGGCCCGGCACCGTTCCCGGTCCTCCTCCGCCCACTTTTTCGGCAGGTAGAGCTCCCGGTCGATCAGGGCGCGGCCCCCGTCCGGCGCGCAGTAGGCCAGGAACACCCCGACCTGGCAGTTCTCCACCCGCCCGGCCGTCCCGGTATATTGCCTGGCCACGCCCGCGGACATGCGGCCCTTTTTCAGGAACCCCGTCTCGTCAGGGGCCAGGACCGCGCCCTCGTCACCGAGCTCCCTGACCACGTACCGGCTCAGAGCATCCCGGCACGCGTCCTCGTCCCACGGGGAGGAGTTCAGCAGCCGCTGCAGCCCGTCGGGCGACGCGTCCCCGGCGAACTCCGCCAGCTGCCACGACGTCTTCCGCTCTGCCTGCGACAGCAGACCGAGCAGGTAGGAGCGCCCGTGCCGCCGGACCCTCGCATTCGCGAAGCAACCCGCTACCTGCGCGAACATCTCACTGAAGCGCTCTGACCACACGGCATGGGCATCCGCCGCCTGCGTCCGCGCGTCCTCCATGACAGCCAGCATGCCGCAAATCCTGGCCAGAACGCCGCGTCAGGTCACGCAGCCACGCCGCACAACATAACAGCTTGCTGTTGTAGTACTAGGCGGACTGGAGGCTTGAAGTGGCGCACTGGATCGATCCGTTGGTGGGGGCTCGCAAGGCGCGGACGCGCTCACCGCCGGGGGATGGTTGACGATGTACCTGGCATGTACCTCGAATGGGCGAGTTTTCCGCGTCGGCCCGCTGCGGCGCAGGTTGTCGGCGCGGGCTGCCGGGCCAGAGCCCGGTAAGCGCACCGCCGCGATCCGCCGCGCGTGGCGCACCCCCGGATCACCGAACCCTCCGAAAGAACCGCAGATATGGAAGAACAGCCGCCACCGCTTGCCCCGGCGGGCCTCAACGCGCCCTATGCGCTGCGGATGACGCTCATCCGGCGTTACTGGTACCTCACTGTCAAATTCTCGAACCCGATCATCTCCGAGTCCGGACGCTGGGAAGCGTCGTGGAACGGCGGCAACGCAGCCGAAGACACCGAAACCGCGCTACTGAGCAAAGTCCTCGAGGAATTCCAAGACTGCGGCGGCGAAGGGCACCTGTGGGAAACGACCGGGGAGAAACGCGACCCCGGCAACAGCGAAAACATCATCCTCACGCAGCGCCTTGCCTGCGCTTTCTGCGACGAGAAAGAACGGGTGATCACCCTCTACCGCCCCAGCCCCACTACCACCGAAAGCTCCCGCAACTGACGGCCAGCGGGCAGGTGACAGCGCGCGGGCCTGACAACCTCGCAGCGCCCGACGTGCGCCGACCGCCCCGAGCAGGAACGGGCGATCACCCTCCATCACCCGCAGCCCACCCCGGCCGGGGCAAGGCAGTGAGTTCCCGTCCCGGCCGCGAGGCACGCTGCGCGGCGCTTGCCGCGCAGGGAACATCGCACGACGCGAATGAGCACTTTCCCCGGTACCCAGCCCGGAATGAGAACCTCACGCCAGGAAGAGACCGGAAAACCATGCTCGTTAAGCGCAGGCGGGAACCCCGCAGGCAAGGATCATGGGCTGGCCCGCTAGTGGCCGGGCACGCCGAGCAGCACCATGCGGACCGCTTATCCCAGGTAGGGCCACGTGAAGCGCAGGACGTCGGCGAGCGCCTGCTTCAGCGCCTCGGAGTGCGCTACCCGCGTGACCACCGCCGTCGTGTCGCTCCGCATGGCCTCGGGGAACAGGAAACCCCGGTCGCAGTGCAGGTAGAGCATCCGCAGCGTGCGCATCGCGTTGGTGGCGGACGCGGGCACTGGGCCCGGCTCGGCCGCCGCGAAGGTGTCCGAGACGGGACCGAGCCAGCCGACGGAGTCGCCCTCGTCAAGCTCGGCGCGCGACAGGACCAGCGCCAGCGCGTAGGCGAGCCGGTCCTCCTCCTGGTCACGGAAGACGTAGCTGGTCTCCGCCAGCATGCGCTCCCGCCCAGTGCCGAGGAGGCCCAGCAGGTCGTCGCGGCCCAGCCGGGGTGACCGGCCGAACACGGCGAGCGCGTCCGCGCCGTGCGCCACCGCGTGCAGCCAGCCGAGCCGTTCGTCCCAACCGCGCAGGTCCCGCTCGGCCGGGTACCAGGCGGCGAAGTCGTCGCGCCAGCGGAGCACGGCCTCCGCCGTGGCGCCGCCAGTGGTCATGTCACGCTCGACGACCTCGGCGAGGATGAGGGCCCCGAAGGTCCGCACCTGGATCTCCGGGCCCTTCAGGCGCCGCGCCATCTCGTCACCGAGGGTGACGAGATCACCGTCTTCGGCGCCGCTGCCGATGCGGTCCACCATGGCGAGGCAAGCGACCTCGTCGCGTTCGGCGGGATCGGCCGAGCGCAGCATCGTCAGCAGGTGCTCGCGCGAGAATTCGGTCATAATTGGGATGCTATCGGTTCGTATCTACCGGCACGGACTGGTCACCGATCCGGTCGCGGCAGGCCCTCCCCCGCGTCCGGCTGACCCGCGCGTGGGGATTCTCGGCTATGCCCTTCCGTCAGGTACTGGCCAGCGGACGGGCGGCTCCGGCAGGCTGACCGCGGCCAGCCCGGCCAGTTCTACGGCCAGGTCGTCCCGGTGCGGCGCGGCAACGGACTGCAACCCGACCGGGAGGCCGTCGAGCAGGCCGGCCGGGACGGTGACCGCCGGATGGCCGGACAGGTTGAAGGCCCAGCAGAGGTCGCCGGCGGGTAGGTTCGCCTCGTAGTCTGCCAGCGGGAAAGCGGTCTGCGGTATCGTCGGCGTAACCAGCACGTCGATGTCGCCGAACAATGTGGCGAGCTCGTGGTCGTTATGGCGGCGCATCTCGTGCGCGCGCGTCAACTGCGACGGGCTGGTGGTCTGACCGCGGTCGAGCGCGGCCAGTGGCAGCCACCCCGCCGCCGGATCAGCGAGCCGGACCGTAACTTCACGCAGGCGGATCATCCCGGCGGCCGCCAGTGCCTGCAGTCGGGCGGCCACCAGGTCGGCCACCGCGTCGTCGGGCCGGGCATAGCCCAGGTCGGCGGAGAAGCCGACGGTGAGCTGCTCCCCTCCAGTGGCCGGCACCGGCCACTGCGGAAGCGCGGCCGGGTCACGCGGGTCCGGGCCGCTGGCGATGCTGGTGGCCAGCACCGTGTCGGCCAGGTCCGCGCCGATGACGCCGGCGACCGTCAGCTGCGCCAGGGACCGCCCCCGGCGGAGCGGGACCCGCCCGTACAGGATCGAGGCGTCTTCGGCCCTGCAGGCCGCGCCGGGGGGTGAAAAGCGACGGTCTGCGGACCACCGCCCTGCGAAAGCCAGGACCGGCGGAAAGGCAGCCCGAGGTATATGGCAGGTACACGAAAGGACCGGGAAAGGTACAAGCCAGGTACACCGGACTCCGTAACAGCCGTCTTATTTTGCCCCTCTGATAACTGATTTCGAATCAGAAGGTGAAAAAGGGCCTCGAAAACCGGATTTCTGTATACAGGGGGAGTTCTGCCCCAGCGCCCGGGGGCGCGCCCTCGTTGCCGACGGCGTGGTGGCCGCCGACCGGGGTCAGGGCCGGCCGTGCGTTCGGGAGGCAACCAGGCGTGAAGGACTGACTCAGCGTTCACCGGGGCGGCCCCGCTCCGGCACAGCGGTAATCGCGCGAGGCAGGGCCGGGGCGGGGACGGCCGTCCGGGCCGTCCGGGACGGGCCGGACGGCGGGGCGGCTGGTGAGCGCGGGCCGCCGCCTGCTCGCGGTCGCCGACGCGCTGCCCGTCACCGTGCTGGCGGTGATCGCCGGGGCGGGCTCGTTTACCCACATCCGCGACACCGCCGCGCAGCACGGCCAGGGCGGCCCGATGTCCTGGGCCGTGGCGGTCTGCGTCGATCTGACCTGCGTGATGGCGGCCCGCGAGCGGCAGCGCGACAAGCAGGCCGACATTCCCGCCGGGCGGCTGTCGTGGCCTGCCGTGGTGCTCGCGGGCGGGGTGCTGCTGAGCCTGGCGGCCAACCTGGCCCAGGCCCAGCCGACCGCCTGGGGCCGGATCGTGGCCGCCGTGCCGCCCGGCGCGTTCCTGGTCGCGGTCTCGATGATCGAGCGCCGCGCCGCCCGCCGCCCCCGCCTCATCGCGGGCGGGGACGGCTCCGCCGGAGAGCCGTCCTCGCCGGGACGGCCGTCCCCGCTGCCGGATGCCGGGGACGAAGCCCAGGAACGGCGGGGACGACGCGCTCCGCGCCCGCCTCGGCGTGTCCAACCAGGCTGCCTCCGAACTGCTGCGCCAGCTCCGCGCCGGCGAGGGCCAGCCGCCGGCAGTCTCCCGCGCCGCCTGACCCCGGCTGCCTCCCTTCGCCGGCGGGCACCCTGGTCCACAGGAGTGCAGGCCGGCTGCCGGCGCGGTGTGCCCGCGCGGGAGTACTGCCCGGCGGGCGCGGCGTGGTGCGGGCGGCGGCTCGACAGGCACCGCGAAGGCGTGGCAGCCTACCGGGACGGGCTCGCCGGCCACGCGCCGGTCGGCTCGCGGCCAGCGCCCGCCCGCCCGGTCCGCGGACTGCCCGCTGGCGGCGCGGAGGGCCTCGGGCCGGTGCCCGGGACAGAGGCCCGGGACGGTCAGCAGAATTAGCAGACCGTTTAGCCGGATTCGCGAACCTGTAGGGAACCGATTTACCTGAGCAGCGCGAGCTGGGGTTTCGGGCTAGTTGAGCAGCGCTCAGGTCGGTCGGTCAGGTAACTGAGCATTCGGCCGCTCCTCTCGCCGAACGTGCGATTCGGCCGAGGAGGCACGGCCGCCTATCGGCTACCGGACCCTCGCATAGGCACGCATCTGTTCGGCCGTCTGCTCGAGTTCGGCCGCCTCTGCGGCAGGCGTGGCGTTGTTGAGTCCGCTGTGTGCGGCTGTCGGGCTTCGCAAGAAGCGCCGCAGCATGGCCGCGAGCAGCCTTTCCGGCAGAGTCTGCAACGCAACGAACCCGCGGGGGACCGGCGGCGTCGGCATGGCGGCCAGGTTCTGCCGCATGAGGCGGATCATGGCGCGGACCGCGCCCGGATCGGCGGCCAGCGCTACCGGGCCGCCCGCCGCGAGCACCGCCTGCCCGAGTGGCACCGCGAACGCGGCGTGCGTCTTGAGCCAGGCGTCCATCTGCGGCTCGGCCTTGGCGTTGATCCCGGCGGCGCGGAGCGCCCGCACGATCCGTTCCAGTCGCGGGGTGGCACGGCCGTCGGGTTCGCCGATCGGCATCGGGACCCGGCGGGTCATGAAGTCGGCCGGGCGGTAGCGGACCACGTCGCCGTCCATCGTGCCGCCGTCCGTGGGGAAGCTGAGCAGCACCCGCTCGCGGCCGATCACCGCGCCCAGCGGCTCCGGGCCGGCCGCCCAGCTGAGTGCGAACAGCACGTCGGCTTCGAGGCCGGCGAGTGACTCAAGCACCGCGTCCACCTGATGGGCGCGGATGAAGACGGCGATCAGGTCGTACCCGCCGGCCGGGTGCCCGACCACCGGCACCGATACCCGCCTGACGGCCGGGCTGTATCCCTCGGCGAGCTGCACGCCGTGCCGGCGCAGGGCGGCCAGGCGCCCGCCCCGGGCGAGGAGCGAGACGTCGTGCCCGGCCTCGTGCAGGCGGGCGGAGAACAGGCTGCCGGTAACCCCGGCGCCGTACACGAGCAGTTTCACGGCAATCCTCTTTCGCACGTTCGTTTCAGTCATACGTTCGTTTGATTCAAACGTAGGTATAGTACGCACACATGGCGCCACCCGACACCCGCACCCGGATCCTCGACGCGGCCGAGCGCCTCTTCGCCGAGCGCGGTTTCCGCGGCACCTCGGTCCGCGCGATCACCGACCTCGCCGGAGCGAACCTGGCCGCCGTCGGGTACCACTTCGGCTCGAAGGCGGAACTCCTGGCCGCGGTCGCCCGTCGCGTGATCGAGCCCATCAACGCCGCGCAGTGCGCCGGGCTCGACCGGCTGCTCGCCCGGACCCCGGACCCGTCGGCCGCCGAACTGGTGGCGGCATTCGCGGGGCCGCTGTTCGACGAGATGCCGGCCGGCGACGAGGGCGGCGCTCGGACGTCCCGGCTGATCGTGACGATCATCGCCGACCCGGCTGAGGAAGTGCGCAGCTGGACCGGCCCGGCCGAGGACACGGTCCGCGATCGCTACCTGGCGGCCTTCGGGCGCGCACTGCCCGGCCTTTCCCCGCAGGAGCTGTGGTTCCGGATGCGGGGGATCCTCGCCGTGGTGGCTGTGGACCGCGTCGAGGTCTACAACCAGCCCACCCCGGGCTGCGTGACCCCGGTAGCGGGCGAGGCAGCCCGGCTCTGGGCGATCACGTTCCTGGCGGCAGCGATGAGCGCGCCACCGACCGGGACCTGACGACTCGAAACGGACGCGGCCGGCCGACGACGTCGTGACAACCTGTGACCGTGAAGCAGCCAGTGCTCAGGTATCCGGCGCGCTGCTCACGTAGTGCTCAACTACGGCACCGAATGCTCATGTAGGGATCGGATCTATTTGGCCATTGTGCGGATAGTTGGCCACGCGTCCGGCTGTCAGGGTGAGCGCGCCGTCGGCGGGTTGCCGGGGAGGCGCGGTGCGGGCTTGCCGACGGTGGCGAGCTGGACGTGGGCGGCGGTGGTGGCGCTTCTCGCGAAGCGGTCAGCTCGCTGAGCGGCCGGTGTTTCCGTGTGATTATTCCAGCCGGTTTGGTGGCGCGGGGGTGGTCCATGCGCGTACCTGCTCGGCCAGGGCAGTGACGTGCTCCGGGGGCGTGGTCTTGGCGATGCCGTGTCCCAGGTTGAACACGAACGGCCCCCCGCTCAGGGCGCGCAGGATGCGCTCTGCCTCGGCGTGGAGCGCTGGGCCGCCAGCGACCAGGAGCTGGGGATCGAGGTTGCCCTGCACGCAGCGGCCCAGGCCGTGCTGTAGTTTCTGCGCGGCCCATTCGAGGGGAACCGTGGCGTCCAGGCCGATGCAGTCCGCGCCGGTTGCCTCGGCGAAGCCGTCGTAGGCGAGCCCGGCGCCCCGGGGGAAGGCGATGACGGGAACGTCTGGGTGCTGCGTCTTCAGCGCCGCGATGATGGTGGCGGCCGGCTTGACGCACCAGCGTTCGAAGAAGGCGTCCGGGAGTATCCCGGCCCAGGTGTCGAACAGCTGGACTGCTTCCGCGCCCGCCTCGATCTGGCGGCCGAGGAACTGGATGATAGCGGTCGTGAGCAGGTCGATCAGGGGCTGGAACCCGTCGGGGTCGCTCAGTGCCCACTGCTTGACGACGGAGTGCTCCGACGTGCCGCCGCCGCGCCCTTCGACCATGTAGGTGGCGATGGTCCACGGCGCGCCGGCATAGCCGATCAGCGCCACTTCGGGAGGCAGGGCGCGGGTCAGCTGCCTGACCGTCTCATAGACCGGGGCCAGTTCCTCGTGGAGGCGGGAGGCGCTCAGGAAGCCGTCTATGTCCGCGGCCGAGCGGACGGGGGGCGTCAGCACCGGCCCGTCGCCGGCCCGGTAGTCCAGGGTCTGGCCCAGTGCGGCGGCGACCTGCGGAAGGTCCGCGAAGAGGATGGCGGCGTCGAGCGGGAAGCGGCGGATCGGCTGCAGGGTGACCTCGACGGCGTGCTCGGGCGAATTGCAGAGCCCCAGCATGCCCCCGGCGGCCTCACGGACCCGGTGATACTCGGGCAGATACCGTCCCGCCTGCCGCATCAGCCATATCGGCGGCCGCTCGGTCCGCTCTCCCGCGAGCGCGCGCAGGAGCAGCTTCTCCGGCTGGACGCTGCCGGACACCGGCTTCGGACTGACTTGTTCCCGGGTACCGATGTTCACGCTGTTCCATCCTGTTGGATTGCCCCGGGTATCGACGGGACTCAAGTAGCAGACTCCAGCCCCCTTAAAAGGACGTTGTTATCGTAGCGGCGCCCAGTCAGGGTGAGCGCGCCGTCAGCGGGTCTCCGGGGAGGCGGGGTGCGGGGTTGCGCGCGGCGGCGAGCAGGACGTGGGCGGCGGTGGTGGCGAGCCGGGCGGCGATGGCGCTGGCGGGGAGCCGGGCGCGGATGAGCGGGTGCAGGTCGCCGGCGGTGATGCTGTCGGGGTCGGGGCCGGGCCAGGGGATGCCGGTGACCCAGCCGGGCGGGGGCTCCCAGGTGACGGGCTCGTCGATGCTGGCCTTGGAGAGCAGGGAGCTGGCTTGCCGGCGCAGGCAGAGGTCGAGTTGGGCGGGCATGGTGAGGGTGAAGCTGCTGTAGTGCTGGGTGCGGGTCGCGGGCAGCTGCAAGGGTCCGGGCAGGTAGCGGGGGTGGGTGCCGGTGAGCATTTCGATGAGGCGCAGCCGGGCGAGGTGCTCGCGGACGGGGGCGGCGGGCAGGGCGGTCTCGACGGGCTGCTGGGGTTGTCCCCAGGTGGCGGGGTGGCGGAGCATACTGCGCTGGCGGCGCCAGGCGGTGACGTCGAGCTGGGCCTGGGCGAGGCGGGACAGCCTGCGGCGGCGGGCGTAGTCGATGGGGGTGCCGTTGCCTTCGAGCTGGCGGGCGAGCTGGCAGATCGCGGCGGTGACCGGTTCCAGGACGCCGTGCTTGCGGAGCCGGCTGGTGAAGGTGGCCAGGTCGCCGGGGTGGGCGGGGGTGCAGGCCGATGAGTTCCCGGGCGGTGCGGCAGTCGGGTGCGCCGGTCACCGCGACGGCGAGCATCACGGTGAGGCCGGCCCTGCCGGGGCGGGGGATGCGGGCCGGCCCGGCGACGGCGCGGTAGCGGAGCTGGCGGAAGCTGTCCAGCCGGGCTGCGAGCGGCCCGGCCAGCGCGGCTTGCAGGGCGGGGCTGGCCCGGTTCCAGTCGGCCAGCATGCCCGCCGGGCCGGGCTGACTGCGGCGGCTAGCCCCGTTGGCGGCGATCCAGGCGGCGATTTCGGGTCGGGGCCGCCGGGCCGGCCGTGGAGCATGATGTCGGCGACGGCGGTGCCGAAGGCCGCCACGGGCGCGAGCTGCCGGAGGTAGCGGTCCACCGGGCCGGGCAGCGCGCCGGCGCTGTCGCCTGGTCCTTGCGATGCGGGGGCGCCTGGCCGGGCGGCGAGCTCGCCCAGGACCGCGGCGGCCGCGGGCGGGAGCCCGGCCGGGCCGTTGACAGCGGAGGCGGCAGCGCGGGCGACTGCGTAGATGTCGTCCAGCTGCTGCCGCAGGGCGGCGGTCTCGGCGGGCCGTCCCCGTGAGGCGAGCAGCGCGGAGATAAGGGCGTCGACGTGCTGCTGGGCAGCGAGCACGCGCCCGCCCGCCGGCAGCGCGACGGCCGGCGTGCCGGCGGGGTCGCTGGCGCAGGAGAAGGTGGTGGCACCGGGCAGGCGCGGTGGCGGCAGGGGCAGGCCGGTGAGATCGCAGCGGCCGGGCTCGCGGAGCTGCCCGGCGCGGGTGCGCCGGTGGCGCCGGCCGCAGTCGGGGCAGGTGTCGGCGAGCAGGACCTGGCAGCCGGTGCAGGCGAAGGCCCACGGGATCCGCCAGGCGAGCATCCACCGCCCGCCGTTGGCGGCCAGGCAGCGCGGGCAGTAGCGGGAGCAGGACAGCTGCCGCCACCAGCGCGGGGTCCGCCGCATGCCGGGCGGGGCGGTCACCTCGGCCAGGCCAGTGCCCTGGTAGCGGGCCAGCGTCATGCCGGCCAGCGTCCCGGCAGGGACTCCGGTGGCGGCGCTGAGCGCGGCCAGGTCCGGCTCGTCCAGCTGGACGAGCCACGGCTTGCCCGCGTCCTGCCGGCCGCCGTCGCGGTCCCAGCTCACCCCGGTGAAGGTGAAGATGTCGCGGACGCTGACGTGCAGCAGATCTGCGTAGGCTTCCAGCCAGCTGTCGAGCGCCTCGCCGGGCAGCGGGGCCAGGCGGATCGGGATGGCCATGAACGGCCTCAGCCAGCCGCTGCCGCGGTTTCCGCCCTGGCGGCAGCGGGGCGGGCGGACAGCTTCCCGGCGTCGAACGCGGCCAGCAGCTCGCGGCGGGCGGCCTCGGCGGCGGCGTCGTTGCGGACCTGGTCCAGCAGGTCGCGGGTGAGTTTCTCGGTGCCGGTGCGGACGGCGCGGCGGCAGCCGCGGGCGATCAGCGTCATCAGCGAGGCGAAGTGCCCGGTGCTGCGGGCGAAGAGGTAGTCCGCCGGGTCGTCGGCGACCATGCCCGGGTGCGCGCCGGCCAGCACGAGGCGCCTGACGGACTGGATCTCGCTGGGCGTGGTGGCGTCGTGGGTTCCTGCGGACGCGATCGACGACGCGGTCGAGGCGACCGGGGTCCTGTCCTGGTTCGTGCCGCCGGCGCTGGCCGGCGAGGTCGCGCGGGAGGCGGCCGCGGAGCGGGACGCCGCCCTGGCGGCGGCCGGGGAGAAGGTGCCGCGGCGGCGGGCCCGGCTGCTCCCGCCGTGGCTGGCCGTCTACTTCACGCTGGCACTGAGCCTGCTGGCGCGCCTGCCGTACCAGGACGCGCTGAGGTCCCTGGCCGGGGACAGGGCCACCGGGCTGGCGGTGCCGGCCACGACGGCGCTGACCGCCGCCCGGCGCAGGCTCGGTGAAAGGCCGCTGGAGCCGCTGTTCTGGCGGGTCGCGGTGGTCCTGCTGCCGTCCCGCGACCCGCGGGCAACGGTCTGCGGGCTGCTCGTGGCGGCCTGGGACGGCACCACCCTCAAGGCCCCGGCCACCCCGGAGAACACCGCCGCGTTCGGCCGGCCTCGCGGCGGCGGGAAGCAGCCCGGGGGCGGGAAGAAGGCCCCTTTCCGTGGAGGGGCACGCCGCCCGCCCCGCGCCTGCGCAGTGCGGCCGGCGTGGGCGAGATGGGCGCGGATGTAGCCGTCGGCCCCGGACGGGGTGAGGGAAGGGACGGGGAAGGCGTACTTGAGCTGCACTCTTTGGTCGATGGCGGCCATGTCGCCGGCGTGCAGGCGGCGGCGGAGGGTGGGCTGGCCGATGAGCAGGACGGTGAGCGGTGAGCCGGAGTCGAGGCCGTGGCTAGTCATGCGGACGCTTTCGAGTTGCTCGCTGGTGAGCAACTCGAGGCAATAAGAATGGAGCCTGTTTGATCTTCGCTGACCAGAGCCGACATCGGCACCCACACCGCCGCCGACATCGGCATCCTCAGTGACCGGCAACAGCCACTAGCACGTTCGGCGGACGTTCCCGGAAGCACAGAGCGCCGAAGCGTGAGGAGCGCGGCTCCCCTCACGGGCCGGCGGCGCTGGCGTCCTCGGCGATGATCGATCTCCAGATCCCGGTTAGCGCCTCGATGCCAGTGGTCATCGCCGGCGCGCGGAATAGCCGCCACTATCAGATCGCCGGGAACCAGGTTTTCTGCCTGGTCCCCGTCGGCGGCTCGGTGGCCCTCTTCCTAGCTGTCCGCGGGGACCTGGGTGAACCCGGCCGGGATCTGCGGGTGGTTGATGAGCCTCGTCAGCGCCGGGGTGCGCGACACCCAGGTGTAGTCGCTGGTCGCGGAGGCCGACTGGGCCGAGTCAGGGTTGAATACCCTGACCAGCCTGACCACCTGGAAGGTCTGGCTGTCGACGTACAGGTCCATGGTTTCGGCCTTGCCCTGCTTGCCCAGCCCGACCGACAACTCGACGGTGCGGTGGCCGTCGACGACCGGGTGGCCCGCGATCTTGACGTTGCCCTGGGCGAGCATGTTCTTGGCCTCCGCGGCGGGAATGTAGGTGATGCCGTTCACTGGCGTCGTCGGCGCCGGGCCCGACCAGGGCTGGCTGAATTTCTCGGTGCGGTAGGACCATGTGCGCGGGCCGTAGTCGACCTCGGTGTCGTCCAGGTTGACCACCCGCTGGCTGTCGAGGTACTGGTGCTGCCAGGTCGTGACCTTGCCGCCAGCGCTGACCCAGGTCATCATCTCGTTGGCGGTGGCCGGGTCCGTCCACACGGTCTGGGCCGGATTGCTTCCGTCGATGGCGCTCTGCTTCATCTCGACCACGCTGTTGGCCGGATCGTGCGCCGCCGCCACCTGCCGCCGCACGTAGGCGACGTTGTCGAGCTGCGGCGCCGCGGCGGGCGCCGTGGTCCCGGCCCGCTGTCCTGACGCGGCCGTAGCCGGGGCCACGGCGACGGGCCCCGGGGCGGCCGAGCCGGCGTGCCGGAAGGCGGCCAGGGAGCCGGCGACGGCGATCCCGGCGACGCCCGCGGCGGCCACGCCGCGGAGCGCGACAGCACGCCGCTGCTCGCGGCGCCCTCGTCGCTCGACGGCATCCAGGTCCGGTGCCGGCGCGTCCGCCTGCACGATGCGCCGCAGGTCGTCGCGGAGCTGGGTCTCCTCGGAAGGGTTCATGATCGTGATTCCGTTCTGTCCAGATACTTACGCAACGTGGCCAGCGCCCGGGAGCTCTGGCTCTTAACCGTGCCCTCACTGCACCCCAGCACCTGCGCGGTCTCCGCCTGTGACAGGCCCTCCAGGTAGCGCAGGACCACCGTGGCCCGCTGCTGGTGGGGCAGCTCAACGAGTGCCCGCCGCAGCCCGTCACGGCGGGCGATGTCATCCGCTGCGTCGGGAACGGCCGGCCCCGCCGGCTGGGCTCCGACGTCCGCCACCGGCACGGCCTTATCCCGGCGTCGCCACCGGTCCCGCGCCTCGTTGATCAGGATGCGCCGGACGTACGCGTCGGGGCTGTCGGCCCGCCTGACCCGCGACCAGTGCCGGTACACCTTGACCAGGGTGTCCTGCACGAGGTCATGAGCGAGGTGCCAGTCACCGCACAGCAAGTAGGCGCTCTGGTGCAGCCGCAGGCTGCGGTCAAGTGCGAACGCGCGGAACTCTTCCGACCGGCCCGTCAACGCCGGCCCCTGCGTGGTCTCATACCTAAGTTGACCGGCGCGCCGGGCGGATCGTTGTCGGGCACCGTGAATTAATCCTCCGCGCCCGCTCCTCCGCCCTCGTCCCGGCGGCGGGCCCGATCGTCGGCGCTGCTCGGACAGCAAAGAACCCCAGGCCGTGCCGGGGACACGTCCTGGGGTTCTCCTCCCTGACCTGCTTCGCCGTCGACTACGGCTCCACGATCTCAACCGGGGCAATCGACCACCTGATCGGCCAGAAAACAGTCGACCCGGAAGCCGCCCGCCCCCCATCCCGACGCCTGCGCGAAGCGCCGCGCTCGGGAGGCCGCGCGGACGGCCAGGGTGATCGCCTGGATGGCCGCCAACTGCCACCGGCCTGACGTGTCGGTCGCCGAGATAGCCGAGGTAGCCGGTGTCAGCATCAACCGCCTGCATGCCATCTTCCGCCGCCACTTCAGCCGCAGCCCGCTGCGGCTACTACGCGACATCGGCCTTCACCGCGTCCACCCGGCCCTGACCCGCCGCCGTCCCGCCTAACCCCCGCCTGATCCGGGATGCGGCGTCCAGGCCGGCGCGGCGACCTGGCAGCTCCTCGTCCAGGAACTGGTCCCAGGTCCTGAGCCCCTCGGTGTGCCCCGGTGGCGGGAGCAGGGCCCCGCCGCGCACGGCCCTGCCCCCAGGGACCGGCACGGGGAGCACCAGTTTGCGCTGCTGGGTGGCCGCCAGGTAGCTCCGGAACAGGTCCTGCCAGCTCGAGACCTCAGGTCCCGACATGTCCGGGGCCCGGCCGGCTGGCGCGCCGAGCGCGAGCTCGACGAGGCGGGCCGCGACCTCGCGGGAATCGACCGGCTGGACCCGGAAGCCACCGGGCACCGGCGCCACCAGCGGGAATTTCGCTAGCTTGCGGGAATTCTCGAAGCAGTAGCTGTAGAACTGCGTGACCCGCAGGATCGTCCACGGCAGGCCGCTGTTCTCCACAACCTGCTCGACCTCGAGCTTCGCCTTGACGTATCCCCAGGCCGCCATGGCGTCGATGCCGACGATGGACGGCTGCACGAAGTGCGGGGAACCGGCTCTGGCCGCCGCCGTCACCAGGTTCCTCGTCGCCTGTACGTCTCCCTTCGTGCTGGTCGCGCAGTGGATGATCAGCCCGGCGCCGCGTACGGCAGGGTCGATGCCCTCGCCCCGCCGGAGGTCTCCTGCGAAGAACGTGACCTGCGCGTGCAGGTCGCGCTGGCGGCGGGCGAGCACGCGCACGTCCTGGCCGGCCTCGATGAGCCGGGTAACGACAGATCGTCCTAGGCGGCCGGTGCCGCCCGTGACGAGTACTGGCGACGTCATGGGTCTTCTCCTCACTTCCGCCCGGACCGCGGCCGGGAGCCGGCTACGTCCACTCAACTTGCTCCTTCACCTCCATGACCGCAGCCAGCAGCGGGTTGTGACGGGCGGCCGCAGTCGCTGGCGGGCTGGCCGGCCGGCCTTCCGGACTGGTGTTGCGACGACCCCTGGAATCCAAGGGCCAGGGTGTGGCCCGCTGCCGCCCACATGCCCCACGTGCGGCTCGGCCCCTGGGTGGCGATGGCGACGATGACGGCGTACCCCGCTAACACGGTGAGCCACCAGGCGAGGTGACGCTGATGCGCCGGCCTGCTCCCAGTTGCGGGCATCAGCCGTTGCCGGGCCTGCTGAAGGGGCTGGCCCGGAACAGGTAGTTCCGGGTGCCTGTGGCCACGCTATCGACTTCGCGCCAGCCGCGGTGCCAGGTATGCATGGTGTAGCCGCGCTTGAGCAGCCAGCCGCTGACATCCTCCGGTGAGTGCCCGTAGCGGGCGGTGTGCCGTGCCTCGATCTCGATGAGCATCGTCGGCCGGTGCGCCTCGATCACCTCTCTGCCGCCTTGCAGTACCTGCAGCTCCGCGCCTTCTACGTCGATCTTGACGAAGTCGACGCGGCCGATCGCCTCCCGGGTGCAGAAGGCGTCAAGCCGGTCCACCGATACGATGACCGGGACCTGGCCGTCGAACTCGTCGTTCGAGTCCGGGCCTCCGCTCTCCCGCATAAGGTACGACCGGCCCGTGACCAGCCCGTACCGGCCGACGGGAACGCTCATCGGTGCGGTGCCCGCCTCCGTTCCCAGCGCAAGGCAGTGGTGGCGCACGTTGCCCGCCCGCCGCGCGCTGAGGAGGCGGGCCCACAGCAGGTGCGCGAAAGGCAGCGGCTCGATGCTGTGCACCCGCCCGGCGGGGCCCGCCAGCCGCGACAAGACCGTGGTGTACAGGTCGGCGGCCGATCCCACGTCGATGCACACGCTGCCGGGCCGGACCAGGGTCCGCAGCCCGCACAGCTCGCTTTCCAGGTACGGCGTCCACCGGGCGAGGGAGGTGACCGCCGACGCGGTCAGCCTGTGCTGCATTGTTGCGGGCCGGGTGCCAGGGATCACAGGTCAGTCTCCTCATGAGTCTCAGCCTTCAGGGCAGGCTGCCGCCAGCGCGTGGCGTTTGGACTGTCGGTAGATGGCGGGCCGAGCAGAGTCCGGCCCGCGCTGCCTAATCGTTTCTTGCGACCTCGGGGCCCGTGATGCGGGTCAGCAGCGGGAAGGTGGCCGCGATGATGCCCAGGGACACGATGACCCCGGCCGCGGTGAGCAGGTAGTACCCCGGGCCGGGGGCGACCATCGGGCGGTTCTGCGACATGGTGGCGAACATCGCGGCGCCGGCGAAGCCGACGCCGATCGCGACGGCGGCGACGGCCAGCAGCGGGACGGCGCCCTCCAGCGCGACGACCTGGCGCAGCGTCACGAGCCGGGCGCCGGTGAGCCGCAGCAGGCTGAACGGGCGCTTGCGGTCCGCCAGCCCGGCCGCGATGCCGGCCGCGAGCGTGCAGCCGGCGATCGGCAGGCTGATCAAGATCACGACGTTGGCGAGTTGCTGGTAGTCGCTGTTGGTGGAGTTGTCCTGCGCGACGATGTCTCGGAGGGTGGTCGGCGGGCTGAAGGCGGGGAAGGCGTTCTCAAGCAGGGTCCGCGCCTGCTCGATCGCCGCGGTGCTGCCGTCCGTGCCCACGTTGACGGCGTCAACGCCGAGGGTGCCGAGCCGGGCGGCGGGAACGTTCGCGGTCGGCCAGGTGATCCCGGCGGTGTTCATCCCACCAAGCACGCTGTATGGGCTGTACGCGCCGGCGACGAACTTCGCCGTCGTCGCCCCGGCCGGGCAGCGGCCCAGGACGGGCATGGCCGCGAGCTGCGCGCACGAGACCACGTCGGCCGGGACCGGGCTGGCCTTGCCTGAGTTCGGGTCGACGCCGATGTCATGAAATGCCCCGGGGATGGTCAGCCCAGGGTCCGCGCGCAGCACCGCCACTCCCGTGACACCTGGAACCACGCGTAGCTGCCTGGTGAGCGGCGCGGCGGCCGCGGCGGGCCCGGCGTCCGAGAGGTGCAAGCCGCTGGACGCCTCGGTCGCGATCTGGTCGGTCACCATGTTGGATTCGGCTACGGTGCCGAACCTGGTCACGTTCTTGGTGTTCTGCGTGGTGATCGCCACGACGGCCACAGTGGTGATGAACAGCGCGAGCACCAGGCCGCTGACCGCGCGGAACGCGGCCCTGGGGTCGTCGGCGAGGCGGCGGGCGGCGATCAGCGTGCCGGGACGGCTGGTCCAGCGGGCCATGGCCCGCGCGGCGGCCATGGTGAGCCACGGGCCGGCGATGAACAGGCCGATGAGGATGAGCGCGAAGCTGGACGCGAACGCCTGGACCTGCCCGGAGGCGGAGGCCGGGTGACCGTGCACGGTCCAGAAGCCGAGCTCGGCGAGGCCGGCGAGCAGCAGCGCGACCCGCCAGGCCCCCGGTGGCGGCGGCGTCGCCCGGCGGGCGACGCCGAGCGGGGAAATGTTCACCCGGCGCAGCGCCAGCCGGGCCGCGATGGCGGCGAAGACGGGCACGCCGATCGCGACCGCGAGGATGTCAGGCAGGCTGAGCGTCAGTTCGGCGGGGAAGAACGGCTCGCCGATGAAGGGGATGCCCGCGACGGGGATGCGCAGCAGGAAGAAGATCCCGAACCCGGCTGCCACGCCCAGGATGCCGGCCGTGGTCGACTCTACCGCCGCAATCAGCGAAACCTGCTTGCGGGTGGCGCCGGCCAGGCGCATCGCCGCGAACCGGGCCTCACGGCGGGCGGCCGACAGCCGGGTCGCGGTGGCGATGAAGATCAGCACCGGGATCAGGATGGCCAGCGCCACGACGGACAGGATGAGGTCGATGGAGTTCGCGCCGCCGCCGGAGTCGGTCGGGGAGAAGGCCAGCCCCTGGGGGTTGGGCGTCGAGGGGCAGCCCGGGCCAGGGCACTGGTGCGCGAAGCCGCCGGGCATCACGTTGGCGATCGACGTCACCCGCGCGGTGTTCGGCAGTTGCGACAGCTGCGCCGGGGTGCGCCCGACGATGATGACCAGTGAGCTCGGCGACGGCAGGGCGGCGTCGCCGATCGGGCCCGCCAGGCGGCCGGGGTAACGGTCGGCGAGCACGCTCGACGGGACAGCGCGCATGAGCGCGATCAGCGCGGGCGAGGCGTAGTACGTTCCCGGCGCCGGGTCGCCGGGGATGCCGGGCGGCACCGGCGACGGGGAGCCGGCGGCGGCCACGTCGAAGCGCTCGATCTGCTGGCCGGCGTAGAGGTCGCCGGTGGGGTGCCACCACAGCGGGTCGACGCCGGCCCCGGTGCTTGCCGACACAGTGCTAGCCGGCCCGGTGACCGCGGGTACGGACTGCGTGCCGGTCCAGAACCAGGCGTGGCGGTTGTTCCAGGCGACGGCCGCGTTGGTCGCGGCCACGGCGGTGAGCAGCAGGCCGACTCCGAGGCCGACCGCGGCGGTCAGGACAACCAGCCGGGTGAGGGCTTCGCGGCCGCCGCTGACCACCAGCCGCAGCCCGAGCCTGGTCACGGGGTCGCCCCGGTGAGGGTGGTGACCTTGCCGTCGCGGACGACGACCTCGCGGTCGGCGTAGGCGGCGACCCGGGCGTCGTGCGTGACCAGCACGACCGTGGTGCCGCGCTCCCGGACGGCGGCGGTGAGCAGGTCCATCACCAGCTCCCCGGACACCGAGTCCAGGGTCCCGGTCGGCTCGTCGGCGAACAGCACCTCCGGGCCGGCGACCAGGACAAGTGCAGATCCCGCGCCTCCATGATGTTCGCGGTCCTTACTGCACCGCTCGTGCCAGCAGGTCCAGCCGGGCCGCGGTGTGGTCGATCCATCGAAGGTCAGCCTCCAGTCGGTAAAGGGCATGGTCGGCGAGGAGCACGCCGATCTGGTCCGTTTCGTGTTTGATGTCGGTGAGCTCGCGCATCCGCTGCCGGTGCGCCGCCCGCTGGGCGTCCAGGTACCCGTCGGCCAGGCCGAGCATCAGGGCGAGCACCACCTTGGCGAGCAGCTCGCTCTGCAGGTCCGGCTCCGGCGGAACCGGCTCCGCTAGCCAGCGCTCTACGTCCGCCATCCCGTCCTCGGTGATCACGTACAGGTGGCGTTCCGGCCCGGCGCCCTGCCCGACGGGCCCGGCGACGGCCTTCCCGTCGCGCGCCAGCCGGTTCAAGGTCGCGTACACCTGGCTGTAGCGCAGTTCCTTCCCCCGCGCGAAGTACGCGTCGTAGTCCCTTCTCAGGTCATATCCGTGGCTTGGGCCGCGTTCGAGCAGGCCAAGCAGTGTCAGCGGAACAGTCATAACCGAGAGAATACCCTTGGAGTATTCTCCGGAGAAGTATCGAAGAGCTGACTGGTGCGCCTGGTCGCCGCGCCTGCGGCTGGCCAACCCGGCGCCCGGAAGCGCTGCTGCCGCGCAGGCTCCGAGTAGGAGCACCATCCAGAGAAAGAACGAGTTGCCCGCGATGAGCTGCCAGCCGCTTTCATGCAGGGGTCCGCTCCCCGTGTCCGCCACCCACCAGATTGGCGAGACCCAGAAGAGGACCGTCGTGAACGCCGCCGCCCCGCGCCCCCAGTTCGGCCGATCGGGTGCGGCACCCAGGTAAACGGCGACAGGGAGGACCCAGATCATGTGGTGCGTCCAGCTGACCGGTGAGATCAGCAGGCCCGTGGTCGCGCACAACGCGACGCCGAGGAAGGGCGACCAGTGGAAGTGCACGTGCCTGGCAAGCGCCACGCCCAGGACACCAAGGACGCCCGTCAGGGCCCACTGCAGTCCGGGCGAGACGGTCCCGTGATTGATCCGCGTGAGCGTGGCCAGGAGGCTCTGATCGGTGGGCGCGAACAACCCCTGCAGGCCCAGAGACCCGCCCACTCGCTTGTAGTCGAACAGGTCACGGGTCCAGTAGATCGTCGACGCGGCCGGGGAGACCGCGAATGCGACGGCTTCGGCGGCCGCAAACGTCCCGAGGCAGCGCCACGCTGCCTCGCCGCGCCGGGTGAGCAGGAGATACGGAACGAAGATGAGGGGGGTGAGCTTGACGGCGGCGGCCAGTCCGCTTGCGACGCCTTGCGGAACCGTCATCGCGGCGAGCCTCCGGGTGCCAACGAGGTCCCACAGGACGAGCGCCGTGACGAGTATGTCGACCTGCCCGTGGCGGACGGCCAGCAGGACCGGGTCAAGCAAGAGAGACGGTGCGGCCAGCCCGAGAGCCCACAGCCGGCTCGATCGCCGGGGGAGTTCCGGGCGCACTGCCCGGATCACGATGGTGAGCAGGGCAAGGAGCGCGGCCTCGTTCAGCAGCGCCCACACGACCTGGGCGGCGGTCGTGCTCGGGAGCCACGCCAGCGGCACGAAGACGAGCGCGGCGAACGTCGGGTACGTGAAGAGGTCTCCCCGGGTCGACCGCGAGTAGAGCGTCCCGGAGAACAGGCCGTGAGCCCCGGCCATGTAAACGTGGAAGTCATCTTGGTAGGAACAAGCGACCCAGACGCTGACAGCCGTCGCGATCATGACCGACAGCGCGGCCGCCCAGGCTTTCAGCCGGCCAGCGGCGGGAGCCTCGTTCCCGTGGTCTGGCCTCTGCCCAAGCGCGTCATGCAGCGTCAGCGGAAAGCTCATAACTCAAAGAATACTCCCGGAGTATTCTCTGATGGAGTACTCCGAGATGATGATCTTTGGCGGCAAGCCAGGTACTTACGTCGCTCTCGTCGACTAGTCCTCACGGAGTACTTGCCGAAGGGAGCCCCTGGTGAGCGGCCGGTTGGCCACGCCTACGCCCACTGCATCGACGGGCACGCCGACGTCGCCAGCCAGCGCATCACCTGAACAGGGCGCGGGAGGCGATCCGGGCGCCTTCGGATAGATCCTCGAGCTTCGCCCAGACGATCTCCGGGTGGCCAACCCGGTTGCCGAGGCCGCAGTCGGTGCCGGCGATTACGTTTTCCGCGCCGACCAGCTTCGCGAACCGGAGCAGGCGCTGGGCGACCAGTTCGGGGTGCTCGATGACGTCGGTTGCGTGCCCGACCACGCCGGGCATCAGCGAGGCGCCGTCCGGCAGCCTCACGTCCTGCCACAGCGTCCACTCGTGCTCGTGTCGTGGGTTGGCCGCCTCGATCGAGTAACAGCCTGCCGGAACCGACAAGACAAGGTCGATGATGTCGCGTAGCGGGATATCGTCCCGGTGCGGGCCGTGGCCGCTGCCCCAGCAAACGTGCAGCCTGACCCGCTCGGGCGGAATGCCCCGCAGGGCGTGGTTCAGCGCCTCCACCCGCAGCGCGGCGTACCGCCGGTACTCGGGGACCGTCATGTCGGGGAACATCTGCCACCCGTCGGGCAGGTCCGGGTCGTCCAGTTGCAGCAGCAGCCCGCCGTCCGTGATCGCCGTGTACTCCTCGTGCAGCACGTCGGCGATCGCGCCGAGGAACGACTCGTCGTCGGGGTAGTAGTCGTTCCGCAGCCAGTGCTCCACGGTGCCGGGCGTGATCGCGGGCAGGAACGCGGTCACGTTATGTTCGCTTGCCGCCGCCCTCAGCCGGTCGATGTCGGCCCGGACGGAGGCCGTACCCGCGTACCTGAGCGGGCCGGTGCACACGTAGCGCGTCGTCAGGCTGGTGACCTCCGACGCTGGCATGGCTCCCTTGAAGTCGAAGCCGCCGAAGCCAGCAGCGAAGAAGCCGGGGAAGTCCCTGCGGTCGCGGCCCGTCACACCGGCGTTGGCCGGCGGATGGTCCCCGGCGGCCTCGGCCTCGAATCCAGTCATCCGGTCACGGATGTAGCCAGTGAACAGTCCCCGTTTGGAGATCTCCCCGTCATTGACGATGTCAACGCCGACGGCCGCCTGCCGGTCCACCACCTCCGCCACCGCGCCGGGAAGCGCCGCGTCGATGGCGTCCCGGAAACCCGGGCCCGCGTCGAAGAGGCGTTGCAGGGCAACGGGCCGCGGTAGCGCCCCGGCGTGGGATACGAGAATCCGTTCGGTGCTGGTCGGCATGGATCTCTGCCCTCAGTCTTCGCCGTCGGGGATCATGGTCGCGATTCTAGCGATGGCCCGCGCCGCCGAATGGGGACGTTCTGCGTCGGCGCGCCCTGAGCTGGTGGCCGATCTGTCCCGTCAATGTCGATATGGTGGCAGGTCTGTGCAGTGCCAGGGCCCAGGTGGCCCGATGTCGGTGAGCGTGAGGAGCCATCATGAGCGGGGCGTCCGATGACCTGGTCGCGGCGGCCGTCGCGGTCGGCGGGTTCGTCATCCACCTGTCGGCCGTGCTGCGCGCGATCACTCGGCCGAACCGGACGCCGGCCTCGCGGGTGGCCTGGATCGCGACGATCATGTGCCTGCCGGTCATCGGCGTCGTCGCCTATCTCTTCCTCGGCGAGACCAGCATCGGCCGCGAGCGGGCCCACCGTCTCCGCGACGCGGAGAGTCGCCTGGCGAAACCAAGCGGGGCGGGCGCCGCGCCCGACGATCCGGTCGCCACGTCCGTCTCGGACCTGTGCCGTTCGATCAACGGCTTCGGCCCGACGCCGGGCAACCACATCGTGCTGCTGGGCGACCTGTGCGCTTCCCCGGCGGAGCCGACACGTGACTGCGACGCCGCGATCAAGGAGCTGATCGAGGCGTTCGACGCCGCGACCGAGCACATTCACCTCAGCTTCTACATCTGGCTCGACGACGAAAACGGCGGCCGGGTCGCCGACGCGATCTGCGCGGCGGCGCGCCGGGGCGTGGCCTGCCGGGTCATGGCCGACGCGCTCGGGTCGCGCGACTTCATCCGCGGCCCCCGCTGGCGCGAGCTGCGCGAGGCCGGCGTCCACCTGCTCGCCGCGCTGGAGGACATCCCCCGCCTGGGCCGCTTCGCGGTGGGCCGGATCGACCTGCGCAACCACCGCAAGCTGGTGGTCATCGACAACCGGATCGCGTTCTGCGGCAGCCAGAACTGCGCCGATCCGCAGTTCCTGGCCAAGGCGAAGTACGCGCCATGGATCGACATCTGGCTGCGCTGCGAAGGGCCGGTCGTACGACAGGCTCAGCACCTCTTCCTCGGCACCTGGATCGCCGAGACCGGCGAGGACCTCTACGGCTTGCCCGCGGCGGCGCCGGAGCCCGAGCAGCACCAGGGGGGCGTGATCGCGCAGATGTTCGGCACCGGACCGACCACGCCCGGCAACACGATGTCGGACTCTTTCGTCAGCGCCCTGTACGCGGCCGAGCACGAGCTGATCATCACCACGCCCTACTTCGTGCCCGATGAGGCCCTGTTCCGGGCGGTGTGCGCCGCACCGCGCCGCGGCGTGACCACCACCCTGATCGTGCCCGCACGCAACGACTCCCCGCTCGTCGCCGCCGCCAGCCGCAGCACCTACTCAGACCTGCTCGCCTGCGGCGTACGCCTGTTTGAGTACCCGCTTGGCCTCCTGCACGCCAAGTCGATCACCCTCGACGCCCGGATCACCGTAGTCGGCTCGGCGAACATGGACCGGCGCAGCCTGGAACTCAACTTCGAGAACAACCTGCTCGTCCTCGACCCCGGTCTCACCGCGACCGTCCGTCAACGACAGCTCGGCTACCTCTCCCAGTCGACCGCCGTCGAAGCCGAAACCGTCAAGGCCCGGCCCTTCCGCACCCGAGTGGTCGACGACGTGATCGGCATGGCCTCACCACTGCTCTGAACCCGTCGCGAAGGGACTCAGCTCGCCGGATCCGCGCTGGACGAGACGAGTCGGGATGACGATACGGCGCGACGGGGCAGAGTCACCGTCCATCCGCTGGAACAACAGGTCGGCGGCCTGCCTGCCCAGTTCGGCGGGATCCTGTGCCACCACCGTCACGCGCAGGAGGTCGGCGAGCTCGAAGTCGTCGAAGCCAACCATGGCCAGCGTGGCATCCACCGACGCGAGCGCGTGCAGCGCCAGCACGGATATGCGGTTGTTTCCGAAGACCAGTGCCGTAACTGGCTTGGGACCCGCGAGCATCCGTTCCAGGTCCGCCCGCACTCGGTCCTTGGTGGGCGGCCCCATGGCGATCCATGCCTCCGCGACCGGCAGGCCCGCTCCAGTCATAGCCTCGAGATATCCCTGGTGCCGTTCCCGGGCCGTAAAGATGCCGGGATTGTCGCCGAGGTATCCGATCCCGCGGTGGCCGCCGGCGATCAGGTGGGCGGTCGCCTTCCTTGAGCCGCCGACGTTGTCGCTGAGCACGGTGTCGGCGTCGATCCGCCCGGCCGGGCGGTCAGCGAACACCACCGGTACCCCGGCCTGCAGCTCGGATAGCAGGTAGCCATGGTCGTCGCTGGTCGGGATCATGATCAGCCCGTCGACCCGGCGAGCGCACAGCGCCAGGGCGAGCTCGCGCTCGGTGCCGGCATCCGCCTCGCTGGACCCGCTGAGCACCAGTGAACCGCGTGCTCGGGCGACGCCTTCCACGCCCCGCAGCAACGCCGAATAGAAGGGGTCGCCGATGTCCTCCACGACCAGTCCGACGGTCGCGGCCTGTCCGGTGCGGAGCAGGCGCGCGCTGTCGTTGCGGCGGAACCCGAGCGTCTTGATGGCTTCGCGGACCCGCTGCTCGGTTAGCGGAGTGACGCCGGGTTCGCCGTTGACGACCCGGGAGACGGTCTTGAGGCTGACCCCCGCCTCGGTCGCGACGTCCTTCATCGTGGGACGCATGCACTGAGAGTAACAAGCACTCGCCGTGCGGGCACGGCGAGTGCTTGTCAAGGAGTTGTCATCCAGTGGTGACCGCGAAGATGTGCATGGCGGTCGTGCTGGAACCAACGCTGTTGCTTACATTCGGGAAGGCGACCGAGGCCACCGTCTTCGACGAGTCGATCGGGACCGTCGTGGCGTAGATGTACATGGTGATTGTCTGGGAGCCTCCGGTGCCCATGTTGCGGTAGGTCATGGTGGCGACTGCTGTCTCGTTGGTTCCGGGGCCGTTCGCCCAGTCGCTGGACGACAGGGTCTCGGTTGTCGATGTGCCGTCGGTGTAGGTAATGGTGATCGGGCCGGAGCTCGAGCCGTTCGTGGACGACTCGAGCAGGCCGAGCTTGCTCGCCCCGGCCGTTCCGTTGACTAGCATCGTCTGCCCGGCGGCGAGGATGTTGTCGTTCGCGCAGGACGCGACGTTGGGCCAGGTGAACGTGAGCCCGTCGGCGCTGACGGTGCCGCCCGGTGTCAGCCCGGCCGCCGACAGGGCCTGCGCCGAGTAGCTGTACCCGTCGCCGTCGTAGTTGGCGCACGAGGTGTTGGTGTCGTCGGAGATGCCGGCGTTGTTGTAGTAGTCGGCTGGGTTGGCGGTCGGTGTGATCGCCAGTTCGGGACTGGCGGACATGTGGCCCGAGTTGTCGACCACGGTCACCGACGCGGGCGTGCCCGCCCAGACGTGGTACTCGCCGTTTGTCCCGCTCGGGGTCGGCACGGTGAAGGTGATCGCCGTGTCGCTCCAGCTGTCGACGGTGAAGGTGGCGGTGTTGCCGGGTGAACCCCAGTTCACCCCGTTGTCGCTGAAGGCGACGTAACCGTTGCCCTGCGAGGCGCCGAAGCCGGAGCCGTTGATCGTCACCTGCTGGCCAGCCTGGGCGCTGGTGGCGCTCAGCGAGGTGACGACCGGGCCGGTCATCGCGGTGGCCGACGTGCCGAAGGAGAAGATGTGCTCCGTGCCGCCGGACGTTCCGTTCGGCAAGGTCACGCTGGTCAGCGTCTTGCCCGGGTTGACCGGGACCGCCGCGTAGAACACGTAGGTGCTTCACCGCCTCCCGGCCGCCGGAGCATCCCGCGCAGTCCCGGTAGGCCGTGGTGGCGGCCACCTGGTTGCCGAACGACGGCGTGCTCCGCCGCCGCTCGAGCGTCCAGTCGCTGAAGCCGAGCCAGTACTTGCTGGTGCTGCCGTCGGAGTAGTTCAGCGTGACGACGCCGGAGGCGTCTCCGCCGGTGGCCGACCCGAGGAACGCCAGCGTCCGGGTTCCCGATGCGGCGTTTACCGTGACTGCTGTCCCTCGGGCATGGTGTTGTCCGGGAAGCCGGCCGACGGCTGCGGCCAGGCGAACGTCACGCCGTTCACCGTCACGGTCTGCCCGGCGGTGAGCCCGGCGGCAGCCAGTGCCTCGGTGGAGTAGGCGTTGCCGTCGCCGTCGAAGTTCGCCGGCGGCGGCGTCACTGTCGTCGGCGATGCCGGCGTTGTTGAACGTCGACAGCAGGCTGCCCGGACTGGCGACCAGGATGGTCTGGTTCAGCGACTGAGTGGCACCGGTGCCTTCCGTGGTCAGCGTGACGGGCGCCGAGTAGAAGTTCTGCGTGGTGCTCGCGGCCGCAGTCACGGTCAGCTTGGTGGTTCCCGTGCCGTGCGGCGGGACCGTCGATCGTGGCCGAACTCGGCGAGATCGTGACGCCCGGACGGCGCGGTGATGCTCACCTCCACCTTCTGCGGGCTGCTGGTGGCGTTGTTGGCGCCGACCGTGAGCGTGCTGGAGCTCCCCGGCGCGACCGTCGGCGGTCTGGCTGGCCAGGTAGCCCACCGTCGCCGAGCTGCCCGGGGTGTAGGACGGCGGCGCGTCCTGCGGCGCGCTGCCCCAGCTGGTCGCCTTCGGGCTGAGCGTCCAGTCCAGGGTGGCGCCCTTGCTCAGGTCGCTGAACGTCGTGTAGAGCTTCTGGTCGGGCGTGCCGTTGATCTTCAGCGAGCTTACGTAGTACTCGCTGGAGGCGTTCGGCGCGTTGACGGTGATCGTCTGGCCGTTGGCCAGCGAGATCTGCTCGTGCGGGAATCCGGGGCTGTTTAGCAGCAGCGTGCCCGTGCCCGGGTTCTCCGGGTACAGCCCGAGCATCTGCCACAGGTAGGAGGAGCTCTCCGCGCCGAGGTCGTCGTTGTTGGCAAGTCCGCTCGGCCCGGGCAGGTAGACGGTGTTCTCGATGTTGCGCACGGCGGCCTGCGTCCCGGCCGGGTCGCCGGCGTAGTCGAGCGCGAACTGCTCGCCCAGGTCGAACTCGTTGGCGATCTCGTCATACATGCCGTACGCCGTTCGGCTGGGACAGGTATGACTGGAGCGCCGGGCACGACCTTGGAATCGCCGCCGAGCAGGTTGAACAGCGCCTGGTAGTTGTTCGGCACGTCCCACAGGTACTCGTAGGCATCGCCTTCGACGTAGTCCGGCTCGTTGTTCTGCTGCGTGGTCGGGACGATGCCCTGCTCGAATTGCCCGTTCTCGTAACGCGCGGTCAGCAGGTCGTTGTTCGGGTCGAACGTGTTCTCCCAGTTGTTCGCGCGCTGCTCGAGCATGGCCGCGTCGGCGCGGGTCGCCGAGCGAGCTCGCGAATTTCGACAGGGCGAGGTCCGCGTTGTCGTTCTCCAGCATGCTGGCGACGACACCGTGGAAGTTGCAGCAGCCGTAGGTCCCGTCCTCGGGCAGGTAGCCGTACTTCTGCTCGAGCGCCTCGCCGGGCCGCACGTCGTTGACTGTCGTGGCCTGCTTCAGCATGTCGGCCAGCGCCTGCTTCGTGTCGAAGCCGTGAGCGCCGAACGCGTAGTAGTCGGAAATGATCGCCTGCGACGGGTCGCCGACCATCACGTAGTTGTTGTCTTGCAGGTAGCCCCACTGCTGCAGGAGGCTGTCCTCCGAGTAGTAGTTGACCTGCGACTGCGCCTGGTCTGAGGCGGCCGACGGGTCGAGCATGGCCTGCAGCTGGGCGAGCGTGTGATAGATGTCCCAGCCCGAGTAGATGCCGTACTGGTTCTGCTGGCCGCTGGCCAGCGTGTGGACCTTTTCGTCGGCCCCCATGAACTGGCGGTTGACGTCGCTGGTGACGTTCGGCTGGATGAAGTCCTTGTACAGCAGGCTGTAGAACTCCTGGGTCTGGGAGTAGCTGCCGCCCCAGACCCTGATCTTGCCGAGCAGCTTGTCCCAGCTGGTCTGCGCGGCGGCCTTGACCGCGTCGAAGTTCCAGCCGGGGTTGTCGGTCTGCCAGTTCAGCTGGGCGTTCGCCGCGCTCACGTAAGAGATGCCGACCTTGGCCTGGACGACCGGGTTGGACGTGGTGTCGAAGCCCACGTAGACCGCGGCCGGGTCGGTCTGGCCCGAGTTCGTGATCACCTGCGACGAGGTGAACGGCGCGCTGAACTTGATGTCGAAGTACACGGTGTACAGCTGGGACTGGCCGTCATTGGTCGACTCGCCGCAGAAGTCGCCGGTGGTCACCGAGCCCTGGACCTCGTCATTGCCGACGATCTGCGCGCTGTCCGCCGTGTCGGTGGTCTGGCTGCCCTGGAGCTTGATGTCGAAGCCGGCGGTGGTCGTCGACGGGAACGTGAACCGGGCCATCGAGCTGTGCGTGGTCGCGGTGAACTCCGACGTGACGGCGCTGGATCCGTTGCTCTGCGCGGAGTAGTAGCCCGCCTGTGCGACCTCGCCCGTGTGGGTGAGCGGGGTGGTCACGTTGTTCGGGTCCGTTCCGGACGGGAGCGCCCCGGTGACCGGCAGGATCGGCACGTCCTCGGCGGCGCCGCACCCGGGCCCGGAGATGTGCGTCAGGCTGTAGCCGTCAGCGTCGTGTCGGTGTAGCTGTAACCGCCGCCTGCGTTGCGGTCCGGCAGCGGTGTCGGGGGACCACTGCACCATCCCGTACGGCACTTCCGCGCCGGGGAAGGTGTTGCCGCCGCCAGTGGTCCAGGTGCGGGCGTCCACGAGGGAAGCCAGATCCTGGACCGGGCTGCCGACAGCGCCGGTGTTCCTGGCACCAGCCGGGAGCGCGTCCTTTGCGACGGGCCGCTGGCAGTCAGTGAGGCGCCCCTTGTTCGTCACCGAGCAGGTGCCGCCCTTCTTGCCGCCACTTCGCGACGCTGCGGACGCCGAGGCGGAAGGCGGGGCGGACGCCCGGACGGTGGCGGAGGGGTTGGGTGACGCGCTAGCGCTTGGAGTCGGGGTGGTGCTTGCCGTGGCGACTCCGCTCAGCGCGAGCGTGCCCGCGGCCGCCGCGGCGATCACCGCCGACCATTGGCCGATGCCTGACGTTCTCTTCCGTTTCAACGTTGGACCTCCTCGGCAGATCCGACGTTGCCACCGCGCCGGCGCTCGCCAAGGGGCTCGCGGTATCAGCGCCCGGGAACCGGGGGTTCTGGGCCGCTGACCACCACTGTTTGATCTTGACTGGAGTCGCCGGGCATCCTCGTCGATGACAACGTTGTCATAGGCTTTCACGTTTCATACTGAGGAGTTTTCGCCGAACGTCAAGACGATATGTTGGATTTTCTCGTAATACCCGGAGGATGTTCGCAGGACGCGCAGAAGTGCCAGCTAACGGCGAGGGGACTACCGTCACCCTTCGACGCGGACCGCCTGCAGCTGCGCCTGCAGGCACAGCTCCGCCGCCCGGAAGGCGTGCTCCTGCGTCATCGCGCGCTCGGTTCCCTCGAGACAGTCAAGGATCAGCTCGCCGAAGAAGGGATAGCCGACCTTGCCGGACACCGGGATGTGGTGCTCTCCGCCGGAGTCCACCAGGTACACGTGGTTGCCCGTGCGTTCCCGGCCGACGTCGATGTACTTGCGCAGCTCGATGCTTCCCTCAGTGCCGACGATGAACGTCCGGCCGTCACCCCAGGTGCCGAGGCCGTCGGGCGTGAACCAGTCGACCCGGCAGTACCCGGTGACGCCGTTGCCGAGCACCACGGTGGCATCGCCGAAATCCTCGATGCCCGGGTGCTCCTTGTGCGCGTAGTTGGCGACCCGCGCCGAGGTGATGGTGCCGTCGTCACACCCGCCGTAGTAGAGCACCTGTTCGAGCTGGTGACTGCCGATGTCGCAGAGGATCCCGCCGTAAGCCTCGTGGTCGAAGAACCAGGCGGGCCGGCTGGGCGCGTTCATCCGGTGCGGACCGGTGATCAGCACGTGCACGACCCGTCCGACGGCCCCGTCGGCGATGAGCTGCCCGGCGAACACCGCGCTTTCCACGTGCAGCCGCTCGCTGTAGTAGACGGCGTACTTCCGGCCGGCTTGCGCCGCCTTGGCTCGCACCTCCGCGAGCTGGCCGAGCGTGGTCATCGGCGGCTTGTCGGTGAAGTAGTGCTTGCCGTGCTCTAGCACCCTCATGCCGAGCCCGGCGCGGTGCGCGGGGACGGCGGCGCTCGCGACCAGCTGCACCCGCTCGTCGGCCAGCACCGCCTCCTCGCTCCGCGCGGCCTCGGCGCCCGGGTAACGCCGGCAGAACTCGGCCACCTTCGCCGGGTCGGGGTCGTAGACCCAGCGGAGCTGGCCGCCCGCCTCGGTCAGCCCGTTGCACATGCCGGTGATGTGGCCATGGTCCAGGCCGACCGCCGCGAACACGAAGTCACCGGGCGAGCAGACCGGCTTGGGCGGCCCGCTCGGCGCGTAGTTCATCCCGTCGTGAGCCGGCACTCTCGCGGTCTCCTCTCCGCTGGCCGCTGGCCGCTGGCGTCACCGCCGCCGGCCGAACATGGCGACTAGCGTTCAACAGCCCTTCTATCATCCAGAACGGTCCGTTGGTGCCCTAGTCGCGCCCCGCGTTATGCGAGGGGCCGGCTTGTAAGATCGCGGTGATCAGTCGGGCGGCCCGGTCCAGCAGCACGGGGCCAGCGAGAGGACAGAAGCGGTGGGAACCGATCGCGAGTACGGCTGGGGAATCGTCGGCTGCGGGGTCATCGCGCCTACGCACGCGCGCGCCGTGGCCGCCCTGCCAAACGCGCACCTGGTCGCGGTCACCGACGTGGACCAGGGGAAGGCCAAGGCCCTGGCGGACGAGCACGGTGCCGCCTGGGACGGCGGCCTCGGCGCCCTGCTGGCCCGGCCGGACATCGACGTCGTCAGCGTGTGCGTGCCGAGCGGGCTGCACGCCGAGGTCGGGGTCCAGGCCGCCCAGGCCGGCAAGCACCTGGTGATCGAGAAGCCCATCGACGTTACCGTGGCCGCCGCGGACCGGCTGCTCGGTGCCGCGGCCGAGGCCGGCGTAGAGCTCACGGTGATCTCCCAGCACCGCTTCGACGCCGGGGTGCGGCGGCTGCGGGAGCTGATCCAGGCGGGCCGGCTGGGCCGTCTTACCCTCGGCGAGGCCGCCGTCAAGTGGTACCGGAGCCAGGACTACTACGACAGCGGCGACTGGCGCGGCACGTGGGCGCTGGACGGCGGCGGTGCGCTGATGAACCAGGGCATCCACTACCTGGACCTGCTGTGCTGGATCATGGGCCCGGTCGCCGAGGTCACGGCGCTGTGCGCGACCCAGGCGCATGAGGTCGAGGTCGAGGACGTCGCCCTGGCCCTGCTGCGGTTCCAGTCCGGCGCGGTTGGGCTGATGCAGGCCGCCACCGCCGTCTACCCGGGCTTCCCCGAGCGACTGGAAATCTCCGGTACCGGCGGGACGGTCGTCGTCGAGGGAGGCGCCATCCGCTCCACGGAACTGACCGATGAGCGAGGTGAGGTGGGCGCGTACGGCGCCGCCGCAAGCACGACGGCGGCCACGGCGCCCGTGGTTGAGGCGCCCGTGGTTGAGGGAACGGTGCCCGTCGCCACGGCCGCCGCCGATCCCGCGGCGGTCGCGGACGAGGCCCACCGCGCGCAGCTCGCCGATTTCCTGGCTGCGCTCGACCAAGGCGGGGAGCCGCTGGTCACGGGCGAACAGGCACGGGCGGACCTCGCGGTGATCCGGGCCGTCTACGACTCCGCCCGGCTGGGTCGGCCAGTCACGCCGCAGTAACTCACCAGAGAGACCTGGCGGCTGCACGGCCCGCGGCCGCCCAGGCTGCGTCTTCGCGGCAGCAGTTCGACTCCGCCCGCATCGTCCGAAACGTGCCGTTTATTTCCCGTCATTTCCGGGCCCCGTGGTGAATCCGTGCCGATGCCTGAGGGCCCGCTGGTCCGGATCATTTACGGCGAAGTCGGCGGGGCCGGAAAGGCGGAACCGCTCATCGAGCCATTATCGATGGTTTTCAATGTGATTTGCACAAAAATCTACACGGAATGGCTATCCGTTACCGCCAAATTGTAGGAGCATCTGGGGCATTCAGCTGGCCGTTGGATCGCGGGAAGAGGGCGGACCCGGGATTCAGGCATCGAATGGAGACCATATGCACCGTCCGAGACACCCCCGTCGACTGCGCCTGATCGGGTCACTCGCGGTCGGCATTGCCGCCGTGACCACGGCGCTCGGGACAGCACAGCCAGGCTCGGCCGCCACGACCGGGCAACGTCCGTTGCAAGGAGCGGCCGCGCGCCAGTCAGCGCTCTATAACTTCCTCAAAACGGGCACGTCCGCCCCGGCGAGCCCGGCCCTCACTCCGGCTGCCACTCCACCGTCGCACCGACCGCTCCGACCAACACCCACCAGGGTGACGACGGCGACCTCGCGGACACGATGGCCGCCTACAACGCCGAGCGCACCGCGCCCGCCGGGTACCTAACCGGGGACGCGATCGGCGCCGCCGCGCAGCAGGCCGCGCAGATCCCGTCGACGCCGGGCAAGTGGCAGCAGTTCACCACCCAGGCGTACAACGGCCAGCCGTCCAATTACACCGACCCGTTCTGGTCGAACGTCGGCGCTGGCTTCTCCCTCGTCGGCGGCCGGGTCACGGCGCTGGCGACCACTCGGGACGGTGCCTGGTTCGCGGGCGCGGCCGACGGCGGCGTGTGGCGCTCCTACGACCAGGGCGCGCACTGGACCCCGGTCACCGACAACCTGCCCGACATGTCCACCGGCGCCCTCGCGGTCGATCCGGTGAACGGCTCGCTGTGGCTGGGCACCGGCGAGGCCAATGAGTCGCAGGACTCCTACCAGGGCGACGGCGTATGGGTCACCACCAACGACGGCAATTCCTGGAAGGAGGTGGGCGGCAAGGCCGACCCGATCGGGCCGCGCACGATCTTCCGCATCGCCTTCGACCCGTCCGGTGACGCGTACGCGGCCACGAACAACGGCTTGTTCCGCTGGGACGCGTCCCGGCAGCAGTGGTCTGAGGTCCTCGACCCGGCCGGCCCCACCGATTTCCCGCCGTACGACCAGCAGGTGACCGACGTCGCGGTTGTCCCGGGGACGGGCGGCAAGGACGTCATCACCGCGATCGGCTGGCACGGGCCGGGCAACACGGCCTACAACGGCTTCTACGAATCGACCAACTACGGGCAGTCGTTCAGCGAGGTCACGCCGACCGGAGACATCATCGCCTCCGACATCGGCCGCACCACCTTCGCCTACTCGGCGGACGGCAGCAAGCTGTACGCGGTCGTCCAGTCGCCCGCCATGGAGGCGGCCGGAGACGAGTCCGTGCTCCAGGGCATTTTCGTCGCGTCGGGAACGGGTTCCAGCCCCGCCAGCGTGACCGGCCCCTGGACCAAGATCGGCGACGAGGCCTCGCTCGCCGCCTCCGGTTCGGCCCTGGCCGTCGGCTCCGGCTACGGCGTCGGCATCCAGGCCTGGTACAACGAGGACCTCGCGGTCGACCCGAGTAACCCCGAGCCATGTGTACGTGGGGCTTGAGGAAGTCTTCGAGTCCACCAACGCCGGCCAGACCTGGGTGGCGGCCAGCCCGTACTGGAACTACCCGTTCGCCTGCGACGCGACGAACACGTGCCCGATCACCACGCACCCCGACCAGCACGCCATGATGATCACCGACGGCAAGATCGTCATCGGCAACGACGGCGGCGTGTACAGCCGGCCGCTGAGCGACGACGCCGAGGACGGCAACTGGACCGACCTCAACACCACCCTGCACGACCTGCAGTTCTACGACGCCCGGGCCGGGCAGTTGTCCGACGGGACCACCCAGGTGGTCGGCGGAATGCAGGACAACGGCACCATGGTGGACGACACCGCGTTCACCCAGTCGGCCGAGGCGGCCGGCGGTGACGGGTTCGACGTGATCGTCGATCCGGCCAACGCCAACAACTGGGTCGGCGAGTACACCTACGGCGCGCTGTACACCACCACCGACGGCGGCCACTCGTTCAGCCGACTACGCCAGCTTCACCTGCGCCGGCCAGGCGACGGTCGGCCAGACGCCGAACGCGAACTGCGACCCGAATCCACGGTTCGTCATGCCGCTCGTCCCGGACCAGCAGAACCCCAGCACCTGGATCGGCGGCGGCGAGGACGTGTGGGTCTCCACGAGCGGCTGGAACACGTCCTGCGCCACCGAGGCGACCTGTGACTGGACGCCGGTCTACGACACCGGGGCGGGCAACTCGGTCACGGCGCTGTCGTCAACCGGCAACGGCAAGGTCATCTACGCCGCGTGGGTCGCTGGCGGCGGAAACCCCGGCCCGACGTTCGCCTCGGGCATCGCCACCAACTACGGCGGCACCTGGCACGAGGTGAACACGGCCGGCCTGCCGGACCGGTACATCGCCGGCGTCACCGTCGACCCGGCCAACCCGGCCCACGCCTACGCGGTATTCAACGGGTACTCCCGGCGGTTCGTCCCCGGCGGCGGCACCGGCCACGTCTTCGAGACGTGGAACGGCGGCCAGACCTGGACCGACATCTCCGGCAACCTGCCGGACATCGCCTCCGACGCCCTGGTGCTCGCCCACGGCCAGCTCGCCCTGGCCACCGACGCCGGGGTGTACACCGCCGGCGAGTTCGCGGGCTCCCGCACCACGTGGCGCCACCTCGGCTCCGGCCTGCCGAACGTCGCGGTCGATGACCTGACGTCCGGCCCCGGGGGCTATATCTATGCCGCCACGCACGGGCGCGGCGTCTGGCGCTTCAGGCTCTAGACCGTCACCTCATAGAGAACGGAATCACCCGCCCTGCCCCAGGCCGCCCGCCTGGGGCGGGGCTTCCCTTTCCGGCAGCGCCCAAGCTTGCCGGGCAGGACGACAAGTTGGCCTAGATTTGTCGGGTGAACGCTGTACTGACGGCCAAGGGGCTGTCCGCGGGGCACGCGGACCGGGTCATCTTCTCCAAGCTCGACGTCGTGGTCTCGCCGGGCACGGTGATCGGGCTCGTCGGTGCCAACGGGGCGGGGAAGTCCACGCTCCTGCGGATGCTCGCCGGGCTTGACGACGGCGCGGGTGAAGCCGGGTCCGTGTCGCTGAACCCGCCGACGGCGACGGTCGGGTACCTGCCGCAGGAGCCGGAGCGACGCTCGGGGGAGAGCGTGCTCGCGTTCATCGGGCGGCGGACCGGGGTGGCCGGCGCTGCCGCTGACCTCGACGCGGCGACGACCGCGCTCGCGGCCGGGCAGGCGGGGGCGGACGACGCGTACGCTTTGGCGTTCGACCGGTGGATGAACCTGGGCGGGGCGGACCTGGAAGAGCGGACCGCGAAGGTCGCTGCCTCGCTCGGGCTCGCCGTTCGGCTGGAAGCGCCGATGACCGCGCTGTCCGGCGGGCAGGCGGCGCGGGCCAACCTGGCGTCGCTGCTGCTGTCGCGGTACGACATCTTCCTGCTCGACGAGCCGACGAACGACCTGGACATCGAGGGGCTCGCCGTCCTCGAAGACTTCGTCGTGAAGCTGCGCGCCGGGACGGTGCTGGTCAGCCACGACCGCGCCTTCCTGGAACGCACGGTGAACCAGGTGCTCGAACTCGACCTGGCGCAGCAGTCGGTGCACCTGTACAGCGGCGGGTACCTCGCCTACCTGGAAGAACGGGGGATCGCCCAGCAGCACGCGCGGGACGCCTACGAGAAGTACGCCGACCGGAAGTCGGACCTGACCGACCGGATGCGATTGCAGGGCAGCTGGGCGGACCGGGGCGTGCGGCAGGCCCGGGCCAAGGCGCCCGACAAGGACAAGCACCGGCTTTCCGCACAGGTCAACCGGACGGAGAAGCTGGCCAGCAAGATCAAGATCACCGAGCGGATGCTGGACCGGCTCGAGGCCGTGGACGAGCCCCGCAAGGAGTGGGAGCTGCGCATGACGATCGCGGCGGCACCGCGCTCGGGGACGGTTGCCGCCCGCCTGAGTGACGCGGTCGTGTCATTCGACGGCTTCACCCTCGGACCGGTGAACTTGCAGGTGAACTGGGCGGATCGGGTCGCTATCACCGGGCCGAACGGAGCGGGGAAGTCCACGCTGATCGGCGCGCTGCTCGGGCGGGTGCCGCTCTTTACCGGTTCGGCGTCACTGGGGTCCGGGATCTCGGTGGGTGAGGTGGACCAGGCACGGTCGCTGTTCGACGGTACCGTGCCCAACAACACAGGGCCGCTGCTCGAGGCGTTCGCCGCGCAGGTACCCGGCCAGGCCCCCGAGGAGACGCGGACGCTGCTAGCCAAGTTCGGCCTGAAAGCGGACCACGTGCTGCGTCCAGCCTCGTCGCTGTCGCCCGGGGAACGGACCCGGGCCGCGCTCGCGCTGCTGCAGGCGCGCGGGGTGAACCTGCTCGTGCTCGACGAGCCGACCAACCACCTCGACCTGCCCGCCATCGAGCAGCTGGAGTCGGCACTGGACGAGTACCAAGGAACGTTCCTCCTGGTAACGCACGACCGCCGGATGCTGGAGTCGGTGTCGGTCACGCGCCGGTTCGTGGTGTCGGACGGCCACGTCGGCGAGGTCGACGTCGCCTGAAGCGCGGTGACCGGGAACAAAAGTCATCATCCAGAACGGGTTCGTGTTTCACGTCACGAGTACCGGCTTCGCGAGCGGGCACGACGCCCGTAAAGCCGGGAAAATCAGTTACGGTTCCGCTATGGGCCTGATGGCATCGGCCGGGGAGCCGGCCGCGGTGATTGAGGCCGGGACTGATCGCCTGGCACAGGCGTTCGTGGACTGCCTTCTCGACAGCGCCCTTGAGCCGGTTCTCGACGCCGCGGTTCAGCGGGGCGGGCAGGGCGCGAAGCGGAAGAAGAACGCCGGCGCTGCCACCCAGATAGATGGCGCGGAAGTCGCGCGGGCCCTGCTGGCGGTGACGGTCTGCGACCCGGCCTGCGGCTCGGGGAGCCTCCTGGTCGCGGCGGCCCGCCGGATCGCGCGGCGCGTGGCGGAGGCCCGCGAGGGGAACCAGTCGCCGGACGCGCTGCGGCGGGCGATGCGCGAGGTGGTAGGCAGCTGCATCTACGGTGTCGACGCCAGCCGCGAGGCGGTGGAACGGACGAAGGACCGCCTGCGGCTGGCGGCCGACGTCCCGGGCATGACGCCGCCTTTCCTGGACGGGCGCGTCAGACCGGGAAATGCCCTGATCGGCGCGAGTCCGGACCTGATCGAGAGCGGCATCCCCGACGAGGCATTCCGAACGGCCGACGGTGACGACCGCAGGCATGCCCGTTCCCTGCGCCGCGCCAACGGCAAGCCGGACCCCGGGCAGGCAACCCTGTTCAGTGAGCAGGGCGGGTACTCGCACTCCAACGACGCCCTGAAAAAGTCCCTGGTGAAGATCGGGAGGCTGCCCGGCGGGGCATCGGCCGATGACCGCCGCCAGGCGGCCGAGTACCAGAAGTGGCGCGACTCGGCTGCCTTCCGCGCGAAACGCCTGATCGCCGACGCCTGGTGCGCGGCCTTCGCCTGGGCTAAGACCCCGGACGCGCCGCCCGCGATCGTCAACCGGGTCCTGCTGGACCTGCGGGAGCGGGGGGCCGAAGGGGTTCTCCCCGCCGAGTCCCTGGCGGAGCTCGACCGGCTGCGCGGTGAGCACGGTTTCTTCCACTGGGACCTGGAGTTCCCCGACGTCTTCCGTGTTCCCGAGGGCGAGACCCGGTGGCGGGGCGGCTTCAGCTGCGTCCTGTCCGCCCCGCCACGGGAGAAGATCGACCGCCGCGGGGAGAGCACGGCCTTCCGGTTCGCCACGGGCTCGGGGGCGTATCCCGAATGCGCGGCCGCCCTGGCCGAACCGGGCGTGTCGGCGCTGGCCGCGGACCAGCTTTTCATCGAGCGGGCCATGACGATCCTCGCCCCCGACGGCCGCGCGGGCTGCGCCGTTTCCGCGGGCACCGCCGCCGCCCCCGGTGCGAGGCACCTGCTCGGCGGCCTGATGCGCCGCGGCGCGCTGGCGTCCCTGTATGACTTCACCGGTGCCGACGCCCCGTGCTGCCTGCTCACTTTCGTCGGCGGCCCTGTGCGCGACGGTCCTGTGCGCGACGGTCCTGTGCGCGCGGGGCGCGGCCAGGTTCGCGTTCCGGCTGGACGGCCCCGCTGACCTCGGCGACGACGGCCGGTCGTTCACGCTGACGCCGGGCGAGGCCGCGCTCATCAACCCGAACACCGGCGCGCTGCCGGCCTTTCGCGGCTCTAGGGACGCCGCGCTCATCGCGGCGATCTACCGCCGCGCGCCGGCGCTCTGTATCGAAACACGGGGAGACGAGACGCGGCCCGACGGGAACCCGTGGAAGATGAGGCTGGAAACGGCGTTCCCCCGGGCCGCCGCCGACACGGGGCTGCTCCGCGCTGACCAGGAACTGCGCGACGAAGGCTGGGAACTGGCGGGAAGCACCCTTACCCGCGACGGCCAGTACATGCTCCCGGTCTATGAGCCCCCGATGATTGACCTGTTCGACCACCGGGTCGCGCGGCCGCGGTACTGGATCGCCGAGCACGGGCCAGTCGCCGTCAAGCGCAAAGGCGGGACCGCCCAGCGCCCCGGCGTGGCCGACCGCCTCGCGGAACTTGGCTGGAACTGGGAATGGCTGTGCGCTTGGCGCACGCCCGTGCGTGAACGGCCCGTGTCTGACAGGCCCGTGCCTGAGAGGACAGCCGTCGCGGTGTTCCTGCCGCGCGCGGCCACTGCCGGTTCCCTGCCCCTGATGCTGCCGCGCGTCGTGCCGCCGTTCGCCGCGGCCCTGATCGCAGCGCAGAGCTCGCTGGTCTTCGATTACGTCGCCCGGCAGAAGGTCGACGGCCCCGCCGTGCGGGCGGCCGACTGGAAGCAGCTTCCCGTGCCGGCCCCCGACACGCTGGAGCCGTTCCTGCCGTTCATCGTCCCCCGGGTGCTCGAGCTCGTGTACACCTCGCCCGACATGCGGCCGCTGGCCCGCGACCTGGACGATGGGGGCGAGGATCCGTTCGCCTGGGATCCCGGCCGCCGGGCCAGCCTGCGGGCGGAACTGGACGCCTTGTTCTTCCGCGTGTACGGGATCGACGACCGTGACGACGTGGAGTACATCACCGGCGCGCTCCAGGCCGGCGCCGACGACCCAGAACCGGGCAAGAGCCGCGACGACAGAGGTCGGGGCGCCAGGGAACTCATCCTGGCCACCTACGACCGCATGGTGGAAGCCGGCGCCGCCGGAGCCGAGTACGAAACCCGGATCTTCCCGCCTCCCGGCCACGGACCCAGGAGCAGGCCCATCTGACAGCGGGCGCGGCGCGCTCAGCCGTGACACCGCTGAGCGTCGTGCCCTAACCGTTACCTAAGTCCGCGCATCTAGAGTCCCCGCCGATCACGACCTGGTCAAGGATGACATCCCGATCAGACTCGGACCGGTGGGGGGACGGCTGGTTGGTGAAGTCTTTGCCTCCCTGCTTCGCGGTGACCTCGCCTCGTACCTCTACGCCCAGCCTGCGTTCACACCGATCGCGGACTTCACGCGCGGGGGAACATTCGGACTCGCCGAGCCGATCAACGTGGCCCTGGGCCGCACGCCCTGACCATCCTCAGCTGATCATTGACCGGATCAGGGCGCCGCTCTCGACCTCGGCGCTGTACCGGGTGCTGAGCGCGCCGAACTCGAGCATGACGTTGGCGACGCGCTGGATATTCGGCGCCTCCACCGAGCCGGTCGTAAAATTGCTGTTGCGTGAGCGGTATTCGGGCGGCCGCCGCGTTGAATATGTACATGATTTGTTTAATCACTGGCGACTTTGTGGGGCCGCTCTTGGCGCCGACGCGAAGGGTCCGCCAGGCGGCCGGGCGGCGAGGACCGGGAGGCGCCGGGTTTCAACCCGCTAGTCAAGCCAGCGTGGTGTTGTCAGCACGTGCGCGGTTTTGGATATGCCGGCGATATGCGCGGGCTCGTAGCCTCGGGAGCATGCGTGTGCTGGTGGTCGAGGATTGCCCGGCGTCGGCTACCGCATCGACACAAAGTGGACCATGCGCTGGAAGCCAGCCCTGAACGCATTCGCGATAACCTTCGGCGACCGCTTCCCTGCGGCCGAGACCTACTAACCAAGACCGCCGGAAACACCGTTGGCGAGATAGTCCCGGGCTCTGCGTCACGGTGCGGCTGCCCGCCGCACAACCAGCGGGGGACTACGTGATGGGGAAATCGAAGTAGGTGTTGGGGTACGGCTCGTGTTTGAGGGTGTAGTGCCACCATTCGCGTGCGTAGGAGTCGAAGCCGCAGTCCTGCATGATGGTGCGGAGGTGGTGCCGGTTTTCCGCTTCGGCTGACGTGATTCCTCGTGCTCCGTGATGGGACAGCGCGTCCATCAAGTCGTGGTCGCCGCCCATGGGAGCAAGATCACCGGTGGCTAGCTGGTACAGCGTCAGGTCGACGGTGCCGCCCCGGCTGTGACCTGACCTGGCGGCCACATAGCCCCGCTCGAACACCTCCGGCCTGCCGATGTTCGGGTAGTGACGTCGTTTCGTGCGGCCGTTCTCCGGCTGCCTCGACCAGCGCAGGAAGCAGTCGACGGCGCGCTGCGGGCGGTAGCCGTCCCACAGGAGCAGGCCGAAGCCCAGGGATGCGGCTTCTTCTTCGGCTCTGTTCAGGGCGGCGCACAGGGCCCTGGTGCCGACGATGCGGTTGGCTTGGTATCCGTCCACCGGTTTGCCGGTGAAGTTGTCCCAGGTGGCGTATTTGGCATCCCACCGTATGCCGGGGACGAACTCGTCGACGAAGACGAAGTCGCTGTTCACCGCTTCTTGCCGTCCAGCGTCAGCGCCACCAGCCGTTCGATGACGTCGGCGAGGGACAGTCCTGCGGCGGCCATCATTCTCGGGTAGCGGCTGTAGGAGGTCATGCCGGGCAGGGTGTTGACCTCGTTGAGTACGACCGTTCCGTCGTCGGTCAGGAACGTGTCCACCCGGGCGAGTCCCTTACAGCCCAGAGCGCGGTAGATGACCTTTGCCGTCTCCTGGACTAGCGAGCGCGCCTCGGCCGGGATGTCGGCGGGCACGACGAACGCGGAGTTCTCTGAGCCGCTTTCCGGATTGCTCTCTTGATGGATTCTGAAGAAGCCGTGCGAGAGCGCAACCCGGTCTACCTCGCCTGCGACCAGTCCGAATCGTCCCCCGAGGATGGCGCAGCCGACCTCGCTGCCGACAACGGCCTCTTCGATCAGCACCTTGGCGTCGTACTGCCGTGCGGTCTCTATCGCACTCGGCAGTTCTTCTTGTCCAGAAACCTTGCTGACGCCGAAGGACGAGCCCGAACGGGCCGGCTTGACGAAGACGGGATAGGTAAGGCTGTCCGGGGCGATCTTCTCGTTCTCCGTGATCACCCAGTGTTTCGGTGTGGCGATTCCCGCGTTACCGGCGACGATATAGGCCAGGGACTTGTCCATGCACAGCGCCGAGCTTGGTATGTCGCAGCCCACGTAGGGAATGCCCGACAGTTCCAGCAGGCCCTGGATCGCGCCGTCTTCGCCGAGCTTGCCGTGCAGAAGGGGCAAGACCACGTCCAGACGGATCATGTCGTATCGTTCCCGCTCCAGAACGAGCAGCCCGTGGACGCTTCGGTCCGGTGACAGCACGACTGGGAGGCTGTCGCGGCTCTCCCAGTTCGAGCCCGGGCCGTCACACAGCTTCCACGCCCCGGTGGTCGTGATCCCGATCCACAGCGGCTCGTACTTGCCGAGGTCGAGGTGTTTCGCGACCTCCTGCGCGGACTTGACCGACACCGGGTGTTCTTCGGAGCAGCCGCCGAAGATGATTCCGATTTTCAGCTTTCGCACGCCGTCTTCTCCTTTTCGAACGTGAGGCAGGTGATGATGGTGTTTTCCACGGCGTCACTCAAGGCGTGGTCGGTGTAGTAGGCGGTGTGCGGGCTGATGATCACGTTGGGCAGTTGCTGCAGCCGCGTCAGCGGAGTGTTGTCGAGGCGCCTGTTTCTGCAGTCGGTGTAGAAGATCCCGTCCTCCCCTTCGAGGACGTCCAACGCCGCACCGCCTAGCCGGCCGCTTTCCAGCGCTGAAAGAAGGGACTCGGTGTCGATCAGTGAGCCGCGCCCGGTGTTGATGATGAACGCGCCGTGCTTCATCTGCCCGATACGCCGACGATCCAGGAGATGGTGCGTGTCCGCGGTGAGCGGGGTGTGGAGGGTGACGATGTCGCTCTGCTCGAGCAGTTCGTCGAGCGGAACGTAGCGGGCCCCGGTTTCCTGACGGGTGTCGTAGGCCAAGGCCCGGCAGCCGAATCCCCGCAGCCGGTCCAGGACCGCCGAGCCGATGCGTCCCGTTCCAACGACCCCGACGGTCAGGTCGCGGAGCTCTTTCCCGCGCGCGTCATGCAGCCGGTAGTCATGAGCGTCGGTCTGGCGGATGACGGATTTCGCATTCCGCACGGCCATCAGCATCAGCATGAGCGCGTAGTCGGCCACGCTGTCGGGTGAATAGGCGACATTACCCACGCAGATGCCGACGCTCCGCGCGTAGCTAACGTCGATGTGGTTGTATCCGATACTTCGCGTGGAGACGTACCTGACGCCGGCCCGGCTGAGCGCCAGCAGGGTGGAACCCGTAACCGGGGTTTTGTGGCCGACGCTGATGCATCGGTTTCCAGACGCCAGCCCGACGTTGGCCTCGGACACCGCTGCCTCGGTGATAGTCGGCGCAACGCCGAAACGAGGCGCGACCTCCCGGAACACAGCAGCCTCGTCCGGCCCGCACCCGTACACGGTGATTCCCGTGCCTGGGACAGACGAGGAGGACGCGGACGCCATCGAGGGGGCGCGACCGGCCGCTGGCCGCGCTGGCTCGCTAGAGGTCATGCCCTCCAGTCAAGGCAGCCGGGTGTTGCCAGCGCGTATACGGTTTTCGATACGCCGACGATATGTTGCCGCCCGTAGCGTGCGGGGACCACGTCACGGTGCATCGCCGGCGAGGGCGACGGCACCGTGACGGTGACCGCGCGTTACGCGTCTTTGTCCTCGGCCGCCCGCCTGGCCTCGCGGGCCAGTTGCCGTCGCATGATCCAGTCCGGTCGGCGGACGGTGACCGCTCCGCAGAACACGTCGCAGTTGACGACGATCACCGGCGCTCCGGGCTGAGGCTCGCCGCGCAGCTGTGACGACTTGGCGCCGAGCACCGCGCGGCCATTCATGCGCACGTCGATCCCGTCGGGCACGAAGATGGTCATCGACCCGAACCTCACGGTGGCGTCGATGGTGGTGACGTGCTGGCGGATTACAGCCTGTTGCATTTCCAGGTGGCAGTCACCCAGCACTGAGCGGACCGTAATGTGCGCGGGAACCACCCAAGGGCCCTTGCGCGACTCATTGCCCAGCACCGCGGTGATCTCTACAGGAACCGGCGCAGGGTCACCTTGCGGCAGCGCGGGAAGATCGGTGGTCAGGCCGGTCAGCTCACCAAGGGTGCGCGCGACGAGCGCGGCGTCACTCCGCTGCGAGTATTCCTCCAGGCTGAGCCGCCCCTCGGCGCTGGCTGCGGCAAGGGCCTCGAGGGTCTGCTCACGGTCGGCGTCCGAGGCACGCAGCGGGCTGTTCCCCTGCTGTTCGTGTCCGCTGTCAAGACTCAAGGCCAGCCTCCCCGGCTTGTTGCTCGGTGGCCCCAGCGCGAACCGCAGCCTGGCCGATTCTCGTCGATGACAGTGTCGCGCATCAAGTGGAGGCACGGATATCGGCCAGATCGGCTGCCCCCAGGCGGCTCGCGGCCTATTACTCGCGGCCCTGGTTACGCGGCCTCGACCTTAGGCATGATCTCTTCCTTTAGCCGCTTGAGGTCGTCGAGCGTCTTGGAGACGGGCACGTCCTGGAACGGCGGCCAGAGGAGCGGCATCGTGAGCCCGGCTTCCTTGTAGCGCTTGAGCCTATCGGTGATCTGCGCCGCGGTTCCGGCCAGCAGGTTGCTGCCCTTGGCCATCGGCGTTTGATCGGTCTCCTGGTCCGTGATCACGAACCAGATCATGCTGCAAATCTCGAGATCGTCGATCGAGCGCGAGCTCTCGAGCTTTTCGAGCTCCCCCTGGATGGCCGTGCGCCACTGCCGGAGCTCCTCCGGCGAGTCCTGGATACCGATCCACCCCGCCAGGCCGTACTTGGAGATCCGTCGCGCCGAGCGAGCCGGGTCCTTCAGCCCGCTGAAGAAGATCGGCGGGTGCGGCTTCTGCACCGGTTTCCAGCCGAACCCGCACCGGTCGAAGTCCGCGAACTCGCCGTGGTACTCGAACACGTCGTTCGTCCAGATGCCCTGCATGACCTCGATCGTCTCGCGCACGTGCGTGTGCCGCTTGGGGAAGATGTGGGCGGCACTGGCGGCCGCGAACTCCTCCGGCATCCAGCCGGCGCCGATGCCGACGTTCAGCCGGCCGTTCGACAGGTGGTCGACCGTGGCGAGCTCCGCGGCGAGGACGCCGGGCGAGCGGTACGGCGTGTCGGTGATGCTCATGCCGATCCGCACCTTGGTCGTTTTCGCCGCGAGCCAGGGGATCAGCGGCCAGCCCTGGTACCACTGGCCGCGGGAGGACACCGGCAGTGCCTTCGGGAACTCATCAATCATGCCGAACGCGTACTGGAGTTCCTGGCGATCGGAGGCTTCGGGGACGATGAGCCGGTCGAGCGTCCAGACGGAGTCGAAATCGAGCTCCTCGGCCAGGCTGGTGAGATCCTCGAGTTCCTTGACCGTTACGTGTTCGCGGAAGTTTGGCAGGTACAGAGCGAGCTTCATGAGACGGGCCTCCCCTTGTGTGTGCGTCCCGTCGCCTTGATGATCCCCTCCTCTGCGGTCGTCAGCAATGGAAGGCCCGTTGGAGGGGTGCGTGTTTCACGCCTTGGCCGACTGACTGCGCGCCGCATCGCGGAAATAGTGCGAAACTGGAGTCATGCCTGCATCGGACGAGGATCTCCTGATCGAAGACGCGATCAGCCAGCGCAAGTCGCACAAACGCGGCTACAACCTGTTCGCTACCCTCAGCCTGGCCGCGGTCTTCGGCGCCGTCGGCTGGTTCCTGGTCTTCTGGCTGCGCCCGATGATCAAGTCGATCCCGCTCCTGCCCCTGGGGTCGGTGACGACCGGCCTGCTGGTCATCGGCCTGATCGCGTTCGCGATCGCCGGGCTGCTGATAGCGGGCAGCTTCTTCGTCGCCAACCCCTGGGCCCGGTGGGGCGACGCCGTCTCCGGCGCGTGCCCGCTGTGCGGCAAGCGCTCCCTCCGGCAAGAGAAGGTCGAGCACGCCGGCTGGGTGGAAGGTCACCCCGAGGCCGGCCCTGGGAAGGGCCCTAGGGGCATCGTGACCCTGTGCGAGACCCGGGGCTGCACCTACGCCACCGCCAAGGTCACCAGCCCAAGCGGCAACTGACGCAAGCCGGCGGCGGCCAGCGGTCCGGGACCGCTGGCCGCCGCCGGCCGCTCCGGCGCTACCGGCCAGCGGCCCCGGCCGCTTCTGGCTCGCCGTCGGCCGCGGGTGCTTCCGCCGCCGGGAACTCGGTTACCTCGTCGGGGACCTGGTGGCTGCCGCGCCGCAGGCCCGGCAGCGCGGCCAGCAGGCCGAGCGCCGCGACGCCGGTGATCACGTAGAGCGCCGGCCGGTAGGCCGACACCACCGCGGCGGGCGAGGTGAGCGTGTTCGCGCCGGCCGCGTCGACGACCGCGGTGACCACCGCGAGCACCACCGCGCCGCCGACCTGGAACGAGGTCTGGAACAGGCTCGCGGCCAGGCCCTGCTGCTCGTTCCGCACCCCGGAGGTCGCGGCGACGGTCAGGGCGGAGAAGCCGAAGCCGAATGCCGCGCCCAGCAGGATCACGGACGGGAGTATCACCGCCGGGTAATCCGGCGTCACGCCTGCCGTCAGGAAGACGGCGTAGCCGGCGACGAGCGAGACGAAGGCGGCGACGACCAGCGCCCCCGGGCCGAACCGGTTGAGCAGTCCGGCGACGCGCAGCGACAGCACGAAGACGATTACCCCGGCCGGAAGGAATGCCAGCGCGGTCGAGATCGCCGACCAGTGCGCCAGCGACTGCAGGTACTGAGTCAGCAGGAACTGGAACGACACATAGCTGCCGAACAGCGTGATCGCCCCGATCTGCGCCCGGCGCAGCGATGCCGACCGGAAGATCCCGAACGGAACGAGCGGGTGGGTGCTCCGCGTCTCGATCACCGCGAACAGCCCGCCGAGCGCGATGATCGCCGCGAACGAGCCGATCGTCTGCGCCGATCCCCAGCCGACCTGCTGGGCGTTCACCACGGTGTAGACGAGCAGCAGCACGGCCACGGTGATGACCCCCGCGCCGGGCAGGTCGAACTGATGCCAGGCCCTGTTCGCGCGGTTGCCTCCCTCGCCTCGCGGGATCAGCGTCAGGGCGCCGAGCAGCACAAGGGCCGCCGCGGGCGCGGACACCAGCAGCGTCCACCGCCAGTTGATCTGCGTGAGCAGGCCGGACAGCACGAGGCCGAGCGAGAACCCGCTGGCGCCAAACACCGAGTAGATGCTGAACGCCCGGTTCCGCAGCGGGCCTTCAGGGAAGGTCGTGGTCAGCAGCGACATGCTGGCCGGGGCGGTGAACGCCGCCGCCATGCCCTTGATGATGCGGGCCGCGATCAGCAGGCCCGGGCTCGACACGAGGCCGCCGAGCAGGGACACCACGGCGAACACCGCGACCGCGGCGACGAACACCCGGCGGCGGCCGAGCAGGTCGGCCGCCCGTCCGCCGAGCAGCAGCAGGCCGCCGTAGCCGAGCGTGTACCCGCTGACGATCCACTGCAGCGATGAGGTGCTCATGTGCAGTGCGGTCCGGATAGAAGGCAGCGCGACTCCGACCATCGAGACGTCGAGGCCGTCGAGCAGCAGCGCGCCGCCGAGAACGATAAGGATCCCCCACAGCTGGGGTGTCCAGGTGGTTTCCGTTGATGTGGCCAGCGGCTCCCGCTGGCCTCGGGAAGAAGCCATGGCCCGACTATATGCATGTACGTGCAATGTTTGCAAGTACATTTAATGCGCTTGCAAGCATCGAGCCAACCGAGTATGCTGCGGCCATGGCAACGAGTGCAGCAGCGCGGACGCGTCTGGAGCCGCCGTCGGGCGGCGCGGGGGAGTCCGAGCTCCGGGACCGCGATGAGGCGGTGAAGGCCGCGTGGCACGCGCTCATTTCCGCGAAGGTCGCGTCCTGGAACGCGCTGGAACGCGAACTCGGCGAGTCGCACGGACTCGGCGTGAGCGACTTCGAGGTGCTCGACCACCTGGCCAGCAAGCCGGACGGATGCCGGTCCCAGAGCCTGGCCGACGCGGTGCACCTCAGCCAGAGCGCCCTGTCCCGGCTCGCCGACCGGCTGGAGAGGCACGGCCTGGTGCAGCGGGCCAACTGCGTGGACGACCGCCGGGGAATCAACCTCGTCCTCACACAAGCGGGGCAGGACAAGCACGCCCAGGCGCTGCGCACGTACTGCGCGGTGCTGGCCACCACCCTGCCACCCGAGCTCATCGCGCGCTTCGAGTGACCGCCCGGCCTCCCGCCCGCGCGGGCGGGAGCGCTAGCCGGCGGCCCCGGTTTCTCGTTAACCGCGTCATGACCGCGCTGGCAGCCAGCCCCAGGGGTGGGTGCCCCAGTACGGGGAGTAGGACTGCCCGGCCCGCAGGGTGTGCACGGGGACGAGGCCGTAGCCGCCGTGGAACGCCTGGCCGGTCGTATCGGTGAAGGTGAAGTCCCCGTCGACAAGGTCGAGGATCGTGATGTCGGCGTCCCGGCCGACGGCCAGGGCGCCGATCTCGCCGTCCATGCCGAGGACGCTGGCCGGCCGGGCCGTGGTCATCCGTACCACGTCGGCCAGGCGGTAGCCGATGGCCATGAACTTGGCCATGCACTCGAGCAGGCTGTGGAAGGCCTGCCCCATGGCGGTCAGGTCGCTGCTGATCGTGTCGGGGTACAGGCCCAGCTGGGCCTGCCTGCTCGCGACCTCGTAGCCGAAGTTGCCGCGGCCGAGCGCGGAGTCCAGGATCACGCCGTTCGCGCGGGCCTCGGCGACCTCGGGGAAAGGCTGGCCCGCGGGGTCGAGCACCCGCCCGGCGTTGGGGGTGCACAGGTGGGTGAGGATGTCGCCCGGTTCCATGGCCTTGAGCAGGAACCTGGTTAGTTCCCCGGACCTGGCCGCCGCGGTCGCGGTCTTGGCGGTGAAGTCGCCGATGTGCACCATGAGCGGCACCTGGTGGTCCCTGGCCACCGCCTTGGCCGCCGTGATGACGTCCTCGCCGAGCTCGCCCATGATCGGGCCGACGAGGCGGAGCTTTACCCCGGCGATCAGGCCCGGGTTGTGCTCGGCGCAGGACGCGAGCGCGGCCCGGTTGATGTCGCTGAGGCTGTTCACGTCGGCCGGCCCGGGCATGGTGTGCGCGTGGCTGCCCGCGTTCACGTAGGTGATCACCCGGGTGACCGCCTTCGGCAGGATGTGTGCGGGGAATACCCCGAGGTTCGCCACCCCGACGGAGCCGCAGTCCACCACGGTGGTCACCCCGGACTGCACGCCGATGACGTCGGGGTCGCAGCAGCCCATCCCGACGCCCTCGGTGACCGCGCCGTGGGCCACGTGCGTGTGCAGGTCGACCAGGCCAGGGACGACGTGACGGCCGGGGCCGCGGGCCTCGATCACCCGCGCGGCCTCCTCCGTCGGGATGCCGGCCTCGATCCGCGCGATCTTGCCGTCGTGGACGGCGATGTCCAGCGGCCCGTCGAGGCCCTGCCCGGGGTCGAGGACGTGGCCGCCCTTGATCAGCAGGTCGTAGGTCATGTCACTTACCCCAGAGCTGCCTGGTGGCCAGGGCCGCGCCCTCGGCGAGGGCCTCGAGCTTGGCCCAGGCGATTTCCTCGTGGCCGACCCGGGAGCCGATGCCGCAGTCGGTGCCGCCCTGGACGTTTTCCCGGCCGACCACCGAGGCGTAGCTGACCAGCCGCTCGGCGACGAGTCCAGGATGCTCGACCAGGTCGGTGGCGTGCGAGACGACGCCGGGCACCAGGATCCTGCCCTCGGGCAGCTTCACGTCTTCCCAGACCCGCCACTCGTGCGCGTGCCTGGCGTTGCCTGCCTCGACCGAGTAGGCCTGGGCGTTGACGGTCACCAGCAGGTCGGCGATGTCGGCGAGCGGGATGTCGGTGACGTGCGGCCGGTGCCCGCTGCCCCAGCAGACGTGGAACCGGACCTGCTCGGGCGGGATGCCGGCGAGGGCGTGGTTGATGATCTCCACGCACCAGCCGAGGAACTTGCGGTACCTGGCGGTGTCCCAGTCGGGGTAGAACTGCCACGAGGTGGCGAACTCCGGCTCGTCGATTTGCACGATCAGCCCGGCCGCGGCGATGGCCTGGTACTCGCCGCGGACGCACTCGGCGACCGCGGTCATGTACTCCTCCTCCGAGGAGTAGTGCTCGTTGCGGGCCGATGCCCCGAGGCTCAGCGGGCCGAGCGCGGCCACGAACCCCTCGAACACTGTCGGCCCGTGCTTCGGAGGCCAGCGCCTTGTTCAGCGCGTCGATGTCGGCCTTGATGGCCGCCTGCCCGGTGTAGCTGACCGGTCCGGTGCACACCCGCTCCCTGGTCGGCTCGGGGGGCGCGCCGGGCGTGAAGAATCCCGGCCGAACGGGGCCGCCGGAGCCCTGGAGCCAAAGCCCCGAGGCGTAGAACCCGGGGAACAGCCGCCGTTCACGCGCGCCCACGCCGTCCCGCTTGCGCGGCTTGGCCGGGTCGACCGGCAGCACCTCCCAGCCGGTGACCCGCTGGTGGATGTACCCGGCGTAACTTCCGCCGCCCGCGGCCTTGACGTACTCGCCGTCGTTGACCACGCTGAGCCCGGCGCTAATCTGCCGGTCCACCACGTACTGCACCGCCTCCGGCAGCCGCTGCGCCGCCTCCGCGCTCACCACCGGGCCAGCCTGCAGCAACGCGTCGAAATCGGCCGGCCGCGGCAGGTTCCCGCCGTGCGTCGTGCGGATCCCGTCGGTGCTGAACTTCATTAACGGAACTTAACATGGCGCAACGTCAATAGGCGCGTAAGTTTTGGCCGCGCTGTTTGCAAGGGTCGACCGCACCGCTTGCGGTTAGCCCAGCCCGGTCGCGGGGACCTCGAAGCTGACGCCGGAGGCCGGCGGCTGTACCTGGACGAGCCTGCCGTCCTGCCACTGGGCGGGCATACCGCTGGGATCCCGTCCGCCGACGGGCCGGGCCGCTCAGGCCCCGAGCCTTGGCGCCGGCGCCTCGTCGCCTGCCGCCTCGAGTACGGTCTGGGACCGCGTGTAGAAGTCGAGGTCGATCGGCCCGGCCGCCGCGCCCGGCCCGCGGCCCGCGGCCGGGGCAAGCAGGTCCCGCGGGTTGGGGGAGTTCACCCAGATGCCGGCCGACTCAATGGCCGGGGCCAGGCGGCGCGCTCGCCGCGGATCGCGGCTCCAGATGTAGGCCGCCGCCGGCTGGGCGCAGGCGTTGGCGAGCGAGGCGGCTTCCTCATCGGTGTCGAACGGCGTGACCCGCACGACCGGACCGCTGACTTGCTCGGTGAAGATGCGCATCGACGGGTCACGTCGGCGAGCACGGTCGCGGCGAGGTAGCTTCCCTCGGGCGGCCGGGCCGGCCGTCGTCCGCCGGCCGCCAGCCGCGCGCCTTCCCTGATGCCGAGCCTCACCAAGGAGGCGAGCTTGTCGTAGGCCTCAGCGTGCGGCAGCGGCCCGAGCTCCGTCGCCGGGTCGGCGGGGGCGCCGACGCGGACGCGGTCCGCCCGCTCGGCGAGGAGGCCGACCACGGTGCCGTAGGCCGTCCGCTCGACGAGGATGGTCGAGGTGGCGGTGCGTCGCTGGCCGTTGAGCGCGAAGGCGCCGAACAGCGCGCCGTCGATCGCCTCGTTGAGGTCGGCGTCGGCGAAGATGAGGCAGGGCGAGCCCCCGGCCGCCTCGGCGGACAGGTTCTTGCCGTGCGCGGCGGCGTCGAGCGTGACCTGGTGCCGGGAGTCGGCCTGGCCGGCGAAAGACAGCCGCGCCACGCTCGGGTGGGCGATCAGGGCGTCCCGGGCCTGAGCGCCGGGAGCCTTGCGGTGCAGGGAGCCGTGCACGACGTTGAGCACGCCATCGGGCAGGCCCGCGGCGGTGGTGATCTCCCCAAGCAGCGCGGCCGGCAGCGGCGCCCACTCATCTGGCTTGAGCACGATCGTGCAGCCCGCCGCCAGGGCGGGTGCGACCGCCCGGGCCTGCGACAGGAACGGCGTGCGCCATGGCGTGATCAGCCCGGCGACGCCGGCCGGGTGCGCCACCACGTAACCGGACTGGCCCGGCGCGAAGGACGCGCCGTCGGCCAGCCGCGCCGCGATCAGGTCAGCGACGAGGCGGAAGAACTCGCCCGCCCGGGTGGCCTGCTCCTCGGCCTGGGTCACCGGCAAGCCGGGGCCAAGCGCCTCGGCGGCGGCGATGTCGCCCGCTCGGGCGTCGATCGGTACCTAGGTACTAGGGACCTAGCCGCTAGGCGCTGACAAGTGCGGAGCTTCCCGGTCCGAGGTGAACACCAGGCAAGGGCCGCGTGAACGAAGGAAGCGGCCCATCGCGATTAATGCAGAGTGATTAGGCTGTGGTGGCGGGCGCGCCCGGTGGCCGCCAGGGGGAAGGCGGTCGTCTTCGAAGCCGGGGATGCGCTTGAAGATTTAACTTAATGGCTAGCTATTACGCGACCCCGGCCGGAGCGACGCGCCGACGCGGTATTTTCCGAGCTGCTTGAGGTCATGGTGGCGCACCTGAGCCACCTGCCGGAGCCGGAGGCCGTCGGCCGGGCCGCCCTGACCGTCCGGTTCGCCAGCAGCGGGCTGGCCCGGTGGGAGCGCGACAGCGAGGCCGGCGTGGACGGCGTCGCGCCGCTGGCGTCGTTCACGCTGATCCTGACCGACCTCGCGGTCGCCATGCTCGACGCGCCGAGTTCCGTTCCGCCCTAGGCTGACGCGCACCCGCGGGATCCGTGCCCAGCCGGCCGCGGCGGGGGAGCCGAGGCCCCCTTCGGTGCAGGTCCAGCCGTATAGCGTGCACCGATACCGCCTGGTTACGCCCGGGTACGATCGGTGGGCATGCGTGCCCGCATCGGAACGCATGCTGGCAGTCAGGCTCACCGTGAGGGGAGGCAGGAACCTCATGCCAAACCGGCTGCCGGACGCGTCGGCCCTGGCCCCGCGGGAGCGGGACACCGCCACGCGCGAGTTCCCGGAAACACTCACGGAAGTCGACGGCGGCGTCATGGCCGGGCGCAATTAGCGCCCGCGCCCCTGCCCAGATCTGTAACATCTGGTACATGTCTCGCCAGAATCATTGATATAGTTCCGAGGCGTAACAAACGGCGAGGGCGTCCCAACGGCGCGGCGCCTCCGCTGGAAGGGCGCGCCCACCCTCGTGACCGCGGGCCGGAACGTTGCCGCCGGGCATGCGCCCCTGACGATGAACGGAGCCACGGGAATGACCGAAGCCAGCGAACTGCGGGTTGACTTCGGCGCAGACGGGCTGCTGCGCATCCCGTACGTCGATGTCGTCGGGGAGGCGGGTGACGGGCCGCACTTGACGGTGATCGCCGGGGTGCACGGCACCGAGTACACGTCCATCGCCGCCGCCCGGGTGCTGCTGGCCGAGCTCCGGGCCGCCGAGCTGTCCGGGACCGTCACCGTGGCGCCGGTCATTAACCTTCCGGCATTCTGGGCGCGGACGCCGTTCGTCGTCCCGCTGGACGGTAAGAATCTCAACCGCAGCTTTCCCGGCGACGCGGGAGGCAGCGCCGCCGAGCGGATCGCCGCGGCCGTGACGGAAAGGCTAATCAAGGGCTCCGACTACCTGGTTGACCTGCACGCCGGGGACCTTCCGGAAGCGCTCGAGCCGTTCGCGCTCTACGACGCGTCGCCGGTCGAGCGGCGGGCCCGCGACCTCGCTCTCGCGTACGGCCTCGGGCACCTGGTGCGGCAGTCGTCGCGGGGCCGGACCGTCGCCGGGAGCACCTCGGCGACCGCGGCCGACCTGGGCATCCCCGCGATCACCGCTGAGTCGGGAGAGTGCGGCATCCTCGACCCGGCGGCCGTCGAACGCCACCTCCGCGGACTGCGGAACCTCCTCCGCTACCTGGAGATTGCTCCCGGCGAGGCGACCGCGTTCAGCCAGGCCGAGCACGAGGGGTGGACCTGGATGACGACGGACCACGCCGGATGGTGGCAGCCCGCGGTCAAGCCCGGCACGCCCGTCGCCGAAGGCGATCTCCTCGGCACGGTCTCGCCGCTCATCGGCGGCACTCCGGCCAGGATCACCGCGCCCGCCGCGGGCGTCCCGATCTTCGTCACCTCGAGTCCGGCCGTCTCCGCGGATGGTCTTCTGCTCGGCCTCGCACTCGCCTCGACGGGCACCGGATAGCCCCGCAAGGGCGGCGCCGCACGTTCCCGTGACACCAATGCCCCGGGCCGGACGACAGAAAGACCACCATTATGGAGATTTTCGAGGAAGGCGCGCCTCCAGAAGGAGGACCGAGCCTGGCCCTGCACGGCGGGGCGGGCGGGCGGGTGGATGAGCTGACCCTCGCGGGCCGCGCGCCCTTCGCGCAGGGACTGCGCGCCGCCTACCGGGCCGGATGGCAGGTGCTCGCGGCGGGCGGCGGGGCCCTGGACGCCGTGTGCGCGAGCGTGGAGGTACTCGAGAACGATCCGCTGTTCAACGCCGGCCGGGGCGCCGCGCTCACCGTGACCGGGCAGGCCGAACTCGACGCGTCGGTCATGACCGGCTCGGGGCGCGCGGGCGCGGTCGCCGGGTCCAAGTACGCCAAGAACCCGGTCCGGCTCGCCCGCACCGTCATGGAGCGCACCGAGCACGTCTTCATCATCGACCCGGACGTTGAGTTCCTTGAGCGCCACGGGCTCGACGTGGTCGAGCGCGGCTACTTCGTCACCGGGCCGCGCCAGCAGCAGCTAGACCGGGTGCTGGACGGGCGCGCGGTCGCCGCCCGCTCCGGAACGGTCGGCGCCGTGGCCCGCGACGCCGACGGCCGGGTCGCCGCCGCCACGTCCACGGGCGGGATGGCCGGCCAGGCCGACGGGCGCGTCGGGGACAGCCCCATCGTCGGCGCGGGGGTCTACGCCCGCGACAGCCTCGTGGCGATCTCGTGCACCGGGCACGGCGAGGCCTTCATCCGCGGGGTCGTGGCGTACGACGTCGCCGCCCGGATCCGCTACGCGGGCGCGGGCCTCGCCGCGGCGGTGCGGGAAACCTTCGCGCACGAGCTCGCCAGGCACGGCAGCACCGGAGGCCTCGTCGCCGTCGGCGGCGACGGCCGCGCCGTCGTCGCGCACAACTCGCCGGCGATGTTCTCCGCGCGCGGCACCGGGCCCGAACCGGTACTTACGACGTGACGGACTCGTCGGCCGGAGAACTGCCGCTGCGGGAAGAGATCTTTCAGCGGATGGACGAGCTCACCCCCGCCGAGCGGAAGGTGGCGCGCACCCTGCTCGCGCGCTACCCGGCCGCGGGGCTCGAGAGCACGGCCGCGCTGGCGGCCGGGGCGGGCACGAGCAAGCCAACGGTACTGCGCCTGCTGGCCAGGCTGGGCTTCGGCAGCTACCCCGAATTCCAGGAGCGGCTGCGCGCCGAGGTCACCCGCTCGATGAGCGCCAGCCCGCTGAGCCGGGCCCAGGCCGGCCGGGCGGCGCCGGCCGATGACAGCGTTTTCCTGCGGGCGGTCGACCTGCGCGCCCGCCTGGTCACGCGGCTGCCGGACACCGTGCCGCCCGCCGAGATCGAGCGCGCCGTGTCCGCGCTTACCACCCGCCCGCGGCACGTCGTGATATCCGGCGGGTACTTCTCGCGGCTGATCGCCCGCATGCTGGCGATGCAACTGGACCAGTTGATCCCCAACGTCGACTACGCCGACGAGCCGCTCGGCGCCGACATCGGGAAGTACCTGCGGGCCGGGCGCGACTCCGTCGCGATCGTTTTTGACCTGCGACGGCACGAGCTGACCGCTCAGGAGGTCGTCTCGCTGGCCAAGAGCGGCGGCGCCACGGTCATCCTGATCACCGACGAGTCGCTCTCCCCGTCGGCGGAGGAAGCGGACATTGTCTTGCCGGTCGCGGTCGACGGCATCCCCTTCGACTCGTTCGCCGCGATTCTCGTGCTTACCGAGGGCCTCGTGGAGGCCGTCTTCCACGGGCCGGCGGAGCGGCGCTCGAGCGGATGGCCGACTGGGAGCGGTCGGTCCGCATCGGCCGGTCCTTCGGGGCCAGCGGGCTGGCCCGCGGTCCCGGCTTGACCCTCCGGTTACCGGAGGGTTGAGCATCGTCGGTAACGCTCTCATGAGCCACAGAGAGGCAGGAGAACATGACCGACACAACCCAGCAGCTGGCCGCCGAGATCGCGGACCGCTACCTGGCCGTGTGGAGCGAGCCCGACGCCGCCGCCGCCGCGCCGCGGTCGCCGGCCTGTGGCAGCCGGACCGCGTCGAGTTCGTGGCCGGCGGGGTCCAGTTCCGCGGGCACGACGGGCTCGAGGCCCGGGTGGCCGAGGCCTACCAGCAGTTCGTGGCCGGCGGCGGCTATGCGGTCACGTCCGTCGGCGACGTGGCCCGCCACGACGACATCGTCACGTCCACCGTCGCGCTGAGCGCCCCCGACGGCGAGGTCGCCTGGGCCGCCCGGGCCTTCCTGGTCCTCGGCGGCGACGGCCGGATCCAGGAGGACTACCAGCTCACGGTGAAGGCGCTCGCCGCCTGAGCGTCAGCCAGTCAGCGAATGACAGCCGGCGGCCGCCCGCGGGGCGGCCGTCAGCTGTCGGCCTTCCGGCGCGGCCTGCGGCGGCTCGCCAGGGCGGCGAGCGTGTCCGCGAGCGACTTCGAGACCTTCTCTGGGTGCCGCTGGGCGACGCCGATGAAGATCACGTCGACGATCATCAGCTGCGCCATCCGGCTGGACATCGCGCCGTAGCGGAACCGGGTCTCCCGGGAGGCGGTGGTGAGCACGGCGTCGGCGACCTGGGCGAGCGGCGATTCAGGGAAGTTGGTCACCGCCACCGTCAGCGCGCCGCTGCCCGCCGCCGTCTCCAGCGCCGAGATCGCCTCCTCGGTCTCTCCCGAGTGGGAGAACGCCATGGCCACGGCGTCCGCCGGGAGGACGGCGGCGCTGGTCAGCGCCAGGTGGGCGTCCGTCCAGGCATTTGCCTGGTAGCCGATGCGCCGCAGCTTCTGCTGCAGGTCCAGGGCGGCGAGGCCGCTGCCAGCCGATCCGTAGAGGTCAACCACGGGGGAGGCGGTGATCGCGTCAACGACCCGCTCAAGCTGGCCGAGGTCGAGGATGGCGGCGGTCTCCTCGACCGCGCGGGCCTCATGGAAGGCGAGCTTGCGGACCACCTCCGCGATCGAGTCGGCCGGGTCGATGTCACCGTCGGAGACACCGAACTCCACCCGGCGGCCGGTCTCGTTGGCGGCGGCGCGGGCGAGCGCGAGGCAGAAGCTCTTATAGCCGTCGAAGCCGGTGTTGCGGCAGAACCTGGCCACGGTCGCCGTCGAGATCTCGTTGCGCGCGGCCAGTTCGGTGATGCTCAGGCCGGAGATGACCGCGGGGTTGGCGAGCGCCGCCCGGGCGATCCGCTGCTCGCTCGGCCGCAGGCCGGGAAGGGACTGCCGCAGCCGCACCAGGATGTCCTCGGTCATCGGGCCAGGTCCTCTTTTCTGGAAGGAAGCTACGGTAACGCCTCTTACCCGGACGCTCCGGGCCAGCCCTGGGCAACCCGCGATCCGCGGGCTGGCCGGCTAAACCCGGGCCGCTAGGCGAGCCGCCGTCCCGCCCCCCAGGCCGCGCGCACCTCGTACGCGTCGTCAAGCAGCACGGCGTCGGCGGCGTAACCAGGCGCCAGCCGGCCGAGCCAGTGGTCGATCCCGAGCACTCGCGCCGGGACCCAGGTCAGTGCCGTGACCGCGGCGCGCAGGCTCATGCCGCACCGCCCCGTCGCCAGGCGCAGCGCGCGATCCTGGGTCAGCGTCGAGCCCGCGATCGCGCCGGCCGGCCCCGCCAGCCGCGCCACCCTGTCCACCACGGCCACGTGGAGCGAGCCCAGCCGATACGACCCGTCGGCGGCGCCCGCCGCGGCCATTGCGTCGGTGATGAGCGCGACGCGGCCGCCGGCCGCGTCAAGCAGCAGCCTGGCCACGTCCGGGTGCACGTGCACGCCGTCCAGTACCAGTTCCGCGGTCACCCGCTCGTCCCCGATGGCCGCGACGACCGGTCCCGGCGCCCGGTGCCCGATCCCCGGCATGGCGTTGAACGCGTGCGTGAGCAGCCGGGCGCCGCGTTCGAAGGCGGCCTGGGCCTGCTCCTCGTCGGCCTCCGTGTGCCCCACCGCGGCGACCACGCCCGCTTCCGTGAGCGCGGCGACGGCATCGAGCGCGCCAGGCAGTTCCGGTGCGATCGTGACCTGCCGCAACGTCCCGCGCGCGGCCGCGAGCAGCGGCTCGACCACGGCCGGCGAAGGGCTGATGAGGAAGTCCGGGTTGTGCGCGCCCTTGCGCGACGGGGCGAGGAAGGGTCCTTCGAGGTGTGAACCGAGGACGAGCGGGTCCCGCTCCGCCATGTCCGCGATGGCCGCGAGCGACCGCTCGAGCGCCGCTACCGGGTTGGCGACGAGGCTCAGCAGCGAGCGGGTCGTCCCGCGGGCGCGGTGCACCGCCAGGGCGCCGCCGGCCGCCGCCGCGCCCCCGGGCACCGCGGCGACGTCATCGAAGCTGAAGCCGCCTCCGCCGTGGCTGTGCAGGTCGATGAAGCCCGGCGTCAGCACTGCCCCCGCCGCGTCGACCACGTCGGCGCCGTCAGCGGCGTGCGCCGCCCAGCCCGGCCCCTGGCCCGCCGCGGCGATCCGGTCACCGTCGAAGACGACCCAGAACCGGTCGGTCTCGCCGTCAACGTCGCACTTGCGAGCCCCGTGAACAATCACGCGGATACCGGAAAGGCTCTGCTGCACACTCACGTCCTTACGCGCCGCGGGCGTCACATGTCCCGGGTGGGCATCATACGCCGCTGCCTTCGGCCGCCCGGATACCGCGGGCGCGGGCACGCGGCCAGGCGAGCCACCGCGAGACATGCGCGGACGGCAGGGGGGTCAGCCGGATTCGTTCTGCTGAATCTTCTCCGGCGCGGCGGCGGTGACGCGAAAGCCCCCGCTGCCCGGGCGGCGGGGAGGGTCAGTGGTCGTGGCGGACGCGGCCGGCGGTACGGGCCAGGTGCTCGCGCATGATGCGGGCGGCGTCGTCGGCGCCGCGGCGGCGCACCGCCTCGACGAACCGCTCGTGCTCCTTCGTCCCGAGGCCGCCCATCTCCGGGGCGACTTCCCTGGCCTCCTCGAGCGACATCAGGATCGGCCCGCGGAAGGACTCCACCAGCATCACCAGGGCCGGGTTGTGCGTCGCCCGCGCGACCGCGGCGTGGAACTCGAGCGACATGTCCATCGTGTAGTCGCCCGCGCGCAGCGCGGCCTCGGACCGCGCGCAGATCTTGTCGAGTTCCGCGAGGTCGTCCTCGGTCGCCCGCTCGCAGACCAGCGGGACGATGGCGACCTCGAGGATCAGCCGGACCTCGGTGACGTCAGCCGTGCTGATCACCGACAGGGTGAGCAGGTCTGCGAGTCCCTCGCCGACCCGGTTGCTCGACGGGGCCGTCACGAACGCGCCGCCCCGGGCGCCCACGCGGATCTCCACCAGCCCCGCGGACTCCAGCATCCGCAGCGCCTCGCGCACGGTGACCCGACTGACGCCGAAGCGCTCGCACAGGTCCCGCTCTGGCGGCAGGCGGTCACCCGGCTTCAACTGACCCTGCCGCATCAGCAGGCGGATCTGCTCGACGATGATCTCGGAGATCCGCCCGACGCTGACCCGGCTGAAGAGCTCAGGCTCGGCGGGAGCGGACGCCCCGTCCTTGCCAATGGCCCGGTCCGTCGGCCTGGTCGGCCCGCTAAGACCCCGCACGCGGGCGGCCTGCCCCACGGGTTGGTGTTATCTGTACGTGACCTATATGTTATCGTCCCGAGATGTGCCTCACGACCCGCGCTGGTTCCTCTCGCTTGCCCGCACGACGGCCCCCGGCCTGGCCCCTCAGCCGGGCGTGAGACAAGGGGAGAGAGCCAGGCGGCGGGTGGTGCTGGGCCTGATCGCCGCGGTGGCCGTGCTGGACCAGTCGGCCAAGTGGTGGGCCTGGCGCCAGGTCCCGTGGACCAAGATCAACTCAGGGGGCGACATCCTCGTCGGGACCACGGTCGGCGGGTGGTACGCCAGCCCGGTCACGGGCGCGCTGCTTGACCTGCTTGACTTCGGCCTGCTGAGCATCGCCGTCTCGGCCCTCGCGCGCTGGCGGGTGCCTGCCGCCGTCCGCGTTCCCGGCGCCCTGATGACCGGCGGCTGGGGCAGCAACCTGCTTGACCGGCTGGGGATCCACTACTGGACCGCGCCGGGCAGCGTGCGCGGGGTGGTCGACTTCATCCACCTCGGCTCGCATTACTACAACATCGCGGACTTCTTCATCATCGGCTGCACGCCGCTGTTCCTGCTGGCTGCCGCCTGCCAGGCCGTGCTGGCGGCGAGGCGGCCCGCCGCGGCAAGGAGCGCGCCGGCGCCCGCCCGCAGCTGGGTGCGGCTGCGGGACCGGATGCGCGTCTCGGCGCTGGCCGGCGCCGGCCTGGCCCTGGTCGTCACGCTCGGAGCGGCGAACTACGGCGGCGTGAGCGCTGCCTCAAGCGAGCCGCCGGCAAGCGGCCATGCCTGTTCGATCGCGGCCGCGGCGATCCGCCCGCTCACCGGCATCCGGGTCTGCGGGTAGCGCGAGGCCCGCGTGGGACGATGAAGCGGGCGGGACCCGGCGATGGAAGGGACAGACAGGATGAGCCGCGTAGTGGTCATCGGGGCGACCGGGCACATCGGCACCTACCTCGTTCCCCGGCTGGTTGACCAGGGTCATGAGGTGATCGCGGTCAGCCGCGGCACTCGCGGCCCGTACCGGCCCGGCCCGCAGTGGGACGCGGTGACCATGGTGACCGCCGACCGGGAGGCGGAAGACGGGGAGGGCCGGTTCGGCGCGCGAATCGCCGGGCTGCGGCCGGCGGCGGTAATCGACCTCATCTGCTTCACCAGGGCCTCGGCGCGGCAGCTGGTCGAGGCGCTGCGCCCGTCGCGCCCGCTGCTCGTGCACTGCGGGACCATCTGGGTCCACGGCCCCGCGCTGCGGGTCCCCGTGACGGAGGACGAGCCGCGCACCGCCTACGGCAGCTACGGCACGGGCAAGGCGGAGATCGAGGCCCTGCTGCACGCCGAGACCCGAGCGGGCGGGGTTCCCGCGGTGGTGCTGCACCCGGGGCACATCAGCGGGCCGGGCTGGCCGGTCATCACCCCGGCCGGGAACCTTGACCCCGCGACCTGGACCGCCCTCGCGACGGGGCGGCCGCTCGCGCTCCCCGACCACGGGCTCGGCGTCCTGCACCACGTGCACGCCGACGACGTGGCCCAGGCGTTCGAGCTAGCGCTGTCCCGGCCGGCGGCGGTCGGTGGCAGCTTTCACGTGACCGCCGAGCAGTCGATGACGCAACGGGGCCTGGCGGCCGGCGTGGCGGGGTGGTTCGGCCGCGAGCCGGCCCTGGACTTCGTCGGCTGGGACGAGTTCGCCCGCCGGGCAGGGACCGAGCACGCCGAGGTAACCCGCGAGCACACCACCCGCAGCATCACCGCCAGCGTCGCCCGCGCCCGCGAGGTACTCGGGTACGCGCCGCGGTACACCGCGCTCGACGCCCTGCGCGAGGCCCTCTCGTGGCTCGCCGCCAACGGCGGGGCGGACATCGGCGGACTGCCGCTCCCGGGTCGCTAGCGCGGCGGCGGCCTGCCGCGAGGGGCACCCGGCGGGACGCGGCTAAGCCGCCGCGCCCAGATGTTGAAGCGTCCGGTTCCGCGTTACCGCCTTCCTGGCGCATACTGGTCCGGTGGAACCGGCAGCCTCTTTCGCCGGGGGCCAGATCCAGCCCTTCGTGGCCCGCCTCGGGCGAGCGCGCCGCTCGCGGTTGGCGGGGCCGTCCGACCAGGCCTTGCACTGGCTAGCCGGCTGGTACGCGATTGCCCTGCGCCTCGGCGGCGCGGTCTTGTTCTCCGCGGTCGCCGTGCTGGCCGCGACGGGGCAGGCCTCCGGCTGGTGGCTGGGCGCGTCGCTGACCGCGCTGTCCCTGTGGTCGGCCGCCTTCACCTGGCTCGTGCGGCGGTCCGGGCTGGCGCCGGCCCTCGTGCTGACCGACGCCGCGGTCATCGCGGCACTGGCGCTGGAGCAGCGGCACCTGGTCCCGGCGGCGCTGATCAACGACAGCACGACCTGGATGCTCCCGCTGGCCTGCACGTCGGTCTACATCCTGCAGATCGCGCTGCGGCCGCGGCTCTCAGTGCCCGCCGCCGCGGTGGTGGTCATCGCCTACGGGCTGGGCGTCGGGTCCCTGGTCGGCGGCTGGCTGCTGGCGGTCGAGACGATCGTCGTCGCCGGCCTCATCGCGGTGATCCGCGGCGGCGCCCGGCAGGCGGACGCGATCGTCGCCGCCGGCCTGGCGACCGAGCGGCAGGTCCGGGCCGAGGAGGCGCGGCGGGCCGACGAGCGCGAGCAGCACCGCCAGCTGCACGACACGATCCTGTCGACCCTGACCATGGTCGCGGCGGGAGCCTTTGCCGAGCCGTCGCCCGCGCTCACCGTGCAGGCCGCCCGGGACCTGCGGGTGCTGCAAGGACTCGCGGACGCCCCGGCGGTCCAGAGCGAGCCGGCGCCGCTGACCGACCTGAGACCGCAGCTGGAACGGGCCGCGGCCATCACCGACGACCTCGCCGTGCGGCTGCGGCTCGGCATCGGCACTGTCACGCTGCCGTCTCCCGTCGCGGACCAGCTGGCGGCCTGCGTCGGCGAGGCGCTGCGCAACGTCGAGCGGCACTCCGGGACCGGGCAGGCGGACGTGACCGTCACCGGCGGCCCAGGCTGGGCGGTCGTCAAGGTCACGGACCACGGGCGGGGCTTCGACCCGGCCGCCGTCCCGCCGTCCCGCCGGGGCATCCGCGAGTCGATCACCGGGCGGATGCTGGCGGTCGGCGGCCGGGCCGCGATCGCCAGCCGTCCCGGCGCGGGCACAACGGTCACCGTGAGCTGGCCGGCATGACCGCGGTGCAGCCGCGGGAAGCGACGCCGCCGCGGGAAGCCGCGCGGCCGCGGGCGACAACTCAGCCGCGGTCGCGAGTGCAGCCGCAAGCGACGATGTCCAGCCGCTATCAGCGGGCCTTCACCCTCGCGGTCATCGTCCTGGTCGCGGGCTGGCATCTCGCCGGAGCGGGCGGCCAGCTGCTGCATAACCGCCCGGCCTACGGCTCGTTCGCCTTCCAGGCCGCGATGTGGCTGGTCATGGCGCTGGCGATCGCCGCCGGGTCGGTCCTGGTACTGCGCGGCCCGCCCGGCTGGCGCCCGGCCTGGACGGTCGCCGCGATCGCGCTGGCCGCCAGCACGGCGGCGGCGGCCGCCAGCCCGGCCGGCCAGATGCTGGCGGTCAACTGGTCGTGGGGGAGTGCCGGCTGGACGGGCGTGCTCATGCTGCACCGCCGCCGGTTCCCTGAGCTCGCGTCGTTCCTCGCCGCCCTGGCCCTCGCCACCCTGGGCGTCCAGGTATGGGACGGTCTTGACCGCACCGGCCTGGCCGGCTTCCTCGCCGTGCTGGCCTGGTCGACCGGCGGCCAGGTAGCCGTCGCCGCCGGGGTCAGGGCACTGGATGTCGCCGCCGGCCAGGCCGCCGCGGCGGCGCGCAGCGAGGATGCCGCCCGCGAGCGCGCCGCCACCGCGGCGGTGATCCGGGCGGCCCGGCAGGCCCGCAGGCTGGTGCTGCAGGAAGGCGCCGTCCCGCTGATCGCCGAGCTGGCCGCGGGGACGGCCGACCCGAGCGACCCGCAAGTGCGGGTCAGGTGCGCGGTCCAGGCCGCCCGGCTGCGCCGGCTGCTGGCCGAGGGCGATGACGTGTCCGAGTCGCTGGTACACGAGCTGCACGCGAGCGCCGACGTGGCGGAGCGGCGCGGGGTCGCCGTCGAGATCGAGACGGCCGGCCTGCTGCCCGAGGTACCCAGCCCGGCGCGCCGGGTGATCACCGACGCCGCCATCGCGATCCTGACGGCCGCGCGCAGCCACGCGCGGATCACCCTGGCGGCGGTGGCCGCCGGTATCGCCGTCAGTTTCGTCGCCGACACCGGGGTAGTCGTCCGGCTGCCTGCGGCCGGCGAGGGGGTCGCCATCGAGCATCAGCAAGACGGCGCTATTCTCTGGGCGGAGGCGCGATGGAACAGCCGGTAACGGTGGCGATCATCGAGGACCATCCGGTCGTCACCGAGGGGGTGGCGTCCTGGATCCGGTCCGATCCCGGCCAGCGGGTACTGCTGGTGCAGACGGCGCGCGACCTGACCGGGCTGACGGTCGGCCCCCAGCCGTCCGCCGACGTGGTCATCCTGGACCTGGAACTGTCCGGCGAGCTGGTCACCGCGCACATCCCCGGGCTGGTGGCTGCCGGGTACCGGGTGGTGGCCTTCTCCGGGCACAGCGACCCGGCGATCGTGATGGAGACGCTGGACAACGGCGCGCACGCCTACATCTCCAAGGACGAGGGCCGCGACCACCTGGTCGAGGCCGTGCTCGCGGCGGCCGCCGACCGCCCGTACGTGACCCGGTCGCAGGCCAGGGCGATCCTCGCGGACCAGAGCCCGGCCCGGCCGGCGCTGTCGCAGCAAGAGCAGCAGGCGCTGCTGCTGTGGTTTCAGGGCATGTCGAAGGCATCGGTCGGGCGGCGGATGTCGATCAGCGAGAACACGGTCAGGCAGTACATCAGCCGCGCGCGCGCCAAGTACGCGGCCACCGGGCGGACCGCGCCCAGCAAGGACGCGCTGCTTGCCCGGGCGATCGAGGACGGCGTGATCTCACCCGGAGAGATCACGCCGTACCAGTCATTCGCGCGCGCCTCGGCGGACCGCCCCAACCCAGGTATCCCAGGCCAGTGACTGGCCAGGGCGCCCAGGCCCCCCGGGGCGGCCGCCCCGGGGCGAAATCTGCCGCAGGTCGGCACCGGGCTGTACGGCTCGGTGCCGCGCCATCACCAGATCGCGCTCTAACACACTTCAGCATTCCCGATCGAGGCGGCGCCGTCACGACGCCCGATCGGGTGACACCGCTTACCGGGTGACACCGCTTACCGGGTGACACCGCTTATCGGGTGACACGGGCCCGGCCGCGCTGACGGCCGGGCCCGGGTTCAGTACCGCTGCGGTATGAGGACGGCGCAGCAGCCGATGGACACGACGATGGTGGCGACCAGGAACAGGAAGCCCGGCGTGTAGCTGCCCGTCGTCGACAGCATCCAGCCGACCAGGGCGGGGGCGCCCGCGCCAGCGAGGTTGGTCAGGGAGGAGAAGACGCCCCTCGAGCGCTCCGCCTCGTCGGTTGGCATCAGGCTGTGCCGCGGGCCCCAGTTGGCGACGATGCACCACGCGTTGCCCGCCAGCCCGAGGAACACCCAGACGCCGATGACCAGCGTGTTGGCCGGGTACAGGACGGCGCACGTCCCGACCGGCATCCCGCTGGCGTACGAGCTCGACGCCTCGTTCGCGCCCGTCGCCCGCGGCGGCCGCTACCTCGACCCGGAGGCGGCCGCCGTCGCGGCAGAGGCCGTGAAGAACCAGGGCCGACGAGAGTAACCGCGCCTCCGTTCGGGTGAATGCCCGTGATTATCCCGAACGGAGGCGGGTGACTCCCGCAGCGCCCGCTGAACCCGGCGGGCGGCCCTGGGCGGCGCCCGGCCCTGCCAGCGACACCGCCGCGAGCGGCCGGCCGCCGACACAGCATCGGGCTCGAAGGACCGACTGCGCTCAGGCCTGATGCGATGGCTAAGCACCAGGACGCATGCGGTGGCCGCGATAAACACGAGCAGGGTGAGCACGTAGTAGTTGCCGACGATCAATTCCAGGCCGCGCCAGGTGAACTCGAGAGTCCCGTAGTTGCCCCGGTTCGGCGCGAGAAGCAGCCATCCGCGCGGCAGCAGCTCGGCCCTGGGGTCGTAGCCGCCCTGGTTGCCGATAGGCACGGGCCACCAGCCGAACAGGCCCACCACCAGCGCGGCACCGAGGATCCGGTAGCCGCGGCAGCGTGGCCCGTACACGGCCAGGACAAGTGCCGGCACCACGTAAACGTAGTGGTGCGACCAGCTGACCGGGGATATCAGCAGGCCGGTCGCGGCGCACGCAACCAGGCCGAGTAGCTCGTGGCCGCGTCGGCTCGCCAGGATCGAGGTGGCGAGCCCGGCGATGCCGACGACGACCGCCGCGACCAGCCAGTACGCGTGCGCGCCGGGCCCTGCGTGAGTAAGGCGCAGCATGACCCCGTTAAGGGACTGGTTGTCCAGGTGAAAGTGCTTGCTCGGCTGGAAGAGCTGCCCGCCCCAGTAGACCGCGGAGGCGCGCGGCAGCAGTGCGAACCCAAGGCCTGCCGTGACCGCGAAAGTCAGTGCGCTGACCGCCGCGGCCTTTACTCGCCGCGTGAACAGCAGGTACGGAATGAAGATCAACGGCGTGAGCTTGATCCCCGCCGCCAGCCCGATCCCGATGCCCTTGCCCTTGACGCGGTCCGGCAGCGCCAGGTCGCCCACCACCAGGGTCAGCAGCACGAGGTTGATCTGCCCGAAGAACAGTGTCATCGCAACCGGTTCGAGCCACAGGCCCACCGCAGCGATCGCAAGCGCCGCCGCCGCCCTGGCCAGGCCGGCGGGCCGCCCGGCGAGTCCCAGGGAAAGGTACGCCCCCACCGGCAGCAGCCCGATCGTGAGCACCGCCAGCCCGACCTGCCAGGTCACGAATGACGCACCGCTCCCCGCAGCGAACAGGAGCGCGGCGAACGGCGCGTAGGTAAACGACAGCTTCGCCGGACCGAGCCCCAGCGCGTAGAGCATCGCCGGGTGGTTCCGCACAGCAATACCGCCATCCCGGTAGACCGCCGTGTCGATCTGCGCCCAGTAGTACTGCGGGGACGCGTGGACGAGCAGGGCATAACCGGCCACGGCCAGCAGGAACAGGGCGGCCGAGGCCGTGAGCCAGGCGGCTGGCCGTATCCGAGTCACCGCGCCATCTCCTCAGCCGGGAACCGTTCCAGTCATCTCCGGGTCGACAGGCACAGATCGGCCGCGGGACGCGGCAACGAGGAATGCGGTTCCGAAGAACAACTCGGTCCAGGAGAGATCATCCAGCTCTTCCTGCATGGCTGCGCGAATCGCCTCCCACGGACGGCGCATGATCCACTCGTCTACGGAGGCGAAAGGCCGCACAATCGCGGTTCCGAGTTGCGCTAGCCACCCAGGCGTGTTGTCGGGAACCTTGAGATCCAGCACGACCCAGCGTCCGCCCGCGGAAAGGGCCGCGGCGCCGTGGGCGATGACCTTCGCGCACTCGGGGACCTGCGACAGCGCGTACGTAGACAGGATCGCGTCTACCTCGGTTGGGAAATCGAAGTCGGCCGCGTCGGCTTGCACGAGGCTGATATTGCTCCAGCCGTTCGTCGCTATCCGATTCTGGGCCTGGGCGAGCATCGCATCGGTCAGGTCGACACCGACGATCCGGCCGTCGGGACCGATCACCTCCTCAATCAGCGGGAAGTTCAGACCCGTGCCGCATGCGATGTCGATCACGCTGTCGCCCGCGCCAAGGCCGAGCGCTTGTACGGCCAGGAGGCGTTGTGCCCGCTGGGGGTAGCCTGGCGCGGGATAGAACCGTGAGGTGATGTCGTAGTGCTTCGCCTTCTTACGGTATGTCTCGATCAGGTGCTCTCGCGTACGGTCGATCTGACTCACAATGTGCTCCTCGATCTCGGCAGCGTCACGGTGGAATCGCGCGCCCCGTCTAGGACTCCGCGCCTCCCCGCGCAGCGGACTCGACCGCAGCCTTGATCGCCGCCATCTCGCGATCGCTTACGCGCTGAACTCTGCCTTTGAGAATGCGGCCGGGGATCGCGCGCATGATGCCTGCGAGATCGACCTCAATCCACATCATGGCGCCGGTCTGCCTGTCGTCCGCCAGTTGGAACTCCATTCCCCAGCGCGCCGCGGAAGTGCCCATTGGCCCGGCGAACGCCACGGAGCGAGGCGCCTCGACAGCGGTCACCTCCTGGCTCCGGCCGCGAGTCAATCCGAGTATCCCCTTCGCCCGCTGATCCAGCCGCGAGCCAGGCTGAAGCGGGCCTCCCCCGCGAACCCGGCATTCGAGAACCGTCGGCGCCCACTCCGGCCAGCGTCCGACGTCACAGACATACGCCCACACCTCAGGCACACTGCTGGCGACTGTTATGCGGCTCTCGGTTCTGAATGTCATCGGAGGTCTCCATGGAGGTTGCTGACTCCGGGCGGCACAGGCTTACCGCGCCCGGAGGCGGTCAGTGCGTTAGCTATCTCCTGCGTGGTCTGTTCCCAACCAGGCAGGGTCGACCGCCGCTGTCGTACGGCGGCCCGTAGCCGGTGTCGGTGGCGCTCGTCGCCCAGCCAGTCGGCGAGCGCGGCGGCGAGGGCAGCCGGATCGCTGGGAGGGATCAGCTGGCCGGGACGGGTGCCATCGGCGGTGGAGCCGAGCGCTTCTGGCAGCCCGCCGACGGCCGCAGCTATGACGGGCAGGCCGTGGGCGAGCGCTTCGGTGACGGTCATGCCGTAGGTCTCCGAGCGGGACGGCGCGACGAGCAGGTCGGCGGTGGTATACGCGTGGCTGAGCGCCGCGCCGGTCAAGACGCCGCTGAGCCGGATGCGATGGTCCCAGCCGAGACGCGTGATACGGGTCTGCAGGTGTTGGACGAAATCCGGGTCGCGGTCGAGCGATCCGGCCAGCACGCAGTGCCAGTCCCGGTCAGCGAGGTCGGCGAGCGCCTCGACGAGGAGGTCCTGCCCCTTGTGGCGACTGAGGACTCCGACGCAGATCAGGTGGCCGCGGACGGGCCGGGCCGGGGCCGCGACCCGGTCGGCGCCCGGCCGGGCGACGTGCACCCGGCGGGCCGGGATCGGGTACCGCGTCAGGACCTGCCGCCGGGTCCATTCGCTGGTGACGATCACGCCTGCGGCCGCGCGGAGCACGGACCGTTCAGAGCGCTCCGCACCGGCATCGTGGCGTGTATCGACGGCGGTGGCCAGTGGCATGTGCAGCAGCACTACCATTCGTATCCGCCCGGTGTGTGGCAGCAGCTGCGCGGCGGTCGGCGAGGCGATGAGCCCGTCGATCAGGACGGTCTCACCATCGGGGATGGCGGAAACGATGCGGGCCAGGTCGGCGCGGGCGCCCGAACCGGGTACCGGCCACGCCGCGGCAACGGTCGCGACCAGCACGTCCCAGCCGGCCTCGGCCAGTCCGGCGCAGGCCCGCCGGTCATAGATGTTGCCACCGGTAGGCTGGCCGGGGTCGTCGAATCCCTCGGGGACTATGACGTGGACCGCACGCGTTGTCCTGGTCCTCCACAGCGCCTGCCGCACCGAGCCTGCCTCCTCTTTGCGGTTCGAGCTGAATCACACCGCTGCCAATCCGTCGCACCTGTCATTGCGTACTACGCGGAAACGGGGGGGCACGGATTGATCCGAGACGATTCCGCTCGACCGGGCGCGGCGCGGGCAGGAAGGTGGTTCTGCCGGACCAGGGTGTCACCCGCCGTTCCGGACACTGTACGGGATGTGACGTGAGACAGGATCAACGAACACCATTGCTGACGGCGCTGGGGCGGGCACAGGCGACCGCCTACCCCGCGGGCGAGTATGTGGGCCAAGAGAGCTTCATGCGGGCAGCCGAGATCCGGAGGCTGGCTCGCCAGGCCCGGGTCGGCCCGGGTGTGCCGCTGCTCGACCTGTGCTGCGGAGTGGCCGGCCCCGGCCGGATGATCACGGCGGAGTCGGGCTGCCGCTACCTGGGTGTCGATCAGTCCGCCAGTGCACTGGCCGCCGCCCGGCAGCTGGCCGGGGAGCTTCCCTGCCGCTTCGAGCGGGCTCATCTCCCGCCTCTGCCCGAGGGCCGCTTCGAGGTAGTGCTCCTGCTGGAGACGATGCTGGCCTTCCCCGACAAGGAGGCCCTGGCGGGGGAGGTCGCGCGCACGCTGGAGCCGGGCGGGCGGTTCGCTTTCACGGTCGAGGAAGGCCGGCCGCTCACCCGGCAGGAGCAGTCCCGGATGCCCGCCGCCGATACGGTCTGGCCCGTCGAGCTGGCGAAATTGACGGACGTGCTGCGCAACGCGGGGCTGGCCGTGACCTGGCAGCAGGAGTGCAGCTCCGCACACCACGCGGTGGCGGCCGCGCTGCTCCGGTGTTACCGGGCTGATTCAGCTCAGATCGCCGGCCAGATCGGGGAGCAGGCCACCGCCGAGCTGATCACGGCCCATCAGCTGTGGAAAGACTGGCTCGGCGCCGGGCGGGTGCGCAAGTTCGCGATGGTGGCCGAGAAGCAATGACGAGCTCCGATGAAGCCTCGATGACCTCCGGCTATGCCCGCTACCTGGCCGCGAAGGCGACCGTGGACGACCGGGCACTCAACGGGCATGTGCTAGCCGAGTTTCGCCGTCTCATGCCCGCGGGTGCGCCGCGGGTGCTGGAGGTCGGCGCCGGGCTGGGGACGATGGTGGCCCGTCTGATGGACTGGGGCGTGATCGGCGCCGGCGAGTACATCCTGCTGGATACGGATCGGCCGCTGCTGGATCATTCGCGCCGGCGGCTGCGCGACTGGGCGGCCGCGCGGGGCCTGCGCAGCGACCTGCTGCCGGATGGGCTGCAGGTCGGTGATCTGCGGGTGCGCCTAGTGCATGCCGAGCTTGGCAGCTACCTGGAGACCGATCACGGGGCGCTGGCCGATGTGCTGATCGCCAACGCTGTGCTGGACCTAGTGGACGTGCCGGCCATCCTGCCCGGACTGTTGCGGTTGCTGGTCCCCGGCGGCGTCTACTGGTTCACGATCAATTACGACGGGATGAGCATCTTCGAGCCCGGCCACCCCCGCGACGACCAGGTCATGCAGGCCTACCACCGCGACATGGACGAGCGCGTCCGCTACGGCCGGCCGGCCGGTGAAAGCCGAACGGGCCGCCACCTGTTCCGCCATTTGCGGGCTGCGGGGGCGCCCGCGCTGGCGGCAGGCTCGTCGGACTGGGTCGTAAGCGCCGGCCCGGAGGGGAACTACCCGGGCGATGAGGCTGACTTCCTGCGCAGCATCCTGAGCACGATCCAGGACGCGTTGCGGAGCCGCCAGGACTGGGTGGACCCGGCGCAGCTGGCCGACTGGCTGGCCGTGCGGAGGAGGCAACTGGCTGCGGGCGAGCTGGTCTACATCGCCCACCAGCTTGATTTCGCGGGCCGGTCGCCCGGCTAGCACCCACGGTGCCGCACAATCAATCCGCGGTGCCGAGGTGCGCCGGACCGGTGTGCAGGTGCGGTTCGGCCTCGCGTTCAAGACCGGCCGTGCGTTCAAGACTCCGGGACAGCAGATCATGCCCTCCGCGCCGGGCCTTGGCGGTCAGGTAGGCGGCGTTGGTCTCGTTGAGGTGCAGGGCGGTGGGAACCTGCTTGGCAATCGTGATGCCCAGGCGGGCCAGCTGAGCGGCCTTGTCCGGGTTGTTGCTCAGCAGCGCGATGCGGCTGGCACCGAGCGCGTGCAGCATCTGGGCCGCGCTGGTGTAGTCGCGTTCGTCGGCCCCGTGGCCGAGCGCGAGATTCGCGTCGTACGTGTCCAGGCCACCATCTTGCAGCGCGTAGGCGTCGAGTTTCTCGTACAGCCCGATGCCGCGTCCCTCCTGGCGCAGGTACAGCACGTACCCGCCGCGTTTGGTGATCCGCTCGACTGCTTCGCGCAGTTGCGGGCCGCAGTCGCATCGCTGGCTGCCGAACACGTCGCCGGTGAGGCATTCACTGTGCAGGCGCACCAGCGGTAGCCGGGCCGTGGCGGGCCGGCCGAATTCGAGGGCCACGTGCTGCTGCGCGTCGGCCAGGCCGGTGAAGGTGACGACCGTGGCCGCGGTTGAATAGCCGTCGGCAAAACGCAGCGGGATGCGAATACGCCGCCGGATCGCTGCCGCCTGGACGGCCCCGGTCACGGGACGAGCCGTTCGGCCTCGCGCCAGGCCGGGCGCCTCATCGGCGGTGCCGGATCGGGTCCTGTCGACTCGCCCCGGTGTTCCCGGCCGCGACGGCGGCGAACGGCGTCCTTCAGCAGCAGGCCCGCGCCCGGGGTGACCGCGGCCAGCATGAGCACCGCATAGAGGGTGGAGACAGTGACCCCGTTGGCCGCGCCGAGCCCGGCTGCGGCGAAGGCCCAGGCGGCGGCCCCCTCCCGCGGCCCCCATCCGCCGATGCTCAAGGGGATCCCGGCGGCGATCTGGATGACCATCAGCAGCGCGATCAGTTCGCCCAGGGGCGCGGCGGAGCCGGCGATCCGGGCCGCGATGACGAACGTCGCCGTGTGCCCGGCGACGACCAGCACCGAGGCCAGCGTGAGCCGGGGCCACACGCCCCCGACCAGCAGGCCACGACGCAGGTCAGCGGCAATGGCCCGGGCGGCGCGGGCCGGCCGCGACCGGCCGAGACGAGCGGCGACACTCACGACCAGTACAGCACACCCGACTACGACCGCGATGCCGGCCAGAACGTAGGGCAGCGCGGGCCGGACCGGCGAGGGCAGGGTCAGCAGCACGACGGCGGTCACCACGGCCTGGATGACCTGACCGCACAGCCGTTCCCACCCCACCGCGCGCACCCCCAGCGCGACGTCTCCGCCGCGCCGGCCTTGCGTCACCGCCCGGTGCACGTCGCCGAGAATCCCGCCGGGGAGCACAGAGTTGAGGAACAGGGAACGGTAGTAGGCACCCGTCGCGCGGGGCAGGCTGAGGTCGGTGCCGAGCGCCCGGGCCACGACCCGCCACCGCCAGGCTGAACACACCGTGGTCAGGGCAGTGAGCGTGAGTGCGGCCACGACCCCCTGCCAGGTGACCGCGCGCAGCCCGTCCTCGAACGGGGCCGCGCCCAACTCCCGCCCAAGAAACCACAGCACGGTGACGCCAGCGACCAGGCGCAGCAACGACGGGCCGAAACGACGGACGGCCGGACCGATCCGGGCCGGAACCGAGTACAAGGACGTCACACTTGTTATACGGGCCACTTTAGCTAAAAGACTGACCGTACGGCCGCGGGGCAAACCAAAAGTGAACCCGGATACGTAATACGGGTGGGCCGTCGTCCCCACCAGGGGAGATGACAGCAGATAGTCACGCAAACGGAGGCGCAGTGCCCACCATTCAGCCGCCGGAGGTTCGGCACGCGGACAAACCCGCGGGCAAAGTCGCGCTGCCCAGGATCCGCCTCGCGGCTCTCCTGGGGATGCTCGCCACAGCCGCCCTGCTCGGCGTCGTGTCCGCCACTGCCGGCCTCGGCGCCGTCGGCTGGATCACTGGCCTGGTCACCGGTTCGGCAGCGGCCGCGCTGCTTGTCGCCGCCCGGAGGCGCAGCGACCAGCCGACGATACTGCCCGCGGACTGGGTCACCCTGAGCCGGATGCTGCTGATCGCCGGAGTCACGGGCCTGGTTGCCGACTCCTTCAGCCGGCCGGCGTCGATCACGGCGCTGGTCACCCTGTCCGCCGTCGCGCTGGCTCTCGACGCGGTAGACGGCCAGGTGGCGCGCCGGACCGGCACCGCCACCCCGCTCGGCGCCCGCATCGACGGCGAGGCCGACGCCTTCCTCATCCTGGTGCTCAGCATCGCCGTGTCCCGGGACTACGGCGGCTGGGTGCTGGCCATCGGCGCCGCCCGCTACGCGCTGCTGATAGCGGGCTGGCTGCTCCCGTGGCTGGCGGCACCGTTGCCCCCCCGGTACTGGGGAAAGGTCGTGGCCGCGGTCACGGGCATCGTGCTCGTCGTCGCCGCCTCCGGACTGCTCGCGCGCGGCACCGGAATCATCGCGGTCGTCGTCGCATTGCTGCTGCTGGCCGAGTCATTCGGCCGCAACGTGATCTGGCTGTACCGGACCGGCGCCGGCCCGCGCACCCGCCGGACCTTGCGGCTGACCATCACCGTGCTATCGGTCCTGCTCCTCTGGTTCGTCCTTTTGCTCCCTGACCGTATCTACCAGATCTCCTTCGACGCTTTTGTCCGCATCCCGATCGAATTGCTCGTCTTGGTTGCCGTGGCGCTGGTGCTGCCGACCTGGCCTCGACGCATCGTGGCCGCTGTCGCCGGGTTCCTCTTCGGCGTGCTCATCTTCGCCAAGTTCCTCAACATGGGCTACTACGACTTGCTTGACCGGGCGTTTAACCCGGTGACCGACTGGGGCGAGATCGCACAGGCCAAGGGCGTACTACAAGACGCGATCGGCGCCAAGCTCACAAACATCGTGGCCGTCGTGCTCGTGATCGGTCTCGTCATGATCATCGCCGCGATCATCGCGGCAGCGATTCACGTCACCGCCGTTGCCGCCCGTCACCGCCGCGGCAGCGTCCGCGGCATTGCTGTTCTCGCCGCCGTCTGGGGGCTGTCCGCTGGCCTGTCACTGCAGCTCATCCCGGGGTCTCCGGTCGCCTCGGCCAGCGAAACCGCTCTGGCGGTCGCGCAGGTACGCGCCACCCAGTCCGCGCTCGCCGACCCGCGGGGCTTCGGGCAGGCCATCCACGGCTCCGACCCCGAGGCCGCCATCCCCGCTTCTGACCTGCTGACCGGGCTGCGCGGCAAGGACGTCCTCATCGTCTTCGTCGAAAGCTACGGGCAGGTCGCCGTCCAGGGTACGAGCTTCTCGCCGGGCGTCGACGCCGTCCTGCGCCAGCAAGAGGGCATGCTGGCCCGCGCCGGCTGGTCCACGCAGAGCGCGTGGGAAGGCTCCCCGACCTCCGGTGGGGTCAGCTGGCTCGGCCACTCCACCCTGCAGTCAGGCCTGTGGGTTAACAGCCAGCAGCGATATGACGAGCTCATCGCCAGCCAGCGGTTCACTCTCAGCGACGCCTTCAACAAGGCCGGGTGGCACACGGTCGCCGACGACCCGGAGGACGACGACTGGCCTCCCGGCAGCACCTTCTACCATTACGACCAGCTCTATAACCGGTCTAACGTCGGCTACAAGGGCCCGGACTTCAGCTACTCGGCGATGCCCGACCAGTACATGTATGCCGAGTTCCAGCGGCTTGAGCTCACCCCCGGCCACCAGCCGGTGTTCGCCGAGATCGACACGACCTCCTCGCATACCCCCTGGGTCCCGCTGCCGTCCATGGTGCCCTGGAACCAGGTCGGCAACGGCTCGATATTCGACGCCCAGCGGGGGACGGCCGCAGACGTGGCCCGGGTATGGAGCAACACCAATGCTGTGCGCCAGTTCTTCGGTCTGTCAATCCAGTACTCGATGACCGCCCTCACTTCGTGGGTCACCGAGCTGAACGACCCGAACCTCGTGCTCATCCTGCTCGGCGACGAGCAGCCGCACAGCACCGTCAGCGGTAACGCGCCTAACAATGAGGTGCCGATCTCGATCATCACCCGTGCCCCGTCGGTGCTCAAGCAGATGTCCTCCTGGCACTGGCAGAACGGGCTGCTGCCTACTTCCGGCGCTCCGCTCGAGCCCATGGACGCCTTCCGCAATCAGTTCCTCAACACCTTCAGCAGCAACACCCCGGCCCCGGAGGCTGCGCCGGCCCAAGGATCCGCCGTAGCGCAGGCAGCCGCGGCGAGCGGGACCTCGGGACGGTGACCGCTATGACACTGGGCTGGGATAACCCCACGGCAGTTCCCACCACTACCATCCTGCTAAGGCACGGTGATACCCGGCTGTCACCCGAGCACCGGTTCAGCGGACAGCGTGACCTCCCGCTCAGCGCCAGCGGAACCCGGCAGGCCAAGGCCGCTGCCTGCCGCCTGGCCGCTGGTGCCCCGATCGACGCCGTGGTCAGTTCCCCACTGCGGCGCGCTGTCGACACCGCCGCCATCGCGGCGGCCGAGCTTGGCCTGACCGCGGTCATCGATGATGATCTCCGGGAAACCGACTTCGGTGACTGGGACGGCTTCACCCTGGCCGAAATCCAGCAGCGATGGCCCGCGGCCGTGGCCCGCTGGCGGCGCGACCCGCAGCAGCCCCCGCCGGGCGGGGAGAGCTTCGCCGACGCCGCGCAGCGGGTAAACCGGGCCTGTGACCGGCTACTGCGGGACCACAGCGGCCAGACCGTCCTGGTGGTGAGTCATATCAGCCCGATAAAGATCCTGCTGTGCCGGGCGCTGGGCGTCCCGCTCGACACCATTTACCGGCTGTATCTCGGCTCCGCCTGCATCAGCAAGATCCAGTGGCACGGCCGCGAATTTGCCGCCGTTCACTGTGTCAATGACACCAGCCACCTTCCCTGACCCACCGAATCAGCCAGCCAGCCGGGCGCGGTACCCGCCAAACGCGACCGCCGTCTCCCATACCCGTACCGCCAAGGTCTCGCCGCCCGCGGCGAGGACGGTGCGCGAGAGACTGTCGTGCACCCAGCGGGCGAACACCTCGACGGTGACCGCCTCGGCCTCAGCTGGGCGTATCTCCTCCAGGTTGCGGCCATCGACCCGGCTGGTCAGCTCGGTGAGCGCCGCTTCCAGGACATCCAGGTCACAGACCATGCCCCGCTCATCGAGCTGCTCGCGGTCCACGACGATCTCAATCCGGTAGTCGTGATCATGGAGTTGCCCCTCTGGCCCGGGCATTCCCGGCATGACGTGGAAGGCACGGACGCTTCGGCTCAGCCCGACTTCACAGGTCACCGGCAGCACTCCTGTCATAGTTGAGAACGGCATGCATCAACCCGGGTCTCCCTTGATCCACGGCTCGGAACGCCTCGGCGGCGTGGTCAAAGTCGAAGACGTCGGTGCACAATTGCGCCAACGGTAGCTCGGAAGCGAGCGCAACGGTTTCCTGGCGGCGCCGGGACCGGCTCCAGGTCCCGGACTGGCGGGCTGGCACGGTGGATACCTGAGTGCTGCGGATCGTGAGGCGCCGCCGGTGGAAGGCGCCGCCGAGCGGCATCACTACGGGTTTGGTGCCGAACCACGACGCGATCAGCAGAGTCCCCTCGCGGGCCAGCATGTTCAGCGCCATCGCCGGCGCATCCGGGTTACCGCTGGCGTCAATGACCAGCGGGACCTCCTCCTTCAGCAGTTCCGCGGGTGCCGCGGCGGAGGCACCGAGGCTGGTGGCGATGGCGCGCCGCCACTCCTGCGGCTCGGCAATCAGCGGCCGCCACCCGGCGCGCTGCAGCAGCAGGCCGGTCAGGAGCCCGAGCACGCCCGCGCCGAGCACGATGACCCGGTCGCGATAGCCGCTCCCGGCGTCGAGCGTCACTTGCAGCGCCGTCTCGACCAGGGGGAACAAGGTCGCGGCGGCGGGATCGACGGCGGGCAGCGGAATCAGTTCACCAGCCGGAGCCGTGAACACGTCCTGGTGCGGATGGAACGCGAAGACCCGCTGGCCGGACCCTGCTACTTCGCCGACGCATGCATATCCGTAGGCGAAGGGGTAGGAGAAGGTGCCGCCGAGCGCGTCGATCGTGTCGTCCAGCGCCAGGCCGGCAGGGACCTCGCCGCGGTACACCAGCCGTTCGGTGCCGCCGCTGATGCCGGAGCTCAGGGTGCGGACAAGGACCTCGCCTGCCGCAGGCCGCGGTGTGGGCAATTCCCTGATTTCCACACAGCGCGGGGCGGTATGAAACAGCGCGCGGGCCGGTATGTCGCTCACTTAGCCGCCAACTATCTGTACAGGACGGTTGATCAGTCCACCTGGATGCAGGAGCGGAAAGACTCGGTTTCAAGTTCGAGGATACCTTCGGCAGTGATATCACGTGTAGCCGTGGTGAAGCCAGGGGAAGGCGGTCCGCCAGGTGAAGCTCCGAGCACCACGGCGGGGGGCCCAGGTTTCGTACGCTCAGCTCACTGCCGCTCAGGCTGCTTTCACGCCGGATCGGGTACGTCACCAGACGGTGCTCGCCGCGCTGCAGCCAGCATGAATGGGCTCACTGTGCCGGCATAACGCCGTCGACCACCTGATCACCCGATCAGCGCCGCTCACCGTGCACGGGTGCTGACCGCGCCCGCCGACCTGAACCACCTGATCGTGCCCCGCTTAGCGAGTCACGCTGATCACCCTGGCTAACCACCCCGATTAGCTCTGAATGCTGTTCACGTTCATGCCGACTACTTTATCCGCGTCACGAACGCCTGCCAGGCGTGCGAAATTCAAGGCATATTCCACTAGGCGGGACTGGACGCCCCGGAGTTCACGCCTGCAGTCCTGATGATACTGCCAGGCAATGTCACGGCCATTGGGATCCGCGTCCTCGAACTCTTTCAAACGCGGGTGCCATTTCGACAGAAACGGCCGGATCTCCTGGTTGAGCATTCTCACGGCCAAAATCTCTACCGTCTGGCCGCCTGAGACCGGGACGGAGGGCCGGCTGCCCTTCAGGGTTTCCCGGGTAGTGGCGAACAGGCCGTATAGCGAGGTCAGTGCCTCGCGGATTCTTCCCTCGTCATCCGCGAGCGGCTGTGTTGATACCCTCGTGACAACTTCGACGTAGAGCTTCCAGGCAACCTGGCGTGCATCATTGTTGACCACGAATGTCAGTTCGCTGATCTGGGGAACATTTACTTTTATTTCCGTCAGTTGCGCGGTACGCAGATACTTCTGCAGTGCCACGACCGCGGCGGCGCCTGCCAGGCCGCCTATAATTACATACAAATTTCGGCCCGTAATATGGGCAATGGTAAAGACAATAAGACCGACGATCGCCCCTATGAGGGTCGCGGCCGCAACCTGCCCGACGCGACTGCGGGAGGCCTGCTTGAACATGGTCTGGTCCAAAAATACGACAGCTCCTGGCAGGGGACGCCTGCCACCGGTCTCGTGATGCATGCCCCCACAGCGTAGGCTACAGCAAAGATCACTGGTGCGGCGGAACGGAGAGAGCAGTCATGTCACGCGAGATACTGACGGTCCGACCCGGCCAGCCGATCCCGGAATCCTGGGACGCCAGCATATACATCGGGCTGCCCGGAACGGCTTCTAGCCGCACGGCCGCCCTGTGGACCGCTGAGATAATAGATCTGCTTGAAAAACAGTGGGCCGCCGACGGCCGGCTGGTGATATTTCTCGCAAACCTGGACGGAAACGCTCAGCAGTCCACGTCGGATGGCATTATCAACTGGAATCACTATGTTGTAGCCGTCGCCGATGTCTTGATGCTCTGGTGGCCGCGAAACCCGGATCCTGCTTGGATGCAAGCTGCCGTACTCGCTTGGGAGGGCAGCCGGCAAGTGCTCTGGGGAATGCCAGAGAACTCGTCTCAAAACAGCCCCTGGATGCGGTACGCCAGTAAGAATGTACTCGGTGCCGCGAGTTCGCCGCGCGATATGGCTAATCAGGCCCTTGGCATTATCGGCGGCGGGGCGGCTCGTGTCGCGGGAGAGCGCGAAATTCCGCTTCACCTTTGGATCACCGAAAGCTTCCAGCGCTGGTACTCCGCTCAAACGGCCGCGGGAAATCAGTTGCGCGGAGCCCGCCTGGTGTGGACCTTCCACACCGGGCCAGAAAAGCAGTTGCTACTGTACTGGGCGCTGCATGTCAGCATCTGGGTTGAAGCTGAGGACCGCATCAAGTCAAACGAGGTTGTTGTCTCAAGGCCTGATATTTCCGTTCTGGCGCTGTACAGGCGGCGAGCAAAAATCAATGATACAACTATTATCCTGGTACGGGAGTTTCGCAGTCCCGCCTCCACGCCCGACGGACTTGTGCACGAGCTGCCGAGCGGGTCCGGTTCCGCCCAAGTGGGCGCAGCTCTCCAGGCTGTCATCGAGACGGAAGAGGAGACCGGGTTTGCTATCGACGCGGGCCGTGTTCGCGCATACGGCAGCCGGCAGCTAGCGGCGACAATGTCAGCCCACCATGCTCACCTTTACGCGGCCGAAATCACCGACGAGGAGATATCTCGTCTCCGGGAGACGCAGACTGATATGCACGGAGCCGGTGACACCGAGCAAACCTGGACTGAGATCACGACTTTCGGCGACCTCCGCCGGAACAGGCTGGTGGACTGGTCGACACTCGGAATGATCTCAGCAATAATGCTTGACGTATCCGAATCCGCCGACCGCCTGCGAGCGTCATGATGCAGGCCGGCCGGGATTCGGCGCGTAGCCTGTAGAGCCGCAGGGCACCTTGTTACGCGGTCCGCGGGCGCACCGCACACGGCCCGCGTACCGGGGGCGGCCCTTTCCGGCAGCATCTCTCCCGGTTATCCCGCCTGACCTTCACCAGCAATCCCACAGTTACGAACAACAACTTCCGTATCAGGCAGCGGCGGCGTTATGGTTAACCGCGGGGGCCTCGATATCAAGATCATCTGCGGGTCTGGCGGAGTACCGGACGATCTGCAATTATATGGGTGTGAAGGAACAAGACCCATCTGAATCAAGGCTTCGGCCTGATTCGCCTGGCAATGGCCTGGGGGTGTTTAGCGTTGCTTAGGGCAGGGAAAAAGGGTCGGCCTGAGGAATCCTCCGGCAAGCAGAATGGTGCGGCCGGTTCCGACGCGGAGTGGCCGGGGTCTGCTGAGCTGAGAGATGCGGCCGAGCGCCTTCGCCTAATTGAGGAGCAGGTTAGCGAGTTTCACCGGCGCTCGGCGCACCGGGAAAGCGTGATCGACCGCCTGCACGCCGAGAACCGGGAGCTGGAAGGCGCAGTCAGCCGCTCGGTGCTGGAGCCGGTCGCGGCCGACCTGCTGCGACTTTACGATGCCCTCCGTCAAGAGGCCGCCCGGCTTGCTGACGCGGCGCCCGCCCCGGCTGATCCCGGCCTTCTCCTGCGGTTCGCTGAGGATGTCGAGCTCATCCTCGACCGCTGCGGCTTCGAGCCGGTCACCGCGGCTCCAGGGGACCGGCTGAAGGTAGGTGAGCACGCGGTGTCGTCAGTCGCCGACACCACCGACCCCGGACTGGACGGGACCGTGGCCCAGGTGACCGCCACCGGCTTGCGGGACCGGGCCACCGGCAAGGTCCGCCGCCCGCTGCGGGCGCAGGTGTACCGGTTCGCCGGGCAGCCGGAGCCGGCCGGCCGAGGCGGGGAGGAGCAGGCCGGCGTCCCCGATGCGGGCGCCGGGGAGAACGTCGCGTGACGGCGCGGGACGTGATGACAGGGGGACAACGACAATGACCACCTTCGGCATTGACCTCGGCACGACTTACTCCTGTATCTCCTATTGCGACGACTCAGGGCACGCCAAGGTCATCAGGAATGCGAACGGCGATGAGACGACTCCGTCCGTGGTCTATTTCGAGGATGCGGACAATATCGTCGTCGGCCGCTATGCCAAGGACGTCGCCAAACTTTACCCGGAGTCTGTCGTCTCGCTGATCAAGCGCGAGATGGGCAAGAGCTGGGAACGCGAATTCCACGGCCGCACCCACACCCCGGAATCGGTATCGGCGGTTATCCTCCGGAAGCTAGCGGAGTATGCCAGCGCCGAGACCGGCGAAACAGTCAGCGATGTCGTCATAACGGTGCCTGCCTACTTCGGCGTCGCCGAGCGCGAGGCCACCCGCAGGGCAGGCGAGCTGGCCGGCCTGAACGTGCTGAACGTCATCCAGGAACCCATCGCCGCGGCCCTCCACTACGAGGCGGAGCTCGCCGGGCGGGACCAGAACATCCTCGTCTTCGACCTCGGCGGCGGAACGTTCGACACGACAGTGATCAAGGTCGCCGAGGGTGATGTGCGCGCGGTGTGCACCGACGGTGACAATGAACTGGGCGGCGCCGACTGGGACGAAAAGCTCGCGGATTTCCTCATGGAGGATTTCCTGGAAGAGAATCCTGATTCGGCCGCTGAGGGAAACGAGGAATTCGCCCAGGAGCAGCTGATCGCGGCGGAGGAGATCAAGAAGTCGCTCAGCACGGCGACGTCGCGCCGCCACGCGATGCGCTTCGGCTCAGACTCCTGCCGCGTGGAGGTTACCCGGGCTGAGCTCGAGAACCTTACGTCCGTCCTGCTGGACCGGGCGATGGACATTACCGCGCGGATCGTGGAGACGGCCCGGGACAACGGAATCGACCACTTCGACTCGGTGCTCCTCGTCGGCGGCAGTTCGCGCATGCCCGCGGTCGCCGCGCGCCTGCACGAGCAGTTTGGCTTCACCACCCGCCTGCACGAGCCCGAGCAGGCGGTAGCCAAGGGCGCGGCCCGTTTCGCCGTACTCGAGACCGTTCGCAGCCGTCTGCGCGTTCCCGGCGGCGGCGCGAGCGCGGACACATCGGACGCGCAGATCGACGCCGTAGCCGATCAGCTGGGCATGACGGCGGAAATGGTGCGGCAACTGGCCGAGAAGACCGTCACCTCCGTCGTCCCCCGGGCCTTCGGCGTGAAGGTCCTCATCGAAGACGACAAGGCAGCCGGCACGGCCGGCAAAAAGCGTTTGATCAGCCACATCCTCGAGGCCAACCGCCCGCTGCCGGCCGGTCCCGAGACGCACCAGTATTTCACCGCCGAGAAGGACCAGACCAGCATCCTGATCGAGATCTGGGAGCAGGCCGGAGCAGTCGCCTCCCCGGAACTTTCCGACAACGCCAAGATCGGCGAAGGCGCGATAACCCGGCTGCCCAACCTGCCCAAGGGATCGCCGATCGACGTGACGTTCAACATGAGCGCTACCGGCGTCCTCAGTGTCGAGGCCATCGAGCTGGCGACAAAGAAGCGGCTTAAATTCGACCTGCAGATCAAGGGGCTGTCCGGAGAGAAGCTAGAGGCGGTCAAGGACACGGTCAGTCACTATGACATCAGCGAGTGACTTCGACCAGGTCGCCTACCTCCGGGACGTCATCGAGCCAAGCGCCGCCCGGCGGTTGCCGCCGCGCGACCTCCTGGTCCGGTACGCCATCACCGGCGAGTGCACACTTGACGACAAGGCCTTCCGCCTGCGGGTAAAGGAGGTGGTCAGGTACTGGCGCTCGATCCAGCTGCAGCGTCGCTACAAGAAGCTGATCGACATGCTGATGGTGGCGCACCGGGACCTGGCGGATCGCGACCAGCTGAGCTACCCCCAGTTCGTGCGCCGCCGGGACGAGGATCGCGCGCAGGCGCAGGAACACCTCGACGCGCGGTCGCGTGACCTGGCGGCGATGACGGAGGTCGCCGGGGCGGACACACTGGATGCCCTGCGCGCCGAGACCGGCTGGCTGCTGCCAGACGGCGATGTGCGCGCCGCGCTGCGGCGGCACGGCGTCACCATCGCAGACGAGCTGTGGGGGCTTCCGCCCCGGCCGGACCAGCACTGCCGCAGCCTGGCCGAGCCGCTCAGGACCCTGGGCCTGACGCTCGTGGCGGCCGCGGTTTTCGACGCCGAGACGGTCCGCGGCGGATTCCGGCTGAGGCACGGCTTCCGGCTCGACTCGGGCGCCCAGCTCAGCGCCGCCGTGATCGACCAGAAGAAGCAGCGCCTCGCCCGCAGCCCGCTCGGCACGCGCAAGACCGCCATGGAGAACGTGCTGACGACGCTCCAGGCCGCGGCGGCGAAGCCCGGCGGGCTGGATCAGCTGCTGCTGTGGCAGCTGATCGACGTCCTGGAAGCCCGGCTGGTGGCGGACTACCTCCCGGTCTCGCTCGCCCGGGCAGCCCGGGAGCTAGGTCTCGACCCGGCTGAGGCGCCCATGCTGGGGCTGGCTGTGTATACCTGGCGTCAGTCCGCTCGCGGCACGCTGCGGAAGGAGGCCGAGGCCGCCCTGCAGCTCGGCCGCATCCGGGAAGCCCAGCAGCTGGCGGCGGGGCTGCCGCCGGATTCCGACGTCGTCCAGCGGATCGCGGAGCGGCTCAAGCGGGTAGAGGACCAGCTGGCCAAGGCCGCCCAGGCCGAGGAGCGCGGCCAGCGGGAACAAGCGGCCGGCGTGCTGGCCGCGATCCTGGCCACCGACTACGACACCGACGGGCGGGTGGCCTGGAGGCTGCAGGGCCTGGTGCCGTCAGCGCCAGCCGAAGTGGCGGTCACGCCAGGAGAAGGCCAGGTCCGTATCTCGTGGGGGCCGGGTCCCGCTCGCCCTGGCGAAGTTCTCTACCGCGTTGTCCGCCAGGCCGGCGGCCCAGCGGCGACCTGGGCGGCGGGATTGCTGGTCGCGCAGACCGGCGAGCTGACCGCTTCCGATGTCGCTCCGCCGACCGGGGAGCGCCTGTACTACTCGGTGTTCGCCTCTCGCGGCCGTGACCTGTGGTCGGCCGGCACGGCGTCGGCAGAAGTGAGCCTGCTGCCGGAAGTTGCCGACCCCCGGCTCGAGGCCCTCGCCTCGTCTGTGGCCGGATCGTGGCGCGTCGCGCCGGGAACGTCCGAGGTGACGGTAACCCGGGCCGAGGGCGAGGCACCGCCGGCCGGCGGCGAGCAGCGCCTGTCCGCCACCCTCACCGGCTTCCTGGATACGAGCGTCCAACCGTGCCGGCGCTACTTCTACCGCATCCGCGCGGTCTACATTTCCTCGGCCGGGGAGCGCCTCGCCAGCCCGGGCACGCTGTGCAGCGCGGTCCCTGAGCCAGATCCGGTCCCGGTAACCGGGCTGCGCGCCGCCGTACGGCTGGCCGCGGTGCCCGAGGCAGCGCTGACCTGGGCCGCGCCGCCAGCGGGGACCGTCACGATCTATCAGGAGGCGGACCCGCCGCCCTGGCCCGCGGGAACGGTCCTGCGCCCCGATGAGCTGGCCCGGCTCGGCCGCCCGGTCGCCGGGGCGGCCGAGTCCGGCCCGTCCGGCACCAGCCGGATGACAGTCGCCCTGCCGAACGGACGGACCTGCTTTACCGCCGTGACCTCCGGGGTCGGCCGGGCCGTGCTAGGCCCCACCGCCGAGGCCAGGGCGATGGCCGCCGTCCGGGACCTGCGGGCCCGGCGGTTCGGGACCGGCATCCAGCTGAGCTGGGACTGGCCCGACGGCTGTCACGAGTGCCAGGTCAGATGGCACCAGGCCGGGGAGCCGGACCATGCGGCCGGTCAGGCGATATCTGGCGACTGGGAATTCCGCAACCGCGGCGGCTTCCTGGTCGAGGCCGGCCCCGGCGCGGTCACCGTGTCGGTCCGGGCCATCTCGCGCACTCCGGATGGCCTGACCGTGTCGGTGGCGCAGGAAGCCCAGGTCCCCGCCGCCCGCGTCATCGTCTGGTACGACTTCCAGCCGCCTCGCGGCTGGCGGCCAGGTCGTCGCGCCCGGCTTGTGCTCACGGCCAGCCAGCCATGCGAGCTTCCCGTGCTGACGGTGGTACGGGACGAGGGGAGGCCGGGCGGCGGAGAACTAGTCCTCAGCACTCCTGCGATGAGCCTGCCCGAGGCGCAGCCGGTCTACGTCCCGGTGGCGGCCTGGCGCCCCGGCGACCAGCTGGCCTGCGCCCTCAGCGAGGAGCAGGCCAGCATCTCGCTGGTCCGGCGCGGTGGTGCCCCGTGATCGGCCCGCGCGCCGCACAGCTCGTCTGCCCCTACTGCAGCGAGGCGTTCGCTGAGCGCAACATCAGCTTCCGGTGCTCCGGGCGGGCCGGCCCGGACGGCCGGCGCTGCGACGCGCCGGTCTTCGCAGCCGACGGCCGCCAGCCCAGCGCGGTGTGCACGGGGTGCGGCGAGAGCACGCACGAGCACGTGTGCCCGCGCTGCCACCGGCGGCTCCCCCACGGCTTCGGCCAGGCGGACCACTGGCCGGTCGCGATCGTGGGGGCGGCCCAGAGCGGCAAGACTGTGCTCATGACGGTTCTGCTCCACGAGCTGAGCCATCAGCTCGGCGCCGCTGCCGGGGTGGCCGTGCGCGGCCTGGATGACGAGACGCTGCGGTCGTTTCACGCCGACTACGATCACCCGCTGTTCGATCAGCACACACTGCCCAAGCCGTCCGGTCCGCTGGCTGGCTCCCCGCCGCGCTCGCCCCTGGTCTTCGAGCTGGCGCAGGCCCGTCCGGGCCGGCCCGGACGCCGCCAGCGGCGCGTCATCGCCTCCTTCCTCGACATGAGCGACCAGGACCTCGCCCGCCTGGACGGCCAGGATCAGGCAGCGCGGTTCCTCTCCAGCGCGCGCGCCGTCATCCTGGTCCTCGACCCGCTGCAGCTGCCCGGTGCGCGCGGCCATGCTCGTCCCGAGGTGACCGGGCTAGAGCGGGCCGAAACCGCCGATGACCGCCCGGCCGCGCTGCTGAGCCGGATGACCGGGCCGCTCCTGGCGGCGCCCGACAGCCGGGGCGGCATGATCCGCAAGCCGGTCGCCGTGGTCATGTCCAAGCTGGACGCCGTGGAGCACGCGCTGCCCGCCGGGAGCCCGCTTACCGTGCGTCCCGCCGGGCCGGCCGGGTTCGACGCCCAGGACAGTGACGCGGTGCATGCCCAGGTGCAGCAGCTGATCGGCAAGTGGGACGGGCCGCAGTTCAACCTGAATCTGCAGGCCTACTTCACTCGTTACCGGTACTTCGGCAGCTCCGCGCTCGGCAGCCCGCCTAAGGACCTCGCCACCGTCCGCGTCGTGGTCCCGCACCGGGTTCACGATGTGGCCCGGTGGCTGCTCCGCGAGTTCGGCGTGGCGGATGCCACGAGGAACGCGCCAGTCAGCCCGCTTCGGCGAAGCTGAGGGCGGTGCTCTAGATGGAGATCCTGATCATCGCCGGGTGCCTGGTACTGGTTGCGGTCGGCTTGCCGGCCGCGGCCATCGCGTACGTCGCGGCGCGGCAAGCCTGGCGCTGTATCCGGCTGTACGTGACAACGCTAGCGGCCGCGCTCGGGATACCTGACCCGTCCACCGCCGCCCTGGCGCAGCCGCGTGACCGTTCAGCCCCCGGCCAGGAACCCGCTTTCGAGCATTACCTGCGCCGGCAGGCGTGGCTCGACCTGAGCGCGGCGCGTACGACGGCCCTCGCCGCGGGCCGGGCAGAATTCCGGCGGGAGTGGAACCGAGTACGGGACCGCCGCCTGGGCGAGCCCTGGCGATTCCCGGCCGGGCCGCGCAGGCTCGTGCTGCGCGCCGGGCTGGTTCCGGGCACGGCCGTCGCCGTCATCCTCCTCGCCGTGACGTGCGTCGCGCAGGCCGCCGTCGGCGTCGTGCTGATCCTGCTGGGCCTGGTCATGATCGGCGCGCTCCGCGCCGTCGAGGCGGCGATCATGCGCGGAAGACGCATCACCGCGCACTGCCCGACCTGCTTCCGGCCGGTGAGCTACCCGTCCTACCGGTGCCCGGGCTGCCGGGCACGGCACCAGCGCATCAGTCCCGGGTACTACGGGCTGCTCCATCGGCGCTGCGGCTGCGGCCGGATGAGCCTGCCAGTGCCGCTGCTCCTGGGCAGTCACCGGATGGCCGCGCACTGCGCCGACCCCGGGTGCGGGGTCCGGCTGCCCGGGAAGGCCGGCGCGATCCCCGAGGTCGTCCTGCCCGTTCTCGGAGGCCCCAGGGCCGGGCGGACCCGGCTGGTGACCGCCCTCGTCACGACGCTGCGCGACAGTACGGAGAGGTCGGCCCTGGCGCTCACGCCGGCCGACCAGGTCACCGCCGCGCGCGTAGCCGACCTCGCGGATGATGTCGCCGGCGGTGCCTCCACCCTGCCGACTCCGGCCGAGCCCGCCCGCGCCTATTCCTTTTACCTGACCGGCCCGGCCCGGCGCCGGCGGCTGCTGCACGTTCTCGACACCGGCGGAACGGTCAGCCTGGACGACCACACCGACCCGAGGCGCTACCTGCGCCTGGCCGATACGTTCCTGTTCGTCATCGACCCGCTCGCGATCGGACCTGTGTGGGCCGCGCTCGGCCAGGAACGGCAGGCGGAACTGGCGGCGCTGCGGGGTGGCCGTCCGCCGAAGGACGAGTTCGACGCGGTCACGCAGAAGTCACAGGAGCTGGGCGCGAGCCTGCGAACGAGCCGGCTGGCGGCGGTGGTGGCCAAGGCAGACCTGCTGGCAGGCACGGACCTAGACGGCCTCCCTGACGACGATGAAACCATCGAGCGATGGCTGGAAGACATGGGCCAGGACCACCTCACCCGGTGCATGCGGCATCTCTTCGGGGAAGTGCGGTTCTTCACGGCCGCCGCCACGGCCGGCGGTGACTCCGCGGCCGGGGCCCTGCAGGGCCTGGCCCGGTGGCTGCTGGCCGAGCCGGATTGGGGTCGGCGCACAGCGAGCAGCCGGAGATGACCCAGTACCGGGCCTGGCGGATCGCGGCTTTCGCAGTGACGCTGCTGGTCCTCGTGACGGTCGTGGCAGGAGTGATCGCGGCCGCGGCGGCGCTGCCGTACTAACGTGCGCCCGCCACGTTGACGAGGAAATCCACGGTGCGGCGGTCGAGATAGCGGGCCAGCTGGGCCTCGAAGACGGATGGCCCGAGGATGGCCCGCTGCCGCCCGAGCAATTCGGCTGCGTCCCGGACGTGCTGCTGGTCGGGTGCGCGAAGGCTGCCGACGGTGAACCAGATCGCCTCGTCTGGCCGCCCGTCATCGGTGAGACTGGCCGCAAGCTGCTGCCGGCGGCCAGCCAGCTCGGCATCGGCATTCGAGCCGCGGGCCAGGCCGGGAGCGCCGCCGGGTCCCGGCAGCCAGATCAGCGGCCACCGCCCGGCCAGGTCTTCGGCCGCCGCCGCCGCTCCGGCCCGCCTGGCTGCCAGCGCCAGTTGCTGGGCGCAGGCAGCAGCGGCCTGCTCGTCGCCGGCCGCTTCGGCCTGGTCGAGCGCCCGGCGGTACCACGACTCGGTGTCGCCTGCGAGTGGCCCGCCGGCCCGGCGGGCCAGCCGACCCAGGTCCCGGCAGCTGGCCAGGATCATCTCCTGGTCGCCTGCCTCCTCGGCCAGGCGCAGCGCACGCGCGTGGAATTCCCTGGCCCCGTCCAGGTCGCCGGCCAGCTGGCGGACAATGCCGCCTTCGTTGCACGCCTGCGCGATCAGCGCGCGGCGATCCTGGTTCTCGGCCAGCCGCAGGGCCTCGGCGCACGCGCCGCCCGCTTTCCGCCAGTCGCCGGTCAGCCGCTCGCACCGGGCCAGCTCCAGCTGGGCCCGGATGGTGACCAGGGACTGGTCGTCACGGTCGACGAGGTCGAGGGCCCGCTGACAGCACAAGATGGCCTCGCCGATGTCGGATCCCGCGATAAGCCGGGCCATCTCCAGGCAGACCACGGCCGACTCCGCCGCGCGGCCCTCCCGGCTCAGGAAACCGGCCGCGAAGTCGTACAAGGCGTAGCGATCCGGCTCCTCCCGGGCAAACTCCCCGAGCCGCCGGCAGAGGTCCGCGATCATCGCGGCATCCCCGGTCTCCTGCGCGATCTGCAGTGCCTCGCCGTAGCTGGCCTCCGCGCCGGCCCCGTCCCCGTGGGCTTGTTTCGTGGCGCCGAGCTCTCGCACGCACTCCGCCTCGAGCGCCCGGTTGCCCAGCCGCCCGGCGCGGTCCCGGGCCTCGGTGAAGCGCCGCTCCGCATCGCCCAGGTCACCATTGAGCCGGTCCACGGTACCCAGTCCCACCAGGCACCTGGTCATGCCGGCCTGGTCCGCGTGCTCGTCGGCGATCCTGCGGCACCGCTTGAGCGCTTCTTCCGCGGCCCGCCGCGCGTCCGGCGTCCCGTCGGCCAGCTCCACCCGTGCACGCCCGAGCAGGCTCTCGATCTGGGTCTGCGGGTCTCTCCGGTCACTGCCGATGCTCTCCGCGGAGCTGAAATCCTGCCGGGCCTCGGCGAGGTCACCGCGGAACAGGTGCACGTCGGCCAGCCGCAGATGGGCCCGGGCGCAAGCGATCAGCCCTTGCTGTTCGAGTCCGGCCGCCTCCCGCCGGACCCTTTCGTACCACTCAGCCGCCCGGTCGGGGTCATGGTGAGCCAGGGCCAGATCGCCCATCTGGAAATAGCAGTCGATGATGCCCGGCCGGTCGCCCATCTTGTCGGCGAGCTCGATGTAATCGAGATAGGCGCTGCGGGCCCTGGAATACGCTTGCTGGAGCTGCCAGGCGCGGCCTAGCTGCAAGGAAGTGTCCTTGGCCAGCACCCAGTCGTGGTTCTCGCCGGCGACCTTCATGGCTTCCCCGAAGGCTTCCGCGGCCTGCTCCGGGGCATTGCGGCGCAGGTGCAGCTGGCCGAGCTGAAGCCAGCAGCGGCCGGTAACCAGCTTCAGGTCGGCGTCATCCCGGCGGCGCTCGGCATCCTCCCCGGTGAGCCGGTCGGCCGTCGCGCGGTCGCCCATCGCCAGCGCCAGCGCCGCGCGTTCCGGGATCCCCTCCAGGAGGGTGTAATGCCGGAAGACCTCCGCCCGCGCGAGGTCCCGGGCCGCCTCGCTGAAGCGGGTGGCTTCGTCGTCGTTGCCGAGAGCCAGCGCTACCGCCCCGAAACCCAGGTAGCAGCGGATTTCCAGCACGGGGTCCCCGGCCTCGCGAGCGAGGGCGATCGCGGTGCTGTAAGCCTCCCGCGCGCGCTGGTGGTCCTGGCCAGCGGCGGCCACCGCGGCGAGCTGCTCATGCCCGAGGGCCTCCCAGCGCCCGCTGCCGTTCGCCTCGGCGATGTCCAGCGAAGCGCGCGCGAGCGCCTCGGCTGTCCCCAGCTGGCCCAGCGCCTGCTCGGCCTTGCTCTGCATGTGAAGGAGCTCGCACGCGAGCTGACCGGTCTCGGGTACGCCGGCCAGAGCCTGCTCGCAGAGCTGCCGGATCTGCTGGTGCTCGCCCCAGCGGAACATGACGGCGCAGGCTCGCAGCGTCACCGCCGCCGCCCGCTCCGGCTCGGCTGACTCCCGCCAGTGATACCGCGCCTCAAGCAGGTCGGCTAGCGCCTCAGGATCGGAGGTGGCACGCCATTCGTGATAGTCGGCGGCCCGGCGGTGTGCTCGGACCAGGTCCGCGGTCTCCGCAAAGGCGGTGCCGCCTTTACGTACCAGGCCCTGAAGTCCTCGCGCCGTCCAACGGTGCACCAGGTAGTGCTGGTTCGCGTCGGCATACTCCGGCGCGGCCGACAGCAGGGACAGCGAGAGCAGTTCCTCGATGGCCTCCCCGAGCCCTGGCCGGCGGACAGGCTGGCCGCCCGCGTCGGCGTCCCGGCGTACCTGGGCCAGGAGGTCCGGCGGCAGGTTCAGGTCATCGAGGATGAACCCGGTTCCCTCCCGCTGCGCGCTTTCCAGCTGCTGGTAGACCTGCCTGATCCGGGCGGTCCGGCCCGGGTCGGAGGCAGGCTCCAGCGTCTCAGCCACCACCCAGTTCAGCCCGGTCGCCTCGACCGGCACGCGGAAGACCGAGGCCGCGACAAAAAGCTGGTGGGCCAGCTCTTCGCCGCGTAGCCGGGCCAGCAGCCGGTCAACCAGGACGTCGTCGACGATAAGGGTCACGGTCTGCGCGACCGCATGGTCCAGCTTCCCGGCTCCGTCAGCCAGCCATGCCGCCGGATCCGTGATGCCGCGTGCGCGCAGCGCGTCTTCCATGCGGTCGGCGATCTCGCTGAATTGCGCCTCCCCGCCGTGCAGCAAGGCGTCTACGTACTCCAGAGCCCGGGGGTGGCCGCCGACGTCCGCGTAAGCCTTGTCACGCTCGGTGCGCTCGAGGGCGCCGAGCTTCGGGAGCCGCCACATCAGCTTGTCCGTCTCGGCCCGGGACAGCGGCCCGAGATGATGGGCGGTCACCCGGCCTGCCGCGCGGGGCAGGTCAAGCGGCTGGCGGCTGGTGATCAGCAGTCGTGCGTTCGGCCCCAGCCTGATCCATTCAGCAATGAACGCGGGCAGTTCGGTGTCGGCCAGCGGCACCGGTCGGCCGTCACCGGGGACCGGTTGGGCAGCGGCGATGTTCTGCTCGGCCTCATCGAGCACGATCAGCACGGGCACGTCGCCGAGCACGCGGCCCAGGACGCCGAGCATGTAGCGCCATCCCTGCTGCCGGTCGTGCAGCTCGGCCGCGAGCGGACCGAGTTCCGGGTGGGCCAGGCGCAGCTCGGTCCCGGCCGCCTGCAGAATCTCGGCCGGAGTGGTGCGACCGGATTTGTACACCACGATGCCGGTGTCTTTGCGCACGGCTTTCATCAGCCGGATCGCCAGGTGAGTCTTGCCGATCCCCCCGATGCCGTAGACGACGGCGGCGGGCCTGTCTCCCTGTAGAACCTGCAGAAGCCGGCGCATGTCGGCCCGCCGGCCGACGAGCTCTCCCATGTCGACGGCACCGGCGGGCGCGACGGTCACGGCGGGCCGGGACGGCGGGGCCGGAACGGCCGAGCCGATCAGCGGAGACGGATCCGTCCTCAGGTACAGCGCCGGCGCCCACCACTCGGCCAGCGCGGCATCGGGATGCCCGGGTTCTTGCTCCCGCCGGGCGCGTTCGGCGTCGCGCCTGGCGTCGGAGAGCGCGGTCAGCGGGTCGATCGTGCCCGGGTCGCGGGCCAGCGCCTGGTAAAAGTGGCTGGCCAGGTGGACCGCATAGCGGTCGCTAACCTCCGCCGCCATCGCCAGGACAGCGGGAACGCCGTGGCTGAGCAGCTCGCGGGCCAGGCTAGGGGCCGCGCCGCCGTCCGCGTCCTGGTCGCCGGACCCGACCGCGGTGTGCGAGCCCGCCAGCACGATCAGCGGGACGCCCCGGTCGGGAACCAGCAGTCCGGCGGCCAGGCGCCGGATGCCGAGGAGGTCCGGGCGGCCGTCGGCGGTCTCGAGGACCAGGGCACCCGCGGTTGCCCGGCAGGAGATATGCAGGACGTGGAAGCGTTCCTCGCGCAGCGCGTCCCTGATGGCGCTCGCTGTGCCCCAGTCCAGCGCCCGGACATGGGCACGCCGGTCGAGCCGGGCCCGCTCGACCGCTCTTACGATGCGGTCAAGCTCGGCCTCGTAGTCCAGCATCTCTCCGTCGCCGGTGTCTGGGGCCCCGATAGCGGCCAGGATCCGCAGCGGCTCGGGGATCAGGATGGCCGGCGTGCTACCCAGGCCGGACACCACCCGGTGGAGCTGGCTGCGCGGGTGCAGGACGAGCGGCTGGTCGCTGCCGGGCAGGCACAGCGTCTCCCACGGCAGAGCCTGCAACTGCGGGTCGGCCTCGACATCGAGCGCGATCTGCAGGGCCGCGTTGTGCCTCTCAGCCACGGCCAGCTGCGCGGCGAGCAGCTCGCCGGCGGGGCCGGGCAGGAACGAATCGCCGAGCGCCTGCCCGAGTGCGACCAGGACGCTCTGGGGCACCGCCCCCGCCAGCGGGCTGCCAGCGGACCGGGCGACGTCCACCGCCTGCCGCCGTGCCCGCGCGACGTTCCACAGCTGCTCGTACACCCGGTCGCCAGGCCCCTGGTGCGCGACCCGCGGCCCCTCCGCGTCCGCCGCCGCGCGCACCGTCACCTCCCGGGCGCCAACCTGGACCGTCACCCGCTGCGGTCCTTCCAGCCGCTGCCGCTGGTCAGCCGGGCGGTCGGGCATCCCGGGTTCCCCGGAGCGCATCGGCCGCTTGCCGCGCAGCGCGCGGATCAGCCCGTCCAGGCGAACCCGGTAGTCAGGTCCATTTCGGCAGCCGCGGAAGTCGACCATCACCCACCTGCTTAGCAGCGGAGGAAGGTCGACATCGGCCAGGACGACACCGATTAGGCGCTTGTTGCTCCGGATGGCCTCGTGCACGAGGTGCTCGTACTCGGCCCGCACCCACGGGCTTTCCTGCGTGTGCACGCCCCAGACAATCAGCCCGTCTGAAGTTCCCCCCAGTCCCTCATTGAGCCCGCTGATGAGCAGTCCGCCGGGACCGATGTCCCACTCATCGAGGAAGACCGGAATCCCGGCCTGCTCAAGGTCGCCGGCCAGCTTCCGGGTCCATACGCCGTCATGAGAGGAATGCGAAAGGAAAACTGATCCCCGGGCAACCACAGCTGATCCGCCATCCTCCGACCGCTAGCGTCCTATCACCGTAACCGCCATTTCTCTGGATGGGTAGCTGCCGGTCCGGCCCGCGGCCAGCTCGGCTCTTCGATATCTAACTCTGGCGGCAGCCGCGTCTCAGGCGCGGGGCTAGAGCCCGGAGCGCAGTCCGCGGTCGCATGCTGATCAGGTTGGCCTCGGCCATGCCAAGGTGCGTGTCGGACCTCCGACACACTGCCTTATCGGGCGCTGAGCCGGCTCTTAAGCGGGCCTTAACGCCGCGGATCATGACCGGTGGCGCCACTAGCGTGCTCTTGATGCCACGTTCCCCGTGGGCGGCTCGCCCGGTCGCCCCTGGCTGCCCGAGAGAGGCACGTCAATGCAGGTTTCCCGCCGCACCATGCTCGCCGGGTCGGCCGCCGCGGTCGCGGCGCCGCTGCTCGGCCTCGCCGTCCCCGAACTGCGCCAGCCGCCGGCGGGACCGTCGGCCCGCAGACCGCCCGGCTGGCGGCCGCGGACACGGCGGCCACGGTCTCGTTCAGCATCCAGAACAACACCGGCTCCGACACCGTGTACGCGTTCGTCACCGGCCAGGCGATCAGCAACGGGAACGCGCTCATGCTGCTCGAGGCGGACGGCCAGACGCCGTATTACCCGGCGTCCCCGTCCGCCGCCGGCAGCCCCCTGGCCGTCGACTGCGCGATCCCGCTGAACGCCTCGGGCGGCGCGCCGATCACGGTCACGGTGCCCCAGCTGGCGGGGGCCCGCCTGTGGTTCTCCGTCGGCGCGCCGATCACCTTCCTGCTGAACCCCGGCCCGGGGCTCGTCGAGCCGTCCGTCACCAACCCCTCCGACCCCAACATCGGCATCCAGTGGGACTTCGCCGAGTTCACGTACAACTCCGCGCAGTTGTTCGCGAACATCTCCATGGTCGACTTCGTCTGCATCCCGATCGGCCTCACCCTGACCGACGCCTCCGGGAACACGCAGGCGGTCGGCGGCCTGCCCGCGGGCGGCCTGGACGCCGTGTGCTCGGGCCTGGCCGCGCAGCAGGCCGCCGACGGGAACCCGTGGACCGACCTCGTCGTGTCCAGCGGCGGCGCGAACCTCCGCGCGCTCAGCCCGCAGAACGGGATCGTCTACAACTCGTCCCTGCTGTCCGGCTACTACGACGAGTACGTCACCCAGGTCTGGGACATGTACTCCGCGGCCACGCTCACCGTCGACACCCAGGCCTCCTACGGCACCGTGACCGGCCAGGTGACCAACGGGCTGCTCACGTTCCCCGGCATCGGGTCATTCGCCCGGCCGGCGACCGCCGACATCTTCAGCTGCTCCACCGGGCCGTTCGGCACCGCCGGGGCGAGCGGCGCCGTCCTCGCGATCATCCCCCGGCTCGCCGCCGCGTTCAACCGCAGCACCCTGCTCACCGACTCCGACCAGCCGGACGGGGAGAACCCGGCCGGGTACTACGCGAACGCCATCACGAACCACTACGCCCGGATCGTGCACGCTACCGAGGCCGACGGGCTCGGCTACGCCTTCCCGTACGACGACGTGACGCCGGACGGCGGCGTCAACCAGGCGGGGCCGGTGTCCAGCGGCAGCCCGGCGCTGCTGAGCGTCACCGTGGGCCCGGTGCACTAACGCCGGGGCGCGCCTGCCCGGGGCGTGACGTCAGGGTGCCGGCACGGTGACCGTCACCAGCTGGCCGTCGCCGGCGTTAAGGCGGCGAGGCCGGTGCCGCCGCGCGTGCGGGCTAACCGGGCGATGCGCACGCCCCGGCGGCCATCTTCACGCCCCGCCGCTTGCAGTCCTTAGTGCCGTCTTGGATGGCGCGCGCAAACTTCTTGAGTTGGTCCTCGGGTGTTCCCGGCCCGAGGATGTTGAGCGCGGTCCGCGCCTGGCTCCGCCCGTTGACGCAGGAGTCGGGCGCCGCGGCGAGGTCTCAGGTTGCCAACTGCGCTAACCGTCATCAATCGGAACGGAGCGGGCGCGCCTGTGGTTCGGCATTGGGTACCGACATTGGGTGCCGCGGCCGAGATCGGCCGTTTGTGACGCCGGTCATGTCGAATTAGGTTTGTCGGGAGGACGCAATGCTATGCCCACTATGCGGACTTCATCGGGGGCCGGGCCGACCCGGTGCCGCACCACGGTCCCGGCAAGCCGGCGAGGAACAGGCAGTCCAGCGAGAACGGGAGAAGCGATGCCCATCGGTAGTTACGCCCGCCTTCAGGGAACGCCACCGCACGAGACCGAGGGGTCCGCATCGACGTGGTGGGTCCGGGCCGCGAACGTCATCACGGCGTATTCCGAGGTCGTGCCCGGGTCCGTGCTTTCGCGGACGGACAACGCCGACGAGTACTTCGTGTGGGCGCTGTTCACGCCCTGTCAGGTGACCGCGGGCGGCGACACCGTGGACGTGCCGGCCGGCTCTGTGGTGGTCGTACCGCCCGGCTCATCGAGCATCCGGTTCACCGCGGCGGGCTCGGTCTGGCGCGGGTTCACCGCCCTCAGCCCCGACCTGCTCGGCACGGCGCCGAACAGCGGCGAGTACGCCACGCACCCGGCGGGCGTCGCGCCCGTCGAGCCCTGGCCGATGCCGCCTGACGGCTACAAGATCCGCGCCTACCGCCTCGATGACACCCCGGCGGGCAGGCCGCACTGCTACGTGCACCGGACCGCGATGACGAACTTCGCCTGGCCGGTGGCGACCAAGCCGCGCCGCCCGGACGCGATGAGCCCGCACACGCACGAGGACTTCGAGCAGGTGTCGATCATCCACTCCGGGACGATGGTGCACCATATGCGCCGGGCCTGGTCGCGCGACCTGAGTGAGTGGCTGCCGGACGAGCACGTCATCCTCACGTCCCCGGCGATCGCGATCTCGAAGCCGCCGGACATTCACACGACCCAGGCGGTCACGGCGGGCGAGCGCGTCGGCCTCATTGACTTCTTCGCCCCGGTCCGGTGGGACTTCTCGAACATCGACGGGATGGTCGTCAACCGCGGCGAGTACCCGATGCTGGAGGAAAAGCCGCCCTCCTACGCCGGCGTTACCACCGTGTACGCGCCCGACGACCCGCGGGCGGCACTGAACAAGGGCTGAGCTAGCGCCGGCGGGCCGAGACGGGCAGCCGCGACCTTCTTCGGCACGACCATGCGCCAGGCGTCGATGATGAGCTCGCGCATCTCGTCCGCGCCGAGGGCGTCCATGTGGGCGTTGATCCAGTGGAATCGCTGGTCGGACAGCTTCGGCGGGAGGAACACGTCCGGCCTGCTGGCGATCAGCGCGGCCCGCTCCTCCTTCGGGAAGCCGAAGCCGAGCCTCGTCTCGTCGGGCGAGATCGAGGCGTAGACGATCTTCCCGACGCGGAACTTGACGTGATCGCGGATCAAGTGTTCCTCGGTGCGGGGGAGTGACATCGCCACCGCCCGCACCTCCGCCGCAGTGATCATGCAAGACGCTAACACGGCGCCACCGGGGCCGGGGACCGCTCCTGCCGCGCCAGCGGCCGGCCAAGGCGGACATCCGGCCGGGCGCGGCACGGGTGCCCGTTCGGCTCGCTGTGCGTGGAGCTGGCCAAGCGCACCGACGGCGCGGGCACCGCCGCCGACCTGATGCGCGCCCCGATCGCCTGGATGGAACGCCAGTTCGCTGCCCTCGGCCGCCCGGACGCCGGTGACCTCGCCATGGACGCCATGGCGCGGTACCAGGGCGCCGCCGTGCTGACCGGCACGCTGCGCGACCCGACGGTGATGTCGGCCGCCGAGTCCCGGGGCCGCGGCCTGGATCGACTCCCTGACCTGACGCGAGGCGGCCGCGGGCGCCGTCGCTCGGCGGGCTGGTCAGCCGGCGAGCGAGTCCGTCAGGCTGGCGGCGTCGGCGCGGGCGCGGGTGACCTCGGCTGGACCTTGGCCGACGAGCCGCAGGCAGGCCGCCGCGATCTCATGCCCGTAGTCATCGCGCAGCTGTCCCGCCCGGCGTAGCTGAATGACGGACTCGACAAGCTGCATGAGGAGGGTCGCGGTGAGCGGCTCAGCCATGCCACTTCCGCCCGCGGCCGCTTGCCCGAGCCGGCCGTAGACGGCCTGCAGCTGCGCTCGCTCCGCCCGGAAGGACGCGAACTCCGCGGCCTGGACCTCAGGCATCAGGTAGAGGGTGGCGATGTTGTGCGGCGCGTGGGTGAGGGTCGCCACGTCGATCAGGGCCAGCGCGTACAGCCCGGCCGCGGGATCGGCCCGGCACCGGGACTCTAGCTCAGCGGCGACCCGCAGGCTCGGCCGGACCGACTGGGTGAGCAGCTCGAGGAGGAGCTCGTCCTTGCCCGTGAAGTAGTAGTAAAGCGAGGCCTGGCGGATGCCGACCCGCTCGGCGATCTGCCTGGTGGTGGTCGCGGCGAGGCCCTGGCTGACGAAGAGTTCCGCCGCCGCGTCCAATATCTCCGCGCGCGGCGCCACCTCGGTGTCGCTGGCCGGGCGGAGCCGGGGGCGGCCGGCGCGCCGCCGGCCGCCCCCGGCGTCCGCGTGACCCGGTGCGCCCTGCTGGTTCCGTGCCTGCGCCACGTCAGTCATTGTGGCAGACGGCCGGCGGACCGCGTCCGCCCGCGCGCTCGAGTCATGGCCGTTCCCGTCAGGCGCGCCAGCCGCCGCGGCAGGTGATGTCCGTAGCGCCGGCCGGGTCGTGGCGCCCGGCGATCTCGGCGATCTCGGCGAGCCGCGCGTCGCTGGCCGCCGGCCCGGTCAGCATGATCCCGAACGGCAGCCCGCGCACCGTGCCGGACGGGACCGCGACCGACGCGAGGTCGAGCAGGTTCGCGAAGCTGGTGTACCGGCCAAGCCCCGAGTTGACGCCGACCGGGTCGGCCGCCACCTCGGCGAGCGTCGGGTGCGCCGTCGTCGTCGGCGTGAGCAGCGCGTCGCAGCCGCTCAGCGCGCCCGCGGCCGCGGCCGCCAGCCGGTCGAGCTTCTCCTGGTCGGCGAACAGCTCGGCGGCGGTGAAGCGGGCGCCGTCGAGGATGATCCTGGCGACGACCGGGTCCAGGTCGGTGCCGATCAGCCCGGCGTGCGCGGCGATGTGCCCGCCGACTGCCGTGTAGCGCTCGGCGACGAACGCCCCGCCGTACAGCAGGGTGCCCGCGTCGAGCAGCGGCGTTATGTCGACCTCGGCCGCCTCGACTCCGGCCAGCCTGAGCCTGGACACCGCGGCGGCGAACGCCTCCGCCCAGCCGTCGGCGAGCGCGCCGAGCTGATCCGGCCGCGGGACCGCGACCCGCGGGGCCCTGCCCTCCGCCGCCCCGTCACCCGCCGGCAGCCGCCACGCGCCGCGCGGGCCGTCACCGAGCAGCGCCGTCAGCGGGTCACGGCCGTCTGGTCCCGCCATCGTCGCGACGGCCTTCCGCGCCAGGCCGAGCGAGCGGGCGAAAACCGTCACGCAGTCAAGCGACCGGCAGGCGGGCACGACGCCGGTGGCCGGGATGACGCCGCGCGTCGGCTTCACGCCGACCACGCCGTTCAGCGCGGCGGGCACCCGGCCCGAGCGGCCGTGTCCGTGCCGAGGGCCAGGTCGACGAGGCCGAGCGCGACCGCGACCGCCGAGCCCGAGCTTGACCCGCCGGATATCCGCGCCGGGTCCCAGGCGTTGCGGACCTCGCCGTGCGGGCTGCGGGTGCCCACCAGCCCGGTGGCGAACTGGTCGAGGTTGGCCTTGCCGAGGACGACGGCGCCCGCGGCGCGCAGCCGGGCGACGGCGGCCGCGTCCTCCGCCGCCTGGTAAGCGAACGACGGGGCGGCCGCCGTGGTGGGCAGTCCGGCCACGTCGATGTTGTCCTTGACGGCGGCGACCAGGCCCGCCAGCGGCAGCTCAGCGCCGCCGGCCACGCGCGCGTCGATCCCGGCCGCCTCGGCCAGGGCCTCGCCGGCCGGACGCAGCGTGATCCACACCTCCGGCCGCCCGGCCGCGGCGATCGCCGCGTACGCGGCGCGCACCCGGTCGGCCGCGCTCACCGGCGCGGGCCTCATCGGGCCGTTCCTTCGGCGTCCGCGTCGGGCAGCACCGCGGCGAGCACCTGCCCGGCCGCTACCTGTGCGCCGCCGGCGACGTAAACGCCGGCGACGGTCCCGTCGTGCGGCGCGGTGAGGACCGTCTCCATCTTCATCGCCTCAACCGAGATGAGCTTGTCGCCTTGGGCGACCCGGGTGCCCGGCCGCACCGCCACCTGCCAGACGCTGGCGGTGAACGACGCCCGCACGGGTGTGGCCCGCGCGGGCACCGCGACCGGGGCGGCGTCGGCGGTCACCGCGGGCCCGGGGTCGGCCCGGTCGAACTCGCCGGCGGCCCGCCAGCGTTCCTTCTCCGCCGTGAACGCGGCCGCCTGCCGGGCCCTGAACGCCGCGATGCCCGCCGCTTGCTCCGCCAGGAACCGGGTGTACGACCCGTAGTCGAACCAGCCGTCGGTCACCGCCACGTGCCCTCGCCCGGCGTCGGTCTCCTCCCGCAGCTCAAGGAGTTCCTCCGCGCTGACCGGATACCATTCGATCTGGTCGAAGAACCGCAGGCTCCAGGGCTGCTCGGCGAACAGGCCGGCCCTGCGGAAACGGTTCCACACCTGGGTGGTGCGGCCGACGAACTGGTAGCCGCCGGGACCCTCCATGCCGTAAATGCACAGGTAAGCGCCGCCGATGCCGACGGAGTTCTCCGCCGTCCAGGTCCGTGCCGGGTTGTACTTCGTGGTGACCAGCCGGTGCCGGGGGTCGACCGGGGTGGCGACGGGCGCGCCGAGGTACACGTCGCCGAGCCCGAGGACCAGGTACTTCGCGCTGTAAACGATGTCGTGGACATCCTGGACCGTCGCAAGGCCGTTGACCCGGCGGATGAACTCGATGTTCCAGGGCGTCCACGGCGCGTCGGACCTTACCCCGCTCATGTACCGTTCGGTTGCCAGCCGGGTCGCCGGGTCGTCCCAGGACAGCGGGAGCCGCACGGAACGGGACGGGACGCGCAGCTCGTGCGTCGGCGGCAGCTCTTCCTCGACCCGCCGCAGCAGCGGGACCAGCGACCGGGCGCGGAGCAGGCCCGCGTCCGTGTGCACCTGCAGCGACCGTATGCCGGGGGTGAGGTCGACGACCCCGTCGATGCCCTCGGCCCGCAGGGCCTCCTGCAGGGCGTGCACCCGCATCCGCAGGCCCAGGTCGAGGACCGGGTCGCCGTACTCGACGATGACGTTGTCGTCGCCGTCACGCCGGTACACGACGGCGGGCGCGTCCGCGCCCGCCTCGCGCCGCGCGAGGATGCCGTCGTCACCGTCGCCCCCGGTTCGCGGCAGGGCCGGCACCGCGCGGCGGTCGCGCAGCGCGGCCGCCGCGGCTTCCCGCACGGCGACGAAGCGAACCGTGTCGCCCGGTCGCAGCTGGCCCGTTTTCCACAGTTCGCCGCTGGCGACGACGGCCGGGCAGACGAATCCGCCGAGGCTCGGCCCGTCCGGGCCGAGGATGATCGGAGTGTCGCCGGTGAAGTCGAGCGCGCCGACCGCGTAGGGCACGTCGTGGATGTTGGACGGGTGCAGCCCGGCCTCGCCGCCGTCCTCGCGGGCCCAGGACGGGCGGGGCCCGATGAGCCGGACGCCGGTGCGCGCGGAGTTGTGGTGGACGGTGTAGACGCTGGCGTACAGCTCGTCGATGTCCGCCCTGGTGAAGAACTCCGGCGCCGCGTGCGGTCCCTCGGTGACCCCGATCTCCCAGTCGCGGGCGATCGCCGGGCGCCGCCCCGCGGGGGTCTCCGCCGGCTCGCCCAGCGGTCCGGCGGCCCCGGGGCGCAGCACGTCGCCTGCCCGCAGGGCCCGGCCGCCGTGGCCGCCGAACCGGCCCAGGGTGAACGTCGACGCGCTGCCCAGGTAGCGCGGCACGTCGAGGCCGCCGCGCACGGCGAGGTAAGCGCGCAGCCCGGGCCCGGGGATCACGCCCACCCGCAACTCGCCGCCCGCTGGCACCGTGACCGGCGTCCACCACGGGATGGGGGCACCGTCCGGCCCCGCCCCGTCCAGCTCCCGCCCGACCAGCGCGGCGTCCGATACCGCGCCGCCCAGGCAGACGAGCGCGTCGTGGGAGAACCGCAGGGTCGGGCCGGTGGCGGTGATCTCAAGAGCTGGGGCGCCCTCGGGGTTGCCGACGGCGAGGTTGGCCTCCCGCAGCGACGCCTCGTCCATCGGCCCGCTTGGCGGCACGCCGACCTGCCAGTAGCCCAGCCGCCCCGGCCAGTCCTGTACCGTCGTCAGCGCGCCCGGCTCGAGCACGTCGATCCGCGGCTCCGGGTCACCCGCACCGTCGAGGGTCGACGTGGCGTGCGTGACGGCCCGTACGTCGGGCCGCCGGACGGCGGCCCGCAGCAAGCCGAGGTTGGTGGTGACGCCGTCGACGCGGGTGCCCGCGAGCGCGGCGGCGAGGGCGTCAAGCGCCGCGTCCCGGTCCGCGCCGCGGGTGATGACCTTGGCGAGCATCGGGTCGTAGTGGGGTGACACTTCCTGCCCGGCTTCGATCCAGGCGTCCACCCGGACGGGACCGTCGGGAAAGGTCACCGACGTGACCAGGCCGGGGCTCGGGGCGCCGTCGCGGCCCGGGTCCTCGGCGTAGACCCGGGCCTCGACGGCATGGCCGCGGGGCACGTGCCGCGACGACATGAACCGCGCGACGCCGTCCGGTCCCTGGCCCGCCAGCCGGAGCATCTGCTCGACCAGGTCCACGCGGCAGACTTCCTCGGTCACCGGGTGCTCGACCTGCAGCCGGGCGTTCACCTCGAGGAACGACGCCTCCCGGCGCAGCGGGTCGTACACGAACTCGACCGTGCCCGCCGACCGGTACGAGACGGAGGCGGCCAGGTCACGCGCGGCGGCGTGCAGCCGGCGGCGCAGCGACGGCGGCAGCCCGGGGGCCGGGGCTTCCTCGATGACCTTCTGGTTGCGCCGCTGCAGTGAGCAGTCGCGGTCGCCCAGTAGCGCCACCCGTCCGGTGCCGTCGCCGAAGACCTGCACCTCAACGTGGCGGGCGGGGCGCACCAGTCGCTCGAGGAACACGCCCCCAGCGCCGAAGTTAACTGCGGCCAGGCGCCGCACGCGGTCGAACGCCGCGGCGACCGCCGCCTCGTCGGTGCAGGCATGCAGGCCGATGCCGCCGCCACCGCCGGTCGCCTTCACCATTACCGGGAAGCCGATCGCCCGGGCCTGCTCGACGGCGTCGTCGGCCGACCTGAGCAGGCCGCTGCCCGCGGCCATCGGCACGCCGGCGGCGCGGGCGAGTTCCCGCGCCGTGTGCTTGTCGCCAAACGCCGCGAGCTGCCGCGGTGTCGGGCCGATCCACGCGACGCCGGCCTCCTCGACCGCCCGGGCGAAGGCGGCGTTCTCTGACAGGAAGCCGTAGCCGGGATGAACGGCGCCCGCGCCCGCGGACTTGGCGGCGCCCAGGATGGCGTCGGCGTTCAGGTAGGAATCCTGCGGCCGGGCCGGGCCGATGAGAACCGCCTCATCGGCCTCGCGGACGTGCGGGGCGGCCCGGTCCGCCGCCGAGTAGACCGCCACCGTCCGCAGCCCGAGCGCGCGGGCGGTGCGGATGACGCGGCGGGCGATCTCGCCGCGGTTGGCGACCAGGACAGTGTCGAACGCCCAGCCCGGCAGTCCGCTCACAGAGTTACACCCGCGGTGACGATCATGCGCAGCGGTGTCGGGTTGAAGTCGTTGCACGGGTTGTTCACCTGGGGGCAGTTGGAGACCAGCACGAGGATGTCCGTCTCGGCGCGGAACGCCACCCGCTTGCCGGGCGCGGAGACGCCGTCCACGATGCCGAGCGTGCCGTCGGCCTCGACCGGCACGTTCATGAACCAGTTGAGGTTCGACACCAGGTCACGGGCGCCCATCCCGTACTTGCTCGCCTCGGCGAGGAAGTTCTCCCGGCACCCGTGCTCCGACGCCGTGTGGTGACCGTAGCGGAGCGTGTTGGACTCCTTCCCGCAGGCGCCGCCGATGGTGTCCTGCCGCGCGACCTCGTTGGCGGTGACGGTGGCGAGGGGATTGCCCTCGTTGGAGCGCAGGACCGTGCCGGCGCGCACGTAGACGTTGCCTTGCCAGGCGATCGTGTCGGCGGCGGAGTACCGCTCGCCGGTGTCGCGGGCGTTGTACAGCAGGCAGTCGCCCGACTGGTTGGCGCCGACGTCGACGATGGTCAGGACGTCGCCCTGGCGCACGACGGCGGACCACGGGGCGCGGGCCGGGACCACCTCGTCCAGCCGGACCTCGCCGTCGGCGAGCGGCCCGGCCAGGTCAAGGACCGTGCCGTTGGCGTAGCGGGCGGGGTTGAGTACCTCCGCGAGGTCTTCCCGGCAGTCGGGGACCCGACCCGCGGCGTCGGCGATGACGGTCATCCGATCCCCCTCGCGGCGGCGTAGTCGGCGGTGTTGAGGTAATAGCGCAGCGCCTCGGGGGTGGCGTCCCAGCGCTGGTCGGCGGGGCCGGTCGGCCGAGACTTCCACGCGTGCACCCGCAGCGGGCCGCACGTGTACCGCGGACGCGGGTCGGCCGGGTGCGGGACGTTGGCGACCAGGATGATGAGCGGCAACTCGGCGAGCAGTTCCACCGACTTGCCGGAGCCGGCCGAGCCGGTGAAGGCGAGCCCGCCGTCCGGCCCGACGCGGACCCCTTGAAAGAACGAGACGCTCGGCGGCAGGTCGCGCGGTGACAAGCCGTGCTTGGCGGCGGCGACGGTGAACAGTTCGCGGCCCGACGGGCTTGGCCCGTGCGGGGCCGAGGCGCCGTACCTGGCCCGGTTGGCCGCCGCGGTGGACGTGCCGCAGAGGGCGTCATGCCGCCCTGAGTCGTCGGCCACGATGGTAGCGAGCACCCGGCCGTCACCGGACAACAGCGGGTGGCCGGCGCCGAGGTAGGCCTGCCAGGGGATCTTCACGGTGTCGGCCACGTTGAGCCGTTCCCACGGCTCAACGGCGTTGTAGACCAGCACGTGCGCGCAAGCGTCGCCGGTGACGTCCTCGAGGCGGACCCGGGTGCCGCGGGCGACGACCTTGTGCGCGTAGTTGCCGCCGGCGACAGTCTCCGCCCAGGTCAGCGTCGCGATGTCCACGCCCGGCGGCGGGAACGGCGTGCTGGACGCGGGCAGGTACGGCATCGCCTCGGCGACCTTGCCGCCCTGTGCCCGCGCGTCGGCGCGGGCACTGTGGACCGTGTCGGTCTCGTGCTGTCCGGCTACGGTTACCATCGGCTGGGGGACTCCTTCCGTGGAGGGCGGCCTACGCTGCTGCCTCAGCCTCGATGACCTCGGGCGCGGGACTGGTTATGGTGCCGCCGCGCAGTCGCAGGTGGACCAGGTAGCCGATGATGAGCGTGGCGCCGATGAACAGCGGCGCGCTCCACTGCAGCCACCAAGTGTGCCCGGTCAGGTCGTAGACCAGCGAGCGCGGCCAGGCCAGGTTGATGATGGCGAGCACCTGGTAGGCGACCGCGATCACGGTGACCGGTATGCCCCACTTGCCGAGGCTGAACAGCTTTTTGCCGCGCTCGTCGATCCCTTCGGCGGTCGCCTCGCTCGGCCTGCCGCGCGCGGCGCGGATGCGGTGCAGGAGCAGCGGCCCGGTGACGCCCAGGTAGCCGATGTACAGCATCGCAATGCACAGGCTGGACAGCGCCGTGAAGACGGCGGTCTGCGGGAGGTTGACCACGAGGGCGACGACCGCGCCGGCGCCGACGACAATCGAGCAGGCGATGGGCGTGCCGGTGCGCGGGTTTACCCGGGACAGCACTTTGTGGAACGGCAGGGCCTGCTGGCGCGCCATCGAGAACATCATCCGCGAGCCGGAAGTCTGGCAGGCCAGCGTGCACACGCAGATCGCGATGATGACGTCGACCAGCATGATCCGCCCGGCGGCGACGCCGAAGACGGCCTCGACCACGTACGGCATCCCCACGGTGGCGAGCTTGCCGTCGGTCAGGCTGGGGGCGGCCATCAGCGCGGCGATCAGCAGCAGGGCGCCGCCGATCCCGGAGACGACCAGCGCTCGGATGATCGTGCGCGGGGCGATGTGGCGCGGCGAGCGCGTCTCCTCGGACAGCTCGCCTGCCGAGTCAAACCCGACCATGACGTAGGCGGCCATCAGGCCGGAGGCGAGGAACGCCCAGATGTAGGGCGAGCCCGGCGTCGGGGCGGCGCCGGATGTGTTCACCAGCACCGAGACGCCGCGCTTGGTGTGGCTGAACAGCGCGATGATGATCGCGATGACGCCCAGCAGCTCCAGCACGACGCCGGTGCTGTTGACGAGTGTCATCAGCCGGATCCCGACGATGTTGATCACGGTGGTGACGACCAGCAGGATCACGCCGAGGATGACCGCGTTCTGCGCGCCGGTCGGAGTTGACGGCGAGGAATTCGCGGCTGAGCCGCCGACCATCTGGAACCCGGTCCAGATGGAGGGCAGCACGGCCTGCAGCGCGATCGCGGCGGCAGCGACGGTGAGGATCTGCCCGATGATCATGATCCAGCCGGTGAACCAGCCGAACGTTGAGCCCGCAAGCCGCGACGACCACTGGTAGATCGAACCGGAGATCGGGAACCGGGCGGCCAGGGTGGAGAAGTTCAGCGCGACGAGCAACTGCCCGGCGAACACGATTGGCCACGTCCAGAAGAACGCCGCCCCGCCGAAGCCGTAGCCGAGAAAGAACAGCTGGAAGACGGTGGTGAGGATGGAGACGAACGAGAACCCGGCGGCGAAGGAGGCGAACGCGCCGACGCGGCGGTGCAGTTCCTGGCTGTAGCCGAAGCGCGCCAGGTCCGCGCGCTCGGCTGTTTCTTCGGTGATGGACGTCATGGCGGCCCCTGGCGCTTGCGATGGCGGCTGGCGGACTAATACCTGTCGAGCGACAGGTATTAGGCAACAGCGTCCAGGGACGGCGTTTCCTCGGTGTGCCCGCTCGTCGACGTCCGTGTAACGAGACGGGCCGCTTGTAACGGGCGTGCGTCGCCTTCCTCACCGTGCTTTCCCCACGGTGCCTTCCCCACGGTGCTTTCCCCACGGTGCTTTCCTCACGGTGCTTTCCTCACGGGGGCCCGGGGCATCACGGCTTGCGGGCCACCGCGCCGATGTAGCCAACCTCCGCGGGCGGCGGGATCAGGCCGGCTTCCGTCTCCGGGCGCCACTCCGAGACCGGGACCAGGCCGGGCGGCACCAGCTTCAGCCCGCTGAAGGCGAGGTCCGCGAAGTCACTGGCGGTCCTTGACTGGAACGGCACGCCCGCCCGCTGCACCGCCTGCACGCCGTTGGCGGCGCTGGCCTCGTCGTGGAAGTCGGTGGTCGTCTGCGAGGCCACCAGGTAGCTCCCCGGCGCCAGGGCATCGAGCAGGGTGGACACGATGCCCGCGGGCCCCTCGTCGTCAGGGAAGAAATGCAGCACCGCCACCAGCATGAGCGCGACCGGCTCGGCGAAGTCGATCGTCTCGCGCACGGACGGATGGCGCAGGATGGCGGCGGGGTCGTGCAGGTCCGCCTGAACGTAGGCGGTCCGTCCCGACGGGTGGCTGGTCAGCAGCGCCCGCGCGTGAGCCATGACGATCGGGTCGTTGTCGACGTACACGACCTTGCTGTCCGGCGCGACGGACTGGGCGACCTCGTGCACGTTGTGCGCCGTCGGCAGCCCGGACCCGATGTCGAGGAACTGCCGGATGCCCGCCTCCGCCACCAGGTACTGGACCGCGCGGCCGAGGAACGCGCGATTCTCCCTGGCCCCGGTCCGCGCGTTGGGCACCGCCTTCAGCAGCGCCCCGATGGCTTCCCGGTCGGCCTCGAAGTGGTCCTTTCCGCCGAGCAGGTAGTCATACATCCGGGCGGGGTGCGCCCGCGACGTATCGATCTCACGCATCTGCCCTGCCTCCAGCTCCAGCTCCGGCGTCCGCGGCCTCGGTTATCGGTGAACATCGCGAATCCTACAAGGATGCGAGCCACGCGACGTCCGGCCCCGGGGACCGCGGCTTGACCCAGCGGTGCCGGGGAGAGTTAGCCGAATCCGTTCGGAACGATAAAAGGCACGCGCATCCCGAACGGGAGCGTGCTTCGCCCGTCCGGCAAGACGAGACCCGGGGCCGCACCGGCCCCGGGTCCGTCTGGTGCCCCCTTTAGGCCGGGATCACGCCGTGCGGGTCGATGACGAACTTGCGGGCCGCGCCCCGGTCGAAGTCCCGGTAGCCCTCGGGCGCCTGGTCAAGCGAGATCACGGTGGCGTTCACCGCGTCCGCGATGTGCGCCTTGTCGTGCAGGATCGACATCATCAGGCCCCGGTGGTACATCATGACCGGGCACTGGCCGGTGGTGAAGTAGTGCGACTTGGCCCAGCCGAGGCCGAGCCGCACCTTGAGCGAGCCGACCTTGGCGTCCTCGTCGATGCCGCCCGGGTCGCCGGTCACGTACAGGCCGGGGATGCCGATGCCCGCGCCCGCCCGGGCCACGGTCATGACGTCGTTGAGCACCGTCGCCGGGGCCTCGCCCGCGCCGTGACCGTGACCACGGGCCTCGAACCCGACGCAGTCCACGGCCGCGTCCACTTCCGGCTCGCCGAGTACCTGCTCGATCTGGTCGGCGAGCGTCGCGTCCTGCGACAGGTTGACGGTCTCGCAGCCGAAGCTCTCGGCCTGCTTGAGCCGCTCCGGGTTCATGTCGCCGACGATGACGACCGCCGCGCCGAGCAGCAGGGCTGAGTAAGCGCAGGCCAGGCCCACCGGGCCCGCCCCGGCCACGTACACGGTCGACCCGGTGGTGACGCCGGCCGTGTAGGCGCCGTGGTAGCCGGTCGGGAAGATGTCCGACAGCATGGTCAGGTCGCGGATCTTCGCCATCGCCTGGTCCTTGTCAGGGAACTTCAGCACGTTGAAGTCCGCGTAGGGAACCATGACGTACTCGGCCTGGCCGCCGACCCAGCCGCCCATGTCCACGTAGCCGTAGGCAGAGCCGGGGCGCTCCGGGTTGACGTTGAGGCAGATGCCCGTCTTCCGCTCCTTGCAGTTCCTGCACCGGCCGCACGCGATGTTGAACGGCACGCTGACCAGGTCGCCGACCTTGATGAACTCGACCCCGGGGCCGGCCTCGATGACCTCGCCGGTGATCTCGTGCCCGAGGACGAGCCCGGCGGGCGCCGTGGTCCGGCCGCGTACCATGTGCTGGTCGCTGCCGCAGATGTTGGTGGAGACGACCCTCAGGATCACCCCGTGCGGGCACTTGCGCCCGATGTTCGCCGGGTTGACGCCCGGCCCGTCCTGCAGCTCAAGCTTCGGGTAGTCGATCGTCTGGACTTCCACGTGGCCCGGCTCGATATAGGCGACGGCTCGGTTGCCTGGCATGGCGACTCCTCTTTCGTATCGGCTATCTCCCCGTTTGCCACGATGCTCGCAACGGCGCCGGCCGTCACTGCTCCGAGCAGCGGAAACTTTGTGCCCGATCGGGCAGCGGCCGGTTGCCCAATCGGGCCACCGCCCCTGTCCGACCGGACAGGGGCGGGTGGCCCGCACCCGCACTCTCAGAGCAGTCCCCGGGCGCTCGCCCGGTAGACGAGCTCGGTCCTGTCGCTTGCCCCGAGCTTGCGCATGGCGGTCCGCAGGTGGTACTTCACGGTGCTCTCGCTCACGTACAGCTCCCTGGCCACCCGCAGGTTGGTCGCGCCCTGGGCGACTAGCCGGACGACCTCAAGCTCGCGGTCGGTGAGCGGCCGCGCGGCCGGGCCGGGCTCGCCGGTCAGCGAGCGGACGACGAGCTTCGCGCTGCGCGGGTCGAACGCGGACTGGCCGCCGTGCACGCTGCGGATGATGCGGGCCAGCTCGACCGCGTCGACGTCCTTGAGCGCGTAGCCGCTGGCGCCGCGGCGCAGCGCGCCGAGCAGCAGCCGCTCGTCGAGGAACGTGGTGAGCACCACCACGCTCACCCCGGGATGCCGGTCGCGCAGCTCGGCGCACACGTCAAGGCCCTCGGCCGGCGCGCGGTCGCTGAGCATCAGGTCGAGGAGCACGACGTCGGGGTCCAGCCGGGCGGTCTCCGTGATGGCCTGTTCCGCGTCGGCGGCCTCGCCGACCACCGTGAAGTCCGGCTCAAGGTCGAGGATCGAGCGCAGCCCCTGCCGCACGATCGTGTGGTCGTCCACCACGAGGATCCTGACCGGCGGCGCCTGCTTCACGGCCCCGTGCTTCCTGGTCCCGGGCCGGGGACGGGCGCGGCCCCCGCCACCGGGACGCGGACGCTGATCCGCAGGCCGCCGCCGCGCCTGCGCCGCAGGCTGACCTCGCCGCCGAGTTCGGCTGCCCGTTCGGCGATGTTCCGCAGCCCGTGCCTGCCGCGCCGCGGTAGCCCGGGTGCGCAGGCTTCCTGGTGAGCTTGTGCCGTGGTGAGGTAGCGGGCAATGCGCGCGGGGTCGCCCGTGCCGTCGTCGGAGACGCTCAGCAGTATCTGGTCATCGGTGTACGCCAGGCTGAGCCACGCCTGGGTGGCGTGCGCGTGGCGGACCGCGTTCCACAGCCCCTCCTGCGCGATCTGGAACAGGGAGTGCTCCACCACCGAAGGAAGCTGGCGCTGACGGGCCGTCACCCGGACGGATACCCGCAGCTGCCCGGCGGAGCGGAAGTCGGCCGCCAGGTCGCGCAGCGCCTGTCCGAGCCCCGTGCCCGGCTGCTCGAGGCCGGACAGCTCCCCGACGGCGGAGCGGACCCAGCCAAGGCCCGCGCGGGCGAGTTCCTTGCTCGCCACCAGCCGCTCGTAGGCGGGCGAGCTCGGGTCCAGGTGCCGGTGGCACCATTCCAGGTGCATGCCGATGCCCACCAGGCACTGGGCGACGCTGTCGTGCAGGTCGCGCGCGATCCGGTGCCGCTCCGCGCTCACCAGCTCGGCCTGCCGGACCCGGGCGAGGTGCTCCTGGGCTCGCCGTAGCTGCTCGTTGCGCCTGGTCAGCTCGGCGGCGCGGCGCTCGGCGCCGCGCCACTGGGCGTAGTAGCCGGTCTTGGACGAGTGAACGCCGACCAGCTGCTCAAGGCGGTTCTCGTCCAGGTCGGTCACGGCGGCCCTCCTTACCAGGCCGCCTGGCAGATCGCGCGGGCGTCCGCCTCGCTGACCGGCCGCGGGTTGGTGACGATGTAGGCGTCGCGCAGCGCGCCCCGCGCCACCCGGTCAAGCTGCCCGCACTCGACGCCGATCTCGCGCAGCGTCGCCGGCAGGCCAGCCTTCCCAGCGAAGGCGCGCACGGTCTGGATCGCGGCGTCCGCGGCCTCGGGCGGCGTCATGAGGCCGGTGCGCAGGCCCATCGCGCCGGCGACGTCGGCCAGCCGGCTGGTGGCGACGGTGGCGTTGAACTCCATGACGTGCGGCAGCAGTATCGCGTTCAGCAGCCCGTGGGGCAGGTCGGTCAGCCCGCCGAGCTGGTGCGAGATGGCGTGCGTCGCGCCGAGCAGCGCGTTGCTGAAGGCCAGGCCCGCCTGCAAGCTCGCCCGGGCAAGCCCCTCACGGGGCCGCAGGTCGCCCGGGCGGTCAAGCGCGGGCAGCAGGTGCTCGCAGGCACCGCGGATGGCGGTGAGCGCGTGGGTGTCGGTGAGGAAGCTCGCGGCCAGCGACACGTACGACTCGATCGCGTGGCTGAGCACGTCGATCGCGGTGTACGCGGTGATGTCGTGCGGGACCGTGGTCAGCGCCCGCGGGTCGGTGACCGAGATGTCAGGGACGAGGGCCCGCGCGCCGATCGTGACCTTGAGCCGCCGGGTGGTGTCCGTCACTACGCAGAACTGCGAGACGTCGGACCCGGAGCCCCCGGTGGTCGGCACCATCACGGTCGGCGGCAGCGGCCCCGGTACCTTCCCGACGCCCGCGTAGCTGGCGATCCCGCCGGCCGGCCCCGCGGCGGCCCCGTCGGCGGCACCGCGATCCGGCTGGGTGGCCAGGACGGCGATCGCCTTCGCCGCGTCGATGCAGCTGCCGCCGCCGACCGCGACGAGCACGTCGCAGCCGCCGTCGGTGTAGGCGGCGCAGCCGGCGGCAACCTCGTGGTCCTTCGGGTTCGGCGTCAGCGCGTCCCACAGCTGCGCGGACACGCCGGCCTCGGCCAGGTGCCCGAGTACCTCGCCGGTCCAGCCGGCCTCGCCCACCCCCCGGTCGCTGACCACGAGCACGTGGGCCGCCCCCTGCCGCCGCGCGGCCTGGCCGACCTCCGAAAGCACGCCGACGCCGAAGATCACGTCGGGCACGAGGAACTTGGCGACCGCGCGCGGCGAATTCGTCCCGACCACCTCCACTGGGCTGCTTCGGCCCCGTGCTGCTGACACCGTGCTGCTGACACCGTGCTGCTGACACGGTGCTGCTGACACCGTGCCCGGTCTGCGCTGGCGGCTAGCGCCCCCAGCGCAGCCCGGGCGTCTCCACCGGCGCGTCCCACAGCTCGGCGAGCGTCTCGCTGAGTCGGCAGACGGTCACGGAGAAGCCCTGCATCTCCAGGCTGGTGATGTAGTTACCCACCAGATTGCGGGTAATCCTGGCGCCGTGGCCGGCGACGTAACCGCTGACCTCGTTGTAGAGGCCGTACAGCTCGATCAGCGGCGTGCCGCCCATGCCGTTGACCATGACGAGCAGGTCGCCTTCCAGTGGCAGGTCGGCGTGGATGGCGTCCATCGCGGCCGCCGCGATGTCCCGCGCGGGCCGCAGCGGCGCCCTGGTGCGGCCGGGCTCGCCGTGGATGCCGATGCCGAGCTCGATCTCGTTCTCCGGCAGGTCGAACGTGGGCTTGCCCGCGGCGGGCACCGTGCACGAGGTCAGCGCGACGCCGAACGACCGGCTCCGCTCGTTCACCTCCGCGGCGACCGCGGCGACCTCGGCGAGCGTCGCGCCGCGCTCGGCGAGCGCGCCGGCGATCTTCTCCACGAAGACGGTGGCGCCGACGCCGCGGCGGCCCGCGGTGTAGAGCGAGTCCTGCACGGCGACGTCGTCGTTGACCACCACGGAGGCGACCTCGATGCCGTCGTCGGACGCCAGCTCGGCTGCCATCTGGAAGTTGAGCACGTCGCCGGTGTAGTTCTTCACGATGTGGAGCACGCCGGCGCCGCCGCTGACCGCCGTGGTCGCGATCACGATCTGGTCGGGCACCGGCGAGGTGAAGACCTCGCCCGCGCACGCGGCGTCCAGCATGCCGAAGCCGACGAAGCCGCCGTGCAGCGGCTCGTGACCCGAGCCGCCGCCCGACACCAGGCCCACCTTCCCCGCGGTCGGCGCGTCGGCGCGGGTGATGACCTTGTTCTCGATGTCCACCGACAGTGAGGGATGGGCGGCGGCCATGCCCGCCAGGGCATCCGTCACTACGGCTTCCGGGCTGTTGATGAGCTTCTTCATGGCGTGCCTTCCCGGGCTTACTGACTCACCGACGGTAACTCCGGGCACGCTTGGTCTCCCGGAATAGTGTTCCGCATTGTAGAACGACGTTTATTACGCGAAACATAGGACGATGCCCACCGCCAGTCAAGGCGCAGTCGCTTGTCCCTGACGGATGGCTGGCCGTCGCCAAAATGCCTGCATATAAGCGTGTTTATCCGCCCCGTGGGAAGTCAGCCGGTCCGCCCGGGCGCACCAGGGTGGGTCGCCGCCTCGCGCCCCCGAACGCTCGCTTGTGCGGATTTTGCCAAAAATTTACTCAGTTGGAACATTGTCCTGAGCGTCGCCCAGTCGTACGTTGAGGCCATGCGCGCAGGCAGAGAGGCCAGCGCGACAGGAGAGGATAGCCATGGCTGACATCACTCCTCTAGCCTTCCGCGGTGAGGGGCGCACCGTCGGACGCATCGGCGGCCTGTGGGGCGAGTTGCTTTCCGAGTTCTTCGGCACGTTCGTGCTGATCGCGTTCGGCGATGGCGTGGTCGCCATGGCCGTGGCGGCCCTGCCGGGGTCCGGCCGGACGGCGGGCCCCACCGTGATCTTCCAGGCGGCCGGGGACTGGCTGCTGATCACCTGGGGCTGGGCGATGGCGGTCGCCTTCGCCGTCTGGGTGGCCGGCGGCGTGAGCGGCGCCCACATCAACCCGGCGGTGACGCTGGCCTTCGCCGTGCGGCGCAAGTTCGCCTGGGCGAAGGTCCTGCCGTACATGGCGGCCCAGGTGATCGGCGCGTTCGTCGGCGCCGCGCTGGTCTTCCTCGTGTACTTCAACGCGATTGACGCGTTCAACATCGCCAACAAGACCCCGCGGAGCAGCGGCAGCGCCCTCGCGACGTACTCGATCTTCGCGACGTTCCCGGCCAGCTACTTCCACGGCGGCTACGCCGGGCCGCTGATCGACCAGATAGTCGGCACGGCGTTCCTGCTGATCTTCGTCGTCGCGCTGATCGACCTCAGGAACACCGCGGTCGGGTCCAACCTGGCACCGCTCGCGATCGGCCTGGCCGTGGCGGCGATCGGCATGTCCTACGGCGCCAACGCGGGCTACGCGATCAACCCCGCCCGCGACTTCGGGCCCCGGCTGTTCGCCTACTTCGCCGGCTGGGGGAAGGTGGCCCTCCCGGGCACCTTTAACAACGGGGCAGGCTTCGCATTCAGCGGCTACTTCTGGATACCGATCGTGGGGCCGCTGATCGGCGGAGTCATCGGGGTCGTCCTCTATGACCTGTTCATCGGCGACATCCTGCACGCCCGGCTCAAGATGGCCGAGGATGTCCAGGGGCCCATCCCCGAGACCGGGTACGTGGAGCCAGGGACGGGCACGCAGGGCGACGGTACGGTCCCGGGGACCCGGCAGCCCGACGAGTCGGAGACCCCCGCGCACAGAGCCCGCGAGTAGCGCACAAGCCCGAGTAACGGGTATGAGCCAACGGGGGTCAGCGCAACGGGCCTGAGCAAAGACGCCAGAGCCAAGAGAGAGGCAATCATGCCGGATTACGTCGCCGCCGTCGACCAGGGCACTACGAGCACCCGGTTCATGATCTTCGACCATTCTGGGAACGAGGTCGGCAAGCACCAGCTTGAGCACGAGCAGATCCTGCCGCAGGCCGGCTGGGTGGAGCACAACCCGGTGGAGATCTGGGAGCGCACCGCCTCGGTCGTCCAGTCCGCACTCAACAACGCCGGGCTGGTCGCGTCGGACCTGGCCGCGCTCGGCATCACCAACCAGCGCGAGACCACGGTCGTATGGAACCCGAAGACCGGGCGGCCGTACTACAACGCCATCGTCTGGCAGGACACCCGCACCGACCGGATCGCCAGCGCGCTCGACCGCGACGAGCGCGGCGGCGTCATCAGGCGCAAGGCGGGCCTGCCGCCCGCGACCTATTTCTCCGGCGGCAAGATCCAGTGGATCCTGGAGAACGTCGACGGGGTGCGGGCGGCGGCGGAACGCGGCGAGGCCGTCTTCGGCAACACCGACTCGTGGGTCATCTGGAACCTGACCGGCGGCGTCAACGGCGGCGTGCACGTCACCGACCCGACGAACGCCAGCCGGACCATGCTGATGAACCTGGAGACCCTGGACTGGGACGAGGAACTGCTGTCGTTCTTCGGCATCCCGCGGCAGATGCTGCCGGCCATCCGGCCGTCCTCGGCCCCCGGCGGCTACGGCGAGGTCGCCGGCCTGGCGGCGGTGGCCGGCGTCCCGCTCACCGGCGACCTCGGTGACCAGCAGGCCGCGACCGTCGGGCAGGTCTGCTTCTCGCCCGGCGAGGCGAAAAACACCTACGGCACCGGCAACTTCATGCTGCTCAACACCGGCGAGGAGGTCGTCCGCAGCAAGAACGGCCTGCTCACCACCGTGTGCTACCAGTTCGGCGAGCAGAAGCCGATCTACGCGCTCGAAGGCTCGATCGCCGTTACCGGGTCGGCGGTGCAGTGGCTGCGCGACCAGCTCGGCATCATCTCCGGCGCCGCCGAGGTCGAGACGCTGGCCCGCCAGGTCAGCGACAACGGCGGCGTCTACTTCGTGCCCGCGTTCTCCGGCCTGTTCGCGCCGTACTGGCGCAGCGACGCCCGCGGCGCGATCGTCGGCCTGTCGCGGTTCAACACCAACGCCCACCTCGCCCGGGCCACGCTCGAAGCCATCTGCTACCAGAGCCGCGACGTCAGCGAGGCGATGGAGCAGGACTCCGGCGTGCACCTCGAGGTACTCAAGGTCGACGGCGGCGTCACCGCCAACGACCTCGCCATGCAGCTCCAGGCCGACATCCTCGGCGTCCCGGTCAGCCGCCCCGTCGTCGCCGAGACCACCGCGCTCGGCGCCGCCTACGCGGCCGGCCTCGCCACCGGCTTCTGGTCCACCACGGAAGAGCTGCGCGCGAACTGGAACGAGTCCAAGCGCTGGCAGCCGCAGTGGACGGAGGAGCAACGGGCCAGCGGCTACCACGGCTGGAAGAAGGCGGTGGAGCGCACGCTGAACTGGGTAGAGGTCGACTGACCGGAACGACAGGAGAAACGTGCAGTGACGGCGCTATCGCCGGCCGGGCGGCGCGATGCCATCGCCCGGATGGCCGAGAACGAGCTAGACATCCTCGTCGTCGGCGGTGGCGTCGTCGGTGCGGGAAGCGCGCTTGACGCGGTTACCCGCGGGCTGACCACCGCGATCATCGAGGCGCGGGACTGGGCGAGCGGCACGTCAAGCCGGTCGAGCAAACTGATCCACGGCGGCCTCCGCTACCTTGAGATGCTCGACTTCGGCCTGGTCAGGGAGGCGCTGCGGGAGCGCGGGCTGCTGCTCGACCGGATCGCGCCGCACCTCGTGAAGCCCGTGCCGTTCCTCTACCCGCTGCAGCACCGGGTGTGGGAGCGGGCCTACGCGGGGACCGGGGTGGCGCTCTACGACGCGATGGCCTACACCTCGGGCACCGCCCACGGGCTGCACCGTCACCGGCACCTGACCCGCTCGCAGGCGCTGCGCGAGGCCCCGTGCCTGCGCAAGGACGCGCTCACCGGCGCCATCCAGTACTGGGACGCCCAGGAGGACGACGCCAGGTTCACCATGACCGTGGTGCGGACGGCGGCGTCGTTCGGCGCGCTCGCGGCCAACCGGGCCAGGGTGACCAGCTTCCTGCGCCAGGGGGAGCGTGTCACCGGCGCCCGGGTCATCGACCTGGAGACCGACGAGGAGTTCGAGGTCCGCGCCAAGCAGGTCATCAACGCGACCGGCGTGTGGACCGACGACACGCAGGCGATGGCGGACACGCGCGGCCAGTTCCACGTCCGCGCGTCCAAGGGCATCCACCTGGTGGTGCCGCGCGACCGGCTGCCGTCCAGCACTGGCCTGATCCTGCGGACAGAGAAGAGCGTCCTGTTCGTCATCCCGTGGGGCAGGCACTGGATCATCGGCACCACCGACACCGACTGGAAGCTGGCGAAGGAACACCCGGCGTCGAGCGCCCAGGACATTGACTACCTGCTCGAGCACATCAACTCCGTGCTGAACTCGCCGCTCACCCGTGAGGACGTTGAGGGCGTCTACGCCGGCCTGCGCCCGCTGCTTTCCGGCGAGTCGGAGTCCACGTCCAAGCTGTCCCGCGAGCACGTGGTCGGGCATCCGGTGCCCGGCCTGGTGGTGGTCGCGGGCGGGAAGTTCACCACCTACCGCGTGATGGCCGCCGACGCGGTGGACGAGGCCGCCAGGACGATGGACGCCCGGGTCCCCGACTCGTGCACCGCCGAGGTCCCGCTGATCGGCGCCGACGGCTACCGGCCGCTGTGGAACCAGCGGCGGTCCCTGGCGGCGGCCTTCGGCATCCACGTCGCCCGGGTCGAGCACCTGCTCAACCGGTACGGCGACCGCGTCCACGAGCTCCTCGACATGCTCCGCGCCGACCCGTCGCTCGCGGCGCCGCTTCCCGGTGCCGACGATTACCTCGCGGTGGAGGCGAAGTACGCGGTCACCCACGAGGGCGCACTGCACCTGGAGGACGTGCTCACCCGCCGGACCCGCATCTCGATCGAGGCGTGGGACCGCGGGGTCGCGGCCGCGCCGGAGGTCGCCGACCTGATGGCGGGCCTGCTCGACTGGACCGACGAGGCGAAGAAGCGCGAGGTCGACCGCTACCTCGCCCGGGTCGCCGCCGAACGCGAGTCCCAGACCAAGCCGGACGACGACTCCGCCGAGGCGGCCCGCCTGGAGGCCCCGATCTGAGGCGCGAGTTAGCTAAATTCATGTCCGGGGGGCGCCGGCCGGGCGGCCGAGGTCAACGTGAACGACCTCAGCCAGGGCCCGGTCCGCGCTCACGACCTGGCTGGCACGGCGCTAAGCCGTCTGTTAAACGGCCCCGCCCTTGCCCCCGCCCGGAAGCCACCGGAAGCGGGCGGGGGAAGGGAGGCAGCCGCCACCGCTCGGGATAACAGCGTGAACTCGGCCGACCCGCGCCTCGCCCCGCCGGGGATGATCCGCCCGGCGTGCCAGGCCTGCCAGTCGCCGCCCTGGTCGTCAGCGGCGGCGGCCTCGACCCGGATCACGTCCCCCGCCCGGGTAGTGACGAACTCCCGGTCGCCGGGCGCGATGACCGTCGTCACCCGGGCCCCGTCGGGAATCTCGTACAAGCGCAGCGTCACGCCGTCCGCGTAGTCGTAGTCCGGCCGGTCCTCGACGGCGCCCACCGGGATGACCGCACCCGGCCGCACCAGCAGCGGGACGCTCAGGAACCCGTGCCGCTCGGTGACCCAGCGCGGGCCGGTGACCTGCTCTCCGGTCAGGAAGTGCGTCCACGTGCCGTCCGGCACGTAATAAGACACCTCACCGTCGGCCGACAGGACCGGCGCCACGAGCAGGTCGTCGCCGAGCATGTACTGGCGGTCCAGGTGCGTGCAGTTGGGGTCGTCGGGGAACTCCAGGGCCATCGCCCGCATCATCGGGATCCCCTCCGCGGTCGCCTGGCCGGCCGCGCCGAGCAGGTACGGCATGAGCCGCAGCTTGAGCCTGGTGAACGTGCGCAGCACGTCCACCGCCTCCTCGTCGAACAACCACGGCACCCGGTAGGAGCCGCTGCCGTGCAGGCGGCTGTGGGAGGACAGCAGGCCGAACGCGATCCACCGCTTGTAGACCGCGGCGTCCGGCGTTCCCTCAAAGCCGCCGATGTCGTGGCTCCAGTAACCGAACCCGGACATGCCGAGCGACAGGCCACCGCGCAGCATCTGCGCCATCGCCGCGAACGTCGCGTCGCAGTCGCCGCCCCAGTGCACGGGGAACCGCTGCGACCCGACGGTGGCTGAGCGGGCGAACAGCACCGCCTCGCCGTCGCCGCGGCGCTTGCGCAGCAGCTCGAAGACGGTCTGGTTGTACAGGTAGGTGTAGTAATTGCGCATCCGGGCCGGGTCCGAGCCGTCGAAGTACTCGACGTCGTCGACCGGGATCCGCTCGCCGAAGTCCGACTTGAAGCAGTCCACGCCCATGGCGAGCAGCGCGTCGAGCTTGGCCGCGTACCAGTCGCGCGCCGCCGGGTTGGTGAAGTCGACCACGGCCATTCCCGGCTGCCACTGGTCGGTCTGCCAGACGTCGCCGGACGGCCGCCGCAGCAGGTAGCCCTGGGCCTTGCCCTCGTCGAACAGCGCCGACTGCTGCGCGATGTAGGGGTTGATCCAGACGCAGATCCGCAGGCCCCGGGCCTTGAGCCGGGCCAGCATGCCCGCCGGGTCGGGGAACGTCCGCGGGTCCCACTCGAAGTCGCACCAGTGGAACTCGCGCATCCAGAACGTGTCGAAGTGGAAGACGGAAAGCGGCAGCCCGCGCTCGGCCATGCCGTCGATAAAGCTCGTGACCGTGGCCTCGTCGTAGGACGTGGTGAACGAAGTGGACAGCCACAGGCCGAACGACCAGGCGGGCAGCGCGGGCGGCCGCCCGGTCAGCGCGGTGTAGTTGCGCAGGACGGCCTTCGGCTCCGGCCCGTAGATGACCAGGTACTCGAGCGACTGCCCGGGCACGCTGAACTGCAGCCGGGAGACCGCCTCGGAGTCGACCTCGAACGAGACCCGGCCCGGGTCGTTGACGAACACGCCGTAGCCGGCGTTGGTCAGGCAGAACGGGACGTTCTTGTACGCCTGCTCGCTGCCGGTCCCGCCGTCGGCGTTCCAGATGTCGACGACCTGGCCGTTCTTGACCAGCGGCCCGAACCGCTCGCCGAGGCCGTACACGGCGGCGCCCGGGCCGAGGCTGAGCTGCTCGCGCATGTAGTGCCTGCCGTCGGGGTAGCGGGCGTCGTCGGTGGTGCTCACGATCGCCGCGGCGCCCGCCTCGCTGGCGGTCAGCAGCCGGCCGCCCGCCAGGAACTCCAGCCGCCAGTCCGCGCCGCCCCGTACCCGCGCGGTCAGCGCCCCCGAGGTGAGCACCGCCCACTCGCCGTCGCGGAAGGACCGGGCCGTCGCCGGCCCGGTGTTTTCATCGAACGCGGTCTCCTCGAGCGCGAACGCGGGCGGGCGGTGCACCTGCCCGGTGAGGTGGGTGATGCTCACGGCGATCACGTCCGGGGCGGGCGCGGTCAGCGTGAGCGTGATCATCGGCCCCTTGAGCAGGTCGCCGCGGTGCCTGATCCGACGGACCGCGGCCCGGACGGTGAGCGTGCCCGGGCCGGCCTCGGCGTCGAGCACCTCGACCGGGTGGAACGCCTCAACGCCGGGACGCAGCATCCAGCGGCCATCGGTGAACTTCATGCGGGGAGTCTGCCTTTCCTGTCCTGGTTACCTGATGGCACCGACGGTGACGCCGCGGGTCAGCGTCCGCTGGAAGATAAGGAAGAAGATGATGGTGGGGAACACCCCGAGCAGCGCGGCGCCGCTGGTAGTGAGCGGGTTCATGATGTGCTGGCCCTGCAGCGTGCCGAGCGCGACGGGCACGGTCTGGTTCTGGTTCGAGACCAGGAAGACCAGCGGCAGGAAGAACTCGTTCCAGGTCCAGATGAAGAAGAACACGAGCAGGACGCCCAGCGTGGGCCGGCTGACCGGCACGACGACCCGCCACAGGATGCGGGCCCGTCCCGCCCCGTCCATCCGCGCCGCCTCGAGCAGCTCGCTCGGGAACGTGCTCAGCACCGACGACAGCAGGTAGGTGCCGAACGCCGCCTGGATGACGGTGAAGATGATGATCACGGACAGCTGGGTGTCGTAGAGGCCGAACTCCTTCGCCAGGTCGTACAGCGGGTAGACCAGGCCTTCCTGCGGCAGGAAGTTCGCGATGAGGAACGCGCCGAGGATCCAGGTCCGGCCCTTCACCCGCCCGATCCCGAGGGCGTAGGCGTTCAGTATCGACAGCAGCACCGCCAGGACGCAGACCGAGCCGCTGATCAGGATGCTGTTCCACAGCGCCCGGCCGAAGTCGGCGGTGTCCCAGAAGGTCGAGATCCCCCCGGTGTAGAAGCCGTCGGGGAAGCTCAGCGGCCCGTGCGCGGAGTACTGCGCCGGCGGCTTGAACGCGTTCAGCGCGATCAGCGCGAACGGGATCAGGATGACGACGGCGACGACGACCACCGCGGTCAGCGTCAGCCAGGCGGCCGGGCCCCTGCGCTTGGCTAGCCGGTGGCGCTCCGGCTTGCCCCGCGTCACCTCGCCGCCGGCCGGCCGGGTGCGAGTCAGTGGGGCGCTCATGAGGCCCCCTCGCTGGCGCTCGGAGTCCGCATTCGCGGACGCACTGTGCTTGCCGATTCGCTCGCAAGCTCGCTCATAGGGCGTGCCTGCGCTGCAGCCAGAGGAACATCACGGACACCGCCAGGATGATCAGTGTCATCACGGTCGCGATCGCGGAGCCGTAGCCGACGTCGAGGTTGGTGAAGAAGCTCTGGTACGAGTAGTACGACGGCACCTGGGTCGCCACCCCGGGACCGCCGGTGGTCAGCGCGTAGATCCAGCCGAACGCCCGCAGCGACGCGACGGTGCAGGTCAGCAGCACGACGTAGATCTCCGGCCGGATCTGCGGCACGGTGACCCGCCACAGCCGCTGCCGCCACGTCGCGCCGTCGATCTCGGCCGCCTCGCCGAGCGCGGGGTCGGTCCGCTGCAGTGCCGCCATGAAGATCACCACCGGGTAGCCGAGCTGGAACCAGACGAGGACCGCCATCACGGTCAGCAGCGCGCTGTTCGGGTCGCCGAGCAGGTCGTGCGCGAGGAAGCCGAGGCCTACGTCGCGGAGCGCGACGTTCAGCGCGCCGTACTGCGGGTCGAGGATCCAGCCCCAGACGATCGCGGCCACGATGATCGGCAGCACCTGCGGCAGGTAGATGCAGGCGCGCAGGATGCTCGCCGTCCGCGGGCTGAACCGCTTGGCGATCACGTCGAACAGGGCGGCGGCGACCAGCAGCCCGACCACGGTCGGGATGACCGCCATCGCGGCGACAAGCGCCAGGCTGTGCCACATCGACGCCCAGAACTCCGAGTCGTGGATGAGCTGCCGGTAGTTCGCGAGCCCGGCCCACTGCCTTGGTCCCACCCCGGTCCAGTTGGTGAAGCTGGTGTACACGTTCATCACCAGCGGGATCGCGATCACGATGGTGAACAGCACCGTCGCCGGCAGCAGGTAGGTCAGGTAGGCGGCGGTGCGCGCCCCGGCCCCGCGGGTCCCGCTGTTGCGGGCCCGCGGGCCGGACCTCCGTCGCCGTGCGACTGCGGTCCCAGTGTTGGCCAGCACAGGGTTAGCCAAGGCTGGAGACGTACTGGTCGTAGTTGCTCTGCAGCGTGCCCAGGACCCCGTTCGCGCTCGCCCCGTTCATCAGGTCCTGGGTCTGCGCGAGCAGCGTGTTGTAGAAGCTGGGGGTCGGCCAGTCGGGGTAGTAGGCCAGCCCGTTGTCGTTGGCCAGGGTCTGGAAATTCTGGATCAGCTGCACGTTGAGCGGGTTGGTCACGCCCGCGGTGCTGGCCGTGACCGGCACCGCGCCGTTGTTGGCCAGGAGCTTCTGCACGTCCGGCTGGAGCGTGTCGTTGATGAAGTCGTAGGCGAGCTGCTTGTTCGCGGCGTTCTTCGGCACCACGAACAGGTTGCCGCCGGAGCCGGCGTTGAGCGTGTTGCCCGGCCACAGGAACGAGCCCCAGCTGAAGTTCTTGATCTCGCTTTCGAACGTGCCCGCCCACCAGCTGCCGGACATCAGCATCGGGTTCTTGCCGGTCTCGAAGTCGTTGCCCGCCTGGGTGGCGGTCAGGCCCACCGAGTCCTTGGCGATGTAGCCCTTCGTGACCCAGTCCTGGAACGTGCTCACCGCGTTGGTCCAGGCAGCGTCGTGGAAGTTGACCGAGCCGGTGTACCGCTCGTAGTTCTGCACCTGCTGCGGGGTGGACTGGCTCAGCTCCATCTCGTACAGGTACTGCATCGCCATGTAGTCGTCGCCCGCGTTCGCGAACGGGGTGACGCCGGCCTTGACGAACTTGGCCATCGCCGCCGTCAGCTGCGCCATCGTCGTCGGCACGGCGATTCCGTACTTCGCGAACATGCCCTTGTTGTAGTAGACCGTCAGGTACTCGGCGTAGTCGGATACGCCGTACCACTCGCCCGAGCCCATCACGCCCTTGGGGCTGTACTTGGCGGTGACCTGCAGGCTGGGACCGAGCAGCTTGTCCCAGCCGTACTTGGTCGCCTCCGGCGTGAGGTCGGTGAGCAGGCCCTGCTTGGACAGCAGGCCGGTGGTGGCGTCGCCCTTGTTGTACTCCATGACGTCGGGGACGTCGGAGGAGTTCAGGATCATCGAGGCGTTCTGCTGCATCTGGTTGAAGCTCTTCAGCGAGAACTGCACCGTCACGCCGGGGTGCTGCTTCTTGAAGTCGGAGATGGCCTGGTCCCAGGCGATCTGGTAGGCGCTTCCCGGGCCCTCGTACCACCAGACCTTGAGTACTTTCGACGACGACGACGACGCGGTGCCGCCGCCGCCATGCTGCTGCTGCCGCAGGCGGCCAGGCTGCCCGCCAGGGCTACGAGGGCCGCGATGAGCAGGCCCGCTGATTTTCTCGGCATGGGAATCCTCTCGAACGTTGAGGGGCGTCCAGTCGAAGCGCTTCGCTATGACGTGGAGACTAGGCCAGCGCAGCGCACGTTGCAAGAGTGTTAACGCAGTAAATTAGGCTACGGAATCGCATCGACGACGATTCCCGCCGAACCGGTCGTCAGCCGAGCTCCCCGGCCAGCACGCCGGCGGACGCGGGCCCGGTGCTGCCGCGGACCCGCAACGTCGGGGGGATCAGCACGACCTCCCCGGCGCCGCCGTCGGCCAGCCGGCTCATGAGCAGCTCCACGGCGCGCGCGCCAAGCTCGGCGGCCGGCAAGTTCACGGAGGTGAGCCGCGGCGATGTCTGCTCGGCGATCTGGTCGGGGCACACGGCGGCGATCGACACGTCCTCGGGGACGATCCGGCCGGTGGTGCGCAGCAGGCTGAGCAGCGGCGGGATGACCGCCTCGTTCTGCACGATCAGGCCGGTGGTACGGGGCCGCTCCTCCAGGATCCTGGCCAGCACGCCCGCCGCGGCCTCGTAGCTGCCGCCGCACGGCCGGTGCACCAGGCTCATGCCGGCCTCGGCGGCGGCGGCGCGTATCCCGCGCAGCGTGCGCTCGGCGAAGCCGACATGCCGCTGGTAGATCCCCTCCGCCTCGCCGATGAACGCCACCTCGCGGTGCCCGAGCCCCGCCAGGTGCTCAACGCACAGCCGGCCCGCCTGCGCGAAGTCGAGGTCGACGCAGTCCAGCCCGGCCGGGTCGGCGGGCACCCCGATGAGCACCGCGTCAACGCCGGTCTGCCTGACCATGGCGATGCGCTCGTCTTCCATCCCGACGTCGGTGAGGATCACCGCGTCCGCCCGCGCGCTCGTCGCGACCCGCCTGATCCCCTCGGGTCCCTCGTCGTTGGTCAGCAGCAGCACGTCGTAGCCGAACCGCCTGGCCATCGTGGTCACCGCGATCGCGATGTCCATCATGACCGGCACGTACAGGTCCCGGCCAAGGGGGATGACGAGCGCGAGGACGTTGGACTTCGCGCTTGCGAGGGCCCGGGCGCCGGCGTGCGGCTGGTACCCGAGCAGCTTGATGCTCTGCGCTACCCGCTCCCTGGTCTCCTCGGACACCGGGCGCTTGCCGCTGAGCACGTAGGACACGGTGCTGGCGGCGACCCCAGCGTGCCTGGCCACGTCGGCAAGCGTCGCCATCCCATACCTCCCGGAGTTCCCCCACCAGTCGAAGCGCTTCGGTCAGGGTATGCCATCACGGCGGCCACCAGAAAGTAGCGCACTGGGTAGCATACTGCGTATAACCAGGCCGGCGGCGTGGAACGACCCGGCGCGGAGCCGCAGTGGCTAAGGTCGCGGACCGCGCTCGGGCGCTGGGGGCGGCCGACGGAAATCGCCGGCGTCGTGGTCTTCCTGGCCAGCGACTCCGCGTCGTTCGTCACCGGGCAGACCATCGCGGTCGACGGCGGCCTCACCGCGAGGTTCTAGGTGAGAAGGAAAGAGCCTGATCCCGCGCGGACGCCTCACTCACCGGTTGCCGCCCTCGGGACCGGCGGCAGCAGGGTCACCGAGATCAGCAGCGCCACGAGCGCGAAGGCCGCGCCCGCGGCGAAGCCGTCATGGAACACGGCGACCCTGGCCGCCTCGATCAGCCGCGGGCTGCCATGGGCGGCGACGGTCAGCGACGCGACCCGGCGGAACGCGAACGTCGCCGCGACCGCTACCCCGAGCGCGCCGCCCGCCTCCTGGCTGGTGTTGATCAGCCCGGCGGCCAGGCCGGCCCGCTCGGCGGGCACGCCCGCCTGCGCGGCGATCTGCAACGGGACGAAGGACAGGCCCATCCCGAGGCCGATCATCAGGAAAGGCGGCAGGATCCCCGCCGGGTAGCTGGCGCCGGCGGGCAGCAGGGCCATGAGCACCAGGCCGACCGCGACGAGCAGGAGCCCGGTGGCCAGCAGGGCCCGGGCCGGCACCCGGGCTACGGCGTTCGACGCGATCCCGGCGCCGACGGCGACGACGGCGGTGATCGGCACGTACGCGAGCCCGGCCCGCAGCGGGTTGTAGCCGAGGACCTGCTGCATGAACAGGCTGGTGAAGAAGAACAGCGTCACGACCGCCCCGAGCATGAAGACGGTGGCGACGTTGGCGTACCGCAGCGTCGGCGACCTGAAGATCGCGAACGGCAGCAGGGGCGCCGCCGCCCGCCGCTCGATGGCGGCGAACGCGGCGAGGAAGACGGCGGCGGCGGTCAGGCTGGTGATCACCATCGAGCTGCCCCAGCCGCGGCCGATCGCGTCGTCGAGCCCGTAGATCAGTGCCAGCAGGACCGCCGTCAGCGCCGCGGCGCCGCCGACGTCGAACCGGCGGTGGCTGCCGCTGCACCTGAACGGGCGCGGCCGGCAGCGCTTCAGCGACCTGCGGGACCTCGTCGACGGCATCACCGCGAAGGTGCTGACGCAGCGCCTGCGCCAGCTCGAGCGGGACGGGCTCGTCTCGCGCACCATGCACGCCGAGATCCCGCCGCGCGTTGAATACGAGATCACCGACCTCGGCCGCAGCCTCGCCCCCGTCTTCGCGTCGCTCGTCACCTGGTCAGATGGCCACCTGGCGGACGTCGCCCAGGCCAGGAGGGACTACGACGACAGCGGCAAGCCGCTGCCCTGACCCGCCCGGTCACGTCCGTGCCTGAACCTTTGGCCGGGCGCGCGAGGCCTCGCCCTCGGCCGCGCCGAGGCGCGTGCGCCGGTTGTCGCGGGCTGACGCGGCGGCAGCCGCGGCGAGCACCACGGTGATGAACGCGGGCGCCGACCAGGCCGGGAGCTCCCACACGTCGGCGAGCAGCAGCTTGACCGCCACGCCGCCGAGGATGACGGCCAGGCCGGGCCGCAGGTAGCGGAGCCTGCCCGCCGCCCCGGTGAGCAGGAAGTACAGCTGGCCCCCGTCCGGCCGCCTGGCCCGGCGGGTCAGCGGGCCGCCGCCGTCGACGGCAGCAGCCCCGCGTCGTTCAGCATCGACCGGGCGCGGTCGACGGTGCCCCCGCGGGCGATCAGGTCGTACTGGGTGGCGACCAGCTGGCGCACGGAGCTGAAGTCGCGCCGGCCCTTGGTGCTGGCGTGCGCCAGAACCCGAAGACGGCCCCCCACGCGACGCCGAGCGCGGCGCCGGTCGCGGCGACCGCAAGGAAGGAGTGCCCGGACGTGAACAGCCCGATCAGTATGCCGAACAGCAGGCCCGCCCACAGCCCGCTCAGCGCGCCCGCGCCCGCGGCCTCGCGTGAGGCGGCCCGTCACCCGTTCGACGAGTTGCAGCCCCGATCCGACAATGTCGAGCTGCTCGACCGGGAAGCCGTCGTCGGAGAGCTGGTCGACGGCCCGCTGGGCGATTTCGTAGTCGTCGAAGCGCGCGACCGTGTTCCACGCAGCGCTGACCGGATCGAGCGGCCGCACCCTGCTTCCTAGCATGGCAGCTTCCTTTCCTGTCCCTGTTGTTCACGCCGTCCAGGCTCGCCGGCGGCCATGCAGGGACGGTCGGGCTCGCGTGGAGATCCGATGGAGACGGTCTCCATCCGGGCTGCATGACCCGCACACCGGGCCTCCCCGCCCGGGTGGCACTACTGAGGGACAGTCGGAAACACCGGACGCGAGGTGAAGAGATGGCATGGGTGGCCCTTGTTGCCGCCGGGTTGTTCGAGACCGCCTTCGCGGTGTGCTTGAAGCTGAGCGACGGCCTGCGGGTGCCGTGGCCCACCGTGGGCTTCGCGCTATCGGCGCTGACCAGCTTCGGGCTGCTGACCGTGGCCCTGCGCGACCTTGAGGTCGGCCCCGCTTACGCGGTATGGACCGGGATCGGCGCCGCGGGGGCGGCGGCGGTCGGCATGATCTTCCTCGGCGACGCGGTCTCCACCGTGAAGCTCGTCTCGATGGCCCTGATCCTGGCCGGCGTGGTCGGCCTCAACCTGTCCGGCGTCACCCCGTGACCGGCGGGCTCGCCACCGGCGGCGGATGGCCTCGATCGCCGCGCTGACGGCGATCGAGGCCCCGAAGGCCACGACGAGCCCGGCCCACGGGTTGTCCGCGAAGGCATGGCCGCCGACGCGGCCGATGAGGAACGCGTAGAGCGCCCAGATGACGGCGGCCACCGCGGTCGCGGCGGCGAAGCGGCGGCGCGGATAGCCAGTGAGCCCGCAGGTGAGGGTCACCGCCGTGCGGCCGCCGGGGATGAAGCGGCAGACGACGATGAGCTGCGGGCCGAACCGGTCGAGTGACCGCTCCGCCCACGCACGCGCCTTCATGCCCTTCTCACTGGCGAAGAACCGGCGCTGCACGGCGGGACCGAAGCGGCGGCCGAGGAGGTAGCAGAGGTTGTCGCCGGCGAAGGCGCCCGCCGCCACGCAGCCGACGAGCAGCGCGATGCGCGGGTCGGTGCTCCCCGCGGTGGCGACGCCGAGCGCGATGACTGCCGTCTCGCTCGGCACCACTGGGAAGACCGCGTCAAGGGCCGGCAGCAGGAAGGCGACGAGGTACGAGACCGCCGAATCAACTTGCAGGCTGTCTAGCGCGCTCATCGGCGCGCGGCGGGGACGCGCGCCGCCACCGGCCCGTAGACGTAGTCGGCGCACCGGGTGCAGTACCTGGTCTCCGGCGCGGCGACGAGCAGCGTCTCGGTGATCTGGGTGCCGCACTGCTCGCATCGCCCGAAGGCCCCGGCCGCTACCCGCCCGAGCGCTTCCTCGGTTTCGGCGAGCCGCTGGCGCGCGGCGACGGCCCGGCGCAGCAGCCGGCGGGCGTCGCGGTCCGCCGGGCCCTCCGTGACGGTCCCGTGGTATGCCACGGACAGCTCCGTGACCTCCTGCAGCCGGATCCGCCAGCGCGCCTCAAGGATGGCCCGCCATCGCGGCGCGAACCCTCCGTCGTCTTCTCGTCGCATTGCGCTCCTCTGCGGTGTCAGCGGTCCTCCCGCCCGCCGGACGACCGCCGCGAGGCGTACCGCCGCGCGCGGAGCAGGCGGGCAGAGAGCACCAGGAGGCAGATCGCGAAGATGATCCATGGCGCCAGCACGATGAGGTCGCTTCCGGTCATCAGCCCTGCCTTATGCTGCGGTGCTAGTGGTCCCTGTGCTGTCCCAGTCCACCGCGGATGAGTGCCTGCCCGGTGTAGTTGTCATGGTGACGGTGTGGAGGAGCGCGATGCGGCGGCGATGGCCCCATGAGGAAGGGCAGGGCGTGATGGCAGCCACGGTGCTGGTGGTCGAAGACGAGCGCAAGCTACGGGACTTCATCAGGTCGTACCTGGAGCGCGCCGGACTCACGGTGCTCTCCACCGGGTCGGGCGCGGAGGCGATCACGATGGCGGCCGGCGCCGCGCCCGACCTGGTGGTCCTGGACCTCGGCCTGCCCGACGTGCCCGGCGAGACGGTGGCCAGGGAACTGCGGTCGATGTCACCGGTTCCCATCTTGATGCTGACGGCGAAGGCGGCGGAGGAGGACCGGATCCGCGGGCTCGAGCTCGGCGCTGACGACTACGTGACCAAGCCGTTTAGCCCGCGCGAGCTGGTCCTGCGGGTACAGGCGATCCTGCGCCGGGGCGGGACCGCCGCGGCGGCCCCCGGCGTCGCCAGTTACGGCGGCGGTGCCCTGGTGATCGACGAGCCCCGGCGGACGGTGACCGTGCGCGGCGCGGAAGCCCAGCTCACGCCCACGGAGTGGGGGATACTCGGCACGCTGGCGACGGTTCCCGGGCGGGTGTACTCCCGCTTCGAGCTGATCAACAAGGTGCGGGGCTACGAGTTCGAGGGGTACGAGCGCACGGTCGACTCGCACGTGAAGAACCTGCGCCGCAAGATCGAGGAGGACCCGGGGAATCCCGCGATCATCCTGACCGTGCTCGGCGGCGGCTACCGGCTCGGCCTGTCCCGCGATGACTGAGGCGCCCTCGTCACCGCGCCCGGGCCCTGGCTCGTCCGATCCGCCGGCCGCCCCCGGCGGCGGCGGTGAGCGACCGCCGGGACGCGGCAACACGCTGGGGCTAAGGCTCGCCCTGGCGTTCCTCGGCGTGGCGCTGGCGGCGGTCGCGCTCATCGCCGCCCTCACTGCGGTCTTCTCCGCCGCCGACGTGTCCTCGCTTGCCAGCCAGCAGCGCAAGGAGCTGGCTGGCGCGTTCGCCGTGACCGCGGGCAGCTCGTGGCAGCAGCATCAGGGATGGGTGGCCGCCGACCTCGCGCCCCTCATTGACGTGGCCGAGCAAACCGGCGTGCAGCTTCAGGTGCGGGACGCCGGCAGCCGCACCGTGGCGGCCACGGCCGGCTTCACGGCGGCGGAGGCCACGGCCGGCGAGCCCGTGGTGGTCAGCGGGCACCAGGAGGGCTCGGTGCTGGTCGGCCTGACCGGGTCGGGCCTCGGCGCCGCGGACACGGTGCTGCGCACCGCGCTGCTGCGCGCCATCGCCGGCGCCGCCGGGCTGGCGGCACTGCTCGCGCTCGTCACCGGCCTTGCGGTGTCCCGGCGGATCACCCGTCCCGTCGCCCGGCTGATCTCGGTGACCCGCGCGATGGCCGGCGGCGACCGGTCCTCCCGTGCGGGCGAGATCAAGGCGCCCGCCGAGCTGCGCGAGCTCGCCGCCGCGTTCGACAACATGGCGGACACGCTCGACCGTGAGGACAAGATCCGCCGGGACCTGGTCGCGAGCGTCGCCCATGAGCTGCGCACGCCGGTCGCCGTGCTCCAGGCCGGGCACGAGGCGCTGCTTGACGGCGTCACCGAGCCGGACCCGGAGGAGCTCGGGTCGCTCCGCGACGAGGTGCTCCGGCTCGCCCGCATGGTCGACGACCTGCAGACGATGGCCGCCGCCGACGCCGCGGTCCTGCAGCTGACCAGGGAACGGCGCGACCTCGCCGATATCGCCAGGTCCGCGGCCGACAGCCTGGCCCGCAGGTTCGAGGCGGCGGAGGTCGGGCTCGACCGCGAGCTGGCCGCGGCGCCGGTGGTCGCCGACGGGCGGTGGATACACCAGGTGGTGACTAACCTGCTCGGCAACGCGCTCAAGTTCACCCCGGCCGGCGGCATTGTCACCATCAGCACCGGCACCATCAGCACCGGCACGATCCGGACCGGGCAGGACGGCCCGAGCGCGGTGCTCGAGGTCGCCGATAACGGCGTCGGCATCCCGGCCGACGAGCTGCCGCGCGTCTTTGACCGCTTCTGGCGCGGCCGGGCCGCCGCCCAGACGTCGGGCAGCGGCATTGGCCTGGCCGTCGCCGCCGAGATCGTGGCGGCGCACGGCGGCACGCTCACGGCCGCCAGCGACCAGGGGGAAGGGACGCGCCTCACCCTCACCCTTCCTGTCTTGTTACTCTGTGTGTTGTTCTGTGCTTCTGGGTACACAGGCAGGGATGTTGTGCAGGGATGTTGTGACTCTGACAGAGGCCGGGGTGGAACAAGAAGTGGTCGGCTACGAGCGCGATATCCGCCCGCTGTTCCGTGAGAAGGACATCAACTCGATGTCCAGGGCGTTCGACCTCGCGTCCTACAGCGACGTGCGAGCCAACGCCGACGGGATCCTGGCGAGGGTCGCGGACGGGTCGATGCCCTGCGACGGCCCTTGGCCGCAGGAGCGAGTCGAGCTCTTCCGCCGCTGGGTGGACGCCGGCTGCCCTGCCTGAAGCGGCGCTGGAGGGCAGCCGCATGCCGCTCCTCCTGCCCGCGGCCGCCGTCCTGATGCCCCGATGGTGGACCTGACCAGCTCGGAAGCCTCGATGACGGAGCGCGCCGAGCAGGATCCGATCTCTACCCGCGTCCGCCGCGCCTGAGCCTGTCCGTGCCGTCGGCGCGGTCTCCATATCGCCGCCACAGCGACGGCACAATGCCTGCACCGCCGGCGGATTAGCTGTGCTCAGCCAGCCTCGAAGGAGCCAGCAAAAATGAAAATGACGCAGCGTGCCCGCCGTTCGGCCATCGCCGTGGTTGCCGCGGCCGCGATCGGCGGAAGCGGTGTCGCCGTCGGCGCGGTCACCGCGGCGCCGTCCGCGACCAGCGCCATTGCCAGCACCGCGAGTACGGACAGACCGGCCGCGGCCGGCGGCGACGCGCGAGCCACCTACGCGGACGTCGTCCGCCAGGTGCTGCCGTCGGTGGTGCTGATCAGCACCGGCGAGGGTCTCGGGTCGGGCGTGGTGCTCGACCGGGCAGGGAACATCGTCACGAACGCCCACGTCGCGGGGGACGCGACCGAGTTCAAGGTCCAGGTTCCCGGCGACCCCGAGCCGCGGACCGCGAGCCTGGTCGGCAGCTACCCGCCCGACGACCTGGCCGTGATCCGGGTCGCGGACCCGTCGGGGCTGCAGCCGGCGAAGTTCGGTGACTCGGCCAAGGCCCAGGCGGGCGACGTCGTCCTCGCGGTCGGCAACCCGCTCGGCCTGTCCAGCAGTGTGACCAGCGGGATCATCTCCGCGACGGGCCGGATCGTCGCCGAGCCCGCGAGCGGCGACAGTCCGGGCGCCACCCTGCCGGACGCGATCCAGGCCAGCGCGCCGATCAACCCCGGCAACAGCGGCGGCGCCCTGGTGACGACCGCGGGCGAGGTGATCGGGATCCCCACGCTCACGGCCGCGGGCGGACAGGGCGGCGCCCAGGTGCAGGGCATCGGCTTCGCCATCCCGGCCAACCTGGCCCGCGACATCGCCCGCCAGCTCATCACGGCGGGCAGCGTGACCAACTCGCACCGGGCCGCGATCGGCGCCCAGGTGGGCACCGTCACCGGCCAGGACGGCACGCCCGCGGGCACCGGCCTCGTGACGGTCACGAGCGGCGGCCCCGCCGGCCACGCGGGCCTGCGGCCCGGCGACATCATCCGGGCGGCGGACGGCACCCCGACGCTGGATACCCAGGCCCTCGCCGGCGTGCTCGCCGCCGCGCACCCGGGTGACCAGCTAACCCTGTCGGTCATCCGCGGGACGCAAGAGCTGACCGTGAAACTGACCCTGGGCGAGCTCCCCGGGTAACCGGCCCCCTGAGGGCCTAAAGTATCCCCGCTGACCGCCCGCCGCCGGGCGGTAGCAGATAACAGCAACAAGCGCGTAGGCGCGAGGGCGTGACCGTGGCTGACTCGGCGGCCAGCAGCGGTAGCCTCCGGTCATGGCTGACGTCGCTGATGACCTGGACGGCGCGCCCGGCGCCGTCGACGGCGCCGGCCGCGGCGCGGGCGGCGAGCGGCACCGGCAGCGGCGCGTGGCCGCCATCGCGCGCACCGCCGCCACCCTGGCGTCGCAGGGCTCGCTCCCCGCGATCCTTGACGCGCTGGCGGCTGAGGTCCTGCAGACCGACGCGCTCGCCGCCGTGCAGATCCTGACGCTCGACGCCGCGGGACGCCAGCTGCGCATCATGGGCTCCGCCGGCTTCGGGCACTGGCCCGACTTCTTCGACCGCCTCATGGTGTGCCGCCGGCGCGGTGCGGCGCTGCGCATGCTCGACGCCTTCCGCCAGACGGAACCGGTGCTCGTGCCGAACCGGTGGGCGATAATCGCCGATGATCCCGCCTGGGAGCCGCTGCGCGCGTACCTGGGCGAGCTGCCCTGGGAATCCTTCGCCAGCGTCCCCATGATGGCGCGGGGCCAGGCCGTCGGCGTGCTCAACGCGTTCTTCGCGCCCGGGCAGCCGATGGAGCCGCGGACGCTGGAGTTCATCGCCGCGATGGCGGACCAGGCGGCGGTCGCCGTCGACTACGCCATGCTGCTGCGGCAAACGCGCGACGGCGCGCGGCGGGACGAGCGGCAGCGGCTGGCCCGCGACCTGCACGACTCCATCGTGCAGCAGGTCTTCTCGATCAGCATGCAGGCCAAGTCGCTTGAGGTGCTGGCCGAGCGCGGCGACGCGGTGCCCGCCGAGTCGGTCCGGCGGATCGCCGGCGAGGTGAGCGAGATGTCGGGCACCGTGCTCGCCGACCTGCGGGCGATGGTCCACGAGCTGCGGCTCACCTCGTCGGCCGACCTTGGCGGCCTGGATGAGGCGATCAGGGCCCTCACCGAGAGCACCGCGAACCGGACCGGACTCATGTTCAAGGTCTCCGGCGGCCAGGCGCTCGACCGGGTCAAGGGCGAACTGGCCGAGGACGTCTACCGGGTCATCGCCGAGGCGATCCACAACGTCGTGCGGCACGCCGGCGCCAGCACGGTGACCATCCGGCTGGGGCTCCGCGACGACCGGCTGACCGCGGCCGTCGCCGACGACGGCCAGGGAATGGGCCAGCGGGACACGGGCGCCGGCTACGGGCTGACGACGATGCGGGAGCGCGCCGAGCGCTGGGGAGGCACGGTGACGGTGCGGCCCGGCCGGAGCCGCGGCACCGTCGTCCGGCTCACGGTGCCGCTTGACGAAGCGATCGCGATCCCTGCCGGGCGCGCGGCTTCCGCGGAGCCCGGGGGCGCGCCGTGAACCAGGTCAGCGTGATGATCGTCGATGACCACGCGGTGGTGCGCCGGGGCGTGCGCGCCTACCTCGAGGCCCGCGACGACATGGCGGTCGCGGCCGAGGCGGCCGACGGGCAGGACGCGCTCGACCAGCTCGCGAAGCTGGCCGCCGGCGGGAAGCTGCCCGACGTCGTGCTGCTCGACCTGGTGATGCCGAGGATGGACGGCGTGGCCGCCGCCTCGCTGATCACCAGCAGGCACCCGGCGGTACGGGTGGTCATCCTGACGAGCTTCGGCGAGATGGAGCGGGTGCACGCCGCGCTGGCGGGCGGTGCCGTCGGCTACCTGCTCAAGGACGCCGGGCCCGCCGAGGTGGCCACGGCGATCCACGCCGCCGCCCGCGACGGCACCTACCTCGACCCGGCGATCGCCCGCCGGCTGCACCAGGGAAATCAGCGCGCCGCGCAGCGGGCTGAACGCGCTGACGGAACGGGAGCGCGCCGTGCTCGTCCTCGTCGCGCACGGCCGGTCTAACCAGGAGATCGCCGACGAGCTGGTGATCAGCGAGCGGACGGCCCGCACGCACGTGAGCCACGTGCTGCGCAAGCTGCAGCTCAGCTCGCGCACCCAGGCGGCGCTCGTCGCCGTGCGCGAGGGCCTGGTGCCGCCGGGAACCGCGCCGCGCCCCGGCTCGCGTCAGCGCCAGCGTGCCAAGGGCGATTAGCGGAACGGACGCCGGATTATCCGGTCCCGGACTGTTGCCCGCCGGTGCGGGCTAGCCCTTGCGGTAGGCGTCCCTGACCTCGCGGACGAACGGCGCCGGGGCTACCGTGGCCCTGATCCCGACCTGCCGGTGGGGCTCGACGGCGGGCTTGGCGGAGTTCGGCCGCTCGCCCCACAGCACCGTGACCGCCGTGCCCGGCTCGCTGGCCGCCGCGTCGACGGTGGCGAGCGACACGAACGAGTGCTCGTTGGCGAGGTAGCCGAGGTCGAGCGACAGGCCGGCGGTCGCCCCGTTCCGCAGCACCTTGTCAACCTGGAAGAACGCGTAGCGGGCCTTCGGCATCTCGATGAACTTGGCCGGGGTCCCGGGCTCGCATAGTGACCGGACGGCAAGGGCGAGGTCGTCGGGGTTCCACACCAGCGTGACCTTATTACGGTGCTCCTCGGCCGCGACGCGTTCCAGCGCCACGCGGCCGAGGAAGTCATGATCGAACTTGACCGTGCGGCCGTAGCCGACGTCGTACGGCGTGACGTAGTAGTCGGTGATGTCGCCGGAGTCCATGCTGCCGCCGAGCGAGCCGAGCGCGCCGGCGTCGAGCCATTCGCGGTAACCGTTCATCTCCGGCCCGAAGATCGCGGGCACCGCGGTCGGTATCCAGCCCGATTCGAGGTTCGACGTGGAGTAGGCCTTGGCGCCCGCCCGGGTGAGACCGAACTCCGCGCCCGCGCCGAGGATCGCGGAGAGCACGTCCGCGCCCTCGGCCCACGGACCGAACAGCTCGAAGCCGGGCTGGCCGGCCATGCCGTGCCGCAGCGCCCGCACCCGGTGCCCCGCGATGGCGAAGTCCGTCATGTGGAAGAACTTCACTTCGGGCAGCGGCCCGCCGGTCAGTTTCGCGACGATCGCGGCCGCGGTGGGCCCCTGCAGCTCGTAGCGGTAGAGCCGGGGCGGCCGCCCGGCGGCCCGGTCGACGGAGTTGTCGTCCCGGTCGACCGTGACCCGGTAGTCGCCCGTCTCCGCGTTGTACTGCAGCCAGTTGGCGACCGTCGGGTGGCCCACCACGTCGAACAGCTCGTCTTCCAGGTGGAAGAGGATGGCGTCGCCGATGAACTGCCCGGCGGCGTTGACCGCCACGTACTGCTTGGCCCGGCCCGGCCCGAAGCCAGCGAACGAGTTGACGCCGAAGTCGCTCAGCAGCCGCAGCGCGTCCGGGCCGCTCGAGGAACAGGTCGGTCATGTGGTGCGACTGGTCGAACAGCACGCACGAGGTGCGCCAGGCGTGCTGCTCCGTCCGCCAGTTGGTGAACTCGGGAGCGACGGGGAAGGCATGCGGACGGGCGGTCGACTGCCGCAGCAGTTCAACCGGCGAGCCGGCGCGCCGGATCGCGGCCTCGAGACTTATCGCTCCCATGTCCTCAGCAACTCCTCACGGCCGGTCCCGGCGTCGACGTATCCACGGCAGCGCGAAGCCAGCCGCGGCGCCGCGTCTTAGTACACCGGACAAGGAGAACGCCGCGCATCGGGCAAGCAGTCAGTCTTGACCGCGACAAATGTCTCGCTCACCCGGATCCGGTCCTGGACATGCGCGGGCATCGCGAGCAATCCTGGCAGGTGTGAGCATCGGCGGAACGCTAGCCGAGACACGGCGCCGCGCGGGACTGACCGTGGCCGACGTCAGCGCGAGCACGCGCATCAGGGAAGGCCTGATCCAGGGGATTGAGCACGACGAGTTCGATGCCTGCGGTGGCGACTTCTACGCACGCGGGCATATCCGGGCCATTGCCGCCGTCGTAGGCGCAGACGCTGGGATGCTCATCGGCGAATACGACGCGACGCACCCCTCCGGCAAGCCGGTAACGGTGGAGGAACTGCCCGAGGGGCGCTCACGCTCGCCGCGCCACGCGAAGCGGCACCGGTGGCTGGCCCCGGCCTTGTACCTGCTCTGCCTCGTCACGGTCGGCTTCCTCGCCATCTGGCTGACCCCGGTCACCGGTGGCTCTCCGCATGCCGTCGCGTCCTCGGGCATCGCGGCGGCGCGGACTCCTGGTGCGTCCGGCGGCCGCCATCCCGCGTCGACATCCGTCCCTGTCAGTCCCGCGCCAACGGCGGCTCCGGTGACGGAGGTTACCCCGGTCAGCGCCGCGGCCTTCGGCCCTGGCGGTGCGTCCAACGGCGACGACCCGCAGGATGCCCCGCTCGCACTGTCCGGCGACCCGGCCACGCCATGGCACACGGACTGGTACAGCACCGCGCGGTTCGGCAACCTGCAGTCTGGTACCGGCCTGCTAGTTGACCTGGGCCGAAACGTGACGGCCGCCAGCGTCGCCATCAGGCTAGGCAGCACTCCCGGCGCGGACCTGCAGTTGCGCGCCGGGACCACCTTGTCAGGCATGCCAGTGGTGGCGAGCGCAGGCGACGCGGGCGGCACCGTCCGCCTGAGCCTGGCGTCCCACCCGCAAATCCGGTACCTGCTTATCTGGTTCACCCTGCTGCCCAGGGACCCCGCCGGCACCTACCAGGCGGACATTTCCAGCGTCACGGTGTCGGCATCCGACGGCTAGCGCCTGACGGCTGGCGCCGGGCGCCTTGCGGCTTGTCGTGGCGTGACCCGAGGGAGGCGAGATCGGCTTTCGGTGCGGCTCTTCTGAAGGGACCGGTTGATTAGGTCTGTCTCGCCCAGGTGAGTGCGTGGTCGACAGATTCTCGTGTCAAGCCGACGGCGGGTGCGACCGGGATGAGGAGGGTGGGCTCGTGGCGGGCTGTACCCCAGGTCCGGGCCTCTGCGGGGTGGAGGTCGTCGATCCAGACGACCGGGCGCTGCCCGGCGAACCGGGCGATCGGGGGGATCTTGTCGCGAGGCTGGAACGGGGGCGGGCGCATGGTGACCACCGGGAGCGCCGCGATCCCCAGGAGGGGGGCTAGCAGGCGGTTGGCGTCCTCGTTCCAGGCCGTGGCCCAGGCGACGTCGAAGACCAACCCGAGCTCGCTGATCCATTCTCCGTGCGCCGGGCACAGGCGGACCGGTTCTTCCCCGGGGAACAGGTCGTATTCGGAGAACCCCTGCGGGCATTTCGCGGTGCCGTAGGGATTGAGGACGCCGTCGACGTCGAGCAGCAGGGCGGGGCGCGGCATCTGTCCAGTATGGATGCGGCTTCCCGCGGCGGGAGCAGCGCTGGTCGGCGGCGAGGGGCCGCGGGGTGAGGTAGTGGCTAGCCAGAGCCTGTTCGGAACCCTCAAGGGGCCGCGCGCCAGGGTGCGCTGGCTTTGCCCGGCGGGCTATGCTGTGCGCGATGATTACCGGGACGGCATCGCGCCACACACGGACTGGTGACCCGGTGCTCTCCTGAGTGCCGTGCGGGCCAGTGCGGGCCCGCTGTTCGACCGGGGTTCTTGCGCCGCTGCGCGGGCTCCGCCCCCGTCGTGTTGATCACTTGCTCAGCAGATCAGCCACGACAGGAGAAGTCATGCCCGCTAAGACCCTGCAGATCCCCACCACCGACGGCCAGGCCGACGCCTTCGCCGCCTACCCCGGCCGCGGCAAGCGGCACCCGGGGGTACTGCTCTACCCGGACGCCTTCGGCGTGCGGCCCGTACTGCACGAGATGGCCCGCGAACTGGCCGGCCACGGGTACTACGTGCTCGTCCCCAACCTCTACTACCGGCACGGCCCGGCACCCGTGACCGAACTTCCCCGACATATCGGGGAAGAGATCCGGCCCGCCGTCTTCGCCCGGCTGATGCCCTTGATCGAGGCGCACACCACCGAGCGCATCCTGCGCGACGCGGACGCCTACCTCGGGTTCCTCGCCGCCCAGCCCGAGGTCAGCGCCGGGCCAGCCGCCGTGACCGGATACTGCATAGGCGCCGTCCTGGCACTGCGCACCGCGGTGGCCCACCCCGGCCAGGTGGCGGCTGCCGCTGGGTTCCACCCCAGCCCCTTGATCACCGGCGCGCCCGACAGCCCGCATCGCCTCTTCCCAGAGCTCACCGCCCAGGTCCACCTAGGCCTCGCCGAAGGTGACATGAAGCCCGGGGCGATCAGCAAACTCAACCAGGCCCTGGACGCCGCAGGCGTCAGCTACGCCACCGAGATCTACCCCGGCACCATCCACGGCTTCACCATGTCGGACACCGACGCCTTCAACCCCTCCGCGCTACAGCGCCACTGGGACCGCCTGCTCCTCCTCCTCGACCGCACCCTGGGCAACAGCTGAGGCTCCCCGGAACCAAACACGAACGGTCCTGGAGGCGGCTGGGGCGATGAGGCGTCAGGCGGCTTGGTCGGTTGGGGGCGCGTGGGATCTGAGGACCTGTCTGCCGTCGGGGCTTCGGGCCTCGGTGGTGCCGTCGGGGTGGAGGATCAGCTGCCAGCCGCGCCGGTGGATGCAGACGTCATGATGGAGTTGCAGACCAGGATGAGGTTGTCCACCGAGGTCTCGCCGCCGTCTTCCTTGTGCCGCAGGTGATGGACGTCGCAATACACAGCGGGCCGCCCGCATCTCGGCCAGGCGCACTTCTTGTCCCGCAGCTGGACGGCCCGGCGGATGTACCACGGGATGCTGTCGCTGTAGCCGATGTCGAGCGGGAGGCTGGGGGTGTTGTACGGCTGGCCGAGCAGGCCCTGGCGGAGGATGGCGGCGACGCCGGCCGGGCCGGAGACCAGGTCGACGGCTAGGCGGGTCATCGCGTGCCGCAGCGCCCGCCACGCCTCGGGCGGCAGGGCCTGCGAGCGGGCCGGCCCGGCCGGGCCGCCGTCACGGAGGTTGCCGGAGTCACGCACGTCAGGTTCGCCGGTGTCGCCGGCCGCAGGAGCGTCACCGGTGCTGTGAGCGTCGCCGGCAGGGGCGGGCGGGCCTGGAGGGGCGGTGCCGGCGTCCGCGTGGCCGGCAGGAGCGGGCGCGCCTGCCTGCGCCTGCGCGGCGGTCCTGGCCAGGTCGATCATCGCGTCGATGACGCCCGGGTCGACGGTGCCGGTGACGGCCGGGACGACGGGGGCGTCGCAGGCGGGCGGTCTCGGCGTCCTTGCCGGTGAGGTAGCCGTCCTCGCCGAGCCGGGCCCGGATCCAGGCGTCTTCGAGGTCCTGGGCGCCGGGCAGGGCGCGCAGCTGGGACAGCGGGATGTGGGCGATCACCTGGGTGCCGGCCCCGGCCCGGTCCGGCACCAGCTTCGCGCGCAGCAGCAGCTCGCACGCCAGCTGCAGCGCGTCGTGGAACCGCTTGCCCTCGGCCCGGTCGTCTTCCGGCCCGGCCTTCTTGCCCAGGGCCTCCAGCACCGCGCGGACCGCTGCCGCGCACTCGGGGGTCAGGTTCCCGCGGATCACCCCGGCCCCGCCGAACGTGGTGCCCGCCTGCACGAACCGGTCGTCGAAGCCGTCGTCGGGGCTGTCGGGGTCGGGCTGCTGCTGCCGCCACTTCTCGATCGCGCAGGCGGCGATCGTGGCCAGGTCGTCCAGCGACGCCCCCGCACTAGCGGCTTCCAGGAGGATCCGGTCGGTCTCCTCGCGCATCTGGGCGGGGAGCTTGCGGGTCCAGCCGGCGATCGTGAACGCGAGGGAGTCGGTGATGCCCCCGCCCGCCAGCGCCTCACCGAGCAGCGGACGGCCGCCCAGCTGGCGCATCTGCCGGACCGACGCCCGGGCCGCGCCCTTCGACATGCCGGCCCTGGCCGCCAGCCACGCCGAGGTCGAGCCGTACCCGTCCGCGTCATGGCCGTTGGCGGCGTCGAACCGGCGCAGCAGCCGGGCGTGCGCCGCGGTCAGCTTCGCCTGCACCTCACCAAGCGCGATCAGCAGCCCGCCGCAGGCAGCCCCGCCCAGGTCCGCGACGCCGCCGGAGTTAAGGTAGTCCAGCGCAGCCCTGGCCACCCGCACCGCATCCGCCGCGCCCCCGAAGGCAGCCCCGTTGCCGTGCGTATCGTTAGCGACGCACATGATGGCTCACCTCCCAGATGGAATACGGCTGTCCGCACTGTCCTGTCCCGCTCATCGCGTCGCGCTTGCGCGCCCAGTGCCTGAACTACCGGCTGCTACCCATCTGAGGGCTAAGTAAAAGACTACCAGTTCGATTAACTTACATCAAATTGATTTCCATGATCCTTTATTCGAATCATCACTATGGTGATTGCCTGTTAAGCCGGTTAACTGCCGATTTGCACCCCGGCAGGCTGGGTGACGTGACGCAGGTCGGCCCCGGACGCTTGATCCATGTCTCTGACGTGAGCGCGGTGATCTGTATTCGCGTCTCAACCGCCCGGGCCGCGGCGACGGCACGCCGGTCTAAGGTCGGCCGACTCGCGGGACCCCGGTGAAGGCCCAGTGCACGCTATGCGCGTACGAGCGCTATAGCTGGATCAGGTATTGGATGAACCCTCGGTTCTCGGCAACCTGGTCGTAGAGGCGACGCGCGGTCTCGTTGCTCGAATGAGTGTGCCAGTAGACCCGCGCACAGCCCCGTTCCTTGGCCCAGCGCTCGACTTCGGCGATCAATGCGCGCGCGACGCCCTTGCCGCGGGCCTGCGGCGCGGTGAACAGGTCCTGGAGATAGCAGACGTCTGCGGACGTCGTGCTCGCGTGGACGAGGAAGTGCACGATCCCGACAAGGCGCCCGTCAATGCGGGCGCCACGAGCGTGGATCTGGTCGTCCTGCTCGAAGCGGCTCCACGCCTGGTCATAGTTCTCCTTCGGCCAGCTCGGGCGTCCGTAAAACGCGTGGTAGTCGGCGAACAGATCTTCCCATGCGGCGCGGTCCCGCGCTTCGAGCCTCCCGATCGAGATCATGCGGCGTCTCGGTGAAACGTAAGCTGCCACAGATCCAAGGCAGGCCAGGATTCAGGCGTGATCATCTAAGGATCTTAATTCCTGACAGGGTCGCGCGACCGCTGGGCGCCCTGCCGAGGCGGGCGCAGAAGAGCAGGTCAACGGGCTACTCGCCCGCGACCCACCAACCACGTCAACCTCAGCGACCCGGACGGCGTCGCGCGGCTACTGGAAGGCGTTGACCGCCTGCCCGTTGGCGGCACTAGGGCGATGTTCCCGGTCGGGGAACGGGCATCGCGTCCCGGTGCGGGATCGCCGCGGTCCGTGACCGGCTCGCCGCACGCCGCCAGGATGGGCATGACAACCCCCTATTGACATTGACAACGGCGGGTTGTCATCATGAGGGCATGACCCAGCAGGCAAGAGATCACCAGGACACCTTCGAGCGGCTGCGGCAGGTCCGGGCCGAGGCGATCGAGCACACGAGGAAGGCGCAGCAGCTCGCGGCCGAGCGCCGTGACCTGATCAGGCAGCTGATCGGCGAAGGCCTTTCCCAAGCGGACATCGCCCGGGAGCTCGGGGTCACCCGGCAGGCGATCCAGAAGATGCTGGCGTGCTGACGACCGCTACCGTCCGCGGCGCCGGGACCGACCTGTACTACGAGCGGCGCGGCGATGGGCCGCCGCTGCTGCTCGTCGTCGGTGGCGGGGGAGACCACGGCTACTACGATGGCCTGGCCGGCGACTTGGCCGACGCGTTCATCGTGCTCACCTACGACCGGCGCGGCAACTCGCGCAGCGTGCTGCACGGCCGCCCGGCCCCGCTGGTGATGGCGGAGCAGAGCGGGGACGCGCTCGCCGTGCTTGACGCCAGCGGACTCGAGTCGGCCCTGGTGTTCGGCAACAGCGGGGGCGCGAGCATCGCCCTCGACCTGGCCGCCGGCACCCGGGCCGGGTGAGCGCCGCCGTCGCGCACGAGCCCCCCGTTCCCGCGGTGCTGCCCGACCCCGGCCCTTACCTCGCCATCTACGAGGACATAGATCGGCTCCTGGCCACCGAGGGCTGGACCGCCGCGTTCACCCACTTCCAGGCGGCTGTTGGCGGCGTGCCCCCGGAGGCCATAGCCGTCTCACTCGACCCCGGGCCCCACCTGCCGCCGGGACCGCTGCACGACCTGCTGGTGCGGGTAAGCCGGAACTGGGAGTACATGACCAGGTACGCGATCCGCTCGTTCATCGACTACCGGCCCGACCTCGCCGCGATCACCGCCAACGGCACCCCGGTCGCGCTGGCCTGCGGCGCTGGCACCACCGACCCGGCTTTGACCCAGATGAGCCGGGTCACCGCGGCGCGCCTCGGCGCGGAGTGCGTCGTCTTCCCCGGCGGCCACACCGCGCCGCTGGAGATCCCCGGTGCCTTTGCCCCGGTGCTGCGCGACCTGCTGCACCGCCTGCGGCCGAGCGGCCGGAGGTGACCGGCGTGCCGCTGATCCAGGTGAACGACATCGAGCTGTATTACGAGTCGCACGGCGCGGGCGACCCGCTGGTGGTCATCGGCGGCCTGGGCCTGGCGGTGTCGGAGATGCGGCCGCTGATCGAGGCGCTGGCCGCCGGGTACCGGGTCATCGCCGTGGACAACCGGGGCACGGGCCGGTCGGCGAAGCCGGCCGGACCCTACTCGATCGAGCAGATGGCCGCCGACGTCGCCGGGCTGCTCGCCCGGATCGGCGTGTCGCGCGCTCACGTGCTCGGCATCTCGATGGGCGGTCGCATCGCCATGACGCTGGCGCTGGACTACCCGGAACTCGTCGATCACCTGGTGCTCGCCTCCACCGGGCCGCGCGCGGCCCGTAGCCGCTGGCGGGTCAGGGCCGGCCTGGCCCTTTCGCGCCTGCCCGGCCTGCGCGGCCGGGACCCGCAGCCGCGTTATGCCCTCCACGCGCAGTTCCAGGCCACTAGCCGGTTCGACCGCACCGGCCGGCTGGGTGAGATCTCCCAGCCCACGCTGGTCGTGCACGGGCGCGCTGACCGCATCGCGCCCGTCGCGATGGCCAGGGAGACGCACGCGGCCATCCCCGGCTCGCGACTGACGCTGCTCGACGGCGGCCACCTGATCTCGCTGCTGCCGCGCCGTCGGGGCAAGTTCGTGGCGGCGGTGCGGGAGTTCCTGCCGCCGGGCCCGGGCGAGTTAGCGCGCGGCCTCGGCGCGGGCGCCCGCCACGATCGCGACCGCCTGCGCGGTAACGTCCGTGATGATTACGGCGATCCGGGGATCGGCCGCGTACCTGCGGATCAGGGCGGGGGAGTTCACCGTCCACAGCAGGCACGGCAGTCCCGCCGCGGCTGCCCGGCGCACCACGCCGAGCCCGGCGAGCCGGTAGTGCGGCGCCAGGTAGTCGGCCCTGACCCGGCGCGCGAGGTCGACGGGGAACAACTCGCGCAGCCGGGCGGGCAGGTTGACCAGCGGCCCGTGGTCGCCGATCAGCAGGCCGGTCTTGACCTCGGGAAAGGCGTCCTTCGCCTGCGCCACCACGGCGGGCAGGAAGGACGTTACGACCGTCGCGGCGGGATCGAAGCCCGCCCGCAGCACGGCCATCACGTTCGCGACGTACCCGTCCTCCTTGAGCTCCACGTCGAGCCGGATCCGCCCGGCGCACGTCCGCAGCACCTCGGTGAGCAGCGGCGGACTGATCCCGGCGGCGGCCTCGATCTCGGCCCGGGTGAGCGCGCCCACGGGCACGCCGCCGACGGCAGGGTCGTGGAAGGCGATCAGCTCGCCGTCACTGGTCCGGCGGACATCGAACTCGATCATGTCGGCGCCCACGTCGATCGCGTTCGTGAAGGCCGCGATGGTGTTCTCGGCGGCCCCGGCCGCGACTCCCCGGTGCGCGGCGATCATGGCTTTGCTCATAAACCGAAGTATGCCCTGGTCAGGTGATATCTCGGCCACGCGGGGGCGAACGCGCGGCCACGCCCGCGCTGCCAGGGAGAACACCAGTCATCCCGAACGGGTTCGTGGTTCCCGCTCTCCCCGCCGCTAGCTCCCCGGGCGGGCGCGGCGATAATAAGCTGCTCTGACCAGTTCCGTACGGGATGCGGCGGCGCCCGGCGCCGCGTGCGGCTTCCCATCGTGAGGTAATGACATGACCCAGGACAGCCACGCGCTCGACCCCGCCCAGATCGCGGCGTTTTACCAGGTCGCCAGCGCCCGACGGGACATCAGGAACGGCTTCAGGCCCGACCCGGTCGACGACGACGCGCTGACCAGGATCCTCGCCGCCGCGCACCAGGCGCCGAGCGTCGGGCTGAGCCAGCCGTGGGATTTCCTCATCCTTCGCGACCGGGAGGTCCGCGAGCGGGTGCGGCACCTCGCGCTGGCGCAACGGGACGACTTCGCGGCCAGCCTGCCCTGGGCGCGGGCGCTCGCCTTCCGCCGGCTCAAGGTCGAGGCCATCATCGAGAGCCCGGTCAACGTCGTCGTCACTTGCGACGCCACGCGCGGCGGCAGGCACGTGCTCGGACGGCACGCGCAGCCGCAGGTGGCCGAGTACTCGGCCGTGTGCGCGGTGCAGAACCTGTGGCTGGCGGCCCGGGCCGAGGGCCTCGGGGTCGGCTGGGTGAGCTTCTTCGACGAGCGGGAACTTGCCGCCGCCCTCGGCCTGCCCGCGCACGTCACGGTGGTGGCCTACCTGTGCGTCGGCCACGTCGCCGAGTTCCCCCCCGCACCGGAACTGGTCATGTCGGGCTGGGCCCGGCAGCGGCCGCTCGCGTGGGCCGTGCACGAAGGCCGGTGGGGCCAGCGCGGCCTGCCCGGCGCGGAACCCGCCAGCCTGCTGACCGACACGGTCGCCGCCATCCGCCCGCCGGACGGAGCGGCCGCCGACGCCGCGCGCGAGCGCCAGGCGCAGCTCACCAAGCCGCCCGGCTCGCTCGGGTTCCTCGAGGACCTCTCCGTGCGGCTGGCCGGGATCACGGGGGAGTGCCCGCCCCCGGTGCCCGAGCCCGCCGCGGTCGCCGTGTTCGCCGGGGACCACGGCGTGCACGCGCAGGGCGTCACCCCGTGGCCGCAGGAGGTCACCGCCCAGATGGTGGCGAACTTCTTGGCGTCCACCGCGGTCGTCAACGTGATCGCCGCGCAGGTGGGCGCGGAGGTCTGCGTAGTTGACGTCGGGGTCGCCGCCGACCTGCCGGCCGCTCCGGGACTGCTGCCGCGCAAGGTGCGCCGCGGTACCGCCGACATGACCGAGTCGCCCGCCATGACCAGGGAAGAGGCCCGGCAGGCGGTCGAGGTCGGCATCGAGACCGCCAGGGACCTGGTCACCGCGGGCAGCAACTGCCTGATCACCGGGGACATGGGCATCGCGAACACCACCGCGTCGGCCGCCCTCATCGCCGCCTTCACCGGGACCGACCCGCTGGAGGTGACCGGCCGGGGCACCGGCGTCGACGACCAGACGTGGGCGCACAAGGTGGACGTGATCCGCCGTGCCCTGGACCGGCACCGGCCGGACCCCGGCGATCCCCTGGGCGTGCTCGCCGCGGTCGGCGGCCTCGAGCACGCCGCGCTCGCGGGCTACATGCTCGGGGCCGCGGCGCTGCGCGTTCCCGTCGTGCTCGACGGGGTGATCGCGGGCGCCGCGGCGCTCGCCGCCGTCGCGTTCTGCCCCGACGCCGCGGGTTACCTGATCGCGGGGCACCGCTCCACCGAGCCGGGCGCCAGCCGGGCCCTGGCGGCGCTCGGCCTGCGCCCGGTACTCGACCTCGACCTGCGCCTCGGCGAGGGCTCCGGCGCCGTCCTCGCCCTGCCGGTCGTCCAGTCGGCCGCCCGCGTGCTGCGTGACGTCGCGACGTTCGACAGCGCCGGCGTGTCCGGCACCAAGGACTGACCCGCCCCGCCGCGCCGGCGGGGCGCGCGGCACGACCGGCCGCGGCCCCCGCTAACCGGGAGCGCACGCCCCCCGTGATGCAGCGCGAGGCCCGGCTTGCCGAACTATCATGGGCTGGTGAGCCAGCATCGAGGCGCATCACGGAACGGCAAGTTGCCGGCCACGGCAGCCGAGCGGATACTGAACGCCGCGATGCGCGAGTTCGCGAAGCACGGCTTCGCCGGCGCCCGCGTGGAGCGCATCGTGAGCCGGGCGGACGTGAGCCCGCGGTCGCTTTACTACCACTTCGGCAGCAAGCGGGGCCTGTACGACGCCGTCCGCGAGCGGCTGAGCGCGCAGCACTTCGAGGACTTCGTGCGCGGAGTCACCGACGAGCCACTGGTCGACCGGCTCCTCGCCAACATCGACGTCGCGATGACACCCCGCTGGCAGGCGTGGGCGCGGCTGCTGATGTGGGAGGCGCTCGACGGCGGCGCGGGCAGCGCGCCGTACCCCGAGGGCACGGTGCCGGGGGACCTGCTGGCCATCCGGGCCGCCCAGGAGCGCGGCGAGATCGACCCCGACCTGGACCCGCACATCCTGACCCTCTCGTTCATCGCCATCACGTTCTGGCCGACGATGTTCCCGCAGTCGACCAAGCGCCTCACCGAGGGCATGCCGAAGGACGAGCTGCTCGCGGCGCGCAAGGAGCTCGTCCGGGCGCTGGTGCGCGGGCTCGGCACCGACGCCGCGGTGGAGCTACCCGCCGCGGTCGCTTCTGGGGGCGAGCAGCCGGGTTAGGCTCAGTGAGCCGAGCGCGAGCGCCACGTCGCAGAGGCAAGCCACGCGGAAGCCGCCGACGTAGCCCCCGGTCCCGGCGAAGAAGCCGAGGCTCACCAGGGCCAGGCCGACGGTTCCCGACATCTGCTGGACGGTGACGAGCACGCCGGTCGCGGCGCCGCCCTCCACGATCGGGATGGTCAGCAGCCCGGCGGCGAGAGTGAGCAGGCCCACGCCGGCCAGGTCGAGGCCGGGCCGGGTGGGCGATCGAACACGTTCATGAACATGCCGGGCAGCACGGCGGCGAGGACCAGCCACGTCCTGCGGCTGGTCCTCGTGCTGACCGGGGCGGCGACGGGGACGGGCGCCGCCTCCGACTGTGTCATGTTGTCGCTGAGCCGACTGTGCTGTTGCTGATGCGGGAATCAGGCAGGTCAGTCCACCATGTCGGTGATCTGGATGCCGGTGGTAGCGGTCGAGGACTCACGGACCACCGGGTCTTCTTCCGTGCCGAGCGTCCGCCAGTCCTCGCCGGGCTCGAGGATCTTCTCGGCGCCCCGGATGACGGTGAAGTTGCCGTTGAGGGCCGGAGGCTCCTTGCCCTGCGCAAGCCCCTTGGCGGCCGACAGGAGAATGTGCCGCATCCGGGTGATCGCCTTGTCGGTGGAGCCGAGATGCTCCTGGGTGCGGTCGTAGATCGGGCCCATCGACTCGGTCACCATCAGGTCCTGGCTGACGAAGTCGTCGACGCCGCTGAAGATGCCCCGCTTCTCCCGGACCTCCTGGGAGAGCTGGTAGTCGTTCTCCGCCGTGTAAAGGCGCGGGGTGATCCCGTTACGGGGGTTGGTGACCGGCGTGGAGAACGGGGCGAGCGCGAAGAGGTTCGTGCCGCCGTAGTTCCGCGGATTGCGCCACGCCTTGGGCGCCGAGAAGTAGCGCCAGCAGTTCTCGTCGTCGATCGGGACGAACATGCCGCAGCCCACGCTGAACGGGATCGACGCGACCATCGTCGCGTACGGCAGCGCGTACGCGGTCACGCGCACGTGGGTGTTGCCGTTCGGGGTGGTGCGGATGCCCGCGTAGCGGTAGCCGAACCAGGTGTCGTCGACCTCCAGGCGGGGGGCGCGGTCGTGCCGCCAGAACTTCCACGACATCGCGTTGGACGGGTAGCCGGGCTTGTCCGACCCGTCGTCAGGCAGATCGTCGATCCCGTCCCACTGGTGCAGGTGAGAGATGTGCGACGTGTCGATGTTGCCTTCCATCGCCTGCACCCAGTTGCAGGCCGAGTGCTGCTTCGACGCCATGGCCTCACCGTCGGCCAGGCCTTCGGTGCCGAAGTCCCTGAACGGCGTCATGGTCTCGCGGGGGCCCATGTAGGTCCAGACGATGCCGCCGGACTCGTGGGTCGGGTAGGACTTCATCCGGACCTTCTCGCAGAACGGGACCGGCTCGCTGGGCATGTCCACGCAGTTGCCGTCGACGTCGAACGCCCACCCGTGGTACACGCAGCGCAGCGCGGCGTCCTCGTTGCGGCCGAAGTACAGCGACGCGCCCCGGTGCGGGCAGTTCTCCTGCACCAGGCCCGCGCGCCCGCGCGTGTCCCTGAAGGCCACCAGGTTCTCCCCGAGCAGCCGCACCCGCGCCGGGGGACTGCCGGGCTCCGGGACCTCCGCCGTCAGGCAGGCCGGCGTCCAGTACCGGCGCAGCAGCTCGCCCATCAGCGTCCCCGGGCCCACCCGGGTCAAGATCTCGTTGTCTTCCGCCTTAAGCACGCCTCGTGCCTCCTTCGGATGATTCAGGTGATCGGTCAGGCCGGGCGTACCGGTTATGCTCACCGTCTCACCGGGCAATGACGGTTGTCAATTATTAAGTAAACACTTACTCCCAAGGTTTTCCATGATTAGTGCAAAGAGCGGAGGCAATGGCCGTAGATGTTAATAGCGGGGCGGGAGTCGCCTACAGGAGAGGCGTCACGGGACCCCGGGCGATTCGGCCTGCTGTATGCCGCGCAGGCCCGCGTAAACCGCCGATGAGCGGAAGGTCGCCACGTCGCCCGAGTACGCCAGCCGCCCTTCCACCATGGCCCACATGTGGCCGCTGATGGACGTGAGCATGTCGAGGTCGTGCTCGACAACGACGACGGCCCGGTTCTTGCTGATGGCGGTGAGCGCCTCGGCGAGGACGGTCCGCTGGGCGGCGGACAGGCCGGACGCCGGCTCGTCCGCGAGCAGCACCTTGGGCTCGCTGACGAGCGCCCGGGCCAGTTCCGTCAGCCGCTGCGCCTCGAGGGTGAGCCCGTCCACGGTCCGCGCGCCGAGGTCGCCGATGCCGAGTCCCTCCAGGGCCGCCCAGGCGCGCTCGCGCGCGGGTGCCGCCTGCGGCCGCCGCAGCGCCCCGAGCATCCACTGGCCGGGATCGCTCAGGCAGGCGGCGGCCACGTTGTCAACGGCCGACCGGCCGTGGGCGAGGCGCACCGTCTGCCACGTCCGCGCCACGCCCGACCGGGCCCGGCGCATGGCGGACCACCCGGTAGCGTCCCTGCCGTTGATCCGCACGCTGCCCGAGTCGGCCCTGACCGAGCCCGCGAGGAGGTTGAACAGGGTTGACTTGCCGGCCCCGTTGAAGCCGCAGAGGCCGAACAGCCCCCGCGCCGGGACCTCAAGGGTCACCGAGTCGACCGCGAGCACCCCGCCGTAGCTCTTCGTGACGTCGTAGCACGCCAGCACGGCGTGGCCCGGTGACCCCGGCCCGGCGCCGGCCGGGCTCCCGGCCCCGGTGACCTCAGGCGGTGTTTCCCGCACCGTTCCCACCTCCTCGTGCGCGCAGCCGCCCGCGTGCCTTGAGCACGGGGCTCCAGGCCAGAAGCGACCCGGCCCACTGGTCCGTCCTGCGGCCGAGCAGCCGGTCTACCGCCCCCGCCACCCCGTCGGGCTCTACGAGCAGGATGACCAGCAGGGCGATTCCCTCGATGATGCCGATGTTCGTGCTGACGAACGACGTGCTCGTGGTGAGGTACTCGATGACGATGGCCCCGAGTATCGCGCCCGCGATGCTCTTGCGCCCGGGCACGAACACCATCAGCAGCAGCGTGATCTGGGCGGACTCGCTGAGCACGTCGGGCGTGACCAGGCCCTGGGCGCTGGCGAGCACCGCGCCGCCGACGGCGGCGAGCACCGACCCGAGGACGAACACCTCGAGCCGGCGCTGCCTGAGGCTGACGCCGATGGACTCGCCGAGCCGCTCGTCTTCGGCCATCGCCATCAGCTGGAGGCCGATGCCGGAGCGGATGACGCGCAGCACGAGCCCGGCCGCGAGGCCGAGCAGCAACACGGAGAAGATCCCGGAGCGGACGAGCGTCGACTCGTAGTCCGGGCCGGTCAGGAACGGCAGCACGCCGTCGATGCCGGAGAACGACCCGAGCCAGCTTGAGTCCGTCGCCAGCTGGTAGATGAACAAGGGCAGGAGCAGGGTCGCGAGCGCGAGCGCCAGGCCGGGTGCCCGCGTGACGACCGCCCCGATCAGCAGCGCGGCGACCGCGGCGAGGCCGATCACGGCCAGCAGGCTCTCCAGCGAGCTGAAGCCGTACTTCGTCTCAAGGACGCCCGTGCCGTAGGCGCCGACGCCCATGAACACGGACTGGCTGAAGGCCAGCTGGCGGCTGTAGCCGAGTTGCAGCACCATCCCGACGGTGACGATGGCGTAGCCGACCCCCGTGGTCACCGTGAGGCCGAGGTAGGAGCCGTTCATGGCGGCGAGGATGAGGCCGCCGACGACGGTGATGCCGATGACGGCGGCAAGCGGGACCGGGTCGCGGCGGCCGACCCGGTGCGCGGCGGCGGGCGGCCCCGCGGCCAGGCCCGCGGCGCCCGGGCCGGCCGTCGACTCGCCGGCCGCTGATTCGCCGGCCGCCGACTTGACCGTGCCGCGGTCCGCGGCGTCCTGTTCGGTCATGGGTCCCCCTCCCTAGGCCGGTTCCGGGCCGAGCCCGAGAACCTCGGGCCGGAAGATGATGATGGCGAAGAGGATGGCGTAGAGCAGGACGTCGTTGTAGCTGGTGCTGACGTAGCCGCCGAGCATGGCCTCGGCCACGCCGATCGCCAGCCCGGCCGCCACGGCGCGGCCCGGCCTCCGGAACGCCGCGAACCCCGCGGCGACGACGCCGATCAGGCTGATCGTGGGGCCGCTCATGTACGTGTAGCCGGTGATCGGCGACTCGACGATGCCGAAGAGGGCGGCGAGCATCGCGGTCCCGACGAAGATCCGCCGCCGGAACTTGGCGCTGTCGATGCCGACGATCCGCGAGCCGAGTACGCTCTCGCCGCAAGCGCTCGCCGCCCGCCCGGACACGGTGAAGCGCAGGTAGGCCCACAGGACGAGCCCGCTCACGATGGCGAGGGCGATGACCAGGACGCCGGCCCGCTGCACGTGGAAGTCGGCGATGGCCAGCGCGGGGCCCGGCCAGATCACCGGCGCGCCGTACACGTCCGTGCCGAACATGGCCCTGGCCGCGCCCTCGAGCACGAGCGAGAGCCCGAAGGTGTAGAAGAACACGCTCACGATGCCGTGCGCTCCCGCGCCCCGGTCGAACGCGAAGTGCAGCACGACCCGGTCGAAGAGCCAGGCGGCCAGCCCGACGCCCGCCAGCGACACCACGATGCCGACGATGAACGGCAGGCCGGCCGTCTGGGCCAGCCACGCCGTGCCGATGGCGCCGAACATGGCGAAGTCGCCCACCGCCAGGTTCAGCACGTTGCCGACGCGGAACCACACCGCGAGGCAGGCGCCGAAGATCCCGTAGATGGCGCCGGACGTGAGCCCGGCGGCGAGCAGGTTGAGGAACTCGCTCACGGCCCCTCCCGGTCGTTCATGCCGTGACCTCCGGCCGTTCCACCAGGCCCTTGTACATGCGCACCGCGCGGTCGGCGACCAGCAGCGCGTGCACCGGGTTCTCCTCAACCAGCACGATGGTCATGTCGGTCCTGGTCATCTCGGCGAGCCAGTCGTAGACGCGCCGGGCCACGGCCTCGGCCAGGCCGAGGCACGGCTCGTCGAGCAGCAGGACCCGCGGCCTGGCGGCCATGGCCCTGGCAAGGGCGACCATCTGCTGCTGCCCGCCCGACAGCGTGCCCGCCTTCTGGTCGAGAAGGCGGGCAAGCTCGGGGAACATGTCGAGGACGCCGGCCACGTCCTGCCACGCCAGGCGGGCGCTGATGCGCCGGGTGCGGCTGTAGCAGCCGAGCATGACGTTGTCGCGCGTCGTCAGGTCCGGGTACAGGTGACGGCGCTCGGGGACGAGGACCAGGCCCGCCCGGACGGCGGCGCCGGGGCTGCCGGCCGGCAGCGTCCGGCCGAAGACCCGCACCACGCCGCCCCGGCGGACCAGCCCGGCGACCGCCGTCACCATGCTCGACTTGCCGTGGCCGTTAGGGCCGATGACGGCGACGCACTCGCCGGCGCGGACGGAGAGCGTCACCGACTCGACGGCCAGGAACTTGCCGTAGCTGACCGAGAGGCCTTCGACCTCCAGGGCCGCGGGGCCAGCGGCACCGGCGGCAGCACGGGCGGCAGCACGGGCGCCAATACTCAGCTCCCCACGTGCGGCAGGACGTTAAAGGACCCGTTCGCGCCGACCGTGACCACCGCCGAGTCGATCTGGGTGATGTTCGCGTAGTTGGACGGCGACCGCTGCCAGTAGTAGACCTGGATGCCGCCGGTGACGAGCGTCTGATGCTGCAGGGCGCTCTTCACGTCGCCGGGCGAGATGGACTTGGCCGTCGTGACGGCGGCCGCCAGTTCCCGGCCGGTGTCCCAGCCCTCACCGCCCTCGTCGACCTGGTTGGCGGAGCCCATGCCCGCCGCCTTCATCGCCGCGATGTAGGCCTTGGTGTCGGACAGCCCGGGCGCGGTGGCCGACGAGCTGGGAATGGCGCTCAGCACGTTCTCCGGCGTGCCGATCATGTAGACGTCCTGCATGGCCGTCTGGCCGCCCACGGCGTTGACGAACGTCGAGGTGGCGCAGCCGGAGCACTCGCTGATCGGGATCGTCGGGTTCTGCGCCCTGACCGCCTTGAGGAACGTGATCGTGTCGGGCCCGGGGATCAGGCCGAGGACGATGATCTGCGGGTTCGCCTTCAGCAGGTTCAGCGCCTGGGGCGTGTCGTCGGTCGCCCCCGGGTTGGTGACCTGCGAGGCGACGACCTGGTAGCCGTACTGTGACGCGAGGCCCTGCATGTACTGCGTGTTGCCCAGGCCGCCGGGAGCGTTGTCCTCGATCACGGCCACGCGCGCGTAGTGCCGGGGGACGATGAGCTGGGTGATGGTCGCCAGGTCGTCGGCGAAGAAGACGTTGCCGATGCCGGGGAAGGAGTAGGACGTCAGGTTGGCGTTGCTGATTCCCTGCCCCGTCCAGCCCGACTGCCAGCCGAGCAGGACCTCCTGGAGCTGGTTGGCGACCGGGATGGCGGCGCTGGCCGTCGAGGTCTCCTCGGGGCCGAAGATGAAGTTGGCGTGGACCTGGGTCACGCACTTGTGCACCAGGGCCGCGGCGGTGGCCGGGTCGGACGCGTCGTTCTCAGGCACGAGGGTGACCTTGTGGCCCATCAGCCCGCCGACCTTGTTGACCATGTCGGCCCAGGCGGTGGCCCCGAGCTCGTCGTCGGTGCCGAGCTGGGCGAAGGGGCCGGAGGTCGCGGCGATCTCGCAGATGGTGACGGGGGAGCTGGCGGACCCGCCGCTGCCGCCACCCGACGAGCACCCGGCCGCTACGCCGGCGACGAGCAGCACGCCCGCCGCGGCCCCGCCGAGGGCCTTCAGCCGTCGCAGGCCGGCCGGAACCTCAGCCAAAGCGGCACCGGGGTTCCTGGGGAAAAGACGCGCGGAAGTGAACCGGGAATCGTCCATCAAAGCCCCCTTTGGCTTCGGTCAGGACTATAGGTCGGTGCGAGCCTTTTCCCTGTTCTACGCCAGGTAGATCCGGCGGCCGGGTTGATCAGGAAAAAGGGCTCGATGAAAGATGTATACCGAACGCTTAATAAAGCGTCAACAGTTTAGGACGTAGTTATGACCGTCTGATTTTGCTCTGCGGGGCCATTCTGACTATTGATGTCTGAGTGAAAATTGTGATGTAGCGCTATCTACATGACCCAAGGGAAAACTGCCGCCCGGGACGCCGCGACGCGTTATCGCGGCCACGGGCCTGGTCCGGCGAAGCATGCGGTCGTTCGGAACAAGGACTGGATCCTTCCGAACGGAAGCGCGGGTTCTCCGTCACGGATACTGGGCCGCACCGTCACGCGGCGGCCGGGGGCAGCCGGCTGAGCGTGGCCAGCTTTTTGTTGGTTTCCCACAAACCTCGCGCCCAAGGTCTGCGCCATGACCGCCCTTGGTCCCCTGCGTACCATCGAGCAGGATAGACGCAGGCGAAGGCGGGGCATCGGGCCATGGTTGTCGAACACTGGCGGCCGTGCCGGGGCATCGCCTTCCGCGTGTTCGTACTTGGGAGGTCTGTGCCGGTGTTCTGCAGAGTCGCCATCGTCAACCGCGGAGAGGCCGCGATGCGGCTGATCCACGCCGTCCGGGACCTGTCCGCGCAGACGGGCACGCCGGTCGAGACGGTCGCCCTCTACACCGACGCGGACCGCACCGCCACGTTCGTCCGCGAGGCCGACCTGGCCTACCCGCTCGGCCCCGCCTCCGCCCGGCCCTACCTCGACTACGCCGTGCTTGAGCGCGCCCTCGTCGAGACCGGGGCCGACGCCGCCTGGGTCGGCTGGGGCTTCGTCGCCGAGGACCCGGTGTTCGCCGAACTGTGCGAGAAGATCGGCGTCACGTTCATCGGGCCGGACGCGGACGCGATGCGCAAGCTTGGCGACAAGATCGGCGCCAAGCTGATCGCCGAAGAGGTCGGCGTGCCGGTCGCGCCGTGGAGCCGGGGCGCGGTGGCCACCCTCGACGACGCGCTCGCGGCGGCCGAGGGCATCGGCTACCCGCTGATGCTGAAGGCCACCGCCGGCGGCGGCGGGCGCGGCATCCGCGTCATCACCTCGCCGGCCGACCTCATCGAGGCGTTCGAGCGGACAAGCGCCGAGGCGCTGCGCGCGTTCGGCAGCGGCACCGTGTTTTTGGAGCGGCTCGTCACCGGCGCGCGGCACGTCGAGGTCCAGGTCATCGCCGACGGCCAGGGCACGGCCTGGGCGCTCGGGGTCCGGGACTGCTCGGTGCAGCGGCGCAACCAGAAGATCATCGAGGAGTCCTCGTCCCCGGTGCTCAGCTCCGCGCAGGCCGACGAGCTGAAAGCGTCGGCCGAGCGGCTGGCCCTCGCGGTCGGCTACCGGGGGGCCGCCACCGTCGAGTTCCTTTACCACCCGGGGGAGAAGCGGTTCGCCTTCCTCGAGGTCAACACCCGGCTGCAGGTCGAGCACCCGATCACCGAGCTGACCACCGGCACCGACCTGGTCAGGCTCCAGCTGCACGTGGCCGCCGGCGGTCGCCTGGAAGGGGAGAAGCCCGCCGAGTCCGGGCACGCCATCGAGGCGCGGCTCAACGCCGAGGACCCGGACCGGGACTTCGCGCCCGCCCCTGGCCGCATCGCCCGGCTGGCGCTGCCCGCCGGCCCCGGCATCCGGGTCGACACCGGGGTCAGCGAGGGCGACACGATCCCCGCCGACTTCGACTCGATGATCGCGAAGATCATCGCCTACGGTCACGACCGGGACCAGGCCCTCGGCCGGCTGCGCCGCGCGATGGGCGAGACCACCGTGGTCATCGACGGCGGCGCCACCAACAAGAGCTTCGTGCTCGACCTGCTCGACCAGCCCGAGGTGATCGACGCGAGCGCCGACACCGGCTGGATCGACCGGGTCCGCGGCGAGGGCCGCCTCGCCGCCCACCGTCACTCCGCTGTCGCGCTCGCGGCCGCCGCGATCGAGGCCTACGCGGACGAGGAAGAGGTCAGCAGGCAGCGGCTGCTCGCGACCGCCCGGGGCGGCCGTCCGCAGGCGCAGCACGACCCGGGCCGCCCGCTCGAGCTGAAGCTCCGCGGGGCCGGCTACCGTGTGCGGGTCGCGCGGACCGCGCAGAAGCGGTTCCACGTCGAGATCGCCCCGGATGGCGCTGTCTCTCCAGGCACGGCTCACGCGGCCGACGTCGAGGTCGAGCGGTTCGACGAGCACAGCGGCAGGATCACGGTCAACGGCAGGCGGTTCCGGCTGACCTCGGCCACCCACGGCACCGTCCTCATGGTCGAGGTGGACGGCGTCGCTCACCGGGTCAGCCGCGACGAGGGCGGCGTCGTCCGCTCGCCTGCGCCTGCCCTGGTGGTTGCCACCCCGCTCGCCGTCGACGACGAGGTCGAGGCGGACGCGCCGATCCTCGTGCTCGAGAGCATGAAGATGGAGACCGTGCTGCGGGCACCGTTCCGCGCCAAGGTCCGCGAGTGCCTGGTCTCGGTCGGCAGCCAGGTCGAGGCGGGCGCGCCGCTGCTGCGCCTCGAGCCGGTCGGCGACGCCGGGGTCGCGAACACCGCACCGGCCGCCGGGCTTGCCGCGGACATCGACCTGCCCGCGGCCCCCGCCGCCGTGCCCGCCGCCGAGCGAGCCGAGCAGTGCCTAGCGGACCTGCGCGGCTTGCTGCTCGGGTTCGACGACGACCCCGCTGACCCCAGGCTCGCGCTCACCGGCTACCTGGCCGCCCGCGCCGAGCTGGGCGGAACGCCGATGGCGGGCGAGGTGGAGCTGCTCACGGTCTTCGCCGACATGTCGGAGCTGAGCCGCAACCAGCCGGGCAGCGACACCGAGGCGTCGCCCGAGGGGCCGGTGCACAGCCCGCGCGAGTACTTCCACAGCTACCTGCGGAGCCTCGACGTGGAACGGGCCGGCGTCCCCGAGGCGTTCCAGGCGAAGCTGGCCAGGGTGTTCCGCTATTACGGGGTCACCAGCCTCGACCGCACGCCTGAGCTTGAGGCCGCGGTCTTCCGCATCTTCCTCGCGCAGCAGCGGCTGGCCGCCGACGCGGGCATCGTCGCCGAGTTGCTCCGGCAGTGGCTGGCGACCGCCCCGCCCGCCGAGCCGCTGCGCGAGCCCGCCGGGCTGGCGCTCGAGCACCTCATCGAGGCGACGCAGCTGCGCTTCCCCTCGGTGTCCGACCTCGCCCGCGGCGTCGTGTTCCGCTGGTTCGCCCAGCCGCTGCTGCGCCGCAACCGCGCCCGGGTCTACGCGGCAATCCGCGAGCAGCTGCGCTACCTCGACCGGAACCCGGACGCGCCGGACCGCGCGGAGCGGATCCAGGCGATGGTGGCCAGCTCGGAACCGCTGGTCCGGCTGATCGGGCAGCGGGTCAGGCGGGGCGCCGACAACGCGCCGCTGCTCGAGGTGCTGACCCGCCGCTACTACGGCAACCACCAGCTGGCGGACGTGACCGCGCGGGACATCGCCGCCGGCGACGGTACGAGCAGCCGGTTCGTCACCGCCGAGGACGCCAGCCACGGCCAGGTGACCCTGGTGGCAGCCGCGGCCGCCGACATCACCGCGCTGCCCGGCGCCATCGCCGCCCTCGGCGAACTCGCCGCCGGGGCCACGGCGGACAGCCTGGTCGCCGACTTCTACGTGACGTGGGCGGCGCAGCCGGAGCCCGACGAACTCGCGGCGCGCCTCGGCGAGCTGCTCGCATCGGGCCCTGACTCGTTCTGGTCCGCGGCCGCGCGGATCGCGCGCATTACCTTCACGGTCGCCGGGACGAGCGGCATCGCGATGCGGCACCGTTTTACCTTCCGGCCCGCCGGCTGCGCGGGCATGGCCGAGGACCCGCTGATCCGCGGCCTGCACCCGCAGATCGCCCAGCGGCTGCAGATGGGCCGACTGCGCGAGTTCGACCTCACCCGGCTGCCCTCCGCGGACGAGGAGATCTACCTGTTCAAGGCCGCGGCCAAGAGCAACAAGGCCGACGAGCGGCTGATCGCGATGGGCCAGGTCCGCGACCTGACGCCGCTGCGCGAGGCGGACGGCCGCCTCGTCGCGCTGCCCGCGCTGGAGAACGTCCTGGCCGGCTGCCTTGACGCCATCCGCACCGTGCAGGCGCAGCGTCCGCAGCACAAGCGGTTCGACGCCAACCGGATCATGATCTACGTCTGGCCGACGGTCAACCTGACCGCGGACGAGATCAACTCCCTCGTCCACCGGATCCGTCCGACCACGTCCGGCGCCGGGCTTGAGGAAGTGCAGTTCGTGACCCGCCAGCGCACGCCGTCGGGGGAACTGGCCGAGGTGGCCGTGTGGACCAGCCTCGACGCCAGTCACAACGTGCGGTTGCACATGGGACCGCCGCCGACCGAGCCGCTGCAGCCGCTCGACGACTACCGGCAGAAGGTGCTGCGCGCCGCGCGCCGCGGCACCGTGTACCCCTACGAGCTGACCGACCTCCTCGCCGGCCAGGACGGGCGGTTCGCGGAGCACGACCTCGACGACGCGGGCGCGCTGGTGCCGGTGAGCCGGCCGAAGGGGAAGAACACCGCGGCCATCGTCGCCGGCGTGGTCACGACGCCGACCGCGCGGCACCCCGAGGGGGTCACCCGCGTGGTGCTGCTCGGCGACCCGACCAAGTCGCTCGGCGCGCTGTCGGAGCCCGAGTGCGCCCGCGTGATCGCGGCGCTCAACCTCGCCGAGCGGCTGCGCGTGCCGGTGGAGTGGTTCGCGCTGTCGTCGGGCGCGCGCATCTCCATGACCTCGGGCACGGAGAACATGGACTGGGTGGCCGCCGCGCTCAAGCGCATCATCGAGTTCACGCAAGACGGCGGCGAGATCAACATCGTCGTCGCCGGGATCAACGTCGGCGCCCAGCCGTACTGGAACGCCGAGGCCACCATGCTCATGCACACCAAGGGCATCCTCGTGATGACGCCCGACTCGGCGATGGTGCTCACCGGCAAGCAGTCGCTGGACTTCTCCGGCGGGGTGTCCGCCGAGGACAACTTCGGCATCGGCGGCTACGACCGGGTGATGGGCCCCAACGGTCAGGCGCAGTACTGGGCACCGAGCCTGGCGGCCGCCTGCGACGTCCTGATGGCGCACTACGAGCACGCCTACATCGCGCCCGGCGAGGCCGCTCCGCGCAAGGCGGCCTCGGCCGACCCGGCCGGCCGTGACGTCTCCGGTTACCCGCACGCCGTGGCGGGGAGCGACTTCGCCACGATCGGGCAGATCTTCTCCGCGGAGCACAACCCGGACCGCAAGAAGCCCTTCGACATCCGCACCGTCATGCGGGCGCTGTCCGACCAGGACCACCCGGTCCTCGAGCGCTGGGCGGGCATGGCCGACGCGGACACCTCGGTGGTGCAAGACGTCCACCTCGGGGGCCGTCCGGCTTGCCTCATCGGCATCGAGTCGCACTCGGTGCCGCGGCGCGGCTTCCCGCCCACCGACGGCCCCGACACCTACACCGCGGGCACGCTGTTCCCGCAGTCGTCGAAGAAGACCGCGCGGGCGATCAACGCCGCCTCGGGCAACCGGCCGGTCGTGGTGCTCGCGAACCTGTCCGGGTTCGACGGCTCGCCGGAGTCGATGCGCAAGCTCCAGCTGGAGTACGGCGCCGAGATCGGCCGGGCGATCGTCAACTTCCGCGGCCCGATCGTGTTCTGCGTCATCTCCCGCTACCACGGCGGCGCGTTCGTCGTGTTCTCCAAGGCGCTCAACCCCAGCATGACCGTGCTTGCCCTGGAGGGCTCGTTCGCGTCCGTGCTCGGCGGCGCCCCGGCGGCAGCCGTGGTGTTCTCCGCCGAGGTGAGCAACCGCACGGCGACCGACCCGCGGGTGGCGGAACTGCAGGCGCGGGTCGCCGAGTCCGACGCCGGCGCCCGGGCCGCGCTGAGCACCCAGCTGGCCGAGGTGCAGGCGTCGGTGCGGGCGGAGAAGCTCGGCGCGGTGGCCGCCGAGTTCGACCGGATCCACTCCATCCAGCGAGCGGTCGAGGTCGGCTCGGTCGACGCGATCATCAGCGTGGCCGAGCTGCGTCCCGCGATCATCGACGCGATCGAGCGCGGCCTGGGAGGCTGACCGGGTCTCCCGGCGTCCAGGTCGAGCCAGGCACCGGTAGGTACAGGCGCGTGGCCGCCGTATGCTACTTGGGCAGCGCGCCGACCCGGGAAGGTAGGACCGCTCGATGCCGGACCAGATCATGACCGCCGTTGCGGTGGCCCTCGCAGGCAAGGCGACCGAGGCGATGTTCGGCGGCGCGAGGGATGCCTTCACTGCCTTGGTGAGACTGGTCCGCGAGCGATTCGGCCGCGACGAGGACGCCCGACGGGCGCTGGAATCAGCCGAGAACGCGCCGCATGACCCGGCCGCGGTAGCCGCGCTCGCGCGAGAGCTCGCCCGGGTCGCGTCGGCCGACCTCGGATTCGACGCTGAGATCCGCGACCTGTGGCCGCGGATAGCGGCGGGCGGGGAAGTCGTGAATATGGTGACCGGTAAGGTCAACGGCCCCGTGATCCAGGCACGAGACGTCCAGGGTGGGATCCGCTTCGGCGGGTCTTAGCCTTAGCGGCCCGGGCATCTGACCATTCGCGCGTCCGGCTTTAGGACCGCTTCTGCCCTTCATTTTTGGGAAACGGGTTCTCGGTCGTGAGGGGGCCGAAGCGGCGGCCGTGCTGGAGGTCTTCGGAGACGAGCCGGTCCGCGCCTGCCTGGATTGCCGCCTGGACGATCAGCGAGTCCCAGAAGGAGAGGGTGTGCTCCCTTTCGAGGCGGGCCCGAGCGGCGCAGCGTTCATCGTCACTGCGCGACCTGGCGGCGCTCAGCCGAGTTGCCCGCCGACCGCCGACTCGGGGACGCGCACGGACTGCTCCGCCGCGGGCGGCTCGATGGCCAGGTTCGGCAGGCGGCGGTCCAGCCACCGGGGCAGCCACCAGTTGGCCCGGCCAAGCAGGTGCATGAGGGCTGGCGTGACCACCGTCCGCAGGACGAACGCGTCCAGCGCCACGGCAGCGGCCAGCCCGATGCCGAACTCGGCGATGTCGCGCTGGCCCATGAACACGAAGGCGACGAACACGGCGATCATGATCATCGCCGCGGCGGTGATCACCCGTGCGGTGTGGGCCTGGCCGGCGATCACCGACCGGGCGTTGTCACGGGTGCGCGACCATTCCTCGGCCATCCTGCTGACCAGGAAGACCTGGTAGTCCATGGACAGGCCGAATAGGACCGCCAGCACTAGTTCGGGCAGGTAGCCCTCGATCGGGCTGGGGGCGCCGAGGCCGAACGCCCTAGTTCCCCAGCCCCACTGAAAGAACGCGGTGAGCACGCCGAACGCGGCGGCCGCCGACAGCAGGTTCAGCACCGAAGTGGTGGCGGGGATGAGCAGGCTGCGGAAGGCGAGCATGAGCAGCAGGAAGCTGAAGCCCACGACGGCGGCGAGCAGCCAGGGCAGCTTGGCGGCGGTCACCGCCGCGAAGTCGTCGAACGTGGCCGTCAGGCCGCCGACGTAGACCCGCAACGTGGTGCCGCGCGAATAGCGCGGTATGACGGTGTCGCGCAGTTGGCTGATCAGGCTGGAGGTGGCCTGGGCGTCGGGTGCGGTGGCCGGGATGACCTGGGTCACCTCGACGGTCGGCCCGGCGGCCGTCCCTGCTGGCGCGGCACCGGCCTGGACGGCGGCTACCCCGGGCACGGCGCTGAGCGCGCGGTCGAGCCGCTCAAGCGCGGCGCGGTCGGCGGCCGACTGGGTTTGGGCGACCACGAACAGCGGTCCGCTGAAGCCCGGTCCGAACCCCTCGGCAAGCATCTCGTACGCCTTGTACGTCTGGCTTGACGGGGGGTCGTTGGACGCGTCGGCGAAGCCGAGCCGCAGGTGCAGCACGGGCAGGGACACCACGACCATGACCGCGAGACCCGCGGCGGCGAGCACGGCGGCGAACCGGGGCACGGTGCGCGACCAGCGTGCCCACACCCCGTTCCCGGTTTCGGCGTCCGGCCCGTCAGCCCGCAGCGCGCGGCGCTGCCTGCGGCTCAGCACGCGCAGGCCGAGCACGCCGAAAAACGCGGGCACTAGCGTGACGGCCGCGACCACGGTGCACACGACGGTGATCGCCGCCGGGATCGCCAGCCCGTCGATGAAACCCAGGCCCAGGGTGAGCAAGCCGAGCAGCGCGATGCACACCGTGCCGCCGGCGAAGAGGACCGCGCGGCCCGAGGTGTTGAGCGCGACCACGGCCGACTGCTCCGGGTCCAGTCCCGACCGCAGGCCGCGGCGGTGCCTGGAGACGATGAACAGGGCGTAGTCGACCCCGACGCCAATGCCGATAAGCGCGCCGAGAATCGGCGCGATGCCGTTCACGGACATCAGGTGGCTGAGCGGCGCCATGAGCATCAGGCCGCTGCCGACCCCGGCCACCGCGGTCACGATCGGCAGCGCCATCGCGAACAGCGACCCGAACGCGAGGAGCAAGATGACCGCGGCCGCGCCGATGCCGATCGCCGAGGCGCTCGACAGCGACGGCTGCTCGGTGTCAGAGATCGCCTTGCCGCCGAGCTGGACCGCGAGGCCGGGCTCCGCGGCGGCTGTCGCCGTCGCCACCACCTGGCTGACGTCGGCATTGTCGAGGTTCTCGGCCGTCGCGGTGAAGTTCACCGTGGCGTACGCGGTGCGCCCGTCCGTGCTCACCTGGATCGCGCCGCCCGGGTTGTAGGGGCTGGTGACCGAGGCCACCTCGGGCAGCCGCGACACCCGCGCTAGCATCGCCGACACCCGCCGCTCCACGGCGGGGTCTCGGACGCTGCCGTGGCTCACCTGCCAGACGATCTGGTCGGAATCGCCCGCCTGGGCCGGGGCCGACCGCTGCAGCAGCTCCTGCGCGCTGCCCGAGCCCGTTCCCGGCAGCGTGAGCGAGTTGTCATATGACGTCTTCACCGCCTGCGACATCACTGCCAGGCCGATGAGCAGTCCTATCCACGCGGTGATCACGACGAGGCGGTGCTGGTAGCACCAGCGCGCAAGCGCGGGCATGAGGTTCTTTGGCACGCTCGCAGTGTGGCGAGGGCGGCCGCCCGGCGTCTTGAAGAAATGTTCCGCTCGTCCTCAGGGCGCCTAGGCGGACGGCCACGCGACGTCGTCGACCGCGAGCCACGGCGCGCTCGCGATGGCCGTCGGCGTCATCCCGGCAAAGGCCGTAACGTCGTGATGGAGGTGGGACTGGTCGGCGTAACCGCTGTCGGCGGCCACGCGGGCCGCGCTGTGACCTGCGGCGAGGCGGCGGGCGGCGTGATCGAAACGGACCAGTTGCGCGGCGCGCTTGGGAGTGAGTCCGATCTGGGACCGGAAGCGGGACCACAGCCGCTTGCGGCTCCACCCCGCATCGGCCGCCAGCCGCTCGATCGGGAGCCGCCCCCCGCTGGCCGACATCTTCCTCCAGGCGAAGGCGACCTCGGGATCGACCGCCCGGCCGGCTTCGTGCCGCCTGGCGAGCACGGCCTCAGTGATCGCGAACCGCTCGTCCCACGATGCCGCGGCGCGCAGGCGGTCCCGGAATCGCGCGGCGTCGCGGCCCCAGAGGTCATCCAGGGCAGCCACCGTCCCACCGATCTCAGGGGCGCCGCCCAGGGCCGGGTACGCGAACACCGGCGACATCCGCACCTGCAGGCACTCAATGCCCCGGGCGCGGCCCCGGATGCCGCGGGGCGCCAGGCCGACGGCGAGGCTGCCCCGCAGTTCCTGGCCGCCGGCCTCGTCGACGAGCAGCCCCTCGCCGAAGTCGATGAACACCGTGACATCCGGGTGCGGAACGAGCCGAAGGTCGACGAGGTCAGTCGCACGATCGCGGAACCCCGCCATCCTGACGCCCGGAAGTCGGCCACGCCGCGACGGGGTCGCGATATCCCATGCGGGCACGCTGTCGCCCGGCGGCTCGGCCGATCTCATGCCGCCATGCTACGTCGCCGCCCGGCTAGGCGGCCGGCGCGCAACTCCTGACTTTAGTAAGTCAACTTGATAGACTTGGAACTCAACTCGATTGGCGCTATGCTCGGCGCATGCGTAGCTACGGCCAGTACTGCTCGGTCGCCAAGGCCCTCGACGTCATCGGCGACCGCTGGACGCTGCTGATCATCAGGGAACTGCTGATCAGGGGCGCTTGCCGGTATACCGACCTGAAGAACGGCCTGCCCGGCATCGCCACGAACCTGCTCGCCGACCGGATCCGCGAGCTGGAGTCCGTCGGCCTGGTCAGCCGGGAAGAGGCGCCGCCGCCGGTCGCCACCACCCTCGTCCAGCTGACCGAGGCGGGCGCCGATCTTGAGCCGGTGATCCGGGCCCTCGGCTGGTGGGGACTCAGGTACATGGCCGGGCCCGCCGACAGCGACGAGTTCCGCAGCCAGTGGTTCGCCTACCCGATCGACTTCTTCCTCCGCGATCACGACCCCGACGGCCCCCCAGTGTCAATCGAGCTGCGGGCCGGGGCCGACCCGGCGGTCATCGAGGTCTCCGGCGGCGGGGCCCGCTTCCGCGCGGGCCCCGCCCGTCACCCTGACCTCGTCCTCGCCGGGCGCCCCCAGCTGATCAACGCCCTGCTCACCGGCCAGGTCACCGCGGACGAGGTGACCGCCCGCGGCCTGGAGATCACCGGCGACGCCAACTTGCTCGACCGCGTCCTGCCCGCCAAGGAAGACGCGTACCACGGCCAGCCCCAGCCGCCTGCGAGCGGGAGAACGCCGTGACCGCCGGCGGCCTCGGCACCCAGTACGCCACCGGCCTGTCGCGGCAAGGCATCGAGCGGGCCCTCACCGCCGCGGGAAAGGACGCGGACCACCTGGCCCCCGCGGACCTGGGCGCACTCGAGGACTTCCACACGATGGGGCGGATCGCCACCGGGCAACTCGCCGAGCTGGCCGGGATCGCCAGCCAGGACCGCGTGCTCGACGCCGGCGCCGGAATTGGCGGAACCGCCAGGTACCTCGCCGCCTCCCACGGCTGCCAGGTCACCGCTGTCGACCTGACCGGCGAGTACTGCGAGACGGCGCGGTGGCTCAACGAGCTCACCGGCCTCGCTCAGGAGATCACCGTCAGGCAGGCGGACGTCACCCGCCTCCCGTTCCCCGACGCCTCCTTCGACGTGGTCATAAGCCAGCACGTCCAGATGAACATCCCGGACAAGGCCCGCCTCTACGGCGAGGCACGCCGCGTCCTGCCAGCCGGCGGCCGGCTCGCCATCTGGGACATCACCGCCGGAAAAGCGGGGCCGCTCGGGTACCCGCTCCCATGGGCGGACCAGCCCGACCGCGGCTACCTCGTCACGCCGCGGGCGCTGCGCGCCGCCATCGTGGACGCCGGGTTCGCCGTCGACCACTGGGCCGACCTTACCGGCGACGCGGTCACCCTCATGCAGGCCGTCCTCGGGCGGCCTCCCGCTCCCCTCGGCCTGCACGCCTTCGTCCCCGACTTCACCGTCAAGGCCACCAACCTCACCAAGGGGCTGGCCGCCGGCCACCTGCGCGCCATCCAGGCGGTCGCGGTCGCGGCCTAGCGTTACCAGGTCCGCGCCGGGTCGCCTCCCAGAGTCCGCCGCGCGGCCAGTGATCGCAACGCTAAAGGTCATCCGCTGGCGGTCGGGGCGGGCGTCAGCCAGCCGAGGCGTTTTGACATTGCCCGCGCGCAGCTGACGACGGCCTGTACGTGGCCTGAGTCGTCGGCGGCGCGCCACAAGACCGACCAGGGATAGCTGGAGGCTGGTTCGGTGAGGGGGCGCCAGGTGGTTCCGGGGAGCGCGGCGATGCAGGAAGAGGGGACGCAGTAGAGGCAGCGGCCGGCGGCGACGAGGTCGGCGGCCGCCCGGATGCTCTCGACGGTCCCGCCGTAGACGGTCGGGGTGAAGCCGGCCGCCCGGCACATCTCGACGGTGAACTGGTTGAACTCCGGAGCCATCGCCTCTTCTGCGAGCAGGAGCGGCTGCTTAGCCAGGACAGCGACCGCGACGCCCTCGAGCGCGGCGAACGGGTGACCGTCCGGGACCAGGACGCCGAGCGGGTCCTGACGGAACAGCAGCGACGCGACCTGCGGCGGGGCAAGCGCGGCGCGGCCGACGCCTACGTCCAGGCGGCCGTCGATGAGCTGCCGGTACTGCTCAGGCACGCTGGCCTCGACCTGGTGGATCACCAGTCCGGGGTAGCGGGCCTGGACCTCGTGCAGGATCTGCGGCATCGAGTCGTAGCTGGAGTCGATGATGCCGACGCGCAGCGGCGCGGCGCCGCTGGCGGTGTTCCTGGCGGCGTCCGCGGCACGGGCCGCGTGTTCCAGGATCTGCCGCGCCTCGACCAGGAACACCGCCCCGGCGGCGGTCAGCGCGACATGGTGGGTGCTGCGCTCCAGCAGGCGGACGCCGAGCCCGCGCTCTAGCCGCTGCACCTGCTGGCTCAGCGCCGACTGGACGATGTGCTCCCGCTCGGCCGCCCGGCCGAAGTGCAGTTCCTCCGCCAGCGTCACGAAGTAGCGCAACTGCCGTAGCTCCATGCCCGCCGCCAAGTCCGAGTCCAATCCATTGCTCGGCTCCCTGCTGGAACAGTCCTGGAGCGCGACCGGGGGAGAGCGCCAGGGAGGCCCAGGAGCCCGGATCACCAAGCCGGGACCGTTTCAACAGCCTACTTCCTTGCAAGCCCGGCCAGCGCGGTCACCTGGGCCCGACGCTCGCGCCCAGGTGATCGATTCTGGTGATAGGCCATGCTCGCGTTGGCGCTTTCCGCCTGGGTGCCGAGAGGGTTGACTCGTGAACGATCGACCGGGTCGGGCCCCGGCATTCCGATCTCGCAGAGGGAGGTTGCCGTGATCCGTGGCCAGAGCATGGCCCTAGGCGCGCCGGCCGTGAGCCCGAACGGGACGGCCCCGCGATGTGAGCACCTCGACGGCCTTGCACCGGTCGCGCCGCGGTCAGACGACTGCCAGGACTGCCGGCGCCGTCAGGATCGCCAGGCGAGCCTTGTGGTCTGCCTGACCTGCGGCTGGGTTGCCTGTTCGGATGAGTCGCCGAACCAGCATGCCAAGGCGCACTACGAGGAGACCGACCACCCGGTCGCGGCCAGCGTTGCGCTGGGAGCGGCGTGGAGATGGTGCTACGTCCACCAGCGTCTCGTCTGAGCCGGCTGCCTGATGCCCTGGCGCGGGTACCGTGCCCGGCGATCGGTTGCGGTGATGGGCTCATGCGAGATTGGTTGTTTCGCCCGCGGCCGGGGCGCGGTTGACTTGGCTAGACAAGCGTAGCTGTGCTCCGGGAAGGCAACCATATGACGACACCATCGAGCGGTCAGCCGCCGCCTGACGCGCCGTGCCCGTGCGGCCATACCGCTGAGGAGCACGATTCCTCCGCTTCCCGCTACTGCCGGGCAACTGCCGAGGGTGCCTTGGACCGAGGCTGCATGTGCTTCCCGGTAACCACCCGTTTGTCCTATGACGGCGTGGCCCGCTGATCATCGGCCCGGGGACGCGAGCAAGGGGATTTCTGTTCCTGAACACCTGGCATCGCGCGAGCTCAGCCCGTCCGGGACCGCCCAGGAAATCCGTTACCTCAGCTCGTTCGCGCCCGCCTGAGAAATCCGTTCCCCCGACCCCGGCCCCCACCCCGATGCGGTGGAAATGGCTGTTGCCGGCCGGGCTCGTGATCGCGTTTATCGCGCTGCTGTTCGTTCGGTCGAGCGCTGGCGGAACGCCGGTTCAGGCGCTGAGCTACACCAGCTTCGTCAGCGACGTGACCGCGAACAAGGTCTCGACAGCGGCGATCACCGCCGCGGGTTCGGTGAGCGGGAAGCTCCTCGGTGGCAGCAGCCTACTCATCCCAGATCCCGACCGCGCTGAACGACAGCGCTCTTCCCGCTCTCCTGCTGGGACACAAGGTTCAGGTAACGGGAACGAGCACGAGCACGAGCCCGCTACTTGGACTACTCACCTGGGTCGTGCCGCTTCTCGTGTTCGTCGGGTTCTTCGTCTGGTTCGGCCGTCGCAGTAGCAAGCAGCTTACCGGGCGGATCGGCGGGATCATGGCCATCGGCAAGTCGAAGGCTAAGGTCTACGACGAGGACAGGCCCAAGACGAGCTTCGCGGACATCGCCGGCTACGAGGGTTCCAAGGCCGAGGTCATGGAGGTAGTGGACTTCCTGAAGCATCCAGCCCGGTACGACCGCGCCGGTGCGGTCGGCCCGAAGGGCGTGCTGATGGTCGGCCCGCCCGGGACCGGCAAGACCCTGCTGGCCAGGGCCGTCGCCGGCGAGGCGGGGGTGCCGTTCTTCTCCCTGAGCGGCTCAAGTTTCGTTGAGATGTTCGTCGGCGTCGGCGCGTCGAGGGTCAGGGACCTGTTCGCTGACGCCAGGAAGCGGGCCCCGTCGATCATCTTCATCGACGAGATCGACGCCATCGGCGGCCGGCGCGGACCCGGCGGGTTCGGCTCGAATGACGAGCGCGAGCAGACGCTCAACCAGTTGCTGTCGGAGATGGACGGGTTCGAGCCGGGCGCCAGGGTGGTCGTCATGGCCGCCACCAACCGGGCGGAGATCCTCGACGCGGCGCTGCTGCGGCCCGGGCGCTTCGACCGGACGGTGGAGATCCCGCTGCCCAACTACAGGGAGCGGACCGCGATCCTGGCAATCCACGGGAAGGGCAAGACGCTCGCAGCTGACGTGGATCTCGACGTCGTATCGCGCGGCACGCCCGGATTCTCCGGCGCCGATCTCGCCAACCTCGTGAACGAAGCGGCGATCAACGCCGTGCGCGCGGACCGCGGCGTGCTTAGCGCCGCCGACTTCGAAGACGCGAGGGACCGGCTCCTCATCGGCCGCCGTGACGCGTCGAACGCGCTGCTGCCCGAGGAGAAGCGTGCCGTGGCCGTCCACGAGGCCGGGCACGCGCTCGTGGCCGCGCTCTCGGAGCACGCCGATCCCGTCGCGAAGGTCACGATCCTTTCCCGTGGCGCCGCTCTCGGCGTGACCGAGCAGCTGCCTGCGTTCGAGCGCCACCTGTACCCCGAGAGCCACATGACAACCTCGCTCGCCGTGCGCCTCGGCGGGCGCGCGGCGGAGATTCTCGTCCTAGCGGAACCATCGACCGGCTCAGCGAGCGACCTCGCGGGCGCGACCCAACTCGCGACGCACATGGTGCGGGAGTGGGGGTTCTCCGCGGAGGTCGGGCCCATCAGCTACGGGCCGGAGGGACCGAGCCGCGACAACCCCTTCGCCGGGCGTCCTTATGCCGAGGAAACGCAACGTTCCATCGACCAGGAAGTGGCCCGGCTGCTCCGGGAAGCCGAGGATGCGGCTACCAAGCTGCTCCGCGGGCACCGTGGAACTCTTGACCGGGTCATCGGACTGCTGCTTGAGCGCGAGACGATCGACGGTTCGGACCTGGCGGCCATCCTCGAGGCGCCCGGGTCCGGCGACCACGAGCCCGTCGCTGCGTGATACACCGACCTGCTGGCCTTCATCAAGGCCTGACAGCGAACGAAACCGGCGTCGTCGACGCCGCCCGTGAGAGGAATCACTGACGTGACCGTTCAACCGAACATCGTCCTGGTACACGGCGCGTGGGCCGACGGCTCGTGCTGGAGCGCCGTCATCGAGCGGCTGCAAGCCAGCGGCTATGACGTCACCGCCCCGCAGTTCCCTGAGTCTTCGCTAGCAGCGGACGTCGCCAGGCTCCGGCAGGTGCTAGGGCGCCAGGACGGCCCGGTCATCCTCGCCGGGCACTCCTACGGCGGGCAGGTCATGACCGCCCTCGGCACGGACGCGCGGAACGTCGCCGGCCTGGTCTACATCGCGGCCTTCGGGCTCGACAGCGGCGAGTCCATTGGCGGCCTGCTGGTACAGGGGCCGCCGCCGCCGGCGCTGGCGCACCTGGACATCGACGACGCCGGGTTCGCCTGGCTGCCTGAAGACGACTTCGTCAAGCACTTCGCGGCCGGCGTCGACCCGGTGAAGGCGCGGGTCATGCACGCTGTCCAGCAGCCGCTGGCGGCGAGCACCCTGCAGGACGTGATGGGCGCTCCGGCCTGGAAATCACGCCCGTGCTGGTACCTCGTGGCCAGCGACGATCAAGCGATCCCGCCTGACGCCGAACGGCAGTTCGCCGCCCGCATGGAGGCCACCACCATCGAGGTCCCGGCAGGTCACCTGGCGATGATCTCCCACCCCGCCGACGTGGCGGGGCTCATCGAAACCGCTGCCAAGACAGTCCAGGCCGAAATCAAATGGTCTGGGCGTTAACTCGGAGACGCATGGCCGTGCGGAGAAACCACCATCCGTTCGGGAGAAGGATTGAGAAATCTTTCTTCCGAGCGGATGGTAGTTTCATCTACCGGTCACCAGTGAACGCATGCCCGTACCGGGGATGGCGTCTCCGGACAAGTTCCGTGGCGGGTGGTTGTGGTCGCGGGCGGCGCTTCTAGACAGGCGGGTTCATGGCCATGCGCTGCCAGCGCAGCTTGGTGGCCTGCCGGGATACCGGCACGACTACCCGCCTGGGGGCTCCCGCGCTGGCGGCGGCCTCGGTCACGCTAGCGTGCACGGCGAAGCCGTCAACCTCCCAGATGATCGCGAGAACCCGCTGTACCAGTCGCTGCGGCGCGGCGAGCAGCAGGTCGCCCCCGGCGTTCCGCGCGTGCCTGCGGCCAAGCGACAATGCGGCAACGCCGCTCGCGTCGATGAACTCAAGCCCGGCCAGGTCAACTATGATTCGCGGCCCGTCCGCCGCGACGGCCCCCAGGGCGACCGCCACGGCCGCGGCGTCCAAGAGGTCAAGCTCCCCGCGTAGCGCGACGACGACGTGGTCATCTGATTTACCGGAACCCAGGTCCATGCTGAACATAACAGCCCCCCACTGCATCGCAGCAAGGCGGGGTCCCGGCCCAGCGGCTATCCTGGCTATCTTCTTTCCAAGAGAGTACGCCCAGTATCCGAGAGTACGCCCAGTATCTGCCATATGAGCTATTCGCGGTGAGCCTGTGCCCGGGGCGGTCAGCGCCCGGCTGTCGGGATCCCGAGCACTGCCTTCAGCGTACGCCCGGCCGGGGCCCTGAGGATACGGTCGCCGGGACTTCGGTGATCATTTCCGGCCAGCTCAGGTGGCTTTCCCTAATATGCCGCGGGCTGATTCCGTTATTGGACAGCAGGACCGTGACGGAGTACTATAAGAATATCGCTCCGGATCACGGCAGATGCACCTCGGAAACACGAGGGACAGCATAGGACCGGAGTTTTCTTATTCGAGCCACGCCATTAAGGCGTTATGGCCCAGTAAAGGGCAAGAGCCCGCGGGATCTTTCTTTTCCCATCGCGACCTGTCGCGCAGGACCGGCTACCCCCGAATGTCAAATTCTTTACTGACTGAGGAGTCGGTTATGGGCATTATCGCATGGGTCATTCTCGGCCTCGGAGCAGGCCTGCTGGCGAATATGCTGGTCCCCGGACGAAGATCGCAGGGCCTCATCGTCACCTGCCTGATCGGGGTGGCCGGGGCGCTGGGCGGCGGCTGGGCCGCCACTGAGCTGTTCCACGTGCACACCCTGAAGGGGTTCTTCAACCTCTCCACCTGGCTGACCGCCATCGCCGGCGCGGCCGTCCTGCTGCTGGTCTTCCACTTGTTCAACACGCGGGGGCACGCCAGCAGCGGCCGCCGGACCAGCCACGGCCAGGCGGACCAGCTGGGCACGCCGGTGACCGGGCTGAGCCAGGCCGATGGGGCACCCCGCCTCCACCCGGAGATCAGCCCGGCCCCGCTCGCTGGGCCGCGGCTGCGCCTGCGCCCGGATCGTTCCAGCGTCGAGCTGCTGGACGGCGGCTGGTGGCCGAGGTCGGCTGACCCGGCCACCCAGCTGCCCGGGCTGATCCTCGCGCTGGATGAATGGAGCGGCCGCGTCACGAGGGTGATGCTCGGAGCTGACGGCTGGAATGCGAGCAGACCCCGCGAGATAAGGGTCGACGGCCCGGCCGGCCGCCGCGTCGTGCGGCTCGGCTGGTTCGCCACCATGCCGGCCGGGCTGCTTACCGCGATCTCCGCCAACGGCGAGCGCACCGACCTGGTCACAGTTCCGCCGAGCACCAGAGAACAGGACGCCGCCGCTGCCATGGACCAGGCCGTCCAGGCGGGCAACCGGGAGCATGCCCCCGCCATCCTGGCCGGCATCACCGCGGCCGCAGGCCCGGGTGTCGGCGCAGAAGCCGGGGAAGCGCCTGAGGGCATTTAGATGGCAGCGCGGCCTGGTGTAGTAGACGCCGCGGCTTTCACCTGCCCGCCGCATGCCGCAGGCTGGCTCCGCGGTTGGACATCAGGGCCGATTGGGCGTACTGTCAAAATATCGCTCCGGATATCTGGCAGCTGCATCCTTGGGAAATATGAGGGACAGCACAGGACCGGAGTTTTCTTATTCGAGCCACGCCGTTAAGGCGATATGGCCCAGTAAAGGGCAAGCGGCCGCGGAGATTTTCTTTCTCCCATTGTGACCTGTCGCGCAGGACCGGCTACCCAAAACGTCGTTTTGTCACTGACTGAGGAGTCGGTTATGGGCATTATCGCATGGATCGTTCGCGGCTGAGCCAGTCGGCTGACATGCCGCCCCGCCGTCGCCTGCCGGGAGATGCCGTGGCCGCCACCGATACGGTGGCAGCCACGGCAGGGCGGTGGTACGCGGGAGATCCTGGCCGGAGCGGGCGCAGACGTGGATCTGAGGCTTCTGGGTGCTCGCCGGGATCATCATCATGAGCTTCTACGACGGTCGGCGGCTAGCCAGGGTCTGGGGACTGATTGCGGGGCAGGCGGCCGTGCGGGGCGGGCGGGTGTCGGCTGCGGACGTGTGCGCGGCGGTGGTTCCGGGGGTTCAGGTCACCGGTGCCTGGCTGAGCGCCGCGCGGGACGCGCAGGCGGGTCACCTGATGCAGGTGACCGATGAGGTCAGCAGGCAGCTCGCTGAACTCCAGCTGACCCTCGGAGAAGGGCCATTGCTTGATGCGTCCGTCTCGGGCGGCCCGGTGCTGGCCTCGGACCTGGCGGGCGGGGAATCACGGGCCCGCTGGCCTGGGTTCGCGCCGGCGGCGAGTCGGGCCGGGGCGGCCGCGGTCTTCGTGTTCCCGCTGGTGGTCGGGGTAATCCGGGCCGGGGTGCTTGGCCTGTACCGGGACCGGCCCGGCCCGCTGAGCGATTTTCAGCTCGGGGACGCGCTGACCTTCGCCGATACGGCGACCGTGCTGCTGCTCGACGGCCAGGGCCAGGCCGGGGGAGCGGCCGGGCCGGGGGACGGGCCCGGCGGCCAGCCCGCGGGCCTGGCTTTCTACCGGGCGGAGATCGACCAGGCCACCGGCATGCTCACCGAGCAACTTGGCGTCAGCGTCACTGACGCGTTCGTGCGGTTGCGCGCCTATGCTTACGTCAACGACCTGCAGCTGGGCGAGGTCGCCCGGGACATCGTGGCGCGCCGCCTGCGGCTGTTCCCCGACCCTGGCCTGCCCCGTGGTGACGAGGCGTGAGGCACCCGCTGGCGTCTGCGGCACGCCGTTGCGGTCCGCGCAGCGGGCCTTGCTGATTTCGTGGAGAGAGTGAGCGGATGGACGGACAGCTGCTGTCGGAGACCTTTGTCGAGCTTACCGACACGATGGTCGCCGATTTCGACATCATTGACTTCCTGCACGTGCTGACCAGCCGCAGCGTCGAGCTGCTGGATGTTTCCGCGGCCGGGCTGCTGCTGGCCGACCCGCGCGGGCAACTGCGCGTGGTGGCCGCCTCCAGTGAGGCCGCCCGGCTGCTTGAGCTGTTCCAGTTGCAAAGCGACCAGGGGCCCTGCCTGGACTGCTTCCGGTCCGGCCGGCCCGTGGCAGCCCCCAGCCTGAGTGCTGACCGCCGCTGGCCCCGGTTCGCCGCCGCTGCCGGGCAGGCCGGCTTCTCCGCCGTGCAGGCCCTGCCGATGCGGCTGCGCGACCAGGTCATCGGCGCGCTCAACCTTTTCCGCGCCGCTCCCGGCGCCTTCGACGCAGGCAGCGTCCGGGTTGGCCAGGCGCTGGCCGACGTGGCCACCATCGGCCTGCTGCACGAGCGCAGCATGCGCCGCAGCGATACCCTCAACGAGCAGCTGCAGACCGCGCTGAACAGCCGGGTCATCATCGAGCAGGCCAAGGGCAAACTCGCCGAGCGCCTCGGCATCGACGTCAGCCAGGCGTTCACGCTGCTGCGCGACCAGGCCCGCAACCGCAACCAGCGCCTGTCCGACCTCGCCCGCGCCTTCGTCGACGGCACCCAGCCCATCACCGGCCCCGCCGGCACCAGCCCGCGAACCAGCCGCCCCGGCACCAGGCAGCCTCGCCCCGGACCCCGGCCCGCGCCGTCGGCGTTACAGCCGTGCCGCCGGAGCGGCAAGACGGGGTTCTGGACCGGCTGCTTTATAGGGCCTGAGGGAGGGCTTGCGGCGCTGTCTCGGTTAGCGCGCCGCCCGGGCTTAGAGCGCGCGGGACCTCCGCCGATGGCGCCGCGATCAGCTCTTCGAGTTGCCGGACGATGGCGGCGGGCGGGATCGGCTGCGGGCGGGTGAGCACGTTCAGCAGCGCGTCCACGGACTGCTCCACGGTGAACAGCGCCCCAGCGTCATGCCGGGCGGCCCGAGAAAGGGGCCCGCTGTCCGCGGCCTCGAGGATGCCCCAGGCGAGCGCTTCGGCGTTGTCCGGGCTGACGAGCACCATCCCGCCGCAGTCGGTCTCGGGCAGGCCGCCGTCGTCGGAGGCGACTACCCGGCAGCCCGAGTGCTGGGCCTCGATCGAGACAATGCCGAAGGTCTCGTGCCAGTACTGGCTGTTGGACGGCATGACCACCACGTCGTGGCGGGCCATAAGGGCCGCCATCGTCGACGGCGTCTTGCAACTGGCCACCACGGAGATCCCTGGGTGCGCGCTGAGCAGCCGCTCGATTATCTTTCCCTGCGGCTTGTCCGCGCCCGCGGTCGTCGCGGTGAAGGTCAGCCTCGGGTCCTGTTCGATGATGTCGATGTGCAGCGTCTCCAGCAGCGTGTAGATGCCTTTCTCCGGACTCAGCCTGCCCGCGAACAGGACGCGGGTCTTCCCGGCCTCGCGGCCCGGGCGGGGCTGGGTAGCGAAGCCCGGCTCGGCGAACGGGTACACGACGCTGATCGTCGCGACGTCCACGTCCAGGTATCCCGACCACAGCGCGGCGGCGTACCGGCTGGTCGCGATCAGCGCACGCTCCTTGGTCCCTTCGACAGCCCACGCCCGCTTCCGCTCCCGGATGGGCGGCGGGTTGTGCAGGATAAGGAATGCCGGGTGCCTGGTTGGCACGGTGTGCGGTTCGTTGACGAAGATGACCGTGCCGTCGAGTTCGCTGACGTCGGCCAGCGCCGGCAATGACAGGAACGGGATGTCGGCGAAATCCTCCCTGCCGTCGCTGGCGCCCAAGCCAACGGTGACCACCTGCGCCGCCACGCCGCGCCGGTTCAATTCCCGGACCTGGCCGACCGTGTAGTTTTCGGAGCCGCCGGTGCCGGCGGGCAGCGAGTTTCCCGGGGACCAGATAAACGATATCAACGTCTGCCGCCTGCATTTCTTCGTGACCGAGGTGCCGGGAGGGTGTTAAGGGTGCACGCTGGCGAGCCGGGTCCGGGGCTTGCTCGCGGTAGGCGACGTACTAGCCGACCGCGCTGTGCGCGTGACAGAGAATGCAATTCGGACCACTATCAAGCCCGCGACGGGGCGACAGTCTGGTCCTTCAGCGAAACACTCAAACCTAGATGCCGGCGAATTGCCACAGCATTTACAACGGTGAGGGTCAACAGCCAGTCAAAGCTTAGCACGCGCGGCACTAGCCAGCCGGCGCGCGTGGCGCGAGCATCCTGCCAGTAAAACTCGTTTCCGTCGTGATCACGGGGTGAGCTGCCCGGCGCACTTTAAGTAGCGGACTTACCCCATAGGGTGATGGCGCAATCGCGGGGAAAACGGCTGGGGAACAGAGCCGGCGGTCAGTTCATCCGCCCGTGCCGCCGCCGGGTGGCCGGTCCATCCGGGCGAGGTAAGCTCACCCGGAACAGGTCGCTGGTGTTCTCCGCGGTGGCGGAGCGCCTGACCCACTTCTTGAGCTGCCTCAGGTCGGGGCAGCCGGTGATGCGCTCGCGGTCGGCGTCGGTGACCTCCAGGCCGCGGGCCTCAAGGAAGAGCAGGATGGCGTCGGCTTCGCCCTCCCGCTGGCCGCGGCCGAAGTGCTCCTTGGCGATGGGGCTGTAGACGGGCCAGGTACTGGAAGTCATGAGTCGCTCCAGGATGCGCTGCACCGCGAGCGGTGCCATGTTGAAGGCGTGTTCGTGGTACTTCACCGCGTCGTCGGGCGGCAGTTGGCGGAGCCCGTCGGCGAACGCGCGGCAGACGGCGGGGTCGCTGCCGTGGTACGCCACGGACAGGGCGGCCATGGAGGGGCGGGCCGCGGCCTCGTCCGGGGTGGTGATGGCGGGGATGGCGGACGGGGGCAGGACGATCGGCAGGTGGGTGTAACCGGGCAGGGTGGTCGGCACCGGCCGGGCGTACCAGAAGGCGGACTTGGCGTCGGGGCAGATGACCAGCACGTCGACGGGGCAGCGGAGGAAGGTCCACAGCTGGGCGGCGTAGCGGGCCCACTGCGGCGGCTTGTCGCGCAGGGTGCGCTTCTGGGCCTCGACGATGACGGCGCGGACGGGATCGCGGGCGGGCCCGGCCACGATGACGGCGTCGGCCTGGAAGTCGGCGGCGGGGCGGTCGTTGAAGTTCGGGGCCACGACGCGCACCGGTACGCCGCGGGGTACCTGCGCGCCGCTGAGGCTGGCCGCGATCTCCACCGCGAGCTCGGGGTGCTCGGTGAAGATCGCCGTGACGGAGTCGTGCCAGGAGGAGGGCATGACTGAGATGCTACCTGAAGTTATACGTAACTCATTGCACGAAACGAGGCGTGTCGTGGCCCGGGATCACCGGCTCAGGCGTGTGGGAGCTCGCGCCAGGCGCGGACGGCGGTGACGAGCTCGGCGACGTCGCCGGGGTTGGCGAGGGTCCGGCCGGAGCTTGCCTCGATGCACTGAGCCGGTAGCGGACGGTGTTGGGGTGGCAGTACAGCTCGGCGCCGGCGGCGGTCGCGGAGCCGCTGGCGCGCACCCAGGCCTCGAAGGTGGACAGGAGCAGCGCGAGCTCGTCTTCGGCGAGGTCGAGGAGGCTGCCGAGGACGGCCCTGGCCGCCTTGAGCGCGGCGTGGGGGGCGGCGGCGACGAGCAGGTCGATGGGGCTGTCGCGGAACTGGGTGACCCCGTCGGCCTGTGGGTTGCTGCCGAGCGCGAGCCGGGCGAGGTCGAGGGCCCAGCTGGCCTGGTGCAGCTCGGCGAAGACGGGGCTGGCGCCGATGCGCCGCCGCTGTCAGCCGCCCTGGTAGGCGAGCCGGCCGGCGATCACGGTCGCGGCGGGGGAGAGGCCCGGCAGTTCCTCGTCGGGGCAGGTGAACGGGTCGGCGCGGTAAGCGACCAGGTCGGCGGGGGCGCCGGGGACGAGGGCGCCGGCGTCCGCGCCGCCGAGGAAGCGGGCGCCCGCGACGGTGTAGAGGCGCAGCGCTTCCGCCCGGCTGATCGCGTGCTCGGGGCCGAGGACGCCGGCCGGGGTGGCGCGGGTGGTCATGCCGGCGACCGCGCGCAGCGGGCTCAGCGGCCCGATCGGGTGGTCGGTGCCGGCACTGATCCACACGCCGGCGTCGACGAGACCCCGCCACGGGAACAGGGCCGCCGTCCGTTCCGGGCCCCAGGCGGCGAGGAAGGCCGGCGCAAGCCCGTCGAGCAGCGCCTGCTGGACGGTGACGTGCACGCCGAGCCCCGCGGCGCGCGCGATATGGCCGCCGATGAGGCCGCCGTGCTCGACGACGAGCATCCCGGCCGGGACGTCGCCGGCCCGCGACCGGGCGTCGCCGATGGCGTCGAGGAGCGTGCCGACCGCGAGGTCGCCCATGGCGTGCGTGCCGACCGGCCAACCGCGCCGCGCGCAGGCGGCGAGCGCCGCCGCCAGGCCGTCCCGGTCCCACATGAGCTCGCCGAGGTAACCGGGCCGGTCGGCGTACGGGCGGGTCATCGCCGCCGCCTCCACGCCACCGTCGAGGACGAACTTCAGGCCCCATACCCGCAGCAGGCCCTCCCCGGCGCCCGGCGTGATCCCCTCCCGCTCCAGGGAGTCGAGGTAGGCGTCCACCGAGCCGGCGGCCGCGATGGCCGCCGGCGTGGTGAACATCATGGCGTGGCAGCGGACGGACAGCTGCGCCGCCGGCCTGCGCGCGGACGTAGGCGCGCCACTCGGCAGGAGTGACCGCGGCGTCCCGCACGGTGGCGAGCCCGTGCGCCGCGTAGCTCGCGGACGCCCGGGCGAGGCCGCCGATCAGGTCCGCTTCCGGAAGCGGCGGCACGGCCCGCTGCGCGAGCTCAAGGGCCGCGTCCTGAACCCAGCCGCGGGGATCGCCCGCCGCGTCCCTGTCGATGAAGCCGCCGTCCAGGTCGGGGGTGCCGCGGCCGATGCCCGCCAGGCGCAGCCCGGCGGAGTTGAGCACCCCGTTGTGCCCGCCGCGCTGGAGCAGCACCGGGTGATCCGTGGTCGCCGCGTCGAGTTCGGCGGCGGTGGGCAGGCGGCGCTCGGCGAGCCGCAGCTCGTGCCAGTCGGCGGCGGTCCTGATCCACTGGCCGGCCGGGGTCAGCGCGGCGCGCTCCCGGATCAGCCAGACCAGGCCCGCTATGTCCGTCGCCTGGGAGACGGGCACGCCGAGGATGTTCTGCGCCGTTAGCATGAGGTGGTTGTGAGTGTCGACGAAGGCGGGCAGGACGACGAGCTTCGGGTCGTCGATCACGACGGTTCCCTGCCCGCGCCAGGCGGCGACCAGGTCATCCTGGTCGTCCGGTCCGGCCGTCGCGGCGATCCGGCCGCCGCGGACGGCGATCGCCGTGACCGGGGCCGCGCCGGCGGCCATGGCGTGCACCGTGCCCGCGGCGATGATGAGGTCGGCGGTGTCACTGCTCACGCGCGCGCTCCGTTGCTCGTGCCGGCTTTCCGGTAGTCAACACCATTCCCGGCGGTCCGGCGACGACCGGGTGGCGGCCAGGTCCGGCCGGACGAGCGGGGTACGTCCGTTCACAGGCAACAGATGTTGACAAGATGCCACGCAGCAACATATGTTGCCGGTCGTGAGCGACTCAGTGACCGATCCCGTGAACGATGCGGCGGAAGAGACGGCGCGGCGGGTGGCAGAGCCCGGCGGGCTGGCCGGGCTCGCCCGCCTGACGGCGGCGATCGCCGCGATGGAGACCCGCCGGGCGGAGATTATCGGCGACCTGCGCCGCGGGCCGGCGGCGAGCTGGGAAGAGATCGGCGCGGCGTGCGGGATGACCAGGCAGGGCGCGACGAGGCGCTGGTCCCGCAGCGTGCACGCGGCGTCGTTCGGCGCGGCGGCGGGCCAGTACCAGCGCGGGCGCCCGGAGTACCCGGCGTCGGCCGTCGAGTGGCTGGTCCCGCGCCGGGCCAGCAGGGTGCTCGACCTCGGGGCCGGCACGGGCAAGCTCACCCGGTCGCTCATCGAGGCCGGGCTCAGGGTCACCGCGGTCGAGCCCTCGCCGCAGATGCGCGCGCAGCTGGCGGCTGCGGTGCCCGGCGCCGTGGTGCTCGCGGGGACCGCTGAGCAGATACCGCTCGGCGACGCGAGCGTGGACGCGGTGGTCGTGGCTCATGCCTGGCACTGGTTCGACCCGGCGCTCGCGGTGCCGGAGATCGCCCGGGTCCTCGTGCCCGGCGGGACGCTGTCGCTGGTCTGGAACATGCGCGATGAGGCCGAGCCGTGGGTGGCGGTGCTTGGAAGCATCATGCACCAGCACTCCAGGCAGGCCATCGACGCCAGCCCGGAGGTCGGCGCGCCGTTCGGGGCGCCTGAGCGCATGGAGGTGCACTGGCGGCAGCCGGTGACCCGCCAGGACATCCTCGACCTGGTCGCGTCCCGCAGCTACGTGATCACGATGACCGATCAGGAGCGGAGCCGGCTCCTCGGCGAGGTGGCGGAACTGCTCAGCGGTCATCCCGTGCCCGGCGGGCGAGACGAGATCGAGATGCCCTACGTCACCCGCTGCACCCGGGTGCGCCTGGTCGCGTAAACGGATCGTCGCGAGCGCGGGTCAGCTGGCGGCGCGCACCGCCGACAGGATCCGGTCGAGGCCGAACTCCCAGGCATCCTGAAGGTCGCCACCGAGCCTGAACGCCCCCGCCAGCTCCATCGTGATGAAGCCGTTCGCCCAGGCTACGATCGTGCGCGCGGCCGGCAGCGCGCGCTCGGGGCCCGCCAGCTCCGTGACCGCGCGCAGGAGCGTAGCCGAGGAGCGCACGGACCGGGCCGTCGCGCCCGGCACGGGCTGCGGCGCGTACATGAGCGTGTACGCGACCGGGTTCGAGTGCGCGAACGCGCGGTAGGCCGCCGCCATCGCCCGCACGTCCGCGACGGGATCGCCGAAGCCCGCCGCCGCGTCGAGCGCCGCCGTCAGCTCGTCGGCCACGTCTTCAAGGATGAGCCGGACCAGGTCCCCGCGGCCGCGCACCCGCTTGTAGAGCGACGGCGCGCGCACCCCGACCGCGTCGGCCACGTCGCGCATGGTCAGCGCCTCCACGCCGCGCGTTTCCAGCAGGTGCCGGCCGGCCGCCACGATAGCGGCGGTCGAGGTCTGCGAGTGCGCGGGCATCCGGCCTCCTGTTCGCGAGCGGCCCTAATTGTGTTGCGACAAGGGCGAAGGCTAACTATCGTAGCCTTACGAAGGCTAATCACCGTAGCGTTAACATACGCCAGGAGGCGGCGCCATGCAGCTAGCCAAGGGCCTGCACCGGATCGGCTCGGACACCGTCAACAGCTACCTCGTTGTCGACGGTGACGGCGTGACGATCATCGACGCGGGTCTGCCCCGCTACTGGAGACTGCTGGGCCGGGAACTCGCGCAGCTTGGCCGCACCCTCGACGACGTGCGGGCGCTGATCCTCACGCACGGCGACACCGACCACATCGGCTTCGCCGGACGGCTGTCCCGGGAGAAGGGCATCCCCGCCTACGTTTTCCCGGCCGACGCCGACCGCGCCCACCTCAAGGTGAAGAAGCCAAGCAGCGGCTGGGGACCGGTCAAGGTAGGGCCGATGGTCGGCTTCCTGTGGTACTCGGCGCTCGAGGGCGGGCTCAAGATCCCGCCAGCCGGCGACCTGCTGCCGGTCGAGGACGGGCAGGTGCTCGACGTCCCGGGCAAGCCGCGGATTATCCACACGCCCGGGCATACGCCGGGAAGCATCGCGGTCCACGTCACCGCCGCCGACGCGCTGTTCGTCGGTGACGAGATGACGACCCGGAACGTGCTCACCGGCGTGAAGGGACCCAAGCCCGCGCCGTTCACGCTCGATCCCGCGCAGGCCATAACCTCGCTCGACCGCATCAGCGACGTCGACGCGACCTGGATGCTGCCCGGTCACGGCCCGGCCTGGAACGGGGGCGTGTCCGAGGCCGTGCGGCTTATCCGCGAGGCCGCGGCGCAGTCCTGAGCTTCAGCTTCCGGATACCCCCGTGGTTTGGACAGGCTCAGCCGGCCCCGCACCGTTCTTACGGGCGGCGGCAGGCCGGCTCGCCCTCCGGCGGGCTGGTCGGCGGTGCGGGAGTAAGCCGATTCCGTTCGGTATCGGGAGGCGCGGGCGTCGCCGGCCGTCCGGCCCGCGCCCACGTCAGCCCGCCGACCGCCGCCGCGATGCCGGCGAGCACGGCGAACGTGCCGGGCTTGCCGAACGCCAGGTTGAGGCCGTCCACCGCGTAGGGGGCGCCGAAGCCCAGGTAGGCGAGCACGTAGTAGGCGGCGAGCACGGTGCCGCGGTCGCGCGGCCCGGCCAGTTGCTCGGCGTCGTGCAGGCCGTTGACGAGGCAGAGGCCGTAGGCGAGGCCCAGGAGCACCGCGGCGACCCCGGCGAGCGCCTCGTTCGGGCCGGCGACGGCGGCGGCGCCGACGGCGGCGCCCGCCACGGCGGCGGCGAGCCCGGCGATGATGCCGGCGCGCGGCCGGCGTGCCGTCAGGCGGCGCGCGGCGGGCTGCACGCCGATGCCCGCGGCGAACGCCAGGATCGTCATCAGCCCGGCGTACCCGGCCGACAGGGTGCGCGCGCTGGTGACCTCCTCCGGCAGCACCACGATGGCCAGCGAGATCGTGCCGAAGACGAACGGCGCTGGCAGCGCGACGCCGAGCCAGAACTCCCTGGTGCGCAACGCGGCGGGCGGCCAGCGGCGGCCCGCCGGGCCGGGCTGCCCGGTGCGCGGCGCGCCGGGCGCGGTCAGCCCGATGGCGAGCGCCGCCGTGCCGAGCGCGAGGTGCGGGAGGTACGGCACGACCAGGGGATCGCCCGCCCACTGAGCGAGGAACGCGGCGACGACGGGACCGAGCCCGAACCCGGCGCTCAGCGCCAGCGCGGCCCGGCGCGCGCTGCGGGCGTCGCCGCCGGACAGGTCCTGGACCCAGGCGGTCGCCGGGCCGAACACCATGCCGGAGCACAGGCCCGCGAGGGCCCGCCCGGCGGCGATCAGCGGCAGGCTATGCGGGCCGAGCACCAGCAGCAGCGTGGCCACCGGCGAGAGGGCGGCGAACGGCAGCACGCACGCCCGGCGGCCGAACCGGTCGGACAGCGGACCGCCGGCCAGCAGCCCCGGGATCAGCGTGGCGGCGTAGATAGCGAACAGCCCGGCGATCTCGCCCGCGCTCAGGCCAAGCGCGTGCCGGTAGACGATCAGCATCGGGGAGAACTGGTTGGCGCCCCAGCCGACGGCGAACATCACGAGCGCGACCCGGACCCAGGCGGGGGGAGTCCTGAGTGTCATATGCCCGACCATAGCCGGAGAACTGTCAAATGGCCGTTTGACGGTTCCTGGAATAGGCTTGACTACATGGAACCCGACGCCGACCTCGCCGCGATCGGACGCCTGATCGGCGACCCCAACCGCGCGCGCATCCTGCAGGTCCTGATGGGAGGCGCGCCGCAGTCAGGGTCCGCGCTGGCCGCGACGGTCGGCATTTCCCGGTCACTGGCCAGCGCCCACCTGAAGCAGCTCACTGCCGGGGGCCTCGTGCGCGCGGAACGCCGCGGCCGCCAGCAGCTTTACTCCCTCGCGAGCGGGCAGGTGGCCGAGGCCCTCGAGACGCTGCAGCTGCTGGCGCCCGCGCGGCCGGTCAGTCGCTGCGCGGCTCGACCCGCATGCGCAACCTGCGCTGGGCCCGGATGTGCTACGACCACCTGGCCGGCGTGACCGGCGTCGCCGTCACCGAGGGCCTCGCGGCGCGCGACGCGATCGGGGAGCGGGACGGCGCCTGGGTGCTCGGCCCGGGCGGCGCTCGCGTGTTCGCCGAGGTCGGCATCGACGTCGCCGGCGTGCCGTGCCGCACCAGGCCGCTGCTGCGGCCCTGCATGGACTGGACCGAGCGGCGGCATCACCTCGCGGGCGGCCTCGGCGCCGCGCTCAGCGCGGAGTTCGCGCGGCGCGGCTGGGTGCGCCGCCAGGAGGGCAGCCGGATCGTCACGGTGACCCCCGGCGGCTACGCCGGGCTTGACGCGTGGCTCGGCATCGACCTCGGCAGGCTCAGGGGCGACCCGGCGGCCTGAGTCCCCGCCCCGCAAGTTCACCGAGCCCCTAAGATCGCTGAATATGGAGCAGCGAGTTCTCGGCAAGACCGGCCGGCCCGTCTCGATCGTCGGCCTCGGCACCTGGCAGCTCGGCGCCGACTGGGGATCGGTGCCCGAAGCGGACGCGCTGACGGTGCTGCGCGCCGCCGTCGAGTCCGGCGTCACGTTCCTCGACACTGCGGACGTATACGGTGACGGGCGCAGCGAGCGGATCATCGGGCGGTTCCTGTCGGGCGAAGCCCCCGGCGAGCGTCATGGTCGCCACCAAGATGGGCCGGCGGGTCGCCCAGCGGCCGGAGAACTACACGCTGGCGAACTTCCGGGCCTGGACGGACAGGTCGCGGGCCAACCTCGGCGTGGACCGGCTTGACCTCGTCCAGCTGCACTGCCCGCCGACGCCGGTCTACTCGGCGGACGCGGTCTACGACGCCCTTGACACGCTGGTCGACGAGGAGACGGATCGCCGCGTACGGCGTCAGCGTGGAGACGTCCGCCGAGGCCCTGACGGCGATCGCGCGGCCCGGCGTCGCCACCGTGCAGATCATCCTCAACGCGTTCCGGCGCAAGCCGCTCGACCAGGTGCTGCCCGCGGCGGCCGCCGCCGGGGTCGGTGTCATCGCCCGGGTGCCGCTGGCGTCCGGGCTGCTCTCCGGCCGGTACACGACTGACACCGTCTTCTCCGCCGACGACCACCGGAGCTACAACCGGCACGGCGAGGCGTTCGACGTCGGCGAGACGTTCTCCGGCGTGGACTACCCGACCGGCGTGCGGGCCGCCGCCGAGTTCGCCGCCATCGTGGCGGAGCCGGGCGCCTTCGCCGCCGACCCGGGCGCGCCTGGTTCAGGTGCGACGGCCACCACCGCCCAGGCCGCGCTGCGCTGGGTGACCCAGCAGCCGGGTGTCACCACCGTCATCCCCGGCGCCCGCGACACGGCGCAAGCGGGGCAGAACGCCGCGGCCGCGGCCTTGCCGCCGCTCAGCGAGCACGCGCTCGGCCAGATCGAGGCGCTGTACGACAAGTACCTCCGCGCCGACATCCACCCCCGCTGGTAGCGGCCAGCAATGACTCGCGTGGTCACCCGGGCGCGGGCCTTCGCCGTCGCCCGCCGCGTCGTCCCCCCGGCGGTCATCCGGCTCGCTGCCGGGCGGTCCGAGCCGTCCTTCCGTGAACTGCTCGCGATCGCCGAAGAGTCCGGGGACCTGCCGGACCCGGCGCCGGAAGCACAGCCGGCGACGCTGCTGCGGATGTTCCCCGAGCTGGCGTCGGTCGAAGTGCGCGAGGTCGGGATCCACGGGCCGCACGAGCCGGTCGCCGCCCGCGCCTACCTGCCGGACGGCCCGCCAGTCACCGCCCTCGTATGGGTGCACGGCGGGGGGTTCATCGGCGGCACGCTCGACGGGGCCGAGTCGAACTGGGTCGGGCTGGCCCTGGCCAAGCGGGGGATCGCGGTGCTCGCGCTCGACTACCGCAAGGCGGTCGGCGGCGTCCGCTACCCGGTGCCACTCGACGACGTCGAGGCGGGCTGGCGCTGGGCGGCGGCCAACGCCGCGGACGCCCTCCGGGTGAGCCCGGCCGCGCTGCACCTCGGCGGCGCGTCGGCCGGCGGGTGCCTGGCCGCCGGACTCGCGAAGAAGCTGCGCGACGCGCCGTCGGCCCCGCGGCCGCGCACGCTCGTCCTCGCTTACCCGATGCTGCACGCCGACCCCGCCGCCGTCTACCCCGCCGACGAGGTCGCGAGGCTGCGCAAGAAGTCGCCGTACCCGCTCTTCAAGCCCGAGGACACGCGGGAGCTGGCGGTCAACTACGCGGGCCGCGCGTCGGTGCTCACCGACCCGTACGCGTTCCCGGCGAACGGCCCGCTCGGCGGGCAGCCGCCCATGTTCATCCTGACCGCGGAGTTCGACATGACCCGGCTGTCCGGGCAGGCGTACGCGGCGGCCGTCACGGAAGCCGGCGGTGCCGTCACGCTCGTCATGGAGCCGGGCGCGCCGCACGGCGCGCTCGCCCGGCCCAGCGGCGAGTTCGGCCCGCGAAGCCTCGAGCGGATCGCAGGCTGGCTGCTGGGGAAAGATCAAGGCGGCTGATCCCGAACGACCGCGGCTGACTCCCGCCGGCCCGGCGCTTTCGCCCGGTGAATACCGGCTAGCGGGCCGTCCGCCGGAGGCCGGGCCGTTGACGGATGAAATGAACGGTTTTTAATTCTGTTCATGGTGAAACTGCGGATAGACACTGAGCGCTGTCAGGGACACGGGCGGTGCTACGACCTGGCGCCCGAACTGTTCGGCGAGGACGGCGAGGGCTACGGGACCGTGCTCGGTGACGGCGAGGTGCCGCCGAGCGCCGTCCCCGACGCCCGCCGCGCCGTGCTCAGCTGCCCCGAAGAGGCGATCGACCTCATCGAGGAGGCCTGACATGACCATCGACGACCGCTTTAGCCGCGACCCGGAACCGCCGGCGGACGGCGAGCCCGAGGGCACCCGGAGCGAGATCATCACCGGCCCGGTCACCGACTGGGCCACCGACTTCTCGCACCTGGAGCCGGAATGGGCCGCCGACCCCTACGCCATCCAGGACGACCTGCGGCAGCGCTGCCCGATCGCGCACACGGAGCGGTTCGGCGGCGGGTGGCTCCCGACCCGCTACGACGACGTCACGGCGATCGCCTACGACACCGAGCGCTTCTCCTCGCGGGCGATCATCATGGGCAACTTCCGGCCGCCGCGCGATCTCGCCCCAGTCGGCGGCTCTCCGCCGATCTCCTCCGACCCGCCGTTCCACCAGCACGCGCGCAAGCTTCTCCTGCCCGCGTTCACCAAGACCGCGGTGTCCCGGCAGGAGCCGGCCACCCGGGCCTACTGCCACGCGCTAATCGACGAGTTCGACGGCCGCGACGTGGTCGACGCCGCGGGCGAGTACGCGCAGCACATCCCCATGCGGGTGATCGCCGACATGCTCGGCTTCCCCCCGGAGGACGGTCCCCGGTTCCGCGAGTTCGTCGAGGACGTGCTCGAGGGCATCAACCTTCTCCCCGAGGAGCGCGTAGAGCGGATGGACCGGCTGTTCGGCTACCTGCGCGAGCAGGTGCACGACCACCTGGCGAACCCGCGCGAGGACCTGACCAGTTACCTGATCGACGCCGAGATATTCGGCCAGAAGCTCGAGGCGGACCACGTCACCGGCGCGATGGCCCTGCTGCTCATCGCCGGAATCGACACCTCCTGGAGCGCGATCGGCGCCTCCCTGTGGCACCTGGCCAGGACGCCGGCCGACCGGGAGCGCCTGGTGGCCGAGCCGTCGCTGCTGCCCACTGCGGTCGAGGAGTTCCTGCGCGCCTACGCGCCGGTCACCATGGCCCGGCTGGTGAAGCAGGACATGCACTGGCGCGGTGCGGAGATGAAGGCCGACGACTGGATCCTGCTGTCGTTCCCGGCCGCGAACCGCGACCCGGCCCAGTTCGACCAGGCCGACGAGGTCATCATCGACCGCGAGGTCAACCGGCACGCCGCGTTCGGCCTGGGCATCCACCGCTGCCTGGGCTCGCACCTGGCCCGGATGGAACTCAGGGTCGCCCTCGACGTGTGGCTCAGCCGCATGCCGGCGTTTACCCTGGCCGATGGCGCCGCGGTGAGCTGGTCGACGGGCCAGATCCGCGGTCCGCGCAGGCTACCGCTGCGGATCGGGTGATGGCCGGCGCCGCCTGGACCGCCGCCCGCCTGCCAGGGCCCTCGGCGCCTCATGACCCCGCCGTGGCGGGCAGCGCCGGCGGGAGGCCGAACCGGTCGAACAAGGACGCGTCGAAGGTGGTGATCTCGGCGATCAGGCCGTCGCCGGTGCGCAGCACGTCCAGCTTGAACGGCAGGTAGAGGTCGCCCTCGGCGCGCCGCACGTACGACGCCGCGGCGGGCATGCGGTTGGCCGCGGTCGGCAGGAGCTTCCAGTCGCCGAAGATCGAGGGGTCGAACGCCTGGGCCATGAGCCCGGCCATCGCCTCCCGGCCGACGTGGAGTCCCGGAATGGGCGGCATCGTGACCCGGATATCCTCGCGGATCACCGCCAGGGCAGCGACCGGGTCCTGCCGCTCGTGCGCCTCGATGAACGCGGCCAGCAGCGCCCGGTCGCCCTCGGTGATCCCGCTCGGCGACCAGTCCGCGTCCCTGGCCGCCACCCGCTCCGCGATCGTGGCCCGCGCTCGCTGCAGCGCGCTCGTGACCGAGGCGACCGATAGCTCGAGGATCGCGGCGGTCTCCGCGGCCGAGTAGCCCTGGACGTCCCTGAGCAGCAGCACCGCCCGCTGCCGGGCGGGCAGCAGCTGGATCACGGCAAGGTAGGCGAGCTCCACCGTCTCCCGCCGGATCGCGGCCCCTTCCGGCTCCGCCGCCTCGTCGAGCAGCGCGTCGGGACACGGCTGGAGCCACGGCACGTCCGCGATCGTATCCACGACGCGCTCGCCCCGCCGCTGCGCCGCCCGCAGGACGTCGAAGCACGTCGTGGTGACGATCCGGTACAGCCAGGCGCGCGCGCCGGGACCGCCGTCGAAGGAGGCCCGGCCCTTCCACGCCCGCAGCAGCGCCTCCTGCACCGCGTCCTCCGCCTGCTCCAGGTTGCCGAGCATGCGGTAGCTGTGCACTTGCAGCTCGCGGCGGTGGCGCTCGCTGAGTTCGGTGAACCGGGCCTCGTCGAGTACGTCCATGTCCGGCACGGCCTCGTCAGACGGTGGCGGCGGCGTCGGCGGCGTCCCGCACTGCCTGGATGTCGATCTTCATCATGCCGAGCATGGCCTGCATGGCGGCGTTGGCGCGCACCGGGTTCGGGTCGCTGAGCAGCTCAGGAAGCACGTCGGGGATAACCTGCCAGGACAGGCCGAAACGGTCCTTGACCCAGCCGCACGGGCCGACCTCGCCGCCGCCCGCGGTCAGCTGGCCGGTGTAGCGGTCGACCTCCTCCTGGCTAGCGGCGGAGACCTGGAGCGAGATCGCCTCGGTGAACTTGTACTGCGGTCCGCCGTTCAGCGCGGTCCAGCGGCCGGCCAGCTCGAAGGCGACCGTGACGGGCGAGCCTTCCTCACCGGGCTGATCGGGGCCGTAGTAGCTGACGTTCGTGATGCGCGAGTCCGGGATGATCGAGACGTAGAGCTCGGCGGCCTCCAGGCCGTTCCCGTCGAACCACAGGCACGGGGTAATCGTCGTCATCGCAGGTTCCTCCCTCTGCTGTGTCGTTGCTGACACCTGATGAAACGTCACTCGCCTGGGAAACTAATCGGTCCGCGCCGCCGGCGGCCTGCCCGCAGCGCGAGTTCCACGTCGTGCTGTCTCCCGCCCACCGGCCGGCCGAGGCTCTCCTCGGCCTTGTGGATCCGGTACTGGACCGTGTTCTTGTGCAGCGTCAGCCGTTCGGCGGTCGCCTTGTAGCTGCCGCCGGTCTGCAGGAAGACCAGCAGCGTCTCGCGCAGTCGAGCGTGGTGCTCATCGTCGGTGGCCAGGCCCGCCAGCGTGGCGAGCACCCAGGCCCGCAGCAGGTCCGTGGACCCGAGCATCATCGCCACGGGTGCGACCTCGCCGAACGTCACCAAGCGGGGCGCGGGATGCCCCGCGGCGAGCACGACGGCCTGGGCGGCAGGCGACGACGACCCGATCATCCCGCTGGTCAACGCGCGGATCATGCACCGCCTGATCCGGCGGAGCAAGCTGCACGTCTACCGCGGCGGCCACCTTGAGCTGGCCGCCGACGCCGCCCGCCTGGCCTCCGTCGTGGAGGCGTTCCTCAATGCCGACCTCACCCAGAATGCCGACCGCACCCAGGAGAGGAGCCAGCAATGACGCCGGTGTCCAGCGAGCACCTCGGCGAATCGCTCGGGACGGACTTCTTCTCCGTCCGCGAGCAGTTCACCGACGAGCAGTGGTCGCACTTCATCACGGTCCGGCGGTTCGTCGACGAGGAGGTCGTGCCGGTCGTCGGCGCCTACTGGGAACGGGCCGAGATCTGCTGGCCGCTGGTCAAGCGGCTGCCCCGAGCTCGGCATCGTCGGCGAGGACATCAAGGGCTACGGGTGCGCGGGGATGAGCCCGATGGCCTGCGGCCTGGTCACGATGGAACTGCACCGCGGCGACGGCAGCCTCGGCGTGCACGCGGGCCTGGCCATGACGTCGATCGCGATCACCGGCATCGGGGCATTCACGTAGACATCGGAGCCTTCACGCAGATGACCGAGAAATCCACCGTCCGGAGCGTGACCTTTGACCTGCTGCGATCGCTCGGGCTAACGACCGTCTTCGGCAATCCCGGTTCGAACCTAGTCGCGGAGGGATCGGCGCGGACGGCACCTGAACCGATGGCCCGGCCGCGCCTGCTTCCGTCGGCGCCGCGACGTCGCGACCACCGAGGATCTCAAGCGGGAGTTCACGGCGGCCCTGGGCGCTGGCACCACGACGGTCATCGTGGTCTCGACGCAGCCGCAGAAAGCGATGCTTTAGCTGGACGAGAGAAACCAGACCGCTAGCCGGCGGTTCCCTGGCTGGCCTGCCGGACCAGGCTCGTCACCAGCGCGAGCGGTGGCCAGCTCAGGCGGCCGCGGCGGGCGGCGGCGTAGGCCCGCAGTTCGACGTGCGGTCCTGTGAGCGGCAGGAGCCGCACCCCGGGCTGGACCGGGTGGCCGGCGGGCAGCAGTCCCACGCCAAGCCCGGCGGTGATCATGTCCTGGATCAGGTCGAGGCTGTCGGCCCGGTGGGTGATGCGGGGGGTGAACCCGGCCATGGCGGCGAGGGTGCGGATAACCTCCTCATCGGCGGTGCTGCGGGAGTTGCCGATCCAGTCGTGCGCACGGAAGCGGGCGAATACGTCGGGTGCCGTGCCGCCGTCGGCGGGCTCGCGGGCCGGCACCGCCAGTCCCCACCGGGCGGTCCACAGCCGGGACGGCGTGATCGCCGGGTCGACGGCGGCCGGGGCAAGGTTGAAGTCGTAGATGAGCGCCAGGTCGACCTGGTCGGCGGCGAGGAGCTCAAGGGCCTCGGCGGTTTCGTGCTCGCGGATCAGCACGCGGACCCGCGGGTGGCTGGCGGCAAGGCCGGCGATGACCGGCAGGAGGTAGCTGCGGATAGCGGTCGTGAACCCGGCGACGCGCAGGGTGCCGACGGCCTCCCCGCCGGGTGCCAGGTCGCGGCGCGCCGCGTCGACCTCGGCGAGGATCGTCATGGCGTGCTCGGCTAGCAGGCGTCCCGCGGGTGTCAGCCTGACCCGGCGGCCGTCGGGTTCCGTCAGCTGGGTGCCCATCTCGCGGGCCAGCGCGGCGAGCTGCTGCGACACCGTGGAGGTAGTGGTGCCGAGCGCGTCCGCGACCGCGTGCATGGACCCCAGCCGGGACAGCTCGGCCAGCAGTTCAAGCCGCCGCGTTTCCATTCGCTGATTGTCCGACTTTCCTGAACATTCTGTCCACTTCTGGCACGTGGACATGAACAACGGATAAGCGGTCTACTGGGGCCTGTGAACCGGCCGACACTCGCGCCCCGCCCGCTGCCCGGCGCGGGGAGCGGGGCCGCCATGGCGGTTGGCGCCATGCTCTGTGTCCAGCTCGGGCTGGCCCTGTCGGCGCACCTGCTGGGTCAACTCGGCCCGCTGGGCATCACCGGACTACGGCTGGCCTGGGCTGGCGTCCTGCTGCTGATCCTTGTCCGGCCCCGCCTCCGCGACTTCACCGGCAGCGACCTGCTGGCCTGCAGCGCGCTTGGCGTCGTGACCGCCGGCCTGATGACGCTGTTCATGTTCGCGATCGCGCGGATCCCGCTCGGCACTGCCAGCGCGCTGGAGTTCCTCGGGCCGCTGACGGTGTCGGTGCTCGGGCCCGGCGGCGGCCGCAGGCGCTGGGCCGTCCCGGCCGCGGCCGGCGTGGTGCTGCTTACCCGGCCATGGAACGGCGGCATTGACCCCTCCGGCCTTGGCTTCGCGCTGGGCGCCGGGGTCTGCTGGGGCGCCTACATCCTGCTGACCCAGCACGTCGGCGACCGGGTCACCGGGCTCAGCGGGCTGGCCGTCTCCATCCCGGTGGCCGGCATCGTGACGTTGCCCGCCGTCTTTTCCTCCGGACTGCACGCGCTGACCTGGCCGCTGCTCGCCGCCATGCTGGCGCTGGCCGCACTGCATCCCGTGCTGCCGTTCAGCCTGGAACTCCTCGCCCTGCGCAGGCTCACCGCCGGCGCCTTCGGCACCCTGATGAGCCTTGAGCCCGCGATCGCGGCGCTGGCCGGCCTGCTCGTCCTCGGGCAGGTCCCGGGCGCGGCCGCAGCCGCCGGCGTCATCTTCGTGGTCGTCGCCGGAATCGGTGCCACCCGCACGGGCGCCCGGACGCCGCCGCCTCATGACGATCGCGAAGCCACGCCTGTCTCGGCGGGCAGAGAGCCCTGACCAGGCATCAGGCCGGCGTTCGCGGCGTTCTTGCCGCGCGTCAACCGTGCGCCTGGTTCTCCCGCAGGCGCTGCCGGGAGGCCTCGACCTCGGCCTCGGCGGCGGCGCAGTCGGCCCAGACGCGCCCTCGACGCTCTTGCCCGGCTCCAGTTCCTTGTAGATCAGGAAGAAGTGCTCGATCTCAAGCCGGTCGAAGTGCGGCAGGTCATCGAGGTCGCGCAGGTGCTCCAGGCGCGGATCGCCCGCGGGCACGCAGATGACCTTGTCGTCGCCGCCCTTCTCGTCGGTCATCCGGAACATGCCGACCGGGCGGCTGCGGATCAGGCAGCCGGGGAACGTGGGCTCTTCCACCAGTACCAGCGCGTCAAGCGGGTCGCCGTCCTCGCCGAGGGTGTCCAGCACGAAGCCGTAGTCGGCCGGGTACTGGGTCGAGGTGAACAGCCTGCGGTCCAGCCGGATCCGGCCGGTTTCGTGGTCGACCTCATACTTGTTCCTGCTGCCCCGCGGGATCTCGATCAGGACGTCGAATTCCATGGCGCTCCCGTTCCCTTTCGCGGTGTGCTTCACGCTAAGCCGGGGGTGAAGCTGCGGATAACGTGCGGCCAGGACGAGGATGGGGCGCTTTGTCGGGCCTGCGGCACAACCGTTGTGCCGCCGTACCAACGCCCGCGGGCAGGCTTGATACCGGGGACCGACGACCATCTCGCTGACCGGCCAGACAATGACCACGTGACGAACCTGGCCAAGAACCTGACCGACACCACCCGCGCGCACGCCGGACGGGTGACCGTCCGGGTGGACAGCGCGGCCATGACCTACCCGGCCCTGGACGAGGCGAGGGCCCGGGTGGCCGGGCTGCTGCGCGAACGTGGCTTCGAGCCCGGGGACCGGATCGGCGTCATGATGCCCAACGTCGCCGAGGTGCCCGTGGTGTACTACGGCGTGCTTCGCGCCGGCGGCGTCGTCGTACCGATGAACCCGCTGCTCAAGGCGCGGGAGGTCGCCTACTACCTCGGCGATTCCGGCGCCGGGCTTGTCTTCGCCTGGCATTCCTTCGCGGAGCAGGCGCGCGGCGGGGCCGACCAGGTCGAGGCGGAATCCATCGTCGTGGACGGGGTCAGCTTCCCCGCCCTGCTCGCCTCCGCAACCCCGGACTACCAGGTCGCGGACACATCTCCGGCGGCGCGGCCCTGCCGGTCGAGGTGCTCCGCGGGTTCGAGGAGGCGTTCAGCGTCCCGGTGCTCGAGGGATACGGTCTTTCGGAAACCTCGCCGGTCGCCTCCTTCAACCACCCCGACCGGGAGCACAAGCCCGGCTCGATCGGCACGCCCATCAGGGACGTGCGTATGCGCCTCGTCGACAGCGAGGGCCACGAGGTCCGGCGGGGCGAGGTCGGCGAGATCGTCATCCACGGACCGAACGTGATGAAGGGCTACTGGCAGCGCCCGAGGCCACCGCCGAGGCGATCCGCGACGGCTGGTTCCACAGCGGTGACCTGGCCCGCGTTGACGAGGACGGCTACTTCTACATCGTGGACAGGAAGAAGGACCTGATCATACGCGGCGGCTACAACGTCTACCCGCGGGAAATCGAGGAAGTGCTCTACGAGCACCCTGCGGTCGCCGAGGCCGCCGTGATCGGCTTGCCGCACCCGTCGCTAGGCGAGGAGGTAGCCGCCGCGGTGGTACTCAAGCCGGGCGCCGACATCAGCCCGGAGGAACTGCGCGACTACGTTAAGAGGCAGGTCGCGGCCTACAAGTACCCGCGCCACGTGTGGATCGCCGACGCTTCCAAAGGGGCCGACCGGAAAGGGTCAGAAGCGGGATATCGTCGTCCCGCCCGGCCTGATCGCGCCGTGAGGCTGCTGCTGCTGCTCGCCCCGCCCGGCGCCGGCAAGGGCACCCAAGGCGAGAGGCTGGCGGCCTGGTCCGGCGCCCGGCACCTCGCCGCCGGCGACCTGCTGCGAGCCGAGGCCAGCGCCGGTAGCCCGCTCGGCCGAGAGATCGCGACCTATCAGGCCCGCGGTGACCTGGTCCCCGACCGGGTCGTGCTCGACGTGCTGACCCCGGCGGTCGTCGAGGCGGCCGCTCGGGCGGGTACGTCCTTGACGGCTTCCCGCGGACCCTTCCGCGAGGCGGTACTGACGCGGCGGCTGCTCGATCGCGCGGGCCCGGGCGGACGCACCGACGACCGGTCCGAAGTGATCAGGCACCGGCTCGAGGTGTACGCCAAGGCGACGGCGCCGCTCGTCGCCTATTACACCGAACGCGCCATCCTCGTCGCGGTCGACGCCGACCAGTCACCCGACTCCGTCACCGCCGCTATCCAGGCCGGGCTGTCCGGGCTTTCGCTAACCGGCCCGCGCAGTCAGGGAACCTGAACGTCACTTCCACCCGCAAGCCGTGCCCGCCTGAGTGCTGGAGGAGAACCATGTTGAAGGGCTACACCGTGCCGTTGTCCCGCGCGGGATAGCGAACCTGGCGACCAAGCCACCGTTCATCGTGTCCGGACTGGTGTCGGTCGCGTTCGGCGTGCTGCTGTTCGCCCGCCCCGGCGTCGGCGTGCTCACGCTGGCCCTGCTGTTCGGCTTGTACGCGCTGATCACCGCCGGCATCCAGCTCCGTCAGCTCGGCGGGCACGCGGAGTCGCGCGCGGAGCTGCACGACGTCGCCTGAGGCGACCAGAACGGAGGCCACTTCCCAGGCCAATGACGCGATAACTTAGTCTAGACTAAGGTTAGTTCCAACTAAGTTACGCGGCCTGGGAGGTATCAGGGATGCACGGAGTGCTGAAGCGGGCACGCGGCGGCCAGCGCCGGGCGGGGACGACGCTCGACCGGTTCCGACTCAACGGCCTGGTGACCGGCGTGGCCTTCGGCGGGCGGCGCGGGCGGGTCTACCGGCGGATCGTCGAGCTCTCGGGTACCGCGCCGGGTGACCGCGTTCTCGATGTCGGCTGCAGCAGCGGGTACCTGGCCAGGTTCCTGGCGGCGGCAGCGGGGCCGTCCGGGTCGGTCACCGGGCTCGACCCGTCGGAGGCGGCCATCGCCCACGCGCGCCGCCGCGCGCCGGCCGGCGCGGCGTTCGTCGCCGGCGTCGCCCAGGACCTGTCTGCGTTCCCCGACGGCTCGTTCGACGTGGTTACCTCCACCCTCGCCCTTCATCACGTGCCCGCGCGCAGGCGCCAGGACGCGTTCCGGGAGATGTACCGGGTGACCCGTCCCGGCGGCCGGCTGCTCGTCGCGGACTTCGACCCGTCCCGCCGCGTCCTGCGCCTGCACGGCGGCGCGGTTCGCATGCGGCACGCCGCGGCCTCAGTCGGCCCGCTGGACGACCTGGCGACCGCCGCCGGGTTCCGGGTCGAAGCGCTGGGCACTCTGCCGTTGCTCCGCTACCTCACGGCGGTCAGGTAAAGAAATCCGCCCCGCTAGCGGCCGAGTGCCCCGGCCAGCGCTTCCTCGGCCTGCACGGCGAGGGCCGCGACCACGTCGGCGGCCGGCGGCACGTCGGTGATCAGGTCGATGGCGCGCCATCGCCCGCCTCCTCCGTTCTAGCTCATAGGATGGCGCCCGCGTTCACCCGCCATCCTTTGACCGAAACGGCAAAAAGTAAGGAAGTGTAGTTTCTCACTGAGTCCGATTGTCCCGGCCCAGATTAGGTAAGTCACTTTCTTTTGGCGGCGCCCGCTTTAGAACGCCGCTCACCTCACGGAGAGATCCGGGTCTGCCCGCCTGCCCGGTGGCTCCAGTTTGCGGTCGCGTGGGCCACATGGCCAGACGGTGGAAGCCTGCGCGGGCCGGGCGGAGGCCCGACGCGACCTCTTTGAGACCGCAACCTCTTTGAGACCACCTAGACCTGATAACAGCAAGAACCTTCAGGCGTCGCTCGTCGCTCGATGCCGGTCAGAAACTGCTGCCGGCTCCGGCTCTGAGGTCACGACCGCGGGCGTGACCTCGGGGGCGGGGCGGTCGTCGTCGGCGGTGCCAGGGTCCGCGGGCGGCGCCTCTAGGATGTAGGCGCCGTCAAAGGCGATGCACATACCGGTCACGCTAGGGCGGCCTGGTGGCCGGGGCTTCTCCAAAACTGCTCGCTTTGCGCGGCGAGCGGCCGCGGGCGGCACCGAGCAGGAATCGAGAAGCGCTGACCTGCGGGGCGTCGTTAGCTTGGCCGCATGACTTCCATCGAAACACTCACTCTCGACGTCGCCGACCCGGCGGCCGCCAAGGACTTCTACGCCGCCGCCTTCGGGCTGGACGCCCCGTTGCGCTTCCGGGCCGCCACGCCGACGACGACCGGCTTCCTGGGGTTCACCCTCTCGCTCACCGTCTCGCAGCCCGCGGACGTCCGGGCCCTCGTCGGCAGCGCGGTCGACGCCGGCGCCACGGCGGTGAAGCCGGTCACGAAGTCGCTCTGGGGCTACGGCGGCGTCGTGCGGGCGCCGGACGGGACGATCTGGAAGGTCGCCACGTCCACGAAGAAGGACAAGGGGCCGGCCACCAGGCAGATCGACCAGATCGTGCTCCTGCTCGGGGCCGCCGACGTGGCGGCGAGCAAGCGGTTCTACACCGGCCGGGGGCTCTCCGTCGCGAAGAGCTTCGGCAAGTACGTCGAGTTCGCCACCCCGTCCAGTGCCGTCAAGCTGGGGCTCTACGGGCGCGGGGCCCTGGCCAAGGACGCCGGGGTGCCCCCGGAGGGCTCCGGCTCGCACCGGCTCGCGATCGGCGGCGACGCCGGCTCATTCACGGACCCGGACGGGTTCGAGTGGGAAGCCGTCACGGGATAAGGCCGGTCCGCGGGTGGAGTGGTCCGGCGGGCCGAGGCCTGCCGGACCACTCGAATCGCCGAGCCGGCAGGCCGCTACGGGCGCTTTAGCTGCAGCACCGGGATCTTGCGGATGCCCTCGGTCTTCTCCGCGTACTCGCCGAAGCCGGGCATGCGCTTGACCTGCTCTGCGTAGACGCGATCCCGTTCCTCGCCACTGAGTTCCGTGACGGTGGCCTGGTAGGTGCGGCCAAGCACCTCGATGGTGGCCTTCCCCGCCGCCGTGAGGTTGCCGTACCAGTCAGGGTGGGTTGGCGCGCCGCCCTTGGACGCAAAGATGTAGATCGAGTCGTCGTTGCCTTCGCTGGGCAGGTAGACCAGTGGCGTGACGTACTCGTTGCCGCTCTTGCGGCCGACGTGGTGCACCAGGACCATCGGCGCGCCCTCGAAGCTGCCGCCCACGCGGCCTTCGTTAGCGCGGAACTCCGCGATGACACGCTGATTCCAGTCATTGAAATCGGACACTGATATCCCATCTAGTGCTCATGAGGTACGCCCGCTGTGGCTGGTAGCGCGACGGAGCGGGGCGGGGCCATCGGTTAGTTACCAGTGATACCTAGCGAAAAAACCGCCAAGGTCATTCCGCTGGCGACTCCTCGACGCCAACAAGGCGCGGCCGGTGGGTGTGGCAACGGTTCGGGGCCGGGTGTACCTGGTGACGCTAGGCCGCAATGCCATGTAGTTCAGCGTGACCGTGGCTGACGGTCGTCTACCGGCTGGATCTTCTCCGGTTACAGATTGTGACTCCGGTCCGGTTCCGCCTGGCCCTGGCCGCAGCCCGGCTGCGGCGGCGGTCGGCTCCCTGGGGCCGCGCCGTGGCTCCCCGGTACCTCTTGATTGTTGTCGCGACTACAGATATTCTGTCGTCGCGACAACAATCGAGAGGAAGGGGTCACGATGTACTCGTTCAGCGAAGAGGCGGTCATCACCGGCGACATCGCCGCGATCTGGGCGGCGGCCACCGACGTTCCCGGCTGGCCGTCCTGGGATCCGCACGAGGAGAAGGCGCGGATCGACGGCGAGTTCGCCGCCGGCACCACGGGCTGGTCCAAGCCGGCCGGGGCCCCGGCCGGGGTGTTCACGATCACCAAGGTCGAGCCCGGCCGGATGTGGGCCAGCCGCGCGGGCATCCCGTTCGGTCACCTGCGGCTGGAGAACCGGTATGAGCCGGCTGGCGAGGGCACGGTCAGGGTCAGCAAGCGGGTCGAGGTGCACGGGCCGTTCGGGCCGCTGTTCCACCTGATCTGGGAGAAGAACATGCGCGCGGGGATGCGCCAGACATTCGCCGCGCTGGAGACCGAGGGCCGCCGCCGTGGCTGAACCGCGCGGCCCGCTGATGAGCCCGGGCTTCTGGCTGCATCACGCGGCGCTGGCATGGAAGCAGGTTTTCGACCGGCGGCTGCGCCCGCTGGAGGCGACCCCGACGCAGTTCATGCTGCTGGCCTCGGTCAGCTGGCTCACCGCCACGACTGGCCAGCCGCCCACCCAGCAGGAAGCCGCCGATCACGCCGGTGCCGACCGCATGATGACCTCCAAGGTCGTGCAGGCGCTGACCGTGCGCGGGCTGCTCGCGCGCGAGCCCGACGCCGGCGACGCGCGGGTCAGGCGATTGCGCCTGACCCAGCCGGGACGCGCGCTCGTCCAGGCAGGCATCCGCATCGCGGCACAGGTGGACGAGGAACTCTTCGGCTCATCCGGCGATGCCCTCCGGGCCGAACTGCAAAAGATCGCCAGCAACGCTCGCGCGGCAACCGCGTGATCGCCGGGCCTATGCGCGCCGCGGCCGGTGCGGACGGTTCCGCGTTGGACCTGCTGGGGCAGGCGGGCGGGTCGCGGTCCGCCGGCGGATCTTTCCTCGCCGTGCGGGCGGGGACTGGGCGAGGAGCCGGCGCCGCCGGGCCGGCCATCACCGCCGGTGACCTGGTGGTGTGGCTCAAGCCGGTGGCGGTCACGCGGGCGGTGGTGCGCCGCGATGGACGGGTGCAGGCGGCCGGGCATCCGGCTGATCACGCCCGGCTGGGGCCGGCCGAGGAGCGGATCGATGAGCTGTGCGGGGTACCCGGCGTGATTGACCAGGTCGCCGGGCAGGCCACCCTGGAGGGCAGGGTGAAGGGGACGGCCCGGCGGGCGATGACCCCGGCGCTGGCGATCCGGTTCACCCTGTTGATGGCGCTGACGCCGGACGCGGACTACCCGGCCGTGCTGGAGACCCTGCTCGGCGACTTGATCCTGGTGCCCTGGCAGCGCCCCTACCGGCTGCCAACCGCCGCGGTGGCCTGCACCTGGCGGGCGGCGATCGGCCCGGCGCCGCTGGAACGGCTGCAGGACATGACCCTGGCCGGCGTCGACGGCGAGCACCGAAACCGGGACTACCGCGCCGTCACCGTCGGTGACCTGGAGGTGGGTTCGATCGACGGGTCGCTGGTCCGCGTGCCGGACTCCCCGGCGAACCGGGCGGCGTTCGGGTCGGCGGGCACCGCCGATGACTCCTCTCCCTACCCGCAGCTGCGCGAGCTGCGGATCTCCGCCGCCTCCGCTCGCGCCACCCTCGGCGTGGTGACCGGGCCGGCCGGGGCCGGCGACGGCCGGGACAAGGGCGAGGCCGAGCAGGTGCTGCTGGACAAGGGGCTGAAGGACTACCGCTACCTGTTCACCCCCTGGCGGCTGTGGACCATGGATCGCAATTTCCCGGGCGCGCTGCGCATCAAGGCCATGCTGGCCACCGGCACCCACGTACTGATCCGGGTCAAAGACGGCGTCACGCTGCGCCGGGCCGGGGACTTCCTGCCCGACGGCTCCTACCTGGCCACGATCTCCGGCGGCGGCATCACGCTGACCGTCCGCGTGATCGAGTACCACGTTACCGTCGCCGGCCGGGACGCGCCCGAGCTGTTCTGCCTGATCACCGACCTGCACGACCACGATGCCTACCCCGCCGCCGCGCTGGCGCACGCCTATCACTGGCGGTGGATCGGCTCGGAAACCCTGCTGAAGGAAGCCAGGTCCGCCATCACCGGCGCCGGGCCGTCCACCGGGCCGATCCTCCGCTCGCAGTCGCCAGCCCTGGTCGCCCAGGAGCACGCCGCCTGGGTGACCGCCGTCGAGCTGGCCCGCGCTGCCGCCCGCGCCGCCGCGGCTGTCGCCGTCCCGGCCCGCAGGGGACGCCGCGCCGGGCAGCCCGTCCATCCCCGCCAGATCTCCTTCACCGCCGCCCGCCGCGCCATCATCGGCTCGGCCCGCTCCGGCGCAGCTACCGCCAGCCTGCCCGCCCCCCTGATCACCGCGAACCGCGACCGGATCCTGGCCGGCCTGGCCAGATGCCGGATCACCGTGGACCGCAGCCGGCACCGCGACCGCAAGACCAAGGGCCGCCCGAGCTTCCCCGCCGGCGGACCCCGCCCGGCCACCTGCACTGCCGCGGCCGAAATCAGCGTCTGCGGCACGCTCGCCGCCTGAGCGACCCGCCCCAGCCCCAGAACCCGCCGCCCAGTGGAACCGGCCGCCCACCCGGAGCGCCATCAGGGGCCGCCCCCTGTCCTCACTCACAGTAACCAATCCGGCAAGCGCCACACGCCACAACCATCGCGGCTTCATCACCATGATCACGCTGAACTACATGGCATTGCGCTAGGCCGGGACGTACGAGGCGCCGCCGCGATCGCGGCAAAGGTCAACGATGTGATCAGGCTGGTCGCTAATGAAGAGGCGACGTTCACTGACCCGGAGATCGCAGGGCAGCGTCTCGGCGCACTGCTGGACGCCGGACCGAAGCGGCTGCTGGTAGTCGATGACGTATGGGAGCCAGAGCCGGCAGGCCAGGTGCGTCTACCCCAGTACGCGGCGTCGGGGCTATTCAAGACCGTCTACGGTCCAGATCAGCCAGTCATGCGATAGATGAATCGCCTCCAGAATGATCTCCAGCCGATTCATGGAGCGCTGCCCATTCGGGTCCGTGCAGATCCTAGTACCCTTCACCGGGGCTTCTGGATATTCTTTCAGCATCACACTGAAAGACTCTGCGAACTCCAAGATGGCGAAGTATCCCTCATCCAGATCATCGAATGATTCTTGGAATGAGATTCCCGCCATCCTCTCAAGTTCTGTTGCCCGAATCCTTGTCATCGCGATTGGTTCCCATGGAATCTGCACCTCGTCCACGGATTGAACGAGGCCTGCCCGGAGCTGCTCTTCTGACAGCATGACCTGCCTGAACAGGCTACTTTGACTCATCGTCACTCACCTAGGACCGTAGTGATGGTTGCGGGAATCGCCGCCCAGTCGATTCCGTCAATCGAGAAGACCGGACACCAGGGTCACCCTCAAACCATACAGCCTCATCCGGAGGTGCCCCGTACCCGGCCGCTTTCGGTGCCGCAGGCGTGTAGAATTCAAAGCTGCCTTTAGGAGAATTTGCCGGAAGGGAACCCCGGTACGCCTTCACGCGAGGAACCCCCAAGGTTATTCCTGGGGGACTGCCCCCAAAGCTCCCCGGACTCTTCAACTTGCTGTGGAAGGTCCTGCGCTGCGGTCGGGGCTTGTTCCTCGGCATCGGCCTCCTCGCCCGTTCCTGCCAAGGACGCCGGCGTGCCGCCCGAGGGCAGCGGGCCGCACCGGCTCGCGATCGGCGGTGACGTCGGCTCCTTCACCGACCCGGACGGGTTCGAATGGGAGGCCGTCGCGGCATAACGCCGCGACGGCGGTCTTTCGCGCCCCGTCCGGTGACGGCAAGCTGCCGGGACTACGGGATGAGGACGGCCGCGCCGTCAAAGCGGCCGGCCTTGAGGTCGGCCAGGGCGCGGTCGGCCGCGTCGAGCGGGTACTCGTGCGTGGTGACCGACAGCTTGTGCCCCGCGGCGAACGCGAGGAACTCCCGGGCGTCCTCCCTGGTATTCGAGGTGACGCTGCGCAGCTGGCGCTCCTGGAACAGGTACTTGTCGTACGACAGCGGCGGTATGCCGGTCAGGTAGATGCCGGCGATGGCGAGCGTGCCGCCGCGGTCGAGCGCGGCCATGGCGGGCAGGACCAGGTCGCCGGCGGGAGCGAAGAGGATCGCGGCGTCGAGCGGCTCCGGCGGCATGTCGGCCGCCCCGCCGACGAAGGCGGCACCGAGCGAACGCGCCAGCTCCTGCGACTTCTCGCCCCTGGTCATCACGGACAGGGACGCGCCCTGGGCCAGCGCGACCTGCGCCGCCAGGTGCGCACTGCCGCCGAAGCCGTACAGGCCGAGCCGTCCGCCCGGCGGCAGGTCGGCGCGCTTGAGCGCCCGGTAGCCGATGATGCCGGCGCACAGCAGCGGGGCGAGCTCGGCGTCGGAGTAACCCTGAGGGAGCCGGTGGGCGTACGCCGCCGGGACGGTGAGGTACTCGGCGTAGCCGCCGTCCGCGTCCCAGCCCGTGTACGTCGAGGCGGGGCAGAGGTTCTCCGCGCCGCGCGCGCAGTACCGGCAGGTACCGTCCGTCGTGCGCAGCCACGCCGCCCCGGCCCGGTCGCCGACCGCGAAGCCGGCCGACTCGCCCGGCCCCGTCGCCACGACCTCGGCGACCACCTCGTGCCCGGGCGTGACCCCGCGCCGGTGCACCGGCAGGTCGCCCTCGGTCACGTGCAGGTCGGTGCGGCACACCCCGCAGGCCAGCACCCGCAGCAGCAACTCGCCCGGACCCGGCTCAGGCACCGGGGTATCGCGCTCCGCCAGCGGCCGCGCCCCGCCGCCGTCGATCCCGACCGGCCCCGGCCGGTCCACGTGCCACGCCCGCATGGCAACCTCCTCAGCAACACGGTAAACCGGCGGGACCGCCGGCCGGCACCCGGCCTGTGCCCGGATCGCCCGCGGGGATCACTCGCCCGCGAAGTAGTGGCCCTTGTCGAGGTCGGCGATGAGGCCGGGGTACCCGGGCTGCCAGCCGAGCAGTTCCCTGGTGCTCGCGCTCGAGGTCGGGTTGTCGAACGTGATGAACGGCGCGAAGAACTTGAAGTGGTCGGCGGCTTGTTCCGCCGGGACGCTCACGGCGGGCACGCCCAGGCGGCGGCCGATGACCTCGGCGATCTCACGGACCGGGACGCCCTCCTCGGCCGCGGCGTGCAGTTGCGATCCGGCCGGCGCCTTCTCCAGCGCGAGCCGGTAGAGGCAGGCGAGGTCCAGGGTGTGCACGGCGGGCCAGCGGTTGGCGCCCTCGCCGACGTAGCCGGACACTCCGGTGCCCCTGGCGATCGCGATCAGCGTGGGGACGAAACCCTGCCTGTCCCGCGTGCTGTGCACTACCTGCGGCACCGCGACGAGCACGGACCTGACGCCGCGCTCGGCGAGTTCGACGACCACGCGCCCGGTGGCGGCCCGCGGGCTGGCGGAGAACGGGTCGTCGCGCTCGCGCACCATGCCGATCCCGATGAAGGTCCTGCCTGTGCCCGCCAGTGCGTCGCCGAACGCCCGCACCGCGGCCAGGTCGACGGCCGCGGCGCCCGCGAAGTCGCCGGCGATCATCATGCGGTGGTGGTCGAACGCGAGGTGGATGACCGCGTCAGCGTCGGCCGCGGCCTCGCGCAGGCCGTCCAGGTCTTCCAGGTCACCGCGGCGCACCTCGGCGCCCATGGCCTGCACGGCGGCGGCCGCGGTCTCCGACCGGGCCAGGCCGGCGACCTCGTGTCCGGCACCGAGCAGTTCCGGGACGACGGCCGAGCCGATGTGGCCGCTGGCGCCGGTGACGAGTACGCGCATGCTTTCCTCCAGGGAATGAGGCCCCCGCCGCCTGGCGGCGAAGTGATGTGACTTAGTACCGTCACCGTAGCAGAGATGACGGTACTAAGTCACATCGCCTAAGCTTGTCCCATGTCCCGATGGGAGCCGAACGCGCAGGAGCGACTGGTGCGCGCCGCCCTTGACTTGTTCGCCGAGCGAGGCTACGAGAACACCACGGTGACCGAGATCGCCGAGCGGGCCGGGCTGACCAAGACCACCTTCTTCCGGCACTTCCCCGACAAGCGGGAAGTGCTCTCCGCCGGGCAGGACACGCACGCCAGGCTCCTCGCGGACGGCGTCGCCGGCGCGCCGGCCGGGGCCGCGCCGCTGGAGGCGGTCGCCGCGGCCCTAGACGCCCTTACCGCCACCTTCACGCAAGGCCAGCGCGAGTTCGGGCCCCGTCTCCTCGCGGTCGTCGTGGGCAACAGTGAGCTGCGCGAACGTGCTGTTTTCAAGCGCGCGGGCCTCGCCGCCGCCATCACGGACGCGCTCAGGAAGCGCGACGTGGCAGAACCCGCCGCAGGCCTGGCCGCCGAACTCGGAGTCCGCGCCTTCCACGAGGCCTTCCGCCGCTGGGTTGAGCCGGCCAACCAGCGGACATTCACCGAGCTGGCCCGCGAGGCGCTGGACGAGCTGCGCGCCGCGGCCGCCGCGCTCGGCGGAGGCGCTTAGCCACGGCTCGTTTGTGATCACCGCTCAAACGGTCGGGCAGCGAGGTGGCTCGCCGCCCGTTGTCGGCGGCGACCAGGGCAAGTACGGTGCCGAGGGAGCGCGGGAACGGGCTGAACTGTGGCGCATTACCCCCGCAGAGGCCGCCGGGTAGGAGGAGTGGATGATCGTTAAGGACGAGCTGCAGCTCACCGAGGCTGTGCTCGCGGAGACCGGGCGGGCCGACGACCCGCGGTTCAGGGAGATCGTGCAGGCGCTCATCCGGCACCTGCACGACTTCGCCCGCGAGGTCCGGCTGACGGAGGCCGAGTTCGACGCCAGCATCAACATCGTGGCCACGCTCGGCCAGCTCACCACCCCCAGCCACAACGAGGTCAGGCTGATGGCCGGCAGCCTCGGCCTGTCGACGCTGGTGTGCCTGATGAACAACGGCACCGAGGAGAAGCCGACCTCCGCCAACCTCCTCGGGCCGTTCTGGCGCCAGGGCGCTCCGGTGATGAACAGCGGCGACTCGATCGTCCGCTCGCCCACCGAGGGACCGCCGCTCTTCTTCACCGGCACGGTGACGGACACCGACGGCACGCCGGTCGCGGGCGCCGAGGTCGACGTCTGGCACGCCTCGCCGGTCGGGCTGTACGAGAACCAGGACCCCGACCAGGCCGAGTGGAACCTGCGCGGCCGGTTCTACACCGACGAGGCGGGCGTCTTCAGCTTCCGCAGCGTCAAGCCGTCGGGTTACCCGCTGCCGACGGGCGGTCCCACCGGTGACCTCCTCGCCACGCTGAAGCGCCATCCGTTCCGCCCGGCGCACATCCACGCGATGGTCTACAAGCCCGGCTACAAGACAATCACCTCGCAGCTGTACAGCCACGATGACCCCATGCTTGACACCGACGCGCAGTTCGGCGTGACCCGCGCGCTCATCGCGAGCTACGTGCGGCACGAACTCGGGAACGAGCCGGCGCCCGCGCCGGACGTGACCGAGCCCTGGTACACGCTGGACTACGAGTTCATCGTGGAGCCGGGCGAAGCCTGGCTGCCGACGCCCCCGGTATCGGCGAAGTCGGAAACGCAGGCGGCGGCGCGGGCCGCGCAAGCCGCGGCCAAGTGAGGGACGTCCAGCTGCCCGAGTAACGCCGCGATCAAGTGGCGCGCCTAGCCCCCGGCCAGCACTGGGATCGGGACGGGACCCGGAGGATGTGCAGCATCGTCGCGCGCAGGGCCTCGCGCAGTTCCTCGTCGGAGAGGTCGGCCAGCTCCGGCAGGAATTCCGGGATGCATGACACCGCCCTGATGGCGAGCCGCTCCGTAGCGGTGGGGCTGTCGCCGAAGATCAAGGCGACGGCGCGGCGGCGCATCGACAGCGGCTCCTCGTCGAGCTTTTCCCGCTTGGCGGCGGGATCGGTTGTGGTCAGGGAGTACTGGCGGCTCTCGACGAAGAAGGCGACGAAGCCGTTCACCAGGTACTCGAGGCGGGCGCGGCGCCCGCGGATCGCGGCCGCCTCGTCAAGCAGCGTTCCGAGCTGCTCGGCTCTGGGCCGCAGGATCGCGTGCCTGATGTCGACCTTGGCGGGGAAGTGGTAGTAGACCGCGGCCTTAGTCAGGCCCATCTCATCGGCGATCATCTGCAGCGAGGTCGCGTCGTAGCCGTGCTCGGCGAACAGCCGCTCCGCTGTCTCGAGGATCTGCTGCCTCGTCCGTTCGGCTTGCGCTGCCCGGGTGGACGCACCCCTGACCGGCGTCGCCATCGATGACTCCTTCGTTGAACCGGATCGCAGTATAACTGCTGACGGACGGTGAGTCACTAGCTGCACGACAAGTCGTCCGCTTGCCGAACGACAAGTGAATCACCTGACAAATGGCTAGCGATTCACTTGACGATCGGCTAGTGAATCCCCTAGCGTCGGAAGCCCTGATACCGTGCTCCACTCCACCCGCGGAGTTGCCTCATGTCGAGCTACCTGTACCGGCTTGCCAGTTTCGCTTACCGGCGAAGGCGGCTAGTCCTGGGACTGTGGCTGGTGGCGGCCATCGCCGCCATCGCGATCGCTCAGGCCAGCGGCGGTAAGACGAACGACACCTTCAGCATCCCGGGCACCGAGTCGCAGAACGCGGCGGCCGTGCTGACGGCCAAGCTGCCGGCCTTCAGCGGCGGCTCGACCACGATCGTCTTCGCCACTCAAAACGGTTCGGGCAAGGTCACCAACGCGGCTGATAAGGCGGCGATCGAGTCCGCCATGGCCGGCCTCAAGGCGATTCCGCAAGTCTCCGTCGTCACCACGCCCTTCCAGAGCAAGCTGATTTCGCCGGGCGGCACGATCGCGCTCGGCACGGTGCAGTGGTCGGCGCCAGCGACAGATGTGACGGACGCCAACCTCAACGCCGTCAAGGCCGCGATGACACCCGTGCAGGCCCAAGGCATCCGAGTGGAGTACAACGGCAGCGTCTACCCCGGCTGGCGGGTAGTGATCTCGGAGACGCCCGAGCTGATCGGCATCGTCATCGCGTTCCTCATCTTGATGATCACCTTCGGCGCTTTCGCGGCCGCCGGGATGCCCATCCTCGGGGCGATCGTCGGCGTGATCACCACGCTGATGGGCATCACCGCCGTCGCGTCGGTGGTGACGATCGCCTCGGCGTCGACCACCGTCGCGCTGATGCTCGGGCTGTCCTGCGGCATCGACTACGGCCTGTTCATCCTGTTCAGGCACCGGACCAACCTGCTCAACGGCATGACGCCGGAAGAGTCGGTGCCGCTTGCCGTGGGCACGGCGGGCAGCGCCGTCGTGTTCGCAGGCCTGACGGTGATGATCGCGCTGTGCGGCCTGACCGTGGTGGGCATCCCGTTCCTAACGGTCATGGGCCTGGCCGCCGCGTCATCCGTCGCCGTCGCCCTGCTGATCGCCTTGACGCTGGTGCCCGCGCTGCTCGGCTTCGCGGGCATGAAGGTCGCTAAGTTCACCCGGCTGCCGCTGCTCGGCGCGCGTTCCGAGCGGACCGCCCGCCGTTCCGCCGCGGACCCGGAAAGCCCGGCCGGCGCCCGGTGGGCCAGGTTCGTCGTACGCCGCCGGGTGCCCGTGCTCATCGGCGCGATCGCCTTGCTCGGCGCGCTCGCGATTCCCGCGCTGTCCATCCAGCTGGGCCTGCCGGGCGCCGGATCCGATCCCACCAGCTCCACCGACCGCCAGGCCTACGACCTCACGACCGAAGGCTTCGGCGCCGGCTTCAACGGCGCGCTGCTGATCGTCGCCCAGGACGTGCACAGCCCCGCGGCCACCAGCCAGATGACGGCGGCACTCACGAAGCTGCCCGACGTCGCCACAGTGACCCCGGTGACCACGCAAAACGGCATCTCACTGATCAAGGTGATCCCGAAGTCCGGGCCGAACGACCCGGTCACCGCCACGCTGGTGAACACGATCCGCGGCGACCGCGCCGCGGTCGAGGGCAGCACGGGCGCGCACATCCTGGTCGGCGGCACGACGGCATCCAACATCGACGTCTCGGCCAAGCTGTCGGGCGCCCTGCCGACCTTCCTGATCGTCGTGGTCGGCCTGGCGTTCATCCTGCTGACGTTCGCCTTCAGGACGATCCTGGTGCCGATCAAGTCCATCCTCGGCTTCCTGCTGTCGATGTCCGCGGCGCTCGGCGCGCAGGTCGCGATGTTCCAGTGGGGCTGGGGCCAGCACATCTTCGGCATCACCCCGACGGAGACGATCAGCTTCCTGCCGATCATCATGCTGGCGATCATCTTCGGCCTGTCCAGCGACTACGAGATGTTCGTCGTGTCACGGATCAAGGAGGAGTACACAAGGAACGGCGACGGCCGCCGCGCCGTGGCCCAGGGCACCGGGCACTCGGCCCGCGTGGTGACCGCGGCCGCGCTGATCATGTTCTCCATCTTCGTGGCCTTCATGTTCACCAGCAACCCGACCATCAAGGCGATCGGCTTCAGCTTCGCCGCCGGCGTCTTCCTTGACGCGTTCGTCGTCCGCCTCACGCTGGTGCCGGCCGTCATGGCGATCGTCGGGTCAAGGATCTGGTACCACCCGCGGTGGTTCGCACGCCACGTCCCCGACCCCGACATCGAGGGCAAGCGCCTGGACGAAAAACTCGCGGAGGGGTCGCTCGCCAGGGAGCGGGCCGCCGTCGGCAGGTAAGGGAACCACGCCCCCGTTCGGGAGAGACCAACGCCTTATCCCGAACTGGGGGCAGCTCCGCTCCATTGCGCCTCGCTACGGGCCGAACTGAGACGTCTGAGATTCCCCGTAGCCAAGGGACGCGAGGCACCGGTAGGTGCGGACGCCGGTGTCGAATGCGGCCTCGTCCGGTGGCACCACCTGGATGCTCCACTGACTCTGCGGGATTTTCCGCGCGTTTCCCACCCGGGAGCTGAGCAGCACCGCATATGAGCAGACAGCGCCCACCGTCGGGTTGGCCTGCACGATGTTCACGTTGAAGCTCGCCGAGCTGCTGGGCATGATCCCGATCGCGAACGTCTGCCACGTGTGCTGTCCGGTACAGGGCAGCGGGCTCGGGGTGGTGATGATGCCCTCGTCCTCGACCAGTCCGTCCCAGCATTCCGGTGACGCCGTGCACCGCGCTCCGGCGCCGGCGACGGCCGCCGCCGCCGGGCAGTGGGTGGTCGTCGTGGCGATGCCAAACGTGTCGATCGCGTTGCCCGTCGTAGCGGTCGTAGCGGTTGCGTTGCCCGTCGCGCCGGTCCTGGCCGGGGTGCCGGCCGGGGCAAGAAGGCGGTCGCCCACGATCAGGCCCGCGGCGCCGACCAGGACGAGGCCGCCGCCCACCGCGGCGGCCAGCGCCGCGCGGCGCCAACGACGGCGCTGGGTGACCGGGCTCGCCCCGTGGCCTGGCGCCGTGGTCCCGGCCGGGGGCAAGGCTCCGTTCCCGCCGGTCCCGGAAATCGCGGCGGGCGGCAGGCTAACCTCGGACGCGTGACGCCCGTTCGCGGTGAACGGCCCAGCGTCGGTCGGCGGGCCCCCGGCGGACGACATGGACCAGGCGGCCGGCATATCCTGGCCGGGCGGCGTGCCGCGGTTCTGCGACATGGCCGCGGCCCGTGGTGCGGTCGGCCCCGTCGCGTGCCGCGGCGGGGCCGTGTAGGCGGGGCCGCGGTCTGGCCGGCCCAGGAGCGCGGCGAGTTCATCCCTGAGGGCGGCCGCGCTTGGCAGCCTCTGCGCCGGGTCCGCCGCCAGGCACTGGCGCAGGATGGCCAGCATCCTGGGCGGCACGCCGGGAATGTCCTCGACCGGCTGGCCGCGCATAGCGTAGATGGTCGCCACGCCGGGTCGTGTCCCGTCGGCGGGGTAGCGCGGGGGCCGGCCCGCCATCAGCGCGTAGATAGTGGCGGCGAGCGAGTACAGGTCGGCGGCCGCCGTCGGCTCCGCCCCGTCGAAACTTTCTGGCGGCGCGTAGGCCGGGGTCAGGGCATCACGGCTTACCGACTGCTCGCCGTTGGCCGCGATGACCGAGGCAAGCCCGAAGTCCGCGATACCGACGACGCCGTAGCGGTTGATCAGTATGTTCGCCGGCTTGATGTCCCGGTGCAGGATGCCCGCCGCATGAGCCGCGGCGAGCGCGTCGGCTAGGTCGGTGCCGATACGGCAGGCCCGCTCCGCGCTCATCGGCCCGCTGCGGCGCAGCTCATCGTTGAGTGAGCCGCCCGGGCACAACTCCATCACCATGTACGGGCGCCCGTCCCGCAGGGTCCCCGCGTCGTAGACGTTAACGACGTGCGGATGCCCGGACAGTCGTCCGGCCGCTGTTACCTCGCGGAAGAAACGCCGCTGGTCGCGCTCGCTGTGCAGCACCCGGCTGTCCACCTTGACGGCCGTCTCGCGGCCGACCGCGGCCTGCCAGGTCCGGTAAACGGTGGCGAAACCTCCGGAGCCGAGGACGCCGAACACATTGTGCCCAGGAATGTCGGGTGCCGGGATCACAGTCGGACAGCCTAGCCCAGTCCGCTGACAGGGGTGACTGGCACCGGCAAGCCGATGCCCTCGGCCGGGAGCGCGCGACCGGGGCTGCCGAAAAGGACACGGGCGCGGCCATGAGAAGATTATCGATGCCTGCGGTCCGAGGAGGGGCAAAGGGTGCGTCGAATCCAGACTTCGGTCATTGTCGTGGGCGGCGGCCCGGTCGGCCTCGGCCTGGCAGCGACGCTCGGCAAGGCGGGCATCCCGTGCGTCGTGGTCGAGCGCAGGACCGAGCCCGCGGCGATTCCGAAGGGGCAGAACCTCACCGCACGCAGCCTTGAGCACTTCTACTACTGGGACTGTGCCGACGACCTGCGCGAGGCGAGCCTGCTGCCCAAGGGTTTCCCGATCGGCGGCATCACGGCGTACGAAAGCCTCGCGGGGGAGTACTGGTACGCACCCGCGGGGCGCGAGTCGGTCGCCGACTTCTACTTTCAGGCGAACGAACGGCTGCCGCAGTACCTGACGGAGTCCGTGCTGCGCACCCGGGTGCGAGCCCTGGATCCGGTTGTCGCGCTGTTCGGCTGGTCCGCCGCCAGCATCAGCCAGGATGGCGACGGCGTGCGCGTGACGGCGCTGGAAGACTCGGGCGGTGCGCGCTGCGAGATCGCGGGCGCCTACCTCGTGGGCTGCGACGGCGCTCGTTCGACGGTGCGGGAGCAGGCGGGCATAGCGAGCAGCGGGGCCGACTTCAACACGCGCATGGTCCTCGCGGTCTTCCGGTCGCCCGAGCTGAGCGCGCACCTGGAACGCTTTCCGCCGCGGACCACGTACCGGGTGCTGCATCCGGAACTCGCCGGGTACTGGCGGTTCCTCGGGCGGGTTGACGCCGCGGAGACCTACTTCTTCCATGCGCCCGTATCCCAGGACGCAACGACCTCTGACCTTGACGTCCAGTCCCTGATCGAGCGGGCCGCCGGCTTTCCCGCGCCTTGCGCCTTCGAGCACGTGGGCCTCTGGGACCTGCGCGTCAACGTCGCCGACGCCTACCGGCGAGGCCGGGCGTTCATCGCCGGCGACTCGGCCCACAGCCACCCGCCTTACGGCGGGTACGGACTCAACACGGGACTTGAGGACGCGGTGAACCTCGGATGGAAGCTCGCCGCGGTGCTGAAAGGATGGGGCAGGCCCCCGCTGCTCGACAGCTACGAACGCGAGCGGCGCCCGGTTTTCGTCGGGACGGGAGAGGCGATCACCGCGGGCATCGAGCGGGACCGGGACTTCCTCGCCCGGTACAGCCCGCAGCGCGACCGGGGCGAGTTCGAGGACGCGTGGCGCTCGATGACGGCCGGGGAGACCGCGCCGCCGACCTACGAACCGCACTACGAGGGCTCGCCCATCGTGTGGGGGCCAGAGGGCTCAGCGTGCGGCGTCAAGGGTTATCACGCCTTCACGGCGCGCCCCGGCCATCACCTCGCTCCGGCCCTCCTGTCCTCGGGCCGCGACGTGTTCGAGGAACTGGGGCGCGAGTACACCCTGATCGCGCTCACCGCCGACCCGAGCCCCGCCGCGGCGTTCCTGGCGGCCGCCAGCCGCCTCCGCGTGCCGTTGCGGGTGATCACCGACACCTTCGACGGGCCGCGGACGGCGTACCGGCACTCCCTTATCCTGGTACGGCCCGACCAGTACGTAGCCTGGACCAGTGACGATGCGCCCGCCGACGCCACGGGCCTCCTGCGCAAGGTCATCGGAGATCCCGGGGACGATACGCTCACCTAGCAACCCTGGTTCCTGTTCGGTATCTCCGGGCATTTCAGCCATGTCCGGTGCACGGCCGCACGAGGGGAGGCTGGCATGCTCGTACCGCGCGGCAAGCCGCTGCTCGGGAACTTCCGTGCCCGGGCCGGGCTGACCCTGGCGGCCTGCGCGATCGTCACCTTCGGGCTCGGCCTGCCGTTCGTCGGCCAGACGGTGCCCGACGGGCTCGACAACGCCGTCGACTCACGCGTGATCGCCTTCTTCGCCGGACAGGAAACGCTGCTGCGCTGGCTCGCGGTGCCGGGGACGCTCATTCCGGCCATCGCGGTCAGCGTCGCCACGGCGGCCGGCTGCCTGATCGTCGGGCGGCTGAGCGGCGCGGTGCTCGCGGTGACCGCCGTCCCCGTGGCCGCGACTCTCAACGACGCGCTGCTCAAGCACGTCTTCCACCGGGTCTATCTCGGCGCGCTCTCCTTTCCGAGCGGGCACACAGCGTCCGCCGCGGCCCTGACCGCGACCCTCGCCGTCCTGCTCCTCGTCCCGCCGCAGCGGGCCGCCACCCGGGCGGCCCGCGTGGCGGTGGTGGCTGTGGCCTGCGTGGTCACCGCCGTGGTGGCCATGGCGGTCATCGGCCTGAGCTGGCATTACTTCACCGACACGGCGGCCGGCGCCGCCGTCGGCCTCGGGACGGTCTGCGCCTTGGCCTTGCTTCTGGACTTCATCCAAGGCGCCTTGACCGCGTCGCGGGCGCTTCCGAACGAGCCAGCGTCACGCCCCGAAGAGGGCATCGATGACGGGCGCGTCAAGCGGTGACGGCAACGGGCCCGCCCCGTTCGCAAGCGCCGCGATGCCGGCCCGCCGCGCCGGGCTGAAGGCGACGATCGCGCTGTACCCTCCGGTCATCCCGTTGTGCCAGATGACGCGCTGCCCGTCGCGTAGGACGTGGTGCCAGGCCAGGCCGATCTCCTGGTCGCTGGAGACCGGCGCGCGGGGGGCCAGGGCGGAGCGGATCACTGCCCCGAGCGACGTGGTGTCCGGCTCCAGGCAGGCGGTGAGCAGCCGCGCCAGGTCGGCGGCGGTCGAGTACAGCCCGCCGGCCGCGGACATGACCCCCAGGCGCCACGGCGGCACCGGCCGTCCGCGCTGGTGACCCTGCACCGGCCGCTGGCCGGACGCCGCGTCCAACGCCGTAGCCCGCAGGCCCAGCGGGCCGCAGACCCGCTCGGCGAGCAGCCTTTCGTACCCCGTGCCCGCGGCCTGGCCGAGCAGGGACCCGAGCAGCCCGAACCCGTAGTTGGAGTACAAATAAGGCTGGCCGCCCGGCGCTGCGGCCAGCGATCGGCGCGCTTCCCGCAGGAAGCGCCTGGCCGGGTACCACGCGTACGGGTCATGCGGGCGCAGCAGCGCGTACCGGCGCAGCCCGGGCGGCAGGCGCGGCAGCCCTGACCTGTGCGTTGCCAGGTCAAGCAGGGTGACCCGGCCGGGCGAGGCCCCCGGCAGGTAGTCCGTTGCCCTATCGGCGAGGGACACCTGGCCGCGGGCGTCCAGGTCGGCGAGCAGCAGGCCGGTGAGGCCCTTGGTCACCGAGCCGATCTGGAACACGGAGTCCGGGCCGGTGCCGCCGTGCCCGCCGACGGTCACCTCCCCGTCCGTCACGATGGCGTACGAGACCGAGGGCACGTCGCGGCGCTCGACCAGGGCGGCCAGCCTCGAGCTGGCCAGTTCGCGGAGCACGCTCCGGGATGCTAGGCGTTAAGCGCGACGCTCGCCTCCGTCGTGTATACCGCGAACGTGAACGACTCGGTGAAGTACAGCTGAACCGAGTCCGCGTCGTGCGACTGGTAGCCGATCGACAGGTCCTGGCCGAGCCGCAGCTCGTAGTCGCCGCCGCGGCCGGACAGCAGCAGCGCGCCGTCGATCGCCGGCGCCCAGATGATGTCGCCGTCGAGCACCCGGGCCAGGTGCTCGCGGATCGGGTAGCCGTGATCCGAGGTCTCGCTGACCGCCGTCCACGCGTCCGCGGACAGCAGCAGCGAGTACGGGCCGGCCACGCCGGCCAGCCGGAGCTGGCTGACCGCCCTGCTGACCACGTCCGGGTAGTCCCGCACCTCGGCGGGCAGCGTGAGCGCCGGGTTGGACGAGGCCTGCCGGATCCCGGTGATCTGGGCGGCCGCGTAACCGTCGAAGACCGCCCGGTCCTCGGCGAAGGCGATCTTCTTCGCGGCGTCCTTGACCGGCTGCCAGTCCGGGTCGAGCGCGCCGCGCTCGACGGAGTCGATCGCGCCCCGGGAAAGCGTGAACGGCACCCGCAGCTCGACGACGGGACGCCAGTCGCGCAGGGCCGCCGTCACCCCGTCCGCGGGCGGGTCAACCGTGGTCACGTGCCCGGTGCCCGCGCCCGCCAGGGCCAGGCCGTCAGGCCCGGTCACGTCGACCGCCTTTCGCGCGGCGGCGTGCAGGGCGAACGTGCGCTTGGCCTCTTCCTCGATGCAGGACCACGCGGCGGACGAGACCGGGGCGAGCTCGCGGTACAGGTTGTTCATCGGACCCCTTTTCACTGTCTTGGCTGTTTAGCGCTACCCGGCGTGAGGTTGGTTAGCCCTTGAGCGACCCGATGCCGAGCGACCCGTCGCCGGCCGGCGACGGGCCACCGGATGCCCGGGAAGCGTCCGCCGAGACGACGGCCGCACTAGTGGTGCTGGCAGCACCGGGCGGCTCCGGCGGGTCATCGAGGAAGTCCGCGCACGGGGCGAAGAACAAGCACCCAGTGATCGCGGTCGAGAAGTCGAGGATCCGGTCGGTGTTGCCGGGCGGGTTGCCGATGAACATGTTCGACAGCATCTCCTCGGTCACCGACGGCGTGGCGGCGTAGCCGATGTAGTAGGTGCCGAACTCGTCCTGCCCCGGGTTGCCGAACGGCATGTTCGCCCGGATTATCTTCCGCTCCTCGCCGTCCGGCCCGGTGATCGTGTTGAGCGCCACGTGGGAGTTCGCCGGCTTGACTTCCTCGGGCATCTCGATGTCGTCCAGCTTGCTGCGGCCGATCACGCGCTCCTGGTCCTCGACGCTGATGGCGTTCCATGCCGCCATGTCGTGCAGGTACTTCTGCACGATCACGTAGCTGCCGCCGGCGAAGTCAGGGTCGTCGTCCGCGCTGACGATCGCGGCGCTGACGCCGGCTGCCCCGGGCGGTGACTCGGTGCCGTCGACGAAACCGATCAGGTCCCGCTCGTCGAAGTAGCGGAAGCCCTGCACCTCGTCGGCGACCTCGACCGCGCCCCGCAGCCGCCTCATCACCTGCGTGGCGAACTCGAAGCACAGGTCCATCCGGCTGGCCCGGATGTGGAACAGCAGGTCACCGGGGGTGGCCGGGGCGTTGTGGCGCGATCCGGTGAGCTCGCGGAACGGGTGGAGCTCGCGGGGGCGCGGGCCGGAGAACAGCCGGTCCCAGGCGTCGGAGCCGATCGCGGCGACTACCTGGAGAGAGCCCTCCGGGATGCGGAACCCGACGGACCGCCCCAGGCCGGACAGGTCGGGCAGGAGATCGCGGACCGCGTCCTCCCCGCCGGGGCTGATGGTGAGCACGAGGAATACCGCTGCCTGGGTCAGCGGGCTGACCACCGGCTGTGGCGCTGGCTCCTCGATCGGCTGCGCTGGCACAGGCATGTTCCCTTCGGCATCGTCCGCCACTAGCCTTTCACATCCTCGGGCACGGTACACGCGGGGACCGGTGCGAGCTCGGCCGCGCGCCGGGCGACACGGCCGAAATCGGATAACAGCAAGAAGCGCTCCGCGCCGCCTGCCGCGCCGGGCCCGCCTGCCCCTTCAGGCGGAGCGGTGCGCCGCCAGGGTCAGCCGTTCCCGTTCGGAAGACTCTTTCTTTGTTCAACTCTCGGCGATGATTCCGAACGCATGCGGCTGGCTCCGGCCGCTAGCCGTTTACCTGACGGGGGGCGAGGCGCCGGAGCTGGGTGACGTGCCCGGGGTTCAGCTCGGCCACGCTAGCCACCTGGAGCAGCTTCATCGTGCGGATGACCTGGTCGCGGAGGATCTCGACGGCGCGGTCGACGCCGGCCCGGCCGCCGGCCATCAGGCCGTACAGGTAGGCGCGGCCGACCAGGGTGAACTGCGCCCCCATGGCGATGGACGCGACCACGTCGGCGCCGTTCATGATCCCGGTGTCGATCGCGATCTCGGTCCGGCCGCCGACGGCCTTGACGACCTCGGGCAGCAGGTAGAAGGGGACGGGGGCGCGGTCGAGCTGGCGGCCGCCGTGGTTGGACAGCACGATCCCGTCGACGCCGAGGTCGGCGAGCGTCCTGGCGTCCGCACGCTCTGCACGCCCTTGACGACGAGCTTGCCCGGCCACAGCCCGCGGATGACGTCGAGGTCCTTGAAGCTGATCGTGGGGTCCATCGCCGCGTCGAGCAGCTCGCCGACCGTGCCGCCGGTGGAGGTGAGCGAGGCGAACTCCAGCTTGGGCGTCGTCAGGAAGTCGTACCACCACCAGGGGCGGGGGATCGCGTTGAGCACCGTGCCGAGCGTGAGCTGCGGCGGGATCGAGAAGCCGTTGCGCTTGTCGCGCAGCCGGGCCCCGGCGACCGGGGCGTCGACGGTGAAGAACAGCGTGTCGAACCCGGCGGCGGCCGCGCGGCGCACGAGGTCGTAGGAGACCTCCCGGTCGCGCATGACGTACAGCTGGAACCAGTTGCGGCCGTTCGGGTTGGCGGCCTTCACGTTCTCGATCGACGTGGTGCCGAGGGTGGACAGCGAGAACGGGATGCCCGCCGCGCCCGCCGCGCCCGCGCCGGCCACCTCGCCCTCGGTCTGCATGAGGCGGGTGAAGCCGGTGGGGGCGATGCCGAACGGCAGCGCCGACGGGCCGCCGAAGACCGTCGTCGACGGGTCGACCGCCGAGACGTCCTTGAGGATGGACGGGTGGAACTCGACGTCTTCGAACGCCTGCCTGGCCCGCTTGAGCGAGATCTCGGACTCGGCGGCGCCGTCGGTGTAGTCGAAGGCGGCCTTCGGCGTGCGGCGCCTGGCGATGTCCCGCAGGTCGTAGATCGTCAGCGCGGCGTCAAGGCGGCGTTTCTTCGCGTCGAGTTCCGGCTTCTTGAACCGCATGAGCTCGAAGATCTCGTCCGGCTTCGGGAACTGTCGGTCGGGCATGGGTCGGGCACCTCGGCTCGGAGCGGATCGGGCGGCGGAGCCGGACAGCGTGGGCTGCGGGCCAGCTTCGAAGGTTAACCCGCGCTCCCGCCTGGCGGCTAGCCCCGCCTGGGGGTAACGAGGGGGTGACGCAGCCGCAGCTTTCCCGCACGATGAGCTCGGTGGGCAGCCGCTCGACGCGGCGCGGCAGGGACGGGTCGGCAATCCGGTCGAGCAGCAGGGCGCAGGCCCGCTCGCCGAGCAGCCGCATCGGCTGGTGCACCGTGGTCAGCGGCGGTGCGAGCAGAGCGCCGAGAAGGATGTCGTCGAACCCGGTCACGGCGATGTCCTCGGGGACTCGCAGGCCGGCCGCCTGCAGCTCCCGCATCGCGCCGATCGCCATCTGGTCGTTGGCGCAGACGATCGCGTCGGGCGCGTCGACACGTGGCGCGGCCAGGATCTCGCGCACCGCCAGCTGGCCGCTGGCGGCCACGAACCGGCCCTCGAAGGACCCCGCCAGCCGCGCGCCCGGATGCCGGGCGACTTCCTCTTCGAAGGCCGCGCGCCGTTCCCCGGCGTCCGGTGCCTCCGCCGGGCCGCCGACGTAGTAGAGCCGGGTCCGGCCGTGCCGTTCGATCAGGTGGCTCACCAGCGCCTTGGTCCCGGTGTGGTTGTCGGCGTGCACGACGTCGGCTTTCGGCTGGTCGGGGGAACCGGAGATCAGCACGATCGGGAGGCGCGAGGCCAGCCTGGTCATGTGCTCGGCGTCGATGCCCTCGGCAATCAGCAGCCCGTCGACCTTCGCCGACATCTTCTGCAGCCACTGGAAGGCGCCCGCGTCGTCGGCGGAGCGGCGCACGGACATGAGCACCGGCCAGCCGAGCGGGCTGAGCTTGGACTCAACGCCGCGCAGCACCTCCTCGATGAAGAGCAGGCCTTCCTGCTCGACCTCGCTGTCCGGGCCGCGGCTCGCGATGGCGACGAGCCCGACCACTTCCTTGCGCCCGCGGACCATGCTCTGCGCCGCGCTGTCGGGCACGAACCCGAGGGCCTCGATGACCTCAAGCACGCGCCGCCGGGTCGCCGGGCGGACCCCGTCGTGGCCGTGCACCACCCGCGAGACGGTCGCGGTGGACACTCCCGCCTCGCGCGCCACGTCGTACAGCGTGCTGGCCGACGAACTGCTGCCCCGCCCCGTCAGCCGTTCGCTTACCGTGGCCCCCCCTAAGGCATCAAGGTATGAATTACCGCTGACCAGTACTTTAAGCCCTGGGTTCATGACACGTTGACGATTGGCTCTTACTGCGGCCCGGCGTTGGCCCTCCGGCGTTCCTCCAGGGCCTTGCGGTACTCGGCCACGACCATCTCGGTCAGTTCCTCGGCGGAGGTCTCGTCCGCCCGCCGGTCGAGCGAGATCCGGCCGTCCTGGATCAGGTTCACCCGGTCGCACACCTCGAGCACCTGGCCGTAGTTGTGCGCGATGATGATGATCGAGACGTTGCCCTGCGCCTTGAGCTGCGTGATGAGGTCGAGGATCAGCGAGCCCTCCTTGACCCCCATCGCCGCGAGCGGCTCGTCTAGCAGCAGGATCTTCGGGTTGGAGAACACCGAGCGGGCCACCGCGATCGCCTGCCGCTGCCCGCCGGACAGGCGGGCGACCGGCGCGTTGATGTCCCCGATCCGCACGCCGATCTCGTCCAGGTGCTCCTGCGCTTCCCTGCGCATGGCCCTGATGTTCAGCAGCGGCCAGCTGACCTTTTCCCGGTTCAGGAACATGTTCTGGGCCACGGTCAGCTGCGGGACCAGCGCGAGATCCTGGTACACGGCGTCGATGCCGAGCGACCGCGCGTGGTCCACCGACTTGAAGCGGACCTCCTGGCCCTCGAGCAGGATCCGGCCCGACGTTTGTCGCTGGAAGCCACAAAGGATCTTGAGCAGCGTGGACTTGCCCGCGCCGTTGTCGCCGATGAGGCCGAGCACCTCGCCCTTGGCCAGCCGCAGGTTGATGTCGGTGAGGGCGGTCACCACGCCGTAGTTCTTGGAGATGTGCTCAACGCGCAGGATGTCGCTGTCGAGCTCCGGTGCCTCGGTCATTGCGCTCCCCTTTCCCGCAGCCGCGCGAGCTGGACGTTGGCGATCATGGCCACGAGGACGGCGCCGCCGAAGATGATGGGCAGCGGGTTGGCGCTGACGCCCAGGATGGTGAAGCCGTCGGTGAGCATGCCGATGACGACCGCGCCGAGGAACGCGCCGATCACCGTCCCGGTGCCGCCGAGCATCGCGGTGCCGCCGATGACCGCCGCCGTCACGGCGTAGAACATCGGCTGGTAGCCGCCGGCCGTCGGGTCGATGGAGTTCGTGACGAACGCGTTCTGCAGGCCGACCAGCGCGCCGAACAGGCCGGTCAGCATGAAGTTGCCGTACTTGATCGTGTTGACGTGGATGCCCGCCTCGCGGGCGCCGAGCAGGTTGCCGCCGACGGACACCGTGTGCAGTCCCCAGCGGGTCCTGGTCAGCACGATGTGCATGATCAGCGTGAGCACCACCGCCCAGATGAACGGCGCCCAGTTGCCGCCGAGCCAGTGCACGTCACCGGCCATGTCAGTCGGCACGCTCACCGGCTCGCCGTGCGACGTGACCTGCACGATCCCCAGCAGGATGAACCCGGTCCCCAGCGTCGTGATAAAGGACGGCAGGCCGACGGTCACGGTCAGGAACGCGTTAACCCAGCCGACCACCAGCCCCATCAGCAGGGAGATGATGATGGCGAGGAGGCCGGGGACGTGATCGTAGGTGTTCAGGAAGTACATCAGGAACGGGGCCAGCGCGAAGGTGAAGCCGACGGACAGGTCGATCTCCCCGCAGATGAGCAGGAAGACCTCGCCGAGCGCGATGATGGCGTACGGGGCGGAGTCCTGCGTGAACAGGATCGGCAGGTTCGTGCCGGTGACAAATGACGTACTGGACACCGCGAAATAGATGAAGAGCCCGACCGCGACGACGAACACGGTCGATTCTCGCTGCCGAAGCAGGGTACGGCCCGCGGTTCTCAGCAGCCCGCCGACCGGACCGCCCCCGGCGCGCGGTTGCTTCAGTAGAGAACCGGTGTCCGGGTTCCCCTGCTGAGCTGTCTCACTCACGAAAGTTCACCTTCGTTCTCGGGTCGGCCGCACCTTCTCGCCGACAGGCTCTCATGACGTACGGCCGGGGCGAAAGAACGGGATTCGCCCCGGCCGCGAATGGTTTCGGTGGATGCGGCGGGTCAGGTGCTGGTCGAGGCCATCGGGCTGTTGATCGCGCCCGAGGCCCGCGCGATGTACTTCTCCGCGGACGTGCTGCCCTGGTACCGGCTGTCCGCGATGTAGGGCTGCACGTTGGACTTCGTGACCACCGACAGGCCGGTGTCGGTGTTCGGCGGCGAGAGGACCCCGCCGGAGAGGTTGTACAGGTACATGTAGAGCACCGGCAGGAACCCCTGCAGGTACGGGTTCTGGTAGATGGTGAACTTCAGGGTGCCGTCCTGGATGTTGGGCACCGTCTGCCCGGTGGTGTCGAAGCCGCCGGCCGGGATCGACATTCCCAGGGACTTGAGCTGGGCACCCAGGAACTCGGTGTCACCGGAGTCGATCGCGAACGCGCCCTTCAGCGAGGACTTGTTCGCGTTCAGGTACGCCTTCATGGCCGCGGGCTCCACGGACTCCGTGGCGCCGGTCGCCTGCTCGTGCACCGTGTAGTTGCTGCCGAGGACCGACACCGCTCCGTCGTACCGCGGCTGGGTGTTCCCCGTGCCGACCACCGGCGTGAAGATGACGATGTCGCCGCCGCCCGGGAGCACCGTCTTGATCTGCTCGCCCATCGACTGACCGGACGAGTAGAGCGACTGGCCGACGTAGCAGAGCCGGTTGGTGCCGATCACCGGCTTGCCGTTGACGTACTCGCCGTCGGCGTTGTACGTCACGACGGGGATGCCCTTCGACATGGCGCTCGCGACCGGCGACGTGAACGCGGTCGCGCTGATGGCGGCCAGGGCGATGCCGTTCGCGCCCGCGGCGACCGCGGTGTCGAAGTTGGCGACCATCTGGGAGATGACCGAGTTGTTCGAGCCGCCCCAGACCGGCGTCGGGCAGCCCGAGCAGCGCGGCCGCGTCGGACAGCGCGTACTGGGTGGGCGTGAAGAACGCGTTCGTGGTGACGTGGTTGACGAAGTAGAACTTCCAGCCGGGGGTCTTCGGGAAGTTGCCCGCGACCGCGGCCGCGCTCGACTCCGTGATCTTGACCGAGCCGCTGCTGCTGCTGTTACTGCTTGACGTGCAGGCCGCGAGCAGGGCCGAGGCCGCTGCCGTGGCGCTGACCAGGCCGGTTCCCGTCAGCAGCTTGCGCCGCGACGGACCGTCCTTCATGTTCAGCGTCTGTATGGCCTCATCGACCTTGGGGTCGATCTTCTTCATCCGGACCTCCAGCTGTCTCCGTCGAAAGGGAACTCCGTCGGCGATGTTAGCGATCACATTATTGGAATCTGTAACCCGAGTCACGTGGTAACAGAGACAATAGGTCGACTTCTGGGGACAATCTAGACTGGCGTTGCCGAAAAGTTATCGTTAACAGTCATTGGCAAGCCCGGCTGGAGCGGACGTGATTTCCCATCGCACGGGCCCCGCTCCGTGTATACGGTGAGGTGGGGACGGGCTGATGCCGCCGTGCCGTGGCCGTGCGGGGCCCGGCGGTAGCCTGGGGCGGTGCCCGCTGGGACTCCCTCGCCGGCGGGACGACCGGAGGCGGCGACATGACTTCACCCGGCGCGGCGCCCGGGCCGACGGGCCCGGCGCCCTCCGTGCCCGAAGACGCCGCGCCCGCTGACGTGGCGCCCGCGCCCGGCGCGCCGTCCGCTCGCGGCGCGCTTGCCGCCGAGCCGGTGGTGCCCGAGCAGAGCCCCGAGGACACGGACGCGGCCTGGGGGGAGTACCGGCAACGGGACGACGACCGGCTTTACCGGGACCGCCCGCCGCACTGGGACGACTTCTAGCGAGAGCGCGCCGCGCCGCTAGCCCGCGCTCGCGCTGTGCTCGGACGCCGAGCCGAGGCGCGGGAACGGCTCGGTGGAGAAGATGACCTCGACCGGTACCTCGAAGTACGCGGCGAGCCGGGGATCGTCGCGAGCAGCCCGAGCACCGTCACCCAGGCAAGTGTCGCGAGGCCGCCCGCCGTCAGGCTCACGCCCGGGAAGGCCACCAGGCCCAGGGCCAGCGTGATGACCAGGCCGACCAGCGTGGTAGCGGAGCTAAAGGTGATCCTCCCGAGTACGTAGGCGGACATCCCGCTCGGTGCGGCCGCGAGCAGGGAGGGTGCGGCTAGCCGCCGTAGGCGGCGGGGAAGCCGGTGCGCCAGCTGGGGTAGCGCAGGGTCCAGCCGAGCTCCTTCGTGGCCTTCGCGTTCGACGCGCCCCTGGCCTCGGTCATCATCGTCAGCGTCTTGCCCATGAACAGGCGGCCCGCCCAGCCGGGAACGTGATACGGCGGCTTCGCGCCGAGGGCGGCGGCGAGGGCGGGCAGCCAGTCGCGCATCGGGGCGGGCTCGTCGTCAGTGATGTTGAAGATGGCGGGCCCCTCGGCGTCGAGCGCGAGCACGGTCGCGGCGGCCGCGTCCTCCAGGTGGATGAACGACATCATGCCGCCGCCGTCGCCGATCAAGGGGAACTGGCGCTTGCGGACCGCGGCGACCATGGCGTCCACGTCGCCGTAGAACCCGCCGTAGCGCAGCGCGATGCCGCCCGCCGCCGTGACCGCCTGGTCCACGTGCGCCATGGCCCCGAACATCAGCCGCGCCGACGGCGGGGGATCGGACACCAGGGGGTCGCCCTCGTCCTTGACCGGGCCGCCGACGTGCGCGTACCGGAACGGCGCGAAGCTCTGCGCGATGAGCCTCGGCACGCCCGCCTCGGCGGCGGCCGCGAGCAGGATGTCGGTCCCCTTGGTCCGCAGCTCGTTCGTCGGCGCGAAGCCGCGGTCCATGTTGCGGGAGAACGCCTGGCCGGCCAGGGCGGTGGCCTGGTAGACGATCGCGTCGGGACGGGCCTTGGCGACCACGGCGCGCACCGCGCCGGCGTCGAGCACGTCGAGCACGGCCGGCTCGGCGCCAAGCGACCTGAGCTGGCCGGCCTTGGCGGCCGACCGGGAGGTGCCCGTGACCTGGTGGCCGCGCTCGGCCAGCTGGGGAATGAGGCGGCGGCCGATCGCGCCGCTCGCACCTACCAAAAGAACTCGCATGACGTTTCCCGTCCTCGATACCGTCGGCCGGCTAGTCACACCGGGCCGGTTTGCTGTGTCACTGTTACTGACACGCGATCAGGAGGGAACGTGACCGGTGTGCGCGAAGAAGGAGCGGCCGCGCGGCTGGCCGAGCGGTTCGAGGAGCACCGCGCCCGGCTGCGCGGGGTCGCCTACCGGATGCTCGGCTCGCTCGATGAGGCCGACGACTCGGTACAGGAAGCCTGGATGAGGTTCAGCGCCGCCGGTGCCGATGACGTCGCCAACCTCGGCGGCTGGCTGACCACCATCGTCACCCGCGTCTGCCTGAACGCGCTGCGCGCCCGCGCCGCCCGGCCGGAGAGCCTCGCCGGGTCCGCGCGTGCCCGACCCGGTGCTCAGCCCGGCGGACGGGCCGACACCCGAGCAGGAGGCGCTGCTCGCCGACTCGGTGGGGCTCGCGCTGCTCGTGGTCCTCGACACGCTGACCCCGGCCGAGCGGGTCGCGTTCGTGCTGCACGACGTGTTCGACTTCCCGTTCGGCGAGATCGCCCCCATGCTCGACCGCACGCCGGAAGCCGCCAGGCAGCTGGCGAGCCGGGCGCGGCACCGGGTCAGGGCGGCGGGCGCGCACGAGCCGGAGGGTACCGTTGCCGCGCAGCAGGCGGTGGTCAACGCGTTTTTCGCCGCCGCCAGGGCCGGGGACATGGCGACGCTGGTTGAGCTGCTCGACCCGGAGGTCGTGCTGCGCACCGACGGCTTCGCGGGCACCCCGACCGTGCTGCGCGGTGCGGCGACAGTGTCCGCTGCCGCTCTCGGCGGCGCCAGCCCGCACGCGGAATTCCGCCCGGTGATCGTCAACGGCGCCGCGGGCATGCTCGTTACCCTGCGCGGCCGGCCGGCTGCGCTGATGGCCTTCACGGTCGTCGGCGGCCGGATCGCCGCGGTCGACGGCATCACCGACCCGCACCGCCTGCGCCGCCTGGTCAGCTAGCGACTCGGAAGACACCCCGTGCGAAGTCAGAACATCGCGAAGAGGGTGTTGAGGCCTTCCGCCAGCAGCGGGTGGGTGAAGATCGCGTCGGCCATGGCGGCGGCGGCGAGCTTGCCGAGCATGGCGACCTGGATGATGGTCATGATCTCGCCGCCTTCGCTGCCCGGTGTAGCCGCCGCCGAGAACGATCAGGTGCTCAGGGAGCTTGTCCAGCTCCATGATCGAGGTCGAGTCGAGCACGCGGACCTCGCCCGTGCCCGGTACCGCCAGCGGCCTGGGCCCGGGTGCCCGCCTGCGGTGTCGGATGCTCAGAAGAGCGTCGGCGGCCCGGCGGGGACCGGCTCGGGCAGCGGCGCGACCCCGGGGAGCAGGGCGCGCACCTGCTCGTGGAAGCGGCGCGCCAGTTCCGGCGCGTCGACGTTGTCCGGGGTGTGGATGAACACGGTGGGGGAGCGTCCCTCGCGCAGCCAGCCGGCGACCACGCCGAGCCAGGGCTGCCAGCCCGCGACGGTTCGCGCCGTGTCGTCACGGCCGATGTAACGGACGACGGGATTCGCGGTGAGGGCCCGCGTGCGGCGGGGGAGGCGCGGCTTCTTCGTCCACGCCTCGCGTTCCGCCGCGCTCGCCGGGGACCCGTCGAACAGCGTGGTGGTGTCGAAGGTCAGCCATTCCGCGCCGACGGCGCCGAGGGTCCGCTCCAGTTCCTGCCCGGCCCGCGGGTCTTCGAAGAACGCGCGGTGCCGCACCTCGACGCAGTACCGGTGCTCACGGGGCAGCCCGCCGAGGAAGCCGGCCAGCGCGCCGAGGTCGGCGGGGGAGAAGGACGGTGGCAGCTGGATCCAGAGGGCGTGCGCGCGGGGCCCTAGTGGCTCGGCCGCGGCGAGGAAGGCGCGCAGCGGCTCGTCGGCGTTGGCGAGCCGGCGCTCGTGGGTGACCGTCCTGGGCAGCTTGAGCAGGAACCGGAAGCCCGGTGTCGTCTGCTCGGCCCACGACTTCACCGTGTCGCGTCCCGGGGTCGCGTAGAAGGTGGTGTTGCCCTCGACGGCGTTGCACCAGCTCGCGTAGGCGCTAAGACGGTCACGCGGTGAGGTCGACCGGGGCAGGAAGCGCCCCTGCCACGGCGCGTAGCTCCACATCGCGCAGCCGACGTGGAGCGGCCCTATGTTTGTGCTGGTCAAGACGAGCAAAACGGTACTCACGTGGGGCATCGTTGTCAACCAAGTCCCGTTGACAAGACCCATTCTAGGCTTTGACGTCGGCATCGGCGCAGGTCGAGCGGAGCACGGGGGAGCAGGGTAGTTACTCGTGACGCTTGTCAACGGGAGTCCCTAGTCCTTGCTGCGGCGTGGCTTGTGCTTCGGAGGCTTCGCTCCCCGCCACCACCGGCCAGCGCGGATGAGTCCGTACGCGGCAGACCAGACGACGGCGACGTTCACAAGGTTGCTTACCAGCTCGTACAGGCCCCCCCGGTGGATAAAAATCACCGTGACGATAAGTGTCGGCAGCATAACGATCAGGTTCGAGAGTTCACGCGAGACGAGTACCGCCTCTACTGGTCCCCACGCTGCGTCTGCTGCGTCCTGGAGCCGGGTACGGAGAGCAGCGATGAGGAAGCCGCGGGCCGCGTCCCGCGCTTGCCAACTGCTGGCGAACCCGTGCCCGCCTTCCCCTGCTAGATGGCCGCGCCACTCATCGTGCAATGCGGCTGCACGCTTGTGGCCCACAATGAGCACAGCGAGACCTGTCAACTGCTCGCATGTCCTCGCCGCGCGGCGGGCGCGAAACCTGCGAATGCGATTCTCCGCCCGACTTGCTACGGGTGGAAGTTGTGTTTTAGGTGAGGTCGCTTCGGCGTTCGTGACATCAGGCAACATCAGCTCTTCGCTGGCGTCGCCGATATCCGAAGTCATCGGCTCGGTGGCTTGCGCCTGCGGTTTGGACGGCCCTCGCCACACGCTCTTGACTAGCCCCGTGGGGGGAGCGGGAGTCGAGTACCAAGAGAAGCCAGTCGGCGGAGGGTTACCAGTAGTTGAAGCTCAGCGATGAAGCTGACGGATCCAGGCCCAGGTAGCTACTTGTCCCCACGGTCAAGGTATTGGTGACCGTTGTCGCCACCGCGCCACCGTTGTACGCAAACGGCCACTGTACGTCCCCGTAGTCCAAGGTGTTGGCGAGTACTGTTGCCGCCGCACCGGTGCAATCCAACGTGTATTGCGGGGCCATCGTTTGGCCTGGCCAGTAATAGAAGTCTGGTCTTGGGTTCTCGTCCCCGAGGAGCACCGCGCCTGGAAAGTTCACGCGACACCGCCAGCGGGCGCTCCCGGCGTGGCCCACGCAACTCGACGGCTGGCACGTTGTTCAAGCGCGTTGGTATAGCCCGCTCGGCCGACTGAGGTGATCGCGTAGAAGCGTCGGCGGGGCCGGTCGGCGGGTACTGGGTTCTCCCAGCGATCGTCGATCCACTCGGCCTTCATGAGCCGGTCGAGTGCGGGGTACACGGTGCCCGGCCCGTGGCCTGTTGCCTCGCAGATCCTCAGGCCCCAGGTGGGGTCATCCTCAGGTGCGCTCATGATGACGTCCAAGACGTCCATGATCACTAGCGTGACCCTGATCCGGGGTTTGGTCATGCGGCCAACGTACCCTATATCGAAAATCGAGGGGTGCGCCACGCCGAAGTGTTTCTTCAAATTCTGCGAGTCCTCCGAGGTGCCACTGTCCCCACGTGCATGGCCTCCGATGCTGCGGCGGCAGGAGGTGCCACTGTCCACAGGGCGAAATCCTCCGGGCGCGCGAATTACCAGGAGGTAGCGACTCGTCGTGACGATTGTTTAACGATGGGTAGGATAATCTTGAGACGATAAAAACCTAGTGAATGACTAGGAATTTCATATATCAAGCGAATATGTGTTTGATAATCTGGTTTATCCAGCTACATTCTCCTGCTCCAGGTCTCTGCCCGTTCGGCGTCCAAGGCGGCGATCTCGGCCCGAATCTGCGCAACGCGCCCGGCTAGGGTGCCTGCGTAGCGCCTCGCGGGCAAGGTGCCAGCGCCTGCGGTAGCGCTCGCTGGCGAACAGGCAGCAGCGCCGGGCGTGCTGGTGCTCCACGATGATGAGCCCGGCCGCTATCGCGCGGTTCAGCTCACGGCCCGAACCAAGTACGTGCACGGGCAGCCCGGCGGCGCGCAGCGTGTCAGACTTCGAAATGCCGGGCACGGCGGACACGATGGCTTGCAGTTCGCGCATACGGTGGCCGACGCGGGGCTTGGCTGGTTGCTCAAGGTCGCTCACGTCTGGTCCTTATCGGTCCACGGGAAGTGAAGCGATCGCGCGCTCCAGGTCGTCCGCGCTCGGCGCCGGAGTAGCGGCGGGTGGTCTCAAGCCGGGCGTGCCCCATCAGGTCGGCCACCGTGGGAAGGTCAACGCCATCGCGGACAAGGTTGGTTCCGAAGCAGTGCCGCAGAACGTGAACCGTGACGTGCTCGTCAAGCCCGGCCGCCCTGGTGATGGCAGAGATCACGTCGTTCACCGCCTCGGCGGTCGGCCTGGTGCCAATGCGGGTCACGAACAGCGCGTTACCGTCCACGGCCGGGCGCTCGGCCAGCCACGCCGATAGCGCCTCGCGGAGCTTGCTGTGCAACGGGACGGTGCGCGTCTTCTCGCCCTTGCCGACGACCCGGATAGAGCCCTTCCTGGCGCTCATGGCAATGTCATCAACGTCAAGCGCGGCAACCTCGGAGACGCGGAGCCCGGCGTAGAACGGCAGCAGCGCGATAGCCCGGTCACGGGAGCTGGGGCAGGCTTCGACGGCTCGTAGGTAGCGGGTCATGGCGCGCGGGGAAAGCGCGCGCGGCGCGCGGGCGGAAAGCTCCTGGCGCTTGACGTTCGCCTTGCCGAGACCGCGCCACGTGTAGAAGTCGTCCAGCGCCGCCATGGTCTTGTTGACCGTGGACGGCGCGCGCTTCGCCACCGTCACCAAGTGCGTCCGGTAGTCGCGCACCGCCCAATCACGGGCGGCGGGGTCGCCCAGGGGGTCGCCGTCGTGGTCTCCCTCGGCTAGCCACGCGAGGAACACGCGCACGGCAGACAGGTACGTCCGGGGGGTCTGCCCGCCCAATGGAGACTTGGCGAGGTACACCGCGTAGGCGCTCACGATGGTCTCAGACTCGGGGGGAAGTGCGACCGCTTGGCGGCCCCTCTTGTTCTCAAGAGTTGAAACGGCCACTTGCATCCCGGCTTCCTGCACGTTCTCTAGAGTCATAGGATCATCGTACTCTAGAGAATAGAATATTCTCAAGAGTACAGAGCTGGTCGACCGGCGCGTCACGCGCAGATCGCCCGCCTGCGCGGTAGCTTGCCCGCTATGGACACAACGATCGTGGCCGCTCTGATCTCTGGCGGCGTCGGCGTGATCGGTATCGCGGGGGCGGTGTTACCTCGGTGGTGGGCTCGAAGGACACACGGAACGCGACGGAACGAGCCATCGCAGCGGCGCGTGATGACCGACTCTTGGAGCGGCGCTGTGCTGCGTACGAAGAGTATGTCGCTGGTCTCCTGCACCGCCGGGAGCAGCGACGGGAGGTCCTGGAAGACGGCGAGATGGAGAAGTGGTCCGAGCAAGAGCTTGCCGAGTTCATCGTCAGCTGACGCTTCGCCCGACGCGGCCAGGGTCCAGGCCATGGCCCGGCTTGTCCCTTATGCGTCCGACGCGGTGGTGAAAGCCGTTGCGCTCTGCGGAGCAGCGGATGGCGAAGTCTGGAAGGCCTGCGCGCATTTGCGCACGCTGACCATCGATAGCCAATCGGCGGTGGATACCACGCCGGAAACGGTGGACGAGGCGCTGCTCAAGGCCCGTGCGACGGTCGATAGTGCGCTCCAGCAGGCTGAACACCGGGACCTGGCGCTTATTCAGGCCATCCGCGACGAACTCCACAGACCGCTGACCGAGCTACCCGCCCAGCGCGAAGGCGGACACGGGTGACCGAATCCGAAGTGCCACTGCCCGGCCGCGTGCTGCGCGAGATCTGCGGGTGATGCCTGACGCAGGGGTGGGCAGTTGACGGGCAGCAGGGATGCCGGGTTCTGGCTAGAGCGGCAACGGCGCGGCCGGGGTGATGCCCCACTTCTCGTGTTCCCGGCGGATCGTGTACGCGGCCCGGTCAGCCATGTCGCGGGAGTTGAGCCAGCAGGACAAGTCTTCCCTAGCAGCCGAGACGTCACCGTTGAACGGGAGCCTAGCTAGCTCCGGTAGGAGTTCCTCCAGCCGGGCCTTGTCAGTGGGGGACTCTCCCTTGGCCCGGTCCCGGCCTTGGTCTTGATCTTGATCTTGGTCTTCGCCTGCTGCGCGGTCGCTGTCGAAGTCCCTTTCAAGATCCTTGTTAGAGTCCCTGTAATGGCTGCCAGCCGTTGGCACGGTCCCCCCACAACCGTTGGCACGGTCCCCCCAATGGCTGGCACGGTCCCCTGCCATTCGTTGGCACGGTCACCGTCAACCGTGCCAGCCGTTGGCACGGTTTGTCCGAGGATCTCCAGCCGGGCCTTGTGGCCTTCCATGTCCATCCGGACGCGAAGCATGAGTTCGATGCCGTTCTCGTGCTGGCCGCCCAGCCAGCCGTTGTCTCGCAGCCACTTGATCGTGGCCCCGGCAGCGTTATACGAGAGGTTGCACTCGGTTGCGATCTTCGCGATCTTCGACTTGCCGGTCAGGACCCAGCCGTAAGCCTCGATCGGGCCGAGTCCGCGTCCGTCCTCGCTGCGGACGGTGTGCCGCCAGAGGTAGTGGAGGACGACCAGGGCAGACGCGGGCTTGCCCTTGCCCTTGAAGTCGCCTAACTCGGCGCGGCGGTCGATGTACTTCGTGCCGCGTAGTAGTCCTTGGGGTCCGGTAGTAACTCGTTCTCCAGTTCGCGGGCGACCCGCTCGGATTTCGGACGGCGTGACTTGGAAATGCTCATAGTTGATCCCCATTCCTCGGTACTCGTCTCGGTGCTGACCCGGATCGCCTGCCTCGGAAACCGAAGAGGACGGGGCCGCCGGATGGCCAAATCCGGCAGCACCCGCCCTCCAGACGAGTTGAGGATCAACGCTTTCAATTATGTCAGGTTAGGGACGGGTTTCTTTGTCCCTGGCCTTCGGCCCAGGCTGCCCGGCTACCACTTCCACGTGGAGCGGACATCGCGGCCCGCTGGCTCTGGTTCTGCGGGCAGGAAACGGCCCTTGCCGAGGTCTGCCGCGAGGGACCTTGCCGCAGCCTGCCCGGCCTGGCGCTCGCGAGCGCTAGCGATGCGGCCCGGCCGGTCCCGTAGGGCCCGCTCCATGGCCTCATGGTCAGCTCAGCGATACGTGAATCCCGCTCGCGCAGCAGTGAGGCCATCTCGGGCAGGACGACGCCAGGGTTGCGGCGCTGCTGCTCGATGAAGGGCACCGCCTTCCGGTCGAAGTCCTCCCGTACGGCGTCGATGGCGTCTGTGAGTGCTTGCCGGGTAGCCCACGCCTGGTTGCGCGCCTCCCATGGGTCGGGTGCGCTGTGCCGCTGTGGATGCCCTGCTCGTCGTCTACCTCGTCGTCCAGGCCGGTGGGGTCGAACTCGGGCAGGTCTGCGGAATCTGGAAGGGGGTGCCTTGCGCGGAGGCTGGTAAGTCGGTCGCTGGCCCGCTTCCTGCGCCGCCGGGCCAGCTCCTTATGCTCCCTGGAACACCATTTAGCGTCTCGGCGCTGGGAAAACAACGGCTGACCGCAGTACGAGCAGCGCCTTACCGGGAGTGTGCCGCTGTCCTCCTGACCGCTGTTGTCGTTCCGCACCGAACGCCCCTAATGGCGACGTGCCAGGCACCTCTTTAGCGGTCGCGCCCGCGACCCAGGCCGCTATTGGCAGAGCGGAGGTCACCGCCAGGCGTGCCCGTCGCCCCGTCGTCGGTGACCGTCTTCACGCGGCCCGGTGTCCGGCCGGTTGGCGATGAAGCAGATCCGCGCCGGGTGACAGGGGGTTGTGGTCGCCGTGGACTTCCACTCGGGTGGCCCGGATGCCCGTAGGCGGCACTGCATGGCCTGCCAGACCTGTGAGGAAGGGCGATGGATCAAGTGGCCCGGAGCCACGCGCGGCAGTCCTGAGAACGGCCCCCTGCACGCCGTAGATCTCGTGGGCCGCGTCTTCGGGGTGGACCAGCACTGGATTCCGGGCGCGCAGCGGGCTCGGCTGGACGCCCTGGGCCAGCTCGTCGGCAGACGGACCGTCGTGCCTGACGCCCTGGGTGCTCGGGCTGGCTGCCCCCGAGATGTTGTCCACGGGCAGCCCGGCCGCGTAGGTCTCGAAGTTCCCGGCAGTCGCCTTCGGGCTGTTCTGCGGGGGAGATGAAGCGGCCCGTTAAGGGCGATCGCTGGCGGTTGGCCATGTTTGCTGATTCCTATCGGTAGAAGGACCCGCCCGGCCCGCAATGCGGACCAGTGGACAGGAAGGGCCGGGCGGGAGCTCTGATCCGGCGCGGCTGCCGTGCCTGACTACGGGACCGCGCCGGAAGCCTGGGGTAGCGCCTACCAGTACCGGTGATTGTGCACGGCGTCGCGGTGCGCGATCTCGGCGCGGATGTCTTCCTTGTCATCCGGGTGCACGTGGGGATTGCCCAGCAGTTCCGCCAGGCCCGGCCGCTCGCGGTGAATTTCGCTGTGCCCATCCAGGTAGCGCGTGACGTTCCCGAAGTGGGTTGACTGCGTGTGAACCGGGATTTCGCGCGGCATCGGGCGCGGCCCGTACTCCATGTCGTCAAAGCCCGGTACCGGCCCGGCCTGGCGCGGGGCCACGTCCACGAGGCCCGCTCCCTGTCCCGCACGGCCGGGCAGGTAGCCGACCGGGCCGGTACCGAGCAGCGCGTTCTTGCGGCCCGCAAGGCTGCCCTGCTGCTTGCCGCCTGCGCGGTACGGGATGTCACGAGGGGCAAGGCCGTCGTCCCGGACGGGCTTCTCCTGCTTGTTGTAGCTCGCCATCGTGGTTGTCTCCTACGGAAGCTTGTCGTTGCTGCCGTTGCCCGCGTATCGGAGCGTGAGCGCCTTGTCGAAGTTGTCGGCGGACTGGCCGTTGCCGTTGCCGAGATACATGCCGTTGGGAAGATAGCCCTGCCCGTCGCTGCCGTTGGCCGACCGGCTGAAGCTATAGGTGCTCAGGACCGAATGCGGGGTCACCGCGGCTTGCTGAGACTCGGTGTCCCACCGCGCGCTGTCGGCCTGGAGCGAACCGCCGAGGGTCACGGAGTTATCGTTCGCGCGCCCGGCATTGGCCAGGTGGCTGACGCCTGCCCCGAAGGCGTCGTTTGCGCTGCCGCCGATGTCGGCCATTTATCGCCCCTTCCAGAGGTTGGCCGCGTTTGACAGCCGCTCGGTGGCGCTCCGCTGGTCGATGCCCACATCGTGGTTCAAGTAGCGGCCTTCGATCCGGGGTGCTTCGACCGTGTTCTTGTTGCCCGCCATTGCCGAGCGGCCCGCCTTGGCCCGCGCTGCGTCCGCCCATGATCCGGACTGGTTGAACAGGCCTACGCCGTATTCGCGGCCCCCGATGCCCGCCTGCTGGCGGAACTGCGCGTACGTTGCCATGTCCATGGATGCGATGGCCGCGCCCTGGGGCGCGTCTGCTGGGGCCGCAGGATCGCCCTGGGGCGCTGCGGGTGCCGGGGGCTGTGCCTGCTCGTGCTGAGCCTCCAGGGCCGCTTTCGCTGCCTCTGCGGGCGTCGGGCGGTCGTAGCCGAACAAACGGTTGTACTCGTCCCAGGGCATGCTGCGGATGTCCTGCGCAGTCAGGCCCAGCTCGGCGGCCCGGCTAGCGTCGCGGTGCGCACGAACCTGCATCTCGGAGAAGTACACTACGCCACCTCGTGCTCGTGCGTCAGCGCGTCAATGTCGGCCCGGCGGTAGTACCTGTGCTGGCCCGGTCCGAGGCGGATCGGTGCGGCAGCATGGCCACTGTCTGACCACTTCTGAAGGGTCCGGGGGTGGATACCCAGGAGGCGGGCCGCTTCGGTGGCCTTGATCAGTTCGGGTAAGTCCGCAGTTGTCATACGAATATGGTACCGAAAAATGACTAGATGTTCGGTAAACTAGCATGGTGCTTGAAGATCTGGCTGATTCGCCGTATGCGATCCGTTTTGCTGACCTGCCGCCCCACGTGGCGGATGCCTTCCGCTGGGCCTTCTACCGTGACAGCCTGCGGGACGCCGGTACGCCCGAGGACCAGATCCCGGCCTTCGAAGAGTGGAAGGCGGCCCGGAATGGCTAGCTCGCCCGGCACCCAGACGCTGGTCACCCAGCCCGCGTTCGCCGCGCAGATTCAGAGCGTCTCGTCCCCTATGGGCGTCAACGTCGCGCTCCAGCGCGGGTACATGATCTGGGGGCAGACGATGCCGACGCTGTACTCTGGCGGCGGCCCGCTCGGTGACGGCCGGGACCTGATCAACTTCCTGTTCAACCCGAGCACGATCTCCACGGACTACAACATCGGCAACGCGACCCTCCAGGCCGCGATGATGTACCAGCAGCCCGGAGACAACACGAACCTCCTGGCCCCGCTGCTCCAGCAGACGGTCTCGTTCCAGCTTTACTTCGACCGGACCTACGAGCTGAACTACGGCGGCAACAGCTCCGCCGTCAACGACCCCGCCGTGATCGGGGTCCAGGCCGACGTCTACCAGTTCATGCAGTTCACGGGCATCCTGGCCAGCCTTGACGCTAGTCAGGAATCCACGCTGGCGAGCACCGTCAGCAGTGCCGGAGGGGGAACGGCGACCGCGCCCACGTCCCTGAGTACGGGCGGGATCATGATGATGATCCCGTGCTACGTCGTCTTCGGGAACGCGTTCCAGCAGATGAACAACAACGCGAGCAACTCCAACTTCAGCGCGCTCGCCAGCCAGCTCCGCTTCTACGGGTACATCAGCGAGTGGTCGGTGCAGTACACCCACTTCACGGAGAACATGGTCCCGATCCGCTGCTCGATCAGCGTGAACTTCACCATGCTGCCAACCCCTGCGACCCCCAACAGCAGCAACGTGTGGCGCAACCCGAGCCAGGCGGGCAACGGGAACGTCACCGTTCCTCACCCGGCCGGGTACACGCCGACTCCGTCGCTACTTAACCTGACGGCAGGCTAGCCGTGGCCGCTCCAGTCGTCTCGTTAGCCCTGCTGCCGAACGTACGTCGGTCCGAGGTGCCGCAGCTACAAAAGGAAGATGCCCGGTGAGAGAGCCGCAATCTCAAAACCGGGCACCTCCACCCGCGTGAGTTGATGCGGACGGAGTTCACGCGGGGGTCTGACTAGGCAACCTGCCAGGGACCGTCGTCTTGCCGGAGCACGCCCCAAGTCTTCAGGAAGGACTTGGCCCGCTTCCACGTCGAAGCCGACGCCACGATGGCGAGGTCACCGGCGAAGAAGCCGTTATCCGGCAGCACAGTGCCCCGTTCCTGCTTGACCGCCCATTCCGCGATCTCGGCCGCGACGATCTTGTAGGGGTGATTCGTCGCCCGCCACTCGGCAATCAGGGCGTCCGTGACCTCCACCCGCGTCGTCATGACGCCATCGACGCCCGTATCTGCTCGCGCTCCGCCCGCTGCTCGTCCAGCTTGCCCTTGAACTCGCGGAGCTGGCTAGGCAACTCAGGGTCGTCCATGACCGCTACAAAACGATCTTCCAGCAGGGTGTCAACCGCGGCCTCCACCTTGTCGAGTTCCGCGCTGGTCAGGTCATCGAGCGTGCGGAACACGTTGCCGCGTCCGGGGTACCTCTCAGCCTCCATGCCGATGGCTTCGCGGGTGTCGTCGCGGAAGCGGGAGACGAGCATCACGAGCAGCCCCCACGGGGCAAGAACTGTTTGTGCAGCATCAGGGCATCCGAGGCGTTCAGGGCGACTTCGAGGTCATCTAGCGGGAGATCTCTGGGCGAGCGCATGTGTCCGGCTTTCGTTCGGGCGACGGGACGGCGAAGAGTCCGGACGCCAGCAATGGACACCGCTCCTACATGCACGGCATCCGGACCCTTGGGGGCTACGCCGCCGTGCGTGCCCCTCGGTGCCCCGGCGCTGCCTGGGGTGTCCACCGGAGTCGGTAAGGCAGCGACGGGGCGTAGTTCTACGCTGCCCGAACAGACCTGAACGGGTAAAGGATGTTGACCAAAGTTGGCGCAGATTATCCGGCAGCCTCGGCCAGTGCGCGGTGGATCAGCGCTCGGGCGTCGCGCCCGGTGACAGCCGACTGGCGGAGGAAAGCGAACCGTCTGGCATACAGCGCGATCTCCTGTGGCTGGGTCACTGTGAGTTCCGCCGATACCGTCTCGGCCTGAACCATCTCGTCATCGAAGATCAGGAAACCGCCGCTCGGCATGACCTTGCGCGGCGCGGTTACGGGGATCACGGAGAGTTCAACGCCAGGCAGGGACATCACGGCCAGGAGCCGGTCTAGCTGGCCGCTCATGACCTCCGGGCCGCCGACGCGGGTACGCAGGGCCTGCTCTTCGAGGACCACACGGAACTCGCGGCCAGTGTAGATAATCCGCTGCCACTCCATGCGGGCCGCAACTGCCTCGTTGACATCTCTGGCGGCCTCGGTGAAGGCCAGGAACGAGCCGATCACGGAAGCGGCGTACTCGGCCGTCTGAAAGATGCCAGGAACTAGCGCAGGCTCGTACAAGCGGAATAGGCGCGTGCGCTCGTAGACGGGCAGCCTGGCCGCCTGCGACCGGCGCATGCCCGCCCGGAGCTGCCTGCGCCACTCGGCATACATGGTCTCGACGTCGCGGGCCGCTGCGATCAGTTCGGGCACCTGGTCCTGTCGCGCCGCAGATCCGGCACCAGTCGCGTATGTCCGCCTGCGACGGCGTGCGGACGCTGTTCTCCAGCTTGGAGACTTTCGTGTAATGCCAGCCCGCCGCAGACGCGAAAGCCCGCGCTGTGAGTTCGGCCTCTTTGCGGACCTCACGGAGATGGGCTCCCAGCGCCTTCCGCGCCTGCTCGACGGACGCGGACAATCTCAGATCTTGTACTCGTCGTGGGGAGCGGCCGCCTTCCAGACGGCCTCGAACGCCGACCGGCACAGCTCCACAACGTCCGGGTCGTCGGTGATCTCCTGGCCGAGCGGGATGCCGTCGCCGCTGAAGTGGTTGAACATCGCCTGGCGCTCGTCGAGGAGCCAGAAGTCGTTCCCTGGCAGGGCGATGCCCGATGCGAGCCTCCGGGGAAGCCAGCGCAGTTCCTCGCCAGCCTCGATCGTCGGCCTGGCCCCATGCCATTCCCACCGGATGTAGTCGCTGACCGGCTCGGACACGATCCGCGCCCGGCGGACGCGAACACCTGAGCCGGTCACGCGGCGCATCATCTCCAGCCACTCGCGCCGCTCCGGGTACTCGGCTGCGAAGTCACGGCGGCCGGTCGCAAGGAACCGCTCAAGGCGGTCTTTCTCGTCCTCGGCGGCGTAGGTGTCGCGCATTTCCAGGTGCGATGCCGACTGCCTGCATGAGGTCAGCAGCTCCGCCCACTGCTCAGCCGTCAGCGGCTGCATTGTCCTCCTTCGGCAGGTGTCGCATCAGCTCTCGGGGGACACGGATGACAAGCTCCCCATCCGGTACAGTGCCGACCTGGCCCAGGCCGTCGTCATCGAGCGTAAACCCCTGAATGACGTACTGGCCGTCGTCGGTCGCCCAGAGGGTGGGGGAGTTTCCGCCTTCTGTCTCCTTGCCGAGGAATCGTAGCTGCATGGCAAGCTCCTTCGTATCGTGGTGCCTGATGTTGCCCTGAAACTAGGTCAACATGCGCCACCAGGGGCCGTCAACAGCCTCCGGGTGGTTCGGGGTGCCGGGAACGAGAAAACCCGCCCCAGGGGCCTCTGCGCCCCCGGAACGGGCATCCTGTCACTGTCGAGCGCTCAGCAGCGCGGGACGAACACCGCGCCGCCGTTCTCGTCCTCCAGCCATCCCGCGCGCCATACCTCCTCCAGGTGTTCGGCGCATTCCTCCAGGTCGCGCTCGATGCCGTCTGCGTCCAGGTCGTCAAGTTCCTCAAGCCACTGGCACCAGCGATGGAACTCATGCTCGTGGTCGTCCGCGTCGATCAGGCCGGGCAGGTCGCACAGTTCGGGCACGCGGCGTTCGCACTCGTCGAAGAATGCCGCCTCCCAGCACGAGTCTTCGCATCCAGGCACAGTGATTCCGCGTCGCCGACGGGCTCAAGGTCGATCCATTTCCATAACCGCTTGCCTCGTTTCATCTCGTGTTCTGACTTCCTGCTGGAGCATAGCGATCTCCGCTCATTACGTCAACGATAAACAGCCGTTGACCTGCGTAAACAGAACTTTGAATAGACAACGTGCAAATACAGAACCTGGAATATAGAACACGAGATGAGAATAGCTCGGCCGACTCCGACCGGGCTATTTCTGGCCGTCGTTAAGCCGCCTGCACGACCTCTGCAAGCTGGTCACGGATGACACGGGCACGGTCGGTGCCGGCGTGCATCCGCTCCTTGACCTGCCGTAGGCTGGGCAGCTCGCCCCGTTCGATCTCAGCGGCGAACACCCGCTCGGGTGACTTCGGCTTGCCCGCAGGGGCACGCCCCGCGAGCACGCTTGGCTGCCACTGTCCGGACAGTGGCATCGGGCACGGTAGGTACCCGTGCTCGCTGGCACGCACAGGGGCTCCACTAGCGCGGACTTGGGCACGTAGGCAGGCACGGCCAGGGGTACGTCTTCCGGCCTGCCCTGGGGCACGCTCGGGGTCGTTACGGGCGTGCCCACTGGGACCTCTGGGAGCACGCCCGCCACTGTCCCGGTGGCCGCGCAGGCGCTGGGCACATCCTCGCCCGGCTCGCGCAGCAGGTGGGCAAGCGCGGTGCCCAGCGCTAGTGCGACCACCGGCAGGCAGGACACGAACATGGTGACGGGCCATGGCGCGCTGGTCGCATGGACGGCGGCCAGCAGGTGATAGCGCGACCTGGCCGAGCATGCCCAGCGCGAGTGACCCGATAGCCGAACGCCGGGCGAACTTCCGTGCCCGTGGCGACGTGCCCGGCGTGAGCCACGCTCCCAGCGCGTAGGCACCATAGGCTTCGACGCCGATGGGGAGCGTGATCGCTGTGTTCAGCGTGGCCGCGTCCCAGATCCCCGGAAGCGGGTGAATCACGCCGAACCCGCAGAGCTGGCCCAGCCCGACCCAGCCGCTCCACACCGCGATAGCAGCAGGGGCAGCGATCAGGAACAGCGGCCAGCGTGGCATGCGCTTGGTCATTACGCTGCCTCCCCGAAGAACACGGCGAACGGGTCGGCGTCGCCGGGCATGACGTGGATGTACCGGGAGGTGACCGAGATGTTGGAGTGCCCCGCTCGGTCGCGGACGTCCGCCAGCGGGATTCCGGAGTTGGCCCACCACGAGATGGCGGAGTGCCGCATGTCGTGGACCCTCAGGCCAGGAATCCCCGCTTCTTCGATCGCCGGAAGCCAGAAGACCCTCCGGAACGTTGACCGCTTCAGGTAGCCGCCCCTGGGGCCGGGGAAGCAGAGTTCGCGGCCGAAGCCCGCCAGTTCCAGGGCCAGGTCTTCGGAGATCGTGATGTCCCGCATGGATGCCTCGGTCTTGCCGTATCCGCGCTCCGAGCACTCACAGCCGACCTCTTCGATCGTGCGCCGGATCTTAACCGCGTAGCCGCTGCCGCGCTTCTCGACGTCCGTACCGCGCAAGGCGATGACCTCACCCCACCGGCAGCCCGTGGCGAAGGCCGTTCTCACGAGGAGTTGGTACCGGGGATCGATCGCGTGCTCGATCGCCGCCGCCTGCTGCTGGGTGGCGATCTTCATCCGTCGGCGTTCCTTGATCCGGAACTTGACGCCCTCGGTGGCGGCCTTCGGCAGGAGTTGCCTAGCGACGTCGAGCGTGCGCGAAACCGTGCCGTCGCTCAGGCCGGACTTCTTCAGCGCCGCCAGCATGCGCCGGACGTCGTCCGGGGTGACTTCCTCTCGCGTCTTGCCGCCTAGGTGCGGAGTGATCCGCTTCAGCGCGCTTCTGGCGATCTCCACGGAGTTGGCCTCCAGCAGAGCCTGGCCCTCAAGCCAACCAGGCCCGTACCCGGCCACGGTGACCTTGCCGCGCTTCTGCGCAGCGTGGACCTCTACGGGTTCGTGGGGGTTCGCGTCAAGCTCAGCGACCTGCGCCTGGCTAGCGCTTCGTCGTAGGTCCCGAACGTCCCTGCGGACTTCTGGGCGCCGCTGGCATCCCGGTAGAGCCCGGTGAACCGCCCGTTGCGGGCCCTGACCGATGCCATCAGCGGTCACCCGCCGGGCCGACCACGTAACGGACGAATCCGGGTGCGGCCATCGCCTTGTCGATCGCGGCGGAGAGTTCTTCAAAAGTGCCGATCGCGGACGTCTCCACGCGACCGGCGGTGTCGGTCACGGTGAGCTTGTACCCCACGGTTGCCCTTTCCGGGCCGCCGCGTAAGCGCGCTAAGTTTGTCAACGAAAACCCCTTGTCAGCTAGGTTCGCCTGTTCGATATAGCGAATCTAGCAGGGGTATCAACTCCGTTGTCAACCCAAACGTCGCGCAGCCGACGTGGAGTTCCATGGGCCCGAGGTTACCGGAGGGAGTCACCGGGGGCCGATTCCGGCCGCGGCTGCTCCTTTTGCGGCAGGCGCGCCACGTCGGACACCGGCCCCAGATGGCCGAGCTTGTCGGGGTTGACCACGGAGCGGATCGCCTGCACCGCGCCGTCCGCGATGTCGAGCGCGAAGACGTTGACGACGCGTCCCTCGGCGTCGTAGGTGACCGCGCCCGGCTGGCCGTTGACCCAGGCGAGCCGGTAGGAGGCACCGATGAGCTTGCCGCGGCGGAACAGGCCGCCGAGCAGCCGGACCACCCGCTGCCTTCCGGCCAGTGGCTGCGCGAGCGCCTGGGCCTTGCCGCCGCCGTCTCCCTGGAAGACGACGTCCGGCGCGAGCATGCCGAGCAGCGCGTCCATGTCGCCTCCGGCGGCGGCGTCGAAGAACCGGCGCGCGAGTTCCTCGCCTTCCGCCCGCCGGGCCTGCCCGGGCGCGTCGCCGGCCGCCTGCGCGCCGGCCAGGATGCGCTGCCTCGCCCGCGCGAAGATCTGCCGGCAGTTCACCTGGGTCTTGCCGGTGACCCGGGCCACGGCCGGGTAGTCGTACCCGAACACCTCGCGCAGCATGAACACCGCCCGCTCCACCGGAGAGAGCGCCTCGAGCAGCACGAGGAACGCCATCGACAGCGAGTCGGCCAGCTCGGCGTGCTCGGCCGGCCCGGGCTCGTCAGCCGGCACGACGACCGGCTCGGGCAGCCAGTCGCCGACGTACGTCTCCCGGCGGACCCGCGCCGACCTCAGGTGGTTGATGCCAAGCCGCGTCACCGCGGTCGTCAGGTACGCCTTCGGGTCGGCGATGACCGTTCCCGCCCGGAGCGCCCGGGTCATCCCGAGAAACGCGTCCTGGACGATGTCCTCGGAGTCTCCCACGGAGCCGGTCATCCCGTAGGCGATGGAGAACAGCAGCGGCCGGAAGGCGGCCGTGCCCGGCTCATCCCGGCCCGGCTCATCCCGGCCCGGCTCCTCGTGGCTCGTCTTATCCGGCGACCCAGTCACGGAATCCCTCCCGCCAGCTCGCGTACCGCGGCTCCCAGCCGAGGCCCTTGCGCGCCTTCTCGTTCGACGACCCGCGCGCGGTGGTCATCTGGGTCACGACGAATTCCCCGGCGACCAGCCGTCCGAGCCAGGCGGGGACGCGCAGCGGCGGCTTCGCGCCGGCGACCCGGGCCAGGTACGGTAGCCAGTCCGCGACGGGCGCCGGGTCGCTGTCGACGACGTTGTAGGCGCCGGGTGCGCCGCCGCCGACCGCGGCGACCGTGGCGGCCGCGGCGTCGGTGATCTCGATGAACGACCAGATGCCCGCTCCGTCGCCGATGACCGGCAGCATCCTCTTCCGCAGCAGGTCAAGCAGGACCTGCGAGGCACCGGGGCCGTAGAAGCTGCCGTAGCGCAGCACGATTCCCTCCGGGACGCCGCGCGGCACCGTCTCCTCCACGTGCTTGATTGCCGCGAGCGTCCGCGCCGCCGTGGGCAGCACCCTCGGGTCGAACGGGTCGTCCTCGGTCTTCACCGGGCCGCCGGAGTGCTCGTTGGTCCAGCCCGTGTAGCTCTGCGCGACGACCCGCCTGGTGCCCGCCGCGGCGGCGGCCGCGAGCAGGTTGTCCGTGCCCAGGGTGCGCAGCTCATTGGTGGCGCCGAACACCCGGTCGGTGTCGCGGAGGCTGCGCATGTCCGCAAGCGCGGTCATCTGGTGCACGATCACCTCCGGCGCGGCGGCCCGCACCGCCGCGAGGACCGCCGCGCGGTCCAGTCCGTCGACGACGACCGGCACCGCGCCGGCCGCCCGCAACCCCCCGGCCTTGCCAGGCGTCCTGGTGCTGGCGGTGACCTCGTGACCCGCCGCGACCAGCTCGGGTACCAGGTGCTGGCCGATCGCCCCGGTCGCTCCCGTAACGAAGACTCGCATGTTCTTTCCTCCCGCGTGATGCTTTTCCCTTCAAGACAAGGCACCACCCGGACCTGTGACAGTCGGCCGCCCGCGCCCGCCGGGAGAAATCGGCCGACTGGGCCCGCTGGTCGTGACGGCGCGCCCAGTCGGCCTTTATTGCCTGGCGACCGCTATTGCCTGGCGACCGCGTACTTCGCGTGGCCGGCAGCCGATACCCGCGGTGCTTACCCGCCGATCTGGTACCCGCCGGCTTCATCGAGGGCCGCGCTGACCGTGTCCGGGGACAGCGGCAAGTCGCTGGCGATCGTGACGCTGGAACTGCCACCAGGTACGAGACTGACGCTCACGTCGGATACGCCCCGTAGGGCGCTGAGCTCGCTGGTCACCGCGTTCACGCAGTGCTCGCAGCTCATTCCCGTCACCGCGTAAGTCGTCGTTGTCGTCGGAGCCTTTCCTGTGAGCGTCGCTCCGGGTTCAGGTACGGAGCGTGGATGCGATCTGCAGTTAGGAACGGACCAGGCGGGCGATCGCGTCGGACGCCTCGCGGACCTTGTCGGCCGCCCCGTCGCCGCCCTCGGCCACGGCCTGGGCGACGCAGTGGCTGAGGTGCTCTTCGAGCAGGGCGAGCGCGACCGACTGCAGCGCCTTGGTGGCCGCGGAGACCTGGGTGAGGATGTCGATGCAGTACTTGTCCTCATCGATCATCCGTTGCAGGCCGCGCACCTGGCCCTCAATCCGCCGCAGCCGCTTGAGGTAGCTGTCCTTGTCGTGGGTGTACCCGTGCATGTGACTCTCCGGCTGGTGGGGTGATGTCGGCGGGGACATGGTGCCGCTGCAGCCTCAGGCTGCTGGCGACGACGAAGACCGAGGACAGCGTCATGGCGGCCGAGGCGATGACCGGGTTGAGGAAGCCGAGCGCGGCGAGTGGCAGCGCGGCGGCGTTGTATCCGAACGCCCAGGCGAGGTTGCGGCGGATGGTGCGGAAGGTGGCGCGGGCGAGCACGATCGCGTCGGGGACGCAGCCAAGGTCGTCGCGCAGCAGGATCAGGTCCGCGGCGCTCATCGCGACGTCGGTGCCGGAACCGAGGGCAAGCCCGAGGTCGGCGGCGGCGAGGGCGGGGGAGTCGTTGATGCCGTCGCCGACCATGGCCACCCGATGACCCTGCGCCTGGAGGCCGGCGATCACGGCCGCCTTGCCGGCGGGCAGGGTCTCCGCGATGACCTCGTCGATGCCGACCTGCTCGGCGACGGCCCTGGCCGTCGCCTCGTTGTCCCCGGTCAGCAAGACGGGACGCAGCCCGAGCCCGCGCAGCCGGGCGACGGCGGCCGCCGCGGACGGCTTGACCGTGTCGCTGACCGCGACGGCGCCCCGGACCGCGCCGTCCCAGCCGATCAGCACCGCGGTGCGGCCGGACCGCTCCCACGAGCGGCATTGCGCGGCCAGGTCGGCAGGCGCGGTCATCGCCCGGCCGGCGAGCAGCTTTTCGCGTCCCACCGTCACCTCGCGGCCGTCGATGATTCCCCGGGCGCCGAGTCCTGGCAGGGCCTTGAACTCGTCGGCTTGCGGCAGCGGCCCGTAGTCCTCCGCCGCGGCCGTGCTGATCGCCGTGGCGATCGCGTGCTCGGACGCTTGCTCGACCGCGCCCGCGTAGCGAAGCAGGTCGGCGCGAGACACCCCGTCGGCGGTGCGGACTCCGGCCACGGACATGTCCCCGGTGGTGACGGTTCCGGTCTTATCCAGCACCACCACCGTGACCGACCTGGAGGTTTCCAGGACCTGGTGGCCCTTGACGAAGATGCCAAGCCGCGCGCCGCGGCCGCTGGCCGCCACCAGCGCTGTGGGCGTCGCGAGCCCGAGAGCGCACGGGCACGCGATGATCAGGACGGCGAGCCCGGCGCTGAACGCGTGCTCGGCGGGGGAGCCCGGCTAGCAGCCAGCCGGCCAGGGTAAGGGCCGCGCAGGCCAGGACCGCGGGAACGAACACGCCGCAGATCTTGTCCGCCACCCGCTGGATGCCGGCCTTCTGCGCCTGGGCCTGCTCGACCAGCCTGATCAGCTGGGCCAGCTGGGTGTCCTTGCCGGTCTTGTCCGCGCGGACGACCAGCCGGCCAGTGAGCGCCACGGTCCCCCCGGTGACGCTGTCGCCTTCCGCGACGTCGGCGGGCACAGACTCTCCGGTCATCATGCTGCGGTCGACCGCGCTCAGGCCGAACAGCACCTCGCCGTCCGCGGCGATGGTCTCGCCCGGGCGGACGAGGAACCGGCCCCCCGGTCGTAGCTCGCTTGCCAGGATTCGCCGCTCGGTTCCGCCGGGGTCAAGAACGCACACCTCCCTGGCGGCCGTGGCCGCCAGGGAGCGCATGGCCTCGCCGGCGATGCGCCGGGCCCGGGCCTCGTACAGCCGTCCGGCGAGCAGGAACGTGGTGACGGTGGCGGCGGTCTCCAGGTAGATGCCGCCGCCCGAGGCGTGCAGCAGTAGCTGCCACACCGACCCGCTCCGCTGGCCGCGGTCGAGCGCGAACATGGCATAGACCGACCAGCCGCAGGCCGCGATGATGCCAAGCGACACGAGCGTGTCCATCGACGAGGTGCCGTGCCCGGCGTTCTTCAGCGCGGCCCGGTGGAAGGGCCACGCGCACCACAGCGCGACCGGGGCCGCGCAGCCGGTCAGCACCCATTGCCAGCCGTCGAACCGCAGCGACGGCTCCAGCGACAGCATCAGGGACAGGTCGGTCAGCGGCAGGAAGAAGATCAGCGCCACGATCAGCCGACGGCGCAGGTAGGCGAAGTCGCGGCGCGCGTCGCGCTCGCCGGCTGTCTCGCCCTCGTCCGCGCCGCCTGCTCCGCCGCGCGCCGTGGCGGTGTAGCCGGCCTGCGCGACCGCCCCGGTGAGGGCGTCCACGGGCAGCTCAGACGGCGCCGTGACCAGTGCCGTCCCGGTCGCGTAGTTGACCGCCGCGTGCACGCCGTCCAGCTTGCCAAGCTTCTTCTCGACCCGGACGGCGCAGGCCGCGCAGGTCATCCCCTCAACCAACAGTTCGATTTCCCGCCTACCGTCACCGCCGGGCGCTGCCTCAGCGGCCGGTCCGGTCGCTCTGGCAGGCGTGCTCGCGGGGCTTGCCGCCGTCACGCGACCGCTTCCTTGCCGTCCCCGTCCCGCTCGGGCCGTGACTTCGCCGGGTCGGCGGTTCCCTGGTCCGCCGCGGCGTGCCCGGCGCTGCCGGGCAGGCCTGCGGCGGGCGCCACGCGCGCCACGCGGGCGGTGTCGGGCGCCGTGACGCGGGCGCCGCCGTCGGGGAACCGCGGCGAGCCCTCCAGCCGGGAGACTGCACTAGGCTCGGCCGCGCGAGAACTCTGCGCTTCCCGGGGCCAGCCGGTCGCCTCGGCCGTGCCGGCGTCGGCGATACCGGTGCCGGTGACCCTTGACTGCCAGATCAGCAGCACCGCGCCGGCGACGGCGACCAGGTGCTGAGCCTCGTCGGCGCCGATGGCCTGCCCGCCGATGAGGTCGGCGATCGCGGTGCCAGCCAGTCCGGCGGCCGCGATGGCGCACGTCCAGGCGAGGCCGGCCGACAGCGCCGGGCGGATCGCGCCGATCGCGAAGGCGATGGCCAGGGCCAGGTCAAACGAGCCGAGCTCATGCGCGGCGTGCGGTCCCGCGTCATGGTCGTGCCCGAGGACCAGCAGCGGCACGGTGATCGCGAGCTGGGCGAGCGCGACCGCGAGCAGCGCGCCCCGCAGGGCCAGCCGCATCCGCCGCCTGGCCGGCGCCGGGGGAACCGCGGCGAGCAACTGGCCGGTCAGATCCCGTTCAAGGAAAGGACCGCCAAGCCGGGCCCGCCTGGTCAGCACGTGCGCCCGCTGCTGCCAGCCCCGGCAGGCGTCGCAGCCGGCCAGGTGCGCGTCGAGCGCGCCGTCCGGCACGCCGGGGTCCTCTCCGTCGATCCTGGCCGAGATGGCCTCGCGGGCCCTGTCACATTCCATGCCCCAGTAGTGCGATGATGACGGCGAAAAGTTCCCGCCGACGTTTCGACCCGGTGCCGAACCTCTACTACAGATTGTCGTAGGCTTTCTCCCGTGGATGAGCTGACCTCCCTCGCGCGCGCTGCCGGGCGCGGTGACCGTGCTGCCCTGGCCAGGCTCGTCCGCGAGACCCAGGGGGACGTGTGGCGGCTGTGCGCCTACCTGGTTGACCCCGCAACGGCCGATGACCTAGTCCAGGACACCTACCTGCGGGCCATACCCGCGCTGCGCAAGTTCCGTGGCGACGCCCCGGTGCGCTCCTGGCTGCTGGCCATCGCCCGCCGATCGTGCGCCGCGGAGATAGCCGCCAGGTCCCGTGACCGGCGGCTCGCGGTCCGGCTGGCGGCCGTCCCGGATGCAGGCCTCGGGCAGCCGCCCGCCGAACCAGGGGCCCAGGCCGCGGCCGACGAGCTGCTGGCCGCGCTGGAGCCGGACCGGCGGGCCGCCTTCGTGCTGACTCAGCTGCTCGGGTGCTCCTACGCGGAGGCGGCCGCCGTCTGCGACTGCCCCGTCGGCACGATCCGGTCCCGCGTCGCCCGCGCCCGCGAGGACTTGGACGCCATGCTCGCCGACCACCGCGCCGCGTCCCGCCCGGCCCCGGCCAGCGACTCGCGCTGCTGAGTAGCCCGGGATCCGGGGCGCCCGCCGTCGGCCAGGCTGCCCGGTAAGCCAGGGATACCGGTAAGGGCCCGGTGCCGGCGGAAATGCGGGCGGAGCCGGGGAACTTTCTGGCTCCGCTGTCGCACTAGTCAGTCGTGACCGCTAAGGAGCCCGCGCCGTGCCGGGCATGAACTCCGGGCTTGACCCGTCCGATCCGACCCTAGAGGCCGCATTCCGGTCGGCGCTGCTGCACCAGGGATACATCGCCGTGGCCGTCGTCGTGCTGCTGTGGCTGATCTGGGGCACGTCGAAGATCTGGGTGCCCGAGCAGGCAGCCCGGAGCGCGGGGCCGCGCGCCGTGGAGCCCGCGGGCCGTCGGGTGCTGCGGATCGGCTTCGGGCTGCTGTGGCTGTTCGATGGCATCTTGCAGGCCCAGCCGAAGATGCCGGGCGGCCTGCCGTCCCAGGTCATCGAGCCGGCCACGCAGTCCTCGCCGCGCTGGGTGCAGGACCTGGTCAACGCCGGGGGAACCATCTGGTCGGATCACCCGATCACGGCCGCCGCCGCCTCGGTCTGGATCCAGGTCGGGATCGGGCTGTGGCTGCTTGCCGCGCCGCGCGGCCGCTGGTCACGCGCCGCGGGGCTCGCCAGCGTGGCCTGGGGAGTTGTCGTGTGGGCGTGGGGGGAGTCCTTCGGCGGGATCTTCGCGCCTGGACTGTCCTGGCTGACCGGGGCGCCGGGCGCGGTCCTGCTGTACTGCGTGGCCGGCGCGCTGATCGCGCTGCCGCCGCGCGCGTGGGCCACCGCGCGCACCGGGCGGCTGCTGCTGGCCGGCGCCGGGGCGTTCTTCGCCGGCATGGCGCTGCTGCAGGCCTGGCCGGGCCGCGGCTACTGGCAGGGCACCGTGCACGGTCAGCCGGGCCCGCTGGCCGGCATGGTCGCCGGCATGGCGCAGGTCTCGCAGCCGCACGTGCTGTCGGCCACGGTCGCCGCGTTCGGCGCGTTCGACGCGGCGCACGGCTTCGCCGTCAACCTGTTCGTCGTGATCGTGCTGGCCGTCACCGGGGCGGCGCTGCTATCCGGCCGACGGCGGCTGATCCGCGCAGCGTTGATCGCCGCGGCCGTGCTGTGCCTGGCCGACTGGGTACTGGTCCAGGACTTCGGCTTCTTCGGCGGGCTGGGCACCGACCCCAACAGCATGATCCCGACGCTCCTGCTGCTGGCTGGCGGCTATCTCGCGCTCACCCGGGTCGCGGTCGCGGACCAGCCGTCTACCGCGGACCCGGTCGCGACGGAGGCCCAGCCGGAGCCGGTCACAGCCGCAGCGGCCGACGGGAACTGGCGGAGCCTCTCGTGGCGAGAGCGGGTGCGGACCGCGGTCGCCGCGGTCAGCGTCCAGACGGTAGCCGCGCTCGGCGCGGTCGCCGTGGTGGTGATCGGCGCCGCGCCGATGGCGGCGGCGTCGGTCAACGGGAGCGCCGACCCGATCCTCGCCGAGGCCATCGCCGGCTACTCGCCGCCGCTCGACACGCCGGCCTCACCGTTCCGGCTGACTGACCAGCACGGCCGCGCGGTCACCCTGGCCAGCCTGCGCGGCAAGGCGGTGCTGCTGACGTTCCTAGACCCCGTCTGCACCTCCGACTGCCCGCTCATCGCGCAGGAGTTCAAGGCCGCGGGAGCGCAGCTCGGCGGCACGGACGGCCAGGTCGAGCTGGTCGCGGTCGTCGCCAACCCCACCTACTACGGCATCCAGTTCACCCAGGCGTTCGACCAGCAGGAAGGCCTGAGCACCGTGCCGAACTGGCTGTACCTGACGGGATCGCTCACCCAGCTTCAACAGATCTGGGCGAAGTACGGGGTCGACGTGCAGGACCTGCCCGCCGGCGCGATGAGCGCGCACAACGACCTCGCGTTCGTCATCGACCGTACCGGCGTCATCCGGCAGGAGATCAGCGACGACCCGGGACCGGGCACGACCAGCACCCAGTCGTCGTTCGGTGCGCTGCTCGCCGGGGACGCACGGGAAGCGCTGGGCCAGTCATGAGGGGGCGACCCGTCCGGCGCGGGGTCGGCCTGACCGCACTGCTCGGCGCTGCAGTGCTGGTCGCCGGCTGCGGGTCCACCAGTAGCGGGGCCCCGGCCGCGCCGCCCGCCGCGACGGTCCCGCTCGCCACCGCGATGACGGTGGCCGGCGGTGAGACGTGGGCCGTCGCGGCGATGGGCGGCTCGGCGGCGGATGAGAACCGGTTCTGGGAGCTGTTCGCCCGGCCCGCGGGGAGCGCCAAGTGGGTACTGGACACGCCGCCTGGAGTCGCCGACAACGGCGGGCTGGTCGCGTCGGGCGGCGGCGGCTCGCTCACCGTCGCCTTCCGGCCAAGCCAGGGGCTGACCTTCTCCCCGCTGGCAACTACCGGCAACGACGGCAAGACCTGGGGCGCCGGGCTGATCGACGCGGCCGTCGCCGCCGTTCCCGACGCACTTGCCGCGCACGGCGGCAGCACGCTCGCATTGCTGGACGACGGCGCCATCGACCAGGCCGGTGCTTCCGGCGCCAGCTGGACCCGGCTGGCCGCGCCCGGCGCGGTCGCCACCTCGGCCGCGGGCCGCCGCTGCGAGGTCAGCGCACTGACCGGAGTCGCCTACTCGCCGTCGGGCACACCGCTCGCCGCGGCGTCCTGTGCCAGGGCGGGCACGGTGGGCATCTTTGCCCGCGGCGCGGGCACCTGGCAGGCCGCCGGGCCCGCCGCGCCCGGCAACGGCCCGGTGCGCGTGGTCCGGCTCGCTGCCACCACCGCCGGCGACACCGCGCTGCTTGCGTCAGGGGCCGGCGGCGCGGCGAGCCTGCGCGCCGCCTGGACTAGCGACGGAGCTAGCTGGACCACGTCACCCCCGTTGTCCGCGGGGTCCGGCCAGGTCCTCGCCGTGGGCACCGGGCCGGGCCCGGCCGTCTGGGTGCTGCTCTCAGGCGGGCGCGCGGCCACGGTAGCGGGACCAGGCGCAACCTGGCGGCGGCTGCCCGCGCCGCCGCCAGCCACCGCCGCGCTGGCGGCCGGGCCGGGCGGTTCCACCGACGCGCTGGCCGTCGACGGCGCTACCCTGACCGTCTACCAGCTGACCCCGGCGGGCGCCTGGAGCAAAGCCCAGGCGATCACTGTGCCCATCCAGTACGGCTCCTCAAGCTGACCGTTCCTAATCGAGATAGCAGGAGATGGTCCTGGCTATCCGGCGGGTCCGGACGGTCCTGGCCCGCCTGGTCACTCGCCATGGTCCGGTGAGGCTGCCTGGTCTTGGTGCCGGGTGGCTGCCGGGTAGGGTGGGCTGCCCAGCGGGGTCCCGTGTTCACGTTGGGTGAACCCGGGCCTTTTCCGGGCAGCCTCCCTCCAAACCCGGCGTGCGGTAGGGTGGGCCGCCAGCGAGGTACCGAAATGGCCCTTTTCTGACGGCCTCCCTCCGAACCGGACTTGCCCGTTTTCCGAGCATCTCGGCTCTCCAGTGCTGATCATGATTGCCGTGGCGGGCTTCCGCTGTGGATGCCCTCATGGCATGCGCGGCAGACGACGAGGGTCTTGCGGTGGCGTGCCGCCATCCGCCTGGCCCATTCAGGAGGGTTCTTCCCCTTGCGGTCGAGGTCTTTGAGCGCCCGGATGTGGTGCACTTCGACCTGTTTCCGCGACCCGCACAGTTCGCACTCGTCGGCCAGGAGCCGCTGGACGATCTCGGAGCGGTGGCTCCAGATGCGGGCGGGGTCGTCGTTGAGGGGCCGTGGCGTGGTGTCCCGTGCCAGGGAGATGCCGCCCCATTGCGCGACCAGCGGCGGTTTCCCGTCCCGGTCCACCGTGACCCGAAGGCCCGGCGGGGTCCGTGCTCAGTGTCGAGGACGGCACGGTAACGGCGGTAGACCTGGGGGACGCTGACCCGGTACTTGCGGGCCAGCGTCTTGGTCAGCGACCGTTCCATGACGTACTTCAGGCGCCCGAGCTTGTGACGGTTGAACGCCAGCCGGTAGAACTCCGCGACGCCCCGGTACTCGGCCTGGAATTGGGCGACGACACTGAAATCGGTATCGACGATCCGCTCCGTCCGCCGGACCGGCTTGCCCCGGTGCAGGTAGGGCGCGCACTTGGCTCGGATGACGCTGGCGGGCACTTTCAGCCCGATCCCCGCGTTGATGCTGCGGTGACCGCGATGATCGCGCTTGTCGTCGGCGTGCATCACCACCATCTCGTAGCCGAGGAACCGGGCGGCCTGCGTCCGCCCGTGGGTGATCAGGGTCTTGGCCGGGGACAGCTCCAGCTTCAGCTGTTCGCGCAGGAACTGCCCGATCGTGTCCTTGACCTCCTCGGCCTCCTGCCGGGGGCCGGTAAAGCCGAGCACCCAGTCGTCGGCGTAGCGGCAGTACTTCAGCCGCCGGTAGCCCGGATCGGCGGGGTCGCGGGAGGGCATGGCCTTCATCTGCCTGCGCAGTTCCCGGCCCGCCTCCCGTTCTCCGCGCTGCTCCAGGCGGCAGGCCTGCTGCCATAGCCGCATGTAGGGCCGATATGGAGTGCGTCGTGCTCCCCGGTTATAGGCAGGGAGAATGTCTTGCTCGATGAACCTGTCTAGCCGGTCCAGGTAGACGTTGGAAAGGACGGGCGACGCGATCCCGCCTTGCGGACAGCCGCTCAGCGTGGCGTGGTAACGCCAGTCCTCCAGGTATCCAGCCTGGAGCAGTCCCCCGATCAGGCGCAGGAACCGCCCGTCGCGGATCTTCTCGGCCAGGATCCCCAAGAGGATCTCATGGTCGAGCGACCCGAAGCAGTCGGTGATGTCGCCTTCGATGAACCAGGTTGTCCCGTGCCAGTTGTGAGTGATCTCCAGCAGGGCCGTGTGGCATCCGCGGCCGGGGCGGAACCCGTGGGAGCGGTCGGAGAACTGCGGCTCGTAGTAGGCCTCCAGCAGCAGCCGGATGACCTCCTGAACCAGCTTGTCCGACCAGGTCGGGACGGTGACTTCATACTGCCCATCCTTGCCGTGACGTGTGGGGATCATGCGCTTGTCGTGGTGCTGCGTTCCCGGCTAGATAATGCCAGGTGGTGCCGACATTCGGGGCTGCTCGGCGGGGCAGCGGGGCGTTTTCCGGGGCCTGGTGCGGCGTGCGGCGGGGTTGAGATGACCGGACTCGGCGATCCGGGCCCGGCAGCCGGCCTGGATGGCGGGATTCCAGGGGATCGCGATCCTGTTCCCGCTGCCTCGGCGGGCCTGGAGCTGGCCTGTCTCGATCCAGTAGTAGACGACTCCGATGCTGCAGCCGAGCTGGCTGGCAGCGTCCTTCACGCTCACTTCGCCGACGGCGAGAGCAGACGGGACAGGGATCTTGTAGACGTGCCGCACCCACTGGACCGCCTTGACGTCGAAGGGACGGCCCGCCCCGGTGACGTATCCGTGCCGGGCGAGGATCGCGACGAGCTCGTCGTTGCCGGTCGACGGGCCGAGGCTGCGGATCAGCTCGACGGCCGGAGATGGCGTGGGAGCGGGAATCCTGCTGGGGCGGGGCCTGTCGATGATGAGCTGGTCGGCGGTGCCGGCGTGCCAGCGGATCCCGATGCGGGCCTTGGCCTGGTCAGCTTCGGGCATCAGGGTAACGTCGGCGATCAGCGTCCTCAGCAGCCGCTTCCGGTCGCGGGCAGTCGTGGTCGGAGCGTGCCAGAGTGCCGGGAGGTCGGCGGCGATCTTTGCCAGGCTCTCCGGGTCCGGCAGCGGGGGCAGCACGGCGCGGGCGGACTCCAGGGCCTGCTCGGCCTGGGCGAGCGCGGCCAGCTTCGCTTCCCAGCGTGCCTCCAGGGTGCGGGCGACGAGGCGGTTCTCCGGCTCGACCTGGCTGAGGGCCCGCTCGGCGCGGTCGGCCTCGTAGCGGGCCCGCTCGACGGCCAGCTCCGCTGCGCGGCTGGCGCGCTGGTGCTGGCCCGCGACCTGATCGGCTGCGGCCAGGGCAAGCGCGACCTGCCCGGGGGTGAGCGCGTCCAGCAGGACCCGGGCGACGGCGTCGTCGAGGGCAGTGGTGGCGATGCCCCGGCAGCCGGGTGCCTTCTTCCCGTCGCGGCGGGAGTGGCACTCGTAATTGGCCCGGTCGCCGCCCTGGTAGTTGGCCACCATCGGGCCGCCGCAGGAGCCGCAGTAGATGATGCCCTGGCAGAGCGCGCTGCCCTCCCGGACCGTCCGGGCGCCCGACGCGGTCCAGTTCGCCGCCAGCCTGGCCTCGATGGCCAGGTACTCGTCCCAGGTCACGTAACCGGGGTGGTGGTCCTTGATCAGCACCTTCCACTCCGCCCGGGGGACCTCGGCGGTCGAGGTGCGGATGTTCCCGTCGGCGTCGAGCCGCTTGCGGGTGACGTGGCGGCCGTGGACGTAGGCCCCGGCATAGGCGGGGTTCTTCAGCACCTGCAGCACCCGGTGGTGGGTCAGCGGCCCCCACCGCAGATGCCCCGCCCAGGCGCCGCCGTAGGCGCGCTGGGGGAACTTGCGGCCGGCGAACGCCGCCACGACGCCGTAGGCCGACCCGGCTGCGGCGAAGCACGCGAACACGTCAGCGACCGCGGCCCGGACCTCGGCATCGGGGTCGATGACGACTTCTCCCTCGTCGTCGTAGACGAGGCCGACGGGCAGCGGGGCCCGCAGGTCCCCGCGCTCGGCTGCGGCGAGCTTGGCGGCCTGCAGCCTGCCCGCCATGATGTGCAGCTCGGCCTGGCTCATCGTGGACTTCAGGCCCAGGACCAGCCAGTCGTTGAAGTCCGACAGGTCGTAGACCCCGTCGCTGTCGATCAGCAGCGTCCCGGTCAGGCGGGCCATCTCCGCCAGGCGGGCCAGGTCGGCGTTCGAGCGGGCCAGCCTGGATATCTCCAGGCCGATCACGGCACCGACCTCGCCCAGGCAGACCCGGGACATCAGCTCGCGGAACCCCTGGCGGTGCGCTGCCGACGTCCCGGACAGGCCCAGGTCCCGGTCGATGACCTCCACGTCGCCCGGTGCCCAGCCGAGGGAGACCGCGGTGTCGGCCAGGGCGTACTGCCGCATCGTCGACTCGGTGTGCTCGCGGACCTGGACCAGCGTCGACTGGCGCAGGTAGACCAGCGCCGTCCTGGCCCGGTGCCCGCTGGTGATCTTGTGCTCCCCGTTCACCGCTGCCTCCTCTCAGCGCGCAGGACGCCATGCCGGCCACGGCCGCCACGGCCTCGGCCCGCGCAGCCCCGGTCAGCAGGACGGCAGCCGCCACCGGCTATTCCAGCTCCCTCCTGGCCAGCAGTTCGGCGTTGATCACCGAGATCTCCGCCAGCACGCCCCTGACCTCCGCGTCCCGCTGCAGGCAGCGGCGCACCGCCTCCTCCTGGGCCGCCGGCACGTACCGTGCCCTCCCGCGCCCTGCCGGGCGCGGGCTGAAGTACGCGTACGGGCCGTGCGGTTCGCCGTCCGCGCACTGGCAGCCGGCCTTGCCGCACCGGCGTGACTGCTCGGCCAGCGACCCGGCCAGCACGTGCTCCACGTCGCCCAGCCGCCCGGCCAGTTCCCTCCGCCGGGCCAGCAGCTGACCCGACGGCATCCCCGCGAGGTCGTCCTCGTTCTTGTGTGCATCCATGACACAAGAAGATGCCCCTGCCCGCCACCGAAATCAACGACCTTCCATGCAGCGGGCCAGCGCGTCCAGCGCCGCAAGACCCTCCGCCGACAGGCGGCCCCCCGCAGGCGACGCCACGCGATCGGTCCACGACTCCGGGACCGTCACCCGCCCCAGCGAGACGCTCTCGCAGGCCAGGACCACCTGGCCGCCCCGCCGGCGGGAGAACAGCACCTCAACCCGCTGCCCGCGCAGCGGATGGAACGGGTGCGTGACGACTACAAAAGCCGAAGAGCCGCTGGAAGACCCGGCACTATGCCGCTTCCGTGGGCATGCCGAGAGGGCGGAGTTTCCCGTTCTTTTTGGGAATATACGTGCGGCGGGCCGGGGTGAACCGGTACCTTTCCTGCCGCATCTGCCCTATGATCTGCTCGATCTTCGCCTCGGACATCCCGTCCGCCGTTTCCCTGCTGGCCCCGGGCGTCAGGGCTCCCTTGTTGGGGTATATGTTCCCGTAGGCCGTCAGGTACAGTTCCTTGTTGAACACCTGCCTGTACAGCTGCGTGCACGGCAGTTTCCTTTCGCCGCGCTCGCGGAGAACGCCAAGCACCACTTCGGCTTTCTGCATTGCGCATACCTCATGGTTTCTTCTCGTTCATCGCCTGTGCCCCTTCACCCTGTGGTCCGTTATTAGCGGTCTCCAGATTGGGCGGACGTTACCCCGCCGATTACTATGGGCACTCCGTCGCCATAGCCCTCGCGGACCTTAGGCGATCCCATGTTCACACTGCCATACGTTCTAGCGTGACTTAGGCGTCCCTTCCGTCTCCTTGAATGCCCTCATTGGACATCGCTCCTGCGCCCCGGAGGATTGCAGCGCGCAGACAAACATCACGCCGCAGGGGCCGGCGCCGGTTACGGGTACCTTTCCGGCGAGCGCCCACTTGCGCCTTCTGGAGACTAGGCTTCAGGCAGTCAGGCTTTCGCCATATCACGCGGATCTCCCGGCGCACCGCCCCGTGTACCTAGGCACGGTCACCGGTTTACTGGCATGCTATTTTCCCTTTCGCCCTTTCGGACTCCGGTGAGCCATCAGATCCAGAGATATCTCCTCTCATCTCTGCCCGCTAGACGGGCGATATAGCAATGCGCCTCATGGCGCACGGGCCTCGTGGGGCGGCGGGTTTCCTGGGTGCGGGACTGGCCTGCCGGCGGTTGCCGGGGCCGCGCCGGGGCTGGCCGCGCCGCGTCCTCCGGGGCGGCGCGGTTCCCTGTCGCGCGGCGCCCGGCCCGGTGGCCGAGCCCGCGTCTCCCGATCACCAGCGCTGCCGCGTGGTGCCCGGTCGTCTCCGGGTGGTGCTCTCGCAGCGGGGCGAGCCAGTGCTGCGCGCCCCATCGCGAGGTGTAGGCGGGATCGGCGACGATCACCGATAGTCCGGCGTTGGCGCTCATCTGCACCAGCCGGTCGCGGAACCGCGCGGTCGGGATGCCGGAGAGTGCCCGGCGGAACCCGCGCCCGCGCCGTCCGCCGGAGGGCCGGTTCCCGGTTCGCTCGCGGCCTTCGGTCCTGGCCTCGGCGAAGTCGAGGTCCTCGATCACGACTGCCCGCGCGCAGTGTTCCCTCGCGGTGGCGATGATGACGCTGATCGCGTTGCGCAGCCGCCTGTCCCTCGTGGCGGCAGGCAGCCCGGCCAGGTCGAGCGGCACCGTGAACGGGACGCCGGCCACGTTCCCGTCCGCTGCCACGACGGCGACGGCGAGGTGGCCGGCGTTGACGTCGACCGCCACGACCGGGTGCGCCCGGAGTTCATCCGGCGCCGGGGCCGGGCCGGGGGCAGCGGTCTTCCATGACCCGTCGAGGTACCAGCGCCCGGATGCCGGCTCGAACGTGATGTCGTACCTGATGGCCCCGGTGGCGGCCTGGGCGGCGACCTCGTCGCCGCGGTAGGTGAACTCCACCGAAAGCGGCAGCAGATTCCAGGGCCGTAGGACGTAGGCCTGCTAGCCGCCGAGCGGGGCCGGCTCGCGGTCAGCGCCGCGGGGGACGCGGGCGGGCCGGGTGCGGCGCAGCCCGGGGATCAGCGCGACGGACACGAGGAGAGACGCGCAGCCGAGGATGCCGATCGCGGCCGAGGCGCCGGACGACCCGCCGCCGAGTCGCTGCGCGAGCAGGCCGGCGAGCACCGCCGCGATGCCCTGCATCGCCATCAGTCCTGTCGTGTACAGCCCGAGCAGCTGGCCGCGCACGTCGGCGCCGGTGTGGGCGAGGAGCCGTTCCTGCAGCGGCAGGCTCGCGGCGTACCCGGCGGAGGCGAGGAAGCCGAGCGTGAGCGCCGCGGGCAGCGGCGGGTGCAGCAGGAACACGACGTAGGGGGCCGCGAGCAGGAACCGCAGCGGCTCGATGAGCCAGGTGCGGGCCTGAACGGGCAGCACCCGGCCCACGAGGATGTCGCCGGCCAGCATCCCGGCCGCGGTGACGGCCATCAGGTATCCCGCCTGGTGCCCGCCAAACGGGATGAACAGCGACTCGCAGCCGACCACCAGGCCGTTGGGCACGCAGCCGGCGATGAAGAGCGGGCGCAGCCGCGGCGACCCGAGCAGCATCCGGTTGACCGCGCGGGAACGGCGCGCCAGCGACTGCCCGGCGACCCGCGGCGGATGATCGGCGACCCCCTTCCGGACCACGAGGACGGCGAGCCCCGCGGCGGCGGCGGCCAGAAAGAAGAGCCCCCGCGTGGTGAGCGACACCAGCAGCAGGCCGCCGAGCCCGTACCCGGCGACCTGCATGCCGCCGACCGCGACGTTGAGCGTCGCCCGCCCGAAGACGAAGCTGTCCCTCGGGAGGATGTCGGACACGAGCGCCAGCATGGCGCCGCCGGTCGCGGCCATCGCGATCCACGGCAGGGTCAGGACCGCGAACCGCGCGCCCCACGGCATCCCGGGCACCGCTTGCAGCAGGTCGGCCGCGCAGGTGACCGCCGCCACGGTCATCAGCGCCGGCCGCGGGCGCAGCAGGTCGGAGGCGGACGCGGTCAGCCAGGAGGCGGCCAGCCTGATCAGCGGACCGCCGAACATCGAAAGACCAGTCAGCGCCGCGTTACCGGTCGCGGCGTAGGTCACGGTGCCGAGCGCCAGGCTGCCTGCCGCCGCCGCGGCGTTGGCCAGGCACTGGGCGATGAAGATCGCGCGGAACTCGGCGACGGCGAACAGCTCCCGGTAGGTACGCACCCGGTGAGTCTGCGACGGCCCGGACAACGCGCGCTAATCTTTCGCGGGTACGCGAAATGTCGTCAGCACGGGGGAAGGTCATGGGCACCTGGCGGGTGACGTCGGACCTGCTCGCGAAGGCGCGGTTCGACGTGTCGCGCAAGGCCGAGGTGGTCGCGGCGCTTGAGGCGCTGCTGCGGCCGTCCGACCCGGCGGAGCGAGCCTTCCGTGCGGCGCACCACGTCGCATTCGAGGCGATGCTTGACGAGCGCCCGGCGCGCCGGGACCTGATCGCGCACAGTCGTCGGCCACGGCTGGGCGGCCGGCCCGGCTGGCTCGCCCATTTCCTCGCGTCCCCGCCGCCCGCCCCGGACGCGACCTTCGCGGCCGAACTCGCCGACGTGGCCGCCACCGGGGACGACGCACTGCGTGCCGACCTGCGGGAAACGATGCAAGGGCCGCTGCCGCGCTCGCTGGAGACGGGTGGCGTGACCGAGGAAGCCGCATTCGTTCTGGAGTGGATATGGACGCACGCCGTCGCGACGGACTGGCCGCGGCGGGAGCGGCTGCTGCGGGCGGACATCGTCGCGCGCACCGGGCAGCTGGCCAGGCACGGGTGGGCCGCGGTGCTGCGTGACCTCGGCAAGGGCAGGGAATGGGCCGGCGACGGGGAGCTGCGGATCAACCGCTTCGACCGGCCGACGCGAGTGCTGTCCGCCGACGCCGACCTGTCGTTCATCCCTGTCACGGCGAACGCCAACTGGGTCGGCTGGACCGAGCCGGTGAGGTACGCGATCTACTACCCGGTCGCCGGGCGGCTCGCCCCTGCCGACGCCGCCAGGCGCGACGGCCTTGGCCGGCTCGTCGGCGCGAACCGCGCGGCGCTGCTTCGCCTCCTCGACCAGCCGCTCGGCACCACGCACCTGGCGGCGGCCTGCGGCCTGCCGGTCGGCGCCGTCGGCAACCACCTGCGGGTCCTGCTCGACGCGGGCGTCGTCGCCCGCCGCCGCTCCGGCCGCAACGTCCTGTACTGGCGCACCGCGCTCGGCGAGGCCCTCATCGCCGCGGACGGCGCCTGACGCTCTGCGGAGCAAGGCGGTCTCGGAGCCGGCCGGGCGCGCCCCGGGAAGAATTCGGCCCGGCGTATTGCAGGAAGTACCGCTTCGTGGCCGTCCTCGCGGCGATTGTGGCAACTAGCCGTTATCCGGAATACCCCAGGGAGGTATTCCGGATACCCTGCCGGGGTTTATGAAATACCGTGCGGGGGTTTATTTTCCTTGATGTCGAGAAATGCGTCGAGGGTCTACGGTGCGCCGCATGCGCGGGCTCACGGCTGTTCTACCTGGGCTTTCATGTTAATTCTGAGTGCCTAGCGCAGTCAGTCACCATCCGTGATTCGCCCCATATTGCGTTCACCGCAAAGACCCTTCTATTGTTTATCCTGACATTCTCGCCTGGTATGCGGCTGTCGGCGGGATAACTCGAAGGAGTTCTGATGACGAATGTCGCCGTCGCGGGCAACCGCACCGCCTGGCGGAGGAGGCTCGGCACCGAGCCGGTGGCGGTCAGGCCGCCGCTTGACGCGCGGCGCGCCCTGCAGTTGGTTCTCGCGGCCATCTGGCTTCTTGACGGTGTGCTGCAGTACCAGGCGTTCATGTTCACCAATGGGGCCAATGGGTTCAACCAGATGCTCGCGGGGACGGCTAACGGCAACCCCGCGGTCATCGCGAAGCCCATCACCTGGAACGCGAACCTCGTTGACCACCACATCGTGCTGCTCAACGCCATCTTCGCGACGATCCAGCTGCTGCTCGGGCTCGGCATCGCGTTCCGGCCGACGGTCCGGGTCGCGCTCGCCGCCTCGATCCTCTGGGCGCTGGGCGTGTGGTGGTTCGGCGAGGGGCTGGGCGGGGTGCTCAGCGGGGCCGCGAGCCCGCTCAACGGCGCACCGGGGGCGGTGATCATCTACGCGCTGCTCGCCGTGCTGCTCTGGCCCGCCGACCGCGTGGTCCCGGCGCCCTTCACCGCGGCCAGGGCGGTAGGCGCGCACGTTGCCCGCGCCCTGTGGGCCGTACTGTGGCTGAGCCTGGCCTACTTCGCGCTGACCCCGGACAACCGGGCCCCGGCCGGGGTGAGCGGCATGGTCGCCGGGATGGAGAGCGGCGAGCCGGTCTGGCTGCAGGACCTGCAGAAGGGCGCGGCGTCGCTCATCGGCAACGACGGGCTGGCCACCTCGGTCGCCCTCGCGGTCGCGCTGGTGCTGATCGCCGTGGGCGTTTACCTGCCGGCCAGGATCACTAAGGCCACGCTGGTGCTCGCCATCGTGGTAGCCGTGTTGATCTGGGTGTTCGCGCAGGCGCTCGGCGGCATCCTGGCCGGCGGCGGGACCGACGTCAACTCCGGCCCGCTCCTCGCCTTGCTGGCGCTCGCCTACTGGCCGCTGCGGGCCGTCCCGGCAACGCCCGCGGTCAGTGCCGAGCCAGTAGTTAGCGAAGGGGGAGCAGGATGACTCCCGACTGGATCCTGGACATATTCGCCGCGATCATGCTCGTGGTCGCAGCGGCCAGCGCGGCCCGGCTCGTGGCGGCCCGGCCGTGGCGGCCCGGGGCGATCGTGACCGACACCGACATCTCCCACCTGCTGATGGGCGTCGCCATGGCCGGCATGCTGGCGCCGAGCCTGACCGCGCTGCCGGACGACGCGTGGGTGGTCGTCTTCGCCGTGCTGGCGGCCTGGTTCGGCTACCGGGTGGTTCGCGACTACCAGGCCAGCGGCGCCCGGGCGCTGGCGGTCGGGCACTGCGCGCCGCACCTGGTGCACAGCGCGGCGATGGTTTACATGTTCGCCGCGATCACGGCGCCCGCCGCGAGCAGCGCCGGGATGGGCGGCATGGGTGAGATGAGCGGCATGTCCACGCTGCACGTTCCGACGCTGGCGTTCGTATTCGCCCTCATCCTGGTCGGTTACACGATCTGGGACCTTGACCAGCTGTCCGGCCTCCGGCCCGGCCTCGCCGTGGCGGTCGCCGGAGCGGCAATCCCGGCGCTCGCGGGCGCACGCGCCGGGACCGCCGGCGCCGAGGCCATGGCGGGGTCGGGCGCGGACGGCACGGTCGCCGCCCGCCGGCGACATCCGGCAAGGCTGGCCGGAGCGGCACCGCGGGCGGCGGTCGCTCCGCGGCGATGGCAGTCCTGGACTCGCCGGGGACCGTGGTGGGCTGCCGGATCGCCATGGGTGTCACGATGGCGCTGATGCTGATCCTGATGATCTAGCGGGAAATGACGCGGCCATTCACGCGGCGGACCCTTGCGGTCGCTTACCCCGGTTGTAGGGTCCGGTCAGCGGGACCTGCTTCGGTTTTGGACCCGTGTTTGAGGTGATTCTTAGGTGGCACTCACTATCCGCTAAGCAGTTCCCCACCCTCGACCCGACCGGGCTCGTGCTCGTTCGCCCGGGCTCGGGCCTGACGCTCGGGACCCTGTTCCGCTCGTGGGGCCAGCCGCTCTCGCGGACAAGGCTGACCTCGTTCAGCGCGCCGGCCGGAGCCAGCGTCAGCGTGTTCGTCGACGGGAAGCGCTGGCCCGGCCCGCCGTCGACGGTACCGCTCACCCGCCACGCGGAGATCGTGCTTGAGGTAGGCCCGCACGTCCCGCCGCATCCGTCTTACGCGTTCCCGGCAGGCACCTGACCGCAGCCGACACGCCCGCTGGGCGCGCGCGCCGCAGGCTTACCTGACGCATCATCTGGGCATATGCTTGACGCATACGGCGGAGGGGCTCGTCGTCAACCGCGGAGGCGCCGCCAACGGTCCCTGTCAGCAAGACCTGCTACGGAGGCTGCGCGGCGTGAGCGAGGAGTGTCGCGCGGGGTGCTGCCCGCACAGCGGGGCCGGCCGGGGCGCCGGCTGTCCCGGTGACCTGCCGGGCGCGCCCCTGCTGGAACGGGTGGTCCATCTCCGCGGCTGCCGGCTGCTGACCGTCCAGAAGATCGCCGCGCTCACCGGCGCGGACTGGGAGCTGATCACCCGGCTGCTGTACGAGGCCGCGGGCGGCGGAGCGGCCCGCGGCCCAGCCCGGCGGATGAGCGTGCGCACAACGGAAGACGAGCGGCTCGACCAGGCGCTGGCGCGCATGGCGCGGGAGGACCAGCTGTCCGGCCCGCGGGTCGCGCCGCCGTCGCGGCGCGGGCCATCGGAGGCCGAGCTGCTCATCGCCCTGTACGCCGACCCGGGAGTCCGCCAGGTGCTGGACCGGCACGGTATCCCCGTGCTCACCTTGTCCGGGACGCCTTGGCAGCGGTTTCCCGCGCCCCGGCCGCTGACCGCGGCCCTGGTCGGCGACCTGTACGAAGGCTGCGGCCTCAGCCTGCACCACATCGAGCTGCTGACCGGCAGGCCCGCCGCCGCCGCCGGCGCCCTGCTGCGCGCCAGCGGCATCAAGCTCCGTCCACCCGGAGGCAGGTCGCCGTTCACGGACCGCTGGCGCCCGGCCAAGGACGACCCGCCCACCCCCGTCAGAGGCGCCTTAACCAGTTGTGCTGCGGTCCCTAACGAGTTCCTGACGCTTGATTCGGCCTGAGTGACGGCCCGCGGGACAGTCAGCCGAGGATCATGGAATGTTAACGCGACAGATGCCTGAGCTCCGTCCGCTGTTACCTCAGGATCGGTCACCGTTGACTCCTGGCGGGGCAAGACTTTTCCGGGGAGGGAGCAGGCGTGACGGTTCCTGGCGGATTCCCCGCGCGCGGCCTTTGGCGGCGGCCGGGACTGCGCTGGGCGGACGTGGTGGTCGCGGCGGCGCTGCTCGCGCTGCTGTTCGGGCTGCTGCGGCTCGCCCCGGCGCTGAACGCGCCGTTCCTGCCGAAGACCGCGCCGTCCACGGTCTCCACCGACCCGGCGAACCTGCCCTACTACGCGGTCAGGTCGCTGCTGCGGATGTTCGTCGCGCTGGTCCTTTCGGTGCTGTTCACCTTCGTCTACGCCACGGCCGCGGCCCGGCTGCGGCGGACGGAGAAGGTGCTCATCCCGCTCCTCGACATTCTCCAGTCCGTCCCTGTCCTCGGGTTCCTCTCGGTGACCGTGACCGCGTTCATCAACCTGTTCCCCGGCTCGGAACTGGGCCTGGAGTGCGCGTCGATCTTCGCGATCTTCACCTCGATGGCGTGGAACATGACGTTCGCGTTCTACCACTCGCTGGTGTCGCAGCCGCGTGACCTGGACGAGGCGGCCAGGATCATGCGACTGACCCGCTGGGAGCGGTTCTGGAAGCTGGACGTGCCGTCGGGGATGATCCCGCTGGTGTGGAACGGGATGATGAGCTTCGGCGGCGCGTGGTTCTTCCTCGCCGCCTCCGAGTCCATCACCGTGCTGAACCACCAGTACGCGCTCCCTGGCATCGGGTCCTACGCCGCCGCCGCGATCGCCCAGGGGAACCTGAGCGAGGTGGGCCTCGCGATCGCCGTGGAGATCATCCTTGTCCTCGGGGTGAACTTCCTGTTCTGGCGGCCGGTGACCGCGTGGGCGGAGCGGTTCCGGGTGGAGGAGTCCGAGAGCGCCGAGAAGCCGCGCAGCATCGTGCTCGACGTACTGCGCCGGTCCGACGTCCCCGAGTTGCTCGGCCGCCCGCTGCGCCCGGTCGGCCGGCTGCTCGACCGGGCCACCCGCCCGTTCGGCCTCGCCGACCACCCGCTGGCGGTATCGCGGGCGCGCGAGCGCACCGGCGACGTGTTCTTCGCCGGGGCGATCGCGGTGGTGGTCGCCTACGGGGCGTGGGAGGCCCTCGGCTACGTGCGCGCCACCACCGGGCTCGGCGAGTTCGGCTACGCCTTCGCGCTCGGCGCCGCCACGTTCGCCCGGGTTATGTTCCTGGTGGCTGTTGCCACGGTGGTCTGGGTGCCGATCGGGGTTTGGATCGGCATGGACCCACGGGTTACCAGGTTCGCCCAGCCGGTCGTTCAGGTCCTCGCCGGCTTCCCGGCGAACTTCCTGTTCCCGTTCGCCACGGTCGTGTTCGTGGCCTGGCACATCCCGCTCGACTTCGGCGCGGTGCTGCTGATGGCGCTCGGCGCGCAGTGGTACATCCTGTTCAACGTCATCGCCGGCGCCTCCGCGATCCCGTCCGACCTGCGCGAGGCGATGACGAACCTCCAGGTGAGCGGCTGGCTGCGGTGGAAGAAGTTCATCCTTCCCTCGATCTTCGCCTCGTACGTGACCGGCGGGATCACGGCCGCGGGCGGGGCGTGGAACGCCTCGATCGTCGCCGAGGTCGTCTCCTACGGCCACAACCACCTGGCCGCCACCGGCCTCGGGGCGTACATCGCGCAGGCGACCTCAGTCGGGGACTTCCCGAAGATCCTGGTGGGCATCGCCGTGATGAGCTTCTACGTGGTCCTCACCAACCGCCTGCTGTGGCGTCGCCTGTACGCGCTTGCCGAACGGAGGTACTCGCTGTGACCGTGATGACCAAGACCGGCGCGGTGATCATCGCGGCCGAGTCCGTGACCAAGACGTTCGCCACCCCGGACGGCCGCGCCCTGCCCGTCCTGGACGGCGTGAGCTTTACCCTTTCCGAGGGAGAGATCGTCGCGCTGCTCGGCAAGTCGGGCTCGGGCAAGTCCACGCTGCTGCGCTGCGTCGCGGGGCTGATCGCCCCCACCGCGGGCATGGTCGCGTACCGCGGCACCCCGCTCACCGGGGCCAACCCGGGGGTGTCCATGGTCTTCCAGACCTTCGCGCTGCTGCCCTGGCTCACCGTGCAGCAGAACGTCGAACTCGGCCTCGAGGCCCGTGGCGTCTCCGAGGCCGAGCGGGCCGACCGGGCGCTCAGCGCGATTGACACGATCGGCCTCGACGGCTTCGAGTCCGCCTACCCGAAGGAGCTGTCCGGCGGCATGCGGCAGCGGGTCGGCTTCGCCCGGGCGATCGTCACCGAGCCGGACGCGCTGCTGATGGACGAGCCGTTCTCCGCCCTCGACGTCCTGACCGCGGAGAACCTGCGCAACGAGCTCGTCAAGCTGTGGGAGGGGCACGGGGCCCCGGTGAAGTCCATCCTCATCGTCACCCACAACATCGAGGAGGCGGTGCTGCTCGCCGACCGGGTGCTCGTGCTGTCCTCCAACCCCGGGCGGATCAAGGCCGAGCTCACCGTCGAGCTGCCCCGCCCCCGCGACCGGCACGCGCCCCGCTTCGAGGCCCTGGTCGACACCATCTACGGCATCCTTACCGGCCGGGAGGAGTCCGCCGCCGCGGTCTTCGAGCTAGAGAAGACCGACGCCGCCGCGACGCCGCCGCCCCGCCGGCCCGCCCCCACCCCGACGAACTCGCCGCTGCCCGACGTCAGCCCCGGCGGCCTCGCCGGCCTGCTGGAGATCCTCGCCGCGCGGGGCGGCCGGGACGGCCTGGCCGAGATCGCCGACGACCTGACCTTCGAGGTCGACGACCTGCTGCCGCTGACCGACGCCGCGGTCATGCTGCACATGGCCCGCATCGACGGCTCCGACATCGAGCTGACCCCCGAGGGCAAGGAGTTCGCGGCGGCCGACATCCTCACCAGCAAGCAGCTCTTCGCCAGGCACGCCGCCAAGCAGGCACCTCTCGTGCGGGCGATCGTCCAGGCCCTCGCCGCCACCGACGACCACACCCTGCGGGAGGGCTTCTTCCTGGACGTGCTGCGGCGCGGCTTCTCCGCGCAGGAGGCCCGCAGCCAGCTCGATACCGCCATCGACTGGGGCCGCTACGCGGAGCTGTACGACTACGACAGCGACGACGAGGAACTCACCCTCGAGCCCGGCGCCGCCGACTACCTGTGAACCGCGCGCGAGCCCGGGGAATCTTCTCCCCCGCGGGGCGTTGAGCCCGCTGGGCCGGCCGGCAGGGAACAATGGCTGAGAGCCGGCACCGACGAGGGGAGAGCGCCTGCCATGACTAGCGAAGCGGGGCACCGGCCCGCCGTGACCGGGTCCGCCGGTCACGGCCACGCGCACGGGCCCGGCCCCGGCTCGGATCGCCGGTACCTGCTGGCCGCCCTCGCCTTGCTCGCCGCGTTCATGATCGCCGAGGTTGTCACCGCGGTGCTGTCCGGGTCGCTGGCCCTGCTGTCGGATGCCGGGCACATGCTCTCGGACGTGGGCGCGATCGGCGGGGCGCTGTGGGCCATGCGGCTGGCCGCCCGGCCGCCGGCCGGGAAGTGGACGTTCGGCTGGCAACGGGCCGAGATCCTGTCCGCCGCCGCCAACGGCATCACGCTCCTGGTGGTGGCGGGCGTCGTCACCGCCGAGGCCATTACCCGGCTCATCCGCCCGCCCGCCGTGGACGGCGGGCCGGTCATCGCCGTGGCCGTGGCCGGGGTCGCGGTCAACGTCGCCGCTTCCTGGGTGCTGGCGCGGGCGGACCGGTCCAGCCTGAACGTCGAGGGCGCGTTCCGGCACGTGCTGACGGACCTCTACGGGTTCATCGGCACCGTCATCGCCGGGATCGTCATCGTGACCACGGGATTCACCCGGGCCGACGCGATCGCCTCGCTGATCGTCGTCGTGCTGATGGCCAAGGCGGCGTGGGAGCTGCTGCGCGACTCCGGCCGGGTGCTGCTTGAGGCCGCCCCGGAGGAGACCGACCTTGAGGAGGTCCGCGCGCACATCCTCAGCGTCCCGCACGTCCGGGGCGTGCACGACCTGCACGCGTGGACCGTGACCTCGGGGCTGTCGGCGTTGTCGGCGCACGTCACCGTGGAGGACTCCTGCTTCCAGGACGGCCACGCGCCCCGCCTGCTTGACCAGCTCCAGGCCTGCCTTGCCGGAGACTTCGACATCGAGCACTCCACCTTCCAGCTCGAGTCCGCGGCCCACGTCGGACACGAGCCGGGCACCCACTGAGATTTAAGGCACCTGTCGGCGCGGACGCCGGCCGACCGGGGCGTCAGCACGGCCACGGCGGTCACCAGGCCGCGGCCCTCCGTGAGCGAGCCGACGACGTCGAACGCGACGGCGATCCGCTCCGGCGTGCCGATGACCGTCGTCACGACGGGAACGTGAGCACTCGCCGGGGTGCTGCTGCACGTGCTCGCGCACGCCGCGGCGAAGGGCGACGCCTTCATGGGCGCGGGCGTGTTCACGGTCAAGTACGGAACCAAGCAGATGTCGGTGATGCGCGACGGCTTGCGGGTGCTGCCGTGGAGCGGGCCGCTGTTCCTGCTCGCTATTTTCGCGCTCTCCGCCCTCCCGCCGTTCGGCATCTTCCGCAGCGAGTTCGAGATTGTCGCCGGCGGGCTGGACAGCGGCGGCTGCGCGGCCGCCGCGTTGCTTGTGATCCTGGTGACGATCGCAGCCTTCAGCACGGACACGATGTCCAGGCGACCGGGCCCGTAAATGTGCGCGGAGACGCTTGCCCATGAGACGCATCACCACCTCAAGCTGTGCCCATTGCTCGATCTCGTCGCGCTGACGCGGCCGGACGACGGCCAGCGCTCCTACGCCCCGTGGCGCACCGACCCGGGGTCCCCAGCCGCCTGCTCCAGGGTGCCTACGCGTTCCTCGGCGTCAGCGGCTTCTGGCGGGACCAGCGCCTCGTCGCGCTTCAGCAAGGCGTCCGGCAGCGGGCCCAGGCCGACCGGTGCCCGGAGCTGCATATCCTGCTTCTCCAGGTCGGGCGCCACGGCCGCGGACCGCAGCACGAGCCGCTCGCGCGAGGGCGCTCAACCCGTGGACGCGGCCCGCTGCTCAGCTAACTAAGAGCCGCGGGAATCCTGGCCTCAGTCCGTCATGTTGCTGCTTGTATGGCTTCCCTAGAAGGCAAAGTCGTTCTGGTGACCGGCGCGACCGACGGGCTGGGCCGCGCGCTGTCGGTCGCCCTCGCGCGCGAGGGCGCGGCGGTGCTGGTGCACGGCCGGGACCCTGGCCGCATCGCGGACACGGTAGGCCAGGTAAAGGCCAAGGCCGGCAGCGGGCGGGTGCGGGCGTACCAGGCGGATCTCGCCGAGCTCAAGCAGGTCGGCGCGCTCGCCGAACGCGTGCTCGCCAGCGAGCCGCGGCTGGACGTCCTGGTCAACAACGCCGGGATCGGGGCGGACGTCCCGGGCGGCGCAGCCCGGCTGGAAAGCGCCGACGGCTATGAGCTGCGGTTCGCGGTGAACTACCTGGCCGGCTTCACGCTGACACGGCTGCTGCTCCCGCTGCTGAAGTCGTCCGCGCCGTCCCGGATCGTGAACGTCAGCTCCCTCGGCCAGCAGGCCATTGACTTCGACGACGTAATGCTCACCCGCGCGTACAGCGGCACCCGCGCCTACTGCCAGTCCAAGCTCGCGCAGATCCTGTTCACGATCGACCTCGCCGAACAACTGGACGGCAGCGGGGTCACCGTGAACGCACTGCACCCCGCGACCTACATGCCGACCAAGATGGTGCACTCGCCGATCAGCACGATCGCGGAGGGCGTCGAGGCAACGATGCACCTGGTCACCGGGAACGACGTGGGAACCGGCCGCTTCTACAACGGCCTGCGCCAAGGCCGCCCGGACCCGCAGGCCGACGACGGCCAGTCCCGGCGCCGGCTGCGCGAGCTGTCAGAGCGTCTCACCGGGCTCAGCGTCTGATGCCGGCACCGCCCTGCCAGCGCAGCAGTCCATCTTGTACTTCCGAGATAGCACCTACGCTGACCCAGGCAGCTGCTGCGGCGGATGTTTGTCTCCCGCCTCCGCTGGAGCTGGAGGGCGGACGGCAGGACGGAGGGCGTCGGCGGCGCGTACACCGACAGGCATGCCGCTGTCGGTGAGGAGCGCCGGGAGGCGGCGAGCACGGAACGTGAGCTGTGGCGACGGGAGTCAGCCGTCCGCCGCGTGCTTGCCGTCCTCGACGCGATGGTTCCGGCCACCTTATGCGGCCGGGTGCTGCGGTCGGCTGTCGCCCGGTCGGATGGCGGGCACCCACTCGCTGGTCACCAGGCCTTGCTCGGCGGTGAGCTCGTCGATGATGGGGAAAGCGGCGGCGATGCTCTCGGGGGAGTCGACGACGATCGTGACCGCTGGGACGCGCCTGCCGAGCTGGAGCAGGCGGTCGCCGTGCGGCGGGTGGTCGCCGTGGAAGCCCCAGACGCCCCGCTGAGTCGTCGCGCCGCTGATCCCGGCGTCGCGCAGCCGCCGGACGATCGCGCGGTGCACCGGCTGGCCGTCGTGCAAGGCGGCCTCGGACGTGTAGACCATGAGCTTGTGCCACACCGGCATCCCGCTGTCGTCCGTGCCGGGCAGGACCGAGGGCGTGGCCAGCAGTTTCCCGTCCCGCTTGCAGAGGCGGACCTGCTCTAGCGTCAGCAGCGGCCGGTGCAGCAGGCCGCCGAGCTCGGGCAGGACACGAAGGACCCGCTCGCTGGAGCCGACCGCGATCACCATCATCGGCGTGGCCGCGTTGCGGCTGAAGAATTCCGCCCGCTCGCGGTCGCCGTGCGCGGTGCCGTCGACGCCGAGCAGCGCAGTTGCCCCGGCGACGCCCCGCCGGTACAGCAGGTCGCAGACCGCCATGAACGCGGGCACCCGGTAGACGCGCTCCTGACGGCCCAGGTAGATCGTGAGCTTGGTCTCTTCGTGGGCCCCGTAGCGGGGGGTCACCGCCGTAACGTCCGCGGAGCTGATGTCGTCGCGCAGAAGCTGCGCCCGCTCCAGGGACACGAGCCCGGTCCCGGTGATCCGCGCGGTCGGCTCGGCCAGCGGCTCGATCCTGGACCGGCTGTCGACCGCGACCGCGATCAGCGGAAGGTCTTCCGACAGGGTCAGCGACATGTCGGTGCGCGGATGGCGCTTCGCGCCGAAGCCCTCGGCGCCGCGCAGCAGGATGCTGGTCGCGACCTCGTGCTGCCCGTACAGGTCAAGCAGCGCGTCCGCGGAGAACCGTCCCCCCGAGGCCCGCCGCCGCTCACCGAAGTAGCTGGTGAGCTTGATGGCCTCCTCGTTCACAGGTGCGCCCCGATCAGCCGGCCAAGCTCCGCGGCGGCCACCCCGAGCACCAGGCTGACCACGATGTTCGCCAGTGCCTTACCGTGCTGGCGCCCCTCGGTGAGCCGCTGGGACTCCAGGATCCACGTCGAGAACGTCGTGTACGACCCCACGGCCGCCGTCCCGGCGAGCAGGGCCGTGTCCCCGGTCACCGCGAGCCCGGTTAGCAGGCCGAGGATCACCGCACCGGACAGGTTGACCGCCAGGGTGCCGAACGGGAAGTCGCGCCCGATCGCCGCGGTCACGATGCCGTCCACGTAGAACCGCAGCACGGACCCGGCCCCGCCGATCAGCACGGCCAAGACCCAGACTCCCACGCTCATCGGCGCACCCGAACCCTCCGGACCATCGCGGTCGCCAGGTGGAGCGCCGCGTAGCCCGCCGCGATGCTGGCCGCCGCGTAGCCCGCGGCGAGCCCGTACGCGTGGGCGCTGAGCATCTTCAATATCTCCACCTCCATCGTGGAGAACGTCGACAGCCCGCCGCAGATCCCGGTGCCGAGCAACGGGCGCCGGTAACTCGACAGCGGCAGCCGTTCCTGCAACCTGGTCACGAAGTACCCGAGGAGGAACGCCGCCACGATGTTCACCGTGAACGTCGGCCACGGCCAAGCGGTCGCGGCGTGCGGGAACGCCTCGGCGAGCGCAGCTCGGGCCAGGGTCCCGAGCGCACCGCCGGCGAAGATCGCCGCGATCGTCCGCCCGTCCGCCCGCGGCAGCACGAGCCGCCCACGGCCCGGCGGAGGCGGCCCGGAAGCGCGGTGCGCAAGGACGCCGTCGGCGACGCCCGACGCGGAGGTGGCACCGGATGCGGCTGGCTCAGGCACGCGGAAACGACTCCTCAGGCACGCGAGAACGGAGCAGAGGCCATCAGCCGCTCCGCGGCGGCGGTTCGGGACGCTGTGCATCCACGCCAGGGCATCATCTGGCCTTTACTGATCTTACCGGCAACCGTTACGGTGCCCGGCCCCGCAGGCTGGGCGCTGGGCCGCGACAATGGAGCGCGGGCCGGCCGGGCCGGTAACGGCGGTCACGAGCGAAGGCAGCGGGAGGGTCATGCGCAGGTTTGACGTCGTCACGACGGAGCGGCTTATGATGCGGCGCTGGCGGGAGACGGACCGGGAGCCGTTCGCCGAGCTGAACGGGGACCCGGAGACGCTGGCGTTCTTCCCCGCGACGCTTAGCCGAGCCGAGAGTGACGCGCTCGTGGACCGGGCCGAGGCGGGATTCGAGGAGCGCGGCTACGGCCTCTGGGCCCTTGAAGTGGCGGGTACCGGGGAGTTCATCGGGTTCACCGGGCTCGCGCCGATGCCGGCGGACATCCCCGGCGGGCCGGACGGCACCGAGATCGGCTGGCGGCTGGCCAGGAACGCGTGGCACCACGGATACGCGACCGAGGCCGCGCGGGCCGCGCTCGGCGTCGCGTTCGGCGGCGTGGGCCTGCGCGAGATCTGGTCGTACACGTCCCTGCGCAACGCTCCGTCGCAGGCAGTGATGCGGCGCATCGGGATGACCGAGTCCGCGCGCTTCCGGCACCCGCGGGTGCCGGACGGCCACCCGCTCAAGCCGCACGTCGCCTACCACCTCGCGCGCTCGTAGCGGCGGCGGGCCAGGTGGACGCCGGCCAGATCACGTCAACCGACGGGTGTTGTGGAAGGCCGTGACCCGCCACCGGTCGCTGTTCTTAATCAGCACGAAAGTCTGCACAGACTGGTGGCCTGGGCCCGTTGCGATCTCACTGGCCAGTGTCACGGCACCCGAGACGACCATGATCGCCGTATCCGGGCGGACAAACCGCAGCGACCCGGGCGGCGCAGATTCCGTGTCGTCATTAACCAGGACCATCCGGGAACCGGCCAAGGGTCCGTCGAAGAGCCGCCGGTGGGCATCTTCGATCGCCTGCCGGCCCCGCCCGTGCGCCCCCGTCCAGGCGACGAAATCGGCGTCATCGGTGAATAGATCCCCATAGCCTGCGGCGTCCCCGCGGTTCCAGGCGTCTTGCAGCGCCTCGCCGAGCTCACAGATCGCCCGGCTTTCAGTCGGCTTGTCGAACACGGAGTCCCTCCAGGTGTCTTAGTGGCCCTTCGCACGGTTCCGCGGGAAGTGGGCCGACTGGGTTGTGTCGTCCCGCTGTCTGAGTTCTCCCGTTTCCGGCGCACGTCCTCGTGACGGTAACTTATGCTAGGTTCGACATAAGCTTATGTCAAACATAAACTTATGCCCGTTATAAATTTATGCTAGGCTGACAGCATGACCGCGGGACTGCGCGAGCGCAGGAAGCAGGAGGCCCGGCAGGCCATCTCCGGCGTCGCGATGGCGATGTTCGAGGCCCGCGGCTTCGACGAGGTGACGATCTCCCAGGTCGCCGAGGCCGCCGGGGTATCGAAGATGACCGTGACCAACTACTTCCCGCGCAAGGAGGACCTGGTCTTCGACCGGGCCGAGTCGATCATCGCCAGCCTGGCCGACGTCGTCGCGGCCCGTGCCCCCGGCGAGAGCATGCTCGCGGCGGTCCGCCGTGACTACGCCGAGCGGATCGCCGCGGGCGACGTCACCCTCGGCGTGCCCACCCCGGCCTTTGCCCGGATGGTGCAGGGCAGCCACGCGCTCGCCAGCCGGCGCCTGGAGATCGCCGACCTCACCGAGCGGGCGCTCGGTGACGCGATCGCCGCCGAGAGCGGCACGGAAGAGCCGCAGCAGCGGATCGCGGCCGCTCAGCTCGCCTCGGTTCACCGGGTCCTGTTCGCGGAGGGCGCCCGGCGGGTACTCGCGGGCCAGTCGCGCGACGAGATCCGCCACGCGCTCGCCGGGGCCGCTGACCGGGCCTTCGGCCTGCTTGAGTCGTCCCTCGGCGGCTACCGCGTCAGGGCGTGAACGGGGAGAAGGCCGGTCGCGAGCGCGATCGGGGCGCCAAACGCCTAGCGGCAAAGGCTATTTGCGTTATATCGTGTTATCGAGACGACGAGGAGGTGGCGGGGATGCGGGACATCGCGAAGCTACTATTCGGTGACGACGCCGACGGCCTGCTTAACCTGTTCGGCGGAAGCGACGCGGAGGCGGCCGGCATGGCCGATCGCGTTCGCCAGGCCGAAGAGTGGTGCGGGAGCACCCCGGGCGGCGACTCCGCCCCCGGCGCCGTCCGCGGCGCGGCTCGTCGGCACGGCATCCCACGGCGGCCGATCCGCCCCTGGTGATCCGCGTTTTGTAGAGGCGCACCGGGTAAATAAAGCGCAGCATGTAAGAAAAACATGCGCTACGCACGTTTTTCCTTCGGCTTGCGAAAGCCTTCCCGCTAAGCGGAGCCTGCCCGTTCGCCCCGGCCTGGCAAACCCTGGCACAGTGGTACATATAGGGCGGGGTGCGGGGATGCCCGGCCCGGTGGCCGCTTCTCGGGTCAAGACCGAGGGTCAAAGGTGGTGAGGCGCCGTCCGGGGCGGGAGGCACGGCCGGCCCCGTGCCGGCACCCGCCACGCGGCGGCGGGGCGGTGTAAGCGACGCACGCCCCCGTTCGGAATGATGCTCGCTTAGCCGACGGTCTCCAGCACCCGGGTCGGCGGTGCGGGCGGCGCGGACCGGTGCCAGCCGGCGACCAGCAGGTAGAGCGGCGGCAGCACGAACAGGTTCAGCAGGGTCGAGGTCGCCAGCCCGCCCAGGATGACGATGGCCATCGGGTACTCGATCTCCTGGCCGGGCTGGTCGCCGTAGATGATCAGCGGCACCAGCGCCAGGGCCGTCGCCAGCGCGGTCATCAGGATGGGCGACAGCCGTTCGCTCGCGCCGCGCACCACGAGGTCGCGGCCGAAGGGGACGCCTTCCTCCTCTTCCAGGTGCTTGAAGTGCGCGATCATCAGGATGCCGTTGCGCGCGGCGATGCCGAGCACGGTGAAGAACCCGACGAGCGCGCCGAGTGTGATCGTGCCAAGGACGCCCCAGGCGGCCAGCACGCCGCCGACCAGGGCGACGGGCAGCGTGATCAGCAGCATGAGCGCTAGCCGCCAGGAGCGGAACGCGGCCTGGAGCAGCAGCAGGATCACGATCAGCGCGCCGAGGCCAAGCCATTCAAGCCGCTGCTGCGCGGACGCCCGCTCGACCGACTCCCCCTGGAGGGAGACGGTGTAGCCGGCCGGGGGCTTGAAGGTTTTCAGCAGGGCCTGCACCTCGTTCGCGGCGGTGCCAAGGTCGGTCCCGGAAATGTCGGCGTCCACTTCCTGCATCCGGGTGCCGTTCACGCGGATGATCTGGCTGGGCGTCGGGGCGATGGCGACGGTGGCGACCTTGCCCAGGGCAACGTGCCCGCCGTTCAGGGTGTCGATCGGCAGCTGCTCAAGCGCGGAGACGCTGTCGCGCGCGGCCGGCGTTGTCCACGCGGCCACGACGATCAGCTGGTCGTTGTAGGCGAGCTCCGACATCGGCTCGCTCGCCATCATGATCGCGGCCTCGCGGCGCACGTCGCCTGGCGTGAGCCCGTACTTGGCCGCGGTGGCCGTGTTGACCGTGACGTTGGCCTGCGGGATGAACTCAAGCGGCGCGGGCTGCACGTCCTCCAGGCCGTGCAGCTTCGCCATCCGCGCCGACAGCTCGTTGCCGAGCGTGGCGAGCGTGTTGATGTCCGGGCCCTCGATGTAGACGGCGACGTCCTCGGTGGTGCCGTTGGTGAGCACCTCATCGATCCGCTCGTGCAGGTACGTCTGCACGTCGCTGAACGCGCCCGGGTAGGAGTCCGCGATGTTCCTGAGGTCGTTCACGGTGGCGTCGTAGTTCGTGCCGGGCTTGAGCGACAGCCACGTCTCAGAGAAGTTGACGCCGGAGACTTCCTCGCCGAGCAGGGCCTGGCCGACGTGGCTGCCCGCGGTGATGACGCCGGGCACCTTCAGCACCTGGTCCTGCAGCGAGGCGACCATCCGGTCCTGCTCGGTGACCGACGTGCCGGGCTTGGTCACGAAGTGCATGAGGAAGTCCGGCTCCTTGAACGACGGGAACAGGTCCTCGCCGAGGTGCGGGTAGACGAACCCGCCGACCAGCGCCAAGGCGATGACCGCGCCGAACGCGTAGCTCGGCGCGCGCAGCGCGCCCGACAGCGCCCGCGAGTAGCCGCTCTTGACGACGCGGACCACCGGCGGATCGGCCGCCTTGAGCCTGGCGTCGCGCAGCAGGATGTAGCCGAGTGCCGGCGTCACCGTCAGCGCCACCACCATCGAGGCGAGCACCGCCAGGGCGTAGGCAAGGGCCAGTGGCTCGAAGAACGCGCCGGTCAAGCCGCCGACGAGCATGACGGGGATGACCGCGATGATGTTGATCAGCGTCGCGTAGAAGATCGCGACCCGCACCTCGAGCGACGCGGCGAGCACGACGTGGAACGGGCTGATCATCCGCCCGGCGGCCCGCCAGGCCCGTAGCCGTCGCACGATGTTCTCCATGTCGATGATCGCGTCGTCCACGACGACGCCGACCGCGACGGCGAACCCGGCCAGGATCATCGTGTTGATCGTCGTGCCCAGCGCGACCAGCACAATCTCCGCCGCCGCCAGGGACAGCGGGATGGCCAGCAGGGAGACCAGCGCCGCGCGCCACTGGAAGAGGAACATCAGCAGCACGAACACCACGAGGATGCAGCCGAGCAGCACCGACTGCGACAGGTTGTGGATGGCAATCCGGATGAAGCTGGCCTGCCGGAAGATCTGGTTGTTGATGTGCACTCCAGGCATGGACGGCGCCATCGCGGAGAGGGCCTTGTCGATCCCGTTGGTGACGTCGAGGGTGTTCGCGCCGGGGAACTTCTCGACGACGAGCATGAGGCCGGGCCCGCCGTTGATCACCGCATCGCCGATCAGCGGCGGGTAGCCCCAAGTCACGTCGGAGACGTCGCCGAGGTTGAGCAGCATGTTGTTGACGGAGAGCGGCACCTGGGCCAGCTGCTGCGGCGTGGTGATCGGCTGGATGTTGTGCACGTCGACCTGCTGGCCGGGGGCCTGGACCAGGCCGAGCGAGCCGACCGCCGCGCCGGTGGTGTAGCCGAGCTCGCCCGCGTCCACCGCGTTGGACGCGGCGGTCATCAGGTCGTCCATGGCGATGTGGTTCTTGGCCATCCGCGCCGGGTCGGCCTCGACCATGAGCTGCTTGGGCTTCTCACCCCAGATCGCGACGTTGGCGACGCCCGGCACGTCCATCAGCCGTGGCCGAAGCTGCCACTGCGCCATCATCGACATGTCCATCAGCGAGACCGTCTTCGACGACAGCCCGATCTGCATCACCCGGCTGGTGGCGGACACGATCGGGTACATCTGCGGCACGTCGCACCAGGACGGCAGCGTGCGGGCGGTCGCCTGGATGCGCTCCTGGGCCAGCTGCCTGGCGTGCATCACGTTGGTGCCCTTGAAGTACAGGTAGATCGCCGACAGCTGCGGCTCGGAGTCCGACCGGATGTCGTACACGCCGGGCACGCCGTGCAGCGCCGCCTCGAGCGGCACGGTGGTCAGCGCCTCGATCTGGGACGGCGACAGCCCGAGGCAGTTCGTCTGGATCTCCACGGAGACCGGGGCGAACTCGGGGAACGCGTCGAGTTTCTGCGACCCGGCCAGCGTCACGCCGAAGTAAAGCAGCGCGACGGCCAGCCCGGCCACCAGGTACCGGAACCGCAGGCTGGTCGCGACGATCCACCGCATGTCCCCGCCTCTCTCGTTAAGGTCAGCTCAGCTCCGGTCGGCCCGACGGGCCGTCAGGTTTCCTCGCCAACGCCGTTTTGCACGCCGAGCAGTTCCTCGGCGCCCTGCGTGACGACGGTGGCATTCGCCGGCAGGATGCCGGGCTTGAGGTAGACCGTCTGCCCGGCGATCACCGTGACGGGCACGAGGTAGCGGGTGTAAGTGAGAGTGCCGGTGGCCACGTACACCGCCGGCTCACCCGTCGGCTCGTACACGAGCGCGTCGTACGGCACCGCCACCTGGCCGCCCGCCGCGCCAGTGCTGCCTTTAACGACGGCGGCGCGCCCGGTGCGCAGCGCGATCCGCTGCGCGCCGAGCGGCGTGAGGACGACGCTGAGGCCGTGGCTGGTCTTTTCCAGCTGGGCGGTCGGCGGCGGCGGGGCCTCGCCGCCGCTGCTTGAGCAGCCCGCCACTGTAGTAGTAAGCACTGTCGCTGCGAGCGCCGCCGCCGCGGCGCAGGCGAGCGCCGCCCGCCCAGTCCTTCGTCTTCCTGGCCGCCCGTTCACGCGTCCTCCCGGAGTCCGCTCGTGTCCCCTGGCTGGGTATCGGACGGCGGCCCCGCGTCCGTTGCCGACGGCCGGTGCGGCGGCCCGTCGCCCCGCCCCCCGGTGTTATCCCGAACGAGGGCGTGCTCCACGTCGGGTGCCCGCGCACCGCTCGTCTGGCCGTTCATGGCGTCGGCGGGCGGGCGCGTGCTCGGCACCGTGACTCCTTCGGCCGCGCCGGGGCCGCTCGCCATCGCGATCCCGGCGAGCGCGTCGTCCGACTCGGGCGCCGGGGCGGAGCCGAAGAGGTGGCTCGCCACGGGAAGCACGATGAGGCAGACGAGCAGGGTGGTGGCCAGCCCGCCGAGGATGACCGCGGCGGCGGTGTGCGGCAGCTCCATGCCAGGAACGTCTCCCATCACGACGAACGGCACCAGGGTGACCGCGGTGATCAGCAGGGGTACCGCGGTCAGCGCCGGCGACCCCAGGTTGACTTCCGGGCTGGCCGGGGCCGTCGTGTCACGCGCGGTGCTATCGGTGGCGGCACCGCCGCGCAGTCGCGCGGCGCCGCCGATGACGAGCCGCACGGCGAGCACGTAGACCGCGAGCAGCCCGGCGGCGGCGGCGAGCGTGTCCTGCTGGCCGGTGGCGAACGTGACGAGTACCGCGCCGGCCAGGCAGGCGGGCAGGGCCAGGAAGCTGGTGAGCCCGAGCCGCCAGCTGCCGGCGATCGCCTGCGCGATGAGCAGGACCGCGACCAGCGCGGCGATCACGTAGCCGATGAACGCGACCCGCGACGTGCCGCCGGCGTAGCTGCCGTTGGGCGACAGCTGGTTGCCGGCCGCGCTGCCCGCCAGGACGTTGCCGTACTGGGTGGGACTGACGAGCTCGGCGTGGTAGTTGGTCGGGAACGCCATCCCTGTCAGCTTCGCGGAGATGGCGACCCGCACCGAGCGGGCTGAGTCGCCGGACACCGTCGCGGTCACGTCGGCGTACTGCGACATGGCCTCCTGCGGGATGTCGGACGGCTGCGGCTGCACGGCGACGGTCGCGACCTGGCCGAGCCTGACGTGCCCGCCGTTCGTGGTGTCGATGAGAAGGTTGCCGATGGACGACAGGCTGCTGCGGGTCGCGGGCAGCCCCCAGACGACCACGTCGAAGACGGCCTGGTTCTCGAAGTAGTTGCCGACGGTCAGCCCGGAAAGCAGCGTGCCCGCTTCGCGGCGCACCTCGCCGGGGGAGATGCCGTTGCGGGCGGCGGCGTTCAGGTTGACGCTGATGTCGATCGTCGGCTGCGTGACCGGGGTGGTGACGGTCGTGCCGGTGACGCCGGGGATCTGCGCGATGACGCCGGACAGGCCGGCCGGTGGGCGGCGAGCTCCGCTCCGTTGACGCCGTACACCCGGGTCACGACCGTGCCGGCTCCGCTGGCGAGCACGCCGGTCATGCTGTCGGACTCGTACGTGCTGACCGTCCCGGTCAGGCCGGGCGTGCCGTCGGCGATCGCGGTGATCTGCGAGCTGGCCTGCCCGTAGCTCGCGTCCGGCTTCAGCGTGATCCACAGTTCCCCGGTATTGACGTTCTCGACCTGGTCGGAGTTGGTGGCCCGGCCGAGGGTCGCGCCGACGGACTGTACCGACGGCAGCGTGCGCAGCTCGCCGGTGACCAGGCTGGTCATCCGGCTCAGCTCGGGCAGCGACATGCCAGGGGCGCCGGACAGCCGCATTACCAGGGCCCGGTCGGCGAACTGCGGCTGGTTCGCGTGCACGAACGGCAGCGCGGCCAGTGCCGCGACACCCGCGGCGGCGGTGAGGCCGAGGCAGACGGCCGCGAGCCGCGGTGCCGCGGCGATGCGGGTGACGCCCCGCCGGTAGGCCGCGCCCGCACGGGCTGGCAGCGCCGCGAGCCCCGTCGGCGGCCCGGCGGCGGTGCGCGCCCGCGGCCCGACCGCCATGACGAGGACGGCGAGAGCCGGGGTGACGGTGACCGCGACCACCATGGAGACCGCGATGCCGAGGAAGAGCGCCAGGGCCATCGGCCGCAGGAACGAGGCGGTCAGCCCGGCGGCGATGAGCAGCGGGACCACGCAGACCAGGGCCGCCACGCCGGCTCCGGCGAGCGCGCCGCGCAGCTCACCGCACGCCGCCGCGACGCCGTGCACGACCCGGGTGATCCGGTTCTGGCCGGCCTCGTGCTGGCTGGCACTGCCCGCGCGGGCGGCGTCCGCCCGGCGCCTGGACACGATCGCCTGCGCGGACCCCGCCGCCTCGGTGACCACGAAGCCGAGCGCCAGCAGCAGGCCGAGCGTGACCAGCGAGTTGAACGTGTAGCCGAGGAGCGAGACAAGCGCGGTCGCGGCCACGAACGACAGCGCCACGCCGGCCAGCGCGGTGAACGCCAGGCGCAGCGAGAGCAGCAGCGCGAGCAGCGCCACTGCCATCAGGATGCCGCCGATGATCAGCGCGGTGCGCAGGTTGCCGAGCGCGGAGTTCAGGTAGGTGTCGTCGCGGAACAGCGAGGTGTCGAACGAGACCTGCGGGAGGCCGGGCTTGAGCGAGGCGATCGCCGCGTCGATTTCGTGGCTGACGGCGAGCACGTTCGCGCCCGGCGCCTTCTGCACGACGAGCACGAGCGCGGGCGCGCCATTCTCCTCGCCGGCCCCGGCCAGCGGCGGGCTGCCCTGGACCATCGTCGCGACGTTACCGAGGCTAAGCCCGGTGGCGCCCGCGACCGGGAGCTCGGCCATGTTCTTCGGCGTGCCGAAGGGCAGGACCGGCTGGATGGTCATCCGTTGCAGCAAGTCCTCGATGAACCCGGCGGTGCCCGGGGTGTTTCCCTGCAGGTAGGACAGCGGGGACGTGAGCTGCGCGTTGCCGGCCGTCTCGATGATCTGGTTGAGCGTCACGTGCTTGCTGGCGAGCGTCGTCGGGTTGACGAGCACCTGCAGCTGCCGGTCCGCCTGGCCGAAGGTGGACACGTTGCTCACGCCGGCCAGGCTGAGCAGCTTCGGCACGATCACCCAGCGGGCGGCCACCGACATGTCGATCATGGACCACTGCCTGGACGTGAGGCCGATGAGCATCACGTCGCCGGTCGAGGAGACCGGCTGCACCATGACGGGCGGCTTGGACACGTTCGGCAGCACGAACGCGCCGGTCAGCCGTTCCTGCACGAGCTGCCGGGCCGTGTACAGGTCGGTACCGGGCGCGAAGTGCAGCTCGATGTCGGAAAGGCCCTCGATCGAGTCGCTGGTCACGTCGGTGACGTCGAGCACGCCCTCGAGCAGGTTTTTCGAAAGCGGCGTGGTGACCAGGGACTCGACTTCTGGCGCGGAAAGACCAGGTGCCTCTGTCTGTATGTCCACCGTGACCGGTGACGTCTCGGGGAGCACGTCGGCCGGCATGCGCGTCAACTGCAAGCTCCCGAGGACCATGACCACGGCGGCCAGTGCTACTACCAGCAGCCGGAACCGGATACAGGCATCAATGATTGAGCGCAAGCGGGCCACCCCCCGTTTACAGCTTGTTACTCATAGTTATTCATTAGTAACGCAGAGTCGTGATACCCCTATGGAATCCCTCTTAAATCCGCTCGATGGGGTTTAAGTTTTCTAAAAATCACCGCTGGGTGCGCCGCACGTTGTCAAGTTAAGACATGACGTGAACCCGAAAAATGGCTATTGCCCGTTACGGGGAGTTGCTAGCCTGGCTACATGCCGGACCATGCGCCAGAGGCGGAGGCACGCGCGTTCGCAGCGTCGTTCCGCTCCTTCCTTGACTGGATCCACCAGGGTGACCGGGAGTCGGGCGAGCGGAACCCCGTCGCCGCCCTGGTCGCCGACTTCCTCGGCCCCGAGGCCGCCGCGCACTCCGTCGTCAGCCGCGAGTTGCCGCCGTTCGAGCACGTGAACCTGCAGACCGCCATCGACGCGTGGTCGGCCAGCGACGGCCGGGCCGTGGACGTGCAGGGCGTGCTGCTGCCGCAGCACTTCCGCCTGGAACTGCAGGAGATCGTCAGCGGGGAGTCGCTGCCGCGCATCCGGCTGACCGCCCCCGCGCTCGTCGACCTGCCGAACGGACCCGATTCCACCCTGGGCTGCCTCAAGCTCGCGCTGCTGCTGGCCGACGACGCCCGCGGCCGGTACGTCCTGATGGTGCAGAGCCCGAGCGAGCACCAGCAGGCCCTGCAGGTCGAGGTCGCCGGGCTGCCGGTTAGCGAGGCTCAGGCCGTGCTCGCCGAGCTTGACCAGCTCCGCGCCGAGCTCAACGTCTACCGTGGCCACCTGCTTGACGTGACCCTCACCCAGATGGGCGGCATCCACCTGGCCTTTGCCGCCCGCCCGGCCCTGAGCCGTGAGGACGTGGTGCTCCCGGAGGCGGTGCTCGGCCGGGTAGAGCGGCACGCGCTCGGCGTCGCGGAGCACCGGCAGGCGCTCCTGGCGGTCGGGCAGCACCTCAAGCGCGGACTGCTGCTCTACGGCCCGCCGGGTACCGGCAAGACGCACACCACCCGCTACCTGCTCGGCCAGATGACCGGCTACACCCGGCTCGTCATCACCGGCCGCGCGCTGATGGCCGTGGGCGCGGTCACCGAGATGGCGCGCGACCTGCAGCCGAGCGTCGTCGTGCTAGAGGACGTCGACCTGGTCGCCGAGGACCGCTCGATGGGCCCGCGATCCAGCCCCGTCCTCTTCGACCTGCTCGACGCGATGGACGGCGCGGCCGCCGACGCCGACCTGCTGTTCCTGCTGACCACGAACCGCGCCGACCTGCTTGAGCCGGCGCTGGCCGCGCGCCCGGGCCGCGTCGACGTGGCGGTGGAGATCGAACTGCCTGACGCCGCGGCCCGCGAGCGCTTGCTCGCGCTCTACGGCCGGGGCGTGCCGCTGGCCCTGACCGACGAGGACATCGCCACGGCGATCGAGCGCACCGACGGCACCACCGCGTCCTTCCTCAAGGAGCTCATCCGGCGCAGCGTCCTGGAGGCCCTGCATGACCCGGAGGGGCGCGGGGCACCCGGTGAGGGGGCGGCCGCCGTTCACGGCGTCCCGACAGTGACGGGGGCGCACCTGGCCCGTGCGCTCGATGACCTTCTCGACTCCGCCCAGGGGGTGACCCGCACGCTGCTCGGCGTGGGCGTCGATCCGACCACGCTCCCGGCGGGCGGTGCGCTCGCCATGAGCCCGGGCATGGTCATGTCGGTCCGCCGCGGGATGGTGGGCCGCATCATGCCGTCGGGCCATGTCTACCGCGGCTGACCCGCCCGCCCACGCGCGGATGCTTCGTCCCGATGGCACCGCTAGTCACACCAGTAACACTCGTTGATTTCCGGGGGAGAAGCGCGGTTCTTTAACGCCAGATGTCCCTTGTGTGATCGGTACGTTGCGGGGTATGCCTGTCTCGGACCCGAGAGCCGAGCCCGGACCGAGAGCAGCGGGGCGGGCGGCACCCGCTGAAGGAGCCGGTTATGGACGTTGAGGTCATTGTCGAAACCCCGCAGGGGTCGCGTAACAAGTACAAGATTGACCCCAAGAGCGGGCGCATCCGGCTGGACCGGATGCTTTTCACCTCAACGGTCTACCCCATGGATTACGGCAAGATCCCCGACACCCTCGCGGAGGACGGCGACCCGCTGGACATGCTGATCTGGCTGGACGAGCCGACGTTTCCCGGCTGCCTGGTGACCGTCCGCCCGGTGGCGGTGTTCTGGATGACCGACGAGCGGGGCCCGGACGCGAAAGTTCTTGGCGTCGCCGCGCACGACGTGCGCAAGAACCGGGTCAGGAACCTGGAGGACGTGCCCCGCCACCTGCTCAACGAGATCGGCCACTTCTTCGATATCTACAAGGAGCTTGAGCCGGGCAAGTCGACCGACGTCCGGGGCTGGATGGACCGCGCCGAGGCGGAGCGCGTCATTAAAGAGGCGGTCGTCGCCAGGGATGAGGCGGCGCGGGGCGCCCTCGCCGCGTCTGGGTCGGTGCCGGGGCAGCGCGACGGATCTCGCTAGAGTGTTATGCGAGCGAAATACTAAGTTACGTTAAAGAAACGCTTTTCAGGCAGACTGTGGCAACTGTTCACTTCCGCCACGGAGTATCGCCTGATGGCAATTCTTGAGACGACAACAACGGCTGCCGCCGCCACGGAACGCGCCAAGCTCCAGCGGCACTTCGGCCGCTTCGACATCCTGTTCTTCCTGATCTGCACGATCGTCGGCGTGGACACGATCGCCTCCGTGGCCAGGAGCGGCGGCCAGGCGTTCACCTGGATGATCGTCCTCGCCATCGCGTTCTTCGTGCCCCAGGCGCTGCTGTTCGCCGAGCTCGGCTCGGCGTTCCCGCAGGAAGGCGGCCCGTACTTCTGGACGAGGCTCGCCTTCGGCCGCCTCGTGGGCGCGGTGAACAACTTCCTTTACTGGATCACCAACCCGGTCTGGATCGGCGGGACCCTGGCGATCGCCTGCGTCGGCGCGATCGAGGTGTTCTTCGACAACGGCAACACGCTGTCCACGCCGGTCTTCTACGTGGTCACGCTGATCTTCGTGTGGGTGTCGGTGCTTGCCGCCATCATGTCGTTCTCCAGGGCCAAGTGGCTGCCTACGGCCGGCGCGTTCGCCCGGTTCCTGCTGCTCGGGCTGTTCACGATCTCCTGCATCGTCTACGCGGCCAAGCACGGCGTGCACGGCCTGGGCGGCAGCGCGTACAAGCCGTCCTACGCCGGGTTCGTCGCCCTGGTCGGCGTGCTGCTGTTCAACTACGTGGGGTTCGAGCTGCCGAGCAGCGCCGGCGAGGAGATGACCAACCCCAAGCGCGACGTGCCGTTCGCCATCGCCCGCTCGACCATCGGCAGCGTCCTGCTGTACGCGCTGCCCGTCCTCGGCATCCTGGTCGTGCTGCCGGCCTCGGCGGTCACCAACTTCAGCGGGTTCGTCGACGCGATGAAGGACGTCTTCACGATCTACGGCGGCTCGATCGCCAAGGACGGCACGCCGACGCTCAGCGGAGCGGGCACGGTCCTCGGCGACGCCTGCGCGATCCTGTTCATCCTCTGCCTGCTCACCTCGGGTGTCACCTGGATCATGGGCTCGGACCGGGCGCTGGCCGTGTCCTGCTACGACGGCGCGGGCCCGCGGTTCCTCGGCGTGATCAACGCCAGGTACGGCACCCCGGTCCGGGTGAACATCTTCAGCGGCCTGGTCGCGACGGCGATCGTCATCCTCGCCGAAACCATCACGAGCGGCAACGCCGCGAAGTACTTCGGCGCGGTGCTCGGCGTCACGATCTCCACGACGCTGATCAGCTACATCGGCATCTACCCGGCCGTCTGGAAGCTGCGCAGGTCCCACCCCGGGGTCGACCGCCCGTTCCGCATGCCCTGGATGAAGCCGCTGACCGTGCTGCTCGTGCTGCTCGTCGTGGTCGCCACGATCCAGCTTGTCGCCCCTGGCCTTGGCGACTCGTGGTTCGGCGCAAACTACGCGCCCAGCGGCTGGGACCCGTCGCAGAAGTGGGTGTACCTCCTCACCGAGGTGGTCCCGGTGCTTTCCTTCGTCGTGATCGGCGTCCTGTTCTGGTGGCTTGGCCGCCCCACCCGTGCCGAGCTCGTCGACCTGGAAGCCGTCCCCGTGGAGGCCGCCGACTAGCCGGCCGGGGGCGGCGCGCCAGTCGCCGTGAGGACGGAAAGAGGGACTCTAGCGGCGCGTTCCGGTGTCCGGGGGTAGGCTCGCGCCGATGGCGACAGTCGTGGCTTTTCACGCCCACCCGGATGACGAGGTGCTGCTGACCGGCGGGACCATCGCCGGGCTGGCGGCCGCGGGCCACCGGGTGGTCATCGTCGTGGCCTGCGACGGTGACGTGTGGGCCCGCCCGGATCAAGGCAAGCGGCTGGAAGAGCTGCGGGCGAGTGCCGCGATCCTCGGTGCGGGACGGGTCGTGCACCTCGGCTACGCGGACAGCGGGCACGGGCCGGTCCTGTTCGACGATCCGCCGGGCCGGACCCGGTTCGTGCGGGCGGACCCCGCGGAAGCGGCGGAAAGGCTGGCCTCCCTGCTGGTGGAAGAGCAGGCGGACCTGCTGCTGAGCTACGACCCGCAGGGTGGCAACGGCCATCGCGACCACGTCCGGGTGCACCGGGTCGGCGCGCGGGCGGCCCAGCTGGCGCGGGTCCGGGTCCTGGAGGCGACGGTGCCGCGTGAGCTGTTCACCCGGGTCGGGCGGCCGCTGCTCATGCTCCGCCTGCTGTCCGGGCATCGCTTCGAGGAGATGCGGGGGTACGGCACGCCGCGGTCGCTGATCACGCACCGGGTCAGCGTGCGCCGGTACGCGGAGCGGAAGCGGGCCGCGCTAGCGGCGCACCGGACGCCTGTGTTCGGCCGGGGGCGATCCGGCCGGCTGTTCCGCCTGCTGATCAAGTGCCCCTTGCCGGTATTCGGCGCGGTGGCCGGGACGGAGTGGTTCGCCGAACCCGGAGGATGGACGGGCGAACTCGTTTCCCCCGAACAGCCGGCCCGGGCAGGCCCGGCTAGCCTGCCGAGGCCCCCGCGCGCCGTTAGCAGGTGCCGGGGTGGTGCGGTGATGCTCGACACTCCCTGCTGCTCGTGGGATAGTTCGGGCGTCCTGACCGAGAGGGGGCTGGTGTGATGAGCGTGATCGAGATCCCTGAGGGGTCGCTGTTTGGCCTGGACAACCTGCCATTCGGGATTTTCGCGGCCGGCGGCGCGGCGCCCAGGGCGGGGGTGCGGGTGGCCGACAGCGTCATCGACCTCGCGGCGGCGCTGCGCGACGAGGTATTCGCGGCGCCGACGCTCAACCCGTTCATGGCGGAGGGCCCGGCGCGCTGGGCGGCGGCCAGGGCGCGCATCACCGAGCTCGCCTACTCGGGCGAGGTGCCGCCGGGCGCGATCTACCCGGTGCCCGCGGTGGAACTGCGGCTGCCGTTCGAGGTCGCGGACTACGTGGACTTCTACGCCTCCGAGCACCACGCGGCCAACCTCGGGAGACTCTTCCGGCCCAACGCGGAGCCGCTGACGCCGAACTGGAAGCACCTCCCTGTCGGCTACCACGGGCGCGCTGGAACGGTCGTCGTCTCGGGCACCAACATCGTCCGGCCGTCCGGCCAGCGCAAGGGGCCCGGTGACCAGGCACCCGTATTCGGGCCGTCGGTCCGCCTGGACATCGAGGCGGAGGTCGGGTTCGTGGTCGGGGTCGGGTCACCCCACGGCACGCCCGTGCCGACAAGCGCGTTCGCCGAGCATGTGTTCGGCGCGGTCCTCGTCAACGACTGGTCCGCCCGCGACCTGCAGGCCTGGGAGTACGTGCCGCTCGGGCCGCACCTCGGCAAGTCGTTCGCCACCTCGGTGTCGCCGTGGGTGGTCCCGATCGCCGCCTTGCGGACCGCGCGGGTCCCGCTGCCCGGCCAGGACCCGGCGCCGCTGCCGTACCTGCAGGAGGCCGAGGACTGGGGCCTCGACATCGACCTGGCCGTGGACTGGAACGGGCAGGTTGTCTCCCGGCCGCCGTACGCGAGCATGTACTGGTCGCCCGCCCAGATGCTCGCGCACATGACGGTCAACGGCGCCGCCACCCGCACCGGCGACCTTTTCGCCTCCGGCACGGTCTCGGGGCCCGGCCGCGCCGAGCGCGGCGCGTTCATCGAGCTGACCTGGGGCGGCGCGGAACCGGTCACGGTCAACGGCGAGCCGAGGACCTTCCTCGAGGACGGCGACACGGTGACGATCACCGCCACGGCCCCGGGCGCCGCCGGTGGTCGCATCGGCTTCGGCGAGGTGACCGGCACCGTGCTGCCCACCCGCAGCACGCAACTGCCCGCCGAGCCCTAGAAGCCAAGGGGGCCGCGCTCCTCTCCGCGGCCGCGGCCGGTCCGCAGGCCCCGGCGAACGCCGCGCAGTAGCATCTCCTGAGCACGAAGGTCCGCGGGAAGAAGGTAGGCACGTCATGAGGCCGGAGCAGACCCTGGCATGGATGGCGGACGGGACGGAGCGGCTGATCGCCGACCAGGCCGCCTTGTCCGAGCAGGCGCTGACGGCGCCGACGGCCCTGCCCGGCTGGTCCCGCCGGTACCTGCTCGCGCACGTCGCCGCCAACGCCGACGCGCTGCGCAACCTCGTTCACTGGGCCCGCACCGGCGAAGAGCGCCGGATGTACGCCTCGAGCGAGCAGCGCGATGCCGACATCGCGCGGGGCGCGCAACTGCCGTCCGCCGAGCTCAGGGCCTGGATTGAGTCGTCGGCCCGTTTCCTCGCCGCTGACCTGGCCGCCCTGCCAGAGAACGCCTGGGACGCGAAGGTCATCACCGCCCAGGGCCTGACCCGCAGCGCTAGCGAGATCCCGTGGATGCGCGTCCGCGAGGTCTACGTCCACGCGATCGACCTGGACGCGGGCACCCGGTGGCCGGACCTGCCCGCGGAGTTCCTCGCCGCGTTGCTCGACGACGTGACCGCCCGCCGCTCGTCGAAGGGCGGCGGCCCGGCCCTCCTCGTGGCCGCCACCGACACCGGCCACACCTGGGAAGTCGCGGGCGCCGGCGCGGCCATCCCGGTCAGCGCCCCGCTCGCCGACCTGGCACCGTACCTGACCGGCCGCCCCGCCCCCGAGCTGAGGTCCGCCCCAGCCCTCCCGGCCTGGCTCTGAGTCAGCCGGTTTCGCGCAGTCGGCGGGCGGCCTCGGCGGCGGCGGACATCTTGCTGATCGCCAGGTACCGCGGCACCCGGCGCAGCCCGCAGTCCGTGGAGATCTCCAGCCGCTCCGGGTCGCGGTACTCGAGGCAGGCCCGCACCCGCTCGATGATGTCCTCGGGCGTCTCCGAGTAGTGCGTCTTGATGTCGATCAGCCCGGCGGACAGGATGCGCTCCCTGTCCCACTTGCCGACCAGGTCGATCTCCGCCATCTCCCGCGCGCCGAACTCCAGGCTGAACCCGTGCACGTTGGCGTCGAGCAGCGCCGGGAACAGCCACCGGTAGGTCCGCTTCGCGTAGGGGAGCCGCCGGAAGGACCCGAAGCAGATGTGCACGATGAACGTGCACCCGGTGATCCCGTCGACCACCGCGTTGACGGTCTCGACCACGTTCTCCGGTGTGCGGTCCTCGGCGGCGTGCGACGGGGTGAGCGGCTCCTCGATCTGGATGTAGTCGCACCCGGCCGCGACCAGCTTCTGGATGTCGGAGCGAATAGCTGGCACGAGCGCGTCGGCGCACTCGCGGCGGGTCTTGTAGACGGGGGAGAAGTCCAGTTCAGTCGTGATCCCGTACGGTCCGGGCATCCCGATCTTGGGGCGCCGGCCCGTCCGGGCACGCAGGAACTCGTACTCGGCCGTGTAGTCCCAGATCGACTCGACCTGGTCCAAGGGCTCGCGCACCTGGTAGACGGGCAGCTGGTCCCAGCCGATCGCGCCCAGCTTGCGCGGCGTGGGCTTCAGGGCCAGTCCCGCCATGCGGCCGGTGATGCCCTCGATCCACCCGCCCCGCCGGTGCTCCCCGTCGGTCAGGGCGTCAAGCCCGGCCGACTCCTGGTCGTAGATGGCGAGCTGGCAGTAGTCGTCGAGCAGTTCCTGCCGGTCGGCTGGCCCGAAACGCCCCGCCTTCTCGCCGTCGGCGACGACATCCCACCATCCGGGCCGGGCCCAGCCGCCGGTGGTGGTGACCGGCAGCTGCGCCGGGTACTGGTAGTCACTCATGGTCATGCCTTCCCCTCAGTGCTCGCCCGCTGACATGTGCACCTGACCAAGGGGGGCCGCGGTTACCCCGGCCTCAGGCACCAGGCGCTCCGTCAAGGCCCCGCAGGGCATCGACCAGGTCCGCGTGAATGTACCCGTTCGACGCGACGACGTCCGCGCGGTTGGCCGTGGCATGCGGCCGCCCGTCGAACAACGTCAGCAGGCCGCCGGCCTCCGCGAGGATCAGCTGCCCGGCCAGGATGTCCCAGGCGTCCATCGTGTACTCGCAGTACCCCTCAAGCCGGCCTGCCGCGATCGCGCACAGGGTCAGCGCGGGCGACCCGAGGGAGCGCACCCCGCCAGACACCGACATCAGCCGCTCGACGAGCCGGGCATAGGCGCGGATCTCGCCGGAGTCCACGGTCTGCGCCTGCGCGACCACGAGCGCCCGGTCAAGGCGCGCGATGTCCGACACCCCGATCGGAACGCCGTTCAGGGTCGCGCCGCCGGCCAGCACCCCCACGAACATCTCGTCGTGCAGCGGGTCGTAGATCGCTCCGGCCACGGTCGTGCCGCGCGACCTGAGCGCGACCGACACGCAGAAGAACGGCAGGCCGTGGGTGAAGTTGGTGGTCCCGTCGAGCGGGTCGACATACCACACGTCGGCCGCGTCTAGGCTCCCCGCCGTCCCCTCCTCGCCGTCGACCGCGTGGTCGGGAAACGCGGTCAGGATCGTCTCCGTGACGGCCCGCTGTGACTCGCGGTCGGCGGCGGTCACCAGGTTCGCCCGCGCGTCCTTGTAGCCGATCTCCAGTTCGTCCTCATCCCGCAGGAACCTCATGAGAACCGCGCCGCCCACCCGGGCCGCCGCCTCGGCCACCTCCGCGGCCAGGATCGCGTTGGTCATGCGCCCGGCACCTTGAAGACGTTGCGCAGCGCGTACTGGACGGGGTCGAAGGCCGGCTTCGCGGTCTCGCGCCCTGCCTCCCGGGCGAGCGCCGGGCCGCCCGCGTCCTCCGGCGACGACGACACCTGCCGGGCGGCCGTCCAGGTGGTCTCGGGGCGGTGCTGCAAGAAGAACACGTTGCCGGGGAACGGCAGGTCCCTGGCGATCGCCCACTCGACGTCCTGCGGCACCCCGCCCGCGGCCGACTCGATCGCGGCCGCGCGGTCGCAGACGTAGCGCACCTCGTCCTCGCTCAGGCACGCACGCCCGGCTAGCTCGGCGGGCAGCGGTGACAGCGTCACCCGGCCGTCTGCCGGGCTGAAGGACGCCCAGGTCAGCTTCGCGCCGACCCGCGCCGACAGCACCCGCCCGGACGCGCGGTCCACTGTCCAGTGGTCGGGCGTGACCTGCCCGGAGACCACCGACTCGCCAAATCCCCAGTTCGCCTCCACCACGCAGACGCCGCGGTCGCCGGTGACCGGGTCCAGCGTGAACGCCACGCCCGCCGACCGCGCGTCCACCAGCTCAAGGACGCCGACGGCGAGGTCGTGCCCGCGCACCGGCGACGTCCCGCCGAACCGCCGCCGGTAGGCGAGGGCGTGCGCGGAGAACCCGCTCGCCCAGCATCTCCTGACGTGCAGCAGCACGTCGGCGACGCCGGACACGCCGAGGTACGTCTCGTACTGCCCGGCAAAGCTGGCGGCCCGCCCGTCCTCGCTCACGGCCGACGACCGGACAGCGACCCGCAGCCCGGCGCCGCGGCCGGTTCGCGACGCGAGGCGCGCGTGGGCGGCCGCGACCGCGTCCTCCAGCCACGGCGGCAGCGGCTGCGACTCGACGAGGGACCGCGCCTGCTCGGCGAGCCTGGTCAGCTCGCCGTGCCCGGGCGCGGGGGCGGTGAACAGCCGGGCGAGTTCGCCGCGGGCGGGGGCCGGCAGCCACCCGTCGAGGGCGGCGGCGGTCACCGCGTACCCGTCAGGTACCCGCCAGCCGTCGGCGGCGAGCTGCCCGAGCCGCGCCATCTTCGGCCCGACCCGCCCCGCGTCCGACGCCCGGACCTGCCCGAGGTCGACGACCCCGGCGCCCGTCACTGTCATCCGCCCTCCGCCCGGTGACGCGGCCTCATGCGAGCACCTGGACCGTGCCCGCCCGGCCGTCCACCCTGACCCGGTCCCCGGTCTTGACGACCTGGGTCGCGATGGCGGTGCCGACCACGCAGGGAATGCCGTACTCGCGGCTGACGATCGCCGCGTGCGTCAGCGAGCCGCCGGTGTCGCACACGCACGCCGCGATGATGCCGAACGCGGGTGTCCACTCGGTCGTCGTACCGCCGCACACCAGGATCTCGCCGGGCTCCACCAGGTGCAGGTCACCGACCGTGGTGATCACCCGGGCGACGCCCTCGACGACCCCCCTGGCCGCGGGGAACCCGCGGACCTCGGTGACCGCCGCCTCGCCCGCGTCGGCGGCGTGCCTGGCGGAGTCGTCGCCCCGCATCGTCTCCAGGAACCGCCCGGACAGCCCGAAGACCTCGATCATGATCGGGTCGGGCACCACCTCGGGGATCGTGCCGAGCATCGGCGGCAGCGACGGCCCCCGTTCCCGCCAGTAATCGAAGTACGCACGCCGGTCGGGGATCATCGCGCGCAGTTCCGCCCACGACGTCGACCCGCCGCCGGACATCACGTTGAACAGCTCGGGCTTGAACACGAAGAACAGGTCCGTCGGGTCCGAGATCTCGCCGTCGGAGGCCAGCCACGTACCGAGTTCCAGCGTGGCCCGCCGCACCGGGATCGCCGCCCGCCGGTCGATCAGGTAGTTGTGCTCCTCGTTCCACCAGGCGAAGTTCGCCGCCTGGTTCGACGCGAGGGCCTCGTTGAACCGGGTGAGGTTGGCACCGTTGAGTGCCCGCCGCGCCGCCTCGATCTGCCCGTCCCGCTCGCTGACGGCCGCGGCGCGCGCCGCGTGGAAGTCGAACCCGGCCGGCTTGGAGAGGAACGCGCCGATCGCGTACAGCGCGGGCGCGGGGTCCTCCGCCCACGAGGGGATGTCGATCCGGCAGGTTTCCTCGACCCGCTGCCCGTACACCGCCAGGAACTGGTCGAACGACGCGAGCCAGGCCGGCCCGTGCGGCCGCGCGGCGATCCTGGGCCGCATGTCGGCGGGCGCCCCGGTCAGCAGCTCGGACGAGACGTCAAGCGTGCGCGCGAGCCCCGCGAGCCGCCACAGCTCCTCGTCCGTCCGCGAGTAGAACGTCTGCTGGCCCGAGAGGAACGACGACACCTGCGACCCGGACAGCCCGATCTCCTCGGCGAGTTCGTAGAAGGCCAGGTAGTTAGCGGTCAGCACGTACATGACCTCGAAGTGGATGAACCAGGCCCGCCGGTGGAACGCGTACGCGTCCTTGAGCACCGTCCACAGCTCGGGCATGGACATCACGTGCAGGTCGAGGTTGTCGAAGTGGTCGTACGCGGACTGCAGCTCGCCCGCCCGCATCGCCCAGTACGACTCGAAGTCGGCGAGGATCGGCGACACGTACGCGCCGAACCGTGCTGCCCGCGCCTGCACCTGCCACTGGGTGTCAACGTCGATCGTGCCGATGTACACGTGCGTGCCCGCGAGGCGGTTGACCGAACCGCGCGTCGGCGGCACCCCGACGATCTCCGCGCCGAGCTGGGCGCCCCAGGTCTGCGCGTCGTCGAGCGTTGCGATCGACGCGGGCACCATTCCCTCGCTGAAGTGCAGCGAGTCGCGCAGCCAGTAGCGCTCGTTGTCCGCGAAGGAGAAAGGCCGGACGGGCCCGGCGACGAACGGCTGGCTCCCGAACGCCTGGCGGTAGCCCGGGTACAGCTCTTCCCTGACGAACTCGTCGACGGGAAACACGGCGGCGGCTTCGCCCTCATCTGACACGGTTCTACCTCACCTCGGCTCTGAAGTGGCACGCAACAACCCAAAGTCTCGCCCGGCCGCGGATGCCCCCACAAGTGGCCAGAGAATAAAGGTCGTACCACCAGCGGCGAGTTCGGCCACAATGAGCCGCTGAAGTGCGTGGCGGTGAACCCGATCAGCCCGCTGACGGCGACCGTGACCGCCCACACGACCCACGACGTCATCCGTCCGTCTCCTCGCCGGACCGGCGGCAGCGCCGATTCCGACGAAAACGATAGCCAGAACCGCCCGGCGTTTCCCTGCGAAAGCGACCAAGACCATCATCCAGAACGGAATCGCGCTTTTCTCCTAGCGCCCCCGATGCCAGCGCGGGGTGGCGCCGGCCAGGGTCACCTGGTGCCGTCCTGGACGGGCCGTTAGAGGCAGATCCCGAGCAGGCAGCTCGACGGTGACGGGGAAGCCGACCCGGTCGGCGGCGTGCTGGACCCGCTAGAGCCGCTCGACGGCGTGCTCGACCCGCCACCACTTGGCGTGGTCGACGCGCCGGTGGCGCTGGCCGGCGAGCCGGTGCTCGGTGGGGCGGACGGGGCCGTCGACGGCTTCTTGCTGCCGGGCGCGGACTGCGGGCTGGTCGCCCCGGCCGAGGCCGTGCCGGTTGGAAGGACCGCGCCGCTGGCGGGCGACGACACGCGGGACGCGCCCGACGGCGCGGGCGTGGGGACCTGGCCGGCGGTGGCGCCGGTCGCCGAGTTCCCGGCCGGCGTCTGGTTCGCGGCGGGCGCGCCGCCGAGCACGCCGGAGGCGAACAACGCCACCAGCCCGGCGCTCGCCATCAGGGCGACGCCGGCCCCGAGCGCGAGCCCCTTCGCCCGCTTCCGCTGGTCGCCCGGCCGCTGGCCCGGGCCGGGCGGCGGGCCGGGCGGCTGGGGAGGCGGCGACATTCGCTGGGGCACGTTCCACTCGCCGGGGACGGACCCGGTGGAATCGGTCCAGCCTGCCTGAGCGTAAAGGACCGCGGTGTTCGGCGTCATGCCGCCTGGGGGGCTGACGGCGCCGGCCTGGCCGCCGCCCGGCCCGGACCGCACTCCCAGCGAGGACGGCAGTCCTGGCCCCGATACCATGGCGCGGGCGAACGGCACGAGGGCGCCGCCGCCCATCGAGTCGCGGAGCCGGGCGGCCAGCTCGGCCAGTTCCCGCGCGTCGCTTATGCGCTTGGCGGGGTCCTTGGCCGTCAGCCGGTCGACGAGGACATCGAGCTCGGCGGGGACGTCGGCGGGCAGCGGTGGCAGCGGCATGTACAGGTGGGCGGCCATCACCTCGGCCGCGGTCCCGTCGTGCGGGGGCACGCCGGTGAGGCACTCGTGCAACACGATGCCGAGCGCGTAGATGTCGCTCGCCGCGGTGCCCGGGTTGCCGGCGATCCGCTCGGGCGCCATGTACTGCGTGGTGCCCATGACGAGGCCCGGACTGGTGACCGGCACCTGACCGGCCGCGTGCGCGATGCCGAAGTCGGTGACCTTGACGACGCCTTCCGCGCTGATCAGGATGTTTCCCGGCTTGACGTCCCGGTGGATGACGCCCGCCTTGTGCGCGGCGGCGAGTCCCTCCGCGGCCTGCGCGGTCACGTCGAGGGCCATGGCGGGATCGATCGGGTCGACCACGAGGATGTCGGCGAGGGACGGGCCGTCGACGTACTCCATCACCAGGTACGGGGAGCCGTCGGGCCCGGAGGGCCCGTAGTCGTACACCTGCGCGACGTGCGAGTTGTTGAGCGCCCCGGCGTTCTTCGCTTCCTTGCGGAACCGCTCAAGCGTCTCCGGGTGGTCGGAGTACTCTGGGCGCAGCACTTTCACCGCTACCGGGCGTTCAAGCAGCAGGTCCGTTGCCCGCCACACCTGGCCGACGCCTCCCGCTGCGATCCGCTCGTCCAACCGGTAACGGTCATCCAATATCAGGCCAGATCGCGTCACAACGCAGCCAGACTACCCTGGCGCATCATGAGAAACCCTGGCACCAGAGAAACGTACGCAAATCTAGGGAAACGCCCGGGTATGCCCTCCGCGGGCCCAGGCGTCACCTCATGTACTTCTGCACGAGCGCGCCGAGGGCGGGCAGGGCAGCCTTCACGTGCTTGACGGCGCTGCCCCGCACGGTCTTGTACGCCTTCACGATCGTGGCGCGACTGGATGCCCGCTGGCGGCTGTCCGTGATGGCGAGCAGGGCCTCGGCCACCTCGTCGTCGCGGCTCGCGAGGTAGCCGCCGAAGTCGCCGCCATACGGCTCGGCGGCGAAGTCCGCCCAGTACGGCTGCAGCGCGTCGGCCACGCTCGGCAGGATGGTCTCGATCATCGCCGGTATGTGGCCGGCGTCAAAGGTGCGCACCGTCTTGTAGGCGAGCCTGACCGCGGTCCCCGTGACGCCCGACATGTCGGCGACCTCGTGGTCAACGAGCGCCTCGCAGTCGGCGACGACATGCGGCCGGACGCCCGGCGCGAGCAGCGTTTCCCGAAGCGTTGGCATGGCCTGGCTCGTCCTCCTTCAGTCGCGTTGACGCCACGGTATCGGGCACCATGCCGCCCGATACGGAATGTGGCGATATGTTGGGCACCGCCCCCGGTATTAATGGTTCGCGGCGCGAGGTAACCACCATTCGTTCGGGATGAGAGGGGTTTCATCGCGTCTCTTGATCCGCGCGCTCCTCCGCGCCGAAGTTGCGGCGCAGGGTCTCGCCGTTCGGGCTGCCGCCGAGAGCGGCGGAGATCCGGTCCCAGGACCAGTCGGCGGCGCGGGCCTCCCTGACGGCGACCCGCAGCGCCTTCTGTGCGACCCGGCGCGCGTCGATCGCGCCCTTCATCAGCTCGTCGAGTGGAGTAGTCATGGCACGAAGCTTGCCACAAAATGTGGCACGTGCGTGTCGAGGTGTGAGCGGCGAATCCCGCGCGCTCGCGCCCCTCTGCGGACTGCAAGAATGAGTCCGGTAATACGCTGCAGGGACCTGAAAAGCAGGACAAGCTACCCGGAGAGGCCTTCAGCCATGCGCTACGCGTCCACCTACGACAACAGCGGCGCGCCGGTCGTCGCCGAGCTTCAGGGTGACCGGCTCGTCCCGCTCGCCGGGCTGACCGAGCTTGGCGAGGCCACCACCGCCGAGGTCCTGGCCGCCGCCGGGCGGCGCGCCGCGGACGCCTTCCCGGCGGCCGGGGCCAGGCTCCGCGCGGTGGTCCCGAACCCTGCCAAGGTCATCTGCGTCGGACTGAACTACAAGGCGCACATCGAGGAGACGGGGCGCAGCGACTCGGACTACCCCGTGCTCTTCCCCAAGTTCGCGAGCAGCCTGACCGCGGCGAACGCCGCGATCGATATCTCGGGCGGCTCGGCCGCGGTTGACTACGAGGGCGAGCTCACCGTCGTCATCGGCAAGCCGGGCCGCCGGATCAGCGAGGCGGACGCGATGGACCACGTGCTCGGCTACACCGTCGGCAACGACGTGACCATGCGCGACTACCAGTACAAGACGCACCAGTGGATGCAGGGCAAGGCATGGGACGGCTGCACCCCGGTCGGCCCGTACCTGGTCACTCCCGACGAGGTGGACATCACCGCGCAGCGCATCTCCACCACGCTGAACGGCGAGAAGGTGCAGGACTCGGGCATCGACCTGCTGATCTTCCCGATTCCCAGGCTCATCGCCACGATCTCCGAGTTCACCGCTCTGCGCACCGGGGACCTGATCCTCACCGGCACCCCCTCCGGTGTCGGGCACCGGCGCACCCCGCCCCTGCACCTCAAGTCGGGCGACCTGGTCACCGTCGAGGTGACCGGTGTCGGCACCCTGCGAAACACGATCGCCTGAACCCGGGCGCCCGAGCACGGCAGATCGAGCATGGGCCATGATGCGGAGGTGGCGCGGAGTTGGGCGCCGAGACCGAGATAAGCGAGGGACCAGTGTTCGCCCGTGTTTGAGAACTTGCCGCCCCGGCTTGACCTGATCGCCCCGGCCGACCTCGACGAGGCGCAGCGGGTGCTGTACGAGGCGATCACCGGCGGCCCGCGGGCCGGCCAGGCGGGCACCGTGCCGATCGTCGACGAGGAAGCCCGCCTGCTCGGCCCGTTCGCGGTGATGCTGCTCACCCCCGAGGTCGGCAACGCGATGCAGCAGGTCGGCGCGAAGATCCGGTTCAGCACCGCGCTGACCGGGCGGGAGCGCGAGCTCGGCATCCTCGCCGTGGCCGGAGAACTGCGCAGTGACTTCGAGCGCCTGGCGCACGAGCCGGCCGCCCGCAAGCTTGGCCTGACCGGGCTCCAGGTCAACGCGGTCCTGTCCGGCCAGGTCCCCGATGGCCTGTCCGGCGACGAGGCGCTGGTCTGCAGGCTCGCCCCGGCGATGACCGCCGAGAGGAACCTAAGCGACGAGGACTACGAGGCCGGCGTGGCCGCGCTCGGCCGGGAGCGCCTCGCCGAGCTCACCTGGCTGGTCGGCTACTACTCGGCGCTGGCGCTCGCGCTGGCGGTCTTCCGCCCCGTCCTGCCCGAGTCCTTCACCCGGGCCCACGCCGGGCCCGGGGCAGGTTAAGCCTCCCGGCCCGGCTATGACTGTGAATTTTACGCCGCGTGTATAACACGCGAAACTCACGCAATCGTGAAATGATCCGCTGCCCTTTGCGGGCTTTTCGGGCAGAACGGGTACGGCGCGAATCGGAGCCCGTGAGTTAATGGCATTACGACGGCTGGAATGCTCAGATGGCGAAACCTGAGATTTGCGGGAACGGGCCCTGATAAGGCAAGGCAAGTTCAGGGGGAAAAAACGGTGGCTCGCAGGAAATCACCGCGACGGGCAGGAACGGGACCACTTCGGCGGTCGCCCCACGTTCGGCGCGGCAGGCGATGGGCCACCACGGCGGCGTGCTTGCTCACCGCCGGGTCTGCGATGATCGTCGCTGTGAGCTGGGCCGCAACGGCGCAGGGCGCCAGCGTGGTTCCGGTAGCCGTAAGCACCCAGGCGCCGCCGAGCGGGCCGCAGCTGCCCGCGAGTCTCGCGCTGTCCGACGCGGGAGCGGCATTCATCGCCGCCTTTGAAGGCTTCGGCGCCACTCCCTACGATGCCCCTTACCCGGTTCGGGACTGCGTCATCGGGTACGGGCACGTCATCCATTCCGGCCCGTGTACCAGTGCCGACTTCGAAACCTGGGGGCGCATAACGGCGCAGCAGGGGCAGGCGCTTCTCCAGTCGGATATCGATGCCACGTTCGTTCCGGCGATTCGCGCCGGCATTCCGGGCACGCCGCTCACGCAGCCGGAGTTCGACGCGCTGGTCGACTGGGTCTACAACGAGGGCCCCGTTTACATCACCGTCAGGAGTTCCGTGCGCAGCGCGCTCCGCGCGACCCCGCCGCACTACGCGTCCGTTCCCCGGGACCTCATGCGCTACGTCTACGCGTCCGGCAGGAAGCTGTGCGGCCTGTACCGGAGAAGGGTGAGCGAAGTCAGCCTGTGGAGCACCGGCTCGTACGCCCGCTTGTCGCCGGCCTGCCCGCCGGGCTATGAGAGCCTGCCGGCGAGCCCTAGCGGGGAGACCAGTGCTAGCCGAGAAACCAATGTTAGCCGAAAGACCAGTGCAGGCCGGCGATCTTCATGACCGTGGTCTCCCGGCGGACCTGGCCGGCCGGGCCGCGGAGGTCGCGCTGCCGCAGCTCGCCAAGACCGCGCACGAGAGGAGGAGCAACGGGGCCGACTTTCCTGGTTTCACGCCACGTAGCCGCTGGGTTTCCGTTGCACTGGTGGGTATTACGCAAGGCGAGCACCGAGGCCGCGTCTCGTGGAGGACGGATCATGCGCGCGATATGGACCACTGGGACGAACGGCCCCGACTCGCTCGAAGTCCGGGAGACCGAAGACCCGGAACCCGGGCCGGGGGAGGTGCGGATCCGGGTTCGCGCCGCGGGCCTGTGCTTCGCTGAGGTGATGGCCGCCCAGGGCCTCTACCCGGGCGCGCCGAAGCCTCCCGCGGTGCTCGGCTACGAGGCGGCGGGCGTGATCGACAAGGTCGGCGAGGGCGTGGACGCGCGCAGAGAGGGCAGCCGCGTGGTCGCCATGGTCCGCTTCGGCGCCCACTCGGACGTGCTTTGCGCCCCGGCCGACCAGGCGTTCGCCATCCCGCCAGGTAAGGACTTCACCGAGGCCGCGGCGATCCCGGTGAACTACCTGACCGCCTATCACATGCTGTTCCGGGTGGCCACGGTCAGGCCGGGTGAGCGCGTGCTGATCCACATGGCCGCGGGTGGCCTCGGCACGGCGGCGCTCCAGCTGTGCCGCTTGGTCGACGGCGTGGAGACGTTCGGCACGGCGTCCGCCAAGAAGCACGCCACGCTGCGCGAGGAAGGCTGCGCGCACCCCATCGACTACCACGCCACGGACTACGCCAGGGAAGTCAGGCGGCTGACCGACGGCGAGGGCGTCGACGTGGTCCTCGACCCGCTGGGCGGCACGGACTCGCGCAAGGGGCTGAAGCTGCTTCGCCCCGGCGGCCGCCTGGTCACCTACGGGTTCGCCAACCTGGCGAGCGGCAAGCGCCGCAACCCCGTTCGCGTCCTGCGGCAACTGGCCGCGATGCCCCGGCTGACCCCGCTGTACCTGATGAACGCCAACAAGACCGCCGCCGGCGTGCATATCGGCCGCCTCGTGAACCGGATGGACCTGCTGACCGAGGAACTCACCGAGGTGCTCGCCCTCTGGGCGGCGGGCACCATCGCTCCGCGGATCGACGCCACCTACCCGTTCGCCCAGGCAGCCGACGCCCAGCGCCGCATCCTCGCCCGAGGCAACACCGGCAAGATCATCCTCACGCCGTAGCCGCCCGGTACGACCGGCCGCGCCCTAGCCGGGCGAATCTGATAACAGCAAGAAGCGCTCCGCGCCCGCGTCCCGCTGCCGTGAGCGGATCTCGGGCCGGGTCGTCCGCGCGGCGTGCGAGGATAACCGCATGATCGAGACGGTCGCGGTCCTCGCCGACATTCACGGCGTGCTGCCGGTGCTTGACGCGGTGCTGGCGGAGCCCGACGCCCTGGCCGCAGACCGGATCGTGGTGTGCGGTGACCACGCCGCGGGGCCGCAGCCCACGCAGGTACTCGACCGGCTCGCCGCGCTCGGCAACGTCGTGCTCGTGCGCGGGAACGCAGACCGTGACCTCGTGTCACTTGCCCGGGGCGAGTTCCCGCCGGATGAAGAGCCGTACCCCGTCGACGCGTGGGCAGCCGCGCAGTTGCGGCCAGAGCACGTCGATCTCCTCGCTGGCCTGCCGCACCCGGTCATCGTTGACGTGCGGGGCTTTGGCCCGGTGGCCTTTTGCCACGGCACGCCGCGGGACGACAGCGAGGTGGTGCTCGTCGACACGCGCCTTGAGCGTTGGGAGGAGGCGTTCGCGGGCCTGCCCGACGACGTCCAGGCCGTGGTCTGCGGCCATACCCACATGCCGTTCACCCGCCTGGTCGACCGCCGCCTGGTCGTGAACCCCGGCAGCGTCGGCATGCCCTACGGCCGCCCCGGCGGCCACTGGGCCCTGCTCGGGAACGGCGACGTCAGCCTGCGCAGGGTCGAGATCGACGTCGACGCGGCCGTCGCCGCCGTAGTGGCGGGCTCGGCGTATCCGGACCGCGCCGCGTGGGCCGATGAGTACCTCAGGGCCCAGGCGAGCGACGCCGACGCCATCCGGGCCTTCGGCCCCCGGGACGGCCGGCCGCTCGGCTAGCCAGCACAACGAGGCGGCGCGGCCGGCCATTCGCTGCGCCCGGCCGCACCGCCTCTGCCTGACGCCTCAGGCGTCGCTGCGAGTCATGGACGGGACGGAGCGGCCGCCTCCGTTTGGAGGAAGACCACGTCTTCGCCCGCGGGCGGCCGGGCCGGCAGGAAGGCCAGCGCCACCAGCGCGGCGGCCAGGGTGACGCTCCCGGCGACCAGCGAGCCGCGGTGCAGGCCGGTGACGAACGCGGACCGTACCGCCGCCACGGCCGCGTCGCGCAGCGGCGCGGGCAAGCCGGCCGCCACGTTCATCCCGGCGACGACGGACTGCCCGGCCAGGTGCCCCGCGGCGGCGGGCGCGCCGAGCGCGGTCAGGCTGGACAGCACGTGCGAGCCGTAGGCGGAGTTGAGCACGGAGCCGATGATCGCGACGCCGAGGGTGCCGCCGACCTCGCGGGTGGTGTCGTTGACGGCGGAGCCCGCGCCGGCCTTCCCCCGGGGCAGCGCGCCCATGATCGCTTCGGTGGCCGGGCCGGTCGTCAGCCCGAGGCCGGCCGCCATCAGCGCCATCGCGATGATCACCTTGCCCCAGTACGGCGAGTCCACCCCGGTCGTGGCCGCGACCACGAAGCCCGCGCTCATCATCAGCATCCCCGCCGCCACCACGAGCTTGGTGCCGAAGCGGCGCATGAGCAGCATCGCGACCGGCGAGAACCCGGCGGTGACGAACGCGAACGGCAGGGTGGCGATCCCGGCGCCGAGCGGGTCGTAGCCGCGTACGACCTGGAAGTACTGGGTGATCATGAAGATGAACCCGAACAGCCCGAAGAACGCCAGCGCGATCGCGGCGCTCGCCGCGCTGAACCGAGCGTTGCGGAACAGGCGCACGTCGAGCATCGGGTCGGGCCGCCGCGCCTGCCACCAGGCGAAGGCGCTGAGGATCGCCAGCGCTCCCACGATCCCGCCCACGGTGACGGCCGAGCCCCAGCCGTGCTGCGGAGCCTCGATGATCGACCAGGTGAGCAGGGCGATCCCGGCGGCGGACAGGATCGCGCCAAGCGGGTCGAAGCGCCCCGCGTCGGGGTCGCGCGACTCGGGCAGCAGGAGCCGGCCGGCGACGACCGCCAGCACGACGACGGGCACGGACACGTAGAACACCGAGGACCAGGAGAAGTGCCGCAGCAGCGCGCCGCCCGCCACCGGGCCGATCGCGACGGCGAGCCCGGAGATCGCGGACCAGACGCCGATCGCGATGGCGCGCTCGCGGGCCACGGTGAACACGTTGTTGAGGATGGCCAGCGTGGCGGGGTACACGAGCGCCGCCGCGAGGCCCATCAGCGCCCGCGCCGTGATCAGTTCCCCGGTGCTGCGCGACAGCGCGGCCCCCACGGAGAACACGCCGAAAAGCGTCAGGCCGGCTTGCAGGAAGCGCCGCCTGCCGAGCCGGTCGCCGAGGTTGCCGCCGAGCAGCAGCAGCCCGGCGAAGGAGAGGGTGTACCCGTCGACGACCCACTGCAGGGCCGAGGTCGAGGCGTGCAGGTCGCGGCTGATGGTCGGCAGCGCGACGTTGACGATCGTGTTGTCTACGACGACGAGCAGGACGCTGAGGCAGAGCACCGCCAGAATCCACCAGCGCCGCCCGTGATCGGAAACGCTGTGGATGGCGATGCCGGTGCGGGCTTCCATGGGACCAGACCCCCTGTGAGACGTTCTCTAGGACGTTGTTCTATAACTATGTAACATCGTTCTATAGTCCGTCAAGGGCCGGGCGGCTATCGCGCGGCCTGGATGAGAGAGGCGCAGGCTGAATGGGAGAAGCACAGGCCCGGATGGGAGAAGATGGTCCGCATGAGCGAAGCTGGTGCCCCGAGCGCGAGCCCGGGCCCGCGGAGGCGAGCGCCGGAAGCGCCGGGCGGGCGCCGTGGCCGCACGCCGTCGGCGGACGTCGAGCGCGAGTTGCTGGCGGCGGCGGAGGCGGTCCTGGTGCGGGACGGGCCCGGCGGGCTGACGGTCCGGGCGGTCGCCGCGGAGGCGGGCATCGCCCCGATGGGCGTCTACAACCGCCTCGGCGGCAAGGACGGCCTGGTGGACGCCCTGCTGATCAAGGGCTTCGACCGGCTGCGGGCGGCCGTGGACGCGGCCATCAACGACACGACCGAGACGAGCATGCGCGCCCGGCTCTTCGCCTGCGGCCGGAACTACCGCAGGTTCGCACTGGACAATCCGCACTTTTACGCGATCATGTTCGAGGACGCGATCCCTCACGAGCACGACAACGAGGAGGTCCGGGAGCACGCGCGGGCGGCCTTCGGCGCGCTGGTCCGCGCCGTCGAACTGGCCGCGGCGGCCGGCGTGCTCGCCGCCCCCGACGCGGTCGAGGCCGCTCAGCAGATCTGGTCGGCCGTGCACGGCGCGGTCGCCCTCGAGCTCAAGGGGCTCGTGCTCACGCCCGATCCGCAGTACACCTACCAGGCGTCCCTGACGACCCTCATCCGCGGCCTGTCGCCCCGGTAAGTCCACCACCATCTGGCCTGCTGGCGGGGCACCGTCGGGAGTGCGTGCTGCCGTCAGCTGTCGCCCTTGTACCCGGCGGGCGGGCCTTCCTGCGGGCCGATGACCGGCTCGAACTGAGCGGAGTAGGCGGCGAAGCGGCGGGGCCACGCTTCCTTGTCGCCCGGCAGGCCGGCCAGCCGGTCGAGGCAGTCGTCCCAGCCGGCGGCGTTGCGCGCTGCCCAGCTCGCCTGCAGCTGGTCGCTGAGCACCAGGCGGGTGCCCGTCCCTTCAGGAAGCAGTTCGAACCGGAGGATCTCGTCGTCGCCCCAGGTATAGGAGAGCAGCTTGGGCTCGTCGACCGCGAGCACGGTGCCGGTGAGGGTCATCTCGATGACCTGCTGAGGGAACGGGAACGTGATCGCGGCGCCGACCTCCCAGCGGCCGCCCGCGACGATCACGTCGCAGGGGAACCACTCCTTGAGCTGGGCCCGGTCGGTGATCGCCTGCCAGACCACCGGCGGCGGGTCGGGCAGGTACCGCTCAAGCCGCACGGCGGGCCTGGCGGCGGTCGTGTCGAGGGTGGCGTCGGTCACTGGTTCCTCCTTCGTTCCAGGTGCTGCTCGAGCCGGTCGAGGCTGGCCGTCCACAGCGCCCTGTAAGGAGCGAGCCACTCATCGACCTCCGCGAGCGGCTCCGGGCAAACGCGGTACAGGCGGCGCTGCGCGTCGACGCGGGCCTGGACCAGTCCCGCGTCCCTCAGCGCTCGCAGGTGCTTAGACACCAGGGGCTGGCTCATCCCGAGGCGCTGCACGAGCTCGCCGACGGGAAGCTCTCCCTGGCGGAGCAGGTCAAGAATCGCCTGCCGTCTCGGCTCCGCGATCACCTGCAGGGTCGTGCCCATGGTCATGAACCAGAACATACTCCTTAAGTTATATAACTGTCAAGGGATGCTCGGCGAAGCGGCGCCTGCGCCAGCAAGCGAGGCGCGCTGCTCCGCCCTGAGCTAGTCCACTCGGCGCGGGGGCCGTCTCTCACCCGGGGAATTAATCCGCCTATAATTCGCAAATTGCTGCCCCGTCATGCACTCAAAGGGGCGAAGATCGGAAATGCATACGACCATCCGCCCAGGTCACCTAGGTACACCGAACTTCACTGAAAATCGGGCTAAACCTCCGATTTCAGGCTTGTGCTTCTTCCCATTCGCCAAATTGACTGTTAACGTCCAATCCAAGATCGGGAACTAGAAAATGGGGGGACCATGAAATCTATAAAGAAAGTGCTCGCAACGGCTGGCGTCGGGCTCGGCGCCGCCTCAATCGTGCTGGCGGCCGGATTGCCCGCCAGTGCCGCGACCCAGAGGCCGGCCAGCCACCCGAGCTACGAGTGGATCGCCGGCTACGTCGCCGGACCGGGCGCGCTGTCCAACGCCCCGGTGGTCCCGCTGCAGCTGACGGGTGCGGTCAACACCAGGGGCTGGATTAACCTGGGCGGAAACTCCTCGATCGGCCACATCGTGACCCATAAGGGCACGCTGACCGTCCGGCACGGCAACCCGAACCCGCCGCCGCAGGTCAACTACCGGACGTGCCGGGTAACCGACACGGTCGACACCTGGTACAAGGTGGTCGGTAGCCAGAGCACCGGCGCCTTCTGGAACGCCAAGGGCAGCGGGCGCGCGGTGGTCGTGTTCTCCTTCATCGCACCCAGGTACACCCACGGCAGGCACAGGGGCCAGTGCAACCTGAGCCAGAACGCGAGGCCGGTGCCGTACGGCGCCTACGTCACGTTCCACGCGCAGGGGCCGCTGTACGTCCGGCACCACTAGCACACCCCAGGCGGGCTTGCCCGTCCACCGCCGCCCCGGAGAACCCCAGCTCCGGGGCGGCGGCGCGTCGCACATTAATGGGCATGGTTAAAGACGGTTATCCGGCGGGGAATGCGCCGTGAATAAGGATGCCCGCTCGCCGGGCTGGAATCGCGCAGCACTGCATCAATGGCGGCTCAATCACGCCAGATCTCTATACGTTGAAATTGCAAATACTCAGCGGCGCGAACTGATTGCCGATCTCGGCCGGGCCGCCTGCCGAGCAACCTTAGATGCCTGAGGTCCGGATTGCCCGCCGGGTCTAGCTGGTCCACGGCCCCGCGTACTCGACATGCCAGCTGCGGCCGCCGTCCGTGGTGGCCACGATGCGCTCCTGCGTCTTCGTGGTGCCGCTGGCCGAGGCCGGGAAGACGCTCTCGCTCCCCGCCACCCAGCCGACCTCGGATGACAGGAAGCTGGCGGCCAGCGGCTGGGTGATCGCCCCGACGTTGCCCGCCTTCGTCAGGGTCGAGCCGGAGTTGGTGGCGATGTCCCAGGGAGCGGTGCCCGGGCCGCACGCCGAGCACCAGTCGATGAACGCCGCGCTGGACGCGTCGATCGCGGAGAACGGGCCCGCGTCCGAGCCGGGGGACTCCGCCGCCGGCTTGCCGCCCGGCGTCTGGAAGTACTGCTCGGCGAAGATCGGGGTCGCACCCGCCTGGTCGGCGTGGTACCCGACGTGCGGGTCCTGGCTCATCGCGGCGCCGGGGCCGACTCGCAGCGCCCAGGCGGCGCCGTCGTTGGCGCACTCCACGTTCATGTCGGCCGGGTAACCCGACCCGAGTGCCCCGGTCATCGAGGTCAGCGCCGTCCAGTGCGCGCCGGCGTCCGCGGTCCGGTACAGCAGTCCGCCGGCGCCCAGCCAGCCGTGCCGCGAGTCGCTGAAGCAGACCGATTGCACGTTGGCGGGGGCCGCTAGCGGGTACCAGGCGTGCCCGCCGTCGCGCGTGGTCAGCACCTGCCCGCCAGTGGCGGGCACGGCCGGGTCGCTGCCGCTCACGTTCGCGCCGCCGGCCACGGCGTACCCGGTCGACGGGGAGACGAAGTGCACGGACCTGAGTACCGGGCACGGCTCGGGCAGCGCCGTCCAGTGCGCCCCGCCGTCGGTCGTGGCCAGCAGCGACGTGGTGCCGACGGCCCAGCCGTCCTGGCCGCTGATGAAGTCCGCCGAGGTCAGGTTCAGCCTGCCGGACAGTTGCGGCGTCCAGCGGGCCCCGCCGTCCGTGGTCGCCAGGATGGTGTCCTGGCCCACCGCCCACCCCTGCTCCGCCGAGACGAACTCAAGCCCGGTCAGCGATCCGGCCGCCACGGACGCCGCCTGCGCGCCCGCGCACGCGGTGCCCGCGGCGCCGCTGGCATGCGCCGCGGCCGTCGCCGGCGTGCTCGCCCGCGTCGAACCGGCGGGCGCGGGCGACGTCGCGGCCGCCGGCGAGGTAGAGGCCGGGGTGGAGGCCGGGCCCGGGCCGCCGCCCGGCCGGGCCGTTCCCGCCCCGCACCCGGCGGCGACCAGCGAGGCAGCGGCAAGGACCAGCAATCGCGTGCGCATGCCCTGTAGACGGCGCAACCGCGCCCGCGGTTGCGCGCGCCGGCCACCCCCTGGTGTGACGCACGCCATGATCAAAGATAACAGCAACAAGCGCTTGCGCTTGCCCGCCCGGGGGCAGGTCACCCGCCCGGGGCAGGTCACGGGAAGGCGGGCATGACCTCCTTGGCGAATAGCTCCGCCGACCGCAGGGTCTCCGCGAACGTCATGTCCCCGAACGCGAATTCGAGCGAGAAGTAGTTGATGCCCGCGGTCTTGGCGTGCTCCGCGACCCAGGCGCGCGCGCCGGCGGGGTCCCCGGCGTAGCGGTGGCCGGCGGGGGCGGACTCGAAGGTCCCGGACGCCACGCCGGGCGGCATCGGGACGTCGAACTTCTTCCACAGGTAGCTGAGGTTGCCGGTGAACGGCGCGAAGGCGCGGGCGGCGATTTCCTGTGCCTTGCCGGTCGTGTCGGCCACCACGATCTGCCGGGAGACGCCAAGCGGCGGCAGGTCCGCCTCGGCCCGGCCGAGCGATGCCCACTCGTCCCTGTAAGCGTCGGTGAGCGTCCGGACCACGGGGGAAGGGACGAGCGCCATCATGGGCATCCCGAGGCGGGCGCACCAGCGCGCCTTCTCCGGCGTCCGCGTCGCGTACCAGGGGATCAGCGGCTGCTGCACGGGCTTGGTGACCACGGGGGCCGAGTCGATGTCGTAGTACGCGCCGTGAAAGGTCACCTCGGCGACGTCCGGGTCCAGGCCCATCCGCAGGATCTCGAAGGCCTCGTCGAAGCGGGGCTGCGCCTCGTCGCCGGGCACGCCGTGGAACCCGGTCTCGACCGGGGAGACGCCGCGGCCCACGCCGAGGACGAGGCGGCCGTTGGTGAGCTGGTCGAGGGTCGCGGCCTCCTCCACCACCCGCAGCGGCGGAACGACCGGCAGGATCGAGATCAGCGTGCCGAGCCTGATCGCTGACGTGAGCCGGGACGCGGCGGCGAGCATCAGGTGCGGGGTGGCGATGCCCAGGGGAGTGCCGTGGTGCTCGGCGAGCTGGTAGGCGTAGTACCCGAGCCGCTCGTACGCCGTCACCAGCTCGAGGCGCTGGTCCAGCTGACGGGACGCCGGCAGGCCGGTCGCGTCGTTGTGGTCGAAGACGGCGAAGAGCATCGTCGCTCCCTTTCTGTTCCTCGGGGCTTTCTGTTCGCCAGGGCGGTCATGGAGCGCGGGAGGGCGGGCCCACGCACTCGTTCGGGATCATCGTCTTTCAATAACCCCAGCCTCGGCTAGGTGGCTTGACCCCACGGAATTGCCGCTAGAGTCGTGGCGTGCAACGGGGCAGGAGTCGGTGGCGAGCCTGCGCAGTGGCGTCCGCGCTGGTCGCCGCCTGCGCGGTCGTCGCCGGCTGCAGCGGCGGCGGAGCGTCAGCCAGCCTGGCCGTGCCCGCGGACACGGCCAGTCCAGGGGGAAGCGCCGCGCCGGCCCGCCCGGGTGCCTCAGGTACGGCGAGCGCGCCGGCGCCGTCGGCCGGCGCGCCGACGACCGGCTCGCCTGCCGCCGCGTGCGTCACCCAGGCGCTCGGGAACCTGACCCTCGCCCAGCGCGTCGGTGAGCTGTTCCTCGTCGGCGTGGACGGCAACGTCGCGGGACCCGAGCTGACCGCTGCCGAGCGCACCTACCACTTCGGGTCGCTGCTGCTCAACAAGACCGCGGCCGGCACCGCCGGGCTCGCGGCGCAGACCGCCGCGATGCAGGAGCTCGCGCCGTCCGGGACCGGCGGCATCCGCCTCTTCATCGCGGCCAATCAAGAGGGCGGGGAGATCCAGCAGCTCACCGGGCCGGGGTTCGCCACCATGCCGTCGGCGCTCCAGCAGGGCAGCTGGGCGCTGACCACGCTGCGCGCGGCGGCGACCGGCTGGGGGACCGCCCTGCGGGCCGCGGGCGTCAACCTCGACCTGGCGCCGGTGATGGACGTGGTGCCGCAGGGGAGCGCGGCGAGCAACGCCCCGATCGGCGCGCTCGACCGGGAGTTCGGCTTCGACCCGGTGACCAACGGCGAGCACGGGGCCGCGTTCATCCAGGGCATGGCCGCGGCCGGGGTGACGACCGTGGCGAAGCACTTCCCCGGCCTCGGCCGGGTGGCGGGGAACACCGACTTCACGTCCAACGTCGTCGACAACGTCACCACGGCGAGTGACCCGGACCTGAACTCGTTCCGCACCGCGATCGGCGCGGGCGTGCCGATGGTGATGGTGGCACTCGCCACCTATACCAAGATCGACCCGAGCGAGCTCGCGGTGTTCTCGCCCACGGTGATGCGGCTGCTGCGCGACGGGCTCGGCTTCAACGGCGTCATCGTCTCCGACGACATGGGCGAGGCGGCCGCGGTGCAGGCGGTCCCGGTGGCGTCGCGGGCGGTCGGCTTCCTCACCGCCGGCGGCGACCTCATTACCTCCCAGAGCCTCGCGCCCGCCGAGCAGATGGCGGCCGCCGTGCTCGCCAAGGCGTCGGGGAGCGCCGCCTTCCGTGCCACGGTGGACGCCGCCGCGCAGCGCGTCCTCGCCGCCAAGCAGGCCGCCGGGCTGCTGTCGTGCTGATCTGACTGCCGTGTGTTACGGTCGCGGATGTGCGCGCCACGATGTCCGCTGTCGCGGTACTTTGCGGCGGGGTGCCGCTTAGCGCCGCCCTGGCCGCCGGCCTCGCCGGCTCGCCCGCGGGCGCCGCGCCGGCCACCGGGATCGCGCCCCCGTTCATCGCCGCGACCCTGACGGGGGCGGACGCGCGCGGCAGCCTGCAGGCCTGCGTGGCTTACGCGTACGCCGCCATCGAGCGGCAGCAGCTGATCGCCGCGACGCCGGCCGCGTGCCGGGGGCTCAGCCGCGCCCAGGTCAACCAGGCGGCGAGCACCGCGATCCGCATGTCGCTAACCAGCGGAACCAAGTCGGCGCGGCGCAAGCAGGCGGCCGCGGCCGCCCGGTGGACGCGGGCACTGATCACCGGGTCAGTCCCCGTCCCGGCGTCCGCCGCGACCGTCCGCCCGTCGGCCGGCGGCATTGCCGACGGTGCTGCCGGCGCTCCCGGGCTCGGCGGCGTCAGCGAGCTGGCCGCCAAGGTCGGCGCGCTGCTCGCCTGGCTGGCGGCCGCCGCGAGCGGCGGCTGGATGCTGGCCCGCTGGCTGGCTGCCGGGGGCAGCCCGCTGCGCCGGACCCTGACCGCCGCCCCGCCCGCCGTGATCCTCGGGCACGTCGGCGGCGCCGCGCTCGGCCTGGTGCTGTGGGCTTGCTTCATGCTCAGCGGCTCGGTGGCCCTCGCGTGGACCGCCCTGGCGATCCTCGCCCCCGTGTCCGGGCTCGGCATGAGCGTGCTCCTGCTCGGCCTTCCCGGCCCGCTGCGAACCCGGGCGGCCGGCCGCGGGCGGATCCCGGCGCTGGCAATCGCCGCGCACGCAGTGTTCGCCGTGACCGCGCTGCTGCTGGTGCTGATGGCAACCATCGGTGCCGGATAGCATGCAGGTAACGACGTGCCGGCCCAGGCCCCGGATACCGTTATGAGGGAAGAAGTGTCATCTATGTCCGGATGACGTCGAGTTCCCGGGGAAGCTGACATGCTGTACACGTGAGTGAGCGGAAGGGCGCGGCGGTGCCTGGACTGACGAGTGAACCTCCCGGCAAGCCCGAACGCGCGCCCCGGCCACAACCGGGAAGCAGCGACGGGGGCGCCAGCGGGGCAAGCGGAGCGCGGCGGGGAACGATAGTGATCTCGAGCAAGCGCAGCAGCGGCCAGTTGGGCTACCGCCTCGCCCGGCTGTGGGCCGCGGCCGACGTGCGCAAGGTGCCGCTGCGGACGATCATCGCCGCCATCGTGGCCGTCGCCGTCTTCTACCTCGCGGGCAAGCTGATCTACCGGCTGCGCGACGTCATCCTGCTGATTCTCGTCGCCGGGTTCCTCGCGCTGATCCTCAACCCGGTGGTCGCGGTCATCGAGCAGCGCGTCGTGAGGCGGCGCGGGTGGGCGGTCACCATCGTGGCCGTGCTCATGATCCTGGCGTTCGTCGGGCTCCTCTTCGCGTTCGGCTACCCGCTCGTCAACGCCATCACCCACCTGGCGAACAACCTCCCCAAGTACGTGCAGAACGCCGAGCAGGGCAAGGGCCCGGTCGGGAAGCTCGTCCTGCACTACCACGTGCAGCAGTGGGTGCAGCAGAACGTCGCCAAGCTGGTGACGTTCGGGCAGAACCTCTCCAAGCCGGCGCTGGCCGTCGGCAAGGGCGCGCTGTCGCTGCTCATCGAGTTGCTCACGATCTTCATCCTCGTCCTGATGCTGCTTCTCGAGGGGCCGAAGCTGCGTCGCGGCCTTCTCTCCCTGCTGTCGCCCCGGCAGGCCGAGGAGATCCAGGCAGTCGCCTCCGAGGTAAACGGCTCGGTCGTCGGCTACATGCTCGGGAACTTCCTCACCTCGCTCATCTGCGGGGTTGTCGTCTTCCTTGACCTCCTGATCCTCGGCGTGCCGTTCCCGTTGCTGTGGGCCCTGTGGGTCGCGCTCGTCGACTTCCTGCCGATGATCGGCGGGGCCCTGGCGGGCATCCCCGTGGTGGTATTCGCCGCGTTCCAGTCGCTCAAGGTCGGCGTCATCACCCTGGTCGTCTTCGTGGTTTACACGCAGGTCGAGAACCACATACTCAACCCGGTCATCATGTCCAAGACGGTGCGCATCTCGCCGCTCCTCGTGCTGGTCTCCGTGCTCGTGGCCGCCTCGCTCGGCGACTGGATCGGCGGGCTCTTCGGCGGCTTCGTCGCCGCGCTGCTTGCCATCCCCCTGGCCGGGGCGTTCCAGGTGATCACCCGCGAGGCCTGGCGGCTCACCGCCCCCCCGCCCGCAGGCGAGGCCGAGGAAAGAGCCGTTGTATCGGCCGCGGGAGAAGCCGCCACCGACGCCGCCGAGGTCGCCGAGGAGGGCGAGGCGGCCGACCAGGCCGAGGCGGCCGACCAGGCCGAGGTCACGGTCCCGGCGGGTCCCGACAACCGGTCCGGGCGGCCAGGCTAACCACCGCCCGCGTCGCCATCCGCGGCGGGATGGAGCAGACTGGACCCATGGCAGAAGAGACCGACGCCTGCTCAGTCGCCCACGGCGTGACCCCCGCCCCGGTCCCGGCGTCATCGCCGGCGCCGGTCGCCGCAAGCGGCGACCGCACGCTCGTGGCGGTGTTCGCCAGCCCGGTATCCGGATACCTGCTGCGCTACGCGGCCGACGCGGGCTACCGCACCCTGCTGGTCGAGCCGGACCCGGGACGGGCCGACGCCGCCCGGATGGCCGGCTTCCCCGTGCTCAGCGCCGTGCCCGAGGACCTGGACGGCGCCGACGTGGTGGTCACCGACCACCACCGCGGCGAACTCGGCGTCGCGCTCCGCGACGCCCTGGCCACCAAGGCCCGCTGGGTCGGGATCATGGGGAACCCGCGGCACGCCGGCCCGCACGTCGCGGCCCTGGAGTCGCTCGGGGTCGCCCCCGGCGACATCGCCCGCGTGCACCGCCCGATCGGCCTCAACATCGGCTCAAGGACCCCGCCAGAGATCGCGATCTCGACGCTCGCGGGCCTGCTCGCTGACCGCAATTCGCGTCCCGGCGGGTTCTCGTTCTAGGTTCGCCCAGGAAAGTCAAGATCGAGGTGCCCCGGGAACCGGTTCGGCTGGCTCCGGCCCCGCGCCGCGCGTCGCCGTGGCCTGGCCTACCATCGGGCACCGTGACCCTCGACGTGACCCTCCGCGCCGCGACCGCGGCCGACTACGACAGCATCGCCGCCGTCATCGACGACTGGTGGGGACGCCCCCTGAGCCACGCGCTGCCCCGGCTGTTCCTCGACCACTTTCACGCGACCTCGACGATCGCCGAGGCGGACGGTGACCTGGCCGGCTTCCTTGTCGGCATCCTGTCGCCGTCCCTGCCCGACGCCGCCTACATCCACTTTGTCGGCGTGCACCCGGCCCGCCGGCGCAGCGGCCTGGCCCGCGTGCTCTATGAGCGCTTCTTCGCACTGGCCGCGGCCGACGGCCGGACGGTCGTGCGGGCGGTGACGGCGCCGGCGAACGAGCGCTCGATCGCGTTCCACCGCGCACTCGGGTTCACCGTTAGCGACCCGGTCCACGGCTACGACGGCCCGGGCGACGTCAAGGTCAGGTTCCAGCGCCCGCTGCCGTAGCCCGCCTTGGTCCCGGGCCGCCTCCGCCCGGCTCGTCACTTGGCGTAACTGCTGGCTCCCCACCAGTCGACGACAACCACGTCCTCGTCGCCGACTACCCAGGCGTCGTGCCCGGCGGGTAGCGAGGTCACCTGACCAGGTACGGCGTCGAACTCCTGGCCGTCCGCGGTCTTGACGTGCAGGGTGCCCGCCACGTGGTACTGGAAGTGGGGTGCCTCGCACAGCTCGGTTCCGGCGATGGGCCGCACGTGCTCCGACCAGCGCCAGCCGGGCTCAAGGACCAGCCGGCCGATCTCGCTGTCGCCGACGTTCAGCAGTTCTAGCCTGCCGTGATCGAAAGCGCGCACCTCGTCGGGGGAGGCGAAGTCCTTCCGCTGCGTGTGCTGCCGTGTGTCCGGTGCCATGACGGCGCTCCTCACTCGTCCCATTGCTGCACGGCGGTCTGCCTGACGATGAGCCCGTCACGCAGGTCGAGCATGGCCAGGCACAGCACGCTGGTCCCGTCGGGGTAGCGGCAGGCCTGTGCGAAGGCCGCCGTGTCGCCGGAGACGACCACCCGCTCTAGGCGGTGGGTCATGTCGCGTCCGCAGACGTCGTCCAGGTACTCGCCGATCTCGGTCCGACCGCGCAGGACGCGCGGGCGGCTCGGTGGGGTGTTCCGGTCCACGACCGTCATCTCGGCGTCCGGCGTGTACAGGGCACGCATGATGCTCGCATCGCGCTCCTCGATGCCGCGGCGCAGCGCCTCGGTGTCGAATGCGGTGGCTGTGGTGTTCATTGACTGCTCCCTTCGGTGCCGGCTTGATGCGTCCGGCTCGACGGCAGCAGCCTCGCGCGGCACCGTCAATCCATCGTCAATGCCCGCCTGGCGGCCCTGCACCCTCGGGGCGCATACTTGAACATGGCCTGCCTGGAGGTCCGCCTGCTCGGCGAGCTCAGGGTGCGGTTCGACGGTGCCGCCCTTGACCTGCCGGCCAGCCGCCGTGCCCGTGCGCTGCTCGCCTGGCTCGCCTTGCGGGCTGGTCCGCACAGCCGGTCCAGGCTCGCCGCCTTGCTATGGCCGGACGTCCTGGATGCCAGCGCCCGGGCCAGCCTGCGCAGTGCGCTGTGGGCGCTGCGCGCTTCGCTGGGGCCAGCCGCCGACGCATACCTGCGCACCGGCCGGGATTTCGCGGAGCTGGCCGGCGACGGGCTGCTGGTCGACGCCCGCGAATTCGGGCGGCTGCTCGCGGCCGGGTGTCCGGCCGGCGCAATGGCCCTCCATCGTGGCGACTTGCTCAGTGAGTTCGATGCGGACTGGGTCCTTGACGCGCGGGACGAGCACCGGGACCGGCTGTGCGCCGCGTACGGGGCCCTCGCCGCGGCGGCCGAGGCCGACGGGGACGCGGCAGCGGCATGCGACTGGGCGTCCAAGCGGGCGGCGGGCAGGCCGCTTGACGAGCCGGCCGCCCGCGAGCTCATCCGGCTGCTCATGGCGTCCGGCGACCGGACCGCGGCGGTGGCTGCCTACCAGCGGCTCTCGACGCGGCTCGACGCGGAGCTCGGGATCAGCCCGGCCGCCGAGACCACCGGGATGATCGACGGCCTGCGGCAGGCGCCGCCCCCGGCCGCGGTCCCCGCCGCGACCGGACCGAGCGCGCCGCTGGTCGGCCGGGACGGCGAGACGCGGGCGCTGCTGCGGCACTGGCAGGCGGCCCGTGGCGGCGGGACCGCCGTCGTGATCACCGGGGACGGCGGCATGGGCAAGTCCCGGCTCGCGCGGGAGGTACTTGAGGCGGCCGCTGCCGACGGCGCCTGGACCGCCACCGGGACGGCCGGCGGGCCGGGGGCGGCCGCGCCGTTCGCGCTGTGGTCGGAGCTGCTCGAGGACCTGCTTGCCCAGACCGGATCGCTGCCCGAGCCGCTGACCCGCGAAGGTGACTGGCCGGCGGTGCTGGCTGCGGGCCGCACGGGCGCCTCGGTGCCAGCGACCGACCCCGGCCTGGACCGGATCCGGTTCTTCGACGCGGCGGTGACGCTGCTCACCCAGGCGGCCCGCGGCCGGCCGCTCGCCTTGGCGCTGGAGGACCTGCACGACGCGGACCGGTCAAGCCTGGAGCTTGTGGCCTACGCCGGGCGCCGGATCGCCCGGCTACCGGTCCTGCTCGTGCTGACCAGGCGACGGATGCCGCCCCGGCCGGAACTAGACGCCGTGCTCAGCGCGCTGCGGGCCCGGGGCACGCTCGCCGCCGAGTTCGGACTCGGGCCTCTGCCCGAGGCCGTGCTCGAGGAACTGGTCAGGTCGGTCGCGGACGTTTCGGTGGCACACCGTAAGCGCATCGTTCGGCTCGCGGCCGGGAACCCGCTGCTGGCGGTCGAGACGGCCCGATCGGCCGAGCGTGACGTAGATCCCGCGGCCGGGCTGGTCGGCGCTGTCCGGCAGGCAATCGGCCGCCTTGGCCCCGCCGCCCGACTGTTCACCGAGCTCGCCGCGACGGCCGGACGCGACCTGGACCGGGCCGAGGTCGCTTCCCTGCCATTGCTCTCCAGCCCGGCGGCGGCCGCCGCGGAAGCGCTCGGTTCAGGGCTCCTGCGGGTGCACGCGGAGCGGACGGGATTCCGGCACGCGCTGCTGCGCGAGGCTGTCTACCAGGACCTGCCTGACCCGGTGCGCGCGCAGTTGCATGCGGCGCTGGCCGCGTGGCTGCGGGAGCGCTCGCCCCGCGGCGGCGCCCTGCGGGGGGAGCCGCGGAACTCGGCGGAAATCGCCGGGCATTTCCGGTTCGCGGGCCGGGGCGACCTGGCCGCTGCTCAGCTTGTCCGCGCCGCGGCGGCGGCCAGGGCGGTCGCCGCGCTTCCCGAGGCGGCCGCGTACCTGACGGAAGCCGCGTCCCTGGCGCAGGCTGCCTCGGCCGGACCGGACCCGGAACTGCTCATCGAGCTTGCCGAAGTCCAGGCGTGGCGGGGCATGCTCGCCGAGTCCGACGAGGCGTTCGGCCAGGCGCTCCGGTTGATCGCCCCCGATGACAACGACGCGCAGGCCGGCGCGTGGGTAAGGCGCGGACACTGGCTGCGCGGCGGGATCTGCCACCCCCGCGAGTCGCTGCGCTCCTACCGCGCGGCGCTGGACTTCCTGGATCGCGGCGGCAACGGGGACCCGCTGATAAGGGCCGAGTCGCTGGCCGGGATGGCATGGGCACAGGCCGTCGCCGGAGATCCCGGCGAGGCGGGCATTCTCCTCGGCGAGGCGGGAGAACTGCTCGGCGAGGCGGAGAAGCACCTTGCCGAGGCAGGGGAACCGCCGGGCCCGAAGCTGCGCCGGCTGAGCCACGACCTCGACGTGGCCCGCGCGCACGCCCTGCTCCGAGTCGGCCGGTTCACCGAGAGCTACGCCCCTCTCATCACGGCGAGCACCGCGGCGGGCCGCGCCGGGCGGCCGGACCTTGCCTACAGCTGCCTGGCGAACGCCGCGAGCGCCGCTGCCTGCGCGGGAGACCTGCCGAGGGCGCTGGACTTCGCGGAGCGGTGCCTGCCGCTCGTGGTGCCGAACGGGCTGCTCCGGCTCTGCGTGTACACGCACTCGGCGCGGGCGGCGCTGCTGCTGCGGCTCGGTCGGGCCGGGGAGGCCCGGGTCGCCTGCGACGCCGCGGCGTCCGCCGCCGAGCGGGCGGGCCTCCCGGAGCTCGAAGGACTGGCGCACCACGACCGCGGCCTGCTCGCGGCCGCGGCCGGCGAATACGAGTCCGCCGCGGCCGAACTCGGCCTGGCCCTCGACCTCGGCGCCCCGGTGAGTCGCCCGCTGGCCCGGCTGCTGCGGGCCGGCGCGCTGGCCCGGGCGGGCCGGGCTGATGAAGCCGAGCGCGAGTTGCGCGCAGTCGCGCTCGACCCCGTCTCGCCCGCCGACTTGCCGGACACGCTGGTGGCCCGGATGTCGCACGTGCAGGGGCTAATCGCGCTGAGCCGCGGCGATCTGGACCTGGCCAGCCGGCGGCTGCGGGAGGCGGAAACGGGATGGCGCCGCCGGGCGGCCGCGCGGGCCTTGCCTGGCCGTGACAGTGCCGCTGGCGACCGCTACGTGGCCGCGCTCATCGACCTGGGTCGCCCGCCGCTCGCCGGACTGGTGGAACCCGACCGGGAACTGGCCGCGCTATGCGCCGATGTCGCCGCGCTAGGAGGGTCCGATGCCTGAGTTCGAAGAGCACGCGCGCAGTGACGCGCCTCCCGAGAACGTGTGGAAGCTGCTTTACGACCCAGACCGGTTCCCCGACTGGTGGGCCGGCGTCGGATCGGTCGAGCCGGGGCCGGCCGGGGAGTACACCATGTATCCCGAGGGGTACCCGGAGTTTCCGATGCCTCAGCAGCTCCGGGTCAGCGGATCTGGGGTGACGATCTCCTGCCTGGTCTCGGACCTGGTCTTCGAGTGGCGGCTGGCGCCACTCGACGGCGGGGCGGCGACGAACATCACCGTGCACGTCAAGATCCCGGAGACCGAGGCGCACCGGCTCGCCGTCCAGCAGGACGTGATCAGCCGGTCACTATCCCGGCTCACCGCACTGGCGGCAACGGAAAGCTCGTGACCGCATCACGACGAACCACGCCGAACGGCCGTGACAGCGGTCGTGGTCCGCGGCGGCCTGGTCGTTCGGCACCTACCCGGGCGAGCCGCGCTGACCGGGTGCGCCTAGCGGCCGCGGAGCCACCGTGACTTGCGCTTTTCCAGGAAGGCGCGGATTCCCTCCTGCGCGTCCGGCAGCTGGCTGGTCGCGGCCATGACCTCGACCGCGTAGGCGTACGCCTTGGGCTGGTCGAGGTCGATCTGGGCGTAGAGCGCCTGCTTGCCGATGCCCTTGCTCACGGCGGAGCCGCGCGTCGTGCGCTCGAGGAGGTCGCGGACCGCGTCGTCGAGCTGGCCGGCGGGCACGACCTGGTTGACCAGGCCCCAGTCGAGCGCCGTGCGCGCGCCGATGACGTCACCGGACAGGGCGAGCTCCAGGGCGCGCTTGCGGCCGACGTTCCTGGCGACCGCCACCATGGGGGTGTGGCAGAACCAGCCTCCCTTGCCGCCGGGCGCCGCGAAGCCGGCGTCCTCGCTCGCCACCGCGAGGTCGGCGGTGGCGACCAGCTGGCAGCCGGCCGCGGTGGCCAGCCCGTGCACGCGGGCCACCACCGGCTGCGGCACCTGCTGCATCAGCGTCATCAGCTCGGTGCAGGTAAGCAGCAGCTTGCGAACCGTCGTCAGGTCGGCGCCCGCGACCTCGGCGAAGTCGTGCCCGGCGCTGAAGACCGGGCCGTTGCCCGCCAGGACGATGCCGAGGGCATCGCTGTCGCCGAGCTCGCGGAAGGCGGCGATCAGCTCGTGCATGTGCTCTAGCGACAGGGCGTTGCGCCGCTGCGGCCGGTTCATCGTGACGCTGGCGAAATCACCCGAGCGCCGGACCAGGATGTGCTCGAACTCCATGGTCCAAGCATTACCCGGGCCCGCGGCCGTGCATAGGGCCTGCCCGCGCCCCGCTCAGCGGGCGCCCTGGTAACGCGCCCGCCAGGATGACGCGCGGGTCCGGTGGGGCGGCGGCCCGGCGCTGCCACTCGCGCGGGTAACCGAGCGAGACCTCCTCGAAGCGGACGCCGTCGTAGCGGGTGCTGCGGGGTATGTGCAGGTGGCCGTACACGGCGGCTACTACCTGGTGCCTGGTGTGCCAGCCGGCGGTGAGCGTGGTCCCGCACCACGGCGCGAACTCCTGGTGGCGCAGCGCGGCGACCGGGTCGCGGACCAGCGGCCAGTGGCTGGCCAGCAAGACCGGCCCGCCCACGGCGGCCAGCCGCCGCTCGGCGGACGCCACCAGGTCCCGGCACCACGCCGCGGCCGACGGGTGCGGGTCCGCGTGCAGCCGCCCCTCGTCAGCCGGGGCGATCCCCGCCCGGCGGGCGGCCGCGAGCGCCGCCGTCCTCCCGTCGTCCCGCTTCGCCCCGTCCGGGCCGCCGGCCGTCACGCCGCCGGCCCGGAAAGAGTAGTCGTACAACGTGAACACCGGCGCGACGGTCACCGCGCCGTCCGGCCCGTCCCAGACGGGGAAGTCGTCCTCCGGCGTGACCACGCCGAACCGCTGGCACACCTTGACCAGCGCCTCGTACCTGGCCGGGCCGCGCAGCGCGACCGGGTCGGACGGCAGCGTCCACAGCTCGTGGTTGCCCGGCGTCCAGATGACCTTGGCGAACCGGTTGGCCAGCGACGCGAGCACGAACCCGACATCGGCGAACACCTCGCCAACGTCCCCGGCCACGATCAGCCAGTCCCCGGGGTCACCCGGTGCGAGCGCGTCGGCGATGGCCCGGTTCTCGGGATACCCGATGTGCAGGTCGCTGATCGCCAGCAGCCGCCCCGCCATCAGCGGCGCCCCCGCGCCCGCGGGCGCGGGGGCCGGCTCGCGCTCACAGCGCCGTCTTCTCCTGCCACAGGGCGGGGATCGACGCGTCGCCGAAGGACGCCAGCCGGGCGTCGGAGCCGGGCAGCCGCCCGTAGGTGAACAGCAGCAGCTCCGTTACCGGGCCGCGGATCGCCGAGCTGGCCTTCGCGTGCCCGCGTTCCCAGGCGATCCCGCTGTCGGTGAACCGGATGAGCCACTCTCCGTCCACGTCCGTCGCGTGCAGGTGCAGCGACGCCCCCGTCGGCAGCGAGGCGAGGTGCGGGTACGGACGCCGTGCGGACGGCAGGTTGAACAGGAACTCGTCGATCCCGTCCGCCGCGACGACCGGGTCGATGACCGGGTCGGCGACGCCGAGCGCGAGCTCCGCGTCGGCCCGGTGCACGGTCGTCTCGTGCAGCATCCGCCGCGCCCACCAGCCGGACGTCCGGCCCGGGCCCCAGGACCAGACCGCGGTGAGCGGCCCGGCCGAGCGCAGCGCGGCGAGCAGCGGCGTCGAGCCGGAGGCGAGCCACTGCGCCCAGCCGTCCGCCGACTCCCACGGCGAGGCGGCCTCGGGGAAGGAGACCCGTGCGGTGGCCTCGGTCTCGACGATGTCGGTCGCCCACCGGTGGATGGTCCCCGTGTGCCGGGCGAGGTCCGCGACCGTCCAGCCCGGGCAGCTCGGTACGTCCAGCGTGATGTCCGGCGCGTCGGCGACAACAGCGGCAAGGGCCGAGATCTCCCGCTCGGCCCGCGCGCAGAACCAGTCGTGATCAAGCACCACGCCAGGCTACAGCCGGGCAGCCGGTGGACCGGCTCGTCGTTACGTCCCCTTCGGCTACTTCTAGCCGAACAGGCGGGACAGCGACTCAAGCACGCAGACCGGCTTGTCCGAGCCCTCGCGCTCGATGACCCCGCCGACGGTGAGCTGCAGCCCGCCCTTGACCTCCTCGACGTCCACGAGGGTGGCGGTCAGCCGGATCCTCGACCCCACCGGCACGGGCGCGGGGAACCGGACCTTGTTCAGCCCGTAGTTCACCCCCATCTTCACGTCGGTCACCGTGAGAACCTGCGACCACATGGGGATGAACAGCGACAGGGTGAGGAAACCGTGCCCGATCGGCCCGCCGAACGGCGACTCGGCGGCTGCCCGCTCGGTGTCGACGTGAATCCACTGGTGGTCGTCGGTCGCGTCGGCGAAGGTGTTCACCCGGTCCTGCGTCACCTCGAACCACTCGCTGACGCCGAGCACCTGCCCCTTCAGCGACGGCAGTTCGGCCAGGGTGGTCGTCGTGCTGCTCATCTAGTCTCTCCTCGGTCCCGCGTAACGCTTGGCCCAGACCGTACCAGGGCGGTGTGATGCTGCCTATCGGCTGGTGACACGAGCTAGAGGCGGCCGTGCTGTTGCCATCCCGGGAATGTCCTGAATGTCCGGCTGGGTGTCGGTCCGGGAGGCGCGGGGAACAAACCACGGACAGGGGCGTCCGGCACGTATGCCGGATCGTGACGAAGATCTGGAATGCACCCTCCGGTTAGGATGTTGGCCCTTGTTGGAGCAGGATCTCACGTTCCTCTAGACCACATGGGCACGGGATTTCCAGCCGAGGGCTTCCTTCGGCACAGAGGGCTGATCCTCGCCGCGGCAGGCGGTGCCGTCGTCGAGGGTGGCTCGCTCACGCTCCTCGCCCCCAACGCCCGCTCCGTGGCGCCGCAGGTCACCGCGGTCCCGTCGCTCGCCGCCTACCACGACCTGCGCTGGCTGTTCACCGACAGCCAGTCCTGGCTGTGGTTCGGCGGCCTGGTCGCGGTCGTCCTGATCGCGCGCGCGGCCCTCGACGTGACGATGCTCCGGCTTGCCTGGCCGCGGGACGTGGCCGCGCCGCGGACCAGTCGCGCGCTCGTGTCCTGCGCCGCGCTGACGCTGCTCGCCTGGGTGCTGCTGTCGCCGGCGGTCACGCTGGCGTTCGGCGTCGCGGTGCTGCCGTTCTCCTGGCCGTTCCTCGCCGCGTTCCCGATCATGCTCGGCATCGTCGCCGCACTCAGTCACGGCGGGGTCATCACGGCCTGGTGGCGGCGGCTGCCCCCGGCGCGCGCGGTGCTCTGGCTGCTCGGCAGCTTCACGGCGGCGACCGTCGCCGCCGCCATGATCACGCGCCTGCCGACCGGCGCGGCCCTCGCGGTCACGGCCCTGACCGGCCTGGTCAACGCCAGGGCGTGGTACTCGCTGGCCGTCCTCGCGGCCCGGCTGCAGCCGCGGCCGCGCGAGTCAGTGCCCGCGCGCATGCTGTTCAGCCTCCCGTTCGCGCCCATCGCGGCCGTGATGGTGCTCGCCCTCGTGGTGGGCGCCGCCCGCCTCCTGTTCACCGGGACCATCGAGCTGCCGATCAGCCCGGCGTCGAATACCGTGCAGGCCGCCGCTCAGGCCGGCGGCCCGGTGACCGTTTCCGGCTCCGGGACACAGGCGGCCGCCTCCCCGGCCGCCTCCCCGGCCGCCGCCGTGGCGGCGGCGACCGCGAGCGCGGTGCTCGTGGTCGGCGGCTGGGGATCGTCGTGCTGCGACGCCGCCAACGGCCTGCCCGCGATGCTGCCGGAGGTGCCGGTGCGGCAGTTCTCGTACGTGGGCCTGAACGCGCGGGGCCGGCCGATCCCGAGCGGCTCGTCCGCCGATGACCTGCCGCTGCCGCAGCTTGGCGACCGGCTCGCGGCCCAGGTGCTTGCCCTGCACGCCGCGTCGGGGCGCCCGGTCGCCGTCGTCGCGGAGAGCGAGGGCACCCTCGGCGTCTACGCGATGCTCGCGCGCTATCCGGGCTTGCCCGTCTCGTCGGTAGTGCTGCTCAGCCCCATTGTCAGCCCCGGGCAGCTCACCTACCCGCCGGGCCCGGACGGCGCTTCGGTCTCCGAGGCCGCCCTCGACGAGCTCAACCGCCTGGTCGGCGGCATGTCACCGTACGGGCCGAGCGGCGCGCAGAACCTGCTCAGCTCGGTCAGCGAGTTCGGCGCGCGGTACTTCGACGACATGATCAACGCGGTGGGCGGCAAGTCCATCCGCTGGCTCGCCGTGGTTCCCCTCGCGGACGCGGTCACGCTTCCCGAGTGCGGCTTGCCGGCCGGCGTGATCGTCGTCCCCGCCTTCCACGGCGGTCTGCTCGGCGATCCCTCGGTGCTGCCGATGGTCACCGCCTTCCTGGCCGGCCACAGCGTCACCGCCGCCGGCGACGGCCAGATGCGCGAGGCCGCGGAGCTGATTACGGGCGCGGCCGCCGCCTGGCGCATGCCCGACACCGAATCGGCCTGCCCGTACCCCACGAAGTGACAGCAGCAGACAACCGGGGGCCCGGGTGCTATGGTTAGCCGCGATGAGAGCGTTCCTTGACCTTCAGTGGTGGCGCCGCCGGTAGGCGGTGCTCGCTACTGTTGTCTTAGCGACCGCCCGGCAACGGCGGTCGCTTTTCGTTTCTCCCCGCCGGTACCGGGCCAGACCTGACCCGAGAGGCCCACCGGTGGATGCAAGCACGATGACGCCCGACTCGTTTACCGTCGGCGGTGGCGTCACGATCACCCGTACCGCCAGCGCATTTGACCCCGCCGAGCTGGCGCGGATCGCCGAGCTGGTCGACCGGCGCCGCGGCGGCGTGCTCAGCTCGGGCATGGAGTACCCGGGCCGGTACACCCGCTGGCACCTGGCCTACGTGAACCCGCCGGTGGAGATCGCGTGCCGGGGCAGGCAGGTGACGGCCCGGGCGCTCAACGGGCGCGGCCTAATTCTGATGCCCGTCATCCGCGACGCGATGCTGCGCGTCGGCGTTGAGGTCGCTACTGAACAGGCCAGCACTGAGCAGCCTGCCGGTTCTCCCGGCGCGGGCAGGCCGGCCGGCGGAGCGGTGACCGTCCACGTGCCCGAGGGGGAGGGGACGTTCACCGAGGAGCAGCGGTCGCGCCGGCCGACCGTGTTCAGCGTGCTGCGGGAAATCACCGCCGCGTTCGGGTGCGCCGACCCGCACCTGGGGCTTTACGGCGCGTTCGGGTACGACCTGGCGTTCCAGTTCGAGCCGGTGCGACTGGCGATCGGCCGATCCGACGGGCAGCGGGACCTGGTGCTGCACCTGCCGGATGAGATCTGGGTGGTTGACCTGCGCCGCGAGGAGGCGATCAGGTACTCGTACGAGTTCGAGGTGACGGGCGGCAGCGGCGCCGGCGCCGCGGGCGGCCCGCCTGCGGTTGCCTCGACGGCGGGCCTGCCCAGGGAGACGGCGGCCACGCCGGAGCTGGTGCCGGGGCCTGGCGGGCTGCCGCCGCAGCCTGTCGCCGGCCGGTACGCCGAGGTCGTGGAGCAGGCCAAGGAGCGGTTCAAGCGCGGCGACCTCTTCGAGGTGGTCCCCGGCCACATGTTCTACGAGCGGTGCGCGTCGCCGTCCCGGTTCTACGAGCGCCTGCGGGAGCGGAACCCGGCGCCGTTCGAGTTCCTCTTCAACCTAGGCGCCTGCGCCGACGGGAAAGGGGAGTACCTGGTCGGCGCCTCGCCAGAGATGTACGTGCGGGTCAACGGCGACCGGGTGGAGACCTGCCCGATCTCCGGCACGATCGCCCGCGGCGCGGACCCGCTCGAGGACGCGGCCAACATCGCCCGGCTGCTCGGGTCGGCCAAGGAGGAGTCCGAGCTGACCATGTGCACCGACGTGGACCGCAACGACAAGTCCCGGGTCTGCGTCCCCGGCAGCGTCCAGGTGATCGGGCGCAGGCAGATCGAGATGTACAGCCGGCTGATCCACACGGTCGACCACATCGAGGGACGGCTGCGGCCGGGGTTCGACGCGCTCGACGCGTTCCTGACGCACATGTGGGCCGTGACCGTGACCGGCGCGCCGAAGGCCTGGGCCATGCAGTTCATCGAGGACAACGAGGACTCCGCGCGGCGCTGGTACGGCGGGGCGGTCGGCAAGATCGGCTTCGACGGCTCGATGAACACCGGCCTGACCCTGCGGACCGCGCGCATCTCCGGCGGCATCGCGGCCGTCCGCGTCGGCGCGACCCTGCTGTACGACTCCGACCCGGAGTCGGAAGAACGCGAGACCCACATCAAGGCCCGCGCCCTGCTTGAGACCCTGCGTGAAGTCGAGGAGGCCCGGATGGCCGCGGAGCGGGCCCTGACCGACCCGACGGAAACCGAGATCGCCGCGTCCGGCTCGGCTGACTACGACGGGGCTGGCTACCCCGAGGCCCCGCCGGCCGCGTCCGGGTCGCGGCCGCTGCGCGTCCTGCTGGTGGACCACCAGGACTCGTTCGTGCACACGCTGGCGGACTACTTCCGCCAGCACGACGCGGAGGTCACCACCCTGCGCGCCGGGTTCCCCGCCGTCATGCTCGACGAGATCGCCCCCGACCTCGTCGTGCTGTCGCCTGGCCCCGGCCGCCCGACTGACTTCAAGTGCGAAGAGCTGCTGACCGAGCTCGACGCGCGCAAGCTGCCCGCGTTCGGCGTCTGCCTCGGGCTGCAGGCCATGGTCGAGCACTCGGGCGGCGAACTGTCGCTGCTCCCGGAGCCGCAGCACGGCAAGCCGGGCCGGGTCCAGGTGCGCGAGAGGCACGAGAGCGACCTGTTCGCCGGGCTCCCGCGGGAGTTCACCGCCGCCCGCTACCACTCGCTCTACGCGAAGGAGGCGGACGTCAAGGGCGGCTTCACCGTCACCGCCGTTACCCACGACGGCGTGGTCATGGCGATCGAGGACGAGGCGGCCGGCCGGTGGGCCGTCCAGTTCCACCCCGAGTCGATCCTCACCGCCGCGGGCCGCTCCGGCCACCAGGTCATCGCCAACGTCCTGGCCAGCTGCCGCGCCCGCTCGGAGGTCTCCGCCTGACGTCGCCAGGCGCGCGCAGTGGACCGGCTCGGTCGCACCCTAGGTCCAGGCGACGGCGTCCTGCGGGGCGTCGTCGGCCAGGACGGTTCCCTCGATCAGCCCGTAGGGGCGGTCGCCTGCCAGGTACACCTCGCGATCGTTAGACAGCCCGAACGGGGCGAGGTCCGCCAGGTAGTGGTGCTTGTTCGGCAGGACGAGCCTGACCTCGCAGACCGCCGGCACCGCGTCGAGCAGGGCCGCGCCGATCGCGTACAGCATTTGCTGCAGCGAGTACGTGTAGCTGAACGCGAACGTGGCCAGGATGGCCGACTTGGCCAGCGAGAACGCCGCGCCCCAGTCGGCGCCGGCGGCGACCGCCTCCGGCCGGAACCGCCAGGAGGCGTTCACCGACGTCGCCAGCACGCGGTCGTCGGTCTCGGGCAGCGTCGTGTACGCGTCCTTGGGGTACCCCCAGAACTCCGACGCGGTCGTGTTCAGCAGGGTAAGGTCCCGCAGCCCCGACACGACCGACGTGCCGAGGGCGGAGTCGACGTGCACCGTCGTCGTTCGTACCAGGTCACCAGAGCGTGCGAACGAGTACCCGGTGGCGCCGATAGGCGTCCACCCGTACTCGTCGACCGACACCCGCGCCCGCGTGATCGGATCCTGGGAGGCGACGAAGAACGACCCGAGCTCGGTCGCGAACACTTCCGGTTCCACGTCGCCGCCGAGCTCCTTCGCGAGCGCGTACGCCTTGTTCTTCTGCGAGTCGGTGGGGAGCACCTTCGCGTTGGACCCGGTCAGGTGCGAGTCCGCCAGGTCTCCGGACAGGGACGTGGAAATGTTCCAGTCACGGAGCAGGTCCTCACCGCCGGGCCCGGCGCCCCGCGAGACGCGCACGAGCCGGACCTCCGCCTTGCCGTACTGGTTAGCGCCAAGATGGACCACGAGATCCCCTCATTCGGTAGTCGGTGACCGGCGCGGTACCCCGTTTCCGCGGGGTCAGTGCTCGTCGTCATCCCCCTCATGCTGCCCGAGCGAGGTTACGCCCGTGCACGCCGGCCCGGCGGCCCGGCGGTAAGCGTTTTTTCCTGCTGTCGGTGATGGCGTTCCGGTTCGCGAAGCGGGAGGCGAGCCCGCCGGGGCTCACGTGGTGGGCGCGAGTGCAGTACGCGTTCGGCTTCACCGGCCCGGGGCAGTCGCAGGCCCCTCGGTGGGAGCGGGTCGTCTACCGGCTCAGCGGCGGCGTGATCCTGGCCTGCGTTATCCTCGTCTACCCGCTGTCGACCGTCGGCGCGCACTCGCTGCTGGTGCTTGAGACGATCATGCTGGCGTCCTTCGGCCTCTCCTGGTTCGTGAAAGGCAGGGGAATCCTTCACGCGGGGTGAGCCGGAGCCGGAAGAGCCAGCTCCGGCCGCCGGGCCAGGGCGTTCCTCCTACAGGTGGACGCTGCCAGAGATCAGCGTGTGCGTGCCGCCGGCGATCCAGATCGTCCCGTCCGGGTCGGTGGTGACGTGCACGCGTCCCCGCCGTCCGAGCGCGGTGCCCTGGCTGGCCGTGTAGGGAGCCGTCGCCTTGCCGGCTGACAGCAGCCACATGGCGAGCGAGGCGTTGAGCGACCCGGTCACCGGGTCCTCGCCGGCGCCGCAGATGAGCGGGGTGAAGGCGCGGACCTCGAACGCCTCGGTTGAGCCGGGCGGATACGGGCCGAAGACCCCGATGTCCCGCGACGTCACTCCGGGCGCGAGGGCGAGGACCGCGTCCGCGCTCGCCAGCTCGACGGCCACCCAGCCCGGTCCGTTGTCGGCCCACTGGGCGTCGAGGATGTCCGCGCGCTTGATGCCGAGCGATGCGGCGACCTCGTCAAGCACCGGCTCGTCGACCGGGCCGGAGCGGATCAGCGGCGGCGCCTGGAACGCCAGGTGGCCGTGCGGCGAGCGGCGGATGGGGACGAGGCCGACGCCGCACTCCTGGATCACCACGTCCTGCCTGGCCGGCGGGCCGCCCGCCTCAAGCCACGCGTGCGCGGAGCCGAGCGTGGGGTGGCCGGCGAAGGGCAGCTCGCGCTCCGGGGTGAAGATGCGCACCCGGTAGTCGGCGCGCTCGTCGGCGGGCGCGAGCAGGAATGTCGTCTCAGAAAGGTTGGTCCAGTTGGCGAACCGGCTCATCTCCTCGTCGGTGAGATCGTCGGCGCCGTGGACCACCGCGACCGGGTTGCCGAGGAATGGGTCCTCGGTGAACACGTCGACCTGCCGGAATTGCCGGTGCACGCCCTCATCTTAAGCCGTACCGAGCCGGAAAGGATCTTCCCGTGACCCGCCGCTTCCGGCTTCTGCCGATCATTTCCAGCGCTGCGCCTTGAGCGAAGCCGGCCAGGGGCGCGGCGCCGCGGTCCACAGGATGCGGGCGAGCATGAGCGCGCTCGCGGCGACCCCGGTCGTGCTGAAGACGATCAGCCTCGGGTCCGCTTGGCGGAGTCCGTAGGCGAGGAAGCAGGCGAGCTCGCCGAGGATGAGCGCCCACGTTCCCGTCGAGGCGCCGCTTGGCCGCGCCGTCTGGTACGCCGTCCACAGCGACGGCGCGACCTGCACGACGAACGCCGCGGTGAGCAGCGTGCCGAGGCCGGCCCGCCCGGCGACCCCGCCGACGATAGAGAGCGCGGCCGCCCACGCGCCGAGCAGGGCCACGGAGCCCGTGCGCACCCGCTTGCCGCCCGTGAGCATGGCGGTGAGCACGCTGGCGAGCAGCGTCACCGAGCAGGAAGGGACAAGGGCGCTCCAGTCCCGCGAGAGGGCGAAGTAGGCGATCCACGCCGCGTTGTTGACCGCGGTCAGCGCCGCCCACGACCATGAGACGCCCGCGGCGTCGCCCGTGGCCCTGAGCTTCAGCACCTGCGGCAGGAACTGCGGGATGCCGAAGACGGTGGCCGCGACCGGTGCGTAGCCGAGCACGTTCGTGAGCATGCGCACGACGCTAAGCGGCGGCCCGGACGGCAGTCTTGTACGGGATTGCCCAAGCTCGCCAGGGTTCCCGGTTGAGCTAGGTTTGATTGGGTGACGAGCGCGAACAGCCCGCTGGCAGCCGGCGGCGCCCGCGTGTGGCGGTGCGCGGATCTCGGCGGCGTGGAATTGTTCCGGGCCTCGGACATCGAGTTCACGTTCCGCCCGCACGCGCACGGGGAATTCTTCGTGGCGCTCACCGAGTCGGGGAATGCCGCGTCCATCTACCGCGGGGACACGCACCCGATCGGGCCCGGCGACATGATCGTGCTGAACCCGGAGGAGGGGCACGCCGGCGGCCCGCCCGCCGGGCGCTCCTGGGCCTACCGGTCGATATACCTCCCGCCGGGCCTCGTGCGGCAGGTCGTGGCGGAGCTCCCCGCCGGCCCGGCCGGGCTGCCCTGGTTCGCCGCCGACGTCGTCCGCGACCCGCGCGTCGCGACCCTCCTGCTCCGCTTTCACCGGCTCTCCGAGTGGCCGGGTGCGAGCGCGCTGGAGCGGGAGGAGTGCCTGGCCGAGGGCCTCCTGCTGCTGGCGGGCCGGCACGCGGGGGACTCGCGGGCGCCCAGGCCGCCGGGCCGCGAGCCGCGGGCGGTACAGGTCGCCAGGGAGTTCCTTGACGCCCGGGCCGCGGACAACGTGTCGCTGCGTGACCTGGCCGGGCACACCGGGCTTACCCCGTCCTACCTGTGCCGGGCCTTCCGGCGGGCCACCGGCATGACGCCGCACGCCTACCAGCTGCAGGTCCGGGTGCGCCGCGCCAAGGCCATGCTGCTCGCCGGTTACCCGATCGCCCGGGCGGCAGCGGAAGCGGGCTTCTGGGACCAGGCCCACCTCACCCGCCACTTCAAGAGCACCATAGGCGTTAGCCCCGGCCGCTACGTCGCGGAGCTCACCCGAGCGGCGCCCCGGCCCTGACCGGCCCCGCAGGCAGCCACAGCCACAGCGCCTATCCGGCCAGGCCGCAGCGGTGGGCGAAGACGACGAGCTGAGCCCGGTCACGGGCGCCCACCTTGGCCATCGCGCGGTTCACGTGGGTCTTGACGGTCGCGGGGGACAGCACGAGCCGGGCGGCGATCTCGTCGTTAGACAGCCCGGTCGCCACGAGGATGGTGAGCTCCCGTTCCCGGTCGGTGAGCGCCGCCAGGTCACGGCGGGCCGCCTCGTCCATCGGCGGCGGGGCGCTCGGCGTCACGAGGAAGCGGGCGATCAGGCTCCTGGTCGCGACGGGGGAGAGCAGGGCGTCGCCCCGGCTGACGGTGCGGATCGCGTTGAGCAGTTCGTCCGCTTCCGCGCTCTTGCCGAGGAAGCCGCTGGCCCCCGCCCGCAGGGCCTCGAAGACGTACTCGTCGATCTCGAACGTGGTGAGGATCAGCACCCGGACCCCGGCGAGGTCTTCATCTCGGGTGATGACCCGGGTGGCGGCGATGCCGTCGAGTACCGGCATCCGGATGTCCATTAGCACGACGTCGGCCTGTGCGGCCCTGGCCAGCCGCACGGCCTCCCGCCCGTCGCCCGCCTCCCCGACCACCTCAAGGTCGGGTGCCGCCGCGATGAGCGCCTTGAACCCGGTGCGCAGGAGCGGCTGGTCGTCGGCGACGACGACCCTGATCGTCACCGCAGCCGCTCCGTGGTCGGCAGGGCCGGGCGTTCCGCGCCGCCGCGCCCGGCCGCGCCGCCGAGCTCCGCCAGATGGCTGAGCTCCGGATCGTTGAGCGGCTTCGCGGTCCCCGCGATGTCGGCCGGCTGATAGGGGAGGGACGCGTCGACGCGGAACCCGCCGCCCGGGCGCGGCCCGGCCGCGAACAGCCCGCCGAGGGCCAGTAGCCGCTCGCGCATGCCCCGGATTCCCTGCCCGCCGGCCGGGAGCGGACTGGTCCGTGACCCGACGTCGCCGCCGCCGATGGCCGCGCCGGTGGAGCGGTCGCCGGCACCTTGGTGGACCGTGCCCAGGTCCTCGACCGTGATGCGCAGCTCACTGCGGTCGTAGCCGAGCGTCAGCCGGGCCCGCCGGCCGCGCGAGTGCTTGCAGGCATTCGTCAGCGACTCCTGAATCACCCGGTACGCGGTGACGTCGGCGGCCGGCGCCAGCGGCACGGCGGTGCCGTGGACGAGCGCGTCGATCGCGAGCCCGGAAGCTCGCAGCGAGCGCAGCAGCTCATCGAGCGCGTCTAGCCCTAGGGCCGGGATCGCGGTCGGCGCCACCGGGTCGCCCGGCTGGCGCAGCAGGCTCACCGTGTCGCGCAGTTCCTCCAGGGCCTTGCGGCTCGCGGACTTCACGTGCAGCAGCGCCTCGCGGGCCGCCGCCGCGTCACCGTCCATCGCCCGGCCGGCGACATCGGATTGCACGCTGATCAGCGCCAGGTGGTGGCCAACGCTGTCGTGCAGGTCGCGGGCGATCCGCAGCCGCTCCTGCTCCACGCGGCGGTGCGCGACCAGTTCGCGCTCGAGTTCCGAGCGCGCGGCGCGGCGCTCGACCTCGGCCAGGTAGGCCCGGCGGTTACGTGACGAGTCGCCCGCCGCGATCGCGAGGCCGCCGAGCGCGGTGAACGCCAGGTTCTCCGGTCCGATCATCCCCGGGTGCAGCAGCGCGTGCAGCAGGGCGAGCGCGGCGAGCAGGCCGCCGCCGATGATCAGCCCGCGCCGCCGCGCCACCCGCTCGGCCACCGTGTAGAGGGCGATGGACGGGGCGAGCAGGATCAGCACCCCGCCGGCGTCGGGCATGGCGAAGAGGAACACCTCCGCGGCGAGCGCGCTGACCGCGAGCGACCCGAGCGGCCGGTGCCGTCGGCCGGCCAGCGCGCCGCAGGCGGCGGCGGCGGCGGTCACCGCGACGCCTCGGCCTTCGGCCGTGGCCGGCTGATGCCCCGTGAACGTGGTCGCCGCGGTCGCGGCGAGCACCGCGAGGGCGATCGCCGCGTCCGCCAGGTGCGGGTGCCGGCGAACCGCACCGGGCAGGTGGCCGAGGACGTTCATGGACTCACGATAGGCCGGCGGTGCGGACGCGGCGTCACTCCTGGGCCGCAGGTCGGCCTGCCGCACTGGCGGTACCCGCCCGCACTCCTACCGCGTTCGCGGTACCCGGGATTGCCGTGCTCGGCCGACGACGCCGGGCCCGCTGGGCGGAAGGCTGGGTGCCGGCGCCAGTCCCGGCGCCGGCAACGATCTTCGACACCTGAATGGGGTGAACCGGATGGACGGCGGCATCACGGTCACGGGGCTGACCAAGCGGTACGGCCCGGTGACCGCGGTCGACGGGCTGACCTTCACGGTGGAGCCTGGGCAGGTCACCGGCTTCCTCGGCCCGAACGGGGCCGGGAAGACCACGACCCTGCGCATGCTCCTCGGCCTGGTCAGCCCGACCGCGGGCAGCGCGCTGATCGGCGGGCGGCGCTACGCCGACCTGCGTGCGCCGAGGCAGGCGGTCGGGGCGGTGCTGGAGGCCACGGGCTTCCACCCGGGCCGTACCGGCCGTGACCACCTGCGTGTCCTCGCCGAGGCGGGCGGCATCCCGGCGGCGCGCGTGGCGGCGGTCCTCGGCCAGGTCGGCCTGGAGGACGCCGCCCACCGGCGGGTGCGCGGCTACTCGCTCGGCATGCGCCAGCGCCTCGGCCTGGCCGCCGCGCTGCTCGGCGACCCCCCGGTGCTGGTCCTCGACGAGCCGGCGAACGGCCTCGACCCGGCCGGCACGGCCGAGCTGCGGGACGTGCTGCGCGGCCTTGCCGCCGGCGGCCGGACGATCCTGATGTCCAGCCACGTGCTGAGCGAGGTGGCGCAGACCGTGGACCGGGTGATCATCATCACCGGCGGCACGCTTCGCTTCGCGGGCCCGCTCGGCGAGCTGACCGGGGTGCGCGGTGAGACGCTTGAGGCCGCGTTCCTGCGGCTCACCACGGACCGGTCCCGTCAGCCCGGCGCCGTCGCGCCGGCCGGAAACTAACCACGAGGAGCGTGCGTCATGCATTCCCTGATCCGTGCCGAGCTGCTGAAGCTGCGTACCATCCGCGGCCCGTGGCTGGTCCTTGCCGCGGGCCCGCTGCTCGTCATCGCGGGCATCAGCGGCCTCGTGGTCTCGGGCGGCAACCTCCATGACCCCGCCACGCAGGCCAAGGCCCTCGCGCACGTGGGCCTGACCGCCGTCTTCCCGCTCGCGTTCGGCATCCTCGCGGTCGCCGGAGAGTACCGGCACAAGACGATCACCGATACCTACCTGAGCACCCCCGCCCGCGCCCGGGTCATCGGCGCGAAGCTCCTCGTCTACCCGCTCTTCGGTGCCCTGGCCGCCGTGGCGAGCAGTATCGTCGGGCTTGGCGTCGCCGCAGCCTGGTGGTCCGCCAAGGGCGCGCCCTTTGACTGGGGCAACTCGGCGATGTGGGCGGCCATCGGCGGCGGCATCGCGTGGAACACGGCCTTCGCCGCGATCGGCGTCGGGGTCGGCGCGCTGATCCATAACCTCACCGGCGCCATCGCCGCCGCGCTGGCGTGGATCGCGCTGGTCGAGGGGATCGTCGGCCAGCTGATCGGCAACCTGGCCCGCTGGCTGCCGTTCTACGCGGGCCAGGCCCTCGGCGCCGGCGGGAAGACCATGCTGCCGCAGGCGCTGCTGCCACGCTGGGGCGCCGCCCTCGTCCTCGCGGCCTACACGGCGGCGTTCGCGGTGGCCGCCCTCGCCACCAGCGTGCGCCGCGACGTCAGCTAGCCGGTGGCCTGCGCCGCGGGGTCAGCGGCCGGGCCCGGGCTAGCCGGGAGAGCGGCCCACCAGGCAGTACTCGCGCCCGACGGGGTCGGTCAGCACGGTCCAGTACTCCTGTGTCCCGGTGACGCGGGCGCCGAGGGCCACGTGCCGGTCCAGCGCGCCGGCGTCCGTGCAGCCGAAGTCCACGTGCCCGCGCGTCCGGTCGCCGGCGGCGGCGCGGTCGCGCCGCTGCAGCAGCAGCCGGGCGGGCCAGCCGCCGGGCCGGCGCAGGGCGGCGAACCCGGGCACCGGCGCCGGGCGGGCCTGCTGGCCGGTGAGTGCCGCCCAGAAGGCCAGCTCCCGCTCGAACTCGCCGGGCGGCACGTCCAGGCAGAGCGTGTCGGCCCGGCTGACGCCGTTGCCGCTCGCGGCGGCCCGCGGCGGTGGCACCGCGCGCTCGCCTTCCCAGCTCACCAGGCAGAAAGAGAAGCCGCCGGGGCTTTCCGCGACGACCAGGCCGTCCTCGCGGTGCCGGATCAGGGCGCCGGCCGCGGCGGCGCGGTCCGCCGCGGCCCCCAGTGACTCGGCGTCGGTGTCGACGTGCAGGTCAAGGTGGCACCCGCCCGCGCCGTCGGCGATCCGCTGCACCCGGAGGTAAGGGTCTCCCGAGGGCGGCATCAGGGTCGCGAACTGCCCGTCTGCCCCGCGGGCGGCCGACAGCCCGTACCCGGTTACCGCTCGCCAGAACGCCACCCCGGGGTCGAATGACCCGGCGGGGAAATCAAGGAAGACGGTCAGCCAGCGGAAGGACGCTCCGTCAGCGAGGGCCATGGCGACACCATATTCCCGAGTCGGTCTTATCGTGACTTGCCGAGACGCTGGGCGCGAGACGCGCGGAGCCCCAGCACTTCATCGCCGCAGCATGCACCTTCGCTACAGCGGGTTACCGAGGATTAGCGCACTGAATTAGCACACTGAAGAGGGGCTGACAAAAACGTCATCGTCCCGTCAGAAACCCGGCGGGTCAGGAAGAATGACCCTAAGCCGGGGCGGGGGGCCGCGGACCGGCTCCATTGCCTCTGCAAGCGCAGCGAACAGGAGGACGTCGATGGGCCGCCCGATCATAGGCATCACCAGCGAGCTTGACGCCGCTCGGTGGGGGGACTGGATCCGGGAAGCCGCGGTCTCGCCTGTCAGCTATATCCGGGCGGTCGAACGCGCGGGCGGCGCCCCGGTCATGATCCCGCCGGTGCCCCCGGCGTCCGTGACCGCCTACATCGAGGCCTGCGACGGGCTGGTGTTCAGCGGGGGCCGGGACGTCGATCCCAGCCTGTACGACCAGGAGCGGCTCGAGACGTCAGACGAGCCTGACCACCGCCGGGACCGGTTCGAACTCGCGCTGATGCGCGCCGCGCTTGAGGCCAACGTCCCGTTCCTGGCGATCGGCCGCGGCATGCACATCCTCGCGCTGGCTCGCGGCAGCACGCTCAACCAGGACCTACCCGGTCACCGCGCCGCGCGCGCCAGCTACAAGCCGCACGATGTGATCCTCGGCGGCGACAGCGCCCTCGGCAAGCTGCTCGGCCCCCAGGTGCAGGTGCCCGCCGCCCACCACCAGGCCCCTTACCGCCTAGGGGAGGGCCTGACCGTGGCCGGCTGGTCGCCCGACGGCGAGATCACGGAGGCCCTCGAGGCGGACGGGCACCGCTTCGGCATCGGGATTCACTGGCACCCCGAGGAAGGGGACGACTCCCGCCTGCTCATCGCGCTCGTCGAGGCGGCGGCGGCGCCCAAGCCCGCGCGCCGCCCCGAATCGCAGGCGCCCCGCAAGCCAGTCGCGATGAAACCTAAGGCAAGTGCCCGCAGATAAAGCGCGGGAACACCGCGAGCGGCCGCCGGTAACTACAGCGGCAGGTTGTAGCCGCTGAACCAGTGGGTGTGCAGCCAGGTGATCGCGGAAGTCCACGCGCCGGTCACCTCGAGCAGGCCCACGGCGATGAGCATGACGCCGCCGATCCGGCTGACCATCCGGGCGTTGCGCTTGAAGAAGCTGAGCACGTTGACCAGGCGCGAGAACGCGACCGCGACGATCAGGAACGGGATGCCGAGCCCGAGCCCGTAGATGAACGCGAGGAACGCGCCGCGCGCGGCGGTCCCCGACTGGAGCGACAGCGCGAGCACGGCGGTCAGCGTCGGGCCGATGCAGGGCGTCCAGCCGATGCCGAACAGGACCCCGAGCAGCGGCGCGCCCGCCAGCCCCGCCTTCGGCATGACGGACGGCTTGAACATCCGCCCGGCGAACATGAACCGGTCGAACGCGCCGAAGAACAGCAGCCCGAGCACGATCGTCACCGCCCCGAGCACCCGGGTGAGCAGCGAGTCGTGCGCGCTGAACAGCTGGCCGAGACCGCCGACCGCCAGGCCCGTGAGCGAGAACACGGCGGAGAAGCCGGCCACGAACAGCGCCGTCCCCGCGACCGTGCGGCCGGTGTGCCGCGCGGCGGCAGGGGCCGCCTTCGCCCGGGCGCGGGTCGTCACGCCGCCCTCCGCCCCGGCCGCCCCGGCGCTGGCCTCCGCGGCAAGCTCGGCCGTGGCGGGCCCCGCGGTCGTCGGTACTGCCGTCGCGTCCGCGCCCGACATGCCGGTAATGTACGCCAGGTACCCGGGGACCAGCGGCAGGCAGCACGGCGAGAGGAACGTCACGGCGCCCGCCGCGGCGGCGACCGGGATGGCGAGCAGCAGCGGGCCGGACGACACCAGGCTCACAACGCTCATCGCGCGTCCGTTCCCGCCGGAAGTGCTCCGGTCAGCGTAGGCATGCCTCCCAGTATGACTGACCCCAGGAACCAGGGGGCCCGCGGCATTGATTCAGCACGGTATTGACGGGCGCGGCATCGAATGAGCACGGTCCCGCGCATCGCGAAGGGCGGCCCCGGCGGCCGACGGCGGATAAGGTGACTGCTGTGAAACCGGTCGCCAGCGAAGTCCACGGGGTCGACCAGCACGGTGCCAGCCGCGCCCCGGGGACCCGGCTGCTGCGGGCCGGCGTGATCGCCTTCACCGCGGCGGTCGTGAGCTGGCTGGTCTTCAATGCCGTTAACGGCGGCCTCAACGACGTTGACCTCACCGTCTACCGGGACGGAGGGCTGATCGTCAGGCACGTCAGCCCGTACTACGACCCGCACGCTTACGCGCCGCTCTACGACTGGGGCGGCTACAGCGCGCTGGCCCTGAAGTTCACCTACACGCCGTTCGCGGCGATCTCGTTCGCGGCCGTCTCGCTGCTTCCCGGGACCGTGACCTCGGCCCTGTCGGTGATCGTGAACATGGCCGCGCTGGTGGCGGCGCTGTGGTTCACGTTCGGGGGCCTCGGCTACACCGACCGGAGGGTCAGGCTCGGCGCGACCCTGCTGGCCGCGGCGGCGACCTTCTGGCTCCAGCCCGTCATCCGGACGATCTACCTCGGCCAGATCAACCTGATCCTGATGGCGGCGATCATGTGGGACCTGTGCCAGCCGGACCAGACGAGGTCAGGCACGCGCCGCTGGTGGAAGGGCGCGGTCACCGGGGTCGCCGCCGGGATCAAGCTCGTCCCGCTGATCTTCGTCCCCTACCTGCTCATCACCCGCAGGTTCCGTGAGGCGGTGGCGACGCTGGGCGGGTTCGCCGCGACCGTCGCCGTCGGGTTCGCCGTCCTGCCGCACGACTCCTCCCAGTGGTGGCTGCACGGCATGTTCTGGTCCGACGGCAACCGGACCGGGTTCATGGGCTGGGCCGGCAACCAGTCGCTGCGCGCGATCATCACCAGGTTCGCCGGGTCCGTCGCGGCCGGGCAGGACCCGTGGATCGTCGCCGCGGTCGTCACGCTTGCGGCCGGCATGACCGCCGCTTACCTGGTCAACCGGGCCGGGTACCCCGTGCCCGCACTGCTCGTGACCGCGCTGACGGGCCTGCTCATCTCCCCGGTCAGCTGGGACCACCACTGGGTATGGATCGCCCTCGCCGTCGCGGTGACCGCGCACTACGCGCTCGCCGCCGCCAAACGCGGCGCGCGTTGGACCGCCCGCAGGCTCTGGGCGCTCATCGCCGGGATGGTCTTCTTCTTCGCCGCGTGGCCCGACGCGATCTGGGAGAGCGCCCGGACCCTCGGCAACCTTTCCCTCGGCTTCCTGTGGGCCCAGCCCAACACCAACCCGGTCGAGTTCGCCCAGCACGGCGACCAGCCCAGTTACGTCGAGTACCACTGGCACGGCTTCCAGCTCCTGTGGGGCAACGCCTACATCGTCGCGGGGGCGGCCCTGCTGCTGATCGCGCTGTGGACGGGGTTCTGGCTGAGGAACAGGCCCGCGGCGGCCGAGGTATCCCCGCAGGAACCGCTCACTGCCACGATCTCCTAACAATTGCCCCCGAACGAATGCGGCTGGCTCCGCCAGCGTCAAGCATCTTGTCGGTAAGGCTCGGCGGCCCCGGGGCCACGCCGGGGACGGCGCCGGGCCGGTTATCACCTGTTGACGGACACGGGGTGGGGACAGTGCGGTTCGTTCGGCCGGCAACGCGCCGCATGGCGTCGGGCGCTGTCCTTGCTTGCGTCGCCGGCATCGTGCTTGGCGGCCTCGTGCTGGGCGGCGGGCAGGCGCGGGCGGCTACCGTGACCGTCCCCGCGGCGCCGCTCGCCGGGTCGGCAAGCGGCACGCTGACCCAGGTGAACGCCGGGGAGTGGTCGACGACCGTCTACCTGGACACCGCCGCCCTGTGCGCGGGAAAGAACCCGGCCGGCAACAAGTTCAGCCTGGTGACCGGCAAGCCAAGCAGCGTCACCGGCGCCGCGGCGCCGGCCTACCCGGACGGCCCGCTCGCGTGCGGCGCCGTGGCCGCGAACCCCGTGACCGAGGTGAAGCTCACCTTCGCCCCGGCGCTGAGCGCGGTCCCGCAGACGGCGACCCTGACCGTGACCCCGCCGCAGGCGCTGCTCCTGGCGGGGGACCCGCCGGTCCAGATACCGCTCACCGTCCGCCGGTCCGTGTCGCCCTGGCAGTACGTCGTAATCCCGGCGATCTGCGGCGGCGCCTTCGCCGTGCTCCTGGTCCTCGTCCTGATCGCGTTCGGCATGCCCGGCAAGGACGCTGACCGGGCGGCGGCACCCGTGAAGGACGAGACCCCGACCCCTGGACCGGGCGCGTCGTCTCCACCGCCTGGCCGGGCCGACTACAGCGCGCGGCTCCTGCTGTTCCTGATGCACAGGAGGCATGAGCTGCTGGTGACCGACATGCCGGCGGCAGGCGGGCAGGCCGGCGCGGCTACCGAGCGTGCGGCGGACAAGGCGAGGCCCGCGGCCGAGGACCAGCCTACGGCCGTGATCCAGCCTGCGGCCGTGGCCGACCGGAAGGTGAAGCGGGTGCACTGGGGCCTCGAGTTCTGGCGCACGCCGCTGTTCGCCGGCGCGGCCTGGTCGTTCGGCGACAGCTGGGCCACGAGCGTCACGCCGCTGACGGCGCTGGCCGGCGGGGTGCTCACCGCGTCCGGCGCCGTCGCGGGCCTGGTGCCCGGCGTCGACCTGACCCGGTTTGGGCTGCTGATGGCCCTGGTAGGCGGGCTCACAACGCTCGCGCCGCTGCTGTTCGGCGCGCTTAACTCGGTCTTTCCCGAGCGGCGGGCGGGCGGCCCCGCACCGCAAGGCGAGGTCATCGCGGCCAGCCTGTGGGTGATGCTCCTCGCGTCCTGCCTGACGGTCTTCGCCATCGGCGCCGAGATCGGCTTCGTCGGACTGGTCCTCGGCTTCAACCTGATTGTCGTGTCAACCGCGATCCGGTGGATCGGCCCGGCGCTGACCGCCCTGGCGGCGCTGCTGTTCCTCGCGTACGGCGCGCGCTCGATCCTCACGCTGACCGCCCTGCCTTCCGGCGGCCCCAAGGAGAACGCGAAGAAGTCTTCATTCATGATCTGACCCGCCGGTCCGTCCTGGACGGCCAGCGCGATGCCGCTCGCCATGTAAATAATCTTTATCGTGAAGGAAAAGCGTTGGTCAGACACGTTTTTTCCTTCCCCTTGCGAAAATCCTTCCTGCTGTTCGGGATTTAGTGTCTGCCAAAACGGAGTACGGCCGCGTCGCGCTACCCCGCCTGATAACAGCAAGAAGCGCCGCGCGCCTGGGTTGCCGCTGACGGTGACGGGTGACAATGGATCCATGGCGTCGATCAACGAGGAAGTCGCCGCGCCGCTGCGGGAGTACGCGGAATTGCTCGGGCTCACCGGCGGTGACCCGTTTCGCGCGCGGAACTACGAGAAGGCCGCCAAGTCGGTCGGCGGCTACCCGGACGACATCGGCGCGATCCCCGACGCCGACCTGACCAGGATCCCTGGCGTCGGCTCGTCGATCGCCGCGAAGATCGCCGAGTACCGGCGGACCGGGACGATCAAGGCGGTTGACGACCTGCGGGCCAAGGTCCCGCCGGGCGCCCTGCTGCTCGCGAAGGTCCCGGGCGTGGGCCTTCGACATCTGCCTCGCCTCGGTTCAGACGGAAAACCCGCTTCCCAAAGAACTTTCTCCATGGCCTTCGGCACGTGGCGCGACGCACTCCAGATGGTGACAACGAAGACCAAACGTGATGAGCCTGTCTTAGAGGAGGATGAGACTGTGCCCGATGAGTATCTCGCTCCCGTACTGCCTGGCCTACGCTACCTCCCCAATGCGCAGCACAACGCATTAAGAAAACTCGCCTGCACCCAGATAGTCAGGCGCCAGGATCCCGGAAGATATGAAATTCTGGGCTGGCTTCCCATTCGGGACGGATCGCCTCAATGCTTCTGTCGTAGATCTGCTGCGCACGCGATACGGATATATTCATCCGCTGAGCTGCGTCATCGATAGTCATCATAACGGGAATTCCCCACAGTCGGCCCATGTGATACTTCCACAGCTCAAGTGTCTGCCCGCCCTCCTGCTCGGCGTGAGCCTTAGCCAACTCGTAGAGCTTCCGGGTACGCGGCGCTTTCCTATCAGCTTCCGGCCAACTCTCCATTTCCTGTTCCGTGAACCGCACGACTGTCATGGTTACCCCTTTCCTTCGATATCCCTCTACGGGAGTACTATGCAAAGACAGGCCAGCATCCGCCGCACTCGAGCCCTGTGTTGCATTCATCTGACTTTCGGAACGCTACGATCGTTTTTCCCACCAGGGTGCTCCCGTTCCCCACGCCTTCACCTGTGCCCTCATCGTTTCGGTTTCCCCCGACCCCGGATCCTCCGCGACCTCATCGCTTAGGTCCGCCAGCTACCCAACGAGCCCAAGTAGCGTGGCGCCCCTTCATAGCAGTGCCGTCGCGGGGGTGTTTGCAACCGAATATTGGTGCGTGTGACACAGTCCGACGCCCGAACCGCCGACTATTAGTAGTCTTCGATGCACTCGTCGGCGATTACCAGAAGCAGGTCCAGCGTGTCCTGGGTGCCGTCGTAATGCTGCTGGTGGAAGACGAGGCGCATGCTAATTTTTTCGGGCACCGTGCTCTCATCCCAGTCTCCGCGGGTGGCCCGTCTCTGTCGTGTCCACTCGCAGCAGCGCCAACCTTATCCGCCGACACAACCCAGGTTGCGGGTGCGCGACAATGGTCTGCATGGCGTCGATCAACGAGGAAGTCGCGGCGCTGCTGCGGGAGTATGCCGAGCTGCTCGGTCTCGCCGGCGGTGACCAGTTCCGGGTGCGGAGCTACGAGAAGGCGGCCAAGGCCGTCGCGGGCTACCCGGACGATCTCGGCCCGCTGCCGGAAAGGGCGCTGACCAAGGTGCCCGGCGTCGGCTCGTCGGTCGCCGCGAAGATCGCCGAGTACCGGCGGACCGGGACCATCAAGGCGGTTGACGAGCTCCGCGCCAAGCTTCCGCCGGGTGCCAGGGAACTCGCGAAGGTGCCCGGCGTTGGCCCGAAGCGCGCACTCCAGCTCGCCCGCGAGCTAGGCATCACCCGCGTCGGCGAACTTGCCGAGGCCGCCAAGGGCGGCAGGCTCCGCGGGGTGGCCGGCTTCGGTCCCAAAAGCGAGGAGCGCATCCTGCGCGGCATCGACGTGGCTGCTAGCGACGCCACGCTGCGCAGCGCCCTGCGCGAGCTCCCGGCCGATGCTACCGAGGACGATATTTACGCGGTCCTGGCCGCTCACGTCGTGACCACGTCAACAAGCGAGGAGCGCGTACACGGGGCGGTCGCCTCCGGCACGCCAACTGACGTAACGGAAGCAGCCGAAGAGGCAGCCGCCCTCGTTCGGGGCAGAGACCTGCGCGGAGACCTGCACACGCACACGGACCTGACGGACGGCATCGTCTCCCTGGAGGGAATGATCGCGGCGGCCGAGGCCCGTGGCTACGAGTACTACGCGGTCACCGATCACGCGCCGAACCTCGTCATGCAGCGGATGACCGACGAGAAGATGCTCGCCCAGCGCGACCAGCTGCGCGCGCTCGCGGACACGACCGGCATGGTCCTGCTGCACGGCACCGAGCTCAACATCGCGGCCGACGGGAGCGTGGACTGGGACGAGGACTTCCTGAGCGGCTTCGACATCTGCGTGGCATCTGTTCACTCCTCGTTCGAACAAGACCGGGCGACGATGACGAAACGGTTCATCGCCGCCGCTGAGAACCCGCGAGTGAACATCATCGGCCACCCGCTGACCCGCAAGATCGGACGCCGCCCGCCGGTTCAGGTCGACCTCGACGTGCTGTATGCGGCGTGCGCGCGCACCGGGACGGCGCTGGAGGTCAACGCGTCGCCGGACCGGATGGACCTGCCGCCCGAGCACATCGCCGCTGCCAGGGATGCGGGCGTGAAGTTCGCCGTCGACACCGACGCGCATTCCCTGGTGGACCTGTCCAACATGCGCTACGGGGTTGCCGCCGCCCGCTTCGGCGGGCTGACCACGGAAGACGTGATCAACGCGTGGCCGCTTGACCGGCTGGAAGAATTCGTGCGCCAGGGCCGTTCATCCTTAAGGTTACTGGCTAGTAGCATTGCTTCCAGCGGCAGGTTACTGGCGAGTAGCGTCACTTCCGGCAGCGGTCCTGCCGACAGGGCGCACATCTTAAGGAGTAGCCCATGAGGGCGCGTGACGTGGTGTTCGTCGACGGCGTGCGGACGCCGTTCGGCAAGTCGGGACCCAAGGGCATCTACGCGGAGACCCGCGCGGATGACCTGGTGGTGCGGGTCATCAGGGAACTGCTGCGGCGCAACCCGGCGCTGCCGCCCGAGCGGGTCGGTGAGGTCGCCGTCGCCGCCACGACGCAGATCGGCGACCAGGGGCTGACGATCGGCCGGTCCGCGGCGATTCTCGCCGGGCTGCCGGTGACCGTGCCCGGCTACGCGATCGACCGGATGTGCGCGGGCGCGATGACCGCGGTCACCACGACGGCCGGCGAGGTCGCGCTCGGCGCCGCCGACATCGCGGTCGCCGGCGGGGTCGAGCACATGGGCCGTCACCCGATGGGGGAGCAGGTCGACCCCAACCCGCGCTTCGTGTCCGAGAAGATCGTCGACGAGTCCGCGCTGTTCATGGGGATGACCGCGGAGAACCTGCACGACCGGTTCCCCGCCATCACCAAGGAGCGCGCCGACGCCTACGCCCTCGGCAGCCAGCGGAAGGTCGCGGCCGCCTACGCCGACGGCAAGATCCAGCCGGACCTGGTCCCGATGGCGATCCGCACCTCCGAGCTGGGCTGGGGCTGGGCCACCGTAGACGAGCCGCCGCGGCCGGAGACGACCCCTGAGGGCCTCGCCGCGCTGAAGACCCCGTTCCGCCCGCACGGCCGGGTCACCGCCGGCAACTCCTCCGGCATCAACGACGGCGCCACCGGCTGCCTCATCGCCGCCGAGGAAGTCGCGAGCGAGCTTGGCCTGCGGGCCAAGATGCGCCTCGTCGACTTCCAGTTCGCCGGCGTCGAGCCCGAGGTGATGGGCATCGGCCCCGTGCCCGCCACCGAGAAGCTCCTGGCCAGGCAGGGGCTGTCGATGGACGACATCGGGCTCGTCGAGGTCAACGAGGCGTTCGCGGTCCAGGTGCTCGCGTTCCTCGACCACTTCAAGATCGCCGACGACGACCCCCGGGTGAACCCGTGGGGCGGCGCGATCGCCATCGGCCACCCGCTCGCCTCCTCTGGCGTCCGGCTGATGATCCAGCTCGCCGCCCAGTTCGCGGAGCACCCCGAGGTCAGGTACGGGATCACTACCATGTGCGTCGGCATGGGCATGGGCGGCACCGTGCTCTGGGAGAACCCGCTGGCGGAGAGGAACGAAGGCTGATGAGCATTCCCGGTATCCGCGGAGTCCTTCCGTCTGCCGCCGACTCCCCAGGCGAGGTGGTCACCAGGGCGATCGTCCGTGACGTCGACCTTGGTGCCGGCGTCGGCCTCCTCGCGCTGATCACGCTGGACAACGGGCACGACCACACCAAGCCGAACACCTTTGGCCCGCAGGGGCTGCTGTCGCTGAACGCGGCGCTCGACACGGTAACGGCGCGGGCCGCGGCCGGCGAGATCGCCGCGGTCGGGCTCACCGGCAAGCCGTTCATCCTCGCCGCGGGCGCGGACCTGGACGCCGGGGCCGCCGCGCTCGCCGCGGCCGGCCCGGACTCGGGGGCCGCCCGCGAGCGCGCCCTCGGGATCGCGTCGCTGGGACACGCGGTGTTCCGGCGGCTTGGCGAGCTGCCGGTGCCGTCGTTCGGCTTCATCAACGGGGTGGCCCTGGGGGGCGGCCTGGAGATCGCGCTGCACTGCACGTACCGGACGATCTCCGCCGGCGTGCCGATGGTCGCCTTTCCCGAGTGCTTCCTCGGCATCGTGCCCGGCTGGGGCGGTGCCTACCTGCTGCCCCGGCTGATCGGTCCGGCCCGGGCGCTGAAGCTGATCATCGAGAACCCGCTGTCGCAGAACAAGATGCTGCGCGGCCCCGAGGCGTTCGAGCTGGGCATCGCCGACGCGATGTTCGAGCCCGCCGACTTCCTTGAGGAGTCGCTGCGCTGGGCCGCGTCGGTGCTGTCGGGTACCGCGACCCTGGCCCGCCCGGTCGGGCCGGAGGCCGCGCCCGCGGGAACCGAGGAGGAGTGGACGCAGGCGGTCGCCGCCGCCCGCTTCTTCACCGACGGCAAGCTGCACGGAGCCGCGCCCGCGCCGTACCGGGCCCTCGACCTGGTCGCGGCCGCGCGCACCGGCTCCCGGGACGAGGGGTTCGCCGCCGAGGACGAGGCGCTGGCCGACCTGATGCTGTCGGATGAGTTCCGGGCCGGCCTGTACGCGTTCGACCTGGTGCAGAAGCGGGCCCGCAAGCCCGCGGGCGCCCCCGACAAGTCCCTCGCCCGCCCGGTCACCAAGGTCGGCGTCGTGGGGGCCGGCCTGATGGCGGCGCAGATCGCCCTGCTGTTCGTCCGGCGGCTGCAGGTCCCCGTCGTGATGACCGACCTGGACCAGGCGCGGGTGGACTCGGGCATCGGCTACGTGCACGCCGAGATCGACAAGCAGCTGTCCGGCGGCCGGATCTCGCCCGACGCGGCCAACCGGCAGAAGGCGCTGATCACCGGGTCGGTCGCCAAGGACGGGTTCGCCGACGCGGACTTCGTCATCGAGGCGGTCTTCGAGGAGCTGGCGGTCAAGCGGCAGGTGTTCGCCGAGGTCGAGGCGGCCGTCTCGGAAGCGTGCGTGCTCGCGACCAACACCTCCTCACTGTCGGTCACCGCGATGGCGTCCGGCCTGGCGCACCCCGAGCGGGTCGTCGGCTTCCATTTCTTCAACCCGGTCGCGGTCCTGCCGCTTGTCGAGGTGGTCCGCGGAACGTCCACCGGCGACGCCGCCGTGGCGACCGCGCTCGCCGTCGGCGGCCAGCTCAAGAAGAACTGCGTGATCGTCGCCGACCAGCCCGCGTTCGTGGTCAACCGGGTGCTCACCCGGTTCCTCGGCGAGATCACCCGCACCGTCGACGAGGGCACGCCGTTCGACGTCGCGGAGCACGCCGCCGACCCGCTGGGCCTGCCCATGACCCCGTTCCTGCTGCTCCAGCTGGTCGGGCCGAGGATCGCGCTGCACGTGGCGGAGACCCTGCACGAGGCTTTCGGTGACCGGTTCGCCGTCTCGCCGAAGCTGCGGGCGCTCGCGGAGTCCGGCAGGTCATCGGTGTACCTGCCCGACCTTTCCGTCGACCCGGAGGTCATCGAGCTGCTCAGCGGCGGCGCAACGCCGGCCCGGGGCCGTCTACCGGCCGCGGGGTGCTTGAGCGCGCCCTTGAGGGCCTAGCCCAGGAGATCGGGATCATGCTCGACGACGGCGTGGTCGCGGCGCCCGAGGACATCGACCTGTGCATGATCCTCGGGGCCGGCTGGCCCTTCCACCTCGGCGGCATCACGCCCTACCTGGACCGGACGGGAATCGCGGCAAAGGTGAATGGAGTCCCGTTCCGGGGGTAGCGGAGTGTTCGCCGGGGCACCCCCCCTGACCCGGCACCGCGACGGCCCGCGCCCGGCCCGGGGACATTCCCCGGCGGGGCGCGGGTCGTCTGGTCTCCGCGGCCGGCCAGTCCGCCGCGTTCACGCTAAGAAATCAGAGAGTAACGCGTAATCGATGGCGCCGGGCGTCCGATCATGCGATGATGCCAGCGTGCGTAGGTGAAAATACCTAGTTTGCTTGGGCGATGGTCCCGGGGTGCCTCGCGGCTGTGATCGCAGCACCGTACACGTTCTCACTGCGCGAGAACGAGGTCGAGCTCCGGACGTTGGCAGGGGGTTGGCCCGCGGTGTCTGAGGAATGGCTCAAGGCGGCGTCCCGTACGATCAGGGCCGCCCGCGTGGACCCCGCGCTGCCCAATGTCGCGCGGGTCTGGAATTTCCTGGTCGGAGGGCGCGACAACTTCGAGGCCGACCGGCAGGCGGCCAGGCAGCTGATCGCTGCCGCTCCCGTGATGGAGCACGTGGCGCCCGCGTCGCGGGCCTTTCTCCGCCGGACGGTCACCTACCTGGCGGCCGAGGCCGGGGTCAGGCAGTTCCTCGATATCGGCACCGGAATG
>CAVYEZ010000014.1:0-156153 GCA_963767685.1 uncultured Actinomycetota bacterium
TCAAGAACTGGCACTTCGGCACGGGCGGCACCATCAAGAACAACGCCGACCTGAGCGCCAACTTCCTCTACCATGACCAGTTCGGCACCATCGGGAACGGCACGAACTACGGGGCCGTCATCGTCGCGCCCGGCGCGGCGGACGCGCTCCCGGGCCAGCCGGTCGAGGGCGTCAACAGCCCGCCGGTGCGCCGCTTCACCGCCAACTCGCTGCAGACATTCCTCACGCCCCTCAACGGCGCCGCGACGTGTGACCCGAAGGAGCACAATGCCGGCTGCGGCTCGTTCATGGCCAGGTGGACGCTGCACCCGGCGGCTCGCTGCTCGGCCGGGACATCGTCTGGGAGACGCGGGTGCGTTCACGTCACCCCGCCCTACTTCTGGTTCGCCCTGTGGACCGCCGGCAACCGGTGGAAGTGGGACGGCCACGCGCAGGGCGCGGAGCAGGACCTGGTGGAGAGCTTCGGCTACGACAACGGCGGCGGCAACACGAATTATGATGGGCGCTACTGGCACTCCAACTCGGTCGCCTACCCCAGCAAGGACACGGTGGACTACGCGGACTGGGGTAAGGCCATGGCCGCGCGCGGCATCCGGTCCTACGACGCGAGCCGCTACCACATCTGGAACTGGCACTACAAGCGGGATGACACCTTCGCCATGTACGTGGACGGCGTCCTTGTCCAGAGCGGCAATGACTACCACTGGACCTTCGGCAACACCGCGGCGGACCCGCCGATTGACCTGGTGTTCCTGTTCGACGCCGGCTGGGGCCACACCCAGGTCGCCAGCGTCAACCACCCCCTGCCCGCCTCGGCCTTCACGGGCAAGCTCTACGAGTGGAACTACAGCCGCGTCTACCTAAGTCGGCCGCCACGCCACCTCGATGAACCAACCGATGGGGCGAGGTCCCCTCGCCCTTCGCTGACCCACCCCTCACCGACCCTGCCCTTGGGGCGTCCGGTTCCCCGTCGTCGGAGGCCAGGGGGCTATAGGATGCACATAGACGCCGTTGACTTCTTCTATCTGTCCATGCCGGAGGTCCGGGACATCGGCGACGGCAGCCAGGACGCCCTGCTGGTGCGGGTCCGGCGGGCGCCTATGAAGGCTGGGGGGGGTGCGAGGCGGCGCCGCTCCCGAGCCTCGCCGCGTTTGTCTGCCCGCTCTCGCATACGCGTGTCACCCGGTCCGCGACGGCGTACTCGGCCAGCGGCTCGATTCGCCCGACAACATCCGCCATGTCAACCAACTGGTGCGGCGGCTGAGCTTTGATCTGCTCCAGGCCGACCACACCCTCTCCGGCATAGACTGCGCGCTGTGGGACCTCCTCGGGCGGCGGTACGGGACGCCGGTCTACCGGCTGCTCGGCTACGAGCGCGCCTATCCCAAGGTCGCGTACGCGTCCAGCTCTTCGGTGACACGCCCGAGGAGACGTTCGAGAAGGCGACGCGCGTGCGCGAGGCCGGTTATCGGGCCGCCAAGTTCGGCTGGGGACCGTTCGGGCTCGGCACGGCCAAGGACAACGCGGCGCAGGTGCGGGCGGCGCGGGCGGGATTGGGCAGGGACGTCCGGCTGCTGGTTGACGCGGGGACGGTCTGGGGCGAGGACGTCGCGGCGGCGCGGGCGCGGCTCCCGGTGCTGCGGGAGTGCGGCACCGCCTGGCTGGAGGAGCCGTTCGTCACGGGCGCGCTGGCCGCCTACCGGGCGCTGGCCGACGAGGCCAGCCCGATCGCGCTGGCCGGCGGGGAGGGCGCGCACACACCGCACCAGGCGCGGCACCTGATGGACTATGGCGGCATCGGCTACGTCCAGGTGGACGCAGGCCGCATCGGGGGGATCACGTCGGCGTTCGACGTCGCGCAGTACGCGCGGGAGCGCGGCGTGACCTACGTCAACCACACCTTCACCACGCCGCTGGCCCTCAGCGCGTCGCTCCAGCCCTACGCCGGGCTGGAGACGCACGCCCTCTGCGAGTTCCCCGTCGAGAGCAGCCCCCTGGCCGCGTCCCTGACCCGCGAACGGCTCACCGTGGACGGCGACGGCCTGGTCCACGTCCCCGACCGGCCCGGCCTGGGGATGACGCCGGACCTGGACACGATCCGCCGCTACCTCCAGCCGGTGGAGATCAGCGTCGGTGGCCAGGTGCTCTACGCCTCGCCGGCGCTGCCAGATTGACCCAGTTCCGGCAGGATCACGGCCTTGATGTCGTCTCCCTGTGCCGCCAGCATCCGCTCGAACGCCTCCACGGCGCGGGCGAGGGGGAAGCGTTTGATCCACGGCTCCGTCACGACCTGCTTCTCCGCCAGAAGGGTGACGGCCTGCCGGAGCTGTTCGGGTGTGGCGGCGTAGGTGCCGAGGATCTGCCGCTCCATCAGCGTGACGCCGTACGTGTCGAGGGAGACCGTGTTGTCGTGCAGCCCGATCCAGACCGCCGCGCCGCCCGGGCGGACGAGATCAATGGATTGCGCCTTGGTGGCGCCCGAGCCGACGGCGTCTATCACCAGGTCCATGCCGCGCCCGCCGGTCTGCTCGCGGCAGACCTGGCCCAGGTCCTCGACCATGGGGTCCACGACGCGCCGCGCGCCGAGGCTTTCGGCGACGGCCCGGCGTTCGGGCGAGAGGTCGGAGACGACGGTCGCGCTGCCGCGCAGGATCTGAAACGCCTGCTGCGCCATCAGCCCGATGGGACCGGCGCCGATCACCAGGACGTTCCGCGCCGGTAAGTGGCGGGTCAGGTCCACCATGTGGATGCCGTTGGCCAGCGGCTCGGCCAGACACGCCGCCTCGGCGGGCAGGGTCTCCGGCCACTCGATGACGCTGGACCGGGGCGCGGCGACGAACTCGGCGAACGCGCCGGGCCGGTGCATGCCGAAGAGCTGGCGATCCGCGCACAGGTGCGTCATGCCGTCCGCGCATTCGAAGCACGTCCCGCAGGAGATCACCGCGTTGCAGACAACTCGCGCTCCCGGGGCGATGTCCGCCACACCCGGGCCGACCTCGGCCACGATTCCGCAGAACTCGTGCCCCAGGATCAGCGGCGGCGGGCGTCGCGGGCTGCGGCTCCGAAAGGCGTCCAGCTCGCTCCCGCAGATGGCCGCGGCGGCGACCCGGATCAGCAGTTCCCCCTCCTGCGGGACGGGAACGGGCGTCTCCGTCATCTCCAGCCGCCCATAGTCGGCATAGCTGAGTGCTCTCATGGCAACCAGTATACCTCCGGCGTCGGTGGTGCGCGTTTCTGGTATACTGGGGACGGAGGAAAGAGCATATGGTGATGCTGGATACGCGCCGCGCGGCGCTGACGCCGGAACAACGCGAACAGTTTCTGAGCGAAGGGTTCACCGTCGTCCAGGGCGCGTTCCCGCGCGCGGACGCCATCGCCTGGGTGCGCGAGGAGTGCGCCCGCGCAGGGCTACGACCTGGACGCCCGGAGACGTGGACCAAGGAGTACGACCGCATCGAGACCCAGCGGCGCGTGAAGCTGGAGGAATACGCGCCCGCCGCGTGGGAGGCGTCCTGCGACCTGATGGGCGGGCGGGAGCGGGTCGCCAACCGGGCTGGGATCGGGCTGTTCGCGGTCAACTTCCGGCAGGGCGCGGACAAGCCGTATCAGCCGGCGTCGGCGGACGTGCCCGGCTGGCACAAGGACGGCTGGAAGTTCCGGCACTTCCTGGACAGCCCGGAGCAGGGGCTGCTCGGCATCCCGCTGATGACCGACGTGCTGCCCGAGGGCGGCGGGACGTTCATCGCCGCGGACTCGGTCGGCCCGGTCGCCCGCTACCTGGCCGCCCACCCCGAAGGCATGATGCCGGACGGCTTCACACGCTGGCGACTGCTCGCCGAGTGCCATGACTTCCGCGAGATCACGGGCGAGGCGGGCGATTTCTTCCTGCTGCACCCCTACCTGCTCCACGCCGTCTCCCAGAACCGCCTGCGCCGGCCCCGCGCCATCTGCAACATCCTGTACGAGCTGAAGGAGCCGATGAACTTCCACCGAGCGGACGGGGATTACTCCCCGGTCGAAGAGGCGATCCTGCGCGGGCTGGGCGTGGACCACTACGACTTCCGGCCGACGCAGCCCCGCTACCGGACGCCCGACTACGGCCCGATTAACCCGAAGTGGCGGAAACAGTAAGGATGCCGCGCCCCCTCAGACGGTGCAACAGACCTCATGGTTTGCCTACGTCAGCGTAGCAGAAGACGCAGTATAATCGTCCCATGAATTAGGACAGCAGAATGGGCTAAACTAAGGTGGACACCACCGCCCATGAGGAAACAATACAGCGCTGCTTTCAAGGCCCAGATCGTCCTGGAAGCGCTCAAAGAGATTAAGACCGTCGCCCAGATCACGGTTAAGGCCTGACGTAAGCTGTAGTCGGTCAGTTACACTACGATATGCGGACATTGACTCATCTTCCGCAATAAACGGTCATATGGTGCCACTGGGACTGGCGTTACTCAGGGTGCGTGCGACCCCGCGACACATAGGTGCCCCATACCGGAGGCAGAAGATATCTGCGGACGATTCACGGAATCGTTATCGGCAAGCCGGGTAAAACGTACACAAGGGTGGTCTGCGAATGGCCCCGATGGGTCATGCGGAGGAATGGTGTCGCGACGTAACCTGAAGGGCGGGGCGGGGAGCGCCCGCCGGTCGAAGGAGGTGAGCACGATTCCCATGCAGGTTGACCTTCGTGTTCACGACGACGTGGCGCTTGGTGAGATAGAGCTCTACGCCGAGGTCCTCGCGACCGTCGCGGCGAGCGATGGCCCGCTGACGAAGAGCGAGCTCGACGAGGCGCTGGGCATCCGCCACTGACCTTTAAGCCAGTCTCTTCCCGGCGAGGGGCTCCCTCTCCAAAAACACCGGCGCGCCTTTTGGCTCGCGCTCGGACCCTCGCGGTCAGGAGTGCTGGTACATGGCGTCGGTGGACCAGCGGGTGAAGCCAAGCGCCGTGTACATCCGTGCCGCCGCCGGGTTGTCCTCGTCCACGTAGAGCATGACGTCGGCCAGCCCGCGGTGCCGCAGGTGGGCGAGCCCGGCGAGGGTCAGTGCGCGGCCGAGGCCGCCGCCCTGCTGACCAGGGTCGACCCCCACCACGTAGACCTCGCCGATCGGGCCCCCGCCCGTCCCTCCGTCCGGGTGCACCTTGGTCCAGTGGAATCCGACCAGCTTTCCTTCCCGTTCCGCGAGGAAGAACCCGTCGGGGTCGAACCACGGCTCGGCCTCCCGCAGCAGCAGGTCGTCCATGGTCCACCGGCCCTGCTCCGGATGGTGCGCGAACGCCCGCCGGTTCACCGCCAGCCACGCCGCCTCATCCGACCCGGGGCGGAACGTCCGCAGTGTTACCCCCGGGGGGAGCGCGGGCGCGTCCTGCGGCATCCCGGACATCGGCCTGCGCATCTGCCAGAGCGCGCGGACCCTGGGCATCCGCGCCGAGCGGGCGAGCGCCGCCGCGGCGGGCAGGTCGCCGTGGGCCCACACCCGGAGCCCGCGCCCGCCCGTCCGGGAGACCAGGTGGGCGAGCAGCATCGAGCCGTAGCCCTGCCGCCGGTGATCGGGATGAATGACGAACTCGCCGCTCAGGTCGCTGTCCGGCGCCTGCTCGTCGGGCGGGTCCAGGTGGGCGTAGCCGACCATTACCCCGTCACCCGAGCTCAGCAGGAACTGCTGCGGCCGCGCGCCGTCATCCGGGCGCGCGGCGTCCCTGAGCATCTCGTCCCTGGAGACCGGCCGCGCGTGCAGCAGCGCGTCCTCGGAAAGCGGGGCCACTCCATCGGCCGAGGTGGCGGCTTCGACGAGCGACCGAACCCCGTCGGCGAGTTGGGGCGTGCGCGTCACCAGGCCGATCGAGTATCCGCCGACGAAGGGTCCACGGTCGCGGGCCTGGCGTTGCGTCACCGGTCCGCCGGGATCACGGCGTCCTGCGGGATCAGGTCGGCGACGCCCCGGTCCTCCACGGCGCCCTTCACCGGGACGAACCGGTAGCCGACGTTCCGCACGGTGCCGATGAGCGCCTCGTGCTCGGGGCCGAGCTTGGCCCGCAGCCGCCGCACGTGCACGTCCACGGTCCGGGTGCCACCGAAGTAGTCGTACCCCCAGACCTCCTGGAGGAGGTGCGCCCTGGTGAACACCCGGCCGGGGTGCTGGGCGAGGAACTTGAGCAGCTCGAACTCCTTGAACGTGAGGTCGAGCACGCGGCCGCGCAGCCGCGCCGAGTACGTCGCCTCGTCGATCGCCAGGTCACCGGACCTGATCTCGTCGGGCGCGTCCGCCGCCGCCCGAATCGCGCGGCGCCCGGTGGCAAGCCTGAGGCGGGCCTCAACCTCGGCGGGGCCGGCTGTGTTCAAGATCACGTCGTCAGCGTTCCACTCCGCGCTGATCGCGGCAAGCCCGCCTTCTGTGACGATCGCGAGCATGGGGCAGTCGAGCCCGGTGGTGTGCAGCAGGCGGCAGATACTCTTGGCGTGCGCGAGGTCGCGGCGCGCGTCGACCAGGACGACATCCGCGGGTGGCGCCTCGACCAGCGCGGAGGCGTCCGCGGGCAGCACGCGCACGGAGTGCAGCAGGAGGCCGAGGGCAGGAAGAACCTCCGACGAAGGCTCGAGGACGCCGGTCACCAACAGCAACTCGCTCACGTGAGGCCACCTCCGGGGGGCTTACGGGCGCGTGAACGCCGTCTTACTTGTATAAACACAAACGGGACCCGGGGGCAACATCGCCCGGGGTCCCGTTACAGGAAGAATAACAGACATGGCTAAGGTCACCATCAGGTACTGGGCGGCGGCGAAGGAAGCCGCGGGCGTCCCGGAGGAGTCCGTCGACGCGGTAACGCTCCGTGACGCGCTCGATGCGGTTATCGTCGGCCGCCGGCCGGACACGCGGCTGGCAACGGTCATCGCGAGGTCATCGTTCCTGGTCAACGCCAATCCGGCGGGCCGGGCGGCCACGGGGTCGATCGTGCTCGACGAGGGTGCGGTGATCGAGGTGCTGCCGCCTTTCGCCGGCGGCTGAGCCCGATCGGCCGCTTTCGGTAATCGACTGCTGACGGACTGTCGGTCATACTTCCCGCCAGAAGCGGTCATCCCGGTAGTAAACGTGATTAGCTTCACGCCAGTAACCCCCAGTAAACAGGGGTAACATTGGCTACAAACGGTCACTAATTGCCGCGATCCGGTTGCTTTCGGCTACTTCTCGGCGGTATACCGGTGACTGTGAGCACGGACCCAGGTCCTCCCGCCCAGCGAAATTCTCCGCCGGCGTTGAACCAGTCGGCGGAAGCGCCCGTTCTCCCTAATGTGCCGAGCACAGCGACCTCCCGGGGGGACGACCCCCAGGAGGCGGCCAGCAACCAACGCATGGCCGACGATGCCTTTATCCGGGCGCTGTACGCCGAACACGGCGGAGCGCTGCTTCGGTATGCCTTGCACCTGACCGGCGGAGACAGGCAGAAGGCGGAGGACCTTGTGCAAGAGACCATCGTGCGAGCCTGGCGACATCCGGAGGCCCTCGCGGACCGACCGGCCCGCCCGTGGCTGTTCGCCGTGGCTCGCAACCTCGCGGTAGACGCGTACCGGGCGCGGCAGTCCCGGCCACCGGAGACCGGTCAGGAGGCGTTCGACACGCTCCCCGCGCACGATGACGCGGACCGCACGCTCGAGTCGTGGGCCGTGGCGGAGGCGCTGGCGTCGTTGCGGCCCGATCACCGGTCGGTCATCGTCGAAACCTACTACCGGGGCTGCTCGGTCGCCGAGGCGGCGGCCACGCTGGGCATCCCGGCGGGGACAGTGAAGTCGCGCACCTACTACGCGCTGAAGGCGCTGAAGCTGGCCCTGCAGGAACGAGGGCTGGCACCATGACGCAGACACCGTCCGCCGCCCGGGCCATGGACTGCCCGGAGGCCCGGATATCGCTTGGCGTGTACGTGCTCGGCGCCATCGACCCGGCCGAGCGCGCGCTCGTCGACGCCCACCTGGCGACCTGCCGCGACTGCCGGGACGAACTCGCCGGGCTCGCCGGGCTTCCCGCCCTGCTCTCCCGGGTCTCGATGGAAGAGGCCATCGCGCTCGCCGACACCGGGGAACCGCTGTCAGACGTCGCCGACGAGGCGCCCGGACCGCCCCGCGAGCTGCTCGCCACCGTGCTTGACCTGACGGCGGCCCGCCGTCGCCGTCGCCGCTGGCTGGAAGCCGGCCTCGCGCGTGGCCGCGGCGCTGATCATCGCCGCGGGGGTGTTCAGCGGGCTGCGACTCGGGTCGAGCCCCGCGCCGGTCAACTCCGCGCAGGGGCCGGCTGGCCTCTCCATCGGCCCGCTGAGCGGCCCGATGGAGACCGCGACGGGGAAGTCGGGCGGCATGACCGCCACGGTCAGCTACACCCAGATGGGCTGGGGCACCGCGCTTGACACGAAGGTCAGCGGCATCCCGGTCGGCACGAACTGCCAGCTCTGGGTGATCGACGCCAAGGGGAACCGCTATCTCGCGGGAAACTGGCTGACCGACAACCTCGAGGGCACCGTCTACTACCCCGGGTCCGTGGGGCTGTCGGCCAAGGACGTGGCCGCCTTTGAGATCACCGTGGGCCACGGCCAGGCGATCCAGGTCACGGCGTGATCCGCGGGGCCGCGGGCCGGGAATAGCCGTCGGTACCCGCGGTGCTTGAGTAGTCGTGGTCGAAGGCTTGATAGCGGTCGTGGTCGTCCTCGTCGCGACGTCCGCGGCGGGGTTCGCGCTGCGCCAGCGCCAGGGCCGGTTCCGGCCGGGGGCGCCCGTCCCGGCCGCGTCCTCCGGTGACGTGCTCAGCGCCGCCGACCTGGGTGCCCCGCTGGGCGCGCGGGCAACCCTCGTACAGTTCTCCACCGAGGTGTGCGCCTACTGCGGCCCGACCAGGGAACTGCTCACCGAGGTGGCGAGGGAGCGGGACGGCGTCTCGTTCGTCGAGATCGACGCCGCCGACCGGATGGACCTGACCAGGCGGCTGCGCGTGCTGTCCACCCCGACGGTCCTGGTGCTCGACGCCCTTGGCGGCATCGCCAGCCGGGCCTCGGGCCCGCTCCGCAAGGCGGAGCTGCTGACGGCGGTCGGCGCCGTGGTCGACGCCGGGGGCGCTCCTTGAGTTTCCCACCAAATCAGGCGACAATAGGCCCCGTGTTTGATGGCCCCCTGTTTGCAGGCACCTTGTCGGATAGCACCGCGTTGGCTGGTGGTGCGCCGACCGGCCTGGTGGTGACAGCGGTCCCCGCAGTGCATAGCATCAGGTACGTGCCTTCCAGAACCGCCAAGATGCTTACGAAGCGGCGGGCTGTCGACTTTTGCCGGGTCGCGACCGCCATGTGTCGTCGCCCCCTGCCTTTCGTCGCCTGAGGCAGCGCGGTCACGCCGCGCGCAGGCGCCCATCCGGCTCAACCTGCGTCTGGAGCACGATCATGACCATCGACTCGCGTGGCCCGCGCTTCGGCGCGTCGATCACCACCGTGGTCCTCGTGGTCGTCCTGGCCACCTCCGGCGTCTCGCATCTCGTCGCCGGCTGGCTGCTCTTCGCCCAGACGCTGGTATTCGCCGTGGGAGCGCTGGCGGGCCTCCGTTACGCCCCCTACGGCCTCATCTTCCGTCACCTGGTCCGGCCGAGACTCGGGCCACCGTCCAAGACCGAGCCGGAGGCGCCGCCCCGCTTCTCTCAGGGAGTGGGCATGGTGTTCGCCGGGATCGGGGCGATCGGCTTCGCGGCCGGGGTGCCGCTCCTCGGTATCGTCTTCGCCGCGTTCGCCCTGGCCGCCGCGTTCCTCAACGCGGCCTTCGACTACTGCCTCGGTTGCCAGATGTACCTACTCATCCAAAGAATCCGGCCGGCCCACTAGGGGGCGGGCCGCACAAGGAGGTTTCTCAACCATGAGCCGTTCCGACGTCCTAGTCGACGCCGACTACGTCGAGGCCCACATCGGTGCGCCTGGCACCGTCATCGTCGAGGTAGATGAAGACACGAGCGCCTACGACAAGGGCCACATCCCCAGCGCGATCAAGATCGACTGGAAGAAGGACCTGCAAGACCCGGTCCGCCGCGACTTCGTGGACAAGGTGGGCTTCGAGGCGCTGCTCTCCGAGCGCGGCATCTCCAACGACGACACCGTGGTGCTCTACGGCGGCAACAACAACTGGTTCGCCGCCTACGCGTACTGGTACTTCAAGCTGTACGGCCACCAGAACGTGCTGCTACTCGACGGCGGCAGGAAGAGGTGGGAGCTCGACTCGCGCGAGCTGACCACCGACGTGCCGGCCCGGGCGAAGACCAGCTACAGCGCTTCCGAGCAGGATGCCTCGCTGCGCGCCAAGCGCGACGAGGTCATCGACGCGATCGGCAAGGAGAACCTGGTCGACGTGCGGTCCCCCGACGAGTTCGCCGGGCGGCTGCTCGCCCCGGCGCACCTGCCGCAGGAGCAGGCGCAGCGCGGCGGGCACATCCCGACCGCGAAGAACGTCCCGTGGTCCAAGGCCGCGAACGAGGACGGCACGTTCAAGTCCGACGACGACCTCACCACCCTCTACAAGGAGGACGCGGGCGTCGACTTCGGCAAGGACACGATCGCGTACTGCCGGATCGGCGAGCGCTCCGCGCACACCTGGTTCGTGCTGCACGAGATCCTGGGCCTGCCGAACGTGAAGAACTACGACGGGTCCTGGACCGAGTACGGCTCCCTGGTGGGCGTACCGATCGAACTGGGTGAGGGCAAGTGAGCAACGACAGCTGCGGCGCGCCTGCGGGCGGCGTGACCATCACGAAGGACAAGGCGGGCAAGGAGGCGATCATCGAGGGGCAGGTGCTCCGCGGTGGCGCCCCGGTGTCCACGGGCTACGCGAGGCTGCTCGGCAGCGGCGACGAGTTCGTCGCCGAAGTGCCGCTCGGCGAGGACGGCGGCTTCCGCTTCTTCGCCGCGCCGGGCGAGTGGGTGCTGCGCGTCCTCGCTCCCGGTGACGTCCGCCTCGAGCAGGAGGTCACCGCGGACATCGGCCAGATCACCAAGGTCGAGTTCCTGGTCTGACGCGAAACGCGAGCCAAGAGGCGGCCCCGGTGCGCACCGGGGCCGCCTCTTCGCTTACCCGCCGACTCCCCGGCGGCCGCCGACCACCCCGCCCAAAACGGGTCACCGGCCACGCGTCCAAGAGGTCCCTGCTGGCCCGGGAGTGTCGGCGTTCAACGCCCGTAAACCCTGGCGTCATCTACCGTCCGCTTGCCCGGGCGGGCCGCCGCGTAGGGTTTGAGCATGAGCGAGAACCGGCAGGAGTTCGACAACGAACTCGAGGCGATCGAGAGCAAGGTTATCGAGCTGTTTGCGATGGTCGCCGAGGGCCTTCCCGTGGCGACCCAGGCGCTGCTTAACGACGACGAAGCGGCGTACCTCACGCTGGCCGAGCGCGACCAGGCCATCGACGCCCTCTACCTCGAGGTCGAGGGCCTGGCCAACCGGGAGATCCTGCTGCAGGCCCCCGTGGCGTCGGACCTGCGCTTCCTGCTCTCGGTGCTGCGCATAGTGCCGGAGCTTGAGCGGTCACACGACCTCGTGGTGCACATCGCCGCCGCGGCCAGCCACGCGGTCTCGGGCGATCTCACCGCCGCGCGCCAAGGGCCTCGTGGCCCGCATGGGCGACCTTGCCTCGGAAATGTGGCGCAAGGCGGCCGACTCCTGGTACCAGCGCGACCGGGGCGCCGCGGAGGCCCTGGCCGAGCGGGACGAGGACATGGACGAGCTGCACTCCAGCATCACCGCCGAGCTGGCCTCCGGGCAGATGGCGGTGCCCATCGCGATGGAGATGGCGCTCGTCGCGCGGGACTACGAGCGGCTCGGCGCGCACGCGGTCAACATCGCCCGCCGCGTCGTCTACCTGGCCGGCACCGCCCCGCACAAGGACACCGACGAGTAACCACGGGCGAGTGCAGGAATGTTTATTTAGCGCCCCGTGGTGGCTTGGGTCGCGGGCCTGGTCAGGGGCGGTTTTGGTTTGGGCCGCCGCGGGGATGACGGTCACTTCCAGGCCAGGCCGAGGGCCTGGAGCTGGCGTCTGGGGCCGCGGATCTTCTTGTCGATGATCGCCAGTATGAACGGCTGAGCTACGCGCGTGACCTGCGTCAATGCTGGTCGTGCTTAAGGTGGCCTACTTAGCATCTTTGACTGAACTGCCGGCGCTCTGGCAGCTCCGCGCCTAGCCAGGCGCAGGTACCAGCGGATGAACTGCTTGATCAGCGTCGCCCGGTCACACGCTGGCAGACTTCGCGGCCGTGTCGAGGTCCGCCCAGTCGTCATCGCTGACGCGCACGGAGCGGTGCTGGGTTCGCGGCTGGTTGGGCACAGCTCCGATTGTGCCCGGTGTACGTATGGATCTCAAAGCGTCGTCCCTCTACTTGTGGTGTACGTACACCCTGGGCTAGCTTGGTGTACGTACATCAGCAAGCGGGCCGCGCGGTGATCTCACCCACCGCGGCGGCCCTAGAACAGTCATCCAACCGAGGGGACAACTGACCGTGGGGACCACGATTACAGATACCGAGGTGACCAGCGTGCCCGGTGCCGGGCACGCCCGCCCCGTGGCCATCCTTGGCCACGGGTCCCAGCAGCTCATAGCCGCTGCGATTGCCGCCGAGCGGGACACTTCCGGCCAGGGTGAGCGAGCGGCCGCCAGCCTGGTTGAGGGTGGCGCGGAACTGTCCGCGGAGGCGTACGTCGAGGGGCTCGACGGCGCCGAGCGGGCGCTGCTCCTGCGCCACATCGCGCGCGCCTGGCCGGACGTGGTTGAGGCTGGCGTCCGACTGGTTGCCGACTGGCGGGTGGAGTGCGCCGAGCACCGCCGGACGGCAACCAAGGACCGGCGGAGAGAACGCAGGCGACGCCAGCGCGGCCAGGGCAGGCGTGGCCAGCCCCCACGAGCGCCGGTGCGCCGGTAGCCCTCCCGACAGCGCCCTGCGCAGGGGGTCAGCGTCCGCGCCGCCGCTAGGCGACGCGGAGGCGGGCGCGCGCTCACCCGGCGCGTCAGCGTCCGGTCCGCCAGGAGTGCCCGCAGCGCCTGCCCGCACGTGAGCGTGCAGGACCCGGTTTCCCTGGCGAGTGGCGCGTGAGGACGCCCCGCGGCCCCGGGTCGTCGTGGCTGATGACGTGCGCGACACGTCCCGCACCCGCCAGGCCGTGCACAGCGTCGGCGCCTGCCACTGCTGCGGTGACAGCGTCGCGCGAAAAAAAAAAAAAAAAAAAAAAAAAAAAAAAAAAAAAAGCCACAAGAAAAAAACGGGCAGCTAGCGGGCGGCGAGGCGGGGCAGCGTCCGGGCGGTGAACGCGATACGCCCGAGGCTGACGGCCACGGCGGCGCTCAGCGCCGGCGTGAAGGCTGGCGCGGCGAGCGCGGCGGCGGTGACTGCTGTCGCGTCCAGGAGCGAGCATGACGGGGCTGGCGAGCATGGCGAGCCTGGTCCGCTGGTAGCTGTGCCGGCTGGTCGCGGCGGCGAGCAGGGTCAGGACCGCCAGCAGCAGGACGGCGGCGAAGCCGAGCCGCGCGGTGGCCGGCACCGGCCAGGTCCAGGCGCGGCCGAGGATCAGGGCGACGGCCCAGCAGCGGCCGGCGACGGGCCCGGTCGCCAGCAGCAGCCGGGCGGCGCGCTGGCTCGGGGCCTGGCGGGAGAACTCGCCGGTCACCGTGGCCAGGTCGCCGAACTCGGCCAGCGCGGCCCGCGCGGCTTCCTGCTCCCCGGTCCCGGCGGCGAGGTGGTGCTGGTAGGTCTCGGCCAGCCCGTCGGCTGCCTCGTCGGCGAGGCCCGGGGGGAGCTCGCGGTGCAGGCCGGCGAGTAGCGGGCGAGCAGCGAGCTGGTCATAGGCGGGCTCCAGGATCGCGGTCACCGCGCAGGCGAAGTCACGCCAGGCGGCCCGGTCCCCGGCCAGCCGGCGCTGCCCGGCCGGGGTGAGCGCGTAGCTGCGGCGGCGGCGCCCGCCGGCCTCGGCCGAGGTGCCCGTGACCAGCCCGGCCGCCTCCAGCCGCCGCAGGGCCGGGTAGATGGTGCCGGTGGGCAGGTCGAACCGGTCGCCGCTGCCGGCCCGCAGCGCCTCCCTGACCGCGTACCCGTGCCGGGGCCCGGCTTCCAGGCTGGCCAGCAGCAGCGTGTCTAGGTGGCCTTTGAGCACTTGCGCGTCCGCCTTCATAAGTAGGTATGCTACCCGTAGGCGGCTAGGTTGTTATCCTACCTATCCGGGTCTTCCGGTGCAGGCGGCGAGGAGGCAGGCAGATGGCGGACGCGGCGGTCACGGCTGAAGGGCTCGGGAAGCGCTTCGGGGCGGTGCTCGCGCTGGACGGCGTGGACCTTCAGCTGCCGGCGGGTGGCGTGCTCGGGCTGCTGGGCCCGAACGGGGCCGGGAAGACAACGCTGGTGCGGATCCTGGCCACCTTGGTCAAGCCGGACCGGGGCCGGGCGCGGGTCGCGGGGTTCGACGTGGCCACCGACCAGCAGGCGGTGCGGCGGCGGATCGGCTTGTCCGGGCAGTACGCGGCGGTAGACCCGTTCCTGACCGGGCGACGAGAACCTGGTCATGATCGGCCGGCCTACGGCCTCGCCCGCGGATCGGCGCGGCGTTGCTCCAGGGGAACTGATCGGGCAGCTCGACCTCGACGGCGCGGCCGGCCGATCTGGTGCGCACCTACTCCGAGAGCATGCGCATCTGCCTGGAGCACGCCGCCAGCCTGCTCGCCGCGCCCCCGGTGCTGTTCCTCGATGAGCCGACCACCGGCCTGGACCCGCGCGGCCTGCTGGGGCTGTGGCAGGTCCTGGGCGACCTGACGGCCGAGGGCACCAGCGTGCTGCTGACCACCGAGTACATCGAGGAAGCCGAACGGCTCGCCGGGACGGTCGTCATCCTCGGCCACGGCAAGGTCATCGCCAGCGGCACCCCCGAGCAGCTCCAGGCGCGGGCCGGAGGGGACGGCTGCACCAGCAGTCGCGCCCGGCCAGGACCCCGGCAGCTGGCAGCCGCGCTGGCGGCGCTCGGCACCGGGGAACAGGCCGTCGATGAGGCAGCGGGCCGGGTAGTCCTGCTGGTCGCCGACGGCACCGGAATCCTTCGCGCCGTCGCCGCCCGGCTGGCCGCCGCCGGCGTGCAGGTCAGCGGGCTGGCTCTGCGCAGGCTCACCCTGGAAGAGGCATTCCTGGCCCTCACCGGCCAGACCGCCGCAGCGCGGCACAGCCAGCTCACACCACCCACAAGAGCCACGACGATGACCGCCGCCGCCGGAACCGCCGTCCCGCCGGGAAGGCTCGCCGCAACGGCAAGTGAGCACTGCCGTCATCACCGGCCGCAACCTGCGGCGGATGATCCGGGTGCCCACCTTGCTGGTGTTCGCCACCGTGCAGCTGGCGCTGTTCGTGCTGCTGTTCACCTACGCGTTCGGCGGCGCTGTCCACGTCCCCGGCGCGGCCCGCTACATCGACTACCTGCTGCCGGGCCTCTTCATACTGGCGATCGGGTTCGGCGCCTCCAGACCGGCGTGGCCGTCGCCGAGCACCTGGCCGCCGGGAATGACCAACGGTTACGGTCGCTGCGCGTCAGACGGCGCCGCGGTCCTGGCCGGGCGAGTCGCCGCCGACGCCCTGCGCAACCTGTTCGTGGCCGAGCGACATGATCGCGGTCGGCGCCGCGGTCGGGTTCCGGTTCCACGCAGGGCCCGCCGCCGCCGATCGCGGCCGTCGCCCTGGCGGGGCGGCTGGGGTGGCGTTCTCCTGGCTCAACCTGCTCCTCGGCCTGGCCGTCCGCGACCCCGAGTCCGCCGGGCTGGCGTGCCTGTTCCCGGTCATCATCTTGTTCTTCACCACGACGCGCTGGTCGGGGTTCCGGGTCGTGGGGGCCCGGGAGCGGATCGCCCGCCACCACGGCCGGTGGCGGGACACGGTGCTCGTCGAGCGGCGCAGTGCCATCGCCGGGACCGGGTGAGGTTTCTCCGGTACGCGCAGCCGGGCGTCCGCGCAGCGGGTTTCAGGCGGCGGGCGCGCGGAGCGCGGCGCTGGCCGCCAGCAGGGCCTCGGGGACGACCCGGTAGTAGTTCCACTTGCCGCGCCGCTGGCAGGACAGCAGGCCGGCCTCGACGAGCTGCTTCATGTGGAAGGACACGGTGGGCTGGGACAGGCCGACCGGGGCGGTGAGGTCGCAGATGCACGCCTCGCCGCCGTCGGCGGCGGCGATCAGCGACAGCAGCCGGACCCGGTGCCGGTCGCCGAGCGCGCGGAACACCCGGGCGATCCGCTCGGCGGCCTCCTCATCGAGCACGCCGCCGGTCAGCGGGGAGCAGCAGGCGGCGAGGTCGCCGCTGAGGAGGGGCAGTACCGGTTCCGGCATGATCTCATTCTACCTGTCCGATTGACTTTTCTCGATGCATCGAGCATAGTCGATGCATCGAGAAAAGTGAATGGGAGGAGCCTGGGATGAGTGAACTGCCCGTTGTGGTGATCGGGGCCGGGCCGGAGGGGCTGGCCGCGGCGGCGCACCTGCTCGACCGGGGCCTTGAGCCGCTGGTGCTTGAGGCCGGGGACGGCCCGGCGGCGGCGGTAGCCGAGTGGGGGCACGTCCGGCTGTTCTCGCCGTGGCCGGAACTGGTGGACAAGGCGGCAGCGCGGCTCCTTGAGCCGTCAGGCTGGGCGGCGCCAGAGTCCGGGTACCCGACCGGGGCGGAGTGGATCGCCCGCTACCTTTCCCCCCTCGCCAGGGAACTTGGCGACCGGATCAGGTACAGCGCCCGAGTGACGGGCGTGTCGCGGAAGGGGCGGGACCGGCTCGTGGACGCGGACCGGGACAAGCAGCCGTTCACTGTGCACGTCGCCGGCCTCGCTGGCCAGGAGGAGAGGGTCGAGGCGCGGGCTGTCATCGACGCCTCGGGGACGTGGCGGCGGCCGAACCCGGCAGGCGCCGACGGGCTCCCGGCGGTCGGCGAGCGCGCGGCGGCCGGCCTTGTCCGCTACCAGATCCCGGACTTCGCGGCCGCTGAGCCGTTCGCCGGCAGGCACACCGTGGTGCTCGGGGCCGGCCACTCCGCCGCGACCGCGGTCATCGAGCTGGCCCGGATCGCGGAGGCGAACCCGGGTACGGCGGTGACCTGGGTGCTGCGCCGCGGCGTCACCGGTGCCACGTTCGGCGGCGGGACCGCCGACGAGCTGCCCCAGCGGGGGGCGCTCGGCCTTCGCGCCAGGCAGGCCGTGACCGACGGGCACGTCGGCCTGGTGACCGGGTTCCGCACCGAGCGCATCCGGCTGGACGCCGCCGGGCGGGCGGTGCTGATGGCGGAGGACGGGCGGGAACTGCCGCCCGCCGGCCAGGTGGTGGTGCTGACCGGGTTCCGCCCGGACCTGTCGTTCTTGTCGGAGATGCGGCTTGACCTGGACCCGGTGCTGCAGGCGCCGAGCCGGATCGCCCCCAGCATCGACCCGAACGTTCACTCCTGCGGAACCGCCACCCCGACCCTGGCCAGGGACCTGACCCACCCTGAGCCGGGCCTGTACCTGGTGGGGATGAAGTCCTACGGTCGGGCGCCGACGTTCCTCGCGATGACCGGGTACGAGCAGGTCCGCAGCGTCGCCGCCGAGCTGGCCGGGGACCACGAGGCCGCCGGACGCAGCGAGCTGGTGCTGCCGGACACCGGGGTATGCTCCGGGTCCGGCCTGGGCGACGACCCGGACGGCGCCAGCGCCGGCGGGTGCTGCGCGCCCGCGCCGCAGGTGCTGCAGATCGGCCTCGCCCCGGTCGGCAGCTAAGACCCGGTGGCGCAGGCCCCGGCGGCTCAGACCCCGGCGGCAGGGCGGGCCGCCGGGGACGCGCCGGCACCCGGATGCTGCCCGGCGGCGCGCCCTGGCCGCGCTGTGCGTGACCGTGGTTGTCTCCTACGGGGTGATCTACTACGCGTTCCCCGTCCTGGGCGGCCAGATAGCGGCGGGCACGGGCTGGTCCCGCACCGCCGTCACGCTTGCCTACTCGGCGGGGAACCTGGCCGGCGCGGTGGCCGGCATCCCGGCCGGCCGGCTCATCCAGCGCCACGGGCCGCGGCCGGTGATGACCGCCGGCAGCGCGCTCGGTGCCCTGGCGGTGGCCGGGATCGCCGTAGCGCCGGACTACGGCCTGTTCGCCGCGGCCTGGGTGGCCGCCGGGATCGCGAGCGCCGGGCTGTTCTACCCGCCGGCGTTCGCCGCGCTAACCACCTGGTACGGGCCGCGGCGGGTCGCGGCGCTGACGACCCTGACACTCGCGGCCGGGTTCGCGAGCACCATCTTCGCGCCCCTCACCTCGGCGCTCGCCGGCCCCCTGGGCTGGCGCGGCACCTACCTGCTGCTGGCCGCCGTGCTCGCGGCCGTCACGGTCCCGGCGCACGCCTTCTTCCTTCGGCTGCCGTGGACACCGCCGCCCGCCAGCCCGGGCCGGGCCGGGCCCGGGCGCGGCGCCGACAGGAACGTGCTGGCAAGCCGGACGTTTCTGCTGCTCGTCACGGCGGCGACGCTGTGCGTGTTCGCCCAGTACGCCGCCCTGGTCAACCTGGTCCCGCTGCTCACCGGCCGCGGCATGACGCCCGGCCTGGCCGCGTGGGCGCTCGGCCTCGGCGGCGTCGGCCAGGTCGCCGGGCGGCTCTGTTACCGTCGGCTCGCGAACCGGCTCGGCACCCGGGGCCGGACGGTGGCGGTCATCGCGGCGGGTGCCACGGTCACGCTGCTGCTCGGGCTGCTGCCAGGGCCGGCCGCGCTGCTCGTCGCGGCGTCCGTGCTCGCGGGCGCGGTCCGCGGTGTGTTCACGCTCACCGAGGCAACCCTGGTGGCCGATCACTGGGGACCGGACCGCTACGCCGCCGTCAACGGCGTGTTCAACGCGCCGCTCACCGCCGCCGGGGCGATCGCCCCCAGCATCGGCGCCGCCATCGCCGCCGCTGTCGGCAGTTACCCCGTGCTGTTCGTCATCCTCGCGGCTGCCGCCGCCGCGGGCGCGGCGCTCGCCACCGTTGCGCCGCCGCCGCAGGCCGTCTGTCTCCCTTGATGGACATTGGGGTTAGTCGATCTCGACGTCGAAGCGCCCGGTCGCCGCCACCGGCACCAGTGCCGGCTCCGCGGGCACCCTCACCGGGGCAGGCTCCACGTACGTCGCCCCGTTCCTCGCCCTGGCCCTCGCCAAGTACCACCAGCACCCCGCGGTCACCGTGAACTACTCCGCGGCGGGCAGCAGCGCGGGCATTGCCGCGATCAGCGCCCGGCAGGTCAACTTCGGCCCACCGACGTGCCCATGAACGCCAGCGAGCTGGCCGCCGCCAAGGGCGGCCCGGTCACCCAGGTGCCCGACGCCCTGGCCGCCGAGGGCATCGCCTACAACGTCAGCCTTCCCGCGGGCGCCCGGCTCCGCCTGACCGGCCGGGTCCTCGCGGCCATCTTCCTCGGGCAGGTCGCCCGCTGGAACGACCCGGCGATCACCGCCCTCAACCCGGGCATCACCCTGCCCGGCGCGCCGATCACCGTCGTGCACCGCTCCGACGGCAGCGGCACCACCTACATCTTCAGCAACTACCTGTCCAGCGTCAGCCCCGCCTGGGCGGCCAGGGTCGGCACCGGCAAGACACTCAACTGGCCGGCCGGAGAGGGCGCCGAAGGCAACGGCAGCGTGACCTCCACCGTGTATGGCACTCCGGGAGCCATCGGATACGTCGAGCAGGCATACTCCCAGGGCCTGCTCCTGCCGCTCGCCGAAATCCGCAACCAGGCCGGCAACTACGTCCTCCCCACCCCTCAGACCATCGCCGCCGCCGCCCAGAAACCCGCATCACCCCGGCCGACTTCTCCATCGTCAACCAGCCCGGCGCCAGCAGCTACCCAGTCAGCGGATACAGCTGGGCGCTCATTTACACCCGCCAGACCGACCAGGCCACCGGGCAGGCCCTGGTCACCATGCTCGACTGGCTCACCCACAACGGCCAGGCCTACGCCGCCGCCAACCTCTACGTCCCCCTGCCCCCCGCCGTCCAGCAGCTCGCCACCACCATGCTCCAGCAGGTCACCGGCCCCGGGGGAGAGCCGGGCAGCAGCTTCGGCCGTGACACGGCAGGAGAAGACGAAGTCGGCTGGTAGTCCTCGGCATCACCAACCCCGAAACCATGCAAGAAACGGGTGCGGCCAGAGTAGGCCGCACCCGTTCTGGATACTCGGTTTCCGTTGTGGACCTCGCCTTACCCGATGCGGCCGGTGACGTAGGCCTGCGTCCGGCTGTCGTGCGGGTCCTCGAAGATCTGCTGGGTCGGGCCGTACTCCACGAGGATGCCGGTCCTGGTGTCGTTCTTCGAGTCGGTGAGGACCGAGTAGAACGCGGTGCGGTCGCTGACCCGGGTCGCCTGCTGCATGTTGTGGGTCACGATGACGATCGTGTAGTTCTTCTTGAGCTCGCGGATCAGGTCCTCGATCGCGAGCGTGGCGATCGGGTCGAGGGCCGAGGCGGGCTCGTCCATCAGCACCACGTCCGGCTCGACCGCGATCGTGCGGGCGATGCACAGCCGCTGCGCCTGGCCGCCGGACAGGGCGAGGCCGGACTGCTTGAGCCGGTTCTTCACCTCGTCCCACAGCGCCGCGCTGCGCAGCGACCGCTCCACGATCTCGTCGAGGCGGCTCTTGTTCCTGATGCCGTTGACCCGCGGCCCGTAGGCCACGTTGTCGTAGATCGACTTGGGGAACGGGTTGGGCTTCTGGAAGACCATCCCGATGCGGCGGCGGACCGCCGTCGCCGAGACCCCCCGGCCGTACAGGTCAACGCCGCGGTACGCCATCTGGCCGTCCAGGCGCGAGCCGGGCACGAGGTCGTTCATCCGGTTGAGCGCGCGCAGCACGGTCGACTTGCCGCTGCCCGACGAGCCGATGAACGCGGTGACCTCGTGCTCGTAGATCGGCAGGGAGACGTCGGTGACGGCCTTGAAGGAGCCGTACCAGATCGACACGTTCTGCACGTCAAAGATCGTGGTCCCTGGCGCGGTCGACGGCGCCTGGACCCTGGTCTCAAGTCGCGGCAGGTTCGCGGAGACCGTCTGCTGGACGATGTCCTGTTCAGGCTGTTCCATAAATTGCACCCCTACCGAGAGTACCTATCGAAGCGGGCCGTGACGAGACGGGCCACGATCATCAGGATGAACGCGATCGCGATCAAGGTGAGCGCCGCTCCCCACGCCCGTGCTTCCGCGCCGGTGTACGGTGACTGCGCGTTCGCGAAGATCTGCGTGGACAGGGCGGTGTCGGCGCCGCTGAACACGTTGGTGTTCGTGGCCTCGACCGTGAGGATGGTGAACAGCAGCGGCGCCGTCTCGCCCGCCGCGCGGGCAATGGCCAGCAGCGCGCCGCTGACGATGCCGCTGAGCGCGGCGGGGAGCACCACGGTCAGCGTGACGCGGGCCTTGGTCGCGCCGAGGGCGTAGCTGCCCTGCCGGAGGTCGTCGGGCACCAGGCGGAGCATCTCGTAGGAGGAGCGGATCACGATCGGCAGCATCAGGCAGGCGAGGGCGAAGGAACCCGCGAGGCCCGAGTAGCCGAAGTGCAGCACCCAGATCGTGAAGATGAACAGGCCCATCACGATCGAGGGGACGCCGGTCATGACGTCCGACATGAACGCGATGAGCTTGGCCAGGATGCGATTGCCGCCGTACTCGTTGATGTAGACCGCGCCGAGTACGCCCAGCGGTATCGCGATGAGCGCGGCGAAGCCGGTGATCTCGAGCGTGCCGATGACCGCGGCCCCCATGCCGCCGAAGCCGACCGGCATGACGTTCGGCGGGATCGTCCCGTTGGTCAGGAACTGCCAGCTGATGACGCTAGCGCCCTTGGAGACCACCGTGATGAGCACGAAGACCAGCGGGACCATGACGACCACGAGCGCGAGCCACATGAGCCCGGTCATGATCTGGTTCTTGGTCCGCCGCCAGCCGCCGGCTCCCGCAGGTCGACCCGGCCGGTCGCCGGGTCGGGGATGGCTGCCATCAGGCCCCCCTCATCTTCCGGGCGGAGCGCTCCACGATCGCGCGGGCCACGAGGTTGACGATGATCGTGAGCGCGAACAGGAACAGGCCGAGACCGATCAGCGCGGCGCGGAACTCACCCACGGTGGCCTCGCCGAACTGGAGCGCGATGACCGCGGCGATGGACTCGCCGCTGTAGAAGAGGTGCCAGGTGAACTCGGCCGAGTCACCCATGACGAGCGCCACCGCGATCGTCTCGCCCATCGCCCGGCCCAGGCCGATGAGCACGGCACCGACCACGCCGCCCTGGCTGTGCGGCCAGACCACGCCGCGGATCATCTCCCAGCGCGTGGCGCCAAGCGCGTACGCGCCCTGCTTGTCGATGGCGGGCACGGTCGCCATGACCTCGCGGGCCAGGGAGGTGATGATCGGGGTGATCATGATGGCCAGGATGATGCCCGCGGTGAAGAACGAGGCACCGCCGACGTTCGGGCCGCCGAACAGCGTGTCGAGCACCGGGATGCCGTTGACGCCGGAGGCGATGGACTCGTAGATGGGGTTGATCCAGGGGACGAGCACGATGATGCCCCACAGGCCCCAGACCACCGACGGGACCACGGCGAGCAGGTCGATGACGTACACGATGGGGCGCCCCCACCGCCTCGGCACGACCTCGTTCAGCAGCAGCGAGATTCCCACGCTGACCGGGAACGCGATGATGATCGCGATCACCGAGGCGATGACCGTGCCCCAGAGGAAGGCCATCGCGCCGAAGTGGCCGTTCGTCGGGTCCCAGTCGGTGGAGAAGATCCCGCTGAAGCCGGCGCTGGTGAACCACTGGGTGGACTGCTGCGCCGTCGTGACGGCGATGAGCACGAGGATGATAAGGACCAGCAGGCCGGCGGCGAGCGCCAGGATCTGAAAACCCCGGTCGCCGAGCGGCCTGCGGTGCGTCAGCGCGTTGGCGGACCCGGCCGAGCCGGCCGGGTCCGCCTTCGTCACGGTGCTCATGACGCTTCGATGGCCCGAGCTACGTGAGTCACGCGTAACCTCACGAACTGGTGATCTGGCTCAGCTGGGCCGTGGCCGCCGAGTCGATGCTGGAAGGCAGCGGCGCGAGGTTGAGCGGAGTCAGCAGCGCCTGGCCGGTGCTGCCGAGCAGGTAGCCGAGGTAGGCCTTGATCAGCGCCACGTCGTTGGCGTTCGGCTGGACCTTGTACACCAGGTCCCACGACTGGTAGGTGATCGGGTAGGAGGTCGCGCCCGGCTCGTCAACCGTGGAGAAGGTCAGGTTGGCCTTCGGCGTGACGTGGGTCGCGGCCGCGGTCGCCCCCGCGGGGGACGGCGCGACGTAGTCGCCGGCCGAGTTCTTGATCGACGCGGACGACAGGCTGGACGCGGTGGCGGTGGAGAAGTCCACGTAGCCGATGGAGCCCGGGGTGGACTTGACGATCTGCGCCAGGCCGCTGCCGCCGTTGCCGGCGTGCGCCGTGGACGGCCACTTGATGGTCGACCCGGTGCCGAGCTTCCACGCGCTGCCCGCGGCGTCGACCAGGTACTGGGAGAAGTTCGCCGTGGTGCCGGAGGCGTCCGAGCGGACCGCGAGGGTGATCGTGGTGCTGGGCAGGCTCAGGCCGGGGTTAAGCGCCTTGATCGCCGGGTCGTTCCAGGTCGTGATCTGCCCCTGGAAGATCTGGGCGAGGACGGCCGGGTCGAGCTTCAGCCCGGTGACGCCCGACAGGTTGTAGGCGATCGCGATCGGGCCGAACTGCACCGGGAAGTACAGCACCGTCTTGCCCGCGGGAACCTTGGACTGCTCGCTCGCCGGGATCGGCGAGTCCGAGCCGGCGATCAGCACCGTGTTCGCGTACAGGTTGCTGCGGCCCGTGCTGGAACCGACGGGGGAGTAGTTGACCGTGATGCCCGGGTTCGCCTGCTTGAACGCGGAGATCGCGGCCTGCTGGAAGTTCGTCTGGAACGTCGAGCCGGACGCGTTGATCGTGCCGCTCGCCGATGTTGCCGCGGACGCGGAGGTCGACGCCGCGCTCGAGTCCGAGGACGTTGACGCGGGCGTGGACGAGCTTGACGATGAGCTAGACGAAGAGCAGGCGGCTATGGCGAGCGCCGCGATGACGGCACTCCCGGCCACCGCAGCCTGCTTGCTGCCTCGGAGCTGCATATTAGAGATTCTCCTTGTAATTGGAGCGCATCCGCGCGGGATTACGGTCTATTGGTCGGCGTAGCCGCACATGATGTCAACGTGTTCAGTGATAGGCTGTGGAAGTAGCAACCACTGAACGTAAGATGGATTTGCGGCGTCTGCTGGGTTAACTTCTGGTGACTTGATCTGTCCGTTACCTGGCCGGCCGGTTGCCCGGGCGCTGTCTGGCGGGATCGGCGCAGGTCGCTTCGGGTGGCTCGGCGATGCGCGGCGCGGGCGGGTAGCTGGTCGGTCGCGGGCGCGGAACGGGAGCGTCGCGCGCGATGATTTACTTACATGACGCACGAGCGGATTGCCACCATTCCTCCTTAATTCAACTCCCGTTAACCTCAGACTGCATATTTATAAGCCTTGGCGAGCGCGAATTCTAGCCCTTGCTGAAAACGCGTGCTGGCGCGGTGCATGTCTGCAAGGTCCGGGCGGTTGGCCAATCGCCCGTTGAGGTGAGCGATGCGGGTCGTCGCCGGCAATCTGGAGGCATGGACAGGCATGTGGGAAGCAGAGCCAGCCAGGCGCGACGGCACGGCCGCGACCGGCGCGACGACCGGTTACCGGCTGGCAAACGTCCCACAGGGCGAATGACTGCCGGCTCCGGGGGGAGCGGTGGCTCGGCGGGTTCGCGCGGCCAGGGACAGGCGGGAATGGAAGTCGAAGCGGCGGTGCCGGCCCAGCGAGCCGCGAGCGGCGTGCTCGCCGACCGGATGGCCGCCGCCCTCGTGCACCGGGAGCCGGGCTGGCAGCTGCCGCGGCGCAGCGCGCTCGCCCGCCGGTACAACGTCAGCATGGCGGAGATCGACGCCGCCATCGTGGAGCTCACCCGCCGGTCGCTGATCCGCAGGCTGCCGGACGGGCAGCTCTACCGCGCGAGCGCCGCCGAGTACCTGATCCCGCTGGAGGGCATCGGCGGGCTGAGCACCAGGCTCGACCCCATGGGCGGCGAGATCAGCTGCACCGCCCGGCACGTGTCGCTGCGCGCCGCGCCGCAGGATGTCGCCTGGTCGCTCGGGGTCGCGGGCGACAACCCGGTCCGCATCATCCGGTGCGCCTGGGCGGTCGGGGCCGAGCCGGTGGCCATCTCCACCGCCTACGTGCCCGGCGCGCTGGCCGACGCCGCGGCCGACGAGCCGGACGAGTTCGAGGCGATCCTGCGCACGCCCCCGGTCGCGTTCCCTGGAATCGGGACCGTGCAAGCCAGGGCGGTCGACCTTGAGCTCGCACCGCCGCAGCCGTCGGTCGCGCGCAGCCTCCGGCTGCTCCCCGGCCAGTCGGCCTTCTCGGTGACGATCAGATTTGACGACCAGGCCTCGGGAAACCCGGTCGGCCTGACCACGGTCACCCTGAAGCCGCACCATTTCCGCGTGGTCATCCAGGCCGGCGACCAGCTCCCGCGGGCGCCGCATGCCCCTGATTAGCAGCACGGACTGGCAGCACCGGCTAGCCGTCGGCGGGCATCGGCAGGGCCTCCGGGAAACCTCGCATTAGCCAGGTATCGACACGGAGGGTACATTCTTGGCAACCTAGAGTATGTGATGGCTGGGACGGCGCCATGGGCAGGAGCCCGATGCCGCGCCGTGCCCGCCACCTGATCCCGGCCGGACTGCCGCGCCGCGGTGAGCTGATCGCGGTATGCGCCGTGGCCCTCCTGCTCGCGCACCTGCTGCTCGCCCAGCTGACCCTCGTGCTCGCCCTGGCGTTCGCCGCGGTCAGCAAGGCGACCCGGTGGCGGCTGTGGTGGCTGGCCGGCCCGGCCGCGGCCGGGCTCGCCTGGACGCTTGCCGCCGGACCGGGCGGCGCCGTCGCGGGGTTCACCGCCGGGCCGGCCGGCATCCTCTGGCATCTGGGCGGCGGGCACCTGGCCGGCCGGGACGGTCAGCCGCTCGCGGGGTTCGCGGGCGCGCAGCACTGGCTGCCCCGGCAGCTCCCCGTCGCGCTCGTCGCCGGTGCCGCCGAGGCCGCGCTGATCGGCTGGCTTGACTGGCTGCACACCGACGAGTGGGCGGTCCCGCCGCCGCGCCCCGGCCTGATCGCGGCGGCCCGCCGCGCCATCGCGACCCGCGTGACCCGGGCCGGGGCGGTGGTTACCCGGGAGGGGTGCGCGCTCGGGATCGTCCCCGCCACCGGTGCGATCGCCGAGCTGCGCTGGGCGGAGACTGCCCGCGGCGCGCTCGTCGTCGGCGCCGCCGACGCAGGACGTGACGCTGGCCGGGCTGCAGGTGGTGCACGCCGCGCTGCGCCGGCGCAAGCCGGTGATCGTCCTTGACCCCGGCGGTGACGCCGTCATCGCCCGCGCCCTGGCCGCGGCCTGCCGGGCGACGGGGACGCCGCTGCTGACCGCGGCCTCACCCGGGGCACCGGCGGCGAGCGGGCTGTGGGGACGCGGCACCGGGCGGGAGCGCCCACCGGACGACCCGCCGGACAACCCGGCCGGCGTCGACCTCGGCCGCGTGATGCGCGAGCGCGCGGCCGCGCTGCTGCCCGCCGATTCCGCGGAGCTCGCCGCCCGGGCCTGCGCCGAGCTCGCGGCGCTCGCCCGCCACCTGCGCCGGATCGGCGTCGACGGTGACGCGCTGGTGTGGGTGCCGCGCGGCGAGCGGGTGCCCGCGCAGGCACTCGGCGAACTGCTCCGCGACGGTCAGCCCGCCGGCGTGGCCGTGCTGATCGGGGCGACGTCGCCCGCGGCGGCCGCCGAGCTGAGCCGCGCTGGCCGGAACCGCGCTCATCCAGCGGGTCGCCGACCCGGACCTGGCCGCCGCCCTCGCCGCGCGGACCGGCACGTGGCTGCTGCCCCGGTCGCCCGCCGGCCAGCGCCCGGTTGCCGGGACGGGACCTGCGCTACCCGCGTCCGGCGATTCCAGGTACCCCGGCGCCGCCGTCCCCGCGGCGGCCGCGACGGACCTGGTGCCCAGCCCGGTGATCCCGGCGCGGACGCTGCTGTCGCTGCGCCCGGCGGAGTTCGTCCTCGCGGCGAACTGGCCGCGCCCGCGGCTCGTCGCGTCGGGCGTGCTGGTGCCGGCCCGGCTGCCGCGCCTGGCAGGTACCCGAGCGGCCCCCCGGGAGACGCCGTGACCTCCCGGGGGAACGCATCGCTGTACCTGGGGTGGCAGTACGCGACCCCCGCCAGCGACCCGGGGCCGCCGCCGCGCCGGCCGCCGCCGTCCCCGCCGGGGTCGCCGGGGGTGTCGCCGGACTGGCTCGCGGCCCAGCGGCGGGAGGAGAAGCTCGTCTCCCGGCCGGCCCGCCTGGCGGCCGGCCGCCGCGATCGTGCTCGCCCTCGTGCTCGCCGTTGGCGCCGTCTCCGGCTGGCTGCCCGCCGTCGTCGCCGTCCCGGTCATCGCCGCCTGCCTGCTGACCGCGGGACTGGGCGGCCGCGCGATCTGGCGGGGCGAGCGGGTACTGCGGCGCCGGATCGGCGCCGAACGGCTGCGGGTCGAGCGGCTCGGCGCCGACCAGCAGCGCTCGCTGCTGGCGACGCAGGCGGAGCACACAAGGCTGGTGACCGAATGGCAGGAGCAGCGGTCCGCCTTCGTGGGCCAGAAGCGGTGGTACGCCGTTCCCGTTCCCGACGGGATCGACCGGGTGGACGTGGCCGGCGGCACCCTGGCCGGCTGGTCGGCGATGCTGACCATGGCCGCCGCCTACCGGCTCAGCCGCGGACGGGGAGGCGACGATCGTCGACCTGTCCGGCGGCGCCGTCGCGGCCGAGCTCGCCGGCCTCGCCGCGACCGCGGCCGGCCGGGCGGCGTCCCGCCGGCCGTCTGGGTGCTGCCGCGCGACCTGCCGCGGCTCGACCTCGCGGCGTCGCTCGCGCCCGCCGAGCTCGCGGACGTGCTCGCGCTGACCGTGAGCGTGGCCGAGGAGCACGGCTCGGCGCGGGACCTCGCGATCGACGCGGCCATCCTTGACCGGGTCATCGAGGTGCTCGGCCACGACGCGGATGATGCCGTCGAGGTGCGCCGCGTGGCGGCCGGGCTGCGGGCGCTCGCCCAGGTCGGTGACCCGCGCGCGGACCTGGCGGCCGGGCTGCTCACCGAGCGCGACGCCGGGGCACTCGGCGCGCTCTTCGGCAAGGGCGCCACCGACCGCGTGGTCCTTGAGCGCGCGCTCGGCATGGAGGCGCAGCTGCGCAGGCTCGCCGCCGTGGGCACCGACCCGGTGCGGCTCCCGCGGGGCCCGCTGCGGGTGATCGCCGTGGACCGGCGGGCGACCCCGCAGTCGGCGACGCTGCTCGGCAGCTTCGTGGTGACCGCGCTCACCCACCTGCTCGGCCGGGTACCGGCCGCCCCCGGGCCCGCCTCCTGGCGGCACACCCTGTTCCTGCTCGGGGCGGAGCGGCTGCGTGGCGACGTGCTCGACCGGTTCACCGACGCCTGCGAGGCGAGCCGCACCGGCCTGGTGCTCGCCTACCGGTCGATGCCGCCGCACGTCCGGCAGCGGGTCGGCCGGGGGAACGCCGCGGTCGCGTTCATGCGCCTCGGGAACGCGGAGGACGCGAAGGCGGCCAGCGAGCAGATCGGCATGGCCCACCGGTTCGTGCTGTCCCAGCTCACCGAGACCGTCGGCACGTCGGTCAGCGACACGCTCGGCGGGTCGTACACGAGCACGGTCGGCGACTCCGCCTCGGCCGCCGACGTCGACCGGGGACAGCGAGTCGTGGTCGGCGGGGACCGGCCGGACCAGCCCGTCCGGTGGCGGCGTGCTGCCGCTGCGCGGCGGCGGGTCGCGGTCCGCGCAGTCCGGCACCTCGCGGGGGACGTCCCGAGTCCGCCTCGCTCACCGCGGGGATCAGCACGAGCACCGCCTGGGGCGTGTCCACCTCGCGGGCGACCGGCGACAGCGAGTCGCTCGCCCGCTCGCTGCAGCGCTCGCGCGAGCTCGTCGTCGAGCCGTCCGAGCTGCAGCGGCTGCCGGTCACCGCGATGATCGTCAGCCACGGGGCCGGCCAGGAGCGCCGGGTGCTGCTCGCCGACGCCAACCCGGCGATCGGCGCGCTGCCCGTGGCCACCCTGGAGCCGCTCGCCGAGCCCGCCGGCGCGCTCGGCCCCGCCCGGCCCATGACCGCCGCCGCGTCGGCCCCAGGCCCGGGCCACACCGCGGGCGCAGCCGGCGTTCCGGCCGGCCATGGACGGGCGGGCAGGAGAGTTAACGGCCCCGTCACGCCCGGGCGTACCGACGCGCCCCGCCGGACGCCGGTGAACGGATAGCATCGGCCCCACGATGGATGACAACACCCAGCAGCGCTCCCGGCTGCCGATGCGGGCCAGGGTCGCGACCACCGTGGGCGGCGCGGCCGCCACCGTCTCCCGCCTCGCCGGCCGGGGCGACGGCTCCGTCATCGGCGGCGTCATCAGCCTGCGCCTGGCCCCCGACCTGTTGTCCCTGCTGGCCGCGGGACGCCAGGTCGTCCTCGTCACCGGCACCAACGGCAAGACGACGACCACCAAGCTCATCACCGCCGCGCTGACCCCGCTTGGCGGCGAGATCGCCTCGAACATCTACGGCGCGAACATGGAGGCCGGGCTCACGTCCGCGCTCAGCCGCGCCCCCGACGCCCGGGTCGCGGTCCTTGAGACCGACGAGAAGTACATCCCGGCGATGATCAAGGCGACCAGGCCCGCGGTGGTCGTCCTGCTGAACCTGAGCCGTGACCAGATGGACCGGGCGGCGGAGATCTGGCTGCTCGCCCGCCGCTGGCGCGAGGCGCTCGAGAACGCTCCGGACTGCCGGGTGGTGGCCAACGCCGACGACCCGCTGGTCGCCTGGGCGGCGAGCTCGGCTCGCAAGGCTACCTGGGTGGCCGCGGGCCAGCGGTGGCGGGAAGACTCCTGGTGCTGCCCGCACTGCGGCGCTCACCTCCAGCGCGACGGTGACGACTGGTCCTGCAAGGAATGCGGGCTGCGGCGGCCGCCGGTGAGCTGGCTGCTCTACGACAACGAGGTGATCGACCCGACCGGCCGGGCCACCCCGCTCGACCTCGCGCTGCCCGGCCGGGCCAACCGCTCCAACGCGGTCATCGCGCTCGCGGTCGCCGAGGCGTTCGGCGTGCACGTCGCGCAGGCCCTGGGGGAACTGCGCGCGGTTACCTCGGTGGCGGGGCGGTACACGCAGGTGAGCCGCCGCGGCGTCGACATCAGGCTGCTGCTCGCCAAGAACCCGGCGGGCTGGCTTGAGGCGCTCGACGTGATGGCGCCGGCGCCCACCCCGATCTTGCTCTCGGTCAACGCGCAGGGACCCGACGGCCGCGACACCTCGTGGCTCTGGGACGTGGACTTCCGGCGGCTGCGCGGCAGGCACGTCCTGGTCGGCGGCGAGCGCAGGCTGGACCTGGCCGTCCGCCTCGAGGCCGACGAGGTCGCGTTCACGCTGGTGAACGACATCGACGCAGGCGATCGACGCCGCCCGCACCGTGGCACCGAACCTCGAGGTGCTCGCCAACTACACCGCGTTCCAGCAGTACCGCGTCGCTCTCGGGAGGGTGCATTGAACGCTCTTCAGCTGGTCTGGGTTTACCCCGACCTGCTCAGCACCTACGGCGACCGGGGCAACGCGCTCGTGCTCGAGCGGCGCGCGCGGCTGCGCGGCTTGCCGGTGGAGATCGTCGAGGTCAACTCCGACCAGCCGGTGCCCCGCGACGGCGACATCTACCTGATGGGCGGGGGCGAGGACCTGCCGCAGACGCTGGCGGCCAGGCGGCTGCTCGCGGACGGCGGGCTGCCCGCCGCGGCCGCCCGCGGCGCGGTGGTGTTCGCGGTGTGCGCGGGCTACCAGTTGCTCGGCACGGAGTTCGGCGGCGCCGACGACGCCCCCGTGCAGGGGCTCGGCCTGCTCGACATGCGCAGCGGCCGGGGCGAGCGGCGCGCGGTCGGCGAGATCGTGGCGGACGTCGACCCCGGGCTGAACGTGGGCACGCTGACCGGCTTCGAGAACCACCAGGGCGTGACGCGGCTCGGCGAGAACGCCAGGCCGCTCGCCCGCACCACGCTCGGCACGGGCAACGGCGACGGGACCGAGGGCGCCTACGCGGGCCGGGTGCTCGGCACCTACCTGCACGGGCCGGCCCTCGTCCGCAACCCGGGCCTCGCCGACCTGCTGCTCTACTGGGCGGCCGGGCCGCTGCCGCCGCTGCCGCCGCAGGCCGAGGACCTGGCCAACCGGCTGCGGGCGGAGCGCCTCGCCGCGGTCACGGCCGCCAACTGACTCGCCAAACTCGTCAGCCGCATGATGTGGGATACAGGTGCCCCCATAGGGGCCGGAAGCATCCCACGTGATGTCGTTACTTAGTAAACGAGCGCCTGGGCGTCGTCCGCGACCACCTCGGCGACGAACGTGGCCGCGCCGGCGATCCTGACGCCCTCGATCAGGTCGGGCGGCGTGATGTCCCGGCGGGCCGCGCACTGGGTGCAGATCGTCACCGTGCCGAGCGCGAGCACCGACGCGAGCAGGTCCGCGAGCGGCGCGGCGTGCGGCAGCGCGAAGTCGTCCGCCCGGCCAGGGCAGCCCGAACCACGCCGCCTCGCCGGTCAGCCACAGCGAGACGGGCACGCCGCTGGCGACCGCCGTCGCCGCCACCGTGAAGGCCTGATTGCACCGCTCGGGCTCATCCTTGCCCGCCGTGACCTTGATCACTAGCTTCCGCGCCACAACCTAGACTCTATTCCTCCCGGCGTGCCAACCGCGCAAACCGGACGCGCGCCGCTACGCTCAAGAGCCATGCACGGGATGCTGAGCGCGGGGGTCATTATCCTTGCCTATGCCGTGGTCGCTATCGCGGCCGGCTACACGGCCGTCAAGGTGATCAGGGGAGGCCCGCATGACTGATGACGCCAACTCGGCGGAGAACACCGCGGAACCGGACCTGACCAGCGTCGAACTGCCGGCCGAGCACCCCGCGATCGCCCCGCTCAGCTTCCTGCTCGGCCGCTGGAAGGGCACGGGCAAGGGCGATTACCCGACGATCAAGCCATTCAACTTTTTCCAGGAAGTGGCGTTCTCCCACATCGGCAAGCCGTACCTGATCTACACCAGCCGCAGCTGGCGGCTGGCGGAGGACGAGCACGGGGAGCCGGCCAGGGACGAGGACGGCCACCTGGTCAGGCTTGAGCCGCTAGCGGTGGAGACCGGCTTCTGGCGCCCGCAACCGGAGGGCAAGGCAGAGGTGCTGCTCACCCACCCCAGCGGGATCACCGAGATCTACGCGGCCGAGTTCCGCGGCCTGACCAGCATCGAGATGGCCACCGACGCGGTGGCCCGCACCGCGACCGCGAAGCCGTACACCGCCGGCAAGCGGCTTTACGGCCTGGTTCCCAGCCAGACCCGGGAGGGGGAAAAGGACCTGGCCTACGCCTTCGACATGGCGGCGATGGGCCAGCCGCTGACCCCGCACCTGTGGGCGGTCCTGCAATGGGACTGGATCGAGTAGTAGTCCAGAAAAGTAAAGAACCCCCGGGCGACTCGCGCGCCGTTGTGGCGCGGGACCGACAGGACAAGGTCGGTCAGCCCGGAGGTCCGGTGATTGCCTAGTATTAGCCCGCCGCCGCCCATAAGGGCCGGGATCCGCCACGCGGACCCACTCAGCGGGGGCAGCGGCTAGCTAGCAGCCACCTCGCAAGTCCCACAAGTATGCATTACCTAGGACCACCTCCTCTCGGCGTACCTCAGACGCTACGCGATTTCCGCGGGGGGACGCAAGCGATATTTGCCGCGCATCGACCCGCGTGGATGCGCCACCGGGGCGCCCCGCCAACGCGATGGCACATCGATGCGGCCGAACTAGACTCGAAGCCATGGAGCCAGGGCCGCAGCGACACCGAAGCTGGGACGAGGAGCTCAGGTTGCGCGGCTACCGGGTGACCCCGCAGCGCCAGCTCGTCCTCGAGGCGGTGGCCAAGCTCAACCACGCGACACCGGAAGAGATCGCGGCCTGCGTGCAGCAGACCGCCAAGGGCGTCAACATCTCGACGATCTACCGCACGCTTGAGCTGCTCGACACCCTCGGCCTGGTCGCGCACACGCACCTGAACCACGGCGCGCCCACCTACCACCTGGCCACCGAGGCGGCGCACGTCCACCTCGTCTGCCAGAACTGCGGGAAGATCGACGAGGCCAGCCAGGACGAGGTGACGCCGCTGACCAGGGTGCTCGATGACAAACACGGGTTCGAGACCAACGTCTCGCACCTGACCGTGTTCGGCCGCTGCAACGACTGTAGGAGCAAGGATCGTGCTTGACATCAATGGCGCCGTCGAGGCGGAATGGCCGGACGAGGGCGTCGCGGCGCACTACGGGGACCCGGCCCGGGAGCAGCGCGCGATGACGGAGGGGCTGGTTCTCATCGACCGGTCCAACCGCGGCGTGGTCAAGGTCACCGGCCCGGACCGGCTGTCCTGGCTGCACAGCCTGACCAGCCAGGACGTGCAGCGTCTCGCCCCCGGCAGCACCAGGGAGGCGCTGATCCTGTCCCCCCAGGGGCACCTTGAGCACCACCTGACGCTCACCGACGACGGCACGGCCACCTGGATCCACGTGGAGCCGCACACCGCCAAGGCCCTCGTCGACTACCTCAACTCGATGCGCTTCATGCTCCGGGTGGAGGTCGAGGACCTGACCGGGGTGCTGGTGGTGCAGACGCTGGCGGGCCCGCTGCCGGCTGAGGGTGGCGTCCTATCCCGAACGGAATCAGCTGACTCCGCGGCCGCCACGCTCCGCGAAGACGGTTTGGCGACCGCAGTCACCAGCAATCCGTTCGGGATCGACGTGATTGTCCCGGCGGACGCGGCGGGAAAGCTGGCCGCGAGCTTCCCCGTCGCGGGGCTGTGGGCGTTTGAGGCGGCCCGGATCGCCGCCCGCGTTCCGCGGCCGGGTCTCGACACCGATCACAAGACCCTGCCGCACGAGGTCGGCCTGATCGACTCCGCCGTGCACCTGAACAAGGGCTGCTACCGCGGCCAGGAGACGGTCGCGCGGATCCACAACCTCGGGCACCCGCCCCGGCGGCTCGTCTTCCTGGACCTGGACGGCTCCGTGGACCGGCTGCCCGCGCACGGTTCGCCGCTGACCCTTGAGGACGGCACCCAGGTGGGGTTCGTCGGCTCCGCCGCCAGGCACTTCGAGCTCGGGCCGATCGGGCTTGGCCTGATCAAGCGGTCCGTGGACGTGAGCGCTACGCTGCTTGCCGACGGCGTGGCCGCGGCCCAAGAGGTCGTCGTCTCGCCCGAGGCCGGGGCCAACGTGCAGGTCACGCTGCGGCGTAACAGCGTGCCGCAGCCCCCGGCCGGCCGCAAGATGCTCTTATCGACATGCTCTTATCGACCAATCACAGTTGCACGAACCCCTCGTCTCGTCTTGGCGGGCCCGATAAAACGGCGGTTTTTGCCATCGGGCCGCCAAGACGAGACACCCGGGGGGTACGGGGGGTCGTCCCCCCGGGTGATAGAGGGGGATGCATGCTCCGCAGGGCGCTAATGGCGGCTGCCGCCAGCGAACGGGTCAGGGAAGTCGTCACCAGGACGCCCGCGGCGCGGGCCGTCGTGGACCGGTACGTGGCCGGTGAGTCGAGCGAGGACGCGGTGGCGGCGGCCCGCGAGCTGCGCTCCGCCGGGCTGCTGGTGACGCTCGACTACCTCGGCGAGGACACCACCGACGCGCAGCGCGCGGCGGCGACCACCGCCCAGTACGTGCACCTGCTCGGCAAGCTCGCCGCGGAGGGGCTGACCGAGGACGGCGCCGTCGAGGTCTCGGTGAAGCCGACCGCCCTCGGGCTGCTGCTCGGCAGCGAGGGCCGGCCGGAGCCGAACGTGCTCGGCGAGCGGGTCGCGACCGAGCACCTCGAGCGGATCGTCAGCGCCGCGGCGGACGCGGGCACGACCGTGACCATCGACGCCGAGGACCACCGGACCACCGAGGCCGGGCTGCGCATCGCCGGCTCGCTGCGATCGCGCTTTCCCGCGGTCGGGACGGTGCTGCAGGCGGCGCTGCGCCGGACCGAGGCCGACGCGCGCGCGCTCGCCGCGCCGGGGACCAGGGTCCGGCTGTGCAAGGGCGCCTACGCCGAGCCGGCCGCCGAGGCGTTCGACACAAGGCACGACGTTGACAAGTCGTTCGCGCGCGGCCTGCGCATCCTGATGTCCGGTCCCGGCTACCCGATGATCGCGACGCACGACCCCCGGCTGATCGCCATCACCACCTCGCTCGGCCTCGGCCGCCCGGCGGGCAGCTTCGAGTACCAGATGCTGCACGGGGTCCGCCCGGACGAGCAGCGGCGGCTCGCCGCGGCCGGCGCCAAGGTCCGCGTCTACGTGCCGTACGGCGGCGACTGGTACCCGTACCTGGTCAGGCGGCTGGCCGAGCGTCCGGCGAACCTGGCCCTCTTCCTCCGTTCGCTGTTGCCGCCCGGGGGGACAGTCTCCTGGCATGGGGGGCTCCCGCCCCCCATCCCCCCCGGCCCCCGTACCCCCCGGCTGCGGGCCTGATCGCAAAAAGCGCGATCCTATCAGGCCCGCGTAAGCGGTCCCCGCTAGTGTCTAAACATGATTGCGATACTTGGCACCGGGAAGATGGGCGAGGCGCTGCTGTCCGGGCTGCTCCGGGCGGGACGCTCGCCGGCGGAGGTGGCCGCCGTGGTCCGCCGGCCCGCGCGCGCCGACGAGCTGCGCGAGTCCTACGGGATCCCGGTACTGAGCGTCGCGGAGGCCGCCGCGAAGGCGGAGACGCTCGTGATCGCGGTCAAGCCGCAAGACATGGAGCGGATGCTCGACGAGATCGCCGACCTCGTCACGCCCTCGCAGCTGGTGATCTCGATGGCGGCGGGCATCACCACGTCGTTCATCGAGCGGCGGTTCCCGGTCGACGTGCCGGTGGTCCGGGTGATGTCCAACACGCCCGCGCTCGTCGACGAGGCGATGTCGGTGATCTCGCCCGGCGCGCTCGCGGGCGAGGAGCACCTGCGGCACGCGGAGGAACTGCTCGCGCCCCTCGGCAAGGTGATCCGCATACCCGAGTACCAGCAGGACGCGGCGACGGCGCTGTCCGGTTCCGGGCCCGCGTACGTGTTCTACCTGGTGGAGGCCATGGTGGACGCGGCCATCCTGCTCGGCATGCCCCGCCGTACGGCGCTTGAGATGGTGACGCAGACCGTTTACGGCGCGGCGACGATGCTGCGGGACTCGGGTGAGCACCCGGTGATCCTGCGCGACGCGGTCACGTCGCCGGCCGGCACGACGATCGCCGCGATCCGCGAGCTTGAGAAGCACGGGGTCCGGGCGGCGTTCCTCGCGGCGATCGAGGCGGCCAGGGACCGGGGACGCGAGCTGGGGGACGCATGAGCGAGGGTAGGGGCGCTGCGTGACCGGATCGGCGGCGGTCGTCTGGGATGAGGCCCTCCTGCGCTATGACTTCGGGCCCGGGCATCCTTTCGACCCGGTCAGGGTCAAGCTCACGATGGAGCTCGCCAGCGCGCTCGGGGTCCTGTCGTCCCCCTCGGTGAGCATGATCTCGCCGCCGCCGGCCTCGGACGGCGAGCTCGAGACCGTGCATGACCCCGAGTACGTGGCGGTCGTCCGGCACGTCGGGCGGGCCCTGGTGCCGGCCCTCTGGTACGGGCTCGGCACCGACGACGACCCGGTGTTCGAAGGCATGCACGAAGCGGCCGCCCTGGTGGTGGGCGCGACGCTGGCGGCGGCCCGGTCGGTATGGTCGGGCGGCGCGGCGCACGCGGTGAGCATTGCCGGCGGCCACCATCACGCCATGCGGGCAAACGCCAGCGGGTTCTGCGTCTACAACGACCTCGCGGTCGCGATCAAGTGGCTGCTGTCCGCTGGCGCCGAACGGGTGGCGTACGTGGACCTCGACGTGCACCACGGCGACGGGGTGCAGGCGGCGTTCTACGATGACCCCCGGGTGCTGACGGTCAGCCTGCACGAGCACCCCGCCACGCTGTTCCCCGGCACCGGGCTGCCCGACGAGACCGGGACCGGCGACGGTGCCGGGTACGCGGTCAACGTCGCGCTGCCCGCGGGCACCGGGGACGCCGGCTGGCTGCGGGCCGTCGACGCCGTGGTGCCGCCGCTGCTGCGCGCCTTCAAGCCGACCGTGCTCGTCAGCCAGCACGGCTGTGACAGCCACCGGCTCGACCCGCTCGCCCACCTGTCGCTGAGCGTTGACGGACAGCGACAGGCCCAGCTCATGATGCACGAACTGGCGCACGAATTGTGCACCGGACGCTGGATCGCGACCGGTGGCGGCGGTTACGCGCTCGTCCAGGTGGTGCCGCGAACCTGGACGCACCTGCTCGCCATCGCGGCGGGGACGCCGCTCGAGCCGGAAATGGCGACCCCGGCCGGGTGGCGGGAACTCGCGCTGTCCCTGACCGCTGAAACCGCGCCGCGCACGATGACCGATGGCGCGGCGCCGCGCTATGTTTCATTCGCGTCCGGCATGGACCCAGGCGATCCCGTGGATCGCGCCATCCTGCGAACCAGGAGCGCTGTGTTTCCGTCGCACGGACTGTCCGCGATGTAATTTTTTTGCGTCCGGACGACCACGCGTAGTAGCGGTGACAGGCGAGATCTTCGGTCGCCTTGAGAGCTGCTTGACGTGCTCCTTTTCGTCCTTTTCATAGAATCGTCTACGGGGTCGCAAGGTGCGCGCGTCTGCTACCGGCCGAGGAGTAAGCACAATGAGGCTATTAGGGGCCTTGCTCTTTTCCGTACGAGACTTACCCTGGGATACGTACGTGACTGGTGCGCTGAATCCGGTTAGGCGTGCTCGGCTTCGCGCGGAAGAGGGCAATGATGGCAAGCGAAACTCCCCTTAGCGACGTTAGATTCCTTACCGTCGCCGAAGTGGCCACGATCATGCGGGTATCAAAGATGACCGTCTATCGCTTGGTCCACTCCGGCGAGCTGGAAGCCATACGGGTCGGTCGTTCTTTCCGGGTCCCCGAGCAGGCGGTTAACCAGTACCTGCGGGCGGCCTTCGTCGGCACCGTCTGAGCGCACGTAATGGCTGCTGAGCGCGGGTGACCGGAACCGCTCGCAGCACCCAGAACTGCGCTTGGGCCACGACTGGCGTTTCGCGGGTGCCCGGCTCCTGAAGGTCGGGAGCCGGCGCTCGCGAAACGGGTCACGGGCCGTGCCCGTGCCTCCTCAGCGGACGGGAGGGCGTCCGCTGAGGAGGCACGGTAGTGCTCTGGCCACCCCGGTTACCAGGGATACGGGCCTCATCTCGGTACCAGTCGTCCGCGCGAGCGGGCCTGATACGATCGCGTTTTTTGCGATCAGGCCCGGTCGCGCGGACAGCCGGGGGGTACGGGGGGTCGTCCCCTCGGGGGATACAGTCTCACCGCCGTGCGGTAGCAGGTACGCTTGAGGACTGCGTGAGCGGTTGGCGCTCGCGCTTCCCTCTAATATTTCGGGCGTGTGCTCAGCTTCCCGGCCGCCGGTGAGTGATGGCGTGCCCGTCTGCCAGTGTGCCGAAGGGATGGTGGCCTGATGGGCTCAGTCATCAAGAAGCGTCGTAAGCGGATGGCGAAGAAGAAGCACCGCAAGCTGCTGAAGAAGACGCGGATCCAGCGCAGGAACAAGAAGTAGCAGGTACGCGGCGCTGCGGGTCTCGCGGGCGCGCCGGTGGCGTGCCCGCGGTCTCCCGGCTCCGCGAGATGGCGGCCTGTCCGGTGGGCAGGCTCCCGTTTGCGTCGGCGTGCCAACCAGGTTGAGCACGGTCAGATGATGCGGATTGTCGGCGACTCGTTGGCCGTAGCGGCCGACCTGACTGACAATGGAAGACGCGGGAGCGCTATACCGAGATCGGAGCGGATATGAGCGGCAGACGGCGACGCGACGATGAGTGGGGCGACGGTCGCCAAGACGCGCAGGACGACCGGCGCGACCCTTGGGCCGACGACGCGGTCGGCGACTGGGGTGACCGGGGTGCCGACCATGGCGGCGACGCTGAGTGGTCGGGCGGATCTTCCGGCGGCTACCCGGGCGAGGGCGGCGGGGCGGCGTACACGCGCAACGCACCGCCTGGCGGCCAGTCCTACGCGGCACCGTCCTTCTCGTCGTCTTCGGCCGGGAGCGGCGGTGACGGCTACGCTGCCGGCTCTGGTCAGCGCGGCGCGTCGAACGGCTACGCCGGAGGCGGGTACGGCGGCGACGGACGGGGCGCGGGCTACGGCGCCGGCCGTGATGCCTACCAGGGAGCCGGGTACGGGCGCACCGCGGGCGGCGGCAACGCTGACTATGACCGGTTTGCCCACGGCGCTGGCGGCTACGCAAAGGACGCCGCCTACGGCAGTGGCGGCTACGCCGGCGCCAATGGCCGGTCTGGCGGCCCGGGCTTTACTCCCGAATTCGCAGCCGTCGATAATGATGACGCGGACGACGACGCCCATGCGAGCACGCCCCGGCCATATGGGCGGCTTTCGATCTATACGTTGCATGAAGATAAGACGCGGGAATTCGACCGGCTTGCGGAACGCGCCGCGGAAGGCGTTCGCGCGTCCGAGCCCGACACCCTTGTCTACGTGATCCACGTGGTGCCCAAGGCGCCGATGCAGCGAATCATCTACGAAATCTACCGTGATCGCGGCGCGTTCCTGAGCCATGAACGGCAGCCTCATATCCGGCAGTTCGCGGCGGACCGCGCTTCCTGTGTCCTCGCTACCAACATCATCGACTTGCGGCTGAAATACGCGAAGGTGGCCGCGCTCGGCTCGGCGCCGGAGACCGCGGCGGCGCCGCAGGCGAACTGGACGCCGCGGGCGGAAGCGGCGCCGGGCAACGACCGGTACGCCGCCACGGCCCAGTACGCGCCGTCGACGCAGTACTCATCCGGCCAGTACTCGTCGGGCCAGTATTCACCGGGCCAGTATTCACCCGGGCAGTACTCGTCGGGGCAGGCCGCAGGGGCGGCGGCAAGCTTCACGCCCGCGAGGAACTACGGCACGGACAATAGCCAGGCTCCGACCGTCGGCCGGGAAGCGTTCTCGCCGTCGCCTCAGTACGGCAACTCCGCTAATGGGGCGTACGGGGCGAGTAACGGTCAGTACGGAGCGGCCAACAGCAACGGCTACTCGGGTGCGGGTGCCGCCGGGTATGCCAATGGCGGCAGTTACTCAAGCAACGGCTATCCGGCCGCCAATGGATACCAGGGTGCCAACGGTTACTCGGGCGACAATGGCTACTCCGGTGGTAACGGATACCAGAGCGCCAATAGCTACTCAGGTGCCAATGGTTACTCGAACGGCAGCGATTACTCCAACGGCGGCTACTCGGGGGCCAACGGTTACTCGAACGGCAGCGGTTACGATGCCGCGGCCAATGCCGGCGGCAGCGGGTACGGGTCGGCCGGCGGAAACGGCACGGCATCGCCCAGTGCCTCCGGCGCCCAGTACACGCCGCGGTACCGCGAGCTGACCAGCGGCTCGCAGTCCGATGCCGACGCGACCGGCTACGGGAACCGCTACGGAGACAGCGGCAGGCAGTCTGCCCGGCCGGAGTCGTCCGAGTGGCCGCCCCGCTCGCCTGACCAGCGGTAAGCGAGCGCCGTGACCGTGCCAAGGATCACGCTCCTCGCCCGCCCCGGGTGTCATCTGTGCGATGACGCGCGCGCGGTCATCAGCAAGGTGGCTGATGACCTCGGGGTGGCATGGGAGGAGCGCGATATCACGCAGTCGGAGGCGGACCTGCGCGAGTACTGGGAGAAGATCCCGGTCACGCTGGTCGACGGCGTGCAGCACGACTTCTGGCGCGTCTCCGAGGACCGGCTGCGCCGGGCATTGCGCTTATCTATGTAGGCAGGCCGGGATCGGCCGGGGGATGGCGCAGACTTTGTGCATTTGTTCACAAACGGCGTATGGTAGAGGAGTCGCGCACCTAAACTTGCGCCGTCCTAACGAACGCGGGTCGTGTCCTCGCCCGGCCCGCCACAGCGCCGAACCGTCTCCGGGAGCGTCGCATGTCCAGTGCCGCCGAGTTGTCCGACCGAGAAGCCGAGCCCGGTCATACCGCTGAACGACCAGAGCCAGGCGGTATCCCCGACGCCACGGTGGCCAGGCTGCCCGTGTACCTGCGCGCGCTGTACGCGCTGGCGGAGCACGGCGTGACCACGGTCGCGAGCGACGAGCTCGCGCGGTCGGCCGGCGTTAACTCGGCCAAGCTGCGCAAGGACCTCAGTCACCTGGGTTCCTACGGCATCAGGGGCGTCGGCTACGACGTGGAGTACCTGGTCTACCAGGTCTCCAGGGCCCTGGGGCTGACGCAGAACTGGCCCGTGGTCATCATCGGCGCCGGTAACCTCGGTCGCGCCCTCGCCAACTACGGCGGCTTCCTGACCAGGGGGTTCCGCATCGAGGCGGTGCTCGACAGCGATCAGTCGCTGGTCGGGCGCGAGTTCGGCAACGTGATAATCAGGCACGTCGGCGAGCTCGAGGCGATCGTGGCGGAGCACGGCATCGCGATCGGCGTGATCGCCGTACCCGCTGGCGCGGCCCAGGCTATGTGCGACCGGCTGGTCGCGGCTGGGGTCACGAGCATACTGAACTTCGCGCCGCTGGTGCTCAATGTGCCAGAAGGCGTGGATGTGCGTAAGGTCGACCTATCGATTGAGCTGCAAATCCTCGCCTTCCACGCACAGCGGCGCAACGCCGAGCGGTTCGGGCAGGCAGCGGATCAGGCAGCAGCGGAAGCGTAGGCGGTGCAAGAGTGAGCGTCCTCGTCGTTGGCCTGAGCCACAAGAGCGCGCCGGTTTCTGTCCTTGAGCGCGCCGCGGTCAGCGGCGACACGCTTGCCAAGCTGCTGCACGATGTCGCGCTGCTACCGGACATCGCGGAAACGTTCGTGATCTCCACCTGCAACCGGGTCGAGGTCTACGCCGAAGTCGGCCGGTTCCACGGCGGCGTCGCCGGGGTGTGCGAGCTGCTCTCGCGGTACTCCGGGATCCCCGCCCAGGAACTGACCTCGTGCCTGTACGTGCACTACGAGGACCGCGCGGTCCAGCATCTCCTCGCGGTGTCGAGCGGCCTTGAGTCGATGGTGGTAGGCGAGGACCAGATACTTGGCCAGGTGCGGTCGGCGCTGAAGCTGGCGGGTGACCGCGGCACGCTCGGCCGGACGCTGCGCGACCTGGGACGACTCGCGCTGCGGGTGGGCAAGCGGGCCCGCGCGGAGACCGGGATCGACCGGCTTGGCCTCAGCCTGGTCAGCGTGGGGATCGGCCTCGCCGTTGACGGGCCGGGAGCGGCCAGCGAGAACGAGGGCGGCCGGCTCTCCGGCCTGCACGTCCTCGTGGTCGGCGCGGGCGCGATGAGCGGGCTCGCGGTGGCGACCGCGGCGCGCGCGGGAGCCGCGCAACTGACGGTGGCGAACCGCACCCGGGCGAAGGCGGAACGGCTGGCCGCCGGCGTGGCGAGCGACGTCGCGAGCGCCGTGGCGGACTTCGCCGACCTGCCCGCCGCCATCGCGGCGGCCGACCTGGTGATCTCCTGCACCGGGGCGTCCAACCTCGTGATCACCGAGGCGGTCGTGCGCGACGTGCTCGCCGGCCGGCGCGCCGGTCACGACCTTATGCTGCTCGACCTGGCGATGCCGAGGGACGTCGACCCGGCGGTGGGCGCCCTGCCCGGGGTGCGGGTGACCGGCCTGGACGAGCTTCGCGCCAGCCGCGGCGGCGTGGGCGCCGACGAGATCGCGGCGGTCCGCGTGATCGTCGAGGAAGAGTTCGCGGCCTACGGCTCCGCCGTTCGCGCCGCGCGGGTGACGCCGACGGTCGTGGCGCTGCGGACGAAGGCGGCAACGGTGGTCGACGCGGAGCTGACCAGGCTCGCGGGGCGGCTGTCGGAAGAAGGCGTCAGCGGGCGGGCGCTCGAAGAAATTTCCCAGACCGTCCGCCGAGTAGTAGATAAGCTCTTGCACGCACCCACCGTCCGGGTCAAGGAACTCGCGTCGTCGCCCGACGGTGAGGAATACGCCGCCGCGCTGCGGGTGCTCTTCGACTTGGACCCGCGCACGGTCGACGCGGTGACTCGCGCCGAACTCGAATCCCCCAACCTCATTGACCTGGAGGGGAACCAGTGAACGCGGAACCCTTGCGCCTCGGTATTCCCTTGCGCCTTGGCAGCCGCAAGAGCCCGATGGCCATCGCGCAGTCGGGCGACGTGGCCAGGCTCATCACCGAGCGCACCGGCCGCCAGGTGGAGATCGTTGGGGTGACCACCCTCGGGGACGTGAGCCGGGAGCAGCTGAGCCAGATCGGCGGCACCGGGGTCTTCGTGAGCGCGCTGCGTGAGTCCTTGCTGCGCGGCGAGGTCGACTTCGCCGTGCACTCGCTCAAGGACCTGCCGACCGGGGACGCGCCGGGGATCACCCTGGCCGCCACCCCGGCCCGGGATGACCCGCGCGACGCGCTGGTCGGGCGGGACGGCAAGAAGCTCGCCGACCTGCCGCCCGGCGCACGGGTCGGCACCGGCTCGCCTCGCCGGGCGGCGCAGCTCACGCTGCTCCGCTCCGACATCACCTGCCTTCCCATCAGGGGAAACGCGAACACCCGGCTCGCCAAGATGCGCGCTGGCGAGTTCGATGCGGTCGTACTCGCCTACGCGGGCCTGGCCAGGATCGGCCACACCGACGCGGTCAGCGAGATCTTCGAGCCGGACACCATGCTTCCCGCGCCAGGACAGGGCGCGCTCGCCGTCGAGTGCCGGACGGCCGACGCCGAGCTTGTCCAGCTGCTCGGCACGGTGAACCACGCGCCGACCCGCGCCGCGGTGACCGCGGAGCGGACCCTGCTGGCCGCGCTCGAGGCCGGGTGCAGCGCGCCCGTCGGCGCGTACGCGACCGCGACGGGCGGGAGCAGGCTGCACCTTGAGGGCATCGTCCTCGGCGCGCCTGAGGCAAGTTTCCAGCCTGCCGTGCTGGACTCGACGTCGGCCAACGGCAGAATGGTGATAAGAGAACGTGGCGAGGCGGAGACGGCGGACGCTGCCCGCCTCGGACGCGAGCTGGCCGAACGGATGCTGGCACTGGGCGCGGCAGGCCTGATGCGCGCGGAGCAGACCAACGGGAATGATGCGCATGACTAGTTACCTCCCGGGGGGACAACCCCCGGTATCCCCCGCTGACGATGATTCCGCGGAAGGGCGTGACAACGTACTCGCCGAGGCGCGTGACGGCTGGGTCGCGTTCGTTGGCGCGGGCCCGGGTGACGACGGGCTGATGACCCTGCGCGGCGCCCGGCTGCTTGGCGCGGCGGGCCTCGTCGTCGCCGAGGCCGAGGTCGCGGACCGGGTCGGGCACCTGCTCGCGGCGGACGCCGCGGTGGCCGAGCCCTCCGCCGAAGCCGCGGGAACGGCCAAGGCGCTCGTGCAGGCGGCGAGGGCTGGCCAGTTCGTCGTCCGCCTGGTCGCCGGCGACCCGCTGCTCTCCGGCGCGGCGGCGGAGGTTCAGGCGTGCGCCACGGCGCTGGTGCGCTTTGAGATCGTTCCCGGCGTGCCCGCCGCGACGGGGGTCCCCGCGTATGCGGGGATCGCGCTGCCCGACAGCGCCAGCGAGCTCCGGGTCGTGCACGCCAACGAGGTGAGCCGGGTCGGCTACGCGCCGGGCACCCTGGTGGTACTCGGCGCCGAGACCGCGCCGGCCGACCTGGGGAAGATGCTGATCGCGGCCGGCTGGCCCGACGCCACCCCGTTCGCCATCACCTGGGACGGGACGACCACCGACCAGCAGACGGTGGTAACCACGCTTGGCCGGATCGGCCCCGACCTGAAGGCGGCGGGCGTGACGGTCGTCACGACCCGCGGCGCCGCGGTGGCCGTGGTCGGCGCGGCGGCGGCCGCGAAGAGCAGGATGTCCTGGTTCGAGACCAAGCCGCTGTTCGGCTGGCGGGTGCTCGTGCCGCGGACCAGGGAGCAGGCGTCGGTCGTGTCCGAGCGGCTGCGCGAGTACGGTGCCGTGCCGGAGGAAGTGCCGACCATCGCGGTCGAGCCGCCGCGCACGCCGCAGCAGATGGAGCGCGCCGTCAAGGGCCTCGTCACCGGCCGGTACCAGTGGGTCGCGTTCACCTCGACCAACGCGGTCCGGGCGGTGCGGGAGAAGCTTGAGGAATACGGCCTCGACGCGCGGGCCTTCGCGGGCGTCAAGGTGGCGGCGGTGGGTGACCAGACCACGGCGGCGCTGCTCGACTTCGGCATCCGGCCCGACCTGGTGCCCGACGGCCAGCAGTCGGCGGAGGGGCTCGCCGAGGCGTGGCCGCCCTTCGACGACGTGCTTGACCCGATCAACCGGGTCTTGCTGCCGCGGGCCGACATCGCGACGGAAACCCTGCTCGCCCGGCTGACCGAGCTCGGCTGGGAGGCGGAGGACGTCACCGCGTACCGGACGGTGCGGGCCGCGCCGCCACCCGCGCCCATCAGGGAGGCGATCAAGGGCGGCGGGTTCGACGCGGTGCTGTTCACCTCCTCGTCTACGGTGCGGAACCTGGTCGGCATCGCGGGCAAGCCGCACGCGGTCACCGTCATCGGGGTGATCGGCCCGCAGACCGCCAAGACGGCGACGGACTTCGGCCTGCGCGTTGACGTGTCGGCGCCCAAGCCGTCGGTCACCGCCCTGGTTGACGCGCTCGCCGAGTTCGGCGCGGCCCAGCGGGACGCGGCCCTGGCGGCCGGCGAGCCGCTGCGCCGCCCGAGCGAGCGCCGCCGCGGCGGCAGGCGGCGGATCCGCTAGCTAGCCGGTGACTCGGACAGGAGAGGCTATGAGTGCTGGGTTCCCCGAGGTAAGACCGCGGCGGCTGCGCGGGACCAGGGCGCTGCGGGCCATGGTGGCGGAGACGGCAGTGCGCCCGGCCGAGCTCGTTCTTCCCGTGTTCATCAAGGAGGGCATCGCCGATCCGCAGCCGATCGGCTCGATGCCGGGCGTCGTCCAGCACACGCGGGAGAGCCTGCGCAAGGCGGCCGCCGGGGCGGCCAAGGCCGGCGTGGGCGGCATCATCGTGTTCGGCATCCCCGCCGACAAGGACGGCGTGGGCAGCGCGGCCGACGATCCCGAGGGCATCTCCCAGGTCGCCCTCGCGGACATCAGGTCCGAGGTCGGCGACGACCTGGTGGTCATGGCGGACCTGTGCCTCTGCGAGTACACCGACCACGGGCACTGCGGCATCGTCACCCCCGGCGGGGCCGTGGATAACGACGCGACGCTCGAGCGGTACGGGGCCACCGCCGTCGCGCAGGCGCGGGCGGGGGCGCACATGGTCGCGCCGAGCGGCATGATGGACGGCCAGGTCGGCGCCATCAGGAAGGCGCTCGACGCGGCTGGCTTCCGCGACACGCCGATCTGCGCCTACACGGCCAAGTACGCGTCGGCGTTCTACGGCCCGTTCCGCGAGGCCGCCGAGGGCGCGCCGAAGTTCGGCGACCGGGCCACCCACCAGCAGGACCCGGCGAACGCGATCGAGTCGCTGAAAGAACTCGAGCTCGACATCGCCGAGGGCGCGGACATGGTCATGGTCAAGCCCGCGCTCAGCTACCTCGATGTCATCCGCCGGTTCGCGGACACGGTCCGCGTGCCGGTCGCCGCCTACCAGGTCAGCGGCGAGTTCGCGATGCTCGAGGCGGCCGCGGCCAACGGCTGGGTGGATCGCGACAAGGCGATCATGGAGACCCTCACGTCGATCCGCCGGGCCGGCGCCAGCGTGATCCTGACCTACTGGGCCGTCGAGGTAGCCCGCTGGCTGGGCTAGCTCCCGCAGCTTCGCCGATCCCGCGGGGTGGCGGGCGTCACGCGCATCCGTCCCGAATGAGAGAGTGGGGGGCGGTAGCATTTCCGCAATCCCACTTACAGGAGAGTCTTGTTCTTTTGTCCACCCCTCGGGGGTTACCTGGGGATATGTGCAAAGGAGAAGGCTCTAGGCGGATGCTTTGGCATCCCCTCCCATGAGGGGAAGTGGCGAACGACAAGGCTAGGCGCGGGGGACCGGATGGTAACGATGATGCGGCGACGAGGCCGTCGGCTGGCGGCGCAGCGGCCGACCGCGCTAGGCGTGGCGGCCCTGGAGTACGCGGCGATGGGCTGGCCGGTGTGCCCGGGCGCCCACCCAAGCGGGGGGCTGGACAAGATCGGGATGCCCGACCCGGGCCGGGCCTGCTCGTGCGACCGGGTCGGCTGCCCGGCGCCGGGGGCGCACCCGGTCTCGCCAACGTGGCAGATGCAGGCCACCGCGGACGCCGCGGTGATCGGACAGTGGTGGGAAACCCGTCCGGAGGCGAATGTGATCCTCGCCACCGGGCGGGTTTTTGACGTTCTCGACGTGCCCGCGGTCGCCGGGGCGACCGCGCTCGCGAAGATGGCGGCCGACGGGGTCGAGACCGGCCCGGTCGCGGTGCAAGGCACGGAGCGGATGCTGTTCTTCGTCATGACCAGGGGCGCGCCAGACCACGAGGACGAATGGTGGTCGTGCGGCCTTGACGCGTCGCCCGACCCGACCGAGCAGGCGGAATCCGTGCGCTGGCACTGCCGTGACAGCTACGTGCTCGCCCCGCCGTCCAGGTACGGCACGGGCCAGGACGTACGCTGGGTGCGCGAGCCCGCGGGCAGGACGCTTCCCGACGGGCTGCGGTTGCTTGAATACCTGGTCGACGCTTTTGAGGAAGAAGGCTGACCCCTTGACCGAGGACCGTTCCGCCGAGCTGTTCGCCCGTGCCGTCCAGGTGACCCCGGGCGGCGTGAACTCGCCGGTCCGGGCGTTCGGGCCGGTCGGCGGCGTGCCCCGGTTTATCGACCGGGCCGCGGGCCCCTACCTGTTCGACGTGGACGGGCGCCAGTACGTGGACCTCGTCTGCTCCTGGGGGCCGATGATCCTCGGGCACGCGCACCCCGCCGTGGTCGCGGCGGTCTCGGCCGCGCTCGCCCGCGGCACGTCGTTCGGCGCGGCGACCCCCGGTGAGGTCGAGCTGGCGGAAGAGATCATCGCCCGGGCGCCCGTGGAGCAGGTCAGGCTCGTCAACTCGGGGACCGAGGCGACGATGTCCGCGCTCCGGCTGGCCCGCGGCTACACCGGCCGTTCGATCGTCGTGAAGTTCGCCGGCTGCTATCACGGTCACGTCGACGCGCTGCTGGTCGCGGCCGGATCCGGGGTAGCCACCCTCGGCCTGCCGGACACGCCGGGAGTGACGGGGGCGTCGGCCGCCGACACGGTCGTGCTCCCGTACAACGACGCGGAGGCGGTCAAGGCGCTCTTCGCGGCCCGTGGCGACGAGATCGCCTGCGTGATCACCGAGGCCTGCCCGGCGAACATGGGCGTCGTTCCCCCGCGGGCCGGGTTCAACGAGCTGCTGCGGTCGCTGTGTGACGCGTCCGGCGCGCTGCTGATCATGGACGAGGTGCTGACCGGCTTCCGGGTCAGCGCGTCCGGCTGGTACGGGCTCGACCAGGTGCGCGGCGACCTGGTGACGTTCGGCAAGGTGATGGGCGGCGGCCTGCCCTGCGCCGCCTTCGGCGGCCGGGCGGAGATCATGTCGCGGCTCGCCCCCGTCGGCCCGGTCTACCAGGCGGGCACGCTGTCGGGTAACCCGCTCGCGACGGCCGCCGGCCTGGCCACGCTGCGGTCCTGCACCCCAGACGCGTACGCCGCGGTCGACTCGTTCGCGCACGCGGCGCGCACGCACGTGTCGGCGGTGCTCGAGAAGGAGGGCGTGCCGCACTACCTGTCGACGGCGGGCAGCCTGTTCACCATCTTCCTCGGCCGCACCGAGCCGGTCCTTGGCTTCGACGACGCCAAGGACCAGTCCACCGCCGCCTACGCCGCGTTCTTCCACGGCATGCTCGACGGGGGCGTCTACCTCCCGCCGTCCGCCTTCGAGGCCTGGTTCGTCTCGGCCGCGCACGACGACGAGGCGCTATCCCGGATCACCGACGCCGTCCCGGCGGCCGCCCGCGCCGCCGCCCAGGCTCTCGGCGCCTGACGGCCGGTCAAATAACGCTCATTGACTTTGTCCCGGGTGAGCGGATTTGCTAGATCCTGTGGCAGACCGTGGCGTGACCTGGGGACCGGAGACGACGCTTGTGATGGGTGACGACACTCATCCCGCTGACTCGCGGCTGTCGCCCTTTACCGGATGGACGCGGGCCCACTGGGAGGCGACGGCCGACCGGATGCTGCTCGCCGTGCGTCCGTACGCGGGCCCGGGCAACGCGCTGGTCAGCCTGCCGGGACCAGACAGTCGCTCCGGGGCGTGGAGCGACGGCGTCGAGGGCTTCGCCCGCACGTTCCTGCTCGCGGCCTTCCGGCTGGCGGGCGCGGGCGGCCACGACCCGCACGGACTGGCCGACTGGTACGCGACCGGCATCGCGACCGGCACTAACCCGGCGTCGCCGCGCCGCTGGCCGCGCCTCGACGAGATCGACCAGGCGAAGGTCGAGGCCGCGTCGATCGCGATAGCGCTGCACGAGACCCGGCCGTGGATCTGGGACCGGCTGGACGACGCGGTGCGGGCGCGGGTGCTCGACTGGCTCGCCGAGTTCGCCGGGGCCTGGGTTCCCGACAACAACTGGGTCTGGTTCCGTGCCGTCGCCGCGGCCTTCTCGCGCTCGGTCGGCGGAACCTGGGACCAGGCGGACATCGACCACGCGGTCAGCCGTACCGAGGACTGGTACAAGGGGGACGGCTGGTACACCGACGGCGGCACGCGGAACTTCGACTACTACAACGGCTGGGCGATGCACCTGTACCCGTTGTGGTACTGCCGCATCGCGGGCGGCCTCGCGGAGCGCGGGCTCGAGCAGCGGTACCGGTCCCGGCTGCGCCGGTACCTGGCGGACGCGGCGCACCTGGTCGGCGGCGACGGGGCCCCGCTGTTCCAGGGCCGGTCGCTGACTTACCGGTGCGCGACGCTGGCGCCCTTCTGGGCGGGCGCGCTGTTCGACGCCACCCCGCTGGCCCCCGGCCTCACCCGGCGGATCGCCAGCGGGATGCTGCGGTACTTCCTGTCCGCCGGCTGCCTGCGCGAGGACGGCACGCTGTCGATCGGCTGGCACGGCGAGTTCCTGCCGATCCGGCAGCCGTACTCGGGGCCGGGCTCACCGTACTGGGCGTCGAAGGGCTTCGCCGGGCTGCTGCTCCCGCCGGACCACCCGGTGTGGCAGGCCACCGAGGAACCAATGCCCGTCGAGCGCGGCGACTTTACCCGGGTCGCCCGGGCACCGGGCTGGGTGATCTCCGGCACATCCGCCGACGGCATCGTGCGGGTCGCCAACCACGGCACTGACCACGCGTGCGATGGGTCTGACGAGGTGTATGACCCCTTCTACGGCCGGTGGTCGTACGCCACCCGCACCGGGCCGGAGGTCGGCGGCGACGTGGACGCGGGAATCGCGCTGATCGCCGCGGACGGCCGGGCATCGCGGCGACCGCCACTGGTGCCGGTGCGCGCGGAGGGCCGGATCGGCGTCTCCCGGCACCGGGCCGACTGGCCGAAGGCCAACGGGCAGCCCGCGGTGGCGGGCCCGTGGCTGAGCACGGCCAGCGTCGTCCGCGGCTGCTGGGAGGTGCGCCTGGTGCGCGTGGCGCCGGACGCCGCGGGCCAGTGGACGCTGCGCATCGGCGGGTGGGCAGTGGCCGGGGAGCGGCCGCCGGACCAGCAGGAAGAGCCGGACAGTGCGTCCGTCGGCGGCGCCGACGGGCTCACCAGCAGCGTCATCGGCCTGCACGGGAGCATGATCCCCGGAGTGCGCCAGCGGCCGGCGCCCACGCGTTCGGCCCGCACTTCGCGGTGCCCTACCTGCGCTCCGCCGAACCGGCAGGCCCCGGCGACACCTACGCCGCGGCGGTGTCGCTGTCGGCCGACCCGGCCGATCGCGGCGAACCGCCGACCCTCACCATCGCTCCCGGCGAATCCGGCCACGTGGCGGCGACGATCCACTGGCCCGACGGCGAGCAGGACCAGCTAAGCCTGTAAGTCCGAGCGCCGGGTCCATTCGACGGGTGCACTCTGGCCAGGCGCGCGCCATTCGCCCCTGCGCGGAAACCCGTCGATACCGAGCCGGTAAGCTGGCCTCGCCATGGCTGAAATCACTGTCGTTCACCTGCTGAGGCACGGTGAAGTGCATAACCCGGATCACGTGCTGTACGGGCGGCTGCCCGGGTACCACCTGTCGGTGAACGGGCAGATGATGGCCGCCGCCGCCGCCGATTACTTCGACGGCCGCCCGGTCGCCGCCGTCTTCGCGTCCCCGCTTGAGCGCGCGCAGGAGACCGCGCAGCCCGTGGCCGAACGCCTCGGTATGCAGATCACCACCGACGACAGGCTCATCGAGTCGGGGAACGTGCTCGAGGGCAAGTCCGTCAGCCTGGCCAGCCTCGCGGTGAACCCGCTGAACTGGAAGTACCTGTGGAACCCGTTCACGCCGTCCTGGGGTGAGCCCTATGTCGAGGTAGTGGCCCGGGTCAGGCAGGTCATCGACCGGGCGAGAGAGTCGGCGCGCGGCCAGGAGGCGGTGTGCGTCAGCCATCAGCTGCCGATCTGGGTCAGCCGCCTCGCCGCCGAGAACAAGCGCCTGTGGCACAACCCGAACTCGCGCCAGTGCGCGCTCGGGTCGGTCACCAGCTTCACCTTCGACGGAGACGAGCTCACCGGCGTCTCCTATGCGGTACCGCCCCGCCGACCGGTGGCGAATCCGGATAGGGCACAATAAGGTGAGTACTACCCCCTGTAGGAGTCGGGTACGGGGGGTCCTGCCCCGGAGGACAACTGCCTGTTAGGACCCCGCTGGTGTTCAAACCCAAGCGCCGAACGATCGTTACCGTGACGGCCGTAGCGGCCGTACTGCTGGCCGCCGCGCTCACGGTGACGTTCCTGACCTCGGGGAAGAACAACGCCAGCGCCACCACCAACAGCGTGCAGTACCCGGCCGGGCACCGCCCGCCGGCCCCCGACGTCACCGGCACGTCGCTGACCGGGGCCACGATCAAGCTGTCGAGCTACCTGGGCAAGACCCTGGTGCTGAACTTCTGGGGATCCTGGTGCTCACCCTGCCGCGGCGAGGCGCCGACGCTCGCCGTGCTCGACGAGCAGTACGGCGCGAAGGGAGTCGCCTTCCTCGGCGACGACGTGGGCGACACCCCGGAGAACGCGCTCGCGTTCCTGCACAGCGTGGGCATCACCTACCCGAGCATCAACGACCCGGGTTACGCCGTCGTCCAGAAGTTCTCCCAGGTCGCGCCGGTGAGCGATACCCCCACCACCGTGGTGATTGACAAGACCGGGCATGTCGCGGCCATGGTCATCGGCACGGTCACCTACGGCCAGATGACCACGCTCCTGCGCGACGCGGCGGTGACCTCATGACCGATATCCACACCCCGCAGTCCGAGTCGGCCGCGGCCGAGGACGACGCCGCGCGCCCGGCCAGCGAGGTCGAGGCAGGCGTGGCGGAAGACGCCACCGGCCGGGCCGCGCCGCCGCCCAACCCCGGCTGGCTGCGCTGGGGGTGGCGGCAGCTTACCTCCATGCGGACGGCGCTGATCCTGCTGTTCCTGCTGGCGCTCGGCTCGATCCCAGGATCGGTGCTGCCGCAGGAGGGGACCGACCAGAGTTCGGTGCAGCAGTACTTCACCGCGCACCCGGCGCTGGCACCCTGGCTGAATCGCCTCGGCCTGTTCAACGTGTTCGCCGCGCCCTGGTTCGCGGCGATCTACCTGCTGCTGTTCGCCTCGCTCATCGGGTGCGTCGTGCCGCGGACCTTCCGGCTCGTCGGCTCGGCGCGGACGCCGCCGCCGCGCGCCCCGCGGAACCTGGCGCGGCTGCCGCAGTCGACGTCCTACTCCTCCGCACTGTCGCCGGCGGCGGCGGTCGACGGGGCGGCCGCGGTCCTCGGCGGGCAGCGCTTCCGGCTGCGGCGGTCCGCCGCAGACGCAACCGAGCATTGGGTATCGGCGGAGAAAGGGTACCTGCGCGAGGTCGGCAACCTGCTGTTCCACCTGTCGCTGCTCGGCGTGCTGCTATCGATCGCGGCCGGCGGGCTCTTCGGCTACAAGGCCGACAAACTGCTCGTCGAGGGACAGTCGTTCTCCGACACCGTCTCCGCTCTTGACGAGATCCACCCGGGCCGGCTCGTCTCGGACTCCGACTTCGCGCCGTTCTCGCTGACCCTGAACAAGTTCACGGCGCAGTACATCGAGTCGGGCCAGTCGGTCGGCCAGCCGTCGAACTTCGAGGCGGACGTGACGTACACGTCGTCGCCCGGCGCGAACCCGGGGACCTACCGCATCCGGATCAACGATCCGCTGTCGGTGGACTCGCTGAAGGTCTACCTGATCGGGCACGGGTACGCGCCCGAGTTCAAGGTCACCGGGGCCAACGGCAAGGTGGCGTACGAGGAAGCGACCCCGTTCATCCCGGCCAACACGAGCACGTTCCTTTCCGACGGGGTCGTCAAGGCACCAGACGCGTCGCTCGGCTTCATGGGCGTGTTCGTGCCGACCGCACTGCCCGTCGACGGGACGCTGCAGTCGATCTTCCCCGCCGCCGACAACCCGGCGGTGTCGCTGATCGGCTACTCGGGAAACCTCGGGATGGACTCCGGGCAGCCGCAGTCGGTCTACCAGCTCGACACGACGGGGATGACGAAGATCTCGGGGTCGCCGCACCTGCTGCAACCCGGCCAGTCGTGGGCGCTGCCGGCCGGCAAGGGATCGATCACGTTCGTCGGCGTCAAGCAGTGGGTATCGCTGGCCATCACCTACGACCCCGGCCAGGTGCCCGCGCTCGTATGCGGCATGCTGGCACTCGCCGGTCTGCTGATCTCGTTCTTCGTGCGCCGGCGCCGGGTATTCGTCCGGGCCGTGCCCGCGGCGTCCGGTGCCGGGTCAGTCGTCACGGTCGGCGGCCTGACTAGGTCCGACGCCAGCGGCGGATTCGAGGAAGAGTTCGCGGAGCTGGCCACGGAGATCGCTGCGGCCGAGTCCGAGGGATCGCCCCCCGGGGAAACCAAGTCAGCGGGAAATTCATGATTACCACACCCTTCGCCGGTCCGGACGGGCCTGATATGATCGCGGTTTTTGCGATCAGGCCCGGCCGGGCCGACAGCCGGGGGGTACGGGGGGTCGTCCCCCCGGAAGACAACAGATCACCGGGAGCGTGACGTCGTGTCCGTCAACCTTGGCTTCGCGGCAGCCAGCAATGACTTCCTGATCGCGGCGCTGCTGATCTACTCGCTGGCGGTGCTCGCCTTCGCGGGTGACTACGCCTTCGGGCGGCCGCGCAGGAAGGCGGCCGTGAAGGCCGCGGCGCCTGCCACCGCTCAACTGGCGACCGTCGGCGCGGGTTCGGCCGGCGGGGCCTCGGTCTCCGCGACTGAAACCCCAGCGGTCCCTCCGGCCCCGGCGGCGCCGGCTCCCCGGGCGGCCGTGTTCAAGGCCATCGGGGAAGCGGGACCGTGGGTCCGGGCCGGCGTGGCGTTCAGCGTGCTCGGCACGCTCGCGCACGTGGTGGCGGTGACCACCCGCGGGCTCGCCGTGCACCGCGCCCCATGGGGCGACATGTACGAGTTCATCACGGCGCTGACCTGTGTGGCCGCGATCTTCTTCTGCTACATCGTGATGCGCTACCGGGCCTGGGCGCTCGGCGTGTTCGTGATGGGCGCGGTCGTCATCGCGCTCGGCCTCGCCGAGACGCTCATCAATACGGCCGGCCCGCTGGTGCCGGCCTTGCAGTCCTACTGGCTGTCCATCCACGTCACCGCGATGACGCTGGCGACGGGCATCTTCTTCGTCGCGGCGGTGCTCGGGATCTTGTACCTGGTCGCGGAGCGGTACAGGAAGCGGGTTGCGGCCGGCAAGGCGGAGCCAGGCAACGGGCTGATCGCGCGGATTCCGTCGGCCGCGCAGCTCGACAAGCTGACGTACCGGACGGTCGTCTTCGGGTTCCCTGTCTGGACCTTCGGCGTCATGGCCGGTGCCATCTGGGCGGACCAGGCCTGGGGCCGCTACTGGGGCTGGGACCCGGTCGAGACCTGGGCGTTCGTCACCTGGGTCATCTACGCGGCCTACCTGCACGCCAGGGCCACGGCCGGCTGGCGCGGCGCCCGTGCGCACTACATCCAGTTGCTGGCCTTTGCCACCCTGATGATCAACATCTTCGTGATCCAGATCTTCCTCACCGGCATGCACTCCTATGCGGGTGTCAGCGGCTAAGGAGTGGGGTGTTTCCCGCGCCCGAAGCGCTTTGACTCACGCTCAGTCTCTTTAGTAGCGGTCTGTCACCCGGGGTGACGTGCGGGCCGATCGGGAATACCCTGGAATTGAGCGCGACAACAGGGAGTCCCAGGATGCGGCTACGCCTACTCGAGCGACTTGGTCGGCTCGTCAGCTGGCGTTTCGGTTCGCAGGGCGACCGTGATGGCAGGTCACGGGACTCCCGGGCGGCTGGAACGGAAGTCACCGGACGACATCGCCGTAACGTGGCCGGCAACCAGTACGGCGACCGCGCGGTTGTCGGCGTCAGCGGGTCTGCAAGTACAGGGTCCGCAAGTACAGGGCGCTCGCAGTCGCCACCGCCACTGCAGCCGCCGGCCGGCCTGCCGCGCCGCGACATGCCGTCACCGAGGATTGCCCCGCGCACTTCGCCGGTCTCCGGGGTCCGGCCGGCGAGCGAGGCCAGGCCGCCGCTGCCGCGGAACTACGCGCCCGGCCAGGGCGGCGGCGTCGGACGGGCACGGATCAGGGAGGCGCCCTTCGGCGCCGCGCCGCTCGACACCACCACCCACCCGCCGGACCAGGCCTCCGCCGCCGCTTCGCCGGGAAAGGCGGCGCAGGCGCCCAGGCAGCCCTGGTACCAGGTTGTCGGTGGCCCGCCCGCGGCCAGGCGGCTGGCGGGGCGGCCAGGGGCGGCCGCGGCCCGCAACGCCGCGGCCACCAAGAAGGCGCAGGCCAAGACGGCCACGACCCCGGCGAACGGCACCCGTGAGCTGCCGCCGTTCGCCACGCCGCACCCGGCCGGCTTCCCGTTCACCGGCGACGGGCGACGGAACTGCGGACCGCTTGAGTCGATCCTGTGGCGCCAGTGGGACGTCGCCAAGACGGCGCCGCCGCCGCAGGTCATCGCCGCGATCGACCGGCTCGCGGAATTCCCGCGGCAGTTGCAGGAAAAGCTCGCCCTCGGGCTCGACGGCATCTACGTGGGCATCGGCGGGGTACCCGACCTCGACGACATGGCCGCGCTGCACGGCGTGCCGCTGCCGTCGGGCAAGGCGACCTGGGATGCCTGCGCCGGTGCCTACGGTGACCGCAAGATCGTGGTGGGCACCCGGCCATCCCCGACACCCGACGTCATCTGCCACGAAGTGGGCCACGCGCTTGATGACCTGGACAGTCCGCCAGGAAAGTGGCAATCTGATTCGGCTGAGTTCAGGAACATATACGAGCAGTGTCAGTCGTTTATCGCGAGTGACTTCCACCGCCAGCGTGGCGGTCTCGGCCGGAAGGAGTTCTTCGCGGACTCGTTCGCCGCGATCGCGTCAGCCCAGCGGCCCGCGCTGGTCGACATGCTAAGCGGTAACACCCGGATTGCTCTCCGGGTGATGCTGTACTTCAACCGGCGTTATGGCATCTAGGTGAGCTGCGATGTTCGTCATACGACTTCCGAACGGAAACCTGCAGGTCCCGCAGACCGCCGTGCACACGGGGGACGGGCGGGTCATCGGCGACGTCTACGTGGAGATCGGGCCGGAGGACACCGAGTACGCCCGGCTGGCCAAGCAGGCGCTCACCCCCGACGAGGTCGAGGAGCGCAAGGGCCGGTGGCGTGCGGGCGACGCCGCGTTGCTGCGTGAGTTCCAGGAGTTCGCCAGGCTCGTTGGTGACAACTACTGGCCCGGCGACGACCCTGAGCCAGAGTGACCTGAGCCGGCCTAGATAAGGCTAAGTGGCCGGGCGTGCCGCGATCGGCGGCGCGCCCGGCTGGAGAAGGTCCCCAGCTAGGATGCCGCGGGGTGACCTTCGGGTGAAGCTTCACTGTCGCCGCGCAGCAGGGCGCGCACCTCAGATTCGCGGAACCGTCGGTGCCCGCCGGGTGTGCGGATGCTGGTAATCCGTCCGGACGCCGCCCAGCGGGTCACGGTCTTTGGATCCACCCGGAACAGGGCGGCTACTTCCCCAGGGGTGAGCAGCCGCTCATTGTTGCCGTCCACGTTCCATCTCCTCGTACTCGGTCGGAGTATGCCCTTAGTTTGGCGACAAACGGGTACTTTCTGCCTAGATTTCGGGAAATTTGCCTAGCGATTCACCGATCGCTAAGGGTGACTCGTGAGTAGCACAGGGGCGGGGTGTCGTCACGCGGGCACCCGGCCTCAGTTAGGGTAGCGGGGTGTCTGAGCTTGTGTCGCTTGCTGAGATAACCGTCGCTGCCGACCGGCTGCGCGGCGTGGCGGTCCGCACCCCGCTCGTCCCGTTCACGGGGACGGTGAAGTCGTCGGCCCCGCTCCTCATCAAGCCGGAGTCGCTGCAACCGACCGGCGCGTTCAAGCTGCGCGGGGCGTACAACGCCGTCTACGCGGTCACCAGCGACCTGGCCTCCTGCGCGCCGCCCGAAGGCGTGGTCGCGCACTCCAGCGGCAATCACGGGCTCGCCGTGGCGTACGCGGCCAGGCTCCTCGGCGTCCGCGCCGCGATCGTCGTCCCGGAGAACGCGCCCGCGGTCAAGACCGACGCGATCGCGGCGACCGGAGCGGAACTGATCCGGGTCGAGCCGACGCTGGCCGCCAGGATCGCGGCCACCGAAGAGATCGCGCGCGTGCGCGGCTACCACCCGGTCGCGCCGTTTGACGACCGGGACGTGATCGCCGGACAGGGCACGATCGGCGTGGAGATCGCCGAGGACTTCGTCACCGGGCCGCAGCAGGGGAGGGAGCCGCCGGCCGCCGTTCTCGTCCCGATCAGCGGCGGCGGGCTCATCTCCGGCATCGCGGTCGCGGTCAAGGACCTGCTGCCGGGCACCCGGGTGATCGGGGTGGAGCCGGAACTCGCCGCCGACGCCCGCGACTCGCTGCGCGCGGGCGCCCGCATCGCCTGGACGGCCGCGCAGACCTCGCGCACGAGCGCCGACGCGCTCCGCGTCGAAGAGGTCGGCGAACTGACCTTCCCGCACATCAGGGCCTACGTCGACGACATCGTCACGGTCTCAGAGGAAGAGATCAGGGACGCCATCCGCCGGCTCGCCCGGGAGTCCCGGCTGATCGCCGAGCCGGGCGGGGCGACGGCCGTCGCCGCGGCGCTCGACCGGACCGCGGGTGAACTCGGCATCGCGGCGGGCGCGGGCGCCCGGGGCCCGGAAGCACCGATCGTCGCGCTGCTGTCCGGAGGTAACATCGATCCTGCCCTGCTTGCCGACATCCTCCGGGACTAGTCCTACAATCGGTAGTGCTATGAAGAGCAGAACCTGGCCAAGTATCCTCGCCTACACGTCCGCCCGCATCCTGATGTTCGGCTGCGCGGTGATCCTGCTGTACGTGGCCGGGGCCCGCGGCGTCCTGCTGCTTTTCCTCGGCCTCGTGATCAGCGCGCTCGCCAGCTACGTGCTGCTGAACAAGCAGCGCTCGATCATCGCCGACAAGCTCAACGGCAGGCTCGGCAAGGCCGGCGCGAAGGTCACCGAGCTCCGGGAGCGCCTCGAAGAGGGCACCCAGGCCGAGGATGCCACGGGCCAAGAAGCCGACGAAGAAGAGACCGTCCAGACCAACTAGCGGCCGGCTAGCCAGCCGCCGCGGGCGAGGTGGGCGAGCACCGCCGCGACCGCGTCGTGGCGGGAGACCACCGACGTGTCGATCACCAGGTCCGCGTCGTCCGGCTCCTCGTACGGGTCGGAGATCCCGGTGAACGAGCCGATGACCCCCGCGCGCGCCTGCGCGTAGAGGCCCTTGCGGTCGCGCGCCTCGCAGACCTCGAGCGGGGTCGACACGTGCACCAGCACGAAGTCGCCCGTCTCCGCGACCATCCGCCGCACCCCGGCCCGGGCCGCCGCGTAGGGGGCGATCGGCGCGCAGATGGCGACCCCGCCGTGCCGCGCGACCTCGGCGGCCACGTACCCGATGCGGGCGATGTTCAGGTCCCGGTCCGCCCGCGAGAACGTGAGCCCGGCGGACAGCAGCCGCCGCACGAGGTCACCGTCGAGCAGCGAAACCGTGCGGTCGCCGCGCTCGAGCAGCGCGTCCCGCAGGTCCCGGGCGAGCGTGGACTTCCCTGAGCCCGACAGCCCGGTAAAGAACACCACGACGCCGCGCTCGGCCCGCGGCGGCCGGGCGCGGCGCAGTTCCGCGGCCACGCCGGCGGACATCAGCCAGGCGGGCACCTGAGCGCCGGAGTCGAGCAGCTCGGCCAGCTCGCCGTCGGCCAGCTCGCCCCGCTCCATCCCCGGCTCGATCAGGCCGAGCGGCCGCCAGACCTCGGCGGCCGGGTCGTACGCCCACTCGCCTTCCGCCAGGATCTCGATGCCGAGCTTGGAAAGGTCAAAATCAGATTCCCCGGAACGAGATCGGCTTGCTGTGGTCGCGCCAGCCGCGTCCACGAGCAGGTGAGTCGCCCCGTAGGCGGCGGCTACCACGGCGCGGGCCATCAGCTCGGTCGCGGGGTCGGCGCGCGGGGGCAACGGCACAGGAACGACCAGCGTGCTCGCGGGAAGCTGGGCGGCGGCGGCAAGGACGGCCCGCACCAGCGACTCCGGGCGGGTCACCAGGTCGGCCGGCCCAGTCACGAGGGGCAGCAGCAACACCCGCGCGCGCAGGTGGTCGGCGAAGTGCCGCAGCTGGCCGATCTGCCGCTGGCCAAGCGGCCGCCTGGTCGCGAGCGCGAGCACTCGCCCCGTGCCTGGGCCCGGGTTGGGACCAGTGCTTGGACCAGTGCTTGAGCCCGTGCCGCGACCCGCGCCGAGCTCGGCGCGAACGTCGGCGGGCGCCCTCCGCAACGCCCGGAACGGGCCGCGCTCCGGCGGACGCAGGGCGGTCGCCGGCCCCGCCAGCCGGACCGCCGACCCGCCAGCGGTAAGCACCCGCTCGGTGATCTCGACGACGGCCAGCGGCGATCCCTCGGGATCCTGGAGGACTAGCCGGGCCGCCCCTTCTGGCACCGCCGTGACCGGGACGGTGAGCGTGACGGGCAGCGGCCAGGGCGCGCCGTCGGCGAGCTCGCCGCGCTCGGCCACCGCGGCTAGGTCGTCGCTGCCCAGGTATCCGCGCAGCGGCGCGAACGCGCCGGAGGTGATCAGCTCAAGCTCGCCGAGCTGCGCTTCGTCCGGGGTCCAGGCCGGCCAGGCGGCCAGCTCCGCGGGCAACTGATCGGTCACGTGTGGCTCCCCCTCAGACTGTGCTTCCCCGCTCACTCTGCTAGCCCCGCTCGCCGCCGCGCGCTTTGGCTCGCGGGAGGTGCCGCTCCGCTGATATGCACGACGATGATAGCCCGCTAGGGGAGCCGAGTTGCGGTACGAGCAGTTCGTGCCCCGCGTCTACGGTGCCTGCCCGTTCCGTCGGCCGCGACGGCCCGGTGCCGTTGACCTGTCTGGCCGTGGGTGCTGCAGGGGCAGAATATTCCGGAATATTCCGGCCTTGGGGCACCCAGGGGCGCATCTAGTGTGCCCGGGTGCCCCCGGACGCCTTCCTTTTGGCCTTGTGGCACCCGGGCTCGTACCCCGTTCCGGCCGCGTGGCCCACAGGGGCAGATCCGGCGGCTATACGACGCGGGCGAAGCGGTCGAGCGGCTTGCGGATCACGTAGAGCAGCTCGTCGTGGTCGTGGGCGAAGCGGCCGCCGCTGAGCCGGGAGATGGCCGCGCAGCCGATCCGCACCGACGACGCCAGCCCGTCCGGGCGCTCGGGGCGGTTTAGCGCGCGGCCGCGCGCGGCGATGACGAGGCCGTGCATCAGCGCGTAGGAGGCGATGCCCTCCTCACTCACCGCCCTCTCGTAGACCGGGGTGAACGGGCCGGGGATGCCGGGGCGGGAACGGGACCATACGGCCTTTCGGATCATCCGGGGCAGCATCCGGTCGAGCAGCGCCGCCGCGCTGTAGCGGTCGCCGGTTCGCAGCAGGAGCAGCCCGCCCGGCTTGAGCGCGCTGGTCAACCGGTCGAGAACGAGCTCAACGTGGCGCACGCGCTCAAGCAACAGCGCGCAGTAGACCACGTCGTAGGCCCGTTGGGGGATGGGGACCGTGCGCAGGTCACCGGTGATGACGTCGTCGTACGCGGTGTGCGTGTCGCGCAGCACCCGCCGCGCGAGCGGCTGGTCGGCGTCGACGGCGGTAACCGAGATCTCGAAGCCGTCCTCGGCGAGTTCGCCGAGGCCGAGCTCGCGCAGCGGGGCCAGGCAGCCCGCCTGGAGCACGCTGACCGGTTGGCCCACGCGCTGCGCCACGTAGTCGCGCACCGGCTCCGCGAAGAAGCGGCTCGCGGTCCGATGGCGGTGCGGCGACCCTCGTTCGGCAGTCGTCATACGGCATAGCGTAGTTGAACAACTACTCACTGTATTGGATTTGCCTGACTGCCTCGGCCAATTCTTTGGCAACGATCCCCCGGCCCGCGCTTCCCGGCCCCGAGTCACAGGACGTGGGATACAAAGTGCCCCTTGGGGGGCCGAAAGTATCCCACGTAATGGACTCTCGCCATCGGTGGCCGCGCCTGCCTGCCTAAGGCTGTGAGCTCGTGCCGTCCACCTCAACGGTGTAGACGCTGACCTGGTAGTGGCCCGGGGATGCGGGGGGCAGCCGGGTGAACCAGATCAGCACGTACCGCCCGGTGACCGGGGCCGTCGCCGTCAGCCGCACGGTGCCGCCAACCCCGTAGGCGCTGGCCGCCGGCGACAGGTCGGCGGGGTACGGGTCGTCTCCCACCCGCACCTGGACGTCCGCCCCCGGCGCGGCGCCGAGGAGGAGCCGCACGCTGCTGACGCTCACGGTCTCGCCCATGTCGAGCAGGATGCCGGTGCCCGACTGGAGGTCGCCGAACTCCGGTGTCGCGTACCACGAGCTGTACCACGGCAGGTACGTGCTCACGTCGACGATCCTGGAGGCGATGGCGGGATTGTCGCCGTCGGAGAGCCCGTCGGGACCGAAGGCGGCGGCCGACGTCGCGCCGAGCGAGTGCGCCACCGGCGCGGCCTGCATGCTCGGGGACGCCGGGCCCCGCGCCGGGCGGGCCGGCGCCGACGGCGAGGCGGACGCATGGCCACCGTGCGTGGCGCCGGCCGACATGGCCGGGTGCGCCGCCGCTGCCGTGTTTGCCGCCGAGGCGACCTCGGTCGCGCCGTAATGGCCCGACATGCCGACGAGGTCATAGCTGGCGAGCGCCACGAAGACGCCGACCAGGCCAACGATGGCTAGCTTCCACCTTCTGGCACCGCCCCCGGGTTCTTCCGGTTCGGTTTCCGGCTCGGTGGCACTGCGCCCCATGTCGGTGCTCACGGTAGCCTCCCCACCCCTGCTGGCTTGGATACACGTTCATGGTAATTAAGCGACAACTAACCGTATTGGTCATTTGGCCAGGGTGCGAGCAAAGATGTATCACGATGCCGTATCCGGGGTCTGTTAGCACGAGGCCAGCCTCGCCGGGCTGGTCATATCGGTTGGCTGACTTAGGAGAGCGTCATGCGGGTCCTCGTTGCGGGCGATGGCGGCTACATCGGTGCGGTCCTCGTCCCCGTTCTCCGGGCCGCCGGGCACGAGGTCGACGGCCTTGATCTCGGCCTTTACGAGGGCTGTGACCTCGGACCGGCCCGGTCAGGCGGCAGCGAACCGGGACCCGTCGACATGCGGGACGTCACGGCGGCCCAGCTCGCCGGCTACGACGCGGTGGTATGCCTGGCCGCGCTCTCCAACGATCCGCTTGGCGACCTGAACCCGGCGGCGACGTACTCGGTGAACCTGGACGGCACCATGAACCTGGCCCGGATGGCCAAGGACGCGGGGGTACCCAGGTTCCTGTTCTCATCTTCCTGCAGCCTTTACGGCGCGGCCGGATCGGCGGCGGTGACGGAGGACGCGGACCTCTACCCGGTGACGCCGTACGGGGAGAGCAAGGTCATGGCCGAGCGCGAGCTCGCCAAGCTCGCGGACGACAACTTCAGCCCCACCTACCTGCGCAACGCGACCGCCTACGGTGCCTCGACGCGGCTGCGCCTGGACATCGTGGTGAATAACCTCACCGCCGTGGCGCTCACCACCGGCCAGGTCCGGCTGGAGAGCGACGGTACTCCGTGGCGGCCGCTGGTCCACATTGAGGACATCAGCCGGGCGTTCCTCGCCATGCTGGAAGCGCCGCGCGAGGCCGTGCACAACGAGGCCTTCAATGTCGGCCGGGCCGAGGACAACGTTCAGATCCGCGACATCGCCGAGCAGGTCAGGGACACCGTGCCCGGCTCAAAGGTGACATTCGCCGATAACGCGGGACCGGACCTGCGCAATTACCGGGTCGATTTCTCCAAGCTCGTCGACACCTTCCCAGGGCTAGGGCTGCGCTGGACCGTCCGCGACGGGATCGGCGAACTGCTCGCCAGCTACACCGAGCACGGGCTGTCTTACGAGGACTTCACCTCATCACGCTTCGTCCGGCTGCGCCGGATCAAGGAACTGATGGCGGCCGGAGCGGTCGATGAGATGCTCCGGCGACCCGGGGCCGTCCGCTAGTCGTAAACTTGGTGGTGAAGTCGAACGCCTCAGCATCGACTTGGGTTCGTACGGGGGATTCCTGTTTACCGGGCCCGCCCGCTGAAAGCGGGCGGATGTCTCGCGGGGCGCCCGTAACGCCTGACCACCACCGACCTTGGGACAGCATGAGCCTCGCCGGACTACTCGCCGCCGTAGCCGAAGATCCTCAACTCCGTACCGCACTCGACATCCAGCCTGACATGCTCGGAATCACCGGGGGCGGCGAGCGCGACCTCGTCGCACCGTCGGCCCTGCGCCCCGTGGTTTCCGCCGCGCTCGCGACCGGGGTCGCGGGCGGTCCCGGCCGGTTCGTGCTCGCGGTGACCGCCACCGCGCGCGAGGCCGAGGACCTGACCGCGGCGCTGCGCGCGTTCCTGCCGCCGCCCACGGTCGCCACGTTCCCCGGCTGGGAGACCCTGCCGCACGAGCGGCTGTCGCCGCGGTCCGACACGGTCGGGCAGCGGATCGCCATCCTCCGCCGCCTCGCCCATCCTGAGATCTGGGTCACTGAGGGCTCGTCCCGCGGAGGGACTCCCCCATACGCAGGGGGGTCACCGGGGGGGTCGCCCACCGGGGGAAACATTGCCGGGCCGCTGAAGGTCGTCGTCGCCCCCATCCGGTCCGTGCTGCAGCCGATCGTCGCCGGGCTCGGCGACCTGGTGCCCGTGCGGCTCGCCGCCGGGGATGACGCCGACCCGGAAGACGTGATCGCGCGGCTCATCGAGATCGGCTACGCCCGCGTCGAGATGGTGGCCAAGCGCGGCGAGCTCGCGGTGCGCGGCGGGCTGCTTGACGTGTTCCCGCCGACGGAGGAGCACCCGCTGCGGGTCGAGTTCTTCGGCGACACCGTCGAGGAGATCCGCGTCTTCAAGGTCGCCGACCAGCGCTCGGCGGGGCAGGCCGAGCACGGCCTGTGGGCCCCGCCCTGCCGGGAACTGCTGCTCACCCCGTCGGTCCGGGCGCGCGCCAAGGAGCTCGCGGCCAAGCACCCGGGCGTCTCCGAGATCCTCGGCAAGATCGCCGACGGGATCACCGTCGAGGGCATGGAGGCGTTCTCCTCGGTCCTCGCCGACCGGATGGACCTGCTGCTTGACCACCTGCCGCTCGGCGCGATCGTGCTCGCCTGCGACCCCGAGCGGATCCGCACCCGCGCGATCGAGCTGGTCGCGACCAGCCAGGAGTTCCTCGAGGCGTCCTGGGCGAGCGCCGCCTCCGGCGGCGAGGCGCCGGTGGACCTCGGCGGCTCGGCCTTCCAGCCGATCGAGAAGATCCGCGAGACGGCGGCCGAGCTCGGCATCGCCTGGTGGACGCTCGCGCCGTTCGGTGTCACGGACGAGGCCGGGGCAACCGGCGACGGCGCGGGCGTCCTGGGCGAGGAACTGGCGGAGGAGAGCAGGCCGCTTACGTTCGGGATCACCATTGACGCCGCGCCCGCGACGGCCTATCGCGGCGAGACCAGCCGCATGCTCGCGGACGTTCGCCACTGGCTCGCCGAAGGCTGGCGGGTCGTCCTCGTCACCGAGGGGCACGGGCCCGCCAAGCGGCTCGCCGAGGTGCTGCGCGGCGAAGGATTCGGCGCGCGCGTCGGCGACCTCGACGCCGAGCCCGAGGGCGGGGTGCCCTACGTCGCGACGGGAGAGCTGCGCCAGGGGTTCTCCTGGCCGGCCGTCCGGCTCGCGGTGCTCACCGAGGCGGACTTCGCGGCGCGCGGCGCCGCGCGGCCGTCCTCGCGGGACGAGCGGCGGATGCCGTCCGCGCGCCGGCGCGGCGGGGTCGACCCGCTGCAGCTCAAGCCCGGCGATTACGTGGTGCACGAGCAGCACGGAGTCGGCCGGTTCGTCGAGATGACCTCGCGGACGGCCGCGGGGGCCACCCGCGACTACCTCGTGGTCGAGTACGCGCCAAACAAGCGCGGGCACCCGCCGGACCGCCTGTACGTGCCCACCGACCAGCTCGACGAGGTCACCAGGTACGTCGGCGGCGAGGCGCCCGCCCTGCACCGGCTTGGCGGCGCGGACTGGGCCAAGACCAAGGGCAGGGCGCGCAAGGCGGTTCGCGAGATCGCCGCCGAGCTGATCCGGCTGTACTCGGCGCGGATGGCGTCGCCCGGGCACGCGTTCGGCCCGGACACGCCGTGGCAGCGCGAGCTCGAGGACGCGTTCCCCTACGTGGAGACCCCCGACCAGCTCTCCGCCGTGGACGACGTCAAGCACGACATGGAGAAGCCGGTGCCGATGGACCGGCTGATCTGCGGTGACGTCGGGTACGGCAAGACCGAGATCGCGGTCAGGGCCGCCTTCAAGGCGGTGCAGGACGGCAAGCAGGTCGCCGTGCTCGTGCCGACGACGATCCTCGCGCAGCAGCACTTCAACACGTTCTCCGAGCGGTACGCGCCGTTCCCCGTCGTCGTGAAGCCGATGTCACGGTTCCAGACCGCCAGCGAGGTGGCGGAGACCCAGCGCGGGCTCGCCGACTCATCCGTGGACGTGGTGATCGGTACCCACCGGCTGCTCTCGCCGGAGATCCGCTTCAAGAACCTCGGCCTGGTGATCATCGACGAGGAGCAGCGGTTCGGCGTCGAGCACAAGGAGTACCTCAAGCGGCTGCGCACCGAGGTGGACGTGCTCGCGATGTCCGCCACGCCGATCCCGCGCACGCTGGAGATGGGCGTCGCGGGGATCCGCGAGATGTCCACCATCCTCACGCCGCCGGAGGAACGGCACCCCGTGCTGACCTTCGTCGGGGCCTACGACGAGAAGCAGATCGGCGCCGCCATCCGGCGCGAGCTGCTTCGCGACGGCCAGGTGTTCTTCGTGCACAACCGGGTCCAGTCGATCAAGAAGGTGGCCGCCCAGCTCGGCGGGCTGGTGCCCGAGGCGCGGATCGCGGTCGCGCACGGGCAGATGAACGAGCACGAGCTCGAGCGGGTCATGATCGGCTTCTGGGACCGGGAGTTCGACGTCCTGGTCGCGACCACGATCGTCGAGTCCGGGCTCGACATCCCGAACGCGAACACGCTGATCGTGGACCGGGCGGACGCCCAGGGACTGTCCCAGCTGCACCAGCTGCGCGGCCGGGTCGGGCGCAGCCGGGAGCGGGCGTACGCGTACTTCCTGTACCCGGCGGAGAAGCCGCTGACCGAGACGGCTCACGAGCGGCTGGCGACGGTGGCGCAGCACACCGAGATCGGTGCCGGAATGTACGTGGCGCTCAAGGACCTGGAGATCCGCGGGGCGGGGAACCTGCTCGGCGGCGAGCAGTCCGGGCACATCGCCGGGGTCGGCTTCGACCTGTACATCCGGATGATCGGCGAGGCGGTGCGCGAGCTGAAGGACGACGCGCCTCCCGAGCGGCCCGAGGTCCGGGTCGAGCTGCCGGTCAACGCGCACATTCCGCACGACTACATCCCCGGCGAGCGGCTGCGGCTGGCGGCGTACACGTCGATCGCCTCGATCGACTCCGAGGAAGACGTCGGCGCGGTGCGCGATGAGCTGCGCGACCGCTACGGTGAGCTGCCGCTGCCGGTAGTGACGCTGCTCGACGTGGCGCGGCTGCGGTTCGCGGCGCGCCGGGCCGGGCTGAGCGACATCACGCTCCAGGGCCAGCACGTGCGGTTCGCCCCGGTTGTCCTGCCTGATTCGCGTGTGGTGCGAGTTCAGCGGCTATACCCCAAGACGCTGGTCAAGCAGGCGGTGCGTACCATGCTGGTACCAGTACCGAAGTCCGGGGCCTCAAGCGGAGGCTTCGGCGGGGAGCCGCTGCGCGACATCGAGCTGCTCGCGTGGTGCGCGGAGGTCATCCGTTCGGTACTGTCCGAGTCGTAGTTTTGCCGCTCTCTCATTGATTTGCTGGAAGGGATATTGTCTGTGGCTCTGTTCGGTAAGAGGGGTCGCCGGGTGGCCGCGCTCGGCGCTGCCGGCCTCGGCGCGTGCGCGGTGCTCGCCGCTTGCTCTCCGGTGCAGCTAGGCGCCGCGGCGATCGTCGGCAACCAGCGGATCACCGTGTCCTCTCTGGACACCCAGGTGTCTAACCTCCAGACGGCCATCAAGCCGTACAGCAGCACTTCGCAGCTGACGACCGCGAACATGCCCTCCGCGGTGCTGTCCTGGCTGGTCAGGTTCGAGGTCTGGGACCAGGTGGCCGCCGCCAACGGCATCTCCGTCACCGACGCGCAGTCGCAGGCGGCACTGTCCTCCCTCTCCTCCGTGGCCCAGCAGAACGGGTACAGCAGCACGTCGCAGCTGCTTATCGAGAACGGTGTCCCCCCGCAGCTGTTCCCGCAGGTCGGCCGCTGGGACGCGCAGGAGTCGGCCTACGAGCTGCAGGCGAACGGCGGGAAGCAGCCGAGCACCACCACCGAGCAGAACACCGTGAGCGCCGCCGTCACCAAGGCGCAGTGCACGGCCGCTAAGTCGCTGACCATCAAGGTCAGCCCGCAGTTCGGCCGGCTGGACTACACGGCGTTCTCGGTCGTCCCCGCGGCGGACACGCTGTCCAGGCCGGCGGGAACGCCGTCGGCGGCGTCCACCGAGGGCCTCACCCCGGCGTGCTGACGGTCCTGCTGAGCAGCCCGCGGGTCGCCCCCGGGCTACTCACCGGGCAGGCCTGGGCCGCGCTGCGGTCGGCGGACCGCGTGCTCGCCGGGTCGAGCGAGCACCCGCTGATTCCGGCGCTGACGGCCGCTGACGTGATGGCGGTCGTAGTGGACCGGCCGTCATCCGACGCGGCCGGGGTGGCCGCCTTCCTGTCTTCCGCCGCCGCCGACGCGTCCGTGGTGTGGCTGGCGCCGCCCGGGCCGGATGCGGATCCCGCGCTGCTTGGCTCCCTTTCCGTGCCGTACCAGGTGCTGACCGGCTCCCATGACCTGCCGGGCGCGCACCTGCTCGACCTGGTATCGATCATGGACACGTTGCGGGTCTCCTGCCCGTGGGACCGGGAGCAGACTCACTCGTCGCTGTTGCGGTACCTGCTTGAGGAGGCGTACGAGGCGGCCGAGGCGATTGAGGCCGGCGACCCGGCCGCGCTGCGGGAAGAGATCGGCGACGTCATGTTCCAGGCGTTCTTCCACGCCAGGATTGCCGCCGAGCGGCCCGCGGCCGAGGGCGGCTTCACGATCGACGACGTGGCCGACACGCTGGCGGCGAAGCTCGTCCGGCGGCACCCGCACGTCTTCGGCTCGGTCACCGCGACGTCGGCCGCGGACGTGAACGCGAACTGGGAAGAGATCAAGAGGGCCGAGCGGGCGGCGAAGGCCGAGGCGGCAGGCGCGGCCGCAGGCGAGGTCGCGGCGCCGTCGGTGCTCGACGGGGTTCCCTTCGGCCAGCCCGCGCTGTCCCTGGCCGCACAGTTGCAGCGGCGCGCGCAACGGGCCGGGATCGCCGTTCCCGTCGTGTCTGACCCCTTGGCCGGCGATGGTCCGGGCTCGGGGGCCACGGACCCGACCGGCGAGCTGGAACTGACCGGGGATCGCGCGGGCGATGCGCTCATGGCCCTCGTCGCCCGGGTGCGGGAAGCCGGGCTCGACCCGGAACTGGAACTGCGCGCGGCGGCCCGCCGCTTCGCCGACTCGGTGCGCGAGCGGGAAGCGTCAGTGACATCGGCCGCCGAATAGGGTTATTTGCCCGCGAATCCCGGCAAATCTCGCCATAATCCCATGAATAGCTCGGAGCGTTTAGCCGATGCTTGACATGATTGATGAGTAATCGGATGGTTACTCATCGAATACTGTTTTCAGCGGTGTGCATACTGCTTTTAGAATGTAATTAGCGCTGGCGCAATTGCGGAAATCGTTGTCATTACCCTGAAATCGTTGTCAAGGCAACTGTTTCCGTTTTAGGTCTCGTTTTTCCAGGTCAGGCGACATATGGTGGCATCTTCCGGGGTCGGCGAAGTGAGCGTCGCCCGGGCTGGCTTCGGGTCAGTTAGTAGGAGCCAGACAAGGCAGGCAATTCTGCCAAAAGGGGAGCTGTGTCGCGGAGGCGGGTCTCCGCCGCCATCGCGACGCGGCGAGGGGTGAGGAAAATGTGCCTGATTCTGCTATTGCTGCAGACGAACAACGTCACGGGTGAACCGACGGGCCGAGAACGCGGAACCGGGTCCATCCCCGGCGATCCATAACTGCCGATTTCGCCAGATATTTCACCGCGGCCCCCGGCACCTGCTGCCCGCTGAACCGCGCCCGTCGCCTCGTTAAAGAGGCGGACGGCTTCGCCCGAGGACCTCCCAGGGCCTTCGCCATCGATGGCGTGACTGGCCCGCCAGGTCCGCGGCCCATCAGTCCTGTCGGTGGACGAACTTAACCCTGCGCCCGATCGCATGGATCATGCGGCTCGCGGCCAGAGGGAGCGTGCAATGAAGATACTCATCTGTGGTCAGCAACTGATGCTGGCGCAAGCGCTGGCGGCCGCGCTCGATGCGCGCGGGTACGACGTGCTGGCGGTCACCACGACGATCAGCGATCCCCGCGACGGGGTCGGTGACTACGTGCCGGACGTCTGCCTGCTCGGCTTGCAGGCCGGGCATCAACTCAGTGGCCCCGACACCGTTCGCACGATCCTGCAGCGCTACCCCGGCACCAAGGTGCTGGTGCTGTCGGAAGTCACCGCCCCAGAAATGCTGTCTGAGCTGATAAAAATCGGCGTCGCGGGGCTAATCCACCAGGACAGGAACGTCGCCCAGATCGCCGAGACGCTCGATGCGATCGAGGCCGGCCAGAACGTGCTTGATCCGGGCCCGCTGAAGGTCCCGGCCCGCGACACGAACCGGCTGGGCGAGCTGTCACCCCGGGAGAAGGAGATCCTCGCGAGGATCGCCGGCGGGCAAAGCACCAGGCAGATGTCGTCCGCGATGAACATTACGGTCGATACGGTCCGCACGTACGTGAAGAACGTGCTGACGAAACTCGGGGCGCACAGCCGGCTGCAACTCGCCGCCCTCGCGAGCCGAGACGGCCTGCGCATCGATCAGGTGACGGCTGCCAATGCCTTCCCCCATGGGCAGAGCACGGCATGATGTGACTCAGTCCGTGCCACCGCCGCAGCCAGTGATTCGCGTGCTCATCGTCGACCAGCACCTGGCGTTCCGCGACGCCCTGGCGACCCGGCTGCAAACCGAGCCAGACGTGGCGGTACTGGCGAAGGCTCATTCCGCCGAGTTCGCCGCTAGCGTGCTGGTCGGGCGGTCAGCCGATGTCATCCTGCTCGATGCCGACCTGCCCGATCAGTCGGCCATCGCCTTCTGCTCGGAGATCGTCAAGCGCCCGGACCCGCCGCGCATCGTCATGCTCAGCGTGGCATCCGAGCCCGAGCGCATCGTGGCCGCCGTGCGCGCCGGAGCGGCGGCCTGGATCAGGAAAGATGAGTCGGTCGATCATCTCCTGAGCGTCATCCGCGGCGTGGTCCGCGGCGAGAACTGGCTGCCTCCCCGGGAGCTGGGGGTAGTGCTGCACCTGCTCATCGAGAATCAAGAGCACCGCCGCGACAGCCATGACCTGCTCGCGACGCTCACACCGCGGGAGCGGGACGTCTTGTCCCTCCTGGTGGAGGGCGCGGGCCGGAATGAGGTCGCGAAGCGACTGCAATTGTCCGCGAACACGGTCCGCACCCACCTGCAGAGCCTTATGTCGAAGTTCGGAGTCCACTCCACGCTCGAGGTCGTGGCGCTCGCACGACCCAGGCTCGAGGCGCTGCCCAACATGGACAGTTAATCCGATTTGCCGTCACACCCTAATCTGACGTAGTCCCGCCCGCTCATGCGGGGGTGCCATTCCATCCGGCGATAAGCGAGGCTTCCGACAGCAAGGAAAAAGCTTCGATACATCGAGGTCGCGGGGCGCGACAGCCGGGGGTGGGATGTGCGGGCGCGAGCGGAGGGAATCCGGGTCGGCGTCGTTGGAGTGGGCTACTGGGGTTCGCGGCACCTCCGGGTGCTTCGTTCCACGACCGGGGTAGCCGCTGTCATCGGCGTCGATCAGCGGTTTGCCGAGATAGGTGACGGCCGTCGGGAGCCTGAGCACGGCGTGACCGCATACGCGGACATCGAGGATGCCCTGCCGCACGTTGACGCGCTCGTCATCGCCACGCCGCCGACCAGCCATGCGCCGCTTGCCATGAAAGCGATCGCGGCAGGCAAGCACGTGCTAATCGAAAAGCCCATGGCGACCACGACCGGCGAGGCCCGGATGCTCGTCGATGCCGCTTCCGCCGCTGGCGTGGTGCTCATGCCCGGCCATACTTTCGAGCACAACGCGGCCGTGCACAAGCTGCGTGACCTCGTGCGCGGAGGTCACCTAGGCAGGCTCTTCTACCTTGACTGCGCCCGCCTGAATCTCGGGCTCTATCAGCCAGACGTGAATGTCATATTCGACTTGGCGCCGCACGACATATCGATCTCGAATTTCGTGCTCGGTTCACGGCCGACAACCGTCACGGTCTGGGCATCACGCCACGTCCATCCGGAACACGAAGACGTCGCTTACATACGGCTGGACTACGGCGATCTCGGTGTGCGGTCAAATATCCACGTCAGCTGGCTGGATCCCCGCAAGGTGCGCCGGATAACGGCGGTGGGCTCCAGAAAGATGGTCGTGTACAACGACATGGCGGAGGAAGAGCGGATCCGCATCTATGACAAATCCGCAACCCCGCCGGAGGACTGCGACGCGCCGCTGTCCGGAATCGCCTACCACCTAGGTGAGATGGTGTCGCCATTCGTACCCTTCGCCGAGCCCTTGGCGGTCCAGGATCAGCAATTCATCGACTCCATCGCCAACAACTCGACCCCAGTGGTCGATGGGAGCAGCGGCCTGGCCGTCGTCCAGACCCTGGAATGCGCCCAGATCTCACTACGGGAGCAGCGCCCGGTGGCGCTGGCCGAGGTGACCCGACAGCGGACCGGCTGGCCCGCCGGGCTCGAGGCGTTTGCGAGGACTTCCGTTGACTGACGTCGTGAGCACGCCAATGAACCTCGGCCGCGCGGTCGCCCGCGACCTCACCGACGTCCCGTTCACTGACCTGAGCGCCATGGCCGGCGAGGTCTGGCCGGAGATCGAGCGGGAGTACCTGGCGTGCCTGCTCGACGGCGCCTACATCGGCGGTCCCGCGGTCACTGCCTTCGAGCGGAAATGGGCTTCCTACTGCGGCGCGGCGCATGCCGTCGGACTCGCGAGCGGAACCGACGCCCTCGAGCTCAGCCTGACCGCCCTCGGCGTTGGCGCAGGCGATGAGGTCATCGTTCCGGCGAACACGTTCATTGCCACCGCCGCCGCGGTGGTGCGGGCCGGCGCCACTCCGCGCTTCGCCGACGTCAGCGACGACACGCTGCTGATGACGTCGCGCACCCTCGCCGAGGCGATCACCCCCCGCACCCGGGCGGTCATCGTGGTCCACCTGTACGGGCAGATGCCCGATATGGCGGAACTCATCGCCACCGCCAACCAGGCGGGAATAGCCGTGATCGAAGACGCCGCGCAGGCGCACGGCGCGGAATGGGCCGGCCGCCGCGCGGGGTCCTTCGGGGTAGCGGGGTGCTTCAGCTTCTATCCCGCGAAAAACCTGGGCGCGTTTGGCGACGCGGGCGCCGTCGTTACCTCGCGGCCGGAACTGGCCGATCAGATAAGGTCACTGGCCAACCACGGGCGCTCCCTCGGCCACGCGCACTACGACCACGACGTCATCGGGACGAACAGCCGCCTGGACGCCCTGCAGGCGATCTTGCTCTCCGCCAAGCTAGCCCGCCTCGACGCCTGGACCGACCGCCGGATCGCGCTGGCCGCGCGTTACCGGCACCTGCTGAGCGGGACCGAGCTCGCCGGCACCGGACTGAAACTGCTGGCCGCCGCGCCGTCGGCGCGCCATGTGTATCACCTGTTCGTCGTGCGCGTTCATCGGCGTGACATGGTCCGGGCCGAGCTGGCCGGGCGCGGCATCGAAACGGGCGTGCATTACCCCACCCCGTGCCACCAGCAGCCCCCGCTGCGGCGGTTCGCGGCCCGGCCCCTGCCGGTGGCCGAACAATCGGCGGGCGAGCTGCTGTCGCTCCCCATGTTCCCGCACATGACTGAGGACCAGGTCGACTACGTGTGCGAGTCGCTGCGCGATGCCCTGCGGGCCGCAACCGTCGGTTAGGAGATCGGCAATGTCCAGTGAGCCCGTTATCGTGCCAAGGACCGACGGCGTGATGGCCGACCACGGCGTGCTCGTCGGCTACCCCGTGTCGAACGCGGACGCCTCGCCGCTGGTCCTCGGGACCGGGGCCCGGCTCCGCTCGGGAACCGTGCTCTACGACGGCTCGACGATAGGGCGGTCGCCTTGAGACCGGGCATGGCGTCGTCATCAGGGAAGGCTGCGAAGTCGGCGACGACGTGTCGGTCTGGACCAACAGCGTCATCGATTACGGCTGCCGTATCGGGGACCGCGTAAAAATCCACTGCAACTGCTACATCGCCCAGTACAGCGAGCTCGAAGACGACGTCTTCCTCGCGCCGGGGGTCACGATTGCCAACGACCTCTACCCCGGTGACCGTCGCTCGGCCCAGCTGATGGCGGGTCCCAGCATCGGCGCCGGCGCGCAAATCGGGGTCAATGTCACCATCCTCCCGTTCGTCCGCATTGGCGCCGGCGCGCTCATCGGAGCCGGGTCGGTTGTCACGCGCGACGTCCCGGCCGCGGTCGTCGCCTTCGGCAATCCCGCGATGCCGCGCCGCGCCGTGACGGAACTGCCCGATATCGATGGCCGGGTGGTCATGGACATGGCATCGGCGAGCCGGTACCGGCTGCCCGATGGCAGCGCAGCGGAGGGAACTTTGCCGTGACCGACCTCGCAGAGAGAAAAAAGCTAACTAAGCCAGGACTTGGGCAGGAGGCGGTGAAGAGGGCACTAGACGTCGCGCTGGCCTTGATGCTGATCGCCGTCTCAAGTCCGTTGCTGATGCTCTTGTGGTGCCTGGTCCGGTGGACATCGGCCGGCCCGGCTTTTTTCCGGCAGGAACGGATCGGCCGTCACATGAGGCCGTTTACGATGCTGAAACTGCGCAGCATGTACGTGGGCAACGACGACCAGATGCACCGTGCTTACGTCACCGACATGCTCTCGGCGGACGAGGAAGCCACGGCACCGAACGGCATGCTGTTTAAGCTGGTCACCGATCCGCGTATCACGCCGCTCGGCAGGTGGCTGCGTAAGACCAGCCTGGATGAACTGCCGCAACTGATCAACGTGCTGCGCGGCGACATGTCTCTCGTCGGACCGCGACCCATGCTTCCCTGGGAAGCGGAGTTGCTCGCGGAACCGTACCGGCCGCGCTTCACGGTGAAGCCGGGCCTAACCGGGCTGTGGCAGGTCAGCGGCCGTAGCCGGCTTTCCATGCGTACAGCACTCGAACTCGACGTCGAATACGTGCAACGTCGCAGCATAGTCCTTGACCTGATTATCTTGGCGAGGACGCTGCCAGCCCTTTTCCGTGGCGGCGCGAGTTGATGCGCGGGGGTCGGGATCGACCACCCTAATCTGACGTAGTCCCGGCCGCTCACGCGGGGATGTCGTTCCGCGCGGAAATACGTAAGGTTCCGAGAATAGGGTCGCCGATCGAGGAACTCCGAAGATGCAGGACCTGGACAAGGGGGTGTGATGCGGGCACGCAATCGGACAAAATCCGCGTCGTCGGAGCGGGAGAATGGCTTGCGAATCGCCATGATCGCGTACACTTTGTATCATTTTGATCCTCGCGTCAAACGGGCAGCAGAGACCTTGACCGCGAGCGGCCACCAGGTCGAAGTCTTCACCATCGCCTGCGACGGAATGAGGGCGAACAGCGACGGCGGGCCATTTCGCATCTACTCCGTTCGCATCAATAAGAAGCAGACTGGCTTTGCTCGATATGCCTTTGAGTACGGCGCTTTCTTCTTGTGGACCTTCTTGCTCGTCAGCCTTCTCCACGTTAGGCGTAGGTATGACGTCGTCTACGTGCACAACATGCCGAACTTCCTGGTGTTCGCCGGGCTGGTGCCCAAGATGGCGGAGCCAAGATCGTCCTCGATGTCCATGATCCCGCCGCCGAACTGCTAACAGACATCCGTGGGCGCGATCTGCCGCCGTTGGTTAAGCGCCTGGCGAATGCCGAGGAGCGAATTAGCCTTTCTTTTTCTGATGCGGTCATTACCGTTAATGAGTCGATGCGGCGTCGGCTGAGCGCGGTGTCGCCACGTCCGGTATCAGTGGTGATGAACCTTCCCAATACCGGGCGTTTCGTCCTGGGCGAGGCACACCGCGGCAATGGCGGCTTCGAATGGATGGTGTACTGCGGCAGCATCGCTCGCCGTAACGGTGTCGATCTGGTTGTCCGGGCGGTGCCGCTGCTTGCTGACGAATTTCCTTTGTTGCGGTTCCGGATAATCGGGGAAGGCCCTGCCCTGGAGCCTGCAGAGCGGCTCGCCGAGGAGCTAGGGGTCGCGGACCTCATTGAATTCTGCGGGCTGGTCGCCAACGGCCAGATTCCCTCCCTGCTCAGCGGCGCGGCCGCCGGAATATCACCGCAACGAGGCGGCGTGTTCGGTTCCCTTGTGTTCTCGATGAAGGTCGCGGAGTACATCGCCCTCGGGCCTGCCGGTGATCTGCTCGGGCACCACCACGATGCGGCACTACTTTTCCGATGACGAACTCCTGTTTTTCGAACCGGAGAATGCGGAGGATCTCGCTCGGGCGATCCGGGTCCTGCTGACCGATCCTGCGGCGGCCGAGGGGCGGGCGGCCAGGAGCCGGATGAAGCTTGACGAACTCGACTGGTCCGCCCAGAAAGAAACGCTTGTGGAGACCGTTGAAGCGCTGGCTGCTCCAAATCGCGCGGCAAGAACAAGGGGATGGAGATAGCGAATCATGCCTAATTCGAGCAGTTCTCCTGCTTCATCGGCGACAGCGGTGCTGGTCGTCGGCCTCGGAGAGATCGGACGGCCATTGCTGGAGATCTTGTGCGAGGCACATGACGCTGCGGGCCGGGACATCGAGGATCGTCCCTTTGACGGTGTGCAGGTCCTTCATCTCTGCTTCCCGTACACCCCCGATTTCGTCTCGTCCGCCGCCCGCTACGTCTCGCTCTATGAACCCGAGGTCGTCGTGGTTAACAGCACCGTGGTTCCAGGGACGACCACGGAAATCCAGGAGAAGACGGGCGTCCAGGCCGTCTACAGCCCGGTACGCGGTAAGCATCTCCGGATGAGGGACGAACTGCGGCATTACCGGAAGTTCGTCGCAGGCACATCGGAACAGGCCGTCGCGCTGGTGGAGGACCACTTCGCCGCCGCGGGCATGACCACGCAACGCATGTCGTCCGTGAAGGCGCTTGAACTCGCGAAGCTCCTGGAGACTACCTACTTCGGGGTGCTGATCGCCTGGGCGCAAGAGATGGACCGGTTCGCCGACTCCGTCGACGCGGATTACTGGGAAACGACCGCTTTCCTGGAAGAGATCGACTTTCTCCCGCCGGTCGGCTTCCAGCCGGGATACATAGGCGGGCACTGCGTCATGCCGAACCTCGAACTACTCGAGCAGGTGCGGCGCTCCCCGTTCATCGATGTCATGCGGGAATCCAACGGCCGCCGCGCGCACGAGTTGCAAGAGCGCGGGCTGTCCATCACGGAGCGGCTTTCGCCGCGGCCGAGGCGCGACGGGAGGGATGACCGTGACTGACATCAATGTGGCCATCATCGGCGCCGGGCCGTACGGGCTTGCCGCGGCCGCGCACCTGCGCCGGGCTGGGGTAGAGGTCAAGGTCTTTGGCGAGCCGATGTCGTTCTGGCAGAGCAACATGCCGGCCGGCCTTCTGCTGCGCTCCAACTGGACTGCCACCTGCATCGCGGAATACGAGGGCGAGCTGTCACTGGACTCATTCAAGGCCGCCACTGGCGCCAGCTTTGGCTCGCCGGTACCGCTCGATCGTTTCATCGACTACGGCATTTGGGTACAGGGCCAGGTCGCACCGGACGTTGACCGCCGCCTGGTGCAGACGGTGGAAGCAGGGCCAGGCGGATTCAGGCTCACCCTCGCCGACGGGAACGCGATCAGCGCTAGCCGGGTGCTTGTCGCGGCCGGCATCGCATTGTTCGCCAACCGCCCGCCGATCGGAGCCGAGTTGCCGTCCGAACTGGCTTCGCACACTGGTGAGCACCGCGATTTCCTTCGCTTCCGCGGACAGCGGGTGCTGGTCGTGGGCGGCGGGCAGAGCGCGCTTGAATGCGCCGCGCTGCTTCACGAAAGCGGCGCCCAGGCCGAAGTAGCCGTCAGGCAGGATCGCATTATCTGGCTGCACGGCGGAAAATACCAGCGAAAGCTCGGTTCGTACGCCGGGCTGGTGTACGCGCCCACCGATGTCGGCCCGATGGGGCTGTCCCGGCTGGTGGCGGTGCCCGACCTGTTCCGGCGCTTGCCGCGGCAGGCCCAGACACCGCTCGCCTACCGATCCATCCGCCCGGCCGGCGCCGCGTGGCTGCGGCCACGGCTCACGGAGGTACCGATCAGGCTGGGCCGTACCGTGGTTTCCGCGACCGCGCGGGCGGGGCAGGTGTACGTCACCTTCGCCGACGGCGAAGCCCAGACGGTGGACCACCTGCTCTTCGGCACGGGCTACAAGATGGACATCACGCGTTACCCGTTCCTGAGCGCCGGGCTAACCGGGCAGATCAGGCGGGCCGGCGGGTATCCGCTGCTCGGGAATGGGATGGAATCGTCCGTGCCTGGCCTGCATTTCCTCGGCGCTCCGAGTTCCTGGAGTTTCGGGCCGATCGTGCGCTTCGTGTCCGGCGGCTGGTATACCAGCCGCGCGCTCGTGCGGGCAATCGCCGGCCCGTCACGGCTCCGTGCGGCTTCCGGCGCAGCGCCCGTTCCGGCTAGAGCGGGACAGACTCCGTGACCGTCAGGACATCACGCGCTGTACAGCGGGCCGGCCAGGGCTTGTCCAGCCGGGACGTTGGCGCAGTGGTGATCGGCGGTGGCTGCCAGGGCCTGGGTATCGCGCGCAGTCTCGGGAGGCACGGCATCCCCGTGTGCCTCATCGATGATGAGGTCTCCATCGCGCGCGCGTCTCGATTCGTCCGGGACGCCATCCGGGTACCAGACCTGCGCACCGAGCAGGCTCTGCTTGACGCGTTGGCCTTGGCCCGTAGCAGGCTCAGCCTCTCTGGCTGGGTCCTGTATGCCACGCGGGAGGAGAACATCGTCAGCATCGCGGCTAACCGAGACGAACTCCAGCAAGAATTCCGGGTGCCCACCCCCGGACTGGACTCAATCCGGCATGCCTGGGACAAACGGGAGGTATACCGACTGGCCGAACAACTGTCCATCCCCGTACCCAGGACGTGGTTCCCGCAGTCAGAGGAGGACTTGGCCGCGATCGAGGTTGCCGATCCGGTAATCCTGAAGCCTGCGATCAAGGAGCACTTCTTCTACACCACGCACGCTAAGGCCTGGCGGGCCGACAACGCATCGGAACTGCTCGCCGCCTTCCGCCGGGCCACGGAGATCATGCCGACCAGCGAGGTCATCGTCCAGGAGATGGTTCCCGGAGGTGGTGAGCAGCAGTACGCCTACTGCGCATTCTTCCGGGAAGGCCGGCCGGTTGCAAGCATGACGGTGCGGCGCCGCCGCCAGCATCCATCGGATTTCGGCGTCGCGAGCACTTTCGTCGAGACGATCTCGCTCCCGAACCTCGCGGAACCGTCATGCCATTTCCTGGCCGCCATCGACTACTACGGACTGGTAGAGCTCGAATACAAACGCGATCCGCGCGACGGCGTATACAAGCTCTTGGACGTGAACGCCAGGACCTGGGGGTACCACACCCTCGGCGGGGCGGCCGGAGTGGATTTCCCTTACTTGCTGTTCCGCGACCAGGTCGGTGCACCGGTGGAAGAGGCGCACGCCACGCCGGGCGTCGGCTGGATCCGGCTCAGTACCGACATTGCCAACGCGCTCCGAGACATGTGCGCGGGCCGGTTGCGTCCAGGAGCGTACCTGCGCTCCCTCCGCGACGTGAACACCGAGGCGGTGTTCTCGTTCAATGATCCCCTGCCGGGTCTTTTCGAGATAGCGCTCCTGCCCTATCTCGCGTTCAAACGCGGTCTGTGACGGTGTCCTGCTGGACCGGCCCTTAGCCAAAGGGGGAACCGTTGTTCGAAGCAACCCATCCGTTCGCCTTCTTTGACTACTTCCGCGTTCCTTACGAGTTGCGTCCGCCCCGGCAGCCGAATGGCCCCGTCGGTGCGGCGGCCTTCGTGCGCACGCTGACCGCGGTGGCACCTCCCGGCCACGACTCGCGTTCCCTCATGTGGATCGGGGCCGACGCTAGACCCGCGGCGCAAAGTGTGGCGGGCAAACTGGGCTGCTACCGGCTTGACAAGTTCACTTTCTTCGGGCACGTGGCGACGGACGCCGCGGTTCAGGCCATGCTCCCGCAGCCGGGGCGGGGCTGGCACCCGGCCGAACCCATCCAGGCCGCCGACGGACGTCAGGTGGCAGCAATCTGGCGGGATACGGATGGCAACGTGTTCCTGCCGTTCGATCCCGGCGAGGTGATGCGGCTGTACTGGTCGGAGGGATACCGGGAGATCGGGCGCTCCGGCATTGCGGCCTTCGGCCGCGCCGCCGCGCTGCGCGGCTACTACCTCGCCCGTCCGGCCATGCCCCGGTCGGTTCAGCTTGCGCTGCGGCGTTTGTTCACCCGGGTGCAGGCCGCCGCCTCCTTCCCTGGATGGCCGATCGAGGATAGCCTGCATGACTTCTACGACTGGCTCTTCGTGATGACCGCCGAGCTGGCGGCTAGGCCGGTCCCCTTCCTGGGGTTGTGGCCGGACGGTCGGTCGTGGGCTCTGGTGCTGACCCATGACGTGGAAACCGCTGTCGGCTACTCCGAGATGAGTCTGCTGCGCGCTCCGGAGCGCGCACGCGGATACCGTTCGTCGTGGAACTTCGTCGGCGCTCGCTATCAGGTCGATGACGAAACAGTCCGCTCGATACAGGACGACGGCTGCGAGATCGGGGTACACGGGCTCCTGCACGACGGCCGGGATCTTGCCGGGCGGCTCCTAGACGAGCGGCTGCCGGCCATGTGGGAGCACGCCGGCCGGTGGAATGCCGTCGGATTCCGGTCGCCTGCCACCCACCGAGGCTGGGAACTGATGCACCGGCTCGGATTCGAGTACGACTCGTCGTACACCGACACCGACCCGTACGAACCGCAGCCGGGTGGCTGCTGTACCTACCTGCCCTACTTCAACCGCGACACGGTCGAACTCCCTATCACTCTGCCCCAGGATCACACGCTGTTCACTATCCTGCGGCATGCGGACGCGGGCCTATGGCTGCGAAAGACGGGGCACATCCGGGACCGCGGCGGCATGGTGCTCGTGCTCACCCACCCGGATTACGCCCATGACCAGCGGCTAGCCGACGGGTACCAGACGCTGCTCGATACGTTCGCCGACGACGGCGCGGCCTGGTACGCGCTGCCGCGGGAGGTCGCCACCTGGTGGCGCGGGCGCGCTGCTTCCACAATTCGCGGTAATGGTGACGGCTGGCGCATTGACGGCCCCGCGTCAGGCACAGGACGGATATGTTTCGCGAAAAGCCGGCGCCGTGGTCGGCTAGATCACCTTGATCGCGATCCCCCACCGGCCGTCTCCGGTGACATGCCTGGCTACGAACCACGCCCCCGGGACCACCCGGGCGGTGAAGCGGCTGAACCCGAGGTTGCGGTGAATGTCGTCTACCACCGCGACCCCGCTCGGTCGGAGTGCCGGCCATATGGTGTCGAGCTCGAAGCACGTGTTGCGCGTAGTGTGCAGGCTGTCATGCACAAAGAGGTCGACCTGGTTGAGACCGCGGATAAGTTCCGGCAACTGTCGCCTGCTCGTCCCTTCGACATATGTCCAGCGAGACCGCAGGCCCTCCGGGACGGCAACGCCGATCTCGTGATGCAGTGCCGGATCTACGGCGGGGAGATCAACGCTCCACAGGTGGCCGTTCCCGTTGCGATGCAGGCCCTCGAGGATCACCCGGCTGGTAATCCCGTGTGCGACCCCCGTCTCCACGACGTTCGCGGGACGCAGGTGCGCGACGAGGCACCAGATTGCCTCGGCCTGTGCCCGGTCGCCGTCGTTCCACCCGCGGTACGAGGCCAGGCCTACGCGCAGGCCCGCCGCTTTCAGGTCAGACACTGTGGCGTCCCATGCCGCGGCAAACTGCTCCGATTCCTGGCACGGCCACGGCGCGTCTATTGATTTGTGCAGCATGGGCGCCCAGTCCTCGACGACCGCGTACTGCTCGCTCTGGGGGCTCCCGAACACCATCAGGTCGCGCTTATCCTTGCGCGTATCGATACGCCCGCGAATCCGCTCGACGCCCTCCCGGGGATGACGCAGCATCGTGGATGCCACGCGTATCGTAAATCCGGACCCCATAATTCCAGCCCCCCATGTTCACGACGGGAATGTCACGAGGGCGTGTCGTCCAGCCACCCGTACACGGCGTGTCCGTCAGTTTCACCAGTCCGGGACCGAGTACCGTTCCTCCGTGGGCCCGCGCCGACGATACTGACCGCGGAACTGCCGTCGACTCGACATCAGACGCTGACTGGCGGTCATCGGCAACCCTCACTCTAATGAGGACAGTTACGTCACGAAGAGGGTGCCGACAGGCCCGCTGCGCGGGTAGGGGGCGGTCGCGGTCCACTTGTCTGGCCGGGCGGTTTCTGGCGTGCTCAGCTACGTCGAATGGGGATAGGCGCCCGCGACCTGGCCGCGCAAAATAGGGACCCAACGCTGGCGACAGTGGGGTCCGAGCCCTGCAGGGGAGAGGTCTGCAATGCACCAGGGGAGGGCTGACCGGCACGCTCGCACGCGCCGACATGGCCGGTACCGGTATTCGCGTGTACGGGTACCCGGTGCAATGCGTCTCTGGGTACCTGCGGCATTGTCTGTCGTCTTCGTGGTCGCTTTGATTCCAATGCTCACCCGCGCACAAACGTCAGCCACTTCAACCGTGGTCTCACTCAACTTCGATGATAATCTCGCTAACCAGTATTACCTCGGGTTCCAGCATGCCCTGCAGCCCGCCGGCGTGCATGCGACCTTCTACATCGACAGCGGCACTGTAGGCGCAGTCGGCAAATTGTCCTGGCCCCAGGTAAACTCGCTGGCTGCCGCTGGAGACGAGATCGGCGGTACAACGGTTGACGGTGCCAAGCTGACCAGCCTCACCGCGAAGCAGCAGGTCAGTGAGATCTGCAACGGTCGCAAGAACATCATCTCGCATGGGATAACACCGTTCACGTTCGCTTATCCCGCCGGCGCCACCAACTCCACCATCCAGGCCGAGGTGCAGAACTGCGGCTACGGGGACGCCCGCACAGCAGGCGGCTTGTCACCGACCGGCGCCGTGTACGCGGAGACGCTACCGCCGAGGAGTTGGCTTACGCTGCGCGCGTACGCGCCAGGTAGGCAGGTTACGCTGGCCAACCTGGAGTCGCTGGTGTCTGGCGCCGCCTCCCATGGCGGCGGTTGGATTCCCATCTCGATCCAGCGAGTATGCTCAGCTGCCCTGGACAAGGCGAATTACAGCAACTGCACCTCTTCAGCGGGGTGGGTTGACCTCGGCGACCTGCAGACCTTCATCTCCTGGGTGCAAAACGCCGGCCACTCGGCCAGTGCACCCGCCGGAACGGTGTTCCAGACGATGGGGGCGGGCGCCCAACCGGCCGACGCCGTCGCGCCGAGCACCGCGATCTCCTGCAATGGCTCGCCATGCAAGTCATCCACCTATAGCAGCACGGTCAACGTTACCCTCTCGTCGACTGACCGCGGCTCCGGGGTGGCCAGCACTCATTACTCGCTCGACCGCACCACGCCCACCCAGTCCAGCCCGACCTACACCGGGCAGATTCCGCTGACCGCCACCACCACCGTCGAGTACCGCTCATGGGACAACGCCGGGAACGCGGAAGCGGTGCATACCACGACGATATTGGTGATTACCGGGCAGGTGAATGCACAGCAGATCAGCGGGAAGACGGTAGTCACGTTCACCTTCGATGACCAGTATGAAGGCCAGTGGCTGTATGCGGCGCCGCTGATGCGGGCTCATAAATTCACCGGGACTTATTACGTCATTACAGAGGACACTGATAATAGCTTCAAGTGCTGCATGTCCTGGAGCCAGCTGGATGCGCTGCTGGCGCAGGGCAATGACATCGGCTCGCACACGATTAGCCACCCAAATAACCTCACTACCCTGACGACGGCCCAGGTAAAACAGGAAATCTGTGACTCAAAGCAGGACTTGATCAGCCATGGTGTTCCCGACCCAGAGTCTTTCGCATATCCGGACGGGATTTACAACTCGACCGTGCGGAGCATCGTCCAGCAGTGCGGGTTCAACAACGCGCGCCAGGGCGGCGGCATCTCTCAGTCGGATACCACGCCAGCACCACCGTATGTGGAGACCATCCCTCCGAGGGACCCTTACGCACTACGCACAATTGCAGTGGACGGTTCGGCCGATGAGAAGCTCGCTGACCTGGAGAGCTACGTGAGCGCGGCGGCGGCCAACGGGGGCGGTTGGCTGCCCATCACCTTCCACGATGTATGCGACGCGAAGACCGCCGACTTCAGCGCCTGCATGTCCAAATACGGCTCGATCCAGGACACGGTCTTCGGCCAGTTCCTCGACTGGCTGGCCGCCGCGGGGCAGCCTGGCGGGGCACCCGCTGCGGTGGTCGTAAAGAACGTGTGCCAGGTGATGGACTGCCCGTGACTTCCGCGGTGGGAACGAGGCTGGGCGTCCGCCGTCCCAATCCGACGTAGGCCAGATCGCTCTCGCGGGGGTGCCCATCCTGGCGTCAGTAGGTGAGGCTCTAAGAGGTAGAGCTCCAGCAGGAGCCGGAGACACAAGACCAACTACGAGGGCGCGGTGCACGAATGTGATCAGAGGGTTCGGGCCGGTGTCTTGGAGATGCGGATCGCTTCGGCTTTTAACCCCCGCGGTCGCGGAGGCGAGCCGGATGTCGGCCGGATGACGACCATGCCCAGAGGAATAGTCAGTCGTGACGATCTCGCAGCGAAGGAAAGCCTACCGGGAACGATGCCGACGGTCTTGCGGGACGATGCGGGATGACCGCACGCGATATGCCTGAGGCGATTGACAGCGAGTCAGAACTGGCCACGCCGGAAGGTGCGGTGGGTGACTCGCTGTCTGTCGCCACCTGGACCGCGATCAGCCGCATCACGGGCGTCTTGCGTGGTATTACCATCGCCGCGGTGCTGGGTGTCACCTACTTCGCCAATACCTATCAGTTCACTAACTCATTGCCCAATCTCGTCTTTTACGGGCTGCTGGCGGGGTCGTTGTTCTCCTCGCTTCTGGTTCCAGCCCTTGTGCACCACATCGACTCGGGGGACAGGCAGGCGGCCGCCCGTACCGCGGGCGGCCTCCTAGGGGTAGCACTTCTCGGAATGCTGGCGATTGTCCCGGTCGTGGCGCTCCTCACCCCGTGGCTGCTCCGGCTCGGATCGATCGGCGCCTCTAACGCGTCAGCCGCCCAAAGTCAGGAGCACACCGGTGCCGTGCTCGTATTGCTCCTGCTCCCCCAGGTGCCCCTTTACGCCATTGTGGGGACCGCAACTGCAGTAATGAATGCTCACCGGCGTTTTGCGTTGGCGGCCGCGGCACCGGCCCTGGAGAACGTGGGCACCATGGTCGTCCTCGGCGTAGTCGCGGTCCTGTACTCGCAGGCGACGATAACCCATCACGTGCCAACCTCGATGCTGTTGCTGCTCGGACTAGGCACCACCGGCGCGGTCCTGCTGCACGCGAGCGTGCAGTGGTGGGGTGCACGCCGAGTGGGAATCGTCCTCGTGCCGAACGCCGGGTGGCGTGACCCACAGGTGCGCGCGACCATCCGGCGGGCGCTGCCCGCGGTGGTGCAGGCGGGGCTGGCGGCATTGCAGCTTGGGGCCTTGCTGCTCGTCGCCGACCGGGCGGCCGGGGGGGTCGTGGCGTTCCAACTGGCGACGAACTTTTACTTCCTGCCGATCGCCATTGGCGCGACGCCGGTCGCGCTGTCGCTTGTACCCCGGCTATCGAGGATGACCGCGCCGGACCAGGCTGGCCTGTTCCGCGACACCTTTAAGCGGGGCTTGGCCTTCGCGACTTTCCTGGTCGTCCCGGCAGCGACTGCTTACGCGGTCCTGGCCGTGCCGCTCGCTGACACGATAGGGTTCGGACGCTTCGCCGCTGGCGGCGGCCGCGAGTTGTTGGCGGCCTCGCTCCTCGGCCTGGCGCCGGCCATCACCGGCGAAACGGTGTTCCTGGTCACGACGTATGCCTGCTACGCGCGAAAGGACACCGCCTATCCGCTGCGCGGGATGATCATCCACACGGTCGTGTGCGCGGCTGGGATCGCCGTGGTCGCGCCGATGCGCGGTGCGGCCCTTCTCACTGGGCTCGGGCTTGCCTTTTCTGCGGGCAGCGTCGTGGCCTCGATCTACCTCGTTCTACGCCTGCGGCGAGAGTTGCCGCATGGAGGGGAACCGGTCTTGGGATCGTTCCTACGCACCATCGCCTGCTCAGCCATCATGGCGGGACCGGCGTGGCTAGCGGGGAACTTCCTTGTCGGCCACCTGAGGAGTAGTGCGGGAGGCCGGGTCGCCGCGATGCTGCTAGTCAGCCTGGTGGGCGCCGGCATCTACTTCACGGCGCAGGCGATGCTTGGTGCCCCGCAGATGCGCTGGGTGACCGCAGCGCTGTTGAGGCGGTTCCAGCCATTTACGAGCCGCATCCTCGCAGTCCGGACCCGTGGCGGGGGGCACCCGCCCGACTGGTCTTACAGCGCGCTCACCGCAGCGGGTGGTCGTATGCGGGCGATTGCTCCTACTGTGAGGCGCTGGCGTATCGATGCTGCCCTGCTAATCGGCCCCTTCGCAGTGGGCGCACTGGCCGGCGTGAAGATCAAGTACTCGGTGCTCGCGGTGATCGCGATCGGCATCACCGGATGGGTCATGGCCCGGCCCCCCGTCGCCGCGTACCTGCTAATCTCCCTGACACCGCTTATCGTAGGGCTCAACGATGCCGTGGTCGTTCACGCGCTGCGGCCTAACGAGACCCTCATGGTCCTGCTGGCCGTGGCCATCGGCTTGCGGTGGCTCATGCGAGTGCGCTCCGGCGAGGTCAAGCTTCCGCGACTCGACGGCGTCGACGCGAGCCTAATCGCGCTCGGTATCACGAGTTCGGTGGTGCCACTGATCATGATGGTTGTCAGGCAACGCGCGATTACCACCGATGATCTCCTGTACAGCATAGTGCTGTGGAAATTGCTGGTCGAGTACGTCATCGTGCGTACGGTCATCACCACGCGCGAACAAGCAATGCGCTGCCTGAAACTGTCACTGCTGGCCGCAGCCATCGTGTGCCTTATCGGTATCCTGCAATCGCTGGGCCACTCCGGCGTCACCGGACTCCTGGCGAAGTATTACACGCCGACCGGCCTGGACACATCGTTGACCAGTGGCCGCGGTGGTTCGCTGCTCGGGCTGCCCGCTGCGGTAGCGGACCTGGCGATCCTCAACCTGGCCATCGCGGTCGCGATGATCGTGCGCGGTCATCCGCGACGACTGTGGCTGGGCGGTCTGGCGGCTCTCTACGGGCTCGGCGTGGTGGCCGCGGCGGAATTCTCAACATTCATCGGTCTTTTCGTGGCGCTTGCCGCGCTCCTGCTAGTCACGAAATCGGGTCGTATCGCGGTCTATACGATTCCGGTTGCGCTTCTCGGCGGAGCGCTGCTCTGGCCAGTTATCCAGACCCGTCTCAATGGCTTCGATTCTGCCACCGGCCTTCCGATTAGCTGGACCGACCGGCTCTACAACATTCGCACCTTCTTCTGGCCCACCTTGTGGGCCGAGCACAACTGGATCCTGGGGGTGCGACCGGCGGCCCGCATCCCCTTGGGGAGCAAACGGTTCTCCTACGTCTGGATCGAGAGCGGCTATATCTGGCTGCTCTGGGGTGGTGGGCTCCCGTTGCTCGCCAGTTACATCGCCTTCGTGGGCGCTTCCATACGGAAGGGCTGGGCCTATACGCGACGTGCCGACACAGCCGGAATCGCGGCCACCGCCGTGGTTACCGCACTGTCCGCGCAAGTAGTCCTCATGGTCCTGGATCCGCATCTGACCTACCGCGGCTCAGGTGACCTGTTCTTCATGATCCTGGCTCTGATGCGCCCTCTCCCGGGACGGAGAGCGAAGGTCACCAGCGATGACCGGGCCACGTCCGCGGTCCTTCCCGCCTCCGCCCCCGCAGAGGTGCCCGCATGACACGTCAAGACCCGACCAGATTGGCGGATGAACGGAAATGACAGTGCTCCGCAGACATGGCCTATGGCTACTGCTCGCCACCATCGTCGGCATCGCCGGGGCCTCGCTGATATACACAACACGCCCCGTCGCCTACAGTTCCAGCGCTCAGGTCGACGTTGAGTCGCATGTCGTCGCAAATACGACACCGGTTCCCCCGAACATGACCACGGAGACGCAGGTTGCTACCTCCGGCGTCGTTGTGACAAACACCGCGCGTGCCATCGGAACCAACGCGAGCAGCCTGCAATCGCACTTGGCCGCGAAGGTCACCGGTACAGCCAATGTAATGTCGATCACCTGCACGATGCCAACGCCCGCGACGGCCCAGCACTGCGCCACTGCCGCCGCCGCTGCCTACACCGACTTCCGCAACCTTGCGTCGGGTTCCGCAAGCGACCAGGCTCAAGACCCGCTGCACGCCACTTTGGTGACGCCCGCCTTGCTGCCACTCGCGCCAGCGGGCCTCGGTAAGCACATACTCCTGCCCGTAGGCGCGCTCCTTGGGCTGCTGGTTGGCATCGGCGCGGTTATCCTCCGCGATCGTCTTGACGACCGGGTACGTGACCGCGACGACTTGGAGAGGTGCCTGGATGCTCCGGTCGTGGCCGAGGTGCTCCACGTTAGCCGCCGCCACGGGCCGTCGGCGTCCGTATTTGCCCGTAGCCCGCATTCTGCGGTCGCTGAGGCCTACCGTTATCTTCGTGCCCGGATTGACCCGCTTGTCGCCTCGACCGAAGGCGGAGTGGTTCTGCTGGTGGCTAGCGCGCGCGGGTGGGAGGGTCGCACGAGCGTGGCGGCCAACCTCGCCACGGCCCTGGCTTACGCGGGCGACAAGGTAATCCTGGTCGATGCCGACCTGCAGCATCCGTCGCTGGACGAGGTCTTCGACGCCCGACCCAGGCCTGGTCTAGGCGATCTGCTCGCGGGACGGGCGTTGCTTGATGAGGCGGCTGTTCCCACCGGCGTGCCTGGATTGAGGCTAGTGACCGCGGGCGAGGCGGCCAGCCTGACGTCGGACACGTTGGATGTTTCCAGCCTAGGCCGGGAGTTCGCGCGGATGAAAGCCGTAGCCGACGTCATCGTCGTCGACAGCGCGCCCATGCTAGAGGTTTCTGACGCGCTCAGGCTGGCGTGCGTGAGCGATCTCCTGGTAGTGGTGGCCGATCTCCGGCGCACGCGCCACGGCGATGCCAGTTCAGTAGCACAGCAAATTCGGGCGGTCGGGCTGGGAACCATCGTCGGAGTTCTCAATGCGGTGCCGACGGCTCTTTGGAATAGGCGGACGCCGCCAAATGTCAGCCGTGAAGGGGAATGGGTCGCCACTTCACCGCAGGTGCCAGCGATACTCGCCAGCCTCGTCCCGTCGAGGGGGCCGAACGGGCATGGCGGAACGCTGGACACTGCTGCCAGGGCGAGTGGGCGCGGGCGGTCGGATGCTGGTCTGGGTGCCGAGAATGACCGCCCGTCAGGGGATGAACCTGAGGCCGGAGAATAGCACGCAAATCACTATGATCGCGTGCAATTCAACCCTCCTGTAGGCGGGTTGCGAAGGCGTCGGCCGAGCGCGACCGTCGGAAGCCTTGAGATGGTGTTAGGGTGCTGGAACGTGTCAATCCTCGCTTGGGCACAGTCTAGGTCGTGCAGGTTCCGTAAGCGCGCTTCAGAAAGCAGCAAGATGAGATCAGTCATCCGGCTATCTGCGATGATTGCGCTCTTGGTTATCGCGGCGTCTTGCGCTACGGCACACGGAACTGCTAGTATCAGTTAGCCACATTGTCTATTACGTTTCTCCTTCCGGAAGCGGCGAGAACGGCCTGAGCTGGGTGACTGCATGGCGCGATACATCTTCTATCGACTGGTCGGTGATACGACCCGGGGCGCGAATCGTTCTTGATGGCGGTACTTCGACGTGTAGCTACGTCTCCTTATGACTTTGAGCCCTCCAAACCGAATCCCGGGGTTACTTGCGGACAGCGGTACAGTCCCTTCTCCATTCAGCAGGACGACATCACCATCGAGCGATCCAGTGCTGCCGGGCATAACGGAACCGTGGTGGTCGACGGAGGGCGCGATACCCCGTTGCCTTATTGCGGCCAGGGGCAGTATGCGGCTGACCACTCGTATGAGTCCCTGGCATTGACCTGAACGGCCATTCTGGCGTGACTATAAACGGCATGACGCGCAGTGGAATTGTAGTAAGGGGAGCCGAGGAAGGGGTCGTAATGGGAAGTGACGGCCATGACACCTTGATCAATATGGAAATCTTCGATAACGGTTATGGGATCTCTCATCCATGGGGCTACTCCTCAGACGGCAACGGTGTGCTCATGGGTGGGACAGACAACGTTTACGATCGGCTTTTGGTTCATGACAATGGTCAGGATGAGTTCCATTCCGACGCGCATGGATACGACGAGTCGGGGTCGGTGGTGGACAACTCCTGGCTGGGTGCCTTGCGGGAGAATCCCCGCTATCCAGGCGAACCATTCAACGATCTACAGGTCTCAGGCCACGATCCAGGCTGTACTCATGCGGATGGGGTGCAGATCTTCGCGCCTGGCACCACGATGAGTACCTTGACATTCAATTATGACGTGGTCGGACCTGGTACTAATCAAGGCCTGTATCCCTCTGACGGCGGTACCGGCGCGACGTTCGATAATGTGACCATCAAGAATTCTCTGTTTCTGGACGACGCCAGCGCCGACATCATCACCGATAATCCCGTGCACGGCTGGGATCTTAGTCATGACACGCTTATCGCTACCCAAGGCGGATTTTCGATTCCAGGCAACGGCGTTAATGAGATGACCAGTGTGATAAAGTACGGTGGTGGCTATTTTTCCGCGCAAGGCGGTTCGTGGGTTACCTCTGGGAATGTCTGGTATGGCGGCGATCCCCTGCCGGGCGCGTCAGTGCACCGTGACCCCGGCTTCATCTCAGTTCCCACCGGAAGATTGCCTGTTTTTTCTGAACTTCTTGGCGCAAACCTCACCCCTACTTCGGTGGCGGGAGGGTCACCTCTGCATTCATGGTCAGCTCTGCTGACGCGAATCGATTCGCTTAATAAATACTGACTTGCGCGTCCCGGGATAGCCGAAGATGCGCCCCTCCTGTTCCGCGGCCGCCAGCGACCGAACTGACAGCTCGCGGGCCATCGGGTCGGCTCACGTCATGGCAATCCCTCAGTCCGAGGAGACCGGCTACGTCAGAAAGGGGCAGCGGTGGTCTAGCAGCCGGGAAAGCATGGGGCTGTGCCCGGCGATGTATCGATTCTGGACCTGACCGACCCTTGCTGGGGAGGTTTTGTTGCGAAGCACCCCGATGCGACGCCGTTCCATCACCCGGACTGGGCCAAGCTGGTCGCCCAGTGCTACGGATTCCGCGGCTTTGCGCTGGTCACTCACGACAAGGCTGGCGCGATCCGGGCTGGCCTGCCCGTGGTGGAGGTCCGTCACCTGCACACCGCCCCGAAGTGGGTGTCGCTTCCGTACACGGACTACTGCCCGCCCCTGGCGTCTGCCCAGCAGGAGCAAGAGGAGCTAGCCGCTGCCCTTGAACAGGCAAGTCTGAAGCCGGTGCCCGGCTGGTCGAGATCCGGGGACCGCTCGCAGGCTCACCCGTCGGCGCTACGGCACTACGGCATGTGCTCGCCCTGTGCGGCGACCCCGCAGAGGTCTATGCAGGCTTCCATCGCTCGCAGGTGCAGCGCAACATCCGGCGCGCGGAACGAGAAGGACTGACCGTACGCCTGGCCACGAGGCGGGAAGACCTTGTCGACACCTTCTACCGGCTGCACCTGCGAACCCGACGTCGTCAGGGAGTGCCGGTCCAGCCCCGCCGCTTCTTCCGCTTGCTTTGGGATAACGCGATTGCCACCGGACTCGGTTCAGTCCTGATCGTGGAGGCGGGGGCCCAGCCGATCGCGGCCGCCGTGTTCCTGACCTGGAACGAGACGGTGATTTACAAGTTTGGTGCTTCTGACGAGAGCAGCTGGTCGCTGCGCCCGAATCACCTGCTGCTCTGGCACGCGATCCGCACGGCTTGCGAAGAGGGCTGCCGCTGGTTCGACTTCGGCCGGACCGACATCGGCCAGGAGGGGCTGCGCAACTTCAAGTTGTCATGGGGTGCTGCTGAGGAGCCGCTTTTCTACGGGATGGTGGGCGCCACACCGGAACCGGCGCCGTCGGCGGAAGGAATGGCCACCCGGGTCCTCGGGCCGGTCATCCGCCATGGCCCCCTGCTGCTGTGCCGCGCCGTTGGCGAGACGCTCTACCGGTACGTCGCCTAAAGCGGGCTCCAGGTCGCGGACGCGGCGCCAGGACTCGAACGGGATCCTCAGCTGGGCGGGCGCCGATGTCCAGGGGGTCATCCGTAACGGGACGCCCGCCGGCGGCGACTTCGTCCCTGTCGGCGCCGTTGGCCTCGGCTACCGGTCACCGGGATATCAGCAGTAGACCCGAAGATCGGCGCGCGACCGGGAACCGTGGGTGGGCACTTGCTGCCGTATAGGTAGGTGCCGCGTTAAGTCGTGATCGGTAACCTCGACGTACATCCCTGTTCATCGAAATGTCACGTTCTGCACCTTTTGCCGCCCGGCGTACGTCGCTGGACAACGGCTGATTGTCGTTTCTCGTGATGTTGGTGTGAATCTTGATGCCTGTCTGACGCGACACATTGCGGGAATCGATGTCATCGGCCGAATTATTGACATGTCAACTATTTAACCCAATAGGTGTCGTTTCTGCAGTTCAGGCGGCATGTAACCACATCTTCCAGTCTGGGGGAAGTGGGGGTAAACCGGTCGGACCGGCTGCGCGTCAGGTTAGTGGGTGCCAGACAAGGCAGGCAATCCTGCCAAAGGGGAGCTGTGCTTCGGCGACGGGCCACCGTCGCCGTGACATGGCGAGGGGTGAGGCTACATGTGTCTGATTCTGCTGCCGGGCCAAACGAGTAGCCCGGCCGGGGAACTGGCCGGGCGAGAACACGAAACCGGGCTGGTGCCTGGCGACCCGTAACCGTCGAATTCGCCACTGCGGCCGATAACTCCCGCCGGTCATCACGCACCGCGCCGCCAGTGTCGATGGCTCTTCGATGAGTTGCCGCAGGCATTCCAAGCCGGCCCTGAGCGGATGCTCACCGGGCCGCGCCCGTCGCCTCGCTTAGAGGCGGCCATCACGCCGAGGACGCAGCAGGCTCCCGGGCCATCGATGGCTAGGCCCGCGAGCTCTAGGTCCACGGTCGACCAGGCCTGTCCGGTGACGAGTCCGCGCGACTCTGCCCCCGGCGGCGGAGAAGTCCAAGCCGTCCCGGGGTCACCGACAACAACGACAAAGCAGGCACGTCATCGTGCCGACGAGGAGCAATGTTCCGGCGGCTCGCCGCCATGACACATCGAGGGGTGGGGTGTGGTGTGTCCGATTCTCCTTCTACTTCAATCGCAGCTGTAAGTGACCATTCCGACTGGCTGGCTGGCCGGCCAGATGGGTGGATGCGGGATTACGTTCGACAGGTCGCGGTCGCTGACTTCGTCGCGGCGGTGGTCGCGGCTGCCGCGGCCATCGCGGTGCGCTTTGGCGGGCTTCCCAACGCCCGGTACCTGATGCTCAGCCTTGCGATGCCGCTGCTCTGGGTGATCGCGGTGCGCGTTTTCGGCGGTTACGAGAAGCGGTTCCTTGGCGCGGGGTCGGATGAGTTCCGCCGGGTCCTGAACGCCGGACTGAGCCTTACCGGGGCGCTGGCGATCATCTCCTACGCGGTGAACAACGAGCTGTCGCGCATCTATCTGCTCGTCAGCATGCAGGTCATCGTCGCCCTTGACCTGCTGGTCAGGTACGCGTTGCGCAAACGGCTGCACCGTCGGCGCATTCAGGGCCAGTGCATGTCCAGCGTGGTCGCGGTCGGCCACGAGCCCGCGGTCAGGCAGCTGATCAGCGAGCTGCGCCGCGAGCCGCACCACGGCCTCCAGGTGGTCGCCGCCTGCCTGCCGTACGAGTCAACGGCGACCGAGGTGGCCGGCGTGCCGGTGGTCGGAGACCTCGACGACGCGGCCAGCGTGGTGCGCAACATCAAGGCGGGCACGGTGGCAGTGCTCTCCTGCCCGGAAATAGACGGCATCAAGCTCAGGGCACTCGCCTGGGAACTGGAAAAGTCGGGCACCGACCTGTGCGTCGCCCCCGCGCTGCTGGACGTGGCAGGCCCGCGGACAACGATTCGGCCGACCGCGGGGCTGACCTTGCTGCACGTGGACCACCCCCAGCTGAGCGGGCCGAGACAGGTGGTCAAGGACCTGTTCGACCGGTGTGTGGCCGCGTTCGTGCTTGCGGTCCTGTGGCCGCTGATACTGGCGATCGCGGTGACGATCCGGCTATCGGACCGCGGACCGGCGCTGTTCATCCAGACGCGGGTCGGCAAGGGCGGGGAGCCGTTCAAGATCTACAAGTTCCGGACCATGGTGGTCGACGCTGAGGCGCGCCTGGCGGAGATCCGGGCAAAGAACGAGTCCGACGGCGTGCTCTTCAAAATCCGCAAGGACCCGCGCATTACCGCCATCGGCGCCCGGCTGCGCAAGTCCTCGCTCGACGAGCTGCCGCAGCTCGATCAACGTGCTTCGTGGCGAGATGTCGCTGGTGGGCCCCCGCCCGGCCTTGCCGGAAGAGGCGGCGGAGATACGCCGACCATGTCCGCCGACGGCTTGTCGTGAAGCCAGGCATGACCGGCATGTGGCAGGTGAACGGCCGCTCCGAGCTTTCCTGGGAGGAAACCGTGCGGCTTGACCTGCGCTACGTCGAGAACTGGTCGTTCGCTCTCGACCTGCAAATCCTGTGGAAGACGTTCTCGGTAATCTTCAGGGGGGCCGGTGCCTACTAGCACGGTAATACCGCAGCAGGACGTTGAAGGGACGGCCGCGGCAAACCGCGCGACAACCGGCCCCGACATCGCGGATCTCGACGCCACCAGGCTGATGCGCCGGGCCGCCAACGGCGATCCCCAGGCCTGGGAAGGCCTGATTGACCGCTACGGCCGCCTCATCTGGTCGATCACCAGGGACTTCAAACTCGTCGAGAGCGACGCGGCGGACGTCTTCCAGACGACCTGGATGCGGCTGATCGAGCACATCGAGCGGATCCAACATCCGGACCGCGTGGGGTCGTGGCTCGCGGCGACCGCGCGGAACGAGTGCCTGCGGTCCCTGGCCGCCCACAAACGGGTCGTGCTCGCCCATGAGGACGACCAGTTCGACGGCCCGGCACCGCACGAACCGGAGATCGACGAGGCGCTGCTCGCCGCCGAGCGCGCCGCGGTGGTGCGCGAGGCCATGACGCACCTTCCCCAGCGCTGGCAACGCTTGATGGAGATGCTGATGGCCGACCCGCCCGCCTCCTACGCCGAGATCTCGGACGAGCTCGGGCTCCCGGTGGGGAGCATCGGCCCGACCCGCGGGCGTTGCCTGGCCCGGCTGCGGGTGCTGCTCGATCCTTGTTAGCCGGCGCCGAGCGCGTCGGCATCGACCCAGTGGCCGCCGCCTGCCTCGATCTCGGGGTAGGCGGCGCGCACCTCGGCCATCAGGTCGGAGACAAAGAGCGCCACCTCATCCGGGCGTCGCGCGGTGAACTGAGCTGGGCTGATCACCGGGATCGTGGTCCCTGGCATGCGCAGCCCCTGCTTAGCGGGGGAGCTGTCCGCCACCGCGGGCAGCAGGTCGCCGTCAACCCCGGCCCGGCGCAGCAGCGCGACGGCCCGCGAGGCGGCGCCGTAGCCGAGCACGGTCCGCCCCGCGGCCGCGCTGCTGGCGAGCCAGTCGCGTAGCGCCGTGGCCCTGGCCTGGACGTCGTGCTGCAATCCGCGCAGGACGTCCGGGTCACGCACGCCGGTGCGGGCCTCCGCGGCGAGCAAGGCGGGAACCATCGCAGCGGCGGCGCCGGTCACGTCCATTTCCCCCGGTCCGGCGCTGTCTTCGTCCTGGGTTGCGGCGAGCAGCACGGTGCCGCCGTACAGGTCGAAACGCCAAGCCTGCCGGGGGACGAAGCCAACGGCAGCCAGCATCGCCGACAATGCGGTTGTCGAGTAGTACGCGTAGTGACCGTGCCGCAGCGCGTTCCACTGGCCGAGCCTGATGATCGTATCGAGGGAGTGGTACTGCAGCAGCAGGACACCGCCTGGAGCCAGCCGGGCGGCTCGCTCGGCGAGCGCGGCGGCCTGGTCGGCGGCGTGCATCATGCCGAAGCAGTCGAGGATGACCTCGGCCGGCGCCGCGTCGTCCACCGGTTTCAGGCCCCAGTCGGCCAGCAGGCCCAGCCACGAACCACCGTGCGGGCTGCCGTACTCTGCCACCCGCGCCCCGTCCGGGAGCAGGCCCGCGGCGGCGACGCGCTGCACCGCGTCGACCGCCTGCGCGACCAGCGCGGCCGGCTCGGTTCCCCTGGGCTCTTCCGGCACGGTCGGGTCATCGAGCAGTTGGGCGAGGCCGCAGCCAGAGCAGAGCCACATCTGAAGCGGGTAAACCGGGTCCGGTCCTGGATCGTCGCAGGGCGGGAAGTAGTCGCAGGCGGGCTGACTGCCCAGGTCGAGCACCACGTGGCCGGCCGCGCTGCGGCAGGCCCGGCACTGGTGGGCGTGCACCGGTATCCCCATGCTGGCCATCCATCCATCCCGTCGTTGGTTCGCTGGCTGGTATCAACGGGATGCATTCCGGATCGTATTAATACGGTCGTAAGTCGAATATCAGCTGGTAGCCATCCGTCACCAGCCGGACCCATTGGGGAGAGCGGCGGACGTCCTTCCACCTCCAGCGGTGCCGTTCCATCAGCATCCGGATCACCCGCCACCAGGCGAGGTAGTCCAGCATGTTGAAGGTGTCCTTGGCCACGGCGTCCGGAAGTAGTTGGCTCAGCCGTGCATGACCTGGTTGAGCCTGGTCAGCACGTATTCCAGGTCCAGCTGTGATGTCCTGGGGGTCAGGGCACGGATCTTCGCCTTGAGCGACCGGATGGGCCGGTCGTCGATGAAGGTGTAGACGTACCACTTCTGCGTTCCCCGCTTGCGGCGCCACTGGATGCGGAACCCCAGGAAACCTGCTGGCCACGTTCGCCGACCTGGCCGGCGCAGTGATCACCCTGGACGCACTCCATACGCAGGGTGACACCGCGCAGGTCATCCTGGACCGGTGCGCCGCGTACGTGATGACCGTCAAGGCGAACATGCCGACCCTGTACAAGCAGCTCAAGAAGCTGCCCTGGACAAACGTCCCCTCCGTCTCGTCCGTGATCACCGGTCACGGACGCCGGGCCCGCCGCACGATCAAGGTCGTGCTGGCGCCGTCATGGATCGGGTTCGCCGGGGCCGCGCAGGTCGCGCAGGTGCGCCGCACGGTCACGAGGAAAGGGAAGAAGACCGTCGAGGTCGTGTACCTGATCACCAGCGACCGCAGCGCGGATCCGGCCACCCTGGCGGGCTGGGTCCGCGGCCACTGGGAGATAGAAAACCGTCTTCACTGGGTCCGCGACGTCACCTACCTGGAAGACAAGTCCCTGGTCAGGACCGGAAACGCCCCCCGTGTCATGGCATCGATCCGCAGCCTGGCGGTCAGCCTCCTGCGACTAGACGGCCACGACAATATCGCCGCGGCCAACCGCCACCACGCCCGCGATCCCCAGCGGACGCTAAAGCTGCTTCAGGCTGCATGAATACGACTTTGCCGTGTCCCTGATCGGGCAGTACTCGATATCGTGAACGCGCCCGGCAGGCCATCGCGTCACAAACCAATGATCTTGAACCTTCGATGGTGGACAAGTCGGGTATCAGGTGTGGCGGAGTCCGCTCTCATGTGTAGTGGACGCAGGCTATCGGCGCCCCGAAGTAATCCGACAGCCTACAGGGACCCTCGACCGAAGATTCTTCACTTTCCCTTAAGGAGGCGTGGGTGTCAGCCAAGTCAGTCGTAGCAAAACAGGTCAATCGCGCACTACAGCCGCTTAACTTCCAAATCATCAAGGGAAAATCGGCCGACCCAGCCGTGCGACCCTACCGTTCCGCCCGCCGGACTATGGGGGAGGCACGAAAGGCAGGTCTCTCGGTGTCCACCTGGATCGACCAGAATCACGCTGAGCCAGGCGCCACGCCGGCCCTGGTAAAAGCAATGCTCAGCATCTCGGGCCTGTCCGGTAAGTGCGGCCGAGTCTGCGAAATCGGACCGGGAACGGGCCGGTACGCCGAGGAGGTCATCGCAACGCTCCACCCTGACGCTTACGAGGTCTACGAGACGGAGCGGTCCTGGATCCCCGTCTTGCGGAAGCTCCCCAATGCCATAATTCGGCACTGTGACGGGCGGACCCTATCTCAAACACCGGACGCCTCGATCGACCTTGTTCACGCCCAGAAAGTCTTCACTTCCCTCCCGTTCTTCGCAACGGCAGGTTACATGGCGGAAATGGCGCGCGTCGTGCGCCCTGGCGGAACGGTGGCCTTCGACGTGGCAACCGAGGACTGCCTAGACGATCCGACTGTGCTGACGTGGATCGAGCGGGGAACCATTTATCACCCATTCCCGAAAGCCTGGGCAGTGGATTTCCTACAACGTCGTGGCCTGACCCTGCTAGGTACAGCGACCACACCGCTTCCGCCGGGCAAGTCTGAACTGCTGGTCTTCCGTCGAGCTCGCTAGCCAGCCGCTCATCCGCGAAGAGCGTGGCCGGGAGGTACGCGGTGGACGGACTGGACGAGGAGGGCTTCGAGACTGCTCGTATCACGTCTACCGCCCCGAGTATCTTCTAGCTGTCGAAACTGCGTGGCGGCATCGGGTGAGCAGGAAGACATCACTTCACGGGGGATGCGCGATGGACGGGGAAGCGACCGAGCCCGACGGCGAGGACGTCCGCACTGACGTGTGCGTGATCGGCGCCGGCCCGGCCGGTATCACCCTCGCCCGCGAGCTCGGCGCTAGGGGCGTCCATGTCTGCGTCCTGGAGAGCGGCGGACGCGAGGTCGAGCCGGATGTGCAGGCTCAGAGTCGAGGCGAGAGCGACGGATACCCGATCCACCAACTGGACTTCTGCCGGGTGCGCGGGTTCGGTGGCACGCTGCTGCACCCGCGCGTCATGGTGGGCCAGTGGGCGGCGCGGCCTTTGGACCCCATCGACTTCGAGGTACGCGAGGGGCTGCATGACGTGGGGTGGCCGTTCCCACGTGGGCATCTCGACACCTATTACACCCGGGCCGAGGAAGCGTGCGGCATCACTACGTGGGACGAAGCGGCCAAACTATGGACTTCGAAGGCCTCCGAGCTCGGTCAGTCCTTGGTCGAGAGTGAGCTCGAGCCGGCCGTCTTCCAGTTCCTGACGCCTGACCACCTGCAGACGTGGAATCTTGTCCGCGCCTTGCCGAATGTCCGCGTCTTCCTGCACACGCGCGCAGTGGAGGTAGTGACCGACTCATCTGGTCGTCACATCGAGCGCATCGTCGGGGTCCGCGGAAACCGGGAGCGCGTCGTCATACGTCCCTTGCAAGTGGTGTTCGCCGCTGGTGGAATCGAGAACGCCCGTCTGCTCCTGGCCGCGAACCACGGGCGTGGTCTGGGAAACGAGCACGACCTCGTAGGTCGCTACTTCGCGGAGCGGATCTCGTTCCATGCAGGTCATGTTGTGATGTCCGACGCGGTCTCGATCCAGGAGCTCTGGTCGTTCCATCGTTCTGCAAGCGATGAGATCGGCGGCGGACTCCGCATCGCTGACACCGTCCAACGCGACCTAGGTCTTCTGAACTGCGTCTTCTTCCTGGTGCCGCGACCCAAGGCCGTGACGAGCGATGGCGTGCGATCGCTGTCGACCCTGGGCAAGGCTCGGCGCCGCCGGCCGGCGATCGGTGCACTCGGCCGCCACCTGCGAAACGTGCTGGCCAGCCCGCCCGCACTTGCCGACATCGCGCTGGGCAGGATCATGTCGCGGCCGAGTGTGCTGGTCCTCCGTGCCCAGGGCGAGCAGGCCCCCAACCTCGAGTCTCGCGTGCGGCTGGGGTCTCGTCGCGACGACCTCGGAATACCGGTTCCGCGCGTGACGTGGCGCATCACCAACGATGATCTCGCGTCCGTAAAGGCGTCAGCGCAAGTGCTCAACCACACCCTGCGGGCACGGGGCCTCGGTCACGTTGACTGGACCGCGGACCCGGACACCACGCTGGTAGAGGGCAACCATCACCATTTGGGTACGACGAGGATGCACGCGGATCCTGCCAGGGGGGTCGTGAACCCGGCCGGAAAAGTGCACTCTGTCGACAACCTCTATATAGCAGGAAGCTCGGTGTTCCCGACCTACGGAGCCTCCAACCCAACTTTGACGATCGTCGCCCTATCTATCCGCCTAGCCGATCACCTCCGCGAGATTCTCGGCGTATCTGAGTCGGCGACGAGCGGGGGGCCCTTCTGAGCGAGGTGGCACTGCACGACTCGGGCGAAGCGGTCAAGCGGCTTGCGTATCACGTAAAGCAGCTCATTATGACTGTCGTCGCAGCGGCCTCTGCTCAGCCGGGCGATGGCCGCGCAGGTGATTCGCATCGACGACGATAGCCCTGGTGGCTGGTCGGGACGAGTCAGCTCGCTGGCGCGGGCGGCGATGACCAGCCCGCGCATCAGCGCGTAGGAGGCGATGCCCTCCTCGCTGACCGCCTTCTCGTAGACCGCGGGGAACGGGCCGGGGATGCCGGGACGGAACCGGGACCAGACGGCCCGCCTGGCCGGCCCGGGCAGCATCCGGTCGAGCAGCGCCGTCGCACTGTAGCGGTCAGCGGTCCTTACGAACAGCAGCCCGCTCGGCTTGAGCGCGCCGGTGAGCCGGTCGAGCACAAGCTCGACGTGGCGTACCCGCTCGAGCAGGGCCGCACAGTAGACCACGTCGAAGGCGCGCTGCGGAATGGGGACCGTGCGCAGGTCGCCGATGATCACATCGGTGTAGGCGCCGCGCGTGTCGAGCAGCACCTGCCTGGCGAGCGGCTGGTCGCCGTCGACGGCCGTGACCGAGACCTCGAACCCGCCCTGCGCGAGCTCGGCGATGCCGAGCTCGCGCAGCGGAGCCAGGCAGCCTGCCTGGAGCACGGTGACCGGTCGGCCGAGGGCACTGCAGGACGTACTCGCGCATCGGCTCGGCGAAGAACCTGCTCGCCGTCCGCTGCATGTCCGGCGAGCCTCGCTCGGCAGTCGTCACGTAGCACATAGTAATCTAACAATGGCTGTGTGCATCAAGTTTTGCGTTGCTCGAGTGCGATGCCAACTCGCGTGCCTGACTGGTGCTCAGGTCCCCGCTGTTCCGTCGACCGTGGCGCTGTAGACGTCTATTTGATATTTGCCCAAACCGTTTGGCGGCAGAGTGGTGAACCAGATAAGTACATACCTGCCGCTCGCCCGGGGTTCCGTCGGCAGTTGCACGATGCCGCCGACGTTTCTCGCGGACGCCACCGTGGACAAATCGGGCAGGGCAGCGACATTACCCACCCGTACCTGGACGTACGCGCCCAGTGGGGCGCCGAGGACCAGTTGGACGCCGCTGATGGTCACCGCATTGCCCATGTCGAGGAGTAGCCCGGTGCCCGCCTGCAAGTTGCCAAAATCGGGTGACGCGTACCACGAGCAGTACCACGGCTGGGCGCTGCCGCCGATCACTCTAGATGCGATGCCAGGATTGTCGCCGTCCGACGTCCCGTTCGGGCCGAAGGCAGCCACTGAGGTCACGTTCAGCGCATGCTGCCGAGGACTGCCTGCCGGGCTTAGCGGCGAGCCAGGCGATACGGGTGCGGCCGTGGATGCTGAAGCGGAGTCGGCCTGGGTAGCCGATGCAGACGTCCTGCTTGACGCCGAGTTGGTGCTTGACGCAGCGGTGCCGTTATTTGACCCATCCACGGTAGTGACAACGCCATAACCTCCTAGCAGGCCGAAGACCGCGATCAGACCGCTGATAGCAAGTGTCCATTTCTTGCCTGGTCGCGCCGGTTCCTCTGTGCCCGGTTCCACGGGATCGTGCCCCGTGCCGATACTCATCGGAAAGCCTCACCGTCCTTGACACACTGCGCGCTTCGTCACAGCTTTGCGTTCCTGCGGAGCGCTGGGCATGGGGTCGACGGCCTCGGCCTCGGGTTGTATACGGGCTGTGATCTGGGTCCCGCTCAGCAGGGTGACAGTGCAGCGGGCAACGTCGATATGCGCGACGTGACCGTGGCGCAGCTGTCCGGATACGACGCGGTGGTCTGCCTGGCCGCGCTCTCCAACGACCCGCTCGGCGACCTGAACCCGGCGGCGACGTACTCGGTGAACCTGGACGGCACGCTGCACCTCGCCCATATGGGCAAGCAGGCGGGGGTGCCAAGGTTCCTGTTCTCGTCCTCGTGCAGCCTCTACGGCGCGGCCGGGTCCGCGGCGGTAGCCGAGGATGCCGAGCTCTATCCCGTGACACCGTACGGTGAGAGCAAGGTCATGGCCGAACGAGAGCTCGTGAAGCTCGCGGACGATGACTTCAGCCCCACATACCTGCGGAATGCGACCGCTTACGGTGCCTCCACGCGGCTCCGGCTCGACATCGTAGTGAACAACCTGACCGCCATCGCGCTCACCACCGGCAAGGTGCGTCTGGAGAGCGACGGCACCCCGTGGCGACCGCTTGTGCACATCGAGGACATCAGCCGGGCCTTCTGTGCCATGCTCGAGGCGCCGCGCGAGCTCGTGCACAACGAGGCGTTCAATGTCGGCCGGCCAGAGGACAACATTCAGATCAGGGACATCGCCGAGCAGGTCCGCGAGACCGTGTCGGGCTCGGAGGTGACCTTCGCCGCGAACGCGGGTCCGGACCTGCGCAACTATCGCGTCGATTTCAGCAAGCTCAACAATACGTTCCCCGAGCTGGACCTGCGGTGGACGGTGCGCGACGGGATCGCCGAGTTGCTCGCTAGCTACGCGAAGTACGGGCTGACGTACGAGGACTTCACCTCGTCACGCTATGTGCGGCTGCGCAGAATTAAGGAGCTGATGGCAGCCGGCGTGGTGGATGACATGCTGCGCAGAACCGGCGCGTCCGGCGGGGCCTAACCGGGCGGCCGGAGCACTGGACGAGATGCTCAGGGGACCGGGCGACGGGTCCGGCGGCGCAGGATAAACCAGGCGAGGAAGGCTAGGGCGAGCACGACGATGAGGCCGCCAAGGGCAGCGGCCGCGAGGTACCTGCGCGGGATACCTGGTCCGGGCGGGGAGTAGGCCTGGCAAGACGCATGCGGAGAGGATGCTGGCGTCTGACTGCCAGCGCTGCCCTGGACGCGGAATGCCACCACGTTAACCGCGCACGCGGCGAGCATAAGGCCGTCGGCCATGCTCGGGGTGGGGAAGTGGTTGGCGGGCGTACCCATCGTCACCTGCTGCCGGATCTTCCCGGTGCCCGGGTCAAGGCCGTAAAGCACGCCGTTCTGGCCGATCGTCCAGACCAGGCCAGCGGCTACGAGGGGCGGGCCGCCGCCGACGCCCGAGTTCCACAGCAGCCGCAAACCCGGTGGGGAGGCGGTCACCTGGACCGCGCTGATGCCGTTGAGGCACGGCAGGAAGACCGTCATGCCAACCATCGCGGCGCCGCCGTCGATATCGCTCTCGCAGGCCTTCAACGTTGCCTGCTCGCCGCCGATCCCGCCGAGGCGCGAGCCGTCGAGCAGGTACGCGGTCCCCGACTTGTCCGCTACCAGGACCTGGCCGCTAGGGAGCAGCACCGGAGCGGTTGACATGTCCACATCGGTCGCGTTCCGCGACGCCCAGTCGGCCGGCGTGAAGTACTGCTCAAGTCGCAGCGAAGAAGACAGTTCGAGCGCCGCGACCCCGTAGTCATAAGCGTGGCTTGAGCTGTCGACGGAGCCGTTGCCCGAAACCACCCAGATGTTGCCGTGGCCGTCGATGACTGGTGCGGCACCGCCCATCCAGATCGCGCCCTGCGATTCCCCGGCCGCGCTGTCGACGGTGAAGAACCTGGGTGAGCCTCCGGTCTCCGGCACCGCGGCCACCCGCCCACGGTAAGTGCTGCAGTCGCCGTAGTTGCCGCCGAGGCCGAAGACAACCTGGCCGGCATCGAGCGCAAGCCCGGTGCGCTGCAGCAAGGCCGCCGGGTCCGCACCCGGGGGGTCGACGCCCTGCCTCAGTTCGACCTTCCCCGACGTGCTGTTCAGCCCAACGAGCGTATGCACGGGATGGCCGCCGCTGACCACGTCCGCGACGACGAAGATCTCATTCCGCGACGGGTCGATCACCGGTGTCCCGGTGATTCCGACCGTTGGCGAGATGTCTCCGCAGGGCAGCGAGCTCGCGGACACAGGAGTGCCCAGGTGAGTTGACCAGGCGACCGCGCCCGTGGCGGTCGACAGCGCGTAGACCGTGTCGTTTTCCGTCGCCGCGTAAACGACGCCACTGTAGACCAGCGGCTCTCCGTAAAGCTGCCCGTCAAGCGAGGGTGAGGTCCAGGCGCGCGACGCCGTGTCGTCGGAACCCCCGCCAGTGGCCACCCCAGTGCCTGCCGCATCTCCGTGGTAGACGGTCCAGGAGCCGGGACCGGTGGACGATGAGGTACCGGACGCCGACGCTGCGTGGACAGGCCATATGCCGAGCCCGCACAGCACGGCGGCGGCAAGGATCCCAGTCAGCCTGCGCCATCCCATGCCCATTTCCACTGCCCGCCCTTGGCTTGGTCTTGGGGTGCTTCGTACAGCCTTCTGGGTAGGCGGGCAACGCGTCCACCAAAGTTGCATCATGTTAGGGGAAAGGTGACTGCCTAGTGACCGATGAGAAGCCGACGACCCGGGGTCGCCGGGTAGTCGTAAACTGAGAGGCGGAGTCGAGCGCTTCAGCATCGACTCGGGTTTTGTACGGGGATTCCTGTCGTCTAGCCTTTTCTTCCCAGGTCAGGGCGCTGCGAGGGCGCGAAAATGGGGTCGGTGCTGGTAGCTGCGTGGCCGGGGTTCGCTGCCGCCCTGTGGCCCTGCCGGCGATCAGGGCGCAGGCGGGGCGCCGAGGTGGGATGCTCAGGCGCGGGCTGCCCGTATACCGAAGCCGGGGCTTTCCTGGCACTTGATGCCGTCGTCTAGCCTGGCGCCGGGGCCTCGACCCTGACGGGTCGCGAATTGTCGCCACGAGCACGCCGGTTAGTTTCTCGCTTCCGACCGGGCCCCGCGGGCAGCCCGCCTGTTTCCTGCACGCACGAGCATACGGGAGGGCGGACTGCATGGAGCAGCCGCAAGAGGTGGAAGACGAGGATTACGAGCGGACCTGGGAACGCGTCGCGGCGGTCGACGTGGCCAAGGCCACCGGGGTCGTGTGCACCCGGGTCCCGGACGAGGACCGCGCCGGGCGGCGCCTGACCCGGATCTGGACGGTCCAGGCCACGGTCGCGGGAGTGACGGAGCTGGGCGATCACCTGCGCTGCCAGGGCATCGAGGTGGTCACCATCGAGTCGACTACTGGAGGATCTGGCGCGTCATCCTGGAGGACGCCGGGCTGCGGGTCCAGCTCGTCAACGCCCGCTTGGTAAAGAACGTGCCGGGCCGGGCCAAGACCGACAAGAAGGACGCCGCCTGGCTGGCCAAGCTCACCGAGCGGGGCATGCTCCAGCCCAGTTTCATCCCCCCGCACGACATCCGGGTCCTGCGCGAGTACACCCGCCTGCGGGCCGAACTGGTCCGCGAGCGGACCCGGCTGTGGTCGCGGATGGAGAAGCTCCTGGAGCGGGCGCTGATCAAGGTCACAGTGATCGCGTCCTCCATCGACACCGTGTCGGTCCGGGCGATGATCGAGGCGCTGATCGCCGGGCAGCGGGATCCGCGGAAGCTGGCGGGCCTGGCCAGGACCCGGATGCGGGCCCGGATGAAGGACCTGATCGCCGCCCTGGACGGCAGTTCGAGGACCACCACGCCGAGGAGGCCCGCATCATCCTGGGTCACATCGACGCCCTGAACCGGGACATCGCCCGGCTGGAAGACCTCGCCACCGCCCAGATCGCGAGGATCCCCGCGTCCTGGGGCGTCGATGCCGACGGCACCACCGGCCCGGACGCCGGCAAGGGCCCGGGCTCTCCCGTGATCCCGGCCGTCGCCCGCCTCCACGAGATCGCCGGCATCGGGCCCACGGCCGCCATGGCCGTCATCGCGGAAATCGGACTTGACATGACGGTCTTCGGCACCGCCGGGCGGTTCGTGTCATGGGCCAAGCTCTGCCCCCAGACCCGCCAGTCCGGCAGCAAGAGCACCGCCAGGTCCCCCGGCAAGGGCGACCCCTGGCTCAAGGGCCCCCTCGGCGAGGCCGCCGCAGCAGCAGCCCGCTCCGACACCTGGCTCGGCGAGCGCTACTGCCGCATCGCCCGCCGAAGGGGCAAGCGCAAGGCCCTGGTCGCCACTGCCCGCGCCATCCTCGTCATCATCTTCCACCTGCTCTCCGACCCCGCCACCTGGTTCAACGACCTCGGCCCCGGCTGCTACCAAGACAAGATCAGCACCGAGCGCAAGATCCGCAACCACGTCCGCCAGCTCGAAGCCCTCGGCCTGACCGTCACCATCACCCCCGCCGAGGACACCGCCCCCGCAGCCTGAGCAGAGCAAACCCGCAGCCGACGGCACAAACCGCCGCCGGCTGCTGCCGCCTGCCCGGCTGAGGTTTCTATTTCCGGTCAGCTCGGTGACCTGGCGGCGTTGCGCGAGGAGATCGGCGACGTCATGTTCCAGGCGTTCTTCCACGCCAGGATCCTGCTCTCCTGCCGGGAGATGGATGGGGTCACGCTCAGGGCGCTCGCCTGGGAACTGGAGAAGACGGGGACCGACCTGTGCGTCGCCCCCGCGCTGCTCGACGTGGCGGGCCCGCGGACCACGATCAGGCCGACCGCGGGGCTGACTTTGCTGCACGTGGATCACCCGCAGTTGAGCGGTACCAGGCAGGTGATTAAGGACCTGTTCGACAGGTGCGTCGCGGCGGCCGGGCTCCTCGCGATCTCACCGCTGCTGCTAGTGGTGGCGGCGGCAATCAGGCTCTCCGACAATGGGCCAGCGCTGTTCACCCAGACCCGGGTGGGTAAGGACGGCGAGCCGTTCAAGATCTACAAGTTCCGGACGATGGTGGTGGACGCCGAGGCCCGCCTAGCCGCCTTGCAGGCCAGGAATGATTTCGACGGCGTTCTCTTCAAGATGCGAGACGATCCCCGCATCACCGCCGTCGGTGCATGGCTGCGCAGGTGGTCGCTCGACGAACTACCGCAACTCCTTAACGTCCTGCTGGGCGACATGTCGCTGGTCGGTCCAAGGCCAGCGCTGCCCGGCGAAGCGGCGCAGTACGCCGATCACGTTCGGCGCCGCCTGGTGGTCAAGCCCGGAGTCACGGGCCTCTGGCAGGTAAGTGGCCGTTCCAACCTGACCTGGGACGAGTCCGTGCGTCTCGATCTCCGCTACGTGGAGAACTGGTCGTTCGCCCTTGACATGCAGATTCTCTGGAAAACGCTCGTAGCTGTCTCCAAGAAATCCGGGGCGTACTGACCAGATTTCCCAGCTCGGAATTTGTGCGCCATATATGAGGAGAAGCATATGACTGTCACCGCCACAGAGGAAACCGTTGTCTCAGGCGCGGATAGCCTGGACTCTGGGGTCCAGGGTCACGGCATTTCGCCGCCGGACGCCGCGTCCTTGGAGATCGTTGGCTGGGTGCGGAGAGCGGCTACCGGGCATTTCCGTGCGTGGAACCGCCTAGTCGATCAGTACTCAAGGCTGATCTGGTCTATCACGGCGAGCTTCAAGCTCGGCGAGAGCGATGCCGCCGATGTGGTGCAAACGACCTGGATGCGGTTGATCGAGCACATCGACCGGATTGAGCAGCCCGCGCGCGTCGGTTCCTGGCCGGCCTCCACCGCCAGGAACGAGTGCCTGCGTCATGTTGCCGCCCGCAAGAGGATCGTCTTGGGCCACGAAGACGCCGAATTCGACGGCATAGACCAGCACGGTCCCGAGTGGATGTGGCTCTCCTGACCAGTGAGCGGGCCCGGGACGTCCGGCAGGCAATGGCCAGCCTGCCAACCCAATGGCAACGGCTTATGGAGATGCTTATGGCCGACCCGCCGGTCTCCTACGCTGAGATCTCGGATCAACTAGGAGTGCCGATCGGCAGCATCGGGCCGACCAGAGGGCGGTGCCTGGCTAAACTGCGCGTACTTCTCGACGCCTACTGAAGTATCAAAGGTGTTGGTCTGCTGCTCTTCTCAAATGAAGCTGCGGCAGCGGCAAGATGGCAAACACTGGTAGCTGCCAAACTCCCAAAGTGGAAGCGAGGCGGATGTGGTCACCGAGCCGTCTTGGCTTGGGCGGGAGAATTCGTCGCGGATTCCGCCGCCCCGCTGGCACAGAGCCCCGCGCCGCCGACTGCTGCTCTGTGTCGACCAGGGCGATCCGGTCATCCCGAAGTCGCTGCGCCTTGTGTTTTAGGCACTGGATATCTTGCGCTGGATGCATGACCCGGAGATCTGCGTCACTGTCTCCGGCCTGGAGGGTGGGACGGTAGTGGAATCTACGCCGGAAGGCGTTACGTTCCTGGACGCCCCCTCAGCCAGAGAGCTTGTCACGTTGTTTGACAGCCATGACCTCCTCATAGTGCCGTCAGGCTTGGGGGCAGGCGGCCTGCCGGAGGCACTTTCTCGGGGCATCCCATGCGTAACTGTCCGCTCGTGCACGATGTCAGATGCGGTCGTTTCCGGGGTCACCGGCGCGGTCATTGAAGACGGCAGCACGCACAAACTGGCTGTCGGCATCGCATCGGTTCTCGAGGATGACGGCATCTACCGCAGCTGTTTTGAGCGAGCGCCCGCGATGGCGGCCTACTTTTCATGGATACGTCTGCCCTACGGTGACTTACCTCACTTGCTAGCGCGAGCCGGGAACGATCGTTCGCGCTGCATTTTGGCGCTGCACAGTATCAGCAGAAGGCCCCGCTTGATCAGGTGTCCAAGACCAGCTGACTTAAGACTGGCGCTGCTGAACAGGCGGTACCGCGCTGACTCAGGGAGGGGACATGTCACCCGAACATGCGTGTCGCTTGTGCGGCGCAAGCCTGACACTGTCGTTTGTCGACCTCGGAATGTCTCCCTTGTGTGAGAGCTATCTCTCGGCAGACCAGATCGACGCGCCCGAGACTTTCTACCCGTTGCGCGTCCTGCTGTGTAGCGAGTGCCTGCTCGTGCAGCTTCCGGTCTACGTCTCCGGAGAGCAAATTTTCTCCGACTACGCTTACTTCTCCTCTTACTCAACGTCATGGGTCGCTCACGCGAAGCTATATGCCGACGAGATGACGGCGAGACTCGGGCTGACCGCGGACAGTCTGGTGACCGAGGTGGCTAGCAATGACGGCTATCTCCTCCAGCACTTCCGGGCGACGGGCATCCCTGTCCTCGGCGTGGAGCCCGCCGGGAACGTCGCGGCGGCGGCGATCGCTAAGGGCATCAGGTCCGTAGTGAAGTTCCTCGGGCCACAGACGGGAGTGGAGATCGCGGCCCAGTACGGTAAAGCGGACCTAGTGGCGGGGAACAACGTGTTCGCCCATGTGCCGGACATCCGCGGATTCGCGGCTGGACTACGCGCGCTCGTCAAGGATTCCGGCCTGGTGACGTTGGAGTTTCCGCACCTGCTACGTCTGATTGAGCGGCGCCAGTACGACACCATCTACCATGAGCACTTCTCGTACCTCTCGCTGCTTACCTCGTCCCGCGTGCTGGGCACAGCCGGGCTGAGTGTGGTCGATGTCGAGGAACTTCCAACGCACGGTGGCAGCCTGCGGGTCCATGCTCGGCCCGCCGAGACGGCAGGTGAACCGACGGCACAGGTCAAGGCCGTACTTGACGCGGAAGAATCCGCTGGGCTGCACGCACTGGAGGGACACACCGGGTTCGCTGCCGACGTCCTCCGGATCAAGAGCGACCTGCTCACATTCCTGCTCACTGCGACGGCCGAAGGTAAGACCGTAGCGGGGTACGGGGCGCCGGGGAAAGGAAATACGTTGCTAAACCACTGCGGGATCAGGGCAGACCTGATGGCGTACACGGTCGACCGTTCTCCGCACAAGCAGGGCATGTTCCTGCCGGGAACGCATATTCCGGTCCATGCGCCCGACAAGCTGGCCGAAACAAGACCCGATTACGTACTTGTCCTGCCGTGGAACTTGCGCGAGGAGATCGCCGAGCAGCTCGAGTACGTGCGATCGTGGGGTGGCCGTCTCGTTTTTCCGATTCCCGCGCTTGAGGTCGTGTGAGCTAAGAACTATTTCTGGAGGAGGGAATAAGACAGTGAAAGTTGTGCTATTCTGCGGTGGCTTCGGGATGCGCATGCGGGATGGGGTGACTAACGCCCCAAAGCCAATGGCTATGATCGGCGACCGCCCCCTGCTGTGGCATGTCATGCGATACTACGCTCATTACGGGCACACTGACTTCATACTATGCCTCGGATATGGTGCCGCGGTGGTCAAGGATTTCTTCCTTACATATGACGAGACTAGGTCCAATGACTTCGTGCTCGTCGGCGGCGGGCGGATCGAGCTCTCCAAGAAGGACATCGCTGAGTGGCGGATTACCTTCGTCGACACCGGGTTGCACGCGTCTATCGGAGAACGACTGCGCCGGGTACGTCACTACGTGGAAGGCGATGAGATGTTCCTAGCTAACTACGCTGACGTATTCACTGACGCGCCCCTCCCGGACATGATCTCCCGGTTCGCGACGACGGACGCCGCCGTGAGTCTGCTGGCAGTGCCCTTGCAGTCTTCACATCATGTGGTACGTATCGGCGAGAACGGAGTCATTAACGGAGTGACCCCGGTGCGCGACTTGATGCAGTGGGAAAACGGCGGCTACTTCATCATGCGGCCGGAAATATTCGACTACATTAGTCCGGGCGAGGATCTCGTGGAAGATGCGCTCCCGCGGCTGGTCACGCAGGGAAAGGTGATCGCCTACTCGTACAAGGGCTATTTTACGCCCGCCGATACGGTCAAGGAGCGCGTCCACATGGAGGAAATGTATTACCAGGGCAACTGCCCATGGATGATCTGGGATCCGGAACGTTCAGGGCGCACCATCGCAAGGGAGCCAGGCGGACTATGATCGGCTTTCCGCTGAGGAGTGCCGGGCCAGGGCCGCTGTCCGTGCTCGCAGTTGGCGCCCATCCCGACGACGTCGAGATCGCGACGGGCGGCACGCTGCTGACGCTGGCAGCATCTCATCCCGGCCTGCGCGTCAGGTACGTCCTGCTGACGGGTGAGCCTGACCGGCAGGTCGAGGCCCGTGCGGGCGCCAGTGCCTTCACCCAGGAAGCCCATCTGACGGTGGAATTGCACGACTTTCCCGACGGACGCCTGCCCGCCGTCTATGGGGAGGTGAAGGAGGCTCTTGAGGAGGTGGCCACGTCATGTCGACCGGACGTCATCCTTGCCCCTTCACCGCAGGACGCGCACCAAGACCATCGGGTGGTCGGCGAGCTGGTCCCAACGGTATTCCGGGACCATGTCATCCTTAACTACGAGATCCCGAAATGGGACGGGGACCTAGCGCGCCCCAATGTCTACGTGCCGTTGGCTGAGGATGTGGCCCGACGTAAGGTCGAGTTGCTCGACAAGTGCTTTCCTTCGCAGACGGTCCGGGACTGGTGGGGCGAGGAAACCTTCCTTGGCCTCGCCCGCCTGCGCGGAATCGAGTGCCGAGCGCGTTACGCCGAGGCCTTCACCTGCACCAAAATGATAATTTCATGATCCGTGGGTGACGAGCGCGCTAAGCAAGTGAATTTGGTTCTTGGCTCACTCTCCCTGGAGAAATTCCAGGAGCCTTGGGGCAACGACCATTGAGTCGTAAAAGCCAAAATAGCGTTTACTAGCTGCCTGTGCCGCCGTTCGACGCCCATCTTCTGAGTCGAGCATCTCAATGAGCATGTCAGTGGCAAGGGAAACGTTATCCAGCGGCCAGAATCTACCCTCAACCCCATCGTCGAATAGCTCTTGAACACCACCAATTTTCCCGGCCAGGATCGGTAGCCCGGCGGCCATCGCCTCGATGATGGCGAGCGATGATGACTCGGAGTACGAGGTGTGAACATAGGCCCGGTAGCCGGGGAGAAAACTGCGAACATCCGCCCGGAAGCCGCGCCATCGTATCTGGTCAACGAGTCCCAGATCCTGTGCTTTCCCCTGGAGTTCGTTGATTAGCATTCCTTGGCCGAAGATGTCCAAGGTGTACCTGCGTCCGCGTCTATTCGCCTCGGCCAGAATATCGAGTAGATACGTGTGGTTCTTGACTCGCTCGATGCTGCCAGTGGTCACAATGTCTGCCAGCGATTCTGGGCTAGGCTCAGGAACCACCGGTTCCGTGAAATTGACGATCACCGCATTGGGCACGTCCGCAGCTTCGGGCAGCCATTCGAGAACAGCCTGCCGGGCCCATTCTGACACCGACACCAGTCCGTCCACCCTCGGGATGGTCTCGCGTTCGTCTTGGCGGATCCGCTGATAGGTGCGACCTCCCCGCTTGATTGGAGTTTCCTTCCGGTCGACCCATTCGTCCGCTTGCGATGTCTTGTAATGGACCACCATCACGACACGCTGATGCGGGCCGCGGCGCGCACGCAAGGCAGCCCGCGCCTCCAGTGGTCCCTGCGCGTAGACAACGCAGTCATCGAGAGACGACAGTCGGCGGATCAATGCTCTATAGAGGAAAAGCTCATGGCCAAATCGATACCAGGTCACGCCGGCCGAGTTGCTCACAATGTTAAGCAAAAAACGCAGTGAGAACGCAGGATAGGTCAGCGGCCGAGCCCATGAATATGGCGTCACCAGGAAATTCTCAACCCCGGCGGCGGCGAGATACCTGCACAGTTGCGTGACGTGGGTCTGGACGCCAGTGGCGCCGGCCTCGCGAAGGATAGTCGCTATGACGATCGGCTTCGCGGCCTGGTTCGACGCCTGCTTGCCGTCTCCAGCAAGTAGCTCTCTATCGGTGGGCTCCCTCATATTCTACTTGAGTAATCTCGCCCGTCGTCTGATACCAGTTCTCCGACCTAGCGATCCTTGGTTCCAAAGGCGCCTGCTGGCTGGTCATGCAAGAGACCTGGTGGCGGATCTTCCGGCGCCAGGCACTGGTCGGGCAGTCCTTCGCCGACCCGGCAGGATCGCCCGTGCCACCCGGCTAGCCACCGGCCAGCTCAACGCTCGTGCTGGCGTTCTGACGTGGGCAACGTGTCACGTTCTGTTCATGATACGGCGAAGCCTGTCAGCCGCACCGCAGGCTCCCGCGAGGTCAGCGTCCGGGGCCTGACAACCGGTGACCCCGCCGCCCCATGGCCGGGATGCTGAACGTTTCCGCTTGCGATCGCGGCAGGATCTACGAGAAAACGGTATCAAGAGAGTAGGTCCGGCTCTCACTTCAGGTGACAAGGTCCGCTTGTGCCACGAACAGCCGTGTGCATGCCCAGGAACGGAGGTTCCGATGTGAGCAGTCGGCCTCGGCTGACGATTGGACTCCCCGTGTACAACGGCGAGAATTACCTCGCCGAGTCGATCGAGTCGCTGCTCGGGCAGACCTACGAGGACTTCGAGCTCGTCATCTCCGACAATGCGTCAACCGACGGTACCTCTGACATTTGCGAGACGTTCAGGAAGCGCGACAGCCGAATTCGCTACTTCCGGCAGGAGCGGAACATCGGATTGTCGCCAAACCATAATTTCACGGTAGCCAGGGCCAGGGGTGAACTGTTCAAGTGGGCCTCACATGACGACCTTTACGGTCGGGATCTCCTGAAGCTATGCGTGGGGGCGCTCGATAAGTATCCGGATGTCGTGCTCGCGCACTCATGGACCGCCCGGATTGACGGTGCCAGCAAGGTAGTGAAGGCCGAGGAATACCCACTCGACACCGCGTCTCCGGCGGCACCAGCCAGGTTCCGCAGTACATTGTTCGGTAACGGCGGCGACGATGATGGTGGCGTCATAAGGGGCGAGGTCCTGCGCCGCATCGCGCCCTACGGGAGCTACTATCACGCGGATCGCACGGCCATCTCGGAACTAGTGCTGTATGGCAGGTTCTACCAAGTCCCACAATGGCTATTTTTCCGCCGCGACCATGCCGAGCGGGCGGAATGGAAGTTCACTGATGCACGCTCCTGGTGTACTAACTTGGATCCTAAACGCGCTAAGGCGTTTCGCAATCCACTCATTCGCCTGTACGCGGAGTATGTGTGGGGCTACGTGGGGGCTATACATCGCGCGCCGCTGACTACAACCGAACGGCGCGCTTGCTACGGGCACGTGCTGGATTGGCTGGTTAACCGGCTAGCACGCGGCGACGTTGGCGAACCGCCGGTGGAGGTAGCCGCGGAAATCGACATAGAATCTCTCGTGGCAGGCAGGGGAAGTGATCGGAAATGACTGGGCGACAAAATCGCGTGACCCAGCGGATCGGTGTCTTCGGTCTTTTGGGGACCGGGAACTCTGGCAATGAGGCATCGCTGGAGTCAATGCTTAGCTACCTGCGGGCTAGTCACCCAGAGGCTGTCATTGATGCCATGTCCGCGGGGTTCGAGCAACCGCCGGTCAAGCATGGCATCGCCACCACCCCGTTGAAATGGTATGAATACCATGAAAACGCGCCACGACCGGTCCGGCCCCTCTTGAGGATACTCGGGAAAGCTATCGATCCGCTCCGTATATTCCTTTGGGTGCGCGCTCACGACTCTGTCATCGTGCCGGGAATGGGCGTCCTTGAGGACACCACGCCGGTGCGGGCATATGGGTTTCCACTTGCCTTGTTCCTGCTCGCCGCGGCCGGACGCGTGTGCCGGGTAAAGGTGGCACTAGTAAGTGTCGGCGCGAGCATTGTAAGGAAGCGGGCAACTCGCTTCCTGTTCAGCCGTTGCGCCAGTATGGCTACATACCGATCCTATCGCGATGACTACTCAATGCAAGCCGTGCGCCAGGCCGGCGTCGACACCTCGGGAGATCGCGTCTACCCCGACTTGGCCTTTAGCCTGCCTACCCCACCTTTCGATCCCGGCAACCAGTCGCTAGTGGGCGTAGGCATAATGGATTACAACGGTGGCAGCAACGACCGCGCCAGGGCTACCGACTTGCACTCGTCTTACTTCGACAAGATGACAGCTTTCGTCCGCTGGCTGCTTGCAAACGGTTATGATGTGCGGTTCTTCGGCGGCGATGACCTGTGGGACTATGCGATTGCCGATAAGATCACCGATCATATCCGCCGGCAATGCCCCGACATTGATGTGACGGCCCGGGTAACGGCAGATCCGTTCGGCTCCTACGCGGAGTTGCTAACCGAAATGAACCGTGTCGGTACGATGGTTGCCACGCGCTATCACAACGTGCTTGGCGCGCTCAAGCTAAGCAAGCCGACGATTGCAGTCGGTTACGCACACAAGTTTGTGCCGCTGATGGAGAGCATGGGGCTGGCAGAGTTCACGCAGTTCGCCGACAACTTCGACGTTGATCTACTTATCAGGCAATTCGAAGCCATCCAGCGCCGTCGAGCCGAGCTCGTTCCTGAACTGCAGCGGCGAAACGCCGCCAAGGCGGAAAGCCTGGCCGAGCAGTTCGCAGCCCTTTCCGATCTGCTCTTCGATGACGTGCGGCCAGGTAAGGTATCAGCGGCGGCCGCTGAACGATCAGCTACACGATGAGAGACTTTGAGAAGTCCCAAGCGCATGTGACGGCGGCCCATAGCGTGATCCCTGGCGGGTCACATACTTACGCAAAGGGCGATGACCAGTACCCGGCAGGGATGGCGCCGGTCATTGAGCGCGGCTTCGGCTGCCGCGTGTGGGACATCGATGGCAACGAGTACATTGAATTCGGCAGCGGGCTGCGGGCCAACCTGCTCGGCCACGGACATGAGCCGGTGCTGCGGGCGGCCCGGGATGCCATGGCTGTCGGGCTCAACTTTGTCCGGCCGCACCGGATAGAACTCGAAGCGGCACACCGGCTCCTGGAACTTATTCCTAGTGCGGAGATGGTGAAGTTCGGGCTCAACGGTTCGGATGCGACGACGGCGGCCGTCCGCCTGGCGCGCGCTTACACCGGCCGGGACAAGGTTGCAGTGTGCTGTGACCACCCGTTCTTCTCTACCGATGACTGGTTCATCGGCACTACCGCGATGTCCGCCGGCATCCCGGATGCGATCAAGCATCTTTCGGTTGGGTTCGCTTACAACGACCTGGACGATCTCGCTCATGTCATCGCCGCCCATCCCGGTGAGATAGCCGCGGTAGTGCTGGAGGCCGAGACGGTGCAGGCACCCGCGCCTGGTTACTTCGCTGCGCTGCGCAGGATGTGCGATACGCACGGAATCCTCATCATTCTCGATGAGATGATCACGGGATTCCGGTGGCACGCGCGCGGCGCCCAGTTTGTCTACGGGATAGACCCCGACCTGACGACCTTCGGCAAAGGCCTTGCGAACGGGTTCCCAGTTTCCGCGCTGACGGGCCGCCGGGACGTTATGCGGCTGGGCGGCTTCGCCGACGATGCGGATCGGGTCTTCCTCCTGTCACAGACCGCCGGCGGGCAACCGTGGACCCTGGCGGCCATGATGGCGGCCATTGACATCTACGACCGTGAGCAGACGGCGGCACAGCTGGCCGAAATCGGCGCGAGCCTCCGGCGTGGCGTCGAGCAGGTAGTCGCCGCGGCTGGGTTGAGCGACTTCTTCCAGTTGCGCGGCCGGGACTGCAACCTCGTCTATGTCGCCCGCGACGCCTCAGGGAATCCCAGCCAGGACTTCCGCACGCTCGTCCTGCAGGAGTTTCTTGACCACGGGATCTTGGCGCCGTCCTTTGTGGTGAATGCCGCCCACGACTCAACTGCGATCAAACAGACTGTTGAGGTCGTCGCCGAGCTGATGCCGGTGTACCGGCGCGGCCTGGAGCACGGCGTGGATCAGGTTCTTCGTGGTCGGCCTGTCCGCCCCGCGATCCGGGTGCGCGGCTAGCGCATGTGCGGCGGTCACATTATCGGTTCAGGCTGAACTCCAGGCGGGTCTGCCGCTTGGACCCGGAGCAGCGACGCCGCTATAACAAGTTCCATAAGGTACATCGAGGGAGCGGAGAAGGCATCCTCGGTAAATGAGGCCAACAGGCAATAGACGACCAGGAAGAGGATGACTGCCCGCTGCAGGCCAGGTGGCTGAAAGAAGGCCGCGATAAGCAGGAAGGCAATCATCAAAGCGCATACGCAGACGCCAACGAGTCCTTCTTGTTGGTAGGAGGACAGCCAGTTACTGTCGATGGGCAAGCCGTCGATACTCGCGTTAGAGAGACCGAATCCGAAGATCTCCTGGAATAGATTGCGCGGCTCGTCGAGCACAAGTGCCCAGAAGTTGGTCCGGCCGGTCAGTGTGGTGAGATCTTCGGTGGCTTGACCGCGAGCTAGCCAAGTGGTTATAAGGCCAGTAACGGTAACGGTAGCCACCGATGCGAAGAGCGCGATCCATCCGAAGAACCGCCGGACCCGGTGGTTGACCACGAAAAGGCTCATTCCAGAGACGAGGATGCCTGCCCCTAGGCCGAGTAGGGCGGTCCGTGTATGCGTGAGGATAAGGATCACCAGGCAGAACGTGACGCCCGCAATAGCAGCACGTCCGGAAACGCGGTGGCCAACCCAGAGCAGGATCGTCAACCCGGCCGCCACGGCCGCGTACTGAGCGACCTGAGTAGGCGGCATCGACCAGATGATTCCGGAGAGCCGGTTATCGAAGGAGAAGGCCTTACCCGGACGGATGCACATGCCGACGGCCACGGAGATGACCAGTGTATAGAGCACGCGAAAATGCCAGCGGAAGAGCATCATGTCGCGGCGGCCCCACCAAGGGGTCAACAGCCAGAGCGCAACTACAAACTCGACGAATCGGAATGTTCGGTAGTAGGTCCCCAGTGGATTTGGTTGCGTCGCAGATATAATCCCGTCGATGGCGAGCAACCCGACTAGGCAAAGGAAAATATTTGGGCGTAGCTTCAACTTGGGGTTTACGGTTAGTAGCAGCAAAAGTGCAAGTGGTAGCGCGCCATTTGGCAGCAGCTTCCCTACCTTCGACGGAAGCGAGATGAATTCTTGACCGGGCGAGTAGGTCAGGGTGTTGAAGATCAGCAACGCGTATGCGGTTTTGACCCGGCGCCTTATCGAGCGTTCCTTCGCTGCGAGGGGGTCGACTCGCAGAGCTCCCGAGTAGCGGTGCGGGCTTGCGACGGACATGCTGATCACTTGTTACCTCGCATCTGCAGCCATTGCATCAGGACCAGATGTCACGCGCGATGTTGAGTACGACGCGTGTCCCAAGATGGTCAAGTTTAACCGGCAGTTCCGTCATGTGGTCTAGGGCGAGCCGCACCTGTCGCTGGTGTTCGACCGGGCACAGGACCAGCATGAAGCCGCCGCCGCCCGCACCGCTGATCTTGGCACCCGTAGCGCCTGCGTCCAGCGCCAGGCTGACTGCCGTTTCGATCTGCCGTTGGAGACTCCGCTGGCCAGCTTCGTTTGGCCTCCCAGCTTTCCCGGACCGCCGGCCCGATGCCGTCCACGTTGCCGTCGCGAAGTTGCTCGACCGCCAGGTCGGCTAGGCGGCACAGCCGGTCAAGGTGCGGGCGGGTGGACGTGACTTTGGCACTTTGCTCGGCCAGGATGGTATTCGCGTTCCGGGTTACCCCGGTGTAGAACAGCATGATCTGGCGCTGTAGGGCACGGCGGGCTGCCGCGATCGAGCGCGATCTCGTCTGCGCGACTTCTTCGCCGGGGCCGAAGCTGAGGTCCCGGATACCGCCCAAGGGCCGCGATGTACTGGTCTTGCTTGCCGATCGGCTTCCCGCATCGCTCGATCTCGATCTCGCAGGCCCGTTCGGCCAGCTCCCGCGCGGATACCTGCCGGCCGCGGTAGGCGTACAGCGCGTTGAGCAGCCCGACCGTCACTGTTGAGGAAGAGCCGAGTCCCGAGCCCGCCGAGGGGATATCCGCGAGCGTCGTGATCTCGACTCCGCTGGTTACTCCGGTCATCAGCATGGCCTCCCGGACGAGCTCATGCTCGAGGTCTTCGACCTTGGGAGACGATCTCCTTCTTCGAGTAGTTCACGTAGATGTCATCATCGAACCGCTGCTTGACGATGACGTATATGTACTTGTCGATGGCGCAGTTGAGGACCCGGCCGCCGTTCTCGCGGTAGTAGTCGGGCAAGGTCTGTGCCGCCGCCGAGCAAGCCGATCCTTAGCGGCGTCTGCGTGATGATCATCGTCGCGGCCCGGGCGGGCCATTCCTTCCTGGCTCGACGGTATGCCTCTGGGGTGCCGATATCGAGGAAATAGCTGTCCACTGCCACCACTTGGGCCCGGCCGACGAGCGCGGCAGCAGGTGGTATCCGATATCGACGGGCGGATCTGGCCGATCTCGTCGAGCACGGCTGGGCTGAACGCGTACATCCCCGCATTGACCAGGTCGGAAGTCGGCTGAGGCGGCTTCTCCGCGAAGCCCGGCATCCGGCCGGCGTCGTCTATCTCAAGAACGCCGCCGGCCGACGGGTTCTCCGAGTGGAACGCCGTCAGGGTGGCCATTGCGCCCCCGGCGCGGTGCGCGTCGATCAGGTGCCTGCAAGTCAAAATCGGTCAGGTTGTCGGCGTTGCAGGCCAGGAAGAACTCCTCGCCTGCGACCCAGTCGCCGGTTGGTCAGCAGCGTTCCCGCGCTGCCGAGCAGTTCGGCTCGAAGATCAGCCGCACCGACGGCGGGCCGGTGCGCTGGCGGCGACGTGCTGGCGCACGACTTCCGGGAGATGATGCAGGTTAACCAGGACCTCAGTCCACGCCGGCCCGGTCGAACGCGTCAAGCCAGATGTCGAGCAGCGGCCGGTCGTCAATGGCCACCATGCACTTGGGGATGGTGTCGGTGATCGGCCTCAGCCTGCTGCCGATCCCGGCGGCGAGCAGGAATGCCTTCATCTCGCCGCCGGCCTTCCGGACCACGCCGAGGGCGCGCATCTGGGCGTTGGCCTGGTCCAGCACGCCGTCCAGCCCATCCAGGCCGGCCGAGCCACTCTGCGTACGCGCGAACCGAATCGACCGGGGTCCGCCGCGGCTCCCAGCCGAGCTTTCGCAGCGTGCTGATATCCGACAGGATGTGCCGCGTGTCGCCGAACCGGTACTCGCCGGTGATCCTCGCCGCCAGGCCGGACCCGTACTGGCGCATGACGATGTCGGCGAACTCCTTGGTCGTCACGGCTGCGCCGCCGGCCACGTTATACACATTGCCGGGCGCCCGGTCGTCATCGAGGACGAGCACGTTAGCGTCCACCACGTCGTCAATATTCACGTAATCCCGGATCGCCCGCCCGTCCTCGTACACCGTCGGAGCGGCACCCTGCTTGATAGCTGAGGCAGAAGATACGGCAGGCGCCCGAGTACGCGTTGTAAACCGACTGGCGCGGCCCCTGGACAATGCTGTAGCGCAGGGCGACCGTATCGATGCCATACCTGCGGCCCAAGTTGATGGCCACCATCTCTTCGCCCAGCTTGGACATGCCGTAGGCATTCTGCGGGTTAGAGATGCGCTCCGGTGTGGCCAGCATCTCCATGGGGCCGCCGCAGCTGCGGGCACGGGATCTCCCATTCGCCCGCCGCGAGCAGCTCTTCCGGGCGCATGCCCGGAAGCTGGTCCCCGTCAGACGGGCAGCGGTAGAGACCCTCGCCCATCGCCGACTGGGATGACGCCACGACGACGCGGGCGATGTCCAGGCGTTCGGCGACGATGATCTCGTAGATCAGCGCCGTGGAGACCACGTTCACGTCGTAGAACCGGGCGAAGTCCGGCAGGTAGTCCTGGTACGCGGCGAAGTGGTAGACGGCATCCACCCGGCGCAGCAGGTTGCCGAGCAAGCTCGCGGTTGCGGACATCGCCGTGGTAGAAGTCGATCTCGGAGCTGAGATAAGCAGGCTTGCGGCCGTCCCGGTGCACCGGCTGGGTCAGCGCGTCCAGCACGATGAGGTCATGCCCGAGGCGAGCAGCCGATCGCAGGTGTGCGATCCGATGAACCCCGCACCCCCGGTGACAAGGATCTTCATCGCCTGCGCTCCTTTCGTTTCGCTGCGACCTCGCGGTAGACGTCCAGGGTCTGTGACCCGGTAGCGGCCCAGCTGAACTGGCTCGCGCGCGCGAAGCCCAAGGTCGAGCAGCCGATCCCGGTGGCCCGGCTGGGCCGCCTCGACGATCGCCCGGGCGAGGGAGTCCGGCGCCTTGGGGTCGGCCAGGAGCGCCGCTCCACCGGCGGTCTCGGGCATGGCGCTCACGTTGGATGTCACGACCGGGCAGCCGCAGGCCATGGCCTCCAGGATCGGCAGCCCGAACGTTTCGTTCAGCGACGGGTAGACGAATACGTCCGCCGCCCGGTAGAAGTTGACCGTTTCTTCCAGGGAAACCCCGCCGACGAACACCACGTCGTCCCCGATGCCAAGCTCGGCGGCGAGGGCATTGAACTCGGCCAGATACTTCTCATCCCGCCCGGCTCCCACGATCGCGAGTTGCCGCCCGGGAAGCTCATTGCGGGCGAGCGCCCACGCCCGGAGCAGCCCATCACAGTTCTTGTACGCCCACAGCGACGAGACGAAGAGACGAACGGCTTCGTGACGCCGTGGGAGGCGACTGGGTGCGGGCCAGGTCGGCGTCGCCTGGCGTGAAGAGCGATGGTCAACGGCCTCGTTGATGAGCTTGAGCTTGGCCGGGTCGACGTCCAGGTAGTCGCATAACCTCCGAGCGCAAGCTCTCCGAGTTGATGATGATCGCGTCCGCCAGCTTGACGGAGCGTCGGGTAGCTTCAGTTGCCGGTACAGCCGCGCCGCCGGCCCGATCGATGCCGGGCGTAGTGAACGCGTGCATGGTCTTCAGGTGCATGACGAGCGAGCACGCGGGTTGACCAGTGGCGCCATGAGGGTGTTGAAGACGTCGATGCGGTTGAGCGGGAGGCGGATGGGCGAGTACAGGTGCTCGCTCGCGGTGCGCGCGTTGCGCCGCTCGTTCGACCACGGGAACATGATGTATTTCACGTCCGGCCCGTACCCCTGGTGGAGATGCCGTGATTTGGGGCTGACCACTAGGTGGAGTTCCTCGCCTCGGTCTAGCCGCTTGGCCATTTCCGGGATGACCCGAGTCCAGAACCAGTGCGCACCTGACGGATGCTCCGGGTGCTCACTGAGAAGGTTGATAGCGACGCGCATCTGTTGCCGCGGATTCTTCCGTTTCGTCCGGTGTCAGGGGCGATGGCAACGGACTCAGAACACCGTTGCCGAGATCGTGTCCGCCGTCATCCGCGACTGGCGGATGTACTGGGCCAGGGCGTGCATGACGGCTTGGTGGAGATCCTCAACGATCCCGTAGTTGGTGCACTCGAAGTGGATCGCGACGTCGGCCAGTGTCCGGGCCGCGCCGCCTTCGAATCCGGTAATGGCGATCGTGTGCAGGCCGTTGTCCTGGCCCAGGTCAGCGCCTGCAGGATATTCGGCGAATCGGCCGGATGAGGAGATGGCGACCAGCACGTCTCCGGGTACCGCGTGGGACTGCAACTGGTAGGTGAAGACGTCCTCGTAACCAAATCGTTGGCGATCGCGGTGAGCAATTCGACGTTGTTGCTGAGGCTTCCCACCCTGGGCAGCAAGTCGGTCTTGGCCCGGATCCCTTTCGTGTGGTCGCAGACCAAGTGGTTCGCGATCGACGCGGACCCGCCATTGCCGCACGAGAAGACCTCGCGCCCCGCAGGTACCCTCCGTGCAGGATGGCGGCAGCGCGGTCGAACTCTGCGAATCGAGTGTCTTCCACGCCTGCGCCATTTCGTCGGCGTAGGCCTCAAGATAAGCGGCAGCGGAGTCATAGGGCACGGCGCCGGGAAACTTAGGCGGGATCGACACGTCGCGCGGCACCTGCGTGGCCGGATCGAGATGCCGAAGTCATACGGCAACATGCTCCAAGATGAAGGGGGCTGCGGCGGCCAGGCTCGGGAACGACCACACCCGTGGCCGCTCCTGGTCGTCAGGTCCTAGGTAGATGGCCGAGGCGCCGGTCGTCTTGAGCGAGGCCAACATCCTCCGGACGGTCGCCGACCACCCAGGACGCGGTCAAGTCAAGACCGAGAGCGATGGCGGCGGCCTGCGCCATCCCCGGCCGTGGCTTGCGGTCGTCGCTCGTCGCGAGCGAATGCCTCGACGACTCCATCCGGGATGGTATGGGCAGAAAAGGAACAGATCGAACTGCGCCATGGTACTTGGCGAGATGCTCGGCGATATGCCGGTGTACTTGGCTGACATCGTCGAGGCCGTAAACCCGCGAGCGACGCCCGCTTGGTTGGTCACGACAGCGACGGGAATGCCGGCCCGGTTGAAGCTCGCGATCGCTTCCGCGGCCCCGTCGATGAATTCGACCCGGTCGATCGAGCCCACGTAGCCGTGGTCAACAATGATCGTGCCATCGCGGTCCAGCAAGATCCCGGGCTTCTCGCCCCTTGCCGGCTTGCCCGGCATGGGCCGAGCCGTCATGGTCGTCACTGCATCTCCTTGCCCGATGTGGCCGCGCGTGGCATGGATTTCTGCTCCTCGCCGACATATGAGCGCTGGGTAGCTGTCCGTGATACTGCGCCGCCGGAGATGGGCGCGTCCGGTGTGTTCTTCGCTCCTTGAACACGCGGAAGTTGGGAGTGACCTGACTTGTGGTGTCGTCTGCGTGAGCGGACGGCACGCGACAGGTCCGGCCCAGAGGCGGCTCCTGCCTCACGGAGTTCCTGCCGGAGTTGCACCCAGTTCACTACCGTGCCGATCCAGCCGGCCACGGCGACGAAATACAGGGCAATCTCCATACCGCCGAACGCGGCGCCCACGAGGGAGAAGGTCAGGGAAATCGCCGCCGCGATGAGCGCTGTGTTCAAGCTCCGCTTGGCGGCCCCCAGAGCATGCAGTCCCGTTCTCGCGCCGGCGCCCGCGCAACTTGCGATGACTGTCAGTGCCGTCGGCAAGACCAGGGGATATGCCTTCTCCCACAGTCCGCCGATCATCAGGTGGCCAAGTCCCAGGGGAAGACTGATCAGCAGGAAAACGGTCCATACGACTGATAGCGCCGTCTGCCCGATGCTCACGCCAATGCAGTACCTGACCCCCTTCTCGCGCGCGCGGTGCATCAGTGTGGCAGCCTCGGGGATCGTAATCATGGAGACACCGAAGCTCAAAATCTTGACAGGACCCATGAGTACGTTGGCGGCCTGCATATAGCCAACGGATTCAACGCCCAGGAGCGAGGAGATGCCGTAGCTCCTGAGCGTGTCGGCGGCATTGCTCCCGACGTTTTCCACGAGGAACCGCGGGCCGAGGTCGCGATGCACCGTCAGCCAGGAAAGCGCGCGGTTCAAGCTGGGCACCGTCCGCGCCTGGAAGGCCCCTGCGACGCCGCCCGCACAGGCTCCGGTGCCCCACGCGATGACGAACCAGAACACATTCGTGTGTCCGGTTAGCTTCAGGGCCAGCAGCAGCGGAATCTCGACGACGGCCCAAATGACGTCGTTAATGAGGGCGTGGTGACCTTTAGCCACCGCGAAGAATGCGTATCGCCAGCTGTCCTGCAGCATCAAGCCGGGCAGCATCAGGCCGAGGCCAGAGAAGGCCTCCCCGGTAGTGCCCCCCATCACGATCCCTGCGATGAGCGCAAAGCATCCCGTGACCAGTCCCACCAGCAGGGCGGTGCCAGTGCACCCAGAGGTAGCTAGACGCCAGTTGCTCAACTTGGTGCCACTGAATCGGACGAGAAGCGGTTCGATGGAAAGGCCACGTGACATGTTGTCGGCGACGCCGTACGTTACGTAGGCCAAGCTGAAGGCGCCGAACTGTTCCGCTCCCAGCATGCGGGCGATGAAGATATTCAAGAGGAAGTTCGTCAGGCTGGAAACGCCCTGGTCTGCTACCCCCCAGCTGAGACGAGAGCCCATCCGAAGAACTCGCTGCAACGGTCTAATGGCAGAGAGTGACCTGACTGGTACGGGCACCCCGCTAGCCCCTTGCGTCATTCCGACGCTGCGGCTTCTCGCCCAACCGGTCGGGCTGCAGTCGACACGTGGTTCCCACGCTAAGGGGATGCTCCGAGATGCGGGCATGATACGTATGACGCGCGATTCGAGGTCCCCACGGATGTCTCCGGACGCTGCTACTCAGGTTGTCTCACCGACGGCAACCATTGGTCATCGCAGCGTAACCAAGGCTCGGCACCGTTAGGGCGGAAAAGGCCGGAGTCATTCTGGCTGCCCGGTATCACTGTCGGTCGAAGAGCGATCTTATTTGGTGTGCGAGGAACCCCACATGCGCCGAGAATCCTCATCATCGTCCAGAACCTGCCGGTGCCGTTTGACCGGCGGGTGTGGCTGGAGTGCGAGGCACTCAACCACGCTGGCTACCGGGTCGCCGTGGTCTGCCCCAAGGGCAAGGGCGACCCAGGTTACCAGGTCATTGATGACGTCGAGCTGTACAAGTACCGGCCGTACGCGCCGGGCGGCAGCAAGCTGAGCTTCGTGGCCGAGTACGCATACTCATTCGCGGCGACAGCTTGGCAGGCCCTGCTTGCGCGCGCCCGCGGCGGGGTGCTGCGCGGTCGCTTCGCCGTCATCCAGGCGTGCAACCCGCCGGATATCTTCTGGCCGCTCGCCATGGCCTTCAAGGCGCTGGAGCGGACCAAGTTCGTGTTTGACCACCATGACCTGAGCCCTGAGCTCTTCGAGTCCCGGTTCGGTGGCCGCTCGCTGCCCTACAAGGGGCTGCGGTTCCTGGAGCGCCGCACGCACCGCAGCGCCGACCAGGTGATCTCCACCAATGAGTCCTACCGGCAAATTGCCATCAGCCGGAGCGGCAAGAGTCCAGCGTGACGTGACGGTGGTCCGCACCGGGCCGGACCCGAGCAAGCTCCAGCGCGGCGAGCCGGATGAAAGCCAACGCGAGGTCGTCGGTACCTGGCCGCGTACATCGGCGTGATGGGCCCCCAGGACGGCGTGGACATCGTGGTCCGGGCCGCCGCCGTCATCGTTCACGACCTCGGGCGCGAGGACATCGCCTTCACGCTGATCGGCAAGGGCGACTGCTTCGACGAGCTGGTCGCGCTGCGGGACCAGCTGAAGCTGAACGGCCACGTCGAGTTCACCGGCCGGGCGCCCGACGAACTGGTCGGCCAAGGTGATGTCCACCGCCGACATCGGGCTGTCCCCGGACCCGATGAATCCGCTCAATGATCTGTCCACCATGAACAAGACGATGGAGTACATGTCCTTCGAGCTTCCCGTGGTGGCCTTCGACCTACGGGAGACCCGGGTCTCGGCCGCCGACGCCGCCGTGTACGTGAAGCCGACCGGAGATCCGGAACAGGACGTCAGGGACTACGCGCAGGCGATCGTCGACCTCGTCGACGAGGAGGACGAGCGGGCGCGCATGAGCAAGCTCGGCCGGGCGCGGGTCGAGGAAGAACTCGCCTGGCAGTACCAGCAGCAGGCCTACCTCGGCGTCTACGCCCGGGTAGCGCCGCTGGCGACCGCGATAGTCAGGGAGCTGACGCGCATGTGCGGTATCGCCGGGTGCTACCAGCAGGCCGACGGCCACAAGCTGACGGACGTCATGACCGAGCGGATCGCGCACCGGGGCCCGGACGCGGGCGCGATCTGGAGCCACGAGGACGAGCGCGCGTCTATCCACCTCGGCCACCGGCGGCTGTCGATCATCGACCTGTCCACGTCGGCCAATCAGCCGCTGGTCAAGGGCGGCCTGGCGCTGGTCTACAACGGCGAGCTCTACAACTACCGGGAACTGCGGACCGAGCTGGAGAAGCAGGGCGCGTCCTTCATCACCAGCTCCGACACCGAGGTCGTCCTCGAGGCGTGGCGGCACTGGGGACCGGATGCCCTGCCGCGGTTTCGCGGCATGTTCGCGTTCGCGATCGCGGACACGGCCACCGGCGAACTCGCGCTCGCCCGCGACCCGCTCGGCATCAAGCCACTGCTGTATCTCCGCCGGGGCAACGGCATCGTGTTCGCGTCCGAGCTCAAGGCACTGCTCAGCGCGGTCGGCCCGGAGCTGAGGATCGAGCCAGGCGCGATGGTCGCGTCGATGCTCTATTACTGGGTGCCGGAGCAGCACTGCTCGATCCAGGGCGTCCGCAAGCTCCCCGCTGGCAGCTGGGCGCGTTTCCATCCCGACGGCACGCATGAGGAGCACTCCTACTGGCGCGTGCAGGACGTGGCCCGGGAGGCGGCCGACGGCCCCGCCGCCGACCTGAGGGCCGATCATCAGAGGAGAGCGTCACCGCGCACCTGATCGCCGACGTCCCCGTGTCGAGCTTCCTGTCGGGCGGCCTGGACTCCAGCATCATCACCGTGCTCGCCCACCAGCAGGCCGCCAGCGTCGACGCATACACGATCACCTTCCGGCCGGAGGACCAGAAGCTGGAGGCGATGCCGGACGACGCGGTCTACGCGCGCAAGGTCGCCCGGCAGTTCGGGATCGACCTGCACGAGATCGAGATCTCGCCAGACATCGTCGACATGCTCCCGAAGATGGTCGACATACTGGACGAGCCGATCGGCGATCCGGCGGCCATCAACACCTTCCTCATGTGCCAGGCGGCACGCGAGCGCGGCGTCAAGGTCATCCTCTCCGGGATGGGTGCGGACGAGCTCTTCGGCGGGTACCGCAAGCACCTCGCGTGCCTGATGGCGAGCCGTTATCACCGGCTGCCCGCCGCTGTGCAGGCTTCCCGCTCGGGCCACCGTAAACGCCCTGCCGGTATCCATCGGGAACCGCGGGCTGCGCTATCCCCGCTGGGCCAAGCGCTTCATGACGTTCGCCGAGCTCCGCGAGGAGGCCAGGTTCCGGCGCAGCTACACGCTCTATGACCCGGCCGACCTCACCGCGCTCGTCGGGCCGGATCTCGCGGCCAGCGTCGACGCCGTCATCGCTGAGCACGCCGCCATCTACAACGACAACGACCTCGATGACGAGGTCAACCGGATGTGCCTGGCCGACACGCGGCTGTTCATGGCCGGGCTCAACCTGACCTACACCGACCGAGCCAGCATGGCGGCGTCCGTCGAGGTGCGCACGCCGTTCGTGGACCTGATCGTGGCGCGGGCCGCGTTCTCGATCGCGGGTCGCGACAAGATCCGCGGCAAGACGGCGAAGGCCGCGCTGAAGGACGCGGCCGAGCACTGGCTGCCGCATGAGATCGTGCACCGGCCGAAGGCCTCGTTCGGCGCGCCGCTGCGCGCCTGGGTGCGCAACGACCTGCGCGAGCTGATCAACGATGTCCTCGTCGGCGGCGAGCTCACCCAGCTCGGCATGCTCCGCAAGGGCCAGGTCCAGCGCCTCATCGCCGACGAGCAGGCAGGCCGTGAGGACTACGCCAAGCAGATCTGGCAGCTGCTGTCGATGGAGCTGTGGTACCGCCAGGTGCGCGCGGCCGGCGTCGGATCGTGACCGGCGGTCCGCACCCGCTAGTTGATGAAACTCAAGAGCTAAGGAAACCTTGATGAAGCAGATTGCGCAGAACTACAAGTCCGGGGAACTGGCGGTGCTCGACGTGCCCGCGCCGACCTGCCGCCCCGGCGGCGTCCTCGTGCGGTCGCTGTTCTCCCTCATCTCGACGGGCACCGAGATGATGAAGGTGAACGAGGCCAGCATGTCGATGGTCGGGCATGGCCCGCGCCCGGCCGGACCAGGTGCGGAAGGTTCTTGACCAGGTGCAGCAGCAGGGCGTGGCCACCACCTACAAGAAGGTGATGAACAAGCTCGACTCCTACACGCCGCTCGGCTACTCGCTGTGCGGCGTGGTCACCGAGGTGGGGAAGGGCGCGGAGGAGTTCAAGGTCGGCCAGCTCGTCGCGTGCGCCGGCAACGAGCAGGCGCTGCACGCGGAGTACAACTTCGTCCCGGTCAACCTGTGCGCGGCCGTCCCCGACGGCGTCGCACCGGAGCACGCCGCCTTCGCGACCGTCGGCGTCGATCGCCATGCACGGCGTGCGGCGCGGCGAGGTCCAGCTCGGCGAGACCGCGGTGGTCATCGGCCTGGGCCTGATCGGCCAGCTCGTGGTCCGGCTGCTGGTCGCGGCTGGCGTTCAGGTGGTGGGCGTCGACCCGGTCGAGGCGCGGTGCCGGCTGGCGGAGAAGGCGGGCGCGGCCTTCGCGGGCTCCCCCGACGACCTGGACACGCTCGTGAGCGGGCTGGCCGCGATCACCAGCGGGCGCGGTGCCGACCACATCTTCCTGGCCGCCGGCGGCCACACCAACGGCCCGGTCGAGACGGCGGTGAAGCTCGCGCGCGACCGCGCGCGGGTCGTCGACATCGGCAAGATGAAGCTCGACCTGCCGTGGAACGCCTACTACGAGAAGGAACTGGACGTCCGGTTCTCCCGGTCCTACGGGCCCGGGCCGGTACGACAGCCGGTACGAACTCGAGGGCATCGACTACCCGGTCGGGCTACGTCCGGTGGACCGAGAAGCGGAACCTGGAGTCGTTCCTGGAACTGCTGGCCCGCGACTCCCTCGAGGTAGCGACCCTCATCGACGGTGTCTTCCCGTTCGACGACGCCGCGAAGGTGTACGGCGACCTGAAGGACGGAGCGCTCAAGGCCGTCGGCGTCCTGCTGGAATACGAGCAGCCCGCCGCGGGCGCGCCCAGGCCGGCGACGAGCAAGGTACTCCCGGCGAGCGCGAAGGCACCAGCCGTTCGGAATGGCGGGAAAGAGAAGTCCGAGGTGCGGATCGGCTTCGTCGGCGCGGGAAACTACGCCTCGTCCATGCTGCTGCCGCACCTGGCGCAGCAACGGCACGGCCATCCTGGCGCACGTCGCCACCACCAAGTCGCTGTCGGCGGTCAACGCGCAGCAGAAGTTCGGGTTCGACCACGGCAAGCACCGACACTGACGCGGTCTTCAACGACGAGAGCCTGGACGCGATCTTCATCGTGACCAGGCACGCGACGCACGCGAGGCTGGTGTGCCGGGCGCTGGAGACCGGCAAGGCGGTATTCGTCGAGAAGCCGCTGGCGCTGACCCGCGACGGAGACCGACGCGATCGCCGAGGCCATCGCCGAGACCGGCAACGACCGGCTGATGGTCGGCTTCAACCGCCGGTTCGCGCCGCTGCTGACCACGATGCGCAGCCGACTTCGGCGGCTGGCGGCGGCCAGCTCCAACACCCGCTACCTGGTCAACGCCGGGAAGCTGGCGAACGATAGCTGGTACCTCAACGAGGAGGCCGAGGGACCCGGTTCGCCGGCGAGGGCGGCCACTTCATCGACACGCTGGCGCTGGTGGGCCGACAGCCTGCCCGAAGAGGTCTACGCCGTCAGCGGCCCCGAGAAGGGCGACGTCCAGGCCACCTTCCGGTTCGCCGGCGGGGCGACCGGCACCATCGCCTACCTCACCGGCGGGAACACCCGCTTCCCGAAGGAGACGATGGACGTCACCGGCGGCGGGCGCAGCGCGCGGCTGGACAACTTCGAGACCGCCACGGTGTGGTCGAGCCGCGGGAAGGCGGCGGCAAAGGCGCGCGGCGGCCAGGACAAGGGCCAGCGCGCCGAGATGGAGCAGTTCGTCGAGGCCGTCGCGGCCGGCGGCCCGATGCCGATCGGCATCGACTCGCTGCTCGCCACCACCCGGGCCACGATCGCGGTGGGCGAGAGCCTGGCCAGCGGCAAGCCGGAGCGGTGTGATGCCGATCGGCTGAGCTCCGCCCACGAAGCTCTGCCTGGTACGCGCGCAGGCTCGGCCGGATGTCGCCCGGCGAGATCGCCTGGCGAGTCCGGGAGCAGGCGCTGCGCAGGGCCTGGTCGCGCCGGCAGGTGCGCCCGGGCCAGGTGGCCGCGTTGCCGCCGCTGACGCCGGCGGCGGCAGGAGCGCCGGTTCACGTCGGTGCTCCCGGCGGGCGCCGCGTCGGCTGTCCCCGAGGCGGCCAGGCGGCGATCCTCGCCGGACGCGGACCGGATGCATGGCCGGCGAGTGGGAGATGCTCGGCGTCGTCCGCAGCGACATGAAGGACGCCGGACTGGTTCCTCGACCCGGCCACGGGACGGCGCTCTGCGCCGCAGGCGTACGCGTTCCGCGTGAACCACCGGGACGAGGGCACGGTAGGCAACATCAAGCAGGTCTGGGAGGTCAACCGGCTGCAGCACCTGACGCTGCTCGCGACCGCCTGGTACCTGACCCGCGAGGACGCCTACGCGGAGCGGGTCGACGCACAGCTTGCGCTCCTGGTGGGCCGCCAACCCGTTCCTGTCCGGGGTCAACTGGACCAGCGGCATCGAGCTTGGCGTCCGGCTGATCAACTTCGCCTGGATCCGGCGGCTGCTGGACGAGTGGCCCGGCGTGGCGGACCTCTTCGAGCGCAACGACCTCGCGCTGCGGCAGATCCGCTGGCACCAGCAGTACCTGGCGGCGTTCGAGAGCCGGGGGTCGTCGGCCAACAACCACCTGATCGCCGAGGCCGCCGGGCAGCTCGCCGCATGCTGCGCGTTCCCGTGGTTCGCCGAAAGCGCCCGGTGGCGGCGCCAGGCCGGCGCGCTGCTGGAGAAGTCGCTGCGCGACAACACGTTCCCCTCCGGGATCAACCGCGAGCTGGCCTCCGACTACCACGGCTTCGTCTTCGAACTGGGGGTCTTCGCCGCGCTCGAGGCGGCGGCGCGCCGGGGCTGCCGGTCAGCGATGACTGCTGGCGGCTGCTTGCCGCGATGGCCGACGCGCATGGCCGCGCTGGTGGATGCGCGGCTGCGGCCGCCCCGCCAGGGCGACTCCGACGAGGGCCGCGTGGTGCTGCTGGACGCCCCCGCGCACAACCGGTGGCCGGCGCTGCTGTCGCTGGCGGCGCGCTCTTCGGCCCGCTGGACTGGTGGCCGCCGGTACCGCCGGACGCCGGCAGCGTCCTCGTCGCGGCCCTCTGCCGGTGGCGTCCGCGGACGGTCGGCTGGCCGGCCGGGCGCGCGCCCGTCCCGGTTCGCCGACGCCGGCATCACGATCCTCCGAACGGACCCGGCCTGCTCGCCCGGAGATATGGTGCCGCTGCGACGGCGGGCCGCACGGGTTCCTGTCCATCGCGGCGCACGCGCATGCCGACGCGCTGTCCGTCGAGGTCCGCTATGACGGGGTGGACATCCTCGCTGATCCGGGCACCTACTGCTATCACGGCGAGCCGGAGTGGCGGACCTACTTCCGCTCCACGATCGGGCACAACACCGTGGAGATCGGCGGGCGCGACCAGTCCAGCAGAGCGGGCCGTTCATGTGGGCCAGGCAGGCGCGGACCAGGGAGATCGCGGTCCCCGAACCGCAGACGGCCTGGACTGCGGAGCACGACGGCTACGCCGCGCTGCGCCCGGCGCGGCCAGCCACCGGCGTACCGTGCGGCTGGACCAGGCGGGGCGCGGCATCGAGATCACCGACGTGATCGACGGCGGCGGGCATGACGTGCGCCTCGCCTTCCACCTCGGCCCGGATGTCACGGCGGAACTGGCGGCCGGCGCGGGCGGCGCTGAGCTGGGCAGGGCCGACAGCCCCGGTACGGCACGACTGGAATTGCCCCGTGAGTTCAAATGGAGTCGCACCGGGGCGAGACCGATCCGATCCTCGGCTGGTACTCGGCCGGGCTGGGCGAGCGTGTGCCCGCCGTGACCCTATTGGGACAAGGCCGTTGCCCGCCGGGTATTCCCCTCGTTACTAGGATTTCCTTTATGGGAAACGAACATTCGGCCGATCCTACTGATATTGCACGGACTGCATCATGGTCGGCAACCGGCGGGGGATTCGGTAAAGAACCGAAGACAAGGCGGAGAGTAGATGAGCCAACAAAACGTGGACCTGCGCAGATCTATCCAGATCGTGCGGCAGCAGAAGAGGCTATTGGGTGGGGTAGCCGCGCTTGGCCTCCTTATTGGTGCTGCTTACGCTGCGCTGTTCCCGCCGCAGATCTCAAGCACCGCGCTGGTAGTCGTTTCCGGCAATCCCGCAAGTCTCAATAGTCCCAAAGGAGCTCAGCCAACTCTCAGGTTGACACGAGTCTTGCTACGCAGATAGTAATCGCGAGCAGCGATCCGGTGCTCGCTGCCGCACTGCCGCATGTCAACCCGCCGACGACCTCACTGCAGGCACTGAACCGCAGGATCTCTGTTACGGCCGTGGGCCAGAGCGATGTCCTGTCGATCGCCGTAACCGGGCAGTCCGCCAGCCAGGCGGAGGACACCGCGAACGCGGTCGCGAACAGCTACGTGACCTACGTGAACGCGTCGTCCAACTCCGCTGTCCACGTGGTGGCCAAAGTGCTCGAGCCGGCGACAACCGCGACGGGAGGCAGACTGCCTGAGCACTACGGCCTGTTCGCCGCCCTGGGGGCCTTGGTGGGCGCAGTTCTGGGTTTCGCCATCTCCCTAGCGCTCGCCCGGAGTGACCGCCGTCTGGTGCGGCGGGATGAAATAGCGAACTCCATCGCGGCACCAGTTCTCCTGTCGATCCGGGTCGAGCGCCCGGCCGATCCCAGCTCATGGGCGACGTTGCTCAATGAGTACGAACCGGACGCGGTTGACGCCTACAGCCTGCGTAAGCTAATGCAGCAGCTCGGCGTGGCCAACGGGAAGCCGACGTCGCTGACCGTCTTGTCCCTCGCCTCCGACCCGGCCGCGCTCGCGCTTGGTCCGCAACTCGCGGCCTTCGCCGCGGCTCACGGGGTTCAGACGGCCCTCGTCCTTGGGCCGCAGCAGGACTCGAACGTTACCGCGACGCTGTATACCGCCTGTGCGGCCGGCGAGCAGGCGGCGTCAAGTAACGGGAGGCCGTTGCAGCTCCAGGTGATGGAGGACAACCAGGTCGCCCAGCCCGGCGCGGCGTTCACTGTCGTCGTAGTGGTGGTCGACGGGCGTGATCCGCAGGCGCCATCCACGGTCCGCACGAACGCGACGCTCCTAGGGGTCTCGGCGGGTGGAGTAACCGCGGAAGAGCTTGCCCTGGCCGCCACCGCGGCGGCTGAAGACGGCCGGGACATCGACGGCATTCTTGTGGCGAACCCGGATCCTGATGATCAGACGACCGGGCGGATTCCGCGCCTTGCGCGGGTGCAGCGCTCGCTTCCGACTCGCGTTAACGGCCTAGCGATGGAGATCAGCCGGTGAACGATCGACAGCAGTCAGCACCGAGGCAACCGAACGGTTTCCGCGAGCTTTTCGAGTCTAACGGCGATTTCGCCGAGTTCGATGCCCTGCCGTCGGCTACCGACACCACGGCCGGGCTGGTTAGCCTCGGGTTCATCGGGTCGGCTCTTCGCCGTTCCATGACCGTATGGATCGTCGTGGCGTTGATCGGGCTGGTAATCGGGTCCGGGCTGGCGGTCCTGCGCCAGCCCGCGTCTACGGCCACGGCCACGTTGCTGCTCGACACCACTGACAATGCTCAGGGCAAGGAATTGCCGACTGATATCGCTATTGCCGAGAGCACTCCCGTCGCCGCTGCCGTCATCGCGCAGCTAGGGATTCACCAAACCCCCACAGAATTTCTTCAGACGTATACCGTGACGATTTACGGGCTCTCCGCCCAGGTGCTTACGCTATCCGCTAAGGGACCATCCGATGCCGCGGCGGTGCAGCGGGCTTCGGCGATCGCGGACCAGTTCCTCGCATTTCGCGCCAAGTATCTGCAGGGGCAGATGAACGAGGCGATCGACGCGCTCAACAATCAGGTCGCCCAGGCTCAGCAAAACCTTGCCACAATAAACCAGCAGATCGCTCAGGTATCGGCGCAGGCTCCCAGCCCCAGCCAGCAGACCCAGCTCGCGAAACTGCAGAAACAACAGACCAGTGCGACGAACACCCTGAGTGCCGTGCAGCAGGACGCGACCGACACGAAAGTCCAGGATGAGGCGGCCACCGGGCAAATGGTGCGCGGCAGCGAAGTACTGTCGGCACCTACCCCGGTCAAGCATTCGTCCAAGAAGTCCCTGGTGCTCTACGCGATCGCGGGACTGATCGGTGGCCTCGTCATAGGCATGGCGATCGTCATAATCGGCAGCATTACCACGGACCGGCTCCGCCGCCGTGATGACATAGCGATTGCCGTCGGCGCACCGGTAAGGCTGAGCGTTGGCCGGCTGCGGCAACGGCGGATGTTCAATCTGCGGAAAAAATCCGGCCAGCGGAATCGCGATATGAAGCGGTTCGTGGAGCACCTGCGCAAGGCGGTGCCGGCAGATTCCAGAGGTGCCGCTGGCCTCGCCGTGGTTACCATTGACGACGCGCCCACTGTCGCCCAGGCGATCGTGAAGCTGGCCATTGTCAGTGCCCAACAAGGAAGGCGTGTCGTCCTCGCCGACCTTTCTTTCGGGGCCCCAGCCGCGCGCGCACTGGGCGTGACTGCTCATGGGATTAACATGGTGAGTCCGGATGGGGTGCCAATCGCCGTCGTGGTTCCCGAAGCCGAGGACGTCGCGCCCGTTGGTCCCCTTGGCAACGGTTCGACGGGCTCCGCGAAGGTAAGCGAAGAACTGGCCGAAACATATACCCGGGCGGACCTAGTCCTCTCCATAGTCACCCTTAATCCAGCATTCGGCGGTGATTATCTCGGCACCTGGGCGACGGACGCGGTGGCCGTGGTCACCGCGGGTCAGTCCAACGCGACCCGGATCCATTCCGCGGGCGAGATGATACGGCTAGCCGGAGTTCAACTCGCCTCGGTCGTGGTGCTCGATGTCGACCAGAGCGACGAGAGCCTCGGAACGGTAATCGCGGAATACCAGCCCGCTGCCGCTGTAAGGTGATGGACTCCGGGATCCAAACTGAACGAGTCCGAGGCAGGCGAGGACTCCTCGCCGCAAGGTTTCGTGGCACTAGTGTGGTGCGGGTAATCCTCCGCATCACGCTAGTGCTGTTCGTGATCTTCGTGGCCGTGACTGCTCGACTGTTCGTGTGGCCCGCACAAGGAGTGCCAAGCAAAGTTAGCGCGATTGTCATGCTGGCCGGCCCGGGCGACCGTCTGCCGGTGGCACTGCAACTGGCAGCCGAGCACCGCGCATCAGTCCTCGTCGTTTCGACGGGATATGACGGATACGGTTCGCCGTGCCCGCCCCGGCTGTCAGGGGTGCAGCTCATCTGCTTTGAACCGAATCCTGCCGATACTCGCGGTGAGGCCGAGTACATCGGGCAGCTCGCGAAGAAATACCACTGGACCTCCGTGGCGGTGGTGACTTCGCGTCCACAGGCTACGCGCGCTCGCATGCTCGTTGAGCGCTGCTTCACCGGCGCCGTTTACAACGCCACGGGGCCCCTCCCGATGCTTGAATGGCCTTATCAGATCGCGTATGGGTGGGGGGCACTCGCAAAGGCGGTCTTCTGGGACCGGGCCTGTTAGCCAGCCGATGTGCCGGCGAGTACCCAGCGGCCGCCTGCTGCTTCGATTTGCGGGTAGCTGATCTGGACCTCTTCCTCCACCGCGAGGAGGGCGGCGACCGTCTTGTCGTAAGAGCCAGGCTCGGCCGCGCCGCGCCGCGCCGCGCCGCGCAGCGAGCAGCACGGTGCCGCCATACAGGCCGAACTGCCAGGCCGTACAAGCATGAAGGCCGACGGCCGCGAGCAGCCTCACGAGCGCGGTGGTGGAGTAATAGGCGTAGTGCCCGTGACGCAGGACGTTCCATTGCCGGCCCCGAATGATGGACTCAAGGCTGTGGTACTGCAGCAGCAGCGTCCCGTCGGGTGCCAGTCGGGCGACGCGCTCGGCAAGCGCCGCGGCCTGGTCGGCTGCGTGCATCATGCCGAAGCTGTCGACGATCAAGTCGGCCTGCGTCGTCCCGGACACCGGCGCCATCCCCCGGTCGGCAAGAATGCCGAGCCAGGAGCCGCCGTGCGGGCTTCCGTACTCCGCCACGGTCCCGCCAACGGGAAGAAATCCAGCAGTCTCGACACGCGACACAACATCCGCGGCTTGCATGATGAGGGCGCGCGGCTCGACCCCTTTAGACTCTTCGGGCAGCGTTGGGTCTTCTGCCAGTTGGGCAAGGCCGCATTCAGAGCAGACCCACATCGCGAGGGGATAGACCGGATCAGGGGCTGGAACATCCGCGGCAGGGAAGTGATCGCACGCGGGCTGTTGACCGAGGTCGAGGGCCAATCTGTCGGTATGGCTGCGGCACGATCGACATTTTAGTGTCCCATCCGAAAAAATCCCCATCTATTCCCTGCCTGTGCCGACGTAGAAGGTCAGTTCGCCTTCTCCGGGAGCCGGAGATACCTGGCCGATATGAGTGGGAATTGTAGAGCTAGACTTCAGATCCGCCTTTTCATAGCCTCTACATATTTCACCCGTTTCGTCAGTAGTAACGTTGCCTGAGATGATTAACTCGAAGTCACCGAAGCCCTGACTCAGCAGCGGCTCGATCGAACGACCTAGCTAGCGTACGCCGTTGTATACAGGTAGTCTCATGCTAAGACGTGGGGTACCGAGCATATTAACTAAGATCTTGTGAAGAGTCTTCGTGATACAAGGTTGGATGTGCCGGAACCGGCCGGATAGGTGTACCGAGAGCGGCCGCCTGGGCGGATCGTTACTGCCAGTTACCGAAGTCCACCGCAACTGGCCCCGCCTAACTGCGTTGTGTGACACGGTGCGATGCGTCACACGGGAATTCTGGAGAGTGTTGGAAGTGAGGGCAACGCCTGTCACGCGCGTCCACGGGGCGCTCTTGTTTCAGCCGACGCCGTACGTGGATGAGCGCGGTTTCTTCTCCCGCACCTTCGACCGTGACGTGGTGCAGGCCGCGGGAATCGACCCAGACGCCTTCGTGCAAGACAGCCAGTCCCGCTCAGCCCGGGGCGTCGTACGCGGTATGCACGTTCGTTCCGGCGCGGGTGAAGCCAAGCTTGTACGCTGCTCGTACGGCGCGGTATTCGACGTGATCGTCGATCTGCGCCGAGGCTCTCCGACGTATCTCAACTGGGAGAGCTTCGAACTGCGCGATAACGAGCAAGTGTCGCTTTATGTCCCGGCTGGGTGCGCGCACGGCTTCCAAGCGCTGACCGACCCTGCGGACGTCTGTTACCGGATCGACCGGCCCCATGATCCGGTGGAGGACGTCTCGATCGCCTTCGACGCCCCGGAACTGGCGATACCATGGCCGTTGCCGGTCGGCATGATGTCGCCCAGGGACAGGAAGGCAGGGTCGCTGCAGGCCGCGTTGGGCCGCCTGGGGTAAGCGTCTGATCCGGCGGCATGACGAGTGTCACCGATGGCCGGCAATGCTGCCATGCCGTGCGACCAATCAATTCCGCCTTGCACTCAATGATCCTAAGTTGAGCAGCGAATTGCCGCAAAGGCCCTGGTAAAGGTGTATCATTCAGAGGGTTCGAGACTCTTATGAGTCACGGGGGCAGTCGCAGCACTGATTTTGAAGTAGGAGCACTGATTTGAAGTAGGTAAGCATGATGATCCGCGTTGCCTTTCTTGTCGACAGTCTCAGCAAAGGGGCCCACGGCAACGCGGCTGGTCGGCTTGCGCTCGGCCTCGCCGAGACCGGTAAGATTCAAACGACCTTGCTGTGTTACAGTGACGACCCTCGCCCATCATGGCTTCCGTCCAATGTCTATACTCATCGCCTGCCTGCCGAGCGTGCGGTACGCTCTCTGCCAAGCCTCGTTCGTTATCTTCGGACGGAGCAGCCGGATGTGCTAATCACTCGCCAGGTGCACGCTAATTTTGTGGGACTTGCCGCTGCGTGGACGGCAAGGCTACCGTTCGGGTGGCAAGGAAAGCTGATCCTCGTTCAGGACGCCCTTGTGGAGCTCTCACATGCGAGTTCTTGGCGGGACAACAAGTGGCTCGCCAAGATGAGCTACCGTTTTGCCGATGGCCTCATCGCCCCTTCTCCGACTGTTCTGGAGAACACGGTTAGCTGGTGCGGGCTAGCCGAATCGTCGACGGCGCTTGTCCCGAATCCGGTGCCCAAGTTTTCCGGGGCTTCGTCCCCTCCTCCTCATCCGTGGCTACGGGACGGCGAGCCTCCCACATTCGTAAATATTTCGAACATGCTTCCCTTTAAACGGCTGGACCTGCTCATTGATGCCTTTGCTGACCTGCGCCAGAGCCATGACGCGCGCTTGCTCATTTTGGGTGAAGGACCGACAAGGCTTCAGGCTGCCGAGCAAATCCGGCGACTGGGCCTTGACTCCAGTGCCGCGGTCATTGGGTGGATCGATGACCCGCTGAATTTCGCGGCCCACGCATGGGCATTGGTGCATTCCTCAGACGAGGAAGGCTTCGGGCAGGTGCTGATCGAAGCGATGAGTACCGGTTGTCCAGTCATTGCCGCGGATGCCAAAGGGGGCGGGCCCCGCTTTGTAACCGATAACGGCACGTATGGTCTTCTAGTTCCCAAAGAGGATAGGCCCAAACTCGCCGAGGCAATGGCCTGTATGTTGAGACCAGAAATTCATAAGCGTTACTCTGAGTTGGGTATGCAGCGAGCTGATGCGCTATCCCCAATTGCCAGCGCTACCATTCTAGTCAATTTCCTCTCGACGCACCTGGGCATGAATGCATGAGTTAGTCGAATAGATTTCCTTACCCGGAGGGAGGTCATCCAGTATGCCGAAAGACCGGACCAAGGAAGGCTTAACTAGCGACCGGCAAGTGCGAAGAGGTGTCTCTTGGCGGCCCGCAGACCCGGATTGTAAGAAAGCTGACGATACGTTCCCCGGTACGCTGTATAGCTTCTGAAGAACAGTTTCTTGGCCGCCATCCGGCGCCTGTCATCATGCTGCTTGAAAATGATCCTGGGCAGTCCCATGACCCCGAGGTCTGCCATCGGGGTTTCTACTGCGCACGCGTGATCGAATCCGGCGTCTCGCACCGCCTGCCGCGCCGCGGCGTCCATGACACCCCATGGATAGGCGAATCCCCGGGTCGGATGGCCTAGCAGTTCGTTGAGCTGCGATCTGCTGTCGCTGATTTCAGTTTTCAGCCGTTCGGCTCCGATGCCAGCCAACCGGGTATGGGAAACAGTGTGTGCACCGATCTCCATACCCGCGGCGGCCAGTCGCAGCACATCGTCGGCGGATACGAGTGGCCGAACTGGACCCTTATCCCACTCATTCGTCCCGCCCAGCAGGCCAGAAACGATGTACATGGTCGCCGTGAAGTCATGCCGTTGGAGAACAGGCACTGCGTGTTCTAGCAGCCCAACGTAACCATCGTCGAAGGTAAGACCGACAAGTCCGCGCTCACGGCCGGCCCGCATCGCGTCGACCAACTCGCTCATGGAGACGCCGTGCAGGCCGCGGTCGGCCAGCCACGCCATCTGCTGAGCGAGGCGGTGCGGAGTCACGCATACCCCGTACGGGTCATAGGCCGACTCATCGATGCAGTGGTACATCAAGACCATCGGCACGCGTCCAAGGCTAATGCGGTCCAGGTCCGTTCCCATAACTGGCTCACCGTAGCCGGCCGCGCCCTTTTGCCCGCCCCGTCCGCCGTCAGTCGGGGGGCCAAGGCCGACGCCGGGTGGCGGACGCCGCACACGAAGCGGGCCACTGGCCCGAAGGTAGGGGCTACCGCCATACCGATGAAGTACAAGCCCGGGACGGAGGACTGGTAATCCGCTCCGACGACGGGGCTGCCAGCAAGGGTCTTCAGCCTGGATCGGACCTCCTCTGAGAGAAACGTCAGTCGGTCCAAGCTAACTCGGTAGCCGGTGGCAGCGATCACGTGGTCGGCCTCTAGTTCGGTGGCCCCCTCGGGGCTGTCGATTCCGATCCTCACCCGGCCGTCGGTGGGCTTCGCCCACGTAACGGAGTGAGCGGTCAGAGTCGGTACGTGTCCCTCAACCCGGTCATGCAGCCAGTTCGCACCGGCCGGCCCCAGTACACGGCGGGCCCTCAGCACCCGTACTTCGCTGGGCAGCCTCCGGAAAAGGCCGGGGAGGTTGTCATAGAACCAAAGCTTCCAGCCGCCGCCAAGGCCGCTCTCCGGCGTCCTGATCCGCTCGATTAGCGGGACGGGGCCGGTGCGCGGTGGGCCGCTCCACAGCACGTCGCGTCGTGCAAGGATCTGAACCGACGTGCCACTCTCGTGCATGAGGCCCGCCAGTTCGAGAGCTGACTGTCCGGCACCGACGATGATGACCTTACGTCCAACGAATGCTGCCGGGTCCACGTGCTTGGAACTATGCGTGCACAGTTCGGCAGGCAGTTCCTTCAGCACCTCGGGCATGTGCGCAAAGTGCCCTGGACCGACGGCCATGACGACCCTCCTGGCTGTCACCTGCCCGCTGTCGACGTCCAAGGCGAAGCCACCGGGCTGCGTGGTGATGTTACCGACGGTCTCCTCCTCGATCGCGAGGCCGCATTCGGACTGGAACCACTCACCGTAGCTGACGAAATCGGCTAGCGGTACCGGCCTGCCCATGTGCGCGTAACCGCGCCCGGTTGCCTTGCAGAAGGCCTCAAGCGTGCGTGAGCCCGTAGGGTCGGAGAGGTTGGACGCGAATCCGTGCGATTTGAGGAACATTCCATTGGGCATTGCGGTCCGCCATAGGCCCATGGGTATCCCGAATTGCCGGTAATTGACACCACGCGCCCGCAGGTGCGCTGCCAGTGATAGGCCATATGGCCCTGCGCCAACGATGGCAACATCGAAGTTGCTCACAGTTTTTCCTCCACTTTCAGTCGTGCACCCTGCCGCGCGCCCGTGACGGGGCGGGTGTCCGCCTTGGCCCGGCCTGGGCGGTACCGGATGTTTGTGGGCCCTGTCGGCGGCGGCGTGGTGGGCCATGGCGTACCGGCCATCGGCCGAATTGCTGCCTTCCAGGTCATGCGCAGGCACATGAGGCCGAACGGCCGCAAGTCGTCACGCGCGAACCATGCGAATTCATCGACCGAGCGGACTGAAGATAGCCACGCTTTCAGGCTGAGATCACCGCGACGCGCGTGGGCGAGCGCGCTACGCGGATCGTAGCTCTCCACCATAAAACGGCGCTCGTACACCTGCTCACTGGGCGGGATGGCCTGGCCGGTAAGGTCGAGGTACGCAGCGAGCGCCACATCGATACCCGCCGAGTCGCGGAAGATCCGGAACTGCGCACCCAGCCGGGGATTGAAATCGAGCAGGTTGTACTGGCCATCGCGTACATCCAGGCGAATGTCGAGATCCATGATCCCGTTGTACCGGATTCTCTCGAGGAAGTCGGTGATCTGATCGCTGAGGTTTCCGTTCGCCACCGACCGCCCATAGGTGGTTGAACCCGCGCCGACGGGAAACGACCGTTCCTTTACACCGGTAAAAGCCGGACGGCAAACGGATTCGCTGTCGCAGTACCCGTGAAAGAACCAATCATGGTCAGGGCCACCGGGGATGAACTCCTGCAGCATGAGCCCGATCCCGGACTCAGCGCACCGTCGCCAGGCGTCGTTCAGACCGTCCGCGTCAAGTACGAGGGAGGAGGTGGGCAGCGTGCCATGAGGTATCCATGGGGTGGCGAGCTTGGCGACCAGTGGGTAGCCAACTCCGTCGGCGAACCCTCGTGCCGCGTCCAGCGAGCCGGGCAAGCAGACTTCCGGGGTGGGCATCCCCAACTCACGACACAACTTGTACAGGGAATGCTTGTCGGCGAGACGGCGCGGCAGATCCGGTGCCAGTGCCGGGAACAGGAACCAGGGCCGGAGTTCGTCTCGGTGCTCCGCAAGGTAGAGTGCCCCCGCATCGTCAACTGGCAGTAGTACCGCAGGACGGCCTACCCGGTCAGCGATACGGGCCAGCCCTGCTGTCACATCGGCTGCCCTGCTCGGGTCCGCAGACCAGAAGAACCGCCCGGCCAGATACCGAGAGTTCGCGCCGGGCGCGCTCGGCCTCTCATGGACGCTGTACACGGTGATTCCGGCCCGGCCAAGACTGCGAATCACCCCAAGGCCGCCGTGGTGCATGACGTTGGGGGTGAGCTTCAGCACGACAGCCGGGACGCTGGTGTCGAACGACCTGCCAGCGATGGTCATGGGCGCGGTCCCCACACTGCAGCCACGGACGCGCACCTCCCGACCCTCGCCCGGTCACGATGGCAGGCGACGGGCTCATTGTGGAGGAGAGCGTTGTCGATCGCAGTCTGATACGTCGGAAAAGAATAACATCGCGGCTTGAGGGCCGAAGTTGCGTTTAGTTTTGTGTGTTCATGTTGATTTTTAGCTTGGAAAGACACTCAAGTCTGATGATACCGGAGGGCGAACCTGTCGTTTCCCGCAAAACTCAGCCCTCCTCAATGTGAATTCTTCAGATTCTCAGTCGATCACGAGTTGATCAAGATAGGGTCAATTTGGTCTGCTGGGTAGTGTGTTCCTACCGCTCGTGATGGCTCCTCTTGAGGAAGGTGTTCGGGTCCGATGGTACCGAAGGCTGAACTTGCCGCTCCTCGTAAAGACCTGCCCTCTACAATTGGCAGATGCCTCACTCGGGGGAAGTCTGTGGCCATAGTCGCATCAGTGATCCTGATATCAGCGGGCGTGACGGTCGGCTGTACGACGGCATCTCTGTCGCACAAGGTTGACCCGAGTGCCAATGCGAGCGTGCACGGCGTGCAGGGGCAGAACTACCAAATCTGCAATGAGCAGTCGCAGTACCTGACCAGTCCGTGGACATATAGTGCACTGGCCTCAGGCAGTCAGAGCTACACCGTTGCGCAGTATGAGGCGCTATCGGGTTACGGTACAACGTTGCCGGCGTTGCCGACGTATATCGCGGATGAGAGCCCGACGACCATGGCAGCAGTTATCTTCGCACCGGGGAGTCCGACGGACCTTCCAGCATACAATTTCCCGGAGTCTCCCATCCTTTACTTCTTCGAGGGGGGAGCCTACGGCGCAATCGACCTCCAATCAGTGACCGGCGACGAATTCATCGGGGGCTCAACCGCCAGCTATCCAGAACCCAAGTTCGATGATAGCGGCGCGCAAGACGGTATCAGCGCACAGAATGACTCGTTTAGTTACGCCAACGGCAATAGGAAATCGATATCATCGGTGGCCGCAGCCGCGAACCAAGGGGCTACTGTAATAACATTGACGGCCTCCGCGATACCGCTAATGAAGTACAGCCGGATTGCGATAGGTGCTGACACCTACGAGATAAAATCGGTATCGGGCAGCCAGTCTGGTTACACGGTCACACTGACCGGACTGGACACGTCCGTGACTGCTGGCACCCCCGTCTACTATGACGACTTGGCCGGCGCGGTTACGGTTGAATATCTCGATATCTCGCATGATCTGCATTCTACTACTGGCACTATATACACTGGTTCCGGGTGGAAGATCGAGGACAACAACATTCACGACGGCTACGGGACCCCTGGTCAGGGTGACGCAATTTATGGTGGCGACCAAGGCACCATTGAGTATAACTGCCTCTCCAAAATGGGCGACTACGGGGTCAACCTGTTCGGGACCAACGCTATTTTTGATTACAACGAAATATTCGACACGAATTATGAGAAGGACCCGGGGTGTGGATGCTCTGGTGGCGGTAAGTGGTGGGGAACACTTAACGCCGACATCGTCGATAACGCGTTTATCGATGACGGCCCGGGCGGCGGAAGCGCAGTTTGGCTTGACAACGGGAACTCGGGTACGCTCATCTCCGGTAATTACTTTGATATGAGCTATTCTTCGGCGGTAGAAGACGAAACTGGGTTTAACATCGAAGTGACTGGCAATTTGTTCGTGGATAACGGCTGGGGCAGCGGCAACGGCAACGGAGCGAACAGTGACGGCGCGGTGAACCTGAACAGCACCGGCGGCTTCAATGTGCCGGGTAGCCGCTATGAAAGCGAGGTGCTGATCTCTGGTAATCAGTTCCTTAACAACTGGGTAGGTATTGACATCTGGCAGGCTGGTGCTCGTTCGTGCGAGAACTCGGGTGAGGGCGGTCCGGGTAACGGAACCGATGCCCCTTACTGCTCGGGCGGTTTCCCGAACACCGCCACGACGGCCTCGGACGGGAAGTATTACTTCTCGCACATCGGCGATGCCAATCATGGCGGCACCACCAAGCTAGCGGCGGCAGCGCCGGCTGGCAGCTCGGTTCTGCTGGTCCAAAGCGCCGAGGCGATCGACGACCAGATTGACTTCAGCAACCCGGCCTCGACGACGACCAGCGACACTGCCAGCGTCTCGACGTTCACCGGTTCGGCGACGGTCCGGGTCGGCACCACCGCCGGGTTCCCGACCGCGGGCCAGTTGCGCGTTGGCTCGTCTGCGGCTTGGAGTGACGGCGGCGCGAGTTATACCGTGCCATTCTCTCCTATACCGGTACCACCGCCACTAGCTTCACAGGGATTTCGCTGGTGCGGGGCTCCGGGACCCTGACCGGGCCCGTCCTGCAGGTGCAGCCTTACAAGGTGACCGCAGAGAATTGCTATGCCAACGACTGCGCTGTCACGGTCTCACCGCCGCTGTCCGTCGCCCAGGCGGCCGGCGCCACCGTCACCAACGCGGGCACCTGTCAGCTCTACGCCACCAGCGGCGCGCTGCCGTCCGGTCCGCTGGCCCCGGACGGCACCTCCTACTGGGACGGCTGCCAGTGGGAAGCTCGTGGCATCTCCGTGTCCGCCAACACGTTCGAGTTCCAGCCATCAGTCATCACAAGTAGCGCTCCTCTCACCGGTGGCGGCACTACGACATCATGTACGGCCGAGCACGCCCACTCCTGCGGCACGAATTTCATGGCGTTCCAGCCCTCCGGTGAAGCTCCGTTCGACTCCCAGATCGGCGCCAATGCCATGATGAGCAACTCCACGCTGACCGGATGCCCGGCCTGGGATCCCGGCTGTGCCAAAAATCCGGTCGCCAACTTTAACTCTCTGTCAAGCCCACCCAATGCACCGGCCAATAGCGGTGAGGCGCCATACAATGATATTTGGTCGAATAATACATATATAGGACCATGGACGTGGGTCGCGTACCTCGCCGGCGATTGCGCGCCCTTGCCGATCGACTCCGTAACCGGCAAGGGCATGCCAGCTGATTCATGTACGCTAAGCCTTGCAGAATGGCAATCTGACTGGCAGCAAGACACGGGCTCGACTAATGACCTGTCATCGGCTAGTTCGGCAGCATCTTTAACGTCAGTACCCGCTCCTGCGTCCACTTCAGTGCCATCGACCGCGTCTAGTCCGGCCACCGGAGTACCCCTACCGCGACTATTAGTAGTACGACAGAAGCTGACAGCGGAATTACGTCAGTTACCCCGAGTGCTTCCAGTTCGTCGCAATACAGCCCAAGCCCCACGTTTACGACATCTCCTAGCGGGGGGCCACCATCGGCAACGACGACGGTAACGCCCACTCTTTCTCGCGGTCACGTTGTGCTTGTAAATAACAATGATGCTGCCGTGGCGTGGACCGGAACAGGGGCGCGCCTATGGAAAGTAACGCTATATGGCCCAGGTCCGGAGAACGGCAGATCGAGTATCGTTCGCATATCCCAAGTAACCTACTCTGGCATGGAGGCTGGCCATACGTACGACGTGCTTGTCCAGCCGCTGGTAAATGGTGAGCCTGTCGGTAGAAGCGGTATAGTCACCTTCATGACTACAATATATTTTCGTCTATAGCTACAGTGCCGAAGTCTCGCCCCACCCACTAGCCTCAATCGTTCAGGCGTCCTGAGGTTCGGTTACTGGTTGTGCTGGTATCCGTTTTTGTGCCGATTACCTGAACCGCGAGTACCAGGCCGTCGATTCTGACTACGCGTTCGTTAACCTGTGGGCCGCTCCGGTCGGCCGCCCGGTGACTTACCCGGCTGCCTATGATCTGGTCACGCGACTGCGTTCCGCGACCGGGATCCCGTTCTCTCCGCACTGGTTTGCGGATGGGACACCTGCTGGACGCGCTGTCCGGGGCTTATGACGCGCTCGGGTTCCCGCAGGCCACAGGCATTAAGAGGTGTTCCGGCAGCCGAGCCGCGAGCGCTGACATGCCCGGCGGTCGCGCGGCGCACGCATCATGTCTCCAGCCTGCAGCCGAGCACTTGTATCAGGGCCGCAAGGCCAGTGCTCTATCAGTAGTCGCTTCATCTCCGTTTGGTGGGTTCCTCATCATGGATGCCAGCAAGGACGACACTCCGCGCCGAGTGGGAGCCACTCGGTCCGCCGCCTTGCCGGTAGTGATGGCGACAATGCTGCGGTCAACCGACTTTGGCGATGTACACGTACACAGGCATGTGTATCAGGTTCTCAATTATCTGCAGGAGAAGGGCACGCCTTGGTCGGCCGCGCCCATAGATCGTTAAACAGGAAAAGGATTCCTATGTATGCAAGATCAATGAATCATCGTATCAGCGGCGATCATGGACCATCTTTTGATGGGACTGCAATTCACGCTGCGGAGGGAGTGCATGAGGGAGCGCTGGCAATAGTCCGTCGATATCTGCCACTTGGCGCAAAGGTGGCCGATCTCGGTGCCGGTTCGGGTGCCTTCTCCCTGCGCCTAAAATCCGTCGGATTTGAGGCGATAGCGGTGGATATGAATGTGGATGCCCGGCCCCAGGGAATTCGGTTCATCGAAGCCGACATCATGGACCTAGGTTCAGTGTTCGAGCCAGAAAGCCTGCCCGCCGCGGTGGCGATCGAGTCGATGGAACACCTCCGTGATCCTATTGGCTTCCTCCAGTCGGTGCTGAGCGTGCTAGAGCCCGGCGGCTTTTTCATGGCCACGACGCCGAATATTAGCCATCCATACAGTCGACTTAAATTCATGACAAAGGGGACCTTCTTGCTCTTTACTCCTGAGTTTTATTGGGGTACAGGGCACACAACGCCACTCCCGGAATGGTTGCTGCGGGAGCACCTCACTTATGCTGGTTTTGAGCGTATTGAAAATGGGCTCATAGGTTCTCTCGGGTTCGGCGGCATTAAGCAAATAGCAGTTAAGGTGATGCGCATTTGGTTGCGCAGTGCGAGAGCCCCACTGGGAATCGACGGAGATGGTAGCAACCTCGTGATGATTGCCCGGAAGCCGAACCGCTGAGCCGCCGCTGGTCCTGGGCGCGGTGACCAACGCGATCGAGTCGCAGAACGCCCAGCTTGCTTGTCCTGTACGCGAGTAACCTGACTTTTATCATCGGAGAGAGATCGGCTCGGCGCACGACGCCGGGCTCGAGGCGCTGAAGGCCGCCGCGCAACAGCGACTCGCGCCCGGGCAGGCGGAACTCGACTTCGCCTGGACGGGCCGGGGAAGAGCGTAAACCGCGAGATCGAAGCCAAGGCCAGGGACCTGGTCGGGGTCAACGGCTACATCACCAACCTGGCCGCCTGACCCGGCTCGTCGAGGGTGCGCCGACTAGTCCATCAAGAAAATGGTCCGCACGGCCTGCCGCTGCTGTACTATCCAGATCCGCGCCGGTCGCCTGCATGGCCCGGCAGTACTCCGGCACGCTGGGCAAGACCGGGAACTGCCCAGGTCGATGTCAGCGTGCACCTGGTCAGCGAGCACGCCTCGTGCGCGGCGGACTGCGGCTGTACTGCCCGGGAAAGCTGGGATGAGCAGGCGCTGGAGGACCCGGCGGTCGCAGCGGGCGCGCAGCGGCGCCGTGAGCGGACCGGCGTCCCGCCTTAGCGTGGCAGCGGGAGAAGCAGAAGGCTACCCTCGCGTCCGGCACGCCTTCATCGCCAAGGACGCCTGCTAGCTCAACCTGCGAGGGCGCTGGTGGCGGCTCTTCCGGTGTCAGGCGCTGGCCGGCCGGTCCTCCGGCGACCCCACGAGATCGCCTGCGCGACCTGGTGGCCACCGACCAGCTGAACGCCCGCGCCCGGCCCTGGGGGACGGCCCAGCCCAAACCGCGCACCTGCCGCCGACGCTTCGTATACACCACTTGAGGAACGTAGCCCTAAGCTGCGCTGAGCGTGGCCCTACCGGCGTGCCAAGTATGCCGGCTTGGCGGCACTCCGTTAGGCTCCATACCGGAACCTAACGGCACGTAAGACAGGCGAGGAGCCCACGGTGGCGTCCATTGAAGCAGTCCATGCCAGGCAGATCCTGGACTCGAGGGGCAACCCGACCCTAGAGGTTGAGGTCGCGCTCGACGACGGCTCGGTTGGCCGCGCCGGCGTCCCGAGCGGCGCGTCTACCGGCGCGTTTGAGGCCGTCGAACTCCGCGACGGCGGCGCCGAGTGGGGCGGCAAGGGGGTCACCAAGGCGGTCGACGCCGTGACCGAGGAGATCCAGGACGAGCTGCTCGGCCACGAGGCCGACGACCAGCGGCTCGTCGACCAGGCGCTGATCGATCTTGACCGTACCCCAGGCAAGAGCAGGCTTGGCGCGAACGCGATCATCGGCGTGTCGATGGCCGTGGCGCGGGCGGCTGCGGACTCCGCTGGCCTCCAGCTCTTCCGCTACCTGGGCGGCCCGAACGCGCACGTGCTGCCCGTGCCGATGATGAACATCCTCAACGGCGGCGCGCACGCGGACTCCAACGTGGACATCCAGGAGTTCATGATCGCCCCGATCGGTGCGCCGACCTTCACCGAGGCGGTGCGCTGGGGCGCCGAGACCTACCACGCGCTCAAGTCGGTGCTGAAGCAGCGCGGGCTGTCCACCGGCGTCGGCGACGAGGGCGGCTTCGCCCCCGACCTGGAGCACAACCGGGCCGCGCTCGACTTCATCGTCGAGGCGATCGGCAAGGCCGGCTTCGTCCCCGGGCGGGACATCGCGCTCGCGATCGACGCCGCGGCGACCGAGTTCTACAAGGACGGCGCGTATCTCTTCGAGGGCAAGCCGCAGACCGCCGAGGACATGTCCGCGATCTACGCCGACTGGGTCGCGAACTACCCGATCGTGTCGGTCGAGGACCCGCTCGCCGAGGAGGACTGGGCCGGGTGGCAGGCGTTCACCGCCGCGGTCGGCGACCAGGTCCAGGTGGTGGGCGACGACCTGTTCGTCACCAACCCCGAGCGGCTGCGCCGCGGCATCGCCGAGAAGTCGGCCAACGCCCTGCTGGTCAAGGTGAACCAGATCGGCACCGTGAGCGAGACCTTCGACGCGGTTGGCCTCGCGCACCGCGCCGGGTGGGCCTGCATGATCAGCCACCGCTCGGGCGAGACCGACGACACGTTCATCGCCGACCTCGCCGTCGCGACCAACGCCGGCCAGCTCAAGACCGGCGCCCCGGCCCGCGGCGAGCGGGTCGCCAAGTACAACCAGCTGCTTCGCATCGAGGAGCACCTGGCCGACGCGGCCACCTACGCCGGCGCGTCCGCGTTCCCGAGGTTCACCACTGCCTGAGAAGCACTGCCTGAGGAATACTGCCTGATCATGCCGACGCAGGCCCAGCCTTCACCGGCTCAGCCGTCACCCGCGCAGGCCGCCGCCCTGGCGGCGGTCGCGCGGTCCACCAAGCTGACCGGGCGGGCCGCGCTGCTTGCCGTGGTGATCTGCGCGATCGCGCTCAGCCTGGCGTACCCCGTTCGCGAGTACATCGCGCAGCGGCAGCAGATCGACCAGCTGCTCGCCCAGCAGCAGACCATGTCCGCGCAGGTCAGGGCCCTAGAGGCGGAGGACAGCAAGCTGTCGCAGACCTGGTACATCGAGCAGGAGGCACAGGGGCAGCTGCACATGTGCTTCCCGCAGGAGCAGTGCTACGAGGTCGTCTCCGGCCAGCCGGCGAAGGCATCCGTCGCCAAGCCGCAGGTCGTGGCCGATCCCTGGTACGCCAAGCTCTGGGAGTCGGTGCAGAAGGCCGACGCCCCCGCGCAGAAATGAGCCTGCCGGAGGACGCGGCGGTTGTCGCCGCGCAGCTCGGCCGCGAACCCCGCGGCCTGCGGGCGGTCGCGCATCGCTGCCCGTGCGGGCTGCCCGACGTCGTGGAGACGGCGCCCCGGCTGCCCGACGGCACCCCGTTCCCGACGCTGTACTACCTGACCTGCCCGCGGGCCGCCGCGGCGATCAGCGGTCTGGAGGCGGCCGGGCTGATGCGCGAGATGACCGCGAGGCTGGCCGCCGACGACGGGCTGCGCGCGGCGTACGCGAGCGCGCACCGTGACTACCTCGCCCGCCGGGACGCGGCGGCGACCGCGGAAAGACTCGAGCCGCTGCCCCCCGGTACCCAGTCGGCGGGCGGCATGCCCGACCGGGTCAAGTGCCTGCACGCCCTCGCCGCGCACGAACTCGCCGCGCCCGGAACCAACCCGCTTGGCCGCGAAGCCCTCGACGCGGCGGGCGAATGGTGGTCGCGCGGTCCCTGCGTCTGTCCAGAGGAGCCCACGTGACCATGCGGGTCGCTGCCATCGACTGCGGCACCAACTCCATCCGGCTGCTGATCGCGGACCTCAATAAAGAGTCAGGTCATTCCGAACGGGGGCGTGGTGCCTCTGGCCCCGCCGACTCCTCTCCGGCGCCGCTGACGGACGTCACCCGGCAGATGCGCATCGTCCGGCTCGGTGAGGGCGTGGACCGGACCGGACGGCTCTCGGCGGCCGCCCTGGACCGGACGATGACCGCGCTCAGGGAGTACGCCGGGCTGATCGCCGACGCGCGGCCCGCGGCCGTCAGGATGGTCGCGACCAGCGCGACCAGGGACGCCGCGAACTCCCAGGAGTTCACCGATCGCGTGCTCGGCATCCTTGGCGTCCCGCCGGAGGTCATCACCGGCGACGAGGAGGCCTGGCTGTCCTTCACCGGGGCGACCCGGGAACTGGCCGGCACCCCGCTCGCCGCCGCGGGCTCGTGCCCGCCGCCCTATCTCGTCACCGACATCGGCGGCGGCTCCACCGAGTTCGTGCTCGGCGGCCTCGACCGGGCCGATGCCAGGGGGCAGGTCCAGGCCCGTTCGGTCAACATCGGCTGCGTCCGGCTGACCGAACGGCACCTGCACGCCGACCCGCCGCTCCCGGCCCAGATCGAGGCCACCACGAAGGACATCGACGCCGCGCTAGACGAGGTGGCCGCCACCGTGCCCGTGGAGAAGGCGACGACGCTGGTCGGCCTGGCCGGGTCGGTCACCACGGTGGCGGGGATCGCCCTCGGCCTCGACGAGTACGACTCGACCCGAATCCACCACTCACGGGTCCCGGCCGCCCGAGTCCACGAGATAGCCAGCCGCCTGCTTGGCCTGACGCGCGCGGAACGGGCGGCCATCCCGGTCATGCACCCGGGCCGGGTCGACGTGATCGGCGCGGGCGCGCTTATCCTCGACCGCATCATGACCAGGTTTTCCTTCGCCGAAGTGCTCGTCAGCGAGCACGACATCCTCGACGGCATCGCATGGTCGCTGATCCAGTGACATCAGGCGGGCCCGTCCCGCCTGGCACGGGCTGGCCAGGCGACCCGGCGACGGCGGCGACGCCAGTCGCGGGGAGCACGGCCGAGGTCCTGACGCTCGCCGCGGGCTCGGCCGACCTGGCGGAACTCACCGCCAGGCAGTCGGTATGCCGTGCCTGCCCCCGGCTCGTCGGCTGGCGAGAAGAGGTCGCGGTCACCCGCCGCAAGTCCTTCCGCGACGAGCGATACTGGGGCCGTCCCATCCCCGGTTGGGGAGACCCAGCGGCGTCCATCCTCATCGTCGGCCTGGCCCCGGCCGCGCACGGCGGCAACCGCACGGGGCGGATCTTCACCGGTGACCGGAGCGGCGATTTCCTCTTCGCCGCGCTGCATCGGTGCGGCCTCGCTGCGTTGGCGACCAGCACGTCCGCCGACGACGGCCAGCGGCTCAGCGGCGCGCGGATGGCCGCGGCGGTCCGCTGCGCGCCGCCAGAGAACAAGCCGACTCCGCCGGAGCGTGACGCATGCGCCCCTTGGCTTAGCGCTGAGCTGCGGCTTATGGCGCCGACCCTGCGGGTGATCGTTTGCCTTGGCGGATTTGCCTGGCAGGCGCTCTGGCCGGTGCTGGCGCGGGCAGGCTATCCGGCTCCGCGGCCGCGCCCGGCGTTCAGTCACGGCGCCGAGGTTGAGGTGATGTCGGACGACGGAGCCCGATCGGGTGACCGGGGAAGGTTGCTGGTCCTCGGCTGCTTCCACCCCAGCCAGCAAAACACGTTTACCGGCCGCGTCACCGGCGACATGGTGGATGCTGTCCTAACCCGGGCGCAGAGCTACGCATGCTTAGACCTTCCCGTAAAGTCTCCTGGACGCGCCGGTACTCCGGAGCACATGGTCGGTGGCGTCATGCAGCGTGGGGTTTTCGCGTGCGGCGCGCAGCGCGCGGCGGTTGACACCGTGGATTACCCGGTGCGCGGCGCCGAATGGCGACCGGTTGGTTGCGACGCCCTCGGCCACTAGGATGTCGCGATTCTTGAAAAGCCGGGCTGACTGCTTGGCGCCCTTGCCTATGCGCACGGTGTGAACGCCTAGCGTGCAGAGCGTCTCGATCATCATCTTGATATGCAGCAGCCCAGGGGAGTATCGGCCGAAGCGCTGGTCGTAGCCGGTGAACCAGCCGACGATGGTTCCGCCTGCCCGCAAGCCGAACTGAATGGAGACTGGTTGCTCGCCCGCGTAGAGGACGGAAAGCATGCCGGACAGGTGCTCGCTGCGCGTAGCCAGCAGCGCCTGGAGGAGGGGCGGGACCCAGGGAAGTCCGAAGCGATCGACATTGGCGGTCCGCCGGTACTGGTCGGATTTCCAACGGATGAGCCTGTCCAGTAGCTCCGGGTTCCGCGAGTCATGCTCGAGGCGAAGTTCTCCGGCCTCGCGGCCGAGCTTGCGCGCCTTGCGCTCGTTCTCGCGGCAGAAGCGTTGCGTCTGCTTGCGCAGCTGCGCGTAATAAGCGCCGGAGCCTTCGCTGAGATCGATGACCGGGGAAGGGACCACCTTCGCGTGGTACGCGCCCGACACTGCTTGGTCGGCGATGAGGTTGTCGAACCTCCAGACCGACAAGCCGCATCCGCGAAGCAGTTCGCGCATGTTCCACCGCGCGTCAGGGCGGTGAATGATCCCCTGGCCCGCCGACAGCCACCCGGAAAGCGGTACTCCGACACCGAGTCGCCGAGACTCAAACGGGAAGAAGCCAACAACGGAGTCCCCTTCCATGAGGACCCCGACCCTGGAGCGAGGTCGGAAGCGATCCACCGTGACGGCGTACTCCGGTGCCAGAAACGGGTCGGACAGCACGGGGGTGGCCTCCTGCATTCGATGCCATGTCGCGATTTCCTCAGGACCAAGGTCGCATGGACGAATGACCTGAACTCGTGTCATGCCGACTGTCGCACGTGGTCATCGTCCGGTCGTTCGGGCACGTGTCGGCCGTACCTGACCCTGGAGGCCGAGCCGATCCAGTGCCGGATGCCCCGAAGGGCGGGAAACCGCTGCGTCGCCAGCAGAAGCTGATAGCTCGCACGTGGCGGCAGCACCTGGAGCAACGGTGACCAGCGCGACTGAAGCAGCGCGGCGAACTGAGAGGGGTTCAGGTCGATGCAGCGCGAAAGGCCCTCGAACCACTCAGCGCTGCGGCGCGCCTCGCTCAGCGGCCGCGCGAGCTCACTCCTGCGCTGCATCTCGTAGGCAGTAAGGGCCGTGTCAAGATCGGCATTCCGTGCCAGAGAACCGGCGAGCACGATCGCGTCCTCCAGTGCCATCTTCGTTCCCTGCCCAAGGCTGTAGTGCGCGGTATGCGCACTATCGCCAACCAGGGCGATGTTGCCAGAATGCCAGGTTTTGTTGGTGACGGTCGGAAAGTTCAGCCAGTTCGCGGCCGAGCCGTCGGATTGCTGCGCGATGAGGCCGTGGCCGTTCAACTGCTCGGCGAAGAGATCCGCCAGGATGCTAACGCTCTCTCGCGTTGACATCACGGCAAAGCCCAGGCCCCCCCACGTCTTGGCGGAGCACTCAACAATGACGGTGCTCATTTGCGTGTCGAATTGATAGGCATAGGCCCAGATCCAGCCATGGTCCGTCGGCTTGAAGATGTAGTTGAAAGACTTGAAGGGAGCGCTACTGCCGAGCCAAATGTACTTATTGCCACTGAATCGGACATCGGTGCCGAACTCGTCGGCGGCCGATCTCAGCCGGCTCCGCGCGCCCTTCGCGAGGACGAGCAGGTCCGCAGGCGGTAGCTCGCTCGCGTCGGTGACCTCATGTCCGTAGCAGACGCGCACGCCAGCTTGGCAGGCGCGATCCGCTAGAATTCGCACCAGGTCTTTCCTCGGGACGTTGTAGACGTCGTAGCCAGCCTGGACTATCCGCTCGCCCTTGACGTCGACGACCTGCTCGGTCCAGTGCCAGCCCGCTTGCTCCACTGCTAGTGCTGACGCGGTGTCGGAAGCGCGAAGTCGGTCAATCACGTCCCGCCCCAGGGTCACCCCCCAGCCGTGGCCCTGATGGGGCGCATTTCGCTCAAGGACGGTGACGATATGCTCCGGAGCGCGCAGCTTCATCAAGAGAGAAAAGTAGAGGCCTGCGGGTCCTCCGCCTACGCACGTGATCTTCACGTCAGGCTCCTAGGCGGAAGGAGATTTCTGGGGGTGGAGAGTGCAGACGCTGGATTTTCGGCAACTATTGTTGGTTCCTGTTTCAATCAAAATTTATGTGTCGGAACGACAGTATAGCGGGAGCAGTGGAACTTGCGCCAAGGGTCAGCAAGGAGAGACTGCCAGTTTCCGAAAAATCCACGAAATTAGTGCATATCGGGCGGACGTGCTCCGGCCCGACTCCTAATCACGTGATTAGGCAAAGAGATAGATCGACTGACGTCAACCGCCACCCCAGTCACGCCACCCACGCTCAGCTCCCACAGCATCACGGAACACTATGTCGTGATCAGTGCATCGAATTATCTGGCGCTCCCGGAAGAACAGGGCTTTCGAGGCGCTCAGCGCGACAACGCGATATGCCCAATTCTTGCGGAAACAGGCTATTATGAGTTCGC
>CAVYEZ010000015.1:0-180870 GCA_963767685.1 uncultured Actinomycetota bacterium
CATGCTGCGTAGTCGCCCTGCTTTTCCAGGTTGACGCTGGCTTCCGTGAGGTCGATCCGGAAGTTTCCCTCTACCAATATCACGAGGGTCGTTCGCTGGTCGTCGGCGGTCCACTCGTGGCGCTTTTCCCCGGCGGGGTGGATGCCCCATTTAACCTCGACGTCCTTGCTTCGACCGCACGCCCTGTGACGGGTCGATGAAGTGACCAAGGATCCAGCCGCGCGTGTCGCGTCCGTCTTCTTCCGCATTGCCGCTGTGCCAGTTCCCGGTCATTGCCGCACCACCCAATCAATAGCAGGAATATCTATCCGGTCCCCGCCTAGCTTGCTGAGGCGGCGAAGACCCTGAAGAAAAGCGAAGAGTCCCTCGTTACTCCACGCGTCGTCACGCGCAAGTTCCGTCAGTGACTCGCTGTCCAGGCTGGAATGCTGCCGCAGTGACGATGACTCCCAGCCTGCCTCGATCTGCCCTCCGAATCGGTCCCAGAAATCCTCCGAGTCCACGACTATCAGGGACGCGAATTCGAAGTTTCCGGAGACCAGGTTTAAGCCGAAGCCCTGTGCATTCCATCCGCAGCGCGCCGGGGTTTTCCTTGAGGAGCCACCGCATCGGAGCTGACAATCGTGCGGGGTGCATGGGGTCGGCGGCGTGCTGCTTATTGATCGTGTTGTCTATGTCCTCGCGGCCGAACAGTTCCTCTTCCATTTCCCGCGAGAGCGTGGCCGCGATTCTCGCGTCAGCCCGGACAGTCGGTTAGCGGCTGGTCGAAGCCTCTGGGGATGACGGCCAGTTGCCGCGCGGCGTTGACGACGCTGGCTGAGCGCTCTTGCGTCAGCAGGACGTAATCGGCCGGCCTCGGTACGGGTCGGCGGGGCGGGCGAACGCGCACAGGGCAAGCGCCCCGCCCGCGCACAACCTCTGCGCAAGGCCGAGCACCGAGGGAACGTCGGGAAGGTAGCGGTCCCGCAACGGCAGCGAGCCGGGCACCGGCGGAACGCCCGCCACGAGCGCATCGCACAGTTCGCCCTCAAGGGCATCGAGCGTCAGGGCGTATGAAGCGAACTGCGTGATGCCCAGGGATCCGCTGATCTCGCCTTTCCTCGCGTCGATGGCGGTCAGGCGGTACAGGGGCATGTCAGCGAACCGCGTCCCGGCGACCAGGGTTTCCGCGAGCCGTTGCACGGCGGAGTCGGCCGCGCCTGGCGTCAAGCGGGGCATCGCCGCCTGGTGGCTGGGCCGTTGAGCCTGAGCCGGTCGTGGTCCGCTGTCAGGGGCACAGCTGAAGGTCCAGCCAGCCGGGACAGGTCAGGACGCTGGTCGCAAGCTCGGCGCCGTCATGACCGAAGCGCGCCCCGTAACGGCCGTACTCTCCGGCCTGGCCACGGTAGTAGGGTACCTAGCGCGTCCGCGATGCCACGACGGCCGACGCGCTTTCGCCGGCCCGCTGGTTGAGCAGTTCGCGCTTGTCCACTCCGGCCAGGCGCGCCGCGACGCGGCCGGCGAGCCGTCCCCGGCTGCCAGCCTGCCAGCTCGTTAGGCGGCCTAGCGCGCCGCTGATGTTCTCATCGGCGATTAGCCTGTGCTCGGCGTCTGCTGCCGCGCCGTCGTCGTTGCCCCGGGCACTGGCTGCGGTAACAGACTGGCCGGTCAGGACAGCGAACCGCTCCCGGACATCAAGCAGAGGCCCATAGCGAGCGCGCTGTCGAGGAGCCCTTGTTTCTCCGGGCGCGGCTTCAGGTCAGGGGCCATCGTGCCAGTCCTGAAACGGTGCGCAGTCCCGATGTCCAGGTGCCTGGCGAAATCGACATTGCTCATCCGCAGCGCGGCCTGCAGCGCGGTCGCGGTGCGCCCGGTCCAGCCGGTCACCACGTCCACGGGCCGCCAGCCACCGACCAGGCGGAAACGACCGCGCGCGTGTGCTGCGCCTGGCCCGTGCGCCCGGCATGCCCGGACGCGCGCAGGCGCGTACCGCTGTTCCCCCGCACCCCGGCGGGGCCTTACTGCCATTGGCGTGCTGTCCGTTCCCTTTGGTTGCTCGCCAGTTACTGTCATAAGTGTTGCCAATTCACTACTCTACGAAGTAAACGTACGTCTAATTCGGCCGGTTCACAAACCCGGACGACTGCCTCACACGGGGCAAGTCGCCCGGGTGAGTAGGTCGGCCCGAAGCTAGCCGTTGCTCCCCGGCTCGGGGTGGGCGACGAACGTACCGCGGCCCTGGAGCACGATTAGCCAGCCCCCGCTGACCAGCTCTTCCTTCGCCCGCCGGATCACGTCGCGGCTCACGCCGTACTGGTCGGCCAGGTCGAACTCGCTCGGCAGGCGGTCGTCAACAGCCAGCGTGGCCGGAGCGGATCTCGCTGAGCAGGTCGTCGTAGACCTGCTGCCACAGCAGCCGTGGCGCGCGGTGGTTGATGCGGTCCCGCTTGTCCTGGTAGCGACATAGGTGATCATGGTCCCATGTCCCCTGACCTGCGCTGATGTCGCCTACGTTTGCTAACGTTGCCAACGTCTGCATACGTCTTGTAGGCTGCTGCATGCCTTTAGGGTCGTTCGGTCGCTCCAAGTGCGTCCGTTCCCTGCGGCCTGGCCTGCGCGGTACCCGCGCAAGAGCGAGATCGTCCCTTTGCGCAACCCAGCAGGGTGACCGGAACCGCCCTGAAGGGAGACTGCCGTGCACGCCGCGCCGATCAGTGAACTGGACACCGACTACACGCCGCGCTACATCCGCCTTGCAAGGCTGCTGCGGAGGCAGATCGAAGACGGGACCTACACCCCGTGGCTCACTGCTGCCGTTGTCGAAGCGGCTGGCCGCAGCGCACGCGGTGTCGACGGCACGGCGCTGCACGCGCTCGAAATGCTGGTAAGCAGCGGCCACGCGCGGCACGTCGAGTCCAAGCCGCATCAGGTCACTGGTGGGCGCTCCACCGGTGACAGGCGACTGGCCGGCGGTACGCAGGGCCGTGCTCGACCGGATGACCGCGCTGGACATGAGCGCCGAGTCCCTGGCACGGCAAGCGGGACTCTCTCCCGTGACAGTCCGGTGGTCCGGCCGGTCCCCGGAGCACCCCGGAACGGTCATCGTCCTGAACACGGCGCTCGGCTTCCCGCGAGACTACCTGGCGCGCCTGCTGGCCGGGCAGCAGCCTGGAGCCGGGAGGCCAGCCTGCCTCGGCGGAACCCTCGGTCACGGACCGGCTGGCCAGGCTTGAGGCCAAGCTCGACGAACTGCTCACCCTGGCTAGGGCCGGCAATTCAAAGGTCACATATCGGGAAGCCGGGCCGAGTTGAACGCCCGCCGCCCGGCACAAAGGCCGTTCACAGCCACAGCGGCTGTCCGCAACCGGATGCGGGAACTCGGCATGACCGCCGCTGAACTGGCAGACAGGGCCGGGGTACCTGATATCACCCTCAGGTACTTCGGGATGCTCGCTCACGAAGCGAGACGCTCTGAACGTTTGTCGGTTGCGCTTGAATGGCCACCCAATCATCCGCCGGGGCTATGGGACAAAGAAGTGCAAGTGAATCCCGATTAGTGCCCAAAAATGACATTCTTGCACTGTCATAGCCTTCCGTTCTTCGTCGTGCACGTGCATGCTCACGCGCGCGTCTGCACGTAAACGCGCGGGCACACGCCCTGCACAAGCACGCACATGCGCCACAGCAATGGTGGACGATGCCCGTGATGCGCAGAACGGTGCGTACGCTAACCGAACAAGCCGGGAGCTGCTTTTGCTAGAGTGTAAGTTGGAGTCCACGTCCAGCCGGCATCGCCGTCTATGTCGCTTCGGTCAGCAAACATAGTTCTACGCTTGGACAGCTCCAACTGATTAATTCTCTGAAAAATCCGCTCGGCTTCAGCCATCCCTTGAGCCGAGACCTTAATCGTAATATTTTCCCCGCGCACGACTCCACGAGCGTACTCACCCATTTCTCTCATTGGCGCAGTGTCGGTGATATTGAAAGACTGAGGCTGCCCGCCATCGTCGGGAACGAAGGTAAACGAGAGATTGACCCTGCCTCCACCTGCGCTTTCCACTCGATAGTTTCGAATAGTTCCCCACCCAGCACGAGGCCACCATTTTTGCGGTTTACCGACCTGCGGCGCTTCGCGAGGCGTTGACGTGCCCACTGGCCTATGTGTAGAGACTCTCGCCTCTGCATCAATAGATCGACGGTATTTAGCTGCGCATTCAATGGCGGCCTGCTGCGTTCTATGCTCGTGATGGCATTTAAATACGGATCCATCCGGCAATCTTGCCTCAGCATGAAAAGTAGAGACTTTCCGCTTTGTCGTACGACGCTTGCGGCGCCGACGCCTCCCTGTAAGGGGCACAGAGACGCGGAGGGGACCAAATCCAAACCTGAGGCGGAGTCCCATTTCTTTGACCTTCCCGATGACTCGACAGCTCGCTACATGAGGTTAATCGGGCTGGCTCATACCACGATTACCCCTAGGGAAGACGCGAAACAGGGCCCAAAGGTTTACCGGGCCGTGCAGCGTCTTGGAGTTGCGGCAACTCTGTGCAGCAGTCGGGCCGGAGATGACGTTGTCATGTGCGGGCAGGGGAAGCGCGGAGCGGACTAGGTGACACTAGTCGGTGCCGTTAGTGTGCTTAGAGGAAGCACCACCGAGATAAGAAGAATTGCCCAATCTCACCGTACGCAGGCGACTCTGCAAATCCGTCACAAGCGTCCGAGCGATCCACGGAACAGTTCAAGTCGTTGAGTAGTTTCTCACGGGAACTCTACTCTTTGTTAGAGGGTATCTCCTTGAGGGTAATCTCGTTGTCCTGGGCCTGGACACTATCAGTGTCGTTTGCCTCAGCTATAACGCCACCGACTATGCTGTCATCATCGACTTCGATCTGAACAACTGGGTCGCCCCTCTTTACTATTGATTCATCCTCGGTGAGCGGCTCCCAATCGGCCTCTGATGTCTTGAAGGTTTCGGCTTGTTTCACATAGCGTAGTGGCGTGAACATGCGGGCAATATCGCCCATAACGCGCGAGCACACCCGCGTGCACAAGCCTACGCGTACGCACACGGGGTCCTGCACGAGCACGCTCGAACCCGTAACTCAACTCACGTCGAGTTGCGTGCTAGCAGTGTCTGGACAAAATTGTTATGAGCATCCCTAATAGCTTTGTCAGATTCGATTATCTGATATACCTCTTGTTCGCCAAGTATTCGGCTTGCCTCAATGCATACCTTTAGAAAGCGCGCATAATCGACCGGGCCCGGAAGTTGCCGTCGTAGCCGACGAAGAAGAGAGGCCTCACAGTAGCGAACGGGGAGACCGCATGTGGCCTCAAGTGCCGCAAGCTTTCCAGCCACTGTTTTTGCAGGCGCGTTGCCGACAATTATTACCACGCGCAGAGGAGGCAGGCTCTTCAGGGCTGAGCGAACTGATGACACGTACTCGGTGATGGCGCGCGAATCTTTGGTTGGGAGCGAATAGTTTGCGGCCGTCGTCTTTGCTTCGAGTAGAATTGTATAAGACTCTCCTGCTGCGCCTGGTGCAATGCAGACCAGGTCTATTCGGCGTTGCGCCCTCTCGGTCCTGATGACAAGAAAGCCAAGTGACTGCATGAGGATGGCAAGCTGAGCCTCGAAGTAGGTTTCAATCGCCGACTCGCCATATCTCTTTGCCACAACGCCGTCGCGCCTTGCCAACAGCGGAAGCTCTTCTAGGACTGCAAACAACCCAAGGCTATTGCGTGTCTTGATGTCCGTCTCGTCACGTTCATGCGTGGCTTGTTCGCACCGCTTAGCCAAGGCTCGGCTAAAGAGCGCTCCGAGTAGAAGGTGCTCGCGCTTCCCGCTAGCGAGACTTACCTCATTGATGGAGTGTAGTGCCGCATATATAAATTCATCCCAACCTTGGGGCGTTCGCCCGAGGATTGGCGATCCAACAATAGTCATAAAGTGTGCATTCCAAATTCCTCCTATGAACTCCGACAGCAGACGACGTTCTACTGCCGCATCAAACCCGTAGTCGACCGTGCAGAGGTTATTGTATCCGCGGATGCCGCTATTTTGAAAAGGCCACCATTTAGTCGGAACTTTTATCTTGCTGGATACTCTACTCTCAAGGAGAACCTGTGACGACTTGACAAATGATGGCGTGAATTGGCTTGCTATTGCGAAACTGATTTCCCTCCAGTCCTTATCGCTGCTCACATTGATCCCAGATTCGGCCACGCGCTGCAAGTCGCGGCTTAGGACTGGGAGCCAGAGATTATAGCACTCTTCAGCCTTTGTCAGGCATTCTATCTCGGAATAGCTAGAGACGTTAACGTGATAAGGAGACGGTAGCGGCTGCGGATGCTTTGCGAGATAATCCTTCGCTTCCCTTTCGGCTTCGTCAAGCCTCTTGTGGATAAACTCAATCATCTCTCTGTGGGGATCTACCAATGAACGCCTCCGTGTTGATGTATTGCCGTGCGAGTCTTAGATAAATAGTCAGGTGAGTGCAGGTGGGACGGTTAGGAATTACGACAGCGCTAGCGCGTCCAGTGCCGTTGAGTTAGGCCACTTTGATTCGACCGCCTTGCGAGTCACTGCTATTGCCAATTCTTTAGCGTCCCGATTAGCTTCGCTCCGCTTCTGAGGGGAAATCTTGCCTCCGTGAACGAGTTTGGACCTGACGCTGTAGATATTTCGTAGCCGCTGAAAAGTATCTCGCACATCAAGCTCTTCTCGAAGAAATAGTGCCCCATACAAACTAAATTTGTAGGCTATCTCGGTTGTTTGCGCCTGAAATAGGGCGGCTTCCAAGGCAATCGCGAAATCAAGAAAGTTTGAATCGAGCCATCGTGCGCCACAGCCGCGCAGGACCCTATCGAGCACTACCTCTTGCCCGCTTGATTCAGCACTCCCGAAGTCGGGAATCTTGTAAGCAAGATCGACAATAGCCAAGAAGTCATCACGGCATAGCAGCTCGTTTGAGACGCCGGCCTTCTCGTCGACAGGGAAAGGTGTATTATTGCGGCCCATTGCACCCCAAACGGGAGAGTCGAAATGAGTAATTGTTCCTGAGCCACTGATGCTATATCCGGAGAGAAAGAAACTCAGTGCAATCTTGTGAGGCAGGCGCGAGGAGTCGAATTCTGTTCCGATCGGGCGCTCTGTGGCTATCTGTATAAGAGCGGACGGCATTGATAGATTAGGGAACTGAGCGAAAGGATAGAGGTCGCTGTCGGGTACCGGGCGGGGCATAGGAGGATTAGAGTGCGCAGCCCAGTTACCGCGCTCGCGTCCCGTAAGCGGCCTGACAGAAATCCCACGGTAAACGTAGTGTGCTTCCGGATAAATGCCTGACACGGCAAGATGGCTTATATGAGTTATCGAATCGTTTTTAGCCATGTCATAGAGTTGAGCAGCCAGAGCCGCAGAGCGTTCCGCGTCTCCTGACGCGAGATCCGTAAGCGACGTGAGATAGTGGACGGCCATTGGGCTAACACACCGAAAAAGTAGCCCGTCTATTTCATCGTCACCTATTAGACCGGAATATCTTCCGGTGGCAAGGTTAGTATGCCTTGTGAGGTACTCGGCTAGAGGCGACAGCTGATCTTTAAGCCCAAGGATGCTGTTAGGAACTGAACGATCTCCGATATCGTAGAGAACTTGCTCAGGATATAGGCCGCTGAGCTGCTCAGTTACCACCTCGGTTCTCCAACCTGCCATTTGCCGGTCGTTGGGAATGGATGGCGCTTGCCTAGTAAGCGTGAGCGGATGGCCACGCGCATTCATGCGTCTGACCACTTCGATCCTGGCTGACTCTAGTACTTCGCTGACCAACTCTGTCAGGCGCCCTTGATCCAGACTTTCCATGACGGACATCTTGCCAGCACACCAGGCGTGCCGCGAACACATTGCAAGGCATGCGGCAGTGCGGTGCTGCTGATGCCTTACCTGGTCAGAGCATCGTAAGTGAAGATGAGCGATCCGCGACGAGGGTTAGGGCAGCTTGGGCTGACTAGACGACATCCTGGCCGCCGCGTAGTGTGTGCTTAGAGGAAGTATCCGCCCAGCAGCTAGTCGCAGTTTCAGCTGGTAATCACACATGCGGGCGGCTAGCGTTGCTGGCGTCCGTAACCTGACTGGCAGCGCGGGAGTTTGCCAGGTTACCGCGGAACACGATCAAGCAAGGGAATGGCTGAGAGACCAGCAATTCTGCTTTTCTTGCTCAAGAAATTACCTTGCCAGCCTGGCCGCCCCCAGAAAACACCCACCAGCCGAACAGCTCAGGCCAGTATGCCAGGGACGCGATCGAGGCTAGCTGCACATATGCGCTAACGGACCGTTCCTTCCTTTACGGGATCAGGCGGACACGGGTGTGACGCCCGAGCTGGAGATCTGGAAGCCCTTGCCATCGGCGAGGCAGGTGACGCCTGTGGTAGCCGATGTGCAGCGGAATGGCCCCGCTACGGTCGCCTTGCCGTAGGCGAGGGTAGGCGCCGGCTGGGGGCTAGAGGGGCCGCATTTCTGGCCTGTGCAGATGATTGTGTACTTTCCGGTAATACCCATCTGCACATCCAGATGTGGCTTGATCGTCTGGCAGGACATCACGGTCTGGCCATGGAGGGGATAATTGAGCTCGCAGGAGACGTTCCCCGACGGCGAGTAGAACGTGCCGTCGGGAAACGTCTGTACAGGCACGGGTGTGGCGCTGGGAGCCGCGGCGGGCGCGACGGTGGCGGCTGAGGCGGAAGTCCCGACTGGGCTGGAGGTGGGCTGGGCGGTCGTCCTAGCGTTGCAGGCCGACAGCGCGAGTCCCACGGCGAGGCCAAGTACGGAGATGCTGGCAACCCTGCTCGTGTGCGTACGCATGCGATCTATGCTGTCGCAAGATGGCAGTTCTTCAGTCCTTTTTGGCTTGCAGCGCCGCGAGATCACGCTGAGCTTGCACGGCCTTGATCACCAAGCGGTAGGCGCTCCCACAGCCAGCCGCTCCGCGCGAGAGATAATGATCTGGAGCTAGACGGGACTCAGCCCGCCCCATTAGCGTGTCCTTAGCGGAAGCATCCGCCCTGTAAGTAATCATAGTTTCAGCTAGTAATCACACACGCAGGCGCGCCCGCTCCGCAGAACCCCGGCACCCGCGCGGAGGGATGGGCCATACTGAGGGGCATGCCAGACAATTCGGCCAGGCAGCACAGCTTGACGGTGGCCAGGTACCGCGACTGGGTGCAGCGGCTAACGCTGAAGCAGTACATCCTGTTCATGGGAGTCATCAACTTTGCCGTCGCCACTGTGGTGGACGCCGCCGCCTCGGCGGTCACGGGGCCCTTCTCATTGCCCGGGGTGGCCCTGTGGACGGTACTGATGACCGCTATCTTTACCTGGTGGCGACGGGGCAGCTTCCCGCAAGGCAAAGAATATCCGGCGGGTCAGGGCGATGACTCGACGAGATCTTAACCTCACGAAGTTAGTATGTGCTTAGAGGAAGTATCCGCCCGGATAGTAATCACATATCGGGCTGGTAATCACAGTTGCGGGCTTGGGCGCGCTGAGGGTTTCCTCGCAGCCGCCTGGCACCACGGTGCGCCGGACGCTAGGACGGCCCTGGCGAAAGGCTACTGCTTCTTACGGTTTCCCCTATGATGAGTGGAGCGGCAGCCGCGCCTGCCCGCTCCGAGCCGGGACACTGCCCACGCTGGGCCCGGCGACGAGGACAAGGGTCACTGACTCGCGCGCATTCCCGGTACGCGTCGTTATCGCCTGGCGGGGTGCGTGGGGCCGCGCCGGAAGGATACGCAGTGACCAGCGACCATGCCCGCAAGAAGGCGATCCGCGCACGGATGGACGCCAGCGGCGAGCCCTACAGCGTCGCCGCCCGCAAGTTCGACGCCGGCCCGGCCGCCGACGCCCAGTCGGCGGTTGCCGATGTCGCCGCCCGCGTGAGCAGCTCGCTCGCATCGCCACGGGCGCAGATAATGTTCCGCACCGACTGGGCCTACAGCCTGGGCACGGAATACCGCCTCAATCCCGTCGAGCGGCTAGCCGCGTCCGCTGCCCGGGCCGTCGGGAAGCTCACCCCTTCCCGGACGTACCTCGGGAGCGTGCGCGAGAGGGTCACGCGGGCCATCGTGCATCCCCAAGGTGAGGGTTTCATCGAGCCGGCCGCCGGGCGTTTCCAGCTGGTTTACGGCGGCGCGTACGCCATTATGCAGCTCGACGGCGAGCGTTATGATGGCCCGGCAGGGGTACCGCTGCCGGACCGGCACCACAGACGGCCGCCGGAACCGGAGGAGCCGCTGGGGCTCATGGAGAAGCTCCGCGACGTGACAGACGCCCGGCAGACGGGCCGGGAGGCGGTGCGCGGGACGCCGTGTCGTGTCATCGCGGTCACGGTCGGCCCGGCCGAGTTCACGGTCTGGATCGACGATGAGCACGTCCGGCGGATTCAGACCTGGTCGGGCGCGTCGAGCCCGCGGGCAGGAAGCCTCTCCCTGATGAAAACGCTCGAGCTGTGGGACTTCGGCGCCCGGGATGCCTCGGTCGACTGGACCCGCCTGCCGGGTTTCCGGGCGGCGGGGCACGAGACGGCGTCTGGTCGTTAGCTACCGGCCTCACCAGGTCCCGCGCTGCGCCGCGTCAAGCGGCTCGCCTCCGCCACGGCTGACCGCCCGCGCAGACGGCGCCGGATTTCCGCGGCGCAGCGCAGGGCCGCCACTGTCCGCATGCCCGTCCATTTCGTCCCGCACCCCCATGCCCGGCGAACTCGAAGACGGCTCTTCGGTACCGCCCGCGCTACCCTGTGTTTAGGGGAAGCAGCCGCCCAGCACGTAGTCGTACATCCGGGCCTGGTGCGCGACGCTGGTGTCGAACGGCAGCGACCCCACCTTCCCGGCGGTGCCGCCGTCGCCTGGAACTGCCGCTTCGTCGCTCGGTATCGGAATCCTCTCGGTGAACGGCCGACTCACCGCCGGGCGCTAGGCGCCATTCTTTAACCCCCGCGCGCCCGGGTCTACCGGAATCCGCGCCCCGGAGGGGGACCACCGGTAGCGTCCCAGGGAGACCAGGCTGGCCCCGCCGCTTGTCCCCGCACCTGGCCCCGGTGAACGATCACGGGTACCCGGCCGGCCGCACGGGGCGCCATCGCCCGCATGGCCGGCCGGGGCGTTATGCCAGGAGGCACACCGTCCCGGCTCCGACTGCTACCGCGGCCAAGAGAAGTGCGCCCGGCTGGAGGCCGGCGACGGCCACGAGTGCGCCCGCTACCGGCATGCTGAGGCTTTCCAGCGTGGACTCGGCCGTGGAGATCACACCCGAGACCCGGCCCAGCTTCCCCGCGGGGGCAAGCCGCTGCAAGGTTGTGGCCGCGACCGCGTAGAAAACGGCGCCACAGGCACCCCAGATGAACGCACCGAGGTAGGCAACGGGAACCCACGGCGTGCCCGTGAACAGCGCTGCCGCCAGCCCGCAGCTGGCCGAACCCGCCGTAAGGAGCCGCATTGGCGACCGGGTCCCCGGCAGGCGGCGGCGAATTACCGGGAGCAGCAGCCCGGTCAGGACCGCTCCGATCCCGGTCGCCGCCTCGAACAGTGCGAACTGGGACGACGGCCGGTGCAGCACATGCCGGGTGTAAAGCGGCTCGATAACCAGGAACGCCCCGGACGTAAAGATCACCCCCATCCGGGCCACCGCGATGGCACGCAGTCCCGGCTCCCGGGCCACCGCGACCGCCCCCGCCGTGGCCGCGCGCAACCACAACAGCCCGTAAGCCGAACGCCCGGTGGCCGTTGCCCCGGCATTCCGCGGCTTCTCCGGCAGCGGGAGAACCGGCAGCGGGAGAACCGGCAGCGGGATGATGACCGATGCGCCCACCAGGTACATGATGGCGTCCGCGGTGAACGCGATCCGGAATCCCGTGGCGGCCATGAGGATGCTGGCCGCTAGCGGCCCCGCTACCTGCCCGATCGAGGCGGTGACACCGAGGAGGGAGTTAGCGGCGAGCAAGTCATCGGACTCGACGATCCGGGTCGGGAGCGCGCCGCTGGCGGGGCTGCACAGTGACCGGGCGGCACCGCAGGCGAGCGCCATGATGTCCACGGACGTCAGCGATCCCGAGACGGACATCCCCAGCGACGTGGCGGCGGAGCACGTGTAGCCGATGATCAGCATGGTCCGCGGGCCGAACCGATCGGTAAGACCGCCGGTGAACGCGGTGAGTACTACGGGCGGACCCGACCAGCACAGAGCCGTGACCGAAATGCCCGCAGGGCCGGCGCCGAAGTGATAGGCGGCGAATCCCCACAGGACAAGGGCCGCCGCCCAGCTGCAGACCCAGCCGGCTGACTGGCCGACCAGTAGAAAGACGAACCGCGGATCACGCAGCGATGGACGAACTGGGGGAGCCAGGATACGGCGGCCACCCAAGAAAGCAGGCATGACAAAAGACCTCCACGCGGAGCTGCGACGATTGAACGCTGCAGCCGCGGCGTCCCGCGCGCGAAGGCCCTGAAGGAACCCGTAAATGCCTGCGCTCAGCCTTTCCCATGGGCTGTCGCTCCGGACTGAACGGGCGGAAGAAGATCCAGGCTCAGGCGAATCGCGCGGATGACGCGGCGGCGTGGATGCCCTTGGTAATTATCGCTGTACCTCCGTGGTCGGCTCTTACACACCGCAGTATGCGGGCGCTGGCCACTCGGCGCAATCGAATTAACGGCGGTCCCGCGTTGCCCCAAGGGCATTCTAGACGGACACCCGCCGTTCCCAGATTGCTCGGAACGGGTCTTGAACTGCTATTTCCTGGCCAATTGATAGACAATCACCCAAGCGAGCGCCCGATTAGGGTCGCGGCGCAAGGTCGCAGGCGTCCGCCTTCTGCAGGGCGTGGATGCTGGCAATCCGGATAATTCCGGGCGGGCTGGCGGTATGCTGCCCTTCATGGCGGCAGCGTTCAGGCGGCCGGGCACGCGGGGCGGCCGGCCGTGACCGGCGGCGACGGAGTCCCGGTGATCGACCCGAGCAGGGCACACCCAGCACGCATTTACGACTACTGGCTGGGTGGCAAGGACAACTTCGCAGCCGACCGGGAGGCTGGCGAGCTGGCGCTGCGGGCCTACCCTGAGCTGGCCCAGGCGATACGGTCCAACCGGGCCTTCCTGGGCCGGGCGGTCCGCTTCCTGGCCGGCGAGGGCATCCGGCAGTTCCTGGACATCGGGACGGGCCTTCCCGCCTCGGACAACACGCACGAGGTCGCACAGCGCGAGGCGCCCGACAGCCGGGTCGTCTACGTCGACAATGACCCGACCGTGCTGCTCCATGCCCAGGTGATGCTGGACAGCAGCCCCGAGGGGGCGTGCGACTACATGCAGGCCGACCTGCACGACCCGGGCGCGATCCTCGCCCAGGCGGCGCGGACGATCGACTTCGGCCAGCCGGTAGCGCTGATGCTGCTGGCGGTCTTGCAGTTCATCCTCGACGAGCAGGACCCGTACGGGCTGGTCGCCCAGCTGGTGGCCGCACTGCCGCCGGGCAGCTACCTCGTGATCTCGCACCCGACTGATGACTTCAACCCCAACAGGGGCGAGTCGATGAAGGTGTACAACGAGCGGTCAGCAGAGCAGGCGCTCGTGCGCGACCAGGCGGCGACCGCCCGCTTCTTCGAGGGCCTAGACCTCGTCGAGCCTGGCGTCGTCCCCGTCGCCAGGTGGCGGCCAGAATCGGACATCGTCGCGGCCAGGCCCTCCTCCATGTGGTGCGGGGTGGCCCGCAAGCCGTTAGGCGTCGGCCTCGTCGATCACCGCTCCGCTCGCCCCTGCGCCAGTGAATAGTGCGGATCGCTTCGTGACATCGCTTCCCGCGCCGGTGTACTGGGGGCGCGATCACCGGCGCCGGCACGTTCCTGGGCGGCGTGCTCCACACGCTGCCGTTCCTCATCCCCGATTACAGGCCGGCGGTGCTGGTCGCGCTCGCGGCGATCGCGTTCGAGCTCCTGGCGCTGGCCTGGATCCGTCGGCGGTTCTTCAGCGCGGGCTTCCTCAGCTCGCTGATCTCGGTCACGCTCGCAGGAGCGATCATCGCCACTATCAGTGCCGCGCTAGGCGCAGCCAACTGACCGCGGCCCAAAGCGCCGCCGCCACGACCGCCAGCTCCGCCGGCCGTCGGATAGGTGCGTAAAGTCTTCGGGAAACGGCAAGTCTACGATCAAGCCGAATACGCATTCCCCATATCGGTCCTGCGAGCAGGTTAGTACTCGATCGCTGTCGCTGCCGAAATGTGCGCGGCGTTGGAGATCGCTGAGGCCGCGCCGAGCAGCGACAGGCCCACGAGAATTGCGAAAATGATCTTCCGGATCAATTTCATGGCAGCCTCCGTTGAGAGCAGATGCTATTGACCACAGTAGCGCACGCCATTCGCCGTTTAGCTGGGTCGCGTCAGCCCATTCTTCAACCAGCGCGCGGGTCCACCAGAGCCGCGCCCCTGGAAGGGATCACAGGTAGCGCTTCCTCGTCCGGCCTCTGGACTTGAATCTGACGTTACGTCACGTGCGATCCTGGCCGCATGGCGGAGGACATTCGGACCTGGCGGATCGGCGAGGTCGCCACGGCGACCGGACTGACCGTCCGGGCGCTGCATCACTACGACCAGATCGGCCTGGTGGTGCCGTCCGGGCGGACGACCGGCGGCCACCGCCTCTACACGGACGCCGACCTGGTCGTGCTCTACCAGGTCACCGCCCTGCGGCAATTGGGGCTCCCGCTCGACCAGATCGCGGTGCTGCTGGCCGGCCGCGCCGACGTCGGCCAGGTCATCGACGAGCAGGTCGCGCAGGTGGACCGGCAGATCCGGATGGCCACGCGGCTGCGCGAGCAGCTTCTCGCGGCCAGGGAGACCGGCGCCGCCGCCGATGGCGCCCGGTTCGCGGAGATCATCAAGCTGGCCGGAGACCTGGCCGGCTACCTGAACCCAGAGCAGATCGACGCGATGCGCCGCCGGATGAGCGACCTGGGAGTCGTCGGCGAGCACGTGGTCAGCGTGGAGATACCGCGGCTGTACGGCGAGGCGCTGGCCGAGATGAGGTCGGGCACGCCGCCGGGCGACCCGGCCGTGCGCTGGATCGCCAGCCGGCTGGACGAGCTCTCCGCGCTGCTGCGCGGCGGCCCGGACACCGGGGTAAGCGCCGCCGTCCGCGCCATGTGGGTCGACCGGGGCAGTCGGCAGCCGCCCGGCCAGGGCGGCGCCGACTGGGGCGAGCTCGCCGCCTACCTGGACGCGGCCCGCGCCGCCCGCTAAACCCGTCCCGCCATGGACGGCACGTACCTCCGAACGGAAGGACGACGATGACCACCATGACCGCCCGGCCGCCATCGCCCGCGGGCATCCGCCCCGCGGCACTGGCCGGGGTGCTGCTCGGTGACCTGATCGCGCCGGTCGCCGTCTACTACGCCGCCCGGGCGCTCGGTGCGCCGGTCATGCTGGCCGCGCTGCTCGGCGGCCTCGCCTGCCTGCCGCGCCAGCTGGCCGGGCTGGCCAGGCGGCGCAGGCTCGACGGGCTCGGCGCCGCCGTCCTTGTCGTGTTCGCCGTCAGCGGGCTGCTGTCCCTGCTGTCCGGCGACGCCCGGGTCCTGGTGCTGAAGGACGCCATTTGGCCGCTGGCCGCGGGGATCGTGACGGCGGGCTCCTGCCTGCGCGGCAAGCCGGTGACGTTCTACCTGCTCCGCCCGCTGCTCACCCAGGGCCGGGCCGAGAACCGGCCGTTCTGGGATCGGGTGTGGGCGGCGGGAAGCGCGTTCCGACACTGCCTGCGGGTACTCGCGGCCGGCTGGGCCGTCGTCCTGCTCGCGGCCGCCGCGGCGGAACTGCTCCTGGCCGCGTCCCTCCCGCTGAGCGCCGCCGCGGCCGTGCCCGGGGTGGTGTCGGCGGTCGCCGTTCCCGTCTTGCTCGGCGGTACCGCCCTGTACGGCAAGCGGACGGGCCTGGGCGTCCGCCGCTCGCTCGCGGCGATGAACCTCCCGGTGCCAGGAGACGCCCAGTGAAGGACAGCACAGTGAAGGACAGCACAGTGAAGGACGACACAGTGAAGGTCGCGGTGGTGGGCGCGGGCATCGGCGGGCTCTGCCTGGCCCAGGGACTGCTCAGGGCCGGGCTCGAGGTGACGGTCTACGAGCGGGACGCGGAACTGAACTCGGGCGGCCAGGGATACCGGTTGCACATCGACGCCGGGCCGGCGTTGCGGGCCTGCCTCCCGCCCGACCTGTACGAGCTGTCCGTGGCCACCAGCGGCCGTCCGAGCACGGCGCTAACGGTCCTGAGCAAGAGCCTCCGGCTGCTGCGGCGCATCGAGGCCGCGGCGCCAGCCGACCCGCTGGACCCGGCCGCGCTGTCGATGCCGGTGAACCGTCAGACGTTCCGCGAGGTCCTGGCCGCCCGGCTGGGCGGCGCCCTCGAGTTCGGCCGTGCGTGCGTCGGGTTCGAGCAGCGGGCAACCGGCGTCACGGTCCGGTTCGGCGACGGGTCGAGCGCGGACGCCGACGTGCTGGTCGGCGCGGACGGCGTCGGCTCGCCGGTCCGCCGCCAGTACCTGCCGCACGCGCTGGTGGAGGACACCGGGACCGTCTGCGTCTACGGCCGGACTCCGCTCACCGGCCAGACCAGGCCGCTGCTGCCCGCGCCGCTGCACGACGGGTTCGCCGCGGTGCTTGGTGACGGCGTCGGCCTGGCCGCGGGCCCGGTGGACTTCCGCGAGCCGCCGCCGGACGCGGCCGCCAGGGTCGCGCCCGACGTCCGGCTCAGTCCGGCCGGCCCCTACCTGATGTGGGCCGTCACCGGCGCCGCCCGCCGGTTCGGCGGCGAGCGGGGCCGGCTGGCCGAGCTCACCCCCGCCGAACTGCACGCGGCGGCCGCGCACGCGATCCGCCGCTGGCATCCCGACCTCGTCCGGCTGCTCGAGCACGCCACCGTCCCGGAGACGTTCCTGGTCACCGTCAGGACCGCGGTCCCCGTTGCCGCCTGGCAGCCAAGCCGGGTCACGCTGCTCGGCGACGCCATCCACGCGATGAGCCCGGCTGGCGGCTCGGGGGCCAACACGGCGCTGCGGGACGCCGCGCTGCTCGCCGGCGAGCTGGCCGCCGCCGCCCGCGGGGAGAAGGCCCTCCTCCAAGCGGTCGGCGACTATGAACAGCGGATGACCGACTACGGCTTCGCGGCCGTGCGGGCGTCGCGCACGCAACCGCCGGGCGGCGTCAGTCCTCGTCTACCGGGTGGCTGGCTTCGTGGTTGGCGAGGCCGAGCAGCGGCTCGTCGGGCGAGCGCAGGCCCGCCGCGGGCAGCCCGCCCGGGTATAGCTCGCTGACCGTCCTGGCCACCGAGATGGCGATCTCGACGTGCTCACGGCGGCTGGCGGTGTAGAAGTCCTGCGCGTCGGTGCTGATCTTGGGCCGGGCGTGCAGCGGCTTGTCGCTGACGGCGAGCAGCGTGGCGGTCGGGACCCGGTAGCGGAAGCCGTTGGCCGCGACGGTCGCCGACTCCATGTCCACGGCCAGGGCGCGGGACACCCGCAGCTGGTCCTCGACCATGGCCAGGTGCAGCTCCCAGTTCCGGTTGGCGGTCGTGTACACGATGCCCATCCGGCTGCGCAGGCCGCGGCCGGTCAGCTCGCCGAGCAGCAGCTCGTTGAGCGTGTGATTGGAGACGACGGGCACGCTGAGCGGCAGCATGTCGTCGAGCACCCGGTCGTCGCGCATGTAGGCGGTGGCCAGCACCAGGTCCCCGATGTTCTGGTGATTGCGCAGGCCGGCGCAGTGCCCGATCATCAGCGTCATGTCCGGCCGGAGCACGGCGAGGTGGTCGGTGAGCGTCTTGGCGTTGGACGGACCCACGCCGATGTTCACGATGCTCACGCCCTTGTTGCCGGGCAGCATGTAGTGCCAGGCGGGCATCTGGCGACCATCGGCGTCGGGGCCGACGCTGTCCGGCAAGATGGCCAGGAACTCCTCGATGTGCCAGGCATAGTTGGTGAGCAGCACATACCGCTGGAACATCGCGGCGCTGGTGCCCGTGTAGTGCTGCAGCCGGTCGATGGACAGCGCCATGCGCTCGGGCGCGAACAGGAACAGCTTCTTGCGCCGCAGGTCCCACTGGGTCTCGTCGACGGCAGGCCCGAGCCGCGGGTCATGCAGGTCGAGGGCCTCCCGGCCGCCGGACACCGCGATCCTGGCCCCGTCGGCCGCGAGCCGGCCAAGCTCCCGTTCCAGGTACCACCGGATCGCCGCCGGCGAGGCGAACTCGCCCTCGAGCCGGGGGTTGTCGGCCGACCAAGGCCGTTCAACCATCACCAGCGGGTAGTGGCCGGCCGCCGCGGCTGCCTCCATGGCATCGCATAGCCGGCTGATCGCGGCCGGGCGGTCGGCGGCGGCCACCGCCGCGAAGTCCACGGCCATCGTCACCGGGTCATCAAGATCCATAAGAGATGCTAACGCTCGCCCGCGGCTGTCCCCGGGCGCTGCTGGTTAAACGCCGCATCCGTTCGGGATGAAGGATTTTGATCTTCCCGAACGGATGCGGCTTGCTCAGTACGTTCCGCTACCTCTTGAACGCGTCCCTGACGTTCTTGCCAGCGTCCTTGACCTGCTCGCCGACCTGTCGTCCGGCACCGTCGACGCGCTCGGCCTTGCCCTCGGTCTCCAGATACGGGTCGCCGGTCGCCCGGCCCACGTTCTGCTTGGCGTGGCCCTTGCTCATCTTGAACCTATTGCGGAGCTTGTCCATGAAGCCCATGTCGCCCCTCCTTTTGGTGGGAACTAGACGCTCCAGCTGCCCGCGTCGGCCCCGCCTAACCCTCGATGCCCGTGGTACCTGACGCCAGCAGTTCCCTGACGCGGGGATGATCTGGTGGCCGCCCGAAGGTGTACGTCACGGGAAGCTCCTGTTGTCCTGGCGATGCTGCCGACGAGAACGGACTTTACCCCGCTTATATATTCCTGGCCGTAGAGTGGTCGTCATGAACCAGCCCGGCTTGACCCCGGGGCCCCCGCCGCGCGAGCGCGTCGACGCCGCTCGTAACCGGCGTCACCTGCTGGCGACCGCGCGGGCGATGCTCGCCGAGCAGGGGGCGGACCGGCTGACCATGGACGCGCTGGCCGAGCGGGCGGGCCTTGGCAAGGGCACGGTGTTCCGCCGGTTCGGCACCAGGGCCGGGATCTTCCAGGCGCTGCTCCACGACGACGAGCGCGACTTCCAGCAGCAAGTGCTCTCCGGGCCGCCGCCGCTGGGCCCCGGCGCCCCGCCGCTCGACCGGCTGATCGCTTACGGGCGCGCCAGGACCGGCTTCATGACGGGGCACCGGGTGATCGCCCGCGCGGCGCTTGACGGCCGGGAGTACGCCCCGGCCGTCCAGCAGTCGCCCATCTCCCAGGTGCACATCAGGTACCTACTGCAGGCGCTGCGGCTCGGGGCCGTCGACCTGGACGTGCTCGCCCTGCAGCTGACGGCCGCGCTGGACGCGCCGCTGCTGCTTTACCTGTCGGGCGCCGCGGGCGCACCGGAAATCACTGACCGGCTCGGGCAGGGATGGGAAGACTTGGTACTGCGCGTCGGCAGGCCGGGACGGGCGCCCGATCGAGGATAACCGGGGTAAAGTCCGGTAACGTTGGATCGGCGGGGTAGACCACGGCAGATGACCCATTCTGATCGGACGGAGACGACATGCCGCTTACTGGTGAATACGAGCCGAGCCCCGCTTCGTGGAGCCGCGACCAGGTCGAAACGTACGAGCGCTCGGGCGGCACCGCGGCCAACGAACTGAACGGCAAGCCGGTGATCATCCTGACGTCGACCGGCGCCAAGAGCGGGAAGCTGCGCAAGACCCCGCTGATGCGGGTCGAGCACGACGGCGAGTACGCCGTTGTCGCGTCCCTCGGCGGGGCGCCCAAGCACCCGGTCTGGTACTACAACCTGACCGCCGACCCGCACGTCGAGCTCCAGGACGGCCCGGTAAGGAAGGACTACGTGGCCCGGGAGGTCCAGGGCGCCGAGCGGGAGACCTGGTGGGAACGCGCGGTCGCGGCCTGGCCCGACTACGCCGAGTACCAGAAGAAGACCGACAGGGTCATCCCGGTCTTCGTGCTCACCCCGGAAGGCGCCTGACGGCCGGGCCGCTCCATGCCTTACCGGCGCGGGTATCACGAATATCGGACATGGAATAGAAACGCCGGGGCGGGTGGCGAGGGCGGCTTGCCGGCTGAAGCGGCAAGCCGCCCCCTGGTTACTCGCTCGGTGGGCGCTGCGTGCCCAGCATGAAGCGGACCTGGCCCTCGGCGTCTACCTGCGCGTCGAGAACCTTGTCGTCGAGGTACGCGGCCGCTTGCGGGTCAAGGAACACCCGTGCCCCCGCAGCCTCGACGACCTGGTCGTCGAGGCCGGGTTCGGCGGCCGCGGCGAGTTCGAGCGCGCTCGCGGCCGGCTCACCGCCCGACTGCGTGATGCGCAGCCCGGTGCCATCCGGAGCCTGCGGGGTGTCGATGACGGACTTGACGACTTCGGCAGCTGCCTCGGTCAGGACGAGCATGATTGGTCACCCTTTCGTTTCTCGTCCAGCAGATTCCTCCGAGGCTACCCGGCAGATAACGAAGTGAACACGAAGGTCCCCGCGAGTCGGGACGGGCTAGCCCCGCTCGGCGGCAATCCAGGCGTCGAGCTGGGCCTGGGTTGGCGAGGTCGCGGGTCCGGGACGGGTCACCGCGAAGGCGGCGGCCGCGTTCGCGCGGGCGGCGGCGCCCAGCGGCGGCACGCCGTCGGCGAGGGCCGCGAGGAACGCGCCGGAGTGCGCGTCGCCCGCACCCGTCGTGTCGACGGCGTTCACGTTCGCTGCGCGCACGTGGACGGCGTCGGACGACCCGAGCAGCGCGACGAAGCATCCCGCGGCGCCGGCCCGGACCAGGACGTTCGCGGCGGCCCCGCGGGCGAGCAGCCGGCGGGCGGTCGCGGCGGGATCGCCGGCCGCGACCGCTGTACTTGCCAGCACGGGGTCGGCGCCGCTCATCAGCGATGCCTCCCGCTGGTTGCAGCTCAGCCAGTCGCAGCGGGCGAGGACGGGATCGAGCACCACGGCCGGGATCTGCGCCACCAGCGGGCCGGGGTCCACGAACAGCAGCGGACCGGACGGAAGGGCGGCCGCCCACTCGCCCAGCACGCGGCCGGTGTCAGGGGCGACCAGGCCGTAGCCGGACACGTAGACCGCGTCACCCGGTCCGACCGGCACGTCGTCCCAGGCCCTGGCGCCGCGCAGGGCCTCCGCGCCGAGATGCGTGACGAACGTGCGCTCGGCGTCAGGCTCGACGAACGCGACGTCAAAGCCCGTGTCGCGGTCCGGATCGGCCGGCCGGAACAAGCCGATGCCCTCCGCGGCCAGCGCCGCCCGGACCAGGTCGCCCCACGGGCCGGTGCCGTGTCCGCCGGAGTAGAGCACCGGCAGGCCCAGCCGGGCCGCGGCGGCCATCACGTTGAACCCGCCGCCGGCCGTGACCTCGGAGGATTCTGCCAGGACGTCGCCGCCGCGCGGGGGCAGCACCGGGACGCGCATGACCACGTCGACGATGGCCTCGCCGGCGAAGACGAGCCGCCGCGGGCCGGACGGGTGAAGCACTTGATCGTTCGGGATGCTCATTGGCGCCGTTCCAGGAGGGAATCGGCCAGGTCGGCGAGGCCGAGGTCCTGGGCGTTGATGATGTCGACCGCGGACGGCGGAAAGGCGGCGAGGCCATGACAGGCGCCGGCGACGGCGCCGACCATCGCGGCGATCGTGTCCGTGTCCCCGCCGAGCGACGCGGCCAGCAGGCACGCCCGCCACGGGTCTTCGGGAACGGCGCTGAGCACGGCGAAGGCCGCCGGGACGGACTCCTGAGTGGCCAGGCTGGTGCCGACGAGCGAGTAGATCACCTCGGCCGCATCGGCCGCCGACCGCCCGGAGACCAGGTCGGCCGCCCAGTAGATGCGGGCCGCGACATCCGCGCCCGCCACCCAGCGGCCGCGCTCGGCCCCCAGCCCGGCGGCGGTCACCGCCACGTCGGTCGCCAGCGCGACCCGGGCCGCCCCGCCGGCGACCATGCTGCTCAGGCCGACACTCACCGCCGCCGCCACGGCGGCGGCCCCGGCCAGCGCCACCGAAGTGTTGTGGGTGACCAGGCTGGCCTGCTGCACCGCGTCAACCAGGGCGGTCAGGTCGCCGCCCGCGCCGGTACCGGCGGAAACGGTGAGGCCAACCGGGGCGATGCGCATCGCGGCCCCGTTGGTGTCGCCGTAGCGGCCGGCCTCCTCCGGCGGCGTGCCCGCCAGCACCGCGTCGATCGCGCGACGGGTGGACGGCCCGAGCAGGTCGAGTGACCCGCGCGCGATCATGTCACGTTCCCAGGCGAGGAGGGCGTCGGCCAGCTCGCGCGGGTCCACCGCGCCGGACAGCAGCAGGCGGCCGAGCAGGACCGCTTGCTCGGTGTCGTCGGTGACGGAGCCGGCCGGCATGCTCGCGGCGATGGGATGCTCCGGCGGGGCGGGCTCGAATCCGGCCAGCAGCGGCCCCCAGCGGTCGATGATCTGGTCTCGGGACAGCATCTGGGTCGGCATGCCGAGGGCGTCGCCGATCGCTAGGCCGTACAGCGCTCCCCTGGCCCTGTCTCGTTCCTCAGAAAACAAAGGAAGCAATCCCCCTAGTGCGCGGTTTACCCGGTTGGCTGTATGTTGCCCCATCGGCAGCGAGGGAAGGAGCAGCGGGTGAGTACCACCGCCCAGCGCCCGCTCGGTCTCGAGACAAACGGGATCAACGTCATCAGCGAGGACGAGCGGAAGGGCGCGCCGCGGAGCCTATTCTGGCCGTGGTTCGCCGCCAACATCTCGGTCCTCGGCCTCAGCTATGGGGCCTACGTGCTCGGCTTCGGCATCTCGTTCTGGCAGGCGTGCGTGGCCGGGCTGATCGGGATCATCGTGAGCTTCCTGCTCGTCGGGTTCATCGCGGTGGCGGGGAAGCGCGGTTCCGCGCCGACGCTCGTGCTGTCCCGGGCGGCGTTCGGCGTGCAGGGCAACAAGCTGCCCGCCCTGGTGTCGTGGATACTGAACGTCGGCTGGGAGATCGTGCTCACCGTGCTGGCGACGCTGGCCACCGCCACGGTGTTCCACCGGCTCGGCTGGAGTTCCGGCGACGTCACCAAGGTGATCGCCTTCCTCGTCATCACCGTGCTGATCGTCGGGAGCGCGGCCCTCGGCTTCGACACCATCATGCGGCTGCAGACCGTCATCACCGTGGTGACCGGGATCCTGACGGTGATCTACTTCATCCTCGTCGCGGACAAGATCCACTGGCCCGCCGTCTCCGGGCTGCACTCGGGCTCCGCCCAGGCGTTCCTCGGCGCGACCGTGCTGGTCGCCACCGGGTTCGGCCTTGGCTGGGTGAACACCGGCGCCGACTACTCGCGCTACCTGCCGCGACGGACATCGGGCGCCGGCGTGGTCTGGTGGACGACGTTCGGGGCGTCTATCGCGCCCATCTTCCTGCTCGGGTTCGGGCTGCTGCTCGCCGGGTCGTCCGCCTCGCTGTCGTCCGCGGTCAACACCGACCCGATCGGCGCGCTCGCCACGATCCTGCCGACCTGGTACCTAGTGCCGTTCGTGATCGTCGCGGTCCTCGGCCTTGTCGGCGGCGCGGTCCTCGACATCTACTCCTCGGGCCTGACTCTGCTCGCCGCGGGGCTGCGCGTGCCGCGCTGGTCGGCCGCGCTCTTCGACGGCGTGCTAATGATCATCGGCACGATCTACGTCGTGTTCTTCTCCAGTAGCTTCATCGGGCCGTTCGAGGGCTTCCTGATCACCCTCGGGGTACCGATCGCGGCCTGGTGCGGCGTGATGCTCGCGGACATAGCCCTGCGCCGCAAGGCTTACGCGGAGGCCGACCTGTTCTCCTCAGCTGGCCGGTACGGCGTGGTGCGGTGGGTGCCGGTCGGGCTGATGGCCCTCGGCAGCGTCCTCGGGTTCGGGCTCGTCGTCAACACCTACGCGGGCTGGCTGTCCTGGCAGGGATACCTGCTTGGGCCGTTCGGCCTCGGCGGCAAGACCGGCACGTGGGAGTACGCCAACCTCGGCGTGATCGTCGCGCTGGCGGTCGCGTTCCTCGGCTGGCTGGCCCTCGGCCGCACGGCCGTCCGCCGCCAGGAAAGCACCCCCGCGACCGCTGGCACCCCCGCGGAGGCCAGCGCCTGACGGCAATGCCGTCAGAACGGCGACATCTCGTCCAAGACGCCTTGGCAGGTCTCGACGATTGCGGTGGCAGCCGGCAAGTCCGCACTAACGTTGTCCGCCGAGACCTCCGGCGTGGTGAACGAAGGGTACTCGGACCGGTTCCGCGTCCGCCGCATGCGGTCAAACGGCCTCAGGGCCGTACCCATCGGCGGGTCGAGTCGGGCGGCGATAGCCGCGTACGGCGCGATGTGACCACCACGGCTGGTAGGCCGGAGTCCCTGGTTTTCCAAAACCCGCAGTCAAGGCCATCCGGGCGGCATCGTAAAGGCTCTCGTACGCGCGCTTCGCGTTGCTGGGGCACAGCTGTTCGGCGCTCGCCAGGTCCTTGCGCGCTTGTGCGATGAGCTGGTCGGCGTGCTCGCGGCTAGGCGGAACCCGCTGCAACTCCCCATCGGCGATCAGCTTGTCGACGGTCGCACGGCCCTGGTTCCATCTCATTGGGACAGCTCCAGTCTGACAAGGGGCCGTTCCCGGACATGTCGCATGAAAGAGTCCGCTGGGTCCGGCGCTTCCCAGTATTGGCGGGTTACCGCGCTGACGTTCACCTCGCGGCCTAGACGCCCCTCGGCTTCGCGCGCGATGTCGTAAAGGACATCTTCGTCGGTGGTACCGACAATCAGGACGTCGACATCACGGGGAACCGGGCCGGGTTCTCCGAGGTACCTTGCCGCCCAGGAGCCGTAGATGTAGGCCTGCTCCACGCCCGCAACGCCGGACAGCAAATCCCCCAGGACGGGCAACGGCCCGTAGGTGACTGCTAGCAGGTCCGTGAGCGGACGGCTCACCGGGCCAGTGGTCTCCGCCCGGATCAGCCGCGCCTGGCCCCGCCTGGCCTCGCGCACGAGTCCGGCCTTGACGAGCCGGTCGGTCTCGGTAGACATGACCTTGGGGCTAGCATCGATCGCTCTCCCGGCCTCGGTAAGGGTGTAGTCCCGGTCCGGGTGCAGGTAGAGCAACGCCAGCAATGCTCCGGTAACCCGCGAGCGCAGCAGCGGCAGCAGCCACGACGGGTTATTTTCCATAACGGTAAGGATATTTACCCCTGTGGAAAATAACAAGGAGTTACTGTCGGTGTCGCTACTCGGTCGTTGGCGCCTCGGACGTACTGGCTGACGGCCGGCGTTCCGGTCGCCTGGCGCAGCAGCTCGAGCACTTCGATGTCGAGGTGCTCGGCGACCCGCGACGCGGCCGCGTCGCGATACGGGCCAGCGCGCTGGCGACCGTGTCGTAGGCGACGCGGGTTCCGCGGGTTCCGACGCCATTGCCGCGGCTCCTCGTCATTCTCGGAATCGACATCACCCCATGCTCGGTCCGAACGGTCCTGCGCGCTCTCACCCAAAAATAGGTGATCAGCGGCCGCGTCAGCCGGCCGATTCGGCCCGCCGGGTCTGGGTCGGGTCGATGAACACGTAGGGCTGCAGCGGAAGCCTTTCCGACAACCTGCGGTCGACCTCGTCGGCGAGGTCCTCCGCCTGATCGGCGCCGAGCTCGTCGTTGAGCGCGACCCGGGCCGCGACGATGAGGCCGTCCGGGCCCACGTGCATGGTGAGCAGCTCGAGCAGCGCGTCCACACCGGGCCGCGACTCGATTTCCTCACGGATCAGCCGCTCGATTTCCGGGCTGGCCGCCCGGCCGATGAGCAGGTCCTCGCTGTCCATGCCCAGCTTGACGGCCACCGCCACCAGCAGCGCGCCGATGGCGATGGACGCGCCGCCGTCCCAGACCGGTGAGCCGGTCAGCTGGCGCAGCCCGACGCCGAGGGCGGCGAGTACCAGGCCCACCATGGCGGCGCTGTCCTCGAAGAGTGCCACCTTGACCGTGATGTCCGGGCTGGACTGCACGTGGTGGAGCACCTCTTCGCGGCCCCGCCGCGCCTCGCCGCGCACCTGCCAGAAGGCGCGTACGAAGGAGGTTCCCTCCGCGATGAACGCGACTCCGAGCGCCGCGTACGCGATAAGCGGGCTCTCGCTGTGCTTGCTCGACAGGCTCAGCAGGCCCTCGAAGACCGAGAAGCCCGCGCCGGCGATGAAGATGCCGAACGCCGCGAGCAGCGACCAGAAGTACCGCTCCTGACCGTGGCCAAACGGGTGGGCCCGGTCAGCCGGGCGGTTCGCGCGGCGCAGCGAGGTCAGCAGGAACGCCTGGTCGAGCGTGTCGGCCGCGGAGTGCGCGGCTTCCGCGAGCATGGCGCTAGAACCGCTCAGGATCCCGGCGGCCAGCTTGACCAGGCCGACCAGCAGGTTCGCCGCTCCGGCGATGATGACGGTCCGCCGGGTGGCCTCGTGTTGGTTGCGCCCGCTCACCGAACCACTACTTGCCAGGCCGCGCGGCATCAAACCGTCGCGGCTTGCCCACGGAGGGTGAGCGTCAGCGGCGCCGGCCCTGGTTGTCGCCGTAGCGGCGGCGGAACTGCTCCACCCGGCCCGCGGTGTCGACCACCCGCGACTTGCCGGTGTAGAACGGGTGGCTCGCGGACGAGATCTCCACGTCGATGACGGGGTACGTGTTGCCGTCTTCCCACTCGATCGTTTGGTTACTCGTCACCGTGGACTTCGTCAGGAACGCGAAGTTCGCCGAGCGATCACGGTAGACGACGGGGTGGTAGTCGGGATGAACGCCTGGCTTCATGACTAGCCTCCCTGCTCGCGAGGGTTTCCGTTCTCAACGTACCCCCGTCGGCCGATGTTCCAGAAGGGTCACCTGCTTCCTCGGGCTCTGAGCCGCCAATGAGACGGCTCACGTACAAGATGCACGGCCTAGCTTTCAAGCAGCGCGCGTCCGTAGTTGGCCATGGAGCGGTTGTACCGCGGCAGGTGCCCGGCCAGCGCGGTCACCACGAGGGACAGGCCCTCCCGCTCGCGGCCGAGCGTGGCGAGATGTCGCTGCGCGAGACCCCGCAAGCGGCGGCGAGCAGCCTCAGGCGAATGCTGCTCGGCGACCCGGCCGAAGTGCTCAGCTTCCTGACCCAGCTCGTCCGGGCCGCCTGGCAAGCGCTGGTCGAGCCGGTGTGGACGCAGGTGCGGGCGCTGCTCGAGGCCGACATCACCGCCGCGACGCTCCGCCAGCCGAGCCACAAGAGCACGGTCAGCACCAGCATGTGCGACAGGTAGATGCCGTAGGCGTTGTCCGAGCCAGAACGGACGACCGCGCGGGTGAACCGGGACCGGCCGGGCCGCACCGGGGCCACGCCCGCCAGGTAGCCGCAGGCGATCGCGCCGATGTTGAACGGGATGACGCTCGGCTGGAACGGGTCGCTGGTAGCGCCGAGGACGGTGGTCACGCCGTAGTGAGCCAGGAAGTACACCCCTTCCGCGGCGAGCGCGGCGGCCACCGTCAGCGCGACGACCAGCCGCGCGTGGCGGCGGACCCAGGCGTCCACCGCCTCAAGGTGGCAGGCGACGATGCCGCCGCCGACCAGGTACAGCAGGTAGCTGAGCCCGTCTTGCTGCGCGTACTTCAGCATGAGCGGGGGTAGCCGCCGCCAGTGCGTGAGGACCGCGAGCGCCACCTGGGCGAGCGCCGCGGCGGCGAGCACCGAGCCGTGATGCCCCCTAGTCCGCCGCAGCAGCGGGAACACCAGGTAGAACTGCGCGATCACGAGCAGGAAGTACAGCTGGTAGTACCCGGTCTCGGCCATCGCGGCCAGGCCGGGCAACGCCGACGCGACCCCTGGTAGTGCGCCGTCGGCATCAGGAAGAAGAAGTAGATGAGCGTCCAGCACAGGTAAGGAACCCCGACCGAGACGAACCGGCGCCAGTAGAAGCGTCCAAGACCGTGCCAGCTCAGGTCGGCATAAGCGTACGTCAGCATACAGGCCGAGATGAAGAAGAACCCTTCCCTGGACACGTGCAGGAGCAGCAGCACGGCGCCCGAGCCCAGGCTCGCGGCCGCCGGCGCGAAGTTCACGATCGTATGCGTGCTGACCGCGCCCGCCTGTTTGATCGGGCGCATGGCGTCGATGTGGTCGAGGCGACGGCGGGGTTGGGTGATCATGCGACGCAGGGTGCGTCTGATTAGTTAATCATCGATGAAAAACTGACATACGTCAGGAATCTCCCAGCAGACTCATCGCTCACGCACAGCATCCGGTTGCGGAAGCCTCAGCGGAGCGCCGGGCGAGAAGCCTTACCGCCAGACGGCGGCCGGCGTCCCCGGCGCGTAGACCCAGCCGCCGGCCTTGCCCGCGTGCGGGTCGGCGGACAGGGTGCTGTAGTCGACGTCGAACTGGTACTCCGTCCCGGCCTTCACCCGGTGCCCGTCGGCGCCGGCCCCCTGGACCTGCCCCGCGTCGGTGAAGCTCCCGTCGCGGTAGGAGAACTGCGCCGGGTCGACCGCGAAGCCGTCCGCCCCGGCGATGACAACCCACGCGATGATGGCGCCGCCGGTGGCGTCGCCCTGGGTGTCGATCATCGCGATCCGTGAGCCCTCAGGCGTCGTGTACCAGGACAGCTGGCTCAGGCTCGTGCTGTCGGTGGACTTGAGCTGTGCCTCGGGTGGCGTGATCCCCTTCAGCGCGTCGAGCCGGGCCGTGCTCTCGTCGAGCAGGCACCCCCCGATGTTGATCCCGTCGATTGTGCCGCCTGTCTGGTACGCCTTGGCGCAGACCGGCCCCCGGGCGGCCAGCCAGCCTCTGTCCTCGCTGTTGATGGCGGCCTGCTGCGCCGCCGACGCGCCCGCGAAGCTGGCCTGCCGCATCGCGTCGATGGCGGCGTCCGCGTTCTCCGTCTTGGCCTCGTAACACTGCTCGATGGCCAGCGTGGTGTCCTGGCTGTCGCAACTCGCGGGCGCCGACTTGGCGGCGGCCGGGTGACCGGGGTCGAACGGCTCGGTGATCGCCACGAACGCGGCCCCGGTGGACGCTCCCGCGCTGGCCGCGCTGGCCGCGCTGGCCGTGGCCGCGCCGCCCGGCGACGCGCTGGTTGTCGCGCCGGCTGCCGCGCTGGCCGTCGCGCTGGCCGTCGCACCGGCCGTCGCGCCGGCCGCGGTTGACCCGCTCGACCCGCCGCAGCCGGCCAGCATGCCAATCGCGGCGGCGGACGCCGCCGCCACCGCGAGCCCGCCACTAATCGTCCTGCCTCCGCCGACGGCCGACCGCCCGCTGCGTGCTTGGCTCATGACGCCATCCCCCCGCTTCCGTCCCGCATTGCCCCATCGTCAGTGTTGACGTCGCCGGGCGGCGAGTGGTTGGGGAAAATACCGAAAAGTCAGTCCGCGAAGACGGGTTCCGCGGTGAGTACGTGAGATCCGATGAATCCGGTTGCCCCGGTGAGTGCGACTTTCATTGTCGACGCGCACGTGGCCCACGTGCGGTCGCTCGTCATCGACGTCCTGCCCCCCGAGCAGCTGCGCCGCCTGGCCCGCGACGCGGACCGGATCGTGGCCCGCATCGACACCTCAGGGGTCAGTTAGGACGCGTGGCCCGCGGGTCCCAGGGCGCGCCCGGCTCGACGTGCGCGCCGTTCGCGGTCACGCTAGCCCGCTCGGGAACCGTTGCCGCCGGGAGCGGCCGGGTCGCCGTGGCCCGCAGGTAGCGCCGGACGGCGACGGCGACCAGGCAGACGCCGAGCGCCATCACCCGCACCGTGCCCTCGCTCGGCCAGGGCAGCAGGTGCGTCAGCTGCACCGGCAGGGTCCAGGGGTGCATGGCCTCGTTCACCGACAGGTAGAGGACGAGGCCCGTGCCGAGGAGCGCGCCGACGTCGGCCAGCGCCTGCACCAGCAGGACACTCGCCGGACGGGACACGACGACCGACTCGGCGGGAGCGCGGTTACGCCGTCCGAGCTCCAGGTACCTGCTGGTCACGAGGCAGACGATGGCGATACCGAAGGCGATGAAGCCGGCGGTGTCGGTCCGCAGCTTCGGGATGGCGGGCCAGTACGGGTAGGCGTCGTCGAAGTCACCGAAGCTGCCGACGAAGGCCGATCCAACCCAGATCAACGTGGTGGCGTAGCCGAGGCCGAGGGCCGCGGACTCGATGACCAGCCTGCGGTTGTCCTGCCTCCTGGTACCCACGCTGCACACTATAGGGCAAGTCCGGCGGCCCGCCGCGCGGTCGCGGCGAGCCCCGTCAACCGTGCGCGGTCGTCGCCGTCGCCGTGGCCGAGCCGCTCTCCCCGGGCAGGAAGGTCGGGGGTGTTCGCGGCGGGCTGACGGCCAGCGCGATGGCGATTCCGGCCGCGACGACCACCGCGATGCCCAGGGCGACGGGCAGCAGCCAGCGGGGGCGGCGCCGACGGGCAACCGCCCGCCCCGTCGCCGCCGGCGTGAACCGGGCGGGATGGGCGGCCAGCGCTCCCGGCTGGACCGCGTGCGTCGCCGGGCTGGGCGCCGGGACCATGGTGGGGGGCGGCAGTGCGGGCGTGAACGTGGCGGACTCCAGCACGGCGGCCACCCGGTCGGGCCAGAACTTCCCGGGGGTCACTCCCGGGAAGGCGGCGGACCCGGCGGCCACGGTCTCCATGAGCTGAGCCAGGGACGGCCGGGCGTCGGGGTCCTTCACCAGGCAGTCGTCGATGACCGGACGCAGCGACGCGGGCACGCGGCTGAGGTCCGGCTCCCCGTGCACGACCCGGAAGCCGACCGCGAAGGCCTCGCCGCCGCCGAACGGCGAGACGCCGGTGGCGGCGAAGGCGAGCACGCTGCCGAGCGAGAAGATGTCGCTGGACGGCCCGACCGGGTTGCCTTGAGCCTGCTCGGGCGACATGTAGGCGGGGGTGCCGATCGTCGTGCGGGTCGCGGTCACCACGGTGCCGCTCGTCGTCCGCGAGATGCCGAAGTCGATGACGCGGGGCCCGTCGGCGGCGATGAGGATGTTGCCCGGCTTGAGGTCGCGGTGGATGAGTCCCTCGGCGTGGATCGCCTGCAGCGCCTCGGCCAGGCCGCCGGCCAGCCGCCACACCGCGTCCGCGGCTAGCGGGCCGGACTTGGCAACGAGGTCGGCCAGCGGCGGGCCCGGCACGAACGTGGTGGCGAGCCACGGCGGGCTGTCGTCCGGCCCGGCGCCGACGACCGCCGCGGTATAGGCGTCGCTGACCGCTTGCGCCGCGGCCACCTCGCGCCGGAACCGCTGCATGAAATCGGGGTCCCGGGCCAGGTCGGGATGCACGACCTTCACTGCCACCGGCCGCCCGCCCGGCGAATAGCCCAGGTATACCCGCCCCATCCCGCCCGCGCCCAGCCGTGCCTGGAGGCGGAAACCGCCAACTTGCTGCGGATCATCCCCCGTCAACGGCTCCACGAATGCGACCATACCGGCCGCGGGCGGCGCCTGCGAGAGCCTTGCCGCAAGGCGGGTATTCGGGGATTTCCGGGAAGTTCGGCGGATCGCTGAACCATCCGGTGGCCCTGGTGCGTACCACGGGGCGTGAAGATTGCGACGCCCGTCATCACGTTGATTGTCGGCTTGGCCCTGGCCCTCTCGTTGCTCTTTGACGACATGACGGCGGTGTCCGCCAAGAAGGCGGCGCTCGCCGCGGCCTCCGCGAGCGCGACGGCTTCGGCTGGCGCGCCGGCGAGCACGGCGAGCGCCGGGCAGTCGACGGGGGCCTCCCCGACCGCCGCGCGTTCGCCGTCGGCCTCGCCGTCGCCCTCGTCAACGCTCGGGTTCGTGATTCCGCCGCACGCTAACTACACGGGCGAGGTCCAGGGCAACCTTGGGGACATCGCGATCGCCGTGCACGACACGTTTGCGATCGCCTACTTCTGCAACGGCAGCACGCAGGAGGCATGGCTCAAAGGCACGCCGGACGGCGGGAAGCTGTCCATGACGGGCAAGGGCAACGCCAGTCTCACCGCTAACTACGCGCTCGGCCACATTCGCGGCACGGTCGTCGTGAACGGGATCAGCTACGTCTTCTCCGTCATCGCGGTGCACAAGCCGGCTGGGCTGTTCGAGTCGATCGCCGACGTGCGCGGCGCCACCATCAAGGCCGGCTGGATCGTCCTGGCCAACGGCACCGTGGTGGGCTCGATGATGCCCAACGAGAACGCCGCCCACCCCACGTCGCAGGCGGCGCCGAAGCTCAACCTCTCCGCACTGACGGCGCAGTACGAGGGCACCACGATCAAGGCGACGCCGGTCGACGGCGAAACCGGCAGCGGGTTCTAGGAAGGAAAGCGCATGGCAGCACAATATGAGCCGACCCCGCCGACCAGGCTGGACCCCATCCAGCCGGACCCGTCGGCCAGGCTGCTCGTCGTGCCCGCCCTCGCGGGCTGCCTGGTGGCCCTGACGCTCGGCATCTACGGGCGGGCGCACCCGCCGACCGGGGTGGCCGTGGACATCGTGGGATTCTCCAGCCCGGCCACGGTGAAGGCATGGCTCGCGACGGTCGCGGTCGTGTTCGCGCTTGCCCAGTTCGGCTCTGCCCTGGTCATGTACGGGAAGGTGCCGTGGATCGCCGCGCCGTCCTGGATCGGTGCGCTGCACCGCTGGTCGGGGCGGATCGCGTTCATCGTCACGGTGCTCGTCGCGGTGCACTGCCTGTACGCGCTCGGGTTCGAGACCTTCGATGCGCGGGTGGTCGTGCACTCGATCGCCGGCTGCCTGTTCTTCGGCACGTTCACCGCTAAGATGTTGGCGCTGACCAGGCGCGGAATGCCCGGCTGGGTGCTGCCGCTGCTCGGCGGCCTGGCCTTCGCGCTGCTGGTGCTCATCTGGTTCACCTCGGCCTTCTGGTTCTTCTCGTTCTTCGGCTTCCGGCGATAATAAGGGCGGTGAATGAGATGAACGAGTCGGCCACCGACCCGGCGTCGCCGGGCGGACAGCCGCCGCAGAGCCGTCGCGCGGTGCTGATCGGCGCGGGTGCCACCTGCGCCGCGATGCTCACGGGCTGCACCACGTACGACGCCAACAACGGCGGCTTCATCGGGCAGACCTCCGCCTCGGCCTCGACTGCTTCAGGTGCGGCCGCCGCCTCCGGCCCGGGCACCGCCTCCGGCCCGGGCACCGCGGGCGGCGCGCCCGCGGCCAACGCCCTCACGACCACGTCGGAGGTCCCCGATGGCGGCGGCAAGATCATCGACGGCAAGAACATCGTGGTCACGCAGCCCGAGGCGGGCTCGTTCAAGGCGTTCACCGCGGTGTGCACGCACCAGGGCTGCATCGTCAGCACCGTCTCCGGCGGGACCATTGACTGCCCGTGCCACGGCAGCAAGTTCAGCATCAAGGACGGCTCGGTCGTCAACGGCCCCGCCACCCAGCCGCTGGCCGCCATCGCTATCAAGGTCGAGGGAACCTCAATCGTCCAGGGCTAAACGGCTGACGGCTTCCCGGCCGAGCCCGCGTTCCGCCAGCACGACCTCGAGCACGCGCAGCGCGTAGTAGACCCGCGACTTCGCCGTGCCGACGGGGATCCCCAGGGCCCGGGCCGCCTGGTTGACCGTCTGGTCCCGGAGGATCGTCTCGTGCAGTATCTGCCGGTGCGAGGACGTCAGCTGGCGCATCGCGTCCGCCACCGCGACCCGCAGTACGGTGGCCGCCGTGTCGTCGTCCACGGGCAGGTCGCCGACCGTGCCCTCGCCGGCTTCCGGGGGCCGCGCGCTTTTCCGGCGATGCTCGTCGATGACGATCCGCCGGGCCACCGCCGTCAGCCAGGGCATCAGGGACGAGCCGGACCGGTCGAGCCGGCCGGCCTCCCGCCAGGCGCGGACCATGGTCTCCTGCACGACGTCTTCGGCCTGCTGCCGGTCCCCGTCGGTCAGGCGCAGCACGAAAGCCATCAACGGCGCCCGGTAGGCCTGGTAGAGCGCCGTGACAATGGTGTCGTCTTCCCCGCCTGTGACCCCCACCGGTCCCGAGCGGGATCGCCCGCCCAAAAGACTCACGACGTCATTTAATAACGGTCGGCCCGCCTACCGGCCGCATTATTGGTACATATAATCAAATATTTATAACGGCACGCAAAGATAAACATGAGGCACCGGTCAGCCCTGTAGCGCTCTAGCGCTTAATGCCGGATTTCGCGCTACCCCGCCAGCGTCGGCGAACCGGCTCGGCCGCACTCCATGTTCTCGCGCGCCGCGGTCCTCCCTCTGCGGTCCCGTCCGCCACTGTCGCCCACTTTGCAGTTGCCGACCACTTCCCGCCCGGTTCCACCGATAGCGGATCGATGGGAGCGCTTGCGGCTCGGGCGACCCACGATGACCAGTAGCGGGCCTTGCCATCGCGAACGAGGGCCTCCTCGGCGCGACCTTGGCGGAGTGAGGCCCCGAGTAGCCCTCGGCATCTCCGTTAATTCGGATATTCCGGGCTTGCGGGGCAGGAAACAATAGCGGATTGGTAAGTACGTCGCCGCTGCTATCGATCTTGAATAGCGATAGTATTCGAGTATTGACTTTGAACCTGCCGGCTATTCAAACGGAGGTCGGGCGGTGGCGGAGCAGGCGGATCACGGGACCGGGCAGGGCGCGTCGCCTGACCGTGACCCGGGCGCGCCCGACGCCGTTGCTGCGTACCGTGACCCCGGCGTCTCGAGCGGCACCGGCCGCCCGCCTCACCGTGACTTCGAGCAGCCTGACGGTGCCGCCCGAGCGCCCGGCCGGGGTCCGGGCTTGCCCGACGGCACGACCGGCCAGGCGCCTGGCCGTGATGCTTACCTGCCCGGCTTTGCCGCGGGCGGGCAGTGGGACGACTGCCCGCCGTCGGCGGCGCTGGCAGTAGCGGCCGAGGCCGCCTCTGGCCCGGAATGGCGGTGCGCTGGCGCATCTCGTGACGAGATGTTCGGGCTGCTGCGCCAGTGGCAGGCGCTGGAGTCGCGGGCCGCCGCCGCCAAGCTCGCCGTGCTCCGGGCGCTCATCAGGGAAGACGATGAGCCGCTGCCCGGCGGCGGTTACCACGGCGACCTGCCCGATGGGTGGACCAAGTCGCTGGCCCACGAGGTGGCCCTGGCCCTGTCGATGCCGGCCGTGTCGGCGGACCGGCTGATGTGGCTGGCCTGGGACCTGGAAGGGCGGCTGCCCGGCGTTGGCGGGCTGCTCGCGGCCGGGAAGCTCACCGCCGCCAAGGCCAAGGCCGTCGACGAGGCGCTGCAGCAGCTGTCGGATGAGGATGCCGCCGCGGCGGAGGCGCTGATCCTGCCCGGACTGCCTGGCAAGACCTACGGCCAGGTCGTCAAGCTAGCGGTGCAAGCGGCAGTCACCGTCGACCCGGATTCCGCTGCCCGCCGCCGCGAAGACGCAGAGCGGAACCAGTCGCGGGTGGAGATGTTCCGCGAGCAGTCCGGCGCGGCCGCCCTGGCCGGCCGGGAACTGCCCACGGACCAGGCGCTGGCCGCCAACGCGAGCGTCTGCGCCCGCGCGGCGCAGTACCAGGAGTCGGGCGTGTTCGCGGATGGGACGCGGATGGACCAGTACCGCGTCGCGGCCTTCCTTGACCTGCTCAACGGCGTCACCGCGGGCGAGCGGATCGCCGCCGGCCTGCTGCCAGGCACCGGCCCGATCGGTGAGCCATCCGCGAGTGGGGCGTCAGCCGGCGAGCAGTCCGCAGGTAAGCCGTCCGCGGGTAAGCCAGCTGACGGTGATAACGGCGGCGATGGCCTGGACGGCGGGCACGGCTGCTCGTGCCGCGAGTGCGATGGCAGTTGCCTGCCCCCAGACGATGACGACCCCGGCGATGATGACAGCAGCGGTGACCCGGACGACGGCGCGCCTGACGGACCTGCCCCGGAAGGCGATCGGCCCGGCGGCGGAAACGCGGACGGCGGAGTTCCCGGCGAACCGGCCCCCGAGGACGGCACGCCCGGTGGCAGCGAGCCGGACGGACCTTCCCCCGACGACGGCGCCCCGGAAGCCGGAATGCCGGGCGGGAACCCGGCCGCGGAGCGGACAGGAGCTCCCGCCTTTAGTCCGGCCCGGCTGGCGGACCTGGTGCTCCCGCTGGCCACGCTCCTCGGACTGGCCGAACGGCCCGGAGAGGGCTACCGCCTTGGCCCGCTCGACCCGGACCTGTGCCGCGCGCTCGCCATCGCCGCCTGCGGCAGCCAAGACAGCCGGCTGTGCGTCACGGTCACCGACCCGGACGGCATCGCGATCGGCCACGGCTGCGCCCGCGCTGCCCGCCGGGGACGAATCCTCGGCACCACGAGTCACAGCGGCACCGCCAAGCCCCCGGGCGCCGGTCCTGGGCACGGCACCGCCGCGCTTCCCGCCCGGCTAAACCTCACCATCACCACCGCCCGCCTGGCGGAAGTCGCGGAACTGGCCAACAGCACGGGGCCACCGGGCCAGGCAGCCTGGAGGCTTATCCCGGATACCGATCCCGGGCCGCCAGGCGGGTACGGCACCTGGACCCTGACCCTGCCCGACGGCAGGACCCTCACCGTGCAACTGCGGCCGGTGCCGACGTTCGACTGCGACCACCGGCACGAGTCGCACGCCTACCAGCCCAACGACACCCTCCGCCACCTGGTCCAGATCCGAGATGGAGAGTGCACGTTCCCGCCCTGCTCCCGCCACGCGAGGGAAACCGACTTCGAGCACGCCACGCCATATGACAAGGGCGGACGGACCTGCGCGTGCAACGCCGGCGCCCGGAGCCGCGCCTGTCACCAGGTCAAACAGTCACCCGCCTGGCACGTCACCCAGCCAAGGCCCGGCTGGCACCAGTGGGAAACACCAAGCGGCCACACCTATATCCAAGGCCCAAAGCGATATCCGGTCTAAGCTTCGTCCGGTGGCGACGCCCGTTACTCCGGGAGCCGCTGGGCACTGCCCGCCGACGCCGGCTCGGCGTCGGTCTCGCCCGCGGTCTCCCGCTGGACCCCGCGCCTGAGGAAGAGGAAGGCCACGACCGCGGCCACCGCCATGATGACGCCCATGCCGGTGAGGACCTCCTGGGTCGCGGAGGCGAAGTCAAGGCGGATGAACAGCGGGATGTCGGCCACGTTGCCGTTGCCGCCCTGCAGCTGGGCGACGGAGGCCGCCTCGGTGGCCGCCGCGTGAGAAGACATGCCCTGCTGGATAAGCGACCCGGTGATGTTGGACCGGAACTCAGAGATCAGGATCGTGCCGAGGATGGCGAACCCGAGGCTGGCGCCGTAGTTGCGGACGGTCTGGGTGATGCCGGTGGCCTCGCCGTAGGACAGCCGGGAGGCGCGGTTAATCGCGTCGGTGTTGGACTGCCCGAGCATGAGCCCCATGCCGGCGCCGGCCACGATGATCCAGACCACCTGCGGGCCCGACTGCAGCTTGGTCACCTCCCCGGCCCACACGAAGTAGCCCACGGCCGCGAGCACGCAGCCGAGCACCACTGGCCGCTTGGCGCCCGCCCGGTCCAGCATCCGGCCGCCGACCTGCGCGGCGACCACGAAGCCGATGAAGAAGTACAGGATGAGCAGGCTGGACGCCGTCGGCTTCAAGCCGAGCGAGATCTGCCCGTAGGTGCTGGCGAAGAAGAACACCGGGATGAACGCCATCATGGAGATGCCCAGGATGATGTTCTCGACCAGGAACGGCTGGTTGTTGAAGATGCGCACGTTCATGAGCGGCTGGTCGGTGCGCAGCTCGACCCGGTAGAACACGACGAGCAGCACGACGCCGACCGCGATGCACACCTCGACGGCAGGGTTACTCCAGCCCCACAGCTGTGACTGCTGGAAGCCGAACACGCTCAGCCCGACCCCGCCGATGATCAGGGCGAGGCCGCGGTAGTCGATCGGCGCGGGCCGGTACTCGGTCACCGGCTTGGCGATGGCGATGAGCACCAGCGCGATGATGGCGACGGGCACGTTGATCCAGAAGATCGACCGCCAGGTCCACTCGATCAGGTAGCCGCCGGCGATCGGGCCGATGGCCGTGAGCCCGCCGGCGATGCCGAAGAACAGCGCGAGCGCGCGGCCCCGCGACCCCAGGTCGAACGTGGCCACCACGATGGCGAGCGCGGCCGGGAACATGATCGCCCCGCCGGCGCCCTGCACCGCGCGGAACGTCACCAGCCACGCCTCGGCCGCCCCGCCGCTCGGCGTCAGCCCGCACAGCGCCGACGACGCCGCGAAGATGATCACGCCGAGCACCACCATCTTGCGGTGCCCCAGGGTGTCGGCGAGCCGCCCGCCGAACGCGAACAGCGCCGCCAGCGCCAGCAGGTAGGCGTTGATCGCCCACTGGATCCCGCTGCTCGACAGCCCGAGATCGTGCTGCACCGTGGTCGCGGCGATCGACACGATCGTCTGGTCAATGAACGTCATCGCCACCGCGAAGATCATCGCGGTCAGCACCAAGCTCTTCGACTGGCCCCGTCCACTGGCCGCAAGCGTCGTCATGCCGCCCCCCGTCCTAGAGCACTTCGCACTCACCGTCCGTCCGCACCACGCGGACACCAGCGTCGCACGCCCGGCGCCCGCAGCGCGAGACGCACCGGCCAACTCGCCCCCCGTGCTGACCGCCTTCCGCAGGATTATAGCGAAACGCGATGATACGGTTACAGCACGCATCTCTTCGGGATAAATATCAATTTCGATGATCCCGAACGGTGGCAGCTGGCTCTTGCCCGGAAGACCGCGGCCACGGGGGCCGTGAGACACCGAAGCGAGCGTCCAAAGGGGGACGGATGCCTCCAATTTCCTTCAACAGCGTGCTGATCATCGCCGGGATCTCGGTGTTCGTGCCCGTCGTGCTCGGGCTGCTCCCGCGGTTGCCCGTGCCTGGCGCGGTGCTTGAGGTCATCGCCGGCATCATCGTCGGGCCGTCGGTCCTCGGCTGGGCGCGGATCGACGCGCCGGTGCAGGTGCTGAGCACGCTCGGCCTCGGCATGCTGCTGTTCCTCGCCGGGCTCGAGATCGACGTGGAGCGGCTGCGCGGGCCGCTGTCCCGGCTGGCGGTCACCGCGTTCGCCGTTTCCGCCGCGCTCGGCATTGGCGGCGGCTTCCTGTTCTGGCTGGCCGACCGGGCAACCCAGCCGATCCTGCTCGGCATCGTCTTGATGTCGACGTCCGCCGGGCTGCTGCTGCCGCTGCTCAAGGACGCGGGCGAGGCCGGCACCGAGTTCGGCCAGCTCATCATGACGGCGGCCGCCCTCGCCGAGATCGTCCCCATCCTGCTGCTTTCGCTGCTCTTCTCGGTCTCAGGGAAGTCGCCGGGCGAGCAACTCGCGTCGCTGGCGATATTCGTCGCCCTGCTGGTGCTGATCGGGCTGGCCGTGGGGGGCGTCCGCCGGCTGCGCAGGCTGGACCAGTTGCTCGAGTACCTGTCGCGGCGCAGCGGCCAGCTGCGGGTCCGCGCCACCCTGACCTTGGCGCTCGGCTGCGGCGTGCTGGCCTACCAGTTCGGCTTCGCGTCGATCCTCGGCGCGTTCGCCGCGGGCCTGCTGGTGCGGATCATCGAGATCTCCGGCCGCGAGCCGAACCGGGACTTCCTCATCAAGCTCGAAGGCATCGGGTTCGGCTTCCTCGTCCCCGTCTTCTTCATCAGCACCGGCGTCTCCTTCCAGCTGAAGGGCCTGCTGACGCATCCGGGCGCGCTCGCCCTCGTGCCGCTGCTCCTCCTCGCCCTGCTGGTCGTGCGGGGCGTGCCCGCGGTGCTGTACGCGCGCACCGTGGGCCGCCGTCGCGCCGCGGCGGGCGGCCTACTGCAGGCCACCACGCTGACGTTCGTCATCGTGGCGACGGAGATCGGGCTCGCGGCCGGGAAGATCACCCCGGCCGCCTCCGCCGCCCTGGTCGCCGCCGGGCTGCTTTCTGCGGCCCTGTTCCCCGCCGGAGCGGCGCGGCTGCTGCCCCGGAGGGCCCGGCGACAAGGCGAGGTCGCCGTTCCGGCCCCGCGCCCGGCCGTCCGCGACCAGGAACCCCGCCAGGAACCCGAGGCGACGGCGCCGCCGCCCGCCCCGGATTCCGGCTGATGGGGGAATGAGCGGGCGGAATATGCACCTGATATCCCTACTCGCGCTACTCTCAGAAAAGCGTGGCGTGAGTGCAGGGGAGGCCGGTACCGCGGTGTCAGAACGGCAATCAAAGGATTCCAGGGATCCGGCCTGGGATCCGCGGCTTAATACCGGCGTCCCGCAGGTGGCCAGGGTCTACGACTACTGGCTGGACGGCAAGGACAACTTCGCCGCCGACCGGGTGGTCGGCGAGGAGACGATCGCGGTCTTCCCCGGTATCCGGCTGTCCGCGCAGGCCAACCGGGCGTTTCTCCGCCGCACCGTGCGTTACCTGGCCAATGCGGAAGGGATCCGGCAGTTCCTCGACATCGGCACCGGGCTGCCCACGGCGGACAATACCCATGAGGTGGCCCAGGCCGTCGCACCGGAAAGCAGGGTCGTCTACGTCGACAACGACCCGCTGGTCCTGGCGCACGCCCGCGCGCTGCTGACCAGCAGCGCCGACGGCGTCACGGCCTACCTCGACGCCGACCTGCGCGACACGGGCACGATCCTTGAGGACGCGGCGCAGACCCTGGACCTCACCCGTCCGGTCGGCATCATGCTGCTGGCCATGCTGCATTACATCCCGGACCTAGCCGAAGCGCGGCAGATAGTGGAGCGGCTGATGGGCGCCGTGCCCGCGGGCAGCTTCCTGGTGACGTCCCACGCGGGCACCGACCTGCTGCCCGATGACGTCGCCGCGTTCGAGAAGAGCCTTAACGCCCACCTCCCGGCGGAACAACACCACGTCGCGCGCCCGCGCGACGTGGTGACGGGCTTCTTCGACGGCCTTCAGCTCCTGGAGCCTGGCCTGGTCCGGGTCGGCGACTGGCGCCCGGAATCGGCGGAGGAGGCCGCCACCCCGACGATCCTGTGGGGCGGCGTCGGCCGGAAACCCTGATGCGGCTATTCTCGGCTGCGCGGCTTGAGCCTGGCATTGGGCAGCGGCGGGGCCGCCAGCCGCCGGGGCGTCCCCGCGTAGCCCCTCATGAATGCCTCCTACCAAGAACCTATGCCCGGCCGGCGATGCCGGCGATCTTGCGCCGCAGGACCACGCGCTCGGGCTCGCTGGCGCACAGGGCCACGGCGCGCTCGAGCTCGGCGCGCGCCTCGTCGGCCCGGCCAAGGCGGGCGAGCAGCTCACCACGCACGGTCGGCAGCAGGTGCGATCCGGGCAGCGCGCCGTCGGCCACCAACCGGTCGACGATGAGCAGCGCCGCGGCCGGCCCCTGGGCCATGGCGACCGCCACCGCCTGGTTGAGCTCGACCACGGGCGACGGCGCGAGCCGGGCGAGCGCCGCGTACAGGAGGACGACGCGGTCCCAGTTGGTCGCGCCGACCGACGGGGCGATGGCGTGGCATTCCGCGATCGCCGCCTGCAGTCCGTACGCCCCAAGGCCGCGGCCTGCCTGCGCCGCGCGGGCCCGGGCGGCCCGTCCCCGGCGGATCGCGGCCTGGTCCCAGCGGTGCCGGTCCTGCTGCTCAAGCAGCACCGGCTCGCCGTCCGGCGCTGTTCTGGCGGGGAAACGGGCCGCGGTCAGCTCAAGGAGCGCAAGCAGGCCGTGCACCTCCGGCTCGTCCGGCATCAGCCGGGCAAGCACCCGTGCCAGGCGCTGCGCCTCGCCCGCGAGGTCGAATCGGATCAGGTCGCGGCCGGAACTCGCCGAGGATCCCTCGGTGAAGATCAGGTAGATCACGCTCAGCACCGAGCCGAGTCGTTCGGCCCGCTCGGCCGCGGGCGGTACCGCGAAGGGGACCAGGGCGGCCGCGAGGGTCTTCTTGGCCCGGGTGATCCTGGCCTGCACGGTCGCGGCGGGCACGAGAAACGCCCTGGCGATCTCATCGCTCGTCAGGCCGCCGACCACCCGGAGGGTGAGCGCCACCCTCGCCTCCCTGGACAGCACCGGGTGGCAGGAGATGAACATCAGCGCGAGCACGTCATCGTCGATCCGGTCCGGGTCCCACAGCAAGTCCGCGACCTCCCTGGCGGGTCCTTGGGGCGGATTCCCCGCGGTGGCGCCGCCCTCGTCCAGGTCGTGGGCGAGGGCGGCGTACCTCTGGTCGAGGGCGGCGCGCCGGCGGAACGCGTCGATCGCCCGGCGGCGGCCGACGGTGAGCAGCCACCCGGCCGGCTTGCTCGGCACGCCGTCGCGCGGCCAGCTGACCAAGGCCTCGGCCAGCGCTTCTTGCGCGAGATCCTCGGCCAGGGCGAAATCGCCGGTGTACCTGGCGAGCGCACCGACGATCCGTGCGGACTCGATGCGCCAGACGGCGGCGACAGCCTCCCGGCCGACGGGGTCAGCCATCACCGGCCGGCCTGCGCCAAGCCGGACCGCGCCAAGCCAGCCCGCTCACGGTGTCGCCCGCTCACTCCGGGGCGCCCTCCGTCCGCTCACAGTGTTTCCCGCTCGCTTCGGGGCGCAGCGGAGGCGGTGCCTTCCCTCGTTGCTCGTTCCTCGCTCCTCAGTCCAGGCACCGCCGCGCCCCTTCGCTCGCTCACAGCTGGCCGGTGGCCTCGCGCCATGCCCGCTCCTTCTTGATCCAGTCGTTGTCCTGCGGGAACTCGTCGATCGTGGTTACCCGGCGTACCTCGGTCTTGAAGCCGGGGCCGTTGATCGGCAGCCGCTTGGCCCACTCGACGGCCTCTTCCTTCGACGCCACGTTGAGGATGTAGAACCCGCCGAACAGTTCCTTGGTCTCCCCGTACGGGCCGTCGGTGACCACGGGCGGCTCCGCGGAGAAGTCGACGACCACGCTCTCGGCGGCATCGGCGAGCCCCTCCGCGGCGAGCAGCACGCCCGCATTGATCAGTTCCTCGTTGAACCTGCCGACGACCCCCAGCATCTCGTTGAAGTCGGCGTTCGCCATCGTCGCGTAGGCCTCGTCGGTGGCCCGCATGACCAGCATGTACTTCATGTCCCCAGCTCCCTGTCGGTCCGGGCCCGCTCACCGGGCCCGCTCATCCTTAGGTCGAGCGGGCCCGCCGTCGATCGACACGCTCGTCAAATTTTCTCAGCACGTTAGCGTGGCAGGCGAAGGTACTAGCCGTTCGCCGCGAGATGGGGATTTCGATGAGCATCGGGCCTGCCAGCCAACTGGACGCCGCCGACCCGCTCGGGCCGTTCCGTTCCCGGTTCGTGGCGGCGGACGACCCGTCCGTCGTCGCCTACCTGGACGGCAACTCGCTCGGGCGGCCGCTGGCCGTGACGGGGGAGCGGCTCGCGGGCTTCGTGGCCGGCGCGTGGGGCCGGCGGCTGATCCGGAGCTGGGACGAGGCGTGGATGGCCGAGCCGGTGACCGTGGGGGACCGGCTGGCCGAGATCGCCCTGGGCGCCGCCGCCGGCCAGGTGATCGTCGCCGATTCGACCACGGTGCTGCTGTACAAGCTGATCCGGGCGGCTGTCGCCGCCCGCCCCGGCCGCGACGAGCTGGTCATCGACCGGGCGAACTTCCCGACGGACCGGTTCATCGTGGACGGCGTCGCGGCCGAGCGCGGGCTGACGGTCAGGTACCTGACGCCGCCGCCCGCCGCGGGCGTGCGCCCCGATGACGTCGCGGCGGTCATCGGGGAGCGCACGGCGCTGGTCGTGCTCAGTCACGTCGCCTACCGGTCCGGGTTCCTCGCCGACATGGCGGCCATCACCGGGGCCGCCCACGAAGCGGGGGCGCTGGTCCTGTGGGACCTGTGCCACTCGGCGGGCGTGCTGCCGATCGAGCTGGACGCCTGCGACGTCGACCTGGCGGCGGGGTGCACCTACAAGTACCTGAACGGCGGCCCCGGGTCGCCCGCCTTCGGCTACGTCGCGACCCGGCTGCAGGAGGAACTGCGCCAGCCGATCTGGGGCTGGATGGGCGCTGGCGACCCGTTCGCGATGGGGCCGGAGTACGAGCCGGCCAAGGGGATGCGCAAGTTCGTCTCGGGCACCCCGCCGGTGCTGGCCATGCAGCCGCTGAAAGACATGCTCGAGTTGATCGCGGAGGCGCGCCTCGCGGCCGTCCGGCGCAAGTCGGTCGCGCTCACCGAGCGCGCGATCGCGCTGGCCGACGAGCGGCTCGCGCCGCTCGGCGCCGTGCTCGCGAGCCCCCGGGACGCCGCCGAGCGCGGTTCGCACGTCACCGTCGATCATCCCAGGTTCGCCGAGGTGACCGCCGCCGTGTGGAAACGCGGCGTCATCCCCGACTTCCGGCCGCCGGACGGGATCCGGATCGGGCTGTCCCCGCTCAGCACCAGCTTCGCCGAGCTTGACCGCGGGATCGAGGCGATCGCGGAGGAGCTGACTTCCCTAACCTCTTGATCTCATGATATCTAGGTACCATGAGACCATCGCTCGCGTTCATCCCGAGTCCGCCGGCCAACGGCATCCACCTGGGCCCGGTGTTCCTCCACGTCTACGGGCTGATGTACGCCATCGGAATCGCGCTGGCGGTGTACATCACCGCCCGGCGGTGGGCCGCGGCGGGCGGTGACCGCGCGCTGGTGTACGACGTCGTCGTCTGGGTGGTGCCCGTCGGGCTCATCGGCGCGCGGATCTACTTCGACGTCACCACGCCGTTCGACATCACCCCGCACACCTGGTGGGGGCCGCTGGCGCTATGGAAGGGCGGGCTCGGCGTCTGGGGCGGGATCGCCGCCGGGGCCGCAGCGGGCGTGTGGCGGGTCCGCCGCGCCGGGGCTGACGTCGGCCTGTTCATGAACGCGGTCGCGCCGGCCCTGCTGGTCGCGCAGGCGGTCGGGCGCATCGGCAACTACTTCAACCAGGAACTGTTCGGCAAGCCGAGCGGGCTGCCCTGGGCGCTGGAGATCAGCCCGGCGGCCCGGCTGAACGCGGGGATCCCGGCGGCGGACCTGAGGTACGCCACGTTCCAGCCGTCGTTCCTCTATGAGTTGATCTTCGACCTGGCCTTCGCCGCGTTCCTGGTCTGGCTCGGCCACCACCGGCCGATCAGGCCGCCGGGGCTGTTCGCCCTGTACGTCGCCGGGTACTCGGGCTACCGGATCTTCGAGGAGACGATCAGGACCGACTCCTCGGCCTACTTCCTCGGGCTGCGGCTCAACTTCTTCATCGCGATCACGCTCACCCTCGTCGGGCTGGCGTGGTTCCTCCTGGTGCAGCGGCGCGGTCAAGAGCCGAAGTATCCCGAACGACTGCGTGTTTCAGCCGACCCCCTCCCATGACCCTTGGTCCGCAGAAGATATCTCGATACCATGATCCTGTTATGGCGCTGGAATCCGCCGCGGCCGGCAAGGCCCGGACCAAGAACATGGTGCTGCGACTCGACCCGGAACTGGCCGACCTGCTGGCCACCGTCGCGGAAGTGGAGGGCCGCTCGGTGTCCGACGTTGCCCGGGAGGCGATCTCGGCGCTGGTCGAGGCGCGCCGCAAGGACAAGCGGTTCCGCCGCCTGCTCGAGGACAACCTGGCCAGGCACCAGCGGCTGCTCGACCTGCTGCAGGACAGTCCGCCGTGATCGCGCTCGACGCGGCCGACCTCGTCGTGATCGCCGGCCGCACCCTCGGCATCGGCACCGACGCCGCGCTCGACCAGATGGACATCGCGGCCGCGCAGGAAGCGCTGGCCGAGGCGCGGCCGCCGGGGCGGGAACCCGGCCGGGAGTTCCCCGCCCGCACCAGTTCGACGCCGGCCGCCGCCGCGACGGCCGGCGTCGAACTAGTGCGGGCCCTGCTGCGCCACCCGCCGTTCCCTGCGCGGGCCCAGCCGGTGGCGGTCGCGGCCGGCCTGCAGTTCCTGTCGCTCAACGGCTGGCGCGCCGACCTGGACCCGCCCACGACCGCCGTCGTGGTGATAGAGGCGCTGGCGTCGGGGCAATTGTCCGCCGCGGACGCCGCCGCGTGGCTCGAACCGCGGCTCACCCCGGCCCGCCGCGTCGGACTCACCCCGGCCCGCCGCACTGTTGGCAGCACGGGACGCGCCCCCGTCGCCCGGTCGCGGTCGGGACGCCGGCCGGCCGCGCTCCCGGCGGCGCGCGTGCCCGCCGGCCGGGTTGCGGCGGGCGCCCTGCTCACGGTCGCGGTCACCGGGTTCACGCTGCTCGCCGCCGCGTGCTCCCGCGGTCCGGCCATGCCCGCCAGCCCCGCCGGCGGCGTGTCCGTGGTCCAGCCTTCCCCGGGATCGGCGTCCGCGCCCCCGGACTCGGACTATGCCGCGTGCATGCGCGCGCACGGCGTCGCGGGCTCCGCTTACCCGTCGGTCAGCGACGTGGCCGGCATCGCTTCCGTAACGGGCGTCGGCCTGGACTCGCCCCAGTTCCGCGCCGCCGAGGTCGCCTGCCGGCCGTGAACGGTAAATGACTGTCGCGACAGTTACTGTCACGACTGGTATTGTTCGCCCATGACCAATGTCATGCAGGTACTCAGCGGCGCCTCGCTGCTCCACCAGCTCGCGCGGGACGTCACCACGACGCTGGACCGGCGGCTCGCCCCGCTCGGCGTCACCACCCAGCAGGCGGCGCTGCTGCACAACGCCGCGAGCGGCGGCGCGAGCCCGCGCCAGCTCATGGCGGCCGTCGGCACGGACACGGCCGGCATGACCAAGCTGCTTGACCGGCTGGAGGGCAAGGGGCTGATCGAGCGGCGCCCAAATCCAGACGACCGGCGCTCCGTGGTGATCGAGCCGACCGAGCGCGGCCTGGCCCTGGTGCCGGAGCTGGCCCCGGTCTTCGGCGCGGTGGCCAGGCAGCTGTTCGACGGCTTCTCCGACGCCGAGGTCGCGAGCCTGACGTCTTCCCTGCGCCGCATGGGCGAGAACCTGAACTCCTGAGTGCCCGTCCCGGGATAACGGAACTTCCCGGGTGGCGCGTGCCGTTCACGAAATGTGGAACAGATCACACGGGTTCTCAGCCACAGGGTCAACGAACTGTTTCCCGACGGCGCCGTGGTCCGGGCCGAGCTGCTGCGGGACGTCGACAATCCCGGCCAGCTGACGGTCCGGGTGTTCATCCCGGCGACTGAAGACCCGGTCGCCTGGGCCGCCACCCACCAGGAACCGATGGCCGAGCTGCGCGGCGAGCTGTCGCTGCGGCTGCCGTCGGCCAAGTCGCTCGAGTTCACCTCTGACGCCCTCGACGCCCCGGTGGTCAGCATGCCGGACGACGGCTCGCAGGCCGCCGAGCAGCTGCCGAGCCGGGAGATCGTGACGCGGGCGCTGGCGTTGCTCCGCGAGAACTACGTGTTCCCCGAGCTGGCCGAGCAGGCCGCCGTCGCCGTCGAGGCCCGGCTGGCGGCCGGGGAGTACGACAACCTGGACGAGATCACGCTCACCGAGCTGCTCACCGGCCACCTGCAGGAGGCCACCGGCGACAAGCACCTGAGGGTGCGACTCGGCGGCGGGCCCGGCCCTCGCGGGGGACCGGGGCCGGGCGGCGGGCCGGGCCCTGTCCGCGGACCGGGACCCGATCAGGGTCCCGACGACGAGCCCGTCGACCGCGAGGCGAGGCGGCTGAAGATGCGCCGGATGGGACGGGTGGACAACTTCGGCATCCACCGCGTGGAACGACTCGACGGCAACATCGGCTACCTCGACCTGCGCCGGGTGGCGATGCCGGAGAACGCCGGCCCGGCGATCGCCGCGGCGATGGAACTGGTCTACGGGACCTACGCGCTCATCATCGACCTGCGGCGGAACGGCGGCGGCTCGATCGACGGCGCGGGCCTCTGGTGCAGCTACCTCCTGCCTGAGCAGCCCGTCCACCTCAACGACGTCTTCCACGCCGACACCGGCGAGACCAGGCAGTTCTGGTCGCTGCCGTACCTGCCGGGCAGCCGCTACCTGGACCGCCCGGTGTACCTGCTGACCAGCAGCCGCACGTTCTCCGGGGGCGAGGACATCGCCTACACGCTCCAGGCGCAGGGCCGGGCGGAGGTCATCGGCGAGGTGACCGGCGGCGGCGCCCACCCCACCCGGGGCTTCCCGATCAGCCCGGCCGTGCACATCGGCATACCGTTCGCCCGCTCGATCAACCCGGTCACCGGCACCAACTGGCAGGGCACCGGCGTGATCCCGGATACCGTGGCGGCCGCCGACGAGGCCTACAACGTCGCCTACGCCAAGGCGCTCAGGCACGTCGCGGGCCTCAGCGACGTCCCGCCGCCCGTCGCCCACGAGGCCCGTGAAAAGCTCGCCGCCCTGACCGGCTGATCCCGGCGACTGCGAGGCTGTTAGCATGCCCGCATCGACCAGGGGAGGACGGCGCGGTGCCCGAGTCGAAGGGACATCTCAACCCAGGATCGAGCGGCGTCGCCTTCGACCGCTTCGAGCTCGGTGACGGCCTGTCCGACCTGACGCGGCACGTCTGGGTGGTCCGCTGGTCCGTGCCCGCCGGCGAGGTCCGGCCGCAGCGCGTGCTGACCTACCCCGCGTTCAACGTCGTGATCGAGCCGGGACTGACCGCCCTGTACGGCCCCGACTCCCGCGTCCAGGTCCAGGAGCTGCGGGCCGCGTCCTGGGCCGTCGGCATCCTGTTCCGGCCCGCCGCCGGCCCGCTGCTTACCGGCACCGACCCCTTTGCGCTGGTCGGCGCCAGCGAACCGCTGCCCGCCGCGCCCAGCGATCGGGTGCGGCAGATCATGACGGCCCCCGGCTACGACCGCGACGAGCTGGCGCGGGTGCTGCGAGCCTGGCTGCTCCCGGTCGCGGCGGGCATCGACGACCGTGGCCGGCTCGCCAACGAGGCCTGCCGCCTGGCCGAAGAGGACTCCGGACTTACCCGCGCGGCCGACCTGGCCGCCCGCCTGGGCATCTCGCCGCGCACCCTCGAGCGGCTGGTCCGTTCTTACACCGGCATGACCCCGAAGTGGCTGATCGAGTGCCGTCGCCTCCAGCAGGCGGCGACCACCTTGTTCTCGTCGCCGGACACCGACCTCTCCACGCTCGCGGCCGAGCTTGAGTACACCGACTACCCGCACTTCTTCCGCCAATACCAGCGCGTGCTCGGTGAGCCGCCAACCGCGACCCGCGAACGCGGCCGCCGGGCCGTCGCGACCGCGCAAGGCCGGTAAGCCGCTCAGGTTATGGGCCTATCTCTGGCCGCCGGCGCGGCAGTACGCTGGCACCAGAAGTTTGCAGGAGGCGCGATGGTCTATCTCGGAGGCCCGCGAGGACGCGGTCCCCGGCGCCGGGGACTCTACCTGCACGACCCGCCCCCCGGCTACCGGCCGCCGAGGAGCCGGATGGCGAAGCAGGCCCGGGTCCGGATGATGCGCCAGGACTGGATCCTCATGCGCGTCACCACCGTGGTCGCGGTAGCCGTCGTCGTCGCGCTCTTGACCGTCTTCGTGGTAATGATCGCGACCCACAGCTAGCTGGCGCCGCTCTCCGGCGTCGCCGCCGACCTAGGCCGCGGCGGCTTCTCCTGCGCGAGACTGATCGCGACCGGGCGCACTGTTTCGTTAACCGTTGCCCCAATGCCGTCGACTCAAGCGAAGATTGATGCCCCGAGGTGCTCGCGCCGTCTGGCTCCCCGGCTTGGGCCATACCCTCATAGGGTATCCATCCGGGATCGCGGGTCAACGGAGGCGAACTGCGCCATTTTTGACCCTCGATAAAGCCAGGCACCCGATTCTGGCGGTGTTTTGAGCCAGACGGGGTAAATGTCCGCCCGCTCTCACCCTTCGCCGGAGCCCGGCCCTCATTTGACCCGCAGTCTTTAATGGAATTGCACTATAGGCGCGCAGAAACCACGCGATAATGGCATCATGCGCTTTACTTACCCGGAGCGGCCCACGCGATCGTGACCAACGGCGCTCCGCCAGGGTCAGGGGCGACTGGTAGCGTCACTGGTCATGGCTGAGTATGACGTGGTGCTTCGCGGCGGGCGGGTCATCGACCCGGAATCGGGCCTGGACGCGGTGCGCGACGTGGCCATCACGGACGGCCGGGTGGCGGCGGTCGGCACCGGCCTGCCGCCGGGCGCGCAGGAGGCGGACGTCACCGGCCAGGTGGTCACCGCCGGGTTCATCGACCTGCACAGCCACGCTCACGACCTGGGCAGCGCCCGGCTCCAGGTGACCGACGGGGTCACGACCGCGCTTGAGCTCGAGGCGGGCGTCACGCCGGTTGGTGCCGCCTACGCGGCCGCCGCCGCGGCGGGCAGGCCGCTGAACTACGGGTTCGCCGCGTCCTGGGCGATGGCCAGGATGGCCGTGCTCGCCGGGCTGACGCTGGAGGCCTCCATCGGCTCGATGTTCGCCAACCTGGCGAACCCGCGGTGGCGAGGCGCCGCCTCCGCGGAGGAAATCGCCCGCATCCTGGCGATGCTAGAGGCGGACGTGGCCGACGGCGCGCTCGGCATCGGCCTGCTGGTCGGGTACGCGCCCGGCGCGACGCCGGATGAGTACCAGCGGGTCGCCGCGCTCGCCGCGGCCAGCGGGGTACCGACCTTCACCCACTCCCGCGACCTCGTCGAGTTCACCCCGGGCGGCCCAATCGACGGAGCCGAGGAAATCGTCCGCGCCGCCGGCGAGACCGGTGCCCACATGCACTACTGCCACGTCAACAGCACGACGTTGCGGCACGCCGACCGGGTGCTCGGGCTCATCGAGCGCGCGCAGCGGGCAGGCGCCCAGGTAAGCACCGAGGCCTACCCGTACGGCGCGGGCATGACCGGCATCGGCGCCGCCTTCCTGGCGCCGGAACGGCTCCCCGAGCGCGGCCTGACGCCGCGGTCCCTCATCTACGCCCCTACCGGGGAGGAGGTCGCGGACGCGGCCCGGCTGACCGAACTGCGCGCCACCGACCCGGGCGGCCTGGCCATCATCAGGCAGCTGGACGAGGATGACCCCGGCGACCAGGCCGTCCTCCGGCGCTACCTGACCTTCCCCGGCTCGGTGATCGCCAGCGACGCCATGCCGCTGACCTGGATCGGCGCCGCACCGGAGCCGGCCACCTGGCCACTTCCGCCGCACGCGTTCACCCACCCGCGGACGGCGGGCACGTTCGCGCGCTCGATCCGCACGCTCAGCGGCAACGGCGGGCTGTCCCTGCCCGAGGTCCTGGCCAAGTGCAGCCTGCACCCGGCGGTGCTGCTCCAGGACCGGGTGCCGGCGATGCGCCGCAAAGGGCGGGTCAGCGCGGGCAGCGACGCGGACATCGTGGTGTTCGACCCCGACGCCATCACCGACCAGGCCACCTACGCCGAGACCACCCGGCCGTCCGCCGGCATCAGCCAGGTCCTGGTCAACGGCACCTTCGTGGTCCGCGACGGTCACCTCGACCCGGCCGCGCGCCCCGGCCGCCCCGTCCGCGCCTAACTTCCGCGAACCCACCCGGCGTATCCGCGGTGCGGAACGGCGGCATTCGTTATACGGCATTGTCAGCCGTCGGCCTCGCGTGCCTGAATGTGAGTGAACAGCACGGGGCCTCAACACGCTAAGACCGAGCCGAACGACACGGTGAGCAACCGACGGAGCGCGATCCATGATCACAGATGCGGCACCCGTGCGGGTCGGCGACACCGATCTCCTCGCCCCCCGGGTCGGCCTGGGAACCGCCGTCCTCGGCAACTTCCTGCAAGCGATCAGCGACGCCGACGCCGTCGCGGTGATCAGTCGCGCGCTGGCGAGCGGCGTGCGCTACATCGACACCGCCCCCCGGTACGGACACGGGCTGGCGGAGCGGCGCGTGGGCATGGCCATCGCCGGCTTGCCGCCCGCTGGGTTGGTCGTCTCGACCAAGGTCGGGCGGCTGCTGCGGGCGGACGCGCCGCGCGATGACACCCAGTACCACGACGGAGTCTCCTTCTATAAGGAGGTACCGGCGGCGGGACCGATGTGGGACTTCAGCTACGACGGTGTCCGCCAGTCGGCCGAGGAGAGCCTTGAGCGCATCGGCGTCGGCCGGTTCGACGTCCTGCACCTGCACGACTCCGACGACCATCTCGAGCAGGCCGCGACCACGGCCTACCGCGCACTGCGCGATTTGCGCGACGAAGGGCTGGTGACGGCGATCGGCGCGGGCGCGAACCGGTCGGCGCCGCTCGCGGAGCTCATCCGTACCTGCGACCTCGACGTCGTACTCCTCGCCGGCCGCTATACGCTGCTCGACCAGACCGCGCTGGCGGACCTGCTGCCATTGTGCGAAAGTCGCGGCGTCTCGGTTGTGATCGGCGGCGTCTTCAACAGCGGGATCCTGATCGACCCGGTGCCCGGCGCGCACTTCAATTACCTGCCCGCCGATCAAGCGCTCCTGGCCAAGGCGAGGGCCATTCGCGAGATCTGCGACAAGCACGAAGTGCCGCTCGCGGCCGCCGCCATCCAGTTTCCGCTGGCCCACCCGCGCGTGTGCACCGTGCTGATGGGTCCACGGACAATCGGCGAGCTCGAAACGGACCGGTCCCTGTTCGAGGTGGAGATCCCGCCGCGGCTCTGGGCGGACCTGCGGCAGGCGGGACTGATCGGCCCCGACACCCCGACGCCGGAGTGAGGAGGGCACTCAGTGACGTTGCGCGTCGATGCACACCACCACTTCTGGGACCCGGCCCGGTACTCATACCCCTGGATGGCCGGCGACGCCATGGATCCGGTCCGTCGCGCCTTCACCCCCGATGACCTCCGCGGCCCGCTCAGCGAGGAGCGGATCGATGGGACCGTACTCGTGCTGCTGGGACGGGCATGCGCGGCCGGGCCGGGACACCGGGAGGCAGGCACCGTCCAGGCGCGCCAGCAGCGCGGTGTCACACATCGGCCCCCCGTCTCGTCCTAGGGATCAGCCAACCGATGAGGGGAAACAGATGACCACGCAGAAGCTGCCGGGAAGCGCGGCCGCCCGGCACGGCCGCGGCGAGGCCGACCTGACGATCATGATCGCCGCGCACGACGCGTTCCGGCGCGACCTGGTAAGCCTGGCCCGGGCCGCCCAGGGGCCCGACCGGCACCAGCCCGACCGGCAACGCTCGATAGCGGCCGGCTGGGACCTGTTCAAGCGCCAGTTGCACCTGCATCACACCGCCGAGGATGAGCTGATCTGGCCCGTCCTGCGCGAGCGGCTCGCGGACAGCGCGAACGCGCTGTCCGTGCTCGACGAGATGGAGGCCGAGCATGAGCGAATCGACCCGCTGCTGGCCGCCGTCGACCACGGGTTCACCGCGGCGCCCGGATCGGCCGGCGGCTACCCGGGCGCTACCCGGCTCGCCGACGCCGTCGACGTGCTGGTGGCCACGCTCACCGGGCACCTGACCCACGAGGAGAAGGACGGCCTGCCGCTCATCGGCGCGGCGCTCACCGCCGCCGAGTGGCGCGGCGTCGGGTTCAAGATCGCCCGGAAGAACGGCCTGTCCGGAGGCGGGGAGATGTTCTCCTGGATGCTCAGCTCCACCGCTCCCGATGCGACGCGGGCGATTACCGGCCAGCTGCCGCCCCCGGTGCGGGTGCTGTACAAGGCCGTGTGGAAGCCGCGCTTCGAGAAGACGGAGCGCTGGTAAGCCGCGCTTACTGCGGCGCCATCGGCGGGCAGTCGGCGGGGTCGGTGACGACGCGGATCGGTGACCCGGCGAGGTACGCGGCGACGTCTTCCGCCATCCGCGGCCAGGCGGCGCGGAACCCCTGCTCGGTGACGTAGCCGATGTGCGGGGTGACCACGACGTTGTCCAGCGACCGGAAGGGGTGATCGGCGGGCAGCGGCTCGCGGTCGAACACGTCGAGGCCGGCGCCGCCCAGGTGACCGGAGCGGAGCGCCTCGATCAGCGCCTTCTCCTCCACGAGCGGACCGCGGGAGACGTTCACCAGGATGGCCCCGGGCTTCATCGCCGCCAGGTCGTCGGCGCCCAGCGTGTTGCGCGACCGCTCGGAGAAGACGAGGAAGACCCCGAGGACGTCGGAGGAGGCGAGCAGCTCGTCCTTCGTCACCTTCCGCACGCCAAGCTCGGCGCAGCGTTCCCCGGTGAGGTGCTGGCTCCACGCGACGACGTCCATCCCGAACGCCTTCGCGACCGGCACCATCGCCCCGCCGAGGTGGCCCGCGCCGAGCAGGCCGAGCGTCTTGCCTGCGAGCGGTACCGGGAAGCCGGCCTGCCACCCGCCGGCGCGGATGTTCCTGTCCTCGATCCCGGTCCGCTTCGCGACCGCGAGGATGAGCGCCCACGCCATCTCCGACGGCGCGGGCATCCCGCCCGCCGCCCCGTAACCGGAGGGGCGAGCGCCGGCGGGCGGGCTCGTGTCGGCGGTACCGCAGAGCATGATCCCGCGCTCGATCCTGGCCGCGTGATCGATGACGTTGCTGGTCCGGCCGTTGCAGACGAGCAGCTTCAGCCGGGGCAGCCCCTCAAGCACCGCCCGCGGGAACCGCGCCCGCTGCTGCGTGATGACGACGACCTCGTAATCGGCCAGCTCGACAACGAGCCGCTCCGGCGGGATCGCCTCGCGATAGACGGTGACCTCGGCGTCCCCGGGCAGCGCGGCCCAGTCCCCGTACTCGAGAGCGACGCCAATGTAGTCATCGAGGATCGCGATCTTCGTCATGCGCCCCAGTATGGCTTAGGGCAGGGCGGGCGAGTCGTCCTCGGTCTCGATCTCGGGATGCCGCCGGGGCGGATGCGGAGTCCACGACGGAAACTCGCGCGTCTTCGGCAGCGGGACGGCCCCCAGGGGACGAATGGCCGCCCTGACGCTGTCCTCGGTCAGGCCGTTCAGGTAGCCGCGCAGGTCCGGAAGGTGAATCCCGGCGCCGCGGCGGTCGCGGTCCATGAGGTCGCCGAGTTGCTCGGCCGCCTTGTCGATCTGGGCGCGAACGGCGCGCTTCTCCACCTCGTTCTGGTCGCTAGCGCGCCGGACCAACGCGGGCAGTCGCATCATTCCCAGCAGGGACGGGACCCCTACCACCACGGCGGGGGCCACCAGCTCGGAGGCACCAGGGATGAACGCGGCACCGCCAAAGCCGACGGCGGCTACGAGCCCGCCGGGACAGCCCCACTTCCTGAACCACCGGAGCCTGCCCTGGCGCCGGCCGGCCTCCTTGTCGATCTGGGCGCAGATCTTAGCCGCCTGCTCCTCGGCCTGGTCGCGCAGCGCTGGCCGGGTTGTCCCCGCCTCTTCCTGGCAGTCGAACCGGCACTCCCACTGCCGCTCACCGACGGCGATCTCAACGGTGCCGACGTCGGGGAGGTCGTCGCGCAGTTCGTCCGCTGCGCTGACGATCAGCGCGTTGCTCAGCATGATCGCGAGAAGCTCGGTCACGGTCGGGGCCGGCAGCTGGCCGTCATCGGGCGCGGGGAACGCCGACTGGCTCATCATCGACACGATGTTCAGCGTCGCGTTTCGGCCCTGCTCCTCGGCGACGATTATCGCCCGCGCGGCGCCGAGGTCACCCTTAGCCAGCCTGACGGCTTGGTGCTCGCGCTTGGCGTGGAGGAGTTCCTCCTCTTCGGGGTCCTCGGTGCTTGCCAGGTTCTTGAGCAGGACGCCGAGGTCGCCCCGGACGTCATCCGACACGTACGCGCCCGTCTCGAAGCGCTCACGGAAATACCCGGCCGAGTGCTCGATGGCCCGGTTGGCCTCGTACCGCGGAGACAGCACCTTCCACGCCTTCGCGTTGGCCCGCAGCAGCGAGAAGTCCGGCTCGTCCCCGTAGCGCACGCCCAGGCTGAGCAGCCGCCGCTTCCACTCGCTGACCGCGGCGTCGAAGATGTCCTCGCGGTCGTACTCCTCGCGGTACCAGTCGGCCACCTGCTTCACCAGCCGTGGGGCCGAGCCGTCGCCGAGCGCCTTTCCCGTCGCGGCGTCGATCACCACCTGGAAGTGCCGGGGCAGGTTCACCGGCGTGAGCCGGGACAGGTAGGCGGCCAGCCACTCCTGCAGGGCCTCGTCGCGGTCCTGGTCACGCAACAGGAGCGCCATGAAAAGCGAGGTCTTCTCGTAGTCCAGGGCCAGCGCGAAGTCGAGGGCCTCGCGATGCTGCTGCGGATTGTCATCGAGCCACGCGGCGACCGCAACAGTCGCCTGCGCCACCCAGTAACGCGGCGTCTGGATCGCGAGCCGCTCGGTGACGTCCAGGATGACGGAACGGTTGATGTGGCGGCTGGCGACCACGTCGACGATGCTCGCGGCCATGTTGCGGGCCTCCTGGTAGCGGCCGAACTTCGCCTCCCACTGCCGCTCGACGACGGTGAGCTCTTGGAAGGCATCCGTCATGATGCGGTCGCGCTCGTACATCTGGCGAAGCTCGTTCAGCGAGTCCTGCGTCACCTGCTGCTTGCGCTCCAGCCGGTCCAGGGCCGGCTCCACGGTCTGCTCGATCCTGCGGACCCGGTCGCTAAGCCCGGAGGCCCGTTCGACTTGATGCCGCAGGCTCGCGACCTCCGAGCGCAGGCGGGACACCTCCGCCGAGTCATCGCTCGTCATCCAACTGCCTCCAGGAAGGGAAGGGGCACGCGCGTCAGGCCGACCGCCTGCCAGATGAGCTCGTCGGTCTCACCTACGCCGCGCCAGGTTCCGTCGGAGGATGCCACGGCCGCGGCCGCCCCCGGCAGCAGCACGGTGGTGGCCGAGCGGGTGGCCAGGTCCCAGATGCGGGCGGTCCCGTCCCGGCTCGCCGTCGCCAGCAAGCCGCCGCTAAGGTCGAAGCTCATCGCGGTGATCCCGTGCACGTGACCGGCCAGCATGGTCGCGTCCGCCCAGTCGGGGAGCGTCCCGGTCGCGCCCGCCGCGTACACCAGGACGGTGCCGTCGGCGCAGCCGGCCGCGAGCGTCGTGCCGGACGGGCTCGCCGTGAGGACGGTGGCGCGGTATCCGCGCAGGGAGTGGCACGCGGTTTCCTTGCCCGCCGCCAGGTCCCAGATGCGGATGGTTTCGTCGTCCCCGGCCGACGTGAGCAGGCCAGGGCGGGGGCCGAACGCGACCGTGAGGACGGCGCCTTTGTGACCAGTCAGCTCCCACAGCAGCCGGGTGCCCTCCCAGACGCTGACGACCGACTCCGCCCAGGCGGCGGCAACTCGCTTGCCCTCGTGGTCAGCCGCGACCGCCCGGGCCCGTCCGGTCCGTCCCGGCAGGGCCTCCGCCTGCGTCCCGTCCACAGCGTTCCAGGTCCGTACCACTTCTCCGGCGGTCACCAGCCGCCGCATCCCGCCCCCCAGGAAAGCCAGGCACTCCGCGGCCTGCGCTGAGTCCGCGGCCCAGGTCGGCACCAGCGACCCGCTCGCCACGGCGAAAGACCTCAGCCCGGCCCGCTTGTCGCTGACCACGAGCTGGGCGTCGTCCGGGGCGACCGCGACCGCGGTCACCGGACTGCCCGTGGCCCTGTTTGCCCGCATGACGCGCCTGGACGGGTGCCACAGGCGGAGCGACCCGTCGCTGCCGCCAAGCGCGAGCGTGCCCGATGCGGTAAACGCGACACCGGTGATGCTCACGTCGGCGCCTTCCAGGGCCTGGGCACGCGCGGGATCGTCCGGGCGAGCGAGGTACACGCGGCCCCTGGCGTCATCGACCATGGCCGTGAAGCCGCCCTCCGGGCTGAGAGCGGCGGCCCGCAGCGGAATACCCGCGATCCCGGTCTCCGCCGCGGTGCCGTCCTGCCCGGTACCGTCGAGCCAGGCCCGCGGGCCTGTCGCGCCGACGCTGAGCCAGCGCTCGCGGGCGTCATCCCAGGCCAGTGCCAGCACCCGGCCGGCCCGCGGTCGGCTCACGCCGGGCAACGTGCCCGGCGGGTCGACCCACGCGGTTTCTAGGGGCACCCCGTCAAACTCCGCCGCCCCGGCTGCCGCGTTCACGGGTGAGGCCGCGGCTAGCTCCGCGAGGTCCCAGACGCGGACCTTACCGTCCTCATCACCGGTGGCCAGCCGCATGCCGGTGCCGTCGAACCCCAGGGCCGTTACCTCGGCGCGGCCGGGCAGCCCCGCGGCGAGCAGCGGCTCGCCCGGGTCGGTCACGTCCCAGAGCAGCAGCCGGCCCTCAACGCTGGCCGCGAGCCAGCCGCCCAAGGGATCGAGAGCGAGGCAGCGGACGCGCAGCGATGAACCGGTCAGGCCGGGCACGGTACCGGGGAGGTAGCGGCAGGCGGTCCCCGTCACGACGTCCCACGCCCTGACGTTCCCGTCGTCCGTCGCGACGATCAGCAGGTCACCGGGACCGGCGGCCATGGCGCGCACCCGCGCCCGCGCGGACCAGGAGCGCACCGGCAGGCCGGAGTCGGCGAGCCAGGCCGTGATGACCCCGTCCCCGTTGGCGGAGGCGAGCCAGCGGCCCGCCGCGTCGGCGGTGACCAGCCGCCATCCGTGGCGCCCGGGCCGTGTCTGCAACGGTGACGATACGGGCGGCGGGAGGAAGGCCCAATCTCCCGGATCGAGGGGACCCGCGACGCGGGCGGGAGCGGGACGCCGCACCAGGATGCGGCGTCGAACGGAAGCACGCACGGGCGCCGGCTTCGCCGGCGCCCCGGCCTCGGGGCTCACGGTGGCCAGGTCCGGCGGAACCGGGTAGGTATGAGCCGGGACCGCGGCGGACTCGAGCCCCGTGACCGCATCCGCGCTGTCCGCGGAGCGCCCGGGTGAGCCGGGCACGGGGGACGGCCGGGTTCTGTACAGATAGGTGAGCAGGCCGGCGGCCGTGGGGCGGCTGGCCGGGTCCTTGGCCAGGCAGGCGGTGATGATGTCGAGCAGCGGCTCGGTGAGGGAACGCAGGTCGGGAGGCTTGTTGACGATGGCGTAACTGGTCTTGGTGAAGTTGTCGGCGTCGAACGGGGCGTGGCCGGTGGCCGCGAAGACGAGCACGCTGCCGAGGGAGAACATGTCGCTGGCGGGGCCAACGGGGCCGTCATCAAGCTGCTCGGGGGACAGGAAGGCGGGGGTGCCGACTACCACCCCGGTGCCGGTCAGCCGGGGATCGCTGTTCGTCCCCACCGCCTTCGCAATGCCAAAGTCGATGATCCGGGGACCGTCGCTGGCCATGATGATGTTAGGCGGCTTGAGGTCCCGGTGAACCAGGTCACGGGAGTGAATGGCGTGCAGGCCCTCGGCGAGCGCGGCCGCCAGCTGGTGCACCGCCCCCGGGTCGAGCGGGCCGTCGCGATCGACCCGGGCCTGCAGGGACGGACCCCGGACATACTCCGTTACCATCCACGGCGGGTTCGCGTCCGGGTCGGCTTCGACCACGGCGGCCGTATGGTAACCACCAACCAGCTGGGCGGCCTTGACCTCTCGCCGGAACCGCGCCCGGAACTCCGGGTCGTCGGCCAGCTGGGGGCGGATCAGCTTGACCGCCACCGGCCGGCCGCTCGGCGACTCCCCGAGGTAGACGATCCCCATCCCGCCGACGGCAAGCCGTTCGACCAGGCGGTAAGCAGCAACATGACGCGGATCACCGTCTTGCAGCGATGCCATCGTGCCCCCTGCTGCCCGCCGTGAAGGGACCTGCGCACCTGCCCCGTTAGCGCGCTATGTTCATGGTATGCAATGAAGTGCCGGGATAGCAGGGGGTCTGACCGACACCGGTTCCGCGCGTCATCACGGTCCCTGGAGGTACCGGATGGCGGCGATGACCCGGCGGTTGTCGCTGTCCGACGGTGCCAGCCCGAGCTTGGCGAAGATGCTGGCCACGTGCTTTTCCACGACGCCGGGGGAGATGAAGAGCGTGGTCGCTATCGCGGCGTTGGAGCGCCCTTCGGCGATCAGCGCGAGCACGTCCCGCTCGCGCGCGGTGAGCGGGCCGACCGAGTCGGTCCGCTTAAATAGCTGCCTGACGACCTCCGGGTCAAGCACGGTGCCGCCGCGGGCCACGCTCGAAATGGCCTCGATGAAGTCGCTCACGTCGGCGACGCGGTCCTTGAGCAGGTAGCCGACGCCGCCGGGGGAGCTGGCCAGCAGCTCCGCCGCGGCCTGGGCCTCGATGTACTGAGAGAAGACGAGCGTGCCCACCCCTGGATGGTCACGCCGGATCGCCATCGCGGCCCGCAGCCCCTCGTCGGTGTGCGTCGGCGGCATGCGCACGTCGACGACCGCCACGTCGGGCTGGTGCGAAGCGACCGCTCGCAGCAACTCCACGGCGTTCCCGACCGCCGCCACCACCTCGTGCCCCCGCCGGGCCAGCGTCTGGGTGAGCCCGTCGCGCATGATCGCCGCGTCCTCGGCGATGACGATCCGCAGCCCCATCAGGCGCTCACCGGAAGCTCGACCGTCACCGTCGTCGGACCGCCCGGCGGGCTCTGCAGGCTCAGCCGCCCGTCGACCGTCTGCACCCGGTCGGCCAGCCCGGCGAGTCCCCCGCCCGGCTTCAGCCGGGCGCCCCCGGCCCCGTCATCGGTCACGCTCATCACCAGTCTCCCGTCGACTTCACGCGCGCTGATCTTCACTTGCCCCGCGCCGGCGTGCTTGGTCACGTTGGCGAGCAGTTCCGCCGCGCAGTAATAGGCGATCGCCTCGATGGCCGGCGACGGCCGCCGCGCGATCTCCACGGTCGCCGTGGCGGGCACCGCGCTCGCCTCCGCGAGCACCGCCAGCGCGGCGGCCAGGCCGCGGTCGAGGACGGCCGGGTGAATCCCCCTGGCCAGGTCCCGCAGCTCGGCCAGGGTCTCCTTGGCGTTGCGGTGGGCGGCGCTGGCCAGTTCGATCGTGCCCGCCGGGTCCGCCGCCTGCTCGAGGTTCTCCTTGATCTCGCCGAGCGTCATCGCGAGCGCCGCGAGCCGCACCTGGGCCCCGTCGTGCAGGTTGCGCTCGATGCCGCGCAGCCTGGCCTCCGCCTCGTCCACCACGCGGGCCCGGCGCTCGGTGAGCTCCCGTTCGCGCTCGGCGGCCGCCGCGATCCGCGCCTGCGCGTCGCGCTCGACCTCGAGCCGGGCCGCCCGTTCCGCGAGCGCCGCGTACTGCGTCCGCCGGTACCGGTAGGCGACGGAATCGCCGAGCACCCACGCGGTCAGCGTCAGGCCGCTGACCCCGGCGATCGCGAGAATTACCGCGGTCCCGGCGTAGGGCTGGTGCGCCGGGCTCCAGCGGGTGACGGCGGCGGCCCCGCCGGCCAGGCAGAGGACCAGGCCGGCGATGGACACCCGGCGCGGCCGGTGCGCGGCCAGGGTGTACAGCAGCACGAGGATCGCCAGGTCCGCGTTGGACGGCTGCAAGGCGAAGACCGGGCCAGGGCCGCCGAGCTGGATGCCGTCGGCGATCTGCAGGGCGCCGATCACGGCCGCGGTCGCGAACGCCGCCACCGGGTACCGGCGGCGCGGTATCACGGTGGCGGCGAGCACGATGCTGACGACCACGTAGCCCACCTGATTGGGCACTCCGGCGGAGATGTCGCCGAACTGCGCCGCGCTGAACGCCAGCAGCGCCGCCGCCAGCAGGGCATCGGCCCATCGCGGGTGGCGGCGCCGCCAGGTGTTCGCCGTCTTCAGCACGTACACAGCGTAAGTCCGCGGGCTAAGCGTCGCGCCGGCTGAACAGCAGGGCGCCGATGACGAGCAGGACGACCGCGTAGCCGCCGAGCACCGCGAGCTCGCCCCAGGCGGAGAACAGGTGCGGGTCGAGGCTCGCGCTCTTGCTGGCGGTGACGTTGTTGACCGCGACACCGCCCGGCAGCCAGCGCTCCATGTCCGCGTACCAGGAGCTCGGCAGCGCCCGGGCGATCTGCGGCAGCAGGAACAGCGCGCCGAAGGCGGCCGTGATCGCGCCCGCCGTGCTGCGCACGATCGCGCCGAGCCCGAACGCCAGCAGGCCGGACAGCGCCACGTACAGGGCGCCGGCGACCACGGCCCCGAGCACGCCCGGCTGGGCCAGCGTCGCCGTCGAGTGCGTGCCGCGCAGCAGGTACTGACCGACGAAGAACGCGGCGAAGCTCGTGACGAGCGCGATGACCAGCGTCACCGCCGTCAGCACGGCGGCCTTCGCGCCGAACAGCACGCCGCGCCTCGGCATCACCGCGAGCGACGTCCGCATCATGCCCGTCCCGTACTCCGATGTCATCACGATGGCGCCGAGGACCACGATGACGAGCTGGCCGATCAGCGCGAGCCCGACCAGGCTCGTCTGCGTCGGGTCGAACCCGGTCTGGTCCTGCGGCGCCATCTGGGACCAGTGCGCGGCCGTGCCCGCGCAGTCCGCGATGGCCCACCCGACGCCGGCCAGCACCAGCAGGATGAGGGTCCAGTAGGTAGACCGCACCGAGCGGATCTTGGTGAGTTCCGAGCGGAGCGTGCCGACGATGCCGTCCCGCGCGCTCAGCGCCTGCGCCGGCCGGGAAACCCCGGCGATCACTGTTGCCATGTCAAAGCCTCCTAAGCCACGTGCTGACGGTCGGGCAGGGCCGCGTGGTACTCCACGCTGTCCGCGGTGAGTTCCATGAACGCCTGCTCAAGCGACACCCTGGCCGCCGACAGGTGGTGCACCGGGACGCCGGCGGCGAAGGCAACGCCGCCGACCTCGGCCTCGGCCAGCCCCTGGACCCGCAGTCGGCCCGGCTCCGCCTCCGGGGCCACGGAGCCGCCCGCCCGGGTGAGCGCGCGCGCGAGCGCATCCGGCGCCGGCGTCTGCACCAGCACCGTATTGCCGGAACCGCGGGCGATGAACTCGGCCATCGGGCAGTCCGCGACGAGCCTGCCCTTGCCGACCACGATGAGGTGGTCGGCGGTGTTCTCCATCTCCGACATCAGGTGGCTGGACACGAACACCACCCGGCCTTCGGCCGCCAGCGACCGCATCAGCGTGCGGATCCACACGATGCCCTCGGGATCGAGCCCGTTCACCGGCTCGTCGAACATCAGCACCTGCGGATCACCGAGCAGCGCCGCCGCGACGCCGAGCCGCTGGCTCATGCCGAGCGAGAAGCCCTTGGAGCGCTTGCCCGCGACGTCGGACAGCCCGACGATGCCAAGCACCTCGTCCACTCGGCGCACCGGGATGCGGTTGGTCTGCGCCAGGCACAGCAGGTGGCTGCGCGCGCTCCGGCCGCCGTGCACCGCCCGCGCGTCGAGCAGCGCGCCCACCTCGTGCGTCGGGCTGGCCGCCCGGCGGTGCGTCCGGCCGTCGACCGTGACCGTCCCGGCCGTCGGCCGGTCGAGGCCGAGGATCAGCCTCATCGTGGTGCTCTTCCCGGCCCCGTTGGGGCCGAGGAAGCCGGTCACCACGCCGGGTCGCACCCTGAAGTCCAAGTCGTCGACCGCGAGTCTCGACCCGTACCTTTTAGTCAGTCCGCGAGCCTCAATCATTGCCGTCCTCCCTGTTCAGCGGGATTTCCTCGCAAAACTGACGTTACGGAGAGCAGTCGTTGGACGGCAGCCGGCGCTCCCCCAACTTCGGTCTGGGGGATAACCTCCAGGCGAAGAATTCCGGCCGGAAACCCGGGCACTACTACTGCGGCGACGACTTCTGGGGGCGACGATGCAGAAGCTTTCACTCGACGCGCTGGCGCGCGAACTCCTCGGCCATGCGGTCGAGGGCGGGAAACCGGGCGACAGCCGCGCGTCGCGGACGGTCGTCGGCGGGCACGAGAAGTCGCTCCGCCAGACCGTCATAGCGCTCGCCAAGGGCGCCGCGCTCGCCGAGCACGCCAGCCCGGGCGAGGCCACGCTGATCGTGCTCCGCGGCCGGGTCACCCTCACGGCGGGCACCGAGTCGTGGGAAGGCCGCGAGGGCGACCTGCTCATCCTCCCGGACGCCCCGCACAGCCTGACCGCGCTGGCGGACTCCGCCGTCCTCCTCACCGTCGTCAAGCACGCGGGGTAGCGGCCGGGTCCTGGAACCGGTCCCGCTGCCGGCCGCGATGCCCGCGGACCTGCGCAGGAAGATCATGGGGCGAGAACGCCGACCGGCTCTACGGGCAGCGCCTCCGCCGCGGCTAAAGCGATGAGTTTTACCGGTGCGGGCCGTCCTCCCTGGTGACCGCTAGGATCAAGTCCCGTGCTAAGGATGATGCGCCAGTGAGTGAACTGCCCGACGACGTCCGCCGCTTGTTCAGCGGAGCCAACACCGCCCATCTCGCGACGCTGCTGCCCGACGGCGCGCCGCACAGCGTGCCCCTCTGGGTTGACCTGGAAGGTGACCAGATCGCGCTGCTCACCTCCGCGGACTCCCGCAAGGGGCGCAACCTCGACCGCGATCCCCGCGTCGCCATCTCGGTCACCGACAAGGACCAGCCGTTCGTCATGGCCACGGTGCGCGGCCGCGTCGCCGAGCGGGTGGAAGGCGACCGCGGCTGGGCGATCATCGACCGCATCGCGCAGAAGTACATCGGCGGCCCCTACCCGCAGCGCACCGACCGCGTCGTCTACCTGATCGAGCCGGAGCACGTAACCGGGACCAGCTTCGGCTGACCCGAGGGCCGGCTCTCATACTCCGGTATGTCCCGAGAATCCGCCCACGGGGTGATGTATTCGCGATCCTCTTTAGGCATGCTCTAAGGGCCGACCCTGGGATGGGAGGTCTCGCGGGTGCTGGGCCTGAGTAAGCGTCCGGATGAGGCGAGCGGACCGGCGGTCGTCGGCCTGCTCGTGTGCGTGCTGGTCTTCGTTGGCGGGCTGGCGGTGCTGGCCGCGCTCGTGCCGGTCGGTCACGGGTTCGCCCCGAAGGGCGGTGGCTGGTTCACCCCGGCGGTCGTCGGCGGCGTGTTCACGCTGCATCCGCTGCTGGTGGCCGTCCCGTGGGCGGCCTGCTTCGTTCTCGGGCTGCTGGACTGGCGTCACCCGGGCCGCGTCGAGCACCTGGACCTGCTGGCGCTCGCCGCCTTCTTTCCCGTGGCCATGCTGCTCAGCGACGATGAAGGCCAGGCGGGCCTGTGGCTGGCGGCCATCGCCCTCGGCTGGCTGTTCGGCCGCCTGGTCGGCGTGGCCCTCGGGTGGTGGCCCATGCCCGAGCTGCGCCCGTCCGTCAGCTCCCGGCGGATGCGCCTGGCCATCCTGCTCCTGCTGCTTGTCCGGCTGGGCAGCATCGCCGGGGGCAACATCCTGGACGTCGGCCAGGCGAGTTCGCTCGGCGCCTGGCGCCTGCTGCACGGGCTGCACCTGTACGGCGCGGTGTCCTGGCAGGGCCCCACCGGGCTCAGCGTCTACCACCCGGACAGCTACGGCCCGTTCGCCTACTACGCCTACCTCCCGTTCGCGGCCGTCCTCCCGGCGGCGCCGGCCGTGGTCGCGACGCTGCTTCCGGCGCTGTGCTTCGACGGGCTGACCCTCGCGGGACTGTACAAGCTCGGCCGGCGGCTCGGCGGCCGGCCGCTGGCCCGCGCGTTCGTGTTCACGTACCTCATCTTCCCGTTTCCCGACCTCTCGCTAATGGGGGAGACCAACGACGCGCTGATCGCCGCCCTCTGCGTCTGGACGATCGCCGTGGCGATGGAGCGCCCGGCCGCCCGCGGGCTGCTCATGGCGGCCGTCACGCTGACCAAGTTCCTCCCCGGGCTGCTGGCGGTGCAGTTCCTCGGCGTGCGGCCGGGCCGGCGGCGCTACGCGCTGGCGCTCGCCGCCTCGCTCGCCGCGATGCTCGCCTGGCCGCTCATCACCGCGGGCCCGGCCCAGTTCCTCGACTCGACGGTGGGCTACCAGCTGATCCAGCGGGGCGGCGGCGTGCAGTTCAGCATCTGGACCGACCTGCCGCACGCGGCCCTCGTGGCCCGGCCGGCGCTCGCCGCCGCGCTGCTGCTGCTCGCGCTCTCACCGCTGGTACGCCCGCCCGTAACCGGCCCGCGGGAGCACGCCGCGCTCGCCGCCGCGCTTCTCATCGGCGGGCAGCTCCTGCTCGGGTACTGGTTCTACAGCTATCTCACCTGGTGCTACCCGCTCCTCGTGATCGCGACCGTGCGGGCCCGACCGGACGAGAAAGCGGCCGGGCCGGGGGCGCGGGAGGACAAGGCACGGGAGGACGAGGCGCAGCGGGAGCCGAGCATGGCCGACATCGCCAGCGGCCTGCCGGTGAGATCCGGGCGCGCGTGACGTCATCACCGCGGACAGCGGGGACAAGCCCGCAACGAAGCAGGCAGGGAAGGCCTGGTGAAACTTCTCCTCACGGACTCAGGCATCACGAACCCGAGCATTTCCGGCGCGCGGTCGACCTCCTGGGCAAGCCGATTGCCGAGTCCAGCGCGCTCTGCATTCCCACGGCGGCCTACGGGCACCCCGAGGCCGGCCCGGGCGCGGCCTGGCGCTGGCTCACCGGACGAGGCCCCGCCCCCGTGATCTCGGCGCTTCACCGCGGGTAGAGCATCAGCAGCAGCGCCCGGTTGTCGGCTTCCAGGCCGTGGTAGACGTGCGGCTGAGCGGCGTCGTGGTGAATGGAGTCACCGGCGGCGAGGTCGGCCGGCCGGGCGGCCGGGCCGGCCCGGACCGCGCCCCGGGTGATGACGAGGCACTCCCGCACGCCGGGCAGGTGAGCGTCGGAGTCCTGCCGCTCGCCGTCGACGGCCAGCTCGTACACCTCCACGGTGCCCGGTGCGTCCAGCCGGTGCAGCAGCCGGGCGTGCACCGCGGCGCCGTCCACCCGGGCGCCCTCGCCGGCCCTGACCACCACCGTCGGCGTCGGCCGGCTGTCCAGCAGGTCGCCGAGCGGCACGTCGAGCGCGGTGGCCAGCGCCCACAGCGTGCTCAGGGTGGGATTGCCGTCGCCGAGCTCGAGCGCGTGCAGCGTGGACTTGCCGAGGCCCGCCGCCGTCGCCAGGTCCGCCAGCGACATGCCCGCGGCCCGGCGGTGCCTGCGCACGTTGTGCCCGACGGTGTCCGAGATAGCCATGGCGTCCATTTTACCGAGATATTCGTCCGGTATAGTAACCATAGCGATGAAACCGCCGACCGCCCCGAGGAGCTCTCATGCCCGTCTCGCGCCTGGCGCACATCCCGGGAATCGGCGTGGACGAGGTCGGTGACGCCGCCGACGCGACCGGGAACCCCAACCTGCTGCGCCTGGAGAACCTCGACACCGACGTTCCCCCGCCGGCCGTCGCCCGGGAGATCACCCGCGCCGCCGTCGACGACGATGACGCCAACAGCTACCTGCCCTTCCAGGGCCATCGCGCGCTCCGCGAGGCCGCGGCCGGGCACGTCGGCGCCATGACCGGCACCCGCTACGACCCCGGCACGGAGTGCGTCAGCGTGGCCGGCGGCCTCAACGGCATCCTGAACGTCCTGCTCGCCACCGTCGAGCCCGGCCAGGAGGTCGTCATCGCCGACCCGATCTACGCCGGGCTCGTCAACCGCATCCGGCTGGCGGGCGGCGTTCCCCGGCATGTGCGGTGCGTTCCCGGCGCGCAGGGCTGGGCCACGGACCCGGGCGAGCTCGCGGCGGCGATCGGGCCCCAGACGGCCGCGGTGCTGCTGATGAGCCCGGCCATGCCGACCGGCGCCGTCCTGTCGGGCGCGCATTTCGACGCCATCGCCGGCCCGGTCGACCGGCACCGTGCCTGGGTCATCTGGGACGCCGCGATGGAACGGCTGGTCTTCGGCGGCAGCCGGCCGGTGCACCCCGGCGCGCACCCGGGCCTGGCCGCCCGCACCATCACGGTGGGCTCCGCCTCCAAGGAACTGCGGATGATCGGCTGGCGCGTGGGCTGGGTCGTCGGCCCCCGGCCGATCATGCGGGACATCCGCCTGGTTGGCCTGACCAATGTCGTCTGCCAGGTCGGCATCGCCCAGCGGGCCGTGGCCGCGGCGCTGCGGCACCCGGACGCCGCGGCGGACGTGGCGGCCGCCACCCGCGTGTGGCAAGACCGGTGCGACCACATCCTCGATCAGCTCAGCGGTTACCCCTGCATCCGCCCGGACGGCGGCTGGTCGCTGCTCGTCGACTGCGCCGGGCTGGGCCTGTCCGCCGCGGAGGCGTCGCGGCGGCTGTTTACCCGCGGCGAGGTCGCGGCGACGCCCATGACCGGCTGGGGGCCGGGCGGCGAGCGCTACCTGCGCCTCGTTTTCGCCAACGAGCCCCTCGAACGGCTCGGCGACCTGCGGGCCCGGTTCGACGCCGCGCTGGCCTGAGCCGGTGGAACCGCTGGGCCAGGCGTCGGCGGACGCAAATTTAGTGGACAGCATCCACTAAGGCGCATATGGTGGACAGCGTCCACAAGCAAGTAGGAGGAGTCCCATGACCGCCGCTATGACCTCGCTGCTTGAGCGTAATGACCAGTTCGCCCGCGCCTACAGTCCGGTGCCGCTCGGCCTGCCCGCGGCGCGGGTGATGGTCCTCACCTGCGTCGATCACCGGGTCGACCCCGCGATCACCCTCGGGCTCAAACTCGGCGACGCCCCCGTCCTGCGCAACGCGGGGGGACGCGTCACCGAGTCCGTCATCGGGGAAATCGCCTATCTGGCCTTCCTCGGCAGGCGCCTGTTCAGCGTGCAGCTCACGGAGGACCGGCGTTTCGAGGTCGCGGTCATCCACCACACGCAGTGCGGGACGGGCTTCCTCGCCGACCCCGCCTTCCGGCAGGAGGCCGCCGAGGCGACCGGCGTCGACGAGGCGGAACTGGAGGCCACCGCCGTCGGCGACCCGCACGTTACCGTCGCCGCCGACGTCGACCGCCTGCTCGCCTCGCCCTTGCTCCCGCCGATGATGGGCGTCTCCGGTCACGTGTACGACCTCGAGACCGGGCGCGTCACCACGGTGGTCAGCACCCGCTACGCCTAGCCAGCCCGGCCAATCCCGCGGGTCAGCGGGCACGGGCCCGTCGGCCGCGTCACCACGCGGCGGGCGGGCCCGCCCTATGTCCCGGGCCCGCGCCAAGTCCCGGGCCCGCGGCGGCAGCAGGGCAATCACGTTGCTGCTCACAGACCCCGGCCGATGAACGCGAGGGTGAGTTCCTCGATGTGCCGCCGGGCGGCCTCGGGCGCATCGCGCAGGGGGCCCTCCCCGGCCAGCACGGCCAGCCCGTGCACCGCGGACCAGATGGGGTACTCGATCCCGTCGCGGTGCCGCGGGTCGAGCACGCCGGCGTCGGCCAGCTCGTCGAGCACCGTGCGGAGCTGGCCCAGGGGCGTGCGGTCCGGCTCCGCTCCCTGGTCCGTTGCCCCGGACTCACGGGCCCCGGACTCAGGGGCACCGTAGGCGTGCTGCTGCGGCAGCGCGAACGCGGTCGCGAACAGCCCCGGTTCCTCGCGGGCGAACCGCAGGTACGCCAGGCCGATCGCGCCCAGCCGGCCGCGCGCCGCGGCCGGATCGCCGTGCCTGCCCGGCACGCGGGCGACGTCGGCGGCCATCCGGTCCCCGAACTCGCCCATGGCCGCCGCGCAGACCGCGGCGAGGAGCTCATCCCGGTCGGCGAAGTGCCGGTAGGCGGCGTTGGGGACCACGCCCACCATGCGGGTCGCCTCGCGGAGCACGACGCCATCGGGGCCGCCGGTCCGGGCCAGCTCCAGCCCCGCGGCGATGAGGCCGTCGCGGACGGCACCGCGCGGACGGCGCCGCCGGTCGGCCTGGCCCGCCTCCGCCTGCGCCTGGCTGGCGGTCACGGTTCCCAGTACACGCATGCCCACCAGTATCGGGCATGCGGCGGTCAGCGCCCCCGCACGAGACCGACGAGGGCGCCGCTCGCGGCCAGGATCGCGATGCTGGCCCACAGGGCCAGGTGCAGCCCGGGGAAGAAATGCCCGCCGCCGGCGAGGGCGCCGAAGAGGGCGACGCCGAGCAGGCTCCCGGCCTGACGGAAGGCGGTCAGCGCGCCGGCGGCGACCCCGGAGCGGGACCGGTCCACCCCCGACAGCAGCAGGCCGGTCATCGGCGGGACGAGCAGCCCCAGGCCGCCGCCGAGCAGGATCTGCTGGCCGACCAGGGCCGGGTAGCCGGTCGCCGGCCCCGCCCACAGCAGCCCGGCGCACCCGATGGCCATGGCCGCCAGGCCGGCGAGAATGGCCCCGCCCCGGCCGACGGCCGCGACGACCCGGCCGCTGAGCAGGTTCGCAGCCAGGATGGCGGCCGTCATGGGCGCGAACGCCAGGCCGGCGCGCAGCGCCGACATCCCCTGCTGCTCCTGGAAGAGCAGGCTGAACAGGAAGATCAGCCCGTAGAAGCAGACGTTGACGAGGAACCCCACGCTCACCGGGGCGACGAACGGCCGGTGGCGGAACAGGGACAGCGGCAGCATCGGCTGCGCCGCGCGCGCCTCGGCCCGGATGAATGCCGCGGCGGCCAGCGCCGACACCACCAGGCCGCCGATCACCCACGGGCCGCCGAAGCCGCCGGACCCCGCTTCGATAATGGCCGCGGCGAAGGCGGCGAGCGCGATGACCGCGCTGACGGCCCCGGCCAGGTCCATGCCGCGCCGCGCTGCCCGCGGCGTCTCCTTGGCGTAGCGCCACACGAGCCAGAGCCCGGCCAGGCCGATCGGGGTGTTGATGAAGAAGATGCTTCGCCAGCCGAGCGTCGCGATCAGGATGCCGCCGACGACCGGCCCGCCCGACAGCGCGGCGCTGGCGCCCGCAGCCCACTGCCCGATGGCCCTGGCCCGGTCGGCCGGACTGGTGAAGGTGTAGTTGAGCAGCGCGAGCGAGCAGGAGCCGAGCAGCGCGGCGCCCGCCCCCTGCACGGCCCTGGCCGCGATCAGCACGGCGAAGTCCGGCGCCAGGCCGCAGGCCATCGACGCGGCCACGAAGATCACGAAGCCGGCGCACAGCACCCGCTTCGCGCCGAACCGGTCGCCGAGGGCGCCCGCGGGCAGGATCAGCGCGGCGAACATCAAGACGTAGGAGCTGACGACCCACTGCAGTTCGGCGATGCCGCCGCCGAACGTGGCGCCGATCGCCTTCACCGCGACGTTGACGACGGTGACGTCGAGCTGTATCACCCCGAAGCCGAGGCTCGTCCCGATCAGCGTGGCGGCGCGCGGCCAGGCGGCCGGCCGCCGCGCCGGCGCCGCGGCGGTGCGAGTGTCGGGTTTGGTCATACTTCCACCGTAGGGGCGGAATAGTCAAACGCTCATTGAACTGTGCGCCCGCCGGAAGTCCTCGCTGGAAGCCCCCGGCGGACCGTCCGCCCCCCAGGAGGTCATAGGGTTAAGTCGTGCCAGGTGTGGGATCGAAGGTCACAAGTTTGTCCTGGATCGTAGCGGGGGGACTGGCCGGCTGGGCCGCGGCGCGGGTCATGGCGATTGACCGGGTACGCCGGGCCGAGACCGCAGCGGTGCCCCTGCTCACGTTCACCCCGCAGGTCGCCGCGGCCGCGCCGTGGGCGGCGCTCGGGCTGCGATTGGCGAGACGCCGGGGACCGGCCGCGACCGCCGCCGTCGCCGCGGCGGCGCTGGGCCTGGCGGTACGCCCCCGCCGCGTCCCGCGGCCGCAGCCGGGGGCCAGCGGGCCGCGGCTGCGGGTGCTCACCGCGAACCTGTACTTCGGCCGGGGCGACGCGGAAGTTGTCGTCTCCCGGGTCCGTCAGGGCAGCGTGGACGTGCTGTTCCTGCAGGAGCTGACCGCGGACGCGGTAACCCGGCTGAAGCAGGCCGGGCTCGACGACCTGATGCCGCACACGCAGCTCGACCTGTGGGGCGGCTCGCGCGGCTCCGGGATCTACTCCCGGTTTCCGCTGACCGAGGGCCCGGCCGTGGCCCCGACGCACATGGCCCAGCCGACCGCGCTGGTCGAGCTGCCCAGCGGCGACACCGTGGAGCTGGTCTGCGTGCACCCCGTCACCCCGCAATTGGGCCGCGGCGGCAGCGTGGCGTGGCGCACCGAGCTGGGGACGCTGTCGGCGCCGGGCGAGCTGCCCCGGGTGCTCGCGGGGGACTTCAACGCCACCCTCGACCATGCCGCGTTCCGCGACCTGCTGCGCCTCGGCTACGCCGACGCCGGACGTCAGGCGGGGAAGGCGCTGACGCCCACCTGGGGACCGCCGGGCCGGGGCCCGCTGTTCACCCTGGACCACGTGCTGGTGAACCGCGCCTGCGCGGTCCTCGACTACGCCGTCTACCTCGTCCCGGGCAGCGACCACCGGGCGGTGCTGGCGGAGATCCAGTTTCCCAATCCGTAATTTCCCGAACGGATTCATGCTCCGCGCCGTCCCCTCCCTGACTCACCGGGCGTGGCCGCCTGTCGTCAGGCGACGACCGCGCGGCCGCATTGCTGAGCCCGGGCACATTAACCGGCGTACAGCACTGCGGGAGAGTGGTGCCTGTTGATCAACAACCACCGCTAAGGAGCCGTCGTGGCGATAACCGCGATTCTGGAACTGCAGCTCAAGGCCGACTCACTGGAGACCGCGCGCCAGGTCATCCGCGACACGCTCACGGCCACCCGCGCGTTCCCCGGCTGCCAGGGCGTCACGGTGCTGGTTGACAGCGGCGACCCGGCCCACGTGGTCGTTTTCGAGACGTGGGACTCGATCGAGCACGACCGCGCCTACCGCGCGTGGCGGGCCACCCCCGACGGCGCCTCCGACCTCGGCTCGATCATCGCCGCCCCGCCCAGGCTCACCCACTTCACGACCGCCGACGGTGTCTAACGGAGTAGCGGCAGCACCTCACCCGGTAGGGTGAGCGGGTGGTTGAGGTTCACATACCGGGGTCCAAGTCGCTCACCGCCCGCGCGCTCTTCCTGAGCGCCTGCGCGGACGGGGATTCGCGCCTGCGGCGTCCCCTGCTGTCCGATGACACCGAGGCGTTCGCCCAGGGGCTCACCACGCTGGGCTACCGGGTGCGCGGCGACGGTCCCGACTTGATCGTGACGGGCAGCCCCGACGGTCCGCCGGCCAGCGGCGCGAGCATCTACTGCCGCGACGCCGGCACGGCGGCGCGCTTCCTCCCCGCGCTGGCGGCCTGCGGTTCGGGAACGTACCGGTTCGACGCCTCCGCGCAGATGCGGCGCCGCCCGATGGGGCCGGTCGTCGAGGCGTTGCGGGCCCTCGGCGCGCAGGTCACCTACGAGGGCGAGGACGGCCACCTTCCGCTGACGCTCACGTCGGACCGGCTCGCCGGCGGACCGGTTGAGCTCGACGCGGGCATCTCGTCGCAGTTCGTCACGGCGCTGCTCATGGCCGGCCCGCTGATGAAAAACGGCCTCCAGCTCTCGGTCAGCAGCATCGTCTCCGCGCCCTACATCGCCATGACCGCGGCGATCATGCGGAACTTCGGTGCCCAGGTCAGCCAGGACGGCACCGTCTTCAGCGTGCCCGGCCAGGGCTACGCGGCGCAGGACTACCCGATCGAACCCGACGCGTCGACCAGCAGCTATTTCTTCGCTGCCGCCGCCTTGACCGGAAATACGGTGACCATCAACGGCCTTGGCCTGGACTCACTGCAGGGCGACCTGCAGTTCGTCCGCGTCCTGCGGGACATGGGCGCGGACGTCGAGATCGGCCAGGACCAGGTCCGGGTCACCGGCACCGGGCAGCTGCGCGGCATCGAGGTCAACATGCGCGACATCTCCGACACGATGCCCACGCTCGCGGCGATCGCGCCATTCGCGGACGGCCCGGTGCGGATATTCGACGTCTACAACACCCGGGTGAAGGAATCGGACCGCCTCGACGCCTGCGCCACCAATCTGCGCAACCTGGGAATCGAGGTCGGCGAGGGACCGGACTGGATCGAGATCCACCCGGGCGAGCCCCGGCCGGCCCAGATTAACTGCCACGGCGACCACCGGATCGCGATGAGCTTCAGCGTCACCGGCTTGCGCACCCCCGGCCTGACCCTGGACGACCCGAATTGCGTCCGCAAGACCTTCCCCCAGTTCCACGAAACCCTCGCCAACCTCCGCCGGGACTGGAAACTCAACTGACCAAGCCCGCGCCACCAGCAATATCCCGAAATTTGAGGATATGGCGGCCGCGGACCGCGGGAGACGCAGCCTTGGCGGCCTCGCGTGCCCATGGTTGTGTGAGTTCTGTGCACTGTACACGCGCAAAACTCACACAATAATGGAACGAGGCCTGATTTGCCGGGCAAAAGGGCGCGACGCCGAACCTGGGGCCCAAAATCAACGGCATCGCGCACCACCGGTGCTTTCTTTCACGCGCACAAAAGCGCTTATTCCCGGAATTGGCGGAATTTCCGACCATTTTCGCCTGCCCGGCGCTTGGCCTTGAGGGCCACCGGGACAGAATATTCTGGCCTTGCGGCACGCACACACGCATCTAATGTCCTTGTGGCACCCCGGGCGGTATCCGTTTGGCCTTGTGGCACCCAGGAGCATGCCCCGGTAATGACTCCGTGAGCCACACGGCCAGAATTCTGGGCGCGCCCGGCAAGTCATACCGAATCCGCGCCGCAAATAGGCCGAAAATCCCCCGTTGCATGCGAAGGCATGCCTGCGAACCCAGCCGAAGAACCGGCCCACCTCAGCCGCCGCGCCGGCTAAGGCCGATCAGCGCCAGCGCGGCGTCCGCGTGCGCGGCGGCCTGAGCGGGGGTGGGCGCCGGGTCGATGCCGAGCAGCCTGCGCCGGTGCTTCTCCCCGAGCAGCAGGGAGAACAACGGCTCCGCGAGCGGCTCGCGGGCCGGGCCGCGCTCGGCCCGGATGTGCTCGGCGAGCCGGGCGACGTGCCGCGCGTCGCCGTTGGCGTGCAGGACCAGGGCGAGTTCGGGGAACCGGGTGGACTCGGCGATCACGAGCTGGTGCAGCCCGACGAGCTCGTCGGAGTGCACGCGGACGACGATGCGCGCCGCGAGCGTCTCGAGCGTGTCGTGGTCGCGGGCCGCGTCCAGGCTCACGGCGGCGGCGAGGTACCTGACCATGGCGGCGAACACCTCGGCCTTGTCGCCGTAGTACGCGTAGATGGTTCGCTTCGTCACCTGGGCCGCGGCCGCGAGCTCGTCCACCGTGCTCGCGCCGTAGCCGGTCTTGAGGAACACGCCGAGGGCGGCGTCGAGGATCTCTCCCTCCCGCCGACGGCGCTCGTCGGCCGTCGGCCGCCCGCGTTTGCGCAGCGCGGGGACGTGCGCCTGCCCGCCCATGCTCCTCCTCCCGGCCTCGCCGCCCCGGACCGGTCCGGCATCTGCCCCGGATCTGTCGATGATCTGACCAGGATTCTGCACCTTGATGCCTTGCCTGGCCAGCAGGGGTACCGAATAGAATGATACGAAACAGTGTCATTAACTTTCCGGCGCGACCCACGAGGTCGGGGAAGGCTACCCAATGGCAAGTCAGGCACGTCAGCGGCGGTCCGCGCCGCAGGCACCGCCCGCGGAGAGCCCCGTGGTGAGCACGGAGAGCGAGATCACCGGCAGCGGAGACGGGAAGAGCGCGGTGGCCAGCGACGAGCAACTCCGCCAGTACTACCGCGACATGATGCTGGTCCGCCGTTTCGAGGAACGTGCAGCCCGAGCCTATACCGAGGCGCTCGTCGGCGGCTACTGCCACCTGAACCTGGGCGAGGAAGCGGCCGTCGTCGGCCTCATGTCGGCCCTGCGGCCCACCGATTACCTCTTCACGAACTACCGCGAGCACGGCTACGCGCTCATGCGCGGCATCGACCCGAACCGCGTGATGGCCGAGCTCTACGGCCGCGTCGACGGCGTCTCCAAGGGCTGGGGCGGCTCGATGCACATGTTCGACGTCACGCACCGGCTGCTCGGCGGGTACGGCATCGTCGGCGGCCAGCTGCCGCTCGCGACCGGCGCGGCGCTCGCGATCGACTACAAGAACGAGAACGACGTCGTCATGTGCACCCTCGGCGACGGCACCACCGCCATCGGCGCCTTCCACGAGTCGCTGAACATCGCGGCCCTGTGGCACCTGCCGGTCGTGTTCGTCATCATCAACAACGGGCTCGGCATGGGCACGACGGTCGCGAAGTCGTCCGCCGAGCCCGAGCTGTACAAGCGCGGCGCCGCCTACCGGATGGAGTCGGCCCGGGTCGACGGCTTCGACCCGGTCGCCGTGCACGAGGCGGCGGCCACGGCCATCGCGGCGGCCCGCGACGGCCGGCCGTACCTGCTCGAGGTCGTCACCGAACGGCTGCGTGGCCACTCCGTCGTTGACCCGGCCAAGTACCGGTCCGCGGACGAAGTCGAGCGGCTCAAGCACGAGGACCCGGTCCAGACCTTCGGTGCGAAGCTGACGGCGAACGGGGTGCTCGACCCCGACGCGATCAAGGCGATCGAAGAAGAGGTCGCGGGCATCGTCACCGCCGCCGCCGACTTCGCCGCGAGCAGCCCGCCCCCGGAGGTGTCCACGCTGTTCGACTACACGTACGCGACGCCGGTGCCCAACGACTCGCGCCGCCTGCCCGGCGAGCCGCTGTTCGAGCCGCTGCCCATCCCCGCCGGAGCGCCCATGGTTGGAATCCCCGTGGTTGGAAGCACAGCATGACGATCATGACCTACCGCCAGGCGCTGCACGACACGCTGCGCGCGGAGATGCTCAGGGACGACAGCGTGCTCCTGATGGGCGAGGAGATCGGCGTCTTCGAGGGTTCCTACAAGATCACCGCCGGCCTGCTGAAAGAGTTCGGCGAGAAGCGCGTGCGGGACACCCCGATCGCGGAGGAGGGCTTCGCGGGCGCCGCGATCGGCGCGGCCATGCTCGGCCTGCGCCCGGTCGTCGAGATGATGACGATCAACTTCTCGATGCTCGCCCTCGACCAGATCATCAACCACGCCGCGAAGATCTACGGCATGTTCGGCGGGCAGGCCAGCGTGCCGCTCGTCATCCGCACGCCGGGCGGCGGGGGGCAGCAGCTCGGCGCGACCCACTCGCAGAACATCGAGCTGTTCTACGCCTTCGTCCCCGGCATGAAGGTCGTGGCGCCGTCCAACCCGGCCGACGCCAAGGCCCTGTTGCTGGCCGCGATCAGGGACAACGACCCGGTCCTGTTCCTGGAGAACCTCGCGCTGTACAACACCAAGGGCGAGGTTCCCGACGACGACACCCCGGCGGAGATCGGCCGCGCCGCGGTCACCCGGCCCGGCCGGGACCTGACGCTGATCGGCTACTCGCGGATGGCCCACGTCGCCGCCGAGGTCGCCGCCTCGCTCGCCGAGTCGGACGGGCTCGACATCGAGGTCGTGGACCTGCGCAGCCTGCGCCCGCTCGACCGGGAGACGATCGTCGCGTCGGTCAAGAAGACGCACGCCGCCGTCGTGCTGGAAGACGACTGGCTGACCTACGGCATCGGCGCGGAGGTCGCGGCCTCGGTCTCCGACGGCGCGTTCGACTACCTGGACGCGCCCGTGCGCCGGGTCGCGATGGCCGAGGTGCCGATGCCCTACTCGAAGCCGCTTGAGACGGCGGCCCTGCCGTCGCGCGACGACGTCGTCAACGCCATCAGGCAGACGCTCGCGGCGGTAGGTCACCGGACCGCTCCGCTCGCGCTAGGAGTGCCCCAGACGTGATTGAGATCAAGATGCCGCGCCTCTCCGACACGATGGAGGAGGGCGCGATCTCGACCTGGCACAAGCAGCCGGGCGACGCGGTCGCGGTCGGCGACGTCCTCGTAGAGATCGAGACCGACAAGGCGGTCATGGAGTACGAGGCCTACCAGGCGGGCACGCTGGCCGAGATCCTGGTGCCCGAGGGCCAGAACGCCAACATCGGCGCCCCGATCGCCCTGCTTGACGACGGTGCCGGCGGTACCGCGGCATCCGTCGCGGCCGCCCCTGCCCAAGGCGATTCGCCCGAACGGAATCAGCCGGCTCCCGTCGCCCCCGCCGCTTCCGAACCCGTCGCCCAGGCCGACGCGGTGGCCGCCTCCCCGGCGTCCGCCGGAACCGCCAACGGCACGCTTAACGGCACCGCCCGGCAGATTGCTTCCCCCTTGGTGCGCAAGCTGGCCAGGGAGAACCACCTGGACCTGTCGCACGTCGAAGGAAGCGGGCCCGGTGGCCGCATCATCCGCGCCGACATCAGCGGCCTGCTGGCCAACGGCGCGCAGGCCCCGGCCGCGTATGCGCCGGCCGCCGCCGCCGCGGCGGTTGCCGCGGTGCCCGCGGACGCGCCGCCGGCCCCGGCGGTGCCGGTGACCGCGCCGGACCCCGTCCCGGTGTCACCGGAGACGGCGCGGACCGAGCCGGCGCGGTCAGCGGTCGACGAGGAGGTGCGCGGCACCCGCGGCGTCCCGATCAGCCAGGTCCGCCGGGTAATCGCCCGCCGCCTGTCGGCCAGCGCCCGCGAGATCCCGCACTTCTACGTGACCGCGGTAGCGGACGCGCAGGAGCTGATGGACCTCCGGACGACGCTGAACGCGCAGCTCACCGCCGGTGGCCGGGCCAAGGTCAGCGTGAATGACCTGCTGATCCGCGCCTGCGCGCTCGCGCTGCGCGAGCACCCGGACGTGAACGTCTCCTACGGCGGCGACACGAGCAGCATCATGCTGGTGCACGACCGGATCAACGTCGGGGTCGCGGTCGCGGCGGAAAGCGGCCTGATCGTCCCGGTGATCAGGGACGCGGACACCAAGACCGTCACCCAGCTGGGCGCGGAGTCGAAGAAGCTGGTGGCCCTGGCCGCCGAGCGCAAGCTGACCCCGGCGCAGACGAGCGGCGGCACGTTCACGATCAGCAACCTCGGGATGTACGGCGTGGAGCACTTCACCGCCATCATCAACCCGCCCGAGTCGGCGATCTTGGCCGTCGGCGCGACCACCCGCGAGCCGGCCGTGGTGGGGGACACCCTGGAGCCCCGCTACCGCCTGCGGTACACCCTGTCGGTCGACCACCGGGTGATCGACGGCGCCCTGGCGGCGAGGTTCCTCCAGACGCTGACCAATTTGATCGAGCACCCCTGGATGATCGTCGCCTGAGGTTCTTCCCCGGATAGCAAGCGGCCGCGCCGGCCACGAACGTGGCCGGCGCGGCCGCTGTTTTGTCTCCGGTTAGGTGACGCCGACATCAAGGACGAAGTGTCCGAGCCGCAGATCGAGGGATCCGCCGCCGGCCCAATGAACGATAAACGCCAGCAGGATGATGACCAGGACGACGATCACCAGCCAAATGAAGAACATGATGATGCCGGGGATGGCGTATCCGCCGACTGTTCTAGCTCTAGCCACGGCCCCCAGCTACCCGACATCGCCGGACTTATTCGGTTATGCGAAGCGACCGCTTGGTCAACGAAGTGACCTGGGTCAGCCGCCCGATTTGCTGCCCTGGCCGGCCGGGGTGACCGGCTCGTGGCCGCCCTCCACGTCGATGCGCGGCAGTAGCCGGTCGAGCCAGCGCGGTATCCACCAGGACCGGGTGCCGAACAGGTACATGACCGCGGGCACCAGCAGCAGCCGGACGACCGTCGCGTCGATGAGGATGCTGGCGGCAAGCCCGATGGACAGCTGCTTGATCACGACCTGGTTGGAGGTCACGAACGAGAGGAACACCGCGATCATGATCAGCGCGGCGCAGCTGATCACCCGGCCGGTGCTGGCCAGCCCGCTCGCCACCGCCAGGTGGTGGTCCTTGTTGGCGTCCCAGTGCTCCTTGACCCGGGAGAGCAGGAAGACCTCGTAGTCCATGGACAGCCCGAACACGATGGCGAACATGATCATCGGCACGTAGGCCTCGACGGGCACGTCCTCGCTGACGCCGAGCACGCCGCGGCCCCAGCCGAACTGGAACGCGGCGACCACGACGCCGTAGGCCGCCGCGATGCTGAACAGGTTGAGCACCGCGGCCTTGACGGCCAGCAGCGGGCTGCGGAAGGCGGTCATGATCAGCAGGAAGGCGACCGCGATGACCACCCCGATGATGACCGGGAGCTGGCCGGTCACGGTCTGGTCGAACTCGGTCTGCAGCGCCTGCTGGCCGGTGACGTACCCCTGGTACCCGGTCCCCTTGAGCGCCTGCGGCAGCGTGGTGTTCACCAGGGTGTTGAACAGCGTGGTGGTCGCCTGGTCCTGCGGGCTGCTGGCGGGGATGACGGTCCCGGTGAGCAGGACGCCGTCCGGCGTCGGGCTGAGCGGCGTGGCCTTGGCGACGTCGGCGGTGCCGGCGAGCGCGGACTGCACCTTCGAGGCCAGCGAGCTGTCGGCCGACGCGTTCTTGCCAGTGTCGATGACGATCGTGAACGGGCCGTTGTAGCCGGGGCCGAAGCCCTGGCTGATCAGGTCGTAGGCCCGCTTGTCGGTGTAGCTCGTCGGGTCGGCGCCGTCGCCCACGTGCCCGGTCTCGATGGACAGCAGCGGGATCGCGAGCACGCACAGCACGGCCAGCCCGCCGATGAGGAACAGCCACGGATAGCGGCCGATCATCGCGGCGTACCGGTGCCAGCCGTCGCCGGTGGAGCCCGTCTCCGCGACGGGCTTGCGGACGTGGAGCTTGTCGATGCGGCGGCCGGCCAGCCCCAGCAGGGCCGGGACCAGCGTGACGGCGCCGAGCGCGCCGGTGACGACGCCGAACACGGCGGCGAGCCCGAGCAGGCCGACGAACGTGATGCCGGAGGCGTACAGGCCGAGCATGGCGACCGCGACCGTGCCCGCGGCGACCAGCACGGCCCGGCCGCTCGTGGTGGTGCAGAACCCGGCCGCCGCGACCGGGTTGGCGCCGTCGATCATCTGCTGCCGGTACCTGGTGGTGAGGAAGACGGCGTAGTCGATGCCGACCCCGATCCCGATCATGGCGCACAGCGTGGGCGACGCGGTGCCGAAGGTCAGGCTCGCGGCGAAGATGCCCAGGATGCCCAGCCCGGCGAGCACGCTGATCAGCGCCGTGAGCAGCGGCAGGATGGCGCCGATGACGCTGCCGAAGATGAGCAGCAAGACGATCAGCGCGACCCCGAACCCGATCGCCTCCGACTGCAGGTCCTTCGTCTTCGGCCTGGTCAGCTGGTCAAGACCGCCGCCGTACTCCACCTCGATGTTCGCGTTCCTGGCGGCCGCGGTGGCGTTGTCGAGCTGGTCCACGTAAGACTCGCCAAGGGTGGCAGGCTGCACGTCGAACTGCATCGTCGAGTAGCCGATCATGCCGTTGGCCGAGACCGTCGGATTAGTGCTGGACAGCGGGTCGGACGCCGACACGACGTGCGGCAGCTGTCCGAGTGCCGTGACGGAGTCCTCGACCTGGGTGCTGTGCGAGGCCAGCGTCCCCGACCGGGAATTGAAGACCACCAGCCCGGAGTACCCGCCGGTGCCGGGGGTGTGCGCCTCGAGCAGGCTCAGCCCGGTGGCCGACTGGGTGCCGGACAGGTCGACGTCGTTGGAGTAGCCGGCGCCAACCGCGGCGGACGCGGAAAGCAGCGCGGCCAGCAGGACGGCCCAGGCGGCCACCACCCACCACGGATGGCCGCCGCAGAACGCGCCGATCCTTCGCAGCCACGGCTGGGCGCTCCCGTGCGCCGGTCGTGCAGTGTTCAACGCTACCGACCCCCCGTCTCGGTTAGCTTGCATATAGTTACCCCCGATAACTCTTCGCGATTCTTTTTCGCTTCACGGGATTACCGGCCACCGCCTGGCCCGGCCCGGACATGATCACGAACTCGGCGGGTAGGTGGCTCACCCACTGACCCGCCGGCCACGGGAGGAAGCCCGATGACGATGATGGACGATGCGAACGGCAGCCCAGTGCTGCAAGAGGCCGCGCGCGAACTCGAGGCCGCCATTCACGACGCGCGGGTGGCGTTCGACTGCATCGGCCTCGGCGAGCTGGACCGCGCCCGCGAGAGCGCGGTGACCGCCCGGGTCGCGATCGACGCCGCGCTGACCGCGGTCGAGGCCGTACTCAAGTAGGGCGGGCCCGAAGTACGACAAGCCCGTATTATCCGGGTCATGAGCGCGATACGGATCCGTGACGACGGGCCGGTCCGGGTGCTGACCATCGACCGGCCGGCCCGGCGCAACGCCGTGGACGCGGCCACCGCGGCGGAACTGCTCGCCGCCGTGCTGGCCGCCGACGCCGATCCGGCCGTGTCCGTGATCGTGCTGACCGGGGCGGGGAACGCCTTCTGCGCGGGCGCCGACCTGCGGGCCCTGGGGGAGACACCGCCCACGGCGCTCTCCGCCGAGGGTCCCGGGCCGATGGGCCCGACCCGGGTGCGGCTGTCCAAGCCGTCGATCGCGGCGATTGAGGGGCCCGCGGTCGCGGGCGGCCTTGAGCTGGCGCTCTGGTGCGACCTGCGGGTGGTCGCGGAGGACGCCACCCTGGGCGTATTCTGCCGCCGCTGGGGCGTCCCCCTCGTCGACCTCGGCACGATCCGGCTGCCTCGGCTCATCGGGCAGAGCCGGGCCATGGACCTCGTCTTGACCGGCCGCGGCGTCGACGGCGTCGAAGCCGAGCGCATCGGCCTGGCCAACCGCGTGGTGCCGGCCGGCCAGGCCCTGGAGGCGGCGGTCCGGCTCGGCCACGAGCTAGCCGGCCTGCCGCAGGACTGCCTGCGTAACGACCGCCTCTCCGTCATTGAGCAGTGGGACCTCGACGAGCCCGCCGCCATCGCCAACGAGGTCAGGCACGGCGTCGCCAGCCTCGGTTCGGCCGACGTGCTCGCGGGAATCGCCCGGTTTGCCGGCGGCGCCGGGCGTCACGGCCAGCCCACACGCCCAGATTCTCAAGGCACAGGCTCCTGACCGACCCGGTTCCGTCACGGCAGCAGCAGGCAGCTGTCGCCGAACTCGTGCCACTGGTACCCCAGGCGCACCGCCTCCGCGTAGGCCCGCTCGACCAGCGCGCCGCCCGCCACGGCGGTCAGCAGGTCAAGGTGCGAGGCGCCGGGCGCGTGCCAGCCGGTCACCAGGCCGTTCACCACCCCGGCGGGCCGCGACGGGCCGAGGACAAGCTCCGTCCAGCCGTGGCGTGCCCAGACCGAGCCGTCTGGGTCGGCGGCCGACTCAAGCGCGCGGGTCACGGTGGTGCCGACCGCGATCACCCGCCCGCCCGCCTGGCGGGTCGAGTTGACCAGCCGGGCGGTCGCCTCCGGGACCCGGAACCGCTCGGGCTGCGGCGGCTCGCCCGGTTCCTGCGAGGACACGCCGGTGTGCAGCACGATCGGGGCGAGCGTCACCCCGCGGGTAACCAGGTCGGTCACCACCTGGTCGGTGAACGGCCGCCCGGCGCTCGGCATCTCCGCGCTGCCCGGCTCGCGGGCGAAGACGGTCTGGTAGTCGGCGAGCGGCCACTGGCGCGGCACGTAGGCGTAGCGGATCGGCCGCCCGTAGCGCGCGAGGAAGGCGGCGACGCCGCCGTCGATCTGCGGCCGGGCCTCCCACAGCCTGGTCTGCCCGGCGGGCCGCGGGCGGCCCACGATCAGGGCGGCGCCGGCCGCCGCGTCCAGCGTGATCACCTCGCACGGGCGCAGGTTGGTGACCGGGCCGGTCGACGCCCCGGTCGGCCGCACCTCGACCACCCAGGTGCCGTCGTCGAGTTCCGCCGAGAAGTGCACCTCCACCGGCACGCCCGCCCGGTCCCCGTCGACCGCGGCGGCGAGCGTGGCGGAGGTGTTGACCACGACGAGGTCGCCGGCCGCGAGGAACTCCCCGAACTGGCCGAACCGCGCGTGCTGGACGCCTGTCCGGTGACGCGACCAGCAGCCGGACGTCGTCCCTGGCCGGCGGCGGCTCGGTGGCCTCAAGCCCCGCGGGCAGCATGAAGTCGAGTGCCATCACGCCGCCGTTCCCGCGAGGTCGGCGGCGCGGACCCGGCCGCTCGGCGGGCGCGTCGCGATCAGCCGGAGCAGCGCGGGCACGACGGCCTCCGGCTCCGGCCGGTCGGAGATGTCCTCGCCGGGGAACGCGGCCTGGTGCATCTCCGTGCGCATGTCGCCCGGGTCGACCGCGTAGACGGCGAGCCCGGGCTCCTCGGCCGCGAGCACGGCGCTGAGCTGGTCGAGCGCCGCCTTGGACGAGCCGTACGCGCCCCAGCCTGCGTACGCCTCGACGGCCGCGTCGGAACTGACGTTCAGCACGATGCCGCCGTACGCGCGCAGCAGCGGCAGGAACCGCTGGATGAGCGCGAGCGGGGCGAGCACGTTGGCCTCGAGCACGCGCCGGGCCGCCGCGAGCGGCACGTCGGCCAGCGGCGGCAGCGGGGAGGGGCCGAGGTCGCTGGCGTTGTTGACGAGCAGGTCCAGGCGGCCGAGCCCGTCGACCGCCGCGGCGAGCGCGTCCCGGTGGGCCGGGTCGGTGACGTCGCCGGGCACGACGAGGGCCCCGGGCAGGTCGGCGGCGAGGTGGGCGGTGCGGCGGGCGTCGACGACGACGCGCCAGCCGTTTGCGAGCAGGGCGGCCGCCAGCGCCCGGCCGAGCCCGCGCCCGGCCCCGGTGACGAGAGCGGTTGGTTGCGATGTACTGGTCATGCGACCTAGTGTTGTAGTTGAAGTCAACTTTAAGTCAAGGGAAACGTTGGTCATCGTGCGCACTACCGACCATCTCACCGTCAGCGAGGTCGCCGCCCGCAGCGGCTTCGCCCCCTCCGCGCTGCGCTTTTACGAGCGCGAGGGACTCATCCAGGCGACCAGGACAACGGGCAACCAGCGCCGCTACGAGCGCGGCGTGCTGCGCCGCCTCGCGTTCATCCGGGCCGCCCGCAACGTGGGCCTGACCCTGGACGAGGTCGCCGCCGCGCTGGCGACGCTGCCCGACTCGCGCACCCCGACCAGGGCCGACTGGACCCGGCTGTCCCGGTCCTGGCGGACCCGCCTGGACGCGCAGATCGCCGCGCTCGAGAAGCTGCGCGACGGCCTGGACTCCTGCATCGGCTGCGGCTGCCTGTCCCTGAAGCCTGCGCGATGTCCAACCCCAACGACGTCGCCCGCGTCGACGGCCCCGGCGCCAGCTACCTCCCCGCCCCCCTACGCCAGTAACACCCCCACCCCGCCGAGCACGCCCCCACCCCCAGTTCCCGTCAAGCTCACTGCCCCACCAGCCCACGGCTCCCGCCATCCGGGGCCACCGTTCGGCAAGGCACGTTCGACCTCTCGCCACCCGGCATCGCGGACTATCGCACCCACTCAATCCCGTCGACCAAGTGAAGCGTGATGCCCCAGGGGCGTATGCGGATCAACTCGCCATAACCCGTCCCATTAACATGGAAACTTTTCCTAAGACGGATACTTTTACCTGCAATAGCCCTGCTATAGCCGGCATAAGTTCCGCACTAAGAAAGGTTTCCGCGCTAAATCGAGGCCGCGCGCCCCGGCTACCCCGGCGGCCCGGGTCCGGCGCCGGCGCAAATTGCCAGGATTTGCGGAAATACGCCGCAAGCCTCGCAAATTACCCCCGCTGCGATCGCATTGACCTCAAGGGCCGGACCACTTCCGAAGCTTCCCCCGCGTGTTATGGCATAACGATCTGCATTGCTGCCCTAATATCGTGGCGACGCGGCAACTCGGGACGGGGGTCCTGAACGGGGTCTTTGCCGCAAATCCACCTGCATTAACACTCGGGGGAGTATTCACATGCGCTTTCGCGTGCGGGTCGGCGCGCCCAGCACCTTGACCGCAGTGCACGGCCAGGCAGCGGTGCCCGGGCGAGGGGCCGGGCAATGACGGACCCGACCGAAGAGTCGCAGCGCGCCGGGCTCGAGCACCTGCTGCGAATCGCCGAAGAGCAGGCGGCCGGAGCGGTGCCCAAGCAGGCGGCCGGGACGGAGCCGCAGCTGGCGGCAGGGGCCGTCCCGCAGCAGGCACCACCCCCGCCGACCACCGTCCCGATCGAGGAGGTCCTCGACCCGGTGCCCGCCCCCGATGATTCGCTGCCCGCCCCCGTTGCCACTCAAGGCGACGGGCGTCACCGCCTCGAGGGTGCCCGCCGTCGCCTTACGATTCCGTGGCGCCGGAGCAAGCCCGCCGCGGAGAGCTAGCCCGCGGCCGAGGCGACGACCAGCCCGATCACGCGGCTGGCCTGGCCGCCCGCTACCTTTGCCGCCGCGCCCGGATCGCCGCCGCCCTCGAAGCGCTCGCCCAGAAGGCGCCGCCCCGCTAAGTCGCGCCCCCCCGCGCGACAAAGCAGCGTGATAAGCAGTCCAAGCGAGGACCGCGAAGCGAGAGAGGGTGGCAGGACATGAGCACCGACGACCATGCGCAGATCCGCGCGCTGACCGAGAACTGGGTGCTGTGGCGCGACGCGGGCGACTGGGACCGGTTCGCAACCGTGTGGCACCCCGACGGCCGGATGGAGGCGACCTGGCTGCAGGCCGGGTACCGCGAGTTCATCGACGCGAGCCGCCGGGGCTTCGAGAACGGCGTCCGGATCTGGCATTTCCTCGGCGGCCACACCGCCGACGTCGCCGGCGACCGCGCCGTGGCGCAGACCAAGATGACGATCACCCAGCGGGCCGAGGTCGGCGGCGAGCTATGCGACGTCGTGTGCACCGGCCGCTTCTACGACTTCCTCGTCAAGCACGAGGGACACTGGACCCTGCGGCTGCGGCAGCCCATCTACGAGCGGGACCGGCTGGACCCGGTCCGCCCGGGCGCCGTCCCCGTCCTCGACGCCGCCCGCCTGGCCGCGCTGCCCGAGGGCTACCGGCACCTGGCGTACCTGCAGCTCGGCCTGGGCTTCCCCGTCAAGCTCGACATGCCGCAGCTCACCGGCCGGGAAACCGACGCCCTGTACGCCCGCGGCCGCGCCTGGCTAGCCGGTGCCCCCTCACCTGACCGCCGTGACTGAATACCGCCGGCTCGGCCCGCGCGAGTACCTCGACCGCCTCCTGGCCGAGTACGGCCTCAGCGCCGAGGACGTGGCTGACGCGATCATGATCCGGACGCCGCCCGCCGCAGGCGGGAATCCCGGTCCGCCGGAGTACCTCATCCGCGGCACGGTGCTTCGGCCGCACGACCCCTTCCCCTGCGCGGGCGACGTCGAGGCCCGCGAGTTCTGCCTTGCCGTTGCCCGCGAGATCGTCCTGGCCGCCGGAATCACCGAGCAAGAAGCCATTGACCGTGTCAACCGGCACTGGTCCGCGCCGGCCCCCGGCCAGACGGCCCCGCGCGCCTGGATCGTCGGCGAGGACCTCGCCTATCACGAGGACCCCGCGTACTGGGCGCACCACATCCTTGAGCAGGTGCGGTAGTGCGAGCGCCCAGTCCGCGGACGGTCACTGGCGAAGGATCGGTCACGGCCCGGTGCGGCCCGCGTTCCTGGCCTGCCGGTTAAGGCTGGCGCACAGGGCAAGCAGCCCGAGCCAGCCCGCCAGCGCCAGGGTGGCGGTGCGGGCACCCAGCGCGCCGATCAGCACCCCGCCGAGCATGGTGCCGAGGGACAGCGCGCCCGTCGTGACCGCCTGCACGGCGGCCGAGGTGCGGCCGCGCAGGTGATCGGGCGCGAGGTTGAGCCGGTAGGTGCCGATGGCCACCCAGTAGACGGGGGTGATCACCGACTCGCCCGCGGCGACGATGCCCAGGCACAGCGCGTTAGGCGCGAGCACGTACAGCGGGAAGATCAGCGCCTCCGCCCAGAGCATGACGACCGCGATGTTGCCGAGCGAGAACCGGGCGACCGCCCAGTCGGCCATCAGCGAGCCGCCGAGGGCGCCGATGGCCGCGCCCGTGAAGACGAGGCCGATTTCGGTCGGCGTCGCCCGGACCGCTTCCGCCAGGGTAATGATGACGAGATAGCCGGAGCCGTAGCGTAGGTTGTCCCCCACCTGCATGACGGTCAGGAAACGGATGACGGGCTGCCGCCAGAGCCAGCCCAGGCCCTCACGGATATCGCCGATCATCTGGCCGGCCGACCGGTTTCCCGCCCCGTCCGTCTCCTCCTGGAACGGAACGCGCATGAGCCGCAGCGTCAGCGCCGACGCGAGGAACGAGACGGAGTTGACCAGGAACGGCATGACCCGGCCGAACGCGTAAACGACGGCGCCCAGGGAGGCGCCGCTCACCCGCACCAGGTTCGACGCGCCCTGGGATACGCCCATGGCCCGGGCCAGCCGGCCCGGGCCGACGACGTTCGGCAGGGCGGCGGTGTCGGCCGCCTGGAAAATCGTCGAGAGAATCCCCGTGACCACGGCGAACGCGTAAAGGTAGGGCAGCCGGAGTTCGCCGAGGGCCAGCGCGGCGGCGACGCCGCCGGTGGCCAGCGCGCGCCCGATCTCGCAGCAGATCATCGTGCGGCGGCGGTCCCAGCGATCGGCCAGCGCCCCGGCGAACACGCCGAAGACGAGGAACGACGCCGTGTTGAGCCCGAGGACCAGGCCGACCTGGCTCGTATGCCCCGCGGTCGCCACCAGCAGGAGCAGCAGGGCGAAGTTCTGGACCTGGTCGCCTGCGGACGAGACGACCTGGCCAGAGATCAGGAGAAGGAAGTTGCGATTCCGCCGCAGCGGCACCTCAGGTGAGGCAGACATTGATTACGCTCCGTAAATGCAGATGGGCACAAGGGTTCTCAGAAGCCTTGTGCCGACCTCACATCCAGAGCGGTGCGCATGCCATTGACCATAACGGTCGTTGACCCGTCTGCCAAGCCTTTATCGACCTTTCCGGCGGCCGGCTAAAGCGAAGGTTCCGTCACCAGCGGAATGCGGAACACCCGGCGCAGCGCCGCCCGCGCGGCGTGGTAACCGCACATGCCGTGCACGCCTGGACCCGGCGGAGTGGCGGAAGAGCACAGGTAGACGGAAGGGTTCGCGGTCGCGTAGGGGACCGGGACGGGCACCGGGCGCAGCAGCAGCCGCAGCCCGTCGCAGCGCCCGCCGTATACCCGCACGCGCACGCCGGCCTGCGCCAGGGTCACCGCCGCGGTCAGCCCGTTCGGCCCGGCACCCGCCACGATCGCGTCGACATCCGCCACGCGCGTGGCGGTACCCAGGTTGCCCCGCGTCAACCGGCCGCCCGCACGCCCGGCCGACGCGGCTCAGGCGGCGGTCAGCTCCCCTGCTCGTCGAGCCGGAAGCCGACCTTCAGCTTCACCTGGAAGTGACACTGGTTGTTCTCCTCGATCCGGCCCCGGATGTCGCTGACCTCGAACCAGTCGAGGTTATGCAGGGTCTTCGAGGCGCGCCCGATGGCGCCCTTGATCGCATCGTCGATGCTCTCGCTGGACGAGCCGACGATCTCGCTGACGGAGTAGACGCTGTCGGACACCGCTGTCCCCTTTCGACGTCGCCTGGACGGCTGAGTTCCTTTCTTCCCCGCGAAACCCGAGTGGAACGTCCCCGCGACCTTCTCACCCACGAAACGCAGCGATTCGCTGCGGCAGCCAGCCGCCTCCGTTCGGGAAAAATGAAGAATGAACCAAAGAGATGATCCCGAACGGAGGCGGCGTTCCGTGGTTCCCCCGGCCTCTTGTCAGTGTCGTGATCGACGTCAGAAAACAATCAGCGGCTTGATGACGTCGTCGAGTTTCTGGTCAGAGACCTCGAAGGCGCGCTCCATGTCGTCGAAGTTGAACGTGTGCGTTGTCATCAGCGTCGGGTCGACGCGCTTGGACTCAAGCACGCGCAGCAACCGCTCCATGCGGAGCCGCCCGCCGGGGCACAGGCCAGTCGCGATCGTCTTGTCGGCCATGCCGACGCCCCACTCGACGCGCGGGATGTGGACGAACTCCCCTTCGCCGAAGTACCCGGTGTTAGACACCGTGCCGCCCGCCTTCGTCACCTTGACCGCGGTCTGGAACGTCACGTCGGCGCCGAGGGCCTCGATCGCGGTGTCGACCCCGTCGCCCGCCGTCAGGTCGAGGATCCGGTCGACGACGTCCTCCTGCGTGAAGTCGACGATCTCGTCCGCGCCGTAAGTACGGGCGAGCTTCTGCCTGCCCGGCACCGATTCGACGCCGATGATGAGGGCCGCCCCGCGCAGCTTGGCGCCCGCGGTCGCCATGAGCCCCACCGGTCCCTGGGCCAGCACGGCGACGGTCCCGCCGATCGGGATGCCGCCCTTTTCCGCGCCCATGAACCCGGTGGAGAGCATGTCGGCGCAGTACACCGCCATGTCGTCGGGGACGCTGTCCGGGATCTTCGCCATGTTGGCGTCGGCCTCGTTGACATGGAAGTACTCGGCGAACACCCCGTCCTTGGTGTTGGAGAACTTCCAGCCGCCGAGCGGCGCGCCGGACTGCGACGCGTATCCCGCCTGCGCGGCGGGGTGACCCCAGTCGGGGGTGATGGCGCCGACCAGGACGCGGTCGCCGGGCCGGAATACCTTGACCTCGCTGCCGACTTCGTGGACGACGCCGACCGCTTCGTGGCCGAGTGTCAGGTTCTCCCGCGGCCCGATGCCGCCGCCGACCGTGTGCGAGTCCGAGGTGCAGATCAGGGCTCTGGTCGTCTTGACGATGGCGTCGTTCGGCCCGGGACGCGGCACCGGCTTGTCCATGAAGCCGACGCGGCCGATTTCCTTCATCACAAAGGCTTTCATCGTTCTTCCTCTCGCTGGGAAGCGCCCTGAGGCGAGCCACGACGGGTCCGAGTTCACCAGAGCCTGGCCGGCCGTGCCTCACCCGGCGCGGGTGAGGCGGCGGCGGCTCGGCCCTGGTTACGGTGCGGACGACCGAAGTTCAGCGAACGAGCGCGAACGGAACTGTCATGCTCGAGCCTGATCCTTCCTTCCGGCCCGTCCGCACCAGGGACGGCTACCCGGCGCTAGAAGACCTCGGCCTGATCGGCGACGGGTCCACGGTGGCCCTGGTCGGCCTCGACGGCCGCATCGGCTGGCTGTGCCTGCCCCGCTTCGACTCTGACCCGCTGCTGTGCGGCCTGCTCGACCGGGAACGCGGCGGCCACTTCGGCGTCACCCCGGAGGGCCTGACGGAGGCTCGGCAGCGTTACCAGCCGGACACCGGGGTGCTGGTCACCGAGCTGCGCACGGCCACTGGCGTGGTCCGGGTCACCGACGCGCTGGCGCTGCGGCCGGGCGCCGACCTGACCGATGACCTGCCGGCAGGCCGGGGCGAACTGGTCCGGTCGGCGGTGGTGCTGGACGGGAACGTCCGGCTGAAGGTCGACCTGGCGCCGCGGGGCGGCGCCGAGTCCCGGCCCGCCGCCGGCGGCCTGCTCGTCATCCCGGCGCGCCGGCCGGACCTGCGGCTACACCTGCGGTCCAGCCGCCCGCTCGACGGCCTGCACGCCGCGTTCGACCTGGCCCAGGGCGAGTCGCTCGACCTCGTGCTGTCGTGGGGGCGCACGCACCGCCACCACCGCTTCGACGCGGCGGCGATGCTGGAGGCCACGGTGGCGGCGTGGCGCCGGTGGATGACCCGCTTCCGCTACGACGGCCCCGCCGAGCCGCTGGTCCGCCGGGCCGCGATCACGCTGAAGCTCTGCGACCACTGGGTCAACGGCTCGCTGGTCGCCGCGCCGACGTCGTCCCTGCCCGCGCCGGTCGGCGGGGTGCGGAACTGGGACTACCGCTACACCTGGGTCAGGGACGCGGCCTACACCGTGTTCGCCATGCGCCGGATCGGGTTCGCCGACGAGGCCGACGCGTTCCTCGGCTGGATCATGGACGCCTTCGAGCAGAGCCGGCAGCCGCGCATCATGTACGACCTTGACGGCGGCCCGGTGCCGGACGAGTGGGCGGATCCGGGGCTCGAAGGCTACCGCCGCTCCGCCCCGGTGCGATGGGGGAACGGCGCGGCCGACCAGCGCCAGCACGACGTGTACGGCGAGGTCCTGGACTGCGCCGACCAGTGGGCCCGCGGCGGCGGGGAGATCGACCGGTCGCTCTGGGCGGGCCTGTCCGCGCTGGCCGACACCGCCGGGCAGGCCTGGCGGCAGCCGGACCAGGGCATCTGGGAGGTGCGCAGCGAGGGCCGGGTGTTCACCTACTCGGCGGCGATGTGCCAGGTCGCGCTGGACCGGGCGGCGGCGATCAGCGAGCGGCTCGGCCTGCCCGGGCCGGTTTCCGGCTGGCGGGCCGCCGCGGACAAGCTGCGCCAGCTCATCGTCGACCAGTCCTGGGATGAGGACACCCAGACGCTGAGCGAGCACCTGGACGGCGGCGGCGGCCTGGACGCCAGCCTGCTGGCCCTGCCGCTGCGCCAGGTGCTTCCCGCCGACCACCCGCGCATGGCGGCCACCACCGCGGCGGTGGCCGAGCGCCTGTCGGCCGGCGGCGGCTTGCTCTACCGCTACCTGCACGGTGACTCGCCGGACGGCATCGCCGGCGATGAGGGCGCGTTCGTGCTGTGCAGCTTCTGGCTGGTGGACAACCTGGCCATGCAGGGCAAGCTCGACGAGGCGGCCGAGTTGTACGCCTCGCTGTGCGGCCGGGCCAGCCCGCTTGGCCTGCTGTCCGAGCAAATCGACCCGACGACGGGCGAGTTCGTCGGCAACTTCCCGCAGGCGTTCAGCCACATCGGGATCATCGCCAGCGGCGTGACGCTCGCCCGGGCCGAGGCGGCGATCCGGGGGAAGGAGCCGGCATGATCCACCGACTGGTGATCTTCGGCGCGACCGGTGACCTCACCGCGCGCTACCTGCTGCCCGGGCTCGCCGCGCTGCGGGCCGCAGGGGACCTCGGCGATGACTTCCGCCTGGTCGGGGCCAGCCAGGAGGGCTGGAGCAGCGCGGAGTTTCAACGGTGGGCGGCCGCCGGGCTCGAACGGCACGCCGGGCACCTGCCGGCCGCCGCCCGGCAGGCGGTCGTGGCCGCGTCGAGCTACCACCAGGCGGACGTTACCGATCCGGCCAGCGTCGCCGCGGTCATCGCGGGCGACGGGCCGGTCGCCGCCTACCTGGCGCTCCCGCCGCGCATCTTCCCCGCCGCGGTGTCCGCGCTCGGCGCCGCCGGCCTGCCCGCGGGCAGCCGGATCGTGCTTGAGAAGCCGTTCGGCGAGGACCTGGACAGCGCGGTCGAGCTGAACCGCCTCCTCGCCGGGGTCGTGTCCGAGCAGGCGGTGTTCCGCGTGGACCACTTCCTCGCCATGACGACCGTGCAGAACCTGCTCGGCACGCGGCTGGCCAACCGGGTGCTCGAGCCAATATGGAATTCCGCGCACATCGAAGGGGTGGACATCGTCTGGGACGAGTCGCTCACCCTGGAGGGGCGGGCGGGCTACTACGACGGGGCCGGCGCGCTCAAGGACATGCTGCAGAACCACCTGCTGCAGCTGCTCTGCCTGGTGGCGATGGAGCCGCCGCTCAGCCTCGGCGAACGTGACCTGCGCGACCGCAAGATGGACGTGCTCCGCTCGGTGCGCCCGCTGACCGACGAGCAGGTGGCGCGGCGCACCCGCCGCGGCCGCTACCTGGCCGGGCGGATCGGCGACCGCCAGGTCCCGGCGTACGCGGACGAGGCGGGCGTGGACCCGGCCCGCCGCACGGAGACCTTCGCGGAGGTAGAGCTTGAGCTGGATAACTGGCGCTGGCCCGGCACGGTCTTCCGGCTGCGGACCGGCAAGGCGCTGCGGCGGGACCGCAAGGAGGTGGCCATCCGCTTCCGCCCGGTGCCGCACATGCCCTTCGACCGCAGCGACGAGGCCCGACCCAACGTCATGCGGTTCGGGCTCGACCCGGAGACGCTGACCCTGGAGCTGACCGGCACGGGAGCGCGCGCCAGCACGCTCGCCCCGCTGACGCTGGCCTCCCGGCTCGAACCGCCGGCCCTGCCCGCCTACGGCCGGCTGCTGCTCGACGTGCTCACCGGGAACGGCGCCTTGTCCATCCGCGGCGACGAGGCCGAAGAGTCCTGGCGCGTCCTCACGCCCGTGCTTTCCGCCTGGTCCAAGGACCTCGTCCCGCTGCAGGAGTACCCGGCGGGCTCGGACGGCCCCGGCCGCTAGTCCGTGAGTCGTCCGTGAGTCGTCCGTGAGTCGTCCGTCAGTCGTCAAGCGGCACGGGCTCGCCGGTACCGGCGTCGGCCAGCCGGATCGCCTCGACCGGACAGGACATCGCGGCGTCCCTGACCTGGTCGTCGGGTTCGGTCAGCGCCAGCACCGGGCGGGAGTGCTGTTCCTCGTCGAACCGGAACCGGCCGGGCGCGGTGCCTTGGCACACGCCGGAGCCGATGCACCGCCCGGCGTCGACCGTCACCCGCCAGCTCATGCGTCGTCCCAGGTGACGGGCAGCTCGCGCATGCTGGCGATGGCGTGCCCGGCACGGAACTCGAGCGCGGACATTGGCACGGTCATCCGCAGTCCCGGCAGCCGCGTCAGCAGCCCGTGCAACGCTTCCCGCAGTTCCATCCGGGCCAGCTGGGCGCCGAGGCAGTGATGGGCGCCCGCGCCGAAGCCCAGGTGGGTCTTGGGCACGCGCCCCACGTCAAGCCGGTCAGGATCGGCGAACGCCGCGGGGTCCCGGTTGGCGACGTTGAACGACGGCAGCACGGTTTCCCCGGCCGGGATCGTGACCCCGCCGAGGCACACCTCTTCCCTGGTGATCCTGGCCAGCGGTATGAATCCGCTGCCGCTGATGATCACGTACCGCACGAGTTCCTCGACGGCCGCGGGGATGCGGCCGGGGTCGGCGCGCAGCCGGGCGAGCTCGTCCGGGTACTGGCAGAGCGCCACGAACGACATGTTGATCGAGTTGGCGGTGGTCTCGTGGCCGGCACCGAGCAGCCCGACGCCGAACTTGACCAGTTCGACCTCGCTGAGCTTGCCGGCCGCGTCGCGGGCGTCGATGAGCACGCTGATCAGGTCGTCCGCGGGCGCCTGGCGCTTGCTCGCGATCAGCTCCGCTATGTAGTCGCCCATGGCCGCGTACGCCGCGGTGATGTCATCCCGTGACCGGCTCCAGTCGCCGAATATCACGTTCGACCACGCGTGGAAACGGTCCACGTCCGCGATCGGCACGCCGAGCAGCGCGCAGATCACGCTGGCCGGCACCATCAGCGAGAACGAGCGCGAAAGGTCCACCGGCCGCGGCCCGGCCCGCATCGCGTCGATCAGGTCGTCGACGATCCGCGTGACCTGCGGCCGCAGGGCCTGCATGCGCTTCTCGGTGAACGCGCCCGCCACCAGCTTGCGCAGCCGGGTGTGCTCCGGCGGGTCCATGGCGACGATGCCGTCGGCGAGCGTCGCTTCCACGCCGTACACCTCGCGCCCGGGGGCGAAGACAAGCGCGCGGGAGTAACGCTGGTCAATCATCACTTCCCGCGTCTCATTAAAGCCGGTGACCAGCCACGCCGTGGAATCGTCCGGCAGCCGGACCCGGTTGACCGGGCCTTTCGCCATCAGTTCCCGCACTTCCGGTCCGGGATCGTAGGGCACGGGGGAGGGTGGGAATGGATACCGCGGAGCCTCGGACTGGGCCGACATGTGCGCAAACCTCCGTATGCCGCTTTTACTCCGTATTCGACCCTACCGGTACCCCATTTCACCGACTACCCCGAAATCATGATCAATTTCGCGGCAAGAGAATTTCGCACGGAAGGACGATTTCCCGGGGAAATGGCCGGTCCGCCGAGAAAAGCAATCGATTCGGCCAGGGATCAAGGGCGCTGCCCCGCGCCCGCGGAGCGCGGCATCCGCCAACCGGTGCCGTCGAATAGCATCGGCCCCGTCAGTCACTTTCGTCCACAACGCATGCGCGCCGGCAGTACCGCTAACTCCCTGATCTCCGCGCCGCGCCCGCGCCCGTGAGGATTGTGTGAGTTTTGGACGTCGACGACGCTCAAAACTCACACAATCATGAAATGTATTGTCCTTGTGGCACCCACGCCCCAAGTTTATTGGCCCTACGGCACCCGGGTGAGCGCCGAGTTCTGGCCTTGTGGGCCACGCGGAGGCCACGCGGACGGAATGCCGGGCGACGCGCGAATCCTACTCGTCGGGGAAAAGCGCGGCGCTGAGCGTGCCGCGGACCCAGGATTCGAGGTCGTCGTAGCTGTAGCCGGCCTGGCGCACCAGCTGGTGGTGGGTCTCCGGGCTGGCGATCGCCCAGGCGGTGTCGGCGGCGAGGGCGGGGGAGAGGCCGGGGCGCAGCGCGGCGTCCGGGATCCGCGCGAGCAGGGCGTGGAAGGCGTCGCGGCGCATCTCGCTGAGCCGCTGCCAGTCGGCGGCGATGTCGGGATCAGTGGCGGCGGCGTCCCGGTAAGTCTGCCAGCCGACCGCCGAGCGCTCGGCGAGCAGCCGGTACTGACGGGCAAGGTGCGCCAGCAGGCGGCGGGGATCGGCGCCGTCCTGCGGGCGGAGGGCGGCGGTGATGACCTCGGGCGGCTTCCCCGGCGTTAGCGCGGCCTCGTCGTCGCCGGTCACGGCCCTCTGCAGGACCGCCTCAAGCAGGTTCCGCTTGTTGCCCCAGTCGTTGTACAGGCTCTGCACCGAGACGCCGGCCCGGCTGGCGATGCGGCTCACGGTGGCTGCCGCGTAGCCGCGCTCGGCGAACTCGGCCGCCGCCGCCGCGAGCAGCCGCCGCCGGGTCTCGCGCCTGGTGACCTCGCCCGCCTCCCGCTGCCTGCTGACCCGCCGCGTCCCGGCCTGCTCGGCCTGCTCGGCCCGCGCGGTCGCCGGCTGGCGCGGCCGACTCGTCCTGGTGGCGGTCTTGTCTGGGCTGGTCATGCGGCCATGCTACTACGTTCTTGACCGACATTCCAAAGCTATTGACTCTCATTCAAAAGATTTGTAATGTCATTCTAAAGCAAAGAACCGAAAGCTTGGGAGCAAGCGATGTCAGCCATGAACCTCCTGGCCGCGAGGCCGGCGAAGTCAACCAAGTCCGCTAAGTCCAGCAAGAACGTGACCCCGGCGGCCGCGCCGCGCGCCGCCCGCCCCGCCGTCATGACCGCGGTCGTCTGCCTGGCCCTGGCGGCGGTGGTCGCCGCGGTGTCCTCGCTGAACGTGGCGCTGCCGGGCGTCGCCCGGGCCACCCACGCCTCCCAGACCCAGCTGGCCTGGGTCATCGACGCCTACTCGCTGGTGTTCGCCTCGCTGCTGCTGCCCGCCGGCGCGATCGGCGACCGTTACGGCCGCCGCCGGACGCTGATCGCCGGCCTGGCGATCTTCGGCGCCGGGTCGGCCGTGGCGATGACCGCGCATTCGGCGGCCGAACTGATCGGCCTGCGGGCCGTCCTCGGCCTCGGGGCGGCGCTGGTCATGCCCGCCACCCTGTCCACGATCACCGGCACCTTCCCGGGCGCGCAGCGCACCCGGGCGGTCAGCGTATGGGCCGCGGTGGCCGGCGGTGCCGCCGTCCTCGGCCTCCTCACCTCGGGCCTCCTGTTGCAGGTGTGGTCGTGGCCGTCGGTGTTCGGCCTGAACGTCGTCCTGGCCGGCGCGGCCATCGCGGCACCATCCGGTTCGTGCCCGAGTCGGCCGACCCGCAGACCCCGCGCGTCGACGTCATCGGCGCGATCCTGTCCGTGCTCGGCATCGTCGCCCTGGTGTACTCCATCATCGAGGCGCCCGACCAGGGATGGGGGTCGGCGCGCACGCTCGCGGGCCTGGCCGCGGGCGCGGTGATCCTCGCCGGCTTCATCGCGTGGGAGTGGCGCCGCCGGGCCCCGCTGCTCGACCCCCGGGTCTTCGCCCGCCGCGGCCTGGCCGCCGGCAGCCTGTCAATCTTCGTCCAGTTCTTCGCCCTCTTCGGGTTCATCTTCATCGTCTTGCAGTACCTGCAGCTCATCCGGGGCGACTCCGGGCTGGTCTCCGCCGTCAGCATGCTGCCCATGGCCGCGACCATGATGCCCGCCGCCCGGCTGGCCCCCGCCCTCGTGGCCCGGCTCGGCGCCACGAAGGTCTGCGCCACCGGGCTGGCCCTCATCGCCGCCGCCATGGCCGTGCTGTCGCAGCTGACCCCGACGAGCGGCTACTGGCTGCTGGCCGTCGGCCTGGTCGTCCTCGGCGCCGGCATGGGCCTGGCCACTACCCCGGCCACCAGCGGCATCACCGCGGCCTTGCCACCCGCGCAGCAAGGGGTCGGGTCGGCGCTCAACGACCTGTCGCGGGAGACCGGCGGCGCGGTCGGCATCGCGGTGCTCGCCAGCGTCCTGACGGCCACCTACCAGAGCCACCTCAGCCTGGCCCACGTGCCCACCGCGCAGGCCGCCGCGGCCCGGTCCTCGGTCGCGGTCGCCACTCACCTGGGCGGCACCGTGGCCGTCCAGGCCCAGACGGCCTTCGCCGACGGAATGCAGCTCGCCCTGCTCATCGCCGCGGGGCTCGCCGCCGTGGCCGCCGTCACCGTCGCCCTGCTCATGCGGCCGGAGCGGCACTGACGTTCCGGCCTTGCCTTCGAGATAGCGGATCGCTGCTCACGCCACCGGGTGAGCGGCGATCCGCCATCCCGACAAGCCAAAAGAAGAATTAGCCGAACGGCTGGTGGGTGTCACTCCACGCCAGGCCAGTACCCGGCGGCGTGGGCGAGCGCCCGGCCCTCGAGGATCGTGACCAGCTTCTCGAACAGCGCCCCGGCCGCGGGGGCGCTCCAGTCGGCGGCGAGCACCTCCCGGGGCAGCCCCGGATCGCGGAAGGGCAGCTTGCGCCAGTGATCGACCACCCCGAGGTAGGTCACGAACGCCTGCTGCGGGCCGATCGCCGCCTGCGCCTCCAGCGCGGCCGCCAGCTCGGCGTAACGGTCGATGAAGTCACGGTAGGCACCGGTCGATCCCGGCCAGGTCCCAGCTGGAGTACAGCAGCGTGGTGAGGTCCTGCCCGCCGACGTAGTCACCGACGAAGATCGCGGCGTACTTGTCGAGGCCAAGCTCGGCGATCGCCTGCTCCGCCGCCGGGCGCATCCGCGCGGGCGCGATCCACATCGCGGTCCCGACGTTCCCGAATCCGAGGTGGGTCAGGTGCCCGCGCAGCTGGTGCCGCTTGGCCCGCGCCGACTCGGGCACGGAGAAGTTGACCACGCACCAGCCGTCGGCCAGGTCGGCGGGCTGCCGGGCGTGCCAGATGAGCTCATCGCCGGCGGCGAGCGTGGCCGCGGCCAGCGGCGTGAGCGCGTAGCCGCGCGCGCCGCCGCGGCTCTCGGCGGCGAGCCAGCCGCGCTGCTTGAGCCGGAACACGGCGGTGCGCACGCTCGGCGCGTCGAGCCCCAGCTGGGTCATCAGGTCGACAGTTCCGCCGATGGGCATCCAGTCGCCCATCCGGCGGACGACAGAGCCGAGGAAGCTGACCACCACGGTGCGGGACCTGTGCGAGCGGGCCGCGGACGGTCTCCTCCTCAGGCTTGTGCTCATCCCCTTCATTGTGCCGGATAGTCGTCAGGCCGTCACCGGTTCCGGCGCCGGCGTCCACCGCAGGTGCACCGGCGCCGGCCGGGGCCGACCGCAGCAGCGACAGCCGCGGCGGGATCTTGTCGGTTCGCGCCGACGGCGGCTTGCGCGCGCCCGCCTGCCACTGCACGGGCCAACGGGCGCCGACGCCGGCGTAACCCTGCTCGGCGGCCGCGTGCAGCGTCCACTGCGGGTCGTACAGGTGGCTGCGACCGAGGGCGCACAGGTCGGCCCGGCCGGCCAGCAGGATCGAGTTCACGTCGTCATAGCTGGAGATCGCCCCGACCGCGATCACCGCGACGCCGGCCGGCCCGGCGACCTGGTGCCTGATCCGGTCGGCGAACGGCGTCTGGTAGGACCGGCCGAACGCCGGCCGCTCGTCCTTGCTGACCTGGCCGGAGGACACGTCGATGGCCGCCGCGCCGTGCGCGATGAAGGCCCGCGCGATCTCCACCGCGTCGTCGGCCGTGATGCCGCCGGGCACCCAGTCGGCGGCCGAGATCCGCACCGTCACCGGGACGGCGTCGCCGCCGGTCCCCGTGGAGACAGCGGTGCGAACGGCGTCGCGGACCGCGTCGAAGACCTCGAGCGGGAACCGCAGCCGGTTCTCCAGCGGCCCGCCGTAGGCGTCGGTGCGCGTGTTCGAGACCGGCGACAGGAAGGAGCTGAGCAGGTAACCGTGGGCGGCGTGCACCTCGATCGAGGTCGAAGCCGGCCTGCACGCCGCGGCGGGCGGCGGCGGCGAAGTCGGCGATGACCTTGTCCATGTCCGCCCTGGTCGCCTCCCTCGGCAAGTGGCAGCCGTCACCGTAGGGCACCGCCGACGGGCCGATGACCTCCCAGTTGCCGTCCGGCAGGGGCTCGTCCAGGCCCTCCCACATCAGTCTGGTCGAGCCCTTGCGGCCGGAGTGGCCAAGCTGCAGGCCGATCTTCGCGGTAGACCGCCGGTGGACGAAGCGGGTGATCGCCGCCCACTGGTCGCGCTGCCCGTCGGTCCACAGCCCGGGGCAGCCGGGGGTGATCCGGCCCTCCGGCGACACGCAGGTCATCTCCGTCATCACCAGGCCCGCGCCGCCCAGGGCCTTGGACCCCAGGTGGACGAGGTGGAACTCGCCCGGCACGCCCTCGTCGGCGCTGTACATGTCCATCGAGGAGACGATGACCCGGTTCTTCAGCTTGAGCGGGCCGATCCGGGCCGGGGTGAACATCGCCGGGACGCTCGGGGGCGCGCCTGATTCGATGGCGGTTTTTGCCATCGGGCGCGCGGCCGGGGGGTACGGGGGGTCGTCCCCCCGGGAGATAACCGCGCGCCGCGCGAACTCGCTCTCGATCCGGGCCGCGAATTCCTCGTCCCGTTCCCTCAGGTTCGCGAAGGTGATCCGCCGGGACCGGGTCAGCAGGTTGAAGGCGAACTGCGCCGGGTCCTGCCCGGCGTACATGCCGATGTTCTCGAACCACTCAAGCGAGGCCTGCGCCGCGCGCTGGGTGGACTCCACGACCGGCTTGCGCTCGGCCTGGTAGGCGTCGAGCGCGGCCGGCGACCGACGGGTGCTCGTGCAGGCAGGCCGCCAGCGCGAGCGCGTCCTCCATGGCGAGCTTGGTGCCGGAGCCGATGGAGAAGTGCGCGGTGTGCGCAGCGTCGCCGAGCAGCACCACGTTGCCGTCGTGCCAGCGCGCGTTGCGGACGGTGCGGAAGTTGAGCCACTTGGAGTTGTTGGTCAGCACCTGGTGGCCGCGCAGCTCGTCGGCGAAGATCTCCCGGATCCGCCCGACCGCGTACTCGTCGCTGGCCCCGGGCGGGAACTCCGCCTGCTCCGTCTTGTCGAACCCGGCGGCGCGCCACACCCGCTCGTGCATTTCCACGATGAACGTCGAGCCCGTGGCGGAGTACGGGTAGCCGTGGATCTGCATGGTGCCCCACGGCGTCTGCTTGACGAAGAACTGGAATGCCTCGAAGACCAGGTCGGTGCCGAGCCAGATGTACTTGTTCGCCCGCTGGTCGATGTCCGGGCCGAACGCGGCGGGGTGTCCCGCGCGGATCGCGGAGTTGACGCCGTCGGCGGCGGCCACGAGGTCGTGCTCGTCCCGCAGCCGCGCCACGTCGGGCGCCGCCGTGCGGTAGCGGACGTCCACGCCAAGCTCAGCCGTGCGCTCCTGCAGGATCCGCAGCAGGTCCTGGCGGCCCATCGCCGCGAATCCCTGCCCGCCGACCGTGAACTGGTGCGCGCTCCCGGAGGAATCGGTCAAGCTGATGTCGATGTCGGTCCACCGGGCGAAGCGCTCTTCCATCCGGTCATGCACGACCGGGTCGGCGCCCTCGATGCCGCCCAGGGTCTCATCGGAGAACACGACGCCGAACCCGAAGGTGTCGTCCGGGGCGTTCCGCTCCCACACCGTCACCTCGTGCCGCGGGTCGAGCCCCTTCATCAGCGCGGCGAAGTACAGGCCGCCCGGGCCGCCGCCGGCGATCGCGATCTTCATGCCCCCGCCCCCGTGGCGCCCGTGTTCGACATCGCCGACTCAGCCGCTACGGCCTCGCGCAGCTTGAAGTGCTGCACCTTGCCGCTCGGGTTGCGCGGCAGCGACGCCGTGAAGCGGACGTCGCGCGGGTACTTGTACGGCGCCAGCTGGCCCTTGACGTAGTCCTGGATCTCCCTGGCCTTGGCGGTATCGCCGGCCACGCCGTCGCGGAGCACCACGAACGCGCAGACGATGGAGCCCCGCTCCGGGTCCGGCACCCCGATGACCGCGGACTCCACGACGTCCGGGTGGCTGTCGATGGCCGACTCGACCTCGGGGGCGCCGATGTTGTACCCGGAGGAGACGATCATGTTGTCCGTGCGTGCCCTGGTACCAGAAGTAGCCGTCGTCGTCCCGCACGAACGTGTCCCCGGTGACGTTCCAGCCGTTGACGACGTACTTGGACTGCCGCTCGTCGTCGAGGTAGCGGCAGCCGACCGGGCCGATCACCGCCAGCCGCCCCGCGACGCCGGGCGCGGCCTCCTTGCCCTCGGCGTCGAGGATGGCGGCCCGGAAGCCGGGGACCGGCTTGCCGGTGGCCCCCGGCCTGATGTCGTCGTCGGCCGCGCTGATGAAGATGTGCAGCATCTCGGTCGCGCCGATGCCGTCGATGACCCGCAGCCCGATGTCGTCCCGCAGCCGCTGCCAGGTCTCGCGCGGTATGTGCTCGCCCGCGCTGACCGCGGTGCGCAGCCCGGACAGCCGGCCGGCCTTGCCGTCCCGCATGATCTGCCGGTAGGCCGTGGGCGCGGTGGCGAGCACGGTGACCCGGTGCTCGGCGACCAGGTCCGCCAGCCGGGCCGGCGTCGCCGTCTCGGTGAGGAAGGCGCACGCTCCCGCGCGGAGCGTGAACACGACCAGCATCCCGAGGCCGAACGTGAAGGCGAGCGGCGCCGTGCAGGCGACCAGGTCATCCGGCCGCAGCCGCAGGGTCAGCTTGCCGAAGGTGTTGTCGATGGACAGCAGGTCGCGGTGGAAGTGAGTGGTGATCTTCGGGACGCCGGTGCTGCCCGACGTGGGCCCGAAGAGCGCCACGTCGTCGGCCGCGGTGTCGGCCGCGGCGAAGTCGGCCGGCTTGCCGAGGATCAGCCGGGTCAGGTCGCCCGCGCCGTCACCGCCGTAGGCGACGACCCGCAAGCCGGGAAGCGTGCTGGCGGCGACCGCGAGCACGTCGTCGGTGAACCGGTGATCGACTAGCGCGATCGACGGCCTGGTCTTGGCGACGATCGGCGCGAGCTCGCGGGCCCGCAGCGCGGCCATCGTGGTGACGACGATGCCGCCTGCCTTGATGACGCCGAGCCAGGCGGCGACCGTCCACGGGTTGTTCGGCGCGCGCAGCAGCACGCGGTTGCCGGTGACCAGGCCGAGGTCCTCGGTCAGCACCCGCGCGATCTGGTTGGCCCGCGCGCGCAGCTCGCCGTAGCTCCACACCGCGCCGTCCGGGGTCTTGAGCGCGGGCCGGTCCGGGCCGTAGACCGCGGTCGGCCCGTCGATGATCTCGGCGGCCGCGTTCAGCCGCTCGGGGTACTTCAGCAGGTCGGTGGTGAACTCCAGGGCCGGCCAGCTGGCCGCGGGCGGAAGGTTGTCGCGGGCGAAGGTGTCGGCGTAGCCGGTGCGGGCCAGGGGCATCATGGATGTCCTCCAGACGTGACGCGGATCATCCCTTCCTGGACGACGGTGGCCAGGTGGGTACCGTCGGCGCCGAAGAAGCGGCCGGTGGCCAGCCCCCGCCCGCCGCCGGCGGCGGCCGCCTGCTGCGCGTACAGCAGCCAGCCGTCGACCGGGCCGGGCCGGTGGAACCACATGGCGTGGTCGAGGCTGGCGGTGCCCAGCCCCGCATCCGCCCACGGCAGGCCGAGGACGCGGAGCACCGGCTCGAGGATCGTGTAGTCGCAGACGTAGGCGAGCGCCGCCGCGTCGCGCTGCGCGCTGGTCAGCCCGTCGACCGGGCGCAGCGCGTCGAACGGCCGGATCCAGACCGCCTGCTGCGGCCGCCTGGCCCCGTCCACCGTCAGGTACACCGGCCCGGGGACGTGGCGCATGTCGAAGCCGCGGCCGCCCGACCAGTACGCCTTCGACTCGGCCGTCATCGTGCCGCCGGCCCGGTCCGCCAGGTACTCCGCCGCGCTTGGCAGCGTCTCCGGCGCGGGGAGGCCGGCCGGGAACTCCGCCGCGTACTCGCCGCCCGGCTCGCCGGCCGCGAAGCTGGCGAGGCAGGCGTAGACGGCCTTGCCGCGCTGGAACGCGCGCACCTGCCGGGTGCTGTACCCGCGCCCGTCGCGCAGCGTCTCGACCTCGTACCGCACCTCGGCGCCGATGTCGGCCGGGCGCATGAAGTACGAGTGCATCGAGTTCAGCGCCTTGCCGTCCGTCGACGGTTCGCTGCGCGGCCACCGCCGCTTGCGCGACGAGGTCGCCGCCGTACGCCTTCGGCCAGGGGCAGGGCTGGGTCACGCCGGTGAAGGCGGCGTCGAACTGCTGGGGCTCGGCCGGCTTGAGCGTGACCGCGTCGGTGAAGATCGCTGAGTCAAAGGACGTCATGGCCGCTCCCGCCAGCCGGGCAGCTCGCCGTCGTCCACCTGCGGCAGGTTGACCACGATGTTCTCCGGAGTGCGGGCGGTCATCCAGGTAAGCGGCCGATTGCGGTCGAGGTTGCACTCGACGTGCGGCAGGAACGGCGGGACGAACACCCAGTCGCCTTCCGCCATGTCGAGGTAGTCGGCGAACTTCGCGCCGAAGTAGATCCGCGCGCGCCCGGATAGCACGAAGCCGCCGGTCTCGGCCTCGCCGTGGTGGTGCGGCACCGAACGGTAGCCCGCGTCGTTGCGCACCTGGCCGAACCAGATCCGGGTGGCCGGGGTGTGCTGGGCGCTGACGCCGGAGACGCGGGTCGCGCCGTCGGACTGGGCGGTGCCGCCCGGCTCGTGCCCCGCCCGGGTGACCACGGGGACGACCAGCGCCGTCGGCGCCGGCGTACCGCGAGTTATCACCTTCGAGCACGTACTTGCTGAGGTCAGGTTCCACGCGCGGCTCCCGTCGTTCGCTGCAGATATTTCATTATCTCCACGATCGTTGGAGATCTGTCAATGCCTGTTAGGCTGAACGAGGACCTGCCGAGCCGTCCCGAGGAGCACGGATGACCACCAGCCAGCTGCCCGTCCCCGTCAACCCGCCCACGCTGCCCGCCCCGAGCGGCTACTCGCACGGCACGCTGGCAGGCAACACCCTGTACCTCGGCGGCCAGACGGCGCTCGACGCGGAAATGCGGATCGTTCCCGGCGGCATCGTCGCGCAGTTCCGCCAGGCCTTCGGCAACCTGCTCACGGTGCTCCGGTCGGCGGGCGGCAACCCCGGGGACCTGGTGAGCATCACCATCTACCTGACCGACATCCCGGACTACCAGGCGCACGGCAAGGAGATCGGCCACGTCTGGCGGGAGCTGGCCGGCCCCGTCTACCCGGCCATGGCGGGCATCGGGACCACCGCCCTGTGGCAGCCAGAGGCGATGATCGAGATCCTCGGCGTGGCCGTGATCCCAGAGTCGCGCCTGGTGGTGCCCCGCGTAGTAACCTCGTAAACCCAACGAACGTCACGTAAGTGGCATATGTGGCATACCTGCATCCAGCATCCGGAAACGGGCCGCGAGCGCCTCTACGGCATCCGGCGGCCCGCCGAGCGGCCGAAGCGGGTCGTGGTCGGCGGCGGCCCATGAAGGCGAAGGAGAACCCCGTGTCCCTTGACGATTTCGCGCGCTACCCGCTGATGTTCGGGCCTTCGCCCGTGCACCGGCTCGACCGGCTGTCGGCGCACCTCGGCGGGGCCACCGTGTGGGCCAAGCGGGAAGACTGCAACTCCGGTCTTGCCTACGGCGGGAACAAGGTCCGCAAGCTGGAGTACCTGGTGCCCGATGCGCTCGCCAGCGGCGCGACGCACCTGGTCTCCATCGGCGGCGTCCAGTCGAACCACACGCGGCAGGTGGCGGCGGTCGCGGCCAAGCTCGGGCTCAAGGCCCGGCTGGTGCAGGAAAGCTGGGTCGACTGGCCCGATCCGCTCAACGACCGGGTCGGCAACATCATGCTCTCCCGCATCATGGGGGCGCGGGTCGAGCTCGTCGAGGCGGGCTTCGGCATCGGCGTCAAGTCCAGCTGGGAGCGGGCGCTCGACGAGGTCCGCGCCGAGGGCGGCGTCCCCTACCCGATCCCGGCCGGCGCGTCCGATCACCCGCTGGGCGGGCTCGGCTTCGCCAACTGGGCCTACGAGGTGCAGCAGCAGGAACGGGAGCTTGGCGTCTTCTTCGACACGATCATCGTCTGCAGCGTGACCGGCTCCACCCACGCCGGCATGATCGCCGGCTTCGCCGGCCAGGACCGGCCCCGGCGTGTCCTCGGCATCGACGCGTCGGCCAAGATCGACGAGACCCGGGCCCAGGTCGCCAAGATTGCACGCAACACGGCGGCGCTCATCGGGCTCGGCCGCGACCTTCGCGACGAGGAGATCACGGTCCTGGACGGCTGGGCCGGCGACTACTACGGCGTCCCCGTCCAGTCCACCCTCGACGCGATTCGCCTGGTCGGAAGCCTGGAAGGGATGATCGTCGACCCGGTCTACGAGGGCAAGTCCATGGCCGGCCTCATCGACCTCGTCCGCGGCGGCGAGATCGGCATGAAATCCAACGTCCTCTACGCCCACCTGGGCGGCCAGCCGGCCCTGAACGCCTACAGCGCCCTGTTCCGCACCTGAGCCTCTCCATCCTGCGCCCACCCCCCGCCCTGCTCCGCCTGCACGCCTGCCCGCCCCGTGCTTGCCTTCACCCCGACGCGCCCGCTCTCCTCAGGCCTCGCCGAAGACCGGGGCGCGCTTCTCGAAGCGCGCCGTGACCGCCTCTACCTGGTTGGGGCTGCCGATCAGCGCGCGGATCTCCTCCTGCTCGGCCGCGAAGCCCGAGGCGAGGTCGGTCCGGCCGGCGAGGTCGAGCAGCCGCTTCGCCGCCCGGACCGCGTGCGGGCTGCGCCCGGCGATCTCCCGTGCCATGTCGAGGGCGGCGGCAAGCGGGTCGGGGTCGATACGCGTCGCCAGGCCGATCGCCGCGGCCTCCTCGCCGCTGACGATCCGCCCGGTGTAGGTCAGCTCCTTGGCGACATCCCGGCCGACCAGCTCCGGCAGCAGCTGGGTGCCGGTCATGTCGGGGATCAGCCCCCAGGCGACCTCGAAGACCGAGAGCCGCGCGTCGGGCGCGACGATCCGGATGTCCGCACCGAGCGAGATCTGCAGCCCGCCACCGAGCGCGTTGCCGCGCAGCGCCGCGATCACCGGGACGGGCAGCTCGGCCCACACGTAGGCGGCGCGCTGGCCGGTCGCCCTGGCCGGCCCGTCGCCGGGCGGCAGTTGCGCGGTCGCGGACAGCCGTTCACCGGAGCGCATCGCCTGGAACGAGCCGAAGTCGAGCCCGGCACAGAAGTCGGGCCCTTCGCCGGACAGCACGACCGCTCGCAGCCCCGGCTGGGTCTTCAGCCGCTCGCCGGTCACCACCAGCGCCTCGAACATCGCCGGGTCGATCGCGTTGCGCTTGGCCGGCCGGTTCAGCCGGACGTCGGCCACCCCGTCCGTCAGCGTGACGGTCACCCGCTCCTCGGTGTCGGCCGTCGTGTCGGTCGTCGTGTCGCTCATCCGTGCCGCGCTCCGTCCGTCCGGTGTCATCCAGGCAGCGACGTTAGCCGACGGCGAGCGCCGCGTCGATGGGAAGGCCGTGATGGCAGGATTCTTGGGATAGTCGTCTTTCCGGCCACTGGTGCGGACGGTGGCCGGGTTCGTAGCGTTCGGACATGACCTCTTCCTTCGACCTGCCCGCAGGCCCGGTGGCCGAGGCCGCATTGGCCGTCGTGCGCACCTCGGAGAGCCCCGCGATCGCCAACCACAGCGTGCGCAGCTTCCTCTTCGCCCAGCTGCTCGCCGCGCACGAGGGATGCCTTGACGACGCCGCCTACGATCGTGCCCTGCTCTTCGCCGCGACCGTAATGCATGACCTCGGCGTCGGCAACCTCGCCCCGGGCGCGGCCCGGTTCGAGGTGGAGGGCGCGGATCTCGCGGCCGCGGTGCTGCGGGAACACGGGATGCCCGACCGGGACGTGGACCAGGTCTGGGAGGCGATCGCGCTGCACACCTCGGCGGGCATAGCGGAGCGCCGGGGACTGCTCGTCTACCTGACCCGCCGGGGCGTGGGCATCGACTTCGGACAGGACACGGAGATCGTCAGCGAGTGGGAGAAGGAGATTCACGCCGCCTACCCCCGCCTTGCGATGGCCAGGTCGCTGGCCGACGAGATCGTGCGGCGCGCCACCGGTTCGCCGGCCGCGGCGCCGCCCTACTCACTCGGCGCCGGACTTCTCCGTGAGCGCCAGTCTCACGGCATCACCAGCATCGAACGTGCCGCCGCGTCTTCCCCCTGGGGTGAATGACTGGTCATCGCGGGGGGAAACGGGACGGGCGGGGCTCGCGCTAGCGGGTACCGGTGATGTAGTCAGACAGCGCGGTCCGCTCAGTTTCCAGCTCGCCGATGCGGCTCTTCACCACGTCGCCGATGCTCACGATGCCGCGCAAGGCGCCGTCCACGGTGACCGGCGCGTGCCGTATCCGGCGCTCGGTCATCATCCGCGCGACTTCCTCCAGCCCGGTCTCCGGCGTGACCGTGTGCACTTCGGCCGTGTAGATGGCCGTGACCTGCTCAGACATCACCGCCGCGCCGCGCAGGGCCAGCGCCCGGACGATGTCCCGCTCGCTGACGATCCCGTCGACCGAGGTGCCGTCGCGAGAGACGACGGCCGCGCCGATCCGGTGCTCGGCGAGGATCGTGAGGAGGCTCCGCACCGTCGTATCCGGGGTGACCGTGACGACCTGTGCGCCCTTGACGCGAAGTACCTCGCTGATCCGCATCCGGGCCCTCCCGACACTGGTACCGCAACCGTCCGCGTACGTGTCAGTACCCACGAGGCGGTACTCCAACACGCGGCTTCCGGTTCACGAGCCCGTGTATGCGGGCCGCGCGCTCGATCCGCCCGGTGGCCGGCTTCCGTAAGCTCCCCGTACGTCAGTTCTGCTTCGTGCGCGCCGCCTGCCGCGCGAGCGCCCGGTACTGGTCCCAGGGGACGGCCGGACGCCCCGTGCGGAAGAATTATCCCGTGCCCCGTATCTTCATCACCGGCTCCACCGACGGACTCGGCCGCGCCGCCGCCCGTGCCCTCATGGGTGAGGGCCATGACGTTGTCCTCCACGCCCGCAGCCGCGACCGGGCGGCGGCGCTCAGCGACCTCGCTGCGGGCGCCGCGGGAGTCGTCATCGGCGACCTGAGCAGCGCAGCCGAGACCCGAGAGCTAGCAGGCCAGGTGAACCAGATCGGCCGGATGGACGCTGTCATCCACAATGCCGGCGTCTACCTCGAGCCGTCCCGCGCCACGACCGCCGAAGGTCACGCGAAGACTCTGGCGGTGAACACCCTCGCCCCCTATCTGCTCACGGCGTTGATTGACCGCCCGGACCGGCTCATCTACCTCAGCAGCGGACTGCATCACGGAGGAACCGGGTCCATCCGCGACGTCGACTGGACCGGGCGGCCCTGGAACGCCGCCCGGGCGTACGCGGAGAGCAAGCTCTACGTCACCGCGCTCGCCCTCACCCTCGCGCGCGCCTGGCCAGGAGTACTCAGCAACGTCGTCGATCCAGGCTGGGTCCCGACCAAAATGGGCGGCGCCGCCGCAACCGGTGACCTGGAGATGGGCTACCTCACGCAGACATGGCTGGCCGTCAGCAACGACGCGGCCGCGACCGTGAGCGGCGGCTACTGGTACCACCGGCAGCGACAGGCACCCGCACCACAAGCCCAGGACCCGGCTTTCCAGGACCAGCTGACGGACCGGCTGGCCGCGCTCACCGGTGTCGCGATCTTCTAGCGTCGCGGTGCAGCGTCAGCACTACCCGCACCGCTAGCGGAAGTCGATGAGCTCCACGGTCACCGCGGCCATGTCTCCGACGTCGAGGGCCTCGGCGACGCGCACTGGTCGCTTGACAGGAAGCACGTAGCCGGCCTGGGTGGCCGGGAAAATGGACGTCGTCCACGTGCTGCTCCCGATCGTGGCCCGCACCCGCACCGAACCGAAGCCGCGGCGCAGCCCGCCGGCTAGGTCGCGGATCTCCTCGGACTGGCGGGTCGGCACGCTGACAAAGGTCCAAGTCTGCGTCCGGCGGGCATCCCAGAGCCACAGCTCAGCGTCGAAGACCACCTTCACGGATCCAGCTTGTCACACCTGGCTCGCGCCGCCGCCCACCTGCTGTTGCCCTGGCGTCGGTTCCGGTTGGTTAGGCGCGCAGGTGCTCCCGGGTGGCGTGCATCAGTTCGAGGGCGCGGCCGACGCTGTCGTCGGCGAGCTTGCCGTTGCGCTTGATGACGTCGCCACCAACGATCACCGTCTCAACGTCGGCGGAACCCGCACCGAGGACCATGACGGCGACCGGGTCGCCGAACCCGTCGAGGTGCGGGGATCGCATGTCGATGACCGCGATGTCGGCCTGCTTGCCTGGCGTCAGAGTGCCGATCTCGTCCTCAAGGTGCCACACCCGGGCTCCGTCGATGGTGGCCAGGCGGAGCACGGCGGGCCCGTACCCGGCCCCGGTGATCTGCGGCATGAGCCGCCGATAGCGCCCTGCCACACATGACGGTGAGTGTCCACCATCCCGGGGACCACCAGGCGGCCCGCCGCTTCGATCACCTCGGCGCCGGCGGTCGCGGGCGCTAGGTCCGGGCCGACAGCGGAGATGAGGCCGTCGGTCACGAGGGCGTCACTCACGGGGAGGTTGCCTAGGTCCGGGTCAGCAGGCGCCAGCCAGCCGATGACATCCAACCGCGGTGCGTCATCACCGGCTGTTTGAGGCTCGTCGTGGACATGGTGCTAAGTGACAAAGCGGAGGCGGACAGTAGCATTGGCCGCAGGCCCGCCGTAAGCGGGGCGTAGGACCCAACCGGCGGAGGTGCCAGATGGCCGAGCTCCCGCTGCCCCCCGAGGGAATGGTGCTGACCCACTTCATCGTCTCGGACGATGTCGAGCGCTCCCGGCGCTTCTACACCGAAGTACTCGGCGGCAGGGTGGCCTTTCCCGGAGATCCGGTCAATGTCGCGCTGGCCAACAGCTGGATCGTCATCAACGCCGGCGGAGGACCGACCGACGACAAGCCTTCGGTCACCTTGGAGACCCCGCGTGACCCCGACCGGGTCAGCAGCTTCCTCAACATCCGGGTCAAGGACATCGATGCGGTGTACGCCGAGTGGAGCGCCCGGGGCGCTGACTTCCTGACGCCGCCGAAGCAGCACCAGTACGAGAAGCGCTGCTACATCCGCGATCCCGACGGTCACCTGATCGAGGTAGGGCAGACCACGGACCCGAAGGGTGACTGGGAGCCCGCTCACTGGCCGTCCACGTAACCCGTCCCAGGAGCGCGTTGGCGTTATGCCAGCAGGCTGGCGAGCGTGTCGTGGACGTTGCCGCCGTTCCAGGGACTGGGCACAAGCTTGCCGATGTCGGGATAGCGCGCCTTATCGATATCGCGGTGATGGCTGGAGATACGCAAATGGCTGACCCCGGTGAACCGCCAGTCCTCATACAACTGCGGGTCGTCAATCAGCACATGGCCGCCGCAGAGCACGTCATGCAGTTGCGAGACCTGCAGCCCGTTCCGCTCCAGGTCGGAGATGATCGCCGCTTCCTCCGGGCTCAGGTGCTCAGCCGCGGCGAGCAGCCCCTTGCGGTAAGCGCCTTCCCTGGCCGTAATCTCGATTATCAGCCGGACCCTGGTCCGCACTACCTCGGTCTGCTCGGCGCTCAGCGCACCGGGCACCGGGCCGCCGGACTCCCCAGCAGGCGCAACACCGCTGAGCACAGGCTCATGCCGCACGCTCCCAGTAAAACACAGTCGTCACAACGGGCCTGGCTGGCGTCTATCCCAGCACGTCGCTGCGCAGCTGCGGGAAGACCTTGGAAACCTTCCCGAGCAGGTAGTCGCCGTAGCCGCCGGTGAAGGCCCGGAGGTCCTGGCCGTCCCACCGCCGCCTGCCGTCGTCTCCGGCGGCCGCGCGGTCAGGGAGCGGCGGTACCTCGGACGCGAACCCCGGGTCCAGGAAAAACGGGAAGGAGAGGCGGCCGTGGCCGCTGAGGTTGCGGACCCGGTGCGGCGTCGAGCGGTACCAGCCCCCGGTCAGGCGGTCGAGCATGTCACCGATGTTGCACACCAGGGTGCCGGGGATGGGCGGGGCGTCGATCCAGCCTTCGGGGGTGGCGACCTGCAGGCCGCCACTGCCGTCCTGGGCGAGCAGGGTCACCAGCCCGTAGTCGGTGTGCTCGCCCACTCCCCAGCCGCCCGCCTGCGGCAGTGACGGCGGGTAGTGGAAGATCCGGAACAAGACGGTCGGGTCCGCGGTGTAGCCAGTGGCGAAGTACCCGGCATCCAGCCCGAGGCTCAGGGCTACTCCGGCCAGCACGGCCTGGCCCAGGCTGGTCAGGGCATCAAGGTAGGCCAGCACCAGCGGGCGCAGCCGGGGGACCTGCCGGGGAAACAGGTTACGGCCGTGCAGCGGAAGCCCGGCCAGGACGCGCGGGTCATCGCCGGGCAGTTCGGCGCCGAAGTACAGCCCTTCCTTCAGGTCCGGCTGCCCGGAGGTAAGCTCGGCGCCCACCGGGAAGAAACCCCGCCAGGCCCGGCCGCCGCGCTCCATGGCGATCTCCAGCTTGTCCGCGGCAGGCAGCGCGAAGAACTCAGCGCTCGCGTCGGCCAGCTCGTCCAGCAGCCCGGCCGGCACGCCATGGCCCGTCACGTAGAAAAAGCCGCGCCTGCGGCAAGCCACCTGGATCTGCTCCGCCACCGCCGCCCGCGCCGCTGCCGGAGCGCCGCCAACCAGCGGCCCGACATCGATGACCGGGAGCGCCGCCGAACCGCCAGAGCCTGCCATGAAACCCATTCTGCCCGATACCCCACCCGTCATCACGGCGCTAGCCATGCCGAGCCCGCAGCGCACGCCGGCCAGTGCGTGGCCGCCAGTCACGGATGACGTCTTCCCTGCCGAATCGGTTCGGCCAGCTGACATGCCTAGGATTGCCGCCGATGCGCGCAGATGACCCGGTTTATGCTCGCGAGGCCGTTCGTCCGCAGGTCACGGGCAAGCACCCAGATCAACCGGGTCCGCGTCCCCGGCATCGTTAGCGCCGAACTCATCACGGCCGTAGCCCCTGACCTGGGACGACATGGAGTCCATGTCTATCATATGAGATTCTAAGCTTTCCGATTAGATAGTCACGTATACTTTCGGATCGTGGACCTCTGATCCGACCCGGGCGGTGACTGCCACTCTGGACGGGCCTGTCTTGGCGGTGCTAGCCGGTGCCGGCAAGCCTCTGACGGCGGGCGAGGTTGCCGCCCTGACGCCCCGCGGCTCGGAGATCGGCGTCCGCAAGAGCCTGGCGCGCCTGGTTGAGCAGGGGATCGTCCGGGCGACGGAGATGGGCCGCAATCGCGTTCACGAGCTTAACCGGGAACATGTGGCAGCGCCGGTCGCCGAGGCGCTCGCAGGGCTGCGCCTTGCGCTGTGGAAGCGGTTCCGGAGCACGCTGGGCGCCTGGAACCCCAAGCCAGCCTATGGGTGCGTGTTCGGCTCCGCGGCACGGAGCGACGGCGACGTCCACAGTGACATCGACCTGCTCCTGGTCCGCGCGCCAGTGGCCGGGGAGACTGATCCGCGTCGCGGCTCGCCCGGCCTGGCCGGGGTCGTCGCCGGGTACGCGTCGGAGTTCACCGCCGTCCAGCTGACTGCGCGGCAGGCCTCGAAATGGGCCCGGCAGGTCGAGCAGATGCATGAGCTCGTCCCCGCCTGGACCGGCAACCCCCTGCAGGTCGTGGAGATGTCCACGTTCGAGTGGGCCGATCACCGCCGACGGCGCACCGCGCTGTTCACCGAGGTCGACCGCGACGCCATCCAGGTCGCAGGCGAGACTTCCCTGACAAGCACACGGACGGGACATCCCTAGCCATGTCGCCATCGCGCACAGCACAATGCGGGACAGCCGAGGCCCGGAGCCGGCTGCGGACCGCCCGTGCCTACCTTGAGGTCGCAGCCCTCGTCCTCAATGAACGCGACCGGGACGAGTACCTCAACGTCTCCGCCGTCCTCGCCGTCCTCGCCGCCTCCGACAGCATCTGCTGTGCTCGGCTCCGGTCCCGGCACCGGGGCGATGACCACCGCGGCGCTGCGGATCTTCTCCGCCGCGCTACACCCGACGGCCCTGAACTGGCAGTCACCCTGCTGCGGCTCCTCGACCTCAAAGACGAAGCCCACTACGGCGTGATGGTCGTCGCCGCCCGCAAGGCACGCGACGCCCACCGCTGGGCTGCGCGCCTGGTCGAGCGGGCCACCCAGGAAACAGAGCGGTAGTCAGCCCGTACATCTACCGAACATGACAGGCATCGAAGGACCAGACCGATCCGATCGCCGGCTCGGCGCGCGGAGAACTTGAGGTGCAAGTGTCATGCACGGCGCGCATATCAGCTGTTCCGGAGCGTAACTCGGATCGTTCACCGGGCAGTGCCTGCACGCAGCAGGACGGGGTGGTTGACAGTTCTGCGCTGCTATCGGCAGGATCGAGCCGAAGGCGTCGGCCGACGCCTAGCCTCTGAGGACCTGCCCCAGCCGGGTCCTCGAGATGGCGAAGGGGAAATTGCCCTCAAGGTCAAACGCCTACCAGGCCTGTTTCGAGTGTCGCGTCGCTGGGGGACGAGGGCACGTCGAGGAGGCTTGTCATGACCAAGCAGGGCACTTTCAAGCGCGCCGTACGTCAACGAGCACGCGAGACCGGTCAGCGGTATACCCAGGCGCTCGCCGATTTGGAGCAGGTCAACAGATCGCCGTTCGCACGCGTTCGCCAGTTTGAGCACGCGGAGCTCAGGACCCACCTCGAAGCGCACCACGGGATTCGCATCACCTCATTGGCGCCGATCGACGACGACCCCGAGACCCGTCCCCGCGGCTCGTGGCCCGGTCACTACCCTTCGACATTGCTCGTCAAGCGACAGGATGGCCCGCGCTGGATCGCCCGGATCTTCACCTCCCCGGCAGACCAGGTCAACCGCGTCCACGGCGACGCAGACATCCTGCGATTCCTGGCCTCGCACAACTTTCCCGCCGAACGCATCGCGCATGACCATCCCGTGTCGATGTTCAATGGCAGCGGCGTGATCGTGACCGAGTTCGTCGAAGGTGGCCGTCCAACCGATGCGCACGGTCGCGGCGAGTCGCCGGCCGTGCACCACGAACTGGCGAGTCTGCTGGGGCGGCTGCACGCGCTCCCCGCGGCGGGCGGCGCGGTCGCGAGAGATGGGGGTGCCGAAGAGACTGACGGCGGTTTCTACGTGGGCCGACCAGGGCAGGATCTCGCGGCGGCGATGAGCTTCCTGGTCAGCGTCGAGGACGCCATGGCCCCCGAGGGTCGGGAAAAGTTCGAATGGCTGCGTGACCAAGTCGAGAACGCCGATGATGCCGAGGGACTGCCCGAGGCGCTCACCCACAGCAACTACCACCTCTGGGCCGCGGTCGGCACGCCGGGCAACCTCGTCATCGCTGGCTGGGCTGGGTCCGGTCGCGGCCCACGCCTGCCCGCACTGGCCTGGCTGCTGAGGACCGCAGCCGAAGGCAGCACGGAAAACATCGACGCGGTCATGCGCGGATACCGTGAGCATGTCCAGCTCACCGATGAGGAGCTCGAGCGGCTCCCCGGCGTACTGAACATGCGAGCACTGTGGCTGGCGTGCCTTGAGTACCGAATGGCTGTGAACAGCGGGAACACGCCAACCACGGACGAGGGTTGGATGCGGAGGGGAAGTACCGAATACGCCGAACGACTGGCGGCGCAAGCGATAGCCGCATTGCGGAGCTGAGTCGGCGACTTGGGGCCGCTGGACGGACCACCCTCATCGCGGCATAAGCGTGCGCGACTGCGGAATTATCGCGCCATGACGATCGCATCGATGTACGCCGAGTTCGCCGTACGCGAGGCTCGTGGGATATCGCCGACGTACGAGCGCCTGTCGCTGTCGGTCGCCGGTGACGAGGAAATCCTGGCACTGCTGGAGACGGTGCCTGCGGCGAAACGCCAGCCGAATCTGCTACTGGGCGTCGTACGTTTCCTAGGCGGCCCGGTGGATGAGCCGGCCGCCTTTCATGACTTCACGGTGGCGAACTGGCCAGCCGTCGAGGCGGGGCTGCGTACCCGTGCCACCCAGACCAACGAGGCCGGGCGGTGCGCGCTGCTGCTGCCGGTGCTTGCCTCGCTCCCGCAGCCGCTGGCGTTGCTGGAGGTCGGCACCGCCGCAGGACTGGGGCTCTATCCCGACCGGTACTCCTACCGTTACGGCGGCCATCTGCTCGGCTCGAGCGGACCGATCCTCGACTGCGCCCTCACCGGGACGGCGCCGCCAATGCGACTACCCGAGGTCGCATGGCGGGCCGGACTGGACCTGAATCCGCTCGACATCACCAGTCCGGGAGACCTCGCCTGGCTGGAGGCCCTCATCTGGCCAGAGCACAGCCACCGCCGAGACCGGCTGCATGCAGCGGCCGCGATCGCCGCAGCGCATCCGCCGATGCTGACCCGCGGCGACCTCACCGAGGAGCTCCTGCCCCTGGCCGCCCAGGCCCCGGCCGGCGCGACGCTGGTGGTGTTCCACACGTCCGTGCTGTACCAGGTGCCGGAGGCGCGCCGAGCGGCGTTCGTGGACCTGGTACGCGAGCTGCCGGGACACCGGATCGCGGTCGAGGGCCCGGACGTCCTGACCTATGAGGGACTGCCGCCGCCACCGGACCAGGCACTGCACAATGTGCTCGCACTCGACGGTATGCCGCTGGCCTGGACTCGCGCCCACGGACAGGCAATGGCGTGGTTCGCGTGACCACGGAGACACCGGCGGAGATCCGCCTGTTCTGCATGGCTCAACAGGTTGTCAGCCAGAATGCTGCAGGCACGCCGAACGGCGGATCTCGCGCGCAGCCTCGCAGCCTCGCAGTTGCCGTCCGTCACTTGAGCCTGGCTGTGTACGTCCCGGCGCCAAAGCAAGCAGGGCGGGCACCTTCGACCGGGGAGTACGCCGCAACTGATGATCGCCCCAACCGTCGCTATGTACTCACGGCGACCGATGCGTAACGATGCAAAAGCACGGCATCATGGTCGGGAGAGCCTGGAAGCGCAGATCATTTGGGCGGGATGTCGGCGAGGGCGTCGCGCAGGGCGGCCCGTGAGGTGATGCCGAGCTTAGGAAACACCTGGTACAGGTGGGTGGAGACGGTCCGCGGGGAGAGGAAGAGGCGGGCGGCGATCTCCTTGTTGGTGTGGCCCGCGGCGGCGAGCAGGGCGACTGCCGCTGTTGCGGGGTGAGTGAGGCCAGTCCCGCGTCGGCCTTAGTGACGGTGATGCCGGTGGCCCGCAGTTCACCCTCGGCGCGGGCCGCCCAGGGGGTCGCCCCGAGCCGGTGAAAGATCTCCGCGGCGCCCGCTAGCTGGCGCTGGGCGTCGGTCGTTCGCTTCCCACGGCGCAGGTGGGAACCGTAGGCCAACTGGATGCGGGCCAGGTCGAACGGCCAGCGGTCGTTGCCTGGTTCGCTTATCGCCTCTTCGAGCGCCGCGCTATCGGTGTGCGGCTCGGCGATCGCCTCGCTGGCCAGCACGACCAGCCGCAGCCGGGGGGAGAGCCGGTCGAGACCGCACTCGCGGGCGGCGGCGACGTGGGCGGCGGCGGCCGCGTCGCCGCCGGTGAGCATGGCGGCCTCGACGAGCGCGGCGACGTTGGAGTGGGTTCCGGCCTCGGTGATGATCGCGCCGCCGTAGGAGTGGCCAACCAGGACGGCCGGGCCGTCCAGGCCGTCGAGGATCAGGTGGGTCGCGGCGACGTCACCCGCGAGCGACAGCGTCGGGTTCTGCACGATGGCTACCCGGTAGCCGTCGGCGGTCAGGTGGCCGTAGACCCCCTGCCAGCCGGAGCCGTCGACGAATCCGCCGTGCACCAGCACGATGTTCTTCACTTCCTGGCTTCCGTTCACGTCATTGCCTCCTCCGCCCGAGGGCAGGTCCCGGACTCGATGGGGTATGACCGGAACGCTAGAGGGCGGACCGCGGGCATCGACGCCAAATGACGTAGTTCGCGGCGAGTCGGCGTCCCGTCGTAAAGCCCGGGCGGGGCGGCCCCTCCCGGCGAAGGTCACGAGAAGGTCTCCCCAGCTTGCAGGCCATGTGGGCCGTGTCACGTTGGCCACACTAGGGTACCTAGGCCCCAGGAGCATCTGGTATTAGTAGAGGGCGCGACAAGCGGTCTAGACCATTATGAACCCCCCGGTCAACGCATGGTCTACCGCGGTGCGGCGCTGAACTCACCTTGAGGCCGCCTCAGGCCGAGGCGGTTGCCGCAGCGTGCCCTAACGGGCTCGCGGCAGGCCGGAGAGGTCTCCGGCGCAATCAGGCGATGAAGGCGCTGTCACCGTGCCCCGACAGGCCGCGCGACCCTGCTCAGGGCCAACTGAAGTGGACTACCCGTCCTCACCTGGCCACGGGGCGCTGACCCGCGCTCCGTCGAAAGGAGAAGCCGTGATCACCGGGATCACCGAGATCGCGCATATCACTACAAAGCAGGACATGTCCCGGTGGACCCGGGCGCACGCGGATAGACCCGGGATCAACTGGTCGGTCTTCGCCGGGCCAGGTGGCACGATGATCATCGTGGAGCACGCGGAGGACCGCTGTTCCCTGTACCGGACGAACGCCTCGCCCGAGGTGACCACCCCCGTGTCCAGCTCGATCGAGAGCGCCGATCGTCACCTGCACGAGCACATGCAGAGCGCGTAAGCGATCTATCTCAAGCGAGAGCCGGCCCCGTTACGGAGCGCCAAGCCTAGTGCTGACCTGGCGGGCGGTCGCCCGGGCCTCGATGGCCGTCGCCGCGATCGCCGCGTCGTCAAGCAGCCGGGAAGCCGGACCAGAGACGCCGACGCTCGCCACCACCGTGCCGTCCCCGCCGTACACCGGGGCCGCCACGCAGCACAGGTGCGGCTCCAGTTCCTCCCGGTCCACCGCGTAGCCCTGGTCCCGTGCTTCCGCCAGGCACCGCATGAGCTCGTCCCTGCTGGTGATCGTCGTGGGGGTGCGGGCGGGCAGCGCCGGCTCGGGGAAGCGGGCGATGACCTCTTCCTCGCTCAGCCCGGCCAGCAGTGCCTTGCCCATCGAGCTGCAGTAGGCAGGGGACCGCTTGCCCACCCAGGAGTGCATGCGGACCGTTTGCCAGCCGTCGACGACGGCAACGGTGACCGCCTCGGGCCCGTCGAGCACCCCGAGGTGGCCCGTTTCGCCGAGGCGGGACACGAGATCCCGTAGCGGTGGCAGCGCGGCCTCGCGCAACTCGTTGCCGGCCGCCGCGATCTCGCCGAGCAGGGACAGCTTCGCGGCCAGCCGGTACCGGCCCTGCTCGCCGGCCGGCTCCAGGTATCCCGCGGCCGCCAGCGTGGCCGCCAGCCGGGACGCGGTCGAGCGGTGCACGCCGAGTTGCCGGGACACCTCGGAGATGCCGATCACCGGCCGGTCCCTGGTGAACATGTCAAGCACCGCCAGGCCGTGCAGCAGCGCGCCGACCATGCCGTCACGCGACTGACCGGCATGATCCTCCGTTGTCCTGCCCACCAGACCAGCCTAAGCCCGCCTCCGCGGTTCGCCGCCCACAGACTTGCCGCCCACTGGCTTGCCGCCAGACTTGCCGCCAGCAGGCCCAGCGCTCGCGGGGTCGGCGTTGTCGCGCACGAGGGCCAGGAAGCGGTAGATCACGTGCATGAACTTCGTGTACGGCGCGATCGCGAAGCAGGCGACGACCACGGCCAGGTGAATGACGAGCACGGGGCCGAATGCCGCCGCGTCCCGCAGCACCAGCGTGACCAGCCCGGTCACGGCGAGCAGCAGCAGCCCGGCCAGCAGCGCGTAGCCGCGCCGGGCCAGCGCCGGGTCCTCGCGCGGGGGGTCGGCCGGGGTAAGCGCCTTGGCCGCGGTCCGCCGCAGCAGGAGCAGCCCGGTGCAGCCGGCGACCATGCCCGCTCCGCCGGCGACGCCGAGCAGCACCGGTGCCGATACCACGGGGTACGGCGGCGGGTCGCCGGCGATGTCCTGGCTGATCGCGGCGGCCACGGTGGAGCCGGCACAGGCCACAAGACCCCACGCGACCAGGCCGTGCAGGCGCCGCCGGGCGCCGGCGGGCTCGTCGGTGGGATAAGCGCAGTCGGCGCCGCCGCCCCGCAGGTTGTGCAGGCTGGCCGCCTGGCGCAGGGCGGAAAGCAGCGCACCCGGACTCGCCCGGCCGGCCCCGCCGGTCGCCCGCCAGTACCGCGCGGCCGACCCTGCCATGACCGCGATGCTCCATAGGGCTGGCAGCCCGACCGCCACGAGCAGCGCGGGATACGCGATCACCCGGTAGGGCGAGCCAGCAACAGCCCCGGACCCGCCCGCGAGGACGCCGAGCAGCGCGAGGACCGCGACGGCCGCCACCCCGGCGGCGAGCATCGCGGCCCGCCGCGATGCTCGCCGGACGGACGCGCCCGCCCACGGCAGCCGCGGCAGGTACTCGTCGTACGTGTGCCGCCGGACGGCCGACAGCGCGGCGGGCACGGCCGCGCCCGGCCACCCGAACCTCGGCCCGCTGACCGACCCGCCGTTCTCCGCCGTCCGGGTGCTCGCAGGAACCATCGGCACCAAGGGCGGCCCGGTGACCGACGCCGCCGGCACGGTGCTCACCGCGAGCGGTGCACCGATCGAGGGCCTGTACGCGGCGGGGAACGCCGCCGCCTTCTGGACCGGCGACGCCTACCCCGCCCCGGGCGCGACCCTGGGCATCGCCATGACCATGGGCTACGTCTGCGGCTTGACCGCCACGGCGACCCGCTGACCCGGCTCGACGGCCGCCGGCTGGTCCTTACCGGGTGAACTGGTCGAGCCTGGCTTGCCGGGTGAACTGGTCGAGCCTGGCTTGCCGGACGGGAAGGGACCGCACGGCAGCGCCGGGACCTTGCACTGCGTGTAGCGGTGCTTGATCGGAGGCACGTACAGATTGGTGACGCCGCCGGCGGCCTGGGTGTGAACCGGGAAGAGCACCCGCAGGTCCGGCGGTGCCAGCTGCTGCCACATCCAGGCCAGCGCGGTTGGCAGGGCGGCCGACCACTCGTTAGCGGTATCGCCGGCGTTGAGCTTGAAGAAGGGGACCTGCTCGATGCGGTTCATCGCGGCCGTGAACACGGTGGCGGGCTGGTAGTCGGCCTTGTCGTTGGCCCCGGCCGCGACCCAGAAGGCGGGCAGCGGACTGCCGTTCGCCGTCAGCCGCTCCGCGAGGTACAGCGGGCTGTTGGCCGCTTCCAGCGGCTGGCTGTGGTTCAGCGCGGTGCCGGCCGGGCCGTCGGCCGCGCGGAAGTAGCCGTTGATAACGGCGGCGGCGCCGAAGGAAGTGCGGTGCCGCAGGGCGAGGTTGGCCGCGCAGAACCCCCCGGACGAGTACCCCGCCAGGCCCCATTCGGTGGCGTCCTGGCTCACCCGGTAGTGCGCGAACATGTCGGTGCGCACGTCCTTGGTGAGGTACGTGTCGTCGTTGGTGCCGGGCCCGTTCACGCAGTCCTGGTACTGGTGGCCGGATCCGTTGATGGACGGCATCACGAAAACCATGGGCCCGATCAGGTGCTTAGCTATGAGCTGGTTCGCGACCTGGCCGATCCGCAGCACGGTCTCCCACGCAAGCGGAGTGCCGGGGGTGCCGTGGAACAGCTCGACCACCGGGAACCGCACTCGCGCGTAACGCGCCTCGTAGTACTGCGGCGGCAGGTACACCAGCCCGCGCCGGCTGTACCCGCTGAGCTTGCCGGGCAGGTTAACCCAGCCGATGCTGCCCGACGAGCTGCCCGACGTGCTGCTGCTCGTGGTCGCCGGGATGCTGCCGAGGTCGCCGGTGCCGCCGTTCAAGTCGGCCTCCAGCTGTCCCCAGGTCGTGTAGTAGCCGTAGTAGTAGTTGACCGCGGCGACCCCGCCGACCATGGCCACCATGATCGACAGGCTGCCGCAGAGAATCTTGACGGCCAGCAGGCGGAAGCGGATGACGCCCACGAGCAGCCCAACGCTCCCGAGGATCAGCAGCGCAGTCAGAAGCCGCGAGTCAGGTCCTAGCATGCCCGCAGCCCCCTGTGGCGAAATCGTACGGAAACATGATGAAGTCTACCGACATCCGCCTCCGGCCGTGTCCCATCGCCGCAGCGGCCCGCTCCGGCGTCCGCCACCCGCCCCGGTTCGGGACCCGCCGGGTCGATAAAAGGGTCCTTCCCCCGAACGTAAGCGGCTTACTCCGTCCCCGACCCGATCGCCGGGGCGGGGCGGGCGCTCAGGCGGCTGCCTGCGCCTGCCGATATAGCGCGGCCACCGCCGGGCCGAAGGCCGACGCGTACGACACGTCCGGCGTGTCGCCCCCCTGCTCGTAGCCGCCGATCACACCGATGACGGTCGCGTGGCCCGCGGTGCCGGACGCGTCGGCGAGGAACGGGGCGCCGCTCGTCCCGTCGGTGTAGCCGCCGCAGGCGAATTCCAGCTGCGTGGTGCTGAAGTGCCTGGCGACGTTGACGCAGGAGAGCGGCTGGTCGGCGCCGCCCGGGTAGCCGATCACCCGGACGAGCGTGGACGTGGCCGGGGTGGTGCCAAGCCGCTCGGCGCCGGTCACGTGCTCGACGGGCACGCCCTTGCTTGCGCCGGCCAGCCGCAGGAAGGCGACGTCGTCATCGGGATTCTGGGAAGACTGCCAGGCCTGGTCGGTGTAGACGGCGGTGACCGTCCAGGCCCCGTACGGTTCCTTCCCGTTGGCGTAGCCGGGCACGAAGACGACCTGCTGGCCCTGGACGCTGGCCAGGCAGTGCGCGGCGGTGACGGCCAGGTCGCCGTGGGTGCTGTGCACGACGCTGGCCGTGCAGAAATGCGTGCCGAGCGCGCCCGCGCTCTCCGTGAACAGCGCGCCCACCTCGGGCACCCCGCCGAAGGCCTGGCCCGTGCTATTGGTCGTGACCGACTGGCTCGGCGCCGCGCCGCTGACGCCCTGGGCGACCGCCGCGGCGCCGACGTTCCCGGGGATAAGCAGCAGGGCGCCGCAGCCGACGGCGGTGGCGAAGACGGAGAGCAGCGTGATCACGCGAGCGCGCCGGCTCAAGCCGCTGGCGCGGCGCCGCCATCCGTAGCTGCATCCGCATGCGTCCCTGTTCGTTGCCCGGCCGACACATCATTGTGATCTTTTGATCAGGGACACACTAGAGTGTGATCCTTAAAGTTTCCTGGGAACCCGCTCCGCCTACCCGGCCGTCACAGCTGGATGCCCGGGTAGAGCGGGTGCCGGCCGAGCAGGTCGGCGCAGCGCGCGCGGCACTCCGCCGCGACCCGGTCATCCAGGGTGTACTTCGCCTTGGCGGCCGCGGCGGCGGGCGCCGTGGCGCGCAGCGCGGCGGTGATGATGTCGGCGATCTCGTCCATCTCCCCGGTCCCGAACCCGAGCGTGGTCAGCGCCGGGGTGCCGAGCCGGACGCCGGAGGTGTACCAGGCGCCGTTGGGGTCGCGCGGGACGCTGTTGCGGTTGGTCACGACCCCGGCGTCAAGCAGCGCCGCCTCGGCCTGCCGGCCGGTCAGCCCGAAGCTCGCGGCGACGTCCATCAGCACGATGTGGTTGCTGGTGCCGCCGGTCACCAGGCGGGTGCCGCGGCGCAGCAGCCCGTCGGCCAGCGCCTGGGCATTGGCGGCCACCGCGGCGGCGTAGGCGGCGAACGACGGCTGCCTGGCCTCGGCGAACGCGATCGCCTTGGCGGCCATCACGTGCGGCAGCGGGCCGCCGAGCACCATCGGGCAGCCCTTGTCCACGAACGGGGCGTACTCGTTGGTGCACAGCACGAACCCGCCGCGCGGGCCGCGCAGCGACTTGTGCGTCGTGGAGGTCACGATCTCGGCGTGCGGCACCGGGTTCAGGTCGCCGGCCAGCACGCCGCCCGCCACCAGGCCGGCGAAGTGCGCCATGTCCACCATCAGCGTGGCGCCGACCTCGTCGGCGATCTCGCGCAGTAGCCGGAAGTTAGGCGTCCGCGGGTACGCGGAGTACCCGGCTACCAGCACCAGCGGCCGGAACTCGCGGGCCTGGGCGGCGATCGCGTCGTAGTCAAGCAGCCCGGTCTCCGCGTCGGTGCCGTAACTGGCCTGCTCGAACAGCTTCCCCGAGATGTTCGGCCGGAACCCGTGGGTCAGGTGCCCGCCCGCGTCAAGCGCCATGCCGAGCATGCGCTGTGCGTGCAGGTCCCGCCGCAGCCGCTCCCAGTCGGCGCCGGCCAGGTCGTTGACGTGCCGGACGCCCGCCGCCGCCAGCGCCGGCTCTTCGACCCGGCGGGCCAGGATCGACCAGAACGCGACCAGGTTCGCGTCGATGCCCGAGTGCGGCTGGACGTAGGCGTGGTCCGCGCCGAACAGGGCCCGAGCGTGCCCGGAGGCGATCGACTCGACCCGGTCGACCATCTCGCAGCCGGCGTAGAACCGGTGGCCGACTGTGCCCTCGGCGTACTTGTCCGACAGCCAGTTGCCCATGGCGAGCAGCACGGCGGGCGAGGCGTAGTTCTCCGACGCGATCAGCTTGAGCTGCCGGCGCTGCGACGCCAGCTCGCCGGCGATCGCCGCCGCGACATCGGGCTCGGCTTCCGCGATGACGTCAAGTGCGGCGGAGTAGGCGACCGCGGCCGCTTGGTGGCGGACCGGTGCGTTAACTGGACTGGTCATGACCATGCTCCTTCAGGCGGCAGTCAGTTGCTCGCCCAGGCGCACGGCTCTCCCCGGCCACAGCCGAGGGGACCGCTCCCCGGTGGTGCTCCACCCGAACGCCAGTCACGGCCCGCGAGCACTCTAGTACGCCCCCGCTACGCGCGACAACCGGAAACCGGGGGAGCGGTACCGGGAATCCGCGCTACCCGGCGGGCGCCCGGTCCTCGGCCCTGGCGGTCTCCGGGGCGCCGGCTTGCGCCGGCACGCGCGCCGCCGACCAGCAGCGGACGATGTCGCGCATCGACAGCAGGCCGACCACCTCGTGTCCTTCCACGACCACGAGGTGCCGGAAGCCGCCGCGCACCATGGCCGCCGCGGCGCCCTCCATGGTCCAGTTGCGCGCCGCGAACACGACATCCTGGGTGCAGTGGTCGCCGGCGAACTCGGCGTCCGGGCTCTGGTCGGCCGCCACCGACATGAGGATGTCTCGCTCCGTGAGGATGCCGACCCCCGCGTTGTCCGGGTTCACCACGACGGCGGCCCCGATCCGGCGGACCGCCATCATCCTGGCTGCCTCGCGCAGCGTGTGGGCCGGCCCGATGGTGAGGACCTGGGCGGACATTCCCTCTTCGACTTTCATGGCGCTCTACCCCCAGGGCAGGGTTCGGGCCGCGGCCGGAGCCTGTGGCCAGCAGACATACCCGCTCTCGGGCGCCGAAACACTCCCGAAACACTCGGGCCCCGCGACGGCAAGGTGACGGTGAGCGAGCGATTTGCCATATTTCGCCCGACATCTCCCGCGGTCGAACCCGCTACAATCGTGTGCATGCCCGATAGGCGGGTTAGGCCCGGTCGGCCTGGCAGTCTCAGAGAGGCGGTCCCATGGCGGAGCTTCCGGTTACCAGCGACGGTGACCCCCAGGAGTTTCCGCTCGGGTTCGATATCAGCGTGGCCCACCCCGCCCGGGTCTACGACTACTGGCTCGGCGGCAAAGACCACTTCGAGCCCGACCGGATCGCCGCCGAGGAAGTCATCGCCGTCCGCCCGACGATCATCAGGGACATCCGGGCCAACCGGGAGTTCCTCGGCCGCGCGGTGCGCTTCCTGGCCGGCGAGGCCGGCGTGCGGCAGTTCCTCGACATCGGCACCGGCATCCCCTCGGCGAACAACACCCACGAGGTCGCGCAGTCGGTCGCGCCGGACTCCAGGATCGTCTACGTCGACAACGACCCCATCGTGCTCGCGCACGCCCGGGCGCTGCTGACCAGCACCCCGCAGGGCGCGTGCGCGTACCTGGACGCGGACCTGAAGGACACGGGCAAGATCCTCCAGGAGGCGGCCCACACGCTGGATTTCTCGCAGCCGGTCGCGGTCCTGTTCGTCGGGGTGCTGCACCTGGTCTCCAAGGAAGACGGCCCGCACCGCATCATGGGCGAGATGCTCGACGCGACCGTCCCCGGCAGCTTCCTTGCGCTGACCCAGCCGGCCAAGGACATCAACGCCGACCAGGTGGCGGAGGGCGCCCGCCGCTACAACGAGCGGGTCAAGGTGCCGCAGACCCGGCGCACCTACGCGGAGACCCTGAGCTTCTTCGACGGCATGGAGGTCATCCCGCCCGGCCTGGTCCAGTGTCACCGCTGGCGCCCGGCCCCCGGCGCCGTCGGCCTCGACGAGAACGTCTCCGCCTACGGCGGCATAGCCCGCAAGCGGTAGTACGGCGGGCAGCCGCGCGTCCCGCCTTATCACTATGGCCACGTCGCCAGAAGCCACGGGCACGTCGCCTGCAGCCGACGGTTAACCCCAGCGCTCGGCCGCGTTCCAACCGGGTCGGTCCGCTGCGACTATCTGGCCTTGTGCGCCGCAAGGGCAGAATATTCGGGCCTTGCGGCACACAAGCGCGCATCTAGCGTCCTCGTGGCACCCCGGCGCATCTCGTTCTGGCCTTACGGCACCCCGGCCCATTTCCATTCTGGCCTTGGGGCACCCCGGCGCGTATTCGTTCCGGCCTCGTGGCACCCGCGGCCAGGCCGGAGCGCCGGTGCCCCCGTCACGTCCACTGCCCGGGCTGGTAGTCACCGCCCTGGTTCTGGCAGATGACGTTCAGCCGGTTGTAGGCGTTGATGTAAGCGACGACGCACACCAGCGCGGCGAGCTGCTCGGCGTCGTAGTGCTTGGCCGCGTTCGCCCACGCCTCGTCGCTGACACCGCCGGCGGCGTCGGCGATGCGGGTCCCCTGCTCGGCCAGCTCGAGCGCGGCCCGCTCCGCGTCGGTGAAGACCTTCGCGTCCCGCCAGGCCGCGACCAGGTTGATCCGCACCGGGGTCTCCCCGGCGTGCGCCGCGTCCTTGGTGTGCATGTCAACGCAGACCGCGCAGCCGTTGATCTGGCTGGCCCGGATAACCATCAGGTTCCCGGTCCCGGCCGGGAGAATGGCAGCGGGTACGGCCATCGCCGCCGCGTTGAGGTGCTTCACGAACTTCTGCAGGATCTCGCTGCCGGTGAAGTCGAGACGTGCGTCCATGGTGACCTTCCTTGCCGTGCCTGTCCCTTCCGGGGCAGATCGTGAACTGGACGGCACTACGACGTCCGGCCGCGGCCGAAGGTAACGCCGGACAGCGTGTTACCTTGCCGACCGGTGGTGCGTCGTGGTAATGACACCATCGCTCGGCCGGGGAGAACCGTGACAGAGGAAGAGCGGCTTGCTGCGGAGTTCGAGGTCCATCGCCCCTACCTGCACGCCATTGCGTACCGGGTACTCGGCTCGCACGCGGACGCGGACGACGCCGGGCAGGAGGCATGGCTGCGGCTGGCCCGGGCCGGCGCGGACGGCATCGGGGACCTGCGCGGCTGGCTCACCACGGTGACCGGGCGCATCTGCCTCGACATCCTGCGCAGGCGCGGCGCCCGGCGCGAGCAGCCGCTTGAGCTGGATATCGGGCTGCTGCCGAGGGAGGCGGTCGGAGATTCCCGCGCCGACCCGGAGCGGGAGGCGCTGCTCGGCGACTCGGTCGGGCTGGCCCTGTACGTGGTGATGGACGCCCTGACCCCGGCGGAACGGGTGTCGTTCGTGCTTCATGAAGTGTTCGAGGTCCCGTTCGACGCGATCGCCGCCATTCTCGGCCGCAGTCCCGCGGCCACGAAAATGCTGGCCAGCCGGGCCCGCGGGCGGATCCGGCTGGGCCCTCGGGCGCCCGGCGGTGACTCGGCGGCCCGGGAGGTCGTCGACGCGTTCCTCGCCGCGGCCGGCCGCGGCGACCTCGCCGGGCTGCTGGCCGTCCTCGCCCCGGACGTCGAGCTCAGGGCCACCGGCCCCGCCGGGACCGTGGTCATCCGCGGCGCCCGGGAGGTCGCCGCTCAGGCCCGCACTTCCGCGAGCCCCGGCGCGCTCGTGCATCCGGTGGTCGTCGACGGTGCCCCCGGCATCCTGATCACCAGGGGCGGGCGCCCGCTCACGGTCATCGTTTTCACGGTCACCGGCGGCACCATCACGGTCATCCGCACCCTCACCGACCCGCCCCGGCTGGCCCAGGTCGTCCCCTCCTGGGTGGCCTGAACCCGCCCGCTCCGCCGGTAGTCGGCACGGGCGGCGGGTACGTAAGCCTCGTCGTGATATCACCGTCAATCAACTGTTCGTTACGGCCGTTATGGAAGAGAACGAGGGTTCCGATCTACTCGTGCCCGAGGTCCCGCACGCGCGCGTAGTCTGCACCTGATAGCTGGGTGCGGAACGGTTTGCTCAGTCCGCAGATAACCACCAAGAGCGGCTTGGACCGAGGACGCTATCGAGCGCATCGAGGAAGGCGGCACTGAGCCGACCGTTCCCCTGCTCCGCCGTCTCGCCGCCGCGCTTAACGCCACCGTTCACCTCACCCCGGGACACGACCTGGGCTCCGTATCGTTCCAAACCCTCGCCGCTTGAACCCCCCAGGCCGATCACATGGCCTGCTAGGTGCGGAGCTGGTGGCGGACTTCCATCAGCGCGAAGCCGAGAACCGCGGCTCCCTGCGAGCTGTCAGCCCGGCCGGAGTTCGGCCTCGGCCTTGAGCCCTTCCGCGAGGATGATGGCCGCGGTGGGCGCCGAGCCCCAGTTCAGGGTGCGGAGGAAGTCCGCGGGCCGGACCAGGCGGCGCTCGTCGATCTCGTGCCGCGGGTCCCATGGCAGGAGCTCGACCCGGGCCCAGAAGCGGGTCTGGTAGTAGCGCCTGGGCCCAGCCGGGTGGCCAGGGTCGTCAACGCGCTGGCAGCCGATGTAGCGGCTGTCGGTAACGCGGGCGCAGCCTTCCTCCATCACCTCCCGGACCAGGCAGTCCTCCAGCGTCTCGCCGGACTCGACGCCGCCGCCGAGCAGGTTCCAGTATCGCCCGCCAGCGCCGTCGTAGCCGCCCAGGACAATCAGCCCGTCCCCGGTAAAGCAAATGCCGTAGGCCTGGTTGGCGTGCGGCGGTTCCGGCCGGAACGGGGGATCGAACCAGGTAAAGGTCACCCGGCGCCCCCGGTCGGTGATCTCGTCGACCGATCGCGCCTCCGGTTCCGCCAGGCCCGTTGAGTAGCCGCCGGGCGGCATAACGCGTCCCACAAGCTGTGACCTTACGCGAATCGGGCCGACTCAGCTTCCGGGCCGCGGCGGATCGATCGCCCGGCGGCGTTCCGACAGTGCCTCGCGGAAGCCGCTGATGTCGGCACCGGAGCGTTCCCCGGCCAGGGCAGCGGTCTCTCCTAGCAGGGCCTCAGCCGTCCGGAGCGCTTCCTCGGGCGGGCTGGCTGACATCGATTCCAGGCGCTCCGCGAGCCGCTCGGGGACCAGGGCGAGCCCGGCTATCAGGTGTCGCTGCCACTTGAGCTGACGGTGCGGCAGGTAGACGCGGTTGACCGCGAGAACGACCCTGACCACCGCGGATCCCGCCCTGGCCAGGAGGTCGCCGACCGCCAGGCCGTCGCCGCGGCTGACGAGCGCCTCCCGGGCCCCCCAGCCCCTGAGCACCTCCGGGGCAAGCGCCTGCTCGACCAGGACCGAGACCAGCCGGTCGGGGAAGGCGTCGGCCCGCGTCCGCCATGACGCCATCAGTTCCGCGCCGAAGAGCGGGCAGGAGCGCTGGAACGCGGCCAGGCGCATGTGCCGAACGGGGTCGGTACTCGCCCGCAGGACCACGTCCTCGAGGAACCGCTCGGCCGAGCTGACCAGGAAGTTGCTCACGGTGATGTCAAGCTCGCCGACCCGGTAGTCCTCGCTCCACTCCTCATCGTCCTGGTCATAGTCCCACAGGGCGGTCAGCTGGCCACCCAGCGAGGCAACGGGCGCGAGCCGTTCCGCCTCGGCCGGCGGGCGGAACCAGTAGCAGTCCAGTTCCAGGTCCGAGAACCGGTCGGCGACGCCGCCGCCGACCGAGCCGGCCACGGCCAGCGCGGCCAGGCCCGGATTGCCCGCGTACCCCGCGGCAGCCCGCCTGGCCACCGCCATCCGCCACGCGGCGTGGACGTTCCCCGTGCGTTGCCCGCAACTGTCATCCACGGCCCGCAATCCTCCCGCTCCCGCCACCGGATGTCTCCGGACGCGGAGAGCCCGTTCCCGGCGGGTCGGCCGGTCCGTCGAGGTCGGCGGCGAGCGGCTGCGGTGCCCGCATCCGCCACGCGTCGGTGACGAGCTCGGCCAGCCTGCCCGGGTCCACCTCCGCCAGCCTCAGCATGACCAGGGGCCAGCCGTCGTAGCCGGGCGTGGTGAAGAACTTGTCCGGCTCGCCGAGCAGCAGGGCCTGCTTCTCCGCCTCGTCGCCGACGTAAAGCACCGCGATGTCGGTCCGGATGCGCCGCCGCTGCCCCGGCGGTCGCTCGGGGTAAGACCATACGAACCCCTTGCCGCCGACCCGGAAGTCGAAGCCGTCGCTGTCGATCTCCTCCACGTGCGGCAAGGCAAGCGCCAGGCGCCGCACGTCACCGGCGTCAGCCACCGCAGAGCCTGCCCGGTCGCGCCCTTCGCATGGAAACAGGCTAGGCGGTCATGCCTCACGGGCGCACTTCGTTGGCGACGGCCGCCAGGCCGGCGACCAGTGCGGTGTCCTGCGGCCACCAGGCGAGCGTGACCGAGCACGGCGGCAGGTCCACGATGGGGAGGAAGGTGACGCCCGGCCGGAGCATGGCCGCGCCGCTGTACGCTTTCCCTTGAGATGACAGAGATCGATATGTCGGGACTTCCGCCAGAGATCGACACGTCTAGGCCGCACTCGGCCCGGATTTACGACTACTACCTCGGCGGGAAGAATCATTTCGCCGCGGACCGCGAGGTTGCGGAGAAATCGCTGGCCAGCATCCCCTCGGGGCGCATTGGCGCGCGTGAGCAGCGGGCATTCCTTGGCCGCGCCGTCGTCTTCCTGGCCAGGGAGGCGGGCATCAGGCAGTTCCTCGACATCGGCACCGGTCTGCCGACCACGGACAACGTGCACGAGGTAGCGCAGGCGATCGTGCCTTCCGCCCGCGTGGTCTACGTCGACAACGACCCGCTGGTACTCGCGCACGCGCGGGCGCTGCTCACCTCCTCCGAGGAGGGCCGCACCGCCTACATCCACGCCGACCTGCGCTCGCCGGGCGAGATCCTGTCCTCGTCGGTCGTCCGGGAGGTGCTCGACTTCTCGCAGCCGGTCGCGCTGATGCTCGTGGGCATCCTGCACTTTCTTGAGGACAAGGACGAGCCGGAGCGGATCATCGCCACGCTGCTCGATGCCCTGCCGCCGGGTTCGTACCTCACCGCTTCGCATCTCAACCCGGAACATGACCCGGTGGGCGTGGCCGCCGGGGTGCGCGCGTACCTGGCCGGCGGGGTCACGGTCCAGGCCCGTGACTCCAGCGAGTTCGCCGCGCTCGCGTTCCGCGGCTTGGAACTGGTGCCGCCCGGTGTCGTGTCGGTGTCGGAGTGGCGGCCGGAATCCCGCGAGCCGCGCCCGACGCTGGCGGAGGTCAGCTGCTACGGCGGCGTGGGCCGCAAGCCGTAGGCTAGGTGGCCGCCGCCGGCGAAGGCCAGGCGGTGTCAAAGTCGGTCGACAGTTCCTGGAGATAGGTATATCCGGGGGTGACCCCTGGTCTCGTTACGGTCGGAACGAAACCTATGCCAACCCCGCTCAACGCCACCAGCATCGCGGCGAGCACCGGCGGCGCAAACACTGAGGCCCCCGCGATACCCAAGCCGCCGAGGACCAGCAGGCCTCTTTTCAGCCAGACGATGTTGTCGCCGTGGCCGGCCTTCCCCAGTTGCCCGGCCGCCTTCTTGATCTGCCGCACCGCTTCGTCGATCCATTCCCGCGCTTGGTCCGGGTCGGCTCCGCTTGATGTCTCCATGGCCGACAGCCGGAGTAGGAGCCTGCCCACCGCTTTCGCGAGTTCTTCCCGTTCGTCGGCGTAATTCTCGCGGAATGCGAGCACCTTCTGCAGCGGAGTGTCGTCGGCGGGCACGGGCAGGAATTGGCCGACCTGCATCTGCCAGCAGGGCCAGTCCGGAACGCTGGGTTGCGGGAGAGGCGCAAAGGCCACGTGATGGGCAGAAGACGATTCCGTGAAGGGAATCATTCCTCGGGTCGCCGCGGCCATGTGCTTAGCTAGCACAACCATGAGTTGTGACAGCAGCACTGGCGAGGCGAGGAGCATGCGATCCTTCGGAATGAGCGCGCCCTTCGAGAGGAGCTCGTCCTGGACCTCGTGGGGCAGCTTTCCCCAGTACAACCGATTGTTTGCCCCCAACGGCCCCGGCACCGGAATGAGATCCTGGTCTGGCAACTCCGCCACCACTTGGCGCATATCGTCGATTAGGGCCCTATTTGCCTGCCAAGGAAGGGCATCAACGTAAGTCGGCCGGTATAGCCCGTGATCCTGGAGCACTTCCAGTTCGCGCCCTATCTCATACCCGCCCGCCGGAGCGATGCTAGTCAGCTCGTCCCAGTACAACAGCGCCTGCCAGAGCACGCGGCGCGGCGGATGCACGAACGGGTAGTACATCATTTTCGTTTCTAGCATCGTGCCCCCTGGTTCAGATCGGCCTATCTCATTCTGCACCCGTAGCCCAGTACCGGGAACAGAGATACGCGACCGGCCGCACTACTCGGCCGCAGGCGACATGAACCTGATAAATGCCGCAGGCGACATGAACCTGCATAAATAACGACACAAGCCCGCATGAATTTACGCGCCCGCCCACGTTGCCGACGCTGAGGGAACCCGCCCGCGGGTGCGCCGCCGCGGGCGGCGACGCTCGGGACCAGCTACGGCGAGCGATCCGGCCGCGACGATCGCCCGCCGCCCCGCACCCCAGCCTCCCCGTCGTTGAGGCCAGATTCCGTCCTCAATACCGGGACGCTCACGACTCGAGGCTAGCCAGGTCCCCGACTCCCAGAGCAAGAGCAACGCTCACGGGCGTACTTCGTTGGCGACGGCCGCCAGCCCGGCGACCAGCGCGGTGTCCTGTGGCCACCAGGCGAGCGTGACCGAGCACGGCGGCAGGTCCACGATGGGGACGAAGGTGACACCCGGCCGCTTGTACCAGGTACCGACCGCCTCGGACGTGATGCTCAGCCCGGCGCCGCGGGCGACCAGGTGCATCTCCCCGTCCAGCGTGCTCGCCTCGGCGACGACCGGGGGCGGCCCGGACCGGTAGTCGGTGAGTATCCAGTAGTCCCGCCACGGTCCGGGGGAGACGGGCGCGGCGATGGTTAACAACACGGGCGTGCTCTTCGAGATCGCGGGCTCGGTGGTAGCGGCCGCCCTGCTGTTCTTCGGCACGATCTTCTTCTTCCACCGGGACGCGGGCTTCGCGATCCTGACGTCGACCCAGCGCACGTCGGGCGGGGCGCTCTGGTACGGCCTGGTGCTGGCGGCGCTGCTGCCCCTGTACTGCTTCATCGGCTGGGAAGGGGCCGCCGACCTCGCGGAGGAGACCGTCGACCCGCGCCGGGTGACGCCGTTCGCGATGATCCGGGCCAACTACGTGTCCGTGGCGGCGAGCCTGTTCATGATCGTCGGGTTCCTGATCGCGATCCCGCACGGCCTGACCGACCTGCTCGGCCAGCCGAAGAACCCCCTGATCTACATCTTCCGCAGCCACTTCGGCGCCATCGCGGCCGACATCCTGCAGGTCGTGGTGTTCCTCGCGATCTTCTCCTGCGTGCTCGCCAACATGGTGGTGGCGACCTGTCGGCTGGCATCGCCGCCAACGTCGTGTCGATCTGCAGCGTCGCCTACTACTTCGTCTACGCGCTCACCGTCGGCGGCGGCCTGTACGCGCACCTGCGCCGCCGGATTCCCGGGCACCGGCCGGGAGACTTCACGCTTGGCCGCTGGTTCGCGGCCGTCGCCGTCGCGGCGCTGCTGTACGCGGCGGGCGTGATCGTGATCGCGCTCGCGCCGCAGGAAGGCCACCCCGCGGCCGCCTACCTGGCAGGCGCCGAGGTCGTCGGCGCGGCCTGGTACCTGCTTTACCTGCGCAGGAAGATCACGACCGGGGCCGCGGGCGTCGCCCGCGAGCAGGCGACGGACCCAGAGGAGCCCGCCGCCGTCTCCTGACCGCCCCGGCGGGCGGTTTCCGCGGGGGCAAAGCCACGCCGCCCGTTCGGATGCGAAAGAACTTTTATCCGGAACGGGTTCAGGTTCCTCCGGCCGCGCCCCATTCTCTGTCCGGGGTTGGCAAGGCCTGGGCGGAATGCCAAGCCTCGGCGCGGTCAGCCGCTGCTCCGGGCCACGCCGCCCGCATAGCCCGGCAAGCGGGTGCCGGGGTGGTGCGGCCGTGGCGGCGGTGCCAGCCTTGTCCCGGTCAGCCGCAGCGTCCGGGGCCCGCCGCCCGGACGGCCAGGCACGCGCGCGCCGCGCGCGCAGCGAAGCCAAGCCGGACGAGGCTGACGGCGCCGGCCGCCGCGAGCGGCAGGACGTCGGCCCTCCCGTGGGCGCCGGCGACAATAATCAGCGCGGCCAGCAGGCCGGCGTCGACGGCGGCGATGCTGCCGGCGGCCACGGCGGCGGAGGCGGCGGGGCGGCCGGCCCGGGTGCCCAGCCAGCGGGTGAGCCGGCCGGTCGCGGCCAGGGTGAACAGGGTGCTGACGATGGCCACCACGAGGGCGATGACGGCGAGGTGGGCGGCCACCCGGGCGCCGGCGGGCAGGGCGGCCCACTCCCAGGGCGGAGCGAGCGGGCCGACGTGGGCGGCCAGCGCGGCGGCGAGCCAGACGGCGCCGGTCAGCGGGCCGACCGCGACCAGGGTGACCGCGGTCCGGCGGGCCTGGGCCGCCGCCAGTTCGGTGCGGAACCCGTCTGCTACCCGGTCCGGGCGGCCGAACTCGTCGATGGCGGCCCGCGCGGCCCGCGCCGGGTCCAGCCCGGCGCCGCGGTAGGCGTCGGCGGCGTCGGCGACCCCGGCGCCCAGCTCGCTGAGGATATCCCGGCGCGCCGCGGCCGGCCCCGGCAGCCGGGCGGCGATCGCGGCCAGGTACGACTCGATGACCGGGTCGGCCGGGTCGGCCGGGTCGGCGGGATCGGCCAGCGGCGCCCGGCCGGTCATGCGGTCGCCGGCCCTGCTTGCGGCCGCGGCCCGAGCAGGGCGGTGACGGCGCTGGAGAACTCGGCCCAGGCGTGCCGCTCCTCCTCGAGCGAGCGGCGCCCTGCCGGGGTGAGCTCGTACACGCGCCGGCGCCGGCCGTCCTCGGTCCATGTGGTGCGGACCAGGCCGGCCCGCTCAAGCCGCCGCAGCGCCGGGTAGACCGTGCCGGTGGGCAGGTCGAACTGCCCGTCGCTGCCCGCCCGCAGTGCCTCCATGACCGCGTACCCGTGCCGCGGCCCGTCCTCCAGCGTCGCCAGCATCATCCCGTCCAGGTGGCCCTTCAGCGCTTGCCCTTTCACAGGTAGTAATGCTACCTTCAGGCTATAAGTAGCTTTACTACATGTAGCGTCGCTTCCCTACAGGAGAGGCGTCTACATCAGGTAGGACCCGCCGGGCCGTCGCGATGTGACCGGCCCGGGCCAATAAGCGTTCCGGCCACCGCCAAGGAGGGGTCATGACAACGCCAACCCGTCGCACGGACCACGACACCGTGACGGTTGCCCGCGGCCAGGCTGGGCGGATAGCCGGCGCCAGCTTCCGGATGATGATCCTTCTCCTTATCCAGTACGTCCTTGGAGTCGCCTACAACCTCTACGGCACGGCCCCGACGGCGACCAAGAAGGTCGAGCCCTTCTCCAGCCCGCTCATCGCGGTGCACGTGATCGTCGGCACCCTGCTGATCGTGGGCGCGATCTACGTGCTGGTGATCTCCGTCCGCGCCAAGGCCCGCCTCGCCGTGACCATGTCGTCCGCCGGCCTGCTGGCGCTGCTGGCCGCGTGGGGCACCGGGTCCGCGTTCACCCAGACCGGAGACAGCGGCTTCTCGATGGCAATGGCCGCGACAACCGCCCTGGCCCTACTCGGCTACCTGGTCAACGTATGGGTGTTCCGACCGGGGAGCGAATGAAGTGCACGGAGCTTAAGGCCCTGCTCGAGGGACACGCTGTGACGGAAGGTTCCGTTATCCTTCCATGAGTGACAACCGACCGATCACGGCCGGTGATCGAGCGGCTCGCCCGGGAGCGCCTCGGCTTCGACTGGCTTCGTCCCGGGCAGTTGCCCGCGGTCGAGGCGCTGGTCAACGGCCGCGACGTGCTGGCCGTGCTGCCGACCGGCGGCGGCAAGTCCGCGATCTACGAGCTGGCCGGCCTGCTGGGTGAAGGGCCGACGGTCGTCCTCTCGCCGCTGATCGCCCTCCAGGATGACCAGCTCGCCCACTTGCGGGCGGCAGGCCTGCCGGCCATCGTGCTCAACTCGCAGCAGTCGGCCGGGGCGCGGGCCGCGGCCCTGCTTGAGGCCTGCGATGCCGGCACGTTCGTCTTCCTCGCGCCCGAGCAACTGGCGAACGAGCAGACCCGTCAGGCGCTCCAGCGGGCCCGGCCCGGCCTGTTCGTCGTCGATGAAGCCCACCTGATCAGCCAGTGGGGCCGCGACTTCCGCCCCGACTACATGCGGCTCGGCGCCCAGGCGGAGGCGATCGGGGCGACGACCCGGCTGGCCCTGACCGCGACCGCTGCGCCCCCGGTGCGGCAGGAGGTCATCCGGCGCCTCGGCCTGCGCGATCCCGCCCAGGTGATCGGCGACTTCGACCGGCCGCGCATCGGCCTCTCGGTGCGGCACGTGCGCGCCGTCGACGACAAGGAACGCGAGCTCGTCAGCGCGGCGCGGGAGTTCAGCGGCCCGGGAATCGTCTACGCGGCCACGCACGCCAGCGCGCAGGCCGCGCACGACACGCTCGCGTCGGCGGGGGAGCGGGTGACGCTGTACCACGCCGGGCTGCCGGCGCACGAGCGGAGCGACGCGATGGCGGCGTTCCTCGACGGCACGGCCCGCATCATCGCGGCCACGGTCGCGTTCGGCATGGGGATCGACAAGCCGGACGTGCGCTGGGTGCTGCACTTCGACCCGACGCCCTCGCTGGATGAGTACTACCAGGAGTTCGGCCGGGCCGGCCGGGACGCCGGGCCGGCGCAGGCGCGGCTGCTTTACCGCTTCGAGGACTTCGACCGGGCCCGGTGGCTGACCGCCCGCGGCATCTCGGCCGATGCGGTCGCGCAAGCCGCCGCGGCGGCCGCGGCCGGGCAGGCCGTCCAGCCCGGCCCGCGCCAGCACACGGCCGCGCTCGTCCGCCTCACCGACATCGGCGCGGCGGCGTGGCTACCGGACGGCGAGGTGCACTGGACAGGCGCGATGAGCGTCGCGGCCGCGCTGAAGGCGTCGGCCGCGGAGACCGAGCGGGAGGGCGAGGTGGAACGCTCGCGGCTGCGGATGATGCGCAACTACGCCGAGCACACCGGCTGCCGGCGTTCCTTCCTGCTCTCCTACTTCGGGCAGGACTATCCCGGTCCCTGCGGCAACTGCGACAACGACCTCGCTCACCCCGAGGCCGCGCCGGCCGATGTCCCGTTCCCCATCGGCGCGCGCGTCGTGAGCGACCGCTGGGGCGAGGGCACGGTCCAGCGCTACGACGCGGACCAGGTCACGGTGCTGTTCGACGAGCACGGCTACCGCGACCTGTACCTTCCCGTGGTGCTCGACCGCGGCCTGCTGCGCCCCGCGTGAGGCTCGGGCGCGCCTAGACGATGGCCGGCTCCTGCTGCAGCAGGTAGGGCGTGATGTTGCGGATGGCGCGGGCGATGTACTCTTCCTTCTCCCCGACTGGCGCGACGTAGTGCAACGCGTCCTCCGCCGCTTCCCGGCCCTCCAGCCGCGCGATGATCCACGCGGCCAGGTAGTGCGAGGCCAGGCAGCCGCCCGCCGTCGCGACGTTGCCGGCGGCGAAGAAAGGCTGGTTGAGCACCTCGACGCCGGCCTCGACGACCCAGGGCTTGCTGATGAGGTCGGTGCAGGCGGGGACGTCCTTGAGCAGCCCGAGCTTCGCCAGCACCAGCGTCCCCGAGCACTGTCCGGCGAGCAGCTGCCGGGACGGGTCGAGCCGGCGCAACTGCCCCATGATGGCCGGGTCCGCGACCACCTCACGGGTCTGCAGGCCGCTGCCTACGATGACCGCATCCGCGGCACAAGCGTCCTCGAGGCTGGCCATCGACTCGATCACCACGCCGTTCATCGAACGGACCGTTGGCGCGGGGGTGGCGATCGACACCCGCCAGCCTGCCTTCTTGACCCGGTTCAGGACGCCGAGCGCGATGAGGGAGTCGAGCTCGTTATAGCCCTCGAACGTCAGGATTGCGATGTGCACGGTCATTTCCTCTCGGTCGGGTGCCCTCACGGTAGGCAGCGCAATCCAAGACAGTCAAAGAATTGTCATGCATACAATCGACGCATGGTGGTCGCGCGGTACAAGGTCGTCGTCGACGCGTTCGCGTCGGACATACTGGCCGGCCGCCTGCCCTCGGGGACACGGCTGCCTACCCATCGTCAGCTCGCGGCTCGCGAAGGCATCGCCCTGGTGACCGCTTCGCGGGTCTACGCCGAGCTAGAAGCCATGGGACTGGTGAGCGGAGAACAGGGCCGGGGCACATTCGTCCGCGACATCGCGCTGCCTCCGGGACACGGCATCGAGCAGCAGTCACTAGCGGTGGATACCGTCGACCTCAGCTTCAACTATCCCTCGCTCCCCGGTCAGGCCGACCTGCTGCGCGGGGCCCTGCGGGAGCTCGCGGCATCTGGTGACCTTGAGGCGCTCTTGCGCTACCAGCCCCATCGCGGTCGCCCGCACGACCGGGCCACGGTCGCCCGCCACCTGCGGCGGCGCGGGCTGTCGGTCGGCGCCGAGCAGGTCCTGATCGTTAGCGGCGCCCAGCACGGGCTGGCCACGACGATCATGGCGGCGCTGCAACCGGGCGATGTCGTCGCGGCCGACGCGCTTACCTACCCGGGCTTCAAGGTGCTCGCCCAAACCCTCCGGCTGGAACTGGCCCCCCTGCCCGTGACCGAGCGCGGACCCGATCTCGACGCCCTCGAACGGCTGTGCGCCGAGCGCCGCGTCCGCGCCGTCTACGCCATGCCCACGCTGCACAACCCGCTCGGCTGGGTCATGGACGCCTCTGCCCGGGCGCGGATGGCCGCGGTCGCGCGCCGGCACGACCTCCTCATCGTGGAAGACGCCTCCTACGCCTACCTCGCGGAGGAACCGCCACCGCCGCTCGCGGCACTCGCACCAGAAGTCACCGTTTACGTCTCCGGACTGTCGAAGAGCATCGCAACCGGACTGCGCGTCGGATTCGTCGCGGCGCCAGCGCCCCTCGTGCCTGCCATCGAGCGGGTGATCCGGGCCACCACCTGGAACACCCCCGCCCTCACGACCGCGATCGCCTGCCGCTGGCTCGAAGACGGCACGGTCAGCCGCCTTGAAGCGCGCAAGCGTGACGACGCCAGAACCCGGCAGTCGCTCGCCCGCGAGGTCCTGGCGGGCCTGCCGCTGGTCAGCCATCCCTCGTCGTACTTCCTGTGGCTGCCGCTGCCCGACGAGGCCCGGGCGGACCGGGCGGCGGCATCGCTGGCCCGCGAGCACATCTCGGTCGCCACCGCCGAACCGTTCGCGACCTCCGCCCGGGCGCCCCAGGCGCTCCGCCTCGCCCTGGGCTCGGCCGACCTCGGCGTCCTGCGCGCGGCGCTCGGCAAGGTTCGGCAGGTTGTCGAGGCGGACGCTTACCGCTGACGCCCTATCCGGCGTCTACCGGCTCAGGCCGGCCGAGAGTAGCCGCATCTCGCGGGCGCGGCGCACGGCCGAGGAACGATCCTGAGCCTGCAGCTTCGCGTAAATGCGGCGGATGTGAGTGTTGACGGTGTTCACCGAAACCGATAGCTGGCTCGCGATCTCCGGCCGGGAGAGGTTCGTGGGGAGGTACCTGAGCACCCGCAACTCGCTGGGACTGAGCTGCTCGATCTCCGCCAACGCGGACTCATCGCCCGGCGACATGGACTCGCCCGGCGATAGGGACGATCCGCGCACGACGTCGAGGATCTCGGTCAGCAGGGCCGGGTGAGCCGTCTCGTGCCGCGGCATGGCCTCGAGCAGCTCAACCGTGCCCGTCATCGCGAACGGCAGGACGAGCCGGTCCGCCTCCGCCAGGGTCAGCGCCCGCTCGACGGCGGCGAAGGCGGCGCGGCGCTCGCCGAGTTCGCGGTGCGCGAGATGACGCCGCTGACGCCGGAGGAGCTGGCCGATCCGGTCCACCCGTACGTCCGCGTCCACCCGGACGGGACCGTCGTCGCCTACTCGAACCAGACCGAGATGGGGCAGGGGGCGCACACCACGCTGGCGCTGATCGTGGCGGAGGAACTGGACGCGGACTTCGCCGCGGTCCGGGTGATCAGCGCGGCCAACGGGGTCGGCCCCCAGGGGGATGTGTACGGGACCCCGGCGGGCGGCGGGTTCATCCAGCCGGCCGCGACCCCGTGGACCTGCGCCGCGACCTGCTGACGGACAACCCGCGCACGCTGCGGGCGCTGGAACTGGCCGCCGACCGGAGCGGCTGGGGGACTCCGCCGCCCGAGGGCCGCGCCCGCGGCGTCGCCTGCAGCAGCTTCCTCGACAGCCACAGCGCCCAGGTCGTCGAGATCTCCGTCGACCGCCGCAGCCGGGTCCGCATCGAGAAGGTCACCTTCGCGCTCGACTGCGGCATCACCGTCAACCCGGACCTGGTCCGCGCGCAGGTAGAAGGCGGCCTTATCTGGGCGCTGGGCGCCGCCGCCTGGGGCGAGGCCGTGCTCGGCGACGGCGGCGAGATCATCACCCAGAACTTCGACCGCTACCAGGTCATGCGGATGAAGTCGGTGCCAGAGATCGACGTGCTGCTGATCCAGTCGGGCGAGCCGCCGACGGGGGTCGGCGAGGTCAGCGTCCCCACCGCCGCGCCCGCCCTGGCCAACGCCATCGCGGCCGCCACCGGAACCCGGATCCGCCGGCTTCCCATCGCCAAGACCATGCGGGTCCTCTGAGAACCCCCGCCCGCGACCCGAGGAGACTGCCGTGACCTTCACCATGGACACGCATCACCACATCCTCCCCGACTTCTTCTTCCAGGCCACCAACGAGGCCGACCACCCGGCGGGCGGGGTCGCGCCGGCGCCCTGGTCGCGGGCGAGCATGCTCTCGTTCCTCGACGAGGCCGGCATCGACGTCGCCGTCACCCCGATCAGCACCCCCGGCGTGCACACCGGCGACAACGCCGCGGCCCGGGCCCTGGCCCGGCGGTGCAACGAACTGGCCGCCGAGATGACCCGCGACCGCCCGGACCGGTTCGGCGGCTTCGCCTGCCTGCCCTTGCCCGGCGTCGACCGGGGCGCTCGCCGAGCTGGCCTACGCCTTCGACGACCTCCGCCTCGACGGCGTCGTGCTGTTCAGCAATGCCCGCGGCGTCTACCTCGGTGACTCCCGGTTCACCCCGCTGTTCGAGGAGCTGCAACGCCGCGCGGCCGTCGTCTTCGTGCATCCCGACCCGTCGCCCGACCCCAGCGCCCACGCGCTCGGGCTGCCCGACAACCTCATCGACTTCACCGCCGACACCACCAGGGCCATCGCCCACCTGCTTTACAGCAACACCTTTGCCCGCACGCCCGACGTCAAGTACGTCTTCTCTCACGCCGCGGGCACCGTGCCCTTCCTGGCCGGGCGGTTCGCCATCATCGACGGGATGGACGTCATCCCCGGGGCCGAGGCCCGCGCGACCGCGGCCGAGACGTTCCGCCACCTGTACTGGGATACCGCGGCGTCCTGGGGCGACCCCGTGCTGCGCATGCTGCGCGACGTCGCGGGAATCGACCACGTCGTATTCGGCACCGACTACCCCTACCTGCCCCGCGACCTGGCCGTTTCCTGCCGCGCGACATCGCGGCCAGTCCCGAGCTCAGCGAAGGCGAGCGAACGGCCATCCTGGGCGCCACGGCGACCAAGCTCATCCCGCGGCTGGCCAGCCTGCAATCCAGGTCGCAAGCCCGCGCATCATGAAGTGACCGGTCTCAGCCGGCTAGCGCCTGCGGCCGGCTGGGACCGCTCGACCGTTCTGCCGAGAACGAATCGGGTACGCACGGGCCCCGTTGCCCGGCTAGCGTCGGAGAGGAGAAAAGCGACAGCGGAGCGGCCATGGCACTCAAAGCGCGCTACGACGGGCACGCCGACTGGTACGACACCTGGAACCGGCCGCATGCCGAGCGCAACGCGGACGCGATCAGGGAACTGCTCGGCCCCGGCGCTGGCCCGTGTCTCGACCTGGGTTGCGGTAGCGGTCACTACTTCGACGTGATCGCCTCCACCGGGAGGACCGTCGTCGGCCTGGATCGCTCGGCCGACCAGCTGCGCATCGCCAGGAGCCGGTCCCGCCGGATCGTGCAGGGCGATGCGGGCGCCTTGCCCTTCGCCGACTGCTCCTTTCCCGCCGTGGCCACGATGTGGACCTCAACCGATGTGGATGACTTCGGCGTCGTGGTGGCGGAGGCCGCCCGGGTCCTGATGCCGGCCGGGCTGCTGGTTTTCTACGGCGTCCATCCGTGCTTCAACGGGCCGCACGTGGAGTGGATGGACGATGGCGGGGTGCGCGCGCACCCGGGTTACCGGCTGGCCGGATGGCACGAGGAAGCGCCGTGGTGGGGAGAGTTCGTCCGCAAACGAGTCGGTATGCGCCACCATCCGCTCGCTGATCTCCTTAACGCGTTCATCGGCGCCAGGCTGGCCATCGAGCACGTAGTCGAGACAGGCGACAAGGCCGTTCCGACCATCCTCGGAATCCGGGCCAGGAAGACAGGGTGAGCAGTCGGGGGCTTGTTCGTGGCGAATTGGCAGCGAATGGGCATTGCCGTTGGGCAGGGCGTACGTTACAGCCATGTGGCCCTACCGCCGGCTGTTCGCGGACCTGCTGCAGCTGGAGCTGCGCCGCACCGAGCCGAATGAGCGGGCCGCGCTGCACGCCGCCGCCGCCGGGTGGCTGGCCGAGCACGGGTACGCGATGGAGGCGGTGCGCCAAGCCCAGGCCGCCGAGGACTGGGGGACGGCAGCCCGGCTGCTGTCGAACTACTGGCTCGACCTCTACCTCGCCGGGAGGGGAGCCGTCCTGGTCGAGCTGCTGGACGCGTTCCCCCGCCGGGTCGTCGCGGCCAGCCCGGAGCTCACCGTCCTGCAGGCGGCTGGTGACCTGGTCCGGGGAGCCCGGGAAGAAGCCGGACGGCACCTGGCCATGGCCGCCGGGGCACTGGCGGCGGTCCCCGCGGACCGCCGCCGACGCGTGCAGGTGATGCTGGCCGTGCTGCGGTCGTTCCTGGCCCAGTGCCGCATCGATTCTCCGTGACGGTGCCGCCGGCAGGCCGGCGACCTGGACCGGACGTGCCGGCTAACATTGACGATTCACGGTAATTCAGTGAGGATTGAGTCAATGCCAACTGATAATCCGGCCGGTCTGGAGCGGCGCGTCGCGGTGCATGCCGCGCTCGCCGACCCGGCGCGCCTGCGGATCACCGACACGCTGAGCGCAGGCGATGCCTCGCCGTCGGAGCTGGCGGCGATGCTGGGGATGCCGTCGAACCTGCTCGCCCATCATCTGCGCGTGCTCGAGGAGGCGGGGCTGGTGTCCCGCCGCCGTTCTGATGGCGACCGGCGGCGGACTTACCTGCGGCTGGAACCGGGCGCCCTGGACGTGTCCTGGGGCCCGGCGCTGCCGCCGGCCGCGCGGCTGCTGTTCGTGTGCACCGCCAACTCGGCGCGCTCTCACCTGGCGGCGGCGCTGTGGCGGCGGGCCAGCCGGGTTCCGGCCGTGTCGGCCGGCACCCACCCGGCCGGGGCGATCGACCCGGGGGCGGTCGCCGCCGCGCAGCGGAGCCACCTGCCGCTGCCCCGGCAGCGGCCGCGGCACGTCAGCGACGTCCGGCACGACGGCGACCTGATCGTCTCGGTGTGCGACCTCGCGCACGAGGAGCTGGGCCCGGCGGCGGTGGTGCACTGGTCGGTCCCTGACCCGGTGCCGGCTGGCGACCCCAAAGGCTACGACGAGGTGCTAGCCGAGCTCAGCCGCCGGGTCGGGCTGCTCGCCCCCCGCCTCGCGGACGCTTCCTGACGTTCCGGCCGGCCTGTCCCAGCCGACCGTCTCCCACCACATGAAGCTGCTCGTCAAGGCCGGCCTGGTGACCCGCGAGCAGCGCACTAAGTGGGCCTACTACCGCGTCGTGCCGAGACCATGGCGGCGATCAGCCAGACGCTGCGCGGCCCGGCCACCTGACGCCGGGCCGGCACCGGTTACGCATGGTCACTCAGTGTTCATTGAGTCAATGTTGACTGAGCGAGAATAGTTCGCCAAGATGGTCAGGTGACAAGACCACCTGACCTGCTGCGCCGGCTGGCGGCGGAGTTCCTCGGCAGCGCCCTCCTCGCGGCGATCGTGATCGGCTCCGGGATCGCCGCGCAGCGGCTGTCGCCGTCCGACACCGGCCTGGAACTGCTGGAGAACGCGGCCGCGACCGCCGCGGGGCTGTTCGCGGTCATCTTGATGTTCGGGCCGGTCTCGGGCGCGCACTTCAACCCGGTGGTCTCGTTCGCCGACGCGGCGCTCGGCGGGATCTCCTGGCGGCACGCCGCCGCCTACCTGCCCGCCCAGGTGGCCGGCTGCGTTGCCGGCGCGGTCGGCGCGAACCTGATGTTCGCCGAGGCGGCGGTGTCGGTCTCGGTGAAGCACCGGGCCAGCGGGGCGCACGCGCTGTCGGAGGTGATCGCCACCGCCGGGCTGCTGCTGGTCATCTTCGCGCTCGCCCGCACCGGCCGGGCGGCCACCGCCCCGGGCGCGGTCGGCGCCTACATCGGCGCGGCCTACTGGTTCACCTCATCCACCAGCTTCGCCAACCCGGCGATCACCGTCGGCCGGATGTTCTCCAACACCTTCGCCGGGATCGCCCCGTCGTCGGCCCCCGTGTTCATCGCCGCGCAGGCCGGCGGCGGGATCGCCGGGGTCCTCATCATCAGGTTCCTGTACCCGGCGCTCACCCCGGCCCAGGCCGCCAGCGTGGTCATCCCGCACGAATCCGGCAACGGCCTCGCCGCCGACGGGGCGCGGCGGGTGCCGCCCGGGCCGCCGGGTAACAACTAGCAGGAGGTAGCTGATCATGCACATGGTGGCAGTGGGCGGCAGCGACGCGGGCATCAGCGCCGCGCTCCGCGCCCGCGAGGTCGACCCGGGCGCGGAGGTCACCGTGGTGGTGGCCGACGCCTACCCGAACTTCTCCATCTGCGGCATCCCGTACTACGTCTCGGGCGAGGTGCCGCACTGGCGCAACCTCGCGCACCGCACCATCGCCGACCTGGAGGCGGCCGGCCTGCGGCTGCGGCTGGACACCACCGCTCGCCGCATCGACGTGGCCGCCCGCAAGCTGCTGGTCAGTCGGCCCGACGGGGCTGAAGACCTGATCTCCTACGACGAGCTGGTGATCGGGACGGGCGCGGTCCCCGCCCGTCCGCCCATCGCCGGGCTCGACACGCTGGGGCCAGGAGACGGGGTGCACCTGCTGCACTCGATGGGCGACACCTTCGCGCTCATGGGCACCATGGCCGAGACAGCCCCGGCCAGCGCGGTGATCGTCGGCGCCGGGTACATCGGCCTGGAGATGGCCGACGCGCTCACCTCGAAGGGCCTCGCCGTCACCCAGATCGAGCAGTTGCCCGAGGTGCTCCCGACCGTCGATCCGCAACTCGGCGCCCTCGTGCACGGCGAACTGGCCGCCCGGGGCGTCGAGGTGCTGACCGGCACCGCCGTCAAGTCCGTCGCCACGGCGGCACCCGGCGCGCCGGGGCGGCTCCAGGTCGAGGCGACGGGCGCCGCTGGCGAGCCGGTCGTTCGGCACGCCGACCTAGTGCTCGTTGTGGTCGGTGTCCGGCCCGACACCAGCCTGGCGGTCAGCGCCGGGGCCTTCCTCGGTGCCAAGGGCGCCATCGCGGTCGACCGTGGGATGCGGACCGGGCTGCCGGACGTGTACGCGGCCGGGGACTGCGTGGTCACGTATCACCGGCTCCTGGAGGAGACGTACCTGCCGCTCGGCACCACCGCGCACAAGCAGGGACGGGTCGCCGGGGAGAACGCGGCCGGCGGGCAGCGGATGTTCGCCGGCAGCCTCGGCACCCAGGTCGTGAAGATCTTCGACCAGGCCGCCGCCCGCACCGGCCTGCGCGACCACGAAGCCGCCGCGGCCGGGTACGACCCGGTCACCATCGGGTCGGAGGCTGATGACCACAAGGCCTACTACCCCGGCAGTCACCGCATCCACCTGCGGTTCACCGGCGACCAGGCCACCGGCCGGCTCCTCGGCGTCCAGCTCTTCGGCCACAAGAACGCCGAGATCGCCAAGCGCGTCGACATCGCCGCCACCGCCATCTACCACGGCATGACCGTCGACGAGGTCAGCGACCTCGACCTGTCCTACACCCCGCCCCTCGGCTCCCCCTGGGACGCCGTCCAGGCCGGCGCCCAGGCCTGGACCCGCCACGCCGCCCGGCGGTAAACCGGTGTCCTGCTGATATGACAGCCGCTGCGGCTGAAGTGGTGGCGAAACCCGGTGGGTCACCCGCTGGCCCCGGTCCGCGCGCCTCACACGCCGGGCGGGCCCAGGCCGGCGAGCAACCGGACGCTTCCGGCGACTCGCCAGTTCCACTGAGCCTCCGGGCCGTCCTGAACTGGCCGTCCTCGACGTCGCCCGCGGCCGCGCCAAGGATCTCTCGTGTCGCCGTCCGCGCCGCGTCCAAGACCCGGGCCAGGGCCGAGCCCGGCGACACGCTGAGCACGATCGCTTCCGGGTGGTAGAAGACCCGCTCCAGCGTGACCAGGACCGGAGCTGTCCCGCCGGTTTCGTTCGCGAGGCTCCTCGCAGCCGGCGCTCGACCGCGATCCGGCGACCGGGCGGGCGATCGTGCGCTATCACCCGCCCGGCTTGGCGCAGGCCTTGACAATGGCGACTTGGTTAGTGGATCCTAACGGTTAGTGGATGTTAACCGAGATGCTGGCCGGTGGGGCGCGCTGGCCGACGGGACGCGCCTGGCGATCGTGGCGCGCCTGGCTGACGGGCCGCAGGCGGTCGGGCAGCTGGCGGCCGGGCTGCCGGTGAGCCGGTCGGCGGTGTCCCAGCACCTGAAGATCTTGAAGGACGCGGGCCTGGTGGAGGACGCGGCCGCGGGCACGCGCCGGATCTACCGGCTCAACCCGGTCGCGCTGGCCGCGCTGCGGGACCAGCTCGACACTTACTGGCAGCGGGCGCTGGCCGGGTACGCCGATGCCGTGCAAGAGCCGGCCGAGGAGGACTGATGACACAGGCGGGGGCGGCGGCAGTCCGCAAGGAGATCGTGGTGGACGCGCCGATCGAGCGCGCGTTCGCGGTGTTCACCGGCCGGTTCGGTGACTTCAAGCCGCCGGAGCACAACCTGCTCCGGGCGCCGGTCACCGAGACGGTGTTCGAGCCGAGGGTCGGCGGCGGCATCGTGGACCGGGCGGAGGACGGCAGCGAGTGCCGGTGGGCCCGGATCCTGGCCTTTGACCCGCCGGACCGGGTGGTGTTCAGCTGGGACATCAGCCCCCGGTGGGCGATCGAGGCCGACCAGTCCCGGACCAGCGAGGTGGAGGTCCGGTTCTACGCCGAGTCTCCTTCCCGCACCCGGGTGGAGCTGGAGCACCGGAACCTCGACCGGCACGGCCCCGGCTGGGAAGCCGTCGTCGGCGGCGTCGACGGCCCGGAGGGCTGGCCGCTGTACCTGGACCGCTACGCCGCGCTGCTGAAGGAGGGCAGCTGACATGCCACCGATCGTGACCAGCGCCGAGATCGACCGCCCGGCCGCCGAGGTCTTCGCCGTCGCGATCGACCCGGCCCGGTTCAGCGAGTGGCAGAAGGGCGTGACCGGCGGGCACATGGACGGCCCGGCCGGCGGCGCCCAGCCGCCCGCCGTGGGCGCCAGGTGCGTGACGACCCGGCGCATCGGCGGCGCCGAACGGCCGTCGACCTCCGAGGTCGTGCACGTCAACCCGCCGAAGGCCTGGGGCGTGCGGGGCATCGACGGCCCGATCCGCGCGGCCGTCGACGTCACGGTCGAGCCGCTGACCGACTCCCGCGCCCGGCTGACCATCAGCGTCGACTTCACCGGCCACGGCATCGGCAAGATCCTGGTCCCGCTCATGGTCCGCCGCGAGGCCCGCCGGGAAATGCCAGAAAACATCGCCGCGCTGAAGCAACTGATCGAACGAGCTGAAACCAGCTAGCGCCGCGCGACGAGGCCGCCGCGCAAGCACTATGCCCGAGTGAACGGACCTCACTGCCTCCGGCCGATCGACCGTTCACCGTGTGAGGCGACCGGCGGCAGCCTGGATCAGCGACGAGGACGCGGACTTGCCTCATCTTCCGCTTGCCGGGCGATGAGCTCCAGGATGCGAGCGGGAGGCAGGTGCTGCTCGTAGATCCGCACGCCGAACGGCGCCAGCGCGTCCTCGATCGCGTTCACCAGTGTCGGAGGGGCGACGATCATGCCGCCCTCGCCAACGCCGCGGAAGTTGACGTCGGCGTCGAGTGGCACGGTCTCCAGGTGCTCGATCTCGATCCGGGGAATCTCGCAGGCGGTCGGCAGCAGGTAGTCCATGAAGGTGGCGGACTGGTAGTTGCCGTCCTGGTCATAGGCCGACCGCTCAAGCAGCACGGCGCCGATGCCCTGGGCTATCCCGCCTCTGATCTGGCCTTCGACGACTGCGGGGTTGATAAGCGCGCCGCAGTCCTCGGTGGCGACGTACCGCTCAACGGTCACGATCCCCGTCTCTACGTCGACCTCGACGATGGCGCAGTGGCTGCCGCCCGACCATCCGCCTTCGCCGCCGTCGAACGAGGCCTCGACTTCGAGTTCCGGATCGACGCCGTCGCCAAGCTGGCCCGACGCCGCCTGCCGGGCGACCTCTGCGACCGGGATCGCGCTGTCGGGGTCGCCGCGCACGATGACCTGGCCGTCGGTGATCTCCAGGTCGCGGGGGCTGGCCTCGATGAGGAGCGCCGCGACATCGAGCACCTTGGCCTTGAGCTGCCGGGCGCCGTGCAGCGTCACTCCTCCGGTCATGGTGGCCGACCGGCTACCGCCGGTCAGCCCGAAGGGGACGACGTCGCTGTCCCCGACGACGACGCGCACCTGCTCGAACGGCACGCCGAACTCGTCGGCGGCGATCTGGGCCAGCGTGGTCTGGTGGCTCTGCCCGTGCGGCATCTGCCCGGTGAACAGGGTCAGGACGCCGTCTTCGGAAAGCCGCAGCCGCATGGACTCCAGGCCCATCGGGCCGCCGGACCCCTCGGGCGCGCGCGGGCCGGGCGCGGCCTCGATGAAGGTTGCCACGCCGATGCCCAGGTAGCGGCCGCGGGCGCGTTCCTCGGCCTGCCGGCGCCGGAAGGCCGGAAAGTCGACGATCTGGGCGACGCGTTCCAGCGACTCCCGGGTGGTGACCCCACTCAGCGGCCGTCCGGTGACCATGACGGCCGGAGGGCTGGTCCGCGGCGCCACGTTGCGCAGCCGGATCTCGAGCGGGTCGAGGCCGAGGTCCCGGGCCAGCAGGTCGAGAACCCGCTCCCGGACGAACGTCTCGGACGCCCACGGGCCGCGGTAGGCGATGTACGACGCCTTGTTGGTGGTGACCGCGGTCGACTCGAAGCCCAGCGCCGCGAGCTTGTAGGGACCGGGGAGCATCATCTCGATGATCATCGGGACCATGCCGCCCATGACCGGGTAAGCGCCGGTGTCAATCACCATGCTCACGTCCAGCCCCAGCAGGTCGCCGCCGTCGCTGACCGCCGCCCGGACATCGAAGCTCTCCTCGCGGGCCTGCCCGGACACGGTGAGGTTCTCGTTGCGGTCCTCGACCCACTTGACCGGCCGGCCGAGGGCGCGCGACGCGGCCGCGACCGCGAGTTCCTCCCGGGAGGCGCCGATCTTCAGGCCGAACGAGCCGCCGATGTCACCCGCCAGCACGCGCACCTGGCCCGGTTCCATGGCCAGGCAGGCCGCGATCCCCATCCGGGTAACGTGCACGCTCTGCGTCGCCGCGTGCACGGTCAGCACCCCCGAGCCGGGCTCGTAGCTGGCTACGCAGCCGCGGCCCTCCATGGGCACGTTCTGGTGGCGGTGGACGTCGATGTGGAACTCGGCGACCCGGTCGGCGGCGGCGAACGTGCCGGCGACATCGCCGAACTCGTCGCGCTTGCGCGGGCCGATGACGTTGCTGCCCAGGCTGGCGAACACCGGTGTGCTGGCCTCGTCGAGGGCGACGGCAGCGCTCGCGACCGGGGGCAGGTCCTGGTAGTCGACCTCGACCAGCTCGCAGCCGTCCTCGGCCAGGTAACGGCTCTCGGCGATCACCACCGCCACCGGGTCGCCCACCAGGCGCACCGTGTCCGTCGCCAGCAGGCTGTAGTCGGGCGCGGATGCCCCGGCGCCCATCATCGCCAGCAGCGGGTCGGGGCCGCGGACCGTTATCGCGTCCAGGTCGGCGCCCGTGAGCACCGCCACCACGCCCGGCCGGGACCGGGCGGCGGAGGCATCCACCGCGAGCACCCGCCCGTGGGCCAGCGGCGAGCGCACGAACGCCGCGTGCAGCATGCCCGGCAGCTTGACGTCGTCGATGTAGCGTCCCGCGCCGGTCAGGATGCGCGGGTCTTCCGAGCGCTTGACGCTGGCGCCCGTGTAGCGCTCGGCCGCGATCTGCGTCATCGGTCGCTCCCCAGGCCGGCCCGGCTGCGCTGCGCGGCCAGGAGAACGCCGTCGATGATGCTCTGGTAGCCGGTACAGCGGCACAGGTTGCCGGACAGCGCCTCGCGGATCTCCCGCTCCCCGGCGTCCGGGTGGGCGCCGAGGAAGGCGGTGGCCTGCATGACGAACCCCGGCGTGCAGAAGCCGCACTGGAAACTGTGCGAGTCCCACATCGCCTGCTGCAGCGGGCCGAGCGTGCCGTCGGGCGCCACTCCCTCGATCGTGATTACCTCATGGCCGGCGGCCTGGACGGCCAGCATGAGGCACGAGCGCACCGGCCTGCCGTCGACGATGACCGTGCACGCGCCGCAGACCCCGTGCTCGCAGCCGACGTGGGTCCCGGTGAGGTCGAGGTCGTCGCGCAGGAAGTCCGCGAGCGTCTTGCGCGCCTCCGTCGATGCGGTGCGTTCCGCGCCGTTCACCGTCACGGTGATTTCCACCATCGGTCACTGCCTCTCGTGGGCATTGTTTTGACGGGCGCTGTCCACGGCCGCCCGCAGCCCGCGGCGGACCAGCGCGGCCGCGACCTTCTTCCGGTACTCCGACGACCCGTGCAGGTCGGCGGGCGGATCGATATCGGCCGTCGCCCGGCGGGCGGCCTCCTCGAACAGCTGCGCCGACGGCTCCTGGCCGACGAGGAAGGCTTCCGCTTCCGCGGCCCGGACCGGCACGTCGGCAACGCCGGAAAACGCCAGCCGGGCGTCGCTGACCGCACCGTCGGCAAGCGTGAGCGACGCGGCCAGGCCCACCATGGCGAAGTCCCCGTGGCGCCTGGCGACCTCCTGGAAGGACGCCCCGGTGCCTGGCCCGGCGGCCGGGAAGCGCACCTCGACCAGGATCTCGTCGGGTCGGCGGGCCGTTGCCAGGTACCCCTCGAACCACTCCGCCGCCGGGATCACCCGTTCCCCTGACTGGCTCCGCACCATGAACTCGGCGTCGAGGGCCCGGGCGACCGCGGGCAGCTCGGCCGCGGGGTCGGCGTGCGCCAGGCTGCCGCCGATCGTGCCCCGGCTGCGGATCGCCTCGTGCCCGATCAGCGGCAACGCGGCCGTGAGCAGCGGCACGCTCTCGGCGACCGTCTCGGACTCCTCGGCCACGTACTCGCGCGTCATCGCGCCGACAGCCACCCATCCGTCCGCCACCGACACGCCGGACAGCTCACTCAGGCCGTTGATGTCCACGAGCACCGGAGGACGCGCCAGGCGCAGCGCCATCAGCGGGATCAGGCTCTGCCCGCCGGCGAGGACGCTCGCCTCGTCTTGGTGCTCCGCCAGCAGGCCGACCGCTTCCGCCAGCGTCGTGGGCGCCTCGTACTCAAAGTCAGGCAGCTTCATCGCCGCACCGCACCCTCCAGGGCATCAAGACTCACACGAACCCGACTCTAAGTCAGCCACGCTAAGGCCGCCAGACCTGCGAAATCTGCCGGCGCCACGTTAATTGCGCCGCGCAAGCACGCGAGCGGAGCGCGTCGGCCTCACCCTACTTGGAGCGGCCCGACGCCAGCGCCGGCTTCGGCCAGCTCACCGGCGTCCGCGCCGAAGTGCTGAAACTGCCCTCAGCTCAGGCCGACCCACAGGTAGCGGCTGCCGATGGCGAGCACCGCGATCCCGACTAGGCGGCGGATGAGGGTATCGGGCAGCCGGGACTGGATGCGGGCCCCGGTGTAGGCGCCCGCCAGGCCGCCGATCCCCAGGGCGATGCCTGTCGGCCAGTCTGGTGCGACGGTGCCGTGGTGGTGGACGGACAAGAGGGTGAAGGTGATTACCCCGGCGACGGACGTTACGAAGGTGGACGCGAGCGCGGCCGGGGCGACCTCGGCCGGCTCGCGGCCGGAACCGATCAGTATGGGGGCCAGGATCGAGCCGCCCCCGATTCCGTAGATTCCCCCGGCGCAGCCCACCGCGGCGGCCAGCGGAATCAGGACGGAGGCGGGCACCAGCCATGTGCGAGTACGGCCACCAACCGGGGGCGGCCTGGTGAATGCGAGCCACAGGCCCAGTGGCAACAGCACCGCCGCGACCACCAGGTCGAAGACGCGCGGGCCGGGCAGCAGTTCGACGCGGATGACCGACCCGGCGATGACACCGGGCAGCGTGCCGGCGATCAGCACTCGTGCGAGGTGCCCGCCCGCCTGTCCCTGGCGCCAGTAGCGGTACAGGCCGCCTGGTGTGGCGACGATGTTATAAAGCAGGTTCGTCGGCGTAACGGCCGGGCTTGGCGTGCCCAGGACGCCGACCTGGAACGGCAGCAGCAGGACCGCGCCCGAGATCCCGGCCGGAGTGGACACGGTAGCGACGGCATAGGCCGCAGCCAGTGCCGCAATCTCGGTCCACCCACCTCCGAGCACACAGTCACGCTAAGCACGTCATCGTTCGGAAATCACGTGAAGCAACGCTAATTGCGCCACGCAAGCAAATGAGCCTGAACTGGGCTGATGCCGGTTACTCCGCCGCCACCTGACCCTGCTGATCCCGCCAGCGCCCTCCGCGGCCGCGATGATTACAGTGTTACAGTGCCGGTATGAGCGAGGTGCCAACGCTGTATGAGTGGGCAGGCGGCCGGGCGGCGATCGAGCGGTTGATCGGCTGCTTCTACGACCGGGTCGAGCGCGATGACCTGCTCAGCCCGCTGTTTCCCGGCGGGGTGAGCGCCGCGCACCGCGAGCACGTGACCACCTGGTGGTGCGAGGTGTTCGGCGGCCCGGCCGAGTACACCGAACGGCTCGGCGGCTACCCGGCCATGCTCGCCCATCACCTCAACCTGAAGATCACCGCCGACCAGCGGTTCCGGTTCGCCTCATTGATGAGCCTGGCCGCCGACGACGCCAAGCTGGCCGCCGACCCGGAGTTCCGGGCGGCGCTGGTCGGCTACCTGGAATGGGGCACCCGGATCGCGATGCACAACTCCCAGCCCGGCGCCGACGTCGTGCAGCAGGCCCCGGTGCCGCACTGGGACTGGGGCGTCGCCCCGCCCTACCGGCCCTAGCCGCCGGCCATGGCTCCGACGATGAGGTAGGGCTCGGCTCCGGAGGCAACTGATGCCGGCAGCGGGGTATCCGGGTCCTGGTGGGACAGATCCTGCTCGCAGGCGAAGAACCGGATGAACGCCCGCCGCGGCCCGCCGTCGTGGCCGCGGATGGTCCCGCGCAGGGCCGGGTAGCGGGCTTCCAGCGCGTCCAGGACGGTGCGGTGGGTGACGGGGCCGGTGACGTCTAGTTCGGCTTCCCCCTGGACACGGGCCAGGGCCCGCAGGTGCGCGGGGAGCACGACCCGGATCATGGCAGCGTCTGGACTTCGACCGACAGCACGGCCGGGAGGTTGTGCACGATCGGCGCCCAGGTGTCGCCGGCATCGGGCGAGGCGTAGACCTGGCCGCCGGTGGTGCCGAAGTAGACGCCGCAGGAGTCGAGCGAGTCGACGGCCATCGCGTCGCGCAGGACGTTGACGTAGCAGTGCCGTTGCGGCAAGCCGCTGGTCAGCGGCTCCCATTCATCGCCCCCGGTCCGGCTCCGGTACACCCGCAGCTGGCCGTCGGGCGGGTAGTGCAGGGCGTCGCTGGTGATCGGGACCACGTAGACGGTGTCGGGCTCGTGCGCGTGCACGTCGATCGGGAACCCGAAGTCGGTCGGCAGGTTGCCGCTGACCTCCCGCCAGGATTCGCCCGCGTCGTCGCTGCGCATCACGTCCCAGTGCTTTTGCATGTACAGCACGTCCGGGCGGGAGGGGTGCATGGCGAGGCGGTGCACGCAGTGCCCGACCTCGGCGTCGGAGTCGGGGATCCCCTCGGACCGCAGGCCGTGGTTGACCGGCCGCCAGCTCTCGCCGTTGTCATCGGACCGGAACGCGCCCGCCGCCGAGATCGCCGCGAACATCCGGCCCGGATGGGCCGGATCCAGGATGAGCGTGTGCAGGCACATCCCGCCCGCGCCCGGCTGCCAGGACGGTCCCGAGCCGTGACCGCGCAGCCCGGGCAGCTCTTCCCAGCTCTGCCCGCCGTCAGCCGACCGGAACAGCGCGGCGTCTTCCACCCCGGCGTAGACCGTGTCCGGGTCATCCAGCGACGGCTCCAGGTGCCAGACCCGCTCGAACTCCCACGGGTGGGGCGTGCCGTCGTACCACTGATGGGTGCCGGGCACCCCGTCGTAGCTGAACTCGTTGCCCACGGGCTCCCAGGTCGCCCCGCCGTCGTCGGAGCGCTGGATGACCTGCCCGGACCAGCCGCTGCTCTGCGAGGCGTAGAGCCGGTCCGGGTCCGCGGGCGAGCCCTTGACGTGGTAGACCTCCCAGCCCGCGAAGTGCGGCCCGCTGACCTCCCAGCGGTCGCGGTTGCCGTCCGCGGACAGGACGAACGCGCCCTTGCGCGTGCCCACCAGCACCCGGACCCTGCTCATCAGCGCGCCTCCCGTTTACCCAGTGACGATCCATAGCCTGCTGACGTTAGGACGTCAGCGAGGCGGCAATGTCATCGCTGCGGCCCGTTCGAACCAACTGCTCAGGCAGCGGTTCCCTCCATGTCAAGGTCCCGCATGCCCATCAGGTCGACGCAGTGCATGCCCCGTATCCGGGTGATGACTATGAGGACGCTCGTACAGTGCCGGCAGCGGATGACCGTTCCCGGGCCGCCCAGGTAAAGGCCGCTCCCGCCGATTGGCGCCACCGCCCCGCACGACGCGCACGTCGCGACGGCGGTTGTCATCTCCGCCCCGAAGACCTCCCGCAGCAGGCCCGCGGCACCGTTGCCGTCTAGCTCGTCCATCAGCGTCCTCCCGTTCCGCCGAACCGCTCGGTCTTGACCCGCCCGGGCTGATAGCCGAGGGCGACCAGCCCGCTGGCCACGATCTCGACGAAGCTGGTCGGCCCGCAGACGAACGCCAGCGGGTTCTTCCCCGCCGGCCAGGCGGTCTCGGCCAGCAGCGCGCGATCGACCCGCCTCGTGTACCCCGTCCAGCCGGCGGGCTGATCCCGCGTCAGGGTGTAGATGACCTCCACGCCGTCGTGGTGGGCGGCCAACTCGTCGCGGTAGATGAGATCGGCCGCGGTGCGGGCCGAGTAGAGCACCCGGACCGGGACGTCGCTGTCGGCGCGCTCGCGCTCGCGCAGGATGGCCCGCAGCGGGACGATGCCTGAGCCGCCGCCCAGGAGCACCAGCGGGCCGCCGTCGGCGGGCTCCCACACGAAGTAGCCGCCGACCGGGCCGCGCAGCTCCAGCTGGTCGCCTACCCGCAGTTCGTCGGTGAGGTACGGGGATACCTCGCCGTCGTCGAGCCGCTCCACCGTGATGGCCACGCCCTCCCCGGCCGCCGTCGCGATCGAGTAGGACCGCTCGGCGCTGTAGCCGTCCTCGGCCGTCAGCCGGACGTCCAGGTGCTGCCCGGCGCGGTGGCCCGGCCAGGACGGGACGTCCAGCTCGACGGTGCGCACGGACGGCGTCTCCCACCGCGCGGCGGTGACCGTCGCGGCCTGCCAGGTCAGTCGCCCTGGTACCGCTGTTCCTTCCATGGGTCTCCGTACATGTTGTAGCCGTAGGTCTCCCAGAATCCCGGCTTGTCCTCGTCCATCAGCTCCAGGCCCCGGACCCACTTCGCGCTCTTCCAGAAGTACAAGTGCGGGACCAGCAGCCGGGCCGGGCCGCCGTGCTCGGGCTCGAGCGGCGCGTCCCCGTAGGCGAAGGCCACCCACGCCTTGCCGCCCGTGACGTCCGCCAGCGGCAGGTTGGTCGTGTACCCCCCGTCGCTGAACGCCATGACGTACCCGGCGTCGGGCCCGGCCTGGCCCAGCAGCGTGTCGACGGAAACCCCGCGCCACTCGGTGTCCAGCTTCGACCAGCGCGTCACGCAGTGGATGTCCACGGTGACCGTTTCCGCAGGCAGTTCCTGAAGCTCCTGCCAGGTCCAGGACTTCAGCGTCCCGCCGCCCTGGCGGACGGAAAAGGTCCATTCCGTCAGCGGGGTGTGCGGAGTCGGCCCGGCCGACAGCACCGGGAACCCGTCGGTGACGTACTGTCCTGGCGGCACCCGGTCCGCGGCACCCTCAGGCACGGTGTGCCGCCGCCGGAACCCGCGTGAAATCGGACTCATTTCTGGTCTCCCCCTCTCGCCTCGGCCCTGGCCGCCGGCTCCCTTTTCCGTCCTCACGTGAGCAGCCTGACAGCCAGCGCGCCACTGGACACCGTCAAGGCAAACAGTGGCATCTGACCGGCGCGGTCAGTCCGGACTAGCATATTCCTTCTGCCTTTGGCCTATTCGCCGGCGCCAACCACCATTCCGCAATTGACATTTGCATGATGCAAATGCTAATTGCGTTACGGTGTGCGGAATGAAGTTCCACCGGTCGGAACCAGGAGTTTTTGCGGGGCAAGAGTCGGCGCGGATCAGGCCGCTAGTTGGCTAGACGGCGCGACTCTCCAACCAATGTTCCTGTCGACCGCACCGTCCACCCCCCGAGCTAGCGCAGGAGTTCGCTCAGCGGCCCGGCCAGCGCCGGAGTGGCGGCGACGATCCCGGAGCACTCGCCCGGGCCGGGCAACTCGGCCACGGTCGCTCCGGCCTCGGCCGCGAGCAGCGCGCCCGCCGCCCAGTCCCACCGGGACAGGTCGTTCTCGTAGAAGGCGTCGATCCGGCCGCAGGCCACGTCCGCAAGGTCCAGCGCGGCCGAGCCGCAGCGGCGGATGTCCGCGACGGCGGGCAGCACCCGGGACAGCACCGCCGCCTGCGCGGCCCGGATGGGGGCCTCGTAGGAGAAGCCGGTGCCGATGACGGCATTGGCGAGGGTGGTACGGGGCCGGACCGCCAGGCGCTCCCCGTCGAGCCAGCTTCCCTGCCCCCGCACCGCCGTGTAGGTCCGGCCGAGCGCGGGCGCGAGCACGACCCCGGCCACCGTCGCGCCGTCCGGGTTCTTGACGGCGATGGAGACCGACCACTGGTCGCGGCCGTAGAGGTAGTTGACCGTCCCGTCGAGCGGGTCGAGCAACCAAAGCCAGCCGCTGGTCCCCGTTCGGCTAAGGCCCTCCTCCTCGGCCACGATCCCGTCCTCTTCACGCTCATCGAGGATGATCTCCCCGATGATTCGCTGCGACGCCTCATCGGCCGCGGTGACCGGGTCGGTCTTCGAGGACTTGGTCGCCCGCGGGCCCTCGGCGATGACCCGCGGCCGCTCGGCGAGCAGTACGGCCGCGGCCGCGTCGGCCGCCTTCCGCGCCAGCGACAGGAAATCGTAGCGTCATTGCGGCTCGTCCACTTCTGGCACCTTCGCCTCGATGACCTCGGCCCCCGCCGCCACGAGCTCGCCGACCGACTCGTGGGCCGCGGGCGCGTCGGTCACGACGGCGTCGATCGCGGACAGCGGCGCCACGGTGGCGAACGCGACCCGGCCGAGCTTGGAGCTGTCGGCGAGCACGACGGACCGCCTGGCCGCGGCGATCGCGGCCCGCTTGACCCGCGCGTCGTCCTGGTTGTACTCGGTGAGCCCGGGCGTGGCGCAGATCCCGGCCACGCCGATGAACGCCATGTCGCAGTTGAGCGCGCGGAACGCGTCCTCGGCGATCCCGCCGGTCAGCGACAGCTCGCCGTTGCGGACCTGGCCGCCGGTGACGATGACCCGGATGTCGGGGTCGTTGCCGAGTTCAACGGCGATCGGCAGGGACGCGGTGACCACGGTGATGCCGCGGTGCCCGTGCAGCGCCCGGGCCAGTTCCAGCGTGGTGGTGCCCACGTCGATGATGACCGTGTCCCCGTTGTTGACCAGGTCGGCCGCCGCGGCGCCGATGGCGGTCTTGGCCGCGCTCTCCGTCGTGGCCCGCACGGCGAGCGGCGGCTCGTAGGACCGGCTGACCACGGAGATCGCGCCACCGCGGACCCGGCGGGCGAGGCCGTCGGCTTCCAGCGTCTCCAGGTCGCGCCTGATCGTCATCTCGGAGACGCCGAACTCCTCGGCAAGCTCGGTGAACCCGACCTCGCCGTGGGCCGACAGCCGGCGGAGCACGGCCTGGCGCCGTTGTGAGGGAAGCACGCCATCACTGTAATCACGTGTGACTATTTAACGCAAACTTAACGGCCACCTCCCAAATCATGTGAGAAAGTTTGAGAGAAATGTTTACAACTCACATCCGGAGTCGTAGTCTCACCACACAAGACACCGCCAGATCATCACCACACGAGCCATACAAGCCACAGGAGTGACCAACCGTGTCCCGCTTTCGCAGCATCTTCCACAGCGTCGTCCCGGGAGGCAAGCCGCTGATCGCGATGGCGCACGTCCCCGCCCTGCCGGGGACGCCGCTCTACGACGCGGAGGCCGGGCTGCCCGGCGCGGTCGCGGCCGTCCGGCGCGACGTGGACGTGCTGCTCGACGCGGGGTTCGACGCGGTGCTCTTCTGCAACGAGAACGACCGGCCCTACCAGCTGCAGGCCGGCCTTGAGTCCGCCGCCGCGATGGCCCGCGTCGTCACCGAGTGCAAGCCGGACGGCGTTCCGTTCGGCGTCGACTTCCTCTGGGACGCGCGCTGCGCCCTCGCGGTCGCCGCCGCCACCGGCGCGTCCTTCATCCGCGAGGTCGCCACCGGCGCGTGGGAGTCCGACATGGGCCTGTGGTCGCCGGACGCCGCCCAGCTGCTGCGCGAGCGCCGCCGCCTTGACGTGAACCGACCTAGCGATATTCATGAACATCACGCCGGAGTTCGCCTCCAGCGTGGGCAGCCGCACGCCGGCCGACATCGCCAAGTCCACGGTGGTCTCCAGCCTGGCCGACGTGATCCTGGTGTCCGGCGCGATGGCGGGGGCCGAGCCGGACCTTTCGGTGATCGCCGCGGTCAGGGAGGCAGTCGACCCGAAGGTCCCGGTGCTGCTCAACACCGGCGCCCGCGCCGAGACCATCGACCGCTACTTCAAGTACGCCGACGGCTGCATCGTGGGCAGCTCGCTCAAGGTGGACGGCTACACGTGGAACCCGGTGGACCCGGAGCGGGCGAAGCGGTTCGTGGACGCGGCCCGCTCGGCGTCGGCGTGACGGTCACGGTGCAAGGGGGCATCTGATAGCAATGGCAACTCTCGTACTGGGCATCGACGTCGGCACCACCTCCACCAAGGTGGTTCTCGCCGACCCTGCCGTCGGCGTCCTGGCTGCAGGCCAGCGAGCCCGTCGCGCTTTCCTCGCCGCACCCCGGCTGGGCGGAGGCGGACCCGGCGCAGTGGTGGGCGAACCTCGCCGCGCTCGTCCCCGCCGTCCTCGCGGCCGCCTCCAGTGCGACGGGCAGTCCCGTTACCGAAGACGACATCGCCGCCGTCGCGGCGACCGGCATGGTCCCCGCCGTCATCCCGGTCGATGACGCGGGCCGCCCGCTGCGCCGGGCGATCCTGCAAAACGACGCCCGCGCCACCGCGGAGATCCGCGAGCTGGCCGCCGCGCTGCCCGGCCTGGACTTCGTCGCCCGCACCGGCTCGGCGCTGACCCAGCAGTCGGTCGGCCCGACGCTGCTGTGGCTGGCCCGGCACGAGCCGGACACCTGGGCGTCCGCCACCCTCGTGCAGGGCTCCTACGACTGGCTCGCCACCAGGCTCGGCGCCGCCCCGCACGTAGAGCGGAACTGGGCGCTGGAAAGCGGCCTGTTCGAACTCGAGCCCGACGGAACCCTGACGCCACTTCACCCGGTCCGGGACGCGCTGGCGAGCCTGGCCGGAATCAAGCCCGAGGCCGTCCCGAGGGTCGCTGACCCGGGCACGGTCATCGGCGCGGTATCCCCGGCCGCCGCCGCCGAAACCGGGCTGCGCGCCGGCACCCCGATCGTCGCGGGCGGCGCCGACCACGTCCTGTCCGCCTACGCCGCCGGCCTCGCCAGCCCCGGCGACTGGCTGGTCAAGCTCGGCGGCGCGGGCGACATCCTCGTCGTCAGCGGCTACCCGCTCGTCGACGAGCGGCTCTACCTGGACGCCCACCCGGTGGCCGGGCTGTGGCTGCCGAACGGCTGCATGGCCACGTCCGGCTCGCTGATCCGCTGGTTCCAGTCGGTCAGCGGGGACGCGCCGGTCGCCAAGCTGGAGGCGGAGGCGATCGCGGCCGCGCCGGCCGAGCTCATCTGCCTGCCGTACTTCCTCGGCGAGAAGTCGCCGCTGCACGACCCCGACCTGCGCGGTGCCTTCCTCGGCCTGCACCTCGGGCACACCCGCGGCGACCTGTACCGGGCGATCCTGGAGGGCATCGCCTATGGCTTCCGGCACCACGCGGAGATTTTTTCCGAACGGAAGGTGGCGTTGCGCACTACGGCCAGGGTCTCTAACGGGGGTTCCAAGTCCCTGGTGTGGAAGCAGATCCTCGCCGACGCGCTCGGCGTCGCCCTCGAACCGGTCCTCGACCACCCGGGCGCGGCCCTCGGCGCGGCCCTGGCGGCCTCGGTCGGCACGAATTCCGGCGCGTCGGGCGCTCCCGCCCCGCAAGCGTGGGCGGCCGCGGCCAGCGTTCCCGGCCTGGTCACCATCGGCGCGCCGATCGAGCCGGACCCCGCCCACGTCGGCCGGTACGCCGAGGCCTACCGGATCTACCGCGAGGCGGGCGCCGCGCTCACCCCGATCTCTCACCAGCTAGCCACAAGGAGCACGTCGTGACCAAGAAGATCGCCGTCGTCACCGGGGCCGGGTCGGGCATCGGCCGCGCCATCGCCACCCAGCTCGCCGCCCGGGACCACTCCGTCGTCGTCACGGACCTCGACCTCGCCGCCGCCGAGGCCACCGCGAAGGAGCTTTCCCGTGTTGGCAACCCAGACGCCACCGCCCTGGCGCTCGACGTCACCGACGCCGCGCAGGCGAAGTTCGTCGCCGCGACCGTGGCGGAACAGCACGGCGCGATCGACGTCTGGGTCTCCAACGCCGGCATCTCCAAGATGCAGCCCTTCCTCGACGTCACGCCGGACGACCTGCGCCGCACCCTGGCCGTCAACCTGGAGGGAATCTTCCTGTGCGGCCAGGCCGCGGCCGCGGTCATGATCAGTGGCGGCGCCGGCGGCGCGATCGTCAACGTCGCCTCGATGGCCGGCAAGCAGGGCCGCGTGCCCTACCTCGCGGACTACGTGGCGTCCAAGTTCGGCGTCGTCGGCCTCACCCAGGCGATGGCCTTCGAGCTCGCGCCGCACGGCATCACGGTCAACTCCGTCTGCCCCGGCTACGTCGCCACCCCGATGCAGGACAGGGAACTCGGCTGGGAGGCCGCCCTCCGCGGCACAACGGAAGACAAGGTCAAGCAGCTGTACATCGACGACACCCCGCTCGGCCGCCTGGAGACACCGCAGGACGTCGCGCGCGCCGTCGCCTTCCTGGCCGGCCCGGACGCCCGCTTCATCACCGGCGAGGCCCTCGCCGTCAACGGCGGAGCCTTCATGGACTGACCTGGTTACGGATTAAACCCGCGCCTAGCGCGGCCCGCACGCCCAGGCTTGGCCCACGCCCAGGCGCGACGCGGCCCGCACCTTTGACAACCGACGCGGCCCGCACCTTTGGCAAGCACGGCGCGCTCTCCGACAGCGCGCCCCTTTTCCCAACCACCGTGCCCTCTCCTAAAGCACGCCCCATTCCCAACCACATCAGCCCCACAAGCAACGTCATGTAGAAAAGAATCTCGCCAGCCCCGAGTAAGGAACCCGGCATGACCGCCAAGTCATCTTCAGCGAGTGCGCCGCCAGGCGCCGCCGCCGACCTCGCCCAGTTCGGCTACAAGCAGCAGCTGCACCGAAGCATCGGCGGCTACACCTCCTTCGCCCTCGCCTTCTCGATGATCTCGGTGACCACCACGGTGTTCACCCTGTTCGCGGAGCCGTTCCAGGCGCTGGGCGGCGTCGCGATCTGGCTCTGGATCCCGGTCGGCGGCGGCGTCGTGCTGATCAGCCTGGTCTACGGGCACCTGGCCGCCCGGCTCCCGGTCACGGGGTACGCCTACCAGTGGGCGAGCCGGATCGTGTCCCCGCACTACGGCTGGTTCACCGGCTGGAACGCGATGCTCTGCACGCTCGTCGGCTCGGCCGGCATCTCGGTCTCGCTGGCGTCGGTCTTCGCCCCCGACATCTGGGCGGCCCCCACGCACTGGGACGTCGCGATGCTCGCCGTGGTCGCGATCATCGTCGCGGTCATCATCAACATCACGTCGATCAAGGCCGCCAGCCTGGTCAACAACGCGGGCGCGTCCATGGAACTGGTCGGCACGATCGGCGCCACGATCGCGCTCGCCATCGGGCTGTTCTTCTTCCACCACGTCCAGGGACCGCACGTGCTCACCCAGACGGGCTCGTCCACCGGCGCCGGGGCCGGCTTCGACACCATCGGCCTGGCGCTGCTGCTGCCCGTGTGGACGCTGGCGGGCTGGGAGGGCTCGGCCGACCTCGCCGAGGAGACCACCGACCCGCGCCGCATCGCCCCCCGGGCCATGCTCCGCGCCGTCACCATCTCCGGCGCCGTCGCGTTCGTCGTCTACGCCGTGTTCGCGATGGCGATCCCCGGCGACCTGAAGGCCACCGTCAACGGCACCGCCAACCCGATGGTCGCCATCTTCTCCAACCACTTCGGCGGCTGGGCGGCCGACCTGCTGCAGGTCATCGCCTTCGTCGCGATGCTCTCCTGCCTGCTGGCCAACATCACCTGCGCCACCAGGACGAGCTTCTCGCTCGCCCGCGACAACATGCTGCCGTTCTCCCGGACCTGGTCAAACGTGAACGCGAAGACCGCCACCCCGATCTACACGATCCTCGCCGTCGGGGTGTTCGCGATCGCCATCAACCTGCTGTCCGGCGGCTTCGTCGCCAACGTGCTCGCGGTCGTCAACGTGGCGCTGTACCTGACCTACGGCTCGACGTGCGTGGCCGTGCTCATCGCCAACCGGCGCGGCACGATCCCGGAAGCGCCGCCCGGCTACTTCAGCCTCGGCCGGTGGCTCGTCCCGCTGTCGGTGACCTGCGTGGTCTTCTCGGTCGCGGTCATCGTGTTCATGATCGGCCCGGCCTCCAGCCACGTCGTCCTCTGGTACGCCCTGGGCTTCGAGGCGGCCGGCGTCGTCTGGTACGCCGCCGCGGTCCGCAGTCGCCTCCGCCGCGGCGTGGCCGGCCCCGGCGTCCACCAGGAACCCGCCGTAACGGCCGCCGCGGCGTCCCGCTGAGCTAGGGAGCCTGCCGGGCGTCCACCCCGCCCGCAGGGACATGGATCGCCTCCGCCAACCCAGGCGGACGGCGATCCATGTTCTTTTCCCGCCCATTCCACCGCCTCATTCAATGATTGAGCGTTATGCAAAACCCCTCCTCGAACCCGACGCCGAGCCGCAGCCGCGGGCAGACCGCAAGCACAGCAGGAGCCGCGCAGGTTTTGGCTGACGACAAGCGGCAGGCCAAGCACACCTCAGGCACAGCAGGCCTGCGCGGGTTTGGACGAGGCTGGCGAAGCCAGCCGAGGTCACGCCGGGTGAGAGTCGGGACGCGTCGGGATCCGGACGGGACGTTCGGCGAGCGCCTTCTGCTCGACGACTGTCCCGGGCCGGATCTTGCGCGCCTCCCGACGCCCCAACGGGTGAGAAGCAATGTTCGCCCGGTTTGGAAGCGCGGAGCTACATGCCGGCGATGAGCTTCTCCACGCGCTCGTCCACCGACCGGAACGGGTCCTTGCACAGCACGGTCCGCTGCGCCTGGTCGTTCAGCTTCAGGTGGACCCAGTCCACCGTGAAGTCGCGCCGCTTCTCCTGCGCCCGGCGGATGAACTCACCGCGCAGTTTGGCCCGGGTGGTCTGCGGGGGGATGGACTTGGCCTCGAAGATCTTCAGGTCCGTCGTGACCCGGTCGACCGCGCCGCTCTTCTGCAGCAGGTAGTACAGGCCCCGGCCGCGGTGCACGTCGTGGTAGGCCAGGTCAAGCTGGGCGATGCGCGGCGCGGACAGCGGCAGGTCGTGCTTGGCCCGGTACCGCTCGATCAGCTGGTACTTGGTCACCCAGTCGATCTCCCGGGCGATCCGGTCCAGGTGGCCGTCCTCGATCGCGGACAGCGCCCGCTCCCACATCTCGAGCACGCGCTTGCTGACCGGGTCGAGGCCGTTCTTGTCGGTGAACTCCTTGGCCCGGTTCAGGTACTCCCACTGGATCTCCAGCGCGGACATCTCGCGGCCGTTGGCGAGCCTGACCCGGGAGCGGCCGGTCATGTCGTGGCTGACCTCGCGGATCGCCCGGATCGGGTTGTCCAGCGTCATGTCCCGCAGCACCACGCCCGCCTCCACCATCCGCAGCACCAGGTCGGTCGAGCCGACCTTGAGCAGCATGGTGGTCTCGGACATGTTGGAGTCGCCGACGATGACGTGCAGCCGCCGGAACCGCTCGGCGTCGGCGAGTGGCTCGTCGCGCGTGTTGATGATCGGCCGCGAGCGGGTCGTGGCGCTGGACACGCCTTCCCAGATGTGCTCGGCCCGCTGGCTCACGCAGTAGACCGCGCCGCGCGGCGTCTGCAGCACCTTGCCGGCCCCGCAGATGATCTGCCTGGTGACCAGGAAGGGGATCAGGATGTCGGCCAGCCTGCCGAACTCACCGTGCCTGCCCACCAGGTAGTTCTCGTGGCAGCCGTAGGAGTTGCCCGCCGAGTCGGTGTTGTTCTTGAACAGGTAGATATCGCCGGCGATGCCCTCCTCGCGCAGCCGCCGGTCGGCGTCCACGAGCAGCCCCTCCAGGATCCGCTCGCCGGCCTTGTCGTGGGCAACCAAGTCGATGACGTTGTCGCACTCGGGGGTGGCGTACTCGGGGTGGCTGCCCACGTCCAGGTAGAGGCGGGCGCCGTTGCGGAGGAACACGTTGCTGCTGCGGCCCCACGACACAACTCGGCGGAAGAGGTAGCGGGCCACCTCGTCCGGCGACAGCCGCCGCTGTCCCCGGAAGGTGCACGTAACGCCGTACTCGTTCTCGAGCCCGAATATTCGCCTGGCCACTTTGCTAGGCTACGTTCGACATCGTCTTCTTGTCACGGACGGACCCGGGCAGGGCCCCGGAGACCCACGGGACGCTGCCGTCCGGCCCGCTCGGGAAGTTTCCGCGTTAAAGCGGCGGGGCCACCCGGGTATCGGGGATTTTCTTCGCAGAACGGGCGGGACGCGGAAGCCGGGACGACTAAATCAGCGGCATTGCGCTATACGCGTACAAAACTCACGCAATCGTGCCGAGCGCGCCCGCGCACCCCGCATTCTCGGTGCCGATGTATCGTGGCTTGCCGAAAATCCGATTGCCGTTACGGGGGCAGGCCGAATGCGCGACACGCGCGCCGAGGGAAGAATTGGGATCATCGAGCCAGAAAGCACAGGAAGCGCAGAAAGCGCCGAAGGTACAGAAAGGGCAGGGTCGCGCACGGTTCTCGCCATTATCGGCGTCCTGCTTATCCCGGCCTGCGTCACGCTGGCGTCGGTCAGGCACCCGGCGGGCCGCGGGCCCGCCGCCGGCGAGGCAAGCCCGTTGGGCTATACCTGGTCGCTGTCCTTCGGGCTGGTGCCGGTCGCAGCGATACTCGCGGCGGCACGAGCGCGCCGGCGTTCGGGGAAGCCCTGGCGCCCAGGAACGCCCTGGCGCACCGTGGCGGCCACCATTGCCCTGCTCGGGACCACCGGAATGCTGCTCGACGTCTGTTTCGGCTACACCTTTTTCGCCTTTCCGAACCAGGGCGCGACCGTGCGCATCGGCTTCTGGGGCTTCGACCCGGCCAGCGGCCGCTGGATTCCCGGCCTGCCGATCGAGGAAGCCGCGTTCTATTACTCCACCGTCGCCGCCGAACTACTGCTGTACGTGTGGCTCAGCAGCGCATTCGTCGCGCGCTACAGCCCGGACCTCACGCGCGCCGACCGGGGCCCGCGACCGTGGCTGCACTGGCCGGCCGCCCTGCCCGGAGCCGGCATCATCGCCGCGGCCGTGCTTTACACGGAATTCATCCGGCCCGTGCCCGCCCGCTTTCCCGGCTACCTCATATTCATTGTCGCGGTCGCGCTGATTCCGTCGTGCCTGCTGCACCGCGCGACCCGCCACGCCATTAACTGGCAGGCCGTGGCGTTCACCGCGCTGGCCGCCGCGCTCGTCGACCTCGTGTGGGAGGCGACCCTCGCCGGCCCCTACGGCTGGTGGGCGTACCGCCAGGACATGATGATCGGGCTGCGGATCACGGCCTGGCACGACCTGCCGATCGAGGCGCCGCTGCTATGGCTGGTGTCGCCATTCTGCGTCGTGACCGTTTACACCGCCATCCAGCTGAAACTGGCCGCGGGGGATCACCACCGAGATGTCCAGGCCGCCGGCTGGCTGGCTGCGAGCGGTGACGGTCGCGCGGTGCGCGGTGACGACCGACCGGGCGATGGACAGTCCGAGCCCGACGCCGTCGCGCAAGCCGGCCCTGGCCTCCATGCGCCGGAACGGTTCGAATAGCGAGGGCACGGTGTCGTCCGGGATGTGCGGCCCGCTGTTGGCGATCTCCAGGTACGCGGCCCCGTCGCTGCTGCCGGTGCGCAACCGGATCCAGCCACCAGGCTCGTTGTGCCGGACGGCGTTGTCGACCAGGTTCCTGATCATCCGGTCGAGCAGCAGCGGGTCCCCGGTCGTCTCCGCCGGGCCAAGCTCCGTCTCGACGCGCAACTCCAGGCGCTCGATCTCGGGGGCGGCGTCGTCGATCGCGTCCTCGGCCCAGGTGGCCAGGTCGGTGAACTCGGTACTGAGCCTGCCCTGATCGCTGACGGCCAGGGTGAGCAGCGCCTCGATCATGCTCTCGGCCCGGTCGATCGAGCGCCGCACCCGCACGGCCATGTCCGTGAGCTGCCGCGCCGAAGGCGACGGCTTGGCCAGGGTCACGTCGATCGCCGTGCGCATCACGGTCAGCGGCGTGCGCAGCTCGTGCGAGGCGTTGGCCACGAACCGGCGCTGGGTGGCGAACGCCGCGTCCAGCCGCTCCAGCATGTCGTCGAACGTGTCGCCCAGCTCCCTGAGCTCGTCCCTCGCCCCGGTCATCGCCAGCCGCTCGCCGAGGTGCCGCTCGGAGGCCCGGCGCGCGGTCTCGGTGATCACCCGCACCGGGCGCAGCACCCGGCCCGACATGAACCAGCCGAGGCCGCCCGACACGACCGTCATCAGGCCCAGCCCGACGAGCCAGAACCTGAGCAGCTTGCCCAGCGTTTGCTGGCGCTGCTCCTGCATCCCCGCGGCGGTGCCGTCGTAGTAAGCGCTCTCCACCTGCTTGCACTCGAGCAGGTCCTTCGGCTCAGCGGGTGGTGGCTGGTCATCCTTCTTGAACGCGGCACCTTCCGACGTGCACGCGTTAAAAAGACTCATCTCCTGGCTGCTGATCGTCAGGGACGAAGGCGGGCGGGTGGGCAGGTTGCTCGCGACCAGCCCGTAGGTGAGCACGAGCAGCGCCGACCCGGCGGCGAAGAACAGCGCGGCGTAGAGGACCGCGAGCCGGGTCCTGACCTTCTGCGGCCAGAGCCCGCGGACCGGGCCCGCCAGCGCACGGATGTTCATGGCAGCCGGTACCCGCTGCCGACGACGGTGTCGATCGGGTCGGGGTCGCCGAGCTTGCGCCGCAGCCGCCCGACCGTCACCGTGACCGTCCTGGTGAACGGGTCGGCGTTCTCGTCCCAGACCCGTTCGAGCAGGTCCTCGGTGCTCACCACGCCCCCGTCGGCGGTGAGGAGCTCCTCGAGGACCCCCATCTCCTTGCGGGTGAGGGACAGCGCCCGGCCCGCCCGGCTCACCCGGCGGCGGGCCCGGTCGAACACGATGTCGCCGCGCACGATGACCGGGACGGCGGCCGGGGCCCGCCGGGCCAGCGACCGCACCCGGGCCACCAGCTCCTCGAACGCGAACGGCTTGCACAGGTAGTCGTCGGCGCCGAGGTTGAGGCCCTGCACCCGGTCGCCGACCGTGGCGGCCGCGGTCAGCATCAGAATGCGCGCCGCCGAGGGCGAGCCGACCAGCGTAGCGCAGACCGCGTCACCGTGCACCTTGGGCAGGTCCCGGTCGAGCACCACCACGTCGTAGGAGTTCACCAGGGCCTTCTCGATCCCGGTGGGCCCGTCGTAGGCCACGTCCGCGCCGATGCCCTGGTCGCGCAGGCCATCGGCGATGTCGTCCGCCAGCTCGGCCTGGTCCTCGACCACTAGCACCCGCATAACCCCATGATGCCCCGCCGGACATCACACGTGTATCACATCCCGTCGTCCGGCGAAGCGCCAGCACCCGCTCGTGACCTGGACTTTCGCGCGAAGGCGGCGTCGACAGGGCCAGGGAAACGGCACCGCGCGTGATCCCGGTGTGACGCCCCCCGGCGTATTCCTGCTGTTGGCCGGGCACGGCGCCCGGCCGTGAGCAAGGACGGAGGAAAGCGCATGAACGTCGTCGAAACTATCGGCCTTGGCAAGCGGTACGGCGGCACGTGGGCGCTGCGCGAGTGCACCCTCGGGGTCCCCGAGGGCCACGTGACCGCGCTGGTCGGGCCGAACGGGGCGGGCAAGACCACGCTGCTGAACCTGGCGGTCGGCCTGTCCGTGCCGTCGACGGGGGCCGTCACGGTGCTGGGCCGCGAGCCGGCCGGGTCGCCGGCCGCCCTGGACGGCATCGCGTTCGTCGCCCAGGACACCCCGCTGTACAAGAACCTGTCGGTCGCCGACATGATCTACGTGACCCGCCAGCTGAACCGGCGCTTCGACCAGCAGTACGCGAACAGCAGGCTCGCCCAGCTCGGCATCCCGCCCAGGCGGAAGGCCGGCAAGCTGTCCGGCGGCCAGCAGGCCCAGGTCGCGCTGACCCTGGCGCTGGCCCGCCGCCCCCGGCTGCTGGTGCTCGACGAACCGGTGGCGATGCTCGACCCGATCGCCCGGCACGACTTCATGGCCAGCGTGCAGGCGGCGGCGGCCGCCGACGGGGTGTCGGTGCTGCTGTCCTCGCACGTGCTCACCGAGCTGGAACGGGTGGCCGACTACCTGGTCCTGCTGTCTCGCGGCCAGGTCCGGCTGGTGGGCGCGGTCAAGGACCTGCTCGCCGCCCACCAGCACGGCAGCCTCGAAGAACTTGCCCTGTCGTACCTGCGCGAGACCCCGGTGGAGGTGGCGAAATGACCGCGCGAACAATGCCGGCCCAGCCAGCCGAGGACACGACCCCGCGACCGCTCCCGTGGCGCCGGATGGCCGGGGTCATCTGGCGGCAGCACCGCTTCGCGCTGGTCACCGTGGCCGTGGTGCTCGGCGGGGCGTCGGTTTACCTGTGGCTGGTCGGCTCGACGCTGCACAACGCCTACGCGGCTGCGGTCGCCTGCCACCCGGTGGGCTCGGCGGCCTGCCAGGACGCGGTCAACAACTTCAACAACCTTGGCGTCTTCCTGTCGAACGGCATCATCCTGCAGGTACTGCCCGCGGCGATCGGGGCGTTCGTCGGGGCGCCGCTGCTTGCCAGGGAGATGGAGACCGGCACCTTCCGGTACACCTGGACCCAGGGCTTCGGCCGGTGGCGCTGGACGCTCGCCAAGCTGACGACGCTGGGGCTGGCGGTGGCGGTCGCCGCCGAGTTGTTCAGCGTGGTGCTTGCCTGGTACTTCCAGCCGTACTTCAACACGGGCAACTACGCCCTGGCCCTCAATGAGCTGAGCCCGTTCAACGGCGGCCAGTTCGACCTGGGCCGGGTCACGTTCGCCGGCTGGACGCTGGCCGCCTTCGCGATCGGTGCGCTGGCCGGCATGCTCATCCGCCGGGTCGTCCCGGCGATCGCCACCGCGCTGGCCGTCTACGCCGGGCTCGCCTTCGCGGCCGGCGGCTTCCTGCGCGAGCACTACCTGGCGCCGCTGGTCACCACCAGCCTGAGCCTGCCCGGCTCGGCGTGGATTCTCGCCCAGTGGTGGACCAAGGGCGGCGTGACACAGAGCCGGGCCACGATGGTGAACGCCATGGACTCGGTTTTCGGCCGGTACCTTCCGGCCGTGCCCAGCGACGACATCCATCTCTACAAGCAGCAGGCCCTCGCCAGCACGATGCAGTACCTCACCCAGCACGGGTACACGTACTGGACGCGGTACCAGCCGGGCAGCCGGTATTGGCCCTTCCAGTGGATCGAGGGCAGTTGGCTGCTCGCCCTGTCGCTGCTGGTCCTCGCCGCGACCGTCTGGCTGGTCCGCCGCCGCGCGGCCTGACGCGCCGCCTGACCCACTGGCCGCCAGCCGGGGCCGCGGAGCGGCACCACGCTCCCGTTCGGGAAGATCACCAGCATCATTCCGAACGGGGGCGTGGTGACTCGGCCAGCCCACCGCCTGCCCGGGCGTCCCCGACGCGCTGCGCGGGCACCCGCGCCGGGCTCAGCAGCCAGCGCACCGTTTCCGTGCGGCCGAGCCGGTGTGGCATGGTGAACGCGTGAGTGACTCCGCAGTGCCTGCCGAGGCCAGGGACCTCCGCGTCTGCTTCGTCGGTGACTCGTACGTGGCCGGCGTCGGCGACACCGCGGGCCTGGGCTGGGTCGGCCGCCTGGCCGGGCACGCGCATGCCGAGGGGGTGCCGATCACCGCGTACAACCTCGGCATCCGCGGCAACACGTCCGCCGACGTCGCGGCCCGCCTGCCTGACGAGGTCAGCCGCCGCCTTAACCCCGCCGCCGAGCTGCGGGTGGTCCTCGCCTACGGGCTCAACGACGTGGTGCTAGCCAACGGCAGGCCCCGGGTGGATCCCGCGGGCTCGCTGGCGGCCACCTCGCGCAGCCTGGAGTGGCTCGTGGCGGCGGGCATCCCGGCGATCTTCGTCGGGCCGCCCGCGGTCGGCGACCCCGCGCAGGATTCCCGCACGGGGTGTCTCGACCGGCTGCTCGCCGGCTGCGCGGCCGCGCACGAGGTCACCTACGTGTCCGTCTTCGGCTACCTGGCCGCCAGCCAGGCGTGGCTGAAGGGAGTCCGCGAAGGCGACGGCGCCCATCCCGGCCCGGCCGGTTACCAGGAGTACTTCGAGGCGGTCCGCGACCCGCTAATGCACTTCCTCACCGAGGCACCAGCGAAAACGTCCCCCTGAGCCACCGGCACGCCCGGCCTCATCCCGCCCGCCATCCCGACTCGCGCCCTTTGATCCCGCTGCCGCTCGTGACGCTGATCCGCCCCTGCTGATGACGCCGTCGCGCGCTCCGACTGGCCGGAGTGAGGCATCCGCCGCCGCGGGTCGCAGAATCACTCAATTCGTGGGATGTCAGATCACCCACCCGCGGGCGAACGTGTTGTGTGCCGATCGAGAGCGGCCGTGACGAGCGGAGAGCAGCGAAGTCCACGGCGGCATTAAGGAGTACGCCATGGATGCCGCCGGAGTCGACTGGCGCCGCGCCGCCGCCTGCCGGTCCTACGATCCCGACCTGTTCTTTCCTGTCTCGCCGGCCGGGGCGCCCAACGAGCGGCAGGTAGCGGCGGCGCTCGCGGTCTGCACGCGGTGCCCGGTGCGGGCCGAGTGCCTTGACTTCGCGCTGCGCACCCGCCAGGCCCATGGCGTCTGGGGCGGCGTGACCGAGCGGGAACTGCACTCTTTGCGGAGGCGCGATGTACGACCAGCTGATACGGGCCCAGGCAAGCGCCGCCGAGATCGCGTGCAGGCGGATGAGCCCTCGGTCCCTGGCGGCCTTGCACGAGAGCATGGAGGCGGCCTGCCGGCTGCCGGCTGACGCGGAGTGGGACAGGAAGGCCGGGGCGCACGCGGCCTTCCTGTCCGTCCTGGCGGAAGCGGCCGGCGACCCGGTCGCCGCCCCGGTGCTCGTGAGCGGCGGCGACCTCGCCTACGAGCTGATGCTGAGGGCCGGGCGCGCCGCCAACGGCATCGTCACCAACTCCCGCCGCCGCTTCCTGGACTGCCTGCGCGTCGGCGACGCCGAGGGCGCGGCGCTTGAGCTGGAACTCCACTTCCGCACCCTGCAATTCATGTGCCGGCTGGCCGGCGGACCGGCCGGCCGGCCGGATCAGCTCTCGCGGCGCAGGATGGCACGGACGCCGGCGGCGATGGCGACCGCGGCGAGCACCACGAACACCAGCATGACGTCGCGGGCGGCCACGTACTCGGTAGCGACGCCGAGCGCGATCACCGGGACGGACAGCCCGACGTAGGCGCCGAGGAAGAAGCCCGCGAGCACCTCGGCGCGGGACTGCGGCGGCGCGGTGCTCGCCGCGGCCACCAGGGAGCCGCGGAAGACGAGCCCGCCGCCGGCGCCGGTGGCGATTCCGCCGATCACGAACACGGGCAGGCTCGGGAGCCACATCCCGAGGGTGAACAGAGCCAGGCCGGCGACGAGCACCGGCACGGCGACCTTCAGCGTCCGGGCGATGCCCGCCCGGCCCAGCGCGATCTGCGCGACCGCCCCGGCGGCGAACGCGGAGAAGGCGACGGCCCCCGCCGCCGCGTACGAGGTCTCGTGCATGGTCCCGGCCAGGAAGCCGGGCATGAGGGAGTTGAAGACGCCGTAGACGGCGAACGCGGCCGCCGCGGCCCCCGTGGCCGCGAAGAAGGTGCCGCGGGCGTGCGCCGGTATCGCCACCCGCTGCGGCCGCCAGGCCGGCCGCGGGTCTGGCAGGCTGGCGGTCTCGGGCGCGAAGACGATGAGCGCCGCCAGCACCACTAGGGCCCCGCCGAAGATCACGTAGGGGACGGCCAGCGGCGACGGCACGAACTGGGCCAGCAGCCCGGCGGTCAGCGGCCCGACGCCGATCCCGCCGAGGTTGGACGCGGTCGCCACCACTTGCGGGCGCAGGCCGGCGCACCGCCGGCCCCCAGGTGCAGTTCGGCCAGGTACGCGGTCGCGGTCCCGGTGGTGAGCCCGATGGAAACGCCGGAGACGACCCGCGCGATGATGAGGCCGGGCAGGCTGGGAAAGGTAATGAACAGCACGGCGCTCAGCGCGTTGACCGCCAGGGCGGGCACCAGCACCCGGCGCCGTCCCACCCAGTCGGATACGTGCCCGCCGAGGAACAGGCTGGCGATCACGCCGATCGCGTAGACCGCGTACACCACGGTGATCATTACCGTGGAGAAGTGGTCGCGCTGCTGGTAGATGACGTACAGCGGGGTCGGGACCGCCGAGAACGCGAGGTTGACGCAGAAGGCGGCCGCCACCAGCCAGAACGCCATCGAGTGGCGGTGCTGGGTCCGGGTCCGCCGCGCGGGCTCTCTCACCGGGATGCCCGGTAGCGCTGCTGTCCGTTCGGTCGATGCGGTCATGTCGTCCCATCCGTCGCTTGCTTTCCGCGGGCCTGCCATTAGCAGGCCCGCTAGCCAGGATGCGTGACAGGATTTATCATGTCCAACGAAAAATTATGATCACACTCATGCCTGACAGGAATTAATCGTGGAACTGCGGCACCTTGAGCACTTCGTCGCCGTCGCCGAGGAGCGGAACTTCACCCGCGCCGCGCGGCGCCTCCACCTCGTCCAGTCGGCGCTGTCGGTCTCGATCCGCGCGCTGGAGCGCGAGCTGCACGCCCAGCTCTTCGAGCGCACCACGCGCGAGGTCAGGCTGACGGACGCCGGCCGCCTGCTGCTGCCGGAGGCGCGCCGCACCCTGGACGCGGCCGCCGCCGCCCAGGCCGTGGTGCTCGGTGCCCAGGAGGGCCTGCGCGGGACGCTGCGGCTCGGCATGATGCAGGTGATCGGCGTGGCCGACATCGGCTCGCTGATCGCGCGGTTCCACCGCGAGCGCCCGCTCGTGGACATCAAGCCCACGACCGCCCCCGGCGGATCGGCGGCGATGATCTCCGACGTCCGCGGCGGCGCCCTGGACGCCGCCTTCGTCGCCGTCAGCGGCCCGGACCAGCCGGGCCTGACGGTGACGACGCTGGCCTCCGAGCCCGTGCTGCTCGGCTGCCCGTCCGATCACCCGCTGGCCCGCCGGGCCGTGGTCTCGGTCAGCGAACTGGCCGACGAGCCGTTCGTCGACTACACGCCGGGGTGGGGCACCCGCACGATCGCCGACCAGCTGTTCGCCCGGGTCGGCATCGACCGCTCGATCGGCATCGAGGTGCCCGACTCGTCCATCCAGGCGTCGCTGGTCCGCGCCGGCCTCGGGCTGGCCATCCTCCCTGAGTCGATGATCGCGAGCGCGGGCCTGACGGGCGTTCCGCTCCGGCCCGCCGCCGTCTTCACCGTGGCGTTCATCGTCGCCGCCGAGCGCCCGCCTTCCCCCGTCACCCAGGCGTTCGCCACCCTCGTCGCGACGGCCTACCCCACCACCCCGGACTGAGAGACTTCCTCTTGCGAAAACTCTTCCCGTTGTCCGGAATTCACTAGGGCCATGCGAGCCCGCCACCCCGCGCCCCGCCGGGCGCGGCGGTCAGTACGGTGACGGCTGGTTGAAGATCACCGTCAGGTTGGTGACCTTGCCGTCGCGGACGCCGAAGTAGCTGGTCATGACCAGTTCATCGGGTAGCCCGGTCTTGTCGTAGGTGCCGTCGAACTTCGCCCGGACGAGGATGTCGCCGTAGTGGTCGACGACCTCGCGGACCTCCATTGTCACGTGGTCGCCGACGAACTCCTTGTCGAAGAACTTGCGGAGGGCGTCGGTGCCCCAGATCTCCCGCCGGTTGTCGTTGACGTAGGCGTCCGGGGTGAACACCCGCATGATGCGGTCCAGGTCGAAGGCGTTGACGGCGTCGATGTACTCGGCCACGACGGGCGGCAGTGCGGTCATCAGGGTGACTCCCTCGCAAGCGTTGGTTCCGGGTGGCCGACGTCCCGGCCACTGGACCCAGCCTCGGACATGCCAGGAACGGAGAGTCAAGGGCCGCGTGAAGGCTTGACCCTCCCACTGTGGGAGGCCCGAGACTTGGACCGTGGAACCGACGCTGACGATCGGCGACTTCTCCCGCGCGACGCACCTGAGCGTGAAGATGCTCCGCCATTACCACGACATCGGCCTGCTGCCGCCGGTCGACGTGGACCGGGCCACCGGGTACCGCCGCTACGGCACCGGGCAGATCGCCACCGCCCAGGTCATCCGCCGCTTCCGCGACCTCGACATGCCGCTCGAGGAGATCCACGCGGTGCTGTCGGCCCCCGACCCGGACACGCGAAGCCGGCTGATCTCCGCCCACCTGACCCGCCTGGAGGCCAGCCTCGCCCGCACCCAGGGGGCCGTGGCCACGCTCCGCGACCTGCTGGACCGCCCCCAGGCAGAAACGCCGGTCATGCACCGGCACGCCGATGGCGTCTCGACGGCGGCCATCAGCGAGGTCGTGGACCGGGCCGACGCCCTCGCCTGGTACCAGGGGGCGCTGGGGGAACTGCGGGCCACGCTGACCGCCCAGGGCGTCGCCGCCAGTGGCCCCGCCGGGGGCATCTACGCGACCGAGCTGTTCACCGAGGAGCGCGGCCGCGCGACGATCTTCCTCCCCTGCCAGGCGCCGCCGCGCCGCATGGGCCGCGTCGCTGTCCTCGACGTCGCCGCGGCCGACCTGGCCACCGTCGTCCACCCGGGCCCGCACGCCGGCATCGACCTGGCCTACGGCACGCTCGCCAGCTACGTGACCAGGCACGCGCTCGCCGTCGACGGCCCCATCCGCGAGTACTACCTCACCGGTCCGCTCGACACGCAAGACCAGGTCGCCTGGCGCACCGAGATCGGCTGGCCCATCTTCGAGACCGGAACCTCCGATTAAAGACATTTGTCCGAACGGAAGCGGCCTGACTCAGTCCCCCCACCCTGCACGATTAGCCCGCCGCGGCGATCACCGTCAGGCGACTCCGCCGGCCGAGACCGGCGGCAGGTTCCCGACCTGCTCCTTGGTGATGTTGAGCCGGATTCCGTCCGTCACGGACTCGATCGCGCTGACCGGGATGGCGACCTGCTTGCGCCCCCACAGGTGACCTTCCTGGAGGATGACGTGGGTCACGTGCTCGGCGCTGTCCACCACGAAGCCCTCTACCTGCCCGATCGCGCCGTCGACGGCGTGAACGTGCTCGTGGCGCTCAACCTCGCTCTCGCCGAGCGGGACGGCATGGTTGACCATGAGCGGCTGGCCGGCGCTCAAGGCCGAGGCCGGAAGTAGGCCCGCCCATCCCGAAGCTGCCGACATTGCCGAAGCCCCCGGTCCCCACGGCCTCGCCGCCGCTGTACGGGTCCGCGTGCAGCACGTCAACCTCCTCGGCCGGGTCGAGCCGCTCGAACTGGGCCACGGTGCAGCTGAGTTCTATCTCGTCCGTCGTGGCGCTGACCAGCTCAACGGGCACAAGCCGGCCGGGCTTCCCCCGCAGGTGCCTGGGTTCCACGACGAGATGGGTGAGGGTTCCGGCGGCCGGATCCAGGATCGTGCGGCGCACCTCGCCGCAGAACCCGTCGGTGCAACTCGCCCGGGCGCCCATGGTGAACTCCGCTGGCATGACCCGCCTCTTTCCCGTTTCCCGGCAACGGATACGTGGGCAGCTTCCCTCGCCGGGGAGGTTCGCGGCATCACCCGCCAGGGATGACCGGGGAACCGGGTCAGGCCTGGAACACCCGCTGGCCGCTGGACGAAGGTAGCCGCGACCCGCGCCTCGTGGATCTCCCGCGGCGGTCCGTCGAACGGGTCGCGGTCGAGCACGACGAGGTCGGCGAGCAGCCCGGCGGCGACGCGGCCGGTCTGGTCCGCGTGGTTGACCCGCGCGGTGCCCGCCGTGTACGCGGTGAGCGCCTCCGCGAGCGTCAGCCGCTCGGCCGGGATGAGCGGCTCGGCCTGCCTGCCCGGGCCGACCCGGTTGACGGCCACGTGGATGCCCTGGATCGGGTCGGGGCTGGTGACCGGCCAGTCGCTGCCCGCCGCGAGCGCGGCACCGGCGGCGATCAGCGACCGGAACGGGTACTGCCACAGGGCGCGCGCCGGCCCGAGCAGCGGGATGGCGAGCTCGTCCATCTGCGGTTCGTGGCAGGCCCACAGCGGCTGGATGTTCGCGGTCGCGCCGAGGGCCGCGAACCGCGGCACGTCGTCCGGGTGCACGACCTGCAGGTGCGCGAGGTGGTGCCGGTTGCCGAGCTGGCCGTTGGCGGCGAGCGCCGCCTCGACCGCGTCGAGCGCCTCGCGCACGGCCCGGTCGCCGAGCGCGTGAAAGTGCACCTGAAAGCCCCGCCGGTCGAGTTCGGCCACGTAGCCGCCCAGCTTGTCCGGGTCGACGAAGCTCAGCCCGCTGGTCGCGGGACCGCCGCAGCCGCACGGGTCGAGGTAGGGCGAGTTCAGCGCGGCGGTGCGGTTCTCGATGATGCCGTCCTGCATGATCTTGACGCTGCCGGGGTCGAACCGGCCGTTGCCCGCCGCCCGGCCGGCCTTCCGGCGCTCGGTGAACCGCTCGGCCTGCTCGGTCCCGCCGTCGCGGTCCCACCACAGGGCGCCGCGCACGCGGGCCGTGAGCCGCCCGGACTCGGCGGCGCGCAGGTAGACGTCGAAGTTGTCGGGCACGCCGAGCCCGATGCCGACCAGCGCGTCCTGCCAGCCGGTGACGCCGAGCGCGTGCAGCAGCGCCTGGGCCCGGTCGAACGCGGCGTCGAACTCCTCCGCCGCGACGCCGGGCAGCAGCGACTCGACGAGGCCGATCGCGCCCTCCTGCAGCATTCCGGTCGGCACGCCGCGGGAGTCGCGCTCGATCCGCCCGTCGGCCGGGTCCGGGGTGTCCCTGGTGATCCCGGCCAGTTCCAGGGCGCGGCTGTTGACCCAGGCGCCGTGGTGGTCCCGGTTCGGCAGGAAGACCGGCCGGTCAGCGACCACGGCGTCGAGGGCGGCGGCGGTCGGCAGCCCGCCGGGGAACGCCTCGAGCGACCAGCCGCCGCCGGTGATCCACGGGTGCCGCGGATGGGCGCGCGCGTAGTCGCCGACCGCCGCCAGGTACTCCGCCGCGCCCTTGAGCGCGCTGAGGTCGCAGCGGCCGAGCTCGAGCCCGCCGAAGACCGCGTGCACGTGCGCGTCCTGGAAGCCGGGCACGAGCAGCCGTCCGGCCAGGTCGATCCGCTCGGTCCGCGGGCCGGCCAGGTCCCTGGCCGCGGGACCGACCGCGAGGATCCGGCCGTCCGCGACCGCCACGGCCGCCCGGACCGGCCCGGGCGCGCCGTCGGCCGTGAACACCGGCCCGTTGTCGAACAGCAGGTCTGCCTGGGGTGCGTCGCTCATGCTCACTCCGCCGCCAGGGCCGGGCCGATCGCGCCGAGCGGGCCCGGCTCGGCCGTGGCCTTCACCGGCGCGATGTCGCCGACGGTGGAACCGCCCGGCGCGAAGTACCGGGAACGGCGGCCCCACTTGGCCCAGGCGGACAGCGCGATCCCGGCGGCGATGACCATCGTCGGCACGAGCGCGAGGAACCGGCCGTTCAGCGCGCTGAACGCGAAGCCGGGGCTCTGCTGCCAGTCGCTGACCGCCAGGAACAGGCCAAGCCCGATCAGCAGGACGCCGCTGACCGCGGGCAGCACGACCGCGGTCAGGGCGGCGCCCAGGCCGGCCCGCAACTCGCCGCGGAAGCGCCAGGCGCAGGCCAGCCCGGCCAGGCCGTAGTACCCGGAGACGAGGATGCCCACCGAGGTCGCCATCGCCTGCACGAACTGGTTGAGCGTGCCGATTCCGATGCCGAGTACCGCGATCGCGGCGGCGATGCCGGCGATCAGCAGGCTGCCGACCGCCGGGGTGCCCCACTTCGGGCTGACCCGGGTCCAGATGCGGCCGAGGGTGCCGTCGCGGCCCATCGCGAGCGCGCTGCGGGCGGTCGGCAGCACGCCGGTCTGCAGCGAGGCGACCGAGGAGAAGAGCAGGGCCAGCAGCGGCAGCGCGGCCAGCGGCTGCTTCGCGAGCTGGGTGCCCAGGTAGGGGAGCAGTTGCGAGCCGTTCGCCCCCATGGTGCTGAGCGAGAAGTAGCGCTCGAAGCCGATGGCCGCCAGCATGAACATGCCAAGCATGAGGAAGATGGAGCCGAACCCAGCCCGCGCCGAGTCGCGGGCGCTGCGCGTCTCCTCGGTGAGGGTAAAGGCGCTGTCCCAGCCCCAGAAAATGTACACGGACAGGATGATCCCGGTCGCGGCCAGCTTGGCCGACGGCGCGGTGAACGGGTTGAACTCCGACAGCGTGACCGGGTGGGTGCCGCGGGCCGCGGCGTAGCCGCAGAAGCCGATCAGCACCAGGTACTCGAAGACGATCAACGGTGTCTGCAGCCGGGCGACCACCTGGGCACCGCGCAGCGCGAGGTAGGTCAGGGCGATCAGCACGACCAGGCCGACGACCGTGGTCAGCGCGATGGAAGTCGGGTTCAGCGCGAGCCCGAAGACGCTCCGCCAGTGGCACTCGTTGGCGAAGGTGAGCATCATCGAGCCGCATACCTGGCTGCCGTAGGCCAGGTAGATCGTGGCGCCGGCCAGGTTCACCCAGCCGCACTGGAAGCCGAGCCAGGGGCTCAGCGTGCGGCCGACCCAGGTGTAGCTCGCGCCGAGGTTGCGCTCGGAGCGGTTGAGCCGGCTGAAGGCGAGCGCGATGCCGAGGATCGGCAGCACCGCGAGCAGCACCATCGCCGGGATGGCGGCGCCGGCATCCAGGCTGAGCAGGCCGAGGCCGATGCCGATGCTCAAGGTGGGGGCGGTGTTCGCCATGGCGATCACCGCGGTCCCGGCCACGCCGACGCTGGGGCGCAGGCGCTGGGGCGGCACTGTGGTTTGTGGGCTGTCGTTCATCGCATGTCCTTCGCCGGAGGGAGCTGCGCAGGGATTTCGTCCCATGGTGCGGTATCCGAACTCATCCGTCAACAGTGTTGACGCTACTTTCTGACTCCGCCTGCGTGGTTGAATGAGCGCTTGACGAGAGCGAGGACGGCAGTGGCGGACAATGCGGCGCGGGACCGGGTGATCGCCAAGCGGGTCCGCAACACCCGCACCCGGTCGGGCTCGGTGCTTTCCGCCGGCCTGATCGTGGACGCGGCGATGAACCTGGTGGGGGAGCACGGGGCGGCCGCGCTCTCGGTGCGCAGGCTCGGCGCCGCGCTCGGCTGCGACCCGACCGCGGTCTACCGGTACTTCGCCAGCATGGACGCGCTGATGCTAGCGGTCGCGGACCGGCTGATCGGCCAGGCGCTCGCGAACTACCGGCCCGGCGCGGACTGGAAGGAGAACCTGCGCTCGCTGGCCCGCGGCACCTACGAGGCCTACCTCGCGCACCCGCGGGTGGCGATCGTCGTCGCGTCGCGGGTCACCGGCGGCGAGAACGAGACCCGGATCATCGACCTGGTGCTCGGCGAGCTGCGCGCCGCCGGGTTCGCGGGGGAGCAGGCCGTGCGCTTCTACCGCAGCTTCGGCGACTTCATCCTCGCCTTCTGCGCCGTCGACGCCGACGTCCTCGCCCGGCCCGCGCAGCAGCGCGAGGCAGACGCGCGGCGCTGGCAGGAGGCCTACGGCGC
>CAVYEZ010000016.1:0-196399 GCA_963767685.1 uncultured Actinomycetota bacterium
GCTCGCCTCCTGCGGTGAGAGACCGGGGCAGGCGACCGTACTTCTCGCGCTTGAACAGGTCGTCCATCTGCAGCGTCAGCGGAAGCAGCGAGGCGAAGTCGCGTGCCGTCGCGTTGTCGTCGGGGGTTGCGTTGAGGACGGTCTCTCCGGCGGTCAGTCGGATTCTCATATGGGTTCTGCTCCCTGGGGTGTTGTTGTCGAGGTAGCCGCGGTTGTCGCCGACGCTCCGCCGTTCGTTGAAGGACTTCTCCAAGTCCTCTGCCAGTTGCTCTTACGGATGCTGCAGCCGGCCGTTGCCGGCCGTCGCGCATCGTGGGTGGTTGGTTGCCGTTTCTCAGTTGCCCAGGTCTTGGTCGTTCAGGACGACGACGTGCTTGCCCGGAGTGGTGCCGGACTCGACGTCGGCCTGGGCGTCACGGACCTGTTCCAGGCCGTGGTAGACCTTCGCGACCGGGACTTTGAGGCGCCCTGCGGCGATGGCCCGGAGCTGGCGGGCGAAGACGTCGGCCGGGAGGTCGGCGGCCTGACCGCCGTAGGAGGTCAGCCGCACCCCGGTGGGGATCATGAACGGGGTGAAATCGGGGATCGTCCACTGGCCCGCCAGGGCTCCGGTGAAGCAGACCGTGCCGTGCCGGCGGACGGTGCGGAGGGTGTCGGCGAGGACCGAGCAGCCCACCAGCTCCAGTACGGCGTCGACACCCTCCGGCATCAGCTCGCTCACCTGGCCGGCGATCGTGCCGGTGTCGACGAGGGGATGGTCGACGCCCGCGGCCCGCAGTCCCCCGGCCCGCTCCGGGCTGCGGGTGGTGGACAGCACGGTGGCTCCGAGGTCCTTCGCGATCGTGGCCGCGCTCAGCCCGACCGCGGAGGTGCCGCCGCGGATCAGCAGCGTCTGCCCGGCCTTGAGGTCCAGGCCGGTGGTCAGCGATCCGTAGGCGGTCTGGAACATCTCCGGCAGCGCACCGACGACCTCCCACGGCAGGCCGGTCTCAAACGGGATGACCTGCGCCGCGGGGACGGTGACGTACTGGGCGTACGCGCCGTCGTACGAGCGGCCCATGCCGCCCATCATCGTGGCCACCTGCTGTCCCGGCCGCAGCTCGCTGTCCTCGTCGGCCTCATCGACCACGCCGACGCCCTCGATGCCGGGCACACGCGGGTAGGTGACCACCGCGTCCGACTCGCCCTTGCGGGTGGTGACCTCGGACTCGTTGACGCCGAACGCCTTCACCCTGATCCGCACCCAGCCGGGCTCGCGTACGGGCACCGGCACATCCTTGATCTCCAGTGCGTCGAGGCCGCCGGGCCGGGTCACGACGACGGCCCGCATCGTCGCCGGTGCGGCGTCGCTGGCTGCTGTCTGCTGGCTCATGCCGAGTTCCTTACTCTGTTCGCCCCCTGGTGCGCTGTTCCGGATCGCCCGGTGACCGTCAGGGGCGGGCGATGTTCCCGAACAGGCCGAGGACCGCCTGGTAGCGGGCGCTGGGCTCGTAGGGAAGGTTGCCGGCACTTCCCGAGGTGGGCCGGTCCGTGACGGCGGGCCACAGGCGGGTCTGCTCGCCGGTGATGAAGTCGAGCACGATGTCGCGGATACGCGTGTCACGGCCGGCCTGTTCGGGGCTGCGGCCCGGCTGTTCCTGGCCGACCAGGGCGTACATCTCGGTGCCGTGCACGGCGGGCGCGCCCTCGGCGGGCCCGATCGCGAGGAGATGGGCGTTGCCGCCCGCGGCGGCGTGGGCCAGAGCGCCGCGAGCGGCGGGGAGCGTGAAAATGTAGTCCGTCAGGAGCGCGGCGCGGACCTCGGCAGGGGTGCGGCCGCCCTGGTCGTAGATGTCGACGATCTTCTTGGCGCGGGAGCGGGGAATGCGCCACCCCGCGAATTCGTCGGTGACGCGGTCGACGGTGTGCGGGTCGAACCGGTCGAGGTCGTTCGCCACCCACCAGCCCATCTCGTCGCCGGCCGTGCTCAGGAGTACGTCGATGTCCCGGTGCGAGCCCGAGGCCAGGACTTCCAGGGGGTGGGCGTGCAGCACCCCGCCGGGCTGTCCGGCGTCCAGGACGACGCCGATGCTCTGGTTGTCCATCCCGCCACGGACTCCGAGATCCGTCGGACAGACCTTGCGCAGGGCGGCCACCAGGGAGGCCGCGTCGAGATCGATCAGCTTGTCGGGGTTGCCCGCCACGCCGAGTTCGGTGACGAACCGCTCCGCGAGCTCCTCGGCCCACCAGGCCGGGACGAGACGCGAGGGCGCGCCGGAGAACCCGGCCAGCCGCCGGTACAGGCCGTCCGCGGAGGAGGCCCCGAGCAGCCCGAGGGCAGAGTAGGCGCCGGCGCTGTGGCCGAAGACGGTGACGTCGTCGGGGTCGCCACCGAAGGAGGCGATGTTCTGCTTGACCCAGGCAAGCGCGGCGATGACGTCCTGCAGGCCGAGGTTGCTGGCCTCGGCGAGCCGCCCGCCGTACTGCGACAGCGAGAGCGCGCCCAGTGCGCCGAGCCGGTAGTTGACCGACACGCTCACCACGCGCCCCGACGCGGCGAGACCGGCGGCGTTCGAGGTGGTCTGCGTGTTCGCGCCGTACTCGAATCCGCCGCCGTGGATGTACACGGCCACAGGAAGCGCCTTCCCGGCCGGCTGCCCGGGAGCGCACACGTTCAGGTTCAGGCAGTCCTCGCCCGTCCCGCTGTCCGCTTCGAGCCAGTCGCCGCTGTCGGGCTGGACGGGGGCGACGCCCTTGCGGTCATAGGGGCGGTCCGGATCGAAATCCGCGACCACAGGGCGGCGGTACCGCTCGGCGGTGGCGTACGGGATTCCCCACCAGGACCGCACCCCTGGTGCAGTCGGAGCCCTGGGCGCGGTCGCTGTCATGGCGTGAGATTCCTTCCGGTGCGGTTCGGGTGCTTCGCGCGGCGTGCCGGCGGCTGATCGCTCGCGGTGACGCTCTCCAAGCATTCCCTGGACTCCGGTAAATCGCCGAGCGGACAGCAGTCACCCGGTGGTCATCAGGTGACACTTCTCTGTACCTCCTTCTCGTAGCCAGGCCGCCGCGGCGGCCTGGACGGCCTGAGGTCCTGCCCGGTTTCCCGTGCCGCCGGCCTGCGAGGGGCAGGCCAGGCGAGCCGGCGCAGGGCCGAGCAGATCGAGCGCCTGGAGCGCGACGGCGTGATGGCGCAGCGCCGGGAGGAGCTGCTGGCGTGGTTCCGGGCACATCCGCGCGGGACCGCGCAGCAGGCCATCCTGGAACTGCGCTACAGCCACGCCGACCACATGTACGTCGTCGCGGACTCGGTCCGCATGGACCTGCTCCGCGGGCAAGCCGGCGCCGGCGCACCCGCAGGACCGGAGACAGGGAACTGAGGGGGACCATGACCGTGAACGCGGGCGGCGCTGGATTTCCGCTGGATGATCAGAGTCGGCCGGGCAGCACGCCGCTGGGCAAGTCACAGGGGAAACACATGTCACATTGATGATCGCTGATCCGCCTGCTCGTATTCTGTCGCGCGGGTTAAAGCGGGTCACTTTACGCAGGAAATGCCACTATTTCCCTTAAAAGGCAAAGCCCGCAATTCTTCCTGAATTACGCTTCCGCATACCGCCTGTAGGCCGCAACTCAGGAGGAATTCCTTGTTCCGCTCACGCATACGCATTCTCGCCCCTCCCATCGTAATAGCCCTGATAGCACTTTCGGGCTGCGGGGGCGCCGCCGCCACTGCCGGAAGTACTAGCCCGAACGGGCTACAGAAAACAACGCTTAACGTCGCCGTCGTGCCGGCCGTGGATTCCGCCCGCTTTTTCGTCGCGCTGCACGACGGCCTGTTCGCCAAACAGGGCCTGACCATCCACTACACACCCGCCGTCAGCAGCGACGTGGTGATCAACCAGCAGATCGCCGGGCAGTACGACATTACCGGCGGGAACTACGTCTCCTACATCCAGCATTACGTGGATGACCGCCAGCCGCTTGAGATCATCGCCGAGGGATCGGTGATGCAGCAGGGGACGCAGGCGATATACACGATGCCGGACTCCAAAATCAAGACCCTTTCTGACCTGAAAGGGCACCTGCTCGGCATCAACGCGCCCCTCAACATTAACTACCTGCTCGCCGCCTCGGTGATCACCGAGAATGGCATCAAGCTGAACCAGGTGCAGTTCCCCACCGCGCCGATCCCGTTCCCGAACATGGCGGCCGAGCTCGCCGCGGGCAAGATCGACGCGGCAGCGATGCCAGAGCCGTTCGCGACGGCCGCCGAGCAGAAGTACGGCGCGGTCGAACTCGCCGACCTCAACCAGGGCGCCACCGACCAGTTCCCCATTCAGGGCTACGTCGTGACGAAGTCCTGGGCCGCGCAGAACCCCGGCACGCTCAGGGCGTTCGTCACGGCCCTGGCGCAGGGCCAGCAGCTCGCCGACACCAGCCGGTCCTCGGTCGAGCAGGCGATGGAAACCATCGGCGGCGGCCCGCAGAACGGCCAGATCGCGCCCATCGTCGCCTCGGTGATGGCAGTGAACATCTACCCCACCGCCATCGACAAGGTCAGGATCCAGCGCGTCGCCGACGTGATGTACCAGTTCGGCCTGCTGCGCGCCCGGTTCAACGTCACCCCGATGATCGGCCCGTAACCGCCCGGCGCCTCCCGGGCCCGGCCCAGATCACGCCGGCCGCGCGAGGCATCCGGCTAAGGCCGCAGGGCGAGGGCACGCCCCCGTCCGGGGTGAAAATCTCGGTCATCCCGGACGGGGGCGTGCTGACCCTCCTCCCGCACGCCGGCAATGTCCCGCGGCGCGAACCTCGCTTCTTGCTGTTATCCCGCATGGATGGCGGACGGTGGCGGAAGTCGCGCCGGACACACGCGCTGCCCGAGCGCGGCTGATGGGTGAGCTGGCCGATCAGGCGGCGGTTCTCGGTCCGGTCTTCATCGACGGCTGCGTACTGACCAGCCAGACCGATGGCGGCCCGCACCTCCTCCGCCCTTCGGGCGACATCAAGGCCGAGGACGCTCGCCTGGTCGGCATCGGGTCGCAGTAGGGCCGCAAGGATCCGCACGGCAGTGGTCTTGCCTGCGCCGTTGCGTATTCTGTGCCGTCTGACCAGCGGAAACCGGCAACCGTGCCACCTAGGAGCCTTGTCCTCTCAGGGGAGGCTCCGGGCGACCTTCGCGAGGGCGCGGATCCGCGCGTTCTCGTGGAGGGTGCGCCAGATGAGCCCGAGCGGCACTGGCGGCATGTCGCGGATCGGTATGAGCACGATCTGGTCGTTTGGGAAGTGCTGCGTCGTTACGGTGGGGACCACGACCTGGCCGCGGGCGATGAGGCTGGCCGCTTCACCAACGGTTCGGACGGCTGCATGGTGCACTTGGACGGGGCGTCCGGACGGGGTCTGCGACGCCACCATCGCTTCCCGGACGCGGTCGGCCAGGCCGTGGTAGTCCCAGTTCGGGACTGGGTAGTCGGCGAGTACCTCGACCGATACGCTCTGCTCGCGGGCCAGCGGGTGATCGATGGCGACGGCCAGCGCCCGCGGGTACCGGGCGATCTCGGGGCCGAGGGTGAGGCCGGGATCGTCAAGGACGAGCCAGCACACCAGCACGTCGATCTCGCCCGACTGCAGCGGACCGTACGAATCGGCGAGTGCCACCTCCTGCAGCGACACGGCGCAATCGGGGTGTGCGCGCTCGAAGGCCATGACCAGGCGGTCGAGGGCCGGGCCGACTGTCGTCGCCGCGAACCCGAGGCGCAGCAGCCCCGCCGGGGAACGGGCGGCCGTGCGAGCCTCGGCCAGCACCGCCGTCAGTTGCTTGTAGGCCGGGGCGAGGCGGTCGCGCAGCTGCACGCCGAGCGGGGTCAGGGCGACGCGTCGGCTGGTGCGCTCGAAAAGCACCCCTCCGATGTCGTTTTCCAGGTCTGCGATGAGGCGGCTGACCCTCGGCTGGGACACGTACAGGCGCTCCGCCGTGCGCCCGAAGTGCAATTCCTCGCAGAGGATCAAGAACGCCTCAATCTGGGTGAGGTCCAACGCGGCCGCCTCCTCCCGGGTCCGGACATTCCCTAGGCATCGATGCGCCCAGGTTATCGATTGTTGCGGATTGCCCCGTTGATTTTGCCCCGAGCGCTGGACATCCTTGGCTGAGTGCCCACCAGCCCAAGAGGAGAACGATGGCAGAGACTATGACGTCGCGGGGAGACTTCACTTCCGAAGACAACGACGTGGGCGGATCCGGGCCGGGCCTGTCGCTCGGCGTGTACCGGTTGCTGGGGCGGTCCGGGCTGCGCGTCTCGCCGCTGGCGCTGGGGACGATGACTTTCGGCTCCGACTGGGGCTGGGGCGCTGACCGGGACGAGACCAGGAAGATCTTCGACGCCTACGTCGAGCGCGGCGGGAACTTCATCGACACGGCCAACGCCTACACGAACGGGACCGCGGAGCAGATGGTCGGGGAGTTCGCCCGCTCGCGCCGCGACCAGCTGGTGATCGCCACCAAGTACACGATGGCGACCCGCCCGGGTGATCCCAACTCGGGCGGCACGTCCCGCAAGAGCATGGTCAGGTCCGTCGAGGGCAGCCTGTCCCGCCTCCAGACCGACTACGTCGACCTGCTGTACCTGCACATGTGGGATGGCCTGTCGCCCGTTGAGGAGGTGCTGCGGGCGATGGACGACCTGGTCCGGGCGGGCAAGGTCCTCTACGTCGGCATGTCGGATGTCCCCGCGTGGCAGGTGTCGAGGATGCAGGCCATCGCGGACCTGCGCGGCTGGGCACCGCTCATCGCCCTGGAGATCCCGTACAACCTCATCGAGCGGACTGTCGAGCGTGACCTCATCCCGATGGCGCAGACGATGGGGCTCGGGGTCATCTGCTGGTCTCCGCTGGCCAGCGGGGTCCTCACCGGCAAGTACAGCCGTTCCGACCTGGCGCCCGGCCCGGAAGGCGCGGCATCCAGCCGCAAAGAGGTCGCGGCGGGAAACGGGTTCCTGACCCCGCGCGGACTGGACATCGCCGAGACCGTGAAAGACATCGCCGCGGAACTCGGCACCACGCCCTCACGAGTCGCGCTCGCCTGGACGCTGCTCACCCCAGCCGTCACCGCGCCCATCGTCGGGGCTCGCAGCCTCGCCCAGCTAGAGGACAACCTCGGGGCGCTCGATACCCGCCTCGATCCCGCGCAGCAGGCCCGGCTCGACGAAGTGAGCGCCATCGAACTCGGCTTCCCCCACAGCGCCCTGCGCCGCCTCGGCCTCGCCACATAGCAGGCCAGCAGCCACAAAGGCGTTCAGGCACGCTCGCGTAACGCACGATGCGCCGGGCCACGAGGAGGGTGTCATGCCGCATGTCGTCATCATTGCCCGCGTTACCGTCAAAGAAGGCAGGGCCGGCGAGTACGTTGCCGCGTTCGCGCCCTTGCTCCAACAAGCGGAGCGGGAACCTGGCACCGTCATCTATGCAGTCAACCGGTCCAAGGACGACCCGCACGTGTTCTTCACCATCGAGGTCTACGCCGACAATGCTGCCTTCACGGCCCACACCTCAAGCGAAGTGCACGCCGCCGCCTCACCCGTGTTCACCGAACTGATCGCGGCATCCGACGTCATGGTCGGCGAGACGCTGATGGCCCAGGGCTTGGATAGCTAACTGATCATGCCCCGGTTTACCGGAATGGGCTCTGAGGAGTTGTGGCCTGGTGACGGTGCTCTGTTTCGAACTCTAGCGGGCTGGCCCAGCCGAGCGCACTGTGGCGCCGGCGGCGGTTGTGGAACCCTTCGATGTACTCGAAGATCGCGTTCGCGAGCTCGACCCTGGTGCGCCATCGCTGCCGGTTGAGCAGCTCGACTTGCATGCGCCCCCAGAACGACTCCACGACCGCGTTGTCGTAGGGATCGCCGACGGTGCCGAGGGACGGGAGCAGGCCCGCGCTCTTCGCCCTGGAGGTGAAGGCCCAGGACGTGAACTGCGTCCCGTGGTCGCCGTGAATGATCGCGCCGGGTGACGGCCGGCGGGAGCCGGTGGCCATGCCCAGGGCGTTGGTGGCCAGGTCAGCGCGTTGGGCGGTGTCGATGGCCCAGCCGACGACGCGGCGGCTGAACACGTCGATGACCACGCAGCAGTAGACCTTGCCCTCCCGGGTGGGGTGCTCGGTGATGTCGGTGACCCACAGCCGGTTCGGGCCGTCCGCGGTGAACTGGCGCTTGACCAGGTCGGTGACTGTTTTCTGGGCCGGGACGCGCTTGGCCCGGCGGCGCAGCGGCAGCCCGGAGATCCCGGCCCGGCGCATGAGCGGCATCACCGTGTCGTGACCGGCCACCAGGCCGTGGCTGCGCTGCAGCTCGGCGCGGACCCTCGGCTGGCCGTCGGTGCCGTAGGAGGCGTCGTGGACCTGCCCGATCAGGTCGGTCAGCCACGCGTGCCGGACCGGCCGCGCTGACGGCGCCCGGGTCTTCTGCTCGTAGTAGCCGGAGGTAGACACGCCGAGCGCGTAGCAGGCCTGGCGGACCCGCACCCCGTCAGCGTGGAGCTCGGCCACGAGGCGGTACCGGCCTTTTGGGGGCACCACCTCCTCGACCGCGGCCGCTGCCTTGCGGAGGATCTTGTTCTCCTCCTCAAGGTCGCGGATCTTCTGCCGTGCCGCGACCAGCTCCGCGGACTCAGCCCGGCTGGTCCCGGGCTCCAGGCCCCGGTCAATCAGGTCCTGCTTCTTCCAGCGGTACAGGCACGATTCCGCGATCCCGAGCAGTTTCGCGACCTCGGGGGCAGACCGGCCCGAGCGGACCAGGTCCAGCGCCCGCTGCCGGAACTCCGGCGGGTACGGCCTTGGCATACGACCACTTCTCCTTCCAGAAGCGGCCACACTCTCTCAACAAACTGTTCCGGTAAACCGGGACTCTCTCAACAAACTGTTCCGGTAAACCGGGGCATGATCAACCTGTCCGTCAAAGCGGGGCAACCTCAGCCCTCAATCTGAAGGTATAGCGGGAGGAACCTGCCATGAAGCCCGGGAACTTGCTGAAGTTCGTTGGGATCTCAGCGCTGCTGTGCGCGGGCTGCACGTCGATGGTGAGCCGTGGCGCCACGTCGGTGGCGAGTCATGGCGCCGGCCCAGTACCGCAAGCGCGGAGTCAGCCAGCGAAGCCGTCGGCCTGGCACGTCGTCGCGACGCTGGCGAAGAAGAGCGATGAGACGTTCAGCGCGGTCGTGGCGACCGGCGAGGCCAGCGGGTGGGCGTTCAAGTTTGGCACGGGCGTCACTTCCGCTTACGAGCGCACCAGTGCCACGACATGGCAGCAGGCCGCGTTCCCCAGCGTGAAGATGCTGAACATCACCGACGCGAAGGCGACCTCGTCGTCGAACGTGTGGGCGATCGGTAGCGCGCCCTTCCAATGGCTGGTGCTCAGGCTTGCCGGCGGCAAGTGGAGCGTGATGAAGACATTTGACTCGTCCATCTATGGGGAGTCCGTGCTGGCGCCATCAAACGTCTGGGTGTTTGGCAATGATGGCACGTACCACTACGACGGCCATGCGTGGCTGAGGGTGTCGTCCGGCTTTGCCGCTGGTGGCTACGCCCTGTCGGCCAATGACGCCTGGACCTACGATGAAACGACGGTCACGCACCTCATGGGCGGCAGCGCCAAGACCTCCAGTCTAGCCACGCTGCTGCGCCTTGAGGCGTCGACCGGGGTTCCTAAGCTGTCCGGGGTCTTCGCGCTTTCTGACAGTGACGTGTACGCGATCGGCGACGGCGAGACCCCGTTCCAGGGCGGCCCGATCGCCATCTACCACTACGACGGGAGCACCTGGAAGAAGGTCGCTGGGTATAACTTCGGCGATCCCGGCAGGCTCAGCCCGGATGGCGCGGGTGGCTTCTGGCTGACGGTGACGCAGTTCCCAGCCGCACCGTCCATGCTGCTGCACTACTCGGGCGGAAGGCTTACCCCGGTCGCGCTTCCAGGCATCAGCGATCCCGGCTTCTTCCTTTTCGGCGGCATGTCCCGTGTCCCAGGAACGACACATCAGCTTGTCATTGGGAACACGACGGCGCAGTCCGACCCGGTGAACTCCTACGGCATAATCCTAGCGCTCAGCTAACCCGGACTCCGGGGACCTTGAGCAGCCCCTGCGTGCGGCGCTCGCCGATGCTCTGAAGTTCCCATTCCGCGAACTGCACGAGGATTCCCGCGAACATCCGGCCCATCGGGGCGGACATGTCAGGCCCCTCTTCGCCCACGGAGATGATCTTCTTGCCGTACCGCTCGCAGAACTCGTGGTAGAAGGTCACGAAGTCCAGGTGGTTCCTGAACCCGCGGTCCAGCTTGTAGATGATGAGGACGTCCCACTCATCCAGGAACTCCAGGCTCAGCAGTTTCCCTATCTCCGAGCGCTCCTGATCGGGAGACCGTCCGACGCGGCCAGGTCCTCGGCCTCCGCCCGCACCAGGACGTTCTTTCGCCCGGCTGGCTTAAGGGGGATATAACGGGCACCCCGGCGTTGTTGCGACTGACGTGATCACCCCGCGGCACCGCAATATCGCCCTGCTCGTCGCTGGCTGCTACTTCATGGAGATGCTCGACGGGACGGACATTATCGTTTCGAAAAAATAGCCGCGGGTCAAGGCCCGCAACCAGCGCTTAGGCAGGTTCACCGGCAGGCAACGCCTGCTGTGGTCCTGTGGTGCGGCCAGGCTCCCGACTGCGGGCACCCCGGGTGCACTGACGCCCTGGTGCGGTGCGCCGCCCCGCACCAGAACGACGGCCAGCGTTTCCACAGGCCGGTGAACGTCATCAGGATCGACAGGCGCCTCTGGGACGGCGACGACCAGGCAGCCGACCAAGCAAGCTGAACCCGCCCTGCCCGAACGATGCTGATCCGCCTCCTCGACCCAATGCTGTGCCGCGTTGGCGGTGCAGGATCACACCTTTAGGTGGCTGCGCTCGCCGCTGGCTGCGATGAATCGTCGGCATCACAGGAATTGTCGCCGGCTGGCGTCGAGGGGCTGCACGGCATCTTGGCCTTGGAAGTTGGCTCATCCGGGATTCGCATTGCCAGTGGCAGGATGCGCAGCGCCGCGACGGCGGATTACCAGTGCAGGAATGCTGGAATAGAGGCCCGGATCGCTAATGCCGGGCCGCGGGAAACGATCAGGTCAGCCTCCTTCCGCGTGCACATCGGCCTCCACCGCCGACGCCACCCGGACCGCAGTCCCGACGTGGTGAACGTGAGCACCGTCACGTTGGTGTCACTCGCCGTGCCGGCCCGGCCACGGCGAACCGCACCGGCCCGCCTGCGCCAGCGCCGCTGCCCGCTCCGCGGCCCCTGACGCCGCGACCACCTTGCAGCCGCCTACCAGCAGTGACCCGGCGAACGGCTCCGCCTGCGCGGCCGTCGCCAGCCCGGTTACCGCCAGGTACGACACCCGCGCCGACGTCGCCCGCGACGCGTCCTGCATCCCGGCCCACGCCTGCGCCGTCGCTGGGTCCGCCAGCCCGCGCGCCCCGGTCAGCAGGCACGCGTCCACGCTCTCGTACACCCACGCCCGCGGCGGCGGGAGCGCCTGCCCGCCCCCCGGCCACGGCAGCGGCGCACCCGACACCGCCAGCGCGACACCCGCTGCGGCCACCGCCACGCACAGCGCGAGCAGCACCCAGCGACCCGGCAACCGCAACACCAAGCGCCTCGCTCTAGCTGGCCTCCGCGGCAGCCGCCGCCCAGGCCCAGGAAGGAAACCAGCTCAAACGCAGCAAACAATCTCACACGGCGCGAACCTTTGCGATACCCCAGATAACCCCGGAAACCAGGGGCGGATCGCGGACGGCCACCGTGGCCCGCGACCGGAAATTAACCAAATTCCTCCGAAACCGCAACATTGCGAAAGCGAAGTATCACGGAACACGGTGAAATCAAGATCTTGCAGGCATGCAGGCTTCCTGATGATATTTGTCCGGATTCTCCTCTGGCCTGGTGGAGGCACTGTGCGCGGCTTGTGGTCGGCGGGACGCTTCTGGTCGCGGCGGGAACGAGCCGGGGACGGCCGGCCGCGGTGGCTGCGGCGGCCCGGGCGTGCCGGGATCCGGCGGCGGGGACAGCGCTTCGGCCGGGCTGGCGTTGTCCTGCTGGCGCTGGTGATGCTCCCGATGCTGATGGGCGCCAGGTCGGTGAGCGGGCAGGTGGCGCTGCCGACCGTGGCGGGGATCCACGCCGCCGCCGTGCGGCTGGCGGACTGGGTGGCGGGAAGGCACGCGCCCCAGCCGGGCGTGCCGGTGCAGCCGGCTGGCAGAGCGCCGGGCAGGCAGGAGCAGGTTCCGGCGGCGGTGACGCGGGCGGTGGCCCGCGCGGAGGGCCGTGCCGCCGGCGAGGCGGCCGGCCAGCTCCCGTTGTATGCCTTCCCCGCGGCCAAGGTGAAGCAGCACGTCACCGGCGTAGCTGAGCTGGGCGGTGCGGGCAGCCAGCCTGCCGCCGGCCAGCCCGGCGCTGCCTCGCCGCCCGCGACCCCATCGGCTACCGCGATCCCGTCCCCCACGGGTGCCCCGTCCGCATCCGGGACGGCACCCGCGCCTGCTGGATCCACGGCGAGCGCCGGGCCTACGCCGAGCGCGCCCGCGACTCCCGGGACCACGCCGGCTGGCGGCAGCGCCCCGGCAGCTAGCTCTTCGCCGGCGGCCAGCCCGTCTTCCGCTGCCAGCGCGTCGGCGGGTGCCGGTTCCCCGGCTGCCGCCGGCGCGTCTGTCGCTGCCGGTGCCTCCGAGCCGACGCGCGCGTCTTCCGCTGCCAGCGCTTCGCTGCTCGCGTTGATGAGCGGGCCGAACGGCGAGACGCCGCAGGTGAACGACCAGTGGCCAGCCAACGGCTACAACGCCCCGACGCTCACCCCGGAGCTGATCGCGATCGGGTTCGGACTCCGACGGCAGCCCGCTGCAGTACCAGTTCACGGTCTACGACTCGACTGGCACCTGGCTGGCCGCCTCGAAGCGGCAGCCGGCGAACGACTGGGTGGTGCCGGCGGGGACGCTGGCCTGGGACAAGACGTACTACTGGACGGTGCAGGCCTTCGACAGCGACGGGACCGGCAGCCCGGACCCGCAGATATTCGCCCTGCAGACGCCGGTGCCGCAGCCGCTCTCGCTGTATGACGGGGCCTGGCGGCAGGCACGGCACGCCGACCCGGGCGGCGTCGACCAGGACCGGCGCGAGCGGCCCGGCCGGTTCGACCCGCAGAACGGGAACTTCACCACCCAGGCGACCGACGTCAGCGTGCCCGTCACCGGCCCGGCGCTGTCGGTCCAGCGGACCTACAACAGCCTGGACCCGCACAAGTCCCGGTGCGTTCGGGCAAGGCTGGTCGTCGGTGCTGGACATGCAGGTCAGTGACCGGCTGCCCGGCTGCCGACGGGACGACGGCGACGGAGATGGTGACCTACCCGGACGGCGAGCAGATCGAGTACGGGAAGAACGCCGACGGGCGTCCTACACCTCGCCGCAGGGCCGGTACGGGACGCTGGTGCTGGAGTCCGGCGGCGGGTTCCAGCTAGTCGACAAGGACGACACGACCTACACGTTCGCGTACTCGCTGGGGTCGGGGACCTGGGCGGATCACGTCGGTCGCCGACGCGCAGGGGCACACGCTGAACTTCACGTACTCGTCGCCGGGCCAGGTCACGCAGATGAAGTCGGCGGTCTCGCAGCGGTCGCTGTACCTGACCTGGTCGACGCCGTCGGGGGCGTTCTACCCGCATATCGCGACGGTGGCCACCGACCCGGTGACGCCGAACCAGCAGTCCACTGCGATCACCTGGCAGTACAACTACAGCGGCGACCAGCTCACCTCGGCGTGCAACGAGTCGGAGACCGGTCAGCCGTGCACGGCCTACACCTATCAGGCGGGATCGGACTACCCGGCCGCGGTGCTGAACTTCGGGCCGCAGTCGTACTGGCGGCTGGACGAGACGTCCGGGACGACCGCGGCCAGTTCGGTGCTGTCCAATGAGGGCACCGACAACGGCACGTACGCCAATGTCGTGCAGGGTGAGCAGGCGGGGCCGCTGCAAGGGGAGCCGTCGTCGGTGAAGGCGGCCGGCTTCGACGGCACGCCTACGTGCAGGTGCCCGGCAGCCTGGGCGACGAGGCGGGCTCGATGAGCGTCTCGCTGTGGTTCAACAGCACCGCCGCCAACGGCGTCCTGTTCTCCCAGTCGGCCGACCCGGTCACCAGCTCCACCACCAGCGAACCCCTACAGCCCGGTGCTGTACGTCGGCTCGTGACGGCGAGCTGCACGGGGGCTTCGCCCGGCACCGGGACCCCGCTGGTCGTCGTCCGCGGCGGTGAACGACGGGAACTGGCACAACGTAGTCCTGACGTCCTCCGGGACCCAGGAGATCCTGTACATCGACGGCAGCGAGGCGGCCTCCAAGTCGGTGACGGTGCCCGCGTTCGTCGAGCCGTACATTTACCTCGGCGCGGGGTTCCTGGGCGGCTCGTATCCCGACGAGCCGCACGCAGGTGACTCGACGGCGACCGCCGCGGGCTTCTACCGGGGCGATGTCGGACGCGGCGACGTGGGACCGGCAGCTGACCGCCGCCGAGGTCGCCTACCTGTACGCGGCCGGCACCAACGCACGGCCTCGCTCCTCACGAAGATCACCCGCCCGTCCGGGAAGGTCTTCGAGCAGGCGTCCTACAACCTGGTGACGTCCGCATGTGACGCAGGTGACCGACGCCAGCGGCGGGTCGTGGGCGGTGGGCGCCCCGGCCGTGCACCGGGTCGAGCCGCGAGTACGCGGCCGCGGTGCTGGGCGCGCTGCCAGAGCGATTACTGGCGACTCGGGCGACACCGGCACGACCACCGCGGTGAACCAGATCAAGGCCGGGACCGCGACGTACAGCAACGTGACCCAGGGGGTATCCGGCGGTCCGTTCGCCGACACGACGGTCGACGGCTTCAACGGGACCTCATCGTACCGTAGGCGCTGCCGAATGAGCTGATCGACCCGGGCAATCAGTCGGTGAGCCTGTGGTTCAAGACGACCGCCACCGACGGGATCCTGCTGTCGTCGTCGGCCGACCCGGTCACCGACGCGACCACGCAGAACACCTTCACGACGAACCTGTACGTCGGCGACAACGGCTACCTGCACGGGTGAGTTCGACTACGACGACGTGCCGATCGCCTCGCGCGGCGCCGGTCAACGACGGCCAGTGGCACAATGTCGTGCTGGCCGCCGGGACCAGTAGCCAGTCGATGTACCTGGACGGCAAGCTGGTCGGCAGCGTGACCGGGACCATCGGCGGCGGGACCAGCTGGGGCGAGGACAACGCCTATGTCGGGGCAGGGTTCTTCGGCCAGGACTGGCCCGACCAGCCGCACTACTCCACGGCCAGCTCGACCGGGTACCAGGCGTTCTTCACCGGCGACATCGGCGATGTCGCGTTCTACCCGCAGCAGCTGACCGCCGGCGACGTCACCGCCGAGTGGGCCGCCGCCCAGCAATCCTCGGGCCTTTCCCCGCTGGAGACCACCCAGGTCACCGACCCCGGCGGGAAGACGCTGACCTACCGGTACGACCCGCTCAACAACGGCCGGATCCTGTCCCAGACCGACGGCCTCGGCGACACCACCACCTACGGGTACGACTCCGCCGGGTTCCAGGACCAGGTCACCGACCCCAACGGGGACATCACCGACACCGGCCACGACGTGCGCGGCAACGTGCGTGTCGACGACCACCTGCCAGGACCAGGCCGCCGGGAAGTGCTCGACCTCGCTACGCCACCTACTCACCGGACGACAGCTCGGCCGAGCTGAAGGCCCGTACTACGGCAACGACCTGGTGCAGAGCTACCGCGACGGCCGGTCGGCCTCGGCGACGGACAGCACCTACCTGACCACGGACACCTACGACACTCGGCGGGCGAGCTGGCCTCGCAGACAGACGCCGCCGGTGCCGGGGTACCCGTCGGGGCGGATCGACGACCTACTCCTACACCGACGGGTCGTCCACCGATGGCGGCGCGAACGGCGAGGCACCGTGCCGCCCGCCGGGCTGCTGTGGAAGACCGTCTACCCCGGCCGGGGCGGTCACCGAGACGCTGTACAACGCGAACGGCGACGTCCGCGAGACGATCAACGCCGCCGGCCTGACCACCTACTACAGCTACGACGGGATCGGCAGGAAGACCGACCAGGACGTCTTCTCCGACACCTACCCCAACGGGCTGGCCACCACCTACATCTACGACGCCGACGGGCGGGTGACGCAGCAGACTGACCCGGCGGTCACCGACCGGGTGACCGGCGCGGTCCACACCCCGCAGGTCACCAGCACCTACGACGCCGACGGCAACACGCTGTCGCAGGTGACCGCCGACACCACCGGCGGGGACGCGTCCCGCACGGTGTCGGACACCTACAACGGCTACGACCAGAAGGCAACGTCCACCGACGCGGCCGGGGCGGTCACCCAGTACACCTACGACGGGTACGGGAACCTGGCCACCGAGACCGACCCCGCCGGGAACGTCACCGCCTATACCTATGACCCGAACGGTCACCTGCTGACCACCACGCTGCAGAACTACACCGGCAGCCCCCCGGGCTCCCAGACGGCAGCCCCCCTCATCGAGGACTCCCGCGCGTACGACCCGGCCGGGCGGCTGGCGTCGGTCACCGACGCGATGGGCCGCGTCACCAGCTACGCCTACACCGACGACGGGCTGACCGCGTCGGTCACCAGCAGCGGCCCCGGCGGCGGCAGCTCCGTCCAGGAAGCCGACACCTACGACCCGGCCGGGAACCTCACCACCAAGGTCACCAACAACGGCGCCACCACCACCAATTACGCCGTCGACGCCGCCAGCCAGGTCACCAGCCAGACCGTCGACCCGAATGGGCTGGACCGGGTCACCGCCTACACCTACGACCCCGACGACCACGTCACCACCCAGGCCGTCTCCCAGGGCGGCGGCCCTGCGATTCAGACCACCTCCTACACCTACGACCTCATGGGCAACAAGACGTCCCAGGCGGTCGACGACCCGGGCGCCGAGGGCCCAGTCGGCTGGTGGAAGCTGACCCAGTCCTCCGGCACCACCGTGACCGACACCTCCGGTACCGGGAATCTGGCGACCGCAACCTCGGGGGTGACATGGTCCGGGAGCGGTGCGCAGCTGCCGGGGCAGGACGGGACGGACATCACCACCCGGGGCCCGGTGGTGGACACGACCGGGTCGTTCAGCGTGAGCGCGTGGGTGAACATGGCCGGTTCGACCGGTAACAACCAGAGCGTGGTGTCGCAGGACGGGAGGTCGGTCGGCGGCTTCTTGCTCGGGTACGACGACTCTTCCGGGCACTGGGACTTCAGCCGGCCGGAGGAGGATGAGAACGACCCGCCGGACTGGGCTAGCGCCAGTTCCGGGAGCTCGGCCCAGACGGGCACCTGGACGTTCCTGACCGGCGTCTTCAACGCGGGCACCGGCGCGGTGCAGCTGTACGTGAACGGCAGCGACAGCGGCGGCGACGCGACCGACACCTCGCCTGTCCGTGCGAACGGGCCGCTGGAGATCGGGGGCTACCAGTGGGACGGGCAGCCCGGCGGCGTCTCGTTCGACGGAACCCTTGCCAACGTCGAGGTTTACCCGACCGCCCTGTCCGCGGACGAGGTCGCCAGCCTGTACGGGCAGCGCCGCGGCGGCGGCGACCTCACCCGGGACAACCTGACCACCTCCTACCAGGTAGACCAGCTCGGCCAGGTCACCGCCGAGACCAGCCCGGACGGCAGCACCACCAGCTACGCCTACGACGAGGCCGGCGCCCAGACGGTGGTCACCGGCCCGCCGGTGGCGGCCGAGACCGGGGGCGCCACCCCGGTGGCGGCGCGTCCGGTCACCACAACCGGCTACAACACGTTCGGTGAGGCCGCCGAGGCAAAGGACCCCGACGGCAACACCACGACCAACATCTACGACGCGGACGGCCGCCAGGTCGCGCAGGCCCTGCCGGCCTACACCCAGCCCGGCACGTCCACCCAGGTCAACGGCACCACCACGACGACGTACAACAACCTCGGCCAGGTCACCGCGGAAACCGACCCGGACAGCAACACCACGCACTACACCTATGACCAGCTCGGCGACCGCACCGGCCAGACCGACCCCGGCGGCGGCGTCACCACCACTGCCTGCGACGCCGACGGGGAGCAGCTCTCCCAGACCGGCCCGACCGGCGCGCAGACGACCGCCACCTACGACGATCTCGGCCGCCAGCTGACCGCTACGGACGTCGAGCGGTATCCGTCGCCCGCCTCTTACACCACCATCACCTCTTACGCGGCCACGCCGACGAATCCCAGGGGTGCCTGGAAGTCCTCGGTGACCACCCCGGACGGCGTGGCCACCAGCTACGGGTACGACGCGGCCGGGGAGACCACGCAGGTCACCGACGGCGCGGGCAACACCACGAAGTACTCCTTCGACGCGCTCGGCCGGCAGACCGCCGTCGTCAACCCCGACGGCACCTCCGACACCGTCACCTACGACCCGGCCGGCAACCAGCTCGCCCAGTCCAGCCTCGACGCCTCCGGGCACACCCTCACCACCACGAGCGCGGCCTACAACGGCGAGGGCAAGCAGGTCTCGGCCACCGATGCCCTCGGCAACGCAACGGCGTACACCTACGACCCGACCGGGGTCCTGACCAGCGAGACCCAGCCCGTGACAAGCTCCTCGGGCATCGTCACGTCCTTCGGCTACGACGCCGCCGGGAACCAGACCCGCTACACCGACGGCAACGGCGGCAACTGGATCACCACCTACAACAGCCGCAACCTTCCCGAAACCCAGGTCGAGCCGGCCACCAGCCAGTACTCCTCAGCGGCCAGCTCAACGACCACCATCGCCTACAACGGCAACGGGAACCCGGTGTCGCTGACCGAGCCCGGCCGAGCCGCCCTGACGTACTCCTACGACAGCATGGACGACCTGACCGGCCAGACCGGGTCAGGGGCCACGGCCGCGACCGCGACCCGGTCGTTCACGTACGACACGGCCGGGCGCATGCTCACCGCCGCGACCTCCAGCACGGCGGCGAGCGGGCAGCCGTCCAACGCGACCAGCGAGACGTTCACCTACAACGACCTCGGCCTAGTGCTGACCGCCTCCGGATCGGCCGGGTCCACCTCCTACACGTGGAACGGCGACGGGCAGCAGGCATCGGTGGCCGATGCTGCCGGCACCGCCAGCTACGGCTACGACAGCGCCGGCCGGCTGCACACGATGAGCGACCCCGCCAGCGGCGCCACCCTCACCTACACCTACAACCCCATGTCCCAGGTGTCGCAGATCGCCTACGGCGGCTCCGGGGCCGACACGCAGGCCCTCGGCTACAACAGCCTGCACCAGCTCACCAGCGACACCCTCACCTCCGGCAGCACCACCGTCGCCTCCATCAGCTACGGGTACGACCTGAACGGCGACATCACGTCCAAGACGACCACCGGGTTCGCCGGCGCATCGGCCAACACCTACGGCTACGACCAGGCAGGCAGGCTGACCTCCTGGAACAACGGCACCACCACGACCGCCTACGCCTACGACGGCGCGGGCAACCGCGTCCAGGCGGGCAGCACCACCTACACCTACGACGCGCGCGACGAGCTGACCTCCGACGGGACCAGCACCTACTCCTACACCGCCAACGGCGACCTGACGTCGGTGGCCGGCCCGTCCGGCACGGTGACGTCGACGTCAGACGCCTACGGGCAGCAGGGCGCGCAGGGCAGCCAGTCCAGTACCTACGACGCGCTCGGCCGCGATACCGGCCTGACCGTCACCAGCGGAACGACCACCACGGCCACTGCCTTGTCCTACGAGGGCACGAGCGGGCAGCTGGCCAGTGACGGGGCCTACGACTACACCTGGACCCCGGACGGCACCCTCACGGGCACCGCCGCCGGGGGTTCCGGCGGCGGGGTGCTCGACTTCACCGACCGGCACACCGACCTGACGGGGCAGTTCACTCCCGGTGGCGCGACGCTGTCGGGTTCGCAGACGTTCGGCCCGTGGGGGGCGGTCACCGCCGCCCGCGGCCTGACCGGGGCACTCGGCTACCAGTCGCAGTACACCAGCCCCGGCACCGGGCAGGTCGACATGGGCGCCCGCTGGTACAACCCGGCCACCGGCAGCTTCGGCGACAAGGACACCGTCTCGAACAAGCCGGTCCCGGACAGCGCGTCGGCGTCTCCGTTCGGGTACGCCGCCGACAACCCCCTGTCCCTCACCGACCCCACCGGCCATGCCGCGCTCGACGCCCACCAGCTCCACCTTCTGCACCTCGCGCACGTCGCGGAGGTCGCGCACGTCGCCCACGCGGAGCACGTCGCCCACGTCGCCCAGTCGGACGTCGCGTACGTCGCCGCGAGCGCCGCGTATGCCGCTTCGGCCCAACAGAACCAGGCCGCGCTCGCCCGCGCCGACGTCCTCGCCGCACTGCATGCCGTAACCGCCCCCATGGGCATCACCACCCTCCCCGTCATTAAACACGTGGCGAGGGGCGCTGCCGCGAAGCCCGCCGACAAGCCGGTGCTGTCGCAGCAGTTGCTGAACTCGATGATGAACAACCTCGGCGCGGCCATCAAGGCCGGCAAGAAGCCGCAGGCGGGGGGTTGCAGTCTAGACTCGTGGACGTGCCCGCTCCAGGCCATGGCACAGACGATGTTGCTGTTCGGGGGCATCGAATTCGACGACCCTGAAGCCCTATCTGGAGAGCAGCAAAGCTTCCCGACTTACGAGAATCCGGGCCACCACGACCCAAGCGGCGGGCCAAACGCGTACAATCCGAACAAAGGTGTACTGCCCGCCGATGCAGAGGAACAGTTCGCAAATAGCACCGAAATAAATGGGGCCCGGTGGACTAAGATCGGCACGGGAAGAAAGGCTGTCTATTACCGCTACTCCAACACCGGAAACAATACTTGGCACTTCAGTGGAAGCACCAACGGTGTAACGAAAAACGGCACTCCGGTGAGAATTCCCCTGAATCAGGTACCTATTGAAGTTAAGAGGAGTTAGGAATGCGAGTCTCAACCGATAACGAGCAATTCGGCTTCTATGTGACGCGTTTGGCTGGCCGTGACATGTTTAGATTCCAGCTGATTATTTCCGGGCAGGTAATCGGCGACAGTGAGCCGTGCATCTTGGGGACTGCGATGAAGCAGTTGGGAAACCTCCAAACGTTCGATGACAAACGGCTTGCCGAGCTTTCTTCGGATCCGGCGGCTGTAATTTTCGCCCTGCGCACCGACCAGTTCCTTCACGACGCATCGACCCTGTCACTTGCCGAGTCGCTGGATCAGTGGCTGGTGAATGGCTTCATTTACGATGGGCGCGTTGTTATGCTGGCGGAAGATTACCGCGCCGGAACGGGCTCTGGCGTACTCTTGACTTCTCTCGTTGATCCAGTCGAGTACGACTCCATTTTCCATGCAGTCCGCGGCTATTGGCTGGAAACTAAGAGCGCCGTCAGGTAGGACGAAAGCGCCTCCGGCAAAGCCATTCATAGCTTCCCATGTGTCTTTAGCGCAATGATCGGGGGTGCGCGCTGTCGTACCCGAGGATGACTTCGCCACTCGATTATGGGCAATATCGGCGCAGCCATCAAGGTCGGCAAGAAGCCGCAGACGGGTGGCTGCAGTCCAGACTCATGGACGTGCCTGCTCAAGGCCGTGGCCCAGACGATGTTGTTCGGGGTATCGAATCCGATGCCCCTGAAGCCCTGCCTGGAGAGAAGCCAAATGGTATCGGAGGGGCGGGCGGTTCAGACTGGAGACAAGAATTCGACAGTCTTTCTCAGGGAAAGCAATCTCACGCAGGGGAAGTGTCTTCTGAACGGGAAATCAGGAGCATTTTTGACCAGTGGGCTTCGGGTGCCGAGAAACTTCCCGCCCGTGAGGCGAAAACTCCTGACGTGCACAGGCTGCCGAATGGCACCATCGCGCAATGGAGAAATTCCTCCAAGTCCGGAAGGGCTACCATTGATATATTCCCGCAATCAGGATCTCCGCTTAAAGGTACATCTCCCATGAATATTCCCGAGACTGCCCGCGAGATTCTCGCGGAAGGGGTCGATGATTGGATCCCAATCGACAGGGCCGTGTATCTTGCCGACAATCGCGCCTCCGTGGCAGGGCGATCGCGTGATGAGATCTTTAAGGAGAGCATGGAGTTCCTTCTCTCCAATGGCCTTGTGACCCTTGGGCAGATAGGAGAGTCCGGATATCAGCCATGCAATTCAAGAGGAGACGATATAATGCGTGCACTAATCATGCGCCTGATTGAAGTGGATTGGCGTCCGCAGGGGGCTCTGTGCTGGATAGCCAATACAGCACTGGGTGATCACGTGGCAACTTCGTAACAAGGGCGCCGTCATTAGGGCGGAAGCGTATCACTGGCAGAAATTGCCGGTTGCGCGCCCGACCGAGCGGCGCGTCACCAGGGAGGACGAGGTGTGCTCGGTAAAACGGCCAGCCGTGATTCTCGGATTTTGCTGAGCTTGTTTTGTAGCTGACGATGATTCCTTATGAAATGTCAGGCCCCTCCGGGGGTGGCGCCAGGGGCACTGGTGATGCCTGATGTATAACGTTGACGGCCCGGGCCACTGTTTCTCGATCTAGGAATTGAGCCGCGCCGAGAATGCCCTTGCCGTGGGGCGCACGAGGCGGTCGCGCTCGCCGGGTGACCGGCCCGTCGGGACGGTGGCGTCCACCAGCGACGCCTGCGAGCAGCCATGGCAGCCAGTCCGACACCTACGACGCACTCGGCCGAGACGTCGGCACGGCCGTAAGCAGGGGCGCGGCCGTCACCCTGTCATACGAGGGCACCTCCGGGCAGCTGGCTAGCGACGGTGCTGCCGACTACACCTTGTGGGGTGCCAGAAGTCTGCATGGCCTGTGACCTGCGACGATGGCCGGGTCCAGTCGCACGGCATCATAGTCACCCGTGTCCCTGCGCCTGCTGTATCTCGTGTTCGTCCGGGTCTGCGGCTGGCTGATCCTGCTCAGCCGGTCATCGGCCTCCAAGGACGCCGAGCTGCTCGTGCTGCGGCACGAGGTCGCCGCGCTGCGCCGGGCCCATCCGCGGCCCCGGCTCGACTGGGCAGACCGCGCGGTCCTCGCCGCGCTGCGCAAGCCCCTTTCAGCAAGGGTACGAGAGTACCGGCTGGTCACCCCCGGCACCGTCCTGCGCTGGCACCGCAGCCTGATCGCCCATAAGTGGACCTACCCGCACCGGGCGGGACGTCCGCCAGTCAGCGCCGAGGTCGCCGCGCGGCCTGTTCCCGCTGCAAGAACGTAAGGCCGAAGCTGACGAAAGCAGCCCGGCGTCCAGCTGCTGCTGAAGTCCGGGGAAGTCGCGGCTCTTGTCGAAGAGCAGAGCAGCGCTGGGATGGCAGGTGATGCTGAAGCGATACGGGGCGTGGTGTTTTCCTGAGTCCGGCTCGCGACCAGGCGGCGATTCAGGATGACCGCCGTCTTCGACGGTGAGCAGGATCTTGAGTGGCTGCCGCCAACCGTAAGGCGCCTACCAGGGGCGAAACGGCGCTCGGCGGCGGTCAGGTCGGACGGATACCGTCGAACTGGGATATAACCGGCGGGCCTGCGTTGTTGCCCTGAGGTGATCACCGCGCAGCACCGCAATATCGCCCTGCTCGTCGCCAGCTGCTACTTCATGGAGATGCTCGACGGGACGATCGTGACCACCGCGTCGCCGCAGATCGGGCGGTCGCTGCGGGCCCCCGCCACGGAGGTCGGCCTGGTCGTCACCGCGTATCTGCTGACGCTCGCCGTGCTGATCCCCTTGTCGGGGTGGCTGACCCGGCGGTACGGGAACCGGGCCGTGTTCTTGACCGCGATCGCGCTGTTCACCCTGGCTTCGGTGGGCTGCGCCGCCAGCGTCAGCCTCGGCATGCTGGTCGCGATGCGGGTGCTGCAGGGCGCGGGCGGCGCGATGATGGTGCCCGTCGGGCGGACCATGGTGCTGACACCCGCGGCCAAGGAGGACATACTCCGGCTGACCTCCTACGTGGTGTGGCCGGGGCTGCTCGCTCCCGTGGTCGCGCCGCTGGCCGGCGGGCTCATCACCACGTACGCGACCTGGCACTGGATGTTCCTCATCAACGTCCCCCTGGGCGCGGCCGCGTTCGCCGTCGCGTGGCGCCTGGTCACCGCGGCCCCGTCGGCCGGCCCGGGAGCCGGCGCCGTGCCGCCGCCGCTTGACTGGGCGGGGGTGGTGCTGACCTGCGCCGGGCTGGGCGGCCTGGTCTACGCGGCGCACCTGGTGTCGCTTCCCGCCCCGCCGGCCGCGCAGGCGGCGGCCTTCGGCGCGGCCTCGGCGGCGCTGCTCGCGGGGGCGGTGGTCCACCTGCGGCGGGCCGCGCACCCGCTGCTGAACCTGCGCACGCTGTCCGTCCGGACGTTCCGGGTCTCGCAGCTCGGCGGCACGATGTACTTCTTCGTGGTGGGCGCCATGCCGTTCCTGCTGCCGTTGATGTTCCAGGTCCAGTTCGGCTGGTCGCCGGTGAAGTCGGGGGCGGTGACCGCGTTCGTGTTCGCGGGGAACGTGGGAGTCAAGCCGGCCACGACGCCGCTGATCAACCGGTTCGGCTTCCGCCCGCTGCTGGTCGCCTCCGCCGTGGGCACGGCCGTCATCGTGGCCGCGCTCGGCTTCACCAGTGCGTCGACGCCGGTCGCGGTGATCGCGGGCCTCGCCCTGGCCAGCGGCGTCACCAGGTCAACCGGGTTCACGGTGTACAGCACGGTCGGGCTCGCGGACATGGTGCCCGAGCTGATGCGGGACGCGAACACCCTCGCCGCGACCTCCATGCAGCTCGGCGCGGGCCTGGCGATCGCGGGCGCCACCGTGGCGCTGCGCGCCGGCGACGCGGTGACCGGCGGCGGCCAGGCGGCGTTCACCGTCGCCTTCTGCCTGCTGGCCCTGGTCGCGGCCGGCTGCGCGCTCGGGGCGCTGCGGATGGACCCGGCGGCGGGGAACGCGGCCCGCCGCCCCCGCGCCGCCGCCGCCCCGCCTGCCTCGTCCGCCTCGTCCGCTCCTCCGGCGCCACCGGCCCCGTCCGGTCAGGCCCGGTAACGGGTCGGCCGCCCGCCGGGCCGGCGACGCCGACGTCACGTAACGCCGCTCAGGTGGCCCGGTCCCCCGCTTGTCCCGCCGGCTCCGGCCGTCGCTCGCTCCCCTCTTTGCAGTCGCTGTCCCCAGCGTCCCGAATCCGGCTGGCTCATCGGGACTAGCGGCTAGTCCTCATGGGCTAAACGCGGGCGAATGCCGCCTGGCGGGCGTTTGGCGGGCCCTAGCCTGACGCCCGTGCTAACCAAGTCAAAAGGGGCGATGGCGGCGGCCGCGCTGGTGCTGGCGGCCGCGGGCGGCGGGTCCTGCGCGGTGATCCGCGCGGTGTCCCCGCCCCCCGGACCCGAGCTGGTGGCGCCCGCCGCGCAGCCGTCGATGGCCGGGCAGCCGGCCACGGCGGCCGTGCCGCGGGGCGCCGGGGGCGTGGACGCGGCCGGCTGAGGCGCGGGCCAGCCCGGATCAGGAACCGGGCAGTCGGCAACGGGGCCAGGGGAAACCGGCGCCGTTGGCTCGGGGGCGCCGAGCGCGGGCGTCCCGGCGCTTCCCCGCTCGGCCGGGCAGGGCGAACCCGGCCCGCTGCCCCAGGGCGCGCTGCCCGGCGACGGCGCCGTGCCCGGCGCCAGCCCGGCGATCCAGGCCCTGGCGGCCGCCCGGGCGGCGACGACCGCGCTCCCGCACTCGCCGCGGCTCCTCGCCCAGCTCGCGACCGCGCCGCAGGCCGGCGGGACGAGCGCCGCGGCGACGAGCCCCACGGCGGCGGGCACTCCCGCGGTGACGCCCGCCGCCGAGACTTCCGCGCCGGCGTCATCCCCGGCGGCCACCCCGGGCGCCTCGTCACCGGCAGGCCCGTCACCGGCCGGCCCGTCCATTGCGCCGCCGGCGAGCTCGCGGGCGGCAAGCGGCCTGTCGCCCGCCGCGGCCAGCGCGCGCGCCGCCGCCGTCGCCGCGGCCGGGCCGCACGCGCTGGCCGGCCTCGACGTCGCCGGGTTCCAGCACCCGGGCGGCGCGGCGATCGGCTGGGGCGCGGTCGCCGCCGCCGGGTACAAGTTCGCGGCGGTCAAGGCGACGGAAGGCGACTACTACGTCAACCCGTGGGCGGCCAGGGACCTGGCCTCGGCGAAGGCCGCCGGGCTCGCCGCCGCCCCGTACCACTTCGCTGTCCCCGACGCCAGCGGAGGCGCCGCGCAGGCGCAGTTCGCGGTGGAGTACTCCGGGTACAAGGCGGGCCCGCGGACGCTGCCGCTCATGCTGGACATCGAGTACGACCCGTACAACGCGACCGACCATGCCAACGAGTGCTACGGGCTGACCGCCGCCGCGATGACCGCGTGGCTGTCCGCGTTCGTCACCACCGCGCGGACGCTCACCGGCCAGTACCCGGTGATCTACTCCACGGCGGACTGGTGGGACACCTGCACCGGCAGGTCCGCCGTGTTCGGCGCCGACCCGCTGTGGATCGCGGCGTACGGGTTCGCCAGCCCGCCCAGGCCCGCCGGCTGGGGCATCTGGACGTACTGGCAGTACACCAGCGGCGGCACCGTGCCCGGAGTGCCCGGCCCGCAGGCCACCGACCTGGACGTATTCACCTTCTCGGCCGTCGGCCTGATCGACCCGGGCAGCCAGTCGGCCCGCGCCGGGGCGCGCGTGTCGCTCGCCGTCACCTCACTGGGGGCCGCCTGCGGCGAGACCCTGGCGTACTCGGCGGCCGGCTTGCCGCCGGGCCTGTCGGTCAGCAAGGGCGGCACCATCAGCGGGAAGGTCAGCGGCCCGGGCGCGAAGGGCGCCGCGCCCGGGAAGAGCGTGACGTACCGGGTGACGCTGTCGGTGAAGAACGCCGCGGGCGCGACGGCGGCGGCCGCGTTCAGCTGGAAGGTGACCCCGGCCTGACGGGCGCTACCGCTCCCCCGCGCGGGGACGGGCCGGCGGGACGAGGACCAGGGGCAGCGGCCGGTCCCGGTGCTCCTCCTCGCGCAGGTCCTCCCGCCGCGCGTGCAGCAGCTGGTCGAGGGTGATCTCGCCGACGGCGCGCCCGGGCGCGGCCCGGTCAACCACGGCCGCGACGGTCGCCTCGCGGCGGGCGAACTCGTTCGCCACCTCGCGCAGCGTGCTGTCGGAGTACACCGTCACGCCCGCACCGCCGGGTACGGCCAGTTTCAGCCGGGCGGCGGCTGCCCCGGTCGCCGCCGCCGCGGGGGTCATGACCTCGTGCGCGAAGAACACCTCCAGCGGGTCCGTGGAGTACTCGCGGGTCAGGTGGATGCCCCGCCGCGCCACCTTCTCGGTCAGCACCGACCGCTTCAGCACGAGCGCGGACAGCGCGTAGGCGCTGACCGAGGCCACCACCATGCCGAGGAGCGAGTCCCACGCGCCGGTCAGCTCCATGGTGAACACGATCCCGGTCAGCGGCGAGCGCATCACGCCGCCAAGCACCGCGGCAAGCCCGGCCATCGCCCAGAACCCGGCGAACACGTGCGGCAGGGCCTGGCCTTCGAGCGCGCCGAGCGCGCCGCCGATCATGAACGTGGGGGCGAGCACGCCGCCGGAGGTACCGGAGCCGAGCGAGAGCGACCAGATGAGCGTCTTCACCACGAGGATGCCGACGATCAGCGACAGCGCCGCCCGGCCGGTGAGCAGCGTGCCGATCACGTCGTACCCGACGCCGAGCGCGCGGGGCTCGAGCAGGCCGCCGGCGCCGATGATCAGCCCGCCGATCGCCGACCACCACGTCCAGGGCAGGGGCAGCCGGGCGAAGGCGTCCTCCGACGCGTAGACCAGCGTCGTCGCGATGACCGCGAGCAGCCCGCCGCTCAGCCCGGGGACGAGGGCGAGCGCGATCGCCGCGGCGTCCGGCCGGACCGCGCCGCTCACCGGGAACAGCGTGGCCGAACCGAGCAGCGACCAGCGGCAGACGGTGACGACGGCGACCGACGCGCAGACCGGGACGACGCTGCGCGGCCGCCACTCGAACAGCAGCAGCTCCACCGCGAGCAGGATCGAGGCGAGCGGCGCGTTGAAGGTAGCCGCCATCCCGCCCGCCGCGCCGGCGACGAGCAGCGCCTTCCGCTCGTCGGCCGACAGGTGCAGGCACTGGGCGAGGATCGACCCGACCGCGCCGCCGGTCATGATGATCGGGCCCTCCGCGCCGAACGGGCCGCCCGTCCCGATCGACACCGCTGCCGACACCGGCTTGAGCACGGCGACCCTGGGCGCCACCTTGCTGCCGCCCGTCACGATCGCGTCGATGGTCTCCGGCATCCCGTGGCCGCGGATCTTCTCGCTGCCGTAGCGGGCCATCAGCCCGACGATGAGTCCGCCGGCCACGGGGGCGGCCAGGATCAGCCACCAAGGGTGGCGGGCCGTGCCCGGGGCCGTCATCGACGTCGAAAGCCGCTGGTAGAACACCGCGTTCGTGATCAGGCCGATCAGCCGCAGCAGGCAGAACGCCGCGACCGCGCTCGCACCGCCGATCACCAGCGCGACCGCGGTGATCAGCAGGGTGCGGGACGTGAGCGTGAAGTCTCCGAGGTGGGGCCGCGCGGACGCCAGATTTATTCACATGCGTAAGTATTGCATATGACAATACTTACTCTCGGCAAGTGTATCCGGCTAGAGCGGCAGCGGCCCGTTGCCTCCGCGCTCCGCCGCGTCCGCGGACAGGGCCGTGAACCGCGACGCCGCGCGGGCGACCGCGGCCCGCTCGCCGGGTGCCATCCGGTCGAGCACGGCCGCGAGCAGCTCGTGGCGCCGCGCGACGACCCGTGCGACCAGGGCGCGGCCGGCGGCGGTGATCTCGACCGTCACGATGGAGCGGCTCCGCGCGTCGCCGCCGCGGGCGAGCAGCCCGGCCGCCCCCAGCCGGTCGGTCAGCCGCGTGACGGACGACGCGGGGACGCCGACCGCCTCGGCCAGCCTCGAGGAGGGCGCGCGCCCGAGCGTCGACGCCGCGAGCAGCAGCCGGAACTGCGGCAGGCTCACCTCCCCGCCGAGCACCTCGAGGCTCTCCAGGGTGATACCGACCAGGGCCCGCGTCAGCATCTCCAGCTCCGCGACCTCGCCGCCGTCGATGACCGCGGCCTCGGCGGCGCCGTTGCCGCCGCCAGTTACGTCCGTCACGCGATCTAGGTTGCCACAGCGGTCACGCGCCGCGCCCGTCCGCGCCGGGCCCCGCCTAGAGCGTCTTCCCGGCCGCGGCGACCGCGGCGGCGCGCATCCGCGCCCGGAGGTCCTCGCTGGCGGCCCGGCCGGTCCGCGCCTCGACGATCCGCGGCCCCGGGCCGGGGATGGCCGGGGCGAGCGCCTTGGCCAGGTCGCCTGGCCGCTCGACGAGCGTGTACGGCACTCCGAAGGCGGCGGCCAGCTGCTCCACCGACGCGCCGTGCGACGTCCCGAAGAGCCGCTCGAACACCGACGGGCCGCCGGCGGCGCTTGCGCTCTTGAACCGGGCGGGCTCCAGGCCCTCGAAGATCCCGCCGCCGTCGTTGTTCACCACGACGACGCACAGGTCGGGTCGCGGCTCGGCGGGCCCGATCGCCAGGCCCGGCGCGTCATGCAGCAGCGACAGGTCTCCGATCAGGGCGAACGCGACCGCCCCGGGGTGGTCAGCCGCGTGCGCCAGCGCCGCGCCCGCCGCCGTGGAGAAGGTGCCGTCGATCCCGCCCGCCCCCCGGCTGGCGATCACCCGGGCGTCCGCCCGCGGCGGCATGAGCAAGTCGATGTCGCGCACGGAGAGCGAGTTACCGCACCACAGCACGGCGCCGCCCGGGAGCGCGGCGAGCAGTTCCCTGGCGACGGCCGGCTCGGCGAGCCCGCCCAGGACGTCCGCCTCGCCGAGGACAGCGCCCGCCGCCCCGGTCGCCGCCGCGTCCGCGCGCCGCCATCCGTCGAGCCAGCCAGCGGGTGCCTGGGCCGGCGTCCCGGTCAGCCGGACCGCGGCCGCGACGTCGGTCGCGGCCCGCTGCGGGTCGGCCCACATCCCGGGGCCGGAACCGATGACGACGTGCCGCACGGCCGGCTCCCCGGCGCGCGCCAGCGCCAGCAGCGCCGACTGCGGCCTGGTCAGGCCGGGCCGGCCGGCGGAGACGATGACCTCGGGCCGCCGCGCGGCCATGAACTCCGGCGCCGCGAGCAGGTACTGGTACCCGGTCAGGGCGTTCGGCCCTCGCCGGGCGCCGGAAGACGGCTCGGCCAGGATCGGCCAGCCCGCCCGCTCCGCCAGCTCGACCAGGGCGGCGGCGTCGTAGTCGCCGTCGCCGCAGACGACCACGCCCCGTTCGGACCACGGCAGCTCAAGCGGCGCGGCGGACGCGGCGGCCGCGCTGACCCGCGTCCACGGCCCGCCGTCCGCGCGCCCGGCAAGCGACTCGGGCCAGTCCGCGTCCGCGAATACCGGTATATCCGCCGCGGAGCCCGCCCGGCTCGCGTCCGCGCCCTTCGCCGCCCCGTCCCCCGGGTCTTCGGCGGGAACGCCCCGCGGGTCATCCGCGCGGCTCTCGCCCAGCGCCCCAGCCGGGGCATCGGCCGGGAAACCCGCGCTCCCGCGCTTGTTGCTGTTATCAGCTCCGGGGGCGGCGTCCGGGACGAGGGGGTCGCGGAAGGGGAGGTTGAGGTGGACCGGGCCGGGCAGGGTGCCCAGCGCGCCGGCCGCGTTCGCCCAGGCCCGGCAGGCCAGGGACCGCCAGTAGCCCGCCATGCCGGGGCGGCGCTCAGGGACGCCGGCCTCCGCGTACCAGCGGACCGCCGACCCGTACAGCTTGACCTGGTCAATCGTCTGGCTGGCGCCGGTGCCGCGCAGTTCCGGCGGCCGGTCGGCGGTCAGCACGAGCAGCGGGACGGCGGACTCGTCGGCCTCGATGACCGCCGGGTGGAAGTTCGCGGCCGCGGTGCCCGAGGTGCACAGCACCGCGACCGGCCACCTGGACGCCTTGGCGAGGCCGAGCGCCGTGAACGACGCCGACCGCTCATCGATCCTGACGTGGAGCCGGAGCCGCCCGGCCCGCTCGAGCGCCCAGAACGCCATGGCCAGCGGCGTGGACCGGGACCCGGGGGCGACGACGACCTCGCGCAGCCCGCACCGCGCGAGTTCGTCCGCGAGCACCGCCGCGAACGCCGTCGACGGGTTCACCGCCCACTCCCGGCGCGCCCGCGGCCCCCGGCGCCGCCGACACTTCTTGCTGTTATCTGGACTGGCCGAAGCAGGCGGGCACGCCGCGTCGCGGATAGCGGATAGTCCGGCCCCGTCCCAGGTCTCGTGAAGGTCCCGGTCACCGAAGGCCCGTGATCGCGGGTCAAAAGCGGGACCGCAGCGTCGGAAGCGGCAAAACGGACGGGATAAATGGAACATACGCTCCCGTAATTGACGCCTGTTTCATGATCGCGGGTAAAAAATGGCGATCTTAGCCGCCGACGACCCGCGATCATGAGACCACGGGGGCGAGGGCTGACGGAAGTGCCGTTACCGTCACGGAATACGCGACAGAGCCGATAGTTCCGCGCGCTCGGGCGCGCAGGACTAGCCACTATGACCGGCGCCCCCGCGCTTCTCGCTGTTATCAAGGGGAGGGTTCCGTTCCAGGGACAGTGACGGCCGCGAGGTACTCCGCGGCCGCCAGGGCGCGCCGCCGCCACGGCCCGGGGTCGGTCTCCCACCGCGCGAGCGCCTCCGGCGAGACCGCGGGGCGGCGGACCGCCAGCACGCCGCCGGCCTCGGCGAGCGGCGCCGCCGTCACGTCGCCGGCCAGGAGGGACATCGTCGCGAGCCCGCACGCGTACGGCAGCGCGGGCAGGGCCGCGGCGAGCGCGACCCCGGCTGCGAGCCCGACCGAGGTGTCCACCGCGCTCGACACGACGGCGGGCAGGCCGCACGCCTCCGCCACCCGCAGGGCCGCGCGAACCCCGCCGAGCGGCTGCACCTTGATCATGACGATGTCGGCCGCTCCCGCCGCCCGCACCCGCAGCGGGTCCTCGGCCTTGCGGATCGACTCATCGGCGGCGACCGGAATGTCGACAAGGCGACGAAGCGCCGCGAGTTCCTCCAGGGTCGCGCAGGGTTGTTCCGCGTACTCGAGCGAGTACTTCCCGAGCGCGCGGAGCATGCGCGCCGCGTCGTCCACGGACCAGCCGCCGTTGGCGTCCACCCGGATCCGGCCGCCTGGCCCCGCCGCGTCGAGCGCGTCCCGCACGGCGGCGACCCGCTCGACGTCCTCGCCGGGCGCCTGGCCGCGCTCCGCCACCTTTACCTTGGCGGTCCGGCACCCGGACGCGGCGACGATCTCGTATGCGCGCTCGGGCCCGACGGCGGGGACGGTGACGTTCACTGGCACCGAGTCCCGCACGGGCGCCGGCCACGGGACGGTGGCCGACTCGATCGCGCCGGCCAGCCAGCGGGCGGACTCGGCGGGACCGTACTCGGCGAACGGGGAGAACTCCCCCCACCCGGCCGGCCCCTGGATGAGCGCGCCCTCCCGGACGATGATACCGCGGAACTTCGTCCGCATCGGGATGGCGAACGCCCGCAGCGTCCCGAGCAGCCCCGGCAAGTCACTCATGCCGCGCGCACTGCCTCACTCGTAACCTCCCGTTGTCCGGGGTCTAACCTTATCGACCGTGACTTCACCCCCGGCTCGTGCCCACCCCGACCGCCGCCGCCTGCACGCGGTGCTGCTGAACGGCGTCGGCGACGCCGCCCGGCTCGCCGAGCCACTCAAGCGGGCGCTCGACGGCAGCGGGCCGGCCATCCTGCCGGTCGACGCGTCGCTGCCAGCCGCCAGGATCAGGCAGGTCATCGACGCCTTCGAGGTGAACGCGGTCATCGACGAGAGCGGCGAAGCACGCACCCGTTCTGAAGCTCCCGCGACGGACCCGGGCACGGCCGTCATCATCGGCACCTCGGGGTCCACCGGGGAGCCTAAGGGGGTGGAACTGAGCGCGAGCGCGCTCACGCACTCGGCGCGGGCGTCGCTGGCACGGACCGGGGCGCGCCCGGGAGAGCGGTGGCTGGCGTGCCTGCCGGTGTCGCACGTGGCCGGGCTGCAGGTGCTCGTGCGGTCCATCGCCGGCGGAACCGAGCCGGTGATCGCTGCGCAGGCGACGGCGCGCGCCCTGGACGAGGCCGCGGACGCCGGCTGCGCGCACGTGTCGGTGGTGCCCACGCAACTGGTCCGGCTGCTCGGCGAACGGGGCGGCGCGGCCGCGCTCGCCCGGTACCGCGGCGTGCTCGTCGGCGGCGCGGCGGCCGGCGCGGCCGTGCTCGATCAGGCACGGCAGGCCGGGGTCAGCGCCGTCACCACCTACGGCATGAGCGAGACCTGCGGCGGGTGCGTGTACGACGGGGTACCGCTCGACGGCGTGACGGTCCGCGCAGGCGAGGACGGGCGGCTGCGGATCTCCGGTCCCGTGCTGATGAACCGCTACCACGGCAGGCCCGACCTCACCGCGGCCGTGCTCGTCAAGTCACGGCTCGTCGGCTCCGGCGGGGAAATTCCAGAAATCTGGGAGTTCGTGACTTCCGACCTCGGTTACGTCGGCGCGGGCGGCCGGGTAGCGGTCCGGGGCCGGGCCGATGACGTGATCAACACCGGCGGGCACAAGGTGGTCCCCGGGGAAGTGGCCGCCGCGCTGGAGACCTGCCCCGGCGTCCGCGAGGTCGTGGTGGTCGGCCGGGCTGACCCCGAGTGGGGCGAACGGGTCACCGCGGTCGTGGTGCCGGCTGACCCGGAAGAACCACCTGGCCTAGAATTGCTACGTAACCATGTACGGGCGCGGCTTCCGCGTTACGCTTGCCCAAGCGAGGTCGTGCTGACGGAGGCTATTCCTGTGCTTCCCAGCGGGAAACCGGACCTGGCAGCCCTCAAAGGTGGCAAGAACGTGACGCCGACGGGAACAAACCCGGACGCGGAGCGTTAATTATGTGTGCCCCCCGCGAAAGCCGGTAGTACGGAGCGGGGCAACTTATTTGTCATCGGGGATCGTGTTAAGTCGTGTTGGTGTTGAACTGCGCATCCTATGCGCACGTGTACAGAAGGAGGGAGGTGTCTCATGCCGCGGATCGCAACAGCCGCCTCGGCTGACGAGGAGGCGAACTCGTCTCGCGTGGACGACCTGATCCAGCGCGGTCGCAGCCAGGGCCACCTGTCCCTTTCGGACCTGCGGACGGCGTTCGAGCAGGCTGGACTGACGCCTGCTGAGGCCCGATCTATTCTCCGTGAGCTCAGTGAGGCCGGCGTGCGGCTGGCCGACGAGGAGAACGAGCTCAAGGCGCCGCGCGGCCGGGCCAAGGCCGTGGGCGGCGCGAAGGCGTCGGCCGCCAAGGCCGCCGCGCCTGCCGCGACGGAGACCGCCGCGAAGAAGACGCGCACCAGGAAGGCCGACCAGGCCGCCGCTCCCGCAGGGGGCGCGCCCGCCGCGAAGGCGAAGGCCGATGGCGACGCGGACCCGGAGCTCGGCGATGACGAGGTGGCCTCGATCGAGGCTGATGTTGCCGCGTTCGCTGACGGGGTCGACCTGGACGACCAGACGCCCGCCATGGGCGACTCGGTGCACACGTACCTCAAGTCGATTGGCCGCACCAGCCTGCTGACCGCTGAGCAGGAGGTTGACCTGGCCAAGCGGATCGAGGCGGGCCTGTTCGCCGAGCACAAGCTCGACACCGACCTGAACCTCGACCCGCAGATGCGCCGTGACCTGGAGCTGGTGGCCGAGGACGGGCGGCGCGCCAAGTCGCACATGCTCGAGGCCAACCTGCGCCTCGTCGTGTCGGTCGCGAAGAAGTACAGCGACCGCGGGCTTTCCCTCCTTGACGTCGTGCAGGAGGGCAACCTGGGCCTGATCCGCGCGGTCGAGAAGTTCGACTACACCAAGGGCTACAAGTTCTCCACCTACGCGATGTGGTGGATCAGGCAGGCGATCCAGCGCGGGTTCGCGGACTCCGCGCGGACGATCCGGCTGCCCGTGCACGTGCTTGAGATGCTGTCTAAGCTGTCGCGCGTCGAGCGTGACATGCACCAGCGCCTCGGCCGGGAGCCCACCCCGGAGGAACTAGGCGTCGAGCTGGACCGGACCCCGGACCAGATCGAGGAGCTGCTGCGCACCTCCCGGCAGCCGATCAGCCTGGACTCCACGATCGGCGAGGACGGCGAGACGTCGATCGGCGACCTCATCGAGGACGTCGACGCCCCCGAGGCCTCCGAGCTGGTCGACCGGCAGCTCATGGCCGAGCAGTTGCGGTCGGCGCTTGACGCGCTCACCCCGCGCGAGGCGACGATCATGGCGATGCGGTTCGGCCTGTACGACGGCAACCCGCACACCCTGGACGAGATCGGCCGCGCGCTGGGCCTGACCAGGGAGCGAATCCGCCAGCTCGAGAAGCAGTCGCTGTCCAAGCTGCGGCACCCGTCGCGGGCGCAGCCGCTGCTCGACTTCGCCTCCTAGCCCTGTCTTGCCCGCCGCGCTCGGCGCGGCACCGGCCTCACGGCCGGACCCGGCCTCCCGCCGGGTCCGGCCGTGAGGCTTTTTCTGTGGCCGAAAGGGCCGCGCGCAAACCACGTGAAAAACCGTGACCCGCCGAGGGCTAGCCCGGTGCGCGCGGGCGTCCGGACTGGACTAGTATTCCCAAGCCACCCCGAAACGGGGCGTGCCAGGGATGAAAGCACCACCATGCGGGAGGGCGCAGCGATGGACGACGACAGCCTGCTCGACGAGCTCCAGGAAGACCTCGGCTCGGACTACAGTGCGCAGCTGCGCGTCGCGGCGGGCATGCTCAGCGGCGATGCCCAGGCCGCGGTCCCTTATCTGCTGTTCTCCATCGCCAAGTCGCTCGAGGACATCTCGTTCCTGCTGGCCAACGACTCCGTGAGCGTCGTCATGGAGACCGACGAGGACGAGTGACCCGCCGGGAGCATGCTTGAGACCCCTCGGGGGGCCCTTTTATCCCGGGTCATTGGCGCCAGCCCGACGGGTAGAGGGGAATCGTCTCGTCGTCTGGCGGGAGCTTGTCCGGGCCGCGGACGCCCGGCTGCTCCCTCTCGTTGTCTATTGCCTGCCTCACGTCCGCGATGTACGGTGGTGGCCGTACAGAACGCCTCGTCCTCAACGGCCGTACACGGCCAACCCGGGGCCTTCGATGCCCCGGCGTGTGCGGACCGGTTTCCCGCGGGTGGGAGCCGTCGATGCCGCAGCTGCTTACGCGCCGCGCCGCCGTCCGGGCGGCACAGTTCGCGATCGCGGCTGCCGTGATCTTCTTCCTGTTCTTGCTCTGTTCGAGGCAGGCCCACGCCGCGACACGTGACGACCCTCCCCCCTCGCCCGCGGGGGTCACGTCGGCCGTCTCGGCGCTCGTCGGCCCGGCATCGTCCACGGGCCCGGCCAGCGCCGCCGGCAGCGCGTCCGTCACGAGCACGGTCGGCTCCGTTGTCGGCACCGTGACCAAGCCGGTGACCACGGCGGCCACGCAAGCGACCGCACCCGCGGCGGCGGCTCAGCCGTCCCCGCCGCCCGCCCCGGCGACCCCGTCAGCCGCGGAACCGTCGGCCAGCACCACGGCCCAGCCCGACACCAAGGCCCCGGCCGAGACAGCGACCCCGACGGCCAGGCAGGCGGCGCAGGCAACGCCCGGCGCGGGCTCCTCGGGGGCAAGCTCGTCTAGCAGCGGAGCGGTAACGTCCACGGCCGCCAGCGCCGCCAAGGCGTTGGCGCCCGTCACCGGGGCGGTTACCCACGCCGTGCCCGCGACGAAGACCCAGGCTCCGGGGGCGGACCCGCCTTCCGGGACCGCGGGCACGGCGGCATCCCCCGGTCCGGGCGCCCCCGAGCCGGCCGTGTCCACGGCGGCCAAGGCGCTTGCCCCCGTCACTGACGCGCCCTCCCCGGATGCGGCCGGCGCACTGACCCCCGTGACCGGCGGCGCGGCTCCGGCATCGCCGGCGAGCTCCGCCCTCGCGCCCGTCTCGGGCGCCGCGCCGCCGGTCGCGGGCCCCCCCGCTCAGGCGTCGACCCCCGCCACGGGCGCGGTGACGCCGGTGCTTTCACCCCTCACCAAGCTCCTGGCCCCGGTCACCGGCACGGCGGCCCCGGCGGCCGGTCCAGCGACGCAGGCGCTGACGCCGGTCGCTAGCACGGTGGCTCCGGCCTTGTCGACCACGACCAAATCGCTGGCGGTGGTCACCAATGCAGTGGCTCCAGCGGCGGGGACCGCCACGGGGGCACTCGCTCCCGTTACCGGCGCGCTGGCCCCCGTGCTGTCGACCGCCACCGGCGCCCTGGCTCCGGTCACGGGCGCGGTGGCCCCGGTCCTCGCGACCGCCACCGGGGCCCTCGCTCCGGTGACCGGCGCGCTGACCCCCGTCTTGTCGACCGTGACCGGGGCGCTGGTCCCGGTCACGACGGCGCTGGCCCCGGTGGTTGGCAGCGTGACTCAGGTACTCGCTCCGGTTACCGGGGCACTGACTCCGGTGCTGTCGACCGTGACGGGTGCCCTAGCCCCGGTCACGGGCACGGTGGCGCCGCTGCTGGCCCCGGTGACGCTGGCACTGGCCCCGGTACGACCGCGCTGGCCCCGCTGCTGTCGGCGGTGACCCCGGTGGCCGCGGCGACCGCGCCGCTGCTCGCCCCGCTGGCCTCACCGGCCGCCCCGGCCGCGGTGCCGTCGGCGGCCGTGCCGTCCCTGGGGGCCGCCGTCGTGCCGCGGGCCGCCCGCGCGGCCGGCCCGCAGGCGCCCGCTGCCACGGCCAGCACGGGCGGCACCGCTCGCACGGTGTCCCCGGGGCAGGCGCGGCCCCGCCGGCCCGCAAGGCAGCCCGCAGGGCCGGACCGGCGGCCCGCTGCCGCCGGCCGGGCCCGGCCCGGGCGGGGGCGGCGGGCCGGGCGGCGGCACCCCGGCCGGCCCTGGCGGCCCTGGCGGCGGTGACGGCGCTGCCGCCGCCGGCCCCGGCGGCGGCAGCGCCGCCCTCGGCGGGACCGGCCCGGCGGCGCTGGCCGCCGCGGCCCTGTTCCTGCTGCGGCTGGAGCGCCGTTCCGGCGCCCGGCCGGCCTGGCGCTCGTCCCTGCCGGAGGTCCCCCCGGCCTAGTCCGCTTCCTTCCTCACGGCCCCATGCCCCCGGTGCCCGGCCACAGCGCCCGGCGCCGATCCCCAGGAAGGAAGTAAGCACACCGTGCGCAAGTGGACCATGTCCGCGTGCGCGGTGCTCGCCTGGTGCACCCTGCCCCTCGCGGCAGCGGCCGGCCTCCGGGTAACCGGACCCGCCCAGGCGATCACCAGCACCGCGACAAGCATCAGCACCGCGACAACCAGCACCGCGACAACCAGCACCGCCACAACCAGCACCGCGGCGGCCAGCACTACCGCGGCGGCCAGCACCGCCACAACCAGCACTACCGCGGCGGCCAGCGCCGCGACAACCGGCGCCGCGGCGGCCACCGCCGCGAACAGCGCCACCCGGCTCGTCCTGGCCAGCTACCCAGCGACCGCCCGGCCGGCCAGCGTCACCCACGGCGCGGCCCGGCACGCCGCCGCCCCGGCGCCGCGGCCCGCGACCTGGACCGTGCGGCCCGGTGACACCCTGTCCGCCGTCGCCGCCGCCCTCGCCGTCCCCGGCGGCTGGCCGGCCCTGTACGCCGCCAACCGGCGCGTCATCGGCCCCGACCCCGCCCTCATCCGCCCCGGCACCGTCCTGGCCCTGCCCGGCCCCGCCGCCCCCGCCCGCTACGCCGTCGCCCCCGGCGACACCCTGGCCGGCATCGCCGCCGCCCTCGCCGTCCCCGGCGGCTGGCCGGCCCTGTACGCCGCCAACCGGCGCGTCATCGGCCCCGACCCCGCCCTCATCCGCCCCGGCACCGTCCTGACCGCGCCCCGCCCGGCCACCGCCCCGGCGGCCGCACCCCGCCAGGCCGCACCGGGCGGCCCGCCCGCCGCGGCAAGCCACCGCGCCGGCCAGCCCGCCGTCCCCGCCCCGCCCGGCGGCCGGCAGGCGCCGTCCCGCCCCGTCTACCAGGCCGCCCCCGGCCAGGCGCCACCCGGCCAGGCCGCACCCGGCCAGTCGCCGCCCGGGCACCTGACCGCCCCCGGCCGCCTCACCATCCCCGCCCCCGGCGGCATGCCCCGGTGGCTGGTGGACCTCCTGCTCGCCGCCGGGGTCCTCGCCGCCACCGCCTTCGCCGCCGAGCCCGCCGCCGCCATCGCCCGCCGCCGCAAGGCCACCAGCCCAGACAGGGTTACCGGCCCAGGCATGCCCGACCGGCCGGGCACAACCACCCGCCCGGACCTGAACGCGCGCCCGGGCACCGCCGGCCGCCCCGCCCGGGCCAGCTGGCTCTTCCCGGCCCGGCGTTCCGCCCCGGCCTGCAAGCACGGCCCGGCCGGCTGGCTCGCCTCGATCCCCCGGCGAGGCTGGCGCCCCGCGCGCGCCGCCGCCCCGCCCGGTCGCGCACGGCTCCTGGCCAGCAAGGCCAGGATCATCCTGGCGGACCATGCGCGGCTCGTCGTGACCTACTGCCCCGGCGATCACGCCGTGTACGTCCTCACACCGCCGGGCGAGGACCCGCGGGCCGTCCTCGCCGCCGCCAGGCTGGTCGTGCCGGAAGACACCTACCAGGACCTCGCCGACCGCCTCGGGGTCCCTTCCGCCTGGCCTCTTGAGTGAACGGAGGGGTTCCCCATGGGTGACGCACGCTCATCCAGGCGCCGGTCACGATCCGCCAACGGCCCGGGCGAGGCGGGTGACGCCCTCGGCGATGGCGCGCTCGCTGACCGTCGCGTACCCGAAGATCAGGCCGCCAGGGCCCTGGTGGGTGATGCGGTAAGGTCCGACCGCGTCCAGGTCGACGCCAGCCCGCCGGGCCGCGTCCACCACCGCCGTCTCGTCGACGTGCGGCGGCAGCCAGGTCACCAGGTGCAGCCCGGCGGAGACGCCATCCGGCTCCAGCCAGGGCAGGTGGGCCCCGAGTGCCTCGAGGAGAGCGTCGCGGCGGCGCCGGTAGACCGGGCGCATCCGCCGCAGGTGCCGGTCGAGCTCGCCGCGCGTGACGAAGTCGGCCAGCGCCATCTGCTCGAGCGCCGGCGAGCCGCGGTCTGCCGCGACCTTGGCCTCGGCCATCGGCTCTGTCAGCCTGCCGGGGAGCACCAGCCAACCGAGCCTGAGCCCGGGCGCGAGCGTCTTGCTCGCCGAACCGGCGTAAACCACGTGGTCCGGGGCGAGTCCCTGCAGCGCGCCGACGGGCGTCCGGTCGTAGCGGTACTCGGCGTCGTAGTCGTCCTCGATGATGACCGCGTCCTGCTCGGTCGCCCACCGGATCACCGCGGCCCGGTTCCTGGCCGACAGGACCGATCCCGTGGGCCACTGGTGGGCGGGCGTCAGGATGACCGCGCGGGCTCCGCTGTCTCGCAGCTCGTCGACCCGGATGCCGTCGCCATCCACCGCGATCCCGACCACGTCGAGGCCCACCGCCCGCGCCGCCGGGAGCGCGTCGTCCATTGAGGACGGGTCTTCAAGCGCCAGCCGTTTCACGCCGCGGGCGGCGAGCACGCCCATGAGCAGCGACATGCCCTGGGCGTAGCCGGTGCAGATCACCATGTGCTCCGGGTCGGCCACCGTGCCGCGGACCCGGTTCAGGTAGTCGGCCATGGCGACGCGCAGCTGGGGCACCCCGCGGCCGGTCAGGTAGCCGAACACCTCGTTGGGGGCGTCGGTGAGAGCGGTGCGGATGGACCGCAGCCACGCCCCGCGGGGAAAGCTGGACACGTCCGCGCGGCCGTAGCTCAGGTCAATGTCGGGCCCGGGCGCACCTGGCCCGGGCGGCGCGGCGGGTCGCGGCGGCGGCCCGGCCGCGACCCGCGTGTAGCCGCCCGCCTGGCTGGCCAGGTATCCCTCGGCCGTGAGCTGCTGGTACGCCTCCACGACAACGCCGCGGGAGACGCCCAGGTCGGCTGCCAGCACCCGCGATGGCGGCATCGCCGACCCGCGGGACAGCCGCCCGGCGCGGATCGCGTCCCGGATCGAGGTCTCGATCTGCCGGTGCAGCGGAACCTGCGCCTCGTGCTGGATCGCGATGAGCAGCTCGGAATTGGTCCTGATTTCAGCCATCAGAGTGGACCTTATCATCAGGACCGATTTCTGTCAGGGTCGGAGTGTGCCACCAAGTAAGGGAAGGGTGATGGGCTCATGGGAATCGTGCTCGGCCTGGCCGCGGCCCTGTTGTACGGCAGCTCTGACTTCGCCGGCGGTTCGGCCGCGCGGCGCTTCGGTGAGCTGCGGGTTACCTTTATCGGCTCGGTCATCGCCACCGCTGGGGTCTGGGCGATCCTGCTCGTCGTCGGCGGCCCCGGGCCCAGTGCCCGCGCGGTCGGCTGGGGACTGGGCAGCGGCGTCGCGGGCGACATCGGCACCCTGGTGCTCTACCGGGGCCTGGCCCGCGGGCAGATGAGCGTGGTCGGGCCGGTGTCCGCGGTGGGGGCCGCCGTGGTTCCCGTCGCGGTGGGCGTCGCGCTCGGCGAGCGCCCCGGGATGCTGGCCGTGGCGGGCGTGCTGATCTCGCTGCCCGCCATCGTGCTCGTCGCGGGCAGCGGCTCTGTCCGCGGCAAGCTCGGGGTCGGCCTGGGCGAGGGCCTAATCGCCGGGGTGCTCTTCGGCGTCTTGTTCATCGGCCTCGCGCAGGCAGGCCGGGGGTCCGGCTTGTGGCCGGTGGCCCTCGAGCAAAGCAGCACCCTAGTTATCACGCTCGCCGTCGCGCTCAAGTCGCGTCAGCCGCTGCGCATCCCGGTCCGCGAGGTCGGCCTGACCGCCTTCGCGGGCGCCAGCGGCATGGCGGCCGCCGTGTCCTACTTCTACGCCACGCACTACAGCATGCTCGCCGTCGCCGCCGTGCTTGTCTCCCTGTACCCCGGCGTCACGGTCTTGCTGGCCCGGGTGCTACTGCACGAGCGGTTCGGCCCCGCCCAGCGGGCCGGCCTCGGCCTGTGCGCCCTCGCCGTCGTCGCCATCGCCCTGAACTGACTGCTCACGGCGGCGCCGCCTCACCAGGCGTAGTGCTCGGGCGCGGTCTTGTACCCGGGGAAGATCTCGTCGAGGCGGGCGAGGACGTCGGGGCCGAGGCGGACCTCCAGGGCGCGCTGCGCGGCCTCCAGCTGCCCGAGGGTGCGCGGCCCGATGATCGGGGCGGTCACGCCGTCCTGGTGCAGCAGCCAGGCGAGGGCCACATTCGCGGGCTCCTCACCGAGCTTGCCGCACAGTTCCTCCCATGCCTCGATGCGATCCCGGTTCTCCTCGACCAGGAGCTTGGCCCGCCCGGCGAGGCGGCGGCGCCCTTCGCGCTCCGCGGCGAGAACGCCGCCAAGCAGCCCGCCCTCGAGCGGTGACCACGGGATGACGCCGGCCCCGTAGGCGCGGGCGGCGGGCAGCACCTCAAGCTCGATCCACCGGGTCGCCAGGTTGTACAGCGACTGTTCGCTCACCAGGCCGAGGAAGCCCCGGGCCCGGGCGGTCTCGCAGGCCTGGGCGATGTGCCAGCCGGCGAAGTTGGACGAGCCCGTGTACAGGACCTTCCCCTGCGCGACGAGCACCTCCATCGCCTGCCAGATCTCATCCCACGGGGTGTCCCGGTCGACGTGGTGCATCTGGTAGAGGTCGATGTAGTCAGTGCCCAGCCGGCGTAGCGACGCGTCGCAGGCCCGGCGGATGTTGAGCGCGGACAGCTTCCCCTCGTTAGGCCAGCCGCCCATGTCGCCGAACAGCTTGGTCGCCAGGACCGTCTTCTCGCGGCGGCCGCCGCCCTTGGCGAACCAGTCGCCGAGGATCTCCTCGGTCCACCCGGCGTGCGACTCGTCGTTGTCGGCGACCTGCCCAGGCGGTGACTGCCGCCGGCCGTAGGTGTTCGCCGTGTCGAAGAAGTTGATGCCGAGTTCATGGGCGCGGTCCATGATCGCGTGCGCGTCGGCCGCGGGGGTCAGCGAGCCGAAGTTCATCGTGCCGAGGCAGAGGCGGCTGACTGAGAGACCCGACCGTCCAAGATGCGTGTACTCCATGCCGCCAGCCTTTCACGGCGGCGTTTTGTCAGACAATCACCCCCCGTCGGCCAATCAGGCGGCCATCGAGTGCGCGGGCACCGGACCCTCGGCGACGCCTGAGCGCCGCGCGCCTGTTGCTGTTATCGCGCTGGGTTCTGGCCGGGAGCTGATAGAATCCTCATATGCGCGCAGTTGTGCTTCAGGGCCGGTGGCGTCCCGCTTAGGGACGAGCCGCCGCGCTGAGCGCGCGCTGAAGACGAACGGCCGTCCGCCGAGAAAGGGGACGGCCTTTTCCTTGCCCGCTGACGGGTCGTCCCGCCTCTCATCCAGAGCCAGGCTAGGAGACAGACCCATGACCAGCACGCTAACTGAGCCGCCGTTCCGCGTTGACGCCGCCGTCACCGGGTCCGCGGCGGAAACCGAGGCCCCCGTGACCACTTCCGGGTCGCTCGCGGCGGCACAGCGCCGCTCGGCGGAGATTGAGCGGCAGATCGGGAAGGACCCCCAGTCGCTCCGGATACTCACCGGCGACCGGCCGACCGGTGACCTGCACCTTGGGCACTACTTCGGCACCCTGCGCAACCGGGTGCGGCTGCAGGAGGCAGGGGCGGAGGTGTTCGTCCTCATCGCCGACTACCAGGCACTCACCGACCGTGATGCCACCGGGTTGCGCGGCACCGGGGCAATCGGCGAGCACGTGCAGAGCCTGGTGCTCGACTACCTGGCGATCGGTATCGACCCGGCGCGGTCGGTGATCTTCGCGCACAGCGCGGTGCCGGAGCTGAACCAGCTGCTGCTGCCGTTCCTTAGCCTGGTCACCGAGGGCGAGCTGCGTCGGAACCCGACCGTCAAGGACGAGATCGCGCACTCCAGGCAGGCGTCGGTGAGCGGGCTGATGCTCACCTACCCGGTGCACCAGGCCGCCGACATCCTGGCCTGCAAGGGGAACCTGGTCCCGGTTGGCCAGGACCAGCTACCGCACGTGGAGGTGACCAGGCTGGTCGCGCGCCGGTTCAACGAGCGTTACCCGGGGGCGGGCGGCGCCGCGGTGTTTCCCGAGCCGGACGCGCTGCTGTCGGACGCGCCGCTGCTGCTCGGCACGGACGGCGGGAAGATGTCCAAGTCGCGCGGCAACGCGATCGCGCTGCGCGCCACCGCGGACGAGACGGCCCGGCTGATCAAGGGGGCGAAGACCGACGGGCTGCGGCACGTCAGCTACGACCCGGTGGCCCGCCCCGAGGTGTCGTCGCTGGTGCTGCTCGCCGCACTGTGCCTTGACCGGGACCCGGTGGCGGTCGCCGCGGAGGTGGGCGACGGCGGGGCGGCGCTGCTCAAGCGAGTGGTGACCGAGGCGGTCAACGAGCGGTTCGCGCCGGCCCGCGCCCGCCGCGCGGAGCTGGCCGCCGACCCCGGCTACGCCCGGCAGGTCCTACGCGACGGCTGCGCCCGGGCCCGGGCGGTCGCGACGGCTGCCCTGGAGGAAGTCCGCTATGCGATGGGGATGCGCTACTACTGAGGACCACGCCCCCTACGGCGCGCCTGCGCGGCTTTCGTCCGTTTCCTGGCTAATATCCCCGATGTGAGGGCTTCCGGGGGGAAGCCCGGGCGCTGACCGAAGGGGACGGGAATGCGGATTCGCTGGACGACCAGGATCGCCATGGCGGTCGGGATGATCACGCTGATCGCGGGCGTGGCCGCGGGCACCGGGTCGGCGAGCGCCGCCCAGGCCGGAGCGCACGTCACCGGGCCGCACGCGGCGGGGTACGCAGCCGGCCGCTAGGGCGTGAACCAGACCGGGAAGTGGCCCGTGATACAGGGCAACGGGCCATTACCTGGGGAGCACGATGAGCCACTGGGACTTCGGCCGCCCGACGGCCGCGGAGCACGACGCCCCGCGGCCGTCCGGGGCGGCGGGCGCAGCCTACCCTCCGGACCCGCCCGGCAGCACCGGGAACGGGGCGTGGCCAGCGCAGGACGCCTGGCCTGCGCGGGACGCCTGGCAGCAGGAGCTGCCCCCGGACGGGGGCGGTCCCGGCGACGACTACTGGGATGACGACGACGAGGCCATGACGGCGTACCCGCTGACGTACGAGCGGGACGACTACGCCGCCGCGGACCCGCATCCCGCTCCCGTGGCCCGGCCGCCGTGGGAGCCGTGGGAGCCGTGGCCGCCCGGTCCCGACCCCGCCGGATCCGGGGACACAGACACCAAGATCCTGGACGGCGATGACGCCGGGGAGCGGGCACCGGGGACCCGGCCGCGCGGAACCGGCGGGCGCGGGTACCCGGCCGCCGCGGCGGCGGACGGCTGGTCAGGCGGGGACCTGGGCCGGCCGGGAGACGACCCGGAGGACTGGGCGGCCGGCCGGAGCGGGCGCGGCGGCCGCCACTGGCTGATCGTCGTCGGCGTCGTGGTAGCGGGTGCCGGGGTGGGCGCCGCCGCCGTGCTGCTCACCAGCGGGCACCCGGCTGCCGGCGGCCAGGGAACGGGCGGATTGGCCGCGCCGTCCGCCACGCCGAGCGCGGCGGCCAGCGCGGGGTCCTCGGGCACGTCATCCCCAGGCACGGCATCCCCAGGCACGGGGCCTTCGAGCACGGCATCCTCAAGCACAGGCCCGGCCTTCGCTGGACCGCTGACGATGACGCAGGCCAGGAACGTGCTCGCCGCCTACACGACCGCGAACAACAGCGCGAACGCGCAGCGCAGCGACGCCACGCTCGCCACGGTCGAGACCGGGTCAAGTGACGCGATCGACGCGGGCCTGTACCAGGAGCAGCAGGCGTCAGGGACGGCGCCCTACCCGGCGTTCGGCCCGGCCCAGGCGACGTACTACCTGCCGCGTAACGAGCCGGCCGGCGGTCCGCGCTGGTTCGTCGTCCAGGTCGCCAACGCCTTCACCGCCAACCCGGGGAAGGTGACGTCCAGCGAGTACCTGCTGTTCACGCAGTCGGCCGCGGGCGGCGCCTGGCAGGACACCATCGAGCCCTACCTGCTGTCCGGCGCGAGCGCGCCGCAGGTCGAGGTCGGCGCCGACGGCCAGGCCACCGCGGTCAGCCCGGACGCGGCCACCGTCGCGGTCATGCCCAGCCAGCTTCCCGCGGCGACCGCGACCGCGCTTGACGGTACCGGCACCGGGCAGGCCACCGTCGCCAACCCGGGCAACCTGGCCGACCTGGCGGGCCAGAAGTTCTGGCAGGGCAAGGTCACCGGCGGGACAGTCACCGACACCCACACGGCGGCCGCCGGCGCCGACGGGCAGGAGTTCGCCCTGCTCACCGCCGACGGCGGCGCCCTCGTCTTCTACACCGACGCGGCCGAGCTAACGATCACGCCGCCGGCAGGCTCGCTGCTCCGCCTGAGCGTCCCCGGCTTCTACTCATCCGCCCAGCCGGTCAACCAGGCCACACTGAGCTACCTGGAGCAGTTCGCCGCCTACGACCCGCCCGCCGGCGGCGGTGGCGCGCCCAGCGTCGTCGCCGACTACTCCGGGATTACCGGCAAGAATTAGCCCGCCATCGTCGCCCGGTGGACTGAGGTGGACTGAGAACGTGCACCGCCGCGGTCACGGCACCCGATGACCTTGTCATGTCTTGCGTTTCTGTTACGTCCTTGAGTGCTTCGCTGTTCCCCTGCCCACTCCTGTGGTTAATGTTTTCGCAAGGGTGGCATGGAACGGACTCGATCTGACCGGCGACGTGACCTACGTCGGGGGTGGTCCGGAAAATACCCAATATCGGGCCATTACATGGGGAACAGCATGAGCGACTGGAACTACGGCCGCCCAAAGGACGAGCGGTATGAAGCGCCACGGCCGTCCTGGCCAGATGGCACCACCTACCCCTACCCGCTTCCCTTTCCGCTGCCTCAGGCGGTCGACGACGACGAGATAGGACCAGCGATCGGCGTCACCGCGCCCGCCGGGAGCGAGCCGCCCGCCAACGGCCGGGGCGCCGGCGCCGCCGAGGAACCGGCCCGCTACGAGCGCGACCCGTTCGACATGACCGCTCCTCAGCCGGCCGTGCCGTCGTGCAGCCCGTCTTACCCGTGGCCGCCCGCGCCCTACCCCGCCGGACTCAGAGACCCTCGGGGCGCGGAGGACCCGGGGGACCGCGGCGCCGGCCGCGAGCACGGCGGCCGCCGCTGGCTGATCCCGGCCGCGCTCGTGGCCGGGGGCGCCGCCGTGGGCGCCGTCGCCCTGGTGATGATGACCGGAAGCCAGCCGGGCACGCCGGGCAAGGGCGCCCTGGCCTCGCCGTCCGCGATGCCCAGCATGGCCGTGGTGCGGGTGAGCAAGTCCCCGTCGTCCCCCTCCTCCCCCTCGTCCCCGTCGTCCCCCTCGCCGGGCGTCCAGAGCGGGGCACCGCTCACCCTCACGCAGGCCCAGGCGGTACTCGCTAACTACACCGCGGCGAACAACGACGCGAACGCCAAGCGCAGCGACGCGCTGCTGGGCACTATCGAGGGCGGGTCGAGTGACGCGATCGACACGGGCCTCTACCAGGAGCAGCAGGCAGCGGGAACCACCCCCTACCCGGCGTTCGGCCCGGTCCAGGCGACGTACTACATCCCGGGTAACGAGCCGGCCGCCGGCCCGCGCTGGTTCGTCGTCCAGGTCGCCAACGCGTTCCAGTCCAGTCCGGCGACGGTGACATCCGACGAGTACCTGCTGTTCACGCAGTCCGCCGCCGGCGGCGGCTGGCAGAACGCGATCGAGCCCTACCTGCTCGCAAGCGCGACCCCGCCGCAGGTCGAGGTCGGTGCCGACGGCCTGGCCACCGCCGTCAGCGCGGGCGCGGGCGCGGTCGCACCCGGGCAGCTTCCCGCGACGACCGCCGCCGCGCTGGACGGGACGGGCGCCGGCGGCGCTGGCACTGGCGCCGTCGCCGATCCCGGCAACCTGGCCGACCGCGCCGACCAGCGGCGCTGGCAGACCGAGGTGGCCAAGGCGACGGTCACCGACACGCACACGGCGGCCGCTGGCGCCGACGGGCAGGAGTTCGCCCTGCTCACCGCCCACGGCGGCGCCCTCGTCTTTTACACCGACGCGGCCGAGGTGACGGTCACCCCGCCCGCCGGCTCGCTGCTCCGCCTGAGCGTCCCCGGCTTCTACTCCGCCAGCCAGCCCCTGACCAAAGCCACCGTGAGCTACCTGGAGCAGTTCGCCGCCTACGACCCGCCCGCCGGCGGCGGCGCGCCCAGCGTCGTCGCCGACTACTCCGGGATCACCGGCAAGAACTAGCGCCCGGGCGGGACCGGGGCGTCGTGCGACGGCAGGGTGAGCTCGCCGCCCAGGTACCGGAAGACCGGGTCGGCCGGGTCCGGCCAGTCGCCCCCAGGGAGCGGCGGCGCCTCGGCCGGGGTGCGCGCCCCGGCGAGTACCTCGGCGGCATACGCCTCGGCGTCGTCGTGCGGCTCGTAGCCGAGGGCGCGCGCGCCGTCGAGCGAGACCCACCCGCCGCGGGTGTTGGCCGACACGCCGTAGATGACCCGGAAGCCGGGCGCGGGCGCCGTCAGGCACGCCTCGAAGAGCCGCCCAGCGTCGTCCGGTGACAACCACGTGGCCAGCATGCGCGGGGTGCGCGGCCGGTCGAAGCAGGACAGGATCCGGACGCAGATCGCCTCGAGGTCATACCGCCGGGCATACAGGGCGGCGAGCGCCTCGCCGGCCGCCTTGGACACCCCGTAGTAGGTATCGGGGACGGGGGCGGCGCCGTCGGCGACGGGGAAGCCCGCGCGCGGCGTGAAGCCGACCGCGTGGTTCGACGAGGCGAACACCACCCGCGGCACCCCGGCCCGCCGGGCGGCCTCGAAGACCGTATAGGTGCCGTTGATGTTCACCTCGAGGATCGCCGCCCACGCGTCCTCGGTCGGGATGCCGCCCAGGTGGATGACCGCGTCCGCGCCGGCGCAGGCGGCGGTCATCGCGGCCATGTCGGTGACCGACGCCGTCACGGACTCCTCGCCCGGGCCCGGCGGCGGGGCGAGCGGGGTGACGTCAAGCAGCCGCAGTACCCGGCCTGGCCCGGCCAGCCGGGCCCGGAGCATGGTCCCGACCTGGCCCGCGGCCCCGGTGATGAGAATCGTCGGCACGGAACCAGAACCTACACCTGCCCGCCTGGCGGCCCCGGGCGCGGCCCCCGGGCATGGTCACCCGGGCGCAGTCACCGGCTACGGCGGCATCGCCGCGCGCGGCGGATCGGGCGAGGTCTATAACAGGACCATGACCACAACGGACGAACTTCGCCGCACGCTCGGCCCGCTCGGCATCTGGATGCCGCCGCCCGCCAGGATCGGCATCGAGCCCGAGTCGTACGCGCGGGAGATCGAGGCGGCCGGCTTCACGTCGGTGTGGTACCCGGGCGTGAACTCCGCCGCCGACCTGGCGGCGATCGAGCCCGCGCTCGCCGCCACGGAGCGGCTCGTGCTCGGTACCGGGATCGCCAGCGTGTGGACCTGGCCGCCGGCCGAGCTCGCCGCCGCCGCGGAACGGCTGGAAAAGCTGTACCCGGGGCGGTTCATCCTCGGGCTCGGGGTCAGCCACGCGCCGGCCGTCGAGGCGACCGGCCAGGCCTACGTGAAGCCGTACACGAAGATGGTGCAGTTCCTGGACGAGCTGCCGGCGGTGCCGGTGCCGGTGATCCTCGCGGCACTCGGGCCGAAGATGCTGGAGCTGTCACGGGACAGGGCCGCGGGCGCGCACCCGTACTTCAGCCCGCCGGAGCACACCGCGCTTGCCCGGCAGGCCCTCGGTCCCACGCCGCTGCTCGTGCCGGAGATCGCGGTAGCGCTCGCCGCCGGTGACCCGGGGGCCGCCCAGGCGCGCGACTACGCCCGGTTCTACCTGCGGCTGCCGAATTACACGGGCAACCTGCGCAGGCTCGGCTATACCGACGCGGACATCGACGGCGGCGGGAGCGACCGGCTCATGTCCGCGGTCGTGCCGCACGGGCCGACGGAGTCCCTCGCCCGGATCGGCGGGCACCTGGACGCCGGCGCCGACCACGTCCTGGTGCAGCTCATCGGCGAGGGCGGCCGGTTCGCGGCGGGTGACCTCACGGCGCTGGCGGAGCTCACGACCAGCCTGCGCTAGGCCAGGAAGTCAAAACCGGTGATCCCGAACGGACCCGTGCTCTGCTTGTCCGGCCCGCCGCGCGCTGGAGTCAAGAGCGCACTCTGCAAGCCCCGCTCGCCTCCGCTCAGCACTCGGCTAGCAGTTCGCCGGCCTCGCTGGCCAGCCCGTGCATGCCCAGGCGGTCCGCCGTCGCGCCGGCCTCGGCGAGCAAGCGGGCGGCCTCGGCCGCACCCCCGCCGCCCAGGCGGATGAGGGCGCGGGCCTTGTTGACGCGCAGCCGGGCCGCCTGCGGGGGTGCGCCCGCGACCAGGTCGGCGACCGCGTCGAACAGGTGCAGCGCCTCCTCGTGCTCGCCCATGGACATGGCCAGCAGCCCGGAAAAGCGCTCCGCGGGGCCGAGCAGCACCGACGGCCAGCCGGCCAGGACGAACTCGCCCGCGTAGCGGGACAGGATCACGCGCAGCCGCCCGGCGATGTCGGGGAGCAGCGCGCCGAGCGGGTCTTCGCCGGCCCCGTGCTTAGTGGCCCCGTGCCCAGCGGGGCGGCCGGCGGGGCTCATCGCGAGGCATGCCTCGGCGAGCAGCGCGGCGACCGACACGGTCCAGCCGTGCGGCGGGAACGCGGTGAAGGCGTGATAGTCCTCGTCCAGCGCGCGCACGTGCAGCGCCGCGCCGGCCAGGTCATCCTCATCCAGGCTGGCCAGGGCCAGCCCGACCCGCCAGATGGCGAAGAACGCGTGCCCTTCGACCTGCCGGAAGACCTCGGGGTCGGTCCGGCTGAGCACACGGCCCTGCTCGCGTCGCAGCCAGAACACCTGCCCCTGCCAGGTCTGCTGCAAGGTGTCCGCGGTCCGCGCCCGCTCGGCCTGGGCGCGGGCGACGATGGGGGCCGCGACGGTGAACAGCCTGGCCTCCGCGGCGGCGAACCGGCCGTGCCACAGGTCGAGGACGGTCTCCATGGTGAGCTGCAGCCAGCGCGACGCCTGCGTCGCCGGCATGGTCCGCTCGTGGGCGAGCAGCGTGCCCTGCGCGTCGGTCACCCGGCCGAGCCGCAGCTGGTCGATCGCGAGCGTCATCAGCGCCGTGTTGTGGAAGAACGGCGAGCGGGCGAGCAGGCTCTCCAGCTCGAGCCGCTCCGACAGCCGGATCGTCTCCGCGGGCGGGTCGTAGTCGAACAACGCCCAGCGGCACTCGTTGAGCACCTCGCAGGCCGTGGCCGACGGCAGGCCGTCCGCCTGGGCGAGCGCGGCGCGGGCGAGGCGCACGCCGTCCCGCCTGATGGCGTCGGCCTCGGTGCCGAGGACCGGTATCGCCAGCGTCGACTTGCGGGCCAGGTGGGCGGTGAGCTGCAGGCGGAGAGCGGCGGCCGCCCCGCCCTCGCCGGCGTCCTCGCCGAGGGCGGCGATCCCCTCCTGCAGGCCGCGCAGCAGGTACCAGTCGATCTTCCCGGGGTCGGTCCAGCGGCGGGCGAGCCTGATCAGCGCCTCGGCCTGGTCGAGCGGCCTGCCCGCGGCGATGTCGTAGGCCAGCTCGTACTCGCGGTCGGCCTCGGTGTCGGCGCCGCGCTGGTCGAGGGCGTCACCAAGCGCCAGGTGCAGGCTCGCCCGGGTTTCGCGGTCGGCGGGGTCCCTCGCGATCCCCGCCCTGGCCCACGCCGCGGCGGCCTCGCCGCTCGCCCGCTCGGCGCGGGCGGCGCCCAGGAAGGCGCGGGCCGCCTCGGCTACGGGCAGGTCGCGGTCGGCGGCCAGTGCGTGTCCCGCGATGCGGACGGGGAGGCTGGGGTCGGGGTCGTCGGCGCGCACGCGTTCGGCCAGCGCCAGGAAGGCGCGGCGGTGCAGGGAACGGCGCAGCGCCGGGTCGGCCTCCAGGCGCGCGGTCACGTCGTCGCGGTGGCTGCCGTGCGTGAACCGGACGCCCGCTGAGGCGTCGATCCACCCCAGGCGGCGTGCGTTCCGTTCCTCGCGATCGGCGTCGGCATCGGCCAGGTCAAGCATCCTGGCGACGAGGGCGGTGTCAATGACCAGGTCGTCGGCGGTGACCGCGGCGGCGGCCAGCCAGGCGGACGGAACCCGGGGGCCCGCGGCGGCCGTCGCGACGGCCAGCTGGTCGCGGATCCGCACCGGCTCGCCGCCCGTCTCCTGCGCGAGCCGCCGGATCTCCTCGCTGGTCGGCACGCTGTCCCGCACCTGGCCGAGCCAGCTGCCGATCGCCTGCTCGGGCAGCGGCCCGAGCGTCAGGCGGGCGGAGCCCGGGCGCCCCGCCAGCATCGCGTCCGCCCACGTGCCGTCCTCGCCCCCCTCGTCACGGCCGAGGACCGCGACGCCGACAGCCGCCTCGCGCAGCTCGGCGAGGAACAGGCCAAGCAGTTCCCGGCCGCGCGCGGAGAGCCGGTCGGCGTCATCGAGCACCACGACCAGCCCGCGGCGGGCGGCGACGTTGCGCGCCAGCACGCCAAGCGCCCGCGCGATCTCGGCGAACCGCACCGGCTGCGCCTGGTCGGGCTCGGGCGGCGCGGGCGCGCCGCCGCGCGGCGCGACGAAGTCAAGCAGCGCGCGGCGCTGCCCCAGGGTCAGCCGTCCCGGCGCCAGGTCCCGAGCGGCGTCGATGTCCCGGCAGGCGGCGGGCCAGAGCCGCTCGGCAAGTTCCTGCCAGGGCCGCAGGTCGCCGGCGTGCGCCGCGCTGACGAGGACGACGGGCACGCGGGCGGCCACCGCCAAGGCGGCGAACTCGCCCGCGAGCCTGGTCTTCCCCCGCCCGCTCGCGCCCCGGACCGTCACGGCCGCCGGGTGCCCGGCGAGCACCTCCCAGAGCGCCCGGTCGAACGCGGCGAGCTCGGTCTCCCGGCCGACCAGCAGGGGCGGGCTGCCGGTGACGGGCGGGCGCGGCGCGGCGGTCAGCGGGCAGTGCACGTCGATCCCCGCCTCCGCCAGGATCAGCAGGTCATCGGCACGGGCCAGGACATCGTCAGCGGCGCCCCGGTCCCTGCCCCGGCCGGCCGCAGGCTCGCCGCCCGCGACGCGGCGCTCGGCGAGCAGGTTGTCCGCCTCGTCGGTGCCCGGCCGGTCGTGCAACGTGATCAGGAAGCCGGCCAGCCAGGCGGCATCGGGGCCGGGAACGCCGTCCGCCGGGCCGACGGGCCTGTCCAGGTAGGCGCGGGCCGCCGTGTACGGCGCGCCCCGGCGGAGCGCGGCCTCGGCCATGATCCGGATGAGCCGGCCGCGCGCCTGCTCCAGGTCGGAGCGCAGGCGCCTGCACGCTTCTGGTAGCCCGTCGGGCCACAGGCCGTCGAACGGCTCGCCGCCCCACAGGCCCGCCGCGGCGGTGAGCCGCTCGACGGCGGACTGCTCGTCACCGTTTTCCCACAGCGCGTCCGCCTGCCCGGTCAGGGAAAGGAAGCGAAAGGCGTCAACCGCGTCATCCAGGGCCTCCGGCTCGGCGGCGACCAGCAGGTAATTGCCTTCCTTGGCCTTGTCCGGCGGAACGTCGAAACCGCTATTGCCATCGCGCAGCGCCCGGCGCAGTGACCACATGAGGGTGCGCACGTCACGGTCCTGGTCATCCCAGACGGCGGCGGCGATCTCCTGGCGGCGCACCCGCCTGCCGCGGGCCGCGACCATGAGAGCCAGGGCTTTGCGAAGCTGCCTGCGCAGCGCCGCCGGCTTGTCCCCGCAACGAAGCTCAACATCTCCCAAAATGGCGATCGTTCCCGCCGACAAGTTACTCCTTCCGGAATGTCAGGAAACGTCCGGTCCGCAGAAAAGGAGCGGATCATCGATTGGACATAAATTTTACCATTCAGCCCTATATTCAGAGCGCTGCCCGTGTGGGGCGGGACCCGCGGAAACGTCGGGACGGGCAGGGTGCGGCGGCACGGGGAGCGGGACGTGCCGTCGCACCCTCGGGGGCGCACGATACGGTGTGCGGGTGACCGAAACGCCCCTGTCGCTGCCCGGCCGCACCGTCATCTTCGACTACGGTGAGGTCATCTCGCTGTCGCAGTCCCAGGCCGACCGGGCGGTGATCACAAGGCTCGCCGGGGTCGCTGACGAGGCCGCCGCCGAACGGTTCTGGACCGCCTACTCCGCGCACCGGGACGGGCTCGACCAGGGGGCCGCGGGCGTCGCCGCGTACTGGCGGGCCATCGCCCGCGACACCGGCGCCCGCTGGGACGAGGCGCGGGTCCACGAGCTGTGGGCCGCCGACTTCCGCAGCTGGCTGTCGATCAACCCCGCGATCGTCCGGGTGCTCGCCGGGCTGCGCGCCGGCGGCACTCCCCTCGCGCTGCTGTCCAACGCCGGCCCCGACTACGGCAGCTACTTCCGGCACGGGCCCCTCAGGGACTTCTTCCCGTCCTGCTACGTCAGCGGTGAGCTCGGCCTGCTCAAGCCGCACGCCGACATCTACCGGCACGTCCTCGACGACCTGCGGATCACGCCCGCCGAGGCGATCTTCATCGACAACCGCGAGACCAACGTGACCGGGGCCGAGGCCCTCGGAATCACCGGGCACGTGTTCACCGGCGCCGAGCGGCTCCGGGCGTTCCTCGCCGCGCACGCGGCACCGGCTGAGGCCCGGTAGCTCCCGGAGCCGGGGCCCCGCCCGGACGGGGCCGCCCCGGGCGGCGGGCACCCGGGGCCGCGATCAGGCCGTCTCCGCCGGCGGCGCGTCCGGCGGGCGCACGGTCGTCACCGTGCCGTCGCCCCACATGATCATCACGCAGGCCGGCCCCGCCTGCCCCCGCGGGCCGGGCGGGCACTCCGCACCCCCGTCACGAGACCGCGCGGCCCCGGCATCGCCTTGTCCGCGCGGCTCCGGCACCTGGCCGCCCGCGCGGACGTCGAGTCGCGCGCGCGTGACCGGCGGCAGCAGGTCGTAGGGGTCGGCCCGCCAGCCGGGTGCTCTGCCGCCGGCGGCCCCCGGGTCGCCGGGCGTGTCCGTGGCGGTGGAAGCGGCCGCCTCGCGGTACCCGTCATGCAGGCTGAGCAGCGCCCCGCCGGCTTCGAGGACGGCATCGGCGCGCTCCCAGAACTCGCGTGACTGCCACAGTCGGCCGGTCTCCGCGTGCCCGACCGTGGTAACGGAGACGCCGACCCGCCTGGCGAGCTCCGGCTGGGTCAGCCCGTTGGCCCGCCGACTGCCCGCGAGCCCCGTCGCCAGGGCGCGCGCCGCGGCGGCGAGATCGCGCTCGGCGGGAGGCTGCGGCGGGCCCGCGACGCGGGGGCGCGCGTTGCGGCTTGGCCCGGGAACCAGCGCGCCGTCGGCGATCAGCACGCGCAGCGCCTTGCGGCAGGTCAGCGTCGAGTAGCCGGTGACCCGGCTGAGCGCCGCGCCGCTTGGCGCCGGCTGGCCGGGGCGCAGGGTGCCGTCGGCGATCTGGGCGCGGACGGCGTCCGCCACGCGCGCGTATTTCGGCATGCCCTTACCGTTCGCGGTCATGGCGCTGGCGTGTCGTGGAGCATGCTCGGATGCGGGGCATCGATGCCTCTCCTAAATGGCTCCGTCTCGGGGGAACTGCGTGCCGCGGCTCATAATACTCGACCGCAGTCGACTATATGACGAGCCGAACCGCGCAGCGCATCCAGCGGTCAGAGGCTAGAAGCCAGGGAATACCGACGTGAGTTCCGCCAGGGTCACGCCGGAGGCCCGCAGGCCGGCGTCGTCGTCGAGGCGGCCGTATACGAGGCGGAGCAGTGCCTCGGCGGGCAGCGACAGTGAGGCGGCCGGCTCGTCGCCGGCGCTGGCCGGGGCGAGGGTCACGCCGCCGGTGTCGAGCGTGAAGGCGCGCTCGGGCGCGGTGGTGCTGACGGCGACCTTGACTGGCGCCGGGGCCTGCTTGCCGGTGTAGCCGGTCATCATGGGGATCTGGTCGATGAGTAGTTCGACGGCGTCCTGGGCGACCGTGGCGGTCGGGTCGAGGGCGACCGCGATGTCCCAGGTGTGCACGGCGTGCTCGGACAGGCGCAGGCCGAGAACGCCTGCCAGGTCAACCGGCGTGCTGCCGAACATGGTCACCTGGAACGCGGCCCGCTGCTCGGGGGTGAGCGACTCGACGTGCCGCGTGAGGGCCTCGTTGACCGCCACGGACTGCGCCGCCTGGTCCTCGGGTGACCGCGCGTTCCAGGTCTCCCAGATCGGCTTGAAGTCCTCGAACGCGGGCGGGTCGCCGCCGGTCACGCCGGCGTCGACGTACCGGGAGAAGATCTCCGCGCCGCTGCCCAGGTGGGACAGGACGTCGGCGACCGACCAGTCGGTGTCGTACGACTGGGCGCGCAGTTGGTCGCCGTCCAGGCCCGCGACGAGTGCGGCGAGCCGGTCATGGGAGGCGCGGAGCGCGCGCACCCAGGGATTTGCGTCGGTTGGGTTAGCCACGGCTCCCGATCCTAGGGCCGGCGTGCCCGGCCGCGGGCGCTAACCGCCGGCGCCTTGGCTAACGTCGCTTTACCGGCAAATGTCCGGGCGCTCGCGCGCGCGTTAGAGTGACCGGGCGACGGCGCGGCCGGCGGCGCGGCCGGAGAACAGGCAGCCGCCGAGGAACGTTCCCTCCAGTGAACGGTAGCCGTGCATGCCGCCGCCGCCGAACCCGGCGGCTTCCCCGGCCGCGTAGAGGCCGGGGACCGGGTCGCCCGCGGCGGACAGGACGCGGGACGACAGGTCGGTGTGCAGCCCGCCGAGGGTCTTGCGGGTGAGCACGTGCAGCCGGACGGCGATCAGCGGCCCGGCCGCCGGGTCGAGCAGCGCGTGTGGCCGGGCGACCCGGACGAGGCGGTCGCCGAGGTAGGCGCGGGCCCGCCTGATGGCGTTCGCCTGGAAGTCCTTGCCGAACCGGCGGGTGGTGTCCGCGTCCCTGGCCAGGATCTCCCGCTCGATGGCGGCGGCGTCGAGCGGCGGCTCCGACCCGGTCAGCTCGTTCATCGCGGCGACCAGGCCGGCCACGTCCGGTGCGGTGACGAAGTCGTCGCCCTTGTCGAGGAAGGCCTGCACCGGGCCGGGCACCGCGCCGCCGAACCTGCTGGCCAGCATGGCCTTGCGGTCCCGGCCGGTGAGGTCGGGGTTCTGCTCGGATCCCGACAGCGCGAACTCCCTGGCGATGATCTTCTTGGAGAGGATGAACCAGGAGTGGTCGTGGCCGGTGCGGCGGAGGTACTCGAGCGTGCCGAGCGTGTCCGAGCCGGGGTAGAGCGGTGGCGGCAGCCGCCTTCCGGTCGCGTCCAGCCAGAGTGAAGACGGCCCCGGCAGGATGCGGATGCCGTGCAGCCGGCCAGACCGGGTCCCAGTTGGCGATCCCCTCGACGTAGTGCCACATCCGGTCGCGGTTGATCACTGCGCCGCCCGCTCGCTCGGCGATGCCGATCATCCGCCCGTCGACGTGCGCGGGCACGCCGCAGAGCATGCGCGCGGGCGGCGGGCCGAGTCGCGCCGGCCAGGCGTCGCGGACGAGGTCGTGGTCGCCGCCGATCCCGCCGGAGGTGACGATCACGGCCTGGGCCTGGTAGGAGAACTCGCCGGCGCCGTTCCGCGAGGACGGCGCGCCGCGCGGCGCGTCGCTCGGCTCGAGGACGGTGCCCGACACGCCGTCCACGGCGCCGTTGGTGACGGTCAGCGCGTCGACCCGGTGCCGGAACTTCAGCTGGACGCGTCCCGCCTCGGCCGCCGCGCGGACCCGTCGCTCGAACGGCTCGACGACCCCGGGGCCGGTGCCCCAGGTGACGTGGAAGCGCGGCACGCTGTTGCCGGCGCCGCTGGCGTGGTGGCCGCCCCGCTCGGCCCATCCGACGATCGGGATGACTGAGTGGCCCATCCCGGCGAGCCAGGCGCGCTTCTCCCCGGCGGCCCACTCCACGTAGGCCCTGGCCCACTTGCGCGGCCACTCGTCTTCCGGCCGGTCGAAGCCCGCGGTGTCGAGCCAGTCCCGCCACGCCAGGTCGACGGAGTCGCGAACGCGCAGCCGCCGCTGCTCGGGCGAGTCGACGAAGAACAGCCCGCCGAACGACCACCATGCCTGCCCGCCGAGCGACTGCTCCGGCTCCTGGTCGAGGAGCAGCACCCGCCGTCCCGCCTCGGCCGCCTCGGCCGCCGCGACAAGGCCGGCCAGCCCGGCCCCTACCACGATCACGTCAGCGTCCACGCTCAGCCTCCCGGGTCCGGTCGTTAGGAACAGGATTATCCCGAACGGGTGCCCGCCGGCTTCCCCCGCCCTATGACACCACCGGGAGGGCGGGGCGCGCTCCGCACGCTTCTTGCTGTTATCTGCGCAAGGGCCGCAGGCCGACCAGCATGCGGTCCAGCACTTCGCCGAGCGCCGCCCGCTCGGCGACCGGGTCGTCGGCGCGCGCGATCGCCAGGCTGGCCTCGGTCAGCATTGCGATCAGCAGCCGGGCCAGGGCGCGGACCGGGACCTGATCCAGGTCGCCGGTGCTCATGCAGCGCCGCAGCCACTCCTCGAGCAGGCTCCGGCCGTAGCGCTCGACGAGGTCCTCCCACGCCTCCGCGCCGAGCACCCGGGGGCCGTCCACGAGCACGATCCGCTGGAAGTCGCCGCCCACGCAGACGTCGAGGAAGGCGCTCACCCCGTCGCGGATCTCCGCCATCGGCGACTCGGCCTCCGCGGCGAGCTGCTCGTCGATGAGCCGCGTCGCCACGTCGGCCGCCGCCTCCGCCATCGCGGCGCGAAAGACGTCCGCCTTGTCGCGGAAATGGTGGTAAAGCGCGCCCCGGGTAACGCGGGCCTCGGCGACGATCTGCTCCGTGCCGGTGCCATCGAAACCGTGCGCGGCGAACAGCCGGCGGGCGGCGGTGATCAGCGCGCCGCGGGTGTCGGCCGCGTGCTCGGCCCTCCTCGCCGACGGCGGCCGCGGCCTGGTGGCTGACGCCCCCGTCACCTCCGGCCCGGGGTCGGGCGCGTCGGGAGGTTGCGGATTCGCAGGCATACAGCCATCATGTGACATACAGCGTGTATGTTCAATGCACAGTGCTTGTTAGAAACACGGATCATGTTGGATGCGCTGTGCTTGTTGGATACACGGGGCATGTTGGGTACAGAGCGTATGCCCAGCGCACTCAGCAGTGAACCGGCGGCCCATGGGCCACGAGAGACGGAGACTGGATCATGGCGATGCCGTTTCACCTCACGGTGAAGCTCGGGACTTACCTGATGAAGCAGAAGCTCCGCGGCGTCAAGAAGTACCCGCTGATCATGGAGCTTGAGCCGCTGTACGCGTGCAACCTCAAGTGCGCCGGCTGCGGCAAGATCCAGCAGCCCGCGGCGCTGCTCAAGCAGCGGATGTCGGTCGAGCAGGCCGTCGCCGCCGTCGAGGAGTGCGGCGCGCCGATGGTGTCGATCGCCGGCGGCGAGCCGCTGATGCACCCGAAGATCCACGAGATCACCGCCGAGCTGCTGAAGCGGAAGAAGTTCGTCGTCCTGTGCACCAACGCCGTGTTCCTGCCCAAGCACATCGACAAGTTCAAGCCGAACAAGAACTTCGCCTGGATGGTCCACCTGGACGGCATCGGCGAGCGGCACGACGAGGCGGTCGCCAAGAAGGGCGTCTTCGACCAGGCCGTCGAGGCGATCAAGCTGGCCAAGTCGAAGGGCTTCGCGGTCTACACCAACACCACCGTGTTCAACAACGACTCGCCGCAGGACCTCATCGACACGCTCAACTACATCAACGACGAGCTCAAGGTCGACCGCCTGGAGATCGCGCCGGGCTACGCCTACGCCAAGGCCCCCGACCAGGACCGCTTCCTCGGCGTGACGCAGACCCGCGAGCTGTTCAGCAAGGCATTCGCAGACGGCCGCCGCAAGAACTGGCGCTTTAACCACTCGCCGCTTTACCTGGACTTCCTCGAAGGCAAGACCGACTTCCAGTGCACCCCGTGGGGCGTGCCGCTTTACACCCTGCAGGGCTGGCAGCGCCCCTGCTACCTGATGGACGACGGCTACGTCGACACCTGGAAGGAACTGATCGAGGAGACCGACTGGGACAAGTTCGGCCGCGGCAAGGACCCGCGCTGCGACAACTGCATGGCCCACTGCGGCTACGAGCCGACGGCCGTGCTCGCCACGATGGACTCGCTGCGCGAGAGCCTTCGCGCCATGGTCAGTCACTGACCCGCGCGACGATCAGCCGCATCATCCCGAGCGGATGCGTTGTTCCACGGTCCCGCCCCGGCTCGTCCCCGGGGCGGGACCGCGTTTCCCCTGGCGCTCGACTGGCCGGCTAACCGGCGCGGAGCGCCGGTTGCTGTTATCAGCATCAGCTGAGCAGGCCCGCGGGGAGCAGCGCGTGCACGCCCCAGGTGATGTTGACGACCTGGGTGACCCGCAGGTCCACGCAGGTGGAGGCCAGGGCCAAGGCCTCGGCGCGGGAGGTGCCGTAGAGTTCCGCCATCCAGGTGACCATCGCGTCGAGCGCGTCGCCCATCGCCTCGTTGAGGTCCGCTGAGAAGCCGAAGGTCACGAGGCCCGCAGGCGTCTCCGCGTGCACGGAGCGCAGCGGGCGCTCGTGGGCGATGGACACGACCGCCTCGGTCGTCATGCCGCACTCGATCGCGGTGCCGCACGACTCGCCGTCTCCCTGCGCCCCGTGGCCGTCACCGAGGTAGAGCAGCGCGCCGTCGGCGTTGACCGGCAGGTACAAGGCGGAGCCCGCGACGAGTTCCTTGCAGTCGATGTTCCCGCCCGCCTCGGTGCGCGGCGGGATCGTCGACCGCTCGCCCGGCCCCGCCGGCGCCACCCCGGTCACGCCCAGGAACGGGGCGAGCGACCTGGTGTACTTCCCGTTCGCGGTGACCGTGCCCGCCTCGACGTCGATCTCCCACAGCAGCGAGGCCCGGTCCGCCTCGCCGAGCCCGAGCCTGGCTGGCACCGGCGAGCCCGGCGCCCCCGGCGACGACGTCCACCCCCACGGGCCCGGCGTCAGCGCGACGATCTCTACCTTGAGCATCTCCCCCGGTACCGCGCCGCGCACGGCGACGGGCCGACTGAGGCAGTGCCCGCGCAAGTCACCGCCGAACATCTTCGGCTTGCCGATGTCCCCGGGGAACTCCTGCCGTTCCAGGTACCCGGCGGCGTCGAGCGTCCGCACCACGATCGTGTCCCCTGACGCGATCGTGCAGGCCGGCTCGTGCGCGGCGGAGAAAACGTTCACGGTGTTCTGCGGCGTGGGCTCCACCCGGTACAAGGCCATAGCCGACCATAGTCCCGAACGGGTGCGCGGTTCCACCGTCCCCGCCGGTCAACCGCAGTGTCCGCCGAGCGGTGTAGGTTGTGGCGCGTGGCTGATGAGCAGGTTACCGAGCCGGACCACACGGCGGTGCGGGTGGCGCTATGGCGGGCGATGCACGTGCGGGTGGACGCCCCGCCGCACGTTCTCGAGGACGAGGTCGGCCTGCGGCTCGCGGCGCCGGAGGACGGCTGGCAGGACCGGCCGGACATGGACCCCGTGTTCACCAGCGGGTTCCGCGCGTCGATCGTGGGGCGCGCCCGGTTCATCGAGGACCTGGTCGCCGACCGGGCCGGGCATGGGACCGGGCAGTACGTGCTGCTCGGCGCCGGCCTCGACACGTTCGCGCAGCGCCGGGCCGAGCTCGCGTCCCGGCTGACGGTGTTCGAGGTGGACCAGCCGGGCACGCAGGCGTGGAAACGTCGGCGGCTCGTTGACCTTGGCTACGGCGTTCCCGAATGGCTGCGGCTGGTGCCGGTGGACTTCGAGGAAGGCGCTTCCTGGCAGGACGAGGTCGCGCAGGCGGGGTTCGACCCCGCCCGGCCGGCGGTGGTCGCGTCCACCGGCGTGAGCATGTACCTGACCAGGGAGGCGAACCAGGCGACGCTGCGCGACCTCGCCGCGCTCGCCCCGGGCTCCACGGTCGCCATGACGTTCCTGCTCCCGCTCGACCTCGTCGACGAGCGGGACCGGCAGGGCTGGATCATGTCCGAGAATGGCGCCAGGGCCTCGGGAACCCCGTTCATCAGCTTCTTCCGCCCGGATGAGTTTCTCGGCCTGGCCCGGTCGGCCGGCTTTCGTGACGTGCGGCACGTGTCGGGGCGAGATCTGGGCGACCGGTACTTCGCGGGCCGGCCCGATGGCCTGCGCATGTCGACCGGCGAGGACTTCCTGGTCGCCACCGCGTAGCGGTGGCCCCGTCCCGGCCGACCGGCGGCCGCGGCACTAGCCTGGGATCCGTGACCGTCCCGTTCCCTGAGCCGACCGCCCCGGCCGGATCGCGCGCCGAGGTGTTCAACCGCTATCTCGAGTACTTTCGCGACCGGCTCGCCGCGAAGCTGCGCGGGCTGCCCGAGCAGGAGCGGCGCCGCAGCCGCCTGCTGTCCGGATGGACGCCGCTTGAGCTGCTCAAGCACCTGACGTTCGTGGAGATGCGCTGGCTGGAGTGGGGCTTCGAGGGCCGTGACATCGCCGACCCGTGGGGAGACCGGCGGGACGGCCGCTGGTACGTCGGCCCGGACGAGACCCTCGAGGACCTGCTCGCCGCGCTGGAGGCCCAGGCGGAGCGGAGCGGCAAGGTCATCGCCGCGCACGACCTCGGCGAGACGGGCAAGCCGGGCGAGCGCTGGGACGGGGAACCGCCCGCCACGCTTGAGCGGGTCTTGTTCCACCTGCTCCAGGAGTACGCCAGGCACCTGGGCCACCTGGACATCGTGTCCGAGCTGGCAGGCGGCCCGACCGGGGAATAAGCCGCGCACGCGGTTACGGAACGGTGAAACGGTAACCCTGCTCGAGGAGGCGGGGCACAACCGTCCGCAGAGCCGTCACGGTCTGCGAGCGGTCACCGCCGCCGTCATGCTCCAGGATGACCGAGCCCGTCCTCGTGGAGGTCATGATCGTGTCCACGATCGCGTCAACCCCCGGGCGGGACCAGTCACGCGGGTCCACGGACCAGTCAAGCGGTGTCAGGCCCATCGTCCCGCAGTAGTTCAGTGCCGCCGTCGTCCACGTGCCGTAGGGCGCGCGGAACATCCGGGGCACGGTTCCGGTCGCCGCGTGGATCTCTGCCGCCGCCCGGTCGATCTCCGTGCGGGTGCTGACGGCGCTCAGTCGCCCCAGGTTCGCGTGGTCCCAGGTGTGGTTGACGATCACGTGACCGGCCGCGGCGACCTCGCGGGCGACGCCCGGGTAATAGCTCACATTCTGCCCGACCATCGAGAACGCCGCCCTGACCTTGTAGCGGTCGAGAATCGCCAGCACCTGCGGGGTGTAGACCGGGCTGGGACCGTCGTCGATCGTTAGCGCGATGACTTTCGGCCCGTCGTGGACGTAATACTCGGGTGCCTCGGCCGCCGCATCCTTCTTGCCCGGCGCTTTCTTGCCGGCGTCTCGGGTGCGCGTCGCCGCCGGGCGGCCGGCGGCGGTCGGCCCGGCCGTCCCGCCGCCCGGTCGCGCCCGCGCGTCCCGTGTCCCTTCTGGCGTGGCGCTGGCCGTGGCCTCCGCCCGCACTCCCGTCACGGTGCCCTTGCTGGCCGCGTCGCTCTTCGGCCGATCCGCCCAGGCACCGTAAAACGTAGCCAGCGTCACGGTTCCCGCCGAGACCAGGAGGATCCTCCTGGTCATCCCATTGCTCGCCGTATCGCGATATTTCGCCATAAGTGGCCACCCGCCTTCCCCGTCCGCCTGAACAGACGAAGAGGGACACCGGATGGTTGCGGGCAATGTTCCCGCTGCAACGGTCTAGGCGGCCGCGGACGCCGAATCGCCCTCGCCCACGCCCGCCTCGGTCGCCTCGGCGATCAGCCGCCAGATCGCCCTGGAAAGGGCCTCGTCCAGCTCCGGGTCGGTCGCGCGCGTTCCGTTTCCCATGTGCTCCATCCGCTCCATCCCCCGCTAGGTCACGAGATAACGGGCTTAAGTTACACAGATGTAGTTCGTTCGTGATTAGGCTACCGGTGTTCATCTGTGCGGGAGGGCGAATTTCGCACAAGTACTTACGTCAGTCCCCACCGCTTCCTGATCGCCCGGTTCGCCACGCCGAACGCGGCGTCCACGAGTATGCCGAGGATCACGATCACGATCATGATCGCGATCGCGGACGGCATGTCCGTCTGGTCCTGGTCAGATTCGAACAGCACGCCGATCGAGGGGACGCCGGTGACGAGCACCAGCAGCTCGGCGGTCAGCAGGGCGTGCCAGGTAAACGCCCACGCCTGCTTCGTCCCGGCCACGAACGTGGGCAGCGCCGCGGGCATGACCAGGTGCCAGGTCAGGCTCAGCCCACGCAGTCCGATCATCTTGCCCGACCTGAGCAGCAGCGGCGGGATGTAGTCCACGCCGGCGATGACCCCGTTGGCGATGGCAGGCGCGGCGGCCATCACGATGATGAACACGATCGTGGAGGTGTTCAGCCCGAACAGGATGATCGCGAACGGGATCCACGCCGCGGACGGCAGTGTCTGCAGCCCGGTGATCAGTGAGCCGACCGCGGCGCGCAGCGGGGGGATGCGGGCCACCAGGAGGCCGACGACGGTCCCGATGACCAGGGCGACGGCAAAACCGAGGACGGCCCGCATCAGGGTATCGCCGGTCGCGTGCCACAGCAGGCCCGTCTGCGCCTGCTGCCACAGGTTCGACAGGGTGACGCCGGGACCGGGCAGCACGTACTTCTTCCAGCCGGTGAGGTGGATCAGTTCCCAGACGACCCACACCAGGGCGATGGCGGCCAGCTTGGGCCAGAGCGCCGCCCAGAGGCGGCGCCCCCGCTCGCCGACGCCCGTACCCGTGGGGACGGGGGCAAGCTCAAGGGCGTCGAGCCCGGCGAGTGTCGTGTCAGTTGCCATGGCGGCTTACCTCCGCGCGCAGCCGGTCGGTGATGGTGCCGGCCAGCTCGGCGACTGGCCCGGAGTCCATCCGCCGCGGCCGCTCGATCGGGACCGGGTACTCCTCGATGACCCGGCCGGGCCTGCTGGACAGCAGGACGACGCGGTCGCCCAGGCGGACCGCCTCGCGGACGTTATGAGTGACGAACAAGACGGTGAGGGGCTTGCCGACCCGCTCGCGGACCCGGTCGAGCTCGTCGTGGAGCAGGTCCCTGGTCATCGCGTCGAGCGCGCCGAAGGGCTCGTCCATCAGCAGCACGTCGGCGTCCTGGGCGAGGGCGCGGGCGAGCGCAACCCGCTGGCGCATGCCGCCGGACAGCTCGTGCGGTTGCTTGCGGCCGAAGCCGCCGAGCTGGACCGCGTCGAGCAGCTCAAGCGTCCGCGCCTTGCGCTCGGCGCTGGGCATCTTGCGCGCGCGGAGCGCCAGCTCGACGTTGCCGGCCGCGGTGAGCCAGGGGAACAGCCCCGGCTCCTGGAACATGAGCGCGACCCGGCCGTTGACCGTGATGTCACCGCTGGTCGGGCGGTCGAGGCCGGCGACGAGCGACAGCAGCGTGGACTTGCCGCAGCCGGACGCGCCGATGAGGCAGGTGAACTCCCCGGGCGTAGTGGTGAGGGACACCTGGTCGAGGGCGCGGACAGCGGAGCCGCCGCGCCCGTATACCTTGGAGACGCCGGCCAGGCTGACCGCCGCGGTCTCCGTTACCGCTGTCGTGGACATGGGGGCTCCGTAATCTCGCCTTCTCGCTGTGATCGCCGGGTGCGGCCCCGGCCTGCCCGCGGGCAGGCCGGGGTGCGTTACCGCGGCTGCTATCCCGCGCTCACCGTCGGGTCGCCGGCCGCGGTGAGGATCGTGTTGAGCGGGGTCAGGTCGAAGATCCCGCTCAGGTTGACGGTCTTGAGCAGCCCGACCGAGGTGGCCTGCTGCGCGTCCTGGGTCAGCGACGCCTCGTCCGGGTCGTTGGTGAAGGTGATCTCCTTGAACGCCGGGCCGATTACCTTGGACGACAGCGGCTTGCCGAGGGAGGCGGCGAGCTCGTCGTTGGCGTCCGCCTGCGCCTGGGCCGGGTTGGACTTGATGTAGTTGAGCGCGTCCAGGTTGGCCTTGAGCAGGTCGGCGACGACTGCCGGGTGCGCGTTCAGGAACGACTGGGTGACCATCAGCACGGTCGTCACGCCGGGCTCGGACAGCAGCACCTTCCCGCCGTCCTGGACCATCTCGACGTCGTACGGCGACGGCTCGGAGGCGCCGGCGATCTGCCCGGACTTGAACTCGAGCACGGCGTCGGAGTTGGTGCTCGTCGGGTGGATGGACACGTCGCCGCCGCCCGTCGTGCTGGTGGTCAGTCCGTTCTGCTTGAGCCAGTAGCGCAGCGCGACGTCCTGGGTATTGCCGAGCGAGGGGCTGGCCAGGGACTGCCCTTTGAGCTGCGGCGCTGAGGTGATGGTGGGCTTCACGACGACGGAGGCCCCGCCGGTCGCGACGCCGGAGATGACCTTGATCGCGGTGCCGCCCGACTTCTGCCAGGCGTTGATCGCCGGGTTGGGGCCCACGTAGGCGGCGTCAAGCTGGCCGGCCAGGATCGCGGTCGTCTCCTGGGTGCCGCTGGTGAACACGGTGGTTTTCACCGTGCCCGCGCTGCCGAGCTCCTTGGTAAAGTAGCCGTTCTTCACGGCGATCAGCGCGGGCGCGTGCGTGATGTTCGCTAGGTAGCCGAGGCGCACCGTCACGGGCGCGGCGGCCGGGCTGCTGCTGCCGGCGGCGGCAGCGGCCGAAGAAGAAGAAGAAGAAGAAGATGAGCTGCTCGAGGAGCAGCCAGCTATAAGGAGGGCACCGCCGACGACGGCGACCGCGCCGGCTATGACTCTGTGCATTAAGTTTCCATTCCCAATCGGTTTACTAGGGTACTAGCGCACTATATACCGGACCGGGATAGTAGGAAACAGTTGTAACGTGCCAGGGCCGCCATCGGGCGCTGCGACGTGAATCATCGGTGCGGCGCGCAGCGGAACGGCGTCGCGTCCGGCCGGCATCCGGTTACACCTTGCCTCTCCCCACGTGGATCAAGAGCAGGATCGTCCCGAACGAAGGCGGCGCTCCGCCAGCCCTCTCCGTTACCCCGGCAGCCAGGCACAGGGCAAGTCTCTAACTCCAACCGCAGCGCGGCGAAGCCGCAGGCTAACTGTCGTCGGATGAGTCCGTGACATCGACGCCCTGGACCTGCGGCGCGAACTTGTTCACGCACTCCTCAAGGCGGGCGATGTCCGCGACGCCGGCGCCCGTCGTGTTATAGGTCACCACGTCGACGGCCGACGGCAGCGGCACCCCGGCCGCGATCGGCGTGGCCTTCACGTGCGGCAGGTTGCTGCACGCGGCGCGGACCTTCAGCTTGAAGGCGACCGGGGTGCTCGCCTGGAAGTAGATCGACGCCTGCTGCTGACCGAGGGCCTTGTCGAATTGCGCGCACCCGGTTACGCCCAGGCAGCAGGCCGCGCCGACGAGGCCGAGCGCGACCGGCCGGATGACGGCAGGCCTGGTCACGACACGCGGTAGTACTCGCACGGACATAGCTTATGTGGTCGCCGCACCGAGTACGGTACTGGGGAGACCCGAACGTTTTGCCCATGCCAGACGGCGCCCCCGCCTTCCTTCTCCCCCGCATCCACTGCCTCCGCAGGCCCGCCTCGATAACGCGATTGATGCCCCCGCGCCATATTCTCTTTGTTAACGCCCGCAACGTGACCCAGCCGGTCTTCGTCATCGGCGCGCCGCACTCTGGCGCGGAATCGGTCGGCCGGGCGCTCAAGATCTCCCCGGGGTTCCACGTGACCATCGGGCAGCAGGTCGTGCTGCAGGCCGTCTACGGGTTCGCCCGGCGGCCCTCCCTGCACAGCGGCCGCGGAGGCGCCGCCGCGGCGGTGATGCGCGACGCGTTCGCGCAGGGCTGGCAGATCGGCCCCACGAGTTGCGTCGAGTGCACGCCGCAGTGCCGCTCGGCGGCGGGGCTCCGCGAGGCGGAGGTCGGCCCGTGCGCGGAGCAGCGCGGCCTGTCCAGGTTCGGCGACGCGAGCCCCGACCTGACCTACTGCGCCGAGGCCCTGGTCGCCGCGTTCCCCGACGCGCTGATCGTCCAGGTAGTGCGGGACGGGCGGGACAGCGTGGCGGCGATGCTGACCGACCAGGTGGCGAAGTCCTGGTTCCGGCCGAGCGTAGTAAACATCGAGACCGAGTTCCCCAACCCCTTCTACGGGGTGGAGGACGAGACGGACCGGCAGCAGTGGCCGTCGCTGTCCGACGCGGGCAAGTGCGCGATGCGCTGGCGCGGCGCGATCAGGATCGCCGCCCGGCTGCGCCAGGCGCTGCCCACCGACCAGCTGAAGACGCTCCGCTACGAGGACATGGCCCGTAACCCGGGCACGGCCGCGGCCATGCTCACCGAGTTCACGGGCGCGAAGGTGGCCGCCCCGGTGACTCCGTCCACCAAGCGCGCCAAGCTCGAGCAGAATGAGTGGCGGCGCACCCTGTCCTACAGCCAGCTCGCCGACGTCGAGAAGGTCGCCGGCGAGGAACTCCGCCGTCTCGGCTATAAGTGACCCCACTCACCGCCGCCGGGTCCGCCTCCCCTGCGCCGGCCGCCCGCGAAGAAGGGCGGGACGGTCTCGGCGGAGTCACGCTCCCGTTCGGGAGACTGATCCTGGCTTTCCTGGTGCTTGAACTGGGTCAGGTACAGGTCGGCGTACAGGCCGCCGGCTTCGAGTAGCTGCTCGTGCGTGCCGGTCTCGACGACCTGGCCGGACTCGATCACCAGGATCTGGTCCGCCTCGCGGACCGTCGACAGCCGGTGGGCGATGACCAGGGACGTCCTGCCTTCTAGCGCCACCGACAGGGCCTGCTGGACGGCCAGCTCGGACTCGGAGTCCAGGTGCGCGGTCGCCTCGTCGAGCACGACGATCGACGGCGCTTTGAGCAGCAGGCGGGCGAGGGCGACCCGCTGCTTCTCCCCGCCGGACAGCCGGTAGCCGCGGTCGCCGACGATGGTGTCGAGCCCGTCGGGCAGCACCGTGATGAGGTCCCAGATCTGCGCGGCCCGGCAGGCCTCGACCAGCTCCGCCTCGGTCGCGGACGGGCGCGCGTAGAGGAGGTTGGTCCTGATGGTGTCGTGGAACAGGTGCGCGTCCTGGGTGACGACGCCGACGACGTCGTGCAGCGAGTCGAGCGTGACGTCGCGGATGTCGTGGCCGCCGATGCGGACGGCACCGTCGTTCGGGTCGTACATGCGGGCGACCAGCTGGGTGATCGTGGTCTTGCCCGCGCCGGACGGCCCGACGAGCGCGGTGAGCTTGCCGGGCGGGGCGGTGAACGAGATGTCGTGCAGCACGCCGGCGGCGGCGTCGGTCCGCTCCGGCTGCTTGAGGGCAATCGACTCCAGGGAGGCGAGGGAGACCTCGGCGGCGGTCGGGTAGCGGAACGACACGTCGTCGAAGCGGATGTCCGGGGCGGTCCCCGCCTCGTCGCGCGCCCGCAGCGGCACGGCGTCCGGCTTCTCCTTGATCAGCGGCTCCAGGTCGAGCACCTCGAAGACCCGGTCGAAGGAGACCAGCGCGGTCATCACCTGGACCTGCACGTTGGACAGCCCGCCGATGGGCCCGTAGACGCGGGCGACCAACTGGGCGAGGGCGACGAGGGTGCCGAACTCGAACGCGCCGTTGATCACCAGCGAGCCGCCGACACCATAGATGACGGCGGTGAACAGCGCGGTCAGCAGGGTGATCCCGATCATCAGGAACGACCCGTACATATCCCTGGTGACCCCGATCTCGCGGACCTTGGCCGCCTTGGAGGCGAACAGCTCCGACTCCTGCCGCGGCCGGCCGTAGAGCTTGGCGAGCATCGCGCCGGCCACGTTGAACCGCTCGGTCATCGTGGTGCCCATCTCGGCGTTGAGCTGCATCGACTCGCGGCTCAGGCGCTGCAGCCGCTTGCCGACCATCCGCACCGGGATCATGAACATCGGGATCAGCAGCAGCACCGCCAGGCTGATCACCCAGGACAGGTAGAACATGGTGACCAGCAGGACGATCACCGACAGCACGTTGGACACGACGGACGACAGGGTGCCCACGATCGCCTGCTGCGCACCCACCACGTCGCCGTCCAGGCGGCTGACGAGCGACCCGGTCTGCGCCCGGGTGAAGAAGGCCAGCGGCTGGCGCTGCACGTGGTCGAAGACCTGGGTGCGCAGGTCGTAGATGATGCCCTCGCCGAGCCGGGAGGAGAAGTACCGGTTCACCACGCCGAGGAACGCGTCGAACAGCGCGACGGCCACCGCCGTCAGCGCGACGACGACGACGACGAGCTGGTCCCGCTTGATGATGCCGTTGTCGATGAGCTCGCGCAGCAGCAGCGGGTTGACCACCGTGATGCAAGCGTCGATGGCCGTGCAGAACAGGAATATCGCCAGCTGGACCCGGTATGGCCGCGCGTAGCGCGCGATCCGCTTGACCGTTCCCGGCTTAACCTTTTGCTTGGTGATCGAGGGGTCCATGCGCATGCCGCGGGCCATCATGAACCCGGGACCGTGGATCTGCACCATTCTCGTGATCGTAGTTGGCTGTAAGGGCTGCTACGTCACGGTTTTCCGCCGGGCGAACGCCCCCGGCCGCCGGCGGCGCCGCGTCACCTCCTGGTGGCGCCGCCCCGGCCGCGCAGGGCCACGCCGGTCTCGGTGAGAATGCGGTGGATGAACCCGTACGACCGCCCGGTCGAGGTCGCCAGGGAACGGATGGACTCGCCGGCGTCGTAGCGGTTCTTCAGGTCGGTCGCCAGCTTGCTGCGGTCTTCCCCGGTCACCCGGGTGCCTTTTCTGAGCGTCGTCGATTCAGCCACCTTTACCTCCCGTAAGGTATAGCACTCATTGCGTTACGTCCCCTACCGCAATGATCACCTATCGGGGCGTCGTTGACCACCCGCATCGACGGGGATAGTTCGGCTTAGCCAAACAGATACGAAATGCCATCACCCGGATGGCCTGACCGGGTCAGGCCAGGGCGACCAGGTCGGCGAAATCGGCCGACCACGTGTCCTCTGTTCCCTCTGGCAGCACAATCACCCGCTGCGGGGAAAGCGCGTCCACCGCGCCCTCATCGTGGGTGACCAGCACAATGGCGCCGCGGTATCCCGCCAGGGCCGCGAGGATCTCCTCGCGGCTCGCCGGGTCCAGGTTGTTCGTTGGCTCGTCAAGCAGCAGCACATTCGCACCAGAGACCACAAGGAGCGCCAATGCCAGTCGCGTCTTCTCGCCACCGGAAAGGACACCGACCGGCTTATCGACGTCGTCACCGGAGAAGAGGAATGAGCCGAGGACTTTCCGCTGCTCGGTGTCGGTGAGGTCAGGCGCGGCGGTGCGCATGTTCTCGATAAGCGACCGCTCGGTGTCCAGGGTCTCGTGCTCCTGCGCGTAATAGCCGAGCCTTAGCCCGTGACCTGCGATTACCTCTCCGGTGTCCGGCTTTTCCACGTCCGCGAGCAGCCGCAGCAGGGTGGTCTTGCCCGCGCCGTTGAGGCCGAGCACCACGACCCGGCTGCCCCGGTCGATGGCCAGGTCCACGTCCGTGAACACCTCAAGGGACCCGTAGGACTTCGACAGTCCCCTGGCCGTGAGCGGGGTCTTGCCCGACGGGGCGGGATCGGGAAACCGCAGCTTCGCCACCCGGTCGGCCTGCCGCTCGCCCTCCACGCCGTCGAGGAGCCGCTCGGCCCGGCGCTGCATGTTCTGCGCGGCCTTCGCCTTGGTCGCCTTGGCGCCAAGCTTGGCGGCCTGCAACTGCAGCGCGGAGGCCTGCCGCTCGGCGTTGGCCCGCTCCCGCTTGCGGCGGCGCTCGTCGGCCTCGCGCTGGGTGAGGTAGGCCCTCCAGCCGACGTTGTAGATGTCCAGGACGGACCGGTTGGCGTCCAGGTAGAACACCTTGTTGACGACCTGCTCGACGATGTCCACGTCGTGGCTGATGACCAGCAGCCCGCCACGGTAGTTCTTGAGATGGTCGCGCAGCCAGATGACCGAGTCGGCGTCCAGGTGGTTGGTCGGCTCGTCGAGCAGCAGGGTCTGTGCGTCGGAGAACAGGATGCGGGTCAGTTCGACGCGCCGGCGCTGGCCGCCGGACAGCGTGTGCAGCGGCTGCTGCAGCACCCGGTCGGGCAGCCCGAGCGAGGCCGCCATGGACGCCGCCTCGGACTCGGCCGCGTACCCGCCGAGCACGGCGAGGCGGTCGGACAGGGTCCCGTAGCGGCGGATGGCCTTCTCCGCCTTGGCCGGGTCCGGATCGGACATCAGCGCTTCGGCCCTGCGCATCTGGTCGCGCAGCTCATCGAGGCCGCGCGCCGACAGGATGCGGTCAAGCGCGAGGACGTCCAGGTCCCCGGTCCTCGGGTCCTGCGGGAGGTAGCCGACGGTACCCGAGTGCCTGACAGTGCCGGCGGCCGGCAGCGCGCTGCCGGAAAGGACCTTGGCGAGGGTGGTCTTACCCGCGCCGTTCCGTCCGACGAGACCTATGCGGTCCCCCTGCGCGACCTGGAAGGACGCGTCCGCCAGCAGGAGCCGGGCACCAGCACGCAGCTCTATGCCACTGGCGACGATCATGATTACTAAGAATACCGGATCACGTCGATGGCGCAGTTACCGTCCGGGGGACGACCCCCGTACCCCCGATAAAGGCGCAGTTACCGTCCGGGGGACGACCCCCGTACCCCCGACAAAGGCTCCGTAAGCCTTATCCGCACGGCGGTGAACAGCTTCGGCGTGCCCTCGAGCACGGCGCGCCGCGGGTCGGGGACGGTGAGGAACCGCTCCGTGGCGATGGACCAGTACGTCGCCAGCCGCGGGTCGTCACGCAGCCCGGCCATCGCCCGCTTGTCCCCGCCGAGGACGACCGCGTCCAGCCGGGGCCCGCGGCCGAAGACGGCGATCGCGGTCTCCGCCGCCGCGTCAAGCGCCTCGTTCGCCTGCTTTTCCCGGCGGCGGGCGAAGCGGTGCTGTGACCAGCCGCCGGCCGCGCTCCTGCCGTGCACCGGCCGCGATCCGACCTTCGCGTCGGCGAGCGCCGGCGGATAGCCGGTGAACACCCCGGCGGCGTACCCGCCGAGGCGGACCAGGAGGACGCCGACGGCGCGGGGTACCCGCGCGTGCGCGGCGATCACCGCGGCGACCTCGTCCGGGTCAGCGACCCCGGGTGGCAGCGCAAACGATTCCGCGAACGGCGGATGGCATTGCGCGACCGCGCCGTCCGCCGCCGTGAAGGCGACGGCCCCGTCGGCCACCGCGACCTCAAGTTGCCAGCGGTCCCCGTGGTCTGCGATATCACCGTGCCGGCGGGCGAACGCGGAGATCCAGCCGGGATACCGCTCGGCGGAAACGTCGACCCATCTAGCACCCCTACCAGCGACATTGCTCACTACACACTGCCTTATTGTGTTTACTGACCGTGCAAACGAACCGCTTACACCGTGAACCGACAAGACCAGCCGAGGAAGCCAACGTGCTCACCATCGATCCAATCGACGGTCCGGGCAGTTTCCTTCCCGGGGAGCAGCCTCCCATCCCCGCCGAAGGCGCGCCCGCCGGCCAGCACCGCCACGCCGGCCACGCGGATGCCCCCGCGCGGCCGCTCACGGATATTGTGCCCCCTCAGGCGATGGCGAACGGCGGCACCATCATCCGTCCCGGCGCCGTCGCCTGGGGCGGCACCAGGGACGGCGGCCCTCAGCCAGGGCGGCGCTACTCGTCGTGCGAGGCGATCGAGCGGGCGCTTGCCGCGGTCGTCGCCAACTCCGCGCGGTTGCCCGGCCTGCTCACCGAGCTTGCCACCACCCGGCTGTGGATCCCACTGCCGGACCGGCGGCGGCCGTTCACCGATGGCGCGGCGGTGCGGCTACCGCTTATCGGCTACCAGGACATCGAGTTCGTGCCCTGCTTCACCTCCGTGCAGCGGCTGACCGCCTGGGCGGACCTGGCCGACTCGGCCACGCGCCGGGCCGGCGACGCGCGGACGGTCCCGCACCTCGTGGTGCCCGCCGCGGGCCTGGCCGGTCGGCTGCCGGCGGGCATCGGGCTGGCGCTCAATCCCGACAGTGTCCCTGGCCTGCCGCTCTTCCCCGAGTGCGTGCCGTTCCTCGCCAACCTGGCGGAACCATGGTTCGGATCCGCCACGGTCCCCGGCGGGCTGATCGGGCAGCCGCCCGGCGAGCCCGTCGCGCTGCTCGCGGAGTCGCGGGCGGCGCTTGGTGCGCTGCCCGTCGTCCGGCAGGCAGCGGCCGCCTGGCTCGCGGTCCCCGAGGAGGGTGCCGGGCTTGTCATCGCGGTGACCCTGGACGACCCCGCCGACGAGTTCGGCCGGGTGGCCGCGTTCGACGCGGTCGAGCGAGCGGCCGCCGCGGCCGCGCTGCGCGTTCCCTTTCCGCTTGACGTCATGTTTCCCGGCGAGCCGCCGCCGGGCCCCGACGCGATCAGCGACTGGATCTCGGGTAACGTCCGGCCCTTCTATGCCCGCGCCTAGCAGGCGGGCGTCAAGGGCGCGGCACCCGTCGGCTTGCCCGGGGAGCGCCGCGCCCTTCGCTTGCCGCCGTTAGGCGCTGGTGTTGGTGTTGTCGGTGAAGGCGGCACCGCCCTGGCTCGCGGCACCGTGCAGGTCGGAGAGGTAGCCGCTAGCGTTATCCACGTCCGAAGGGTCGATGCCGCCGCCCTTGGCCTTGCCGATCAGCCCGGAGACGGCCGCGGAGAACCTCGCGATCGGCTCGGCCAGCAGCTTGCACAACGTCGGGTTGGCCTGAGCCGCGGTCTTGGCGGCCTCCAGTCGGTTGACAGTGAGCGCGCCGGCGGCGGCCGCCTTGACGAAGGCGAGGACCCGCCCGTTCGCGCCCTTCTTGAACTTCCCGTCCTTGGCGGGCGTGTAGATGTACCGCTTGAACGCGCCGCCGGCGATGGCGACGTCAGCCACGAACTTCGTCTTGGCGAACGACTCGGTGTTCTTGGTCGGGCAGGCCGCCGGCGTCGAGGTCGCGGCCACGCTGGCGGCGGCCCCGGTGGCCGACGCGGCGTTCGTGCTACTGCTCTTAGAACTGCAGGCCGCGGTAAAGGCTAGCAGCCCTATAACGAGAATAACGGACAACTTCCGGAACATTCAGTATCCCCCCGATTAGTCTCTTCCGGATAATCGGAAGTTGATCTTACACGACCCCCGCCATCACCGCCGCCCGCCCCGCCCTAGCATTTCAACAGGATCTGAGGGTTATTCACGATGCCAGCCAGCGCCCGCCGCCGGACCGGGGACTACGTGCTGACCAGCACCTCCGCGGACACACGCCAGCCCACGTTGCGCAAATCATTGCCATTTACCCGAGGGAAATGGCAATACATTGCCAATAGCGACACACCGTGAAAATTGATTGCATTGCTGGTTGCGAACCGTACTATGACGACATGACCAACTCGCCCCCGCTCGATGAGCGTGTAACGAAGCTCGAATACTATGTTTTCGAGCAGCTTCCCCCTAGAATGGCAGCCATGAACTTGGGTGCGACTCAGATCTACGCCCTGACCGAGGCGAACGGTGAGGCGATCGCCGGCCTGCGGGTCGACATGGCCGCCATGCAGACCGGCATCCACGCGGACATGTTCGCGCTTAAGGCCGCCCATGACCTGCAGGGCGACAGCCTCCGCAAGGAAATCGGCGTGACGCGCGCGTCGTTGCTGTCCACCATGACCGCGTTCCGCGAGTCCGTGGACCGCCGGTTCGAGGACGTCAGCGAGCAAATCCGCGACGTGCGGGGCGACGTCGGCGCGATCCGGCAGAACGTCGACTTCCTCAGGCACGACTTCGCCTCCCTCAAGGAAGACGCCGGCACCGTCAAGGAAGACGTCACCGGCCTCAAGCAAGACGTCGGCACCGTCAAGCAGGACGTCACCGGCCTCAAGCAAGACGTCGGCACCGTCAAGCAGGACGTCACCGGCCTCAAGCAAGACGTCGGCACCGTCAAGCAGGACGTCACCGGCCTCAAGCAAGACGTCGGCACCGTCAAGCAGGACGTCACCGGCCTCAAGCAAGACGTCGGCACCGTCAAGGAAGACGTCACCGGCCTCAAGCAAGACGTCGGCACCGTCAAGGAAGACGTCACCGGCCTCAAGCAAGACGTCGGCACCGTCAAGGAAGACGTCACCGGCCTCAAGCAAGACGTCGGCACCGTCAAGGAACGTCGGCACCGTCAAGCACGACGTCACCGGCCTCAAGGAGAAGGTCACCGGGATCGACGAAAAGCTCGACACCCTCATCGCCGAGATCCGGGGCAGCAAGAACTAACCGCCCGCGTGCGCAGGGCAGGTAAGGATCGAAAACGTTCGAGGCCCGGGCCGATCGGCCCGGGCCTCGAACCGCGCTCGCAGCGGGAAAACCAGTTAGATGTTGAAGCCCAGAGCCCGCAGCTGCTCACGCCCGTCGTCGGTGATGTTCTCAGGACCCCACGGCGGCATCCACACCCAGTTGATCGTGAAGTCCTCGACCGTGTCCTTCAGCGCCTCGGCCGCCTGCTCCTCGATCACGTCGGTGAGCGGGCACGCCGCGCTGGTCAGCGTCATGTCCAGGGTGGCCTTGTCCGGGCCGTCGAGGAGCACGCCGTAGATTAGGCCAAGGTCAACCACGTTGATGCCGAGCTCAGGGTCGACCACGTCGCGCAGCGCCTCGAGGATGTCCTCGGTCTTCTCCTTGACCTGCTCGTCGGTGAGCGCGGGAATCGCCTCAGTCCCGGTAATACCTGCCTCGGTCATGCTTGTCCCCCAGTCTCGGAGTCGTTGTCTGAGTGGGCAAGGGCCTGCGCGGTGGCATCCTTCCAGGCCATCCAGCCAAGCAGCGCGCACTTGATCCGCGCCGGGTACTTCGACACGCCGGCGAACGCCGCCGCGTCCTCGAGGACGTCCTCGTCGGGCTCGAGCTGTCCCTTGGACTGCATCAGCTCAAGGAAGGCGTCACTGATCTTCATCGCCTCACCGACGGGCTTGCCGATCACCAGGTCGGTCATGACCGACGCGCTCGCCTGGCTGATCGAGCAGCCGAGGGACTCGAAGGAGACGTCCTCGACCACCGCCTGGCCGTCTACGTCCTTCAGCGCGACGCGCAGCGTCACCTCGTCGCCGCAGGTCGGGTTCACGTGGTACACCTGCGCGTCAAACGGATCCCGCAGTCCCTTGTGGTGCGGGTTCCGGTAGTGGTCCAGGATGATCTCCTGGTACATGTCCTGAAGCTGCATAGTGCCTTCTGTAACGTGGTCTGGCTACCCGGTGTTCCCTGCCCGGGGTCCGGGGTGTCCCCGGGCTAGCACTGTCAGACTCGGAAGAACTTCTTCGTGTAGCGGATACCGTCGGCCAAGGCGTCGACCTCGGCGTGGGTGTTGTACAAGTAAAACGACGCCCGGTTGGAGGCCTGGCAGCCGAGGGAGCGGTGCAGCGGCCACGCGCAGTGGTGGCCGGTCCTGATCGCGATGCCGAGCTCGTCGAGGACCTGGCCGACGTCGTGCGCGTGCACGCCCTCGACCTCGAACGCGACCGTGCCGCCGCGGTTCTCCGTGGTCAGCGGCCCGAGGATGCGCACGCCGTCGATCCCGGCCAGGGCCTCAAGCGCGTGCGCGGTCAGCGACTCCTCGTGCGCGGCCACGTCGGCCATGCCAAGCTCCGTCAGGTAGTCCACCGCCGCGCCGAGCCCGGCGGCCAGCGAGACCGCCGGGACACCAGGCTCGAACTTCGCGGGCGGCGGCAGGAACGTGGTCTCCTCCATCCGGACGACCTCGATCATCGACCCGCCGGTCAGGAACGGCGGCAGCGCGTCGAGCGCCGCGTACTTCCCGTAGAGCACGCCGAGCCCGAGGGGGGCGAGCATCTTGTGCCCGGAGAACGCGAGGAAGTCGGCGTCGAGGTCCGCGACGGAAACCGGGTGGTGCGGCACCAGCTGGGCGCCGTCCACCAGGAACAGCGCGCCGACCGAGTGGGCGAGCTCGCCGATCTCGCGCAGCGGCGGGATCACGCCGGTGACGTTGGACTGCCCGGTCACCGCGACGATCTTGGTCCGCTCGGTGACCAGCGACGGGTCGACGTCGATGCGGCCGTCCGGCAGCTCCCTGAACCACTTCAGCGTCGCCCCGGTGCGCAGCGCGAGCTGCTGCCACGGCACGAGGTTGGCGTGGTGCTCGATCTCGGAGATGAGGATCTCATCGCCCGGCCGCAGCGACCACGCGAGCCCGAACGCGACCAGGTTGATGCTCTCGGTCGCCGACTTCGTGAACACGACCTCGTCCGGGGAGGCCGCGCCGAGGAACGCGGCGACCTTGGCGCGGGTGCCTTCGTAGATCTCGGTGGCCTCCTCGCCGAGGAGGTGCGTCCCGCGGTGCGCGGCGGCGTTGTGCCGCTCGTAGTAGTCCCGCTCTGCGTCGAGGACCACGGTCGGATGCTGTGACGTCGCCCCGGAGTCCAGGTAGACGAGCGGCTTGTCGTTGCGCACGGTGCGGGAGAGGATCGGGAAGTCCTTCCTGATCGCCTCGACGTCAAGGCTCACGACGCGCTCACCGCCCCGGTGAACTTCTCGTAGCCCTCGTTCTCGAGCACCTTGGCCAGCTCGGCGCCGCCCTCTTCGACGATCCGGCCCGCCACGAACACGTGCACGTAGTCGGGGTGGACGTACTGCAGGATCCGGTTGTAGTGAGTGATCAGCAGCACGCCGTGGCCCGGCTTGGCGCTGAAGCGGTTGATGCCCTCGGACACGACCTTCAGCGCGTCCACGTCGAGGCCGGAGTCGGTCTCGTCGAGCACGGCGATCTTCGGGTTGAGCAGCTCAAGCTGCAGGATCTCGTGGCGCTTCTTCTCGCCACCGGAGAAGCCCTCGTTCAGTGACCGCTCGGCGAACTTCGGGTCGATGGACAGGTCGCCCATCGCGCCGTTCATCTCCTTGACGAAGTTGCGCAGCTTGGGGGCCTCGCCCCGGGTCGCGGTGATCGCGGTGCGCAGGAAGTTCGACACCGACACGCCTGGCACCTCGACCGGGTACTGCATGGCCAGGAACAGCCCGGCCCGGGCGCGGGCGTCGACCGACATCGACAGCACGTCCTCGCCGTCGAGCGTCACCGAGCCGGACGTGACGGTGTACTTCGGGTGGCCCGCGAGCGCGTAGGCGAGGGTGGACTTGCCGGAGCCGTTCGGTCCCATGATGACGTGCGTCTCGTCGTCGCCGACCCTGAGGTCGACGCCGCGCAGGATCTCCCGCAGGCTCCCGTTGGCTTCTGTTATGGAAGCGTGCAGGTCGCGGATCTCAAGGGTGGACACTGTGCAATGACTCCTATATCGACACGAGGACGTCGTCGCCCTCGATCTTGACGGGGTAAACGGGCACCGGGACGGTGGCGGGCATCGCGGTCGGCCGGCCGGTGCGCAGGTCGAAGCAGGACCCGTGCAGCCAGCACTCGATGGTGTAGCCGTCGACCTCGCCCTCGGACAGCGGCACGGCGGCGTGCGAGCACCAGTCCTTGATCGCGAAGACCTCGCCCTCGGTCTTCACGATCGCGATCTCGTCGCCGCCGAGCACGACGCTGATCGCGCCGTCTTCTTTAAGGTCAGAAACAGCGCACGCCCGAACGAATTCGGCATTCTCGCTCACGCCAGTTCCTCTTCAATCGCGGTGGTAATGCGCTCCTCAAGCTCCGGCACCCCGATCCTGGCGATCAGCTCGCCGAAGAAGCCCCTGATGACCAGGCGCCTTGCCTCGTCGAAGGGGATGCCGCGCGACTGCAGGTAGAAGATGTGCTCGTCGTCGAGGCGGCCGCTGGTCGAGGCGTGCCCGGCGCCGACGACCTCGCCGGTGAGGATCTCCAGGTTCGGCACCGAGTCGGCGTGCGCCCCGTCGGTGAGCACCAGGTTCCGGTTGTACTCGTAGGTGTCGGTGCCGGTGGCCTCCGGGCGGATCAGCACGTCGCCGATCCAGACCGTGCGCGCACCGTCGCCGGACAGCGCGTGCTTGTACCCGACGCGGCTGCGGCACTTGGGCGTGTCGTGGTCGACGAACAGCCGGTGCTCCAGGTGCTGCCCGCCGTCGGCGAACGCGATGCCGTGCAGCTCGGCGTCGCCGCCGGGGCCCGCGTACCTGACGGTCGGCGAGAGCCTGACGAGTGACCCGCCGAGGGTGATCGCGAAGTGGGCGAGGTGCGCGTCCCGGCCGAGGGTCGCGACGTGATGCGCGACCTGGACCGCGTCGTCGGCCCAGTCGGCGAGGGCGACGACGGTGAGGTCACCGCCGTCGGCGACGTGAATCTCCACGTTGTCGGCGTAGGTGGCGGACCCGGTCTGGTCGATGACCACCGTCGCCCGGCCGTACGGCTGCACGTCGATGATCAGGTGCCCGGCGGCCGCGGCATCCGTTCCGTCGCCCGTGACGCGGACGTAGGTCGGCGCGGAGGCGACCGCTTCCTTCGGCACGGAGATGACGGTGGCGCTGACCGCGGCGGCATACGCCCGGGCGCTGACCCGGTCTATCGCCAGGAACGGGAGGACCGATGGTGCCAGCCGCCCCCGTTCGGACAGGTCAAGCTTGTCGACGGTCACCTCGGGGGCGGCCTCGACCGTGACGTTGACCGCGCCGCCGAAGGGGGCGTCCTTGTGCAGCCCGCGCAGCCGGTTCAGCGGGGTGAACCGCCACTCCTCCTCGCGCCCGGTGGGCACCGCGAAGTCGTCGGGGTTGGCTGAGCCGACTGAGTGCAAGCTTGTGACAGGCGCGGTCTCCACCGCACCGGAAAGGGCTGACATAACTAGCCGACCGCTCCTTCCATCTGCAGCTCGATCAGCCGGTTGAGCTCGAGCGCGTACTCCATGGGGAGCTCGCGGGCGATCGGCTCGACGAAGCCGCGGACGATCATCGCCATCGCCTCGTCCTCGGTCATGCCCCGGGACATGAGGTAGAAGAGCTGGTCCTCGGAGATCTTCGAGACGGTGGCCTCGTGGCCCATCTCGACGTCGTCCTCACGCACGTCGTTGTACGGGTAAGTGTCCGAGCGGCTGATCGAGTCGATCAGCAGCGCGTCGCACTTGACCGTGGACTTGGAGTGCGTGGCGCCTTCCTGCACGTTGATCAGGCCGCGGTAGCTGGTACGGCCGCCGCCCCTGGCGACCGACTTGGAGACGATCGTGGAGCTGGTGTTGGGCGCGCAGTGCACCATCTTCGCGCCGGCGTCCTGGTGCTGGCCCGCGCCGGCGAACGCGACGGACAGCGTCTCGCCCTTGGCGTGCTCGCCCATCAGGTAGACGGCCGGGTACTTCATCGTGACCTTGGAGCCGATGTTGCCGTCGATCCACTCCATCGTCGCGCCCTCGTAGGCGACCGCGCGCTTGGTGACGAGGTTGTAGACGTTGTTCGACCAGTTCTGGATGGTCGTGTACCGGCAGCGGGCGTCCTTCTTGACGATGATCTCGACGACCGCGGAGTGCAGTGAGTCCGACTTGTAGATCGGCGCGGTGCAGCCCTCGACGTAGTGCACGTAGGCGCCCTCGTCGACGATGATCAGCGTGCGCTCGAACTGGCCCATGTTCTCGGTGTTGATCCGGAAGTAGGCCTGCAGCGGGATCTCGACGTGCACGCCCTTCGGCACGTAGATGAAGGAGCCGCCGGACCAGGTAGCGGTGTTCAGCGCGGCGAACTTGTTGTCGCCGGCCGGGATGACCGTGCCGTAGTACTCCCTGAACAGGTCCGGGTGCTGCTTGAGCGCGGAGTCGGTGTCGAGGAAGATGACGCCCTTCTCCTCAAGGTCCTCGCGGATCTTGTGGTAGACGACCTCGGACTCGTACTGGGCCGCGACTCCGGAGATCAGGCGCTGCTTCTCCGCCTCGGGGATGCCGAGCTTGTCGTAGGTGCTCTTGATGTCGGCCGGGAGGTCATCCCACGTCTCCGCCTGCTTCTCCGTCGACCGGACGAAGTACTTGATGTTGTCGAAGTCGATGCCGGACAGGTCGGAACCCCAGTTCGGCATGGGCTTGCGGCCGAAGTACTTCAGCCCCTTGAGCCGGTTCTCCAGCATCCACTCCGGCTCGTTCTTGCGGGCGGAGATGTCGCGGACCACCTCTTCGGAAAGCCCGCGCTTGGCGGACGCGCCGGCCACGTCGGAGTCGGCCCAGCCGAACTTGTACGTGCCCAGCCCTTCGAGCTGGTCATTCGCGGTGGTCGTCATATGTCAGAGCCCTCCGGACTCGTTGGTGTTGTTGCCCGTGACGTGCAGGTCACGTGGGTCGTGCAGATTCCGTCGCCGTGCGCGATCGTCGCGAGCCGGCGAACCGGGGTGCCGAGCAGCCGCCCGAACGCCTCGGTCTCCGCCTCGCATAGCTGGGGGAACTCGGCCGCGACGTGCGCGACGGGGCAGTGGTGCTGGCAAATCTGCGCGCCGTTGTCCATAGGTTCAGCGCTGGCTGCGGTGCCCTTGTTCCCTGCTATCGCCGTGCCGATCTTCCCTGGACCGATCGCCGGGGCGGGCCCGGCCGCGGCCGCGTAGCCGTCGCCGGACAGCGCGTCCGCCAGCGCGTGCACGCGGGCCGTCAGGTCGCTCGCCTGCGCCACCACCGGGAGGTAGCGGCGCTCGGTCTCGGCGACTTGCTGCCTGGCGAACTCGGCGACCGCCTGCGGGCCGTAGGTCCGCTCAAGGAACCGCAGCGCGCTGGTGGCCAGGTCGTCGTAGGCGTGCTCGAAGACGCTGCGCCCCGCGTCGGTGATGACGAAGACCTTCGCTGGCCTTCCCCGTCCCCTGTTCCCGTAGGTGCGGGCGGTCCGCGTCTCGATCATGCCGTCGGCGATGAGGTTGTCCAGGTGGCGGCGGATGGCGGCCGGGGTAAGCCCGAGTCGCCCGCCGAGCGTCGCCGCGGTGGACGGGCCGAGTTCCAGGATGAGCCTGGCCACCTGGCCCCTGGTGCTCCGCTCCCCGGCGATACCGGGAATCCCGTGCTCGGCTGAGGCGCCGCGCTGGCCGCCCGCGGCCGCGCCGTCTCCGGGGAGCCCGGGCGCGGGCACGCCGGACCGGCGCGCGCCAGTCCCGCGCATGCCGGTGCTGCCCGCACCGGCCGCCGCCCACGGCGTTCCCGAACTTTTCACAACACCAGTGTGCCGTAAATGGGACGCGCGTGGCAAGTTTTACGGCACGCCGGCGTGACGTAAATCACGGTCGGCCGGCCGGCGGCCCTGCCCTGTCGCCGGCGGCTTATCGCTGGGAGAGGCCGAGCGCGCCGTCGACGGCCAGCAGGACCCCGGCGATCCAGAGCGCGCCGATGACCAGCACCCGGCCGCGCAGCCGGAGCCACTCGTTGGCCGTCCGGAGAAGGCGCGTCGTCGCCGCCGGGAAGGCGAGGTAACCGAGCAGCGGTAGCCACACGGTCGCCGCGGTGAGGATGACCACGACAACAACGGCGGCGACGGTGATGGGCACGCCCTCGTTGGCGGTGGCGATCACCTGCACGGCGGCGATGAACGTCGCCGACGGGGCGAAAAGCAGCAGGCCGAGCGCGAAGGCGGTGCGCGGGCTCGGGCTCGCCGTGAGCCGGGCGATCAGGCCGGGCCGCTTGGGCTTGCCGTCGCCCGATGCCGCCGCGGGCGGCTTCCGCCTGATCAGGTAGAGGGAGACGCCTAGCGCGATGACGCCGAGGCCGAGCCGCAGCCCGTACCGCGGCGCGTGCTGGCGCGGCTGGTTGAGCCCGGTGGCCCGCAGCACCAGCAGCACCGCGACCGCCATGGCCACCGTCATGATCATCGCGCCGACCACGTACATCAGCGCGGTCCTCCGCGGGTTATCCGACCCGAGGAAGACCGCCATGACCAGCAGCGCCGTCGGCGAGACAGCGGCGAGCAGCGCGAATCCCGCGGCCTGACCGAGCACCCGGCCTCTCCTTAGGGCTCACTTCTCCGGCACGGCTGGCTCCGGCATCGCGGCATGCTCCGTCCCGCCGCCGAGCAGCTCGATGACGCCGAGCAGCACGAGCAGCAGCACGACGAGCCAGACGACGACCGCCACGCTCGGCTGGCCCCAGAAGACGAAGATCAGCGCGACGAGGCCGACGGCCGCGACGCGCAGCAGCGTCTTGTGGGCGGCGGTCCAGGCCCCGACCGGCCCGCTGCGCAGCCCGGCCCGCTCACCGCGGGCGCGCAGCCAGCGGATGCCGGACGCCAGCGCGCGCCGCGTGCGGACGGCGGCGGTCGCCGGGCCGGTGAAGAAGGCGCCGATGGCGACGACGAGGCCGACCACGAGCAGCACCCGCAGCCCGTCCTTGACGAACCGGACGAGGGTGTCGTACGCCGCCGCCGCCGCGTTGGATGGCAGTACGCTCTGCGGCACGCTGTTCAGGTAGATGCCGCGGGCGATCGCCAGCGCGATGGCGAGCACCAGCATGGCGCCCGCGAGGCCGAGGGCGGCGCCGAGCAGCGCGCGGCGGTGGCCGCGGGCGATCCAGATGCCGGCCACGAACAGCGCGACGGACAGCAGCGGGAGCAGCCAGCGCAGCGTCAGCAGCAGCCGGTAGCCCGACTGCGCCTTGGCCAGGTTCGGCGCTGCGAACAGCGGGAACGTGGGGTTGACGGCGGGAATGCTGCTGGCGAAGCCCACCCCGTGGGTGACCAGGTACTGCTTCGCCTGGGCGATGATCGGCCCGAGCGAAAGCACCACCTTGCCGTTGACCACGTCGAGCGTGCCGTTGCCCTGACCGGAGAGCACCTTGACGAGCCCCGAGTGGACGTTCCGGAGAGCGGTCACCCACAGCGTCGCCATCGCGGGGCTCGCCACGAACCGCGCGACCGCCGTGCCGACGAGGCTGTTGACGCCGCTGGCAAGCGGCCCCTCGAAGTTGGTGACAAGCTGCGAAAGCGCCGGCAGGTGAGCGCGCGCCAGCTCGCTGGCCGCGGTGGCGGTGAGCGCCCCGACGTCCACCCGGCTGGTGATCTGGGACGTGATCTGGGCGCTGAGCGCGTCCTGGATCGGCGGCTCGTGGATCAGCGGCTCCATGTTGGCCACGAACCGGTCCGTGTTGGACACCTGGGTGGCACCCCACACCGCGACCACGGACACCATGGCGAGCAGGCAGGCGAGGGTGATCGCTACCGCGGCCACCGGCGCCCGCCAGCGGCCGCGGGGCGGCGGCGCCTTCGGCCGCGCCTGGGTTCCCTGGTCGGGCGCGGCCCGGGCCTGGTCGCGCAGCTCGCGGACCTCGGCGCGGAGCCGCAGCAGCTCGGCGGGCTCGTCTTCGGCCGCCACGGGCTCGGCCGCCACGGGCTCGGCGGCGCCCAGCCCGGGCTCGTCGCCGGCTGCCTCCGGCTGCCTGGCGCCAGGCACCAGCGGGGCGGGTTCCGCGACCGCGGTCTCGCCGGCCGCTGGTACCTGGCCATCCTGTTCTGTCGGAGCCCCGGCGGGCGAGCCGGGCTCGCGGCTTTCCTCAGCCAACGCTCAGCCCTCCACGGCGGTCTCCGCGGCCTAGTCTTCCTGCGCGAAAGCCTCGCGGAGCTTGGCTTCCTGCTCGTTGGAGAGGTTGGTGCTGATGAGCTCGGCGTCGCTCTGCGGGAACTCTTCCTTGACCCGGTCCATCACCGCGTCGGAGCTCATGAGGAACAGCGCCGACGTGCCCGGGGTGACCTGGTCCCGCACGGACTTGATGAATGAGTCGTTGATGCCGACATCGGCCAGCGAGCCGAACAGCGCGCCCGAGGCGGCGCCGATCGCCAGCCCGAGCAGCGGCACGAAGAAGATCAGGCCGAACAGCAGCCCCCAGAAGCCGCCACCGAGCGCGCCGCGCTTGGTGGTGTCGTTCATCTGACGGGTCTTCGGCTTGCTCTTTCCCGGCTCCCAGCTGACCACGGCCGCGTCCTGGACCGTGATGAGGTGCTGAGCATCCAGCTGCTTCAGCTTCTCGAGCGCCGCGTCGGCGCCGTAGGGGGTGGGGAACTTCCAGACGGTGAGAGATGACATCTCGTCCTCCGTTTTCGCGAATACGGACGTATCCGGGGCAGCCGAAGCCGGCGTCCCCCTTTCGCTGCAGCATCTGCCCGATCCCCCGCCCGCTCCATCACCCGCTACGGGTGAACACGGGGCCGTTCCTGGGTGGCACCGTTGAGCTGCCAGGTGCCCGAGCCGCGGTAAGCCGCGGGCAGACGGCACGACAACCGGCAAGGAGGCACAGACTGATGAGCGTTCCGACAAGGCCCGCCGTTGACGACGCGACGGCGCAATCCCTCGCCGCCCTCGCGCTTGGACAGACCGCCATGCTCGAACAGGCGGAAGACCTGCGGGAGCAACTACGCCAGGCCAGCGGCCTTGACCCACGCAGCTTCGCCCTGGTCAAGATCGCCGCGCTGGTGTCCATCGACGCGCCGCCTGCCTCCTTCCTGTGGCAGGTCGGCGAGGCACTCGACGCGGGGGCCAAGCCGCGGGACATCCTGGGCGTCCTCACCGCGATCGCGCCGCAGGTCGGGATGCCGCGCGTGGTAGCCGCCGCGCCGGAGATCATGCTGGCGCTCGACTTGGAACTGCCCGACGGCGAAAACGGCTGAGGGGGCGGCGGTGATCATGAGGCGACGACGTCCCCTGCTGCGGGCCGCCGCGGTGGGCGGCGGCGCCTACCTGGCGGGCAAGTCCGCGGCCAACCGGTCGGCCGACCGAGCCGACCAGGAGGCGCGGATCAGCAACCTGGAGGCCGCGCAGCAGCAGGGGCAGGCACCCCCGGTACCCGAGCCGCGCGCCGGGCAGGCGTCCGGGGACTCCGACGTCCTCGGCCAGCTCACCAAGCTCGTTGAGATGCACGAGCGCGGCGCGCTGACCGATGAGGAGTTCAGCGCGGCGAAGGCGCGGCTGCTCGGCTGAGCGTGCTCGAGCGTTGCTGAGGGCGGGTGCGGCGCCCGGCGGTCATGATTCCTGCGGCTTACAGGATCTGCAGCCGGACGCCGCGCTCGACCGCCTCGCGGCGCGAGGACACGCCCAGCTTGTAGTACACCGACCGCAGGTGCGTCTTGACCGTGTTGACGGACAGGAAGAGCGTGTCGGCGATGTCCTGGTTGCTCATGTAAGAGCGCAGGAGCCGGAGCACGGCGAGTTCGCTGGTGGTGAGGGCGGGCGTCTCGCGGTCGACGGGCGCGCTCCCCGCCGCCCGCGAGGACGGCTGGCAGACGAAGTGCTCGTGGACGCGGGCCGCGTACCCCGCCGCCGGGCTTGACGGCGAGATGAGCAGGGCGATCGCCGAGTGCACGGCCCCGCCGACGTCCAGGAACGGCCGGTACATGTCGTGCGGCTCCGCGCTGGTCAGCGCCTCCTCGAGCAGCTTGGCCGCCCTGTCGTCCGTTCCCGTGCGCCGGGCGGCAACGGCCGCCGTGAGCAGCGCGGTGACGCGGTCCCTGAGGCTCGGCCGGGGGCCATCGTCGTCGGCGTCCTGGTCCGCGCGCGCCACGCTGAGCGCCCGGACGAGGGCCGCCGCGGGATCGCCGTCCGCGAGCAGCAGCCGGGCCCGCGCCGCCACCTTATCCGGGCGCTCCCACCGCTGGCCAGGCTTCCCGCCGCGGGGCGGCGGCCCGAGCGCCGCGGCGGCGAGCCCGAGGTCGCCCGCCCGCATCGCGACCTCGAAGTCAAGCACGCCGAGCACGGGGCCGGCCTTCTCGTACTTCTCCCGCGCCAGCCGCGCCAGGTCACTCGCCCGCACGGTATCCCCCTCGGCGAGCGCCGCCCGCGCCCTGACCATCGCGAGCAGCACCGCGACGTCGGGTTCACCGGGGAGCGGGCAGACCACGGCCGGATCCGCGTCGTCGAGCAACCGCTGCGCGAGGAGCAGGTCGTCCCGCTCGATCGCGACCTGCGCGGCGGCGATGGTGGCCAGGCACACCCCCGCGAGGTCGGCCGTCGCCGCGCCGCGGAGCCCGCCGGACAGCGCTGTCGCGGCGGCGAGGTCGCCACCGAGCGAAAGCGCGAGGGCGAGCCAGCCGCGGGCCCGCATCGCCAGCGGGACGGTTCCCGCCGCCGTCAGCTGATGATCGGCGGCCGTGAGCGCGCTCGCGGCTTCGGCGACTTCCCAGCGGCCAAGCAGCACCGTGCCGAGCGCCAGCCAGAGCAGGCCAAGCGCCTGGTGCTCCGACTGCCTGCCCGCCGATGCCCTGGCCTTCCCGGCAAGCGATCGGCACAACGCGATGGATCCGTCATCCGGCCGCCTGATCAGGCGGAGCATGGCCAGCCACAACTCGATCACGAGCCGGTCCTGCGCGACGTCCCCGAGCGACAGGGCGGCCAGGTCGAGGTAGGTCACGGCCGAGTCCGGGTCGCCGCGGCACAGCCGCGCCAAGGCGAGCGCGGCCGCCACGGCCGGCTCCGCGCGCCCTTCCGCCGGCAGCCGCCCGAGCTCTGCCTCGAAGTCCCCCGCCCGGTCCGGCAGCGCCCCGGCGAGTCCCGCCTCGGTCAGCACCCGCGGCACCGCGTCCCAGTCCGCCGCCTCGGTCACGCAGCGCACCGCCTCGATCACGTCGCCCTGGCCGACGGCCCAGCGCGACGCGCTGGCGAACAGGCCGGGGACCTCGGCGGGCATCTCGTGGTGCAACTCGGCGAGCAGTACCTGCCGCAGGAACGGGTGATAGCGGTACTTGCCGTGGCCGTCCCGGCCGACGAAGTTGTTGTCCCGGTTCAGGGTGTCGAGGATGCGCGCCCCGCCCGGCTCGCCGCTGAGCCGCTCGGCGAAGCCCGGCGTCAGGCGCTCGGCGATGCTCGTACGCCGCAGGAACTGCCTGACTCCGGGAGGCTGCCGGTCTAGCACCTCATCCCGCATGTAGTCGGCGACGATCGGGTCGGCGGCGATGGCCTCGACGTTCAGGTCACCGTCCCTGGCCGCGATCAGCGCGGCCAGCCGCGGCCCCGCCATCCAGCCTTCGGTCGCGCGCAGCAGCGAGCCGCGTTTCGCCGGCCCCATGGCCAGTCCCAGGACGTCGAGGTACGCCTCCGCCTCCTGCGCGGTACAGGCGAGGTCGGCGGCCTGCACCTCGGAGAGGTAGCCGCTCAGCCGCATCTTCGCGAGGTGCAGCCCGGGCGCCGACCGCCCGCAGAGGATGAGCCGCAGGGCGGCCGGCGCGTGGTGGATGAGCAGGGCTAGCCCGGGGAGAACCTCGCTGCCCGCGAGCATGTGCACGTCGTCGAGGACGAGCACCACCGGGCTTGAGAGCTTTCGCACCGTGTTAACCAGGTCGGACGGCAGGTCATCGCGGGCTTCGCGGCTGCGCGGTACAAGCGGCGCGCCCAGTACCGTGCCGCCGGCCGCGAGGGCGGCGGTCACGCACGCCCAGAAGCGCGCCGGGTCCCTGTCCCCCTCGTCCAGGCCGAGCCAGGCGATCCGCCTGGACCTTGCCCGCGCGGCCGCCCACCCGGCGCACGCGACTGTCTTGCCCGCGCCGGGAGGCGCCGCGACCACCGTCACCGGGCGCTCCGTGGCCTCTTCGATCAGCGCGGTCAGGCGTTCCCGGTGCACCACGTCCGGCGCGGACGCCGGCACGCGGAACTTGCCATGCAGGAGCTCGGGCTCCACGGTCACGGCACCATCACTGGAAACGGATGCCAATTGCGTCATTCGTCTCACCTGCTGTTTCCCCCCACCGGCGCTTTACTACCCCTCCCGTCAGATGCGTAGTCATCTGAATACTCTCAGTAATGATTAATTATAAAGAACTGGTAAGTGATCACCCACGGCGGGTGAGTCCGTGTGACCGTCCCTCCGCCTGGGCGCGGCCCGCCGCGGCAAGCGCAATCCACGCCCGCGCCGGTTCCTGACCGCTCGCGGTCCCCGACGGCTTCACCCGCCACGGATGACGCCAGCAAGCGCGGTTTGGGGGCACGATCGCCAAGAGTCCTCCCCAAAGCGGAAGGACCACGGGAAGCGGAGGGAGATTCTCCCATGAGCGACATGAACGACCAGCAGGCCCAGCAGCCGCGCGGCGGCGCGGCGCCGGGAGGTACGGCCGCCACGGCACCGGGCACCGCGCGATCAGACGCAGGCGCCCGGCAAGAGACCGCCGCGACGGCGGACGCGGCGCGCGGCTACGTTCCGCGGCCCGCCCCCGGCTACGACGACGTTCGCGCCGCGCACCCCGAGCCGAGCGGCGCGGCGCTCGGGCTGACGATCCTGGCCGCGTGCTTCATGGTCGTCACCGGGATCCTCGGCTTCTTCGAGGGCCTCGCCGCCATCATCCGGGGATCGTTCTTCGTGGCCCTGCCGAACTACGCCTTCAGCCTCTCCGCCACCGGGTGGGGCGTGGTGCACATGATCCTCGGCGTCCTGGTGTTCGTAGCGGGCGTCGCGCTGTTCGCGGACCAGACGTGGGCCCGGGTGGTCGGCGTCGTCCTCGCCGCGGCCATGATCATCGCGAACTTCGTGTACCTCCCTTACTACCCGGTCTGGGCGATCGTGCTGATCGCGCTGAACGCCTTCGTGATCTGGGCGCTGCTCACCCCGCGCCGCTTCTAGAGCCAGCCCCCGATGGGACAAGCGATCGGGGGCTCGGCGCTCTGCCTGGTCACCGGGGTCAAGGTCATCGGCGACGCGATCAGCGGACTGACCGCTTAAGCCGGTTCACCCGCGGCGGGTGACGCGGGCGGCGGGCAGGCGGATGACGATCCTTTCTGCCGGCTCTCGAATCCGGAGAGCGACGCGCGAACTTCAGGGAGCGATAATGGCGAAGCCTTTCAAAGGGACGATCAACGTCGACGTCCGGGACTCGGAGCCGGACTGGACTCCGTTCGAGCCCCCGGTCGCGCCGTAGGCGGTGAGCGACACGCTGCCCCCTGTTCTTAACATCACGGGACGGCCGGTGCCGCCCCCTGGTTTCCAGGAGAGCGGGTCCGCCCACCGTAACGGGGCCGCGACCCGGCCGACCAGGAACATGACCTGGGTGCCGGGCGGGACGTTCCTTATGGGCTCGACGGGCTTCTACCCGGAGGAAGAACCGGTCCGCCGCGTCGAGGTCGACGGCTTCTGGATCGACGACCACCCGGTCACCGTCGCCGAGTTCCGCCGGTTCGTGGCGGCGACCGGGTACGTCACGGTCGCGGAGCGGTCGCCCGACCCGGCGCAGTACCCGGGCGCCGACCCGGCGCTGCTCAGCCCGGGCTCGCTGGTCTTCTTCCCAACCAGCGGGCCGGCCGACCTGCGGGACGTCAGCCAGTGGTGGCGGTACACGCCGGGGGCCGACTGGCGCCACCCGGCGGGAGCCGGCACCACGCTGCACGGCCGGGAACGGCACCCGGTCACCCACGTGGCCGCGGAGGACGCCGACGCGTACGCCGCCTGGGCGGGCAAGGAACTGCCCACCGAGGCGGAGTGGGAGTTCGCGGCCCGCGGCGGCCTGGACGGCGCGGTCTTCACCTGGGGCGACGACCCCGCCCCGCGGGGCCGGGCGATGGCCAACACCTGGCAGGGCGAGTTTCCCTGGCTGAACCGCAAGCCGCCTAGCAAGCGGGGGACCTCACCGGTCGGCAGCTTCCCGCCCAACGGCTACGGCCTGTACGACATGACCGGGAACGTCTGGGAGTGGACGAGCGACTACTTCGTCGCGCCGCGGTCCGGCCACGGGTGCTGCGTCCCGCGGAACCCGCGGGTCACGTCACCGGAGGACAGCCTGGTCCCGGGTGAGCCGGGCGCCCACATCCCGCGGCGGGTCATCAAGGGCGGCTCACACCTGTGCGCGCCCAACTACTGCCTGCGCTACCGCCCGGCCGCGCGCCAGGGCGAGGCGGTCGACACCTCCACCGCGCACCTGGGTTTCCGCTGCGTCGTGCGGGGCATGGCCGGTTTGTCGCCGGACGATGCCCCCGAGCTTGATTGAACGGCCTCACGCCTGAACGGGCTTGACGGAAAGGGAGGGTGGTATCGATGAGCGCTGGCGTCAGCGTATTCCTGGTCCTGGCCGGCGCGATCTTGCGGTTCGCCGTCACCTGGTCGCCGAAGAACGTCGATCTCCAGATAATCGGGGTGATCCTGATGATCGGCGGCTTCGCCGGCCTGGTGGCGTCCGTGACCCTCATGGTCATGCGCAACCGCAACAAGCGGTCAGCGGAGGTCTTCGAGCAGCGGCGCTACATCGAGCCGCCGGTCTGACCCTGTGAGCGCTGGGACCATGCTCCCGGCAGGCTTGGCGCGCGGGCCTCACCCGAGGCGGGTGAGGCCCGCGCGCGGTCCGGCTCCCTACAATCCGCGCAAAGGCCGGTGCCGCCCGGGGGCCGCGTGCCGCCTGGGCCTACCGAGACCAGGGGGATGCCGGATGTGCGCGCAGCTGAGCGTGGCCGAGCGCCGGTCCAGGTGAACGGAGGCGGCCGCCCAGGTACCGCCCCAGGGTCAGCGCGGCTGGGAGCCGGCCACCGGGCGGCGCAAGCCCGGTTGACGTGCTGGCCGACCAGGAGGCGGACCGCCTGTCCGACCTCGTGCCGGTCAGGCACGGCCGGATGATGGTCTCGCCATTCACCTTCTACCGCGGCGCCGCGGCGGTGATGGCCGAAGACCTGCGGGACACCCCGGTCGCGGGCCTGCCCGTCCAGCTGTGCGGCGACGCCCACCTGTCCAACTTCGGGGCGTTCGGCTCACCGGAGCGCCGGCTGGTATTCGACCTCAATGACTTCGACGAGACGCTCCCAGGCCCGTTCGAGTACGACGTCAAGCGCATGGTGACCAGCTTCGTGATCGCGGCCAGGGACAACGCGTTCGCCGCGTCCGACGCGAAGGCGGCGGCCCCGGAGGCCGCCGCCGCCTACCGCACGGCCATGTCCACCTTCGCCGGGCTCGGCACCATGGACATCTGGTACGCCAGCCTGGACGAGGACGCGATCAGGGCCATCGCCCGCGGCACCCTGGACGACGTCGGCAAGGCGGCGAAGTCAGCGAAGCAGAAGAAGCACGCGCGTGAGCAGGCGAAGATGGCCAGGCGGGCGGCCAAGCAGGCCAACCGGGCGGCGGAGAAGGCGCACACCAGAACGAGCGCGACCACGCGGAGTTCGTCGCCGCCGTCAAGTCGGGCAAGGTGACCGCCGTCGAGGGCGTCTGAGGCCCGGCGCGGCACCAGGCCAGCGGCGATGCCGGCCGTACGGCCAGGCTTCCCCGCGGGGCCCGCTTGCGTTTGCCGGCCATGCACGCTGGCCTGGCATGCTGGGGACCGTATGCCTGAACTGTGCGACCGAACGGCGGCCCGGTGCCGCGGCGACCGTCAGGCATTCCTCGGCCCGGCACCCCGGCGCCGTTCCCGGCCCGAGTGCTCACGGCACGGGCATTCACAGCACGGGCATTCACAGCACGGGCATTCACAGCACGGGCATTCACGACCCTGGGGCAAAGGCGAACGTGCCGTCAGGCCCGGCGGTAAACGGCCGGACCTCAATCACCGCGTCGACGTTCAGCGGGCCGTAGACATGCGGGAAGGGCAACTCCGCGCCCGGCACGTCCTCGTAGCGGAGTTCGGCGCGCAGCCGGCCCGGGTCGATCACGAGCAGTACCAGGTCGCCGGCCACGTCCCGGTAGAATCTATTCGCGGTCCTGGCCACCTGCGAGGCCTGGGACGCGTGGATGAAGCCCTCCTCGGCCAGGGTCTTGTCCACCGAGGAGCGCGTGTACTCGCCGTCGGCGAGCGCCCGCTCCCAGTCGGCGCGGATGGCGATGTGGTAGATAAAGCCGCTCACGCCGGCCAGGTTACTATCGTCGATTTCACGGTAGCTGGCCCGGTCGGGGGCGCCGACACGCCGGCGAACCGTTGGATGAACCCATACGTCTCCCTAAGGGAAGAGCGCTACTGTTTGTGGGCTTCTCTTCACCGGCCCAGTCCGAACTCAATGCCCCGGACGCATGCGGATGCGCCCCGGGGGAAGGAACATGATTGTCATGGCTTCGCCGCCGCCAGATGTCACCGACCGGCTTGACGTAACCGTCGAACCGGGCGCCAAGGTGATCGCGATCAGCGACCTGCACCTGCCGCCCGAGCGGACCACGGTGTCCGGCCGCAGTTGCGAGGTCCTGGCCCGCAGGCTCGCCGCCGAGACGATGCCCCTGACGGTCGTGCTCGCCGGCGACATCGTGGAGATGCTCGCCTACCCCGGCCGGGCTGCGGCCGACATCCTCGACGCGCACGACGACCTGTGCCGGGCCCTCGCCCTCGTCACCGAGCGTGGCGGCCAGGTGATCTATACCGTCGGCAACCACGACGGCGACCTCGCGTGGGACCTCAAGGCGGCCACCGCGGTCCGCGAGGCGACCGGTGCCAAACTGTGCCTCGCCGCCGACCTGGTGCTGCCGGGCGGTGACAAGATCCGGGTCGAGCACGGCCACCAGATCGACCCGCATAACTGCTTTCAAGACCCGCGCAACCCGCTCGACACCCCGCTCGGGCACCACATCGTCCGCGACGTCATCCCGAAGATCGAGTGGCTCGGCAAGGACTGGCTCACCGGCGCGCACGAGATGGCGGACCCGGCGGACTTCCCGTCGTTCCTCGCATCCCGGCTCGTCTACCGGAAGCTGGTCCGCCACCTGTGGTGGCTGGTCCTCGCCCCGATCGTGCTCTTCGCCCTGGTCCTGCCCCAGGTCGGCCGGGTCGGCGACCGCTACCCGGACGCCGGCCGCTGGCTGCACGACGGAGAGATTCTCGGCTACGGCGCGCTGGTGGACATCGCGATCATCGCGACGATCATCGCGATCGTGTCCCGCCGCGCCTGGACGTCGATCAGCGCCCTGGCCCTGTCCGAGCGCGGCTACGGGCAGAACTCCGCCGCGCGGGAGCGCGCGGACGAGCTGATCAGCCAGGGCTACACCGGCTACCTGTCCGGGCACACCCACCACCCGGAACTGCACGCGCACGGCAACGGCTTCTACGGCAACACGGGGTCGTGCACCTCGGTCGTCGAGGCGATCGACACGATCTACGGCATGCCCCCGGTGTACCTGCGGACACAGCAGCTGTCCTGGCTGGAGATCATCGCGGTGCCGTCGGAGGGCGAAGGCCAAGATCAGTCATCCGAGCGCGTTCGTGTGACCCGCGCCTGCCACGCCCAGCTCAAGTCGGCGCGGGTAGAGCTGCCGGGCGCGACCCACTTCGAGCGATTCCTCGCCGCGGCGCGCAACCCCCACTCGTCCGCGCCGATGGCGGTCGCGAGCTGGCCAGAAGGCCCGGACTGGCCCGCCGAGAGCCGTCACTTGAAGCACCGGCACCTGAAGAAGGCGAGAAAGGCCGTCAAGCGCGCCGCGAACTGCCAGCGCTGACCGCCCAGCGCAAGCGCTGACAACAGGCGCAAGCGCCTCTTGCTGCTATCGCAATCTGACGTTGCGCGCGCTGCGCGCTTCTTGCTGTTATCTCCTCGGGGCAAGCGAGCGGCTTAGCGAGTTCTACTACAGAATGTCGGACCCTGTCGGCGCGGCGCCGCCCGCTGCCCCATAAACTGCGTGCGTGAGTAGTGTGCCCCCGGTTCCGCCGCGTGCCGAGCAGAGTCCCGCCGTGGAACTGTCCGGCATGGTGAAGCGGTACGGGCGGACGACCGCCGTCGACGGGCTCAGCCTCACCGCGGGCCGCGGCGAGGTCACCGCGATCCTGGGGCCGAACGGCGCGGGCAAGACCACCACGATCGAGGTCTGCGAGGGCTACCGGAGCGCCAACGCGGGCACCGTGCGCGTGCTCGGCCTCGACCCGGACAGGGACGCCGCCCGGCTCAAGCCGCGGGTCGGCGTGATGCTCCAGGCTGGCGGCATCCCGCCCGCCGTCCCGGCCGGCGAGTACCTCAGGACGCTCAGCCGGTTCCATGTGAAACCACACGACACGGCGTGGCTCCTTGACATCGTGGGCCTAACCTCCCACTCGAAGACCCCGTACAAGCGGCTGTCCGGCGGGCAACAGCAGCGCCTGTCCCTGGCCGCGGCCGTCCTCGGCCGCCCTGAGCTGGTTTTCCTCGACGAGCCGACCGCCGGCATGGACCCGCAGGCCCGGCACGCGACCTGGGACCTGGTCACGGCGCTCAAGGCCGACGGCGTCGCCGTCATCCTCACGACGCACTTCATGGAGGAGGCCGAACGGCTCGCCGACCACGTGGTGATCATTGACCACGGCCGCGCGGTCGCCGACGGCTCTCCCGCCACGCTCACCGGCTCCGCCGGGCAGCTCAGGTTCCGCGCCGAGCCCGACCTTGACATCGACAGCCTGCTCACGGCGCTGCCCCCGGGCAGCGCCGCCAAGGAGTCGCCGGCCGGCCGTTACCTGATCGAGGTGCCCGGCGGGACCGTGCAGCCCGCCCTGCTCGCCGCGGTCACCGCCTGGTGCGCCGACCGCGGCGTGCTGCCGAGCAGCCTGCAGATCGAGTCACGCACGCTTGAGGACGTTTTCCTCGAGTTGACCGGAAGGGACCTGAGGGGTTGACGACCCAGCCCATCGCCGCCCAGGCGGCACCGGGGACGGCGCCGGGGACATGGACCCCCATGCCGGGCGCCGCGCCCATGCGGCGGATGGTCGCCGCCCAGGCGGCCCAGGAGACCAGGCAGCTGCTGCGCAACGGCGAGCAGCTCACGCTCACGCTGATCATCCCACTGCTGCTGCTCGCCGCGTTCAGCCTGGAGCCGCTGATCGACTTCGGCGGCGGGTACACCCGGATCGACTTCCTGACCCCGGGGGTGATCGCGCTCGCGGTCATGTCGACCGCGTTCACCAGCCAGGCGATCGCCACCGGGTTCGAGCGCAGGTACGGGGTGCTCAAACGGCTGGGCGCGACGCCCCTGTCGCGATCGGGCCTGATCGCCGCCAAGACCGCCACGGTCATCGGCGTCGAGCTGCTCCAGGCCGCCATCATCCTGCTTGTCGCCCTCGCGCTCGGCTGGTCGCCGGATGCCAGCCCGGCCGCCATCGTCGTCGTCCCGCTGCTCGTGCTGCTCGGCACGGCCGCGTTCAGCGGCTTCGCGCTGCTGCTGGCGGGGACGCTGCGGGCCGAGGCGACCCTGGCGGCGGCCAACCTGATCTACGTGGTGCTGCTCGGCATCGGCGGCGTGGTGTTCCCGCTTACCAAGTTCCCGCGCGGCGCCCGCTCGCTGCTCGAGCTGCTCCCCACCGGCGCGCTGTCGACCGGCCTGCGCGACGCCCTGGCGAACGCGGCCGCCTTCCCGGCTAGGGACGTCATTACCCTTGCCGTCTGGGCGATCGTCGGCATCGCGCTCGCCGCGCGCTCCTTCAAGTGGGAATAAGGGGCAGACCCGGTCCTGCCCGCGGGGCTCGTCCTGGCGGGCGCGGTGTCCGTGCAGTCGGGCGCGGGTATCGCCGACCGCCTGTTCGGCCAGCTCCCGCCCGCCGCCGTCACCACGCTGCGCCTGTGGTCGGCCGCGCTGATCCTGCTCATCGTGGCCGGCCGGGGCACGGCCCGCGCGGTCGCCGGCCTCGCCGGGCGGCGCGAGTGGACCGACGGTGTCATCACGCTTACGTTCGGTATCGCCCTGGGCTTCATGAACTTCGCGATCTATCAGGCGTTCGCGCGCGTCCCCCTCGGCATCGCGGTCACCATCGAGTTCCTCGGCCCGCTGTCCGTCACCGTCACCGGGACGCTGCGCGGCGGGCGGCACCGCCGGGGGGCCGGCCTCGGCTGCGCGGCCCTCGCGGCGGCAGGCGTGGCGCTGCTCGCCGGCACAGTCGGCGGGACGCACCTTAACTGGGCCGGGGTCGCCTGGGCGGCGGCGGCCGGAACCGCGTGGGCGGCCTACATTCTCGGCTCCAAGGCCGCCGGCCAGCGCCTGCCCGGCGCGTCCGGCCTGGTCATCGCCATGTGCGTGGCCGCCATCGCGGTGACCGCGCCTGGCGTGCTCGCGGGAGCGCCGACGATGTTCCGCCCCTCGTTCCTCGCCGCGGGCACGGCCATCGGCCTGCTGTCGTCGGTCATCCCCTACTGGCTGGAACTCGAGGCGCTGCGTCGCATCCCGACGAGCCTGTTCGGCGTCTGGATGTCCGTCCAGCCGGCCGTGGCGGCCCTGATCGGCCTCACGTTCCTTGGCCAGGCCCTGTCGCCGGCCGAGTGGGCGGGGATCGGCTGCGTCGCCGCCGCCTCAGCGGCCGCGGCCGGCAGCACCCGAGCGCCGGGCGAGCCTGGCCTGTCCAGCGGCCCGCCCCTGACGGCTGCCTCGCTCCCGCCCACCTCGCGGTTACCCCAGGAGCGGGCGCGGGTCAAAGGTCGCCTGGATCCGCGTGATGCGCCCGTCCTCGACGTGACTCCAGTTGACGACGGGAAGCGGGCCGGCGCTGTCGGCGCTCAGCTCGAACCAGGTAATGACGTCCGGTCCGTCGGCCCAGCGCCTGATCACCTCGACCTGCCTGGTCATGGCGAACATGCCCGCGAGTCCGCGGAGCGTCTCCTCCGTCCCGTGCGTGGCGCCCATCGCGCCGTGGAAGTCGACCTCAGGATGCAGCAGCGGCCGCACCTGCTCGATGTCGCCGGCTTTCCATGCCAGGAAGTAGGCCGCCGCCACTTCTTCTGGGGCAGCGGCCCGTGCCGTCTCCGCCATGTCTTCGCTCCTCGTCGCTTGCCGTCGGTACCACCTGCCCGGTTTCGCGGGCCTCACGCCATCGCGGCCGCTCAGGCGCCGGTCTTCTCCGGCTGCCCGGGCATGCGCGGCGTCGCGACCCGGCCGGCGGCGTAGTTCATCTCGCGGATCGTCGCGCCGAGCTTGCGCCAGGTCCTGCGGGCCACCCCGCGGCCCGTCGTCACCGTGCTCGGCGAGGTCATCGATGCGGTGCGTTGAGTCGTCATTGCCTTGCTCCTGTTCAGTGATTCCCCAGCTAGGGGCGATGCAACTGACGATAGGCGAAAAGCGGACTGCGAGTAAGGTCCATTTTCATGGACAAAACATGGGCCATTTCTGGCGTGGACCTGCACCTGGACCTGCGCGGGAACCGGGTCCGGGCCGCGCTCGAAGCGGCGCTGCGCGAGGCGGTGCAGACGGGGCGGCTGGTGCCGGGGACCCGGCTGCCGTCCTCCCGGTCCCTGGCCGTCGACCTGGGGATCGCCCGCAACTCGGTCGCCGAGGCCTACGGCCAGCTCATCGCGGAGGGCTGGCTGACCGCGCGGCAGGGCTCAGGCACCCGGGTCGCGGACGCCGCCGCGCCCGCCCCGGCGCCGGCGGCCGACCAGTCGCCGCCCGGGCTCCGGCCGATCCGGTATGACCTGCGGGCCGGATCGCCTGACCTGTCCGCGTTTCCCCGGTCCGCGTGGCTGTCCGCCGCCCGCAAGGCGCTGTCCGCCGCGCCGAGCCAGGCGCTCGGCTACGGCGATCCCCGCGGGCTGCCGGAGTTGCGCACGGTGCTGGCGGGTTACCTGGCCCGCGCGCGCGGCGTGCGGGCTAGCCCGGACCGGATCGTCGTATGCACCGGGTTCACGCAGGGGCTGGCCCTGCTCTGCCAGGTGCTGCCCGGCGCCGGCGTCACCAGGATCGCGCTCGAGGACTACGGCCTGCCCGGCCCGGCCCGGACGCTCGCCGCTGCCGGGATCTCCCCGGTGCTGCTCGGCGTCGATGAGCGCGGCGCGATCCTCAACCCGGCCCCGGACGCGCAGGCCATGCTGCTCACCCCGGCGCACCAGTTCCCGCTCGGCTCGGTGCTGTCACCGCGGCGCCGTTCGGACGCCGCCCGCTGGGCCGCGGGGAACGGAGGGCTGATCATCGAGGACGACTACGACGGCGAGTTCCGCTACGACCGCCAGCCGGTCGGAGCGCTGCAGGCGCTCGCTCCCGAGCACACCGTCTACGCCGGCACCGCCAGCAAGACGCTGGCTCCCGGCCTGCGGCTCGGCTGGCTGGTACTTCCCGCCCGCCTGGCGGACGCCGTGACCGACGTCAAGGCCGTGGCCGACGGGCAGACAAGCAGCCTGGAGCAGCTCACGCTCGCCGAGTTCATCGCCTCCGGCGCCTACGACAGGCACGTCAGGCGGGAAAGGCTCGACTACCGGCGCCGCCGCGACCGTCTCATCGACGCGCTCGCCAGGCACGCGCCCGAGGTGCGCCTCACCGGGATCGCGGCCGGGCTGCACGCGGTCGCCGAGCTGCCCGGTGACCGGCCGGAGCACCAGGTCATCGCCCGCGCGGCCGCCCGGGGCGTGGCCATCGAGGGCCTGGGCGGATACGCACTGCGCGATCACGCGAGCGGGCACGCCACCAGCCACACTCGCGGGCCGGCCCTGGTCATCGGCTACGCGGCACCTCCCGGCCACGCCTACAGCACCGCCCTGGCCCGGCTGACCGCGGCGATCCGGGATCAGTAGGCCGCCAAGGTTGGCCCATGTTTTCCCCGGGAGAATGGATCTTCTTCGAGGGCCGCCTTCCGGCTAGCGTCAGACTCATGACAGTGAACGAGACCGGCGTCACCGCCGCGACCACCCCGCCGATCCCGGTCCGGCTCGACTTCGACGCGCAGGCCGCCGGGTTCGCCCGCGCGCTGGCCCACCTGGACCGGGCCGCGACCAAGGAGCTCGACGCGGCCGGAATCGACCCGCTGCTGCGGGAACTTGTCCGGGTCCGCGCGTCCCAGCTGAACGGGTGCGCCTACTGCGTCGACATGCACACCAAGGACGCCCGCGCGGCCGGGGAGACCGAGCAGCGCCTGTACGTCCTGCCCGTCTGGCGGGAGACCCCCTTCTTCACGAGCAAGGAACGGGCCGCGCTCGCCCTCACGGAGGACGTGACCCTGATGGCCCGCGACCACGTGCCGGACGCGGCCTACGCGGCCGCCGCGGGACATCTCGCGCCGGGCGAGGTCGCCGCGCTGCTCTCCCTGATCATCGCGATCAACGCGTGGAACGCGATCGGCGTGACGACCCGGGCCTGGACGCCCGGCTCTTACCAGCCCTAGCCCAGCGCACGCGGCAGCGACTCCAGGATGAGGTCGAGCCCGGCCTGGTCCGCTCCCTCGGCGCGGACCACGTCATCGACTACACGCGAGAGCCAGTCACCGCCGGCGGCCGGCGCTATGACCTGATCATCGACATCAACGGGCGCACGCCGCCGTCACGGCTCCGGCGGGCGCTGACCCCAACGGGAACACTCATCGTCGCGGCATCTCCACCCACCGCCTGGCCGACATCGAGGAGCTGTCCCGCCTCGCCGAAGACGGCCGGCTCACGCCCCTGCTTGACCAGTCCTATCCGCTGGCGGATGCACCCGCGGCCGTCGACCACCTCAGCGCGGGACACGCGCGGGGCAAGATCGCCATCATGGTCTGAGCCCCCGGGGCAAGACGGCGGGCCGGGCGGTAGAGTCACTGCCGGTGAGCTCTTCAGCGTCGCGGGCGGCCGCGAGCCCCGGTGAGCTGGCGGTGACCGCGGAGCGGTGCGCGGCCCAGCAGCTGTCCGGCGACCCGGCGGGCAGCGCCGAGGAAGTGGCCGGGCGGCTGCTGGCCATTCAGGCGCAGGACCCGCGGGGCGCACGCCTCGCGGTGCGGGCGCGGTCGGCGGGGTTGTCCGCCGCGGACGTCGACTCCGCCCTGATGCAACGCTCGCTGGTCGTCACCTGGCTGAACCGCGGCACCCTGCACATGGTCCGGACCGGGGACTACTGGTGGCTGCACCCGCTGACCACCCCGCAGCTGCGCACCGGCAACTCCCGTCGGCTGGCGCAGGAAGGGGTCCCGCCGGAGGACGCGGAGCGGGCGGTGGCCGCCGTCCAGGACGCGCTGGCCGCCGACGGCCCGCTCACCCGGTCTCAGCTCCGCGAACGGGTGGCCGCGGCCGGAGTGCGGGCCGAAGGCCAGGCACTGGTGCATATCCTGCTGCTTGCCAGCATCCGCGGCCTGATCGTACGCGGCCCGGTAGCGGGCAGAGACCAGGCATTCGTGCTCGTCCGCGACTGGCTGGGCGCGCCGCCCGCGGCGCTGGACCCGGAGGCCGCGCTCGGGGAACTGGCCCGGCGCTACCTCGCCGGGCACGCCCCGGCGGCCGACCGTGACCTCGCCCGGTGGGCGGGCATCGGGCTGCGAGAGGCCCGGCTCGGCCTGGCCCGGTGCGGCGCGTTGCAGCGAGCGGACGGGCTGGCCGAGTTGCCGGCCGGGCGGCGGCCCGCGGCCGCCGCGCTGCCCCCGCCACGCCTGCTCGGCGCGTTCGACCCGCTGCTGCTTGGCTGGGCTTCCCGCGATCCGATCACTGGCCCGCACCGGGAGCTCGTCACGACCAACGGGATCTTCCGGCCGTTCGCCCTGGCCGACGGCCGGGCCGTGGCGACCTGGTCGATCGCCGGCGGTCAGGTCATGCTCGCGCCGTTCTCCGGGCTCGACGCCGAGGCCCGGGCGGCGCTGGACGCCGACGCCACCGACGTGACCCGGTTCCTCAGGGGTTAGCGCACCCGGACGGCGTCAATGCCCGGGCGCGTCGTGCATCACCTGATGCGCGTGCCCGTCCCCTTCCCCGGCGGGCGCGGGGGCGCCACCCATCATCCGCAGCATCGACGGCCCGCCGGTACGCGCGAACCTGACGATCAGGGCGGCGGCCAGCAGCAGGAAGACGATGTTCAGCCAGGTGGTGTAGTCCCAGGAGACGCCCTGGTCGGGGATCGTCGCGGCAGCCCGGCTGGGAATCAGGCCAAGGCCGCCGAAGACCAGCTCTATGACGTAACCGGCCGCGACCATCGCGGCGAAGAACGTGCCGAGCAGGAACGCGGCCATCCTGGCGCCGTAGTACTTGCGGTAGATGTTCAGGATCGGCGCGATGATCAGGTCGGCGAAGATGAACGCCGCCACGCCGCCGAAGCTGATCCCGCCCTTCCAGAGCACCGCGGCAAGCGGCACGTTGCCGATCGAGCACACGAACGAGATGATCGCCACCACCGGGCCGATCAGCGGCCCCCAGAGCTTCGCGGCCAGCGGGTGCCCGCTGAAGAAGAACGCCTGCCAGAAGCGGTCGGGCACCCAGGCGGCGATCGCGCCCGCCACCAGCAGCCCGATCACCAGGTCCCTGATGATCGCCGCCCACTCCATGACGAACACGTGGCTGACGGACGTGAACCCCTCCCGCGACAGCAGCCGCCGGGCGAAGGAGCCGTCCCGCCTGACGGACATGTCCATCGCCGCGTGCCCCTCCATCGAGCCGGCCAGCCCGCGGTCCGCCTGCTCGCGCGCCCCGGCCAGCAGCCGGTCGCGCAGGAAGAGGCGGAACAGCACCGCGATGAACACGATCATCAGCGGTCCGCCGGTGAACTCCGCGAGAGTGAACTGCCAGCCCATGAGCAGCGCCAGGATCACGCCGAGCTCGATGACCAGGTTGGTCGAGGCCACCTCGAAGGCCATCGCCGCGGTGAAGTTCGCGCCCTTGCGGAACAGCGCCCGGGCCAGCGCCACCGCTGCGTACGAGCAGGAGGACGACGCGGCGCCGAGTCCCGCCGCGATCGCCAGCGTGCGCGGCCGGTCGTCGCCAAGCAGCCGCACCACCGTGGACCTGCGAACGACCGCTTGAATCACCGCGGACAGCGCGAACCCCAGGATCAGCGCCCAGGTGATCTCCCAGGTCATCGACCCGGTGATCGACAGGGCGTGCAGCAGCGCGTGCATCTGTTCCCCTCCCCTGGGTCAAGGATCTCGGATGCCACCGAATCTATACCCCCTGGGGGTATTTGGCGAACCGCGGGATTGGCGGCGGGGTGAACCAGCCGGACCGGGCGGACGTTCCCCAGTCGTAAGGGTCGGACGCGTCGGGACGGTGGCGGTGGGCGTTGAGTGGGCCGAGTGCTCAGAGCCGGCCACTGCGCACTGCGATCTCTGGCCCGGCTACTGGGTTCAGGGCGTTACCGCCAAGCTGGGCGCCGACCACGTCGAGCGGAGAGCCGCCCGGCCCGTCGATCTCGTCGTCGGCCCGGACGCTGGCGGAATCCCCGCCGAGCCCGCGGACGGTGACGTCGGGATGCGGTCCCGCGGCGAGGACGCTTAGTAGCGGCGGCAACGCGAGCGGGGCGCCCTCGCGAGAGGTACCCGACCAGGACTCGCGGGTGAAGGGCTAGCATGGGGCGCGTGCTTTCCCGACTTATCGCCCCCGTCTGGCAGCCGACAGCGAAGTCGCTGCGCGGGTGGGCCCTGGCGTCGGTGAGCGCCAACGCGGCGATCATCTCCACCGGCGCGGCGGTGCGCCTCTCGTCGTCCGGCCTCGGCTGCCCGGACTGGCCCACGTGCACGAAGACCAGCGCCGTGGCCGCGCACTCGGTCGGCCAGACGACGCTGAACACCTGGATCGAGTTCGGCAACCGGCTGCTGAACTTCCCCCTCGTCGCGATCGCCGGGCTGACCTTCATCGCGTTCCTCCGTTACTACCTGACACACGGCAGGGAGCGGAAGGACCTGGTCTGGCTGTCGGCGATCCTGCCCCTGGGGGTCATCGCCCAGGCCGTCCTTGGCGGGATCTTGGTCCTGCTCAAGCTGCCCCCAGCGCTGGTCGCCGCGCATTTCCTGCTGTCGACGGCGATCATCCTCACCAGCGCGGTAGTCCTGCATGCGCGGGCCTCCGTGCTGGCGGCGGACGCCGCCGGCCTGCCGGCGGCGCCGCCGGCCCGCGCCGACCTGCGCGTGCTCGCGGGGCTGCTCGCCGCGATCACGGCGGTGATGCTCGCCGCGGGCACGATCGTGACCGGGACCGGCCCCCTGGCGGGGACCACGATCGACGAGCAGGGGCACCGGACGACCGTGCCCAGGTTCCACTTTTCGCTTGAGTCGGTCACCCAGCTGCACGCCGACATCGGCTGGTTCATCGGCGCCCTCGCCGTGGCGCTGGTGGTCGGGCTGCGGTTCGCCGGCGGGTCACCGCGGACCGTGCGGCTCGGCTGGATCGTCCTCGTCGGCCTTGGCGCGCAGGGCGTGATCGGCTACGTGCAGTACTTCAACCGCCTGCCGGCCGGCCTGGTCTGGGTGCACGTCTCCTCGTCGGTCCTCGTCTGGATCTTCGTGCTCCAGCTGTGCCTTTCGACGGGAACGGGCCTGCGGCGGCCCGCGACGCGCGACGCCACGGGCGGCGACGAAGCCACCGACGAACCGGTAGCCGCGTCACCACCCATTAAAACCACAATCTTATAGTCTTATCGGCATGACGGAAGGTCGGCACTCCGTATCGCTGATATCGCCGCTCGCGGCCGCGGGCCGGGCGGAAGAGGTGGTGCAGCGGGTGAGCCAGGCAATCCAGCTCGGCCTGTTCGTAGACGGCGAGCAGCTCCCGCCGGAGACCGAGTTCGCCGCGCAGCTCGGCGTGTCCGCCATGACCTTGCGGGAAGCGCTGGCGAGCCTCCGCCAGCAGGGACTCGTGGAGACCAGGCGCGGCCGGACCGGCGGCACGTTCGTCCGCCGCCCCGCGTCACCGCCGCTCGGCCTGCTGCGCGAGCGGCTGCGCGCCATGACGACGAGCGCGCTGCGCGACCTGATTGACGAGCAGTTGGCGGTGTCCGGCGGCGCCGCCAAGCTCGCCGCCGCGCGGGCGTCGGCCGCGGACGTGCGGCGGCTGAGCACGCTCGTCCGCCAGCTATCCGCCGCGTCCACGCTCGGGTCACGGATCCGGGCCGACAGCCGGTTCCACATCGAGGTCGCGCAGGCGTCACAATCGGAGCGGCTCACCCGGCTCGAGCTGGGGCTGCAGACGCAGCTCGCCGAGCTGCTATGGCTGCCGCCAGAGGCGACCCGGCGGCGCCCGGGGCGGCCGTCGCCGGCACGGCCACGGAGCTGCTCGACCATGTCGCCGTCGCCGCCGAGCACCTGGCGATCGCGGACGCGATCACCGCCGAGGACGGCGACCGGGCCCGGATGCTCGCCGAGCTGCACGTGGAGTCGAACCTACGGCGGCTCACCGCGATGCGGCTTGCCATGGCGCGGGGCTAGGTCCGGGGAGGAGACGAGGCGTGGGGGACCTAGGTAAGCCGGCCGCGCAGGTCAGGTCGATGCTTGACGGGGTGTTCGGACCCGTCACGGCGATCGGTGACGGCTTCGCGGCGCAGCGGCCCGGCTGCCTCGCCTCGACATGGACTGGTTCACCATCCCGCGGCGCGAGGGTCGGCGCTACGTCTACGGCCCGCACATCGACTTCTCCTGCGCCGACAGGCACGTGGTCACGATGACGGTCCCGGTCACCGACGGCGGCCCGGACGGCGAGCGCGAGTTCCTCGGCATCGCCGGCGCGGACATCCGGATGTCCCACTTCGAGCCGGATCTGCTCGCGATCCTCCGGGCCGTGCCCGCCCCCGCCGTTCTCGTAACGGCCGAGCGCCGCGTGGTCGCCGCCAATACCCCGCACTGGATCCCAGGCACCCGGCTTCCCCGGCTGCCCGCGCCTGGGGACGGCGACTTCGCCGCGGTCACGGAGGTAGGCGCGAACAGCGGCTGGCTCCTCGCCGCCGTATTACGAGCATCGGGCTTATCCCGAAGGGAGGAGGAGCGGCTGTCATGACCAAGCACGTCGCGATCGCCGGCGCCGGCCTCGGCGGCCTGCGCGCCGCCGAGCAGCTCCGTGCGGCCGGGCACGCCGGCCCCATCACGATCGTCGGCGCCGAGCCGCACATGCCGTACAACCGGCCGCCGCTGTCGAAAGAGCTCCTCGCGCACGAGCTCGCCGACGCGGAGGCCGCGCCGGGAACCAACGCCGACGGCCTCGCCGCGTTGCACGAGCGGGTCGCCTTCCGCCGCCGCGCCGCCGTTGCGGACGTGACCTTCCGGCTCGGCGCGCCCGTCACGGGGGTCGCCCTCGGGGCGGGCGAGCTCGTCGTGGCCGACGGCGAGCCGGTCCGCTTCGACGGCTTGGTCGTCGCTACCGGCCTGCGCCCGCGTCACCTCGACGTCCCGGGCCCGGCGGGCCCGGGCAGCGGACGGCACGTGCTGCGCACGCTCGACGACTGCGCCGGCCTGCGCGCGGACCTGCGCGCCGCGCTGGCGGGCGCCGAAGACGCCGAGTCCGGCGCTTTCCGGCGTCCGCGCCTCGTCGTGGTCGGCGCCGGCTTCGTCGGCTGCGAGGTCGCCTGCACCGCGCTCGCGCTTGGCTGCGACGTGACGGTCGTGGAGCGCCGGCCCGCCGCTGCTCCGCGTTCTCGGCGAGCCGCTCGCCCGCGCGATCCAGCGGGCGCACGAGCGCGCGGGCATCACGTTCGTCCTCGGCCGGGCCGTGACCGGCTATGCCGGGCAGCACCGCGTCACCGCTGTGGTCCTCGCCGACGGGACCGACGCGAGCAGCGCGCGCGTCCCCGGCCGCCCCGCGTCCGGCGGGCTCGCGCTGACCGGCGCGGTAGTGCCCGCCGACCTGGTGGTGGAGGCGATCGGTTCCCTGCCCAACACCGAGTGGCTCGCCGGAAGCGGCCTCGACCTGGCCGACGGCGTACTGTGCGACAACGCCCTGTCCGCCCTCACCACTGACGGCGCCGCGGTGACCGGCACGCCGGTGACCGCGGTCGGCGACGTGGCCAGGTTCCCCAACCCGCTGCTCGACGACGTGCCCCGCCGCGTCGAGCACTGGTCGATGCCGACGGAAACCGCCCGCCGCGCCGCCGCCACCCTCCACGCGAGACTGGAGGGCGACCCAGTCGACCAGAATCCGTTCCGGCCTCTTCCCTACTTCTGGAGCGACCAGGGAGACCTGCGGCTGCAGTCCTTCGGATCGCCGGGGCTCGCCGATGACGTGGCGATCGCCGAGGGCGACCCCGACGAGCTGGACAAGGGCCTGCTCGCGACCTACCACCGCGACGGGCGGCTGGTCGGCAGCGTCGCGCTCAACCTGCCGCCAAGCCGTTACCGCGTGCTGCGCGAGGCGCTGCTCGGATGAGATTCGCAGCGAGGAAGCGATGACCAGCGCACCGCTTGCCGCCGACAAGCGCGACGAGCGGGAGCGGTTCTGCGGTACCGTCACCGACTGGGAGTTCCATACGTACGCCGAGGCGGTGCCGTAATGCGGGGACCAGTGACGAGCCTGCGACTCGCCTGCATCAACTCCGCAGCCGCGCCGCTGTTCGAGCGGCCGGGCGCAGGCGGGCGCAGGCTGGCGCCGGCTTGGCTACGAGCCCGCGGTCGGCGCGCTGCTCGCGGACACGCTGGGCTGGGACCTTGAGTATCCCTTCGCCGCGGAGTGAGCTGGCCGGCGGCCGCGGGGGAAAGTCAGAGACAGGCAACGGCCGGAACGACCGCGGACTATCACGCCTGGGGAGCGGCGATGCCCAGGTGCGTGAGGAACCCTGGCGCGCTGAGCTTGTCCCGGCCGACGGCCTCGTAGAGGGCGTCCAGGTCGGGGAAGCCGAGGCGGCGGGCCGCGCTGAAGGCGGTGCCGTTGTCTTCCAGGTCACGCAACCGCCGGCCGGCGTCGCCGTGCGCGCCGTCGGCGGGCAGGGCCTTCGCGACCGCGGCGCGGCCGCGGGCGGCGGCCTCCTCGGCCCGGCGGCTGGCGATGGCGGCCTTCAGGTGCGCCCTCGCGTGCCCGCTGTGCGCGGCGGCCAGCCATGAGTCGGGCGGGTCCGCGTACGGCCCGGTGATCAGGTCGACGACCTGGCCGTGCGACAGGCTGTTCTCCATTGGCTTGCGCAGCCCGTTGACCAGGACGCCGACGGCGCTGCCGGCGGTGGCCGGGGAGACCGCGTAGGCGAAGTCGACCGCGGTCGAGCCCGCGGGCAGCTTCACCGGGGTGCCGTCCGGCGTGAACACGAAGATGCCCGCGTGACTCAGGTCGGCGCGCAGCCCGTCAAGGAAGTCGCCCGGCGCCGCCAGGGGCTGCCAGGCGAGCAGCCGGTCCAGCCAGTCGAGGTCGGCCCGGCGGGCCTGGTCCGCGCTGACCTTGCCGTCCCGGCCGCCCGCCTCGCGGATCCGCGCCGCCACCCCGTAGGTGGCGACGGCGTCCATGGCGCGCGTCCGGATCAGCACGCCGACGGGCTCGCTGCCCGCGAGGACGGCCGTGTGCAGGGAACGGTACATGTTGTACTTGGGCATGCTGATGTAGTCACGGAACCGGTCGTCGACCGGGTGCCAGCCGCCGTGCAGCACGCCGAGCGCGACGTAGCAGTCGCTCTCGGGCCCGTCGACGACGACCACGACGCGGGCCGCGTCGGTGGGGCGCAGCATGGCGGCGGCCGTGTCGCCGGGCCGCGCCGCGGCCGCGCCGCAGGTCCAGCCCCCGCTCCCTTCCGGCAGGCTGCGGTGAATGGAGTACAGGTGCCGCGCGCGGGCCTCCACCTGGGCCCGGACCCCGGCCGCCGACAGCTGGGCGCGCATCCCGGTGATCAGCTCGCCCAGGGCGGCGTTCCGCTCGTCCTCCGTCCGGCGGACGAGCGCCGCGACGCGCTCGTGAGCCTCGGGCGAGAGCGTCGCGAAGGCCAGGTCCTCCAGCTCGCGCTGGTAGTCATACAGTCCGAGCCGCTGGGCGAACGGCACGAGCAGCTCCATGGACGCCCGCGCGATCCGCTCGCGCTTCTCCCGCTTGGGATGGTGGCCGAGGGTTCGCAGGTTGTGCACCCGGTCGGCGAGCTTGATGACGAGGACCCGCAGGTCAATTGAGGCGGCGAGGATCATCTTGCGGAACGTCTCGCCCTCCGCGTGGTCGCCCCACTTGGACCCGTCGAGCTTGGTAACCCCGTCGACGAGGACCGCGACCTCCGCGCCGAACTCCGCTTTCACCTGGCCTATGGTCAGGCCGGTGTCCTCCACCGTGTCATGCAGCAGCGCGGCCACCAGCGTGGTGGTGTCCATCCCGATGTCCGCGAGGAGGATCGCCACCGCCAGCGGGTGGGTGACGTAGGGCGCCCCGGACTTGCGGACCTGGCCGCTGTGCCAGTGGTCGGCGACGGCGTAGGCGCGGCGCAGCAGTCCCGCGTCCGCCGCGGGGAACATCCGCCGGTGCGCGGCGATCAGCGGCCGCACCGCGTCAGCCGCGTCCGCCGTCGTGTCCGCCTTGGGGGCGCCCGCCGCGAGCGCCGCCAGCCGCCGGGCTACCGCCACCCAGCACGTCCTATCAATATCGCCGCAACAAGATGTTTACCTTGCTGCCACAGACACTAACCGCTGACGGTCCTGCGCGCAGTCCCCTTCCGTGACGCCGGTAGCGGATCGTGACCAGGGCAGCCTAGCGGGACAAGACTGCCGGCCCACCCCGCATTCGTGCGGGATCGCGTCCCCTGCAGATCGGCTAAGTTCGGGCTTATGGGACTTTTCTCGCATCATCACGCACGGGACGCCTACGACCAGGTGTACGGGGGCGGGCGGCCGGAGCACGAGGTCACGCACGAGCTGCTGGCGGGGGCGGCCGCCTTCGAGGCGATGCGGATGTACGAACGTCACCGCGAGCGGGAGGGCATCCCCGAGCACCACGAGCTCGCCAAGGAGGTCCTGGCCGGGTTCGTGGGGGCGGAGCTCGACAAGCACTTCGAGCAGGACCGCTACGGGCACCTGAACCGCCACGAGGCCAGGCGGCTCGCCAGGGAGCAGGCCGAGTACCTGTGGCGCGAGCAGTACAGCCGCTACTGACCACTGGGAGCTGATGAGGCGTGGCCCTTTTCCGGCAGCACCACCGTTCCCACCGGGACGCCTACGACGCCGTGTACGAGGGGCGCCGTCCGCACCACGAGGTCACCCACGAGCTAATCGCCGCCGCGGTCGGCTTCGAGGCCATGCGGATGTACGAGCACCACCGCGAGCGCGAGGGAATCCGGGTGCACCACCGGGTGGCCAAGGAACTGCTCGCCGCGTTCGTCGCCGCCGAGATCGACAGGCACTTCGACACCGGGCGGTACCACCACCTCAGCCGGCACGAGGCCCGGCGGATGGCGCGCGGGCAGGCCGAGTACCTGTGGCAGCAGCAGTACGGCCGCTAACGTTCGCGGGGCCCGCTTACGGCAGGCCGTCGCCTTCGTCGAACCACTCCGCGGCCACCGACGCCGGGTCTTTCTCCCCGGCCTCGCTCGCGGCCGCGGTGAGCTTCGCGTAGTCGTAGGCGTCGTCCGGGTGGGCGCGGACGAACTCGTCCAGGCTGTGGGCGTCCGCGCCGACCAGGATGCGCCAGGCACCCGACCGGACTCCGTCGAGGATGACGGTCGCGGCGCCGGCCGCGCTGAGCGGCGCGCTGTCGTGGAAGCCCTGGTTCGCCGCGACGGCGTCGGCCTCGGGCACGCCGAAGGCCATCATGGAGTTCGCGACGATGTTCGTGGCCACGTGGCCGGGCATCACGACGGCGACCCGGACGTGCGGCGCGTGCATCCGCAGGTCCTCGATGAGCGCCTCGGAGAACCCCTTCACCGCGAACTTGGCGGTGGAGTAGGCGGTATGCGGCACGCCCTCGCCGAGCGACGCCCAGAAGCCGTTGACGCTGCTCGTGTTCACGAGCACGCCCTCGGCGCTGTTGATGAGCAGCGGCAGGAACACCCGGGCGCAGTAGTACACGCCCCAGAAGTCGACCGCGAAGACGCTTTCCCACTGCTCGCGCGGGTCGGCGATGAAGCTGCCGCCCCCGCCGATCCCGGCGTTGCTGAAGACCAGGTCCACGTGGTCGGCGCCGTGCTCGGCCAGGGCCTCGTCGCGGAACCGGAGCACCTGCGCCTCGTCGGCCACGTCACACGAGTGGCTGGTGACCGTGCTCCCGGCGGGCGCGACGGCGCGGGCAAGGTCCGCCGTCTCCGCGACCGCCTCGCGGTGCACGTCGCACGCCGCGACCGAGCAGCCCTCGGCCGCCAGTTGCCTGACTAGCTCGCGGCCCATCCCTGAGCCGCCCCCGGTCACTACCGCGATCTTCCCAGCGAACGATTCCATCGAGCGCCTCCCGTCAATAGCCTAGGGCGCCAAGCCGAGACCGGGCTAGCCTCGTATCCGTGACTGCGCTGCCGTTCCGGTTCGCCGCGAGCCGCGGCCGGACCCCGGCGATCGTCAGCGCGACGCGGTGCCATCGCGGGTTTCGGACCCGGCGTTCGGCTCAGCCGCGGCCCGGGCGGCCGCCGTGGTAGGTGTGATCATGACCGCATACGCGCCGACCTGCTGGCACGGCGGGAGCGATCCGGCTTGTCGTATCTCGCCGCGGGTGAGGCCACCCAGCCTGCGCTGGCCGGGGTCATCAGCGGAACGGGCCTCATCAAGCACCCGGTTCCTGTTCTTCCCGGTTCACGGCCGCGGGGTCGTGGGCGTATATCCATTCGTTGGCCGCCAGCGGGTCGGCGGCGCGCAGTGCCCGGTCCCTGGCGCGCTGCTCAGGCCCGTCCGGCAGGTGGTTGTAGTCAGCGCGGGCGTGGCTGCCCTCCTGGACGCGGCTTGCGCGGCCGATCCGCGCGGACTCGTAGCGGCGCAGCGCCTGCGCGGGGCTGCGCTGCCCGCTCGTGAGGCAGCTCGCGAGCACCGCCGCGTCCTCGAAGGCCTGCGCGGCCCCCTGGCCGAGGAACGGGAGCATCGGGTGCGCCGCGTCGCCGAGCAGGGTGACCGGTCCCCAGGTCCACCGGGGCAGCGGCTGCCTGATTAGCAGCGCCCAGCGCCCGGGCGTGCCCGCCGCCTTGATGAGGCTGGTCAGCCGGTCGTCCCAGCCTTCGAAGGTGGCGAGGAACTCCGCCACGGTCGCCGTCGCGGTCCACGACTCGGTGGCGAAGTCACCGGCGGGGGCGACCGCCACCACGTTGACGAACTCGCCCGCGCCGACCGGATAGTGCACCACGTGCCGGCCCGGGCCCAGCCACACGGCCTGAGCGGGGCGTCGCGCGTATTCCGGCGCGGCGGCCGCCGGGACGAGCGCGCGGAACGCGCACATCCCGGAGTGGGCGGGCGGCGTCGGCTCGATGAGCGCGGCCCGGATCACGGAGTGGATGCCGTCGGCGCCGACCAGCACGTCGGCCGAGGCTCGCTCCCCGTCGGCGAATTCCAGGCGCACGCCCGCCTCGGTAGCCGAGAAGCCGTCAAGCCGCTTGCCGAGCCTGACCGCTTCCGCGGGAACCGCCCGCTTGATCACCTCGAGCAGGTCGGCGCGGTGCACCGTGTAGGTGTGCTCACCGTACAGCCGCGCGGACTTGGCGGTCAGGTCCTGCGCCGACAGCACGGTCCCGTCCTGCCAGCGGCGGAACTCCCAGCCGGTCTCCAGCTGGACCGCCCGCTCGCTGAACGCGCCGAGCACCCCAAGCCGCCGGAGCATGCGGGCCGCGTTCGGCGGGACCATGATGCCCGCGCCGACCTCGCGCAGTTCCCGTGCCTGCTCGTAGACGACCGCAGGGACCCCGGCCTGGTGCAGGAACGCCGCGGCGGCCAGCCCGCCGAGCCCGCCGCCGGCGATCGCGACCCGGGTCACCTGACGCCACCGGGAACCCGGCCGGGCCGGACCGCTGAGACCGCGCCTTCGCCGCGACGGTGATGCGGGACGCTGTTACCAGTCGGTGACCAAAGCGACATAGAACGCATTATGCCCTTGTCGCCTCGTCACCCGGATATCCCTCCGAGGCCCGTCCTCAATCCGGTCGCGCCTAGCGCATTCCCGCCAAATACGCGTACGTCACCAAGCCGGTGGACTTTGAGAGCTTCATCGATGCGATCCGGCAAATTGACGACTTCTTCAGCTGCCGACCTGAGGAGACGCGGCCTCCGGCGTGCCCACTGCACGGCCTTTTCGCCACGCACAAGAGCCGGCTCAACGCCGGCCTGCTCGCCTTCGCCAAGGGCTCGCTGACGGTCCCGTCACCCGGTCAACGTGGGTCCACTGAGGCCAGGGAGCAGAAGTCAATTACAGATTGCGTACTATCAGTAGCTCATTGTGGGGATACTCCTGCGCGACACGCCGATCGGGAATCGGAGGCGCACCATGAGCACTCCCAACGGGCAGCAGGAACCGAACGGCCCGAATCCTTACCAGCCCGGCCAGCAGCCGTCCCAGGCGCCAGGCGGGCAGGACACCCGCGGGGCCGAGGATGACATCCCGCGGCAGCAGGCGCCGCGCGAGGACCAGTACGCCGGCCCTGGGCCGGGCCAGCAGGTGCCGGGCCAGGACGCGGGCTGGGCGGGCGGCCAGCAGGGGGCGTACACCGCCTACCCGCCGCCCGCCGGCGGGTACTACCCGGGCGGCGCCCGGCCGCTTTCCTACCTGGACGGCGCGCCGGTCGGCTTCGCCGACGCCGTCCGCGGGGGTATCAACAACATCCTCACCCTCCGCGGCCGGGCCTCCCGCTCGGCATTCTGGTGGTTCGCCCTCGTCCAGGTCATCGCCTACCTGATCGTGAGCTGGATATCGGACGAGTCCAGGGTGGCCGGCATCGTCGTCGACATCCTGGTGGGGATTCCGCTGCTGATCGCGGGCATCTCGATCGCGGTCCGGCGGCTGCACGACAGCGACCGCAGGGGCTGGTGGTGGTGGATCGGCTTCGTGCCACTCGTCGGCGGGATCATCCTGCTGGTCTTCTACCTGCTGCCGGGAACGCGCGGGCCCAACCGGTTCAACGTCACCCGCTAGCGGCCGCCGGGGGCCTGCTCGGCGAGCCGCTTGAGGTTGAGCAGCTGCCGGCGGGCCATGATCAGGTCGCCGACGGACAGCCCGAGTGCGGTCCGCGGGGTGGTTCGCATCGCGACCTTGAGCAGCAGGCGGGTCGCGTCGTCGCCCCGGGGCACCAGCACGTAGGACATGTAGGCGCCCATGATGGTCCCCGTCAGCTGCTGGCCGGGCTCGACGGAGACGATCCGGCCCAGTGCGCGCCCGCCGACGGAGGTGAAGCTTTCTCCCACGCAGGGCTCGGGCAGGCCCACCAGGTGCCGCGGCGAGCGGCGGCCACGGTTGTCGATCCAGTCGTAGGAGTAAGGCGCGAGCCGCACCTGGGCGACCCAGGGCCACACGGCCGCGGCGGGCGCCGCGACGTCCACGCCCCGCCACGCCTGCCACGCCGGCTCGGCGACGAACTCATCGCACGGGTAGGCGCGCGCGACCTCGCCCTCGCTGACGCCCCAGCGGTCACCGATCACAACGCTGCGCCCCTCGATCGCCTGCCCGGCCTGTCTCCTGCCACGCTAGAACACTCGCACTCCGGGGGGCGCGGGGGCCCAGGGCCATCCTTAGTCCGAACGGGTGCGCGGCTCCGCCCGTCCCGCGCCACTGAGTGCCATGGGCGGGGCGGTCGGAGCGCGCTGTCGTTCGGACCATCCTGCTTCTTGCCGTGACCCGGTGCCCGGCTACTCGGTGCGGAGCGCGGCGGCGGTGCGGGAGCGGGCCGCCCACGTCGCCGGCGCCAGGGCGCCCGCGACCGCGATGACCAGGCCGGCCAGGGCCAGGCCGATCATCTCGGGCAGCGAGAACACCGAGATGACCGAGCCCGGGAGGCCGGAGTTGGCCGCGTGGGCCATGGCCGGGAGCACCTCGTGGTGCAGCAGGATCCCGGCCGGGACGGCGACGATGCCGGCCACCAGGCCGGTGATGCCGATCGAGCACACCACCATGGTCAGCGTCTGCCGCGGTGTCATGCCCAGGGCCTTGAACACGCCGATGTCGTGGGACCTTTCCCGGATTTGGAGGGCGACCGTGTTGAGCACGCCGAGGCCCGCGACGGCGATGATCAGCAAGGTGAGCATGGCGACCAGGATCGTGACCGCGATCAGCGCCTTGCCGCCGCCCCCGTTGTCGTTGACGTCGTACGCGTCGCCGAGCGCCGCCTGCAGGCTGGTCGCGTAGGCGTCGGCGTTGACGCCCGGCTTGAGCGTGACCACGTACTGCCCACCGCCGGCCGTGGGGTCGAGGATCGTGAGCGACGCGGGCGGCAGGAAGACGCTGACGTCGTTACCCGGCGCGAAGACCTCGCCGACGATCTTCGCCGTGACCCGGTGGGTGCCGTTGACCATCGTGTACGCGTCGCCTACCTGGGTGTTCGTGTCCTCGAGGAAAAGCGTGTTCACGTCGATCTCCGGCGTTGCCGACGACTGCGCGTACCACGTGCCCGAGATCAGCTGGTAGTTGGACCAGGCCGGGTCGCCGTCACCGTAGGCGGTGAGCTGCGCGCCGCCGTTCGCGGTCGCCAGGCCAGGGAACTCCAGGTTGTCGTCAGTCTGAGTCAGGTAGTGCAGCGTGCCGGGCTGGGCGCCGATGGCCGCGGTGATCGCGTGCCGCTGCGCCGCGGTCAGCTGCTGCCCGTTGTCCGGGCCGACAACGGAGATGCTCCGCCTCTGCCCCCTGCCGGGCCTGCCCGGGCCGCCCAGGTTCGGAGTTCCGCTCGAAAGCGCCGCGTTGACGTGCACCGGGAGCCTCGCCCCGCCGGAGATGTCGTTGTAGACGCGGTTCAGCGACGTCGCCAGGCCCACCCCGAACGTCACCGCCGCCGCGCCGAACAGCACCGCGACTACCGTGACGAGCGTCCGGCCCGGCCGGGCCGCGGGTGACGCGAAGCCCAGGGTTACCGGGCGCGGCACGCTGGTCAGCCGCGCGAGCGCCCGCTGGGCGAAGAAACCGTGCCTGGGCTTCGGCGCCCGGCCCGTCGCGATCGCCTGCACGGCCGACATCGACCCGGCCCGCGACGCCGGGCCGATGGCGGCGGCGACGGTGAGCACGAGCACGGTGAGCGGCACGGCGACGTCCACCCAGAACGGCACGCCGAGCACGCCGACCTGGTACACCTGCGCGTTCTGGGCGTAGATCGGCGCGGCGAGCAGGTTGCCGCAGACCACGCCCACGACCGCCCCGATGACGGCAGGCACCGCGACGAGCAGCACGTACGCCGCGACAACCTGAGCGGGGGTGAAGCCCACGGACTTGAGGACGCCGATCCGCGTGGTGCCGGCGACCACCGCGCCGCCGACCACGTTGACGACGATCAGCACCGAGATGACCAGGGCGATCACGCCGAAGGCGATGATGAACGGCACCCATGGCGCGACGTTGGACTGCTCGGACTGGCGGACGGCGAGGTAGGAGGTCGGCGTGCCGGCGACCGCCCCGCCCGGCAGCGCGGCCTCCACCGCGTGGCTGTCCGCGCTGAGGTCAGTGGCGGTCGCGTTGGCGGCGAACCGGTACAAGAGCTGCACCTGGCCGCCGCCGCCGATGGCGCTCATCTCGGCGGGGAGGACCCACGCGTCGGCGGTGTTCGTGACCGAGTTCGCGATGCCGACGACGGTCATTGCCTGCTTGCCGACGGTGACCGTCGCGCCGAGATGGCCGGGCGCGTTCCCGTTCGCGCTCACGACGATCTGGTTGTCGCTCGTGGCCCAGTGGCCCTGCTGCAGGGTCAGGTCGTCCACCGGGCCGCCCGGCGAGGACCGGGCGACGAGGGTCAGCTGCTCGCCGTTGAGCGCGCCGGTGATCTCGGGGATGGTGACCTGCGCCGTGACGTTGTCGACCGGGAACGGCCCGGCGACGGCGGTGACGCCCGCCACCTTCGTCGCGGCCGTGACCTGCGCGGCCGAGGCGACGGACGTGTCCACGGCGAAGGCGAGGTCCGCACCGTGCTGGGACGCGAACGCGCGGTCGAACGGGCTGTGCGCGTCGGCGAGCATGCCGAGCGCGAGCGTGGAGGCCGCGGTCGAGACGAGCACGACAAGGCCGATGATGACGGCCTGAAGTCTTCGCCCGCCGAGGCCGCCGCGGGCGGCGTGGAAGACGGCGCTCATGGCCGGGCCACCGCTGTATCCGAGGCGATCCGCCCGTCGGCGATGTGCACCACCCGCCTGGCGTACCGCTGCGCGAGCTCGGGGCTGTGCGTGACGACGATCAGCGTCTGCCCCCGCGCGTTGAGGTCAAGCAGCAGGCGGCCGATCTCGTCACCGGTGGCGGTGTCGACCGCGCCGGTCGGCTCGTCGGCGAGCAGCAGCGACGGCCGGTTGACGAGCGCCCGCGCGATGGCCACCCGCTGCCGCTCGCCGCCGGAGAGCCGGGCCGGGTAGGCGTCGCGGCGGTGGGCGATTCGCAGCAGGTCGAGCAGTTCCTCGGCCCGCTGGCGGGCGTCCCGCGCCTTCGACCCGGCGAGCTGCGCGGGCAGCAGCACGTTGTCGATGACGGTCATGTCGTCGAGCAGGTTGAAGAACTGGAAGATCATGCCGACCTGGCGGCGGCGGAACCGCGCGGCGCCCGCTTCGGTGAGCATGTCTACCCGCTCGTCGCCGACGCGGACCGCCCCGCTCGTCGGCTTGTCCATCCCGGCGATGAGGTTGAGCAGCGTGGACTTGCCGGAACCGGACGGTCCCATGATGGCCACCGCCTCGCCGGGCTCGACCCGCAGGCTCACGTCATCAATGGCGGCGACGGCCGCCCGGTCGTAGCGCTTAAAGACGTTCTCGAGCTGAACTACCGTGTCCATGCCGGCGACGGTAGTCGCGGGCGCTCGCGCTCCGCGTCCCTCCTGTGACCGATTATTCCTAACGTAAGTGGCGTACTCCCCCGGGCCCGTCATCCTCGCGATGTAGCCGGGATACGCGGATCGATGGATGCCTTCGGCCGGTTTACCGGACACAATGATGCTGTGGCAGCACGTACCGGCAGGCTGATGGCCTTCTTCGCGCGGGCGGAGCCGCGCGGCGCGCCGCCGACCGGGTGGGCGCTCGCGTTCGACGCCGCCGTCGCGGTTGGCGCGGCGATCGGCGCGGTGTACGAGATGGCCGAGCGCAGCGTCTCGTACAGCATCATGGTGTCCGCCCCGGGCTACTTTCCGATCGGCGGGCCGGTCCCCCTCCAGCTCCGCGGGGCTGGCGGGGCCCTGCTCACCGGGGTTAACGCCGGGCACCCGGGCGTGCTGCTGATGGCCGCCGCCGCGCTGACCGCGCTGCCGATCGCCGCCCGGCGGTTCTACCCGATCGGCGTCTGGCTCGCGATCGCCACCGCCATCGTGGCCGTGCACACCGCGTACGTGCCGCCGGTCGCGCTTGGCACGGCCGTCTACGCCGCCTACAGCGCGATCACCTACAGCAGGTACCGGAACCTGGCGATCGCCGTCGTGTCAGTGGTCACCGTCGCGGTCGCCGGTACGCTCGGCAACGAGTTGCCCCGGTTCCCCGGGCGGCTGACCGCGATCTTCGCGATCCTGCCGGCCGGCGCCGCCGGCCTCGGCTTCCGCGTGCTGCGCCGCCGTCTGGCCGACTCGACCGCCCGGCTGCGGCGCGCCGGCGACGAGGCGAGAGCCGCGACCGAGCGGGCACTGACGGCCGAGCGGGCGCGGATCGCGTCCGAGCTGCACGACGTGGTCACGCACAACGTGTCGGTGATGATCGTGCAGGCCGGGGCGGCGCGGAAGATCCTGGCGTCCTCCCCGGCCGACGCCGAGGACGCGCTGCTGGCCGTGGAGGCCACCGGCCGGGAGGCCATGACGGAGCTGCGGAACCTGCTCGGCCTGCTCAGCCCCGCCGCCGACGGGTCCGACCAGCACGCCCCGGCCGGGCCGGGCTACCCCGGCGACCGCCCCGCATCTCCAGGGACGGGCGCCGCCCGGGCCACGCTGCGCCCGCAGCCGGGACTGGGCGAGCTTGAGGCGCTGATCGGCCGGGTCCGCGCCGCCGGGCTCCGCGTGACGCTGACGGTCACCGGGACCCCGAGGCCGCTGCCGCCCGGCGCCAACCTGGCCGCCTACCGGGTCGTCCAGGAGGGCCTCACCAACGTGCTGCGGCACGCCGGGCAGGCCGCCGCGTCCGTCGCGGTCCACTGGGGCGACCAGCTCCTGCTCACGGTCACCGACGACGGCCAGGGAACCGGCCCGGCGGGTCCGGATGACGGGCGCCCGCCTGGCCAGGGTCGTGGCCTGCTCGGGCTGCGCGAGCGGCTGGCGCTGTACGGCGGCGAGCTGGCGGCCGGGCCGCGGCCGGGAGGCGGCTGGCGGGTCAGCGCCGTCCTCCCGCTGCCCGGCCAGGCCACCGGGCCGGGCTCCGGGTCCCGTGTCTGAAGCGAGTGTTGAGGCGACGGACGAAGCGACCGTGTCTGAAGCGACCGTGTCTGAGGCGACCGCGACTGAAGCGACCATGCTGGGAGCGGCGGAATGACCGGCGAGTACCGCATCTTCGACACTCCGCCGGGCGGCAGCGGACTTCCGCTCACCGTGGTGATCGCCGACGACCAGGCCCTGGTGCGCGGCGGGTTCCGGCTCATACTCAAGGCGGCGGGGATCAACGTGGCCGCGGAGGCGGCGGACGGCGCGCAGGCGGTCGCCGCGGTCCTCGAGCACCGGCCGGACGTGGTGCTTATGGACGTGCGGATGCCAGTGATGGACGGCATCGAGGCGACCAGGCGCATCGTGGCGGACGCGGACGTCGACTCGCCGACCCGGATCATCATCCTGACCACGTTCGACCTGGACGAGTACGTGTACGCCGCGCTCGCGGCGGGGGCCAGCGGCTTCCTGCTCAAGGACGTGACGCCCGAGCATCTGGTCGCCGCCGTCCAGCTCGTCCGCACCGGCGACGCGCTGCTCGCCCCGTCGATTACCCGCCGGCTGGTCGAGCGCTTCGCGACCGCGACCGACCCGGCCGGACCCGCCAGGACGGGGAAGCCGGCCCGCCCCGCGGCGCCCTCCTCCGGCCGCCGGGGATCCGCTGGCTGCGACATGGCCCAGCTGACCCCTCGGGAGATGGAGGTACTCGGACTGGTCGCCCGCGGCCTGTCCAACGCGGAGATCGCGGCCGAGCTGATCTTGTCCGAGGCGACGGTGAAGACCCACGTGGCCCGCATCCTCACTAAGCTCAGCCTCCGCGACCGCGTCCAGGCGGTCGTCCTCGCCTACGAAACGGGCCTCATCTGCCCCGGCCGCTGACCACTGGCGCTGCTCTCCAGTCACAAGGCACTTATGATCGCCTGCCGACTAGGCTCAGGGCCGCCCGTCCTCAGGGCCGCCCGCCAACCGGCCCTTTGTGGCCGCCGGGCTTTCGCGACCGTTCCTACGCCAAATACGGGCTGATCGTGGAACTCGACGGCAGCGAGTTCCATCCGGCCGAGCAGCGCGACCCGGACCGGGCTCGCGACAACGCGGCTGCTGCACGACCGGCGCGACCCTTCGGTACGGCTGGGCCGATGTCGGCCGTGCACCTTGCGAGACCGCGGGCCAGGTCTACCGCGCGCTGCGCCAGCGCGGGTACCTGGGCCGCCTCAAGCCCTTTCTCCAGCGTGCCGGGCGTTTATCGCTGTATTTCGGTATCCTCCCCACAGCGACCGCCCGCCCCCTGACGCCGCTTGAGCGGCGGGCCGGCGCTCAGGGCCTGGCCTTCGGTAATGAGTCATCTCCGGTCAGTGCGGCGCGGAACCTCGCGTCGGCCATCACGTCTACGACGGACTCCCCCGCGCGGATGGCGGCGACCATCGTCTCCTGGCGCGCGGTGAGGCGCTCGGCGGTGGCGATGACGTCCTCGGCGCGGCCGGCGGGGAGGAACACGACGCCGGAGCCGTCGGCGAGGACCAGGTCACCGCCGTGGACGAGCACGCCGTCGAAGAGCACGGGGACGTTCGAGCCGCGCTCGGCGATCCGGCCGCGCGCCGTGACCGGGACCGCGGCGCGCGCCCACAGCGGGTACCCGGCCGCGGCGACGGCGTCCGCGTCGCGGCAGGCCCCGTCGATCACCGTGCCCTCGATGCCGCTGACCTGGGCGGCAACCGTGAGGATGTCACCCCAGCAGGACACGTTGACCCGGCCCCGGTTGGCGATCACGATCACGTCGCCGGGGCCGGCGGCCGCGACGGTCCTGGTGGCCAGGTGCTTGCCCGCGGGCGCGGCCGGCGCGTCGACGACCTCCACCGTCCGGGCGTAGCCGGCGACCTTGGCGCAGCCCGGGTGCATCGGCCGGACGCCCGTCGTGGCGCCCGACAGGTGCAGGTGGTCGAGCGCGTCGGAGACCGCGCAGGTGTCGAGCGCGCGCAGGCGCTCAAGCAAGTCCGTTTCGCTGCTCATGTCTGTCTACCTACCTCGGTGGCGGCCGGTGGCGGGTTCACGCGCATTCAGGTGAGGAGGGCGGAGATCTGGCGGGCCGCGTCGGTGACCGCGGGAAGCGCTGATTCGGCGACCTGGCGGTCGACGGTGATCAGCAGGACGCAGGCGGGCCGCTCGCCGGGGGCGCGCGGGATCGGCGCCGCGACGCCGTAGGCCCCGGCGGTGACCTCGCCGTGGGCGATGGCGTACTTGTCCCGGCGGGCCCGCGCGACGCCGGGCGGATCACGGGGCTCCGGCGGGAGCTGAGAGCGGAGCGCGTAGGCGGCGGCGCCGCGGTCAAGCGGTGAGCGGTGGCCCGGGCGGTAGACGAGACGGGCGACCATGGCGGCCGGCTCGACGACGGCGACCGCGACGGCCGAGTCGCCGTCGTGCACCGTTACCAGCGCGGTCGCGCCGACCTTGTCCGCGAGGTGGCGCAGGACGCCGCCTGCCGCCGTCTTGAGCACCGGCTCGTACTGCCGCGCGAGCGCGAGCACCCCGCTGCCGACCCGGTAGCGGCCGCCGGCGTCGCGGGCGATCAGCCGGTGCCCGGCCAGGGCGCACAGCAAGCGGGACGCGATGGTCCGGTGCACCCCGAGCCGCTCGGCCATCTCCTGAACCGTCATGCCGTTCTCGGCGGCCGCGATCATCTCGAGCGCGGCCAGGCCGCGCGCGAGGGTCTGGGCGCCGGCCGGCGCCTCCGGCCCTGCTGCCGCGTTCGCCGCCACGGCGTCACGCCCACAGGCCGAAGGCCAGGCCAATGCCGGTCCCCGCCGGGGAGCGGTAGGCAGGGATGTACTGCGACCACTGGTGCTTAAGGCCCTCCGCGCCGCCCGCGCCGGCCGCGACCAGCCAGTTCCGCCCCTCCGAGGTGCCGGAGTTCATCCGGCTCGCCGGCAGGGCGGCCAGCGCGCCCAGGTCGCCGGAGCGCATGCCTTCAAGGAGCCTGGTGTCGAGCTCGGTGTCGACGACGAAGTGCGAAAGGCCGCCCGAGGCGATGACGACCGCGCGGCGGTCGCCTGGCAGCGCGCGGACCGCCCGGGCGACGGCCGCGCCGACGTCGAGGCAGCGCCTGGGCGACGGCTGGTTCGGCGCGTAGTAGGTGTTGAGCAACACCGGCACGCACGGGATGGCGGCGGACTTGAGCAGCCGGACCAGGACGAACGCCACCGCGTGGCCGAACCCCTGGTGCGGGCCGTGATCGCGGACCTTGTTTCCCGCCGCGACGTCGAAGTCGCGCGCGACCAGCTCGGCGATGAGCCGCCCGCCCGCGTCGGCGTCGCCGGGGTGGGTGGAGCCGTCGAGGCCCTGCATGAGCCGGACCTCCCGCTCGTGCGGCAGCGTGGGCTCGCGGCTTGGCGGCGGGACGATGGTGATCTCCTCGCCGTAATACACGGACAGGGCCGGGAAGTTGTCGAAGTCGTACAGCTCCCGCTGGTCGTCGCCGACGGCGATGACCAAGTCGGGCCGGAGCGTGAGGATGTCCCGGCCGAGGCGCTCGATCGACGCGAGCGCCTGGCCGTGCTTGGCGGCCCAGACGTCCCGGTCGAGTTCGTGGTCGAACCGGCCGGCGGCCTCGCTGACGAGCTCGTCGTACGTCCGGATGACGCCGGCCGGATCGTACAGCGAGGTGTTGGTGACGTCGGTGACGGCGCGGGCCGGCCAGATGAGCGCGGGGTCAAGCGTGACCATGGGGCTGTGCGAGGTGCCCGCGACGGCGATGACCCGCGAGCCGGCGGGGTCAGTCATGGCGCGCCGTCGGCGTTCGCCCGGGGACTTGGGTCACGTTTCCACGCAAGCACCGCGTTTCCCGGGTGTCAATAGCGCACATGAGCGTGCATATAACGCACATTACCCTTGACGCTTCACGGAGCGGCATCGACGATCGTGCACATGGAGTCCTCTGGCGACCCGCCGCTGCCGCTCGCCGGCTTCCGCGTGCTCGACCTGACCAGGTTCCTCGCCGGACCGTACGCGGCGATGGTTCTCGCCGACCTGCTCGAGGAAGCGGCCGCCATGCCGGGCATTCGTCCCCTCATGCTGCGCGGCGCGGGCACGAGGGCGTTCTCCGCCGGCGCGGACATCTCCGAGTTCGAGACGATCCGCATGACGCGCGGGCAGGCCGCCGCTTACGACGACGCCGTGCTCGCCGCGGAAGAGGCCCTCGCCACCTTCCCGACTCCCACCGTTGCCGCCGCGCACGGCCACTGCTACGGCGGCGGCTGCGCCCTGGCCATCGCCTGCGACATCCGGTTCGCCGCGGCGGGCGCCCGGTTCGCCATTACCCCGGCGAAGCTCGGCCTGGTGTACCCGCTGCGCGGCACCAAGCGCCTGGTGGACCTGGTCGGCCCGTCCCGCGCCAAGATCATCCTGATGTCTGGCGAGGATTACAGCGCCGCCCAGGCCCAGGCGTTCGGCCTCATCGACGAGGTGTTCACCGACCCGGCCGCGCTCGACGCCGGGACCCGCGAGTTCACCGCCCTCCTGGCCGCCCGCTCGGGCGTCACCCAGCGCGCCGTCAAGGAGACCGTCGCCCGCATCCTGGACGGCACGACCCATGACGACGAACCGCACGCCCGGCTGCGCGAATCGGCCCTGGACAGCCCTGACTACGCGGAAGGCGTCCGCGCCTTCCTCGAGCGCCGCCCCCCGGTCTTCGGCTGACTCAAGGGAAGGTCAAGGCCAGAACGAGAATGATCCCGAACGAAGGCAGCTGACTCACCGCGGGCCCCATTCCCTGTGAGCGCCGTCGGCCTCGCCTCACGGTTCACTGCGCGGGCGCGGCTCAGCGAGCAGGCGCGAAGGCCGAGGTCAGAGCGTCCCACAGGGCGCCGCGGGCGGCCGCGAACCCGCTGACCGGGCCGTAAATCTCGTTAGCGGGCAGTTGGTGCGAAGCCTGCGAGCTCGGCGGCCACCGCGTAGGGCAGGTGGCGCGGCCAGACCAGCAGCCCGCGGGCCAGTTGCCTGACCTGCAGGCGCAGCGGCGTCAGCAGGTCCACAGAGTACTGCCAGGCGTCCGCCTCAACACCGGCGTACCGGGTTGCGGCCAGCCCCGCGCGGAAGCGCCGCGCGTCCCCGCCGTCGTCGCGCCACGACGCGAGCCACGCCCGCACCTCCGCGCTGGAAGACGGCAGGGTCCAGCCGCGCAGCCCCTCCGCGACCTGGCCGCCCGCCGCGATCACGAACCCGCCCTGGCCGCCGCCCGTGATCGAGTGCACCCGCCCGGAGCTGCGCCCGCCCGCCCGGATCGAGGCCGAGCTGAACCGCGCGCCCACGGCGAGCGCCGCCACCGCGTGCCCGGCCTCGTGCCACGCGGTCACGACGGCCTCCCGCCGGGCCGGCGCGTACGTCTCCGCGTGGCCACCCTGGTACCGCTGCCTGAGCCAGGCGTCGTGCACGAGGGACTCATCGTCGTACCGCACGAGCCGGGCAAGCTCGGCCCGCACCGATGAAAGCGTCCGCTGCTCGCCAGGCGTCACCCAGCGACTATAGGCGCCGCGCCAGGTCAGTTCACGCAAAGGCAGAAGGGATGCCCGGCCGGGTCGAGGAACACCCGGAAGGAGGTGCCTGGCTGGTGCTCGTGCTTGGTCGCCCCCAGCTCGAGCACCGCCTCCTCGGCGGCGTCCAGGTCGTCAACGATCACGTCGAGGTGCATCTGCTGCGGGATCCGCTGACCCGGCCATTGCGGCGGGGTATACGGGTCTACCTGCTGGAACGAGATGCAGTTGCCGTTGTCCGCGCGGATATCGGCCCAGCCGGGCGACGTTTCGACCTTCCAGTCGAGGAGCGTGCCGTAGAAGGCCGCGAGGGCGGCGGCGTCGGGGCAGTCGATGACGAAGCTTGGGAAGCGCGCGATAGCCATGCCGGCACGGTACCCGCGGTTGCGGACGATCTACATCCGCATTGGTCCCGCGACCGCGGCCGGCCGCACGGCCGTCAGTGGCGCGGCCCGCGCGCGTAAACTCGGTGGCGCCCGGCCCGGCCGCTGTGGTCGGATGAACGCCACCACGGACGGCAACCCCCACGGCATGAGGGAGTGAGGCGATGACGACGGCCGCGACGGCGCTGCCGCTGCTCGCACTGCGGATCACGGCGGGACCCGTCGAACTGCGGGGCGTCACCGATGACCTGCTCGGCCCGCTCGCCGATCTCGCGACCGACATTCACGACCCGGACTTCATGCCGTTCGGCTTCCCCTGGTCGCTCACGCCCGCGCCGGACATGCCGCGGAGCGTGGCGCAGTACCACTGGGGCAAGCGCGCCCGCTTCTCCCCCGCCCAGTGGACCGCCGACTTCGCCGTGTTCTACGAGAGCGAACTGGTCGGCTGCCAGGGGTTCAGCACCAAGGACTACCTCATCGTCCGCGGCGGCGAGACCGGATCCTGGCTGGGCCGCGGGTTCCAGGGCCGTGGGATCGGCACCGCGATGCGCCAGGTCATCTGCGCGTTCATCTTCGATCACCTGGACGGGCGGTTCATCACGTCCACTGCTTTCACCGACAACCCCGCGTCCCTCACGGTCAGCAGGAAGACCGGCTACGCCGACAACGGCGTGGACCGCGTCAACCGCCTCGGCCAGCCGGCCGTCATGCACCGCATCGTGCTCGAACCCGCGAACCTGGTCCGCTACAAGCACGACCTGACGGTAGCGGGCGCCCCCGAGTTCCGCAGGTCCATCGGCCTCAATGCCGACGAGCAGGCCGCGAACCAGGAAGGAACAGGAAAGTAAGCCTCAGCTGGTGAAGACCTCGTCGGCGGACGTGGCGTTCAGTGACCGCGCGAACCACTGGTCGAGCCGGGCAAGGTCGCTGCTCGAGGCAACCCGCGCACGCTGCTCCTCGGTTGGCCGCAGGTCGCGGAGGTCGAGAACCTTCAGCACGTCTTCACGCTTGGCTTCGACGTGAGCTTGTTCGAGACCCTGCTCTACGAAGCTCTCGATGAAGTCGGACTTCCATTCCATCGTGGTCAGCCGCCGCGGAGGGCCTGGATTTGCGTGGTCTGGGCTACCAGGCGGTCGCCGGTGTCGAACAGGCTGGTCTGCGCGGTGACCGTGGTCCGGCCCCGGTGCACCGGCACGGCGACCGCGCGCACGGTCCCGCCGGTGACTGGCCGGAACAGCTGACTGGTCGAGGTGATTGTCGCCGTCGTCGCACCGTCCGGCAGCCCGAGGAAGGTGACGAGCGCGCCGGCCGTGTCGGCGAGCGACATGAGGGCTCCCCCGTGCATCACGCCGGCGGCGGTGCACAAGTGCGGCGCCCAGGCCAGGCGCGCCACCACCCGGTCGGCGCTCGCCTCGTCGATGACCACGCCAAGCTGCCGCGCGAACGGCATGAGCGCCACCAGGTCTTCCGGGTCAGCGGACATGCGGGCAGCCTACTACCCCGCGAAGCGGCCGCCTTGCCGACGGGCTCACGCCGGCGGAACCGGGTGAGCCGCCGCGTCAGCCGGGCGCGTGGGAAGATCGGGCGCGTGCGGTACATCATCATTGGCGCGGGCGCGGTGGGCGGGACGATCGGCGGCTACCGAGGGCATCGCGGTCCTCGACGCCGCGGGCATCGGCTACGCGACCGCCGCCGAGGTGCGCGAGGCCCGGGGCCGCCACGTGGACTACGCCCCGGTCGCGGGAGCCGCGCGCCAGGGCGGCTCGTCGTGGCAGTCACTGACGCGGGGCACCGGGTCGATCGAGGCCGACTTCCTGAACGGGGAGATAGTGCTGCTGGGCCGCGAGCAGGGAGTTCCCACGCCGGTCAACGAGGCGCTGCAACGGCTGGCTAGCCGCGCCGCCGCCGAACGCGTTCCGCCCGGGACACTGTCGCCGGCGGAGATCTTCGCCGCCGCCGCGGTCGGCGCCGGCGAGCGGTGACGGCACCCCGCCGGCAGCACCAGCGGGAGCCCGAAGGCGCGCCGCGCGCCGTGGCCAGGGAACCTGGCGTCAGCTTCCCGTGCGGGCCTCCCCAAGACCGCGACGGGGACTTACGGTGGGCCCATGCCTACCATCACCGAGGACTTCTGCGCTGCGATGCTGCGGGCGGCGCGCGGTCCGCGGCCAGCGTCGGCCGAGCGGGCGGCGCGGCGGTCGCTCCTCAACGTGCTCGGCACCACGGTCGCGGCGTCCGGCTCGGCCGCCGTTGGCGCGCTGCTCGCCGCGGCCGACGAGGCGGGGGCCACCGGGGACGTCCCGGTACCCGGGCTAGCGCGGACGCTCGACCCGTACTGGGGCGCGCTGGTGACCGGCACGGCCGCGCACCTCGATGACTTCGACGACACGCACCTGGCGACCGTGATCCACCCGGGGGCCGCGACACTGGCGACGGTGCTGTCGCTGGTGCCGGAGACGGCGCCGACCGGGGCCGCGTTCCTCGGCGCGTTCGCGGCCGGCTGCGAGGCGCAGCTGCGGATCGGCTGCGCGGTCTCGCCCGCGCACTACGACCACGGCTGGCACATCACCGGGACCTGCGGCGTGTTCGGCGCGGCGGTCGCCGCGGCCGCGCTGCTCGGCCTGGACGCCGCGACGACGGCCCGCGCGCTGTCCCTCGCCGCGACGATGACCGCCGGGCACCGGGAGGCGTTCGGCACCATGACCAAGCCGCTGCACGCCGGGAAGGCGGCGGCCAACGGCGTCCTGGCCGCCCGGCTGGCCGCCGAGGGGGTCGGCGGGCCCGCCGACCCCCTCGGCGCCGGCGGCGCCCTCGAGGTGCTCGCGGCGAGCGTTGACCGGGGCGCGCTCGGCCTCGGCTGGCCGGAAGGACACCAGTGGGAGCTGGAGCTGAACACGATCAAGACGTATCCGTGCGGCGTGGTCGCGCACCCGGCGATGGACGCCGCGATCGTGGCGCACGCCCAGCTCGCTGGCTCCTCGGGGCCCCCGGGGATCACCGGGGTCACCCTGCGCTGCAATCCGCTCGTTCCCGAGCTCATGGGCCGCGGGCAGCCTGCGGACGGCCTGGAGGCCCGGTTCAGCGCCCGGCACGGCGTCGCCGTCGGCCTGCTGTACGGGCGGGCGGGCCTGGCCGAGTTCAGCGACGCGGTCGCGACCGCTCCCGAGGTGGCCCGGCTGCGCTCGCTGATCACCCTGGACCCCGACCCCGCTGTTCCGCGCGACGCGGCCGTCCTCCGGATCACCCGCGGGCCGGCCGAGGCGTCGGCGGTCGTGGTGACGGTCGAGCACACCAGGGGCAGCGCGGCCCGGCCGCTCGGGGATGATGAGGTGCTTGACAAGGTGCGCGCCCTGTGCGGCCCGGTCCTCGGGGAGGCCGCCGCGGACTGCGCCCGCGACGCCATCGAAAAGCTGCCCGGCGCCCAGGACACCGCCGGGCTGCTGGCCCCGCTGCGCCCGGAGGTAGCATCATGACCAGCACCGACGAGATCCTGGCGCTCGCGGGGGCGTCGGCGACCGCCCCCGCCGTGGTCGAGGTGACCGAGGCGGACATCGCCGCGTTCCGCGAGGCCGCCGCGCGCGGTGCGGGCAGCGACGTGGCCCGCGCGCTGCGCGCGACGCGCCCGGCCGCGCCGCCAGCCTCGCCGCCCGGCGACCCGGCGTGGACCGCCTGGCTGACGGCGGCGTCCGCGGCCGCCGCCGCCGGCGGAGGGTCCGCGCACCCGGCCTGGCTGGCGGTCTTCGCCGCGGGCACCGCGCTGTCCGATGCCGCGGGAGCCACTCCCGGCGGAGCGAGCGCCGCCTCGGCCATCGCCGCGGGGATGGGCGCCGCGGCGATCACCGAAACCGGCGTGGACGACTGGGCCGGCTGGTCGCCGGGGACCGTCGCCGCGGTGATCGGCGCTGGCGTGACCGCCGGCCTGCTACTCGGGCTTACCCAGCCGGAGTTGCGGGCCGCCGTCGGCATCTGCGCGACCCAGGCCTGCGGCCTGGCGGCCGCCGCGGGCACGCCCGCGTTCGCGCTTCAGGTCGGTAAGGCGGCGTTCAACGGCGTTGAGGCCGCCCGGCTGGCCCGCGCGGGCCTCACCGCCCCCGATGAGCCGCTCGACGGCCGTCGCGGCCTGTTCGCGCTCTTTGGCCAGCCCCCGCCCGCCGTTACCACCTGATCCCGGTTCCCGCTGGTCACGGCCTCAGTCCGGCGAGGATGGCCCGGCCCGCAAACCCAATTGCTTATAGAGATACAATAGATATATGTCTACAAGTAATCAGCGGCCGTGGCTGATCCTCTGCATCTGCTGCATGAGCCTGCTGATCGTGGGCACCGACGTCACGATCGTCAACGTCGCGCTCCCCGCGATCAGGCAGGACCTGCACGCCTCGCTTAGCGCCCTGCAGTGGTCGGTCGACGCCTACACCCTAGTGATCGGCAGCCTCCTGATGGCGTCCGGCTCGACAGCTGACCGCTTCGGCCGCCGGCGCGTGTTCCAGGCGGGCCTGGCCCTGTTCACCCTCGGGTCGCTGCTGTGCAGCCTGGCGACCAGCGTGACGGCCCTGGTCATATTCCGCTGCCTGCAGGCCCTGGGCGGGTCGATGCTCAACCCGGTCGCCCTGTCGATCATCAGCAACACCTTCACCGAGCGGCAGGCCCGGGCCAGGGCGATGGGCGTGTGGGGTGCCGTCTTCGGCATCAGCCTCGCGCTCGGCCCCGTGCTCGGCGGGCTGCTCGTCACGACCGTGAGCTGGCGGGCGATCTTCTGGATCAACGTCCCCATCGGGATCGCCGCGATCGTCCTGACCCAGCTGTTCGTGCCCGAGTCCAAGGCGGCCACCGCGCGCCGCTTCGACCCGTGGGGCCAGTCGCTGATCATCGTGCTGCTCGGCACGCTGACGTACGGCGTCATCGAGGGACCCTCCGATGGCTGGGGGTCCCCGTTGATCGCCGGGATGTTCGCGGCCGCGGCGGCCGCGGCGGCCGCTCTGGTGCTGGTCGAGTCCCGCCGCAAGCAGCCGCTTCTCGAGATCCGGTTCTTCCGCAGCGTGCCGTTCAGCGGGGCCAGCCTGATCGCCGTGCTCGCGTTCGGCGTGCTGGCCGGATTCCTCTTCCTCAACACGCTCTACCTGCAAGAAGGCCGCGGCTACAGCGCGCTGCACGCCGGCCTGCTGACCCTGCCGATGGCCGCGATGATCTTCGTCTTCGCGCCGATCTCCGGCCGCCTGGTCGCGAGCAGGGGCCCGCGCCTGCCGCTGGTCCTGGCGGGCCTGGCGTCGGCGACCGCACTCGTGCTGCTGACGCGGCTGAGCGACGCCACGTCACTGCCGTACCTGCTTGCCTGCTACGTGGTGCTCGGGCTCGGCTGCGGCCTCGTGAACGCGCCGATCTCCAACACCGCCGTATCGGGCATGCCGAACAGCCAGGCCGGCGTCGCCGCCTCCGTCGCTTCGGCGAGCCGTCAGACCGGCAACGCGCTCGGGGTCGCGATCACCGGCTCAATCGTCGCCGGGGTGCCCGCCAGCGGCCTCGCGCCGGCTAGTCACGCCGCGTGGGCGGTCCTCGCCGCCTGCGCGCTCGCGGTCGCGGTGCTCGGCTACGCGTCCACCACCCGGCGCGCGCTGGGCACGGCACGGCGGGTTCGTGAGATGCTGGCGGACGAGGCACCAGGCCCGGCGATCCCGGACAGGGAGGGACTCGTCCATGACAACGCGGTCAACGGCTCGTGACGACCAGGCCGGCTATGAACTGGACAGAGATGGCCAGGCGGCGCGCATCTGGACGGCGATGCGCGACCTGACCGACAGCTACCCCTCCAAGGAGGTCCTGCGCGCGGCGCTCAACCTGGGCCGCGGCAGCGGCCGGGTCAAGGCGCTGCTCTGGCTCGCGGAGGGCCCGATGTCGCTGAGCGCGCTGGCCGAGGCGGTCCGCGTCGACGCGCCCTACGCCACCCTCATCGTGGACAGCCTGGAGGAGCGGAGCCTCGTAGAGCGCCGCCCCGACCCCGCCGACCGGCGCCGCAAGCTCGTCGCCCTGACCCCCGAGGGCAAGGAGGCGGCGCAGCGGGTGCTGCGGATCAAGCGCGAGCCGCCACCCGGGTTCGCCAACCTCAGCGCCGCCGAGCTCGACACGCTCGAAGAACTCATGCGGCGGCTCACGGCCGGCGGACCGGCGCCAGGCTCAGAACGGAACGCCTAACCCCGCGCAGGGCGAAGGCTGGCCAGCCGGGCCCCCGGCCAGCCAGTCCGGCAGGACGCGGGGGTCGGGGCGCGGCCCGTACCCGTCCGCCGCACCCGCGTACGCCCAGGAAGGGCCCTGCGCGAGGAGCGCGCCGAGGGCGCCCACCAGGCGGTCAACGTCAGCGGCGCGGCTGCCCAGGCCGAGGCTCGCGCGTACCGCGGCGCCGTCGGGGGCGACGCTGGCCGGGGCGAGCCGGGCCAGCAGGGGGTGGGCACAGAACCGCCCGTCGCGGACGCCGATGCCGTGCTCGGCCGACAGGTACTGCGCGACGTGCTGCGCGGGCCACCCGTCGACCGTGAAGCTGACCACGCCAATCCGCTCCTGGTCGGCGGAACCGGGCCACAGCCGCAGCGGGCGTACCCCGTCGATCGCGGCGAGCCCGGAGACCAGGCGGTCGGTCAGAGACCGCTCGTGCGCCTCCACCGCCCCGCCCGGCAGCGAGTCGATAAATCGACACGCGGCGGCGAGCGCGACCGCGCCGACCACGTTGGGGGTGCCGCCTTCGTGCCGGGCAGGCGCGGCGGCCCAGTCGGTGTCGTCAAGGCCCACCTGGCGGACCGCTCCGCCGCCGGCCAGGTACGGCGGGGCTGCGTCCAGCCAGTCGCCGCGGCCCACAAGCACCCCGGCGCCGAACGGCGCGTAGATCTTGTGCCCGGAGAACGCGAGGTAGTCGAGGCCGGACGCGGCGAGGTCCACGCGGCGGTGCGGGACGAGCTGCGCGCCGTCGACGGCGATCCGCGCGCCGACAGCGTGCGCCAGGCCCGCGAGCTCTTCGAGGGGCAGGCACTCCCCCGTCACGTTGGACGCGCCGGTGACGGAGAGCAGCGCGGCCGGCGTCTGCGCCAGCTCGTCGCTGACCGCCCGCAGGGTATCCCGCCAGGTCTCCCGCGCCTCCACGGCCCGGGCTCCGGTCCCGGTAACCCGGGCCCCCGCTTCCCGGGGGCCGCGCGCGCGCCAGGGCAGCAGGTTCGCGTGATGCTCGATGTCCAGGTGCACGACCGGTCCCGGCACGGCGCTCGCGAGCAGGTTGAGCGCGTCGGTCGTGTTCCGCGTGAAGATCACGACGTCGTCCCGGCGCGCGCCAGTGAATGAGGCGACCGTCGCCCGCGCCGCCTCGTAGGCGCTGGTGCAGACGGCGGAGGCGTAGCCGGCGCCCCGGTGCACGCTCGAGTAGAGCGGCAGCAGCTCGGTGACCTGGTCGGCGACCGCCCGCAAGGCCGGCGCGCTCGCGGCGTAATCCAGGTTGACGTACCGCACGGCGCCGCCGCTGACGAGGGGAACCTCCAGGCCGGCGCCGACGACGTCGGCGAGCGGGCCCGGCCCGGCATCGCCGCGGAAGGCCTCCGCGGGAACCGACGGTGATTCTGACAGCAGGGTCATGGCGCGCCTCCAGCGCTCCGGGGGACCCGGTCCAGGGTCCGCGCTTGCCCATCCCGGCCGGGATCGGGCCGCGTCTTCACCCAGGGCACCCCACCGCGGGAGGAGGGTTGCCGGCCAGCGAGCCGGGGCTTGGCGCTGGCACTCTTGACGCTGCGGTGAAAGTTACCAGACGCCGACGGCCGCCCGCAGCCGGGCACGCCGGCACACGCTCTCGGTCGTGAGGGCCGTTAACGGATGACCGGCCCAGGGCTAAGGCCAGCGGCGCCGCATGGCGAGTTCCACCGCGGCGCACGCGGCGCCAGGCGAACGGCGGCCTGCCCGCCCGTGCCGACCTGACCCCGGACGCGCTCCGCCTGTCATCCCCGGGGGGCGCGACGGCCCGCGCCGACCGGAGGCACCCGTGATCCCCGCACTGGCCGGGCTCGCCGGGGCCAACGGGAAATGATTCGCCAGTTCGCCTGCCCGGCCGCCAGACTTGGCAGGTGAGCATTACGATCTGGGTCGACGCCTGGCAGCTGCAGTGCTGCGGTGAGCCGTTCCTGGTCGGCTCGCCGGTGGCCTGGACACTGCGGGACGCCGGCCCGGACTGGCTCGAGACGGTCCTCGGCGCGGAGGCCGCCCGGGCGGTAGACGCCGCCGAGGAGCACCACGGCGGCGTCGCTGAGGACACCGAGCCGGTCAGCGGGACCGTGACGCGCATCTCGGCGCTCCATTGCCGGTACGCCCCGCAGCCGGGTGACGACCCGCGCGCCCTGCACGCGGTGCGCGGCTCAGCGGTGCTGACCGACCTGAAATCCGCCGACGGCTGGACCGCCGACCGCGGCGAGGAGCGCTTCGCCGGCTACATCGTCCAGCTCGCGGAGCACCCTGGCGACGGCGATCGCAGCGATCGTCCCTAGCCCGGCAGGAAGTCGAGCAGGAGGGCATTGACCTGGTCGGGCGCGTCCAGTTGCATCCAGTGACCCGGGCCGGCCAGGCGCTCGTACCGCCACGGGCCCGCGACGTTCTCGGCGGAGTCCGTCATCTGAGCCTCGGTCAGTGCGATGTCCCCCGTGCTCCAGACGCCCATGGTGGGGGCCTGCACCGGCGGCAGCGCCGGCGGCGGCTGAACCCAGGACTCGGGCGGGACGTTGGCCCGGTACCAGTTCAAGCCGGGCGTGAGCGCTGCCGTCTTCTCCAGTTCGGCGATCACCTGGTCGGCATCGGGGTGCCGGGCCCAGTTCCTGAAGTTGGCCCAGTTGTCCTCGGTCAGCCAGCGCTCGGCGATGCCCGGGAACTGGAACAGCAGCATGTACCACGACTTCTCGCGCTGCAGCATCGTGCGGCGGAAGGTGGCGGGGTGGCCGACCGACAGTACGGCCAGGTGGTCGACGGTGCCAGGCGCGAGCGACGCCAGCCCCCATGCCAGGGCGGCGCCCCAGTCGTGGCCCACCACGTGCGCGCGGTCGATGCCAAGGTCGGCCAGGACCGCCATGACGTCCCCGGCCAGCGCCATCAGCGAGTACGCCTCGACGGCGGCCGGCTTGCCGGAGCCGCCGTAGCCGCGCAGGTCGGGGACGATGACCTGGAATCCGGCCCCGGCGAGGGCGGGTGCCTGGTGCCGCCAGAGCCGCCCGGAGTCGGGGAAGCCGTGCAGCAGCACCACCGGCCGTCCGTGCCCGGTGACCTCGTACTCGATCCCGACCCCGTTAACGTCTACCCGTCCCATCTGGCCCTCCTTATCATCACGCGGAAACATGGGCGAGAAGCTGCTCACGGGTGGGCCCGAACGGCGGCGCGTCCCTCCAGCGGATCCCAGCCGGAGGGTCTTGTCGCGCAGTCCCTCCATGGGGTCGGCCGGCGGCCCTCCGGGTCCCGCTCAAGGACGATGACCTGGTGACCGTCACCGGCCAACAGCATCGCGGCCCCGAGGGCTACGAGGCCGGCCCCGACCACTACAATCCGCGCCACGATCTGCCCCCTATCGCGCCGGCCGGCGCCGCCACCCTGAGACTAGCCCCGCCCACGGCGGCGTAACAGGCCGCGCAGAACATGGTTCCCTGATCCCCGTTCCCGGTCACGTCCGGGATGACCCTGACGCCCGCGCAGGCGGGCCAGGGTGCGGGCAGGGCTGATCCCGATTCACGGCGAGGGCCGCCGGCGGCACCCTTGAGGTATGAGCACAACGACCGCGGACACCACCTCCGCCACCGTTAATGACCGCTACGACGCCGGCCAGCTGCGCCGCTCGACCGACGACAAGATGCTGGCCAGCGTGGCCGGCGGCATCGCCCGCTATCTGGACGTGGATGTCACGCTCGTCCGCGTCGCCCTCGCGGCGCTGACCCTGCTGACCGGCGCCGGCGCGGCCCTTTACATCGCCGCCTGGCTGCTGATCCCCGCGGACGGCGAAGCCCAGTCGGTCGCCGCCGCGTGGCTGGACCGCCGCCGCGCCCGCGTCCGCTAACCCGATCCGCACCCTAGCTCGTCTTGAACGGAGACCGATCACCATGGCCGCGATCATCGCCCTGGCCCTTGTCATCATCGTTGGCATCGCCGTCGTCAGCTTCGCACTGCACTTCCTGTTCTCCCCGTGGCTGCTGCTGGTGGCCGTCGCCGTGTTCGCCTGGGTCAAGCTCCGGCCGCGCGGCTCGCGCCAGTAGCCACCTAGGGCCCGGCCACGCGCCGCCCCGCCGCCAGCCGGCGACCCGGGCAGCGCTGGCCGGGCCTTCGGCATGGATGGGGCTCGGTGCCGGGGCACCGCCGGACGGTAGCTCGAAGACCAGCACGGGCAGCTCACTGCCGTCGGCGGTATCGGTTGCCGAAGACGCGCGGCTGGCGTCACAAGGCTAGTGCGGCATCTCCTGGACGCCCTGGGCGACGGCGCAGGGCGCGCACAGCGGCACGTCCACGCCGTCGATTCGCCTGCTCAGGATGGCGCCGCCGTCGCATACGCCCTTGTCCTGGGGGTGCGCGCTCGCACACAGGCACTGACACGCGCCCCAGTTCCCCGCGAACGCCGCCCGGACGGCGTCCATCGCCGCGCGTGCGGCCGGGTCGAGCTTTTCCATGGCCTCGGTGGTCGCCGCCGACACCTGCTCACGCCACTGGCCAAGCGCCGCCGCGGCGGCCTGCCAGGCCGCGGCGAGCTGGCGTGACGGGCTGCCCGGGTAATCTGCCATTTAACTACCTTCTCACTTGAAGGCGGCTGTGACCAGCGCCTGCGCCGTCATTCAGGCCGCCATCCGGACCATGCGGCCGCCTGGCCGCGTCCGCGCGGCCCCTCGCCCTCACTCGTAGCGGTAGTCGCCGCCGCGCAGCTGCACAATCCGGGAGCGCTGCTGGACAATCCGGGAGCGCTGCTGGCCGATCAGCTTGCGCAGGTGCCGCGCGCCGCTCAGGCCCGCGATCACGACGGCCGCGCCGGCCGCGAGGATCGAGGCGCCGAACAGCGCCAGTCCCCCGACAACGTGCCCGAGCAGGATCAAGACCAGGCCGGCGAACAGCGCCGCGGGCACCGCCGCGACCAGCAGCACGGCGAGCAGTCCAAGGGCGAGCACCGCCCTGCCCGACCAGCTAACCGTCCTGTCCCGGTACGTCCGGGCCCGGTACCAGACCGACATCGCGGCCACCCTTCATCACGCAACCACCTCTTAAGATATGTCGCGACTGACCTTGAGGCAACTCGGCCGGGCGCCGCGGTCCGTGGCTCATCGCTCCGGCCGGGGCTGAGGTGGACAATGGACGAGTGATCGAGGTTGAGCCAGCGCGGTTCGAGGAGATGGTCGCCTCGGCGCTTGACGAGCTCCCCGAGGAGCTCGGGCGGCTGATGAGCAACGTCGCGGTCACGGTCGAGCACAACCCGGGTCCGCCCGGGCTGCTCGGGCTCTACCAGGGAGTCCCCCTGACCAGCCGGACGACCGGGTACGCGGCGGTCCTGCCCGACCGCATCATCATCTACCGCCAGGCCATCTGCGCGTACTGCCACAGCGAGCAGGACGTCGCCGACCAGGTCCGCCGTACCGTTATCCACGAGGTCGCGCATCACTTCGGCATCGATGACCCGCGCCTGCGCGAGCTGGGCTGGTAAGGCACCGTTCCTAATCGAGATAGCAGGAGATGGTCCTGGCTATCCGGCGGGTCCGGACGGTCCTGGCCGCCTGGTCACTCGCCATAGGCCGGTGAGGCTGCCTGGTCTTGCCCCCGCTGCCTTCCGTTTTGAACGGCGGGGGCTACGAGCTGAGATCCCACAGCAGCCGGTAGTAGCGGGTGCGCTCGGGGTCGGGGCGCGTCCCGTAGGCGTCGAGGAGGAGCCGCTCCCAGCCGGGGCCGTAGTTCCACTCGGCGCTCCAGGTGGCGACGGCCAGGTCGGCCCACGGGTCGCCGACGCCGAGCAGCCCGAGGTCCACGTGTCCGGACCAGCGGCCATCCCTGGTCAGCAGGGTGTTCGGGGCACAGGCGTCGCCGTGGCAGACCACCAGCCGGTCAGCGGGCGGGATCACGGCCGCCCGCTCCAGTGCCACGGCCACCGGGATTGACTGGTGGCATGCGTGCCAGGCCGCCGGGTCAAGCAGGCCCGCTGCCGCCTGCGCTCGCGCGCCGGCGACCCGCTGCCCGGCGCCCCACGAGAAGGGGCAGCCCGCGACCGGCAGCGCCTCGTGCAACGCCCGCAGGCCCTCGCCGATCGCGGTGACCGCAGTCGCCGGGTCGCCCGTCCAGCGCGCGCTGACCGCGTTCTCGCCGGGCAGCCCGGCAGTGACGAGCCAGGCGCCCTCGTCATCGTGACCTTGCGCCAGCGGGCGCGGCACCGGGTGGTACCGCCGGGCCCACGTCATGCGGTCCGCCTCGGCGGACAGGTCTAGCCCACTGCCGGCGGGCGCCCACTTGATGAAGCATCGCCCGCCCGCCTCGCCGACGGCGAAGGTGAGCCCGCCCACCTCGTTCACCCAGACGAGGTCTAGCCTCCGGCCCCGGGCGGCCGAGACGACCGCGGCGGGGACCGTCACGTCAGATTCAGTCACTGCGCTAACCTCCCGCCTCGCCCGGTGCTGGGGTTGAAGCGAACGGCTACGACGAGCGGATGCCGTGGGTGAACACGGAGGCGGACGCCGCCCACGGGGCCGGGGTGATCTCCGTGCCACCGGGAACGCGGCGGGTGAACGCGTGGCGGGCGACGGCCATCAGGGACAGCAGCGCGTGCTCGCGCTCGGCGAACGCGTTGAAGTCAAGGAGTCCGCGGTCCGCCTTCGCGCGGGCCAGGGCCAGTTCGGTCGCGGCTAGCTGGTAGTCGGACATCGCCGCCGACGCGGGAAGGCCGCCGACGGCGCGGGCCCAGCGGCGCGCGGCGCCCCGGGCGGGCAGCGAGCTAAGCATCGTGATGTCCTCGTCGGTGACCAGCCCGGTCCGCTCGTACCCGGGCAGGTAGCGCTGGATCAGGCCGACCATGCGGCGGCGGTCGGCGACCAGGACGAGGATCAGCGCGACGAGCACGCACGCCATGATCAGGTACCCCGCGACGAGGCCCGCCGTCCCGTAGAGGGAGAGGCCGTTCCAGGTGCCGTGCAGGACCATCGCCGCGAGCAGGCCGAGCGCGACCGCCCACCACCCGCCGCGCCTGCGGGTCGCCGCGTAGGCGACGCCGAGGCCCGTCATCGAGGTGAAGATCGGGTGCAGCAGCGGTGACACCAGGCCGCGGAGCACGAAGGTGTAGCCGAGTAGGGCGATGCCGCCGCGCTCCGGGCTGAGCAGCGCGTTGATGTAGTAGCCCACGTTCTCGATCATCGCGAAGCCGAGTCCGACCATCGCCGCGTAGATGATGCCGTCGGTCGGGCCGTCGAACTCCGTGCGGCGGCGCCAGAGCAGGCCGACGAGCACCAGGCCCTTCAGCGTCTCCTCGACCACCGGGGCGCCGAAGGTGGCGGCGACGTACTCCCCCGTGGTCGCGCCGAGCGCGGGCATCGTGACGTACTCCAGGTCGGCGGTGTTGATGATCAGCGCGCTGAGGGCGGCGACCCCCGCGCCCCAGCCGAACGCGAACGCCAGGTTGGCCCGCGGCTCCGGCTCCAGCCGGTCCATCCAGAGGACGAGCACGACGAGCAGCGGGACCGGGAGCAGCGCCAGGGGCAGCGCGATCGCGAACGGCGCGGGCCCGGCGCCGACGGCGAACGACTGGGCCGCGTCGATGCCGAGCGCTACGATCGCGCAGGCCGCGGTGATCGCGATGCCGACGATGAACCCCACCGGCGTCCGGCCGGGCGCGCGGTTGGCGAGGACCGCGTGCGGGTCGAACGGCGTCCGCTCGGCGGGCCGCCGACTGGGCTCGGTCATGGCCCGAAGCTTACTGTGCCCGGTCGCGGCTCACCGGCGCGCGAGGTGCGGAACTGACCGCGAATTGGTCTAGACCAGAGGATCGACTGGTCTAGACCAGGAAGATAGTGAACCTTGTGGAAACGGTGCCGCCCCGCGCGTCCTCCGGCTTGTGCGGCGGGATAGGCTCTGACACGCGGCATGGTGGCCTCGGGGGACCTCCCCTGCCCGCTCTCCGCCGCGCAATCCAGATGCTCCCGCCGGCCGCGGCGGATGCCAAAGAAGCTTGCAGAAGGGATCCGTGACGTAAAGGTGAGCAACGAAGCCCTCGAGTGGACGGCCGCCGACGAGCGGGCCGTTGACCTGGTCCGCGTGCTGGCGATGGACGCCGTGCAGAAGGCGGGCAACGGGCACCCGGGGACCGCGATGTCCCTCGCCCCCGCCGCCTACCTGCTGTTCCAGCGGGTGCTCAGGCACGACCCGGCCGACCCGTCGTGGCCGGGCCGGGACCGTTTCGTGCTCTCCTGCGGCCACTCGTCGCTCACGCTCTACATCCAGCTCTACCTGTCCGGCTACGCGCTCTCGCTCGACGACCTGAAGGCGTTCCGCACCTGGGGTTCGATCACCCCCGGCCACCCCGAGCGCGGGCTCACCCCCGGCGTCGAGACCACCACCGGCCCGCTCGGCCAGGGGCTCGGCAACGCCGTCGGCATGGCGATGGCCACGCGCCGGCAGCGCGGCCTGCTCGACCCCGACGCCGCGCCCGGCGAGTCGCCGCTCGACCACTTCGTCTACGCGATCGCGTCCGACGGCGACATCGAGGAGGGCATCACCCACGAGGCCTCCGCGATCGCCGGGGTGCAGGAGCTGGGCAACCTCATCGTCTTCTACGACGACAACCACATCTCGATCGAAGACAACACGATCATCGCCAAGGACGAGGACACCGGCGCGAGGTACGAGGCCTACGGCTGGCACGTGCAGCACGTCTCCTGGGTGACCGACCACGGTTACGAGGAGAACGTCCAGGCCCTGTACGACGCCATCCTCGCGGCCAAGGCAGTCACTGACAAGCCGTCGCTCATCGTGCTGCGCACCATTATCGGCTGGCCCGCGCCGACCAAGCAGAACACCGGGGCCGCGCACGGCTCCGCGCTCGGCGACGCCGAGGTCGCGGCGACCAAGGAGATCCTCGGCTTCGACCCGGCGGTGAACTTCCCCGTCGAGGAGGAGGCGCTGAACCGCGCCCGCGGGGTCGCCGCGCGGGGCAAGGTCCTGCACGCGGAATGGGACTCGCAGTTCGCGGCCTGGGAGAAGGAGAATCCCGAACGAGGTGCGCTCTTCGCCCGGCTGTCGTCCCGCTCTCTCCCCGAGGGCTGGGAGGCCGCGCTGCCGGTGTTCCCCGCCGACCCCAAGGGGACCGGCACGCGGCGCACCTCCGGCAAGATCCTGACCGCGCTCGCCGACGTGCTCCCCGAGCTGTGGGGCGGGTCCGCCGACCTCGCCGAGTCGAACAACACGACCATGGAAGGCCAGCCGTCGTTCCTCCCCGCGAACCGCCAGTCCGAGATGTGGCCGGGCAACCCCTACGGGCGCACGCTGCACTTCGGCATCCGCGAGCACGGCATGGGCGCCATTCTCAACGGCATCACCCTCTCCGGCCTGACCCGGCCTTACGGTGGCACGTTCCTCCAGTTCAGCGACTACATGCGGGGCTCGGTGCGGCTCGCGGCGCTGATGGAGATCCCGGTGACGTTCGTCTGGACGCACGACTCGATCGGCCTCGGCGAGGACGGCCCGACGCACCAGCCGGTCGAGCACCTGTGGTCGCTGCGGAACATCCCGCACCTGGCCGTCGTCCGCCCCGCCGACGCGAATGAAACCGTATTCGCGTGGAAGGCGATCCTGGAGAACAACGAGCGTCCCTCCGGGCTCGTCCTGTCCCGGCAGAACGTGCCAACGTTCGACCGCGCGATCTTCGCACCGGCCGAGCTGACCGCGCGCGGCGCCTACGTGATGGCCGACGGCACCGACGTCATCCTGATCGGGACCGGGTCCGAGGTCCAGATCGCCGTGGCGGCGCGTGAACTGCTCGCCGCCGAGGGGATCTCGGCGCGGGTTGTCTCGATGCCCTGCGTGGAATGGTTCAAGGAGCAGGACGCTTCGTACCAGGAGGAGGTGCTCCCGGCGGCCATCCGGGCAAGGGTTTCGGTCGAGGCGGGCATCACTCCGCCGTGGAAGATCTTCGTCGGTGACGCCGGCGAGTCGGTCGGCGTCGACCATTACGGCGCGTCCGCGGCGGAGGCCGTGCTCTACAAGGAGTTCGGCATCACGGCGGAGGCCGTCGCGGCCGCCGCGAAGGCGTCCATCGCCAACGCGCGCGGCTGAGCGGGATCCGGCGCGGCGCAACTACGGCGGAAGACAAAAGCGAAAAGACGGAAGGAACGCGGTCACCATGACTGACGTACTCGGGGAGCTCACCCAGGCCGGCGTGTCGGTCTGGCTGGATGACATCAGCCGGGAGCGCCTGCGCACCGGCAACCTGGAGACCCTGATCAGGGACTTCCACGTGCGGGGGGTCACGTCCAACCCGACGATCTTCGCCAACGCGCTCGCCAAGGGCGACGCGTACGACGAGCAGATCAAGGACCTGGCGATCCGCAAGGTCTCCGTCGAGGAGGCCGCCCGGATGATCACCACCTACGACATCCGCTGGGCCGCCGACGTGCTGCGCCCGGCCTACGACAGCTCCGCGGGCGTCGACGGGCGGGTGTCGATCGAGGTGGCTCCCGGGCTCGCCCGGGAGACGGCGCCGACGATCGCCGAGGCCAAGCAGCTGTGGTGGCTCGTCGACCGGCCCAACATGTACATCAAGATCCCGGCGACCGCCGAGGGCATCCCCGCGATCACCGCGACGCTCGCCGAGGGGATCTCCGTCAACGTGACGCTGATCTTCTCCCTGACGCGGTACAGCGAGGTCATCGACGCCTACATGGCCGGGCTCGAGCAGGCCGCCGCGAACGGGCACGACATCGCCACGATCGCGTCGGTGGCGTCGTTCTTCGTGTCCCGGGTGGACACCGAGGTCGACAAGCGCCTGACGAAGATCGGGACGCCGGAGGCCCTGGCGCTCAAGGGCAAGGCCGCGGTCGCCAACGCCCGGCTCGCGTACGAGCTGTACGAGCAGAAGCTGGACACCGACCGGTGGCGCGCGCTCGCGGCCAAGGGCGCGAAGGTCCAGCGCCCGCTGTGGGCGTCGACCTCCACCAAGGACCCCGCCTACCCGGACACGATGTACGTCGTCGACCTGGTCGCCGCCGACACGGTGAACACGATGCCCGAGGCGACGCTGCACGCGACCGCCGACCACGGGGTCTTGCGCGGCGACACGATCCGTGGCACCTATGAAGAGTCACGGGCGCTGTTCGCGTCACTCGAAGCGCTCGGCATCAGCTACGACGACGTGGTCCAGGTCCTCGAGGACGAGGGCGTCTCGAAGTTCGCAGTGTCGTGGAACGAGATGCTCGCCACGATCAAGAACGAGCTCAGCCTCAACTCATAGCGGCTTGGAACTACAGGAGGTTCCGATCATGGACATGCCGAACGCCGGCACTCGGGGTCCGGCGCCGGCTAACCCCGGGGTGATCGCGGCGGGCACTGACCCGGTCAACCCGCTGCGCGACCCGCGGGACCGCCGGATCCCGCGGGTCGCCTGCCCGTGCGTCCTGGTGATGTTCGGTGTTACCGGGGACCTGGCTCGCAAGAAGCTGATGCCGGCGCTGTACGACCTGGCCAACCGCGGCCTGCTGCCGCCCGGCTTCTCCCTCGTCGGCTTCGCCCGCCGGGACTGGGAGCACGAGGACTTCGCCCAGATCACCTACGAGTCGGTCAAGGAGTACGCGCGGACGCCGTTCCGTGAGACCGTCTGGCAGCAGCTGCAGGAAGGCGTCCGGTTCGTGCCGGGCGAGTTCACCGACGACGCGGCGTTCGACCAGCTCGCCGACTGCGTTCGGCAGCTCGACGTAGAGCGCGGCACCGGCGGCAACTACGCGTTTTACCTGTCGATCCCGCCGAAGTTCTTCTCCACCGTGGTGGAGCAGCTCAAGCGGTCCGGGCTCTCCGACCCGGGCCCGGCGGACGCGTCCGGCCACCAGCCGTGGCGGCGGGTGGTGATCGAGAAGCCGTTCGGGCGGGACCTGGCCACCGCCAGGGAGCTGAACAACATCGTCGACGCGGTGTTTCCTGCCGAGTCGGTGTTCCGCATCGACCACTACCTGGGCAAGGAGACCGTCCAGAACATCCTGGCGCTCCGCTTCGCCAACACCCTGTACGAGCCGATCTGGAACCGCTCCTACGTGGACCACGTGCAGATCACGATGTCGGAAGACATCGGGATCGGCGGGCGGGCCGGGTACTACGACGGGATCGGCGCCGCCCGCGACGTCATCCAGAACCACCTGCTGCAACTCCTCGCGCTGACCGCGATGGAGGAGCCGGTTTCGTTCGACGCCGACTCGCTCCGCCAGGAGAAGGAGAAGGTCCTCTCCGCCGTCCGGCTGCCCGCCGACCTCGCCTTCGGCACCGCGCGCGGCCAGTACGCGGCCGGCTGGCAGGGCGGCCGCCAGGTGATCGGCTTCCTGGAGGAGGAGGGCATCCCCGCCGACTCGCGGACCGAGACCTACGCCGCGGTCCGGTTGTCGGTAGACACCAGGCGGTGGGGAGGTGTTCCGTTCTACCTGCGCACCGGCAAGCGGCTCACCCGGCGGATGACGGAGATCGCGCTGATCTTCCAGCGCGCGCCGCACCTGCCGTTCGCCGCCACCGACACCAAGGAACTCGGCAAGAACGCCCTCGTGATCCGCGTCCAGCCGGACGAGGGCGTCACCGTGCGGTTCGGCTCCAAGGTGCCGGGGTCCGCGATGGAGGTCCGCGACGTGAACATGGACTTCGCCTACGGCGAGTCCTTCACCGAGTCCTCACCCGAGGCCTACGAGCGGCTGATCCTCGACGTGCTGATCGGCGACCCGCCGCTGTTCCCCCGGCAGGAGGAGGTCGAGCTCTCCTGGCGCATCCTCGACCCGATCGAGCAGTTCTGGGCCGAGAACACCAAGCCGGACCAGTACGCGTCCGGTGGGGCGGGGCCGGCCTCCGCCGACGCGATGATGGCACGCGACGGCCGCTCCTGGCGCCGGTTGTAGGTTCCTCTCTCAGGGAAGAGAACACACTCCAATGACGATCGACCTGACCGACACCACCACCGGCGCCATCGACCAGGCGCTGACCGAGGCGCGGCGGCGGCTCGGCGGCATGACGCTCGGCATGGTGCTCACGCTCATCATCGTGACCGACGAGGCCGCGCAGTACGACGCCATCCGGGCCGCCAACCAGGCGGCCAGGGAGCACCCGTGCCGCGTGCTCGCGGTCATCACCAGGAAGCCCAAGTCGGACTCGCGGCTCGACGCCGAGATCCGGGTCGGCGAGTCCTCGCCCGGCGAGACGATCGTGCTGCGCATGTACGGCCCGCTCGGCCAGCACGCCGACTCGGTCGTGGCGCCGCTGCTCGTCCCGGACGTCCCCGTGGTGACCTGGTGGCCGGACGAGGCCCCGGAGATCCCGGCCAAGCACCCGCTCGGCGCGCTCGCGCAGCGGCGGGTCACCGACTCGGCGGCGGCCGAGTCACCTCACGAGGTCCTGGCCGACCTGGCCGAGGCCTACCAGCCCGGCGACACCGACTTCGGCTGGACCCGGGCCACCCCCTGGCGCTCGCTGCTCGCCGCGACGCTCGACCAGCCGCACCCGCCCGTCACCGCGGCCGAGATCGCGGCCGAGGAGGGCAACCCGACCGCCGACCTGATCGCCGCCTGGCTGTCGCTGCGGCTGTCCGTCCCGGTCTCAAGGACCGTCTCGGGCGGCCCAGGGATCACCGGGGCCGCGTTCACCACGACGGAAGGCGACATCAAGATCACCCGCACCGACGGCCGCACCGCCACGCTGGCATGGCCGGGACGGACCGACCGCAGGGTCGCCTTGCACCGTCGGGACACCGCCGAGCTGCTCGCCGAGGAGCTGCGCCGCCTCGACCCCGACGAGGTCTACGCGGAGACGCTTGAGCACATCGACATGTCGAAACCCGCCGAGCTGCCCGCGGCGGACGAGCTCGCCTTTCAGGCCCCCGCGCCGGGCGAGCCCGCCCCAGGCGAGCCGGCCGGAGAATACGACGGCGAGTGAGACGAGAGGACACCCGTGAGCACTCCTGAGGTTTTCGTTCACACGAGCGGCGACCTGCTCGCCAGCGCCGCCGCGGCCCGGACCGTGACGCGGCTCGCCGACGCGATCGCCGCGGAAGGGCACGCTCACCTCGTGGTGACGGGCGGCGGCATCGGCACGAAGGTGCTCGCCGCGATCGCCGCCGCCCCCGCCAGGGACGCGGTGGACTGGCAGCTCGTGGACTTCTGGTGGGGCGACGAGCGGTTCGAGGCGACCGGCGACCCCGAGCGCAACGAGACCGGCGCCCGCGCGGCGTTGCTCGACGTGATCGGCGCGGACCAGGCCCGGGTGCACGCGGTCCCCGGGCCGGACGGCCCGGACGGCGACGACCCGGACGCGGCCGCCGCGCGGTACGCGGCCGAGCTCGCAGCAGCGGCCACCGGCGGCGCGGCCGTCCCGGCCTTCGACGTGCTGATGCTCGGCATCGGCCCCGAGGGCCACGTGGCGTCGATCTTCCCCGAGGCGCCGGCCGCGTACGCCACGGGTTCCGTCGTGGCCGTCCGCAACTCCCCGAAGCCGCCGCCTACCCGGATCTCCTTCACCTTCGACGCCATCCAGGCCGCCCGTGAGGTGTGGATCCTGGCTTCGGGCGGGGAGAAGGCCGACGCGGTCGCCGAGGCGCTGTCGGGCGTCAGCCGGGACAAGCTTCCGGCCGCGGGCGCGCGCGGCCGGGACCGCACCCTGTTCCTGCTCGACCAGGCGGCGGCCGCGAAACTCTTATCTCCGGCGGATCGAGGCCATGATCGAGGCCAGCGCGAACACGGCGATCAGCAGGAACACCACCCCGGGCCCGACGCTGCCGTGCACCACCAGGAGCGTCCAGACGGCGATCGGGATAAGGATCGCGACCGGGCTCCGGCGCGGCGGCCGGCCTGCGAGCGGCCGCGACTCGTCGGCGGGCTCCGGCTGCGGCCGCAGCGGGTGCGACGCCAGCGCCGTGGCCTCCGGCTGCTGCCGGTCAGGGATGTCAGTGCCGAGCACCGGCTGAGTCGGCAGGTCCGCGGTGAGCGCGCGCAGGTCGCCCCACGTCCTGCCCGCGTAGGCGGCCGCCATCCGCTCGTCGAATTCGTCCAGGGTCAGGCGGCCGGCCGTGTACGCCTCCCGGAGCGTAGTGACCACGGCCTCCCGGTCAACGTCCGAGGCGCGAATGAGGTCATCGGTGGCCATGGTCAGTTCTTCCCCTCGGGAGGCAGGCCTTTCCCATGGTACAGGGTCGTTGTTAATAAAATCTGGCCATGCCCCCGCCCCTCGTGACAGGGAGTCACTTCATCGTCTGCGGCGACAATCCGCTCGCCTACCGCATCGCCAGGGAACTCACGAGGCGCTACGGCGAGGCCGTCGTCGTGATTCTCGCGGACAAGCTCAAGAACCACGGGCCGCAGATCGCCGCGCTGCCCGGTGTCACCGTCCACGAGCACGCCGGGCTGACCAGCGAGGCCTTCGCCGACGCGGACGTGGCCTCCGCGCGGGCGCTGGCCCTGGTGGGCCCCGACGACCTGGAAAACTTCCACGCGGGCCTGCGCGCCCAGGAGCTGAGCCCCGACCTGCGGCTCGTCGTCGCCGCCTATAACAGGCGGCTCGGCGATCACATCACCGGCTTCTTCAGCGACTGCACGGTGCTGTCCCGCAGCCAGCTCGCCGCGCCCGCGCTCGTGGCGGCCGCGCTGGGCGATGTCGCCCCGAGCCACGTCCGGCTGTCGGGGCGCACCCTGTACGTCACCAGGCGCGACGCCAGGCCCGCCGGGCAGGTGCTCTGCGGGCTCTCGGTTCCCGGCGATCCAGGGGGCACCACTCAGCTCATCCCGCCAGAAGAGCTGAACGGCGACGGCCTGGTGCTCGCCGTGGCCGACGGCACCCCGCGCGACCCGCTGGCGCGGCAGCGCCAGCGGATGCGTGGGACGCTGCGGATGACCAGGCGGCTGCTCTGGAACAAGTACGGTGTCATCTTCATGGTCCTGTTCGCGCTCGCGATCGTCGGCTTCGCCCTGCTCGCCGCCGCGGGGTACGCGCCAGGCAACGTGATCTACCTAGGGATCATGGACATGACGGGGTCCGCACTCACGAACACGACGGACGCCGAGGCCGAGAAGGTCGCCCAGGTGCTGCTTACCGCCGACGGGATGGCGCTGCTGCCGCTGGCGACCGCGCTCATCGTCAGCGCCCGGCTGACCGGGCGGATCCGCGGCGAGCCGCGGCCGCGCGGCGGGCACGTGATCGTGGTCGGCGGCGGCGACGTCGGTACCCGGGTCACGGGCGGGCTGCACGACCTGGGGTTCGACGTGGTCCTCATCGACCACAACCCGGCGGCCCGCGGCGTCGCGTTCGCCCGCGGCCTGGGGCTGCCCGTGGTGCTCGGCGACGCGCCGGACGGCCGGGTCCTTGGCCGGGCCGGCGTCGACAGCGCCATCGCGCTGATCTCCGCCACGAGCAACGACATCGTCAACCTGGAGACGGCGATGCAGGCCAGGGCGATGCGGGGAGATGACCTGCGCATCGTCCTCCGCCTGTTCGACGACGACCTCGCCTACCGGGTGAGCAAGACCCTCCGCAACGTGGTCTCCCGGTCGGTCTCCTACCTGGCCGCGCCGGCGTTCGCGGTGGCCATGCTCGAGCACAAGGTGCTGCGCACCATCGCGGTCGGCAGGCACGTGCTCGTCATCGCGGACGTCAAAGTGGAAGCGGGCTCGGACATCGCCGGCCGGCCGCTCGCCGACCTCGAGCGGGACCGGCTCTCCCGCGTTCTGGCCCTCGCCGAGCGCGGCACGCCGCGGTTCGACTGGTCCCCCCGGCGGGACCGCCGCCTGGTCGCCGGCGACCGGCTGATCGTGCTCGCCACCCAGGCGGGCCTGTCGACGTTCCTCGCCGGAAACCGTCCCCAGGTCGCGGCGCCGTGACTATCGGCGTATTTATTTCGATAAATAGCAAGTAGCCAGACGACGAGGGATCTTGGCCTATATACGAAGAATGTTTTGTTACCAGGACACAAGATCGCACGCGCCCCTTTGTGCCCTTCCACCTCAATTTTTTCATACGTGCCGGCCTATCGCGGCTCAGTTACCGCAGAGTTACGCTATGAGCGGAATCTATTCCATGCCTGGCAACAATTCGCCAGGGAGCTGGTCAAGCTCGGAGGCAACCATATGAGCGTCAGCGAAGACCGCGAATCAGTAGCACCCGCAGTTCAGCCAGCGGCCGCGGCCGCACCCGTCGCCGACCCTGGCCCACTGGGCCTGGCGGCGTTCGCCACTACCACTTTCCTGCTGTCCATCGTCAACGCACGCTGGACGGTCGGAAACTCGGCCGGCACGGCCTTCCTCGGCTACGCGCTCGCCTACGGCGGCGGCGCCCAGTTGCTCGCCGGCATGTGGGAGTTCCGTAACAGGAACGTGTTCGGCGCGCTCGGGTTCTCCAGCTGGGGCGCTTTCTGGATCGGCCTCTTCATCTGGATCAAGAACGCGCCGGCCGCGACCGGCCACGACCTCGGCTGGATCCTCGTCGCGTGGGCTATTTTCAACTTCTACATGCTGGTTTTCAGCTCCCAGGTGAATCTGGCGGTGTTCGGCGTGTTCCTCACCCTGGAGCTCACGCTGATCTTCCTGGCCATCGGGAACTTCACCAGCAGCCCCGGCTGGACCCAGTTCGGCGGCTACATCGGCCTCCTCACCGCCCTCGTCGCCTGGTACACCTCCGCGGCTGGCCTGGCCGGCGGCTTGAACGGGAGGCTCAGGCTCCCCGTCGGCAAGCCGCTGATCTAGCCCGGTCCCTGCCAACCCCGCAGCTCAGTCCGGGTGGGCGGGCCTGATACGATCGCGGTTCTTGCGATCAGGCCCACCCGCCCGGACAGCCGGGGATACGGGGTCGTCGCCCGGGAATACCGCCGTCTGCACCAGTCCTCCCGTTCGCGCCTGTACCGTTAGGCCAGTCAGCCGCTTTGGTTCAGGAGTGACAGGAGGACTTGCTGTATGCAGGTGCACGGCGGGCCGCAAATCGACCTGTCTGCCCAGGTAGCCATGGTGAAACGGAAGACCAGGCCGTGGAAGTCGATCATCGCGCTCGTGCTCGCGATCGCCTCGGCCGCCACATCCGGGTGGGCGCACAACGACTTCCGGCACTACTTCGCCAGCGACGGCGTGGTCCACCAGATCATCGCCGCGGGCGCCGCGGCCGCGTTCTGCGTGTTCGCGAGTGCCGCCACCATCGGCTTGTCCGGCAAGGCACGGGACGTGCTCGAGCCCGTCATGGGCGTCTCGCACGCGGCAATCGTCCGGTACACGCTCGTCCTGATCGGCGCGATCACCACGCTGCTCGTCACGCTCGCGCTCTTCAGCATCCCGGTCGAGCAACTGCTCCTCGGCGGCGCGCTGACCAGCGTCTTCGTCGGCATCGCGGCGCAGCAGTCGCTGTCGAACGTGTTCGCCGGCCTCGTGCTCCTGGTCGCGCGCCCCTTCCAGGTCGGGGACTCGATCCGGCTGCGGGCCGGCGCCCTGTCCGGCGAGATCGACGGCACGGTGAGCGAGATCGGCATCACTTACGTGCGGATGTCCTGCAGCAACGGGATGATTTCCATTCCCAACTCGCAGGTGCTCAACGCGGTCGTCGGTCCGCTGCCGGCGGGCGAGTACCCGGCTCCGCCCCCGCCGCCCGCCCCCCAGGTGTGGCCCGCTCCCGCGCCGGTTCCCGGCGGCTCCGCCGCCCGCCTGGACGCCGGACCCGCGCCCGCCGCCGGAGCCGGACAGGGCAGCGCGGACGGCGCATCGGCCGGCCCGGTCGGTACGGCCGACGGCTCCGGCGGCGCCCACCGCCCCGGGACCTCCGGCGAGCAGTGAGAGCGGGCCAGGGTCAGCCGCCGTCGTTCTGGATCACTGGTTTGCTTTCTGCGCGACCAGCAGGGACAGGCCAGGGATGCGGAGGGTCCTGATAACCCGCGGCCGGGCGAACCCGGCGGCGCGCAGCCACCCGTCGAGCTCTCCCGGCGTGTGGACGCGGGCCCCCGAGCTGAGGTAGACGAATAGCGCCAGCATGTCGGCGTGGGCGCTGGCGCGGCGCCCCGGCTCGGCGAAGACGTCGAGAACCGCCACGATGCCGCCGGGCGCGAGCGCGTCGCCGATCCGGCGGAACAGGGCAGCGGCGGCCGCGGGCGCCAGGTGGTGCACCAGGTTGAAGCAGAGCACCGCGTCGTACCCGCTGCCGAGGTCCGCCGTCGTCGCGTCGCCGTCGCGGAACCGCACCCGGTCCGCCAGGCCAGCGCCGGCGATGACCTCCCGGCCGATCCCGGCACTGCCCGGCAGGTCGAGGACCGTCGCGGTCAGCGTCGGATATCGCTCGACCAGGCGCGCGGAGTATGAGCCATGCCCCCCGCCGATGTCGAGGAGCGCCCGCGGTCTTGGCGGCAGCGGCAGCCGACGGGCAATCTCGGCCGCCGACAGGCGGGCGAGTTCCCGCTGGCCGGTCATGTAGCGGCGCCAGTACGGGTCGTCCGGCGACGCTTCGTGGGAGCCGCTCGACGCGCCGGTGCGGACGGTCTCGTCGAGGCCAGCCCACCAGGGCCAGTAGTCCGCGGTCCCGGCAACGTAGCCGGCGACCGACAGCGGCGAGGCCGGATCCAGCCAGCGGCGGGCGCGCCTGGACAGCCGGTACCTGCCGTTCCGTTCGGTGACTTGCCCGGCTGAGCGGAGGCAGTCGAGCAGCAGGCGGGTGGGCAGCGGGTCGAGTCCGAGGTCGGCGGCGACCTTGTCGGCGGTGGCATGACCCTCGGCGAGCCGGGCAGTGATCCCGGTGCGGACGGCGGCGACAATCACCCCCGAGGTGCCCATGCCGCCCCAGGCCTCCGCGGCGGGGACCGGGACGAGCCCGGCTCGCAGCGCCAGCCACTCGACGGGGTTGGCACTCTTGAGTCCAAGCCTCACACTTAAAGATAGTTGATCTATAACGGACGGGGCGTCAATGGTCCGCGCGCGCGCACTGCTCATCGCCAGTCACCCAGGCCCCAGCCTTGCCATCACCGCGATGGCGACCGTGCTGGCCGCGGAAGCGGCGCCAAGCGGGTTCGGCCCGGTTCTGGTCGCGCCGGCCATGCTCGCCGGGCAGCTCTCGGTCGGCTGGTCCAACGACGCCTGCGACGCGCCGCGCGACGTGGCCGCGGGGCGCACCGACAAGCCGGCCGCGCGCGGCGAGATCAGCGTGCGCGCCCTGTGGGTGGCGGCCGTGGTCTCGTTGGCGGCCGCGCTGGCCATGTCGGCGGCCATTAGCCTGCTCACGATGGGAATCCTGGCGCTTCTCGTCGGGGCCGGCTGGGCGTACAACCTCGGCCTGAAGTCGACGCCGTGGTCGGGTGTCATGTACTTGCTCGGGTTCGGCCCGCTGCCCGCGTACGCCGCCTCGACGCTGCCGGGGCAGCCGGCGCCGCGCTTCTGGGTGTGCGTCGCGGCGGCCCTGCTAGGGCTCGGCGCGCACTTCGTGAACGTGCTGCCCGACCTGAGCGCCGATCTCGGCTCCGGGGTGCGCGGGCTGCCGCAGCTCGTCGCGGCGCGCTGGGGTCCGGGTGCGGCGCGGGCCGTCGCGCTGGCGCTGCTGCTTTCCGCCTCGGCGCTGCTCGTCTTCGAGGCAAGCCCGGCGCGTCGCTGGGTCGCCGTTGTCGGCCTCTGCTGTTCCTGCGTGCTCGCGGTGGCCGGCGCGGTGGGAACCGGGCGGACCCCGTTCCGCGCCGCGCTGGCCATCGCGGGCGCGGATGTCGCGGTCTTCGCCTTCGGCGCCGACGCGCTGACCTCGGCCGCGCACCTGACTGGCGCGCTGCGTTGACCTCGCGCATCTTGGCGGTCCGGTCGGCGTTCCCCGCTCACCGCTACCCGCAGGACGAGCTCGCCAGGCAGTACGCCGCCATCGCCCAGGGCCTGCGGCCTTCGCAGCGGGTCCTGCTTGAGCGGCTGTACGCCAACGCGGAGGTCGCCACCAGGCACACCGTCCTGCCGGTCGACGAGTACGCGGCGTTCGCCGAGCTCGCCGGCACGGGCGGCGCGGCCCTCGCCAATGACCGCTACATCGAGGAGGCGACCGCGCTCGGCGAGCGGGCGCTGCGCTCCGCGCTGGCGAGCGCCGGGCTCGAGCCCGCCGCGGTGGATCTGCTCATTGTCACGTCCGTGACGGGCGTAGCGGTCCCGTCACTTGACGTGCGGCTCATCCCGCGCCTCGGGCTGCGGCCGGACATCAAGCGGCTGCCGGTGTTCGGGCTCGGCTGCGTGGCGGGCGCGGCCGGGCTCGCGCGGCTGCATGACTACCTGCTCGCCTGGCCGGGGCACGTCGCGGCGCTGCTCTCGGTCGAGCTGTGCACGCTGACCGTCCCGCGGGCGCAGGTGACCACTGCGGACCTCGTGGCGAGCGCGCTCTTCGGTGACGGCGCGGCGGCGGTCGTGGCGACCGGGGAGCAGCCGGCCGAGCTTCCCCGACCGGCCCGCCGCCTTCCCCGGGTCATCGCCACCAGGAGCGAGGTCTACCCTGACAGCGCGGACGCCCTGGGCTGGCGGCTCAGCGCGGACGGCTTCCGCATCGTGCTCACCGCCGAGCTCGCCGAGGTGGTCGAGGGCAGGCTGAACGGCAGCGTTACCGCCTTCCTGGGGGAGCACGGCCTGACCCTCGACGACATCGGGAGCTGGATCTGCCACCCCGGCGGCCCGAAGGTGCTTGACGCCGCGCAGCGCGCGCTCAAGCTGCCGGACAGCGCCCTCGCGGCCAGCCGCAGGTCCCTTTCCGAGGCTGGCAACATGTCATCGGCCTCCGTGCTGCACATCCTTGAGCTGACGGCCGACGGTGACCGGCCGGCGCCCGGTACGGTCGGGCTGATGATCGGACTCGGGCCCGGCGTGAGCGCCGAGCTCCTGCTGTTGCGGTGGTGACGCCTTGACCGTCTTCTGGACGCTGCTTTCCTTGATCGCCTGCGAGCGGGTCGCCGAGCTCGTGGTGTCGGCGCGGCACGCGAACGCGCTGCTGCGCCGGGGCGGCGTGGAGTACGGCCTGCGCCACTTCCCCGTGATGATCGTCCTGCACGTCGCGCTGCTCGCTGGCTGCGTGCTGGAGCCCCTCCTCGGGCACCGGACGTTCATCCCTGCGCTCGGCTTGCCCATGCTCGCCGTGACGGTGCTGGCGAACGGATTGCGCTGGTGGTGCATCGCCACCCTGGGCGAGCGCTGGACGGCCCGGGTGATCGTGCTGCCCGGGGCGCCGCTCGTGCGTTCCGGGCCGTACCGGTGGTTCGCGCATCCAAACTACGTGGCGGTCATTGTCGAGGGCGCGGCGCTGCCGCTCACGGGGTCGGCGTGGATCACGGCGTGCGCGTTCACGGTGCTCAACGCCGCCCTGCTGACAGTTCGCATCCGGTGCGAGACGCGGGCCCTGGCCGCGGCCGCGCCGCGGCCCGTCAGCCCGGCCACGCCGTGATCGACGTGCTCATCGTCGGCGGCGGCCCGGTGGGCCTCGCCACGGCGATCCACTGCACGCTCGCGGGCCTGTCGGTCACGCTCGCCGAGCCCCGCGCGGCCCCCGTCGACAAGGCGTGCGGTGAAGGCGTGATGCCCGCCGCGGTGCGCCGGCTGGCGGCGGTTGGCGTGGCGCCGGACGGCTACCCGTTGCACGGCATCCGGTACCTCGACTCCGCGCACCAGGCCGACGCGCCGTTCCGGCACGGGAACGGCCTTGGCGTCCGCCGCACGGTGCTGCACGCCGCCCTCGCCGCCCGCGCCGCCGCGCTCGGTATCCCGGTCATCACCGCCCGGGTGACCACGTTCGAGCAGCACCCGGACCGGGTGACCGCGGCCGGCGTCGAGGCACGCTACCTGGTCGCGGCCGACGGCCTGCACTCGGCGGTCCGCCGGGTGCTGGAACGGGAGACGCCGGCCCCGCCTTCCCGGCGGGACCCGCGCCCGGCGGTGCCTCGCTACGGACTGCGCCGCCACTATCGCGTCGCCCCGTGGGCGGACCTCGTGGAGGTGCACTGGGCGCCGCGGGCGGAGGCGTACGTCACGCCGGTCTCCCCCGATGTCGTCGGCATCGCCCTGCTGTTCGCCAGGCCGCGCCGCGAGGGGCCGCGTCCCGACGGGGCCGGCGACTTCACGGCCCGGCTAGCAGAATTCCCCGCGCTCCGCGATCGCCTCCGAGACGCGACCACGGCCAGCGAGGTCCGCGGCGCGGGACCGATGCGCCAGCACGTCCGCCGCCGGGTCTACGGCCGCGTGCTCCTGGTCGGCGACGCCTCGGGCTACGTGGACGCGCTCACCGGCGAGGGCATCAGCGTCGGTCTCGCCCAGGCCGAGGTCCTCGCGGGCTGCCTCGCGGCCCGCCGCGCCGCCGACTACGAGCGCGCCTGGCGCCGCGCATCCGGCCCGGCCTGGCGGTTCACCGCCAGCCTGCTCTGGTCGCGGAACCAGCCGTTCCTCGGCCCGCGCATCGTCCCGGCCGCGCAGCGCCTCCCCTGGCTCTTCACTGCCCTGGTCAACCACGCCGCCCAGGCCTAGGCGCCCGCCCCCGCCAGGCGCCACGCGCTTCTTGCTGTTATCTGCATTTCACCTCTCGGCCCGGCCCCGCGCGCTGAAGGCAAGGACATCGGGAGGCTCCCGTGCGGGACAGGTTGCTTGGACACTTCCTCTTCTACCGGGAGCCTCCCGCCCATTCCGGCATCCGCACGAGCGTGTCGCGCACCGATCGCGCGCAAGCACCGGCTAGGTTACGGTCCGCGCCGACGGGTAGCAGGCGGGCCGTTACCGCCGCCGGCAAGGAGGAGACATGATCACCGAGCGCGCGTTGCTCACCATACGGCGCGAGTTCCGAAGGCCCGATGCCAAGTCCGTTGGCCAGTTCGCCGGAGCTGCCACAGTTCATCTGGTCGATGCCATGGGCGGCCGCGGGGCGCTCGGCCACCAGATCAAGGCGGTCAGCCGCGCGTCAGCCACCTTCGCAGGAACGGCGCTCACCTGCTATGCCGGCGCCGACGACACCCTCGCCATCCTCGCCGCCCTGGAACTCGCCCAACCCGGGGACGTCGTGGTGGCGGCAACCGAAGATTTCAAAGGCTCGGCCGTGGTGGGCGACCTGTTTGCCGCCATAGCCCGAACCCAAGGGGTTGCAGCGATAGTCACCGACGGTCTTGCTCGCGACTCGGAGGGAATCGCTGCTAGCGGGCTGCCCGTCTTTGCCAGCGGCGTTTCTCCCAACTCCGCGGCCCGCTCAGGACCCGGCACGGTGGGCCTGCCGGTAGACATCAGCGGCGTGCACATCTCGGCCGGCGACGTGGTGGTCGGCGACCACGACGGGGTCGTCGTTGTCGGGCGAGATGACCTTGATGCTGTTCACGAACAGCTTGAAGCGGTACGGGCAGCCGAGTCTTCATACCCGACTGGTCCGGGCGGTGAGGTGCGCGTGCCACAGTTCGTGCGCACGCTGCTGGAATCCGGGCAGGTTCGGTACCTTGACTGACATGGGCTGCTAGGTCCCGCCGACGTCGGTGAGCCTTCCTAGTTAGCTGCCCCAGCCGAGGCCGTCAACGACCGGTACATCGACGAGGCGCCCGCGCTCGGCGAGCGGGCGCTGCGCCGGGCACTCGACGCCGCCGGGCTGGCGGCCGCCGAGCTCGTCCTGCTGCGGTGGTGACGACATGATCGACGTTCTCGTCGTGGGCGGTCCCCTGGCGTTTCTCCACGGTCGTTAACCACGTGGCCCAGGCCCAGGGGTAATGAAAGAACCCCCGGCCCGCATCGCGGTCCGGGGGGAAGGTGGTCAGTGCCGGTGCGGCCGGTCGCCTCCTCGGCGAGAGGCACATCGCGGCTCCAGCCGTACGGTATTCCGCGAAGGCGATATTAGGTGCGGCCCGGGGGACCCTAGCCGCACCGGCGCTTGATTCTAACGCGTCGGGCGTCGTGGGTGTTCCCCCGCTCAGCTCCAATTACCGCGTTGCGGCTGCTCCGGGTCCCAGTAGCCCTGCTGTGCCTGGTCCGCCTGACCGACGGGGGCGTAGCCGGGCGCGGGCTGGTATTCGGCCCCGAGCGGGCCCGTCGGCTGGCCGGGGGCGTACCCGTCGCGCGGGTAGCCGTTGGCCTGGGCCGCCCCGTTGTGGGACGGGTAGCCGTTCCCGTTGGGGCTCGCCGGGGCGTACCCGTTTCCGTTCGCCGGGAACCCCGCGCCGCCGCCGTTCGCGTACGCGGGTGCCGCCTGGTAGCCCTGCGCGCCGGCCGCTCCGGCGGCGCCGTATCCCGGCACCGGAGCGTACCCGGGCTGGCCTGGCCGTGCGGTTCCGCCCGCCTCACCGGCCGGGCCGACGCCGCCGTTGGCGGTGAAGGTCGGGGTGAAGGACGGCACCGAGCCCGTCGACGGCGCGGCCCCGTTGCCTGCGGTCGTGCCGTTGGCATAGCCCGCCGGGTACCCGTTCGCGGCCAGCCGCGGGTAGGCGCCGGACTGCGCCGATCCCCGGCCAGCGGCCTCACCCGCCGGGTAGTCGCTCGCCGCGCTGCCGTTGGCCGGGTACCCGTTTGCCTGGTACTCGCCGGCCCCGTAGCCGTTGGTCGGGTACCCGTTGCTCGGGTACCCGTTGGCCGCGTACCCGTTGGCCCCGGACGCCTCGGGGTATCCCGCGCCCTGCGCGCTGGCCGCGGCATACCCCGCGGCGGGGGCCTCCGCGCCGCCGCGGCCGCCGTCAGCGAAGCTGCCAGCGTGCCCGTTGACTGGGTACCCCGGCTGTTCGTATCCGTGGGCGCCGGGCGCGCCCGGGGCCGTCGTCTGGAAGCCGGCCTGGCCGGCCGTTCCCCCGGCATAGCCCGGGGCGGAGGCGCCCGCGCCGTTCCTGGCGGCGGTGTCGGCCGACGGCGCCCCCGGGTACCGGGCCGCGTCCTGCTGAACAGCCTGAGCCTGGTAGCCGGGAGACTGCGGGTAGCCCGCCTGCTCGCCGTAGGCGGCTGCGTACTGGTCACTTTCTGGGACCTGCGCCCCGTACGAGCCGGCTTGCTGCCCGGCGGCCGCGGCGGGTGACTGCTGCCCGCCGACGCCGTGGTCAAGCGGAATCGGGGCCGAGAACGTGGCGGCCCCGCCGGTGCCCGCCGGATACCCCGGCGCGGGCTGGACCGTGCGCATGGCGTCCTGCCATTGCTGCGGCTCGGCCGCCGCCGACTGGGCGGGGTAACCCTGCTGAGCGCGAGCCTGCGCGGGCGCGGCGTCCCGCTGTTCCGGCTGCTGACCGTAGCCGTAGTCCTGGTACTGCCCGGACGCCTGTCCAGCGGCCGGCTGCCCCGGCATGGTGTAGCCGCGGTTGCCGAAGGTGACCGGGGAAAACTCCAGGGCCGCCGGGACCTGCTCGGCCCGGCCGGGCGCCGCGTAGCCCTGGTCGTCGTAGCCGCGCGCGTCGTAGCCGGCCTGCTGGTACCCCTGCTGCTCGTAGCCCTGGCCGGGGTAGGCCTGCTCGTACGATTCCGCGTCACGTGAGGGTGCGGCCTGCTGGCGCGCCTCGTGCGCCCTGTCGTCGTATGGCTGTCCTTGCGGCTGACCGTACGCCGGCTGCTCCCCATAACGGGCGACGGGCCGGGGCCCGGTGTCGTCACCGTGCGACTCCTCGGGTGCGCCGGCGCCGCCCGGGTACGTGAACCCGGCCTGTCCCGTGCCCTGGTGCGCGCCGCCCGGCTCGCCGACGGTGCCGTAGCCCTGGGAGGAACGCTGGCCGTCACCGAAGGACTGCTGGCCCGCCGCCGGCTGGTAGCCGTAGGACGGTTGCGGCCCGGTCAAGTAGGAGGGCGCGGTCTCACCCTGCTGCGGCGCCTGGTACTGGCCGGGCTCCCGCGTACCCGCCGGGCTGCACGGTCGCCTGGGCCAGGCCGGGCGACGCCGTGTCCCCGTACCCGGTGTCGTAGCCCGTCTCGCCGTATCCGGAGGCGCCGTACTGAGCGCCGCCGTGCTCGGCACCGTACTGGTAGTCGGCCCGCTGCTCACCGGCCTGCCCGTCGGCGCCTGAACGGGACTGGCCGTCCCGGCCAGCCTCGGCACCGTACTGCTGTGCCTGGCCGTACTGCGCGTACTGCTGGGCAGTACCGTTAAGTCCCGCGCCGTTAAGTCCCGCGGAGCCGTACTGCGCGGTGCCGTCATACTGCGCGGCGCCGTACTGCTCCGACCCGTACTGGTCAGGCGAGCCGTACTGCCGCGCCGCGTCGTCGAACTGCGAAGTGCCGTTGAACTGACCGGCGCCGTACTGTTCGGTCGCCGCGTACTGCTGGGCCGCCTCGTACTGCCGCGCTGTGCCGTTAAGTCCCGTGCCGTTAAGGCCCGTGCCGTTAAGTCCGGCGCCGTTCATTGGGCCAGTACCGTTCAGCGGCCCGGTGCCGTACTGATCGGCGGCGGCCCTGGCGCCGGCGGCGTAGTCGCTGATGTTGACCGGTTGCGCCCCGTTCCTGCCGAGCGCGGAGTCGGTGCCGACGGTCGCGAACCCCCCGGTGCGGCGGCCGCTTGACCGCCCGTAGGCAGCCGCCTGCTCATCGGTCAGGACGCTCATCATGCCGGTGAAAGGCTCGGCGGGCGCGGCGCCGATCGCCAGCCGGGGACGCTGGCCGCCGAGCACCATCGGGCCGGAGTCGTCATCGGCCGGACCGCCGGGGACGCCCCGGCGCAAGGAGTCAACGAGACGGGTGAGGTCGTCCATCGGCAGCCGGAACGTGCCCGTGCACGTACCGCCCTGCCAGATGCTGAACACGGCTACGCCGGTGTTCGAGTACCAGCTCAGCCGCATGCTTCGCGAGCTGCCGCGTACATCGAAGAAGATCTCACCGAGCCGGGGCAGGGGTGCTGCGTCCGACGCTGACATGCCCATGTTTGCCCCCTGCAGAACGTTTGTCCACCTCGTACAGAGTAGGGCGCTCACGCCTCACGTGTGACCCACTCGGAGTGGTCAGTGGGGCGGCTCCGCTTAGCTTTCGTGATCCAGCGGGGCCTCTGAGGCTGCCGCGCGCGCGATTCCTGGCGGCTGTCCGGCGCCGGAATCGGCGGACAAATAGGCCAAACGCCGCGATACGGTAGAAGTAACTCGGGCGCTGGCGCGCCGCCGAGAAAATTCTTGCGACGCGAGGCAAGAAAATGCCACCCCGCCGTGCACAACCCGTAGGCAGGATGGCATCATAGTCCCCAGGCTTCCCTGCCCCCCTCTTGCGGCGGATCTTCTGGCTGGCAGCGGCTAACGGGTCAGCTAACGAACACCGGCCACTCAGCGGGCTTTCCCTGCTTTGCGGCTTCGTTGGTTAGCGCGCGTCGCCAGGTGGGGGCTAGGCGCCTGTCACGCATGTGCCTGGCCTCCGGCTGCCTGCAAGCAGTGCCACCGACGACAGTGCCAACGGACACACGGTGTTTTCACATACGGTGCCCCGCGGCTACTGCCCGCGCAACCCCAGGTGAAGCGCGCGCGAGCGCGCTTCACAGGCGCGGGAACAGTATGACGCCGTTGAGCGTTGCAGCTTGCAACAGCAGTTACCGCGCTGGACCGGACTCGCGTGCATGCGAGCCACTAGCAAGACTAACCCAAGATCTAAGCAACTTTGTTGAGGTGATTGATCCATGTCCCAGGTGCGTAGGCAGACGGCCGTGCTTCCCCGCCCTAACTGGGGGTGGCAGGACTCTGCCGCGTGTCGTGGCGAGGATCTGATGCTCTTCTTCGGCCCAGACGGCGAGCGGCAGCCAGAGCGGGACATCAGGGAGCGCAAGGCCAAGCAGGTCTGCGCGAGCTGCCCGGTCAGGATCGAGTGCCTCAATTACGCCGTTGCCCGTCCCGAGAAGTACGGGACCTGGGGCGGCCTGAACGAGGACGAGCGCTCCGCCGAGCGCCGCCGCCGGATGCGCCGCGCCAACGCGGCTTGACCCGGCTACGGGGCTCCGTCTCCCGTACCGGGGCGAAGCAGCGTCAGCACGTCGTCGTCGGTCAGCTGGCCGAAGTCGGCGTACCACTCTCCCACGCTACGGAAACGGCGAGAGGTGACCAAGGTCACCACGTCGCCGTTTTCCTTTTCTATGGCCTCGACCGCGGACGCGGAGGCGACCGGCACGGCGAGCACCGGCCGGGCCGCGCCGCGCGCCCGTACCGCGCGCAGCGCGGCGCGGGCCGTTACCCCGGTCGCCAGCCCGTCGTCTACGACGATGACCGGGACAGGAACGCCGGCACGCCCTTCGGGCCGCGGCGTCGCGCGGGAGTAGACCGCGACCCGCCGGGCCAACTCGGCGCGCTCGCGGGCCACCACGTCGGCCAGGTCGTCCCTGGTCAGGCCCACCCGATCGAGCATTTCGGCGTCGAAGTAGGGCTCCGCCGCGCCGCCGGCGCCGTCCTCGGCGATGGCGCCCAGGCCGAGTTCGGGTGCGGCGGGGTGACCGATCTTTCGCACCATGAGCACGTCGAGTGGCGCGCTCAGGGCGCGCGCCACCCCGACCGCGACCGCGACTCCGCCGCGCGGGATGGCGAACACGACCGGGCCGCCATCACCGGTCACGGCGGCGGGGCCGGTGCCAGCCACCAGTCGTTCGGGATACTGGCGTTCTGGCATCCGGGACTGGGAGCCGGCGAGGACATCCCGCAGCGCCGCGCCAAGCAGCACCCCCGCCTCGGCGCGATTCCTGAAGGCGGGCGGACTGGACGACGCGGCGTCGCGGCGCGCGGGGGGACTGCCCATCTCCCCGCCGGGTATACCCGGCGGGTGGGGCCAGTAAAATGATCTGCCTTGAGTGCCGCCGGCGTCACCACGAGGGCTGCCGCGGCGGCAACTGGTGCGACTGCCAGCACCAGCCGGCCCCAGAGGCCCCGGAAGCCCAGGCCGAGCCGGCGCTGAGCTGGGTCCGCCAAGGTTAGTTACATCTTTAACGTCGTCGCCGGAATAGGGCCGCGCAGCGCGTGGTTACCGTTTACGTGAGCAACCTCGACTGGACAAACAGGTCCAAACTGTGTGATCCTGCTGAGGTGAGTGTTATGGACCCCATGCTCGTCGTGCGCAGGCACGTCGACTTGCTGCGTGTCCGTAGCGCGATTTGTCGCCCTGCACGCTGATCGCCGCCCAATCTTTTTAACTCGCGGTTACACGAACGAGGTAACCGGAGTGACGACTGGGCGCGCACCGCGAACTGCCGGGCGGCCTTTTTTATTTTCATGCCGCGGCGGCTTCAAAGCGAGCGCGGGTCGTGCCCGCCGAATTCAACGACGACGTTAGTGAGGAAGCGCCGCATGTCTCCCGCATCCGGAGCAACTGCGACCAGCACCCCGGCGAAGGCCCAGGGCAAGCCGACGACCCCGCGCCGCAAGCGCGGAGAAGGCCAGTGGGCGCTCGGCTACCGAGAGCCGCTGAACAAGAACGAGGAAAACAAGAAGTTCGACGACGGGCTTAACGTCCGGCAGCGGATCATCGACATCTACGCCAAGCGCGGCTTCGACTCGATCGACCCCGCCGACCTGCGCGGGCGCTTCCGCTGGTTCGGGCTCTACACTCAGCGCCGCCCGGGCATCGACGGCGGCAAGACCGCCGTACTCGAACCGGAAGAGCTCGACGACCGCTACTTCATGCTCCGGGTTCGCATCGACGGCGGCCAGCTGTCGAGCGAGCAGCTGCGCGTCATCTCCGACATCTCCGTCAAGTACGCCCGCGGCACGGCGGACGTCACCGACCGGCAGAACATCCAGCTGCACTGGATCGAGATCGAGTCGGTCCCCGCGATCTGGGAGGCCCTGGAGGCCGTTGGCCTGTCCACCACCGAGGCCTGCGGCGATACCCCCCGCGTCATCCTGGGCTGTCCGCTGGCAGGCCTGGACGCCGACGAGCTGACCAGCGCCGAGCCGGAGATCGCCGCCGTGACGGACAAGTACATCGGCGACCCGCAGTTCTCCAACCTGCCGCGCAAGTTCAAGACGTCGATCAGCGGCTGCGCGGCGCAGTGCACGCACCATGAGATCAACGACGTGGCGTTCGCGGCGGTCCGGCACCCGGAGACCGGCGAGGTCGGCTACGACCTCTGGGTCGGCGGCGGCCTGTCCACCAATCCCATGATCGCCAAGCGCCTCGGCGCCTTCGTCCGCCCCGAGCAGGTCCCCGAGGTCTGGGCGGCCGTGGCATCGCTCTTCCGTGACTACGGGTACCGGCGGCTCAGGCACCGGGCGCGGATCAAGTTCCTCGTCGCCGACTGGGGCACGGAGAAGTTTCGCGAGGTCCTCGAGAAGGAGTACCTCGGGAACGCGCTGCCCGACGGCCCCGCCCCGGTCAACGTGGACGGTGCGGCCCGCGACCACGTCGGCGTCCACCGGCAGAAGGACGGCCTTTCCTACGTCGGCTTCGCGCCGCGCGTCGGGCGGCTGGACGGCGACCTGCTCGGATCGGTCGCCTCGCTCGCCGACCGCTACGGCAGCGGCCGGGTGCGGACTACTGCGCAGCAGAAGATGATCATCCTCGACGTGCCGGACACCGCGGTCGAGGACCTCGTGGCCGAACTCGACGCGCTTGGCCTGCCGGCGAGGCCGAGCGCTTTCCGGCGACACACGATGGCTTGCACGGGCATCGAGTTCTGCAAGCTCGCGATCGTGGAGACCAAGGGACGCGCCATGACCCTGATCGACGAGCTTGAGCGGCGGCTGCCCGGCTTCGACTCGCCGGTCACGATCAACGTCAACGGCTGCCCGAATTCCTGCGCCCGCATCCAGACCGCCGACATCGGCCTGAAGGGCTCCCTGGTCACCGACGCGTCCGGGAACCAGGTCGAGGGGTTCCAGATCCACCTCGGAGGCACGCTGACCGGGGGGGACGGCACCGGGTCGGGGTTCGGCCGCAAGGTCCGCGGGCTCAAGGCCACGGCGGAGGAGCTGCCCGACTACGTGGAGCGGGTGCTGCGCCGCTACGACGTGGCCCGCGTCCCTGGCGAGACGTTCGCGGCATGGACGCTGCGGGCCTCGGATGAGGAGCTGTCATGACCGGTCTGCCGTCCGCCCGCGCGGTCCCCTTCTACTGCCCTTACTGCGGCGAGGAGGACCTGGAGCCGCAGGGCGCAGCCGACGGGGAATGGCACTGCCGCTCGTGCACGCGCAGCTTCCAGCTGCGGTTCGCCGGCCTGGGGGCCGTGCTGTGAGCGTTACAGGAGTTAATCAAAATCTAAGTAACAAGCGTTATGACTGGGACCCGAACGCCGACGACGACCGACACGTGAAGGATCCGCAGCGCATGCGCAGCCTCGCCGACCAGGCAGCAAGGGAACTCGAAGGCGCCTCAGCCGAGGACGTCATCCGCTGGGCGACCGACACGTTCGGGAGGAGGATCTGCATCACCTCGTCGATGTCCGACGCCGTGATCGTCCACCTCGCGTCGGCGGTCCGCCCGGGCATCGACGTGGTGTTCCTCGACACCGGATACCACTTCCCCGAGACCATCGGCACCAGGGACGCCGTCTCCGCCGTGTACCCGGTCAACCTCATCAACGTGACCCCTTCGCGGACCGTCGCGGAGCAGGACGCGGACCTTGGTCCCCGGCTTTACGGCCGCAACCCTGACCTGTGCTGCTTCCTCCGCAAGGTCGAGCCGCTGGAGCGCGCGCTGAAGGGCTACGACGCCTGGATCACCGGCGTGCGCCGCGAGGAGACGCTGTCGCGCCGCTCCACGCGCGCGGTGGAATTCGACGAGAAGCGGCAGAAGGTCAAGGTCAACCCGATCGTCGCCTGGACGTCGGAGCAGGTTGACGAGTACATCGCGGCCAACGGCGTGCTGGTGAACCCGCTCGTCTATGACGGCTACCCGTCGATCGGCTGCCGGACCTGCACGATGCGCGTCGAGGCCGGCGCGGACCCGCGCTCTGGCCGCTGGGCCGGGACAGGCAAGACCGAGTGCGGCATCCACGTCTGACCCCGCTTGTCGCCGTCGCCCACGGCTCGCGCGACCCGCGCGCCGCGGCGACGGTGACGGAACTGCTGTCCGTCGTCCGGGCCCGCGCCACGCGGCGCGGGCTTGGCGGGCTCGACGTCCGGGCGGGGTTCCTTGACCACTGCGCGCCGTCGCTCCCCCAGGTGCTCGGCTCGGTGCCCGCGGACGCCGCCAGTGACCAAGGAACCCGGCCGGCGGTCGTCGTCCCGCTGTTGCTGACGGCGGCGTATCACAGCAAGGCCGACATCCCGGCCCAGCTGGCGGCCGCCGCGGCCGTGCACTCCGGCCTCGACGCCGTCTCCGCCGCGACGCTCGGCCCGCACCCGCTGCTGCTCGCCGCCCTGGAGCGCAGGCTGCGCGAGGCGGGCGTGCCGGTTGGCGCCGCGGACCGGGCCGCGACCGGGGTGGTGCTCGCGGCGGCGGGGTCGTCGGACCCCTCCGCCAACGCGACGATCGCGGTGCTCGCGGCCCGCTGGGCCCGCGAGCGGGGATGGCGGGCGGTCCTGCCCGGTTACGCGTCGGCGGCCGGGCCGCGGCCCGCCGAGTCCGTGCTCGCGCTGCGTGACGCGGGGGCGGCGCGCGTCGTCGTCGCGACCTACCTGCTCGCCCCCGGCTACTTCGCCGATAAGATCCGCGACGCGGCGCTCGGGGCCGGGGCCTCGGCCGTCTCCGCGGCGCTCGGCGCGGCGCCCGAGGTGGCCGACGTCGTCCTCGACCGCTACCTGGAGGCGGGCCTGGCCGGGCGCCGCGCGTCAGAAAGCGCCGCCCGCGCTGCGCCTGAGCCCGGGCCCGCCCGGGCGCGGTGCGCTGCCTCGGGCTGACGGAGGGGCCAGCGGCCGGCGATAAGGTGCAGGCGGCCCGTTCAGCGGGCCACTTGGAGCGTGCGGAGAATGCGGGCCGCGGAACTGCCGAGTCCGGCCGGGCCGCGGAAAAGTTCCGGTCGGGCCGGGCGCACGTTGCCGATCAGGTCGGCCTCGGCGTAGCGGTGGCAGCCCTGGTGCCAGTTGAGGATCCCGGCGAGCCAGTTCTCCAGGTTACGGGCATGACCCTGCACCGCCTCGCGCGTTGCCGCGTCGAAGTGGAGCGCGTCGAAGAGCTGGGGGAGTTCCACGGCGACGATGTCCCTGAACTGGCTCATCCGGGCGGCCATCAGGTCGCCCACGACTCCCATGGCCGTCGCCGCGTCGCAGTCAAGGAAGTTCTGGACCACTAGCACGCAGTTGTGGATCTCGCCCTCGAACTGGATCTCCTTCTGGTAGGAGAACACGTCGTTGAGCAGGCAGGCGTAATCGGCGGCGGCGTTTTCCATCGCGGCGACCGGGCGGAGCCCGTATACCTCATCGGGGACGATCCCGTGGTGCGCCAGCCGGGACAGGCTCATCGTCAGGCCCGAGCCGAACGTCTTGCGCCGCATCTCGATGTAGTCGACGGGATCGGGGATCCGGTTCTGCGCCTGGTTGCCGAGCTCCCAGATCCAGCTGTCGGTCATGTCGGTGATAGCGCGCCGGAACGCCTGGCGCCCGGACGGTTCCATCGGCCCGGCCGCGCGGACCCACAGGTCGGCGAGGCCGCGCTCGAGCGCGCTGGCCGGCACCGGCATCTCGGCCGGGTCGAGGGGCATGAACGTCTCCAGCCGGGCGTTGCAGGCTTTCGCGGCGGGGATGTTCGTGCCGCGCCCGAAGACGACGGGATAGTAGTCGTCGCCGTAGGTGCCCCAGGTCAGCCAGCCGGTCGTCAGGTCAAGCTGCTCGGCGGTGGCGTCGGGGTGGATGCCCGCCGCGCACAGCGCCAGGTCGGCCGCCCGCAGCCTGCCCGCGTCCCACACCCCCTCGCCGAGGATGCCCATCTCAGCGGACCACCGCAGGTTGCGCTCGCGGGCGGCCTCGAGGTGCGGGCTGAGTGTAAGCGGGAACGGCACGTCCATCGCCGGGTACTCGAGGCCGCCGGCGGGCTGGAAGGGGACGTGGGTGAAGCTGCGCAGCCGCTGGGGCGCGGTCGCCGCCAGCGAGAGCGCGATGCGCGCGCCCCCCGTGCCGATCCCCGACGGGCCGCCGAGGACCGGAACCGGGGAGGAACGGGGCTTGGTATACCTGGATGACTGCAGGTGCCACTCGTGACCGCCCGACTGCCAGTCCTGCAGCCCCTTCACGTAGAGCCCGACCTGAATCCGCGCCACGGGATCAATGCCGTGGGCGTCCAGGAGGGCGGGCAACTCGGTGAACGTGGTGTGCTCGAACTGGTGCAGCCGGGAGGTGAGCAGGTCGTTCACCCGGTCGGCGGCCTGCTGGGGGGTGCAGCCGAGGAAGCGCTCAAGCACCAGCACGCCGTTGGACAGCTCGCCCTCGTCGTGGACCTCGCGCTGGTAGGAGAAGAGGTCGTTGCGGAGGTGCACGGCGTCGGCGAAGGTGTCGCGGAGCACCTCCATCGGCCGGGACGCGGCGATGACGGCGGGCACCTCGGCGTCGCAGGCGTGCTCGATCAGGTTCGCCGACCACGGCGCCCCGCCAACCTTGCGGCGCATCTCGACGTACTCGATCGGGTTGGATACCCGGTCGGCGTTGATGTTGGCGAGTTCCCACAGCGATTCGTCGAGCAGGTTGCGGGTGCTCTCGGCGAAGCGGGCCCGCCAGTCTTCCGAGCGGTCAGGCACGGTGCGGGACCAGAGGTCGGCCAGCCCGGCCTCCACCGGGTTGGTCGGCTCCCCGGTGATCTGCCCGTCGGCCGGCATGAACGCGCGCAGCGCGTCCAGGTAGGCGCGGGCACCGTCTAGATCCCGGCTTCGCTTGAACAGCTCGAGGAAGTGGTCGTCGAAGTAGAACACCCACACGTACCAGTCGGTGACCAGGTCGAGCAGCTCGGCCGTGGTATCGGGGTGCGTATAGGCGCACAACAGCGCGTAATCGTGGGCGTCGAGGTCCTTTTCCGTCCAGATCACCGTGCCGTGCTGCGGGACGTCAATCATTTCCATCGACCGGGCCCAGGCCTTGCTATGGGCCCGGGCCCGGTCTAGGTGCGGATTACACCGAGCCGGATGGGGGGTGTAAAAATCGGGTAGCTCGAATGATGACATCCGCGTAATCCTTCGTCCCTTGTCGGTTTATGATTTCCGTCGGGGTTTTTTATTGAGTTAGCGGCCGAGTTCGGCGTTTTCGAGCATGCCGATCGCGTCGGGCACGAGCACCGCGGCGGAGAAATAGGTCGACACGAGGTAAGAGATGACGGCCTTTTCATCGATGCCCATGAATCTGACGTTCAGTCCGGGCTCGTGCTCGTCGGGAATGCCGGTTTGGTACAGGCCGACGACGCCCTGGTTCTCCTGGCCGGTGCGCAGCACCAGGATCGAGGAGGTGTTGTGCTCGGTGACCGGGATGACCGGGCACGGCAGGATCGGCACGCCGCGCCAGGCGGGCACGGTGCGCTCGCCCATCGTCACGCTGGACGGGTAGAGCCCGCGCTTGTTGCATTCCCGGCCGAACGCGGCGATCGCGCGCGGATGAGCGAGGAAAACCTTGGAGTCGCGCCTGCGGCACAGCAGCTCGTCGAGATCGTCCGGCGTGGGCGGGCCGCTGACCGGGTGCAGCCGCTGGGAGTAATCGACGTTGTGGAGCAACCCGAAGTCGGGGTTGTTGATCAGCTCGTGCTCCTGGCGCTCCCGCAGTTCCGCGACGGTGAGCTTGAGCTGGTGCTCGATCTGGTTCATCGGCTGGTTGAACAGGTCCGCCACTCGCGAGTGCACGCGCAGCACCGTCTGCGCCACCTGCAGCTCGTACTCCCGCGGCGAGCCCTCGTAATCCACGAACGTGGACGGCAGCACGTGCTCTCCGGTGTGCCCGGAGGCCATGGCCAGGGCCGCCTCGCCGCCGCGGCTGGTGGGCTTCTCCGCCTTGGCGGCGTACTCACGCAGGTGATCTTGCAGCGAACCGGACTGCTCGGCCACCGCGGCGAACTGGGCCCGGTCGAGGCTCAGCAGCGTGCAGGCGGTTTCCGCGGTGATGGTTTCATTCCAAAGCGCGCCGGGGTCGGTGAGGCCGGATGCCCCGAAGAAGCCGCCGTCGGCGATCACCCCCGTCGTCTTCTGCTCGCCGTAGGCGTTTGTCCCCGAGCGGACCAGCCGGCCGTGCACGACCACGAGCACCGAGCCGACCGGCGTCCCCTTCTGCGCAACCACGGTGCCGGCCTCGATCTGCTGCTGGGCGAAACGCCCGGCGAGGGCGGCCAGCACGTCGTCGTCGTCGTAGCCCCGCAGCGCCGGGAACTCGCCGAGCTCGGCCGGGATAATGCTGACCCGCTCGCCGGTCTGCACCACTTCCACCCGGCCGTCGCCGACCGCGTATGACATGCGCCGGTTTACCCGGTACGTGCCGCCCTTGACGTCCACCCAAGGCAGGACTTTCTGCACCCATCGATTGGTAATGCCCTGCATCTGCGGGGGAGTTTTGGTCGTCGTCGCGAGATTTCGCGCCGCCGCCGTTCCGAGACTGGACTGCCCCTGCCCGTTGTGTGAATGCGCCTGCGTGTCCGTTTCCACCGACATCGGCGGAACCTCCCGACTCCATTTTGTTTATAGGACTTGTCAGTCGCGGCGAACTGCCCGGCCTCGTCGTTGCCTCGGCTGGCTGCTTTCGCCTCCAGCATCTTGAATGGCAATGGTCACTTTACGCAACCGTCCCAGTACATAAAGTTGGTAAAGTTGAGAACGGCGGAGGGTGGTGGGGAAGCTGTCAATCCTGGGACGGGAAACATGGATACTCCTCGTGACAGCGGTGGCAAGTGGGGGTGCGGCCGCCGCCATTGCGTGGTACCTGCGCGGTCACAAACGGGAGCCTGAGGATGTGACGCTCGGCTTCCTCGGTCCCTCGCTCGCGGCCATGTACCTGCTGGTACTTGCCCTGGCGCTGGCAACCGAGTGGCAGACGATCGGCTCGGCGCAGCAGGCGGTCGGCAACGAGGCCGTTGCCGTCCGGCAGATCTACTGGGCGGCCAGCGGACTGCCGCCCGCCGCCGGACACACGCTCCGGGCTCAGGTCCGTGGCTACGCCACGACGGTCGTTGACCACGACTGGCCGCAGATGGAACGCGGCACGCTCGACGACGCCAGCCTGAGTCAGCTCACCGCGATGAGCGCGTCCCTGCTTCAGGTCAACACGCAGACCTCGGAAGCCGCCAACGCCCAGTCGTACGCGACCGGCCAGCTCGGCGCGCTCGTCACGGCGCGGGCCGAGCGCGAGGGCGCGGCGGAGAGCCGGCTGCCGGTCGGCGTGCTCATCGCCGTGGTCTTGACCTCGCTCATCGTTGGCCTCTTCCCGTTCGCCGGCGCGATCCGCTCAGAGAAGGCATCGATCAGCGTCGCCGTCGTGCAGTCGGTGCTGGTCGCGGTCGCCGTCGTCGTCGTGTTCCAGCTGAACAACCCGTATACCGGTCCGCTTGGCACCGGCCCAGGGCCTATCTCCGCCGTGGCCGCCGAGATCGGTGCCCGGTTAGAGTCCCGTGCCAATGAGAGCCGGCCTTCCTGTGGGCCTGCGCGGTCTTCCTCCTCGCTCCGACACTGGTCCTGGCCGCCTTTTCCGCGCATTCCTACGCCGCGACAGGGCAGCCTGCAAGACCGGACACGGCCGGGACCGCGCACGTCGTCTCGTCGTGGTATGACCCGCCCGCGATCACGTCTCCGTCTCCCTCGCCTAGGGGCCACTCGCATCACCCGCCTTGCCGCCACCACCCGCACTGCCACCGGCACCACCCGCCGCACTGCCATCCGTACCCCCCGCATCGGTGTCAGCCCTGGTGCCAGCCCTGGCTGCCAGCCCTGGTGCCAGCCCGGGTGCCCGTGTGCGGGTCCGACTGCGTTTCCGTTTCCCGTGCCGACGGTGACCGTGCCTCCGGTCGTGCTGCCGAGCGTGACGGTACCTCCGGCCCTGGTACCGACTGAGTTTCCGTTCCCGGTGCCGACCGTGACCGTCCCTCCGGTCGTCGTGCCCACGGTGCCTCCAATTCCGGTGCCAGTCGTGTCTGTTCCTCCGGTGCCGACTCCGTTTCCGTTCCCGGTTGGCCCGGGTCAGGGGACGTGTCCGTCTCCGCCTCCGAGCCCGACGCTGACCACCCCGCCCCTGACCCCCACCCCCAGCCCTACGGTGACCACCCCGGCCCCCAGCCCGAGGTAACGACTCCGACCCCGACCCCGACGGTAACCAGCCCGTCCCCCAGCCCGACGCTGACGCGCCCGTCCTCCACCCCGACCCCCAGCCCGACCCCCAGCCCGACGGTAACGACTCCGTCCCCGAGCCCGACGGTAACCAGCCCGTCCCCCAGCCCGACGCTGACCACCCCGAGCCCCAGCCCCATCCCGACCAGGCCGTCCCCCGGCCCCAGCCTGACCAGCCCGTCTCCCAGCCCGACGGTAACGAGTCCCCCTCCCAGTCCTACGGTGGCCACCCCGACCCCCACCCCAACGGTGACGATTCCCTCCCCCAGTCCCACAGTGACTACCCTGCCCCCCAGCCCCATCGCGACCAGCCTCTCCCCGAGCCCGACGCTGACCAGCCCGTCCCCCATTCCGACCAGCCCGTCCCCCGGCCCGACGGTAATCAGCCCCTCCCGCAGCCCGACGCTGACCGCCCCGACCCCCGGCCCCAGTCCCATCCCGACCCCGACCCCGACCCCGACCAGCCTGTCCCCCAGCCCGCCGGTAACGAGTCCCTCCCCGAGCCCCACAGTGGCCACCCCGCGCCCTAGCCCCGCAGTGGCCACCCGGACGCTCAGCCCGTCTCGGAGCCAGAGCGACGGCCCGCTGGGTACCAGCCCGTCCCCGAGCCGGACGACCTCGGCGCCGCCGCCAATCAGCCCCGCGAAACCGCCGCCTCCGCCTCCGCGCGCGTTTGCCCGCGCCCAGGGCAACCTGTTGCTAGCGCCGACGACCCAGACGCGGGCGGGGCTCAGCGTCCGCCTGCTGATGGTCCTGGTGCTTATCCCCTGCGCCGCCGTATCGGTTCTCCGCTACCGCGGCAGGCGATGACCGACCAGCGCGGAAGCCGTCCGAAGCCGTTTTCCCGGCCGCGGTCCGCCATGTGTCCGCGCGCGCTGAGGTCGGGGCGAGGGCAATGTGACTCCTCCGCTTCATCGAGGAGCGGAGGAGTCACGGTAGGCTTCGTGCGCTAATACGTGCTATACGGTTACGGTCGACCCGCGTGAGGAGGCGGATGCTTACCTGGCCAGGGGCCGCGTACCCGCTCGGCGCGACGTGGGACGGATGGGGGACGAACTTCGCCCTGTTCTCCGAGGTCGCCGAGCGGGTTGAGCTGTGCCTGATCGACGAGTCGGGTGCCGAGTCGCGCGTCGAGCTGACCGAGGTCGACGGCTTCGTCTGGCACGGGTACCTGCCGGCGATCGGCCCCGGGCAGCGCTACGGCTACCGCGTCTACGGCCCGTATGACCCGCGGCTCGGCGCGCGCTGCGCGCCGTCGAAGCTGCTGCTTGACCCGTACGGCAAGGCCGTCGAGGGCGATGTCACGTGGAACGAGGCGCTGTTCGACTACCAGTGGTCAGACCCGCGGCGGCCCAACACGGTCAACAGCGCCCCTTTTATGCCGAAAAATGTGGTCATAAACCCTTTCTTTGACTGGGGTAACGACCGGCCGCCGCACATCCCCTACCACGACACGGTCATCTACGAGGCGCACGTTCGCGGCCTGACGCTGCGCCACCCCGAGATCCCGCTGCACCAGCGCGGCACGTACGCGGGCCTCGCCCACCCGGCGGTCATCGAGCACCTCAAGCGGGTGGGTGCCACGGCCGTCGAGCTGCTGCCGGTGCACCAGTTCGTCCCCGAGCAGGCCATGGTGGCGCGCGGCCTGACGAACTACTGGGGCTACAACACGATCGGCTTTCTCGCGCCGCACAACCGCTACTGCTCGGCCGGGCAGCGCGGCGAGCAGGTCGGCGAGTTCAAGACGATGGTCAAGGCACTGCACACGGCGGGCATCGAGGTCATCCTGGACGTCGTTTACAACCACACCGCCGAGGGCGACCACCGCGGTCCCACGCTGTGCTTCCGCGGGATCGACAACCACGCCTACTACCGCCTCGACGACGGCAACCCGTTGCGGTACATCGACTACACCGGCTGCGGTAACTCGCTGAACGTCAGGCACCCGCACTCGCTGCAGCTGATCATGGACTCGCTGCGGTACTGGATCCTCGAGATGCACGTCGACGGGTTCCGCTTCGACCTCGCGTCGGCGCTGGCGCGGGAACTGCACGACGTGGACCGGCTGTCCACGTTCTTCGACCTGGTGCAGCAGGACCCGGTGGTTTCCCAGGTCAAGCTCATCGCCGAGCCGTGGGACGTCGGCGAGGGCGGCTACCAGGTTGGCAACTTCCCGCCGCTGTGGACCGAGTGGAACGGCAAGTACCGGGACACCGTGCGTGACTTCTGGCGCGGCCAGCCCGCGACGCTGCCGGAATTCGCGTCCCGGCTCACCGGCTCGTCCGACCTGTACGAGACCTCCGGACGGCGGCCGGTCGCGTCGATCAACTTCGTCACCTGCCACGACGGGTTCACCCTGGCCGACCTGGTGAGCTACAACAACAAGCACAACGACGGCAACGGCGAGGACAACCGGGACGGCACCGACGACAACCGCTCGTGGAACTGCGGCGTCGAGGGCCCCGCGGAGGCACCCGAGGTCGTGGAGCTGCGCGCGCGGCAGCGGCGGAACTTCCTCGTCACCCTCTTCCTGTCCCAGGGCATCCCGATGCTGCTGGCCGGCGACGAGATCGGACGGACGCAGGCCGGCAACAACAACGCCTACTGCCAGGACAACGAGATCTCCTGGGTGGACTGGTCCCGCGCGGCCGGCGAGCGGGACCTGCTCGCCTTCACCCAGAAGCTGGCCCGGCTGCGCCGCCACCACCCGGTCTTCCGCCGCCGCCGCTTCTTCACCGGCGCCTACCCGGGCGCCGGGGACGGCGCCGGCGGTGCCAGCACGGTGGACATCGCCTGGCTGACCCCGGCGGGCGACGAGATGACCGAGGCCGACTGGCGGGCGTCGTACGCGAAGTCCGTGGCGGTCTTCCTCAACGGGTCCGCGATCACCGAGCCGGACCCGCGTGGCGACCGGGTGACCGACAGGAAGTTCCTCTTGCTGTTCAACGCGGGCGCGGAACCGATCACGTTCACGATCCCCGAGGCCAGGCTCGGCGCCGAGTGGGAGATCGTGGTCGACACGGAGACCCCGCGCGGCGACCCGAAGGACGCGATCGGCTTCCTCCCCAAGACCAAGGTCGAGGTCGCCGGGCACGCCATCGTCGTGCTCCGCTCCCGGACATAGGCCAGGGGCGCGTGGGCTAGGATCTGGCGGGTGCGGATGATCTATCCCTCGGCCAGCGAGGAGCTCGACCTGCCGCGGCTGGCCGAGGTCTACGCCTACCCGGCGTCGCGCTGGCTGCGGGTCAACTTCGTGTCCAGCGCCGACGGGGCGGCCACCGTCGACGGCCTGTCCGGCGGGCTGTCCTCGGCCGACGACAAGCGGGTGTTCGGCATCCTGCGCGTGCTTGCCGACCTCGTGCTGGTCGGCGCGGGCACCGCCCGGGCCGAGCAGTACAAGCCCGCGCGCCGCCGCGAGGCCCTCACCCAGCTGCGCGCCGGCCGCCCGGCGGCGCCGCCGATCGCGCTGGTCACACGGACCCTCGGGCTGAACCTGAGCAGCCCGCTGTTCACCGAGGCGGCGCCGGACTCGCGGACCATCGTGATCACCTGCGCCTCGTCCGACGAGGAGATGCGGGCCGAGACGGCCAAGGTCGCCGACGTCATCGTCGCGGGCGACGACACCGTCGACCTCCCGGCCACGCTGGACGAGCTGGCGGGCCGCGGCCTCGGCCGGGTGCTGTGCGAGGGCGGCCCGCACCTGTTCGGTGACCTGTTGGCGGCCGGCCTGGTCGACGAGCTCTGCCTGTCGCTCGGCCCGACGCTGGCCGGCCCGGGCGCGAGCCGGATCATCGCGGGCGATCCGTCCGCCGCCCGCCCGCTGACCCTCAGGCAGGTCATCGCCGACGACGACGGCTTCCTGTTCTGCCGCTACTTCGCGGCCGAACAAGAACCGTAACCAGCGCCCGGAACGGCAGCGGGCGCCACCAACTGGCCCCCATGTCCCTCGGGGCCCGGCAGGCTAGGCGGGCCAGGCCGTTCGTCCCGCACCGGTCCGGGACGGCGCTGGGGCGCGCGGCTCACCTGTCAAATTGCTAAGGCAAAACTTATTAGTTATCCTTACGAATATGGACTCAGGTGGACCGGTAGCGGATGTCAGTGAGGTCGCGGGGGCGCTGCGCGTCGCCGTCGGGCTCGTCGTGCGCAAGCTGCGGCAGGCGCCGTTCGAGGGCGAGCTGACCCTCGCCGAGTCCTCCGCGCTTTCCCGCCTCGAGCGCGGCGGGCCCGCGACCTCGAGCGACCTCGCCAGGGAGGACCGGATCAGCCCGCAGTCGATGGGCGTGACCGTGGCGGCGCTGCTGGAGCGCGGCCTGATCGAGCGCAGCCGCGACCCGGAAGACGGCAGGCGGATCGTGCTGTCGATCACCGAGTCGGGGCGGCGGACCGTGCACGACAAGCGCGGCGCGCGTACCGAGCAGATCGCGACGGCGCTCCGCACCGGGTTCAGCGAGGACGAGCTTGCCCAGTTGAAGGCCGCCGCCGTGCTGCTCGAGCGGCTGGCGGAGAAGCTCTGATGGGGGCAGGCACCACTCACGCCGAGGCCAGCCCCCAGCGCCCGAAGCCGCCGAAGCCGGACAGCTATGCCTGGGTCGCCCTGGCCAACACGACCGCCGCGATCTTCATGGCCTCGCTTGACGGCTCCGTGGTCATCATCGCGCTCCCGGCCATCTTCAAGGGCATCCACCTCGACCCGCTGTCGGCGGGCAGCATCAGCTACCTGCTGTGGATGATCATGGGTTACCGCCTCGTCCAGGCGGTGCTGGTGGTCAACCTGGGCAAGCTGGGCGACATGTTCGGCCGGGTGAAGATGTACAACGCCGGGTTCGTGGTTTTCACCATCGCCTCGGTGCTGCTTTCGTTCGACCCGTTCCAGGGGGCGCACGGCGCCCTGTGGCTCATCGGCTGGCGCTTCCTGCAGGCCGTCGGCGGATCGATGCTGATGGCGAACTCGGCCGCGATCCTCACCGACGCCTTCCCAGCCGAACGGCGCGGCTTCGCGCTCGGCACCAACCAGATCGCGGCGCTCGCCGGCATGTTCATCGGCCTGGTGGCGGGCGGCCTGCTGGCGGCCTGGGACTGGCGCGCGGTCTTCTGGATCAACCTGCCGGTTGGCGTGTTCGGCACGCTATGGGCCTACCTGAAGCTGCGCGACAACGGGGTCAGGCGGCGCGCCAGGATCGACTGGTGGGGCAACGTCACGTTCGCCCTCGGCCTCGGTTCCGTCCTCGTCGGCGTCACCTACGGCATCCAGCCCTACGGGAACAACTCGATGGGCTGGGAGTCGCCGGTTGTGCTGGGCGAGATCATCGGCGGCCTCGCGGTGCTGCTCGTCTTCGTAATCATCGAGACGCGGGTCGCGGAGCCGATGTTCCGGCTATCGCTGTTCAAGATCCGTGAGTTCACCGCGGGCAACGTGGCCGGACTGCTGGTGTCGATCGCGCGCGGCGGCATCCAGTTCATGCTGATCATCTGGCTGCAGGGGATCTGGCTGCCGCTGCACGGCTACACCTACGACCAGACGCCGCTGTGGGCGGGGATCTTCATCCTGCCGATGACAGCCGGGTTCCTGGTGGCCGGGCCGGTCTCCGGCATCTTGTCCGACCGGCTCGGCTCACGGGGCATCGCGACCGCGGGGATGGCCGTGTTCGCCTCGTCCTTCATCGGGCTGATGTTCCTCCCCGTCAACTTCCCGTACTGGGCGTTCGCCCTGTTTATCGCCCTGAACGGGATCGGCAGCGGGATGTTCGCGTCACCGAACTCGTCGTCGATCATGGGCTCGGTGCCCGCCAGCGACCGCGGCGCGGCGTCCGGCATGCGCTCCACGTTCCAGAACTCGGGCACCGCGGTCTCCATCGGCGTGGTTTTCACGCTGGTGATCGTCGGCCTGTCGAGTTCGCTGCCCACCACGCTGTCGAGCGGCCTGGTCAAGCTCGGGGTGCCGGCCGGCACGGCGCACCAGGTGGCGACGCTGCCGCCGGTGTCGTCGCTGTTCGCCTCCGTCCTCGGCGTCAACCCGATCCAGCACCTGCTGGCGCCGACCGGGGTACTGGCCAGGCTGCCCGCCGCCAGCCAGGCCGCGCTGACCGGGCGGACGTTCTTCCCTTCGCTGCTTTCCGGCCCGTTCCACAGCGGCCTGATCGTGGTGTTCAGCGTCTCGGCGGCCCTGTCGGTACTGGCCGGGCTGGCCTCGCTGCTCCGCGGCAAGCGCCAGGTCACCGGTGGCCAGGCCGCCGTGGCCGACCCGACCGTAGCGCCTGGCCTGCCGGCGGGCAGGACGCGGCCCGCGCGCGGCCGCTCGTCCTAGGCGCCCGCGGGTCCGCGGCATCCTCAGGACACTTATCCCTTGAGCGTTTCCGTGCGGTCGGTGGCGGGGGCGGGGGTGACCGATAGCGCCTAGTCCCGGCTTCGAGATTCCGCACCACCAATCGCTTGATCAGCGGTCCGCTGGCCAGGCACTTGGTGCGGGACGCAACTCACGTGGTGCGCAGGGAACTCAGGGCCGGGTCACTAGATCTCCGCGCGCAAGTCCGCGGTCATCGCAACGTCCCGCTTAGAGCCGGCGCGCCCGCCGGCATCGCGGTGTCGGTAACGTTGTCCGCGGTTGCACTCGCGCACCCACCTGGCACGGCGAAGGGGACCACAATGAGCGACGCGGAAGCCGGACGCGGCGACGGCGTGATCACCAAGGCCAGCCCGCGGGCGGTCGCGGACACGGTGGCCCGGTTTACCACGCTCGCGCAGGCCAAGGGCCTGCGGGTGTTCGCGGTCATCGACCAGGCGGCCGAGGCGCGGCAGGCAGGCCTCGAACTGCGCGACACCGTGCTCGTCATCTTCGGCAACCCGGCGGCGGGCACGCCGGTCATGGCGGCCGCGCCGCTGTCGGCGCTCGACCTGCCGCTCAAGTTCGTCGTCTGGGACGACGCCGGCCAGACGAAGGTCTCCTACGTCTCACCGGCGACCATCGCCGCCCGGTACGGGCTCGCCGCCGAACTGGCCGGGAACCTGGCCGCCATCGGGCCGCTCACCGACGGCCTCGTCGCTCCCTAGGGCTCGCCATGCTCCTGTCCGCGGAACGGTCCGTCCTGCTCCTTATCGACCTGCAGCAGCGGCTGCTGCCCGCCATCCACGACGGCGGCTCCGTCGTCGGCCGGGCCGTGCGGCTCGCCGAGGCGGCGCTGCTGCTCGACGTGCCGGTGCTGGCCACCGAGCAGTACCCGGAGGGCCTCGGCCCGACCGTGGAGGCCCTCGCCGGCTACCCGCGGGAGACGCTGGCCAAGACGGCTTTCTCCGCCGCCGCCGACCCCGGTTTCCCCGCACTGCTGCCCGCCGGGACCCGCGAGGTCGTCATCGCGGGCGTCGAGACCCACGTCTGCGTGCTGCAGACCGCCCTTGACCTGCTTGGCCCGCGGCACCGGGTCATCCTCGCGGCCGACGCGGCGGGGTCCCGCGACCCCGCCGACCATCAGGCCGCTGTCGATCGCGCCAGGCAGCACGGGGTTGAGGTCGTCACCTCGGAGATGGTGCTCTTCGAGTGGCTGCGCGACGCGCGCCACCCGCGCTTCCGCGAGGTGCACAAGCTGGTGAAGTGAGCCGGCCGGGACCTCGGACACCACTTATTAGTGATTTCGCCGGCCCCAGTTCGCGCGCTTTGACGGCCGCGCTACTAGCCTGGCCCCATGGCTGCGCTGCACAGACGAGTGCCCGAAGACGAGTCGGCGGGCGCCGAACTGGACATTAACCCGGTCTACTTCCGGGAGAAGAGCTGCGAGATTCCCCGGTACCGGCTGCCCGAGCACGGCGTGCTGCCGCGCACCGCGCTGCAGGTCGTCAGGGACGAGCTCATCCTCGACGGAAACGCCAGGCTGAACCTGGCCACGTTCGTCACCACGTGGATGGAGCCGGAGGCCGAGGAGCTCATGGCCGAGTGCTCGCCCAAGAACATGATCGACAAGGACGAGTACCCGCAGACCGCCGAGCTCGAGCACCGCTGCGTGAACATCCTCGGTCACCTGTGGAACGCCCCGCACGAGCAGGCGGTCGGCTGCTCGACCACCGGGTCGAGCGAGGCTTGCATGCTCGGCGGCATGGCGCTGCTGTGGAGGTGGCGCGCCCGGCGCCGCGCCGCGGGCAAGGACACGGCCCGGCCGAACCTCGTGATGGGCAGCAACGTCCAGGTCTGCTGGGAGAAGTTCTGCCGTTACTGGGACGTCGAGCCCAAGTACGTCCCCTTGGTACCCGGCCGGTACCACCTGGGCGTCCCGGAGGCGGTCGCTCTGTGCGACGAGAACACGATCGGCGTCGTCGCGATCATGGGCTCCACGATGGACGGCTCGTATGAGCCGGTGGCGGAGCTCGCCGCGGCGCTCGACGCCCTGGCGGCCACGCCAGGCGCCCCCGACGTGCCGATCCACGTGGACGCCGCGTCCGGCGGCTTCGTCGCGCCGTTCCTCCAGCCGGAGATCGACTGGGACTTCCGCATCAAGCGCGTCGTCTCGATCAACTCGTCCGGGCACAAGTACGGCCTGGTGTACCCGGGCGTCGGCTGGATCATCTGGCGCGACCAAGAGCACCTGCCCGAGGATCTCATCTTCAAGGTCAACTACCTCGGCGGCGAGATGCCGACGTTCGCGCTGAACTTCTCAAGGCCGGGCGCGCAGGTCGCGGCGCAGTACTACAACTTCCTGCGCCTTGGCTACTCCGGCTACAAGAACGTCCAGCAGACGGCCCAGGGCATCGCCTTGTACCTGTCCGGCGAGATCGGCAAGCTTGGCCCGTTTGAGCTGCTGTCCGACGGGTCCGACCTGCCGGTCTTCGCGTTCAAGCTGCACGATGACGTGGACAAGTACTCGGTGTTCGACATCTCCGAGCGGCTGCGGATGCGCGGATGGCAGGTCCCGGCGTACACGTTCCCCGAGAACCTGACCGACATGGCGGTCATGCGGATCGTCATCCGCAACGGCTTCTCCATGGACATGGCCAACCTGCTGCTCGACGACCTGAAGCTGCACCTGCGCATCCTCGAGCACAACCCGCAGACCCAGATGCCGCCGGAGTTCCAGAAGAAGCGCGAGTCCTTCGCCCACTAACCCCGGGCCGGGCCGCCCGCTACCGGTGCATTACCAGGCCGAGGAGGTGCTCGCGGTAGCGGGCGAAGGCCGGGTCCGCCTTCGTCGTGATCTGGTCGCGCGGGCGGGGCAGGGTGATGTCGACGATCTCGGTCACCGCGCCGGGCGACTTCGATATCGCGATGACGCGGTCGCCCAGGTAGACCGCCTCGTCGATGTCGTGGGTCACGAAAACGACCGTGACGCCGAACTCCTGGCGGACGCGCAGGATCAGATCCTCGAGCTCGAAGCGGGTCTGCGCGTCCACCGACGCGAACGGCTCGTCCATGAGCAGCAGGTCCGGCCGGTAGGCGAGCGACCTGGCGATCGCCACCCGCTGCTGCATGCCGCCGGACAGCTGCCACGGGTAGCTCCGGCCCGCGTCGGCGAGCCCGACCGAGGCCAGCACCTCCGCGGTCCGCTGCGCGCGCTCGGTTCGCGGCATGCCGCGGACCCGCAGCGGCAGGTCCACGTTGCGCGCCACCGTCAGCCAGGGGTACAGGGACCGGCCGTAGTCCTGGAAGACCACGCCGATGCCCGGCGGCACCGAGCGCAGCGGCGTGCCCTCGAACAACGCCGTGCCGCTCGTCGGCTGCGCGAGGCCGGCCAGGGTGCGCAGCAAGGTGGTCTTGCCCGCGCCGCTCGGCCCGACCACGCAGGCGAACTCGCCGCGGGCCACGTCGAACGTGATGTCCTCCAGGGCCACCTTCGTCCCGCCCCCGCCCGATCTAACCGGGCCCGGGTACAACTTGCGCACGTGCCGCAGCGACACGACGGGCTGGCCCGGCTGGGCGGACCCCGCGGCGGTCGCTTCCGGCGTCATCTCATTGCCCGACGATCGGCTCACCGGGACCTTCCCTCCACGGCGCGGGCGCCGTAATGCCAGTGCAATACGCGGTTCTCAACCGCCACGAACAGGACGTTCGCGACCGTGCCGATGATCGCGAGGACGATGATCCCCGACCACATGCCCACGTAGTCGAAGGACTGCTGCGCGTTGCTGATGTAGTAGCCGATGCCGTCGGTCGACGCCTCCCATTCGGACACCACCATGAGGATGATGGCGACCTGAAGCGAGTTGCGCAGCCCGGCGGCGATCTGCGGGGCCGCGGCCGGCAGCACGACGCGGAACACGCTGCCGAGCGGTGACATTCCGAGCACCCGCGAGGTGTCGAGCTTGACCTCGTCGACGCTCCGCATGCCGTCCAGGGTGTTGAGCAGCGTCGGCCAGAGGGCGGCGAAGGCGATAAGCACCACCTTCATCGTGAAGCCGATGCCGAACAGCGTCATCGCGGCCGGCACGAGCACCGGCGCCGGGAGCACGTACAGGAAGTAGATGTACGGCGAGGTCGCGTCCCGCAGGTAGCGCAGGGACCACAGCAGCGCGCCGATCCCGATGCCCAGGGCGCCGGCGATGGCGTACCCGACCACCAGGTGCTCGAGCGACGAGCCGAGCTCCGCGCGGGCCGACCCGGTCACCCACTGGGTCCACAGCGACTTCAAGATCGACGAGAGCGGCGGGAAGTAGAGCGACTTCGAGCCGGCCGACCAGAACCACCAGATGAGGAACAGCACGGCGAACAGCCAGATACGGGTCACCGCGTTGCCGGCCGTGGGCGCCGCCCGCCCGCGGCCCGCAACGTGGCTGAGGTTACGAGACGACAAGGGTCAGCCCCTTATGTTCGGGACGGCCTCGGTCCTGTCTTTCCGCCCGCGCGGAGCGCTGGGACTCGTGCCAGTACAGCACGTAGCGCTCGGCCACCGTGAACGCTCCGGCGAGCAGGACGCCCAGGATGCCCGCGACGACGATGTAGGCGTACATGACCGGGTAAGCGCTCGGGCCGGCGTTCTCCGCGACGAGGATGCGCTCGCCGATGCCGCTGCCGCCGCCGATCAGCTCCGCGATGATGTCGACGATCAACGCGACCGCGACGGCGACGCGCAGGCCGGTGGCGATGAACGGCGCCGCGCTCGGCAGGATGACCATGAGGAACTTGCGCGGGCCGCGGACCCGCAGCACGGTCGCGGTGTCACTGACGACGGGGTCCAGGGACCGCACGCCGTAGCAGACCTGGATGACGAGCGGCCAGAACACCGCGAACGCGACGAGCGCGAACTTCATCGTGAGCGTCGCGCCCCACAGCACCAGGCCGATCGGCAGGATGGCGATCACCGGGATGGACTTGAAGAACTCGATCACGCCGATGACGCTGCGGTAGGCGAAGCCGTTCATGCCGATGAGCGTGCCGATCAACAGCGCGGCGGCGACGCCGATGACCAGGCCGAGCGCCCAGCCCTCGAGGGTCTGGCCGAGCGCCGTCCACAGGGAGGCGCCGCTCGCCTGATCCCAGAGGGCGGTCGCGGTCTGGGACATCGAGGGGAACTCGTCGGCCCGGATGACCCCCGCCGCGCTCAGCCCCTGCCAGAGGCCGAGCGCGGCGACGAGGACGGCGAGCCGGAGCCCGTACGTCAGGGCCCCGTTCGCCAGTCTTCCTGGTGCCAGCACCCCGCGACGGGGCACGCTACGGGTTCCAGACCATGCTGGCGGCCGGCGGCTCGGAGGTGATGACGCCGAACTGTTTCATGTAGTTCTCGATCGTGGTGATGGACGCGGTGTTGAGCGCGGGATTCCAGTTAGTCGCCAGGATCTGCTTGGCGGCAACCGCCGGGGTCAGGCTCAGGCCCTTGACGAGGGTCTGCTTGACCACCGACTGGTGGGTCTGCGAGTAGGCGATCGACTCGTCCATCGCCGCGCGGAACTCGCTCACGACCGTGGGGTTGGCGCTGATGTAGGTGCTCATCGCGTCGAGGCAGGTCACGGTGCCGTTCGGGAACAAGTCCACGTTCGGGTGAGTCAGCACCGTCGCGCCCTCGCTGAGCGCGGTCGCCGTGAACGGCGCGACGATGACCGCCGCCTGTACCCGGCCCTGGGCGAGGGCCGCGGGCATCTGCGGGAACGGGATCGCGATCTGGTGGATGGACGCCGGGCTGATGCCTGCCTGCTTAGCCAGGATCTCGACGGCGAGAGAGTTCAGCGAGGTGAGCTGCACCTCGGCGACGTTCTTGCCGGCCAGGTCCTTGACGCTGGTGACGCCCGAGCCCTTGGCGGCGACGAGCACCGTGGAGTCATCCGCCGGGCTCGACGGCTCGCTGCCGTCGACGCTTGAGACGCACTTGACGCTGACGCCCTTGGAGTTGAGGTTGATCAGCACGGGCGTCGTGATGAAGCCGAACTGCTCAGTGCCGCTGGCCATCGACGCTTCGACGGCCACCGGGCTCGCCTGGGGCACAAAGGTGACGTTCAGGCCGTGCTTCTTGAAGATGCCGCTGCTCTGGGCGTAGAACAGCGACGCGTCGTCGGAGTAGGGGACGTAACCGAGCGTAACGTTCGTGACGGTCCCCGCCGCGCTCCCGCTGCCGGCCGCGGTGGCAGCGGGAGCGGACGAGGAGTTCGACGAGCTGCACGCCGAGACGGCCACCGCCGTCGCCGCGAGCAGCACGCCGACCGCGTAGCGTGCCCTTTTCTGTGCGCTTCTCATTGGGCTGCTCCATTGCTTCGCTGCAAGATCGCGTTCCCTCATTGTGAAGCGCTCCCACTACGGCGAAAAGGCCGCGCTAATCACTCTTCCTGATAGGGGAAATCAATAGCATTTATTCATCCTGGTCACAGCTTTTCAGCGATACCTCAGAGATTGCGCTGTGTGCCGGCTGGCCAAGAAGGAAGCGGCCGCGTTGACGTCCGCGATAATTGACAGTCCGCCCGGGCGCGGGACACGGTGAGGTCGGAGGGAATTCCGTCACCGCGCGTGGAGGTGCACCCGGGTCGGCCCCGGGACTCCGGTGGGCAACCTGCTGCGCCGGTACTGGATCCCCGCCTGCCTGGTCTTCGACCGGACCAGGGAGCACATCGGCTCGACCAACGTGGCGCTGATCCGCTTTCCACCGCCAGCTGATCCGCGCCGCGAAGGCCCTGGCGGCGGACGGCGACGCGGCCGCCGCCGGACTTCCCGCGCTCGGCGGCAGGGGCGACTTCCGGGCGATCCGCGGCGCCGAGAAGGTCCTCGCCGACGGCGAGGACTGGCGGGCCCTTGGCACCGATGACGACCCCACGGTCCGGGAGGCCCTTGGCCGGGCCGGCTGAGCCGCGCGGTCAGCGAAAATCTCGGCCGGAAAGGTTAATTTTGTGGCCAGGGCCCCCAACCGCGGCCCGGGCAGCGGTTTCGGGGTGAGATCCTAGGTCCGCAGCCGGACCGAGGGGATCTCATGACCGAAACCGACACCCGCAACGGGGCGATTGGCGGGCAGCTGGGGACCCCGGTCCCCAGGGACACCACCTTCCACGGCGGCGACCCCGACACGGTTGCCGCCGACAGCATCTGCCGGGAATCGCCGACGCGCTGCCAGGCGCGGACCCGGCTTTACCGGGACGGGCGACTCGTCGAGCAGGGCTTCGCCATTGAGCGGATCAGCGATCACCTCACCGACTCGGGCTCCACGGTCTGGCTCGACCTGCGCAGTCCCGACCACGACGACCTGCTGGTGCTCCAGGAAGAGTTCGGGCTGCATCCCGTGGCGATCGAGGACGCGCTGGTCAACCGGGAGCGGCCGAAGATCGACCGCTACCGGACGCACCTGTTCCTCACGGCCTACAGCGCCCGGCTCGACCTTGAGAGCGGCGAACTCGCCACCAGCGAGCTCTCCGCGTTCATCCTGCCCCGGGCGCTGATCACCGTCCGCAAGGACGACGGGCTGGACATCGGCAAGGTCGTGGACCGCTGGGACGGCAGCCCCGACCTCGCCGGGCACGGCGTCGGCTACCTGCTGTACGGATTGCTCGACTACATCGTGGACGGCCACTTCGAGGCGGTCCAGTCCCTCGACGACGCCGTCGAGGGACTGGAAGACGACCTGTTCGCCCCGCCGTCCGCCAGGCACCTGGACGTGCAGCGGCGCTCGTTCGAGCTGCGCAAGTCCCTCGTGCTGCTACGCCGGGTGGTGCTGCCGATGCGGGAGGTGCTGAATACGCTGATGCGCCGCGACCTGCCGCACGTCACCGAGGACCTGATGCCCTACTACCAGGACGTCTACGACCACACGCTGCGGGCGACCGAGTGGACCGAGTCGCTGCGCGACCTCGTGACGACGATCCTGGAGACGAACCTGACGATCCAGGGCAACCGGATGAACGTCGTCACGAAGAAGGTCAGCGGCTGGGCCGCCATCATCGCCGTGCCGACGTTCATCACCGGGTTCTACGGCATGAACGTGCCTTACCCGGGCTTCGGCAACCACGTGGGCCTGATCGTCGCCGCGCTGATCATGATCGGCTCCGGCATGCTCCTGTACTGGGTGTTCCGCCGCAACGACTGGCTGTTATCCCGGCTACTGGTTGCGCTGCTCCAGGTACTCGAGCCTGCGCCGCATCTCCTGGTCGGCGCGGATCTCGTCCTCGCTCGGCGTCATGCTGATCGAGAGCGTCAACAGGAACGTGGCCAGGCTGATCACCAGGAGCAGCGGGATGAGGAACGTCCCGGCGGTGGCGCCGGACATCCCGAACGGTGGCGGCTGACTCCGGCCCGGACACCCTGGACGTCACTCCGGCTGGCGCGGCCTCGCGGGCGGGCGCGGGCCTCGGCCGCGGCCGACAATGGCCTCGATCGAGGGGCGGCGCGTGGGCAGGGGGGACGCGGACACGGGGGGCTGCCCCCCGTGCGACACCCCCGGCGACGCCCCCGGCGTCATCCAGGGCGACGGCGTGACCGGCTGCTGGCGCTGCTGCGGCTGCGGCTGCGCGGGCCGGGCGGCGACCTGGGTCGCGATCCTGTCCCGCATCCTCGCGTCCTCGTGGATCTCGTCCTCGGTGGGCGACAGGCTGATCACCATCGTCACCACGAAGGTGACGATGGTGAGTCCCACGAGCAGCGGCACTAGGAACGATACGGCGGCGGCGCCGCTCATGCCCGACATCGAGCCCATGGTCACGCGCATCGCGGCCATCCCGGTGTAGTGCATCCCGCTCACCGCGACGCCCATGACCATCGAGGCCCCGACGGTGGCGCGCGTGCCGCGGACCCAGGTGCCGATCCACAGCGCGGCCGTTCCCGCGACGACCGCGATCACCACCGAGAGGATGAACAGCGGCGTGTTGTAATGCATGGAGTCCGGCATGCTCATTGCCGACATGCCCATGTAGTGCATGGTGGCGACCCCGATGCCGACAATCACGCCGCCGATCAGCAGCGGCCGCAGGCCGCCGTTCCCGAAGCCGACGATGAACAGGCCAACGCCGACGACCGCGATGGCGATCAGCATCGAGACGATCGTGAGCGGCACGTTGTAGAGAATCTGCTGCCCGGGGATCGTGAAGCCGAGCATCGCGATGAAGTGCATCGCCCAGATCGCGGTCGCGCCAACCGAGACCGCGGCGAGGCAGAGCCAGCGAACGCGGTTGACCCCGGTGTACGCCCTCGCCCTGGTGATGCAGCGGAGCCCCAGGTACGCGCCGAGACAAGACACGGCGTAGCCGAGAACCGGATTTAGCAGCCCGTAGGAAAAGTTGTGAACAGTGACCACGTGAAAGCCCCCTACCAGAATGCCGGGCACGGCCGGTCACCCCAGTAGTCAGGCCCCACCTGCCTGGTACCCCGCGCCCCTTGTACGTCACATAGTGACAGCGCCCAGTGCATTCGTTTGCAGAAATGGCAGAAATAGCTTCATATGGTGAAATATTCACACGTAGGCGGCCAATGCTGGTCAACGGGTGACGGGCCACGCACGGTAGCCGAGCGCGGGGGCACCCCCGGCGAGCCGAAGCGCGCGCCCGTGTTTTTGGACTGAGGAGGGAGGGAGCGCGGCACGAGCGACTGACCGACGAGCGGAAAAAACACGGGCCTTCGAGCGCGCGGAGGCGAGCCGGGATAGCACAGTACGAGCGACTGACCGACGAGCGGAAAACACGGGCCTTCGAGCGCGCGGAGGCGAGCCGGGATAGCACAGTGCGAGCGACTGACCGACGAGGGAAGAAACGGGGGCTGCCGAGCGCGCGGCGGCGAGCGGGGCAAGCAGAGCGAGTGCGGGGAAATTGGTAAGGGGGCGTCGTTGGGGTGGGCCGACGCCCCCTTACGGAGGAAGCCGGAGGCCGTGGCCCCCGGTCTTCCTCGGTTCGACCTGGCAAGAAAGTGAGGTTCAGCGCCAGGTCGAAGTCAGGTGCCTCACATGCCCATGCCGCCGTCGACGGAAAGCCCGGCGCCGGTGATGAACCTGGCCCCGTCGGAGGCGAGGAACACCACCGCGTCCGCGATGTCCGGCACCTCGCCGAGCCGGCCAAGCGGTGTCAGCCCGACGACCGCGCCCGCCGCTTCCTGCGGACTCGGGAACAGGCCGATGTTGGCGCAGTCCACGGCAAGCTGGTTGCCCATCTCGGTGGGGACCAGGCCGGGGTAGACGCAGTTCACCCGGACACCGTAGCCCAGCCTGCCTGACTCCATCGCGGCGACCCTGGTCAGCCGGTCCACCGCGGACTTGGTCGCCGAGTAGCCCGCGATACCGGGAAAGGCGATCGTCGCGGCCACCGAAGCGACGTTGACGATCGCCCCGCCTGAGCCCGCCCCGGGTGAACTCCCGCTGTTGCCGCCACCGCCGGGCCGCATCGCACGGAAGCCGTGCTTGATGCCGAGCGCCGTGCCGAGCACGTTCACCTCGAGCATCCGCCGCACGCCCTCAGGGTCGAGGTCGATCAGCAGGCTGGTGATCTCGATCCCCGCGTTGTTGACGAGGATGTCGAGGCCGGACAGGTGCGCGATGGCCTGCGGCATCGCCTGCGCCCAGCTGTCGTCCGACGTGACGTCGAGCGCGACGAACTCGGCGTTCGCCCCGCTCTCGCGCATCGAGCTCGCGGTCGCCTTCCCCAGGTCCTCCCGGATGTCGGCGATCACCACCGCCGCGCCCGCGCGGGCGAGTGCCCGCGCCATCCCCTCCCCGAGTCCACGAGCACCGCCGGTAACCATTGCCTTACGCCCAGTCAAGTCATAAACGCTCACCGAGCACACCTCCGTGGTGATGTGTTTCCCGCGCCGAGTGCTGCCCGCACTACCGCTCGATCCCGCTCCGCGTTTGGCCGCCGTGGCCTGTCGCGTGCTCGCCCCAGGCCATCGGCGTGTTCTTACCGTGACCCGCTTCTTGACAGTTGTCAAGCATTCGCTTGACGATCGTCTAGACGGTTTGCCGCTTGTCAAGGCTGGTAATTTTGGGACCCTGGCGTACCAGCGATGAGACCGGCCTGCAAGAAGCGGACGGGCTCACCGTTGACCGAGGTAGTGCAGTGACTGAAGTAGAAGAGGGCAAACGCGAGCGGATCGCGCGCCGCCAAATCGACAAATTCGCCGAGCGGCGCGACCAGCTTGCCGCCGCGGCACTGCGGACCCTGGCCGAGCTCGGGTACGCGAACACCAGCCTGCGCGACATCGCCCAGCACTCCGAGTTCTCCCACGGCGTGCTGCACTACTACTTCGCCGACAAGTTCGAGCTCATCGCCTATTGCGTGCGGCAGTACAAGGCCGAGTGCGTCACCAGGTACGACGCGAGCGTGACGACCGCCACGACGGCGGAGGAACTGCGCACGGGCTTCGGCGCGACCATGGCGGCTACCATGCGGGACGACGCCGCGCTGCACCGGCTCTGGTACGACCTGCGCAATCAGTCCCAGTTCGAGGAGAAATTCCGCGCCGACGTCGCGGACATCGACCGCTCGCTTGAGCGGATGATCTGGCGGGTCGTCACCCGGTACGCGGAATTGAGCGAGCGCGACCTCGCGGTCACGCCCGCCTTCGCCTACGCCTTGCTTGACGGCGTCTTCCAGCACACCCTGCTGCACCACCTGGGCGGCGACCCCGCCGCCGCCCAGGAGCTAGACGCGCAGGTCCGTCAGGTCCTTCCGACGTTCCTTCGCTAGGCCCCTGACCCGAGCGGGACCGGGTCCTGCCGCCAGGCGCCCCGGTGAGCGCACGCACGGGCGGCGGACGCCGAGGCCGCCGCCATCGCCTGATCGACGTCCGCTCCCGCGAGCCGGGCGTCGAGGAACGCCGCCGCGTAGCTGTCGCCCGCCCCGGTCGTGTCCACCACCTCGGCCGGGACGGCGCCGGCGCGCCACCAGGTTCTGCCGTCGTGGGCCAGGCTGCCCGCGGCGCCGCACGTGACGACGGCGAGCCGCGCCCCGCCCGCGATCGCGGCCTCGGCGATCACGGTGGCGGGTGCCCCCGCCGCGGCTTGCGAGCAGAACGCAATGTCCAGCTTGTCGTACCCGCTGGTCACGCCGCAGTCCTGGCTGACGTGGACGCCGTGCCCCGCCAGCCAGGCCCGCACCGACGGCGCCGCGGCGGGCAGCAGCCCGATGTGCGCGGCGCGGCACTCCGCGAGCAGGTCAAGCGCCTGCGGCCCGGGAGCGTAGTCCGCGCACACGGCGAAGTCCTCGAACTCGAAGTGCCGGTCACCCGCGGCGTCGACCCGTATCCGCGACACCGAGGTCCGGCCGGGGACGGTCACCAGGCCGGCCACGTCCACTCCGGCCAGAACCAGGCTCCGCCGCACGCGCTCGCCGTCGCGGTCGGGCCCGACGGCGCCGAAGTAGCTGGCCGTCCGTCCTAGCGCGGCCAGCTGCACGGCCACGTTCAGCGCGTTCCCGCCGACGAAGCTGTGGGCGTCCCGGCCCAGGTACTCGTCAATGGTATTGTCGCCGATGGCCGCGACCACCTCGCCCGTCGTGGTCAAGCTAGTAGGCCACGCGCTTGTAGTAGCGGCGCGTGATGAGCGGATGGTTGGTGACCACCTCAAGGTGCGCGCTCACCCGCTCAAGCACCGTGGCCAGGATGACCGGCGAGATTAGCGCGCGGACCCGGGCGGAGACCCCGGGCAGGTCGAAGTCCGCCGCGTCGAGCACCGTCAGCTTGCTGGTGTACCTCGGCGCGAACGCCTCCACCCGCTCGGCCAGCGGGCGCGCCGGGTCCTCGCCCTTGAGCAGGATCACGCTGACCCCCTCCTCCACCAGCTCAAGTGTCCCGTGGAAGAAGTCCGCGGCGTGCACCGGGCGGGTGCGGATCCACTGCATCTCCTCCAGGATGCACATGCCGTAGTAGAAGGCCTCCGGCCACACCAGGCCCGCGCCGGTGATGATGTGGTACGGGTCGGCCGCGATGGCCGCCGCGAGCCGCGGCGCCCGCTCCTCGGCGCTGCGCTTGACCTCCAGGAGCAGCGCGGGCAGCAGCCGCAGCTCGCCGAGGGCCTGGTCGAAGTCGGCGAACTCGCCGCGGGCACGCATGACCGCGAGCGCGATCACCAGGGACTGAAGGTAGAAAGACTCACTCGAGGTGTCGTCCGCGGCCGGGTTCACGAAGCTGTGGTCGGCCCGGGTGGCCAGCGGCGAATCGGGGTCTCCGGTCAAGGTGAGCACGGTCGCGCCCGCGTCCTTGCAGTACGCCAGCACCTCAGTGCTCTCTTTCGTGGTGCCCGACAGGGAGGGGATGACGACAATCGACCCCGGGCCCAGGTGACGCGAGCCGGTCCGCATGACCTCGGCCGGCGCGTGCACGAAGACCGGGAAGGATGATTGGGTCTGCAGGAGCTGCACGGCCGGGTGCATCAGGATCCCGGCGCCGCCCGAGCCGAGGAAGAAAATGTTCTGCGCGCCGTCGCCAAGGCACTTCTCCACGGTGGCCGTCAGGGCGCCGGCCAGGTCGAGGGCCCCGGCCTGGATGCTCACGAAGCGCGATTCATCGAAGTTCAGCATTGACCGATCCGTTCGGGTGTTCAGGTAAGGGTGGCGGTAACTACTTGGGCTGGTAGACCAGGCCGAGGTGCGCGCCGCCGCTGACGGTGAGCATGGACCCGGTCATGTAGCGGCTGTCGTCACCGAGCAGGAACGCCACGGCGTCCGCCACGTCCTGAGGCTCGGCGACGCGCCCGAGCGGAGTGCTCGACTCGTACCCGGCGAAGACCTCCCCCGGCGTGCTGCCGAGCAGCTCGGCCTCCCAGGCCAGCTCCCGCTCTTGCATCGGCGTTCTGACGTACATCGGGCAGACGCCGTTGATGCGGATCCCGCGCCGCGCGAACTCGGGGGTCGCCGCCTCGATCAGGCCGGTCACGGCGAACTTGGACGCGCAGTACGCGGACAGCAGGGGCGCGCCCCGCAGCCCGCCGCACGAGTCGATGACCACGATGGAACCGCCGTCCTCCATCCGCGGCACCAGCGACCGCAGGCAGTTGAACACGCCGAAGGCGTTGACCCGAAACTGGAAGTCCCAGTCCTCGTCGGTCGTGTCCACCAGCAGGGCCATCCGGGAGACGCCGGCCGCGAGCACCACCTTGCTCACCGGCCCCGGCAGCGCGCCCGCCGCGGTGCGCACGGAGGCCGTGTCGGCGACGTCGACGGGCGGCGAGCCGGCGAGGTCCCAGCCGACGACTTCGGTGCCGGGGAAGCGGCCGGCGACCATGCCGGCGATGGACGCGCCAATACCGCTGGCGCTTCCCGTTACGACCGCGAGACTCATTGCCACCTAACCCTTAATCCCCGCCTGCCCGATACTCACTACCTGTCTGACAGGTTCTCTTGATGTCTGACTTTGGAGGAGATTACCGGCCGCAACGAGCCTCGGTCAAGCCCCCGCTCAGCAGCGCGCCTTCCCTGTCGGTTGAAGGTTTCGGGCGGCACATCTCCCATATTGACGGGAATCCTTGTAAATTCTTCAGCACGCTTCTTGACGGCAGGCAACACGCGCCTCACCATACAGACAACGTATCGATCCTGTCAGACATCGATGAATCATGACAGACACGCTGAAGGCTGAGGGGCTTTGAGTATGGCATCTGAAGGCATTACGGACGGGAAGGCGAGTACCGCCCGCCCCGTCGCGCCGCGACTGCGGCGAAACCTGGGCACTTGGCAGGTGCTGGCCGTCTCGCTGGGCGTGACCGGCCTGAGCCTGTCGGCCAACATCAACCCGCAGGGCGCCGTGCCGAGCGTCGGCCGGGCGATACCGCTGGCGTTCACGATCTCGTTCGTGGCTGTCCTCCTGCTGTCCTACAGCTTCGTCCGGCTGAGCCAGCACTTCAACACCGCCGGGTCCGTCTTCGGCTTCGTCGGCGCGACGCTGGGCGCCCGGGCGGGCGCGGTAGCCGGCTGGTGCCTGCTCGGCGGGTACCTGGTCTTCGGCGCGGGCAGCTGCTACGGCGCCGCCGTCTTCTTCAACTCGCTGCTTCAGGCCATGGGCGTGAACAACCCGGCGCAGTGGGTGCCGTACGTGGTCACCCTGGCGCTGCTCATCCCCGCCACCGCCCTCACGGTCATCCCGGCTCGCCGCGGCACCGACCTGATGCTGTTCGCCGAGGCCTGCACGGTCGCGCTGATCCTGGTGATCAGCATCGTCGTGCTCATCAAGATCTCCGCCCACGGGGGCCCGCAAGGCCAGCACTTCACGCTGTCGGTGTTCTCCCCGGCCAAGGGAATCAGCAGTTCCGGGCTGTTCCTCGGCGCGGTTTACGGCATCCTCTCGTTTACCGGCTTCGAGGGTGCGGCCACCATGGGCGAGGAGGCCAGGGAACCGCGCAAGAGCATCCCCCGGGCGATCTTCGGCACCGTGATCATCGGCGGCGTCTTCTACATCTTCACCGCGGCGATCGAGGTCATGGGCTTCGGCACCGGCCAGTCCGGGCTCACCGCGTTCCACAATTCGAGCTCGCTCTACGGCTCGCTCGGGTCGGCTTACATCACGCCCTGGATCGGCGACGTGGTGACGATCGGCACCATGGTGTCGGCCTTCGCGGGGGCCGTCGGCAGCATCGTCGGCGCCAGCCGCCTCATCTACGCGATGGGGCGGGCGGCCGCCCCGGCTGCCAATCACGGGGGGCCGCAGGCGAGCGCCTCCTCCCGCGGGCTGCTCCGCGTCTCGTCGCGCTTCGGCACCCCGGTCGGGGCGATTGCCGCCGCCTTCGTCATCACGGTGCTCTCGGTGATCGCCTTCGGCTGGGTGTTCGGCCAGTCGGTGTTCAACGCCTGGGCCTGGACCGGCGCCGTGGCCACGCTGATCATGCTGGTGGCCTACATCCTCGCCACCATCGGCGCGGCCCGGATGCTGCGCAAGACCAGGAGCGTCCCGGCCTGGGAACTCGTCATCCCGGTGCTCACGCTCGCCATCCTCATCTACACCATCTTCCGGAACATCTACCCGTACCCGACCGGGCCCGGCGCCTGGCTGCCGGTCGCCGCCGCCATCTGGGTGGCGGTGGCGGTGATCGCGATGGTCGCGCTGCCCGGCACCGCGCGGCGCATCGGCGTGGAGCTCGCCTCCCAGGACGGCCTCGTCACCGTGGACGCCGCCGGCGTACCGGCGCCGACAGCCGACCCCGGCCCACCCTGAGCGCGCCACGAACGCAGGAAGCCCGAGCGCGAGCCGAAGCGCGCGCCCCTGCCCCCGGACTGAGGAGACAGGGAGCGACGAAGAAGCGGACGAGCGACGAGGGAGGAGGCAGGGGTCCCGAGCGCGCGGAGGCGAGCGCGGGAAAACCTGAGCGCGAGCCGAAGCGCGCGCCCCTGCCCCCGGACTGAGGAGACAGGGAGCGACGAAGGAGCGGACGAGCGACGAGGGAGGAGGCAGGGGTCCCGAGCGCGCGGAGGCGAGCGCGGGAAAACCTGAGCGCGAGCCGAAGCGCGCGCCCCTGCCCCCGGACTGAGGAGACAGGGAGCGACGAAGGAGCGGACGAGCGACGAGGGAGGAGGCAGGGGTCCCGAGCGCGCGGAGGCGAGCGCGGGAAATACCGCGGGCGTACACTACGAGCGTCCGGCCCGCCGAACCGCCAGCCCGTCGCGACGGGACCGTCTCCATGAAGAGTCACTGATGCCCGAATCCCAGCCAATGTCAGCGCGGGTGCGCGATCAGCTCGTCGCCCTGTTCGCGGCCCGGCAGATGCGTCCCGGCGACAAGGTGCCGAGCGAGGCTGAGATCTCCGAGCTGTGCGGCGTCGGCCGCAGCACCGCCCGGGAAGCGCTGAAGCTGCTCGAGCAGGACGGCATCGTGCTGGTCGAGCGGGGCCGGGGACGCTTCCTTTCCTCGCTTGGCGCCCTGCACATCGAACGGCCGATCACCCGGTTCGAGTCGGCCACGAGCCTCCTCGCGGCGCTCGGGTACGACGCCAAGACGATGGTCTTGTCCGTCGCGGAGGACGTGGCCGACGAGGCCGAGCGCCAGGCCCTCAGCCTCGCCCAGGGCGACACCGTGATCCGGCTCGAGCGGCTGCGCTCACGGGGCGACGAGCCGCTGGTCTACAGCGTCGAGACGCTGCCGAGAGACCTCATTCCCGGTCCGGTCAAGCACGTCAACTGGGCGGACTCGCTCACCGACCTGCTCGCGGCCAACGGCCACTTGATGGTCTCGTCCGCCGCCCGCATCCAGGCGTGTGACCTGCCCCCCGACGTGGAGCGGCGCTACGGTCTCGGCGGCTACGGGCCCTGGCTGCTGATCACCGAGACGGTCGTCACCACCACGGGGCGGCCGGTGCTGCGCTCGCAGGACTACCACCTCGGCAGCATGTTCGCCTTCAACGTCCTGCGCCGCTGATCCCGCACCGCGAGTGGGAAAAAACAACCCCGGGCGGGAAGCCCGGGGTCTTTATTACGCGAGATGCTCGTCAATCAAGCTGCCGTGGCTAGCCGCGCAGCCGCTGCAGCGCCTCGGCGAGGATGGCCTCGCCGTCGGCGTCCGAGCGGCGCTCCTTCACGTAGGCCAGGTGGGTCTTGTACGGCTCGACGCGCGGCGGGGCGGGCGGGTTCGCCTGGTCCTGGCCGGCCGGGAAGCCGCAGCGCGGGCACTCCCACTGGTCGGGAATCGAGGCGTCGGACGCGAAACTCGGCCGGGTCTCGTGCCCGTTGGAGCACCAGAACGACACCCAGACACGGGGCGCGGCCTCGCCGCGCTCCGCCTCGCCCATCGGGCCGGCGCCTACCCGGCTGCCGCGAATCGCGTTACCACTGCTCACAGAATCCCACCTCTACGCTTTGACGCTTGATGCCTGCCTGCCCGCTGCCTGCCTCGATGAAGCCCGCTCGCTTACAAAGCGGGCAGCAGACCCACTGGCTTACTTCATTTCACCACCGGTTCCGCCGTCTTGCTGGCAGAACACCCACAGACTTCAGTGGTTAATGAGCCAGCCGAGGGCCACAACGCATACGAACCAGAGCACGCCGAAGAAGATAGTGATACGGTCCAGGTTCCGCTCAACTACCGACGACGAGCCCAGGGTCGAGGACACGCCGCCGCCGAACAGGTCGGACAGGCCGCCGCCCTTGCCCTTGTGCAGGAGAACGAGCAGGATCATCACCAGCGACGTGATGATCAAGATGACCGAGAGCGCGATCTCCACCGGTTGTCTTCTTTCCCCTTGATGCTCTGCCGCCAGGATACGGGCGGCGTCTCAGCGGCCTGTGTTGCCGGGACCAGTGCGGCCTGAACCACTCTTGCCAGAACCAGTGGCCAGCTCACGATACCGGCAGATCGTAGCGAACTGACCGGCGTCGAGGCTTGCGCCGCCGACGAGAGCGCCGTCCACGTCCTGCTCCGCCATGATGGACGCGATGTTATCGCCCTTGACGGACCCTCCGTAAAGGATACGCACCGCGGCACCGGCTTCGCCCCCCGCCGCGCCCGAAATATGTTCGCGGATCGCGGCGCTCATCTCCTGCGCGTCGTCCGGGGACGCGACCTCGCCGGTGCCAATCGCCCAGACCGGCTCATAGGCGATGACCATCGCGGCGACGGCATCGGCCGGGATCTTGGCGAGCGAGCCCCTCAGCTGCGCCATGACGTACTCGACGTGCGTGCCCGCCTTGCGGACCTCAAGCGGCTCGCCCACGCACAGGATCGGCGTGACCGACACGGCCAGCGCCGCCCTGACCTTAGCGTTGACGAGGGCGTCGTCCTCGTGGTGGTACTGGCGCCGCTCGGAGTGCCCGCACAGCACGTACGAGCAGCCGAGCTTGGCCAGCATCGGCCCGGAGATGTCGCCGGTGTAGGCGCCCTTCGCGTGCTGCGAGAGGTCCTGGGCGCCGTAGCCGATCTTCAGCTTGTCGCCGTCCACCAGGGTCTGCACGGAGCGCAGGTCGGTGAACGGCGGGAGCACGACCACTTCGACGTGCTTGTAGTCCTTGTCGCTCAGGCTGAACGCGAGCCTCTGCACCAGCGCGATCGCTTCGAAGTGGTTGTTGTGCATCTTCCAGTTGCCGGCGATCAGCGGCAGGTTCTTGGTCTCGGTCATAGTGGCAGGAAGCCTACGCCTCGAGAGCCGTCAGGCCGGGGAGGGTCTTGCCCTCC
>CAVYEZ010000017.1:0-213779 GCA_963767685.1 uncultured Actinomycetota bacterium
CGATCGCCTCATGCGGCTCCGCACCGCGGGCCCGCTTTTCGCGCTGGCGGCGCAGGAAGAACAGCGAGTAGTCGACGCCGACCGCCATGCCGACCAGCAGCACCACGGTGGAGGTCTACAAGCCGACCGGCAGCCAGTGCCCGGGGATCGCCAGCAGCCACGTCGCGGTCAGGGCCAAGGTCAGGGCGAGGAGCACCGGGATGCTCGCGGCCACCAGCGTGCCGAACACGCCGGCCAGCAGGATGAGGGTGAGCGGCAGCGACGTCTTCGTGGCCTTGCCGAAGTCGCTGCTGACCTGGTTCTCACCGCTTGCGCGAGGCTGGCGTCGCCCGCCTCGGCGACCAGCAGGCCGGGATGGCGGGCCTGCACCGCGGCCACGGCGGACAGCGCCGGGGTGACCGCCGTGGTCACGTCGGCGGCCGGGCCGGGGACGGTGAAGGTGACGAGCGCGCTGCGGCCGTCCGCGGAGACCAGCGCCTGCCCGCCGGGGCTCAGCGGCGAACTGATCCCGGACGCGGCCCCCGGCAGCCGGGACAGCGCGGCGGTCAGCTGGCTCACCGCCTGGCGCATCGCGGTGTCGGTCGCGAACGTGGCGCCCGGAGTGCGCGCCTGGACCAGCACGTCCTCGGACGACGGCGCGGCCACGCCGAGGCGCTGCAAGGTCTGCTCGGCCTGGCAGGCCTGGCCAAGGTCGTTCTGCGGCAGGCTGGGGGAACCGAGCAGCTGCCCGATGAGGTAGGCGACGGCGACCAGCGCAAGCCAGCCGAAGATCGCGGTCTTGCGGTGCCGGGCGCTCCACCCGGCGATCGCCTCCACCCCCGGCCGGCGCGCGCGGCGCCGCGGCGGGAGGACGTCAGTTGGCGGGGGCTCGTAGTGCGCCGCGCTCTGCGGTCGGCTCATGATGGATCTCCAAAACGGAAGCGTGCGCTGCGGGACCGGGACACTTGCCCCGGTGAGGGTTCGAGCTTCCGCCAGGGCGGGCCGCGCCCGGCAGTGCCGCGGTTACCCGTCTGGCGTGGGCCGCCCAGGACCTGGGCATGCGCCGCCCACGCGCCGAATGTGCAAAATGCACGTCGCGGGTGCTTTGCCTTGTCCGGCGCTGACGCCCGCGCTTAGCCTGACGGCGTGGCACCAGAGGGCAGCTAGGCGAACGCGGTGACGACCTCGGCCAGGACGGCCTACCCGAGGACGGCAGGCGTGCCCGACGAGTCGGCGATACGGCGGGCGACCGCGCTCGTCTCGGTAGTCATGTGCCTGGTCGTGGTCTCAGAAGCGGGTTACGGCGCCGCCAACGGCGGGCTCGGCGAGGTGCCGGTGGTCGCGGCGCTGGCCGCCGCGCCGTTGCTGTACGTGGTTCCGGCGACCAGGCCGTGGTGGCTGCGGCACCGCTACCTGCTGCTGGCCGTTCAGGCGGCGCTTACCTACCTGCCGTTCGCCTGGTTCGGCGCGAACTGGGCGCCGTCGGGATGGCTGGCGGGTCTGGTCTTGCTGACGGTTCCGTGGCCGGCGTCGGGGTTCGTGACGGCGCTCCTGGCCGCGCTCGAGGTGGCCCTATGGTCGGGCATAGTCGTTGTTGCCCGCCCGGGCCAGCCCATAACGCTGGCGGCGGTGTGGGCCGTGACCGCTTTCGTCTTTGACGCGCTGATCCTGTTCGGGCTGGCACGTCTCGCCAACCTGATCACGGCGGTGCACGCGGCCAGGAACGAGCTCGCCGAGGCGGCGGTCATCGCTGAGCGGGTCAGGGCGGCCGACAGCCTGCGGGCCGCGATCGGCGGCCGGCTGGCCGAGGTGGCCGACCGGTCCGCGGCGGCGGCGCAGGCCATCGCCGCCAGCCCGTCGCTGGCCCGGGAGCACGTCGCGGCGGCGGCGGTGACCGCTCGCGAGGCACTCACCCAGGTGCGGGAGGTGGCGGCCAGGTACCGGGACGTGCCGTGGCCGGAGGCCGGGCAGGCCGAACCGGGGGAACTGCTGGCTCCCCGGCTCGCGCAGGCGGTCCTCGTGGTGATGCTGTGCGGTCTCGCGGTCCTGTACCCGTCCCTCGTCGCGGTGAACGACCTCGGCGTGCCTGGCGGCTACCGCACCCTGGTCGTCGCCTGGACCATCGCGGACGCGGTCGCGCTGGTCATCCTGCAGCTGCGCCACTCGTGGCCGTCACGTGGCGCTGGCACCTACAGCACTGGCCGGCCGCGCGCCTGGTCGGCCACCCTCCTCCTGCAGGCCGTCCTCACGTACGCGCTGGTCCCGGCGACCGGCTGGCACCCGATGACGATGTGCGGGTTCCTCGCCGGGTCGGCGCTGCTGCTCGTCCCCGGCGTGCCTGGCCTGGTCGCGTTCGCCGCCGTGATCGCCAGCGTTCCCGTGCTGTGGGCGGTGAAGCCCCCGCCCCGGCTGACCACCCTGGAGTCGCTGGGCGGGATGCTGTTCCTTACCGTGGAGAGCGCGGCGCTCGGCCTGCTGGTGTACGGGCTGACCAGGCTCGCCTGGCTGGCCGTGCGCCTGGAGAACCTGCGCGGCGAACTGGCCCGCAAGGCGGTGGCCGGCGAACGCCTGCGCGTCGCGCGCGATACCCACGACCTCCTCGGCCTCGGCCTGTCCGCCATCGCGATGAAGGCCGACTTGATCGGCAAGCTCATCGGCCGCGACGACGCCCGCGCGGGCGAGGAAATGGCCGAGCTCGCCCGGGTCTGCGCCAGCGCCAGGGCCGACGTGCGCCTGGTGGCCGGCAAGGCCAGGGACCTGCCGCTTGACGCCGAGCTCGCGGCCGCCCGCGACGTCCTGACGTCGGCTGGCATTGACGTGCGGGCCCGCGTCGGCGCGAACCCGCTGCCCGCGGCGGCCGCGGTCCTCGTTCCCGTGGTCCGGGAGGCGGTCACGAACATCCTCAAGCACAGCAGCGCCAGCTACTGCGTGCTCGAACTGACCGCTGACGCGAGCCTGCTGCAGCTGCTGATCAGCAACGACGGCAGCGACAACGCCGGCCGCGCGCCGCTGGCCACGGCCGGCCGCACGGGCACCGGCCTGCGCAACCTCGCGGCCCGCCTCGAAGCCGCGGGCGGGCGCCTGACGGCCGCCAGGCGGGAAGACGGCACCTTCAGCCTGGCCGTCGAGCTTCCGCTGCCCGCGCGGGCCCCGGCCGCGGCCCGGTTACAGCCAGCCGTCCTCCGTGGCGATCCGCACGGCCTCCATCCGGTTACGGCCGCCGAGCTTGGTCACCGCGGCGGCGAGGTAGTTCCGCACGGTCCCGTAGGAGAGGAACAGCTCCGCCGCGATCTCGGGCAGGTCCGCGCCCGCCGCGAACCGGCGCAGGACGTCGGTTTCACGCTCGGTCAGCGGGCTTTCCTTCATCTCAAGCGCCGCCAGGGCCAGCTTCTGGTCGATCACCCGCTCCCCCGCCGCGACCCGGCGCAGCACGTCGATCAGCTGGTCCGACGGCGCGTCCTTGACCATGAAGGCCGACACGTGCTTGTCAAGCGCTTCGCGCAGCTGCCCGGGACGCCCGAGCACGGTCAGGATCACGACCCGGCACGAGGGCAGCCGCTCGTGCAGTTGCCCGGCGGCGGTGAGCCCGTCGAGGCCCGGCAAGTCAATGTCCAGCAGCGCGATGTCCGGGCGCTCCGCCAGCGCCGCGGGAACGATGTCGGGGCAGGCCGCGACCTGGGTGACGACCTTGATGTCGTCCTCCAGGTTCAGCACGGAGACCAGGGTGTCGCGCAGAATCCGCATGTCCTCCGCGATAAGGACCCGGATCATCACCCCTCCAACCGCAGCTCGCTGTCGGAACCAAATATCTGCGTTCCGGCCTCCGCATGCAAACTGGACGGCCACGCCGGGCTTGCCGCGGCTTCTTGCGAACACGAGCCGTCCCCGACGCCGGCGCGGGCAGGCCGGTTCGGCCGGCCCGCGTTTAACCCGAATCCGTTCGGGCTGATGAATTTGAATTTCTGCCGGTTACGCGATCCGGCCCGCGTAGCGGCGGGTGAAGCCGTCGCTCGTGTTCGCGGTGATGATCACGTCGTAGTAGCCGTCGGCGTCCGACGGCCACTCGACGTTGGCCGAGCGGTGCGCGCCCACGGTCACGGTGCGGGTAGTGCCCGCGCAGTCGTTGGCCGTGAGCGTGTACGCCACCGCCGTGGTGCCGTCGTTGGCCAGCGTGAGCCGCAGCGACCGCCCGTGCCCGGCCGCCGGCGTCGCGGTCACCCGGGGGATCGGCCCGGTGGCGGTGCCCGCGGGGACGATGTCCCCGGCGAACGAGCGGACGAACCCGTCGGGGCCGTAGATGGAGAAGGCGTACCCGTAGCTGTCCGCCGCGGCCGCGGTCCAGGTGTAGGTCTTGTCCGCGCCGCGGGTGACCGTGAACGGCGTCGCCGAGGGCGCCTGGTACTTGTCGGGGAAGACGATCAGCGAGACCCCGATCTGGCCGCTGTTCGCCATCGTCACGGTCACCGTGTAGGCGGAGCGGTCGACGATGACGTCGGCGTGCGGCATGAGCAGGGACCGCCGGTGCGGCCGGGCGCCGGGCTCCTGGGCTGGCATCGCCTGCGCGCCCTCGGCGGGCGGCGTCACCGCGGGGAAGGACTTCTCCGCGTCGGACTGGGTGATCAGCGGCACCGTGTCCGGCAGGGCCGGGATGGAGAAGTCCGGGCGGGTGAAGTCGAACGCCGCGGTCAGGTCGCCGGTCAGCGAGCGCCGCCAGTCGGTGATGTTGGGGGCCTTCACGCCGGTCCAGGTCTCGAGGAAGCGGAGCATCGACGTGTGGTCGTAGGAGTTCGAGTCAACGAAGCCGCCGCGCGTCCACGGCGAGCAGATGATCATCGGCACCCGGGGACCGGGACCGATCGGCAGGCCGCTGATGAACTCGTCCGTGACCGACGTCTCGGGGAACGCCGGGGGCACGTGGTCGAAGTACCCGTCGTGCTCGTCGTAGGTGATGAACAGCGCCGTGCTCTCCCACAGCTCCTGGTTGCTCATCAATGACTCGATCACCGTCCGCACGTAGTGCGCGCCGTAGCTCGGGCTCGCGGCCGGGTGCTCGGAGTACTCATACGGCGCGACGATCCAGGAGACCTGGGGGATCTTGCTGGCCGCGCAGTCGGCGATGAACTGGGCGAGCACGTGGTTGACGTGGTTCGGGCCGAGCGGTGCGCCCGCGTTCGGCTGCCACGGCTGGACCGCGCCCTGGACGGCGAGTTGCTGACCCGCTGCCGTGGCCGCGTTTTCCGAGGTCTGGTACTGCTGGTAGAACCACAGCGGGTTGTCGCCGTAGTCGCCGACCCAGCCGTCGGCGCCGCCGCCGTCGCCCACCTCGTGGTTCGTGTACACCTGCCAGGAGATGCCCGCCTTGAGCAGCAGTTCCGGGTAGGTGGTGACGTCCGCGAACTCGACTGTGTAGTCATCCGGGTTGGTCGTCCAGCCGGCCGAGGTGCCCGCCCAGAAGTACATCCGGTTCGGGCTGGTCGGCCCGAGTATCGACTGGTGGTAGCCGTCGCAGATGGTGAACGCGTCAGCGAGCGCGTAGTTGAACGGCAGGTCGCCCCGGGTGAAGTAGCCCATCGTCTGCGCGGTCTTCGCGGCGATCCAGTTGTTCCACAGGCCGCCGTTGCGCGCGCTGTGGTCGCCGGTCCAGCTGTGGTCGAGGTCGCCCGCGTTCTGCGCGTCCACCTTGGTGGAGTCCATGTGGAAGGGCAGCAGGTACCCGAGGTCGGTGCGCGCCGGGTCGGGCTGGTCGAAGATCGTGGTCCCGTTCTGGTACTTCAGCAGCTGCTTGTCGGAGAAGCCCCGGACGCCGCGCAGGGTGCCGAAGTAGTGGTCGAACGACCGGTTCTCCTGCATCAGGATCACGACGTGCTTGAGATCGGCCATCGTGCGGGTGAAGCTCGCCGCTCGCGCCGGGTCCGCGCCGACCAGGCCGGCGGCCTGGCTGGCGCCGGCGCCGACCGCCGCCGCGCCGGCGAGCGCGCCGCCCACCTGCAGGAACCGGCGGCGGCTGACGGCCGCCCGGAAGGGTGCCGGGGAACGGTAGTCGGTGCCAGGCACCGTACCTTCGGGCCGACCGCTCGAATTGTCCATGTCCATGCCTCGCAAGTCCTCCTAGAGCACGCCAGGGAATCAAGAGCGAGCAAAACCGCTCAACCAATCGCCCACGTCGAGCCAAGATGGCATCCAGGCAAACAACAAGTGAACTCCCGCCGGACCTGACGGTCGTCGGGCGGCCGGGAGGTCGTCGGACGGCCGGGAGGTCGTCGGACGGCGGTCCTTCGGTACCCCGCGACCACGGCGCCGCTGGCCGCGGGCAGCGATCACTCGCCGTGCGTATCAACCAGTGTGGGCCATCGACGGCGACGCTAAGACTTCGCGTCGGCTGGCGCTGATTTCCTATATGCCGCGAAAGGTGTCAAAACGCGATTATCAGGTATCAGTAGATCGTCGCCACGGGCAGCTCGCGTGGCCGCCGCCAACTGGAGGTCAAGAATGCGCATTGGCTCGCTTGTCCTGCTCATATGGCTGGTCATCGGGGCGGTGGCCGCCGGCCAGCGCCATTACTACACTGAGTCATCCGAAAGCTGTGCTGGCACGGGCACGATCGCGGTGACGATCCTCGCGGGCCCGCTGAACTACGTGGGGGTGAACCCGAAGGTCGCCTGTCACGTGCCCCAGCCAAGCAAGTGACCGCTCGCCTGATCGAAGGAGACCGGCCACGGGGCGTGACCGGTGCTGACCCCGAGACGGTGGCCCGGACCAGCGGCAGGTGCCACGGGTAGGACGAGATCGCGGAGCGTCAGTCCTGCGGGTCTGGCCCGGCTACTGCTTCGTCGGGCGGGGTATCGATGACGGGCACCGGGTCAAGTCCGAGCCGCACGGCGATCTTGGTCAGCAGCTCGTCCTGCGCGGCGAGGTGTCCCTGGACGTGTGCCATCTCGTGCAGGGCGGCGCTGGCGTCGTGGAATGTGGCCTCCGCGCGCTTGTCGGCCGCGGCGGCCTGGACGTTCTGCCCGACCATGATCACCGAGAGCAGCACCAGTTGCAGGAAGGTCTGCGCCACCCACGTGACGATCGCCGACGGGCCGTTGCGAATCGCGGAGGGGAGGCTGATCAGGTCGAACAGTGCGAACACATACGCGCACCACATGCTGCCGACCGCCCGGGTTACCAGCACCGCGACCCGGGTGTTGAACCGGTTGACGGCCGTGCCCCGGGGCAGGAGATCGACGACTCGTACGGGGCGGTCGGCTTCCCTCGCGACGATGCGCGGATGTCGTATGTGCTGGTAGATAGCCATAACCTAGCCTTTCCAGCGGGTAGTCGGGCGTGTCCCCGCCTGGCCGGGAACCGGGGTCATGATAGTGGCCGGGGCTCCGCCACACTGGGCAGCCGTGAGGGCTCTGCCCGTATTCACAGCCGCGGCAGGCCGACAGTGCGGCTATCCAGTCGGGGGCGTCAGGAGATGCCATACGAGCGTCGGTGCCCCGTCCGCGGTGGCGGTGAGCGGGATGAATAACCCAGTAAGGGGTAGCAGGAGCGCATGGCCGATTCAGAAACCGACGCCCGCGAGGCGGCCGCCGAGCTGCGGATCACCCGCGTCAATGCGCTCAACCACCATGACCTCGTCGCGGTCATGACCTACTTGCTAGCCAAGCACCCGGACACGTTCCCTCCGCTACTGGACGACGCGCTCAGCACGGTCAGCCCGAAGCAAACCGGCTAACCCGTTCGGATTCAGGCACCCGACGGCAGCGCTGACGGCCACCGAGGTGGCCGCCGACGGCACCCACACGAGGCTGCTTGCCCAGGCCACCAGACTCAGCACCCGGCAACTTCGATGGTTAGACGTTAAAGCGGAACTCCACCACGTCGCCGTCCTGCATGACGTAGTCCTTGCCCTCGATGCGGGCCTTGCCCGCCGCGCGGGCGGCCGCGACCGAGCCGGCCGCGATCAGGTCGTGGTAGGAGACGATCTCGGCCTTGATGAAGCCCTTCTGGAAGTCGGTGTGGATCACGCCGGCCGCCTCGGGCGCGGTCGCGCCGATCGGGATCTCCCAGGCGCGGGACTCCTTCGGGCCCGCGGTCAGGAAGGTCTGCAGCCCGAGGGCGCGGAAGCCCGCCTTGGCCAGCTGGGCCAGGCCCGGCTCGCCGAGGCCCGCCTCGGCGAGCAGCTCGGCCGCTTCCTCGTCGGAGAGCTCGGCGAGGTCGGCCTCTGTCTTCGCGTCGAGGAAGATCGCCTCGGCCGGCGACACCAGGTCGGCGAGCTGCTTCTTCAGCCCCTCGTCGGACAGTTCCCCCACGTCCATGTTGAAGACGTACAAGAACGGCTTGGCCGTGAGCAGGTGCAGGTCGCGCAGCGCGGGCAGGGAGATCCCGGCGGCCGCGGCCCCGGCGAACAGCGTCTGGCCGGAATCCAGCACCGCCACCGCGGCCTGGGCGGCCGCCGCCGTCTCAAGCTTCTCCGGGTCCTTGGAGAACTTCGTCTCCTTCGCGAGCCGCGGCACCGCCTTCTCCAGCGTCTGCAGGTCGGCGAGGATCAGCTCGGTAACGACGGTCTCGATGTCGCCTTCCGGCTCCGCCGAGCCCTCCACCCGGGTCACGTCGGGGTCGTTGAAGACCCGGACGACCTGGCAGATCGCGTCGGTCTCGCGGATGTGGCCGAGGAACTGGTTGCCGAGCCCCTGTCCCTGGGACGCGCCCTTCACCAGCCCCGCGATGTCGGTGAACCGGACCGATGCGGGCACTACCCGGGCCGAGTTGTACAGCTTCGCCAGCGCGTCGAGCCGCGGATCGGGCACGCCGACCACGCCGACGTTCGGCTCGATCGTGGCGAACGGGTAGTTCGCGGCCAGCGCCCCGGCCTTGGTCAGCGCGTTGAAGAGGGTGGACTTGCCCACGTTGGGCAGCCCGACGATTCCGATAGACAGGCTCACGACCGCCGAGTCTAGTAAGCCCCGCGAGCCAAAGGGTCCCAAGCTCCCGCCGCCGCAGCGGGGTGAATTAAGCGGCTCGTCCCGCCGCGTACAACAAATCCGCTCTCGCGATGTTGGGCGGCGTGTGGATCAGTTGGCCGCGGGTAGCGCCAGAGGCCGGGTCGGTCCGCCGGGCACACGGCGGACATCCGGCCTGTATCCGATGCGAACGGAGGCCACGATGAGCGAGTTCGACAAGCTGAAGGATGACACCGAGCAGTACGCGAAGGACCATCCGGAGCAGGTGCACGAGGGCGAGCAGGATGCTGAGCATGCCGCGGAAAGCAAGCTTGGCCGCGGCGATCAGCAAGGGCAGAACCAGCAGAACCAGCAGGACCAGGGCAACCAGCAGGACCAAGGCAACCAGCAGAACCAGAACGACCAGCAAGGCAACCAGCAAGGCAACCAGCAAGGCAACCAGCAACAAGGCCAGGGCAACTGAGCGGCTGAACGACGGCTTACGGCGGACTCCGGCTCAGAACTGAGCGCTGTACTGGGCGGTGTCGATTCTGGCCTCGATTACCAGCGGGCGGGTGCGGCCGCCGCCGAAGGCGGCGGCCAGCGCCTTCTCGAGCCCGGAAACGCTTTCCACGCGGACGCCGTCGCAGCCGAGGGACTCGGCGAGGAGCGGGATGTCCGTTCGGTCGACCGCGGTCGCGGCGAGCGGGTAGCCGACCGAGGCCTGGTGCAGCTCGATCCGGTTCAGCCCGCCGTCGGAGAACACGACCACGACCAGGCCGAGCCCGAGCCGCGAGGCGACGGACAGCTCGGAGGCGGTCATCGCGAACCCGCCGTCCCCGGTCATGCAGACCACCGGCGTCCCCGGCGCCGAAGACACGGCGGCGCCGATCGCGGCGGGCAGCCCGAAGCCCATCGCGGACAGCCCGTTGGTGATCAGCGTCTCCCTGGGCGCGAGGGTCGTCCACGCCTGCCCGGTCATGATCTTGTGCGACCCCACGTCCGCGGTGACCACCGTGCCCGCGGGCGCGGACTCCCGCACCGTCTCCACGAGCTCGGAGGGGTTAAGCCGGCCGACCGAGTACCCCACGTGGTAGGCGGCGTGCAGCGCGGAACGGTGCGCCCTGAGCTCCGCCTCCGACCAGCGGGGGCCGTCATCCCAGTTGGCCAGGAACCACGCGAGCGCCGTCGCCACGTTGCCGACGACCTCGATGGCGGCCGGGTACACCTGGTCGGTGTTCGGGACGGTGTCCACGTGCAGCACCGGCACGGGCAGCCGCCACGGCGTGATCAGCTCCACCGGGTCGAACCCGGCCGTCACGATCAGGTCCGCCGACGCGAGCAGCTGCCAGATCACCTGGTGCCCGGCCATGTCCAGCGTCCCGGCGTACCACGGGCTGTCCTCGGCGAGCACCCCCTTGGCCATCGCGCCGACCACCACCGGCAGCCCGGCGTGCGCGGCCAGCTCCGCGAGCGCGCCCGTCGCGCCGCAGCGCACCGCGCCGGCCCCGGCGAGCAGCACCGGCCGCCGGGCGGCGCGCAGCGCCCGCAGCGGCTGGTCGCCGAAGAACTCAAGGCCCGTGCCCGCGACGGTGAGCGGCGGGACGTTCCCGTCGCCCTCGGTACCTGGCCCGCTCTTCCCGAACGAGTCCATGGTGACTGTCAGGTGCACGGCACCGGGCCGTTCCGCCGTGGCGGTCCGCAGGGCACGGCGCAGCACGGTGTCCGCCGACGCCGCCTCTAGCCGCGCGGTGAGCTTGGTGACCGGCGCGAACAGCCGGTTGTGGTCGATCAGCTGGTGCGTCCAGAACTGCTCGCGGGCGCTGTCCACCTGGCCGGACACCGCGAGCAGGGGCACCCGGTCCAGGTGCGCGGACGCCACGCCGTTTAGCAACGCGGTTGACCCCGGTCCGAGCGTAGACAGGCAGGCGCCGACGGTTCCCGTGCGCATCGCCGCGCCCTCGGCCATGAACGCGGCGGACGCCTCGCGCACCGCCGACACGATCTCGGGTCCTTCCAGCCGGGCCGCCTCGATGAACTCGACGAGGGACTCCCCCGGGTAGCCGAACGCGTGCGTGACCCCCGCCTGGCGGAGGTAGTCGGCGAGCAGGGCCGCGACCGTGCGTCCTGGGTTCATGTCCTAAATCCCCTCGCGCCGCGCATGGAAAGAGATCGATAGCGGTGCTAACGATAGTGAACGCCGTCGGCCGGGTCACGACCAGCCGCCGCCTCGGGGACCGGCCGCCAGCGGTCAGCGCCGCCGGTCAGCGCCTGGCCGCGAGGACCGGCACGGTGAGCGCGACGGCCAGCCCGACGGCCGAGGCGATCAGCACGGCCAGGTACGCCGGGCCGAACCCGGCCTGCAGCCGGCCGTCGGCCGCGGGAACGGCCAGGATGACCGCGTCGGCGATCGCGAGCGCGGGCAGCAGGACGGCGGCCTTGGCCAGCACGAAGACGGCACGCCGGAGGCCGGAGAAGGTCTCGCCGCGCAGCACGCCCGCCTCGACGCGGCTGTCCGGCAGCTCATAGGCCAGGCCGACGGCCAGGCCGCCGAGCACCGCCCAGGCCAGGGTCACCGCGGCGGAACCGTCGAGCGCGCCCGCGCCGAGCAGGGCGCAGAACGCCAGCAGGACGGCGACCGGCGCGATGGCCATGATGACCTGCGTGCGCCGGGCCCGGGCGAGCACCTCGGCGTTCCGCCGAATCAGCACCGACAGCTGCCTGGCGGGCCGGAGCGGGCCGCCCCGGCCGCTCCGCGCGGGCGGGGCAGCGGCGTTCTCCGCGGCCACCGGGACCGCGAACCGGGGCGCGTCCTCCCCGCCGGCGGCGTCGGTTTCGCCCACGGAGCCCGTGTTGTCCCAGGAACCCGTGTTGTCCCAGGAACCCGTGTTGTCCCAGGAACTCGCGCCGCCGGGGAAGGCCAGGCCGGGGCGCCCGGCCGAGTGCGGGCCCGCGGCATCCGGCACCAGGACCGCCGGCCCCGGAGCCGGCGGGGTGGTGGGCACCTGGGTAAAGCCCGACCTCGTTCGGGAAAAGTGAAAGAAGCGCCGTGACCACGCCGCGGCCGGGTCGCCGAGGCCCGCCAGCCGCTCGTAGATCTCTTCGAGGCTGTCGGCGCCGAAGTAGCCGCGGGCCGCCGCGGGCGTGCCGAAGAACGCCAGGTGGCCGCCGGTGGCGAGCACCGCCACCTTGTCGCAGCGGGCGGCGTCGAGCGGGCTGCTGGTGGTGAGCAGGACGGTCATGCCGCCGCGGGAGAGGCGGCGGAGCAGCCGCAGCGTCTCCGTGGCCTGCGCCGGGTCAAGTCCCGCGGTGGGCTCGTCGAGGAAGAGCTGCCGCCGCCAGGCGAGCAGCTCGGCGGCGATGGCGGCACGCTTGCGCTCGCCCGGGTCGAGGGTGCCGAAGGGGACGCCCGCGTCGGCCGTGAGGCCGACCAGGCCGAGCGCGTACTCCACCGCCTCGGGCGAGGCATGGACCCCGCGCAGCGCGGCCGTGTAGCGGAGCGCGTGCGCGAGCGGGAGCACCGGGTGGATCGTGTCGCCGCGGGGAACGTAGCCAATGCCCGCCGGGCGCTCGTCGCCGGGAACGTGCCTGAGCACCGTGCCGGAGGTGGGCGGGCACACTCCGGACATCGAGGCGAGCAGCGTCGCCTTGCCCGATCCGCTGGTGCCGATGATCGCCACCAGCTCACCCTGGCCAACGGTTAGTGAGACATCACGTACCGTGACTTCCCCGGCGCGGGTGCGGTAGGTGACCGCGCGCGCCTCGATGGCGGCCTGCACGATTCCATTGTCTCCGCCTTCCCGCGCGTGTCGCCCGCCGGGCCGGCGATGGCCTGCCGATACTGGAAGGCATGACCGTCTTCGCGTTGCTTGCCGGGATCGCCATCGGCGTCGCCCTCGGCTACCTGATGGCCCGCAACCGGCTGGGCACCGCCGCCGCGACCGCGACCGAGCGGGCCCGCGCGGCCCAGGAGCGGGCGGCGCTCCTGGAGCGCGCGGCCACCGAGCGGACGGCGCTCGCGGAGGGCCAGCTCGCCCAGCGGTTCGACGTCGAGCAGCTCGTCGGCCCGATGCGGGAGACCCTGGCCCGCGTCGAGCGGCAGCTCCGCGAGTCCGACGTCGCGCGGGCCACGTCGCACGCCGAGCTCGCCCAGCAGGTCGAGTTCACCCGGCGCGGCGCGGAACAGCTCCGCGAGCAGACGCAGGCCCTGGTCACCGCGCTGCGGCGGCCGGAGGCACGCGGCCGGTGGGGCGAGATCCAGCTGCGCCGGGTCGTCGAGCTGGCGGGCATGACCGCGCACGTGGACTTCGACGAGCAGGTGATCGTGGAGGGCGGGCTGCGACCGGACATGGTGGTCCGCCTGGCGGGCGGCAAGAACGTGATCGTCGATTCGAAGGTGTCGCTCGCCGCCTACCTCGAGGCCGCGTCCGCGGCCGAGGAGGTAAACCGCGAGGTCCGCCTCGCCGCCCATGCCCGGCACCTGAAGTCGCACGTGGACCAGCTCGCGTCGAAGGCGTACTGGTCGGCGCTGCCGGAGACGCCGGAGTTCGTGGTCATGTTCGTGCCCGGCGAGGCGTTCCTCGCCCCGGCGCTCGACCACGACCCCGGCCTGCTCGAGTACGCGCTGGCCCGCCGGGTGCACATCGCGACGCCGACCACGCTGGTCTCGATGCTGCGCACGGTCCAGTACGCCTGGCAGCAGCAGGCGCTGTCGGAGAACGCGCGGGCGGTGTTCGACCTCGGCCGGGAGCTGTACGACCGGTTGTCAGGGCTCGGGCGCCACCTGGAGCGCGTCGGCAAGTCGCTTACCTCCGCCGTCGGGTCTTACAACCAGGCGGTCGGCACGCTGGAGACTCGCGTGCTCGTCAGCGCGCGGAAGCTGGCGGCGCTCGGGGTGGTGGACGCGGAACTGGCCCCGCCCGCCTCGGTCAGCGAGACCGCCCGGCCCCTGTCGGCGCCGGAACTGGTGGTCGCCGACGAGCGGGCGCCCGAGCTACTTCCTTAGCTCCCGGGGGAGCTGGAAGACCATCCGCTCCTTGACCGCCTCGACCTCTTCCACGGCGCCGAAGCCGAGCGCGGCGAGCTTGCCGAGCACCCCCTCGACCAGTTCCTCGGGTACCGAGGCGCCGCTGGTCAGACCTACGGTCGTGGCGTCCTCGAGCCATCCCGCCTCGACCTCGCCCGCGTCGTCGACCAGGTAGGCGGCGCGCGCGCCGGCGTCCTTGGCGACCTCGACGAGGCGGACGGAGTTGGACGAGTTCGTCGAGCCGACAACGATCACCACGTCGCAGTCCGGCGCGATCGCCTTGACGGCAGCCTGCCGGTTCTGCGTCGCGTAGCAGATGTCGTCGCTCGGCGGGTCGATGAGCTGGGGGAACCGTGTCTTGAGGGCGGCGACGGTGGTCACCGTCTCGTCCACGGACAACGTGGTCTGGGAGAGCCAGACGACCTTGGCGGGGTCCTTGACCTCGACGTTTCCGACGCCCTCGGGGCCGTCGACCAGGTGGATGCTGGCGGGCGCCTCACCGGTGGTGCCGATGACTTCCTCGTGGCCCTCGTGGCCGATGAGCAGGATGTCGTAGTCGCCCGCCGCGAAGCGCCTGGCCTCGTTGTGCACCTTGGTGACGAGCGGGCAGGTCGCGTCGATGGCCATCAGGTTCCGTTGCTTGGCTTCCTCGCGGACCTCGGGGGCGATGCCGTGCGCGGAGAACACGACCACGCTGCCCTCGGGCACCTCTTCGGTCTCCTCGACGAAGACGGCACCGCGTTTCTCCAGCTCGCTGACCACGTGCTTGTTATGCACGATCTGCTTGCGCACGTACACGGGAGCGCCGAACTTGCCGAGAGCGATCTCCACGGCTTGAACGGCCCGGTCGACCCCTGCGCAGTAGCCGCGTGGCTTCGCTAGCAGGACCCGGCGGTGGGTCTCAGACATGCCTCCCATGGTAGGCGAGCGCGCCGACCCGTGCGGCAGACGCCCGCCAGGTATCGGCAACCGTCCATGACTTCAGCCGCCGGTTGACCATGATTTTTGGGTATCCATGAAAACACTCGGTCCCACCTTTATTAACCCACAACGGACGAGCCGCCTCCTACGGCAGACTTGTGGCACGTTTACCCCTCGAGGAGTGTGATATGAGCGCCCCGCAGATGAAGGAACGCCCGGCGTCAATGCTGCGGGCAATGTTCGCAGGCTTCGGCTCGCTGATGTCCGTGGTGGACAAGGTGCGCGGCAAGCCCGCAGCGGAGGCCCCCGCCAACGCCGAAGCCCCCGCACCGGCGACTACCTCGGCACCGGAAGACACGGCCACCGCCGTCGCGGAGACCGCCGCCCCGGAGACCGTCGTGACCGAGACCGTGGTCGAACCGGAGGTCAGCACGGGTCCCGAGACCGTCGTGGCCGAGACCGTCGTGGCTGAGACCGTCGCCCCCGAGGCGCCGGCGGAGTCCGAGGCTACCGCGGCCCCCCAGACCGTGGCGGCTGAGACCGTGACTCCCGAGACCATGACTCCCGAGACCGTGGCGGCTGAGACCGTGGCGGCTGAGACCGTGGCGGCTGAGGTCAGCACGGGCCCGGAGACCGTCGCCGCGGAGGTCCCGGTCGTCGCCGAGCCGAGCGGCGAACTGCCGCTCGCGAACTACGACGAGCTGTCCGTCGCGTCGCTGCGCGCCCGGCTCAGGAACCTGTCCAACGACGACCTCAGCCAGCTCATGACCTATGAGCGGGCGCACCAGGACCGGCCCGAGGTGATCAAGATGTTCCAGAACCGGCTCATCAAGATGACCACGGGACTGCCCAAGCTGGAGGCGTAACCAAGGTCGGCCTCGTTCGGGCCTTGTGGCGCACAAGGCCCGAACGCGTTTTGGTCCCGTGGCACGCAAGGCCCGAAAATTCCGGCCCTGGGGCACCCAGGGACGCTTCTAGCGGCCTTGAGTGCCACCGGCACAGGTAATTCTGGCCCGGGGTGCCGCAAGGTCAGCCCGATTCTGGCCCGGGGTGGCGCAAGGCCAGCCCGATTCTGGCCCGGAATGCCACAGGGTCCTTATGGAGCTGGCCGCGGGTGCACAGTGGCAGAGCGATTGCGGTCTTGCCGCCGGATGTCGGTCGGGTGTGGTGCCATAGAGGGCATGGCCCTTGAGACTTCCGCCGAAGCGCCGGTCCCGGTTCGGACCGTGCTGCAGGCTGTCGGCGGCTGGATCGCCAGGCTCGGCCGGATCTGGGTCGAGGGGCAGATCGCCGAGTGCAAGAAGCGCGGCAACACCGTGTTCGTCACCCTCAGGGACCCCATCGCGGCCGTATCGGCCCAGGTCATTTGCACCCGCGCGGTCTTCGACGCGGTGAACCCGGCCGAGGGCGCCCGGGTCGTGATGTTCGTCAAGCCGGATTTCAACGCCACCCGCGGCTCGTTCGCGCTTACCGCGATCGAGATCCGCGCGGTCGGGATCGGCGAACTGCTCGCCCGGCTCGAGAAGCTGCGCCGGGAACTCGCGGCGGAGGGCCTGTTCGCGCCGGAGCGCAAGCGCGCGCTGCCCTTTCTCCCCGGTGTCATCGGCCTGGTGTGCGGGCGGGAGTCCGCGGCCGAGCGCGACGTCGTGCAGAACGCGCAGCGTCGGTGGCCGGCCGTCCGCTTCCGGATCGAGCAGTCCGCCGTGCAGGGGCCCTACGCGGCGGGCGAGGTCATCGAGGCGCTGCGGAAGCTGGACGCGGCCCCCGATGTCGACGTGATCGTGATCGCCAGGGGCGGCGGCTCGCTCGAGGACCTGCTGCCCTTCTCCGACGAGGCCCTGCTCCGCGCGGTGGCCGCTTGCCGGACGCCGGTGGTCTCGGCCATCGGCCACGAGCAGGACACGCCGCTGCTCGACTACGTGGCTGACCTGCGCGCCTCCACCCCGACCGACGCGGCTAAGCGCATCGTGCCGGACGTCGCCGAGCAGCTCGCGCTCGTCACCCAGCTCCGGGACCGGGCGCGCCGGTCGATACGCGGCTGGCTCGACCGCGAGCAGTCCTGGCTCGACGGGACCAGGTCGCGCCCGGCCCTCGCCGATCCGGTCCGGGAGATCGAGCGCCAGGCCGAGCAGGTGGACGCGTTCCTCGGGCGGGCCCGCCAGTCGGTGGACGCGACCCTGAACCGGGCCGGCGACGATGTCGCGCATATGAGCGCCCGGCTGCTAGCGCTGTCCCCCGCCGCTACGCTGCGCCGCGGTTACGTCATCGCGCAAAACGCCGACGGCGGTGTCGTCCGCTCCGCGGCTGAGGTTTCCCCTGGTGAGGAGCTGCTGCTGCGGTTCGCCGAGGACGAACTGATCGTTACCGCGGATAACGAGTAGGATCATTTTCGTGACAGATCGTGAAGCGCTCTCGTACGAGCAGGCACGCGACGAACTCATCGGCGTGGTGCGGCGGCTTGAGGCGGGCGGGCTCACTCTCGAGCAGTCGCTTGACCTGTGGGAGCGGGGCGAGAAGCTGGCCGCGATCTGCTCCGAGTGGCTTGACGGCGCCCGCGCCCGGCTGACCACCGCCATGGCCGCCCGCGACGCCGCCGGCCAGGAGACCGAGGAGACGGGCAACAACGGGTCGGCTACTCCCTTCTGAGGTCACACCACCGCGGGATACCGGGTGCCCGCCGCGCAATCTAGGCTGTAAGCATGCGCGTGGATATCTGGAGCGACGTCATCTGCCCGTGGTGCTACGTGGGCAAGGCCCGGTTCGAGAAGGCGCTCGGCAGCTTCGCGCACCGCGACGAGGTCGAGGTCATCTTCCACTCGTTTGAGCTCGACCCGAGCTCGCCCCGCGGACAGCGCGAGTCCAACCTGGCGATGCTCAGCAAGAAGTTCGGTAAGTCGCCGGCCGAGGCACTCGCCCTGGACGACCAGGTCGGCAGCCTGGCGCGGGCCGAGGGGCTGGGCTTCGACTCCAGCCGCCCGGTCGGCAACACCTTCGACGTCCACCGGGTGCTGCACCTTGGCCTGGACCGGGGCGTCCAGCGTGAGCTCCTCGCCGCGATCAACGAGGCCTACTTCGCGCAGGCGCGCGACGTGTTCGACGGCGACGTGCTCACCGAGGTCGCCGCCGGCGCCGGGCTCGACGCCGCCGAGGTCGGCAAGGTGCTCGACGGGGACGACTACGCCGACGCGGTACGGCAGGACGAGGCACAGGCCCGCCAGATCGGCATCAGCGGCGTGCCGTTCTTCGTGTTCGACATGGCGCTCGGCGCCTCCGGCGCGCAGCCGGCGGAGCTGTTCACCAGCGCGCTCGACCAGGCATGGGAACGTCAGAGCTGACAACGCGCACGCACTGATCGGATAACCGCGCGCGCTCACGGGTAAAGCGGACGTAACGGAGCGGGTAGGGAAGGTTCAAACTATGACCGATGCCAACGTAACCGGCGTTCCTGGGGTACCTGAGCACGCGCCGAACCGGAACCTGGCGCTCGAGCTGGCCCGGGTGACCGAGGCCGCGGCGATGGCGGCGGCCCGCTGGGTGGGCCGCGGCGACAAGAACGGGGCCGACGGCGCCGCCGTGCACGCGATGCGCGCGCTGATCAACTCGGTGTCCATGCGCGGCGTGGTGGTCATCGGCGAGGGCGAGAAGGACCACGCCCCGATGCTGTTCAACGGCGAGGAGGTCGGCGACGGCACGGGACCGGCCGTCGACGTCGCCGTGGACCCGATCGACGGCACCCGGCTGTGCGCCAACGGCATGCCGAACGCGGTGTCCGTGCTCGCGGTGGCGGAGCGCGGCTCGATGTACGACCCGTCCGCCGTCTTCTACATGACCAAGCTGGCCACCGGCCCGGAGGCGGCCAGCGTGGTTGACCTCGACGCTCCGCCCGCGGCGAACATCGCGGCGGTCGCGAAGGCGAAGGGCATCACGCCGCAGGACGTCACCGTGGTCATCCTGGACCGGCCGCGGCACGAGGGGCTGATCAAGGCGGTCCGCGCGGCGGGCGCCCGCATCCACCTGATCACCGACGGGGACGTGGCCGGCGCGATCATGGCGGCCCGCCCCGACACCGGCATCGACCTGATGCTCGGCATCGGCGGCACGCCTGAGGGCATCGTCGCGGCCTGCGCGCTCAAGTGCATGGGCGGCGTGATCCTCGGCAAGCTGGCGCCGAAGGACGAGGCCGAGCGGCGCAAGGCGCTCGCCGCCGGGCACGACCTTGACCGGGTGCTGACCACCGACGACCTGGTGTCGTCGGAAGACTGCTTCTTCGCCGCCACCGGCATCACCGACGGCGAGCTGATGGCCGGCGTCCGCTACAAGCCGGGCGGCGCCACCACCCACTCGCTCGTCATGCGCTCCAGGTCCGGCACGATCCGCTCGATCCGCAGCGAGCACGCCCTCTGGAAGCTGAGCGCCTACAGCACGATCAAGTACGACTGACGTCCCCGGTCACGTCGCGAACGTGAACCGGGGGGCGGACTGGCTGAGCACGACGGCGGCCGGCGTGACTGGCCAAAGAGCGCCCAGTTCCCCGGAGAGGATTTCGATAAGCTCCGGCACGTCCGCCGACGCCGTGCCGTGCATCGCTTCCGCCACGATCAGCGCGCTAGACGTCGCGTCCCGGACGGCCGACCGGCCGCTTTGCCGGTTCACCCAGCGCCGGGCGTGAACCTGCCGCGCTTCGTCCGCGAAGATCACCTCACCCGCGCCCGGCTGCTCGGTCTCACCGGAAAAGGTGAGGTAGTTCTCGTCGCCGGCCGCGTAGCGTACTTCCAGGCCGCCGTCGACCTTGGCGACGTCGAAGACCGCCACCGGGATCGCGAACGCCAGCGAGACGGCATTGCACAGGTCGACCAGCGGATGCAATTCCGGGAGGACGCCCTCCTTCCGGAATCGCCGCAGCAGCGCTTCTGAGGCGCACCGGTACTGGGTCGGCTTGAGCCCCATCCTGGTGAACGTACTGCGCCAGGCGCGGATCTCCGGCAGTTCGCTTTCCGGCCCCTCCGCCAGCCGGGACCGGGCGATAGCGGTGAACTTGGCGACGCGATCGCCTGCCGCGACGTCAGCGGTGATCCCCGTGACGAACGCGACCCCGGCAACCAGCTCCGGGAAGTCGCGCCAGATATCAGCGGAATGCTGGAAGTCCATGACACCCCTCTCCTGCCATTGTTGTGTGAGTTTTGGACGTCTACGACGACGTCTACGACGCGCAAAACTCACACAGTAATGAAATTAGCCTTTGGGGCAGAACCGCTACACGGGCCGGCGAAGAGATTTGCTTGCGCCAGCCGAAGAGCGACCGGCGCGGGCGCGGCGGGGTCCGCGCCAGGACCTCGCTGGCGGCGACGTGGCCGCGGATCTCGATCACCGGGACATCGGATGAAGTGGGCACGCGCCTGGTCGTCCCGCCCCGCTGGCGGCCGAGGATGTTGTTGCCGCTCATCACGACCTCCACGCCGGACGGCACGATCAGCCGCACCCGGCCGAAGAGGGCGTAGACGGTGACCACCACGTGCCGGTCCTGGAGGATGGCCTCGCTGAAGTCCAGGACCACCTCGCCGAAGGCGGCCACGCACGTCACGGCGGCCGGCACCACCCACCGGCCGCGCCGGTCCGCCGTGGTGAAGAGCGCCGCGACCGGCCGGTCGCCGTCCAGTTGCACCGGCTGGTGCTCGGGCGCGGCCAGGTCGCGGGTCAGCGCGGCCAGTTCGCCTAGCGTGCGAGCGGCCAGAGCCAGTGGCATTCGTTCGGAATACTCTTCATGCGAAAGGCGACCGTCGGCGAGCGCTTCGCCCAGCATGGCGACGACACGCTCCCGGTCGCTGTCGGACGCCCGGAGATCGCGGGGCGCGGGGCGCGGGGGCATGTTAGGACGATACCTTTCCTCCATGACAGACGGGCCTTCCCCCGCGGTTGAAACGCAAGTGCTTGCCACGAGGTACCAGGTCTCGCTGACGCGGTTCCTCTATGTCGATCACGGCGGGGTCGTGCGCGGGAAGGCCGCGGCCACCGGCCGGCTGGCCGAGCGCATCGACTCGGGCATCGGCCACACCCGGGCGATGATGGCGATGTCGATGGTGGACGAACTCGCCCCGGTGGACGGCATGGGGCCGGTCGGGGAAGTTCGGATAAAGCCGGACCCGAGCACGTTCGTCAGGCTGCCCTACGCGCCGGGCGCGGGTGCCATGCTGGCCGATCAGGTCAATCCGGACGGAAGCGCGTGGGACGGGTGCGCGCGCACCTTCCTTAAGCAGGCAATGGCGGAACTCGCCGGCGAAGGGTACGAGCTGCAGGCCTCATTCGAGCCGGAATTCACGCTCGGACGTCACGAAGGCGCATCGCTGCTGCCCATTGATGAAAGCCTCTGTTACTCTCTTACCGGTTTCCACCTGGCGCACGACTATACGATCGACCTCGTCGATGCGCTGATCCAACAAGGTCTAGAGGTCGAGCATTATTACCCCGAGCTTGGCCATGGCCAGCAAGAGGTACCCATCAGGCACGCTTCGGCGCTACGCGCCGCGGACAATCACGTCCTGTTGCGGGAGACCGCCCGGGCCGTCGCCATCAGGCACGGCCTGTGGGCGAGCTTCGCGCCCAAGCCGCTGCCTGAGCAGGCGGGCAACGGCGCCCACCTGCACGCCTCGCTCTGGGCGGACGGAGCCAACGCGTTCGCCGATCCCGCTGACCGGTACGGGTTGTCCGCCGTCGGCTACCACTTCCTCGCCGGCGTCCTGGCCCACCTGCCCGGCCTGGTCGCCCTGACCTGCGGCTCCGTCAACAGCTACCGGCGGCTCGCGCCGCAGATGTGGTCGGGCGCGTTCGCCTGCTACGGCCCGGACAACCGGGAGGCCGCGCTGCGGATCTGCTCCCCGATCGGCTCGCGCGGGTCGGTGAACCTCGAACTGAAGCCGGTCGACTCCACCGGGAACCCGTACCTGGCGCTCGGCGCGTTCATCTTCGCGGGCCTCGACGGTATCCGGCGGTCGCTGTCGCCGGGCGAGCCCGTGCTTGTCGACCCCGCTGTCCTCGATGATTCCGAACGGCAGCGGCTGGCTGTGGTCAGGCTCCCGTCTTCGCTGCGCGCGGCGCTGGACGCACTGGCGGCCGACTCATTCCTGATGTCCGCGCTCGGGCCGCTGCGCTCGACCGCCTACCTGGCGGTGAAGCGCTCGGAGGTGGAGCATTTCCGGGTTGAGGACGCGGAGTACGAGCGCCGCCGGCACTGGCTGACGTTTTAGCCGCAGCCGGTGCCGGCGGGTTTCTCGCTTTACTCGAGTTTCTCGCTTTCTCGCTTCTTCGGTGCGCTAGGCCAGCGGCGTCCCGTCGTCGGGCCGCGTCCGCGTGGGATCGTCATGGTTGGCGAGACGCTGGTCGGGGACGTTGCCGGAGCCCATGCTCCCGCCCCCGGACGCGGTCGGGTCGACGCCCCGCCGATCAGCGCCGGCCCGGAAGATCGCTTCCGACGGCTTGCCGATGACCGACAGCGGCGTCGCGACGTCCTCGAGGGCCTTGCCCTCGGCGTTGACGCCGAGGACGATCGCGGCGATACCGCCGAGAATCATCGCGCCGGCGCCGACCAGGTAGCCGACGAAAAGGCTGTTCCGGTCGGTTCCGTTGCCGATGAGGTGCCCGTACCAGTGGGAGCCGAAGGCGCCGAAGGCTTGGGCGATGGCGAAGAACACCGCGATGGACTTCGCCCGGACCTCGAGCGGGAAGACCTCGCTCGCGGTCAGGTAACCGGCGCTGGCGCCAGCGGAGGCGAAGAAGAAGACGACGGCCCAGCAGAGGGTCTGTGTGGTCGCGTTGAGGTAACCCGCCCGGAAGAACTGGGCGGTGATCGCGAGCAGCACGCCGGCCGTGATGTAGGTGCCGGAGATCATCTTCTTCCGGCCGATGGTGTCGAACAGGCGGCCAAGGGTAAGCGGGCCGGCCAGGTTTCCCGCGGCGAACGCGAAGAAGTAGTAGGCGGTGTCGGTGGCCTTGACGTGGAAGAAGAACTCAAGGACCAGGCCGTAGGTGAAGAAGATCGCGTTGTAGAGGAACGACTGGGTGATCATCAACGCGGAGACGAGCGTGGCGCGGCCCGGGTAGTGCCGGAACAGGGTCCGCAGCAGTGCCAGGTAGCCGATCTTATCCGTGGGGCGGATCTCCAGTTCCCTGCTCTCGTCCACCGGCGGGAGCGCACCCCTGGTTGCGGCGACGTCCCCTTCGATCTCCCTCATCGACGCCTCGGCCGCTTCCTGCCTGCCGTGCATGATCTGCCAGCGCGGGGACTCGGGCAGGCTACGCCGCACGTAGATGATGACGAGGGCGAGCGCCGGGCCGACGATGAAGGCGATCCGCCAGCCCCAGAACCCGGTGACGTGGTTGAGCACCACCAGCGTGACGATCGTGCCGAGGATGGCGCCCGCCCAGTACGTCCCGTTGACCGCCAGGTCGATCCGGCCCCGGTACTTGGCCGGGATCATCTCGTCGATCGCGGAGTTGATCGCGGCGTACTCGCCGCCGATGCCCATGCCCGCGACGACGCGGGTGGCGTAGAGGAAGATGAACCAGTGCCCGCCGCTCGGCGTCAGGGCGGTGAGCCCGCTGCCGATCAGGTACACGCCGAGCGTGATCATGAACAGGTTCCGCCGGCCGAGCTTGTCGGACAGTTGCCCGAAGAAGAGCGCGCCGATGACCTCGCCGATCAGGTACCACCAGGCGATGTCGCTGACCGCGCCGGCGGACATGTTAAGCGTGTTCCTGAGCGTCAGGTCGGGCCCGACGTTAGCCGCGATGGTGATCTCAAGGCCGTCGAGGATCCACGCGACGCCGAGCGCCATCACCAGCCGCGTATGGAATCTTGACCAAGGCAATCGGTCGATCCGGGCCGGAATCAAGCTCCGGATAGACGGGCTGCTCTCGGTGGTGGACGAGGTAGTCGCCATGTGCGCTCCTTACTCTTACCGCCGCCCAGTCCCCGCTTCTTTGCGGCGACTTTTTCGATTTCGCTACCCGAAAGTCTCGCGCGCATGCCTAATAACTCAGAGTGACAGCTAGGACCCGCGGCTCTCGTTAGCGACTTCCCGTCCCTCTTGGCGAGTGGCAACGATTCTCATATAGTTAGCTCTGTGAACGATGTAAGCTCGCCCCCTGAGCGAGCGAAAACCGAGGCGGCCCAGCTGCTCGCGGCCATCGGGGCCGTGCGGCGGGTGGCTCGGCGCGCCGTGCGCGCCTCGTCGGTCAACGATCCGCTGCCGCCCGCGCGGTCGGAGTTGCTGCGGCTCGTCGCCCGGCGGCCGGACATCGGCGTGGCCGAGGCCGCCGCCGAGCTCAGGCTCGCGCCGAACAGCGTGAGCACGATGGTCAGCAAGCTCACCGAGGACGGGCTGCTCAACCGGGGCCGCGTCGCGAGCGACGGGCGATCGGTCCGGCTGACCGCCACGGCGGCGGGCGCCGCCAGGATCGAGCAGTGGCAGGACATCCGCACGGACCTGGTCGGCCGGGCCCTTGACCGGCTCGCGGCCGCCGACCGGCAGTCCCTCGAGGCCGCTATCCCCGCACTGACCCGGCTAGCCGAGCAGATGGAGGAGCTTTGACCGTCCTGGCCCCCGCGATGACTCAGGCCATCGACTGCGTGGACCTGAGCTATGAGTTCGCCACCCACCTCGCCGTGGACCACGTGAACCTGTCCGTCGCGCCCGGCGAGATGTACGGCCTGCTCGGGCCGAACGGCGCGGGCAAGACCACCACGATCAGGATGATCACCACGCTGCTGGCGCCGGCGACCGGCAGCGTGCGCGTCTTCGGCATCGACACGGCGGCGCGCCCGATGCTCGTCCGGCGGGTAATCGGCTACGTGCCGCAGGCGCTGTCCGCCGACGCGAACCTGACCGGGATCGAGAACGTCGAGCTGTTCGCCCGGCTCTTCGACGTCCCGCGGCGCTCGCGGAAGCACCGGGTCTCCGACGCGCTCGAGGCGATGGGCCTGACCGAGGCCGCTTCGCGACTGGCGGGCACCTACTCGGGCGGCATGATCCGGCGGCTTGAGCTCGCGCAGTCCCTCATCAGCGCGCCGCGCCTGCTGATCCTCGACGAGCCGACGGTCGGCCTCGACCCGATCGCGCGCGGCGTCGTCTGGGAGTACATCACCAAGCTGCGCGCCGAGCAGCAGATGACCGTCCTGATGACCACCCACTACATGGACGAGGCCGACGCCTACTGCGACCGGATCTCGCTGATGCACCGCGGCAAGATCCGCGTCACCGGGAGCCCGGCGTCGCTTCGCGCCGGCCTGGGGGACGAGGCGACGCTTGACGACGTCTTCCGCCACTACACGGGCGACACCCTAGATGAGACTCCAGAGGAAGGAGACATGCGTGACGCCCGCCGCGCCCGCCGCACCGCCCGTCGACTTGGCTGAGATTTCCGGTAACCCGATTGCCGAGTCCCTCCGGCTGCTCAACCGCATCGCCACGCTCTGCTGGGTGGAGCTGCGGAAGATCCGGCACGACCGGACCGAGCTCTACACCCGCGCGATCCAGCCTGCCCTGTGGCTGCTGATCTACGGCGAGGTCTTCAACCGCGTCCACGCGATCCCGACCCCGCCGGGGATCTCGTACCTGGCCTACCTCTCGCCGGGCATCATGGCCCAGTCGGCGTTGTTCATCTCGATCTTCTACGGCATCCAGATCATCTGGGAGCGCGACGCCGGCGTGCTCACCAAGCTCATGGTGACACCGACGCCCCGCTCGGCCCTGATCACCGGGAAGGCGTTCGCCTCCGGCGTCCGCTCGGTGATCCAGGGCGTCGTCGTCTTGATCATCGCGACCTTGCTCGGGGTGTCCTTCACCGACAACCCCCTCAAGTTGGTCGCCGCGCTGATCATCCTGGCGGTGGGCTCGGCGTTCTTCTCCTGCCTGTCGATGTCGCTGGCCGGCGTGGTGGTGGCCAGGGATCGTCTCATGGGCATAGGCCAGGCGATCACGATGCCGTTGTTCTTCAGCTCCTCCGCCCTGTACCCAACGAAGATCATGCCGGGCTGGCTCCAGGTGATCAGCAAGATCAACCCGCTGTCGTACGAGGTAGAGGCGCTGCGGGGGCTCCTGATCGGTACCCAGACCACGCTGTGGCTTGACGTGGTGGTCCTCGCGGGCGCCACGGTGCTCAGCATCACGTGCGCATCACTTCTCCTCCCCCGCCTCGCCAACCGCTAGGCCGCGCGTCAAATGAACCATTTCCCGGGCGGGCAGTAGGTAGGTTGCCGGTATGGGGATAGCGCCGCACATCGCCCGGCTGCGGGCCTTCGTCGGGCACGAGCAGTTGCTGCTGCCGTGCGCCACCGTCCTTCCGGTCGATGAGGAGGGACGGGTGCTCCTTGCCTGGCCGGCCGGTCACACCGATGGCTGGGGAACCGTCGGCGGCGCCGTGGACCCGGGCGAGTCGCCCGCGGCGGCGGCGATCCGGGAGGCGCGGGAGGAAATCGGCGTCGAGGTCCGGCTCGGCCGCCTGGTGGACGTGCTCGGCGGCCCCGACTACGAGGTGACCTACCCGAACGGCGACCGCGTCGCCTACGTCACGGCGGTGTACGAGGCCAGCATCGTCGAGGGCGTCCCCGCGCCCGCCGACGGCGAACTCAGCGACGTCGCCTGGTTCAGCCGCGAGGAACTCGCCGAGATCCCCCTCAGCCGCTTCACCCGCGCCCTGCTAACCGCAACGGGCCACCTACTAGCTCCGTGACCCCGCCTGGCCGTCGTGGTGCCGGTAGATGTGGGTTAGCCGCGACTTGTGTGACGAGTGATGCCGCAGTCATTCTGGCCTTGTGGCACCCACGCTCGCTTCATTCAGTCCCGGTGGCACACAGGGGCGGATCTAGTGATGGGGCACCCAAGGCCGACGCATTCTGGCCCTGGGTGCCCCATGGCCAAAACGGGTCGACAGCGCTGGGGCCTGGGCCTGCCCGATTAGGGGTGTGTGTTGCGATACGGGCGTCCGTCACCTACCGGATGTCGCGTACTGAGATCAGAGGCACCCCGTTCACCGCGCGAAACGCGCGGCCGGAGGGTGGGCGGGCACACGAGAGACACCAGGCAACCGTCGGCGAAGCCGACAGCCGGGGGGTGCGGGGGTCGTCCCGCCGATGCCGGGCACGTACTCAGATCAGAGCCGCCCGTTCACCGCGCGCGAAGCGCGCGGCCGGGGGTGTGGGCGGGCACACGAGAGACACCAGGCAATCGTCGGCGAAGCCGACAGCGGGGGGTGTGGGGGGTCGTCCCGCCGATGCCGGGCACGTACTCAGATCAGAGCCGCCCGTTCACCGCGCGCGAAGCGCGCGGCCGGGGGTGTGGGCGGGCACACGAGAGACACCAGGCAATCGTCGGCGAAGCCGACAGCGGGGGGTGTGGGGGGTCGTCCCGCCGATGCCGGGCACGTACTCAGATCAGAGCCGCCCGTTCACCGCGCGCGAAGCGCGCGGCCGGGGGTGTGGGCGGGCACGCGAGAGACACCAGGCGACCGTCGGCGAAGCCGACAGCCGGGGGGTGTGGGGGGTCGTCCCCCCACAATGAAAGACGAGCAAACAGCGGGAAGCTCGCCGAAGGCGAGCGAACACAGGGGGGCGTTTGTGAGTGCGGCGGCGCCACCGCTCTGCCTCCGCAGACGGGGGCACTGCGTGGCGAGCAAGGTCCACAAGCGGACGGGGGCACCGCGTGGCGCAGCGCCGCCGCACACCGTCACCATACAAGGTTGCGGATACGCAAACAAGTCGGGAAGTTACGGACTGGGGCATGACTTTTCTGAACTTCTTCAACGTGAGGGGCGCCGCGCCGGTAAAGCGACCAACGTCACGCCTATTTGGACAGCTACTCGGTCCTAAGCTTGGGGTCATGGCTGAGTTCTCCTACACGGATCTGCTGCCGCTCGGGCACGACGAGACCACCTACAGAAAGATCGCCGAGGGCGGGGTGGAAGCCAGGCAGGCGTTCGGGCGCTCCTTTCTTTCTGTCGATCCTGGGGCGCTCACGCTGCTGAGCCGGACGGCCTTCCGGGACATCGCCCACCTGCTGCGCCCGTCGCACCTGAAGCAACTGCGGTCGATCCTCGATGACTCCGAGGCCTCGCCGAACGACCGCTACGTCGCCCGTGACCTACTGCAGAACGCGAACATCGCGGCCGGCGGCATCCTGCCGATGTGCCAGGACACGGGCACCGCGATCGTGATGGGCAAGCGCGGCCAGGGAGTGCTCACCGACGGCCGCGATGAAGAGCACCTCGCCCGCGGCGTGTACGACGCTTACACCCAGCTCAACCTGCGCTACTCGCAGATGGCGCCGCTGACCATGTGGGACGAGAAGAACACCGGGTCCAACCTGCCGGCGCAGATCGAGATCTACGCGACCGACGGTGACGCCTACAAGTTCCTTTTCATGGCGAAGGGCGGCGGCTCCGCGAACAAGTCGTACCTGTACCAGGAGACCAAGGCGGTGCTGAACCCGGCCAGGATGGCCTCGTTCCTCGAGGAGAAGATCCGGACCATCGGGACGTCCGCCTGCCCGCCTTATCACCTGGCGATCGTGGTCGGCGGGACCAGCGCCGAGTTCGCGCTGAAGACCGCCAAGTACGCGTCGGCCCGGTACCTGGACACGCTGCCGGCTGCCGGTTCCCCCGTTGGGAACGGGTTCAGGGACCTGGAGCTCGAGCAGGTCGTCCTCGACATCACGCGGAAGATCGGCATCGGCGCGCAGTTCGGCGGCAAGTACTTCTGCCACGACGTGCGGGTGATCCGGCTGCCCCGGCACGGGGCGTCCTGCCCGGTGGCGATCGCCGTGTCGTGCTCGGCCGACCGGCAGGCCCTCGGCAAGATCACCGCGGAGGGCGTCTTCCTCGAGCAACTCGAGACCGATCCCGCCCAGTACATGCCGGATCCCGCTTCGGTTACCACGGACACGGCGGAGGTCGTTTCGATCGACCTGGACCGGCCAATGTCGGAGATCCGCGCCGAACTAGCTAAATACCCGGTAAAGACGCGACTGTCGCTTACCGGGACCATGATTGTAGCCCGCGACATCGCGCACGCGAAGATCGCGGAACGGCTGGATGCCGGCCAGCCGATGCCCGGGTACCTGCGCGATCACCCGGTCTACTACGCGGGCCCGGCAAAGACCCCAGAAGGTTACGCCTCGGGGTCGTTCGGCCCGACGACCGCGGGCCGTATGGACTCTTACGTGGAGCGGTTCCAGGCCGCCGGGGGGTCATTGGTTATGCTGGCCAAGGGGAATCGGTCGGCAGCCGTCACGGAGGCGTGCAAGCGTCACGGCGGCTTCTACCTCGGCTCGATCGGCGGGGCCGCCGCCCGGCTCGCGCAGGACTGCATAACCAAGGTTGACGTGCTGGAATACCCAGAGCTTGGCATGGAGGCGGTGTGGAAGATCGAGGTCAGGGACTTCCCCGCTTTCATCATCGTCGACGACAAAGGCAACGATTTCTTCGCGGAGGCCGCCGGGCCGTTGTTGTCAATCGGCAGCCACCCCTAATCGCTGGTATGGTCCGGCTATGCCCCCAATGACAGGACGGGTCATCGCCGGGCGATACAACCTGCAGCACCCCATCGGCCGCGGCGCCATGGGCGTGGTGTGGCGCGCTCGCGACCAGCTCCTTGACCGTGATGTCGCGGTCAAGGAGGTTGTCATTTCTGCCCTGATCGGTGCGGACGAGCGGCGCAACGCCTATCAGCGGACGCTACGCGAGGCACGGACCGCCGCGCGCCTGTCGCACCGCGGCGTCGTCGCCGTCTACGACGTCGCCGAGGAGGACGGCCGGCCGTGGATCGTCATGGAGCTCGTCCCGTCCCAGTCGCTCGACCAGGTGCTGGTGGTCGACGGGCGGCTGCCCCCGGCCCGGGCCGGCCGGATCGGCCAGCAGCTGCTTTCCGCGCTCGCGGCCGCGCACGCGGCCGGGGTGCTGCACCGGGACGTGAAGCCGAGCAACGTGCTCATCGCGACCAACCGGACCGGGGAAGGCTGGGACGAGCGGGCGGTGCTGACCGACTTCGGCATCGCGCAGTTCGAGGGCGATCCCCGGTTGACGCAGACCGGGATGGTGATGGGCTCGCCCGGGTTCACCGCGCCTGAGCGAATCCGCGGCAGCGACGCCTCGCCCGCATCCGACCTGTGGTCGCTCGGCGCGACGATTTACGCGGCGGTGGAGGGGCGCGGGCCGTACGAGCAGCGCGGCGGCGCGATCACGACGATGTCCGCGATCATCAACGAGGACGCGCCGGTCGCACCGCACGCCGGGCAGCTCGCCCCGGTCATCGCGGCGCTGCTGCGCCGCGACCCGTCCAAAAGGCCGTCGGCGTCGGCCGCGGCGCGGATGTTCGCCCAGGCGCTGCCCCGGCTGGCGGAAGTGAGCGAAGAACCGCCGCCCCTGGCGCACCCCCCGACGATCCGGTCCTCGTACCTGCCGTCGCCCGCCGCTCCCGTGGCATTGGCGCCGATGACCGCGCCGGACGACGCCCGGGTGGAGGAGCAGCCCGCCCCGGCGGCGAGCGCGGATCCCGCCGTCGACGTGGCGGAAGAGCCAGGCGAGGAGGTCGCCGCCGAAGCGGAAGGCGCGGAAGCGGCAACCCCGGCGGCTGCCGCGGATTCCGCGGATTCCGCCGAAGGCGCCGCGGAAGAAGCAGAAGCGGCCGAGACCGACGCCGAGCCTGAGCCCGCGAGCGACTCCGAGCCCGCGAGCGACTCCGAGCCCGCGAGCGACTCGGAGCCCGCGATCCGAGTCCGAGCCTGCGGCCGAGACCGCGGAGTTTAAGGCCGCGGAGGCCGCGGAGGTCCCGGTACCAGAAGCGGCGCCCGCCGAGGCCGCGGTCGCCGAGTCGAAGGCGGCCGGCACCCTCCTTGACGAACGTTCCCGGGCCGCCGAGACGGTGATCCCCGGTAAGGGAGCGGCCGAGTACCAGCCGACGCAGGTCTCGATTCCCGCCGCCCGGGCCACGCCGTCGGCTCCGGTCCAGCCGCCCGCCGAGCCCAAGTCGGCGGAGGCCGCGCAGCCGCCGAAGCCAGGCCCGACGTTCACCGCCGCCAAGCCGACGGACCGCGTCACGCCATCGTTCTCCGCCGCCAGCCCGGCCCGTCCGGTCACCCCGCCGCCCGAGCAGCGGCCCGCGTACGGCCCGAGCGGGGCGGGGCCGGGCTACCCGCCGCCCAAGCAGGGCCGAAGCACCACGCCGTTTCCACCGTCGAGCGCACAGTTCTCCCCGGCCGCCGGGCAGTACGCGGGCCCGTCGCAGGCTTATCCCGACGCCGTCAGGCAGTACACGCCCGGCGCGCGCGGGGGCCGGGCGGGACGCGGCCAGGGACCGAACCGACGGATCCTCTGGCTCGTGATCGCCGTCATCATCGCCGCCGCGATCGGCGTCGGGGCGGCCCTGGCACTGAACGGCAACGGCAACCAGGGCACGAGCAACGCCGGCAACACAAGCAAAGCGACCTCGGTGCCCTCGGTCGCAGACACTAAGACCGGCTTCATGTCAATCGACGCGCTGAACAGCCCCTCGACCACGCTCCCGGCCGGCTGGTCGACGCAGACGGTGACGGCGGCCGACGCCAACAGCGCCTCCGCCGGGTTCAGCATCGACGTGCCCCCCGGCTGGAAGGAGACCCGTAAGGGCCTGGCCACCGACTTCAACGGCCCGGGGAACCTGCTGGTGGAGATCGACCTTACCCAGCAGCAGACGACGAACATGCTCACCGCGGCCAAGCAGGTACAGGCGGCGACCCATTTCCGCGACTACAAACAGCTGAACTTGCGGGCCGATCCGGTCAGGCACGCCGAGGGCGCCGTGTGGAAGTTCACCTGGACGCCGGCGGGAGGCGTGCAGTACACGGTCGACGACATCTTCTTCGCGCAGCAGACCCCGGCCGGGGTGCAGGACTACGCCGTGTACATCAGGTCACCGTCGAGCACGTTCGGCAGCACGAGCCTGGCGCTCTTCGACGAGATCCTGCCGACCTTCCAGACGGCCCCGGCCAGCTAGACCTTCAGCTCCGGCTGGCCGTGATGGCCGCGACCGCCCGGTCGGCGGCGGCTCGCACCCTGGGCACCTGGTCGTTGCGCAGCCCGGCGACGGCGGTGAGCGCGTCGCCGACGTGGCGGCGCGCGATCACCTTGGCCGCCATCTCCCGTACCCGCCACGCGTCGTCGGCGGTTGCCTGGATGATCGCCGGCACGGCCCGGTCGTCCCAGGCGTGTCCCACGGCGAATTCTCTGCGGTTGGGCTCCGAGAGCCACAAGGCCACGGCCGCTTTCTAACCTCGGGAGGTTCACTTCACCGGGTGGTTGTGTTGATGAAGGCGTCGATGCCGTCGATGATGCGCCGCAGTCCGAACCTGAAGGAGCGGGCCGGGTCGTGGGCGGTGCCGTATTCGGCGCCGGCGGTGCTGCCGACGCGGACTGCCGTCGGGTAGCGGGCCGGGTCGAGGACCTCGGCGAGCAGCGGGCCGAAGGCTTCCCACCACTGCTGGTCCGACATACCGGTGCGGGCGTGGGCATCGGCTGCCTCGGCTGCTCCCCGCGCGGCGCCGCGGACGTAGTCATCGAGCAGGCTGACGATGAGATCCATGTCGATGTCGGTGATGCCGAGCCCGTCCACCGCGGCCAGCTCGGCATCATACAGAGCGGTCACGTTGGGGCCCAGGAGCGGCCGGCTGGCCGCGATGTGCAGCAGCCAGGGGTGGGACAGCAGGAGCGCCCAGTGCTGCTGCGCGAGCACGGCAAGACGGCTCTGCCAAGGGGCGGCGGGGTCACCGCGCGCGGTGATCTCGCCGTAGGCACGGTCGGCCATGACGTCAAGCAGCTCGGCCTTACTCGGCACGTACCCGTAGAGGGACATGGCCGTGATACCGAGCTCGTCGGCGAGCCTGCGCATGGACAGGCCGCCGAGCCCGTCCCGGTCGGCGAGCTCGATCGCCTTGGCCACGATCTCCTCACCGCTCAGGCTAGGCCTGGGCCCCCGGCGGCGGCGGTGCACTCCCCACAGCAACTCAATGGTGCGCCGGGGGTCTCCGCTGCCGCTGTACTCGCCTGGCATCTCCTGGTCCGTTCTTGCCCCTGAAACTTCCTACAGTGTAGGGTAATCAAAACTACCTACTGTGTAGAGAGTTGAGGTTTCGGTCTTGGATACCCCTGCCATCGCCTGCGAGGGCCTGGGCAAGCGCTTCGGGGGCAAGACGGCGCTTGACCACCTGGATCTGTCCGTGCCACTGGGCACGGTGCACGGCCTGCTGGGACCGAACGGGGCGGGCAAGACAACCGCCGTCCGGGTCCTGGCGACCTTGCTGCGCCCCGATTCCGGGCACGCCCGGGTCGCCGGCTTCGACGTCGCCCGCCAGGCAGCCCAGGTACGTACCCGCATCGGGCTGGCCGGGCAGAACGCTGCCGTCGACGAAATCTTGTCCGGCCGCCAGAACCTGGTCATGTTTGGGCGGCTGTGCCACCTGCCCGCGGGGGCCGCGCGACGCCGGGCCGGCGAACTGCTCAGCCAGTTCGCCCTGAGCGAGGTGGCGGACCAGCCGGTCCGGCAGTACTCAGGCGGCATGCGCCGCAGGCTTGACCTGGCCGCTAGCTTCATCGTGGCCCCGTGCGTGCTGTTCCTCGACGAGCCGACCGCAGGGCTCGACCCGCGCGGGCGCAACGAGGTCTGGCAGATGATCCGTGCGCTGGCCGCCGCCGGCACGACGGTGCTGCTCACCACCCAGTACCTGGAGGAGGCGGACCGGCTCGCCGACGCCATCACCGTGATCGCCGCGGGCCGGGTCATCGCCGAGGGCACCCCCGACGCGCTGAAGACGCTGGCCGGAGGGGACCGGATCGACGTCACGGTGCGCGAGGCTAGCGACCTGGTTCCCGCAGCCAGGCTCCTGCGGACTCGGCTCGGCACGGATGTGCGGGTCAATCAAGAGGACCGCGAACTCAGCGTCCCGGTCACCGACCGCCTCGCCGCGCTGACCCGGATCATCGGTGCGCTGCGCGAACAGGACATCACCGCCGAAGACATCACCGTGCGCCGACCCACCCTGGACGACGCGTTCCTGCACCTAACCGGGCAGCCCGCGCCCCCCGAAACTGCGGTCTCAGCCGCGGAGATGACCACGCTATGACCATCACGCGCACACCCGAGATCCCGCGGGCAATTCGCTCCCGGACCGGCTGGGCAATCAGCGACACATGGGTAATCACCTGCCGCGACCTGGCTCACTGGAGGCAGCAGCCAGGCGCAGTGATCGCCAACACCCTGCTATTCCCCGTCATGATCGTGCTGATGTTCGGTTACCTGCTTGGCGGAGCGATGACCGTGCCCGGCGGCGACTACCGCGACTTCCTTATGCCCGGCATGTTCGCCATGACCATGGTGTTCGGGATCGGCGCCACCCTGTCCGCCGTCAGCGCCGATGCCGCGCGGGGGGTCACCGACCGGTTCCGCTCCCTGCCGATGGCAGCCCCGGCCGTCATCACGGGACGGGCCGCCGCGGACATGCTCAACTCGACGGCCGCGCTGGCCGTGCTCACCGGATGCGGATTCGCAGCGGGCTGGCACCCGCACCGCGGCGCGGCCCGCGCGATGGCCGCGCTCGGCCTGCTCTTGCTGCTGCGGTTCGCGTTCCTGTGGATCGGCGTCTACCTCGGGCTGCGGTTCTACCAGCAGCCCGAGGCGGTCACCGCCGTTCGGACCGTGGAATTTCCTATCGGCTTCCTGGGCAACCCGTTTGTCGCCGTCTCCACCATGCCCGCCTGGCTTGGCGCTATCGCGCTGTGGAACCCGCTGTCGTCAACCGCCACAGCCGCCCGCCAACTCTTCGGCGACCCGATCGGCGCGCACTCCTCCTGGATCACCAGCCACGCGGTCATCATGGCGGTCGCTTGGCCGCTGCTCCTCATCGCCGTCTTCTTCCCGCTGTCGTTGCGCCGCTACCAGCGCCTCAGCCGCTGAGCACTCTCCCGGTGGTAGACAGCCCCTGGGAGGTTTCCAGCATCCCGGGGGAACGTTTCCAGCATCCCCGGGGAACTCAGTACCAGTTGTCGGCTCCCTCGTGCGCCCAGGCACCGCACGGAGAGCCGTACCGGCCCTGTATATAGGTCAGGCCCCAGCGGATCTGGGTGGCCGCGTTGGCCTGCCAGTCCGCCCCGGCGCTCGCCATTTGCGCGGCGGGCAGCGCCTGGGGGATGCCGTACGCACCGGACGACGGGTTCTCCGCCGTCACGCTCCAGCCGCTCTCGTGCTCCCAGAGGGGCTGGAGGCAGGAGAACTGGCCGCTGGACCAGCCGAACTGGCTCAGCATCCGCTCGGCGACCTGCTCCGGCGGACCGGACGGCGTAATGGCCGCGGCCTGCTGTGCGGGCTGTGCTTTCTTGGCGGCCTGCGCCGCGGACGGCCGGGCCGCGGCCGCCCGCGCGGAGGACTTCGCCGCGGCCTTCGCGGCCGACGCCTTGGCCTCGGCCGCCTTCGCCGCCTTCTGGCTCGCGAGTTCCTGCTGGTGGCGTGCGGCCTCGATGGACCGCATCCGCGTGAACATGACGGCCTGGGCGACTCCGTTCGCCGACGGCTGCGTGGTGACCTGCTGGCTGGTCGTGCTGGAGTACGCGGCGTGGGCGCTGGCAGCCGCCGGCGAGGAGGCCGCGGGGAGCGTGACGGCCAGGGAAATGGCGGTCGCCAGGGCCAGCGTGCCCGCGGTGGCGAGCGTGATCGCGCGCGAGCGCTTGGTGGACATGAAAGAGGGCAGGGGGAAATGCCTTGCCAAAAGAAAACCCTTGGTAGCTCGCGCCGCGCGCGATCATCTTTCACCTCTGACGCCACGGTCCGCGCTGGGGAAGCGCGGCAGGCATCGGCACGCGGACTTGGCGCGGGGGCAGGGCGCCGGGCTGCTCGGGGCAGCCATGGCCTCGCGGGCGAGGTGCTGTCGTCTGCAAACGATGCCATGTAACAATCGATTGCCGCGCAACCATTCCGGTGTTTCCGACCGGACCGGCGGCGCGCGGGGCCGGGAGCACGCGCGAAACACCGCCCTCATCAGTGTTTTTGTTACCCGACAGTAACTTTTGTGAGTTGGGCCACCCTGACGCGGTTCGGCGGCTTTTTCACGATGGGTAGTTAATTAGCTACTCACTGCCCGTATTTGCTTAGGGTATACACCCAGAATATATTGGGTGGCATGAGCGTCCCACTTACGCTGCTCGGCCTGCTTGAACGGGAGCCGAGCCATGGCTACGATCTCAAGCGCGACTACGACGCTTTCTTCGGGCGGGGCAAGCAGCTGCCATTCGGTCAGGTGTACGCCACGCTCGGCAGGCTGGCCCGCGACGGCAAGGTGATCGCCGGCGATACCGAGCCGGGCGACGGCCCGGACCGCAAGCGCTACGCGATCACCGAATCGGGCGGCCACGAGGTCGACGAATGGCTGGCCGACCCCGTCGAGCCGGAGCCGCACCTGCAGACGGTGCTCTTCGCGAAGGTGACGCTCGCGCTCATGCTCGGCAAGCCGGCCGCGGCCTACCTCGACACGCAGCGGGCCGCGCACATGCGCCGCATGCAGCAGCTCACCGAGCTCAAGCGCACCGGACCGCTCCTCGACGTGCTGCTCGCCGATCACGCCCTCTTCCACCTGGAGGCGGACCTGCGGTGGATCGATCTCACGTCGGCCCGATTGAAGGAACTAGCCGAGGCGGTAAGGAACTGATGAACACCCCCGCGGTACCGGCCGGCGTCAGCCGGGCCAGCCTGATTGAGGCCAGGGACGTCGTCAAGTCATTCGGGCAGACCCCGGCGCTGCGCGGCGCGAGCGTGACCGTCGGCCAGGGCGAGATCTTCGCGATCATGGGGCCGAGTGGTTCCGGCAAGTCCACCTTGCTGCACTGCCTGGCCGGGATCTTCACCCCCGACCAGGGTGAAGTGCTGTTCGACGGTCAGCTGGTGAACGCGATGAGCAAGGCCGGCCGCACCAGCCGGCCACGGTCCGCTTCGAGTAACCCGGCGGGAGCAACAAGGCGGGGCGGCGCCCAGCGCGCCGCCCCGCCTTGCTAATGCCGACCAGAAGTGGAAGGCGCAGGGCTTAGTAGTAGCCGAGGTTCACTTCGTTCTGCCAGGCCGCGCAGGGCGTGCCGTACACGGACTTGATATAGCCGAGGCCCCACCGGATCTGAGTACCGGCGTCGGTCTGCCAGTCTGGGCCCGCGGAGGCCATCTTGTCGCCGGGCAGGGACTGCGGAATGCCGTAGGCGCCGGACGAGGCGTTCTCCGCGTACACGTTCCAGGTGCTCTCCCGCTCCCACAGGGAGTACAGGCAGGACCACTGGTCCGAGCCGAATCCGAAGCTCGACAGCATCGCCTTGGCGGTCGCCTGCGCGGCGGTCGGGTCGGCCGGCGCGGCCAGCGTGGCGACTCCGGTGCCACCGGTCGTCTGGCTCGAGCTGGCCGTGTTCGAGTTCTGCGACTCAAGGATCTGCTCGGGGTCGGTCATGACCGGCTTGGAGGCCACCGATAGCGTCTTGGACGCGGCGGTCATCTCCATCAGCGTCTGCCGCTCCTGCACGAGCAGGGCGACCGAGCCGCTGTTGCCAAGGCCGTCGATGGCCTGGAAAAGACTGCTCGCGCCCGTGCCCTGGGGGTTCATCACCTTGGCCGCGCCCCACACCACCACGACAAGCAACAAGGCAAGGCCCGCTGCGGGCACCGCGACGCCGGCCCGCCGGAACAGCCCCCGCTTCTTCCGCGCGCTCCGCGGGCCGGACGCGCCGGTCCCCGTGGCGCTCGCGCGGGTGCTGGCGAGGACGATGTCAGTACCAGCCGAGCCACTGCCAGAAGTCCGCGTGTCTCCCGTCGACGCTTGCGGCCGTTCCGCCAGCATCGCTGATCTATGTCGTGACAACGCAGTCCCTTCGGTCCATGTCGTGCGTATAGCGCACCCATCTACCGTTGCCGATCAACGATGCCAGAAAGAAACATCCGCCGCTCGCGACTTCGCTAAGAAAAGCTGGACGGAAAACTTACCATTCTGTGACGCTAACCACCGGCGCATTACACGCACCGTGACATGCATTGGCAAACTACAGGAGGATCGATCCCGTGAGTGACGAATCGGTGCCGCCCGGCACGGACCCCTTCGCCCAGGCCGAGGCCAGCGCGGCGGCGCTGCGCGAACGGGCCGGCGTCGACGGCTTCGACGCCGCCGTGGTGCTTGGCTCGGGCTGGCAGACGGCGGCGGACGCGATCGGCGCGGCCCAGATGGAAATTCCGCTCGCGGAACTCGGCGGTTTTAAGCAACCGAGGGTAAAGGGACATTCACCATCTGTTCGGTATATCCGGCAGGGGCAGCGGCGGGTGCTGGTGTATCTCGGGCGCATTCACCTTTACGAAGGGCACGACCCGCACGCGGTCGTGCACGGCGTCCGCACCGCGATCGCGGCCGGCTGCCGCGCCGTCGTGCTGACCAATGCGGCGGGCGGCATCAACGCGGACTACGCGGTCGGGCAGCCGGTACTGATCAGCGACCACATCAACCTCACCGGGCGCTCCCCGCTCTGGGGGCCGCTGCCGCCGGACGTCCCGTCACGGTTCACCGACCTCACCCAGGCCTACTCCAGGCGGTTGCGCGGCCTGGCCAGGGAACTCGACCCGGACCTTGCCGAGGGCGTCTACGCCTGCGTTCCCGGGCCGCACTTCGAGACGCCGGCCGAGATCCGGATGATGCGGGACGCGGGCGCCGACCTCGTCGGCATGTCCACGGTCATGGAGACGATCGCGGCGCGGCACCTCGGCGCCGAGGTGCTCGGGATCTCGATGGTCAGCAACCCGGCGGCGGGGCTGTCGGACGTCCCGATCGAGCACGAGGCCGTGCTGGCCGCGACCAGCGGTTCGGCCGTCCGCGTCGGCACCCTGCTCGCCGCGCTGCTCCCCCGGATCTGACGTCTGGTTGTCGGGTTGGTCGTCGTCGAGCCGGGTCGCCGGCGAATCGCCAGGTTTCGCCGGGCTTGTGGGGGTAGCTGGGGCACGGAACCTCAACCTGCGAGGAGCAGAAATGACCTATCCCGCATCGCCACGTGACGCGGCCACCAACCGCGTCCGGCCCGACTCCGCCCAGTTCTGGGCGGGTGCAGTGGCGACCGCGGTCGTCGCGGCGCTAATCGCCCTGGTCGGCATCCTCATCTGCCGGTGGACGCTGAACATCCCGATCCTGGCGCCCCGCGGGGACGGCGCCTGGGGCAACGCCCACACGGCCGAGTACGCGCTCGTGGCGGCGCTGATCGCGGTGATCGCGGCCGGCCTGCTCTACCTGCTGGTACTCGGCACGCCGCAGCCGAACATGTTCTTCAACTGGATCATGGGGCTGGTCACGCTGGCCGCCGTCGTCTACCCGTTCAGCACCGGGGCGCCGCTTGACCAGAAGTTCGCGACCGCGGTCGTCAACCTGGTGCTCGGAATCGCGATCATCTCGCTGCTGGCCGCGGTGGCGGCCAGGGCGATCCGCCGCCCGGTGGCGCCGGCCTACCGTGAGCGCCGCGTGTACGTCCAAGAGCAGGGCTACCAGGACGGCCAGGACGTCCAGCCCGACCCGGGCTACGTGCCCGAGCCGCGCGCGAGCCAGCCGACGCAGCCGATCGACGAGCAGTACCGCCGGTCCCGGCGCTACTGACGCCGGGACCCTTGGTCCGGCCGGGCCCCAGTACCTGCGCTAAGGCCCGGCCGGGCCCTAGCGCAGGTACTGGATCAGGTGAGCGACGACCGGGGTGCCGAGTCCGGTCACGGCGTCCCAGCCCTTGCCCGCCGCGTAGCCGGTGATTCGTACCGACTTGTTGTTCGAGCCGGCCGCTGACACGGTGTTGCTGCCGTGGGTGACGTCGTGGAAGACGTAGCCGTACCGCGAGCCGTGCGCGAGGGAGTACAGGTCGCTGTTCAGGAAGCCGAGCCTACGGTGGCCGGACTGGTCGGCGAGCGCGATGATCGCGGCCCACTCCGGGGCGGCGGCGCTGCTGCCGCCGAACTCGTAGATGTTGCCCACGTTGGCCGTCACGCCCTGGGACCAGGCGATCAGCAGGCCGTTGTTGACGTCACCGCTGTAGGAGATGTCGGGCACGCCGCGGCCGCTAGAAGGGACGAAGCCGTTCTGGAACGACGGGCGCTTGTACAGCTTGCTGTAGCCGCCGCCGCTTGACCCGTACGGGTCGTTCCACGCCGTCTCTGACTTGTAGCCTCCCGTCGGCTGGGACGCGGTGAGGCTGGTCGCGCCGACGCCGGTCACCAGCGGGTCGGCGGCCGGCAGGCTGGCGGACCGGATATAGGTCGTCCCGTCGCAACTCGGCTGGGCGGCGCCGCTGTCGCCCGCGGCCGCGAGCACCGTCACGCCCTGGGCCTCGGCCGACGCGTAGAGGGCGTGGTCAGCCTTGACGATCGACGACGCCTCGCAGGACTCGGCCTCGCCGTAGCTTTGCGACAAGACCGAGCCGAGGTGGCGTGCCACCACGTACCGCAGCGCGCTCAGCATGGCTGGGTCCCGATCGTTCTTGGCGATGACCAGGTCAATCTTGGCGGCGGGGGCGACGGCGTGGGCGGACTCGACGTCAAGCGCGATCTCGCCGGACCAGTTGTCCTCGTCGGCGTTGGCCGGGTTGAAGGTGGGCTTGCCGTTGGGGTAAATGATGCTGATGCTCGCGCCGGGAAGCTTGAACGTGCTGTCCTCGACGCCCAGGTCCTGGGTGACCGTTGGGTCACCGAAAGCGTCGATCAGCACGATGGTCTGCCCCGCACCGGCCAGGTTCTTCGGTATGTCGTACGCGCGGGCGAGTTCCTGCGGCGTGTAGCAGTTGGGCTCAGAGCCGGGCTGCTGACAGGTGAACAGGTAGCCGGAGCTGGCGGCGCGCGTGCCGTCCTTGCCGACGTACCGGTACGCCAGCGGTGAGCTGACCGCCGGGGTCACACGGCCGGCCCCGGGCGACGGCGGGTGCGCCGCGGCCGACGCGCCGACCGGCAGGATCGCAAGTGCCGACGCGGCCCCGGCAGGCATCAATGTCGCCATAACCTGGCGAAAACGCATTCCATCTCCCTTACGTGACCAAGGAACCGCATCGTCCGACAAATTCATACATGTCCAGCTCTGACGGGGTTCCAGGGACACATCATGGCGGACATTGATTGTCTTTGCGCGCCCTAAGGGCAAAGACACGAATACCTATAACCGCGGGCTGGTTAATCTGAGGCAATGGAGAAGCTGAGCGCTCACTCGCCTTCCCTCGCCAAGCGGCAAATGGACCAGATTGCCGGCTTGTTCCCCGGCGTGATCACCGAGGCCCGGGCCGCCGACGGCAGCCTGACCAAGGCCGTCGACTTCGACCTGCTCCGGCAGGAGCTGTCCGGCCAGGTCGTCGAGGGTCATCGGGAGCGTTACCAACTCGACTGGCCGGGTAAGCGCATGGCGCTCTTCGCGGCCAATGCGCCCGTCGCGAAGACCCTCCGGCCGGTTCGCGATGCCTCGGTCGGTTTTGACACCACCCGAAACCTTTTCATTGAGGGTGACAACCTCGATGCGCTTAAGCTCCTCCAGGAGGCCTACCTCGGCAAGGTCAGGCTGATCTACATCGATCCGCCGTACAACACGGGCAACGACTTCGTCTATGCCGACGACTTCGCCGCGACCGCGGCGGAATACCTGGCGAGATCCGGGCAGGCGGATGCCCGCGGTAGCCGGCTCGTGGCCAACCCCGAGACGAACGGCCGCTTCCACTCCGACTGGCTCAGCATGATGTACCCGCGGCTCAAGCTCGCGCGCAACCTGCTCGCGGACGACGGGGCGATCTTCGTCAGCATCGACTCGACCGAGCACGCCAACCTCGTCCGGCTGCTCAGCGAGCTGATGGGCGAAGACAACTTCCGCGCCAACATCGTCTGGCAGAAGCGCTACACGCGGAGCAATAACACCAGGGACTTCACCGCCGTCGTGGAAAACATCGTCGTCTTTTCCCGCAGCGACCGGTTCACGGTGAACCTGCTGCCGCGAACGGAGGAAGCGGACGCGCGGTACGCCAACCCGGACGGCGACCCCCGGGGGCCGTGGAAGGCCGCCTCGTTCCTGAACCCCGCGACGCCCGCGCAGCGCCCGGGCCTTTGCTACGAGATCACGAACCCCAATACCGGCCAGGTCACCCGCCCCACCAGCCGCGCCTGGCGCCGGACCAAGGCCGAGTTCGACCGTCTCGCGGCGGATGACCTGCTCTACTGGGGCGCCGACGGCCGCAGCCCCGTGCCCTCGGTCAAGATGTTCCTGTCCGCGGTCCGCGGGCTCACGCCGACAAACTTCTGGAGTCACGAGTACGCCGGTCATACCGATGAGGGCACCCGCGACCTGGCGGCGCTGATCGGCGGCAAGGTGTTCGACAATCCGAAGCCGGTGAAGCTGATGAAGCGGGTACTTGAGCACGTCACGGACGGGTCGTCGCTGGTGCTTGACTTCTTCGCGGGAAGCGGGACCCTGGCGCAGGCGGTGCTTGAGCTGAACGCGGCGGACGGCGGGTCGCGCCGGTTCATCGCCGTGCAGCTGCCCGAGGAATGCCCGCCGGCGTCGGCGGCGTCACGGGCCGGCTTCGCGACGATCGCCGACATCGGCAAGGAGCGGATCCGCCGGGCCGGAGCCGCGGCCGGCCGGGCGGTGCACCATCAGCGGTGGGACGGGGACACCGGCTTCCGGGTGCTTAAGGTCGACTCGACCAACCTGGCCGACGTCCGGCGCGTCCCCGAGCTCCTCGCCCAGGACGACCTCGCTTCGCTCACCGAGACCGTAAAGCCGGGCAGGACCCAGGAAGACGTGCTGTTCGAGGTCCTGATCGGCTGCGGTGTCGACCTTTCCGCGCCCGTCACCGTGGAGGCGGTCGACGGGCGCGAGGTCTTCCGCGTCGACGGCGGGACGCTCATCGCCTGCCTGGGCACGGACCACTCGCCGGCGGTGGTGCGGGACATCGCGGGGCGAGCGCCGGCGCGCGCGGTGTTCCGCGACTCCGGGTTCGCGACGGACGCCGACCGGATCAACGCCGAACGGGCCTTCGCCCGTCTCTCGCCCGCCACTGAGGTGCTGGTGATCTAGACGTGATGCGGCTCCGGTTCAAGGTCCAGCGGTTTCAGACAGAAGCCGTCGACTCCGTGATCGACTGCTTCGCCGGTCAGCCGCGCCTTGACGCGGTCGGCGGGGTCAACGCGGAGATCGTCCTGAGCCCGGCGCAGCTGCTGCGGAACATCCGCGCCGTCCAGCGCGACCGCGGGCTGCCCCAGTCGTCCGCGCTCGCGCGGAGCCCGGCGGCCGCCACACCAAACCCGCCCAACCTCGACATCGAGATGGAGACGGGCACCGGCAAGACCTACGTCTACATCAAGACGATCATGGAGCTGAACAAGCGCTACGGCTGGTCGAAATTCATCGTCGTGGTGCCGAGCGTCGCGATCCGCGAGGGCGTGTTCCGCTCGTTCGCCGCCACCGCTGAGCACTTCCTGCTGGCGTACGGGAGTAAGCCGCAGTCGTTCTGCTATAGATCCTCATTTCTGCCCGAGCTGGAACGCTTCGCCGCGGATCCCGGCGTGCGGGTGATGGTCATCAACATCCAGGCGTTCAACGCGGCGGGCAAGCACGACCGGCGCATCTACGACGTGCTTGACGCCTTCCAGTCGCGACGGCCCATCGACGTCATCAGCGGGTGCCGTCCGGTCGTCATCATCGACGAGCCGCAGCGAGTTGGCGCCGCCAAGTCGCTCGCGGCGCTTTCCCGGCTTAACCCGTTGCTGGTGCTGCGCTACTCCGCGACCCACCGGGTCGCGCACGACCTGGTGTACCGGCTTGACGCGCTCGACGCCTACCGCCAGCGGCTCGTCAAGAAGATCGCGGTGCGCGGCATCACCGTGCAAGGGCTGACCGGAACCGCCGCCTACCTGTACCTGGACGCGATCGAGGTGCGCGCCGGCGCCGCGCCCCGGGCGCGCGTTGAGCTCGAGGTGCGAAGCGCGTCCGGGATCCGGCGGGCCGTCAGGCGGCTTGCGCTTGGCGCGGACCTGCACGAGGTCTCCGGCGGCCTTGAGGCCTACCGGGGCCTGGCCGTCACGGGCATCGACGCCGGCCGGGGCGTGCTTCAACTGGGCTCAGGCAAGGTCATCGCGCTCGGGCAGGTCACCGCGGACGTGACCGATGAGGCCAGGCGGCGCATCCAGGTCCGTGAGGTTATCCATGCCCACCTGGACAAGGAGCGCTCGCTCTTCCCGCTCGGCATCAAGGTGCTCTCGCTGTTCTTCATCGACGAGGTTGCCAAGTACCGTGACTACGGCCGGGCGGACACGCTGGGCGAGTACGCGCGCGCCTTCGTCGAGGAGTACCGCGCGCAGGTGGGCGAGTTGCGGGAGGCACTCGCGGCCGACCCGGCGGCGGCCGGGTACCTGAGCTACCTCGCGGCCATTCCCGTCGAGAGCACGCACCGGGGGTACTTCTCCGTCGACAAGAAGACCGGGCGGTCAATCGACGGTGACGTCAAGCGGGGCGGCGAGTCCGCCGACGCCGACACCTACGACCTCATCCTGCGGGACAAGGAGCGGCTTTTGTCGCTCGACGAGGAGGCGCGGTTCATCTTCTCCCACTCCGCCCTGCGTGAGGGCTGGGATAACCCCAACGTGTTCGTGCTCGGGGTGCTGAAGAGGAGCGACAACACCGTTTCGCGCCGCCAGGAGATAGGGCGCGGGCTGCGGCTGTCGGTCAACCAGCACGGCGAACGGACGGACGACCCGGCGACCGTGCACTCGATCAACGAGCTGACGGTCGTGACGGACGAGTCGTACACCGCCTTCGTTGACGGGCTGCAACGCGAGGTGAGCTCGTCGCCTGGCAACCGGCCAGGCGCTTATCCGGTGCCGGCCGATGGGCGGCGGCTGACGCGGTCGCCCGTTCCGCGAGAGAGCGCCCGCGCTGCCCGGCAACCGGTCGAGTTCCTCGACTCCGGCGACCTAATTCGCCGCTGCGTCCGCGCGCTGGATGACCGGCTCGAGGTCGGGGGGTTGCGGTACGTCGTGCAGACGGGCGAGCAGCGGACGGGCGACGGCGCCGGGTTCACCGAGCTCACCGGGTTGACCGGGTTCACCGCTACCGGGTCAAGCGCGCACGTCGTGCGCGGGCCTGCCGCCGCGTCCCTGGTCGCGTACGACCTGATCGGTGAGATCGCCGCGCGGACGCGGCTGACCAGGAAAACCGTCGCGTCGATTCTGCGCCAGGTCAGCGCGGCCACGTTCGGTCAGTACCGGCAGGGTCCCGACCGCTTCATCGCCGAGTCCGCCCGGCTCATCAGCGAGCAGCGGGACGCTGCCTCAGGCCTGACGGAGTAGGTACTCGTAGCCCGCCACTAGCTGCTTCGGCGACCAGACGTCCGCACGCTTGGCGATCGTGTCTTCGGACGAGCCCCATACGCGCAGCGGGCCTGCCGCCATCGCCGTGAGCTGAGTCCGGCAGGCCCGGTCGAGAAGCACGGCGGCCATGATCGCCGCGGGCAGGTCAGGGCCGACCGTCACGATGCCGTGCTGCGGCAGCAGCATCGCGACCGCGCCGCCGAGCGCCGCCGCCAGGGCCTGGCCGAGCGGCTGGTTCTTGATCAGGCCGCCGGTCAGGGTGAAGCGCGGGATGTCGGGATAGCAGAACAGCGAGCCCGCGTGGTCGAGCGGGCGCAGCGGCACGTCGAGCGCGGCGAACTGGCAGGCCGCCGGTGAATGCGTGTGCACGACCGCGCCCACGTCCGGGCGGGCGGCCATGATCTCGGTGTGGATCGGGTACTCGATGTGCCGGGGTCCGCTGCCCGCCAGCACCTCACCGCCCGGCGAGACCAGCACGATCCGGCCGGCGTCGACCTCCTCGAAGCCCCAGCCGGAGGCTTTCATCCAGACGCCGCGGCCTTCGGGGTCACGGACGCTCGGGTGTCCCCAGACCATGTCCGCCTGACCCGCGGCGGCCAGCGCGCGGCAGCCGTCGACCGCCAGCGCAAGCGCCCCGGCCGCATCGACAGGATCGTAGTTTTCCGCCATAGGCCACTTATATCGTGGTGGCTTCGGCCGCCCTGAGGGCGACTGAAGCTATAGTCCCGGTTTGCGGGCTACCACCAGCCGACACTAGTCAGCTGGGCGGCGCGGATTGCGTGACCTGGCGCGATTAACGGCCTAGGTTGGTGCGCAGCATGAGCGAGTCCATGACGACGTGGTCCGACGGCTTGCCGTCCGTCTTCGTCAGCAGCCCGGATGGCGGCGCCCACGCGCCTCGGCGCCGTTGGCGGGCGCGGGTGTGGCGGTTCGTGCGCTGGTTCCCGATGACGGCGATCGTGCTGGCGGTGGCGCTCACCGCCGCGAGCTTCGGCTACAACGTGTCCACCAACGGCCCGGTCGCCCGGCCGCGGGGCCTGCTGATGGCCAGCGGCGGCGGCTTCGACACGCGCTACCTCGAGTGGGGCACGACGGGCACGCCGATCGTCCTGGTGCCCGGCGCGTTCGAGACCGCGGACACGTTCGCGACGCTCGGCCCGGTCCTCGGCGCTGATCACCGGGTGTTCGCGATCGACCTCACGGGAACGGGGTACAGCGCGCCGAGCCCGTCGTACGGCACGCCCCGGCTGGCGGCGCAACTGCTCGCCTTCCTGGCGGCCAAGGGGCTGACGGGCGCGAACGCGCCGTTGCTGGTCGGTCATTCGAGCGGCGCCGCCGTTGCCGGCCTCGCCGCGGTGACCGGCGGTGCGCGGGCCGTGCGCGGCGTGACGTTCCTGGACGGCGACGCGACCCCGCTGAGCGGTCCTGGCCTGCTCGGCTGGGTGCTGATCGACCCGTACCGGACGTCACTGCTGCGGCTCGCGCTTAGCCAGGACTGGCTGATCAAGCGGCTGTACAACGCGCAGTGCGGCCCGCTGTGCCCGCCGCTGAGCGCGGCCGGGGTCGAGACCTGGCGGCTGCCCCTGCAGCAGCCCGGGTTCGCGGGCGCGGTGACCTACACGCTGCGGCACGGCATCCCAAGCCTGACTCCGGCCCAGTTCTCCGCGCTGCGCGCGCTGCCGGTGCCGAAGCTGGTGGTCTACGGCAGCAACGACCCGCAGATGCCCGCGTCCGACATGGCCACGACGGCGGGCCGGATCGGGGCGCCGTCGCCGGTCACCGTCCCCGGGCGGCACCTGACGATGATCTCTTCGCCCCGACAGGTGGCCGCGGCACTCGGCGCGGCGCTCCCCGGGAGGTAATTCCCGGGGCCATTTGGGGCTCCGCCGGCGATGGTTGTGCGAGCCAGCCGCGCCGTACGCGCTCAAAACTCACACAATCATGAAATGAGCGGCGCGAAAGGGACGGGCGGGTGAAAGGGCGGGCGGAGTGACGGGTTGATCTTCGTAGAACAGAATGTCGGTGGCTCTGATTATGGTGGCTTTGTTGTCGCTTGTATATCGGAGGTATTGGCATGTGCTGGCAATGTGATCATCCGGGAGCCTCCTGGCAGGACTATCTTGACCACCTGCGCGAGCTGCTTGAACTGCATTGCTGGATCGTGCAGGGGGTGCAGCGCGCGCGGCACCGGGCGTCCTACGCGTACACGATCGGGCTGGCCGGCCATGACCGGCCCGAGCTTGTCGTGACCGGGATGCCGTATGACCGGGCCGTTGCCCTGCTGAACGCCGTTGCCGGGCACGTCGTGGACGCCGAAGCGCCACGGCCGGGCGAGGTGGTCCCGTTGCGCGGCGGGCCGGTGATCGAGATCGTGCGGGTCGCGGAGCCAGCGGCGCACCTGGCGGTCGCCGCCGCCCTGAACGGGCCCCGCTTCTCCGCGCTGCAGTTGGTGTATGCCGACGACCGGGGGCGCTGGCCGTGGGACGTTGGCTTTCGCGGCGGCCGCGGCGGGCAGCCGGTCCTCGGAGCCCGCGCTACGGGCAGCCTGCGGGTCGGCGGGCGGCGCCCGTGACCCGCGGGCGGCCGGCTGTCCACCAGGACGTCCCGTTCACCGGGGAGATGTCGGCGGCGGTCGACGCGGAAATCGCCGGCCTCGCCGCCTGGCTTGGGCTAGAGATCGGGCGGCCGCGATGAGTCACCCGCTGCCGTTCGGGACAAAAGTCTTTGAGTTCAAGGCCAGGGGGATTCCGAACGACCGCGGCTGACTCCTCATGCGCCCGCGCTCTGCCTTGGCCATCGAGCGCCAGACGCGGAGCCCGGTGCCCGGGGACAGCAGCCTTAACCGCGCTCTTGCACGAGCAGGTGGCAGGCGATCGCGGCCGCGGCCACCACGTTGAGTGAATCCACCCCGGCGGCCCGCGCCGCCGGGTTCATCGGAATGCGCACCCTCTCGTCGGCCTCGTGCAGCCACCGCCCGGACAGGCCGTCCCCCTCGGTGCCGAGCAGCAGCGCGACCCGGCCGGCGGCGACCAGCGCGCTGGATATCGGTGTGGCCCGCTCGTCGGGGGTCAGCGCGAGAACCAGGAACCCGCCCGACCTCAGCTCCGCGAGACCGTCGTGCCACTCGGTCATCCGCGCGTAGGGGACGGCGAACACGGCGCCCATCGAGACCTTGACCGCGCGCCGGTACAGCGGGTCGGCGCAGCGCGGCGACAACAGCACCGCGTCGACGCCAAGGGCGGCGGCGCACCGGAAGATCGCGCCGACGTTGCCGTGGTCCACGAGATCCTCGAGCACGACGATCCGCCTGGCGCTCCCGATCACCGCGCCGGCCTCGGGCAGCGGCTTGCGGGCGAGCGACGCCAGCGCGCCCCGGTGCACCCGGTAGCCGGTGAGGGTCTCGGCGACGTCGTCCGGCACCACGTACGCCGGCGCCGGGCCCGCCGAGCCGGGGCCGCCTGGCCGCGGCCTCGGTAAGGGCGGGCAGGTCGGGAAGACGGCTCTTGCCCAGGAGCACGGAGCGCACCGGGTAACCAGCGGCGACGGCGCGGGTGATGACCTTCGTGCCCTCGGCGATGAAGAGGCCGTGCTCGGCCTCCAGGTGCGTCCGCAGGCCGGCGTCGGTCAGCCTGACGTAGTCCGCGAGCCGGGGGTCGTCGGCCCGGTCAACCTCGATGGCGTGCAGCACCCTCCTAGTCTCGCTCACGCCCGCTGGCTAGCCGGGCCGGCAGGTCGGCGCGCGATGAGATGCCGAGCTTGTGGAAAGCGTGTCGCAGGTGGGTCTCCACGGTCGCCTGGGTGATGTGCAGCTGCTGGGCGATTTGCCGGGGCCCGCCGCAGCACGCACCGGTTCCAGCAGCTGCCGGACGACGCCATAGGAAAATCCCTGCTCAAGGGCCAGACCGCGCGGTCAGGGTCCGCATTCCCTGCGCGTCGGCGACCGCGCCCGCGGCACGGAGAATGGTGGTCTTGCCGATTCCCGCGGGCCCCCGGACAATGATCAAGGTGCCGTTTCGACCGGCCGCGGCCGCGATGGCGGCCGTCGTCGCGGTAAGTTCGGCGTCACGGTCAAGAATTAACGGTTGCCAGTCGTGCACGCCTACTTGCCCCTGTCCCGTCACGCACTTCAACGCGATTTCCCCGAATCGCGCACACAGATTATTCGAATGCGTTCGGATGAGTGGGCGATTCTGGATTTACCTCCAGTCACACGGGTCCGGCGAATTCTCAGGGTGGCGGCCGCAAAATCTCAAGGACGCGTCATTGATGCGCCCCGCCCGCCCGACCGCCATCCTGGTGCGTGCCACGACCCCCGAGGCAGCGTCCCACGTCGTCCGCGCCGCTAAGGCGCGCCGGCGTATCTCGCATCGAACTAGGAGTCGCGACACCATGCCAGAAGCATCGTTCGGCCCGTCCGAGCCCGACGGGGCGGCGCAGTCGCCTGCCTTCCCGCGCGGCGCGGCCTCTGCCCGGCTGGCGGCGGTGTCGCCGTTCGACCGCTACCGGCCGCGCCCGGCCGCCGAAGACCTCAGGATCCCGCAGCAACTGCGGCGGTCCTGGGCGCTTGATGACCTGGACCAGATCTAGGCCGCAGGCGAGACATCACGGGCGCCCGCTGGGGTGCGGAAACGGCCTGACCGGCTCCGCGCCTCAGCGGCCTGCGCGTGGCGCCGCTTGTGTCACTCGATGACTGGCGTTGACGATGCCGTTACGCTCGGCGAGGGTGACACGATGACCGCGGAGGCAATGACGACGGTGAACGTCGCGGAAGCCGAAGTGCCCGCCGTCGCGGTCACGGTGACCGAGAAGGTGCCGGCCGTGGTCGGCGTGCCAGTGATCGCCCCCGTCGCCGCGTTGATCGCGAGCCCCCCCGGCAGTCCGGTCGCCGTCCAGGTGGGCGTGCCCGTGCCCCCGGTCGCGGCCACGGCGGCGGAGTAGGGCTTGCGGACCGTGCCGCCGGGCAGCGAGCCGGTGGTGATCGATACCGCCGGGGCGCTGACGGTGATCGTGATGCTCTTCGTCGCGGTCTTGGGCGTCGACTCGGTGTCGCTGACGGTCAGGGTAACCGTCGAGGTCCCGGCCGCCGTGGGCGTGCCGCTGATGGTGAGCGTTCCGGCGCTCGCCTTCGAGGTCAGCCCGGCGGGGAACCCGCTCGCCGCGCCCCAGGTGTAGGCGCCGTTCCCGCCGGTCACGGTGACCGTGCCGGAGTACGCCTTGCCGACGGTGGCGGTCGTCGCGGCGGCGCTGGTGATCGACATCGCCGGCTCGCCGACGGTGATCGTGAGGCTCGACTTCCCCGTTCCCTGCGGCGTCGCGCTGTCGTGCACGGACAGCGCGACCGTGGACGTTCCCGCCGCGGTGGGGGTGCCGCTGATGGTGAGCGTCGCCCCGCTGCCGGCTGCCTTCAGCCCGGCGGGCAGGCCGGTCGGGGCGGCCCAGGTGTAGGTGCCCTTGCCGCCGGACACGGTGACCGTGCCGGAGTAGGCCGCGCCGACCGTCGCGGTCGTCGGCGCGTTGTTGGTCAGGGCCAGGGCGGCGCCGCAGGCCAGCGTGAACGCGGCGGCGTTCGACGTCGCGCTGGCGGGGCTCGTGATGACGAGCGTGCCTGACCCGCCGGCGCTGTCGCTGGGTGGCTTGTAGGCGGTGCTGACCGTCTGGCTGCCCGCCTGGGCGAAGTTCAGCGTCTGCGTCGGGCCGTTGCCGCTCGGCAGCTTCCAGTGGTAGCCGACCGACCCGGCCTTGTTGTCGCTGACCGTCCCGCTGAAGGTGAACGTCGGCGCGGCGGCGGTGCAGGACGTGAGCGTCTGGCTCGCCGGGCTCACGGCGGCCGTGGCGGCCAGCGTGAGCTTCGGCGCGTTGCATGCCAGCGTGTACGTCGCGAGGCTCGAGGACGCGGCGTCCGGGCCGGTCACCACCAGGACCGCGTCACCGCTGCCGGGATCGGACGCCGGGGTGAAGGTCAGCGGGTCGACCGCCAGCGTGCCCGGCCCGGTGAAGGTGACGGTCTCCGGGGCCGAGGTCAGTCCGTCTGACTGTGCCCAGTAATAGGTGACCGTGCCTTTCTTAGCGTTGGTGATCGCGCCGGTAGCGGTGAGGCTCGGTGGTGTGGCCGGGCAGCTGCCGGTGGCCGAGGGCACCTGGACCGACGCCGACGCGCTGATCTGGCCCGCCGCCGAGCTGCCGCATATCAGCTTGTAGGTGGCCTCGTTCGAGGTCGCCGTGACGGGGCTGACGACCTTCAGCTCCGCCCAGCCGGTACCCGCCTTCTTGGTCTTGACGGTCTCGCCGCTCACGGTCTTGTCCCCGGCGCCGGTGAAGCTCACGGCCTGCACCGGCCCCGGCTTCCCCGCCGAGTACACCCACTGGTACTTCACGGTTCCCGCCGCGGTGGCGGTGAGCGTCCCGGTGTAGGTGAACGCGGTCGGCGTGGTGCACTTCGACGTGGCCACCGGCGGCGCCACGTTGGCGATCGCCTTGAGCGACGGCGTAATGGTCGCCGCCTGCTGGGACGAGTTGTTCACGTTCTCCTGGTGATTTCGCCCGTGCAGCGTGACCGCCGTCGCGGCGGCGGCCACCACGACCACCGCGGCCGTCGCGATCGCCCCGATGGCCAGGACCTTCCGCCGGCGGCTGCCGCCGCCACCGAGCCAGGTCGCGGCGTATGAGGTGCCGGACGAGCCGGGACTGCCGTTGCGCGGCAGCAGCAACAGCAGCAGCGCGGCGGCGCGTTCCGCGAGGTGGCGGCGGCCGCGCTCCTCCCAGTCCGGCCCGTAGGTGGCGGCCGCCGCCGCCTCAAGCTCGGCCACGAACGCGATGGCGCTTTGCGGCCTGCCCGCCGGGTTCTTGGCCATGCCGCGCGCGATGAGGCCCTGCAGCGGCGCGTCCACCCGGTCAACCGGCACCGACGCGGTAACGTGCTGTTCCTGCAGCTGGTGTATTTTCCCGGAGAACGGGGTCTTGCCGGTCAGGCACTCAAAGAAGACGGCGGTCGCGGCGTAGACGTCGGTCGCCGGGCTGGACGGCCCTCCCTGCCACTGCTCCGGCGCCATGTACAGCGGCGTCCCCGCCACCGTCGCCTGCTTGCCCGCCTTGACCGCCACGCCGAAGTCGGCCAGCTTGCTGTTGCCCTCATTGTCGACCAGGACGTTTTCCGGCTTGTAGTCGCGGTGGACGATGCCGAGCGTGTGCGCGGCCGCCAGCCCGAGCAGCGAGCCCTTCAGCACCGCGAGCGCGGCCTCGGGTCCCGTCGGCCCGCGGCGCGCGATCATCTCGTGCAGCGAGACCCCTTCGACCAGCTCCATGACGATCGCGGCGCCCTGCCCGGGCTGCTCCACGTAGTCGTAGACCTGCACGACCTGGGGCACGCCGAGCGACCGCAGCATCTGCGCCTCGGTGCGGAACCCCCACATGAACCCGGGGTCGCGGACGAGGGGGGCGCTGAGGTACTTGATCGCCACCCGCTGGCCGGTCGCGTCGTTGACCGCCGCTACGACCCGGCCGGTCGCCCCGCGGCCCAGCTCCCCTTCCTCCGTGTAGCCGGGGACCGCCCATCCTTCGGCGTAGCTGGATACCGTCCACGCGCTCATCGGAGAACTCCTTGGTAAGCCAGGTACTGCATGCTTCGGTGCCCGATACCGATCCGCGCGCCCGGCTCGATCATCACCGGTTCGTACGGAACGAGCGTGCGCTCACCGTCCGATGACTGGAGAAAGGACCCGTTCGCCGACCCAAGGTCGCTGACCTCGACGCGCCAGCCGATCAAGGATATCCGCAGGTGTAGTCGCGATATAGTGCCTTTTGGATCACTGATCCGCAAAGGTCGGGATCGCCCGGCGATGACGTCGCTGTCGAATGCCGGTTCGCGGCCGAGCACGTAATCGCCGTCGAGCGGAAACGTTGTCCCGTCGTCAAGCACCAGCACGCCGAGCGACGGGCGCGGGCGCCGCTCGAGGGGCCCCGGCGGCTGGTCAAGGCGGATCCCGCACTGCCGGCAGGCCCGCGCGGCGGGGTCGTTGAAGTGGCCGCGGGCGCACCGCACGCCGTCCACCAGGACGGCGGACGGGCCATAGTCGATCATGGTCTCCGCCGCGGGCGCGCCCGCGGCTTGGGGGCCGGCCGGCGAGGTCGCGAAGGCGGGCGCGTCGGCCGTCGGCGGGTGGAGGCCGGCGCAGGGGCCGGCACCGCCGCGGCCGACTCGGGCGCAGCCGACCTGGGCGGGGCCGCCTCGGGCACGCCGCCCGTCAGAGTCACCGCGAGGCCGCCGCCGCACACCACGCCCTCGCCCAGCCAGAACTGGGGGTCGGGCGCCGCCGTCGCGCCGATGGCCAACCCGAGCGTTACCGTCGCTCCGGCGAACTTCCTGCTCACCGGGGTCTCCCCGGCGTCGGCCGCCAGGGTCACCTCTGGGCCCTCGTCGACGCGGACGGTCGCGATCGCGTGGCCGTGGACGAGCACCGCCAGGCCGCCGTCGGCCGTGACGCCCGCGCAGGCCCAGGCCGGCCGTCCGCGGCCGCCGAGATCCGCCCGCGTGGCCCTGGCTACCAGGTCGCTGCCGTCTTCGCCGGCCGCGGCGGCCGCGGCGAGGACAGTGAGCAGCGGGTCAGGGTGGGGACCGTGGGCGGCGGTCACGCCGACCAGCGCCCCGTACCTGGCAATCACGCCCTGGCCAGCGAGCGGGACGCAGGCGGTGACCTTCACGCGGGTCTCACTTAGGGCAGGAATACGGGAAGATAATGCTGGACTCGTCCTGCTGCGGGTCAAGGACGCGAAGCTCGGCGACGGCCTTCCCCGTTCCCCGGCCGTGGAACGCCCACTCCAGGTGGACCTGCACCGTGTCGCTGCCGCTGGCGTCATCGACCACGAGTGGCGCATCCGCCTCCACGCCGCGGTGCCACTGGTACTTGATCGGCCCGCCGTGGCCGTTGGTCTTGATCGTGCCGATGATGTCCGCCGTGCCGTTGCATCCCACCGACTCCTTGGCGGCGGTGACCTTGAGCGACGTGATCTTCAGCGCCTGGTGGTCCCGTTCCCAGAGGTAGGCCCCCACCCCCGCCACGATGGCCGCGGTGATCAGCGTGCTGACGACGCCGCGCCAGACCGGGCGGGGACGCGGCCCCGGCCGCGCCTCCGGCCAGTTGGGGATGGAGCTGGCCATGCCCGTGGCCGCCTGCGGAGCCGACCCCGCCGGCGGGCCGGGCTGGGCGGGCACCGGGAACTGCACCGGCGGCAGCGGCGGCTGGATTGGCGGGCCCACGGACTGCCAGGGCGGCGCGCCCGCCCCGCCCGCCCCGCCCGCGCCGCCCGGCCGCGATCGGCCGGGAGAAGCCGTCGCTCCGCTCCGGGGTGAGGACGGTGGACCGCTCCGACTGCGGCCAGCTCTCGTCAAGCCGGGTGTCGCCCACCGCGCCGAGGTGGTCGGCGGCCCTGATCGTCTCGCGGTCGGCCTCGTACTCGGGCTCCTCGACCCCAAGCTCGCGCCCGATCTCCGCTATCCGGCTCCCGACCTCGGCCGCGGTTGCGGGCCGGGCCGCCGGCTCCTTTTCCAGCAGGTCGCCGACCAGTTGGGAAAGACCGGCAGGCAGGTCGGGGCGGACCACGTCGAGCGGGGCCGGCCGGTCCATCACTTGCATCATGAGCAGCGCGCCGGGCAGGGAAGAGAAGAACGGGGGGCGTCCGGACAGCAACTGGTACAGCACGCAGCCGAGCGAGTAGAGGTCCGCGCGTCCGTCCACGTCGAGGCCCTGGGCCTGCTCGGGCGACATGTACGCGATGGTGCCGACCGTCTGCGCGGGCAGCGTCAGCCGCGGGGAGTTGTCGGCAAGCAGCCGGGCGATGCCGAAGTCAATGATCTTGACGCCGAGTTGCGGCGTCACCATCAGGTTGCTCGGCTTGATGTCGCGGTGCACGACGCCCGCCGCGTGCGCGGCGGCGAGGCCGGCGCAGACCTGCTCGGCCATCCGGAGCACGCTGCTGACCGGGAAGAGCCCCATCCCCCGGGCACCGCGCTCGTCCATCATGCCGGCCAGGGAGATGCCCGGCGCCAGTTCCATGACCATGAACAGCTGGTTGGCTATGCGGCCGGCGTCGAGGGCGGCCACGATGTTCTGGTGCCGCAGCTCACCGATCACGGTGGCCTCGCGCCGGAACCGGCCGATCGTCTCCGCCAGCGTGCCGGCATCGTCGATCTGGGAAAGCTCGACGATCTTGACGGCCACGGGCCGGTGCGTCGCCATGTCCCGGGCGCGCCATACCTCACCCGACCCGCCGCGACCAAGCGGGACCTCAAGCTCATAACGGCCGGCCAGGACCCGGTCCATCGGTGAAAATCGCCCCCATTCAGGCACGCATCAACAAAATCGAACCCGTGTGCTCACATAGTAGGTGAAGTGCGATGCCTCTCCTAATACTGGGACGAACGTCCGAGGCGTTCGGTTCGCTGCCTGACCCGATTTTTTTGCGCGATCTCGTCGTAACGGCCCGTATTCTGCGGGACCTCAGAGCCGACCCGACTAGCAAGGCAACTCAGCTACCCCAATCACCCAAAAGTCAACAATCGATTTGTCGCATCAGCCCATAAAGAACCGTTTTCAATCGGCGTCCCGCGCCGCGGAGCAGGCCGTGCGCGACTGCCCCGGCTACCTCGCCGACCGCCAGCGATCCGCAGTGGCCCCCGGCGCCCGCCGACAGAACCTGAAGGGCAGGGTCCGGGGACGCCTCAGCCGCCCCGACTGCCCGGCGAAGCGCGATATTTCGTCCCCGTACCCTGGGTTCCCGGACGGGCTTCCCGGGGCCTCCGCGAAAATGGTGGATCACCGACCATTCCATGGCGCAAATGCCGTTAACTACGGGCCCCCGTCTCACCGTCGCAAGCGTTCTGCCGGGAATGTCCACCCTGGTTTCATGATTGTGTGAATCCTGGCGGGCGAAGGCGGTGCTAGCGAGTGACTGCTCGGCGGCGCGGACCTTCCGTGGCAGGGCAAAAGGGGAACCGGATGGCCGGCTCGTGGCCGGCCATCCGGTTCCCGTTTAGTCAGGTCAGTGACCGGCGGAAACGTGAATGTTCACGTTGTGGAACACGTTGGTCCCCAGCCCGGTCGCCGTGACGGCCTTGCTGAGCCAGATGCCGTAGAAGTTGTTGTAGATGTGGTTGAGCGAGATGTTGACATGGACCGGGGTGCCGCCCGAGTACACGAGCACGCCGGTGGTGTGCGGGTCCGACGGGCCGGGAGGACCGTCGAGCGGGTCACCGTCGACGTTGTTCTTGCCGATGGCGTTGGCGACGATCACGTTGCCGTTCAGGTCCTCGAACTGGCCCTTGGGGATCATGTGGGCGTGCATCGTGACACCGGACAGCCCGTTGCCCGCGATGTAGTTGCCCTGGACGAGGTTGTCGTAGGAGGCGGTGCCGGGCCCGGCGTTAGCGAACAGCACGCCCGCGCCGTCGCCCTTCACGCCGTTGTTGGTCACCACGTTGCTGACGATGACGTTCTTGTAGACACCCGCGACGGACGGCTGGGGTACGCCCTTCTTGTTGAGCGCGTTGGGGTTGTGACCGGGCACGGTGATCCCGCAGTCGGTGGTGTTGCCGGTGACGGTGTTGCCGCTGATCACGTTGTTGTGCGTGGGGCCGACGTCGTCGCTCAGCAGGATCCCGCCGGAGTTGTTGGCGATGTAGTTGCCGTGGATGACCGAGAACGCGACGTCGCCGGCGAAGTGGACGCCCTCACCGCAGTCACCGGGAACCGATCCCTCGGCCGCGCACTCGAAATAGGGCGACTTGGGCGGGACGCCGCCGCCAAGGTCGTTGTGGACCACGGCGTTGCCCGTGATAGCGACGGCGCGGATGGTCTTGCCAAGCCCGGCGGCGAGAATTCCCTCACCTTGGGCGTTCTTGACCGTGAAGCCGCTGATCGTGGCGTGGGAACTGACGATGACCACACCCGCGTAGATGGTCTGCGTTCCGCCGGGCAGCGGGACCTTCAACCAGGGCTTGACCCCGGCTTCGTTAATGACGGCGTGCTTGCCGAGCAGGGTCACCGGCTTGTAAAGCACCACCTGCTCGTGGTAGTTCCCGGCGCAGACAACCACCGTTGCCCCCGGCGTGGCGGCGTTGACCGCGGAGCCGATCGTGCGGAACGCCGCGGTCTTGCATGACTTGTCCCTGGCGTACATCATCGCCCTGGGCGAGACGTACATGACGGCGTTGCTGTGCTTCGCCGTGTCGGCCGATGCCGCCGATGCCTGTGCCGCAATCGTGGCACAGGCCAGCAATGGCGCCGACAGAGCACAGGCGAGCCTGACGAGTCGTTTAGATTTCATAATTCCCCCCCGGGAATTGTTTTGGCACCACATAATGTGGCGCGACCCCTAGCCACCTTCACTCACCATGCGCGGCGGCTACGAACTAATTAACAAGCACGACGGCAGACGGTCAATACCTGGCAGGTCACAACCACCATAACCGAGGGTGGAAACCCGGCCGGATGGGCCCAGAACCGACACTGCCTTGACAAAAATTTAGGTAAAGCGCGGGTCAGCTACTAATGCGTAATAAAGAGGCTAAGCCACATGATCCTTTTTATGACAGCGACTGGTGTAGCTGATGCGATGGATGGGAATAGCAGGGCACGGCCGCATCGACTCCGCTCGATGCGGCCGCGCCCTGGTCTGGATGTGATCAGCTGTAGCTGGTCAGCTGTAGCTGGTCAGCTGTAGCTGGTCAGCTGTAGCTGGTCAGCTGTAGCTGGTCAGGTCGGCCACCGTGCTACTCGAGTTGACCGTGCCGCCGGTGCCGTTGATGATGTGCTGGATGGTTCCGGTGCCGCCCAGCGAGACGGTGACCATGTCGTGCCACTGGACTCCGGACGAGGCCGGCGAGGTGAGCGCGTTCGCGCTGATCTCGCTCGGGTTCACGTCGAAGTAGCAGTAGACGCCCAGGCCGTAGGCCTGGAAGCTGGTCACGCTGTTGGCGACGGCAATCGAGGGATAGCCGTCAGAGGATCCGTCCATCCAGGCGGACTGGCTGGGCGGGTCGTAGGGCATCTCGCTCTGGTAGAAGTAGTCGGCTCCGCCGTTGCCGTTCCACTGGACCTGCACGGCCTGGTAGTGCTCGACCGCGAGTCCGTAGAAGGTGACGTTGGCGCCGTTGACGACCAGCCCGTTGGCGGCGGTGTTGGTCGTCCAGCCGACCGTGCCGCCGTTGCCGTGGTCCGCCCGCCATAGCCACAGGTCGTCGCCGACGACGTTGGAGCTGTTGACCTGCAGCGTCTCGGTGGCCTGGCCGACGGTGGCTCCGCCGATGCGGGCGAAGACGTCGGACAGGACCGTCGGGTCGGAGGCGTGGCTGGAGCTGGAGCCGGACGGGCCGATCTGGACGAGGACGGAGCTGTTGGTGCTGCCCGCGTCGAAGATCAGGCCGCCGATACGGATGCCGTTGACGTCAGCGGTTTGCAGGATGGTGTTGCCGCCGTTCGACACCAGCGTGGCCAGGCCGAGGCCGAGCACGATGGTATCGGGGTTGTTGACGTCGATCGTGCCGTTGATCTGGTAGACCCCGGGGGTGAACAGCAGGTCCTGTCCGCCCGCCAGCGCGGCGTTGATCTGGGCGACCGTGCTGCTCGGCGTCGCGAGGTAGAAATCGCTAATCGGCAGCGAGGTCCCCGGCGTGTTCCCGTTCGCCCAGGAGACGCCCTGCGCGTTCGTCCGGTTCGAGGGCACGAACACGTCCCAGTTCCCGGAGGAGTCGATGTACAGGTACGGCTTCTCGTCGGAGGTCGGGGTCTGGTTCACGGTCGTGTACGGCGGGCTCGGGAAGCTCTGCGCCGGAACACCGGTGTCACCGACGAACACCATGTTCCAGTTCGAGCCGGTCCAGCTGCCCAGCTGGTCGTTGCGCATGATGAACTGCTGCTGGCTGCCCGAGTTGACCTGACCGGTGACGACCGAGTCGCTGATGAAACCGCCGGACGACCAGTTGCTCGAGGTGTTGCCCGAGGTGTCGTCGTCCAGCACGAGATTGCCGTCGATTTGCACCCGGCGCATCGGGTCGGCCTGCGACACGGCCCACTCGGTGCTGCCGGACGACGGGTCGATGGTGATGTTCTCCACGCCCCGCCAGAAGTTCTCCGTGGCGTTCCCGTCGTTCCAGGCGGCGTTGGCGTAGATTCCGCCGCCGGTGATCACCGTCTGGGTCGGGTTCTGGCCGAGGCCGACGACCTCGGTGTAGAAGCCGACCGGGACGCTGACGTTGTAGGTGCCGGGCTCGAACATCAGCTCATAGCGCTGGGCGCCGAACTGGTTCGACTGCTGCGTGTTGTAGACCGCGTTGATGTCGTTCTGGATCGTGGAAGTCGACATCGAGGGGGTGAACACGTAGACATTCGAACCGAAGGCCGGCGTGTTGCCCGGGGGCGGCGACGTCGACCCGCTCGGCAGGGTCCATTGCTGGTTGGAGCTGTCGGCACAGGCCCAGATCTGAACCTGGGTGCCGGAGCCGCCGAATCCGGTGTCGTCGAGGCACTTGCCCGAGTTGGGGTTGAGCAGCTCGCCGTTGGACTGCGGTTCCCAGACCTGGGCGCCGGTGCCGTTGCAGGTGTACAGGTCGACGAGGGTGCCGTTGGCCGTGCCCGCGCCGTTGACGTCCAGGCACATGCCGAGTACCTGCAGGGTGTTGCCGGATGCGACGGTCCACTGCTGGGCGTTCGTCCCGTTGCAGGTGTAGACCTCGATCGGGTTGAAGTCGGCGGTGCTGGCGCTGCGGTCATCCAGGCACAGGCCCTCGTACCCGGTGATCGCCCCGGTGGTAGCGGCCTGCGCGTGGTGAGCGACGGCCAGCGCGAGGCCGAGCGTGAGGGCAACCGTCGCTAGTACGGCGAGGAGTCGCCGCCTCACGGCACGTTCCACTGCTGGTTGGAGCTGCCGGCACAGGCCCAGATCTGAACCTGGGTGCCGGAGCCGCCGAATCCGGTGTCGTCGAGGCACTTGCCCGAGTTGGCGTTAACAAGCTCGCCGTTGGACTCGTGGACCCAGGACTGCGCACCGGTGCCGTTGCAGGGATACAGGTCGACGAGGGTGCCGTTGGCGGTGCCGGCGCCGGCGACGTCCAGGCAGTTGCCCAGGACCGTCAGGGTGCCGTTGCTGTTCACGGTCCAGTTCTGCGCGTTGGTCCCGTTGCAGGTGTAAACCTGGATCGGGTTGAAGTCGGCGGTGCTGGCGCTGCGGTCATCCAGGCACAGCCCCTCATACCCGGTAATCGGCCCCGTGCTCCCGGTGGGAGGAGTGGTACCCCCGCCCCCGGTGATCTGGTTGAAGATCGACGAGTACTGGTAGCCGGTCCCCTTGTCGTAGCCGTCGACCTCCCAGAAGGACAGCTCCGCGACGCCGTTGGACGCGGCGAAGCTCTCCAGCGACGAGGCGTTCGACGTGGAGAAGACGGTGCCGTCGTCGTTGGTACCGGCGATCGGCGTCAGGGCCATCATCCCGTAAGCCGCCGAGGTGGAGATCCCGTACAGGCCCGCGAGCTGGCTGGCGGTCCCCTGGGCGGCGGACTCGGCGTCCGCGAGGTCGTTGGACCCGGCGCCGAAGTCCATCGTCATGATGTTCACGACGGAGACCTTCACGCCCTTGGACTTGGCGTCCTGCAGCAGCGCGTACTCCGAGCCGGTGCCGGTGGGCAGTCCGTTAGGGGCGACCGCGAGGGTGAAGTCGACCTGGACGGCCGGGTCCTCGGCCTGCAGCGCGGCGAGCGCCTGGTCGCGCAGCGAGGTGGCGGCGGTGTCCGAGAGCACGCTGCCCTCGATGTCGAAGTCGAGCCGGGTGACGCCGTAGGTGTTCACCACGTTCTGGTAGGCGGCCGTCAGCTGGGAGACGTTCGTGCAGGTCTGCGCGATCTCATTAGGGTTATTACCGTCGGGCTCGCCGCCGAAGGAGATGATGACGTTGCCGCCGGCGGCCTGAATGGCACTGACCTGCGAGGTGAAGGCGCCGACGGAGTTGCCGCCGTCTTCCCATTGCGGCGTGCACCCGGACTGCGGGGTGAGGAAGGCCAGCGTGTAGTACTTCAGGCCGGTCGCGGCCATGTCGGCGGCCATGTCGCCGGCGTCCGATGAAGAAATCTGCAGGTAGGGCGCGGCGTAATGGGCGGGGAAGGCGGAGCCGGCGGCGGCGGCCGGTCCGGCGGTGGCTAGCGCGAGGCCGCCGTATCCCGCCGCGATGGCGGCGGCTAGGGCTATCGCGCCCGGTCTGGATCTCATCGGAATCCTTGGTCTGCGCATGGCGATCGGCCTTTCGGCGGGGTGGCCCGGCGGGAGGGGATCCGCCGGGGCACAACGGTTGTTTCTGAAACAGTAAAGAAAGTATCCTGTTCAGCGAATTGCAGCAGGGGCCCGAATACGGGTCAAGACGCTTGTGCCGGCTTGATGTTTTACTAATCCTCGGTTAAGGAACTCTTAGGAAAAGCGATGAAACAAGACTCTGTTTCAGCTGCGGGTAGCGGAACCGGCCGGGTAACCGTGCGCGCCATCGCGACGGAGACGGGGTTGTCGATCGCTACCGTCTCCCGGGTACTCAACGGCGGCCAGAACGTCGCCGTGGACACGCGCGAGCGGGTACGCCGAGTGATGGAGCGACTTGGCGACCGGGCGCCCGAGCCACGTCGGCGTCAGCAGCCGCGGGCCACTCGTGCCCCAGTGTTCGTGCGCTGCCCCTACCTGCTCACCGACTACTTCGGGCACATCGTCACGTCGATCGCCGAGACGCTCGCGCTGCACGGGCAGGCCATGCTGCTCGACGCGGGCGACGCCGTGGTCAAGTCCACCGCGCTGCGGGGGCTGCCGCGCCGCCACGACGCGTACGGCGCGGTGCTGATACTTCCGCCGGAGTCCCCCGCCGACCTTGAGGCACTAGCCGCACGCAGCTACCCGCTCGTGGTGGTGGACCCGCGGACCGCCGTGCCGCGCGGCATGGTGTCGGTCTCGGCCGCGCACTTTTCCGGCGCCCGGGCCGTTACCCGGCACCTGATTGAGCTCGGTCACCGCCGGATCGGCGTGGTCACCGGACCGCGGCACTGGCGCACGCGGGATGACCGGGTCGGCGGGCACCTCGCCGCGCTGGCCGAGGCCGGGGTACTAGGCGACTCGGTGTTCATGCGCTATGGCGAGCCCGCCACCAAGACGGGGGTCCGGGCCGGCGGGGAACTGCTCGACCTGCGGCCGCGGCCGACCGCCGTGGTCTGCTTCAACGACAAGGTCGCGGTGGGGGTGATGGAAGCAGCCGTCGCGCGCGGGCTGCGGGTGCCCGCGGACCTCTCCGTCGCCGGCTTCGACGACATCGACGTCAGCCGGGCCACGACGCCGCGTCTCACCACCGTCCGCCAGCCGCTCCAGGAGATGGGCCGCACCGCCGTCACGATGCTGATGCGCCAGCTCGACGGGCACACTCACGAGGCCCTGAGCATGGAGCTGGAGACGCGCCTGGTCGTGCGCGAGAGCACCGGCCCGGTGCCCGCACCATGAGTCAGCGGATCAGGTGGGCCCAGCATTCGGCAGGCGCGCGCCCAGCCCGGGGTGACGGATGGCTATCGGGGATCGGCCCGGCTGAGCGGCGCCCGCGGCGAACCCGCCAAGGCTCTCGTGCGGCCCTCGGCCGTCTCTGGTGGGGCTATGGTTAGGGCATACGTATGGACTGCGTGGCCTCGTTGTCTGGTTGTGGTTAGCCGGGTCCCCGCCGGCTGCATCCCCCCGGCTTGGTCGCGGTCGTAATGGCCGGGCGAGCGGAGGCCGGGGTAATGCGTGAGGTCACGGGATGGGCTGCGGGCCGCCTGACGACTGGACCGGCGGCCGGGAATGGCTGACGGGCGACGTGCCCGGCTGTGGGGCCTGGTTGCCGAGCGCGCGGGGGCACGCGTTGGCCCGGTGTCGGCCGAGGACGCGTGTGAGGTCGCGGCCGCGGTGGGCGAGGCGGATGGCGGCTGGCTGTCGGTGATGAGCGACCCGGCGCGGCGGGCGCTGGTGCACGCTACGAGCCGGCGGGCGGCCGAGCTGGATGAGCTTCAGTTCACGCTGGGTGAGGGTCCTTGCACGGACTCGTTCAGGTCGGGCCGCCCGGTGCTAGTAGCTGACCTGGGGGCGGCGGGCTGGCGGGAACGGTGGCCCGGCTTCGCGATCGCCAGCGTGACGGTCGAGGCGGCCGCGGTGTTCGCGTTCCCGCTGGTCCTCGGGGCGATTCGGGTCGGGGTGCTGGGCCTGTACCGGAAAACCGCTGGTCCGCTGAGCCCGGGCGCCCTTGCGGACGTGCTGGTGTGCGCGGACGCGGCGCTGCAGCTGTTGCTGAGCTCCCGCGCCGGGATGGACGGTGACGGGGACGGGCTGCCGGGCGCCGGCTGGTCGGATGACCACGCGCAGGTGTACCAGGCGACCGGCATGGTGTCCGCGCAGCGCGCGGTGGGGCCGGAGGAGGCGCTGGCGCTGCTGCGGGCGCACGCGTTCGCGCACGACCTGACGCTGGACGAGGTCGCGGCGGCGGTGGTGGCCCGGCGGCTGCGGCTGGGTTCCGATGAAACGGGCGGGCCGTCCGACTGAGAGCGCCGGCCGGTGCCCTCGCGTCACGATTCGGTGCGGTCCTATGGTTGATTCAGAAACGATGCGGAAGTGAGCAGCGGCGTCATGAACATGAATAAGAATCGCGAGCAGATGCTGTCGGCAGCGTTCGTCGAACTGGCGGACACGCTGGTCGCTGACTTCGATGTGGTGGATTTCCTGCACGGGCTGGCGGACCGGTGCGTCGGGCTGCTGGCGGTGGACGCGGCGGGGCTGATGCTGGCGGATCAGCGGGGGTCGCTGCGGGTGATCGCGTCGTCGAGCGAGCAGGCGCGCCTAGTGGAACTGTTCCAGCTGCAGCACGAGGAAGGGCCGTGCCTGGAGTGCTTCCAGACCGGGCTGCCGGTGTCCGAGCGAGACATGGCGACGGCCGGGCAGCGGTGGCCGGCGTTCGCCCCGGCCGCGGCCGCGGCGGGTTTCGCGGCGGCGCAGGCGCTGCCGATGCGGCTGCGTGACGAGGTGATCGGGGCGGTGAACCTGTTCATGGCGGTACCCGGTCGGCTGGATGAGACCGCGCTGCGGGTGGGCCAGGCGCTGGCCGACGTCGCCACGATCGGGTTGCTGCACGAACGTAACTTCCGGCATCAGGAGGCACTGGCTGAGCAGCTGCAGGGGGCACTGAACTCGCGGGTGACGATCGAGCAGGCCAAGGGGGTGCTGGCGGAGCGCCGGGGCCTGGACATGGGACAGGCGTTCGAGCTGCTGCGTGCTCAGGCGCGGGCGCAGAACCGGCGGCTGGCCGAGTTGGCGGCCGCGGTGGCTCGCGGTTCGGAGGATGTGACCGGCTGGGCAAACGTCAGCGGTCCCCATTCCAGCCAATCCTGAGGGCAGGCGAACTTGCCGTTACCGCCTTGACAGCCGCACGGGCCGAGGAACAGCGTTGATAGTGTGTGTGTGCCGCTCTAGACCCTGACGGTGCACCCGGTCCGTATCGGGTGTACATAAGAGGACGGGAGCGTGATGAGCGCACGTGGCCTTAGCCCGGGTAGCTCCGGGTTTCCGGTTCGCTGGTTCGGCGGGTACGCGGTCACGGAGTTGCCGACTGACAGGAGTTTTGTCACTGCTCCCGCTCTTGCCGGTGAGCTGTGCGCGGTCCTCGACGCGGGTGCTGCGGGGCTAATCGTTGACCTGCGCCGCGCGGGCTTGTGTGATTCCGCGTGCCTAGACGCCTTGATGCGGGCGGCCAGGAGGGCCCGGGGCTGGCGGTCGTGGCTGCGCGTGGTCATCTCCGACCCCGGCGCGCGCAGGGTGGCCCGACTGGTGGCGCTGGACGAGGTAATGCCGGTGCACGCGTCGGTTACCGAGGCGGTCGCGGCGGCAGCCCGGCAGGCCACGGCCGCGCTGGGCCGCGATTAACCTTTAAGTTCCCGGCACAGGGACCAGGCAGGGATCGGCTGCTCGAATGCGGACGGCAGGCACTGCTTCCCGACGTGGGTACCGCCGGGAAGCGATGCCGCGGTCGTCCATCTACTCCCTGCGCAGACGTCACCGGTCGGTGGGCCCGGAGGCGTCCCGGCCCTGGGCGCCGTTCTTGCCCATCAGGTCCTCGCGCGGATCGCCGACGTACCCCTGGCCCTCGTCTTCGACGGGGGCGTACCCGGCGCTCCCGCCGAGGTACCCCTCGTAGTAAGAGTAGAGGGCCTCGCTCTCGTGGCCAGCCATGTGGTCGTCGGCCTCGACTCCCGGGGCGTCCTTGATCATGTCCTTGGTGACCGCGAGCCGCAGGGTGTCTCCGTCAGCCCGGGACCCATACAGCGGGGCGAAGCTTTCTTTCTTACCGAACATTCCGCTGTGGATGGTGACCCACAGCGGCTGGCCGGTCCGGTTATCGACGTAGATTTGCCCGATCTTGCCGATCTTGACGCCGTTCACGTCGACCGCGATACGGCCTTCCAAATGCCGCAGGTCGTTGGTGGTGGTAGTGATCATAATCGTGCTCCCTAATTCGCTTTGACATAGTCCGACGGTAAACGCCGGGAAGTCTCTTCCTGGCATCGCGCGGGATTTCCGACACCTGCCGGAGAATTTCGTGCTGGTGGTCACCGTGACGGCAAAGAGCAAGAGCCGTCCGCGTAAAACCCGAGCGGGAGATTCTCAACCAGCAGGGGCTAGAGCGGCTCTAGCAAGTGCGGGTCACCAGCTGCTACAGCGGCTGACTTCCAGCCCGGGCAGCTGATTTCCAGGACGCCTCCGGCATGATCCGTTCGGATTCACTGCCGAGACTCTGGGAGCAGGTTCAGGGCTAATAAATGCTTCGATGATGTCGACGCATGACCCCACAACAATTACTCTACATCATCGTGACTAAAATAGCGATCGTCGTCGTGATGATTTTGAGATCCCCATAGGGGAAGCAGCGAGCCGACCGCCCTTGAATCCGACACTTTCCGCGTGCGATTCTGCTTTCCGATCATGCTAGGGAAAATAACTCCCATCCATTGGGAGACCGGACATCGGGGGCGCTCGGCGCTGGTAGGCGGGTTCGGGCCTGACCGAAGCGCCCCGGAGCAGGGCTCCCGCGGCCGGGGCACCGGGGCCGGGTGGTACTTGATCGGGCGGTGGCCACGAGACCTCAAAATCGTGGCTACGGCGTTTCCCTAACCCCGACGCCGGGGCATCACTGCAGGTGGGGAGAGACTTCGCTGGTGGGGGGGTGACCTTTCTCTGCGTCCCATGATGTGGATGTTCCTTGGCATTCTGGTGACCTTCCTCGTCACCAGGATGGTTACGAGGCTGATCCGGTCGGGGAGCGGCGGGGGGGCCGGGATTGGCAACGTCCAGATCGCCGGCAACCACATCCATCACCAGGTTTTCGGCATCCTGATCATCATCGGCACCGGCGTCTTCCTGGTGTCGCAAACGCCCCGTGGTACCGCGCTTAGCGCAGCGGCCGCCGTCTTCGGAGTAGGCGTCGGGCTCACCGTGGACGAGTTCGCGCTCTGGCTGCACCTGGAGGATGTCTACTGGGCCACGCAGGGCCGGCAATCGGTCGACGCGATCTTCTGCGTCCTGGTGACGACCGGGGCACTGATCGGCGGAACCAGCTTCGTCGCCGGCGCGGTCGGGACGGCGGAATGGTGGTCGTCGATGGCCACCATCGGCATCAACCTGGCGCTCTGCGTGATCTGCCTACTCAAGGGAAAGGTCGTGACCGGGGTCATCGGCCTGGTCATCGGCGTCGTGGCGCTCATCGGAGCGATTAGGCTGGCTAAGCCGGGATCCTGGTGGGCGGTGCACCGCTACGCCAGCCGGCCGCGTCGCGCCGGTCGCGCCGCGCGCCGCTTCGACCAGCGCCGCATGGAGCGGTGGAACCGGCTGCGGGACCTCGTCGCCGGCGCCCCGTCCCCGGAAAACCAGCCCGCCGCCGCGGGCTCGCCAACCCGCGATTTACCGGGAGGGGCGACGTGTTCCACACGTACTCCCAGTACGCCCGCGGCCTGGAGTCCACCGGAGGCTCCTATTACTTCCCCGACCTCACCGCTCTCGGACGGCAAGAGGCGCGGGAAGAGCCCGCGGGCCGGAGCGAGTCCGCCAGGTCGGCCACTCCCGACTTCGCATCGTGACCGCCCCCGGGACACAGCACAACTCGCCCCGGGATAGGACGGATTCAGCGGCCGCTTCCGGGCCGACGGTCAGCGTCGGCGGAGGGATGGTCCCCGGTCGGCTGGTCCCCCTCTGTCTGCTCCCCGGCCGACGGTTCGGCTGGCCGGTATCCGTCGCCTGGCGGCACGTTGGCGTCAAGCAGCGTGGTGCCGCCCGCTGCCCGTAGGACCGCATCGTCGGTGCGCTCCCGGAGGCGCTCGACCGACTCGACATCGCCGAACGGGACGGTGGCCTCCACCCGGTCGCTCGCCTTGACCTCGGGCAGGCCCATGACCTCATCGACCAGGGCGGCTCGGTCGCCGGGCCGTACGTGCTCACTCTTCGCGTACATGGAGGTCCGGACGGTGCCGTCCGGACCTTTGGCGGTCGTTACCTCCGCAACGGCCGCGGTGCGGTCGTCATCGTCCTTGATCTCGACATGACGAGACTTCTCGGGGTCAGTCATGACTTCTCCTGTGATTCGCTGATCGCGGCGGCCGCGAGACACCTGAGTCGGCCAGCTCGCCGCTTGTGTGACGCAGCCTGTCGCGGCCGCAGGTACGCCGCCCCTGCCCAGGGCACCGTGCATGAAACCGGGGTTCTCCTTGGCGTGGCTAAGAGTTTCTGCCTCCACTCCTGGTCTGCCGCTGTTTGGGCGCCTGTGTCCGGGTAGGCAAGCAGGCTCAATGACAGGAGGATCTGATGGCTACCTGGATATGGGTAATCATTGCCATCGCCGTAGTGGTCGTCGTCGGGCTACTCGCGGCGGGGGCTAGGAAACGCAGAAGCACTATGCTTCGCGACCGCTTCGGCCCGGAATACGACCGGGCGGTAGAGAACAGCGGGGATCAGCGTTCGGCCGAGGCTGATCTTCTCGCGCGGGAGCGGCAGCGCGCTCAGTTCGACATTAAGCCGTTGCCAGAAGCCACCCGGCTGAGCTTTGCCAACGAATGGCGCGATCTGCAGGAGCGCTTCGTCGACGAGCCGGCGGAAGCCACCATTGAGGCCGACATCCTCATCACCCGTGTCATGGAGGCACGGGGGTACCCGATGAAGGAGTTCGACACTCAGGTCGAGCTGATCTCGGTCGACCATCCGGTCACGGTCGATAACTACCGGTTCGCGCACGCCGTACAGCTCCGGGCCCAGACTCAGCAGGCAAGCACGGAAGACCTGCGCGAGGCCCTGCTGCGGTACCGGTCGCTGTTCGACGAAATGCTCCTCCCAGACGGCAACGGCGCGGTTCGCGCCACCGCCGACCAGACGCAGCCACGCGATTACGACAACCGGCAGCGTGTCGCCGCCGACCCGGAGACCCAGGTCCCGGCGGCCAGCGGGACCGGGCAGGCGGATGACCTGGGAGCCATGGGAAGCGACACCGTCGATCCCGCGACTCCTGACACGGAATACGACAACCAGAGGATAGGACGGCGAGACGGATGATCAACGACCCCGACAACGCCCAGGACCAAGGCCTGACTACCGAGCAGATCGCCGCTGGCCGCCCCGGGCAGGCTCAGCCGGGCAACTTCGCGGACGCCGGCTACGACAGCTACGAGGACGACGACGCCGCCCCTGTCGATACGGGTAGTCCTACGGCATCCGAGTACACCGACCGTGATGGCGCGGACGCCGGCTACGGCGACAGCACCGCAGCAGCCGAGTACACCGACCGTGGTGCCGCGGACGCCGGCTACGGCGACAGCGTCGCGACTGACCCCGGGCAGCACGCCAGCCTGCTGGATGACAGCGAGCTGCAGAGCCTCACCATGCGCTGGAAGGACATCCAGGCCGAGTTCGTTGATGAGCCGACCACGGCCGTCAAGGAAGCCGACGCGCTGGTCGCGGAGCTCATGCAGCGGCTGGCCGCGATGTTCGCCACCGAGCGCCACGAACTCGAAAACCGCTGGGCCAGCGGCAATGAGGTCTCCACCGAGGACCTCAGGCAGGGCCTGCGCCTCTACCGCTCGTTTTTCGAGCGGCTGCTCGCCGCGTAACCAGCGAATGCGCGTCCCTAGCGGGATTCGCCTCACCACCGGACAGGCTGCCGGACCCAGGGGTCCGGCGGCCTGCCGCTGCGCCGGCGATCAGGCGACCTCCTCCATGGCCTGGGCGAACTGAGCCTGGTACAAACGCGCGTACGCGCCGCCCGCCGCCAGCAGGCCCGCGTGGGTTCCCTGCTCGACGATGTGCCCGTTCTCCATCACCAGGATCAGGTCGGCGTCGCGGATGGTGGACAGCCGGTGGGCGATCACGAAGCTGGTCCGGCCCTTCCGCAGGGACGCCATCGCGCGCTGGAGGAGCACCTCGGTCCTGGTGTCGACGGAGCTGGTCGCCTCGTCCAGGATGAGCACGGCCGGGCGGGCGAGGAAGGCGCGGGCGATGGTGATCAGCTGCCGCTCCCCCGCGCTGACGTTGGCGGCCTCGTCGTCAAGCACGGTGTCGTAGCCGCCCGGCAGTGTCCGCACGAACCGGTCCACGTACGTCGCCTTCGCCGCCTCGACGACCTGCTCGTGGGTGGCGCCGATCGATCCGTAGGCGATGTTCTCCTCGATGGTGCCGCCGAACAGCCAGGCGTCCTGCAGCACCATGCCGGTCAGGCCGCGCAGCTCCTCGCGGCTCATCTTCGCGGTGTCGACGCCGTCAAGCAGGATCGTGCCCGAGTCAATCTCGTAGAACCGCATCAGCAGGTTGACCAGCGTCGTCTTGCCCGCCCCGGTGGGGCCGACGATGGCGACGGTCTGCCCCGGCTCCACGGTGAGCGAGACGTGCTCGATTAGGGGCCGGTCCGGCGCGTACCTGAACGACACGTCGTGGAACTCCACCCGGCCGCGGACGTCGGCGGGCCGCGCCGACCCGGCGGCGTCAGGCGGCTGCTCCTGCGCGTCGAGCAGCGCGAACACGCGCTCGGCAGACGCCACGCTCGACTGCAGGAGGTTCGCCATGCTGGCGACCTGGGTCAGCGGCTGGCTGAACTGCCGCGAGTACTGGATGAAGGCGGTCACCGCGCCGAGGGTGAGCGAGCCGCCGGCGATCAGCAGGCCGCCGACGACAGCCACCAGCACGTAGTTCAGGTTCGACATGAACATCATCAGCGGCTGGATCGTGCCGGAGATGAACTGCGCCCGGGAGCTGGCCTGGTAGAGCGCCTCGTTCTGCTCGGTGAAGGTCGCCATCGCCTCTTCCCGCTGGCCGAACGCGGTCACCAGCGCGTGCCCGGTGTACATCTCCTCGATGTGGCCGTTCAGCCGCCCGGTGAACTTCCACTGGTTGATGAACTGCGGCTGCGCCCGAAGAGCGAGCTTCCGCGTCGCCCAGACCGAGGCGGGCACGGTGACCAGTGCGATCAGGGCCAGCTGCCAGGACACGACGAACATCAGCACCAGCACGCCGACGATCGTCAGCAGCGAGGTCACCAGCTGGCTCAGCGTCTGCTGCACGGACTGCTGCAGATTGTCGATGTCGTTGGTGACCCGGCTGAGGATCTCGCCCCGGGACTGCCGGTCGAAGTAGCTCAGCGGCAGCCGGGACAGTTTGGCCTGTACCTGTTCCCGCAGGCTGAGCACCGACCGCTGGACCATGGTCGCGGTCAGCCGCCCCTGGAACAGCGCGCAGACCGAGGCGCCGACGTTGAGTGCGATCACGACGGCCACGATCTGTCCGACGTGCCCGAAGTCAACCCCGCGGTGCGACTCGTAGCCGTCGAACACGAGGTTGATCGCCTCGCCAAGCAGCCGGGGCGCGAGCACGGACAACGTCACACTCGCCACCGCCAGGATCAGCGTCAGGATCGTGAGCAGTCGGTACGGGCGAAGCAGGCCGAGCAGCCGCTTGCCCGAGCCCTTGAAGTCCAGTGCCTTCTCGGTGGACATGCCGCTCATGAAGCGAGCGGGACCGCGCATGGAGGCCGCCGGGGCCGGCCCGCGCTCGGGCGTCGCCCGCTCCCCGTTAACTCCCCCGCTCACGCTGTGTCCCCCGCTCGCTTCGGGGCGCCGAAGTGCGCCGTCTTCCCTCGTCGCTCTGCGTGTCCCCGCTCGCCTCCGCGCGCTCGGGACCCCTGTCCTTCCCTCGTCGCTCCTCCCTCGTTCCTCGGTCGTCGCTCCTCAGTCCAGGACAGGGGCGCGCGCTTCGGCTCCCGGGGAGTCCTCGTTCCTCGGTCGTCGCTCCTCAGTCCAGACGCCGCAGCGCCCCTGCGCTCGCTCACGCGGCCTCCTGCTCGGTCAGCTGGGACAGGACGATCTCCCGGTAGGTCTCACTCGACTCCATCAGCTCCGCATGGGTGCCGCGGGCCGCGATCCGGCCGGCGTCAAGCACGAGGATCTGGTCGGCATGCCTGATGGTGGCGACCCGCTGGGCGACGATGATCATGGTCGCGCCGGTCACCTGGGTGGCCAGGGCCGACCGCAGCCGCGCGTCGGTCGCGTAGTCGAGCGCGGAGAACGAGTCGTCGAACAAGTAGATCTGCGGCTTGTGCACCAGCGCGCGGGCGATCGCCAGGCGCTGCCGCTGGCCCCCGGACACGTTCGTGCCGCCCTGCGCGATCGGCGAATTCAGCCCTTCTGGCATTCGCTCGACGAAGTCGCGGGCCTGGGCGATCTCCAGCGCCCGCCACAGGTCCTCGTCGGTGGCCTGCTGGTTGCCGTACCGCAGGTTCGTCGCCACGGTTCCGGAGAACAGGTACGGCTTCTGCGGCACAATCCCGACGGCCGCCGACAGCTCGGCCGGGTCAAGTTCCCGCACGTCGACGCCGCCCACCAGCAGCGACCCGGACGTGACGTCGAGCAGCCGCGGTATGAGGTGGACGAGCGTGGTCTTGCCGCTGCCGGTGCCGCCGATGATCGCCGTGGTCCGGCCGGGCAGCGCGGTCAGGCTGACGTCGTGCAGCACCGGCTGCTCGGCCCCGGGGTAGCGGAACTCGACGTTCCGCAGCTCAAGCCGGCCGGGCTCCGGGCCCGCGGGCCGCGGGCTGGCCGGCGCGGCGACGCCCGGTTCGGTGTTGATGACTTCCATGATCCGTTCCGCGCTGACCTCGGCCCGCGGTACGAGCATGAACATGAACGTGGCCATCATCACCGCCGTCAGGATCTGGGCCAGGTAGGTGATGAACGCGGTCAGCGACCCGATCTGCATTGTCCCGTCCGCGACCAGGTGCCCGCCGAACCACACCACCGCGGTCGTGGACAGGTTCAGCACGAGCAGCACCGACGGGAACATCAGCGCCATCAGCTTGCCGGCGCTCAGCGAGACGTCGAACAGGTCGGTGCTGGCGCGGTCGAACCGTTCCCGCTCCTGCGGGTCCCGCACGAACGCGCGGATGACCCGGACGCCGGTGATCTGCTCCCGCAGCACCCGGTTGATGCCGTCCAGGCGTTCCTGCATCTGCCGGAACAGCGGGCGCATGCGGCGGATGATCAGTCCCAGGATGACGGCGAGCAGCGGCACCGCGACCAGGAGCAGCGACGACAGCGGGACGTTCTGGTTCAACGCGAGGATGATTCCGCCGACGCACATGATGGGTGCAGACAGCAGCAGGGTGAACGTCATGAGGGCCAGCATCTGAACCTGCTGGACGTCGTTGGTGGTCCTGGTGATCAGCGACGCGGCGCCGAGGTGGTTCACTTCCCGGTCGGAGAACATCAGCACCCGGCGGAAGATCGCCTGCCGGACGTCGCGGCCGAGGGCCATCGCGACCTGCGCGCCGAAGTACACCGCCCCGATCGCGCACAGGATCTGCGCGAGGGTAATCGCGAGCATCACGCCGCCGGTCGTGAGGATGTAGTGCGTGTTGTGGAAGATCACGCCGTTGTCGATGATGTCGGCGTTCAGCGTCGGCAGGTACAGCGTCGCAAGCGTCTGCGCGAGCTGGAGCACCAGGAGGAGCGCCAACGGCTTGCGGTACTGGCGCAGGTAGGTGCGCAACAAGCGGATCAGCACAGGACTCTCTCATCCTCCGTCTGGACATTGGGCGGGCAGAATTTCCCGGGTGCGTCGTGGAACATAGTGGACGTGGCCACCACAAGGAACAGCGCCGGAACCGGGATAAGTCATCCCGCGGGACACCTGCGGGCAACCGCCACCAGATCACTAGGGTAGGCCCCAGCGCGGGTGGAGTACGCGCCCGGAATCCGGAGAGATTTCCAGAATGTCGGCGATATCCTCTAGCAACGCAGTCAGTCCGATCGCCAGTTCTAATACGGAGGATCTCACCACGGTGGCGCGCGCGGCAGAACCGACAAGGACCCCGGAACCGGTGATAACTGATGACAGGCTCGTTGAAGCCGGCCCTCTTCGCCCAGGTAAGGCGGCCCGCGCCGTTGTCGCCGACGGCCGCGCGGTCCACGACGCCATCGAGGCGGTCCTAGCCGCGCCGGGAGAGTCCAGGGAAGTCGCGCGCCGAGCGTACGAGGCGGCGCGCGATCGGCTTGTCGCCGACGCGCTCGACGCGATGCCGGTCGACCGGCTTCGGGACCTCGTCCACGGGAAGGTCACGTTCGCCCCTCTCATAGACGCGGGCATCGGGACGGCCGGCCAGGTCCTCGCGATCGGAGCGGAAGGGCTGAGGCGAATCCCGGGGGTGCGCCGCAAGGCGGCCAAGCGGATCATGGCCGCCGCCGCCCAGATGAGAGAGTCGGTCGAGGATGGCACCCGCGTCCGCATTGACCCGGATGCCCGGACGACCGAGCAGACCGCGCTCATCGCCGCGCTGCGCCGTTACGAGCGCTCCCGGTCCGCGCTCAAGGGCCCAGACCTGAGCCCGCTGGCAAGCGAGATCGGGCGCCGCCTCGACCCGGCCGCCCGCGGCGCGAGCCAACGGAGAATGCTCTTCACGTTCTCCGGGCGGAAGAAGCAGGAAGCCCGTGATGCCCTCACCGAGCTGGACGCCATCCTCAGCTCCAAGCCGGTCACCACCGCACGCAAGCGGCTGGCCAGGGCCGAGGCTGAGCTGGAGAAGGCCGGCAAGGAGCAGCGGGTCGCCCGGCTGTGGAACGACTACCTCGCCCGCCCCGTCACCTACAACGGGCTGCTGGTCGATGTCGCGGAACTCGACCCGGCACGGGAGGCCAGCCAGGGCTTCCTCCCCGCCGACATCGCCGAGCAAGTCCGCGCACTGCCCCTTGACCAGTCCCTCCTCAAGATATCGCTGCGCGGCTACCAGGCGTTCGGCGCGAAGTTCGCGCTGGTCCAGGAGCGGGTAATCCTGGGCGACGAGATGGGCCTGGGCAAGACGGTGGAGTCTCTCGCCGCGATGTGCCACCTGGCGGCCAAGGGCGCGACGCACTTCCTCGTCGTCTGCCCGGCGAGCGTGGTCATCAACTGGACGCGTGAGGTGGAGCGGCACACGCTGCTTGAGGCTCGTCGGCTCCACCTGCCTGGCGCGAAGCGGCAGGCGGCCGAGCAAGAATGGGCGGACAAGGGCGGCGTTGCCGTCACGACGTTCGAGGCTCTGCGCGCCATGCCGGGAGACCTCGACGTCTCGATAGCGATGCTGGTCGTCGACGAGGCGCACTACGCGAAGAACCCGAACGCCTTGCGCACCCAGGCGGTCAGCGAGTGGGCGAGCCGGAGCAGGCGGGCACTGTTCCTGACGGGAACGCCGATGGAGAACAAGGTAGCGGAGTTCCAGGTCCTGGTCGGGCATCTGCGCCCGGATGTCGCCGAGAACCTGAACCTCGCGGATGAGGCGATGGACGGCACCAAGTTCCGTGAGCAGGTAGCGCCGGTCTACCTGCGGCGCAATCAGGAAGACGTGCTCAGCGAGCTGCCGGACCGGCTGGAGACGCAGGAGTGGGTGGCGCTCGAGGGAGCGGCGATGCGCGCGTACCGGAAGGCGGTACTCGAAGGGAACTTCATGGCGATGCGCCGGGCCGCGTTCGATCCGGGGACGGTGAAAGGATCGCAGAAGCTCCGCCGCCTGGTGGAGATCGTCGGCGAGGCGGCCGACGGCGGGCGCAAGGTCATCGTGTTCTCATACTTCCGCGACGTGCTTGACACGGTGATCGAGGCGCTGGCCGGGGCTGACGGCGTCCCCGGCGTGCCCGTCCTCGGACCGCTGACCGGGGACATTCCGCCGGCCGAGCGCCAGGCGATGGTGGACGAGCTTACGAGCGCCAAAGGGCCCGCAGTGCTGGTTTCCCAGATCCAGGCGGGCGGCGTGGGCCTGAACATCCAGGCCGCGTCGGTGGTTGTCATCGCCGAGCCGCAACTGACGCCGTCGATCGAGGAGCAGGCGATCGCCCGGGCGCACCGGATGGGCCAGGTTCGCCCCGTGGACGTGCACCGGCTGCTGTCCGAGGACAGCGTGGACCAGCGGGTCCTCGAACTGCTGGCCGCCAAGCGCGAGGCGTTCGATGAGTACGCGCGCCGCAGCGACATGGCGAACGCGACCCCGGACGCGATCTATACCGGCTCCGAGACCGAACTGCGGAACGCGATCGTGGCGGCGGAACGCGCACGGCTCAAGGCGGCGTGACTAGTGATCCCGCCGGCGTCCTGAGTCGGATCGACGGCCCGGACGTGCTCGGCGGCGAACCTACGGTGCGTAGACCTGGAATTCGGAGAGCTGGGCGGCGTCCCAGCCGGTGCTGCCGGTGAAGCTCAGCTGCACGTACCGGGCGCTGGTCCCGGACGGCAGGCTGATCGTCTCCGTATTACCGCTGGACGGGTTGAAGGCGTACCCGGCCGAGCCGACAAGCTGGCTGAACGTCGACCCGTTGCTGCTGCCGAGCACCGACAGCGTCTCCGTACGGCTGTTCCAGGCACTCGACGGCGGCAGGTTCAAGGTGAGCGAGCCGATCGACTGCACCGAGCCCAGGTCGACCGTAATCGCCTGCGGGTACCCGGCCCCGTCCGTGCTCTCCCAGTACGTGCTGGTGTTCCCGTCGGTCACGTTAGACGGCACGTAGTTCTGGTAATCGCTGCTCGCCGTCACCGGCCGGTTCAGCGCCAGGTTCGTCGTCGAGCTCACCCCGGTACCCGACAGCGCCACGGTCAGCGAAGGGTCGGTCGCGTTGCTGGCAACCGTCAGTTTCCCTGAGGCGGCGCCACCCGTGGTGGGAGTGAACGTCACGCTCACCGCGCAGGAGGCGCCCGCCGCGAGTGAGGATCCGCAGGTGCTCGTCTCCGCGAACGGAGCGCCGGCCGAGACCGACGAAAGGCTCGCGGTCGCGGTGCCGGTGTTGGTGACGGCGATGGCCTGGGCGGGGCTGGCCGATCCCACCGCCTGGTTGCCGAACGACAGGGACGCGGGCGACGCGCTCAGCGTCGGGCTCGAGCTGTTGGTGACCGACATCGTGACGTTCTGCACGATCAGCGGCGCGCTGGCATTGGTGACGTTCAGCCGCAGGTCGGCGCTGTCGTTCTGTGCCTCGTCGAACTGCACCCCGGTCAGCTGCACGCTCGCCGTGGCCCATGTCCCGGTTCCTGGACTGCTGACGGTCGGGCCGTTTTGGTAGGCGTTGCCCGCGGTGTCGTACTGCACCGTGAAGCCTTGTCCCGCCGTGGCCCAGTACGTGACTTGCACCGTCACGTTGGCCGCGGCCTCGACCGCGGACATCGGGTTGAGCTGGAGGTAGACGTTCGCGTCGCCCGCACCGCTCTGCGACGACGTCCAGGTCTCCACGGCCTGCTCGCCGCCCTGGGTGATCTGGGTGAGGTTCCCGTCGGAACCCGCGTTGGTCTGGCCGACGTCGAGGAACTGCAGGCCGGCGCTGGCCTGGCCGGCCATGGCGGTCACGGAGGCTGCGCCCGTCTCGGTGACCGGGCAGCCGGACGATGCCGTGCCGGAGGGAGGCGCGCCCGCTACCACGTTCCACTGCGCGAGGGTCGCCGCGCCGATGTCCGCCGAGGCGCAAAGCAGGCCGTTCGACTGCTGCGTCTGGGGGACGGCGGCACCGGTCGCGGCGTTGACCAGGTAATAGTTGCCCGAGTTGAGGCCGAGCCCGGCCGGGCTGAAGGCGATCGGGGCGTTGTAGGTGGTTCCCGAGGTGATGTTCGCGAGGGTGATGGAGGCGCTGTTGCCGTTGGCGGCCACGGCCGGGACGGTCTGCAGGTCGCCCACGTCGGGGGCGTCGATCTCCGCGTACGCGGTCGTGTACTGGGTGAGCTGCTCCGCCTGGGTCAGCACAGTGCCCCCGGCCGACTTGTACGCGGTCAGGTTCGCGTCGACGCCGTTCAGCGGCAGGACCGCCTTGAACTGGGAGAGCTTGACCGCGCCGTTGTTCACCTCCTGGCTTGTCACCACGCTGAAGCCGGCCTGGTAATTCAGCCACAGGTTCGCGATCTCGTTCTCTGCGTTATTCAGGCTGCCGCCGCTTGTATTGCCGTAACCCTGGGAGAAGTCGATGTAGACGGCGGCCTGCTGCTGCGGGTACGTGCCTGACAGGCTCTTGAGAGTTGGGAGCCAGCTGGTGTAGATGGGGAAGCCGACAGTGTCCTTCTCGGTGCCGTCGTGGATGAAGAAGTCCTCGCCGCCGCCCTGTGGCAGGCCCATCGAGTACAGGGATATCCACGACACCGCCTTGGCGGCGAGCTGGCTGTTGTCGGGCGGCGCAGTCCACTCCTGCGCCACCTTCACGCCGTAGGCGCGGGACAGGCTGCCGAACGTCAGGGTCAGCCCCTGGGACGAGGCGTCGTCGTCGATGACGGTGACGTTGTACTGCTTCGCCAGCTGGAAGAACGTGTCCGGGTTGTTCGCGTAGGACGTTGCGTTGCCGAAGCCGCCGCCGAAGTAGTAGTACAGCGGGGTGCTGGCGGTGATGCCGCGCACATTGGCGGTCAGCTGCCCGTAGGTCGTCTTCACGCTCCACGCCCGGAACGCCTGGAACACGCCGAAGAGGGCCTGCCCCGGCGCGGCCGCCGGTACCTGGCTGAACGAGCTGTACGACGTGCCGTTATCGGAATTGAACGTGGCGATGGTGCCGTAGGTCTGCGGCAGGTACGTGTTCTGGAACTCGCTGATGTCGTCGGCCGCATAGCCGCCGCCGGCGCCGTTGAGGTCCCACTGGGCGTCAAGGTAGCCGTAGTCCAGGATCGCACCGCCGTAACCGCCGGGCTGGCTGATGGCGTTCTGGATCGTGTCCTCCACGTAGGTGAGGTACTCCGACTGCTCCGTCGGGTCCCACCACGCCGGCGCCGGGCCCTGCGCGCCACCGCTGCCGACCTCGAAGTCGTTGATCCACGGGGCGGGGCTGCCGCCCCAGCCGGCCTGCCAGAAGATCGGGATGAGCTGGATGCCGGCGGCACTGGCGTTGGCGAGCTCGGTGTCCCACTCGGTGAAGCTGAACGTGCCGGCCGTGGGCTCGATCGTGCCCCACGGCAGGTTGAGCTCGGCGGTCGTCAGCCCGTCGGACGCCAGCCCGGCGAAGAACGACTCCGACCAGGGAGTGCCGTTGTTATCGAAGTCGAGCTGGGTGGACCAGATCGGCGTCGTGGGCGACGAGGCCGCCCGCGCCACTGGCACGTGGAAGCCGGAGAAGAGCGCGATCATCACCGCCAGCAGGACGGGCGCCACTAGTCGCCGCGGCCAAAAGCCGTGGTGCCACCGCGTTGACGCGCATCCCTTGACGCTCATGTCGCGTTCCTCCTTGAGCCGCAGACGCGGGAACTCTGGATCGCTTCGTTGACATGACTGTAAGATTCGCGACAAGTTCGTGCAATATCCTAACTTGAGATAGAAAGTTACATTTGTTTCAACGAAACAATGTCCGTCTGTCACGAGAGATCCTGATCTTCAGCTGAAGAATCGCGACCGAGGCCACGGTGGAAGCCTGCGGCCTAGCCGTGGTTATCGTTAGCGCCGGCGCCCGTGTCGAATGGGCGCCGGATCCCCACCCTGCGCCGGGAAGGCCCGCGATGACGACGGCACGCAATCCCCAGGACGTTCACCCGCCGGTAGCCGACTACGTCCATCAGATCGAGATCGGCCCCGGTGGCCGCTGGCTGGTGCTCTCGGGCCAGATCGGGATCCGACCCGACGGAAGCCTGCCGCCAGATCCCGCCGAGCAGATCGCCGTCGCCCTGGAGAACCTGCGCCGCAACCTCGCCGCCGCCGAGATGGACGTGACCAACGTGGTCAAGCTCACCACGTACCCGGTCGGCGACGTGGACGGGCAGGCCCGAGCCGCTGCCTTCGGCGCGTTCCTCGGGGCGCACACCCCCGCCCAGACCCTGCTCTACGTCGCCCGCCTGGCCGCCCCCGCCCTCCGCGTGGAGATCGACGCCTGGGCGCACGCAGACTCGTGACCTGGCGCCGGGTAGTCAGGTGGCCGGGTCACCCTGATGAAAGGAGCGCGAAGTGAGCGCAAGCGTGGACGCACTGCCGGCGGCGCCGATCGCCGTCGATGAGCGGGTTCTGGAGGATCTGCGGTCGCGGCTGCGGGCCACGGTCTGGCCGGAAGACGAAGGGAACGAGGACGGGCGGTACGGCGTCCCCAGGATCCTGCTCCAGGAGCTGGTGCGGTACTGGGCCGAGGAGTACGACTGGCGGGCGGCCGAGCGCGCGATGAATGCCTACGAGCACTACCTGGTTGACGTGTCGGGCACGCGCGTTCACTTCATGCGCAAGCCGGGCACCGGGCCCGATCCGGTCGCGCTGATCCTCAGCCACGGGTGGCCCTGGACCTTCTGGCACTGGTCGAAAGTCATCGACCGGCTCGCCGACCCAGCCGCGTTCGGCGGCGACCCGGCGGACGCTTTCGAGGTGATCGTCCCGTCGTTGCCGGGCTTCGGGTACTCGACACCGACGCGGCCGGACATGAACTTCTGGAAGATCGCCGACGTCTGGCACGAGCTGATGACCCAGATGCTCGGCCACGCCCGGTACGCCGCGGCGGGCTGCGACGTCGGTGCCCTCGTCACGGGGCAGCTCGGTCACAAGTACGCCGGCGAGCTGTACGGCATCCACATCGGATCAGCCCTGAAACTCGACTTTTTCACCGGCGACCGTGCCTGGGACTTCTCCGGTGGCAGGCCCATCCCGCCCGGGCTGCCCGATGACCAGCGAAACCGGCTGGTCGAGATCGAGCGGCGGTTCGCGGTGCACCTCGCCGCCCACCTGCTTGCCCCGAGCACACTCGGGTACGGACTGGCCGACTCCCCGGCCGGCATGCTGGCCTGGATCCTCGAACGATGGATGAAATGGTCCGACAACGGCGGAGACATCTACACCGTGTTCACCCGCGACGACCTGCTCACCCACGCGACGATCTACTGGACCGGCAACGCCATCGCCAGCTCGATCCGCACGTACGCCAACAACAACCGCTACCCCTGGGCACCCTCCCACGACCGGACGCCGGTAATCGAGGCACCGACCGGGATCACGTTCGTCGACTACGAGAACCCGCCGGGAGTCAACAGCCCGGAAGAGCGCATCGAGTCGTTCCTCGCAAGCGACCGCGCCGCCTGGTACAACCACGTCAACATCGCCGCCCACCCGCACGGCGGCCACTTCATCCCCTGGGAGATCCCGGAACAATGGACCACCGACCTGGTCCGGACCTTCAAGCAGACGAGGTGACCACGCTCGCCAGCGAAGCGATCCCTCCGCGAAAACCGGTTGGCGGACCACGGCGACCACTGCTAGCTTTTCTGAGGCCGTGCAAGAGAACGAGGAGGTGGTACCCGTGAACGTATCGACATGGGTGCTCCCCTCTGGGGTCACGGTCGGGCGATAGGTTGCCCGGGAGCGCCGCTGCGAGCACTCCCGAAGGGCACAACCATGCGATTCACTTCTGAACAGCGCCTCGACGATGGCGTACTCGAACGCGAATTCACCCTCGGCGAGATCCCCGGCGTCCTGTGGACGCCTGGATCCGCACCGGCCCCGCTGATCCTGAGCGGCCACAACGGCGGCTTGCACAAGCGGCTCCCCCGGCTGGTGGCCCGGGCCCGGCACTACGCGGCGGAGTACGGTTTCGCGGTGGCCGCCATCGACGCCCCCGGGCACGGTGACCGGCCCCGTTCCGCCGCCGACGAGCAGGCCCGCGCCGACCTCCGCCGGGCGTTGGAGGCCGGCGAGCCGGTCGGCGAGATCGTCGACGCCTTCATCGTCCCGCTGGTCGAAAAGGCAGTCCCGGAATGGCGGACCACCCTGGACGCCCTCCTCTCGCTGCCCGAGATCGGCGGCCCGGTCGGGTACGAGGGGATGACCGCCATCGGCATTCGGCTGGCGGTGGCCGAGCCGCGCATCGCGGCCGTCAATTACTTCGCGCAGGGTTTCGTGCCCGGCCCCCTGCGCGAGGAGGCCCGGCAGGTCACCATTCCGCTGCAGTTCCTGATGCAGTGGGACGACGAAGGAATGGAACGGCAGCCGACCCTGGACCTGTTCGACGCCTTCGGCACCAAAGAGAAGACGCTGCACGCCAATCTGGGCGGTCACGCCGGTACCCCGTGGTTCGAGGTGGACGACGGAGCCCGGTTCTTCACCCGGCACCTACGAGATCATCGGTAGATCGTGTCATTCGAAGCGGACGTTGCCCGGCGCGCTCATGCGGCGCAGGAGGGGGAGCGTCAGGAGGATGATGAGCAGGGCGGCGGCCAGGCCTGCGCCAGCGGCATTGTCACCGTGCTCGCCGCCCAGGCCCACGTCAGCTCCCGGCAGCCCGGCGGGAGTGTCGGCCTGGCCAACCGATCGTCGGCCAGATCGGTCAGCTCCTGCTGGTCGTCACGACCCTGCTCGCCGTCCTGGCGGCCATTAACGTCATCTTCATCACCTGGGCGAACGTGCACGACGTCAGGTTCTCGTCGGCCCTTGAACGCGCGCTCGGGCGACCCCGGATCAAGTCACCGCCGAGCTGGTAGCGGCCCAGGCGCTTCCCGCGTTCGCGGGAGCGGCGCTCGGCATCCCCCTCGGCATCGGCCTGTCCGTGGTCGCCCAGCACGGCACGACCCTCGTCACGTACCCGTCGCCGGAGTCCTGGCAGTCCTGGCCGGGACCGTCACCGCCGTCGTTGCTCTCACCGCCCCGGCCGCCCATGCCAGCAACCACCGCCCGATCGCGCAAACCCTCCAAGACCAAGCGACATGACGGAAAAGCGAGCGTCGGGGCCGGTTTGACACGCCGGTCGCTGGCTACTTGGAAGCCACGCCTAGCGTCCATCGAGGGACGCGATGCCGACCGCATGCCAAGAGGAGAAACGTCAAGAAGGTTCTCGCCACCGGAGCCATGTGCCGTCCGGCGGCCATCAGATCTGCCTGGCGACGGACACCAGGCTCGCGCCGTGACCCTCACCTACAGTGATAAGGCAGGGGTGCAGTGACGTCGATTCCCCTGGTAATTGCCACTGGCCAGTACGACTCCACTAGAGCGCTGTTCGATGGCAGCGTCGGCATCGAGGGCATGTCGCGCATTATCTCCGGCTCGGTGCGGCCATCCGTCCTCGCCCGGTGCTCAGCCTCACGCCCGGTCAGCAGCATGAACGCCAGCGCGTAGGTCTCCTTGTTCACCCCATGGTTCTCGATCAGCGTATGGTCGATATCCCACCGGGCCACAATCGCGCTCACGACGGCGAAACCTAGTCTCTGGTGGTCAGGAGGCACTTTCACCGCGGGAATCAGCGGGGACGTCGCGCAGGCGCGGGCGGCCTCCTCAAACTTACGTTGCGGCCGTCTTGAAGCCAGTGGAACACGAGAGCAAGCTACGGGTAGCGCACTGCCGCCCCGGGAGGAATGCCAATGCCGGCTCGCTCTCACCCCCGCCGTCTCATCGTCGCGCTTGTTGCCGTCGGCGTCCTGCTCCTCGGATCGCTTGCTGTCTGGTCAGGATCGGCCCGGGCGGCCGGGACGGCGCTCAGCCCCGGTAGTTGCGTCACCACCCCAAGCGCAGTTGTCCCCAGCGTCCAGATCGCCGATCCGGCGTGCGAATTCAACGGTGCGGCCTACACCGCACCGTTCAGCCCGGTCGCCAACGGCAGCGGCCAGCTGTCCCGGGTCTGGACCGGCATCGCCGGCGACGGGGCCTCCTACCGGGTCGAGGTTCCGCCCAACTGGAACGGGACCCTCGTGATGTTCGCCCACGGTTACCGGGGCACCGGCAACGTGGTGTGGATCGATGATCCCCAGTTGCGTCAGTACTTCGTCGACAACGGATTCGCCTGGGCCGCGTCGAGCTACGCGATGAACGGCTACGACCCCGGCGACGGCGTCGTAGACACCCATGACCTGCTGCAGGCGTTCCCGTCGATCACCGGACTGCACTCACGGCAGGTAATCATGAGCGGACTGTCGATGGGCGGCGAGGTCACCACGGCCGAGATCGAGGCGTACAAGGGCGAGTTCGCGGGCGCCATGCCCTACTGCGGGGTGCTGGCGGGCGACAACCTGTTCGACTACTACCTGGGCGCCAACGTGACGGCAGCGGGCCTCACCGGGACGACGATCAGTTACCCGACAACGCTGGCGGCCGGCCAGGCGTACGCGCCCGCGTACCAGTCCACGGTGGAGTCTGAGCTGCCCGCCCTCGGGATTACCCCCGTCGCGGCCACCGGCGGCCAGACGTTCACCACCAGCCTGACCAAGACCGGGACGCTGTGGGCCGACACGGTCGAGCAGTTGTCCGGCGGTACCCGTCCCGGTTTCGCCAGCGCTATGGACTACTGGGACAGTTTCGGGTTCGCTCCGCTTACCCAGGTCCCGTTCCTGTTCGGCGTTTACCCCGGGCTCAACGCCGGCACCGTTGGCTTCGCCAACGGCAGCGTGGCCGGCAACCAGCGCACTTTCTACACGTTCAGCGACAATCCGCTGATCAACCTGCCGCAGGAGATCGCGCTCAACCGCGCCGTGCTGCGGGTACCGGTCACCGCCACCTCCTCGGCCGACGCCCTGTCGCCCGCGGAGCTGCCAGTGATCCACGGCGACCCGGGAATCCCGGTGCTATCGGTCCACGGGATCGGAGACCTGTTCGTTCCGTTCTCCATGGACCAGCAGTACGACGCCATGATGGTGGCGCACGGCCAGGGCGACCTGTTCGTGAGCCGGGCCATCCGTGAAGTCACGCACTGCGGATACACCACCAGCGAGCTGTCGTCCGCGTTCTCCGCCCTCGTGTCGTGGATCGACACCGGAAAGCGGGCCGCCGGCGACAACATCCTCAACCCGAAGACGGTCGCGTCGCCGCTGTTCGGCTGCCGGTTCACCGACCCCGCTCCCGGTGCCCACCCGGAGTTCAAGGCCACGGCCTCCTGCCCGCCAGCCACGCGGCACTAACTGGGCGATCGTGGACCAGCGGGCAGTTTCCGCAGGTAGATCGCGTGCCGGTGGGCGGATCTACCTGACCTGTAGGGATGGGGCGCGTGTGGCCACCGACGTGACGCCTGTCCTCAACATGATGCTGGCCCCGCCCTGACAGACGGGCGAGCGGATTGAGAATTCTGCGTTGACGCGGTCACAGTGGGCGGCCAGCGTGGGTCCCGGTCAGCCCGTCGGGCCGCGGCGTGGCAGAAGCCGCCGACCAGCTCCACCGCCTGCACGACGCCGCCGCCGTCCTGCGGGCGCACCCCGACTACGCCGCACCACAGGCCAAGATCGACGCCATCGTAGCGCTGCTCCAGTCCGAGCGGTTTCCGCTGCTGGAATGACCTGCAGGTGCCGAGGCGTGCCCTGCTCGCCGGCAGTCGGGCTGGTATAGCGGCGCCTGGCGCGTCGTCCGCCGGGCTCAGCGAGCTGTTTCACGGTGCTCCTCACCTCGTGTCAAAGGGGAGAACTAGAAACCCTTGAGCAGCTGCCGGGCCATTACCATGCGCTGGATCTGGTTGGTGCCCTCGTAGATCTGGGTGATCGTGGACCGGACCGCAGTTCCCGCAGGCAGATGGCCTGTCGAGCGGCAGGGTGTCAGCACGGATTCAGCACCGTTTCCGGGGCGCTGCTGCTTGGGTCAAGCGTGGCGGGGACTGGCCTGCAGGTTATCGCTGGGCCTATGGTCCTTGTTTAGGGGTGTAAATGCAGGTAGTGCCTGTGCTTATCCTCAACGAGTAGCAGATGGTTTCGGATTGGGTCGGTGCATCCGGGGTTACTATGTGGCGGGGGCCGCATCTGCTACCTCGGTATGAGCGCAATCCATCCGTCCAGGTGATTGCCAGCTATATCGGCGTGCGGTTAGCCTGCAGGAGTGAATCACTTCTCCAGGCGACATCCGAGGGTGGGGCCTATTCTCTATCTGGTCAGCATCCAATTTTTCGCGACGCAGATCCTGGCCGCTTGGCAATGGTCGCCTCCTTACAATCTGGCGCGCGACACAATAAGCGATCTCGGTAATACTTCATGCGGAAAATGGAATGCACATTTCGTGTGCTCCCCGTTCCATGACCTGATGAACGCCTCGCTGATTATTCTGGGAACGTGCATGATGCTTGGCTCAGCGCTCATCGCCTCCAGCCTTGCCAGCGACCGGGCCACGGTGGCCGGTTTCGCTGGCATGGCGGTATCCGGCGCGGGCGTCGTGATAGCTGGCGTATTCCCGGAGAACAGCATTCCAGTGTTCCATGGCCTTGGGACGACCATGGCGTTCCTTGTCGGAAACACCGGACTCGTCGTCCTAGCGTTCGCTCCCGGTGTCCCGGTCGTGTTGCGCGCTTACTCTCTTGCTTCGGGCACCCTGGCTCTTCTTGCGCTGGTAAGTTATGCAAGCGGTCACTATGTCGGCCTCGGCGAAGGTGGGATCGAAAGAGTCGTAGCTTATCCGCAGGTGGCATGGCTGGCGGTATCTGGCCTTTACTTCACGATCGAAGCCCTGCGCTGCGGCGGCTACGCCCATGACCGGACGCCGGGGGCGCCCGGCGGGCCGGGGGACCTAGGGGCGACTGCTACCTGAGTACGAGACGCACTGGACTGCCGGCGGATGCGCGGGCCAGTCGGAGCAGGCATGCTGGAGCGGTGAGTTCGACGCTGCAGCCAGCAACTGGCCCGCGCCGTGCAGTTGGCGCGTGGCGAGGATCACTGGCAGAACGCACGGCGGCGCTCCTCGCCGCCGATTTCCGGCGGCCTTCGGGGCCAGTCCTACTTTCCCTGCTCCTCGCCGCCGGATCCGTCTCGATGGCCGTGCGACCCGCGGTCACGGTGACCGCGAGCTTCACGGTCCCGCTGGCAGTAGCCGCGACCGCGCCGCTGGCCATGGCCCGCCGATTCCCATCCGTGTCACTCGGGCTGGTGCTGGCCGCCAACGCGTGCTACCTGCTTTTCCCTCGGCTGGGGTGGCCGATGGCTGCGGGGATCGCCTGGCTGCTGGCCCTCGCGGCGTGCCCGAGCGTGCTGCCCAGGCGCACCGCTGTCGCCGCTGGAGTGGCGATGGAACTGGTGGTGTTGTCCGCCGCGCGACTACCAGCATGGCTCAACAACCGGCCATGGGATGCGACGGTCGCGGAAGCGCTTGCCGTCGCGACCGCCATGGTGGCCGGCGAGATCCTACGGGCACGGCAGGACTGGGCGGCCGCGGCAGCCGAGGTACAGGCGCTCCGTGAGCGCACCGCGCTGGTAAGGGAGCGGACCGCAATCGCGCGGGAACTGCACGACGTCGTTGCGCACCATGTCTCATTGATCGCCGTCCGCGCGGCCACCGCACCCTATGCAATTCCCGGGCTGGTGCCCGAAGGGCACGCAGCGTTTAATGAGATCGCCGTGGAATCCCGGATCGCGCTTGGCGAGCTGCGGGTCATCCTTGGCGTGCTGCGTGGTCCGGATGACCCGCCCGAGCCGACACCGCAACCGGGAATCGCGGATCTCGACGAGATGCTTACGCGGATCAGGAACACCGGCACGGATGTCGCCATGACTGTCTGCGGCGAGCGGCCTGACCTGCCGGGCTCGGTGGAACTATGTGTCTACCGCATCGTCCAAGAGGCTATGACGAACATCAGCAGTCATGCGCCTGGGGCGAGCGCGACAGTGGATCTCCGCTACACCGCTCGCGACGTGCGGCTGCGAGTCCGCGACAGCGGGCCGGCCCGCAACGGCACCATGAAACCAAACGGGCCGACGGTCGCTGGATTCGGCCTGGCCGGCATGCGCGAGCGAGTCGAGGCACTCGGCGGGGGCTTCGAGGCGGGGCGTGACGGCAATGGCGGCTTCACGGTGTCGGCGTGCCTGCCAGTCTCCGCGGGCAGCCCGTGCTGCAGCGACGGTACGGTCCTGTGAAGGCGGAAAGCGCCTTGCGGGTGCTCGTCGCTGACGACCAGGCCGTCGTACGGATCGGCTTCAGCGCCATGCTCGCGGCACAGGAAGACATGGAGGTGGCGGGGCTGGCCACGAATGGCAGGGAGGCCGTCCGCCTAGCCGACGAGACCCGTCCCGACGTGGTCCTCATGGACGTCCGGATGCCGGGCGTCGGCGGCATCGAGGCGACCAGGCGCCTTCAGGAGGCACCTAACCCGCCAAAGGTGCTGATCGTGACTACCTTCGACCTCGACGAATACGTGTATGCTGCGCTACGCGTCGGCGCCAGCGGATTCCTGCTCAAGGACGCAGAGCCACAGGAAATCTTGAAAGCGATCCGGATAGTGGGCGCGGGCGACGCGCTGCTGGCCCCAGCAACCACCCGCCGCCTAATTGCTGAGTTCGCAGCGCGCCCGGTGCTATCCCCGCCGCCGGAACTCCAAGCCCTCACCCCACGCGAGCGTGAGATCCTGCTGCTGGTCGCCAAAGGCATGGCGAATGCGGAGATCGCACGGTCCCTGTTCCTCGCCGAGCAGACGGTCAAATCACACGTCGGCGCCATCTTGTCCAAGCTCCGCCTGCGGGACCGGGTGCAGGCGGTGATCCTCACCTACGAATCGGGACTCGTGGTGCCGGGAAGCTCAGCAAAGTGAACTGGCTGTTGAGTGTTGTGCGGACCACCGGCTCCAGAACGGGCCGCCCGACCCACCAGCCGAACGATCCCGTCCATAACAAGCCAGACCCGAGAACCTCAGGCTAGCGCCCCACCATCACCCCTTCAGCAGCTGCCTCGCCATCTGTGACGTGCTTGCCGCCGATGGCGGGGGCGATGCCTCGAGCTCGCGGTTGACGCTCTTAACGGCCCCGTTCCCGCATCAGCAGCCCAGCCAAGGCACATCCTCGGTGTACCGAAGCCAGCGGTTGATTGAGATTCGGGGATGAACCTGGCCGCGGTAACCGGCTAGAGGCCACTGCTGACGAGACGACGCTTGCTGACGAGGAGACTGGCGATGAGGCCGACGCTCAGCTCTCGGCTTCGCAGTCAGGCGAGACTTCCAACTCCGAGACGTCGCAGGGAGACGAAGCTTCAGCGGAGTCGGATGGAGAGGAAGGAGCAGCAGCGACTACGGAGCAGCGTGAGCTTCCTCAGCTACCCGCTGTTGGTTCCCCAGGCTTCGACGAGCATATGCGCGCGTTTGCGCACGCCAGGGATGCTCAAGATAATGTAAGAACGCGTCCTCCTGACGATGAGAATGTGACATTCCGGTCCATCACGCTGACCGAGGTATACATCGGGAAAAAGGCCGATGCTCTCGCGACGGCCTTGAAGGCAATCAAGTGGGTGGACTTTCCGAGGAAAATCGCCGAGGGAATATCCGAGGCTCGCAAGGATGACCTGCACGCCACCGACAATTTCACACTACTTTCCTGCCCCGGACCCAACCCAAGCATTGTTCGGACACGGCGAGCTTCCTCTACCGACAGGATGCAAACGAATCTACGGGCGATACTATGTGCTCGGGCCGTCAATAGTCGTCCTCGTTCTCACGTTCGTCCTTGCCAATGCCGAAGCTGGACGCTTGGATGTGGCGCTACGCGGTGAGGTGGAGGCTAGCATCATCCAATCCCGTTCAGGCAGAACCAACGTGGACAGCGTCTATAAGGTTAAATATGAACGCGTCCATCACCTTTGGAGTGAACTTCAGGAGCGCTGCTTGGCGTGGCTGGGAGAGAAGCTTCCGGGAACGACCCCCTGAACCGCATTCGTCACAAGCTCGGAGAGCAGCAACTCGGCGGTCTCAGCATCTTTAGACAGACCCCATTCCCACAGCACCTGGCGGGCGTGGAGCCGAGCGCAGGGCACGGCAGATGGAAGCGCGCCGAGCAGCGGCGAGGTTCGCCGGGGGAACCGACTCTGGACCTGCATGATCCCGTCGGCGGCGGAGCGCGGCCCGATGCTGCTGGTCTCGGCCGCCGCTATGCTCTGGCAATCCATCGGGCTCGCCTCCCTCACCTTGATCCCGTTCCGGGTTTCCGGCTGGTTCGAGGCTCGCATCGGCCCGCCAATGTCGGCTATGACGAAACGGGCATGACGCATATGGGTCTCACCCCACGGACCCTGGGACGACCTCCTCAACTTCATCTTCGACGGCGGAACCCTCAGCGGCAGCGAGATCGCCGGCCTGCCGCTCGTCGACAGCGAACTGCGAGCCTTCGAGTTCTGCGGCGAAGGCCAGGCCAAAGAACGCCTCCGGCCCTACGTCTGGCGCCGGGCAAGCGCCGCACTTGAAGCGCTGGGGACTGACCGGGCACGGTACCTGCAGGACGGGTACGCCTAAGCCGACGCAAGAACGATTTGCCTCGCTTGGACCTGGCATATACCCGCCTTGTACCTGGTGCGCATCAACCCCGACCACGACCGCATGGATCGCGCCCGGATAGCCTGCAGGGGTCAGCACGGATTCAGCACGTGGTCGGGAAACGACGGGAAATAATCGGCACCATCGGGTAAAACCGGACACGAGAACGGGCCACCCAACTCGGCGTCGGACGGCCCGTTTCCCGACCAGAAGAACCAAAGAATTCGCAGGTCAACGCCCCGCAATCAACCCTTCAGCAGCTGCCGCGCCATGACAACCCGCTGGATCTGGTTCGTCCCCTCGTAGATCTGGGTGATCGTGGACCGGCGGGCAGTTTCTGCAGGTCAGCACCCTGCCGGAGCCCGTGGTATCAGCACCGATTCAGCACGGGGGTTCAAGACGGATGGCGGTTTCCGGCGTAGCCCGATTCCATCGCCAACGGGGCGGGGTCACGCTTAGGCAGCGGGGTTCCCGGGCGCGGCGGGTGACGGGGCCCGGCGGGCGGGCGGTTGAGCAGTTCGGTCTGCATGGTGGTGTACCGCCCTACATCCATTCCTCATCCGCGAGCGGTGCCCTGTTCAGCTCTGCTCGCCGCCCACGCCAGTCCGGCAAGACGCGGTCCATGAGTTCCGTGAACCGTTCCCCGTGGTTCCGCTCGATCAGGTGCGCCAGTTCATGTACCACGACATACTCCAGGCAGGCCGGCGGTTTCTTGGCCAGCTCCAGGTTCAGCCAGATCCGCCCGCTTTCCCTGTTGCACGACCCCCACTTGGTCTTCATCCGCTTGATCCCCCATGCGACCGCGCGGCGGCCGACAACCGGCTCCCACGTGGCGAGGAGCGGCGGGATGGCGCGCCGCAACTCCGCGCGCTGCCACTGCTGCAGCACCCGTTCCCTGGCGTCTCGGACTGAGCCAGCGTCGGCAAGAGGGCCGGCGTCAGCGGGTATGTACAGCAGCAGCCGGTCGTGGTCCAGCTCCACGTGCGCCCGGCCCGGCCGCTCGATCACCCGCAGCCGCCGCCGGACTCCCCATACGTAGTGGGATTCCCCGGAGACCATCTCGCGCTGGGACTGCCGCTCGGCCTCCCGGAACTGTCGCTGCTGCTCCCTGATCCAGGTCAGCCGCGCCGCGATGGCGTGCCGGACCCGGACTTCGTCGAGCCGCCGGGGAGCGGCGACGCGGACGGCCCCGTGCGGCGGGTGGACGCTGATGTGCAGGTTCTTGATGTCCTTGAACGTGACGGCGACATCAATCCCGCGGATTGTCAGCGTGGCCCTGGAAGAACCCTTAGTGGTACTCATCCCTTGCCTTAATGAGCTCGAACAGCTCGTCAAGGCGATCGAAGCTGTCCCCGAGCGTCTGCCGGAGGGCGTTTTTGAGCCTACGCTCCTTCATCAGCGAGCCCGCCCACTGGTCGAGCCGTGCGTCCAGAACGCACCTGTTCACGGCGATGGCATCCGCTTCCGGCAGGCCGAAGTCCAGCAGGGCGCGCTTGGCACCAGTGTCTGCCCAGTCCGGGTACGTGCCGCCCTGCCCGGTCCCGGCCTGCCGGGCGAGCTCGATCAGCCGCTCCAGGTACTCCTTATAGCTGACCGCCTGCTCGTGCCGCTGGCGAATGAGGTCCGCGAGGAGGTCCGACATCCGCTCGTAGTACCTGGGGTTGGTAGGCGTCTCGTCGATTATCAGCCGCCGGACGTTGTTGGCGATCGTCTCGGCGACGGCGTCGGGGTCCTTCCGGGTACCGGGGGGAAGGCGGTCGACGGCGGCGGGGCCGAGCTTGACGATGAGGTCGATCAGCCCGGCGTCGCCGAGGTCCGCGACCCGTTCGGGGGCGTCGGCCTGGATGTAGGAGTCGAGCAGGTGCCGCATGCCGGGCTCGTACTTCTTGAAGTCGACCTTGTCCCCGGCACCTTGCCTGACCTCGTCGCGGACTGCGGCGAAGTGAGTGACCCGCGCCTTGACCTCGGCGGCCCTGGCGTCGCTATACCCGGCCTCGGCCATGTCGTTGGCCAGGTTCGCGTAGGCGCGGACCAGCCGGGCAACTCCCTTATACAGGTCGACCCGCTTGAACTCGTTTGCCTTGAGCTGCGCGGCGTTGCCGGCTTCGGCGGCGCAGAAGTGCCGCAGGTACTGCGCGGTGTTCCTGGGCGGCTCGACCGGCTCGCACAGCGCCTCCACGTAGTCCAGTGCCTCGTCGAGGTCCTCCCGCCCCTTCGCCAGCCGGCCGGACAGCAGCCCCTCGACGTCCTGCTTGTCGTAGCCCTCCAGGGGGCCGGCGGTGTAGTCGCTGATGGCGTCCCGCAGCGCCCGGAACAGGTCCTGGTAGTCGACGATGTACCCGTAGTCCTTATCGTCGCCGTCGAGGCGGTTGACCCGGCAGATCGCCTGGAACAGCCCGTGGTCCCGCATCGACTTGTCGATGTACAGGTAGGTCGCGGACGGGGCGTCGAACCCGGTGAGCAGCTTGTCGACGACGATCAGCACCCGCATCTGGCCCGGCTCCTTGATGAACCGCGCCTTCACCTCCTGCTCGAACCGAGCGGCCTTGTGCATCGCGGTCGCGGGCGGCTCGCCGAAGTAGTCCGACAGCATCTCCAGGTAGGTGTTGTACTGCAGCAGCTTCTCGGTCATCCCCTGACCGCCATCGTCCTTCGAGGCGTCGCCGGCGCTGGGCGCGTAACTGGTGACGATCGCGCACTTGCCCTTGAAGCCCGCCTCCACGAACGCCCGGTAGGTCATGCACGCCTGGTAGATGCTGTCGCAGACCAGCATCGCGTTCCCTCGGCCGTCCATCAGCCGGGGACGCGTCTCCATGTCGAGCAGGATGTCCGCGACGACCTGCTGCGTCCGGGACCGGGACGACGCGACCTTCTGAAACGTGCCCCACCGCTTCTTCAGCGCTGCCTTCGCCAGGTCGGTCATGCCCCGGGTCTTGGCGTCGAACCACCGGTCGACCTTGCCAGGCGAGCTCAGGTGCTGCTCGATGTTCCTGGCCTCGTAGCGCAGGTCCAGGATCACGCCGTCCCGCACGCCCTCGTCGAACTTGTAGGCGTGGATGAACGACCCGAACTGCTCGAACGTGGTCTTCTTGTCGGCCTTGAGCAGCGGCGTGCCGGTGAACCCGATGAACACGGCGTTCGGCAGCAGGGCCTTCATCGCGGCGTGCATCTTCCCCGCCTGCGTCCGGTGCGCCTCGTCCACGAACACGTACAGGCTGCCCTTGGCCGCGAACCCTGGGGGGACGCTGCGCCGCAGCTCCTCGATGAACCGCGCCGTTGCCTCGTCATCGGACAGCTCCCCGCGCGAGGAGCCAGCGGGCGAGCCGGGCGCCCGGAACTTGTGGATCAGCGAGCAGATCAGCCGCTCCGTCGAGCCGTTGAGCACCGCGAGCAGGTCAGCGCCGCTGGACGTCCGGTAGATGTCCTCCCTGACCCCCGTGAACACCCGCTCGATCTGCTCGTCCAGCTCGGTCCGGTCGGTCATCAGCAGCACCCGGGCCGCCGGGTCCTTCTCGGTGAGCCACTTCGCCAGCCAGACCATCGTCAGCGACTTGCCGGACCCCTGGGTATGCCAGATGATCCCGCCCTCACGGCGCCGCATCCGCTCCTGCGCGGCCCGCACCCCGAAGTACTGGTTGGGCCGGGCGGTCTTCTTCACGCCGGCGTCGAACACCGTGAAATCGTGAATCATCTCCAGCAGCCGGTGCCTGGCCGCCAGCACCGCGAGCCCCTGATCGAGCGGCCCCTCCGCGACCGCCGCCTCCGCCGTCACCCGGGCGCGGGTCGCAGGGTCAATGTCCGCGATCAGCCGCCAGCGCAGCCAGTACTTCTCCGGGGTGTCGATCACCCCGTAGGACAGCCCCTCGGAGTCGTTACCCGCCAGGACGAGCTGGACCGTGGTGAAGAACTGCCGGATGTATTCCGGCTTCTGGTTCCCGATCGTCTGGCGGATGCCCTCGCCGACCGCCACCGTGGACCGCTTCAGCTCTACTGTGACCAGTGCGATCCCGTTCACGTACAGCACCACGTCGGGCCGTTTGGCGTGCTGCGGCCCGGTGACCGTGACCTCCTGCGCGAACGCGAAGTCGTTGGCACCGAGGTCCGCCCAATCGATCAGGTGCACCGTCACGTACGGCGACCCGGCCGACTCCTGTACCTTCACCCCGTACCGGAGCAGCCCGTAAACGTCCCGGTTAGCTTCGTACAGGTCCCGTGAACCGCCCAGCGCGGCAGCCCGCTGAAGTTCCCGGACCGCCCGCGTGATTAGCGCCTCGGAGTACCCCCGCTTCCGGAGGTTCGCCGCCAGGATCTCCACCTCGACGTTCGCGTTACCGGGACGTCGCTGCCAGTCCCCGAGGTATCGATAACCCAGCCGATCCCGGAGCAGCCGGACGACCCGGTCTTGCGCCGCCCGCTCCGGCTGCCCGACATCACTCATGCTGTATTACTCCTGAACGGCAAGCCGGGTACGCCCGGTCAGCAACTGTTGCATCATGCCCTGCTTGACATCTCGGGCCTTGGCAAGGCGAAGACGCAGGGCGTCGATCTCGCGGTCAACTTCAGCAAAGGCCGCCGAGATCGCTCGTTGCTCCTGGATTTCCGGCAAAGGTATCTGGATACCAAGGAGAGCAGAACGAGATATATTCTTCATGCTGTCGCTTGTCCCAGTGGCAATTTCACGCATGTGCTCGCGATACTGGTCGCCGCTCAGCAGGCAACCGAGCCAGCGCATGTCAACTTTCCCCGACTTGTCGCCTCTAGCAAGCCAGAGTCTGTCCGGAAGGAAGAGCGCCGGTTCATCCGCGCCTACGTAGCCAACTTCCCCGACAAGAGAGGGAGTGTTCATGCGGCTAATGATGAGAGAGTCAGCTCGCGGATACACTCTGGCCTTTGCAATATCCGCCGGGGAAATCGTCTTGCGCTCGGAGGGATCAAAGATCCCCGCCGAGACGCAAGATGTCTTCAAAATACCGTGAACCCCCAGACCAGACACCGAGTTGACGGACACGCCGGCCTGAATCGTGCCCAAGACTGCCCCCAGGCGCCCGGAATCCCATGTCTCAGAGAAACCCGGCAGGCGGGTGCGGCCGGTGAGGAGCTGCTGCATCATGCCCTGCTTCATCGCCTGTTTCTTGACGATGGCCAGTTCCAGCATGGAGCAGTGTCGGCTGGCATCGGCCAATGCCTCCGCGATCGATTGCTGCTCGTTTGGGCTAGGTAGCAGCAGTCGCACGGCATTGAGGTCGCGCTGGCTGACGTTCGCGCGGATACCGCCCTGGCCGCGTGCCACCACCTGCTCCCGGACATATCGAGCACGGAGCGCGTAAGCAGCGTATTCGGCTAGTAGCCGCTTTGTCTTGGCCTGTGCTCGGAACACAAAGCCACCGAATACCGGCTCGGAGTCACCGAGGTAGACCGATGAGAGCGCGACCTCATCCTGGGTTTCAGAGGTTCGATTGAAGAGTACGTCACCATGGCGAACCTGGTAGCGCTTGATCGTAGCAGCCGGAAGCGTGACGCGGCCAGGTATCAGGGAGTCATCGAGTGTTTCACGGGTGATGATCTCAAGCACGTTGATGAAAGGAACACCCGATCCGAACGCTGACTTATCCGCATTGATTCCATTGCTGAAGTCATACAACTCGTCTAGCGATGCGATTTCCCAACCCGCAGGAAGCATAGCCATCAACGCTGCTCCACCCCCATCGCCGAGAGGTGCACGGCCACCTTGTCCGTGAGCCACAAGATGTCGAACGAGATCCGCTCGGCTGTCATGTCGTATCGCCTGCCGAGCTCCGTGATGCGGTCCACAAGGGTTGAGGTGAGCGCTTGGGCCTGTGACTCGATGCCGGACGTGACGGTCGCCGCCCACTTGTCGTCGAGTACGAGCACCTTCACCTCGTCCTCAGTGAGGCAGTCGTACTGCTTGAAGGTGGCCACCGCGAGGGCCTCTGCGGCTTCTTTGAGGTCCGACTTGGCGCGGGCGTCGGCGTTGAAGAGGTCGATGGCGCGGGCGAGGGCGTTGATCTCGTCGCGGTCAGTGTTTTCGTGGCGGGCGACCTTAAGGCGGGCGGCGGCGGAGACCTTAGTGACCTTCTCCGCGTCGGTGAGGGCCTCGGCGAGCAGGCCGCCTTCGACGGCGTGCTCCTCCAGGTACTCCTGAAGCGCAGCCGCGGCCTCGTTGGCGGCGACGGTGAGCTCGTCTACCCGGGCCTGTTCCGCCGGGAAGTAGCGGGCGACGATCAGGTCCGGCGGGATGAGGTCCATCTTGTACTTCGCCGAGCCGCGCCCGGAGCCAACGGTCAGGTCGGGGGTCTCGGCAAGCCCCCGTTCCTTATCGTTGAGGGCGACGCGGGGCTTCGCGCCTCCGGTCCAGCCCTCGTTCATGATCAGGTAGACGTCGTCGTGCATGGTGGCGTGCCAGTAGGTCATGAGCTGCTCGTACACGTCGTACTCATCAAGGAGCGCGGTGCCCTCAAACCGGGCGAGCAGGTCGTCGCCGATCGCGTCGATCAGGTCATTCGGCCGAGTGTCCGTCTTGATCGCCGCCAGCGCGGGCCGGTGCGCCTCGAACCAGGTAGCCGCCGTCTCGCGGACGGTCTCGGTGAACGCCTGGAACTCGGCGGAGTCCAGACTGGTCCGCTGCACCTGGCCCGGCTCGACCGCCAGGTCAACGTAGCCGGGCCGGTTCGGCTTGAACAGCGCGGCACGGAGCGCCGGGAACGCGTCCCAGTAGGAGCCGAGGGCGTCGATGTCCCGCTCGGGGATGCCGCCGTTGACGTGCGCGTCGAGGTCCTGCAGGTCCTCGGGCTCGCTGGTGTCGATATAGCGGGGGATGTTGAGGTTGTAGTCGTTGGCGTCGCCGGCGATCTCGTGCAGCGGCACCATCCGCGAGTACCGCTCGACCTCTATCTGGTTGTTGAACACATCCACGATCTTGTGGATGTCCTGCGAGCGGAGCCGGTTCTTCGGGCCGTCCTTCATGAAGCCCTTGGATGCGTCGATCATGAAGACGCCCTTGCGAGCCTGGGCGTTCTCCTTGTCCAGGATCACGATGCAGGCCGGGATGCCAGTGCCGTAAAAGAGGTTAGGCGGCAGGCCGATGATCCCCTTGATGTAGCCGCGCCGGAGCAGGTTCCGCCGGATGTCGGCCTCGGCGTTGCCGCGGAACAGTACCCCGTGCGGCAGGATGACCGCCGCCTTGCCGCTGGACTTGAGGGACTTCACCGCGTGCAGCAGGAATGCGTAGTCACCGTTCTTCTGCGGCGGGGTGCCGAACCCGTCGAACCGGCCGTAGTCGTTCTCCAGCCCGGTGGACCAGGCCTTGTCCGAGAACGGCGGGTTCATCACGATGTAGTCGAAGATCATGAGCTGGGTGCCGCCGACAAACCTCGGGTCCACGATCGTGTTACCCTTACGGATTTCGGCGGTGGCGTTGCCGTGCAGGATCATGTTCATCCGGGCCAGCGCCCAGGTGGCGTTGTCCCGTTCCTGGCCGTAGACCGTGATCCCGCGCGGGGCCTCGTCGGCGGCCTTGAGCAGCAGCGACCCCGACCCGCAGGTAGGGTCGTAGACCGTCTGGGTCTGGCCGGTGGCCGAGCCGATGCCGACGATCTTCGCCAGGACCCGGGACACCTCGGCCGGGGTGTAGAACTGGCCCTTTGACTTGCCGGACTCGGTGGCGAAGTGGCGCATCAGGTACTCGTAGGCGTCGCCGAGCAGGTCATCGCCCTCGGCCCGCGAGCCCCGGAAGTCCAGGTCGTTGAAGATGGTGACCAGCCTGGTCAGCCGGTCCTGCATGGCCTTGCCGTCGCCGAGCTTGTTCGGGTCGTTGAAGTCGGCGAGCGTGATGACGCCGGCCAGGTCGTTCGCCTTGGCGAGCGCCTCGATGGCCTTGTTCGTCTTGTCGCCGATCTCCTTATCGCCCCTGAGGGTCAGGAGGTAGTCAAAGGACCCCCTCTCCGGGACCTCTATCAGCGAGTTCGGATCGGACTTGGCCTTATCCGTCACGTACTTCACGAACAGCAGGGTCAGGATGTAGTCCTTGTACTGGGAGGCGTCCATCCCGCCGCGCAGCTCATCACAGCTCTTCCACAGCGAGCTGTACAGGTCCGACTTCTTCAGTGCCATCCGCTACCCGTCCCCACCTGCGGCGGCCCGCCAAAGCGCAACGCGTTGCGCCCAGCCCGCCAATCAACGATCAACCCGCAACGTTTATACCGGCATATCGGCATCCTAGGGGCAGCACCAACATTCGCGGACTACGCCCCTCCGCGCACACAAGAAAACTTAGTGTAACCATCACCCAGCGGGACGCGATCGGGGTTTCACACGTTCCCCCTTCATCAACTGCCGCCATCACCATCCGCTGGATCTGGTTCGCGCCCTCGCGGATCCGGGTGATCGTGGACCAGCGGGCAGTTTCCTTAGGTCAGCACCATGTCGGGTCCGGGTACTCCGTAGGGCAGCGACTGCGGGTGCACCGGCCTGCGGTGATCTCGGACATCGTCCAGCTACCGCACCGCCTGCGGCAGCAGGGCCTGTGGGGCATGGAACCGGACATCTTCATTACTGACCTCGCCGCCCTGGAACTCGACTCGAGGACCGAGCGCAGCCTCCGCGAGGCTATCGAGTGCTACGGGCGCGGGGTGTTCCTAGCGGCCTCCAGCCTGCTCGGCGCCGCCGTCGAGGGCGCGTGGTACGCCGCCGGGCAGCACCTGCGGTCTACCGCACCGCGGGTAGACGCCCTGGTAGACGGGGACCGCACCGCGCAGCTCCAAGGCGCGGTCGCAACTGCGCTGCGGGACGCACTGCCCGGCAACCGCGGGTGGGAAGCGGACGCTCTAATCCAGTTCGCGCGGCTCATGCGTGATCTCAGGAACTACGGCGTCCACCCGAGGCAGGTGACCGATGGAGACATCGAGGTCTATTTCACCGAGGACAAGTGCGGGCTGCTGTTCCTCGAAGCCCACCGCCACCTCAAGCACCTGGCCGAGGTCACTACCCAGGTCGCTCTCGTCGGCTGAACCTCTGCTGCCTTGGCAGTTCAGCATTGATCTTCTCCGGGGTCGGCGGCTAGTACCGCCGGGCGCGGCGGGCATCGTCCAGGACGGTGCGGGCGCGGTCCCAGGAGGCGGGCACGAGGTGGCCGTAGATCTGGTGGGTGACCTCGATGCTCTTGTGGCCGAGCCAGCGGGAGACCTCGGTGATCGGGATGCCGGCGGCCAGGGCGGTGGAGGCGTAGCAGTGCCGCAGGGTGTGCGGGATGAACTCCGGCGGGAGCCCGGCTTTGGCGGCGGCGCGCTCGAAGTGCTGCCTGGTAGGTGCGGCGGGTGACGTGCTTGTGCTTGTCGCCCCTGGAACAGGTACCCGTCGTCGGTGGTGCCGTGGCCGGTGACGTGCTTGTCGATCACCTCGGACACGTACAGCGGCAGCGGGATGTCGCGGAACTGCCCCTCGGCCCGGGACTTCAGGGGACGGAGCTGCGCGGCGGGGTTGACCTGCTCACGGACCCGCAAGGTGGTCCCCCGGTTGATGCGGCAGCGGGTCCGGACGGCGAGCGCCTCCCCGATCCGCAGCCCGCACCCGTGCATCAGCCAGACGGTGGCGGCCCAGTCCGCCGGCAGCCCGGCCGCCAGCGCCTCCAGCTCGTCGTCTTCGGGGAAGGTGAAGTCGGCCGCGTAGGCGACGCCGGGGAGCGGGATGTCCGTGCAGGGTGACTCGGCGAGCTTCTTGTTGCGGACCGCCTCGTTGAACACCGCGCTGATGACCAGGTGCGCGCAGCCGATCCGGCTCGCGCCGCAGGCCCTTGCGGCTCATCGCGGCGATGAGCGCCTTGATGTCCTCGCGGCGGATCACCCGGATCTGCCGGTCCCCGATCGCGGGGTAGACGTGGGCGCGGAGCACCGACTGGTAGGTGCTGATGCTGCTGTCAGCGCCGAGGTGGTGCTCGAGCCAGGCCTCGGCCTCGGCGCGGAACGTCGCCGTCCCGGCCTTGGGGTCGATGAAGACGTGGGCCTTCTTGTCGTGCTCGACCTTGAGCAGGAAGTCCTCCGCCTCGCGCAGGTCGTCGCCAAAGGACTGCTCGCGCTGCCGGCTTGCCCTGCCGCCGGGGGTGCGGTAGCGGACGACCCACGGGTGCGGGCAGTCGTCCCAGCCGTCGGCAGCCGCAGCGCTTGATGATGCTGGCCATGATGGTCATGCCTCCCGGTTCCGGAGCCATTCCTCCACGTGCCGCTCGCGGAACCGCAGGTACCGGCCGACCCGGTAACCTCGCAGGCCCCATTGCCGCCAGCAGCCGTAGACGGTCTTCTTCGGCACGCCCAGGTAGGCAGCCAGTTCCTCGACAGAGAGAAGCCGGTTCGAGCCGCCCACGGGAGCCGTGCGCCGGGCAGCCCGGTGCCGGACGGATGCACGCTCACCTGCGGCCACGTCGTCAAGTTCGCGGTTGCCCCGGGCGGTCGTCACGGCAGCCTCCGCCCGCCGCGGGTGCGGCGTTGCGGTGTGACGCGGGCCAGGGGGCCGGGTTCCCGGGCGGTGGCCGTCGGCGCCGTGCTGGTTTCTCCCGGTGCCCGAGCTCCTGTGCGGGCCGGGGAGCAGCGCGGGCTGGCCTGCCGCCCGGGACCGGCGATATCCAGCGCCGGCTCCGCCCGCGATGTCAAGCCGATGGCCGTAGCCGACAGTGGGCCTGGCCGGGCGCGGCGTCCGAGGGTGCCGCGGGCGGTAGGACGGCGGGGCTGGCCGTCGGCGGGCTTGCCCCTGTCCGGCCCGGACGCGCCGCACGTGCGCTGCAGGCGCCCGGTCAGGGGGAACGGGGCCGGGGACGGCGCAGCGAGCCGCCGTGGCCGGGCGCTCAGGCGTTCAGGCGGCGCGTCGTCGTCGGCACCATGAACAGCGGGGAGAACGATTTGCTTTCTGGACAGTGCCCCGGGCAGGGTGAGCACGGAATGAAGGCATGGCAGTATGGACATGGGATCCAGGTCCCGCTGCCGCCGCAAAACGCTGACAATACATAAATCGGGTTTTCAGCCTCTTTTTTCACCGTCGACCCCGTTTTTCTTGTCGGCGAAGGCAAAGTGGCTGCTCGAAGGCCGATGAGATCGTCGGTCTTGCCGCCAAGCTGGCGGTGACCGTGTCGGTTGATCTCTGCCGTTTCCCCGCTGACCGCTGCTGCCTTACCCTGCCGCCTGCCTGCTCGTCGCCTCGCGTACCTGCCCATGCCAGGCCCTCGCGCTCTCTGCTCAAGGATGAGCACGCGCTTCAGCGCAGGGGCAGGAGTCAGACCGCGTCGCTGTCCGGCTCCCTGTCCTGAGAAGGAGACCGTGGGGTTTATATGTCAGCGTGCATCTCCGCCGCGCCATCTACGATTGTTTTACGAGCTATGCGCGTATATAAAGTCTGGGAGTCCACCGGAAGGTTTATTTCCGCCGGGTCCTGCGCATTCCCGGCGGTCAAGTTATACCGGTGTAAGCGGAGTACGGAATGGAGTACGGATTAGCTGGCGACATGGAGTGCCAACTGGGGGGCAGCGGATCTCGGCAGCTCAGCCGTAACCGCCTGGGCCTGCTCGCCGGCAGTCGGGCCGATGCAATGGCCGAGGTGCGTCGTCTGATGGGCTCAGTGAGCCTGGCGATAGGCAGCCCATGATTTCGCGGCTTGTGCCATCTTGACTGTCCAGTCGCTCGTGCTCGACTGCGCGATCTCGTCCCACAGCCGGACGTTGGCATAGGCGAACAGGTCAATGTGCGCCGGGTCGGCGGCCCGGAACGCGGGGAGGCGGGAGGCTTGCCGTTCGGCCTGATGCGCGGTGTGGCCACCGGAGGCCATGAGGCGCAGTACCCAGCAGGCCGGGTCGGTCCAGGCGGCGCCGAGGGTGGGCCAGGCCCAGTCGATCAGCCAGGCGCGGTCCTCGCGATACCAGCACGTTGTCAGGCGTCCAGTCCGAGTGCGTGAGCACCGGGCCGGCGAAGATCGACGCCGCCGCTGGGTCGTCAACGTAGGGCTTCCAGCGGTCCTCGGCCCGCTTGAACGGGCCGGGGGCATCCGGGACCTTGATCTCGCTCAGCGCCCCCATGAGCTGCACCAGCCGGTCAAGGTCGGGCGAGCCTGGGCAGTAGTCGGCGTGGCGGCCGGGCGCGTACTCGTAGCCCAGGACGTTCCACCCGGCCTCGTCGAAGTGCCACAGCAGGGCCGGGGAGATATCCCTGACGAGCGGGGCGACAGCGGCCTCGCGGGCCTGGGTGATGACCCGGCGGTGGCCGGACGGCATGCCCTTGGCGAACACCTTGCCGTCGGCGGTATCGATGATCGCGGCCAGCGGTGAGTTCTGCCCGGCGGTGGCGATGCGCACGCTGGTGATGCGGCCGGTACGGGCCTCGATCGCGTTCTTGAGCGAGCTGGGCAGGTCGTCCCAGGCGACGCGCTGTTCCACGGTGCTCCTCACGTCATGATGGAGGGGACCCGGCACGATGCCGGGTCCCCGTTCAGGCGCTGGGCGCTAGTAGGGCTGGGAGTCGCTCGCGCTGCACGAGCACATCGTCAGGAGCCTATCGGTGTCGGCGACGTACTCGACGTCGTCCGGGCCGAGCGCTGGCGTCGAGTCAGCCAGCGGGCGCGGGGTCAGTCACGGCGACGGCGGTCAGTGAGCAGCTCACATCGGCAACTGCGGTCATGGGCGTTTCACCTCCCTCCGTGCTGGCAGTAGGTCTCGAGCGGGGCCTTGGCCTGGCGGTAGAGGGTCGCCAGCGGCATGCAGGTCCCGCAGGTCTTCTGCAGGGTGCAGCCGGAGCACCCGCCGTGCCGGGTGACCAGCGAGTCGGCGGCGGCGGCGAGTCGGCGCAGGCCGTCGGCGCCCTCGGCGATCAGGTCGACCTGGGGGTCGCGGCCGACCTTGCAGATGGACGCCTTGCCGTGGGGGTCGGCGTGGAAGTGGGTGATGCCGGCGTTGCACCCGGTGTAGGGCCGCTTGGCGCGGAGCATCTCCCGGGACTGGCTGGGCAGCACCTCGCCGGTGCCGTGGATGGTGGGGCTGATGTTGGTGTACTCGAACGACTGGGTGCCGTAGCGGTCGGCGATGGCCTTCATCTGGGCGACCTCGTGGGCGTTCCGCTTGGACACGACGATGTTGATCCGCATCGGCAGCCCGGCCTCGTGCGCGGCGTCCAGGCCGCGCATGAACCGCTTGAACGATCCCCGGCGGCGGGTCATCCCGTCGTAGGACTCCTCGGTGGCCCCGTAGATGCTGAGCGTCAGCCGGTACGGCCGGCGGGCCGTCAGGAGTTCCAGGGTGCGGGCCTGGTCGAGGCGTGAGCCGTTGGAGGAGATCTGGATCATCATGCCCATGTCCCACGCGCGGGCATGGGTCTCGGGGAACAGCGGGTCGATCAGCGGCTCGCCCCCGGTGAGCTGCAGCCACAGCACCCCGGCCTCGGCCATCGCTTGCAGCAGCCGTTCCCGGCCGGGCCAGTCCATGCCCGCGAACTGCTTCTCGCCCAGGTAGCAGTGCTCACAGTCGTAGTTGCAGCCCAGGTTGAGCTCGTAGCTGGCGCGGGCGTACCCGTAGGCGGTCTCTGGCCGGACCATGACCGACTCGCCGGTCGTCCGCCCGGTCAGGTCCAGGTTCCAGGCGGCGCGGGCCGGGGCGGCAAGCCAGGCGGGGACAGGGGCGGCGGCAGGCGTGTCGCGTAGCTCGGCGTATCGGGCGGCCCCGATCCGGATGCCGCCGTCGCGGCCGGGGCTGACGACGATATGTCCGTCGGGATAGGGGCTGGCGATGAGCTGGTGGGGCATGGGGTACCTCCTCAGGCAATGGGCGTGGGGTCGGGTGAGCAGCGTGCGCACGTGGCGGTGCAGCATCGCCGCGAGGCCATCCGGGTCGGGAAGCCGGGTGAGATTCCGGAGGATGATGGCGGCGGCAACGAGCTGGGCGTACTGCCCGCTCGGGGTGTCGAGCACATCGGCCAGCGCCTCGTAGACCCGGTCGGCTACTGCCGGGACGGTCAGCGCCGTGAGGTAGAGGTAGGCGGCTCCGTAGCCGGTGACCGCGACGCCCCAGTGCTCCATGTCGAGGATGCAAAACCGCGAGGCCGTGATGTTCGCCCAGGTGAGATCGGTGTGCTCGGTTCCGAAGACCGGGGCTAAGCCGGCCGGGACGGGTCGCCGTACGTCGCGGACAGCAGGTAGCCATATTTCTCGGCTCGTGAACGGGGAACCGGCGATCGGTCGGGTACGCCCGCAGCGCCGCGAGAGAGGCGGCCAGGTCGCGGAACCAGTCATCAGGGAGGTCCGGGGCGGTCCGAAGGTACCGTTCGCCCGAGGCAGGCGGGTCGGTGACCAGGGTAAGAATCTCGGCGCTGACCGGGACCGAGACTGGTTCGCGGGTGTGCCACTCGATCCGGTGCAGCAGCGCTGGCTTACTAACCCCGGGGATCGCCGCAGCGTCTGCGATACCCCGCCACGCGTTCGGGTTCATCTCATGCTCAAGGAACGTGCCCACCCGAAGCCACGCGCGCTCGCCGCGGAACATGACCGGCGATCCGACGGAGTACGGCCGGTGGACGCGGCCGACAGGCTCAAGGACAACGCCCAGAAGCTGCGCCGCCTCTTCCAGCAGGCACACCTGCCACGCCTCGAAGTCATCGACCCGGACGGGCAGCCAGCTGGAACCTGGCTTACTGATTCCGGTCATAGCTCACCTCCCAGTACGCTGCCTGTCAAACCCGTTGAGACATCAGGCGGCTTGATTTATCCCTGCGGTCTCCTGTGACTGGATGGTCGGCCGGGGCTCGTTGATCCAGACCCTGGCGGGCAGGTCCGGGGCCACCGGGCGGCGCCCGCGGAACCGGTCGGGCCGGGCCCCGAAAGCAGCGTCGAGGACCTGTTGGCGGCGTTCCCGGATTTGGCGCCAGGTTCCGTCGTGGACGGATTGCGGGGTATGCAGGCCGATTCCGGAATGACGGTGCTCGTTGTTGTAGTAGCCGAAGAACAGCGAGCTGAAAGTGCGGGCATCGCCGACTGACTCGAAGCTCCCGGGAAACACCGGACAGTACTTCAAGGTCTTGAACACGGCCTCTGAATACGGGATTGTCGTTCGATACGTGCGGGCGGGAATGAGAATCGCTAATATTCAGGTCAGAAAGCAGCTGGCTGACCGGCTTAGAAGTCATGGAAGTCCCGTTGTCAGCATGAATGTAATCCGGCCGGGCGCCGCCGTTCGCGGCGATCGCGTTCTCGATGAATGCTTTCGCGAGGTCGCCGTTCTCGGTCACGTGGACCTCCTGGCAGACGACTTTGCGGGAGAATATGTCCATCATCACGTAAAGGTCGAAGTAAAGGCCGCGCCACCGTGATTTCAGTTTGGTGATGTCCCACGTCCACACCTGGTCCGGGCCGTCGGCGACGAGCTCGGGGCGGACGCGGGGCGGGTGGGCGGCCTGGGCGCGGCGCTCGCGGACCTCGTTCCTGGACTCCAGGACCCGGTACATGGTGCGGATACTGCAGTAGTAAGAGCCCTCGTCGAGCAGCACGGCCCAGGCCTGGGCGGGGGACTTGTCGGCGAACCGGTCGCTGTCGAGCACGTCGAGGACCTGCTCCCGTTCCTGTTCCGACAAGGCGGCGGGGTGCGGCGCCCGCTGGCCCGCGGGCATTTCACTTTCCGCGGTCACCGGGTTTCCCCGGCGGTGCTGGGTTGCCCGTGATATCCCTAGAATCCGGCATGCCGTTGTTTTTGAGGAAAGCGGGGCCAGGTCACTGAATGCGGCGTGCATCACTTCCGCGGCTTCTTTTCGGAGTCCGCGCTCTCGGAGAGCAATTCCAAGAGCGCGTGCGCTTTTCCCACGACCTCCAACGCAGCCTTCGTGCGCGCAAGTTCCTTCGCGAGCTTCTCGTTCTCCCGCCGGAGCCGCTCATTCTCGGTCTCGGCCACGTTCCGGGCGGGACGGCCGGGCCTGCTTTCCGGAATGGCTTCCTGGGCCGCAGCGTCGCGGGCCCGGCGCCATTCCGAAATGCTTGAAGAATATATCCCTTCGCGGCGCAGCAGTGCGGCCCGCTCACGAGGGCTTTCCGCGTTCTCGTACTCCTCCAGGACCCGGAGCTTGTATTCCGCGGTGAAAGTCCGGCGCCTCGGCCGACCGGCCCGCGGCCCGTCAGAAGCGGCCACGGTCCCATCATGCCCGGTCTGGTCCGGCGATCACGTCAGCGATCGACATCGTCACGTCTGGTTGATTCCTGTCTCGCCCTGCGCACTGATAATTACAGGTTCATCCTGTCTCATGCGAGTCTGGCAGAGAGGGGTACGGCCCAGACGACCTTCCCGCCCATGCCGGGCGAGAAGTCCCAGCCCCACCACGCGCTGACGGCTTGGACGATAAGCAGCCCTCGGCCGCTCTCGGCGTCCTCGCCGACGTCGCCCGGTAGCGGCGGGAGCGGGCTGGCGTCCCAGACGAAGATCACCACCTGCGCCCGGTCCGAGACCAGCCACAACCGGACCGGGGCGTCCTGCTCGGCCAGGCGGGAGATCTGGATCGCGTTCGTAACGAGCTCGCTGACTAGCAGGCCGGTGCTCTCGCTGAATACCGTCAGGCCCCATTCCGCCAGCACGTTGCGCGTGTGCAGCCGGGCACAGGGCACCGCGCCGGGCAGCGCGCCCAGCTCAAGAAATGTCCGGAGCGGCCACCGGGCGGCGAACGGCGCGAACCGCGCCGCGTCCGCCATGGTGACCATGGGCAGGCGGTGATGGCTCAGGACTGGCTGGCTCGCGGCAAGACGAGGGTGTCTGTCTGCGTGCTGGCTTCCGGTGCTCCTGCCGTTCATGGTCATGTCTTCCGGTTGGGCGCTGCGGCTGGCGGCGACACGAGCCACATCTTGGGCGGCTTCATGAAGCTGCGCCGCTGCGCGGGCGACCTGCGTGCTTGCCATGACCATCAGGGAATCTCAGCCAGGGCAGATTCGGGAGGGCTCGCAGCGGGGGCGGATGTGCGCGGAGGGGGTGTCAATCAGCCTGGACGACGCGAACAGCGCGTGGCACTGTCAAACTGACCGTGACCGCAACCGGCAGGAGGCCAGGCACGTGCCGCGAGCGCCGAAGGAGCAGAACCTGCGACTACGGTCCCTGCTGGACGAGGCCGCAATGTCCAACAAGGGACTGGCCCGCAGGATCGTTGACGTCGCAGCAGTCCGGGGAGTCAAAAACGTGCGGTGCGACCACACGTCGGTCCTGCGCTGGCTGGCGGGCGAGCAGCCGCGGTCGCCAGTCCCCGAACTGGCCGCCGTCGTCCTCGGCGATGCCCTCGGCCGGAAGGTCTCCGAGACTGAGCTGGGCATGACGCCCAGCGACCTACCCGGCGACCTTGGCCTGCAGCTCCCTGTCGGTTGGACGGAGACCATAGCCACCTCAACCGCCCTTTGGAGGGCCGACGTGCAGCGAAGGCGATTCCTGGTCAACGCGGTCTTCACCTCCGCCGCGCTGCCCGCCTCCGCGCTGCGTTGGCTCACCAGCCCGCCCGCCGCCGCCCCTTCCGGCTCCGGCGCACGCAAGGTGGGGCGCGCCGACATCGACGCGATCCGCGAGCTGACGCACTCCTACCGGGAGATGGACAACCGGCTCGGCGGAGGCAAGCTCCGCAGCTCAGTCGTGTCCTACCTCGACGATCACGTCTCCCGGCTGCTCACCTCCGGCAGCTACCAGGAGGAGACCGGTCGGCAGCTCGCCGCCGCGTGCGGGGAGTTGTCCCAGCTGGCCGGCTGGGTCGCCTACGACAGCGACGAGCACGGACTAGCCCAGCGCTACCTCACCCAAGCCCTGGCCTACTCGCGGCACGCCGACGACCATGCCCTTGCGGCGGAGGTTCTCGCCGCGCAGGCGCACCAGGCGCTCTACCTGGCCCGGCCGGATGAGGCGGTCGACCTCGCCCGCGCTGCCCAGGCCGCCGCCTTCCGCCACGGGTCGGCGACCCTGCTCACCGAGTGCCTGGTCATGGAAGCGCACGGCCACGCCGCCCGCAACGACGCCAGCGCCTGCGGCTCCGCTCTCGCCAGGGCGGAGCAGACCTTCGACCGCGCCGCTCGCGAGGACGACCCGGCGTGGCTGTCCTACTTCGACGAGGCGTACCTGGCCGCCCGCATGGCCCAGTGCTTCCGAGACCTCGGCGAGGCGGGCCCCGCAGCCCGCTACGCCCGCCGCTCCCTGGACATGGACAGCCGCTACGTCCGCGGCCGGGCCTTCAACCTCTCCCTGCTCGCCACCGCCTACGCGGCACAAGACGAGCCCGAACAGGCGTCGGTCGTCGGGCGGCAGGCACTGGACCTGACCGTCCGCCTCACCTCGGCCCGCAGCGTCCGCTACGTCCGCGACCTGGTTCGTGTCCTGCGCCCACGAGCCGACGTCCCGGCCGTCCGCGACTTCACGGCGGAGGTACGCGAGCGGCTGCCCGCCGCAGCAGGACATGCTGCACCCCGATGATGGTGATCGCCCCCAGGATCTCGCCCCGGGCGATCATCCCCGGCGTCTCGTCGAGCAGGACCCAGCGGACCTCGGCTGTCTCGTCTACCTCGGGCTCTCCGACAAGCTCGGCCCCGTGCGCCAGGTACAAGTCCTGCGGATAGTCGGCGTTGCCGATGAGCGGCTGGGAGGACATGACGAACTCGGTCTTGCGCGGGCGCCAGCCCGTTTCCTCTTCGACCTCGCGCGCCGCCGCCGCGGCAGAGTCTTCTCCGTCATCCACGTAACCGCCCGGCAACTCCCACACCCAGCGGTCCACGATGAACCGGTGCCGCCGCATCAGCAGCACCCGCTCGCCCGTGTCGTCCAGGACCACGGTCATCGCGCAGCGCCGCATCCGGAAGACGTACTGCGTGAACCGCACGTGGTTCGGAAGCTCGACATCGGCCATGCTCACGCGGATGTGAGGGGTATCGTCCACCAGCCGCTCGCCGTGGATCACCCACTTAGGCGGGTCAGTCACGTACGCGACACTACCGGTCCAGCCAGAAGGCGCCCAGCGGCCATAGACCTCACAGCGACCTCTGGTGTACCTGGCGTAGACCTCGCGTATACCTGGGTACCGGTCGGCGTGCCCGATGCCGCTAGGGTCAGCATCGATCCAGCACGGGGTCCGCACGCGAAGGCACCGCGGTGACGCGGTGCAGGTAAGCCGCTTAGCCGGGTTCACGGCAGGCTGAGGGTCGGCGCGTATCCGGTTCTCAGGTGCTCGTAGACGGTCGTGGGCGGCATGAGATTCCACTGGTGGCCGAGCATCATCGCGAGCGCGGCGGGCGCGGCCAGGTACAAGTGAGCGTGGGTCGCGCCGACGCTGGCGGCGGCTCGGCGCGCCTGCTCGCGGGCGGAGCGGGCCCAGGCGACCGCCCAGCCCGCAGAGCTCACTGCGCGGTTCCCAGGGTCACTTTGCGGGCCGAGCGCCAGCAGCGTGCCGACCGGGAGCCCGGCTTCGCCGATGTAGCGGGTGACGTCTTCTGCGATGTCGTGGGTGATGCTGACGACGATCGCGAGTTCAGGACCGCGACCGATGCTGGCCTGCGTGAGTATGCGTGCGGTCACATCCTCCGGTGCCGCCTCCGTTGACCATTCCTCAGTGCGCTGGTCGGCTGAGAGAACCCATCCGCGTACATCTGGGAGGGCGCGGCCGATCGCGAACCAGAGGGGAAGGCGCATCGAGCCGGTGACGTGCACGCGGCGGGTCGCGTATGCCTCCAGGTCTTGGGCCGCGTTCCGGATAGCCGGTGCCACTTTCGCGTTCCAGTCGGCGGGGTCGCGGAGCTGGACGCGGGTGAAGGCGTCCGTGCCGTCGTAGAGACCCACAAGGTCGATCTCGACGTTGGGGGGCGTGGCGGTCGGCTGCCGGTCGATGGCATGGACCGCGAGGACCAGGGTGCCATTGCGGGCCAGGAGTCCCGCCTTGGCCACGGCTCGCCGAATGTTGTCCCGGCTCATCGGCCCGGCCCCGTCGGTGACCCAACTGCGGACCATGCTCTTCCCCACGGTGACCGCGTCGTCGTCTGACCGCAGGCCGGTCAGACGCATTAGGTGCCGGGCCTGCTGGTCCCAGCTGGACTCGGCTGCCCCTGATTTCCACGACAGGCTGCGGAGGAAGCCCGCTAGCTCGCCGACGTCAACGCCCAAGTGGCTCGCCCAGCGCTGGCGTTCACGGCCTGCGTGCGATCGAGGACCAGCGGCGGTCAGCGCGGCGACGTTTATCTTCTCAGTCTTCAGGTCACGGAGCTGAAGGACGGCATCGGCCGGATCAAATCCGCGGTTGGTCAGGAGCGCCAGCTCGAACGGGTTCCCGACGTCACGCATCTGGCGCCACGTGGCGTAGAAGTGCTGAAGCGGGCTGCGGCCGCTGCTGGTGACCGATGTCAGCAGCCAGTCCTCGTCAATGACGGCGCTGCCATAGTTGCTGCTCTTGACCTGCCAGTACTGGTCCGGGCCCTGCTTGCGGCGTACCACGACGTCGTCGAAGTGACCGCCGGCCGCGTCTTCGATGCTGACGGAGATGACGTCCGGGTCGTCGAGGGCCTGGCAGGCCCAGTACCAGCCGACGGCGTGCTGGTAGTCGTCGCCGCGGATCGCTGCGGCGCGCGGCGCGAGGCTCATGGCGGTGCTCCTTACTGCTGGTGAAGGCGTGCAGGGCGGCTCTTGCCTGACTGCGCTGCTGTGAGGTCGACCGCATCGTCGGGCAGCCGGATCAACAAGAGAACCGGGTGCTCGTACTGCAGCGAGGTGCGCAGGATAGATTCCTTGTCTTGCCTGCTGGCCGCGCATGCCTCGGGATGGCTGTGCCAGTCGCCGACGTAGCCGAGCAGCGGGTGGCCGAGGGTGGTCAGCGCCCGGGAGAGCGCGGCCTGCGCGGCACGTGGCCTGCGTACCCAGGAGGTAGGCGTCGCCTGCCGGTCCGGAACCTCGATGGCGTGACGCACGATCACCGTTTCCGCTGCTTCGCAGGTATCCCACCAGCCAAGCAGCAGCCCTCCGGTTTCTCTGGGCAGCGCAGCCCGGGCCGCCGCGTTCAGCTCGGCGAGCGCCGGACCGCTCATCAGGGCCTGGACGGGAACGGCCGTCACTGGGCCCCTCCTGGGCCGACGCCCTTCCCCGCGGTCAGCGTGCACAGGCGGTCGTAGGGAACGTCGTGCTGCGGGCGCAGGACGCGGAGCGCGGTCGCGGGCAGGGACCGGCCGTCCGTGAGCTCGTCGCGGGCCAGCTCGGCTGCGAGCTCGGCGGCGGCCACGACGGCCGATGGAGGCGTGAGGGACACGGCGTCGCCGCATCCTCGTTCCCGCACGGCCGCCGGGAGTGGCACCGCGGGGACCGGGGCGAGGTGCTCTTCATCGCCGCGCAGTGGGAATCGGTCGGCGCGCGCGATACCGCCTTCGCGCTGGACGCAGGCAGTTACCAGGGAGCCGCCGGTGACGCCCGCCGCCCAGCACAGCATCGCTGTGGCGCGCTGGTCCGCAGTGGCATCGATGACCAGGTCCGATGTCCTTAGGATCTCGATGGCCTGACCGGGGTCCGCGATTCTTGATCGTCTTGTCTCGATGTCAGCGCCGCCGAACTCGTAGCTGAGGAGTACATGCTTTACCGCATCGGCTTTCGGAAGCCCGGCGAGACTCGGCGGGGCGAGGTGGCGAACCGCGTTGCCGGGTCGCAGCAGCTGGGGGTCGACCAAGGTCAGACCACGTACTCCCTCCCGGTAGAGGAGGTCGGCGGCGTACGAGCCGACGGCGCCGCACCCGATGATCGCCACCCGTTTCCCGGCCAGGTCCGCAGCGCCGACCCCTGCTCGCAGGGTGCGGGCGGCCGGGCTGGTGTCCGCCGCTTCGCGCGCGGTGAGGATCGGGGGCTGTCCCGGCTCTGCGGCGAGGGCGAGCACCGCCTCCCGCTGCCCGCGGCGGTACCACAGCAGCAACAGCTCGACGCTGCCCTGGTTGATGAGGCGACGCAGTTCGCCGACTCGGTCGCCGAGCGCAACCGACAGGTCGTCCCAGTCCCGGACGGGGAAACTCAGGGGGCCAAGGTCCGCGGAATAGGCCAGGTGGCGGGGCGCGGGTAGCGGTGCCGATCTTTTGCCCTTAGAGGGTCGCTTCCCGGCCGTCCGGGGTAGGTTCCATGGTGAAGCAAGTACGGTCACCGCGCCCGGAACCTGCGTCTCCCGTGTGCGGAGGTACCCTTCCAGGGGTCGGATGGCGTCATGGTCGTAGAGCACGATCCCCGATCGGGCGCATGCGGGCAGGTAGCGCTCGAGGTCGCAGTCCTCGTCGTCTGGCCACCCGGCTGCAGTGTTCTCAAGCCACCCCGCGATGCGGCTGAGCAGCAGATCCGGGTCGGTCCACGGCCCGTTGGCGACCGTCTCGCTGGTGTCCCACAGGCACAGGGCGCCATCGAGGTCACGGTGGAAGGTGACCTCGATCGGATCCCCAAGGTTGGTGAGCCGTACCGCGGGAGGCCCGAACGGGTAGCGCCCGGGGATGGTGATGTCCACGACCGAGGTCGCCTGGCGGCCTTCGGGCGCTCGCCACTGGACCGGCCCGCGCAGCACGTCGCCGTCGTCGGTGAACCCCCGGGCCGCGAGGGCATGGCGTAGCGCGGCCCGGTCGGCCGCCAGCGCGGCCTGGGCCGCGCTGGTCACGCGTACCGACCCGATCCGGCCGGAGCAGTTACTGCGCCCTTGACAGTCGCCGAGGTGCTGCGCCGGGTCCCGTCTGGCTTGCAGTATTCCGGTGTCGGGAAGACGGTCTCGCCTTCGCTGTTCTTGCCCAGGAGCCGCTGCCAGGCCGCCGCCGCCTTGCAGTCGTCGCCTTCCGTCAGCGCCGTCCGCGCCAGCTCGGCTGCCTCGGTCATCTTCTCGACCGCGTCACTGAACTCGTCCTCGGTGGCACGGCTTTCGATCAGTTTCCCGGACAGGGTCGGGTCCTGCAGCCCGTCTTCGGCGACGACCGGGAGCTGCTCCTCTATGTAGTCCAGCACCGCGACCAGGTAGTCAGCGTGGCTAGCGCCCTTCGGCTTGACGTCGTTGAACGCCCAGTACGTCAGGATCTCGAAGTACAAGCCGCCCGGCTGGTCGTCGAGCCAAGCCCGACGGACCTGCCGCACAAGCTTGACCACGGGCACGTAGATGCCCTTCCCGCTCAGCGTGAACTTCTTGTTCATCTTGGTGCTCAGCTCGGTGAGCCGGGTGGGGTTGGTCTCGATCCAGCTGGCCCTGTTGTCCTGGTCGGTCTTCTTCGGGATCTCCCAGTGATCGCCCTTTCGCCGCGCGGGGACCGCGTCGACAGACAGGTCGTACTCGTCGAAGCTGACCTTGATGGACCGGGCCTGGCGCTCGATCCGCTTCTCCTCGAAGCCCTTGGCCAGCGCATCTTCGAACAAGTCGAGCGCGCGTCCGGGACGCAGTTCCTTGTCGGCGTCTTCCAGCCGCCCGAACACGTCAACGTCTTTAACCCTGCGCGTCGATACCTCCCGCGCGTACGAGCCGATTAGGACCGGGCTGACGCCGAGCCCCGTCAGCGGGGCCGAAGCCCTCAGCGCGGCGCTGACCTGCGCGTGGGCATCCTTGGCATGATCCGCGTCCACGCCTGGCTCGATCGCGCGAAGCGCCTGCGAGAAGTAGCTCGGCAAGGTGGCCACTGGCCCCTCCTATACACTGTCACAAGAATCGACTCACTGACTTTAATCTAGTACATGTAAATCGTGGCATACTTTAACCCATGACAGCAACTCGACGTTCACCGACCGCCCGCTGCTTACGCGACGCGGTCACGTGCAGGTCCGGGATCGAAGTCTCGTATCTTCGGGTGGCGCGCGACTTACCCGGCGGTGGACCCCGCGCTGATCTTGCCAGCAGCGGTTTCGTATGCTTAATTTCAGATCGATGACTGGTTCCTTGACTTTGCTCAGACGCAGGTCCCCGGCTGCCGATGGTGATGAGTGAGCGAGTTCGAGACGGGCGCGGACGCCGAGACGGCTAGCGCGCTATTCTCACCGCGCCGCCTCCGGCTGGCCCGGGAAACGCGGATGATGACGCGGAGCGCCGTGGCGGTGGCGGCGCAGGTGACGCCAGCCGCAGTGAGCCAGTTCGAGCGGGGCGACGCCCGCCCGATTCCGCAGACTCTGCTGCGCCTCGCGGACGCCTTGGATTTCCCTGTAGGGTTTTTCGTCGTCAGTGCGGTGCCTTCCAGCCGGGGGACAGCACCCGACGCAGACGACGACCAGGGCTTCTTCCGGTCGCTTCGCTCGATCACCGTCACCGACCGGCGCCGGGCCATCGCCCTCGCGCACCTCTTCCACGACCTAGCCGACCGCCTAGGCCAGGCAGTGCGCCTGCCGGACCGCGACGTCCCGCACCTTGGTGTTCAGCCTGACGCGGACCCGGCCACCGCCGAGGCCCGAGCGGACGAGGTCAGGGCAGCCTGGAACATCGCACCCGGCCCTATCCCCAACGTGGTGCGGGAGATGGAGAGCCACGGCATCGTGTGCGCCCGCTACCATGCGGGAACGCACGACGTTGACGCGTTCAGCGTCCCATTCGCAGATAGGCCCGTGGCGATTCTGGGCGATGATAAGGCCAAGTGCGACCGGGAGCGCTTCAGCGCCGCGCACGAGCTAGGGCACCTGGTCATGCACGACATCCGTGATGCGGGGAGCAAGGCAGTTGAGGACCAGGCCAACTGCTTCGCCGCCGCGTTCCTGATGCCAGCAGGCGATATCCGCGCCGAACTGCCCGCGACCGCGTCCTGGGGCGAGCTCGTCACGCTCAAGAAGCGCTGGGGATCACCGATCGGTGCGCTACTGAGACGCGCCAGGACCCTGGACGTCATGCCAGAGGCCACCTACCTGCAAGCTCTCCGGTACATGAGTGGACGCGGATGGCGCATTGACGAGCCCGGAGACCTCGGTGCCGGTGAAGCACCACAGCTGCTATCGCTCGCGGCGTCGGCCGCTGAGCAGGCCGGGCTGACAATAGAGGCCCTCACGTCGCAGATCGGCTGGCCGGAGCCGATGGTCATCGAAGCGCTCAGCGCAAGTACTGACCCCCGCCCCCGGATCAGCCTTTAGCCGAAGCGATCTGGCCGGGGCGATCTTGTCGAGTTACTCGCCCGACGGTTTGTAGCACGCTCCTCTTCCACCCGATACCAGGCCGCCACAGGGGATCTGGAGTGCCGCCGTCTGTTATGGCGCCCCCACAGGGGAATTGCCGTTTCCCTGTTAGGCGGGCTAGCTCGTGCAGTAGCGCCTGCGGGCCTCTGCGTAATGACTATTGGTCTAGACCAATAGTCACCAGGTGTCAGCACGGATTCAGCACGGCGTCCGGAACCGACGGGAAATAACCGGCATCAACCGGACAATCAGGATACGAGAACGGGTCGCCCAACTCGCCAGGTAGACGGCCCGTCCATGCCAGCATGACCCGAGAAGCCCCAGGTCAGCGCCCGAATACTAGCCCTTCAGCAGCTGCCGCGCCATCACCACCCGCTGGATCTGGTTGGTCCCCTCGTAGATCTGGGTGATCTTGGCGTCGCGCATCATGCGCTCGACTGGGTAGTCGTTCACGTAGCCGTAGCCGCCGAGTAGCTGGACCGCGTCCGTGGTGACCGACATCGCGACGTCGGAGGCCATCGTCTTGCACGCCGACGAGAAGAAGGTCAGGTCGGGCACCTGCTCTCCGTGCATCGCCCGCTCGGAGCGGGCCGCCGCCGCGTAGGTGAGCTGCCTGGCGGCCTCCAGCTTCATCGCCATGTCGGCGATCATGAACTGCAGGCCCTGGAAGTCGGCGATCGCCTTGCCGAACTGCCTGCGCTCCTTCACGTAGCCGAGCGAGTAGTCGAGCGCACCCTGCGCGATGCCCAGGGCCTGGGCCGCGATCGTGACCCTGGTGTGGTCCAGGGTGCGCAACGCGATCTTGAATCCCTCGCCGTCCGCGCCGACCCGGCGGGACTCGGGGATCTCACAGTTGTCGAAGTACAGTTCGCGGGTCGGTGAGCCCTTGATGCCCAGCTTGTGCTCCGGGGCACCGAGGCTGAAGCCCGCGTCGCCGTCCTCCACCACGAACGCCGTGATGCCGTTGGCACCCTTGTCCGGGTCGGTTACCGCCATGACCGTGTAGAACTTCGACACGCCGGCGTTGGTGATCCACCGCTTCACGCCGTTGAGCACGTAGCCGCCGTCCGTCCGCGCCGCCCGGGTGCGCATCGCGGCCGCGTCCAGCCGGCCTCCGGCTCGGAGAGCGCGTAGGAGAACATCCCGTCGCCACGCGCGACCGACGGCAGGTAGCGCTGCTTGACCTCCTCGGACGCGCCAAGCAGCAGCGGCACCGTGCCGAGCTTGTTCACCGCGGGGATCAGCGAGGACGTCGCGCAGGCACGGGCGACCTCCTCGATGACCAGCACCGCGGCGAGCGCGTCGCCGCCCGCCCCGCCGTAGGCCTCGGGGATGTGCACCGCGTGGAAGTCGGCCTTTACCAGCGCCTCGTACACGTCCCAGGGGAACTCGGCGGTCCGGTCGATGTCCGCCGCGCGCGGCGCGATCTTGTCGTCCGCGAGAGTGCGCACCGCCTCACGCAGCGCCTCATGCTCTTCCGACAGTGCGAAGGTGCTCATGTCCAGATGCTAGCCCGGGTAAAACGCCGGCACCCGCCGGCATTCCGGTGAATGCGGGCGGGCGCCGGCGGCTGCCTGCGCGGTGGTAACGCGGCCTGATCGGTGTCGGTTTCCTTGGCGTCGACGTGCGGGCCGGTCAGCCGCGGCATCGTCGCCGCGTGCGCCGGACGGTGCGGGTGGCTTGCCTCGGTGGCAGGACGCGGCTCCGGTACCCAGCCTTTCGGGGCGGCGTGCTTGCCATTGGACTTGTAGAGACCCAGCGAGCGGAATGGACGGCTCTTCGACACAGAAAAGGCCATTGATACTTCCCCCTTGACCCAATCAGCGCAGCGTGCCCAATCCCCCCGCTAGACACTTGCGACCGGTCCCGTTCCGGCTGCCTGCGCTGACTCCAGAATGCCCCACGAGCGCAGGCGTAAAACACCCCCATGGTGTCACCGTGCCCAAACCGATACCAAAGGTCGACAGTCAGCTGCGGGCAGTCCGAACTTCTGTAGCATTTCCGAATATAAGTAATCAAACCATCACAATGTGCTACGGGATCGCGGTACCCACAGTAAGGGCACAGGACAGCCACCGCCGCCCGCTCCCCCGGCAGTTCACAAGATCTCGCGGAGCGCGGCGCCCTTGGCCTTGGCCTGCGCGGTGAGCCGGGCCTGGAACTCGATCATCTGCGTGCGCAGTTCTTCGTCGGCGGCGGCGAGAATGCGGACGGCGAGCAGTCCCGCGTTGCGCGCGCCGCCGACGGCGACCGTCGCCACCGGGATGCCCGCGGGCATCTGCACGATCGACAGCAGCGAGTCCATCCCGTCCAGGTACTTGAGCGGCACCGGAACCCCGATGACCGGCAATGGCGTGACCGAGGCCAGCATGCCTGGCAGGTGCGCGGCACCCCCCGCGCCGGCGATGATCACCCGCAGCCCGCGGCTCGCCGCCTGCTCCCCGTAGGCGATCATCTCGCGCGGCATCCGGTGCGCGGAAACAACGTCCGCCTCGTACGCCACGCCGAACTCGTCGAGTACCTCGACGGCCGCCCCCATCACCGGCCAGTCCGAGTCCGACCCCATCACCACGCCGACCAGCGGCACGTCACTTTGCACGGGCCCAAGCGTAATCGCTCGGGCGCGGCCAGCCGCTAGCGCCGCCCCGTGACCACTACGTTCGACACGCTCGCCATGTAGTGGCCGGCGCCGTCCGGCGGCAGCTGGGTGAACCAGATCAGCAGGTACCTGGCGGCGGTCGGCTGGCGCAGCGTGAGCTTGATGGCGCCGCCGGCGTTGCTCGCCTGCGCCGCCACCCGGAGGTCTTGCGCCGCGGTGCCGTTGCCGACCCGGATCTGCACGTCCGAGCCCTGGTACGCGGCGAGCTCAAGGCGGATGCTGGTGACGGTCACCTTCCCCCCCAGGTCGAGCAGCAGGCCGGTGCCGTGCTTCAGCATTCCGAAGGTCGGCGTCACGTACCACTGGGACGTCCACGGCTGGGAGGCGTCACGCGCGATGGCATTCTTGGCGTTGCCCGGTTCATCGCCGTCGGCGTACCCGTCGGGGCCGTACGCCGCCACGGAAGCGACCGGTAGGGTGACGACCCGCGCGGCCGCGGCCTTGGCGGCCGCCTCCCGGCGGGCCTGAGCCGAGGCCGACGCGCTCGCCTGCGCCGACGCGCTGGCCCGGGCCGCCGCGGACGCGCTCGCCTGCGCCGCGGCGCTCGCCTTGGCGGAAGCGCTGGCCGCGGCTGCGCTGGCCGCGCTGGTGGCGGCCGTGTTCGTGGTGGACGTGCTCCCCGTTCCGAGCTTGACGCCCAGGAACCCGGCCGCGAGCAGAACGACGAGGGCGGCCACGGCGAACAGGCCGCGGCGCCTGCCGCGCCCCCGGCCGGCCGACGAGACTACCGGCTGTGCGGAACCGGCCGGAGCGGCAGCCGTCGGCAGGGCGTCGGGCTGTCCCGCGTCGTCTCCCTGGCCGGCCGGGCCGTCACCGGGCGCGGGGATGACCGCCGTCGCGGAATCCGGCTCGGCCGGCTCCGCGGCCGTGAAGTCATAACCCGCGGCCATCAGGTCACCCGGCACCGCGGCCAGGTCGTAGCGCGTCTCCGCGGTGCCCGGCGGCTGCGCCGCCGGAGGCGGCGGCACGGCGGGTGGCACCGCCGCGGGGAACTCGGTCGTGGGCGGGACGTCAGGCACTTGCGGCAGGTCATACGCCGTGACGGCGGGATCGCCGCCCACCGCGGGCAGGTCGAATCGCGTCGCGTCCAGCCCGGCCGGCGCGACGGCCGGCGGTGGGACGCTGGAGAACTCAAGCGCGTGGCTGGCGGCCGCGCGCTCGTTCTCGATCGCGCGTCCCTGGTCGTACTCGCGGATCAGCGGCTGCGCATCGATGCCCACCGCCCCCGCGATCGCGCGCACGTACCCGCGCACGTACAGGTCGCCGCCGCAGGCCGCGTAGTCGTCGTCCTCGATGCTGCGAATGACCGTCCCGCGGATCCTGGTGCGCTCGCTGAGCTCATCAATCGAAAGGCCCGCCTGGGAACGGGCCTCGGTCAGCGTTTCGCCAACGGTCACGAAGCCTCCACGTACCGCCCTGCTTTAATCATCAAGCGACAGAGTAGTTCCCGATGATCATTTATCGTGCCTGATCAGGTATTTCGGTCAATCGCCGTCTTCGGTTCCCCAGCGGAGGTAACTCGCGGCCCGACGCGCCCGGTCACGGACCTCCGCCACGTCATCGTCCGGGCCCGCGACGATCGTGACGTGCCCGATTTTCCGCCCGGCCCGGACTTCCTTGCCATAAAAGTGGACCTTAACCGCCGGGTCGGCCGCCATCACGTGGAGGTAGCGGTCGAAGACGTCGGGGTCCGCGCCGCCGAGCAGGTTGGCCATCACGGTGAAGGTGCCTTCCGGCGGCGCGCAGGAGCCGAGCGGCAGGTCGAGCACCGCGCGCAGGTGCTGCTCGAACTGGGAAGTGCGCGCCCCTTCGATCGTCCAGTGCCCGCTGTTGTGCGGCCGCATGGCGAGCTCGTTGACGAGCAGGCCGCCGCGGCTGGTCTCGAACAGCTCGACGGCGAGCAGGCCGGTGACGCCCAGGTCGGCCGCGATGCCCAGGGCCATCGCCTCCGCCTCGACGGCCACGTCCTTGCTGAGTCCGGGCGCGGGGGCGATGACCTCCCGGCAGATGCCGTCGACCTGCACGGTCTCCACGACCGGGTACGCCGCGCCCTGGCCGGACGGTGACCGGGCGACCAGCGCCGCGAGCTCCCGGCGAAACGGCACGAACTCCTCGGCCAGCAGCCGGATGCCGAGCGCCAGGACATCCTCCACCTCTTCGGTGGACTCGCAGACCCAGACGCCCTTCCCGTCGTAACCGCCGCTGACCGCCTTGAGCACCACCCTTCCCGCACTCGCCTCCGGCGCGCTGGGCCCGCCGTTTCCTCCCTTGTCACTCGTCCGCTCCTTCGTCGCTCCCTCGCTCCTCAGTCCGGGAACGGCGGCGCGCGCCTTCGGCTCGCGCTCAATCGGCCAGGTCCCGCCCATGAACGCCGTCACGTCGGTCAGCGAAGCGACCGGCGTGAACCGCGGGCACGGCACGCCAAGCGCGCTGAGCCGCTCGCGCATCGCCAGCTTGTCCTGCGTGTACCTGAGCGCACCGCCGCCCGGGCGGACCAGGACGCCGTCAGCCTCTAGGCTGGCGAGGATCGGTCCTGGCACGTGCTCATGATCGAACGTGATAACGTCACACTGGGCAGCAAATGCCGACACGTCGGACAACGACAAGTGCGAGCCGACCGTCACGTCGTGCGTGACGAGCGCCGCGCTCTCGTTTTCCGATTCGGCAAGCACCAGGAACGTGGCGCCGAGGCCGACCGCCGCGGCGGCGGTCATCCGGGCGAGTTGCCCGCCCCCCACCATGCCGACCACCGGCATCCCGGTGCCGGACTTCCGCGCGATGGGACCAGCCGGTCCCGCAGGTGACAACGGTGAAAGCACGCCGTGTAGCCTACGCGGAACCACCCAATCCTGGGTACAACCAACGTGGCGATACAAGGCGCGACGGCGCGATACCTTCCCCGCCAGTCCCAATCCCGGCCTCGCCAGCCAGGCGAGCCGAAGTAGTTCAGGCCAGCGACCCTGGCCACGCCTGCCAGCAGGGAGTACGCATGACAGCGCTAAGCGACGATGTCGAGGTTAGAGAAGGCACGTACGGCGAAAAGGTCATCGCCGTCGAACCCGGCGGGGCGGAGTTCATCCCGCTCAACGAGCGGCACGGCCGCCCCTTGCAGCTTTTCTGGACCTGGACCTCGCCGAACATGGAGTTCGCGACCGTTTTTGTCGGCCTGCTTGGCATCCTGCTCGGCCTCAGCTTCTGGGAGACGTTCCTCGCGATCGTCATCGGCACCGCGCTCGGCTCGATCACCCAGGGCATCCTGTCGACCAGTGGCCCGCAGTACGGGGTACCGCAGATGGTGCTCAGCCGCCGTGGCTTCGGTTACTGGGGCAACGCCCTGCCCGCAGGGATCAACTCGGTAGTCGCGGGCATCGGCTGGTTCGCGGTGAACAGCGTGAGCGGCGCGCTCGCGTTGAACGCGCTTACTCACCTGCCGGAAGTGCTCTGCCTGCTGATCGTGGTGGCGCTGCAACTCGCGGTGGCGTTCCTCGGCCACAACCTGATCCACGCATTTGAGCGGTACGCCTTCCCGGTCCTCGTCATCATCTTCCTGATCGCCTCGGCTTGGACCCTGTCTAAGGCACACCCCGGCGCGACCCACCAGACCATTCCCGGCGCGTTCCTGATCGAACTCGGCGCGACGTTCGGCTACGCGGTCGGCTGGAACCCCTACGCCTCCGACTACACGCGCTACTTCAAGCCCGACACCGACAAGAAGGCGATTGCCTTCTGGGCCGGCCTCGGCCTGCTGCTGTCATGCGTGCTGCTTGAGACGGTCGGCGCCGCGGCCGGCACCATCGCGGGCGTCGCGTCGAACGCCAACCCGACGGCCGGCTGGACCGGCATCTTCCCGACCTGGCTGCGCGACCTGACCCTGCTGGCAATCGTTATCGGGGGTATCGCCGCCAACGCGCTCAACATCTACTCCGGCGCGATCTCGTTCACGGCGATCGGCTTCAAGCTGCCACTGGCGGCCCGGCGGGCCATTGTCGCCCTGGGCTTCGGCGCGATCGGCTTCTTCGTCGGCTGGGCGGGCCTGCACAACGCGGGCTCGGATTACAACAACTTCCTGCTGATCATCGCCTACTGGATCGCGCCCTGGCTGGCGGTCATGTTCTGCGACATGTACCTGCGCCGCCGCCAGGACCCGGCGCAGATCGAGCGCCTGCTGTTCGACCGGAAGCGCACCAACTGGGCGGGCCCGGTGGCGATGCTGGCCGGTGGCGGCCTGTCCATCTGGCTCTTCTCTAACCAGACGAAGTACATCGGCCTAGTGCCGCGCCACGCGCCCGACACCGGTGACCTTACATTCGAGGTTGGCTTCGTGCTCACCGCCGTGATCTACCTCGCCTGGCGACTGATCGTGGACCGTCAGGCCCGCACCCGCGCCGCCTAGCGGGAAGTGGCAGAGTAGCGCCGAGTAACGCTCCAGGTACCCCTGGTGTCGCCCGTGACACCAGGGGTACCTCTGCTTATGGCGCCGATACCGCTCAACAACAATTCAGGCAACTCATAACGGCGCGCTAACTGGGGCGCATACCGTAGCAGTGCGTTCATAACGAAAGGGGCAAACCGCGCATGGCCTTCACAGCCCCCGGCTTGTACTCCCGCGTCCGCACGATGCTGCCCGAGATGCTCAAGTTCCTGGTTGTCGGTGGCCTCGGGACCATCATCGACCTTGGCGGCGCGGCCGTGCTGCACAGCAAGTACCACGTCGAGCCGCTGGCGGCGAAGGCGATCTCCGTCACCCTCGCGACGCTTTTCACTTATCTGGGTTCCCGGTTCTGGACCTTCAAGGAGCGGGAGAACCAGTCGGTGCGGCGCGAGGCGGTGCTGTTCTTCGTGCTCAACGTGGTGGGCCTGCTCATCGCGGAGGCCGTGATCGGCCTCGTGACGTACGTCATGGGGCTGCGCGGCTCGCTCGAGTACAACGCGGCGAGCTTCATCGGCACCGGGCTCGGCACGATCTTCCGGTTCTACGCGTACCGCAAGTGGGTCTTCCTCGCCCCCGCGATCGCGTCCGGAGCGGCGCCGCTGCCCAATGCGCCCGCGTTCCCCGACTACCCGCCGTGGGAGCTCGACCCGGCGTTCCTCGTCGCGGAGGCGACCGCCGCCCAGGCGCCGCTCGCGGCGCCCACGTACTCGTCCCCCTGGGGACCGCAGCCCGCGGCCGCCAGGAAGCAGGCACCCGCCCCGTCGGGCTGGGCTGCCCCGGCCCCCCAGCCCGCGGCGTTCCCCCCGCCGGCCCAGCACGGCCCGCGGCCGGCGCCCGCGCCAGTTCGCGCACCGGTGAAGGCACCGCCCCGCGGGTCCGGTGGCGGCCGCCACCGCAAGAGCCACCAGGACACCCCCAAGCGCTGGGTCTAAGCGCGAGCGTCCGAGCGCGAGCCGAAGCGCGCCGCCGGTGTTTTCGGACTGAGAGCGACGGAGCGAGGAACGAGCGACGGAGCGACGAGGGAGAAAACATCGGCCTCGGGGCGCGCGGAGGCGAGCGCGGGAAACACTGCGCGGGTATTAGGCGGGGCCGCTTCTGGTCGACTTCGCCTGGCCGGACGGCGGGTTGCGCGGCAGGAACACCGCGAACACGGGCGGCTTGCGGCGGGCAAGCACGATCCGGCCGCCGTCGGCGGTCGTCATCGTCCGCGCCAGCGCGAGGCCGAGCCCCGTGCCTTCCGGCCGGCCGCTGACGCTGCGCTCGAAGATCCGGGAGACCAACTCGGCCGGCACTCCGTCGCCCTCGTCCTCGACCTCGATCACCACCGAACTGGCCGACTGCGTCCGCCGTATCGTCACCGTGCCCTTGCCGTGCATCAGGGCGTTGTCCAGCAGCGTGGCGATGACCTGGGCCAGGCCGCCGGGGGTGACGTAGGCCTGCAGCCTGGACTCCCCGATCAGCACCATCTTCCGCCCGGCCCGGCGGAAGGCCGGCTCCCACTCGGTGATCTGCTGCAGCACGATCTTGTCGACGCTGATCAGCCCGGCCGACCCGGCGCCGACCCGGCGGGCCGGGCTGAGCAGCTGGGTGACCACCTCGGCGAGCCGTTCGGCCTGCGCGAGCGCGGCCGTGCCCTCCTCGCGGACGGCGTCCGGGTCATCCGCCGAGGCGATCATCTCCTCGAGCCGCATCGACAGGGCGGTCAGCGGCGTGCGGAGCTGGTGCGAGGCGTCGATGGCGAGCTCGCGGTCGGCGGTCAGCAGGGTCGTGACCCGCCGGGAGGCGCTGTCCAGGCCGTCGGCCACCTGGTCGAGCTCGGTCATGCCGTAGCGGCGGCCCACCGGGCGCGGGTCGCCGGCGCCCAGCAGGCCGGCCGCCTCCGCGAGCTCCTCCACCGGCCGGGTGGCGCGCTCGGCGACGACGTTGGCGAGCGCGATCGCCCCGGCCACCGCGCCCGCGAGCAGCGGCAGGCCGAGGGCCAGGAGGTCCGGGTCGCGGAGGGCGGCGACGACGAGGAGCGGCACCGAAGCGACGAGCACGGCGGCGACCGCGACGGCCGCCGCGGACAGCCAGAGCCGCCTCCGCATTATTTCCCCCTGGGGTCCCGGTGATCAGTCGCCGCGCTCGAAACGGAAGCCCACCCCGCGGACGGTCGTGATGTACCGCGGGTGGTGCGCGTCATCGCCCAGCTTGCGGCGCAGCCAGGAGATGTGCATGTCCAGCGTCTTGGTGGACGTCCACCACTTGGCGTCCCAGACCTCGCGCATGATCTGCTCCCTGGTCACGACCTTGCCGGCGTCCCGCAGCAGGATCCACAGGAGGTCGAACTCCTTCGTGGTCAGGTCGAGCTCGGCGTCGCCGTGCCAGGCGCGGCGCGCCTCCGCGTCCACCCGCACGCCGCGCACGGTACCAGGGACCTCGGCGGTCCCGCGCCGCAGCAGGGCCCTGACCCGGGCGAGCAGTTCCGCGAGCCGGAAGGGCTTGGTCACGTAGTCGTCGGCGCCCGCGTCGAGGCCGACGACGGTGTCCACCTCGTCCGCCCGGGCGGTAAGGATCAGCACCGGGACCCCGTTGCCCTCGGCGCGGACCCGGCGGCACACCTCAAGGCCGTCAAGTTCCGGTAGCCCGATGTCCAGCAGGATCAGGTCAACCCCGTCCGACAGCGCCCTCCCCAGCGTCGTCGGCCCGTCCTCGGTCACCTCTACCTGGTAGCCCTCGCGGCGCAGCGCGCGGGACAGCGGCTCAGAAATGGAGGTGTCGTCCTCAGCGAGCAGCACACGGGTCATACGTAGATAGTAAAGCCACGGTAAAAGGGATGCATCCAATGCCGCGCCGTCGCAAGCGAGACTCGGTGTCAGTTGCGTATCGGCAGTGTTTCCCGCGCTCGCCTCCGCGCGCTCGGGACCCCTGCCTCCTCCCTCGTCACTCGTCCGCTCCCTCGTCGCTCCCTCCCTCCTCAGTCCGGGGGACAGGGGCGCGCGCTTCGGCGCGCGCTCAGTACTTCCCGCGCTCAAGAGCCGCCCTGATCGGGCGGGGCCCCGAGCCGATCACGCCGCCGCTCGTCCTCGACCAGCTGGAAGAGGAGCGCCGACACCTGCTCAACGTGCGGGATCGCCGTCAGCGAAAGCTCGCCGTGCTCGCCTGCGGACTCCACGACCAGGGTGCCGCAGCCGAGCAGCCGGTCGAGCAGCCCCTTGCGGAAGGAGACGTCGGTGATCCGCGACAGCGGGATGTCCCGCCCCTGGCGCGTCAGGATGCCGTCCCGCAGTCGCATCCGCCTGGTCGTGACCTCGTAGATCGTGGTGCGCCAGGCCAGGATCGGGAGCATGAGCCACCACATGAGCAGCACGATCGCCACCACGGCGAGCGCAAGCCGCTCGAGTGCCGCCGCCCGGCTTGACGGGATGAGCACCTCACCGATCAGCAGCACGGCGACGATGACGAACGCGAGTACGACCGGCGTTACGAGCGTCTTCCAGTGCGGATGGAGTACCGCTACGGACTCCTCGCCTACCGCCAGCGAGCGGTCTTGACCCATACAGACATCGTAGGACCGGCGGGCGCGGGCGCGAGACCCCTCACGCGCGCACGTGGACCACGTCGCCCGCCGAGATCGCCGTGGGCGGAGCCCCGGGAGCGTCCGCGATCAGGAGCCGGCCTTCGGAGTCAATGCCGCTGGCGACGCCGGTCACGAAGCGACCGACCGGCAGCTCGACCCGCACCTGCTGCCCCAGGGTGCGGCAGAGCGGAAGGTAGGCGTTGAGGAGGCCCGTGCGGACGGGGTCAGGGTCGGCGCGGAACGCGACGTACCAGCGCTCAAACTGGCGCAGGATCTCGAGCAGCAGCGTCTCGCGGGCCACCGAGGCACCCTCGACCAGCAGCGACGTCGCCGGCAGGCCGGCCGGGGAGACTGGCAGCGCGTCGGCGGGGGTGGCCACGTTCACGCCGATGCCGATCACCACCGCGGACCCGTCGGGTGACTGCTCGGCGAGGATGCCCGCCAGCTTGCGCTCGCCGACGAGGACGTCGTTCGGCCACTTGAGGACCGCTTCGACCGCCGTACCAGGAATGTCACCGGCAACTTCGCCACCGCCGGTCACAGAGCGGACGGCGTCGGCCACCGCGACGCCGGCCAGCAGCGGCAGCCAGCCTCGGCGGTCGGCGGGCACGGTGGCCGGCCGCAGCAGCAGCGAGAACGTCAGCGCCGCGCCCGGCAGGCTCGTCCAGGTCCGGCCGAGGCGGCCGCGCCCGGCGGTCTGCTCCTCGGCGACGAGCAGCTGGCCCTCAGGGCCCCCGGGCTCGCTCGTCGCCCGCGCCAGCAGGTTCACGTTCGTGGACGCCGTCGAGGCCACGACGTCGACCGCCGTCCAGAAACCGCCGAGCGCGGCGGCTCGTAGCATGCCCTCGTCCACCATTGAGTCCCCCTGGCTCATGCGTTTGCGGTCGGGCGAAGCACTGCACCGTTCGGCCGATGCCCCAGCGGCGCCGGCCGCCTCCTACTCGCCGATCGCGATCCGCAGCCGGCGGAAGCCCTTGCCCTTGTTCTCGACCTTGACCACGGAGATGCGGCCCACCTGGGACGTGGACGCGACGTGGGTGCCGCCGTCGGCCTGCTGGTCGAGGCCGACGATGTCCACGATCCGCACCTCCTTCACGTCCTCGGGGACCAGGTTGGTCGCGGTCCTGATGATGTCGGGAAGCTGGAACGCCTCGTCGCGGGGCAGCGAGCGGACGTCGATCCTGCGGTCGGCGCGGAGCTCCGCGTTGCAGGCGGCCTCGACGCCCTCCTTGAAGCCGGGCGGCACGGCCTCGAGGTTGAAGTCCATCCGGGCGACCAGTGGCTCCATGTTGCCGCCCGTGACCAGCGCGCCGAAGTCGCGGAACACCACCCCGCACAGCACGTGCAGGCCCGAGTGGGTGCGCATCAGCGCGGTCCGCCGGTCGTCTTCCACCGCGCCGCGCACGCTCGTGCCGGCCGGCGGCAGCGGGTCGGTGTCCAGCGGGACGAGGTACAGGTCGTCGTTTCCCTTGCGGGCATCGACGATCCGGGTCTGCACCCCGCCCCACAGGAGCACGCCGTGGTCCGGCGGCTGGCCGCCGCCGCCCGGGTAGAAGGCGGACCGGTCGAGAACGATCCCGTCGGGTCCGGAATCAAGCACCACCGCGTCCCACTCGCGCAGCGTCTGGTCGTCTAGCTCAAGCCGATGCGTCCTGCTCACGAACTTGAGCCTACTGCCGGACGGCGGAGACCGTGCCGCGGACGTGCGCCAGGGCGAGCACCGCGCCCGTGACCGCGAGCGCGGCCAGCGCGATCGTCACGGCTAGGTAGGCGTGGCCCGAGGACAACGCGAACGCGCTGAGCTGGCGCGCGCCGACGACCGCGGGCAGCTTCCCCGCCAGGTTCAGGTACAGCGAGCCGAACGCGGCGATCCCGACCACGATCCCCAGCTGGTTCACGGTCACCACCACGCCGCTCGCGTCCGCCGCGATCGCCACCGGCACCCGGGACAGGACCCGTCCCATCAGCGCGCCGAACGCCCCGGCCATGCCCGCGCCGGACACCGCGAGCGCGACGTACAGCCAGTCACCGCCGTTACCGCCGGAGTGCATCAGCAGCCCGGACCAAAGGAGCCCGACCCCGTTGACCAGGAAACCGAGCATGGGCAGGCGCGCGTGGTAGCGGGCGGGCAGCCGCCGCCAGTTCATGCTGACGATCGCGAACGCCACGCCGCAGGGAACGAAGGTCAGCCCGGCCCGCAGCGGCGATTCGCCGAGGCCGTCCTGCAGCTCGAGCGCAAGGCCGAAGAGCCAGCCGCCGAACGTCACCATGGCCGCGAACAGCCCGCCGAGGCCGGTGATCATTCCGGGCAGCCGCAGCAGCGAGCTGGGCAGGATCGGCTGCCCGCCGCGCGCCGCGACCCGGTGCTCGACGGTGCCGAGCAGCGCGAACAGCGCCACGGAGGCGGCCAGCAGGAGCCAGCCCCACAGCGGCCAGCCGAGCGGCTGTCCGAGCACCAGCGGCAGCACGAGCGCGAGCACGGCCGGAGTCAGCACCGCCAGGCCGGGCAGGTCGAGCGTGCGGACCCCGTCGAAGCGGCCCGCGGGCAGCCGCCGTCCCAGGGCGAGCACAAGCAGGCCGACCGGCACGTTGACGAGGAAGACCGGCCGCCAGGAGCTGCCGAACAGGTCCGCGGACACGAGCAGGCCGCCGAGGACCTGGCCGAGCACGGCGCCGCCGGAGATCACGGTCGCGTACAGGCTCATCGCCCGGGCCCGCGGGCCCGGCGCGGTGTAAGTGCGCTGGATGAGGCTGAGGATCTGGGGGATCATCGTCGCCGCGCCGACGCCCTGGACGAACCGCAGCGCCACGAGCACGCCGGTCGTCGGCGCGAGGCCACAGCCGAGCGACGCCAGGGTAAACAGCGCGACCCCGGCGAGGAACACCCGCCGGTGCCCGAGGATGTCGCCGAGCCGGGCGCCGGTGACCAGCAGCACCGCGTACGCGATCGTGTAGCCGGCCACGATGAGCTGCAGGCTGGCGCCGGACGCGCCCAGCGTGGCATGCATCGCGGGCACCGCGACGTTCACGATATTGGCGTCGAGCACCGCCATGGCCTGGCCGACGAGCACGATGGTGAGCGCTAGCCACGGGGGCGTCACGCGGCCGGGCTGGCCCCTCAAACCGGTCTGGCCGCCCAAGCCGGGCCGTTGCGCGACGGCCGGACGGGCGCTTCCTGCGAGGTCTGTCATGTCACTAAGCTTGACGCTGTTCTTATGCTGGTACCAAGAGCCTGGTTATCCTGGTACTAGCACCACCTGGCACGGCGCCGAGCAGCATGGGAGCATGACTACCGTGAGCGTAACGACCATCGACGGCGGCAGCCGAGCCAACCACGGGCAGGTCAACCACGGGCAGGTCAGCCGCGGGCAGGGCGCGAGCACGGCGCGCCGGACCGAGCTCGCGGCGTTCTTGCGCAGCCGACGGGAGCGGATCAGCCCGGAGGACGTCGGCCTCCCCGTCGGCACCCGCCGCCGCACCGCCGGGCTCCGGCGGGAGGAGCTCGCGCAGCTGGCCGGGGTGGGCGTCACCTGGTACACCTGGCTGGAGCAGGGCCGCCCGATCAACGCGAGCGTCCAGGTGCTCGACGCGATCGCGCGCACGCTCCGGCTGGACGCCACCGAGCGCGGGCACCTGTTCCGGCTCGCCGACGTCCCCGGCGCGGCCGGGCCCGCGGACTGCGGCGAGTGCCCGCTGCCGCCCGAGGTGCAGCGCATCCTCGACTCGATCCCCTACCCGGCCAGCGTCGCGACCGAGCGCTTCGACCTGCTCGCCTGGAACAAGATCTACGCCGGCCTGTTCCCCCGGGTGACCCAGGCGCCGGCCGGCGAGCGCAACACCCTGCTGTCCTGCCTCTCCGGCCCGGCCTGCTGCAGCCCGCTGCCTGAGCAGGACAAGTACTCCGCCATGCTCATCGCCCAGCTGCGCGCGGCCTACGGCAGGCATGTCGGCGACCCGTCGTGGACGCACTTCATCCGCCGCCTCGAGGGCCTGAGCCCGCGGTTCGCCGAGATCTGGGCCGCCCACGACGTGGCCACGCCGAGCAGCCACACCAAGCGGTTCCGGCACCCCAGCTTCGGGACGATCACCACCAAGTCCACCAGCTTCGCGGTCGCCGCCGTCGCCGGCGCGCGGATGGTGGTCTACACGCCGGAGGACGCGCAAAGCGAGCTGGCCGTCGCGCGGCTGGCGGCGGGCGACGGGCTGACCGACCGCTTCCCCTGCTTCAATACCCATGATCCCGAACGACCGCGGCTTGCCTCGGTAGCCAACTGACTCTCCATCAGCTGATCGGGCCGGGCCGGTTCAGCCCGTGTTCTGCAGGCCCGCCGCGATGCCGCTGACCGTGAGCAGGAGCATCCGCTCCAGGGCGGCGCGGTCGGGTGCGTCCCCGTCCTCGGCCCGCAACGCCGACAGGGCGCGCAGCTGCAGGTAGGACAGCGCGTCCACGTACGGGTCGCGCAGCACGATCGCGCGCGACAGCACGGGGCGGCCCGCCACGAGGCGGTTGTGCCCGGTCACGGCGAGGACCAGCCGCCTGGTGAGGTCGTACTCGCCCAGCACGCGGTCCGTCAGGTCGGGCAGGCCGCCGAGCGCCAGGTAGCGCGCGGCGACCTCCCGGTCGGTCTTCGCCAGGGACATCTCCGCGTTGTCGAGCAGCGTGGCGAGCAGCGGCCACCCGCGGTAGGCGCGGCGCAGCTCGGCCAGCCCCTCCGGAGGGATGTCACCGTCGGAGACAGTCATCCCCCGGGGGGACGACCCCCCGTACCCCCCGGTGGCGGCGGGGATCCCGGCCCAGGCGGCGGCCGCGAGTCCGCTGCCGAGGCCGTACCAGCCGGGCAGGTTCAGCCTGGTCTGCGCCCAGGCGAACACCCACGGGATCGCGCGCAGGTCCTCGAGGCCGAGCGGGCCGCCCCCGTGACCGCGCCGGGCCGGCCGGGACCCGATCCGCAGGCCGCCGATCTCGCCGAGCGGGCTGACGGTGGCGAACCACCCGGCGAACCCGTCGGTCTCGACCAGCGCCCGGAACGATCCCTTGGCGGCGTCGTCGATGGCCGCGGCCAGGCCCTTGAAGCCGGCCGCCGCCGCCCGGTTGCGGTCCGCGACCGAGGGCGCGGAGGCGAGCAGCACCGCCGAGGTGACCTGCTCCAGGTGGCGCAGCCCGATCGCGGGCTGCCCGTACCGCGCGAAGATGACCTCGCCCTGCTCGGTGACCTTGAGGCGCCCGTCGACCGAGCCGGGCGCCTGGGCGAGCACCGCGCGCCCGGCCGGGCCGCCGCCGCGGCCGATCGCGCCGCCCCGGCCGTGGAACAAGGTCAGCTTCACGTCGTGCTCGCGCGCCCACGCCGCGAGCTCGGACTGGGCGTCGAACAGCCGCAGCGTCGCCGAGGCGGGCCCGAGCTCCTTCGCCGAGTCCGAGTACCCCAGCATTACCTCGAGCTGCCGGCCGGTTGCGGCGAGCCGCTCGGCCACCACGGGCAGCGAGAGCATGCCGGTCAGCACCGACGTCGCGTTGGCCAGGTCCTCACCGGTCTCAAACAGCGGCACCACGTCGAGCACCGGGCCGTCGCCGTCGGGGAACGCGTAGCCCGCGAGCTCGTAGACCGCCGCGATGTCCGGCGCCGACGTGGTGAACGAGATGACGTAGCGGCGGCACGCGTCCACGCCGTAGCGGCGCTGGATCCAGCCCATCACCCGGATGGTCTCCAGGACCTCGCGGGTCATGGCCGACGGAGGGTCGCCCGCCCGCAGCTCGGCGAGCGCCTGCGCGTGCACCCGCGAGTGCTGGCGCACCTCAAGGCCCGCGAGGTGGAAGCCGAACGTCTCGGCCTGCCAGATCAAGTGCTGCAGTTCCCCGTACGCCTGCCTGACCGCGCCGGCCGCCGCCAGCGACGACTGGACCAGGCGCAGGTCGGCGAGGAAGTCCGCGGCACTGGCGTAAGCCAGGTCGAGGTTCCTCGTCCGGGTGGCGGCGAGCCGCTCGGTCGCGTACAGCAGGTAGGCGCGGTAGGGCTCGCCCGGCGAGCGGGCGGTGATCTCCGCGAGCAGTTCCGGGTGCTCGGCCGAGGCGGCGGCGAGCGCCCGGCGCAGGGACGCGGGCGGCGGCGCGGAGTCCTCGTAGACGGTCAGCGCCCGGCCGATCCGGCCGCAGGCCGCCTCCAGGCCGCGCAGCGCGTGCTCGGCCTGGATCGTCGCGGCCTCCCTGGTCACCGCGGCCGTGACGTTGGGGTTGCCGTCCCGGTCGCCGCCCACCCAGGAGCCGAACCGGATGAACGGCGGCACCGGCGACGCCGCCGCGCCGCTGGCGGCGCCGAGCAGCACGTGGTCAAGCGCCCGGTACACGTCCGGCACCAGCCGGAACAGCGTCTCGTCGAACGCGGTCATCACCGAGCGGACCTCGTCGGCCGGCGACATGCCCGCGACCCGCAGCTGGGCGGTCCGCCAGAGCAGGTCGACCTCCTCGCGCAGCTTCCGGCGCTCCTCCGCCAGCTGGGCCGCCCCCGCCCGCTGGTCGTCAATGGAGTTGAGCAGCCCGTTGACCCGGCGCAGGGACGCGACGACCGCGCGGCGGCGGGCCTCGGTGGGGTGTGCGGTGAAGACCGGGTGTACCCGCAGCCCGGCCAGCAGCTGGTTCAGGTACTCGGCCCCGCCCTCGGCGGTGAGCCGGTTCACCGCGTCCGCGAGCGACTCGCGCGGCGGGCGGTCGCCCGCGTCGCGCTGCCGCAGCGCGCGCACCCGCTGCTCTTCCTCCGCCAGGTTGGCCAGGTGGAAGTAGACCGTGAACGCCCGGGCGACCAGTTCGGCCCGGTCCCACGACCAGGCGGAGACCAGTGCCATGATCTCGTCGCCGGCCGCCGCGGCCTCCGCCGATCCCCGGTCGGCCGCCGACCGCGCGGCGATCACGGCGTGCCGCAGCCGCTCGACGTCGGCCAGCAGGTCCGCCCCCGCGGACTCGCTGATTACCTCGCCGAGCACCTCGCCGAGCAGCCGGACGTCCCGGCGCATCGACTCGGGCAACTCGGCGGAATCGCGCTCACGGCCCGTGCCGCCCGCAACGTCAACGGTTAGGTCATCGGCGGGACCCGCGACCGGGCCGCCCAGTTCATCACCAGCGAAGGAGTCCACGAGGTGAGCCTAACCAACGGCCTCGCGCGCGCAGTCAAGCGGTCTAGACCTTTGTCCGTTTTCTGAGCCAGCCCGGCGACCTCTGGGGGCACGGGCGAAAGCGGTGGACTCCGGGTTAACCTTTCCCCCATGACCGCGAATGACCCGAATGACCCTGTGCCTGGCGAGCCGGCTGAGCGGCCCGCGCCGGATGTGCACACGACGGCGGGGAAGCTGGCTGACCTGGAGCGGCGGCGGCATGAGGCGGTGCACGCGGGGCCGGCGGCGGCGATCGAGAAGCAGCACGCGAAGGGGAAGCTGACCGCCCGGGAGCGGATCGCGCTGCTGCTGGACGAGGGGTCGTTCACCGAGCTCGACGAGCTGGCCCGGCACCGGGCCCGCGGCTTCGGCATCGAGGAGAACCGCCCGTACGGGGACGGGGTGGTCACCGGGACCGGCACCGTGGACGGGCGGCCGGTCGCGGTCTACTCCCAGGACTTCACGGTGTTCGGCGGGTCGCTCGGCGAGGTCTACGGGGAGAAGATCGTCAAGGTGATGGACCACGCCATGAAGACGGGCTGCCCGGTGGTCGGGATCAGCGACGGGGGCGGCGCCCGGATCCAGGAAGGCGTCGCGGCCCTGGGGCTGTTCGCGGAGATCTTCTTCCGCAACACCCGCGCGTCGGGGGTCATCCCCCAGGTCAGCCTGATCATGGGGCCGGCCGCCGGGGGGGCGGTGTACTCCCCGGCGATCACCGACTTCACGCTGATGGTCGAGGGCACCAGCCACATGTTCATCACCGGCCCGGACGTGATCAAGGCCGTCACCGGCGAGGACGTCACCTTCGAGGAACTCGGCGGCGCCCGGGCGCACATGACCAGGTCGGGGGTCGCCCACTACGCCGCCGCCGGCGAGGAGGACTGCATCGGGTTCGCCCGGCTGCTGCTGTCCTACCTGCCGTCCAACAACCTCGAGGAGCCCCCCGCGTGGCCGGCCACCCCCGACTACCAAATCAGCGCGGCCGACGAGGAACTCGACGCCCTCATCCCCGACTCCCCGAACCAGCCCTACGACATCCGCCGGGTCATCGAGACCGTCCTGGACGACGGCACGCTCTGCGAAGTCCACGAGGGGTTCGCGAGGAACATCGTGGTCGGGTTCGGGCGGGTCGCCGGCTCTCCCGTCGGGGTGGTCGCCAACCAGCCGCTGCACCTGGCCGGCTGCCTCGACATCGACGCGTCGGAGAAGGCCGCCCGGTTCGTCCGCACCTGCGACGCGTTCAGCCTCCCGGTCCTGACGTTCGTCGACGTCCCCGGGTTCCTGCCCGGCGTCGGCCAGGAGCACTCCGGCATCATCCGCCGCGGCGCCAAGCTGCTGTACGCCTACGCCGAGGCCACCGTCCCCAAGGTCACCGTCATCACCCGCAAAGCCTACGGCGGCGCCTACGACGTCATGGGCTCCAAGCACCTCGGCGGCGACCTCAACCTCGCCTGGCCCACCGCCCAGATCGCCGTCATGGGCGCCGCCGGCGCCGTCGGCATCCTCTACCGCCGCGAGCTCGCCAGCGCCGAAAACCCCGCCGAGCTCCGCGCGCAGAAAACCGCCGAGTACGAGGACACCCTCGCCAACCCCTACACCGCCGCCGAGCGCGGCTACATCGACGCCGTCATCCGCCCCGCCGAAACCCGCGCCCACGTCACCCGCGCCCTGACCACCCTGCGCACCAAACGCGAAACCCTCCCGCCCAAGAAACACGGCAACATCCCCTTGTGATCGGCGAGTGACACCTATGCGCTTCGGTAACCATTCAGGACTCTTCCGCCGGCAATCCAGTGTCAAGTGGCACGCGCACGGTCCAACCTGCCCTAGAGTCGTAAGACGATGAGCGAATTCGCCGCCCCGATGCCCGTCCTCGCCAGATATGCGGTCATGGTTGATGTCGGGTATATCTACGCGGCCGCAGGCGAGTTGCTCTTTGGCACCAGCGCGCGCCGCGACTACCGCGTTGACGCGGTCGGCCTGATCCAGGCGATCACCAAGCACGCCGATGAACTGTTCCGCGGCGAATTGCTGCGCGTCTACTGGTACGACGCCGCCCGCGACCGGGTGCCCACCATTGACCAGCGCGTCGTCGCCCAGATGGCCTGGGTCAAGCTGCGCCTCGGCAACCTGAACGCCCGCGGCCAGCAGAAGGGCGTGGACGCCAATATCCGCGCCGACATGGAAGCCCTCGCCAGGCACCGCGCGATCACCGACGCGGTGCTGATCGCGGGGGACGAGGACATGGTCCCCGCCGTCGAGGCCGCGCAGGCCTACGGCGTCCGGGTGCATCTGTGGGGCGTCGAGCCGCCGTACGGCACCAACCAGGCCGAGCGTCTCGTCTGGGAATCGGACACGGTCGACGTCCTCGACGCGGCGTCCGTGCGCCCGTACTTCGCCAGGAACCCGGCGGCCGAGGCACCGCGGGCCGACGTCCAGGCAACGGTCCCGTCGCCTGCGCAGTTGTTCGGCGAGCACCGCCCGCGGCAGACCGGCGAGATCCCGACCAGGAACTCGCACCTGTCCCGGACCGGCCCCCTCCCGCACGTGACCCAGAGCGGCGCCCTGCCGCGCCTCGGTCCGGACCGCCGGCACGTCGAGGAGGCGGGCGAGCATGTCGCCCACAAGTGGATCCTCACCCGGGGCGCCGACAACATTCGCGACCTGCTGCCCGGCCCGATCCTGCCGCCCGTCATCGACAAGGAACTGCTCGTCGAGGCGGAGAAGGAGCTCGGCCAGTCGCTGCGGCCCTACCAGGAGGCCAGGGAGTGGCTGCGGGACGCGTTCTGGGCGCGGGTGCACCGTGAGTTCGGAATTGGCGTCGGCAAGTCGCGTGGCTGACGGACCGGACCAAGCCGCGGGAAATGTCCCGTTCCTGCGGGTAGTGCGCGGCGACGCGACCCCGGAGGAGATCGCGGCCGTCGTCGCCATCCTCGCGGCCTTCGCCGCCGCGCGGTCACGGATGGCGGACGAGGCGAAGCACGAATCCGTTCGGACTAACTGGAATGACCGCGCCCGGCTGCTGCGGGCGCCAGTGCACCCGGCCCCCGGCGCCTGGCGCCGTTCCGCCCTTCCGTAAATGCGGCGCCGTTCGCCGCCACATTTATCCGAAATGCGCATTTCGCTGGCGAGGCGCGCAAAGATAGCGGATCACCAAACCCGCCATGGGATACTCAGCGATCCACTACCTGTACACCCGGGAGCCGGGCGGGAACCGCATCGAGATCTGCTCCGGCGGCTACCTCGGCTTCGACCCCGACGACAACCCGGTGGTGTGGACAGCGGACGAGTACGCGGCCAAGCCGGGCTGGGGCGCCCGCCTTCCGTCGACGTTCCGCACGTACGGCACTCCCCGGTGGGCGCTCCCGAGGAGTCGGTCACCGCCGGCGCTCACCTACCGGGACGCGAACGCGGCGCCGGTGCTTGAGCTGCTCGACCTGCGCCGCCCGGCCTTCGCCACGCCGCCCAAGCTCGCGCAGCCGCTCGCGGTGACCGACCCCTCGGCGCTGACCTGCAGCACGACCGGCCCCGGAACGATCCCGCCGCCGTCCTCGGTAACCGGCTGACCCTCAGCAGGCACTCACCTTGATCGGCTAGCGTGCTTTGGGCGTGGTGCGCGCCTAGGTCGCTCGTCGAGGCAGGGGCATGAAGAGGTTCATCGGAGTGGTCGTCTGGGTTGTCGTCGCGCTCGGCGTCGCCGGCTTCGTGACCCTGCGCGCCGTCGGCGCCAACGGGCAGCCGGCCACGACGGCCGCGGTCAAGGTCGCGACGAGCACCAAGACGTACTCCATGACGGTCGCCGGCCTGAAGCGGAGTTACGAGGTCATCGCGCCGGTCAAGGCGCCGCCGAAGTCGGTCCCGGTCATCGTCGTGCTCGGCGGTATCGGCTCCACCGCGTCCGGCGAGGCGAGCAGGGACGACCTTATCCCGTACGCCGCCGACAACCAGGCGGTGCTCGTCTACCCGCAGGGCTACGGCGAGTCGTGGAACGCCGTCGGCTGCTGCGGGGCGGCGGCGGCCAAGGACGTTAACGACGTGGCGTTCCTCCAGGCCCTGGTGGCCAAGGTGGACCCAGGCCACGCGCGCGCCGTCTACGCGGTCGGGTACAGCAACGGCGCGCGCATGGCCTACCGGGTCGCGTGCGACGACCCGGGCCTGTTTGACGGCTACGCGATGGTGAAGGGCGGTCCCACACCCGGCTGCGCGCTGCGCAAGCCCGTGACGCTCCTGCAGATCGCCGCGGCCGACGACCCGGAGATCCCCTACCAGCCCGGAGACAAGGGCATCGAGCCGCTGCCGATGACCACGCTCGTCAGCGACCTCCACGCGACGGACAAGTGCACGGTCAAGAGCATCGTGACTCATTCGGGCACGATGGTCATGAGCACGTGGCCGACGTGCGGAAACGGCACCAGGCTGGCGTTCGCGGTGTGGAGCGTCGGCGTGCACTCCTTCCCCCGGCCACCCGCCAGCGTCCCCGCCGCGTCCCAGGTCATCATGGCGTTCTTTACGAAGACCGCGCTCGCCCCGTTGCCCTGACCCGCCATGACCCCGCGGAAGGTCAGTGACGGACGGGGAAGGTCAGCCGCATGATGGTGCCGCCGCCCGGGGCCGACTCCGCGGCGACCGTGCCCCGGTGCCACCGGGCGATCTCGCGGACGACCGCGAGGCCGAGGCCGGAGCCCGGGGCGGAGCGAGAGGACGCGGCCCGGTAGAAGCGGTCGAAGACGAACGGAAGGTCTTCCCCCGCGATGCCCGGCCCGTGATCGCGGACGGTAAACTCGCCGCCCGTCAGCCGCACCTGAACCGGCCCCTCCGGCGGGCCGAACTTGGCCGCGTTGTCCAGCAGGTTCTTGAACGCGACGCGCAGCCGCTCCGGGCTGCCCTCGATGACGCCGCCGACAGGTGATCTGGGCGTGGATCAACGACACGACCACGGTCGCGCCCCTGCCCAAGGCGTAGACACTGTCGTCGCCAACGGTGAACATTGAATACGGAGAGTTATGGACGACGATTCGGGGCTCGGTGCTACCAGCGCGTTAATCGCTTACAAGTTGCCACCCCATCCGCCCTAGGATGGAGCCCATGCCGATAACCCGCGACGAGGTCGCTCACCTGGCCCGGCTGTCCAGGCTCGCGCTCAGCGACGAAGAGCTTGACCACCTTGCCCCGCAGCTCGACCAGATCATCTCGTCGGTCGCGCAGGTGCAGGAGGTCGCCGCGGACGGCATCCCGCCAACCACGCACGCGACCGGCCTGGCCAACGTGTACCGCGCCGATGAGCCGGTCCCCTGCCTGACGCCGGAGCAGGCGCTGTCCGGCGCGCCCGCGGTCGAACTGCAGCGGTTCAAGGTCCCGCGGATCTTGGTCGAGGAGTGAGGCAGGATGCTGCGATCGAGCGAGCTTGCGAGCGAATCAGTAAGCACAGTGCGTCCGCGAATGCGGACTCCGAGCGCCAGCGAGGCGGCCTCATGAGCGAGCTTGCGAGCGAATCAGTAAGCACAGTGCGTCCGCGAATGCGGACTCCGAGCGCCAGCGAGGCGGCCTCATGAGCGAGCTGATCAAGAAGACGGCGACCGAGCTGGCCGCCGCGATGACCGCCGGAGAGGTGTCCGCCGCCGAGGTCACCCAGGCGCACCTGGACCGGATCGCCGCGGTAGACGGCGAAGTCAGGGCGTTCCTGCACGTGGCCGCCGATGACGCGCTGGCCCAGGCGCGCGCGGTCGACCGCAAGCGGGCGGCGGGCGAGCCGCTCGGCGCGCTCGCGGGCGTCCCCGTCGCCGTCAAGGACCTGTTCACCACCGTCGGGATGCCGACCACCTGCGGGTCGAAGATCCTCGAGGGCTGGGTGCCGCCGTACGAGTCGACGATCACCCGGCGGCTGCGCGGCGCCGGCGCCGTCCTCCTCGGCAAGACCAACATGGACGAGTTCGCGATGGGCTCCTCCACCGAGAACTCGGGGTTCTGGACGTCACACAACCCCTGGGACCTGACCAAGGTGCCCGGCGGCTCCTCGGGCGGCTCGGCCGCGGCCGTCGCCGCCTACGAGGCACCGCTCGCGCTCGGGACCGACACCGGCGGCTCGATCCGGCAGCCGGCCGCGGTGTGCGGGATCGTCGGCACCAAGCCGACCTACGGCGGCAACTCCCGGTACGGGGTCGTCGCGTTCGCGTCGTCCCTGGACACCCCGGGCCCGTTCGGCCGGACCGTGCTCGACGCCGCCCTGTTGCACGAGGTCATGTCGGGTCACGACCCGTGCGACTCCACCTCGATCGACGCCCCGGTGCCGCCCGTCGTGGAGGCCGCCAGGCACGGCGACGTCGCCGGGCTGCGCATCGGAATCGTCAGCGAGTTCTCCGGTGACGGCTTCCAGCCGGGCGTGATGAGCAGGTTCGCCGAGGCGGTCGAGCTGCTCGAGTCGCTCGGCGCCAAGGTCACCGAGATTAGCTGCCCGCACTTCAAGTACGCGCTGCCCGCGTACTACCTGATCGCGCCCAGCGAGGTCTCGTCGAACCTGGCCAGGTTCGACGGGATGCGCTACGGGCTGCGCACTGGCGGCGGCTCCGCCGAGGAGGTCATGGCGTCCTCCCGGGAGGCCGGGTTCGGCGCGGAGGTCAAGCGCCGGATCATGCTCGGCACTTACGCGCTGTCCAGTGGCTACTACGACGCCTACTACGGTAAGTCGCAGCAGGTGCGGACGCTGATCATCCGGGACTTCGATAACGCGTTCAGCCAGGTGGACGTCCTCATCTCGCCGCCGACGCCGACGACCGCGTTCGACATCGGGGAGCGGGCCGACGACCCGATGGCGATGTACCTGGCCGACCTGTGCACGATCCCGTCTAACCTGGCGGGCAACGCGGCGATCTCCGTGCCGATCGGGCTCGCGCCCGAGGACGGACTGCCGGTCGGCCTGCAGGTGATGGCGCCGCCGCTGGCCGACGACCGGCTGTACCGGGTCGCGGCCGCCGTTGAGGCGGCGTACGAAAACCGCTGGGGGCACCCGCTGCTGACCGAGGCCAAGGGGTTGTCGTGACTGTTACCTATGAAGAAGCCCTGCAGAAGTACGAGCCGACCTTCGGGCTTGAGACGCACGTGGAACTCGGCACGACGACCAAGATGTTCTGCGGCTGCATCACCACGTTCGGCGCGGAGCCGAACACGCACACCTGCCCGGTCTGCCTCGGCCTGCCCGGTTCGCTGCCGGTGATAAACGAGCGGGCCATCGAGTACACGGTCAGGATCGGCCTGGCGCTGAACTGCTCGATCGCGTCCTGGTGCCGGTTCGCCAGGAAGAACTACTTCTACCCGGACATGCCGAAGAACTTCCAGATCTCCCAGTACGACGAGCCGCTGTGCACCGACGGGTACCTGGACGTGGCCATCGGCGGCAAGACCGTGCGGGTCGGCATCGAGCGGGTGCACATGGAGGAGGACACCGGCAAGTCGCTGCACGTCGGCGGCGCGACCGGGCGCATCCAGGGGGCCGAGTACTCGCTCGTCGACTACAACCGGGCGGGCATCCCGCTGGTCGAGATCGTCACCCGGCCGGTGCCGGGCACCGGGTTCCTCGCCCCGGAGGTCGCCCGCGCGTACGTCACCGAGCTGCGCGACGTGCTGCGCTCGCTGGGCGTGTCGGACGTGCGGATGGAAGAAGGCTCGCTGCGCTGCGACGTGAACACGTCGATCGCGCTCGTCGGTGCGGACGTCTGGGGCACCCGGACCGAGACCAAGAACGTGAACTCGCTGCGCTCGGTGGAGCGGGCGGTGCGCTCCGAGGTCGCGCGGCAGGCCGAGGTGCTCGATTCCGGGCACCGGGTGATCCAGGAGACGCGTCACTTCCACGAGGACACCGGGGTGACCACTTCGGGCCGGTCGAAGGAAGAGGCGCAGGACTACCGTTACTTCCCCGAGCCCGACCTGGTGCCGGTCGCCCCGGCGGCCGACTGGGTCGAGGAAATCAGGAAGTCGCTGCCCGAACTGCCGTCGGCCCGCCGGGCGCGGCTGATCGAGTCCTGGTCACTGTCCGAGCTAGAGTTTGAGGCCCTGCGCAACGCGGGGGCCCTAGACGCCGTGGAGGCGACCGTTGCGGCCGGCGCCTCCCCGGCTGATGCCCGCAAGTGGTGGCTCGGCGAGCTCGCCCGGCGTGCGAACGACGCCGGGCTCGACGTGCCCGAGCTGCCGATCACCCCGGCCGACGTGGCCCGGGTGGCCGAGCTGGTCGCGGCGGGCACGCTGAACGACCGGCTGGCTCGTCAGGTCATCGAGGCCGTGCTCGACGGCGAGGGCACCCCGGACGAGGTAGTGGCCGCTCGCGGCCTCGCCGTCGTCAGCGACGACTCGGCGCTCACCGCCGCGATCGACGAGGCCATCGCGGCCAACCCGGACGTGGTGGCGAGGATCCGTGAGGGCCGCGTCCAGGCGGCGGGCGTCCTGGTCGGCGCGGTCATGAAGGCCACCCGCGGCCAGGCGGACGCCGCCAAGGTCAAGGACCTGGTCCTGGAGCGCCTGGCCTAAAAAGCCAAAGTCAAATTCGATTACCCCGAACGGTTCCGTGCTTCGCCTCACCCCGCGCACTTCTCCTGCGGTGCGGGGTGAGGCGAAGGCGCGGGGCTAGGCCTCGACCGCGTCGGGCCCGCCCTCAAGTAGGCGCTTGAATGCGGGCTCGTCAAGGATTGTGACGCCAAGCTCGACGGCCTTGTCGTGCTTGGAGCCCGCGTTCTCGCCCGCCACGACGAAGCTGGTCTTCTTCGACACCGACGAGGAGACCTTCCCTCCAGCGGCCCGGACCGCCTCGGCGGCCTCGTCCCGGCTGAAGGTGGGCAACGTGCCGGTGATGACCACGGTCACCCCGGCGAGCAGCCGGGCGGCCGCCGCCGACGGGTCGAAGCCGGGGGTCTCGAGCTGGACACCTGCCGCCCGCCACTTCGCCACGATGTCCCGGTGCCAGTCGACGGTGAACCACTCCGCGACCGCGTTGGCGATCGTCGGGCCGACCCCGTCCACGATCGCCAGGGCATCCGGCGAGGCGGTCGCGATCTCGTCGAGCGACCCGAAGGCATCGGCGAGGGCGCGGGCCGCGGTCGGCCCCACGTGCCTGATGGACAGCGCGACCAGGATGCGCCACAGCGGCCGGGTCTTGGCCTCGTCGAGGTTGGCGAGCAGCGCGTGCGCGACGAGCTTGAGCCCGCCGGCCTTGTTCACGAAGAACGGGCTGTTCGCGAGCTTCTCATCGGTCAGGTCGAAGAGGTCGCCCTCGTTGGTCACCAGGCGGTCGCTGAGCAGGGCGACGACCGCCTCGTAGCCGAGCGCCTCGATGTCCAGCGCGCTGCGCGAGGCCAGGTAGAACAGCCGCTCGCGGAGCTGCGCCGGGCACGCCGCGTTGTTGGGGCAGCGCCAGTCGACCTCCCCCTCCTCGCGGCTGAGCGTGGTACCGCACTCCGGGCACTGGCGGGGGAACTGGAACTCCCGCTCGTCGCCGGTGCGCAGTTCCGCGACCGGGCCGACGACCTCGGGGATGACCTCCCCGGCCTTGCGCAAGATCACCGTGTCGCCGATCAGCACGCCCTTGCGCTTGACCTCGTCCTCGTTGTGCAGGGTCGCGCGGTCCACCGTGGAGCCGCTGACCTTGACCGGGGTCATCACCGCGAACGGGGTGACCCGCCCGGTCCGGCCCACGCCCACCTGGATGTCGAGCAGCTTGGTGTTGACCTCCTCCGGCGGGTACTTGTACGCGATCGCCCAGCGCGGCGCCCGGCTGGTCGCGCCCATCGCCCGCTGCGTCTCGGTCGGGTCGATCTTCACGACCACGCCGTCGATCTCGTACGGCGTCTCGTGCCGGTGCCCCGGGTCCGCGTAGTAGTCGATGTAGGCCTGGACTTCGGCGAGGTCGGGGACGACCTTGTACTTGTCGCTGACCGGCAGCCCCCACCCGGCGAGCCGCTCGTACCAGCCGGACTGCGTGTCCGGCGCCCCTTCGAGGTGTCCCTCGGCATCGGGTCCCGCCGTAGCGCCCGCGATCTCGCCCGAGCCCTCAATCCGCCCGATGCCGTGCACGATGGCGCCAAGCGCGCGAGACGCGGTAATCCGCGGATCCTTCTGCCGCAGCGAGCCGGCGGCGGCGTTACGCGGGTTGGCGAAGGCCGGCTTGCCCGCCTCCTGGAGCGACTCGTTCAGCCGGTCGAACGCCGCCTCGGACAGGAACACCTCGCCGCGTACCTCGAGGAGCTCGGGCACGTCGTCCCCGACCAGGCGATCGGGGATCGTCGTGATCGTCTTCACGTTCAGCGTGACGTCCTCGCCGGTCCGCCCGTCACCCCGGGTGGCGGCACTGGTGAGGCGGCCGCGCTCGTAGACGAGGTCGATCGCGAGCCCGTCGATCTTCAGCTCGCACAGGTACGGGCCGGTCCCGCCGAGCTTCGCGGCCCGCTCCGCCCAGGCGGAGAGCTCTTCGGGCGAGAAGACGTTGTCCAGGCTGAGCAGCCGCTCCAGGTGGGTCACGGGAGTGAACAGGGTCGAGATCATGCCGCCGACCCGCTGCGTCGCGGAGTCGGGCGTGCGCAGCTCGGGGAACTGGTCCTCGATCTCGTTCAAGGTCCGGATGCCCTGGTCGTACTCCACGTCGGAGATCGTCGGCGAGTCGAGCACGTGATAGCGGTACTGGGCGTCGAGCAGCCGCTCGCTCAGCTCCGCATGCGTGCGCCGCGCCTCGTCCAGCTCCATCAGCTCAGCTCTCCTCCATCATCTCTGGCAAAATCTGGGCCGCCTCCCGGCACCAGCGCAGCGCGTTCCTTGCCTGCGCCGGCGACGCGCCCGGCAGCCCGCAGGCGGGGGTGATGACCACCTGCGGCGCACACTGGGCGGACGGCAGGTCCATCTTGCGCCACAGGTCCCTGACGATCCCCGCAGTGTCAGACGGCTTCGGCCGCTGCCTTTCATCGCGACCGCTCCGGCGGGCTTCCTCCGGGTGCCCGGCCGCCGTCTGCTGCGGCCCTGTCGTCGGCAGCGCGCCAACCAGCAGTCCCGCGCCGGCCTCGGCCGTCTCGGCAAACAAGTCAAAGTCCCCCCGCCGCAGCTGGCTGGGATCGAACGAGACCCCGTCGGCTCCAGCGCCCATGATTATCCCGAACGGAAGGTCCTGACTGCAGCAATGCACCACTGTGTATTTCCGCGTGGCGGCCAGCACCTCGCGCAGCCTGTCCCGAGCGACTTCCTCGTCCACCGCCCGAACCGTGGACAGCCCGCTCGGTGTCAGCACCGAGCCCCGTAGCACGGCCGGCAGGGCAGGCTCGTCCAACTGCACGATGAGGATCGCCTTCGGCACGCGCTTGGCGACCTCCGCAACGTGGGCGGCAACCCCTTCGGCCAGCGAGGACGTGATGTCGGCGACCAGGCCGGGGTCGGCCAGCGCCGGCTTCAGCGAGCGCGGCTGCTCGATCGTCGCCGCCAGCGTCCACGGCCCGGCGAGCTGGATCTTGAACGGCCCCGCGTACCCGTCGAGTGCCTCTTCCATCGCGTCCAGGTCGGAGGAGAGCAGCGACCTGGCCCGGCGCACGTCAAGACCGGGGCGCTCGGCGATCCGCCACCCGCGCGGCCCGGCGAGCTCAACGGGCAGGTCAACCAGCAGCCCGGCGGCCCGCCCGGTGATGTCGGCGCCAGGGCCTCGGTTAGGAAGCTCGGCTAGGTACGGGAGGTCGGGCAGCTCGCCGGCGATGATCCGCGCCGCCTCCATAGGGTTCTCGCCGGGCATCGACCCGACCCCCGTCGCAGTGCCAGGACCCCAGGGAAACGCTCGCTTTTCGGCCACGGTATCGAGCTTAGCGGCCCGCCGGGCGAGGCGGCCTTCCGCGCCGAGGGCCACGGGCGCCAGGCGGCAGGCGGCAGGCGGAATCAGTTCGTATCGGGTCGTGTCGGGCTGAGTCTTTTCAAAAGAGGACCGAGCCCCCGGGAGGCAGCCCGGGAGCTCGGCCGTTGTGGGAAGACCTGCGGCCTAACCGCCGGGCCAGCGGGGAGGCCGCCGGACGTCGTCGGTCGCTAGCTTCCACCAGTCACCGCCGTTCTTGTACCTGCGGCGGTTGCGGCGAGTCCGAAGCACGGCCCGGAGCAGGGGAAGCGTGATGACCAGCAGCATGCCCGTGGCGATTCCCATGGCGAAGAAGACGCCGATGACGATCGCTATGATTTCGAAGCCTCTCATCGGTCCGCCTCCTGTCGGTGTGATTCGGAGCCGTGGTTTTCGGTTGGATCGCCTGACGCCTGGCTGTTGCCCGAGAGAAGATCCTGCGGATACCCGCGAGTCCAGACCCCGTAGATCACCCGCGCACCGGCGCTCCGGAGATCGTCCGCTGCCGGCACTAGCAGAGCCCCGCATCGCGATGCGTGGACCGCGCTTGCTATCACCCCGAGGGTGATCCCGAAGAGAAAATCGATTAGCAGCGACAGCGCCGTAAGCTGTTCGATAGAGCTCATTTCTTGCTTCCCCGTCCCGTTGCTTCGAGGGTCACCACTGTTACTGGTGACCCTCAGGTCCCCTGCGCCCAAATGTCCCCCTTGGGCACAGGGGACCCTCCTCCCTGGGTCCTAACCGCCCCGTCCACGGCTAGGGCCCAGCCACCTGCCGGCCCCCGCAGGCGGCAGGCGGTTCCGATGCGGCTCCTCGCCTAGCCCCACTTGGAGCTGCTGATGCCCACAAAGTCGCGTGCGCTCTGCGCAGACTGGTTCGGGGCGTCGTGCCGTAGTGACCATTTCGTCCGGTCCTCGCGGCGAATCGCGAAACAGATCTTGAGGTAGGCGGCGAACGCGACGCCAGCCACGGCCCCGACGATCGCGATGGTCATGAGAGCGGCCATGGTGCCTCCGGTCTTCAGCGCCACGGTCTCCCGTGACATTTCCGCAGGTCCCGGTTGCCCAAGTCATCGGTTGCTTGACCTGGCAGCCAAGATGATCAAGTAATCAGGCCATCCGGCAGGTAGGGCAGCAACCAATCTGTTAGGTTGAGACCTATACGCTGCATCATCTGGCCTGTTAGAGTCATCCCAACCTTTGGGACCTATGTCGGTTGTACCCATGGCAGAGCGGCCCCTAAACCAGACATTGTTGCCGAATATCCCTGCAATCATGATGAGGTTGATCATCTGGATGGTTGGCATGACCGAAGCATCTAAGGGGCTTGATAGGATCAACCTGATACACCCGATCATCTATCTGGTTCCAGTCATCCCAACCTATTGGAGGGGGTAATGGCCCAGCAGCCCATGTACCAGAGGATCGCTGAGGATCTGCGCAAGCGGATAGAGCTGGGAGCGACCCTCCTTTCCCCCAGCGACGGTCCGGTGATCCCCGAGCCGACGCCTCTTGAGCCAGGCCAGCTGCCCGCCGCCCTGAGGCCCGGCAGTCAGCTCCCCACCGAGCTTGAGCTGTGCGATGTGTACGCTGCGTCACGGAATACGATCAGGGACGCGATCAAGCGGCTAATTAGTCAAGGGCTCGTGGAGACCAGACAGGGCCAGGGAACCTACGTCACCCAGGCGATCGATCCCTTCGTTACCGTCCTCGCGGACCCGGCAGTCGGAGTGGGCGTAGGCGAGGGAGGTGCTACCTATCTGTCGCAGGTCAGCGCCGAGCACCGCAAGCCGTACGTGACCCCCCCGCGGGTCGAGGTGCAGGCACCGCCCGAAGTGATCGCCAGGCGACTGCGGGTCCCACAGAGCACCCAGGTCGTCAGCAGGCACGAGCTGCGCTACATCGACGACGTCCCCTGGTCAATGCAAACCTCCTTCTACCCGATGGAATTCATCACCAGGGGCGCCACCCGCCTGCTGGTAGCGGAGGACATCGAAGGGGGGGCCGTCCACTACCTGGGTACGGCAATCGGGCTGGAGCAGGTCGGTTACCGGGACTGGATAACCGTCCGCAGTCCGAACCTCAACGAGCAGATGTTTTTTGGTATCTCACACGAAGCCATGGTGTTCGAAAACTTCCGCACGGCCTTCGACCAGGATAAGAGGCCGATGCGGGTGACGGTGACGGTGTTCCCCACCGACAGGAACCAGTTCATCGTCAATGTCGGGGAAGTCCCCGACCCTCGGTACGACGAGGATCCCGACTAGGCCTAGTCACCCCGGGCCGTTCGGGATCCCCTGCCGTTGTTAAAACCGCCGCTCCATGTCAGTCAGCGCCGATCTACGCAGGATCGGCGCTGCCACTTATCCTGCGAGGATTTCGTGGTACTACCACGCACGTTTGTGCAGCACCTGCCGGTGGGTTACTTCGGCCTGTCCAGGAGCGAGGGCCAATCGACCACCTCCTGGCGAGCGCTGCGCAACCGGAGCTTCCGCTACTACTTCGTCGGCAGCGTCACATCGGATTTCGGCACCTGGCTGCAGAACACGGCCCAGGTCCTGCTCGCGTACCGACTGTCACACTCGGTACTGGTAGTCGGGCTTGTCACCTGCGCGCAGTTCTCAAGCCCGCTTGTCCTCGGACCGTGGGCCGGGGTGATGACCGACAGGTTCGGCGGCCGCCCGATACTGCTGGCCACGCAACTGACCGCCGCCACGTTCGCCGGGCTCATGGCCGGGCTGGCATTCGCCGGCGACATGCACACTCGGTGGCTTGGCTGCGGGGCGATCGCGAGCGGACTGGCATTCACGTTCGCGCTGCCAGCGAGAAACGTCACCGTGCGGAGGCTTGTCAGTCATGGGGACATCAGGTCCGCGTTTGCCATGGATTCTGTGTCCTACAACCTGGGGCGCGCCATCGCGCCGCCGATCAGCGTGCTGCTCATCACCACGCTCGGGTACGGGTGGGCGTTCGCGGCGAACTCCGCGTCGTTCCTCGTATTCGCCGGCTGCCTAGTGCTGGCAGGCCAGGGCCAGCCGACCGAGAGGCGGGAAAGGTCGCAGATCAAGAACGGCTTCAAAGTGGCCTTCCATGACTGGCGGATCGCCGTCCTGCTGCTCATGGTGGCCGCGATCACCGTGGCCGACGACCCGGTGCTCGTGCTCGGGCCTGCACTCGCCGGGCATCTGCACGTCAACCCCAGTTGGTCGGGCTGGTTCATCGCCGCGCTCGGAGCCGGAACCGTCGCCGGGTCAGTCCTGCCGCAAAAACACACACCCTCGGTCCGGCTCGCCGCCACGGCGTTGGCGGCCTTGGCGGCGTCCATGATCCTTTTCGTCCTTTCGCCGTGGGTATGGGGCTGCTTCTTCGCCGCCTTCGGCGCGGGCGTGTCGTGCCTGATCGCCAACTCAGCGACGCGCACGGAACTTGCCACCAGAGCCGGGCCGGCGAGCGAGGCCTGCGTGATGGCCGTGTGGGCCATCGCCTGGGCTGGCAGCAAGCCGTTCGCATCGCTCAGCGACGGCCTGCTGGCAAGCCGGATCGGCATTAAGTGGACCGGCGTGCTGCTCGCCACGCCCGCCCTGGTCCCGGTAGTAGTGCTGATCGCATTGGCCGTGCTGGTCGTTACGGTGCGAAAGTGGAATCCGCCGGAGGGACGCTGGGGCGCCCAGGTCCAGGAAACGCTGAGAAAATTTCCGTGGATTCGGCGCGCAGAGGAACTGCTGGTCACCGCCCCGCAGGCGGAGCTCATCGAAGAAACGCCCATCGGCGCCCGATCCGGACAGATGACAGTAACGGGTTTGTTATCTCATAATCGGTTCTGGAGGAACGGCGGCCCCTACCCCGACCATGTCCCATCCGGGCGCGGCGCGAGGGAAGACCGTCGCAACGCCGAGCCTGGAGGCAGCCGTGGTCAAATACCACTCTCGTCCGTCAACCCAGTACCGCTACGAGCACTATGACCCCTTCACCGGCGCGTAGCACTGGTGACACGACAACTGGTGCCACCACTGAGTTAAGGCAGCCTGGCGCCAGGATCGCAGGGATAGCTCCGGGAAGCCGGCTACGGGGTGCGGCCCTGGTACCAGCGCTGTTAGGGGAAGTATTGCGGCCACGATTCCGGTGGGTCAGGTTTGACCTCAACCGCACCTTGCCTGATGGCTGGCAAGAGCAAATGCGCATGACTGCGGTCGACGCCGATTTCCATGCCTTTCCCCGCACCCCGGTTCTCTCCCGTGAGGCGGCTGACGTGCGGTCTATCACCCGCGGTCGGGTCCACGCTCACCAAGTACGGCAGCGCCTGCCGTGGCTCTACGAGTTTTATCGTGGCGCGGTCCTGGACCTAGCGGTAGAAGCCAGCGATGAGAAAGTGAGTCCAGCAAACGACGACCGGTACGGAGTGGTGCTAAATGTGCAGCGGGGTACCGGGATGCGTTTCGAATGCCACATCGATTCGAACCCGCTTACCGGCCTGCTTTTCTGCACCGACCATGTGAACGGCGGCGAGCTCGTCTTCGCGCACGACGCGGCGGCGGCGTCGCTCGAGGAGGTGGAGCGGGACTGCTCGGTCGTCCGGCCATCGGCCGGCCACCTTATCCTCTTCGACGCGCGCGAGTATCCGCACTACGTGCGGCCGTTGACCCGGGAGTCGGACATGCGGGTCGTCGCGGTAATGAACTACTACACCGAGTCCTGCCCGGAATCGACGAGGCCCGCCGAGCTCAACCGGCACCTGTACGGCGACGACTGAGCGGAGCGACTTCGCTGATTCAGCGGGTGACCGCGATCGTGGCGCTACCCAGGACCTTGTCGCCGTCGTAGAGGACCGCCGCCTGGCCGGCGGCTACGCCGCGGGCCTGGTCGTTGAGGTAGATGTACAGTTCGTCGCCGGATACCTGGGCGGTGCAGGGGTGGACCTCGCCGTGGGCGCGGAGCTGGACCATGCACTCGATTGACGTCAGCGGGGGCTCGCAGCCGGTCCAGACCGGGCGGATCGCGGTGATCTCGCGGACACCGAGGGCGTCGGCCGGGCCGACCGTCACGGTGTTCGCCACCGGCTCGATGGACAGCACGTAGCGGGGGTTGCCGTCGGGGGCGGGGCGGTCCAGGTGGAGGCCCTTGCGCTGGCCGATGGTGAAGCCGTGCACGCCTTCGTGGGTGCCGAGGACCGCGCCGTCCTGGTCGACGATCGAGCCGGGCGCCGAGCCGAGCTTGCGGGACAGGAAGCCCCGGGTGTCGCCGTCGGCGATGAAGCAGACGTCGTGGCTGTCCGGCTTGTCCGCGACGAGCAGGCCGCGGGAGCGGGCCTCCTCGCGGACCTCGGACTTGGGCGTGTCGCCCAGGGGGAAGATCGCGTGGGCGATCTGGTCCTTGGTCAGGACCGCCAGCACGTATGACTGGTCCTTGCCTGGGTCGACCGCCCGCTGAAGCGCACCGTCCGAGATCTGCGCGTAGTGCCCGGTGCAGACGGCGTCGAAGCCGAGCGCGAGCGCCCGGTCGAGCACCGCCGCGAACTTGATCTTCTCGTTGCAGCGCAGGCAGGGGTTCGGCGTCCGGCCGGCCGCGTATTCGGCGACGAAGTCGTCGACCACGTCGCGGGCGAACCGCTCGGCCATGTCCCAGACGTAGAACGGGATGCCGATCACGTCGGCGGCGCGCCGGGCGTCGCGGGCGTCCTCGATCGTGCAGCAGCCGCGCGCCCCGGTCCGGTAGGACTGCGGATTGGACGACAGCGCCAGGTGGACGCCGGTCACCTCGTGACCGGCGTCGACCGCGCGTGCCGCCGCGGTAGCGGAGTCAACGCCTCCGGACATGGCGGCAAGAACCCTAAGCCCCATAACCACTCCAGAATATGCGCCGGACCGACGGGCGCGACCGCTGCAGGCCTGGGTTCAGGGTGATCCCGAACGGAAGCGTGTTTCACTCGTCGCTCCCATTGCTCTCCTGACGCAGGGGAACCTGCCCTTGTGTGCCACAAGGCCAGCGTTCGTCATGACCGTGTGGCACACAGGGCCAGCTGGAAATGTGCCGGGGTGCCGCAGGGACGCTAGAGCTGACCCGGAGTGCCACAAGGCCGGTCTTTACTGGTCTTGCGTGCCGCAGGGCCAGGTGCCTTCGGTCGCGGTTCTGGTCTTGGGTGTCACAAGGCCAGGTGCCTTCGGCCGTTCTGGTCTTGGGTGCCGCACGGCCAGGTGCCTTCGGCCGCGGTTGTGGCCTTGGGCGCCGCAGGAGCAGGTGCTTTCGGCCGAGCCAAAAGGAAGCGCAGCCCGGGGCTGGCTAGTGGGCGGCGGCGCGGCGGGCGCGGGCGGCGGCCTCGCCGATCGCGGCGCCGAGGGCGTCCACGTCGGCCTGGGTCGTGGTGTGGCCGAGGGAGAAGCGGAGCGAGCCGCGGGCCCTGGTGTCGTCGGCGCCCATCGCGAGCAGCACGTGGCTTGGCTCGGCCACGCCCGCGGTGCAGGCGGAGCCGGTGGAGCAGGCGATGCCCTTGGCGTCGAGCAGCAAGAGCAGCGCGTCGCCCTCGCAGCCGGGGAACGAGAAGTGCGCGTTGCCTGGCAGCCGGTCCGGGCCCGGCGGCGGCCCGTTGAGCACGGCGTCGGGCACGGCGAGCAGTACCTGGCGGATCAGGTCGTCGCGAAGCGCCGCGATTCGCTTGGTTTCCAGCGAGCGCCGCTCCGCGCTGGCCACCGCCGCGACCGCGAACGCCCTGATCGCAGGCGCGTCCAGGGTGCCCGACCGGATGTCGCGCTCCTGGCCGCCGCCGTGCAGCACGGGGACCGGGGCGGGGCCCTTGCCGAGGATCAGCGCGCCGACCCCCAGGGGGCCGCCGAGCTTGTGCGCGGTGACCGTCATCGCGTCCGCGCCTGAGGCGGCGAAGTCCACCGGGAGCTGGGCCGCGGCCTGCACCGCGTCGGTGTGGAACGGCACCCCGAACTCATGCGCCACGGCCGCGAGCGACGCGACCGGCTGCACGGTGCCCACCTCGTTGTTCGCCCACATGACGCTGACCACGGCGGCGGAGCCCGGGTCGGCGGCGAGCGCGGCATAAAGGACGTCAGGGGAAACAAGGCCGAGCGAATCTACGGCGAGCCAGTCGGCCCGGGCACCGTGCGCGTCGCAGAGCCAGCGCACCGAGTCGAACACGGCGTGGTGCTCAATCGCCGTCGTCAGCACCCGCAGCCGGCGCTCATCCAGGTAGCGACGAGACCAGAACAGCCCCTTGACGGCCAGGTTGTCCGCCTCGGTGCCGCCGCTGGTGAAGATCACCTCGCTGGCGCGCGCCCCGAACACCTCGGCGAGTTGCTCGCGCGACTCCTCGACGACACGACGGGCCCGCCGGCCGGCGGTGTGCAGCGATGAGGGGTTGCCTATCTGCGCCAGCTCTTCGGTCATCGCCGTGATGGCCTCGGGGAGCATCGGCGTCGTCGCCGCGTGGTCGAGATAAACAACCGGGGAAGTATTCATCGCACCGTCAAGCGTAACCGAGCCCGGTGCCCGCTCAAGTCCGGGATTTTGATCTTGATTTTTGCCTTTGACTTCGCGCCCCGCTTGGCGGGGCGACGGGCGCACCGGGAGTCCGCCGCGACGTTCGGGGCACGCCCTTTTGTGCCACGACTGTCGCGCCGGGCTCCCGCGAGCCCAAGCGTCCCGCCCCGCTGGTAAGAGCAATGCCCGCCCACCACAGGCAGCGGGCGACCCGCTCTACCCCTTGCGCTTGTCGATTTCCTCGATGAGCTGGGGGACGACGGTGAACAGGTCGCCGACGACGCCGTAGTCGGCGATCTCGAAGATCGGCGCCTCGGCGTCCTTGTTGATCGCCATGATGGTCTTGGAGGTCTGCATCCCGGCCCGGTGCTGGATCGCCCCGGAGATCCCCACCGCCACGTACAGCTGCGGGGACACGGTCTTGCCGGTCTGCCCAACCTGGAACTGATGGGGGTACCAGCCCGCGTCGACCACGGCCCGGGAGGCGCCGACCGCCGCCCCGAGGCTGTCGGCCAGCTGCTCGATGATCCCGAAGCCGTCGGCCGACCCGGTGCCGCGGCCGCCGGAGACGACCACCTGAGCCTCGGTCAGGTCCGGGCGGCCGCCCTTCTCGGCGGCCGACCGCTCGGTGACCTTCGCGGCCTTCGCCGCGTCGGAGGCGCTGAACGCGACCGACTCGATGTCGGCCGCGCCCGGCGGACGGCTCGGCGGAGATCCCGCCTGGCCGCAGCGCGATGATCGGCGTTCCCTTCCTGACGGTGGAGTGCACGGTGATCGAGCCGCCGAAGTTCGGCTGCTGCGCCAACGGCCCGCTGTCCCCGGAGGTGACGTCGACCGCGTCGGTCAGCACCCCGGATCCGGTCTTGACCGCCAGCCGCCCGGCGATCTCCTTGCCCTCGGTCGTCCCGGCGATCAGCACCGCTACCGGGGACTTCTCGCCCACGAGCTGCGCCAGCAGCTCGGCGGCGGGCGCTACCACGTAGCCGCCCAAGTCCGCGGAGTCGGCCGCGTAGACCTTGACCGCGCCGTACTCGGCCAGCCGCGGCCGGGCGGCCTCCGCGCCCGGGCCCGCCCACACCACCGACGGCTCGCCGAGCCGCCGGGCGGCGGTCAGCAGCTCGCCGGTAACCTTCTTGACCTCGCCGGCGCTGTCGTGCTCCGCGAGGACCAGTACCTCAGCCATCTGTCCCGGACCTTCCCTAGATGAACTTCCGCTCGGCAAGGAACCCGGCCGCCTTGGTGCCGCCGTCGCCTTCGTCCTTCACGATCACTCCGGCCGAGCGCGGCGGCCGGGCGGCGAAGTCCTCCACCCAGGACGCGGCGTTCGCCAGCCCCACCGACCCGGCTTCCAGGCCCAGGTCGGCCAGGGTCAGGTTCTGCACCGGCTTCTTCTTGGCCGCCATGATCCCCTTGAACGTCGGGTACCGGGGCTCGTTGATCTTCTCGTTCACCGACACCACGGCGGGCAGCGACCCGGTCACCACCGCGACCCCGTCATCGGTAACCCGTCGGATCGTCACCTCCGACCCGGCGACGTCGACCTTCCCGGCCAGGGTGAGCTGCGGCACCCCGAGGCGCTCGGCCACCATCGCCGGCACCACCCCGGTTCGCGCGTCGGTCGACTCCGAGCCGAAGATGGCCAGGTCGAACCCCACCTGCTTGAGCGCCTCGGCGAGGGCCAGCGACGACGCCACCGCGTCCGAGCCGGCCAGCGCGTCGTCGGTTACCAGCACGGCCTTGTCCGCGCCCATCGACAGCGCCTTGCGGATCGACTCCGCCGCTTTCGCCGGGCCCATCGACAAGATCGTCACCTCGCCGCCGTGCGCCTCGGCCAGCTTCAGGGCTTCCTCGATCGCGAACTCGTCGAGATAGTTGATGACGCCGTCGACCGATGCCCGGTCCACGGTGTTGTCGCCCGGCACCAGCGACCGCTCCATCTCGGTGTCCGGCACCTGCTTCATGCAGACGACGATGTTCATGGACGACGCTGCCCTTCTAGAGTGTCAAACTCCCCTTCAGGAGCCTATGTTACTCACCAGTAGCAGCGCTGTCCGCACCGGTCCCGCACGGGGGAACCGGGCAGGCTAACCGTTCGCGGCAGCGTGCTCGGCTGTCTCCACCACATTAGCGAGCAGCATGGCCCGGGTCATCGGCCCCACCCCGCCGGGGTTCGGCGCGACCCATCCCGCGACCGAGGCCACATCCGGGGCGACGTCACCCACAAGCCCCGCGTCGGTCCGCGTGATGCCCACGTCGAGCACCGCCGCGCCGGGCTTCACCATGTCCGCCGTCAGCAGCCCGGCCCGCCCGGCCGCCACCACGACGATGTCGGCCGCGCGCGTGTGGACGGCCAGGTCCTTGGTGCCGGTGTGGCACGAAGTCACCGTCGCGTTCTCTGACTTCCTGGTCAGCAGCAGCCCCAGCGCGCGCCCCACCGTGATGCCACGCCCGATCACGGTCACTTCCGCCCCGGCGATCTCCACGCCGTACCGCCGCAGCAGCACCACGATGCCGTGCGGCGTGCAGGGCAGCGGCGCCTTTTCGTTCAGCACCAGCTTGCCGAGGTTGACCGGGTGCAGCCCGTCCGCGTCCTTGGCCGGGTCGATCACGTTCAGCACGGCCAGCTCGTCGAGCCCGCGCGGCAGCGGCAGCTGCACGATGTAGCCGGTGCAGGCAGGGTCCTCGTTCAGCTCGTGCACGGCCTCCTCCACCTGTGCCTGCGAGGCCGTGGCGGGCAGGTCGCGGCGGATCGAGGCGATGCCCACCTGCGCGCAGTCGCGGTGCTTGCCCGCCACGTAGGACCGTGACCCGGGGTCGTCGCCGACCAGGATCGTGCCGAGTCCGGGGACGATGCCCTTCGCCGCGAGCGCCGCGACCCGCTCCTTCAGGTCCGCCTTGACCGCCGCCGCCGTCGCCTTGCCGTCGAGAATCTGAGCATTCATACCTGTACCTCCCGCTCGCCCACAAGGCCCTGAGCCGCCCCGCTCGCCTCAAAACCAAGGCTCGCTCGCCGGGCTCGCTCGCCCTAGTACCCCTCAGTGGAAGAAGTGCCGGACACCCGTGAAGTACAGCGTGACGCCGGCCGCCCGCGCGGCCTCGATCACGAGCTCATCCCGGATGGAGCCGCCCGGTTCCGCCACCGCGCGGACCCCTGCCTCCGCCAGTATCTCGAAACCGTCAGGGAACGGGAAATACGCGTCCGACGCGGCCACAGAACCGGCGGCCCGATTTCCGGCTCTGGCCACAGCCAGCCGCGATGAGTCGACCCGGTTCACCTGTCCCATGCCCACGCCGACCGACGCGCCGTCCGCCGCCAGCAGGATCGCGTTGGACTTGACGGCGCGGCAGGCCCGCCACGCGAACGCGAGGTCGGCGAGCGTGGCGGCGTCGGCCGCCTCTCCCGCCTTGAGCTCCCAGTTCGCCGGGTCGTCGCCCGGCTGGTCGACCCGGTCCCAGGTCTGCGCGAGCAGCCCGCCGGTGACCGGGCGGAATTCAAAGTCCGCCGATCCCGAACGAGGTCGGCTTCCTCCGTCCCGCCCACTGACTGCCCAGGGTGGGGCGGCGCAGCGCAGCAGCCGGATGTTCTTCCACTTCCCGGCCAGGATCTCGATCGCCGCCGGGTCGAAGTCGGGCGCGATCACCACCTCGGCGAACCCGTCGATGATCTGCTCGGCCATCGCGTCGGTCACCGCGCTGTTGGCCGCCACCACGCCGCCGTACGCGGACTGCGGGTCGCAGGCCAGCGCCTTGGCGTGGGCGGCGGCGATGTTGGTGCCGATCGCGATGCCGCACGGGTTGGAGTGCTTGATGATCGCGACGCAGGGCTCCGCGAAGTCGTACGCGGCCCGGCGGGCGGAGTCCGCGTCGACGTAGTTGTTGTACGACATGGCCTTGCCGTGCAGGACTTCGGCGTTGGCGATACCGCTATCCCCCGGGGGGACGACCCCCCGTACCCCCCGGCTGCGCTGCCGCGCGACATTGGCTACTGCATTACTCCCATCCGCTATGACTGTTAGGTCGGAGTGGCCAGAGTCAGCCGCATCCGTTCGGGATGTTCCGCTCTGCCCACCCGGGGGGACGACCCCCCCAAACCCCCCCGAGGAACCCGCACGAGACTTATAAATTGCCGCCTTCTGGTGCGGGTTCTCGCCGTAGCGGAGCGCGTCGGCGCGGGTCCAAGCCTGGGCGACGAAATCCGGCCAGCCGGTCTCCCGCGCGACCTCGTCCGGGGCGTAGCTGGCGGCGAACCAGGAGGAGACGGCGGCGTCGTAGGCGGCCGTGTGCGCGTAGGCCTGGGCCGCGAGGCGACGGCGCTGCTCCAGCGTGAACCCGCCGTCCGCGATGGCCTTGAGTGCCTCACCGTACTGGGTGATGTCGGTGATGACCGCGAGGCTGCCGTGGTTCTTCGCGGCGGCGCGGACCATCGCGGGACCGCCGATGTCGATCTTCTCGATGACCGCTTCGTGGCCCGCGCCCGCGGCCACGGTCTGCTCGAACGGGTAGAGCGTCGAGACCAGGAGCTGGAACGGGGCGATGCCGAGGTCGTTGAGCTGCTGGTTGTGGTCCGGGTTCAGCGTGTCGGCGAGCAGGCCGGCGTGCACGCGCGGGTGCAGGGTCTTGACCCGGCCGTCGAGGCACTCGGGGAAGCCGGTGAGGTCCTCGACCCGGGTGACCGGAAGCCCGGCCGCCTCGATCGCCGTGGCCGTGTTGCCGGTCGAGACCAGCTCGGCGCCCGCCTCGTGCAACGCCCGGGCGAGCTCGGGCAGGCCCGTCTTGTCCCAGACGCTGAGCAGCGCGCGCCTGATCGGAATCCTGGTCACTTGCCGATCCTTACCTTCCTGTCGTCACTGACGGACCAGCCCTCGCGGGCCATCCGGCCGACCGTGCCGACGAGCAGCGTGCGCTCGGCGACCTTGATCCGCTCGTGCAGCGCCGCCTCGTCGTCGCCGTCGTGTACCGGCACCGCCGCCTGCGCGAGCACCGGGCCCGCGTCGACGCCCTCGTCAACGATGAAAACGGTGCAGCCCGTGATCTTCACCCCGTAAGCCAGGGCGTCCCTGACGCCGTGCATGCCGGGGAAAGACGGTAGCAGCGCCGGGTGCGTGTTCAGGCACCGGCCGCTGTAGCGCGCGAGAAAGCTCTTGCCGACCAGCTTCATGAACCCGGCGCAGACGATGAGGTCGGGGTCGTATTCCGCGCAGGCGGCGGCCAGCGCGTCGTCCCAGGCGTCCCTGGTCGGGAAGTCCCTGACCTTCGTGGTGAACGTCGGGATGTTCGCCGCCGTGGCCCGGTCGAGGGCGGCGATGCCGTCGCGGTCGGCGCCGACGGCCACGACGGCGGCGCCGTACGCCGGGTCGGTGCTGGCGTCGATGAGGGCCTGCAGGTTTGTCCCGGCCCCGGAGACGAGCACAACCAGCCGCGCGTTCATGGCAGCAACCCTAACGGGTACGGCAGAATAGCTGTGAAATGCCCAGACTCAGCGACCCAACGAAGCCGGGAACGCCGCCGCCACCGCCCCGGTCACCGTTCCTTCCGCCAGCGCCGCGACCGCAGCCTCCGCCTGCCGCCCCCGCGCTCCAGCAGCGGGCCACCGCCGCGCTGGTCCTCGCGCTGCTCAGCCTGATCGCGATGCTGTTGATCGGCAACCTGCAGCGCGCGGTCTCCGTGGTCGCGGTCGCACTAGCCGTCGCGCTGGTCGGGCTGGCGCTCGCGATCTCGGCCATGAAGGCCGCGAAGCGGGCCGGTACCCGCCGGCCGCGGGCGGCCGTGGGCGGCGTGCTGCTCGGCGCGGTCGGCGCGCTATTCTCCGGCTTCGCGCTCGTCGGGCTGCTGATCTTCTGGTCGCAGTACATGCAGTACGCCAACTGCCTGAGCGGCGCGACCACGGTCGCCACCCAGAACGCGTGCCAGCAGCAGTTCGAGAACTCGATCGGTCACCGGGTCACCCTGCTCGGCAACCGGTGACCCGGTGGCCGGCTTATCGCCGGCCGGCTATTCCGGCTCGTCGGCCCACGGGTTGACGTGGATGCGGTGGCCGCCCGCGTCATCGGTCTCGTCGACGATGAGCGCGGGCTGCGGGGCGCTGACCCGGGCGGGCTGCAGGCCGATACTTCCGGCACTTCGTGACCCGTCGGCTTGGGCGGCGGTGAGGCGACGGATGTGGTGCCGGATGATCAGCCAGTTGGCGGCGCCGGCCACCAGGGCCGCCGTCACCCCGACCTCAAGCACGGCGACCAGGCCGACCTCGCCGCCGGACGGCCCGACCGCGGCGAGCCGGCCCGCGCCCAGGGGACCACCGGAGAACTTCGCGCCGAAGCCGATGACCACCGCGGTCAGCGTGCCGGTGACCAGGCCCCACAGCGGTGCCGCCTCGAGGGAGGGCGTCGGCGCGATCCGCACGGTCATCAGCCCGGCCAGCGCGCCCGCTAGGTAGGGCATCACGAGCACGAAGAAGCCGAGCCAGGGCGGGAACGCCGCCCTGGACCCGACCGGCAGCGCGGCCAGCATCGGGAAGGCGGGCACCGCGCCGAGCGCCGAGCCCGACGGCGAGACCGCGGTGCCGATGCCGAACGAGAAGCCGGGGCCGAGCATGTAGGCGATCGCCCAGATCACCGAGTTCGGCAGGTAGCAAAGGCTGGCGAGGAGCAGCAGCACCGACCCGAAGATCCCCGGGTTGAGCGCGGCGACCGCCTGCTTGTAGGCGCTGAGGTGAACCATGAGCGAGATTGCGTCGAGGAGCGCGCCGAACCCGGCGAGCAGCGCGAGCGCGGCGACCATGCCAAGGAGTACCGACCTCGGCCGCGGCGGCACCCGGCCGGCGAGCTTGCGCCAGGGCGCCAGGCAGCGCGCCGCGCCGAACCCGCCGGCGAGCAGCGCGATGAGGAACCCCATCATGACCGCCTGCCACAGTGACGGGGTCGCCACCGACGTACCGCTCGCCAGCGCGACCGCGCCGGTGAACAGCGCGTAGGGCAGGGCGATCGACATCGCGGCCGGCCCGACCTCAAGCAGGCCGGCCACGTGGCCCTCGCGGGTCATCCACCGGCCGGCCCGTTCGATGAGCACCGCGGGCAGGAGCACGAGACCAAGCGGCAGCAGGCCGATCCGGCCCACGCCGTGCACCGTCACCTCGACGTGGTGCGCGACGAGCCACAGCAGCCCGGCCGACCGCAGCGCCCCTGCGAGCCCGCCGCCCAGGCCCACGTGCGGCGCGGTGATCCAGCCGATGAGCGTCAGGGTCGCGAGCACCGCGAGCCCGCCGCCGGCCGCCGCGAGCGCGGCCACGCCGCCGGCCATGAGCATGGGGCGCGTGGGCAGGTGCACAATGCCCATCGTGGCAACGGACCGGGCAAAACGCACGCCGACTCGCGGGCCCGATCGCCGGTTTCCGCGCCCGATCGCAAAGACCGCGATCGTATCGGGCGCGGAAACCGGCCTATCTCCCGGGGGGACGGACAGTCGTGCGCTCGATAGAGCGGCGCGCCTGATGGGGCGGGTTGAACGACCCCTTTCCTACCTGAAGGGTCGGGGTCTCGCGGCATTGAGACTGAGTACCGTTTAAGTCATACTGAGAGTCAATTCACACCGGCAGACATGGGTGACCTAGGCAGCGGCAGCCAGTCACCACGGGCTACGCTGCTTGTGAACGCCGCTCGTCGTGGCGTCATCCAGACGCAAGCCAACGGACCGAGATCGGACCCCCAGTGGACCTGTTCGAGTATCAGGCTAAGGAACTCTTCGCCGAGTACGGCGTTCCGGTGCCGAAAGACAAGGTCGCCAACACCGCCGAGGAGGCGCGGGAAATTACCACCGCGTTCGCGGCGGAAGGCATCCCGCAAGTAGTTGTCAAGGCGCAGGTAAAGACCGGCGGCCGCGGCAAGGCGGGCGGCGTGAAGCTCGCCGACGGCCCGGCCGACGCCTACGACAAGGCCGGGCGCATCATCGGCATGGACATCAAGGGTCACACCGTGCACCGGGTCCTGATCGCCGAGGCGACCGACATCAAGTCCGAGTACTACCTGTCGTTCCTGCTTGACCGCGCGAACCGCACGTTCCTCTCCATCTGCTCGGTCGACGGTGGCATGGAGATCGAGGAGCTCGCGCACACTAACCCCGACGCGATCGCCCGCGTCCCCGTCTCCCCGCTGACCGGCGTGGACCACGCCAAGGCGCTGGAGATCGTGCGGGCGGGCCGCATCCCGGCGGAAGCCGAGGAGGGCGCCGCCCTGGTGGCCGAGCGCCTGTGGGCGATGTTCACCGACGAGGACGCGACGCTCGCCGAAGTGAACCCGCTCGTGCTCACCCCGGACGGCCGGGTGCTCGCGCTCGACGGCAAGGTCACGATCGACGACAACGCCGCCTTCCGCCAGGACCACGCCCGGTTCGCCGACGTCGAGTCGGCGGACCCGCTCGAGGCGAGGGCCAAGGAGAAGCACCTCAACTACGTCAAGCTCGACGGTGAGGTCGGCATCATCGGCAACGGCGCGGGCCTGGTCATGTCCACGCTCGACGTGGTGGCGTACGCGGGTGAGCCGTTCGGCGGCGTTAAGGCCGCCAACTTCCTCGACATCGGCGGCGGCGCCTCGGCGGCGGTGATGGCCGACAGCCTTGAGATCGTGCTCTCCGACCCGTCGGTCAAGTCGGTGTTCGTGAACGTCTTCGGCGGCATCACCGCCTGCGACGCGGTCGCCAACGGCATCATCTCGGCGGTGCAGCTGCTCGCCGAGCGGGGCGAGTCGGTCAGCAAGCCGATCGTCGTCCGGCTTGACGGCAACAAGGCGGCCGCGGGCCGCCAGATCCTGGTCGACGCCGCCATCCCGGTCGTTGAGCAGGTGGACACCATGGACGGCGCCGCCAAGCGCGCCGCCGAGCTCGCCGCGAAGGGTGCATGAGAAGATGGCTATCTTCCTCACGGCTGACAGCAAGATCCTCATCCAGGGCATCACCGGCGGCGAGGGCCGCAAGCACGGCGCGCGCATGCTGGCGGCGGGTGCCCAGGTAGTCGGCGGCACGAACCCCAAGAAGGCCGGCACCACGGTCGAGCTGAACGGTGTCGAGGTCCCCGTGTTCGCGACGGTGGCGGAGACGATGGCCGCGACCGGCGCGGACGTGTCCGTGATCTTCGTCCCGGCGGCGGGGACCAAGGCCGCGGTGCTTGAGGCGATCGACGCGGAGATCCCGCTCGCGATCGTCATCACCGAGGGCATCCCCGTGCACGACACCGCCGAGTTCTGGGCGTACGCCATCGAGAAGGGCAACAAGACCCGGATCATCGGGCCGAACTGCCCCGGTGTCGCCTCGCCGGGCAAGTCCAACGCAGGGATCATCCCCGCCGACATCACGACGTCGGGCTCGATCGGGCTCGTGTCCAAGTCCGGCACGCTGACCTACCAGATGATGTACGAGCTGCGCGACATCGGCTTCACCACCGCCGTCGGCATCGGCGGCGACCCGATCATCGGCACCACGCACATCGACGCGCTCGCCGCGTTCGAGGCCGACCCGGACACCAAGGCGATCGTGATGATCGGCGAGATCGGCGGCGACGCCGAGGAGCGGGCCGCGGCGTTCATCGAACAGCACGTGAGCAAGCCGGTCGTCGGCTACGTGGCCGGCTTCATGGCCCCCGAGGGCAAGACAATGGGCCACGCCGGCGCGATCATCTCGGGCTCGTCGGGTACCGCCCAGGCCAAGAAGGAAGCCCTGGAGAAGGCCGGCGTCCGCGTCGGCAAGACCCCGAGCGAGACCGCCGCCCTGGTCCGCGAGGTCATCAGGGGCCTGTAAGCGCCCGAACCGCTCGCGAACGCAGCCAACGTCGCCCGACAAATCGGATTTGTCGGGCGGCGGTTCGCGTCTTGCTCCATTTTCGCGACGCGGCTTCCCACCCGGCCTTGCCTTGTGTGCGGCAAGGCCACAACGGAAATGGCCTGTGTGCCACGAGGCCAGAACGAAGTAGCCCTGTGTGCCACACGGGCGGTTCTAGTGGCCTTGGGGCCCCCCGGGCCAAAGAATTCTGGCCTTGAGCGCCACAGCGTCGGCCGATTCTGGCCTTGGGGTCCATAAGGACAAGACGTCGGGTTCCCGCGGGAGCCACGCCGATAGGCGCTAGGCGGCGTGGCGGGGGGCGAGGACCTCGTTGACCCAGGCGACGATGTCGGTGGTGGACGCTCCCGGAGTGAAGATCTTCGCCACTCCCTGGGTGGTCAGCTCGGCGATGTCGGCGCCGGGGATGATGCCGCCGCCGAAGACCACGATGTCACCCGCGTCCTGCTCCTTGAGCAGTTCGATGACCCTCGGGAACAGGGTCATGTGCGCGCCGGAGAGCACGGACAGGCCGACCGCGTCCACGTCTTCCTGGATGGCGGCGGCGACAATCTGCTCCGGTGTCTGGTGCAGCCCGGTGTAGATGACCTCGACTCCGGCGTCGCGCAGCGCGCGGGCCACTACCTTCGCGCCACGGTCGTGGCCGTCCAGGCCGGCCTTGGCGACGATGACGCGGATCTTGCCTTGTGTCTGTGTCACACCGACAAGGGTAACGACCAGCTCAGATCTAGTACACGCACGGGATGCCGTAGGGCGCGTTCGCCGCGACCGAGACCGTCCCGCCGGTCCCGCTGCTGCCCGTCCCCGCGCTTGAGGTAGGCGTGGCCGTCGGGTCGGCGGCGGTTCGGCTGCCGATGACCTGCGCGCCCACGGACTGAGGGCCAGCGGTCGCCGAACTCGTCGCCGTGATGCCCGCGGGCACGGTGATGACGGTCGAGCCGATCAGCACCTCGACGTGATCGGCGGGCAGGGTGCTCAGCGCCCGCGCGCTGGCGCCGAACTGCAGGGCGATCTGCTGCGCGTTCCCCGCCGCGCCCGCGCCGTAGAAGACCTGCGTGCCCGGCTGCACCGGCTCCGTCTGCGCGGACGAGTTCTCGATCTTGCCCGCCTTGTAGCCGAGGCTGACGAACGCCTGCGAGACCTGCGCGGCCAGGCCGACCGCGGCGGGGTTGCCGTTGTACACGTCGACGGTTACCGAGTCCGCGGGGAGGGTCGGGGCGGTGCTCTTGGCCGCCGACGTCGCGCCTGTCGCGGCGGGCTGCGGATTGAACGCGCTCGCCACGAGCTTCTGGATATAGGGCGCGTTGATGATGTTGACGTCCTGCGGACTTGGGTAGCCGGGGACTGAAACGTCGTTTTTCGGGGTGTACGGCAGGGTCTGGAACGATATGTTCGGTCCGCTCAGTACGCTCATGTCGGTGGCGAAGTCCAGCAGGTTGAAGCCCGAGTCCGTGATGAGGTACTGGTCCGCGGTGCCGAGGAGCGCATTCAGCTTGCCGATGTCGGTGAACATCCCCTCGTGCTTGAGCTCGTAGATCACGTAGTCGAGCACGGCCTGCTGCCGCTTTGTCCGGCCCAGGTCGACGCCGGGCAACGTGTCGCGGGCCCGCACGTACGCGAGCGACTGGGCCGCGCCCAGGTGCAGGTACTGGGCGCCGCCCTTCTTCTTGTCGTAACCGTCGGTGTAGGCATTGAAGCCGGAGTTGTCGGTGGGGGGATACACCAGCGTGTCGATGTCGGTCAGGTTCGCACCGGCGGGGAAGCCCCCTTGGGCGGGAGCCGGCAGGATGCAGACCTCGATGCCGTTAAACGCCGCGGCCAGGTAGTAGAACCCGGCCAGGTTCACCTCGACGAAGTGATCGATGTGCTGGCCGGTGACCGACTGCACGGTGGCGATCGTGGCCGCCTGGCCCGCCTGGTTGGCGTGCAGGTACAGGTCCTTGTTGCCTTCCTTGCCGTAGTTCTGGCTCACGTACTGGGTGTACGCGTAGGCGTAGGCCCCGTCGATCTTGCCTTCCGTCTGCCCGTCGTACGCCTGGGGGTAGGTGACCAGATCATCGCGGGAGATCGAGAAGCCGGCCGCCTTCTTCCCGCCGGCGAAGATGTGGACAAGGATCAGCGTGTTCGTGTCCTGGCTGCCAACGCCCTGGTTGTTGACGCCGTTCACGCTTCCCGCGTGCATCGCGGCGAGCAGGTCGCCCGGCAGCGTCTGCCCTTCGTAGTTGGTCCTGCTTTCGAGGCCCATCACCAGGATGTTCATCGCGCCGACGGAGGGACTGCCCTTGATCGTGATGCCCTTGCCCGTGTCCTCGACCTGGCCGACCACCTTGTGGGCGTAACCGGCCACCACGAGCAGCACCGCGGCGCTCAGGCACAACACCCCGTACAGGGCCTTGCCCGCGATCAACTTCGCTACGTGCACGTGGAGGCGAACCTTACATTCCGATGTGGACCGTTGGCCTAAGTCCTTCCCGCGAAGCCTGCACGGGAAAGATCAGGGGAAGGTCCATTCAGACTTAGTAAACGCAGGGGATGCCGTACTTCGCCTGCGCCCCCACAGTGAGAGCGCCGCCGGCCGCGCCGTTGTTACCGGCGGAGCTCGTGGCGGGCGTGGCCTGCGGGGTGGTCGACGCCGGGGCCAGGCTGGAAGGAACCACGGTGGAGCCGGTACCGAGCAGCACCTCGACGTGGCCCGCGGGCAGCGACGGGAGCGACTTGGCACCTCCGCCGAAGTAGCCCGCGATCTTGGCCGCGTTGGCGGAGGTGCCCGAGCCGTAGAAAACCTGCGTGCCCGCGGCGGCGACCTGCAACTGCGCCGATGCGTTGGTGACGGCGCCGGCCTTGTAGCCCTTGGCGACGAGCGCGTCAGAGACGCCGGTCGCCAGGCCCGCCTGCATCCCGCCGTTGTACACGTCCACGGTGACGGTGGAAGCGGGCGGGATGGGCGCCGCCTTCGCGCCGGACTTCGCGGTGCTCGTCGACTTCGCCGCGGGTGCCGGGGCGGTGAACTTCTGGTTGATGTCCGCCTGGATCGCCGGGACGTCGATCTGGTTCGCCGCCTGCCCGTCGATGGTGGCGTAGGCCTGGATCGGCGCCGTGTAGAACTGGAGGTTCTTCCCGGTCAGCGCCTTCATCTGGGGGGCGAAGTCGAGCAGGTTCCACGTCGAGTCGGTGATGAGGTACTGCTTGGCGGTGTTGAGCAGCGAGGTGAGCTGGCCGAGGTCGGACAGCACGCCGTCGTGCTCAAGCTTGTAGATCACGTAGTCGAGGACCGCCTGCTGCCGGTGGGTCCGGTCCAGGTCGCCGTTTTGCAGGTTGTCCCGCTCACGGACGAACGCCAGCGCCTGCGGCGCGCTGAGGTGCAGGTACTGGGCGCCGCCCCTGGTCCGGTTGTAGCCGTCGAGGTACGCGTTGAAGCCGGAGTTGCCGTCCGTGAGGTTCGTGCCGCCGTTCTCCGGCTTAATGCAGGCCTCGATACCGCCGAACGCGGCGGCGAGGTAGTAGAACCCGGCGAGGTTTACCTCGGCGAAGTGGTCGATCTTCTGGCCGGTGACCGCCTGCACGGTGGCGAGGGTGGCCGCCTGGCCCGCCTGATTGGCCTTCAGGTAGCGCTCGTCGGAGCTCATCCCGGAGTCGTTGATGGTCTCGCTAAGCGACTGCGCGTAGGCGAGGCCGTAGGCCTGGTCGATCTTGCCCTGCGACTGCCCGTCGTACGGCTGGGGAAACGTAACCCAGTCGTCGCGGGGGATGGAGAAGCCGACCGCCTTCTCTCCGCCGGCGAAGATGTGCAGCAGGATCAGCGTATTGGTGTCCTGACCGCCGACACCCTCGTTGTTGACGCCGTTGACGCTGCCCGCGTGCATCGCGGCGAGCAGTCCGGCCGACAGGGTCTGGCCCTGGTAGTTGGTGCGACTCTCCAGGCCCATCAGCAGGATGTTCATCGCGCCGACGGTGGCGCCGTTGCTGATGCCGATCCCGCCGCCGATCCCCGTGGTCAGGCTCACGACCTTATAGGCATAGCCAGACACGACAAGCACCACCGCGGCGACCGCGCAAGTCACCGCGTACCCGACCTTGCCTGCGATCAGTGAACCGCCGCCCGTGCCGAGCAATCTTGTTCTCCTCCGGCTGGTCCTGCACCGTTCTTCGCGAGGCTACCTGCCTGGTCGAGGCAGGACGGGCCTTATGCCGCGTTCACGTCGCTGGCCAACGCGCCTCCGGCACGCCCCATTACCCGGCGTCACGGCTGACGGGTTAACCGCTAATCACATTCAGTGATACGAATAGTACCTGCTGAACCTGAAGGAACTGCGCACCGTAATCAGTTCTTTCGAATTGTGGCCAATCTCGTGCTACGGTTAGCTAACACCCGGTAAGTAGCCAGGCTGCCCCGTTGTTCCCGCGTTGACGCCATGGGCGCAGCTCACCGACAGGACGTAGGCCAGCCAGAACACGCGTTAAGGCGAACTCTAGGTTTCATGCGTTACCCTCTCCAGCAATGAGCACTCCACCTGGGTGGGAGCCTCGGCCGGGCCCCACACGCGGCGATCCCGCTCGGCGTGCGCCACGCGGGCCCGCGAGCTTGGCGCGTGACGACGCCAAGCCCCGACGTCAAGGGGAGCGCGGCGGCTCACCGGCCGGGGGCCGCGGCTGGGAGGAAGGCCCGAGCTTCACGCCGGGCCGCGCGCCGGCGCCCAACGACGGCGGGCCCAACGGCCCGCGGCCACAGCGCGGCGGACCGGGACGTCCCGCCCAGAAAGCTGACGGCTACGACCGGCGCGGCCCGCGGCCCGACGATTTCGGCGGCCGGCCTCGCTCGTCTGGCGAGGGCCGGGTGGTGGACCGCGGCCGGTCCGCGGGTGACCTGCTCGGTTTCGACGGCTTCCGGTCCGGCGGCCCGGCCCGCTGGCTTGGCCGGATGCCGACGTGGTCGGCCATGCTCCTGCTCGCGGCCGGCACCGTGCTCGGCATCATCGTCACCCTGGTGGCTGGCCAGGAGCCCGGTGGCCTGCTCGGGTTCTTTATCATCGTGGGCACCATCGCGGCCGCGCTCTTCATCCGGCGCGGCCAGGTCTACCTGCTCTTCCCCGCTCCCGCCCTCGCGTTCTTCGTGGCGGCCGTCGTGACCGGCAAGGTCCACGACGCCAAGCTCGGCTCGTCCACGGCGGGGCTCGCCTCGGGCTTCACCCAGTGGGTCGCCGGCATGTTCTTTCCGGCGGTGGTGGCGACCATCATCGTCGTGCTGATCGGCGGTGGCCGCTGGCTGCTCGGCCGGCAGCTCATCAGCGGACAGTCCCCGCTTACCGCGGGCGGCCGGCCAGTCGGGGGCAACCCGCGCCCCGGAACGCGCGACCGGCGGCCGGCCGTCGATTCCTGGGCCTCCGACGACTCCTTCGACTCCTTCGACAACCCCGGGCCGCGCACGTCGCCGACCGGCCCGACTCCCCGGCAGAACGGGACCGGACCGGCTCCCCGTCCGAGCGGGACCGGCCCGGCTCCCCGTCCGAGCGGGACCGGCCCGGCTCCCCGGCAGGGCGGGACCGGCCCCACCCCGGCTCCCCGTCCAAGCGGGACCGGCCCAGCTCCCCGTCCAAGCGGGACCGGCCCAGCTCCCCGTCCAAGCGGGACCGGCCCGGCTCCCCGGCAGGGCGGGACCGGCCCAGCCCCCCAGCAGGGCAACGCCCCCAGGCCGGGCGGCGCCCCCAACGGCAACCGCCCGCCCCGTCCCTCCCGTGACCCGCGCTCGAACCGCGACCCGTGGGGTGACCCCCGCCTCCCGGCCGATCCCCCAACGGGACCCCGCCCGCGCGCGAACGGCCAGGGCCGTCCGGCTCCCCAGCCCCGCGACCGCCCCGCCCGCCCCTCCTGGAACCCCAGCCCAAACCAGGGCCCCCAGCGCCCGCCTCGCCGCCAACCCCCAGAGGGCTGGACCCAGCGCTAACGGCGGCCGGCGGAAAGCCCACCGCCTCCCGTGGCTATTGCGCACTATGACCCGACTAGTACATTTCGTCCCAGTGCCGTGCCTGCATTATTGTGGGCGTTTGCGCCATAAACGTCCCAGAACTCACACAACAATGAAACGGGCCCGCATTTTCCGGGCCCATACGGGCGCGGGAACAAAACGGGCGCAGGAAAGCGCACGGAGCGTGACCTGAGCAATGTGGTCACGCCGAAGACTCCACGGAACACGCTCGCGGCCAAGCCCCAGCGGGCAACGCGCACGAGCGATGGAAAGACGCCGCCCGCCAGGCGACCAGAGCAATGTCAGAGCGCTTTAGAGACAGCCGGGGTCTCGTCAGCGCCGCACTGCAAGAGCGGGTCATCTGGAGAGTAGGTCCGTGGCAGGTCAACCCCGGTGCTGCGGGGGGCGGGGGCGCCGGGGGTGTCATCCGCGCGCGTTCGGCGACCCGGTCGGGTTTAACCGGGCGCCGACTGCGCGCGGGGACACCCCCAAGCCCCAGTCCCCCCAGATGTCAGAGTTTTTCGAGTGGTGCGTAGCGCAGCACCAGGTGCTTCAGCCCATACGACCCGCCGAAGTCGATCTTCGCCTCGGCCGAGTCCCCGTAGCCGTCCGTTGAGACCACCGTGCCGAGGCCGAACTTGTCGTGGTTGACCCGGTCGCCTGGCGACAGGGCCGGGACCGAGCGGTTGCCCACCACGGCGGTGCCCGGCCGGGAGGCTATCCGGGACGACGAGGACGCCGCCGCGGCCGCCACGTCCTTCGCGGACCGCCGCCATTCGATCAGCGAGGCCGGGATCTCCGACAGGAACCGTGACGGGGTGTGGAACGCCGGGCGGCCGTACCAGTTCCGCGACGCGGCCCTGGTCAGGTACAGCCGCTCCTGCGCGCGGGTGATTCCGACGTAGGCGAGGCGCCGCTCCTCCTCGAGTTCGCGCTGGTTGGTGAGCGATCGCTGGTGCGGAAACACCTCCTCTTCCATCCCGGTCAGGAACACCACCGGGAACTCAAGCCCCTTGGCGGTGTGCAGCGTCATCATCGTGACCAGGCCGCCGTGATCCTCGCCGTCGGGGATCTCGTCCGCGTCCGCGACGAGGGCGACCCGCTCGAGGAAGTCGGCGAGGGTGCCGTCGGCTCGTGCTTGGGATGACTGTGATCCGTCGAACTCGCGCGCCACCGAGACCATTTCCTGCAGGTTCTCCACTCGCGTAGCGTCCTGCAGGTCTTCCGAGTTCTCCAGCGAGGCCTGCAGGCCGGTCCGGTCGAGTATCGCCTCGACGAGTTCGGCCACCGGGCCGCCGGTCGCGGCCTGCTCCCGCAGTTCGTCGATCATGGCATTGAACCCGGCGATCGCCGCCGCGGAGCGCGCCGCGAGGGCCGGCACGTCGGACGGCGTCCGCAGTGCCTCGGCGAACGTGATCCGCTCGCGCGCCGCGTAGCCGGCGACGTACTCCTCCGCCCGGTCGCCGATCCCGCGCTTAGGCACGTTGAGCACCCGGCGCAATGACACCTCGTCCGCCGGGTTGGCGATCAGCCGCAGGTAGGCGAGCAGATCGCGAACCTCGCGCCGCTCGTAGAACCGGACGCCGCCGACGACCCGGTACGGGAGGCCGACCCTGATGAACACTTCTTCAAAGACACGGGACTGCGCGTTCGTCCGGTAGAAGACCGCCACCTGACCGGGGGACGCGAGGCCCTCGTCGTTCAGCCGGTCGACCTCCTCGGCGACGAACGCGGCCTCGTCATGCTCGTTGTCGGCGACGTAGCCGATGATCGGCGGGCCGTCCCCGGCCTCGGACCACAGGTTCTTCGGCTTGCGGCCCTGGTTGCGGGACACGACCGCGTTCGCCGCGGCGAGGATGTTCTGCGTTGAGCGGTAGTTCTGCTCGAGCAGGATGACCGTCGCGTCCGGATAGTCCTCCTCGAACTCGACGATGTTCCTGATCGTGGCGCCGCGGAACGCGTAGATCGACTGGTCCGCGTCTCCGACGACGCACAGCTCGGACGGTCCCACCAGCTCGGGGGAATCCGGTGGGGCGGCCGAGTCAGCCGCATCCGTTCGGGCTGATGCCGATCTTGACTTGGCGAACAGTGCACCGCCGCCCCCTCCCGGGGGGTACGGGGGCCGGGGGGAACGGGGGGCGGGAGCCCCCCGTGCTTGGAGACTGCCCCCCCGGGAGACACCGACCAGTTCGCGGATGAGGATGTACTGCGCGTGGTTGGTGTCCTGGTACTCGTCGACGAGCACGTGGCGGAAGCGGCGCCGGTAGGCCTCCGACACCTCGGGAAACGCCTGGAACAGGTTGACGGTGACCATGATCAGGTCGTCGAAGTCCATCGCGCCCGCCGCGACCAGGCGGCGCTGGTACTCCGCGTAGGCCTCGGCCAGGGCCTTTTCCCGGGCACCGCGCGCGGTGGAGGCGAACGACTCGTAGTCGATGAGCTCGTTCTTGAGGTTCGAGACGGCCGCGGCCATCGACTTGGGCGGGTACTGCCGGGAGTCGAGCTCAAGCTCGCGGCAGACCATGGCCATCAGCCGCTGTGAGTCCGCGGAGTCGTAGATGGAGAAGTTGGACGGGTAGCCGAACCTGGCAGCCTCGCGGCGCAGGATGCGGACGCAGGCGGAGTGGAACGTCATCACCCACATCGCCCGGGCGCGGCGGTCGCCGACCAGGGCCGCGACACGGGCGGCCATCTCGCCTGCCGCCTTGTTCGTGAACGTGATCGCGAGGATCTCCCCCGGCGCCACGTCGCGCTCGGCCAGCAAGTAGGCGATCCGGTGGGTGAGCACCCGGGTCTTACCCGAGCCAGCCCCCGCGACGATCAGCAGCGGCCCGCCGGCATGGGTCACCGCGGCCCGCTGCTGCGGGTTGAGTCCGTCGAGAAGGGAGTGCGTCGCGGTCGTGGTCACGGCTTCCAGCGTAGGCGGTACCACCGTCAAAGGCGTGTTCCCGCGATCGTTGCGTCATGCCAAATATCACCGTAACCAGCAGTTTTCCATCATAGAATGTCCCGATTTGGCCACGATCATGACCTCTTACGGGTTATTGTGGCTTGCCCTTACCCGTAACCAGCAGGGGGATAGCTCATGGGATCGCGCGGCCGATCCATACGCCTCAGGATCTACATCCTGGTCGCCATTCCGCTGATCACGATGCTCGGCCTGTTCGGGTACGTGGCCTACTCGTCCGTCAACAACTGGCTGAACCAGGACCGTGCGCCGAGCCTGATCAAAGCGACCTCCGAGCCATTGACCAACTTCGTCAACGTGCTCCAGGCAGAGCGCCGGGCCGCCGTGGTCTACCTGTCCCAGCCAAACACTGGCAACCTGGGCACGCTATCAGACCGCGATCACGGCCACCAAGAAGGGTGCGGAAGAGCTCGCCGTAGCATTTAACTCGCCCGGCACCAAGACCAGCACGACCGCGACGGAAACCGCCGCCATCAACAAGGTGACGGCGCAGATCAACAGCCTGGACCCGCTGCGCGCCTCAATCACCGGCAAGAAGGTGAGCCCGCTGGACGCGCTCGCCGCCTATACGAACGTCATCGCGGGCCAGGGCGACGTGCTACAATGCCGCGGCGAGCAGCATCCAGGACGCGGGCACGGCACTCCAGGGCTTCGGGCTGATCGCCGCGGTCAACACCCAGGAGGACGTGTCCGAACAGGACGCGGTGCTGGCGAGCGCGCTCGCCAGCGGGTCGCTTGACCGGTCCCGATCGGGTGGCGTTCAGCAATGCCGTGGGACGGTTGCAGGACGACACGCTGACCTACCAGCAGCTGCTTACCCCGTTCGAGCTCAAGACCTACAACGCCACGCTTAACGGCATGGCGCCGACGGCGCTGCGGAACGACCTGACGACCATCCAGCAGGCCGTCCCAGCGGGCATTCCGCTGAGCGAGATGAAGCAGCAGGGTCTGAATTCCGCTACCTGGCAGCTGCTGACGGGCACGTGGCTGAAGGCCGCGAGCAAGGCGGGGACCGTCAGCGCGCGAACACGGTCGCTTGACCGTCAACCAGCAGCCGGCCATCGACGCCAAGCGACGGGTGATCATTCTCGCCGCCGTCGGCGCGGCCGGCCTCGTCCTCACCCTGCTCGTCTCGCTGCTGCTCAGCCGGTCCATCAACCGCCGGCTCAGCACGCTACGCCGCTCCGCGCTGACGCTGGCGCAGGAGCAGCTGCCGTCGGTGGTGGCCAGGCTGCGGCGCGGCGAGTCCGTCGACGTCGCGGCGGAGGCACCGCCGCTGCAAGTCGGCGGTGACGAGATCGGCCAGGTCGGCCAGGCGATCGACACCGTGCGGCAGACCGCCATCAGGTCCGCGATCGACGAGGCGCGGGTCCGCCAGGGCGTCAACGACATGTTCCGCAACCTGGCCAGGCGCAACCAGTCGCTGCTGCAGCGCCAGCTCACCGTGCTCGACGAGGCGGAGCGCCGGGCGACCGACCCGGACGTGCTTGAAGACCTCTTCAAGATGGACCACCTCACCACCCGAATGCGGCGGCACGCGGAAGGCCTCATCATCCTCTCCGGTGCCCCTCCGGGCCGTTCCTGGTCCGCTCCGGTGAAGCTGGTCGACGTCATGCGCGGCGCGGTCGCCGAGGTGGAGGACTACGCCAGGGTCAACGCCGCCACGCAGTCCCGCGCGGCGCTCGCCGGCTCCGCCGTCACCGACGTGATCCACCTGCTCGCCGAGCTGGTCGAGAACGCCACGACCCTCTCCCCGCCGTTCACGCAGGTTCGGGTCAGCGGGGAGACCGTGGCCAACGGGTTCGCGATCGAGATCGAGGACCGCGGCCTCGGGATGGTCCCGCAGCGCATGCAGGAACTCAACGAGCGGCTGGCGAACCCGCCGGATCATCAACCCGGCCAACACCGAGCAGCTTGGCCTGTTCGTCGTCGGGCAGCTGGCCAGGCGGCACGGGATCAGGGTCATGCTCCGTCCGTCGCCCTACGGCGGCACGACGGCGGTCGTGCTGATCCCGCTCGCGCTGATCGTCGAGGATGGCCCCGCCGCGATCACGTCGGGCCCACGCGTGCCGGAGACGGCCGGAGCCAACGGGCCCTGACCGGGCCAACGGGTCCTACGCCAGCGGCGGCTACGCCCGCGAGCCCCGCCGCGGGCGGCTCTCGCGGTCCCGCCCGGGCGGGCGGCAACGGGATACCGAGCAGGCCCATGGCCCCCGCGTATAACGGCGGGAACGGCTCGTCCCGGACCGGGTACCAGTCTCCCGGCTCGCCGGGGCCACGCGAGGCGGCGGCCGACGCCAGGAGCTACGGCGCGGGAACCCAGGACCCAGGCGGGTCAGCGATCCGCGTCACCGGCGGGCTGCCGCTACGCCACCCGGACAATGCCGGCACCGGCGCACCGGGCAGCTTCGGCACGTCCGGCGGCTACGACGCGAGCCTCAACCCAGGCGGCTCAACCCGGGCACCAGAGCGACCCCGGGCGGAACGGAACCAGGCGGCAGGCGAGGCGGACGGCACGGCACGGACGACGTCCCGGTCGTCACCGGCGTGCCGGTCGGCAGGCCGGTCACGGTGCCGGAGCCGGAATTCGACGTCTTCACGCCGATCCGGCGGCCCGACCAGGACGGTCCCGTCGTTGAGGGCCCGCCGCCGCAGCTCCGTATCCGGACTTCGGCGCCGACGCGACCGACGCCTACGTCAGCCCGTACAGCAACGCTCCCGGGGCAAGCGCCTACCAGGGCGACACCGCCCCGTATCCGGACAACGGGACCTCCGCAGCCGGCCCGGCGTACGGAGACACCGGAACTCAGGGGAATGAGGCCGCATTCGGGACCAACCGGCAAAGCGACCAGAGTCACGAGCAAGGGGAGTCGGCTGGCGGTGGCGACATCAACGGGCTGCCGCGCCGCGTCCGTCAGGCCAGCCTCGCACCGCAGCTGCGCGCTTCCGCCGCGGCTACGGCCGCGCCGGCCTCGACGGGAGTTCCCCCGGCTACAGCGGCTTCGCTGACCGACATGCGCAACACCCTGTCCGCCATGCAGCGCGGCTGGCAGCAAGGCCGGTCACAGACGCAACAGGACGCAGAGGACTGAGTCGATGGAAACCAACCATAGGTACCCAGTCAATCAGCTTGATTGGCTCCTTGATGACCTGGTGATGCGGGTCCCGCACCTTACGCGGGCGGTGTTCCTCTCCCAGGACGGCCTGGCGATCGGTGCCTCCAGGGGCATGGAGCAGACCGACGTCGAGCACCTGGCCGCGCTCGCGGCGGCGTTCCAGTCACTAGCCCGCAGCGCGAGCCACACGTTCGGCGGCGATGCCCGTCAGTCGATTATCGAGATGACGTCAGGCTTCTTCATCGTGTCCGCGGCCGGCCAGGGCACCTGCCTGGCCGTCCTGACCACGAGCGATGCCGACATCGGCCAGGTGGCGTACGAGATGGCGGTCCTCGTACAGCGCACCGGCGACCATCTGCAGGTCAACATGCGGACTCGCTCCGCCTTATAGCTGACACGCTAGGAACAGGCGCTCATGCCGTCGAACGATGAACGGTGGCTCGACGCGGAAGCCGGCCCGGTTGTCCGGCCATACGCCTTGACCAGGGGCCGGACGCGGCACTCGGGTGAGGCCTTCGACTTGGTCGCCACGGTGACCGCGACCCGGGCCAGGATCGCGGATCCGGGCGCCCTCGGTCCTGAGCACTTTGCGGTGTTGCAACTCGCGAACGTGCCCGCGACGGTGGTAGATGTCGCTTCCGATGTCGATCTACCGCTCGGCGTGGTCCGAATCCTTCTCGCTGACCTGCGTGAACTCGGCCTCGTGAGGATTCAGGCACCAGTTTCCATGAAGGCGCATCAGGTTGACAGAGACACGCTGAGGGAGGTCCTCCATGGCCTACGGGGACTATGAGGCTAGCGGCGCGACAGCGGCCCGCCGTCACCGCGCCATCAAGATCCTGCTCGCGGGCGGGTTCGGGGTGGGCAAGACCACCCTGGTCGGCGCGGTCAGCGAGATCAGGCCGCTGCGGACCGAGGAGCCACTGACCGAGACCAGCAAGCTGGTTGACAGCACCGTCGGCGTGGAGCGCAAGACCACCACCACGGTGGCGATGGACTTTGGCCGCATCACGCTGCGCGAGGACCTCGTGCTCTACCTGTTCGGCACGCCCGGGCAGGAGCGGTTCTGGTTCATGTGGGACGAACTCGCGCTTGGCGCGGTCGGCGCGGTGGTGCTCGCCGACACCCGCCGGCTGGCCGACTGCTTCCCCGCGATCGACTACTTCGAGCGCCGGGAGGTACCGTTCATCATCGCGCTCAACGTCTTTGAGGGGTCCCGCCGTTACTCGGCGGATGACGTCCGGACGGCGCTCGACCTCGATGGCAGCGTGCCGATCATCGCGTGCGACGCCAGGTCGAGGGAGTCGGCCAAGGAAGTTCTGATCAGTTTGATAGAACACGTCCTATACGTAACCGACAGCCCAGTTTCACGGTAAATAGGCCTAGAGCCCGATTTATCGATCTCCATCCCGAACGTCGGCATGCTTCGCCTCGACGCAAGCCGCGCGACTCGCGGGCGGCGGTACGCGTGACTGAGGTGAAGCGTGGCGGTCCCCGGGGGGGCGCGCGCCGGTCAGCGTGCGGTCGGCCCGCTCCCGGGCGCGCTCCCGCTCCCGCCCGGGCACCGCGGCCCGCTTCACCGCCAGCCGCGACACACCGCCCGACCGCTCCCGGTCCACCTCGTAAGCCAGCGACTTCGACACCCCCGCCGCCGCAGCCGCCCGGTTCGGGTTCAGCCCCGCATCCAGCAGCTCAGCCAGCCGCGCCAACCGCTCAGCAGGAACACTCTTGCCGCCCACGCCCACCCCTAAAGGCCAGGTGTTGCGACAATCCCTTGAGCGTGCCTTGTATTAGTTTCCGTGCTCGGGAGAGTTTCCGCGTTAAGGCGGTGGCGCCGCCCGGGGCGCGGGGATTTTCTTCGCAGAACGGGCAGGGCGCGGAAGCCGGGACGACTAAATCAACGGCATTGCGCGGGCAGCGCTCAAAAATCGCACAATCATGAAATCAACGCGGCGCGCAGGCGGGGAACCTTAAGTTCACGGTACTGAAGTGTGGCGCGTTGCGCTATTTGCCACCGGCGGGAATGGGCCGGGTAATGGGCCTAGCTGGCGGACTTCAATACCGCCCAGACCGCCTTGCCGTTGCCCTCGATGGGTGACCAGCCCCAGACGTAGCTGAGGGCGCCGACGATTTGCAGGCCGCGGCCGCTCTCGCCGTCCGCGGTCGGCGCCCGGGGAGCGGGCGCCTCATCGCTCGGGTCGGTGACCGCCAGCATCACCTCGCCGATCCGGCGCAGCAAACACAGCCTAAGCGGGGGCGATTCCTTGCCAAGCGGGATAATCTGCCGGCTTGCCCGGCAATCCGTGCCTGACGGCGTTGCCGACCAGTTCCGCGATGATCAGCTCGGCGTCGTCAGAAAGGTGACCGAGTCCCCAGCACGTGAGCAGCTCCCTGACGAACTGGCGGGCCGTCCTGGCCTCTTCCGGCACCGGGCTCAGCGGGCGGCTCGTCACCGCGGGCGTCTCCCACCAGGCCGACGGCACCGGCAGGAACTGAGGAGGAGACGCCGGCAGAGCCGAGATGGGGACGACTTCGTCGTCATCATCCGGCTCCCACTCAGCAACCCTCAGGTGAGCCAACGCAACCGCTTCCTGCATCGTCGTGGGGGCTAGGACTGACCGTGCCTGTCACAGTATGTGGGGTATGCCTCGTTTATATGGTGCCCGATATGTCGTGCAGATGCAAGACCGGATGCACGTTCATCCGGTGCAAGGCCGGATGAACGTGCATCCGTCTCGTGCACGGACTGCGAGGGACATCCCACGAGTAGAAAATGCGCCCCATGCAAACGTAGATGCACGTTCATTTGAGCGGTTCATCATGGCATACTCGGTATTGCGCGCTCATGGCGTGTTAGGCGGCCACCCGGCCACCCTCACGGCCCGCCGATCGTTCTCCAGTCCAGTAACACAACTCGATTCAGTCACTGGAAGGAACAAACATGACTCAGCCATACAACGGCATGCCCGCCCCGGAACTCGCGGATGTCACCTGGCAGAAGAGCAAGCACAGCAACCCCAACGGTGCGTGCGTTGAGGTGGCCCACCTGTCAAACGGCGACATCGCCGTGCGCAATTCCCGCTTCCCGGCCGGGCCCGCGCTCATCTACACCCGCGCGGAGATCGCCGCGTTCCTGGCCGGCGCCAAGGACGGTGAGTTCGACCACGTGATCTAATTAGCGGGGGGACGACGACCTCACACCCCAAGCAAACGCCCGTTGATATAAACGGCCGTGATAGGACGCGTGCGCGAAAGACTCACCAAGGTAACGCGCGACCTCAGTTCGCGGCGCGCGGCGCACATGTCTTCGATGCAATTGTCATCGCTTCCTCTTCCGCAATCACATGATCACATGGGAGGATGCTGCCCTCACGCATGTGCTCATTAGCTGCCGCAAGCCACTGAGGAGGGTGATGCTCTCGCCCGAGGACTCCGCCTGGGAGGAGACCCCCCAGCCGCTGTTCAGCCCGCGTTCCGCGGGCCCGACAGTCCAGCGCCTCGTGCTTGGCGGGCACCTGCGCCGCCTCCGCGAGGAGTCAGGTATCACGACCGAGCGCGCCGCCGTCAGCATCCGCGGCTCGCACTCGAAGATCAGCCGCATGGAGCACGGACGCGTCGGGTTCAAGGAGCGCGACATCGCCGACCTGCTGACCCTTTACGGCGTCGGCCCCGGTGACGAGCGCGAGGCGCTGCTCAACCTCGCCAGGGAAGCCAACACGCCCGGCTGGTGGCAGGGGTACGCCGACATCCTGCCGCACTGGGTCGAGCCGTACTTCGGCCTCGAGGCCGCCGCCTCGTTCATCCGCGAGTACGAGTTGCAGTTCGTCCCCGGCCTGCTGCAGATCGAGGATTACGCCCGCGCGGTGATCCGGCTGGGCACCCTGACGTCGGAAGACGAGATCGACCGGCGAGCTAAGGCGCGGATGTCGCGCCAGGAGATCTTGAACCGGGATAACCCGCCGAAGCTGTGGGCCGTCTTGGACGAGGGCGCGCTCCGTCGGGTCATCGGCGGCCCCGCGGTCATGCGCGCGCAACTGGTGCACCTGATCGACATGTGCGATCACCCCGCCGTGACGCTGCAGATGCTGCCCTTCTCCGCGGGCGCCCACCGGGCGATGGGCGGCCCGTTCACGATCCTCAGGTACACGGAGCCCGACCTGCGCGACGTCGTCTACATCGAGCAGCTGACCAGCGCCCTGTACCTGGACAAGCCGACCGAGGTCGACTCTTACCTCGAGGTGATCGAGGAGGTCTGCCTCCAGGCCGACCCCTCCGCTAAGACCCCGGGCACGCTCAAGGCCGTGCTGGACACGATCTAGACGAACGCGAAGGGGGCCCCGCACGCGCATGCGGGGCCCCCTTCGCGTTCCCGGCCTGGCTTCAGGCGTCGGGGACGAGGGTGGGGGTGGACCTGGTGAGGGTCTCCTTGCGGAAGAACGCAGGCTGGGCGAACCTGAACCAGATCGCGGCGAGGAAGCCGACCAGACCCGAGATGAACGCGATGATGAACGCGCCGCCGAGGTACCAGTGCGGCCAGAACGGCATCAGCCAGGACGTGGAGCTGTTGCCGGTCGCCACGTCCCAGTCGGCCCAGATGGACCACGCGCCCGCCGCGTACATGATCAGCCCGCCGAGCGCCGGCAGGATGCCGCGCATCCACAGGTTCCGCTGGCTGTCGCGCAGCGTCTTGCGGTAGTACCAGGCGCAGGCGAACCCGGTCATGCCGTAGTAGAAGGCGATGTACAGCCCGATCGCGGTCACCGCGTCGGCGATGACGAAGCCCTTCGAGATGTAGTTGAACGCGAGGTAGAGCAGCGCGGAGATCACGCCCATCGTGATCGTGGAAACGGTGGGCGTGAGGTAGCGCGGGTGCATCTTGGCGAACGACTTGGGCAGCGCCTTGTAGGTCGCCATCGACAGCGTCGTGCGCGCCGTGGGCAGGATCGTGGTCTGCGTGGAGGCCGCCGCCGAGCTGAGCACCATGAGGACGAGCAGCCGCGACAGGACCAGCCCGATGCCGTTGCCGCCGAAGACCGCGCTGCCGAGTACGGAGAGCACGTCGCCGGTGTTGTTGCTGTTGCCGAGCCCGATGCCCGAGGTGCCGACGCCCGCGAACGACTGCGCGGACAGGATCACGAGGACGTAGGTGACCAGCAGGATGACGGTGGACAGGATGGCGGCGCGGCCCGGGGTCTTGGCCGGGTCCTTGGTCTCCTCGTTGATCGCTACCGCGGTGTCCCAGCCCCAGTAGATGAACAGCATCAGGATGATGCCGGTGACGAAGCCGGTGAAGCCGCCCTGCATCGGGTTGAACCACGACCACGTCGGCGTGATCGAGCTGGCCGGGTGGTGCCCCGTCCCGACCCGGACCAGCGCCGTGATGGAGAAGACGGCCAGCATGACGAGCTCGACGCCGAGCAGCACCCGCTGGAACATCGCCGAGACCTCGATGCCCCGGTAGCAGATGTAGGTCATCGCCGCGATCCACAGCAGGCCGACGAGCAGCACCCAGCCGCTCGTCGCGTCGCCGCCGATGCTGCTAGTGCCGAAGAGCAGGAACACGTACTGCCCCGCGACCTGCGCGAGGCTGGCCATGACCAGCACGTCCGCGGCGACGATGGCCCAGCCGCCGGCCCAGCCGGTCTTCGGCCCGAACGCGCGCGTCGCCCAGGTGAACGTCGTGCCGCAGTCCGGGTCGGCCTTGTTCAGCTCGCTGTAGCCGATCGAGGTGAGGAAGATCGGGATGAACGCGATCACCGCGACAATCGGCGAGCCGAGCCCGACGACGGCCACGATGAACCCGAGCGTTGCCGCGAGGCTGTACGCGGGAGCGGTCGAGGCCACCCCCATGACCGTGGCGGAGACCAGCCCCAGGGCGCCCGTCTTGAGCCCCTTCTCTACCTGCTCCTCCATGGCCCCAGGAGGGGCGGCGTTCTCAGCAGTCGCCATAACCTACCGGCCTTCCACTTTCACAGGTATACAAAACGATTTGCGAAGTTAAACGTACTTTAAGCGAGTCTTTCCGTTGGCCGACTCGCCCTAAACCTCCGAAACCAGAAGTATCAGGCGGCCAGTATGCACCAGAGAGCGCGCCGTGTCACCCCCCTGGTGCAGGGACGTTGCCCGGGTCCGGGCCAGGCCGACACCTCGCGGGCCGGCCCCGCCCCACGGAAGGAAGGTGGCCGGGGAGAGTCAGCCCGAATCCGTTCTGAATCCATATAAAGGCGCACCGGGCGATCCTCCGGCGCCAGCAAATGGAGCTTAACGGACGCAATTAATAATTGCCCAGCGCAATTATTCTTTACATCACGGAACGGGGGCTGGTGCGGGTCGTGACGCTCGCCTTACCGTGTGCAGAGGCGCAGTTTGCTCCCGGGGGACGACCCCCGTACTCCCGGTGCACGTCCGATGAAAGGCGAAAATATCAGACGTGCGGGCACGGCAAGGAGGCCGCGTTATGAGGATCAGCGTGAAAGTGGACGGCGTCCGATATGACGACGATGTCGAGCCCCGCTTGCTTCTGGTGCATTATCTGAGAGAGCAGGCCGGCCGGACAGGAACCCCAATCGGCTGCGATACCTCGAATTGCGGTGCGTGCACGGTGCTGCTGAACGGTCGGTCGGTGAAGAGCTGCTCGGTGCTGGCCGTGCAGGCCGACGGGGACGAGGTCACGACCATTCAGGGGCTCGCCGGCGACGTCGGCGCGCTGCACCCGTTGCAGGAGGCGTTTCACGAGGAGCACGCGCTGCAGTGCGGGTACTGCACGCCCGGCATGATCATGGCCGCGGTCGACTTGCTCGGCGAGAACCCGCATCCGACCGAGGAAGAGGTCAGGGACGGCCTTGAGGGCAACTTGTGCCGCTGCACCGGGTACCAGAACATCGTCCGCGCGGTCCTGCGGGCCGCGAACGGCGGTGCCCCCGCCGCCAGAGGCGATGTGGCGGCGGAGGTGACCGCATGACCGCCGTCGACGCGACCGCGGCTGAGGTTGGCAAGGCCCGCACCCGCAAGGAGGACGCGCGGCTGATCACCGGCCAGACCAACTGGACCGACAACATCACGCTGCCTGGTCTTATCCACGTCGCGTTCGTGCGCAGCCCGTACGCGCACGCCAGGATCGTGTCCGTCGAGCTGACCGCGGCCCGCGCGGCGCCCGGCGTCTTCGCCGCTTACTCCGGTGCTGACTTCGCCGCCGAGCAGGGCTCGCTGCCCTGCGCCTGGCCCGTCACCCCGGACATCGTCATCCCCGACCACCCGTCGATGGCGGTGGACACCGTCCGGTACGGCGGCGAGATCGTGGCCTGCGTGGTGGCGCGCGACCGGTACGCCGCCGCCGACGCGGCCGAACTCGTCGACGTGACGTACGAGGCCCTTGACCCGGTGCTGGACATGGAGGCGGCGCTGACAGAAAGGTCGCCGAAGGTCCACGCGGCCGGGAACAAGTCGTTCACCTGGGAGCTCGTCAACGGCGACCTGGCGGCGGCGTTCCGTGACGCGCCCGTGGTGATCGAGCGCACCTACCGCCAGCAGCGGCTGATCCCTTCGGCCATGGAGCCGCGGGCCGTGGTCTGCGCCCCGGTCGGCGACGAGTACACGATGTGGACCTCCACCCAGATCCCGCACGTGCTGCGGGTCATGCTCGCGCTCGTCACCGGCATCCCCGAGCACAAGCTGCGGGTGATCGCGCCGGACGTGGGCGGCGGCTTCGGCTCGAAGCTCCAGGTCACCGCCGAGGAGGTGCTCGCGCTGCTGCTCGCGCGCAAGCTCGGCCGCCCGGTGAAGTGGACGGAGACCCGGTCCGAGGGCAACGTGGCCGTGCACCATGGCCGCGACCAGCTCCAGAAGCTGCGGCTCGCGGCCGACTCCGATGGCCGCGTCCGCGCGCTCGATGTCGAGCTGCTCGCCGACATGGGCGCGTACCTGATGCTCGTCACGCCGGGCGTGCCGCTGCTCGGCGCGTTCATGTTCAACGCGATCTACAAGATGGACGCCTACCGGTTCAACTGCACCGGCGTGTTCACCACCAAGACCCCCACCGACGCCTACCGCGGCGCCGGGCGCCCCGAGGCGACCTACGCCATCGAGCACCTGATGGACGACCTGGCCGCCGAGCTTGGCGTGGACCCGCTCGAGCTGCGCGAGCGGAACTGGATCAAGCACGAGGAGTTCCCCTACGCGACGATCTCCGGGCTGACCTACGACACCGGCAACTACGAGGCCGCCACCGCCGCCGCCCGGGAGCTGTTCCACTACGACGAACTGCGCAAGGAGCAGTCCGAACGGAATCGTGATGGCTCTCCTGTCCGCCTGGGAATCGGGATCTCGACCTTCACCGAGATGTGCGGGCTCGCGCCCTCGCGCGTCCTCGGCTCGCTCGCCTACGCGGCCGGCGGCTGGGAGCACGCGGCCATCCGGATGCTGGCGACCGGCAAGGTGGAGGTCGTCACCGGATCTTCCGCGCACGGGCAGGGACACGAGACGGCGTGGTCGCAGATTGTGGCCGATCAGCTCGGCGTGCCGTTCGAGGACGTGCGGGTGCTGCACGGGGACACCGCCATCGCGCCCAAGGGCATGGACACCTACGGCTCGCGGTCACTGGTCGTCGGCGGTACCGCGATCGTCAACGCCTGCGACAAGGTCCGGCAGAAGGCCCGCGTGATCGCGGCCGCCATGCTCGAGGTATCACCCGACGACCTGGAGTGGGACGCGGGGCGCTGGGCGGTCCGCGGCGACCCCGACCAGGGCAAGACGATCGGCGAGATCGCCTTCGCCGCGTTCGCCGCGCACGACCTGCCGGAGGGCGTCGAGCCGTCGCTCGACTCCGACGCGACCTACGACCCGGACAACTTCTCCTTCCCGCACGGCACGCACCTCTGCGCCGCCGAGGTGGACACCGAGACGGGCCAGGTCCGCATCCGCTCGTACGTCGCGGTGGACGACGTCGGGGTCGTGGTGAACCCGATGATCGTCGAGGGCCAGGTGCACGGCGGGCTCGCCCAGGGCATCGCGCAGGCGCTGTACGAGGAGGCCGCGTACGACTCATCCGGCAACCTGATTACCGTGTCGCTCGCGGACTACCTGATCCCGTCGGCGGCGGACCTGCCGTCGTTCACGACCGCCAGGACGACCACCCCGTCCACGCTCAACCCGCTCGGCGTCAAGGGCGTCGGCGAGGCCGGCACGATCGCGTCCACCCCGGCCGTGGTGAACGCGATCGTCGACGCGCTCCGCCCGTTCGGGGTGTCCGACGTTCCCATGCCCTGCACGCCGGAGCGCGTGTGGCGGGCCATCAAGGAAGCGCGGGGCGCGTCACCGACGCCCCCCGCCGCCGCCACCCCCGCCTCCGCCTCGGGACCCGGCCCGAATCCGGACGCCCAGGAAGCCTCGCGGGAAGACGGGAGCGCACGATGATCCCGGCGAAGTTCGACTACACGCGGCCCTCGTCGCTCGACGAGGCGGTGTCCGCGCTCGCCTCCGGCGGCGAGGACGCCAAGGTGATCGCGGGCGGGCAGTCGCTGCTGCCGCTGCTGCGGCTGCGGTTCTCCTACCCGACGGTGCTCGTCGACGTGGGCGCCCTCGACGCGCTTCGCGGGGTGCGCGACCTCGGGTCCGAACTGGAGATCGGCGCGCTGACCACGCACTACGAGCTGACCAGGGATCCGCTCGTCGCCGCGCACTGCGGCCTGCTCGCGGAGGCGGCGGGGACGATCGCGGACCCGGCCGTGCGGCACCGGGGCACGATCGGCGGGGCGCTCGCGCACGCCGACCCGGCGGGCGACCTGCCCGCCGTCATCACCGCGCTCGACGCGACGCTCGTCGCGGCCGGGCCCTCAGGCAACCGGTCGATCTCCCCGGCGGACTTCTTCACCGACTACCTCACGACCTCGCTAGCGCCCGGAGAGATCCTCACCGCGATCCGGGTGCCCAAGCTTGACGGCTGGGGTTACCGGTACGAGAAGTTCCACGTCACCGCCCAGGCCTGGGCGATCGTCGGGGTCGCCGCGATCGCCCGGCGAGCCAACGGGCACGTCGCGGCCGTGAGGGTCGGGCTCACCAACATGGCCTCGGTGCCGGTCCGGGCGCACGCCGTGGAGGAGGCGGCGGCGGACGCGGAGGCGTCGGTGGCCGCCCTCGCCTCCGCCGCCGCCCGGGCCGACGAGGGCACGAACCCGCCGAGCGACCTGCGCGGCGCGGCCGACTACCGCCGCCACCTCGCCCGCGTCCTCACCGGCCGCGCCCTCGCCGCCGCCGCCGGCATTTGAGTGGCATTCGTCACGTGGCCTTAACCCCCGCCACGGCAAAAGGCAGCGCGGTCTTGGCGCTGCCTAATACAGCAACCGCGGAGCTTTGACCTCAGCCACAGCGCGGGGGGCGGCGTGGTTTTTGCGCCGTCCTCCCGTGGGGAGGTAATGGAGGGGCGAAGCCCTTCCATGCGCGGGGGGTGCAGGGGGGTCGTCCCCCCGCGGGCAGCGCGGCACTAGGATTACGAAAGAGAAGTTAACCGGCGAGAAAGTAGTGTCCGCATGGCCATTGAGCTCGACAACTCATTCACCGTCCCAGTGCCGCCAGAGAAGACGTGGGATGTCCTGCTTGACGTTGAGCGGATCGCCCCGTGCATGCCCGGTGCCAGCGTCCTGTCGATCTCGGACGACGGCAATGAGATCGAGGGCCAGGTGAAGGTCAAGCTCGGCCCGCTCTCCCTCACTTACAAGGGCACCGCCAAGTTCACCGACAAGGACGAGGCGAACCGCACGATCGCGATCGAGGCGAGCGGCAAGGAGACCCGCGGCGCCGGCACCGCGTCGGCCAACGTGCAAGCCGTGCTTAAGCCCGATAACTCAGGCACGCTGGTGTCGATCCACACCTCGCTGAACGTGACCGGGCGTCCGGCGCAGTTCGGCCGGTCGCTGCTGCCGGAGGTGAGCGGCAAGCTCATCGCGCAGTTCGCGTCCAACCTGGAGGCGCTGATCGCATCCGACAACGCGACCACCGCCCCGGCCGAGGAGACCGCCACCCCCGAGTCCGACGGGACGGCGGCCGACTCTTCCGGCGAGGCGGCGACCACGGCCGTCAAGCCAGCCCCCGCCCCGGTGATCAAGCAGGAAGAGTCGCTGAACGCCTTCAAGTTCGTCGTCGTGCCGATCCTGAAGCGCGTCATCCCGGTCGCGGCGATCGGCGCGGCGATCGCGGTCGCCATCCGCCGGGTGACCAGCAAGAAGAAGTCGTCCTAGCCGCCTCGTCAGCCGTGATTGTGTGAGTTTTGCGCGTCCACAGCGCGCAAGACTCACTCAGTCATGAAACGCGACTGGGCCGAACCGGTGCGGAGGCGGGGGCCCTAGGGGACCAGGACCTCGGTGACCGGGAGGGACGAGTCCGCCGGGAGGGCGAGCGTGGACGGCGGGCGGCCTGCCGCCATCACGGAGGCGCCTAGGGCCGCCACCATCGCCCCGTTGTCCGTGCACAGGCCGGGACGGGGCACGCGGACCTGGATGCCGGCGCTCTCGCACCGGGCCTTGGCCAGGGCCCGCAGCCGTGAGTTGGCCGCCACGCCGCCGCCGATCACCAGGTCGGTCACGCCGTACTCGCGGCAGGCGGCCACCGCCTTGCGGGTGAGCACGTCGGCAACGGCCTCCTGGAAGGAGGCGGCTACGTCGGCGACCGGGACCGGTTCGCCGGCGTCCGCGCGCGCCTCGACCCAGCGGGCGACCGCGGTCTTAAGTCCGGCGAAAGAGAAGTCGAAGGTGCCGTCGTGCAGCTTGGCACGCGGGAACCTGATCGCGTCTGGTGACCCCTCCTTGGCCGCCCGGTCGATCGGCGGGCCACCGGGAAACGGCATGCCGAGCACCCGGGCCACCTTGTCGTAGGCCTCGCCCGCGGCGTCGTCGATCGTCGAGCCGAGCGGGCGCACCTCGCCCGTCACGTCCGGCACGAGCAGCAGCGAGGAGTGGCCGCCCGACACGAGCAGCGCCATGCAGGGGGCGGGCAGCGGGCCGTGCTCCAGCTGATCGACGGCGACGTGGGCCGCCAGGTGATTCACCCCGTAGAGCGGCTTGCCGAGCGCGTAGGCGTAGGCCTTCGCGGCCGCGACGCCGACCATCAGCGCGCCGGCCAGCCCCGGGCCCGCGGTCACGGCGACGGCGTCGATGTCGGACGGCTTGACGCCGGCCTTGGCGAACGCCCCCTCAAGCACGGGCACCATCGCTTCGAGGTGGGCGCGGCTGGCCACCTCCGGCACCACGCCGCCGAACCTGGCGTGCTGGTCCATCGACGACGCCACCTCGTCCGCGAGCAGTTCCCGGCCACGGACGATGCCGACGCCGGTCTCGTCGCACGAGGTCTCGATGCCGAGCACCAGGGGCCCGTCGGTCATTCCGCTCATCGCAGGTCCTTACGCATCACGATCGCGTCCGTCCCGGACGGCTGATAGTAGCCGCGGCGCAGGCCGATATCCGCGAACCCGCGGCGCCGGTAGAGGCCGTGCGCCCGCGAGTTGTCCGCGCGGACCTCAAGGAACACCTCCGTGCAGCCCCGCTCGCGCGCGGCGTCGAGCAGCGCCCCGAGCAGCGCCGAGCCGATTCCCTGCCCCCAGCGCGCCTGGCGGACGGCGATCGTCAGCACGTCGGCCTGGGTCCCGCCCGGGATGAACATCATCCCCGCGTAGCCCGCCATCACGGCTCCGCTGGCCGCACCGCGCCCGCTCACGATGTCGCTGTCAGCGATGCCGCCGTCGCCGGCGTCCACCTCGGCGAGGAGGTACAGGCGGCTCTCCGACGGCTGCGCGACCTCCTCGGCGAACATCTCCGGTGACCACGGGTCGTCGGGGAACAACTCGTGCTCGAGCGCGATCACGTCAACGAGGTCGGCGGCCGCCATCGGACGCAGCCGCGCCGTTCCGCCTCGGCGCGGCGTCTCGCCCGTGGCGGCCGCGCGGCGGCCACGCCAGCTGGTCATCACGGTGTCACCCGCCTGGGAGCGCCCGGCTCACGGGCGTCTGGGCGGCGCAGATAGAGCGGCTCAGGCGGTAGCAGCGACGTGTCCGGGTCTCCGGCGGCCAAGGCCGCGATCGCCATCCGGCACAGCGTGGCGGCCGCGGGGAAGGCCGGGCCGAGGCCTTCGGGAAGCACCTCGGGGTAAAGCATCGGCCCCTCGCCGGCCGCGGCCAGCCCGGACGCCGGGATCAGCGCGGGCTTGGCCACGTCGGGGCCGGCAATCCGCCGCCCGGAGCCGTCATAGCGCGCCCAGTAGAGCTCCCGCCGTCTCGCGTCGGTGGCCACCAGGAAGTCTTCGCCGCCGGCGTCGACGTCCGCGGCGATGACGTCGAGGGTGCACAGGCCGTATACGGGGATGCCGAGCGCCGCGCCGAGCACCCGCGCGGTGACCAGCCCGATCCGCAGGCCGGTATAGGGGCCGGGGCCTACCCCGACCGCGACACCCGTCAGGTCACGCTGGGACGCGCCAGCGTCGGCGACGACCTTGGCGATGGCAGGGGCGAGCAGCTCCGCGTGGCGGTGGGCGTCGACCGTGACCAGTTGGGCCAGCGGCTGGCCGCCGTCATGCAGCGCCACCGTCACCGCGGGCGTCGCCGTGTCTATACCGAGCAGCAGCACGTCCAATGAGGGTAGTCGGCGTTGCGACTACTTGGCGATTTGAGACGCCATTTGGTTCGCGACGGTGGTGGCCACGGTGGTGAGGTCGCTCATGGACACCGGCCCGTACTTCTTGCCGCTGCTGCTCTGGTCAAGGCCGTCGACCACGACGGTGATGATGACGTTGCGGTAGCGGACGTAGACGTTGGCCACGTCCGTGACCGCGCCGCCCCGGTTAAACACCTGGGTGGCCTGGAAGGCCGACGTCTGGGAACCGCCCGGCATTCCGGACAGGTCCGTCACCGTGGCCTTCGGCTGTCCGCTCTTCGGTCCCGGCGAGGTGTAACCGTTCTCGAAGGACTGGTAGCCGTCCTCCGCGGCGAACGTCGCGCTGCCGTCGCCCGAGGCGAGCCCGCTCGGCGAGTAGGCCTGCAACTGCACCTCGAGCACCCGGTACGTCGGCGGGTTGTCCAGCGTCCAGGTGCACTGGGTGTTGGTGCCGGAGTTCAGCGGCGGGGCCGCCTCCTTGCGCGTGCCCGGCAGGAACTGGTTCAGCGTGGCGGCCGGAACGGTGGTGCACGGGTCGGGTACCTGCTGGAGTTCGCCGGGCAGGAAGTTCGTCACGAAGCTGCCGAAGCCGAGGTTGGCCGCGCCGGGCCCGCCGCTCATCAGGTAAATGGTGACCGCGATCGCCAGGGCCACCACGGTGCCGCCGGCGATCAGCAGCCGGCGGCGCTTGCGCCGCCCGGCCCGCTGCTCGTCCCGCGACGACTCCTGCCCGCGCCGGTGCCACCGCTCGGAGAAGGCCTCCTCGGAATCCGGCTCGGCCCAGGACGGCGTCGCGTCGGCTTGCGGGCGCGGCCGCTCCTCCTGAAGCTGCGCCGCGGGCGGCTGCTGTCCCTGGTGCTGCTGTGCCTGGTGCTGCGGGGCCTGCTGATCCGGCCAGGGCGGCTGCCCGGTCCATGTCTGGTCCCCCTGGGGGGCCTGCCCCGGCCCGCCGTCAGCCGGCGCCCGGGTGACCGCCGCCACCGTACTGGCCACCGTAGCCGTCGCCGGCCGGCGACTGACCGCCCGGCGGGTAGCCCTGACCGCTGGCGCCCTGGTAGCCGCCATAGCCGCCCGGCTGAGCGGCTCGGCCCGGCTGCCCCCCTTGCGCCCGGCCGTCCCGGTCCCGCGCCTCCCGGGGGCGGATGGGGGCAAGGTCGGGGAACTCCCGCTGGTCTTGCGGTGTGGCGTCATACCCCTGCCACTCGGGCACGTCGTTGTCCTGACGCGCCCGGCGGCCACGCGGTCGGCCGGGGAATGACCCATGCTGAGTCACGGCATGCCTCCGGTGAGGGTTGGTGACCTAGAGACCAGGTAGAACGTACAAAACGGATCGGTACAAAGCCGAACTATAGACGATCAGCGAGGCTCGCGAGTGGCAACTTGATGCCTTCCCAGCGCTCACCGACGGCGGAAATCCGCACCGTGCGCGGCCCGTCTCCGGTCGGGTCGTCCGGATCACCTTCGGGATCGGCCCCGTATCCGGCCGCCGCGGGGTCGCCGGCCATCGGGGCGTCCGGCGTGATCGTGACCTCCAGGCGGTCGGCCGCCAGCCCTTCCGCCAGCCCTTCGCCCCACTCGACCACCGTTACCGAGGCCGCGGTGTCCGTGTCCAGGTCCAGGTCATCGAGTTCAAGAACGCTGCCGATCCGGTAAGCGTCGGCGTGCACCAGCGCCGGACGCAGTTCGCCGGTCGCGGCGGCGGGCGCCAGCGGCGGGTGCACCCGCGCGATCACGAACGTGGGCGAGGTGATCGGCCCGCGCACGCCGAGCCCGGCGCCGATCCCCTGGGTCAGGGTGGTCTTGCCCGCGCCCAGCCCGCCGCTCAAGATCACCAGGTCCCCGGCCCGCAGCACGGTGGCGAGGGACCGACCGAGTGCGCGCATCTGCTCGGCGGTGGCGACGGTCAGCGAAACCTCACTCATGGTGCGACCTTGGCACGCGGGCGCCGATTCCGGTCACGACCTCGTAGGAAATCGTGCGGAGGGCCTCACCCCACTCCTGCGCGGTCGGTTCCCCGTCATCCCCAGGTCCGAAAAGCACGACCTCGTCCCCCTCCGCCACCGGCTCGTCGCCAAAGTCGATGACCATCTGATCCATGCAAACGGTGCCGGCAATTGGCCAGCGGCGGCCCCGAGCGGCCACCAGCGGCAGGCCGGTCGCCGCGCGCGGTATCCCGTCCGCGTAGCCGAGCGGCACGAGGCCGAGCGTCGTCTCGCGCGTCGTCGTGTACCGGTGGCCGTAAGACACTCCCGTCCCGGCGGGCACACGTTTCACGAGCACCAGCCGGGCCCGCAGCGTCATCGCGGGCCGCAGCCACGCGGGCGCCCCGCCCGGGAGGGTCGCCAGGCCGTAGCTGCCGCCGCCGATCCGCACCAGGTCGTAGCGTGCCTGCGGCACGTCCAGCGCCGCCGCGGTGTTGGCGATGTGCCGCACCCGCGGGGTAATGCCGGCGCTCTCGGCGGCCACCAAGGCCTCCTTGAACACGGCCAGCTGGGCCTCGATCGACGGGTTGCCCGGCTCGTCCGCGGACGCGAAGTGCGACCAGACGCCCACGACAACGATGCTGCCCTCGTCTTCTGCCTGCTTCGCCGCGGCGAGCGTCGCGGGCCAGTCCGCCGCGGTGGCCCCGCCCCGGCTCAGCCCGGTGTCCGCCTTCAAGTGCACCCGCGCGGGGCGTCCGGCGACCTCGGCGGCGGCGGCCAGCCGCCGCACCATGTCGACCGACCCCGCCGCCAGGTCCACCTGAGCGGCGATCGCCGCCGCGTGATGGTCGGAGCCGATCGCCATCAGGCAGAGCAGCGGGAGGTCGATCCCCGCCCGGCGGACCTCGAGCGCCTCGGCGACGTGGACGACGCCAAGCCAGTCCGCGCCGCCGCGCACGGCGGCCCGCGCCGCCGGGACGGCGCCGTGGCCGTACCCGTTGGCCTTCACGACCGCCATGACCGCCGCGGGGGCCACGTGCGCGCGCAGCGCCGTGATGTTTCTCGTGATCGCGCCGAGCTCGACGCTCGCCTCCGCGTGGCTCTCCATGGACATCATGCTAGTGGGGCTCCCGGCGCGCTCTGCTTCCCCCGCTCGCCTCCGCGCGCCCCTGAGGGCGGCCTGTGCTCCCTCGTCGCTCAGTGCTTGCCCCGCTCGCCTCCGCGCGCCCGAAGCCCCTGTTTTCTCCCTCGTCGCTTAGTCGCTCGTCCCTCGCTCCCGCGCTCCTCAGTCCGAAAACACGGGCGCGCGCTTCGGCTCACGGGAAGGCTCGTCCCTCGCTCCCTCGCTCCTCAGTCCGCGCAGGCCGCCGGCGCGCTTTGGCTCGCGGGAGGTGCAACCAACTGCTCAAGTGCTCCGGTCAGGTCGCGCGGAAGGCTCGGGGGAGGGCGGTGACGACGTCGGAGGAGCCGATGGGGGCCGTGCCGGCCAGCCCGTCCGCGTCGCCGCCGCTGCCCGCGGCGGCGAGCCGGGCGGCCAGCCCGTGCAGGTACGCGGCGCAGATGGCGGCCTGCGGCGGCAGCAGCCCCTGGGCGAGCAGCGCGCCGGCCAGCCCGGCGAGGACGTCGCCGGTGCCCGCCGTGGCGAGCCACGGCGTCCCGGTGGTGTTCACCAGGACCGGGTCAAGGCCGTCGGACGGCGCGATCACGGTCGTTGACCCCTTCAGCAGCACGCAGGCGCCGAGCATCGTCGCGGCGCGCCGGGCGTGCTCAAGCCGTCTCGCCTCGATGTCCGCCGGGTCCGCGTCAAGAAGCCTGCCGAGCTCGCCCGCGTGCGGGGTGATCAGCGTCGGCGCCGGTCGCGGCAGCAGCTCCCGGTGCCGGGCGAGCAGGGTCAGCCCGTCCGCGTCGATGAGCACGGGGAGGCTGGTCGCCAGCACGGCGGCGAGCCGCCGGGCCGCCGCGTCGTCGGTGCCCATGCCCGAGCCGACGGCCCACGCCTGGACCCGGCCCACGTCATCGGGGAACCGCGGGCCGTCTTCCCCTGTCAGCTCGGTGATGACCACCTCGGGATGGACCTGCCGGACCCCGGCGGCCGCGCCGGGGGAGGTCACCAACCGGACCATGCCCGCACCGCCCCGGACGGCACCGCCGGTCGAGAGCAGCGCCGCCCCCGTGTAGCGGTCGCTGCCGGTCAGCAGGCCGAGCACGCCCCGCCGGTACTTGTCCGATTCCGCGGTCGGCCGCGGCAGCAGCGCCGCGATGTCGCGGGCCTGCGGCGCGCTGGCCTCCGGCGGCCCGTCCAGGTAGGGGCCGAGTCCGATGTCAACGAACTCGACGACCCCGGCATGGCCGGCGCCGGGATCAATGAGCAGCCCGGGCTTGACGGCACCGAAGGTCACCGTGACGTCGGCCCGCACGGCGGTCCCGGCGACCGCCCCGGTGTCGGCGTCGATGCCGGACGGCAGGTCGACCGCGACGGTCAGGGCATTCCGCGCGTTGGCCGCCAGCTGCGCGAGCGTAGCGTACGGCTCGCGCAGCCCGCCCTTGCCCCCGATCCCGAGCATCCCGTCAATGACCAGGTCCGCATGCCCGATGACGCTCCGCACGTCGTGCCCGACTTCGTACCGGTCCGTGGCAGGGTCACCCAGGTCGTCACGCGTGGCGTCCGGGTCGCGCGGCGCCGCCACCCCGATGACTCGCCCACCCGCGCCCACCAGCGCTCGGGCGCCCTCGGCGTGCAGCCGCTCCCCGCCCCGGACAGCGGTCACGGACGCTCCCCGGCGCGCCAGCCGCTCCCCCGCGTAAAGCGCGTCCCCTCCGTTGTCCCCGGTCCCCGCGAGCACCACGACCCGCGCACCGTAAACCCCGCCCGCGCTAGCCCGCAGCAGCTCCGCGCACACGACGGCGAGCCCGGCCGCCGCCCGCTGCATAAGCGTCCCTTCGGGCACCAGCGCCATCAACGCCGCTTCCGCCGCCCGCACCTTAGAAACCGAGTAAGCATCCCGCATACCCCTAGTCTCCCCCGCCCCGCACTCCCAGCCGTGGCCCCCACGCCGATTGCCGCCGAAAGGCAAGAGCAGTAACCGCGGTGAGCTTCGGGGGACAATCCAGCTCCGCAGACCCCTGACCGCCGCCGCGGTTCCGCCCACGTGGGCCACAAGGCCAGAACGGGACATGCGCCCGAGTGCCACAAGACCAAAACGAAGGCGCCCGGCGGCACACAAGGCCACTAGATACGTGCATGTGTGCCGCAAGGCCAGCAATTCCTGTCCCTGAGGCACCCACGACCAAGCAGCGGCCAAGCCCGGCAGCAGCAACGTCCCCCTCCATCGCCCGCACGAGCCTGAGGCCGAAGGCCAGGGCAATGTCTGGCAACGGGCAAGCGTCAGCGTTAGGCCGAAGGCCAGGGCAATGACCCGCGAGGGGCACAGCGTCAGCCCGGTGCCGAAGGCGAGAGCAATGACTGCGAGCGACAGGCAAGCGGCAGCCCGGACGGAGCAATTTCCACGCCCACAGCCCGCGTCAGCCTGAGGCCGAAGGCCAGGGCAATGACTCGCAGAGGGCAGGCGTCAGCCCGACGCCGAAGGCGAGAGCAATCTAAAAGCGTCAAGCAAAGCGGCAGCGTGATGGCACGCCGCAGGCTTTTGGAGGGTTTCTGTGGATCGAGGAGAGCGGCTGGTGCGCGGGGAGACTCCCTCGCGGCCTTCCGAAGGAGCGCCGCGAGAAGTCTCCCCGCGTGACAGCCACCCAGCATGGGTTTGACTTTAGAAGTCAGTTCACAAGGACATAGCAACACGCACAGCGTCAGCCAGCTGCCCAGCAATCTGCTCAGCGAGGTCAGACTGCCGCGTCTCAACCATCACCCGTATAACCGGCTCGGTACCGCTAGGCCGCAGCAGCACGCGTCCGGTGGCGCCGAGCTCGGACTGCGCCGCGCTCACGGCCCGGGCGAGCGCCGGGTCGGCCATTGCCCTGTCCTTGTTGCCCCGAACGTTGATCAGCACCTGCGGGTACCTGGTCATCATCTTCGCGGCGGCGGAAACGGGAATGCCGATGCTGTTCACCGTGGCGAGCAGGTGCAGCCCGGTCAGTACGCCGTCCCCGGTGGTCGCGTGGCCCATCTGGATGATGTGCCCGGACTGCTCGCCGCCGAGGATGTAGCCGCCGTCTCGCATCGCGGCGTAGACGTGCTTGTCGCCGACCGGCGTCTCCACCACCGTGATGCCGGACTCGCGCATCGCGTCGTGGAAGCCGAGGTTGGACATCACGGTCACGACCACGGTGTCGCCGACGAGCTGGTTGCCCCGTTTCAGCTGCGACGCGAGGACAGCGAGGATCTGGTCGCCGTCGAGCGGCTGGCCGTCGCCGGCAATCGCCAGGCAGCGGTCCGCATCGCCATCGAAGGCCAGGCCCGCATCGGCGCCGTGCTCAAGTACCGCCGCCGCCAGCGTCTCCAGGTGCGTCGACCCGACGCTCGCGTTGATGTTCAGGCCGTCCGGGGCGGCCCCGATCGCGATGACCTCGGCTCCGGCCCGGCGGAGGGCGCGCGGGCCGATGCTGAAGGCGGCACCGTGCGCGCAGTCCACGACGACCCGCATCCCGTGCAGCGGCGGCTGCCCCGCCGACGGCGTGGGCAGCGAGGCGAGCAGGTGATCCAGGTAGATCTCGTGCGCGGAGTACGCGTCGGTGACCCGTCCGAAGCCCAGGGCGGAGATCTCGCTGACGGCACTTCCCGTCGGCGCGCCACCGGCGGCGGCGCGCAACCGCGCCTCGATCTGGTCTTCTATCTCGTCCGGCAGCTTGACGCCGGATCGCCCGAAGAACTTAATACCGTTGTCCGCCGCGGGATTATGGCTCGCGGACAGCACCACGCCGAAATCCGCGTTAAGTGCCCCGGTGAGGTACGCGACTCCGGGGGTCGGGATGACACCGAGCCGGTGCACGTCAACACCGGAACTCGCTAGTCCCGCGACGACAGCGGCCTCGAGGAAGTCGCCGGAAGCCCGCGAGTCGCGTCCGATGACGGCCGTGGGGCGGCGCGCATGGCCAACGGCGGCCACGGCGGGTGCCAGTACAGGCACCGCCGCGACCGCCAGGTCCATGGCAAGCTGGGCGGTCAGTTCGACCCCAGCAACCCCGCGAACACCGTCAGTACCGAAAATTCGGCCCATGTCGGCAGCTCTGGGTATGCCAGCCGACGGCTAGCGCTTGGAGTACTGCGGAGCCTTACGGGCCTTCTTGAGTCCGTACTTCTTCCGCTCCGTCGCTCGGGCATCCCGGGTCAGGAAACCGGCCTTCTTCAGCTGCGGGCGGTTCTCCGGGTCGACAAGCGTCAGCGCGCGGGCCACGCCAAGCCGCAACGCTCCGGCCTGTCCTGAGACGCCGCCGCCGCCGATCCGGGCGATCACGTCGAAGTTGCCCTCGGCCCCGAGCGTCACGAACGGCTCGCTCACGATCTGCTGGTGCACCTTGTTCGGGAAGTAGGCCTCAAGCGTCCGGCCGTTGATCTTCCACTGGCCCGTGCCAGGCACGATGCGCACCCGCGCGATGGCCTCCTTGCGGCGCCCCAGGCCACTTGCGTGACCAGTGACTACCGGACGGCGCGCGACGCGCGGCGCGGCGGCCTCCGATGACTCGGTGGTGTACTCCGACGGGGCGTTCTCGCCGTCGATCTCGTCCCCGGCTGTCAACTCCGGGTCGGCGAAGTACGCCGTGTCGTCTGCGGGCGTCTCTACGCCAGTGGGCTCGGCCACGTTGCTCTTCCTCACGGTTCCTTGCGGCGCTACTGGGAAATCTGCCGGATCTCGTACGGCTGCGGCTGCTGCGCCTGGTGCGGGTGCGTCGGACCCGCGTAGACCTTCAGCTTGCCGAGCGTCTTGCGGCCGAGGGAGTTCTTGGGGAGCATCCCCTTAACCGCCTTCTCGACGGCCCGCGTCGGGTGCTTGGCCATCAGGTCCTTGTAGCTCATCGCGCTCAGGCCACCCGGGTAACCGGAGTGCCGGTAGGCCTTCTTGTCCTCCAGCTTGGCACCGCTGAGGGCGATCTTGTCCGCGTTGACCACGATGACGAAGTCACCAGTGTCGACGTGCGGAGCAAAGATGGGCTTGTGCTTGCCCCGCAGCAGCACCGCCACATGGCTGGCCAGGCGGCCGAGCACGACGTCGGTGGCGTCGATGACATGCCACTGACGCGTGATGTCACTGTCCTTCGGGCTGAAAGTGCGCACAGTCGTTTAGCCTTCGCATGTGGTTCGTGATCCTCAAGACCCTGCTGCCGGAAGTTCCACGTAGCTACCGGAAGATCCAGGCACGGAGTCGGCGCAGCCGGGAAATGCTGCTCGTCGCGGATGACGCCAATGCAGCATACTCGAATCCACGCCCGCTGCCAAAGTGCGCGCAGACTCTCCTGCCGTTTATCGCTTAAGCCTACCGCACCGCGGGACCACCGATGTCGTTGTCCGCGGGGCCGCCGACCTCAAAAAACACATCCAGGCACGTTGGAACGCTGCGGTCGCTACCCTCGATGATATGGGATACCGAGGTGGGGACGTCCCCGGCGCACGCGGGGACCGGGGGCGCCAAACGCCTTGGCAACCGCCGTCCGGCGCGGTACCAGGGAGCACGGGGGCCTGGGACGACGAGCCACGGGGTTACCCGGACGATGAGCAGTACCCTCCCGCGGACGGCGGCTTTGGCTACGGGCCGGACGGCGGCTACCCCGGGCCGGGCCAGCCCGGATACCCGCCCCAGGACGGCCAGTACGGTGACGGGTACGGGCAGCAGTCCTATCAGCAGCAGCCGTACGGCGGCTACGGGCCCGGGCCGGGTCAGGCGGGCGCGGGCGGCTACGGCGGCCCGCAGGGATACCCGCAGCCCAACGACTACGGGTACGAGCAAGGACAGAACCAGCCCTCCGGGTCCGGCCAGCCGGGCTACGACCAGCGGCCGGCCCCCGGGTACGCCACCGGCGGCGGTTACCAGGACGAGGGCGGCTACGGCCAGCCCTCCGGCTACCCGGCGCCGTCCACGGGCGGCTACCCCGCTCCGCCCGGCGGCAGCGGCGGCTACCCGGCGTTGCCGGCTGGCGGCCAGGGCGGCTACTCGGCCGAAGACGCGGGCAACGACTGGTACGGCGGGCAGCCCGCGGCGGCTAACGGCGCGAGCTTCGCCGACACCGGCACGTACCGGCTTAACGGCCGGGTCATCGACGAGTACGGCACCGGCCCGCGCGAGGCGCTGAGCGATCCGGCCCGCGGCTATCCGCCAGGCCCCGGGCAGCCCCGGACCGGCCCGTTGCCCGGTCCGGCGAACCCGGCGTCCGGCCCCCAGCCCTTCCAGCGCGCCGGCCCGCAGAGTGTGCGGGAGACCAGGGCCCAGGAGCGGTACGACGACCGCGCCCGCTACGACGACGGCGACCGGACGGGGCGCCGCGCGGGCGAGGCGAGCGGCGCCTACCCCACGGCTGGCCCCTTCGGTGCGCCCGGATACGACGCCTACGACGAGGCGCCGTCGCCGTCCGGCGGCCCGGCCGGCGACGGGTACGAAGAGTACGGCGACGGGTTCAACGACCCGGACCAGGGCGGCGACCCCTACCAGGAGCTGTACGGCGACGGCACCGGACGGGCGGGAGGCGCCGGACGGGGTTCCGGCCGGGCCGCTGCTCGGGCCGGGCGCAGCCCGCTCGGCGGCAAGCGGCTGCTGTTCGCCGCGCTCGGCGTCGTCGTCGTCGGGGTCGTCGGCGTCGCGGCCTACGCCTTCTTGTTCAAGTCGAACTCCCCGGGGACCACCACCCCCGGGGCCCAGAGCTCGCTGTCGACCGCGGGCGCGACCCCGTCAACCCAGGCGTGCGTGCAGCAACTCGGCACCTACTGCCACATCCAGGCGGCGACCGACGACCCGACCCCGCTTACCGCGTCCGAGCTCTACCCGGTGGCGTTCACCGACGAAACCGACAAGACCTCCTACACCCTCGTTGCCACCAAGGTCGACACGACGTGCGGCAACGCGGTGATCGGGTCGACGTTGGTCGCGGCCCTCAAGGCCGGCAAGTGCACGCAGGTGGTGCGCGGCAGCTATGTAGCGGGCGACAACAAGATCATGGGAACGATCGGCGTCATCAACCTGTCGACGACGAACGAGGCCCACTACGCGGGCAAGGGCGTCGGCGCGAACGACTTCATCGCCCCCCTGACGTCGAAGACGGGAGTCGCGAGCAAGCTCGGAAACGGCACCGGCATCGTCGAGGCGGAGTTCAAGGGCCACTACCTGATCCTGACCTGGTCCGAGTTCGTCAACGGGACCAATCCGACCACCACCGCGGAACAGAACCAGTTGAAGCAGTTCAGCAACGACGTGGTGGCGGAGACCGCGAACATCGACCTCAGCCAGCGCATGGTAACCGGCGCGGCGCCGACCCCCGCGGCGTCGGCCTAGCCGGTCGGCTACGCGTCGCCCGCGACGCGCACGCGCCTGGTGAGCGCGGCGCGGGCGGCCAATTGCCCAGCTTCCGGGTAACGCACCTCTTCCAGCGACAAGCCGTGCGCGGGGACGACCCGCACGGCCGGGTCCCGCACCGCCGCGGCCAGCACCTGCGCGGGCCAGGACGCCGGGCGGCTGCCCTCGCCAACGGGAAGCAGCGCGCCGACGAGCGCCCGCACCATGTTGTGGCAGAACGCGTCCGCGATCACGCAGCCCACCGCGACGCCGTCGGCGTCGCGTTCCCACCCCAGGCGGCGCAGCGCCCGCACGGTCGTCGCACCTTCCCGCTTGCGGCAGAACGCGGCGAAGTCATGCTCACCGAGCAGCAGCGCCGCCGCCTCATTCATCGAGGCAAGGTCCAGGGGACGCGGGTTCCACAGCGTGTCATGCCGCCGCAATGGGTCCGCCAGGGCCGGGTCATCGCAGATCCGGTACGCGTACCGGCGCCACAGGGCCGAGAACCGGGCGTCAAATCCGTCGGGCGCGGGCTCGATCGATCGCACCCTGAGGTCCGTGGGCAGCGCACTCGAGAGCCGCCGCAGTGCCACTTCGCCGTGGCTGGCCCAGGCATCCACGGGCAAGTCGGCGTGCGCCACCTGGCCGCGCGCGTGCACACCGGAGTCGGTCCGCCCGGCCACGGTGAGGCTCGCGGCTCCGGGCAGCCGGAGCACGTGCCCGAGCGTCTCGGACAGCACGCCCTCGACGGTCCGCCGCCCTGGCTGCGCCGCCCACCCAGAGAACCCGGCACCGTCATAAGAGAGGCCAATCCTGACCCGGACAACCGCCAGTTCCGCTTCGGCCGCCTCGTTCACCCCTGCCCCTCCCCGCCGCCATATCTCCCTGGAATGCGAGAACGGGCAGCTCACGATCGTGAGCTGCCCGTTCCGTCATACTGCGCGAGGGGAGGCGTTATGACTCCGGCTTGGCCTCGGCGTCGTCCGCGTCCTCGTCGAGGTTCTCGGCCCCGTGAGCGCCCGCGAGGTCGGCCGCGGTCTCCGCGTCGGCCTCGGCTTCCGCCTCGACGGCCGCCCGCTGGACGGCCGCGTCCTCGTCCTCGTCGAGGTCCTCCGCCCCTTCAGCGCCCGCGAGGTCGGCCGCGGTCTCCGCGTCGGCCTCGTCCTCAGCCTCGAGAGCGGCCTCGGCGACCTCTTGCGGCACGGCCGGAGCGGCCCCGGCGGCCGGGCGACGGGTGCGGCGACGCGGCTTGCTCGCGCCAACCTCACCCTGGACCAGCTCGATCACGGCCATGGGGGCGGCGTCGCCCTTGCGGTGACCGATCTTCGTGATCCGGGTGTAGCCGCCGGGACGGTCCGCCATCGCCGGCCCGATCTCGGCGAACAGGGTGTGGACGATACGGTCTCCCGTGCCGCCCGCACTCCGGTGGTTGGGCAGGATCACCGTCTCCACCTGGCGACGGGCGTGCATGTCACCGCGCTTGGCGAAGGTGATCAGCTTCTCCGCGTACGGGCGCAGGCGACGCGCGCGCGCCTCGGTCGTGGTGATCTTCCCGTGCTCGAAGAGCGCGGCGGCCAGGTTCGCCAGCATATGCTTCTGGTGAGCCGGGCTGCCACCCATCCGGGCACCCTTGGTAGGCGTGGGCATTAATATGCCTTTCTTATCTGTCGCCGAACCCGCATCGGGGTTCAAGTCCCGGGCTAATACTGCTCGGTTTCGACGTAGCTCTCATCTTCATCGCCGGAGAACGAGTCCACGGCACTGCTCGGGTCGAACCCGGGCGGGGAGTCCTTCAGCGATAGGCCCATGTCCACGAGCTTCTGCTTGACTTCCTCGATCGACTTGGCGCCGAAGTTGCGGATGTCGAGCAGGTCCTGCTCGCTGCGGGCGACAAGCTCGCCCACGGTGTGGATGCCCTCGCGCTTGAGGCAGTTGTAAGACCGGACCGTCAGGTTCAGGTCCTCGATCGGCAGGGCCAGGTCCTGCGCCAGCGCGGCGTCGCTCGGTGACGGGCCGATGTCGATGCCCTCGGCGTCGACATTCAGCTCCCGGGCCAGGCCGAACAGCTCGGTCAGCGTCTTGCCGGCGCTGGCCACCGCGTCACGCGGACGCATGCACTGCTTGGTCTCGACGTCCAGGATGAGCCGGTCGAAGTCCGTGCGCTGCTCGACTCGGGTGGCCTCGACCTTGTAGGTCACGCGAAGCACCGGCGAGTAGATGGAGTCGACGGGGATCCGGCCGATCTCCTGCCCCGGCTGCTTGTTCTGCGTCGCGGAGACGTAGCCGCGGCCGCGCTCGACCGTGAGCTCCATCTCCAGCTTGCCCTTGCTGTTCAGCGTGGCGATGTGCAGTTCGGGGTTGTGCACCTCGACACCAGCGGGCGGCGCGATGTCCGCCGCGGTGACCGCGCCCGGACCCTGCTTGCGCAGGTACATCACGACCGGCTCGTCGTGCTCGGAGGACACGACCAGCTGCTTCAGGTTGAGGATGATGTCGGTGACATCCTCCTTGACCCCAGGCACCGTGGTGAACTCGTGCAGCACGCCCTCGATGCGGATCGAGGTGACCGCCGCCCCCGGGATGGAGGACAGCAGGGTGCGCCGCAGTGAGTTGCCGATCGTGTAGCCGAAGCCCGGCTCGAGCGGCTCGATCGTGAACTTAGACCGGTAGTCACCGATCTGCTCCTCCCCGAGGGAGGGGCGCTGTGCGATGAGCATGGATTTTCTTTCTGTCAGGAGCGCCCGCTATATGACGCTCTTTCGCTCCGGAGACGCGAGTCTCCGGAAGTGTTGTTCAGCCCCCCGGGCAAAACCCGGGAGCTGAACACGCTACTTCGAGTAGTACTCGACGATCAGCTGCTCTTGGACCTGGGTGTCGATCTGGGCCCGGGCCGGGAGCTGGTGGACGAGGATGCGCATCTGGTCGGGCATGACCTCAAGCCACGCCGGGACGCCGCGCTCGCCGGCCTCAGCGCGGGCGACAACCATCGGGGTCAGCTCAAGGGACTTGGCCGTTACCTCGATGACGTCGTTCTCGCTCACCCGGTAGGACGGGATGTCCACCCGGTGACCGTTGACCAGAATGTGGCCGTGCCCAACCAGCTGGCGGGCCATGTCCCGGCTCTTGGCGAACCCGGCCCGGTAGACGACGTTGTCGAGACGGCTCTCCAGGATCTGGAGCAGCGCCTCGCCGGTCCGGCCGGACTTGTGCGTGGCCTCGACGTAGTAGCCATGGAACTGCTTCTCAAGCACGCCGTAGATGCGGCGGGCCTTCTGCTTCTCGCGGATCTGCAGCAGGTACTCGCTGTCCTTCGAGCGGATCCGGCCGTGCTCACCCGGCGGGTAGGGACGGATCTCGATCGGGCACTTCGGCGAGTCGCACTTAGAGCCCTTGAGGAAGAGCTTGACCTTCTCACGGCGGCACAGCTTGCAGTCCGCCCCGGTGTAACGAGCCATCTGTGTCTGTCTCCTCAGACGCGCCGGCGCTTGGGCGGGCGGCAGCCATTGTGCGGAACGGGGGTGACGTCCTGGATCGAGCCGACTTCAAGGCCAGTCGCCTGCAGCGACCGGATCGCGGTCTCCCGACCGGAGCCAGGGCCCTTGACGAAGACGTCGACCTTGCGCATCCCGTGCTCCATGGCGCGCCGGGCGGCGGCCTCCGCGGCCTGCTGGGCGGCGTACGGGGTGGACTTACGCGAGCCCTTGAACCCGACCTGCCCGGAGGACGCCCACGAGATCACGTTCCCGGCCGGGTCGGTGATCGAGACGATCGTGTTGTTGAACGTGGACCGGATGTGGGCGTGCCCGTGGGCTACGTTCTTCCGCTCCTTGCGGCGCACCTTCTTGGCTGCGCCCTGCGGGCTGCTCTTGCGAGGCGGCATCTGCTTCCTGGTTCCTTAGGAGGTGATCGATCCCTGCGAGGGATTACTTCTTTCCGACCTTCTTCTTGCCGGCGACGGTCTTCTTCCTGCCCTTGCGGGTACGCGCGTTGGTCTTCGTCCGCTGACCGTGCACCGGCAGGCCCCTGCGGTGCCTGATGCCCTGGTAGCTGCCGATCTCGATCTTGCGACGGATGTCGGCGGCGACCTCGCGGCGGAGGTCACCCTCGACCTGGTAGTTCGCGTCGATCCACTCGCGCAGCTTCTGCAGGTCGTCTTCGGTGAGCGCGTGGACCCGGGTGTCGCCGCTCACGCCGGTGGCGGCGAGCGTCTCGGAGGCCCGGGTGCGGCCGATGCCGTAAACATAGGTAAGCGCGATCTCAAGCCGCTTCTCGCGCGGCAGGTCGACGCCAGAGAGACGTGCCATCTGCGGGCAGTTCTCCTTCGGGTGGTGGAGGTCCTCCGCACCGCTCCCCGCCCCTGCCCGAGGCGAGCCCCGGCCTCCAACCGGGGGTAACGGCCCCTGCTCACTAAGGGCGGGGGCCGCGTGCGGTGCGCGTTTTTTCGTAGCTTATTCAGTTATCTCGGGCCGCCCGCGGTAGCGCGGAGCCGGGGGGCGTGGGGGGTCGTCCCCCACACGATACAAAACGCTGGGAGGTGGCCGAAGGCCACCGAACAGCACCTTGCATCCACGACTGGCGACTGCTACCCCTGGCGCTGCTTGTGCCGGGGGTCCGAGCAGATCACCATGACGCGGCCGTGGCGGCGGATGATCCGGCACTTGCTGCAGATCTTCTTGACGCTCGGCTTGACCTTCACGGCAAACTTCTCCTCTTTGTGCTGTGACCGGCTCCCTTCAGCGCGCGGATCGCGCATCGGGGGGTGTGGGGGTCGTCCCCCACACGATATTGCGGGCCGTCGGGAAGCTGACCGAAGGTCAGCGACCATGGTGACCCGCCCCGGCCTTACTTGTACCGGTAAACGATGCGACCGCGGCTCAGGTCGTACGGACTGAGCTCAACGACCACCCGGTCATCCGGCAGGATCCGGATGTAGTGCATCCGCATCTTCCCGCTGATGTGGGCGAGTACCTTGTGCCCGTTGTCCAGCTCCACTCTGAAGAAGGCGTTCGGCAACGTCTCGACCACCGTGCCCTCGATCTCGATGGCGCCGTCTTTCTTGGGCATATCCTCCGCGCTTCATCCTGCGTAGTGATGGTTGGTATCACGGCTGTCCGCGGCAGCCCATGCGAGAAACGCCGGGCTGAACGTGACATACTCCCCCGTAGCACCCGTGCTATTGAGCTACACAGCGCTAGACGGAAAGTCAGCCGATGGGCCGCAGCAGAGTCTACTGCACCCGTCCCGCGAACGCGAACCGGCAGCATAACGCCTAGACCGCGCGTCGTATTCCACGGCCGCCACCGTGCTTCAGGAAACAGCGTGCCTCAGGAAACACTGTGCTTCAGGAAAACAGCGTGCTTCGGGAAACACCGTCACGGCAACCGCTAGACGCGCGGCAGAGCGTAAATGCCTACCACCCAAGGATACCCGACCAACGGCGCGCGCGAGCTTCATGCCCCTGACCTGGACCGGTAACAGCAGACGGGGGTCAAACGCTGTCGGCATGTATCCCCGCGCAGCAACGCCCGGGGCCGAGCGGGAGGCACACCATGCGCAAGCACCGCACCAGGATCCTGGTCGGCGGCGCCGTCGCGGTATTCGCGGGCGCCACGGCGTTCGCGGTCACCAGCACGGCCGACGCCACGACCAGCACGAACACCGCGGCACTCACCACCACCACGGCGAAGACCTTCACCACCCTGTCCGCCACGCCGGCGCGGTCCGCGATCCAGGCCGGCCAGGCGGACACGATCAGCGGCACACTGCTCGCGGGCGGCAACCCCGCCCCGGGCCGGGTCGTCGAGCTCTACCGGTACAACGACCGAGGGCAGCGGTGGCACCTCATCAGGGTCAAGCTGACCGGCGAGACCGGAGCGGTCACGTTCACGGTGCACCCGTACGTCACCCGCAGGTATGAACTCGTCTTCCACGGCAACTCCACGCTTGCCGCGGCGACGAGCGGCGCCGCGGACGTCACGGTGTCGGGGTCCGTGGCCAAGCGGACGACGGCGCTGTCCATCAGCGCCGCGCCGGCCAGCATCGCGTCCGGCCGTCCGACCGCGGTCACCGGCGTGCTCACCGCCGACGGCAGGCCCGTACGGCACCGCATCGTCGCCCTGTACCGCTACGACACCACGACCAAGAAGTGGGTCAGGGTCGCGGTGGAGCTGACCGGCCCGCGGGGCGGGGTGCGTTTCGTGCGGGAGCCGTCCAGCACCGCCACGTTCGAGCTGATGTACGCGGGCGGGCCCCGGCTCACCGCCGCGCACAGCGCCCAGGCCACCGTCACGGTCACCGGCTAGCCGCCGGACGACGATCCAGCGCCGGCGGACCCGGCCTATCCTGGCGATGTCCGCCGGCGTGCTGGAGATAGAGCGCGAGCCGGGGGCGAGGGCGGGAGATAGATAGCACATGGGGGAAACGGGCGTGACCACGCTCGATGAGGCGCTCGTTACTGCCAGGGCAGGTGACGAGGCTGGCTTCCTGGTGCTGTGGGACGCGCTCCAGCCCCGGCTCCTGCGGTACCTGCGGGTCGTCGGCTGCGATGACGTCGAGGACGTCGCCGCCGAGACCTGGCTGCAGGTGGTCCGTGACCTGCCGAAATTCAAGAAGGGCAGCGCGGACGAGTTCCGCGCCTGGCTGTTCACCATCGCGCGGCACCGGGCCATCGACGCCGCGCGGTCCCGCAAGCGGTTCAGGGACAAGGTGCTGGCCGCCGAGCCGTTCGCGGACACCGTAACGATGGGGAACCCGGTCGAGGACGAGGTGTTCCACGAGCTTTCCACCCGGCGGGCCGTCGCCCTGGTCGCCGGGCTGTCCAAGGATCAGGCCGAGGTAGTCGCGCTGCGCGTGATCGCAGGACTAGACACCGCGGCCGTCGCCCGCATGCTGCGCAAGACACCCGGCGCGGTCCGGGTCGCGCTGCACCGCGGCCTGCGCGCGCTCTCTGACGATCCGCGCATCCAGCAAATCGAGGAGGTGGATCTGTGAGCACCCCCCGTAAGCCTGACCTCGATCGCCTGGTCGCCGCGCTGACGGCGGACGGGCGCCCCGATGAGCTGGCCGGCCGCGACGCCGCCGCCGCCGCGTTCCGCGCGGCCGGCCTGCCCGAGGGTGCGGGCGCAGGGGCCCGACGGCGACGTCGATGGTCATTTCGCCGGCCGCTTACCGCCCTTCGTCCGGGGCTCGCCGCCGTCGGCGCCGTCGCGGTCGTCGCCGCCGGGGTCGCCGCGGCCGCCTACACGCAGGCGCTGCCCGGCCCGGCGCAAGACCTCGCACACACCGTGTTCGCGCCGCTTGGCGTCCCCGCTAACCAGTCCGGCCACTCGGCCGACGTCACCATCGCGACGTCCGGCGGGACGCCCTCGCCGCGGCCCGGCGGAGCCTACCGCCTGACGCTGACCGCGTCGCGGCTGCGCGTGCCCGCCGGCACGATGGTCGAGTTCGCCGGCCGGGTCACCGAGGGCGGGTCGGCCGCCGCCGACGTGCCGGTCCGGCTGTACGAACGGCTAGCGGGCACGACCGCGTGGCAGCTGGCGGCCAGCGGGGTGACCGGCCCGCGCGGCGGGTTCAGGCTGGAAAGCCCGCCACTGACGGCAACCGCCGTGTTCCGGGTGGTCGGGCCGGCCGCGAAGCACAGCGGGGCCGTGCGGGTCACGGTCGTCCCCACCGAACCTACCTCCGGTGCGACCTAGCGGCGAGGCTTAGCGCCCACGGGGTGATGATCAGCGCGAACCACGGAACCCAGGCCAGGCCGCCGACGCCGATGCCGATGACCACCCAGACCGCGATGAGCAGCGCGCTGCCCGTGAGCCACCCGCCCCAGCTGTTCTCAAGGGACGGCACCAGCGAGGCGTCGCCGCGGAGCCGCGGGCCCGAGCCGCCGCGCCGCGTGGGCCGGATGCCCGCGGACGGCAGTTGGTAGAGGTCGATCGCGGGCAGGTCGGCGAGGAGTTCGTCGAGTTCACCGAGTGTCCTGGCCGCGAACGCGAGCTCAAGCCGGCTGTTGAACTCCTCGGCCGTCAGCCGGCCGACCGCGTGGTGCTCGCGCAGCAACTCGGCCGTTCGCTCCCGGTCCGCGTCCGAGGCGCGCAGCCGCGGGTCACCCGGCATCGTGCCCGCCGTCGGCGACGGAGATAGCGGATCGCTGGCGAGTAAGCCGAAGTCGTTCGGGATGATCGGTTTGCTCGGTCTTTTCCTCTTCGCGCGCGGTGAGGACCCACGGACCCTCGGGGGTGATGGCGACCGTGTGCTCGAAGTGCGCGGCGCGCGACCCGTCCGTGGTGATGACCGTCCAGCCGTCGTCAAGCTCGGCGACGTGCCGCTCGCCGCGGGCGATCATCGGCTCGATGGCCAGCGCCATCCCGGCGCGCAGCCGCGGCCCTTGCCCCGGCGGCCCGTAGTTCCGTACGACCGGATCCATATGCATCTCAGTACCAATGCCATGCCCGGTGTATTCACGGATCAGTCCGTAATTTCCGGCGGCGCGCACCGACTTCTCGACCGCGTGCGAGATGTCGGTCAGCCGGTGCCCGGCCACGGCCTGCGCGATCCCGGCCCACATCGAGGCCTCACAGGCCGCGAGCATCGCCTGATCGGCCGGGTCAATCTCCCCGACGCCGACGGACAGCGCGGAGTCCCCGTGCCACCCGTCAAGGATCGCCCCGCAGTCGATGGAGATCACGTCCCCGGCCCTGAGCACCTGGTCCTTATCGGGGATGCCGTGCACGACCTGCTCGTTCACGGAGGTGCAAATCGCCGAGGGATACCCGAAGTACCCGAGGAACGACGGCACCGCGCCGGCCCCGCGAATCTCTCGCTCCGCGATGGAGTCAAGTTCCGCCGTAGAGACGCCCGGCCGCACGGCCTCCTTGAGCACGGAGAGGGTGCGCGCCACAACCTGCCCAGCCGCGTACATGCGAGCAATCTGCTCAGGCGACTTGACCTGAATCTCGGGTTCTTTCCGCAGCCGCATGTCATACCTCCGCGTCTAACGGTATCCACCGCGCGGCGTTGCCGCGACTGCTGAGATATGCGGCAGTCGCGGATCAGTGCACGTACGGCTGCAGCGCGGAGAGCGCGCGGGCCGTGACCTCTTCGACCGGCCCGGTCGCGTCGATGCCGACCAGGATCCCCTCGTCGGCGTAGAACGCGATCAGTGGCGAGGTCTGCGAGCTGTAGACCTCGAGCCGGTGCCTGATGACCTCTTCCTTGTCGTCGTCCCGCTGGAAGAGCTCACCACCGCAGTCGTCGCAGACGCCGGCCACGGTGGGCGGCTCGTACAGCACGTGCCAGACCCGCTGGCAGCGCCGGCAGGTGCGGCGGCCGGACAGCCGCCGGACGACCTCGTCCTCGTCAACGACGAGCTCAAGCACCACCGTGAGCTTCTGGTCCAGCTCCGCGAGGATCTTCTTCAGCGTGTCGGCCTGAGGCAGGTTCCGCGGGAAGCCGTCGAGCAGGAACCCCGCCTTCGCGTCCGATTCCGCGAGCCGGTCGCGGACCATCGCCACCGTGACCTCGTCGGGGACGAGGTCACCGCGGTCCATGTACTCCCTGGCCTTAACGCCGAGGTCGGTGTTGTTCGCGACGTTGTACCGGAAGATGTCACCTGTCGAAATGCGCGGGATCGCCAGATGAGATGCGATGAAATGGGCCTGAGTTCCCTTGCCCGCTCCCGGGGGCCCGACGAGGACGATGCGCACTATCGCAGGAAGCCTTCATAGTTACGCTGCTGCAGCTGGCTCTCGATCTGCTTGACCGTGTCAAGGCCAACGCCGACCATGATGAGCAGGCTCACGCCGCTGAACGGGAACTGGTTGCCCACGCCGATCGCGGCCAGCGCGACCAGCGGGAAGAGCGCGACGATGCCCAGGTAGATCGACCCGGGGGTGGTGAGCCGGTTGAGCACGTAGCTGAGGTACTCGGCAGTGGGCCGTCCTGGCCGGATGCCAGGAATGAAGCCGCCGTACTTCTTCATGTTGTCCGCGACTTCAACGGGGTTGAACGTGATCGATACGTAGAAGAACGTGAAGGCGACGATCAGGATAAAGAACGCGGCCAGGTAGAACCACATGTTCCCGAGCGTGGTGCTGCTGCCCACTTCCAGGTAGCGCTCCACCCACGAGACCCAGCCCTGCGGCTTCGTCTGGCTGCCGAACAGCGAGATCGCCAGCTGCGGGATGTACAGCAGGCTGGATGCGAAGATGACCGGGATCACGCCGGCCAGGTTCACCTTCATCGGGATGTAGGTCGACGTGCCGCCGTACATGCGGCGGCCCACCATCCGCTTCGCGTACTGGACCGGGATGCGCCGCTGCGCCTGCTCCATGAAGACCACGAACGCGACGACCACGAAGACCACGAGCACGGAGAGAATGCCGGTGAAGGCCTTCTTGGTCTGGAAGATCGTCAGCATCTCGCCCGGAATGACGGCGATGACCTGTGTGAAGATCATGACCGACATGCCGTTGCCGATGCCGCGGTCGGTGATGAGCTCGCCCATCCACATGATCACCGCGGTGCCCGCGACCATGGTGATGACCATCGTCGCGATGCGGAAGACCGAGGCGTCCGGGATGACCGACACGGTGCAGCCGGGGAAGAGGGTGCCGCTGCGGGCGAGCTCGATGTACCCGGTGGACTGCAGGATCGCCAGGCCGATGGTCAGGTACCTGGTGTACTGCGTGATCTTCGCCTGGCCGGCCTGGCCCTCGTTCTTGAGGGTCTCAAGCCGCGGGATCACCACGGTGAGCAGCTGCAGGATGATGCTTGCCGTGATGTACGGCATGATGCCGAGCGCGAACACCGACATGTACTTGAGCGCGTTGCCACTGAGCAGGTCGACGATCTGCAGCGTGCCGGCCAGGCCAGAGTTGGCGGCGGCGTTCGAGCAGGTCGACACGTTCGCCTCGTTGATGCCCGGGGCGGGCAGCGACGAGCCGAACCGGAACAGGGCGATAATGCCCAGCGTAAAGAGCAGCTTTTTGCGCAGGTCGGGCGTCCGAAACGCCCGGATGAACGCGGTCAGCATGCGTGATCCCTCTTCATCGGCGGAACCTGCGTTTGAACGGCTTCCGTATCTTACCCGCAGGTACACCCCGGGGGTGTGGGGGCATCCCCACTAAATATCAAGGGTACGGGAAGATGAGCAAGGCTCAGCGAACACGGCGAGCCTAAACGCTAGCTCGCCCAAGGGGCCTCCCCTTGAACGAGCCAGCGTTTGGGTGCGTAGTCGGTACCCACTGTCGTGGTGGCTTAACTGAGCCTAGCCGAGCAGCGTGACCGTTCCGCCCGCCGCCTCGATCTTCTGCCGAGCCGACGCGGAGACGGCGTGCGCGCTCACCCGCAGCGCCACGGAAAGGTCGCCGTCACCAAGCACCTTGACGAGTTCGCCACCGCGAACCGCGCCGTTGGCGGCCAGGGTCTCCGGCGTTACCTCGCCGCCAGTCGGGAACAGCTCCGCGAGCCGCCCGATGTTGACGATCTGGTAAACGGTCTTGAACTTGGCGTTCGAGAAGCCCTTGAGCTTCGGCAGCCGCCGGGCCAGCGGCATCTGGCCGCCCTCGAACCCGGCGGGCACCTGGTAGCGGGCCTTGGTGCCCTTGGTACCACGGCCCGCCGTCTTGCCCTTGGAGCCCTCGCCACGGCCGAGCCGCTGCTTGGCCTTGTGGGCGCCGGGAGCCGGCTGTAGGTCATGCAGCTTGAGCATGGCTAGTCCACTTCCTCTACCCGGACCAGGTGGCGGACGGTGTGGATCATCCCCCGGAAGACGGGGTTATCCGGCCGGACCGTCGACTGGCCGATCTTGCGGAGACCCAGCGACCGCAGCGTGCCCCGCTGGGTGCTGTTCCCGCCGATCTTCGACTTGACCTGGGTCACCTTAAGCTGTGCCATCGGGTGTCCCCTCCTTTACGCGCTGGCCGCGGCACGCGCCGCGAGCATCGCCTTCGGCGCCACGTCCTCGATCGGCAGGCCGCGCTTGGCCGCGATCTCCTCCGGACGGCTCAGCCCCTTCAGGGCCGCCACGGTCGCGTGCACCACGTTGATCGCGTTGGACGAGCCTTGCGACTTCGACAGCACATCGCTGATCCCGGCGCACTCGAGCACGGCCCGGACCGGGCCGCCGGCGATGACGCCGGTACCCGGGCTAGCCGGCTTGAGCATCACCACGCCGGCCGCCGCCTCGCCGAGCACGGCGTGCGGGATCGTGGTGGCAATGCGCGGCACCCGGAAGAAGTGCTTCTTGGCTTCCTCGACGCCCTTGGCGATCGCCGCGGGCACCTCCTTGGCCTTCCCGTAGCCGACGCCGACCATGCCGTTGCCGTCGCCCACCACGACGAGCGCGGTGAAGCTGAACCGGCGTCCGCCCTTGACCACCTTGGCCACGCGGTTGATGGTCACCACGCGCTCCAGGTAGACGTTCTGCTTCTCGGCCTGGCCGCCACGGCGGTCGTCACGGCGCTCGCGCCGCTCGCCGCCGCCCTGGCCGCCGCGCCGCGGAGCTCCTGGCATTAGCTTTCCTTCCTATAGATCATCACAGCGTCAGCCCGGCATCCCGCGCGCTGTCCGCGAGCGCGGCCACACGGCCGTGGTACTGGTAGCCGCCACGGTCGAAGACCACGGCGGAGATGCCCGCCTCGCGCGCTCGCTCCGCCACAAGGGCACCGACAAGCTTGGCCTTGGCCGTCTTGTCGCCCTCGGCGGACTTGATGGACGCGTCCAGGGTGGACGCCGACACCAGCGTACGGCCGGCCGTGTCGTCGACGACCTGCACGAAGATGTGCTTCGCGGATCGGTTGACGACCAGGCGCGGACGCGCCGCGTCGCCGCTGACCTTCTTGCGGACGCGGAGGTGACGCCGGACTCGGGCCCGGCTCTTCGCCGCTGTGCGCGACCCAACCCGCCCGGTGGCGTATTCGATCGATGACCTCTTGGCCTGGGTACCAGCCATGACTACTTACCAGCCTTCCCGACCTTGCGGCGGATGACTTCGCCCTGGTACCGCACGCCCTTGGCCTTGTACGGGTCGGGCTTGCGGAGCTTGCGGATCCGCGCCGCGGTCTCGCCGACCAGCTGCTTGTCGATCCCCTCGACCACGAACCGGGTCGGCGCCTCGACGCGGAAGGTGATGCCCTCGGGCGGCGTGACGACGACCGGGTGGCTGAAGCCGAGCGAGAACTCCAGGTCCCTGCCCTTGGCGGCGACGCGGTAGCCGACGCCGACGATCTCCAGGGTCTTGCTGAACCCGGTGGTGACGCCCGTCACCATGTTGGCGATGAGCGTGCGGGACAAGCCGTGCAGGGCCCGCACGCTGCCCTCGTCGTTCGGGCGGGTGACCTTGAGCTGACCGTCCTCCTGAGCCACCGAAATCGGCTCGGCGACGGTGAGGTTCAGGGCGCCCTTCGGGCCCTTGACGCTGACCGCCTGGCCGTCGATGGCCACGTCCACTCCGCTTGGCACGGGAATGGGGAGACGTCCGATGCGTGACATAGCTGTTCCTCCCCTCCCTTACCAGACGTAGGCGAGGACTTCCCCGCCCACGCCGCTCTTCTTGGCCTGCTTGTCGGTCATCAGGCCGCCGGACGTCGAGATGATCGCGACGCCGAGCCCGCCGAGCACCCGGGGCAGGTTGTCCTTCTTCGCGTACACGCGCAGGCCGGGCTTGGAGACCCGCTTGATCCCCGCGATCGAGCGCTCGCGCGCGTTGCCGAACTTCAGCGTGATCACGAGGTTCTTGCCGACCTCGGCATCCTCGACCCGCCAGCTCGCGATGTAGCCCTCCTGCTGGAGGATCTCCGCGATGTGCGACTTGATCTTCGAGTACGGCATCCCGACGGTGTCGTGGTATGCCGAGTTGGCGTTGCGCAGACGGGTCAGCATGTCCGCGATTGGATCGGTCATTGACATGGCCGCTTTGGCCTTCCTCGCCGCGGTTTCCCAGTAAGCAGGGACCTACGGCGCGTAGAGGTTTTACCAGCTGGACTTCGTGATGCCGGGCAGTTCGCCGCGGTGCGCCATTGTGCGGAAGCAGATGCGGCACAGGCCGAACTTGCGGTAGACGGCGCGCGGACGGCCGCAGCGGGTGCACCGCGTGTACGCCCGCACTTCGAACTTAGGCTTGCGGTTCGCCTTAACGATCAGCGCAGTCTTAGCCATTGATTAGCCCCTCCTCCCAGTGCGCGGTCCCGGGCCGGACTTCTTGCGCGCCTTCTCAGGCAGCGCGCCTGCCTCGGCGAACGGGAAGCCGAGCCTGCGGAGCAGCGCGCGACCCTCGTCGTCGGTGGTCGCCGTGGTGACGAGGGTGATGTCCATCCCCCGCTGCCGGTCAACCTTGTCCGGGTCGATCTCGTGGAACATGACCTGCTCGGTGAGGCCGAAGGTGTAGTTCCCCTTGCCGTCGAACTGCCGCGGGTTCAGGCCGCGGAAGTCACGGATGCGCGGCAGCGCGGTGGCGAGCAGGCGGTCGAGGAACTCCCACATCCGGTCGCCGCGCAGCGTCACGTGGGCGCCGATCGGCATGCCCTCGCGCAGCTTGAACTGGGCGATGGACTTCTTGGCGCGCGCCACGGCCGGCTTCTGCCCGGTGATCGCGGCCAGGTCCCTGACCGCGCCGTCGATCAGCTTCGCGTCCCTGGCCGCCTCGCCGACGCCCATGTTCACGACGATCTTGGTAAGCCCCGGGATCTGCATCACGTTGGCGTACCCGAACTCGTCCTTCAGGGCCGGTGCGATCTCGCCCCGGTACTTCTCCTTGAGCCGGGGCCGGGCCGGCGCCGCTGGTGCCTCTGCTGGCGCCATCAGACTTCCTTCCCGCTCGGACGCAGGACGCGGACCTTGGTGCCGTCCTCGTTGATCTTGTAACCCACCCGCGACGCGCGCTTGGTCTCCGGGTCAACGAGGGCCACGTTGCTCACATGGATCGGCGCCTCCTGGGTGACGATGCCGCCTTCGTTGGCATTGCGCCCGCCGGGGTTGGTCACCTTCTTGTTCTTCTTGATCATGTTCACGCCCTCGACAACGACCTTGCTGGTCGCCGGGAAGGCCGCGATGACCTGCCGTGGCGCCCTTGTCCTTGCCGGCGAGGACGATCACGTGGTCGCCCTTCTTAATCTTCATTTAGAGCACCTCCGGCGCCAGCGAGATGATCCGCATGAAGCGCTTCTCCCGCAGCTCTCGGCCGACCGGGCCGAAGATGCGGGTGCCGCGCGGATCTCCGCCGTCCCTGATCAGGACGGCGGCGTTCTCGTCGAAGCGGATGTAGGAACCGTCTGCGCGGCGGCGCTCCTTGCGGGTACGCACCACGACCGCCTTGACGACGTCGCCCTTCTTGACGCCAGCCCCGGGCAGCGCGTCCTTGACGGTCGCCACGATGACGTCACCGATGCCCGCGTATCGCCGGCCACTGCCGCCGAGCACGCGGATGCACAGGATCTCCTTGGCACCCGTGTTGTCGGCGACCTTAAGCCGCGACTCCTGCTGGATCACGTCAACTCCTGCTTCGTCACGCCGGTCGAGTTCCGCCGGCGATTCGTCTTAACCTGATGAGCTACTTAGCCCGTTCGAGGATCTCGGCAACCCGCCACCGCTTGGTGGCGGACAGCGGCCGGGTCTCCATCAGGAGGACGCGGTCGCCGATACCGCACTCGTTCTTCTCGTCGTGTGCCTTGTACTTCTTGGTACGGCGCAAGACCTTGCCGTACTTGGGGTGCTTTACGCGGTCTTCCACCGCGACGACGACGGTCTTATCCATCTGTCGCTGACCACGAGGCCCTCGCGG
>CAVYEZ010000018.1:0-1459485 GCA_963767685.1 uncultured Actinomycetota bacterium
GCCGAGGCGCCGTCGAGGAGCAGGGCGAGTTGCTCGCCGAGCTGTTCGGGGTTGGCGGCGCCTGCGCCTCGCGGGCGGTTTCGGCGAGCCGCGCGGCGATGGCCTTCTTGTAGTCGCGCGCGTACCGGGACGCGGGGTGCTGGGGGTCGTGGAGTTCGACGGATGCCGCGATGTAGGGGCACATGGGCGTGATGTCCTGTGTCCCGGACGCGGGCACCTCGAAGGCGGCGAGGAGCCGCTCGCGGGGCGTGAGGTCGCTGCGGTCGAACACTGCGGCCATGATGCCGGGATCGAACCGGCGCAGGTATTCGGCGACGAGCTCGTCCTTGTCGGCGAAGTGCTGGTAGGCCGTGCGTTTGGACACCTGGGCTACCGCGCAGAGCTGGTCCATGCCGGTGCCGTTGATTCCCTGATCGCGAAACAGCTGCCGTGAGGCACGGACAGGATGCGCTCGCGCGCGCCCCGGCCGCGGCGTCGCCCCTGGGGGCCCTTCTCCAGCTCCGTCATGGCTCCAGCGTACCCCAGTTGGGTAACGACCGGTGCACATAGCTTGCCCTCCGGCCGGCCGTCTAGTAGGTTAAGTGAAACAGATCGGTGTACATAACGTCTCGGATTGTTCCGAGTGCCCATCAATTCAAGGGAGCGACCGTGGGAAAGCTCGATGGCAAAGTAGCGGTGATCACCGGCGGATCAACCGGGATGGCCCTGGCTGGTGCTAAGCTGTTCGCAGATTAGGGAGCACGCGTCTTCATCACGGGCCGACGGCAGGGCGCGCTGGACGAGGCCGTCAAACTGATCGGCCCGAACGTGACCGCCGTACAGGGTGACGCCGCCGACCTGGACGACCTGGACCGCCTGTACGACACGGTCAGGCGGGAAACGGGCGCGGTCGACGTGCTGTGGGCAAGTGCCGGGATGGGTGAGCAGGCCCGGCTCGGCGAGATCACCGAGGAGCAGTTCGATGCGGCCTTCGGGCTGAACGCGCGCGGCACGCTGTTCACGGTGCAGAAGGCGCTGCCGCTGTTCAACGACGGTGGCTCGGTCTTCATGACCGGGTCGAGCGCCTTCGTCAGGGGCTACCCCGGGTGGAGCGTGTATGCGGGGAGCAAGGCCGTGCAGCAGGCCTGGGTCCGTGTCTGGCTGGCCGAGCTGAAGGACAGGCGGATCCGGTGTACGTGCTGACCCCCGGCCAGGTCGCCACCGCGAAGCAGGAGGAAGTGTTCGACGAGGCGACCAAGCCGGCGTTCGAGTCCCTGATCCGCGGGGAAAGATGGGCCGCCCTGAGGAGATCGCGGCGGTCGCGCTGTTCCTCGCCTCGGACGACTCGAGCTACGTCAATGGGATGGAGCTGGTTGTCGACGGCGGCACCACGGCGATCTGAACCGGAGACACTGGCATGTGCGCCACGCCGCAAGGAGCAGCCGCCCCGGATCGCCCGCCACCAGGCCTGAGCCGCACAAACGAGACAAAGCGAAAGCTCGAGAACAAGGAAGAGAGCACGCACATGAGCAGCATCAGCATCATCGGCACCGGGAACATGGCCCGCACCATCGGCACGCTGGCGGTAGCGGGCGGCAACACCGTCGAGGTCATGGGCCGCGATCAGTCCAAGGCCGCCGGCCTGGCCAAGGCTCTCGGCGGCGGCGCCACGACGGGAGAGTGGGGCGCCGTCCCGGCCGGGGACATCGTCATCGTGGCCGTGCTGTACGACAGTGTCGTTCCGGTCGTCGCCGAGTACGGAGACGCCCTCGCGGGCAAGGCCATCATCGACATCAGCAACCCCTTCAATGCCGAGGCCGACGGGCTGGCCATCAGCGAGGACACCTCGGTCGCGCAGGAAGCCGCCAAGGCGGCCCCGGCCAGCGCCAGCGTGTTCAAGGCGTTCAACACCATCTTCCGTCATGTCCTGGAGACGGGCCTGCCGCTCGACGTCTTCATCGCTGGCGACAATGCGCAGGCCAAGGCGGGCGTGGAGGCGTTCATCGAGAGCCTCGGGCTGCGCCCGCTGGACGTCGGCGGCCTGAAGATGGCGCACTGGCTGGAAGGCGCGGGCCTGGTCGAGATGGGCCTCGCCCGCCACGGGGTGGGGAACTGGGACATCGCCCTCGGCGTCACCGAATTTCACGGCTGAGCCGCACCGGACGATATGGGCAGGGATGCGGCCGCGGTCGTTGACCTCCACCCCCGCTTCCTGGCCCAGTCGCGCCGCGACCTGGTCCGAGGCTCACGGAACGGGCCGTCACCGAGATGACAGCCGTGCTCACCGAAGTCGGAGCCACCGGCGCAGGAGCGGACGCGGCGTGGGCCGGGTTCATCCCCGGTCTTGCCGGGGGCGCACCGGTACCGGGTGCTGCTGGCGCTGCGCCGCGGCGAGACGGCGAGGTGATCCACGGCCTGCTCGGGCCGGTCGATGAGCCCCTCCCGGGCCTCGGGAAACGGGGCCAGGACAGCGACGTGTTCGCACCGCACCTGCCGGCGGGATTGCATGTGGCTGTGGTTCATCCGCAGCCCGGTCATCTTCTCGAAGAAGGACAGCAGCACGGCGCGCTCGCGCCATCCGTAGATTACGCTCGGTATAGCTTGCGAGCGCACGCAAGCTGGCAGAGTATCGCCCGTCGCTGTAGCCCAACCCATCTGGGTTCGCGCGAAGGCGGACCCAGTCAAGTGAGGCACATGAACACCGCTGAAGTAGGCCCGGCAAGTTCGGCAGGACAGGCTAGCGACGACGGCCGTGATGAGCATCTTCACGCCGACGTGGCTCGTCTCCAGTGCGACACCCCGCTGTGGCGGCAGTTCCTCGCTGCCCACAGGCATATCGTGGGCCGACTCGCAGAACAGATGATGAGCGACCACCAACTACCGCTCGAGTGGTTCGACGTCCTGATCCACCTCGCGGACGCCCCCGGCATGCGGCTCCGGCAACGCACGCTGCGGGGCCGGCTCCTTCTCAGCGAAAGCGGAGTCAGCAGACTGCTCGTTCGAATGGCGCAAGCAGGGCTCATCACGAGATGCACCGCGGACGAGGACCGGCGGGGTGTCGAGGTTGCGCTGACCGACAAGGGACGTCAAACCCTCTCCGCTGCCACGACCTCGCATCTTCAGCTTGTCGACGCACTTTTCACCGACCGTCTTACGGCCACTGACCGCGTCGCGCTCCATCGTGTGCTGACGAAGCTTCTCATGCCCGTGTAGCCCCTGCCGTCGACGTTGCTGGGGGTGCACGGGCTATTCGGCGGCCCTGTTCGTCAGGGTTCTTGCTGCCAGCTTCGTCGGGTGACCTAGGGCGACCTGTCCTGCCTTCCGGGCGTCCGAGTGCGCTTGGTCACTGAGGCGATCATGGGCCTTCTCGGGTCGACGTCGAACTCAAGGTGCAGGCCGACACAATACTTCGGCCAAATGCGCCACTTCCAACCTTAGTTGCGGCTGTCGCGCCAGCTGAGCATTTCCTCGAGCGGCGACAGGTCGTAGCCGGCGTCGGTGGGGTGGATCTCGGTAGTGAACAGGGTTACGCCCTCATCGGCGTAGCGACTGGCCCCCTCGATGCCGTCCCAGGCGACGGCACGCTCGATCTGGCTCTCGTCCCGCCCGGCGTCTGCTGCGTGCTGCTTGACCAAGTCGTTCTTGCGGCGGAATGTGTCGAGTTCGAGAGAGCTGTGCCAGATATGGGCGTGTTTGCCGACCAGTGGCAGCGTCTTCTTCTCGCCAGATCCGCCGATCAGGATGGGAATCTGGCGCATCGGCTTCGGCTTGAGCTGCCCGAGACGGTGCTCGATGCGCTGCAGAGCGTCGGCGAACAGCTTCATTCGTGAGCCCACGGTGTCGTAGTCGTAGCCGTAGACCTTGTAGTCCTTGGAGTACCAGCCGGAGCCGAGACCGAGGATGAGCCGACCGCCACTGATGTGGTCGACCGTACGTGCCATGTCGGCGAGCAGGTCGGGGTTGCGGTAACCGATGCCGGTGACCAGCAGTCCGATCTCGGCGCGGCTGGTGATCTCACCCCACGAGGCAAGGGCGGTCCAGCTCTCGAAGTTGTTGACGTCTGGCTGCTCGGGCGCCAGTTCGGGCCCGTCGCTGCTGGGTTGCAAGAACGGTTTGTGGAAGTGGTCGTAACCAAAAATGGCATTGACGCCCATCTGTTCAACCGCAAGGACAGCGGCACGCCAGGTGGCGTAGTAGGGTGCGCCGCCGGGCCAGAGCTGTACTCCGATGCGGGTGGGGCGAGCCATGTCGTCTCCTTCTAGGCTGTTTTGGCTGGACATCGTGCCGGGCCGGCCACGCCGCACGCCGGCCCGGGTCGATTGGCTCGGGCCGACGTAGTCGGTGCGGTGCAGGTGGGACGCCGGCCGTCAGATGGCGGTTCCGCTCTGGGGTCACCGCACCGGTCAGCTGCTTTGCAGGTAGGCCAGGTTGGCTGCAGTGAGCCCTTCCAGGGCCATGCCGTAGGGGACGCCCTCGATGATGCGGCGGCGCAGCACCTGGTTGAGGGTCTGCTTCTGCGCTGTGCCGTAGAAGGCGGGCTTAGCGGCGAGCTTGGTTGCGATCTCCACGCCGCGCGCGAGCGCGAGCTCGTGCGGGACGACCTCGCTGACGACGCCCCACTGCAGCGCGGTCTGGGCGTCGATGGTTTCGCCCGTCCACAGCAGCCACTTCGCACGGGCGAGACCGGCGACCTCTTCCCACACGACCTGCAGCCCGTCGCCGGCGGTGATTCCGAAGGCCGGGTGCGGGACGTCGCCGTAGACGGCGCGGTCAGACGCGATGTGCACGTCGGTCAGCAGCAGGTACTCAGAGTGCACCGTGGCCGGCCCGTTGGCGACGCCGACGACGGGGACCGGCAGCTCCACTAGGCGCTGCAGGATCTTCAGGCCCTCAACGCGCAACTTCTCCCACGCCGGCGGCTTGAAGATCTCGCCGAGCGAGTTGCCGTCGAGGTTGTCCATGAAGACATCGCCGGTCCCGGTCAGGACCACTGCGCGGTTCTCGGGGTCCAGGGCAATGTCCTCCAAGGCGCGGGGCAGGTCCTCGTGGGTCTGCCCGGTGAACACGACAGGTCCGCCATCGGTGTGGAAACGGAGGGTCAGCACCCCGCTTTCGTCACGATCGAAGGCCAGGTTCTGGTAGCGGGTGAAATAGTCGGGCTGCGTCATTTGGTGCCTCCAAGGCTAGAGCCGTGTTCGGTGCTTGACGACGGTTGAGAGGTCAGACGGCGAGGCGGCCGCCGTCGACGGGCAGCAGCACGCCGTGGATGAAGCTGGCCTGTTCGGTGGCCAGGAAGGCAATGGCGGCAGCGATCTCTTCGGGCTGTCCGACGCGCCCGGCGGGGCCGCCCTGGGCAATCTGGTCCAGCGCGTCGCCCATCGGTATCGTGCCTTCGGTGCGGGTGGGGCCGGGGCTGACCGCGTTGACGCGGACGCCGGCGGGGCCGAACTCGGCGGCCCAGCACTTGGTCAACAGCATGAGAGCGGCCTTGCTCGAGCCGTAGAGGCCCATCCCGTTCATGCCGAACTCCGCGACCATGGTCGTCACGTTCACGATGGCCCCGTGCCCGCGTTCGGCCATCGAGGGAGCGAGCGCGGCCACCAGCAGGTAGGGCGCCTTGACGTTGACGGCGAAGACCTCGTCGATCTGGTCGGCCGTGGTATCGGCGGTGGCGCCGAAGGGGAAGATGGCGCCGCTGTTGACGAGGATGTCGACGTGGCCGCCGCCGACCTCTGTCGCCCGCGCGGCAAGCTGGCGCACGCTCTGCTCATCGCCCAGTTCGGCGGCGACGAAGTCAGCGGTGCCGCCGTTGGAGCGAATGCCGGCGGCCGCGGCGTCACCTCGCGTCTTGTCCCGGCCGGACACGATGACGTGCGCGCCCAGGGCGGCCAGGTGGTCGGCGGTGGCCTTGCCGATGCCGCTGGTGGCACCCGTGATCAGGGCGGTGGAGCCGGTCAGGTCGGTGGTCATGAGAACCTCTCAATTAGTGGAGCGAACACTCCAAACTATGGACCGAAGATTTTGGATTGTCAACTCCAAAATCGGAGTAGGATGGCCGTGTGAACCAGCCGACAGCCGAAGGGCGCACAGGGCGGGTGGAGTCGGCGAGCTCGGTCGCTCGAGACTCGCCAACGGCGACCCGGACATTCACCGCCAAGGGCCTGGCCACGCGGGGCCGCATCATCTCCGCCGCAGCCGAATTGGTGTTCGCTCACGGTGTCGCCCGCACCGGCGTAGAGGACGTCCAGCAGCGAGCGGGGGTCAGCGCGTCGCAGCTGTATCACTATTTCACCGACAAGGACGACCTCATCCGCGCGGTCATCGCCCATCAAACCGACGCCATCCTGGATGCCCAGCGACCCGTGCTCGACGAACTCGACAGCTTTACCGCGCTCGAACGATGGCGCGACCTACTCGTCGACCTGCAGGAGAAGCGACACTGCGTCGGAGGCTGCCCGATCGGATCGATCGCGGCCGAAATCGCCGATCAAGACCCGGACGCCCGTGCCGACCTCTCGGCCGGCTTCGAGCGATGGGAAGCACCGATCCGCGCCGGGCTGGCCCGCATGCGCGCCCGCGGCGACTTGCGCCCGGACGCCGACACCGACGCCCTCGCGCTGGCCCTGCTCGTCGCGCTGCAAGGCGGGCTCCTGCTCACCCAGACCCGTCGCGACACCGCTCCCTTGCGAGCCGGCCTCGATACCGTCCTGGCCCAGATCCGAACCCACGCAGCCCAATAGGCCACGACATCGCCCGCCTGCGCAGCAACCACCGCCGCGAACGGGCTGACGTGCGTCAAGAACTTAGACAGGTCCGCGGTTGCTGATCATGCCGCGGATGCTGCGGTTCGGTAGGCCCTTGAGGGCTTCGGGCGGGGTGCAGAAGCCCAGGCTGGAGTGCAACCGGCGGCAGTGCAGAAGACCGATGTAATCGACCATGGCGTAGCGGGCGCTGGCCCTGGCCGGGAACTAGTGGTGGTGGAAGATCTCGTTCTTCAATGCTCTGAGAAGAAGCTCTCGGCGCGGAATTGCCTCAACAGAACCCGATCCGTCCGACGCCGGTTCGGGCCCAAAGCCCTTGCAGCACTGGTGAAACTCCTCCGACGTGTATCACTTCGGCAGGATGGCCCTCGCCGCTCCCTCCGAAGTCTTCGCGCATCTTGGCCAGGCGACCGCCGACTGACAGCGGCACCTATGTTTGGCTGAGTTAGGAACTTGCTTGCGCGCGCAAGAAATCTGAGTATGCTTGCGAGTGCAAGTGCTTGCCGAGGACAGGAAGCAGCACCATGGCAACCCAAGCATTGGCCATATCCGTCCCCACCGTTGGCGCGTATGCGGTGGATCCGAAGAAGTCCACGATCAAGTTCAATACCCGGCACATGTTTGGTCTCGGGAAGGTGTCCGGCACCTTCGCATTCCGATCCGGGGACCTCGTCGTTGCCGGTCCACCCACGGAGTCATCGGCACGGGCCGAGGTGGAAGCGGGAAGCTTCTGGACCGGGTCCGGACCTAGAGAGTGTGCTGGGGCGCGAAACTCTTCTTATTCGATCTGGCAGCCGCCGAGCGCGGCGAGGAGGCCATTATGAGCACGATCAACCAAGTCACCCCGCGATCGGCGGGAGCTCTGACGTTCAGCCCTGACGGGGTGCTTTTCTTGGGCGACAGCAAGCTCGGGGCCGTTTTCGCCTTCGAGACGGAACGCGGCCAGGCGCCAGCCTCGCTGGATCCCTTCCTCTTCGAGTCGATCGACGAGAAGATCGCCGCGGCGCTGGGCGTGACGGCGAAAAGCCTGGTGATGAACGGGATGGCCGTCCACCCGGTTACGCGCGAGCCGTACCTGGCAGTCGGCGTGCGCGACGGCGACCGCCTGGAGCCCGCGGTCGTGAGCGTCTCGCTCGACGGCGAGGTCCGCCCATTCGACCTCTCATCGTCGAAGGTGACGGTGCACCGCCTGTCCGACGTTCCCGACGAGGGCAAGACCTTTAAGTCGCGGGCCGGCACTTTCCCCATGCCGCCGGCGTCCTACTTCGAGGAGAAGGCGCGCACGCCGCTGCGATCCATGACGATCGTCGACCTGAAGTTTCACGCCGGAGAGGTGTTCGTCGCCGGCGTGTCGAACCAGGAGTTCTCCTCCACGCTGCGGCGGGTCCCCTACCCGTTCACCGGGGCCGCCAGCGAGACCCAGGTGGAGATCTACCACCTCGCCCACGGCATATACGAAACGCGCGCGCCGATCCGGACCATGCAGTTCGCCGCCATTGACGGCCAGGACACGCTCATCGCCGCCTACGCCTGCAGCCCGCTCGTCACCATTCCGGTCTCAGAGCTGAAGCACGGCGCGAAGGTAAGGGGCAAGACGATCGGCGACATGGGCAACGGCCAGCCCATCAGCATGGTCGCCTACCGTGACGGGGAGGGGGACAAGCTGTTCATCACCAATCTCAGCCGCGGCCCCATGGTGGTCCCGCTCTCCGGGATCCGCACCGCCGAGGGCTTCACCCCCGAGAACCGGCCCACCCAGGGGCCGATGCTGGACCAGCACCCCTCCATGCCGGCCGGGCCGGTCGGCAAGCAGGTGCTGTTCGTCGGATCTTCGCTGCGGGCGGACCTGTTCAGCGACCGCTTCTTCGTCTCGCTGACCCGCTACGCCGATACCGGCGACCTGACGCTCGAGACCCTGATGGTCGCCCCGATGCCCGCACGGCTGGACAAGATCTGGGTGGAGATGGACTTCCCGGGCACCGTGAGCACGCACAAGCTGCCGGCGTGAACGGCAGGCCTGAACTTTGAGGGCGGCAGAGATGCGGATCCGGACTTCGCCCGAGGCGCCGGTCCGCATCTCTCCTCAAGCCAGGGTCCTCCCCGCCAACACCCTGCGTTTCTACCTACATTTCCCGAGGTCAGGAGAGGCGCACTTCGATCGTGACCACCTCTGGCTGCTGAACGAGGAGGAACAGGTGGTGCGTGACCCCTTCCTCGTCCTGCCGCAAGAGCTCTGGTCCGCTGACGGGCGCCGCCTGACGGTCCTGATGGAGCCGGGAAGGATCAAACGCGGTCTTAGAGCGGACCCGTCTCACGAGCCGGCGCTTGTCGCCGGGCGGACGTACAGCCTTGAAGTCACGGCGCTCGGGCAAACAGCGCGCCATACCTTCCGCGTCAGCGACCCGGTTCTGGAGGCGGTCGACGAGACCCGCTGGCGTCTCGCCTCCCCAACAGCGGGGAGCCTCGATCCCGCCGTCGTGCACTTCGACAGGGTTATGGACGCCGCCCTTTGCGAGGACGAGATCGCAGTCCTGACCCCTGCAGGAGAGGTCGCTGCGACGCGCGTGTCACTCGCACCCGACGGAACCTCAGCGCGGCTCATCCCGAGCCACCCGTGGCTCGCCGGGGAGCACCGCCTCATCGTCTCCGAACGTCTCGAGGACGTCTGCGGCAACAGGCTGGGCGAGGCCCTGGACCATGACCTGGGCGCGGGTGGACCACCACGGGCCGGGATGATCAACTTCACGACCAGATCACCGCAACCATGAATGACCTGGCCGGCATGGAGGGCAAGGGCCTGGACCGCGTCTACAACAGGCTGGTCGGGACCTTCGACCGCGAGCCCGGACCCAAGTCGTACATGCGCTACACCGCCGAGGTGGAGAAGGCACAACTGCGCATGGGGATGACCGGGCTGCTCTCCACCTCCGCAACCACCGGGCGCCGGGTACCCGGCCACACCTTCAATGGTTATGGTCACTCTCCGCGCGGTTGACCTCGGGCTGCAGCTAGCCGCGATAGAGAGCGCGCTGCCGGCAGCGGAGGGAGCGCTGCAGCAGCCAGCCAGCCGGACGGGCCCGCCGGGCTTCCGGGAAGCTGCCGGCGGCGCGCTCGCCGTCGGCCCGCCCAGGGCCGGCCTTTCACGGCGGCTCCGATGGGATCCGGGCAAATTGCCTCTGCCAAGCACTTCATAAAATCTGTGTTTGCCGGGGTAGACATCCGGCAGTTTTGTGGGTAAGGTTTCTCTCGTAGCCCAGAAAGACAGTAGGGCCTGGCAGGGATGAACTGCCGGGCGGCAGCGATGTCAGTGAGCAGTACCCCGGTGATAGGCGTCGGCTGCGGGCGCGCGCACCGGGAAGTTCGGCAGCGGGTTCTGAGCCAGGGCAGGACGGGCAACGGGGCTGGCTGCCGGAGGGTGGTGCTTCCGCAGGCCACCGTGCAGTACGCAGTAGCCGCAAGGCAAGTGACTGATAGCAGAGGGAAGAACGGAGGAGCCAGGCACCGTCAGGATCGCCCGGGCGGGATTCTTGAGCCCGGGTACCGCAGGACATCGATAGCGAGGTGGTCTCCGGTCAAGCAACCGCGATCCCCGCAGCCCTGGCAGCGTCACGGCCGGGTCTGCGGAAACAGAAGGCCGACGCAGAACCAGGGTCGGCCGATGGTGTAGCAAGTTCCTTCGGGGCCCTGGTGCCGTACGGCACCAGGGCCCCTCCGCGCGTTACAGACCCTCCGCGCGTTACAGAGAGGTGCGATGACAGCAGGCGACTCCTACGACCGGCTCGACGACGACGACTACCCCGCCTACACGATGGGCCGGGCCGCCGAAATGCTCGGCACCACCCAGGGCTTCCTCCGCGCCATCGGCGAAGCAGGCCTGATCACCCCGCTCCGCTCCGAGGGCGGCCACCGCCGCTACTCCCGCTACCAACTCCGCATCGCGGCCCGCGCCCGGGAACTCGTCGACCACGGGACCCCCGTCGAGGCCGCCTGCCGTATCGTCATCCTCGAAGACCAGCTCGAAGAGGCCCTGCGCATCAACGCCGAATACCGCCACGCCGCCGAATCCGCGGACCCGACGGCCGCGTCCTGAGACGGCCAGGACCCGCAACTCGCCCGCAGCTTCGCGGCTGCCGCCCGTGCCCGCTGCCCGTGACGCAAAGAGGTCCGGGCAGCTGCGCCTGCTACGGCTCCGGGGCTGAGACAGAGCGTGCCGGCCCTGGCGCCGCCCGCTTTTCCAGGTCCGCTGCGGCCGCGCTAGTACCGGGCGCCGACGACCTGGGCCGCGAGCGGCTCCAGGATGGCGAGGTCCTGGCTGGTCAGCTCGGTGTCCAGCGCGGCGGCGTTCTGCTCGATCCATTTCACCCGCTTGGTCCCGGGGATCGGGACGACCGGGATGCCGAGCCTGGCCTCTTGGGCGGCGACCCAGGCGATGGCGACCTGCCCGGCGGTGATCCCCTTGGCCTCGGCGATATTCCGCACCGCGTCGGTGATGGCCTGGTTGGCCGCGGCGGCGTCGCCGTTGAACCGCGCGAGGCGTCGCCGCCCGTCGCCGGGGGCCAGCGCGGCGGCGTCAACGGTGCCGGTGAGGAACCCGCGGCCGAGCGGCGGAGTAGGCGACCAGTCCCGCCGGTCCGGCACATCGGGCTGTCCGAGGTAACCGGCGAGCAGCTGCGGGCCGCCTGCGCCATTCACCCGGTCGCCGCCGTGCAAAGCGAGTACTCACTGTGGACCCGCGACTCGGAAATCACCGTCGCCGGCACCGCCCGCGAGCTCGGGCCGCGACGCTGGTGGCCACGGGATCGCAATGACAAACGGAGACCGGGTCGAAGAGTTGGAGGCTAGACGCGGCCTGCGGGCACCGCCGGCACGACGCCGTCTGCTTGCTCCTTTGTCAGCTCCCGCACCCGCCCGCAGTTGATGCAGGTATCGGTGTACTTCGTGGCGCTGATCGGGAACACCGCTATAAAGAACAGCGTGAACCAGCGGCGGCGGCGAGCGACACGGTGCGCGGCCGACACCCCGCAGCGTTCGCAGATATAGGTGATAGTCGCTAGAATCGCGGCGCGGGTGCGGAAACCCCAGATCAGCATAGGAACACTCCTCTACGTTCAACCTGACAGCCGCCTGGAAAGCGACTGAATGTCCATAGCGGAGTAATTCTGGTCCTTCCTCCTCGTCATTGCGACCCAAATCACCTTTTTCGCTTGGAGTCGGCCGGGTACACCTGGTCGGTGTTCGGCACCGCGTCGACATGCAGGACGGGGACGGACAGCCGTTACGGCGTGATCAGCTCCACCGGGTCGAACCCGGCCGTCACGATCAGTTCCGCCGACCCGAGCAGGTCCCAGATCACCTGGTGCCCGGCCATGTCGATCGTCTCCGCGTACCAGGGACTGTCCTCGGCGATGACGCCCTTGGCCATCGCCCCCGACCGGCAGCCCGGCCTGCGCGGCGAGCTCCGCTAGCACGCGGGCCGCCCCGCTGCGCACCGCCCCGGCGAGCAGCACCGGCCGCCGCGCTGCGCGCAGCGCGCGCCGGGGAACCGAGGACTGCTTCGCCGGGGCGAAAGGCTCTGTTGTAGTACCAGAAGCTAGCGACCAAAGGATCTCTAGCTCATGATGACGGCGGCGCGGCCCGTAAGCCGTTACCAGCGATCAGAGCTCGAGTAGCCGCCCGGCTGGCCGTTCCCGGCGTCAGGCCCGGCCGCCCAAGGGGTCCCCGTCTGCGGGTAGTTCCCGGCCGGCGGGTAATTCGCGGCCGGCGGGTAATTCGCGGCCGGCGGGTAATTCGCGGCCGGCGGGTAGACCGGCGGGCCGGACTTGGCCGCAGAGCGGTCGCGGAAGAAACTGACGATCATCAAGACCGGTACCACGAACGCGTAGTAGAACATGAAGTAGGTGCCGCCGTTGAAGACGAGCAGCAGGTAGAGGCCGTAGATGAGGAAGCCGACCCCGAAGATGAAGTTCAGCGCCTGCCGCCGCTTGGCGTAGCCGGTTCGGATGAACGCCATGACCAGCATCGCGATACCGCTGAGGATCAGGAACAGTACATAGATGTCGAACATTCAGGCCCCTTGTATCCATATCGACCGTTAACCGATCACGGAGCACCACATTTGACCATGCAGGCGAGTAGAGCCGCCGTTCGCCGCAAATGTTCCCAAATTGTCGTTTTCGTTAGAAGGGCTTCGTAGCGTTTGGGGCTCAGGGCAGGTGGGTCCCGGGGCGGATGAGGCCGTGTTCGTACGCGTACACGACGGCCTGAACGCGGTCTCGCAACTGGAGCTTGCTGAGTACACGGCCGACATGGGTCTTGACGGTGGGCTCGGCCAGCGTCAGCTTGGCGGCGATCTCCGCGTTGGAGAGCCCGGTGGCGACCTCGGTGAGGATCTCGCGTTCCCTGGCTGTCAGCGTCGCGAGTTCAGTTGGCTCACCTTGGCCCGCTGGGCCGCCAGCTGGTGGCAGGTGCGGCAGGAACGTGTCGAGCAGCCTGCGGGTGACGCTGGGGGAGACGACGGCGTCACCGCTGGCGACGGCGCGGATCGCGGACATCAGGTCGGGCGGGGGTATGTTCTTCAGGAGAAAGCCGCTCGCGCCGGCCCGCAGTCCTTCGTAGGCGTATTCGTCAAGGTCGAACGTGGTGAGGATCAGCACTCGGGTGGCGCTGGCCGATTCCACGATGCGCCGGGTGGCCTCGATGCCGTCCATCCCGGGCATCCGCACGTCCATCAGCACCACGGTTGGTCGCATGGCGGCTGTCATGCGCACCGCGGCCGCGCCGTCGGCGGCCTCACCGACGACCTGCATGTCGTCTTGGGCGTTGAGGACCAGGCAGAAGCCCAGCCGGAGCATCGGCTGGTCATCGGCGAGCAGGATCGAGATGGTCACGTGGCCTCCGGGCGCAGGTACAGCATCGTGTGCACCCGCCAGCCGCCGCTGGGGCCGGGCCCGGCGGAGACCTCCCCGCCGAATACCGCTGCGCGTTCGCGCATGCCTGCGATGCCGTGCCCAGCAGAAGGCTCGGCATCGGGCGCGCCTACGGGTCTGGCTCTCGGCTGGCCGTCGTCGGTCACTTCCAGTGCGACCCCGTCTGGCAGGTACGTAAGCTGGACCCGCGCCGACGCGGCGGCGGAGTGCTTGAGGGTGTTTGTCAGCGATTCCTGGATGATGCGGTAGAGCGCGAGCTGGATGCTTGGCGGGAGCGCGGGCGGTTGTCCGGTCACGGTCAGCCGGGTCGGCAGACCGGCCGCGCGGACGGCTGCCAGCAGGTTATCGATGTCGGCGAGGGTGGGCTGCGGCGCGTGCCCTGGTCCGGCTGGCTGGCGCAGCACGCCGAGCAGTCGGTGCATCTCCGTGAGCGCGGACCGTCCGGTGGCCGAGACCTCGCCCATGAGCGTCGCCGCCTGGCCGGGGTTGCCCGCCACCGTATAAGTGGCGCCGTCGGCAAGCGCGATCATCACAGCGATATTGTGCGCGATGATATCGTGCATTTCCCGTGCGATCCGGGCGCGCTCAGCCGACGCGCCGAGCTCGGCCTGGGTGTCCCGTTCACGTTCCAGCCGCTCGGCCCGGCTGACCAGCGAGGCTAGGTGCGACCGCCTAGTACGGACGTAGTAACCAGTGAACCAGGTCGCTGTAATAAGGCTGGACAACGACGTCCAGGCCAGCAGCGAGTTGCCGGCGGACAGGGCCGCGACCACGGCCGCGCCTTCCAGCAAGCCGACCCCGGCCAGGATGGACCTGCCCGGCGCATACGCGGCGAGCGTGTAGAAGGCGACCAGCAACGCGAGGCCGCCGTTCAGCGTGCCGGTGGTGAGCTGGACCAGGGCCACCCCGGTTATGATCGTGAAGACGGTGAAGGGCGCGTGGCGCCGCCACACAAGCACGGATGCCATCACCACGATCAGGACCAGCGACAGCGCGTGGTGGTGGCCGGTCGGCCCGGTGACTGGCGGCACGGACAGCACCAGCACCACCCCGGCCACCATCGCGTCGGTGGCCAGCGAGTGCCGGCGTAGCCAGGCCGTGAACCGGTCCCGCGCGTCGAGCGCGCCGTGGGCGGTCAGGCGTCCATGGCGCGTGCTGGCCCGCAGCAGTCGCATCATCGCCATGAGGCTAGCCAATCGGCTGTGAGCCTAGCCAGGCGCGCGCGGGCCGGGCGGCCGATCACGGTCATGAAATGCTCCAGTGGAGTCGAGTGTGAACCTCACGGTAGGCATTCGCAAGCATCGCGCGCGGCCGCCTGAGGGATGGTCTTGCGCGGTGCCGTCCGCGACCTGAGGCGTATTCGCTACGCCTGAGGTCGCACACCGCTGCCGGGGCGATCACCGCAGTCGTGCGCGCCTTCGAGGAAGGTGATGGGCACGGCGGTCAGGCCGGCGCGACCGCGTGACCGCCCCAGCACAGTCAGGTGCGGGCCCGGGTGCGCGCCGCGGTCACCTTCCCGGTCTATGCGGGCTACGACCGCAGGCGGATGCGTCGCGGGCAAGTGGGGCCGCGTGGACGATTCGCGGCCCGGCCAGCGGCTTTTACGCTGCCAACATTCCGCACGACAGCCCCCCGCGAAGGAGAGTAACCCGCCATGATCGAGGTCGAGAACCTCACCAAGCGCTACGGCGACAAGGTCGCCGTGGACGGCCTGACGTTCACCGTCTCTCCCGGCGTGGTCACCGGGTTCTTGGGGCCGAACGGCGCCGGGAAGTCGACCACGCTGCGAATGATCGCGGCGCTGGACGTCCCGACGAGCGGCCGGGTCCGCGTCAACGGCCGCGACTATCGCTCAAGCCCGGCCCCCATGGCTGAGCTGGGCCTGCTGCTGGAGGCCAAGGCAGTCCATCCCGGCCGAACGGCCCGCGATCACCTGCTGGCCATCGGCCAGACCGCCGGCATCGGCCGGGCCCGGGTCAACGAGGTCATCGAGCTCGTCGGCCTCGGTGACGTCGCGCGCAAGCGGGTGGGCGGCTTCAGCCTTGGCATGGGTCAGCGGGTGGGAATCGCCGTCGCGCTCCTCGGCCGGCCCCGCACCGTCGTGATGGACGAGCCGGTCAACGGCCTCGACCCGGAGGGGGTGCGGTGGATCCGGACCCTGCTGCGCACGTTGGCCGATGAGGGCTGCACCGTCTTCTACTCCTCGCACCTGATGAGCGAGATGGCGCAGACGGCGGCCAACCTGATCGTCATCGGCCGCGGACGGCTGATCGCAAACAGCACCGTCGAACGGTTCATCGCGGCCACGACGGCGGCCTCGGTGATGGTACGCAGCCCCGAGGCGGCCCGGCTGCGCGGCCTGCTGGGCCGCCCGGGCGTCCGGATCGCATCGGACGGGCCGGACCTGCTTCGCATCGACGGCATCACCCCTGAGGAGATCGGCACCATCGCGTCCCAGGCAGGCGTGCCCGTCTTCGATCTCAGAGTCGAGCGAGCCTCGTTGGAGGAGGCATTCATGCAAGCCACGCGTGACAGCGTGGAGTACGAAGTCACCGGGCTGGAGAAACTCTGATGCCGGCCGCCGCTGCCGCCGCCCGGCCGCGCGACCCCGTCGCCGGAAACCTCACCATGACCGGAGTGCTGCGCTCGGAGTGGACGAAGCTCCGCTCCGTCCGCTCGACCTGGTGGCTGCTGTCCGTCACCGTCATCACGATGGTCGGCGTCGCCGTCCTCCTGCCGCCCGGGACGGCGTCGGGTAAGCCAGCCTCGTCGGTCCCCTACACGCTCGCGAGAAGCACTGAGTACGGTAGCGTGCTTAGCCAGCTGATGCTCCTTGTGCTGGGGATCCTGGTATTCACTGGCGAGTACGGGAGCGGCATGATCCGTGCCTCGCTGTCCGTCGTGCCGCGACGGCTGCTGCTGCTGTGGGGCAAGCTCGGGGCGTTCGGCGCGGTCGCGTTGGCGCTTTCCCTCGCGTCGTCGGTGGCGGCATTCGTGTTCGGAGAGCTACTGTGGCAGGCCCATCATGGCCGCACCCGCGTCTGGTTCGGCGACCCGCAGGTCACCCGGATCGTCGTCGGCGCGGGGCTCGTCCTGGCCGTCACGGGGATCTTCGGGCTCGCCATCGGAGCGATCATCCGCAACACGGCGGCCGGCCTGTCGACGGTCGTGGGGATCTTGTTCGTGCTGCCGCTCCTGTTGCGGCTTGCGCTGCCGCAACGCGACCAAGGCTTCCTCCGCTTCATGCCCTCGAACGCGGGCGGCGCGCTGTGGGACGCGGCGCTCTCCCCGACGTCGCTGTCGCCCTGGACCGGGTTCGCGCTGCTGTGCGGCTACACCACCGCCCTCATCGCGGTGGCCGCGTGGCGGCTGCGCCGCGGCGACGCCTGAAGCGTGGATTACGCAACAAACTACCGGAACGGAGATTGCCTCATGACAACCGCAACTGCTACCAAGCCGCCTAGCCCCATGGCGGGCAACCTCACCATGCGCGGAGTGCTGCGCTCGGAGTGGACGAAGTTCCGCTCGGTCCGTTCGACCTGGTGGCTGCTGGCCGGCACGGTCCTTCTCGTGGTCGGCCTCGGGGTCGTCGTTGCCGTACTTGAAATTAACGGCGGAGCACCCAAACAGGAGCCTCCGTATCAGGTCGCGCAACAGGTCGAATTCGGCGCCCTGCTCGCCCAGCTCGTGCTCGCCGTGCTGGGGGTCCTCATGTTCACCGGCGAATACGGAAGCGGCATGATCCGCATCTCGATATCCGTCGTGCCGCGCCGGCTGATGCTGCTGTGGGCCAAGCTCAGCGTGTTCTCCGTGGTCGTGCTGCCGCTCACCCTGGCGTCCGCGGTGGTGGCTTTCCTGCTCGGGGACCTCGTGTGGCAAGCCCATCCTGGCCTCAGGCACGTCGGGTTCGGTGATCCGCAGGTGACTCGCATCGTCGTCGGCGCGGGGCTCGTTGTGGCCGTCACGGCGATATGCGGGTTCGGGGTCGGGGCGATCATCCGTGGCACCGCGGGCAGCATCGCGACGATCGTGGGGATCTTCTTTGTGCTGCCCATCCTGGCGTCGCTGGCACTGCCGCCCAACGAGGCCGGCCTCGCGCGGTTCCTGCCCTCCAACGCGGGTGACGCGCTGTGGGGCGGGACGATCGGCCCGCGGTCCATGACGCCATGGTCCGGGTTCGCGCTGCTGTGCGGCTACGCCGTCGCCCTCGTCGCGGTGGCCGCGTGGCGGCTGCGGCGCGGCGACGCCTGACGGGGAAGGCGGGAGGGCGACGGTTCTGGTGTGCCGTCGCCCCCCGGGCTGGTTCAATCAGTTGCCGGTCAGGAACTGGGGATGCTGGGCACGACCCACTGGATCACGCCAACGGACGCGGTGCCGTTGCTTTGCATCGAGATGCGCAGCTTGCTGGTCGTCACCGAGTCGAACGTGATCGAGTTGAACGCGTTGATCGCGACCGGCTCACCGCTCTGGCTGGTCACGTTGACCCACGCGCTGCCGTTCCAGTACTGGACTACCCACGATGACGGTGGCAGCAGGCCGCCACCGTCATCGGCCCAGTAGATCTCGGTGCCGTTGGTCGTGATCGGAGAGTTCCAGTCGAGCTCGATCCAGTGCGTGCCGACTTCGGGCCAGTCACCCCAGTAGGGGGTCAGATCGTTGTCGTCGTTGGAGGTGACCGGGTAGATGCCGTTGTTGATGGCCGACACCTGGGTCCACGGCGACGTGTACGACGCCGAGGCGGTGGCGGACAGCGCGAGGTCGGTCGAGCCAGGCGGCAGTGGTAGCGGTTTCTGCGCGATGACCCACTGCTCCGCGCTTACCGAGCCGGACGCGTTGTCCGGCGCGCTGTAAGTGGTGTTCACGACCAGCCCGTCGCCGCCAGCGGCGCTGGCGGACGGGGTCACGTCGTAGGTGACGGTCGCCGACTTGCCCGGGGCGATCGACGCGACGGTGGCCGGGGTGGCGGCCGACGTCGTCCAGCCGGACGGCGCCTGCAGGCTCACCTTGACGTTGCTGATCGTGGAGTTGCCGCTGTTGGTGACGGTGGCGATCGTGGTGGTCGGCGTGCCCGAGGTCAGCGTCGGCTGGCTGTGTGTGCCCGCCACGGTGCTGGCGGTCGCCACGGAGACCGCCGGCTTGGCCGACTGCCCGAGCACGATCGCGGCGTCGCTGCCGCGCATCGTCACCGTGTGGGTGGCGGCGTCGTACGTGCCGCCGATCACGCTGCGGACGCCGGCGTCCGCGAAGATCGGCAGCTGGACCTGGATGTCGTTGCCAGGCAGGTTGCCGGACAGCGACACGTTCACGACCTTGTTCCCGAGCAGCGAGATCGTGCTGATCCGGGCGCCGTAGGTCTTCCGGTTCCCGTTGCTCTCGTTGTAGGAGTCGGTTAGGTTGCTGACCGCGATGGTCTGGCCAGGCGTGATCCACGCGTCCGGGACGCCCCGGCCGACGTAGAGCACGGTCCGGTAGCTGTACGATCCGCCGGAGTTCGTCGTGGGCGAGAGGCCCGGCGCGACGAGTGACTGGAGCAGGGTCTGGGTCTGCCCGGCCATCGGCCAGGCGTACGGGATCGCCCCGAACTCAGGCGAGGCATGGCTGCCCGCCCACGGGTTGTTCGGGCTCGGCGCGGAGCCGTTCGCTTCCCACCAGGCGTTCGGGCCGCCGGTGGTGCTGGCGATCTGCCAGGCGTAGCTGGTGATCGGCAGGTCGCGGTAGGCGTTGCCGTACAGCGCGCCCTGCGCGTAGGCGGTGTTCAGCGCGACGCTGTAGCCGGTGTACGCCCCGAACGACGGGTACGGCACGCCGGTACCAGCCAGTCGGCTGAAGCCGGTCTCGTAGAGGTTGTCGGTCTGGCTCGGGTCGCCGAGTACGCCGTTCAGGGTCCCGCCCTGGAGCATGATGTCCCAGACGTTCTGGCCCCAGAGGTTCGAGCCGTCCCAGTTGGCGTCGCTCGGCGAGTTGCACCGGTCGCCGGTGACCGGCACGTTGACCTCGCACGGCAGGAAGTCGAAGCCGTTGGCGGATTCGCTGGCCGACAGCGCCGTGTTCACCGCGTTGAGCAGGCTGGTGTACGCGCCGTCGGCCCACTGCGCCTCGGACGTGTTCCCGATCCGGGCGGCGATGTACTTGTACGCGGCGAGGCCGGCGAGCGCCGTCTCGTCGTCGAACAGCCACGTGCCGCCGGAGTCGTTGTCGTCGGACGCCTTGAGGTAACCGGTCGTGGCGCTGAGCTGCGACAGGTAGTCGGTGTGCATGAGCGTGTACAGGCTCGGGCCCCACTGGCTCGGCCCGTTCGCGTCGTCGTGGAAGTACTTGGCGACGAACGCGGTGTCGTTGGTGCCCTCGAGGTAGGCCGCCCAGGCGACCGGCGTGCGCCATGGCCCGTCCCAGTACCAGTTCGCGCCGAGCTCGTTGAAGTTGGACGCCTCGGAGATCCGGCCGTTCAGCAGCAGGCTCTGCGCGTCGGTGAAGTCGCCTTCCTCGAACCGGTTGGCCAGGATGCCGGGCAGGTCGTGGTTGAGCAGGTAGGCGTAGTTGTCGGCGCCGGAGAACGGCGCCTCGCCGACCTGGACGATCCGGGTGTAGATGAAAGCGGCCTTGTAGGCGTTGTCGATCGCGGTGCCCGGGTCGCGCAGGTTGTTGGTGTTGGCGAGGGCGACGTTGGGCAGCGACAGCTCGGGCGTCGCGGACAGCCGCGAGTTCCAGTACTTCACCATGTCCTGGTAGGCGGCGTTGTACGGGAGCGCGCCCGGGTTGCCCTTCGCCGGGGTCAGCTCCGTGACGCTGGGCAGCGGCGTGGTGGTGCTGAAGTCGTCGACGGCGGCCACGAAGTCGTGGTTCGCGGTCTTGCCCGGCTGCACCGTGTCGGACTCGTCGTTGAGCGTGACCAGGTCCGGCCCCGACTGACCGGACGGGACGTCGACCGCCGCGGTGCTCCTGTTGGTGACCTGCACCCGGGTGTAGACGAGTTCGGTCGAGGTGCCGCCGACCGACTGCTCGTTGGCGAAGTCGGTGATGGAGATGGCGACGTTGTCGCGGGTGAACGAGGTGGTCATGGCGGGCAGGTAGCCGCCGGCCTCGGTCCACTGCACGGAGCCGGCGGGCGGCGCCTGTCCCGCGGCGAGACCGTAGGTGTACACGCCGAAGGAGTACATCGCGCCGCAGTACGACTGCCCGCTGCCGTCTGGCTGGTAAGTCTGCGGGACGCCGCGGGCGAAGTACGAGCCCGACAGGTACTCGAAGGGCGGGTAGTAGTTGCCTTCCCAGCCGATCACGGTCTGGTTCGCGAACCCGAATCCGTTCGGGTCGCCCGGCGTCGGGAAGTTCGTGCCGTAGTCAGTCGGCAGCGCCGAGTTGTTGCAAATGTTCTTCGGCAGCGTGGGCATCGGCTCAAGCTGGCCGGCGCCGTTGCCGGTGCTGCCAGGCGGCCCGGCGCTTACGCCGTTGCCGGCTCCGGCTGGCTGCGCTGCCGCTGGCAGCGCCATGCCGATCAGCGTGGCGAACGTGGCGATCAGGATCGTCATCCAGGTAAATCGTCGGCGCCTGAGTGCGCTCATTCGTGTCCCTCCCGGACATCCCCGGCTGGCAGGTGCGCACACGCGCACGCCGCGGGTCGCGTGCGCGCAGCAGGGTGCCGTCGGCCCCGGTCCGATGGGCAGGCGGCAGAAGGAAAACCTTTTCTTCAACATAGATGCCGGGCATGGCGCGTCAACCCCCACGGCGAGATTCCGCGGCACCCGCAGTTGCCGAGGCCGTTCAATCCAGTCAACGCCCTCACTCTGCGTTAGCGATAAGGGTGCAATTCTGGCCAGTTGCGGCACGGGCGGCCTACCGGCCTTCAAATAAGGAAATGGTTTTCCAAGGTGCCGGTGAGCTTGGACAGTGCCTCCGTCGCGGCCGATTCGACGGGGGCCGTGCAGGTCACGATCGTTTGGTCGGGAACCTGGATCGAGCGGAGAGTCTGCTGGGTGATGGTGAGGTCTCCGATCAGCGGGTGGTGCAGCTCGTAGCGCGCGGTGTAGCAGGCCTGGACCGTCTGGTCGGCCCACAGGCGGCTGAATTCCGGACTCGCCATGATCAGCTTGTCGATGAGCGCGGCGAGCGCAGGCTCGCCGGGGTGGGTCCCGGCGGCCAGGCGGAGGTTGCCGACGACGGCCCGTGCCTTGAGCGGCCAGTCGGCGAACAGGGCGCGCATGACCGGGTCGAGGAAGACGAGCTCGATCAAGTTCGGACGTCGGCCGGGCACGCTCACGCACGCGTAGTCGAGGTGCCCGAGGAGAAGGGCGTGACCCATTGGGTTCCACGCCAGCACGTCGCTGTGGCGGCCGAGAATGATCGCGGGGACGGTCGGCATGGCGTCTAGCAGCTCGATCAGGGCCGGGTCGGCCCGCTCAACGGGCGCGGGCCTGGTCACGCGCCGTCGTCCGGCCGACTCGGCCAGGACGTGCAGGTGCTGGCGTTCGACCGGATCGAGCGCGAGCGCTGCGGCGATGGCGTCGAGAACCTCCGGCGAGGCATGGCGGGACTGGCCCTGCTCCAGCCGGGCGTAGTACGAGGAACTCACGCCGGCGAGCTCGGCCAGTTCCTCGCGGCGCAAGCCGGCCACCCGGCGCCGGTCACCGTAGGGGACCAGCCCGGCCTGCTCGGGCTGCACCCGCGCGCGGCACGCCTTGAGGAACGCGCCGAGCTCGCTTGCCTGCTCATGAGCTGACATATCACCATTATCAATCCTCAAGCGCGGCCGCATGATCCATCTCCGGCCGCGCTTGCCTACCCCTGTCAGGGTGTGGCACCGGACGCGCCGGCCTTCGACGATTAGGAGCGCAATCGACGAACTATCGAAGAGGAACTCCATGGACGAGATCAAGCTTGGCGACGTCACGGTCATCCGGGTCGAGGAGCAGCACGGGCCGGTCGGCATGACGCCCGGGCAGTTCTTCCCCGACTCATCCGCTGAGCAATGGAGCGAGCAGCGCGAGATGCTCGTGCCTGACCACCTCACCGCCGAGGACAACATCGTGCGGGTGGCCATGCAGACCTGGGCGCTGCGCAGCGACGGCAGGACGATCCTGATCGATACCGGGGTCGGCAATGACAAGTCCCGCCCGGCACTCCCCGCTTGGGATCACCTCTCGCTCGGCTACCTGGCGAACCTCGAGGCGGCTGGTGTCCGTCCCGAGGACGTCGACCTGGTGATCAACACCCACCTGCACGCCGACCACGTCGGCTGGAACACCCGGCTGGTGGACGGCAAGTGGGTGCCGACCTTCCCTAATGCCACCTACCTGATTCCCAAGGCTGACTTCGAGTACTGGAACCCGGCCCGCAACTCCGGCATCGCCGGGAGCTTGAACGAGAATGTGTTCGAAGACAGCGTGGCGCCGGTGCATGCCGCCGGCCAAGTACAGCTGTGGGAGGACGGCCACGTTGTGGACGGTAACCTCAGGCTGCTCGCCGCCCCCGGCCATACCCCCGGCTCCAGCGCGGTCGTGCTGACCTCGGGAAGCGACAAGGCGCTCTTCGCCGGCGATCTGATGCACACCCCGCTGCAGCTGATGTACCCCGAGTTCGGCAGTTGCTTCTGCCTAGACCTGGCCGCCGCCAGGTCGACCCGGCGGGACCTCCTCGGCTGGGCGTCGGATAACACCGCACTGGTGCTGCCCGCACACTTCAGCGGGCACAGCGCCCTCGAAGTCGCCCGCGACGGCGGCGCGTTCGCGATCAAAGGCTGGGCGCCGTTCCCGGCCTACTCGCTGTGAGGGAAGAAAGGCATGGGAGAAATTCTAGAGATTGCCCCGCGCTGGCGCCGGACCCTCCTCGTGCACGGCCTGCAGGGGCTACCCGTCAGGATCGGCGCTTGCCCCCAGCTAACCTTCGCGCCAACGCTAGCCGTCCCGCCACCGCTGGATCGGTCAGTGCGGGACGCGGGAAGGTGATGCTGACTGCGAGTCCGCCACCGGGGGGCGCATGTGCCTCGATGGCGGCGCCGTGTGCACCGGCGATTGCCCGGACGATGGAAAGGCCGAGGCCGTGGCCTCCACCGCCATCTACGCACGGGCCAAAGGCTGGGCCGTCGTCATTCCGCCCGAGGCATGGGCGGGCGGCCTGGCCGCCGCCATCGTCATCGGGGCCTTCGCAGGGCTGCTATCTGCCATCCGCGCTGCCCGTCTGGCGCCGACCCGGGCACTGTGGAGCCGGTGAGGCAGCAGCACCCGACAACCGCGATAACGCGGCGGCCCTGATGAACGCGAGCAGGTCGGCGTTGAGGGTGTCATGGTCGCTGGCGTACAGGCCGTGCCCGGCGCCTGGGTACACGGTAAGGCTGGCTCCGGGGATGAGTTCCGCGGTCTTGCGGCCGGTCAGGTCGATAGGCGCGGACCCGTCCTGGTCGCCGTGGATGATCAGGACCGGGACCTGGATCTTCTGCAGTTCGGCGCGCATGTCAACGTTGGCGTTGAGCCTGTACGTTTCCAGCAGCACGTGCAGGGGCGTGTCCACGATCATCCGGGCTGTCCAGTCGACCAGGCCCCGAGATCCGCCGGGGCTCGAGCCGAAGTAGGGCCTGGCCGCCTCGAAGTCCGCGCACCATTTCGGGACGTCGGCGGCCACCGCCTGGTAGTTCGCCTCGATCAGCACCGGGTCAATCCCGTCCGGGTTGTCCCCGGTCCGGCGCATCAGCGGTGTTGTCGGGGCCACCAGGACCACGCGGGCAACACGAGAATCGCCGTGGCGGGTGAGGTAGCGGATGACTTCCTTGGATCCGAGCGAGTGAGCGATGAGGGTGACGCCCGGCAGCTCAAAATGCTCGATCACGGCGGCCAGGTCATCGGCCATGGTGTCGATGTCGTAGCCGGCGGCGGGCCGGTCGGACCGGCCGTGGCCGCGCCGGTCGTACAGCACGCACCGCAGCCCGGCGGCCGCGAGCGCGGGGACCTGATAGTTCCACTCATCCGATCGCAGCCCCCAGGCGTGGGTGAACACCACCGGCGGCCCGCTGCCCCACTCGGTGACGAACAGGCTGGTGCGGTCGGCGGTTTCGATGAACGGCATGTCTTTGTCCTCTCAGTGGTACCGGCGGGCGATAACCGCGGCGGCCCGGGGCCGGGCGCCCGCTTGCCATCCTGAGACGTGGCTCGCCAGATGGCGATTACCTGCGAGGTAGTGACGGGGTCACGAGAGGGATGAAGATGTCGTCGACGATCTCGCGCAGGACGTGATCGGGGACTGGCATGAGCGTCATCATCATTTCCTGGCGGAACAGGGCGAAGGGCAGCTCGATGATCCGGGGCTGAGCCGGGCCGGGTCGACCTCCCCGCGCTCGACGGCGCGGTTGACTACCTTCTCGACCGGGGAGCCGCGCTGGCCAAGGAACTCCTCGCGTAGCTCGGCGGGGGTGGGTCAAGATACTGAGTAGTTTCTTATCGGGATCCGGTGACCGAGATGGCGGGGCGAGCGAGCGTCGTCATGCCCTCCGGCCGGTCCCGCTGCGGTAACGGATCACCAGGTCCGGCCAGGTGCAAGCCGGTCCGCAAGGCTGACCGAACCGCAGCCGGGGCGTGTTCTCGGCCGACAGCCACGACCGGTCCCGTACATGATGCCTGACACTCGGGTCGTGGGCGTCACGGTGACAGCGTTCCCAGCCGCGATCAGTCCGGATGACCGCGCCGCAGCGTAGTGCGCTGGTCTTGCCGCCGGGCGCTGCCGCGAGCGTGTCGTCTGTCATCTGCGTGATCCTCTCAGCTGCCGTCTGGCCGTGCGCGGCCTAGGATGGATGGCGCGTTCACCGTAGCGGTGACGGCCCCGGCAGCGGATGCAGCGTCGGTAGGAGCCTATGCCAGCGGCGACGCGCCCTGGACGCGCCCGGGACGCGCCAGTACGGTCGGCGGTCGTCCCGGTCCGGCCCGCGGCCTCAGCCAGTGAACCGCGCTATCGCCGCGTACTGGCAGGCCGCGGCGACGCAAACGTAGACGTGAAAGGCCTCGTGATAGCCGAACACCGACGGGTACGGGTCGGGCCAGCGATAATGGTAGAGAATCGCGCCGACGATGTAGAGCGCGCCCCCCACCACTATGAGCACACCGGATGCGGTGCCCGCGTGGATCCACACCCACGGGACCGCGAGGCCGCCTACGCAGCCGAGCCCGATGAACAGCCCGCCGGCCACAACCTCCGGCGTGTTCGCCCGCGCCAGGCGGACGGCTACCGCGGCGACCGTCAGCGTCCACATCACGATCAGGCAGGCCAGCCCGGCGCCCGCGGGTGCGGAGAGCAAGAAGGCCGGAGTCGCCGTGCCGGCGATGAGGAAGAAGATCATTGCCTGGTCCAGGTGCCGCAGCCGCAGCCGCCAGGCGGTGGTCCAGGTGCCGCGGTGGTACAGCGCGCTGGCTCCGAACAGGGCGCTGAGGCTGGCCGCGTACACGGCGGCGGCGGTGATGTGCGCGGCACCGTGCGCGCGGGCCAGTAGCAGCGCGCCGCCTACCAGCGACGCCAAGAAAAACAGCAGGTGCAGCCAGCCGCGAAGGACGGGCCTCGTGTAGTAGACGCCGCGACGGGCATCGTAGAGGAGGCCCGCCGCGGCGGGGTCTGCGCCTGTCACCGCCTGCCGCTGTCACTGGGCACTTTGTCGGACCGGTGGTGCTCGGCGGAGCCAGCGGGACGGGCTCCGCCTGCCGGGGGCAGCGTGGTAGCCAGCCCGATGATGAGGATGTCGAGGCCGCGTTCCAGTTCGGCGGCACCGTCGTAGCCGGCCAGGGCGTGAGCGAGGCCGCGCAGCAGCGGGAATTCGCCGAGCGGGAGGTGGTGCATGCCGAGCCGCAGCAGGTCGTCGGTCTCGTCCGGGTTTTCTACGAGCTCCTGGAGTTCGTTGAGCACGTGGCCGTTCAGGAAGCCGAAGAAGGCCCGGTAGATGTGCAACGCGTCCGGTCCGCTGAACCCCGCGCTGATGAGCAGGGCGAGGAGGTCTTCGAGCGGGCGCAGGGTGCCGCGCGGGCGGAGGGCGAGCGGGGTCGCCAGCGGCCGGGTGACGAGCAGGGGAACAACGTTCGGGTGCGCTAGGGCCAGCGCCCGGTAGTCGCGGGCGACCGTACGCAACTGGGCGGTCCAGTCGGAATCGGCCGGGTCGACGCTGAGCTGAGCGAGCACGGCCTCCACGACGCCATCGAGCAGCGCCGCCTTGCCAGGTGCGTGCCGGTAGAGGATCATCGGGTCGCGGCCAAGGGCGCCACCAAGGCGGCGCATCGACAAGGCGTCGACCCCGTGACGGTCAATGATCTCAAGTGCGGTGGCGAGCACCAGCTCACGGGTGATCTTGCCGCCGCCGGTGCGCACGGTTTCCCTGGCAGTCGATAGGTGAGTCATCGCGGTGGCTGCTTCCTGGAGTCGCCCGATTCTACCCAGGGAAGTCAGTGTAGGTCTACAGTGTTGACATGGGGTCCGTCCGGACCGCCAGGCCGACGAGGTTTGACCGTGAACGCCGTTCACTATAGAGTGAACAGTGTTCCCAAGAAAATCAATAAAGTGCACTAATCGACTTTTTGGGCATCGCCCAGCCGAACGAGCGGCTTCGTTCTCGGGAAACGTGACCCACCTGCTGGCGCGGTTCCCTTAGGGCAGCGATGGCAGGAGCCGGCCTGATAGCAGGCTGGTCCCCCAGCTCCGCCTTGCCGCTGCAGCGGCGAGGCGGAGCCAGGCAGGCACACACGCGACAGCGCACCAGCATGGGACCGGGGAAAGGCATACGGATCATGGTGAACAACGCCAGCGCCGGAAAGCGGCGCTACTTGCCTTCAAGTCCTTTCAAGCCCCCGCCTGAGGCACCTCCCGCCGAGCAGTACGCGGTGGACGATCTGGTTACCCACGAGAAGTACGGCCTCGGCCGGGTCGTCCTCGTTGAGGGCGATACGGCCGTCGTCATCGACTTCGCTCCGCGGAGAGTGCGGATCATGGCGCCGTTCGCCAGGATGATCAAGCTCTGACCGTCTTCGGTCCGGGGCTGGGGCCGAGCATCACTGCATTCGGAAACTAGCAACTGTTTTCTGGAAAACAGTTGTGGTAATTTCCGCGCATGCGGACTTGGGGCTTTCTGACCAACCACGCTCTGGTGCTGCTGTGCATTGCCCGTGACCCGGGCGCCCGGCTGCGTGATATCGCCGGATCCGTTGGCATCACCGAGCGCAGCGCATTCGGCATCGTCAGCGACCTTGCCGTCGCCGGGTACATCGTGAAGGAGAAGGGCGGCCGCCGGAACCGCTACCGCGTGGAGGCTCAGCGTCCGGTGCCGGAGTCGGCGGGCCGGTACATCGCCATCGGCGACCTGCTCGCCCTTCTTGGGGGCGAGGATGCCGACATCGCTGGTACCGGGCCGGAGCCTGGCTGAAGTCGCGCGATCCCGGCCGTCAACGCTGGGCGGGCAGCGGGACGGCCTTGCCCGCCGCCACCGGACCCGCCAACTCCTTGCCGACGGCGGCGAGGTGGCCGAGCGCCTGCCCATAAGAGGCGAGCAGGCTGGTTTGCGTGTACGACACGCCCCGGTCGGCGCAGAACGCGGCCACCAGCGGCTGCGCCCGGCGCAGGTTCGGCCGCGGCATGGACGGGAAGAGATGGTGCTCGACTTGGTAGTTCAGGCCGCCGAGGGCGAAGTCGGTGAGCCAGCCGCCGTGAACGTTGCGCGAGGTCAGGACCTGGCGCCGGAAGAAGTCGGTCTTATCCGACGCCGCGAGGATCGGCATTCCCTTGTGGTTGGGCGCGAAGGAGCATCCGAGGTAGAACCCGAGCAGGCCCTGCTGCACGAGGACGAAGACGACCGCCTTGACCGGCGGCAGCACGAAGAACACGGCGCCGAGATAGGCCGCGAAATGCGCCGTCAGTAGCCCCGCCTCCCAGGCCCGGTGCCGGCAGCCGGGGCGCGCCACGGTGCGGATGCTGGAGGCGTGCAGGCTGAGCGCCTCGAGGAACAGCATCGGGATGACCAGGTAGCCCTGGTAGCGGAAGATCAGTCGCTGAAGGCCACGCGCTGTCCGGGCGCTAGTGGCGGTGAATGCCAGCGCGCCCATCATGATGTCCGGATCGGCGTCTTCGGTGTTCGGGTGGGCATGATGCCGGTTGTGCTTGCCCGTCCAAAAGTCGTAGCTGATCCCGGCGCCGAGATTGCCGCACGCGATGCCAAGGACGGCGTTGGCCCGCCGGGTGCGGAAGACCTGGCTGTGCCCGGCATCGTGACCGAGGAAGCCGAACTGCGCGAAGACAACCGCGAGGAACACCGCGTCAGCGAGCTGCCACCACGAGTTTCCGATGACGGCGAATGCGGCCCAGCCGAGCACCAGCGCCGCCAAGGTAATCGCGACCTTCCATCCGTAATACCGCAGCCGGCGGTCCAGTAGACCCGCCTGCCTCACCTGCCTGATCAGAGCGGCGTAGTCACTGCCACGCGGGCTGGCAGGCTCAGGCGTCATTGCGGCTCCTCGGTGTGGGGCATGGCCGTGTAATAGGGAGCCGCCAGGGACCGGGACGGCGCCAGGGGTGGCGCGGCACCGAAGTCATGGAAACCCGAAGGCGGCAGCTCGCATAACCCCGAGGCATGCCGCCTTCCGTGACGCCCGGTGCACTCTCTCGGCCAGTGTAACCCGGGTACCTGGATGGCTCGTGACCAGATTCTGGAAAAGCATTGCTGGCTTCCCCTGCCTGTATATCGCCTGCCACCACGGGTCAAGGGGCTCAGGTCAGCGGCTTGGCCTGTACCGTCGCGCTGACCGCGGATATGGTGACCGCTGTGCGGCGGTCAGCGGAGGCCGGCGCGGCTGAGGGCATGCACGGCTTCCCGGTTGCGCTCACCAGCTTCATCGGCCGGGCCGAGGCGGTGGCGGACATCGCCGGCCGGCTGAGTCAGTGCCGCCTGGTGACGGTGACCGGACCGGGCGGCGCGGGGAAGACCCGGCTGGCCGGCGAGGCGGCAAGGCGAGTGGCCGGCCGGTTCGCCGACGGGGTGTGGCTGGCGGAGCTGGCGGCGGCCCAGGATCCGGCGCAGGTGGCGGCCGCGGTGGCGGCGGCGCTGGGCATCCGTGACCTGTCCACGGTGGCCCCGGCCGACGCGCTGGCCGACGCGCTCGCCCGGCGGCAGTTGCTGCTGGTGCTGGACAACTGCGAGCATGTGATCGGAGCCGCCGCGGAGCTGTGCGGCAGGCTCCTGCTCGGCGCCGATGACGTGCGGGTGCTGGCCACGAGCCGGGAGCCGCTCCGGATCGCCGGCGAGGCGCGCTACCGGCTGGGGCCCTTGGCGCTGCCCGATCCCGGTGAACCGCCCGCCGTGGCCGAGTGCGAGGCGGTGACGCTGTTCGCCGACCGGGCTACGCGGGCTGATCCAGGCTTCACGTTGGACGAGACGACCAAGGCGACCGTGGCCCGGCTGGTGGCGAGGCTGGACGGGTTGCCGCTCGCGATCGAGCTGGCGGCGGCGCGGGTGGACGTGCTCGGCGTGGCGCAACTGCTTGAGCGAATCGACGACCGGTTCGCGCTGTTGACCGACGGTGACCGGCTCGCCGAGCATCGGCAGCGGTCGCTGGCGGCCACGGTGCACTGGAGCTACCGGCTGCTCGGCGACTTCGAGCGGCGGGTGTTCCGCGCCGTTTCCGTGTTCCCCGGGCCGTTCACCCTGGAGGCGGCCGAGGCGGTGGCGGGGGACGGCGCGGGACAGGCCGTGCTGCGGCTGGCGGACGGTTCGCTGCTGGTACCGCCGCGCGTTGACCTGGACGGCCGGACCCGGTACGCGATGCTGGAGACGCTACGGGCCTACGCGGCCGGGCTGCTCGCCGCGGCCGGAGAAGATGGCGAGGCCATGGCGGCCCTGAGCGCTTACGCGGCGAACGCGGCCACGGCGTCCGCCAGCGGCCTGGACGCCGGAACCACGGAGCTGGCCAGCTTGCGGCGATTTGACGCCGAGGATGCCACCATGAGCCGCGCGCTGGCCTGGGCCATGGACCACGAACCCGGCACGGCGCTGCGGCTCGCGCTGGCCCTGCGGCCCTGGTGGCAGATCCGGGGCCGGCTGACCAGCCACGCACCGCTGCTGGCGGCGGTCGCGGAGTACGCCGCCCCCGGCAGCGGCGAGTGGTGCGCCGCCCGCCTGTGCCTCGGCCAGGCCGCCGAGCAGGCCGGCGATGCGGCGGCGGCGCTTGAGCATTTCACCGCGGTCAGGGACGCGCTTGAGGAGGCCGGACGGCCCCCGTCGCCGTGGCGGCCGCTGATCCTGTCCATTTGCCTGGACGGCCGGTCAGGGACGCTGTCGGCGATGGGCCGGATCGCCGAGGCGGTCAATGACGGCCGCCGGGCGCTTGACCTGGCCCGGGAGATCGGCCTGCCGGGACTGGAGGCGCTGGCCCTGGCCTGCCTCAGCGTCGCCGCCTGGCACAGCGGCGACCGGAACGGCGCCCTCCGGCTCGCGCGCCAGGCGCAGCAACTCCCCGGCGACGTCGCCGGCGCCCTGCAACGGGGAGTCAGCCAGCTCATCACGATGGTCCTGGCCGAGGCCGGCGACATGGCCGCCGCCGACCAGGCCTGCGGGGCCGGGCTGGCCCGGTGCCGGGAGGCGGGTGACCTGACGAGCCTGGCCGGCCAGCTGGGGAACCGGGTGATCCTGGACTTGTGGGCGCACCGCAACGGGGACGCGGCGGCGCACCTGCGCGAGCAGCTCGAGATCGCCACCCGGACCGGGGTGCGGGCCCTGCTGCTCGCCGGCCTGGATCGCTGCGGTCACCTGTGCGCCGCCACCTGGCGCCCCGCCGAGGCGGTCACGGTGTGGGCGGCGATGTCCGCGCTCGGCGGACCCGGGCCGCTTACGTTCCCGCCGGTGAACGGGGGTCGCCGGGAGGATCCGCTCCGGAAGTCCCGCGACCTGCTGGGGGAGGCCCGGACGCGCACGGCCGAGCAGCGGGGCGCGGCCATGAGCCCGGCCACCGCGGCCGAGTACGCCCTCCTGCTCGCCTCGGCTGATCCGCAGGTGTCCGCCGAGGCCGACGCGATCGCGGTACCGGACCTGAGCAGGCTCAGCCCCCGGGAACGGGAACTGCTGACCCTGGTCGCGCGGGGCCGCACCGACGCGCAGATCGCCGCTCAGCTGTACATCACCGTGCGCACGGTCAGCTCGCACCTGGACCGGATCAGGGACAAGACCGGCTGCCGGCGTCGCGCCGACCTCACCCGCCTCGCACTCAGCGCCGGTCTCGTCTGACCCAGCCGCCCTGTGGGTGATTCCACCCCTGCCGCCGGCCGGGCCGGAGGGGCGAACCTGCTCGCAGAGGGCTGGACCAACCGCTGCGGAACCACTGAGGAGGCTCGGGTGATGACGCACCCGGACAGGCGGGACGACGCGCCCGGGCTGAAGGACGCGGGTGAGGCGGCCCTCGCGGCAGTTCCCGCGGCCGTGGCGGTCACGCACCTCCGCAAGAGCTACGGATCCGTGGTGGCGGTGGACGACGTGTCGTTCTCGGTGGCCGAGGGCGAGATCTTCGGCATCCTGGGCCCGAACGGCGCGGGGAAAACCACCACGGTCGAGTGCGTCATCGGGCTCCGCGAACCGGACGCCGGAACAATACGGGTGCTCGGCCTGGACCCCGGGACCGACCGGGATGAGCTACACGAGATCGTCGGCGTCCAGCTCCAGGAGAGCGCGTTTCCGGCCAAGCTCAGAGTGGGCGAGATCCTCGAGATGTACCGCACTTTCTACCGCAGGCCAGCCGACGTCAGCGACCTCGTCGAGGCGCTCGGGCTCGCCGGGAAGCGCCGGGACTACTACCGGTCCCTGTCCGGCGGCCAGCAGCAGCGGCTGTCGGTGGCGCTGGCACTCATCGGCAGGCCGAGGGTGGCGGTGCTCGACGAGATGTCGGCGGGCCTTGATCCGCAGGCCCGCCGCGACGCCTGGCGACTCATCGAGCAGGTGCGCGACCGCGGCACGACGATCTTGCTGGTGACCCACTTCATGGAGGAAGCCGAGCGGCTGTGTGACCGGGTAGCGCTGATCGATGACGGGCACCTCGTCGCCCTGGATACCCCGGCTGGGCTGGCCGCGCGGGCCCAGGGCGGGAAGACCGTGCGGTTCGAGCCGTCGGGCCCGTTCGACGACGGCGTGCTGACCCGGCTGGCCGAGGTGACCAGGGTTGAACGCGACGGCCGTCACGTGGTCGTGACCGGGACCGGTGAGCTCGTCAACGCGGTGGTCCTGGCCCTGCACGCGGCCGGGGTAGAAGCGCGGGGCGTGCGGCTGGACACCGCGAGCCTCGAGGACGCGTTCGTGCGCCTCACCGAAGAACGCCAGCACCGGGAGGAACCGCAGTGATGAATGACGGGCCCGCACTGGCGCGGCTGCGGGCACCGCGGGCCGCGTTCGGGGCGATCTTCCGCAACGAGGCGCGGCTCGTCTGGCGACAGCCGGCCGGGGCGATCGCCGCTATCGGGGTCTCGACACTGATCTTGGTGATCTTCGGTGAGCTCAACAGCTTCCAGCAGCCCAGCTCGCGCCTTGACGGCCTGTCGGCGTTCCAGATCTACATCCCGATCCTCATCGCCTTCTCGATCGGCCTGCTCGCGCTGGCCTACCTTCCCGGGCCGCTGGTCTCCTACCGGGAACAGGGCATCCTCCGCCGCCTGTCCGTCACGCCGGTCCCCGCCTCCTGGGTGCTGGCCGCCCAGCTGGCCGTGCAGGCGTGCCTGATGCTCATCGCGGCGGCGATCATCATGGTGGTGAGCGTCGCGTTCTTCGGTCAGCACGCCCCGGGGAACCTCGGTGGCTTCCTGCTGGCCCTTGTGCTGTCGGTCGCCGCGCTGTTCGCCATCGGCCTGTGCATCGCGGCGGTGGCCCCGACCTCGGGTGCCGTCCGCGGCATCACGGCCGCGGTGCTCTACCCGCTGCTGTTCTTCTCCGGTTTCTACTATCCGATGCAGCTGATGCCGGGCGTAATGCTGGACATCAGCCACTTCACGCCGCTCGGCGCGGCCGTGCAGGCGATCGTCTACCCGATGTTCGGCGAGTTTCCGCCGACGTTGGGGCTGTTGGTGCTGGCGGCGTACGCGCTGGTGTTCGGGTTCCTGGCCAAGCGTTCCTTCCGATGGGAGTAGGAGAGCCAGGTCCGCCGGGTGCTGGCGAGCGCGCCGGGCCTAGCCGGGCGTTAGGCGGACATGTCGAGGCTCGCTGGTATGGCGCGGGTGGCGCCGTCGAGGCGACTCAGCAGCGCCGCCCGGCCGCCTTCCCCGTCATTCCGCACCCAGTGCCGCCCGGACACGCTCCACGCGAGGATGGTCAGTTCGGCCAGCACCCGCAGCCGCAGGTCCTCCGGGTCCAGGTGGAGCTTGGCCGCGAGTCGGGTCACCAGTTCGTCCTTGACGCTGGTCCGGTAGTGCTCCACGTACCTCAGCAGCGCCGGCTCGTTCGCCAGCATGCGGCGGGTATCGAGGAAGCGCTGATCCCACCCCGGATCAAGCCCGGTGACGGCGGCCGCCAGGGCCGCGTGCAACTCGCCGAGCAGCACGCCGGACAGCTCCCGCCCGTCGAGCGAGGACAGGAACGCCGACCAGAGCTCCGCCTCCGCCTCAATCCCGGCGGCCTCTTTAGCCGGGAAGATGCGGGAAAACGTGCTCTTGGAGACGTCGGCGGCGTCGGCCAGCTCCTCAAGCGTGGTCGCGTCGAACCCGTTGGCGGCGAACAGGCGCAACGCGGCCTCGGCGAGCGCGCGCCGGTTCCGCAGCTTCTTCCGCTCACGCAGTGGCAGCGAGCGGTCGGTCGGCGGGAACGTCATGCCGCGCATCATAGCCCGTCCGAACCTCATGACCCAAAGAGGCTTACATTCATATGACTCCGAAACTCATTAGATTTCAAGAGTCAATAAAGGCCCGCGACTAGCCGAGCATTGTCAGGTCAACCGCGTCGGCCAGCGCCCCGGGCGCCGCCGTTACGCCAGGTGCGGCGAACTATTAACGACCGCTTACGTGAACACCGTGGCTGAACCGGCCGGGACCGGCAGCCGTGTTAATGGGTGGTAAAGGCAAGCTCCGGCCCGATCGCTCCGTTTCGGCCCGACCTGAAAGGAGCAGTGTGTCCTACCCCGCTCGTTATCCCGATGCCCGCTACCCGGCGCCACCTCGCCGGGGGCCGGCGCCGCCCCGACGGACGTCGGCGCCACCCCAGCCGGGACTTTGGCCGGGTCATCCGTCGGCGCCGTTCCCGGCCGCCCCGACCGGAACGATGCCGCGGTCCGCGCACCCGTCCGGACCGCTGCCCTCGGCCACCGCGGGCCAGCCGGCCAGCCGGCTGATCGGACCGACCCGCCGCCGGGACCGGCTGGTCCTGCCCGGCGTGGTGCTGTCGCTCATCGGGCTCGGCACCGTCGCCGTGCTTGGCCTGTGGTGGCACAGCACCCCGATGATCGGCAGCACCGGTGACCTGCTCACCAGCGCGGGAGACGCCCTCGGCCTGCTGTCTGGCTACGGGTTCGTCGTGCTGGTCGCGCTGATGGCCAGGCTGCCCCCGCTGGAACGCGGCATCGGCGCCGACCGGCTGGCCCGCTGGCACGCCATGGGCGGACGGTACGTCATCACGCTGGTGACCGGCCACGTCCTGCTGATCGTCTGGGGCTACGCGGTCTCGGCGAACGAGAAGGTCACCAGCGAGGCCGTCACGGTGCTGACGACCGTGCCGGACGCGCTGATGGCCACGGTCGCCTGGTTCCTGCTGCTCGGCGTGGCCGCGTTCTCGGCCCGCGCCGCGCGCCGCCGCCTGTCCTACGAGACCTGGTACTACGCGCACCTGTACACGTACGTGGCGATCGCGCTCGCGTTCAGCCATCAGTTCGCCGACGGCCCCGCGTTCCAGTCCAACACGGCCGCCCGGGTGGCCTGGTCGGCCCTGTACGTGACGGTCGCCGCGCTGATCGTCTGGTACCGCGTCCTCACCCCGCTGCGGAACTCCGCCCGCTACCGCTTCACCGTGCAGCGGGTTCGCCCCGAGGCGCCTGGCATCGTCTCGGTGTTCATCACCGGCCGGGACTTCGACCGGCTGCGCGCCGAGCCCGGGCAGTTCTTCCGCTGGCGGTTCCTCACCAGGGAGCTGTGGTGGCAGTCGCACCCCTACTCGCTGTCGGCGATGCCGCAGGCCGACCTGATGCGCATCACCGTGAAGGCCCGCGGTGACCACAGCGGTTCCCTGGCCGCCCTGCAGCCAGGCACCCGGATCGTTGCCGAGGGCCCCTACGGGTCGTTCACGCCCGCGCTGACCGGGCGGCGGGTGCTGCTGATCGCGGGCGGGGTCGGCATTACCCCGATCCGGGCGATGTTCGCCGCACTCCCCAAGCGGATGCAGGCCGACGGGATCACCCTGCTTTACCGGGCCAGCCACCCGCGTGACGTGGTGTTCAGCCGGGAGCTTGACGCGATCGCCGCCGACCGCAACGCCGCGCTGCGGTACCTGATCGGCTCCCGCGCGGAACTCGGCTTCGACCCGCTGGACGCGGACCACCTGTGGAATGCCGTGCCCGGGTTGCACCGCTGCGAGGCGTACGTGTGCGGGCCGCCCGGCATGACCGATACGGCGGTGAAGTCGCTGATCGCCCTCGGCGTTCCCCGGCGGCGCATTCACCGCGAGTCGTTCGACTTCTGACCTGTCCCCCCTGCCAGGAGGTTCTCCCTATGCGCCGCGCCGTCATCGTGCTCGGCAGTACCGCCGCCGGGCTCGCCGCGCTGCTCTCGTTCAAGACGCACTCGGTGGCCGCGGCGGATCCCGCCCCCAGCGCGCCCGCCCCGTCCGCCACGGCACCGCAAGCCGCGTCCAGTTCTACGGGCTCCGCCGCCGCCAAGGCGAGCACGACCCCCAAGGCGAGCACCACCCAGGCAAGCACCGCTACCCAGGCGGCCACCCGCACCGTCACCGGCACGGTGGCGAGCACCCAGTACGGACCCATGCAGGTGCAGGTCACCCTGGCCGGCACGAAGATCACCAAGGTCACCGTGCTGCAGCGGACGGACGACGGCTCGGAGAGCGACCAGATCGACGCCACCGCCATCCCGACGCTCACCAGCGAGACCCTCGCCGCGCAAAGCGCCCACATCGACGCCGTAAGCGGGGCGAGCTACACCAGTTCCGGCTACATCCAGTCGCTGCAAAGCGCCCTGGACAAGGCGTAAGTCAAAGCCCATCATCCCGAACGGAAGGTGGTTACACCCGTCGGCCCCCACTTGCCCGGACGCATCGCGGTTCAAGGGCAGGCGCGGCTCAGGCCGTCGTCCAGGTACGGAGTTTCTCCGGGTTGCGCATGGCCCAGATGTGCTTGATCCGCTCGCCCGCGACCTCGAACGCGAACACCGTGACGGTGACGCCGTCTAGCTGAGTCACCAGCCCGGGCTGGCCGTTGACCGTGCGTTCGAGCAGCGTCCAGTTGCCCGGCGCCCGGTTGGCGATTTCTATCCAGGCGCGCGCGATCAGCTCGCCGCCCGCGAGCGGCGGGAAGGTCATGGCGAGGCCGCCGCCGTCGCCGACCGCCGTGGCGTCGGGGTCGAGCAGGCCGATCAGGGCCCCGATGTCCTTGGCCTCCCATGCCTGCTTGAAGTCCCGCACGATGGCGGCCTGCCGGGCCGTCGGGCTGGCGGGAGGCCGGGCGGCGCGGACCCGGCGGCGGGCTGAGGAGGCCAGCTGGCGGCAGGCCGCCGGGGTCCGTCCGACCATCCCGGCCACTTCGGCGAAGGGATAGCGGAAGACGTCGTGCAGGATGAACGCGACGCGCTCGGCCGGGGTCATCGCCTCCAGCACGACGAGGAAGGCCATGTTGACCGACTCATCGAGGGTGACCCGGTCGGCGGGGTCGGCGGTGCTGCCGCCCGGCCGGCCGCTGATCCACTCGGTGCGCTCCGGCAGCGGCTCGGGGAGCCATTCACCCACGTACGACTCCCGCCGGGCCCGCGCGGAGCCGAGCTGGGTGAGGCACACGCGGCTGGCGACCGTGGTCAGCCAGGCGCCGGGGGACTCGATGGCCTCCTGCTGCTCCCGGGACATCGCGTACCAGCGGGCGTAGGTCTCCTGGACGGCGTCCTCGGCCTCGGCCAGCGAGCCGAGGAGCCGGTAGGCGAGGTTGATCAGCCGGCGCCGCTCGCTCATGATCGCGCTCAGGCCCGGCTCTGGCCCGTTCCCGCCGGAATTAACGGCGCCCGGCTCTGATCGCGTGCTCATCGTGCTCGTCGGCTCCCTCGGTCGCGGCTGCCTTTACCAGTTTCGACCAGCTGGCCCGCCGGAATGTGAGGCGGGCGCCGCGGCCTGACGTTCCGCGCGGCTGCCCGGTCGTACTGGTGAGACAACCCAGCCAGCGGTAAGGAAAACCGATGAGTGACTTTCAGACAGTCCGGGCCGAGGAAGCGACCGAAGCAGGCAGCGGGTTCACGGAGCCGGCGGCCGCGCCGCGCCTGGAGCGGGCGGCGGCCGCGCTGAGGGAACACGGCTTCACCGTCGAGGTCCTTGACGACGCGGCCGCCGCGCGGGCCCGCGTCAACGACCTGATTCCGCCGGGCGCCAGCGTTTTCACCGGGGCCAGCGAGACCCTCCGCTTGTCCGGTATCGAGGAGGACATCAACGCCAGCGGGCGATATGACTCCGTCAAGGCACGCGGGGCCGGCCTGGACCGCGCTACTCAGCTAGCGGACATCTGGCGGCTGATGTCCACCCCCGACGTCACCGTGGGCAGCGTGCACGCGGTTACCGAGACCGGCTCCCTGGTGATCGCCTCGGCCAGCGGCAGCCAGCTGCCCGGCTACGCCGGCGGCGCCATGCGGGCGATCTGGATCGTCGGGGCGCAGAAGGTGGTGCCCGACCTGCCCGCCGCGCTGCGCCGCGTCGAGGATCACTGCCTGCCGCTGGAAAGCGACCGCGCGATGAAGGTCTACGGCGGGCCGAGTGCCGTCAACCGCCTCCTCATACTCAACGCGGAACTTTACCCAGGGCGGGGCACGGTGCTGCTGCTCCGCGAGGCCATCGGGTTCTGAGAGACCACGCCGCTCGGTTCATGATGGGAGGGCCGATCACGAGAAGAAGGTGACCTGATGACCTCGAACCAGCCGCCCGCAACGTCAGCGGAGCCGGCCCGGCCGCTCCGGTCGCACCCGCCGGACGGCTGCGGCGCCTGCTCGCGGACGGTGGGCTGGTCGTCGCGCCCGGGATCTTCGACGGGATCAGCGCTCACCTGGTGCGCCGGATGGGATTCCCCGCCGGGTACCTGACCGGGGCCGGAGTGGCCGCGGCGGGCTTCGGCCTGCCGGACATCGGGCTGGTCGGCATGTCGGAGATGGCCGACCGGGTCGCCATGGTCGCGGGCGTCCTCGGCGAGATCCCGCTGATCGCCGACGCCGACACCGGGTACGGCCCGCCGCCGTCCGTCGCGCGAACGGTGCGGGCCTACGAGCGGGCCGGCGTCGCGGCGATCCAGCTCGAGGACCAGGCGGTGACCTTCGCCACCCGGGCGATTGCCGGGCGGTCGGTCGGGCAGGAAGCCCGGGATCGTTCCAGCATGTCGCAAATAGTCGGTTCGTGAAGAGAACTGGCAGATCGGAGGGCAGCCTTGACGGGCGCGATAGCACCGCTGACCGACTTCAGCATCTGGGCGCGCGGGAACCTGCTGGTGATCGTCCTGCTGGTGCTGGGCGCGATCCTGCTCACCCGGCTCGCGGACTGGGCGCGCGGCAAGATCGTGCACCGCATCGACGCCCGGTTCGCGATGGCGGAGGAGCTGGTGCGTTCCGAGGCCGCCAAGCACCGTCACGTCGTGGCGCAGGTCCTCACCTGGAGCATCGTCGCCGTCGTCTACGTCGTCACCGCCGTGCTGATCGTGCAGCTCCTCGGCGTGCCGCTGGCCGGGCTGGTTGCGCCCGCGGCGCTGATCAGCGCCGCCCTGGGCTTCGGCCTGCAGCGGTTCGTCCAGGACATCGGCGCGGGGTTCTTCATCACGGGGGAGCGCCAGTTCGGGTTCGGCGACGTCGTCCGCATCTCCGCCACCGGCGTGGCGGAGCCCGCGGTCGGCACGGTCGAGGAGGTCACGCTCCGCGTCACCCGCATCCGCTCGATGAGCGGTGAGGTCATCATCACCCCGAACGGGCAGATTGCCCAGGTCACGAACCTGTCGCGGGACTGGGCGCGGGCCGTGATCGACGTTCCCGTCCCGTCCGGGGTCGACGTCGGCCACGCCACCGAGGTGCTTGAGGGCGTCGGGCGGGAGGTCTACCGCGACGAGCACCTGCGCAAGCGGATGCTTGACGAGCCCACCGTCATGGGGGTCGAGCGGATGGAGGTCGACACCTTCTCCGTGCGCATGGTCGCCAGGACGCTGCCCGGCATGCAGTTCGACATCGGCCGGGAGATCCGCGCCCGGGTCGCCTCGGCCTTCCGCACCCAGGGCATCGTCGTGTCCGCCGAGCTCGATACCAGTCAGGCGACGGGGAACGCCTCATGACCCGGCGGCCGCGCACCTCCACCATCGCGCTCATCGGGCTGTTCCTCGGCGTGCTCGCCCTGTACGTGCTGGTGCGTCCGGAACCCGCCGCGTCGGTACAGCCGGCCGGTAATCCGGTGCCGACGCAGACGGCCCCGGCCGTCCCGCCGTCCTCGGCCCGCCCGCCGTCGCGGTCACCAAGCCCGTCACGCACGGCGAGTCCCTCCCGGTCGGCCCGCCCGTCACCGAGCGAAACCACGCCGACGCCAGGCCAGACGTCCGCCCCGGCGACCACGCCAACCCCCGGTCAGACGCCCTCAGGCCCCTCGTCGGTCCCGTCCTCCCCGGCGCTGGTGCCGGCACCCGCCTCGAGCTGACCAGGCGGCCGCGCGGATCGGGCGAATTCCGTCAGACGTCGTTGCTAGCCTCGTTAGCCGGGGGGTGACCGACGATGCTGGTGGTCCACGGGATCTGGGCGTACGGCGCGCTGCAGGTCTGGGCGGAGGACTCCGCGCTCCCCGCGCTGGCGCCGCCGCGCGGCGGCGGACGGCCGTCACGGGCACCGCGCCCGCACCCGTTCGCCGCCAGCCCGGACGTGCTGGCGGACGCGCTGGCCGCCGCGCTCGCGCCCGCCCCGCACGGCGCGGGCATCGGCGACCTAGCCCGCAAAGCCGTCGACGACGAGGTCACGCTGCGACTGCCGGCCACGGCCGACGGGCCGCTGGCCTCGCCGGAACTGGCCCGCCCGCCCGCCGAGGTCGCCGCCGACCTGGCCTCGGCCCGTCGGCCGGCGCTGGCCGGCTGGCGGGTTCCCGTGCTGGTCTTCGAGCCCGCGGCCGCCGCGCCGCTGCTGCCCGCGCTGGCCGAACTGCCGCCGGGCGACGTCGTTTCCAGCGGCTCGATCGGTTACCTCGCCGCCGTTGGCCGGTTCGCCGCCGACCTGGCCGCCCGGGGCCGGGTAGTGCCGGTGCTCACCAGGGAAGACGCCGGATACTGCGCGCGCTGGCGGCCGGTGCTGTCCGCCGCCGACGCGCGGCACGCCCGGGAACTCGCCGCCGCCATGCCGCCCGCCTGCCGCACGGTGTTGGCTAACACCGTATTGACCAGCCCGGTGCTGGCGAACCCGGTCCTGGCCAGCACGGGCGCGGACCTCGCGGCGGGCACCCCGCCGGGTCCGCTGCTTGCGGACATGCTGGACGCCATGACCGACACAGCGGTCCGCACCCGGCTGCCCGCCGCGCTGTTGCCCGCGCGCCGCGGTCGCCGCCCCGCCCGTATCCCGGTCGCCGAACGGATGCTGCTGGCCCTGACCGGCCCGCAGCCGCTCCTTGAGATGACCGACGGGACCGACGAGCGCGACGCCAGCGAGCTGGCGGCCGAGTTCACGGACTGGCTGGCGAGCTCCGCGCTCCCGGGCGGCTCGGTTCGGACCTGCTTCCGCTTGGTCGAGCCGCCGGCCGACGAGACAGCGGCGGAGGAGGCGGCGGCGGCGGACGAGCGAGTGGCGGAGCACGCCCCGGCATCAGCCCGCGGTCCCGAGGACTGGCGGGTCGAGTTCTCGCTTCAGTCGGCCGACGACCCGAGCCTGATGCTGCCCGCCGCCGAGGTGTGGACCGGGGCCGGATACGGCTGGCTGGTCGGTGCCCTGGCCAAGGGCACCAGTCATCCAGAAGAGGAGTTGCTCGCTGGCCTCGGCGCCGCGGCCAGGCTGTTTCCCGCGCTCGACACCGCGCTCCGCGAGGCGGCACCCGCCCAGGTCACGCTGGACACCGGGGGCGCGCTCGAGTTCTTGCGGGACACCGGGCCACTGCTGTCGGCGGCCGGGTTCGGCGTGCTCATGCCGGACTGGGCGCGCAAGGCGCGGCTCGGCCTGCGGCTGACCACCAGGTCCACGTCCAGCGGGCCGGCCGCAACGGGCCGGCCGAGCCAGTTCGGCATGCAGGACCTGGTGAACTTCCGCTACGACGTGGCCCTCGGCGACGGCGTGCTGACCGCGGCGGAACTAGCCGAACTCGCCGAGCGGAAGGTCCCGCTCGTCCGCGTCCGCGGCCAGTGGGTGGAGCTGGACGACCAGCACCTGAAGGCGGCGCTGAAGTTCCTCGAGCGCGGGCGGACGGGCACGATGACCGCGGCCGAGGTGCTCGGCGCGGCCCTGGGGTCGGACGGCAGGCCCGGCGACCTCGCGCTCGACTCGGTGGACGCGGACGGCTGGCTCGGCGACCTGCTGTCCGGTCAGGCCGACCAGCGGCTCGCGGTCACGGCCACGCCCGCCGGCTTCCGCGGCGCCCTCCGGCCCTACCAGCAGCGCGGGCTTTCCTGGCTAGCGTTCCTCGGGCGGCTCGGCGTCGGTGCCGTCCTCGCCGACGACATGGGCCTGGGAAAGACCGTCCAGCTCCTCGCGATGCTGTGGGCGGACCACGCGGAGCACGCGGCCGTTCCGGATGACTCGGCGCCGCCAGCCCTGCTGATCTGTCCGATGTCCCTGGTCGGGAACTGGCAGCGGGAGGCGGAGCGCTTCACGCCGGAACTGGCCGTGCACGTGCACCACGGGGCCGACCGGCTGGCGGGCCCCGAGCTCGCGGCGGCCATGGCGGGGGCGGACCTGGTGATCACCACCTACCAGACGGCGGTGCGCGACCTGGCGGCGCTTTCCTCGGTGCGCTGGTCGCGGGTCGTGTGCGACGAGGCGCAGGCGATCAAGAACCACCTGAGCCAGCAGGCCAAGGCGGTCCGGTCACTGCCGGCCGCCACTCGGATCGCGCTGACCGGCACGCCGGTGGAGAACCAGCTGTCCGAGCTGTGGTCGATCATGGAGTTCGCCAACCCCGGCATGCTCGGCCCGGAGAAGGCGTTCCGCGAGCGGTTCGCGGTGCCGATCGAGCGACACGGCTCGGCGGAGGCGGCGGCGGAGCTGCGCCGGGTCACCCAGCCGTTCGTGCTGCGGAGGCTGAAGACCGACAAGTCGATCATCTCCGACCTGCCGGACAAGCAGGAGATGAAGGTCTGGTGCAACCTGACCCAGGAGCAGGCGAGCCTTTACGCCGCGACGGTCAGCGACATGCTGTCGCGGATCGACGGCGCGTCCGACGACATCACCCGGCGCGGCCTCGTGCTCGCGACCATGGCCAAGCTCAAGCAGGTCTGCAACCACCCGGCGCACCTGCTCGGCGACGGTTCCCGGCTGCCCGGGCGGTCAGGCAAGCTGGCCCGGCTCGAGGAGATCGGCGAGGAGATCGCCGCGGAAGGCGACAAGGCGCTGTGCTTCACTCAGTACGCCGAGTTCGGCCGGATGCTCCAGCCGTACCTCGCCGCGCGGATCGGCTGCCCGGTGCTCTTCCTGCACGGCGGCACGGCGAAGAAGCAGCGGGACGCGATGGTCGCCCGGTTCCAGGAGGCCGACGAGCCCATGCTGTTCCTGCTGTCGCTCAAGGCGGGCGGCACCGGGCTCAACCTGACCGCCGCGAACCACGTCATCCACGTCGACCGCTGGTGGAACCCGGCGGTCGAGGACCAGGCCACCGACCGTGCCTTCCGCATCGGCCAGCGGCGCGACGTCCAGGTGCGCAAGTTCGTCTGCGTCGGCACCCTGGAGGAGCGGATCGACGCCATGATCGAGCAGAAGAAGGCCCTGGCCGAGCAGATCGTGGGCACCGGGGAAGGCTGGCTCACCGACCTGTCCACCGACGCGCTGCGCGAGGTGCTGACGTTGTCACCCGAGGCGGTGTCCTCGTGAGCCCCTGGTACGAGTGGGAGTCGGCCGGGCCGATCGCCGTCGAGGGCGGCATCAAGGCCAAGAGCAAGCGCGGCGCGATCGGCGAGCAGTGGTGGTCGCGGCGGTTCATCGCGGTGCTCGACTCCTACGGGATGAGCAGCCGGCTCCAGCGCGGGCGGGCCTACGCCCGCCGCGGCCAGGTCCTGGAGTTCACCCTGGCCGCGGGCAAGGTCACCGCGCGGGTACAGGGCTCGCGGCCGCAGCCGTACCAGGTGTCGATCACGGTGCGGCCGCTGACCGCCGCCCAGTGGCGCGCGGTGGAGTCGCGGCTGGCCGGCCAGGCGCTGTTCCGCGCCCGGCTGCTCGCGGGCGAGATGCCGGCCGAGATCGAGGAGGTCTTCGCCGCCTGCGGTACCCCGCTGTTCCCCGAGTCGTCCCGTGACCTGACGATGAGCTGCAGTTGCCCGGACTGGGGCGATTCCGTGCAAGCACCTGGCCGCGGTCTGCTACGTGCTGGCCGAGGCGTTCGACGCCGACCCGTTCGCGATGCTCGCCTGGCGCGGCCAGGGACGCGACGACCTGCTGGCCGCGCTGCGCGGCCAGGGCGCTGGTGCGCCCGCCGCCGCCGCGAGGCCGGCCGTCGCGGGGACCAGCCAGGCCCTGGCGCTGCTGTCCGACGTGACCGGGGCACCGGTGGCGGAAGCCCTCGCGGACTTCTGGTCACCCGGCTTGAGCCAGGCGCGCCTGCGGGCGTTGCCGCCAAGTCCGGTGACGCCGCCCGACCTGCTGCTGAGGATCGCCGACCCGCCGGAGCTCCAGGTCAGAGGCATCGACCTGCGCGACCTGCTCGCCTCCGCGTACGGCCGGCTCGCCGCGCCGGAGGAGAGCCAAGAAAACGAGAAATAAGCACGTCGTGAACCGGAGCCGCCTCGCGTGCAATAGATGAGGTGATGAACGACGACGAGCTGATTGCGGCCCTGGCGGCCGGCAGGGACCATCGGTTAGGGTCGATGCTGAAATATCGTGAAAAATACCGGATAGGGCGGGACGGTGTCCCGAGGCGGACCTGGTCCGGTGGTGAGCGGTACTGTCGGGCGCGTGACTGAAGCACTCGGGCGGCCGGTGCCGCCGTTTGCCCGACACGCCCCACACGCCCCGGGCGGCTAGGCGTGGACGACGATGAGGACGGCGAATAGCAGGGTCAGCGTCGCGCCGAGCGCGTGCAGCCTTAGTACCAGCGGGGAAGCGGTCAGCGGCGCGCCGCCCGGACCCGCCGGGGCCGCGTCCGCGTCCGCTGTGGCGCGGCGGGCGGCGCGGGTGTTGACGGTGAACAACGACACGCCCGCGCAGATCGCCCCGAGCAGGATGCCGAGGCCAATCACGGCGAACAGCCGATCGCGGCTGACCACGTAGCCGAGCCAGAACCCGATGCCGATCAGCGCCAGCGCCGGGTGGGCGAACTCGGCCAGGTCCTTCAGGCCGGGCAGCGGTTCGCTCCTGGCCTGCCGCAGGGACGCCGGCGCGAAGAGGTCGCGGTCGTTCCGCGTCGGCTTCGCCCGGAAAGCGGGAGCAGCGGTGCCTGGCCGGCGCCGCGCCGCTGGCGGTGGCGGCGGCGCCGGTCCTGGCGGCCGCGGCTTGCTCGGCGGGGACCGGCACCGATTCCTCCGGTCCTGGCCCGGTGTTCCCCGCGTGGATCGCCGTCACCAGCAGGTAGGCGCCGATGGCGGCGGTGCAGAGCCAGAGCAGGAGTGCGGCGACGGCCACGTGCTTATCTCCTCTGAGTCCGAGGTTTCTCGTCGAGGTCGCCGAGGGTGCGGATGAGCTCGGTGTTGGCGGTGTAGTCGACCGGGCAGGCGATCACCGAGACGGTGTCGTCGGCCAGGGCGGCCCGCAGGCACGGCAGCAGCTCATCGGCCGAGGAGATCCGGTAGCCCCGGGCGCCGAAGCTCTCCGCGTACGCGACGAAGTCGGGGTTGCCGAACCGCGTGTCGACGTTGTGCCCGATCTCCATGTCCATCTTCCAGCTGATCAGGCCGTACGCGTCATCGACCCAGACGAGGATCACGAACGGCAGCCGCAGCCTGAGCGCGGTCTCGATCTCCTGGGAGTTCATCAGGAACGAGCCGTCGCCGGTCGCGACGAGCACCTTCGCCTCCGGCCGGGCGATCTTCGCGCCGATGGCCCCGGGCACCGTCCAGCCCATGGTCGACAGGCCGTTGGAGATCAGGCAGGTGTTGGGCGCGTAGGTCGGGTACAGCCGGGCCATCCACATCTTCAGCGCGCCCGTGTCCACCAGCACGATGTCCTCGCGGCCGAGCGCGGCCCGCGTGTCGGCCACGATGCGCGCCGGGTGCATCGGGAACCGGTCGTCTTGCTGGCCCGCGCGTCGAGCTCGTCGGACAGCAGTTCCCTGATCCGCTCGCCGCCGGGGGCGGGGACCCCGCGCCAGACGGCCGCGGCGAGCGCGTCGAGGCTGTGGCTGATGTCGGCGGTGAGGCCGACGGCGACGTCGTAGTGCGCGTCGACCTCGGCGGGGAACCGGTGCACGTGGATGATCTTGGTGGTGCCGCTCGGGTTGATCCTGACCGGGTTGAACTCCTGCAGTTCGTAGCCGACCGCCACGATCACGTCGGCCCGGTCGAAGCCGAAGTTGACGTAGTCGTGGCGCATGAACCCGACCGTGCCGAGCGCCAGCGGGTGGTCGTCAGGGAACACGCCCTTGCCGTGGAAGGTGGTCGCCACCGGGATGTTCAGCGACTGCGCGAAGCGGATCAGCGCCTGACTGGCCCCGCCCCGGGCGGCGCCGTGACCCGCGAGCACGACCGGGTTGCGGGCCTCGCGCAGGATCTGCGCGGCCCGGGAGACCTGCTCCGCCGACGGGTCGTCCGCCCGGGGCACGTTCACCCGCAGCGGGGCGAGCGACGGCGGCGCCGCCGCCTCCTCCACGTCCTCGGGCACGGCCAGGTAGACGGCCCCCGGCCGTTCGGTCTGCGCCAGCTTGAACGCCTTGCGGATCATCTCGGGCGCCGCGCCGGGGGTGGCCATCAGCGCCGACCACTTGGTGACCGGGGCGAACATCGGCACGAGGTCGACGCTCTGGTGCGACTCCTTGAAGCTGCGCGGCCATGCCGACCTGGGCCGACAGCGCGATCAGCGGCGTGGAGTTGGTCGTGGCGTCGGCCGTGCCGAGCAGCAGGTTGATCGCCCCAGGCCCGAGGGTCGCCGAGCAGACGCCCGCCTTGCCCGTGAGCCTGCCGTAGGTCTCGGCCATGAAGGAGGCGCCCTGCTCGTGCCGGGTGAGCACGTACTGGATCGATGACTTCGACAGCGCCTCCATCAGCCGGATGTTCTCCTCGCCCGGGATGCCGAAGACGTGGGTAACGCCCTCGTTCTCCAGGCACTCAACGATCAGCTCGGCCGTGGAACGCGACTGCTCATCCATGACGCCAAGCCTAGTGGCGGGCTTTTTGGCGTCATCAGCCGCCGCGGGACGTTTGCGACGCAGTCGCGGGGCGAGGATGGATGCCATGACAGCAGAACGACGACGTTGCCGCGAAGCAGATCAGCGAGCTAGAGGCGAAGCGCTACCAGGCGATGACCGACGCCGACACCGCCACGCTGGACGGGCTGTTCTCCGCGGACCTGGTGTACACGCATTCCGATGCCTCGTCGGACAGCAAGCAGAGCTACCTGGACAGGCTGGCGAGCGGTCACTTCGACTACGGCGTCATCGAGCACCCGGAGACCAGCATCGTGGTGCGCGGGGACTGCGCCCTCGTCTTCGGCGACATGCGCGGCGAGGTGCGTGATCGGCGGCTCGACGCGGGTGCTGAACAGCCGGTCGCTGGCGGTCTGGGTGCGCGAGAACGGTAACTGGGCGCTGCTGGCGTTCCAGCCGACCAAGTACCCGAGCTGACCGGCGGGCGCCCGCGAGCGGCGGTACCGGCCAGCACCGAGATGGCGGGCTAGCAGGCTGTCACTCCACGAGACGCATTCCCGTCTTGTCCGGCATGGGACATATGCGGTAAATCTGGGTTTATCAGCATATGTGGGGCAGGCGGTGCGCTCGGTGGACGAGGTCAGTTTCGGTTCGGAACGCGAAGTCCGCCTGCCGGCGCGTTACCGGCGCGGGCTGGCCGCCCTGGCCGCCGTCGTCGCGGCGGGGGCCGTCGCGGCGGGGGGCGTCCTGGCGGTGACCACCGCGGGCGCGCACAGTTCTCCCGGTACAAGCAGTGCCGTCGGCTCGTCTACGGCGGCCCCGGTTGCCCAGGCGAGCTGCCCGCCGGCCGAGCCGGCGCGGCCGAACCTGGCCGCGCTGCCGGCGGGCATGCGCCCCGGCGCGCTGAAGGTCGTCATCGAGGCCGAGTTCAGCGGCTCGTGCCCGGCCAGCCGGTGAACGCCGGCGTAGTCGGTGAACGTCGGCTTAGTACAGGTCTGCCCGGCGGTCGGCCAGGTAGGTGCCGGACGACTCGCTGGGCAGGTCCGCGATGATCAGTTCCTCGACTTGGCGTCGGCCTGGGCGAGTACCTCGCCGCGCGGCCCGCAGATCATGCTGCGCCCGTTGTACTCGAACACCTCGTCCGCGCCGCAGTAGTTCGCGTAGACGAGCCGCAGTTGTTCTCGCAGGCCCGCGCCCGGCACGAGGATCTCCTGGACCTCCTCGCACCCGGTCATGTTCGCGGTCGGCACGAGCACGGCCCTGGCCCCGTCGACCGCCAGGCTGCGCACGGCTTCCGGGAACTCGACGTCGTAGCAGATCAGCATCCCGACGCGGGAGCCGTCGAAGTCGAACGCGGCGGGCCGGGCGCCGTTCGCGACGAACTGGTCACGGTCCAGGTCGCCGTAGAGGTGCACCTTGCGGTGCCTGCCGCGGACGACGCCGTCGGGGCCGATCATCGTCGCCGCGTTGTACGCCCGGTGTTTGGAAGCACCGTCTTCCGGGCGCGCCGTTCCGGGTGCCCGTAGACGATCGCGAGGTGATGGCGCCGCGCGATCTGGGCGACGGCGGCCTCGGTCGGCCCGCCCGCGTCCTCGGCGAGGCGCTCGCGCGTCGGCGCGGGTGATGGCGTAACCGGAGGTGAACATCTCCGGTGTGACCAGCACCTCCGCGCCGCTGCGCGGCGGCCGCCGCGCAGATCGCGTCGAGCCGGCGCAGGTTGCCCGCGACGTCGCGGGGCCCGGGCAGGCACTGCCAGGCGGCAACGCGCGTCGTCGTGGCCATTTCGTCACTCTCCCAGGTCGAGCGGGGCCAGCTTGGTCGAAGAGGTCGCCGGGCCCGGGTTGTCCGGGTGGGAGGCGCCGCCGAAGTGGTGCGTGATGCCCCAGACGGCGTTGAGCGCCGTCTGGACGGCTCCTTCCGCCCACCCCGGCATGAAGGAGATATCGTCGCCCGCCAGGAAGATGCCGCGCTCGGCGGACGGCAGGTCGTCCTGCATGAAGTGCCGGTACATGCGGTGGTTGTAGCGGTAGTGGCCGGGCAGCGCCCCCTTGAAGGCGCCGAGGAAGTGCGGGTCGTCCTCCCAGGAAACCGTCACCGGGTCACCCACGATGTGGCTCGCGATGTCGACGTCCGGGTAGATCTTGCCGAGCGCGTCAAGCGAGAGCCTGACCCGCTGCTCGACGTCGTACGGCAGCATCTTCAGCGCGTCGGACATCCACGTGTAGGTCAGGCAGATGACCGCGGGCCGGTCCGGGCCGTTGTCGAACAGGTAGGTGCCCCTGGTGAGCCGGTCGGTGAGGGTCATGCCCATCACCGGGCGGCCCGTGGCGGGGTCGATGTCCTTCCAGAACGGCCGGTCGACCATCACGAACGTCTTGGATGACTGCATGTACCTGGTGCGGTCAAGCGCCATCCACAGGTCCTGCGAGAAAATGCTCTCGTCGAGCTCGATCTGGGTCGTCAGCAGCCAGCCCTGGCAGGTGGCGAGCACCGCGTCGTGTATCCGGTCGGTCCCCCAGCGGTCGCGCACCACGAACGCGCCGTCGCGGCCGGCGAATGGCCGCCACCCCCGGGCGCGGCACGCCGCCGTGCAGGCTCTCCAGCGTGGTGCCAGGCGGCCAGGGGCTGCGCTCGCTGACCGGCAGCGTCCACAGGCCCCGGGGCAGCCGCTCGGCGCCGCCAACGATCAGCCGCTGGTCGGTGTCGCAGTTCGTGATGACGACCCGCAGGATCTCGAGCATGGAGTTCGGGAAGTCGGAGTCCCACCCGCCGGTGCCGAAGCCGACGAGCCCGAACATCTCGCGGTAGCGGAACGGCAGCTTCGCGAAGCAGGCGGAGGTGGCGACGAAGTCGTAGAAGGTCCGGCCGTCCCACAGCGGCACGAGCTCGTTCCAGCGCTTCTTCAGCGTGTCGACGTCGCGCGCGCGGATCGCGTCCTGGAGCGCGCCGAAGCCGATCTGCTCGAGCGCCTCCTCCCAGGCGACCGCGACCTCGGCGAACTCCGGCGGCAGCTCGCTGAGCGTCCGGCCATGGAAGGTCTGCCCGGCTATGTCGATGACGGTGCTGCCCGCGGCCTCGGTGAGCGGGTTGGGGAACGGCGCGCTGGCGAGCCCGACCCGGTCCGCGTAGTGGAAGAAGGACGTGCCGGAGACCGGGAACCGCATCCCGCCGAGCTCGGCGACGATCCCGTCGGCGCCCTCGAACTCGTGCGAGCGCAGCCGCCCGCCGATGCGGGTGGGCTCGTAGACGACCGGGCGGAGACCCAGCTCCATGAGCTCGTAGGCGGCCACCAGCCCGGCGATCCCGGCTCCGACGACGGCGACCGTGGCGCCGTGCGCCGACGCGGGGACCGAGCCGAGGCCGGCCGGATGGTGCAGCCAGTCGTCGTAGGCGAACGGGAAGTCGGGGCCGAAGACGGTGACCCGGCCAGGCAGCTGGTGTTCCAGCATGGTCGCGATGGTCATGCGAGCTCCAAGACCGCCTGGGCGGCGTTGTGGCCGCCGAGACCGGAGACCGCGCCGCCGCGCTGGGCGCCCGAGCCGCACAAGAGCACGCCGTCCCGGCCGGTCGCGACGCCCCAGCGCGCCGCGGGCGTGTCGAGCGCGGCGGCGTCGGCCGCCCAGGGCCAGCTCAGGTCGCCGTGGAAGATGTGGCCGCCCGGCATGCCGAGGTCGGCCTCGATGTCCTGCGGTATCTTCGCCTCGATGCAGGGCCTGCCGTCGGCGTCGCGGGCGACGACCGACTCGATGGGGTCGACGAGGTGCTGGTCGAGCGAGGCGATCGCGCGCTCGACGGCCAGCCCCTTGCGCTCCGCGCGCGTCGCCGGGTCGTCGAAGAGCGTCGCGGGCAGGTGCAGTCCGAAGTACGTCAGCGTCTGGGTCCCGTCGGGAACCTGGCCGAGAATCGACGGGTCGGTCAGGGAGTGGCAGTAGACCTCACCAGGCATGCTTGAGGGTACCCGTCCGGCGGCGGCATCCGCGTAGGCCCGCTCGAGCTCCGGGTAGTCCTCGCTGAGGTGCAGGGTCCCGGCGAACGCGACCCGCGGGTCCGCGCCGGAGGCCAGCCGCGGCAGCCGGTCGAGCAGGAAGTTGACCTTCAGCTGGGCCCCGACCGGCTTCGTCGCGCCGGGTCGCGCTCGCTCGCCGAGCAGGCCCGCGAGGACCCAGGGGGCGACGTTCGCCAGGACGAAGCGGGCCCGCAGCGTCCGCGGCTCGCACTCGGTCACGTCGACCTCGGCGTCGCCCGCCCCGCCGCGGATCGCGGTGACCTCGGCGTTCACCACGAGTTCGGCGCCCGCCGCGCGGGCCGCGGCGGCGAGCGCGTCGGTGACCGCGCCCATTCCGCCCACCGGCACCCGCCACTCGCCGGTCCCGTTGCCGATGAGGTGGTAGAGGAAGCACCGGTTCTGGACCAGCGACGGGTCGTCCATGCGCGCGAACGTGCCGATCAGCGCGTCGGTCGCCACCACGCCGCGCACCGTGTCGTCGCGGAAGCGCTTCTCGATGGCCTCGCCGAGCGGCCGCTCGACCAGCTCGCGCCACAGGCCCTGGTCGGCCTGCCGGCGCAGCGCCGACTGCCCTGGGCAGCGGCCTGGGTCAGGGTCGGGGCGACGACCGCGGCGAGCTCGCCGACCTGCCGGTAGAAGTCGCGCCAGGCCTCGTACTCGGCGTCGGAGCCCGTCAGGCTCGCGGAAGCTGTCCCTGGTCGCGGGCCCCTCGGGCCGCTCGACGAGCAGCCCCCGGGCGGCGCCGTCGCGCCGCACCGGCGTGTAGGACGCCGTCGAGCGTGACGCGAGCCGCAGGTCAAGGCCGAGGTCGGTGACGATCGACTCCGGCAGCAGCGACACAAGGTAGGAGTACCGCGACAGGCGGGTCGGAAAACCAGGGAAGGCCCGCGCGGACACCGCCGCGCCGCCGGTGTGGTCGAGGCGCTCAAGGACCAGCACCGACAACCCCGTCCTGGCGAGGTACGTCGCGGCGGTCAGGCCGTTGTGGCCGCCCCCGACGATCACCACGTCGTAGGCGCCGGCCAGGGATTCGCTCATGTGCCGATGGTAAGGGCCGGTTGCCGTGGTGCGGGGGGTCAGGCCAGGGCGGCGGCGAGGCTGACCGCGGCGAGGGCCAGCATGATCACGCCGGCGATCCGCGAGATCCAGGTCAGCGGGATGACCTTCAGCAGGCCGCGGCCGCCGACGATGGCGAGTCCGCCTACCGCCCACAGCGCGAGGACCGCGCCCGTGGCGACCGACGCCGGGTCGTGGTAGCGGGCGGCCAGGGTGGCGGTCGCGATCTGGGTGAGGTCACCGAACTCGGCCACCAGGATCACCATGAAGCTCGTCCCCGCGACCCGCCAGAATCCCGGCTCCCGGCCGTGCAGCTCCACCTGCTCGTCGTCTTTGTCGTCGCCGTGCCGCCCGCGCAGCAGCAGCACGGCGCCGATCGCGAACAGGGCCGCCACGATGATCTCAAGCGGGCGGTGCGGGAGCAGGGCCAGCAGGCTCCCGGCCGCGATCGCGAGCCCGACGTGCACGGCGAAGGCGGCCGCGACCCCGGCGAACACCCAGGTAGGCCGGTAGCGGCTGCCAAGGATCAGGCTCGCCAGGGCGGTCTTGTCCGGCAGCTCAGCGGTGAAGATAACGGCGAACACGGTGGCGGCGATGGCCAGGCTCATGGGGGGTAGCGCCTCCTTCAGGCACGACAGCCAACGGCTTCGGTCTGAAGGTCTCGCTCAAGCCCGCGGGCTCCCGGGCGCCGGGCCCCGTTAAGGGCCAGCATGTCGACGGTCCGGCTGAAGAGCTACTCCCCTTCGGTTCGTTATCTTATAACCCCTGAGCGGCCGGATTGCTTCCGCGCGGCGGCTACAAGTCGCCCATCGGGATGATTTCCATCACCTCGACGGAGGCGCCAGGCATGGTCAGGTGCGGGTGGCCGTCGAGGATCGTCTCGACCTCATCGGCCGAGCCTGCCTCCAGGATCGAGTAGCCGGCCACCCCGTCGGTGCTCGCCGCGCCCGCGCCGACGTGGGTCGTGTGCGCGAGCGGGGAACCCAGGTCCGCGATGGCGTAGTCGACCCTGGTGGCCCAGGCCCGCCAGGCTTCGAGCCCGGCCCGCCGCTGCTCGGGGGTCGCATTCTCCATCAGCTCGCGCGCGGAAGCCTGCGCACGGTAAAGAATCATGAACTTGGACATCCGTGACCTCTCCAGTGTTCGCGGGCCCCTGCTGGCAGCCGCTGCGGGTGACAATACGCCGACGGAACGCAGTCCCGGGTGCCGCCCCTGCCACCTCGACGGCATCGCACCCGCGACGTCGGCTGGCGACCGTGAGCTCAGCGCTACGCTGGACGCATGGCCGTCCCGGCACCCCGCACCTCGCCGCTCGGCGGCCTCGGCCTCGGCACGCCCGTGCTGGCCGCGCCCATGGCCGGCGGAGCCACGACGCCGGCGCTCGTGGTGGCGGCGGCGACCGCCGGTGGCCTGGGCTTCCTGGCCGCGGGCTATAAGACCGCCGAGCAACTGCACGAGCAGCTCACCGAGGTCCGCGCGGCGGTCCCGGTATTCGGGGTCAACTTGTTCGCCCCCAACCCGGTCGCCGTCGACCCCGCGGAGTACCGCCGGTACGCCGAGGCGCTGCGTCCCCTGGCCGAGCGGTACGGGGTTGAGTTGCCCGCCGCCCCCGTCGAGGACGACGACTACTGGGAGCAGAAGCTTGATCTGCTCCGCCGCGACCCGGTGGCCATCGTGAGCTTCACCTTCGCATCCCGTCGCGCGAGGTCATCGCCTCGCTCCGGGCCCGGGGGAGCGTCGTCGCGCAGACCGTCACGAACGCGGCGGAGGCGCGCGCCGCCGCCGACGCGGGCGTCGATGTCCTCGTGGTCCAGGGCTACGCCGCCGGCGCGCACTCCGGCACGCTCACCCCCGGCCGGTTTCCCGACCCGATCCCGACCGCCGTCCTCGTCGCGATGATCCGGAACGCCGCCCGGCTCCCGGTCATCGCCGCCGGCGGCCTGGCCACCGCGGCCCAGGTCGCGGCCGTCCTGCGGTCGGGGGCCGAAGCGGCGCTGGTCGGCACCGCGCTGCTGCGCACCGCCGAGAGCGGCGCGTCCGCCGTGCACCGGGCGGCGATCGCCGAGGGCCGCGGCGAGACGGTCCTGACCAGGTCCTTCACCGGCAGGCCGGCGAGGGGGATCCGCAACTGGTTCATCGGCGAGCACGACGCGATCGCCCCGTCCGGGTACCCGGCCGTGCACCACCTGACCAGTCCCGATACGAAAGGCGGCGGCCGCCGCCGGTGACCGTGAGGCTGTCCACCTGTGGGCGGGAACGGGATATCAGCAGGCCGCCCCCGGTCCGGCGGCCGACGTCCTGCGGGCGCTCGCGAGCGATTGCTGACCCGCGGTCGCCCCCGCGGAAAATCTCCGCAACCAATGCGGTCGGACCGCCGTCCTATAGGTTGTGATTCGGACCCGAGATTCCGGTCTCTTTACTTAGGGGGATTGTTCCAATGACGCTTAATGCGCATATCATCCGGAATTCAGTGACGGGCGGAATCGTGGCCGCCACGGCAATCCTGGCGGTCGGCTGCAGCTCGCACAGCTCGACTGCCACCGGTCAGCCGACAGGCCCGGCTTCCGCCGCGAGCTCCGGCTCCTCCGCGGCTGCCACGGCTGCGGGCAGCGCGCCAAGCCAGGCGACAACCCCGGCGGGCACCGCGTCCGGCCCGCAAACCAGCGCCGCGCCCGCGGGCACGGCGGCCTGCGCATCCTCGAACTTGCGTATTTCGCTTGGCAATGGCGGCGCCGCCGCCGGCACCGACTTCACGATCATTGATTTCACCAACAGCGGCAGCACGTCATGCACGCTTTACGGATTTCCTGGCGTTTCGCTGACCAATTCGTCCGGTGCGCAGATTGGCGCCGCCGCGACGCGCAACCCGGCCACGCCCGCGAGCAGCGTGACGCTCGCCCCCGGCGGCCAAGGCGAACGCGGAGCTTGGCGTGGGCAACGCGGAGAACTACCCGACCGCCGACTGCAAGCCGGCGTCGTCCGCCCACCTCAAGGTTTTCCCGCCGGACGAGACCCAGCCCATCGAGGTGGCGTTCAGCACCACCGGCTGCACGGTCGCGTCCGCGCACCAGCTCAGCGTTTCCGCCGTCGCCGCGGGCGCGGGGCAGCAAGGGTAACCGTCCGTGTTCCGTAAGATTCACTAAATTCAACATAAGGGCCCGGGAACTACTCGTCAGTATGCGGCTTGCGTGTGATGATCACCGTGCTTGTGCCACATTGATGTGCTTATAGACCACAAAGTCTACTAAGTCACACCAGGTTCAAGCTGAAGCCGCAGGCGGCCTGCATCCAGAGGTCGCACAAAACGTGAGGAGTGTGCCCGGAGCATGGCTCTCTCTGTTCGCTCGCGCCTTGGGACCGGACTGGCCGCCGGGGCGCTGACCGTCGCGGCGGCAGTCGCCGCGACCGGCGGCGCCGCCCAGGCCTCGTCCACCCCCGGGCCCAATACCCCCGAACAGGTACCAACCGGCGTCCTGGCCTCGTCGCTGCCCGGCGCGTCGGCGTTCGGCGACACCGCCCCGGGCACCCCCGAGCAGGTCTCGTTCATCTTGAATGAGCGCAACAAGTCCCGGCTGGAGTCGTCCGTCACCGGCGGCAAGACCAGCTTCGACTCCGTGGGCCAGTTCGCGAGCAAGTACGGCCAAAGCCAGGCCGTGGTCGACGCGCTGACCAGCTACCTCGCTCACTTCGGCATCACGACGTCGGTCTACCCCGGCAACGTGGACGTGTCGGCCTCGGGCACGGCCGGCGAGTTCGACCAGGCGCTCACCGTAAAGCAGCGGAACTACCACGTTCCGGCCCGGCAGGGCGCCGACGGCAACTCGGTCCCGGCCCAGACGGTTTACAGCGCGACCGGGGCGCCGGAGCTCCCATACCGGCTCTCGCACTACGTGCTCGCCATCCTCGGCCTGACCAACTACGCGCCGTTCAGCAGCCACGCGGTCCACCTGAACTCCGTGACCACCACCCACGCGGCGCCCGCTTCCGGTGACACTCCCGGCAGCTACCTGCCGTCCGACTTCGCTGCCAACTACGGGCTCACGCCGCTTTACGCGAAGGCCAACGGATCGGGTGAGACGATCGGCATCGTCACCCTGGCCGCGCTCGACGTGGGCGCGCCCGAGTACTTCTGGCAGAACGTCGCGAACGTGCCCGCCACCGGCCGCACCGTGACCGTGGACAACGTCGACGGCGGCCCCGGCGCGCCGAGCGACGCCGCGGGCAGCGGCGAGACCGACCTCGACGTCGAGCAGTCCGGTGGCCTTGCCCCCGGCGCCAACGTCATCGTCTACCAGGCGCCGAACACCGACCCAGGGTTCGTCGACGCGTTCTTCGGCGCGGCCAGCCAGAACGTCGCCGACACGGTCTCATCGAGCTGGGGCGAGTCGGAGACCTACCTCGCGGCGGCGGTCGCGGGCGGCACGGAGACGGCCGCCTACGAGGCCGCCTTCGACGAGGCGTTCCTCGAACTGGCCGACCAGGGCCAGTCGACGTTCGTCTCGGCCGGCGACGCGGGCGCCTACGACGCCTCGCCGTCAAATGACCTCGGCACCACCAACCTCGCCGTCGACACCCCCGGCGACAGCCCGTACGTCACCTCGTCCGGCGGCACCACCACGCCGTGGAACGGCACGCTAACCGGGTCCGCCGGGTCGGCCTCGGTCAGCGTCACGAGCCAGCGCGCCTGGGGCTGGGACTACCTGTGGTCGGCGATCGCGACCTCCACCGGCGTGTCGTACGCGACCGCCGCGACCGCGGACGTGGTCGGCGGCGGCGGCGGGTTCAGCACGATCGAGCCCGAGCCCTCCTACCAGCGGCTCGTGTCCGGACGGCGAACTACCACGGCGAGCAGTACCTGACGCCCGACCGACGACAAGACGATCGTGGCCGGCACGGACTTCGTCGAGCCGACGCATGGAACGTCACCTCGACGCCGCCGCTCGTCAGCGGCCGGGGCTCGGGCCGGGCGCAGCCCGACCTGTCGGCGGACGCGGACCCGCAGTCCGGTTACCTGCTGTACGAGCCGTCGTTCGCCGGGGTCGGCCAGCCGACGCTGCAGAGCGACTGGGGCGGCACCAGCTTCGTCGCACCCGAGTTCAACGGTTCCACGGCGGTCATCGACTCCTACCTGGGGCACCGGATCGGACTCTGGAACCCGAGCATTTACTCGCTCGCCGCGACTTCCGCCAGCCCCGTCACCCCGCTCAACCAGGCGAGCAGCGGCAACGACAACATCTTCTACACCGGCAACCCCGGCGAGCAGTACAACGAGGCGACCGGCCTCGGCACCCCGAACCTCGCCAAGTTCGCCGCCGACCTCGCGCGGTAACGAGCGCGAGAAGCACGGCAAGGGCCGCTAGAAAGAACCGGGCCGTCCCGCCGCGCCGCGGGGCGGCCCGGTTTCTCATCAGCTCGAAGCTTCAACCCATGAATAGCCCGAACGAATCCGTGGCTTGGCCTAGTCGCTTACGCGGGCGGAGCGACCGGGGCGGTCTGGCCGGAGCGGCGGAGCGCGTCGGCCACCATCCCGCTAGCCTTGAACTCCTCGACCAGATCGCGCAGGAACCCGGTGGTCTCCGGCCGCTTGGTCGTCGCCGTGCCGACCGCCTGCGGGATCTCCATGAAGCGGCCCTCGATGAGCCGGCAGGCGGGGTGCGCGGCGACGAACTCGGTCATCGGCTCCCGCACTCCCGCGGCGGCCTCGAGGTCCCCGCTGAGGAACGCCTCCGTGCCCTCGGTGCCGCGCACGATCGTCGCGTGCCGGAGCGTCCGGGTCAGGAACAGGTCGTAGGCGGAGCCGTCCTTCACGCCGATGCGGACGCCCGCGCGGTCAACATCGGCCACGGTGGCGAGCGGTGACTCCCGCGGCACCGCGTACACGCCCTCGATCAGGACGTACGGCGCGGTGAAGGCGATCTCCGCCGCCCGTGCGGGCTCGATCGCCAGGAAGCAGATGTCGGCCTGCCCGGCGACCGTCGCCTCGAACGACTCGCGGGCGGCGCCGAAGCAGCGGAACTCCACCGGGACGCCGAGCCTGGCGGCGACCTCGTTCGCGATGTCGACGGTGACCCCGGCCGGCGCCGCCGGCGTGCCCTGCACCAGGACCGGGTTACCCAGGTTCAGGGCGGTTCGCAGGACGCCGGTAGGGGCGAGGTCCGTGACGATATCGCTGCGCATGCGCCCACGCTAGCGGCCAGGATTCCGGCCGGGCGGCGTCGCTACGCCCCGGTCGGCGTCACTACGCCTCGGCCGGCGCCGTCCAGCCCGGATCCCGTCCGGACAGCGCCAGGACCTGGTCGAGCACCGAGGCGCTCCCGGGTACCTGGACCGGCTCGGCGAACCCCTTGTAATGGCGGAACAGTTCCGCGTTGGCGTCGACGGCCCGCAGGGCGGCGGCCGCGGCCGGCTCGCTGACCGCGTACGCCTGGCCGGTGGCGGCGGCGAGGTCCCAGCCGTGCAGCACCATCTCGGCGAGGTTGAGCGCGGCGACGTCGGCGGCGGGCATGGGCGAGCCCATCACGTCGAGCGAGCGCTCCCAGGTGGCCGGGTCGGACCAGGCGGTCAGCGCGCGGTCTAGTTGCGCCCGGTAGTCGGCGGCGAAGCCGGGATCGGCCGCGAAGTCGCGGTCGATCAGGTCCTGGCCGACGGAATCGCCGTGCGGCCCGGGCCTCGAGCGAGTAGGAGGTCCAGACGATGAGGTGGTTGAGCAGGGTGCGCACGTCCCAGTCGGTGCACGGGGTCGGCCGCCCGAACTGGCCGGCGTCCACGTTCGCCACGGTGCGCGCGGCGGCGTCGGCCGCGTCGGTCATCTCGGCATGCAGGTTCATGGTCGGCGAGGCTAGCCGCGGGCGTCGCCGGTGTCTTGAACAAACACGACAGCGACGCTAAGTGACCCGGGTGCGCCGGTCAGGCGGGCGGGAGCGCCGCGCGGATCTTCGCGGCGTACTCTTCGGCCGGGTGCTCGGTGTCGTACGGGTGCCGCGGGCCGAGCCAGAACCGCAGGCCGTCCTTCGGGTTACGCGGGATCACGTGCAGGTGAAGGTGCGGCACCGACTGGCTGACCACGTTGTTGACCAGGATCATGCTGCCCGCGGCGCCCAGGCCGTCCTCCACCGCCCGCTCGAGTCGCTGCGCGGTCGTGAGGAACTCGGCGGCGAGCGCGGCGGGGAGGTCGGAAAGCAGCCGCATGTGCGCCTTGGGCACCAGCAGCGTATGGCCGTGGAAGAGCGGCCGGTGGTCGAGGAACGCCAGCAGGTTCGCGGTCTCCAGGATGCGCGTCGCGGCCAGCTCGCACCGGATGATCGCGCAGAACACGCACTTCGCGGCGGGGTCAGTGCCATCCGTTGAGCCGGGCATTCCCGCAGTGTACGGTGCGCGGATGCCGCTCCGCGGGAAACCCTTCTCGGTCAGTTGGCGGATGTCTCCTGGAGCGGGCGCGGCCATCATATGGCGCCTAACCCAGTTACCCGGACCTCGCCGTAGGCGGCGGAAGCGGCACGCCCCTTGGTCACGTGGGTCACCCCCGTAACCTCGCAAGGAGCAGACTGTGCTGGCTCATGCCCGGTCAGGCGACGCCGCGTTCACGGCGTGCCTGCGGCTCTTCCGCAACTACCCGATGGCCGTCAGGCGGCACTACGCGGAGCACCGCTACGGCTCGATGGTGCTGATGAACCGGGAAGCGGGCACGTCCAGGTTCTTCGTCCTCATCATGGAGTGGGAGGACCTGTTCGTGCTGCGGCACTGGGATCGCCGGGACGGGCCACGAGCGGAGATCGGGCCCGACCAGGCGGTCTCGGCCGAGGTCAGCCGGGTCATCGAGGCGAGCGTCCCGGTGCCACGGGACGGCGCGCTGCTCGGCTGGATGTCCGGCCACCAGGTGCTGGCGGTGCTCGCCGCCTACGGCCGGCTGCCCGAGCCGTGGGATGACGCCTCCGCCGTTCCCGGGGTCCAGGTGATGCCGCACGTCGGCAGCCAGCCCGCCGAGTGGCCGCCGCTGGCCGCGGGCCCGCTTGACGACGGCAGCTTGTGGAAGCACGTCGGGCAGGGCCGGCTGGTCGACATCGGCCCGCTGGTCACCCGCTGCCCGGGTTTCGTGTTCCTGGTGCCCGGCGGCGAGGGGACGACCGGGCCGCACCGGGCGGGCACCCGCATCGTCGTCACCGAGCGGCTGAGCACCGACGAGTTCTGGCTGCCGGCCGGCGTGTACGCCGATCACTGGACGCTCCGCGAGGGCATGCCGGTGATGACGGCGAGGCAGTTGCTCGCGCTGCCGGGCGTGGTTGACCTGGCCGGCGGCCGGGGCAAGCAGCACCTGCTCGGCGTGTAGCCGCTAACGATTCCGCCAGAATCCGGCAAGATGCTGCTTAGTGGCGACTTATTGCGCTTTTGTGCTGTCCGGTGGCTTACGGAGTTGCTACGGTTCCCGTGCACACATCAGCGAGGGGAATCGCCATGGCCGGGATGGTCTTCTTCACCGACAATTACGCCGACCGCAGTAGCGACGACGGGTATCAATTCGAGTTCTACTGCCGCCGGTGCGGTAACGGCTACTCGTCGCCGTTCCAGCATTCGGTGACCGGCTTCGGCGGGCGGCTGCTCCGCCTCGGCGGCGACATCGTCGGCGGCCAACTCGGCGAACAGGCGTCGAAGCTCGGCTGGGACGCCGAGTTCATGCGCGACACTGTGCGCGGCTCGACCCGCGACAAGGCGCTCGCCAAGGCCGTCGAGCAGATGAAGCCGTACTTCAAGCAGTGCCACAACTGCGGCCAGTGGGTCTGCGACCAGATCTGCTGGAATACCGAGCGCGGCCTGTGCGTGGGCTGCGCGCCCAAGCTGGACCAGGCCATGGCCCAAATGCAGGCGCAGGCCCAGATCCAGCAACTGAATACCAAGATCCAGGCCCAGGACTGGACGGGCGACATTAACTACCGCGACCAGGCGACCGGCCTGTGCCCGTCCTGCGGGCAAGAGAGCGGCGGCGGGAAATTCTGCCAGGGATGCGGTCACCCGCTAGCCGCGGCGCAGGCCGCGAAGAAGTTCTGCGCGAATTGCGGCAGCACGTTGGACGGCGCGAAGTTCTGCGGCGAGTGCGGCACCCCGGCCGGCTGACGTGAGCTCCGCCGAGTACCGGCTCATCGGCGCCAACGGCGCCGTCCTCGAGTCGGGCCGCGGCGACGTGAGCGTGGCGGGCGGGGTCCTCGAGCTCACCGGAGCGGGCCGGGCCGCGCTGCGGGTCCCGTCCGGCCGGATCGCCTCGGTCGCCGAGCCCGAGCCGTTCGTCGTGCTCGTCGCGCTCGCGGACGGGAGCGCGCTCGAGCTCAGCCGGCTCGGCCGGATGCGGACGCAGCTGCTCGCGGAGCTGCACGACGCGCGGGCCGAGGTCGCCGCGGCCGAGTCGGGCGCGCTCGGCGACCCGGCCAGGTTCACCGCAGCGGTGGCGGCTTCCCCCGTCGACCTGCACGTCTTCGAGGACGCGGTGCTGATCCTGGCGGGCGGGCACGCCAAGCGGATCGCGTTTTCCTTCGTCGCCGACGTGCGGGCCCGCGACTACACCGTTACGGTGGACGTGACCGGCCGGGACGCGCTCGCCATCACCCGGCTGGGCGGGCGCACCGACGAGTTCGTCGCGCTACTCAGCGCGCGGCTGCGCGCGGCGAGTAACCGCACGGCCGCCTTCCTCGGCTCGCTGCTGCCCGGACTCGACCCGCTCGCCCAGCGCGCTGCGGCGGGACTGCTGCGCGACGGCGTGGCGGTGCCGGCCAGCGCCCTCGACGCGATCCATCCCGAGCTCAGCGCCACCTTGCTGCGGCTCGCGACGCTGCCAGACCGGTTCGCGGGGGTGGCGAGCCTCGCCGGCCGGGCGGACCTGGCGATCGGCTTCAAGCAGGTGGCATCGGTTCGCCGGGCGGCCGTGGGCGTTACTCCGTGGCACGATCCGTCGGTGACACCGCACATCGGCCAGCACGACAGCCCCGGCGGCCGGTTCGGCCCGGGCCTCGGCGGAGCGCTGGCGGCGGGCGTCATGTCCGGGCTTGGCCCGGGCGGCGGGCTCGGCGGCTACGGCTTCGGCGGCTACGGCGGCCCGTTCGGCGGTGGCCCCGGGGACGTGGGCGGCTACTGGGCGTTCCGCGCGCTCGGCGCGGCGCTGAACCGCAACCCCGCCGGTCCGCCCCCGATGACCCCGCGGGCCGGCGTCCGTTACGGCCTGCTCATCCCGGAAACCGAGGACCTGGCCGCGCTCACCACGTCCGGCGCGGACCCGACCGTCCTCGCGTTCGCGCTGCTGACCCCGGCCGGCGGGGGAGACTCGGTCGCGTACGAGGCACTGAACCGGCCGGAGCCGTCCACCTACGTCTACCGCGCGGGCGGCCCCGACCCCCGCGCCCTGGTCAACCAGGGGCTCGACGACGCGGGCTTCGCCGCCGCTCAGGTGCACGCCGCGGCCGCGGGCGACCTGACCGCCGCGCACCGCCAGGACGCCGCGGCCACGCCGCTCGCGAGCGCCCTGGTGGCGACGATCCCGCACGATCCCTCGTGGGCCGGGCGGCTAACGAGCCTCCTCGGCTGCTGACCTGGCCAGCGTGCGCTAGGCATTTTTCCCGTCAAGCTATAGAGCTCCTCTCGAATCCCTCTGGTCACCGCCGGCGGCTGATCGCTGGTCCCTGTTTTGGCGCTTGGTGCGGCAGGGAAGGCAGGGATTATGGGGGACGGGGGCATTCCTCGGGCCAGGTCTCACCCGGATCGGCTCAGAAGAGGATCAGACCGGGTACGCGACGAGCGGCCCGGCGTGACCGCGGACACGGAGCGCGCGCAGTTCCTCGCGGTCGTCTCGCATGAGATGCGGACGCCGCTGACCTCCATCATCTCGTTCAGCGAGCTGCTGCGGGGCGAGGCGGCCGGGCTGACGCCAGAAGGCCTGCGCTTCCTCGGCATCATCGAGCGGAACGCCGACCGGCTGCTCCGGCTGATCGATGACCTGCTGATGCTCAACCGGCTCGAGGCGGGCGGGCTGCCGCTTGAGCTCACCGAGGTCTCGCTGCCTGACCTCGCGGCGGAAGCGGTCAAGAGCGCCACGCCGGTGGCCGCCAAGTCGGGCGTCACGGTGCACCTCGACGCTGGCGACGGACCGCGGGTGCTGGCCGACCCGCGGCGGCTCACCCAGGTTCTCGACAACCTCATCGGCAACGCGGTCAAGTTCTCCCACGTGGGCGGGCTGGTGCGGGTCCGGCTGCGCTACGCGCGGGGCACCTGGCGGATCGACGTCTCCGACACGGGGATCGGCATCCCCGCCGATGAGGCGGCGCGGCTGTTCGGCCCGTTCGTCCGCGGGTCCAACGCGCGGCGCGCGGGCCTGCCGGGCACCGGCCTCGGGCTGGCGATCGTCGAGTCGCTCGTCGAGATGCACGGCGGGCACGTGAAGGTGGAGAGCGTGCTCGACGAGGGCACCACGTTCAGCGTGTTCCTCCCGGTCCGCACGACGGCGACGGCCCCCGTGCTCAACGAGGCACAGCCACCGCTGGAGCAAGGTGAGTGACCGGGTCCTGGTGATCGAGGACGACCCGGACATCGCGCTCGGCGTCAGGACCGTGCTCGGCCGGAGCGGGTTCGAGGTGACCACGGTGGCCGAGGGCCGCGCGGGGCTGCGCTCGTTCCACAGCGACCGCCCGGACATCGTGATCCTCGACGTCGGACTGCCCGAGATGGACGGGTGGACGGTACTCGAGCGAATACGCGAGCTGAGCGAGGTGCCCGTGCTCATGCTCACCTCGCACGGCCAGGAAGCCGACAAGGTGCGCGGCTTGCGGGGCGGGGCGGACGACTACCTCACCAAGCCGTTCGGCAACGCCGAGTTCGTCGCCCGGGTGCAGGCGCTGCTGCGCAGGCAGCACGCCGCCGCCCCGCTGCCCGCCGCCTTCGACGACGGCCGCGTGCGGGTGGACTTCGTCACCCACCAGGTGCTCGTCGACGGCGCCGCGGTCGAGCTCACCCCCATCGAGTTTCGCCTGCTTACTGCCCTCGTCCGGCATGGCGGCCAGGTACTTTCCTCGGTCCGGCTGCTGGAACTGGCCTGGAGCGACCCGTCGGGCATCGGCCCGGACCGGGTGAAGTACAGCGTCATGCGGCTGCGCCGTAAGCTCGGCACGCCGGCCGGCGGCGACTCGCCCATCGAGGCCGTCCGCGGCTTCGGCTACCGCTACCGCGCGCCAGCCCGGCTAGCCGGTTCCAGGGCTGGCTGGTCCCGCCGCGAGTCCGCTGCGGGCGAACGAAGATTCCCCAACCGGCCGCCAGTTCCTACAGTGAAGACATGAGCGAGATCAGCAGGCTCTTCCCGGCGGGCGGCCAGGCCCTGGAACCACTGTGGCGGGAGGTGCTCGGCAGCCGGCTGCGGTCGCTGCGCAGCGACCGCGAGGAGACCCTCGCGCAGACCGCCGAGCGGGCCGGGATCTCGCCCCAGTACCTGTCGGAGGTCGAACGCGGCCGCAAGGAGCCGTCGAGTGAGATGATCGCGGCCCTCGCGGGCGCCCTCGACGTCACCGTGGCGGACCTGATGGCCGGCGCGGCGCAGGACTTGCGCCGTGCCGCCACCGTCGTCTCCATTGGCGCCGCCCGCACGCTGCTCAGGCCATCCGTCCAGCGCCGTCCAGCGGCCCGTCCAGCCAGCGCCCGTCCGGCCCGGTGGCCATGGCAATGGCGGCGTGAGCACGCTCAGCGCCCCGTGAGGATCTCGTCGACCAGGCCGTAGTCGACCGCCGCCTGCGCGGTGAAGATGCGGTCCCGGTCGGTGTCGGCGCGCAGCGTCTCCACCGACTGGCCGGTGTGCTCGGACAGCACCGACTCCATCTCGCCGCGCAGCCGGACCAGCTCATCGGCCTGCAGGATCAGGTCGGGGATGGTGCCCTGTCCGCTCACCCCCGGCTGATGCAGGATGACCCGGGCATGCGGCAGCATGAGACGCCGCCCGGCGGCGCCCGCCGCGAGCAGCACCGCGCCCGCGGCCACGGCCTGCCCCACGCAGGTGGTCGCCACCGGGGCCTTGATGAACCGCATGGTGTCGTAGATGGCCAGCATTGAGGGGATGTCGCCGCCCTCGCAGTTGATGTAGAGGTTGATCTCCTGGTCCGGGCTCTGCGCCTCGAGGAAGATGAGCTGCGCGGTCAGCGTGTTCGCGACGCCAGGGTCGATCGGGGTGCCGAGGACGACGATGCGCTCGGTCAGCAGGTGCGAGTAGACGTCCATGATCCGCTCGCCGCGCGGGTGGTCGGCGACGACGTTGGGGATGGTGTAGCTGCTCACGCGGCACCTCCGTTGCTACTGAGAGCGGAACTGGCGGAACTGGGGGAACTAGCGGTACTCGCGGTCGGGCGCAGCCCGAAGGGCCGCTTCCTGGCCGGCATGACCTGTGCGAACGTCCCCGCGATGGCGTCGACGAACCCGTAGTCCCTGGCTTCGGGGGCCGTGTACCAGTGGTCGTGCCTGGAGTCCTCGAAGATCCGCTCCATGGGCTGGCCGGTGTCCTCGGCGATGAGGCCGAGCACGGTGTCCCTGGTGAGCCGCAGGTCGGCGGCCTGCAGTTCCACTTCGACCGCGGAACCCGCGATCCCGGCCGACCCCTGGTGCATCAGGATCCTGGAGTGCGGCAGCGCGTACCGCTTGCCCTTGGTGCCGGAGGACAGCAGGAACTGGCCGGCGCTGCAAGCGATGCCGAACGCGAGCGTCGCCACGTCGCACGGGATGAGCCGCATGACGTCGCGGATCGCGAGCATGGACGGCACGGAGCCGCCGGGCGAGTTGATCCAGAGCGCCACGTCGGCGTCTGGGTCCTCGTCGGCGAGCGTCAGCAACTGCGCGGCGAGCACGGTGCCGTTGTCGTCGTCGAGCACGCCGTCGAGGACCAGCACGCGGCGCTGCACGAGGGACTGCCGGAACTGTTCGGAGAAGACCGGGATCTTTGATTCGTGAGCCATGACATCAGCCTGCGCGATGATCGCGCCCGGCGGCTGGCCACGCTGCCGTCGGCAGATCCGCCGCAGGCAGAGGGCCGGCTACTCCGAGCGCGAGCCGAAGCGCGCGCCCCTGCCCCCGGACTGAGGAGGGAGGGAGCGACGAGGGAGCGGACGAGTGACGAGGGAGGAGGCGGGGGCCTCGGGCGCGCGGAGGCGAGCGCGGGGAACACTGAGCGCGAGCCGAAGCGCGCGCCCCTGCCCCCGGACTGAGGAGGGAGGGAGCGACGAGGGAGCGGACGAGTGACGAGGGAGGAGGCGGGGGCCTCGGGCGCGCGGAGGCGAGCGCGGGGAACACTGAGCGCGAGCCGAAGCGCGCGCCCCTGTCCCCTGGACTGGGGAGGGAGGGAGCGACGAGGGAGCGGACGAGTGACGAGGGAGGAGGCAGGGGCCTCGGGCGCGCGGAGGCGAGCGCGGGGAACACTGAGCGCGAGCCGAAGCGCGCGCCCCTGCCCCCGGACTGGGGAGGGAGGGAGCGACGAAGGAGCGGACGAGCGACGAGGGAGGAGGCAGGGGTCCCGAGCGCGCGGAGGCGAGCGCGGGTAATACCGCTCGCTCGATGCGGGCGCCGGCCGCCAGCAGCCGCTCTTCGCTATTGCGCGGGCCGATCAGCTGGACGTTCGCCGGGATCGGGCCGGCGTCGCGCCCTCGCACGGGAATGGGCAGCGCGAGCGCGGGGACACCCGCCACGTTGACCGGGGAGGTGAGCATGCGCAGCTTCCACATCAGGTGCGCCTCGTCGAGCAGCGGCGGGAACCCTAGGAGGCTGGGCGCCGCCAGCATGTCCACCCGGCGCCACAGGTCGGCCAGCGTCTCCCGCCAGGCCGCGAGCACCGCCTGGGCCTCGGTGACCTGGGCCGGAGTGATCGCGCCGGCCCGCTCGAGCCGGTCCCTGACGTCGCCGGCGATCTGCCCGGCCGCGGCGGCGAACAGGTCCTGGTTGGACTGCCAGGCCTGGGCGTCGAGCACGGTGAACGACGCTGCCATGATCTTGTCGAGATGGGGGATGGTGACCGGCACCAGGTCGAATTCGGCCCGGCGGAGCGCGTCGTCGATCGCCGCGGTGATCCGCGGGTCGGCGTCGATCGTGAGCACGCCGACCGACCGCGGCGCCTCGCCGGCGACGGTGAACCCGGGCTCGAGCAGCGCCATGCCGGCCGCGACACCAGCGACATCGCGGGCCATCGGGCCGACGGTGTCCAGCCCCGGTGCGAGCGGCCGGACCCCGTCGAGCGGGATCCGGCCCCAGGTGGTCTTCAGGCCGGTGATGCCGCAGCAGGCGGCGGGGATCCGGATGGAGCCGCCGGTGTCCGTTCCGTAGGCGATGTCGGCCTCGCCCGCGGCGACCGCGACCCCGGAACCGCTCGAGGAGCCGCCGGGCATTCGCAGCGGGTCGAGCGGGTTGACCGGCGTGCCGAACGCGGCGTTGATCCCGGTGATCCCGTAGGCGAGCTCGTGCAGGTTGGTCTTGCCGACGAACCGCGCCTGCCCGGCGTCCATCGCCGCGCGCAGCCCGGCGACGCACGGGGCGTCGCGCTCGGCGGGCAAGGCCCGGTCGGCGACCGGCCGGGAAGCCGCCGTGGTCGGCAGCCCGGCCATGTCGATCAGGTCCTTGACCGCGACCCGCGGTCCGCTGCCGGGCGTGCCGTCGGTCACGATCCAGGTGGTCACGTCGGACAGCGTATGCCTCAGCCGGCCGCCGGACCAGGCCGCCGGACTAGGCCGACGGGTCGTACCAGGTCGTGCCCGCGGGCAGCAGCGAGGTCGAGTCGGGGCCCCAGGAGCCGCGGGCGTACGGCACGACCGGCCCGACGTTGCCGACGACCGGGTCGGCGACCCGCCAGGCGGCCTCGACCGTGTCCTGCTGCGCGAACAGCCAGCGCTCACCGTTCAGCGCCGCGCCGATGAGCCGGTCGTAGGCGCGCATGTCGGCCCCGGGGTGCTGGATGAACGTGAGGTCCTGCACCTCGGGTGCCCACGCCGCCCCCGGCTGCTTCCCGACGAGCGTCAGCACCGCCTGGCTCTCCGGGTAGACGCGGAACCGCAGCGCGTTGGACGTCGTGGTCGCCGCGCCGAGCCCGAACACGTCATGCGGCACCGGCTTGAAGTCGATGAGCACCTCGGTCGCGGTGACCGGCAGGCACTTGCCGACCCGGATCGCGATCGGCACCCCGGCCCAGCGCCAGGTGTCCGCGGCGAGCCGCACCGCGGCGTAGGTCTCGGTCACGGATCCGGGGGCCACCCCGGCCACCGACTGGTACCCCTCGTACTGCCCCTTGATCACGTCGGTCGGCGTCAGCGGCCGCAGCGCGCCGATGAGCCGCGCCTTCGACGAGGGCCAGGAGTCGAGCCCTGAGCCCGTCGGCGGCTCGGCCAGGACGGTGGCGAGCACCTGGAGCATGTGGTTCTGGATGACGTCCTTGATCGCGCCGGTCTTGTCGTAGAAGCTGCCCCGGTCGGCGACGTCGAACGCCTCGGCCATCGTGATCTGGATGGACTGCACGTAGTTCCGGTTGAGCAGCGGTTCGATGATCGAGTTGGCGAACCGGGCGAACATCAGCGACTCGACCGGGTCGAGCCCGAGCCAGTGGTCGACCCGGTACACCGACTCCTCGGGGAAGTACTGGTGGATCGTGTTGTTCAGGGCGTGCGCGGAAGCCTGGTCGTTGCCGAACGGCTTCTCCACCATGACCCGCGACTGCGCGGCGAGCCCGACGCCGGATATCCCCTGGGCGATCCGGCCGAAGAGAAACGGCGGCACCTCCAGGTAGTACAGGATCCGCTTGGCGTCACCGAGCTCGGACGCCATCGCCTCGTAGGTGGCGTGGTCGCCCAGGTCCCCGTCGACGTACCGCAGCAGGTCGAGCATCTTGACCGCCGCGGGCGCCGTCGGGTCCATGTCGTTCAGCTTCAGCGAGGCGGCCGCGTAATCGCGGAACTGCGGCAGCCCCCAGCCGCTCTTGGCGACCCCGAGGACGGGCACGTCGAGCACGCCGCGCGCGACCAGGCCAACCAGCGCGGGGAAGGTCTCCAGCTTCGCCAGGTCTCCGGTCGCCCCGAAGATCACCAGCGCGTCGACTTGATCGGCACTCATGCTGAGACATCCTGCCAGGCTGGTAGCCGCGAGTTACAGGAGGCTGACGCTTCCGGCAGGTTAATTTTCGGGGTCCGCGGCCGGCCGCGATCAGCAGCACGCACGGCCGACCCGCGACGCAAAGGGCCGCCAGCATGCATGCGGAGCGCGTGATGAGGTCCCGGCGGCTTCTACCGGCCTGGTAAAAAGGGGATTTCCTGTGGTTTCCCGAGACGGGTGTCAGGCATTGCGGGGCGATGGCGCTCTATGGTGGAATGGCGGCAGGGTGGTTAATTGGCAATGCCTATATGCCGATCTTACGTGGCGGGTACCTAAGGTGGCGTGACGTGCGGTGCCGAAGAACTGAAATCAGCTGACCGTGCCGCTGGCGATCGGAGAGGTGCACACGGGCCTCCTTCTCACCTCTACCGCCGTACCAGTTGATACCGCGGCCGAGCTTCTTTCTGTCGTCCCCGGCGGACTGGTGCGAACTCGGCAACGTCCGATTCGCTACGACTGGTCGTCTGAGACGCTGACCGGAGTGGACTGCTCCGCGCCACTCGCTGAGCGCCGGGAGGTCCGGATCGTCGGGACTCCGGCCACGCGGTTGTCGCTCACCGACGGGCACATCATCCAGGCTGGAACCTACGCGACTTTTACCCGCGATAAAGCCGACCGCCGCCGTCCGTGGGCGCACTACCTCGCTCAGCCAGGGACGCTCGAAGTGCTCGGGAAGGTATCACAGGAAAGCCTGGCGACCGGCTTCCTCCAGGGGCCGGATTCCACCGCGGCGCTTGATCTGGGAGCGGTGAGTATGCGGGCACTCGATGCGATCCAGCGCAGCGAGCGCCTCGATCGCAATCCGCCGTTTCATAGCCGCCGGACCCGGCTGCGCTGGTCGGCCGAGCCTTCGGAGGGCAAGCAAGAGGTAATCTTCGCGCTTGGCGCGGATGGCTTGCGCACCGTACGGCTGCGCGCCGCGGAGCCGGACGCGCGGGCGCTCGCGGATTTCTGCGCCGACCTTGCCTTGCACGACTGGCTGCTCTCCACCTTGCTGGACATTGTGGACCGGGCGGTTGCCCGCACTCGCCCGTCCGCCGAACTGATCGGGATGCTCCGCCCGGGAATCGATCACCTGGTTCATGCCTGGAGGCCGGCCGCCCGCGCGGGCCGGGATCTGCACGTGATCTGGCAGGAACTGGACTCGCGGGCGGGTTTCTCGCTGCAATGGCAGAAAACCGTCGAGCGGATACGTGACCAATTGTCCGTTGGCCTCATCGAGGCGTTGCGGCCGGTTGCCGAGTCACCCAGATCGGAGTCCGCATGATCAACGGAGAAACGCCACGGCGCCTCGTGCCCGGAATCACCGTGAAGATCGGGCTCCCCCTGCTCATCGGGCTGATCACGCTCGCGGGGGCGCAGGCGGCCGGAATGCCGGGCCGAAATTCCCTGGTGCTGGCCGCGATAATCACGTTTGCCATCGCGCTAATTCTCTTCATAGTAGACACCGAGGTACGCATCTCGGCCGTTAACGAGCGCATGGCGGAGGGGTTCGCGCAGGTCGACAAGTCGGCCGCGTTCTCCGCCATGATGGAGCACTCCGTCTTGGGCGCCGCGCTGCTATCCGACTTCCTGGAAACGGCCGGCGAGGCCGACGGGCGGGTCAACCCGTTGCTCCAGCGCCTCGCCCGCCGGGAGATCGAGCGAGTGACTTCCTTCATGCGCCAGTTGCCGGTCGGTAGCGAGATAACTTACGAGGGCGAAGACCGGGACTGGCTGCTCGGTTTGACGCGAGAAGCTGAGTCCTCGATCGACGCGATCTCGTTGTCCACCGTGGACGCCGGCGTGCAGGGCCTCGATGGCGGGCTCTGGACTAGCGACCTGGGCCTCCGCTATCTCGAAGTCCAGCGTGAGGCGATCATCCGGAAAGTCCGCATCCGGCGCATCTTCGTGGTCGATCACGAGGAGATGGCCGGGGACGAAACATTCCTCAGAGTTACCCAAATGCAGCGAGACGTTGGGGTGGAGGTCCGGATGCTCCATCGCAAGGTCATCCCGCATTGGATGAGGTCAATGATCTTTGATTTCATCGTGTTCGACGAGGTCATTAGTTATGAGATTACGCCGTCGACGGCATTCGGCGAGAACCAGACGTGGCCCCGCACCTTCCAGACCCGGCTGGCGCCGATGCCGACCCGGGCTCGTGACCTGGAGGACCGGTTCGAGCAGTTGTGGGAAGCCGCTAACCCCGAGCGCCCGATCGATGATTGACGGGAACGCGGATTCACGCGGGGTCGGTATCTCCCGGGGCGGCGAACACGTAGCGGATCCGGTCGACTAGTTCGGCAGGCAGTCGCATCGCGTCCCGGGTGGCCCGCTCGTCGGCTTCGGCGAGGATGCCCCGGTCGCAGCCGAACTGGCTAAGGATGGTCCGCACGGCCAGTTCGACGGGCAGGAAGCGCGGCGACAAGACCGAAAGCGTCGTGTAGGCGGCGAAGGCCGTTGCCCGGGGGTTGAGCCGGATGACCGGAGGGAGATCGTCCCAGCTGTCCGGGAACTGCGGGTCCGTCCAGTCCCGTGGTGTCGCGACCGGGCGCCCCTGGTCTCGCAGGAGCCCCAGCCGCAACAACTGCCAGACGGCGGCGAGCATGGGGCACGACCAGGTGCGCTGCCCGCCCCGCTCATCCCAGAGTTCGACATCGACGAAGATGGAGTGCCGTCGGCGCGCGCTCTCTCGCGGTGGCTGCCAGGTCGTGCGCCTGGCCATCGCCTCGCCCCGCCCGGTGGCCGGCGACCGCTGCCCGTTGGTCAGCCAGCCGGTCTCGGTGAGCGGCGGGCGCCCGCCAGTGGTCCCGGGCACCGGCTCGGTCACCAGGTTCCCCAGCGTCAGGTAAGCCGGGCTGCCCCGCCGGTGTCCCCGCCGGTGTCCGCGCAGGCGGACTCGCGCGCCAGGTAGTCGATCTGGAGTCCCTCGCGTTCCGCGGCGGCGAGCACGAGGGGGATCACCGTCGCCGGGGACGAGAATCGGCTGAAGTAATCGTCGATGAGGAAGCACGTGCTGGCCCGGACCGCCTTCTTCTCGCAGCCGACCGCCTGCGGGGTCCGCGCCGCCGCGACCCAGGGTGCCGCGGCGGCGAAAGCGCGCCGGACCGCACCGTCGCCCTCCGCGAAGTCCTCCACGTAGAGATGGCCGATCTCGACTGAAACGTGGGAAAGCGGGAGCGACTCGACCTTGAAGTCGGCCGTGACCTCCAGGAACTCGGTCCTGACTTCACTCAAAGTTGCTCCCACGCGGATTCGTCGGTCAGCTTCTTGGCGATCGAGTCGAACGCTTCGACGGTGGCCGCGTTCGCTACCTGGCGCGCCCAGACGTCGCTGTCAGTGATCAGCTGCTCGCGCCATTGCAGGACGGGGTCAAGTGGCACCGAGCCGAGCATGGCGGACCGGCCCACGCCCCGCTCGGCGGCCATCCGCTGCAACCCCCGGTTAGCCTCGCGGAGCCAGGCCAGTTGCGGTGGGCGCAGGCCGGCGAGGTCGGGTGCGTTGGGATCCACGATCGCGGTGCGGACGAAGCGGATGTCGTCGGCGAACTTGTCGCGATCGCGACCATGCGCCGCGGCGACGTCCAGCAGCCCGCGCTCGCCGAAGACCAGGCCGTGCGCGGCCAGGATGTGCTGGCGGGTCCAGCGGTGGAACACCAGCCACCGGGTGGTGACCTCGATCAGCTCCGGCGACGACGTGGCGGCGATTACGATCTCCGCCGCGTACGACCGGCCGGCGCTCAGGTCGACGAGCACGACCTCGAACTCGCTGTGCAGCCGGAGGAAGAGGTCGATGCAACGGTCAACCATGGCGTCGTCCAATGCGAACTCACCCCCGCCGGCGTCCCCGGGTACCAGCACGAGCCGTCCGGTCCCCGGCGGCCGCTGACGCAGGCTGGGCCGGTCGGAGTGCTGCCAGACATCCCAGTGTTCCTCGGCCGATGCCCGGCCGAGGAGGTAGGAATGGGTGCCCTTGCCGGTGGTGGTGCCGCGGTTGAGCGCGCTGATGCCGAAGATCGCGCCCGCGGTGGGCGAGCCGAAATCGAAGTCGACGTAACATACGTCGCTGCCCTGAAGAGCACGCCGGTACACCACGTTGCTCCCGGTCACGGAGCGGCCGGTGCCTCCCTTGTCCGAGGTCGCGATGATGATCATCGCTAGCTCATCCTGGCCGTGTCCTGGCGGGCGGCGTCGATCCTGTCGAGTTCGCGGAGCACATCCTCGGCCAGCACGCTCGCGGTCCCCGGTCGATCGAGGAGCACTTCCCGTGCCCGCCGCAGCTTCGCTCCCACGACCTGGAAGGTCTCCCGCATCTGCTCTCCAGTGTCGTTCGTGCCGTGCAGTCGCTCCCGGTCGAACAGGTGCTCCGCCTCGGCCAGGCACTGCCGGGCGCGTTCTACCGCCTCAGGGGCGGGGGTTGGCTGTGACTCGGTCACATTGGCGGCGGCGACGAGTGCCTCGGTGACACGTTCCGTCTGGTACCAGGAAGGTACTCCGTAAGGGGCGAACGACGTGCCGGTGAATGCCTGCGTCGGCTCATCCCATAGTCCGCCCGCATGGGCTGATTCTTCGATCCGCCGACGCTCGATATGCGACCATATCTGGTCGGCGAGATCAAGGTAGCGAATCCGGGTAGAGCTATCCTTGATCAGCTCAGCCACCCTGAGCAGCCGCTTGAGCACCAGCACGGAGAAGCTCGAGACCGTCCACGAGAGTCGGGGGCCCTCGGCCACCTTCTCGCTGCCAATGAGCCGCAGTCGCATCCCCGGTATGTGCAGCGCGAGCGCCGGGTCGTCTGCCACCGGCCTGCGGGTGATCCGCCCGCGGGTGGCCAGTTCCTCAAGCAGGCGTCCGACTCGCTCGACATCTATGTCCGCAAGCTGCTCACTGCCCAACCCCTCGATGACGATCGAGGTGAGCAGCAGCGAGTAGTAATCGGACTCGCGGCCGTCGCTGGTGCGCCACGGCACGTCTTCGAGCGGCCACCTGTCGCCGTTGCCGAAGGTGGCGATCTTAGCCCAGAACTGCCGGGTAAGGTCCCAGCGCACCTGCAGCGCGGTGGCCAGCCGCAGCTGCTCTTCATTGAGTAGGCCGAGAATGCGGGTTCGCTCGCTGAACAGGTCCTGAATGCCGTCAAAGGCAACGACGGTGAAGTACAGGTTGGGCCGCGTTTCGGCTACCCCTGTCAGCTGTTCTCCGATGCCGCCCGCATACGGAACCTCGGGAGCGCCGTCGACGACGCCCCAGGACCAGCCGCACTCGAACATCCGCCCCGGGTTTTCCAGTTCGTCCGCCACTTGGCTGGCCCCGAGCACCGGCAGTTCCTGTCGAAGGCCGGCCCGGACCTGGGCGAGCTCGTCAAGCAGGTCACTGACGAGGGTCTCGGTGGCGATACGGCCCTGGCCAACCATCTCGCACAGCGTCTGGCCGGGCGGGTCACTGGCGTCGAAGGTGTTGACGGTGAAGCTGCGGATCAAGCCGACCATGGCCGCCGTCAGCCGCTGCGAGGCGAGCTGCTTCAACTGCTCGATCTCCTGGAGCATTCGCTCGCTGCGCAGGCTCTGCCCGTAGACCCCCAGGAAACCCAGCGTGGCCAGGCACAGCGTAACGGACATCGAGTAGGAGTCAACGAGGGGCAGCTCCCGTTGCTCGGGCTTGACTTTGCCTGGCTCGCTGTACCCAGGGTCGCTGTCATCGGGATCGAAATAGCTGCCCCCGGAGAAAACCGGCACGCCGTCAACCAGGTAGGTGCGCATGTACTCGCCGATGAAGCTGAGCAGTCGGCGCGGGATGTCCACCGGATTGCCGAGCGAGCGCAGGTAATCAAGGACGTCGTCCGCTGTCTGGTCGACAGTATCGAGCCTCAGCGACACGATGGCGGTGGCCGGATACAGGATGGTCAGCAACTGCTCAGCGTCGCTGATTGAGTTGCTCCCGGCTCGGCCGCCCCAGCGCCATTCTCCCCGGCGGTAACTGTAGTCAACGGTTGCGCGCCAAATCTCGAGGATGTGCCGCCTTGTCTGAATTTCCATGGTTCTCCGGCCTCTTCAGTGCCCGTCGGCGAAACCGGTGGCCACGATCATTCCCTGGTACCCATCGCGCACCAGCGGGTTCGTGCTGAGCAGTTCCACGCTCAGTCCGCCCGCGCCGAGCGCGGTGAACTGCTCCTGAACGTCGGCGCGGGTAACCGGCAGTGCCATGCAGCGGATGATTTCCCGGTCTTCCGCCTGCAGCTCACGGTAGTTCCGGCGCCAGTAGTCATCAGGCGAAAACACGTTCCATGGTGCGTCGGCGTTGCGGACAACCTGCGCATCAACATCGGCCATAAGACAAGACGCTAGCAAACGGGCGAGGGGAAGCCTGGTTAAAGTTGCACCGTCGTCATCGACGACACCGACACCCCGTACATTTTCCGGCATTATGACCTCGGCTCGCGCAACGCGACCTTTAAGACATTATAGGATAACGGCCTATTAGCTTGATAGGCAAGTTAACAGAGAGAGTTGAGGGATAGTCGGTAATAATGGGATAGGTGGGGCTCGGCGGCACAGCGCGTCGTCGGGTGCGGGATGCGGCCGTGATCAGTGGCGCGATCCCTGGTGGCGACCCGTTATCTCGTGACAAGTCCGGTGACGAAGAGCATCGCGTCATATCCGGCCCTTAGCCGCCGAACCGAGTTGTCTGTCCGCAGAACGCTGGTTCCGGCGACCGGGAGATCGGCGAGGAGTGCGTCCAGCGAAGTGGGGGTCACCTTGACCGCCGGGAACCTGATACCGCTAACGTCGTAGCCGGCCGAGCTCTCCATAAAGGCCATCATGAACGGCGAGCCCGGCACCAGCGCTCCGAGGAATGAGCGCACCGCCAGCTTGAACTCTGCCTCGTCGGTAGTCATGCCGTCCGCCACGAAGAACATGCTGCCGAGGTCCCAGGCGTGCGGGGGCAGGTCGAAGATGCTGACGGTGCGGATCTCGTGTACGGCCGCCAGTTCGTGCCGGGGATGATCGACGGCCCGATAACCAGGCAGGCCCGCCATTAGGTCCCAAAAGGGCTGCCAGTGCCATTCGCCGGGCGCGTCGGCCAGGTTCTCGCTGAGCCAGTCGATATTGGGCGAAGCATATTCGGTGAAGACGATATTCTTGGCCCAGGGAAGCATTAGCAGTCCCGGATAGAGATTGGCGCCGGCGCCGACGTCCACCGCTCGCTTATAAGGAGAGGGCGGGCCGCAGGCTTCGGTCAGGAACTTGCTGGCGCACCGAATTATTTCGGCGTCTTCCGGTAGCACCGAGGCGTAATTGTTGTGCCAGTATCCGTCGGCGTCAAAGTCCGACCACGCTGCCGCGCCGTTCGGCACGCCGGGCTCACGATCCGCCATATCAAGACACTGTACAGGGCAAAAAGATCATAGGCATACCATGGAACTTCCCGGGTTGACCGTAAGTTGACAGATAACACAGATAATAAGGAATGGTGAGCCTGTAGCTGGTGAGGGCCGCAGGTGATGCATGTAACTGAGGGCCAGGAGTTGATTTCGTGCCTCAAGAGCATCGTCAGCCCGATAGGTACCGGCCCTGGGCCCGGCCCCAGGTCCGGGTGGCCGACTCGTGGCCGGCCCGCCGCGACCAGCCGGTCAGCGTTGCCTTGACCCCTGCGGGCGACCGGCTGGCCCTCTCCGTGGGGCAGCGGCTCACTGTCTCAGATATCACCGATGGCGCTCGCCAAGGCGAACTGCGGCTCCAGGCGACCTGCGCGCTCGCCCCCGGGCTCACCTGGTCACCGGGCGGCGACAAGCTGGCATTCCGTGACGATGACGGCCAAGGTCGGCTCGTTCTCTTGTCACGGCCGACCTCCGCCCCCGGCGCCGAGCCATCGGTATCGGCACTCGGGTCGGCGCGCGCGATGGCCTTCGCGCCCGATAGCGACCAGATGGCCGTACTGGCACAGTCATTGCCAGGCCGGATGACGCTGCGGCTCGTCAAGCCGGACCGGGAGGTGATCTGGGAGCGGGTGCTAACCAGGAACCGGGCGTCCGGCTATCACCTGCAGGGGGTCTGCCTGGCCTTTTCGCCCGACGGGCGCCTGCTGGCCTGCACCACGGGGACATCGGCGGTCTGGGTGTTCGACGCCGCCACCGGCCAGCCGGTACGACAGTTCGAAGATCATACGCAGACCGTCACCGGTCTCGGCTGGATCGACGACGAGTGGGTGCTTACGGCCGCTGCGGACGCGACGCTTCAGGTCTGGCGGCCGGATGACGCCGCGCCGAAGATCGTCGTGGAGACCATCGCCGCGGCCGGGATGACATTCGTGCGCGAGCGGCGCACCGCGCTGGTCTGGTCCGCCCGCGGTGAACTGCTGGCCTGGTCCTTGAAGGAGGACCCGGCCCAGCTCTGGTACCGGGACCCGCCGGCCCGGAACGTCGGGTCCCACTTCACCAGGCTGGCCGTCAGCGCCGTGAACGGCCTGCTGGCCCTGATCGACGCGGGAGCGGCGGAGCTCGTCCTGGTTCGTGACTGGATCCGCGCGGACAGCGCCCCCGCCCCCGGCAGGACCTACGCGAACGCGAAGGTCCTGCTCCTCGGCGACTCCGGGGTCGGCAAGTCGGGCCTGGCGATGGTGCTGGCGGGCGAGGAATTCCGGGCCACCGAGTCGACGCACGGGCGGCGGATCTGGCGGCTCCCGGCTACCGAGGATGCCGAGGCTTCCGATGACAACCGGGATGTCCTGATCTGGGACCTGGCCGGGCAGCCTGGCTACCGGATCGTTCATCAGCTGCACCTGGCGGGGGCGGCCCTGGCGCTCATCCTGTTCGACGCGAAGAGCGAGGTCACGCCGCTGGCCGGGGTGCTGCACTGGGCGCGCGCGGTCCGTCACGCCCACCCGGCAACGGCTGGCGGGCTGACGACCTTCCTGGTCGCCGCCCGGGCCGACCGTGGCGGCATCAACGTCTCCAACGAGCGGATTGTCCGGCTGATGGCCGACTTCGCGCTCGACGAGTTTTTCAAGACCAGCGCGAAGGAGGGGACCGACGTCGACCTGCTGCGGTCCCGGCTGCTGGCGGCGATCGACTGGTCGCGAATCCCGGCAATCACCTCGACCGACCTCTTCGCCGCGGTGAAGCAGTTCGTGGTGGATCAAAAGTCATCCGGCAGCCTGCTGACCCCGATTGACGAGCTGTGCCGGGTATTCCAGGCGGCGGTGCCCAGCAGCCTGGAACTGCTGACCGAGCACGCGCCGCCGGTGGAACCGGCCGCCGGCGGGCCCCGGGAGATCTCGTCGGCCCGGCTGACCTCGGTCTTCGAAGGGTGCATCGCTCGCCTGGAGTCCGCCGGACTGGTGAAGCGGCTGAAGTTCGGTGACTACGTGCTGCTGCAGTCCGAGTTGCTTGACGACTATGCCGGCGCCATCGTGGACGCCGCCAGGGAAGAGCCGGACGGGCTCGGAAGCGTCTTGGAGGCTAAGGTCATCAGCCTCGACTTCCCGGTGCCGGCCACCGATCAGCTGTTCAAGGGACAGCAGGAGCGGCTGCTGGTGCTGGCCACCCTGGAGGAACTCCTGCAGCACGAGCTGGTGCTGCGCGAACCGACCGAGGACGGCGTTCAGCTGGTCTTCCCCTCGGCTTACCGGCGCGACCTGCCCCTGTCCGAGACGCCGAAGGGTGACGGCGTCGTCTTCCGGTTCGAAGGGCCAGTCGAGAGCGTATACGCGGCCCTGATCGTCCGGCTGACCCGAAGCGACCGCTTCAGCCGGGTGGCCACCTGGCAGTCGGCCGCCCGGTTCGCCGCCGACGAAGGGGAGTGCACCGTCGTCCTGAAGTACGACGGCGAGGGCACGGCCGAGCTGTGGATCGGCTACCACCAGGTGCCAGACCTGCTGAGGAAACAGTTCGAGCGGTTCGTGCACGCCCACCTGAACCGCCGGGCCATACCGGGAAGCGTTACGCGGGAGCGGCAGTACAGTTGCCCGCGCGACGACACCGCATTCACCTCCGAGCAGGTCAAGCAGGTCATCCGGCTGGGCCGGACAAGGATCCTGTGCCCGGTCTGCGAGGAGCGGGTCGCGCTGCATGACGACTACGAGCAGGGCAACGGCAGCGACCAGTCCACCGCGGCGATGGACGCCTCGGCGGACGCCGGCCGGGAACTCGCCACCGCCTCCGCGGTGCTCCGGGGTAAGGAGGAGGCTGCGGAGTTCGACGTCTTCCTCTGTTACAACTGGAAGGACAAGCCTGCCGTCCGCGAGATCGCCGGCAAGCTGCGAGAGCGGGGGCTGCGCCCCTGGCTGGACGAGCGCCAGCTGCGGCCAGGACTTGCTTGGCAGGCGGGACTAGAGGACGTTATCGAGGGCATCCCCGCCGCGGCGGTAATGGTCGGTGACCAGCTGGGCCCGTGGCAGGAACAAGAACTCGCCGCGTTCATGCGGCAGTCCGTCAAGCGGCGCTGCGTCGTCGTCCCGGTGCTACTACCCGGGGCTAAGCCGCGCAGCCGGTCGGTATTCCTCGACGGTTTGACCTGGGTGGACCTGAACGTGACCGAGCCCGATCCGATCGACCAGCTCGTGTGGGGCATCAGCGGCGAGCACGAGAACCGGTAACACGCATATATCGATGAGTGCTTATGCCGGCGGACCGGTGGGTACCCTGAACTCGCTGTCGCTACCGGGGGAGATTGAGCCATTTCGTCACTTCTGCAACGCCTTCGCGTGACACGGATGACGCATCGCCCCCGGGCCTCGGGGCTGCTGCGCGGGTCAAGGACCGCGGCCTTCTACGCAATCACCTTCCTCGTTGTTTCTTTCGGCGCGATCTGGCTCGCGCTCCGCGTCGCCCCGCTGCAAACCGTGTCCGCCGCCGGGCAGACCGCCCAGGTGGGCGCGACGATGCCGAACACGAGCCTGCGCGGTCCCGGGGAACTTGACCTGTTCGGTCAGGTGATGGCGACGAAGCCCGACTTTCCCGGGCCGATCCGGCCCAAGCTGGCGCTTGACCACATCACGATCGATCCGCAAGTCATCCAGATGCTGCGCGCCGACGGGCCGTCGAGGGTCGCGCTCACGCTCAGCCAGCAGCTCGCCTCCGCCTGGGAGCACTACTTCCTCTGGGAGACGCTGATCGCGGTCGGGTTCGCCGTCGTGCCGCTGGTGGCGATCGCCGCGGTGCGCAAGCGGCCGGCGATCTGGAAGCTGCTCAGCCGGCGGCATCGCGGCCGTCGTCGTGGTGAACGTGGGCGGCGTCGCGCTGACGGCGTCCGGCACCCCGCAGGTCCTGCGCAGCGTCAAGACGCTCGACGACCTGGTCGGCGTCGACCCGCTCACCGGGGTAACCGCGGCCGGCGCGCCGCAGCCGGGGGTGCAGGCCGTGGTGATCGGCGACTCGACCGCGTCGGGCTGGGGCCTGCCCTGGGGACAGAACCCGACCGCCCTCGACCAGGCCTGCGGCCGTTCGCCCGAGTCGTACGCGGCCGACCTGGCGGCGGCCGACCAGTGGAACGTGCTCAACCTCGCCTGCGGCAGCGCGACGATCGAGAACGGCCTGCTCGGCCCCGAGGTGCTCTACAACGGCCAGATCGCGCCGCCGCAGCTGCCGCAGGCCGCGGCGGCCACCCACGCGAAGGTGATCATCGTCAGCGTGGGCGCGGACGACCTGTCCTGGTCGGTGATGACCCAGCTCTGCGCGGCGCAGGCCGTCTGCGACGACAAGGTGTCCGCCGCCTACTTCACGCAGCTGCTCAACACGTTCACCAGGAACTACTACCAGCTGCTGAGCGAGCTGGACGGCCTGTCGGCGCACCCGGCCGTGCTGGTGAACCAGTACTACTCGCCGTTCGGGACCAGCGTGAGCTGCCTGCAGAAGTACGGGATGAGCCCGGCGAAGGTGAAGGTGCTCGAGGCCAGGCTCGCGCAGCTGAACAAGGTCTTGCAGCAGGGCGCCAACCTGTTCGGGTTCGGCGTCGCCACGCCGCGGTTCACCGGGCACGAGCTGTGCACGCCTGACCCGTGGGTGCAGGGGCCGTCCGACCCGGCGCCGCTGCACCCCAACGCGGCCGGCGACCTGGCCATCGCGCTCGCCGACCAGCAGGCGTTCCCGCTGCTCAACCCGGCGCCCGTGCAACTGCCGTCGCCGTCCCCGTCGGCGACGGCCAGCCCCGCGCTCGGCTAGCCCGGCCGTTGGTCCGCCGCCCGCGCCGGGCCTTCTGCCGCGGACTCTGGCGTCGGCGGGACCGGCCGGTCCCGGGAACGGCGCACCCGGCCAAGGGTGAGGAACGTACCGAGACAGGCGGCCGCCAGCAGCGTGTAAGGCACCAGGTCGGAGGTGGCCTGGGCGAGGGCACCGCTCGCGGACGCCGAGATGGACTGTCCGGCCGCCCACGTGAGGTTGGACACCGCGAACGCAATGCCCTGGTTGAGGCCGAGTCGTTCCGCGCCGTCGGCGACGAGCGCGGAGGCCGGGGCGAACAGCGTCCCGTAGAACGGCGTTCCCGCGATGAGGACGCCGATCAGCCACGGGGCCGAGGGCAGCAGCGGTATCACCACGGCGCCGACGGCGCCGACGGCGAGCGAGACCGCGAGCGGGCGGGCCGCGCCGGCCCGGTCGGACAGCCGCCCCGCGAGCGGTGACAGCCCGGATTCGACCAGCGCGCTGCCCAGGAAGGTCGCGGCGATCACCGTGCCGGACACGCCGAGCCGGGATAGCCGCAGCGGCGTGAGCACGTCGAGCATGCCGAAGGCGATCCCGGCCAGCGCCATCAGCCAGCAGCCCATGGCGACCTGCCGGTCGCGCAGCGCGGGGAGCGCCGCTCGCAGCGGTTGCGGGGCCTGCGGGCGCGGCGACGGCACGGTGAACGCGACCACGATCAAGCCCACGTCGGCGACCGAGGCCGCGGAGAACGCGGCCCCGGTACCCACGGCGTTGGCCACCGCGCCGACCACCGGCCCGAACAGGGCGCCGACGACCGCGGCGCCGAGCGCGGTCCCGAGCAGCTCGCCCCGCCGCGCCTCGGGGGCTGCGGTGGCCAGCCAGGACAGCGCGGCCGTCCAGGTGCAGGCGCCGCCGACCCCCTGCACGAACCGCGCCGCGTCGAGCAGCCCGGCCGACGTGCTCCAGCCGAAGGCGAGCGTGGACACCCCCATCAGCGCCAGCCCGAGCACGGCGACGGTCCGGTCGCCGAACCGGGCGACGAGCGCGCCGCTCGGCAGCGACCCGACCAGCGTTCCCGCCGGGTAGGCGGCGATCAGGACCCCCGCGCCGGCCTTGGACAGCCCCGCCGCCGCCGCGTAGTGCGGCAGCAGCGGCGTCAGCGCCGAGAAGAAGACGGTGTCCACCCCGACAAGGGCGCAGACGAGCGCGAGCAGCCGCACCATGGCCGGCTCCAGCTTGACCCGTCCCCGCCGCACCGCCCGTCCACCACCCCGTCAAGCCGCTAATCATCACAAAATGCCTGGTTAGCTTACCTCTCCAGGGTGTCTGGGAGCCTTGGCGGCGGCCCGGCCAAGGACAGTGGATAGTTACGCACAGCCGGGTGTGCGCAACTATCCACTGTCATGCCTCAGTTCGTCGCTGCCTCAGCCGGCCTTGCCTTCCAGCGCCCGCTTGGTGAGGACGCGGGCGAGGTGCTCGCGGTAGTCCACGTCGGCGTGGAAGTCGTAGCCGGGCGAGGTGCCCTCAGCCGCGAGCCGGGCCGCCTCCTCGATCGACGCGCCCGACTTCAGCGCCTCCTCCGTCGCCGTGGCGCGCAGCGGGGTGCCGCCCATGGAGGCGAGCGCGACCCGGCCGCCGTAGGCGGCGACGCCGACGATCGCCCAGTCGTTGGCCCGCCTGACGAACTTCTGGTAGCCCCAGGGAACGGTACCGCCGCGCGGCACCCGGACCGCGGACAGCAGCTCATCGGGGGTCAGCACCGACTCGAACGGGCCGACGAAGAAGTCGTCCGCGCCGACCACGCGCACCCCGGACGGGCCGGTGATCTCCACCGAGCCGCCGAGGGCGAGCAGGGTCACCGGCAGGTCGGCGGACGGGTCCGCGTGCGCGAGCGAGCCGCCGATCGTGCCCCGGTGCCGGATCTGCGGATCGCCGATCTGCAAGGCGGCGTACGCGAGCAGCGGCGCCTCCGCCTGCACCAGTTCGGACCCCGCCACCTCCGCGTGCCTGGTCGTCGCGCCGATGACCACCTCGTCGCCCTCGATCCGGACGCCCGACAGCTCGGAGATGCGGGCGATGTCGATGAGCACGGTCGGCTGGGCCAGCCGCACCTTCATCATCGGCAGCAGCGAGTGCCCGCCCGCCAGCAGCTTCGCGTCCTCGCCGTGCTCGGCGAGCAGCGCGAGCGCGTGCGCGGCCGAGTCGGCGACCTCGTAGTCGAACGACGCCGGGATCATGCCGTCACCCCGTCAGCTGGCACCTCGGCGGAGGGGGAAGAGCCGGAAAGCTTGTCCGCCGCGGCCAGCACCGACCGCACGATGTTGTGGTAGCCGGTACAGCGGCAGAAGTTGCCCTCGAGTCCCTCCCGCACCTCCTGCTCCGTGGGGTGCGGGTTCTCCGCGAGCAGGCTGGTCGCGGCCATGACCATGCCGGGGGTGCAGAACCCGCACTGCAGGCCGTGGTTCTCCCGGAAGGCCTGCTGCACGCTGCTCATCGTGCCGTCGTCCGCGACGAGCCCCTCCGCGGTCGTCACCGAGCGGTCGTTGGCCTGGACGGCGAGCACGGTGCAGGACTTGACCGACTCGCCGTCGAGCAGCACCGTGCAGGCGCCGCACGACGTGGTGTCACACCCGACGTTGGCGGCGCGCAGCCCCAGCGTGTCCCGCAGGTAGTGGACGAGCAGCAGCCGCGGCTCGACCTCGTCGCTGCGCGCGACCCCGTTGACCGTTAGCTTGATCTCCGTCACGGCCGATCAGGCCTCCTTCCCTGAGCGGTCATCGCCGACCGCAGTAATGCGGCGACCAATGTCGCGCGGTAGCGCAGCCGGGGGGCACGGGGGGTCGTCCCCCCGGGCGACAACTGCGTTGATTGCCCGCCAGACCCGCTGCGGCGACGTGGGCATGTCGATGTGCGTGACGCCGAGGTGCGACACGGCGTCGATGACCGCGTTCTGCACGGCCGGGGTGGCCCCGATCGAGCCGGCCTCGCCGATGCCCTTGGCGCCAAGCGGGTTGTATGACGTGGGGGTCTCCATCTCGACCAGCTCGAAGCTCGGCACCTCGGTCGCCGAGAGGAACGGGTAGTCGGCGAACGTCGCGGTCAGCGGGTTGCCGTCCTCGTCGTACACGACCTCCTCGAGGAACGCCTGGGCCGCGCCTTGCGCGATGCCGCCGTGCCGCTGGCCCTCGGCGAGCAGCGGGTTCATCACGGTGCCGGCGTCGTCCACCGTGACTACCCGGCGCAGGAGCACCTTGCCGGTCTCGGTGTCGACCTCGACCACCGCCACGTGGGTGCCGAACGGGAACGTCGGCCCCGGGGCGGTGAACACCGAGCGGACGAACAGGCGCTCCGACTCAGCCAGGGACGACAGCGGCACCGAGACATCCGGGTCACCCTTGACCGAGAACGCGCTCGTCTCGGTGTCGAAGACCAGGTCGGAAGGCGCGGCTTCCAGCGTCGCGGCGGCCCGCTCGCGCGCCACGTCGAGCAGCTCGCGGGAGGCCTGCTGCACCGCCGCGCCGCCGAGTTGCAGCGAGCGGGAGCCGCCGGTGCCGCCGCCCTTCGGTATCAGGTCGGTGTCGCCCCACTTGACGGTGATCTTCTCGATCGGGATGCCGAGTTCCTCGCTGACGAGCATCGCCCACACGGTCTGGTGGCCCTGGCCGTGCGGCGAGGTGCCCGTGAGGACGGTGGCCGTGCCGTCCGGGTGGACCTCGACGGTGCCGTTCTCGTTCGGGCCGCCGGCCTCGCCGCCGGGGCCGGTGATCTCCACGTAGGACGACAGGCCGATGCCGAGCTGCCAGGTGTCGCCGCAGGCGCGGCGCTTCGCCTGCTCGGCGAGCAGGCCCTCATAGCCCGCCGCCGCCAGGGCCTTTTCGAGCGCGGTCACGTAGTCGCCCGAGTCGTACTTCGCGCCGAAGGCGGTCGTGTGCGGCTCGGTGAACTTGGGCAGCAGGTTCTTGCGACGCACCGCCGCCGGGTCAACCCCGGCAGCGTCGGCGAACAGGTCCATCGCCCGGTCGATCGCGGCCGCCGCCTCGGGCCGCCCGGCGCCGCGGTAGGCGCCGACCGGCGTGGTGTTGGTGACCACGGACCAGGACCACGACTCGGCACGCGGGATGTTGTACGGGCCGGGCGTCATCAGCCGCGTCAGCGACGGGAGGAACGCGCCCGCCTTGGGGTAGGCGCCGCAGTCCTGGAGGACCTCGATCCGGTAGGCGAGGACGGTGCCGTCCCGCAGGCCGCCGATGGTGATCTTGTGCTGCTGCGCCCGTCCGTGCGGCATGGCGACCATGTTCTCCATGCGCGTCTCCGACCACCGGCCGGCCGGCCGAGCTGCCTGGCTATCCAGCAGGTGATCGAGTGCTCGGCGTCGGCGCCGAACTTGGCGCCGAACGCGCCGCCCACGTCGGGCGTGATGATCCGCACGTCTTCCGGATTGAGCCCGAGCGCGCCCGCGATCGCCCCCTTGGTGCCCTGCGCGCCCTGGTTGGGGATCCAGGCGGTCAGCCGCCCGTCCTCGCCCCACGCGGCGGCGGCGGAGCGGCTTTCCATCGGCGCCGGGGCGACCCGGGTGTTCTGGATGACCTCGCTGACCACAACCTCGCAGCCGTCGAACAGGTCCGAGTTCGACGCCGACTGGTCGCCGAACGTGCAGACGACGTTCGTCTCCGCCTCGGGGAACAGCAGCCCCTTGTCGCCGGCCAGCGCGTCGTTCATGTTCACGACGGCGGGCAGGAAGTCGTAGTCGACGTCGACCAGCTCGATCGCGTCCTCGCCCTGGTACATCTCCTCGGTGACCACCACCGCCACCGGCTCGCCGACGAACCGCACCGTGCCGCTGGCGAGCAGCGGCTGCTGCATGGCCTGGTTCATGAACGGCGCCATGGGCTTAAGCGGCTTGATCCCGTCCGCCGCGAGATCGGCGGCCGTGTAGACGGCGACGACCCCCTCGGCCTCCTTCGCCGCGCTGGTGTCGATGCCGCTGATCTTCGCGTGCGCGACGGTCGAGCGGACGAAGTGCACGTAGCAGGCGCCAGCCAGCCGCTCATCCTGGACGTCTTCTGTGTAGACGGCTCCCGTCGACAGGAAGCCTGGATCTTCGGTCCGCAGGACCCGGGTCCCGAGTATGCTCACGCCTTTTTAACTCCTCTTGCAGGCATCACGACCTGGTTACGGGCGAATCGTCAAGGACGATCCAACTCGCCGGCGACTACCCAGGTCAAACCGGAGCGTCTCACCCAGGTTATCGCGAGCGGAGGCATGCTCCGCTTTTGTGGTCTATCACAACGTCTAGTGGTCACACTGTGACCACCTGGGCAAACGGCCCTCGGCAGGCGATCGGGAAACCCTCGTTTAGCGCCATTGTCCGGCAAAAGCAAAAGACCGTGGATCGACGGCCGCGATCGCGGCCGCACCGATCCACGGTCTATTACCCGGAGGTCAGTTAGCCTCCTTGCGGGCCTTGAAGCCGGCCAATTCCGCGGTGATGAGCTCCTCGGCGCGCTCCGGCGGCAGCCCCAGGCCGGTGAGGGCGTCGGTCACCGGCCCGCCGCGGGACAGCAGCCCGAGGAGCAGGTGCTCGGTGCCGATGTAGTTGTGGCCGAGGCGCAGCGCCGATTTCAGCCCGGCCTTGAGCGCTTCCTTGGCGTCCTCGTCCAGGGTCACGTCGAGGAGCTCGGCCGTGCCGGCCGCCTCCACGCGCGCGGCCGGGCCCGCCCCGATGGCGGCGTAGAACTGCTCGGGGGTAACCCCCGCGGCGGCGACGGCCTTCGCGGCCAGGCCGTCGGGCTCGGTGAGCAGGGCGGCCGCGAGGTGGGCGCCATCGACCGGGCCCGGGGCCGCGAGCCGCCCGCCGCGGCGAGTACGTTGGCGGCCCGGATGGTGAACCGGGAGAAGGGGCTAATGCCCTTCGGTATCAGGTCCCCGGCCTTGGTCGGCACGAAGCGCTTCTGCGCCGCTTGCTTCGAGACGCCCATCGCGCCGCCGATCTGGCTCCAGGACAGGCCCGACCGGCGCGCCTGGTCCACGAAGTAGCCGATCAGTGCGTCGGCCTGCTCGTCCATCTGGGTAGAGACGGAGAACGCGTCGGACACGTTCTCCAGTGGCCCGCCGTCGGGGTGGAGGGCCTTCACGTAGGTGATGAGGTTGTCCAGGGGAACCGGGAAGGCTGTCATGCGTCAACCTTACATTGACGATGGCCCGACCGTCAACCAAAAGTTGACGGTTCGGGGCGGGTGTCAGGAGTCAGCCGAATCCGTTCGGGATAATCCGGGGTGATGAGGAAGGAGACGCGGGCGAGGACGGGCTAAGCGAACAGCGCGCGGATGTCGTCCGCCGACAAGCCGGTGGAGAACGCCCCGTCGCTGTCGATCACCGAGGAGAACAGCTCGGCCTTGCGCGCCTTCAGCGCCATGACCTTCTCCTCGATGGTGCCGGACGCGATCAGCCGGTACACCATCACGTTCCGCGTCTGCCCGATGCGGTGCGTCCGGTCGACCGCCTGGGCCTCGGTCGCGGGGTTCCACCAGGGGTCAAGCAGGAAGCAGTAGTCCGCCTCGGTGAGGTTGAGCCCGAAGCCGCCCGCCTTCAGCGAGATCAGGAACACCGGCGCCGTCCCGTCCTTGAACGACGAGATCACCGCCGCCCGGTTCGTCGTCGTCCCGTCCAGGTAGCAGCATTCCACCCCGGATGCCTCGAGCTGCGTCCTGGCCATCCGCAGGAACCGGGTGAACTGGCTGAACACCAGTGCCCGGTGCCCGCCGCCCACCACGTCCTCGATCTGCTCAAGCAGCGAGTCGATCTTCGCGGACGGGACGTCGGCGAGCTCCTCGTCGATCAGCGCGGCGTGCAGCGACAGCTGCCGCAGCAGCGTCAGCGAGCGCAGGATCGTGAACCGGTTGTGGTTGACGTCGTCGAGCAGGCCGAGAACCTTCTGCCGCTCGCGTTGCAGGTGGGTCTCGTATACCCGCCGGTGCCGCGGGTGCAGCTCGACCTCAAGCACCTGCTCCTGCTTCTCCGGCAGGTCCGCGGCCACCTGCTCCTTGGTCCGTCGCATGATCAGCGGCCGGATCCGGCGGCGCAGCTGCCCGAGCAGGTCGGCGTTCGCCGACTTCTCGATGGGCCGCGCGTAGTACTCCTTGAACCGCTCCGGGTTCGGGAACAGCCCGGGTGCCGCGATCGACAGCAGCGACCACAGCTCCATGAGGTTGTTCTCCATCGGCGTGCCGGTGATCGCGACCTTGAACGGCGCCGCGACCCGGCGCGCGCACTGGTACGCCTTGGACTGGTGGTTCTTGACGTACTGGGCCTCGTCGAGGAACAGCCCGGCCCACGTGTGCCCGCCGTAGGCCTCGAAGTCGAGCCGCAGCAGCGTGTACGAGGTCACCACCGCGTCGGCGTCGTCGATCAGGTCCGCCAGCGTGCCGCCGCGGCGGCCGAGCGTGTCGGACACCGTCACGACCTTCAGGCCGGGGGTGAACCGGTGGGCCTCGGTCGCCCAGTTCGCCACCACCGAGGTCGGCGCCACGATAAGAAAGGGAGTGTTCCGAACGCCCGTGGTTGGAAACACAGTGGGTGACTCGGCCCGTCCCACGTCTTTCGCGTGCTGGATGAGCGCGAGCGTCTGCAGCGTCTTGCCGAGGCCCATGTCGTCGGCCAGGATGCCGCCGAGCCCGTGCGCCCACAGGAACGCGAGCCACTGGAACCCCGCCAGCTGGTAGGGCCGCAGGCGCGCGTTGAGCGTGGCGGGCAGCGGCACCGGGGCGATCTCCTCGAGGGCAAGCAGCCCGCGCACCTGCTGCTGCCAGGCCGCCGCCTGATGGCCGATGACGCCGAGCCCGGACAGCTCTTCCCACAGGCTCGCCTGGAACCGGCTGATCCGCAGCGACCCGTCCGGCTGGTCCTGCAGCGCCCTGGCCTCGTCGATGAGCCGGGCGAGGGCGGCGAGTTCCGGCTTGTCGAGCGAGAAGTAGGCGCCGTCGGGCAGCAGCATGTGCGACTGGCCGTGGGCGAGGGCCACGAAGAGGTCGGTGAACGGCACCTCGCGGCCTTCGACCGTGACCGTGATGCCCAGGTCGAACCAGTCCCGTTCGCCGTCACGCGCGCCGGTGGACACCCCGATCTCCAGCGAGTCGCCGGCCTCGTGGTAGTCGGGCACCCGGCCGGTTAGCTCCACGCGCACGTCGGCCCGCCCCTCGAGCAGGGGCAGCACCTCGGTGCTGAACGCCATGGCGTCGAGGCCGCGGAGGGTGGCCGGCTGCGCGCGGCAGCCCGGGCGCGGTCGCGGGGAGCGACAGCCCGGCGAGGAGCAGCGACTCCGCCTCCTGGTCGCGGAACGGGTCGCGGCCCGGGGCGAGCGGGGCCCGCAGCTCGGTGTCGCCGACCTGGTAGGACCACTCCCAGCGGACGTCGACCTGGTGACCGCCCGCGTAATCGGCGCCGACCACGAGCGCCGGGCCGGAGATCTCCGGCGCGCTGAACGAGCCGTCGGATGAGGTGACCGTGGCCTGGCGGCGCAGCCGCGGGTAGTACTTGGACAGGAACGCGGCCTGGCCGGCTTCCGGGATGACGAGCCGTTCCTCGGCGAGGGCGAGGTGCTGCAACTGCGCGGGCACCGGGTGGGTGAGCCGGGCGAGCCGGAACCGGGCGAGCTCGCCGCCCCCGGCCTGGTCGCGGTCCGCGTAGATGACGCCGTGGCCTTCGGTGCCGATGAAGCGCAGCGGTACGGCGTCCGCGCCGTCGCCGGTCTTGATCACCGGGGCGATGAGCAGCGTGGTGCCTTCCGTGGTGACGTCCAGGCAAAGCTCGGCCGCGTCCGGCGGCGGCACCGTGCCCTGCTTGCCCTTGTAGACGAAGGGCAGGCCGACCGCGTGCGCCTGCTCGAGCACGGGCCACAGCTGGCGGGACTCGCAGGCGGACAGGTCCAGGTACTTCTGGTCGCCGGAGGAGGGGGAGACGTACGAGTAGTAGCCGGGGTGCTGGCCCGACGCGCTGGCCCGGTGGAGCGCGAACAGCTCGTGCAGCAGGCGGACGTGCGCGGGCGGGAACTCGTCGCGCAGCAGCAGGTAGTCGAGCCGGGACCAGGACAGGTTGCCCGCCACCCAGCCGCCGAGCCGCCCCGGCTGCACCAGCCGCGCGTGGAGCTTGAACTTGCGGGTGGCGTCCTCGGCCTGCGGCTCGTGCCGCCCGTTGTCCGTGGAGTAGCTGGGGTAGCGGAAGGGCTCGGTCGCGTTCCGCACCAGCGACAGCTCGACCGCGAGCGGCGCGTTCCCGGGGCCGTCGGCGGCCGCGGACGCGGCCCGGGCCTGCTGGGTGGCGAGCAGCGACTCGAGCGACTGCTCCCAGGGCAGCGCGGACCGGCGGGCCGCGGCCCCGGCCACGGTGGTCGCGGGCTGCAGCGCCTCGTCGGTCGCGGCGAGCACGAGGGCGGCGACGTGAACGCAGTTGGTGCCCCTGGCGCAGCTGCAGTACCCCTCGCGAAACCGCAGCGGGAACCCGGGGGACGCGCGGAACGACGCGGACACCGTCCTGATCTCCCCGCCCCTGACCTGGCCGGCCCCCTCGCGGACGGTGCCGGTCAGCAGCTGCTGCGACGCTTCCCACGCCATCTGCACGACGGCGCCGCGCTGCACGGCGACAGCGCCGTCCGCGCACCCCTCCGGGCCGATGGCCGCGCGAAAGGACGCGAGGTCAACGTCCCGGAGCGCGACTCGTTGCATCCCATCGAGCCTATCCGCTGATAGTTACCAGCGGGGTATGAAGAGGTGACGGCTTCCGTCCGGCTCCGGCCGGGGTGATGGCGCTACGGTGGGGTGATGGGGACCGAGGACGCTGGCAGGAGGCTCATCCTGCTCAGGCACGCGAAGTCGGACTGGCCGGACCTGGCGGACCACGAGCGGCCGCTCGCCAAGCGGGGCAAGCGCGACGCGCCGGCGGTCGGCCGCTGGCTCGGCGAGTCGGGGTACCGGCCCGACGCGGTGGTCTGCTCGACGGCGCAGCGAGCGCGGCAGACCTGGGAGCTCGTGGCGACGGGGCTGGCCGAGGCCGGCCCGGAGGGAAGCGGGCTCCCCGTGGTCCGCTACGAGCCCCGGATCTACGAGGCAACGGTGCTTGGCCTGCTGATGCTCGTCCGCGAGTTCCCCGACGGGTGGCGGACGGCGCTGGTCATTGGGCACAACCCCGGCCTGGAGGGGCTGGCCCGCGGGCTGGCCAGCCCCGATGGCGGGCCGCCGCAGGCGTTCCCGACCGCCGCCGCCGCCGTCCTCGGCTTGACGGGCCCGTGGTCGGAGGCGGCGCCCGGCGAGGCGCGGCTGCTCGCGTTCACGGTGCCCGCGGAATTGCGCCACTAGCGGGAGCGCCGCCGGTCCAGGGAAACGTAGGATTCTGCCGTGGAGCACGGTGAGTTCGAACTCGGCACCGACGGGCCTTCGGCGATCCTGGTCGGCGTGGACGATTCGGTCACGGGCCTGCGCGCCGCCGCGTACGCCGCCGGGCTGGCCCGCAGGCAGCGCGCCCGGGTCATCGCGGTGTACGTGGCCCCGGTCGGCGGCATGGCCCTGGCCGGCCCGGCCGGCCCGGCCGTGATCGCCGCCGAGAACGAGGCCTACGACGAGATCGCCAAGGAGCTCGCGGGCCGGGCCGACGCCATGTCCCGCGAGCTCGGCATCTCGGCCACGTTCATACTGGCCCACGGCGACCCGTACCACGAGATCACCCGGGTCGCGATGGAGACGCGGGCCGACGCGCTCGTGGTGGGCGCGTCGCTCAAGGCCGGGCACCGGCTGATGGGCTCGCTCGCGGTCCGCCTCGTCCGGGCGGGCAAGTGGCCGGTGACCGTCGTGCCCTAAGCGGGCTAATTATCGCCAAATAGTTATCACGGTTTCTGTGCAGTTACGCCGGGCCGTGTCGCTATTATCCTCTTTGCCAGTTGATCCGCCTGGCCACACGACGGGGGCGGCTTGGACGAGTTGCAGGCCGACGACCCGCGGCAGGTCGGCACGTACACCCTGCTCGCGCGCCTCGGGTCGGGCGGCATGGGTCAGGTCTATTTCGGTCGCTCGCTTGGCGGGCGTCACGTAGCGGTCAAGGTCATCCGCGGCGACCTGGCGCAAGACGCGAGCTTCCGGGCCCGGTTCGCCCGCGAGGTCCAGGCGGCCCGCCGGGTTAGCGGCGCGTTCACCGCGCCGGTCATCGACGCCGACCCGGACGCGCCGGTGCCGTGGCTGGTCACCGATTACGTGCACGGCCCGTCGCTCGGCGACGCGGTCGCCAGGCACGGGCCGCTGCCGCTTCCCGCCCTGCTTACCCTCGCGGCGCGGCTCGCCGAGGGCCTCGGCGCGGTCCACGCGGCGGGCGTCATCCACCGTGACCTCAAGCCCGCCAACGTGCTGCTCGCGGAGGACGGGCCGCGGCTGATCGACTTCGGCATTTCCCAGGCGGCCGACTTCGCGCAGATAACGTCGCCGACCTCGGTGCTCGGCACCCCCGGGTTCATCGCGCCCGAGCTGATCCAGGGCGAGCCGGTCGGTCCGAGCAGCGACATCTTCACGCTGGGGGCCGTGCTCGCGTACGCGGCGACCGGTGAGTTCCCGTTCGGGGTCGGCCCGGCCGATGCGCGCACCCTCCGCGTGCTGTACCTCGCCCCGGACCTGGGCAAGGTTCCCGCCCCGCTGCGGCCGCTGCTCGAACGGTGCCTGGCCAAGGTTCCGGCCGAGCGCCCCACCGCCGGCGAGTTTCTCGCCGACCTGGTCGCGGCCTGCCCGGACGCCGCCGACGACCGCGAGGACTGGCTGCCGGCCGACATCCTCGCCGAGATCAGGCAGCGGCCGCTGCCGGAGGAGATGGCGACGTCCCGCCTCCGGCTGACGGCGCCGCCGCCGGCGCCCCGACCGGCGCCGGCCGCCGTCCCGGCGCGGCGGTCCTCATGGCGAACGTGGACGGAGCGTCCGCGCTTCTTGGCCACCGGCGGGGCCGCGGTCGCGGCCGCCATCGCGACCGTCATCGGGCTCCTGGTCGCGCCGTCCGGTCACCCGGCCACGCTGGCCCGGCACCCGGCCGCGCCGACGCTCCTGCCGGCCCCGACCGGCCTTTTCGCCGTGCAAACGACGCCGACCGCGGTAACGCTGGGGTGGAACGCATATAACTACGGACTGGTCCCGGATGAGATCGAGATCCTCGAAAACGGCAAGGCAGTCGATAGCGTATCGGGCTACATGACGGATTACGAGGTAACCGGGCTTCGTAAAGACACCGCCTACCACTTCAGCACCGTCGCGGTAATGAGCGGCCACCATTCCGCCCCGTCGCCCACGTATAATGCTATCAACGACCATATCATCCCGTCGATGCCCCTGAGCCTAGCCGATGCCACCTTCAACTACGCCGGCAATGTCCAGTACAAGGAGACTTACAGCTCCGATAATTACTGGTCCGAGCCTGTCGGCCATACGTGGCAGGATCCCTGGTACGTCGGCACCATGTGCCAGAACCAGGCCTGCGACGCGACCCTTAACGGGTCCATCGACGGACTCTCCTTCACCGCCATCCTGCACCGCTTCGGGGCGATTTACACGGGCAGTGCCCCCATGAACGAATACTTCTCCTGTGGTAATAACGGTGCCTACCAGAAAAGCACGTTGAATATCCGTCTTACGGTCACCAAGGCGACCAACGACGCCGGCTGGCTGGTCGTCTCGTTCGCGGGCACGGTGACCTGGAATGTTCCCTACGACCCCGACCCCGGATGCTCCGCCTCCCTGTATCAGATGACGGTAAGCAGCAGTTAATCGCGGCGCGAGCAGCGAGCGCACCTCGCCGGCTATCTGCTTGTCCTCGCGGGCCGCGATGACGAACGTGCGCACGTTCGACCCGGCGGCGGTGATCTCCCAGTCGTCGCCGCCAGCCGAGCCGGCCGCGTTGCCTGACTCGTCGATGCCGACGCCAAGAAAGCCGAGGCCGGCGGCGGTGCGGGAGCGGACCTCGGGGGAGTTCTCGCCCGCGCCACCGGTGACGACCAGCACGTCGAGGCCGTCCATGGTGCGGGTCCTCTCCTCATATCCCGAACGGTGCGTGATGCCTGCGGGAGGGCACGCCTCGTCGCTGCCGGGGCGGCGGAACCCGCTACGTCCCTACCCGCGCGGCTCACCTTAGGTAACCGCACGGCAGGTAAACAGTGTCGGAAGCGCACATGTCGAGGGACCAAGGACCCTGACGGCGCGGCCCGGTACTGGTTACCGCAACCGGCGCAGGAAGGGGTCTTGCGGAATCTGCGGCGCGACCTTGATCCGCGCGTCGCCCACAACCGCGCGGCCCCCGCCGACGGCGACCGGGTTGAGGTCAAGCTCGGTGACCTCCGGCAGGTCGTCGGTGAGCCTGGACACGCGGAGCAGCACATCGCGCAGGGCCGCCAGGTCGGTGGCGGACGCGTCCAGGTGGCCGCGCGGCCGGGGGGCGGACCTGATCGAGTTGACCAGGGTGTCGGCGTCCGCCTCGGTCAGCGGGGCCAGCCGGGCGCCGTGGCTTGTGACCAGCTGGGTGGCGAGGCCGCCAGGCCCGAGCACCACCAGCGGGCCGAACATCTGGTCGTCGCGCACGCCGATCATCACCTCGATGCCGCCGGAGGCGTCGGTGCCCGCGGCGGTCGTCGCGGCCAGCGATATCCGGTAGAGGCCAAGCAGGGCCGTGGCACCGGGCCCGGGCAGCCAGCCGCCGTCCGGGTGCTCGCTCAGGAAGGCGTGCACGATCTCGCGGGCCCGCTCGGCGTCCACGTCGAGGTAGACGGGCACCGTTTGGCGCGGCGTCGCCCGCCACTCCGCGTACCTGACGGCGCGGGACAGCGCGCGGGCGGCGACCTCCGGGTAGGCGTAGGCGGGGACCTTGCCGCGTTTCGCGTCGACCAGCCGGACCGCCTCGGGCTGGTTGAGCACGACGACGGCGAGCGGAACGCCGAGGTCGGCCGCCGCGATGGCCGCGAGCAGGTCCCCGGTTGCCCCGGTACGCAGGATCAGCGCGATGACCGCGTGTACCTCCGCGTCGCTGCCGAGGGTCTCAAGCACCTGGCGGAAGGCGTCGGCCGTTACGGTCGCGACGGTGTCCACCGGGCCGGTGAGCGAGCCGCCGGCGGGAATGAGGGCGCGCAGCCGGCGGACGGTCTCCTCGCCCGGGTGGTGCACGGCGAGCCCGAGGTCGGTGCACGCGTCGGCGGCGAGCACCCCCGCACCGCCGACGTTACTCGCGATCGCCACCGTCCGCCCGGCCGGCGGCGGCTGCGTGGCGAGCAGCGCCGTCGCCCCCATCAGCTCGCCGAAGCTCGGCGTGGCAATGATCCCCGCCTGCTCGAACAGCGCCTCCCGGGTGACCAGCGGGGCGGCGACCGCGGCGGTGTGCGACGCGGCGGCCCGCTGGCCCGCCTCGCTGCGACCCGCGTGGACGGTGAGCACCGGCATCTTCAGCCCGACCCGGCGCGCGGTCCGCCCGAACTTGCGCGGGTTGCCGAACGACTCGATGTAGAGCACGGCGACCCGCGTTTGCTCGTCCTGCTCCCACCACTGCAGGAGGTCGTTGCTCGAGACGTCGAGCTTGTTGCCGACCGAGGCGAACGAGGAGATCCCGATCCCGAGCCGGGTGAGGTGGTCCACCATCGCGAAGCCGATGCCGCCCGACTGCATGACCAGCCCGACGCTGCCCGCGACCGGGTTGGCCGCCGCGAACGTCGCGTCGAGCCCGATGGACGGGACGGCGACGCCGAAGCAGTTGGGGCCGATCAGCCGCATCCCGTGCCGACGGCAGGCGGCGAGCAGGTCGGCGTCGGCCGGTGCGTCGATGGCGGAGGTGAGCACGACCAGGCCGCGCACCCCGCGCTGGCCGCACTGCTGCGCCGTCTCGACGACCGCCGCCGCCGGGACGGCGAGCACCGCGAGGTCGGGGGCCTCCGGCAGGCTCCCGACGTCGGGGAAGCACGGGACGCCAGCCACCTCCCGCGCGTTGGGGTTGACCGCGTAGAGCCGCCCCGCGTAGCCCCCGGCCCTGATGTTGCCGAGCACCACCCGGCCGACCGTTCCCGGTTGCCTGCTCACCCCGATCACCGCGACCGCGGCCGGCGCGAACACCGGCCGGAGGCTGGCCACGCTGGCCGACCGCTCCCGCACCGCGACCGTTTCCAGGTAGTCCTCGAGCTGACGGCCGGAGTCGTCCGGCGGCAGCGGAATCGTGATGGAGACCACGCCGTCCTCGCGCTTGCTCACCACCGGCAGGCCCGCGTCGGAGAAGACCCGGAGCATGCCCGTGTTCTGCTGCAGCGTCTCCGCGGTCAGCGCCGTGAGCTGCTGTGCGCGGGCCAGCGAGACGAGGTGCTCAAGCAGCAGCGTGGCGATGCCCCGGTGGTGCATGGTGTCCGCCACCGCGAACGCGACCTCCGCCGTCCGGCCCGCACCGGGCTGGCGCATGCCATTTCGCGCCACCTCGTAGCTGGCGAGCCCGGCGACCTGGCCGTCGAAGATGGCGAGCAACGCGGCGTGGTCGGGGCCGGGATCCCTGGTCACCCGCCGGGCCTCCTGCTCGGCGGCAAGCCTGCTGAGGCTGAAGAACCGCAGGTAGGCGTTGTCGGGCGACATGGCCTCGTGCATGGCCTTGACCGCCGCGTAGTCCGCCTGCGTGGCCGGCCTGATCTGCACGGTCCGCCCGTCGGCGAGCAGTGCGTACACGCTCGCCGGCCCGGTAACGGGCTCGCTCATCTGCGCTTCACCTCCGTCCCTGGCCGCTCGGTCCTGGCCCCGCTATCCCTGGCGTGGCTCCCAGGAGAAGTACCGGACGGCGAGCACCAGGCCGCCGGCACCCCAGGCTGCCACGATAAGCACATCGTTCCAGCTGAACGCGGTGCCGAGGAAGCCGGCCTGCATGCCGACCGCGAAGTGCCGCACGGGGAACACCCGGGCGACCCACAAGATCCACGACGGCGTGGTGTTGCCGAAGGCGATGAAGATCCCGGACAGGAACTCCACCGGCAGGATGACCGCGTTGACGATCGGCGCGGCGGCGTCGGTGTTGGGAATGGCCGCGGACACGGCCAGGCCGAGCGCGCAAAACGCCGCCGAGCCGACCAGCACCACGACCGCGAACCTGAGCAGGGACAGGCCGCTGGGAATGGTGGCGTCATAGACGAAATGCCCGAAGATCGCGGTCAGCGCGACGAGTATCACCGCGACGAAGACCGCGTGCAGGATCCGGGCGCCCAGGTAGGCGGCGGCGGGCAGCGGCGTGCCGTGGGCCCGCTTGAGCAGGCCGTCCTCCCGCTGGAAGGTGATGCTGGTCGCGATGTTGTTGAAGCACGCGCCGATCGCGGCGAAGCAGGCCATGGAGGCCACGTAGTAGGTCGACGTGTTAACGGTCTCGGTGCCGATCTGCACCGTGTAGTGGCCGAGCAGGGACGTGAAGATCACCAGGAAGATGAGCGGGAAGACGAAGGTGAAGAACGCCGACGCCGGGTTGCGCCAGAATGCCTTGTTGACGTAGCGGAGCTGGAGGCCGGTCAGCCGCAACGTGGTCATCCCTTCGCCTCCCCGGCGCTGGTGAGGGACAGGTAGACGTCCTCAAGCGAGGGCCTGGTCACCTCGAGCCCGTCGAGGTCGATCCCGTTCTCCAGCGCCCAGCCGGTGAGCCGGTGCAGGTCGCGGACCAGGTCGGCGGACGTGAGCACGGTGAAGCCGGCACCGTCGGGCGCGCCCAGCAAGCCATCCGGCGGGGCCGCGGCGGCGGGCAGCCGGTAGCGGATGCGGGCCAGCGCGAGGTTCCGGTCGGCGAGCGTGGCGGGTGGTCCCTCCGCCACGATCCGCCCGGCCGAGATCACCGCCACCCGGTCGGCGAGGTACTGCGCCTCGTCCATGTAGTGCGTGGTCAGCAGCACCGTCTTGCCCAGCGACGCGAGGTTCTTGACCATCTCCCAGGCGTCCCGCCGGGCGGTCGGGTCGAACCCCGTGGTCGGCTCGTCGAGGAAGAGCAGATCGGGGTCGCCGACCAGGGCGACGGCCATGTCGAGCCGCCGCAACTGGCCGCCAGACAGCGTGGTGACCCGGCTGTTCCGCTTGCCGGCGAGGCCCACGAGGTCAATCACCTCGGCCGGCGACCGCGGCCGCGGGTAGTAGCCGGCGTACATCGTGACGGTCTCGCTGACCGTCAGGTACCGCTCCACGCCGGTCTTCTGCAAGACGATCCCGATCCTGGGCAGTATCTTCGCCCGCTCCCGGCCCGGGTCGAAGCCGAAGACGCCGACCTCCCCCCCGTCCCGCCTCCGGTAGCCCTCGAGGATCTCCACGGTGCTCGTCTTGCCCGCCCCGTTCGGCCCGAGCAGCGCGAAGATCTCGCCATGGTCAATGTCCAGGTCGATGCCGCGCACCGCCTGCACTGAACCGTAAGACTTAACCAGGCCCCGCACCCGCACGGCGGGCGAGTCGTCTGTCACGCTCCAACCCCACCGCACCCCCGGCCGCCGCGCAATGGGCATCTTGCCCTAAATGCGGGGCGGGCCACCGCGATGCGATGGCCCGCCACTGACTTACTTCGTCTTTACTCGCTGCCGAAGGAGGTGATCTCGGCGCGCTCGGCCTCGCTTAGCTCGCGCGGGACCTCGCCCTTGGCAATCTTGGCGGACTGCACCTGGTGGCGGATCTTGTCCACGACCTCGGGGTTGGCGAGCGTGGTGATGTCGCCGGTGTCGGTGAAGTTCGACGTCGCGGCGATGACGCGGCGCATGATCTTGCCGGACCTGGTCTTCGGCATGTCGGGGACGATCCAGATGTTCTTCGGCCTGGCGATCTTGCCGATATCGGTCTCGATGGCGCTCTTGACCTTCGCCTCAACCTCGGGACTCGCCTCGAAGCCGGGCTTGAGCGCGATGTACATCTCTACCACGCGACCCCGGATGTCGTCGATGACGGGGACCGCCGCGGCCTCCGCCACCTCGTTCACCATGAGCGCGGCGGACTCCAGTTCCTTGGTGCCCAGCCGGTGGCCGGCCACGTTGATCACGTCGTCGACGCGGCCGAGGATGCGGTAGTAGCCGTCGGCCGCCTGGACCGCGCCGTCGCCGGCGAAGTACGGCCAGTCGCGCCAGTCGGTGGACTTCGGGTCCTTGTTGTACTTGGCGTAGTAAGTGGACACGAACCGCTCCGGCTGGCCCCAGATCGTCTGGAAGACGCCCGGCCACGGGTTGCGGATGCAGATGTTGCCCGCCTTGCCGCTGCCCGCGGGCACCTCGTTGGCGTCCTCGTCGAGGATGACCGGGTAGATGCCGAGCGCCGCCGGGCCGCAGGAGCCGGGCTTCATCGGGTCGATGCCCGGCAGTGTCGAGCCGAGGAAACCGCCGGTCTCCGTCTGCCACCAGGTGTCGACGATGACCGCCTCGCCCTTGCCGACGCTCTCGTAGTACCAGCGCCAGACCTCGGGCTCGATCGGCTCGCCGACCGTGGTCATGTGCTTGAAGTGATAGGGGTACTTGGCGGGCTCGTCCGGGCCGACCTTGCGGAGCATCCGGATCGCGGTCGGGGAGGTGTGGAAGATGTTCACGCCGAGCTGGGTGGCGATCCGCCACGGCCGGGCGGCGTCCGGGTAGTTCGGCGTGCCCTCGTAGAGGACGCTGGTCGTGCCGAGCGCGAGCGGGCCGTAGACGATGTAGGAGTGGCCGGTGATCCAGCCGATGTCGGCCATGCACCAGTACGTGTCGTCCGGGTGGATGTCCTGGTAGTACTTCGACGTCCCGGCCACGTAGGAGAGGTAGCCGCCGATGGAGTGCTGGCAGCCCTTGGGGCGGCCGGTCGTGCCGGACGTGTACATCAGGAACAGCGGGTCGGTCGCCTTGAGCGCCACCGGCTCGACGATCGCGCCCTTGCGCGCGGCCAGGAGGTCGTCGACGAAGACGTCCCGGCCCTCGACCATCGGGGTCTTCGAGGAGTACTGGCCCGGGTAGCGGCGGAAGACGAGAACCTTGTCGACCCGCTGGCCTTCCTTCGCCGCGGCCTCGACCGCCTCGTCGGCCTTGACCTTGTGGTCGAGCAGGTCGCCGCTGCGGTAGTAGCCGTCCATGGTGACGAGCACGGTCGAGCCGGAGTCGGCGATCCGGTGCCCGGCGGCGGTGCCGGAGAAGCCGGCGAACACCTGCGAGTGGACGACGCCGAGCCGGGCCGCCGCGAGCATGACGACGGGCAGTTCAGGGACCATCGGCATGTGGAACGTGATCCGGTCGCCGGCCTTGAGCCCCAGGTCCTGCAGCACCGCGGCCATCTCGTTGACCCGGACGTACAGCTCCCGGTAGGTGATCGCCTGGTGCGCCTCACCTTCCGGCTCGGGTACCCAGATGAGGGCGGCCTTGTTGGGGCTGGCCTCCATGTGCCGGTCGACGCAGTTGTACGAGGCGTTCAGCTCGCCGCCGACCCACCACTTCCAGAACGGCGCGTTCGACGTGTCGAGCACCGTGTCCCACTTCTTGTACCAAGTGAGCAAGTCCGCGTAGGCGGTAAAGCAGTCCGGGTACTTGTCCTCGGTGTACTGCTCGCGAATCGCCGGGTCGGACGCGTAGGCCTGCGCCGTGAACTTCGCCGGGGGCGGGTAGTAGCCCTCTTCACGCCAGTGCACCGCGATGAGCGCTTCCGACGATTCCGATGTCTCGTCAAGCTCGTCGTTCAGATCATCAGCCATGAAAAGGTCCTCCGCGTCCCTGCGTTGACGCGCCTCGTGGCGCCGTTACTGATCGCTCTTCGCGCATCGTTCGCGCTGCCGCCGCTCATGATCGCCAGCGGTGTAATCCAAATTTAACGCTGAAGCGCGGCATCTCACCATGGGTAGCCGGCCACGGCGCGACCAGGAAGCCTGAGCGTGCGCCGAACGGCGTGCCCTAGCCCCAGGACGCAGGAGTGAGGGAGCGAGGTACGAGCGGACCCCGGTCGGACGTGAACCCTAGCTGCCTATCGTCATCGTGGCCTGGCGGGGCAGGCTGATGACGGACAACGTCGGGTTCCGTACTTCCGGGAATGCCTCGTCCATGCCGGTGATGCGCATGATTCGGAGCAGCGCGGGGCGGGCGGCGGTCAACTTGAGTGAGCGGCCGGAACGCCGCGCGTGCCCGGCAACCCTGGCGAGCACCCCGAGGCCGGCCGCGTCGCAAAACGACAACTCGGACAAGTTCATCAGCACGGGACCGTCCTGACTGTCCACCACGTCGCGCAGGTAGGCGTACGCCTGGTCGGCGGTGGCGATGTCAAGCTCGCCGCGCACCCGCACGGTCGCCTTGCCGTCGGCCGCCACCTGGTACGCGAGTTCTAGCTGCAAAGCCTGAGCAAGGCCAAACACAGCCTGCATCTCCCCGTTCTCCCCGTCCGGCGCAGTCCGGTCCCCTCCGACGCGGCTCGCGCGAATCATTAGGCAATCCCCTCCTAGATCGTAGTGAACGAAATACTCCTTCCGCACCAGCCTCGCCGGATTTCGTGGCATCTTGTGCGGGGCGGCGAGGAGCCCCAGGTACCCCAGTGAAGGCAGCCAACCTTACGGCTGCACCGCCATCTCACTGAATAAAACGTTAGAACCACCCAGAAGGTTCTCGTGATCTTCCTGTAGTTCTCTTCTTACTGAACGTTCATGAGTGACGTTTAGATACCAGATCGCTACCGGTAGTGAGATGGGTCACCCTGGGCAAGGGTTAGTCTCACGAAGTCATACGCTGGTACCTGCACAAAGCGGTGCGCGAGGCACCATGAGCGGACTAGGGGTGGCCGAGGATGCTCAGCAGGGGCAGCGTCGCGATTGACCTGGGAACCGTCAACACCCTCGTCTGGGTCGACGGTCGTGGGCTCGTGCTCGAGGAGCCGTCCACGATCGCGATCGACGGCAGCACCGCGTCGGTGGCCGCCATCGGCACCGCGGCCGAGGCCCTCGCGGACAAGGAGCCCAAGGACATCAGGGTCATCCATCCGCTGCGCGACGGCGTGATCGCCGACCTCGACGCCACCGCGGAGCTGCTGCACCGCTTCCTGCGCAAGTCGGGCGCGCTGAGCGGGCCGTTCAAGCGGCGCGCGCTGGTGTGCGTGCCCGGCGGCGCCACCTGGGTGGAGCGGCGCTCGGTGGTCGCCGCATTCGGCACGCGGCGGCCTCGCTGCGTGGTGGAACTGGTCGACGAGCCGGTCGCAGCCGCCGCGGGCGCCGGGTTCGACCTGAGCGCGGGCGCCGGCGGGTTCGTGGTGGACGTGGGCGGCGGGACGACCGAGGTCGCGGCGGTGGCGGGCTGGCGGGTCGTGCGCGCGGAAAGCCTGCGGATGGCAGGCAATGCCATGGACGAGGCGATCATCAGCGCGGCCAGGTCCAGCCTGGGCATGATCCTCGGCCAGCGCGCCGCCCGGCACCTCAAGACCGAACTCGGGCTGAACGGCGGCCCGGACGGCTGGGCGGAGGCGGTCGGGCTTGACGCGGCGCGCCGGACGCCGCGCATTGAGAAGGTGCCCGCGGACCTGGTCGCAAGCGCACTCGAGCCGGTCGTGGGCGCCATCTGCGTGACGGTGCAGAACGTGCTCTCCGACATCCCCGCGGGTCTCGCCGAGGACGTGGTCCGCGGCCGGGTGCGGATCTCCGGCGGCGGCGCGCTGCTGCCAGGACTGGCGGACCGGATCGCCGAGCTGACCGGCATCGGCGTGGTGGTGGCGGAAGACCCGCTGCGCTGCGTCGTCCGCGGCGCGGCGCAGATGCTCACCGCTGGCGGGGCGCCCGGCGTCCCTCAGTGACGAGCGTTCCTGCGCGTTCGCTGAGAGCTTGCGTCGAGTCCGCTAGTGACGGAAGAGGCGGCAATCCCGGCGCGTTGACTAGAACATAAGCCTCCGGGGCAGGGATAGCCCCAGTGGATAGCGCGGGGCACCGCGCCCCGGGAGAGGCGCCCGCCTGGCGGAAAGAGCAGGTCCGCATGAGTAAGCAAGTCTCGCCCCCGCCACCCGGTGACAAGCCGGGACCGGGGAACGCGCCGCCGCCCCCGCCTGCGTGGCGGCACTGGCTGCTGCCCGTCGGCATCCTTGTCGCCTTGTTCCTCTGGATATACCTCCCGGCGGTGCACACGGCGGCACCGACCACCCTGAGCTACTCCCAGTTCGTATCCGACCTCTCCGCGCACAAGATCGCGACGGCGACCATTCCGTCAGCAGGCGGCGCGAGCAGCGGGACGCTGACCGACAAGTCCAGCTACACGGTGGTCCTCCCGACACCGCTGCCCGATTCACTGCAGGCCCAGCTCCAGGCCGACGGCGTCAAGACCACCTTCAGCACGCCCTCGAGTGGATTCGGCACCGAGCTGCTGCAATGGATCATCATCTTGGCGCCGTTCGCGCTGTTCTTCTGGTTCTGGCGGCGGCTCTCCCGCGGCGCGGCCGGCCAGATGCAGGGCATCCTCGGCGTCGGCCGGTCCCGCGCCAAGGTGTTCGACGAGGAGCGGCCGTCCACCACGTTCAACGACGTGGCCGGCTACGACGGCGCGAAGGCTGAGATCAGCGAGGTCGTCGACTTCCTGCGCAACCCTGACCGCTACGCGCGGGCCGGGGCCGTGGTGCCCCGCGGCGTGCTCATGGTCGGCCCGCCGGGAACCGGCAAGACCCTGCTCGCCCGCGCGGTGGCGGGCGAGGCGCAGGTGCCTTTCTTCTCGGTTACCGGCTCCAGCTTCGTGGAGATGTTCGTCGGCGTCGGCGCGGCCAGGGTCCGCGACCTGTTCGCCGAGGCGCGCAAGCGGTCTCCCGCCATTATCTTCATCGACGAGATCGACGCGATCGGCCAGCGCCGGGCGGGCTCGGGCGCGGTCGTCGCCAACGACGAGCGGGAGCAGACGCTCAACCAGCTGCTCGCCGAGATGGACGGTTTCGACCCCACCATGGGCATCGTGGTCCTCGGCGCGACCAACCGGCCCGAGGTGCTCGACCCCGCCCTGCTGCGCCCCGGCCGGTTTGACCGGCAGGTGACGATCCCGCTGCCCAACGTCAAGGAGCGGGAGGCGATCCTGCGGGTCCACACCAAGGGCAAGGAGCTCTCGCCCAACGTGAACCTTGAGGTGGTCGCCCGTGGCACCCCCGGCTTCTCCGGTGCGGACCTCGCGAACCTCGCGAACGAGGCGGCCATCAACGCGGTACGCGGCAACAGGAACGTGGTGACCGCGGCCGACTTCGAGACGGCGCGGGACAGGATCATCCTCGGCCGCCGGGAAGGCTCGAACGTGCTGCTCCCCGAGGAGAAGCACGCCGTCGCGGTGCACGAGTCCGGCCACGCCCTCGTGGCGGCCCTGTCCGAGCACGCCGACCCGGTGGCCAAGGTCACGATCCTGCCCGCCGGGCAGACGCTCGGCGTCACCGAGCAGCTCCCGCTGGTCGAGCGGCACATGTACGCGGAGGACTACCTGTACGACTCGCTTGCCGTCCGGCTCGGTGGCCGGGCCGCCGAGCTGGTCGTCCTCGGCCAGGGCTCGACCGGCGCGGGCAACGACCTGGCGGGCGCCACCGACCTGGCGACCAAGATGGTCCGCGAGTTCGGCATGTCCCCGGTCCTCGGGCCGGTGGGCTACCCGGAGGGCGGCTCGGTGTTCCTCGGCGGCGGCGGGCCCGGCGTGTCAAGCAGGCCCTACGCGGAGGCCACCCAGGCGGCCATCGACGGTGAGGTGTCCAAGCTGGTGCGGCAGGCCGAGGAGCGGGCGGTGAACCTGCTCTCGACGCATCGCCCCGAGCTCGACTCGCTCGTCAGCCTGCTGCTCGAGCGGGAGACGGTGGACGGTTCCGACGTCTACCGGCTGGCGGGCCGGCCCGACAAGTCGGTGAGTCTGCTGACGCCGCCCGTGATGGTGGCACCGCACCCGGCGGCGGAGGCCGGCGTCACCAGCGCTGACGGTTCCACATCGGGGCTGTAGCCACCCAGTCGGCATCCCAGGCGGCCATCCGGCGGCGGTTAGCAAGCTGCCGGATGGCCGCCGCGGCCGTTATGTAGAACACGCCGGCCGCGACGACAACGCCGATCGTGGCCGCGTCGGCCTGGCTGGCCACCTCGGACAGGGCGAGCGGCGGGCTGTCCAGGTACCCGCTGGCGTCGGTCCAGACGGTGATGGCCGTCCCCTTCGGGGTGCCGGGCACCGCCGGCACCTCGCCGGAACGGGCCACGCCACCGAAGGAAGTCCAGGCGGCCTGGGTGAGCACGTAGGCGCTGAGCGAGTACCCGGTCACCGGGCCCGCGTCCTGGCTGAGCACCGCCTTGACTTCATGCCTGGTCGCCACCTGCTCCTGCCGCTCGCGCAGCGAGCTCAGGTACGAGGCATGGCCGGCCAGCCGCGCGGCGAACGGCGTCACCGCGGCCAGCGCCACGAACAGGCCGACGAGCAGGCCGGTCTCCAGCCGGTCGATGCCGCGGCGCAGCGGGTTGCGGTCGGGTCGCGCGCCGCGGACCGCGCGCAGCACCCACCAGCCGTAAACGCTCGGAGATGCTCCAAGTCGCATCACAACTCACCTCGTCCAATGATCGCCGTCGCGCGCGAACGACCGGCGCTCACTTGCTCATTGCTACGATGCGATCCCATTCAGTAGTAATGGTAGGGCCTCGGTGGCCGCTTTGGAGGGGACTTTTGACCCTGATTACTACCCCGTAATGTAACTCGCATGGAGAACGCGGGAGGCGGCGGGCTGCTGCCTCAGCCCGGCTCGACGACCTGCTCGCCCTCCGTCCGGTCTTAGCCTCGCTACGGACCAACGTCCCGGATCGCCAGAGTGCGCGGTAGTCTCGGCGGCATGGCGCATGGCTACGGCGCGCTGCCGCAATTCATTCCCAGTCCGCCGATCAACAGCTTTCATATCGGCCCGCTGGACGTCCACTTTTACGCCCTCGGCTACATCATCGGGATCACGCTGGCGATCCTGATCACCCGGCGGCGCTGGCGCGCGCTCGGCGGCGACCCCGACCTCGTCAACGACATCGCGCTGTGGGTGGTGCCCGCGGGCATCATCGGCGGCCGGATCTACTTCGATATCACCACCCCGAACGACATCCCGCACGTCTGGTACGGGGTGTTCGCCGTGTGGACCGGTGGCCTCGGCATCTGGGGCGGCGTCGCGCTCGCCGCCGCGGTCGGTGCCTGGCGGCTGCACAAGCTCGGCGTCACCGTCGGCCCGTTCGCCAACGCCATCGCGCCCGCGCTGCTGGTCGCCCAGGCCGTCGGCCGGATCGGCAACTACTTCAACAAGGAGCTGTTCGGCAAGCCGACGACGCTGCCGTGGGGCCTGGAGATCCCGTACCAGTACCGGGTGGCCGGCGGCATCCCCAACCAGGACCTGCACTTCGCGACCTTCCAGCCGTCGTTCCTGTACGAGCTGGTCTGGGACCTGGCCCTCGCGGCCTTCCTCGTCTGGCTCGGGCACCACGCCAAGATCAGGCCGTGGGGCCTGTTCGCGCTCTACGTGGCGGGTTACTCCGGGTACCGGATCTTCGAGGAGACCATCAGGGTCGACTCGTCCGAGCACTTCCTCGGGCTGCGGCTGAACCTGTTCGTGGCGATCGCGCTGACGGTCATCGGCCTGGTCTGGTTCGTGCTCGCCCAGCGGCGCCCTGAGCGCCCGTACACGGTCTTGCCGCCGGGAGCGCCGGAGGCGGCGGGGGCCGCGGAGGCGGCGGGGGCCGCGGAGGCGACGCCGGACGAGGCGACCGCGGACGCGGCGACGCCGGACGAGACCCACGCGGACGAGGCCGCCGCGGAGGCCACCGTCGCCGCGGAAGCGACCGCCGCCGGCGAGGTCGCCGCCGACGATCCGGGCAAGAACCCGCCCGACCCGCCGGCCGGCCACGAGGACGCGGCGGACGATGCCGGAGTCACCGCCAACCGTTCTGACGACTAGGAGACCGTGCCTTCCCGCTCGCCTCCGGGCGCTCGGGACCCCTGCCTTCTCCCTCGTCACTCGTCCGCTCGTTCCTCGCTCCCTCCCTCCTCAGTCCGAGGACAGGGGCGCGCCCTTCGGTATCGCGCGGGGAGGCTCCCTCGCTCGCCTCGGGCAGCGCAGGCCGCCTGGCGCGCTCTCGGCTCGCGGGCAGGCTCCTTCGTCGCTCCCTCCCTCCTCAGTCCGGGGGCAGGGGCGCGCCCTTCGACTCGCGGGGGAGCGGCTACCCGGCGGCGATCGCGGCGACCCTCGCCCCGGCCGCCTTGACCAGGTCCGCGGGTGTGATCTCGATCTCAAGCCCGCGGCGGCAGGCGCTGCAGAAGATGGTCGGCAGCCCGAGGGCCGAGGAGTCCACGACGACCGGAAGCCGCTTCTTCTGGCCGACCGGGGAGATGCCGCCCGCCACGTAGCCGGTGGCGCGCTCGGCGGCGGCGACCTCGGCCATCGCCGCCTTCTTGCCGCCGACGGCGCCGGCCAGGGCCTTCAGGTCGAGCTGGCGGTGCACGGGCACCACGCCGACGGCGAGCGCGCCCCCGTCGACCGCCGCGACCAGCGTCTTGAACACCCGGTCGGGCGGCACGCCGAGCGCCTCGCTGGCCTCGAGGCCGTAGGAGTCCGACCGCGGGTCGTGCTCGTACTCGTGCAAGGTGAACGGGATCTTCGCCCGGTTGAGGGCGATCGTCGCCGTGGTGCCGCGTCCAGCCACGATCCGTCACCCTAGCGCCTGGCGGGGTGCGGGGAAAACCGAGCACGAGCCGAAGCGCGCGTCGGCGTTTTTGGACTGAGGAGGGAGGGCGCTTCCCCGTGAGCCGAAGCGCGCCCTCAGGGCGCGCGGAGGCGAGCGGGGCTAGCAGAGCGAGTGCGGGAAAAACCGTTATGAGGGTGACGGATGAGCTGCGCATAGTGGGCATATGCGCGTCACGTTTCCGCGTCTCGCGGATCATCAGAGGGGGTACGCCGTCATCGAGCGGGACGACGGCGTCGTTTACCGCATGGACGGCTTCACCATCATGGGGCCGGAACTGCCGCACGACGTCAGGCACCTGATCGTGGAGCGTGAGCTGCGCGTCAGCGGCGGGATCTTCGGCGCGATCGCGGCGGGCACCGTGTGGACGAGCATGCATCACCTGCGCGGCCGCCGCCCGCCGCACGCCACCGACCGGTCGGAACAGCTGAAGCGGGCGCAGCGGGACACGGTGCGGCGCGCAGAGCTCCTGGCCAACCTGGTGGAGGCCGTCGCGGCGCTGGACGACCCGTCGCCCGACGAGATTCGGCGGATCGCGAAGTCGCACCTGTCGGTGGTGCCGATCACGGAGCCCGGCACGGACCCGGCCGACGTGATCGCGCTGCCGCCGCCCGCGGTCCTGGCCGCGGCCGCCAGCGCGCTGCAGGTGGAGGCGGCGCGGTGGGCCCGGCTCAGGGTCGGGGACGAACTCGCGTACGAGTGGCCGCCGGCGAAGCCGGCGTCGGTCCGCGCGCTGCGTTCCGTGCCGGGGCAGGCCGGGCCCAGGCAACGAGACGGCGGGTCGTCCATCCGGCCGCCGCACCGGTAACGTATCCGGTCATGGGTGACGTGCTGCCGGTCGACCGGGAAATGATGGCGCTCGCGCTGCGGCAGGCGCGGTCCAGCCTCGACGCGGGCGGCGTCCCGGTGGGCGCGGTCCTCGCGGCGGGCGGCGAGGTGATCGCGGCCGGGCACAACGAGCGGGTGCAGAACGGCGACCCGATCGCCCACGGCGAGATCTCCGCGCTGCGGAAGGCGGGCCGCCGCGCCTCCTACGCCGACACCACCCTGTACACGACGCTGTCCCCGTGCCAGATGTGCACCGGCGCGATCCTGCTGTTCCAGATACCGCGCGTGGTGGTGGGCGAGGCCCGGACCTTCGCCGGCGACCTGGACTTCCTGCGGGCCCGCGGCGTCGAGATCGCGCTGCTCGACCACGAGGACTGCGTCGCGGCGATGGAGGAGTTCCAGGCCCGCTACCCGCAGGTGTGGAGCGAGGACATCGGCGGCCGCTAGCGGCAAGGCAGAAGCCAGGCGGTTCGCTTCTGTTGCCCGGAATGTCGCCGATGCGTTCCCGGCGGCGACCGGCAGATAAACTCACAGCTTGTGAGCAGCGAAGTTTCCCCGGCGGTCGGAGAACGGTTCCCAGACGTGGCGGCGCTGGCCAAGGCGCTTGACGAGACGGGCTACCTGGCGGGGGATCAGCTCGCGGCCGCCTTGTTCCTCGCGGTGCGGATGGGACAGCCGATCCTGCTCGAGGGCGAGCCAGGCGTGGGCAAGACGCAGGCGGCCAAGTCCCTGGCGGAAGCGCTCGACACCGTGCTCGTCCGGCTCCAGTGCTATGAGGGCATTTCCTCCGCTGAGGCGCTGTACGAGTGGAACTACCCGAAGCAGCTGCTGGCCATCCGGATGGCCGAGGCGACCCACGAGACGCTGCAGGAAGCCGACCTGTTCCGGCCGGAGTTCCTGCTGTCCCGGCCGCTGCTTACCGCGCTCGACCACCCGGGCCCGCGGCCCGCCGTGCTGCTGATCGACGAGGTCGACCGGGCCGACGATGAGTTCGAGGCGTTCCTCTTCGAGATGCTCGCGGAGTCCTCGGTGACGATCCCGGAGCTCGGGACGCGCCACGCCGTCGTCCCGCCGGCGGTGATCCTCACCTCCAACCGGACCAGGGACCTGCACGACGCGCTCAAGCGGCGCTGCCTCTACCACTGGATCGGCTTCCCCGACGCGCGCCGGGTCGCGGAGATCATCCGGCGGCGGGTGCCCGCCGCGAGCACGGCGCTGGCGGGCGAGGTCGCGGTCGCGGTGGCGCGGCTGCGCGACCTCGGACTGACGAAGTCACCGGGCATCTCGGAGGCGATCACCTGGGCGGGCGCGCTCACGGTGTTCGGCGACGAGGCGCTTTCCGCCGACGCGGCCGAGCGCACGCTGAGCGTCGTGGTCAAGTACCCGGAGGATGAGCAGGCCGTGCGGGAGGCCGGACTGGCCTCTGTCGTCCGGCATGACTGACCGGCCGGCGGATTACGCGGCCCTGGCGGCGGCCGTCGCGACCGCGCTGCGGACCGCGGGACTGCCCGCCGGACCCGATCGCAGCGAGCGGCTGGCCGGCGCGCTCACCGTGATGCGGGCGACGACGATCGAGCAGCTGCACGCCTGCGCGCTCGCCACGATGGTGTCCGGGCCGAATCAACTCGACGCGTTCGAGCGGGTGTTTAACGAGATGTTCGGCGCCGGGCCGGCCGGGCCGCGGCGGCCCGCGGTCACCGCGCCGCAGCAGAACATGATCGTCGAGTCCGCCGAGCGCGCCGACGATTCGGCCGAGGACGAGTCGCGGGCGGCCGGCGCGGACGAGCTGCCGCCCGGGCTTGACGGCCTCGACGAGGCGCTGGCCGCGGGCGGCCGCGAGGGCGACCCGGGCTCCGGCGACGACGCCGAGGCGGGCGTGCCCGCCGTCCGCCGCGTCGCCGCGATGACCGAGCGGCTCCGTCAACGGGACTTCGCGCAGCTCTCGCCCGGGGAACTGGCCCAGCTCGCCACGCTCATGCGGGAACTCGTGATAGCGGTGCCGCCCCGCCGCACCCGGCGGTACCGGCCGAAGAAGGACGGCGCGCGGCTCGACATGCGCCGGACCATGCGGCAGGCGACCAGGACCGGCGGCGAGCCGGTGCGGATCGCCAGGCGCGCGGTGCGGACCAGGCAGCGACGGCTCGTCGTGCTCTGCGACATCTCCGGGTCCATGGAGCCCTACGCGCGGGCGATCCTGCAGCTGATGTACGTGGCCGCGCGGTCTTCCGGCGCGGCGGGCGGCGGCGGGTCCGGTTTCTCCGGGCCGTCAAGGGACGCCAGCAGGCCGCGGACGGAGGTGTTCACGTTCGCGACGAGGCTGACCCGGCTCACGCCCTTCCTCGCCGCGGCGTCACCGGAAACGATGCTCGCCCGGGCGGGGGAGGCCGCGCCCGACTGGGCCGGGGGCACCAGGATCGGTGCCGCGCTGCGCGACTTCAACGACCGCTACGCGGTCCGCGGGATGGGCCGCGGCGCGGTCATCCTGATCATCTCCGACGGCTGGGAGACCGGGGACCCCGCGCTGCTCGGGGCCCAGATGGCGCGGCTGCACCGGATCGCTTACCGGATCGTGTGGGCCAACCCGCGGACCCAGTCGGAGCGGTACCGGCCCGAGGTGGGCGGCATGGCGGCCGCCTGGCCGTACTGCGACGCGGTGGTCAGCGCGCACAACTTCGAGGCGCTCGACGACCTGCTCGTCGCGCTGCGGGCGCCGCGGGCGCACCGGCCGTCGTTCGTCCCGCCGTCCCCGCCGTCCCCGGCGGGCACGGCCGACGGCGGCGCGCCCCCGGTGGCGGTCGCGGCCGCCGCGCCCGCGCTGTCGCTGCCCATCACCCAGAACCTGGGCCGCCGCTGGTCGCCCGGGCGCTCGTAGCGCGCCGCGTGCGGGTTCGCGGCGGCTTGCCCGCCTAGTGATCCCGAACGGAATCGGGTGTCTCTAGCGGGCGACCAGGTAAAAGATGAGGCTGCCGAGGCCGGCGAGCAGGCAGTAAATGCCGAACGGTGCCAGCGACCGCTGCTTGGCGAAGTACCTGGTGAGGAAGCGGACCGACAGGTAGGCGCCGGCGAAGGACAGCAGGCTGCCCACGAGCACCTGGCCGCGGATGCCGTCGCCAAGCGGGCCGGTCAGGTCGGGGATCTTCAGCACCCCCGCCGCGAGGATCACCGGCGCCGACAGCAGGAAGGAGAAGCGGACGGCGTCCTCGCGGGACAGCCCGCGGAACATCCCGGTCACCGAGACGATGCCGTCCCGGCTGATGCCCGGCAGCAGCGCCGCGATCTGCGCCGCGCCGATCAGTACCGCCTGCCGGTAACCCATGGTCGACAGCCGCCCGTCGGCGGCGATCCCCCGGGCGGTCTCGGCGTCGCGGGCCGAGCCGTCCGCGGCTGGCGGCGGACCCGGCGGCTCCGGCCGCTCGCCGGGCGGGGGCGCGGTCACATTCTCTGGCCCGTTTTCCGGCCTGTGCGTGGGCGCGGCGAGCGGCTGCGTCGCGGAGGACTGCGCGATGAGCGCTTGCGCGGCCGGGGCGGCCGCCGCGGCGGGCCGCCGGCGACTGAGCATCCTTTCCCCGCCGAGCAGGATCACGCCGTTGAGCGCCAGGAACAGCGCGGTCGGCACGGGCTTGCTGAAGAACACGCGGAAGGCGTGCTCGAGCAGCAGCCCGGCGATGCCGACGGGAATCGTCGCCAGGATGATCATCCAGGCGAGCCGCTGGTCGGCCGTCGCGATCCGGCGCTCGCGCAGCGAACTCACGAAGCCCTTGACGAGCCGGACCCAGTCCCGCCAGAAGTAGAGGATCAGGGCCAGGGCCGTGGCGACGTGCAGGCCGACGATGTACGCGAGGTAGGGCGACTCCGGCGCGGAGACGCTCAGGTCCTGCGCCCACGAACCGCCGACCAGCGCGGGGATGAGGACGTTGTGGCCGAGGCTGGAGACCGGGAACAGCTCGGTCACGCCCTGGATCAGGCCGACAACCATGGCCTCGGGGTAAGTCATGTGTGAGGTCAACGGCGGGCTCGCTCTCTCCTTGAGGCTGCCAGGCCATGCTAGGCGGGCGTGAACTTCTACGCAAACGTAGAAGTTATGTTCGCGGGGGAACCGCCGCGTCCGGGCGAAATGTCTTCTACCCTGTTGTAGAAGACCGAGTGCGCCCCGATTTAGTACCGTCTGCCGGAAGGAAACCGGTCTGTGACCAACCTGATCTCCCAGTACGGGTATCTTGCGGTGTTCGTGCTGATGCTGGCGGAGTCGGCCTGCGTGCCCGTACCGTCCGAGGTCATCATGATGTTCGGCGGCGCGCTCGCGGCGGGCGCGGTCGCGGGCGCGCATCCGTCGCTGGCCGGCGTGTTCGCCGCCGGGGTGCTCGGCAACGTCGCCGGCAGCTATGCGTCCTGGGCGGTGGGCAAGCACGCCGGCCAGGCCGCGATCAGCCGCTGGGGACGGCGGGTCGGGATCCGGGAGCACGAGATCGACAAGGCGACCGCCTGGTTCGAGCGCCACGGCCCGGTCGCGGTGCTCGTCGGCCGCGTGATCCCGGTGATCCGCACGTTCATCTCGCTGCCCGCCGGGTTCGCGGCGATGCCAGCCGGCACGTTCGGCCTCTACACCGTGCTTGGCGCGATCCCGTGGACCGCCGCCCTCGCCATCCTGGGCTACGCGCTGGGCGCGAACTGGGAGCACGTCGCCAACGACTTCCACGGCCCCACGTACGCGATCGCCGGCATCCTCGCCGTCGGACTCGTCGTCGTGATCGTGCGCCGCCGCCGGGCCAAGGCCGCCAGCCCCGCCCCGGATGCCGGTCAGCGACGCGCCGCGGTCCAGTCGCGCGGCCCGGTCAACCCCGGCTAACCCGGTCAGCCCGGTCCGCCCGGCGAGCCCCGGACGGGCCCCGGCCGGTCCGACGCGGGCCCAGCCCGCCTATGCCCCGCCGCCCGGCTACGCCCGCGAGGACGCCTGGGGGCCAGCGGGCGCCCGGGGGCCGCAGGACGGCTGGGCGCCGCCGGACGGCGCGCCGCAGCCCGACCCGACGGGCCGGTACCGCTAGTCACCGGGGCGGGCGGCGCTGAGGACCGCGGCGCCCAGCAGGACCGCGCCCGCTATGCCCGCCGGGCTGAGCCGGCTGCCGAGGAACGCCACGCTCAGAATCGTGGCGGTGAGCGGCTGAAGGCAGAGCAGGGGCGCGGCCGGCGCGCGGCGGCCAGGGATGACCGGGGACGCGGCGCCGGACGGGGCAACGGAAGAAGAGCCTGCGGACGAAGACATGGCACATCGCTCCAGCGACGAGAAGGAAAAGGGTCGCGGAAGCGGGGCGAGACCGGTCGGTCACCTGGGCGCGTAAAAACGCGAGAGAAGCACGTCAGCCCCGATGGCTAGACGCGCGGACCTGCCGCCCCGCTAGGAGCGCGGCGGAGGGGTGATCGGGAAGAGCCGGTGCACGAGGGACATCTTACAGCGGTATGACATTTTCCCCCGTTTCCCTAGCTGTGACCTCACGGAACGAAATACCTTGCAAACGTGAGCAATAGCGATTTGCCCGGCCGGATCGTCGTGGTCGATGACGACCCGACGGTCGCCGATGTCGTCGGACGCTACCTGGTCCGTGACGGCCATACCGTCGAGTGCGTGCACGATGGTCACGAGGCGCTGCGCCGCATCGCCGAGCAGCAGCCCGACCTGGTGGTGCTCGACCTGATGCTGCCGGGCATCGACGGCCTTGAGGTCTGCCGGCGGCTGCGCGAGCGGTGGCCGATCCCGGTGGTGATGCTGACCGCGCTCGGTGACGAGACCGACCGGCTCGCCGGGTTCGAGATCGGCGCCGACGACTACGTGACCAAGCCGTTCAGCCCGCGTGAGCTGGCGATGCGGGTCCGCTCGGTGCTGCGGCGGTCGCGCAGCGCCGCGCCGGCGGGCCTGCCCGACGCGCCGGGCCCGGAGCAGGGGATCCTCACCGACCGGGACGTGACCGTCGACCTGGCCGCGCACGAGGTGCGCATCGGCGGGAAGCTCGTGCAGCTCACCTCCCGCGAGTACGACCTGCTGGTGTTCCTGCTGCGCAATCCGCGGCAGGCGTTCACCAGGGAGCAGCTGCTCAGCGAGGTCTGGGGCTGGACCTTTGGCGATACCTCGACGGTCACCGTGCACGTCAGGCGGCTACGGGAGAAACTCGAGACCGATCCGACGCTGCCAAGGCGGATCGTCACCGTCTGGGGCGTCGGCTACCGCTACGAGCCGGGGCCGGCATGACCGGGCAACTGGCGGACGTCATGCCGGGCGTCGCGGTAAGTGACCTTTCGAACATCACCGCCTGGGTCGTCGGGGCCGCCATGTTCACGACGGCGAGCGGCGTGGTCGGTCAGCGCCTGCTCGCGCGCCGGTCCATCGGCATCCAGGTGGCATTTGTCGCGCTGGTGACGGTGGTTACGGCGCTCGCCGGGGTGGCCGCGATCTCCTTCCGCATGTTCCCGTCCGGCGACCGGGACGTGATGCTCGAGCTGATGGGAATCGCCGGGCTCGCCGGGCTCGCGGTCGCGCTCGTCGTCGGCCGGTCGGTCAGCCGGGGAGCCCGCAGGCTGCTCAACGCGGTCCGTGAGGTCGGCGAGGTTGGCATGTACACGCCGCCCGCGGTCGTCCTGCCGGCCGAGCTCGCCGGGCTTTCGCTCGGGCTCGCCGAGACCCACGACCGGCTCGGCCGGTCGCGGGCGCGCGAGCAGGCCCTGGAGGCGAGCCGTCGTGAGCTGGTCGCCTGGGTCAGCCACGACCTGCGGACGCCGCTCGCCGGGCTGCGGGCGATGGCCGAGGCCCTCGAGGACCAGGTGGTCACCGACCCGCGCGAGGTCAGCCGCTATCACTCGCAGATCCGGGTGGAGACCGACCGGCTGGCGAAGATGATTGACGACCTCTTCCAGCTGTCCAAGATCCACGCGGGCACGCTGCGACTGTCGCCGCGGCTGGTCGGGCTCGAGGACCTGATCGCCGAGGTGGCCGCCAGCACCGAGCCGGTCGCGCGGGCGAAGGGCGTCCGGCTGGCCGGCGCGGCCGCGCCGGGCATGGCCGTGCTGGTCGACCCGGCGGAGTTCGGCCGGGCGGTCAGGAACCTGGTGACGAACGCGATCAGGCACACGCCGCCCAACGGCACCATCGAGCTTGTCGGCACGATCCAGTCGGGCCTGGCCTGCGTGTCCGTGGCGGACGAGTGCGGCGGGATACCGCCCGGTGACCTGCCTCGCGTGTTCGACGTGGCGTTCCGCGGCGAGAGCGCGCGGACGCCGGACCCGTCCGGCGGCGCCGGCCTCGGGCTGTCCATTGCCCGCGGCATCGTCGAGGCGCACTCCGGCAAGGTCAACGTGCGCAACACGGGACCCGGCTGCCAGTTCGTGATCAGCCTGCCGCTCGCCCGCCCGGCCCCGTCGGCCGTGTCGCGCTCGGCGGCGCCGCTGTCCGGCACCGGAGCTCAGCCGGTCGCGGGGCGTCACAGCTCCGTAAGCATTAAACAGGGGTAAATCACCACTAAGTGGTTAACGTCTCCTTCATGGAGACCCAGTTCGCCGCAGGCCCCGTGTTCGCCGAAGGCACGGTGGCCGTCCAGGTCATCGTCCTGGTCCAGCCGCCGGTGTCCCTGGAGGACGCGCCGCTGCGGGAGACGCTCAAGGCCGTGCTCGCCGCGCCCGTGGCCCGCCGCGTGCTCGCGCTCGGCGGGGCGGGCGAGGACTGGCTGCCCGCCGGATTCGACCTCATCGCCCAGCGCGGCACCGACCAGGGCGAGCGGATGGCGGCGGCGCTCGCCGACGCTTACGCCACGGCGGCGCTCCCCATGCTGCTGCTCCGGGCGGACGCCCCGGACATCGGCGCGGACATGATTGAGGATGCCGCGCGCTCACTGACCTCGGCGGAGGCCGACGCCGTCTTCGGCCCGGCCTCCGACGGCGGATGCTGGCTGCTCGGCTTGCGCCGGCCCGACCGGTCGCTGCTCGTCGGCACCCCGGCGCCCGCCGCGGGCGCCGGGGCAGGCGCGGGCCGGCTGCTGCTCGAGCGGCTCGCCGCCGCCGGGATGCGCGTGGCGCTCGCCCCGCGCCTGGAGGTCGCGGGAGCGCCGGCGCTGCGCTTCTAGGTTCTGGGCTTCTAGGTTCTGGGCTTCTAGACGCTGGGCTTTAGACGGGGGCTCAGGCCACCGGGCCGGTGACGGTGACCAGGGTCCCGTAGGTCAGGTAGGGCCAGATGAACTTGGCCTGGGTCCACGGGAGTTCCACGCAGCCGAGGCTCTGGTAGTACCCGTAGGCACCGCGGTCGAAGTAGTGCACCGCGTCGCCGCCGTTGAAGTACGAGATCCAGTACACCGGGTCCGCGTACTTCGACCCGTCCGGGTTGGCCCCCTTCATGATCTGGAACTGCAGCCGCTCGTAAACCGGGTAGGTGCCGTCCTGGGTGCTCGCACCGGGGATGCCGGTGTTGGCGGCGGTGCTGAGGATGAGCTTGCCGTTGTGCCAGACCTCCAGCGACTCGTGCGGCGAGTCCTGCGAGGCGAGCGCGTAGCTGTAGCCGTTCGGGTTGACCTGGTTCCTGCCCGCCGCGGTCAGCAGGTCGGCCCAAACCTGCGGACCGGCCACGCCGTCCATCGTGAGGCCCTCGGTGGACTCGAAGGCCCGGATGGCGCCCTGATCGAGCATGTTGTCCTGGCCGACCTTCCACTGGCTGGTCAGCTGGCTCGGGTAGCCGGGCTTGAAGGTGAACGTCCCGGCCTGCGGCGCGTACGCGGTCGACACCGCTTCGTTCGGGCTCGTCCCGCTCGTGGCCGCCGTCCCGCTCGTGGCCGCCGTGGGGGTCCAGGTAAATGGCAGGTAGCCGAGCTGCGTGAGGAGTTGCTGCAACCCTAGGGTGGAGTAAGAACCGGTGGTGAACGTGACCTTCGACGACTGCCTGAGCGTGCCCTCGGAGGCGACGGCCCCGGTCATGCCGCCGGGGATCGTGAGCGTGACCTTCGTGTCCGGCTGGAACCCGGACGACGGGGTGAAGGTCGCGGTCGCGCCGCTGACCTGCCAGCTGCCGGCGATCTTGGGCGCGATCGAGGGCAGCGGCGTCGCCGTCGCGAGCGCGGAGGAGAACGTCAGCGTGACCGGACCGCCGCCGTTCGCGTCGTGCGTCCCGCCGACGGGGGACACGGAGAGCAGCCGCAGCGGCTGGGCCTTGGGGGACGGCGCGGTCGAGGCGCTCGGCTTCGCCGGCTGCTGGCTGTCGCCGGCGTTGGCCAGGCTCTCGCCGGAGGCATGAGCGGAGGTCGCGGCGAACAAACCGCCCGCGACGATGACCGCGGCGGCGGTTCCGGCGGTCGCCGCGATCAATCGGTGCCGCAGCAGCACCGTGCCGACTCGGCCCACTCCACCAACGCTCCCCAAAAACGACACTGCGCGGTCTCCTCAACGGTTAGCCAGTTGGCTGGTCCGGCCGGCGATACGTGACGACCCGGTCGATGGGCATCGCATCGACGCTGATCACGGCGCAGGCGGATGCAGGTAGCCAACGAGAGTTTAGGGCCAATATCTATCAAACCAGGAAACTATGTATCACGGCCGTCGTACGCCCACCTATGAGACGCCTGAGAGTCCGTCAAGGTTGCATGCGGGCATCCGGCCGACGTCACGGCGGCGTAACAACCATGACGGCAATTAGTGAGCGACCGATCACCATGAGTGCATATATCTTACATTCGGTCGTGACCAAGTACCCGGCTGCGGACGTATAACGCGCAAATAACTGAGCCTTTCCCGCGCCTCATCAGGCACGTTAGATTCTGGCAATATTTTGGCAATAAATTGCCTCTGATAATGCTCTACGGATGCCTGGAAAAAATCTCCACGGTTCCTCGTACGACCCCGCTCAGCTGGGCTAACGTAATCGCCTGGGAGCGAGTGGAACACGTATTGCGGACACGGAGGTGTTTTGAATGCTCACGGGCCAGCGGCCAGGAACGCGTCGCCGACGGCAAAGTAAGCGGACCGCGCGTATTGTGGTACCGCTTGCAATTCCAGTGGCGTTGGGCGTGACGCTCGGGGTGGTCTTCGCCGTATCGAGCCATGGGACGACCAACGTTAACCAGTCGGCGTTCCGGCATCACCCGACGGCGAGCCCGTCGGCCTCGGCGAGTGCCACGGCATCGGCGACGGCCACCGCATCCGCCTCGGCCACCGCCACGAGCACGGGAGCGGCGGCCACCGTCGCGCCGGCGAACTCGTTTGCTGCCGGCAACACCGCGCAGTTCCAGCTCGGTGACGTGGCGACGGCGCCGGTAAGCGGCGCCGCGGGTGCCACCCCGATCAACCTGAACCAGACGGCGGCGCAGGCCGCGGCCTCGATGAACTGCACGCTCGCGGTGCCCGCCAACCCGCTCAGCGCGGCTGGCCTGGCGACACCGTGGCAGCTTGGCGACGGTTGCTCGATGGCGAACGCGGGCACCGAGGGCGCGTTCGTCGAGGCGACGATCCTCGCGCCGAACGGCACCGTCACGGTCTACAACCCGCTGGTCATCACCGCGGGCACAACGGCCGCGGTGACGCCGACGGCGCCGACCGTCGCGGCCGGCTCGCAAGTGGAGATCAGCGTCGGCTTCAACGGCACCAACCTGGCGCTCACCGGCGCGGGCGCGCGCCAGGGTAACTGCGTCGACGCGCTCGGCCAGTCGCTCATCGGCCAGGTGTCCACCTGCAACTCGGTCGCCTTCTACAAGGATGCCAACGCGCAAATCGCGAACGGCACCCTCAAGATCCCGGCAAACGGCACCGCCAGCGACGGCCAGGCGTGCGAGACCACCCGTGACTTCGCGCTGATCGACCAGGACCAGAGCGACAACGTGGTCACCACGTACCTGATCAACGGCAACGGCCAGACCGCGCAGGACACCGCGGCCAACGCGGCGGCCAACCCGAACGACACCGCGCTCGTGAACGGCAGCGACGACAAGCTGCTCGACGCGTTCGTTCTCCCCGCCAACGGCTGCACGCCCTTCGCCGTGACCGACTCCACCGATGCGGGCGGCATGTCCGGGTCGCAGGCGCTCAACGAGCTCAGCGCGCGGGTCAACCAGAAGGGCACCATCGCGCTCGTCCCCACCAACGACGAGATGACGCTGGTCAACGGCAACATGAGCGTCGCCAAGACCAACGTCTACCGCTCGCTGGTGGACCAGCCGCTGCTCGCGAACAACACCAACCCGACGACCGTCGCGGCGGACTACTGCCAGAACATGGTCAACATCGCCCCGGCCCGCAACAACCTGGACCTGGCGAAGGACACCAACTTCGGCACCCCGGTCGCGGCCGTCGGCAACAACCTGGCCACGTTCCTCGGCAACCGGCTGTCGATGTCCTTCACCAACCTCAACTGCGGCAACTTCGGGCTGACCAACCCGGTCACCGTCACCCTTAACGGTAACGGCGTCGCGACCGCGGTCACCTACAACACCGCTCAGCAGATGGCGAAGGGCGCGACCGGCGCCACGGCGGTCAACCCGACGGCGGGCCAGACCACTGGCACGCAGGCTCGGGGCGGGCGCAGGAACCGGGTGCAGGCCCCGTCCGGCATGTAACGGAAACCCTCCCGGCAACGGGATAATCACCACCCAACGAGTCGGCGGCCCGGGGAATCCGGGCCGCCGGCTCGTGTCTTATGGTGGGAGAACACCGCCATGCGAGGAGAGGCAGGACAGCGTGAGCTCGGTATTCGTGGTGGATGCGTGCCGGACGCCCATCGGCAAGGTGAAGGGGGCGCTGGCCGACGTTCGCCCGGACCACCTGGCCGCCGACATCCTCAAGGCGCTCGTTGCCCGCAACCCCAACCTCGACGTGAGCACCATCGACGACGTCTACTGGGGCGCCGCTAACCAGGCGGGCGAGGACAACCGGAACGTCGCCCGGATGGCCGTGCTGCTGGCCGGCCTGCCCGTCGAGATCCCCGGGGCGACGGTGAACCGGCTGTGCGGCTCGGGCATGGAGGCGGTCAGCGACGCCGCCAGGGCGATCGCGGCGGGCGACCTGGACATCGCGGTCGCGGGCGGCACCGAGTCGATGACCCGCGCCCCGTTCGTGGTCACCCGCAGCGGTGACACCTGGGCGCGGAACCTGGAGACCGCCGATACCCGGCTCGGCTGGCGCCTCGTCAGCCCGCGGATGCAGGAGCTGTACCCGCCGATCAGCCTCGGCGAGACCGCGGAGAACGTCGCGGACAAGTACGGCATCACCCGCGAGCGCCAGGACGAGTTCGCGCTGCGCTCGCACCAGCGAGCCGCCGCCGCCCGCGACGCGGGCCGCTTCGACACCGAGATCGTCCCGGTCGCCACCGCCAAGGGCGAGATGACCAGCGACGAGGGCATCAAGGGGAACATCACGCTCGAGGAACTGGCGGGCAAGCGGGCCGCGTTCCGCAAGGGCGGCTCGGTGACCGGCGGCAACTCCTCACCGTTGAACGACGGGGCCGCCGCCCTGCTGCTGATGTCGGAAGCGGCGGTGAACCGCACGGGCGTTACCCCGCTCGCCCGCTACGTGGGTGCCTCCGCCGCGGGCGTCCACCCCGACTACATGGGCATCGGCCCGGTCCCGGCGATGAACCGCGTCCTCGCCCGGGCCGGCTGGCGCGTCGAGGACCTGGACCTGGTCGAGCTGAACGAGGCGTTCGCCGCCCAGTCGGTCGCCTGCGTCGACGAGCTCAAGCTGGACCAGGAGAAGGTCAACGTGAACGGCGGCGCGATCGCCATCGGCCACCCGCTCGGCTGCTCGGGCGCGCGGATCGTCACCACGCTGCTGCACGAGATGCGCCGCCAGGGCGTCGCCAAGGGCGCGGCGTCCATGTGCATCGGCGTCGGCCAGGGCATCGCCACGCTCTGGGAAGCGTGCTGACCGCCGGTAGTCGTACGGATAACTTTTGCTATCCACTCGATAACTGTTAAGTAACGGAGTTACGCTGGCTTCACGGGACTCAGGGAACGGAGGGAGCCAGCGTGACGCTGATCGAGGGGGGCTTCGGCAACCGGTCTGGCAGCACGAAGCGGCGCGCGCAGCGCCGCCGCACGGCGCGCGCCGCCGCCCCGCTGCTGATCCCGATCGCGCTGGCGCTGACACTGGGCGTGATCCTGGCGGTCTCTTCCGGCGCGCCGACCTCGCACGTTAACCAGCAGTCCACGAGCACGCACCCGTAGTATTGCGTTTTCATCCGGGCTCGGGGGTCGTGTTTCACCTGGTTCGCGTTCTATGACTCGCTGCGGGCGCCGGGGCTTGGGGATGTCCCCCCGCGCAGTCGTGACTCAAAGGGCGAGTCCCGAACGCGCGTGGATGACATCCCCTGCGCCCCCGCTCCCGCAGTCCCCGGGGAAAGAAAAAGGCGTCCCGGCCGCTCTCGGCGTTCACGCGCCTCGAGCCGCGCTGGCCAAGACGTCACTTGGCGTCTGTCCGGCGGTGGACATTGCCCAATCCAGTGGGGGCGCGCGGCAGGCGGCCTCTTAACGCTTAGACATTGCTCTGACCGGGTTTGTCGGCTCTCGCGGCGGATCCCTTGGCGTTTAGGCATTGCTTCCGGCGGTTGGGAGGACGCGCCACGGCGGTCCCCTTCTCCGGGCTTTGTGAGGAGCGGGGGGCGGCGGGGGTGAGGCCGCGCGCGTTCGGGCCGCCGAGCGGCTGTGCGGCGGCCCGACAGCGCGCGGCCGATCCCTCCCGCCCCCGCGACCCCCGTGCGGAGGCCTCGGCGGAGAGGCCCAAGAGAGAAGGGCTAGGTGGCGCTGAAGTTGCCTGGGGATGAGGTGCCTAGCGGGGCGGTGGCGGTGTCGGCCGGGAGGATGGACGGGTTTACCAGCGTGCTGCCGTTGGGGCCGGCCTCGACCGCCAGGTGGGTCGCGCTGCCCGCTAGGTACTGGGACCAGGACCAGAACCACTCGGTCCAGCCGTCGTCCCACTTGCCGGCCTTCGCGCTGCTGGTGATCGTGATCGGGTCGCCAGGGACGGCCAGGTTGTAGTACATCTGCGCGTCTTGGGGGGCCAGGTTCACGCAGCCGTGACTGACGTTCGACTCGCCCTGGTTGACGACCGACCACGGCGCCGAGTGGTAGTAGTCACCGCTGAACGTGAACCTGACCGCCCAGTTGACGAGCTCGTTGTAGTAGCCGGAGGTGCCCTTGGTGCCGCCGATCATGCGCACCGGGTTGCCCTTCTCGACGGTCAGGTACGCGCCGTTCGGCGTCGGCGTGACGGTCTTACCGGTCGAGATCGGCCAGGTGTAGGTCAGCTTGCCGCCCACGTAGACCTGCGTGCGGAAGGTGCTCGTGTTGGCCACCGCGATGACCGACTGGCCGATGTTGAACGTCTGGGAGAGGTCGTGCACCCCGTACACGCCGGGCGCGCCCTCCACGCCGTCCAGGTGGCTGGAGAGGGCGACGGTGGTGTTGGCCGGCCAGTAGTCGCGCGGCCGGAAGTCGAGCTGCTCGCTGCCGTCCCAGTACCACGCGCCGACCACCGGCTTGGACGTGGTGAGCGTGAGCGCCCGCTCGACGGCCGCCTTGTCGGTGATCGGGTGGTCGAACGTCAGCATGATCGGCATGCCGACGCCGTAAGTCGCGCCCGCTCCCTCGAAGATCTCGGCGTGGAACGCCGTCGACGGCGTCAGCGTGGTGAACGTGCTTGTCGCGGTGACGGGACGGCCCGCGGGGTCGGTCCCGGTGGCGGTCACCGTGTAGGACTGCCCCGTGGGCAGCGCGTACGCGCTGTGCCAGTCGCGGGCGTTCGCGCTGAGCGTCCCGGTGACCGGGCCCGCGCTCGCCGACTTGACCGACACGGCGCCGACCTTGGCGCCGCTGACGGCGCTGACCGTGATGCCGTCCGCCGGGTTCGCGTTCTTGCTGCCGGAAGCGGGGGAGATCGCCAGGTACTTGGCGGCCGTGGACACGGGCTTGCTGGATACCGCCGACGAATTGAGCTTGCCGGCGACCGGGGTGCTGCCCTGGCAGGCGGTCGCGAGCAGGGCCGCCGCTGCGGTGAGCGCTACCGCGACGATGCGGCGGGCCCGGCGAGTTGGTCGGCTCGATGTCGGGTGGTGGCAGCCGTCCACGTAGATCGCTCCTTAGTTTTCCCGGGGGCACCCCCGTACCCGAGCGCGGCGCGGTCATTCTTGCGCTCTTGCGCATGGGGTAGGTGGGGGCTTCGGGAAGATCTAGCCTATCGGCCTTCCGTGCCGCTGACCGGGCTCTCGGCGGAACCTAGGCCGTGCTGCCTGCGGCGGGAGGCGGCCGCCCGCGCGATCGCGAGGCCGAGCGCCAGCGAGGTCGCGGCGACGATCACCCATTCGGGCCCGGCGCCGACCCGCTCGGCCAGGGTCTGGTGGGTGAGCAGCGGGACGCGCGCCTCAATCTCGGCTTGCTGCCACAGGCCGGTGCGCTGGGTCACCTGCCCGCCCGGTGTGATGACCGCGCTGTAGCCGGTGGTGGAGTCGTAGACGACCGTGCGGTCGAACTCGACCGCGCGAATCCGGGCCATCGCGAGCTGCTGCTCGCTCTCTTGGCTGATCGGTCCTTCCCGCTCGTACGTGGCGTCATTGCTCTGCACGGTCAGCACGTTCGCCCCGGCGGCGACCTCGGAGCGGGCGAGGTCGTCGAAGGCGACCTCGTAGCAGATGACGGAGCCGAGCTTGATCTGGCCGACGTCGAAGAGCACCGTCCGGTGCCCGGGGACCATGTCCTGCGGCAGGAGCTGGGTCAGCGACGTGATCTTGCTGATCAGGCCGCGGAACGGGAGGAACTCGCCAAACGGCACGAGCCGCCGCTTCAGGTACACGGTCGTCGGCCCCTTGCCGGGCAGCCAGAGCAGGCTGGCGTTGCGCATCGGGTCCTGGAGCACGGCGCCGACCAGGACGGGGCGGTCGATGGCGCTGGCCGCGTTCGCGATCTCGTCGTAGATCGGCGGGTACTGCGTGGGATCGATCGACGTCGAGTTCTCCGGCCAGATCACGAGGTCGGGGCGCGGCATTGTCCCCGCGGCCACCTTGGCGGCCAGCTTCTCGGTGGCGGTCGCGTGGTTGGCCGTCACCACCAGCTCGTCTACCTGCGCCACGAGGGACCGCTCGCGCGGCACGTTGCCCTGAATGGCGGCGATCTCCGCGGTCCTGGCGTTCGCCGGCACCGGGTCGAGGGGCAACGCCGCCGGCAGGCACGAGACGCCCGCCGTGGCCGCGAAGGCCACCGCGGCGATCCCCGTGCGCCGCCACCGCGTCGCGCCGTCGCCGCGCAGTGCGGACAGCAGCACCCAGGCGAGCGTGGCGCCGGTAAGCGCGACCATGAAGGAGAGCGCCGGCGCGCCGCCGATCGCCGCCCAGCCCTGAGTGGGCAGCCCGGCCTGGCTCATCGCGAGCCTGCCCCAGGGGAAGCCGCCCCAGGGCCAGCGGTCCCTGAACGCCTCGGCGGCCACCCACCAGCCGGCCACCGCGACCGGCCACCAGCGCAAGTTGAGCAGCAGCCGCTGGGCGACGGCGAACACCGCGAAGATGAGCGCCGAGGCGACGGCGAGCCCGACCCAGGCGAACCAGGCCAGGTTGATGACCCAGGCGACGAGCGGGAAGAAGAACGCCAGGCCGAAGACAAGGCCGACGGCGAAGGCTCCGCGCAGCGAACGGCCGTACAGGGTAACGACCAGCAGCGCGGGGCCGACCACGGCGAGCGGCCACGCGCCGACCGGGGCGAAGGCGGCGGCGAGGAGCAGGCCGGCGGCGAGCGCGGCGAGCAGCGCCCAGCGCAGCCGCAGCAGCGGCGGCACGGCCGCCGGCCGCGGCTCGGCGGGAGCGTCAGCCGTCGCGGCGCCGGTGTCCGGTGCGCCCGGTTCGGCGTCCGGCGGTCCAGTGATCACCTACGCAGGGTAGACCGGGATCGGGGCGGGCGCGAAGCGGGCAACTTTGCTATTTACCGTGAACATGGCAATCCGTTGCGTTATATTCGGTGCTGCTAATACAGCGACCGGGGGGCCGGTGCTGTTTTAAGCCTTTTCATCCTGGCGACGGTGGCCTGCGCGACATCTAGGGGGAAAGGGCGCATTTTCGCGTGCTTTCCGCATGCGTACGGGGCTTTGGATGCGTGGACGGACTGTGCTGTGATTCGCATTCGCTATGAGGATTTTTCGGCGGCAACGCACGATATGGCCGGGCTGTACGGCCGGGTTGAGCACGGTACCCGCGGGGTCACGGTTTTCCTGCATCCAGGGCTGGCCGCCGGGCAGCGCCAGGCCGTGATCCGGCGGCTGCGGCAGGAAGCGAGCCGGGGATTCGGCCCGGCGCTGCCCCTGCCGCAACTGGCGTTCGCGCTCGGCGTCGACCAGGTGCGAACCACGGCCAGGGCCGCTCGGTCGATCGTGCGGCTGCATCCGGCGGTGACGCTCGTGCCGAGTGCCTTCGTGGTGGCCATGGTGACGCTGTTCGTGATCGCCGCCGGTGACCGCTCAGGCATGGCGCCTGCCACCGGCCGCGGACTCGCGGACGCCGCCGTCAGCCGCGGCGTCGCCCGCGCCCAGGGCCCGGCTTCCGGCCCGGTGCGGGCGACCCGGGTCACGGCCGATCGGGGGACTGAGGTTACCGTGGCCGGCGGCACGAGGCTCGGCTCAGGGCGGAGTGCCGTGGCGTCGGCTCATCGGTCCACGGCCGCGCACCAGCGGCACGCCCAGGGCAGGCGGTCGGATCGCGGGTACGCCCGGCGGGCCCGGTACGTCTGCTCGCCGATGATCGCCACCGCGGCCCGGCCGCGTGACGGTCAGCTCGCTTGCCGCCGCCCGGCACCGTGGGCGGTGCCGTACACCGCCCACCGGCCGGGCCCGCCGGACTTGGCCTGGTAGAGGGCGGCGTCGGCGTCGGCGATCAGGGACGCGGACGCGGGCGAGCCCGCGGCGCACTCCGCGATGCCCGCGCACACCGAGATCGCGACGCGCCCCGCGCGAAGTGAGATCGGGCGGCTCACCTCGCCGAGGATGCTGCCGGCCAGCCTGGCCATGCCGCCGATGCCGGGTGACACCTCGGCCACCACGACGAACTCGTCACCGCCGATGCGCCCGGGTAGCACGCCGTAGCAGCGCGCCGTCTCGCCGATGCGCCTGGCCACCGCTATGAGCAACTCGTCGCCGGCCTCGTGGCCGTACCGGTCGTTGATCGCCTTGAACCCGTCGAGGTCCAGGTAGCACAGGGCCACGCGGGTATCCCGGCCTGACTCGAGCGCGGCCGCCAGCCTGCCGAAGACGGCGGCCCGGTTGGGCAGCCCGGTCAGCGGGTCATGGGTCGCCTGGTGCCTGAGCTGGTCGCTGATGATCCGCTGCGCGTCCAGTTCCGCGCGCCGGATGGACTCCTGCTCCGCCAGGGTCCGGTCGCGCAGCGCGCGCACGTACCCGTTTGCCAGCGCCTCCGTCACCTCCGCGACGCGGGCGTCGAGGCCGGCCACGGTCGGCGCGAGGGCGAGCGCGTGCTGGCGGAGCAGTTCCGGCAGCCGCATGATCAGCACGCGCAGGGAGCGGCCGAGGACGTCGGCGCTCACGAAATCCGCCTTCACCAGGGCGTGCCCGACGGCGGCGGCCTGCCGCGGCCGGAATGGGTGGCCGAGCACAATGGCGACGAGCGCGGCGGACTGGCTAGTGAGAAAGGCCCGCGCGCTGGTGATGTCCATCGGAACGCCGTCGGCGTCGGCCAGCCGCTCGTCGGCGCTGACGGTCAGCGCCGTGAGCCACACGCGGGCTAGCTGTGCCGCTGGCGCGGCACCATCGGCAGACGGTGCCATGACTGCCGTCTCGGCCATAGATGTGCTCCTGTTCGGAACCAATGGAACCAACGGAACCAGCGTGCTTTAGATCTCGTGCGTCACTATAGGCGATGTGACCAATACAAGTAGTGCTTATTCCGTTTTCCGTGACCGCTTGCTTGCGCAGAGTACTCTTCGCGATCGACGTTTCCCGTGCTCGGCGCTTTATCGCGAGACTGTTGTCCGGGTAATCCCGTGGTGCCGGGGTAACTGTCCGTCCGGGTAGCGTGGGGTCCGGGTAACCGAGACCTAATCGAGAGCCTGGACGGATGGGTGACTGAGATGGCCGGTGTTGACAGCGGGGGCGTGACGGACGACGCCGCGGCGCGACAGGCGGCCGAGGTAGCCGTCGAACTGTCGGAGGCCGGCGGCCCGGCGGACGGCAAGGGGATTGGCGCGCGGCTGCACGGGATAACGGACCGGACCACGACCGCGGCCGCGTTCGTCGCGACGAGCGCGCGCCGGCGCGCGGGCACCGCCGCCCGGCGGGGCGCGGTGAGCACGCGCCGGGGCACCGACCGGGCCCGCCAGGGCGCGAGCTCGGCCCGCCGTGGCGTCGGGTCCGGCCTGAGCTGGCTGACCGCGCAGGTGGTCGCCATGGGTCCGCGGCTGCGGATCCGGGATCAGGCCACCCTGCGCGCGCGATTCCCCGGGCAGTCGGACGACGAGATCGCCCAGCGGCTGATCGAGCGGGCCGCGCGCGCCGCCGCGGCGGTCGGCGGGACGACCGGGGCCTGGGCCGCGCTGCCCGCCCTGCCCGCGTTCCCCGCCGAGGTCGCGGCGGAGACCCTGGCCGTCGTGGGGATCGAGGTCAAGCTGGTGGCTGAGCTGCACGAGATCTACGGCATGGGCGCCGTCGGCAGCGGCCCGGAGCGGGCGCGCGCCTACGTCGGGTCGTGGGCGTCGCGCCGCGGCATCTACCAGGTGGACGGCGGCCTGCTCCTCATCGCGGGATCACCGCTGGCCCGGCAGCTGACGCGGCGGCTGGCCGGCCGCGCCCGCCGGTCGACCCTCGCGCTCGCGCCGCTGTTCACCGGCGCGGTGGCGGGCGCGGTACTCAACCGGCGGGAGACCCGGCGGCTCGGCCGCGAGATCAGGGACGACCTTCGCCAGCGCCGCCGGACGGTGACCGCTACCGTGATCGACTAGTGTCCCGTTAACGGGCACGTCGGCGTTTCTGGACTGAGGAGCGAGGGAGTGAGGAACGAGCGGCCGCGTGACGACGGGAAAGACACCGGCGTCGGGCGCCCGGAGGCGGGCGGGGAGGGCGCCGCGGCGGACGTGACGTCGGGCCTGCGGTACAGCAGCGGCAAGGGACGCTGGGTGCTCGCGGCCACGGTGCTCGGATCGGGCATCGCGGCGCTTGACGCCACCGTGGTGGGCATCGCGCTGCCCGCCATCGGCCGGGATTTCCACGCCACGGTCGCCAGCATGCAGTGGGTCGTCGACGGCTACACGCTCACGCTGGCCGGCCTGCTGCTGCTCGGCGGCGCGCTCGGCGACGTCCACGGCCGGCGGCGGATCTTCGTGATCGGCATCGTCTGGTTCGCGCTCGCGTCGCTCGCCTGCGGCCTCGCGCCGAACACCGGGTTCCTGATCACGGCCCGGGCCCTGCAGGGGGTCGGCGCCGCGCTGCTGACCCCGGGCAGCCTGGCAATCCTGCAGGCCTCGTTCGCGCCCGACGACCGCTCGAAGGCCATCGGCGCCTGGTCCGGGCTCGGCGGCGTCGCGACCGCGATCGGGCCGTTCCTCGGCGGCTGGCTCATCGGCGCGGTCTCCTGGCGGCTGGTCTTCTTCATCAACTTGCCGATCGCGGCGGCGGTCATCGCCATCTCGGTGCGGCACGTCCCCGAGTCCCGGGCCCCGGGTCCCCGCCAGCCGCTCGACGTGGCCGGGGCGGTCACGATCAGCCTCGCGCTCGCCGGGCTCACGTACGGGCTGATCGCGGCCTCGTCGGACGGGTGGGCGTCGCCGGCCGTGCTGATCCCCCTGCTCGCGGGCGCCGCCCTGCTCGCGGCCTTCTGCGTCGTCGAGGAGCGCGGCACCCACCCCATGCTGCCGCTCTCGGTCTTCCGCAGCCGCCAGTTCAGCGGCGCGAACGGGGTGACCTTCGTGGTCTACGGCGCCCTCGGCGGCGCGTTGTTCCTCGTGCCCGTCGTCTTGCAGGAGGTCAGCGGCTACAGCCCGCTGGAGGCCGGGATCGCGATGCTGCCCCTGACGGTCATCATGCTGGCCTTGTCGGCGCGGTCGGCGGCGCTGTCCGCCCGGATCGGGCCGCGGCTCCAGATGACGGTCGGGCCGTTCGTGATCGCCGTCGGGATGGCGCTGTTCACCCGGGTGCACGGCAACGGCGATTACGTGACGCAGGTGCTTCCCGCCGTGCTGGTGCTCGGGTTCGGGCTGGCGATCAACGTGGCCCCGCTCACCGCGACCGCGATGGCGGCCGCCCCCGCCGAGCACTCGGGCATCGCCTCCGCGGTCAACAACGACGTCGCCCGGGCGGCGAGCCTCATCGCGGTGGCGGTGCTACCGCCGCTCGCCGGCATCACCGGCGACGCCTACCTGCATCCCGCCAAGCTGACGAGTGGCTTTCACACCGCGGTCGTGATCGCCGCCGTGGCCTGCGCCGCCGCCGGCCTCCTGGCCGCGGCGACGATCCGGAACCCGGCCAAGCGCCCGGTTACGGAAGGAAAGGACGAGGACGTCGTCGCGGGGCTGCACTGCTGCGCCCTGGACGCGCCGCCGCTGCGGTCAAGCCAGGAAGCCCCGGCGCGGCCGCGCGCAGCCGGCTAGCGGTCGGCAACCGTGGGCATGCGCCCGTGCTGGTAGAAGAAGGAAAGGCACCATGAGCAGTGGACGCCGTCGGTGAGCGGCTGCCACCAGCGGCAGTTGTGACAGTAATTCTCGCGTGGCATAGCAGGCTCCAATGCGCGGCTTGCCCGGTCCCGGGCACATCCCAGCTGCAGAACGCGCCTGCGGCCGGGCAGATTCCCGAACGTGCCATCGATGTCGGGACCGCGGTAAACGGGCGCCGGGACGGACCCTGAGGTCCGTCCCGGCGCCCTTTTTGATCCCCGGGGCCGTGCCCGCCGTCAGGCGGGAACCCGGCCGTCCCTGGCCGGGTCGCGGACCTCCAGCTGGTGGACGATCCGCTCGGTCGTGGCCTCGTGCGCCGCGAGGTCAGCGAGCGCGAGGACGCCCACCGCGATCGCGTCGGCGAAGACCAGCCAGGTCAGCGCCGGGCCGGAGAAGGCCAGGGCCGCGATCAGCGACCACAGCCCGACCAGGGCGATCAGGCCGTGCCCGAGCCGGTGCGAGGTCTTCTTCGCCAGGGCGGCGCTCGCCGCCGCGAGTACGGTAACGCCGACCGAGACGCCGAAGGCGGTCCAGCCGGCCGTGCCGGCCGCCCACGCCATCGATGCGACGGTCAGGAACGCGCCTGCCACCACGAACAGGCTGTCAAGCAGGAAACGAGAGCTGAGCTTCATGACTGAGCACCTCCTGTGCGCTGCCGCTGGCAGCGCAACCCGTGTCCTATTCCAGTACACAAGGCGGGTCGTTGACGGCTACCTGCTCTCGGGGGGCGGCCGTCCGGCTCGTCTGGCGGCTCACTGTCCGCCAGTCGTTAGCAGCGCATAGGCGGCAAGCTATATTTCGCGGAAATTGTCCGAATAGCCGGTTCGCTGACGGCGGTGTCATAAGCGGGACCCGGACGAGCATCCCCGCCCCCGTTCGGAAGCGCCGGCGGCCATTGCGGACACCTACCGGCAGCGGGCGGATAACCTCAGCAGGGAAGAAGGACCCGCTCGTTCCCCCCGCGAGCCCGTTGGCTCGCGGGGGATAGAAAGGGACGTTCATGATGGCTGAGATACAGGCCACCGAGGCGGTCCGGGCGGCCGCCCGGGCGGCGCGGGCCGCGGCGCCCAGCCTCGCCGGCGCCTCCGACGGCGCCATCGACGCCGCGCTCGGCGCGATGGCCGCCGCCCTGCCGGACGCCGCGGACGCGGTGCTCGCCGCCAACGCCGACGACGTACGCGCCGCGGAGGCGGGCGGGCTGCCCGCCGGGGTCCGCGACCGGCTCCGGCTGGACGAGGGGCGGCTGAAGGCGATCGCCGCGCAGCTTGAGATCCTCGCCCGGGTGGCGCCCGAGCCCGCTTCCCGCAAGGTCCGCGACCTGCCCGGCGGCCTCGTGCTCGCCGAGCGCCGCCGCCCGGTCGGCGTGATCGGCGCCAACTTCGAGGCCCGGCCGAACGTCGTGGTGGACATCGCCTCGCAGCTCGTCAAGTCGCGCAACGCGGGCGTGCTGCGCACCGGAAGCGCCGCCCTGCGCTCGGCGATCGCGCTGGCCGACGCGGTCATCGCGCCGTCGCTGGCAGCCGGCGGCCTTGACCCGGCCGCCGTCCAGCTGGTCCGGCTGCCCGGCCAGGCGGCCGCGTACGCGCTGGTTCGCGAGCCGCGGCTCATCCCGCTGGTGATCCTGCGCGGCAGCGGCGACTCGACCCGCGCGCTCGCCGCCGAAGGCGCGGCGCACGGGGTGCGCACGCTGGCGCACGCCGACGGCGGCGGGGTGCTCTACATTCATTCTTCGGCCGAACGGAATGTGGCTTCTGTCCTCATCGCCAGCAGCCTCGACCGGCTTGGCGTATGCAACCGGTTGAACCTGCTGCTGCTGGACGAGCGGCTGTGGGACGCGTGGCTGCCGGACATCACCGGGCAGCTGGCCGGGCTCGGCATCAAGGCCTCGCTCCCGCCGCACGATCACCCGCTGGGCTACGAGTGGGCGCTCGACTCCGAACGCGAGGCCACGGTCACCATCGCCCCGGCCGCGAGCCCGGCGGCGGCGGCCGCGATCGCCAACGACGAGACCTCCGGCCTGGCGGCGGGCATCGCCACCGCCGACGCGGCCGCCGCGCAGGAGTTCCTCGCGGCCTACAACGGGACCGGCGCCTTCTGGAACGCGACGACCAGGCTGCTCGACGGGTTCAAGCTGTTTGAGGTGCCAGAGACCGGCATCAACCTGGACGCGGTGCCCGGCCCGCGGGGCCCGGTGACCTTCCGTGACCTGTCACTGCGGCAGTTTGTGGTGACGCCTGCATAGCCTGTGACGCTTTTGGATCTTGATGTCCATTTGCCTGCGCGGCACTGGGTTATGTGCCGATACTCAGCATGTGGTGGGCGACGACTTCGCGCGGGTGCTTGCGGACGCCCAGGGCGGCAGCGAAGACCAGTTCGCGGTCCTGTGGCGGGACGCGAACCCCGCCCTCCTTCGCTACCTGCGGGTTCTCGCCCCGGAGAACGCCGAGGACATCGCCGCGGAGACCTGGGTGCACGTCGTCAGGGGACTGCCCCGGTTCGTCGGCGACGAGGCGGCCTGGCGGGCCTGGCTGTTCACCACGGCCCGGCGGCGGCTGATCGACCAGGCGCGGCTCCGCAAACGGCATCCGGCCGAGCCGCTCGAGGAGGTGAGCGCCGCCGAGATGCCGAGGACGCCCGACGCGGCCCAGATCGCGCTCGACAACCTCGCGACGGAGTCCGCGATCGCGCTGCTCGCCCAGCTCCCGCAGCCGCAGGCCGAGGTGATCATGCTGCGCGTCCTCGCCGGGCTCGACACCGAGGCGGTCGCCGAGCTTCTCGGCAAGAGCCCGGGCAACATCCGGGTCATGGCCCACCGTGGCCTGAAGAAGCTGGAGTACCTGCTCGGACGGGCCGGCGTCACCTCGCGGGCGGGTGTAACACTTTGAGGGATTGTGGCGTTCCGGACGATGACATGTCAGACAGCCTGCCGCCGAACGGTGGTCATGACCCGTTCGACGGGCCGGACCTCGAAGGCCTGCTGTCCGGCGAGAATGTCCGGCTGCCCGACGGGATGCGGCCGGTGGCCAGGACCCTGGCCGCGCTGCGCACCGTCCCGACCCGCGCCGAGCTGTCCGGCGAGGCGGCGGCGCGGGCGGCCTTCCGCGACATAATGACAGTGTCTCCCGCGTGTCTCCCGCGCTCGCCTCCGCGCGCCCGAGGCCCCTGCCTCCTCCCTCGTCGCTCGGTGCTTTCCCCGCTCGGACGCGCCCGCGCCACGCGCACCGGCGGCCGCCGGTGCGCGGCCGCTGGCGGTCGCGGCCGCTGGTCGCCGCCGCGGCCGGCGTCGCCGCGGTCGTGCTCGTCGGCGGCATCGCGCTCGCGGGCGTGTTCTCCGGCGGCAGCGGGACGCCGGGGCTGGCCGGGCGCGGTTCCAGCGCCACCAGTGCCGCGCCCCGGACGAGTCCGGTCGGGTCGAACGGAGTCATGGGGACCGCGAGCAAGGAGCCGACCGCGAGTCCGTCGCCCAGCCACCCCGCTGGCCAGCAGTCGTCCAACGGCGCTAACGCGGGGCCGAGCGAGCTCTGCCGCCAGTACCTGGACCTCATTGCCCGCGGGTCGCGCGCCGACCGGGGCACCGAACGGGACGACCTCAGGCAGCTGAGCAGCCTGGCGGGCGGCGCATGGCACGTCTTCGGCTACTGCGTTCAGCTCCAGCCCTGGTCGATGACGCCGAACCAGCCCGGCTCCGACGCCGACGGCGTCGGATTTCCCGCGGATTCCCAGTACTCGGCAGGCCAGGGCGGTTCCCAGGGACTGGGTGGGCCTGGCCAGCAGCAGGGAAGCGACCGGAAGGGCGCGAACGGTAACGGCAATGACGCCGGACGAGCCGGCGACAACCAGGGCGCGAACGGTCCGGCCGGGAACCAGAGGCAGCAGTAGCCGCTGACGGTCAGGCTTGCTCGGAGACCGCGCTGACGATGGCCGTGCACGCCTCTTCGAAGGCCGCGCGCTGCGCGTCGCTCAGCCGGTCGAAGACCAGCCGGCGGACCGCCGCGACGTGCCGGGCCGCCGCCGCGCCGATGGCCTCCCCGCCGGCCTCGGTGAGCTCGACGAAGGCGCCCCGCCCGTCGGCCGCGCACTCCCGGCGCGAGACCAGGCCGCGGCGCTCCATCCGGGTGAGCTGGTGCGATAGCCGGCTCTGTTCCCAGTTCAGCGCGTCGCAGATCTGAAACGGCCGCAGCCGGTGCTGCGGCTCCTCGCTGAGCTGCACGAGCACCTCGTACTCGGGGAGCGTGAGCCCGGAGTCCTGCTGCAGCTCCCGGTTCAGCGCGGCGGGCAGCAGCGAGCTCATCCGCAGGTAAGTCCGCCACGCCCGCTGCTCGTCATCGCTCAGCCACTTCCCCGTCATGCGGCCAAGCATAGCGCGACAATTAATGACAGATCATGTATTCGACTCTCCCTGTGCTCGCTGGCGGCCGGTGGGCGGCCGGTAGGGAGGGATCGGTTGCGTCGGGTGGCGGCGCGGTCCCGACCACAGCGCGGGGACCGCGTCGATCATCGCGGCGATCGCGTAGGCCGACTTTTCGTAGTTGACCCGCCAGCCGACGAAGTCGGGCCAGGCGTCGGCCGGGTCGCGCCGCATGGGGAATCCGACGTTGTCCATCCTCGCGACGGCTTCGAGGAACTCCGCGTACGTCAGGCTGATCCCGTCGTCCGGGTTCGCCTCCATCGGCACGTCCACGCCCATGGCCCGGGCGATGCGGTTCAGGCAGCCGAACCCGGCGCGCAGGCAGAGCCGGGCGTCAACCGTCGGAGCGTCTTGCGGTGAGAGGGAAAGGATGAGCGCGGCGGAGTCGAGCACGGAGAGCAGCGCGGTCACCCAGGACGAGTACGGCTGCGGCGAGCGGAAGCGGACAAGCGGCAGGTACGTCGTGTGGCTCTCGGCGACGTCAGACGACCAGCGCTCCCACTGCTGGTAGAGGTCGGGCAGGGTATTGATCGTGGACGTGCCCGAGCCGAGCGCGTAGTGCGTGCGGGCGAGCAGTTCCGGTCCCCAGCTCGGGAAGCCGGCGCGCGAGGCGAGCAGCGCCACCTGGGTTTCTCGCCGGTTGAAGGCGGCGTACAGCGTCGGCAGGTAGCCGATCTGCAGCGCGATCACGATCATGCCGGTCGCGGCGGCGATGAAGACGATAATGGCCGGCGTCGTGCCTGCCGGCTCGGCGAAGCCGAGGGTGAAGATCGAAGAGCCCGCGTCGGCCAGGGCCGAGCTGATGTTGCGGCCAGGGGACGGCCACAGCATGAGCGTGTAGCCGACCAGGAAGATGACGAGCCAGCCCACCAGCTGCCCGACCAGGATCGCGGCGGCCTGGGTGGCGAGGATCCGGTCGCGCCTTACCCAGTCGGTGACGGGGCGGGTCACCGACATGTAGGCGCCGAGCACCACCCGGTCGACGAAGCGGGTCAGCCAGGAGCCGACGGGGCGGGGCACGATCAGCGTCCCGATCACCGACTGCCATCCGGTCAGCACGAGAAGGATGCCACAACCCGCCGCGACCCAGCGCGCGGCTAGCGGTACGACCATGAACGGAAGTTAACAGTCGGAATAGGTCGGCTGGTAACCGGATGGGGCCGGCCCGATCAGGTAGCCGGTGCGCTGCGGCACCAGGTAGAGGTTGAGCGTCCAGGTGTTGCACGCGCTCTTGTCGACGCTTTGCGCGGGCGACTGGTGGCTGGTGAACGTGACGGTCGCGGTCAGGCCGCCGTTGCCGGCGCTGGAGAGCCCCGTCAGCGTCATTTTCGAGTCGGTCGTGGATGAGTAGCCGGAAGCGAACTCGGCCTGCGTCTGCTTCGCCTGCTCCGCCGGGTTGAGGGTACTCGCGTACTCCGCATAGCTATGGGTGTTGATCCCGTTGAAGTAGTGGCTGAGCAGCGTCTCCACTGGGGCCTCGGCCGCGCTCGCGGGAACGCCGGGGGCAATGGCGACCAGGCTCAGCGACGGCGACGGCGACGGCGCCGGGCTCGCCGAGGCGGGGGGCGAGCTCGCCTGCTGCGTGGCCCCGCCGGTCGCGGACGAACTGGCCGGCGGCGTGGACGCGCCCGCGCCTGACTGCGCCGTCGAGTGCTTGCCGAGCTTGGTGGCCAGGGCGTACGCGCCGCCGCCGGCCGCGAGCACCACGATGACCGCGAGCAGGAGGAACAGGCCCCGCCGCCCGCCCCGGGACGGCGGGGCGGGTCGGGGCCCGGGCGGCGGCCCGGGTGGGAAGGACGGGGCGGCCGGCATGACCGGGTTGGCCGAGCTGAACGGGTTGCCAGGCGTAAAGCCGGACGTCGGGTACGCGGGCGTGGCGTTCACGGTCTCGGTGGGCCGCCAGTTCGAGCCCGCCTCGTTGCCGGCCGCCGGCGGGGCCGGCTGGTACCAGGACGAGAAGGGGTCGGGCGGCGCGGTGGGCGGCTCGACGCGGGTGACCCCGGCGTCTAGGTCCGTGCGGGCCAGGCCCGCGGGCGGGGCCGGCGGCCCGGCGTCCGGGTCCGGCGCCTGGTCGTCCAGCGCCCTGTTTTCTACCACGGGGTTTTCCGCCGCGGGCGGTGGCTCGGTGAACTCCGCGCCGCAGCCGGCGCAGAAGCGCGCGGTCCCGTTACGCTGCCGCCCGCACGTGGCGCAGAAGCTCATGACTGCCCGTCCCATCCCCGTGGTGACGCACCCCGACCTTGGACCTTGACCCTACCCGCCGGGCCGGCCGCGTGGTGGCTAGTCTTGGGCAGCCGCGTCCGGGTTTGTCCGCTCTCCGGCGATGTTCAGGAGGCTGGCGGCGATGGTCGGCCAGGACGGCCGGTCGCGCATCCCGCTGGTCGCGTAGACGTGCAGGAACAGGCAGAAGGCGGCGTCACGGCGGCCGGGATCGGTCGCGGGGAGGGCGGGGAACCGCTCCACCGTCTCATGCAGCCTGCGGCGCAGTTCGGCCAGCCCGGCCGCCTCATCGGGCCCCGCGACGCCCGATCGCGGCGGCTCCCCGGCCGCGTCGGTGATGGCGGTGACGATGGCCGGGTCGTGCAGCATGGACAGCGCGGCCCCCCGGTAGGCGCACTGCGCCCGGCAGGGCGCGCAGGCCGCGAACGGCGGCGCGGCGGCCGCGGGGGCCCTGTCCGACGGAATCGTGCCCGCGGCCGCCCGCGGCGGCCCGGCGATGCTCACGGGCACGATCTCCGCGGACTCGTCGCTGTGGAGCAGGGCCTCCCCGGGCCTCAGCCGGACCGCGGACGGCCGCGGCGCGTCGTCGGCGCCCATGGCCTCAGTAATGGAGCGCTGGTCCTCCTCGGCGGTGAGCCGGTGCACGAGCTTCAGGTTGCTGCCCGTGACCGCGTCCGCCACCATCCTGGCCGGGAACTGCCCCGCCAGGATCACGCCCTCGCCGTGCCCGCGGCTCTCCGCCAGCGCGCTCGCGAACGCCGCGGCCGCCCGTTCCCGCGCCAGCGCCGCCGCGGGCGGGCGGCCGCCCGCGGCGCGGGCGAGCAGCCGGTGCGCCTCCTCGATGAGCGTCACGTGCGCGAGGCCGGGCGACGGGCCCCGCCCCGACCGGCCGTGCGCGATGACCGCGTTCAGCAGCAGCGCCATCAGCAGTACCTGCTCGTCTTCGGCGCCGAGCGACCCCAGCTCGATGAGCACCGGGTGGTCGAGCAGCCGCCCGACGTCGGTGGGCTGGTCGGTGAGCAAGGCGGAGCCGGCGATCCCGCGCACGAGCGACCGCACCCGGCGCACCGTGGCGGCATCGAGGCCGGCCCGGGTCTCGCCCGCGTACCCGAGGGCCCCGGTCACCTCGGTCATGGCGGCGAGGAAGTCCACGATGGTGGGCCAGGCGCGGTTGCCTCCGGCCGGCCGCTCGGTGCCCAGGAAGCCGGCCCGCAGGTAGGTGAGGTTAAGCGCGTCCAGGTAAATGGACGGCAGCGGCCCGGAGAGCCCGAAGGCCGCCGTGAAGCAGCCGAGCAGGCTCGTCACGTGCTCGCTGACACCCGCCCCCGGCGGCACCGCGAAGGGGTTGTAGCGCAGCGGCGCGGCCGCCTCGTCGCCGACGGTGATGACCTCAAGCGCCGCCAGGCCAGGGTCGGCGGCGAGCTGGCGGTACTCGGCCGCGTCCGCGTTCCCCGGCTCGATGACCAGGAACGGTATCCCGTGGTCGGTCCAGAGCTGGCGAAGGATCTCGGCGGCGGTGGCGGTCTTGCCGCTGCCGGGGGCGCCGACGACCAGCGCGGGCCTGGCCAGCGACCGCAGCGGGACCGCGACGTCCCGGCTGCTGCGGGATACCTGACCGAGCCGGATCGCCGGCCCGGTCAGCTGGTACGCCGTCCCCGGCCCGACGAGGCCACGGCGCACGGGGAAGCCGGGCACGACGCCGTCGACCGCGACCGGGAACCGGAACGCGCAGCCGGCGTCCCTGGCGTCGCCGAGCACGCTTAGCATCGCGAGCTGCGGGTCGGGCGGATCCTGGCGGCCCCAGATCTCCTGCCGCCCGGTCAGCATCGCGAGGTTGACCACGTTCAGGTTGTACTCGGCCAGCCGCCGCTCGGCGACGCTGCCCGGGCGCCGCACCTCGCAGGCGGCCCGCGGGGGCTCGCCGAAGCCGCCGGCCCGCTCGGCCGGGGAGATGGCCTCGGCGACGGCCTCGACGATGCCCGGGGGCAGCTGCCGGGGGGAGGACACCTGGATCCGCAGCGCATACGCCTTCTGCGACAGTCTGCGGGCGAAGTCATGGAAGGTCTTCTCCGCGTCCACGGCGAACGCGTCGGGCGCGAGCCGCGTCCGGCCACCGTAGGGGCCCGCCTCGTGCTCCGCCTCCCGGGCGAGCCGCCCGTAGTAGGTGGCCAGGGTCAGCAGCGTCTGCGCGAACTGCGGGGGCACCGGCATCGGCAGCACGGACACCGACAGGACGACCGGCACCCGGCTCGCGGCCAGCACTGAGTAGACGCCGGACCAGTCGTTATCCGACAGGGTGAAGGGCGCGGCGGTGTAGTAGTAGCTGACACCAGCGTCCGGCCGGGTTGGCGGGCTGATCGCCTCGTGCCTGGTGATCACCGCCGAGTCGACCGAGGCGCCAGGGAACGGGGAGAGCAGCCGGGCGACGGCATCGGCGTCCTCGACCGGGCTGGCGATGACATGCCGGGGCACGGCGGCCCGCACCCGCGTGCGCAGGCCCTCGGCGCGCTCGGTCACCCCGTCGACCGTGCCGCCCCATACCCGGCCGAGCAGCGCGGCGGAAATCGGGGTGCTTGCCCCCGGATCGGCCGTGACGCGCAGGTCGAGCGCCATCCCGAGGCCCGGGTCGAGGAACTCGTTCAGGAACGACTGCTGCTCGGCCCGCGCCTTCGCCAGCCGCTCCGGCCGGGGCAGGTCCCGGTACTCGCGCGCCTCGAGCAGGTCGACCGCGGCCTCGATCGCCACGGCGAAGTACGCGTTGGCGACCGGCGGCCGGTCGCCGGCCACGTACAGCGACGGCGGGGGCGCGGTGATCGTGTGCAGCGTCCCCATGGCTCCGCAGGCTACTCCGCGGCGCCTGGCAAGGGAAACCCGGACCCGGGCATGGAAAAGACCTTGGATCGCCGCCCGCCCCCGCGGGGACTAGCGATCCAAGGTCCGTGACCCCCGCCGCCAGCGCGGCCAGGGCTCACCGGTCGTGCCTGCGCCTGTTCACCAGCAAGATGACCGCGACGATGACGAAGGCCCAGACCAGCGGCTGAATGAAGAACAGGCTGGTGAAGGCGTGCCAGGCGAAGTTCGCGCAGATGAAGACCAGGAGCAGGAGCAGGAGCGGGCGCACGATGCCGCCGCCGCGCCTGCGCGGCCCGCGGTAATCCACCGGGCCAGGACCGCCGGGACCGGCCGGGCCCGCCCCCGAGGGCCCGGTCTCCGGCAGGTCGTCGAACAGGCCGGCGAGGTCGCCGCGGGTCTTGGCGGCCACGGTCCGGCTGACCCGGTCGTCGAACTCGGCCTGGTCGAGCCGGCCGTCCGCGTAGTGCTGGCCGAGCAGCTCGGCGACCACGTTGCGCTCGGCGTCAGAGACGCGGATGTGCTGGTCGGAGTAGCGGATGCGGCGGGTCCACTGTTGCGTGGATGACGGTGACATGGCGGTTGTCTCCTATCGGATGCCGTCGAGCAGCGAGGCGGCGATGGACTGGTCGCTGCCCTCTTCTGGGATTAGCAGCAGGCAGGCCAGGTAGGCCGGAATGCCGGCGCCGCCCAGGAAGGTGAAGACCGCGAAGGCGACGCGCACGATCGTCGTGTCGACCCCGAGGTAGTCCGCGAGGCCGGCGCACACGCCGGCGAGCATGCGCCCGTGGTAGGCGCGGCGAAGCGGCGGCCGGCCAACCGGGCCGGCGAACGGACGCGTTTCGGTGGAGTCGGCCGGCGTTTCGTTAAAGTCTGAGTGGGTGTCCCCGGAAGTGCTCATGGCACAAGTCTCGGTCGCCCGCCCGCGCCGGGGTATCGGGAACAGCCCTGGCTCGACCCTGACCCGCCGCGCCCCCACCCTGAGGCACCCTGAGTACGCATCCGGGAAAGCCCCGATGGCAGCCGCGGCACTTTTCGGGTGATGATGGTGGGATGCAGGACGTGACGCCTGAGGGCGGGCAGTGGAACGGGCACTGGCACGGCCCGCCGCGCCCGCCTGGGCCGCCGCCCTGGTCCGGGCCTGGCCCGCAAGACGACGTGCCCGGCTGGGTCCACCACACCAGACGGTGGCGGAACCGCGGTAACGGCCAGCCGCTGCGCCGGGACCCGGACGACCGGCTCGCCGGCGGCATCGCGGCGGGCATCGCGGCGTGGCGCGGCTTCAGCCCCACCACGGTACGGATCGTGCTCGCCGTCGCCGCGCTGATCAGCCAGGGCTGGGCGGTGCCGTTCTACGTGCTCGGCTGGCTGCTGATCCCGGTCAGGGGCCAGGAGACCAACATCGTGCACCGGGCGAAGCACGACGCCCGCGGCGTGGTGCTCGCGGTCGCGCTCGCGTCACTGCTAGCGGTGTTCCTCTTCCTCGCCGCGGCGTTCAACGAGGGCACGATCGAGCAGTTCGGCTGGGCGCAGGTGTTCACCGTGGCCGGCCTGACCTTGATCTGGCGCAACGCGCCGGATGACGAGCGGGCCGGGATGCGCCGCCTGGTGCAGCCGCTGGAGAGCCTTGGCGGTGGCACCGGCTCTAAGCGCGGCACGAGGGTGCGGATCGCCGGGGCGGCGGTGCTGTTCGCCATCGGGCTCGGCGGGCTGCTGAGCCTCCACGGTGGCGTTGCCCTGCTCGCGCCGCTCGGCGGCTTCCTGTTCGTGGTGGCCGCGTTCGTGCTGCTGTTCGGCCCGTGGTGGCTGCGGATCGCCCGGGACCTCGTATTTGAGCGGCAGGCGCGGGCCCGGGCCGAGGAGCGGGCCGACTTCGCGGCGCACATGCACGACTCGGTGCTGCAGACGCTCGCCCTCATCCAGCGGCGCGCCGAGGACCCGCAAGCGGTGGTCCAGCTCGCCCGTGCCCAGGAACGCGAGCTGCGCTCCTGGCTGTTCGAGGGGCGCGCACCGGGCGACACCGACGCCTCGTCGTTCGCCGAGGGAGTGCGGCAGATCCAGCGGGACGTCGAGGCCAGGCACGGCGTCCCCGTCGAGATCGTTACCGTCGCGGACTGTCCGCTCGACGAGCACCTGGGCGCCCTGCTGGCCGCGACCAGGGAGGCGACCGTGAACGCGGCCAAGTGGTCGGGAGCAGCCGTGATCTCGGTATTCGCCGAGGTGGAGCCGGATAAGGTCAATGTTGCCGTGCGGGACCGGGGCAAGGGCTTCGACCCGGCGGCCGTCCCCGGCGACCGCAAGGGAGTCGCGGAGTCGATCCGCGGCCGGATCAGCCGGCATGGCGGCGAGGCGGCCGTGCAGTCGGCGCCAGGGGAGGGAACCAAGGTGACACTGACGATGCCGCGGACCGCGCGGTCAGCGGCGGCTGAGCAGGCGCCGGCAACGGACGGGCAGCCGCGATGAGTACGCCGAGGGTGGTCCTGGTCGATGACCACGGGCTGTTCCGCTCGGGCGTGCGGGCCGAGCTCGGGACCCGGGTGGAAGTGATCGGCGAGGCGGACGACGTCGGCCCGGCCATCGAGCTGATCGGGCGGCTGCTGCCCGACGTGGTGCTGCTCGACGTGCACCTGCCGGGCGGCGGCGGGCACGCCGTCATCACCGAGGTGAAGCAGGAGCACCCCGAGATCAAGTTCCTCGCGCTGTCGGCCTCCGACGCGCCGGAGGACGTGATCGCGGTGATCCGGGCGGGCGCGCGCGGCTACGTCACCAAGACGATCTCCACCGACGACCTCGCCGACGCGATCAAGCGGGTCGCCGGCGGCGACGCGGTGTTCTCGCACCGGCTGGCCGGCTTCGTGCTCGACGCCTTCGCGTCGGCGCCCGCGCCGGACGACGTCAAGCCGTCCTTCGACCCCGAGCTCGACCAGCTCACCAACCGGGAGCGCGAGGTGCTGCGGCTGATCGCCCAGGGCTACACCTACAAGGAGATCGCCCGCGAGCTGTTCATCTCGGGCAAGACCGTCGAGAGCCACGTCTCGTCGGTGCTCCGCAAGCTGCAGCTCTCCTCCCGGCACCAGCTCACCCGCTGGGCCACGGAACGCCGCCTCACGTAACCTGCGGATATCGCTACAATTCGCGGTGTGAGCACCGAACTTCCCGACGGGAACTTTGACCCCACTCGTCCGCACGCGGCCCGGGTCTACGACTACCTGCTCGGCGGGAAGAACAACTTCACCGCCGACCGCGAGGTCGGCGACCAGATCATCGCCCGACTGCCCGAGGTCCAGGTGGGCGTCCAGGCCCAGCGCGCCGTGCTCGGCCGGGTGGTCCGCTACCTGGTCGGCGAGGCCGGGGTCAGGCAGCTGATCGACATCGGTTCCGGCCTGCCGACCTCGGACAACGTGCACGAGATCGCCCGCCGGACCGCGCTCGGCACCCGGGTGGTCTACGTGGACAACGACCCCGTCGTCCTCGCGCACGCCCGGGCCATCCTGAGCGATGAGGCGTCGACGTTCGCCGAGCGCGGCGACCTGCTCGACCCGGCCTCGATCGTGGCCAACCCGGCGGTCCGCGATCACCTGAACTGGGACCAGCCGATCGGGCTCCTGCTGTGCGGAATCGTGCACTACGTGCTGGACGATGAGAACCCGGTACGGCTGGTCGCCGAGCTGGTCGACGCGCTGCCGGCCGGCAGCTACGTGTTCATCCACCACCTGCTCGACACCGGCGACCCGGCGGCCGCCGCGCTCCAGGAGCAGATGCTCAAGGGCCTCGGCCGGGTCAAGTTCCGCACGCTTCCCGAGGTCCGCGCGCTCTTCGGCGGCCTCGAGCTCGTCGAGCCTGGCCTCGTCCCGGTCCCCGAGTGGCGCCCCGACCCCGGCACCCCGATCCGCGTCGACTACGGCGTGATCCTGTCAATGGCCTGCGCCGGCGTGGGCCGCAAGCCCTGAGCCGCTCTCGACGCTCCCCGCGCCCCAGATGCGCTCGCCGTCGGGCAGCCCGGCGAGCTCGCCGGCGAGCCGGTCGCGGTCCGCGTCGTCGCTCGGCCGGATCGCCTCGATCAGCGCCGCCGTGTGCGACATGACGTGGGCGCGCCACGCGCGCGTCGCGGCGACCGACGCGGACACCGGCGGCGGGTCGATGGCGAGGATCTGGTTGACGTAACGCTCGAGCAGGGTGCCAAGCGGTCCGCGGGAGCCGCGGACGCGCAGCGCGTGGACCTTCTGCAGGTCGAACAGCCGCTCGGTCTCCGGTGAGGCGATGACCCGCCGCGACAGGTCCCAGGCCGAGCTGGTCAGCCAGCGCGGGTTGGCCGAGCCGTCGGGGTTCAGCGCGGGCACGATGTAGGCGGCGCGCGCGCCCGGGGCGCGCCGCCACGCCCGCAGCTCGTCCCGGCGCAGCGAGGCGAACGCGCGGCTGTCGAGCTGGAGCTGGCGCTTGGCCCAGAGGTACTCCTCGAGGAAGCGCGCGTTCTGCGGCCAGCCGAGCTCGTCGAGCGCGGCCAGGACAACCTTCCTGATCGGCGGGCCCGGCGTAGTGGCGCGCAGGCCGGCGCTCGCGGTGCGGCGCAGCTGGCCGATCAGCTCCTCCCGCCGCTGGTCGAGGCGGCCGAGCATGGTGGCCTGGGCGACGAGCTCCCCGACGGGCACGTCGGTGTCTCTCGCATCCTCAGCGAGTCGGCGGGCAACCTTCAGGGTTTCCTCAAGTGCGGCGGCAAGATCATCACGTACGGCAGCCAAGCTCACGGAGGGGACTGTACCCCGCACCCATGCGGGGTATCCATGGCTCCCCCATGCGATTGGCGCATGGATTTTGTGGGTATCGAATCACACGCGGGGAATTTGCCAACAGCACAGGGGTTCGCCTTAGGAGGTGCCTGTCATGTCAGCGACGCCCAAGGTCAATAACGTGAGACCGCTGCGCAAGGTGAGCTACCGTTGGCGATTCCCTGATCGCGCGCTGCACGTGGTGGACATCGAGAACCTGGCCGGTGCCGCGGTGCCGAGCCTTGACCTGGTCACGGCGGTGCAGGTCAGGTACCTCGCGCGGCTTGGGTTCGGCGCGGATGACCAGGTGGTGCTGGCCGCCAGTCACCTTGCCCTGCTGAACGCCGGGCTCGGCTGGCCGCACGCCAGGTACCGGGTGCGGTCAGGCAAGGACGGCGCCGACCTCGCGCTCATCGACGTGCTCGAGCATGAAAACGTCGCCGCCAGGTTCAGCCACGTGGTGATCGGCTCCGGCGACGGGCTGTTCGGCGACACGGCGGCGCGCCTCGCGGCCCGCGGCGTCTACATCACCGTGGTGAGCCGCCGGGGCAGCCTGGCCCAGGGCCTGGCCCGGGCCGCCCGCGACGTGATCTACCTAGACGGTCCGCAGGCGGCCGCCGCGTAGCCGGCCGCTCATCGGCCGTAACCCTGCACGAGGGCGCGGCCGATGATCATCTTCTGGATGTCCGACGTTCCCTCGCCGATCAGCAACATGGGCGCGTCCCGGTAGAGCCGCTCGATCTCGTGCTCGGTCGAGTAGCCGTAGCCGCCGTGGATGCGCAGCGAGTCCTCGACGACCTCCTTGCAGTACTCGGCGGCGAGGTACTTGGCCATGCCCGCCTCGACGTCGGACTGGCCGCCGGCCGCCTTGCGGCGGGCGGCCATGACCATCACTTGATGGGCGGCGGTCACCTTGCTCGCCATCTCGGCCAGCCGGAAGGTGATCGCCTGGTGCTCGCCGATGATCTTTCCGAACGTCTTCCGCTGTCTCGAATAGGCCAGCGCTAGCTCGAACGCGCGGTAGGCCACGCCGCAGCCGCGCGCCGCCACGTTCACCCGGCCCACCTCGATGCCGTCCATCATCTGGTAAAACCCGCGGCCCGGCTGCTCACCGAGGACCCGGCCGGCGGGGATTCGCAGGCCGTCGAGCAGTAGCTCGGTGGTGTCCACGCCGCGGTACCCCAGCTTGTGGATCTTGCCGGGCACGGTGAGCCCCGGCCGGGTCTCGCCGAAGCCCGGGTCCTTCTCGATCAGGAACGTCGTCAGGTTCTGGTGCGGCCGGGCGCCGCCCTCGTCGGTCTTCGCGAGCAGGGCGATCAGGCTCGCGGTGGCGCCGTTGGTGAGCCACATCTTCTGCCCGGTGATCACGTAGTCGTCGCCGTCCCTGGTGGCCGCGGTCCTGATGGCCGCGACGTCGGAGCCGAGGTCAGGCTCGGACATGGACAGCGCAGAACGGATCTCGCCGGTCGCCATCGGCGGCAGGAAGTAGTCCCGCTGTTCCCTGGTGCCGTGGGCCGCCACCAGGTAGGCCACGATGAAGTGGGTGTTCAGGATCCCCGACAGCGACATCCAGCCCCTGGCGAGCTCCTCCACCACGAGCGCGTAGGTGAGCAGCGACTCGCCGAGCCCGCCGTACTCCTCGCCGATCGTGAGGCCGAAGACGCCAAGCTCCTTCATCTGCCGCACGAGCCCGTCGGGGTAGACGTCGGCGTGCTCAAGCTCCGAGGCGACGGGGATGACCTCCGCGTCGACGAAGTCGCGGACGGTAGCCAGGATGTCGCGCTGTTGCTCGGTGAGCCCGTCGGTATCGGTGAGGCGTCGCATGGGCCCATTTTCGCTGCCGGTCCGCCGGCCCGGTCAAGCCGGACCCGCCATCCGCAGGCGCGCCTCGCGCAGCACCGCCTCGGTGTCCGCGCCGAGGGCCGGGGCCGGGGCTGGCGTTTGCGTCGTGCCCGGCTGGGCCAGCGGGCTGCCGGTGGCTAGGACCGGGCCGATGCCGGGCTGGTCGATGCGGGCGACGAGCGGGTTCGCAAGCGTTGCGGTGTCCGCGGCCAGCTCCGCGAACGTGCGGTAACGCTCCCAGAGGACCGAGGTGCCCCCGAGGGCCGCGGCGACCTCGCCGGTGGTGTGCTCGCCGAACCAGGGGGCGAGCAACGCGGCGATCACCTCGCGGTGCGCGTAGCGGTCGCTGTCGCTGGTGAAGTCCGCGCCAAGGGCCCGCTCGACGGCGGCGAGGGGTTCGGTGCGGCCGGTGACGCGCGCCAGGTCCGCGTAGTGCCGCGCGGTGAGGGTCACGACCAGGACCGAGTCACCCGATCTCGTTCGGAAATCCCTCCCGAAGCCACCGTACAAGTGGTTTCCGACGCGCGGACGGCCGCCACCGACCTCTCCCTCGGCCAGGAAGCCGAGGTGGCCGGTCACGGCCAGCGCCACGTCGGCGAGCGGCAGCGTGATCGCCCGCCCGGCGCCGGTGCGGCGGCGGTGCCGCTCGGCGGCGAGGATTCCGACGGCCGCGTACAGTCCGCAGGCCACGTCCCAGGCGGGCAGGACGTGGTTGACCGGGCCTGCCGTGGCCTCGCCGCCCGTGGCCAGCGGGAAGCCGATGGCGGCGTTGACCGTGTAGTCCACCGCCGGCCTGCCGTCGTGCCCGCCGGTGATGCGCAGGTGGATGAGGTCCGGGCGCCCGTCCCTGAGCGCGTCGTAGGACAGCCACGGGTAGCCGGCGTTGGTGAGCACGATCCCGCCGTCCGGTCCCGAGCCCGCGACGAGGTCCGCGACCGCGCGCTGCCCGGCGGGGGAGCGGAGGTCAAGGGCGGCGGAGCGCTTGCCCTTGTTCAGCCCGGTCCAGTACAGGCTCCCGCCGTTGGGTGCCAGCGGCCAGCGCGTGGTGTCGGGCGCGCCGCCGAGCGGGTCGATCCTGACGACCTCGGCGCCGAGCTGGGCCAGCGTCATCCCGCCGAGCGGCGCCGCGACGAACGAGGAGACCTCGATGATCCGCAGGCCGGCCAGGGGAGCGTCGTCATCGTCGGAGAGCATCTGACCACTATGCAGCAACGGGTTCGGCGACACGCCGGCGCCCGGTTCCCGGCGCGGCCCGGCGCGTGCTAGGTTCGATTACCAGTGCGAATCCAGGCAAGAGACAGGGGGATACCAATGGCATCTCGGCTTAACCCGTACCTCAACTTCAACGGCAATGCCCGCCAGGCGCTGGAGTTCTACACCAGCGTGTTCGGCGGGAACCTGAACCTCAGCACCTTCGCCGAGTTCGGCATGGCGGAGGCGCCGGTGGCCGACAAGATCATGCACGGCCAGCTCGAGACCGACGCCGGCTACACGCTCATGGCCGCCGACACTCCGCCGGGGATGGAGTTCAACGGCATGCACGGGTTCGGGGTCAGCCTTAGCGGCGACGACGCCGACGTGCTGCGCGGCTACTTCGACAAGCTGTCCGACGGCGGGACCGTCACGATGCCGATGCAGAAGCAGGCGTGGGGCGATGAGTTCGGCATGTGCACCGACAAGTTCGGCGTGCCGTGGCTGGTCAATATCGGCCAGGCGTAGGCGCCGGAACGCGCGAAGCGCTCCGGGCAACGCGCGAAGCGCTCCGGCCGGGCCTGGCGGCCCGGCCGGAGCGCTTCACTGCTTTCAGTTACGGGTTAATTACGGGCGGACCGCGCCGTCCTCGCTGTCCGCGTACCAGGAGGTGTCCATGGGGATGCGCTCCACGTCGGCGCCGCTGTGCGGGGCGTCGACGACGTAGGCGGTGCCGTCCACGGTGCCGACGTACATCGCCACGTGACTCTCGCCGTTGTAGAGGATCAGGTCGCCGGGCTGGATCTCGGACAGCGGGATGTGCGGCAGGTCCGCCCACTCGTCGTAGGTGTCCCTGGGCATGCTCACCCCCGCCGCCCCCCAGGCGGCGTACATGAGGCCGGAGCAGTCGAAGGTGCTGGGGCCGGTGGCGCCCCACACGTACGCGTCGCCGATCTTCGAGTAGGCGTACTGGACCGCCGCGTCGGCCTGGGATCCCGACGGCCCCGGGTAGGCGATCGGCGAGGACGTCACGGTGCCCGAGGTGGTGCTGCCGCCGACCGTGTTCGCGGCCACCTCGGCCTGCTGCGTCGCGGTGAGGCTGTCGAGCATGGACTTCTGCTGGTTGAGCAGCTTGGTCATCGACGCCTTCTGCGCGGAGTACTGGTCCTCGAGCTGCTGGACGCCCGACTCGGTGCGCTGCCGCTGCTGCTTGATCGTGGAGAGCTCGTTCGCCATGGTGAGGAGCTGCTGGGCTTCCTCGTTGTGGGTGCCCTCGATCTGCAGCAGCAGCGAGGCCTGGCCCAGCACCGCGTCCGGGTTGCCCGAGGTGAGCAGGCCGACGATCGACGTCTCGCCGGAGTTCTCGTACCCCGCCACGGCGACCGCCGCGAGCGTCGCGCTTGCCTTGCTGTACTGCTGCTGCGCGCGGTCGGACTGCGTGCTCACCTGGCCAAGCCTGGCCTTGGCCGCCGTGAGCTGCTGGCCCGCCGCGTCGTACTGTTCGCCGATCTTGTCGACCTTGCCCTGGAGGCTGTTGATTTCCGCCTCTACCTGGCTGATCGACGGCGCGGGCGCCGCGCCGGCGCCTGAGGCCCCGGCGTAGACCGCGGCGCCGCCCACGACCGCGAGCACGGCCACGAAGACCGATGCACGGCGCAGGCGAGGTCGACTGCCATGCTGGTTGGCCACGTCGCGTTCACACTCCGTTCCCTGTTCCCCAGAGCTCCCCCGGAGATCGTGAACACGGTAGTGAAGATTACGGATGCGTCTCAACCGATTCGCGAAAACCTCACAAAAGTATTACGGATTAACACGCATCTATGCCTGTCTGTGCAGTATCTGCAGGTCGCGTCGGAAATCGTCGGAATCCCGTTATTCGCCGGCCTTTGCGGTAGCGGGGGGCCTGGTGACCGGCTACGAGTTCCTGGTGAGGAAGTCCAGCGTCCGCGCGTTGAACTCGGCGACGTTCTCGTAGATCGGCGCGTGCGCGCAGCCCTCGAAGATGACAAGCTCCGAACCCTCGATCGCCTCGGTCAGCGGCCCCGCGAACCGGACCGAGGTCACCGCGTCGAACTGCCCGAAGGTGATCTGGGTCGGTGCCTGGATGAGGCTGAGCGCGCCGGTCACGTCGTGCGCCAGGACGGCCTCCGACTGGCGCAGGAAGGCGTCCACCGGCGGCATCGGGCGGCTGCGGACGAAGGCGGCGAGCGAGTCAATGTACTCCGGCTTCGCCGCGTACAGCTCCGGGGTGAAGCACCACGGGAAGATGCCCTCGATCACCATGTCGGTGGTGCTGTCGAGCGCCTTGGCGATGGTCTGCCAGCCCTGCACGACGACCCGGAGGTACGGGTCCGTCGCGGTCCACGCGCTGTGCACCGACAGCGACTTGACCAGGTCCGGGTGCCTGGCCGCAAGCCACAGGCCGGTCGCCGCGCCAAGCGAGAGCCCGGAGACGTGAGCCTGCGGGATGCCGACCGCGTGCATGAACGCGGCGACGTCGTCGGCGAACAGTTCGGTGGTGTAGCTGCCCTCCGGCTTGCTTGACAGCCCGGCGCCGCGCAGGTCCACCGTGTAGCAGGTGAAGTGCTTGGCGTAGTCGGCGACCTGGAACGCATAGCACGCCTGATCGGCCGCCAGGTAAGGAATGAGGACAAGCGGCTCGCCCTCACCCTGGACCTCGTAGTAGACCTCGATGTTGTTCGCCTGAACGTGCGGCACCGCTGCCTCCTGTCCGGCGGCCCCAGCGCGCCGCCCGATTGTGGGTCGATCTTCCTCCCGGCCGCCGCCGGGCGCCACCGGTATGGACGGGTTACCGCCTAGTCGTCCGCGAGGGCGGCGAGGTGGTCATCGAGGACAGTCAGCGCCCACTTGGCCGTGGTCTGCCTGGGCGTGGTGATGAGCTGGAGGCGCAGGCCGTCGAGCAGCACCCGCAGCCGGGCCGCCTCGTGCTCGGGGTCGAGGCGCGCCGGCAGGTCGCCTGCCTGGACCAGGTGGGCGACGCGGGCGGCGAGTGGCTCCTGAAGCCGTTGCGCGGCGCCCTCGGCCGCGTCGCCGAGTTCGGGCGTGACCGCGACCTCGGCGAGGAAGGCGAGGTGGACCAGGGCCTCCTCGCGCCTCGGGGCGTCAAGCGGGAGCAGTTCGGTGGCGGCGAGCCGCAGGTCACCCAGCGTCATTCCGCCGGCGGTGCCGCGCCGGATCCGCTCGTCGACGCGTTCACCTACCCGCCACAGGGCCGAGGCGACCAGCTCGTCCTTGGTCGGGAAGTAGTGCCGGATCGAGCCGATGGACCAGCCCGATTCATCGGCGACATGAGCCAGCGTGGTTCCGGCGAGCCCGTTGCGCGCGATCACGGTGCAGGCGGCATCGGCGAGCTCGCGGCGGCGGGCGACGTGATCTACCTCTTTCGGCACGCCTCCCAATTTAGCATTGCGGTATTAGCATGACCGTATTAGCATAGCGGTATTAGCACAGAGATGTTAAGAACCGGCGGTCGCGGGTCCGGGCCTTGCCCGCCCGCGCCGCCCTCCCAACAGGAGTCACCATGCCTTTCGCCAACGCCGTCCTTGCCGCCACCCAGCCAGCCACGCCTTCCGCGGGAGCAGCCGTGTCCACCGAGCCCACCGTCCCGGCCCAGCCTTCCCGGGAGACCGCCGCCGGCCGGCCCCGGCCGCGCTTCAGCGTGCCGCGCGGGCTGCTCGCCGGCACGCTCGTCGCCGCCGCCATCGTCTGGGTGCCTTACGCGCTCGTGCCCGGGTCCAGCCTGTTCTCCGCCGAGGTGCAGACCGGCATCTACCTGGGCCTGCTGCTGCTCACGATCTGCAGTCGCCGGGCGAAGGTGCTGCTGATCCGCGTCCTCCAGCGGTACACGCTCAACCCGCTGTTCCGGCTGATGCTCCGCATCGGCATCAACCCGTTCGGGCTGGCGATCCTGGAAACCCGCGGCCACCGCTCCGGAAAGGTCCGCCGGGTCCCGGTCGGGAACGGCCGCAAGGGCGACTCGTTCTGGATCATCGCCGAGCACGGCTCCCTGGCCGGCTGGGTGCACAACATCCGGCACGACCCGCAGGTCCGGGTCCGGCTTCGCCTCGGGCTGCGCTACCGCTGGATCGACGGAATCGCCACCGTCCGCCCCGACGAGGACGCGCTCGCCCGCCAGCGGCAGGTCATCGCCTGGCACCCGCTGCGCGCCCTGAACGCCGTCAACGTCCGCGTGTTCGGCGCCGACCTGCTCGCCGTCCACGTCCAGCTCGACCTGCCCCAGTCATCGGCCTTCTGGCGAACCGGTTCGCGCCGGGGCCGGTCTCGGTAGCGCTGGCGGCGAGTAACTGGCGGGGTGACGGCCCACGGGCCGTCATCCCGCTTTCGGCTGTGCTTCGACACGACAACCCCGTCAGACACGGCACCTAGCGGGTCGCCTCACCCGGGCCGGTGGGAAGCTTGGCAGTGCTTAAGGAGGCACGATGATCACCAGGGGCAAGGTCAGCGTCGGAGCACCGACCCGGATGCGGTCGTTCGACCCCGTTCGGCTCGCCGACCTTGAGTACCGGGCCTGGGTGGGCTATTACCTCCGGCGCTGGCCCCAGGTGCTGATCGCCGCGATCGGGCTGGTTCGGTCGGGGTTTGGCATGAGCTGGTACCTGACCTTGCGCGGCGCCTGGCTGGTGCTTCGGGCCAACCAGTTGTGGGCCGCGAATCCCGGCAATGACTCCTGGGAGGCGCAGGACCGCATGCGGCGGTTCTATGCCCTGGTGACCCTCGCTCACGGCGAGCCCGCGAACCCGGCTCGGGCCGCCGAGCTCGAGGTCACCTGGTGGCGCGTGCATCGCGAGGGCCACCCCGCGGTGGACGGCGCCGAGCCCGCCGAGGCGCTGGTGAGCTCGCTCACCAGCCTGTACTGCTACCTCTACGACGAGCCGGAGGCCGCGCTCCGCCCGGCGGCGGTCGAGCGCGCCCGGGCCATGGACCTGTCCGACCGGTGGGTCAATGAGGGCCGCCAGCCGGACAGCGGCCTGCTCCCGCTGGAGCGCGCCGCGCTGGTCCGCTCGTACGCCGCCCTGCTCGCCGCCGTCCACCGCTAACTCCCTGCACCCCCTATGCCGGTGCACCCCTAAAGCCCTGCCACCCATACGCCCGCCCACCCAAAGCTCTGCCGCCAGTACGCCCCGAGCAACGCGGAAACCGCCCGACATTTCCGGAGACGCTACGGACTCGGCCCCGAGGGGCGCGTCAGCCGGCGGTTCTATCCCGGGTGGAAGCGCGGAGGGCCGGGTGGAGACGATCGTCTCCACCCGGCCCTCCGCCCGCGGTGGGCGGTACTCCGATGGACGCGCCTAGGGGCGCAGCACCGACGGCCCGCGCCCGTTCTGCGCCTCGGTGGCCGTCGGCTGCCAGAGGACGGGCCCGTCGGCGTCCCCGAACCCGTGCCGCTCGCGCACGATGTACAGCGGCCGGGCCCTGGCCTCGTCGTAGATGCGGCCGACGTACAGGCCGACCATCCCCATGACGGCCAGCTGGATCCCGCTGAGGAACGTGATCGCGAACAACAGCGACGCGTAACCAGGGACGAGCGACTCGCCCGCCAGCTTGAGCGCGATCGCGACGACACCGTAAATCACGGAGGCGATGGCAAGGAACACGCCCGTGCTGAGGGCCAGCCGCAACGGCGCGCTGGAGAAGCCGAGGATGCCGTTGGACGCGAGCTTCACCATCTTGCTCAGCGTGTAGTGCGTGGCGCCGGAGTACCGCTCCTCACGGGTGTACGGGACCCCGGTCTGGCGGAAGCCGACCCAGGAGAACATCCCCCTGACGTACCGGTTGTTCTCCCGCATCTGCAGGAACGCGTTCAGCGCCTTGCGGTCGACCAGCCGGAAGTCGCCCACGTCCACCGGCGTGTCGATGTCCGCGATCCGGTGCAGCAGGCCGTAGAACACCGAGGCCGTCGCCGTCTTGAACAGGCGCTCGCCCTGCCGGTGCTCCCGGAGGCCGTAGACGACCTCGTACCCTTCCTTCCACTTCTCGATCATCTGCAGGACGACGTACGGCGGGTCCTGCAGGTCGGCGTCCATGATGATCACGGCGTCGCCGGACGCGGCGTCCATCCCGGCGGTAATGGCCACCTGGTGGCCGAAGTTCCTGGAGAACTGGATCAACTTGAACCGCGGGTCCTGCAGGCTGGCGGCCTGCGCCAGCTGGTAGGTCGCGTCCCTGCTCCCGTCATCGACCATGACGACCTCGGCCGGCCCGTCGAACTGGGCCATGAGCTCCTGCAGCTGTTCGACAAGGGTCGGGAGCCCGCTCTCCTCGTTGTACAGCGGGATCACGACGGAATACTTAACCGAGTCCATGAGTTTCTCCGCGTTCCCGCGCGAGCGCAGCCGACGCCTGGTGATGTATGCGACAGAGTGTGCAGCTTACAAGGTATGGTGTCCTGGTTAATGGTTGAAACTCTCAGAAAGCCTTCAGAACTGCGAGTTCCATCGCCAGGCACGTGATAGAAGTTAGCACCATGGAAGCAGCCGAACTCAGGACTCTCGCCGAGGTCGAGGACAGGCACTGGTGGTATAAGGAGCGCCGGAGCCTGCTGGCCCGCGAGCTTCGCCGCCTGGGCACGCCCGGACTCGCCCTCGACATCGGCGCCGCTGGCGGCGGTAACACGAGAGTTCTGCGCGCGCACGGCTGGCGGCCGGTGGCCCTGGAGTACGCGCCGACGGCCGCTCAGATCGCCCGCGAGCGCGGCATCGACGTGCTGCGCGCCGACGCCAGGGAGCTGCCGCTGCGCACCGGGTCGCTTGACCTGGTGACCGCGTTCGACGTTCTTGAGCACATCGAGGAAGACTACCTCGCTACGGCCGAGATAACCCGGGTACTTCGACCCGGTGGCACGGCGTTGATCGCGGTGCCCGCGGATATGGCGCTGTGGTCGGCACATGACGAGGCGGTCAATCACGTCCGCCGGTACGATAGGGGCGGTCTGACCCAGGTCATCACTAAAGGCGGCCTGGTGATCGAAGACGTGTGGAGTTGGAACGTCCTGCTGCGCCCCGTGGTCAAGCTGCGACGTAAGTCATCCGAGGGCAGCGACCTGGACGACGTTAACCCGATACTCAACACGGGCCTGACGGCGATCATCACAGCGGAGCGCTACCTGCCGGTGAAGTCGCTGCCCGGCGTCACCTTGTTCCTGCGTGCCCGGCGACCATGATCGCTGGTGAATGAAAGGACAGTGTGTTAGCTAGTGCGGTGGGCGGCACCGGTGATTCGCGCTGGGGGGCAAGCGGACGCCACTGACGACTCGAGCGAGTCCGCGGTTCGGAAACCTCGCTGGCAAGCTCCTGGACCGGTGTACCAGGGGCTGATCGCGTTCGTGATCTACCTTGTTGTCTTCATCCTGGCGTTCGGGCAGGCGCTACTGCCGCACCTGAACGAGCCCGGGGTCGGGCAAGTCGAGGTCGACCCGAACTTCTACATCTGGGCGTGGCGCTGGTGGCCGTATGCCATCACGCACTTCCTCAACCCGCTGTACTCGTACCAGATCGGGGCGCCGGGCGGGTACAACCTGGCGTGGGCGACGACCTCGCCGTCGGTGGCGTTGCTGATGTGGCCGGTGACCGCCGCGATCGGCCCGATCGCGGCGTTCAACCTGACGCTGCTGCTCGCGCCGCCCGCCTCGGCCTGGGCGGCCTTTATCGTGGCGCGCCGGCTGACCGGCCAGTTCTGGGCGGCGCTGCCGGCCGGGGTCGTCTACGGGTTCAACGTCTACGAGCTGGCCCACGAGGTGTCGGGCCAGCCGAACCTGACGGTGACCGTCCTCATACCGCTCCTGGTGTACCTGGTCTTGCTGTGGTGGGACGGGAGACTGAAGCGGAACGGCTTCATCGCCTGGATGGCGGTCGCCATCGCCCTGGAGTTCTACACCTTCGTCGAGGCCTTCGCCGAGATGACGGTGGTGCTGGTGCTCGCCCTGGTGATCGGCTTCGTGGTCGCTAGGCGCGATGACCGGGCCAAGGTGGCCAGGCTGGCCATGCACACGGCCATCGCCTACGTCGGTGGTGTCATCCTCGCCGGGCCGTACCTCTACTACGCGCTGAAGCACTACCCCACCGAGCTCGTCCGGCCGCAGCCCGCGAACTCCCTGGACCTGTCCAGCCTCGTGCTGCCGCGCTCGGACCGGCTTCTCGGGATGAACTGGTGGGCCGCGGCCGCGGCCCACGACCTGAAGGCCGTCTCCTACGTGGGCATCCCGCTGCTGGTGCTGTTCCTCTTGCTGGCCGTCACCAGGTGGTCGAGCAGGGTGACCAGGCTGCTGGCGGTCGGCTTCGTGGTCATCGTCTTGTTCGCCGTCGGCCCCAATGTCTACGTGGACGGCCAGCAGCTCGTGGCGCTGCCGTGGTCCGGGTTTTGGAACCTGCCGATAGCGAAGAGCGCCGAGCCGGGCCGGTTCATGGTCTTCGGTTACCTGGCGCTCGGCATTGGCCTGTCGCTCTGGCTCGCCGAGCTCACCAAGAGCAGGCTGGTCCGGGCGGCGCGCTGGGCCCTCGGCATGCTCGCGCTGGCGGCGATCTTCGCCGACCTGCCCACGTTCGCCGAGGTGGTGACCCCGCCCCAGCCCCCCGGCTACAAGTCGGCGCTGCCGACGGAGACGCCCACCGACGCGCTGCCCTCGTTCCTCACCAAGGGCACGTACAAGCAGTACATCAAGCCGGGAGAGACCGTCGTGGTCATCTCGCACCGCGGTAACGCCGGGATGCTGTTCCAGGCCTACACGGGCTTCTACTTCAAGATCGCGGGCGGATTCATCAACGCCTCGCTCTCCCAGACCGATGCCCTGCCAGTCCCCGTCGAGGACCTCACCTACCTTCCCGGCAAGGTCGGCGCGCAACGGGTCGCGGACTTCAGGGCCTACGTCAAGTCGGCCCACATCGGCGCCCTCATCGTGGAGCGGGACTGGTCCGAGCACTGGATGTACGTCTTCGGCAGGCTGGGCCTGAAGACGACGACGGTCGGCGGCGTGACCATCTTCCGCACCACGTACGGCTGACCCCGCTCCCCTTAGGGTGGGGTCCATGGACTTCGCGCCCCTGCCCGCGACCGCGGCGTGGCAGCACCGGGATGCCCGCGCCGGCTTTGAGGTGGCGTACTTCCAGCCCCTTGGTGAGGGGTGCCGCATAGAGGGATGGACCACGGCCATCGAGGACGGCCGCACCTGGGCGGTCGAGTACGTCATCGACCTGGACGGGACCGGAGCGACCCGCGGCGCCCGGATCCGGAGCCGGTCGGCGGCCGGGTTCTCCTCGGCCGTCCTCGAGGCCGACGGGCCGGGCCGGTGGCTCGTCGACGGCGTGCCGGCGGCGCACCTGGACGGCTGCGTCGACGTGGACCTGGAGTCCTCGTCGATGACCAACGCGCTGCCGGTCCGCCGGCTGGGCCTCGCACCCGGCGCCCGGGCCGCTGCTCCCGCCGCCTACGTCCGGGCCGTCGGCCTCGCCGTGGAACGCCTGGAGCAGTTCTACCAGCGCGCCCCGGATGAGGCCGCACGGCAGCGTTACGACTATGCCGCTCCGGCCTTTGACTTCGCCTGCCGCCTTACCTATGACGAGTCCGGTCTGGTACTCGACTATCCCGGGATCGCCGTTCGCGCCGGATGACCGGCACCGGGCCTCCGTGAAGCCCGATTCGGGTTAGCGCCGGGCCGAACTGGCAATCAGGCCGTCGATAACGACATCGACCGCGAAACGGAACCGCTCCTCGCCGTCGCCGGCGACCATTTGCGCGGCGTGGGCGGCGATCAGCGGAAACCGGTCGGGCGGCAGGGCGGCGAATGTCCTGCCGATCTCGTCGGCCTGCCCTTGGCGGTTGCCGTCGTCGTTGGGGCCGCGGGGGTGCCGCACGTCGTCTTCCCGGGCGGCGGCCATGGCCAGCAGCATGAAGATGTCGCAGGCCCAGGCGGCGTCCTGGGGGTGGAGGCCGCCGGCCAGCAGGATCCCCAGCATGTTCTCAGCTAGGAGCAGGACCGATTCGGTCGTGGGCGGATCGGCCAGCGTCACCGCCGCGATCCCGGGGTGAGTGACCAGTGCCTCGTGCAGGCGCGCGAGCAGCGAGTGCAGCTGCGCCCGCCAGCGCGAAGGGTCCGGGGCTTCGAGCCCAACGGTGGCGATGACGCGGTCGAGCATGCCTTCGAGCAGCCCCTCGCGGCCGGACACGTAGACGTACAGCGAGCCAGGCCCCGTGTCCAGGGCGGCCGCGACCCGGCGCATCGTGACCGCCTCCAGACCGTCCGACTTCAGGATCGTCAGGGCCGCTTCGATGATGCCGTCCACGCTGAGTGGCGCCTTCGCGGGACGGTCCCGAGTCGAGCGATGACGGACCGGGCGGTTCATCGACGGCAGGCCGTTGGCTAGCGACATAACGGACCGCACCTTACTTCACAAGAGCAACGAACTCTACTGGAACAGTGTTCGAATCATACATTGTTCGTCCTCGATTCCGGTCGGCCGTCGTGGCGGACTTGGCGGACTTGGCGGGAACAATGTACGTAACGTACGATGTTCGTTATGGGTTCTAACCGTAGGGTGCTCTTCGGCCTCGGGCTGATGAGCGGCGTTGACCAGGTGAGCGACTTGCTTGCGCACGCCCGGGTGGCCGACGAGACGGGCCTGGACATGTTCAACGTCGGCGACCACCCCTACTTCGCCGACCGGATCGACGCCTACGCGGCGGTGGGATTCGTGCTGGGGGCGACCAGCCGCATCGCGGGCTCGGTGGTCATGACGAACCTGCTGAGCCGTCCCGCGCCCATCCTCGCCCGGACCATCACGGGGCTGTCCGCGGTCTCCGGCGGCCGCGTCATCCTCGGGCTGGGCGCGGGCGGTATGTGGGAGGAAATCGTCGCCCTCGGCGTGCCCCGCCTGTCACCCGGACAGCGGATCCGGGCGCTGGAAGAGGCGATCACGGTCGTGAAGGCCCTATCCGGCGGCGGCCGTCCGGTCACTTTCGAGGGCGAGTTCTACCAGGTCACCGAGCTGATGCCGGCGGCCGCGGCGACGCCGCCGATCTGGCTGGGAACGGGCGGCAAGAAGGGCCTCGCGGTAGCCGGCCGGCAAGCAGACGGGTGGATACCGCCGCACGCCGCCGACTGGCGCAGCACTGTCGTGGCCGAGGGCCGGCCCCTTATCGACGAAGCGGCGGCCGCGGCCGGAAGGGACCCAGCCGACGTCGGCACCGTCTACCTGGTGTCCGGCCGCATCACCCGCGACCCGCTGCCGCAGACCCGCAACGACCAGGGCCGCTGGACCGGAGGCGGGGTAAAGCAGTGGGTGGAGGAACTTACCAAGGCCGTGCTCGAGCACGGCGCTTCCGCCTTCAACTACCTGGTCCCCCCGGGCCAGGACCTCAGCGACACCACGGTCAACCTCTGGGCTCGCGAAGTCGTCCCCGCCGTCCGGGCGGCGATCGCCAAACCCTGACCGCCACCGGCCATAGCGCCGGCAAGGCCGGTGGTGCCGGGTCAGAGCGGCCCGAGGAGAGCATGCGGGTCGGCTGCCACGTCGAGCGTCGACAGGGCATCGAGCAACTGGCGTTCCTCGTAGTTGAAGTGGGACTCCATGATCGCGCCAAGTCCGTCCAGATGGCGCGTCAGCTCGTCAGCCGTGGCCGACGCGGTGAGCGCGTGGCTGAACTGGGTGAGCAGCGCGGCGATCATCTCGTGGTCCTGCGTAAGCTTCGCGATCGTGGACCGGAGCTGGGGATGACGCGTTGACAGTTCGGGGAACAGGGCCGCGTCCTCGCTGACGTGGTGCCCGCTAAGCGCGGCGCAGAACCCGTGACAATAGAGCAGGAGGTCAGCGCCGGCCGACTCGGCATCTCCCCGGTCGAGCGCGTCCCTGGTGACCCGCAGAGCCCGGCGCAACCGTTCGTGAGCGGCTGCTAGTTCACGATTCCAGGCGATGAGCCGGTTCTTCTCGCCCTCAGTCACGCGGGCGAAGCAGGGAAAGGGTCACCGTGACCGCCTTCCAGGTCCGGCGCCTCCATGCCTGACGCAGCCCGTCATCGGCACGCGACGCTTCCGCCAGCATACCGACGACCGGGCCGGTGGGCCGATCTGGACATTGGCGTGAGTGATGGGGCAGGGTTGTCTGCGTGCGCTTCGTGTTCAGCCCTCCCGCCGAACAGGCCGCGGGCCTGCTCAGCCTCCCGTGGACCGAGCCGCTAGAGGAGTGGCAGGACGAACGGCTGGTGGAGATCCGCCAGCGCGGCATCTCCCGCCACGTCGTCCGGTTCGTCGCTGACGACGGCACTCTGTACGCGCTGAAGTCCATAAGCGAACGGCTCGCACGCCGGGAGTACCGGCTGCTGCGCGCGCTGGCCGAGCTCGGTATCCCGGCGGTTGAGGTGGTCGGGGTGGCGGTGGACCTCGGCCCAGAAGCCGACGCGATCCTGGTGACCAGGTTCCTGACGTTCGCGACCACGTACCGGGCCGTGTTCTCCAGCCCGCGCGGCGCCGGGCCGCAGACCGACAAGCTGCTCGACGCGCTCGTCGAGCTGCTGGTGCGGCTGCACCTGTCGGGTTTCTTCTGGGGGGACTGCTCACTGTCGAACACGCTGTTCCGCTACGACGCGGGGACGCTGGAGGCCTACCTGGTCGACGCGGAGACCAGCGAGAAGCATCCGGAACTGTCTTCCGGCCAGCGCAACTTCGACGTCGAGCTCGCGGTCGAGCGGGTGTACGCGGAACTGCTCGACCTGGAGGCCGGGGACCTGCTCCCGGCGGGGACCGACCCGCTCGCGGTGGCCGAGGAACTGCAGCCCAGGTACGACCGGCTGTGGGACGAGCTCACCCGGGAGGAGATCATCCCGGTGAACGAGCAGCGGTTCCGCATCGCCGAGCGGCTGGGCCGCCTCAACGAGCTTGGCTTCGCCGCCGAGGAGGTGGAACTCGTCAGCACTCCAGACGGTAACCGGCTGCGGATCAAGACCCGCGTCGCCGACCTGGGCGACCAGGCGCGGAAGCTGTTCCTGCGGACCGGGATCGAGGCGGGCGAGAACCAGGCCCGCCTGCTGCTGAACGACATCGCGTCCTTCCGCGCGTACCTGGAGCAGAAGGAGCGGCGCCCGGTGTCGGAAATCGTGGCCGCCAGCCGCTGGCTCACCGAGGTTTACGACCCGGTCGTCGAGGCGATACCGCCGGACCTGCGGGGCCGGCTGGCTCCCGCGGAGGTCTTCCACGAGATCCTGGAGCACCGGTGGTACATGTCGGAGCTGGCCGGCCGCGATATCGGGACCACTGCGGCCGCGCGCTCTTACTTCGAGCGCGTCCTGCCGAGGGCGCCGGAGCCACTGGAGCAAGAGGTGCCCGCGGAGTAGGGCGCGCCACGGTCCTGGTCCGCAGCTTGGTGACAGAACGGGTGACCAGGCTGACAGTGGCCTAGACCTTTGATCTAAACCAATTTTCACGGGTTTTCTCCTCGCAAGAATGAAATCGGTGGCCGAAATGGCAAAAATAGAAAAAATTGACCGCGCGAGGTGAGTCCGCTTCGCGTGCTGGCGCCGCAGCATGGGTTCACGGCCCGCCGGGCAGGGCGGCCGGCGTAACCAGGAGGGCGTGATCAGCATGAGTGCGATCGGCGAGCAGGCGGCGCGCTTGCGGCACGAGTGGCAGACCGACCCCCGGTGGGCCGGGATCACGCGCGACTACAGCGCGCAGGACGTGATCCGGCTGCGCGGCCGCCTCGCGGGGGAGCACAGCCTTGCCCGCCGCGGCGCCAGCCGGCTCTGGGGCCTGCTGCACAGCCAGGACACGGTGGAGGCACCCGGCGCGGCCACCGGCATCCATGGGGTGCAGCTGCCCGGGGCCGGGCTGCAGGCCATCTACCTGCCGGGGGCGCAGGCGGCGGACGGGGACCTGGCCGGGCACACCGATCCCGGGCAGTCACCGTACCCGGCCAGCCCCCCGCCCCAGCTGGTGCGCCGCGTCAACGACGCGCTGCTGCGCGCGGACCACGTCGGCCGGGCCAGGGAGCCCGGCGACGGCATCCTGCCCGCGGGGCGGCGGCTGGCCCCGGTCGTGGCCGACGCCGAGGCCGGCGCTGGCGGCGCGCCGGATGCGTTCGAGCTGATGACGGCGATGATCGAGGCGGGCGCGGCCGGGGTGTGCTTCGAGGACCAGCTGCCGGCGGGCCACGAGCGCGGGGATCTCGGGGAGAGGGTCCTCATCCCGACCGGGCAGCACATCGAGGCGCTGGCCGCGGCCCGGTTCGCCGCCGACGTGCTCGACGTCCCGTCGCTGGTGATCGCGCGGACCGGCGCCCGCACGGCGTCCCTGCTGACGTCCGATACCGACGAGCGGGATCATGAGTTCCTGACCGGCGAGCGTACCGCGGACGGGCTCTACCGGGTGGATCCGGGCCTGTACGCGTCCGGCACGCGCGCGCTCGCGTTCGCTCCCTACGCCGACCTGCTGTGGATGGAGACCCCGGCGCCGGACCTCGCAGCGGCCCGCGCGTTCGCCTGCGTCATCCACTCGCAGTACCCGGGCAAGCTGCTCGCCTACAGCTGCCCGCCGTCGTTCAACTGGCGGGCGCACCTGGACGACGGGTCAGCCGCGAGGTTCCGGAAGGAACTAGCCGCGATGGGCTACCGCTTCCAGGTCACCAGCCCGGCCGGCTTCCGCGCCCCGGACGAGCCCTCGCCCCGCCCCGCCGGCCTGCACGCGCACACCGACCTGCCGGCCTGCGCCGAGCCGCACGAGGCCGCGCTCGCCCTTTGGCCCTAGGAGCCTCGGGGTCGTCGTACGAGTCGATCCCGGGCTTGGCCTCCGCTTGCGCGGATGGTGGATTACCAGTCATTTCCCCGCAGTTGCGGGGCTGCCGCCCCTGAACCTGGCGGACCGGCTTGCGCCCAAAGTCTGGCTGTGGACCAAGCTCGCCGTCCTCGGCGCGGTGACAGCGGCGGTGGGCGCGGCGGTGTCCGCCGCCGTCGGCCACTTGGCCGCCGTCGTCAGCACCGCGACCGGGCGGAGCCTGTTCTCCGGCAACGCCTTCCTGGTCACCGGCATGCTCCCGCTGGCACAGATCGTGGTGCGGCTGGCCGTCGGCGTGGCCCTGGGCGCTGCGTTCCGCCGTACCCTGTCCGCCATATTTACCGTGCTCATCGGATACGGAGCCGCCTATCTCCTCGTTGAGCGGGTGTACCCGTCCTTATGTCACCACTGACGGTCCTGGCCCCCCTCGGCAGCGACCAGGGTTCCGCCGCCCGGCTTTCACCCCAACAGCCTGGTCGTCGAGAACTCCTCAGGCACGATCTACGACGCATCCGGCCACCCCGTCAGCCCGGCCCTGCAGTCGCTGTGCCAGTCCGCCAACGACTTGCCCAAGAACCAGCTCAACCCGTGCCTGGCGCCGCAACGCCACCTCACGACCCTGCTCCGCTACTAGCCCGGCAGCCGGATCCCCGACTTCCACCTCATCCTGATCGGCGGCTACCTCGGGCTCGGCGCCGTCGCCGCCGTCATCCTGTGGTGGCTGGTCCGGCGCACGAGCCTGAGCGCCGGCTAGCGATCCCAGCCCTGTCTGGCGCATCACCGCCGAGAGTTGGGATTTTCCCAACTTGCTGGGTACGATGCCGTTATGGCCACTATCGGAGACCGTGCGCTGCAGCGCTTGCGGGCGCTGAGTCCTCCACCAAAGCATCGGGATGTCGCCGAAAGCATCGGCATGACTGCGGATGCCTTCTCCCGTGCGCTTAACGGCAAGCGTCAGTTCTCGTCAATCGAGCTTGCCCGGCTGGCGGATCAAATCGATGCAGATCTTCACTGGCTGATCACTGGTGAGCTAGATCCCCACAGGGTCAGCATCGCCGCGCGTCATGACTTCAACCACGAAACGGGACAGCGAACCATCCCCGGGCGTGCTGGCGACGAGCAGACCTTGGCGGACATAGCGCTTGCCTACCGTCAGGCGTATTCCGAGCCAGGGCAGCTCCCGGACTGGCCCGAGTCGGCCGCATCCGTTCGGGCGGTGCTCGGCTATGGCTTCGTCAGGCCCTTCGCGGATCGGCTGGAAAAATACCTAGGAGTTGAAGTCGTACGCGTTACCGAGCTGTCAACTGCTTACTCGTTGACTGTCGGGGGCCGTGCCGTAATCGCGGTGCCTGCCACCGGTAGCTGGTTCCGGGAGAACTGGGACATAGCCCATGAGCTCGGGCATCTGATCATGGGCCATCACGACGACGGTCTCAACCCGGGCGATGCGGACGAGCATGAGGCAGCCGCGAACGCATTCGCGGCCGAACTCCTGCTGCCAGCCGCAGAGCTAAAAGCAGTGGCATGGGACTCGATCGGCGATGACGAGCTCGCCGCCCTCGTGTGGGAATGGGGAGTCTCCGTCGACGCATTGTGCCGTCGTCTCTGTGCGCTCTTTGGCTATGCCCCGAACAACGTTGCCCGCTGGGTTGCCCATCCCACTCAACGCCTGCTCAGGCTTCATCTGCGGATTGAGTCGGAACTTGATGAGATCACGGGCCGGATGGACGCTGCATCCCAGCGCCGCTTCCCGCTCAGTGTCCAAGAAGCCCACCTGGAACTGATCGCGTCTGGCGCGGTCGGCCGGGCCACCCTGGCGTGGATGCTCGGGATAGATGCCGACTCCCTGGACGTGGACGCGCCGGAGGTACCCGAGGTCGATGTTGACGATCTTGCGACTGCACTAGGCCTGTGATGCGGCGTGGCCTCGCTCATGTTCCCGGACAACACGGTCCTTATCAACTTTGCGATCATCAACCGGATGGATCTTCTGGGAAAGCTGGCGAATGGGAACGGCAAATGGTGCGCAACCGTTGCCAGTGAGTGCTCAGAGTCAGCCAAATACCCGGGACTGGCCGCACTGAGCGTGGCCAAGGACATCTTCGGCGAGCCGCTTTATCCCGACCCGGCTGAGCACCAGGACGTTCAGGTGCTCCGCAACCGGCTGGCCAGCCCCGGAGATCCACCGACTAAGCACCTGGGCGAGGCTGAGACCGTTGCCATCATCACGCGACGTCGGCTCGCTTGCTTTTTTGTCACCGACGATCGCGGCGCGGCGCGCCTGGCCACCCAGAACGGCATTACTGTCACCACTACCTGGCACCTGCTGCAACTCGCCCACCGGAAAAAGTGGACCGATGCCGACACGCTCTGGGGATACGTGCAGACCCTCAGAGTGAATGACCGAGGAACCCCACCAGGCGTGCGCGATCGCGCCGCCTTCGACAAGTGGCTGCCAGCGTGACTCTTTTAGAGGATTTCGTCAGTAGCTAGATGACCTATCAAGCCACGGCGGGCCATACCCGTGACCGCTGCAGTGCGTCCCGGTCACTCAGGGCGCCTTGCCCGTCCAGATCAGACCTGACCTGTATCTACGAAGTTTCTGCGCATTGCAATCCAATCTTCAAAGAAGGATCGGAATTGCAGTGCTTCCGGCAGATCAGCTAGTCCCAGAACGGTTAGCTCGCGCCTGGGACCTCCTTCTATTTCGATGCATACTGATATTAGTGATAGGAGTCCTAGTTGGGCGACCTCGTTGAGGTTCGCTGGCATGCGACCGATCCTATCCCTAATCCTGTCGAGGAAGCCGCCAGTTTGCGTTCCGTAATTGGCGTGCAGCAAAGGCTGCTTTGGATGGCTTAGCACATGTTTTCCTATCGTGGCAAGTTCCGTAGCAACCTCTTCTGTGGCAAACGAATAATGCACAAGAAGCTCAGCTATGTGAAATACATACGGTGGGATCGCAATATCGGAAAAGCTTTTACCGGCTCCTCCAAAGAGGGGGCTGAGGTCGCCTGCAATAGACAGCGCAGTTTCGACGGGAACGCTGTGAGAATAGAGCCCGGCAGTCATATACCAGCTGTCACGTGCTGCTTTGCTTGTAATCTGTGGCCTGTAAGCTGCTGCCTGCTGTCTTGCCCACTGCGCCCAGAAGGAATAAGCTGAAATGCGGCTTATCCATGGCAGTTCAAGAATAAGTCTCAAGCCGCGGGCCCGGCTCTGGCCGTCGTTAGAAGTAATCATCGCAGAAATGCGGTTACCCAGTTCGTCAGCCACCAGTTCGTCGCGGCGAACCGAATAACTCAGCAGATCTCTCAGCGGAATGGAGCTATCGCGGGTCATGCCCTGATCAAAAAGATAGTCAAGTGCTGCCCCAGTCAACTGCCGGATACTGCCCGGGGATGGTTCAGCACTCTCAAGACTACGAGCGAGGAAGGACAACAGTCGGCCTTGGCCTTCGGACGCGGTCTCAGGTGGGAACTCGAGGTATGCTCGCTTGGCGGAATCAAGAAGGACCCGGTAGACCCGGTCAGCGCCGAGGTCACTGTTTCGGTCTTTAATCTGAATGGCGAGCTGGCTAACAACTTCCCATTCACCCTTTAGCAGTGGTGCCATAAGGACACGCGCCAAATCCTCTGGCGTGTCCGCTACTGTTGCTAGGCGCACCGCTGTGAAGTATTCTAGGAAGGTCCTGTGGGTAAAAGAGTAGAGCTTCTCGCCTCGCGCGGTAGTCCCTATATCACTGAGAACCCACATCCGTCCGCTGCAAGACTCGGCAAACTCGCGAGCAGTTACCTGTGCCCGTTCGACAGACTCAAACCCACGTTGCAACAAGAAATTCGTGATCTCGCCAATGAGTTGGCGTTCGGTGACTGCCATCTGCGGATCTTCGCGGGTGAACAGCCACCAGGCAAGGTGCCATATAGCAGGCTCAACCAAGTATCCGTCTCGAAGATCGCGATGAATTCGTCGCATCTCGTCCCATTTGCGCAGCAATAGCTCTGCACACCTGGCATAGATTCCGGTGCGATCGCGGGGGAGTGATCCCTCTCCACGGTAGAGAATGCACATGAGGGAAAGCAGCAAAGGGTTTGACCGTAGATCGTTCGCGCTTGCGCTTTCTGCGAGAAACGCTCGTGCCTCAGCATCGGCGACTGCAGGTATGGCGCCCTCTTGTACCTCGAACCACTTGCGCACGTACTCGATGACCTCGTTTTCACCGAAGCCACCAAGTCTGTAGATTACGAATCGTGAGCCGTCAAGTCGCGCTTCGTCATAACCGACAAGCCGAGAAGTGACTAGCACCGGCGCAAGTGGGTATTCAACGCAGAACTGCTCAACCCTGTTCGAGATGTCACGCCGACGGTACGTATTGAGTAGCTCGTCGAGCCCATCGAAGATTACGACTGCTCGCCCAGTCCGCAACAGTCGGTCCACCAATCCGTCTGGTGGCATGCATTGGTATTTCGTGGTCAAAGTGTGCTCGATGTGGCCGACGACCGAACGTTCTGGCGGATCCGTGGCCGCATAATCCCGTAGCGTTACTAGGAATGGGAATTTTCTAGCCGTCGCACTAGCGTAAAAGTTTGCAAGTACATTCGCAGCGGTCGTCTTGCCTCCACCCGGATCCCCGAGCAAAACCGTCCGATCGATCTTCTCCGCTAGGTCAATCACCTTCAATTCAAAGGGGGTGATCGCATCGGCGCCACGGTTGAGGTAAGCATGAACTGGTGTGTTAACATAGATCCTATCGACTGAAACTTTCCGTCGGCGCTCGAAGTCTGGTGGTTCCAACTTTCCATGAACGTCACGAACATGCAACTTATAATTGTCCAAAAATCGGATCTCCGTTTGGCCGCCGCGATTTGCGTGCGCTAGGGCAGTTAGCTGAAATTCGATGTTGTCAAGGATGGAAATGATCCGACTGCCATACGCCTCATTCCGGATCTGGCTCAGCCTGGCAAGTCCGACGGTACCCTCAAGGTGCGCAACGATACCACCAATCTTGCGGTCGAAATAATCGCTCATGGTCTCGGCGTGTGGTATGTCGCCCAGAGCTAGCTGCACAGCTTCCCGGGCCTTTATTGCATAGGTTTCTGGCGCATCGGTCAACCGTGCCGCGAGCAACGACTGCAATGCTGACTGCACCTCGTCAAGCCTCAGGGCTGCTTCGAGTTGTACAGTCTCTACTTCTGACAATCCAGACAATTCTGATTTCGCCTCAGCGAGGCCGTCGCGGACGAGCGTATCCGTGTCGGCCCACCCGGCGATCGACAACTCATCTGCTGTCCGTCGAGAGAGCTTGGGCAGCGGCAACATACGCAGGGTGGACCCGATCGCGTTGACTAGGACCCCGTCCGCCACATCTGCCACATTAATTATCACGCTGCGTCCCCTGGTGCTCGACCTTACAGCTGCGTACATTGAAGCGTAGACAGGCTTCGCTTACACCGCCTGGCTATTGGTCAACTGGTGCTCAATGAAGTTGTGTGGGTCGTGCACTGGCGGACTGTTTCGCGGCTTCCCTGGCTTAGACCGTAGGGGCCTTCGGGAGAGCGGGACGGCCGAATCGAGGGCCACTTCGGGTAGCTGCGCCGGTCGTGCAATAACTTGCTTCCGCAGATCCCAGCGGCTCAGGAGACGCTGAGCCATTCAGTGGGCTGTCCGGTAATGCTGGTGATGAGATCGAAGTCCTTATCGCAGTGCAGCACGGTGAGGCCGGCGAGCTCGGCCGTGGCGGCGATGATCAGGTCAGGAACGGAAGGGGCCCGGTGCTGGCCGCGGTCGGCGAGCAGCGTGAGGACTTCCACGGCCCGGTCTTCGATCGCCGGGGTGAGGTACTCCACGGGCATCGCTGAGACCGGCGGCTGCCGCAGCCCGGCGCGCAGGTCAGTCCCGGTCCGGGCAGAGTAGCCGACCTCAAGCCGAGTAACAGTGGTGATCCGGACCAGTCCCCGCTCGATCCGGCTAGCCCAGTCAGCGGCATCAGGACTAGCCCCGAGGCGGACCAGGGCGGACTTGTCGATCAGCCAGCTGGTCACTGCCAGGCCTGGGACATGACATCCGGGTCGGCCAGGTCGCCGAAGGTGTCCGCGAACCGCGTCAGGTCCCCAGTGCTGACGGGGGAGTCGGAGACAGCCGCGTCCTGGGCAAGCCTGCGGCGGACGTACTCGGTACGCGACAGGCCCAGGCGGCGGGCATGCGCTTCCAGTGCCGCGATCACGTCATCCGGCACGTCGCGGATCAGCATGTCTGTCATCGTGAGCCTCCCAACCGATATCTCATGATATCACTCTTGACTGAGAGGTTGGGCTTCAGGTTACGGCCGACTCCGCGTCGGCTGATTCTGGGAGCTTTGGATCGTATGGTTGTACGAGGTCTCTGGGCAGGTACTTTCCGGGGATGCCAAGCTCGGCGCGGATTTCCTGGTGCACCTTGTTCTTCGCGTCGACTAGGGACCTGTTGCATGCCAGCCAGGTTTCCAGATCCGGGCTGAGGCCTCCGCTAGCGATCTTTTCCAGTCGCCAGACTTCCTTGTTCAGGTCGCGGACGGCGTTCACTGTCGCCTCATTCCCTAGAAGGGTGACCTTCTCGGTGGCTTGGGCCCGCTTTTCCTCCGCTTCTGACAGCAGTGATAGCGCGTCCTCGCGCTCCAGTGGGGGCTGATCTGGGTTAATGCCCCGGGCTGCGGCGATGCAGCGGGCGATCCGCGCCATGTGCTTGACGGCATAGAGGTATTCCAGGTAGGCGTCGAGCTTCTGACCGGTCCACCGGGTGGCCTCCTCGCGATGGAAACGCTGCCGCTCGTTGAGTGAGGTCGCGGCAAACGACATGATCGCGCCGACAATGACGGCGCCCAGCGTCAGCAATTGGTCAGTGACCGACATAGCACCTCCCCGTGTCAGTCACCATTTTCCCCTGCGATGAGGCTTCATCCAAGGCTTGCCCGACTGCATGGGCCATTAGGCACCGTGCGTATAGACCTCGGGAACGTCAGACGCAGCGAGGTCAACCTAAGGTCCGCCGGTCAGCAGGCAATCAGACGGCGACCGGCCTGGTACCAGGCTCACCAGCGCGGCAAGGTCGAGTCGCTGACCCGGGTCGATCGGGAGGGCGACCCGGACGACCTCGTCGACGCCGCCCGCATGCTCCGCTACGCCAGCCGCTACGTGATCCACGCCAACCGCCGCCTCGGCTACTTTCCCGAGCCCGACGCCCACGGCCCGGCTGCCGGGGTCGCCCCGCGCCGCGGTAGAAGCGCTCCACGCTGTGGGCCGCGGCCGACGGCCGCCCCGGGCATGGGTGCCGGGCCACCGGCCCGGCACCCACAGCGCTCCCGCCAAGACTGTCCCGTCTGCCTCGCGAATTTCAGACGGTGACACGCCCCGTTGTGAGCCCCTTGGTTGACGGAGCTGGCCTAACCGACAAGTGGGTGGCGATGGGTGCTGTCCTTTGTCCCCGGGCGTGGTTTCTCTCGGCGGGGGTCCCGTCCGGGGGCGACGTAGGAGCTGGCTTGCTCGTTCAGCCACCACCGGGGCAGCCCAAGCTCGGCGGCCACGGCCAGCGCTTCCTCGTGGACGATGCCGTGGGGTTTGAACAATGCGTCAACGTCCCGGGTGGCCCGGCGCGAGTCGTAGGCGAGGGCCATCGCAGCACCGCCCGAACACGTACAGGTCCGCCACGACGCCGCGCCTGGCGAGCCGGTCCCTAGGCGGCGGAAGGCATCCTCGATGCCCGCCCGGTCGAGCAGCGGCGACGGATCGGTCACGCGGCATCGATCTCGTAGTCGGGGACGAACACCCCGCGCCTGCGCAATGCCGCGGGCGCGTGCACCAGCGCTTGTGCCCGCGTGCCAGGGGCGTCGAACGGGAACCAGAACCGCCGCAGCCCCCGGGACGCTGACCAGTCAGGCGCGTTCCTCTCGTCTCGAATCGCAAGGTGCTCGGCGAGTCCCGCGAGCAGCACGTCCCACCGCTCATCGCCGGTCGGACCCGGGGCGTGCGCCAGCAGCCGCTGGCGCTCCCCGGCGGGTTCCTGGTGGTATTCCTTCAGGAACTCAACGACCAGCCGCCAGCGCGTGTCGAAGTCCGCCTCGGCTGCGACGAAGGCCGCGAGCTTGGCGATGGTCATTGGCTGGTACTCGACAATCACAGAGTAGCGAAAGACCGCCGACCATAATTTGGTGTAGACCGAGCTTCGCCTCGGCCACGAGGTCCTGGTATGCGGGCGGCCTCTACTCCAACGCCTCAGCCAAAATACGCGACGGCCTTGGCTTTGCGGTGCGGGTGGAGCTAAGGGGATTTGAACCCCTGACCCCCTCGATGCGAACGAGGTGCGCTACCGGACTGCGCTATAGCCCCTTGGAACTCGCCCTAGCGTAGCAAACTTTGCCGCCTGCTCGCGCCACCGACAGGCCAGACACGCGCCGCCGGCTAGTCGCCGACGGCGCGCAGCCGGGGCGTCTCGTAGGCGCCGTCGTAGTAGTCCTCGTCGGCCGAAGAGGTGTCCGCGTTCGAGGGCGTGTACTTGCCCGCCAGGCCCGGTGCGAAGTCGCGGCCGGGGCCGGAGTCCTCGTAGTCGGCGGGAACGGGCGCGGCGGCGAACTTCGCGGCCAGGACCGCGGCCGCGTCGGGGATGCCCTGGGTGGGGGTGCCCGCGGCCGGGGTGTCCCGCCGCGCCTGCGTCTCCGCCGCGCGGTCGCGCTCCAAAGCCCGTGCGACCGCCTCGGCCTCGTACTGCGCGCGTTCCGCGTCGGCCTGCGCGGCCTCGCGGAGCAGCAGCAGGTAGCCGACGAGCATGATCGTGGGCGGGACGACCACCCACACGGCGGCGAGCCGGACGACGGCGAGCGCGATCGCCGCGGCCTCAAGGCCGATCAGCATCAGCAAGAGGCGGCGGCGGGCGGCGAGCATGCGCCGCCGCGATTCCTCCGGGCTGAGCGGCTCCGCGGCCCGCCGGAACGCCGAGACCCGCCGCGGCGCCTCGGCCTCGGCCTCGGCGTCGTCGGCATCTGCTTGCGTTTGGTCCGCGAATTCCGCCTCGGGCTCATCGGGGACCGCCGGCTCTGCCGTTACGGGAGCCGAACCCCCGCGGGCCGAGTCCCGCCGAAGCCACCGGGGGATGAGCACGCACGCCCAGATCGCGACAATGGCCAAGTAAAGGATGGCGCTGCTCATAGGGCTCGTGCCTCCCCTCGGTCATTCCGGCACCGGGCACACCGGGCATGTGACGCAGCGTAAAGGGAGCGACTGCCGATAACGAGCACCCGCGCGGCGTGTCGCGAAGATCAACGGCAAACTTCCCTTATGGCACCGGTCAGGCGCCGGACCGTGACGCCCGCGATGCGGCGAGCGAGGCCCGCCACCTCGGCAACATCCCCATCGGAACCTCCTCGGCGGTGATCGCGTAGCAGATGTGGTCGCGCCAGCTGCCGTTGATGTGCAGCTGGCGCACCCGGACGCCCTCGTCCCTGAACCCGAGCTTCTCCACCACCCGGCGCGACGCCGCGTTCTCGGGCCTGATGGACGCCTCGAGCCGGTGCATGCCCATCACCCGGAAGCAGTGGTCGACGGCCATCGCCAGCGCCGTCGGGATGATCCCGAGCCCGGCGTACGACTCGTCGATCCAGTAGCCGATCTGCCCGGACCGTGACGACCCCCACACGATGGACCCCACGGTGAGCTGGCCGGCGAACTGCCCGCCGTAGCCGACCACCCAGGGCAGCGCGACGCCCTGCCTGGCCTCCCGCCGCATCGTGCGGACCATGGCGACGTACGGCCCGATCGGCGACCGCACCAGCGGTGTCTCCGGGTTGGACGGCTCCCACGGGCGCAGCCACGTGGCGTTCCTGACCCGGATCTCGCGCCAGCTGCGCGCGTCGGATACGCGTACCGGCCTGAGCACGACCGGCGCGTCGAGCAGGTCCGGCTCGGTGAGGGTGGCCGGCCACCCGTGGATGCGTCCCACGGCAGTCAATCATTCCCCTGAGTGCTTTAATCCATCTAGCCTAGGCCAGAGACGGTACCGCAACCCTACGCATTCTCGGGGGCATGCTCCGTGTCGGCCGGATGCGAGTGCCCCGGTCCCGCGCCCGTGTTGGTATCGGCCCGCACGTGATCGCCGCCGCGGATCTGGTCCACGGCGTGCACGAGGATCGGGCGCAGCACGTTCATCCCGTCCTTGACGCCGCCCGATGACCCGGGCAGGTTGACGATCAGCGTCCGCGAGGCGATGCCGGCCAGTCCCCGCGACAAGATCGCGGACGGCACCCCGGCGACGGCCCCCGCCGACCGCAGCGCCTCGGCGATGCCGGGGATCTCGCGGTCGATCACCCGCCTGGTCATCTCCGGCGTCTGGTCGGTGGGGGTGAGCCCGGTGCCGCCGGTGGTGACGGCCACGTCGTACCCGGCGGTGACCGAGTCGCGCAGCACCTGCTCGACGGCCTCGCCGTCCGGGATCACCAGCGGGCCGTCCACGACGTCGCAGCCCGCCGCCCGCAGCAGCTCCACGAGCACCGGGCCAGAACGGTCCTCGTACACGCCGGCCGACGCCCGGTTGGACACGGTGATGGCGAGCGCGCGGATCATGCGCGCCGCCAGGTGCCGGACTTGCCGCCGTCCTTGGCCTCGAGCCGGACGTCGGTGATCACGGCGCCCTTGTCGACCGCCTTGATCATGTCGACCAGCGTCAGCGCGGCGACGGACACCGACGTCAGCGCCTCCATCTCGACCCCCGTCCGGTCCGCGGTGCGCACCGAGGCGGTGATCGCCACGCCGGAGTCCTCGACGGCGAGGTCGACCGAGACGCCGTGGATGGCAAGCGGGTGGCACAGCGGTATCAGGTCGGGCGTCCGCTTCGCGCCGGTGATCCCGGCGATCCGCGCGACGGCGAGCGCGTCCCCCTTGGGCACGGTCCCGTCGCGCAGCGCCGCCACGGCCGCGGCCGAGAGCAGCACCCGGCCGGACGCCGTGGCCGTCCGCACGGTCACTTCCTTGGCTGAAACGTCCACCATCCGCGCGCGTCCCGCCTCGTCCAGGTGGGTCAGCCGCGCCGGTGCCGCATCATTCATGGCGCAAGCCTACGCGCCTCCGGTGCAGTCCCAAGTCAAAGGCAAAGACTCCGCTTCCGAACGGTTCCGTGCTTCGCCTCTCCGTTCCCCGCGCCCTCGCTTTGCCGGGGTAAAGCGAGGCATCGGGGTCATTCCCTGGCGGCTCGCCCGCCACGAGCACGCGCGGCGCGGGGCGGCGGGCAACCCGCGGTCGTTCGGGATAATCCTGGGCCTCAGCCGGCGGGCGACCCGCGGCCTGGCGGACGGGCGGGCCACGGTTGGCCTCAATCCGGGAATGTCGGCAAGGTACTCGAAGAAGATACTGGATCGCTGAACACGCTCTGGCGTGTTAATCGATCCACTATCTTCTTGGCTCGGCCGGTCTAGGGGAGGATCAGGACGTCCACGGTGTCGTTGGCGGGGAGCTGGGTCTCCCACTCGGGGACGATGATGAGCGCGTTGGCCCGGCCCAGGTAGGCGATCTGGTGCGAACCCTGGCCGGAAAGCGGGGTGACCTTGCTGCCGTCGAGCACGCCGCGCAGGTAAGACCGCCGCCCCGAGGGGGAGCGCACCGGGCCGGTGAGCGTGGCCCGCACCGACGGCAGCGACAGGTCGTCCGCGCCTTGCAGCGCCGCGAGCGCCGGCCGGACGAACAACTGAAACGAAACGTAGGCGCTGACCGGGTTGCCGGGCAGCGTGAAGATCGGCACCCGGCTCGGGCCGAGAACGCCGAAGCCCTGCGGCATGCCCGGCTGCATCGCCACCTTGCGGAAGGTCACGGTGCCGAGCTCGCGCAGCGCCGCCTTGACGACGTCGTGCTCGCCGCCCATGGACACCCCGCCGGTGGTGATCAGCAGGTCGGCGTGGGCCAGCTGCTCCTCGAGGGCGGGCAGCACGCCCTTGGGGTCGTCAGGCACGACGGAGCGCCGGTACGCGACCGCGCCGGCCTCGCGGGCGGCCGCCGCGATCATGTAGCTGTTGGAATCCCAGATCTGGCCGGGTACCAGGGGCGTGCCCGGCTCGGTCAGCTCGTCCCCGGTGGACAGCGCCACGACCCGGGGCCGGGGACGGACGCTGACCGCCTTGCGCCCGGCGGACGCCGCGACCGCTATCTGCATCGGCCGCATCCGCGTCCCCGCGGTGAGCAGCGTCTCGCCTGCGGCCGCGTCGCCGCCCGCGTAACGGACGGCGTTGCCGGGCTCCGCCGGGCGGTAGATCGCGACCGTGGCATCGCCGCCGTCGGTCCACTCCACCGGGACCACGGCGTCCGCGCCCGCGGGCAGCTGCGCGCCGGTCATGATCCGCAGCGCGGTGCCCGGGGCGAGCCGGTAGGCGCCGACGTCGCCCGCCGCGATCTCGCCGGCCACGGCCAGCGCCGCGGGCGCGCCGGCGGCGGCGCCCGCGACATCGGCGGCCCGCACCGCGTACCCGTCCATGCCTGAGTTGTCGAAGGACGGCAGCGCGACGGCGGCGGTCACGTCCTCGGCGAGCACGCACCCCTCGGCGGCCGCGAGCTCAAGGCTGGTCGCGGCGAGCGGCCTGATCGCCACGAGGATCGCCGCCTGGTACGCCTCGACCGGGCTGAGGGCGCTGTCGGCGGCGGCGACGCCGGGCCTGGCGCCTGGCGTCACCGCAGCTCTTCGAGGAACTTGCGGAGCCAGGGGATGAACTCCCCGGCCAGGTCAGGCCGCTCGGCGGCGAACATCACCATGGTCCGAAGGTAGTCCAGCTTGTTCCCGGTGTCGAAGCGGCGCCCGCTGAACAGCACGCCGCGCAGCTCGCCCTTCGTGGCGAGGACCTTGAGCGCGTCCGTGAGCTGGATCTCCCCGCCGCGCCCGGGCGGCGTCTCGTGCAGCACGTCGAAGACCTCGGGGTCGCACACGTAGCGGCCGATCACGATCCACCGGCTGGGCGCGGTGCCCGGTGACGGCTTCTCGACCAGGTCGGTGATCATGACCACGTCGTCCTCGGCGGTCGCCTCGACGGCCGCGCAGCCGTACAGCGAGACCTCCTCGGGCGCGACCTCCATCAGGGCGACGACGCTGCCGCCGCAGGAGTTCCTGATGTCGATCATCCGGGTGAGCAGCGGGTCTCCCGGGTCGATGAGGTCATCGCCGAGGAGCACCGCGAACGGCTCGTGGGCCACGTGCTGTTCCGCGCACAGCACGGCGTGACCGAGCCCCTTGGGGGCCCCCTGGCGCACGTAGTGCATGGTGGCGAGCTCGCTGGACTCCCGCACAAGGCTGAGCTTGTCCCAGTCCTCCTTCGCGGTCAGGGCCTCCTCGAGCTCGTAGGCCCGGTCGAAGTGGTCTTCGATGGAGCGCTTACTTCGGCCTGTGATAAGCAGGACATCGTTGAGGCCGGCGGTGACGGCCTCCTCCACGACATACTGAATCGCAGGCTTGTCGACGACAGGCAGCATTTCCTTAGGCGTCGCTTTTGTCGCTGGCAGGAACCGCGTTCCCAGCCCGGCGGCGGGAATCACGGCTTTGGTTACTGCTGGCGTCCTGGCTTTGCCGGTATCGACCATGGGTCAAGCGTAGTGACTTCTTGGGAGCGATGTGCACGACACAAACGGCTCGCATGCGCCGCGTGAGCAACAACGCACAGGTCAGGGCCCGGGTCCGGCCGCCGACAAGGCCAACCTGCGGAGCCGGATCGTCGCGGCCCGCGCGGCCATGCCCGACGCCGGGCGCGCCGCGGCGGGACGGCACATCCGCGATCACGTGCTCGAGCTGCCGCAGGTGTCCGCCGCGGGGACGGTGGCGGCCTATTACTCGATCGGCACGGAACCGGACACGCACGGGCTCATCTTCGCCCTGTGGAAGCGCGGCAGCTACGTGGTGCTGCCGGTGCTGCTCCCCGACGGTGACCTTGACTGGGCCTCCTACGAGGGCCCCGACTCGCTGGTCCCGGGGCCGCAGGGCCTGCTCCAGCCGGCGGAGCCGGCCCGCGGGCCTGGCACCGTGGCCCGCGCGGACGTGGTGCTGGTCCCGGCCCTGGCCGTCGACGTCACCGGGCAGCGGCTCGGCCGGGGCGGCGGCTCTTACGACCGGGCGCTGGCCCGGGTCAGCGGGCAGGTGCTGACCATCGGGCTGGTCTACGACGACGAGCTGGTGCCGAGCGTGCCGGCTGAGCCGCACGACCGCGCGGTGCGCGCGGTTGCCCGCCCCGCGCACGGGATCACCTGGCTGACGGACGGGCGTTCGTAGCGGCTGCCCGCGGAATCTCAGGGGCCCTCGCGCGGTTATCCTTAGCAGTCTTCGACTGCGAGTGCTAATCTAGCGAACCGATTGGTTCCGCCTGGGAGGAATTGTGCCCACTTACCAGTACGTCTGCACCGAGTGCGGCGGCCAGCTCGAGGCTGTGCAGAAGTTCACGGACGAGGCGCTGACGGTGCATGAGGACTGCGGCGGCCGGCTGCGCAAGGTCTTCTCGCCCGTGGGCATCGTGTTTAAGGGGTCTGGCTTCTACCGGACCGACAGCCGCGGCAAGGAGCCGTCTGGCGCCTCGGCCACGGCCTCGTCCTCGTCGAAGGACAGCGGGTCAAAGGACAGCGGGTCGAAGGAGAAGGGCTCGTCTTCTTCCTCGTCCGATTCCGCTTCGTCTTCGTCTTCGTCTTCGTCTTCGTCTTCGTCTTCGTCTTCGTCGAAGGCCGGCGGCGACTCCTCGTCGTCCTCGTCCGCGGGCAGCTCCGCGTCGTCCTCCTCCGGTAGCTCTTCCGGCGAGAAGGTCGCCTAGCAGCGATGAGCGCCGTCGCGGACATCGGGGTCATCGGGGGTTCCGGTTTCTATGAGTTCCTGACCGACGCGGAGGAGGTCAGGGTCGAGACGCCGTTCGGCGAGCCGAGCGAGGCGGTGCTCGTCGGCCAGGTCGAGGGCCGCCGGGTCGCCTTCTTGCCGCGGCACGGCAAGGACCACCGCTTCCCGCCGCACAAGATCCCGTTCCGCGCCAACATGTGGGCGCTGCGCGCGCTCGGCGTGCGGCGGGTCCTGGCGCCGAGCGCGGTCGGCTCGCTCACCACGTCCTACGGCCCGGGCACGCTGGCCATCCCCGACCAGCTGGTGGACCGGACCACGGGGCGCACGCAGACTTACTACGACGAGTACGCGGTGCACGTCCCGTTCGCCGACCCGTACTGCCCGTCCGGCCGGGCGCACGCGATCGCGGTGGCGCGGAAGGCGGGCTGGGTGCCGGCCGGCTCGGGGACGCTGGTCGTCATCGACGGTCCGCGCTTCTCCACCCGCGCGGAGTCCCGCTGGTACGCGGGGCAGGGCTGGACGCTGATCGGCATGACCGGGCACCCCGAGGCGGTGCTCGCCCGCGAGCTCGCCATGTGCTACACGACCCTGGGGCTGGTCACCGACACGGACGCGGGCGTGCAAGAAGGCGAAGGCGTCACCCAGGCCGAGGTCTTCGAGGTGTTCGGCAAGAACATGACCCGCCTCCGCGAGCTGGTGGCGAAGATCATCGCCGCCTTCCCCGAGGAGCGCGAGGACGACTTGTGCGCGCACGCGCTCGACGGCATCCGGCTCCCTATTGAGCTGCCGTAACGGCGATCCGCCGCTGGTCACGCGGGCCCGGGATCGTCAGACTTCACAGGTCAGGCATATCTGGAGGTAGCGCGTCGCGGTAAGGTCTTGTCCCGTGACAGACTTCGAGATCCCGGCTACGGGCTCGGCTGAGGTGCACCTGCTGCACGAGGGGTACGTCGGGCTCGAGGGTGACGACGAGCGCGTGAGCGGCACGGTAACGCTGATCATCGACGGTGCGGCGGTCATCGTCGTCGATCCCGGGATGGTCGCCGACCGCGGCGCGCTGCTCGCCGCCCTCACCGCGCGCGGGCCCCGGCCGGAAGACGTCACCGACGTGGTCTTCAGTCACCATCATCCGGACCACACGGTCAACGCCGCGCTGTTCCCGAACGCCCGGATCCACGATCACTGGGCGGTGTACCAGGGCGACCGCTGGCTGGAACAGGACGCCCACGGGGCGGTGCTCGCCCCGTCGGTGCGCCTGCTGCGCACCCCCGGGCACACCAGCGAGGACATCTCCACGGTGGCCTCGACGGCTGACGGCGTCTACGTGTGCACGCACGCCTGGTGGTTCGCGGACGGCCCGGAGGACGACCCCCTGGGCACGGACGCGGCGGCGCTGAAGGCGAGCCGGGCGCGACTGCTGAAGCTCGCCACGGTGATAATTCCTGGTCACGGGGCGCCCTTCCGTCCCGGCGAGTCGGCGTAACGTTCACGTGACCAGCGGCGTTCCGTCGGTTATGGGGCACCTGTGGCAGACTGGCCACTGATATCCGATCTCGGCCCCCTGGGCGCGCTGCCGACCGTTCCGCGCCTCGCCCGCGGGTTCGTCAGCGTCACGCTCAGCAGCTGGGGCCTGGACACGCTCACCGACATCACCGAGCTACTGGTCAGCGAGTTGAGCACGAACGTGGTGCGGGCAGCGACCACCGCCGACGGCGGCCTGCGCTACGACAACGAGGGCAAGATCCCGCTGCTGTGGATCCGGTTGCTCAGCGACCACGTGCGGCTGATGATCGAGGTCTGGGATACCCTCCCGCCGGCGTTCGGCGCCCCGGTGGCCCGGCACCCGGAGCCGGATGAGGAGTCCGGGCGCGGGCTGGAGATCATCGAGACGCTGGCCGAGGAGTGGGGCTGGGAGACCGTACCCGGCTGGGCGGGCAAGAAGGTCTGGGCAATCCTCAAGATGGGCGCGTAGCGCCCGTAACGCGCGAAGAAAGCGGGCGGATGCTCACGCGCCCGCCGGGTGCGCGTGACCATCCGCCCGCTTCGTTTTGCGGCCGCCGGCGCTCCGCTGGCGGCCTTCGTGGCCCGCTAGTCGGCGGCCGTGGGCGTCCCCGCTGGCTTGCTGTTGCTGCCGCGGGCGCCGAAGATCGGGATCCCCCGTGGTCGGGCCTGGCCGCGGCTGCGGGCCCGGATGCGGTCGGCCACGATGGCCACGCCGAGCACCAGGCCGAGGGCGACCTGCTGGTAGTACGGGTTGACGTTCAGCACGATCAGCGCGTTGTTGATGAGCATGAGCAGCAGGATGCCGAAGACCATGCCGACGATCCGGCCCTCGCCGCCATAGAGGCTCACGCCGCCGATGACCGCGCCGGCGATGGCGTCGAGTTCCCAGCCGCTGCCGACGCTCGGGTCACCGACGCCGACCCGGCCGATGACCATCACGGCGACCAGTCCGGCGCAGGCGCCGCTGATGACGTAGGTGAGCATGAGGCGCCGCTTGACAGGGATGCCCGCCAGCCGGGCCGCCTCCTGGTTGCCGCCAACGGCGTAGATCTGACGGCCGATGTAGGTCCGCTCCATAAGAACCCAGGCAAGGACCGCCACCACCACGAAGATGATGTCCGGCACCGGGATGCCCGCCACCTTGGACAGCGTGATGTCCTGGTAGAAGAACGAGACGCCGCTGATCGGCTGGCCCGACGTCAGCGCCAGCGCCCCGCCGGCGGCCGCGGTCAGCGTCACCAGCGTGATCGCGAACGGCGGCACGTCGAGCCGGGTGACGAACCAGCCGTGCAGGTACCCGATGACCGCGCCGATCAGGATCGAGAAGATGACGCACAGGCCAACCGGCACGTTGTCGTTGACGTTCAGGTAGGCGGAAACCACGGCGCAGAGCGCGACGACCGAGCCCGGCGACAAGTCGATGCCGCTGGTTAGGATCACGATGCCGACGCCGATGGTCAAGACGCCGTAGTCGGCGAGGTCAAGGCCGATGACCTGGAGGTTGCCCGAGTCGGCGAACCGGGGCTGCAGGATCGTCACGATGACGAAGACCAGCACGCACGCGGCGATCACGCCGAATTCCGGGATGTCGACGATCGCCCGCAGCCGGCTCGGGCGCGCGGCGAGCCCCGCCGCCTGGGTTCCGGGCACGTCCTGCGACGTCCCCGCTTCGCTTCTTGTCACGGGATTTCCTTAACTCCGCTTGCCGTGAGCAGCACCTGCTCCTTGGAGAACTGGTCTTTGGCCAGGACGCGGCCGATGCGACCGTGCCTGAGGACGACGATCTGGTCCGAGAGGTGGAACAGTTCCTCGAGTTCCGAGGACGCCACGATCACGGCCATGCCGCGGGCCCTGGCCTCGTCGATGAGCCCGTAGATCTCTGCCTTGGCGCCAACGTCGACGCCGCGGGTGGGCTCGTCGAGAAGCAGGAGCTTCGGGTCGGCGGCGAACCACTTGCCGAAGATGACCCGCTGCTGGTTGCCGCCGGACAGCGAGCCGATCGGCTGCTCGATCGACGCGAACCGGGCGCCGGTGCGGCCGGCGAACTCCCTGGCCTTCTGCTTCTCCGCCTTGGGGGTGAAGAACCCGCGCCGGGCGAGCCGGGGCAGCGTGGCGAGCGTGACGTTCCACCGCACGGGGGCGTTGGCGAGGATGGACTGCTGCTTGCGGTCTTCTGGGACCAGCGCCACCCCGGCCTCGACGGCCTGCCCGGCGTTGCGGGGGGTGTAGGGGCGCCCGGCGAGGGTCATGGTGCCGCCGGTGTAGGGGATGGCGCCGAAGATCGTGTGCATGAGCCTGCTGCGGCCCGCTCCCATCAGCCCCGCGACGCCGAGAACCTCGCCCTCGTTGACGCTCAGGCTCACCGGCCCGAGGCCGAGGGCGGTGAGGTTCTCGGCGGTGAACACCGGGGCCGGGCGGGCGAGGCCGCTGTGGTCGGCGGTGACGACGGCCAGGTGCTCCCGGCCGACCATCTCCTTGATCAGCCGGTCGTCGGTCGCCGCTGCCGCCGGCATGTCGGCGACCAGGGCGCCGTTGCGCAGCACGACCACCCGGTCGGCGGCCTCCCTGACCTCTTCGAGCCGGTGTCCCACGAAGATCACGGCGCCGCCGTTGGCGGCGTGCTCCCTGGCGATGCCGATGACCAGGTCGGCTTCCACCGGGCCGAGCGCGGACGTGGGCTCGTCGAGGATGAGCAGCCTGGGGTTGCGGCCGAGGGCCTTGGCCACCTCCAGCAGTTGCCGCGCCGGGATGGACAGCGTGGACACCGGAGCGTACGGGTCGACGTCGAGGTTGACCCGCTCCAGCATGCCCCGGGCCACGGCGGCGACCGACTTCCGGTTGAAGAAAAAGCCCCCGCCTCCCGGCCGCAGGCCGAGCGTGAGGTTCTCCGCCACGCTCAGCTGGCCGACCAGCGGGAACTCCTGGGAGACCATCGCGACGCCAGCCGCCTGGCTCGCGCCGGGCGAACCGGGGTGCACCGGCTCGCCGTTGATGACCACGCCACCGCCCGGGTCCGGCGTCACCGTGCCGGCGAGGATGCCGAGCATCGTGGACTTGCCCGCGCCGTTCTCGCCGACGATGCCGGTGACCTCACCGTTGCGGAACGTCAGCGCTTCGATCTGGAGGACGGTGGCCAGGCCATATGTCTTGGACACGCGGCGCAGGGAAACGCCGTCGGCGTTCCCCTGCGACACGTGGCTAGCAGCCGATTCGGTCACTGCGACTGGAGCCCGATCCCGGTCCAGAAGGTCAGGAAGTCGCTGATGTTGGCCTGGGTCATGATGCCCACCCCGGTGCTGAGGGTGTTGCCGCCGGTGCTGTCGAAGTACGGCTTGACCAGGGCCATCGTCGCGCTCTGGCCCAGCACCTTGTCGGCGGCGAGCACGTAAGCGAGCATGTAGCCCTGGTAGTACGGGCGCTGCAGGATCGACGCGGCGATGAGGCCGCTCTTCACGTCGGCGACGGTGTTGGACTCGCCGTCATCGGACACGATGGTGACCTTGCCCTTGCTGCCGGAGGCCTGGACGGCCTGGCCGGCGGCGCCGCCGTCGTAGGAGTACACGGCGTAGACGCCCTTGATGTTCGGGTTCGCCTGGATGGCGGCCTGAATGTCAGAGACGGCCGTGTCAACGTCCTGGTTGTCGTTGAGGGTCTGGACGACCTTGACGCCCGAGCCCGCGCACTGCTCGAACCCGGCGATCCGCTGCTGGGTGTTCGCGGCGGTCAGCGAGCCGCTGATCGCGACCACGTCGCCGGAACCGATCGCCTGCGTCATCGCCTTGCCCGCGTCGCAGCCGGCCGTGGTGTTCGGCGTGCCGATGTAAAGCTGGGTCTTGGCGTCGGGCAGCGGCGAGTCGTAGGCGACCACGCTGACGCCCTTCGCCACCGCCTGCGCGATCGGCGTGGTGACCGAGGCCGACGTCACCGCGCTGACGCCCCAGCCGGTGTAACCCTGCGAGGTCAGCGTCTCGAGCAGGGAGACCTGGACGCTCGCCGTCGAGGAGGTCGGCTCGGTGAACTCGCCCGTCGCGCCCTTGCCGCCAAGCCACTTCATGGCCGCGTTCCAGCCGGCCTTGGCCTCGTTCCAGTACGACGCGTTCCCGTTGGTGATCATCGCGATCTTGACACCGGACAGGCTCTTGCTGCCGATCGCACCCTGGATCTTCGTCGTCAGCGCCTGCAGCGCCGCGTCGTTGAACGAGGACGAGCCGACGATGGAGCTGGCGCCGCCGCTCGACGCGGAGGGCGAGGACGTCGCGCTGGCGGCCGAGCTGGCCGCGCTGCTCGCCGCCGTGCTCGCGGGGGCCGACGAGCTGCTGCTGTTGGACGGAGAGGAGCAGGCCGCCAGGGCCAGCGCGCCCGCGGTGACGGCAAGGCCGGCCGCCATTTTTCTGTTCATTCAATCTCCTTGTTTTTGTTCCCGGGAGCACAGGGCCTGATAAACGTCCGAATCCATTGACGTCCATGCTCTCGCTGAAATTACCGAAGCTGTTCGTTGATTTGAAGCTGCGGTGCGTTATCGCGAAACGTATGTCGGCGTTTGATTACATGTCAAGGGCCGATAATTGGATCGTTATAATTGCAGTTCTTTGGTCGAGAAAATGGCATGCGAAAGCCGCTGGCCAGGCAAGGTGATGTAATAACCGAGAAATTGGGTACGACAGTACCCGATGGGATAGGTGCGGCGCGATGGCCGCCGAGCGCAGAGAAAGCGCCCCGTTAGGCGCGGCGAAACCAGCCGCGGTAAGCGCCTGATTCGCTACGGTTTTACGCTGTCACGATAAGGAAAAACGGCTCCGACGATGAAAAGGCGGCGCGCTCATGTTATGTCGATCTTGGAAATTTTCAGATATGGTCTCCCCTGCGGTCAGATTCCGCGCGCGAGTCGGTAATAGGCGGCGTTGGCCCGGATCTCGGCCTCGAACGACCGGAGCGTGGTCGTCGAGTCGATGATCAGGAACTCGGTGCCGGCCATGCGGGCGTAGTCCTCGAAGGCTTCCAGGCCGACCGCGGTGGACATGACGGTGTGGTGGGCCGCGCCGGCGGTCAGCCAGGCGGTGGCGGAAGTCGCGAAGTCGGGCGCGGGCTTCCAGACGGCGCGGCCGACGGGCAGCCGCGGGAGCGGGGCAGTCGGGGGGACAAGCTCGACCTGGTTGGCGACCAGCCTGAACCGGTCGCGCATGTCAGACAGCGCGACGACCACGCCGGGGCCGGGGTCGGCGGTGAAGACGAGACGGACGGGGTCCTCGCGCCCGCCGATAGAGAGGGGGTGGATCTCCAGGCGGGGGCGGGCGGCGGTGAGAGTGGGGCAGACCTCGAGCATGTGGGCGCCGAGGATGCGTTCCTCTCCCGGGGTGAGGTCGTAGGTGTAGTCCTCCATCAGGGAGGCGCCGCCCGGCAGGCCGGCGCCCATGACCTTGGCGGCGCGGACGAGGATGGCGGTCTTCCAGTCGCCTTCCGCGCCGAAGCCGTAGCCGTCGGCCATCAGCCGCTGCACGGCCAGGCCGGGGAGCTGGCGCAGGCCGCCGAGGTCTTCGAAGCTGGTGGTGAACGCGTCGAACCCGCCTTCGTCAAGGAAGGAGCGCAGGCCAAGCTCGATCGCCGCGCCGCAGCGTAGCGACTCGTGCCGCTCGCCGCCCGGCAGGAGTTCCGGCGCGACGTCGTAGCGGTCCGCGTACTCGGTGACGAGCTCGTCGATGCCTTCCTTGGGTGCCGCGTCCACGGCCGCGACCAGGTCGTTGACGCCCCAGGTGTTGACCTGGACACCGAAGACGACCTCGGCCTCGGTCTTGTCGCCCTCGGTCACGGCGACGTACCTCATGTTGTCGCCGAACCGGGCGAGCTTCAGCGACCTCGTGGCCGCCCAGCCGGCGGCGGCCCGCGCCCAGGTCGCGACCGTGGCGATGACCCGGGGATCGGAGACGTGGCCGGCCACGGTCTTGCGGGCGATGCCGAGCCTGGTCTGGATGTAACCGAACTCGCGGTCACCGTGCGCGGCCTGGTTCAGGTTCATGAAGTCCATGTCGATGTCCGCCCACGGCAGGGCCACGTTGGCCTGCGTGTGCAGGTGCAGCAGCGGCTTGCTGAGCGTCTCAAGCCCGCCGATCCACATCTTCGCGGGGGAGAACGTGTGCATCCACGCGATCAGGCCGATGCACGCGTCATCGGCGTTGGCGTCGAGGCAGAGCCGCCTGATGGCCGCCGCGTCGGTCAGCACCGGCTGCCACACCACGCGGATCACGACCTCCGGCGCGGCGTCGAGCGCCTCCGCGATCACCTGGGACTGGCTGGCCACCTGGCGCAGGGTCTCCTCGCCATAAAGGCCCTGGCTACCCGTGACGAACCAGATCTCTCGGGTGGGGGAGGTGCTCATGATGCGGGGGACTCCATTCGGGGTCAATATGAATTTCGCTGTTTAGGGCGGTTTGCAGTTAGGACTTTCCTGGCTGGCCGTAAACGTTCTGGTAGCGGTCGTATAGCCGGTCAATGTCGGCCTCGGCGATCGGCAGCGGGTCGCCGAGCTGACGGGCGAGGTGCACGCTGCGGGCGACGTCCTCGCACATCACGGCGGCCTTGACGGCCGCCCGGGCGTGCTTGCCGATGGTGAACACCCCGTGGCTGCGCATCAGCACGGCCGCCGAGCGGTGGCCGGAAAGGGTCTCCACGATGCCCCGGCCGATCGAGTCGTCGCCGATCAGCGCGAACGGCCCGACGGGGATCTCGCCGCCGAACTCGTCGGCCATGGCGGTGAGCACGCAGGGCACCGGCTCACCGCGCGCGGCCCAGGCGCAGGCGTAGGTGGAGTGCGTGTGCACGACGCCGCCGACCTCCGGCATGTGCCGGTAGACGTAGGCGTGCGCGGCGGTGTCGCTCGAGGGGGAGAGGTCGCCCTCCACCACGACGCCGTCCAGGTCACAGACGATCATGGATTCCGGGGTCAGCTCGTCGTAGGAGACGCCGCTTGGCTTGATCACCATCAGGTCGTGGCCGGGGACCCGGCCCGAGACGTTGCCCGCCGTCCACACGACGAGCCCGTACCTGACGAGCTCCGCGTGCAGCGCGCTGACCTGCTCGCGCAGCGCCTTGAGCTGGGTGGTGAGGGCGCTCATCCGGCGGTCGCTCCGTTCCTGCGGTCGCGGAGGTGGTGCAGCACGTTGTTGCCCGCCCATTCCGGGCGTCCGGAGAAGTAGTCGTGCAAGGTCCGGTACTCGGCGAACAGCTCGTCGTAGACGTCGGCGCGGTCCGGATCGGGCATGTACGCCGTCTCATCCACCCGGCCCATCACGGCGGCCGCGGCGGCCACGTCGGCGTGCAGGCCGGCGGCGACCGCCGCGTGAATCGCCGACCCGAGCGCCGGGGCCTGATCGGAGGTGGTCACGTAGATGGGGCGGCGCAGCACGTCCGCGTAGATCTCCATGAGCAGGCGGTTGCGCTTGAGCCCGCCGGCGACGATGAACTCCGTCACCGGCAGGCCGGCGCCCTCGAACGCCTCGATGATCACCCGGGTGCCGTAGGCGGTGGACTCGAGCAGGGCCAGGTAGACCTCTTCCGGCGTGGTGGCGAGGGTCAGCCCGGCGATCACCCCCGACAGGTGATGATCGACGAGGATTGACCGGTTGCCGCCCATCCAGTCGAGCGCGATGAGGCCGTGCGCGCCGACCGGCTGCCCCGCGCACCTGCTGGAGAGGTACTCGTGCAGGTCCTGGCCGCGCTCCGCGGCCTCCTCGAGGTAGCTTTCCGGCACGCCAAGGCCGGTCCACCAGGCGAAGATGTCGCCGACCGCGCTCTGCCCGGCCTCGTAGCCGAACTTGCCGGCGATGATCCCGCCGTCGACGACGCCGCAGATGCCGGGCACCTCGGCGAGCCGGTCGCCGTTCATCACGTGGCAGGTCGAGGTGCCCATGATCGCGAGCATCTGACCGGGGGCGATGGCCCGGGCGGCGGGCGCCGTGACGTGCGCGTCGACGTTGCCGGTGGCGACCGCGATGCCCTCGGGCAGCCCGGTGAGCGCGGCGCCCGCGGCGGTCAGCGTCCCCGCGCGGCTGCCGAGCGCGGACAGAGGCACGCCGGCCAGCCGGGTTTGCGCGAAGTCGGCGAAGGCGGGGTTAAGCGCCTTGAGGTAGTCCGCGGACGGGTATTGCCCGTCCTGGAAGATTCCCTTGTAGCCGGCGGTGCACGCGTTGCGCGTCTCGGTGCCGCACAGCTGCCAGATGATCCAGTCGGCCGCCTCGATCCACCGCTCGGTCCGCTGGTAGGTGTCCGGGTCCTCCTCCAGGAGCTGCAGCGCCTTGGCGAACTCCCACTCGGACGAGATCCGGCCGCCGTACCGGCCGATCCACGGCTCGTGGCGCGCGTGCGCGAGGTCGTTAATCCGGTCGGCCTGCGGCTGGGCCGCGTGGTGCTTCCACAGCTTGGGCCAGGCGTGCGGCCGCTCGCGCAGCCCGTCGACCTCGCACAGCGGCGTGCCGTCGCGCAGCACCGGCAGCACGGTGCAGGCCGTGAAGTCGGTGCCGATCCCGACCACCGCCGCCGGGTCGGCCGCGGCGTCGAGCAGCGCCCCGCGGACCGCGGTGCCGAGCGCGGCGCGCCAGTCGGCCGGGTCCTGGAGCGCCCAGTCCGGCGGCAGCGGCCGCCCGGTCGAAGGCAGCGCCCGTTCGATCGCGCCGTGCGCGTACTCGCCGACCCCGGTGCCGAGCTCGGCGCCGTCGCTCGCCCGCACCACCACGGCCCGCGCCGAGAGGGTCCCGAAGTCTACGCCCACAACCAGGGGCGCGTCCTTTGGCTCGCGCTCGCTCACGTCGTCTCGTCTCCCTTGACGGCCCGGCGGCGCTGGGTAACCGCCCGCCGGTGATGCGGCTGGATGTCGTCAAGCGGCCCGCGTGGATCAACCGCCCGTGTTCCAGATTGTTAACGTGCTCAAAGTGGGGTGTCAATACCTCGACGTCATCTCGTTACCGTGGCGCCCCGGCAATGTCGGCCGCGGGCCAACGGCCAGCCCGGCCAGTCTGAGCTGTGTCGATGCTGGGAAGTGACGAGGTGAGACGGTTGGTGCGTTGACAGGTTAATCTGTTAACGTTCACAATCAAGCTGCTCAGAAGCTGCCGGGAGCATAACGGCCTGGCGACCCGGACATGGACTGATGTCGGGGGATAAAGTGTTGACGCAGCGAGATGGACCAACTCGACAATCAATTGGGGTACTACGTGGTCAGACCCGCCAGGGAGCCGGCGATGACCGACGTCGCCAAGTTGGCAGGCGTCTCCCACCAGACCGTCTCGCGGGTGCTGAACGAGCATCCGAATGTGCGGGAGCAGACCCGGCTTCGGGTTCAGGCGGCCATCAACGAGCTCGGCTACCGGCCCAACAAGGCCGCCCGCCTCCTCGTGACGGGCACGTCGCAGGTTATCGGGGTCGTCTCGCGGTCATCCACCCTGTTCGGCCCGGCCGCGACGCTCAGCGCCCTGGCCGAGGAGGCCGTCAGGCGCGGCTTCACGGTCAACGTGGAGAGCGTCCGCACGCTTGACCGGCGGCCGATCGCCGACGCGATCGGCCGCCACCTTGACCAGCGGGTGGCGGGACTGGTCATCATCGCCCCGGTGGAGTCGGCCAACGACGCGCTCGACGACCTCCCCGAGGACATCCCCCTGGTGACCATCGACGGCGACCCCGACCGGCCGACCGAACTGGTGACGGTGGACCAGGAGGCCGGCGCGTACGCCGCGACGAGGCACCTGCTTGACGCGGGCCACTCCACCGTCTGGCACGTCTCCGGACCCGACGACTGGTTCGACGCCCGCGGCCGCGTCGCCGGCTGGCGACGGGCACTGACCGAGGCCGGCGCGGAGATCCCCCCGCTCATGTCGGCGGACTGGCTCGCCGCGTCCGGGTACCGCAACGGCCAGATCCTCGCCCGGATGAGCGACGTCACGGCGGTCTTCGCGGCCAACGACCACCTGGCGCTCGGCATCCTGCGCGCCTTGCACGAGCGCGGCCGCCGGGTACCCGGTGACGTCAGCGTGATCGGCTTCGACGACGTGCCCGAGGCCGCGTACTACATCCCGCCCCTCACCACCGTCCGCCCCGACTTCGACGCGGTCGCCGCCGCCAGCATCGACCTGCTCCTCGCCCAGATCAGCAGCGGCCACCGGCTCGGCGACCGCCGCGTCCTGACCCCGACCCTGATCAGCCGCGAATCGGTAGCCCCGCCCCGCTCTTAAGCGCCGTCCGCAGTCCTACCCGCCTGCTGTCGCGGCCCTGTCCTTGCCAGACGGCCGTGTCGCCAACACGATTTCAATGACCTTGGATCACTGGACGCCCTCTGGCGTGTTCATCGATCCAAGATCTATTTCCGCGATGCGAGCCCCCGGATCCCGCCCTCGCAGATTTCATGAGATTTCCGGCATGCCGGGCGCCTCGGTGCCCGGCATACGCGGGGGATTCCGCATGTTAGGGCGGGCCGGTCCACTGCCAAGCACGCATGTGGCCGTTGGGACAGGTGATGATGGCCTTGAGGCCCTCAAGGCCAATACGTTTTGTGCTGGTGTGCCGCAAGGCCGATAGAAGTGCGCGTGTGTGCCGCAAGGCTCAAATATTCTGGCCTGGTGTGCCCCAGGGCTAAAACGTCATGGCTCCCCGGGGGCCAGGGTGGAACGAGGTGGCCCTGTGGGTCACTCCGCCAAAACGTTCCGGCCACGGGGCGCTGAGTGCCAGTATCCGCCCGGCTCCCACCCAGCCCCGGATCATGAAAATCCGGAATGTCGGACGGCCGGCGCCCGACATTCCGGATCGATTCCTCGCCCGGTGGCCCGGGCTCGCTCTCGCCTACTCGCCCAGGGCCTTGGCGACGCGGCGGTGGGCCGCCCAGATCTCCTCGGGGAGGTTGGCGAACTGCTCCAGGTGCACCTGGCGGAAGCCGATCTCCTGCCTCCACCGGTCGACGTCGATCGTGAGCAGCTTGTCGAGGTCGGCCGGGTCGATCTCGAGGCCGTCGGTGTTCAGCTCCTCCTTGGTCGGGAGGATGCCGACCGGCGACTCCACGCCGGTCACCTCGCCGTCGCGCAGCTGCATCAGCCACAGCAGGGCCCGCAGGTTGTCACGGTAGCCGGGCCACAGGAAGTGCCCGTCGGACGCGTCCCGCTGGAACCAGTTGACGTGGGCGAAGATCGGCTTGGACGTGCAGGCGTTGACGATGGACAGCCAGTGCGCGGCGTACGGGCCCTCCGGGTAGGACATGAACGGGCGCATCGACATCGGGTCGTAGCGCAGCTGGCCGTCGAGGCCGTCGGCCGCGAACGTCGCCTCGGCCCCCAGCGTCAGGCCGTCGTAGACGCCCTCGGCCACGTCGGTGATCGCCCGGATCAGCGGCTCGCGGTCGCGGGTCCGGCCGCCGAAGATGATGCCGTCGATCGGCACGCCGACGGGGTTGTCGTAGTCGTCGGCGATGTTGGGCACGTTGGCCAGGGTGGTGGTGAACCGGCTGTTCGGGTGCGCCCACGGCTCGTCCGCCGAATCGGCGGAGCGGTCGGCGATTCGCTGGCCCTTCCAGTCCAGCCAGCCGTCGAGGTCCTCCGGCGGGTTCGGGGTGCGGCCCTCGAACCAGACCTCGTGGGTCTTCTCGTTGTACGCCACGTTGGTGAAGATGGCGCGCGTCCCGGGGGCGACGGACTCGATCGCGCCCGGGTTGGTCTTCTCGTTGGTGTCCTTCGCCACGCCGAACACACCGAACTCGGGGTTCATCCCGTAGAGGCGCCCGTCGGCGCCGACCCACATCCAGGCGATGTCGTCGCCGTAGAACTCGACGTGGTAGCGGTCGCCGAGCGCGTCGGGCGAGAGGGTCATCGCGAGGTTGGTCTTCCCGGAGGCAGAGGGGAAGCCGCCCGCGATGTGCCACTTCTTGCCGGTCACCTTGTCGGTGATGCCGAGCAGCATGAACTGCTCGGCGAGGAATGACCCCGACGCCCAGCCGTCGTACGCGGCCTGGCGCAGGCCGTGCGCGATCTTGCCGAGCAGCGCGTTGCCGCCGTAGGAGGACCCGAAGTGCAGGATCGTCCGCTCGTCGGCCACGGTTACGAAGTACCGCTTGTCCTCCGGGGTCCCCTGGCCCAGGTTCTCCAGGTCGCCGGTCACGTGCACGGCGCGCACGAAGCTGTCCTGGTCGGCCAGGTTGTTGAGGTGCTCGACGCCCACCCGGGCCATCCGGTTCATGTGCAGCACCACGCTGCGGTTGTCCGTCAGCTCGACACCCGCCGCGTACTTCTCGAGCGGTGAGCCGGGGGCCGACATCAGGTACGGGATGACGTACATGGCCTTGCCGGCCGAGGCGCCCCGCATCAGGCCGGTGAGCTTCGCCTTCATCTCGGCCGACGGGTACCAGTTGTCGTAGACGCCCTTGTCGGCCGGGTCGCTCGTCGCGACGATCGTGCGCTCTTCCGAGCGCGCGGTGTCCTTGTAGTAGGAGCGGGAGTAGTAGAGGTCGTCGCCAGCCGGCAGGATCTCGCCCGCATCCAGGGCCTCCTGGATCAGCCGCGCGTCGTCATCGGCGCTGACGACCTCGATGGTGGCCGCGCCAGTGATCCCGGCCCAGTAGCGAACGTACTCGCGCACGTGGTCGTTTTTCAGATGGGCGGCTTCCAAGATGGCATCAACATCGACCACGAACTTGGTCCTCTCGGTTCGTCAAGCTCATCGCTTGAGAAGTTGGCGATTTATTCATCTTGACAGGAGAACGCTCGCTCTTGCAGTGAGGGATCTATCACGCTCTTCGCATCACCAGTGACGTAGAGTAATCATGACATGCCCGCGGGGAGTCCGCCGAGCGTGCGGCATGGGGCTGCCGCTTTGGTCTAGGCCAGCTAGGGTGACCTGGCACAACGTGATTTCGGCGACATTGACGGCGCCTACCCAGATCAACTTGTGCGAAACTTCACAAGCCAAGCCGCCCGATCAAGCCATGGACAGCGTCTTGCTCACCTTGAGCAGGTCCCGTTCCAAGTAGGGCGCAATGGTCAGCGCGTAGGTGCTCGTCAGGTGATGACTGTCCTGATAAACCAGGACATTTCCTACTACCGGCGCGCAGCTGACCGGGCCGCATATCAGCGAGTCCATGTCGATCAGCGGAACCGTGCCTCGCGCCGCCCGCGTGGCGTACAGGGTGGGCGGATCGTGCTGGACCGCCTCGGCCTTCGGCACGGTGCAACTGGCGGGCGAGTGAACGGAAAGGCATTCCGGCACGTTCAGCCCGACGTCCGGCGACTCCTTGATGGCGATGACCGAGATGCCGTGCTGCCGCAACTGGGCCCAGTACCCGGCCATGCCGTCCCCGATGTCCGCCTGCGCCGCCGCCCCGCCCGCCGGGTGCCTGACCGTGGCCAGGCCGGGATAGCTGCTCGTGATCACGACGCCCGGCCGGATGCTGGTTTCCAGGTCCCGCATCACCGCGGTTCCCCAGGCGTGGCAGGCGGTGTAGGCGCCCCCGATGGTCGGGGCGATCATCAGCGTCGAGGTGAGCGGGCAGATGGAGTGCAGTTCGGTGACCAGCTTCCAGTGCCGCTGAAGGGCGATCTTCTGCAGCGGGGCGAACCAGTTGCCCGCTATCGAGTCGCCGACCAGCGCGACGGTCAGCACCGGGTGCGACGTGTCACCGTACACGCATTCCTTGGGGGTGGCGGCGGCCTCGCCCAGCAGGCAGCCTTGCTGCCAGTACTCGGGCAGCGTGACCGCCGTCGGCGCGGGCAGCACCGGCTCCGGCTTGACCTTGGTCACCGCGCTGGCGAGGGCCGCCGCGCCCGGGTAGTTCGGCCCGAGCGGCCCGTTCCACGGCGCGGGCTCGGCGGCGATGTAGAGCGAGACCAGGACGACGGGCACGACCGCGGCGAGCGCCGTGGAAACGGACCGCCAGCCGTGCCCGGACAGCAGCGACGCGGACCGCACCTTGTCCTCGACCCAGACCTTGGTCAGCCAGGACAGCAGGACGGCGGCCGCGGCGATGGCCAGGCCAGCCGCCAGGCCGACCGCCCGGCCGCTCCGCGCGGTGTAGAACACGATGAGCGGCCAGTGCCACAGGTACAGCGAGTAGGAGATGCCGCCGATGAAGACCAGCGGCCGGACGGACATCAGCCGGTGCGGGCCGAAGCGTCCCTCCGCCGAGCCGCCGAGTATCAGCAGCGCCGCGCCGCCGGCGGGCAGCAGGGCGAGGTACCCGGGGAAGGCGATCGCGTCGCTCAGCACGAATGCCGACGCGATCACCAGGCCAAGCCCGGCCCAGCCGAGCACGCCGAGCCGGCCGACGCGCGCGCTAAGTTGCGCCGGCAGCAGCGCGACCAGCCCGCCCAGGCCAAGCTCCCAGATCCTGGTCGTGGTCACGAAGTAGGCGCCCGCCGGGTTGGCGTGCGTGTAGTAGACCGAGTACCAGAGCGAGCCGACGACGATCGCGCCCGCCAGCAGCAGCATCACCCGGTGCCCGCGGTCCCGCCGGGCGGCGCCGCCCGCGGTGAGCGCCACCAGGGCCGCGAGCAGGAACAACAGCGGCCAGCCGAGGTAGAACTGCTCCTCGACGGACAGCGACCAGAAGTGCTGGACCGGGCTCGCCGCATTGTCCGACTTGAGGTAGTCGACCGCGTTCCAGGCGAGCTGCCAGTTCTGGTAGTAGAGCGCGCTGGCCCGGATCTGGGCGGCGGTGTCCGCCAGGCGCGTCGCGGGCAGCAGCAGCCGCGAGGCCACCCAGGTCACGGTCAGCACGAGGGCCGCCGCGGGCACAAGCCGCTTCGCCCGCCGTCCCCAGAAGTCGAGCAGGGCGATCTTGCCGGTCTTCCGGTACTCGCGCAGCAGGTGGCCGGTGATCAAGAACCCGGAGATCACGAAGAACACGTCCACGCCCGCGAAGCCGCCGGTAAGCAGCGACGGATAGAGGTGGTAGATCACCACCATGGCGACGGCCAGCGCCCGCATGCCCTGGATGTCTGGCCGGAAGCCGCGTCCCTTTGGCTTTTCCCCGGCCGTCGACGTGGGCGGTGCCTCCCGAGGCGTCTCCTCGGGCCTCTCCGCGCCGCCGCGGCCGGCGGTCTCCTGCTGCCCTTGCTCTTGCGGTGGGACCGTCTCCTCAACGCTCACAAGCGCGCAGGACCTCCGATCGACGTCAGCTAAGCGGACGAATGCCATGGAACCCATAAAGATTAGGCCATCGCACGTGGCTCAACTGGCGAACCGACCGGCTGCCCGCGAAAAGCCGCCCCCGTCGCCACCCCGGCTGCCGCGCGCTAAACGCTCCTCCCGGCCAGGGCGGCGCATCGCGGCCGCTAGGGAGCCAGGCGGAAGCTGGTGACCTCCCCGCCGCGGATCGTGACGGTTCCGGCCGCGGCGGCGGCGTCCTGCCAGATGACGTAGTCGCCGGCGGGCAGGGCGGGGAACACGGCGGCGTAGCGGGTGCCGCCCCCGACGGCCCGCGCCCGCACCACGTTGTGGCTGCGGGCGTCGCCGCCCGCGGGCGAGATCTCGACCTCGGCCTGGTCACGGTGGGCGGCGGCGTGGATCACCAGCGCGCCGGTGTCGCCGCCGATGTCGAGCACCAGGTTGTCGCGCGCCGGCTCGGGCGCGAGACCGTTCTCGCCGGCGGGCAGGTGGTGATGAGCGTGAGTCATGGAGGGCTCCGTTGTCGGCGGGGTAGGCCCGGCGCCGCGCCGGGAAGCGGCGCGGCGCCGGGCCGCTCGGTTCAGCTCGAGGGCGTGGTGAAGCCGCTGTGCGGCACGCCCAGGTAGGGGAAGTGATACAGGTAGGGCGCGTTGAGGTCGGCCGGGGTCAGCCCGTCGGTCACGGCGCTGGCGGCGGCGTCGGGCGTGTAGGACTTGTCAACCAGGGAGTACGTGGCCCCGGCGATGGCGCGCAACTCGACCGCGACCACGTCGTCCCAGACCCGCCTGCCGTTCGGGAACCCGGCGAGGTCACCGCCGAGCAGCCCGTAGAGGCTGGGCGAGGAGGACGGCTTGATCGCCGTGTTCAGCCGCAGCATGTCGGCCTGGGTGGCGCCGGTGTAGTTCTGGAAGCCGGGGATGATGCCGGCCGGCAGGCCGGTCAGCAAGATGGCTTCCAGGTCGGCGCGCGCCTTGCCCGACTTGTTGAGCTTGGCCAGCTCGGGGAACACCCCCGGGTACAGCGAGGGAAGCAGCTCGCCGAGACCCGGGTGGGCGACGTAGGCGGCGAACTGCTTGTCGTGGGCGGGCGGCTGGGTGTTCCAGTAGTCCTTCTTGCCCATCGGCACGATGACCTCGTTGAACAGCGGGTTCCCGAGGCGCGAGACCTGGGTGAACGGGCCGCTGTTCACGTACTCGGCGTGGTCGGTGTCGTAGATGCGGGCCCGCTGGCGGCTCGCGGTGGTCCACACGCCGATCACCGCGCGCTCGTCGCCGGCACTGGTGTGGCGCTTGCCGTCCCTGGTCAGGTCCGTGATCGGCACCTGCAGCGCGATGGAGTGCACGTTGAGGTTCTTCGTCGCGTTCACGCCGGGACCGTTGGTCGGGTAATGCCGCAGCCCGTAGTGGTCGTGGTCGCTGGCGAACGGGCGCAAGTTGCCGAGGTCGAAGATCGAGCCCAGGTCGACGTAAAAGCCCTCGGCGCGCTGCCCGGCGAACACCCGTCGCTCCCCGCCGAGGTCATGCACCGCGGCGGCGGCCAGCGCCGGGTAGTCCGGGGTAGACAGCGGACCGATGTTGCACGGCGGGCAGGCGAGGTTCTTGCCGAGCTCCTGCCGGTGGCCGCGGACCTCGCGGGTGACCGTGTAGAACTGGCGGCGGTTCCAGTTCGGGCTGTCGAGCCGCTCGATGGGACCGGTGTTGTAGAGGAAGGTGTCCTCGTCGGCCACCTTGGTGGAGAACCGGAACTGGTAGCTCACGTCGGCTTCGCCGTCGCCGTCGTTGTCGACGTTGAGCGAGTACAGCACGTCGTCGCCGAACTCATAGAAGTTCGGGCCGCAGGCAGGCCCCTGCAGCGGCACGTAGTTCGCGATCAGCGTGACCATGTCCGGCTTGTCGGGACTGACGAAGGCGTAGACATCGGTGCTATCGGCGACCGGGTCCTTGGATATCCCCGGGGCCTCACGATGGGAAGACATCAGTAAACCTCACAATGCGCGTTTCGGCCGGCCTGACCGGCGATGGTCGGTGCTGCCCGGAGCGATTCAGCGGGCGGCCCGGGCCAGCCGGGCCGCGAGCTGGCGGTCGGTGAAGCGGACATGCCGGGTTCCCGTGTACAGGTCGACGACGCCGGTCCTGGCGTCGTGGACGTGGAGGACGAGCGGCTCGTCATGCGCGGCCGCGCGGCTGTCGTCGTCCGGCTGCGCTGGCGGCGTGGCCGCGCCCGCCGGCCCGGCCGCGGTCCCGGCCAGGACACCGACGGCCAGGCCGGCCACGCCGAGCCCGGCCCCGCGCAGCATCCGCCGCCTGGACGTACCCGGCGTCTCCGGCTCGCCGGCCGCTGAGTCTTGATCTCGCATAACCTCACCTCTGAGTGTGCTGTTACTGATTGCTGTTACGGCAACTGGCCCGGCGCTGAGCGCCGGGCCACCCCCTATTCGGCGCCGCGGCAACCGCGGATTGTAAGTTCTCGCCGCCAGATACCATAACTTTCTGTAGTTGAATGCTCGCGGAAAGTTATCTATCTGGGATGCCCGCCAAACCGGACGAGCCGGCTGCTGCCGCGCTCGATGAGCGGTCAGCCGGTCTCGACGGCGAAGACCACCGCGTTGCTGAGGTAAGAACCCAGCTGCGGATCGAAGGTTCCGCCGCAGGCGATGAGGCGCAGCTCCGGATCGGGAGTCGGGCCGTAAACGGCCGACGTGGGGAAGCCGTCCTTGGCGTACTGGCGGACGTCCGTCACCCGGAAGACCGCGAGCGTCCCGTCGGCGCGCCGCACGTACACGAGGTCGCCCGGGTGCAGCGACGACAGGCGGAAAAAGACCCCGGGCCGGCCTGGGAGTCAATGTGCCCCGCGATCACCGCCGAGCCGACCGCCCCCGGGCGCGGGCTGCCCGTGTACCAGCCCGCCACCGCCGTCGACGCGGGCACCTGAAGGGCGCCGGAAGCGGTCAGCCCGAGGCGGACGAGGCCGGTCTGCACGCCGATCGCCGGAATGGTCAGCGCGACCGGCGGGCTGACCGGAGCCGCTCGCTGCTGGGTCGCGGCCGCGATCGGCCCCGTCGGGGCCGGGAGGGTCGGTAGTGCGCCCCATCGACTCGCGACGGGGTGACGGGTCAGCGCCAGCCCGGCGCCGCCGGCGGCCGCCGCGACCAGGCCGACCGCCAGCACCAGCAGCGCCACCCGCCTGCCGGCCCGCATGGTCAGGCAGTGGGGCGCGGGCGGCGGCGCGCGGCGAGTCCGCCTGCCGCCGCCCGCAGCAGCCCGGCCCCGATGAGGTACACCCAGGGCATCGGGGACGGAACCGTGGGCGCGGTGCCGCCAAGTCCGGTCGCCACGCCGCCCGCCGGGGCGTCGCCGCTCCCGGCCGCGTCCAGGAAGTTGTCGAGCACGAGGCCCTTCGACCCGTCCAGGACGACGATGGTGTGCACCGTCCCGGCGCCGAGCGTGATCGTCGCGCTGGCGGTCTCGCTCTCGCCGCTGACGTGCAAGGTCGCGGTTGCCGGAGTGGCGGCCTGATAAGAGCTCACCGATCCGAACGAAAGGTTGGTGACTGCCGGCTGCCCGTTCCACGTCACCGTCACGACGTGCTGTTGCAGGGACGCCTGGATGACCCGCACGAGAGTTTTGCCCGGCGGCGTGCTCAGCTGGTCCTTGAGAACCTGCAGCCGCAGCCCCGACTCGGGTCCAAGGCCGGCCACGGTGTAGGCGCCGCCCGGCGCGACGGTCAGGCTGGTCGACAGCACCGGCTTGGCGGTGTCGACGGCGCCCGCGGCGCGCATGGCTACGGAGTAGTCGCCGGCCGCAAGCGACTCATAGGGCGAGACCACGCCGTAGCCGACGTGGTGCAGCACCAGTTCGGCCGTCGGGTCGCCGAACGAGTAGAGGTAGACGTCCACCGCCGGCGTATTCGGCGACAAGTGGGCCAGCCGGATCCACCCGCTGCCCGAGGAAGCTGTCGATGCCAACGCGGCCTTAGGGATGAGACATAGCAACAGGGCGGGCCCGGCCATCAGCAAGATCGCCCAACGGATGAATCGCCTTACCTTCATGGGTTCCTCCCCAACCCAGCTCACGAGGTCGCTAAGGACCGCCGATCAGCCCAAGCGGGCTCGGCGCGGCGTATTCGACCGTGAGCGCGGATGTACCGGCAAAACTTGCCCGCAGCGGCAGGAACTGCTGCTGCTGGGCCTCAAAGAACGACCGCATCGCCCGCAGGCGGGACTGGGCCTGGCTTCCCGGATGAAGCGGGGCGATCTGGGCACTGCGCAACGACCCACGCTGACGTGGCCGTATGCCCGACGATGGCGAGGGTCACCCCGGCCCCGAGCGCGGCGGCGCCAACCGCGGCCGCCGCGACCGTCACCCGTCGGCCGCGCGTGCCCTTCGGGCCGGCGACCGGGTGGCGCTCAAACCACAGGCGCAGCGTGGTCGCGATAACCGTCGGCCACGACGGCTCGGGGCGGCGTGCCCGGGCCGGCAGTCTGGTGCCGTGGTACTCCATTTCGCCCCCCCAACCCCACTACCAGGCAAGATGTGAGTATGGGGTAGCAAAGCACATGGTCAGCGTATTTACGGCGAAATGAGGATTTAGGTATTTTATAGGTAGGGGCCAGCGATACGCGGAGGCTGTCTCCGTCGGGGATCGACAGCGACTCGGCGAGCCTCGCCATCCGGCCGTCGTAGTTGCCGCTGGCGGCGCGGAACCGGCGGCCGAATTCGGCGGCCTCGGACCGGGCGCCGGAGCGCCCGGTCATCTCCTGCATCGCCCGCAGCGCCGCCAGCCACAGGCCGCCCACGAAGATGTTCGGACCTTGCAGGCTGATGTCGTGCGTGACTGGCTGGTCGCCGGTGAGCACGCCGGTGCCGCCGTCAGAATGTGGCGATCGGGTTGACCGGGCTGCCGGACGTGCCGGCGAAGCGGACCGGCGCGACCGCGAGGTGGAAGTCCCACTGGCCGAGCTCGGCCGCCGTGGCCGCGCAGGCCTCCAGGTCGCAGTTGTCGAGCAGCCACAGGCCCATCGCGACGAGGCTCACGGCGTGGACCGGCATCAGCACGTCTTCGTACCCCGACGGCTGAACGTCCTGGGGGGTGTCGGCGCCGATCAGCGCGACGTCGCGTTCGTGTAGCCACGGCAGGCAGGACGCGTGCCAGCCAGCCTGCCTGAAACCGCCGGCCTCGCCGGCCTCGTGCCGGACGCGGCCGTAGCCGGTCCGAAGGAGTACCGCGTCGCCGGGTCGCACCCGTACACCCTGGCGGCGCTCGGCCTCCTCGAGATCGCCGGGAAACACGCCCTGCCCCGGTTCCAGCCACGGCACATCGCGGGCCCTGGCAACGTCCAGCAGGACACCGCGCGTGATGATCCCGTTCGCCGCCGCCGTGACGGCCGCCCACGCCGATCCCGTCGCGGCGTCGACCAGCGAGTGCGGCCGCCCGTTGTACATCGTGCCGTCCCAGAAGATGTGGCACGGCGAGTCGACGTGGGTGAGGGTGTTGCCGTGGAACGTGATGCCGAGCCGCTCCGACGAAAAGCCCCAGCGCCGGTCGGCGCGGAAGTCGGCCGGCATGTTCTCGGCACCCGGCATGTCGGCGGCCCGCGGGCACGTCGTCGTCGACCGCTCCATGTCTTCCGGTACGGCAACCTCCCGTGCGCAGGACACGCTCCGGCCGTGGCGCACGGCCCGCGCCGCCGCCAGCCGGACGCCGTCGCTGACGTGGTTCAGGGTTCCGAGCTCGTCTTCGTCGCCCCACCGTCCCCAGTTCGACAGCGTGCTGAAGTACCCGAGCACGTCGTCCTGCGTAGGCATCGGCCGCCCTGCCGTCATCCCAGCATCCACTCCTCCGGTCACGCGGATCGAGGCACCGCAGGCAGGGTATCCCGCCGCTGGATCGAAGACCGAGCCAAGTCGGGCTAGACGCCGGGCGTCGCGACAGCGGGCGTCGGGTGAAGGGCGACGAGTGCGCTCTATCCCAGGTAATATGGGGCCTCGGTAGGCCCCGATAGCTCAGTGGATAGAGCGACCGCCTCCTAAGCGGTAGGTCCCGCGTTCGAGTCGCGGTCGGGGCGCCCTCCCGAACGTCAGCGTCAGCCCTCCTGCCTGCGGAAACGCAAGGTCGTCGAGGTCGCCGGGCACCTGTTCCTCGAAGCGCCGAAGAACCGCAAGCACCGCAGGACGATTTACCCGCGCCGCACTCCGGCCGGGTACCCGCTCGCCGAGCGGCTCGCCGCCCGGATCCAGGCGGCCCGCGCCGAGCAGGAGGCCGGCACCAACCCGCTCGGGCTGGTCTTCCCCTCCCCTAAAGGCAAGTACTGGCGGTCGTCCAACTTCAGCCGCAACGTCCTCAAGCGCGCCTACACGGCCGTCGGCTGGCGGGACGCGGACGGCAACGGCGCGTGGACCTGGCACAGCCTCCGGCACGTGTTCTGCACCACCGCCCTATTCACCTGGAAGCTCGACCCCACCGACGTGTCCCGGATGGCCGGCCACGCCAACTACCGCATCACCCTCGACATGTACGTCGGCATCACCGCCGGCGTCCTCGACCGCGCCCGCAGCGCCACCGAGTAACCGTCCCGGCCTCGACGAGGGGCCGGGACGCCCGCGCCGCGGGCTGCCCGGCCCCTCCTTGCCCTCGTGGAGGAAGCAGCATGTCGACTCTTGAACTGAGCCAGTCCGGCCCCGGACCGCTGCGCATCCCGGCCGGGACCGCCGAACTTCCGCGCCTGCCCGCCGCGGGCAGCGGGGCGGACATCGCGATCCGGGCGTCCACGGCGGCCGTCGTGATCGCTGTGGCGGGGATCGCGGCGTACATCTCCTACTGGCACGCCTACACCGTGGTCCGCCAGTACGGCGAGAGTGGCGTGACGGCCATGCTGGAGCCCGGCACGATCGACGGCCTGGTCTACGCGTCCTCGATGGTGATCTTGCACGCCGCGCGGCACCGGTTGCCGGTGCCGCGGCTGGCCCGCTGGATGCTCGCGCTTGGCATTGCTGCCTCGCTCGCCGTGAACGTGGCCCAGGGCTGGTCCCACGGCCTGGTCGGCGCGGCAGCCGCTGCGTGGCCCGCGATCGCGCTGGTGGGATCGTACGAGATGCTCGCCTGGATGGTCCGGACCACGGCCGGAGGCAGACCGGACCACGGACTCTCCCGGGAGCACGGCGTACCACAGGCGAACCAGCCGGGGACCATCCGGCGGCCTGCCGTTTCCCTAGTGCGCGAGGCCGTACCAGCGGCTGCGTCCGGAGACAGCGCCAGCCCGGAGCCCAACAGCGTGGATGACCAGTTTCACGCCGCGTGTAGGGTCGCCCCGGTCCACGGACCAGGACCAGGCGAACCAGCCTGCACGGACCAGGCGGACCATGAAGGCGGGCCAGTCCGGGAAAGCACCGGACCACGTGAACCAGGCGAACCGGCGGTCCCCGGACCGGCCGTCGCTAGGGCGTCAGCCGGTGACATTAATGCCGCCGCGGTCGCCGCCTACCGCGCCAGCATCCAGGAAGGCAAGCCGCTGTCCGAGCGCAAGCTGGCTACGTCATTCGGCATGACCTCACGGCGCTGGGCGCGCAACCGGATGACCGAAGCCAAGCAGGAACCCCTCGTCGGCTGACCGGGAAGGCACTGGCCCACGCGGCAGACAGCACGGACGTTTGAGCGGTGCGTTACTCGCCATGGGCACCTGCCAACATTCACGGCGGGCGTCCGTTGCTGGCATGCCCTGTCCGCTAGGCCTTTCCGCCGGGCTCGCACTGGCGCTCCGGTCGGAGCGCGGTTGGCCCGGAGTCTCGTCACGGACGGCGGCGACCCGGCCGAGGCGTGGCGCGAGATCCGCCTGGAGAAACCCACTGTGCGCGCTCGTCCGAGTTGGTCACGCACTTGGGCGGCGGTCCGCGGGGCGCCGTCCGCCGAACACTTCCGCCGGAGTGGGAATGCGCCTCGGCTGGGGACGGCCTGGCTGGGGAGCTGAAGCAGCCGGTGCCGCTAGCTGGGACACTGGCCCCGCTGACAACGGGGCTGGGCGCGGCCGCGGGGTCGCCGAACGGATCAGCGACGCGAGGAGGTTCCGCTCCCGCGGGCCGTGCACCCCGTCGATCTTCATGCCGGCGCAGTCAAGCGTGCGGTGCAGGCGCAGCGGCTCGCCTGTCGCCCAGTTGTCGGTCAGCCGGAACAGGCAGATCGTCCGGTCCATGCCGCCGGACAGCACGTACATACCGGACAGGCGCACGTCGGTCACCGAGCCCGCATGCGCGCGGTGCCGCCAGATCTCGGTGAGCGCGGGCGCTGGCGACCGCAGCCCGTCGAGCCGCCAGAGCGAGACCGTGCCGCCCTCCTGGCCGACCGCCAGCAGGGCCAGGTCTTCGCTCACCTTCAGGCAGTCAAAGCTGCTGCCTGCCCAGGCCAGTGACTGGGTCCACTTGCTTGCCCCGGTCAGCCGGAGTATTCCGGCGGGCGATACGTCAAGCGCCGTTGACCCGCCGAGCATGAACGTCCTGGTGCCCTTCTCGCCTTCGATGGCCGGGCCGACCCGCTTGCGCGTTACCGGGTCATAGCGCTGGTATGTCTTCCCGCCAGGCCGAGCCGCATGCGCGACAGACAAAACCAGGTAGTCGCCGCTGACCAGGAAGTCTCCGGCCGCCTCGCGTGCGCGGAAGCGGGACACCACCCGCCAGGCTTCCTCCGCGCCGGGCACCGAGAGCACGACGACCGAGCGGGCGTCCGTGGCGATTAGGTCACCGAATGGTGACAGGTCAAGCCGCGTCGGCTGGAAGTCGAGCTGCGCGATGGTGACGCAGCTCATCCGCCCGCCCACGCCGAACGACCAGCGGCGGACCGAGCGGTCGCCGTAAGCCGCGTACGCGGTGTTCGTGTCGGCGTCGAACGTCAGGGCGCGAACTGGTGCGGTCTGCTCAAGTTGCACGCCGGTCAGGTCGGCATCGCGCAGGTCGGTGCCGGCCAGCGTCGCGTTATCGAGCGAGGCGTTGCGCAGGCTCGACCCGCGGAAAGAGAGCCGGTTGAGGTTGGCGCCTGCCAGGTCGGCGTAGTCGAGCGCAAGCCCGGCCCAGTCCGTCCTCGGCAGCTCACCGGTGAGCGCGAACAGCAGCGTGAGCGCGTTGCCGCCGAGGTACTGATCGCGGTAGATCGGCAAGATGGCGGACTTGGCCAGGCTCGTCAGCCTGTGCGCGAAGGACTCAGGTGTACCGGTCAGGCCCAGGTCGCCTGGCTGCCGCATGAGCAGCCGGGCGAACTCGATGATCTCCGGCTGGAGCGGCACCCGGGCCAGCATGGCGCTGGCCTTCTCGCTCCCCGTCGCCACCGCCCGGACCAGCGCCCTGGCGACGAAGTACTCGCGCATGGAGCGGTGGAAGAAGTCGACCGGCCACCACTCGGGGTCGACGCCGGCGACTGGCTTGAGCAGCGAGCGGACTCCAACACGCGACCGTGCGTCCGGAATCCCGTCGACCGGGTCATCCGCGGGCGACGCGCCGGACATCGCCCACAGGATCTGGGCGAGGTCTTCCCTGCGGCCCGTGTCGAACTCGCGGAGGTTGACGAAGTCCAGGCGCGACAGGTGAAGCTGAACGGCCAGTTCCTCGAGGATGAGCGTGAGGTTCGCGACGAGTCTGTCCTCGTCGAGCCGCCGGACAGGCTGCAGGTCGGGTGCCTTACGCCGCAGGCTGTCATCGACGTACTGCCGGTAGAGCGCCACCTCGCTGAAGTTCTCCTCCGGCAGGCTCCGCAGCGTCGCCTTGATCATGTGCAGGAACAGCGGCTTGGCCGCGAGGCCGATAGGGTCGTACGCCGCCTTCAGCCGGTCCAGCTTCGCCTCAAGCCCCTTCTTGGCCGCGAAAGCATCCAGGTGAGTGAGCCGCTCGGGCCGCGGGATCGGCGCGATCCGCAAGATCCGAGGGTTCCCCAGGTCCGTGAGGAACTGCTCGTAGTCGGCGAGGTGCTCGAAGAAGTGCGTGCGGGAGCTGACCATCACCTTCGCCGGCGCGAAGTACTCGACGCAGCGCGCCAGGGTCGCCACATTGCCGGCCAGCGTGACGGGGTCCAGCTGAGCCGACATCTCGTCGAACCCGTCGAGGATGATCAGCGTCCGGCGGCCCTGCGACACGGCGGCCCACTCTGCCGGTGACACGCCTATCTGATCGAGCCGCCTGCGCAGCAGGCTGGCCAGCTGCGAGTCCTCGCGCAGCGACCGCAGCGGGATGCGCAGCACCGCCCAGCCGTCGGAGGGATCTTCAAGGAACTCGGCGCTGAGGTCCAGCCCGAGCTCGTAGCCCGAGAAGCTCTTACCGTCACCGAACTCGGCGAGCAGCAGCAGCGTCCGCTCTGGCCGCCGCGTCAGCCAGTCGCGCACGTTCTCGTGCAGCGTGCCGGGGACCTGCGCACCGCTGTCGGTCTGGGCCAGCAGGGGGATCGCGTCGTCGCGGACGTCGGCGAAGTCCTCCTCTCCGTAGACCTCGTGCAGCCGGGGGGTCGTCAGGTAGCGCAGCCAGGAGTCTGGTATCCGGAAGGCAGGCTGGAGTTGCTCCTCCCAGCGCCGGGCGAGCTCCGCCGCGGCCTGCACGCTGAGCGCGGGCGCCGGGCACTGGTAGAGCGTCCGGTACAACTGCGGCGTGAGCCGGAAAAGCTCCTCCACTCCGGTGTCCGCACTCCACAGCAGCACCTGGAAGGGCAGCTTCCTGCCGTAATTGCAGTCCTCTACGAGACGGGAGAGCTCGTTCGTGGCCTCCGCCCGCGGCGCGATCACGATGAAGTAGTCGAGCGCTTTGTTCTCCCAGTAGACGAGCTGCTGCAGCATCTTGGGCGCGATGTCGTAGAGGCTTATCTTGCCGGCCAGGTTCTTGCACTCGACATGGCAGCGGACCGTGCCCTTGCGCGACAGGGCGTCGAATTGCAAGTCGTGCCCGAACTGGGTGCCGCTTGACTGCTTCCTTATCCGCACCCGCTCCGCCTCGGACAGCTCGAAGAGCCTGGCAAGCAGTCCCGCGAAGCCGTCTTCCAGCTCGCGGCCGAGCACTTCGGGACGCGGGCTGCCGCGCCTTTTGAGACCGGCGCGGCCCTCGCCCTCTCCCGGGGTGGCTTCCGCCTGCCGCGCTGAGCCGAAAACGTCGGCTGCACTTGCTGCGTCGGCCGGGACGGCTACAGTGAACGAGACATTGGGGGCGGACGCGGAGGTCGCCGCCCACAGCCCGGTCAGCCATTCGATCCGGCGCGCGGCGGGACCGTCAGGCGCCTTCAGGTCGAGGAGAAGGGCGCCGATCTCTTCCTGGAGGTGCGTCCACTCCGCCTGGCTATGCCTGCGCAGCTGGGGCAGCTGCGTGGCCGCCTTGGCGAGCTGCCCGGCGACGACCGCGCTCAACACCGCGGCGCGCAGCCGCTCGCCTTCTGCCGGTCCCGCGGAGAAACGCTCCTTGAGCCGACGCACGACCGGGGCCTCGATGGTGCTCGACGCCGACCTGACGACTTCCCCCATCTCTTCGAGGGCGGCCATCACGGCTTTGGATTCGACACCGAATTCCTTGGCCAGTTCGTAGACCCGGACCTTGGCCAATGCGCTCCCTTCCCCACGATGCCGGTGACTGCCTGGTTAGCCTGCCTCCCTGCGCGCCTTTCGCGCCGCGGCGTACTGGTGACCGGAAAAGTCGCCCGCCCAGAGATCTTCGTTCAGTAGCAGGAGCAGGTCCCGCTCGGTGTCCTTGTTGAACACAAGCGCGTCGTCGTGCATCAGCTCCGCAGGATTCAGCCCGTGCGCGGTCATCTTCGAGCGAAGCGCATCGGCGTCTATCTTCGACACGTACGGGCTGCGCAGGATGCTCTGCACCTTCCTGCGCGTCACCGAGTTCTGCCGCAGCCGCGCCGCCAGCCATTCCTTGCCGTCGCCGGATATGGGCAGCACCTGGCCTAGCTCGTCAGCCCACTTCGAGGTGGACGCGAGCACCGCCTCGCTTTCCTTGAACAGGGCCTCGAAGTTCTTCTGCTGGAGGATCCAGACGTCGCTCTCCCAGAGCACGGCGTCAAAGGCCGAGTCGAACGCGAAGATCGGCTCGGTGACCCGGGTTAGCGTGCTGTCAAGCAACCGCGCGACCACGCTCTTGGTGGCGAGGCTGACCGGATTCGCCTTCCGCACGAATATGACGCGGGACGGCGGGTCATTCCCGATTAGCAGCGCGTAGAGGACTAGGGTGTGGCGCTTGAGCTCGCCGGGTTCGATAGCCGGCAGGGACGATCCCAGGCGAAACTGATCGAGCAAGGCGGTATCGAGGAGCTCATCCTGGGTTGCGGTCAGGAACGGAACGTCATCCTCTTGCTCGTCGTCGGGGTTGTACGGCTGTCCGCGGCCGGAGAGGATCGCGGTACGAGCGCTCTCCGCGTGCTCCCGCAGTGCATCGATGACGTCGCCGCCTGAGTTGACGACCGCTCCGCTCGCGTGATGCCCGGTGCGCCATGCCACGACTAGCGTGGCGGCCGCGCCCATGTCAATGTCTCGCAGAGAGCTCATGAATGCGGGTCCCCTCTCCGCAATCCCTGGCCAGATGCTTGAGATTAGCGGATGAGCGCCCACAGCGCGAAATTCAGCCCCGGTCAACCAGGACATCGTCCTTGAACTTAGTGGCCCGCAGGTTACCACCCGCCCGCATGGCTTGCCTGGTAATGACATAAGCGTGCACCCCGTTGCTATCGACTATCGACAGCACCTTGTACCCCAGCAAGTAGAGCAGCGGATTCGCCTGGATCATGGACGACCTGAGGTAAATCGCCGCCGATATGATCAGGAACCCGGCATACGCCACCACGTCACGGGCCGAGGGCGTGGCCACGGTGAGGAAGGGGAGCAGGTACGCGGCCAGGTACGAGGCTGCCTCCGCACCATCGTCGCTGACCGAGGCCAGCTGGTACGGCCCCGGCGCCGCCCGAGCGTTCAGCTTCAGCAGCAAGCACAGAGCAGCCACGCCGAGCACGGCGAGAACCGTGCAGGAGACCCACAGCCAGCGAGGCTGGAACCGGATGGCGAGCAACGCAAACAAAGGGGCATAGGACGACAGGAAGAGCAGGGGGCGGCCGAGCATGCGCGAGCTCCTTCATTTGGCGCTGATGACCATCATACGCAAATTCGATTATGCCTTAGGGGTACGACATTTTAGGCGGACCGGGGAACGCGCAAGGCAGCGCTCTGACGCGATTTCCCTGTTCTGGCCTCGATCTTTCGCGCCCGTGATCTGCTGGCCTGAGGTGCTTGGCTCGGAGTTGATTTTCTGGTGCGGGCGGGGTTCACGGGCCCAGGTGTTCCCCCTCCCTGGTCGTGGGGTCTGTTCCGGCTGGTCAGTCGGCCAAGAGGGCTTGCAGGCGGGTGATCGCGACGGTGATCTGGTCGGCCCAGGGCCATCGCTCGGCGAGGCGGAGCCGGAGGCGGTGGCCGCTGCGGCCGGGCGACCAGCGACGGAGAACAGCCGCAGCCGCAGGCGCCTGGGCTCCCGGCGGCGGGACTCGTCCGCCACGCAGCTGCGGCAGAGTGGCATGGCTGACAGCGAGAGCGGCGTAAGCCTAATCCGTCTTCTGCAAGATGAAGCCTCCCGCCTGAATACGACTGGTCGGCGGTGCCCGAAACTCGTCGTGACGAAGTCACCAGGCGGTCACCCCAGCGCGCGTCCGCGGGATAGGCACAGTTATGTGGCCAGCTCCGCCTCCCCGGGATCACCCAGGTAACCGGAGCGTCCAGGCCATTAGCCGTAACTTCACCCTGCCTCGACCCATCGGACATGATTGCCTTGTGCTTCTTGTGCCGGATGTCGATTACCAACGCATGTCATCGGAGTTGTCGGCGGATCTGCAGCGGGATCCCGCCAGGGTGGGCGCCTGGCTGAGTGACGCGTGGTCGGAGGCGTACCGCTCCCAGGTCCCTGATTCGATGTTGCTGGAATTCGAGGATGTGGCCACATTCCTTTTCGATCAAGCAGGCGCAGTGGACGCGCCGCAGGCGGACCGGACCATCGCGGCACGCGGGTTCTCCCGCCCTGGCCACAGGGTGCGCGATGTTGCCTACCAGCGGGGTTACCCATCGCCCGCCGGGAGGGCTGCCAGGCCGCTTGACAAGGGGCACATGGTGGCGCACGGGGCTGGCGGCGAGTTCGGGCCGAACATCTTCCCCCAGGACCGCGAGCTCAACCGGGGCTGGTCGAATGAGGGAAAGCGCTATCGCGCGCTCGAACGGGAGATCGCGGCAACCCCGGGCACCTTCTTCTTCTGCTGCCTGCTCTACCGTGATGACAGTGACTTCCCGGCCGCCGTTGAGCTAGGGCTGCTCCGTCCCGGTGGCCTCTATGTCGAGCGGTTCCGCAACCGCTTCGACTAGCCTGTCAGCCCCTGTGGTCTTCGACCTTGGCCGGTGGAGTCCAACTTAGCGAGCCGGCCCCAGCCGGGCTGGGCCGGACGCGCTGGCCCACGGCGCATGGTCGGCTATAGCGCCGAGTAAAGGCCCTGGTGATCAGGACGGATGCAAGAGCGCGATACCCGCCGTTCTGCACTTGACGGACTCGCAGGGCGTGGCGGCTGGGGCGTTCCGTGAATGGTCGTTATGCGCGGAAGAACTGAGGCTGCTTGGTTCGTGGGTTTTTGTAGGTCTGTGCGCGGATCTGGAAATTTCGATTTCTTGGCTGCGGCAGGCCTCCCAACCATCGCATGATCATGACCCTGGAAGAGTAGCGAGCACAAGGCGCGGGACGCCAAGGCGCGTAAAGATGAGTCTGGCGCCGTACGACGGTCTGCATGGCCACCGTTTCAAGGGGAGGATGCAATGCCGAAGGTGATCGCCGACATCACTATGTCGCTCGACGGGTTTGTGACGGGGGAGGGCGCCGATGAACAACACGGGCTCGGCGATGCACCTGAGCTACACACTTGGGTCAGGCAGCAGGACGCGGTCGACACCGAGGTCCTCGCGCAGGCGACGGCGCAGAGCGGTGCCGTAGTAATGGGGCGGCGGTTGTTCGACCTCGTCAACGGGCCTGATGGCTGGAGCAAGGACATGGGGTACGGTGCCGATCAGGCGGGGACGCCGCCGTTCTTCGTGGTCACTCACTCGCCGCGGCGAGACGTCCGGCTGGAGCGCGACTTGGGGATGCGCTTCACCTTCGTCAGCGATCTGGTCACCGCTATCGGCCAGGCGCGGTCCGCCGCGACCGATGGCGACGTCGTGATCATGGGCGGCGGCGACATTATCGGCCAGGCGCTGGAACAGGGCCTCGTCGAGGAGCTGCGGCTGCACCTCGCACCGATGGCACTTGGCGGCGGCACGCCGCTGTTCAAATCAGGGACACGCCAGATGTACCGGCAACGCGAGGTTCGCGCGTCGCGGAACGCCGTGCACCTCACCTACGAACGCGTGTAGATCGAGACGTCAAGGTGCGACGTCGCTCTAGTCGAGCACGGGGGACAAGGCGGCGAGGATCGCTCCGGCGACGGCGAGCGTTCGGCGACCTATTTGGTGTCGGTGACGATGACGGTCTGACGGATGAAGGTGTCTTGCACGGCGGAGTGGAGGAGGAACTCAGCGACGTTCGCGCGGGAGGTCGAGGGGAAGATCGGCAATTTCTTGGCGTCCTCGAGGGTGACCGCGGTGTAGCGCGTGATGTCCTTGTTGTTCAACGCTCCGGGGTATTCGAGGGTCCATTTCAGGTCGCTGGCCCTCAGGAGCACTTCCGATGCGGCCTTGTCTGCGTAGGTTTTCCGGAGCACGGTGCGGAATAGGGGGCCTGTGAGGAATGAGGCTTTGGCGAGGGAGTCGCCGACTCCGAACGCAGACAGGATGACGAGACGGCCGACGCCTGATGTTTCCGCGGATGCGATGACTGCGCGGACGGTGTCGGTGATCAGCGTTGGGGTCTCGCGGGCGTTTTTCACTCCGAGCGTGCTGATGATCGCGTCGTGGCCCCGGGCTGCCGTCGCGATCACGGCGGCGTCGGTGACGTCGCCGCTGACGATCTGAGCGCGCGAGTCGAGGGCGGCGTCGGCCCGCCGGACGAGGGCGGTGACGTGATGCCCCTGGTCGAGTGCCTTCTTGACGAAGAGGACGCCGGTGCGCCCGGTTGCTCCGAGGACAAGGAACTTCATGACGTTTCCCTTTCTGCTGGGCGTCCACGGCGACCGATTCGCCGGGACCGCAGGTGACAGTAGTCAATAAAACTGACTACGTTAAGGAGACTAGTCAGTAAAGCTGACTATTGTCAAGGCGGGGTCGGAGCCTGCTGGCGCCCGCTGGCCGCGGCGGCTCGGGGGCGAACGGGAACCGGGGGCGGACGGCCCGGCGCGGCCGGGCTTACCGCGCGTAGGGGTCGGTGATCTCGCGGAGCTGGCCCAGGATCTGGTGCAGCAACGTGAAGTTACGGGTGCCCAGGTAGGCCTTCCACTCCGCGAATACCTCGTCGAGTGTCGCCGCGGCCACCTCGACCGCCCGCCGGCCGCGCGGCTCGATCACGATCAACCGGGCGCGGCCGTCCGCCGGGTCGGGGACCCGGCGGACATAGCCCAGGCGCTCCAGCTGGTCGACCAGCACGCCGGCGCTCTGCTTGCTCATCTGCGCCTGGTCAGCAAGGTCGGTGAGGCGCGAGCCGTCCGGGGCGACGCGCTGGAACAGCCGGCACTGGGCCAGGGTCCAGTCGTCGAACCCGGCATCCTGCAGGGCCCGGAAAACCCGGTCCTCGGTGTACCGGTACGGGATGAGCAACGACACCCCTAGGTCAACCCGCTGCTCGTCGTCCATGCCGCCCTCGGCTCCCGTCCCCACCTGATCCCGCGAGGTTCACACCCTACGCCAGCGCCCGCCGCGCCGGATCGCCGCCGGCCTGCCCGCGGCCGGGCGTGCGCAGCGCCGCGCTCGCCGCGTGCCGCACGCGCCACCTGCCCCCGGCGACCTCGCGCCCGCTGCTGTCGCCATCGGTGCTGCTGTACGACTACATTAGTAACGATACCTGACTAGTGTAAACGACGGAGAGAGAACAGGTAGCGCCATGACATCGACATCAAGCCTCGAGGGCAAGCGGGACTTGGTCACCGGCGGCAGCCGCGGAATCGGCGCCGCGATCGTACGGCGGCATGCGGCATCACGGTCTACCCGGCCCGCGCCGAGGGTGGCCGCTGGCGAGCGGTCTGGCACGAAGACGGCCAGCGGCAGCAGTGCGAGGCGGCGACCGAGGACAAGCTGACCGCCAAGCGGATGATGGATGACGCCGTCGGGGGCGTGCGTGTGCAGCCAGTCGAAGCACTTCCCCTCCTGGATGTACGGCTGCCCCTTCGAGTTCTTTGTCTCCTTTTGGATCGATGATGCCGACTCCGCGGCCCGCAGCAGGCTGCGCCCCGGTCAGCGGCAGGTAGGAGCGTCTGCTCTTGACCGGCGGGCCATCCAGGCCGCGCTCGGCGACCTGCGGCGTCAGCGGGCCTTCCCCCGCCGGGTGGCAGTTCCGCACCGATGCTCTGACCTCCCCCGAAGGCCCGGGGAACGGTCTGGAGGTAGTGCACGTGACGCGAACCATACTTACAGTGTGTTTCGCATTCATCACTCTGCGTAACTTTAGAGACGGAACCGATGAACCTGCGGTGAAGCAACGCGCCGAAGCACGTCAAGCGTTTGGAGAGCGAGCCCATGATCCTCAAGGCCGACGAACGCGTGCCTGTCCTGATCGCTGGTGGCTCCCTTGTGGGCCTGTCCACGTCGCTGTTTCTCGCCCGCCTCGGCGTTGATCACCTGCTCGTGGAACAGCACGCGGAGACCTCGGACCATCCGCGAGGGCGCGGCAACAACCTGCGCACCATGGAAATTTTCCGTACGGCCGGAGTCGAGCAGGACATCCGTGAGGCCGCGTTCCTGCTTGCCGAAAATCACGGCATCCTGCAGGTCGAGACCCTGACCAAGGGAGACGGTAAATGGCTGGTCCGGGAAGTCGACCCTACTGGGGAACATGCCAGGGTCAGCCCGTCAAGCTGGTGCCAGTGCAGCCAGAATGACCTGGAGCCGGTTCTGCTGCGCGCCGCCCGCGCCCTCGGCGCCGACATCCGTTTCGGCACCCAGCTTGTCTCCTTCGAGCAGGACGCGGACGGAGTGACCGCGCTGATCAGAAGCCGGCATAACGGCGAGGAGCGGACCGTGCGGGCTGACTACCTGGTCGCTGCGGATGGGCCGCGCAGCCCGGTCAGGGAGCGGCTCGGAATCGGCCACACCGGGGCCGGCGACCTGTTCCACAGCGTGAGCATCGCATTCGAAGCCGGGCGCCTAGCCGACGCCGTCGGCGATCGCCGTTTCTTCTGCGCCTACCTGACGAATGAGCAGGGTCCCGGCGTGCTGCTTCCCGTCGACAACGAGCGGTCTTGGGTGCTCCACGCGCCCTTGCGGGCCGAACTCGGCGAAACGCTCGAGGACTTCACCGACGGGCGCTGCGCCGAGGCCATCCGCACGGCGACCGGCGTGCCCGACCTGGAGGTGAAGATCACGGGAAAGGCGCAGTGGGCGGCGGCCGACCGGGTAGTCGAGCGCTTCAGCGACGGACGGGTCTTCCTGGCTGGCGACTCGGCGCACGAAATGTCACCGACCGGAGCGTATGGCGCGAACACCGGGATCCAGGACGCCCACAACCTCGCGTGGAAGCTCGCCGCGGTACTGGGCGGTTGGGCCGGTCCGGGCTTGCTCGAGACCTACGACCTTGAGCGACGGCCGGTAGCCGCGGCGACCAGCGCCCGCGCCGCCGCCCGTTCCGCCGAGCACAGTCATCCCGGTTACGACGTTCGCACCGGCTTCAAGAGGCAACCGGTGACGCTCGCCATGGTCCTCGGCTACCGCTACTACTCGACCGCGGTCGTGGGGGCCCAATGCGACGGCTCGGTGATCCCGCAGGACTTCCGGCCCACGGCCGAGCCCGGCAGCCGGGCACCGCACATGTGGCTGAAGCGGTCCGGCACCCGGTTGTCCACGCTGGACCTCTATGAGCGGACGCCGGTACTGCTCAGCGGCCCCGATGGCGGAGCCTGGCACGCGGCCGGGATGCGAGCGGCCGGGCGGGGCGTCCCGCTTGCCTGCTACCGGGTGGGCCACGGCGCGGACTACGACCTGGTGCCCGATGACGGCTCCGCCTGGGCACAGTTGCACGGCACAGACTCAGACGGGGCCGTCCTTGTCCGCCCGGACGGCTTCGTGGCTTGGCGGGCGGGGACATCCGGCACCGATCCAGAACGGGTGCTTGCTGAAGTACTTGACACCGTGCTCAGCCGCGGGTGACGGCGATGTTGCACCCTTGGCAACGAGGCGATGCGCGTGACCGAGACGACAGCATCGGCCACCGCCGCCACGGGCTGCCAGGACGTCGAGACGCAGATCTACGACGGCCTAGCCGGGACGATCATCGTGGGCGACGACCGCGCGCTGCTGCCGCAGCCGCTGGCCACGTCACGACCCGGACCCTGGTCCTGCAGGACATGCAGATCACCAGCTCGGGTCGCATCCTTCCAGGTGATGTCCGTCAACGGCGTCCAGCAGCCCTATGCCGGCGAACAGGACATCGTCCCAGTCCCGACCGGGCGGCACGGCAAGCCCGGGGAGGTCGTGATCCGGATCCGCTTCACCGACTTCACCGGCAAGGTGATGTTCCACTGCCACATCGCCGCGCATGAGGACGCCGGCATGATGAGCTACGTCAACGTCATCGCGGCGGCGCCAGCGCGGCCATCGACAAGGAAATAGCCAACCGCACTCGTTTGCGGCCAGGCCGGGTCCTTGGCCCGGCACGCCCTGGCGCCAGGCACCTTCCAGCTACACTGTGTAGCGATTATTGCTACACAGGGTTAAATTCCCTGCTCAGGAGGTACAGCTTGACATGGTTCAGATGAGATAAGCGATCAACGAGGAGGGATCGACGCGACAAACGACCCTGCGGCCCGTTCGGGATGTGGCTCCCGGCGGGCAGTGGCGGCAGCCGCGACACAGCGACACAGCGACACAGCGACACCTGTGAGAACCCTGGGGAATGACATGGCCGTTAGCGCAGCACTCACAGAATCACCGGAACCGACCGCAGTGCACAGCCGTCCCGATGATCGGCCGATCGTCCTGGTTCAGTCCAGCGAGATCAGTCCTGACCGTCGGCGCGGCGGCGAGATCCGGACCCTCCTCAGCCCGCGGAACGCTGGCTCAGTATCGGGCTTCTCAGGCGTCCTCCAATTGCAGCCAGGGGAACGCGTTGCCGAGCACTACCACCCATATTCCGAGGAGTTCCTTTACGTGGCCGATGGGAACGCGACTGCGGATCTCGACGGCGAGCCATGGGAACTGGCCACCGGGGCCGCGCTGCTCATCCCGCCGGGCACCCGGCATCGAGTCCGGAATACCGGTGCGGTCCAGGTACGGATCGTTTTCCACCTCGGCCCGCTGGCGCCGCAGCCGTCGCTCGGACACGTTGACACAGAGGGCCAAGACCAAGCGGGGCAGGCCTGATGACCAGGCGAGTAGTGGTCACCGGGATCGGTGTCGTCGCACCCGGCGGTGTCGGAGTTAAGCAGTTCTGGGACCTGCTCACCTCGGGCCGCACCGCGACCCGGGCGATCTCGCTGTTCGACGCGAGCGGCTTCCGTTCCAGGATCGCGGCCGAGTGCGACTTCGATCCGATCGCCGCGGGGCTGTCCCCGGCGGACACCTACCGGGTCGACCGGCATATCCAACTCGGGCTCGTCGCCGCGGCCGAGGCGGTCAATGACGCCGGCCTCGACGTTGAGCGTGGCGACCCCAGGCGGCTTGGCGTGAGCATGGGAACCGCCGTTGGCTCCACAACCCGCCTGGAGGACGCGTACGTCAAGGTATCCAACCGGGGGCGGGAATGGCTTGTCGACCCCGCGGGCGGGCACCCGTTCCTCTACCAGGCAACGGTGCCAAGCACGTTGTCGGCCGAAGTCGCCACCTGGCACGGCGCGGGTGGCCCGGTGATGACGATATCTACCGGCTGCACGTCAGGGCTCGATGCCGTAGGCCATGCCGCGGAGCTCATCGAAGACGGAGCGGCCGACGTGATGATCGCCGGCGCGGCCGACGCCCCGATTTCCCCCATAACGGTGGCATGCTTCGACGCCATCAAGGCAACTAGCACCCGCAATGAGGAGCCAGAACGGGCGTCACGGCCATTCGACGCGACCAGGGATGGCTTCGTCCTCGGCGAGGGCTCGGCCGTGCTGATCCTGGAAGAACTCGCGCACGCCAGGAAGCGAGGCGCCGAAATCTACTGCGAGCTCGGCGGCTTCGCAACGTTCGGCAACGCGTACCACATGACGGGACTCACCGCAGAAGGCGTTGAGATGGCGCGGTCGATCACTACCGCGCTTGGTCGCGCCAACGTCGGCGAGGACGAGGTCGGCTACGTTAACGCGCACGGCTCAAGCACCAAGCAGAATGACCGGCACGAGACCGCTGCGGTCAAGCGAAGCCTCGGGGAGCACGCGCTCCGCACCCCGATGAGCTCGATCAAGTCGATGGTCGGCCACTCGCTCGGGGCTATCGGCAGCATCGAGCTGGCCGCTTGCGTCCTCGCCATCCGTTACGGTGTCATCCCGCCTACGGCGAACTACGAGCATCCCGACCCGGAATGCGACCTCGACTACGTGCCCAACGAGGCACGCGAACAGCAACTCGACGTGGTGCTCAGCATCGGTAGCGGCTTTGGCGGTTTCCAGTCTGCCGTGGTGCTCGGTGCGCCCGGCCGGAGCCCGCGTTGACCGGCCGCACAGTGGTCACCGGGCTGGGGGTGGTGGCGCCCACCGGAGCCGACACCGCCAGCTACTGGCGAGCTACCCTGGCAGGCCATACGGCGATCGACCACATCAGCCGGTTCGACGCCACGCGTTACCCTGTCCGCCTTGCGGGAGAGGTCCGCGGGGCGGATCCTGCTGGACTGGTAGATCCCAGGGTTCTCGTCCAGACCGACCGATGGACGCACCTCGCGCTGCTAGCCGCCGGCGAGGCGGTGGCGGCCGCCGCCTTGGAGACCCTCGGGAAGGGCACTTTCGACATCGGGGTCACCACGTCCGCGGGCGTGGGCGGAGTCGCCTTCGGCCAGCGAGAGATCCAGGCACTGTGGTCGCAGGGGCCAGGGCACGTCGGTCCCTACCAGTCCATCGCCTGGTTCTACGCGGCATCCACTGGCCAGATCTCCATCGCGAATGGATTCCGCGGTCCCTGTGCCGTGCTCAGTTCGGAGTCGGCCGGGGGTCTTGACGCGATCGCGCTAAGCCGCGCGGCGATCCGGCGTGGCACTCCCGTCCAGGTGTGCGGGGGCACCGAGGCTCCGCTCAGCCCGTACGCTCTGGTCTGCCAAATGCGGTCGGGATTGCTGTCTGAGTCCCACGACGCGGCCAGCGCCTACCTGCCGTTCGGCCGGTCCGCGAGCGGTTTCGCGCCTGGTGAGGGCGGCGCGGTGCTTGTCATGGAAGAACTCGCGCACGCTCGGGAACGTGGGGCGCCCGCCCTCGCCGAGATCACCGGCCACGCCGCCGCCTTTACCGCGGGGCAGCCGCCGCATCCCATGGACGGCGACGGCTGGGCCCGCACCTCGGACGCCCTGGCGTTCGCGATTACCCGTGCGCTGGCCGACGCGCGGATCGGGCCATCCGAAGTCGACACGGTCTTCGCCGATGGCATCGGCGTGCGCAACGCGGACCGCGCCGAGGTGGCCGCGCTGCACGCCGCCCTGGGCGCACATGCGAGCACAGTCCCGATCACGGTGCCGAAAGCCGGGATTGGCCGCGCCTGTTCAGGGGCGGCGCCCCTGGACGTGGCGACCGCCGTGCTGGCGCTGCGCGACGGACTGATCCCGCCGACGCCCGGCCCACTCGATCTCGCCCATGACATTGACCTGGTGACTGGCGCCGCCCGCCGCAAGCCCCTGCGGCACATCCTCTGCCTGGCCCGCGGCTTCGGCGGCTTCGCCTCGGCGCTTGTCGTCAGCAGTGCCGAGGGCGGCGGCTAGCGCAATTCGCACCTTAGGGACCCGCAGGCTTCCCGGAAATCAACAATGGCTCAAGATCGGAGAAATCGATGGCCGAACCCACTTCCGTTACGCTGCTCGAGCTTACCGATATCCTCTCTTCCTCCGCTGGCGTGAAGATAACGCCGGACCAGGTAGCCGAGAGCACCACATTCACGGAACTTGGCGTTGATTCGCTCGCGTTGCTTGGCGCGATTCCCATCCTCGAACGGACCCGGCAGATTGTCCTGCCCGTCGATGCGGAGAGCATCGAGACTGTCAGCGAATTCCTCGACCTAGTCAACGACACCGTGCAGGGAGCTGGATGAAATGACGGCACGAACCGAGAACAGCGTCGTTATCAATGCGCCGCTGGATCTGGTCTGGTCCAGGACCAATGACGTGACCAACTGGCCGCACCTGTTCACCGAGTACGCCAAGGCCGAGGTACTGGCGGAAGAGGACGGCCGGGTCCGGTTCCGGCTGACCATGCATCCCGACGAGAACGGGAACGAGTGGTCCTGGGTGTCGGAACGGGTCGCCGACCGGACGACACGCGTGGTCCTCGCGCACCGGGTCGAGCCGGGCCCATTCCGTTTCATGCAGATCCGGTGGACCTACGACGAGGTCGACGACGGCGTGCTCATGCGCTGGGTGCAGGAATTCGAGATGCGTCCAGGCGCGCCTGTCGACGATGCCGCCATGGCCGAGAACATCAACACCAACTCACCGGTGCAGATGGCGGCGATCAAGGCAAAGCTCGAGGCCGAATAAGGGAGAACCATGGGAAAAACGTTGATCGTGGCCAGGATGCGCCCTGGCAGCGAGCAGGACATCGCCAGAGTCTTCGCAGCCTCGGACGCTACCGAGCTACCGCGGCGCATCGGAGTGCAATCGCGGACGCTATTTCGCTTCCACGACCTCTATATGCACCTCATCGAGGCGGAGCAGCCGCTCAGTGCCGCGGTGGACAGCCGACGCGAGGACCCGCTGTTCCGGCAAGTCAGCGAGAACCTCTCGCCTTTCGTCTCCGCTTACGACCCGGATACATGGCGCGCGCCGTCCGACGCGATGGCGCAGGCGTTCTACCGCTGGCAGAGCCCGGACCAGCTATGACAAGCCTGCGCGACCAGCCGCTCCAGCCCACCGCGGGTGACACATCCCGGCTGCGGGTCTTGTTCCTGATGGATGTGCTCGATGATCACCAGGAACGCTTCCTCGCGGCCTACGAAGGAATTCGCAATCAGGTAGAAGATGTACCTGGCCACATCAGCGACCAGCTCTGCCAATCGCTCGGCAATTCCGCCCAATGGCTCATCACCAGTGAGTGGCAGAGTTCCGAGCACTTCCTGGCCTGGGTGGACAGCCCGGCTCACCGCGAGATGGTAGCGCCGATGAGCGCCTGCCTCGGCAGCAAGAACTCACTGCGCTACCTGATCGTGCAGGAGACTCCCGGCCGGCTGACCGACCGTACTGAGTCGTCCAACGGCGCCGCCAGCCTCGGGCGCCCCGCCGCGGCCACCGACGCGCCCGGCACCGACCCGGTGCCCGCGCCGCCCCTGGCCAGCGGCGGGATCGTCCGGCACGCGCTCACCTTCACGGTCAAGCCAGGCAGCGAGCCTGCCGTGGCCGAGATCCTCGCCAACTACAGCTCGCCGCGGGCCGAGGTCGATGCCACGACGAGGCTCTGCCGCACCTCGCTGTTCATGCGCGGCAACCGGGTGGTACGGGTGGTCGAGGTGACTGGCGACCTGGGCAACGCGATGCGCCACGTGGCGGCGCAGCCTGAAGTCAGGGCCGTCGAGGAGGCCATCAACGCGTACCTGGAGGAGCCGCGCGACTTCGGTGACCCCGTCTCGGCGCGCACCTTCTTCGCCCGCGCCGCGCTCCCCGCCGTGCACCACGTCCAGGCCTTGTCCTGGCCCACGGGCCAGGTCAACCGCCGCGGGTTCCTGTACCCCGTCAGGCCGGGCCGCGGCGCGGCGGCGACGCGCCTGTTCCACGACCTGGACGGGGCGGCGGCCGCGGATCCCGCCGAGCAGCTGGCGGCCAGCACGTTGTTCATGCGTGACGACCTGCTCGTGCGGTTGGTCGACCTGCGCGGAACGGGCCGGGACGAGCTGGCCGATCCCGCCACGAGGGCCGAGCCAGGCGAGCTGAGCCTGCTGCTCGACCCAGGCCGGGAGCGGGACCTGACAACCGGGGACGGCCTTCGGAACTTCCTTGCTAGCTGCGCGATGGACCTGATTACCGACCGCCGGTCGTCCGGCGAATAGCGTTCTGGCCTGCGAGGTTACGGGTGCGTGAGGGGCTTGGTCACGTTTTTAGTCGAATCGCGATCGTCAACCGCGGTGAGCCCGCGATGCGGCTCATCAACGCTGTCAGGGACCTAGCCGCTGAGACCGGGCAGCAAATCGAGACGGTCGCCCTGTACACCGATGCCGACCGCGCGGCCACATTCGTGCGTGAGGCCGGTATCGCCTACGATCTCGGCCCCGCCGCGGCGCGTCCCTACCTGGACCTGAAGCTGCTTGAGCGGGCGCTGGTGACGACGGGGGCAGACGCCGCCTGGGTCGGCTGGGGATTCGTCGCCGAGGACCCGGCGTTCGCCGAGCTCTGCGACAACATCGGCGTCACGTTCGTCGGCCCGAGCGCCGAGGCGATGCGGAAACTCGGTGACAAGATCGGCGCCAAGCTGATCGCCGAGGACATCGGGGTACCAGTGGCACCCTGGAGCCACGGTGCCGTCCACGACCTGGACGCGGCGGTCCGTGCTGCGCGGGAGATCGGCTACCCGCTGATGCTGAAGGCGACCGCGGGCGGTGGCGGGCGCGGCATCCGAGTGGTCTCCAGCGAAGCCCAGCTGACGGACGCGTTCGAGCGCACCAGCCAGGAGGCGGCGCGTGCCTTCGGCAGCGGCCTGGTTTTCCTCGAGCAACTGATCACCGGGGCGCGGCACGTTGAGGTTCAGGTAATAGCCGACGGTCAGGGCACGGCCTGGGCACTCGGGATCCGCGACTGCTCGCTGCAGCGGCGCCACCAGAAGGTCATCGAGGAGTCCGCGGCGCCGGGTCTCAGTTCGGAGCAGGCCGCGGTACTCAGGGGTTCCGCCGAACGGCTCGCCCTCGCGGTGGATTACTGCGGCGCCGCGACCGTGGAGTTCCTGTACCGGGCCGAAGACCAGTTGCTGGCGTTCCTCGAGGTCAACACCCGGCTGCAAGTGGAGCACCCGGTCACCGAGCTGACCACCGGCGCTGACCTGGTCCGGCTCCAGCTGCACGTCGCCTCGGGCGGCACGCTGGATGGCGAACGACCCGCCGAGCGCGGCCACGCGGTCGAAGCCCGGCTCAACGCCGAGGATCCCGACCGCGACTTCGCTCCGTCCCCCGGCCGGATCGTCCGGCTGAACGTCCCCACTGGGCCGGGCATCCGCGTTGACACCGGGTTCGGCGCGGGCGACACCATCCCCGCTGACTTCGACTCGATGATCGCGAAGATCATCGCTTACGGTCGCGATCGCGGCCAGGCACTGGGCAGGCTGCGCCGCGCGCTGGCCCAGACCGCGGTGATCATCGAGGGGGGCGTGACCAACAAGTGCTTCCTGCTTGACCTGCTGGAGGCGCCCGAGGTGATCGACGCCAGCGCGGACACCGGCTGGATCGACCGGGCCCGGGCCGCGGGCAGGCTAATCTCGCACCGGCACTCCGGCGTTGCGCTGGCCGCGGCCGCCATCGAGGCGTATGAGGCAGAGGAACAGATTGAGCGGAGCCGGCTGCTATCGACGGCGTTCGGCGGCCGACCGCAGGTACAGCACGAAACCGGGCGGCAACTGGAACTCCGGTTGCGCGGCGTCGGCTACCGGGTCCAGGTGGCGCGGATCGGCGCGAGGCGGTTCCGCGTCGCGATCGAGACGGCCAGCGGCGTCCGCGATGCCGACATTGAACTCGACCGCTTCGACGAGCACACCGGGCAGATCGCCGTCAACGGTGTCCGCTACCGCCTGCTCACCGCTACTCACGGGCCGGTTCACCTGGTTGAAGTGGCGGGCGAGACCCACCGGATCAGCCGCGAAGAAGGCAGCGTGATCCGCTCGCCCGCACCCGCGCTGGTCGTTGCCACGCCGCTGGCGGCCGGCGCCGAAGTCGAGGCGGGGTCTCCCGTGCTGGTCCTGGAAAGTATGAAGATGGAAACGGTGCTCCGGGCGCCGTTCAAGGCGCTGGTGAAGGAATGCCTCGTGTCCGTGGGCAGCCAGGTTGAGGCGAGCGAACCGCTGCTGTGGCTGGAGCCGCTCACCAGCGACGCTGACGCGGAAGCCGCGGACGCCCCGGGCGCGGTCTTCGCCGACCTGAGCCTGCCCGCCGCGCCGGGCGATCTGCCTGCGGCGGCGCGTGCGCGCCGCGGCCAGGAGATACTGCGCAGCCTGCTGCTCGGCTTCGACGGCGACCTGCTTGACGAGGGCCAGCTGCTCGACGACTACTTGGCCGATCGGCAGGCGGCAGCCGCCGACGGCCACTCTCCGCTAGCCGGTGAGCTCGAACTCATCGAGGTATTCGCCGACCTGGCCGAGCTGGCCAGGGACCGGCCAGTGAGCAAAGACGGCGACAGCGACGGCCACGTGCACAGCCCTCGCGAGTACTTCCACGGGTACCTGCAGTGCCTCGACGTCGAACGGGCGGGGCTGCCCGAGGCGTGCAAGGCCAAGCTCGCCCGGGCGCTCCGCCACTACGGAGTGACCGAACTTAAGCGCTCGCCCGGGCTCGAAGCCGCGCTCTTCCGGATCTTCCTCGCCCTGCGGCCCGAGTCGGCCGACGCCACCGTGATAGCAGCGCTCCTACGCGCCTGGCTGCGGGAACCACCCCCGGATGTCCTGCTGCGAGAGTCCGCCAGCCTCGCACTTGAGCGTCTTGTAGTCGCGACTCAGGTCCGCTTCCCGCTGCTCGGTGACCTCGCCCGTTGCGTGGTCTTCACCTGGTTCGCACAGCCGCTGCTGCGCCGGGACCGTGCGCGCGCTTACGTCCGCGTCCGCGAGCAGCTGAGCTACCTAGACGCGCACCCGGACGCGGCGGACCGCGCGGAGCGCGTCGCCGGGATGGTGCGCAGCACCGAGCCCCTAACGCGGCTGCTCGGGCAGCGTCTCATCCGCGGCCGCCTGGACAATGCGGTCATGCTTGAAGTGCTGACCAGGCGGTACTACGGTAACAAAGGCCTTACCGCCGTCCGGTCCAGCCAGTTCACCGACTGCACCCTCGTGGTCGCCGAGCGCGCGGGCTCGCGCCTGGTCTCGGCGGCGGGCACGTTCGACGCGCTTGGCAGCGCCCTGCGGCGCATCACCGAGTTGGGCGGCGACGGACCGGTTGACGCCGACATTTACCTTGCCTGGGAACAGCAGCCGGACAACGGTGACGCGACGGCTGCCGCACTGCAAGAGGTCATCGGCGAATACGGCCCGCCCGGTCAGGTCCGCAGGCTCGTCGTCACCGTCGCCGGCAGCCACGGCGCGGTGATGCACCACCACTTCACGTTCCGCGCGTCGGGCACCGGGCTGGCCGAGGACCGGCTGATCCGCGGGCTGCACCCGGAGATCGCGCGGCGGATGCAGCTTGACCGGCTGAGCAAGTTCGACCTCACCCGGCTGCCGTCGGTGGACGAGGAGGTCTATCTCTTCCAGGCCCTCGCGCGGAAGAACCCATCCGACACCCGCCTCTTCGCGTTCGCGCAGGTCCGTGATCTGCCAGAACTGCGGGATTATGACGGCCGACTGGTCACGCTGCCGACGGTCGAGGGCGCCATCGAGGCATGCCTCAACTCGATCCGCAACGCGACGTCGTGGCAGGAGGCGGGGCACGGCGCGGCAGCGCGGGAGGCGGCGCGGCACGGCGCCAATGGGATCGTGATCTACGTCTGGCCCACGAGCGGCACCCTCCGCGCGGACCTCGAGACGATCGTCGGGCGAGTACTACCGACGATGGCCGGGGCCGGGCTCGGCGAGGTGCTCATCATCGCGCGACAGCGAGACGGGCAAACCGGGAAGCCGGCCAAGATCGCCCTGCGCGGCGCCTTCGACGCCCTCGGCGGCACCACGCTGACCGTCGGCGAGCCGCCGGACCAGCCCGTCGAACCGCTGGACGATTACCGGCAGAAGGTGCTGCGCGCCGCGCGCCGCGGCTACGTTTACCCGTACGAGCTGACCGGCCTGCTGGCCGGCCCGGGCGGGCGGTTCCAGGAGCATGACCTGGATGCTTCCGGCGCGCTCGTGCCGGTGGACCGGCCCAAGGGGAAGAACACCGCGGGCATCGTGGTCGGCCTGGTCACCACGCCGACCGACCGGTACCCCGAGGGCGTCACCCGGGTGGCGCTGCTCGGCGACCCGACCAGGTCGCTCGGCGCGCTGTCGGAGCCGGAGTGCGCGCGGGTGATCGCCGCGCTGGACCTGGCCTCCCGGATGGGGGTGCCGGTGGAGTGGTTCGCGCTGTCGTCGGGCGCGCGGATCTCGATGAACTCCGGCTCCGAGAACCTGGACCAGGTGGCGGCGGCGCTGAAGCGGATTGTTGAGTTCACCCAGGACGGCGGGGAGGTCAACGTGGTGGTCGCCGGGATCAACGTCGGCGCCCAGCCGTACTGGAACGCCGAGGCGACGATGCTGATGCACACCAGGGGCATCCTGGTGATGACGCCGGACTCGGCGATGGTGCTGACCGGCAAGCAGGCGCTCGACTTCTCCGGCGGGGTATCGGCCGAGGACAACTTCGGTATCGGCGGCTACGACCGGGTGATGGGCCCCAACGGGCAGGCCCAGTACTGGGTGCCGGACCTGGCCGGGGCCTGCGACGTGCTGATGGCCCACTACGACCACGCTTACGTCGCGCCGGGGGAGCGGTTCCCGCGCAAGGCGGCGACGGCCGACCCGGCCGACCGGGACGTGTCCTCCTACCCGCACCCGGCGGCCGACGGCGGCTTCGCCACGGTCGGGGAGGTCTTCTCCGCCGCGAAGAACGCCGACCGGAAGAAGCCGTTCGACATCCGGACCGTCATGCGCGCCCTGTCCGACCAGGACCACCCGGTCCTGGAACGCTGGGCCGGCATGGCCGACGCCGAGATCTCAGTGGTGCAGGACGTCCACCTGGGCGGCCACCCGGTGTGCCTGATCGGCATCGAGTCGCGGCCGGTGCCGCGGCGCGGCTTCCCGCCCGCCGACGGCCCCGACGCCTACACCGCCGGGACGCTGTTCCCGCAGTCGTCGAAGAAGACCGCCCGGGCAATTAACGCCGCCTCCGGCAACCGGCCGGTGGTGGTGCTCGCGAACCTGTCGGGCTTCGACGGGTCGCCGGAGTCGATGCGCAAGCTCCAGCTGGAGTACGGCGCCGAGATCGGCCGGGCGGTCGTCAACTTCCGCGGCCCGATCGTGTTCTGCGTGATCTCCCGCTATCACGGCGGCGCGTTCGTGGTGTTCTCCAAGGCACTCAATCCCAACATGACCGTCCTGGCCCTGGAAGGCTCGTTCGCGTCGGTGCTCGGCGGCGCCCCCGCCGCCGCCGTGGTGTTCGCCGCCGAGGTCGCCAAGCGCACCGCCAGCGACCCACGGGTGCGGAGCCTGGAAGACGCCGCCGTCGCCACCTCAGGCGCCGACCGTGTCGGGCTGACCATGAAACTCGACGAGCTCCGGGCGGCGGTCCGTGCTGAAAAGATCAGTGAGGTCGCCGCGGAGTTCGACCAGATCCACAGCATCCAGCGCGCGGTCGAGGTCGGCTCCGTTGACGCGATCATCCGCCCGGCCGAGATGCGTCCGCGCATCATCGAGGCCATCGAAGCGACCATGGAACGGCGGTTAGGGATCCGCCGACAGTACACGGCGCGGGTGGCTACCGTCGACGTACCCGACCTGGCAAGCCGTCTTGGCGACCGGTTCGTTGCGGGCTATGTCCTGTACACGGGCCAGCAGACCCTCTCTTACGGAGGCATCGTATATTCGGAGGCCAGGCGGCGATATGGCCTGTTTTAAGCATCCTTTCTCCGGATTGGTTAGTCCCCCATGCAATATGTGGCTGATCAGATCATGGAGCGGGGCCGAGGAATCGCTTGACGTGTCGCATGTGTATAGCGCAAATAAAGTGAAAGCTGTGGTTGCGTTTAACGTGTGGTAAGGCGGTGCGGAAGCGGCGCAGGCACCGAGGCGGCGTAAGGCCAGTCCGACACCAAGGGCACGGAAACGCAGCCAGGAGCTCGCGGACCTGATCGCTGCCGGTGAGTCGCCGAGCCCAGCCCGATGTCGGGGGCGGTTTCAGCTATCGACGACAGCAGCTAGATAGGACCACTGCCAGTTTTGCTTGCCGATCATCGGTCTCGCGTCAGTCTCATCCTCAGGCTCAAATTTGTTGGACTGAGGATGAGACTGACGGTCGGCTGACCAGCTGCACGGGACGCTCGCTGCCCCTCACGGCCACGCGCCGATTCTGCTCAAGGGCATCATCCCGTACATCCCGGACCTGGGACGCGACGGCACCGCCGCCGTCATCGCGGCCGGGCGGTCGTGATGCTGGTGCCGCCACTGTTAGTCCCCGGTACCGTCTTTGGGTTTAACGCCTATGAGAGCCTTCCGCCCCGAACGCCGCGTCCAGCTTGGCGATGAACGAGTACTTGCGCCGCTGGCGCTCCCGTAGTCCGCCCAGGTACGTGCCGAACCCGGTGGCGTCGCCCGCCCGCTAGCTGTGGGGGTGTTCTGGCCAGTTCGGTCAGCGGTACCGCCCCGCGAGGCGCGCGGAATCGGCAGGTGCGGACTCGCGGCGCAGCAGCCGGCGTACTCGATCACTGCACGTGATAGCCAGGGTGCCACCCTGGTGGCTATCTCCGGGCAGATAAGCCTGCTCGTTGAGGTCGTTCCGATTCGAGGAGCGTCTCCCGAAAGCAATGTAAAGGTCCCTTATAAATGGAAGGCCTAACGTCAATCAGATTACCGTTCCGCGCTGATGTGCTGCATGGCGTAGAGTGCTCCAGCGAGGGAAACGTGCGTGTGGTAGCCGCGAATCTCTCTGAGAACCGGGCGCTCTTCGCGTTCCCGTGACACTTCTATCGCCTGGCATCTATAGGGTGCGCCGACCCCGGAACTCCGGTCTGGTAATACCACAGGCCACGGCACCAGCGCGCCCGTTAACCGCCCCGCGAGCCGGTCACCGCTGAATAGCGGAGGCTAGCCCGTCGGCTGGCCGGAATGGGAGAGCAGGACGATGGCCAGGAGCAGGCCGAGCACGTCGAAGACCATGGAGGCGATCGCCCATGACCGGGCCGACCGGGAAGCCCTTACCGCCCCGTCGCGGTCTCCTGATTCCCACCTGCTGCGGACGCGCCGCGAGTTCCGCTGCGCGACCAGGCCCAGTGGCATGCCCAGCAAGAGGCTGAACAGCACGCCGCCGACCACGGCGGCGATGACCCAGACTCGGTAGTCCGGCGGTTGCGGCTGCCAGGCACCGTACTGCGGCACGGCCGGCCCCGGGTATGTGCCGTATTGCGGCTGGTAGCCGTACGAAGCGTACTGGCTTGCGGGGCTGAATTGCTGGTTTACGCTGCCCGGCTCCGCGCCGGTCCAATCCGGGTTACTCATGGGCTTGATCCTTCTGTCTGCGGGCCACTCAGCGTGGCAAACGTCTTACTGCTATCAACGCACCCGCGACGTGAACGGTTCGGTAACTGGTCAGCCAAATCACTCGGCACCGGAATCCCCCGTTTCCTGAATTCTCAGCTATTTTTTCGCATTTCTAACGTCTTTTCTTGTTGTCTGGGAAGTAATGATTGTGAGGCCCGGGTGCAACGATGGAAGCTCCGGCGGGAAGATAGCGGATGGATGAGGCCGGGCCTCGGCTATCGAGTGGCTTGATCGCTGCCGGTCAGGAACGGCGCCAGCAGTTCGCCGGTGACCGCGCGCAGCCGGGAGCGGGTCACGGGATCGTAGGTTCCTTCGTGTGCCCTCGCCTCGCTCGTCCCGTCGAAGTAACGCCCGGTCACCGCGCCGCCCGCGGGTCCGGTGGCCAGGTTCACGACTGCCCTGACGCCGGCGGCCACCGTAGACATGGGCGGAATCATGGATTCCCGCACCATGCGGGTGTTCATCAGGGAGGCCGGGTGCACGCAGTTGACGGTGATCCCGCTGCCCGTGAGCTCTTCAGCGAGCTCGAAGGTGAACGCGGCGAGAGCGAACTTGCTGCGGTAGTAAGCCTGGGCGCCGGTGTAGTGGCGGTCTATCCGCAGGTCGGCGAAGTCGACAGGAGCCTGCCCGACCGAGCCGACATTGACGATCCGGGCGGGTATTCCGTTCTTGAGGGCCGGGATCAGCCGCCGTGCGAGCAGTGCCGGGGCGAGATAGTTGACGGCGAGCCGCAGTTCGTAGCCGTCGTGGCTGAGCTGCCGCTTGCGGTAAGGCGGCCTGCCCGCGCCGATCCCGGCATTGTTGACCAGCAGCGCGATGGCAGCATGGTCGGCGCTCACCCGGTCAGCCAGCTCACGGGCCTGTTCCAGCGAGGCCAGGTCGGCCAGCACGGCCTGGGCGCTGCCGCCGGATTCGGTGATCCGATCCACGGCTGCGGCCGCGCGCCTGGCGTTGCGACCGTGCACGAGGACGTGCATCCCGTGCCCGGCCAGCGCGACCGCGACCGCCTCCCCCAGGCCAGCGGTCGCACCGGTGACCAGGGCAGTTCGTGTGTCAGGCATCAGCCCTCCTGTTGTCAGTTCGGCGTATCGGTCAGGCCGCCGCCCGCGCCCTGACCGATACCGCAGCGGGTTCAGCTGGCGAGGGCCGCGGCGGTGAGGTTGAACCCGCCGGTGCATTCCAGGACGGTGCCGGTAACGAAGCCCGCGCCGGCCAGGTAGACGATGGCCTCGGCAACGTCATCCGGCCGTCCGACCCGGCGCACCGGGCTGACGGCCGCCACCGACTCGAAATAGGCCCGCCGCTGATCCTCGGGCAGGCCGCTCCACCAGTGCGTGTCGATAACGCCCGGCGAGACCGCGTTGACCCGAAGCGGGGCAAGCTCCACCGCGAGCGGCGCAACCATCGCCTCCAGCGCCCCATTGGCCGCGGCGATCCCGGCAGTGCCGGGAAATGCAGCCCGGGCCGAAGCCGCGGTGACGAGGGTCACCGAGCCGTCCTCGCGCAACCGCGGCAGCGCGGCCTGGATCGCCTTCACGTGGGCGAAGAACTTCCCGTCGAACGCCTGCCGGAGCGCGACCTCGTCCAGGGTCGCGATCGGGCCCACGCCCACGGCGCCGGGGCTGGCGCTAAGCACCAGGTGGTCGATCGTTCCGGCGGTGGCGAAAAAAGAGTCAAGCACCGAACGGCTGGTTGCGTCGAGTTCGGCCGCAATGACAGAACCGCCGATCCGCTGGGCCGCCCGGTCCAGGCGTTCCTTGGACCGGGCGGTGATAGTCACTGCGGCGCCTCGCGCCGCGAAGGCCCTGGCGGCCGCCTCGCCTATCCCGGCGCTGGCGCCGATGATCATTACCCGTTGCCCGTCGAATGACATGGTGCGCGGCCCTTCAGCTTGTCGAGACTGACTGTCTCTGCAAACTTTACCGATACTGGCAGTCTCGTCAAATTGATAAGCTTCCCGTCATGGATGACGGTCCCCGCCGGTCTCATACCGGCCGACGGCGCAACGAGGCGGCGCGGGAGGCAATCCTCGACGCTACGTTCCGGCTGCTCAGCAACCCGGGAGAGGCCGTGACGATCGACGCGATCGCCGCGGAAGCCGGCGTGGGACGGCAGACGATCTACCGCTGGTGGCCGTCGAAGGGCGCGGTGGTCGCCGATGCCCTGGCGCGGCACGCCCAGGTGGTGGTCCCCGAACGGGATACCGGCTCGTACGCCAAAGACCTGGCCGCGTTCTTGATCGACAGCTTCGCGGGCCTGCGGCAGGAGGGCTATGCCGACAGGCTCCGGCAGATTGTCACCGAAGCGCAGCGCGACGAGCACGTCGCGGCAGTCCTCGCGGACTTCACCGCGGTCCGGCGGGCGGCGCTGCGCGCCCTGCTGGAACGCGGCCAGGCTGCCGGGGAACTCCCGGTCGACACAGACCTCGACATGCTGGTGGACATGGCCTACGGCGTGCTCTACTACCGCCTCCTAATTGGCCACGCGCCCCTCGACGAAAAGGCAGCCCGCTCACTAGCCGCCGAACTCACTAGACCCGCGCGATAAGCGCCGCCTCCCCAATCCACGGCCGGGTCGAACGCGAACAGGATCCGCACCTCGGTCCGTCCGGCTGAGCCGGGCCGGAGTTGCCTGAACTCGATCTTGCGGGGAAGGTCGTGGAGGTGCTCGCGGGCGTGGAACAGGTCAACGACCTGGGTTGCCTCGGGGACCTTCGCGGCGGCGACGTTCCAGATCCAGGGGGGCCCTCACCGAGGACGGTGAGCTGGCGAACGTGGTCCGCCCTGCGCCGGAGAACACCGACTGGTCCTAGAACGTTCCGCACGCCCGCCGGGTGCCCGGCGGGCGTGACCGTGTCCTGCGTCAGCCGTCCGGCCAAGGCCCCAGAACGTCGCGGGACGCGGCAGATGGCGCGATCACCAGCGTGCCCGCGGGCCGCGGGCCCGCATGCCCGGTCCACTGTCCGATCCGGCGCAGGCACTCATCCCAGGACACCGCTAGCGGCGGTACTCGTACTGGACCGCTAGCCACTCCCGGGCCGTTCCGTCGGCGACGGTGAAGTGCTGCTGCTTGAGCTCGCGGCCGGGTGACTGGCTCGTGATCCGCATGTCCGACTGCATCAGCGTGCCGCTCACCTCCTCGCCGAAGCCGACGAAGCCCAGCGGCTCGAACTGCAGGCGCAGGGTGCGGTCCTCGGCCGGCCCGAAGCTGCGGGCGGGCATGATGGACACTGGCAGCCGGGTGTCCATGGACACGTACTTCCAGCGGCCCTCCACCCGGTCGTAGTGCAGGTAGTCGATGCGCCGGAAGTCCGGTCCGGTGCCGCCGGGGGCGGGGTGCATGGTCTCTTGCAGGTAGAGGCCGATCATGGCCCGCTCCGCGACGAGGCCGTCGGTCACGATCGGCTCGGCGCCGGGGGCCGGCCACATGGTCGCCGTCACGGCCCAGGTCCCGGCCCGCTCGGCGAGCTGCTTCTCCTCCGGGCCGGGCACGAGGAGTCGTTCGGCTGCGGTCGTCATGCCTCCTAGCTTGCCCGGACCGGCAAAGTAATGCGTGCGGGAACCGGCTTCTCCGTGGAGATACTGGCTGAGCATCGCCACGAGCTCAATCTCGAACCGATGTACATCGGTTGACAGGCGGCAAAACACCGGTGCATCAGCATGTGACCCCCGAGAAACTCTGGCAACGTGGCTGTGCCCGATTCGACGTTCAGGTGAAGGTCTCCGGGCAGCTATCCCAAGAAGACGAGCGCTTGGCCGTTGAGTTGACCCGCACATAATCGCGGAGCCGAGCTTCCCGCCACGGCAAGCCCGCGATCAGTTCAGGCAGGCAGCCGCCCGGGTCGGGCTCGTTGCCCGGCTGCGGGTCGCTTGCCCGCCATCCCATGAGGGTCGCTCCGTTCGGTCAGGTGCTTCGCTTGAAACTGTTAATCGAACACTACTCCGGGTCAACGACATTCCAGCCGGCACGCCGGCCGATCGGCCGGAAGAGGCGTGCCCCGGGGTGTCATCACGCACCCCTTCGGGATGATGCTTTGATTTTTGCCCTGTGTTGGCGACCGCCTGCGCCCGACCATGGTGTCCATCCGGCGGCGGGCGACAAACGGTCGCATAATGCTCGAACTCATAGACGAACGAATAGCCGGTCTCTTAGACTCCGTGGGAACGAGTATCCGACTCGCCGGGACGCTTAGGAGGAGACCGATGGGCGTGCGGTTCCAAGTGGTGATCGACTGTGCCGAGCCTGAGCCGCTTGCGCGCTTTTGGGCCGCGGCCCTCGGGTACGTGCTGGAGCCGCCCCCGGAGGGGTTCGCCGTCTGGGATGACTACTACCGCCACATCGGGCTTCCCGAGTCCTTCCTCGGGCACGGCACGGACTGCATAATCGACCCCGCGGGCAGCGGGCCGCGCTTTTGGTTCCAGATGGTGCCGGACGTCAAGACTGTTAAGAACCGCCTTCACCTTGACGTGCACGCCAGCGGCGGGCGGGCGGTACCGCTCGCGACCCGCCGGGAGCGGGTCGACGCCGAGGCGAGGCGGCTGGCCGGCCTCGGGGCGACGATCCTCAGCCCGCTCGGCGAGGAAGAAGACGACGGGGCCGACGCCTACGCGGTGGCGATGAAAGACCCCGAGGGCAACGAGTTCGACATCAACTGACAACCCGGCAGCGTCGGCCCACCGAGCGAGCCAAGGCACGCTCCCGTTCGTCGCAACGGTCCGGGGTTAGGCGTTGAGATAGGTCAGTACGGCGAGGACACGGCGGTTGGCGTCCTCGGCGGGATACAGCCCCAGCTTGGTAAATATGTTGCCAATGTGCTTGTTGACCGCTTTTTCGGTGACTACCAGCCGGGAGGCGATACCAGCATTGCCGTGTCCTTCAGCCATCAGCGCGAGAACCTCGCGCTCCCGGGGGTGAGCCGGCCCAGTTGCTCATCCCGGTCACGGCGGGCCAGCAGTTGCGACACGACTTCGGGATCCATGGCGTTGCCGCCGCGGCAGGTAGCACAGCCGCCGGCCTACCTTTGCGGCCATCTCCTTCCGCGTGGGCGCCAGCAGCGACGACGCGGCCGTGGCGTGCATTCTCAGCAGCCAGGGCCCCGCGATGACGCAGGCTGGGAGCATGCTGAGGAAGAGCACCTGCAGCAGGAAGCCGTGGGGCGCGGCGTTCGTCCATCCCTCCAGCAAGGACCAGCGATCGCACCCCACGGTCCAGGCGCCGGCGCCGAGCAGGAACGCGGGCAGCAGCCCGAGCACCACGCTGACCGGCACGTTGACCAGTGTCCAGAGCAGGTCCCGCCAGGTCGCCGGATCCCCGAGGACCCACCGGCAGCGCCGGAACACCAGGAACAGCCGGTTAGTCGGCTTGGCTGACAGCGGCCGGTAAGGCGCCGCGATCGTCACCCCCGACCACTCACGCGCCCAGCGGCGCTGCAGGTCGGCCTGCCGGCGCACCGCAAGCAGGCTCTTCGGAGCGAGCACGACCCCGAGCCCGACCGGTAGCAGGAGAACCGTGCCGTCGCCGGGCAGTTCATGCGCTGAAGCGGAATCTGGTGGAGCGTTCTGCGAGGTTGTTGTCTGTTCCGAAGGCATAGGCGACGACGGGGGTGAGCTCGTAGACCCGGTACGGGGGGTCTCCGGCGGTAGGCGCCGCGTACGGGGCGTGGAACGCGTTGCCGACGACGGTGACGGGCCATCCGTACTTGTCCTGGTAGGCCGCGCCGATTCGGGAGAGCAGGCGGGGGTCGTCGATCCAGGCGATGGGTCCCTCGATGACGATGTCCATCGCCGGGGCCCGGGCGGTGACCGCGGCTGACGGCCTGCTGGTCAGGTTCTGGCCTTTGCGGGCGGCCGGGCTGGTCGTCGAGTACATTCGCTCATCGATCCAGACGGCGAGTACCGGCCGGACGTGGGGGCGGCCGTCGTCGCTGGTGGTCGCCACCCAGTACGAGCGCTCAGCGGAGAAGAGCCGGCTAGCCTCCTCCCAGTCGATCGGGACGGCGCCGACGGCCGCGCCGGTGGCGATTACCTTAGCGTTCACAGGTTCTCCTCACGGTGACCGGTCCAGCGGCCTGTCCGCTGCCGGTCGCCCATATGACTGCGAGGGGCACCCCCGACTAACTGGTCCGGGCCGGCATTTCTTATGAGATGGTGGCAGGCAGCCCGAAGCGGGCGAACATCTCGGCGCCGTCGACGCCCGGATTGTCGCCCCAGCGCCGCAGGAGCTCGTCGGTGAGGAAGTAGTCGGCCCCGGCGATCCGCTCGCCCCGCAGCGACAGCACCAGGAGCGCCGAGGCCACCCAGGCGCCGGTGGCGGGATCGACCGTGTAGCAGCCGAGCGCCAGCTGGCCGTTCGCCGTGCTCGGCCGGTGCCGCCAGCGTTCGTTGAACCCGAAGCCGGCGAGGAACTCGCTGATGGCCGCAGGTCCCAGGTACCAGCCGGGCAGCGGGGGCATCGCCCACGTCGCATCCTCGGTGAGCAGGCCGACCAGCGAGCCGACGTCGGCCCGCTCGAGCGCGTCCACGAGCGCGTCCACGAGCCGGCGGGCCCGCTTGTCGCCCAGCGCGCGAAGCGCCCGCTGCTGGGCCGGCTCGCCGTTCCGGCGCCGCACTCCCTCCCGGGCCCGCTGCAGGGCGCTGGTCACCGCGGGCACGGAGATACCGAGCTGGTCGGCGATCTCCGCGGCAGAAAACCCGAGCACCTCGCGCAGCAGCAGCGCCGCCCGCTGCGAGGCTGGCAGCGTCTGCAAGGCGGCGACGAACGCGAGCTCAAGGCTCTCGCGCTGGTCGTAACGGGCCTCCGGGGAAGCCAGCGACCCGCTCGCCCCCAGCGCGCGGTCAGGGTAGGGCTCGATCCAGGTCGTCTCGGCCGGCGGGGCGCCAGCCCCGCCCCCCGCCGGTGCCGGCGGACCGGAGGAGACAGGCAGCTCGCGCCGGTACCGGCGCTTAGCGACGTCAAGCGCGGCATTGGTAGCGATCTTGTACAGCCACGCACGCACCGTGCTGCGTCCCTCGAAGCCCGGCAGCGCCCGCCAGGCTCGTATCAAGGTCTCCTGAAGGGCGTCCTCAGCGTCATGGTAAGAGGCCAGCATCCGGTAACAGTGGGCGTGCAGCTCCGCCCGGTGGGCTTCTACCAGCGTCCGGAAAGCGCCCTCATCGCCATCTTGAGCCAACGCGAGCAGCGACTCCCCGCCATCGTCCTGCCCTGCCCGGCCGCCCACCGGCACCACTATATCGATCGCCCCTCCTCGCGGTAGCGCTTGCAATGCGGGCCGTCTGGCCTCGCTTGCCGGCGTAGGCTGGCGCTTCATGATCCAGGCGGAGGGACTGACGCTCGAGGTTAACGGCCGGGCGGCAACGGCCGGCGAGCTCAGGGCCCTGGCACTGGGTGGTTACGGCCACTTCACCGCGATGCAGGTCCGTGGCGGCCGCACCCGCGGCCTGCCGCTGCACCTTGACCGCCTCGACGCGGCCAACCGGGAAATGTTCGGGGCCGCACTAGAGGGCGGCCAGGTGCGAGACCTCATCCGGCATGCCCTCGGTGCTCGTGTGCGCGACGCGTCCGTCCGCGTGATCGTGCAGCAGCCTGCCGGGCAGGAGCCGCCATGGGTGATGGTGACCGTCCGCCCGCCCGCGGATCCGCTTCCGGACTCCAGCTTGCAGCAGGTTGCGTACCAGCGCTCCCTGGCTCACCTCAAGCACACCGGTGACTTCGGGCAGAGCTATTACGGTCGGCTGGCCGAGCGAAACGGGTTCGATGAGGCGCTGCTGACCGGGCCCGACGGGATGATCTCGGAGGGCTCGGTGACCAACATCGGGTTCTTCGACGGTACGGCGGTGGTATGGCCGGCCGCCCCGATGCTGTCGGGAATCACGATGCAGCTCGTGCGGGCCCGGCTCCTGCTGCCCCAGCGGCACCGTCCGGTGCGGGTCGCTGACCTCGGCTCATTCGGCGCGGTTTTCATCACGAACTCGCACGGCGTGGCCGCAGTGACGCAGGTCGACGACCGCAGGCTGTCGGTCGACACCGCGTTCATCTCGATGCTAAAGGACTGTTACGAATCGGTGCCGTGGGAGGAGGTCTAAGGGCGACCTCTTTGGGATCATTGTCTGGCATGTGATTGATCGTGCTGGCGGGTGGAGGCGGTCATGGCCGGTCAGCGACCTGGGCACTGGTTCCCGCTGCTGCTGTTCGGCGGGCTGGCCGCACTTTCCCTGCCGCTGTCCGCGCTTGCTCCACCGCGGCTGCCGACCGGGATAGCGGAATTCGCACCCGGCGCACGGCCGCTTCCAATCACCTGAACGATTCAGGCTTAAACCTAAAATCACTTCCACTTGGTCGGTCGACAGCCGGAAATGTGTGAAATCGGACCCGGCTATTTGCTTGAAGCCTAGAGTATTTCATGACCGACCGGGACTGGCCAACTTGACCTTCCTGTTTTCAGGGGTCTTTTCTGCACGTCAGCGGGCCTCCATGTAGCATGCCGGATGAGCGCGCAGGGTTCCGGTCTTTACGAGCCGCTGATCGCGTCACAGGGGCCTGTGATTGTCTGGATTAATGCACCAAGCCGGATATCCCCGTCCCTCCATGCACAGAACCGCCGGCCATATCCGGCGTTTTCCACGGGAGGAAGTACCGCAAGGATGAAATCAGTCTTTAACCGCGCCCCCCGCAGGCCGTCCGGGTTCTCCCGGCTGGCGGCGGGCTGCGTTCCGGTAATCGCCGTCACAACGCTCATCGCCATGCAATCCGGTGCCAGCGCCGCGCAAGCGCCGGTGAACCTCGGGACCGCGGCCAGCTTCGCGGTCCTGGCCGGGACCACGGTCACCAACACCGGCCCCAGCACCATCAACGGAGACCTGGGCGTAAGCCCGGGTAGCGCGGTGACCGGGTTCCCCCCGGGCACGCTTAACGGGACCCAGCACGACGCCGACGCCGTGGCCCTTCAAGCGCAATCCGACCTGACCTCCGCATACAACGACGCGGCCAGCCGGACCCCGGCGGCCAGCGCCCCGGCCGACCTGTCCGGCGAGACACTTGCCCCCGGCGTCTACAAGAACGCCACCTCACTCGGGCTGACCGGCACGGTCACCCTCAACGCCGAGGGCAACCCCGACGCCGTCTTCATCTTCCAGGCCGGCTCTCCCTCATCACCGGATCAGGCAGCCACGTCGCCCTCACCGGCGGCGCTCAGGCCTGCAACGTCTTCTGGCAGGTGGGCAGCTCGGCGACGCTGGGAACGAACTCGACCTTCGTCGGCAACATCCTCGCCCTGCAGTCGATCTCGGTGACGACCGGCGCCAGCATCGACGGGCGCGCGCTGGCCCGTAACGGCCAGGTCAGCCTCGACGACAACACGATCACGGCCGCGAACTGCGGCACTACTTCGATCCCCTTGCCGACCGGCACGTTGACGGTACCCCCGCTACCGATCCTGTCAGGCGTTTCACCAGCAGCCGATCCTGTCAGGCGTTTCACCGATCCTGTCAGGCATTGCCCCGATCCTGTCAGGCATTGCCCCGACCCTGACGGGAGTCCTGTCAGGCCTCTCCCCGCAGCCGCCGCTTGTCCCGACACCACCAGGGACACAACCGGGCGCACCGGCACCGGCACCCACGCCGAACTGCCACTGCCACACCCCGCCGCCCCCACCCAACTGCCACTGCCACAAGCCGGCACGGGTTCCGGGCAGCGCGACCTTCCCCATGACCGGCTGACCGCTCCCGAGCCAGCCCAGACGCGGACAGCGCCCGCCAGGATCGGGTCCGATCGATCCGGACGCCTGGCGGACGCTGCCCGCAGTCGGCAACCGGAAGGCCACGGCAACCATTTCCGCGGCGCGCTGCGCCGGTCAGGCAATGCCGAGGCCGCTGAGGATGGTCTGCACGAGCACGGTTACCGACAGGATCGCCACGGTGGTGACGCTGATGGTGGCGACGATCTTGAAGGCGCGGCCGTTCGCGGCGTCGCCGAGCACGCTGGCGCGGTTGGCGAGGACAAGAACGTAAGTGAGCAGGATAGGCGTTATGAGCCCGTTCAGGACCTGGGCCTCGACGAGAAGCTGGATGAGGTTGCCGGGGATCAGGGCGATCGCTGCGCCAATAAAGACCTGGCCGGTGAACAGGCCGAGGAACAGCGGGGCCTGGCGGAAGGACTTGCTGACGCTGCGCTCGGCGCCGGCCGCTTCGCTGATCGCGTAGGCGGTCGCGAGCGGGACGACCGCTGCGGCTAGCGCGCTGGCGCCCAGCAGGCCGACCGCGAACAGTTGCGTGGCGAACCGGCCGGCGACAGGGGCGAGCGCCTGGGCGGCTTGCTTCGCCGATTCCAGCGGAGCGCGGACGTGGATCGCCGCGGCGGTCGCCACGATGATGAAGATGCTGATCACGTTGCAGAAGATCGACCCGGCGACGGTGTCGAGCTTCTCGCCGGGGTACTCAGCGGGGCCGATCCCGCGGTCGACGACCGCCGAGGCCACGTAGAACTGCATGTACGGGGTGATCGTAGTCCCGATCAGCGCCACGACGAGCAGCAGGAACGCCTTGGTCGCCAGGAAGTGCGGGTAGGCCAGCTGCGCACCGGCCTGGGCGTAATCGGGGTGGCTCAGGAACGCGGCGACGGGGTAGGCGAAGAACACCAGGCTCAGCACCAGAAACAGCCGCTCGGCGTACTTGTAGGACCCGAAGACCACCAGGGCCCAGATCGCGACCGCCGCCACCGGGACGCTGATGAACTTCGAGACGCCAAGCAGCTCCATCGCGGCCGCGATCCCGGCGAATTCCGAGACGACCAGGCCGACGTTGGCGACGATCAGCGCGAGCAGCGCGAACGCCGTGACGCGGATGCTGAACTGCTCGCGGATGAGCGCGCCGAGGCCCTTTCCGGTGTAGGCGCCAAGCCGCGCGCACATCTCCTGCACCACGACCAGCGCCACGGTCACCAGCACCATCGCGAACAGCGTCCGGTACCCGAACTGGGCCCCGGCGCTGGCGTAGGTCGCGATCCCGCCCGCGTCGTTACCCGCGTTGGCCGCGATGATCCCCGGCCCCATGAACGCCAGCAGCAGCAGGATCCGGCGGTGCAGCGGCCGCCGGGTCGGCCCGGGCTGACGGCGCGACTCGGGCGTCACCGCACTCGGCGACGGCAGCGCGCCCTCCCGCACGCCGCTCATGACAGCCGCCGGGGGAACCGGAACCTGGGCCGGTGCGGGACCAGCATGTCCAGCACGTCATCGACCAGGATCCGGCCCAGCGGCCGCTCCTCCTCATCGACCACCACCACCGACGAGTGCCGGGTTTCCACTAGCCGCTCGGCGACCTCATCCAGGTCCGCGTCCGCGGTGACGGTCACCGGCCAGGGCGGCCCGACCAGGTCATCCACGGTCGTTTCCGGATCGGCGAGGAACAGCTCGGTCATCGTCACGTCGTCAAGCAGCCGCCCGTCATCGCCGAGCACGATGACGCCGGCCAGGTCCTCGTCATGCTCCCGGTTCGCCCGCAGTCTCTCCCGCACCTGGGTGATCGTTTCCGCCGGGGTCGCGGTGACCAGGACGGTGGTCATGATCCCGCCGGCCGTCCGCTCGCCGTAGCCAAGCAGCGTCGCCACCCGGTTGCGCGCCTCGGCGGGCATCGCCGCGAGCAGCTTTTGCCGCTCGTCCGGGTCCAGGTCGCGCAGCCCGTCGGCGGCCTCGTCCGGCTCCATCCGGCCCAGCAGCCCCGCGGCCTCCGCGGTGCCGGACTCGCGCAGCAGCCGTACCAGCTCCTCTTCCTGCATCTCCTCCAGGGCGTCCGCCGCCCGTTCCGGTGGCAGCCGGGCGAGCAGGTCGCGGCGCTCGGTCCGGCCCAGGTCCTCCAGCAGGTCAGCCAGCTCACCCGGCCGCAGCCGCTGCAGGCCGTGTTCCGCCGCCTGCAACGTGCCGCCCGGCCCGTGCTGGGAGCCGAAGCTCGTGATGCTGGCCCAGTCGATGACCTTGTCCGGGGTCGGCCGGGACCGGAACCGCGCGGGGCCGAGCCGCCGCAGCAGGCTGTTGAAGCCGACGTCCACACCGACCAGCTGCACCACCCCGGCCACCCGCGCCAGGTACAGGTCCGAGGCCCGGATGACCCGCGCGCCATCGGTATCGACAAGCTGGTGATCGATGACGTCACGCGCTAGCTCGACCTCGCCGGGACGGAGCGCGACGTCCCGCAGGTCCAGCCGCGCCGTGCGCAGCCGGACCCGGTCGCGGTGGACTTCTTCCACCGCATCGATCGGCAGCCACGCCCGGCGTCGGCCAACCCGCACGATCAGCCCCGTCGCCGGCGGGTAAGGCTGGTTGCTGTCCCACCGGGCGACTACGTCCGACACGTGGCCGATCTGCTGTCCCGACTGGTTGAGCACCGGCTTTCCGATCAGACCGGCCAGGCTCACCAGTTCGCTGCGGACCTGTCGCAGCGCGGTCAGGCGCTCGACCCGCTGCTCATAGCGGGCCCGCAGCGCCGACACCGAGGGGGCAGAACGACGCACAGCCATGTTCACCCCTTTGGATTACTCGCTTGACTGAGATTCGGTAAATCAGACGACCGCGGTCGCTAATTCACGCGACCGCGGTCGTTAACAATGAATCAGGTGACTTCATGTCGACCGGGATGCGCATGGTGGGCCGGGTCGATGCTTACCAGTTGTTCTACCTCATGAGCCGCGGCATAACCGAGGACGAGGCAGCGGCCACCATCGTGCGCGGCTTCGTCGAGCCCATCGCGCGTGAACTGCCGATGGAATACGCGCTCGAGCTGAACCGGCTGATCGAACTGCAGATGGAGGGAGCGGTCGGCTGACGACGGTCCTCGTAGCCAGTCACGACGGCGGGCTGGTGGCTGCTCCTGCCTCGCTGAGGTGTTGGATGATCTGGCGGAATGACTCGGCGAAGTTTTCCTCGCTGTAGCCGAGATCGGTCGCTGCGCAGAAGTCCCTGACCAGGCCCTGGACCAGTCGCAGGTTGGGCCGGGGCATCGACGGGAACAGGTGGTGCTCGACCTGGTAGTTAAGGCCGCCGAGCAGGAAGGTGGTGAGCCGGCCGCCGCTGATATTCCGGGCAGTGATCACCTGGCGGCGGGCGAAGCCGGCCTCCGACGCGGACTCGATGATCGGCATCCCCTTGTGGTTGGGCGCGAAGCTGATGCCCAGGTATACCGAGAAGACCGCCTGCTGAATAACAACGAAGGCGAGTGCCTTGAGCGGGGGCAGCACCCATAGCACCACCGTCAGGTACAGCGCGGCGTGCAGCAGGATGAGGCAGGCTTCTGCCGCCGCGGCACGGTCTCGCCGCCGCGCGAGCCGCTGGATGCCGAGCACGTGCATGCCGCTGCTGCGCAGCAGCATCAGGGGGAAGAAGAGCAGCGCCTGCCAGCGCGCCAGCCACGATTCCAGACCCCGCGCGTCCGATGAGGGCAGGGCGGATCCTTCGCCAATATCAGGGTCGCGGCCGATCTCGTTGGGATGGTCATGATGGGCGTTGTGCTTGGGAACCCACCAGCCGAAGCTCAGCCCGATAAGCGCGTTTCCCACGATGAGGCCGAGCAGGCGATTGCGTCGGCGGCTGCGGAAAACCTGGTTGTGCCCCGCGTCATGGCCGAGGAAGCCCAACTGAGTGAACATCAACCCCACCAGCGGGGCGACCGCGAGGGCCGTCCACGAGTTGCCGACGATGACGAACAGGGCCCACCCGGCGAAGAAGGCGAAGACAGTCAGGGTGATCTTCACCCGGTAGTAGCCCGGCCTGCGGTCAAGCAGTCCCATCGACCGCACCTGCGACGCCAGTGCACGAAAGCCAGCCGTCGAGGGATCGACGGCAGCAGGCGGTCCGTGCGCGGCTGAGGGGAGGTCGAGCTGCAAGGCAGGAAGACCGGGTGCTGCTGACATCGTCGCTCTGTCCTCCCGGACGTCTTCCGAGCAACCGCTCGGGGCTTACGCCACCAGGGTCTGGAGCAGCGAAGGCAAACTGGCCCGCAGGCAGCAGGAGCGCGGCGCGGGCTTGGCACGTTCTCCTCTGAGTCGAGCGCGCCCGCGCCCTGCCGGAAACAGCCGATTTGCGAATGGCCTATCACCGGAGCCGATTACCCTGCCTCAGGCTGTGCCGTACGGGAGGATCAGGCCTGGTCAGCGGCACATACTGCGGTCTGCCGCCGAGGCGGCGCAGGAGCAGTCAGTCCCGGCCGGGCGCCATCCCGCCTGTGCGACTCAGCAGAACAAGCCCAGTGAGACAAGTCAGAGCGGGCTCCAAGCCCCTGAACCCGCCGAGCAAGCGGACAGAAGCGGAGTGCCCCAAGGAGTCATCACGAACCCGTTCGGGATGATGCGTCGGGTACGCCTTCTTCGGGTTGCTGTACCGGGCCGCTGCTGGTGCTCGGCCGGCGCATCTTGGCCAGCAGGCGCAGCCCCTGCCGGGACGTGAGGCGGGGCAGGTAGGCGCAGCCGATCGCGATGGCGATCGGGCCGAGCGCGGCCGGATCGGGGTAGGTCAGGTAGAGCGGCTGGTAGACCGGCTGAAACTTGTCCTTGAACTGCCGCAGTGACTGGAAGCCGTAGGCCGGCTCCATCGTGTCGGCGATCATGCCGAGCACGCGCTGCACCGCGCACGGCTCGCCGCCGCTGTCGTTGCGGCTTATCCCCGCTAGCGGTGCACCGGAAAGGCTGACGAACCGCGCTCCTTCCTCCTGGAAGGTCAGCGCCGCCGTGGCGATCAGGAATTCCATCACGCCGCGGACCGTATCCCCGGTGTTCCTGCGCATGAGGTCGATCGTCCAGCCGATCGAGCGGCCGCTGTCGTAGACGGGCATCCAGCTCGTGACGGCATGCAGCTTGCGGTCCGCGCCCACCGCGATCAGGCAGCGGATATTGGGGTCGTTGAGCTCGCCAAGACCGCCCAGCATGAAGTTCATCTCGGGCAGGCCCTTCTCCTCCATCCATTTCCCGGAAATCTCGTGGATCTGGCCGAGGAGTTCAAGCGGCATCTCCGGATAGCTCCACCACTCGGCGGTGATGCCTTCCCTGGCGGCCTTGTTGAACGCTGCCCGCACGCCCTGCCACTTCTTGCCGGAGAATTTCAGGCTCGCCAGGGGGAGCAGGGTGTCCTCGGCGATCTGCACCGACTGCCAGCCGAGCCGCTGCGTGACGTCGCTGGCCCGCGCCGTGACGCTGTACAGGCACGGGTGCAGGCCGCGCTGCCGGCAGAACCCGGCGAACTCCGTAATCGCGGAATCGAAGGCGGCCGGGTCGCCGTATGGCTCGCCAACGGTTAGCGCGACTCCGACGATGGCCCGGTAAGCGATGGCGGCCCGCCCGTCCGCGCTGATCCAGTACGCGTTTCCGGGCCAGGTCGACATGTAAGAAAGCGTCGAGCCACCGCGGGTGAGGATGGCGCGGGCCCGGTCGACCCGGTCCGCGTCGCCAGCGGTGCAGGTGCAGGTGTGCAGGAAGAACGCCGTAAGAGCGCCGAGGGCCACGATCCAGAACAACAGGAAGACCCCTGTGTACAGCAGCCTCCCGACCAGGTTCGCCGGAAGGAAGCGGTTGCTGAACACCATGCTGGCCAGAAAGCGCATCGGGAGATCCTGCGCCGGCCCGCCAAGCTCCGGGCGCGTGCTTGAACCGTCCCGCAGCAGGTAGCCGAGCAGCAGGAACGCGCCCCCGCTCACGCCCAGCGCTGCGGCCAGGGTGACCGTCAGCTTCCTGACCGCCCGACCGTCGGAGGTCTGGTCGAAGCGGCGGCGGGTGATTAGCAGCGTCATCAGCGTCACCGCCGACAGGCCCACCGCCTCTCTGGCTGGCAGGATCACTCGCGCCCAGGTATCGAGCCTGGCAATGTGCGCGCTGGAGGCGGAGTCGGCCGAATAGGCGACCCAGATGCCGACAGCGAGCACGGTCAGGTTGATGACCACCGCGAGCCACCAGGCCAGGCGGCGACCGCGGCGTAGCCCGTACGCGCACAGCAGCAGGAGCAGCGCCGGGCCCGCCTGCACCCGCACGCCCGCCCAAGCGGCGTAGAGCTGTTGCTCGTGCATGCCGCGGCAGGCGGCGGCCAGCCCTGCCTGCGGGCAACTCGCCGCCAGGTCGCGCGGACCAGGTCCCTGGGCGGCGAGCAGAAGAGAGGACAGCGACATCGGGCCGTGCGGGTTGGCGATCAGGGCGGCCAGGATGCTGCCGAGGGCCGGCACCGCGACGAGCACGCCGACCAGCACCCGCATGTCGTGCTGGAACGCGCGCAGTCTCGCCCATGGCCAGGCGCGGTGGTACGTCAGCGCCACGGCGACGAGACTGACCAAGGCGACGCATGCCAGCGCAACCGGTTCCAGCTGCCCGATGTAGATCACGCTGATCGTGGCGACCGTGGTCAGCAGCAACCGCAGCCGCCGACGCCACAACGGGCTAAGCGAGCCGCTTAGCGCGAAACCGACGCCGAGCACGCCAGGCACGGCGCCGACGGCCGTCTCGCCGCCCAGGGCGCTGAGCCACGGCTCGTGCGCGAGTTCGGCCAGCTTGACCAGCCCGACGGCCAGCAGCAGACCGCCCGCCTGGCTGACCAGCAGCGTGGTGAACGTTCTGGTCATCCCCGTCCGGTGCTCGGCTGGGGCGAGGATCAGCAGGCCCAGCACAGTAACGGCCAGGTAGCTGCCCAGGCCGGACTCCCACAGGCCCGCGCTGAGCGGGGTCCACCAATAGCCGTGCCCGAGAGACGGCAAGCCCGCGCTGACATAGCCGGACAGCCAACCGGGTGGCCCGTGCGCGATGCTGCCAGTTGCCAGCCCGGCGGCCCAAACCACGGCCAGGTAGCACATCGTCGCCGGGCTGCGCTTGAATAGCCTGCGGGCCAAGCCGGACAGCGATAGCCAGCGGCGCAACTCGTCCTTGAGGGACGGGCGGCCGCGCCGCTCGGGCATAGCTGGAGCACCCTGAGGCCGCTCGATTCCGACCTGGCCCGGGCGTGGCTGTACGGCGGTCATCGCCCACGCTCCGTGATGCCCAGCAGACTGGCCAGCCAGGCCAGCCGATGCTCCAGCCCGCTGCGCCGGACCCGCCAGTCAAGCCTGCCCGGAACATACACGAACGCCACTTCCATCCTCATGTCGCGCCGAGGCTACATGGTCCGCTCGCTGCATGTGGTCGCGGACGGGCGAAGGACTCCTCATCGACAGGATGCACAACATGCAGACCCTGCTGACGGAATCTGGCCCTACGCCCGCCAGGTATTCCTCGTCGAGAGATACGTTTACGACCTGGCCGGGACGCTGACCCCCGCGGTCGCCGCGCTGGGACTGACCGCGCTGACCGCCGCCCAGGCCAGCCCGGAACGGCTGAACTGGCTGGTCAGGGACCACTGGGGCATCGAGGCCATGCGCTGGCTGCGCGACACCGTCTTCGGCGAAGACCACTCCCAGCTCCGCCGCGGCTCAGCGCCGCAGATCATGGCGGGCCTGCGGAACCTCGCCACCGGCCTCATCCACGCCAGCGGCCGTACCGCGATCGCCCCTACCCTGCGCTGGGTAGGACGCAACCCCGTCCGCGCCCTGCAATTCCTCAGCCAGACCGATTGATACTCCAGCCGGACGTCGTGATCTTGCGGCGTTGCGGTAGGGGACGCAGAACGGCCACCGTTTGATCATCCTGGTTTGTGACGACCCAAGACGACCGGGCGGTGGCCGCTGGCCACAGCGCAGGGGCGCTTCCGGCAGGGGAGCCGGCGGCGCCTGTCCAGGCGTGCCGGCTCAGCGGAGGGGCCGGAAGAATTCTCTTACGTCGGCAACGAGGAGGCCGGGTACTTCCATGGCGGCGAAGTGCCCGCCGCGGTCGAACTCGGTCCAGTGCACGATGTTGTGCTGGGACTCAGCGATGCTCCTGATGGTGATGTCCATGGGGAAGACCGCGACCCCGGTGGGGACCGCGGACGGTTCACTTGCCTGTCCCCAGCTTCTGGCGCCTTCGTAGTAGAGGCGGGCAGAGGACCCTGCCGTCGCGGTCAGCCAGTAGATACTGACGTCGGTGAGGAGGCGGTCACGGTCAACGGCGTCCTCGGGGAGCTCGGCGGCGGGGTCGGTCCATTCCTTGAACTTCTCGACGATCCAGGCGAGCTGGCCGGCGGGGGAGTCGGTAAGCGCGTAAGCGAGCGTCTGGGGCCGGGTGGACTGGATGCTGGCGTAGCCGGCCATCTCGTTCTGCCAGCGCTGCATGAGCTTCAGCCGCCCCTGATCGGCGTCGCTCAGGTCGTCGAGCTGTCCGGAGGGAAAGGTCAGCAGGTTGTTGACATGGACGCCGGCGAGGTGCGCCGGGTCGATCCGGCCCAGCTCAGGGGAGACGAGCGCGCCGGTGTCACCGCCCTGGGCGCCGTAACGCTCGTACCCGAGCCGCCTCATCAGCTCCGCCCATGCGCGGGCGACACGGACTGTGTTCCAGCCGGTCTCGTGCGTGGGGCCGGAGAACCCGAAGCCAGGGATCGAGGGGGCGATGACATGGAAGGCGTCGGCCGGGTCGCCGCCGTGGGCGGCCGGGTCGACAAGCGGGCTGATGATGTCGAGGAACTCGGCGATCGAACCGGGCCAGCCGTGGGTGATGAGTAGCGGGAGCGCCTCGGGCTCCGGGGACCGCACGTGGAGGAAGTGAACGTTCTGGCCGTCGATGACGGTCGTGAACTGGGCAAAACCGTTCAGAGCGGCCTCCTGGCCGCGCCAGTCGTAGGTGGTGGCCCAGTACTCGGCGAGACCTTTCAAGTAGTCCAGCGGGACGCCCAGGTCCCAGCCCACGCCGGGCAGCTCGTCGGGCCACCGGGTGCGCCCCAAGCGGTCTCGGAGGTCATCGAGCGCGCCCTGCGGGATGTCGATGCGATAGGGGCTGATCTTGTTGTCGTGGGCCATGGAGAACACGGTAGCGGTGATCTAGGAACGATTCGTTCCTAGTTTGGTGTTAATCTGGGGTGTGCTCGAAACCTCGGCTCGCCTGCTCCGCCTTCTGTCGCTGTTCCAGAGCCGGCGCGACTGGACCGGCCCCGAACTCGCCGAGCGTCTCGGGGTCACCACCCGGACGGTGCGCAACGACGTCGAGCGGTTGCGCCAGCTGGGCTATCAGGTCGACGGAACCGAAGGGGCGGCGGGCGGCTACCGGCTCGGACCGAGCGCTGTCATCCCGCCCCTCCTTCTCGACGACGACGAGGCGGTCGCCGTGGCGCTCGGGCTGCGCAGTGCGGCCGGCGGCTCGGTCGGCGGGATCGAAGAAGCGTCGGTCCGCGCCCTGGCGAAGATGCAGCAACTGCTTCCCGTCCCTCTTCGGCGACGCGTGAGCGCGCTTGAGGCATTTTCCGTGCACGCACCCGCCTTCGGTCCGACCGTTGATGCCGACATGCTCACGACACTCGCCAGTGCTTGCCGAGACCAGCAACAGACACGGATCGGCTATCGACGTCACGACGGCACCGAGAGCAGCCGCAACATTGAGCCCCACCGGCTCGTCAACGCCGGACGACGCTGGTACCTAGTCGCCTGGGACACCGGCCGAGAGGCGTGGCGCACCTTCAGGGTCGACCGGATCCGCCTGCAACCGAACCACGCCGGGCGCCGATTCGCCCGGCGCCAGCTCCCTGACGACGACCCGGCGGCCTACGTCATCAGGGGCGTCAGTATGTCGTGGCCTTACCGGGCCACAGTCATCGCTCATGCGAACGCCGAGACCATTCTCACCCGGCTACCGCAGCAACTTGTCATCGAGCCGATTGACGAGAACAGCTGCCGGGTCGAGCTCAGTTCAGATACCCCTCAGGTGCTTGCCGCATGGCTGGGAACGCTGGCCGTCGACTTCGATATCGAGAATCCGGAACGACATCCGGAGCTCGTCGAGCACCTCAGGCAAACAGGCGAAAGATACCGACGCGCGGCCGGAGTGCCGGGGGAATGACCAGGCGCCAAAGTAGTTTGGCTCGCTCGGACGATCAGCTTCGCCTTCGCCCGGGTCAGGGTCCCGTCCGCCAGCCGGCCGACGCCGGGCAGCCGGGTCCCCAGCGTCCAGGCCAGGCCCGCGAGGTTCCCCGCCGACACCGGGCCCATCGCCAGGGCGGCGGCGACCTCGTAGTTGAGCGAGTCGTCCAGCCGTCGGGCAGGCCCGCCCGGCGGCGCAGCAGCGGCTGGCGTCACGGTCCTCGCGGGTCATCGCGCGCAGAGCGCCCAGCAGGCCCGCCGCCGCCCACGACTCGATGGCCGCCCACTGCCGGGCGATCCCGGCCAGCGCGTCGGTGCCTGCCCCCGGGTACTGGCCGTCTGGCCCGGCGGCGGCCTCCAGCGCCGCCGCGAGCAGCGCGGACGGCGGGGCGGCGTCCCACCGCCCGCCGTGCGCGAAGCCCGCGGACCGCGCGGGCAGGCAACCGCCCGGGCCGGGCTCGCTGCCCGGCCGCGGGTTGTCGCCTGCCTGCCATCCCATGAAGGTCACCCCGTTCGATCACGCACTTCGCTTGAAACCGTTAATCGAACACTACTCCGGGTCACCGACATTCCAGCCCGGCACGACCGGCCGGCCCGGCACGCCAAGCGCGCGCGCGGACGAAAGAGGGGTGCCCTAAGGAGTCATCACGCACCCGTTCGGGATGATGCTTTGACCGTTGCTGGCCTGTCCATTGGGCGGCACTCCGCGGTGAGGACTCAGCGCGAGATGCTCAAGCCGGTAGTGACGAGGCGGAGCAGCGCGGCGAGTTCCGCGGTGAGGTCGAACGGCGCTGGTTCGGTAGCGAGAGCCCGTAAGGATCGCCACCTCCTGCGGGAAGTAGTTATCGCCGGTGGCGGCGGTCCGCGACCGGGCGATTAGCGCGCCGCCGCGCAGGGGATCCTCCCAGCGGCTGATGAAGTTACGCACAAGCACCTCGCCACGGCGGTTTGGCGGCGCCGAGCGCAGGCCGACGCCGAGCGCAGGCCGGGACCTCCTGGCGCACCGTGACGGCCACCGTGCCAAGCCCGCCCTCGATCGGTGGTGGTAACGCATGTCCATGCAAGGCGTCGACGCCCACCCCGCGCGGCGGCAGCGCGGATCGAGGAAATCTCGCCCGGAATTATTGTTTGCGAACACACGTTGGCCAACATGTGTTGGCATAGCCTACACTGTGCCTAGTTTCATGCCAACGACTGTTGGCATCTCAGGAGGGAACCCCCAGTGAGCAGGCGCCCAGAACATGCCCGCCGGTACCCGTCCCGGCGCCGCGCGCTCGTCGGCTTCATCGTGGCCAGCGCGGTCTTCACCGCGGTGTTCGTCGCGCTGGTCCTCAGCGCCTACCACGCGCCGCGGCCGCATGACCTTCCCGTCGGCCTGGCCGGGCCGGCCTCGGTGACCAGCCTGGTCGAGCACGCCCTGAACAACGCGGTCCCCGGCGGCTTCAGCTTCCGCACCTACAACGGCGCGGCCAGCGCCCTCACGGGGGTCACGCACCGCCAGGTCGACGGGGCGCTGGTCGCCTCCGGCGGCGGCCTGCGGCTGCTTGTCGCCCAGGGCGGCGGCTCCGCCCCCGCCCAGTTCCTGACCCAGGCCTTCGGGACCGTGGCGGCCCGGTCGGGACATCAGCTGACGGTGACCGACGTGGTCCCGACGCTGCCCAGTGACACCCAGGCGCTGTCGCCGTTCTTCGTTCTGCTAGCCGCGCTGATCCCGAGCCTGGCGGCGGGTTCCGGGTCGGCGCTGGCCTTCCGCCGGGCCCGGCCCGCGCTGGCCGTCGCCGCGCCCGTGGCCGTGGCCGTGGCCGTCGGGCTGGTGTCGGCGGCGGTCGCGGACGGCATCGCCGGGCTGGGCAACTACGCCGCGATCGCCGGCTCGGTCGCGCTGTTCTCGCTGGCCGTGGCCGCGCCCACCGCGGTGCTCGCGCGGATCTGGCCGCCGCTGGTCAGCGTGGCGGTGCTGGTGTTCATCGTGTTCGGGATCCCGGTAAGCGGCGGGCCGGCCAACCTGGCCAGCTTCAGTCCCGCGTTCCTGCGCGTGCTCGACCCGGCCCTGCCGCTGGGGGTGGCGGCCAACGTCGTCCGCAACGTGGTCTACTTCGGCGGGAACGCCACCGCCCTGCGGCTGTGGGTGCTGGCCGCCTGGGCCCTGGCGGGCCTCGCCGGCCTGATCGTCCATACGACGCTCCGGCGCACCGCCCCCGCGCCGGCCCCGTCGGCCGAGCCGTCCGCGACGCCGCTTGTCCCCGCCGAATCCGGTGCCGTTCCCATCTCCCGCATTCCGGATTCCTCGACGGCCCAGAACGTCAACCTGGTCATCGGCTTCGATGACTCCGAGCCGGCCCGGCGGGCGCTCACCTGGGGCACGGACCTCCTGAAGTCCCGCGCTGGGACCCTGCGCGTCGTGTACTCCGACCATGTGCTCATCGACAGCGACCTGACCGGATTCGGCCGTCCGGAGATGGACGACGCCCGGGAGCAGAAGGCCGCCAGCGTCGGCCGGGGCGCCGCCGACATCGCCGCCGCGGCGGGCGTGCCGTACACGTTCGACCGCCGCCGGGAAGCTCCGGTCGAGGCGATGCTGGCCGTGGCGAGCATCGCCGGCGCCGCCGACCCCGGCAGCCCGCCCGTCATCGTGACCGGCCGGTCGCATCACGTCCCGCACCAGGTCATCGGCTCGGTTCCGGTCCGGCTGATGCACCAGTCGCCCTACCCGGTCCTCACCATCACGTGATCCGGGCGGCCACATTGGGGGAAGGGTGACCGGCGGGGCCGTCGCTCGACGACCGCGGAGCCGAGGTTCGCTGCTACATGCGGGACCCGGACGGCTATCTGATCGAGGTGGGCCAGTCCACCGGCCTGCTGCACGGCAAGCTCGCCGCGAAGCGCGCGGAGGACCTCCCCGGCTGAGCCCGGCCACCCGCGCGGCCCCTTTCCCGGCGCGGTGAGAGTATGGGGAATGAGCGTCGCCGGGCTGGGCCGCCGGCAGGCTCCCAGGTTTTTCCTAGCGGAGAGGCGTTTCATCACGTGCGTCGCGACATCATTCCCGGTGGCACCTTCCCGGATTACGCGCTGCCCGACCAGACCGGCACCGTCCGCACCCTGAGCGAGCTCCAGGGCCGGGACCCGATGATCCTCACGCTCGCGCGCGGCAACTACTGCCCGAAAGAGCACCAGCAGCACCTGGAGCTGGCGGCCAACTACCCGAAGATCGCGGTGGCCTACACCCAGGTCGTCACCATCGCCACCGACGACCACCACACGCTGCAGGAGTTCCGGGCCTCGGTCGGCGCCCAGTGGACCTTCCTGGCCGACCCCGAGCGGGTCGTCCAAAAGGACCTGGACATCGCGGAGTACACGGACCCCGAGCACAACCCGATGATCCCGCACACGCTCGTGCTCAAGCCGGGCCTGGTCGTGCACAGCGTCTACAACGGCTACTGGTTCTGGGGCCGCCCGTCGTTCTACGACCTGTGGCGCGACCTGCGCGTGGCCATGGCCGAGACCCGCCCGGACTGGGACCTGGCCACCCCCGGGCTGCGCGAGGCCTGGAACGCCGGCGACTACTCGAAGTTCCACGGCTGGGACCGGCATTCCCCGCAGGCCGCCCCGACCTCCTATGTAGAACGAAGCACATGATCACGCCGGTGTGTGAGTTGCTGGGGATCGAGCAGCCGATCGTCCTGGCGCCAATGGTTGCGGTTCCCCGGCTGGCCGCGGCGGTCTCGAATGCCGGCGGGCTCGGCATGCTGACGCTGACGTGGTCAGAAGACGTCGGAGCCGTGGTTCGGGAGACGGCGGCGCTGACCGCGCGGCCGTTTTGCGGCAACCTGGTTCTCACCGAAGATCGTCACCGTCGCCTTGACCAGGCCCTCGACGCCGGGCTGCGGGTCGTCTCGTTTTTCTTGGGTGATCCCAGCGGCTACATAGAGCGGGTCCACGACGCCGGGGGCATTGTCATGCACACGATCGGCACTGCCGAGGAGGCACGGCGCGCGGTCGCGTCCGGCGTGGACGTGGTCGTCGCGCAGGGCTGGGAGGCCGGCGGTCACGTGTGGGGCACCGTCGCGACGCTGCCGCTGGTGCCCGCCGTGGTGGACGCGGTGGCGCCGGCGCCGGTGATCGCGGCGGGCGGGATCGGTGACGCCCGCGGGGTCGCCGCGGTGCTCGCCCTGGGCGCGCAGGCCGCGTGGCTGGGCACGCGGTTCCTGCTGGCCGAGGAGATGCCAATCCACGAGGACTACCAGCGCCGCCTGATAGCCGCGGCCGAGACCGATCCGCAGCGGTACCCCAACCTGTACTCGGTCGGGTGGCCCGACTCTCCCCACCGCGCGCTCCGCAATTCAACCGCCGACGCGTGGCAGGCCGCAGGCCGCCCCCCGCTCGCGCAGCGGCCAGGAGCGGGCGACGTCATCGCGCGCTTCGCCTCCGGCGAGGCCATCGTCCGCTACGAGCCGGCCCCGCCGATGACCGGGACCACCGGTGACATCGAGGCGCTGTCGATGTGGGCCGGGCAAAGCGTCGCCCTCGCGCGCCAGCCGCAGCCAGCGGCCGACATCGTGGCCGAGCTCGTCTCCCGCCTGTAAGGACGAGGTCATGAGCGAACCGGGGCAGCGGGTGGCGGTCGTAACGGGGGGATCGCAGGGGATCGGCGCCGGCCTGGTCGCCGCGTACCGACAGCGCGGCTGGGCGGTCGTCGCGAATTCCCTGCACATCAAGGAGTCGAACGATCCGGACCTCCTCACGATCGCGGGCGACGTATCTCAGCAGTCCACGGCCGACCAGATCGCCCGCCAGGCACTTGATCGCTTCGGCCGCATCGACACCGTGGTCAACAACGCGGGCGTGTTCATGGCCAAGCCGTTCACCGACTACACGGCGGCGGACTACGCGCTGCTCACCGGGGTCAACCTGGCCGGGTTCTTCTGGCTGACCCAGCGCGCCATCGGCCAGATGCTGAAGCAGGGCGGCGGCCACGTCGTCAACGTCAGCGCCAGCATCGCGGGGCGCGCCGACTCCGTGGAGCCGACCGCGCTCACCGCCCTGACGAAGGGCGGCCTGGCCGCGGTCACCCGGTCGCTGGCCGTCGAGTACGCCTCCCGCGGCATCCGCGTCAACGCCGTCGCGCCCGGCATCATCCAGACCCCGCTGCAACCGCCCGAGGCCTACCGGCCCGAGGCGCTCACGGGGAAACTGCCCCCGATGGGGCACGTGGGTCAGATCAGCGACGTCGTGGACGGCATCATGTACCTGGAGTCAGCGCCGTACGTCACCGGGGAGATCCTGCACATCGACGGCGGCCGGATCTCGTAGCACTGCTACTGGGGGTGACGATGGACCAGCCGGACGGCAGCCTGCTCTCGGTAAACGTGGGCCTGCCGCGCGACGTGAGCTGGCAGGGCCGCACCGTGCACACCGCGGTGTGGAAGCGGCCGGTGGACGGGCCGCGGCTCGTCCGGCGGCTGAACATCGACGGCGACGGCCAGGGTGACCTGGCCGGCCACGGCGGCGAGCAGCGCGCCGTGTTCGTATACCAGACCGAGGCGTACCAGTACTGGGAGCGCGAGCTAAAGCGGGACGACTTCGAGTACGGCCAGTTCGGCGAGAACTTCACCGTGCGCGGGCTGGCCGACGACGACGTCTGCATCGGCGACCGCTACCAGATCGGCGAGGCGCTCTTCGAGGTGACGCAGCCGAGGGTGACCTGCTTCCGGGTCGGCATCCGGATGAACGACGCCAGGATCCCGGCGCTGCTCGTCTCGCATCACCGGCCCGGCTTTTACTTCCGGGTGCTGCAAGAGGGCGCGGTCTCGGCGGGCGACAAGATCGTCCGGGTGGCCCGCGGCCCCCAGGCCATGACCGTCGCCGAGATCGACGCGCTGCTGTACCTGCCCGGCCACTCGGTGCGGAAGGTGCGCCGGGCGCTGCGGATCCCGGCGCTGTCGCCGGGCTGGCAGGCATCGTTCCGCGAGCTGGCCAGCCACCCGGACGGCGGCCACGGCGCGGGCAACGCCGGGCTCGCCGCCGCGAGCCCGCCGCCCGCCTGGCCGGGATTCCGCCCGCTGGCGGTGACGGCGGTCGAACCGGAGACCGAGTCCATCACCTCGCTGCGGCTGGCCGACCCGGCCGGGACCGCGCTGCCGGCCGCCGGTCCCGGTCAGTTCGTGACCGTCCGGCTCCAGCCTCAGCCGGACCAGCCGCCGCTGCTGCGCAGCTACTCGCTGTCCGGGCCGCCGGCTGCCGGGTCCTATCGGATCAGCGTGAAGCGCGAGCAGCACGGCGCGGCCAGCCAGTTCATCGACGACCACGTCCGGGCCGGAGACCAGCTCGCGGTCGCGGCGCCGCGCGGCACCTTCATCCTGCAGTCGGACGCGGCGCCGGTGCTGCTGGTCAGCGCGGGCGTCGGGGCCACGCCGGTGCTGGCGATGCTGCACGCGCTGGCCGACGCGGGGTCCGGCCGCGAGGTGTGGTGGCTGCACGGCGCCCGCAGCCGGGCCGACGAGCCGTTCGCGGCCGAGGCCAGGTCGCTGCTGGCCAAGCTGCCGCAGGGGCACCCGCACGTCTGCTACAGCCACCCGGGCGCCGACGACGTGCTCGGCCGCGACTACCAGTCGGCCAGGCCGCTCTCGGCGGACGTGCTGGCCGGACTCAACCTGCCGCGCGCGGCCGATGCCTATATCTGCGGGCCGGCCGGGTTCATGACCGACATGGCGGCCGCGCTGGCCGGGCTCGGTCTGGGCGACGGCCAGATAAAGACCGAGCTCTTCGGTGCCGGGCCGTCGTTGACGCCCGGCATCGCCGCCAAGGCCGCGGTGCCGCCGCACCAGCCGGCCGGGGCGCCCGGCACCGGCCCCGAGGTCGCGTTCGCGCGCAGCGGCCTGACCGCCCGCTGGGACCAGCGCTACGCGAGCCTGCTCGAGCTCGCCGAGGCCTGTGACGTGCCGGTGCGCTGGTCCTGCCGGACCGGCGTGTGCCACACCTGCGAGTCCGGGCTGGTCTCGGGTGAGGTCGGCTACGCGCCCGAACCGGTCGACGATCCGGCCGCCGGCGACGTGCTGATCTGTTGCACGCAGCCGCGCGGCGACGTCGCGCTCGACCTGTGAGAACCGGTCAGGCCCGCGGGCGGGCGGCCCTCGCCGAGCCGATGCCCGACCTCCGTTAGGAGCCGAGGACGACCGGCGTGATGTAGGTTCCCGGGTGGGTCGCGCCGTCTTGCAGGACCACGGACTGGTTCCAGGTCACCTTGGCCTGCGTGTAGTCGTTGGGCGGGGTGATGACCAGCTTGGTCACCGACATGTCGCCGCCGGCGGAGTTGCCCGGCAGGTAGATCAGGCTGAAGTGCCCGGTCTCGCCCGGCCGCAACGTCACCGCCGCGTAGCTGACGGACTGGCGCTCCAGCGACCAGGTGTAGTTCTGCTGGCCGTTCGCCAGGCCGTTCAGGTCAACGCCGGGGAACCCTTGCAGCGTGCACGCGGAGGATCCCTTGTTGGTCAGGTCAACCACCTGCGTGCGCTGGGCCGAGGTCCCGGAGAGGGCGCCCAGGGCATAGCTCAGCTGCCCGGCCCGGCAGGTGGTGGTGCCGGCGGCCTGCCCCGGCTGCGCAGAGGACGAGCTGCTTGGCTGCGCCACCGCCTGCGCCGTGGAAGTGGCGGTCGCCGAGGAGCTCGCCGCCGGCGTCGTGGCCGGAGAACTGGCCGGACTGCTGGAATGGGCCGAGCAGCCAGCGACGATGAACCCGGTCGCGGCCAGGCCGGCCGCTGCCGCCACAGAAGGGTGAATCCTCATGGAATGCCTCCGTTAATCAAGGGTGACGTATTTGTTTTACAGCGCAATTTGATCAGGTACTGGTTGAGCGCTTGTTGACTCCCGATTGAGCGGGGCCGTCGGCGGGCGCTGGCCGCACTCCTCACCCCGAACGGATGAACCGCTTTGCCGTCGGCCGCACTAGCGTGATCCCTGGCCGGAGCGAGCCGCGTGTTGCGGACCGGAAAGGGGGCGGGCATGGCCGGCGACCCTGGCGGAGTCCGCACTGGCTCACGTCGTTCGCAGGATGCACCGCCGCGCCCCGACCTCGGCGCTCCCGGGCCGGGGGAGCGGGTTGTCGGCCGCTGGCGCTCCGCCTTGTTCGCGCCGGTCGGCGACGGCCAGCGGCGACGGCGCGGAAGCGACGGAATGCGGCTGGCGATCGCGCTGGTGGTGCTGGCGGGCTGCGTCCTGATCATCCACTACAACTCGCGCATCGACCGCGCGATCGTCGCGGTCATAAATCCGCCGCCGCGCAGCATCACCTGGCTGGTGACGGTGGTCTACCAGGCCGGCTCGTTCGGCGTCGTGGCCCTGGTGGTGCTGATCGCGCTGGCCGCGCGCCGCTGGGTGATCGTCCGCGACATCGCGGTGAGCGCCGCCCTCACGGCCGCGGCCTCCGGGCTGCTGATCTGGCTCATCGGGGACCGCGGGGGACGGCCGCCGGGAATCGTCATCCAGGGTTTCTACCTGTCCTTCCCGATCTTCCAGATCGCCCTGTTCGCGGCCGTCGCCACGGCCGCGCTGCCCTACCTCGCGCGGGGCCTGCAACGGCTGGTCGAGATCTTCATCGCCCTCGTGGCCCTGGCCTCGGCGGTCGGTGGACACGGGTTGCCGCTCAACGTGCTTGGGAGCCTCGCCATCGGCTGGGCCGCGACCGCGGTCGTCCGCCTGGCCTTCGGCTCGCCGCTCGGCCTGCCCTCGGCCGAGGACGTGCGGCTGCTGCTGGCTGAACTCGGCGTCCAGGCGACCCAGGTGCGGCCGTCGGCCCGGCAGGTCTGGGGCGTGGCGAAGTACGAGGCGACCGAGACGCGCCCAGGGGCCGCGCCAGGCCGCCGCCTGGACGTGTCCGTCTACGGGAGGGACGCCGCCGACGCCGGGCTGCTCACCAAGGCGGGCCGGTTCCTGCTGTACCGGGACTCCGGGCCCAGCCTGACCCTCACCCGGCTGCAACAGGTCGAACGCGAGGGATTCGTCACCCTGCGGGCCGCGCAGGTCGGCGCGTCGGTGCCGGAACTCGCCGGCGCTGGCACCGCCGGACCGTCCGCGGACGCGGTGGTGGTGACCCGGCTGCCCGCCGGGCGTCGGCTCGCGGAAGCGAGCGCCGCCGACATCTCCGACGCCACCGTCGATGACATCTACCGGCAGTTGCTGACGCTGCGGGCGGCGCGCATCGCGCACGGCGCGATCAGCGGCGACACGCTGCTTGTGGACCCGGCGCGGCAGGCCGCCGTCATCGCCGACTTCCGCAACGCCACCGCGACGGCCTCGCCGGTTCAGCTCGATCGTGACGTGGCCGGGGTCATCGCGGCGACCGCGGTGACCCTGGGGCCCGACCGGGCCGGGCGCTGCGCCGCCCGCTGCCTGGAGCCCGGTGTGCTCGCGGCCGCCCTCAGCCACCTGCAGAAGGCCGCCCTCGACCCGGCCGTCGGCCGCAGCCTGCGCGGGCGGCGCGGCCTGCTCGAAGAGGCCAGGAAGCACGCCGCCGAGGCGGCGTCCATCGACGTGCCTGACCTGGTGGAGCCGCGCCGGGTGAGCTGGCCGACGCTGATCATGGTGATCGGCACCCTCGTCGGCGGCTGGGCGCTGATCGGCGTTCTCATCGACGTTTCCAAGTCCTTCGACACCGTGATCGGCGCGGACTGGCTGTGGGTGGTCGTGGCGTTCGTGCTGTCCCAGCTGGCCTACGCCGCCTCGGCCGTCGAGGCCGTCGGCAGCGTGGCCGGGCCGCTTCCGTTCGCGCGGGTGGCGGGCCTCGAGGTCGCCAACGCGTTCAGCGGGCTGGCCGGCGGCACGGCGGCCGTGTTCGCCACCCGGGTGCGGTTCTTCCAGCGTCAGGGGTACGACGCGTCCGTCGCGCTCAGCTCCGGCGCCATCATGACCGCCTCCAGCTGGATCGCCAAGACCGCGCTGTTCCTGGTGTCGCTGCCGTTCGCCTGGAGCACCATTCACCTCACGGTGACCCCCGAGTCCGGCGGTGACTCGAAGCTCGTGTGGGTCATCCTGGCCGTCGTGGTGCTCGCCGCGCTGCTCACCGGCGTGGCGCTCGCCGTGCCCCGGCTGCGTCGCCTGGCGGCCGAGAAGCTGCGGCCAAAGGCCCGCGACGTCTGGGCCAACCTCGTGAAGGTGGCCAGCTCTCCGCGCAAGCTGGTGCTCCTGCTTGGCGGCTCGCTCGGCGGGGAACTGGCCGTGGCCATGGCGCTGTCCGTTTCGCTGCGCGCCTTCGATGACCATCTCCGGCTGCCCACGCTGATCGTGGTGATCACGCTGGCCGCCATCATCGGCGGCATCGCGCCGTCACCGGGCGGCATGGGGGTGGTCGAGGCGGGCCTGATCCTGGGCCTCACGGCGGCCGGGGTCTCGGAGGCCGACGCCACCGCCGCGGTGTTCGTCCAGCGCCTGTTCACCTCGTACCTGCCGCCCATCTGGGGCTGGGCCACCCTCGTCTGGATGCGCAGGCGGGACTACCTGTAGTCAGTCGACCAGGTCGAGCGCCGCGCCGATCACTGAGTCGGTGTCGATGTGGTGGTACCGGTAGACGCTGCCGATGTCGCCGGACTGGCCGAACGCCGTGACGCCAAGGTGGGCGCCGGGAACCCGGTTGATGCCCGCGAGGAACGCCAGGGTGTGCGGATGGCCGTCGAGCACCGTGACCATCGGCGCCGCGCGCTCGGCGGCGAAGACAGCGTCCAGGATCCAGTCCGGCCCGCCGCCAAGCCCGCGCCGCGCCTGGACCGCCCGGAACAGCAGGTCCGGGCTGGTGACGCAGATGACGTCGGCGCCGAAGCCGATCGCGTCCAGCCGCTCCGCGGCGGCCAGCGCCTCGGGGACGAGGGCACCCATGGCGCAGATCGTCACGGCCGGGGACGCGTGCCGCCGGAGCTGGTAGGCCCCGGCGACCACGTTGCGCCGGCGCCGGTCGCGGGCGGCCGGGTCGGCGGGCACCGACGCCAGCGCCTGGTCCACCGGCCGGGTGGACAGCCGCAGGTAGGCCGACTGCCCGCCGGGCCTGCCGAGCTGCGCGAGCGCCGCCAGCAGCACCCACTCGGTGTCAATCGCGAAGGCGGGCTCGTAGCTTACGCACCCGGGCTGCTCGAGGCCGATCGAGGGCGTGACCACGGACTGGTGGGCGCCGCCCTCCGGGGCCAGGCTGACGCCCGAGGGAGTGCCGACGAGGATCGACTGGCCGCCCGCGTAGACGCCGAACGACCACGGCTCAAGCGCCCGGGCCACGAACGGGTCGTAGAGCACGCCGACGGGGAACAGCGGCTGCCCCGTCCGGCTCCAGGTCGCGCCCAGCTCACCCAGCGCCCCGACCAGGTTCGTCTCGGCGATGCCGAGTTCGATGTGGCGGCCGGCGGGCCGCTCGCGCCAGTGCAGGATCGTGTCGGTGTCGTCGGCGAACCAGTCGGTGCGCTCGGCGGAGGACCAGACGCCGGCCTTGTTCACCCAGCCGGCCAGGTTGGTGCTCGAGCTGACGTCCGGGCTCACGGTGACGATCCTGGCGCCCGCCTCCGGGGCCGCGCGGTTGAAGTCGAGCAGCGCCCGCCCGAGGGCCGACTGCGTGGTCGCCGTGCCGGACGGGGTACGCCCCAGGTCGGTCGGCACCGGCGGCGGTTCAGTCAGCGGAACTGAGTCACGCCGCGCCCGTTCGGCGGCCGCCGCGCACATCGCCGCCTCGGGTGAGCCGTCCGCGAACCGCCGCCACGGATGCGCCGGGTCCGCACCGGTCCGGGCGGCGAGCTCGCCCAGCTGCGCCTCGGTGAGCAGCGCGGAGTGGTTCTGCGGGTGGCCCTCGATGGCCAGCCCGTATCCCTTCACCGTGTAGGCGAAGATCACCGTCGGGCGGGTGTCGTCGATCGCGGCGAAGGCGCCGGCCAGCGCCGCCTGATCGTGACCGCCCAGGTTGCGGAACGCCGCCCGCAGGGCGTCGTCGCCGACGGTCGCGAGCAGCGCCCGGATCGGCTCCGCGTCCGGCCCCTCACCGGGCAGCCGGGCCCGCAGCTCGGCCGCGGGGCAGCGGAGCAGCCGCTGGTACTCGGGATTGGGCATCCGGTCGATCCGGTCCCGCAGCCGCTCGCCCCCGGGGCGGGCGAACAGGTCCTCTAGCCGGTGGCCGTACTTCACGGTGAGCACCTGCCAGCCCGCCGCCTCGAACATGCCCGGCAGCCGGGGCGTGCCGATGCCGGGGACCACCCGGTCGAGCGACTGCCGGTTCAGGTCGACGATCCAGACGACTTCCCCGAGGTCGGCGACCATCGGGTCGCCGATCGCCTCCCAGCAGGCGCCCTCGTCCAGCTCGGCATCGCCCAGCAGCGAGTACTGCCGCCCGCCGGCGGGCTCGCCGAAGTGATCGGCCACGTAGCGGTGCGCCAGCGCTCCCCACAGCGGGGCCGTCGCCCCGATGCCGACCGAACCAGTGGAGTAGTCCACCGGGTCGGGGTCCTTGGACCGGCTGGGATAGGACTGCAGCCCGCCGAACTGCCGCAGCGTCGTCAGGTAGGACTCGTCGAGCTGGCCAAGCAGGTAGTTGATCGCGTGCAAGACCGGGGAGGCATGCGGCTTGACCGAGACCCGGTCGCGCGCCCGCAGGTGCGTGAACCACAGCGAGGTCATGATCGAGACCATCGACGCACTCGAGGCCTGGTGCCCGCCGACCTTCAGGCCGGTCGGGTTCGGGCGGACCCGGTTGGCGTGATCGATGATCGCCGTCGACAGCCACAGCACCCGGTCCTCGATGGCCTTCAGCGTGCCGAGGTCGGCCTGGCCCGGGTGCTCACGGTTGCCCAGCGAAGCACTCATCAGCGCACCCGCCCTCGCGGTAGGTTCCTCGGTTGTAACCGGCAAAGTGACCATCAGTGAAGCACCGAGGTAGCTATCTGCGCAACAATCACCTCCGCAAAGTGGCAATATGCTCAGTACCGGAAGCACACGCCGGCGACAAGTGAGCAGAATGCGGGGTATCACGGTGGACGGGACCGACGCGAAACTGCTGCTGGCGCTGATCCGGGATCCGCGCGCGACGGTGCTGTCGCTGGCGCAGCAGGTGGGCCTGTCGCGCAACACGGTGCAATCGCGGCTCGGCCGGTTCGACGACCAGGGGGTGCTGGCCAGCTTCGAGCGCCGGATCGAGCCCGCGGCGCTCGGCTACCCGCTGACCGCGTTCATCACGGTGACCGTCATCCAGCAACGGCTCGACGAGGTGGCCACGGCGCTCGCCGCCATCGCCGAGGTGCTCGAAGTCTTCGGCGTGAGCGGCGCCGCGGACCTGCTGGTGCGGGTGGCCGCCCGCGATGCCGACGACTTGTACCGGATCGCGGGCACGATCCTCGCCATCGCGGGCGTCGAACGCACCGAGACCGCGCTGGTCATGCGGCCGCTGGTGACCTACCGGTGCTCTCCCTTGCTGCGCCGCCTGCGCCCGGCGCCGGGAGCGTGAACCCGCGATGGGGCACGGCCGGGAGCGGCAGTTCGGCCGCGCCTGCCGGCGCTCCCGATGACCCGTCGGGGGACGGGGACGGGGATGCGGTCGTCGGCGACGGCGTGGCCGTCGAGGGCGTGGCCGGCGTCGGGAGCAGGGTGGGCGCCGGCGACAGCACCGGCGGGACCGGGGAGGATGTCACCCACGGGCCGATGACGCCGGCGAGTACCTGCTCCTCTTCCGTGCTCAACGCGGCGGGCCCCTGGTCGAAGTACAGCATGCCGGTCAGGCCGCCCTGCTTCACGGCGGCGGCCAGGTCCGCGAGCCGCTGGCCCGCGCTGTCGTCCTGGTTCACCCCGGTCTCGGTGATCCAGATCGGCCGGTCGGTAAGCGCGCGCACGTCCGTCACCGTCTGGCCGAACTCCGACTGGTAGGTGTCGCTGTCGCCGGACAGGTAGCCGTCGAGGCCGACCTCACCGACGTACTGCGCGCCGGGCCAGTACTGGGCGACCGAGGTGGCGCCAAGCTCGACGTTCGCGGCCCAGACCCAGGTGACAAGGCCCGGAGCCTGCGCGTTGACCACGGTGACCACGTGATCCCAGGCCGCAATCCATTGCTGAGGGGTCGTCCCCTCGTTGCCGTCGTAGCCCCACGGGTACCAGCCGCCGTTCATCTCGTGCGCGAACGTGACCAGCACCGGGTGACCGAACGCCTTGATCGCCTGGCCGAAGCCGGTCAGGTAGTCGTCGTAGCTCCCGGCCGCGATGTCGGTCATCGCCGGGACGCTGCCGCCGTCGCAGCTGTAGCAGTTCCAGGGCTCCATCTCGACGAACGTCTGGATGCCGTCGGCGTAGGCGGCCTGGGCGAAGGAGGCGTTGAACGGCTCGTCCCAGCCCGAGTAGTAGTTGACCACCTGCGGCTTAACCGGGAGCGCGTCAATGACCCCCGCGTCGAAGGTGGAGCTGTCGGCCGGGTACCAGCCGAGCGTGAAGAGCGCCGAAGACGACGGCGTGTCCGTGGGGGACGCGCTCGGAGATGCCGTTCCCGTCGTCGTCGGGCTGACCGTCGTCGCGCCCGGCGTCGCGGACGGCGTGTCCGTGGAGGACGGTGCCGCGGGCGCGGAAGTGGTGCTTGTCGGACCGGTACTTGCTGGCCCGGGAGTGGTCGGCACCGGGCCCGGCGGCGACCCGGTCAAGGGGCCGGCCAGCGCGCTCCCGCCCAAAATGGCCGAAGTGATTATGAGAAACGTACTGCTACCGATCACCATCCATTTCTCGACCCTCATGCGGAGGGTAATTCCCGCAAACGATAGCTCATAGTCATCGGTCAATTACCTCGAGAACCGGGCAATTCCGCCGAGCAATGAGAGCCGTCGGCGCTGGGCGGTGCGCGATCCGGCTATTAGGGATATGACGGCCCCTCAACGCCCTTGCCTGCCATGATTGTGTGAGCTTTGAACGTTATACGCGTCCAAAACCACACAATTTGCCGCAAGGCGGGCGCGGAGGCGGAGCCTGTAATTTAACGGCTTTGTGGTGCCGGGGCGCTTTCGCCCGCTTGACCCAGATGTCGTAATTGACCGGCCCCTGGGAGTTGCTGAGGTGCACCACGTCCACGAGCCGGTAAGCGTGCGATCCGGCCAGGGCCTGGGCGATGGCCACGTCCGCCGCGGGGGTCACGTCGCCGTTGTAGGCGACCACGTGAAAGTAGCCGGCCCGGATCGCGGCGGTGAACCCCGCGTTCCCGGTGAGCAGGCGCCCGTCGCTCGCCGGGTAGGCGAACGAGAACGTCGAGTAGAACTGCGACGCCTGCGCGTCCGCCCGGTCTTCCAGGTAATAGGTCGGCACCTCGGACACCTCGACCAGGTACCTGGCCCCCGGGCGGAGGTACGCGGACAGCGCCCGGACGAACGGTCCGGAGGACGGCCAGCCCTGGTACAGGCGCGCGGACTGCATCATGCCGAGCACGAGCGCGACGCACCATACCGCGATGCCGATCTGCGGCCTGCGGAAGTGATCGCCGACGAGCCGCGCGAGCCCGAGCCCGGCCATGGGCGCGGCGAAGAACAGGCCGAAACCGATGTGCTTTTGCAGCGATATGTCGGTGTGCAGGTGGAGCTGGTAGGCGGGGGCGAGCAGCGCCGTGCCGGTTAGCGCGACGCCGAGCAGCAGGCGGCGCAGCGGCCCGCCGGCCGGCGCGATCTGCTCGTCCGGTTCGGTGCGGGCCCGGCGCACGTACGCGATGGTGCCGAACGCCCCGAGCGCGGCGACGACCCCGCCCCACTCGGCGCTTTCGCGCAGTATGGTCAGCGACGGCGTGGTGCCCGCGGCGCGCGCGGTCGTGGTGGTCGACAGCGCGTTCAGGTAGTCGGGCCCGCCGAGCCGCAGCGCACCGTACAGCAGCACCGCGACGGCCACGCAGAACGTCACCGGGTAAGCGACCGCGAGCCACGCGCGGTGCCGCCCCGCCCACCCGCGCGGCGCCGGCCAGCCCGCGAGGACCGGGAGCACGGCGATCGTCGGCACGAACAGCAGGCCGGCGTACTTCACCGCCACCGCGAGCGCGGCGGGGGGCACGGCCAGCAGGAACAGCGGCCACCGGCCGCGCGAAGTGCGGATCGCGATCGTCGCCGCGGACGCCAGCAGGAACACGCAGGTGGCGTCGTACGTCGCGAAGTTGCCGATGAACAAGGCCGACATCGCGACCGAGAACAGCGCGGCCGCGCACAGGGCGGTGCGCTCGTTGAACAGGAACCGCGTGCAGGAGTAGAGCAGCGCGGTAACGGCCAGCATCTCGGCCAGGCTCAGCGCCCGGGCCAGCGCCAGGCCGCCGACGCCGTTGAGCGCGGCGGCGAGCACCGGGTAAAGCACCGGCGCGCCGGAGAAGTAGGACGCGTAGCTGCCCGGCAGCGGCGCCCCGTGCAGCAAGTGCGCGATCTCGAGCCGGCCGACGTACAGGTAGAGCGCCTCGTCTTCGAAGGCGGTGTTCCGCAACCGCAGCGAGAGCATCGCCTGCAGGCTCAAGATCGCTAGCAGCGCGAGGCGGCTCACCCGGGTGCGGCGCCGGGACGGCACGTAGCCCTGGTCCCGCCAGGACGGCAGCGCGAGCGGCGCGGTCGGCGCGGGGCCGTGCCCGTAGGCCCCGAGCCCCTGGAAGTCGACGGCGGCCGGGATCTCGATCGTCTCCGCGATGGGCAGGATGTCGGGCCTGGCGGCGTCGCGCAGGCCGAAGACCGGGGTTCCCTTCTTCTGGTTCGCCATGCCGCTTCCCTAGGACTGCGCGTCCGCGGGCTGGATGAGCACCCGGGCGGCGACCATGAGCTCAAAGACGCCGAGCGCGAACAGGACGACGAAGTTCGCGGGGTCCATCGTCATCATGCGCCACAGCGCCAGGCCGACCCACGCCACCGACGTGCCCACGGTCCAGCACAGGAAGCACGCGAAGAAGCGGCGCCTGCCGTCCTGCTTCTTCTTGTCGCCGCCGGACGGCTTCCAGCCCAGCGGCTTGCCCCGGATCGTGTCCCAGTAGGCGAAGAAGTGCGCCCAGCCGGCGATCAGCTTGACCGACCACGCCTCCAGCCGGTACGGCGCGTAGTGCCACCCGGGGAAGACCACCGCCGAGTACACGAACGACGGGACCATGAACAGCATGTTCTTGAGCAGCAGCAGGTGCGGTTCCCAGGCGAGGAGGGAGATCGTCAGCATCGGCACCGCGAACGTGAACAGCGCCGTGTAGATGTAGTAGACGAGCCCGGCGACGTAGCACATCCGGGTGTAGACCGGCAGCGAGGCGCGCCAGAACCGGCGGGTGAACAGCAGTCCCACGGTGCCCGAGCACCAGCGGTACTGCTGGTTCAGGAAGGCCAGCACGTTGTCCGGGCAGTTCCCGGTGGACAGCGCGATCGGAATGTAGCGCAGCCGCCAGCCGATGCTGTTCAGGTCGAAGCCGGTGAGCATGTCCTCGGAGTGCTCCGCCAGCGTCATCCCCAGGTTGTCGGCGAGCGCCTCGCGGCGGTAGACGGCGCAACTGCCGACGCAGATGGCGCCGCCCTTGTCGGCCCTGGCCGCCTGGATGGAGCGGTAGAACAGCTCCTGCACGGCGCCGGCCCCCCGCTCGATCCAGGTCTGGTCGTCCCTGACGTGGAAGAACTGCGGGGTCTGGACGATCCCGGTGTCCGGGTAGGCCGTCATGTACGGCAGCGTCTCGTCGAGCAGGTCGTGCCGTGGTGCGAAGTCGGCGTCGAGGAGCAGGATGTAGTCGCTCTCGGAGATCTCGAACCCGAACCAGAGGTTGCCGGACTTCTTGTACCAGCCGCGGTTCGGGCGCGTCGCGTAGACGAACCCGAACTCCCGTGCCATGGCCTTGATCTGCGGGTTCGCGGAGTCGTCGAGCACATAGGGGACGACCAGGCCCCGGTAGTGGCCCTTCATGCGCGCGACGTGCGTCCAGGTATTGCGCAGCACGGGCAGCGGCTCGCCGCAGACCGGCAGGAAAACGTCCACATTGGGGTAATTACCCGGCCACCACTCGTCGACAAGGCGCCGGTGCGCGCGTATGTCGAAGCTTCTGGTGATGCCGTCGGTAAAAAGCGGAAGGGCCAGGAAAAGCGCCCCGAGCGCGACGAACGGCGCACACGCCAGGAACCAGTGATAATGCATCATGAGCAGCAACTGGCTGAACAAGAGCAGCGGGAAGCTGCCCATCGCGCAAATTGTCAGCACCCAGGTGTTATGCCGGATATACCGGTACTTTTCCGAGTCCACCGGAGGCTGCGGCAGCACCGGGCGGTCGGGCGCCGGCCAACGCGACCGCGGGCCGCGGGCACCGGACGGCGCGCGCCGAACGCCCGTTCCCGGCTGCTCCGGGGCGACTGACCGTCCACCAGGGGGCCGCGCGTGCCGCCCCCGTCCCGGCCGCTCGAGCGTGCGCACCGCGGGACCGGTCTCCACCAGCCCGGCGCCCGCTCGACCGCTCTCTCTTGCCGCTATGCCCGCCGTCACCTGTTACCCCTCTCGGCATTAGGCCCCCGACCGTCAAAGGCGAGCCAGGCGTTATTATCCGCCGCGGCGAGTTTATCAAGTAGCCTTTCTAGAAAAGCTGAAAGGCTGATTCTGCTAGGCGCGATAGTTTGCGCCATACAAATGCCATAGGTCCGTTTTGGTCGGATCCGCCGTCAAAGGCGGGTAAAGGCGAAGAAAGGCACCAGCGGTGAACGAAACTGTTTCTGGGATCATCCAGTTGATGCGCTCCGTCGCCCCGCCGGGCCGCCCGCGCCTGAATGAGGAGACGGCGCGGCGGCTGCGCGAGCTCACCCGCGAGCTCATCGCGGCCAAGCCCGACGCCACCGCGGAACACGACCGGTTCCTGGCCATGCGGGACCGCGGGCTGGTCCTGCCGCCCGCTCGGGAGGCGGAACTGGCCGGGCGGCTGCGCGGCCGGACCGTGCTCGTCACCGGCGGGACCGGCTGTATCGGCTCGACGCTGCTTGCCCGCCTTGACGAGTTGGGCGCGGGCCGGCTCGTGAGCGCGAGCCGGGGCGTCACCCGCTGCCCGCGGCCCCGCGACGGCGTCGAGTACATGCAGGCCGACATCAGGGACCGGCCCGCCGTGGGCCGGCTGGTGGCGGCGATCCGGCCGGACGTGATCTTCCACCTGGCCGCGCAGCGCGACCCCGGCCTGGCCGAGGCCGAGGTGCACCGCACCGTGTCGACCAACCTGCTCGGCACCCGCAACGTGTTCGCGGCGGCCGCGGCCGCGGGGGTGCCGCAGGTGGTGCACGCGTCCACCGGCAAGGCGCTGCGGCCCTACTCGCCCGACATCTACACGGCCGCCAAGCGGGCCGCCGAGTGGGTCGCGGCCGATGCCGCGGCCGACGGCGACCGGCTGTGCTCAGCGGCGCGCTTCACGCACGTCGTCGACAACTCGATCATCTACCGGCGCCTGCGATCGTGGGCGGCAGGCCCGCCGGACACCCCGATCAGGCTGCACGACACCTCCATCGCGTTCTACGCGCAGTCCGCCCAGGAGTCGGCGCAACTGCTGCTGCACGCCTTCCTCGGCGCCGAGCGCGGTGAGTTCCGCGTGCACGCGATCACCGACCTGGGCTGGCCGGTCTGCCTGCTTGACCTCGCACTTGGCGTGCTGGCGGAGACTGGGGCCGCGGTCCCCGTCTACTTCAGCGGGTACGACGCCGGGTACGAGCAGGTGCCGTTCCCCGGCCTGTACGACCCGCTGACCGCGGGCGACGTGAGCCCGCTGCTGAACGCGTACGAGACGGCCGCCCTGGCGGGCCCCGCCGTGCCGGGGGCGGACGCGTTCCGGCTGCGGTTCGCCGCCGACCCGCGGCTGCCGAAGCTGCTGTCGAGGCTCGATGAGAGCTGCGCGCGGACGCAGGACCCGGCGACGCTGCGGCAGGAACTGAACGAGCTCTCCTGGACCCTGCTCGACGCCACCCTGCGCCTCGCGCCCCGCTCGGCCCTGCTCCGGTCCGCTGCCCTGGCCAAGGCGCACTGGGACACGATGAGCCAGGACCACCGCCGGGTGCTGGAGGCGATCAGCGACGTCGGGGGGAACCGGTAACGGGGTCTCAGGTGACGGGCGGCCGCTGGCCGTATCCCGCCAGCCGCGCGGCGACGGCGGCGATTTCGGCGTCTGACAGCAGGCGCGGGGTGCCCGCGGCGGCCGCGCGCAGGTACACGTCGCACAGCCACTCCAGGTAAACGCCCTTGTCGTGCGCGGTCGCCAGGTCCTGGCCAACGGTGACCGCGCCGTGGTTGCCGAGCAGGCAGCCGGTGCGATCGCGGAGCGCCCGCACCGCGTTGGCCGCCAGCTCCTCCGTGCCGTAGGTGGCGTACGGCGCCACCCGCACCGCGCCGCCGAACATCGCCGCGTAGTAGTGCACCACCGGCACCTCATCCACCAGCGCGGACAACGCCGTCGCGGCCGGGGAGTGCGTGTGCACGACCGCGCCCGCCCCGGGGCGGGCCGCGTAGATCGCCAGGTGCAGCGGCAGTTCGCTGGTCGGCGCCAGCGGCGCCTCGACCGCGACGCCGTCGAGCCGGTGCACGCCCACCAGCTCCGGGGTCAGCGCGTCGTAGCGCAGGCCGCTCGGGGTGACCGCCACGAGGTCGCCCTCCCGGACGCTCACGTTGCCCGCCGTCCCCACGACCAGCCCGGCGGCGGCCAGTTCCCGGCAGGTGGCCACGATCGCCGCGCGGGCGTCGGGGAGCAGCATGACGGCCTCCAGGTGTAGCGTCGGCCCTGTGGTTGGAAACCCTGCGGGCAGCGGTGTACTGGATGACGTTATCGGCTGGCGTGACGGGCACATCATCGCCATTGACCAAACGGCCCTGCCGCACCGGCTCTCGGTGCTCCGCCTCACCACCGTGGACCAGCTCGTCGCCGCGATCACAAGGCTGGTCGTGCGGGGCGCGCCGCTGCTCGGGGTGGCCGGCGCGCTTGGCGTCGCGCTCGCGGTCCGCCAGGCCGAGCGCGAGGGCTGGGACGCCGCTGCTGGACGCCGAGGTCAAGCGGATCGCCGACGCGCGTCCGACCGCGGTCAACCTGCGCCGCGAGGTGCTCGCCGTCGCGGCCAGGCTCCCCGACGGCGCCGACGCGGTGGAGGCCGCCGCCCGCGCCGTGCACGACACGGCGATCGCGGTCAGCAAGCGGCTGAGCGAGCGGGGGGCCGCGTTCCTCGTCGAGGAGTGCGGCCCGCGCCCGCTGAAGGTGCACACCCACTGCAACACCGGCGCCCTCGCCTGCCTGGGCTGGGGGAGCGCGCTCGGCGTCATCCGGGCGCTGCGCGACCGGGGTGCGCTCGCGCACGTCATCGCGGACGAGACCCGCCCGCTGCTGCAGGGGTCGCGGCTCACCGCCTGGGAGCTTGACCAGCTCGGCATCGAGCACTACCTCGCGGTCGACGGCGCGGCGCCCTTCCTCATCAGCCAGGGGCACGCCGACGCGGTCGTGGTCGGGGCCGACCGGGTGGCGGCCAACGGTGACGTGGCCAACAAGATCGGCACCTACTCCCTCGCCCTCGCCGCGCACCGGGCGGGCATCCCGTTCGTGGTGTCCGCCCCCGAGTCCACGATCGACGAGGCGACCGCCAGCGGCGCGGACATCCCCCTCGAGCTGCGGGCGGAGGCGGAGGTCACGTCCTTCCAGAGCGTGCCGGCCGCGCCCGCGGGCAGCCGGGCGCTGAACTACGCCTTCGACGTCACCCCGGCCGACCTGGTCACCGCGATCGTCACCGAGGACCGCGTCATCCGCCCTTAGATGTCCTCTCCGGTCCACTGCACCAGCAGCAGCGTGGCGTCGTCGCGCAGGTCGGCGGCCTGATGCTCGAGCACCGTCTGCACCAGCCTGCGCAGCAGCTCCTCGGCCGGCTGGCCGCTGGCGGCCGCGCGCTCGAGCAGGTCGGTCAGGCGCTCGAGCCCGAAGAACTCGCCCTGCGGCGTGCGCGCCTCGATCACCCCGTCGGTGTACAGCAGCACCGCGTCCCCCGGCTCGAGGTCCTGGGAGTGCACCACGGGCGGGTCGTCGCTCAGCCCGAACGGCAGCGCCGGGTCGCCGGACAGCTCCGCGACGACCTTGCGGCCGCGCAGGAGCAGCGGCGGCGGGTGCCCGGCGCACGACCATTCCAGCCGCCCGGCGGCGAGCGTCAGCCTGCCGATGATCCCGGTGGCGAACGACATGTCGTCGTACTGGGCCGTCAGCGCCCGCCCGATCGCCGCGTGGATGGCGGCCACCGGCGCGCCCTGACGGCGGGCATGCCGGTACGCGCCGATGCAGAGGTCGGCGAGCAGCGTCGAGCCGAGGCCGTGCCCCATCCCGTCGAGGATCGCGAAGTGCAGCTCGCCCTCGTTGACGGCGTAATCGAACGCGTCCCCGGCGATGTCGTAGGCGGGTTCAAGGAGGCCGGCGATCAGCGCGCCGTCGGTGCGGGCGCTAAGCGGCGGCAGCAGGTCCCACTGCATGCTGGCCGGCAGCGACATGGCCCGGCCGCGCCGCCGCACGTGCGGGACGTCGCTGACGCGCGCGGCGAGCGCCGTGACCAGCCCGGCGAACACGCCAAGGAGCTCGGCCTGCTCCACGATCCCCGGGGTGGCCTCCGGCACGGTGACCGCGAGCACGCCGGTCCGCGTCGTCTGCTCGACCACCGGCACCCACACCCGGACCGCGCCGTCCCGCTCGCTGGTCACAGGCTGCCCGCTGGTGAACGCCCGGCCCGCCATCGTCCCGGCCACGTCTTCCTCGGCCACGCCCGCGGACAGCGGGAACAGCACCTCGGCGGAGAAGCCGGTCAGGTAGATCACCGGGTCCCAGGCCGGGACCGGCTCGCAGGCCACGGTGAGGATGCGGTGCAGGTCGCCGCCCGCGCCCCGGCGCAGCGCGCGGAGCGCCTCCGGGTATCCGGGCACGCCACTCATCGCGGCTCCAGTCGGCACGACATTCCGTCGGCGGCGCTGGCCGCGCCGCCACGCCACCCTACCGGTGGGCCTATTGTAACGCCCGGACACGTAACGTAGCTGGGGCTCCATCCTGGCCGGGATAGTGGATCGCTGATAACGCCGTGGCGGGTTCAACGATCCACTATCTTCGAGTGCCGGTTTCCGCTAGCTCGTGAAGTGCTCGAAGACGTGGCTGAAGAACCACGTCGGCTGGCTCACGCCGGAGCAGGTGCTCGCTCCCTTGGTGCCCGGGCAGCCGCCGTTGTCGCGCTGCAGCGCCCAGAACGAGATCAGCCCGATCCCTTGGTGGCGCGCCCAGTTCAGGATCGTGAACGCGTTGGCCGTGGAGAAGGTCTCATCCGTCCCGAAGTCGTCGATGCCCGGCATCTCGGTGACCCCGATCATGTGCCACAGCTGCCTGGCCGGCGCCGTCGGGTAAAGCGACTGCAACTGGCTGAACAGCCCGGCCGCGGCGCTTTCGGTGTCGGCGACCATGTCCTGCTGCGTGCCGAGGTAGTAGTCGAACGTCAGCAGGTTCACGGTGGAGATCCGGGCGCCGTCGGCGATGGCGTTCTGCAGCACCGCGAGCCCCGAGGCGGTCAGGCCGGTCGGGAACGTCGGCAGGGTGTAGGAGAACTGAATCTGCCGGTGGTGCGCCGCGGCCCACGCCTCCGTCAGCGCGATCGCCTCGTTGCGGCGGTTGATCCCGGCCGCGTTGGTGAGGGAGTCGGCCTCGACGTCGAGGTCGATGCGGGGCGCGTTGTAGGTGGTGATGAGGCTCTCGTACACGTGGGCGATGCCGGCCACGCTGGTGCAGCTGTCGGCGATGTCGGTGTTGGTGGTGTCGGCGGTGTAGCCGCCGAACGACGGGATCACGTTGCCGCCGCGCGCCTGGATCGCCGCGATGTCGGCGCCGTAGCTCGCCGGGGCGATCGGCTCGGTGGTATCGCCGTCCCAGTAGGCGGTACACGACCCGGAGGCCGCGGTCTCCAGGAACGCCAGCGACAGGTACCTGGCGCCCGACTGCTGCGACAGCGCGGCGAGGTCGGTGCTGGTGTCGTACATCTCGTAGTAGGGAGCGAAGACCTGGTTGGGGAGCGGCCGGGGAAATGCGCCGGGCCCGGTGCCCGCGCCGCCGGTTGCCGCGGCGGCACCGGTCGCGGTGATGCTGAGTGCTAGCAGCGCCGCGCTGCCGGCGGCCAGCGCGGCCAGAAGGGTTGCCTGTCGTCGTCTCACGCGTGAATCCCCTTACTTGGTGCGAAACGGGCGAGCAAGAGTCGGCCGGCCGCGCGGCGCGGTCATAGCGCCAGCCGCGGCCAGCGGCGAGGGGGTGAACACATAAATAGGAAAGTTTCCTATTTATTCGGATAAGACGGTAGCCCTCGGGCCGGCCGCCGTCAAGACCGCGAAACGGCCGTCCCGTTTGGCCGGCCGCGGCAGCCGGCGCGGGGACCGTTGCCTTACGACGTGAGCGCGTCAATACTCGCCGTATGCGATTTGTCCCGCTTTCAGATCATCCGGGCGACATGCTGGCCGAGGCGCGCAGGGAACGCGAGGCCGCCGGGGGAGAAGCGGTGCGGCAGTTCCGGCGGGACCGCGCCGCTCACGAGGCCCGGATCGCCGAGGCGCACGACCGCGTGGCCAAGGCGCGCGCCGAGCGCGACCTGCTGGCGCGGCTGCGCTGGGGACTGGTCGCCTGGTGGCGGCGGCTGGCGCGGCGGCCGCGGCCGCCCGCGGCCGCCCGCCCCTCCCACGGCGAGGAGGCCATCCTGGGCGGCATCAGGGGCGAGCAGGAGGTCGCTGACGTGCTGCGGGGCGCGCTCGGCGACGCGTGGACGCTCATCAAGGGCTACCGCAACCGGCGGGGCGAGATCGACTACCTGCTGCTCGGCCCCGGCGGGATGTTCGCGATCGAGGTCAAGTACGTCAACGGGACATTCGCCATCACGCGGGAGCGCTGGCGGTACGTCAGGTACGACAACTACGGCAACCAGGTCGGGGAGGGCCTGCTCCAGGACGCGCGTCGCCGGCCGCCGAACGTCCAGCTCGCGGAGCCGCTGGCGGCGCTCGAGCAGTTCCTCGCCAGCCGCGGGAAGCCGGCCAGGATGCGACCGGTGGTCCTGCTCAACCACCCGAAGGCCAGGGTCACCCTGTCGGCACCGGACGTGGGGGTCGAGGTCCTCACGTCGACCGCGCAGTTGCGCGATCTCGTCCGCGCCGCGGACGGGCAGCTGGCCGCCCAGCGCCTGGACGAGCTCGAGCGCCTGATCATCCGCGACCACCACTACCACGAGGAGCGCCGCCCCGGGGGCAAGCCGCCGGGTAAAGCGGAAATTTAGGTTCGAGCCCGTCCTGGCGGCCCGAGCTTCAGCCACGGCCTCGCCGTCGGCGCGGTCTACCTGGCGGTCGCGCTCATCGCCGCGCTCGGAACCTTCGCTCGCGCTGACGTGACCGCGTGAACGATACTGGGTAGTAACCTGACGTCGCCGGGGCAGTGAGGAGCAGTCATGCGTCGTACCGTGTTCACCGAGGACCACGAGGCCTTCCGCAAGGTGCTGCGGGAGTTCATCGAGGCCGAGGTGGTGCCGAACTACCAGGCCTGGTACGACGCGGGGATCGTGCCCCGCGACTTTTACTACAAGCTCGCCGAGCTTGGCCTGTTCGGCATCGCGGTGCCCGAGGAGTACGGCGGCGCGGGCATCAAGTCGTTCAAGTACTCCGCGATCGAGACCGAGGAGATACACCGGGCGGCCGTGAGCTTCGGCGGATCCGGCGTTCACGTGGCGCTGTGCCTGCCCTACCTGCTCAAGCTCGGCAGCGACGAGCAGAAGAAGCGGTGGCTGCCGAAGTTCACCTCCGGCGAGATGATGTTCGCGATCGCGATGACCGAGCCGGGCACGGGCTCGGACCTGGCCGGCATGAAGACGACCGCGACGCGGTCGGCGGACGGCAGCCACTACGTGCTCAACGGGGCCAAGACCTTCATCACCGGCGGAGTGCACGCCGACCGGGTGATCGTCTGCGCCCGGACGGCGCCGCAAAAGGAAGACGACCGCCGCTACGGCATTTCCCTGCTGGTCGTGGACACCAAGTCCGCGGGCTACACCGTCGGCCGCAAGCTCGACAAGCTCGGCCTGCGCGTCTCCGACACCGCCGAGCTCGCGTTCAGCGACGTCAAGGTCCCGGCCGAGGACCTGCTCGGCGAGGAGCACAAGGGCTTCTCTTACCTGGGCCAGAACCTCCCGCAGGAGCGGCTCGCGATCGCCCACGGCGCCTACGCCCAGGCGGCCGCCGCGGTGCAGTTCGCCAAGCGGTACACGCAGGAGCGGCTCGTCTTCGGCAAGTCCGTCGCCTCGTTCCAGAACACGAAGTTCGAGCTGGCCGCCTGCAAGGCCGAGGTGGACGCCGCCGAGGCCGTCGTCGACCGGGCGCTCGAGGCGCACGACGCGGGCGAGCTGACCCCCGCCGAGGCCGCGTCCGCCAAGCTGTTCTGCACCGAGGTCGCCAGCCGGGTGATCGACCGCTGCCTGCAACTGCACGGCGGCTACGGCTACATCAACGAGTACCCCATCGCCCGCCTTTACGCCGATAACCGGGTCAACCGCATCTACGGCGGCACGTCCGAGGTCATGAAGACCATCATCGCCAAGGACATGGGCCTGTAGCGAGGAACCCGGGCCGCCCATCGGCCGGCCGCCCATTCGGCCGGTGCCTCGACGGGCCACCCGAGGAGTTACGTCGCAACTGTCACAACCGTCTAATTTTTAGTGACTTTCGCGCAATTGCGCCCTATGCTCTTGCTCCGCGAGAACACGGCCCCTTATGGTCTTGCACCGTGTATCACGGTCCGATAATCGATGCGCACACGCACCCGATGCTTGATCGAGAAAATCAAATCGTCGCGGCGCCCCACCCGCCCGAGGCCTACCGGGCGGCGGTCGCTGGCTCCCAGATCCGCCGCGCCGCCGCGATCACGATCGCTCTCGGCGGTGACCTGGACCGGACCCGTGCCCGCAACGACGCGCTGATCAGGCTGGCCAAGGACTCTGACGACTTCTTCTTCCCGGTCTGCTCGGTCCACCCCGCCGACGGCCAGGGCGCCCTCCGCGAGATCGACCGGGTGGCCGCGGCCGGTGCCGCCTGGCTCAAGCTGCACCCCAACACCCAGCGCCTCGATGTCGCGGACCCCGCCGTCACGAAGGTGGTCCGCAAGGCGGCCGGGCGCGGCCTGCCCGTCTTGTTCGACGCGTACTCGCCGTGGGACGCCAACCAGCCCGGCAAGTTCGTGAACCTCGCGATGGCCGTGCCCGAGTGCAGGCTCATCCTCGCTCACGCGCACGGGCCGGCCTTCCCCGAGCTGCTCATCTACGACGTGTTCGCCCGTTACCCCGAGTGGGGCAGGAACGTGTGGATCGACATCTCGGTGACCGGCGTGATGCTGGCGAACAGCCCGTTCGCCGGGCAGCTCGCCTGGGTGCTGCGCAAGGTGGGCGTGGACCGCGTCGTCTTCGGCAGCGACTACCCGCTCGACGACCCGCTGACCGCCGTCCGCGCCGTCCAGGATCTCGGGTTCACCGATGAAGAGCAGGCCGCGATCCTCTACAGCAACGCCGACGCGCTGCTCAAGTCCGCGGGCTGACCCGCCCCGCGACGGGGCCGGGCGGTACGGTTTATTCGTGCAGACCTTCGATGACGTGGCCCGTCTGGTGGCCGAGCTGCCCGAGGTAACCGAGGGCGAGGAGAAGCACCGCGGCTCCCGCCTCTGGCAGGTGGCGGGCAAGGGGTTCGCCTGGGAGCGGCCGTTCAGCAAGGCCGACATCAAGCGCTACGGCGACGAGCAGCCGCCGTCGGGCCCGATCCTCGCGATCAGGACCGCCGATCGGGCCGAGAAGGAGGCGATCCTCGCCGCGGGCAAGGACGGCTTCTTCACGATCGAGCACTTCAACGGCTTCAACGCCTACCTGGTCCAGCTGGACCGGGTCACGGCGCCGGAGCTGAAGGAGGCGCTGGTGGACGGGTGGCTGGCGATGGCGCCGCCGGCCGTCGCCGCGGGTTTCCTGGGCCTAGCCAACGGGGGCGGCGCCGGCTTACGGTCGGGGCATGGGCAGATACGAGGACGCTTTCCGCCGGAGCCTCGACGACCCGGAGGGGTTCTGGGCCGAGGCCGCCAGCGCGATCGACTGGTACACCCGGCCGGAGAAGATCCTGGACGACAGCAATCCGCCCTTTTACCGCTGGTACGCCGGCGGCACGCTGAACACCTGTTACAACGCCGTTGACCGGCACGTGGCTAACGGTCACGGCGACCAGGCGGCCCTGATCTACGACTCGCCCGTCACCGGCACCAAGAGCGCGCTCACGTTCACCGAACTGCGCGACGAGACCGCCCGGTTCGCCGGCGTCCTCGCCGCCCTCGGCATCACCAAGGGCGACCGCGTCGTCATCTACCTGCCGATGATCCCCGAGGCGGTCATCGCGATGCTCGCCTGCGCGCGGGTCGGGGCGGTGCACAGCGTGGTGTTCGGCGGCTTCGCCGCGCACGAGCTCGCGGTCAGGATCGACGACGCCAAGCCCCGGCTCATCGTCTCGGCGTCCTGCGGCATCGAGGTAGCGCGGGTCGTCGAGTACAAGCCGATCCTGGACGCGGCGGTCGACGAGGCGGCGCACAAGCCCGAGCACACGATCGTCGTCCAGCGACCGCAGGCGACCGCGACCATGCGCGCGACGGACCTGGACTGGCACGACCTCATGGCCGCGGCCCCGGCGCCCGCCCCCTGCGTCCCCGTCGACGCCACCGACCCGCTTTACATCCTCTACACCTCCGGCACCACCGGGAAGCCCAAGGGCGTGGTCAGGGACAACGGCGGCCACGCGGTCGCGCTCGCGTGGTCGATGCGCAACATCTACGACACCCACCAGGGCGAGGTGTTCTGGGCCGCGTCCGACATCGGCTGGGTCGTCGGCCACTCCTACATCGTCTACGCGCCGCTCTTGGCCGGCTGCACCACGGTCCTGTACGAGGGCAAGCCGGTCGGCACCCCCGACGCCGGCGCCTTCTGGCGGGTCATCGCCGAGCACAAGGTCAAGACGCTGTTCACCGCCCCGACGGGGTTCCGCGCTATCCGCAAGGAGGACCCGGACGGGCGGCTCAAGGAGCAGCACGACCTGTCCGGCTTCGAGTACCTGTTCCTGGCGGGCGAGCGCCTCGACCCGGAGACCTACCGGTGGGCCGGCGAGCTGCTGAACGTCCCGGTCATCGACCACTGGTGGCAGACCGAGACCGGCTGGGCGATCGTCGCCAACCCGGTCGGCCTTGACCCCAAGCCGATCAAGCCCGGCTCGCCGAGCCTGCCCGTCCCCGGCTACGACGTGCAGATCCTCGACGAGGACGGCAAGCCCGCCAAGCCCGGTGAAGCCGGCAACATCGCGATCAAGCTGCCGCTGCCGCCGTCCTGCCTGCCCACCCTGTGGCACAACGACGACGGCTTCGTCCGGTCGTACCTGTCCAGGTACCCCGGCTACTACCTCACCGGCGACGGCGGCTTCCGCGACGAGGACGGCTACCTGTACGTCATGGGCCGCATCGACGACGTGATCAATGTGGCGGGTCACCGGCTCTCCACCGGCGAGATGGAAGAGGTGCTGGCCAGCCACCCGGCGGTCGCCGAGTGCGCGGTGTTCGGCGTCAACGACCCGCTCAAGGGCGAGGTGCCGCGCGGCCTGGTGGTGCTCAAGGCGGGCGTCACCGCGGAGCAGGCCCAGCTGGCGGCGGAACTCGGGAAGCTGATCCGCGACCGGATCGGCCCCATCGCCACGCTGGGCAGGCTCGACATCGTGCCCGCCCTGCCGAAGACCCGCTCGGGGAAGATCCTCAGGCGGACGATGCGCGGCCTCGCCAACGGGAAAGACGAGCCGGTTCCTTCCACCATCGATGACCGGTCCGTCCTCGACAACCTGCGGCCGGTCCTGCGCGGTTGAGCGCAGCCGCCACCCGGCGGTCGCGGCCTAGTCTTCCCGCTCTTGTTGCCGCTGCTCCCGGCCCGCCCGCTGCAGCAAGTCGGCGAGCTGCTGAGCCAGCCGCAGTCGTTCTGAAGACACTTCCGAGAGCCGCGCCGCCAGGTCGTCACGCTGCCGCACAACCTCAGCCAGCTGCTCCTCGAGCTCGATGATCCGCCGGATGGCGGGCAGCGTCAGGCCCTCGTCCGCCATCGAGGCCACCTGCTGGATGACGCGGATCTCCAGGCGGGTGTAACGGCGCTGGCGGCCCGCGGACCGCTGCGGCGAGACAACCCGAAGCTCGTCGATGCGGCGCAGGAACGCCTGCTTCAGCGAGAGCATCTCCGCGACCTGTCCCACGGTGTAAAGCGGGGCATTCTCGTCGTCGAAGAGTTCCACGTGTCTCACCTCCCATCCGAAATGGTAAGCGGCCAGCGGCTGCCACCCGGTGTGGTTTCGCCCTTCACTCATAGGAAAGTTACAGATCAGGTTGTATATTCCATGCCGCACTCTTGTCAAATAAGTTGTGAGTCAGCATGCCGGCAGCCGCCTGCGGTTACCCTCAAGGCATGGCCATTCGCAACATCAGGCTGTTCGGCGACCCGATCCTGCGCACCGCCGCCGAGCCCGTTACCGACTTCGACAACCAGCTGCGCTCTCTGGTCAAGGACCTGACCCAGACGCTCGACGACGCGCAGGGCGCCGGGCTCGCCGCGCCGCAGATCGGCGTGGGCCTGCGGGTGTTCGCCTACGCGGTCGGCAGCGAGCGCGGCTACCTGGTCAACCCGGTCCTCGACTTCCCCGACGAGGAGGAGCAGGACGGCGAGGAGGGGTGCCTGTCGTTCCCCGGGATCTACTACGACGTCAAGCGGCGGCTGAACACGGTCGGCCGGGGCTACACCGACCGGGGGGACCCGGTTCAGGTCGTGGGCACCGAGGTGCTCGCCCGGTGCCTGCAGCACGAGACCGACCACCTCGACGGCGTACTGTTCATCGACCGGATGGACGCGGCGACGCGGAAGCTGGCGATGAGGGAAATCAGAGCTGCAAATTGGGACGTGCCTATCAAGATCAGCCCGCACCGGATGACCGACCGCATATTCTGACATCTAGCGCGGGTAACCGCGCTCCCGCATAGATTGCGCCGGAAGCTGCTCGTAAGTGAGCCGAAGTGTGGGTATTGGCTCGTAACGATTCCTTCAACCGAGGTGGGTAGCTTCCCTGCGGGACTGAGCTACGCGGGAGGTATGAAGCATGTCACGACGGGTGCCCCGTGGCGGACCGGGTCCCGAATGGCCGAACGAGCCCGACGAGGGGCAGGCCTACGGCGACCAGGGCGCCCGGCCCAACGGGTACGGACCCGACGGCTACGACGGACCTAACGGCCACAACGGCAACGGGCCCGGCGCTCCCGGCCGGGATCAGCAGCAGCAGTACGGCCAGTACGGCGCGCCCGGACGCGGCGGCGCCGGCGGCGCTGGCCACCCTGGGGGTTACGGGCCGCAGCCGCCTCACGGCGGTGGCCAGGGCGGCAACGGTTACGGCCAGCAGGGCTACGGGCCGCCGGGCTACGGGCCGCCGGGTTACCCGCCCGGCCCGCCCCCCGGTCAGGGCCAGGGCCACGGCCACGGCCAGGGCCAGGGCCACGGCCAGGGCTACGACAACCAGCCGACGCAGACGTACAACTACCAGGGCGGCGGCGCGGCCTACCAGGGGAACGGTGACCCGCGCGGCTACCAGGGCCCGGGCGGCGATCCCCGCGGCTACGCCGGCGGCGCGCCGGGAAACGCGCAGGGAAACATGCGCCGGTACGAGCAGCCGCAGCGGTTCAACGACGAGCGTTACGAGATGCCGGGGCAGGGGCCTGGAGGTCCGGCACTCCTCGACGAGACGTCGGCGGATGTCGTGCCCGCCCGCAAGGTGCGGTTGCGGCGCACCCGCAGGTTCTTCCGTCGTCCCGTCGTCCGCATCGTCAGCGCGGTGGTCGGGCTCTTCCTCGTCGTCGTGATGTTCTCGGCCGGCCAGGCGGCGTTCAAGAACAACGGCCAGGGCGTGTCCGCGAACCTGGCGGAATGGGCCAGGGACCACTACCTCGGCCCGGTCGTGACGTTCGGCGAGTGGGTGTCCTACAACCCGCCGCCGAAGGGCGGCAAGCCGTCGTTCTCCCTCGCCGTGCCGAGCGGCGAGGCGCTCAGCCCCAGCAAGCCGGCGAAGACCAAGGCCAAGAACGCCTTCGTGCCCGACATCCCGGCCACGCTGAAGTCCCTGGCGGGCTCGTCGATCGCCGGCGAGGGCCAGTGGCGCGTGGTGGAGAGCGTCAAGGGCGAGCCGGCGATCCTGACGACGTTCCTGCGCGACGCGACGTACACGTCCCAGGTCAACGGCATCGCGTCGATCGACCAGCGGCTGGTCAGGTTCTCGCTGCGCCCGGGCACGGAAGACCCCGGGACCAGCCAGAACTGGGGCGTGCCGTCGTACATCCCGGCCAGCCAGCGCACGGGACTGCTCGCCACGTTCAACGGCGGCTTCAAGCTGGACTCCGCGGGCGGCGGCTTCTACCTCAACGGCATCTACCACGGTGCGCTGGTCAAGGGCGCGGCGTCGGTCGTGTACTACAAGAACGGCACGGTCAAGATCGGCGAGTGGGGCCGGGACTTCTCGATGAACTCAACCATCGCGGGCGTCCGGCAGAACCTCAAGCTGCTGGTGGACCACGGCCAGGTGTCCTCCAGCGCCAACTCGGACGTGATGACCAACTGGGGCGCGACGCTCGGCGGCACGTATGCCGTCTGGCGCTCCGGGATCGGCATGACCAAGGACGGCCGGGTCGTCTACGTCTACGGCATGGCGCTCAACGCGCAGGACCTGGGCCTGCTGCTGCAGCGGGCCGGCGCCGTCGAGGGCATGCAGATGGACATCAACCCGGCCTGGATGAAGTTCGACTACTACCAGGCCAAGGGCAACCCGAAGGACCCGACGCCGGTGCCGCTGCTGCCGACGCAGCAGCCGGCCCCGGACTCCTACTACACCCCGTCCACCCGCGACTTCACCGCGGTCTACGCGCGGTGACCATCAACAAGACGGCGGCCCCGGGCGAGGATACGGGGCCACAGGCCACGGTGCCCGCTTCCGCGGCGGTGCCGGTCTCGCCGGCGCGCTGGCTGCGGGCCGCCGTCATGACGACGCGGCCCCGCCAGTGGCCGAAGAACCTGCTGGTGTTCGCGGCGCCGCTGGCGGGCGCTTCGCTCGGCCGCAACGACGGGCTCGGCTACGCGCTGCTCGCCATGTTCGCCTTCGGCTGCGCGTCGGCGGCGGTGTACTTCGTCAACGACGTCGCCGACGTGGAGCGGGACCGGCGGCACCCGGTTAAGCGGAACCGCCCGATCGCCTCGGGCGCGCTGCCCGAGCAGCACGCGATCGTGCTCGCCGTGCTCGCGGCGCTGTGCGCGGTCGGCGCGGGCGTGGCGATCCGCGAGCCGCTGCTCGTCGCCACGGCGTCGGCGTACCTGTGCCTGTCGTTCCTTTACTCGTTCAAGCTCAAGCACGTCCCGTTCGCCGAGATGCTGATCGTGGCGTCCGGGTTCGTGCTGCGGGTGCTCGGCGGCGCGGCGGCGACGCACGTGAAGCCGTCGGTCTGGTTCCTGCTCGTGTGCAGCCTCGGCGCGCTCGGCGTGACCGTGGCCAAGCGCTACACCGAGCTGACCAGCCTGGGCGCGGACGCGGTCAAGCACCGCCCGGTAATGCGCTGGTACCGGCCTGAGATGCTACGCATCGCGCAGGTGACCATCGGGGTCGGCATGCTCGCGACCTACCTGATGTGGGCGCTCAGCGAGAGCAGCGCCGCCCGGCCGTGGCACCTGGCGTCCGCGTTGCCGCTTGCCGCCGCGCTCATCCGCTTCGGCGTGCTCGCCGGCCGCCGCACGGTGCGCCCGGTGGAAGACCTGATCACGCGGGACGTGGTCATGCTGTGCTGTGAGGCGGCGTGGCTGGTACTGTTCTGCGTCGGCCTTTACGTAGAGTAACGGAAAGAGAAAATGAGCATTCCGAACGTGAGCGGCCAATTCTCCCGCGTCCTATTGCTCGGCGGTACAAGTGAGATCGGTATCGCGATCCTGTCGTCGCTCAAGCTGGCGCCGGACGCCGAGGTCATCCTGGCGGGCCGGGACCCGCAGCGGCTGGAGGCGGCCGGCAAGTCGCTGAACCGCCCGGTCACGGTCGCCCGCTACGACGCGGTGGACACGGCCGCCCACGAGGCGTTCGCCGCTGAGATCGGCGCCGGCGGAGTGCCCGACCTGGTCATCGCCGCGACCGGGGTGCTGATCCCGCAGGAGCAGGTCGAGCGGGACGTGCGGCTGGCCGCGACGATGATCGAGACCAACTTCACCGGGCACGTGACGGCGCTGCTCGCGTTCGGCGAGGCGATGCGCCGCCGGGGGAGCGGCACGATCGTGGTCTTGTCGTCGATCGCGGCGGTCCGGCCGCGCAAGTTCAACTCGGTCTACGGCGCGACGAAGGCCGGCCTGGACGCGTTCGCCCGCGGCTACGCCGACTCGCTGCACGGCACCGGCGTCCGGGTGCTGCTCGTCCGGCCGGGGTTCGTGACCGGCCGGATGACCCAGGGGATGAAGCCCGCTCCGCTGGCGACGACGCCGGAGGCGGTCGGCGCCGCGACCGCGAGCGCGCTGGCGGGCGGCAAGTCGGTGGTGTGGGTCCCGGGCTCGCTGGTCGGCCTCGCGACGGTGCTGAAGCTGATCCCGCGCCCGGTCTGGCGCAAGCTGAAGAGCTAGCCTCGGCTGTTGTCGCCCGGGGGGACGACCCCCGTACCCCCCGGCTGTCCCCACGGTCGGGCCTGATCGCAAAGACCGCGATCGTATCAGGCCCGCCCGCGCGGACAAGAGCTGCAGCGCGACTCTGTCACGCCCGGCTACTTCGCGGTAATGCGGGTGCCGTCGTCGCCACCCTCGCAGATGGACTTCATCACGCCCACGGCGGCGACGTCGAAGACGTGCATGGTGAGCGACTGCTCGTTGGCGAGGACGAACGCGCTGGTGTCCATGATCCGGATGTCGGCCGCGAGGGCCTCCTCGTAGGTCAGGGTGGTGAACCTGACCGCGTCCGGGTTGTGCTTGGGGTCGGAGTCATAGACGCCGTCCACCCCGTGCTTGGCGACGAGCAGCGCGTCGGCCTCCAGCTCAAGCGCCCGCTGCACGGCCGGGTAATCGGTGGTCACGTACGGCTGGCCGATGCCGCCCGCGAGCACGACGATGAAGCCGCGGTCCAGGTGATGCATCGCCTTGAGCCGGATGAACGGCTCGGCCACGCTGTGGATCGGCACCGCCGTCATCACCCGGATGTCCGCGTCGGTCCGCGCGGTGAGCGCGCCGCGCAGCATGAGCGCGTTCATCACGGTGCCGAGCATGCCGATGTTGTCGGCTTCCGCCCGGCTGATTCCCCACCCGTCGGCCATCCGGCCGCGGAAGTAGTTACCGCCGCCGACGACGACCGCGACCTGAACGCCGAGGTTGTGCACGGACAGCACCTCGTCGGCGACCCGGGCGAGGCTAGCGGGATCGACCCCCGTTCCGGCGGCCCCGGACAGGGCCTCGCCGCTGAGCTTGACCACGACTCTGCTATACCGCGGCAACGTCAGGCCCCCTCCCCGTCCCAAGTTTTCTGGTGGCCACGGTATCAGCCCCTGCGGGCTTCCCGCGCACCGCCTTCTTAGGCCTTGGCGTCGGCCCAGCTGCGGGCGATCGTGATGTCGGCGATGAACCGGACCCGGCCGCCCGGCCCCCAGCGCTTGGTGGCCTCGGTCAGGCAGGCGCCGACCAGGGCCGCCGTCCGCTCCGCCTGCCCGGCGGGAACGTGCACCAGGAGCTCGTCGTGCAGGCAGAGCACGATCCGGGCGGCCAGCGGCGCGGTCCGGGCGCGGACCGTGACCGCCCACATCTTGAACAGCTCGGCGGCCGCGCCCTGCACGACCGCGTTGCGCCCGTACCGGCCGCGCGCGGCCTGGGTCGCTGGCGGGTCGGCGGAACTGCCTGACATGCGGACCAGCCGCCCGCCGGCGGTGCGCAGGTCCCGTCCGGCCCTGGCATCACGCTCGGCCGCGTCGAGGTAGCCCATCGCGACCGGGTAGGCGGTCCGCATCCGCCTGGCCGCCACGCCGCCGTGGCCGGTGGTCTGCCCGTACATGGCCGCGATCATCGCGACCTTGGCGGTCGGCCGGTCGACGCCAAGCTCGGCCGCCACCGGCAGGTACATGTCGTCCGCAGCGGTGGCGGCGGCGAGCGCGGCGTCGCCGGAGACGGCGGCGAGCACCCGCGGCTCGATCTGCCCAAGGTCGGCCCGGACGAATAGGTGCCCGTCCTCGGCGAGCACCGCCCGGCGGAGCACGGCCGGATGTTGTGCAGCCCGCTGGAGGCGGTCATCCGCCCGGCGGCGCCGTCGGACCCGGTCCACGCGCCGCGCAGCCGCCCGTCGGCGCCGAGATGCTCATCCAGCCAGGCGTACCCGTAGGTGGTGGCGATCCGCTCCGCCTTGCGCCAGTCAAGGAGGGCAGCGACCAGCGGCGAGCGGTCCCTGAACTCTTCGAGCCGCCACGCGCGGGTGTCCGGCACGTCAATCCCGGCCGCCGCCAGGAGCGACTTCACCTGCGCGGGACTGCGCAGGTCGGCGGTGACACTGCCGGGGGCGCTGGTTGCCGCCCGGGTTGTCGCCCGGGTGGCGGGAGCGTGCCGCAGCACCTGGGCGTCCCGCGCCGCCCGGATGACCGCGGCGTCGGTCGGCCCGCGCGGCCGGGCTCCGATGAGCCCGGTAAGCAGGTCTTCCATCGCGGCCAGGCCGACCGGAAGCCCGTCCGCGGACAGCTCCGCGCACAGCAGTTCCGCGGTCGACTCCGCGCGCGCGGTGCCGAGCCTTCCCGGCTCTGCGAGGCCCGCGAGCTGCAGCCGGGCCGCCTCAAGCGCGGCGGCGGCACCCAGTGCCGGTGCGTCGGCGACGTCCGCGGCCGCGCTGAACAGGTCGGGCTCGGCCGTGAGGGCGGGCACCTCCGCCGGCGCCTGCCCGTGCAGGCAGGCCCAGGCGTACGCCGGGTCGGCCCGCCACCCGCCGAACAGCAGCCGGTGCACGGCGGCGACATCCCAGCAGGTAGCCAGCCGCACCCCGGCCGCCACCAGCCCCCGCGCGTCCTCCTGCGACCAGACCACCCAGCGCGGCCTGATCTTCTCATCGGCCGCCCCGACGTCGGCGGCCGACCCTTCCCACTCGCCTCGGCCGGTGGCAACGCTGACGGCCCCGCCGCTCCGCACGACAAGCCCGACGAGGTCCCCGTGCCTGACCCCAGCTTCGGCAAGCACGATCACGAGGTCGCCCACCCGCCAATTATCGCCCACCAGTTCGACCCAAGTCCAAGCGAACCGGGGTGGCATGGGTGATCGAACGCTGAGCGGACGCCTGGCCCGGTTAGGACGGGGGAATTGCCGGACCAGGCGCCGCAACGCCCGGGTGGCCGGGGAAACCAGCCGGGCGCAGCCGGGCGGTTGGAGCGGGAACTCACCACCCGGCGCCTGCCGCGGGGCGTCCCGCCCCGCGAAATCGTTTGCGTCCGTGGCCGTTACGAGCGCGCGACCAGGTAAGGAAGGGTGCCCCCGTTACGGCAAAAGTGCCTTTCCACCCAAGGGTAGCGCGCGGTAGCGATCGTGGCACACACCTCGCCTCTGGTTATGGCAGTTCGCTGGTTTCCGCAAGATGCGCGAGCACCTCATCGTGAAGGTGGCCATTCGTGCAAACGACGCTGCCGCCGTCGGGGCTAGCCACTCCGGACAGGCTGGTAAACCGGCCTCCCGCCTCCTCCACGATCACCTGGAGCGCTGCCAGGTCCCACAAAGACACTTCAGGCTCTGCCGACACATCGACCGCGCCCTCGGCGACCAGCATGTGTGACCAGAAGTCGCCGTACGCCCGGGTTCGCCAGACCGCCTGGCTCAGCGAGAGGAACCCGTCAAGCCTGCCGGTCTCCGCCCAGCCGCCGATGCCGGAATAGGAGAAGGAGGCGTCGGACAGCTTGGTGACCTGGGAGACCTGGCAGCGTGACGCCTTGGTCAGCGACCGGCCGGTCCACGCGCCGCCGCCGACCCCGGCCCACCAGCGGCGCCCGAGCGCGGGGGCGGTGACCACGCCGACCACCACGTTGTCCCCGTCCATCAGCCCGATGAGCGTGGCCCACACGGGGACGCCGCGCACGTAGTTCTTGGTGGCGTCGATCGGGTCGAGGACCCAGCGCCGCGGGCCGGTGCCCGTCTGCCCGGACTCCTCACCAAGCACGGCGTCGCGCGGCCGTGACCGGCGCAAGATGTTGCGCAGGGAGTCCTCGGTGGCCCGGTCGGCGTCGGAGACGGGGGTGAGGTCAGGCTTGGTCTCGACCCGCAGGTCAAGCGCGCGGAACCGCTGCGTCGTGATGTTATCGGCGGCGTCAGCGAGAACATGCGCGAACCGCAGGTCGTCGTCATAGCTTCCCACTTGCGAAACGGTACAGCCACGGCTATCTCGCTGACCAGCCGACAACGGAGGACCGGCGAGCGGCCAGCGGCACCGCCAAGGTGCGGTGGCGGCGAAGCCAGGGGTCCGACGCCCGGCCGGGGGAATAATTACCTCCGATGGACCTCAACCGTGACCTGCCCAGCCAGCTGCGCCCCTTCGTCAGGGACGGCCGGATCTCGGCCATCCCCGCCAAGCGCGCGGTCCGGCTGCTGCTGCTCGATGAGGTGGCACAAGCCTTCGAGCCCGGCCGCCGTTATCCGGAACTCGCCGTCAACGAGATCCTCAAGGCCCTCCACGACGACCACGCGGCGCTGCGCCGCTACCTCATCGACGAGGACCTCCTGTCCCGCACCCCCGACGGCACCTACTGGCGCTCGGGCGGCACCGTCCCGCTCGGCCGGGGCATTGGGTTAGTCGGCGGACTCGCGGCTGCGCAGGAGGCGGCGGAGGGACTCCAGGCGGGCCGTCGCGTCATGGGCCGCCGCCCATTCGTCGAGGGCGCAGCTGGCTGACAGGTGATCGCAGCCCGGTGGGCAGGCCGCCGTTCCCTCGACCAGGTCACCGAAGGCCTCGACGACCCGGTCGGTCGTCACGTGGCCAAGGCCGAAGCCGCGGACCCCGGGGGTGTCGATGAGCCAGCCGGAATCGTCCGGCAGGGGCAGCGCGATCGCCGAAGACGACGTGTGCCGCCCCTTGCCCGTCACGGCGTTGACCCGGCCAACCGCCCGGCCGGCGTCGGGCACGAGGGCGTTCACCAGCGATGACTTCCCCACTCCGGACTGGCCGATGAACACGCTGATCCGGCCGTCGAGCGCCTTGCGCAGCCGGGCCAGCGTCTGTTCGGGCAGCGGCTGCCGCGTGGTCAGCATCGGGATGGCGAGCGGCCGGTAGAACGCGCGGATCTTCCTTGGCGACGCCAGGTCGGACTTGGCCAGCACCAGCAGCGGGTCGAGGCCCGCGTCGTAGGCCGCGACCAGGCAGCGGTCGATGAAGCGGGTCTTGGGCTCCGGGTCGGCGAGCGCGGCGACGATGACCATCTGGTCGGCGTTCGCGACGATGACCCGCTCCAGCGGGTCGGTGTCGTCGGGGGAGCGGCGCAGCACGCTCGTCCGCTTCTCGACCCGGACGATCCTGGCGAGCGTTCCCGGCGCCCCGGACACGTCGCCCGCCAGCGCGACCCGGTCGCCGACCACGACCGAGCCCCGGCCGAGCTCACGGGCCTTCATGGCGGTGACGAGCAGCTCAGCCGAGCCGTCCGGGTCCTCAACCACGCACCCGTAGCGGCCCCGGTCAACGCTGACGACGAACCCCTCAGGCGCGGACTCGTGCGCCGGGCGCCGCCGGGTGCGCGGCTTCGAGCCGCGGCCCGCGCGGACCCGGATATCGTCCTCGTCGAGGTAGCCCGACCGCTGCTTCAGGAGTCATCCCTCCGGACGAGTTCTTCCCGGGCCGCCAGGATGAGGGCACGGTTCGTTATCGACTTCGAACCGGCCGGTCGCGGCCGCGCGCGCACCGGTCCTCGCGCCACGTGGGCATAGCAGCGTCCGCAGTCCATAACCTTGAGGGTATCGGTTGACGCGCAAAGGGTCCGCAGAGACCACGCCTCGGGTTTGCCGAAGCCATTTTGCGGTTAAGTAGCTGCAATCCGGCGTGTACCGGGCCAAAGGGGAAGGGCACATGTGCGGTCGGTTCGTCTCAGCTAGAAAGCGGCTTGAGCTCCTCGAGGAATTCGCCGCTACGCGTGACGCCGTGGGTGCCGACCGAGAGCCGGATTACAACGTCGCGCCCACAAAGCGCATCTACACGGTCCTTGAGCACAAGGAAGAAAGAGAGCTGCGGCTCGTCCGCTGGGGTCTGGTGCCGAGCTGGGCGAAGGACGCCTCCGGCGGCGCCCGCATGATCAACGCCCGGTCCGAGACGGTCGCCGTCAAGCCCTCGTTCCGCGCGGCGTTCGCGAAGCGCCGCTGCCTGATTCCGGCGGACGGCTACTACGAGTGGATTACCGAGGGAAAGGCCAAGAAGCCTTTTTACATCTACCGGACGGACGGCGGCATCCTCGCCTTCGCCGGCATCTACGAACTCTGGCGGAACTCGCAGGTCCCTGAGGACCACGAGGACGCCTGGTACTGGTCCGGGTCGATCGTCACGACGCAGGCCACCGATGAGATCGGCCGGATCCATGACCGGACGCCGATGACCATCGCCCCGGAGAGCTGGGCCGACTGGCTTAACCCGGCCAACAACGACAAAGAGCTGATGCTCGCGGTCATGCGCCCCGCGACCTTCTCGGGGTCGGGCGGCCTGGCATCCCACCCCGTCTCGACGGCCGTGAATTCCGTACGGAACAACGGACCGTCCCTGACCGAACCCCTCGGTGACTTGGAGCCGCCCGGTTCGTCCCCTTCTTGACCTTCCTTCACCTGAGGACCGCCGATGGAGATCAGCGTTGCCCGTAAGCGCCTAGAGGAAATGCGCGCCGACCTGGACAGGACGGTTTCGATACTGCTGGGTGAACACCACCTTGTCAGGGGCGGTGGCGCGGAGCCGGGCGACGCTGGCGCGAACCTGACCGAGGCGGACAGGAACGCCGCCTCGATGGAGACGGCCACGGCGCAGCGCGCTGAGGTCATCGCCGCGCTCGCCCGGATCGACAACGGCAGCTACGGCCGCTGCGTCGACTGCACGGGCTCGGTGCCGGAGCCGCGGCTCGAAGCCCGCCCCGCGACCGCCCGGTGTGTCCCCTGCCAGGCGAAACGCGATCGCAAACGACGGTAACCGGCTTGTCGGCGGCTAAGGCCCGCTTGACGCAGCAGGCGATCAGTTGCGCGCCGACCGAGTCATCAGAACGGGCGTGGAGCTCCGCCTTGACCAGCTCACCGAAGCTTGACGGGTCCCTGGCCAGCACGTAACCGACCGTCTGGGGAGAGAGCACGGTGCGCGGCCTGATCCAGCTCACCTCGAGGCTGCCGCCGGTGAACAGCTCGCGCAGTTGCTCCGCGCCGTAGCAGCGGGTGATGGTGCCGTCCGGCCACGGGATGAGCACGACGTCCGCGTTGGGCACGTCGACTAGGTGCGGCCATCGGTGCTGCTCGGCCAGCAGCGCCATGCCGAAGGTGAGTGAGTCCACGCAGGCGAGCACCCGGCCGCCGGGCCGGAGGACGCGCGCGATCTCGGTGACGAGGTCTTCCGCGGCAAGCCGCAGCGACAGCGTGCGCTCCTCGGCGATCACGCCGTCGGCGCAGCCGTCGGGGAGAAACTCCAGGCCGGTCCCGTCGGCCGCCACGGTGGACAGCTGGCCACCTTCCTCATCGGCCGCCACGGTGGACAGCCGGCCACCTTCCTCATCGGCCGCCACGGTGGACAGCCGGCCACCTTCCTCATCGGCCGGCCCGGGCGGCGGTACCGGCATCTCCGGGTCGATGACGCGCAGCACTCGGTGCCCGGCGCGGGCGGCCACGTCCGCGGTCCTGGCGCCAGGGCCGGAAATGTCGATGAGGAACCGCCTGCCGCCTGGCAGCCAGCTGGTGAGCTGAGCGCGGGCGACGGCAGCGTAAAAGCGAGGGTAGCCAGCGGCAGGACCGGTGTCCTGCTCGGCCCTAGCGGTTGCCTGCACGGGGTTGCTCCTGGCCGGGCGCTCGTCCGCAGCGCCCCACACTAGTTACCCTTCCCCGGTCCGCCGGGTTCCATCCCCGGAACTTTCCGCCCCTTTGAGCGCGAGCCGAAGCGCGCGCCCCTGCCCCCGGACTGAGGAGGGAGGGAGCGACGAGGGAGCGGACGAGTGACGAGGGAGGAGGCAGGGGCCTCGGGCGCGCGGAGGCGAGCGCGGGGAACACTGAGCGCGAGCCGAAGCGCGCGCCCCTGTCCCCCGGACTGGGGAGGGAGGGAGCGACGAGGGAGCGGACGAGTGACGAGGGAGGAGGCAGGGGCCTCGGGCGCGCGGAGGCGAGCGCGGGGAACACTGAGCGCGAGCCGAAGCGCGCGCCCCTGCCCCCGGACTGGGGAGGGAGGGGAGCGACGAGGGAGCGGACGAGTGACGAGGGAGGAGGCAGGGGCCTCGGGCGCGCGGAGGCGAGCGCGGGGAACACTGAGCGCGAGCCGAAGCGCGCGCCCCTGCCCCCGGACTGGGGAGGGAGGGAGCGACGAAGGAGCGGACGAGTGACGAGGGAGGAGGCGGGGGCCTCGGGCGCGCGGAGGCGAGCGCGGGAACTACGGCAAGCTGCGGGTAGCCGGAATTGTCGGGCGCGGGTCGGTGTTCTACGCGTCATGGCCACAGCCTCAGCGACAGTCGCCCCGCCACGCCGGCCCGCCCCGGCACGCCGGCCCGCGTCAGGCCGACGGGGGAAGGTATCCTCTTACGGTTACCGAGAGGGGGTGGGTCCCGTGCCAGAGACGCCAGTGCCTGAGACAGTTGCCGAGCGCGGCGAGCGCTTCGAGTCAGATGTCATGCCATACCTGGACCAGCTGTACTCGGCCGCCCTCCGGATGACGCGGAACCCGGCGGACGCCGAGGATCTTGTGCAGGAGACGTTCGCCAAGGCGTACGCCTCGTTCCACCAGTTCCAGCAAGGGACGAACCTGAAGGCGTGGCTCTTCAGGATCCTGACCAATACCTTCATCAACACCTACCGCAAGCGGCAGCGTGAACCGCAGCGGTCGGGCGCCGATGAGGTCGAGGACTGGCAGCTTGCCCGCGCCGCGTCGCACAGCTCTGGAGGGCTGAAGTCCGCCGAGGCCGAGGCGCTGGAAAGGCTGCCCGACTCTGATATCAAGACGGCGCTGCAGGAGCTGCCGGAAGAGTTCAGGATCGCGGTCTACCTCGCCGACGTTGAGGGCTTCGCATATAAGGAAATCGCCGACATTATGGGCACCCCGATCGGTACCGTGATGTCGCGGCTTCACCGCGGCCGACGCCAGCTTAGGGAGCGGCTCCAGGACTACGCCGCCGAGCAGGGCCTGGTCCGGGCGAATGCCGAGGAGGGTGGGCAATGAGCTGCGGAAGGCCCCACGAGACGCCGTGTAACGAGGTACTCGACCTGGTGTACTGGTATCTCGACGGCGAGGTATCGGAAGACGACTGCGACCACATCCGCCAGCACCTCGATGAGTGCGGGCCCTGTCTGCGCGAGTACGGCCTCGAGGAAGCCGTGAAACGCCTCGTCGCCAAGCACTGCGGCTGCGACCCGGTGCCGAGCGAGCTGCGCGGCAAGGTCCTGGTGCGCATCAAGCAGGTCCAGGCCGAGATAGAAGTAACCGAATAACCCCCACGGACGTAAACGACCGCTTACCGGTCGTCGGTGATCAGGTTTTAGGTCTGCGCTAATCAGCGTGGCCACGTTATCCTGACATCGGCGGCACAGCGTAGGCGGTCGTTGGCATTTCCGCGCGAGGAAGGACAGTCCCAATGAGGACTTCCGGGGTCTCCTGGGGGTAGAGACGGCGACAGGTGCGATTCGGGTCAACGGCGGGTGGCTACGAGGGGGGAGCGTGGATAAGCTCTCGCGCATCGCGTGGCTGTACATCGGCGCGGTTATCGCCGCCGCCGTCATCGTGCTCGCCAGGGGGCCGTACACGGGGCTGGACTGGAGCCAGATCGGCGTGCTCGGCCTGCTCCTGGTCGCGTGCGAGTCTTCCGCCACCCTGCTGAACGCGCGCGGGCTGGCCTGGTCGGCCAACACCATGGCGTCACTGGCCGCCGTTGTGCTCTGCGGCCCCATCGGCGCGGTGCTCGTCAGCTGCGGCACGCTGCTGGGGGTAAGGCGCGGGCCGAACGTCGTCCAGCGGCTGTTCAACACGAGCATGTACGCGCTCAGCGCCTACCTCGCCGGCCGCGCCTTTCTGGCGTTCGGCGGGCACGTGGGCACGCCCGGGGAGAGCTCGTTCCCCGGACTGATCGGGCCCTTCGCCGCGGCGGCCGTCGTGCACGTCGCCGTCAACTTCATGCTCCTGCACGGACTGTTCTGGCTGACCAGGGAGCCCGGTGACACGGCCAAGATCGGGCTCGACTTCAAGCTCCTGCTTACCGACCTCGGGTACGGCGCGTTCGGCGTGCTGATCGCTGCGCTGTGGTCGGTGCTCGGCCCGTTCACCCCGGTCCTCGTGCTGATCCCGGTGTTCGTGGCGAGGTGGGCGGTCGCGCAGTTCGCCGCGCAGCAGCGGGCCTACGAGGCGACCGTGAGCGCGCTGTGCCAGGCAGTCGAGACCAAGGACTTCTACACCAGGGGGCACAGCGAGCGGGTGTCCCGCGGCGCGGTGATGATCGCATCGGAGATCGGGATGCGCCCCGAGCGGGTCGCCACGATCCGGTACGCGGGGATGCTGCACGACGTGGGCAAGCTCGGGGTGCCGACGTCGGTGCTGCAGAAGCGCGGCTCGCTCACCGACGACGAGTACGCCGCCGTCCAGCTGCACCCGATGCGCGGGCTCGACATGGTCAGGGAGATCGGCTTCCTCGACGAGGCCCTGGCCGGGATCATGCACCACCATGAGCGGATCGACGGCCGCGGCTACCCGATGGGGCTGGCAGGCGACGAGATCCCCGAGTTCGCCCGGGTGCTCGGGGTGGCCGACGCCTTCGACGCGATGACCTCCGACCGCTCCTACCGGGGCGCCCGGCCGATCCCCGAGGCGGTCGCCGAGCTGCGCAAGTGGGCCGGCAAGCAGTTTGACCCGGCCTTCGTGGACGCGTTCGTCGCGGCCATCGAGCGCGACGGCTGGACGGCGCCGGAGCCGGTCCCCGCCGAAGAGCCGCTGCGGACCATTGAGAGCCTCTAGCCCGTGGCCGGCCGATGGTACGAGCCGCGCGGGCTGCCCCGTCACGTCCTGGACTCCCCGCAGTGGCCGCTGGTCGCGTTCGCCGGGCTGCTCATCATCTGGTCGGTCGCCCAGACCGCGGTCAGCGGCGTCCACGACGTCCACGCGGCCTTGGCGTTCGGCGCGCTGATCGCGTTCGGTGAGCTGCTGCGGCTGAACCTGCCGGGGGACCGGGAGGCGGCGCCCATCGCCACCGCGGGCGCGATGGCCTACGCGCTGGTGCTCAGGATCGGCAATGACCCGGCCCGGCCGAGCGCGGCGCAGGTCATCGCGGTGACCGCGATCGCCATGGTCGTGGGAGCGCTCCCGCACCTGGCGGCCGGCGGCCGGCCAGGCTCACGGCGATGTCCGCGCGGCTGCTGGCGGTCGCGTGCGTGGCGGTCACGTTCCGCCCGCTCGCCAACGCCGGGCTGATCGGCACCCGCTGGTGGTCGGAGCTGCCGATCATGCTGGCGCTGATCATCGTGGCGTGGCTACTTGAGTCGGTCGTCACGGCGCTCATCCGGACGGACGCGCTGCGCACCCGGTTCGGGGTGGCGCTCGGCGACGAGTTGCGCGTCCAGTTCGCGATTGCCGCCGCCACCGGGGCTTCCGCGCTGCTCATCGCGTTCGCGGCCGAGGTCATGGGGCTCGCCGCGGTCGCCGTGTTCGCCGCGCCGCTGCTGGTCACCCAGGTAGCGCTGCGCCGGTACGCGGGGATCAGGGCGACGTACCTGCAGACCGTGCGGGCGCTTGCCCGGGTCACGGAGATCGGCGGGTACGTGGAGACCGGGCACTCCTCCCGGGTGAGCCGGCTCGCGGTGGCCATCGGCCGGGAGCTCGGCATGCCGGAGGCGGCGCTGCTTGAGCTCGAGTACGCGGCGCTGATGCACGACATCGGGCAGCTGTCGCTGCGTGACCCGGTGCCCGGCGGCGCGACCGTCCTCGTCGCCCGCGACGAGCAGCGGCGCATCGCCGAGTACGGTGCGGAGGTCATCCAGCAGGCGCGCGTGCTCGACTCGGTGGCCGACATCGTCCGGCGCCAGTCCGACCCGTGCCAGCCCGCCGGCCGGTCCCAGCCGCCGCCGCTGTCCAGCCGGATCATCCGCGCCGCGAACGCCTACGACGACCTGGTGGGCAGCTCGCCTGATCCGGCCCGGGCGGCCGAGGCGGTGGCGCGCCTGCGCCTGGACACCGCTTCGGAGTACGACCCTCAGGTGGTTGACGCGCTCAGCAACCTGGTTATGCCGGCTGCTTAGGACGGCGTCTTCTCAAGTCAAGACCTCGGTCTGCGGTGGTTGCTGTCTGGCTTGTGGGTGCGGCGGGGGGCTTGCGAGCGATCCGCCGCGCCTCGTCGGCGTACCGATAAAACCCGATCGGAGCGCCGAAGGGCGCGGCGGATCTCCCGGCGCGCCCCCCGCCTCTCCTATACGCCCGTGGTCGTGCGCGGGTACTCGGCTTGAACGTCGGTGATGACATTGATCAGGTACGGGGTGGACGCGTCGAAGGCGTGTCGCAACGCTGAAGCGATTTCCCCCGGGTTGGTCACTAGCTCGCCGGCGCCGCCTAGGGCGCTCACGACTTCGTCGTAGCGCGTTCCCGGCCGCAGGTCGGCGGCTACGTCGTAGCCGTAGACGGCTTGCATGGGGCCCTTCTCGAGGCCCCAGGCGCTGTTGTTGCCGACGATTATTACCACCGGGAGATTGTGGCGGACGAGGGTGTCTACGTCCATCAGGGATAGGCCTGCGGCGCCGTCGCCCAGCATCAGGACGACCTGGGAGCTTGGGTGGGCGAGGCGAGCCGCGATGGCGTAGCCGAGGCCGGTGCCTAGGCAGCCGTAGGGGCCTGGGTCTAGCCAGCGGCCGGGGAAGGCTGGCTCGATCAGGCGGCCCGCGAACGAGACGAAGTCGCCGCCGTCGCCGATGACGACCGCGTCGTCGTCGAGCTGGCGCAGCAGTTCGCCGTAGACGCGCATCGGGTGGATGGGGGAGGCGTCGCTCCCCAGCAGCGGGGCGTCGGCCGCCGCGGCGGCCCGGGCCGTGCCGCGCAGGGTCGCCAGCCACTCCATGTCGCCTGCGGGGCGGTCGCCGCAGGCGTCGACGAGGGCGGTGAAGAACAGGGACAGGTCACCGGACGCGGAGGCCGCCAGCGGGCAGTGCGTCGCGATGCCCGCCGGGGAGTCGGCGACGTGCACCACGGAAGCGGGCGCGTCCTTGGGGCCGAACGAGCCATAGCGCAGCCGGAAGTCCAGCGGCACCCCCACGACGATCACCAGGTCGGCCTCGGCGAACGCCAGCGCGCGGGCCCGGCTGAGCAGCAGCGAGTGGCCGCCGGGGAGCACGCCCCGCGCCTGGCCGTTGGCGATCACCGGAAGCCGCAGCGCTTCCGCGCACAAGTGGGCGGCCGTTTCCGCGCCGCCGAGCCAGACGTCCGAGCCGAGCACCAGGACGGGGCGCCGCGCCTCCGCCAGCAGCGCGGCGATCCTGGCCACGTTCTCTCCGTCGGGCTGGTCCGGCGCGTACAGGGCACTCTCCGGGTAGTCGACGGTCGCCTCGCCGTAGATGGTGTCGAGGGGGAAGTCGACGAAGACCGGGCCCCGGTGCGGGGTCGTCGCGAGCCGGAACGCCTCGTCGACCGACCGGGCGACGCCCGCCACGGCGTGCTCGGTCCAGGCGCTCTTCGTCACCGGGGCGAGCAGCGGGACGTGGTCAAGCTCCTGCAGCGCGCCCTTGCCCCACAGGTAATCGGGCGCCCGGCCGCCGAGCAGGACGACCGGGGCGCCGTTGAACCAGGCCGAGGTCACGGCGCTCACGCTGTTGGTGACGCCCGGGCCGGCCGTGACCACGGCGAGGCCGGGGGTTCTGGTGAGGCGCGCTATCCCTTCGGCGGCGAACGCCGCGGTCTGCTCGTGGCGCACGTCCACCAGGCGAAGCGGCGGGTCGGCCTTGACCGCGCCGTCGTAGAGCGGGAACACGTGCCCGCCGGAGAGGGTGAACATGGTCGTCACGCCGTACTGCTGCGCGACCGCGACGGCATGGGCGCCCGCGGGTCCGGAAAGAGAGCTCACGGGGGCACGTTACCTGTGAGCTGAGATTTTGTGGAGGGGGAGGGAGGCACCCCGCCCCCGTTCGGGATCAAGATCTTTTAAACCAGCGTCCCGAACGGGTGCGTGGCTTCGCCTATCCCTCCAGGCGCGCCCCGACGCCGGCCGGCACCGGTACGGGCGCGTCTTCCGGGTCGGCGGTGTACTGGTGCGGCAGGGTCTCGTCGGCGCCTTCCGGCACCCTGGCGGCCTTGAGGACGACCGTCAGGACGACCGCGATCACCACGTTGATAATGATCGCGGTGAAGCCGATGTAGACGCTGTGCCCGAACACGATGTCCGACGACCCCGCCCAGTGCGAGGTGGTCGGGTTCTTGACGTTGTACGCGGCGATCGTGCCGTAGATCATGCCGGCGAGCCAGCCGGTGAGCAGCGCCCAGCGGTGGAACCAGCGCGTGTACAGGCCGGCGACCAGCATCGGGAAGATCTGCAGGATCCAGACGCCGCCGAGCAGCTGGAGGTTGATGGAGAACGTGTGCGGCAGTTCGACCGCGAACACCAGCGCGCCGAACTTGACCACCAGCGACGCCCACTGCGACATCCGCGTCTGCAGCGCGGGACTCGCGTCCGGCTTGAAGAACTCCTTGAAGACGTTGCGGGTGAACAGGTTGGCGGCCGCGATCGCCATGATCGCGACGGGCACCAGGGCGCCGATGATGATGCCGGCGAAGGCGATGCCGGTGAACCAGCTCGGGAACATGTGCTGGAACAGGTACGGCACCGCGAGCTGGGCGTTGCCCGCCTTCTTGACGTTCGCCGCCGTGACCGGGTCGGCGATCGCCATGTAGCCGAACAGCGCGATCAGGCCGAGCAGGACCGAGTAGGCGGGCAGCAGCGACATGTTCCGCCTGACGATGCTGCGCCGCTTCGAGGCCAGCGTGCCCGTGATGATGTGCGGGTAGACGAACAGCGCCATGGCGGAGCCGAGCGCCAGCGTCGCGAAGTCGAACTGGGTGCTGCCGACGGACTTGGTGGTGGGGATGAACGTGCCGTTGGGCGCCTTCGTCGCCGGGTTGATCGCCGCGAAGTGCGCCTGGGTCACGCCGAAGATGTGCCCCCAGCCGCCCAGCTTGGTCGGGATGTAGAACACGCCCACGATGACGAACACGTAGATGAGCGTGTCCTTGATGAACGCGATCGCGGACGGCGCCCGCAGACCCGAGAAGTACGTGTAGATCGCCGCCACCAGGAACGCGACGAACAGCGGCAGGTCCTTGACGTAGGTGTTGGTCGAGCTGCTGCCGACCCCCATGACGGTGAGGACCGACTGGATGCCGACGAGCTGCAGCGCGATGTACGGCATCAGCGCCAGGATGCCGGTGAAGGCCATGGCCAGCGCCAGCCCGCGGGAGCCGTACCGGCCCCGGATGAAGTCGCCGGGCGTGACCCAGTCGTGCACCCGGCAGACCGACCACAGCCGGGGCAGGAAGATGAACGCGATCGGGTACGCCATGATCGTGTAGGAGACCGCGAAGAAGCCGATCGAGCCCGAGCCGAACACCAGCGCCGGCACGGCGATGAACGTGTAGGCGGTGTAGAGGTCGCCGCCGAGCAGGAACCACGTGATGAACGTGCCGAAGCCGCGGCCCGCCAGTCCCCACTCGTTCAGCTGCAGCATGTTCTCCGCGCGGCGCCACCGGGAGGCGGTGAAGCCGACCAGGGTGACGATGGCGAAGAGGACGAGGACGATCGTGAACACGACGGTGTTGACGTTGCTCATCGCGCCGCCTCCACGTCGCTGCCGCTCACGCCGTCGGCGCCCGTCGGCGTCGTTAGCCTGCGCTGCAGCAGGGCGGCGAGTCCAGAGCGCGATCGCCGCGACCGGCACGTAGGCGAGGAGATAGAAATAGAAGAAGGGGAAGTCACCGATCTTCGGCGTAATCCGGGCGTAGATCGGGACGATCAGCGTGCAGAGAATTGAGGCGGCCACCAGGACGAAGATTGCGGCTGACGTGATTGGGTGAGCAGCCACCGGGTTCTTCGCCCGAATGGTCGGGGTATCTTCAGGGCCTCTTGGTGCGCTGGGGGTTGCACTCGGCGTATTCATCAGGTCCTCTCGGCGTGCTCGCACGGGTGGATGTGATGGAGGTCACTTAATTGCAACCTATGGTGCGCCGAGTTAGATGATTAGGCAATGCTTTGTATGCTGTAGATTGCAGACACTTTGTGGGTAAGGGCGCTCAGCGCCTGCCCCGAGTGCCGCCAAGCGACGGGATAAGCCCGGCCGTCGCGACGGCGAGAAAGGCCCGCCGGTCCAGCGCGCTCGCGCCCGCGGGCAGCAGGCCGGCGAGCGGGCCGCCCGCGACGGCTTCGAGGTCGGTCTGGTTCGCGAGCTCGGCGAGGCCGGGCCGGGCCGGCCAGCTGCCGATCACCACCCCGGCGCTGACGATCTTCCTGGCGGTCAGCGCCTCAAGGGTGAGCGCGGTGTGGTTGAGCGTGCCGAGGACCGGGGTCGTCACGACCAGGGCGGGCGCGCGCAGCCCGGCGATCAGGTCAGCGATCGTGGCGCCCGCCTGGTCGTAGCGGACGAGGAGGCCGCCCGCGCCCTCGACGAGAACGAGGTCGCAGGAGTCCGCGAGCTTGGCGATGTACTCGGCGGCGGCGTCTAGGTCGACCGGAGGCAGTCCGGACACCCGGGCCGCCGCCTCGGGGGAGAGCGGGTCGGGGAACCGCGCGAGCTCGTGGGTGTCGGTGACGCCGGACAGCCGGGTGACCGTCTCGAGGTCGGGCTGGTCGGAGCCGGGACCGTTGTGCACGCCGGTCTGCGCGAGCTTGACCACGGCGACCCGCTGGCCCGCGGCGCGGGCCAGCGCGGCGATCGCCGCCGTCACGATGGTCTTGCCGACGCCGGTCCCCGTGCCGGTGACAAACAGGGTCCCGGTGATGGGAAGAGCGAGCGCGGGAAATACGCGGTCCGGTTCGATCATGCGGTCGATCATACGGACGGTGCTAGCGGGACAGTGTCAGTTGGGCGTGGTCCGGCGGAGCCTGGTGATGAACTTGTAGCGGTCGCCGCGGTACCAGGACTGGGCGTACTCCACCGGCTCGCCCGTGGAGTCGATCGCGTGCCGCGACAGCAGCAGCAGCGGGATGCCGGGGTCCACGTCGAGCAGCTGGGCGTCGTGGGGGTCGGCGAGCACGGTCTCGATCGTCTCCTCGGCCTCGGCGAGCTCGATGCCGTAGCCGGTGCGCAGCGTCTCGTACAGCGACGCGTGCCGCTCAAGCTGCCGCCGCAAGCCGGGGAACCGGCGGGCGGGCAGGTGCGAGGTGTCGATGGACATCGGCTCGCCGTCGGCGAGCCGCAGCCGGTGGATGCGCAGCAGCCGGCCGCCGGGCCGCACGTCGAGCAGCACGGCTTGTTTTTCGTCGGCGGTGACGTAGCCGATGTCAAGGATCTTGGTCAGCGGGTGCAGGCCGTGCTGCCGCATCCCCTCGGTGTAGCTGGCGAGCTCAAGCGGCTGGGCGACCTTCGGCTTGGCCACGAAGGTGCCCTTGCCCTGCATGCGCAGCAGCCGCCCCTCGATCACCAGCTCGGCGAGCGCCTGCCGGACGGTGGTGCGGGACGTGCCGTACCGCTTCGCGAGCTCCCGCTCAGGGGGGACGGGGCTGCCGGGGGCCATGGCCGCGGTGAAGTCAAGCAGCTGCTTCTTGACCTGGTAGTACTTGGGCAGCCGGAGCAGGGCGGGAGGCGCGGCGATGTCCTCGAGAGAGGCGGGAACGCCATCGCTGTCTTCGGACGGCATCGGGAACGCGGTCATGAGTGGTACCTCCCCGCTTTTGCGGTATTCCGGTCATGATGACAGCTAATTCCCGTGGGGGCGACCCCCTGCGCCCTCTGATGTTCGGCCGGAGTTTGCCCAATCGAAAAAAAGGCGATCTTATCGCCCCGGCCCGGACGCGGAAAATGACACGGGCCGGCCCGTGTCATCATGGGAGCGTGCCGACCCTTACCGACCTCGCCAGAAACCTCACCAGCCTCTCCGGGCCCGAGCTGGAGTGGCTGCACTCCCTCGTGTCGGACTGGCAGCTGCTCGCCGACTTGTCGTTCGCCGACCTCATCTTGTGGGTGCCGACACGAGCGCCGGAGGCCGCGCGCAACTCGGGCTGGGTGGCGGTGGCGCAGATGCGGCCCACGACGGGACCGACCTCGTTCCCCGACGACGTGGTCGGCTCTCGGGTCGCCCCGGGAGAACGGCCGGTGCTCGACACGGCGCGCATCGAGCGGCGCATTCACCGGGAGAGTGACCCCGACTGGACGTCCGGCGTCCCCGTCCGGGCCGAGGCCATCCCGGTGACCAGGGACGGCAAGGTGATCGGGGTCATCGAGCGGTCGACCAACCTGAACGGCGCGCGCACGCCAAGCCGCCTCGAGCTGACCTACCTGGCGGGCGCCGACGACCTGTCGCGGATGATCTCCGAGGGCACGTTCCCGTACCCGGGGCACGACACGACGCTGGTGCGCTCGCCGCGGGTCGGTGACGGCATGCTGCGGCTGGACGCCGCGGGCCGGGTCACCTTCGCGAGCCCCAACGCGCAGTCCGCCTACCGCAGGCTCGGGCTCACCGCCGACCTGATGGGCACCGAGCTTGGGAGCGCGACGGCCCAGCTCGCCGCCACCGGGGCGCCGGTCGACGAGTCGCTGATGCTGGTTACCAGGGGCCGGGCGCCCAGGGAAACCGAGATCGACGTCAACGGCACGGTGGTGCAGCTCCGCTCGATCCCGCTGGTGGTCGGCGGCCAGCGGACCGGGGCGCTCGTCCTGGTCCGCGACGTGACCGAGCTGCGCCGCCGGGAGCGCGAGCTGCTCACCAAGGAAGCGACGATCAGGGAGATCCATCACCGGGTCAAGAACAACCTGCAGACCGTCGCCGCGCTGCTGCGGCTGCAAGCCAGGCGGCTGTCCGCGCCCGAGGCGCGGGACGCGCTCCAGGAGGCGGTGCGCCGGGTCGGGTCGATCGCCATCGTGCACGAGACCCTCTCGCACGCGCCCGAGGAGATCGTGGACTTCGACGACATCGCGGACCGGGTCGCGATGATGGCCGGCGAGGTCTCATCGCCCGAGGTGCGGGTGACGCCGAAGATCACCGGCCAGTTCGGCATGCTGCCGGCGACCGTGGCGACCCCGCTGGCGATGGTGCTCACCGAGCTGCTGCAGAACGCGTTGCAGCACGGGTTCGGGCCAGCGCAGCACGGGTTGAGCACGGTACAGCGGTCGTCCGGCGCGGATGATGGGATCATCGAGGTGGTGGCGGAGCGGGCGCCTGAGCTGCTCACCGTGACGGTGACAGACAGCGGCGCCGGCCTGCCGCCGGGGTTCGACCTCGAAAACACGACGAGCCTTGGCCTGCAGATCGTCAGGACCCTGGTGGAAGGTGAACTCGGCGGCCAGATCAACCTGCGGCCGAGGGCCGGGGGCGGCACGATCGCCGTCGTCGACCTGCCCGTCCGCTATGAGCCAGAGGCTATGCGGTTACCATGCATCGTCCGGGGAGCCACCGCTCCCCGGCTGCGTAAAGCCTGACTTGTCGGTTGTCGGTTAAACGCCCGCGCGGGCGCGCAGGCGCAGCGTGCGGCGCTTGAGTGCCCGCCGCTCGTCCTCGCTCATCCCGCCCCAGACGCCGGCGTCCTGGCCGCTGTCGATCGCCCAGCGGAGGCACTCGTCGACTACCGTGCACCGGCGGCAGACTTGCTTCGCTTCTTCAACTTGGAGGAGCGCGGGGCCGCTGTTTCCGATCGGGAAAAACAGCTCTGGATCTACCTCGCGACAGGCGGCGATGTGGCGCCAGTCCATGGAGTCCACTCCTTCTCGGCGTAGCGGTCGGTCATCGGTGAGGCCCGCCACTCGCCACTCCGTTGCTTGTGAAGTAATTCACGAGCTTTGCGATATGTCGGGAATATCGTGATATTCCCGATCTTGGTGATGCCAACTGGTTCGCGGCCGGAACCCGGTAGAGCCCGATCGCGTCCGGAGGTGACGTAGCCTGCGCCAGCCCGTGTTCGAACGCGCTGGGTTACGTCGCCCCAGGCACCGGATCTAGCCTCTCAACAGGGCGGAGCCAAGCGCAAGAGGGCGCGGCAAACAGGGGAGCTGAAATTAATGTCAGATCCGTCACAGAACGAGAGTTACGTCACGCTATAACACGGAGCGCGTCGGGCACAAACCGGAACGCGACCGACTCCGTTTCACCCAGGTACTCGCCGTCGATGTGAAAGGCGATCGGGCGCTCGGCCTCGAAGGCCAGTTCGCTGAGCGCGGACGCGCTCACCACGTCCCGCCCCGCTGGAAGGTCTCCTTCGTGCGAGTGCATCATGTGCCCGAGCGCGGCCAGCGTGGTGAGCGTGCGGAGCCGCCGCATCGCGAACAGGTCAAGCCCGGAGCTGAAGTCCTCGTGCGCGAGGCGCACCGGGCGGCTCCCCAGGTAGGTCCACGGCGAGCTGTTGGTGACCACGCCCATGAACAGGCCGTGCACCGGCGGCCGACCGGGAGTACGGAGGGTGAGGGCCGGGCGGCGCCGGTCGGTGCGGTAGTACCTGCGCACCACGGTCTGCAGGTAGGCCGCCAGGGACGCGCGCCGGCCGCGCGCCCGCTGCTGCTCCATGTCGCCGCTGACCTCCGCGTCAATCCCGAGTCCGGCGCTGAAAGTGAAATAGCGGTCACCGGCGAGGCCGAGGCCGATCTTGCGCCGCCCGCCGGACGCGACCGCGCCGAGAATGTGCTGCACCGCCTGGCCGGCCCCGGGCGGCAGCCCGAGGGTGCGCGCGAACACGTTGGCGCCGCCGCCGGGGATGGGCGCGATGGCCGGGCGGTCCGTCGGCTCGGGTATCCGCATCAGCCCATTGACGACCTCGTTCACGGTTCCGTCGCCGCTGAAGGTGACGACCAGGTCGTATCCCTCGGCCGCGGACGCGGCGGCGAGCTTGCCCGCGTGGCCGCGATACTGTGTTTGCCTGGTATCAAGTTCGAGCCGGGAGCCGAGCGCGCGGACAACCAGGCCGGCATCCCGTCCGGTCATGGAAGTCGCGCGAGGATTGATTATCAGCAGCGCGCGCACGTTGCTCAGATTAACGGTGCCGGAAAGGATGCGAGTCTATTGGGTACGCGTTCCGCCGAAGGAGGCGGCTCTCGCCCGGGGGGAAGGCCTTCTAGCACGGGGGGCTCCCGCCCCCCGTCCCCCCTGGCCCCCGTACCCCCCGCTGTCCGCACGTCCGGGCCTGATCGCAAAAACCGCGATCCTATCAGGCCCGCCCGCCCGGACGATGGCTTGCCGACTGAACAGCCTTCTACGGCGGCCGAGGGGCGGCGCACACCCATGTTGCTCGTGGCCGCCGCGGCGCTGACGGCCGAGGCGGTCGGCGTGTTCGTGGCGGTCATCCTGAACTTGATTGACTCGGTGTCCGGCGACGCGTGGACGACCTCGAGCGCGATCGCGTTCATCGTGACCGAGGCCATCGTCGCGGCCAGCGTGGGCTGGGTAGCGTGGGGAATCGCCCGCGTCCGGCCGTGGAGCCGGACCCCGGCGGTGATGACCCAGCTGTTCACCATCTTGATCGCCGTCTGGCTGCTCCAGGCGCACCGTTACGGCTGGGGAGTTCCCGCCCTGGTGCTGGCCGTCGCGGCCCTGGCCGGGCTGTTCGCCCCGGCCAGCCTGCGGGCACTGACCCGCGAGCGTTAGCCGTCGGCCTCTCCCGCGAGCCAAAGGGCGCGCCCCTGTCCCCGGACTGAGGAGGGAGGGAGCGAGGAACGAGCGGACGAGCGACGAGGGAGGAGACAGGGGTCCCGAGCGCCCGGAGGCGAGCGGGAAAGCACAGTCGCCCGCCGCCGCGGCGTCGGCGGGCTACTGGCATCGGCTGCGGGCTGTTAGTCGTCGACGGTGAGCCCGTCGCGCAGCTGCGCCAGCGTCCTGGCGAGCAACCGGGACACGTGCATCTGCGAGATGCCGAGCTCGGCGGCGATCTGCGACTGGGTCATGTTCCCGAAGAACCGCAGCAGCAGGATCTTCTTCTCCCGCGGGGGCAGCCGCTCGAGCAGCGGCTTCAACGACTCGCGGTACTCCACGCCCTCAAGGGCCTCGTCGATCATGCCGAGCGAGTCGGCCACCGCCGGCGCGTCCTCGTCGCCGGAGTCCGGCGCGTCCAGCGACACCGTGGAGTACGCGTTGGCCGATTCGAGGCCCTCGAGCACCTCTTCTTCCGACATCTGCAGGTGCGCGGCGAGTTCGCTCACGGTGGGCGCGCGGCCCTCGCGCTGCGCGAGCTCGCCGATCGCCTTGGTCAGCGAGAGCTTGAGCTCCTGCAGCCGGCGGGGCACGCGGACGGCCCAGCCCTTGTCCCTGAAGTGGCGCTTGATCTCGCCGACGATGGTGGGCGTCGCGTAGGTGGAGAACTCGACGCCGCGCTCCAGGTCGAACCGGTCGATGGACTTGATCAGCCCGATGGTCGCGACCTGGGTGAGGTCGTCGAGCCACTCGCCCCGGTTGCGGAACCGCCGTGCCAGGTACTCGACAAGCGGCAGGTGCAGCTCGACCAGGGTGGCCCGGATCCTGGCCCGCTCGGGGTCGCCGGCAGGCAGCACGGTGAGCCGCTCGAACAGCTCCCTGGCCTGCGTCCGGTCGGGCGAGGAGTGCTCGGACCGCGGCGGCGGCGGCGGTTCCTCGCTGACCGTAACCTGGACCTCGACCTCGAACTCATCAGTCACCTGGACCTCGTATTCGCTGCTCAACTCATCCGCCCCGGCGCTTGGCGAGGACGATCGAGACCCGCTCGTCGGGTTCGAGCCTGGAGTCGACGGACCCGGCGAGCGCGGAAAGCACCGTCCACGCGAACGTGTCGCGCGCGGGCATCCTGGGCTCCGCCGTGGTCACCGACACGGTGATGGTCACCAGGCTGGTGCCAAGCTCGAAGACGCACTCCAGGTCCGTCCCAGGAATGGCCTGGGCAAGCAGCATCGCGCACGCCTCGTCGATCGCGATGCGCAGGTCCTCGATCTCGTCGAGGGTGAAGTCAAGCCGGGCGGCGAGCCCGGCGGCGGCGGTGCGCAGCACGGACAGGTACGCGCTCTCGGCCGGCATCTTGACCTGCACGTAGTCTGCCGTCTCGCGGCCCCCGGGGGGTGCCGCAGGTGCGGCGGTATCTTCGGTCACGTCTCTCCGTCGCTCATCGTCACGGGGCCGGCGACGCATGCCGGCGCTGATTGCAACCTACCGCTAGTTTCGCCCGGCGGGACGACCCCCCGTACCCCCCGGCTGTCGTGTCGTGCGGGCCTGATCGCAAAAAACGCGATCGTATCAGGCCCGCGCGACACGACTAAGAGCTGCGTCGATGACCTTTTTGGTGACAAGAACGCCGCACCCGGCCGGGCCGTCGCGCTTCTGATGAGAAAACGCGTTAGGGCTGGCCCCGGTTCCACCGGGGTCAGCCCTAACGAGAAGTGCCTGGTCTTACGCCTGCTTCGTCTCCCAGAAGATCTTGGAGATTTCCTCGATCTTAGCCAGCAGCTGGTCGGCGACGGCCACGTCCACCGAACCCTTGGTGCCGCCGGCGCCCGCCAGCTTGGTGGCCTCGTTGAACAGCGTGTTCAGCTGCGGGTACTTCTCGAAGTGCGGCGCCTTGAAGTAGTCCGTCCACAGCACCCACAGGTGGTGCTTGACCAGCTCGGAGCGCTGCTCCTTGATGAAGATCGCGCGGGCGCGGAACGCCGGGTCCTCGTTCGCGGCGTACTTCTCCGCGATTGCCTTCACGGACTGAGCCTCGATCATCGCCTGCGCGGGGTCGTAGACGCCGCAGGGCAGGTCGCAGTGGGCGTGGGCGACGGACTTCGGCGCGAGCAGCCGGGTGAGCAGCCTCATCGGTTCCCTTTCTCCGTACCAGATCAGTAAGGTTTCACTTCCGACACTACTCTGCCCGCCGGGAGCTAAACGTGCACGCCCGCCCCAAGCGCTGGCCGCTGGTCAGGGTCGCGGTGGAAGAGCGGTCCATGCTCCCCGCCCTGCACCCGGGCGACTGGCTGCTGGCGTGGCGCACCACCCGGATCCGCCCTGGTCAGGTAGTGCTCGCCTGGCACCCGCAGCGTCCGGGCTTCCTGCTTGTCAAGCGCGTGGCCTGGCGCGAGGACGGGGGCTGGTGGCTGGCGTCGGACAACCCGTGCGCCGGCGCGGTCGACAGCGCCCGCTTCGGCCCGGTGCCCGGGGAGAAGATCGTGGCGGTGGTGCTGGTCCGCTACTGGCCGATCCGTCGCCACGGCTAGCCGTCTTCTGAGTTATCCGAACGGGTGCGTGGTGACCGACCGCGACGGCCCCGCACCCTTCGGGGGGTGCGGGGCCGTCGCGGTCACGCAGTTATCAGGCGAGTCAGTGCCGCGGTTGCGCGGGCGCGTCGCCCATCCGCGAGGACTGGAGCTCGACCAGCCGGTCTACCTCCTGGCGGGGCAGCCTTGACCACATCGCCCAGAAGTAGATGGCGAGGCTGAAGACGAACACCACCAGGATGTCCCACCAGAACGGTAGGCGGCCGTTGTTGACCGGCGGCGCGCCCGCGCCGAACTGGCCGAACCAGGAGATGACGCCCATGCCGATCAGGTAGGGCGCCAGCCACTGAGCCGACTTCCAGTCGAGCGGCGGCCGCTGCTTGTCGAAGAACATGGAGACGCCGATCAGGATGTAGCCGATCACGATGCAGGCGCCCAGCTTCCACACCACGTTGAAGCCCGACCAGTAGATGAGCATGTTCGCCACGAAGAAGCCAAGCGGCGAGAGCACCACTGCCCCAGGCACCCGGTAGGGGCGCGGCACGTCAGGCAGCTGCCTGCGGAAGGCACCGAGAGACAGCGGCGCGCCCGCGTACATGAGCACGCTCGCCCCGGTGACCAGGCCGACAAGCGCCTGCCAGCTCGGGAACGGCAGCAGGAAGAAGATGCCGAACACGAACGACATGATCAGGCTGAACCAGGGGATCCCGTTCTTGTCAACCCACTGGAATGCCTGCGGGTAGTACCGGTTCCTCGCCAGGCCGTACCCGATCCGCGAGGTGGAGGTCTGGTAGATCATGCCGGTGCCGAACGGCGAGATGAACGCGTCGAGGTGCAGGATCGTCGCCCAGATGCCCAGCCCGGCAAGTCCTGCCACCGCGGCGAAGGGGTAGGTGAGGACGGCGTTGCCCTTGGCGATGCCCTGGAAGCCGTGCGTCAGCAGGCTGGTCGGGGTGGCGCCGATGAGCACGATCTGGCACATGACGTAGATGAACGTGCCGAGCAGGATCGAGATGATGATCGCGCGCGGCAGGTTCTTGTGCGGGTCCTTGATCTCGCCCGCTAGCTGGTCGGCCTGCTCGAAGCCGAGGAAGGAGAAGACGATGCCCGCGCTCGGGATGGCGGCGAACACGGCCTTGATGCCGAACGGCATGAACCCGCCGCCGCCCGGGCTGAAGTTGGAGCCGTGGAACTTGAACAGGAAGATGACGATCGTGATGAGCGGGATCGCGACCTTCCACCAGGTGATGGTGGCGTTGACGCGCGAGAACAGCTTCACCGCGAGGAAGTTGAGCGCGGTGAAGACGGCCATCAGCACGATCGTCATCCCGAAGCCGAGCCCGGTGATACGGCCGGTGGACGGGTTGTAGATGCTGTGCCAGTAGTACTGGCCGTACTGCATCACCGCGTAGACCTCGACCGGCGCGACGGTCACCGCCTGGAGCCACGAGAAGAAGCCGAACGAAGCCCCGGTGACGCTGCCGTAGGCCAGGTGCGGGAACCTGGCGGTTCCTCCGGCGACCGGGAACATGGCGCCAAGCTCGGCGTGGAGCAGCGCCAGGACGATCGCGCAGGCGCCGCCGATGAGCCACCCGTAGATGGCCGCGGGCCCGGCGGCGGCCGCGGCGCCCATTCCTGCGAACAGCCAGCCCGAGCCGATGATCGACGTCTCGGACGCCCAGGTGGCCCCGATCAGCCCCATCTCCCGACGCAGACCGACGTCGGTCGGCACCGTCAGCGGGGCCCCCGTGGAGCCAGTTTCAGTAGCCATGATCGAAACTTCTTTCTCGATCGTGCCCGAGGGCGAGCCTTCGGCCCCCCAGGGCCTCGCTGTATGTAAGTGAGTGAGACATATGGGCAGAGTGAGATCATCGTAGGGATGATCACTAGTCATGAGAAGTCTTGTCGCGGATTCGTTTTTGTAACGCGCGTTCTGGGCTTGTACCCGCCCCGCGGCCGTAATAATGACACACACCGGACGTCACGCGCTCATGTCGCGGTAATTGCCGGCAAGTTTCAATGCGTTGTGGTTTCTTCCACGGCAAGCGGGTATACAGATACGGCGCTGACGCTTGTGAAAGAATTCACGAGTCCGGCCGAACTTGGGATGCCGACGTTTGACCTACCGACGGCCGGGTAGTTACCCTCGCTCTTACCATGAGAACGACCGGGATGCGCTATTCCGTGTACGGCATACTCGCGGCTGGCGTCGCGGTTGGCCTGGTGCTGGCGTGGCGGGTGAACCATGTGCTGTTCGGCATCGGCCTCGGTTTCATCGGACTGTGCGTGACCGTGCTGGCAGTGGCCAGGGACGGTTGGCGCCAGACGAGCCCGCAGAACCTCAACGCGCGGGGTTTCCGGCCGGAATCTCTCCGGGGTGTCGGCGTGACCGATCCGGGCCTGCGCCGGGAGATCGCAACCTTGGTCCCCGCCACGGTCTCCCGGCGGATCTCCGGCGACAACATAGGGCGCCCGGCGGCTTCCCGGCTCGACTCGAAACCGGCCGGAGTGCCTGAGCCCGCCAAGCGGAGCCGTGGCCGCCGCAGGCGCAACGAAACGCTCCAGCCCTACGACACCGTCTCGCTCGCCGACGAACGGCGCGCGGCCGGCATCGACGACCTGTTCACCGCGCTCGACATCGAACTGGTCGGGCTTCTCCCGGTGAAGAAGAAGGTCGAGGAGATCGGTTCGCTGCTGCTCGTCGACCGGGCGCGGCAGCGGTTCGGGCTTTCTGCGGCCCGGCCGAACCTGCACATGTGTTTCACCGGGGCGCCGGGGACGGGGAAGACCACGGTGGCGGTGATGATGGCCGACCTGCTCCGCCGGCTGGGCTACCTGCCGAAAGGTCATCTCGTCCACGCCATGCGCGATGACCTTGTCGGCGAGTACATCGGGCACACCGCCCCTAAGACCAAGGCGGTCCTCGATCGCGCGATGGGCGGCGTGCTGTTCATCGACGAGGCGTACACCCTATTCCGGGCGGAAGACTCGAAGGACTACGGCCAGGAGTGCATCGACATCCTCATGCAGGTGATGGAGAACGACCGGGACAAGCTCGTGGTGATCCTCGCCGGCTACAAGGACCGCATGGACCACTTCTTCGAATCCAACCCCGGCATGAGCTCGCGCATCGCGCATCACCTGGATTTCGCCGAGTACGACATTGACGAACTGCTTGCGATCGGGCAGTTGATGATAGCCAGGTCGTCCTACTACTTGTCGGAAGAGGCGGAGTCGGCATTCCGTGACTACCTGTCGGTGCGCCGGACGCAGCCCAGGTTCGGCAACGCTCGCACGGTCAGGAACGACCTGGAGAATGCCCGGCTCAGGCACGCCTTCCGGCTCGCCGCCGATCCGGATCGGCGCTGGGGTAAAGACGACCTGATGCGCCTCGAGCCGTCGGACATCCTGCCCAGCGGGACCCTCCCAGGCAACCCGGCCTAAGGCTGGGATTCTTCTTCCCGCTTGCGCGCCCGGTAGGCGACGACGTTGGCCCGGCTGGCGCACCGGTCTGAGCAGTACCGCCGGGTGCGGTTGGCCGATGTGTCGACGAACACGCCGGAGCACGGCGCCGCCTGGCAGACGCCGAACCGTTCAAGGCCGAGCTCGGTCAGCCGGACCGCGAGGCCCATCGCCGCCCCGGCGGCGTACTTGTCGGACATGGAGCCGCTCTCGGTGTAGTGCACGTGCCAGGGCTGGCCGTCGTGGCCGGACAGCTGGGGATGGACCGGGTACTGGATGAGGAGCTCGTTCAGCCGGTCGGCCGCGTCCGGGCCGTTCCCCTGGGAGGCGGCCACGAAGAACCCGCGGAACTCGTCCCTCAGCATCCGCAGCGCGTCGAGGTCGGCGCGCGTGATGCCGTGGTTCAGGTGCTCGCGGTCGGCCACCAGGGCACGCAGCCCGTCCATGGACGTGAGCAGGTCACCGCCCTCGTGTCCGAGGCTGGCGGTGTTCACGAGCCGGACGGCGAGTTCAGCATAAGATGACAGATCCACGCGCGAATCCCCGCTGTGGTGGTAAGACTTCTGTAATAGGCTGGTGCCGTTCATGAGTATTACAGAACGGCGCTGACAGCGCTAGCAGCAAGTCGCTCATGGCACACTGAACCAACGGGCAACCCCCGTACCTGGTGTGATCACCGTCCGCGCGACCGGTAGGCGGCGCTACCCCGCCACCGCAGCCAGCCGGACGGCCGACCCGTCACCTGCAGTACTGAACCTTGGGGGTTAATCGTGGCCGACGAGGCTACTCTTTCCCGTTCCCGGACCGCCCTGGACGATGACCCGGTGTTCGCGATGCACCGGGGCGGCAAGATCGACGTCAATCCGAGCGTGGACGTGCCCGACCGGGCGGCGCTCGCCATGGCCTACACCCCGGGCGTGGCCCGGGTCTGCAGCGCGATCGCCGACGAGCCGGAGCTCGCGGGCGACTACACCTGGGTCGGCAACACCGTCGCCGTGGTCAGCGACGGCACCGCCGTGCTCGGCCTCGGCGACATCGGGCCCGCCGCCGCGATGCCCGTCATGGAGGGCAAGGCGCTGCTGTTCAAGAAGTTCGCCGGCATCAACGCGGTGCCCGTCTGCATCGACGTCACGGACGCCGACGACGTGGTCCGCGTGGTGGCGGCGCTCGCACCGAGCTTCGGCGGCATCAACCTGGAGGACATCTCGGCGCCGCGCTGCTTCGAGATCGAGGACCGGCTCCGCGCCCTCCTCGACATCCCGGTCATGCACGACGACCAGCACGGGACCGCGATCGTGGCGCTGGCGGCCCTGCGCGGCGCGGCCCGCGTGGTCGGCAAGGAACTGCCCGCGTTGCGGGCGGTGGTCTGCGGTGCCGGCGCCTCGGGCATCGCGGTGTCGAAGATCCTGCTCGCGGCCGGCGTCGGCGAGGTCGGCGTGTCCGACAGCAAGGGCATGATCTATCACGGCCGGGACGGCCTGAACCCGGTTAAGGCGGCGCTCGCGGCCCGGACCAACGCCTCCGGGCACGTCGGCTCGGTGGAGTCGGCGCTGCGCGGCGCGGACGTGTTCATCGGCCTGTCGGGCAGCGTCCTGCCCGAGGAGGCGCTGAGCCGGATGGCGCCGGGCGCGATCGCGTTCCTGCTGTCGAACCCGGAGCCGGAGGTCCACCCGGACGTCGCCCGCAGGCACGTCGCCGTGGTGGCGACGGGCCGCAGCGACTTCCCGAACCAGATCAACAACTCGCTGGCGTTCCCCGGCGTCTTCCGGGCCGCCCTCGACGTCCGGGCGACCGAGGTCACCGAGAACATGAAGCTGGCCGCCGCCGACGCGCTCGCCAACCTGGTGGGCGAGGACGCGACACCGGACTACATCATCCCGAGCCAGTTCGACGAGCGGGTGGCCCCGGCCGTCGCCGCCGCGGTCGCGGCCCAGGCCCGGCTCGACGGTGTGGCCCGCCGATAGTCAGCGCGCCCGCCTGTGATGGCCGCCGCCCTTCCTGGCTGGCGGCCATCACGCTAGGGTCGTGATCATGTTTGCCGTCTACGCAGCCCGTATCGATGCCGAGAATCCGCTGAACGGCCTGGAGACGGGGGAACGGCCGGATCCCGAGCCGTCGGCCGGCTGGGCCACCGTCAGGGTTAAGGCGACGGCGCTGAACCACCACGACGTCTGGTCGCTGCGGGGCGTGGGGCTCGCCGCCGACCGGCTGCCGATGATCCTCGGCTGCGACGCCGCCGGGATCGACGACGACGGCAACGCGGTCGTGGTGCACGGCGTGATCGGCGACGCCAACGCGGGCGGCGGTGACGAGACCCTCGACCCGCGGCGTTCCCTGCTTTCCGAGCGGTACCAGGGCACGTTCGCCGAGAAGGTCACGGTGCCGAAGGCGAACCTGGTCCCCAAGCCATCGGCGCTGACTTTCGCGGAGGCGGCCTGCCTGCCCACCGCGTACCTGACGGCCTACAAGATGCTGTTCGACAAGTCGGGCGCGCAGCCCGGCTCGACGATCCTCGTGCAGGGCGCGGGCGGCGGCGTCGCCACGGCGCTGATCCTCCTGGGCCGGGCCGTCGGCTACCGGATGTGGGTGACGAGCCGCACCGAGGCCAAGCGCGACGCGGCCGTCAAGCTCGGCGCCGACCAGGCCTTCCCGACCGGCGCGCGGCTGCCGGAGCGCGTCGACGTCGTCATGGAGACGGTCGGCCAGGCGACCTGGTCCCACTCGGTTCGCTCGCTCAAGCCCGGCGGGCGGATCGTCATCTCCGGCGCGACCAGCGGCGACATCCCCCCGGCGGAGCTCACGAGGATCTTCTTCACCCAGCTGTCGGTGGTCGGTTCCACGATGGGTACCCGCGATCAGCTCGGCCGCCTGCTGCGGTTCTGCGAGCAGACCGGCACCCGTCCGCTGATCGACCGGGAGATCCCGCTCGCGGAGGCCAGGGACGGCTTCGCGGCGATGATCGACGGGACGCAGACCGGCAAGATCGTCTTCGTCCCCTAGACCTGAGGAGTCCCTCTCGGTTTCTCCTACTAGTTCGCGGTAGGGCCGGGGCATGGGTACGGTCGATTAAGTGATGAGCGAAGGCAGCGGCACCAGTTCCAGTAACCCGTCGGACTCATCGGACGAGCCGGACGTCGCGCCCGGCGGGCCGGTCTCGCCGACCGCGCCGCTGCCGGCGCAGCCGGAAGACCGGGGCGAGCAGGCCACGCAGGGAATGCCCCGGCTGCCTCCGCCGCCCGCGGCGGCGCCTCCGCCCGCCGCGCCTGAGCCCGTGGCGCCCGAGCCCGCCGCGTCGGAGCCTGCCGCCCAGCGGCCCCACTCGCACCGGCGGACCGGGCACACCGTCTATCACACGAGCGCGGTGTACGGGGGCAGGCAGGAGCCGAAGCCAGCCAGGCGGCGTACCATAGGCGTCTCGCTGACCGCCGGGGCGCTCGCCGTGCTGCTGGTGGCGCTGGTGCTCGTGCTGACGGTCTTCAAGTCGAGCAACCCGCCGCCCGCGCACGGCATCATCCCGACGGGGAACTCGCCGCAGCAGGACGGAGAGCAGGTCGCCGCGGCGTTCCTCACCGCCTGGCAGCAGGGTGACCTCTCGAAGGCAGCGAACTACACCGACCAGCCGGCCGCCGCGTCGACGGCCCTCGCGGCCTACGCGAAGGACCTCAGCCTGAAGAAGTTCGCGGCCTCGCCCGGCGCCGTCACGGCCGCGACCGGGTCGTCGGGCGCGAGCCCCAGGGAAAGCGTCACGTTCGCGGTCAGCACCACGGTCGCGGCGGGCAGCGGCGCGTCGGCGGTGCGCGGCCGGTGGGCGTACCACTCCTCGCTGGTGGCCTACCAGCAGCCCAAATCGTCCGTCTGGTACGTCGCCTGGCAGCCAGACGTGGTCGCGCCCAACCTCACCGCGAGCGAGCACCTGGCGGCCGTCCTGGTCCCGCCGACGGTCAGCATGGTGACCGACGCCAGCGGCGCCAGCCTCACCCGTTACGGTGATCCCGGCCTGAGCACCATCGCCGGCCTGCTGAAGTCGCAGGCGCCGACCAACGAGGGGGCCAACGCCGGCCTTGACGTGCAGATCGAGGGCAAGTCGGGCAGCCCGGTCGCGAACCTCCAGGCCGCCATCGTCGCCCCGGGCAACTACCCGACGCTGTCCACCACGATCGACGCGAAGGCCGAGACCGCCGCGCGCAGCGCGGTCGCCACGCACAAGGGCAGCGCGATGGTCGCGATCCAGCCGTCGACCGGCCAGATCCTCGCGATCGCGAACAACGCCCAGGACAACGACTTCGCGCTGACCGCGGGGGTCGCCCCCGGCTCGACGATGAAGATCATCACGTCCACGGCGCTGTTCAACTCCGGGCTGGCCACGGCGAACACCGGGGTCTCGTGCCCCTCGACGTTCACCGTGCAGGGCATCACGTACCACAACGACCAGGGCGAGTCCGAGCCCGCGGGGACGCCGCTGTCCTACGACTTCGCGCAGTCGTGCAACAACGCGTTCAGCCAGTGGTGGCCGCACCTGTCCGGCAAGCTCGCCAGCACCGCGAAGTCGTACTACGGCCTCGACCAGAACTGGAACATCGGCATCGGGAACCTGTCCGCCTCGTACTTCAACGCCCCGGCCAGCGCGTCCGGGTCCGAACTGGCCCAGGAAGCGTTCGGCGAGGGACAGCTCTCGGCCTCGCCGCTCGCGATGGCCTCGGTGGCCGCGACGGTGGACACCGGGACCTTCAAGCAGCCGATCCTCACCGCGAAGGCCAAGCAGGTGACCGCGACGCCGCTGCCCGCCGCCACGGACGCGGGCCTCAAGGAGATGATGCGCGACGTGGTGACCCAGGGAACGGCGGCCGGCCTCGGCCTCGGCTCCACGGTCTACGCCAAGACCGGCACCGCCGACATCCAGGGCCAGGAGCAGCCCAACAGCTGGCTGGTCGCGTTCGACCCGACGAAGGACATCGCGGTCGCGTGCCTGGTCGTCAACGCCGGCTACGGTGCTCAGTTCGCCGGCCCCGAGGTCGCTTCATTCCTGAACAGCCTCTGACTGCCTCTCTGTAGCCCGGCGCAGGGGTCGCTGGGGGCGGAGGGGATCGGCCGCGCGCGCTCGGGCCCGCCCGAGAAAACCACTCTGGGCGGGCCCGAAGGCGCGCGGCCTCACCCCATCCGCCCCCGCTCCTCCACCTAGTGAAGAGAAACCCCGCAACCCGTTCTCAAACCGAAGGAGCGCCGGCGGGAGTCTTCCCACGGCACCAGCCCCGCCACTGTCTTTGGGTTTTGACTTTGACTCTGAGTCAGGAACTCACTCGGACTTCTCGTCCGAGGGAGCTGCAGGAGGCTCATCCTGAGCCGACTCATCAGGCTGAGGCGAGTCGTGGTGGATGTCGAAGACTTCCTCGCGGATCCGGTCCAGCGTGTCGGCGAGGATGTCGCGCAGGGTCGGGATAACGTCGGTGCCGAGGATCGTGCCGGAGTCCCAGGCGACCGAGCGGAGGTCGGTGACGAAGTCGCGGGCCAGGCGCTCGAAGTCGCGGAGGGCGCCGAGGTCATGCTGGCCCGGCCAGCCGGCGCGGCCCGGGCGGCCTGCCCACTCGCTCCAGCGGCTCCATTCGCCCCAGTTGCCCCAGCCGCCCCACTGGTCCTTCGTGTCGTCGCGGAGGCGCCCGGCCTCTTCCCTCAGCCGGTGGGCGTGCGCGAACGCCTCGTCGCGGGCCTGGCGGGCCTGCTCACGCGCCTGCTCGCGGGCCTGGCGGGCCCGGTCGCGGGCGGCGTCGGCCGCCTCCCGGGCGCTTTCCCTGGCCGTGCGGGCCTGCTCGCGCGCCTGATCGCGGCCCTGGTCCCTGGCGTCCCGCTCCGCGCCCCGCATCTCCCTGGCGGCCCTGGTCAGCTCCTCGCGAAGGCTGCGCACGGTGTCCCTGACGTCCTCGCGGACCTCGCGGACGATGTCGCTGACGGACGCGGAAAGCTCTTCCTCGAGCTCGTCGAGCTCGTCGCCCCGGCTGCGCAGTTCCTCGCGGCCGGCCTCGGTGATCCGGTAAACCTTCCGCCCGTTCTCCTCGTCGTGCGTGACCAGGCCCTCTTCCTCGAGGCGAGCCAGCCTCGGGTAGATGGTGCCTGGCGAGGGGGCGTAGACGCCCATGAAGCGATCGCGCAGTAGCCTGATCACCTCGTAGCCGTGCCGTGGCTCCTCATCGAGCAGGCGCAGCAGGTACAGCCGAAGGCGTCCATGGCGGAAAACCGGGGTCATTGGGTCTTGCTCTCCATCCCTACCGGCGCACGTCGCAATAGCGTGACCGCACCGGACATGGTGGTGACGGACACGTGTCCGGTACCTGCGCCAACGTTACCGCTTACGGTATGTGAGGCAGGAGCCTTGACGGTCCGCAGTGTTTCGAATTCTGTCCTGACGGCGCCCGACGCGGACCGCAGCGACACCTTCGCGTCGCTGTCCGCCGGGAGCCGCAGCGTGACCTCGCCGGACATCGTGCTCACGTGCACGCTGCCGCCCTCGTCCAGCGAGACGTCGGCGGTAACCTGCCCGCTTATCGTGTCCACGGACAGCGAGCCCACGGAGCCGCCGGCCAGCGTGAGCCCGCCGGACATGGACTTGAAGCGGATCTCCCCGTCGAGGTCGCAGGCGGCCACCTCGCCGGACATCGTCTCGGCGGAGACGTCGCCGGTGACGCCGTCGAGCGTGATGTCGCCTGACATGCCCTTGACCGCGGCGCCCGCGCGCAGCCCGGCCACCACCGCCGAAGCGCTGAGCACGCCGAGCTGGATCCGGCAGTCGGCGGGGACGATGATCGTGACCACGGCCCTGTCCATCCGCGGCTTCAGGAACCCGAGCAGTCCTTCCCAGGTCAGCGACTCGTAGCTAACGGTCAGGGCGCCGTCGAGGTGGCTCACCCGGAGCGGCCGTCCGGACAGCTCGCTGACCGCGAGCGACGGGCTGTCGTCGGACGCGAGGACGGCCACGGTGCCGCCGACGAGGCGCACGTTCAATTCGGCGACGGCGTCATCGAATTCGAGCGCGGTGGGCGCGTCGACGGTCCAGTGGGTCATCGCGGTCCTCCTAGGCGACACATCGGTTCGGTACACACCACGATATATCGTGTTGTGCCAAAGTCAAGATGTATCGCGTCTACGGGAACGTTCCCAGGTTTGACTGCCCCGATCGGAGACGGGCAACCCAGAGCGCGAAGGCACGCATTCGTTCGGATTAATCTCGTCGCTTTTACTCTTCCTCGTCCGAGTCGCCGTCGGAGTCCAGCCGCGCCAGCCACGACGCGAGCCGGTCCACCGCCGTCTCGAACTCCGGGTTCAGGTCGACGAAATCGCGCAGTCGCTCCGCGAGCCAGGACACGCTGACCTGCTCATCGCCGCGACGGTCATCGAGTTCCTCGATCCCGGCGTCGGTGAAGTACATCGCTAGCCCTCCGCTGGGATGGCCGTCTCGATCAGTTCACGGTGGGTCGCCGCGTGCACCTTCGCCGACCCGAAGGCCGGGGCGGAGCTCGAGGGGAGCGCGACCAGCCGCGGCAGGCGGCCGATGAGCTGCGGCAGCCGCAGCGCCATCCGCGGCCACGCGCCCTGGTTCTCCGGCTCCTCCTGCGCCCACACGATCTCGACGTCGGCCGGGTATCGCGACAGTTCGGCCTGCAGTTCCTGCGCGGGGATCGGGTAGAGCCGCTCGATCCGGGCGATCGCGGTGTCCGTGATGCCGGCCTTGGCGCGGTGCTCGGCCAGGTCGTAGTAGATCTTGCCGGTGCAGAGCACCACTCGCCGGACCTTGCCCGCGTCGAACCCGGCAGGCTCGCCGATCAGCGGCTGGAAGGACCCGTGGGTGAAGTCCACCGTCGGCGACGTGGCCGCCTTGAGCCGCAGCAGCGACTTCGGGGTGAAGACGACCAGCGGCTTGTGCCGGCCGCTGAGCGCCTGCCAGCGCAGCAGGTGGAAGTAGTTCGCCGGGGTGGTGGGCAGCGCGACCGTCATGTTGTCTTGCGCGCACAAGGACAGGAACCGCTCGATCCTGGCCGAGGAGTGGTCGGGGCCCTGGCCCTCGTAGCCGTGCGGGAGCAGCAGGACGACGCTGGACGTCTGGCCCCACTTCTGCTCGCCGGAGCTGATGAACTCGTCGATGATGGTCTGCGCGCCGTTCATGAAGTCGCCGAACTGCGCTTCCCACATCACCAGCGCGTCCGGGCGCGCGACCGAGTAGCCGTACTCGAACCCCATGGCGGCGAACTCGGAAAGCAGCGAGTCGTAGACCATGAACCGGGCCTTGCCGTTGTCGAGCCTCTTGAGCGGCGTGTACTCGGAGCCGTTGGTCCGGTCGACGAGCACCGAGTGCCGCTGGCCGAAGGTGCCGCGGCGGGAGTCCTGGCCGACCAGGCGGACCGGATGACCGTCCTGCAGGACCGCGCCGAAGGCGAGCAACTCGCCGGTCGCCCAGTCGATGGTGTCCTCGTTGACGCTCGTGGCGCGCCGGTCAAGCTGCGGCTTGAGCCGCGGGTGCACGGTGAACGAGTCGGGAATGGACACCTGGGTGTCGATGATCTGCTTCACCGCGTCCAGCGTGATCGCGGTGGGCACGGCCGCGTGGTCGACCGGACGGTCACCGGTCTCCCGCGGCATGACCGTGCCTGGCTGCGGCGGGAGCTCCGCCGCCTCCCTGGTCTCGGTGAACGCGCGCTCCAGCTGCTGCTGGTAGTCGCGCAGGGCCGCCTCGGCCTCCTCCATCGTGAGGTCGCCGCGGGCGATCAGCGACTCGGTGTAGAGCTTGCGCACCGAGCGCCGCGCCTCGATCAGGTCGTACATCAGCGGCTGGGTGAAGCTGGGGTTGTCGCCCTCGTTGTGCCCGCGGCGGCGGTAGCAGACCATGTCGATCACGACGTCCTTGCGGAACGTCTCGCGGTAGGCGAACGACAGCCGGCCCACCCGGGCGACGGCCTCCGGGTCGTCGCCGTTCACGTGGAAGATCGGCGCCTGGATCATCCGTGCCACGTCGGTGGCGTACACGCTGGAGCGCGACTCCATCGGCGAGGTGGTGAAGCCGACCTGGTTGTTCACCACGATGTGGACGGTGCCGCCGGTGCGGTAGCCGCGCAGCTGCGACAGGTTCAGCGTCTCGGCCACGACGCCCTGGCCGGCGAAGGCGGCGTCACCGTGGATGAGCACGGGCAGCACGGTGAAGCCATCCTGCGACTTGTCGAGGACGTCCTGCTTGGCGCGGACGACGCCCTCGGCCACCGGGTCGACGCACTCCAGGTGGCTGGGGTTGGCGACCAGGGATGCCTCGATCTGCCTGCCGGTCGCGGCGGTGAACGTGCCGTGCGCGCCCAGGTGGTACTTCACGTCGCCGGAGCCCTGGGTGGACTTCGGGTCGAGGTTGCCCTCGAACTCCTTGAAGATCTGCCCGTAGGACTTGCCGATGACGTTGGCGAGCACGTTGAGCCGCCCGCGGTGCGCCATGCCCACCACGGTCTCGTCGAGCCCGTGGTCGGCGGCCTCGCTGAGGACCACGTCAAGCAGCGGGATCAGCGCCTCGCCGCCCTCGAGCGAGAAGCGCTTCTGGCCGACGTACTTGGTCTGCAGGAACGTCTCGAACGCCTCGGCCACGTTGAGCTTGGACAGGATGCGCACCTGCTCGTCGTGGCCCGCCCGGGCCGGCGGGACCTCGACGTGCGCCTGGATCCACTTGCGCTCTTCCGGGTCCTGGATGTGCATGTACTCGATGCCGACGGTGCGGCAGTACGAGTCGCGGAGCACGCCGAGGATCTCGCGCAGCCGCGCGATCGGCTTGCCGCCGAACCCGCCGGTCGCGAACTCGCGCTCCAGGTCCCACAGCGTCAGGCCGTGCTGGATGATGTCCAGGTCCGCGTGCTTGCGCTGGACGGTCTCGATCGGGTTGGTGTCGGCCATCAGGTGGCCGCGGACCCGGTAAGCGTGGATGAGCTCCTGGACGCGGGCCGAGCGCGCGACGTCGTCCTCGTGGCCGTACGGGAAGTCCTTGACCCAGCGCACCGGCTCGTAGGGGATGCGGAGGCTCTCGAAGACGTCGTCGTAGAAGCCGTTCTCGCCGAGCAGCAGCTGGTGCATGACCCGCAGGAAGTCACCGGACTGGGCGCCCTGGATGATCCGGTGGTCGTAGGTGGAAGTCAGCGTCACCGTCTTGCTGATCGCCAGCCTGGCCATGGTCTCCTCGCTCGCGCCCTGGTAGGCGGCGGGGTACTCCATGGCGCCGACGCCGATGATGGCGCCCTGGCCGGGCATGAGGCGCGGCACGGAGTGCTCGGTGCCGATCGTGCCCGGGTTGGTGAGGGAGATCGTGGTGCCCTGGAAGTCGGCGACCGTCAGCTTGCCGTTGCGCGCCTTCCTGATGAGGTCCTCGTACGCCGTCCAGAACTGGCGGAAGTCCATCTCGCCGGCGCCCTTGATGTTGGGCACGAGGAGCTGGCGGCTGCCGTCCTTGGCCTTGAGGTCGATGGCGAGGCCGAGGTTGACGTGGTGGGGGGCGGCGAGGACCGGCTTGCCGTCTTCCTCGGCGTAGGAGGCGTTCATCTCGGGGATCGCCTTGATCGCCTGCACGAGCGCGTAGCCGATCAGGTGGGTGAAGGAGATCTTCCCGCCCCGGCCGCGCTGCAGGTGGTTGTTGATGACGATCCGGTTGTCGATGAGCAGCTTGGCGGGCACGGCGCGGACGCTGGTGGCGGTGGGCACGCTGAGGCTGGCCGCCATGTTCTGCGCGGTGCGGGCGGCGGCGCCGCGGAGCCGGTTCACGTCGGCGTCGGCCGGCGGTGCCGTGACCGGCGGCTGGCCGCCCTGGCTAGCCTGGCCGGGCGGGGCCGGCTTCGCGGGTGCCGGGGGCGCCGCGCTGACGGCAGGCGCCGGGGGCGCCTCGGTGAGCACGGGCTGCGGCCCGGTGCCGTTTACGCCGCGGACCGGCCGGTAGTCGGCGAAGAACGACCACCATGCCTTGTCGACCGATCCAGGATCGTTGAGATATCGCTCGTACAGCTCGTCGACCAGCCACTCGTTGGGGCCGAAGTCGGCGCTAGCCGGAGTGGCGCCCGGCTCGGCCGAATCAGCGGGCTGGGCCGGTGACGAAGGGTGTGCTGAGGGCGCGCTACGATCTGCGGCAGCGAGCGGCGACTCAGAAGACACGGCGGACATCGCCTTCTTCCGAAAAAATAGATGTGGTAACTGACTCCCGCTTCTTAGGTTACCGCCCGGTTGCGTGGACAGGGTCTGGATGCTACCCCCATGGCGCCGTCGGCGCGTGTGGCATGAATCACGCCCCGCCGTGCCCTGCACGCACTGCGTTCGCGGTCGGCGAGGGTCAGCGGGAACCCGCCTCGCGCCGCGCACGCACCCCGCACCGTAGCGCGCGCTCGCCGGTCACCGGGCTCATTTCTTGGTTATGGCGCTAATCGATGGATTGGCCTTGATCGGGTCACGATCGGTCGCCGACCGCGTTTCGCCGCCTTTCGCGGGACAGGGCGCTACGCTCAGAGTGAATGAACAGAGGTGAGGTTCCAGGCTACGAGTTCGAGGTGCCGCGCGGCCCGCGTCATGCGAGCGGCCCACGGCACGAACTCGGTCATGACCCGCGGCGGCAGTTCCGCGAGGCCGAGCCGGAGCAGCCTCCCCGCTCTGAATTCGGGCCGGACCCGCTCCGCCAGTTCCGCCGGGCCGAGCCGGAGCAGCCTCCCCGGCCTGAATTCGGGCCGGACCCGCTCCGCCAGTTCCGCCGGGCCGAGCCGGAGCAGCCAACCAAATCACCGGTGCGCACCGTCGGCGGCGGCGTGCTCAGCGTCATGCGCAAGCGGAACTGGGTGATGGGCCTCGCGGTGCCGATCGTGGCCGCGATCGTCGTTGGCATCGCCGTCGTGGTGATCACCGGCGGCGGGGGCAGCGGCGGCGACGCCCCGTCGGCGCTCGCCGCCGGCTTCCGCCCGCCCGGCTCGCCGGGGCGAGCTTCACCGGCGCCGCCGGGACCACGCGGGTGACCCTCACCGCGATCGGCGCCGCGGGCGGCACCGAGGTGGCGGCGGGCGGCGTGAACGGCGGCCCGGCACTCTGGTCCTCGCCCGACGGCGGCGCCACCTGGACGCGCGCGGCGCTCGCCGGGCCGGCGGCGATGACCGGGGCGGGCACCGGCCAGCTGGCCGCGGTCGCCCACGGCAACGCCGGCTGGCTGGCCGTCGGCACCACGCTCGCGGGGCACGGCGCCGCGCTCGTGGCCTCCTCGCCCGACGCGCGCACGTGGACCGTGACCGGCGGCCTCGCGGGGAACGCGGTCGCGGCCGCGGTCGCGGCGGGCCCCGCCGGCTACGTGATCGTCGGCCACCAGTCGGCCGGCGGCTCAAGCGCGGCCGCCGCCTGGTACGCGCCCGGCCTGACCGGGTGGCGCACTGCCACCGTCACCGCGCCGGGCAAGAAGGGGACGGCGGGCGGCCAGACGATGAGCGCGGTGACCGCGACCGCGCGCGGGTTCGTGGCCGTCGGGGCGGCGGACACCGGCCCGGCCGCCTGGCTCTCGGCCACCGGCCAGACGTGGCGGCAGGCTTCCGTCCCGCTGCCGGCCGGCGCCGCCCGCGCGGCGCTCGACTACGTGGCGGCCAACGGCAGCGCCGTGGTCGCGGCGGGCACCCAGTTTTCCGCCGCGGGGGCGAGCAGCCCGTTCGCCGAGGTCTCGGCCGACGCCGGCGCGACCTGGACGCAGGTCCAGCTGCCGGTGCCGGACGTCGGACCGGGAACCGGGACCACGGTCACCGCGCTGACCGCCGCGGGCGGCGGGTTCACCGCGGTCGGCACCTACCTCACCCAGGCGGGGCCCGAGGTCGTGATCTGGACGCTGCCGGCGGGCACCCCGGTCACCGGCGGCACCGCCTGGGCGGCCGCCACCCCGCAGGGCACGGGCCTGGCCAGCAGCAAGGCGGAAAACGCGATCACCGGGCTGGCCGCCGACGGCGCCACCCTGACCGGCGTCGGGTTCACCGCGGCGCTGACCGGGTCCGGCATGCCGGGCGCGCAGCAGCCGACGCTCTGGCAGTCGCCCATCAGGAACTGAGCCGGGCCGCCTGCGGGCCGGCGTCACTGACTACGATGACGTAAGTGATCAACACCGTCTTTGTTACCGGCGCGAGCAGCGGCTTCGGCGCCGCGGTGGCCCGCCGGTTCGCCGCCGACGGCGCTCGCGTCGTCGCGGCCGCCCGCCGCGTGGACCGGGTGGAGGGACTCGCGTCAGAATTCGGCCCGCGGATCCTCCCGCTGGCGCTTGACGTGCGCGACCGGGCCGCCGTCGCCGCGGCCGTCGCGGGGCTTCCCGCGGAGTTCGCCGCCATCGACCTGCTCGTGAACAACGCGGGCCTCGCGCTCGGCCTGAACCCGGCCCAGGACGCCGACCTGGACGACTGGGACCAGATGATCGACACGAACTGCAAGGGCCTGGTCTACTGCACCCGGGCGATCCTGCCCGGCATGGTCGCCCGCGGGCGCGGCCACGTGATCAACCTCGGCTCGGTCGCGGGCACCTACCCGTACCCGGGCGGGAACGTGTACGGCGGCACCAAGGCGTTCGTGCACCAGTTCAGCCTGAACCTGCGCAGCGACCTGCACGGCACCGGGGTCCGGGTCACGTGCGTCGAGCCAGGGATGGCTGACACGGAGTTCTCCCTGGTCAGGTTCAGTGGCGATCAGGGCAAGGCGGACAACGTCTACGCGGGCATGCAGCCGCTGACCGCCGACGACATCGCCGAGTCCATCCACTGGGCGGCCACCATGCCGCAGCACGTCAACGTGAACACGATCGAGCTGATGGCCACCGCGCAGTCGTTCGCCCCGTTCCAGGTCGCCCGCGACGCCTGAAACCCCGAAACCGATCATCCCGAACGACAGCGGCCTGCTCGCCGCCGCCCGCCTGAGCCCTCACCCGGGCGGGCGCCCGCGCTGTCTTACTTGTACTCAGGGAAGATGTCCGTCCGGCGGTTGGCCAGCGAGGGCAGCGCCTTGCGGACGGTGTCGACCACCGACATATCCGCGTCTACCACGACAACGCCGGGCGCTGGTCCGAGGTCGGCCCGCACCACTCCGAGCGGGTCGATCAGCATGGACCGTCCCACCCCGGTGGCCGCGCGGGTCGGCTTCTCGTCCGGGTCGGGCACCTGCCCGACGGCGGCGATCCACACCGTGTTCTCGATCGCCCGGGCGCGCAGCAGCGTCACCCAGTGCTCCTCCTTGAACAGCCCCGCCTGCCACGCCGCGCTGACCGTCACCAGCCGCGCGCCGCCGGACGCCTGGGCGCGCATCAGTTCCGGGAACCGGATGTCGTAGCAGATCTGCGGGCCGACCGGCACCCCGCCGAGCATCGTGACCACGACCGCGTCGCCCGGCGCCACCAGGTCGGACTCGCGCTGCGCAAACGCGTCGAACAGGTGCAGCTTCCGGTACTCGGCGACGCGGTCCCCGTCCCCGCCGATCACCACGGCGGTGTTGTAGACCCGGCCGTCCGGCGCCGGCTCGAACACGCCGGCCACCAGGGCGACCCCGGTCTCCTTGGCGGCCTCGGCCAGGCCCGAACAGAACGGCCCGTCGAGCGGCTCCGCCGCCCCCCGCAGGTCGGACCCGAACCGGACCATGGTCGCCTCCGGGAACACCGCGAGATCCGCGCGGCCCGCCGCGGCCTCGGCGACCGCGTCCCGCACTCGAAGCAGGTTCTTGCCAGGATCCGCGCTGACCGGGAGCTGGCACAAAGCGATACGCATGCCGCCACGATAACCGGGCCCGCCGCGATGGTCCTACTGTTGGAGTCGTGACCCGACCGCTGCTCAACCGCCGTCTCGACGGCCTCGGCAACTCCATCTTCGGCGTGATGTCCGCCCGTGCCGTCGCCACCAACTCGGTCAACCTCGGCCAGGGCTTCCCCGACGTTGACGGCCCGGCCGGCATCGCCAGGGCGGCCGCGGACGCGGTCCTGGCGGGCAAGGGCAACCAGTACCCGCCGGCCACCGGCATCCCCGAGCTGAGAAGCGCCGTCGCCCGCCACCAGGAGCGGTTCTACGGCCTGCGCTACGACCCGGACACCGAGGTGCTGATCACCGCAGGCGCCACCGAGGCGATCGCCGCGGCCCTGCTCGCCCTGCTCGAACCCGGCGACGAGGTGATCGCCTTCGAGCCGTACTACGACTCCTACGTCGCCAACATCGCGATGGCCGGCGGGACGCGGGTGCCGCTCACCCTCACCGCCCCCGAGTTCCGCCCCGACCTGGCCAAGCTGGAGTCACTGATCACCGGCAAGACCAGGCTGCTCATGCTCAACAGCCCGCACAACCCCACCGGCATGGTGCTGACCCGCCCCGAGACCGAGGAGATCGCGCGGATCGCGATCGACCACGACCTCCTCGTGGTCACCGACGAGGCCTACGAGCACCTGACGTTCGACCGCCCGCACATACCCCTCGCCACCGTCGACGGCATGCGCGGCCGGGTCGTCTCGATCGGCTCGGCGGGCAAGACGTTCTCGTTCACCGGCTGGAAGGTCGGCTGGGCCACCGCCACGCCGGACCTCATCAACGCCGTCCGCACCACCAAGCAGTTTCTCACCTTCGTGAGCAGCGGGCCCTTCCAGTACGCGGTGGCCGAGGCGCTCGACCTGCCCGACCGCTACTACGCGGAGATGGCGGGCGACCTGAAGGCCAAGCGCGACCTCATGGCCGCGGGCCTGCGGGAGATCGGCTTCGGCGTATACGAGCCCGATGGCACCTACTTCATCACCACGGACATCTCGCCGCTCGGCGAGCGGGACGCGATGGAGTTCTGCCGCGGCCTGCCCGACCGGGCCGGCGTGGTGGCGATCCCGAGCGGCGTCTTCTACGACGACCACCCGGAGGCGGGCCGCACCATGGTCCGCTTCGCGTTCTGCAAGCGCCCCGAGGTGCTCAAGGAGGCACTGAGCCGCCTCTCCGTGCTCAGTCGCGGAATGTAGGCCTAGGCCCATGGCGGCGGCCCGGCGTGGCAATCAGGATGGACGCCATGACGAGATACCACGGCGTCCCGCTAGCGAACCCGTCGCGGCTGTGGCTGACGCACTGGCCCGCCCTGCTGCTTCCGCTGGTCCCGATCGCGCTGATCGGCTCGTACAACGGCACTGTCACGCTGTCGTTTGCCATCGTGGCGGCGGTCCTCGTTCTGCTTGCCCCGGCGGAAAGCGCGAAGCTCGCGCCGTTCGCTGTGTTCGCCTACAGCGCCTACGGGCTGTACAAGCTGCATTCCCTGGTGATCTATGAGACGCAGAGCGTGCGTTACGGGCTGGTGACCGCGTCCCGCGCAGCAGCCCCGATACCAGGCGGGTTTCAACTCACCTCGCGCACGACCGGGTTCGGGCCGATGCTGGCCGAGATAGCGGTCTTCGCCGTCGTGGCTACGGCGGCGCTCGCGGTGAGCGGCGCGCCGGGCGGACCGGCGATCCAGCGCGCCATCGCGCAGCTGCGCGGCGGCGACGGGCAGCCGAAGACCGTGCCGCCGCTTGCGCTGCTGCCGGTGCTCGCCCTCGTGGCTGGGTTCTGGGTCATGACCTACCTCAACTGGTTGAGCAGCTGGGGGATGGACGTGTCGGCGCTGACGGTGGCGATCTTCGCCGCGGGCTGGGTCCTGGTGCGGTGGCAGCCGAAGACCGCCGCGACGCTGGTGGTCATCGGCCTCCTGTTCTTCGGCCTGCTCGGCATCTGGTGGGGCCTGCAATGGATCGTGACCGGCGGGCACGGGTTCCGGCCGGTGGGGATGCCGTCGTTCTACGGTGCGGTCTACGGCGCGGTGCTGGTTCAGGCCGGCCCCTCGGAACTGCTCGCCGGCGTCCAGGGCGTCGTCCTTCTCGCTCTCGGTGCCCTGCTCGCTCCCCGACTCCTGCGGTGGGACGCGGACTCGGCGATGGCGGCGCGGGCGCAGGCGCTGACCCAGCGGGTATCACGGCTGACCCAGACGCGCAGCGACGCCACCGAGGTCGCGGTCGCCGAGCTGCGCCGCATCGAGCGCGACCTGCACGACGGCGCCCAGGCCCGACTCGTCGCGGTGGGGATGTCCCTGCGCGCGGCCGAGGAACTGATGCGCGCAGACCCGGAAGCCGCGCGGGCCCTGGTCGCCGAGGCGCGCGAAACGTCCTCCCGCGCCCTGGACGACCTGCGCGGACTGGTGCGCGGCATCTACCCGCCGGTGCTGGCCGACCGGGGCCTGGCCGACGCGGTCCGCGCCCTCGCTCTGGACGCCCCGCTCGCCGTGGGCACGGATATCACCCTCGAGGATGAGCCGCCCATGCCGGTCGCGGCGGCCGTCTACTTCGCCATCGCGGAAGCCCTGACCAACGCGGTGCGGCACTCGGGGGCGGAGGCGGTCGAGATCGGCATCGGTCACTCCGACGACGTGCTCCGGGCGACGATCGTCGACGACGGCCAGGGAGGCGCCGACCCGTCGGCCGGCACGGGCCTGTCCGGCATCGAACGCCGCCTGGCTACCTTCGACGGCATCGTGGCGGTCACCAGCCCGGCCGGCGGCCCCACGATCGTCGTGATCGAGGTGCCCTGTACGCTCACGACCGCCGCCCGCTGGTCGGGAGACGCCAGCTGGGCCGACGTTGTGCGATCCTCATGGCAGACAGGGACGCTTATCTGACCGTTCGGAATGTTCTGACCTTCCGGAATGTCGGGCGCTGGCGCGCCGCGACATTCCGGAGATTTCAACATATGGGCGTGTGATCGAGGGTGCTGTGCGCGTTGTCATCGGCGAAGACCTCTTCCTCTTGCGGGACGGGCTGGTTCGGCTGCTCGGCGCGCACGGGTTCGAGGTCGTCGCGGCGGTGGGGACCGCACCCGAGCTGCTGCGCGCGCTGACCGAGTTGAAGCCCGACGTCGGCATCGTCGACGTCCGGCTCCCGCCGACGTTCACCGACGACGGCCTGCGCGTCGCCATTGAGGCGCGCCGGGCCTGCCCCGGGCTGCCGCTCCTGGTGCTGTCCCAGTACGTCGAGCAGTTGTACGCCCGCGAGCTGCTCGCTGACCAGGCCGGGGGCCTCGGCTACCTGCTCAAGGACCGGGTATTCAGCGACGCCGCGTTCGCGGACGCGGTCAGGGCCGTCGCGGCCGGGGGCACCGTGCTCGACCCCGAAGTGGTGTCCCGGTTGATGACCAGGCGCGCGAGATCCGGTCCGCTCGCCGCGCTGACCCCGCGCGAGCGTGAGGTGCTGTCGCTGATGGCCGAGGGACGCTCCAACGCCGCGATCGCCGCGAAGCTGTTCATCACCGAGAAGGCGGTAAGCAAGCACGCCGCCGGGATCTTCGCCAACCTCGGCCTGGCGCCGTCCGAGGACGACAACCGCCGCGTCCTCGCCGTCCTCGCCTACCTGAACTCCTAGCAAGAGGGACCTCACGCCCGGAACCGCGGGCGGGTCCGGGCGGCGCCCCCTTAAACGCCGGCCCGGTCCCGTCCCCCCGGCGCAGGACCGGGCAGAGCCGCGTGGCCCGCCCTCCCCTAAGCGCCAGGCCTCGTTGTCCCTGCCGTCCCCGGGGTCCTGCACTGGTAAGAGGGGGCGACCCGCCAGATGCCAACAACTTTTCTGCGGATTTTCCGGAGACTCGGCGGGTTCTACGCACCAGACCGACGACCGTTCCGGCCATGTGGCCCCCACGACCAAAATGTGCTGTCCCAGGGCGCCACAAGGCCACTAGAGCTGCCCGTGCGTGCCACAAGGGCGGAATATTCAAGCTCCGTGCGCCACAAGGCTGTAACAGCCATGATCCTTCGGGGCGCGCACGGCCAGAACTTATTGGCCGTGCGTGCCCCAAGGCCATCGAGGCGATGGGCTTGGGCGCTCTGGGCATCCGCGGGAGTGCCCCCGGCGGCTAAGCAATGCTCGCGGTGGGAGCGACAGATGGCTCCATGGCGGTCGCCTAAGCTGCTTGGTGTGCAGGAACGTGATGTGTGGGATGTCGCCGTGGTCGGGGCGGGGCCGGCCGGACTGGCGGCCGCGAGCGCCGCGGCCGCCACGGGGGCACGAACGATCGTGCTTGAGCGCGCCGAGCACCCGCGGTACAAGACCTGCGGCGGCGGCCTGATCGGCGCGTCTCGGGCCGCCGCGGGCGGCCTGATCGACGTCCCGGCGCGCGAGGAGATCCGCCGGGCCACGGTCACGCTGCGCGGCGGGCAGGAGTTCACCCGCGCGCACGCCGAGCCGCTGCTCGCGATGGTGGTGCGCGACGAGTTCGACGCGGCCCTGCTGAAGCGGGCCGAGGAGAACGGGGCGCGGATCCGGCAACGGGTCCAGGTCCGGGCGATCGGCCAGGCGGACGGGCGCGCGACGGCCAGGCTCGCGGACGGTACCGAGGTCGCCGCGAAGGTGATCATCGGCGCCGACGGCTCGTCCGGCGTCACCGCGCGGCACGTCGGCGCGGAGTTCGACCAGGTGGACCTCGGGCTCGAGCTGGAAATCGCCGTGCCGGACCGGATCGCGGGGCAGTGGGCGGGCCGGGTGCTGCTCGACTGGGGCAAGATCCCGGCCTCGTACGGCTGGGTCTTCCCCAAGGGCGACCGCCTCACGGTCGGCGTCATTGCCGCCCGGGGCCAGGGGGAGGCCACCAAGGCGTACCTCCGCGAGTTCGTCGACCGGCTCGGCCTGGCCGGCTACGAGGCGGTGCAGGACTCGGGCCACCTCACCCGCTGCCGCGCGGACGGCTCACCGCTGCGCAAGGGCCGGGTGATCGTGGCGGGCGACGCCGCGGGCCTGCTTGACCCCTGGACGCGCGAGGGCATCAGCTTCGCCCTCCGTTCCGGTGCCCTGGCCGGCGAGCACGCCGCCAAGGGCGACCCCGACGGCTACGTCGCGGCGGTCAACGCCAGGCTGGTCCCCGACATGCGGGCGGGCCGGACCCTGCTCACGGCGTTCACCCGGCACGCCGGCACCTTCCACCGGGGCCTGAACAGCCCCAAGGGCTGGAGCGCGTTCGTGAAGATGTGCCGCAGCGAGGTCTCCCTGTCCGAACTGGTCGCCCGTCCCTCGGCCCGCGTTTCCCTCGCCCTGCTCAACCGCTTCTAGCGAAGCACGCTTCTAGCGAAGCCCGCGGCACCTATTCGTTGCCCGACGCGATCGCGACGTCGACCTCCTGCTTGCGCTCGGCGAACTCCGCGGCATGCTCGCGCTCCAGGCGGTCCGCCGTGTCCTCGTCGTCGCGCATCAGCGCGTCGAGGCTGCTGCTGGCCGCGTCGATCACGCCGAGGTCGACGTAGGCCCGCTGCACCTTCGGCCCCCACAGGCCGATGTCCTTCACGCAGGGCACGATGCGGCTGAACAGGAGCTGGCGGAACGCCAGTTGCGTGGGGGAGCGGTCGGCGAACTCGACGCACTCCTCGACGTCGAAGTCAAGGCGCTCGTACACCTCGCGCGCGACGAACCGGTCGCGCATCAGGTAGCAGCCTTCGACCACGAACTCCTCGCGGTCGGCGCGCTCGGCCGCGGTGAGCTCCGCGTAGTAGTCGCGCAGCGCCAGCCGGCCGAACGCCACGTGCCGCGCCTCGTCCTGCATGACGTACGCGAGCAGCTGCTTGACCAGCGGGTTGCCGGTGATGTCGCGGTGCACGCCGAAGGCGGCAAGCGCCAGCCCCTCGATCAGCACCTGCATGCCGAGGTAGGGCAGGTCCCAGCGGGAGTCGGACAGCGCGTCGGCGAGCAGCCGCGCCAGGTGGTCGTTCACCGGGTAGTACAGGCCGACCTTCTCCTTGATGAACCGGTTGAACAGCTCGACGTGCCTGGCCTCGTCCATGACCTGGGTGGCGGCGTAGAACTTGGAGTCCATGTCCGGCACCGACTCGACGATCCTGGCGGCCACCGTGAGCGCGCCCTGCTCGCCGTGCAGGAACTGGCTGAACAGCCACGACGACAGGTGCCGGCTCAGCTCGTCCCGCTCCGCCTGGTTCAGCTTCTCCCACTGGCGCGACCCGTAGATCGGCACGATCTCCTCGCCGGTCTCCATCACCCGCAGCGGGTTGACGGGCTGGTCCCAGTCGATCCGCTTGGTCGCGTCCCACTGCTTGTCCTTGCCGCGCTGGTACAGGTCGAGTAGCTGCTGCCGCCCGGAGTCGTACTCCCAGGAGAACCTGGCCGCCCCGGTCGCGGGCACGTCCCAGGTTTCCGGGGCGACCGGTGACGTGTACATGCCGTAGGTGCTCACGCGCTCCTCCTGCCTAGGCGGCCGCGGACGCCGCCGCGCTCTCTTATTACTAGCGAGTAGCGAACCGCTCCGCAATAGTCCGCGCTGCTATGGTGCCGTAGTGGATGCTGAGCTGAGGCGGGCGGCGGCGGCCGCGACCGGGTTCATGCCCGAGGCGGAGGGCCTGGCCCTGTCCGAGACGGCGGAGGAGTACGCCCCGGCCGGGCCGGTGCTCGAGGTGGGCAGCTACTGCGGGAAGTCCGCGATTTACCTGGCCGCCGGGGTGCGCGCGGCCCGCAAGCTCGGCATCAGGCAGCAGGTCGTCACCGTGGATCACCACCGGGGCTCGGAGGAGCACCAGGCCGGCTGGGAGTACCACGATCCCGCCCTGGTCGACCCCGCGGCCGGCCGCATCGACACGCTGCCCCGGCTGCGGGCCACGCTGGCGGCGGCCGGGATCGAGGACGACGTGGTCGCGATCGTGGGCAAGTCGGCGGACGTGGCCAGGCTGTGGCGGACGCCGCTGGGCATGCTGTTCATCGACGGCGGGCATACCGACGCCGCTGCCAACTGGGACTACGAGGGCTGGGCCCCGTGGGTCGCGCTCGGCGGGGCGCTGGCCATCCATGACGTGTTCCCCGACCCGGCCGACGGCGGGCAGGCCCCGTTCAAGATCTACCAGCGCGCCCTGGCCTCCGGCGCCTTCACTGAGATCCGCCAGGAGGGCTCCCTCCGCGTCCTGGAACGAACCGACTCCGGCATCGGCTAGTCCCCGAGCGCCGTCTGCATCGTGATCCACGGGTTGACGCCGGGCTCGATCGCTGTACCCTTGTCTTATGACTATAGATAAAGGGAGCAGCCCGATCGAGTTTCGGCTTGACTCGTCGTCGGGGGTGCCGACCTACCTGCAGCTCGTGCAGCAGGTAGAGCACGCGCTGCGGCTTGGCTACCTCAAGCCAGGTGACCAGCTCCCCAAGGTGCGGGACGTCGTCGCGAGCCTGACCATCAACCCGAACACGGTGCTGAAGGCCTACAAGGAGCTTGAGACCAAGGGGCTGGCCGCTGGCCGCCCCGGGCAGGGCACCTTCGTCACGGCCAGCCTGAACCAGGTCACGCTGCCCGAGCTGAGCGGCCTGCGCCGGTCCATGATGGGCTGGCTCGACTCCGCCGACGAGGCGGGCCTCGACGAGGACGGGATGGTGGCCCTGTTCACCAGCGTGCTGCGGGATTTCTTTAAGCGTCGCGAGGGCGCCGCCCACGCCTCCGCGAATGACTCAGAAACGGAGGGCGTGGCATGAACATCATCGAGACCACCGGTCTTGGCAAGCAGTACGGCAAGTTCTGGGCGCTGCGCGACTGCACCGTGACGGTCCCCGAAGGGCACCTGGCGGCCCTCGTCGGCCCCAACGGAGCAGGCAAGTCCACGCTGATGAACATCGTGGTCGGCCTGTCCGTCCCCACCGCGGGAACCGTGACCGTGCTAGGCGGCAAGCCAGCGGGCTCGCCGACCGCGCTCGACGGCATCGCCTTCATGGCGCAGGACGCCCCGCTCTACAAGAACTTCTCGGCGGCCGAGATGCTGCACCTGACGAGGAACCTGAACCGGAGCTTCGACGACTCGTACGCGAAGCAGCGCCTCGACGGCCTCGGCATCCCGCTGAAAAAGAAGTCGGGCAAGCTCTCCGGCGGCCAGCAGGCACAGCTCGCCCTCACCCTGGCCCTGGCCCGGCACCCGCGGCTGCTCATCCTCGACGAGCCTCTCGCCGCGCTCGACCCGCTGGCCCGCCAGGACTTCATGGCCACGGTCATGACGTCGATGACCGACGACGGCGTCTCCGTGCTGCTCTCCTCGCACGCGATCGCCGAGCTTGAGCGGATGGCCGACCACCTGGTCGTGCTGGGCGGCGGCGAACTGCTGATCTCGGGGCAGACCGACGAACTGCTCGCCAGCCACCAGGTGCTGACCGGCCCGGCCGCAGCGGCCGACCGTCTCGCGGGCGAGCTGTCAGTGGTCCAGGACAAGCGGGCGGGCGCGCAGGCCCACCTGCTCGTCAGGAACGGCGGGTCAGCGGGCGAAAGGGCAGTGCCGCCCGGCTGGGAGGCGCACCCGGTCAGCCTGGAAGAAGTCATTCTCGCCTACCTCCGCCCCGTCGGGGCCGGAAACTCAGCCCACGCGTCCGCCCCCCGGACGGAACTCACGGAGGTGACCCGATGACCGCGCTCGCCATGCCCGTCCAGCCGGGCCAGGACGCCGACGCCGGCCCGCGGCCGGTGCCCTGGCAACGGATGGCCTGGGTCACCTGGCGGCAGCAGCGCGCCACGTTTATCAGCGTGCCCGCCGTGCTCGCCGCGGCAGCCGTCCCCCTGGTCATCTTCGGCCTGAAGGCGCACCACCACTACGCGGCGCTCCTCAACTGCCCGCTGGACCCCGGGAAGCAATCGGGCACCTGCTCCCAGCTGATGACCGATTTCAATTCCACCGTGTGGCCACTGGCGAATATCTGCTCCCTCTTGATGCAACTCGTGCCGGTGCTGCTTGGCGCGTTCGCGGGCGCCCCGCTGCTGGCCAGGGAACTGGAGACGGGCACCTTCCGGTACGCCTGGACGCAGAGCTTCGGCCGGGAGCGGCAGGCGATTGCCAAGCTCGTGCTGCTCGGGCTCACGCTCGCCGTCCTGGCCTGGGCGTTTAGCGAGCTGTTCTCCTGGTTCTTCCAACCGTTCCTGTGGGTGGAGCAGATGAACCAGATGTCGACGGAGTCGGTATTCGACATCCGCGGGCTCGTATTCCCCGCCTTCGCGCTCGTCTCCTTCGTGATCGGCGCGTTCCTCGGCATGCTCTTCCGCCGGATCATCCCGGCGATGGCCGCGACTCTGGGCGCCTACCTCGCGATTCGCCTCGTGGCCTGGGGCGTGCGCGGGCAGTACCCGCTGACGGTGGTCACGGGCAACGCGAAACAGTTCACCGTGTACGGGACGCCCAGCCAGCCTGGCTTCCCGTGGATTCTGAACTCCTGGGTCACCGGCCCGGGGGGCAAGCCGGCCAGCCAGTCCATCATCAACCAGGTCCACGACAACCTGGGCGGAAACGGAAACCGGGTCGTGTCGGTGCCGAAGGGGTACACGATCTGGACCAGGTTCTTCCCGCCGAGCCACTTCTGGCCTATGCAGTTCATCGAGGCCGGCTGGCTCCTCATTCTCGCGATCGCCTTCGGTGCCGCCACGGTCTGGCTGGTCCGTCGGCGCGCCACCTAGGTTCCACCGCTCAGCCCGGCCCGGGCTTCTTCCATGATTGTGTAAGTTCCGGCTCTGTTCCAGATCTCGCGAAGGTCCAGGTCGCCGAAGGCCCGTGATCGCGGGTCAGAAGTGCAACCGCCGCGCCGGAACCGGCAAACGGACGGGACAAATAGAACATATGCTCCCGTAATTGACGCCTGCTTCGTGATTGCGGGTCATAATTGGCGATATAGACGCTGATGACCCTCGATCATGCCGGGTGCCCGGTCCGGCACGGCGGTTCGCGGGCTAACGGGGGAATGCCCGGCCCGCTGCCCGCCCCGGGCGGCGCCGCACCGCTGTTGACCCTCGATCTTGACCCGCGGCCCGCCGCGCTTCAGTTCACTGTCGCCTTACGCGCCGGAACCGGGCCCGGCAGGCGGTCGCGCTAGCCGTGGCCGGTCAGCGCGTCGGCGGCGGTGGCCTCGCAGCCGCACGCGGCGGGGTCGGCGGGCGGGCGGGCGCCGAACGAGGGGGCGACCGCGCGGAAGACGGCCGCCCCGCCGCTGAAGCCGGCCAGCGCGTCGGCGGCGAGCACGGCGGCGGCGGAGGTCCAGCTCGACCGCTCGGCCGGGAAGTGGTTCTCGTTCACGTACTGCCAGCCGGTCCAGTAGGAGCCGTCCTCGTGCCGCTGCCTGCCGATGGTCGCGAACACCTCGCGCGCGCGTTCCCGCTGGCCGCACGCGTCGAGGGCGACCACGAGCTCGCAGGTCTCCGCGACCGTGACCCACGGCTGGTCGCTCACGCAGCGGACGCCGAGGCCAGGCACCACGAACGTGTCCCAGCCGCGGGCGAGCCGCTCCGCGGCGGCGGCGCCGTGCAGCGCCCCGCCGAGCACCGGGTAGTACCAGTCCATCGCGAACCGGCTCTTGTCCGCGAACGCCTCCGGGTGGCAGGCGAGCACGTGGCCAAGCTGGACCGCGGCCAGCTCCCAGTCCGGCTGCGGCTCGCCGGCCAGCCCGGCGAGCGAGATTGCGCAGCGCAGCCCCTGGAGGATGCTTGAGCAGCCGGAAAGCAGCGCGAACGCGCCCGGCTGGCCCGCGGCGTCCCGCTCCCACGCCACCTCGCCGCGCGGTGCCTGCAGGCCGAGCACCCAGCCGATCGCGGCACGGACGGTCGGCCACATCCGCTCGGTGAACTTGCGGTCCGCGGTGACCAGGTACTCGTGCCAGGTGCCGACCGCGACGTAGGCGGCGTGGTGGCTCTCCGCCGCCTGGTCGGCCACGGTCTCGGCGGTGGCGGCCCCAGGGCCGCCGGTGGCGCGCGGCCACGAGCCGTCCGGCCGCTGCGTGTCGCGCAGCCACTGGTAGGCGAGCCGGGCGGGGGCGACGAGCCCGCAGGCGCTGAGCGCCATCGCGCACTCCACGTGGTCCCACGGGTCCACGTGACCGTCCGGCCAGGGGATGGCGCCGTCGGTTCGCTGTCCCGCCGCGATGGCGCCGGCGGTCCGCAGGACGTCGTCCGGGGGCGCGGGCTTAGCGTGGCGCATGGGGAGTAAGCAGGCGGTCGTTCGGGATGAGGGGTTCGGTGGTTTTGACCTTTCTCGCGTAGATGACGAGGCTCTTGCCGATGACGGGGTTGAGCGCGGCTTCCGACACCCGGGTGAGGGCGGGCTTGCGCATGATGTCCCAGACCAGCAGCCGGTGGTACGCCCGCACGGCGAGGTGCGCGTCAGCGTGCACGCCGACCGCGCACTTGAGCCACCAGTAGGCGGAGTGCAGGCCGTGCGCGTGATGCCCGCCGGTGGGGAGCAGGCCGGCCGCGGTCAGCTTGGCGGTGAGCTCGGCGCGGGTGAAGATCCGCACGTGGCCGCCCGGGACCTCGTGGTACTCGCTCGACAGCGCCCAGCAGATCCGCTCCGGCAGCCAGGCGGGCACCGTGACCGCCACCGTGCCGCCGGGGCGGAGCACGCGGGCGATCTCCGCCATCGCGGCGGCGTCGCCCGGGAGGTGCTCGAGGATCTCCGCGGCGATGACCGCGTCGAACGCGCCGTCGGGGAACGGCAGGCGCGTCGCGTCCGCGGACAGCGCCGCGGCCGCCGCGGGCGGCGCGGCCTCGCCCGCGGCCCGCATCGCGCCGAACATGTCGTTGACCGGCGGCAGTTCCTTGCGGTCAAGGTCGGCCGCCACCACGCGGGCGCCGCGGCGGTAGGCCTCGTAGGCGTGGCGCCCGGCGCCGCAGCCGAGGTCGAGGACCAGGTCACCGGGATTAATGGGGAATTTCGCGAAATCGACGGTCAGCAACCGGGCTCCCCGTTGATCACCTTCCGGTACAGCGCCTCGGTCGCGGCGGCGACCGCGGGCCAGGCGAACCGCTCCCGCACCCGGGCCAGGCCGCTCGACGCCAGCCGGGCCCGGCCGGGCCCGTCGTCGAGCAGGGCGCCGAGGGCGGCGGACAGCTCCTCGGGGTCGCCGGGCGGCACGAGCAGCGCGGCGTCCCCGGTGACCTCGGGCAGCGCGCCCGCCCGGCTGGCGATGAGCGGCGTGCCCGAGGCCATGTGCTCCACCGCGGGCAGCGAGAAGCCCTCGTACAGCGACGGGATCACCGCGACGGCGGCGCTGGCCAGGACCCGCGCGTACTCCGCGTCAGGCAGCCCGCTCGCGAACGTGACCCGGTCACCGAGGGCCAGCTGGGCGACCTGCCGCCTGGTTTCCTCGGACGGGCTGCCGATGACGACGAGGTGCGCGTCGCGCTCGGTGGCCAGCTTGGCCACCGCCCGCAGCAGCGTGAGAAGTCCCTTGAGCGGTGAGTCGGCGCTGGTCACGGTCACGATCCGGTCGGGCACGCGCGGCTCCTCGGGACGCGGGCGGAAGAGCCTGGTGTCCACGCCGAGCGGGATAATGTGCACATTTCCAGGATTTACCCGGAAATCACGGTGTATGTCGGCCTTGGAGGAGGAGGACACCGTGATCAGCGGCCCCGCCCGCCGGGCCACCCGCCCCTGCATCCGCACGAAACCGTACCAGCGGCGCTTGTCCAGCCGGGCGCGCCAGCTCCGGCCGGCCAGGTCGAGCCGCCGGTCCACCGAGATCGGGTGGTGGATCGACGTGACGAGCGGCAGGCCGAGCCGCCGGACGCCGAGCATGCCGTAGCCGAGCCCCTGGTTGTCGTGCACGATGTCGAACTCACCGGGCCGGGCCCGCAGCGCCCGCAGCGCCCGCAGGCTGAACGTCAGCGGCTCGGGGAACGCGCCGCCCCACATCATCGCGACCTCGAGCGCGTCCGCCCAGTCGCGCAGCTCCCCGAGGCCGGGAGTGCGAAACGGGTCGTCGTCCCGGTACAGGTCAAGGCTCGGCAGCGGGCGCAGCAGCGGGCTCCCGGGTTCGGGGCCGGCACCGAGCTCCGGGTAGGGCTGGCCGGAGAACACCTCGACGTGGTGCCCGCGCGCGGCGAGTTCCCTGCTCAGGTGGCGAACGTACACGCCCTGGCCGCCAGAATGCGGTTTGCTGCGGTACGACAGCAGCGCTATGCGCAGTGGACGGTTCACTGAGGCCACGGGGCACCTTACCAGGCGGTAAGGCCCGCGGGTCGGGTCAGCCTGCCGCCATGCCGCCGACCGCGAGGCCGATCAGGTACGTGAAGCCCGCCGCGAGCGCGCCGAGCAGCAGCTGCCGCAGCGCGCCCCGCCAGAACGGCCGGTCGGTGAGCCGGGACACGACGCCGCCGCCGACGACCGCGGCGACCGCGGACAGGAGGAGGGCCACCCACAGCGCGTCGAACCCGAGGGCGTACGGGAGCAGCGGGATGATCGCGCCGATCGCGAACGAGACGAGTGACGCCCCGGCGGCCACGAACGGCGACGGCAGCTCGGCCGGGTTAACCCCCAGCTCTTCGAGGGCGTGCACGGCGAGCGCCTGGTCCGGGTGCGCGGAGATCTCGGCCGCGGCCTGCCGGGCGGTGGCCGCGCTCATCCCCTGGCGGCGCAGCATGCCGACAAGCTCGATCTGCTCGGCGGCGGCGTTGTACGTGAGCTCGTGCCGCTCCTTGTCCACCTCGGCCTGTACCAGCTCGTTCTGCGAGGACACGGACACGAATTCCCCCGCGGCCATCGAGAACGCGCCGGCCGCGAGCCCGGCGAGCCCGGTGAGCAGGATCGCGTGCTGTGAGCCGCCGCCGCCGCCCACCCCGGCGATGAGCGAGACGTTAGTGACGAGCCCGTCCATCGCGCCGAAGACGGCGGGCCGCAGCCAGCCGCCCGACACGTCCCGGTGCTCGGGATAGTGGTGCTCGGCTTGATTCTTTTCCCCGGTCGACACATTGACATTGTAGGGAAGGGGACTCTCACCGAGTTCTCGCCGGACGCGGCGCGGGCATGATGTTGGCGTGACGACAGTAGAGGGCGACGGGACCGCCCGGCGCTGGCACGCCGAGCTCGCCTGGCTGGCCCGCCCCGCGGCCTGGCCGTCAGCCGGCCGCGACGCCCATGACGGCCGTGACGGCCGCGACGGCCGCGCCCCGCTCGCCCGCGACGTGCTGATCGAGGCGCACGGCGCGCGGTTCACCGCCGTCACCCCGGAGACTCCCGCCGCGAGCGTCCCCCCGGGCACGGTACGGCTGCCCGGCCTCACGCTGCCCGGCCTGGCCAACGCGCACTCGCACGCGTTCCAGCGCGCGCTTCGCGGGGCCGCCGCCGGCGACACGTTCTGGACCTGGCGGGAGCGCATGTACGCGGTCGCGGAGCGGCTCGACCCGGATCGCTACTTCGCCCTCGCCCGCGCCGTCTACGCCGAGATGGCGCTCGCCGGCGTCACCTGCGTCGGCGAGTTCCACTACCTCCACCACGCCGCGGGCGGGAACCGGTACCGCGACCCGAACGAGGTCGGGCGGCTCCTCATCGCCGCCGCCGCGGCCGCGGGCGTGCGGATCACCCTGCTTGACGCCTGCTACCTGGCCGCCGGCTTCGTCCCTGGCGGCGTCGCGGAGTCGCCACAACCGGTGCCGCTGTCGGGGGTGCAACTCCGCTTCGGCGACGGCTCGGCGCAGGCCTGGGCGGAACGGATGGACGGCTTCGGCTGTGACTCACTCGGCATGGCGGCACCGCACGCCCGCCTCGGCGCGGCCATCCACTCGGTCCGCGCGGTCGCGCCCGACCAGGTGCCGGAGATCATGGCGTGGTCGCACGCGCACGGCGCGCCCGTGCACGCGCACCTGTCCGAGCAGCCGCTGGAGAACGCCGAGTGCCTGGCCGCCTTCGGCCGGACCCCCGCCGAGCTCCTCTACGACGCGGGGGCGCTGGGACCGCGCACGACGCTCGTGCACGCCACGCACCTGACCGAGCGGGACGTGGAGCTGGCCGGCGGCTCGCGGTCCACGGTGTGCGTGTGCCCGCTCACCGAGGCGGACCTTGCCGACGGCGTCGGCCCGGCCCCGGCCCTCGCCGCGGCCGGGTCGTCGCTCGCGCTTGGCAGCGACGGGCACAGCGTCATCGACCTGTTCGGCGAGGCGCGCTGGCTGGAGCTGTCCCAGCGTCTTGTGACCAGGCGGCGCGGGCATTTCACCGCGGTTGACCAGGTAACGGCGGCAACGGTCGCGGGACACGCCTGCCTGGGCTGGCCCGAGGCGGGGGAGATCGTGCCGGGCGCGTACGCTGACCTCGTGACGCTGCCCCTCGACTCGCCCCGGCTGGCCGGCGGCGGTACCGACCCGCTGGCCGCGGTCTTCGCCGCGGGGACCGCGGCCGACGTCAGCCACGTGGTGGCGTCGGGCGCGGACGTGGTGCGCGACGGGCGCCACCTGCTGATTGACGACGTGCCCGGTGAACTCGCCGCCGCCATCGGCGCGGTGCTCGAGTAGCGGGCGGCGGGCATGGGCGGCTCCTTGCTGATCACCAGGATCGGCGAGCTGGTCACCAACGCTCCCGACGCCAGCGCTCCTGGCCCCGGTGAGCCGGGCGGTTTCGCCGCGATCACCGACGCGGCCCTGGTCATCGAGGGTAACCGGGTGGCGTGGACCGGGCCGGCCGCCCGGGCGCCCGCCGCCGACGACATCGTCGACGCGGCGGGCCGCGCGGTGCTGCCCGGGTTCGTGGACTCGCACGCGCACCTGGTATTCGCGGGAGACCGGTCCGCCGAGTTCGCGGCGCGGATGGCGGGCCGTCCCTATCAGGCGGGCGGCATCCGGACGACGGTCGCCGCGACGCGCGCCGCGACCGAGGCCGAGCTGCGCGCCGGACTGCACCGGCTCGCCGGGGAGATGCTCAGGCAGGGCACGACGACGTTCGAGTGCAAGTCCGGCTACGGGCTCACCACGCGCGACGAGGCCCGCTCGGTGACGCTGGCCGCCGAGCTCACCCGGGAAGTCACCTACCTCGGCGCGCACGTGGTGCCCCCCGAGTTCGCCGCCGATCCCGCTGGCTACGTCGACCTGGTGCGCGGGCCGATGCTGGCCGCGTGCGCGCCGCACTGCCGCTGGGTCGACGTGTTCTGCGAGCGCGGCGCGTTCGGCGCGGACGAGGCGCGCGCGGTGCTCACGGCGGGCATGGCGCGCGGCCTGCTGCCGCGGGTCCACGCCAACCAGCTTGGGCCAGGGCCCGGCATCCGGCTCGCCGTGGAGCTGGACGCCGCCTCCGCCGACCACTGCACGTTCGTCACCGACGCCGACGTGTCCGCCCTCGCGTCGTCGCGCACCGTCGCCACCCTGCTGCCCGGCGCGGAGTTCAGCACCAGGCAGCCCTACCCGGACGCCCGCCGCCTCCTCGACGCCGGCGTGACCGTGGCCCTCGCGACCGACTGCAACCCCGGCACGTCCTACACGACGTCGATGCCGTTCTGCGTTGCCCTCGCGGTGCGCGACATGCGGATGACAACGGAGGAAGCGGTCTGGTCGGCGACGGCGGGCGGTGCCCGCGCGCTGCGCCGCCCGGACATCGGCTACCTCGCCCCCGGCGCGCGGGCCGACCTGGTCATGCTGAACGCGTCATCCCACGCCCACCTGGCCTACCGGCCCGGCGTTCCGCTCGTGCACGCGGTCTACCAGTCAGGCGCCGCCCGCGTCAGCCGGCAGACGGACTCCTTCCGCAGGCTGACCTGACCCCTAAAGCCCCCCGACCCCTAAAGCCCCCGACCCCTAAAGCCCCCGACCCCTAAAGCACGGGGTAGCGGGCGCGGAACCGGACCAGCGGGTCGCCGGACTCGGCCACGTAGGCCACGTTCTCGACCGCGGAGATCACCAGCAGGTGGTCGCCGGCCGGGACGCGCCGGGCGACCGAGCACTCCAGGGCCGCCAGCCCGCCGGAGGGGATGAGCGCCCCAGAGAACGCCCCCCGCGCATGCGGCGTCGCCGACAGGATCAGCCGCGCGCTCGGCCGCCCCTCCGCCGCGAACTGGCCCGCGATCACCTTCTGGGAAGCGGACAGCAGCGTGACGGCGAACGTCAAGGCCGGGATCGAGGGCAGGCTGAGCACCTCGGCCGGGTAGGAGCCCGCGATGAGGGACACCGCGACGAGCGGCGGGTCAAGGGAGACGGGCATGAACGCGCTGACGGTCGTGCCGATGTCGTCGCGGTCATCGGCGATCGTGACCAGCGTGACCCCGGCCGCCCACGCGGAGAGGGCGGCGGGGAGGTCGCTGGCAGTCACCCGCTTCCGTTCGGAAGCTAGCTGATCTTCCATGTTCCCGGGAGGGTGAGCGGGCCGTAGGGCGGGAGCCCGGCGGCCGCCGCGAACCGCCAGGCCGGACCCCAGCCGTCGGCGAACAGCGCGGCGAGCGCGCCCGCGCCGAGCTGGGCCCGGGCCGCCGGCCTGGCCTCGCTCGACTCGGCGGGGCGGAGCTGGTCGAGCGGGCCGAGCCGAGGGTAGATCCGCACCGGCGCGTCCGCGGGCAGCCCGGCGCGCTTGCGGGCGATCGCGGTCGCCTCGCGCAGCCCGCCCGCCTCGTCGGCGAGCCCGTTGGCGATGGCGTCGGCCCCGGTCCAGACCCGGCCGCGGGCCAGCTCGTGCACCCGCTCGGCGGATAGCCGCCGCCCGGACGCCACCTTGTCGGTGAAGTCCGCGTAGACCGCGTCGAGCCACGCGTTGATCCGCGCCCACTCGTCATCGGAGAACGGCCGGGAGGAGGAGAACATCGTCGCGCTCGCGGCCCCGGTGCCGTCCGTGATCGAGTCGGTCGTCACCCCGGCCCGCCCGAGCAGCTCGCGCAGCACCGGCTTCCCCATGAAGACCCCGATGGACCCGGTGATCGTTCCCGGCTGGACGACGATCACGTCCGCGGGCGCGGAGATGAAGTACCCGCCGGACGCCGCCACGTCCCCCATGGAGACGACGACGGGCTTGCCGGCGGCGCGCAGCCTGACAACCTCGCGCCAGATCACGTCGGACGCCGTGTACGAGCCGCCCGGGCTGTTGACCCGGAGCACGACGGCGCGCGCCCCGTCATCGGCCCCGGCGGCCCGCAGCGCCGCCGCCACGGTGTCCGAGCCCATCCCGCCGCCGCCGGGGCCGCCCCGGCCGCTGCGGCCGTGCCTGATGGCCCCGTGCGCGTAGATCGTCGCGACGAACCGCTCGTGCTGGCCGGGCGCCATGCCCTGGACCCGGCTGCCGACGCGACGCGGCAGGGCGCTCAGTGACTGCGTGCGCTGGTACCGCTGCAGGTAGAGCAGCGTAGCGTCCGCTCCGGCCTCCTTGCGGACCTGGTCGTACACCTCGTCCCGGTACAGCAGGCCGTCGACGAGGCCCTCGGCGAGCGCCTGGGTCGCCATGAAGGGCCCGCGGGCGATGAGGGCGACGGACTGCTCGACCGAGAGCCCCCGGCCCGCGGCGATCACCCCGGCGAGCTGCTCGGTCACCGACTCGGCGAGCCGGGCGGCGGCCTCGCGGGCGGGCCCGGTGAACGCGGACTCGGTCAGCTGGTCGGGTGCGGACTTGTACTCGTACCGCTTCGCGCTCTCGAAGCCGATGCCCAGCTTTTCCAGGGCGCCGTGCAGGAATACCTGCTCGACGGCGACGCCGGTAAGCCCGAGCGTGCCCGACGGCTGCAGGTAGATCCGGTCAAAGCCGGTGGCCAGGTAGTAGGGCACGTTGCCGTGCACGAAGTCGCCGAACGACTCGGCCCACGCCACCGTGAGCTTGCCGGACTTGCGGAAGTCGCCGATGGCGGCGCGCAGCTCCTGGACCTGGGCGAGCCCGATCCGCGACCCGCCGACCTTGACCACCAGGACCCGCACCCGGTCGTCCGCGGCCGCCCGCCGCAGCCCCTCAAGCAGGTCTTGCAGCCGCGTCTTGCGCATGGTGAGCAGCGCGGACAGCGGGTCGGCCGGCGGTCCCTCGGCGATGCCTTCCGTCAGGTCAAGCTCAAGGATGAGCGGCCCCGTCCTGCGCTGCCGCATGCGAACGAGAGATGCGGCCAGCCTCGCGTCTGCCATGCGGCTAGCTTACGTGGGGAAGAAGATCAAAAGAGTCCGTCCGAACGTGAGGTGGTGACCCTCATCGCTACTACCGCGTCCGTCGTTGTGGTCGACGTGGCCAACGTAATGGGTGCCAGGGCCGATGGCTGGTGGCGGGACCGGGCGGGTGCCGCGCTGCGGCTCTGCACGGAGGTAATCGCGCTCGCGCGGCGCGGTGACGAGACGGCGGGCGCCTGGGTGCTCGTGCTCGAGGGGCAGGCCAGGCAGGCCGTGGCGCTGCTGGAGAACGAGACGGCGCTGGCCGAGGAGACCGTGCCGGCGGACGACTGGGTGCCGCCCGCGGCGGACGAGGAGCCGGCGCCGGCCGGGACGGCCCCGGTCCGGCTGGTGTCCGCTCCCGGCTCGGGAGATGACGCGATCGTCGGAGTGGTCGCCGAGACCGTCGCCGGTGACGAGAGTTGCCTGGTGGTGACTGCGGACCGGGAGCTACGGCAGCGCTGCGAGGAACTTAACGCGTCTGTTGTCGGCCCAGGATGGCTCCTGAGGCTCTTGTAGCCAGGTAATATTGACGCCAATCCCCCCTCACCCCTGCATCGCACGATGTTGGGTCTCCTGTTCGCCATCGACCGGAACCTGATGCGCATGTACGTGACACTGGTGCTCGCCGCACTGTTGGCCCTCGGCGTGTCCTGCGTGGCCGCCTACCTCATCACCGCCGGGCGGAAGGCGCGGAAGCGCCAGGCGGTCGCGGCCCGGCTCAACGCCATCGTTGCGCAGGCCGAGCGGGACCACGCCGACCGCGCGGCCGCGGCCGCGGCCAGCGCCGCGCTCACCACCGTGATGCCCGCCATTCAGCCGGGCGAGCGCTCCCCGCGCCGCGTCGCCTGACCGGGCGTTAACCGGTCCGCGGCGCGGGCCCCGGGCGCCTAGACCTCAGGCGCCAGCCAGAGCACGGACAGCGGCGGCAGCACGATCGACGCCGACGCGGGCCTGCCGTGCCACGGCTTGGGTATCGCGTGCACGGTCCCCAGGTTGCCGATGCCGCTGCCGCCGTAGCTGGCCGCGTCGGTGTTGAGCACCTCGCGCCAGCGGCCCGCCAGCGGCAGCCCCACCTGGTACTCGGAGTGCGGCATGGCGGAGAAGTTCGCCACGCAGGCGAGGACCGGCACCCCGTGCTCCTGGGCGCCGAAGCGCAGGAACGACACGACGTTGCCGTGCGCGTCGTTGGAGTCGATCCAGGAGAACCCGTCGGGCACCGTGTCCTGTGACCAGAGCGCGGGCAGCGAACGGTAGGTCGCGTTGGCGTCGCGTACCATCCGCTGCACGCCCGCGTGGTTGTCGAACTGGAGTACCCACCAGTCGAGCCCGTTCGTCTCCGACCACTCGCTGCCCTGGCCGAACTCCGACCCCATGAAGAGCAGTTGCTTGCCCGGGTGGGCCCACATGTAGCCGAACAGCGCCCGCAGCCCGGCGAACCGGCGCCACTCGTCGCCCGGCATCTTGTTCAGCAGCGAGCCCTTGCCGTGCACGACCTCGTCGTGGGACAGCGGCAGCACGTAGTTCTCCGAGAACGCGTACACCATGGAGAACGTGATCTCGTTGTGGTGGTACTGCCGGTGGATCGGGTCGAGCTTGAAGTACTCGAGCGTGTCGTTCATCCAGCCCATGTTCCACTTGAACCCGAAGCCGAGCCCGCCCAGGTGGGTTGGCCGGGACACGCCGGGCCAGGCCGTCGACTCCTCGGCGATCATCATGATCCCCGGCACCCGCCGGTAGGCGGTGGCGTTGGCCTCCTGGAGGAACGAGATCGCCTCGAGGTTCTCCCGGCCGCCGAACTTGTTGGGCGCCCACTCGCCGTCCCGCCGCGAGTAGTCCAGGTACAGCATCGACGCGACCGCGTCGACCCGCAGCCCGTCGATGTGGAACTCCTCAAGCCAGTAGATGGCGTTGGCGACGAGGAAGTTGCGCACCTCGGAGCGGCCGAAGTTGAACACGAGCGTGCCCCAGTCCGGGTGTGACCCGAGCCGGGGGTCGGAGTGCTCGTACAGGTGGGTGCCGTCGAACTCGGCGAGCGCCCAGGAGTCGCGGGGGAAGTGCGCGGGCACCCAGTCGACGATGACGCCGATGCCCGCCTGGTGCAGCGTGTCGACGAGGAAGCGGAAGTCGTCGGGGGTGCCGAACCGCGAGGTCGGCGCGTAGTACGAGGTGACCTGGTACCCCCACGACCCGCCGAATGGGTGCTCGGCGACCGGCAGGAACTCCACGTGCGTGAATCCCAGGTCGGTCACGTAGGCGGACAGCTCGACGGCGAGCTCGCGGTAGGACAGCCCGGGGCGCCAGGACCCGAGGTGCACCTCGTACACGGACATCGGGCTGGACAGCGGCTGCCGCCCGGCCCGCTCGGCGAGCCAGTCGGCGTCGCTCCACTCATAGGCCGACTGGTAGACGACCGAGGCGGTGGCCGGCGGCATCTCCGCGAAGGTGGCCATGGGGTCGGCCTTGTCCCGCCAGGCCCCGTCGGGGCCGCAGATGGAGAACTTGTACCGGGTGCCGGGCGCGACGCCGGGCACGAACAGCTCCCAGACCCCCGCGCCGCCGAGCGACCGCATGGGGTGCGCCCGCCCGTCCCAGAAGTTGAAGTCGCCGACGAGGCGCACGCCGCGCGCGTTCGGCGCCCAGACGGCGAAGGCGGTGCCCGCCTCGCCGCCATCCTCCATGGGCCGGGCGCCGAGCGCGTGCCACAGCTGCTCGTGCCGTCCCTCGCCGATCAGGTACAGGTCGAGCTCGCCGAGCGTCGGCAGGTGCCGGTACGGGTCGTCCTGCAGCCGCGGCTCGCCGTCGACGTAGGCGACTTCCAGGCGGTAGCCGGCCGCGGTTTCTGCGTTCCCCGGCACCGTCACCTCGAACACGCCGAGGTGGCGGTGGGTCATGGGGTGCCTGCTGCCGTCGGCCAGGACCGCCGTGACGGAGGTGGCGAGCGGGCGCAGGGCCCTGATCGTCACGCCCTCACCGGAATCAGGCCGGGCGTCGGGCACTAGGTGGGCGCCGAGCACTGAGTGCGGGTCGTGGTGCTGGCCCGCGACGAGTCGCTCGATCTCGCCGAGGGAGACCGTCTCGTTTTTCGATAGCACGTTAGAACTCTGCCAGTGAGTCAAGTGGGATGGGTAGCCAGGACGGGCGGTGCCTGGCCTCGTACAGCACTTCGTAAACGGCCTTGTCCAGCTGCAAGGCGCGCAGCAGGACCTGGTTGGCCACCGGGTCGAGCCCGCCTGCCTCGGCGTATCCTACGCAGAACGCGCTGGCATTCCTGCGTACCCAGTCGCGCGCCGCGTCGTTGCGCGCGGCCTGACCCGGATGACCGATGAGCTGGTGGCGGGCCGCGTAGTCGAAGGAGCGGAGCATCCCCGCGACGTCGCGCAGCGGGGAGGAACGGGCGCGGCGCTGCGCGAGCGGCGTGGCGGGCTCGCCCTCGAAGTCGAGCACCACCCAGCCGGTCTCGGTGCGCAGCACCTGGCCCAGGTGGTAGTCGCCGTGCACGCGCTGGACCGGGAAGGGCCCGCTGAGCTTGGCCAGCTCGGAGTAGGCGTCGCCGATCATGTCGACGTGCTTGGCCAGCTCGGGCACCGCGGCGACGGCCAGGTCGAGCTTGCGGTACATCCGCTCGGTCAGTTCGCCGACCGCGTCCGCGCCAAGCTCGTCGGTGCCGAACGCCGCGGCGAGGTCGGCGTGCACCGCGGCGGTCGCGATGCCCAGCCGTCGGGACTCCCCGGCGAAGTCACCGCCGGCGTCGGCCGCGCGGACGGCTTGCGCGCCCGATGGCAAAGAGCGGCCATCGTATCGGGCGCGCAACCCGTCAGTGTCTCCCGGGGGGGCGACCCCCCGTACCCCCCGCTGTCCGCCTTCGGCGGACGTGGAGTCGGTGGCTGCTCCGGGCACCTGGCCGCCTTGAGTGTCGTGGGCGGTGGCCTCGTCAACGGCCGCGTACAGGTCGCGCACGCTCGTGGCGGCGAGCGTCCAGCCGTCCGTGGCCAGCCGCAGGTACCTGGACAGGATCGCCAGGCTGGTGGGCGCGCCCTCCAGCCTGGTCTCGATCCAGCCGAGCGGCTCCGCCACCTGCGACGAGCCGAGCCGGGCGAGCGCGGTGGTCACCTCCAGGTCCGGGTTCGGACCAGGGGAGATCCGGCGGAATACCTTGAGGATCGACTGCTCGCCGTAGACGAGGCTCGTGTTGCTCTGCTCGCTGCCGAGCACGAGGCTGTCGAGGCCGGTGTCGAAGCGCGCACCCGGGACGGACCGCATCCGCAGCGAGCCGGTCTCGGTGCCCGCCGCGATGCCGGCGAGCAGCGGCTTGGTCAGGTCGGCGTCGTGCAGCGCGTCGTACGCCTGCCTGCCGTCGCCCGACGGGCCGATCCGCGCGTGCTTGAGCCGGGCGGGCAGCCGCCGCCGAAGGCCGATGAGTATCTGGTAGTAGTCGACGGCGGTGGCGTGCGAGACCGCGACGATCAGGTGCCTGAGTTCGGGATCGCCGGAGGCGAGCTCGGTGTCCGCCACAATCGCCAGGTCGCGCAGCGCTTGTCCCTTGCCGGCGAACCAGCGCTGGTTGCCTAGCCATGCCGCTAGCGCGTCCTCGATCGCCATCCTGTTCTCCTCCGGGGGGACGACCCCCCGTACCCCCCGGCTGTCCGCCCGGCGGGCCTGATCGCAAAGACCGCGATCGTATCAGGCCCGCCCGCGCGGACCAAAGCTGCGGGACGTCTGGGTTCCCTGGACTTCTTACCCCCAGGAGACGACCCCGAGCCCTGGCCGGGGCTGGGTTGTTTATCAGCCTCGCAAATTAGAGCACACAACGCTCATCGGTCATGTTCCTCCCTCGCAGGCGGGAGCTGAAACCAGTAGAAGCCGTGGCCGGGCAAGGTCAGCAGGTACGAGAGTTCGCCGATGGGCGGAAACGTGACGCCGCCCATGCACTCCACCGGCGTTACGCCCATGAACCTGCGGAGGTCAAGCTCGACTGGCTGCGGGAATCGTGACAGGTTGTTGACACAGAGTATCCGGTCGGCGGAATCATGCTCCACAGGGGTCCCGTGTTCGCCGGCGGCCCGCTGCGCGGCCAGGGTTCCGGCCGCGTCGTACTCGCGGACGAATGCCAGCACGCTCGGGTTACTGCTGTTCAGTTCCTCGTACGCGCCGAGGCCGAAGACCGGGTGCCGCTTCCTGATCTCGATCATCCGCCTGGTCCAGTGCAGCAGCGACTGCGGGTGACGCTGCTGCGCCTCGACGTTGAGCGCCTGGTAGCCGTAGATGGGGTCCATGACCGGCGGCAGGTACAGCCGCTGCGGGTCACTGAGCGAGAAGCCGCCGTTGCGGTCGGGCGTCCACTGCATGGGGGTGCGCACGCCGTCCCGGTCGCCGAGCCAGATGTTGTCGCCCATGCCGATCTCGTCGCCGTAGTACATGACGGGCGAGCCGGGCAGCGACAGCAGCAGGGCGGTGAACAGCTCGAGCTGGTTGCGGTCGTTGTCGAGGAGCGGGGCGAGCCGGCGCCTGATGCCGATGTTCGCCTTCATCCGCGGGTCCTTGGCGTACTCCTTGTACATGTAGTCGCGCTCTTCGTCGGTGACCATCTCGAGCGTGAGCTCGTCGTGGTTGCGCAGGAAGATGCCCCACTGGCAGCCGGCCGGGATCTTCGGCGTCTGGGCCAGGATCTCCGAGATGGGGTAGCGCTGCTCCCGGCGGACGGCCATGAAGATGCGCGGCATCAGCGGGAAGTGGAACGCCATGTGGCACTCGTTGCCGCCGGTCTCGTCATCGCCGAAGTACTCCACCACGTCGGCGGGCCACTGATTGGCCTCGGCGAGCAGCACGCGGTCCGGGTAGGCGGCGTCGACCTCGGACCGGACGCGCTTCAGGTACTCGTGCGTCTCCTTGAGGTTCTCGCCGTTGGTGCCCTCGCGCTCGTAGAGGTAGGGGACCGCGTCCAGCCGGAAGCCGTCGATGCCGAGGTCGAGCCAGAACTTGAGCACCTCGATCATCGCGTCCTGGACCTTGGGATTGTCGAAGTTCAGGTCCGGCTGGTGGGAGAAGAAGCGGTGCCAGAAGTACTGGCCGCGCACCGGGTCGAACGTCCAGTTCGAGGTCTCGGTGTCGACGAAGATGATCCGCGCGTCGGCGTACTTGTCCGGGTTGTCGCCCCAGACGTAAAAGTCGCCGAAGGGGCCGTCCGGGTCGCTGCGGCTCGCCTGGAACCACGGGTGGGCGTCGCTCGTGTGGTTCATGACCAGGTCGGCGATGATCCGGATGCCGCGCTTGTGCGCCTGCTCGATCAGTTCGACGAAGTCGGCGATGTTGCCGTACTCGGGCAGGATCTGCAGGTAGTCCGCGATGTCGTAGCCGCCGTCGCGCAGCGGCGACTGGTAGATCGGCAGCAGCCAGATGCAGTCGATCCCCAGCCACTGGAGGTAGTCAAGCCGCGACGTGAGCCCCTGGATGTCCCCGGTGCCGTCGCCATCGGCGTCGTGGAAGCCGCGGATGAGCACCTCGTAGAACACCGCCCGCTTGTACCAATCGGGATCGCGGGGGCGGTCAAGGGTGAAGTCGGGTACCCGCTCACCCGGCGGCGCGGCGAACGGCGGCGCCGTTCCCCCCGAGCTCTTTTCATCCGGCCAGTCCTGGCCAATCAGAGCGGCAGGGTTAAGCGCCGAATGAAAAGGGCTCACTTCTAGTGCTGCTGGAAGCTCGATAGCCGGCTCGTGCTCTGACACGGCGTGACTCTCCTGGATGTGCGCGACCGTCGCGCATGCCAGGCTAAGCGGACTTCTTTCGCCTTAGGCATGCGCAACGGTGAAGATGTGTGCTGGTCGCACGGCAGGGTCCAAGCGCACGTAGTTGGCTTGGCCCCAGCTGTGGATCTCGCCGCTGAGTTCATCCCTCACCATGAACCCCTCGTGCCAGTCCAACCCCAGCTCGGGCAGGTCAAGCCACACCGTGGCCTCCCTTGCCTGGTGCGGGTCTAGATTCACAACCACCAGGACAGTGTCTGCGGCGTCGCCGTCCTGTTCCCCCACCCGCGGCCCTGTCTGCCCGGAGGATCTCTCCGAGATCGTACCGGCTCCGTAGAGGCGTTTGGAGAAGCAGATCAGCTCAGGCTGATCCACGTGATGAAAGCGTAGATTACGCAGCCAGTGCAATGCCACATGCGACCGTCGGATCCGGTTAAGGTCAGCGATATATCCGCTAATGCCCAGGCCGTCGCGGGCCGCGGTGTCCCAGTCGCGCGGCCGGTACTGGTATTTTTCCGAATCCAGGTACTCCTCGCTCCCCGGGCGCAGCGGCGTGCTCTCGCAGAGCTCATAGCCGGAGTAGATACCCCAACTCGGGCTGAGCATTGACGCGAGTACCGCCCGGATCTTGAATGCCGCCGGGCCGCCGTGCTGCAGGTACTCGTGCAGGATGTCCGGCGTGTTGGCGAAGAAGTTGGGCCGCATGTACGCCGCCGCCGGACCGGACACCTCCTTGAGGTACTCCGTCAGCTCGGCGGCCGTGTTGCGCCAGGTGAAGTACGTGTAGGACTGCTGGAAGCCGATCTTCGCGAGGCTGGCCATCATCGCCGGGCGAGTGAACGCCTCGGCGAGGAACAGCACGTCGGGATCGGTCCGCCGGATGGCGGCGAGCAGCCGCTCCCAGAACTTGAGCGGCTTGGTGTGCGGGTTGTCGACGCGGAAGATGCGCACGCCGTGGCTCATCCAGAGCCGGACGATCCGCTCGAACTCCGCGAAGATCCCCTCGGGGTCGTTGTCGAAGTTGAAGTTGTAGATGTCCTGGTACTTCTTCGGCGGGTTCTCCGCGTACGCGATTGACCCGTCACCCCGGGTGGTGAACCACTCGGGGTGCTCCTTCACCCAGGGGTGGTCGGGTGAGGCGTTCAGCGCCAGGTCGATCGCGATCTCCAGGCCGAGTTCCCCGGCCCGGGCGACGAACGCGTCGAAGTCCGCGAACGTGCCGAGGTCGGGGTGGATGCTGTCGTGCCCGCCCTCAGGCGCGCCGATCGCCCAGGGCGAGCCCGGGTCGCCGGGGCGCGCCTCAAGCGTGTTGTTCCGCCCCTTGCGGAAGGTGGTTCCGATCGGGTGCACGGGCGGCAGGTAGACGACGTCGAACCCCATGTCGGCGATCGCCTCGAGGCGGCGGGCGGCGGTGCGCAGGGTTCCCGAGATGGGCTCCCGGCGGCCCATCGGGTCGAACTGGACCCCCTCGGAGCGGGGGAAGAACTCATACCAGGACCCGAAGAGCGCGCGCTGCCGCTCGACGAGCACCGGCATCCGGCCCGACCTGGTCACGAGGTCCCTGAGCGGGTACTCGGCGAGGATCGCCTTGACCCGCGGGGTCCGGGCCGCGGCGAGCCGGTCCCAGGGCGGCAGGCTGCGGTCGCGGAGCTTGCGCCCGAGCGCGTTGAGGTCGGCGCGCGCCGCCGCGGGGCGGGCGGCGCCCGGCGGCTGCCTGATCGCCCGCGCGGCCCGCTCGAAGAGCAGCGCCCCCTCGGTCAGCATGAGCTCGACGTCCTGGCCGCGGGGGATCTTGATGCCCGCGTCATGGTCCCAGTGGGCGAGCGGGTCGGACCAGGACTCCACGTGGAAGTACCAGGTGCCCTCGCTCGTGACGGTGACGTCCGCCCCGTACCGGTCCGAGCCCGGCACGAGCTCCCGCATCCTGATCAGCGGGCCGTTCTTGCCCGTCGGATCTCGGAGGACCACGGCCGCGCCGAGCACGCCGTGTCCCTCTCTGATGACGGTCGCGGTGACCTGAAATGTCTCGCCGGCGACCGCCTTAGCCGGGCGGCGCCCGCACTCCACGACGGGCTCGATATCGAGGATGGGGATGCGTCCGATCACGCGGTTACCGTACCCAGTTGTGATTCATAGATTTCCCCCGGGGGGCGGCCCTGACGTCCTGCTTCCGCGCGCCGAAGGGAGCAAGGCTCCCTGCGCCGAAGGAAGCAGGGTCACACAGCTACCCGGATGTCATCTCTTCACTCAGGTGTAAAAAAAGGCCCGTATGATGACTGCCCGTGAGAGCGATCCGACGATTTACGGTCCGCATAGCGCTGCCGCGGCCCCTGGCGCCGCTGCACGACCTGATGCTGAACCTCCGCTGGTCCTGGCACCCGCCCACGGTCGAACTGTTCGAGTCGATCGATCCGGCCGGGTGGGCCGCCTCCGGTGGCGACCCGGTGGCAATGCTCAGCTCGATGCGGCCGGGCCAACTCGGCGCGCTCGCCGCGAACGAGGACTTCCTGCGCCGGATGGACGCGGCCGTGGCCGACCTGCGGGGCTACGTGAGCGAGCCGCGCTGGTACCAGTCGGCCCAGGACGGGGCGGAGTCGCTGCCGAAGGCGATCGCGTACTTCTCACCCGAGTACGGCATCACCGCCGTGCTGCCGCAGTACTCCGGCGGCCTCGGCATCCTGGCGGGCGACCACCTGAAGTCGGCGAGCGACCTCGGCGTCCCGATCATCGGCGTCGGCCTGCTGTACCGGCACGGGTACTTCACCCAGTCGCTGTCGGCCGACGGGTGGCAGGCCGAGCGCTACCCGGCCGATGACCCGAACGGGCTGCCGCTGACCCTGCTGCGTTCCGCCGACGGCGAGCCAGTGAAGATCGGCGTGCCGTTCCCCAACGGCAAGCTGCTGACCGCGCAGGTCTGGCTGGCCCAGGTGGGCCGGGTGCCGCTGCTGATGCTCGACTCCTACGTGGAGGAGAACGAGCCGGCGCAGCACGAGGTCACCGACCGGCTGTACGGCGGCGGCAGCGAGCACCGGCTCCGCCAGGAGCTGCTGCTCGGCATCGGCGGCGTCCGCGCGGTGCGCGCCTTCTGCGCGATCACCGGCCACCCGGAGCCCGAGGTGTTCCACACCAACGAGGGCCACGCCGGCTTCCTCGGCCTCGAGCGGATCAGGGAGTACGTAGCGGCCGCGCTGACGTTCGACGAGGCGCTCGAGCTGTCAAGGGCGGGCACCGTCTTCACGACGCACACGCCGGTCCCCGCGGGCATCGACCGCTTCCCGCGCGAGCTGATCGAGCGGTACTTCACCACGGACGCCGCCGGCGTCGGGCTGCCGGTCGACCGGGTGCTCGCGCTCGGCGCTGAGACCTACCCGGGCGGCGACCCCCACATGTTCAACATGGCCGTCATGGGCATGCGCCTGGCGCAGCGGGTCAACGGCGTCTCGCTGCTGCACGGCCAGGTCAGCCGGGAGATGTTCGCGGGCCTGTGGCCGGGCTTCGACACCGCCGATGTGCCGATCGGCTCGATCACCAACGGGGTGCACGCGCCGACCTGGGTCGCGCGCGAGGTCTCCGACCTCGGCGACTCGGAGAGCGCGGCGGACGCGCCGGCCGAGAACCTGTGGGCGATCCGCCGCCAGCTGCGCGCCCGGCTCGTCACCGAGACCAGGCGCAGGCTGCGCGAGTCCTGGCAGCAGCGCGGCGCCTCCGGCGCCGAGCTGACCTGGATCGACGACGTGCTCGACGAGAACGTGCTGACGATCGGGTTCGCCCGCCGGGTCCCGTCGTACAAGCGGCTGACGCTCATGCTGAACGACCCGCAGCGGCTTGCCGGGCTGCTGCTCGACCCGGACCGGCCCATCCAGATCGTTATCGCGGGCAAGGCGCACCCGGCGGACGAGGGCGGCAAGCGGCTCATCCAGCAGATGGTCAGGTTCGCGGACTCCGAGGCCGTGCGGCGCCGGATCGTCTTCCTGCCCGACTACGACATGGCGATGGCCCGCTTCCTGGTCCAGGGCTGCGACGTCTGGCTGAACAACCCGCTGCGCCCGCTCGAGGCGTGCGGGACGTCGGGCATGAAGGTGGCGCTGAACGGCGGCCTGAACCTGTCGGTGCGCGACGGCTGGTGGGACGAGTGGTACGACGGCGGCAACGGCTGGGAGATCCCGACGGCAGACGGCGTCGAGGACCCGTCGCGTAGAGACGAGCTCGAGGCGTCCGCGCTCTACGAGCTGATCGCCAAGTCGGTCGCGCCGCTGTTCTACGACGCCGCCGCCGACGGGGTGGCGCACGGCTGGGTGGAGATGCTCAGGCACGGGCTGCGCAGCCTCGGCCCGCTCGTCCAGGCGGACCGCATGGTCGGCGACTACGTGACCAGGCTGTACGCGCCGGCCGCGCAGGCGTCGCGGGCGCTCGCGGCGGCCGACAACGGGACGGCCCGCCGCCTGGCCGCGTGGAAGGCGCGCGTCCGCCAGGAGTGGGCCGACGTGCGGATTGAGCACGTCGAGGCGGACGGCGCCGAGCCCTCGCTCGGCGCGGTGCTCGACGTCCGGGTCACCACCTCGCTCGGCCGCCTGACGCCGGACGACGTCTGCGTAGAGGTCGTCTACGGCCGCCTCGGCGATGACGACGAGCTCGTCGACCCGTCCTACGTGACGCTCACCGCCGAGGACCCGGCCCAGGCGCCGCACACCCGGTTCTCCGGCGCGGTGGAACTCGCCCAGCCGGGCCCGTTCGGCTACACGGTGCGGGTTCTCCCGTCCCACCGGCTGCTCGCCAGCCGCGCCGACCTGGGGCTGGTTGCCTACCCCGAGGGCCCCGCCGGCATGTCCACGGGCGACCTGCGCTAGCCAACCCCCGCAAACCCCGCAAAACGCCGCGAATCCGGACTGGCCCTGGGTGCCCCAGGGCCAGTCCGCGTATGTTCCCGGGTGCCCCCGGGTCAGAACAGGCCGTGTCGGGGTGCCCCAAGGCCCATAGAGTCGCCCGTATGTGCCACAAGGGCAGAATTCTTTGGCCTCGTGTGCCCCAAGGCCACAGCAGCGGTAGCCCCAGCTGCCACAAGAACTCCCGGCTCCACAGGCGCCGGAAGGGTCAATGGCTTTGTGCGCCCCAGGGCCAGGACGGATCCGCGCGGCCATCAGCGCCGCGGCCCCTTTCGCTACATGGCCCCGGCACCGCGGCCTCCCGCGCTAATGGGGTTTGGTGCCCGTGAGACACCGCGCCACTCGGCTTTAACGTGGGGAGCCGCGGCACCAGCTCTCGCGAAAGTGTCACATGGTGCGAATTTGATAATTGCGGAGTAAACGGAGAGTCGGCGAGTTAGAAAGGTGCGCCGACGGATTTCTAGGTAAGCTCTGTGAGCACCGACAGTCCCCCCTCTGCGGTATTTCACAGCGCTGCGACGCAGCTAATACCTTTCTGGCGGGGGATGGCGGGATGGCGGAGAATGCCGTACTGCTTGAGGCGGGACCGCGTGGTCCCCGCCTCGGCGGTAAGCGCCGCGGCGGCGCAGGCGAATGGCGCGAGCGGCTTGCCGCGCTCTTTCCCGGGGCAGGGGTTCGGGACGCGGGGGTACCCGGGGAAGGGAGCGCGCCGAGCACGCGGCGTCGCCGGCGGGCGGTCAGCGTCGCCGTCCAGGCCGCGGTGGTGGGCGCCGCGGCCGCGGTCCTGCTCCTCCGCGTGGCCGGCATCCCGGCCTGGGACGGCACCTACGCCGAGGACAACGGCGTGTTCCTGGTCGACGGCCTGGTCCGGCCCTGGCACCTGCTCGTGCCATACAGCGGCTACCTGGAACTCGGGCCGCGGGTCATCGGGCAGGTCATCGCCTCGTTCCTGCCGCTCGTGGACGCGTCCGCGGCCTACGCGATCGCGGGCGCGCTGATCGGCGCGGCGACCGGGCTGTTCCTGTACCACGCCAGCGCGGGCTACCTGCGGGCGCGGTGGGCCCGGGCGCTGCTCGGGGCGGCGCTCGTCCTGCTGCCCACCGCCCCGCTCGACATCATCGACAGCGCGGTCGACTCCCCCTGGTACGCGATGGCGGCGCTGTTCTTCGCGGTCTTGTGGCGGCCGAGGTCGTGGCCGGGCATGCTCGCGGCCGCGCTCGTCGCCTGCTACGCGAGCTCGTCGGAGATCGTCGCCTTCATCTACGCGCCGCTGCTCCTCATCCGGCTGCTCGCGCTGCCCAGGGTGCGCGAGCACGCGGTCACCGCCGGCTGGCTGCTCGGCCTGGCGCTCCAGGTTCCCGTCGTCCTGCTCAGCTACACCCAGCACAAGCAGCGGCTCGGCGCTCTCGCGACACCGGGCCAGGCGGTCGCGTTCTACTGCCACAACGTCGTCCTGCGGGCCCTGGGCTGGCACCTGTCGGTCTGGCTGAAGTCGGCCGCCGGGTACAACGGCGCCACCGTGATCGTCGGCGCGCTCCTCGCCCTAGCCCTCGGCTGGGCCTTCGCCGCGGGCGACCGGCCGGTCCGCCTGTTCGCCGGGCTCGCGCTGCTCACCGGCTTCGCGCAGACCGTGTTCGAAGCGACCATCGCGCAGTACGTGGTCTTCCAGCCGCCCACGCCGGACTTTATGGCGGCGGCGCGTTACTCGACGATCCCGGTCCTGCTGATCGCCGCGACCGGGATCGTCGCCGTGGAGTCCTACGTCCGGCGCCGCGGCGGCCTCCGCCGCGATGACGTCCGCCCGCTGGTCGCCGGTTGCGTCCTCGCCTTCGTGCTCGGCTTCGGCTGGGTCAGCGACTTCCGGTACGTCTCCCAGCGGATCAACGCGGGCCGCTGGCTGCCCTACGCGCAGGGCCTGGCGGCCGCCTGCAACCAGGACCCGGCGGGCGACGTCACGCTGAACGCCTGGGGCGGCCACCACTACACCGTCCCCTGCGCCCGCATCCGCCGCTGACGTTCGCGGCATGAACCCGCCCGGCGGCCAGGCGTTCGTACCGCCCTCAGCGGGTCCATGTCCCCGAGGATCCGGGAAACGCGACACTGTAACGTAGGCTGCCCAGCACCTCTCGTCCGCACCGACGGCAGAAGCGAGGGGAAAGAGACATCCGGTAGCTCTTGTCGGCGCAGCCGGGGGTACGGGGGTCGTTCCCCCGGGGAGAGGTGGAGTGTGGGCGAGTTCGTGCGGGTTGAGGTAGCGGACCAGATCGCGACGATCCGGCTGGACCGGCCGAAGATGAACGCGCTCAACTTCCAGGTCCAGGCGGAGATCGCGGCGGCGGCGGCGCAGGTGTCGGCGGACGACGCCGTCCGCGCCGTCATCCTCTACGGCGGCGAGCGGGTGTTCGCCGCCGGCGCCGACATCAAGGAGATGGCACCGCTCGGGACCGCGGCCATGTCCGCGCGGGCGGCCGCGCTGCAGGCGGCGCTTAACGACGTCGCGGACATCCCCAAGCCCGTCGTCGCGGCGGTCACCGGGTACGCGCTCGGCGGCGGCCTTGAGCTTGCCCTCTGCGCCGACTTCCGGGTGCTCGGCGAGTCGGCGAAGGTCGGCCAGCCGGAGATCCTGCTCGGCGTCATCCCCGGCGCGGGCGGCACCCAGCGGCTGCCGCGGCTGATCGGGCCTGCCAGGGCCAAGGACCTCATCTTCACCGGCAGGCACGTGGCGGCGGACGAGGCCCTCGCCATCGGGCTCGCCGACAAGGTGGTGCCTGACGCCGAGGTCTACCAGGCCGCGAAGGACCTGGTCGCCCGGTACGCGGGGGGCCCGGCGCTCGCGCTCCGGGCCGCCAAGCAGGCGGTGAACAGGGGCCTCGAGGTCGACCTGGCCACCGGGCTCGAGATCGAGCGCCTGCACTTCGCCTCGCTGTTCGCCACCGAGGACCAGAAGTCGGGCATGCGCAGCTTCCTGGAGGACGGCCCGGGTAAGGCCCTCTTCGAGGGAAGGTAGTTTGCCGCAGGTGACATACTCGGAGGTGTGACTGAGCCTCCCGCTGACATTGTGCCATCCGACGGTGATGGGCTTTCGCTTGAGATGGTCATGGCCGCCCTGCGGCTGGACAGCGACGACGCCGCGATCTACGCGAGCGTGCTGACCAAGTCGCTGAGCGAGGCGCTGCCCCCTGGCTACGTGACCGTGGAGCGCGAGCGGTCTATGTCCGACCGGATGCACGGCCGCCCGGGCGAGATCTCGAAGGTCGAAGTCAAGCTTGGTGACCAGGTCATGACCCTGGCCGTGAAGAACGGCCGGACGTCGGCGCAGATTTGCCGCGCGGTCCGCGGCATCGTGCTGTCCACCCAGCCGGTCTCGGTGCAGCAGTGGGCCACGGCGCTAGCCAGCGCCCTGATGAGTCACGCCGAGTCCAACGCCCAGGCCGCGGAGGCGCTCCGCCGCCTGGTCATCGGCTCGTAGCCGCCGCGAGGTAACGCGTGCGGCCCCCGGGATAGCAGCGAACCCCGCAGCGCCGCGGGGCTCGTAACCAAGGTTTTATAGAAATCCTGGAAACGAGCCGTACCCTGGAAGGACGATGCCAGCCCTGGATTCGCTCCCGCGCAAGATCGGCCCCTACCGCGTGATCGAGAAGATCGGCGAGGGGGGCATGGGCGTTGTCTACCTTGGCATCGACGCGGAACGGCGCCGGGTAGCGATCAAGGTACTCGGCGCGGCCGTGGCGAACGACCCGAGCGCCAGGCAGCGACTCGCCCGCGAGGTCGAGACCATGCGCCGGGTGCGGAACCGCTACGTTGCCGAGGTGCTCGACGCGGACGTGCAGGGACCCGCGCCTTACATTGTCACCAGGTACGTCCCTGGCCGGACGCTCGAGGACGCGGTCAGGCAGGACGGCCCGCTGCGGGGCATGGCCCTCGACGCGTTCGCCGAGGGGCTGGCCGAGGCGCTCGCCGCAATCCACGCGGCCGGCGTGATCCACCGCGACCTCAAGCCGGGCAACGTCATGCTAGACGCCGGCCAGCCGGTGATCATCGACTTCGGGATCGCGCACATTCAAGACTCCACCCGGCTGACCAAGACCGGGCTAGTCATGGGCACCCCCGGCTACCTCGCCCCGGAGGTGATCGAGGGCTCATCGTCAAGCGGCGCGTCCGATGTGCACTCCTGGGGCGCCACGGTCGCGTATGCCGGCACGGGCCGTCAGCCGTTCGGCACCGGCACGTACCAGACCATCTTCTTCCGGGTGCTCGAGGGGAAGCCGGACGTCGCGGGAATCCCGCCGCACCTGCTGCCGTTCGTTACCGCCGCGCTCTCGACCGCGCCGCAGGCCAGGCCGAGCGCGCGGTGGCTGGCGGGACAACTTGGCATGCCGACTAGCGCCACCCGGCTGGCCGCGACCCGCGCCGACTACGCGGCATCGACCCGCTTCGACTACCCGTCCACGCGCACCATGTCACCGCCGCCGGCCCCGATGGGCGCCCGGCCGCCCGGACCGCTGGTGTCGCCGCCTGCCCGGCTCGCCTACCGGTCGCCCGCGGAGGCCGCGCGGGACGTGGCCGACCTGCTGCCGCCGGTCGCGCCGCCGCCCGCGCCGTCCCGGCGCCAGGCCCAGGCCCCGGCCGCCGCACCCGCGGCCGCGCCCCGGCCGCCGGACTGGCAGCCGAGCGGACTCGGCCTGCTCAGCCTGGCGGCCGGAGTGGCCGCGGTCGCGCTGAGCGTGCTGCTGCCCGTGGCGGGCACGGCGCTCTCGCTCGCCGTGATCACCTTGCTGCGGGCGGCGGACCGGGCCCAGACCGACTTCACCGAGCGACGCAGCCTGCGCGGCGCCCGGCCGAGCGACATCGTGATCGTGATCATGACGGCCCCCTGGACCGTCGTCCGCGCCGCGCTCACGACGGTCATGCTCGCGCCGCTGGCGATCATCGTCGGACTGCCCGCCGCGGCGGCGTCGGTGATCTTCACTAGGGCGGGGACGCTGCCGGGGGCCCTCAGCTGGGCAGCCGGCGCCGCCGTCGCGCTCTACTGTGTCGGCCCGGGATCGCGGGCACCGCGCAGGCAGCTACGCCGGATGAGCGCGACGGTCATCCGCAGCCGGGCCGCCCTGACCGTCGCCTTCATCTCGGCCTGGGCGCTCGCCCTCGCGGTCGTCTCCTCGGCGTTCTCGCAGCCGCCGCTGATCTGGCCGGCGACCAGCTCAACGATCCCGCACCTGATGCCCGGCCTGCCGTCCCTCGGCGGGACGCTCCACTCCCTGCAGAAGTGGCTGCTGAGCAACACCGTGGGCATGCTGCACCTGCCCTGAGCCGTGCTCGGCGAGCGGCCGGACCAGGCCGAGCGCGATCACCTCGTTGGCCAGCCGGGTGCGCCGGTTGGTTCCCTCGGGCACGCGGAACTTCACGTAGAGCCTGAGCAGGTGCTGCTTGACCGCCGCCTCGGTCACGACCAGGTCGCCCGCGATCTCCTTCGCCGTGGCGGGCGTGACGAACGCGTCATCGGAGAGTGCGGGGCGGCAGAGCGATATCAGCACGTCAAGCTCGCGTCGCGTCAGCTCGGGAGCCGCGGAGCGGCGCAGTTCCGCTTCCGCCGCGAGTTCCTCCACGGGCAGCCCCTCGACCCGGCAGCGGGCCGCGCCGAACGTGAGGACGTCACCGTCGTCAAGCACACGACGGGCGACCGGTCGCCCGTTCACCCGAGTGCCATTACGTGATAATCCCAGATCGGCGACGTAATAGTAGGGGCCACGGCGGACGATTTCCGCGTGCAACCGGGAAACGCTCGGGTCGTCTAGCCGGACATCCGCCCCAAGGCCACGTCCGACCGTAGTGACCTCGCTGCGCAGCGGAATTACTTCCCCGGTGTCCTCTATGCGAATGTAAGGCGTGTCCACGCCGACCCCTCCCATCTGTCCGAGACGTGACGCTTATCTCACTTTAGCGTTACTCTCGCCCGGTGCGTCCGGGCCGTGAAAGGTTTCCAATAGCGGGCGTAAGGTATAGCGGGCGTAAGGTAGTGAATGCCGGATAAGCCCAGGTCCTCGCAGGATCGCGGTGGCGTGCGCGTCCGCCTTGCGGCGTCGCCGGTAAACTGCTAGGTGAGCAGCCAAAAGGCCGGTCGACCGCACACGGCTGACCGCGGGAGACGATCATGACACCCGAGACGCAGCAGGCGCGGACAGATGCCCACCAGGGGGACGCTCCCCGGTACCCCTCGCGAGGGGATTCTGGGCGGGCCGCCCGCGCGGCGCGGACCGGGCAGTGGGGCGCGGTCGCCGAGCCGCCGCCCGCCGCCCCCCGGTCGCCCGCCGCCCCCCGGTCGAAGGCGGAGGCGAAGCGCCTCGCGGAAGACGCGAGTATCGTCAGGGTCATCCCGCTGCTGGCCGTTTTGGTGGTCACCGTCGCCGGCGTGTACATCGCCTGGCATCAGGGCTCGGCCGGCGGCGGTAAGGGAGGGGTCGTCGGTGGATGCGCGCTGCTCGTCGCCGCGCTCGCCCGGCTGCTGCTCCCGTCCAGGCTCGCCGGGCTGCTCGCCATGCGCAAGCGGACGAATGACGTCGTCACCCTCACCATCTTCGGAGTGGGCCTGCTGGTCGCGGGCCTGGTGCTGCCGAGATAGGGCCAAGGTCGGCCCGTTAAGGCGGCTGGAGCGCGCGGCACCGGTTTTCTTTCGGCGGCCCCGGTAGGTATCTTGACGTCGAGAAGAATCTTCAAGCAGGAGCAGGAGCTGGCAACGAGATGGCCACGATCATCTACACCCACACCGACGAGGCGCCGCTGCTTGCGACGTACTCCTTCCTCCCCATCGTCTCCGCATACGCCCATAAAGCCGGCGTCGAGATCGAGACCCGTGACATCTCGCTGGCCGGACGCATCCTGGCCCAGTTCGGCCTGGCCGACGACGCGCTGACCGAGCTCGGGGCGCTCACCGAACGGCCCGCGGCCAACATCGTCAAGCTGCCGAACATCTCCGCCTCGGTCCCGCAGCTCAAGGCCGCGATCAAGGAACTCCAGGGCAAGGGGTACGCCCTGCCGGACTACCCGGAGGTGCCGGGGACGCTGGCCGAGGCCGAGCTCCGGGCGAAGTACGCCAAGGCCATCGGCTCCGTGGTCAACCCGGTGCTGCGCCAGGGCAACTCCGACCGGCGCGCCCCGCTCTCGGTGAAGGCCTACGCGCGCAAGCACCCGCACACCAACAAGCCCTTCGGCCAGGACTCAAAGACCTCCGTGGCGACGATGGGCGCGCACGACTTCCGGTCCAACGAGAAGTCGGTCACGCTGCTCGCCGACGACACCCTCAAGATCGTCTTTGAGAGCACCGGGGGCGAGCGCAAGGTGCTCCTCCAGTCGCTCCCGGTGCTGGCAGGCGAGGTCGTCGACGCCACGGTCATGCAGGCCGCCAACCTCCGGGCCTTCCTGATCAACGCGCTGGCCCAGGCCAAGGCCGCCGACGTGCTCTTCTCGGTGCACCTCAAGGCGACGATGATGAAAGTCGCCGACCCGATCATCTTCGGCCACGTGGTTAAGGCGTACTTCGCGGACGTCTTCACGAAGTACGGCGACGAGTTCGCGGCCGCGGGCCTCGAGGCCAACGACGGCCTCGGCGCGATCCTGGCCGGACTGCCGTCGCTGCCAAACGGCGCGGAGATCAAGGCGGCCTTCGACGCCGCGCTCGCGTCGGGCCCGCGGCTGTCCTACGTGAACTCCGACCGGGGGATCACCAACCTGCACGTGCCGAGCGACGTCATCGTCGACGCCTCCATGCCGGCCCTGATCCGTAACGGCGGCAAGCTGTGGGGGGCCGACGGGGCCGAAGGCGACACCCTCGCGGTCATCCCTGACTCCTCCTACGCCGGGGTCTACGCGACCGTCATCGAGGACGTGAAGCGGAACGGCCCGCTCGACCCCGCGACGATCGGCACCGTGCCGAACGTCGGCCTCATGGCGCAGGCCGCGGAGGAGTACGGCTCGCACAACAAGACCTTCGAGATCCCCGCCGACGGCACCGTCACCATCGTCAACCGGGCCGGCGAGGTGCTGCTCGCCCACGACGTCGAGGCCGGTGACATCTGGCGGGCCTGCCAGACCAAGGACATCCCGGTGCGCGACTGGGTGAAGCTCGCCGTCACCCGGGCCCGCGCCGCCCAGACCCCCGCGGTCTTCTGGCTCGACGAGTCCCGTGCGCACGACGCCGAGCTGATCAAGAAGGTCAACGCCTACCTGCCCGAGCACGACACCGACGGCCTGGAGATCAGGATCCTCTCGCCCGAGCTGGCCACGGCCTACTCACTCGAGCGCATGCGGCAGGGGCTCGACACCATCTCAGTGACCGGCAACGTGCTGCGCGACTACAACACCGACCTGTTCCCGATCCTCGAGGTCGGCACGTCGGCGAAGATGCTCTCCATCGTGCCGCTGATCGCGGGCGGCGGCCTCTTCGAGACCGGCGCAGGCGGCTCCGCGCCGAAGCACGTACAGCAGCTGGTCGAGGAGAACTACCTCCGCTGGGACTCGCTTGGCGAGTTCTTCGCGCTGGTACCCGCCTTCGAGCAGTACGCCGACTTCGCCGCCGTGCCCGCCGCGAAGGTGCTGGCCGACGCGCTCGACCGGGCGACCGGCACGTTCCTCGACGAGGACCGCAGCCCCGGCCGCAAGCTCGGCACGACCGACAACCGCGGCTCGCATTTCTACCTCGCCCTGTACTGGGCCCAGGAGCTGGCTAAGCAGACCGACGACGCCGAACTCGCGGCGGCGTTCAAGCCACTGGCCGAGACGCTGGAGGCGAAGGAGGGCACCATCGTCGAGGAGCTACTCGCGGCCCAGGGCCAGCCGGCCGACATCGGCGGCTACTACCTGCCCGACGCCGAGAAGGCCGCCGCGGTGATGCGCCCGTCGAAGACCTTCAACGACGCGCTCGCCGCGTTGTGAGTTAAGCAGTAAGCGCGCAAAAGGCACCGGCCCCCGGTTTCCCGGGGGCCGTTTGCGTCGTTCGGTCACGCTCCCCGCGGGCGGCACCGCCTGTCCCGCCGGAGCTTCACCATCACGAAATGTGAGCCGGGTCCTAGATGAGGCCGAGCTTGGTCACGGCGTCCCGCTCGGCGACGAGCTCCTCGACCGAGGCGAGGATCTTGCCGCGGGAGAAGTCGTTGACTGGCACGCCCTGGATGATCTCCCAGTCGCCGCCCGCGGAACGCACCGGGAAGGAGCTGACCAGGCCCTCGGGCACGTCGTAGGAGCCGTCAGAGACGACCGCCGCGGATGTCCAGGCGGTGCCGTTGACCCAGTCGTACACGTGGTCAATGGCGGCGCTCGCCGCGGAAGCGGCCGAGGACGCGCCGCGCGCCTTGATGATCGCCGCGCCCCGCTGACCGACCTCGGGGATGAACGTGCCGGTGATCCACTCCTCGTCCACCTGCTCGGCGGCGCTGCGGCCGTTGACCACCGTGGTGTAAAGGTCGGGGTACTGGGTGGCGGAGTGGTTGCCCCAGATCGTCATGTGCTCAATGGCGGTGACCGGGACCGACAGCTTGGCGGCGAGCTGCGAGACCGCGCGGTTGTGGTCCAAGCGGGTCATCGCGGTGAACCGGCTCGCGGGCACGTCGGGCGCGTTCTGCTGCGCGATCAGCGCGTTGGTGTTGGCCGGGTTGCCGACCACGAGAACCCTGATGTCGTTAGCCGCGTGCTCGTTGATCGCCTTGCCCTGCGGGCCGAAGATGCCGCCGTTGGCCTCCAGCAGGTCAGCGCGTTCCATGCCCGCGGCCCGGGGCCGGGCGCCGACGAGCAGGGCGACGTTGGTGCCATCGAAGGCGGTCTTGAGGTCATCGGTGATGTCAATGCCGGCCAGCAGCGGAAAGGCGCCGTCGTTCAGTTCCATCGCCGTACCCTCGGCCGCCTGCAGGGCCGGGGTGATCTCCAGGAGCCGCAGTCGGACCGGCACGTCGGGCCCGAGAAGCTGTCCGGAAGCGATACGGAACAACAAGGCATAGCCGATCTGCCCGGCTGCGCCGGTCACAGTCACGGTCACGGGAGTACTCATGACTGGCAGGCTACAACGTGGTCACACGGCGGGTATACGTACCGTCCCTCACAGTCCCAGGTGCGAGGAACAGGGGTGGCCGTTTGCTTTCCGGCATATCGGTTAAGGTGAGGCCATGGCTGACCCCAGCAGGAACCACGAGTCACAGGACCTCACCGATTACGAGGTTCTCGACGCGAACGACACCCTGGACGGCAACCCGGGTGACGACCCCCTCGACCGCGGGGTCGCCGCGCCCGACCGCTGGTCCGCGGGCACGCGGTACGCCCTCAAGGGCGAGGAGGAATCCGAGTCCCTCGACGAGCTGCTCGCCGAGGAAGAGCCGGACGTCCTCGACGAAGAGGACGAGGACGAGGAGTCGTGGGACGAGAACGCGACCGGCCATGACGTCGCGCGCCTCGAACGCGACGAGGACGCCGATCCCCGGGCCGGGCGGCTGGCGACTACCGAGGCGGACGTGTACGGGGACCCCGACGAGGACGTGCCCGGCGTCCAGGACGGCGAGCTCCTCGGCGAGGACACCGGGATCGACGGCGGCGCCGCGAGCGCCGAGGAAGCGGCGATCCACGTCGTCGGCGAAAACGACGCGGAACTCGACGACGACGAGGACGAGCGGTAACCAGGGCGGTACTAAGCACACGGTACTAAGCACGCGGGGTAAGAACAGTTGCTTTGTTCGGCGTGTTTTAGATGGCATGAGCTCGTTTCGAATGGGATACTGATTGTGCGGGCTAGGCCGTCGGCCGGGTGCCGCGCGGCAGGGAACCACGCCGCCCCAGAGGACGCGGCCTGGCCAGCCCAGGCGCGGGCCAGGAACGTACCGGCGGCCGCGGCCGCGCCCAGGAAGCCCTCCGCCCGCGAGACCCCCGGCAGCCAGTGGCACCAAGACCGGCAGGCCTCACAGGATCACGGCGGGCAACCAGGCGGCCCAGGACCGTTCGGGGCCGCCGGCCAGCCAGGACCAGCTCCTGCTAGCCCAAGAGGAACGGTTAGGACAGGCGCCGGGCGGCAGGCGAAGGGACCGCGTCGAGGAACTCGGGCGGCTTCCAGCCGCGCGCGGTGAACGTTTCCGTCACCACCGCGCGGAGCGCTCCCGCGCGTCCCGCCGGAAGCAGCGCGAGCACCGACCCGCCGAAGCCGCCGCCGATCATCTTCGCGCCGTACGCGCCGGCCGCGACGGCGGTCTCGACCGTCGCGTCGGCTTCCGGCCAGGAGACCTCGAAGTCGTCGCGGAGCGAGGCGTGACCCTCGACCAGCAATTTCCCGATAAATGCATATATTTTGCTCGCGCCCACGGCCGCGTCGACCGCGCCTGGGTCCTCCAGTGCCGCGGCGATCGCCCTGGCCCGGGCGCTGTCGGTGACCACGTGCCGCGCCCGGCGGCGGAGCAACGGATCGGCGAGCCGGTTAACGGCGCTGACATCGGTCACCGCGCCGAGGGCGGGCACGCCGAGCAGGCGCGCGGCCGCCTCGCACTCGGCCCGCCGCGCCGCGTACTCGCCGGAGACGAGCGCGTGCGTCACGCGGGTATCGATCACCAGGGCGGACACGCCGGCCGCGGCGGGCCGGAAGGGCACCTGGGTCGTGCCAAGCGTCCCGCAGTCGAGGAGAAGCGCGTGGCCCTCCTCGCACAGCAGCGCCGCCGACTGGTCGATGATGCCGGTCGGGGCGCCGACGAACTCGTTTTCCGCGCGCTTGGCGATCGCGGCAAGCGCCCGGCGCGGGACTGACACCCCCGACAGCGAGTACAGCGCCAGGGCCACCGAGCACTCGAGCGCGGCGGACGACGACACGCCCGCGCCCACCGGCAGGTCGGAGTCGACGTCGACGGACGCGCCGCGCACCGCGTGCCCGGCCGCGCGCAGCGCCCAGGCCACGCCGGCCGGGTAGGCCGCCCAGCCGGTCACCGAGCCCGGCGCGAGCGCGTCCAGGTCCACCGTCACCGGGGCGTCGGGCACCTGCCGGGAGCGCAGCACGAGCAGCCCGTCGTCCCGCCCGCTGGCGGTCGCGGTCACGCCCTGGGCCAGCGCGAACGGCAGCACGAAGCCCTCGTTGTAGTCGGTGTGCTCGCCCATCAGGTTGGCGCGCCCCGGAGCGAACCAGACTTCCGCCGCCGTCATCTCACTATCCAAAGACCGCTCGGTTTTCCCGCGATGCTTCTGCTACCCACGGGACGGATACGTTACCCGGTTACACTGGCGCCAGTAACTGGCCTGGGACAGAGCAGGCGCTGGGACGGATGACCAGATTCCCGTCGCGGGATGCGGCGCCGTTCCTCCGGGGATTACAGCTAGGGCAGGAAGTCGGCGATCGCGACGTGAAGGTCGTCCTGGACGTAATCATCGTCCTTGTCATCGTGTCCATCGGGGGGTTCTTCGCCTCCGCGGAGATGGCCCTGGTCTCGCTGCGCGAGGGCCAGGTGCGGTCGCTCGCCCGCCGGGGCAGGCGCGGGGCGACGGCGGCGCGGCTTGCCTCCGACCCCAACCGGTTCCTGGCGTCGGTGCAGATCGGCACCACGCTGGCGACGCTGGTCACCGGTGCCTACGGCGCCGACACGCTGGCCGGGCTGCTGAGCGGCTGGCTGGTCAGCAGGCACCTGTCGCACGATGTCGCCGCGCCGCTCGCGTTCGCCATCGTCACCGTCTGCATCACCTTCCTCACCCTGGTCTTCAGCGAGCTCGCGCCGAAGCGCCTGGCGCTGCAGCGCACCGTGTCGATCGCGCTGTTCGCCGCGCCGACGCTCGACGTGATCTCCCGTCTCGCGCGGCCGGTCGTGTGGCTGTTGTCCGTCTCGGTCAACGTCGTGGTCCGGCTGCTCGGGGCCGACCCCCGGCAGGGCCGTCAGGCGATGACCGAGCAGGAGGTGCGCGAGCTGGTCGCCGGGACGCAGACGCTGAGCGTGGACGAGCGGCGCATCGTCGTTGAGGTCTTCGACGCCGGGAAGCGGCAGATCCGCGAGGTGCTCCGGCCGCGCACCGAGGTGGAGTTCCTCGCGGCCGGCACCACGGTCGGCGAGGCGGCGCGGATCGCGGCCAGCGTGCCCTACTCGCGGCTGCCGGTGTACCAGGGGTCGTACGACAACGTCGTCGGCTTCGTGCACATCAGGGACCTGCTCGGCCCGGGCGCGCCGGACAAGGCGGCGCTGGTCGACCAGGCGGTCAGGCCGGTCAAGTTCCTGCCGATCAGCAAGACGGTGCTGTCGGCCCTGTCCGAGATGCGCCGGGAGCGCGTCCACCTGGCGATCGTGGTCGACGAGTACGGCGGCACCGCCGGCATCATCACCCTCGAGGACCTGGTCGAGGAGCTGATCGGCGACATCAGGGACGAGTACGACTCGGGCGAGGCGCCCGCCACTAAGCTGCCGCAGGGCGAGGTCGAGGTCGACGGCCTGCTCAACCTGGACGAGTTCGCCGAGCAGACGTCGATCAGGCTCCCTGAGGGACCCTACGAGACCGTCGCCGGCTACGTGCTCGCGGCGCTCGGCGAGCTGCCGACGCCGGGCGACGCCGTCCAGATCCCCGGCTACACGATCGCGGTGACCGAGATGGACGGCCGCCGCATCGCCCGGCTCCGCGTCACCCCGCTCCCAGAGCCGGAGCCGGGCCCGGAGAGGGCCGCCGAGGAGGGCGCGGAGCAAGGCGCGGCGCCGGACGCGACGGACCGCGCGTCGTGAGGCCCGGCGCGGCCATCCGGTCCATCCCGTGCCGTCCGGCGAACTAAACTTTGCGGCTACACGGGGAAACTCCCTGGTGGAAGGGATAAGTGTGTCCGGACCTGGTGGGTTTGACACCGTTCTGGTCGTTGACTTCGGCGCGCAGTACGCCCAGCTCATCGCCCGCCGCGTGCGCGAGTGCCACGTCTACTCGGAGATCGTGCCGTCCACGATGCCGGTGCCCGAGATGCTGGCCAAGCACCCGAAGGCGATCATCCTGTCCGGCGGCCCCGCGTCGGTGTACGCCGAGGGCGCCCCGGCGGCGCCGGCCGGGCTGTTCGAGACGGGCGTTCCGGTCTTCGGCATCTGCTACGGGCACCAGGTGCTGGTCCGAGAGCTCGGCGGCGCGGTCGAGCGGACCGGCGCGGCCGAGTACGGCGGCACGCCGCTGCACGTCCTGGCGGACGCCGGGCGCCTGCTCGCGGGGCTCGGCCCCGAGCTCAGCGTGTGGATGTCGCACGGTGACACCTCGACCGCCGCGCCGCCCGGGTTCGCGGTGACCGCGCAGACGGCCGCCACCCCGGCCGCCGCCGTCGAGGACCAGGCCCGCGGCCTGTACGGCGTGCAGTTCCACCCCGAGGTAATGCACACCGAGTACGGCACCAAGATCCTGCGCCGCTTCCTCGACGCGGCCGGCTGCCGCCCGACGTGGACCATGCTGAACATCGTCGAGGAGCAGACCGACCGGATCAGGGAGCAGGTCGGCGACGGCCGGGCGATCTGCGGGCTGTCCGGCGGCGTGGACTCCGCGGTCGCGGCCGCCCTGGTCCAGCGGGCCATCGGTGACCGGCTGACCTGCGTGTTCGTCGACCACGGGCTGCTGCGCAAGGGCGAGGCGGAGCAGGTCGAGCACGACTTCGTGGCGGCGACCGGGGTCAGGCTGCACGTCGTCGACGCGTCCGCCGAGTTCCTGGCCGCCCTCGCAGGGGTCACCGACCCGGAGCAGAAGCGCAAGATCATCGGCCGCGAGTTCATCCGCGCGTTCGAGCGGGCCGCCCGGGAGATCACAGCCGAGGCCGGCGCGCACGGCGAGGCGACGGACTTCCTGGTACAGGGCACGCTCTACCCGGACGTGGTGGAGTCGGGCGGCGGCACGGGCACCGCCAACATCAAGTCACACCACAACGTGGGCGGCCTCCCCGACGACCTCAAGTTCCACCTGGTCGAGCCGCTGCGCTGGCTGTTCAAGGACGAGGTGCGCAAGGTCGGCGAGGAGCTCGGGCTGCCGGCGGAGATCGTCTGGCGGCAGCCGTTCCCCGGCCCGGGCCTCGGCATCAGGATCATCGGCGAGGTCACCGCGGAGCGGCTCGCGATCCTCCGCGAGGCCGACGCGGTCGCGCGGGCGGAGCTGACCGCCGCGGGGCTTGACCAGGCCGTCTGGCAGTGCCCGGTGGTGCTGCTCGCCGACGTGCGCTCGGTCGGCGTGCAGGGCGACGGGCGGACCTACGGCCATCCGGTCGTGATCAGGCCCGTGACGAGCGAGGACGCGATGACCGCGGACTGGGCGCGGCTGCCCTACGACCTGCTCGCGCGGATCTCCACCCGGATTACCAACGAGGTCCGTGAGGTCAACCGCGTGGTCCTGGACGTCACCAGCAAGCCCCCGGGCACCATCGAGTGGGAGTGAGTAACGACCGGAGCGCCTAGAGCCGGCCGCCTCCGTTCTGGATGCTCCTGTTCTTGACCTTCACCTGCTCAGCCCCGGCCGCCCCGCGCCGCGTTGGACGGCGGCGGGACGCGGAGGGCGGGGCGGAGCAGCGCCTCGGCGAGCGTGAGCACCGTGTCCTCCAGGGAAGCGACGCGTGCCACGATGTCGGCGGTCGCGGCCTCGACCGCCTTGGCCACCGCCTCCTCCAGGCCCGCGCCCTGCGCGTCAAGCTTGCCGTCGATCGAGCGCACCCGGTCGTACTGGTCGTCGAGCCGCTCGTCGAGCCGCTCGATCCGGGCCATGAGCTTGCTGTCGAGCGTGCCGAGGGTCGCGGCCAGGCCGTCGATCGTGGCCGCGATCGCTGTCACGCTCGTCTCGTCCATGGCATCCAGCCGCAGGCGGATCTCCTGCAGCGCGCTGGCGACCGATCGCTCCTCGACGATGTGATCGTGCACCGTCCGCGCGAGCAGTTCGCGCATCCGGTCAGCGGCGGCGTGCTGTCCGTTCAGGGCGGGAGGGGAGGACTGGCTAGCGCGCAACAGCAGGTGATTGTTGCCCGACTGATCCATCTTGCTCCTTCGTGCGCTCCGGCTGTGGAGTGCGATCACTTTAGTAGCTCATCGTGTCCGTGCGTGCACTGGCTGCTAAATCTCACCGCCGGCCGCGGGCGCGGCGAGCCGCTTCGTTCCTCGTGATCCGTTATCCGCCCGTGTTGACGCGGTCAAAGTCGGCGGCTAGGGTTCGGGGTTAGCACTCACTGATGTAGAGTGCTAATGCGACGAGGCAGGTCTGGCACCCGCGACGGCAGGCCCCCTGGTCGCCTCGCAAAGCAACTCACCCACAGACATTTCCGAAGGGGGAGGTCAGCGTGTCGACCGCCACCAAGGTTGTTCTCAAGCCGCTCGAGGACCGCATTGTGGTCCAGCCGCTCGAGGCCGAGCAGGTTACCGCGTCCGGACTCGTGATTCCGGACACCGCTAAGGAGAAGCCCCAGGAGGGCAAGGTCCTGGCAGTAGGCCCGGGTCGTTTCGACGACAAGGGCGCGCGCGTGCCCGTCGACGTTCAGGTCGGCGACGTGGTGCTGTACAGCAAGTACGGCGGCACGGAAGTCAAGTACTCGGGCGAGGAGTACCTGGTGCTCTCGGCCCGTGACGTGCTCGCGGTCATCGAGAAGTAGTTCCAGCGTCGTGCGGGCCTTCGGCCGCCTCAGCGCGGCCGGAGGCCTCTCGCCTGTCCCGACATCCAACCCGTAGGTTGAGGTAAGTCAATGCCCAAGATCCTGGAGTTCGACGAGGACGCCCGCCGCAGCCTTGAGCGCGGCGTGGACAAGCTCGCCGACACCGTGAAGGTGACGCTCGGCCCGCGCGGCCGCAATGTCGTCATCGACAAGAAGTGGGGCGCGCCCACGATCACCAACGACGGCGTGACCGTCGCCAAGGAGATCGAGCTCGAGAACCCGTACGAGAACCTCGGCGCCCAGCTCGCCAAGGAAGTCGCCACCAAGACGAACGACATCGCCGGTGACGGCACCACCACCGCGACCGTGCTCGCCCAGGCGATGGTCCACCTCGGCCTCCGCTCGGTGGCCGCCGGCGCCAACCCGATGGACCTCAAGCGCGGCATCGACGCGGCCTCCGCCGCGGTCTCCGAGGCGCTGCTGAAGTCCGCCCGAGAGGTAACCGAGCAGAAGGAGATCGCGCACGTCGCGACCATCTCCGCCCAGGACGCCAAGATCGGCGAGCTGATCGCCGAGGCGTTCGACAAGGTCGGCAAGGACGGTGTCGTCACCGTCGAGGAGTCGCCGACGATGGGCCTTGAGCTGGAGTTCACCGAGGGCCTCCAGTTCGACAAGGGCTACATCTCGCAGTACTTCGTCACCGACCAGGAGCGGCTTGAGGCCGTGCTCGAGGACGCCTACGTCCTCGTTAACCAGGCCAAGATCTCCTCGATGGCGGACTTCCTGCCGCTGCTCGAGAAGGTCGCGCAGACCAAGAAGCCGCTGCTCGTGATCGCCGAGGACGTCGAGGGCGAGGCCCTGGCGACCATCGTCGTCAACAAGATCCGCGGCCTGCTGAACATCGCCGCGGTGAAGGCCCCTGGCTTCGGCGACCGCCGCAAGGCCATGCTCGCCGACATCGCGACGCTGACCGGCGCCACCCTCGTGTCCGAGGACCTCGGCATGAAGCTGGAGTCGATCGGCCTTGACGAGCTCGGCTCGGCCCGGCGCATCGTGGTCACCAAGGACAACACCACGATCATCGACGGCGCCGGCGACACGGTCGCGATCCAGGAGCGGATCCGCCAGATCCAGACCGAGATCGAGGCGACCGACTCCGACTGGGACCGCGAGAAGCTGCAGGAGCGGCTGGCCAAGCTGTCCGGCGGCGTGTGCGTGCTCCGCGTGGGCGGGGCCACCGAGGTTGAGCTCAAGGAGAAGAAGCACCGCCTTGAGGACGCCATCTCCGCGACGCGGGCCGCGATCGAGGAGGGCATCATCGTCGGCGGCGGCGCCGCGCTCGTGCACGTCGCGTCCGGCCTCGACGACCTCGGCAAGACCGGGGACGAGGCGACCGGCGTGACCGTCGTCAAGAAGGCGCTGTCCGAGCCGGCCCGCTGGATCGCGCTGAACGCGGGCCAGGAGGGCTCGGTCGTGGTCGCTAAGATCGTCGGCCTGCCCGCCGGGCACGGCTACAACGCCGCCACCGGCGAGTACGGCGACCTGATGGCGCAGGGCGTCATCGACCCGGTCAAGGTCACCCGCTCCGCGGTGCAGAACGCCGCTTCCATCGCCGGCATGCTCCTGACGACCGAGACCCTGGTCGTCGAGAAGCCGGAGGAGGAGAAGTCGGCCGACGACGGGCATGGCCACGGCCACAGCCACTAGTCCGGCCAGCAGTACCCGCGAACGCGGGGCGCACGTATTCATCGTGCGCCCCGCGTTCGTCGTTTCGCCGAGCCTGGACCCGACGGCGCCCTGACGCCCGGCGGCTCAGTGAGGGATGCCACGCCGTGGGCCGGAAGGCCGGGCCGCCCGGTCCGGTTGGCTAGGATAGACACATCCCACCGTTACCTGCTGCTACCCGGTGCACCGACGAGCACGAGGGCAGCGACGAGCCGTGAGGGCATCATGACGGAGACTCCGAAGTTTTCCCCGGTAGGCCTGACCTTCGACGATGTGCTGCTCTTGCCGGCCCACTCAGAGCTGATGCCAAGCGAGGCGGACACCGGCACCAGGATCACCCGCAAGTACCGGCTGCGCGTGCCGCTCGTGTCCAGCGCGATGGACACCGTGACCGAGGCGCGGATGGCGATCGCCATGGCCAGGCAGGGCGGCGTCGGCGTGCTGCACCGGAATCTCGCCATCGAGGAGCAGGCGCAGCAGGTCGACCTGGTGAAGCGGTCAGAAGCGGGTATGATCACCGACCCGGTCACCTGCGGCCCGGACGCGACGCTGGCGGACGTGGAGCGGCTGTGCGCGCACTACCGGATCTCCGGTGTCCCGGTCACCAGCGATGACGGCAAGCTCCTCGGTATCGTGACAAATCGCGACATTCGCTTCGAGAACGACCTGTCCCGCCGGGTCGCCGAGGTCATGACCCCCATGCCGCTGGTCACCGCCCCCGTGGGCGTGGCGGCGGAGCGGGCGCTCACGCTGCTCAAGGAGCACAAGGTCGAGAAGCTGCCGCTGATCGACGACGCCGGCCGGCTGCGCGGGCTCATCACCGTCAAGGACTTCACCAAGAGCGAGAAGTTCCCGAACGCCACCAAGGACGAGGGCGGCCGCCTCGTCGTCGGCGCCGCGGTGGGCGTCGGCGAGGACGCCAAGGGCCGGGCGCAGGCGCTGATCGACGCTGGCGTCGACTTCCTCATCGTGGACACCGCGCACGGTCACGCGCAGTCCGTGCTCGACATGATCAGGCAGCTCAAGGCCAACACCGACATCGAGGTGATCGGCGGCAACGTCGCCACCAGGGCCGGCGCCCAGGCGCTCATCGACGCCGGCGTGGACGGCGTCAAGGTCGGCGTCGGCCCCGGCAGCATCTGCACCACCCGGGTCGTCGCCGGCGTCGGCGTCCCGCAGGTGACCGCGATCTACGAGGCGTCCAAGGCCGCCCGCCCGGCCGGCATCCCGGTGATCGGCGACGGCGGCCTCCAGTACTCGGGCGACATCGCCAAGGCGATCGCGGCCGGGGCGGACACGGTCATGCTGGGCAGCCTGCTGGCCGGCTGCGAGGAGAGCCCCGGCGAGATGGTCTTCATCAACGGCAAGCAGTACAAGATGTACCGGGGCATGGGCTCGCTCGGCGCGATGCGCAACCGGGAGCGCGGCAAGTCCTACTCCAAGGACCGCTACTTCCAGGACGACGTGCTGCGCGAGGACAAGCTCGTCCCCGAGGGCATCGAGGGCCAGGTACCCTACCGGGGCCACCTCGCCGCGGTCGCCGACCAGCTCGTCGGCGGCCTGCGCGCGGCCATGGGCTACTGCGGTGCCCGCACGATCGGCGACCTGCAGGAGGCCCGGTTCATCCAGATCACGGCGTCCGGCCTCAAGGAGAGCCACCCGCACGACGTGCAGATGGTTGTCGAGGCACCGAACTACAGCGGCAGGAAGTAAGACTAAAACAGTGACTGACATCGAGATCGGGCGCGGCAAGACCGGCCGCCGGGCGTACTCACTCGACGAGATCGGCATCGTTCCCGCCAGGCGGACCCGCGACCCGGAAGAGGTGTCGATCGCCTGGCAGATCGACGCCTACCGGTTCCAGATCCCGCTGATCGCCTGCCCGATGGACTCCGTCGTGTCGCCCGCAGACGGCGATCGCGATCGGCAAGCTCGGCGGCCTCGGCGTGCTCGACCTCGAGGGCCTGTGGACCCGGTTCGAGGAACCCGAGCCGGTCCTCGCCGAGGTGACCGAGCTCGGCGAGGAGGCGGCCACCAGGCGGCTGCAGGAGATCTACGCCGAGCCGATCAAGGAGGAGCTGATCGGCCGCCGCATCGAGGAGATCTCGCGGGCCGGCGTGGTCACCGCGGCCGCCCTGTCGCCGCAGCGCACCGCGCGTTACTACAAGGCGGTGCTCGACGCGGGCGCGGACATCTTCGTCATCCGCGGCACGACCGTCTCCGCCGAGCACGTCTCCGGGCGCGCCGAGCCGCTCAACCTCAAGCAGTTCATCTACGAGCTGGACATCCCGGTCATCGTCGGCGGCTGCGCCACCTACACGGCGGCGCTGCACCTGATGCGCACCGGCGCGGCCGGCGTCCTCGTGGGCTTCGGCGGCGGCAGCGGCCACACGACCGCCGCCGTGCTCGGCGTCGCGGTGCCGATGGCGACCGCGATCGCGGACGTCGCGGCGGCCAGGCGCGACTACCTGGACGAGTCCGGCGGCCGGTACGTGCACGTCATCGCCGACGGCTCGATGACCCGCAGCGGCGACATCGCCAAGGCGCTCGCCCTCGGCGCGGACGCCGTCATGGTCGGCTCGCCGTTCGCGCGCACGGCCGAGGCGCCGGGCCGCGGCTACCACTGGGGCAGCGAGGCCAACCACCCCGAGCTGCCGCGCGGCGCGCGGGTGAAGGTCAACGCGATCGGCACGCTTGAGCAGATGCTGTTCGGCCCGTCGACCGTCCCGGACGGCTCGATGAACCTGATGGGGGCGCTCAAGCGCACGATGGCGACCGCCGGCTACACCGAGCTGAAGGAGTTCCAGCGGGTCGAAGTGGTCGTCACTCCGCCGGCCCCACTGCCCCCATTAGACTTCATCGCCATGGGTACCCCGCGCGTTTTCTCCGGCATCCAGCCAACCGCTGACTCGTTCCACCTGGGCAATTACCTGGGTGCGGTCAAGCAGTGGGTGGACCTGCAGGACAGCCGCGACGCGATCTACTGCGTGGTCGACCTGCACGCGATCACGGTGCCGTACGAGCCCGAGACGCTGCGCCGCCGCACCCGGGTGGCCGCGGCGCAGCTGATCGCGGCGGGACTCGACCCTGAGCGCTGCATCCTGTTCGTGCAGAGCCAGGTGCAGGAGCACGCCGAGCTGGCCTGGGTGCTTTCGTGCCTGACCGGGTTCGGCGAGGCGAGCCGGATGACCCAGTTCAAGGACAAGTCGGCGAAGGGCGGCGCCGACCAGGCGAGCGTCGGGCTGTTCACCTACCCGATGCTGATGGCCGCCGACATCCTGCTCTACCAGACGGACGAGGTGCCGGTGGGCGAGGACCAGCGCCAGCACCTGGAGCTGTCGCGGAACCTGGCGCAGCGGTTCAACCACCGCTTCGGCGAGACGTTCACGGTGCCCGCGCCGTACATCCTGCCCGCGGTCGGCAAGATCACCGACCTGCAGGACCCGACCAGCAAGATGTCGAAGTCGTCCTCGTCGCCGCAGGGCATCATCGACCTGCTCGACGAGCCGGGCGCGATCCGCAAGAAGATCAACCGCGCGGTGACCGACGCCGAGTCGGTCGTCCGGGCGGACGACGAGGCCAAGCCGGGCGTGACGAACCTGCTCCGCATCTACGCCGCCCTGTCCGGCGACAAGATCGACGACATCGCCGCCCGCTACGGCGACGGCGGCTACGGCGGCTTCAAGAAGGACCTCGGCAACCTGGTCGCCGACACCTTCGCCCCGATCCGCGAGCGCACCGCCAAGTACCTGGCCGACCCGACAGCCCTGGACGCCGTGCTCAACGAGGGCGCCCGCCGGGCCCGCGCGATCGCGAGCGAGACCATGGTGCAGGTCCGCGACCGTTGCGGCTTCCCCCCGGTCCAGCCCTAAGGCCATTCGCCCGAACGGACCCGCCCGACTCTCCGCCGGCCAATTGCCCGCCCGGGTGCGGGACACCTGCCGGCCCCCGGGCGCGGGCTAATTTCCCGGCAAGCGTCGACACGGGAGTAACAGGACTCAACTGGTCAAACAGGTCTATCGCGGGACGATTCAATATTCCAAGGGTGGAAACGCTAGAGAGGCACCCGTATGGCGTAATCCGCCGCGGGCACCCCCGTGGATCCCCCTGGAGGCCTGTCATGACGATCGAGTGGAACTCCTCCGCCGGCCCGACCCTTGGCGTCGAGTGGGAGGTGCAGCTCGTCGACGCGCGGACCCGGATGCTCAGGCAGGACGCGGGCCAGGTGCTTGCCGGGCTTCCCGGCCTGCTGGAGAGCGGCGAGCACCCGAAGATGCGTCATGAGCTGATGCAGTCCACGGTCGAGGTGGTGACCGGCGTCTGCGGCACGGTCGCCGAGGCTAAAGCGGACCTGGCCCTGTCGCTGAAGGACCTGCAGCGGGTGGCGGAGTCCCAGGGCATGGTGCTCGCCAGTTCCGGCACCCACGCCATCAGCCACTGGCGGGACGGGAAGATGGCGCCGAGCCAGCGCTACGCGGAGCTCGTCCAGGAGATTCAGTGGCCGTCCCGCAGGCTGCAAACCATGGCCGTACACGTGCACGTCGGGCTACGAGACGAGCACAGGGCGATGCCGGTCATCAACGCGCTGGCCGTCTACCTGCCGCACCTGCTCGGCCTCTCCGCGTCGAGCCCCTTCTGGTGCGGCGAGGACACGGGCCTCGCGTCCACCCGGTCGGTGGTCTTCGCCTCGCTGCCGCACACCGGCCCGCCGCTCGGCCTGCCCGACTGGAAGTCGTTCGAGGACTACATGGCGGGCCAGCTGCGCGCGGGGACCATCCGGACGATCAAGGAAGTGTGGTGGGACGTCCGCCCGCACCCGGACTACGGCACGGTCGAGGTCAGGATCGCGGACGCGGTGCCCACCCTCAGGGAGGTCGGCATGCTCGCCGCGCTCGTCCAGTGCCTGGTCCACCTGTTCGACACCCAGCTGGACCGGGGCTACCGGCTGCCGACCCGCCCGGCCTGGGTCATCGCCGACAACAAGTGGCGCGCGACCAGGTACGGGCTCGACGCGAACATCGTCACGAACGAGGCGGGCATGACCGTGCCGCTGCGCGATGAGATATATGAGCTCCTCCGTGACCTGGAGCCGGTAGCATGGCGGCTCGGCTGTGCGGAAGAGCTCGCGGTCGCCTCCGAGGTGCTCGAGTACGGGGCCTCCTACGAGCGGCAGCGCGCCGTGCACAGCGGCGAAGGCGACCTGACCAGCGTGGTGGACGCGCTCGTCACCGAGTTCGCGGAGGACAAATTCGTCCTCCGCGGGGATGGTGGGCATGGGGGATGACCTCACCGAGGCCCTGGACGCGTTCCTGGCCCGGTATGAGACGGAGCTGATCGGCCTCCGCCGCGACCTGCACGCGCATCCGGAGCCGGCCTACGCCGAGCGCCGCACGACGCGCCTGGTCGCGGACCGGCTGGCCGCGGCCGGGCTGCGCCCGGTGCTGCTGCCGGAGTCGACCGGGCTCTACGCGGACATCGGGCCCGGCGGGCCGCGCGTCGCGCTGCGGGCCGACCTGGACGCGCTGCCGATGGACGACGAGAAGGGCGTGCCGTACCGGTCCACGGTTCCCGGGGCTGTGCCACGCCTGCGGCCACGACGCGCACACGGCCATGCTCGTCGGCGCGGGCCTGTTCCTCGCGCGAGCGGGCGGCGGCGGGGCTGCTCGCCGGCGGCGTCCGGCTGATCTTCCAGCCCGCGGAAGAGGCCGCGAGCGGCGCCAAGGCCGTCATCGCCGCCGGGCGCACTCGACTCCGTCAGCCGGATCTTCGCGCTGCACTGCGACCCGCGGCTGGACACCGGCATGGTGGGCGTGCGGGCCGGCGCGATCACCGCGGCCTGCGACAAGGTCAAGGTCACCCTCAGCCGGGCCTGGCGGGCACACCGCCCGCCCGCACCTGACCGCCGACATGGTCTACGCGCTCGGCAAGATCGTCACCGAGGTCCCGGCCGCGCTGACCCGCCGGGTGGATCCCCGGGCCGGGCTGAGCCTCGTGTGGGGCCACGTGAGCGCGGGCTCGGCGGCGAACGCCATCCCCGACGAGGGGGTCGTGGAGGGCACGGTCCGCTGCCTCGACACCGACGTGTGGCGCTCGGCCGTCGCCCTCATCGAGGACCTGGTCCAGTCGGTGGCGCACGCCGTACGGGGTGACGGCCAAGGTGGAGTACCTCAGCGCCGTGCCGCCGACCGTGAACGAGGCGGCGAGCGCCGCGCTGCTCGCCGCCGCGGCCGCCGCGGTGCTCGGCCCCGACGCGGTCACCGAGACGCCGCAGAGCCTCGGCGGCGAGGACTTCGCCTGGTACCTGCACCTGGTGCCCGGCGCCATGGCCAGGCTCGGCACCCGCGCGCCGGGCGCGCTCGCGGCCGGCGACCTGCACCAGCCGACCTTCGACATCGACGAGCGGGCGATCGGCGCCGGCGTCCGCGTGCTGGCGGCAGTTGTCGCCAGGGGGACGACTCATGAAGCCGCGGAGCGCCCCGGCGACCATGGCGATTCCCCTCCGCCGGCTGACTAGAGTGGCCGCGTGAGTGACAAGCAGGACCAGGCCGGGCGGCAGGTGTTCCGATCAGTCGGCGCCGTCGTGGTCTGGTGGATTTGGGTCCTGTTCGCGGTCGGCAACCTCATCGACCTGGCCGTTCAGGGCCGTGACCACCTGTCGCTGGTGGCCGCGTTCATCCTGCTGTTCGTGACCGGCATCGTGTACATCACCGCGCTGCGGCCCCGGATCATCGCCGACGACGACGGGCTGACGATCGCCAACCCGGTCCGCGATCACCGGGTTGGCTGGGCCACGGTCGCCGGGGCCGACCCCACCGACCTGCTCCGCGTCCGCTGCGAGTGGCCGGAGGGGACGGGCACGGCCCGGCGGGCCATCTACTCCTGGGCGGTGCACTCCTCGCGGCGCCGGCAGGTCGCCGCCGAGATGCGCGCGCGGCGCCAGTCCAGGCCGGGGAGCCGCGGCGGCTTCGGCGGGGTCAGCGGCAGGTCTTGGCGGCTTCGGCCTGGCCGGCGGCCTTCGGCTCGGAGCCTTCGCCCGAGGGTGACCCGCTCCGCGTGGACGCCAGCAAGGTCGTCGCCACGCTCACCGAGCGCGCGGCAGAGGCGCGGCTGGACGCGCCGGGCACCCCGGCGGCGGCCCCGGTCTCGAGCTGGGACTGGGTCGCCGTGGCGGCGGTCGTCATCCCGGGGCTCGCCCTGCTGGTCATCGCCCTCGCCTAGCCCGCGCCCGGTCAACTCCGCTACGCGCTGGGCGGGTTCGACGGCCTGGCGCTCAGCCAGTCGATGTAGTCGCACGGGCGCGCCCGCCTTGACCGCCGCGTCCACCAGGATGGACAGCCGCCGGTCGGACGGCAGCCCGCCCTCGTAGGCGTCGAGCACGTACAGCCAGGCGAGCGCGTCTCCCTCCAGGGTCTGCACCCGGACCTTGATCTTGCTGTAGAAGCCGAGGTTAACCCCGTCCCAGCTATCGAGTTCCTTCTCGTCAATCTCAGGAACGTCGTAGAGCGCGACGAAGACCCGGTGTGCCGGGTCCTCGACGACCGTGGTGAGGGCACCGTCCCAGCCGAGATCTTCGCCACCGAAACTCAGGCGCCAGCCCTCAAGCCACCCGGTGCCCCGCTGCGGGGAATGCGGGCAGCGCAGGAGCATCTGCGCCGGATCCATGTTGCTGCCGTAGGCGGCGTATAGGGCCACGCTGCCTAAGCGTAAGGGTAATCGTTCGAGCCGGTGTACAACCCGGTGGTACACGTGCGGGATAATTGCTTAACGTGACCCTGCCTCGTCCTAATGTCGCCATCCTCGGCGGCGGCCCCGGCGGCTACGAGGCCGCTCTCGTCGCCGCGCAGCTGGGTGCCGACGTCACCGTCGTCGACGAAGACGGCCTTGGCGGCGCCTGCGTGCTCACGGACTGTGTCCCGAGCAAGACGCTGATCGAGTCCTCGTCGACCATGACCTCGCTCGGCCGCTCGGCCTCGCTCGGCTTGCAGCTCGCCGACGGCGCCAACCCCGTGGTCGGAGGTCGACGCGCCGGCGCTGAACGCGCGGATCAAGGCGCTCGCCGCCGCGCAGTCCAACGACATCGTCGAGCACGTCGCCGCCGAGGGCGTCCGCATCATCCAGGCCAGGGGCCGGCTGACCGGGCCCGCACTCGATCGAGGCCGGCGGCGTGACCATCGAGGCCGACGTGGTGCTCATCGCCACCGGCGCGACGCCGCGGGCGCTGCCCGACGGGGTGCCCGACGGCGAGCGCATCCTGACCTGCCGCCAGCTGTACGACCTGGCCGAGCTGCCGGAAGAGCTGATCGTGGTCGGCTCGGGAGTGACCGGGGCCGAGTTCGCCAGCGCCTACCAGGCGCTCGGCACCCAGGTCACGCTGGTCTCGTCGCGGGAGCGGGTGCTGCCGCACGAGGACAAGGACGCCGCCGTGGTCATCGAGGGCGTCTTCCGGCGGCGCGGCATGAACGTGCTCGGCAAGTCCCGCGCCGAGGCCGTGCACCGCAAGGGCGACAGCGTGGTCGTGACGCTCGCGGACGGCCGCCAGGTGGCCGGCTCGCACTGCCTGCTCACCGTGGGCATGGCGCCCTCCACGAAGGGGATCGGCCTGCTCGAGGCGGGCGTCAACCTTGACTCGCGCGGGTTCATCGAGGTGGACCGCGTGTCGCGGACCTCGGCGGCGGGCGTCTACGCGGCGGGCGACTGCACCGGCGTGCTCATGCTCGCCTCGGTGGCCGCCATGCAGGGCCGGATCGCGATGTGGCACGCGCTCGGCGAGGCGGTGCAGCCGATCAGGCTCAGCCACGTGGCGTCCACGATCTTCACCGACCCGGAGATCGCCTCGGTGGGCGTCTCCCAGGCCGCCGTGGACCGCGGCGAGGTTCCGGCCCGGGTGGTCAAGCTGCCGCTCGCCACCAACCCGAGGGCGAAGATGGGCGGCATCCGCGACGGCTTCGTCAAGATCTTCGCCCGCCCGGGCACCGGCCTCGTGCTCGGCGGCGTGGTCGTCGCGCCCCGGGCCAGCGAGCTGATCCTGCCGCTGTCGATCGCGATCGAGCAGAACCTGTCCGTCGACCAGATCGCCCACACGTTCTCGGTCTACCCGTCGCTGTCCGGCTCCGTCACCGAGGCCGCCCGCACGGTCATGGAATTCGGCACCGACGCGATCCTCTAACGCCCCAGGCAAAGCGGACGAGCCGGGGAGCCCGTCGACGGCGATGACGAACGTCAGTGGGCGGGGCGGCCGAGGTCGCGGTCGTCGGGCACCTCGAGGCCGTGCTGCTTGAGCCGGGCCGCCCGCACGTCGTCGGCGCTGATCAGCACCGTGCCGACGCTCGCGATGAGCGCGAGACCGGGCACGGCTATCCGCAGCCAGGCCGGGCCGGGGAGGAAGGCGAGCGCGACGCAGATCGGCACCATGAGCACCATGAGCCGCCTGATGGTCCGGCCGCGCCAGCCGGCGTCGGTCAGCTCGTGCCGCACCCATTCCCGGTTCTGCGGCGGGAGCCGGAACCCGACCGCGAACAGCAGCCAGCCCGCGACGCTCGGATCCCCTGGCAGCCGCGGCATGTCCCTCAGCCCCTCACATCCGCCGTAATAGTTAACAAGGTTGCTAACAGTTGCCGGCGGTTAGTCCTTGATCTGGCAGATCTCGGTGTCGGCGGTGACGGTCTGGCCGACCTCCACGGCCAGGCCGGTGACCGTCCCGTCCTTGTGCGCGGTGAGCGGCTGCTCCATCTTCATCGCCTCCAGGATCACCACGGTGTCGCCCGCGCTGACCGGCGTTCCCTCCGGCTGCGACGATCTTCACGATCGTGCCCTGCATCGGGGAGACCAGCGAGTCGCCGCTCCCCGTCCGCCGCCTCGCCTGGCCGGGAGAGCGGCGGGCGGCGCCACGCGGCGGCACGCGCTCGTTGCGGTGCCCCGCGACCCGCGCTGGAGGCGGCAGGCACGCGACAGTGCCGACGGCACCGTCACCTCGAGCCTTTTCCCGCCGACCTCCACGGTAATCGCCTCGCGGGCGGGCGCCTCAGCGGCAGGCTCGACCAGCTGCGGCTCGAACGTCGCCGTCATCTCGGTCTCGATCCAGCGGGTGTGCACCGCGAACTGGTCGCCGGCGAACGCGGGATCGTCGACGACCGCCCGGTGGAAGGGCAGCACGGTGGGCATGCCGCCGACGGTGAACTCGGCGAGCGCGCGCCGGGCGCGCTCCAGGGCCTGGGCGCGGCTGGCCCCGGTCACGATGAGCTTGCCGATCAGCGAGTCGAACGCCTGCGGCACCGTCTGGCCCGCCCCGTACCCGGCGTCGAGCCGGACGCCGGGCCCGGACGGCGGGTCCCACTCGGTGATCGTGCCCGGCGCGGGAAGGAAGTTGCGCGCCGGGTCCTCGGCGTTGATCCGGAACTCGATCGAGTGCCCGCGCAGCTCGGGATCGTCGTAGCCGAGCGGCTCGCCCGCGGCGATCCTGAACATCTCCCTGACCAGGTCGAGTCCGCTTACTTCTTCCGAGACGGGGTGCTCGACCTGGAGCCTGGTGTTCACCTCGAGGAAGCTGATCGAGCCGTCGGTGGCGACGAGGAACTCGCACGTGCCCGCGCCGACGTAGCCGGCCTCGCGCAGGATCGACTTGGACGCGTCGTACAGCTGCTTGACCTGCGCGTCGGACAGGAACGGCGCCGGCGCCTCCTCGACCAGCTTCTGGTGCCGCCGCTGCAGCGAGCAGTCCCTGGTGGAGACCACCACGACGTTGCCCTGGGAGTCGGCGAGGCACTGGGTCTCCACGTGCCGCGGCCGGTCCAGGTAACGCTCGACGAAGCACTCGCCGTTGCCGAACGCCGCGGTGGCCTCGCGCACCGCCGACTCGTACAGCTCGGGGATCTCCTCGAAGGTGCGGGCGACCTTGAGGCCGCGGCCGCCGCCGCCGAAGGCCGCCTTGATCGCGATCGGCAGGCCGTGCTCCCGCGCGAAGTCCGCGACCTCGTCCGGGCCGCTGACCGGGCCGTCGGTACCCGGCGCGAGCGGCGCGCCGACCCGCTTGGCGATCTCCCGCGCCTTCACCTTGTCGCCGAGCGCCACGATGGCCGCGGGCGGCGGGCCGATCCAGGTCAGCCCGCTGTCCAGCACGGCCTGGGCGAAGGCCGCGTTCTCGGCGAGGAAGCCGTAGCCGGGGTGCACCGCGTCGGCGCCGGAGCGCGCCGCGACGGCGATGATCTTCTCGATGTCCAGGTACGTCTGCGCCGGGGTGGCGCCGTGCAGCGCGTACGCCTCGTCGGCGGCCCGGACGTGCAGCGCGTCCAGGTCTTGCTCGGCGTAGACGGCGACGCTGGCCAGGCCCGCGTCACGGCAGGCGCGGGCCACCCGGACGGCAATCTCGCCGCGGTTCGCGATCAGGACTTTCCGCAATTCGGCTACCGCCTCAGCAGACTCCGGGCAGTCTCTTCGTCTTCCCTATTGTTGTCCGCCAGCGCATCCTTGTCCGCACAGACCCGCCAGTTCTCTGGCGGCGAGCGTTCAGGCGGGCGGCCGGGGAAATAACCGCTCCGGAACGTGATCAGCAGGGCCTGCTAGGCGCGGCTATCCTAGGATGTGCCGCGCGGTGCCCCGGTGCCGTGGTATCGCCGGTAACCGTGACCGCACTTGTCTCCCGGTCTACGCCCTTCCTCAACCGAAGCGTGATCTCGGGTACGTAGAGTGAACGCTATGGTCGGTGCCGCAGCCAGTCGGCGGAGGACGGCTGGTTCGGGCCATCGGCGGAGGCCGCAGCGTACCCGTCATCGGTGACAGATCGTTGCCCATCCGTTGCCTAATACTCAGCCGTGTAATAGCCGCAAGCCGCACGCTACCCAGTGACCCACCAGCGGCCCCAACCCGGAAGGAGCCCCGTGAGCGTCCTTGCCATGCTCGCCACGGCCGGCGCCGTCGTTGGACTGCTCGTGGGGGCGCGACGGCACAGCGGCGCGGTCGCGCGGGGGTACCGCTGGCTGGGCGCGGCGGCGACTCTTCTGGTTCGCCGGGCTGATCATCGCGCAGGTGCTCGCCGGCTCCGGCGCCACCGGCGAGCCGCTCTCGCTCGCCGACGTGGCCCCGCTGCTCGGCCTGGCGACCGCGGCGTGCGGCGTCATGGTGCTGGCCGAGGACGAGAAACGGGACGACACCGGCTCGGTGCTGCCTGGTCTAGCCGACGGCTACGTGATGGCCGTCGCCCTGCTCGTCATCGGCTGGGTGGTCGCGTTCGGCGGTGAGTTCCATCACCTGAACGAGCGGCCGGGCACCTTCCTCCAGGACCTGCTGCACCCGCTCGCGGACCTGGCGGTGCTCGGCGCGCTGCTGCCCGTGCTCACCGTCGCCTGGCGGCGGGTGACCGTCCCTTACATCGGGCTGATGGCGCTGACCTTCGCGGACTCGCTTGGCGTCGGCGCCAAGATCGCGGGCGAACCACCAGGGGATACTCGAGCAGCTCGCCATGATCGCCGCCGCCTGCCTGTTCGGCGTCGCGCCCTGGGTCGGGTTGATCGCCGCGCGCCTCGACCTGGCCTCGTGGGTCGGCCAGCGGCAGACCGCGGTCCGCCGACGGCGGCCTGGCGAGCCTGCTCGGCGTCCGCCGGTCGCCGGTCACCAGCGCCGGCGCGGCCACCATCATCGCGGCCGATCACCGTGGTCATCGCCGCGCTCGTCGTCATCATCAACGGCCTCGCCAGCGCGCCCGCCTCCGGGCTCGCGCTGGTCATCGCGGGCGGCGCGGCCGTCCTCGTCGTCGCGGTGCGCATCCTGATGCTGGTGCGGGAGAACGGCGTCGCGATGCGGATGTGGCGTGAGGCGAGCAACAGCCTGCGCGACCTCGCCGACCGGACCGGCGACATGGTGCTGATCTGCGACCTGGACGGGACCATCAGCTACGCGAGCCCGCTCGCCTCCGGGTACAGCTACCCGGCGGAGCGCGCTGGTCGGCAAGCCGCTGAGCGACTTCGTGCACCCCGAGGACATCGGCGCCGCCCGGGCGGCGATCGCCATCGTGATCGGCCTGCCCGAGGACGCGGCCGCGGCGCTCGGCATCACGATGGAGTCGGTGCAAGCAGGCGAGCACGCGCCGGCGGACAGCGGCCGGTTCTCCTGCCGGGTACGCGCCGCCGACGGCTCGTGGCGGCACGTTGAGTGCGCCGTGCTGCTCTACCGGGTGCCGGGCGAGCCGGCCAGGATGCTGCTGAGCGTGCGGGACGTGTCCGACCAGGTGGCGCTGCGGCAGCAGGTGACCCACCTCACCTTCCACGACGGGCTGACCGGCCTGCCGAACCGCGCCTACGTGGAAGAGCGCGCGCGCGAGGCGCTCGAGCCGACGGGCGAGCGCGTCGCGGGCGTCATCTTCCTCGACCTCGACGGCTTTACCGCGGTCAACGACCTGATCGGGCACGGCGCGGGCGACCTGGTACTCGCCCAGGCGGCCAGGCGGCTGCGGGCCGTGGTGCCCGCGCAGGACACGGTCTCCCGCTGGGGCGGCGACGAGTTCGCCGTGCTGATGGAGAACGCCGCGAGCGCGCAGGAGATCATCGAGCTCGCCGAGCGGCTGGCCGGCATCATCGCGGGCGAGCCGTTCCGGGTGGCCGAGCGGGACATCGGGCTGACCGCGAGCGTCGGCGTCGCGCTGGCCGACGGAAGCGCGCCCGGCGTGGTGCTGCGCAACGCGGACGTGGCGATGGCCAGGGCCAAGGACAGCGGCGGCAGCCGGGTCGAGGTCTACGCCGCGCACATGCACGCGGACGTCGTGCGCCGCCTGGACATGGCCAGCGACCTGCAGCGGGCGATCGCCCGCGAGGAGCTTCAGCTGCAGTACCAGCCGATCGTGGAGCTGGCCACCTCCCGGGTCACCGGCGCGGAGGCGCTCGTGCGCTGGTGGCGCGGCGACGAGGCGGTCCCGCCGCGCGCGTTCCTCGCGGTGGCGGAGGACTCCGGGCTGATCGTCGCGCTCGGCGAGTGGGTGCTGCGCAAGGTATGCGCCCAGGGCGCGGCCTGGCGGGCGGCCTCGTGGGACGTCGGCGTGTCGGTGAACATCGCGCTGCGGCAGCTCAACGCGCCGCACTTCCCCGCCCAGGTGGCCGCGGCGCTCGCCGAGACCGGCCTGCCGCCGAGCGCGCTGACCATCGAGCTGAGCGAGCGGATGCTCGTCGAGGACGCCGGGCTGATCGCCGACCGGCTCGCGGAGCTGCGTGACCTTGGCGTCAAGCTGGCCATCGACGACTTCGGCACCGGCTACGCGTCGCTCGCCCACCTGCGCCAGCTGCCCGCGGACATCATCAAGATCGACCCGTCGTTCGTCTCCGGCCTCGGCCAGGACCCCGTGCTGACGATGCTCACCAAGACGATCGTGCAGGTGGGCCGCGACCTTGGCATGCAGGTGGTGGCCGAGGGGATCGAGCAGCCGCGCCAGCTCGCCGAGCTGCGCGAGATGGGCTGCGGTTACGGGCAGGGCTTCCTGGTGGCCCGGCCGATGGCCGCGCCCGGCGTGGAAGCGCTCATCCGGACCGGCGTGGCCGGGCCCGGCAAGACCAAGCCGGGCGTTCCCGCGGCCTGAGCCGCGTGCCCGGCCCGCCGAGCCGCCGGCCCGGGGCCGCAACTAGCCGAATTTACGGACGAGATCATCTCGGATGCTGAGACGATGGCCGTGATAATTTGACGAGAGGCCGGCTTGTGGGTGAGGGTGGTACCCGTGAAGCGGAACCACATTCTCGTACTTGGCTGGCGCGCAGAGAGCTGACCAGTCCAGTTCCTGCGCGCGCCCCTCGACTGCCACCCGGCACGAGGGGTTTTTTAATGCCCCCCTCGGGGCGACGGGGGATCCCCCGGACAGACAAACAGCCGCGCACATCGTGACAAGGAAGCCATCCGATGACCGAGCAGAGCAGCCCAGTCCCCTCCAAGGCGCACGCTCCCTCCCCGTTGGACATCCCGGCGAGGACAGCCGGCAGCCAAGCCGGCGCCACCCCGGCCGGCCACCGTGCCTGGCGGCGTAGTCACCCGGCAGCACCGGGAACCCAGGCAGCACCGGGCTCAGGCAGCACCGGGCTTTCGGGTAGCACCGGGCAGCCGGGCAGCAGCGTGACGGCCGCCCCGCGCGGCGCACAGACCGCGGCCGCGTCCCGGCCGCACCCCGCGAGCCCCGGTCCGGGTCACCGGCGCGCAGGCCCTCGTGCTCGCCCTCGAGCGGGTCGGCGTCGACGTGGTCTTCGGCATTCCCGGCGGTGCCGTGCTCCCCGCCTACGACCCGCTGCTCGACTCCAAGCAGATCCGCCACATCCTGGTCCGCCACGAGCAGGGCGCCGGGCACGCGGCGACCGGGCTACGCGCAGGCCACGGGCCGCACCGGCGTGTGCATGGCCACCAGCGGCCCCGGCGCGACCAACCTGGTCACCCCGCTCGCGGACGCCTACATGGACTCCGTTCCCGTGGTCGCGATCACCGGCCAGGTCGCCACCAACCTGATCGGCACCGACGGGTTCCAGGAGGCGGACATCTCCGGGATCACCTACCCGATCACCAAGCACAACTTCCTTGTCACCAAGCCGGAAGACATCGCCCGCACCATCGGCGAGGCCTTCCACCTGGCGTCCACCGGGCGCCCGGGGCCCGGTCCTCGTGGACATCGCCAAGGACGCGATGCAGGCGACCACCGAGTTCACCTGGCCGGTCCCGTTCGACCTGCCCGGCTACCACCCGGTCACCAGGCCGCACTCGCGCCAGGTGCGCGAGGCCGCGCGGATGATCACCGAGGCCAAGCGCCCGGTGCTGTACGTCGGCGGCGGCGTGATCAAGGCGGACGCCAGCGCGGAGCTGAGGGAACTCGCCGAGCTGACCGGCGCCCCGGTCGTCACCACGCTGATGGCGCGCGGCGCCTTCCCCGACAGCCACCCGCTGCACCTGGGCATGCCCGGCATGCACGGCACGGTCGCCGCGGTCGGCGCGCTGCAGCGGGCGGACCTCATCGTGGCGCTCGGCGCCCGGTTCGACGACCGGGTGACCGGCAAGCTCGACTCCTTCGCGCCCGACGCCCTGATCGTGCACGCGGACATCGACCCGGCCGAGATCTCCAAGAACCGCCGCGCCGACGTGCCGATCGTCGGCGACTGCAAGGAGGTCATCACCGAGCTGATCGCCGCCGTGACCACCGACCACGAGCACGGGCTCAAGGGCAACTACGCCGAGCTGGTGGGCGATCCTCGACCAGTGGCGCACGCAAGTACCCGCTCGGCTACGACGAGTCGACGACGGCAGCCTGGCGCCGCAGTACGTGATCGAGCGGATCGGCAAGCTGGCGGGCCCCGAGGCCGATCTACCTGGCCGGCGTCGGGCAGCACCAGATGTGGGCGGCCCAGTTCATCGGCTACGAGAACCCGCGGACCTGGATCAACTCCGGCGGCGCGGGCACCATGGGCTTCGCGGTGCCCGCCGCGATGGGCGCCAAGGTCGGCCTGCCGGAGGCGACGGTGTGGGCGATCGACGGCGACGGCTGCTTCCAGATGACCAACCAGGAGCTGGCCACCTGCGCGATCGAGGGCATCCCGGTCAAGATCGCGATCATCAACAACGGCAACCTCGGCATGGTCCGCCAGTGGCAGACGCTGTTCTACAACGAGCGCTACTCCAACACCAACCTGGGCGACAGGAAGACCGAACTGCAGGGCACCCGCGTCCCCGACTTCGTGAAGCTCGCCGACGCCTACGGCTGCATCGGCCTGCGCTGCGAGCGCAAGGAAGACGTGGACGCGGTCATCGAGCAGGCGATGGCCATCAACGACCAGCCGGTCGTGATCGACTTCATCGTGCACAAGGACGCGATGGTCTGGCCGATGGTCGCGGCCGGGACAAGCAACGACGACATCAAGCACGCCCGCGACATGGCGCCCGAGTGGGAAGCGACAGACTGACATGAGCGAGCTTGCGAGCGAATCGGCAAGTACAGCGTGTCCGCGAATGCGGACTCCGAGCGCCAGCGAGGTGGCCTCATGAGTGAGCAGCACACCCTCTCGGTCCTGGTCGAGAACAAGCCGGGCGTCCTCGTCCGCATCGCCGGCCTGTTCTCCCGGCGCGGCTTCAACATCGAGTCCCTCGCGGTCGGGCCGACCGAGCACGAGGAGATCTCCCGGATGACGATCGTGGTGAACTGCGAGGAGCATCCGCTTGAGCAGGTCACCAAGCAGCTCAACAAGCTGATCAACGTCATCAAGATCGTGGAGCTGGAACCGTCACAGGCGGTGCAGCGCGAGCTCATGCTGATCAAGGTCCGCGCCGACACCGACAGCCGGTCGAAGGTGCTCGAGACGGTCGGGCTGTTCCGCGCGCACGTCGTCGACGTGGCGCTCGACGCGGTGACGGTCGAGGCGACCGGCAGCCATGACAAGCTAGAGGCACTGGTCCGGGTCCTTGAGCCGTTCGGCATCAAGGAGACTGGTCAAGTCCGGCACGATCGCGGTCGGCCGCGGCGGCCGGTCCATCACGGACCGCACGCTGCGCCCGCTAGAGCGCTCCGCCTGAAACCCACAACTCAACAGCGGATCATCCCGAACGAGCGCGGCTGACTCCCGTCGCCCACCGTGCCCAGGCCGGTCAACCAGGGCCGGCCCGTCGGTCCCTGCTCGGAAGCCACCAGTCTCGGGTCAGGGCCGGAAACGTTCTAGCACGGTGGCCCGCAAGGCCCAAATATTTCGGCCTCGTGGCACACCGGTGCAGCTCTATTGGCCATGTGGCCCGCAACGCCAGAATTTACTGGCTGTGCGGCCCACAAGGCCAATAGATGCCCGGGCCCGGCGGGACTGGGCGCGGAACGTTCTGGCCTCGGGGACCACAAGGACACAGGGGTTCCCTAGCCTTGCGGCCCCCGGGCCCAGAACGTATTGGCCTTGTGGGACATAAGGCCAGCAGCGCCGGCCCCGCCGGGCAGTCAGGTGGACGGGCTAGAGTCAGCCGCGAACGTTCGGACGAAATGATTTTGACCTTCAACGACGATGAAAGGGCCATATTACAGTGGCAGAGATCTTCTACGACCACGACGCCGACCTCTCGCTCATCCAGCAGCGGCACGTCGCCGTCCTCGGGCTACGGCAGCCAGGGGCACGCGCACGCGCTGTCGCTGCGGGACTCGGGCGTGGACGTCCGGGTCGGCCTGCAGCCCGGGTCGAAGAGCCGGGAGAAGGCGGAAAGCGATGGCCTGCGCGTCCTCACCCCCGCCGAGGCGTGCGAGGAAGCCGACCTGGTGATGGTCCTGATCCCGGACACCCTGCAGCGCCAGGTGTACGCGGAGGCGATCGCGCCGTCGCTCGTCGAGGGCGACGCGCTGTTCTTCGCGCACGGCCTGAACATCCGCTACGGCCTCATCAAGCCGCCCGCCGACGTGGACGTCGTCATGGTTGCCCCGAAGGGCCCCGGCCACCTCGTCCGCCGCCAGTTCAACGAGGGCCGCGGCGTGCCCGCACTCGTGGCGGTCGAGCAGGACTGCACGGGCAACGCGCTCGCGCTCGGCCTCTCCTACGCCAAGGGCATCGGCGCCACCCGGGCCGGCGTGCTCAAGACCACGTTCACCGAGGAGACCGAGACCGACCTGTTCGGCGAGCAGGCCGTGCTCTGCGGCGGCGTCTCCGAGCTGATCAAGGCCGGGTTCGACACGCTCGTCGCGGCGGGCTACCAGCCCGAGGCGGCGTACTTCGAGTGCCTGCACGAGATGAAGCTGATCGTCGACCTCATGTACGAGGGCGGCCTCTCCAAGATGTGGTGGTCGGTGTCCGACACGGCCGAGTTCGGCGGTTACACCCGCGGCCCGCGGCTGATCAACGACCAGACCCGCGCCGAGATGCGCAAGATCCTCGGCGAGATCCAGGACGGCACCTTCACCCGCGAGCTGATCGAGGAGTTCGACGCGGGCCAGCCGAACTTCTCCAAGCGCCGCGAGGCCGAGCAGGCCGAGCAGATCGAGCAGGTCGGCGCCAAGCTTCGCCCGCTGATGAGCTGGCTGTCGGAGGATGACTAACGCGCCCGATGGCACAAACCGCCATCACGGGCGCGCTAGTCATCCGTACCCCCCGGGGGGACGACCCCCCGGACCCCCCGATGCGCGGTCGACGGCAAAAACCGCCGTCGATCGCGCGAGAGGAGAGCAGACTCTTACATGGCTACGAGCTTTAAGCTCGCCGTCGTCGGCGGCGACGGCATCGGGCCCGAGGTCACGGCCGAGGCGCTGAAGGTGCTGCGGGCGGCGACGCCCGCGGTCACCTGGGAGACGACCGACTACGACCTGGGCGCCCGCCGCTACCACAAGAGCGGCGAGACGCTGCCGGACTCGGTCCTCGCGGAGATCAGGGCGCACGACGCGATCCAGCTCGGCGCGATCGGCGACCCGTCGGTGCCGAGCGGCGTCCTTGAGCGCGGGCTGCTGCTGCGGCTGCGCTTCGAACTCGACCACTACGTCAACCTGCGGCCGGTCCGGCTTTACCCGGGCACCGTGTCGCCGCTGCGTGAACGGCTCGCCGGAGACGATCGACATGGTGGTCGTCCGGGAGGGCACCGAGGGCCCGTACACCGGGGCGGGCGGCGTGATGCGCCGCGGCACCCCGCAGGAACTGGCCACCCAGGAGTCGTTCAACACCGCGTTCGGCGTGGAGCGGGTCGCCAGGTACGCGTTCTCGCTCGCCCAGGCGCGGCCGCGGCGCAAGCTCACGCTGGTGCACAAGACCAACGTGCTCACGTTCGCGGGCGACCTGTGGCAGCGCACGGTGAACGCCGTCGCCCCGGAGTTCCCCGAGGTCTCCGTCGATTACCAGCACGTGGACGCGGCCTCGATGTTCTTCGTCTCGCAGCCGGAGCGGTTCGACGTCATCGTGACCGACAACCTGTTCGGCGACATCCTCACCGACCTCGGTGCGGCGATCGCCGGCGGCATCGGCCTCGCGGCGAGCGGGAACATCAACCCGGAGCGCACCGCCCCGTCGATGTTCGAGCCGGTGCACGGCAGCGCGCCGGACATCGCCGGGCAGTCCAAGGCCGACCCGACCGCGGCGATCCTGTCCGCGGGGATGCTCTGCGCGCACCTCGGGCTCTCCGCGGCGGCGGCGAAGATCGAGCAGGCGGTCTCCGACGACGTGCTCGCGCGCGCGGGCGGGCCCGCGGCCAGGACGACCGTCGAGATCGGTGACGACATCGCCAAGCGAGTAGCCGGTTAGCGGGGGCTCATGCCTCGCAACGGCCGGCGCCTGCCCACGTGCGTGAACGTGCCATCGGTGTCAGTATGACAACACCGATGGCACGTTCATGCGGGCAGGCGCCGGCGCAGCCAGAAGCTCACTTGGCGCCACAGAACCGATACAGTCGTATATCGCCCTGAAAGGACCTGACCTGCGATGACCGCAAACCTCGACACCGAGATCCAATTCGAGATCCACCCCTCCCAGACGCGGGTGCCGGCCGCCGAGCGCGCGCGGATACTGGAAGCGCCGGGGTTCGGTCAGGTCTTCACCGATCACATGATCACGCTGCGCTGGACGGAGGAGCGCGGCTGGCACGACGGCAAGCTCGAGCCGTACGGCCCGTTCTCGCTCGACCCGGCCACGTCGGTGTTCCACTACGGCCAGGAGCTCTTCGAGGGCCTCAAGGCCTACCGGCAGGCATCGGGCTCGATCGTGCATGTTCCGCCCGCAGGCCAACGCCGCCCGGTTCAACGCGGGCTGCCGCCGGATGGCGATGCCAGAACTGCCCGAGGAGACGTTCCTGCGGGCGCTTGAGCTGCTCGTCGACGCCAGGACCGGGAGTGGGTGCCCGAGGGCGAGGGCAAGAGCCTGTACCTGCGCCCGTTCATGATCGCCACCCAGCGGGGCCTCGGGGTCAACCGCCCGTCGGCCGAGTACCTGTTCTGCGTCATCGCCTCGCCGGCCGCCGTCGTACTTCGCCGCGAGGGCAAGACGGTCAAGGTCTGGCTGTCGCGAGGACTACACGCGCGCCGCGCCCGGCGGCACCGGCGCGGTCAAGTGCGGCGGCAACTACGCGGCCTCCTTCGCCGCGCAGCAGCAGGCGGTGGACAAGGGCTGCGACCAGGTGGTGTGGCTGGACGCGACCACGCGCGAGTGGGTCGAGGAGATGGGCAGCAACAACCTGTACTTCGTGTACGGGTCCGGGGAGTCGGCCCGGCTGGTGACGCCGGAGCTGACCGGCTCGCTGCTGCCGGGCATCACCCGTGACTCGCTGCTGCGGCTCGCGCCGACGCTCGGCATCCCGGTGGAAGAGGGCAGGATCTCGGTGAACCAGTGGCGCCAGGACTGCGCCTCCGGCGCGCTGACCGAGGTCTTCGGCTGCGGCACGGCGGCGGTGGTCACGCCGATCGGCGCGGTGGACGGCCCGTCCGGCGGCTGGACGATCGGCGACGGCACCCCGGGCCCGGTCACCCTGCGGCTGAAGGCCGAGCTCGTCGGCATCCAGTACGGCCACAAGCCGGACCCGTTCGGCTGGATCCACAAGGTCGCGTAAGCCCGTCCGGAATCCCCGCCTGACTACTCTCTGTTACGAAACCCGCCATCTGCCGGATGGCTTCCGGTCGGCTTCCGGTCGGCTAGGCAGCGGGCGACGAGTGGGTCAGGCGGGAATTTTCGCTGGTGGAAGGGCCGATGGGTAAAGGGTTTCTGGCGACCGGGGCTGCCGTTACCAAACGTTTACCAAAATCTCTGATCACCGTAAGCAACCATTCGGGTGCTCTCCGGCGTCTTTACATATGACTGAGGCTCGCTTGGGGGGTTGCGGCCCAGTCACGTGAGAGCCGGGCCTCATCTCGGGGGAGGCCCGGACTTCTAAGGCCGGCTCCGACCCTGCCGGTCGGCCCCCGCGGGCGCGTTTCGGCCACCGCCAGCGCCCGCGGGGGCCATCTCTTATTCTGGACCGCAACCGCCTCATGTCGCCGTGACCCCCGCCCCAAGTGGGCCTCGGTCGCCCACCCGGGCTCGCGCCTGGGCTGTCCGACCCCGGTGGCCCCAGCCCGGGCCGCCGCCCCTGCCCTGCTCCTGCTCCTGCCCCTGCCAGGCACCCGCCGCTCGGTCGCCCGGGAATCTCCGTTGGCAGGTCGGTGTTGTGGGAAGTAAGATCATGAGTGGCGGTCACGCCACGCGTGGTCGACTACAACTCAACAGGGGGATGACTGGTTTCGACTTCGGTGGTTAATCCAAGTGAAGCGAGCCGAGGGTGGCGGACGTGACCTCGTAAAAATGCGACCGCAAAACACAAGTGCCAACTCTAAGAGCACTGTCGCGGCCCCCAAGGCCGCTTTCGCTCTCGCTGCCTAAGCGAGTTCGGGAGTAGACCGTCAGCCCGGGAACCGCCTTCGGCCCGGGACCTGGCGTCGCTAGAAGGCTCCACTAGCCAGTCCGGTCACGGGATCGGCTAGGAAACCAAACAGTGACTGAGCCCGTCGGCGTCTTGCCTGCGTGATCGCCGGGGCTGAGAAAAACAAAGCAGGCTGCGCTCGGAGAAGAATTGGAAAGGCCCTGGAGGACTCGGGTTCGAATCCCGACATCTCCAAGGTCGTTCAGTTTTTTCGAAAACCTGAACGACGTTGGGGGTCCCTGTTGTAGAACGCGCCGACGGCTCAGCCGCTCGGCGCGTTCTGCTTTTCCTGGTCAGTAGACGTCGGTACGGGGTTCTCTAGGAGACTGAGTTCCCCTCATATCGCGCCAGTATCTCGCGCGCCCAGGAAATCGCGTCGCTGGCGCGGATTCCTGATGGTTGCGGACGGGCCCGCAGTTCCAGGTTCTCTGAGATCGATGGCGGAGCGGGGATGACGGGATGCGACCGCGCGTGTTCGGGGCACCGAACGGGTTTATCGGTGCGCCGACGGGCGCGCGGGAGCGCCCCGCCGCCCCGCGACCCAACCGAGCCAGAGTCATGTCCGAAGGCCAGACAGGCATCCCGCAAGCAGGCCAGCACACCGATTTGGCGGGTTTGCTAGGCGGCGCGCGTAGCTGATCATTACCATTCTGCGTCCGAACACGGGATAATAGGGCGACGGATCGACACGGTTGTTGCTGTCCGGTGTGGTCGCGGGCGGGGCCTGGCCGGGCGCGGTTCGCATGAGGTGTGGGTTTAAGGAAGGGGATGCAGCATGGCGGCGATGAAGCCGCGGACGGGCGATGGCCCGCTCGAGGTGACCAAGGAGGGCCGGGGCATCGTGATGCGCGTCCCGTTGGAAGGCGGTGGCAGGCTCGTCGTTGAGCTGTCCGCCGATGAGGCCGCGAAGCTCGGTGACGCACTCCAGGAGGCCGTTGGTTGAGGCCGGTGACGTGGGAAACACGCACCCGTTCTGATGGATCTTCTTTTATCTCTTGATGGCGGCGAGCATGCCGCCCGCGATGGGGAGCAGCAGCGGGACCAGCCTCTCATCGTTGCCGATCATGTCGGAGAGTTCCCGCACCCCATCGGTGGCCGGCCCCGCGCCGGGCGGCAGCACGTCGTTGAATACGACGATGCCGCCCGCGCGGAGCAGCCGCAGCCCGGCCGTCAGGTACTCCGGGTAGGCGGCCTGGTCGGCGTCGCAGAACACCAGGTCGTAGGCTCCGTCGGACAGCCGGGGCAGCACGTCGAGCGCCCGGCCGAGGATCAGCCGCGCCTGGTTGGCGGCGAAGCCCGCCTGCGCGAAGGACTTGCGCGCCAGGCGGTGGTACTCGGGCTCGGTGTCCACGCTGGTGAGCACGCCGCCCGGGCGCATGCCGCGCAGCAGCCAGATGCCGGAACTGCCGCAGCCGGTGCCGATCTCCACGACCGCGCGCGCCCCGATCGCGGTCGCGAGGAACCGCAGCGCGGCTCCGGCGGACGGCTGCACGGGCACGGTGCCGCCGAGGTCCGCGGCGTTGGCGCGGGCGGTGAGCAGCGGCTCGTCCTCAACCGCGTACGCCGCCTCGTCATAGTCGATGGCTGCCCCCTTGAGCCTGCGTGTAACCAGGCAGTTCAAACACTGCCTTTTCACGCGTGAGCCTAGCCAATTTCGCTGGTCCGTGGAACCTTAAGCTAGTAGGGACCGTTAGTTAAGTCGATGAGCGAGAGCCTCTACCTGGTGACAGAGCCGGCGATTCCCGGACAGGATGGTCGCGATCCCGAGGCCCAGTGGGTGCCGCCCAGCTGGGACGAGATCGTGCGCGCGCATTCCGCCCGGGTCTACCGTCTCGCCTACCGGCTGACCGGCAACCAGCACGACGCCGAGGACCTCACGCAGGAAGTCTTCGTCCGCGTCTTCCGCTCCCTGGCCACCTACACGCCGGGAACGTTCGAGGGCTGGCTGCACCGGATCACCACCAACCTCTTCCTTGACGGCGCCCGCCGCCGGCAGCGGATCAGGTTCGAGGGGCTCGGGGACGACGTCGAGCAGCGGATCCCCGGCACCGAGCAGTCGCCGGCGCAGGCATGGGACGACACGCACCTCGACGGCGACATCCAGGCGGCACTGCAGGCGCTCCCCCCGGACTACCGGGCGGCGGTGGTGCTCTGCGACATCGAAGGCTTTTCCTACGAGGAGATCGCGGCCACCATGGGCGTGAAACTCGGCACCGTACGGAGCCGCATCCACCGGGGCCGGGCGCAGCTGCGCGCGGCCCTCGCGCACCGGGACAGGGATCGGCGGGTGCGGGAGCGATGAGCCAGGGCCATCTCGGAGACCTGTTGTCCGCGCTCGTCGACGGCGAGCTCAGCGGGGCAGAGCTTGACCGGGCGAACGCCCACGTCGCGGCCTGCGGTGCCTGCCGCGTGGAGGCGCACGCGCTGCGGCGGCTCAAGCACCAGCTGCGCGCGCTCGCCGAGGTGACCGACTCCGACGACATCACCACGCGCCTGCTCGCGATGAGCGGCACGGACGGGCCAGGCCGGGACGAGTAAGGCCCGGCGAGTCACGGTGCCGCGCCCGGCAGCTCGGGCGCGCGACCGGGCTCGGCGGCGCCGGCTGCGCGGCGGGCCGCCGCGCGATGGCCGACCCGTACGCCGCCCAGCCGTCCCGGCGGGTCGGCCCGCCGCCGGCGGGGCCGTTACGTGCTCTGGAGCACCGTGTCGCTCGTCGTCGTGGGCATCGGCACGGCGCTTCGGCATGGGCGGGGCAGCCCGGAAGCACCGGGCCGCAGATCACGCCGCAGCTTGAGGTGTTCGACATGCAGCACGCGATCACCTCGGGTGACGTCCCGTTCGATGACCCAGCGGACGTGTCCGCGCGCGTTCCGGTGGTGGCGGCGACTCCGTGATGCGCCACGGCCTGCTGCTGACCGCCGTGGCGACGGTAACCGTGCCTGGCCTGCTCGCCATGCTGGCGGTCGTCGGGCACGAGCACGTCGCCGCCGAGGCGGGCGTCACGCGCCGGCGGCGCTCGACGGCACCCCGCTGTCCGGCCCGTTTCCGGTGGCGGCGACCGCGGCCCGCGCCATGGTGCGCGAACAACGTCGCGGGGGCGCAGCGCGCGGCCGGCACGCCCGTGACGGTGCTCAGCCGGGTGACGGTCGGGCCAGCAGGTCATGGGCATGCGCCTGCTCACCGGCGCGGCGGACGCCGGCCTGACCGACGTCGTACCAGGGCACCGAGCTGATCTCGCAGTCGGGCGTGGACGGCAGCGTCAAGATGATCTCCCAGGTGTGGCACCAGGGCGGCGGGCTGACGCTCGTCGAGACATCGGACGGCACGACGGTGTCGGCCGCCGCGCGCCCCGCAGCCTCCGACGTGGCCAGCTCCGACCCGGTCAGCGGTTCGCCCGAGGGCGTGTTCGGCGTCACCAAGTCCCTGGTGGCGCTGCTCAGCAAGCACTACGTCGCCGTCTACCGCGGCGGCGGGCGCCGCCGTCGGCCGGGCGGCCACGGTCGTCGAGCTCTACCGTTTCGACGGGTCGCTGGCCGCGCGCTACTGGCTGGACAAGCAGACGATGGTGCCGCTGCGCCGCGAGCTGTTCGACACGTCGGACAACGTGATCAGCGAGGACTCGTTCGTCCAGGTCAAGTTCGGCGCGCCCGCCGCGCCCCGGTTCACGGCGGCGGCCGCGGGCGTGGTCAAGGCGCAGGCGCTGACGACGGCGCCGCCCGCGGCGCAGCCGGCCTGGGTCGCGGCGGCCACGCCGGCCCGGTTCGTCGCGTCGCTGGCCGAGCAGGGCTGGCAGGTGCCGGGGAGCCTGCCCGGGGGCCTGCCGCTGTACGCGGCCGCGTCGACCAAGACGACGAGCGGCGAGGTCGTCGACCTTGAGTACTCCGACGGGCTCTACGTCGTCTCGCTCTTCGTGCAGCGGGGCACGCTGGCGGCGAACATGCCGGGCTGGCAGCCGGTGGACGTGGGCGGCCAGCAGGCCTTCGTGTCCGGGCACTCGGTCACCTGGTCGGGCCTGGGCTTCGTCTACACGATGATCGCGGACGCGCCACCGCAGACGGTGACCGCAGGTCGTCGGGGCGCTGCCGCGCAGCGGTTCGCCGGGCGTCCTCGGCCGCCTTGGGCGCGGGTTCAGCCGGCTGGCCCGCGTGATCAACCCGTTCGGCTAAATGAGCCGGTGAGCCTGGCCGCGCTGTCCACACCGCCGCCCATACGGTTTAGAGTGGTGATGAGTGCCGATCGACCGCTGACGGAGTGCTGAGTGTTTGACCTTTCGCTGACCAAGCTGCTGGTCCTCGCGGTGATCGCGCTTATCGTCTTCGGGCCGAACGAGCTGCCTAAGATCGCCGCGCAGGCCGGCCGCGCGCTGCGCGACCTGCGGCGGATCGCGGAGGGCGCGAAGGCGGACCTGCGGGAAGGGCTCGGCCCCGAGTTCCAGGACTTCGACTTCGAGGACCTGAACCCGCGCCGGTTCGTGCAGAAGCACCTGCTCGACGACATGTCCGACGCACCGGCCGCTGCATCGACGAGTTCAACGAGCACGTCGGACGCGGTGCTCGGCAACGGCGCCGCGAGCGCGGCCCGCGGTCGGCACCGCCATCGCGAACGGCACGCGGGCCACCCTGCTGGACGGCGCGGAGCCGCCCTTCGACATCGAGGCCACCTGAGCGGCGCAGACCGCGGCTATCGCGGCCTACCGGGGGCTGAGGCTGAGCATCCGGCCGGCCAGGCCGCGGCCCTTGCTCGCGAGCGACTCGGCGACCTTGGCCAGCTCGATCGCGGCCGGCGCCGACGGGTCGGCGAGGACGAGCGGGTTGCCGCTGTCGCCGCCCTCCCGGAGCCGCACGTCCAGCGGGATCTGGCCGAGCAGCGGCACCTCCGTCCCGGTGAGCTGGGTGAGCGCGGTGGCGACGGCCTCGCCGCCGCCGGCGCCGAAGACGTCCATCGCCTCGCCGCAGTGCGGGCAGAGCAGGTACGACATGTTCTCGATCACGCCGATGACCCGCTGGTGGGTCTGCGTGACCAGCGTCCCCGCCCGCTTGGCGACCTCCGCGGCGGCGACCTGCGGGGTGGTCACGATGACGAGCTCCGCGCCTGGCACCAGCCGGGCGAGGGAGAGGGCCACGTCGCCGGTACCCGGCGGCATGTCGATGAGCAGGTAGTCCAGGTCGCCCCAGTAGAAGTCGGCGAGGAACTGCTCGAGCAGCCGGTGCAGGATCGGCCCGCGGATCGGCAGCGCGTCCTGGCCGGGCGGCTTCAGCATGCCCGCGGAGATGACCTTCACGCCCTTCGCGGCGGGCGGCATGATCATGTCCTGGACCTTCGTGGGCGTCCCGGTGACCCCGAGCATCCGGGGCACGGAGTGGCCGTAGATGTCGGCGTCGATGAGGGCCACCTTGTGCCCCGCGGCGGCGAGCGAGGCCGCCAGGTTCACGGTGACCGACGACTTGCCGACGCCGCCCTTGCCGCTGACGATCGCGTACACCTTGGTCAGCGAGGACGGCTGGGCGAAGGGGATCACCCGCTCGGGAGCGCCGCCGCGGACGTGGCTCTGCAGGTCCTTGCGCTGTTCCTCGCTCATCACGTCGAGCTCGACCCGGACGCCGGTCACGCCGGGCAGCGGCGCCACCGCGCCGGTGACCCGGCTGGTGATGGTGTCGCGCATCGGGCAGCCCGCCACGGTCAGGTAGACGCCGACGGCGACGAGCCCGTCGGTGCCGATCTCGACGGACTTGACCATGCCGAGCTCGGTGATCGGGCGTCCGATCTCTGGGTCGTTGACGCCGGCCAGCGCGGTCAGCACCTGCTCGCGGGTGGGGATCGGGGAGCTCATGCCCCTTATGCTACGTGGCGTCGTGCGCGGTCATAGAAGCGGTCATAAAAGAGGCCGGGCGGGCCGCGACGCGGCCCGCCCGGACCGTAACCGCGGATTAGTAGCGGCCGCCGCTGACGACAGCGCCGGTGGTCGGGTTGAGGATCAGCGGGGTGAAGTGCGGGAAGACGTTGAAGTCGAGCACGCCGCCCCGGGCGTCGAGCGAACCGGAGGTCGCGTCGAACGAGTTCGGGATCCGGTCGCCGCGCAGCCAGTTGTCCTCGATGAACTTCACGACCGAGGCCGTGTTGGTGTTGTTTCTGCTGACGTAGTTGTCCCGGGTGTAAGGCGAGATCACGACGAGCGGCAGCCGCTGGCTGTAGCCGCAGCGGTCGTTGGTGGAGCCGACGGTCACCGGCGACCGAGGTGCAGATCGCGGCGTCATCCGTCGCGTCGTTCGACCCGTTGACGATCTTCGGGGCGACGCTGTCGTACCAGCCGTCCGAGTCGTCGTAGGTGATGACGATCGCGGTCGACGCCCAGTACTTGGACTCTTCGATCGAGTTGACGGTGTTGACCAGGAACTTCTGCTCGTCGAGCGGGTCGGAGTAACCGGGGTGGCCGTCCTCGGCCTCCGGCGCCTTGAGGTAGGACACCGAGGGCAGGGTGGCGCCGCCGGTGCCGTTCAGCGCGTCGCTGAAGTACGACAGGTCGTACTGGTGGTTGGCCTGGTCGGTGTAGCCGATCTCCTTGAGCGAGCTCGGCGCCAGGTGGTCCGGGTTCGCGGTGGACGCGTAGTACTGGAACGGGTCGTGGTGCGGCGGAGTACTCCGCGTCGCTGGCGCCCGCGATGTTGGTGGAGGTCGCACCGCAGACCGCGCCGCCCGCGTTGGTCGAGGTCGGCGCGAAGCCGCCCTGGAACCAGCCCCAGGTGACGTCGCTGGGTGTTCAGCAGGTCGCCGATGTTCTCCCCGCTCATCACGCCGAGCGCGCCGGTGGTGGTGTGGTTGGAGTCCGAGCACTCGTCGTAGTACGGGTCGACGTCGCCGTTCATCGAGCCGCCGTTGACCGCGCTCGACGTGGCCGGCTGGCTCGGGGTGGACGACCAGGTCGGGGTGAGGGCCGACGCGCCCTGGGTGTCACCGGAGATCACGTTGAGCGCGCCCGGGGTGGACGGGCCGAACGTCGTGTCCCAGTTGTTGTCGCTCATCGAGTAGTTCTGCGCGTAGTTCCACAGCGCCGGTGACGGTGTTGCCGTCGAAGTAGTCCATGACGATGCCGGGCGGGCAGTACTCGGGGGCGCAGCCCGCGGACGGCGTGGCGGACTCGGTGTTCTGCACGAACTGGTCCATCTTGCCGCCGTCTTCGGCCTTCTCCTCCGGCGGTGTAACCGTGGTTCTGGTCGGAGGTGAGCGCCTCGGAGTTCGTCAGCCGCTGCGGGTTGTACTCGTTCGGGTTGCTGGTGAGCAGCGGGCCGACCGGGCCGGACTTGGTGATCTTGCGTGTACAGGCCGTTGACGGTCGGGGTGCCCCGCTTGGCGGTGAACTTGGTGCCGTCGGTGTTCGCCGCGTACGGGTAGGTGCCGAAGTAGTGGTCGAACGACTCGTTCTCGTCGAAGAGCACGACGAGGTGCTTGATCGGCGTGGTGGTGCTGCCGCGGTAGAGCGTCTGCGACACCGTCGCGGGCGTCTGGTAGCCGGCGAACGCGGGGCTCGACGACGTGCTCGCGCTCGCCGCGGTGGCGCCTGCCGCCGCGCCGGCGGCGAGGGCGACCGCCGCCGTGGCCACGAGGTAGGGCCGGAGCCGCTTGCGCTGCTCCTGCCTAGTGGGCTAAAGCCCATGCTCAGCCTCCTGAGAGTTCTGCGGGACTTCATCGGCCGGCGAGCCAGGCAAGGCCGCCGCCGGGGCAGTGCGGAGCACCTCCCCGGCGCAGAACTGTTTCATTGCCGAATGACGCTCCAGCGCGGCCAATCTGACCGGTAGGCAAACGCGAGGTCAACAAATCCCGAAAAAGGTCGTCGTAACTCAAGAAACGCTGAAACCACTAGGCAAGCAGCGCCCGGCCGTAGTAGTCGCTAGGCCCGGTCACCCCGGGCAGCGCCAGGAAGTACCCGCCGCCGAACGGGCTGATGTAGTCGACGAGCGGCTCGCCGGTCAGCCGCGTCTGCACCGTCTCGAACTGCCGCTCGATGTCCTGCTGGAAGCAGGTGAAGATGAGCCCCATGTCCAGGTCGCCCACCGCGTCGAGGCCCCGGTCGTAGTTCCAGCCCCGGCGCAGGATCTGGCTCGGCTCGGACTGCGGCCGTGCGCGGGTTCGCCAGCCGTATGTGCGCGGTCAGCGGCACGACGTCGCCGGTCGGGTCGGCCGCGTAGTCCGGGGTCGCGTAGATCGAGTCGCCGTCGAGCGGGAACCCGGTAGTCGCCGCCGCCGCCCGAACATCGTCTCCTGCTCGAAGATGTCCACCCGGTCCCAGAACTCGACGAACATCCGGATAAGCCGCACCACGAAGTAGGAGCCGTTGGCGGTCCAGGACGGCTCGCCGGAAGCGGCGGGCTCCACCCACACCAGCGAGTTCATCTGCGGTGGCGGAGGTAACCGACGGGTTCGCGATCCCGTCCATGAACCCCATCAGGTTCCGCGGCACCGTGCCGGAAGGCCGCGCGGGCGAGGAGAACCCGTCGATCCGCCAGTTGATCTGCATGCCGCCGCGGGTGTTCTTGGCGATGTCGCGCAGCGCGTGCAGCACCGTGTCCGTCGTACCCGGCCCGGAAAGCTGCAGGACCAGGTCGCCGCCGCACTGCGCGGGGTCCAGGTCGTCGTTGGGGAACGACGTCATCGGTGGTCAGGACGCGCCGGGCGGAGGGCGGCGAGCCCGTACCGGTCGTCGAACAGCGTCGATGCCGACGCCGAGCGTCACCGTCAGCCCGTCGGGCACCACCGTCGGCCCGAGTACGCCGGAGTCGGACGGCGGCCCGCCGATGCCGACTGGCGGCGGCGTGCCGCCCGCGGTGAGGAACCGCGCGCGGTCGGTCACGGTCTGGAACAGGTCGGTGAGCGAGGCCTTGTCGTCGGCCGTCACGCCGAACGAGACGACCGCGGTGGCCCGGGAGGGCGCGGGCAGGATGCCCGCCTGGTGCTTCCCGTGGAACGGCACGGCGGGCAGCCGTCCCGTCACCGCGGCCTCGTTGGCGGCCGCGGAGGGTCGGGCGGGGTCCCGCTTGGCGAGGTACCCGGCGGCCGCGCCCGCGGCCCCGCCGGCGACCACGCCGCCCGCGACGCCGCCGGCCAGGCCGCGCAGGAACGACCGCCGCCCCGGCCGGGGGCCGGCCGGTTGCGCGGTGCGGCCTGAAGTTCGGTCGAGTCTGCGGACGACGGTTCCTTGGTTCAGAAGTCATTGGCGGTGTTCCTCGGCTCGGTGATCGACGCGATCGGGAGCGAGTGACTGCAGCACCGCCCGCAGGCCGCGTCGATCGCCTGCCGCGCGGCCGTCGGCAGGGCTGAGACGGCAATCCACCAGCCGTTCGGTAGCCGCTCTTTCTCCAAGAGCGACTGCAACTGGTCAAGACCGGAGTAGACGGCGGGCAGCGCCGGGTAGCGCGGCGCGAGCAGCGGGCTGCAGCAGGGCGAGCAGCACCCGGCTGGCCGCGATGGCGGCGACCGTGGTCGCGAGCGTGGTGCCGCTGCCGTAGTCGTCGTGCCCGGTGAGCTGGAACTCCAGTGCGTTCTCGAGGATCTCGTGGGTGCGCAGCCCGACGTCGGACAGCGGCATCTGCTGCGTCGGCCACCAGGCGAGGAGCGCGTTCACGTGCTGTCGAGCGTGGCGGCGACGGGAGCCAGCGACGTCAGGGACTGCCCGTGCCACAGCCCGTACTCAAGCCGGAAGAAGCCGGTCCACTGCGGGCTGTTGACCCCGGTGGCGATCCGCCCGGCCGTCGATCTCGGTGTCGAAGCCGCCGAACGCCCGTACGCGTCGCCGAGCGTCTCGTACTGCAGGTGCGCGGTCAGCCAGTCCGGCGCGCCGTCGCCAGGTCGCCGCCGTGCACGGCGGCGTCGAGCGTCGCGGTCTCCGACGCGAGCACCTTGAGCGCGGCTTCTGTCCTCGTCCTGGTACTTCTTCGCGTAGGGGATGGTGTCGTTGTAGGTGACCGGCATGACCGCCGGCGTCCCGGCGGCGTGCCCGGCCACCGTGACCGTCGTCCACCTGACGGGTTGAAGTCGTTGAACAGGCAGAGCAGCGCGTACTTCCCTGACCCGAAGTCGATGGTGATCGGGGTGACGGTGCCGGGGCCGGTGTTCTCGATCTCCGCGTAAATGGCGCCGTTGGCCGGGTTGACCAGGTCGATCTCGGCCGCCGCCGGTGCCCTGGTTGCTGATCTGGAAGGTGTGCCAGCCGGGACCGGGAACGGACCAGTTCCCGCCGCACTGGTTGCTGCTGACGTCGATCACGTTCGACGGCGGCGCCGTACCGCCGCTGCAGGCGGCGAGGCTCGCGGCGAGGCCAGCCGTGAGCGCGGCGGTGACCACGGTGCGCGCGGTCGGGAGCAGGCGTCTTTGGCGCATAACCATCCGGCATTCCTCGGGGTAATCCGTGTGCCGCCGCGCGGGGAGCTCGGCCGGCCAGGAGCCAGCATAGGTTTACCTAAGTCGGCGGGCACCCCGCAGAGACGCCGCCGAACTAAACGTTCACCTTCTCATAACCAGCCATCAACCCGCCGATAAGAGTCAAAGGCATCATTCGCCCGAACGTCCGCGTGTTTCACCCGGCCGCCCCCCACGACCCCAACGGGTCGCTCCCGGCGCGGGCGCGGGCGTGTCGCCGGGCGGGGCGCGTCGCCCGCGAGCCTGCGGATCCGGAACGTCGAACGCTGGCCCGCCCGACATTCCTGCTATGTCGGGAAATCCGGCGGACGGGAAGCGAGACTCGAACAAGATGATGGATCGCTGGAACCGCCAGGGGGTGTTCAGCGATCCACCATCTCCACGGCCCCGCTGCGAGCTCTCTCCACCGCGGCCCTGCGAGCTCAGTGCCGGGAATCAGCATCCGGCATGTCGGGCGCTCCGCGCCGCGACATGCCGGATATTCATGAGATCGGCGTCGACCGCCGGGGCGGTATGCTGCCCTCTCCTGGCCCGGCGGTATCGTCGCGGCTGTGGATGGTACGTACCGGCCGCGCCGGACCTGCATGTCGGTGCCCGCGAGCAGCGAGCGGTTTGTCGCCAAGGCGCGCGACCTGCCCGTCGACGAGGTGATGCTCGACCTGGAGGACTCGGTCGCGCCCGACGCCAAGCCCGCGGCGCGCGAGCTCGCGGTCGGCGCGCTGCGGGCCGGCGGCTGGGCCGGGAAGCTCGTCGCGGTGCGGGTCAACGGCGTCACCACCCCCTGGGCCTACCAGGACGTCATCGCCGTCACCGAAGGCGCGCCCGGCGCCGTCGACACGCTGATCCTGCCCAAGGTGAGTGACCCGGGCGCGGTCGTCTGGCTCGACGTGCTGCTCGGCCAGCTCGAGCAGTCCGCCGGCCTGGCGCCCGGGCGGATCGGCATCGAGGCGCAGATCGAGGACGCGGCGGGCCTCGCGGCCGTCGAGGCGATCGCCGCCGCGTCGCCCCGGCTGGTCTCGCTTGTCTTCGGCCCCGCCGACTTCATGGCCTCGATCGGTATGCGCTCGCTCATGGTGGGCGGGCAGCCCGCGGGCTACGCGTTCGACGCGCACCATTACCCGCTGATGCGGATGCTGGTCGCGGCCAGGTCGCGCGGCCTGCAGGCCATCGACGGCCCGTACGCGAAGATCGGTGACACCGAGGGGCTGCGGGTGGCGGCGACGAGCAGCGCCGCGCTCGGCTACGACGGCAAGTGGGTGCTGCACCCGGGCCAGGTCGAGGTCGTCAACGACGCGTTCACGCCGCCGCCCGACGACTACGCGCGGGCGGTGCGCATCCTGGACGCCTACGAGCGGGCCACGTCGGTGGACCGGCGCGGCGCGGTCATGCTCGACGGCGAGATGATCGACGAGGCGTCCCGCAAGCTGGCGCTGGCCATCGTCGCGAAGGGGAAGGCCGCGGGGTTGTAACCGACCGGGTGTGGCCTCCGCCCGCAGGGGTAGATATTGGGCCAACGTGGTGATGAGAGCGGTATGCCCGCGATGCGGACGGGAAGCGCGCGCTCCGACGGCGTGGTCGAGCGCGTGGCGCTGTGACCTGCACGGCGAGATTCACCCGCTCGCCCCGGCGCGGCGCCCGACGATGGACGGCCTGCAGGTGCTGGCGCGGCACGCGAAGGTCCCCGTCTGGCTGCCCTGGCCGCTGCCGGCCGGCTGGCTCGTCAGCGGCTTCACTGGCGCGGGCGACGAGCGGACGGGAACCCGCGGCTCCGCCCTGGCCTTGTCCGGGCCGAACCCGCTCGGCGGCCCGGCGGAGATGCTGATCATCGCCGAGGAGCCCGGCGTGGGCCTGGGCGCGGGCATGGCCGGGCTGCCGGGTCCCGACCCAGGCGACGGATTCGCGGCCAGCCCGCCGCACGCCACCGTCAAGGTCGCGCACCACGAGGCGCCGCTCTGGCTGGTCGAGTCGGCCGGGAAGGCGGTCTTCGTCGGCGAGGTGTCCGCGAGCTGGCTGTGGCTGGTGCTGTGGCCGGACACCGCCGGGACGCTGCTCTTCGAACCGCTGCCGCTACGCGACCTGCGCGACCCCGAGCAGGAGCTTGACCTGCCATTCGGCGCGCTGTCCCCGCGCCTGCCCGCCTAGCCGAGCGCGGGCCAAAGGCCCGCCCCTGCCCCCGGACTGAGGAGGGAGGGAGCGAGGGACGAGCGGACGAGTGACGGGGGAAGAGGGGGAAGGACAGGGGTCCCGAGCGCCCGGAGGCGAGCGGGGGAAGCAGGGCGACGAGGGAAGGACAGGGGTCCCGAGCGCGCGGCGGCGAGCGGGGACAGCACAGTCCCGAGGGGCCCGGAGGCGAGCGCGGGAGGCGCAGCGTGGTCTCCCTGTTCGGGCTAGCATGGCCGCCGTGCGTATTGACCTGCACCTGCACAGTCATCCCCCGGGGGGACGACCCCCCGTACCCCCCGGTGTCCGCGCGGGCGGGCCTGATCGCAAAGACCGCGATCGTATCAGGCCCGCCCGCGCGGACCACAGCCGCGTAGTGCCTCGCAAGTGTCCATGGGCGGCAGGCCGTGCGTATTGACCTGCACGTGCACAGCAATGCTTCCGATGGCACCGATGCGCCCGCGGAGGTGATGCGCCGCGCGGCGGCGGCCGGGCTCGACGTGGTGGCGCTCACCGACCACGACACCCAGGCCGGCCTCGCCGAGGCCAGGGCCGCGCTGCCCGACGGCCTCACGCTGATCCCCGGCATGGAGCTGTCCTGCCAGCTTGCGGGCAGGAGCGTGCACCTGCTCGGCTACCTCTTCGACGAGCAGGACCCGGCCCTGCGCGCCGAGACCGCCCAGATCCGCGACGACCGCGTCTACCGCGCGCGGGCGATGGTCGACAAGATGCGCGCGCTCGGTGCCGACGTGACCTGGGAGCAGGTCGCCGCGATCGCCGGCGACGCGGTCGTCGGGCGCCCGCACCTGGCCCGCGCGCTCGCCGCCGCCGGCGCGGTGGCGAGCCCGGCCGACGCGTTCACGGCCGACTGGATCGCGGACGGCGGCCGCGCCTTCGTCGACCGCTATGCCCCCGATCTCGCCCGGGCCGTCGGGCTGGTGCGGGCGGCGGGCGGCGTACCGGTCCTCGCGCACCCCCGGTCGCCCGGGTACGAGATCCCCGACGAGGTCATCGTGAGCCTCGCCGGCGCGGGCCTGGGCGGCATCGAGGTGTTCCACTTCGACCATGATCAGTCGCAGCGGCTGCGGCTCACCGCGCTCGCCCGGTCGCTGGACCTGATCATGACCGGCGGCAGCGACGATCACGGGCTGTTCCAGCCCGGCGGGCAAGCCTCGGGAGCGGGCGGCCTCGGCGCCGAGACCACGCCGCCGGAGGAGTACGCGCGACTGCTCGCCAAGGCCGCGCGCGCAGGCGGGTGCGGCTAGAGTTGCCGCTAACACAGTGGGGTCGGAATCGGCGCTCGGCTGGGGCGCCCGTGGCGGAGGTGCGGTTCGTGGAAGCTCGTATCGAGCGGGTGTGGTCGCCACGCGTAGGGGAGCCGGTCGCCCCCGCTGGCGATGCTGAGCAGAGCGCCGGGGAGCCGGAGACCAGCGAGGCGAACGCGTGGCTCATCGGTGACGACGAGGAGGTCATCGTCATCGACCCGGGCGAGGACGCGGGCAGCGTGCTCGAGCAGGTCGGCGAGCGCGAGATCCTCGCGGTCATCTGCACGCACGGGCACGCGAGCCACGTCGCCGCCGCGATCGAGGTCGCGGAGCGGGACGAGGCGCCGGTGGCGCTGCACCGCGCGGACCGGCTGCTGTGGCGCACGGCGCACGGCGGCGGCGACCCGGAGATCGAGATGGCCGACGGCGGCCGCTTCGATGTCGGGGACGTGCAGCTTGAGGTCATCCACACGGGGGGACACACGCCCGGCTCGGTCAGCCTCTACTGCGAAGGCCTGGGGGTCGTGTTCACCGGCGACGCGCTGTCGGCGAACGGCCCGGTGGGCCACGAAGGGCTGTTCGTCAACTTCCCCGCCCAGCTCACCGCGATCGGCGAGCGGTTGCTTGACCTGCCGGCCGACACCCGGGTCCTGCCCGGCCACGGCGAGGAGAGCACGATCGGCGACGCCGCCAAGCAGTTCGCCGACTGGGTGTCGGCCGGGCCCGGCGGGGATCGCTAGCCTCCGATGATGGAACAGCTGGGTTTCGAGGGGATGCCGAGGCGGCTGTACTCGTGTACGCCGACCCGGCTCACCACCTGGCTTGACTGCCCGCGCCGGTACCGGATGAGCTACCTGGACCGGCCGGTTCCCCCGAAGGGACCGCCGTGGGCGCACAACAGCCTCGGCGCGTCCGTGCACAACGCCCTGGCGGGCTGGTGGCGGCTGCCGCTGCCCCGGCGGACGGTGCAGGCGGCGGGCGCGCTCGTGACCCAGGGCTGGATCGGCGAGGGCTTCGCGAGCGAGGCGCAGTCGGCCCGCTACCGGGACTGGGCCCGGTCCCTGGTGGAGGACTACGTCCACGGCCTTGACCCGGCCGACGAGCCGGTCGGCGTGGAGCGGACGGTGGCGACGAGGACCGACAAGATCGCGGTCTCCGGGCGGATCGACCGGCTCGACGCCCGCCCCCGCTCGGCCCGTACTGAAGAGACCAGTGCCGACAAGGCCGCCGCGGCCGAGGGGACCGAGCTCGTCGTCGTCGACTACAAGACCGGCCGCCACCTGCTGTCGGTCGATGACGCGCGCAGCTCGCTCGCGCTGGCGCTCTACGCGCTCGCCGCCTCCCGTGCGCTGCGCCGTGAGTGCCGCCGGGTGGAGCTGCATCACTTGCCGTCCGGGCAGGTGCTGGCCTGGGAGCACACCGAGGAAACGCTTCAGCGGCACCTGCGGCGGGCCGAAGATGTCGCCGCCGAGTGCGCGGAGGCCGACGAGCGGATGCGCGCCTCGCTGCCGAGGGAGAAGTACGACGAGGTGTTCCCGCCACGGACCGGCCCGGTCTGCGGCTGGTGCGACTACCGGCGGAGCTGCCCGGCCGGGCAGGCGGCCGCCGCGCCGCACCGGCCATGGGACGCGCTGGCCGAGCTGTAAGTCCCCTAGCGCTCGACCGCGTCCCAGAACTTCGTGAGCGCGTGGGCCGTGGTGGCCGGGGCCTCGACGTTGGGGTTGTGCCCGGCGCCGGGGATGCAGGCGCGCTCTGCGTGCAGCCCGTCCGCCATGTCGCGCTGCTGCGCGGACGGCCAGGCGTTGTCATCCTCGCCGTAGAGTACGAAGGTGGGGATGCCGCGGGCGGCGAGCTCGGCGGTCTTGTCCTCCGCCTTGAGCAGGTGGGTCGCCATCGTGACCAGGCCGGTGGGGTTGTTGGCGAGCATGCGTTCCTCGAGGAAGGCCATGATCGGATGCGCGGCCCCCGCCGCGACCGCCTCCGGCTTGAGCACGCCGTGCCAGACCTCGGCGATCTTGCCGCCAAGGCCGGGCGTCGGCGTGCCGTCCAGGAAGTTGAGCATGAAGTGCAGGTCCTCGGCGCGCTGTCCCGGCAGCGCGGCCGGGCCGGAGCTCAGCAGCGTGAGCGACGCCGGCGAGCAGCCGCCGAGCACCGCCTCGCGGACGACGAGGCCGCCAAAGGAATGGCCGAGCAGGTGGGTCGCGTGCGTGGCCGCGACGAGCGCGGCCACGTCGGCGCCGAGTTCCCGAGGGTCGTAGGCGTCCGGGTCATCCGGCCCGTCCGTCTCGTACTGGCCGCGCTGGTCGACCGCGATGACCCGGCGGCCGGCCGCGGCGAGCGGCCCGAGGACGGCGATGAAGTCTTCCTTGCTGCCGGTGTACCCGGGTACCAAGAGGGCGGTGCCATGCTCAGAGGGACCCGCGGCGGGGATCGCGTCAAGCACGGCGAACGCGCCGCGCGCGGTTACGACGGTGGCTCGCCGCGTCCCCTCGGGAAGCTCGAGCGAGGTCGGCGTGGACATGTCAGGATGCCTGCGGGGTGGTCTCCTGCGGGACCGTGCTTTCCGCTTCGCTGCTCAGGTCACGGCCGCCGCGGGTGCGGCGCCGGCGACGCGGGGCGCGCGGCTCGGCGGCGTCGCCGGGCTCGCTGTCCGCGTCGGTCTTGGTGAGCACGACGTCGTCGCGGCGGGAAGTCGTGCCGTCGCCGGTCTTCCTCGACCTGGCGCGGCTCCGTGACCTTCCGCCGGATGAACGCTGCCGGGAGCGGGTGGGACCGGTCTCGCCCAGGTCCTCTTCCGCTTCGGCCGCCAGCCCGGCCCTGGCCCCGCGCAACTCGCGGGGGAGCGTGCCGGTGACGCCGGGCGGGATGGCAAGGTCGGCGAAGAGGTGCTCGGAGGTGGAGTACGTCTCCGCGGGCTCCGGCTGGCCGAGGCCGAGTCCGTCGCTGATCAGCTTCCAGCGGTGCAGGTCGCGCCAGTCAACGAACGTCACCGCGATGCCGGTCCGCCCGGCCCGGCCGGTGCGGCCGATCCTGTGCACGTACGCCATCTGGTCATCTGGGCACTCGTAGTTGATCACGTGCGTGACGTCGTCCACGTCGATGCCGCGGGCGGCCACGTCGGTGGCGACGAGGACGTCGACCTTCCCGGCGCGAAACGCGCGCAGCGCGCGCTCGCGCTGCGACTGGCCGAGGTCGCCGTGCACGGCCGCGGCGGCGAAGCCACGGTCGGACAGGGCGGTGACCACCTGGTCGGCGGCCCGCTTGGTCTGGCAGAACACGATGGCCAGGCCGCGGTCCTTGGCCTGCAGGACGCGCGCGAGCACCTCGATCTTGTCCAGGTGGTGCGTCCGGTAGACGTGCTGAGCGGTCAGCGGCGGGGGCGCGGACTCGTCCGGCTCCTCCGCGCGGATGTTGGTGGGGCGGCGCATGTGGCGCCGGGCCAGCGTGACGACCTCGCCGGGCATGGTCGCCGAGAACAGCATGGTCTGCCGGTCGCCCGGGGTGAGCCTCAGCAGCTTCTCCACGTCGGGCAGGAACCCGAGGTCGAGCATCTTGTCCGCCTCGTCGAGGACGAGGGCGCGGATCTGGCTCAGGTCAAGGTTCTTGCGGTTGGCGAGGTCGAGCAGCCGGCCCGGGGTACCGACAACGATGTCGGTGCCGGCCGTCAGCGCCTCGATCTGCGGCTCGTAGGCTCGCCCGCCGTAGACGGTGAGCACGCGCGCGCCGAGTCGCTTGCCTGCCTGCTTGAGGTCGTCGGCGACCTGAATGGCCAGTTCCCTGGTGGGCACCACGACGAGGCAGGCGGGCTGCTTGGGCGCACGCGCGGCGGCGACCGTGGTCGCCAGCCGGTGCAGCATGGGCACGCCGAATGCCAGGGTCTTGCCGGTGCCGGTGCGCGCCTGCCCGATGATGTCCTGGCCGTCGATGGCCAGCGGCAGCGTCAGCGCCTGAATGGGAAAGGTCGTGTAGATGCCCGCGTCGTCCAGCGCGGCGCAAATCGCTTCGTCGATCCCGAGGTCGCGGAACGGCAGCGCGTGCGCCGGCCCGGGTGCCGGGGGGCTGGCTGGTGCCTCGTCGCCGGCCTCGGAATTGGTTGGTTGAGTTGTCAGGGGTTCCTCCGTGCGCGCATTACCCGTGCCCGCGCCTGGTGTTCAGGCACGCGGCATACGGGCGGCCGCGTTAGTCCCAACGCGAACTGGCTCTATGGCATTCCTGTGGCCTCCGGGGGACGACCCCCGTACCCCGGAGCCTTCTAGGGAACCACATGATGTTCCCTAGGGAACCACATGATGTTCCCGAATCAAACGATGTTACCGAAACCGACCCGGCGCGCCGAATCCGTACTGAACTCGATAAAGGCGATTTTGTCGGCGGGGACGAGGATCCGGCCGCCCTTCTGGGTGGAGAGCGCCAAGATGGCCTTGCCGTCGGCGGCGCTGAGCGCCGCGGCCAGGTCGCGCTCGATTTCCTCGGCGGTCGCGTCCGTGTCGACGACGAGCTCGCGCGGAATCGACTGTATTCCGATCTTGACTTCCACGATTCTCCCTCTAGTGGGGTTCGCCCTGGTCGGACGTGCGCGGCCAGCCGCTGATGCCGCGCCAGGCGAGTCGCGCGACGAGCTGCTCGGCGGTCTCCTTGGGGATCGAGCCGAGCGTGCTCAGCCAGTACCGCGCGCTGACCTGGGCCATGCCGAGGAGGCCGATGGAGAGCAGGTAGGCCTCGTCGTCCGCCAGTCCGGCGTCCTCCCTGATCACCTGGCTGATCAGGTCGGCGCATTCCTGGTTGGCCGCGTCGAGCCTGGCGCGGACGGCTGGTTCGTTGGTGAAGTCCGATTCGAAGACGAGCTTGAAGGTTCCGCTGTGCTCCGCCACGTACTCGAAGTACGCCGCGAATGTCGCGTTGACCCGCTGCCGGTTGTCCGAGGTTGAGCGGATCGCGCCGGTCACCGCCTCCACGAGCCGGCCCACGCTCTCGTCGAGCAGGGCCAGGTAGAGGTCCTGCTTGCCGGGGAAGTGCTGGTAGAGGACCGGCTTGCTGACGCCGGCCCGTTCCGCGATCTCATCCATTGCCGCGGCGTGGTAGCCGCGCGCGACGAAGACCGCCATGGCCGCGTCGAGCAGTTGCCGACGGCGAGCGAGCCGCGGTAGCCGGGTTCCCCTTGGACGAGTGGTAGAAGTGGCGGTCACGATGTTCTCCGGGTTGGGACGATGGTAACTAACGATAGTCCTCGTCGTCGTTGTCATAGCCCGCGTCCCTGATCTGCTCGGCGGCGTCGGCCTCGTCTACCTCGAAAGGCACCTCTGAGAGCTCCTCCTCGTCCTCTTCAGGGACCTCGCGGGCCTGCTCGGCGGCGTCCTCGTCCGGCGTCTCGATGCTGAGCTCGCTCATGCGACCACCTCGCTGGCGCTCGGAGTCCGCATTCGCGGACGCACTGTGCTTGCCCGTTCGCTCGCAAGCTCGCTCATTGCCCGACCTCCGCGACCAGTAACTGGCTTACCCCTGCGGGCCATTGTAAGTCGGTGAGGTCACTGGCGGAAATGGCCTCGAAAGTACTGCCGAATCGGTAAATTCGGACACGCCGGATGTATCAGCGGGGGCGCGTTCTGGGTAGGGAGAAGCCATGCGGAGCATCTGGGCCGGTGCGATCTCGTTCGGCATGGTGGTGATTCCGGTCAAGCTCTACGCGGCGACCGAGCAGCGCGACGTTGCCTTCCGTCAGGTGCACCGGGAGGACGGCGGGCGGGTTCAGTTCCGCCGCTTCTGCTCGCTGGACGGCAACGAGGTGGCGTATTCCGACGTGGCGAAGGGCTATGAGCTCGCCACGGGCGACGTCGTCGTGCTGACCGACGAGGACCTGAAGGACCTGCCGCTCGCCACCGCGAAACGGATCGACGTGCTGCACTTCACCCCGGCGGGCCAGCTCGACCCGATCCTGGCGAACAAGGCGTACTACCTGGAGCCCGAGCCCGCCGGGGTGCGGGCTTACGTGCTGTTCCGCGACGCGCTCGAGCGGTCGGGCCGGGTCGCCGTGGCCAAGGTGGCGATCAGACAGCGCGAGGCGCTCGCCGCGCTGCGCGTCAGGGACGGCGTGCTCGTGCTGGAGACGCTGCTCTGGCCCGACGAGGTGCGCGCGCCCGACTTCAAGTTCCTCGACGAGGACGTCGACATCAGGACGCAGGAGCTGAAGATGGCGGCGTCGCTGATCGACACGATGACCGAGGACTTCGACCCGTCGCTTTACAAGGACGCGTACCGGGAGGCGCTCGAAGCCCTGGTCCAGGCCAAGATCGAGGGCAACGAGGTGGTTCGCCCGGCGGGCACGGCGATCCCCGCGGGCACCCCGGGCGGCCCCGCCGACCTCACCGAGACGCTCCGCGCGAGCGTCGAGGCCGCCAAGGCCAACCGGGCCAAGGACCCGGACGGCGAAGCGGGGTCGCCGCCGCCGGCCAAGCCGCGCAAGCCCGCGGCCAGCCGCAGGAAGAAGAGCGCGTGACGTCCCCAGTCCCGCACTGGCCGGGCCGGATGGTCGACCTGGCGAGTGGCGAGGAAGTCTGGGTCGCGGAAACGCCGCCCGCCAAGCGGGAACTCGTCCTGTGCGTGCACGGCATGTCCGGTGCGGCCACCAACTGGACCGACCTGATGGCCGCGCTCGCGCCCGACTTCGACTGCACCGCGCTTGACCTGCCGGGGTCGGGATTCTCGCCGCCGCCGAAGACGTGGAGCCGGTACTCGGTCAGCGCGCAGGCGGGCACCGTGATCCGGCTGATCGAGGCCCTCGGGCGCGGTACCGCCAACCACGGGGGTCCCGTGCACCTCATCGGCAACTCGATGGGCGGCGCGGTGTCGGTCCGGGTCGCGGCCCGCCGGCCCGACCTGGTGCGGACGCTCACGCTGGTCTCCCCGGCCCTGCCCGACCTGAAGGTGCGCCGCTCCGTGCTGCACTTCCCCCTGCTCGCGCTGCCCTTCGTCGGCGAGCGGCTGGTCCGCCAGTGGGCGCTGCGTTTCCCGGTCGAGAACCGGGTCACGGGCGTCTTCGAGACCTGCTTTTCCGACCCGTCGCGCCTGCACCCGGACCGGTTCGCCGCCGAGGTGGAGGCGCTGCGCCGCCGGGACGAGCTCAGCTACGAGCCCGCCTCGCTCGTCGGCGCCGCGCGCACGCTGGTCGGCGAGACGCTCCGGCCGGCGCCGCTCTCGCTGTGGCGGGCGGCCGCCCGGGTGACGGCGCCGTGCCTCGTGCTGTTCGGCCAGGACGACCGCCTGGTGCACCCGCGGCTGGCGGTCCGTGCGGCCCGCGACTTCCGTGACGCCCGGGTGCGCGTCCTCCCCGCGACGGGGCATCTCGCGCAGATGGAGCGGCCGGGCCTTGTCGCGGCCCTCTTCCGTGAGATGGTGGACGAAACCCGCGGTGAGGACGCAGGGAATTCAGGCCGTCGCGACCCGGTTGATGCTCAATGACGTAACAACAAAACTGACTGGAGTTTGCACAGTGTCGCTAACCACTGGGCCGCTAAACACCGGGTCGCCAACCACTGGGTCGCTGCCACCACTGGTTGAACCGGCCGCGGACCTGTCGGTGGATGAGGTCAAGCGCTACTCGCGTCACCTCATCATCCCCGACGTTGGCATGGCCGGGCAGAAGCGCCTGAAGAACGCGAAGGTCCTTGTCGTGGGTGCGGGCGGCCTTGGCTCGCCGGCGCTGCTCTACCTGGCCGCGGCCGGCGTGGGCACGCTCGGCATCGTCGACTTCGACACCGTCGACGAGTCGAACCTGCAGCGCCAGGTCATCCACGGCGTCTCCGACGTGGGCAAGTCCAAGGCCGAGTCGGCCAAGGAGTCGATCGAAGAGGTCAACCCGTACGTCAAGGTCATCCTGCACAAGGAGCGGCTCGACTCCGGCAACGTGATGGAGATCTTCGCGCCGTACGACCTCATCGTCGACGGTACCGACAACTTCGCGACCCGCTACCTGGTGAACGACGCCTGCGTGCTGCTGCACAAGCCGTACGTGTGGGGCTCGATCTACCGGTTCGACGGCCAGGCGTCCGTGTTCTGGGCGGACTACGGCCCCTGCTACCGCTGCCTCTACCCGGAGCCCCCGCCCCCCGGCATGGTCCCGTCCTGCGCCGAGGGCGGCGTCCTCGGCGTGCTCTGCGCGTCGATCGGCTCGGTCCAGGTGACCGAGGCGATCAAGCTGATCACCGGCATCGGCGACAGCCTCGCCGGGCGCCTGATGATCTACGACGCCCTGGAGATGAACTACCGCACGGTCAAGGTCAACAAGGACCCCGACTGCGCCATCTGCGGCAAGAACCCGACGGTCACCGAGCTGATCGACTACGAGGCCTTCTGCGGCGCGGTCTCCGAGGAGGCCGAGGCGGCGGTGGTCGGGTCGACGATCAGCGCCAAGGACCTGGCGGGCATGCTCGACCGCGGCGACAACATCTTCCTGGTGGACGTCCGCGAGCCGAACGAGTTCGAGATCGTCAACATCCCCGGCGCCACGCTGATCCCGAAGGGCGAGTTCCTTAACGGTTCTGCCCTTGAGCGGATGCCGCAGGAGAAGCAGATCGTGCTGCACTGCAAGAGCGGCGCCCGCAGCGCCGAGGTCCTGGCGGTACTCAAGTCGGCGGGCTTCTCCGACGCGGTGCACGTGGGCGGCGGCGTGCTTGCCTGGGTTAGCCAGGTTGACCCCTCGCTCCCGACTTACTAGTCACTTGTTACAGGGAGCGTGAGGCCGGGGATCGTCCCCGCCCGCAGTCGTGGCTCAAAGGGCGGGCCCCGAACACGGGCGGATGACACTCCCGGCGGCTCCCGCTCCCTTACCCAGGCAAAAGCCACGCCCTGGCCCTTCCTCCGGTGCTGACGCGATTCTCAGTGTCGGGTGACTGTCATCGCGCCACGTCGTCTCTCCTGGGCTGGTCTGTCAACCGGGCGGCATGTCTCTTTCCGTGCTGCCGCGAGCCGGTCAGGTCCATCCCACTTGTTGGTGCTGCCGCATACGCGGCCGGTCCATGGCACTTCCCGGGCGGGCCGCGAAAATTTTTGCCGTCGGGATTTCTGGGGTGCTTAATCAGTGACCTTAGTCGGCTGCTTTGCTTGGCGAATGCGGGCGGCGTCCGGAATGCCGGAAATGTCGAGTCCCGGTTCCGGCGGGCCGGAGATAGTGGATGTTTTTCCACACCCCCGTGTGCAAAAACATCCACTATCCGGGGGCAGGGCGGCCGGTGGTGATCGTCAAGCCCGTGGGGACCGCGTAACCGTCGGCCGGCGAGCCGGGTTTCCCGGTAAGGGCCGGGTGGTATGTAACAGAACATACGTTCTGTCCCAGGAGGGTGCCGTGAAAGGGGACCGCGTCGAGATCGTGGTCGATACCGGGGACGGGGCGAAAACCTACGAGGTGGATGCCACCCGGGCCGGGCGGCGGGTCGAGGTCAGCACCATCCGCGGCGTGGTAGAGGTGACCGAGGTCACCAGGACGGGCACGGTGGTGCGCACCGCCCGGTTCATGGCGAGCCGGATCATCGCGCTCGTCGAGCACCCCGCCGACACCTCCACCGTTGGCTGATGCAGGTGCCAATCCAGTCCAATAGCATTCGTGAGTGGATCTACTTGAGCCGGTTATCCAGCCGTACGCCTGGGGATCGCACAACGCGATCGCCGAACTCCGGGGGTGGCCCGCCCCGACCGCGAATCCCGAGGCGGAGCTGTGGATGGGCGCGCATCCGTCGGCGCCGTCCGGCGTGGAGCGCGACGGCGCCAGGACCACCCTGGACGCCGTGATCGCCGCGGACCCGGCCGGTGAGCTGGGCGCGGAGTGCGCCGCCCGGTTCGGCGGGCGGCTGCCGTTCCTGCTCAAGGTGCTGGCCGCCGAGCAGGCGCTGTCCATCCAGGTCCACCCGTCAAGGCGGCAGGCCGAGGCCGGCTACCGGGCGGAGAACGAGCGCGGCCTCGGGCCGGGCGACAAGTCGCGGAACTACGTCGACGACTGGCCCAAGCCGGAGATCCTCTGCGCGCTTACCCCGTTCGAGGTCCTCGCGGGGATGCGCACCGGGGCGGACGCCGCCGCGCTGCTGCGCGCCCTCGCGGTCCGCGAGCTCGTGCCGCTCGCCGCCGAGCTGGTAACGGACCCGGCCGCCCCGGCCCGCGCCTTCGCCACGATCCTGGCCTGGCCCGCGGCAGACCGCGGCGCGCTCGTCGGCGACGTCGTGGCCGCCTGCGAGCGGGTCGCGGCGGACGGCGGCGAGTACGCGGCCGCGTGCGCCGCGGCCGTCCGGCTGGCCGACGAGCACCCGGGCGACCTCGGCATCGTCGCGTCCCTGCTGCTCAGGCACGCGGTGCTGCGGCCCGGGGAGGCTGTCTTCCTGCCCGCGGGCGGCCTGCACGCTTACCTGCACGGCACCGGCGTGGAGCTGCTCGCGAACTCGGACAATGTCGTGCGGGCCGGGCTCACCGCCAAGCACATCGACATCCCTGAGCTGCTGAAGCTCACCGATCCGGCCGTCGCCGTGCCGGTCATCGAGCCGCGGACGATCGGCGCCGGGGTGTCCGTCTACGACTCGCCCGCGCCCGAGTTCCGGCTGTACCGGGCCGAGCTCGGTCCCGGCGAGGTGACCCTGCCGGGCACCTGCGCCCGGGTCGTGCTTTGCGTCGAGGGCGTCGGGACGCTGCGCGCGAGCTCGGGCTCGCTCAAGGTCGCCAAGGGCGAATCCTGCTACCTGTCCGCGGCTGACGGCCGGGTGACCGCGTCGGGCCCCGCCGTGCTGTTTATCGCAGGTAGCGGTCTCGATTCCGGGGAGTTCTAGCGGCACCCGCGGTGCATTTCCGCGCCCTTTGAAAATGCATCTGCACGTGCAGATGGGCATCGCGTTTAGACGTGCAAATTGAATTCCCGGCAATTTGCCGTTTCGCGTCTAGTCACCGCAAAGCAGAACAGTTACCGTAATGCGCACGGTCAATTAGGCGGCAAATTGTTCTCTGGCAGGTGGAGTATGGCGGACGGCACGGTAATGATCTCGGTGGGACGGCACCAGCTCGCGGCGACGGTATTTGGCGAGGGCTCGCCGGCGGTGGTCATCGAACCCTCATTCGGCGGCGCCGCCGAGGACTGGGAGAAGATCGCGCGGACGATAGCCGAGGAGACGACGGTCATCACCTACGACCGGGCGCCCTACGGCCCGAGCAGCGCCGCGCGGGACGCGCGGTCGCCGCGCGACATCGCCGCCGACCTGGACCGCCTGTTGCTGGAGCTGGCCGTGACCGGCCCGCTCGTGCTCGTCGGGCACTCCGCGGGCGGGCTCTACGTCCGCGCGTACGCCGCGGCGCACCTGGACCGGGTGGCCGGCATGGTTCTCGTCGAGTCCAGCCATGAGGGCCAGCGGCCGGTGCTCGACCCGCTCCGGTCCGCCAAGAACCGGCTGGACACCGCCCTGGTGATCCCGGCGATCATGCGCGAGTCGCGCCAGTCGCGCCGGGGCGGTGACCGGCGGTCGATCATCCGCGAGTGGCGAACGTTCCGCCGGGCCACCGACGCGGCGCCGGCGCTGCCGCCTGGTGGCCTCGGTGACCGGCCGCTGGTGGTGCTGACCTGCGCGCCGGGCGATCCCACGGTCCCTGGCCGCGTCTACGAGGCCTGGCGCGACCTGCACCGGCACCTGGCGCGGCTGTCGGCCAACAGCCGGCACGTCCTGTCGGACAGCCCCGACCACTACCTGAACTTCGGCGATCCGGACCTGGTCACGACCGCGATTAGCGACGTCGTGCGGTGCGCCAGGTCCGGATCGCGGCTCGCGGACGCGGAGCGGGCCGTGTCCGACGCCGAGTGACGAGCCGTCTCAGACGCTGATTGACTTACCCGCGTCGACGACGGTCAGCGGGAGGCCGGTGAGGCCCTCCTTGCCGAGCAGGTTGCTCGCGAGGTACAGCCCGATGTCGCTGAGCAGCATCTCGTGGATCTGCACGATCTGCTGCGGCCGCACCGCGCGCACGTAGTCGGCCGCCTCGGCGATCTTCATCCACGGGCCGCTGGTCGGCAGCAGCAGCACCGGGACGGGGACCTCCGGCACGTAGTACGCGTCACCGGGGTGGTAAAGGCTGCCGTCGATCAGGTAGCCGACGTTGGGAATGACGGGAATGTCGGGGTGGATGACCGCGTGCTCGCGGCCGTGGACCGTGACCGCGAAGCCCCCGACGGCCAGCTGGTCGCCGGCGGCGACCGGGGTGAACTGGTCCTGCTGGGCGGAAAACATGGCGCCAAGCGGCGCGGGCCCGTACACCCGCAGGTCCGGCCGGGCGGCGAGCGCCCCGGTAACCGCCGCCTCGTTGACGTGGTCCATGTGCTCATGGGTGATCAGGATCGCGTCGGCGCCCGCGATGATCTCCGCCGCGCCGGAGGAGAACGAGCCCGGGTCGATGACGATGGACGCACCGTCCTTCTCAAGGACAACGCAGGCGTGCTCGTGCTTAGTCAGCTTCATTTCCCTGACACTACCCCGAGGCCCACGCCGCCACCCGGGTGCAGCGTGGCCGGGCGAGAGGAGCCGGCGGCCGTTCGGGATAATTGAATCTTGTGACCCTGGATGAGGGGAAAGCCACTTCGTTCGGCCGCGTGGCCGATCGCTGCGACCGGGTCCGGCGCGCCCGCGGCGGCGGACCGGCTGGGCCGGTCGACCGCGGGCCGCGCTGGTGAGCGGCCATAACGGCGGTCACCGGGCAGTTCAGGTAATAACTAAAACGGCATGCGGGCGGACCGTCCGGTCGCAACAAGCCCTAACATTTCCGTGTGGCAACGGACTACGGCGGCACAAACGGCGGACCGCCGTGGCGTGGTGCCCAGCCGCAGTACCCGGGCCAGCCGCCCTACCGGCCACCCTACGCAGGACCCCCGCCCGACGGTTCCCAGCCCGGTGGCCCGCCTTACGGTAGCCCTCCCTACGGGGGACCGCCCCATGAGGGGCCGCCTTACGGGGGCCCCCCTTACGGTGGCCCGCCCTACGGTGGCCCGCCGCCGGATCGCGGGCTGCTGGGGCGGCGCCGCAACCGGATGCTCGCGATCGCCGTCCTGGCGCTTGGCGCGCTCGGCCTCGTCGGCTTCGGCGTCGGGGCACTGGCCCAGGCGATGCCAAGGAAGTTCACGGCCGAGCAGCGGCAGCAGATCACCAACTGGGAGTACGGCAAGCGCTGGCGCGACCTCACGGCCGGCGCGATCTTTTCCTCGTCGGTCAGCTACCCGGCGCCGACGGCGCTCGACGATGATCCCGGGCTGACGCTGTCGGCGAACCGGGTCGCCGTGGCCAAGCAGGCCGCCTGCGCCGCGGTCACCGATCCCGCCGCCGCGGCGGTGCTCGGCCGCGACGGCTGCGCGGCCATGCTGCGCGCCACCTACGTCGACACGACCGACAGCTACGTGGTGACGGTCGGCGCCGCGGTGCTGCCGGGCACCGCTCAGGCCGCCGCCGCGGCGCGGGCGATCAACGACGTCGCCGCGGCGAGCACCGCCGTGCACGCCGTGCCGGTCGCCGGCACCCCGGCCGCCGCGTTCACCGACAAGCGGCGGCAGCTGTCCGGCCTCGTGTCGGCCGGCCCGTACGTCGTCCTCTATACCGTTGGCTATGCCGACAGCCGGCCCAAGGAGCCCGTCACGGGCGACGGCTACACGGAAGCGGAGATGAAGAGCGCCGGATCCGGGGTCGCCCGCGACGTGCTGTCGGTGCTCGCCGCGCCGGTGCCGCCGCCCAGCTGCCCGGGGACGCCCGGATGCTGAGGACGCTCGGCCGGGCGCTGGCCGGCGGCGGCCTGGCGGCGACGCTCGGCCTGCTTCCCGCGCTGCCGGCCGCCGCGGCGGTCAACGCGCCCGGCGACGCGGTGCGGGACACTCAGCAGTGGGTGTTCACCATGATGAACGTCGTGCCTGCCTGGCAGGTGACGGAAGGCTCGGGCGTCACGGTCGCGGTGATCGACAGCGGCGTGTACCCCAACGTGTCCGACCTGTCGGGCGGCACGGTCGTCTCCGGCCCCGACTTCACCGGGCTGAAGACCTCGCCGCAGAACGCCAACTGGGGCCAGCACGGCACGTGGATGGCGTCCATCATCGCCGGGCACGGCCACGACGGCGGTTACGACGGGATCATGGGGATCGCGCCGGAGGCGAAGATTCTTTCCATCCGGGTGATACCCGACAAGGGCGACCCCGGGTACCAGGCGTACAACAACGAGCCGGAGAACACCATCCAGAACGAGCTCGCCGACGGGATCATGACCGCGGTCAAGGACCACGCCCAGGTCATCAGCATGTCGATCGGCTACTCGGCGCCGAGCGGGGTGGTGCGCAACGCCATCGCGTACGCCTACCAGCACGGCACCGTGCTGGTCGCCTCCTCCGGCAACTCGGGGATCAGCGACGCCCGGCACGGTAGCTCGAGCATGGCCCCGGAGTCGTTCCCGGCCGATTACCCGGGCGTGCTCGGCGTCGGCGCGGTCACCATCGACGGCACGCAGGCCAGCTTCTCCAGCGGCAACCTCTCCGTCCAGGTCGCCGCGCCTGGCAAGGGCGTCCCCGCCCAGGGCAGGAACGGCCTCTACTACACCGTCGACGGGACGAGCCCGGCGTGCGCGCTCGTCGCCGGGGCCGCGGCGCTGATCGAGTCCAGGTACCCGAAGATCTCCCCGGCGCTGGTGACCGAGGCGCTGACGAGCACCGCCCAGCAGACCCCGTCGGGCAGCTACGACGTGAACACCGGGTTCGGCATCGTCAACGCCGACGCGGCGCTGGTCAAGGCGGGAGAGCTGGCCAAGGTGCGGCCCGCGGCGTCCCCGGTCCCGCTGAGCGCGCACTTCGGCGGCGGCCCGGCGGCGGTGCCTGCGGCGCCGGTCGCGCCGCGCGGCGACGGGCAGCGCGCGGTGTTCGCCGTCCTCGCGGTCGTAGCGCTGGCGGTGGCGCTCGCCGGGCTTGCCTGGGTCCGCAAGACCCGCGAGCCGCGCGGAGAGCGCTGATGGGGGAGATCGACGACTACTCCGCGCGCGTCCTCGACGTGGTCGACGCGATTCCCGCCGGCCAGGTGATGTCCTACGGCGACGTCGCCGAGTACCTCGGGGCGGGCGGGCCGCGCCAGGTCGGCCGGGTCATGTCCCAGTACGGCGGCGCGGCGCCCTGGTGGCGGGTCATCCACGCGGACGGGACGCCGGCGCCGGGACACGACGCCCAGGCGCTCGCGCACTACCTGGCCGAGGGCACGCCGTTGCGCTCGGCCGCCTCGCCGGTGCGGGTGGACGTGCGCCGCGCCCGCTGGCGGGGGGACCAGCGGACCAGCTGAAATAACGCCGAATGTCGGTGGCCCGTGATGCAATCGAATCCTGATGAACGGTTACCGACTCGTCCGGCGGGCGCTGCCGCTGACGCCGCCCGCCCCGCCGGTGCTCGACGCCGCGCAGCAGCGGGTGGTCGACCACAAGGGCGGCCCGCTGCTTGTGCTCGCGGGCCCGGGGACGGGCAAGACGACGACGATCGTGGCGGCGGTCGCGGAGCGGATCGAGCGGCGCGGCACCGACCCGAGCCGGATCCTGGTGCTCACGTTCAGCCGGAAGGCGGCGGGCGAGCTGCGCGACCGGATCACCGCGCGGCTCGGCCGGACCACCTCCGAGCCGCTCGCGCTCACCTTCCACAGCTACGCCTACGCCCTGGTCCGGCGCGAGTTCGTGCTCGCGGGCGACCAGCCTCCGCGGCTGCTGTCCGCCCCCGAGCAGCTGCTCGAGATCCGCCGGATGCTGCGCGGCGAGGCGGCCGACGCCAGCGGGAACTGGCCGGACCGGCTACGGCCGGCGCTGGCCACCAGGGGCTTCGCAGAAGAGCTGCGCGACGTGCTGATGCGGGCGGCGGAGCGCGGGCTCGACGGCAAGGCGCTGCGCCAGCTCGGGCGCAAGTCGGGCCGCGACGACTGGGTCGCGGCGGGCGCGTTCCTCGACCGCTACTCTGCCCGCTTCGACCTGGCGCCGGTGCCCGCCTACGACTACGCCGAGGTCGTCAGGATCGCCGCCAGCCTGCTGACCAGACAGGCGACCAGGCAGCGGGAGCGCGACGCGTACGACGCGGTGTTCGTGGACGAGTACCAGGACTGCGACCCGGCGCAAGAGGCGCTGCTGCGCGCGCTCGCCGGCGACGGCCGGGACCTGGTGGCGGTGGGCGACCCCGACCAGTCGATCTACGCCTTCCGCGGCGCCGACGTGCGCGTGCTCACCAGCTTCCCCGACCGGTTCCTCGGCCCGGACGGCGCGCCCGCCCCCGTCGTCGCGCTGCGCACCAGCCGCCGCAGCGGCGCGGTGCTGCTTGCCGCGTCCCGCCGGGTCGCGCGCCGGCTGCCCGCACCGCCCCGTGCTTCCGAACAACCCAGTGCTTCCAATGAACACGGTGCTTCCGATAAACACGGTGCTTCCGAGAAACACAGCGGTGACATCGCCGCGCACCGCCAGCTCATCCCGCGCGCCGGCGGCCCTGCCGGGCAGGTCAGGATCTGCGTCGCGGACACCCAGGCGCAAGAGGCGTCCGTCGTCGCCGACGCCCTGCGCCGGGCGCACCTGGCGGACGGGGTGCCGTGGGAGCGGATGGCGGTGCTCGTCCGCTCCGCCCAGCGGCAGGTCCCCGCCCTGCGCCGGGCGCTGACCGCCGCGGGCGTGCCGGTGACGGTGGCAGGCGATGAGCTGCCGCTGCCGGCCGAGGCGGGCGTGCGGCCGCTGCTCACGCTGCTGTGCTGCGCGCTGCAGCCGGGCCGGCTCGACGAAGAGACCGCGACCGAGCTGCTGACCGGCCCGCTCGGCCAGACCGACAGCCTCGGCCTGCGGAAGCTGAAGCGGGCACTTGGCGGCGTGCCGCTCGGCGAGGTGCTCACCGACCTGCGCCAGCTCCGCGCGGTCAGCGACCGGGTGGCCGCGCCCGCCTGGCGGGTGGCCAGCCTGCTGACGACCGCCGGCCAGCACCTCGACGCGGGCAAGAGCGTGGAGGACGTGCTGTGGGCGGTCTGGCGGGAGTCCGGGCTCGCCCAGCAGTGGGAGGAGCGGGCCGAGCACGACAGCGCCGCCGACCACGACCTGGACGCGGTGCTCGCGCTGTTCGAGGCCGCGGCGCGCTTCACGGAGTCGTTTCCGCCCGGCACCACCCGGCTCTTCCTCGACCGCCTGACCGGCCAGGAGATCGCCGGCGACACGCTCGCCGAGCAGGCGGTCCGCGAGGACTCCGTGCGGGTGCTGACCGCGCACCGGGCCAAGGGCCTCGAGTGGGACGTGGTGGTCGTCGCCGGGGTGCAGGAAGAGGTCTGGCCCGACCTGCGGCTGCGCGGCTCGCTGCTCGGCGCCGACGAGGTCGCCGAGGCGACCGGCGGGCCGCAGGTGAACCCGGCGGAGGGCCCGCGCGACGTGGCCGCCGCGGCCCGCGCGGCCCGGCTGCTCGCCGAGGAGCGCCGGCTGTTCTACGTGGCCGCCACCAGGGCGCGGAAGCTGCTCGTGGTGACCGCGTCCGGCGGCGACGAGCAGGACCAGCGCCCGTCGCGGTTCCTCGCCGAGCTCGCGGGCGACGACATCGAGATCGAGCGGGCGAGCGCCGCCACCCGCTGGCTCTCCCTGCCGGCGCTCGTCGCGGACCTGCGCCGGACCGCGTCCGATCCGGGGAAGCCCGACCCGCTCCGGCGGGCCGCGGCCCGCCGGCTCGCCCGGCTCGCGGACGCCGGCGTGCGCGGCGCCGACCCCGGGGACTGGTACGCGCTGACCGAGCTGTCCGACGCGGCCCCCATCGTCGGCGACGGCGAGCGGGTGCGGCTGTCGCCGTCGCACCTGGAGACGTTCACCCGCTGCGGCCTGCGCTGGCTGCTTGAGTCCGCCGTCGGCGCCGGGCACCCGGACGTGCTGCGCCACCTCGGCACCGTCATCCACGCCGCCGCCCAGCTCATCGCCGAGGGCGCCACGGAGCAGGCGGTGGCGGGCCGGATCGACGAGATATGGCACCACCTGGACTTCGGCAGCGTCTGGTACGGGACGAGGCAGCGGGAGCTCGCGGAGAAGATGGTCCGCAAGTTCCTCGACTGGCACGCGGCCAACCCGCGGGAGCTGGTCGCGACCGAGCAGGCGCTCAAGGTGCAGGTCGGCCGGGTGGAGATCACCGGCCGGGTGGACCGGCTGGAACGGGACGGCCAGGGCCGGGGCGTCATCGTCGACCTGAAGACCGGCGGGTCCGCGCCGCACGACGACGACCTTGACCGGCACCCGCAGCTCGGCGTCTACCAGCTCGCCGTGCTGCTCGGCGCGTTCGAGCGGCTCGGCGTGATCGAGCCGGGCGGCGCCGAGCTCGTCCAGGTCGGCAAGGCCGGCCTGAGCGCCAAGGCGAAGGTCCAGCGCCAGCGCGCGCTGCCCGACGACCCGGACCCCGACTGGGCGCTCAAGCTCGTCGACGCGGTGGCCGAAGGGATGGCCGGCCCCGTGTACCGGGCCCGGGTCAACCCCGGCTGCCGCACCTGTCCCGTGTCGTCCTGCTGCCCGGTGAGCCCGGACGGCGGGCAGGTGGCGCCGTAGCGGGCAGGTGGCGCCGTAGGCGGTAACGGGCGCTACGACACGGTCTGGGCGCATTAACTGAAACTTCACCTGCCTGTACATTGGACGGGCAGGAGGTACCATCCGTGGATTACGTGACAAGCCGGGCGTCGGCCGCGCGAGAGGACCGGAACGCCTGGGCGGAGCCAGGGGTGGAAGACCTCGGCGACGGCCTGTACCGGATACCGCTGCCCCTCCCCGGCGACGCGCTGACCGCGGTCAACGTTTACGCGCTGGCCGGCGACGACGGCGTGGATCTCATCGACGCGGGCATGGCCCTCGTGCAGGCGCGCGAGCGGCTCACCGAGGCGCTCGCCCAGCTCGGCTACGGCCTGCCGGACATCAGGAACTTCTTCATCACGCACATCCACCAGGACCACTACACGCTCGCGGTCGAACTGCGCACCACGCTGCGCGCCCTGATCACGCTCGGCGCCGCCGAGCGGGCCAACATGGACGCGATCAGGGACGTCGCGGAAGGCCGGGCCGAGGTCGGGTTCATCGACATGCTGCCCCGGATGGGTGCCGCCGAGCTGGCCGTCGCGGTCCGCGAGCTGCTTGGCCCCCGGTTCGCCAACCCCCAGCCCAAGCTTGAGTGGTCCGACCCCGACCGGTGGCTGTCCGACGGCGCGGTCATCGAACTGCCCGGCCGGACGCTGCGCGCCGTCCACACGCCCGGGCACACCACCGGTCACGTCGTGTTCCACGACGCGACGGCCCGGCTGCTGTTCGCGGGCGACCACGTGCTGCCGCACATCACCCCGTCGATCGGCTTCCAGCCGGTCATCACCCGGTCTTCGCTCACCCAGTACCTCGGCTCGCTGCGGCTGATGCTCGCCCTGCCGGACACGCGCCTGCTGCCCGCGCACGGCCCGGTCCAGCCGTCCACCCACGCGCGGGTGCTCCAGCTGCTCGAGCACCACGAGACCAGGCTCGAGCAGACGCTCGCGGCCGCGGCCGCCGGCCCCGTCACGGCCTTCCAGGCGGCGGGCGCGCTGCCGTGGACGCGCAGGCAGCGCCGTCTGGCCGAGCTCGACGTGATGAACCAGCTGCTCGCCACCGGCGAGACCGCCGCCCACCTGGAGGTGCTCGTCGCCCGCGGCCAGCTGGCCCGCGAACGCTCGGCGGAGGGCATCGACCGTTACGGCCCGCTGTCTCTCACCGCGGCGCTTTTGACCACGGGGCCCGCGACGGCGGGCGAGTAGCGCCGGTCCGCGCCGGCCGGGCTCGCGCGCGGCCGTCCCGCCGGCGGGGAGCCCGTCGGCACTCAGACCGGCACCACGAGCTCCCTGTTCCCCCAGGCCGACGCGGTTTGGCTGGTGCGGACACCCATCGGGGCAACCGGCAAGAAGTCGACGCCGGGCCTCGGGCAGTCGGACAGCGACGCGACGGCCTGCACTCAGGGGCCGGACCACGGGCTGTATCTCTTCGCCGACCTGAAGCTCGACACGGCCGGGGCGCCGGCCGGCGGCATCGGCGCCGTGCTCATCCACCTGAGCGTCTTCGGCGTAGACCCAGGGGCGTGGACCGCCGCGCCGCTCGCAGGCTGACGCGCGCCTGCGGCCGGGGAAGCCAGTCGCCGAGGCCGCCTCCTTCCGCCGGCGCCCCGCGTCGTTCCGCCGGCCCATGCCTTTCGTGGCTCCCGCGTCGTTCCGCCGCCCGACCGCGAATGTCGGTGTGGTCTGCTGGAATGGAGGTGTGGACAAGTACACCCCCGGTCAGCTGGCGCGGGTGCTCAAGCTGCCGGAGCCGACCGCGGAGCAGGCGGCGGTCATCGCGGCGCCGCTCGGCCCGCTCGCCGTCATCGCGGGCGCGGGGTCGGGCAAGAGCGAGACGATGGCCGCCCGGCTGGTGTGGCTGGTCGCCAACGGCATGGTCCGCCCCGACCGGGTACTTGGCCTGACGTTCACCAGGAAGGCCGCGGCCGAGCTCGCCGAGCGGGTCCGGCTGCGCCTCGACGCGCTGCGCCGCGCCGGGCTCGAGGGCAGCCCGGCCGATGACGAGGCGGGCCCGTGGGCGGGCGAGCCGGTGATCAGCACCTACCACAGCTACGCGGGCCGCCTGGTCAGCGACCACGCGCTGCGCGAGGGTCTCGAGCCGTCGATGCGGCTGATCACGGCCGCGCTGTCCTGGCAGCTCGCCGTGTCGATCGTGGCCGCCTACGACGGCCCGATGGACCAGGTGCAGTGGACACCGCAGACCGTGACCGCGGCGGTGCTCGACCTCGCGGGCGACCTCGCCGAGCACCTGCGGTCCTCCGACGACGTCCGCGGCGTGGGGGAGTGGCTGGCCGCCGAGGCGGCCAGGTGGCCGGGCCGGACCCTCGCCGGGGTACGCCGCACCATTGAGTCCCAGCGGGTCAGGGAGCAGCTGCTGCCGCTCGTCGACCGCTACGCCGAGGCCAAGCGGGCGCGCGAGGTGCTCGACCACGGTGACCAGGTCAGGCTCGCGGCGCAAATCGCCATGCGCCACCCGGAGGTCGGCGCCGCCGAGCGGACCCGCTACCCGGTGGTGCTGCTCGATGAGTACCAGGACACCAGCCACGCCCAGCTCAAGCTGCTGAACGCCCTCTTCGGCAACGGGCACCCGGTCACCGCGGTCGGCGACCCGTGCCAGTCGATTTACGGCTGGCGAGGCGCGAGCGCGGGGAACCTGCGCCGGTTCGCCGGTGACTTCCCGGCCCGTTCCGGTAGCCCGGCCACGGTGCGGAAACTGGCCACGAGCTTCCGCAACGCCGGCCGGGTGCTCGCCGCGGCCGCCGTGCTGCAGGCGGAGCTTCGGGCGGAGGCGCCGGACGTTCCCGTGCTCGAGCCCGCCCCCGACCGGGGCGGCCGCGGCGAGGTGTGCGCGGCGCTGCTGCCGACGGTGATCGACGAGTCGGAATGGGTGGCCGCCCAGGCCGCCGAGCTGCTCGCGCGGCCCGCGGGGATGGCACCGGACGGCAAGCTGTGGCCGGACGGCAGGCTCGCCGGGGTGCGCCCGTCGGACATCGCCGTGCTGTGCCGGAAGCGGTCGCAGTTCGTGCCGTTGCGCCGGGCGCTCGACGCGCGCGGCATCCCGTGCGAGGTGGTGGGGCTCGGCGGCCTGCTGTCGGTGCCGGAGGTGCAGGACGTGGTGGCGACGCTGCGCGTGCTGCACGACGCCGCCGCCTCCGACGCGCTCGCCCGCCTGCTGACCGGGCCGCGCTGGCGGGTCGGCCCCCGCGACCTGGTGGCGCTCGGCCGCCGCGCCCGCGAGCTAGCGCGCGGCGAGGCCGATGACCCCGACGAGGCCGGTCCCGCGGCCGGGCCGCCGGCCGTGGACCCGCTCACCGAGGCGGTCACCGACCTGACCACCGCGGGCAGCGCCGCGTCGCTGGTCGAGGCGCTCGACGACCTCGGCGACCCGGCGGAGTACTCGGTGACCGGGTACGCGCGGCTGTCGGCGCTCGCCGCGGAGACCCGGCGGCTACGCGAGCACGTCACCCGGCCGCTCGCGGACCTTATCGCCGAGGTGGAGTGCGCGCTCAGCCTCGACATCGAGGTGGCCGCCAGGCCGGGCGGCGACCTGGCCGCCGCGCGGGCCGACCTGGACGCGTTCACCGACGTCGCCGCCACGTTCGCGGGCGACCAGCCGGAGCCGACGCTCGGCGCGTTCCTCGCCTTCCTGTCCGCCGCCCAGCAGGAGGAGTACGGCCTGGAGACCGGCCGGGTCGGCGAGACGGATACGGTCAAGCTGCTCACCGTGCACGCCGCCAAGGGCCTGCAGTGGCCCGCGGTCTTCATCCCGGGACTGGCCGCGGGTGAGAAATCACAGGTCTTCCCGGCCCGGCCGCGGGTGCCGACGAGATGGACGCACAACCCGCGGCTGATCCCGTTCCCGCTGCGCGGTGACGCGGATGACCTGCCGGAGCTGCCCGCGCTCGACGCGGACTCGCTCGCCGAGTTCAACCAGGCCTGCGCGAGCCGGGACCTGGCGGAGGAACGGCGCCTCGCGTACGTCGCGGCGACCAGGGCCGCGCTCTGGCTCGGCTGCTCCGGCTACTGGTGGGGCGACGCGACCTCGCCGCTCGGCCCTTCGGCGTTCCTCACCGAGATCCGCGCCGCGTGCGAGGCGGGCGCGGGGACGGTGGCCCGGTGGGCCGACCGGCCCGCCGACGACGCCGACAACCCGCTGCTCGCCCAGGTGGACGAGGCGGACTGGCCGGACAGCCCGGCCGGCCGGCACTATGCCGCCGTCGCGGCGGCGGCCGCTCTGGTCGGCGCGGCGCGCGGCGCGGCCGGCAACGAGGACGCGACCGAAGCGCGCTCCGCCGACGACGAGGGCCTGACGGACGACGAGCGGGAGCTCGTCGCGGCCTGGAACCTGGACACGGGCCTGCTGCTCGCCGAGCGGGATGCCCAGCGCGCCCGCGGCGGCGGCCCCGTCGAGGTGGTGCTGCCCGCCCGCCTGTCGGTGTCCGCGCTGGTCACCCTGGCGCGGGACCCGGACGAGCTGGCCCGCCAGGTGCGCCGCCCGATGCCCCAGGCACCCGCCAGGCAGGCCCGCCGGGGCACCGCGTTCCACCTGTGGCTCGAGGAACGATTCGGCCAGCAGCGGCTGATCGACGACGAGGAGCTGTTCCTCGACGAGGCGGTCGCCGAGCTTGACGACAACCTCATCGAACTGAAGGCCCGCTTCGAGGCGGGCGAGTGGGGCGGCCGCTGGCCTCGCGAGGTCGAGGTCCCCTTCGACACCCAGATCGGCGACCGTCAGATCCGCGGTCGCATCGACGCGATCTTCGCGGCCCCGGACGGCGGCTACGACGTGGTCGACTGGAAGACCGGCCAGCTCCCGCGCACCCGGCAGGAGCGGGAAGCGGTCGCGGTCCAGCTGGCCGCCTACCGCCTCGCCTGGTCCTTCCTCGCCGACGTGCCCCTGGACAAGGTCCACGCCGCGTTCTACTACGTCCGCCACGACCGCACGGTCCGCCCCGCCGACCTCCTCGACGCGGCCGGCTTGCGCGCCCTCATCGCCAGCGTCCCGGTGGCCAGCTAGGACCGGGTCAGAAGGGCAGCGGGCACCGCTAGTCCAGCTCCGGGTCCGCGCTCATCGGCGAGCCGAACCGGATAATGTTGCCGTCCGGGTCGACGAGCACGCCCTCATGCTGGCCCCATTCGGTGTCCTGCGGGAGCCGCACGTCGCCGCCGGCCGCGAGCCACGTCTCGGCCAGCGCGTCGGCATCCTCGACGAACAGGTAGGCCGACGACCGCCGGTCTACTCGCGTGTCGAGGTCAGGCTCCACGCCGAGGTGAATCTCCGCGCCGTCAAAGGTGACGAAGCCGTACCCGCCGCTGTGCCAGTGGCGGACACCGAAACCGAGCCCGCGGTAGTAGGCGAGGGCAGTGACCAGGTTACTGACCGGAAAGATCGGCGCTACTCGCGTGCTCACGAATGCAACTTACCTCGCGGCGCCGGCCAGCGGCGGGGATGTTGAGCGTTGGCGGAATCGTCACGCCGCCCTCTGCCCGCCTCTCGCCGCGGCCGGCTAAACCCTCCCATTCCGCTGTTAGGGCGCCGCCGGACCGGGCAGGTAACCGGGGTTGGCGCTAGCGACGGCCGACAGCGGAGGTAAGGCATGAGCCAGAGCACGGCAAGGCATGACCGGCATGCCGAGTCCCACGATGATGACGTCGACGAGCTACAGGCCGCTCGGCGAGTACACCAGCAAGGCGAAAGGCCGCGCCGGCCCGTCGGCCAGCCGGCCGGCGATGGCGGGGTAGGACCGGACGAGCCCGATGAGGGCGAGTTCGAGCTGATCGGCGACGACGACCTGGGGGCCACCGACCTGGGGCCCGCCGCCCCGAATTTCCGCGACCCGGACGCCGGCTCCGGACGGGTCAGCAAGTAACCGGGAGGCCCAGCCCGTCGCGGACGGGTAACGATGTGAGGGTGTGCGCCCGGACCGAGTCGTCGCCGCGGGTGTGCCAGGCCCGGAAGGTGATACCGGACGCGCGCCAGCCGGCCTCGGTGCGGCGCAGCGGGATCTCGTACGCGCCCCAGACCTCCCACATCCCGCCGCCGAGATCCTCATCGAGCACGTTGTAGGCGTACCCCTTGACGGCGACGGTCGCGGTATCGCCGTTGACCCGGACCCGGTAGTGGCTGACGAGGTGAAAGCTCTTCTTCTTGGCGTGCAGGCCCTGCCGCCAGCCGCCCACCAGGTCGATATTGCTCATCGTCGCGGCTTCCCCGAAGTCCGCGACGAGCGTGGGCTCGAAGAGCTTCTCCGCCGCATCCCAGTCCTTGGCGTCGACGGTGTCGAAGATGGAGTCGACCAGTTCAATGATCTCAGTGCGCTCGCCCATGACTGTCGATCTTTGCGCCTCCGCTCCCCAATGTCGAACGGGTTTCCGTAGGCGGCCGTGGCCAGCCAATGAGCCGGCCTCTCAGCTGACGGCAGGCCAGTTAGGCCCTCCGCCGGGTTAGTGTTTCACCACCGCCCGTTCGCGGGCTCGCACCACGTCGCCCGTTCCCCCGGCACCATTCGCCGGATCCGGGAATCCGAGCGCTGGCGCCACTGGCATTCCCGACATTTCATGATTTCGGAAGCAGCTCGCGCCCGGCTCGCCCGCCGACTCATCTGGCCTTGCGTGCCCCAGGGGCAAAATAATCCGGCCTTGTGGCACATAAGCACGCATCTAGTGGCCTTGTGGCGCCCCGGCTCGCATCCGTTTGGCCTTGTGGGCCACGCGCACAGATTCATTCCGGCCTTGTGGCACCCACGGGCGTGACTGCTCTGGCCTTGTGGCCCCGCGGGCGTGACTGCTCTGGCCTTGTGGGCCCACGCGGCCCGATGTGCTGCATGAGCCCGAGGATGAGCAGGTTCTCCCGGCCGGTGAGGTCGTCGTCGACGGCCGCGTGCTGTCCCGCCAGGCCGATGACCCGGCGCACCTTCTCCGGCTCGCGGACCACGTCGTGGCCGTCCAGTTCGACCGGCTAATCGACAAGGCCCTGGACGGCCTGGTCCGCCCGGCGGACGCGTAACCGCCCTCGGCCGTCAGGACTTCGGGTAACGATCGATCGCCTGCTGACCTTGTGTGCCACGAGGCCCATAAACGCCCCCGCCTGCCGTGATTGTGTGGATTCTGGACGTCTATAGTGCCGCGGAATTAACACAATCATGAATCAAGTGTCCTTGTGGCCCCCGGGCGCGGATTCGTCTGGCCTTGCGACCAACAGGCGCATGACCTTTATTAGCCTTGTGGCGCACTCGGCCGGAATATCGGGCACAGGCGGCAAGGTGCACTGAATTGCGATATGAACCGGCCGCACCCGCCCAGCGCCCCAGCCGGCCCCGGCGGCTAGTCCTGGACCGCACCGCCTGCACCGAATTAGGCGACTGTGTCGGTGATGGGAATAAAGGGACAACACGGCAACAATTGCCACCGCCGTTTTGAATTCTTGGCCGAAGTCTCGCTAAGCTGCGTCATCTTCGCCGCTAACCGTGTTCTCCTCAGGTATGGTTTGCGACGGGCCAAGAGCCTGCGAATTGATCGCCGGAGCCTCTCTGGCGCTAATTAGTAAAAAGGGGGAGTGGGAAGTAATGCTCAAGAAGAGCCACGTTCTCGTGCTCGGCGTAGCGACCGCGGGGCTGATTGGCCTCGGCGCACCGATGGCGGGTGCCGCCACCGTGTCGGGCCCGTCGAGCCTGGTGAACGTCAGCAACAACCAGATCCCGCTGCAGCTCTGCGGCAACGACGTGTACGGCAACGTAATCGGCGGTCAGGTCCCGGTGGCGGGCGACGCGCTGGTGGCGAGCCTGCTGAGCCCGGGGTCGTACACCGTGGCCAAGGGGGTCAACAACCGCGGCTGCGTCGAGCTCAACAACCAGCAGAACAAGCACGGGGACGACGGAGCGAGCCTGGTCAACGTCAGCGACAACCAGATCCCGGTCCAGGTCTGCGGCAACGACGTCTTCATCAACGGGATCGGCGGCCAGGTGCCGCTGTACGGCATCGCGGGCGCGATCTCGGCCCTGTCGCCGTCGTCGGTCACCAAGGCCACCGCCGTCAACAACCAGGGCTGCGCCTCCGCGAGCAACCAGCAGAACGGGACGGACCACTACGGGACGGACCCGAACGGCACCGGGCAGAACGGCATGGGCGACCCCAAGCACGGCAAGTGCCCCTGCCACGCTGACAACACGGCCAACGACGGCTCCGTCAGCTCCAACTCTAACCTGCCCGGGCAGCCGGCCAACGGGGACGCGGTCAACTCCAACGTGGCCGGGACCCCGGTCAACGGCGGCGCGATCACCTCTGGCCTCAGCGGTAGCCCGGTCAGCGGCGTGGTCAACTCGGCCCTTCAGGGCGCCAAGTAACGCTCGATCGTCTCGACCTTCGAGGTCAGGCCGTCGGTCACGCCCGGGCGGATGTCCGCCTTCAGTACCAGGCTCACTCGCGGAGCCCGGGCGTTGACCGCGTCCACCGCGTCCTTGACGACGGCCATGACCTCGTGCCATTCGCCCTCGATCGTCGTGAACATTGAGTCGGTCTGGTTCGGCAGCCCGCTGGCGCGCACGACGCGCACGGCCTCAGCCACGATTTCGCCGACGCCCTCGCCAACACCGAGCGGGGTAACAGAAAAAGCAATGAGCATGACTATGAAGGCTAGCCCGCCCCGTAAAAGGCCTGCACGGGGGCATGGGTTAACCTTTTGGCCATGAACGCGACGCCGCAGGCACCCGAACCGACGCCGTCCACCTACGCCGAGGCGGGGGTGGATGAGGAGCGGGAACAGGTCGCGTTCGCCCGGGTGATGCGCCCGTGGCTGGCCCGCACCAAGGTGCGGTCGGCCATGGTCACCAGCATCACCGGCCTGGCCAGCGGCTACTTTGCCACGATCATGCACCTGCCGCCGGGCCCGGCGATCGCGCTGACCACGGACGGCGTGGGCACGAAGATCATGCTGGCCGAGGAGGCCAAGCGCTGGGAGTCGATCGGCGTCGACTGCGTGGCGAACAACGTCAACGACCTGATCTGCGTCGGCGCCGTCCCGCTCGCGCTGCTCGACTACATCGCCACCGACCGGATCGATGAGGGCGTGCTCGACGAAGTGGCGCGCGGCCTGTTCCTCGGCGCGGAGCTGGCCGGCATCGCCATCCCGGGCGGCGAGATCGCGCAGATCGGCGAGATGCTCGCCAAGTCGGAGAACGGCTCGCCCGCGCTCGACCTGGTGGGGACGGCGATCGGCGCCGTGCCCGTCGAGCGCACCCCGCTCGACGGCGGCAACGTGCGGCCCGGCGACGCGGTCATCGGGCTCCCGAGCTCGGGCCTGCACAGCAACGGGTACTCGCTGGCCCGGCACGCGCTGTTCAAGAAGGGCGGGCTGCGCCTCGGCGACACCGTCCCCGGCACCAGCAGAAGGCTCGCCGACGCGCTGCTGCAGCCGACCCGGGTGTACGTCAGCGCGGCCGAGGCGCTGTGGACGGCGGGCATCACGCCGCGGGGCATGGCGCACATCTCCGGCGGCGGCCTGCTCAACATCACCAGGCTCGCCGCCAACGTGTCGTACGTGCTCGACTCCCTGCCGGACGCGCCGGAGATCTTCGCCCTCATCGCCAGCGCGGGTGACGTCGACGCGGCCACCATGTACGCGACCTTCAACATGGGGATCGGGTTCTGCGTGGTCGTCGGCGAGGACGAGCTGCCGGCCGCGCTCGACGTGCTCAAGGCCGCGGGCGAGGACGCGACCCGCATCGGCACCGTCACCGGCGAGCCCGGCCGCACGGTCACGATCCCGGCGCTGGGGCTCAAGGGCAAGGGCGACAGCTTCGGGCCGGTCGACTAGTCGCGGGGCGGAACCTTATTTCGTTGACCGTCCTTAGCAGGTGAGACCCTGGGGCCGGGACGCATGAATAAGATTCCGCCGGTACGTTAGGTCCTATGGACGTCCGGGATTTCATCGCGGCTAACGCCGCCGAGTTTTCGCGAGCGCTGCGCGACTGGCTGAGCATCCCGTCGGTTTCCGCCGATCCGGCCCATGCCGGCGACGTCAGGAAGTCGGCGCAGTGGCTCGTCGACCACCTCAGGCAGTCCGGCTTCCCCGAGGCGGAAATCTGGGAGACCGACGGGCTGCCCGCGGTCTACGCGCACTGGCCCGCCGCCGACCCCGGCGCGCCGCGGGTCCTTGTCTACGGTCACCACGACGTCCAGCCCGCCGCCCGCGCCGACGGCTGGGACCACGAGCCGTTCGAGCCCCGGGACAAGGACGGCAAGATCTTCGGCCGCGGCGCCTCCGACGACAAGGGACAGGTGCTCTTCCACGCCCTCGGCGCCCGTGCCGCCGCCAGCGCCGCGGCTAGTGCCGCGGCCAGCGCGGCCAGCGGCACCGGCGGTGCCCCGGGCGCGCCCCCGGTGACGCTGACGCTGCTGATCGAGGGCGAGGAAGAGTCCGGCTCGCCGCACTTCGCCAAGCTCCTCGCCGAGCGCAAGGGCCAGCTCAGCCCGGACGTCATCGTCGTCAGCGACACGACGATGTGGGCGGCGGACACCCCGTCGATCTGCACGGGCATGCGCGGCCTCGCGGAAGCCGAGATCACCGTGACCGGCCCGTCCCGCGACCTGCACTCCGGCTCGTTCGGCGGCGGCGTCCCCAACCCCGCGCACGTGCTGGCGAGCCTGCTCGCGGGTCTGCACGACGAGCACGGCCGCATCACCCTCCCCGGCTTCTACGACGACGTGCGGCCGCTCAGCGAGGAGGAGCGTGCGCTGCTCGCGAAGCTCCCGTTCGACGAGCAGAGCTGGCTCGCCGACGCCGGCGACAGCCGCACGACCTACGGCGAGGCCGGCTACAGCACGCTTGAGCGGATCTGGGCCCGGCCGACCGCCGAGGTCAACGGCCTGTGGGGCGGGCACACCGGCCCGGGCGGCAAGACGATCATCCCGAAGTCGGCGCACGCCAAGCTGTCGTTCCGCCTCGTCGCCGACCAGGAGCCCGCGAAGATCGTGGAGTCGCTCGGCAAATACCTCAAGGAAGCCACTCCGAACGGGTGCGTGGTGACTCTCGCGGCCAAGCCGGGCGTCCGTCCCTGCCGGTCGGCGATCGACTCGCCCGCCGTGGCCGCGGCCCGGCGGGCCATGGAACGGGCGTTCGGCCGCGAGGTGCTGTTCACCAAGGAGGGCGGCAGCGGCCCCGAGGCCGACCTGGCCGACATCCTCGGCGCGCCGCTGGTCTTCGTGGCCGTCGGCCTTGACGCGGACCGGATTCACGCACCCAATGAATATGTGGATCTTTCCCGGCTGCTGCGTGGCGCCGAGTCAGTCGCTTACCTATGGGAAGAGCTCGCGGGCGCTACCGACGGCGCGCTGGGCACCGCGTGAGCATGGTCATCGCGCCGGCGATGGTCCTGAATACCCCTACCGCGCGCGCGGTGGCAAGACGATGGCAAGAAGCGCCACCGTGCTCGGCGCGCGCATGAACCGGAAGGCACGGCGTGAGCGCTCCTGACATCGACCAGCTAGACGACGGGCCGCTCGGACGGCTCGCGCTGTCACGGTCCGCGGTCGACCGGGCCACGGACCGCCGCGGCGACGTCGAGTGGCTGGCGGAAGCCTGGGCCGACCCGAGCACCCGGGTGCTCGTGGTGCGCGATTCCCAGGCGCTTGTCACGACCCGCGACGACCAGCTTGAGCTGGTATTCGTGTCACCGGCGGAGGCCCCGGATGGCACGCGGTTCTTCCTTGGGCTCGATGCCGGGGGCACCGCCTATTTCGGGGTAAGCGGGGCGCTCGACGAGGATCCAGGCGCCCGTTCGGACTTCCCGGACGCGAAACCAATGGCGTTGCGGCAGGTGGGCGCGTTGCTGAGCGACCGCGACGCGGGCCTGCTGACGCACGCGGTGGCGCTGGCCTACTGGCATGAGACGCACACGCACTGCCCGCGGTGCGGCACTCCTACCGTGCCGGCCCCGGCCGGGCACCTGACCACCTGCCCCAAGGACGGGACCGAGCACTTCCCGCGGCTCGACCCGGCGGTGATCATGCTCGTCCTCGACCCGGATGACCGGCTCATGCTGGCGCGGAACGCGCTGTGGCCGCAGGGGCGGATGTCGGTCGTCGCCGGGTTCGTCGAGCCCGGTGAGTCGGCCGAGCACGCGGTGGCCCGCGAGGTCTTCGAGGAGACCTCGATCGTCGTCAACCAGGTCCGCTACCTGGGCAGCCAGCCGTGGCCGATGCCGCGCTCGCTGATGCTGGGCTACGAGGCGCGGGCCAAGGGCGGGCAGCGGATCGCCGTCGACGAGGAGGAGATCGGCGAGGCGCGCTGGTTCAGCCGGGCCGAGCTGCGCGCGGCGATCGACAACGGCGACGTCGGCATCGCCCCGAGCTCCTCGATCGCTCGCCGGCTGATCGAGTACTGGTACGGCGAGGAGCTGCCCGACGGACCTTCTTCGCCTTGGATCAGGCCTTCGCGGTAACTAACGGGGAGGACCAAGAGGTAGAAGGTCCGCAGGGCCGGCTGGCAACCGCCCGCCCGGTAGCGCTCGTTACCGGTATTTCCTTGCTTGGCCACAGTGTTAATTAGCTAGCGGGCTTTTCTTGACAAAGCCGACCAAATTACTAGACTATTTTCTAGGGGGGACCAGAGGCCGAAAGAAGGCCGAGGAGGTGCCAGGGCAGGTGCAGAGCGGTACGCGAACGCCGGGCCGCGCCGCGGCGGACACCGGTGACGGGCCCGACCGTGAGCCCCGTGGGCATGAGTCCCGTGGTTATGACCAGGGCGGCCCGCCAGCCGATGAGCCCCGCGGTGACGCGTACGCTGTCGGCCAGCACAGTATTACCAACCACGGGGTCGGCAACCACGGGCCGGCGCGGCCGCCCGGTGCGAACGGCACCCTGCTCGCCGTGGTGCCGATCCCAGGCACCGGGACGTCGCTGGCGATCGTCGGCTACCCGGTCCCGGCGCTCGGGAGCGGGCCGGGCGCGGCGGGCCCCTTCCCCGCGTTCCCCGCGATCACCTTTTCCGCCGGCGCGGTCGCGTCGGGCCCGTTCCCCGCCGGCCTGGTTGGCGACGGCCAGGTGCTCGCCGCCGCGGCCCTTGCCGCCGCCGGGGCCGCCGCCCGGCCCGCGGCCGAGCGCGCCGGGCTGCTGCTTGATCACGAGCAGCGCCGGCTCATGGTGGACGGCGCCGAGGTCACGCTGACATTCCAGGAGTTCGAGCTGCTGGCCTTCCTCGCGGCGCACCCGGCGACGGTGTTCAGCCGCGCCGACCTAGTGCGCAAGGTCTGGCAGCGGGACTTCACGGCCGACAGCCGGACCGTCGACGTGCACGTCAGCCGGCTCCGGCGCAAGCTCGGCCCCGACTACGGCCGCTGCCTGGTCACCGAGTACCGCGTCGGCTACCAGTTCCGCCCGGTCGAGTCCTGACGCCGGCTCAGCCGCTGACGTTCGGGCCGGCCTTCGAGATCGTGATGCGCATCAGGACGCGCTGCTCGCGCTCCATCGCCGCGCGGTAGTCGTCCCAGTCCGGGTGCTCGCCCGAGATGTCGCGGTAGTAGGAAATGAGGCCGTCCATGGCCTCCGGCAGCTCCACGATCTCGACCGCGCCCTCGATCTGGGCCCAGCGCCCGTAGAAGCCGTCGGGGAAGGCGCACAGCCAGGCCCGCGGGTCGCGGCGGACGTGCCTGACCTTGTAGGCGGTCTGCCGGGTACTGATGATCACGCGGCCCTCCGCGTCGACCCCCGCCGTCACGGGGGACAGCTGCGGCGAGCCGTCCTTCTTGAGGGTGGCGAGGACCGCGTGGTGGTGTGTCCTGACGTACTCGATGGCGTCGTCGATCTCCATGCGCCGCACTCCTGTCTCCGCACCGGGTCGGATGAAGACGTGGGATAGAAAGAGCCCCTACAGGGGCCCTTTCTATCCCACGGGACGAAGCCGCCGCGATAGCGGGTGCGGCAGTGGGCGGCCGCGCGGTCCCCGTGGTTTCCTGAGGCCGTGTGGTTAGAGTGAGCCGTGGCGTCTACGCGGGACTGGTTTGAGAGCGTCGCCGAGGCGCGGCGGCGGGCCCGGCGGCGGCTGCCCCGCCCCGTGTTCATGGCGCTCGAGGCCGGCACGGAGGCGGGCATCACCCGGGCGGACAACCTGGCCGCGTTCGCGGAGATCAGGTTCGCGCCGCCCCGGCTGGCTGACCTCCCGGCCGGCCGCGACCTGCGCGTCACCGTGCTCGGCACGGAGCTTGACCTGCCGGTGATCGCCGCGCCGGTCGGCGCGCAGGCCGTCCACCCGCTCGGCGAGGTGGCCGTCGCCATGGGCACGCGCGACGCGGGGACGGCGATGGGACTGAGCGAGTTCGCGAGCCAGCCGGCCGCCGCGGTGGCGGCGGTCAACCGGAAGCTGTTCTTCCAGGTGCACTGGTCGGCCGGGCGGGACGTCCTGCTCGAGCGGGCCGAGACCGCGCGGGCCGGCGGCGCGACCGCCCTGATCGTCACGCTCGACTGGTCGTTTCCCGGCGGGCGGGACTGGGGCAGCGCCGCGATACCGGAACGGCTGGACCTGAAGACGCTCGCCCGGCTCGCCCCCTCCGGCCTCGCCCGGCCCGGCTACCTGATCGACTGGCTTCGCCACGGGGGCCTGCCGGACCTTACGGTGCCGAACATGGCGCGCCCCGGCGGCCCCGCGCCCGGCTTCTTCGACGCCTACCGCGCGTGGACCGCCGTTCCGCCGCCGACCTGGGCCGACATCGCCTGGCTGCGCGCCCAGTGGGGCGGCCCGTTCCTGGTCAAGGGGGTCATGCGGCCCGATGACGGGCGGCGGGCGGTCGACGCGGGCGCGACCGCGATCTCCGTCTCCAACCACGGCGGCAACAACCTGGACGGCACCCCGGCCGCGATCAGGGCCCTGCCCGCGGTGGCGGCCGCTGTGGGCGGCGACGCCGAGATCCTCCTGGACGGCGGCGTCCGGCGCGGCGGCGACGTCGTCAAGGCCCTCGCGCTCGGCGCCCGCGCCGTCATGATCGGCCGCCCCTGCCTGTGGGGGCTGGCCGCCGGCGGCCCGTCCGGCGTCCGCAACGTGTTCGACATCCTCCGCGCTGGCATCGACTCCTCGCTGCTCGCGCTCGGCCGCGAGTCGGTCCGCGACCTGGTCCCCGCCGACGTCATCCTCCCCGCCGATTTCACTCGTGGGGTTGGGGAGTAGTAAAGCTGTTACTGGGCCCGGAATCGGCCCACGGAAGACAACCGTGTTTCTCGCGCGGGCGTAGGGTATGGTGCCCGCCGAGCGATTGAAAGGGCGTGCGGACGTATGGATGAAAGCAGGGCACGAGCGCTGCTGCGGGCCGAGCGGGCCGAGGTCGCCACGCTCCTGCGCCAGACCGAGGAAGAGATCAAGGTCGACCTGGAGCCGCCGGACAGCGCCACCGACTTCGAGGACGAGGCACTCCCGCTAACCGAGGAAGCGGAGGGCGAGGCGGTCGCCGCGCAGCTCCGCGACCGGCTCGGCGCGATCGACCGGGCGCTCGCCCGGATCGAGGCCGGCACCTACGGGCGCTCGGTGCTCAGCGGCCAGCCGATCCCGGACGCGCGGCTGGAGGCGGACCCCGCCGCCGAGCTGACCGTGGAGGAGGCCAAGGCCAGCAGGTAACCGCCGGTCAGCCGGGCGGCTGCGAACGGCCGGTGATCCAGGCGGCGATCTGCGCGCGGGACCGGAAGCCGAGCTTCGCCATGATGTTGGCGACGTGCCTGGCGACGGTGGCCGGGCTGATCACCAGCTCCGCGGCGATGGCCTTGTTGCTCCGCCCGCGCGCGACCAGCCGGGCGATCTCCAGCTCCCGCGGGGTGAGCCCGTCGGGCGGCGCGGCCGGCGCGGCGTCGCCCGCCGAGCCCGCGCCAGGGTCGCGAAGACCCGGGCGCGGGCTCGGCCGGGCTTGCCCGATCGCCAGGTCGATGGCGGCCTCGGGGGACAGGGCCAGCCCGCGCGCCCAGAGCAGCGCGGCCGCGCCCTCGTCATGACGACGGATGGCGTCGAGGTAGCGGTCGGCGCGACCGGCGGGCAGCGGCGGCAGGCCGGAGGTGGCGCGCAGCCCCGCGGACGCCGCCGCCAGCATCACCGCCCGCTCGGCGGCGCCCTCGGTGGCGGCGAGCGCGGCGCACGACTCGAGGCCGCGCGCCATCCCGATGTGCGTGCCGATGTCCCGGCTGAGCCGCAGGCTCTCCGCCAGGTACTCCCTGGCGCCCTCGAGGTCGCCGAGGTCGAGCGCCACCCGGCCGAGGCCGGACAGGCAGCGGGCTAGCTCAGGGCGGTCGCCGATCTCCCGCAGGTAGCCGAGGGCGCCCGCGTACATGTCCCTGGCCCCGTCGCGGTCACCGCACATCCGGGCGAGGTCGCCAAGGCCGAGCTGAGCGCGGGCGACGCCCCACCCGTGGTCGATCGAGCGCATGACCGTGACCGACGCCCGGGCCAGCTCGCCCGCGTCGCGGATGTTCCCCCGCAGCGCGGCGACCGCGGCCCGGATGCCGAGCGCCCAGCCCACGTTCCAGCCGTCGTCCGCGACCTCGGCGATCGCCGTCGCCTCGCGGCCGAGCGTCTCCGCCTCGTCGGGGCGGCCCGTGTGCACGGCGATCTCGCTCAGCAGGTTCAGGCCCGCCGCCGTCCAGAACGCGTCACCCGCGGCCCGGCACAGGTCCAGCCCCGCCCGCGCGCCCGGCTCGGCGCCGGGCGGGTCGACCGACATGGACAGCTGCGCGCGCCCGATGAGCGCCTGCCCCCTGATCTGGTGGTCCACGGCGGCCGCCGCGGGCAGGGCGAGGAAGGCGTCCACCCACTCGCAGCCGAGCGCGAACTCGCCCCGCACGAGCATGCACGGCCGGATCGCCGTGCAGAGCCGCAGCCCGGTCGCGACGTCGCCCTCGGCCAGGCACTCGCCCAGCACCAGCCAGACGTTGCCCGCGTCCACGTCGTACCGGCGGAACACGTCGACCCGGTCCCGCCAGGGCGCGGGCACGAGCGCCATGCCCACCGCGAAGTTCCGTTCCGCGACCGCCAGCGTGTGGTCGCGGAAGCGGTGCTGGGTCGGCGTCACCTCGCCGGCCAGGGCCAGCTTCTCCGCCGCGTACTCGCGGATCGTGTCCAGCATCCGGAACCTGGCCTGGCCGAGCGCCTCGGGCTCGCGCACCACCAGGGACTTGTCGACGAGCGCGGCCACCGTGTCGAGAATGGCCGACCCGGGCACCAGCTCGTCCGTGCACACCTGCTCGGCCATCTCCAGCGTCCAGCCCGCGAAGACAGAAAGCCGCCGCAGCAGCGCCTGCTCGCGCGCGGTCAGCAGGTCGTGGCTCCAGTCAATCGCGGCCCGCAGCGTCTGCTGCCGCGGTGCCGCCGCCCGGTCGCCGGTGGTCAGCAGCGCGAACCGGTCGGCGACCCGCGTCCGGATCTGCTCCACGGACAGCGCGCGGACCCGGGCGGCGGCCAGTTCGATGCCGAGCGGTATGCCGTCGAGCGACCGGCAGATCGCCGCCACCGCGTCCGCGTTGGCCGGGGTCAGCGCGAACCCGGGAGCGATCGCCGCCGCCCGGTCGGTGAACAGCCGGACGGCCTCCGCCACCGCCCCGCCGGCCGCCGCGATGGCCAGCGGCGGGACCTGCCAGATGGTCTCGCCGGCGACGCGCAGCGGCTCGCGGCTGGTGGCGACCAGCGACAGGTCGGGCGCGGCGGCGAGCAGCCGGTGGCACAGCCGGGCGCAGGCCTCGAGGAGATGCTCGCAGTTGTCGAACGCGAGCAGCATGACGCGCGGGCTCAGCGCGGCCGCGAGCGTTTCCAGGAGCGGTCGCTCCTTCTCCTCGGTCACGCCGACCACGGACGCCACCCGCGCCACCACGAGATCGGGTTCGCGCAGGTCCGCCAGCTCGATGTACCGCACCCCGTCGGGGAAATCGTCGGCCAGCACGCCGAGCGCGCGCAGCGCGAGCCGGGTCTTGCCGATGCCGCCGGGGCCGGTCAGGGTCACCATCCGCGTCGCGCCCACGAGCTTTCGCAGCTCGTCGAGCTCGCGCTCACGGCCGACGAAGCTGTTGGGCTCGGCTGGCAGATGTGACCTTATGTCGGTACCTCGATCCGAAGCCGGGACAGCCGGTGCCCCAGTGGCGGATGGGATCGCATCTGCATACCGGCTTACATATTTCAGATGATGCGACGCGATGGCCTTTCAGTTTAACCTCTTTGCTAGTTGGGCACCCGAGAGCTTCACTTTTGCCTGCCCGTTGCGACGGGCATCGCTGAGATGTGTGGGCTCGGCGGCATGCCGTGGGTGCCCCGCCGCGGCCGGTTTTGTGAGGGGACCGCTCGCGACGCAACAAGGATCCGGTCGCCGTGGCCGCACCATTTTGGGGGGGATGCGACGCGCGTCCCCGGCTCGTGGAGCCGGAGGCGTTCGCCGCAGGGAGAGGCCACGGCGGCCGGCACTTGGCAGGCCGCCAATCGTCAAGGCACTGGCGGTCCAAGGCACGGGCCCGCCAAAGCACGGGCCCGCCAAGCACGGGCCCGTAAGGCACCGGCACTCACGGCCCGGGCCGGTAGCAGGCCCGCAGCCGCAGCTTCGGCGCGGTGAGCGCGCCCACGTAATCCAGCCCGAGCAGCGCCGCGCCCGCCACCGGCGGCACGTCAAGCACCCGCGCGACCGCACCGGGCGCGGCCGTCGCGAGGTGCCGGTCCACCGCCGCGAGCAGCAGCGGATCGCGCGACTCGAGCACGCCGCCGCCGAGCACGACGGTTACCCCGGCGTGGGTCATCCCGATTTGCCGCATCGCGGCCGCGGCCATCACGGCGACCTCCGCCGCCTGCCGGTCCACCAGTGACCGGGCGACCGGGTCGCCGTCCGCCGCCACCGCGAAGAGAACCGAGGTGAGCTGGATCAGCTCGGCCTCGCCGAGGGCCTCCTTGTGCACGGCGACGGCCACGTCGCGAATCGAGGCCAGGCCGAAGTGGTCCGCCGCCGCGGCGCCGAGCCCGGTCGCCGGGCCCCGGCCGTCCCAGCCGCGCATGGCGTGCCACATGACCGCCTGGGCCAGCCCGAGGCCGCCGCCCCAGTCCCCGCTCATCGTGCCGTGGGCCAGGTAGCGGGCGGTCGTGCCATCTGGGGCGACCGCGACGCAGTTGATCCCGGCGCCGCAGGTCACGGCCACTCCGAAGGGAGCGTCAGCTCCACCGCGAAGGATCGCGAACGTGTCGTTCATCGCTACCGCCGATTCCGACCAGCCGCCCGAGGCGAGTGCGGCCGTGAGCGCCGCCTCCTCCTCGGGCAGGTCGGCGCCCGCCAGGCACGCGGAGATGTGTGGGGCGACGAGGTCGGCGCCGTCGGTGCCGGCCTTCTCCGCCACCATCCGGATCATGTCGGCCAGCCGGCTCAAGGCGCCGTCGATGCCGTAGTCCTCGTGGGACGCGCCCGGACCGCGCAGCGAGGCGAGCACCGTCCCGTCCCAGCCGACGAGGGCCAGGTCCGTCTTGCTGTTGCCGCCGTCGATCGCGAGCACCGCGGCCTCGCCGTCAGCCAAAGATTCCTCCAGTCACGTCTGGCTCATGCCCAAGAAAGGAACCGCGCGTTCTCCGCGATCAGCCGGTCGGCCATCTTCTCCGCCAGGTCGTACTGCCCGATCAGCGGGTGCGCGAGCAGCGCGGCCACCACCTGCCCGCGGCCACCGCGCAGCGCCGCGGCCACCGCGAGTTCCTCGTACGCCGACATGTGCCCGACGAGCCCGCGCGGCAGCGGCCCGAGCGGCGCGGTGGGGACCGGCGCCGGCCCGGCCGCACCGATCACCGCGGGCACCTCGATGACCGCCTCGTCGGCGAGGAAGTCGAACGTGCTGCCGTTGCGCACGTTGACCACCTGCACGTCGCCGGCATCGCCGAGTAGGGAGGCGAGCAGCGCGACCGCGGCCTCCGAGTAGAACGCGCCGCCCCGCTGGCCGAGCAGCTCCGGCTTCCGGTCGAGTGCCGGGTCCGCGTACAGGCGCAGCAGCTCGGCCTCGATCGCCGCGACCGCGGCGGCCCGCGTCCCCTCCTTCCGCTGCTCCGCCACGACGGAATCGTGCAGGTAGTAGTACCGCAGGTAGTAAGAAGGAACAAAGGAGTAGGCAGCCAGAACGGATTCGGGTGACTGCACGTGGGCCGCGATTTCCGCGCGGTGGCCGGCGAGCAGTTCTGGCAGCACGTCGGTGCCGTCGACGCGCACCGCGCGTTCCCAGGTGAGGTGGTTCAGCCCCACGTGGTCGAGCGACACGGACTCGGGGGCGACGCCGAGCAGCGACGCGAAGTACCGCTGCAGCCCGATCGCCACGTTGCACAGCCCCACCGCGCGGTGCCCCGCGTCGAGCAGCGCCCGGGTGACCATGCCGACCGGGTTGGTGAAGTCGATAAGCCACGCGCCCGGCGCGGCCCGCCGCCGCGCGACCTCGGCGATCTCGAGGACGAGGGGTATGGTGCGCAGCGCCTTGGCGAGCCCGCCGGCCCCGTCGTCTCCTGCCCGACGCAGCAGAAGTCGAGCGGCCAGGTCTCGTCCCGGTCCCGCGCGGCCTGCCCGCCGACCCGGAGCTGGATGAGCACCGCGGCCGCGCCGTCGATCCCGTCCTCCTGGTCGTTGGTCCACCGCACGGTCGCCTGGTGCCCGTGCGCTCGCATGATCCGCGCCGACACCGGCCCGACCACGGCCAGCCGGGCCTCGTCCGGGTCCACCAGGACCAGCTCGGTGACCTGGGGCGCGAGCCGGCCGAGCCCGTCCGCGAGCTCCGGGGTATAGGTCGATCCACCGCCGATAACCGCAAGCTTCACGAGAACGCCTTTACTTCCGCGCCGGTCTGGGCGACGTGGCAGGCCACCTCGCCCGCGCCAAGGGGCTTCGGCTCCGGGGTGACCGTTCCGCAGATCTCAATCGCGACCGGGCAGCGGGGCTGGAACCGGCAGCCGGGCTTGGGGTCGATCACCTTGGGGGGCTCGCCGCGCTCGCCGGTGGCCGCGGCCAGGGCCTCCTGGCCGGGCGGTGGCGCCTTCGGGTCGGGCACCGCCGACAGCAGCAGCTGGGTGTAGGGGTGCCGCGGCGCCGCGAGCACGTCCTCGATCGGCCCCGCCTCCGCGACCTGGCCCGCGTACATCACGATCAGCCGGTCCGCGACGTAACGGGCGCTGGCGATGTCGTGCGTGATGTAGAGGATCGAGACGCCTTCCTCGTCGCGCAGCTTCGCCATCAGGTTCAGCAGGCCGATCCTGATCGAGGTGTCGAGCATGGACACCGGCTCGTCGGCGAGGATCAGCCGCGGCCTGGTGGCGAGCGCCTGGGCGAACCCGACGCGCTGCCGCTGCCCGCCGCTCAGCTCGTGCGGATAGCGGTCGAGCATGGCCGCGCCGAGTCCCACCACGTCGAACACCCGCGCGGCCTCGGCCCGCCGCTCGCCGGCGGACAGCTCGGTCCGGTGCAGCTTGAGCGCGCGCAGCACGCCGTGCGAGACCCGGAACACCGGGTTGAGCGAGCTGAACGGGTCCTGGAACACCATCGGCACCTGGCCGCTGTACCGCAGGCCGGCGCGCCGGGACCGCAGGGAGGAAAGCGACTTGCCGTTGCCGGCCTCATCGAAGTAGGTGACCGTGCCGCTTGACGGCCGGTACACCCGGGCGAGCAGCCGCGCCACCGTCGACTTGCCGCTGCCGCTCTCCCCGGCGAGGGCGACGATCTCCCGGTCGCCGATGCTGAACGACACGTCGTCCACGGCGTGCAAGGTGCCGCCCGCGAGCGCGCCGCCGATCTTGAAGTGCCGGGTCAGGTGGTCGGCTCTGAGAAGTTCGGTGACCGCGGGCAGTTCCGTCACTGTGCCGTCTCCTTCGCCTGTCCTGGCGCCTGGTCGGCGCGCGTCGCTTTCACCGAGGCCGGGTCGTACAGCAGGCACCGGACGCTCACGCCCTCGCGGTCGAGAAGCGCCGGCTCGGTCGTCTCGCACTCCGGCAGTTTCGATGGGCAGCGGGGAGCAAACCGGCATCCGTTCGGGATGATCGAAAGGTCGGGCGGCGCGCCGGGGATCCCCTGCAGCGGGACCTTGGCCCCCCTGATGCTTGGGAAGGCCTCGAGCAGCCCGCGCGAGTAGGGGTGCAGCGGGTTGTCGAATATCCGCCTGGTCGGGCCGGCTTCGGCGAGCTGCCCGGCGTACATCACCAGCAGCCGGTCGGAGTAGTGACTGACCAGCGACATGTCGTGGGTGACGAAGATGACCGCGAAGCCGATCTCCCGTTGCAGCTCCTTGATCTGCGTCATCAGCGAGCGCTGGGCGACCACGTCGAGCGCCGAGGTGGGCTCGTCCATGATCACCAGGTCCGGGGTGAACAGCAGCGCCATCGCGATCATGGCCCGCTGCCGCATCCCGCCGGACAGCTGGTGCGGGTAGCTCTTCAGGTGCACCGGGTCGATCCCGACCAGCCGCAGCACCTCGGCGGACCGCTCGGCGACGGTTTTGCGCGAGGTCACGCCGTGCGCGCGGAGCGCGTCGGCGAACTGCGCGCCGACCGACATGACCGGGTTGAGCGCGTTCATCGCGGACTGCATCACGACCGACAGGTTCTGCCAGCGGATCGCGTTGAGCCGTCGCCCGGACAGCGCGACCAGGTCCTGGCCGCGGAACATGACCGAGCCCGCGGTGACCGCGGCGGGCGGTGAGAGCAACTGGGCGATGGCGAACAGCAGCGTCGACTTGCCGCAGCCCGACTCGCCGACGATGCCGACGAATTCGCCGGCGTCCACATGGAACGACACGTCGTCGACCGCGCGCACCGGGTTCTTGCCTGTCGCATACTCGACGGTCAGGCCGGATACTTCAAGCACGCGCGAGCCTCCCGATCCGCCACCGGCGGGTTCTGGTTGCGCGCACCGGACGCAGCGCCGGGTTGCCGACCTCGTCGAACGCGTAGTTGAGGAGCGCGAACGCCGCGCCGAGGAGCGCGATGGCCGCGCCCGGCACGATCGCCTGCAGGTAGTAGCCGGTCTGCAGCGCCTCGTTGTTCTGCGCCCAGTAGAGCATCGTGCCCCAGGCGACCGAGTTCGGGTCGCCGAGGCCGATGAACTGGAGGCTGGAGGCGAACAGCACGTCGTAGAGCGCGTTGATCAGGAACGCCGCGATGAGCAGCGAGGCCATCGTGGGCAGGATCTCCACCACGATGATGTAGGCCCCCCGCTCGCCGCGGACCCGCGCGGCGGCGAGGAAGTCCCGGCTGCGCAGCGACAGCGCCTGGGAGCGCAACTGGCGGGCGGTATAGGACCAGCCGGTGAAGGTGAGCACCGCGATCAGCACGCCGGTGCCCGAGTTGTGCACGTAGGCGGCGATCACGATCAGCAGCGGGAACAGCGGTATCACCAGCACCACGTCGGTAAACAGGTTGAGCGCGCTGTCCCAGAAGCCGCCGAGGTAGGCGGCCGCGACGCCGATGAAGGCGGCGATCACGGTGGACGCGAGCCCGGCGCCGAACGCGATCTCGAGCACCTGCCGGGTGCCGTAGACCGCCTGGGCGAAGATGTCCTGGCCGAGCCCGGTGGTGCCGAACAGGTGCGCCGCGCTCGGCCCGAGGTTGCGCGCGTACGCCTCCGCCGTCGGGCTGTCCCGCGCGAACAGGCCGGGGAAGAGCGCGAGCACGATGAAGGCGGCGAGCAGGATCGCGCCGGCCGTGGCCTTGGGCGAGCGGGCGAGCGCGCGCCAGAACCGTCCTGTCACCGGCTGCTCCTGGTACGCGGGTCGAAGATCGCGGTCGCGATGTCGGCCAGCAGGATCGCTACCAGCACCGCCGCCGTGATCAGCAGGAAGAGTGCCTGCATCAGCGGATAATCCTCGTTCTCGACGGCCTGCAGCAGCATGTAGCCGACGCCGGGGTAGTTGAAGACGTACTCGATCAGGATCGCGCCGCTGACCACGAAGCCGAGCGACATCGCGAACCCGGTGAGGTTCGGCAGGATCGCGTTGCGCGCGGCGTAGTTGAGCATGACCCGGTGCGGCCGCAGGCCCTTGGCCCGGGCCATCCGCACGTAGTCATCGGCCAGCGTGGTGACCATGTTGTTCCGCATGGTCAGGGTCCAGGTCCCGACCGTGGTGATCAGCAGCGCGAGGCCGGGCAGCAGCGCGTGCTCGACGACGTCACCGATGAAGGAAGGCGTCCACGCGGGCGTGTCGGTGAGGTTCATGCCACCCGACCACGGAAGCCACTGCAGCTTGAGCCCGAAGATCAGGATGAACATCATCCCGACCCAGAAGTACGGGATCGCGGAGGCGATCACCAGCAGCGGCGGCGCGAGGCTGTCGGTCAGCCCGCCGCGCCGCCAGGCGGACAGGATGCCGATCCCGGTGCCGAACGTGAACGCCAGGATCGTGGTGACGCCGACGAGGCCGAGCGTCCAGGGGATCGCGCCGCGCACCACGTCGATGACCGGGGAGGGGTAGTAGAAGAGCGACGTGCCGAAGTTACCGGTGAAGATGTCGCCTAGGTAGTGGACGTACTGCGAGGGCAGGGACTGTTTGCTGTCGGCGCCGAAGATCTGTTCAAGCGTCTGCAGCTCCTGGGCGCCGACCTTGCCGCGGAACTTCCCCATCATCGCGATGGCCGGGTTACCCGGCATCATCCGCGGCAGGAAGAAGTTGAGCGTTACCGCCGCCCAGAGGGTGAGCAGGAAGAACCCTGCCCGGCGCAGTACGAATCGCATGTCGTGGCGAACTCCTCGCTCGTGGCTCGGCTCGTGTTCTGGGCCCGTGTTCTCGGCCCGTGTTCTCGGGCCCGTGTTCCGGAATGTCGGGCGCTGGCGCGCCCGACATTCCGGAAATTTCATTGTTTGGGAGCGGCTACCTGGGCGCTAGGTCTACTTGGGGGACAGGTGCAGCAGCACCTGGCCCATGTCCGGGTAGGCGTAGGCGGCCGGCAGCGCGTAGGGGTCGCTCGGCGACGGCCAGCCCGTGAACGAGGCGGTGTTGTACTGGAACCAGCCGACTTCCTCGGTGATCGGGATGTACGGCACCTGGCTGAGCACGACCTGCTGCAACTGGTCCACGATCTGGTGCTGGGTGGCCGCGTCGGTGGTCACCGCGTACGCGTTGAGCAGCTGGTCGGTGGCCGGGCTGTTGTAGCGCTCCCAGTTAGACGACGCGTTCTTGCCGATCGGCGCGGAGTTCGCCGAGTACAGCCACTGCCGCAGTTCGTAGTACGGCGTCGGGCCGCCGGTCTGCGCGTAGTAGGCGAACTGGAAGTTGCCCGCGTACAGCCGGGAGAGGTAGTCGTTCTGGGCGAGGTTCTGCGCGGTGAGCTGGATGCCCACGGCCTTCAGCTCCTGCTGGATCACCGACATCGAGGCGACCCAGTCCGAGTACCCGCCGATGTTGATGACGCTGAACGACAGCCTCTGCCCGTTCTTGGCGTAGATCCCGTCGCTGCCCAGCGTGTACCCCGCCTGGGTGAGCAGTTGCTTCGCCTTGGTCGGGTTGTAGCCGTAGTTGTACGTGGCGGCGTCCGTCGTGTCCATCCAGGAGGTGAACGTCGGCGTGTCGATGTCGTTCTGGTTGGCGGCGGGCTCCTCGCCGTACTCGCCGATGTTGGCGACCTTGCTCCGGTCGATCGCGTAGGCGATCGCCTGCCGCACGAGCGGGTTGCTGAGCCCGGGCAGGGTCAGGTTGGGGATCAGCGAGACGTTGGCGATGGGCGGGAACCAGTAGTGGTTGTTCGGCGACTTCGAGGTGTAGAAGGCCTGGATGTTCGGGATGAACTGGCTGCCCCACTGGGCCTGGCCGGTGGCCAGGTAAGTGTTGGCCGGGTCGTTGGAGGTGAACGCCGGGTACAGCACCTTGGCGATCTTGGGCTCGCCCGGCTGCCAGTAGTCCGGGTTGGCCACGTAGGTGATGTTCTCCGGGGTGCACGGCTTGACGACGTACGCGCCGGTGGCGATCGGGTTCGAGTCGGCGTAGGTGACCGGGTTGGCGATCTTCGACCAGACGTGCTCGGGCACGATCGGCACCTGGTCGGCGATGTAGTAGAAGTACGGCACCGACGGGGACTTGAACGTCATCACGACGTTGTCGCCGGACTGGGTGACGCTGCTGAGCACCGACCAGACGGAGTTCACGTCGAGGGCGGGCACCTTCTTGATCAGGTTGAAGGTGTAGGCCACGTCCGTGGCGGTCATCGGCGTGCCGTCGCTGAACTTGACCCCCTTCCTGATCGTGAAGGTCAGCGTCTTGTTGCCGTTGCTCCAGGCCCAGCTCGTCGCGAGCCAGGGGGTCACCTTGGCGTTCTCCAGCGTGTCAACGAACGCCAGGGGCTCGTAGACCTGCCCCATGGTGATGCCCTCGCCGAGGTTGCCCGGGTTGAACGGGTTGAAGCTGCAGTTCCACTGCGTGCCCTGCTCGTTGGAGATCGTCAGCGTGCCGCTTGGGCCGCTGCCCGTCTTGGAACCGGCACCCGTACCGGACGATCCCGAGGGAGAGGAGGAACTGCAGGCGGCTAGTGCGGCGGCGAGCAGCGCCGCCGCCCCTGTGATGAGAATGCGTCTCATAGGGTGCCTCCACAGAGTGTCGCGTCGGATGTATCGCTGGTGCTGCCGTGACGTTTGGGCGCTGTGTGGGTTTTGTCGTCTTTGCGATATAGTTAGGACAGTATCCTAACTATCGATGGGCTGACTAGCCCTCGTCGCTAAACCGTGATACGTGAACCGGGGGAGGCACCGTGGCCGAGGTCCCAGTCGATACCATGCCGCCGAGCGGGCTCACGGCGGCGCGCCCGGCCCTGATCAGGGCGCTCAACGAGCAGCTGCTGCTCGATCACATCCGCACGTCCGGCCCCTACTCGCGGGCCGACCTGGCCCGCGTCTCCGGCCTGTCGAAGCCGACCGTCTCGCTCGCCCTGGCGAACCTTGAGCGGGCCGGCCTGGTCCGGCTGGCCGGCCAGCGGACGGGACTGCCCGGCCGCACCGCCCTGCTGTACGAGGTCCGGCCGGAGGCCGGGTTCGTGCTCGGCCTCGATATCGGCCTGCGCTACCTGCGCGGCGCCGTGGCCGACCTGGCGGGCGAGGTCCGCGCCCGGCTGTCGGTGCCGGTGCACGCGATCACGCTGGCCGACCGCGTCGCCGAGCTCGTCGCGCTCGCCGACGAGTTGTGCGCGCGCGTCGGGATAACGCGCGCCGAGGTCACCCAGACGGTCGTCGGCAGCCCCGGTGTCTACGACCCGCAGCGGGACCTGATGGCGCTGACCGGCTGCCTGCCCGGCTGGGACCAGCCCGAGGCCGTTATCAGGCTGCGCGCGGCGTTCGGTCCCGCGCTCGCGATCGAGAACGACGCGGACGCGGCGGCGCTGGCCGAGCGGGCGCTCGGCGTGGGTCAGGAAGCCGACGACTTCGCGTTCGTGCACGTCGGCAGCGGCATCGGCATGGGCCTGGTGCTCGGCGGACGGCTGCACCGGGGCGTGCACGGGGTGGCCGGCGAGATCGCCTTCATGCCGCTCGGCGGTGACCCGCAGGCCTGGGCCGACCCGCCGGGCGCCGACGCGGCCTCCAGTGCCCCCGACGAGCGGGTGACCGCCGGCCCCGAGGGCGTGATCATCGACCCGGCGGAGGCGCGGCGGCGGGGCACGATGGAGGCGGCGGGCGGCGCCGACGGGGTCGTCCGCGCCGCCCGCCGCGCCGGCCTGACGGGCCTGGCCACGGCGCAAGGCGTGTTCGAGGCGGCCGCGGCGGGCGACAAGCGGGCGGCCGCCGTGGTGGCCGGCGAGGCCCGCCTAGTCGCCGCCGCGATCTGCTGCGTGATCACGGTCGTCGACCCGTCGCTCATCGTCCTGGGCGGCGGCATCGGCCAGGCCCCGGGCTTCGCCGAGGCGGTCACCGCGGCGCTGGCGGAGATCGCCCCGGTGCTGCCCGAGGTCAAGGTCAGCGCCCACGGCACCGACGTCGTGGTCGACGGCTGCCTGGCCGAGGCCACGGCCATGGCCTGGACCCAGCTGATCGCCTCCCTCCCGTAAGGGCTTCGTGCCCGCCCCTGTGCCGGGCCCCTTGGGCCGCCCCCCTTGTGCCAGCGGGGGCACAGATGCGAACGTTTGCAGATGGGTGCGGATGTCATGGACGCGGATGTTGTCGTCGCCGGAGCCGGGCACAACAGCCTGATCGCCGCCTGCTACCTGGCCAAGGCCGGGTACCGGTGCCTGGTGCTCGACGCCAGGGACGTGCCCGGCGGCGGGTCGACCACGGAGGAACTGCTGCTCCCCGGTTACAAGATCGACACCTGTGCCACCGGGCACACGCTGATCCGCGTCAACCCCCTGCTGACCAGCGACGAGCTCGGCCTCAGCAAGAACTACGGTCTGCGCTACATCGACCCCGACCCGGTGGCCCACGTGGCGTTCCCTGACGGCGAGCAGCTCACGATGTGGCTGGACAAGGAGCGGACGATCGACGAGATCGCCCGCTTCAGCCAGGATGACGCGCGGGCCTACCGCCGCCTGCTCGCCGACTACGACGGAGTGAAGTCGGCGTTCAGCGGCGCCCAGTTCACCCCGGTGGGCTTCGGCCCGTCGCTGGACCAGCGGCTGGCCGAGCACCCGCGCGGCCGGGTGTGGCAGCGCATTTGCCAGCTGTCGCCGTGGGAGGTCATCCGGCACGAGTTCACCGACCCCCACGTGCAGGCGTTCATGCTGTGGATGGCGTTCCAGACCAATCAGGCCGTCGACATGCCCGGCTCCGGGGTCCTGGCCTACTCGCTCGTCTTCGGGCGGCAGCAGCGGTCCTGGTCGATCCTGCCTGGCGGTTCCGGCACGCTGATCGACGCGCTCACCCGCTACCTGGCCGACCACGGCGCGACGGTCCTGACCGGCAAGACCGTCACCCGGCTGCTCATCGACGGCGACCGTTGCGTCGGGGTCGCGACCGCGGACGGCGCCGAGTACCGGGCCGCGCAGGCGGTGCTGTCAACGATCCACGTCACCCAGCTGCGCGACATGGCCCCGAAGGAGACGTGGCCGGAAGAGTTTCACTACAGCGTGGACACGTATGACCTCGGCATCCCGGGCTTCGGCGTGTACCTCGCCACGAGCGCGCCGCCCGTATTCGAAACGCCGGGCGGGGCCGCGCACACCGCGGTCTCGGCCGGCACCGTCGGCTGGCCAGGCGACGTGATCAGGCTCGGCGCCGACCTGCGAGCGGGCCGGTTCATCGACGACGTCCCCTGGCTGCTCGTCGCCACGCCGACGCTGGCCGACCCGACCCGGGCGCCGGCCGGGCGGCACACGGTCAAGCTGCTCAGCCAGAACGTCTACGACGGACCCGACTGGGACGCGGTCAAGCACGAGCACGCGCAGCGCCAGCTCGACCACCTGCGCAAGGCGGCGCCGAACTTCACCGACGACGTGATCCTGGCCCAGCTGGTCAAGTCGCCAAGGGACTACGAACGGCTCAACCCGCACATGGTGCACGGCGCGTTCCACGGGGGCGACCGCGGAGTCGCGCAGTCCGGCGCGCTGCGCCCGGCGCCCGGCTGGGCCGCGCACCGGATGCCGGTCGCCGGGCTGTACCAGACCGGCGCGACCACCCACCCGGGCGGCTCCATCACCGGCGCCCCCGGCCGCAACGCCGCCATGGTCGTCCTGCACGACCTAGGCCACGACCCCGCCGAGTTCATGAATCCAACCTGACCCAGTGCGCCTGGAGCCCGCCTGACCCAGTGCGTCAGGAGCCCGCCTGACCCAGTGCGTCAGGAGCCCCAGAAGCCCCGGGAACTCAGCCCAGGAGGTTCGCCGCGACCGTCGCGCCGAGTTCGTAGCACTCCCGCTCGACGTCCCCCCCGACCGGCCCGGCGTGCTCGACCGGCTTGCTGACCTCCCGCCAGCCGAGCCCGGTCGCGATCGACCGCACGGCGCGGACCGCGCCCGTGGTGTCGGTCGCGCCGTGCACGTAGAGCCCGTAGGGCGCGCCCACCTTGGCGAGCAGGCAGGGATAGTAGACCTGGTCGAAGAAGTGCTTGAGCGCGCCTGACATGTACCCGATGTTCGCGGGCGTGCCGAGCACGAAGCCGTCGGCCGCGAGCACGTCGGGGACGCCGGCGGCAAGCGCGGGCACGACCACGACCTCGACCTCCGCCAGCTCCGGGTCACGCGCGCCGGCCATCACGCCCTCAAGCATCGCCTGCAGCGCGGGCGACGGCGTGTGGTGGACGACCAGCAGTCGCGGCAACGCGCACCTCCTCCCGCTCAGCCCTTGGGCGCCCAGCCGAGGGCCGGGCCGAGCTTCGTCGCCATGTCGGTGAGGATCTGCACGTAGTCCTCGAGCTCGAAGCTGAACGGCAGCGCGAACGCGACCTCGGTCACCTCGCGGAACGCCGGGTGCGCGTACAGTTCCGCGGCGATCTCCGCCGACGTGCCGATGATGTCCCGCGCGAACAGCAGCCGTTCCGGGCCGATCGGCGCCGCGGTGCGCGGCGTGCGGGCCGCCACGTATGCGGCGTACTTCGCCCGCTGCGCGGGCGACGCGGAATCGGTCGGGATCACCACGAGCCCCTGCGACACGCGCGCCGCCGGTCCCGTGGGGTGCGCGCCGCGGAACGCCCGGATGTGGGACAGCTGCACCGACGCGAAGTCATCCGACTCCTCGGCCTTCACCACGGACGAGACGAGGAAGTTGACCACGTTCTCGCCTGCCCACTTCGCCGACGCCAGCGACCCGCCGCCGTACCACATCCGCGACCGCAGCCCGGGCGAGTGCGGCTCCACCCGCGAGGAGAACTGCTCGAACCCTTGCCCGCTGGGCAGGTGCGCCGCCGTCTCGCCGGACACGTTCCGGAGCAACCGGGAGACCCGCTCATAAGAGAAGTCCTCGTCGCGCCACGTGTCGGGATAAAGCGCCTCCCGCACCTCCGCCCAGTTGCGCGGCGGCCCGACGCTGAACCCCGGGTTGAGCCGCCCGCCGGACAGGATGTCGACGGTCGCCAGGTCCTCGGCCAGCCGCAGCGGGTTCTCCCAGCCGAGCGGGATCACCGCCGTCCCGAGCTCGATCCGGGATGTCCGCTGCGTGGCGGCGCCGAGCACGGCGACGGGGGAGGAGATCCCGTACTGCAGGTGGCGGTGCCGCACCCAGGCAGAGTCGAAGCCGAGCCGCTCGCCGAGCTCGATCATCTCCAGCGTCACCTGGTGCCCCGGCCCCGGGTCGGGCCCGTCGAACAGCCCGATCGTGAGGAATCCGAGCTTCTGCAGGGCAACCCCCGGCTCCGGCATGCGCTCCCCTTCGGCGAGATCGACAAGCAACAAACTTATCCCGAACGACCGCTGCCTTCGAGTGGCCCCGCACCATGACTCATCAGGCGCGAAGAGACCCGGTCACCCCGGTCCCGCGACCCCCGTCAACAACCCAGCATTACCCCCCAAATCCGTAAATCCTCTGGCATACTGCAGCGGATACCGGCCACGATGGGAGGGCGTGGAGTGGCGACCCCCGAACCGCTCGCGCTAGCGCTCCCTCGGCAGGTGACATGATCAGCTTTAGCCATGGCGCAGCCACCTCCGTGGGCCGCGTGCGCCACGTGAATGAGGACAGCTACCTCGCGGTTCCCCCGCTCTTCGTAGTCGCCGACGGGATGGGCGGGCACGGCTCAGGCGACCTGGCGAGCCGGATCGCTATCGAGGAGATGAGCGCCTGCGTGGCGCTGCGCCCGCTGTTCGCCGAGGCGGTGCTCACCGCCCTTGAGCACGCCAACCGGCACATCATCGAACGGGACGCGGCCAACCGCATGGGCACCACGGCGACCGGGCTCGCCGCGCTCGAGACGGCGGGCGGCGATCACCTGATGGTCTTCAACATCGGCGACTCGCGCGTCTACCGCCTCTCCGCTGACCGCCTCGAGCAGCTGACCGTGGACCACTCCGAGGTGCAGGAACTCGTCCTGGCCGGCGTCATCACCAGGGAGCAGGCGCGGACCCACCCGCGCCGGAACGTCGTTACCCGGGCCCTCGGCAGCGACGTCGGCCTGCTTCCCGACCACTGGCTGCTGCCCGCCATCGGCGGGGACCGGTACCTGATTTGCTCGGACGGCCTGTTCAGCGAGCTGCCCGATGACGTCATCCTGCCGCTGCTCGAGGTCGGCACCCCCCAGGAAGCCGCGGAGGCGCTCGTGGCGGCGGCCAACGACGCGGGCGGGCGGGACAACGTGACCGCCGTTGTGGTCGACGTCGACTCCGACGACGACGTGGACGTGGACGTGGACGAGACGACGCTCCCGCGCGAGCTCCTGGCCAGGGAAACGCAGTCCCGAGAGGGCCGGTAGCCGCATGCCGACGGTGGATGTCAGCTACGTGCCCGGTGCGCTGACCGCGGTGGTCGGCGACCAGTGCTGGGCGCTCGTCGAGGTCACGCCGGACTCCCCGGCGGTGGCCAGGACCTGGCAGCGGCTCGGCCAGGGGGCCAAGGCCGACGCGCTGCTCGCCGGCCTGGTCGCGGACGGACTCGACGGCACGGCCGGCTTCACCCTGCTGGTGGCCGGGACCGGCGGGCAGCACCGGCTGTTCTGCCGGGGCACAGTCGGCGCCACGGTGGTCAGGGACGCGGCCGCCGGGGGCACGAGCACGGGCAACGGGCCGGGCACGGTGACCCGCGTCAACGGATCCGGCCTGCTGACCTGGCGTGAGCAGGTCATCGAAGGTGCCGACCGGATCTTCCTCGGCCCGGCGCCGCCCGACAGCGCGCTGCGCCTGCCCGCGGCCTCGGGCGTGCTGCTGGCCGGCGCAGTGATCGTCGACCTGACCAACGCCGCGGCCAGGGAAACCGTCTCGTACGAGCAAGACCAGCCGGGCCCCCAAGAGCAGGGAAACCCGCAAGAACCGGGAAAGCGGAAGAAGACGATCGTCTTCTTCCCCGACACGATCACCATGACGCATCCCGGCAGCCTCGCCGACCGGGCCGCCGCCGGCCTGGCCAGGCCCGACGCCCCCGGCTCGGGTGCCTTCCCGACGTCCGCGCCGCCCCTGCCCGCGGGCCCCGCGCAGCCGTCCGGGCCGGTCCGGCCGGACGTCCCCGGCTCGGGTGCCTTCCCCGCGCCCGGGCTGTCCGCCGCCGGCGGGCCCGCCAGGACCGTGTCCGACGGCCCGGCCTGGCCGACCGGGGATGGTGACGTGGCTTCCCCCGGTCCTTTCGCGCCGGGAGGCGCCCCGGTGGCCGGAGGGTACCCGGGCGCGGGCGGCCAACCGTCCGCGCAGTACCCGGTGACGGCGCCGCCCGATGCCCAGCCCTGGCAACCGGTGGCCGACGGGGCCTGGTCCGACGGGGCCTGGTCCGGCGGTCCGCCACCCGGCGCGCCGCTGCCCGGACCGGCGCTACCGTCCGCGCCGCCGCCCGGCCGCCCGCCGAACCCGGCCGGCGGCCTGCCCCAGCACGGGGTGTCCCCCGGCCTTATTGACGCGCCGCCGTGGCTGGCGGGCCCCGGCGGCCCCGCGCCCGGCGGTCAACCGCCGCTCGGGCAGGCGCCCCTGGGCCAGCCGCCCGTGGGGCCGGGCCCTAACACCGGGATGCCGACCAGCCAGGTGCCGCTCGGCCAGGCCCCGGCCGGCCCGGTGCCCCTGGCCCCGGGACCCGTCGATGCCCCCTATCAGCCGGCTCAGTATCAGCCGACCCACCCGCAGCCAATTCAGCCGCGGCCGAGCCAGTCGGGCGGGCCGACCGCGGACTCCGGGCCCGGCGAGTCCGGGTCCACGGTCAAGCGCGGCGAGCTCCCCGCGTACGTCGCGGTGACCTCCCCGCCGGACCGCATCGGCCCGGTGGTCCCCGCCCTGCTCTGCCCGAGCGGGCACGTGAACCCGCCGAGCGGCGCGACCTGCCGCCGGTGCGGCGCGCCGTTGCCGCACGACCCGGTGCCCGTGCCGCGGCCGGTGCTTGGCGTGCTCCGCCTGTCGCTTGGCGACGTGATCGCGCTTGACCGCGGCGTGCTCATGGGACGCAACCCCCGCACCGACTTCGCCGGAACCGACGGCGAGGAACGGCCGCACGTGGTCAAGCTGCCGAGCGCGGACGGCGACATCTCCCGTACCCACCTGCGCGTCACCCTGGACGGCTGGCACGTGCTCGTCACCGACCTGAACTCCACCAACGGGACGCTGGTCACGCTGCCCGGTCGCGACCCGCAGCAACTGCGGCCCGGTGAGCCGGTGCCGATTCAGCCGGGCACCGTCGTCACGCTCGCCGAGGGCATCGACTTCCGCTACGAGGTCGCCGAGTGAGCCCGGCCTCCGCGCCGGACGTCGAGCCGCCCGAGCTTCCCGGGTACCGCTTCATCAAGCACATCGGTGCGGGCGGCAACGCCCAGGTCTACCTGTACGAGCAGGACCTGCCGCACCGCAAGGTGGCGGTCAAGGTGCTCAGCGAGTCCACGCTTTCCGAGGCGGCCCGCCGGCGGTTCACCGCGGAGGCGAACGTCACGGCGGACCTCGCCCACCGGCACATCGTTCAGGTCTTCGACGCGAACGTGACGGCGGACGGCCGCCCGTACATCGTGATGCCGTACTACCCGCAGCCGAACCTGTCGATCCGGGCCCGTCGCTCGCACTTCTCCGTGGCCGACGTGCTGCGCATCGGCATCCAGATCGGCAGCGCGGTCGAGACCAGCCACCGCCGCGACGTCCTGCACCACGACATCAAGCCGCAGAACATCCTGACGGACTCCTACGGCGAGCCGGCGCTGACCGACTTCGGCATCGCGACCACGACGGGCGGCGACGGGCCCGAGGGCCTGTCCGTGCCGTGGTCGCCGCCGGAGATCCTCTTCGGCATTTCGCCGGGGGACCAGCGCGCCGACGTCTACTCGCTCGGCGCCACGCTGTGGCACCTGCTCGTCGGCCGGTCGCCGTTCGAGCAGCCGGGCGGCGACAACGGCACGTTCGCGCTGATGGGCCGGATCAAGTCGGAGCCGCCGCCGCGCACGCAGCGGGCCGACGTCCCCGACAGCCTTGAACGGCTGCTGCGCCAGGCGATGGCCAAGGACCCGGCCGCCCGCCCCCAGTCGGCGATGGAAATGATCCGCGGGCTGCAGTCGATCGAGCAGGAACTGCGGCTCCCGCTCACCCACCCCATCCTGCCCGCCGACGAGCCGTCGGGGGAAACCCGGGGCGGTGACACGATCGCCCGGCCGCGGGCGCGCGGCGACACCCCGTTCGCCGGCCGGGGACCCGCGCCGGGGCCGACCGACCGGCCGTCGGCCCGCGGTGTCACCGAAGGGCCGTGGGGTCCTGCCGCCGGCTACCAGGACCCGCGCTCGCCGGGCGGTCAACCGCAGTCGGCCCGCTGGCAGTCAGCCTCCAGCCAGCCAGCCCCCAGCCAGTCAGCCGAGCCGCCCTGGGGCCAGACGATCCCGCCGTGGGACAGCGCCGCCGACCCGCGGACGCACGGGACTCCGGGGACGCACGGTACTTCCGGCAAGCACGGTACTTCCGGCAAGCACGGGGCCGCGGTCGCCTGGAGCGGCGGCGCGCACGAGGCGACCGTCACCCGCGGCACCCGCCCGGCCGGCGCGGAAGACGACCAGACCCGCAGGCGCGCCCCGATGCGGGTGGACCCGTGGGGCCCGGCGGACCCGACGGACGACGACCGGACGCGTACGCGCAGGCCCGTCCGGCTCGACCCAGGAGCCGTAGCCAGCCCGGGCCCGGGCACTCCAAGCACGGTGACTCCCGGCCCGGGACCAGGGTTTCCCGAGTTCCAGCCGGGCGGGCGCGAGGCGACGACGACGGCCAGGCCCGCCGCGCTTCCGCCCGGTGGCCGCGCGGCCGGGACCGGCCGCGGGCGCCCACGCGGCCGCGTGCTGGCGCTTGGCGGCGGCGTGCTCGTGGCAGTCGTGGCGGTCGTGGCGTTTTTCTCGCTGAGCCAGGGCCACGGCCAGTCCGGCCAGGGTCCGGCCGGCGTCGCCCAGTCCGCCCCGGCCAGCGGGGAGCAGAACGCGCTTGGCCCGGGCGCCACCGCGCCGGGGCAGCCGGTGGTCACGGCGCATAGCGCGGGCGCGAAGCAGGTCCAGTTCGGCTGGACGTACGCGAACCACGCGGCAGGCGACACGTTCCGCTGGCAGCGGCTGAGCGGCTCGGCGGGCGCGCCGGGCGGCGTGACGGCCAAGCCCGACCTGACCGTATCGGTGCCGCCGGGTCAGAGCCTCTGCGTCGAGGTCCAGGTCCGGCGGGCGGGCGGCCAGGCCTCCGATCCGTCCCAGCCGGCCTGCTGGCCAAATTTATTGATTAATCACAATGAATAGATGACTGGCTATTTAATCGACCCTCGATTTATTGTTAAAATGTCACAAAGATCACAAGTTGTTCCCGGATTGCCCTAGGATCAACCGTGCGCAATTAGTTTCGTAAAGCGCACGTGAAATCGGGGATTAGACGCTGACGCATGGTCACGGCGTGGGCGCGTAATGTAAAGGGCATACGGGGAATGCGGCTTCGCCGGAGTCGGCTTGTTACGCCTGTCGTTCTCGGCGTCGCCGTCGCGACGTTCGCGGCGCTGGCCGCGTCATCGCACGGATTCCCCGTGCAACACGTCAGCCTTAATGACGGCGGCATCTGGGTCACGAATAACTCGATCGGCACCGTCGGCCGGTTCACCAAGCCGATCGGCCAGCTCGACGGTGAGCTGGCGCCGCCCTCCTCATCCACGAGCGTCGACGTCTGGCAGAACGGCCCGGTCGTCGCCGCGTACGACGCCAGCGGCGGCCGCATCTACGCGGTCAACGTCTACGGCACCGCGCTCTACGACGCGGGGGCGGCGATCTCGCCCGCGCCGGGCGGGATCGCGCTTGGCGACCAGACGGTCGCGGTGCTGTCCACCGATCACTCGCTGCGGGCCACGACGCTCAGCCCCGGCGGCGGCAGCCTGGCCTCGCTCTCCGCCTCCGCCAAGCCGCTCGCCGCCCGCCTGCCGGCCGACTCGGCGGTCGCCGTCGGGTCCGACGACACGGTCTGGGTAGCCGGCGGCGGCCAGCTGCGCAGCTACCCGCAGGGCGGCAATCCCCGGTCGAGTCAGGCGCAGTCCGCCGCGCTGCCGCTCTCGACGTCCGACCCGATGCAGGTCACCACCGTCGGCAACGTCCCCGTCGTGGCCGACACGACGACGAAGACGATTTACCTGCCGGACAGCGGGCACACCGTGACGCTGCCCGCCGCCGACACCTCGACGTCCTTCGAGCTGCAGCAGTCCTCGGCCGCGAGCGGCGTCGTGGTCGCGGCCACGACCCAGGCGCTGTACAGCGTGAACCTCGGGTCCGGCCAGCTCACCACCCTCAGCTCGGGCCACACCGGCAGCGTGGCCGCCCCGGTGCAGCTGGCCGGCTGCGTGCACGCAGCCTGGGCCAACGGCGCCACCGGCAGCTACGTCCGCACCTGCGGCTCGCCGCCGCCCGCCGCGAGCCCCGGGTCTTCGGCAAGCTCAGCTCAGCAGTTCTCGCTGGACGACACCGCGGGCGCGCCCGTGCTGGTGTTCCGGGTCAACAACGGCACGCTGGTGCTCAACGACACGACCGACGGCGGCGTCTTCCTCATCGACAGCAACGTCGAGAACGTCCGCCCGAAGTGGACGCCGGTCGTCGCGGCCGGGAACAGCAGCAACCAGGCGCAGACCTTCCAGGTCCAGGAGAAGACGCAGATCACCGCGAAGCCCTACACCCAGGGCGTCCGGCCGGACACCACGACGGTGGTACACGTCCTCGACGTCGACAAGGGCCCGGCGGGCACCTACGCCGTGAGCGCGGTCGGCCAGCCCGACCGGGCAGGCGTCAGCGTGGCGGTCGCGCCCGACGCGCAGACCATCCTCGCCACGGTGACCTCGCTATCCACCGACGCGCACTTCCAGTACACGATCGACGACGGGCACGGGCACACCGCCTCCAACGAGGTGACGCTTGAGCCGCGGGGACCGAGCGAGAACGCGGCCCCCGCGCTCCGCCCCGGGTACGCGCCGCCGAGCCTGTCGGCGGCCTCCGGCGCCACCCTGGTCATCCCGGTCATCGGCGACTGGCGGGACTTCGACGGCGACCCGCTCTACATCGACAGCGGCGCCGTTACCAGCAGCGCCGGGTCCGCCGCGGTCACCAGCGGCGGCGCGCTGTCGTTCACCGCGCCGCCGACCGCCAGCGGCGAGACCGTGCGGATCGGCTACGGGGTCAGCGACGGGCGGGTCACCACGCCCACCAAGGCGACGCTCACGGTGAACGTGCTCGGCTCCGCCTCCAGCCGGTTCGTCGCGCCGGTGGCCGAGCCGGACGCCGCGCAGGCCGTGGTGGGCGCGCCCATCGCCCTGCAACCGCTGGCCAACGACCTGCCCGGGGTCGACCCGACGCACCCGAACGCGCAGCTCACGCTGGCCGCGCCGGTCCCCGCGGTGAGCGGCGCGAGCGTGTCCACCGACATCGCCACCGGCACGGTCGCGTTCACCGCGCAGCACCCAGGGGACTTCTTCCTCACCTACACCGACGCCTACGGCGCCGCGCCGACCGCGAGCGGGACGATCCGGGTACACGTGGCGGCGGCCAGCGGCACGCCGAAGCCGCCGGTCACCACCCCGGACGTCGCGGTGCTGCACGGCCAGCAGGCCGCCGTGGTGGACGTCCTCGCCGACGACTATGACCCGCAGGGCTGGGTCCTCGGCGTCACCGGCGCGGCGCCCGCGGACACCACCGGATCGGCCGCCGGGCTCCAGGTCGCCGTGATCGACCAGCGCTGGCTGCGGATCAGCGAGGACAACCCGCAGCCGGGCGTGACGGAGACCGTGGAGTACACGGTCAGCGACGGCAAGGGCAGCGCGACCGGCACCGTGGCCGTCTCCGCCGTGGCGGGCGACCTGAACGCCGACCAGATCACCACGACCGCGGCCGCGATCACCGTAAGGTCGGGCGCCAGCGCGGCCGTCCCGGTGCTCGCCGGGGACGCCAGTTCCATCGGGCTGCCGCTCACCTTCGCCGGCGTGCCGCCGGTGGCCCAGCCGCCGGTTGCCGGGCTGCTCGCCGGCGCCGACGGCACCAACCTGCGGGTGGACGCGCCCGCCGGCATCAAGTCAGAGGAAGAGACGACGGTCAGCTACGTCGCGACCGACGCGAGCGGCGCGACCGCGACCGGCCAGCTCGACGTCACGATCGAGCCGCCGCCGTCGAAGGCGCACCCGGACCAGGCGCCCGTTCCCGAGGAAGTGGACACCAGGGAGACGGCAGGCGACGTCGCCGTCATCCAGGTCCCCGTGTCCGGCGTCGACCCGGACGGCGACTCCGTCACCGTGACCGGGGTCACCGTGCCGCCCACGCTCGGCCGGATCGTCGCGGTCGGCCCGGACACGATCTCCTACCAGTCCTACCCGAATTCCACCGGCACCGACACGTTTACCTACCAGGTCACCGACCCCTACGGGCTGACCGGCACCGCGACCGTGCGGGTCGCCGTGCTGCCGCCGGGGCCGCCCCAGGCGCCGGTCGCGGTCGACGACGTGATCGACGCCCCGCCGGGCGCGTCGCTGCACTGGAACGTGCTCGGCAACGACTTCGTCGCCCCCGGCGACACCGTGACGGTGGAGCCGCTGGGCAAGACCAACGCGAGCGTCCCCGCCGGGGTGACGCTCGGCGGCTCCTACGTCTACCTCAAGGTCCCGGCCGCCCAGTCCGACCCGCCGGTCCAGTTCACCTACGGCGACACCGACGGCGGCACCCCGTCGCTCGCCCAGGTGATCGTGCACGCCGTGCCCGGCGCCAAGGTGCCGCCGATCGCCAATGACGACGTGGCGCCCGCGCCAGCCGCGGGCGCGGGCAGCGTGACGGTCAACGTGCTGAAGAACGACGACGACCCGCTCGGGTCGGCCAGCGACCTGAAGGTCAGCTGGGCACCCGCCGGGGTCGCCGTGCACGGGCCGAGCCTTACCGTCAAGCTCGAGGCGCAGCCCCGCGAGGTGCCCTACCAGGTCACCGCGCCCGACGGGCTCACCGCCACCGCCGTCGTGTACGTGCCAGGCACGCAGTCGACCGCGATCAGGCTCCGCCCGGGGGCCAGGATCGCGCTCAAGGAGAACGGCTCGAGCACGGTCCCGCTCAGCTCGGTGCTCGACGACACCTCCGGCCGCCAGCTCAAGATCACGACGGTCAACCAGCTCAACGCCTCGCCGGGCGGCGACCTCACGGTGAACGCCAACCAGGCGAGCGCGTTCCAGGTGCACGCGCTCGGCTCCTATACGGGTCCAGGCGCGGTCACCGTCCAGGTTTACGACGGCGCGACGATGCAGGACCCGCACGGCGCCGTGGCCACGCTGACGATCCCCGCCCAGGTCGGCCCGGACGTGCCCATCCTGCGCTGCCCGCCGGACCCGATCCAGGTCGTCGAGGGCGGCGCCCCGGTTAGCTACGACATCGGCCAGCTCTGCCACGTCTGGGTGGACACCACCGTGCCCGCGCCGACGCTCAGGTACAGCACGTCCTGGACCAAGCCGGCGGGCGGGGTCAGCGCCAGCGTGCCCGGCGGCACCAGCCTCGAGCTGACCGCCGGGAGCGGCGCCGCCCCCGGGAGCACGGGCGCCGTGCAAATCATCCCGGCGGGCGCGGGCGCTGGCAACCCGAGCGGCGGCACCGTCAACGTCGTGGTCATCAAGGCGCCGCCGCCAACCGGGCGGGCGGTCAGCGTCACGGTCGAGGCGGGCCACAGCGTGACCGTCAACCTCGGCCAGTACGTCACCAGCCCGCTCGCCCAGCCGGACATCCAGGTGCTCAGCGTCAGCCACCCGGCGGGCGCGACGGTGACGAGCGGCGGCGGGACGGTGACGATCACGCCGGGCCAGGACATGACCGGCACGGTGGCCATGGTCGCGACCGTGACCGACGTGCCCGGCCGCCCGGACCGGTCGATCGGCGTCGCGATCACGGCCACCGTCATCGGCCTGCCCGGCGCGCCCGGCGCGCCGTCCGTGAAGGTGTCGAGCCACACCCTCGACGTCACGTTCGGCACCGCCGCGCCCAACGGCGCGCCCGTCGAGTACTACACCGTCTACACGAACGGCGCGCCGCACCAGTGCGCCAGCTCGCCTTGTGCGGTCACCGGGCTGGCCAACGGCACCAGCTACGCCGTGTACGTCACGGCGACCAACACTGTCGGGCCGAGCAAGCCGAGCCCGAGCACGACGGGGCAGCCCAACGCCGTACCCGACCAGGTGACCGGGCTGGCGACGACCGGGGGCGACGGCCAGGCCACCCTGACCTGGCAGCCCGCACAGGTGGACGGCACCCCCGTCACCGGCTACAACGTCGAGATCAGCCCGCCGCCGGCCGGGCAGCAGCAGATCCAGTCCGTCGGCGTGGCCACCTCGCACGCGTTCACCGGCCTGGTCAACGGCACCACGTACACGTTCAACGTGATGGCGGTCAACGCCGAGGGCAACGGGCCGTGGTCCGTGGGAGTCACCGTGACACCGTTCGGGAAACCGCTAACGATGGCCGCGCCGGCCGCGACCGGCGCGCCCGTGCCTGACCCGACGACCACCAGGGCGATCCAGGTGACCTGGCCGGCGGTGCAGGGCACCGCGGCCAACGGCAGCCCGGTCACGTCGTACACCGTCAACGAGTACTCGTCGTCGTCCAGCGGCGGCCCCTGGTCCCAGGTGAGCACCAGCACCGTGGACGGCAGCACGACGACCGCGACCTTCACGGTGACTAACGACAGCTCCTGGTACGAGTACACGGTCACGGCCACCAACCTGGCCGGCGCGTCCGCGCAGTCGCCCCAGTCCTCGCCGGCGGTGCAGGCCGCCGCGCCGCCGAACGCGCCGACCAACGTGACCGCCACCGCGACCGGGCAGAGCAACACGATCTCGGTCAGCTTCACCGTGCCCGCGGCCAACGCCAAGCAGATCAAGGACGTCGAGTACGGCGTCAACGCGGCGGCGGAGAGCGGCACGATCAACGGGCCGTTCACCTCGGGCGGCACCGCCACCTTCACCCTGACGAGCGCGCTGAGCAGCCAGATCGCCAACGGCAAGGCCGTCACCATTTACCTCGCGGCCTGCAACGACGCGAGCCTGTGCAGCACCTGGGCCGGACCGTCGGCCCAGGTCACCCCCTACCAGCCGATCGCCGCGCCGACCGTCACGGCGGCCGCGAGCGGCACGTCGATCGCCTACACGTGGAAGGCGGCGAGCGACGGCCTGGCGGAGACGCTGAACGTCTGCATCAACTCCGGGTGCACCAACTACAGCGTCCCGGCCACCGGCGGTTACAGCGGCTCGTCCACGGTCAACGCCGGCTACGGCACCAAGGGAACGATCACCGCGTACCTGACCGACACCAAGGGGCAGCGGGCACCGGCTTCGGGCACCGTCAGCGCCTCCGCGACCACGGCGGCGGCGCCTAACCCGACCGTCTCCGTCGCCAAGGGCAACGTCGAGCCGGCCGGCGACGGCAGCTGCGTCCAGCTCGGCGACTGCTACAACTTCTACGTCACGGTCACCAACTTCCCCGCGGGCGCCACCCTGACCGCCGCCTGCGCCGACAACAGCGGGGTGTTCTCGACGACCGACAAGGACTGGGGCGGCAGCGTCGTGACGGCGAGCAGCAGCGGCGGCGCGTCCTGGTACACGCAGTGCCAGCACGCGCCCGACGGCGAGACGGTGACGATCACGATCACCGGCGGCGGCAAGTCCGCCTCCGGCAGCTATAAGACGTGACGCGGCATGGCGCGAGATAGCACGAATCGCACGAAGGAATCGGAAGAATCATGACCACAGCAACCGTGGGCGGCGCCCCGAAGGTGACGTCCGAGCAGGCCAACTGGTTCGCGAGGGCCTTCGGCGCGCTGGTAACGAACGTCGAGCAGGCCGTGCTCGGCAAGCAGCACATCGTGCGGCTCGCGCTGACCTGCCTGGTCTCCGAGGGTCACCTGCTGCTCGAGGACTACCCCGGCACCGGGAAGACCTCGCTAGCGAAGGCGATCGCCAACTCCGTCCAGGGCACGCACAGCCGGGTGCAGTTCACCCCCGACCTGCTGCCGAGCGACGTGACCGGGGTGACGATCTTCGACCAGCGCAGCAACCAGTTCACCTTCCACAGCGGGCCGATCTTCGCCACGATCGTGCTGGCCGACGAGATCAACCGGGCCTCGCCGAAGACCCAGTCGGCGCTCCTCGAGGTCATGGAGGAGGGCCGGGTCACGGTCGACGGCACGCCCCACCCGGTGGGCCGCCCGTTCATGGTGATCGCGACGCAGAACCCCATCGAGCAGGCGGGCACCTACCGGCTGCCGGAGGCGCAGCTCGACCGGTTCCTGATGAAGACCAGCCTCGGCTACCCCGACCACAACGCGACCGTCGCGCTGCTCGCCGCGGCGGCCACCAGGGACCGGTCGGCCAGCGTGCAGAACGTCATCACCGCGCAGGCGATCACCCAGATGTCCGCGCTCGCCGACACGGTGCACGTCGACCCGGCCATCCTCAGCTACGTCAGCCAGCTGGCAACCGAGTCACGCCAGCTCAGGCACGTCCGGCTCGGCCTGTCCGTGCGCGGCTGCCTGGCCTACGTCCGCGCGGCCAAGACGTGGGCGCTCGCCGACGGGCGCGGCTACGTCGTCCCCGACGACGTCAAGCAGCTCGCCGTCCCCGTGCTCAGCCACCGCCTGCTGCTCGACGCCGAGGCCGAGTTCTCCGGTGTCACCGTCGATGACGTCGTCGGCCAGCTGCTTTCCCAGGTCCGCCCGCCGACCAGCCGCGGTGCGTAGATGAAGCGACCCAAGCGAGCCGGCGGTGCCGCGCCCCCTGCCCTACCGCCTCTTGGCCAGCCGCCCACTGGCCAGCCGCTATTCGATCAGCCGCCGCCCGCCGCCGAACCATCCTTCGACCAGCCATCCTTCGACCAATCAGCGGCGCGACCGCGTGGTGGCCGCGCCAGGCGTGCCGCCGGCGGGGTCACCGCGGTGATCGCCCCGATGGCCGGCCGGCTGCGCACCCGGGTCGGGCCCGTCTGGCAGGTCATCACGCCCGCCGGCCGCGCGGCGCTGTTCGTCGCGGTCGCCGCCTGGCTCCTCGGCGTCCGGCTCGGCTGGGAAGAGCTGTTCCTGGTCGCCGCCTGCTGCGTGCTCGCGCTGGTCATCGCGATCGGCTTCGTCGTCGGCAGGCCAGGTCTTGGCATCGCCATCGAGCTCGACCCGGCGCGGGTCAGCGTGGGGTCGCCCGCGGCGGGACGGCTCATCGCGACCAACCGGTCCCGGGCGCGGCTGCGCGCCCTGGCGGTCGAGGTGCCGGTCGGCCGCGGCCGGGCCACCTTCCGGCTCCCGTCGCTGGCCGGCGGCGCGGCGCACGACGAGCTGTTCGTGGTCCCGACCGACCGCCGCGCCGTCATCCCCATCGGGCCGCCGAGCGCGGTCCGCACCGACCCGCTCGGCCTGCTCCGCCGGGACGCCGTCGAGCCGGTCACCGTCGAGCTGTTCGTGCACCCGAAGGTCATCGGCCTCGACTCGCTCAGCCCGGGCCTGCAGCGCGACCTGGAGGGCCAGGCCACCCGCGACCTGTCAACGAGCGACCTGGCCTTCCACACGCTGCGCGACTACGTCACCGGCGACGACTGGCGGCACGTGCACTGGCGGTCGACCGCCAAGGCCGGCCGGCTGCTCGTCCGCCAGTTCCAGGACACCAGGCGCTCGCAGCTCGCCGTCGTGGTGGACGGCGCACGGGCGAGCTACCGCACCGACGACGAGTTCGAGCTGGCGATGAGCGTGGCCGGCTCGGTCTGCGTGCGCGCCGTCAAGGACCAGCAGGACGTCTGCCTGGTCGCGGCCAGCCACGCGGTGACCGCCGCCTCGCAGCACCGGATACTCGACACCCTCGCCCGCGGCACGCTCGCGGCCACCGGCCAGGACCTGCCGACGCTGGCCGGCCGGGCCTACCGGCTGGCCCGCGACACGACCGTGCTCATGCTGCTTACCGGCAGCGTGGTGCCGTTTCGCACGCTGCAGGGCGCGGCCGTGCACTTCGGCCCGGACGTGCGGGTCATCGCGCTGCGCTGCGAGCCGGACGCCCCGCCCGGCCTCAACCGGTCCGGCGACCTCACCGTGCTCGCGCTGCGCGCCCTCACCGACCTGCCCGGCCTGCTGAACGCGGGGAGCGTCTAGTGGCAGTTATCTCCCGGGGGGACACTCCGCTTCCCGGGGGGAACCCCCCCGGACCCCCCAGCCCCTACCCCCCGGCTGCGCTACCGCGCGGCATTGGTCACCGTATTACTCCCGTCCGCGATGACCGCTCAAGCGGGAGTGCGACATGGCAACGGTAACTGCACCTGCCGCAGACACCGCGGGGCGGACTCAGCGGTCCCCCGGGCCGGTCCTCCTGGACCGGGACGAGGTCGTGGACGCGGTTGCGCTCATCGTGCTCACCATGATCGGGATCGCCGGCTTCCGCCCCGCGTACGGCGGCCACGGCTACCTGGCCGCCGGCGCGGCCGGGGTGGTGCTCGGGCTGCTGCTCAGCCACGTCGGCCAGCGGGCCCGGCTGCCGCTCGTCGTCGTCGTGGCCGTCAGCGCGCTGGCGTTCCTGCTCTTCGGCGGCATCGTCAGCCAGACCGGCTCGGTGAGCCTGCCGGTGCTCCGCATGGTCGCGAACGTCGCGGTCACCGGGTGGACCCAGCTGCTGACCACCGCCCGCCCGGTCGGCCGTACCGCCGGCTTGCTCGTGCTGCCCTACCTGCTCGGCCTGTTCAGCGGGGTGGCCGGGCACGCGCTCGCGCGCCGCACCAGGCTCGCGGTGCTGCCCGCCGCCGCGCCCGCCGCCGTGGTCGCGCTGTCCATCCTGTTCGGCGCGGCCCAGCCGACCGCCGCCGCGCTCCAGGGGGCCGGCTTCGCCGTCGGCGTGCTCGCCTGGGCCGCCGTGCGCCAGCAGCGCGGCGCCGCGCGGGCGACCACGCTGGGCCGGCAGCGTCCCTGGCAGCGGATCGGCGCGGCGGTGGCCGTGCTCGCCGTGGCCGGCGCGGGCGCCACGGTCATCGGCCCGCACCTGCCTGGCGCCAGTTCCCACCAGCGCGTCGTGCTCTACGTCGAGCCGCCGTTCGACGTCAGCGCCTACCCGAGCCCGCTCGCCGGCTTCCGCGACTACACCAAGGACGTGCCCGCCGGCCTGAGCGTCTACGGCCAGGAACTGCTCGCCACGAGCGGGCTGCCCGCGGGCAGCCGGGTGCGGATCGCGGCGATGGACGCCTACGACGGGCTCTCCTGGGGCGTCGCCAACGCCGCTGCGGGCTCGTCCTTCGGCGGCTACCAGCGGGTCGGCGCGCTGCTCCCGGGGGCGGTGCCCGGCCCGTCCCGGACGGCGACGATCACGATCGAGCCCGCCTACGACCAGCCGTGGCTGCCCGACCTGGCCGACACGACCGGGTTGACGTTCAGCGGGACCGACGGCTCATCGACCGCCGCCGCGCTCCGCTACAACGTCGCGACCACCACCGGCCTCATCCCCGACGGGGTCCCGGCCGGCCTGCGCTACACGGTCAGCGCCGCGGCCGTGACGAGCCCGGGCACCACCGCACTCGCGGCCGCGAGCCCGGAGGGCGCGCCGGACTCGGACATCACCATCCCCGCCGCCGTCCAGGCGTTCGCGCAGGCGCACGCGGACACCGCGACCACCGCCATGGGCAGGGTCCTCGCGCTCGCCACCTACCTGCGGGACAACGGCCGCTACAGCAACGGCGGCGGCGCGCAGAGCGAGATCACCGCCGGCCACGGCTCCGGCCGGCTCACCTCGTTCCTGGAGGGCAAGGAGATCATCGGCGACGACGAGCAGTACGCCGCCACGATGGCCCTGCTCGCGAACGCGGTCGGCGTTCCCGCCCGGGTCAGCCTCGACGGCACCGTGGAGGCCAACGGCACCGTATACGGCAAGGACGTGCGCGGCGACGTCGAGCTCGACACCGCCGAGTACGGCTGGGTGACGCTGCCGGCCAGCCAGTTCACCGGGACCAAGAGCCCCGAGCTGCAAGAGCAGAAGGTCACGCCGCCACCCCAGCCGGTCAAGGTCGTGCCGCCCCGGCGCGGCGGCGCCGCGCCGGTCGCGGCGGCCAACGAGAGCGGCGCCGTCTCGCGGACGGCGCCGCCGCCGTCCACGTCCGGCTTCGCCATCCCGCCGATCGTGCTGTTGCTGCTGAAGTACGCGGGCACGCCGCTGGTCGCCGTCGTGGCGGCCGGCCTGCTGCTGATCGCGCTCAAGGCGGCGCGCCGCCGCCGGCGGCGTTCCACCGGGCCGCCGTCGGCGCGGGTCGCGGGCGCCTGGCGGGAACTGGTCGACCTCGGCCGCGATCTCGGGATCGCGGCGGCCGGGGCCGGCGGCCCGGGCCTGAAGATCGCCGCGCCGACCCGCCGGGAGTTCGCCGCCCACGCCGAGGAGCACGGCCTGCGGGAGGCGCGGGCCGTCGCGGTGGCGGCCGACGCGGTGATCTTCGGGCCCGGGGAGCCGGACGCCGCGGCGGTGACCGAAGTCTGGCGGCTCGTGGCGGCGGCCAGGCGCGCCGCGACCTCGGGCCTGCCGCGCCGCCGCCGCCTGTGGGTCGCGGTCAACCCGGCGAGCCTGTGGGCGTCCCGCGCCACCCTAGACCGCCTGCGCGACGCGCTCCGCGCCCGGGTCACCCGCCTCCCGCGCCCGGGCATCTTCGGTCACTCTGGCCCGCCCCGCCCCGGCCAGCCCCCGGGCGCGCCGCGCGCAGGCGGACCGCGGTCGAGGCCGCCTCGTTCCGGCCGACCGCGCGCCGGCGGGCGCAACGCCCGCGGTCGGCGGCCGCTCCCAGACGGCGCGTAAGCGACGGCTCTGTCTCGTAACGGCGCCACCACCAGCCCCACTCCCGGTGCCTTCATGATCGCGGGCGGACTGGAACATCCCCGCCATCGTCGTCGAGCCGGGCGCCACCGACACGCAGATCTTCGCCAAGGCGGCCGCCGCCGCCACGATTTCGCTCAAGTCCGCCGATCCCGGCCGGGTCGCGCTCTACGAGCGCCAGCTCGCCGCGGTGGCGAAGGCCTCGGCCGGGCAGCGGACCGCCCCGGTGGACCCGGTGGCCAAGGTGGTCGCGGCCGCCGTGCGGGCCGCCAGGCCAAGGCGCCACTACACCGTCGGCGCCGAGGCCCGGCTGGCCGGGTGCTCGCAGGCCTCCCGGCCGGCGTCAAGGAGCGCTTGATTGCCGGCTCCTCGGCCTCTAGCCGGCGCGCCGCGTCCGGTACCTGAATGTGCGAGGCTGGCGGCGGCTAAGCGCCCTGCGTGAGCGTGGCGGCCAGCTCGGGCAGCCGGCCGAGGGCACGGGCGCCCGCGATCGGGTCGGTGTAGTCGCGGGAGTGCGCGATGAGCCCGTCGCGGAAGGTCAGCACCATCACGAAGGCCATCGTGAACGGCTCGCCGTCGCCGACCCGGGTGCCGTCGATGCCGTACTCGAGGATCACGACGTCGGGGTCGGCCGTCTCGTGGACGCGCACGTCCCGCAGCCCGGTGTAGCGGCGCGCCGCGGTGCCGGCCGCGAAGCGCTCGCGCAGCTCCGCGCGCGTTGTCGCCACGCGCCCGGGCGCGAGCCCCGAGGCGAAGGGCATCTCGATGACGACCTGCTCGGCGTAGCAGTCGGCGATGTCTCCCGGGGTCGGGCTGACCACAGCCGTGAGGAACCGCTCGACCGTTGCCAGCGGGCTGTTCGCGCTCATGCCTGACCGCCTCCCAGGGCATCCAGGGCGGCGAGTGATTCCCCGGGGAGCTTGATCTCGCCGGCGGCGATGTTCTCGGCCAGGTGGGCGGGACTGGCCGTGCCCGGGATCAGCAGCGTCCGGTCGTAGTGCGCGAGCTGCCAGGCCAGGCCCACCTGCGCGGGGGTGACGGCGAGTTCCGCCGCGACCGCGCGCACGGTGGGGTCGTCCGTCGCCCGCGGCATGTTGCCGAAGCCCGACGAGCCGAGCGGGAAGAACGGGACCCAGGCGATCCCGTGCTCGCGGCAGACGTCGAGCACGGGCTCGGCGGTCCGGTCGAGCACGCTGTAGGAGTTCTGCACGCACGCGATCCCGGCGGGCAGCGCCTGGCGGAGCTGGCCCGCGGAGACGTTGCTCAGCCCGATGCCGCCGATCTTGCCCTCCTCGCGCAGCGCGCTGAGCTCCGCGAGCTGGTCGTCGAGGTCGACCCGCTGCTCGCCCGCGGCGATGATGCCCGGCGGCGCGTCCAGGCGCCGCAGGTTGACCACGCTCAGCCGGTCGGTGCCGAGCGACGCGAGGTTGGCCTCTACCTGGGCGCGCAGCTCCGCGGGGCGCTGGGCCGGGACGAGCGGCAGCGGCTTGGCGTCCGGGTCGAGGGCGGCGCCGACCTTGCTCACCAGCACCAGGCCCGCATCGTAGGGCGCCAGGGCATCGCGGATCAGCTCGTTGCAGGCGCCGTAGAACTGCGCCGTGTCGAGGTGGTTGACGCCGCCGTCAGCCGCCTGGCGCAAGATGGCCAGCGCCGCGTCCTTGTCGAGGCCCGACCGCTCCATCTGCATGACGCCGAAGCCGATGCGGGCGACCGGCATTCCGGCCAGCCTGACTGTACTTTCCCGGTCGAGGGAGCTTTCCTGACGACGGGGGCCTCTCGGAGCGAACTCTGTCATCGCGTGATCCTCCGCTAGTAGTAGCGTCATAGCATAGGGAGCAGAACCGGAGGTTCCTCCGGTTCTCTGTTCAGCGTAGCAGAAAAACGGAGGACCCTCCGCTTCATGTCGGATCAGGTTCAGGCCAAGCGTCCGCGGGCCGACGCGGAGCGCAACCGCGCCCGGTTGCTCGACGCCGCCAAGGCGGCGTTCGCCTCCGCGCAGGCACCGGTGACGCTCGAGCAGATCGCGCGCGCGGCCGAGGTCGGGATCGGCACGCTCTACCGGCACTTTCCGACCCGCGAGGCGCTGGTCGAGGCGCTGTACCGGAAGGAGCTCGCGGACCTGTGCGCCGCCGCGGGCGACCTCCTGGCGGCGCAGCCGCCCGAGCGCGCGCTGCGTGCCTGGATGGACCTGTTCGCCAACTACGTGGCCGCTAAGCGAGAGATGGCGGATGCCCTTCGGGCGGTGTTCGCGGCCGGCACCGTGACCGTCTCCCAGGCGCGCGAGGAGCTCACGGTCGCCGTGCGGACGATCATCAACGCCGGCGTCGCGGACGGGACGCTGCGCGACGACGTGCGCCCCGAGGACGTCGTCGCGATGGTCGTCGGCGCGTTCACCGCGACGTCCCTGGCCGGCGGCCAGGAGCAGCGCGCGCGCATGTTCGACCTGCTGGTCGACGCCGTCCGGCGCCCCTGGGCCGAGCCGGTCGCTTAGTCGGCTGCCGATGACCTAGATAGTTGCTGAAGGTAAACTAAATGTTATGGGCCTCTATGGGCCTCGTTTCTTATATCCGCCGGTGACGGCGCACTCCGTACACTCAGCGTCCGGCACCCGTCCTTACGACGACGAGCCCCCGTCGCCGCCCGGCGCCGAGCGGCATGGCTTGACTGGCTCGACGCGACCGACCACGCCACGCCCCGACCACGCCGGCCCGACCACGCCAGGCCCGGGCCCACGCCGGCCCGACCACGCCTGCCGACCCGCCACGCCCGACTACGCCTGCCCGACCACGCCTGCCTCGCCACGCCGGCCCGACCACGCCTGCCCGACCACGCCTGCCGACCACGCCTGCCCGACCACGCCGGCGGCCGCCCACGCCGCCAGGGGGCCGCCTCGTGTTCAGCCGATGAGTTGGGAGAGAATTCACAGCACAGCTTCCGGGATGAGGTGCGTGATGACGCAGCCGCAGGGTGGCAGGAAGCCGCTCATGGACGATGCCGAGTGGTACGCCAGCCTGCCCAGCTTTTCCGCCTCGGGCGCGGTGCTGCTGACGGATGCGGCCGGAGCGGTGCTGCTGGTCAAGCCCTGGTACCGAGACGAGTGGCAGCTGCCGGGCGGGGTCGCCGAGGCGGCCGAGTCGCCGCGCCAGTGCGCCGAACGCGAGGCCGCGGAGGAGGTCGGCGTCGCCGTCACCGCGACCGCGCTGCTGGCCGTGCACTGGACGCCGCCCGACGGCCCGCGCCGGGCCAGCTTCGCGTTTGTCTTCGACGGCGGCACGTTGACCGACCCAGGCGCGGTACGCCTCCAGCACGCGGAACTAGACGACTTCGCCCTCCTGCCGCTCGATGAGGCGACCGCCCGGATGGCCGCGCCGGGCGCCTTGCGGCTCGAAGGGGCGTGGCAGGCCCGCACGGACGGCCGTCCCGCCTACCTCGAGTCTCTCGGTTAGCGCCCGCGGCTGGGGCAACGTGCGCCCCGCCTCGGGAGACGGGGCGCGCGTACCAGAGAAAGCCGCATCCGTTCCGGATGACGGGTTTGGCTGGCCTTAGCCCCGTCCGGGGTCGAACTCAAGCACCCGGGTGAGGCGGACGTTGTTGCCGGACGGGTCACGGAACGGCGCGGCGGCCCGCTCAAGTCGCCTGGTCAGCAGGTACTGGTGCGGCGACTCGCCGAAGGTCGACTTGAACTGCCTGCTGAAGTGGGCGGGCGACAGCCGGGCCGCCGCGGCCAGGTCGGCCACGGTAAGCGGCTCGAAGTACCGTGCGTCCGCGAGATCCTTGGCCGCAGCAGGTGCCGCGCGGCCGGAACGTTAGCCACAACCCCATTGTGCCGGGTGGCGACGGGGGCCGTGGGATCTCCGGGGCCAGGTCGGGCGCCCCGGGCCTGTCCGGTCATGAGTGCCGCAGGGGCAGAATATTCGGATTAACATTCGGGCCTTGTGGCGCCCATGCGCGCGTCTAGTGGCCTTGCGTGCCTCCGGGCGCCTTCGTTTTGGCCTTGTAGCACCCGGGGCCGGGCCGGATTCTGGCCTCGTGGGCCATGCGGCCAGAACCCACGTTTAGGCCAGCGGTTGGAATTTGTGAACGTCGAATCGGCGGGCTCGCTTGACCGCGGACGGGGGTCCGGTGTTGGAGTGAAGGCGTGAGTGGTTACCAGGGAAGGCCGTGGCTAGGTCTCTACCAGCCGGGCAAGCCATCGGACATCACGCCCGAGTACCCCGACGCGCTGGCCATGTGGCGAGGCGGGGCGGGGAACGGCGAGGCAGCGCCCAAGCCGTTCCTCTACTACTTCGATACGGCGGTGACCGGGGCGAGGGTGGACGGGGACAGCGACGCCCTGGCCGTCGCGCTCGCGGCCCGCGGACTCGGCCGGGGCGACCGCGTCGCCCTTTTCCTGCAGAACGTCCCGCAGTTCGTCATCGCGATGCTCGCCGCCTGGAAGCTCGGCGCGATCGTCGTCCCGGTCAACCCGATGCTCAAGGAACGCGAGCTCCGCTACATCCTCGCCGACTCCGGCGCCAAGGCCGTCATCAGCCTGCAAGACCTCTGGAACGCCGTCGGCGTCCGGGCGGTCGAGGGCACCGAGGTCGTGGCGGCGATCACGACGAGCCCGCTCGACTACCTCGATCACCCGCCGCCGTCCGCGCTCGACGGCGTCGCCCGGGCGGCGACCCCGGGCGCGGCCGGTCTCGGCGAGCTGGTGCGGGCGCACGCCGGGGAACGGCCCGCCCCGGTCGCGCTCGGCCCCGCGGCCGTGGCGCTGCTGACCTACACCTCGGGCACGACCGGCGATCCGAAGGGCGCGATGAACACCCACGGCAACGTGGTGTTCAACGCCTGCACGTTCCGCGACTGGATGAGCCTGACGCCGCAAGACGTGGTGCTCGGCGGCGCGCCGCTGTTCCACATCACCGGCCTCATCGCTCACGTCGCCGTGGGAATGCTGGTGCCGATGCCCATCGTTCTCGGCTACCGGTTCGAGCCCGGCCCGATCATCCGGCTGGCCGAGCGCTACCGCTGCACCTTTACGGTGATGGCGATCACGGCGTTCACCGCGCTGGCGAACGATCCCGCGGCCGCCGAGGCCGACCTGTCGTCACTGACCAAGGCCTACAGCGGCGGTGCGCCGATCGCGCCGAGCATGGTCGAGCGGTTCGAGCGCGAGGTCGGCCCGTACATCCATAACGTCTACGGGCTCACCGAGACCACCTCGCCGTCACACGCGGTGCCGTTGGGGCGCCGCGCCCCGGTTGACCCGGCGAGCGGCGCGTTGTCGGTCGGGGTTCCCGTGTTCAACACCGTTGTCCGGATCCTTGACGACGAGGGGAAGGAACTGCCGCCAGGCGAGGTCGGCGAGATCGCCACCAGCGGCCCGATGGTGGTGCCGGGCTACTGGAACCGGCCGGACGCGACGGAGCGGACGCTGCCGGGCGGTGAACTGCGCACCGGCGACGTCGGCTTCATGGACCGCGACGGCTGGTTCTACCTGGTCGACCGGAAAAAAGACATGATCGTCGCCTCCGGGTACAAGGTCTGGCCCCGGGAGGTGGAAGACACCCTCGTCCGTCACCCGGCGGTGCGGGAGGCCGCCGTGATCGGCGTCCCCGACCCATACCGGGGCGAGACGGTATGGGCCTACGTCAGCCTCCGCCCCGGTGCCGCCGCGACCGCGGCGGAACTCATCGAGTTCTGCCGCGCGGAGCTGGCCGCGTACAAGTACCCCCGGCACGTCGAGGTCCTCCCCGACCTGCCGAAGACACCCACGGGCAAGCTGCTGCGCCGCGAACTCCGGCAGCGAGCTACGGGCGGGAGCAGCACGGACCGTTAAAGATGCTGTCCACGCCCAGTGCCACGCGCCGCGGACGGACGTGGCCGACCGGCATGAGTCCGCCGCCCACGTCCACCGCCAGCTCGGCGCGGCCGTAGGCGGCGATCGTGTCGGCGGCGTGGGCCAGCTCGAACCCGGCCAGCCCGGGTGACTGGTGCCCGCTCGCCTCGATGACCTGAACCTGCTGCCCGCGGACGAGGACCGCGAGCCCGGGCCGTCGCTCGCTGCGATTCGCGGCCGCCGGGCCGGGCTGGCCTGCCGAAGGGACCCGGATGAGCAGCCGGCCGGCGTTGGCGAAGTCCTCGGCGACCACGTGGATCTGGGCCGTCGTCCAGGTCGAAACGCCAGCGCCCGGGCACAGCACCGCGACGTGCGGCGGCGTGACGACCAGCGATTCCCGCGCCGCGTCAGTCTGGTACTCGATGACGTGCGTCCGCTCCCGCGGGCCGAAACGCAGGGCCGTCGGCTGCGCCGTCGCGCCCGCTTCGGCCGTGACCCGGGCCGCCCCGGCGGCCAGCCCGGCCCCGGTCAGCTGGCGGACCCGCGGCTGGTAGGCGACGGACAAGCCCTCCGCCACGAAAATCGTGCGGCGCAGTCCCCGCCCAAGCGGCCCCCGGACGGTGATCTCAAACGCGCCGAGCACCGGGCGCGGAATGCCCTCCCAGATGTCGACCTCGCCTGCCGGGCCGATGACGCGGCGCCCGGCCGCACCGCCGCCGACCTGTCTCACCTCGGCGTACCAGCGGATGTTAACGCCCAGGTCTCGTGGCAGGCGCAGCGGCGGCGGGACGGAGTACACCGGCGAGCCACTCGGCGTCGCGACACCGGGGAGCGGATCGTCAAGCATGAGCCGCGGCCTGACCCGCGCCTCGACCGGATGCGAGCCGCCGCCTCGCAGGCTGACGGCCTGCACGTGATCCAGCGAGACGAGGCGCAGCAGCCAGCCGTCCCAGCCGACGGGGACCGTCTGCTCCACGACCTGCCCGGTCTGTCCGGTGAACTCAAGTTCCCGGTCGGCCGGGTGGATGATCCAGACCCGCCCGCGGGGCAGGGACGCGGTGTCCGCCAGCCGGCGGCCGTCCTCATCGAAAAAGAGCACGGGGTCGGCGTCGTCGACGACGCGCAGTTCGGCGGCCGGACCCTCGTAGCCGGCGAGTGCGACGAGCACCGTCCGGACCGGCTGCAGCGGGAAGGCGGCCTGCGGCGTTGCCCCGGGCGCGGCGGCCCGCAGGGTCCGGCCATGCATGGGATGGGCGTCGCCGTCAGCGGTGATCCGCCAGGACGCGACGCCGGCCGGCATCTCCTCGACGGCCGGCAACAGCACGTGCACGCCCAGCCCGTAAGGGTCGAGCGCGATCCGCGGCTTCACCTGCCGCCCGATGAGCAGGGCACCCTGGGCGCCCGTCCGGCGCCGGCCGGCCCGGAGAGGTCAAGGTGCCCGTCGGCGAGTTCGGTTTTCGCCGCTTCGACCACGTAACCGGGCAGCCCGATGCCGGCGAGGTCGGGCTCTCGCTCGGCGAGCCGGTCGAGCAGGTTGAGCGTCCTGTCCACCAGGTCGTGGGCGTACTCGCCCCCGTTGAGCAGGAAGCGCCGGGCGGGTTCGCCCAGCTGAGCCAGCCGCGTCTCGCGGCCGGCCGCCGTCGCCCAGGCGAGAAAACCCTCCGCGTCCATCCCGGGATCAAGCCGGCGGCGGGAGAGCAGCAGCCGGAAGAAGTCACCCAGGCAGTAGGCGGGCACGCCCGCGTGCAGCAAGATCGGCCCGGCGGTGGGCAGCGGGAGTTCTGGGAACAGCGCCATCCCGAGGCGGCCGATGGCGGTGTTGAACGCGCGGCCCCAGATGCCCTCGTCTTCTGGCGTCCCGTCGAAGCCAGTGGCCTCCCACAGCGCGTGCCAGTAGGTTTCGCCCTCGTTGTCCGCCGCGGCCACGCTGGCCATCGCCGCGGCCAGGCAGGCCGGCCAGCGCGACAGCAGCGAGTCGCCCTCGGTCCCGGGCTGCGGCAGGCTGGCGTAGAGCCGGCCGAGGACGACCGCGACCTGGCGGGTGTGGTCAGGGCGAAGGTCCGCTTCCGCGATGAGGGAGGCACTCCTGAGCCGCGGGCGCCAGGAGTCCTCGCGCGACCAGAGCAGTTCCCGCATGCCGACCTTCGGCGGGGCGGTGGTAACCGGGCTCAGTGACTCTCCCTGGCTGACCGGGGCGGCGCTGTCGCGGCCGGGCGGCGCCGGATCTGGCTGGCAGTCCGTCAGGAAGGTGCTCGGCTGGCCGGTGCCAGAGACGTACAGGTGATCCCGGGCCCGGGTGCACGCGACGAACAGGACGCAGCGCTCCCGCTGCAGGTCTTGGACGTGCGCGGCCGGGTCTTCGCTTTCCGGGGTGATCGTGGCCGGCTCGGGAACCAGCCCCCGCTCGACGCCGATGACCGCGACCGCCTGGAACTCCAGGCCCTTCATCGCGTGCATGGTTCCGGCCCGGACGGCCTGGGCGGTGTGCCGCCCGCTGAGCGGAACCGTCACGATGCCCTCGGCCTTCAGCATCTCGCGGGCCTCCCGAACCAGGCTCGCGGACCTGGCCGTGACCCCGATGGCCTGTAGCTCGATGCCGAGTGCGAGCCAGGAGCGGATCTGCTCGGCGAGCTGACCGAACTCTTCCGCGCGGGTTTCCGTCACCCGCAGCCGCGGCTGCGGGCCGTGCATGGGCGAGCGGTAGCCGAGCAACGAGTCCACCTCGCCGTCGAGGCCGGTCACCGGCTCCGTCCCCAGCAGCGATACCGCCCAGGACAGCACCTCCTGGGTGGTTCGGTAGCTCAGCGACAGCCGCTGGCTACGCCCCCGTACGCTGATCCGCATGCTGGCCAGGGAGACCCGGTTGTCGTAAATACGCTGGTGCGGGTCGGCGACAATGAACAAGTCGTCGGGTCCAGGCGGCACGGCCGCGCGGAGCAGCCGCCACTGCGACGGGTGCAGGTCCTGGGCCTCGTCGACCAGGATGTGCCGGTAACGCGGCACTCCCGGCTGGCGGAGCAGGTGCGTGGCCTCATTGGCCAGTTGCAGGTGGGTGGACTGGCGGGCGGCGGCGAGTTCGGCGCCGACCTGCTGCGCGGCCTGCCAGATCTGGCTGCGTTGCAGCTTGGTCAGCGGTCGTCCACGGCCGGTGCGCAGGCAGGTCAGGTACGCCTGCTCGGTGTGCAGGTCCTGGGCCAGGATGACCTGCTCCCACTCGTTCTTGAGGAACGCCGGGGTGAAGTCAAGCCCCGCGGTGGCGGCGGCCTTCGCCCACTGGCTGCGCAGCACCCGCTCGTCGGCGATGACGGGCGCGCCCCTGGCCTCCTTGACGATGCGGTAGGCCAGCCGGTCCACGTTGAGCACCTCGATCAGGCGGCGCGCGCGGTCGTCCTTGATCAGGAGGTCCAGCTGGGTACCCAGCGCGTCGGCGAGGGTGCCGTTGAAGGTCGTGACCAGCACCTGGCCGTCATCCCGGGCGGGCCACTGCGGCTGACTGCCTTCCGTCCCCGGCTCGCTCGACGGCCGTCGCACCGAGCGCGCGGCCAGGAAGGCCGCGCGGTGCAGGAGGGTGACCGTCTTGCCCGTCCCCGGGCCGCCCGTCACCTGAGCCGGGCCGGAGTAGCTGGTCCGGTAGGCGAACTTGCGCTGGCTCGGGTGCAAGAACATGCGCCAGGCCGCGAACGGGTGGGCGAGGATCAGCCGCAGCTCCTCATGCCCGGATACGAAGGAGACCTGACCGGGACTGCGCTCCATCGCGGAGACGAGGTCGTCGGGATCCACCCGTTCTGGCGGGGGGCCGGCGGAGTAAAGCCTGGCGACCTCCTCCCGCGCCTCGTCCAAGGTCATGCCGCAGGCCAGGGCGTGCAGCGCCGCGTACTGCGCCTCCGGCAACGCCGTCTGTCGCGTTTCCAGGTCCGCCTCGCTGGTCATCAGCCGGATCATGGGCAGCATTTGCGCGTCGACGCCAAGCCGGGCCAGGTCGGCGTCGCTGACGTCCGCGAACAGGCGCTTGTCGGTGGGCTTGACCGCCTCCTGAAGCTGCCGCCGCAGCCGCTGGATCGCTTCCTCGTCGCGGACCTCCAGCACGCCGAGCGCTGGATTGACGCTGAACCGGTGGCTGGTGGCGTAGGCTTTCGCCTTGTCCTTCGGCAAGATCGTTACTAGGCAGTACGTGTCACCGGTCATGGGAGCTAGCACGATACCGCGCCAGCGGTTGTCTACCTCCAGGGTGCGGATCCGGTCGTCCCAGCTGCGTTGCGGCTTTTCCAGGTGGGAACCGGGGTGGGGATGTTTAGCGAACTTGGCGATTGCCGCGTCAACGGCACCTTGCACATCCTTGTCCAGCCTCCCGTATTCGGTCAGAAAGCCCTTACCAATCGCCAGGCGTGCCAACGCCTTGTCCCCCTGTCACTGTCCCAGAAACCAGGCCGTCGAGAGCGGCCCGCTGACCGCTCGGCACCACTTGCGATGGTGAAAGAAAAGATTCAGTTCCGATGAATCTGTCCAGCTTTGGACGCCGCAACGATCGTCCGCAGCAAGTAGATGGCGGGTCGGCCTAGCTCACGCCGGTCAACTATATTCCTGCCTGCGCCCTTGCAAGACTCACGTGACGGGAGCGTCGTGACCAAGCTGGCCGCCATCCTTGACCAGATCGACTCGGGAAGCATGCTGCTGCCCGAGTTCCAGCGCGGCTACGTATGGGACCGCGACCAGGTGCGCGGGCTCATGCGGTCCCTGTACCTCGGCTACCCGGTGGGCAGCCTGCTCACCTGGGAGACCCAGGCCGGGAACGCGCTGGAGCGCGGCGCCGTCGCGCCGCGGGTGCTCATCCTGGACGGACAGCAGCGGATCACCTCCCTCTACGGCATCATCCGCGGGCGGCCGCCGGCCTTCTTCCACGGCGACGAGAAGGTCTTCTCCGGGCTGTGGTTCCACCTGGACGACGAGGCGTTCGAGTTCTACGCGCCGGCCAAGATGCGTCACGACCCGCGGTGGGTCGACCTCACGTCGCTGTACACGCGCGGTCTTGAGCCGCATCTCTGGGCGCTGAACGCCCACCGTAAGACCCGGCCGCGGATCGCCCGCTACGTGGAACGCCTGGCCCGGCTGCGGCAGGTGCTCGAACGGGACTTCCACCAGGAAAAGATAACCGGGGTGGATAAGAGCATCGATGTCGTGGTCGATATCTTCAACCTGGTCAATTCCGGCGGGACAAAGTTGTCCAAAGGAGATCTCGTGCTGGCCAGGAAATGCGCTCACTGGCCGGAAAGTCGTGCCGTCATGCGCAGTCACTTGGACCGGTGGGAAAAAGAGGGTTTTTCCTTCACGCTGGACTGGCTGCTGCGCAGCACCAGCGCGGTGGCGACCGGCCAGGCCGGATTCGACTCACTTGATCGGGTCGGTGCCGCCGATTTCCGGCGGGCACTTGAGGCGTCCGCCGGGTACGTCGGCCAGTTCCTTGACGTCGTGGTCGGGCAGCTCGGCCTTGACCACAACCGGGTGCTGATGGGACGGCACGCGTTCCCGGTAATCTGCCGGCTCCTTCATCTCGGTGGCGGCCATTTCGCCGATAAGGCGGAAACCGCTCGCGTCCTGTACTGGTACCTGCAGTCGGCGCTCTGGGGACGGTTCGCCACCGCGGGCGAGACCGTGCTCAGCCAAGACTGCGACACGGTCGGCCGGGCCGGCATCGGCGGCCTGATCGGCTCGCTCGAACGCTGGCGCGGCGGGAACCTGGTCATCGCCGGCGAGGACCTCGCCGGCCCCGGCCAGGGCGCGCGCTTCTACCCGCTGCTGTACTTGCTCACCCGGGTGCACGGGGCCAGGGACTTCGGCAACGGCCTGCCGCTGCAGGCCCACCGGTCGGGTGACCCCGCCACCCTGCGCGCCCACCACATCTTCCCCAAGGCCGTGCTGTCCGCGGCCGGGTACGCGGCTAGCCAGGTCAACGACGTCGCCAACCTCTGCTTCCTCACCAGGGAGACCAGCCTGATCATCGCGAAACGCCAGCCGCGGGAGTACTGCGGCGCGGTTGAGGCGAGGCATCCGGGCGTGCTCGCCGCGCAGTGGGTCCCGCCCGACCCGGCGCTGTGGGCCGTCGACCGCTACCCCGACTTCCTCGCTGCCCGCCGCGAACTGCTCGCCGCGGCCGCCAATGGCTTCCTTGACCAGCTGCGCTCGGGCAGCGCGATACGACCAGGACGGTCACTGGAACGACTGACGGTGGTGACCGGGGGGCCGGAAGACGGCAATCAGGTGCCGGCCCTCGTCGCGGAGCTCGTCGGGCTGGGCTGCGCCGACCCCGCGGTCGACTGCGAGGTGCCGGATCCAGCGACGGGGGAGGTGCTGACCGTGGCCGAGGCGTGCTGGCCGGAAGGCTTGCGGCCCGGCCAGGGCAATCCCGTCATCCTCGTGCTCGACCCGGCGGAATCGGACCTGGCCCGGCTCGAGGAGCTTGGCTACGAGGCCTTCACTTCGGCCGATTCGCTGCGCGGCCATGTCCGCGGGAACCACGCAGCCGCGGCCCTGCTCGCCGACGAGGCGGACACGGGCCCGCCCATGGCGGCCATGCGGATGTGACGCCGGAAGGCGCGACTGACATATTGATGGCATGCCGCCTGCACCCGCGGACCACGCGCCCGCCCCCGTCCGGTCGGTGATCTCGGCCCGGATGAAACTCCTGGTCTCCTTCGTCGCCGCCCTCATCATCGGCGGGGGCGCCGCCCTCGTGGGCTGGGCCCGGGCGACCCCGCTGATCGGCTGGGACATCCTGGCCCTGGTCTACGGCGGCTGGGTGTGGTTCTCGGTGTGGCGGCTCGACCCGGCGGCGACCGAGGCCGACGCCAAGCGCGAGGACCCGGGCTGGCAGCTTACCGACCTGGTGCTCCTGGGCGCGGCAGTGGCCAGCCTGGCCGCCGTCGGCGTGATCCTCTTCGGCGAGAGCACGGCCAGCGAACTCGCGCGGTACATGCGGGCGGCACTGGCCTTCGTCTCGGTCTTCGTGTCCTGGATCCTGGTCCACACCTTGTACACCCTGAAGTACGCGCGGCTCTACTACTCCGACCCGCCCGGCGGGATCGACTTCAACAACAGCGGCGCCCCCGACTACGCCGACTTCGCCTACCTGGCGTTCACCATCGGGATGACGTTCCAGGTGTCCGATACCGCGATCTCGTCAAAGCAGATCAGGCGCACCACGCTGCGGCACGCCTGGCTGTCGTTCCCGTTGGACGTCGTCATCATCGCAACGTGCGTCAACCTGGTATCCGGGCTGGTGAGGTGACCACGTCGGCCCAGTGCCGTCGATAACACAGTGCCGTCGATTACGTCGAGGCCGCAGGGGATACGGACGGCGACGCTGTGTCGGACGGCGACGCGGAATCAGACGGGGACGGGGACGGTGACGGCGACGCGGAGTCGGAAGGCGACGCGGAATCAGACGCCGTCGGGGTGCCGGACGGCGTCGCGGAATCTGACGGAGTCGGAGAGTCGGACGGCGTCGCGGAGTCGGAGGGCGTCGGAGAGTCGGACGGTGACGCGGAGCCAGTAGGCGACGCGGACGGGGAAACAGACGGCGACGCCGAGCCGGACGGCGGTAGCGACGGCGACGGGGACCGCGACGCCGGCGGAGACGGCTGCTTGGCGGTCACCGTCCACAGGAAGCTGACCGAGCCCGTGGCGCCGGCCGAGGACGTCGCGGTGACGCTCACCTCGTACGCGCCCTTCGCGTTCGGGGCTATGGTGCCGGTGATCAGCCCGCTGCCGCTGATCGACAAGCCGGGCGGCAGTCCCGCCGCGGCGAATTGCGGCGCCTGCCCGTCCGCGGCGTTGAGCGATGTGACCTGCAACTGGATCGCGGTCCCGGGCGCGTCTTGCTGGCTGCTCGGATCGAGCAGCCGCACCGCGGCCTGGAGGAAGTAGCTGACGTCGACGTTTCCGGTGATACCAGGGACGCTGCCACGGCTGCTGTACTGCCAGAACGTCCAGCTACCCCAGCCGGCGGGCACCGGGGGGCTGCCATCCCGGTACGCGGCCACCCACAGCGGGTCAGCGCCGAACGCCGTGCTGTCGCCGGTGCAGGTATCCCACCAGTCCGCGGTGGAGTAAATGATCGGCTGCTGGCTCGTGACCCGCTGGACCTCAGCCGTGAACGCGGAGACCCACGCGACCATCTGCGCCGGCGTCAGCCCGTAGCACTCGGAGCCGTAGGGGTTGTACTCGATGTCAAGCGCCAGCGGCAGGGTCCGCCCGTCCGGAGCGTAGCCGCCGTCCGCGAGGGCGTAGTCGGCCTGGCTGGCGCCATCGCTGACGTTGGGGATGGCGAAGTGGTAGCCCGTCGCGTACAGCCCGGCCGCCTTGGCCTGCGCCAGGTCGGAGGCGTAGTAGGGGTTCGCGTAGTAGTCGCCCTCGGTGGCCTTGATGAACGCGAACTTGTACCCGGCGCCGGCGACCTGCGGCCAGTCGATGGCGGCGCCGCCCGGATGCTGGTGGTCGGCCACGTCAATGCCAAGCGCGCCGGCATCGGCGGGCGGGGGCATCGTGGCCGGGGCCGCGGCGAGCTGCTGCAGGAGCTGTGGCGAGTGAGCGGACCCGACATTGGCCCGCCGCACGCCGTCCACGACCGGCGGGGGCGTTTCCTTGGCTGGCGGCGGCGCGGACACCGTCGTCGCCGGTGCCGACGGTGTTTCGGCGGGACCAGTTTCCGTGGGCGAGGCGAGAGCCTGGCTAGATGCGGCCGGCGTCCCCTGAGCGGCCACGGCCGCGGCGATCACCGGAGCGGAGCCACGGCCGGCGGTGACCAGCGTGAAGTCAAGGCCGCCGAGCGAAGCCAGCGCGGCCACGGCAACCGCAACACCAACCCGACGCCTGCGGAACTTTCTGGTCATGAGGTTCCTGACATCACTGATCGCGGCGAGGCCTGGGCCCTGGACTAGACAAACTACACGTTCGCCTACAAAACATGACTCCAGTAACCGCGATGCGCAAGACCAGGAAACGCATGATTAACACTCTTCAAACCCGGGACGCCGGGGACCGCGGAACGGAAGCCCGCAACCTGGGCGCGCTCCACGGCCGCAAGCCCCTGGACGCGACCAGGCGCGGTACTGGCGTACCGCGCCTGGCCGGGCCTATCTGGATCGGGATGCCTGGCTAATATCCGATTGCCACCTGGACGTACTGGGCGTCGGTGGTGTTGAAATCGGAGGACTGGCCGTTGTCGTCGTCGTAGGCGAAGCCGTATTGCAGGCCGTTGACGGCGACCGAGTGCCAGAACGCGGAGTAGTAGTTGCAGGGCGCGTTCTGGTAGTAGTCGGACGGCGTGTTCTGCACCGTCGTCGAGAACTGCGCCACGCAGCGGTTCAGCCCCGCGCACAGGCTCGCGTTACCGTTGAGGGCGGGGGTTCCGCCGCCCTGGCAGCCGAAGACCTCCTGGGTGGTCTCGGTGGCTCCCACCGAGGCCGCGTACGAGGTCATGTAGCTCGCGTCCGCCCCGCCCGGCTGGAAGGCCGCGACATCACCGGGCGCGGGGATGCTGTAGGGCGCGTCCACGGTGGCGAGCTGCTGGAACGCCGCCGGGACGTAGTTCTCGAACTGCTGGAACAGGGCGGTCCTGCTCTCGGCGAAGACCTGGTCGTCTTCCCCGACGACGGTGTCGGTGCCGTCGGAGTTGTGCAGGTGGATCGCCAGCGGCAGGCCGAAGGCGTCGACGCGCGAGGTGTCGGCGTTGATCGTCGTGCCGCTCGAGTTCAGCTCGATGAAGTCGTGGTACGAGCTGGTGGGTGATCCGAGGTAGAAGTTGATCCGGCAGGAGTTGCACGAGGCCATCGAGTAGTACGGCGACTGCGCGATCGACTCGGTGACGCCGTTGACGCTCCAGTAGACCTCGCTGTCGGGGTACTGGCCGTTGGTGGCGTTGACGAAGTCGAACTCGATCGCGTTGGACGTGGTCGGGATACTGCTGGTGTTGCCCCAGAACCCGGCCGGGAATCCGCCGTAACTGCCGCCGGTTCCTGAGCCTCCGGAGGTGGCGAACGTCAGGTAGTGGATGTTCCAGCCCGGGCTGTCCTGGTCGACGGTCAGCGTCTGCACGCCGGCCGGCAGGGTGATGTTCGCCGTTACCGTGGTCCAGTCCTGGTAGCCGCCGGTCGCCGGCGCGGTGATGACGCCGGTGAGGTCGGTCCCGGCCGCGTTGTCGATCTGCAGCGCGTTGGTCACGGCGGTGGGCGCGGCCAGGCGCAGGCTCAGCGCGTAGGTGCCCGCAGTGGCCACGTTGACCGTGTACTTGAACCACTGCCCGGACGCCGTCCAGCCGATGTCGTACCCGCAGCCGGTGTCGGCGCACACTTCCAGGTCGACCCCGTCGGAGCGGTAGCTGTTGGCGCTGCCGTTGACCGAGGTGACGTTGTAGGCCACCCCCTGCCCGCCGGTGTCGTAGTTGGCCGCCTGAACGGTCCCGGGCACCGCCGCCGCGGTACCGCCGTAAGGACCCTCGCCGCCGCCGCCACCGCCGGTCGCCGCGAACGTCAGGTAGCGGATGTTCCAGCCGTTGCTGTCCTGATCGACGGTCAGCGTCTGCACGCCGGCCGGCAAGGTCACGCTCGTCGTCACCGTCGTCCAGTCCTGGTACCCGCCCGTGTTCGGGACGGCGATCGCGCCAGAGAGGTTGGTGCCGGCCGCGTTGGCGATGTGCAGCCCGTCGGTTTCCCCGTACGGCGAGGCCAGGCGCAGGCTCACGGAGTAGGTGCCCGCGGTGGCCACGTTGACCGTGTACTTGAACCACTGCCCGGCCGCGGTCCAGCCGGTGTCGTCTCCGCACCCGGCGGCCCCGGTGTCGGTGCAGGCTTCCAGGTCGACCCCGTCGGAGCGGTAGCTGTTGGCGGTGCCGTTGACCGAGGTGACGTTGTAGGCCACCCCCTGCCCGCCGGTGTCGTAGTTGGCCGCCTGAACGGTCCCGGGCACCGCCGCCGGGGTGCCGCCGTACGGTGCGTCGGTGGCGGCCCGGGCCGCGTAGTGCGCGCCGCCGGCGGCGAGGGCCATGGCGGCCAGCAGCGCGACCGCGACGGCGGCGCGGCTAAGACGGCCGAGGCGTGATCCGGCGCGCCGGAACCTCATCAGCCGAGGGACGGGAAAAGCTCCCATTTTCGTACTTCCTCTGCTCTCCGGCCCAGGACGAGGCTTGCGTTCCGTTCCTGGGCAGGCACGTCCCATCAGTCGAGCAGCGACGCCAGCCAGGCGCCAGCTAAGCGCCGGCTGAGGCGTTGGCGTTCGCTGCTCAAGGTGCCCGGCTCGACCGGAGCCGGGGCTCGGGGGCGGTTCAACGCGGCCATCTCGGGCCAGGGCGAGTAATTCCGTGGCCAGTGCCCACGCGTCATCAAAAGGCGGGTCCTGGCCGGCGGTCCGCCGCCACTCAGAACGGACTGGAGGACCACGGCCGGTGGGGCGCACCCGCATGGCGGCACTAAGACCGGGAGGGCGGAGGCATTAATGGCTCCTTGAGTTAATCTAAGCCTTGAATTAACTAGGATCTTACGTGTTTTCACGGATCTGACAAGACCAGACGGCACACAATGACCCAGAAAACCGCAGACCTGCGAGGAAGCGCGCTCAGCCCGCCTTGCGGTTCTGGGAATGCATGAGCAGCGCGTCGTCGAGGAAACGCTCAACCGGCAGCGTGGCGGCTCCGAGAGCCACCGCATCCGGGCCGAGCCCGCCCAACTCGATCGACGTCTGAGCGAACCGGTGCGCCAGTGCGTGCTCTCCGGCCGCCTCGCGGACGGTGGGCAGGATCCGCTCGCCGAGCAGTAGTCCCGCCCAGCCGCCGAGGATGACCCGCTCAGGTCCGAACAGGTTCACCAGGTTGGCGATGCCCACACCGAGGTAGCGCCCGGTCTCTTCGAGGATCTTGCCCGCGCGCTCGTCGCTGCTGGCCAGCAGCGCGGCGAGGGCCGATTCTTCGTCCTGGCCGGGCAGCGGCCGGCCGTACCGCTCCAGGATCGCCTCGGCGCCAACGTATGCCTCGAGGCAGCCCTTCGCCCCGCAGCGACAGGTACGGCCGCCGAGGACCGCCGTCGTGTGCCCCCACTCGACCGCCGTCGCCGTCCCGCCCAGGCCCGGAGTCCCGGTGACGATGCTGGCGCCGAGGCCGGAACCCATGAGGCCGACCACGGCCTGCCGGGCGCCCCTGGCGGCGCCAAACCACAGTTCGGCCTGGCCCATCGTCCTCGCGCCGTTCTCGATGTACAGCGGGAAATCGCCGACCGGCCGCAGCAGTCGCTCGAACGGGACGGCATCCCATCCGTAGGTTTGCGCGTACACCAGCGTCTCTGGGCCCTCGTGCTCGACGACCCCCGGCACCCCGATTCCGGCCCCCAGGACCATGCAGGGAGCGCACCCGCCGTCCGCCAGGACCTGCGCCAGTCCGACGCGGATCCGATCGGCCACCACGTCGACCCCGTGCTCCTGCGGGTCGAGGGGGTAGTTGGCGCTGGCCCGCACCGTCATCGTCATGTCGAACATCTCGACGCGAATGCGCGTCTCGCCGACGTCGACCCCGATGACCCGCCCGTACTCGGGATTCATGTGCAGCAGCATCCGGGGCCGCCCGCCGTCGGAGTCCACCGAGCCGACCTCGGTGACGATGCCGTCGCTGATCAGTTCGCGCACGACATTGCTGACCGAGGCGGTGCTCAGGCCCGTGATCTCGCTCAGGTCCTGGCGGCTGAACGGCTGGCCGAAGAACAGCGACCACAGCAGCGACGAACGATTAGCCCTGCGCAGGTCCCGAACCGTCGACCGCTTGCGTCCCGCCACGCCGGCGTTCCCCCTTAAGCGACACTTAAATCAAGTACTAAAAAGTGTAATGCAGCAGGTTAGCAGCGCGAGCCGGAGGCTTGGCAAAGTCTCCGCAACGAGACATTGCGCGTCCCCGCCCTGTGGCCGCCCGCGTGGATCCCCCTTGACGAACCCGAAGAGCAATGGTAGATCACGACTTAATATAAGCCTTGAATCTGGAGCCGCTAAGCCTTCGTGGCCCAGGCCAGCGCGCTGTCGTTCTTCCAGATCAATTCCGTCGACTCATGGCACGCGCCCACCCGATACGGGGACAAGACCCCAGCCTGGGCCGGAATGAGAAGAGGAGTAACAGGAATGGGATCACTTCACGTCCCGCGACCGGCCTGGCCCCGGTGGGCCAGGCCATGGCGGGGCCACCGGGGCCTCGGGGCCCTGGCGGTCGCGGTCCTGGCCGCCCTGACGGTGGTGACCGGCGGGCAACACGCGGCCTACGCGGCCACCGACGCCCCCTACGGGGGGACGACGGCGGCGGTGCCGGGCACCGTGTACGCGGCGAACTACGACACCGGCGGGCAGGGCGTCGCCTACAACGTCACCGCCGCCAACGGCTCCGCCAACGGCTACCGCTCCGACGGGATAGACCTCGAGGCCACCGCCGACACCCAGAACAACACCGGCGCCGGCGCCGACGACATCGGGTGGACCACCGCCGGGCAGTGGTTCAACTACACGGTCAACGTCGCCACGGCCGGCACCTACACGGTCGCCTTCCGCGTCTCATCGCCGTACGGGATCGCCGACGCGCTGCACATCGATAACTCCTCCGGCACCAGCCTGACCGGCTCGGTCACCGTCCCCAACACCGGCGGGTACGAGACGTGGACGACCGTTGATGCCAGCGTCACCCTCCCGGCCGGGCAGCAGACGCTGACCGTCGACCAGGACTCCAACGGGTGGAACTTCCACTTCATGACCTTCACCCTCGCCTCCTCCGGCGGCGGCTCGGGCGGTGACCAGCCGTTCGGCGGAACGCCGGCCCCGGTGCCTGGCACGGTCCAGGCCGCTAACTACGACACCGGCGGGCAGGGCGTCGCCTACAACGTCACCGCCGCCAACGGCACCGCCAACAGCTACCGCTCCGACGGCGTCGACCTCGAGGACACCGCCGACACGTCGGACACCAGTCCGGCCGGCGGCGCTTACGACGTCGGCTGGACAGGCACCGGGCAGTGGTTCAAGTACACCGTCAACGTCGCGACCGCCGGGGCGTACACGGTCAGCTTGCGGGTGGCGGCACCCGCGGCCGTGACCGACGCGCTGCACATCGCCAACTCCTCCGGCACCAACCTGACCGGCGCGGTCGCCGTCGCCGCCACCGGCGGGTACCAGACCTGGACCACGGTCACGGCCAATGTCACCCTGTCGGCCGGCGCGCAGACGCTCACTGTCGACCAGGACGCCGTCGGCTGGAACCTCCACTACCTGGCCTTCACCGCAGGATCGAGTGGCGGTGGCGGTGGCGGCCCGACGGAGTACTGCGGCACGCAGGACCTCGCGCTCGACCAGCCGACGACGGCCTCCTCGACCTATTCCGCCACCGGCAACCTGGCGTCCGCCGCCACCGACGGCAACCCGGGCACCCGTTGGGAAAGCGCGTACAGCGACCCGCAGTGGCTCGAGGTCGACCTCGGGTCCCAGACCCAGATCTGCAGCGCCAGCCTGCTCTGGGAGACCGCGTACGCCTCGGCGTTCCAGATCCAGGTGTCCACCGACAACGCGAACTGGAGCACGGTCTACTCCACCACAACGGCCACCGGCGGGAGCGAGTCGTTCACCTTCTCGACGACCGGCCGCTACATCCGGGTGTACGCCACCAAGCGGGCGACCCAGTGGGGCGACTCGATCTTCGAGTTCGACGTTTACGGCCTGACCACCACCGCCCCGCTGACCGGCGGCAACGGCAACGGCGGCAACGGAGTCTGCCCCTGGGTTGGTTCCACCGCGTCGGTCGCGAGCCGGGTCCAGCAGGTGCTCAACACCATGGACCAGTCGGAGGAGTTCACCATGCTTTCCGGCGACGGCGGCTCGTCCTATATCGGCCAGGTCGCCGCCATCCCCAACCTGTGCATACCGGCGATCAACATGCAAGACGGCCCGAACGGCGTCGGCGACGGGACGGGCGGCGTGACCGCCTTCCCCGACGGCGAGAACGCCGCCGCCACCTGGGACCCGGCACTGATCCAGCAGGAGGGCACCGCGGTGGGCGCGGAGTTCGCCGGCAAGGGCGTGAACGTCTCGCTCGGCCCGACAACCAACCTGGTCCGCGACCCGCGCTGGGGCCGCACCTATGAAACCTACGGCGAGGACCCCTACCTGGCCGGCCAGATCACCTCGGCGGAAGTCACCGGCATCCAGAGCCAGGACGTGATGGCCATGGTCAAGCACGTCGCCGCCTACGACCAGGAGCAGTACCCCAACGGCAACAACAACGAGACGGTCAGCCAGCAGGCACTGCAAGAGCTCTACCTGGCGCCCTTTGAGACGTCCATCAAGCAGTCCGCGCCGGCCTCGTTCATGTGCTCCTACGCCGTGGTCAACGGCAACGCCTCCTGCCAGAACGCCTACATGCAGATAGACGGGCTGGACAACAACGCGAACTTCGGCGGCTTCATCACCTCTGACTGGGGTGGCGACTACAACAACGTCGCCTCGGTCGAGGGCGGCATGGACATCGGGATGCCATTCCCGGGTTCGATCCCGGCCGACCTGGCCAACGCGATCACGTCCGGCGCGCTCAGCCAGTACACGATCAACGAGGCGGTCGGCCGCATCCTGACCCAGATGTTCGCCTTCGGCATGTTCGACAACCCGCAGGCCGGCTCCCTCTCCGCCACCGTCACCAGCGCGGCGCACCAGCAGACCGCGCTGCAGCTCGGCGAGGAGGGCACGGTCCTGCTGAAGAACAACGGCATCTTGCCGCTCAACCCGGCAGGCACCGAGTCCATCGCGGTTATCGGCACCGACGCCGGCGCCGGGGTAGAACTCGCCGGCGGCGGCAGCGGCACGGTCACCAGCTCGAACACGATCTGGCCGATTACCGGAATCCAGAACGCGGCCGGGCCGAACGTCAAGGTGACCTACACGCCGGGCAATGACAACGGCACGACCGACATCCCGCAGGCGGTCGCCGCGGCGAAGGCCGCGACCGACGCGATCATCTACGTCAACGCACCGGAGGGCGAGGAGACCGACCTAACCACCCTCGACCTTTCCGCCACTGACGAGTCGATGATTTCGCAAGTGGCCGCGGCTAACCCGAACACCATCGTGGTGATCAACAGTGGCTCCCCGGTGGTCATGCCATGGCTTAACAGCGCGGCGGGCGTGTTCGAGAACTGGTACGGCGGGCAAGAGACTGGCGCCGCCATGGCCGCGCTGATCTTCGGCACCGTCAACCCGTCAGGCAAGCTCCCTGTCACGTTCCCGTCCAGCCTTAGCCAGGTCCCGGCGCAGACCACCGCGCAGTGGCCGGGCACCTCGACCGGGGTTACCTACAGCGAGGGCGTGGACATCGGCTACCGCTGGTACCAGTCGCAGAACATCACGCCCGCGTTCCCGTTCGGGTACGGGCTGTCGTACACGTCCTTCTCCTTCTCCAACCTGAACGTCGGCGCGTTCAACGCCAACGGCCGCGCGACGGTGACCGCCACGGTCACCAACACCGGGTCGAGGGCGGGCGCGGACGTGGCGCAGCTGTACGTCGGCGACCCGGCCGCCAGTCAGGACCCGCCCCAGCAGCTCGAGGGCTTCCAGCGCGTCACGCTCAACCCCGGGCAGAGCGCGACGGTCACCTTCCCGCTGACCATCCACAACCTGGCCTCGTGGTCACCGGCCGACAACGCCTGGGAGGCACCGGCCGGCACCTACGGGATCTCGGTCGGCGACTCCTCGGTCAACCGGCCGCTGACCGGCTCGACCAGCCTCGCCCAGAAGCTGACCGGCCAGGTCGCCGCGGGTGCCGCGGGCGCGGGCGTCTCCCCGGCCAACACTGCGGTGAGCACGAACGTCACCGCGAACTCGGGCGTCCCCGGAGCGGAGACCGTCGGGGTCGTCAACCCCTACGGCTACAGCGCGGCCAAGGGCGCCGCGGTGTCGTTCACCATGCAAGCCGACGACTCCAACCCGTCCCAGACCCTCACCTACACCGCCACCGGGCTGCCGCCCGGCATCAGCATCGCCTCGAACGGGACGATCTCCGGTGCCGGCACCACGCTCGGGACCTACACCGTCACCGTCACCGCGACCGACACGGAAGGAGTCTCGGGCACGGCCACCTTCGTCTGGACCGTCGCGCAGTGACCTGACCCCGCCGCCCCGCCAGCAGGGGCACCCCAACCCAACCCATCACGGAAACCCGCCCCGCGTGGGCCCGGCCTCAGCGCCGGGCCCACCCGCCGCTCTCAACGGCGCGGGCGGCATCGAGTCCGTGATCAACGGCACCGGCGCCGCGGTAAGCCCGAGCAACGGCGGCCAGAGCGACCTGGTCAGCTACAGCTGACCTCGCGCCTGACCGTCCGCTAGCCGGCTCCCAGAGGTACTCGTCGTCGGTGAGCCCGGCGAGCCTGCTCCGGGTGCGCTGGTGCACGTAGTCAGACAACCCCATGACGTCGGCCCGGGCGTCACTCACGGCGAGCCCGGGACCTTCGCCGCCCGCTCGCCCGTCCGTGCCAGGTTCCTGAGCACCTTCGACCAGCGACGGGTCTCACCCGGCGTCCGCGGCTCGGGCACAAAGCCGAGCCGCAGGTAGGTGCGCACCGCCGGCAGGCGGAAGTCGTCGGTCTCGAGCACCGCCTGGTCCAGGCCCGCGGCGGCGAAGTGGACGAGCACCTGCCGGGTGACTACCTCGCCGAGGCGTCGGCCCCGATCGCTGACCCGGACACCCACGTAGTGCACATAGCCCGCCTCCGGGTAGCGGTCGGGCAGGCGGCGGGCCGAGGCGGTGGCAACCACCCCTGCCGGCGAGACGACCACGTAGGTGGCCTCGACCCCGTTGTCCGGCGAGAACTCCACCGCCACCCGTTTGGCGTCCCACTTATCGGCGAACGCTTCGGACAGCAGCTGGGCCAGCTGACCGTGATCAGCGGGTCCCGCCGTCCGCAACGCGTAGCTGGGCTCATGCGGCGGGGCCGGGGGCAAGTCGCCCAGCTCGGGCAGTCGCATGAAAAGCTGTGGCTCGCTCGCCGCCCCGTCGCGCGTGCGAGTGCCCCGATCTGGTGTGGCGGCCATGGTCACATTCTCCGGCAGAAGGTGCCAACGCCGCCATCAACCCACGAATCAGGCAGATTGCTGGCCCTGGTTTATGTCCACGATCAGTGGGTTCAGGAACCTTCCCCAGGCCGGTTCGCTGGCGCCGGCTCACCCGCCTGCTCGTGGCTAGCGTGGGCCTCGATGAAGGCGGCCATCCGGTCGTTCAGTTCGTCGATCCGGTTGAAGCCGCCGTGGCTGCCGGGGATGACGGCAACCTCCGCGTGCGGCATGAGGCTTCCCCGGGCGCGGGCCTCCTTGGGGCTCAGCAGGGCGCTGCGCGCGCCGGTGACCAGGAGAGCTGGCACGTCGATGGCGCGGAGCTCGTCATCGGTCAGGATGGCGGGGAACTTCGGCTCCATCCGGTAGCCGCGGCTGCCGGCCCGTGAAGAACTCCAACGTCGTGATCGACGTGGTCGCCTCCCAGCTGCGGTCGGCCCAGGCCGCCGGCGACGCCCCCGGCGGCCTGAACCCGGACGTGGAAGCCATCAGCCTCCTTGCCCTGGCCAGCGGCCTGGCCACCAGCATCCTGGGCGGCCAGTCCACTGCCGAGCAGGCCCAGGCGGTCATCGACTACCACCTAGACCGCCTGTTCCCCCCGCCCCGGCGCGGCCAGTCATCGAGTCAGCGAGGACCAGCGGATCCGGGTTCTGAGCGTGCCTTAGTGCCTGCTCACGCATCAGCACCCGGCGACCTGGCCGAGACGCGGAAGTTTCCGCAGGCCAGCACCTGTAAAAGTGCCCCCAGCGGGGTACCACACAGAACCTCGATGGCCCCACTTGCGGTTTTGCAGATCGGGCGGCTGACGATAGGCGGCAGCTTCTTGGCAGGCGGTAGGGTCTTATGAGGGCTTGGGATGACCTCATCCAAGGTCTTCACGCTCGTCGAGGGAACAACCGAAATCCAGCGGATGATCATCGGTCGGCCGTCACGGGGCTAGACGTTCGCTAGTCTGACCGGATGTACGGCCGGAGCAGGCGGGTGGGCCATTGGCCGGGCGCCGGAGCTTGAGACGGCCATGGATATCGGTAATGGCCCGCGGTCATCGTCGGGAGACAGGGTACTGACAGGCTTGCGTTGACCGGGAGCGCAGGCTCGGGGTCGGCAAGCCCGCCAGCTGCGGCCTTTCCTGTGCGCACTGGCTGCGAAGATCGCTATGTCGGGAACAGGAGCGGTCTGACCAAGAAATAACCACCTCAGCCGTCTAGCGTGACCGCGGTTTCGGGCGTGACGAGATCGCCTCGTGGCAAGCGCTGCCCGGGCCGCAGTGGCGGCTATGCGGTTGTCGCTGGCTGCTGGTTCAGGCGGCGTCCTCCCGGAGGGTGATGACGACGTCGTAGCCGAGGGCCTCGAGCTGGCGGCGGGCGTTGCGGGCCTTGCGGCTGCGGTCGCTGTGCCGGGCGTGCCAGTCCGATCCGAGGTCGCGGTAGCGGGCGGCGGGGTCGCTGAGCAGATGCCAGACGATGATCAGGATGGACCGGCCCACGGCGCAGCCGGCCTTCTTCCGCCCGCCCCCGCCCGGCGGGAGGACAGCCGGCGGAATCGCTCGCCGAGGAAGGTGTCGGTGTTCGCGGCGGCGTAGGCGGCCAGGACCGCGATCCGCTTGGCGTAGGTGTTGCCGTGCCCCTTCTTCCCCCGGCCCGAGCGGGGGCCGGACTGCCGCGCCGTCGGGGTGAGCCCGGCCCAGGACACCAGGGCTTCCGGGGTCGGGAAACGGCTCATGTCCAGGCCGATCTCGGCGATCAGCGCCATGGCGGATTCCCGGCCCAGGCCGGGGATCTCATCCAGCCGCTCGGCGGCCGGGAGCGCCGCGGCGTCAGAAGCCCGTCCGGCCCCGGGCCCGGTAACGCCGTCGCAGTCCACGCCCCAGGAGCCCGGGATCGCGGCCAGGTGCGCGGTGACCCGCTCTTGCGTGTCCCGCAGCTCGGCGTCCAGCAGGTCGATAGAGCGCAGCAGGGACGCGGCGGTGTGCGCGTGCTGCGGGCCGAACCGCATGCCGGACAGCGCCTCGGCGAGGGCGGGGAGCTTCTCGTTGCGCATCCTGCCCTGGCCCAGGGCCGCCAGGACCTGCGGGTCAAGCTCGCCGGCGATCATCGCCTCGATGACCGCGCGGGCGGTCTGGTGCCCGGTCGCCGCCGCGATCGGCCGCACCCCCTTCCCCAGACAACCACGGATATAAGGGCGTTTCGGGAGCGGCCGCAGTCGTCGGCGCGGCCGCCGGACTACGACGACAGTTCGCCCCGGCGCGACCACCAGGCCTCGGCGGCGGTCATTGCGCTCTCGGCCTCGCGGATGCCGTCGCCCACGAGTCCTGCGGTGGCAGCCCAGTGCAAGGGTATGAGGGCCAGGGCCCCGGGGAGCCAGCGGTGCTCATCGGGAGTCAGCGGTTCCGGAGCCGTGCCTTCGTAGGCGTCGAGCAGTCGTCGCGGCTCGGGCAGTGCGCGGCTTTGCGCGACGTGGTTCAGGCTGCCCGCGATGTCGTACAGCCGTTCCCTGACCCTCGCGAAATCCAGGTCGAAGGTGGCCCATGAGCCGTCTGGCAGTTCTCCCGCGTTGCCCAGTTTGTAGTCCCCGTGAATCGGAGCGCACGGCAGTTCGACCTCCTTCCGGAGCTTGGAGAGCTCGCCGGCCAGCTGGCGCATCCGGCGCACGACCGGCTCGCTGCCGGGCCCGAGCCTGCGGCGTGTGAAGCCGGCCGAGTAACGCAGTTGCCCGAGTGTTCTGTGGTCGTCGAGGGGCTCGGGCGGACCGGGCTCCCAGACTGCTTTGAGCGCAGTGTGAACACGTCCGAGCTCCTCGAACAGGCGGAGGGAGGAGTCCTTGCCGGCCGGCGGCCGGGCGTGATCGATGAACTCCTCAATCTCAGCCCAGCGATCAGCGGCCCTCAGCAGGTCGCCGCCGGAAATCCGGATCGGCCGGGCGACGCGGACTTGCGTCCGCCCGAGCCGCTCCCGCAGGCGCCGCAGTCCCGCTACCCGCCCGCGGCGGACCCAGGGCCTGTGAACCCGGAGGACAAGCGGCGGCTCAGCGTCTATCCGCACGTTGAGGTTGAACTCACCGCCGATGTCTGCCCATCTGGCCCCTCGCGCGACGCGGGCGATCAGGGCCGAGACGGCCGGATCATCTGGGCTGGCTCTGGGTCCGAACCAGCGCGGCAAGGGAGGGGGAGAGGGCGAAGCTTCGATTCCGGTCATGGCCATGGCCCACCAGCGCACACGAGGAAGGGCCGGCCTGCGAGCATGGCGCAATCTTGCCACGCCGACCAGGACGGGCCCTCGGCGCCAATCCGGCCGCCCTGCTGGGCGGCTCGCGGCGTTACCGAGTTGGCTCAGGCCGGTGGAGCTTGCGCAAGGATGAACGGCTGCTACCGCAGGCGTCATGCCCGCCCGGCCGCCTTCTCGGCCATGAGACGGATCGCGGCGGCATAGCCAAGGTCGTAATGCCCTTGGGCGCCCAACATCAAGATGATCAAGCGGCAGATGTTCGGGAGAGCCGGACTCCCGCTGCTCCGCAAGCGAGTGCTGCTCACCGCGCGCAACTGAACGCAGCCAGGACTTTCACGAAATTGGGGCCAGATCCCAAATGAAACCGTCCTAACCACGCCTTCGGGGCGGCTAGGGCTGCCTCGGTGGTTACCACCTGAGCCGCGCACATCACGCTGTTCTGTATGCCTTCCCCTGGACCCTGCCGCTGGCGCTGCGGAAGGAACCCGCAGGCGCCTGTCCTGTGTCCCGTCCTTGAGCAGAACCATCGCGGCGAGGTTCATGGGTGGTTTGTGCCGCCACCGGCCCGGACCGCGTATTTGTCCAGCGCTGTGAGCCCGGGTGCGGTTTTGCGGGTGTCGAGGACGTGGACGCCGAAGTCGGCGACGGCGGCAACGAATTGGCTGGTGAGCGTGGCGATGCCGGACATGCGCTGCAGGAAGTTCAGTGCGGTCCGTTCGCCGGTGATGAGGCTTCGGGCCGGACCGGGCAGCTGAACCAGTATGTCTCCCGGTTTCGCGGTGTCGCCGTCGGTGAGGTAAGGCTTAGCACTGACGCTGGGGTCGATGTGGTGCATGACGAGGTCCACCAGCTGTAGGCCGGCGATGATCCCGTGGGCGCGGCTGATGATGGTTGCCTCCGACACGAGGCCGTCGGGGACGCTCCATTGCTGTCTTGGACTCGCCTGGCGCGGCTCTCTGAGCTCATCGGACCTCCTCGTTCGAGCTGTGGGCGTGCCCGCTGTCAGCTGCGTATGCGCGCGCAGCCCACCGCTGTGACCACTGCCCGAGGGGACGAAGCAACTCCGTGAGCTCGCGGCCGTCGGCGGTGAGGCGATAGCCCCCGTCCCCCCGCTCGACGATCCCGGCCACCGTGAGGTCGCGCAGCCGGTCACGCAACACGCTCGACGACACGTCGTCGCAGCGGTGCGCAAGGTCGCGGAACGTGGCGTCGCCCTCGCGGAGTTCCCAGACGATGCGCAGCGCCCACCGGCGTCCGACGAGGTCGAACAGCGCCATGATCGGACGTCCGGTGGTCGAGCCGCGTACCGGGCGACCGGGAATCGGAGTGCTGGCCATGCGAGAAGTATTGCTTCTGAAAGCAAAGCATGCCACCTTTGAGCTATGCCTCTGATTCCGAAGCATCCGAGGATTGCTCCGACGGCACCGCCTTTCGACGACGACACCCGCGCGGCGCTCGACATCCTCGGGCCGCCGATCGCGCTGTTCGGTGTCTTCGCCCGCCGTCCCGACCGCGCGCACGCGATCGCAGGCTGGGGGCGCTACTACCTGTCTCGGCGCGGCGCGCTGTCACTACGGCACCGCGAGCTGGCGATCGACCGCACGACCGCACTCTGCGGCGCAGGATACGAGTGGGGCATCCACATCGCTGTCTACGCCGGAAAGGCCGGCCTGACCGACGAACAGGTCGCCTCGCTGGCCACCGGGGACCCAGCAGACGCCTGCTGGACCGACCCTGCAGACCGTGCCGTGCTCGCAACCGTAGACGCTCTGCACCAGCGCGCCGACCTCGACGACGCCGAGTGGCAGACGCTGCTGGACGCGGTTGGCGAGGACGCCGCGGTCGACCTGCTGCTGCTGTGCGGCTGGTACCACGCGATCTCTTTCGCCGTGAATGCGCTGCGGCTGCCAGCCGAGCCGGGCACCCCCGCCCTGCCGGGCAGGTCACGATGATCACCGTGATCGCGCACTACACGGCTGCCGCCGGCGCCGCCGACGCCGTGCGGGAACTGCTCGCGAGGCACGCGGCTGCCTCACGCGCCGAGCCGGGCTGCCTGCAGTTCGACGCCCACCAGGGCATCGACGACCCAGACGAGTTCGCGCTCGTGGAACGCCACGAGTCGCCAGCCGCCTTCGCGGAGCATCGGCGGACACCGCACTTCCGGCGCAACGTCGAGACCGAACTCGTCGCGTTGCTCACCGCGCGCAGCCGGGCGGTGTTCGGGCCAGCTCTGTGACGTCACCTACGACATGCTCACCCTCGCAGTAGAGATCGACCTCAAGGAGCTGACATGAACCGCATAACTGTCCAGTACGCCGTCCCCAACCCCGAGAGATTCGACAACCGCTAAAGGAGGCAACTGCCAATGTACCGACTGACCGTGGTCTATGACGAGCCTGCCGACAAAGAGGCCTTTGACCGCCGCTACACCGACGAGCACGTCCCCCTCGTCAAGGCCTCGCCCGGGCTGGTCAGCTTCCAGCTCAGTCACCCGCAGGGCGGCACGCCGTACCTCGTCGCCGAGCTGTTCTGGCACAGTGAGGACGCCTTCAAGGCCTGGGCCGCGACGCCCGAGAGGGCCGAGGTCCGCAACCACGCGGAGGGCTGCGGCACGACGTTCACGACCTACACCGGCGACGTCGCTGAGGTCTGACCGACCGCGCGGTCCGTTCTCGGACTAGGGACGCGCCGATCAAATGGCGCCGTGGCCTGCAGCAGGGGATTGATCAGTGGTCCTCAGTTGCTGAGCTCGACTTCGACGACCGGGCGGCGATCAAGGCGGCTCGGCTCGCCGGAGATGGCGAAAGCCCTCGGCACGCCGACCAGATCGGCGTGCCGCGGGTGATGTTCAGCGGAGAAGTCTAAATCGAGCTACCGGAGATCCCGGTGCCATTAACTCGAGGACGCCGACGGCCCGCAACTGCCATCCCGCCGAAGCGCAATCGCTGCGGCCGCCCAGACGAGGCATGACCTAATCTCGCAAGCGGATCGCCTGCCGGGACGGCCGCGTCCCCATGACCGCGCCGGGAGCAACCGCGAGTGGTACCGCACTACTCCGCCGTAGCGAGTAGCGCTGAGGGCTGTCCCGAACGGGCCGATCTGCACTCGATACGGCAACGGCGGCCGCACCCGGAGAGATGTAAATATTCGGCAGGGAGACTGTGGATAGTGGTTCCGGCCCCGGCCCTGCTTACACGGTTTTGCGGTGGTTCGGGCCTTTGCCCAGAGTTCGCGCGAACTGAAGGGTCCGTGGCAGGAACTGAGGGGTCTTCACGCTCTATGGGCGGTCTGGATCCTTGGGTTCGCTGGAGCCGGAGGGGCTGTGCTGTTCGGCGGCGGTTTCCAGGAGCTGGCGGGCGATGGCCGCGTACTTGATGGCGGTGGTGTCGTCGATCCCGAACACGGCTGTGAGGTGCAGGGGGTCGGCGCCGTGGGTGAGGGCTTCCTCGAGCTGCCGGTCGACGCGGAGCCGTTCGAGGGTGGCCGTGAGGCCGCGGCATGATCCGGTCAGCCAGTTCTCGCTGACGGCCCGGGTGGTCGTGGCGGTCTGCTGGTTGATGATCAGGTGGGGGTTGGCGGTGCCGGGCCAGCGGCGGCCGCGGTGCTTCAGCCAGGCCAGGAGCAGGTTCCTGGTCAGGTCGTCGAGCGGGCGGGGCGTGCCCGCGATGACCAGCCGCCGGTTGCCGAGGTCGATATCGCCGAGGTGCAGCTCCCGGATGGCCCTGGGCCTGGCGGCGTGGACGGCGGCCAGCGCGACCGCGAGGCGGGCGGCGGGCGTGACGGCGGCGGATGCGGCCTGGTCTATCTCGGCGGGCCGCAGCGGCTGGATGAGGATCAGGGGACGCTGGCCGTCGCGGAGGCCGCGGGTGGGGTCGCGGAAGATCGTGCCGGTCTTCTTGCAGTGGCCGAACAGCGAGCGCAGGGCGGTGAGGGTCTGCCGGCGCAGGCTGCCGTGCAGCGGTTCGGTGGCGGCGGTGACGTCGCCGGCGGTGACTTCGCGCAGGTGAGTGTAGTGTCCGGCCCATTCAAGCAGCAGCGGGTGAACCCGGTTGAGGTTCATCCGGACGGTGTGCTCGTCGCGGGGGCGGCTGCGGGGCCCGCCCTGGCTGCGGGTGCGCAGCCAGTCCCGGACGTCGGCGGCCATCGGCTCCGGCAGCAGCGCGAGCCGCGGCTGCGCCAGGGAGGTGAAGGACGGGATCCGGTCGTCGTCCAGGAGCCCGGCGAGGGCGAGGATCTCGGCGGTGCGGGTGATGCTGAGGTCCCGGCGGCGCAGGGCCGCCGGCAGCTGGGACCAGGCGATCATGTCCCCGGGCTGGTGGCCGGCGAGCACGACGGCCAGCGCGCGGCTGGTCTCGGCGATGACCCGGTCGTTCCAGCCGCGGGCGCCGGCCAGGTTCCGGGCGATGCGCCGGGCCTGCTCCAGGGCCGGGCCGGTGACCGCCGAGGCGGTCCAGTGGCGCTTGTCGAAGTGCAGCGACTCACCGGGTGCGCTCAGCTGCAGCTGGGTCCAGCCGGACGCGGCGGCCGGCGGGGCGGGACTGTCCGGCGGGGCCTGCCGGGCCGGGCCGGTGCCGCCCAGGCGGCTCATGCCCGTTAGCGACAGCTGCCAGTAGCCGGTGGGCTCGAAGTCTTCCGGCGAAAGCCGCCGGCGGCCCGCGGCGGCGATGCCGGCCTGCAGCCAGCACAGCCGGCAGTGGCCCTTCTTGACCGCGATGGCCCGCCGGCAGCCGGCGCACTCGCCGCGGGCATAGCGGCGGGTGAAGTCATAACAGGCCCGGCAGTACGACTGCGAGCCGTAGGAGGATCCCCAGGACAGGCAGTCCGGGCAGCTGCCGGCGGGGGTGGCGGCCCGGATCCGCGCGGCCATCAGGCGGGCGGGAGCGAGCGCCCGTCACGGCGCCTGGGGGTGACGGCGGGCCCGGCCTGCGGGGCGGCCGCAGCCTGCTCATCATGCTGTTCCCCGGCCGCCTGGCCGCTCTTGACGGGCTCGGGGATCAGCAGCTCCTCCACCCCGCAGCCCACGACGGCGCAGATGACGTCGAGGTCGTCGAGCTTGATGCTGGCCGGGGTGCCCGACCACAGGCCCGACATCTTCCCTGCGCTGATCTTCAGGCCCGCCCCGGCGAGCATCCGCTGCAGCTCGCTGGCCGTCCAGATGCCCCGGTTGGCGGCGGCCAGCCGCAGGTTCCACTTCACGGCCCGAGTCCCTTCAGCCGGCCTGCCCGCTGCTGGCCGGCGATCCAGGCGTCCTCGACATGAGTGGCGTGGACGTGAATGTAGTTCATCGTCGTCGCGACCCAGGCATGACCCAGCGTCTCCTGGATCGCGACCAGGTCCATCCCGCCCAGGTAGAGCTGGGAGGCGCAGAAATGCCGCAGCACGTGCGGCGTGACCCGCTCCCGCCAGTCCGGCAGGTGCCCCGCCGCGGCGGCGGCCAGGTCGGACCGCAGCGTCTCGTTGCCGGCCCGCGCCGCGCTCCCGTCCGCACTGCGGCGCTCGGAGCAGAACAGCGGGGCACCGGGCCGGGCGTGATCATCATCGAAGCAGGACCAGACATCCTCGATGAACCAGCGCAGGGTCGCCCCGGCACCGTTGATCAGCGGCACCATCCGCTCCCGCGGCCCGGACCCGCGGGCGCCCTTCCCGATGCGGACGTGCAGCTTGCCGAACCGGCCCAGGTCCCACTTCACGTCGGCGAGGTCGAGGTGGCTCACCTCGTTCACCCGCAGCCCGACGTCGGCCATCAGCCGGGCAGCCGCGTAACTGCGGGCGGCCGGGGCGAACTTCCGGCAGGTCGCCAGCTCCGCCCGCCACCCGCCGAACAGCACGCCCACCTGCACCGCCGACGGCGGGATCCGCAGCGCCGCCCGGCCCGCTCCCCGGGGCCGGTTCATCTCATCGACCGGGCACTCGGCCACCCGGCCGGTCATCTGGTGGATCGCGACCTTATGCCGGATCTCCAGGAACAGGAAATACGTCCTCAGCGCCTGCGAGCGGGCCAGCCGGGTGCCCTTCGCCGCATCCCGCAGCACCCGGCCGAAGTACGCATCGGCGTCAGCCGGCTCCATGTCCCACAGCGGGCCGCCGAACCACGCCCGCAGCTGCTCCAGGTGCAGCACATCCGAGCGGATCGTGTTATCAGACAGGCCGGCCGCCGCCCGGGCCAGAACGAACCCGGCCAGCACATCGGTCTCGAACGCCAGCAGCTCATCCGGCCCGGCCGGAACGCGCGCCTCACGCAGGTCTCTTACGACGGCCAGGCTCAAGCCCGGGCCCCCCTTGCCTTCACTGATCCAGAAAGACCAGCGATAGACACGATAGACCTTCAGGAAACCCGAGATACCATCACAAGCCAGCACGGCGACAGATCAAGGACAGAACCCCAGGTCCAGGGACTATAGAAGATACTGAGCCCACAGGGAACTCTGGGGTTATTTATTAGTAGGGTCGGGAGCCTGGGTCCGGCCTGACCTGCGAACCGGCTGACGCCCCTTTTCGGGGCTGTCTTTCTAGCCGTTCGTCGGCCGGGCCCAGGTTTTTGTGGCACCCACCGGCACTGCCGGTCTGATCTGCCCGTCCTTTGCGAGAGGCCGGGGTTCACGGGTCCGACGGCCAGCGGGTGCGTGCCACCCCTTCAACCCAGAGAAAAAGGGATGGCATGACCATCGTAGAAGACCGCCGCGCTATAACCGGCGGCGCGGGCACCCACGCCGGCACGCACGTGGCCGCCGCGCTCGATCCCGTCGGGGGGCTGCTCGGCGTGCAGGAGTTCCCGGCCACGAGGGCCGGGTACGGCCGCCTGCTGGGCTGGCTGGGCGGGTTCGGGACCGTCGCCCTGGCCGGCATCGAGGGCACCGGCAGCTACGGCGCCGGCCTGGCCCGCCACGTCACCGCGGCCGGCGTCCGGGTCGTCGAGGCGGGCCGCTCCGGCCGGCAGGACCGCCGCCGGCAGGGCAAGTCCGACCCGCTGGACGCCGTCAGCGCCGCCCGGGCTGCCCAGTCGGGCCGGGCCCGCGGAGCGCCGAAGGGCCGCGACGGCGCGGTCGAGGCGATCCGGGCGCTGATGGTCGCCAAGCGCAGCGCCGCGGGAGAACGCACACGGACGACCAGCCAGGCCAGGGCACTGATCCTGACCGGCCCTGATGACCTGCGGGACCGGTTCGCCGGGCACGGCGCGGCGGCCCTGGTGACCGGGATAGCGTCGCTGCGGCCCCGCCCCGGCGACGTTCCAGGCTATGCCACCCGGGTCGCGCTTCGGGAGCTGGGACGGCGCGCGGTGTTCCTGGACGGCCAGCTCGGGCGGCTCGACGGCTCATCGTCCCCCTGGTCACCGCCCGCGCACCCGGCCTGCTCGCCCTTTTCGGGGTCGGGCCTAACACCGCGGCGCTGCTGCTCATCGCGGCGGGCGACCATCCCGGGCGGCTGCGCAGCGAGGCCGCCTGGGCGCACCCGTGCGCGGCCGCGCCCATTCCGGCGTCGTCGGGGAAGTCACCCGCCGCCCGGCTCAACCCCGGCGGCGACCGGCAGGCCAACCACGCCCTGTGGCGGATCGTGTTCACCCGCATGGGCTCGCACGCGGCCACCCGCGCCTACGCCGGGCGCCGCACGGAAGAAGGAAAGTCCAAGCCCGAGATCATCCGCTGCCTGAAGCGCTACGTCGCCCGCGAGGTCTACCCCCACCTGCGGCCCGCCGCCTAGCGCCCAAAGACCCCGGGGACGGCCTGACCCAATATTCGGCTGCCGCGAACCTGCTGGCCTTCGAACGATCCGTCGGCCGTCCCCGGCCTAATCTTCCTGACCCGCTGGACGTGACCTAATAAGAGCCTGCCCTCCACACCGAGCGGCCCCTCCCTGTCTTGTCCGCCCCCAGCAATAAGCCGGTCGGAACCCGAAACTACGGCCACCGAAACACGTCATCCGAGCCCTTGACAAACATAAGAGCATCGATCTTGCGCCACGAGCGCGGAAAGGTGTCCCGCTCGGAAACTCGGTCTCGTGGTGTGAACTGGGGTTTTGCTGCGGACCGGTAGCGTGGCTGGCACCATCTCGGGGTGGTGCTGTCGCTGCTCTACCGGTTGGTGAGGTGCCTGTTCGGCCTGCTGGCGGTGCTGGTCCGCTCTGACCTGTCCAAGGACGTGGAGCTGCTCGTGCTGCGCCACGAGAACCAGGTGCTGCGCCGCCAGCTCAGCGACCGCCTGCGGTGGGATCAGGCCGACCGGCTCTGGCTTGCGGCGCTGTCCCGCCTGGTGAGGCGCTGCCGGTGGGCGGAGGTCTTCCCGGTCACCCCGGCCACCATCTTGCGCTGGCACCGGAACCTTGTCGCCCGCAAGTGGGACTACGCGAGCCGACGACGGCCAGGGCGACCGTCTACCGGGACCTCGGTCAAGGTGCTGGTCGTCCGGATGGCGCGGGAGAACCCGGCCTGGGGCCACCAGAGAATCCAAGGTGAGCTGGCCCGGCTCGGAGACGCGATCGCCGCGTCCACGGTGTGGGAGATCCTGCACGCGGTCGGCATCGGTCCCGCGCCGCGGCGTGCCGGGCCGACCTGGCGGCAGTTCCTCACCGCCCAGGCGCACGCCATCATCGCCTGTGACTTCCTGGTCGTCGAGACGGTGCTGCTCCAGCGGCTGTACGTGCTGGTGTTCATCGAGCACGGCACCCGAAGGCTGCACCTGGCCGGGGTGACCGCGCGCCCGACCGGCGCGTGGGCGGCGCAGCAGGCCCGCAACCTCGCCATGGACCTGGGTGACCGCCTCGGCACGCTGGGGTTCCTGATTCATGATCGCGACCCGGTCTTCACCACCGCGTTCGGCGAGGTGTTCAAAGCCGAAGGGCTGCGGATTATCACCACCTTGCCGAAGACGCCGCGGATGAACGCCATCTGCGAGCGCGTCAATGGGACCCTCCGCCGCGAGGTGCTGGACCGGATCTTGATCGTCGGCCGCTGCCACCTGACCCTGGTGCTCGGCGAGTACGTGGCCCATTACAACGGCCACAGGCCGCACCAGTCCCGGCGGCAGCGGCCCCCGGCTATGCAGGCGCAGCCTGTCCGGGACGTGGCCGACCTGCGATCCGTCCGCCGAAAACCCGTAGTCGCAGGAGTGATCAACGAATACCACCACGCCGCGTAGCCCAGCTCAGACCGTGTAGCTCAATATTCGAGCGGCACAGGGTCCGCAGACGCGTTGCGCGCGCCTCGGCGGCGACCACGAGCTTACGAGCCCTGGGCGCCTACCAGTCGGCGAGCAGCCTCCACCACGAATGCTCGCCGCCTTGCCTGCTCACCCGGCGCGTCAGCATTGGTCCCGGTCAGCATGACGGCGAGTTGCGGGACGCTGAACCACCAGGCCGCGAGGCCGATGACCATGAACATGAGGTGACCGGCGTCGATCCGGTCGTCGATGACGCCGTCCCGCTGCGCCTGCGCCGCTGCGGCGACCTTGCGGTCGTAGTGCATCACGCGTGTCGTCTCGTTCACTGGCGGAGCGCCGCGGAGGCTTTCCCACTGGAGCAAGCGGGCCAGTTCGGGATGCTCTCCGTAGTAATCGAAGGTACGCCCGGCAAACTCGCCTAGGTCGTCGAACCGTAGACCGTCCGGAGCCACGGCCCGCGAGAGTTCCTCCAGCGCCTCCGTGAGCACCTCGTCGAAGAGCCCGTCCTTGTCGCCGAAATAAGCGTAGAGCCGCTCCTTGTTGATCCCGGCCCGGCTGGCGATGCGGGTAACTGTCGTGCCGTCGACGCCATGCTCGGCGAACTCGGCGGACGCGGCCGCCCGAAGCCGGCGCCGCGTCTCCTCGACGTTCCGCGTCATGCGCCGAGCCTACCGCCACCAACGTTGTGGTTGGCTCGGCGCATGATAGTGTTACCAACACCAACGTTGGCGGTTGTAAATCAGGCTTGTCAGGAACGCTGCCATCCCCAACCGAGAAACGGGACCGCTAATGAATCTGACCGAGACGACGGAGTTCACGGATCGTGACGGCATCGTGGACGCGGTCACGCGGATCGTCGAAGGAATCGCCTTCGGCAACGAGGACCTGCTCCGCTCTGCCTTCACCGAGGACGCGGTGTTCGACCTCAGCGGCATCGATCACAGCATCCACGCTTTCGAGCCCCACGTGGGTCGCGAGGAGGTCGTGCGGACCCTAATGGGGACGGTGGGACGGGGGATGGACACGTTCCATGCGCTATCCAACATTCGGGTGCGGGTGGATGGCGATACCGCCAAGCTGACCTGCTACCTGATCGGGCAGCACCACCGCGCCGACGAGGGGCCGTCGATCCACTTCCAGGACCACCTCCTGCTGGGCAACCGGTTCGAGACCGACCTGGTCCGCGACCACGGCCACGTGTGGCTGGTCCGCCGCGACCACGGCCACGTGTGGCTGGTCCGCCGCAACCAGGTCAGTTCGCGCTGGTCCGTGGGGAATCCTGCGGCTGCCGCCATCACCGTCAAGCCCTGAACACGGGACCCCTGGACGCGTCGGTAAGTTAGTTGACTTTGCCTGTTGCGGGTGCCTGGCGTGGCGCAGGCGTGGCATTGGGGGTGGGTGCCGTTGCCCCAGAAAGATTGCGGCTGGGGCACCCAGCGCCGGGTTGTGCCGGGTTGTGCCGTCGTGACCGTGAGCCGCATTACGCAGCAAATCAGGGTAATTCACGCGACGCAACACGCCCGAGACGGCCAAGTTTTAAACCGACGCGTCCCCTGGATGACCCACTCCTCGATTTAGCCGAGTGTATCGGAGCTGATCGCAACATGAAAGCAGTTGGATTTACCGAGTTCGGAGGGCCGGAGGTCCTCGGTATTCACGATCTTCCAGATCCGCATCCCGGTGTCGGAGAGGTCCGGATCCGCGTTCGGGCAGCTGCCGTCAGCCCGACGGATATATCACTTCGATCTGGCGTATTCGGCGCCGCGGGCGGGCACCCGCCGTACGTCCCCGGCACGGATGCCGCGGGCGTGATCGACGAACTCGGCCAGGGCAGCACGTGGCGGATCGGAGACGAGGTGATGGCCATGGCCATGCCGCTGTCCGAGCACGGAGGAGCGTACGCCGAGTACCTCATCGCTCCGGATAACTCCATCGCGCGCATCCCCGCGGGCACGTCGCTTGAGCAGGCATCCACGTTGCCGATGAACGGTCTCACCGCGGCACAGATCCTAGAGCTCATGTCGTTGCGTCCCGGGCAGAGCATCGCCGTGACCGGAGCCGCCGGGATGGTCGGCAACTATCTGGTCCAGCTGGCCAAGCGGCAGGGCCTGATCGTGATCGCGGACGCGGCACCCAAGGACATGACCCTGGTCCAGTCTCTCGGACCTAACCAGATCATCGATCGAGGCGACGACATCGCGGCCCGGATTCGTGCCGTCATCCCCGACGGCGTGGACGCGGTGGCCGACACAGCACTGTTGCACGAAAGGGCTGTGCCTGCCCTGCGCGACGGAGGCGTGTTCGTCTCCCTTCGCCGCTGGCGAGGAGAGCCCATGCGTGACATCCGGTACAAGGCCGCCTGGGTTTACGACGACTACCGCTCACACGCGAAACTCGACGCGCTGCGGCAGGCCGTCGAGGACGGGGCGCTCACGCCGCGAGTAGCCGGCGTACTCCCTGCGGAGAACGCCGCAGATGCACATCGTCGAGTCGAGGCGGGCGGATCCAGGGGACGAATCGTCCTGAAGTTCTAGCGGTAGTCCCCTGGTCGCCGGGGGTCGCCGTATGGGTCCGGTCGCTAACTGCGGGCCAAGGAGCGCGGCGGTCAACTGGTCGGCGAGCCACCGCTCCGTTTCCTCCCAGCTCCACTGGCGGGCGACCGCCAGTGCATGCCACGACTCGTGGCCGAGGTAGAACCAGGCGATGTCGACGGCCCGCGGGTGCGTAAGCCCGGGCTTGAGAGCGCCCGTCTCCCCGATCCGGTCCATGGCGCGTGCCAGGTACCCCCGGTAGACGTCGTCGGATCCCGCGAGGATGTCGGCGGCGATCTGCTCGACGGCGGCGGCATCCCTCATGACCTTGACGATGTCGTGGTGCCGCTCGTTGTCCACCCTGGTTCCGTGCGCGAGGGTCCGGATGGCGCCGTGCGGGTCCTCGCACTGTTCGACCGCGGCGAGGTTCGCTTCGGCGACCGAGACCTGCATCGCCTCGTCGATAAGGATGCCGAGGATGGCCGCCTTGCCGCCGGTGCTCGCGTAGACCGTGGGGACGGCGGTGGACGCCTCGCGGGCGATGTCCTGGACCGTCACCATGCCGTAGCCATGGTCGTGGAACAGGCGCAGGGCCGCGGCCAGGATCGCTGCGCGCGTGCCCGAGGCAGCCTGGGCACGACGCACCGAGGAGTACGTCCGGCCGGGCTTGCCCGAGTTGTCGGAAATCACGCGCCGTCCCGTCAAATTAGCTATAGGATGCCTATATTGAATATATCTAGCATAAAGTCCTCCGCCGCAACATGACCGCAAGGCTAGTCAGCGTAAGGAAGGCACGGCCAGATGCAATCCGAGCAAGACATCGCAACGATCTTCTACCGCATCCCCAGTGAACCGGCCGGCCCGGCCGTGGATGTACTCGGGCCTACAGTCGAGTTCCTGACCCTGCCGGCGGGGAAAGACCACGCGCTGTGCGTCCTGCGCGGCGTCGTCCCTGCCGGGGTCACCGTCCCGATGCACAGTCACGATGACGCGGAAGACTTCTACATCCTGGCGGGTACGCAGGAGGTGCTCACCCAGCGCCCCGACGGCCTCGAGTGGGCGCACGCGCACGCGGGCGACTACGTCCGCGTCCCGCCGGGCACCATGCACGCGCACCGCAACGTCTCCGGCCAGCCCGCGGTCGACCTGATCATCACGACGATGAAGATGGGCAGGTTCTTTGCGGAGATCGGCCGGCCGGTCACCGGCGAACCGCCCGCTCCTGCGGACGTTGCCCGGTTCGTCGAGACCGCCGTCAGGTACGGATACACGCTAGGTACCCCGGAGGAGAACGCGGCCGTCGGGATCGAGCTGCCCAAATTCGCTGGGTAATCCCGCCGATCGGGCGGGGACGGCCAACAATCCCACAAATCTGGGGGTGCCCCGCGCAGCGGCCCGTTGCCCTGGCGTCCCTGATCCGACTGTCTCGTCTCTTAGGTCATTCGCTCGGCCAGGCACGCATGGCGATGCTGGCGCAGTTGAGCAGTTCCTCGCGGGCCGCGCCGTCGCCGGCGCGGGCGTTTATGCCCGCCATGCCCGCTGTGCGGCGGTGAGGTGCGGGCACAGTGCGGGCAGGTCAACGCCTGGCACTGGGCACACGTCTCCGGGGCAGACTGCCACGCGTGGGCGGAACCGGAGACCCAGTGGCACCGTGCCTACAAGCGCACCGTACCGCCTGGCCAGCGCGAGGTTCGCATCGGCTCGCATCGGGCTGACTTGGTCAGCCGCGACGGATTCGTCGTGGAACTTCAGCACAGCAGCCTGCCCGTGGAAGACATCCAGGCGCGCGAGCTGCACTACCGGAAGATGGTGTGGCTGTTCGATGCCCGCGACGCCTACTGCCATGACCGGCTGCTGGTCCGCGTCAAGCCGGGTACGGACTACGTGACCTTCCGCTGGAAACAGCCGCGCCGGTCTATCGTCTTCTGCCGGAAGCGCGTTCTGCTTGACCTCGGCCGCGGCCTGGTCATCAGCGTCCGCAAGATCTACCCGGGACCCCCTTCAGCGGCTGGGGGCACCTGCTGGAGACGTTCGACGTCTGGCGCTGGATGCTGACCGGCACCCCGCCACGGCCAGTAGACGTCAAGCGTCACGACACAGCGATGCTGGCCGACCGTATTCTCCAGTACGGCGACTACCTTGCCGCAGGACCGCTCCCGTCACCGGCAGAGGAGATCGGGCTCCTGATCAGCGCGGCCCTGATCTCTCCCGGCGACCGGACGCCGTCCGAGTTCAAGGCGAACGCCCCGGACGCCGCCGTCACGCCAGCCGCGCAGGCTCTCCGGGGCCAGCTCGACGCCGCCTGCACCCGGATCACCAGCCTGGAACAGGAAAACGCCGCACTCCGCGAACGCGTCCGTACCCTCGCCGCGCTCGTCGTCGAAATGAACCTCGAAGCTGACGGCAAGACCAACGTGATCCCGCTCAAACGCTGAACACCGACCACAACATGGTCCGATGATCAGCGCCGGAGGCGAAGCTAACCGGCTAGTAATGCCGGCCCGGATCTTCTCTCCGGCCCAGATGCGGTCGATACCCAGCCGCTGGGCGGCAGCGCGCAGCCGGCAGCATGGTGAGGGCTCCTGCGGCAGTAGCGATAAGACAACGCTCATCTGCCGCAGGAGTCCTTCTGGTAAAGCACCAGGTCTAGCGCAGCGCACCGCTGCCCGCGTCACGCGCCGCTGCGTGTGCCAGCAGGGGGACGAGGTACTGGGCGTCGGGGCTGCCCCAGCCGGTGACCGGGTCCCAGCCGGGTCCGGCGTTGTAGCCGGTGAAGACCCCGGTGGGCCACAGCACCGAGTTGTCGCCGGTGACCACGTCGTGGAAGGCCTGGTGGTAGGCGGAGCTGCAGGCGATGGCGTAGATGGCGGGGTTGACGAAGCCAAGGGGATGGCCGGCTTGCTGGTCGGCCAGGGCGATCACGCCCGCCCACACCGGAGTGGCGGCGTTGCCGTCCGCAGCCGGCACGAGGCTGCCGCCGCCGTTGAAGGCCAGCGCCATCGCGGTGGCGGGGTCCGCGTTGGCGGCCACGTCGGGGACGCCGCGGGTCGCGTCGGCCCGGGCGAGGCCGTCCTGGTAGGCCGGCCGGGGGAACAGGCTGCTGTAGCCACCGCCGGAGGCGAAGGTGCCGTCGTTCCAGGCCATCTCGCCCAGGTAGGTCCCGCCCGGGCTGACCGCATCCAGGATGGTGCCGCCGACCGCCAGCACCAGCGGGTCGGAAGCGGGCATGTTGACCTGCCGGGGAGGACCCTGGTCGCTGAGCGCGCCGGTGTCACCGGAGGAGGCGATGACCGTGACGTGCTGCTGGCGGGCCTGCTCCAGCGCCGCGTTCATCTGGGCCGCCTCGGCGCTGGTGAGGAGGTGCTCGCCAACGTTGGCGGCGCTGAACAAGATCACCGCGGCGTGCAGGGCAACGCCTTCCTGTAGCACCTCGGTCACCGTGGCGGCGAAGTTCGCGCTGCTGGATGCGGCATCGGCGGGTACCAGGACGACGTCGAGGGTGGCGCCGGGCGCGATCGCGTGCACCATCTCGACGTCCTGGACTTCCTGCTGGCTATCGAGGTAGGGCGTCGCGGACTGAGCGATGGTGTTCACGACCTGCAGGTTGGCTGAGGGCAGGCCGAACTTGGTGTCGGACGCGGCCAGGTCCTGGCGGATGTCGGTATTGGGCGTGGCGCGCGCTAGTTCGGGCATGACCACGGTCTCGCCACGGCCGTCGATTCCGCGGCTGAGCAGCGGCGCGACGCCGTAGGCCAACTGATACGCCTGCGGGCTGTAGCACGATACCGGCTTCACCCCGGGCGGCGCGCAGTTCAGCGGCGCGGACGAGGCGGACGCGGCCGTGCCGGCGCCGGCGGCAGCAGCAGCAGGGTATGCGGCGGCCAGGCAGGCCGCCGTCAGGGACGCGGCGGCGAGCCACCGCCGGCGCGGCGGCCGTGCGGTGTGCGGTCGTTCCGGCGTGATCATGTTCATGTGCATCGCGTCTCCTCATGGGTGATAGCGGGTCCGCCATAAGGCAGACCCGGGGCGTGGTGCACCGCCGGCAGATCGGCGCTGTGGTTTCCCGGGCTCTCAGCCCGGAGGGAAAGATGGCGCCCGTGCCGGCGACCGGAGGGATTGATCAGGAAACGTGGCCGGGTAGTCGGCCAGGCCGACGGCTTCCGGGCTGTTCGCGACCGCACCGGGCAGGCGCATTGAGCCGCCCCGGGCCGCCTGCGCTCGGCTGGGCAGGGTGACTGTGGGTTCATGGCAGTCAGCGTCCCGGCCGACGGCGGCGGGCGCATCACGCGCCGGAGGTAGGGCGGGTCCCTCGCTGGAGTGATACGCCCGAGGGCGCGCGGAGGTAGCGTGCAAATGTGCTGGACCGTCTGCGGCGCAGGGCATGGGGGCTATCGGGCCGGCTGATCGCCTCCTACATTCTCGTCACGCTCACCGTCGTGGTGCTAGTCGAGGCGCTCATTCTCGGCTACCAGGCACCCCAGCTGGTGAACGACGCCCAGATGCGGGTCCTGCAGGCCCAGCTGAGCGTCACCGCGCAAAGCTATGGCCAGCAACTGACCCAGCGCTATCCCGGCGGCGTGCCGGTCAGAACCGTGCTCGGCGCCCCCGGCCAGCCGGCGCGGCCGGGCCAGACCCGGACGGCCCCAGACGGCAGCACGCTGATCGTCCCGGCGATCACCGGCCCGGTCCACAGCGACTAGGCGGTCACCGCGGTCGTGGCGGTCGCCGCCGACGGCACGGTCGTCGCGTCCTCCGCGCCATCGGTGTACCCGCTCCGGCGGGCAGCGGCCAGCGAACTCCCCGCCGTGGCGATCGCAGTCGGCCACAACATTGGCAAGCCGACCGGCAGCGGGCCCACGCCGTATGGCAGCGTGGCCTGGTGGGTCTGGCGGGCGGGCCGCGCCGGCACCAGCGCGCCGCCGGCCAGCGCGCCGGGACCGGTCGCCTACGTCTATGCCCAGGCCCCATGGTCGCCGCCCGGGCTCACCAACCCCATCCGCGCCTGGGGCGAGCTGAATCAGCTCGGCGAGACCGGCCAGCTGCTGTCGGCCCCCTCCGCGCTGCTGCTCACCGCGATCGTGCCGGTCGGCGTACTGTTCCTGCTGCTCACCTCACGCCGCCTGGTCCGCCGGGTACGCCGCCTGGAACTAGCCACTCTCGCGGTCGCCGACGGAGACTACACCGTCACCCTGCCTGTCTCCGGCCGGGACGAGGTCGGCCAGCTGGAGGCGAACTTCACCACCATGACCCGCCAGCTCGGCTCCGCGCTAGCCGCCGAACGGCAGCGCGCCACCGCCGACGCGCGCGCCGCGGAGCAGGCCCGGATCGCGCGGGAGATCCACGACGCGATCTCCCAGCACCTGTTCGGGCTGCAGATGATCGCCGCCGGGATGCGCCGGGCCGACCCCGGCAACCAGCAGGCCCGCGCGATCGAGCGCATCAGCCAGGAGGCACTGCGCGACATGCAGATGCTCCTGACCGAACTGCGCCCGGCCAGCCTGGACGGCGCCGGGCTCGCCCCGGCCCTGCAGGAGATCTGCGCGGCCTACCGCGACCGGCTCGGCGTCACCGTCGACGCCAGCCTGGACGACGTCACCGTCCCCGCGCCCGTCGAGCACGCCCTGCTGCGCATCACCCAGGAGGCCTGCGTCAACGCCGTCCGGCACGGCAACGCCCGCCGGCTTGCCGTGTCCATGACCCGCCAGGACGGGCACGTCGTGCTCGCCGTCCGTGACACCGGCACCGGCTTCGACCCGGCCACCCCGCACGCCGGCTCCGGGCTGGCCCACATCCGGGACCGGGCCGCCGAACTCGGCGGCACCGTGCACATCGACAGCGCACCCGGGCGCGGCGCGGCGCTCACCGTCCGGGTGCCGGTGCCGTGACGATCCGCGTGGTGATCGCCGACGACCACCGCGTCGTCCGGGACGGGCTGTGCTACCTGCTCGGCCAGGAACCAGGCATCGAGGTCGCCGGCGAAGCCGGAGACGGCCGGCAGGCGGTCGACGTCGTCGCCGCCACCCGCCCGGACGTGCTGCTGCTCGACCTGTACATGCCCGGGCTCGACGGGCACGTCGTGCTCGCCGCACTGCACGATGTGCCGCACCGGCCGGCCGTCGTCGTGCTCACCTCCGCCACCGACGACGAGCACCTCGTCCGCGCCATGCACGCCGGCGCGACTTCCTACCTGCTCAAGACCGCCGCGGCCGAGGACGTCATCGCCGCCGTCCGCGCCGCCGCCGTCGGCACCGCCACCCTCAGCCCCGAGCTGCTGACCGGGCTCACCCAGGCGCTCCGCCGGCCGCCGCCACCAGACCCGCTGCAGCCGCTCTCCCCCCGCGAACGCGAAGTACTCCAGCTGATCGCCCGCGGTCACAGCAACCGGCAGATCGCCCGGGACCTCGCGATCGGCGAGCAGACCGTCAAAACCCACGTACGCGGCATCCTCACCAAACTCGGCCTGCAAGACCGCGTCCAGGCAGCGATCTTCGCCCTCCGCCACCAACCCGGCAGCCACGAGCACCAGCCGTAACCATGCGAGGTTCCCGGATCCGCATTTAACCGGGCACGTATTCATCGTTTTTCTGACATGTCCGGCTTGCCCACGGCGATCGCGAGAGCAGCCGCCGCCCCTACCGATCCCGGACGACCGCAAGGTCCAGCGCGCCTGCCGGGATGGGACTATCTCGCCAGCGAGCTTGCGGGTAATGGTATTGGCGGCTGCCCGGCTGCCGCCCTGTGGGAACGTCAGCGCCTCCAGCGCGGTGCGCAGCACCGTCGGTTCGCTGAGGCAGCCGACGGGCAGCGACGCCAGCTGGGCCCAGTCGAGGATCTGCGCGGCCGTGCTGTCCGGTCCGGCTGGGCGGACGGGATTGAAGGCATGCTGGTACAAGACCGTGCGCAGCTCGCGCGGACCATGCGGAGTGCCCCGGCGCGGACTGCGAGTGCCGTGGCGCCCGCGTCAGCGACAATGCTGAGCATCTTCGGTTCTGTGCGACCTGAACGTTGGTTTGGAGCCACAGATCGTCGCCTTCCTGAATGGCGGCCGGATCTCATGGCCGTAAGTCGGGCAGATTGCGCCCGATCTGCTACTCGCGTGGTGTCAGTACACATGACCGCAGGCTTCCTCCTGGCGGTCCGTGGGCCTACTGGAGCTTGGAGTCAATATGCTGGTCACTTGGCTCGGCCACTCGTGTATCTCGATGACGAGCGATGGTTCACCACGATGTCCGTCGCCGAGTGCTTCTGGCTTGAGGCGGCAAGGTCACTGGCATCCGTCCCTTTCTACTGGGACCTTGTCGAACTGCGGCGCATCGGTGGTACCACCTCCCGAGACGCAGTAACCGGTGAGAACGATCTACGCACCGACGGCGTTGTGCCCCGGCAAATGAGGGCAGCTCGTCAATCTCACTGGGGTGTTCGCCCACCCCATGCTCTCGTCAGATGACCGCAGCACAATTTTCCCTCAACCTGCTAGGTGTGCAGATGCTCAATGATCAGTCGCCAAGGAACGAGAAAGATCCTATACTTCGAGCTGCTCCGGATCGCGAGGCGCATATATTGGCCGATAACGGGGCGCGCCTGAGCTCTGACGAATGGTACATTGGCCGCGCCTCACGGATTCTTCGGTGGTTGTACTTCTGCCGGGCGGGTTTCTCGTTGGTATGGGTGGCCTTTGTTTACTCCTCCACGTCGGCGATGGGTTCTGGTGCCCGACTGAGCGTGCTGGCCAGTGTCTTTCTCATTGCATACCCAATTTCCGACGTCGTGGCCACGCTGTTCGACATCCGAGTCAGCCGCGGGAGGCGTTGGTCGTACCCGCAGTACCTGAACCTGGCAGCAGGCGTGGGGGCAGCGGGCGGAATCGCCGCGGTGGTCTGGTCGGACCTGCCCTCGGCCATTACCGTGTTCGGGGCCTGGGCCGTGGCGACTGGGCTGATTCAGGCGTTCCTCGCAGTAATACGGCTGCGGGACAGGCTCAAGGGCCAGTGGCCAATGATCATTAGCGGTGTCGGCTCCATTTTCGCCGGATCCGCTTTTCTGGGTTGGACCGGAACGTCGAGCGCCGCGTTGACGGTTTTGGCCCAGTACTCTGCTGGCGGCGCTGTATGGTATATCCTGACGGCATTCTGGCTTCTTGTCTGCCTTCCCGTGCGATCAGATTTTACCTAAGCCGTCTATGCCGGGAATCGGAAAGGCGATTAGGGTCTCTTGTGGTATCATAGCCACTCTTCTTCCAAGGCGGATTTTAATGCCGCCGCACTGTGGCACCGCGGTATTGACCGGTATCTACCCTCACTGCTCGGAGTCGTGGGGGAGGGTGCCCGCCAGTGCGCTGACGCACGGCTGTAACCGCGGGCAGGTGGCACTGCCGTCGGAGTTTCACCAGGATCACGGGCGGGCCAGCCTGCTGGGGTGCACACGTCAGCGAGTCGATCCACCGTTCAAGCCGCCGACCTTCCGAACGGCCAGGGGTGCTGGTTTGAGGTGTCGATGGAGGCGCCGATCTCGGTGGGCCCCTTGACGGAGCGAACGAGCCGCGGCGGATGGCCTGGCGGGTGATGATGGAGAAGCAGACCTCTTCGGGTAACCCCGGCGCGTTGACCGGGGGCCCCTCAGAGCCCGGCCGAGCCCGTTCCGGGCAACCGGCTCGAGCAAGCCCTGATGGCAGAGAGGGGCCAGGCAGAAGTACCGGGTGATGGTCCAGCCCCTTGGCTTGTTCGGGTGGGACTACCTGGCCCATTTCCCGGTCAGCCTCCACAGGTGGGCGTCCAGCGTGCCGAAGGCGTGCTTGGACACCCCGATCCGGTAGTGGGCGACCCACCCGGTGATGAGCGGGCTGGGCCGCGCGATGAACGCGTCCGCGTTGGTCCCGCTCAGGGCCGCTGCCTCCGCGGACAGCCGGTCCCGGATCCGCCGCATTGCCTGTTTGCCCGGCTTGGTCAGCGGCTTGCCGTCGGGTAGCGGCGGATGCTGAACCCGAGGAAGCCGGACCCCCGAGTTACCCGGCTCGTTCGGCTGAGGAGAGTCCCCGGCGTGCCCAGATTCCCGTCACGGCGATTCCCGCGGCGAGGATCGAGAACGAGACCGCGAGGTCGGCGGGCGTTCCGGCTAGGAGTCCGCGTCCGGCTTCGAGGACCGGGGTGGCGGGGTTGATCCGGGCAATGTCGCGGATCCAGCCGGTGAGGAGCCTGATGGGGACGTAGACGGGCGCGAGGAACAGCAGGATGAAGACGGGGAGCTGGATGAGGGCGCCCGCCTGTTCGGTTCGCAGCAGCATGGCGGTGCCGCAGGCCCAGAGGGCGGCGGTGAGGTTGGCGAGGAGGCCGAGGCCGAGCAGTCCGGCGATGTCGGTGCCGTTGCCGGCCAGGTGCACGCCCCCGATGACGGCGGCGATGGTGACGATGGTGCCCGTGACGATCCAGCGGACGATGGCGGCGGCGACGTAGCCGGCGATGATGCCGCTCCGGGCCGGCGCGGTGAGGAGGAGCCGGCGGGCGAAGCCGGTCCCGAAGTCGCGGGCGACCGCGAATCCGGTGAATACTCCGGAGATGGTGGCGGCCTGGAGCGAGGCGAAGACGAAGATGAAGGCGGTATACCCGAGCGGGTAGCTGAAGTCACGGACGCCGGAGAGCTTCGAGAGGCCGCCGGCGAAGGCAATCAGGACGAACAGCGGCGGGATGACTGTCGGCAGCAGGAGCGCGGGGCTGGAGAACATCCTGTGGACGGACCGCCAGGCGACGGCGCGGGTGACGTAGCTGAATCCTTTCATGTCCGGATCAGCCTGTTCTTCATGGCGGCGCTGGCGGCCGCGAGGCTGGCGGCGGCGATGGCGGCGGCGATCCCGAACCCGAGGGCCAGTGCCCGGGCGTCCCAGCCGGTGATGATGAGGCTGCGGAGGCTCTCCACGAGGTAAGACAGCGGATTGCAGGTGGCGGCATCGTGGAACCATCGCACCTGGATCAGGTTGCGCGGCAGGAAAGCCGAGCTCAGGAAAACCAGCGTGAAAAGCAGCGGGAAGATGCCCTGGACGGCCTCCCCGGTCCCGAACCTCAAGGCCAGCAGCGTGCCGAGTCCGGCGAAGGCGATGGCGATCAAGATGGCCGAGGCCAGGAGCACGACAGCGCCCAGGGCGCCGGCTGCGGTCCCGACGCCGGCGGCGAGGCCGACGGCCAGGTAGAGGACGGCCTGGACGGCCGCGACAGCGACGGCGCCGCCGAGCTGGCCGGCGAGCAGGGCGCCCGGGCGCAGCGGCGTGAGGGCAAGCCGGCTGAGGAATCCCGACTGGATGTCCTGGGCCAGGTCGGTGCCGGCGGTCACGGCGATGAGCATGGAGCCGAGCAGGAACGGCACCGCGAGGGCGAACGCGCGGTAGCTGACCGGGGGGAACCCCTGCAGCCGGGAGGCGGAGGCGAGGGAGCTGCTGTTGATGGCGAGGAGGATCAGCGGGAAGGCGACCGGGAGGATGAGGAGCCGCCGCTGGCGAAGCGTGCGCGTGACCGACCGGCGGGCGACCGCTCCGGCCTGCGCTCTTATCCCGGCCGCGTCGGGTCCTGCGGGGGCGTGGGTGGCAGCGAGGCCGGAGGAGGTTTCAGCGATCATGACGCCGCCTCCTGCCCCGGCCCTCGGGCTGGCTCGCGGGGGAGCCGGCCCCTTCGAGCTTGCGGATGGTGGTGGCGAGGAACACGTCATCGAGGTGGGCTGATGGAGCTGGAGTGCGGCGATGCGCAGGCCGGCCTAGTCGAGGGCGCGCACGAGCTCGGCCAGTTGCCGTTCTCCCTCGGGAAGCGGCACGGTCAGCGTCCCGGTCTCGTTGCGGACGGGGGCGGCGAAGCGTTCGAGGGCTCGTGACATGGCGTCGAGGGCGTCGCGTTCGGCGGGCCGGATCTCGACGGTCGGGGGGCCGAGCTCGGCTTTGAGCCGGGCCGGGGTGCCTCGGCGACGATCTTTCCGTGATCGATGATCCCCACCCGGTCGGCCAGTACGTCCGCTTCCTCGAGGTACTGGGTGGTGAGGAACACGGTGGCACCGTCGTCGCGGGCCAGCCGGGCCACCTCATCCCATAGGCCGGCACGGCTCTGCAGGTCCAGGCCGGTCGTGGGCTCGTCGAGGAACAGGATCGCGGGCTGGTGGACGAGGGCCATGGCCAGGTCAAGGCGGCGTTTCATGCCGCCGGGGTAGCCGCCGACCCGCCGGTCGGCGGCCTCTGTCAGCCCGACCCGGTCGAGGAGCTCCGCGGTCCGCTCGGCAGCGGTGGCCTTGCCGATGCCGCGCAGCGTGGCCTGGAACCTGAGGTGCTCGCGGCCAGTCAGCATCACATCGAGCGAGGCCTCCTGGAGGGCGGCGCCGATCGCCGCGCGCACCTGGGGGCCCTGGCGGGCGATGTCGAACCCGCCGACAGTCGCCTTCCCGTCCGTGGCTGGCAGCAGCGTGGTGAGCATGAGCACGGTGGTCGACTTCCCTGCCCCGTTGGGGCCGAGAAATCCGTAGATCTCGCCAGGGAAGATTTCAAGGTCGATCCCGTCAACCGCCCGGGTTCCCGCTCCGAACTCGCGGACCAGCTTCTCCGCCGTGATCGCGGGCATGGTCATGGTCCGGTTCACGCCCGCACCGTCCTGGGCAGGCCGAACCGGGCAAGGGAGCTGTTGCCGAACGGAAGGAGCTGCAGCGCGGTGGTGAAGGCGAGTGAAATGGCCTCGCTTCGCTCGTAGCGTGCTTCCGGACTGGCCTCGGCGTCGGCTGTTGGGCCGAGGACCCGGTAGCGGTGGAAGTGCGGCTCCCGCCGGTACGGATCCGCCCGTGCCCCGAATGCGCTCCCGTCGCCCTGCCGGGCCCGGCTTACCAGTTCCGCGGTAGCCATCTGATCCTCCGTCATCGCGGCTTGTGCCCTCCTGCTAGTACTGCCCGGCTTGGCATGGCCTTCGGGTCCATTCGCGCTGGGCGCTTTGTTGCCTGTTTCTCCGCGTGGGGCGCTCTCTGCCCCGGTGGCGGCCCCACGCTGGGATGGGTCCGTTGCCGCCCCGGGAGCCTTGGGCCGGGCTCCCGGCGGGCGGGGCCGCCGTCGCCGGGCGTCGTCGCATGCCGTTGCCGGGCGGCTCGGATCGGAGACCTCGGCGCTGACGGGGATGCGGTGCGGCGGGCCGGTTAGCGGGTTCTCGGGGGATCTGCTGCCTCGTGAGGTCCGGGCACGGTGCCGTCACCTCCCCGTGCCTCGCCGGGACCGCCGGTCTCACCCGCCTCGATGTCGAGCCGGGGCAGGGCGCGGGCGAGGGGGGCGGGCAGGTACCAGTTGGCCGGGCCGATCAGGTGCATGGCGGCGGGCAGCAGCATGCTGCGGATGAGGATCGCGTCGATGAGGACGGAGAAGCCGAGGCCGAAGCCGAATTCCTGGAGCAGGTGGTGGCCGCCGGGCAGGAACGAGCCGAAGACGAGGATCATGATGCCGGCGGCGGCGGTGACGATGCGGGTGCTGTGCGCCTGCCCGGCGGTGACGGCGGCGTGGTTGCGCCAGGGCCGCTCCTTCCGGGCGCGAGCGCAGGCGCCGCCATTCCTCGTGCATGCGGCTGACGGTGTAGACCTCGTAGTCCATCGACAGGCCGAACAGGACCGAGAACATGACGACGGGCAGGAACGCGTCGACGGGCCCGGTGCCGGGCAGGCCGAGCAGCGCGGCGCCCCAGCCCCTGGTGAACACGGCGGTGATGGCGCCGAGCGCCGCGACTACCGAGACCAGGTTGAGCGCGGAGGCGACCAGGGGGATGAGCAGGCTGCGGAATACCGCGGTGAGCAGGATGAATGCCAGGATGACGACGACGGCGACGAACAGGGGGAGCTTGCTGCCGAGGACGTGCGCGAAGTCGATCGCGGTGGCGGCCTGGCCGCCGACGTGGACGACGAGGCCGCTGCCGTGCTCGGCCGCCGGGATCAGGCTGCCGCGCAGGGTGCTGACGAGGGTGATGGTCCGCTGGTCCTGCGGCGCGGTGGCCGGGTAGAGGGTGGCGATCACCGCGTGCCGGTCGGGGGAGACCTGCGGGGCCGTGACGCTGGCGACCCCCGGCGTGCGCGCCGCGTTCGCGAGCAGCCGGCTGAACGCGGCCAGGTCGCCGGGGCCGCTGGCCTGGCCGGCCAGCTCGAGGGGGCCGTTGAACCCGGGGCCGAAGCCGCTGGCGAGGGCGGCGTAGGACTGGCGGGTGGTCCAGCTGGCCGGGTCGGTGCTGGCGTCGGAGGTGCCCAGCCGCAGCCCCAGGACGGGCAGCGCGATCAGCGTGACCGCCGCCAGGGAGGCCAGGGCGGTCGCCACGCTGTGCCGTTCCACCAGGCGGGCCCAGCGTGAGCTGATGGCCCGGGGGTCCTCCCGGGCGGGCCCGTTGCCGGCCAGCGCGGCGCGCTCGCGGCGGGACAGTACCCTCGGGCCGAGGAAGCCGAGCAGCGCGGGCAGCAGGGTCAGGGCGGCGGCGATGGTCAGCGCGACGGTGACGGCGGCCGCGGCGGACAGGCCGTCGAGGAAGCTGACGCCGAGCGCGAACTGGCCGAGCAGCGCCAGGCACACGGTCAGGCCGGCGAACAGCACGGTGCGCCCGGAGGTGTTCACCGCCTCGGCGGCGGCGTCGGAGTAGGAGCGGCCGGCCCGGACGGCGGCCCGGTGCCTGCTGACGATGAACAGCCCGTAGTCGACGCCGACGCCGAGGCCGATCAGGACGGCGAGGTCGGTCGAGGCGCTCGCGACGGTTAGGGCGTGGCTGAGCAGCGTGATCGCCGAGGACCCGATGACAAGCGCCAAGGCGGCGCCGGCCAGGGGGGTCAGGGCGGCCAGGATAGTGCCGCCGAAGACGATCAGCAGGATGACCAGCGCCGCGACGACGCCCACGGCCACGGACGGCCCGGGCTTGGCGCGCTCGGAGCTCGTGATCGACGCCCCGCCCAGTGAGACGTGCACGCCCGGGCCGTCGGCCGTCTGGGCGGCCGCGATGAGGGCGTCCGTCTCGGCGGCGGTGATCTGGTCGGGCTGCTTGTCCCAGGTGACGCGGGCGAAGGCGACGGTGCCGCCTCCGCTGACCTGGGCGGCTCCCGCGGCGGTGTAGGGACTGGCCACGGACGTGATGCCGGGTACCGCGGAGACCCGGGCGAGGGCCCTGGTGACAGCGTCGCGCACCTGCGGGGACCTGATGGTCGCGCCGCCGGTGGCCTGGATCACGACCTGGTCGGTTTCGCCGGCGGCGGCCGGGTAGTGCTGGGTCAGCACGCTGACCGCGGCCTGGGAATCGGTGCCGGGCAGGCTGAGGCTGGAGTTGAACGCGCCGCCGGCCGCGCGGGCGGCGCCGAGCGCGACGACCAGGAGCAGCAGCCAGGCGGCAAGGACGGTGCGCCGGCGGGTGAAGCACCAGCGGGCCAGTCGGGTCATGTCAGCGGTCTCCTCGGATGGGGTGTCGGCTAGACAGACACAGCACCCCGGCGAAACCGGGCGGTCGAGGACCGCCCGGTTTCCGCGGCGGGCGGTGTCAGTACTGGCGACCGGAGGGGAAGGAACCGAACGGATGGAAGGAACACACCGTGACGGCGGACTTGACGGCCCGGGCCCGGGCCGGCGACCAGGACGCGTTCCGCGAGCTGGTGGACCCCCACTCCCACGAGTTGCAGGTCCACTGCTACCGGATTCTCGGCTCCGCGCAGGACGCCGAGGACGCGCTCCAGGAGACCCTGCTGGCCGCCTGGCGCGGGCTGGGCGGCTTCGAGGAGCGCGCCTCGGTCCGCACCTGGCTGTACCGGATCGCTACCAGCCGCTGCCTCAACGCCCTGCGGGCCAGTAGCCGGAGGGTGACGATGGACGGCCCGCAGTCCTGGCCCGACCCGCCCGAGCCCACCCGTCTGGGTGATGTTCCGTGGCTCGAGCCCTACCCTGACCTGCTGCTCGACCAGCTCCCTGCCTCTGAGCCCGGACCGGAGGCGTGCTACGAGGACACCGAGGCGATCTCGCTGGCGTTCATCACGGCGCTGCAGCTGCTGCCGCCCCGCCAGCGCGCGGTACTGGTGCTGCGCGACGTGCTCGGCTTCAGCACGGCCGAGACCGCCGGCATCCTCCAGGCCACGCCTGAGTCGGCGGCCAGCGCGCTCAAGCGCGCGCGGGCCACCCTAGCGCGGCGATCCGCGGACGCCGCGGGTCATGAGCCGCCCCCGGCACCAGGCTCGCCCGCCGAGCGCGCGCTGGTACGGCACCTCACCGAGGCTTACGCGACGGGCGACGTGAATGCCATTATCAGCTTGCTGACTGATGACGTGTGGCTGACCATGCCGCCCGTGCCTTTCGAGTACCAGGGCCGTGAGGTAGCCGGGCGGGCACTGAGCCTGCTGTTCGGCCGGGGGCTGCGCTACCGGCTCGTGGCTACCCGCGCGAACGGCCAGCCGGCGTTCGGCATCTACGTAAACGACCCCCGCTCGGGGGTCCTGCACGCCAACGGCCTCATGGTCCTCACCCTGGCCGGGGACCGGATCAGCGCGCTTACCCGCTTCGACAACAGCAACCTGGGCCGCTTCGGCCTGCCCCGCACCCTCGACGCCTGACCCCCGTCACGTCCCCGCCAGCCCCTCTCACCTGGAGTTAGCCATGCCCGAATCGGTTTCCCTCCCCGAGTTCAGCCGACGCCGCCTGCTGCTCTCCGGCCTCGTCGCGATCCCGGCTGCCACCGTGCTAGCGGCGACGCCGGCCCGTCCCGGCATCGCTCTCGCCGCCAGCACCCAGGCACCGCGCCCGGCCTGGCCGGCCGCCGACAGCGCGGCGGACGCCAGCCGCGCCTACTTCTGCTGACCAGCCCCTACCGATCCCAGGAGAAAGAGAAATCATGCAGCTGACATGGCTGGGCCACTCGTGCTTCCGCCTCGAGAAGGACGGCTTCGTGGCGGTCATCGACCCGGGCATCGTCGCGCCGGCGAACGCCCTCGACGACGCGGACGCGGTGCTGATCACCCACCAGCACGCCGACCACTTCCTGCCCAGCCTCATCGCGGGACGGCTAGCGACCCGGCCCGGCCTGCCGATCTGGACCAACAAGGACGTCGCCGCCCTCCTGGACGGCTCCGGGGCCACCGTGCACGTGATCGGCCCGGGTGACGCGTTCACCGTCGGCGGGATAAAGGTCCACGGCCACGGCGAGTGGCACGCGCCCATCCACCCCGACGTCACCCGGGTGCGCAACACCGGGTTCCTGCTCGAGGACCGGGTCTTCCACCCCGGCGACGCCTACACCGACCCGCACACACCCGTCGACCTGCTGTTCGTACCCGAGTTCGGGCTCTACACCAGGTTCGGGTACGCGATCGACTTCATCAGGCAGGTCAAGCCGAAACAGGCATCCCCCGTCCACGACACCGGCCTGGACACGACGGGCCTGGCCGGCGCGGACGGCTTCCTCGTCCAGAACCGGACACCCCCGTTCGCCCCCGGCACCGGCTCCCCGTTCGTCCGCCTGCCCAAGGGAACACCCATCAAAGTCTAGGTCAGTACAGCCCAGCCACCTGCGCCCAGGATGACGCCGGCCGTACCGCCTTCATCCGCATCTTCAGTAACGCAACGCCCAGGCCTCAAGCTCCCGGCTGACGGGCGAATGAGGCCTGGGACTTTGACTGGCCGCCAGCGAGAACCTCCAGCTGGGAGAACTCAAGGGCTCCCTCATGGCCTCGACGCCCAGGTTAGAGATACAAGCGGGCAGGGCGGTCAGCGTAACCGCTCCTGCAGGCCCCGTCCGTGACCCGTTCCGTCCCTGTCCATGGCCCGTTCCGCCTCGGCCTGTGGAGCGTGCGGTCCCCGGAAACCCGGTGCTCACGGACGCATAGCGGACGACGGCTGCCTGGAATCGCGCCTTGATGCGCGTACGCGCTGGTCAGCGAGGGTAAATCGGGCAGAGCATACCGCCCGTAAAGCCGTCGGCTCAGCGTTGGTTCGAACTCAACACCTGCCATCACCAGCGGAAGCGCCCCCTTAGCTGCGAATTCTCGCGCTAGAGGGGCATTTCTGCTCTGTCCCGTCGTGTGTCACCTTGTCGCACTGTAGACCGATGCGTTGCGGGGTCCACGGGCGTCTTACGCGGGTGCCGAGACTACGCCACTCTGGGCCACGGCGTGCACCCGGCACGCCCCCCGGCACTGCCCGTAGGGGCGAAACCCGCGCCGAGGTGCCGGCAGCCCCGACAACCCCTGGCAAGCGATCGTCAGCGACTCTGCCGAACAGGTCAGGTGCCTCGCTCCCAGCCAGATATCCCTGGTCCTGCGGCGTCCGGCTCTCGGGCGGCAGCGTCGCCCGCTCCGGCACGAGGCTTCCGGCGGCGGGGTGCGGTGGCGGGCGGCCCCGGACCCGGGCGACGCGGCGAGCATCGAGGCAGTTAGTTTGTTAACTCACTTGACATCGGATACGAAACCATGAAGTCTGAGTTAGTCGTCTAACTACTTTGAACATAGAGGGAACATGACAGCATCTGGGGAGCCTGGCCTATCTGTTACCGGGTCACGTCTGGTGCTCCGGTCCCGGCTGGGGGTGCTCACGCTGGTCTTGCTGTGCGCGGTCCAGTTCCTCGACATCGCCGACGCGGCGATCGTGAACGTCGCGCTGCCGTCTATCCAGCGCAGCCTGCACTTCTCCCAGCAGAATCTGCAGTGGGTGGCCAGCGGCTACATCCTCACCTACGGGGGGTTCCTCCTGCTCGGGGGCCGCCTCGGCGACCTGGTCGGCCGGCGGCGCCTGCTGCTGGGCGGGCTGACGGTGTTCGCCCTGGCGTCACTGGCCGGCGGGGCATCGGGGAGCGCGGGCCTGCTCGTTGCCGCCCGGCTCGTTCAGGGCGCGGCTGCCGCGCTCATGACGCCCGCGGCCCTCTCGGAGCTCACGACGAGCTTCCGTGAGGGCAAGGACCGCAACTCCGCGCTGGGCGCGTGGGCCGCGGTCAGCGGCCGGGGTCTTCCTGGGCGGCGTGCTGTCGCAGGGCCCGGGCTGGCGGTGGGTCTTCTACGTCAACCCCCCGATCTGCGTCCTGGTGGTCGCGGGCGTGCTGGCACTGCTCGCGGCTGACCGGCCGGCGGGAGGCCGGGCGTCAGCGTTCGACGCGCAGGGCGCGGTCCTGGTGACCGGAAGCATGCTGCTGCTGGTCCACTCGCTGGTGCGCGCGCCGGTGATCGGGTGGGGGTCGCTTCAGACGGTCCTGACCCTGGCCGGGGCGGCCGCCCTGGCCGGGGTGTTCGCGTTCAACGAGGCGCGCAGCCGCAACCCGCTGGTTCCCCTCGCTATCCTCCGCGTCAAGGGCCTGGTAGCCGCGGACCTGACGCAGCTGATCGCTTTTGCCGGGTTCTTCTCGCTGCTGTTCTATGCCACGCTTTACATGCAGGAGGTCCTGGGCTACTCGCCGCTCAAGGCAGGGGCCGCCTACCTCCCGATCACCGCAGGCTTCGTGCTGGCAGGCGTCATCGTCTCGCAGCTGATTACCCGTATCGGCACCCGCCCCGTGGTCGTGGCGGGCTGCCTGGTCGCGGCCGCCGGGATCTACTACGTGTCGCGGGTGCCCTTGCGCGCCAGCTACGTTCATGATCTGCTCCCCGGGTTCCTGGTCATGTCGCTGGGCGCCGGCTCGGTGTTCGTATCGATCGCGGCGGCTGCCAACGCCGGCGTTCCCGGCGACAAGGCCGGCCTGGCGGCCGGGCTGCTCAACGCGTCCCAGCAGGTCGGCAGTGCCCTGGGCCTGGCCATCTTGTCCGCCGTGGCCACCGCGCGCACCAACGGCCTGCTCGCCGCTCACGCGTCCCTCGTCGTTGCGTCCGACGCCGGTTACCACCGGGCGCTGCTCGTCGGCAGCATCTTGATGGCGGCGGCCGCGCTGATCGCCGTGCGGACCGGCAACACCCGGGCCGCCGCGCCGCTGGTCATGGTCAGCACGGATAACGCTCCCGGGCCGTCCCCGCATGGCCACGACGGCAATCTGAACAGGGCAAGGTGAACAGGCCGTGACGGCAATTAGCCAGGCGTGGAGCGAAGGTGCCGTCGGCAGCCGCACGGTCGCACAGCGGTCGTGACCGGCGCGAACAGCGGCGTCGGGCTCGCGACCGCGCAACTGCCCGCCGGGTACGGCGTCCGGGTAGTCCTAGCCTGCCGCGACAAGGGCAAGGGGCTCGAAGCCGCCGGGCACGTAGCTCACCCCGCCCCAGGCGCCGTCAACAACGCCGGTGTCATGGGCGGCCCGCGCCGCCGGACCGCTGACGGATTCGAGATGCACCTGGGGACGAACCACCTGGGTCACTTCGCGGCCACTGGGCTGCTTCTGCTCGCGCGAGCGGGCGGACGGGTGGTAAGTGTCGGCAGCAGCATCGCCGCCCGGGGCAGGATCGATTTCGAGGACCTCCCGGCCGACCGCAGGTACCAGTGCTTCGCCAGCTACGCCCGGTCGAAGCTGGCGAACCTCATGTTCGCGCTCGAACTCGGCCATCGCGCCAAGGACGGGAAGGCCGGCCTGGCCAGCCACCCCGGCGCCTCCTCCAGCTCACTCCTCACTGGCAAGGAGCGAGACCGGGGCCGCAGGCCCCGGCCCAGCGAAGTCATCCTGGCCCGCATCCAGGCACTGGCCGGGCAGCCGCCCCGGCGCGCCGCCCGGGCTACGCTTTACGCGGCGACCGGGGCCGGCCTGGCAGGCGGCGAGTACATCGGCCCCGGCGACGGGCCCACCTGAGGGGGCGCCGCAGGAAGTAGCCATTCCCGAAGCCGCCCTCGACCCCGCGGTCCGGCTCACCGGAGCGGATTATGCGGCGCTCACCTGACCCTCTCCTGGTCCGCCCGACCGCAGGGCCGCTTCGGCGAGGCCAGGGACGCCCGCAGCTGGCAAGGCTCGCAGCAAGCGCTCCCGGACAGCCCTCACCGCTGCCCGGGAGCCCTTGTTTCCGGAAGCTGGGGGCCGATTACACTAGTGAGATGACTGACTCATCCGGATCCCGGGCCGGGACGGCACCGCAGCGGCGGCCCGGGAAGCGGGACCGCCTGGCAGCAGCTGCAGGTCAGCTGCTGCACCAGAAGGGCGCCGAGGCCACCACGCTCGCCGACATCGCCGAGGCGGCGGATGTCCCGGTAGGCAACGTTTACTACTATTTCAAGACCAAAGACGAGATCATCTCGGCGGTCGTCCAGGCTCACGTCCAGCAGGCCAAGGCAGGGGTTGTGGCGATCGACGAACGTCACCGCACGCCAAAGAGCCGCCTGAAGGCACTTCTGGGCGAACTGGCCAGCCAAAGCGAGATCGTCTCCCGGTACGGGTGCCCTTATGGCAGCCTCTGCTCGGAACTGGACAAGCGGCCCGGCGGCACCGACTTCGCGCTGGGGGAGCTAATGCTCGTTCCGATTGAGTGGGCTGAGCAGCAGTTCCGGGCACTCGGCCGCCGTGACGCGCGCGATCTCGCCATGAGTCTTCTCGCCTCCTACCAGGGCAGCGCGCTGCTCGCCAACACCCTCCGCGACCCGGGCATCCTCACCCGCGAGGCTCGCCGTCTCACCCGGTGGATCGACACGCTCTGAGGACCCGGCCTCTCCACTCGTTGCCGACAACCGGTTCCCCTGCCACTGCCGCACTGCTCCAGCCGACGGCACCTACCCGCGGCTTCCGCACCGGCGCAGCCGAGCCCGCCTGCGGAAAGCCGCCCAGAGCGTTGACTGGCGGGTCGTTGTTAGCCCCGCCCAGGCTGAGAGGCTCCTAAACGCTGTGGGGCAGCGGGGAGAGCACCCCTCTCTGCCAAGCTGTCGTGAGGCACCCGCCCCTCAGTAATCACTGACACTCCCCGAGGGCGGGGATGGAGACAACTTCCCGATATGACCATGACCGTGCTCGACCGTGCCCTGGCGGCCGGCGATGCTGGACAGGTGAGTGGCGAGCGCAGCAGCGGCCCGATCCGGAGGTGCCCGAGCGGGCCCGCCGGCGGACGTTCACCGCGCAGTACAAGCAGCAGGTCCTGGCCGCTTACGAGGCGGCACCGGACGGTGAGAAAGGCGCGATCCTGCGGCGGGAGGGCCTGTACTCCAGCCTCATCTCCGAGTGGCGGCGGGCCCGGGACGCCGGGGCTCTGGCAGGGCTGAAGCAGCCGGTCGGCCGCCCGGCGCCTGACCCGCGGGACGCGCAGATCGCCCGGCTGGAGAAAGAGAAAGCCAAGCTGGAGCAGGAGCTGGCCAAGGCCCGCTTCGTGGCCGATGTGCAGTCGAAACTGCAGGCGCTCTTGGCTTCGGATTTAACCCTTCTTCTTGCCGCCCGTTTTCGTTGGTGTGTCGGTTTTGCGAAGTTCTGATCCGAGGCGGTGGCGTGGGGCTGGGGTGTTCTTGCCTCCGGGCGGGCGTCCGGGGCCGGGGCGGGTGGTTTTCGGCAGGCGGGCTGGGGTGCCCAGCTGGTCGCGCAGATGACGAAATGCGCGGCGGACCCGGTAGGGCGTCATCGGCCGCCCGGGGCGGGCTCGCCGTTCCCAGGGGCGCCGCAGGTCGGTGGCCAGGTCGCGGGCGAGCCGCAGCTGGACGTAGGCGGCGATCAGCAGCCAGGTCCAGCGGACGGCCTGCTCAGGGTGCCGGACCCGGGCGGCGGTCCACCCGAGCTGGGACTTCATCAGCTTGAAGGTGTGCTCCATGTCGAAGCGGCGCAGGTAGGCCCGCCAGCACACGTCCAGGTCAGGTTCCAGCGGGCCGGAGTGCCACAGCCACATCGTGCGGTGCGGGCTGCGGCCGTCTGGCAGCCGCTCGACGCGGACTTCGATGACGGTGCCCTCGATGACCGGAAGGCGGGTATGCATCCCTTCGTCCAGCCGGGCGAAGTAGCCGGTCCGCTGCACCCTCTGGTGCATGCCGTGCCAGGCCCGGACCTCGACCCGGCCGTAATGGCTGGTGTCGGGCACGATCAGCTGCTGGTCGGGCTCGCGCGGTTGCACGGGCGCGGCGAGCTCGAACCGCTGCCCGTGCACGCCATGGCGGCCGGGCCCGGGTTTGCGGGGCCCGGGCCGCCCGTCATAGAAGACCCGGTCCCCGGCTATGCGGACCAGCAGCTGGACCTCGAGACCGTCCAGGGCGTGCGTGAGCGCAGCCGCCGCGTACCCCTGGTCCAGGACGAACAACGGCGCGGGCCGATCAGCGCCCTGCTCCTGCCTCAGCCGTCCGGCCAGGTCACAGATCTGGGCTGCGGTCGCGGCCACCGGGCAGGCGCCCTCCGCCAGCCGCCGCGCGTCGACCGGCAGGGTCCACGACGAGCTGCCCCACTCCAGGCCCATCACCCACTGGAACTGCCACCCCGGCACGACCTTGCGGTCACCGTCGCACCGGCACGGCGCGTAATGCAGGCCCCGGTCCGGCGAGCACTCGGCGTTCGGCCGGGGGAAGGTCGTGGCGTCGACGCCGAACATCAGCGGAGCGCCGGCTGGCAGCTGGCCGGCCAGCAGGTCCCGCAGCCGCTCTTCATCGACGTCTCCCTCGGCCAGCGCGTCATACAGCGCGCCGTGACCACGGCGGAACACCGGTGCGAGCGACAGCTCCACCAGCGAGGTGACCGGCCCCTCGGTGCACACCGCCGCGTCGGCCAGCTCGAACAGCGCGTCCGCCCGGGCGTTCAGGCACTCATAGAACCCATCACGAAACCGGGACAAACCAGACAATGCCTCGACGTCGGCGGCATCGTGCAGCACACTCACCTCTACGGCCTTCGGGCGATCGGTTGACTTCAGCGAGAAAACACGATCGTCCGAAGGCCGCCCTGCTGTCCAGGAAACTGCGAAACCAACCAGACGTTGATCTTACGGAGGTTAAATCCGAAGCTTGGAGACGATCTCCGAGGGCGCGGACACCGGGCCCAGGTCGAAGCCGTAACCGACCAGGCCATCGCCCTGCTCGCGCCGCGCATCGGCACCCGGGCGGCCTGCCGGGCCGCGGGCATGCCGCAGGCGAACTGGTACCGGCGGCACCGGGCCAGCCCGGCGGCACCCAAGCCCGCCCCGGTCCCGCACAAGGAACGGGTCCAGCTGCGGGCGCTGGCCCCGGCCGAGCGGACCGCGATCCTGGACACCCTGCACAGTGCCCGGTTCGCTGACCTGGCCCCGGACGAAGTCTGGGCGGTCCTGCTTGACGAGGGCACCTACCTCGGCTCGGTCTCCACCTACTACCGGTCCTGCGCGAAGCCGGCGAAAACCGCGAACGCAGGCGCCAGGCAACCTCTTCCAGGGCCTCGCGGATACCGCACTGCGCGGCGGTCTCGTTTTCTTCCACGTGGCCGCCGGCCGCGAGCCAGCATTCCAGGCGGGGATGCCATACCAGGGCGGTCATCCAGCCGCGCTCGCGGTCTCGGCGGAGGATGGACACGCTCGATGTGGGCTCGGTGATCACGCTGTCTCCTCAGCGGGGGGTGCGGTGCACTGCCGGGTGAGCTGCCGTTGCCCGGTGGCCGTCGTCCGCCTCATGCCGTGTCCCCGGAGCCGGGCAGGCCGAGCATGGGCAGGCACGGCTCGAGGCCGGTGACGGTGATCCGGTCGCGCCGGGCACGGCTTTCCCAGGCGGAGCGGTCGAGGCGAAGCTGGTATTCGGTGACGCGGCCGGCATCGTCGCGGTGCGCGGCGCGCTGGCCGTTAGGGACGTAGCCGAGCCTGCGGGAGACCCGTTCGGACGCGACGTTGCCCTCGGTGTACTCGGTCAGCGCCTCGATCGCGCCCAGGTGGCCGAACGCCAGCTCCAGGACCGCGGCGCGCGCCTCGGTGCCGTACCCGCTGCGTTGCCTGGCCCGGGTGACCCATGAGCCGGTGCCGACCGAACGGCGCAGGGCGAACTCTTCCGCCCACAGGTCTTGCATTCCGATCGGCTCGGCGTCCGCGAAAACAGCTAGCGGCAGGTGCCAGCTGGCAGGCTTCCAGTGCGCTAGCGCACGCCAGTGGCGTTGCAGCAGCTGGCGCTCCATGTCCGGCGAGTCGCCGTACATCCAGGGCATCTGGAGCCGGGGGCCGTCTGGGTCGGCGATGTCGCGTGCGGCTACCACTTGACGATGTTCGGCGGGTCCGCTGTCGGCCGTTGCGAGAGCACAGCGTTGTGAGCAGGTGGGTACCTGAGCGGTGGCGTATCGGCTAGCGGGAGGCGTTTTCTGGCTTATCGCCGCTAGCGATCATGGACAGCAGGGCCAGGGCGTCGTGGTCGCGGCTGCCGGGTTCGGCTTGGTAGACGCTCATCCGCTGGCCGTCGGCCAGGTAGAGCACCTCGTTGGTCAGGGTGAGCTCGCCGACTTGCGGGTGGCGGAAAGTCTTGGGCTGCCCGCGCCGCTGCCGTACGTCGTGCCGCTGCCAGAGCCGGGTGAACTCGGGGCTGCCGTCGAGCAGTTCCGCGATCAGCGCGGTGAGGGCCGGGTCGCCGGGCATGTCGGCGGCGAGCGAGCGGAGGTGGGCGGCGGTCGTCTCGGCTGCGTGGTTCCAGTTGGCGAACAGCTCTTTGGCCGCCGGGTGGAAGAATGTGTACCTGATCGTGTTGCGGCGCTCGGGTGGCCAGCCTGCCAGGCCGGGGAACAGGGCGAGGGCCTCGGGGTTGGCGGCCAGCAGGTCGCTGGTGCGGGTGAGCACGTAGGCCGGGCAGGGCCGCACCGTTTCGAGGAGCTGTCGGACGCCGGGCCGGACCACCCGGCTGGCCGGCGGCGAGCCTCGCGCCGTGCGTCCTGCCGCGTGGTTGGCGAGCGCGTACAGGTGGGCGTTTTCTTCCTCGTTCAGATGGAGGGCGCGGGCGAGCCCGTCCAGGATGGGGCCGCTGGGGTTGGTCTCCTTGCCCTGTTCGAGCCGGATGTAGTAGTCGATGGACAGTCCCGCGAGCGCGGCGGTCTCCTCGCGCCGCAGCCCGAGCGTCCGCCGGGTACCGGGACCGGGCGGCAGGCCGACATCGCCGGGCTGTAGCCGTGCCCGGCGGGCGCGGAGGAAATCGCCTAGTTCATTCGGTCCCGGCATGCCCCCAGTGTGGCATCCGGCGCCGCGGCCAGCGTAGCCCTGTCACTGCTAGGAACGCGGCGGTCTTCCTGCGCACCGGCGAGCGCGGCAGCGTTAAGGCATGAGCCGTCGAGGCTACCCCGGCGAGCGCGGTGACTGCAGGCACGCGCCCGGTGGGGCCGAACGTGGGTGATGCTCGGACAGATGCGGCCCGCGTACTCCACCAGCCCATAACGCTAGTATCCGGATACGAAAGGCAATCACCATGGCCACTTGGCTCATCACCGGCTGCTCGACCGGCCTCGGGCGAGCGCTCGCCGCAGCAGTCCTGGACCGCGGCGAGAGCGTCGTCGTGACGGCCCGTGACGCGGCCAGGGCCGAGGATCTCGCCCGACCGCACCCCGGTACCGCACTCGCGCTGCCGCTCGATGTCACCGACCACGCCCAGGTCCGTAGCGCCGTCCGCGCCGCCCAAGACCGCTTCGGTGCCATCGATGTCCTGGTCAATAACGCCGGCCATGGCTACCGCGCCGCTGTCGAGGAGGCAGCCGAGGACCAGGTCCAGGAACTGTTCGCCACTAATTTCTTCGGCCCGTCCGCTCTGATCCAGGCCGTCCTGCCCGGGATGCGCGAACGGCGCAGCGGCACGATCGTGAACATCTCCTCGGCCGGGGTGCACAGCTGCCCCCTCGGAGCAGGACACTACGTGGCGACGAAGGCGGCCCTGGAGGCGCTGGCCGCGGTCCTGCGCAAGGAGGTCGCGCCGCTGGGGATCTCCGTCATGACGGTCGAGCCCGGCGCGTTCCGCACCAGCTACAAGCGCTCCCTCGCCCAGCCGCGGGAAGAGATCAGCGACTATGCCGGCACCGTGGGCGCCCGCCGCAAGGCAGACCTCACCGAGGACGCCCGCCAGCCCGGCGACCCGTCCAGGGCAGCACAGGCGATCATCACCGCCGTCCAGAGTCCCGCCGCGCCGTCGGTACTCGTCCTCGGATCCGACGCGCTCACGTGGCTCCGCGATGCCGTGAAGGAACTCAGCGCGGACGTCGATGCCTGGGAACAGGCCAGCCTCAGCACCAGCTTCACCGGCTGAACGACCCCGGGTTCGCCAGCGGCCGGCGGTGCGGCCCCTGGCGCGGGCACCGCACATGGCAGACCCGCGGGAATGACGGCCGCCGAAGCACCGGATATCCGCCAGCAGGCAAGAAACGAGACGGACCGAATCACTATGAAGCACATCAAGCTGGGGGACCTGGACGTCTCCCGCATCGGCCTGGGCGCCATGGGGATGTCCGCCGCCTACACGGGCGCGGGCACCGACGACGCCGAGTCAGTCCGCACTATCCACCGGGCCCTGGACCTCGGGGTCACCTTCCTCGACACCGCCGAGACTTACGGGCCGTTCACCAACGAGGAGCTCCTCGGCCGCGCCATCAGGGGCCACCGCGACGAGGTCGTGCTGGCCACCAAGTTCGGCCGCATCTCGCACGCCCGCGGCGGCGCCCGCATCCTCGACAGCAGCCCGGCGAACATCCGCACCGCAGTCGAGGGCTCGCTGCAGCGGCTGGGCACCGGCCACATCGACCTGTACTACCAGCACCGCGTTGACCCCGGCACGCTGATCGAGGACACCATCGGCGCGCTGGCCGGGCTGGTCACCCAGGGCAAGATCCGCTACATCGGCCTGTCCGCGGCCGGGCCTGCCACCATCAGGCGCGCCCACGCCGTCCACCCGGTCGCCGCGCTACAGTCCGAATACTCCCTGTGGACCCGGGACCCCGAGGCTGAGCTGCTGCCGCTGACACGGGAGCTCGGCATCGGCTTCGTGCCCTTCTCGCCGCTCGGCCACGGCTTCCTCACCGGGGCGATCCGCTCTACCGGGCAGTTCGACGACGGTGACTGGCGCAAGAACAACCCCCGCTTCACCGGCGAGAAGTTCCGGCACAACCTGCGGATCGCCGACGAAGTCGAAGCGGTCGCTGCCGAGGCCGGCGCCACCCCAGCGCAGGTGGCCCTGGCCTGGCTGCTAGCCAAGGGCGACGACATCGCCCCGATCCCCGGCACCAAGCGGGTCTCCCGCGTCGAGGAGAACACCGCCGCCGACGGCATCGAGCTGACCGCCGGGCAGGTCAGCAAGCTCGACCACCTCACCCCGGCCCTCGGCAGCACCCACGAGGAAGCCGACATGCGGCTAATCGGCCGCTGACCCGTCCGCTCAACCGCCGGCCGGTGCATTCCGCGCCGACGTTTCCCGGGCACCACGCAGCTTCGCTGCCGCCATTGAGAGAATCTGCCGGGTGAGCGTCCAGCCCCCGGAGGAAGCTATGTGGGATCAGGTCGGCCGTCTGTATGCCTATCACGGGGATGTCCCTGCCGAGGTGCGGCTGCTGAAGCTGACGGAGGAGGTCGGCGAGGTGGCCGAGGCGTTCATCGGCATGCACGGGCTGAACAGCAGGAAAGGGATCTGCCGAGGCCTGACGTGGGGAAACGGGCCTGTGCGGGCGGCTGACCACAGGTTAAGAGGGCGCTGGCCACACGATCTGGAGGACGGAGTTCCGGTCGGTGGGGTGCCGGGCTGGCGGTTCCCGAACGTGAAGATAGGCCTCACCGAAACGTGTCCGCGCCGAAAATTTTGACCTGCCACAGCGCAGCCCGCGCGGGCTGCGCTGTGGCAGTCGCGGGTCAGCAGGCGGAGTTAGCCTGGGTGACCAGGCCGATGCGCCATGGAATGGCGTTGTAGTTGGAGTAGGAGCCCGGTGCGTCGCCTTGGAAGAGGTACTGAATTTTGCAGGGGCTGATGGTGAGGGTCTGGTCGTAGCCGCTACGGATCATCTCGCCGCTGCTGAAGTCCTGGGTCCACGCGGCACCGCTCCCGAAGGTGACGTTGCTGGCGGCGATGAATGGGTTGCCCTGAGTGTTAGCCAGCGGGGTCCAGGAGCCGTTGATCGCGTTCGAGGTGTAAGAGGTGAAATATCGGTGGCCGGCGGAGTTGATTGCCTCGACGATCAGCAGGTACTCGTTTTGCCCTGCGACCTTGTAGACGTTGTCGGCCTCGAAGAAGTTGTACGGGGTGGAGTTAGAGGCGGCGATGACCGTCTGGCTCATGCCGTTGGGAAAGCTGCTCAGGGACGTCTGCGACCGGTACAGGTGCCCGTTGTCGTCCATGGAGAACAGGTAGCAGTTGGCGTTGTCGCAGATGACCCAGGAGTCGACCCAGTAACCCGAACCGATGTTCTGCGAGATGATGGACGGCATGCCGGAGTAGAAGGTCTGGGTGGCGCTCCACCCCGACGGGTTGGCGACGTTGGGGTTGGTGGAGTAGCCGATATTGCTGCCCATCTGGTAGATCACGTACCACAGCTTCTGCGGGGCGAAGTAGAACAGCTGCGGTGCCGTCTTGTAGCCGCCGCCGATCGCGGTCTGATCCGCGTACACAGGCACCGCGCTGGCCGCCTGCGACCAGTCGGAGAAGCTGAGGAACTCCATGCCGTAGGCGCCCGAGGAGTTTACCGTCGAGGCGGCCACGTACCACTCGCCGTTGTAATTCACCACCGAGGGGTCCTTGACCGCGATGATGTTGTGGGAATCGGAGTGCGGGCTAATCAGCACGCCGCTGGAAGTCCATGTGAAGCTGCTCGGCAGCGAGCCCGTCGGCGTCGGGGTTGGGGTTGGGGTTGGGGTCGGTGTCGGGGTGGGACTAGGCGTCGTGCCGCCAGTGCAGGTGACGCCGTTGAGAGCGAAGCTTGCCGGGGCGGGGTTGGCGGAGTTGTTCCACGAGCCGTTGAAGCCGATCGTCGTAGAGCCCCCGGTGCCGAGATCGCCGTTATAGCTCTCGCTGACGGCGGTGACCTGCGTGCCGGACTGCGAGTACGTGGCGTTCCAGCCTTGCGTCACCTGTTGCCCCGCAGTGAAGTTCCAGGTCAGCGTCCACGAGTTGACCGGGCTGCCGAGGTTGGTGATGGCGACGCTGGCGGTGAACCCGCCAGTCCACTGCGAGGAGACGGTGTAGCCGACCGAGCAGCCAGCCGACGCCGCGCTGGACGAGACTGCGCCGGCCGTCCAGGCGGCACACGCCACCGCCGCCACCGTGACGCATACTGCCAACCGCCCGGTACGGAATCGGGACCGGTTCATGACTGTTCCCTTCCACGGATCACCTGAACGCCTACCGGCACGGTGCCTCCCGCAACTGTTTGCGCCAACACGCGACTTTAAGTGCAGATGGTCGCACGGTGACTCTAGGATCGGCGCTCTGAAGTATCGATTTTGAGGCTTTCCGCAGGTCATCTGGCTACCGGCAATGAAAATTTCAGCTGATCTAAGCAGCTGAGGCGAGGAGTTGTGACCGTTCACGCCAATGGTGCGAGCACCGCCGGGGCGGCCTCCATCAGGAGTTAACCGCCACTCAACGTTGCCTACAGCGGCAAACTTCCAGGTTTCGTGGATTGTCTGCCGAGGGCGCGTGAAAAAGGCCCCAAAAACCCGATTTCTGTAGTGTCAGCGTTAGCGGTGGGCCGCGCGGGCCTAGCCGGTCATGGTTGATCTGGTATCGGTTTTCCTTTTCGATGACATCTGGCCTAAACGTTCGGCTTGTCAGCACGGTCGGCTGGAGGCCGGGCTTCTGTGCGCACAGGTCCGTCTCATTGACTGCGGGTGGCGTGGCTTGACACGTCGCGCCGAGGAGAGCGTGGATGCTGTCGGTCTCGGGCGACAACCCGGCTGGGACCGCCCTTGTGTCAGGTCCGCCAAGATTCTGCTAGGGGACGGCTCCGCACTGCTGCATGCCGCCCGGGGCTGGTGTCCCCGGCTGCGTCGGCCAAGCCTGCGGTGCGTGACCGGATGAGCAGTGGCGACCGCCGTCGCGGCTCCAAGCGGGCGCGGTTCGCGGATGAGGAGCCGCCGGAGATGGCCTTCGAGATCCGCAGGGCCGAGGGAGCAGAGGGTGAGGCGCTGGCCAGGGAGCAGGCGGCGGCGATCAGGGAGGTGCTGGCGTGGATAGCCCGAAGGCGATCCGGGACTGGCCAGGGCCCCGTCGAGTAAGCGGATCCCGGGCCGCAGGAGGCGGGGAGCAGCCTGTGCCGGGGGTGATCCGGGCCGCGTTCGCGGGCCGGACCTCGACCTACGACATGCAGGACCCGACGCTGTCGCTGCCCCGACAGCTGCGGGCCAGCGAGGCGGTACTGCCGGCCGACGCGGTGATCGTGGCGCACTTCTACGACATCGAGTCGGGCCGCAAAAGCCTGGCGGACCGGGGCCACGGGCATGCCCACGAGCAGTTCAAGATCCCGGTCCCGCGTGACGGCGGGATCGCGGACCTGCTGGCCGAGGCCGAGCGGCCCGGCCGCCGGTTCGACATCGTAATCTGCGGGTCGATCGACCGAATCGCGCACCGCACCTACGTCGCCACCGAGATCGAGCACAGGCTGGAGCAGGCCGGGGTCCGGCTGATCGCCGCCGACGAGCCGGGAAGTCACGGCCCAGACCAAGCCAGGAAATGAAGCCTCCAGCCGGAGGCAGCCAGGCGGAGCCACACGCGATTTCGAGGATCTGTGTAGTGCCCCCAGCGGGGTACCACACAGAACCTCGATGGCCCCACTTGCGGTTTTGCAGATCGGGCGGCTGACGATAGGCGGCAGCTTCTTGGCAGGCGGTTGGGTATTGTGAGGGCTTGGGATGACCTCATCCAAGGTCTTCACGCTCGTCGAGGGAACAAGCGCAATCCAGCGGATGATCATCGGTCGGCCGTCACGGGGCTGGACGTTCGCTAGTCTGACCGGCTGCCCCATGAGATCGCGGGCCGCACCAGCGGCGTGTGCGGGAGGGTGCGGTTTCCGTTCACCCGGCGCTGCGGCAGCTTGAGGACGAGGGACTGATCGCGCCGGGGAGGCGAGGACGCCGCCGGACGACGACTGACGGAGCCGTCGTCCGGGTCACCGACCTGGGGAAGCGCTACGGAGATCTTGAGGCGGTCCGTGGCATCAACTTCGAGGTTCAGCCGGCGCGGCCGTCCACGAGGGCCTGGTGAGGTTCGGCGTGGCGTCCGGCGAGCAGTTCGTGCCGCGGCTGTTCGGCGGGCTGACCGTGGCGATCCGCTCGGTCAGCGTGGCCGGGCCGTCGCTCGACGACGTCTGCATGTCCTGCACCGGCCGGACCATCAGGGACTCGGAGGCGACGGCGAGCGGCAGGAACCGCGCGCACGTCATGGCTTCAGGAGAGGGAGGTAACGAGCGATTATGGCGGTCCCAACCACCAAGGAGGGCACGGGCGCCGACCCGCGTACTGCCTGGACTTGGAGAACACCGTCCGCCCCTCGCCGGCATCCGGCGTCCCGCCAGCCAGTACAGGGTCGGCCAGTACAGGCGGTCAGGATGTCGGAGGCGGCAGCGTCTCGTACCGCCCGGCGGGCGGCTTGACCCGCCGCGACGGCCAGGACAGCCGCTCCGTGAGTCCCGCTCCGCGTCGGTGAAGTCGCCCGTGCGACCCCCGGTCCGCGCCGAGCGCGCGGAGTCGGCTGACTTAGCGTTCAGCTCAAGTCGCCCGGCCGGCTGGGCTTACCGGGGCGACCTGACCGGGCTGGGCCTTGCCGCAGTTGAAGGCGCCGCCGCGCACGTGAGTCTGCGGGCCGCCGACCGCTTCCATCGAGTTCCAGAAGTCCGTCGTGGTCGCCTGATAGGCGATGTCCTTGAGCTGCCCGTCGAGGCGGCCGTTCTTGATGCGGAAGATCCGCTGCCCGGTGAACTGGAAGTTGTACCGCTGCATGTCGATCGGCCAGGACTCGTCGCCGAGGATGTAGATGCGGGTTTCTACCGCGGCGATCATGTTGTCGGCGGACTGCCAGTTCGCGGCTGGCGTGAGGGACCCGTTGGCCATCCGCTGCAGCGGCATGTGGCGCCGGGGAGTCGGCGAACGCGCACCCGTTCGACCGGCAGAACCCTTGAGCTGCGCCATCCGCCTGAGTTGCCGTGACGAGTACTGCGGCGCCTAGGACCGGATCGCCTGTCGGCCCGGCTACCCCGTCCGCATGGCGCTGGCTCACGTGACCATTTTCGGCCACTATGGCGAAAGGGGGACCGGCCTCATTCGTGATGAATGAAAAGGTCTGATCAGTGGTGAATAATGAGTGCGACCAGGCCGGGAAGTATGCTTGCGGCAAGCAATATCACGCAGAGGCGAATCGTGCGTGGCGTGCTGTCAATCGCGTACCGGATGATTTCCCATTTACCAGGTTCGGCTTGCCGGGACGTCCCCGGCGTGCGTACAGTCACGCGGAGGAACCTCCTGTCTCGAGGATCCTTAGAAAGTTAAGGGCCTTCCTGTTGCCGCAGGAAGGCCCTTACTGGGCTATAGGTTGCCGCAGACTCCTGACGGGGGCTGAGCACCGATATGAATGGTACACGGCCGACCCCCTGTGTGTGTCAAGACCTAATGACGGCCAGATCTCAGGGCACCATTCCCGTCACACTGCTACCGTTGCGCTGCCCCATATTCGCGATCAACTCAAGTGCCCGTGACCGTCGCTTTCTTCAATGTCGACTGCCAAGCGCATGCGGCCGGACGCGTCCCGTGTTCGGGATGAAGATCGCGCCCGTCGCCGGGATCGGGGCCAGCCACGGCAGATGCCCGGCGAACTGGATGATGGCGATGGCGAAGCTGATAACCCGGGTGCCCATCATGATCAGGTACCGGTGCTGCCGGTAGCTGATGTCCTCGGGCATGGGCCGGCGCGCCTGGATGACCAGGTGTGTGCTGCAGGAATCAAGTGCGCTACTGCCCTGGATAGCTTGCAAGGCTCGCCGGGGACATGTTGAATCCCTCGATGCGCAGCGGCGGCATGGCGGCGCGGTTGAAGTAGTCGCCCCACTCGCGGGGCAGGGTCTGCCGCGTCGCGCCGACCTCGAGTACGCGGGAGAGCATGCCGACCGGGGACTCGTTATAGCGGAAGTTGTTAGATCTAGGCTAATGGCGGCTGCCGCACTAAGCGTGAAGCTGCTGGTCAGCGGCCACGACCGAGTTTCGGCACTGCACAGGGCGGTGCCGATCCTGTTATCGGCTCGCGGGTCTGCCCCGGCTGGTACGGCACCCGTAAGCCGCTGACCGACGAATGGGCCTGGCGAACGCTTTCCCATTTCTGATCTCCAGCATGATCTTTAACGCACCTCCAGGCGTGCGGCGCTCAGTTGATTATCGAGTCTCTTTAGTGATACTTTAGACGGATTTGTCATAATAGTGCATACGGGTTTGGTTAGGTGGATGTAGCCAAGAAGTGAGATTGTCGTATCTTCCGGTTTCTGGTTCCCAAAAGCCGCCAGATCATGGTAATACATACACAAGATGTGGGGGTTTGCCTGCAGCAAGTTCTGCAGGGGTAGCTGTCGTGCGGCATGCGGTTTTCTTGCCCGGCAGTCTTGGGTCGCTGGCTGGTGGCGCATGGAGTATGTTCCGCGTTCGCTGGCCCGCGGGAGGGAGCGGTGGTGAAGTACGACGTTGTGCTTGCACCTGGTGTCCGCCTGTGGATGCTCGGGCTGGAACGCGAAATTCGGGAACAGCTTTTGGTGGCTATTCGAGGCGAGCTGAAATGGAATGATTCGCGGACTAGAGAGGTTCCCGGCGCTCCGGGCAGGTTCGTACGCGAGCTCCTTGCTTATCACGTCTACTACCGTGAGCTTAAGGAACTGGAGAAGAAGCGCTATGACCTGAGCACGGGATACATGGTGCTGGAAGTTAGCGAGATCGAGGGTTTCCCTCTCAGGCGCGGCCGTGATGGGTGAGAGTAACTTCGGCGTTGGCGGGTGCCGCCGCCTTGGGAACGTTAGCCGCGTAGGCGAAGACGCCGATGCTGATGGCGGTTATGAGGGCAGCCCAGCCGAGCCTGGTTCGCATACGCTGGAAGAGCTTTAGTGTGTAGTAATAATTTGCGTACTGGGCCGTGCTGCGCGCCGCTGTCCGCAGGCTTGCCCCGTCGCGCGCGGCTTGCAGCGCACGCCGTGACCCGGGCCTGGCCCTGCGGAGTCGTTCGTCGGCCTCCTGCAGATGCCTGTGGAGTCGCGGAACGCTTTCAGCCGCATACCCGAAGAGCTCATGCTGGGAGATTGTCAGCAGATCGTCGATGTCGGACCACTGCGCGGACTGCCAACGGGTCGCCTGGCGGCGCACCCGGGCACCAGGGTCACTGAGGTCGGCGAGCGTGAGCCACTCGTGAGTGAGGACGGTCGAGGCTTCCTTGACCATGAAAGCCACTGCCGTCAGGGCGATGGCGGCGGATCCGGTGGCGGCGTAAAGCCGCCAGGAAGACGGGGCGAGCTGGCCGATCCCGGAGACGGAAAGGCTAGCCACGAGGAGACCTCCAACGCCGGCGAAGGCGGCGACGAGCCATTTGGCAACCGAGCGAAGGGCATCGAGCTGTGCGGCGTAGCCGCCAGCTGGGTCGCTGTTCGGGGAGTTCTCCAGCATGGGGCCTCGTCTGTCATCATCCTGTGCACAGCGTTGACAACCGTTGACGACACCATGATATGGTTTGTCTACTAAGAGAGCAAGCAGAGGGTGCTCCCTGGAAGAGGAGTTGTCCGTGGAGACTGTTGCGATCCGCGATCTGTCCGGGGAGTTCATTGCGCGCGCCACCGAGGCTGGAGAGCTTCTCGGGGTGACGAACATGGGCGCGTTGGTCGGCGTGCTGGTTCCGCTCACGAGGGATGTCCTGCAGCGCATGACCGTCCGTGATGCGGCGCAGGTCCGGGAGCGCTTGCAGCAGGCTGAGGAAGAGCTCGAGTCTGGCCAGCCGGCGGGCACAGTATCTGAGTTGCTGCGCGACCACACCGAAACCGGGCACCGCCAAGGTCCTGATCGCGTCAGCATCCGGAAGCTGTCCGGGGCCCGGCTCGAGCAGGCCGCGCGAGAAGGACGCAGCCTGATCATTAGCAGCGGGCACATGCCGCTGGCGCTGGTTATTCCCGTGACGCCGGACTGGCTGGAGCGCTGGGTCGAGACCGAGGTCAACCGCTTTATAGACGGACGCATAAGCAACTCGGGAGAAGCACCCGGGACACAGGGCGGCGCTCCGCCAGCAGAGGCAGTCGACCAGCCGGTCCAGGCTCCCGCCGTGGGGATGCTCACCCCGAGGCAGGAGGTCCTGCAGCCGCACGCCAGCATCGGCCGGGATGTGGTCCGGCAGCGCGCGATCGGTATCCGCGTCGATGCCGACCCTGCCGGCGATAAGGGCAGGTTGCTGGGCGTCGTCACCGACACTGCCGCCAAAGTGCTGATAGGGCCGGAAACGCGCAATTTGGCCACCATTGATGAGAGCGACGTGTACAATGCGGTTCTCAGACTCGTGGATGACCTAAAGGCACGTGTCGGGCCATCTGAATCAATCATCGGCATTGGTCTTGAAATGGGCGGCCACATTCATGATGGGCAGATTATCCGTTCCTTCAATGTGCACTGGGAGGATTTCTCGCTCGCTGACCGGCTGAATGCTGTCTTCGGCTTGCCCGTCGTCGTGGAGAATGATGCCAACGCGCTGGCCATACTGGAGCGGCGTTTCCATGGCGTGAAGGAAGACAACCTCGCTGTCATCCTGGTGACCTACCGGGGCGTCGGGTGCGGGCTCATTGTTGACGGTCATCTCTACCGCGGTAGCCGTGGCATGGCAGGCGAGATCGGTCACATGCCGGTAGGCCTGGACCCTGCCGGGCATACAGCGGGGGCCCAGGCGAGGCCGTCGGCAAATACAGCCGGCAGTGAGTTGGCGCGGTGCCGGTGCGGGAACCCGTACTGCCTGGAGTCCGTTGCGACTCCTCACGGGATCGGGCAGGCACAGCAAATCGGGGGGGCCGACGGCGGGTACGAGGCGGCAAAGAGCCTCATGACCAAGGACAATTCGACACGTAGGAACTTCCAACGCGCGGGCCAGGCGCTCGGCCGTGGCGCCGCCTCTGTCATTAACCTCTTCAATCCTTCAACTATAGTGTTCTACGGCCCGCCCGAGCTCTTCGGCGGATCGCGCGAATTCCATATTGACGCGGACCTTCGCCGCCTAGCGGACAGTTATCCTTATCTTGCCGGGGTCATCGAAGCGATCTCCGAGAACCAGTTCTCCACGGGTGCCTTCGACTGCCGTTTCATTGTCCGCAGGGATGCTGATTCCCAAAGGGCCAGGGCTGCGAGCGCATGCCTGATCAACCGGCTCCTGCCGACAAGCAGGATCCTTGAGACCAGGCCCGTAACAGTTCAGGCTCTGCCTTCTGATATCTCAGCATCGGCAACAGGGGACGCATTAGTTGCTGGGATTCACGAGCGGCTCAATGACTCGCGAGCTAGGTGAGGTCCAGGGCGATGTACCGATCGAAGCCGCAGCCAGATCCCAGGTCTGCCTGCGCGATAGGCGTGGACGTCGGCGGCACGAAAATCGCCGCAGGAGTAATCACCGCGGACGGGAACATCCTGCAGAGCACTACCGTCGCCGCTCCGAATTCCGACGGGACGGAGATGCTGGAAATTTCCGCCATGATCATCAAACGACTGCGGGAACAGCACCCCGCCGTTAGAGCCATTGGAGTAGGTGTCGCCGGAATGGTCGACTGGCCCAGCGGGCACATTCGCTGGGCACCCAATAATGCTTATCGTGACCTTGCCCTGAAGGATCTTCTGACTCAGGCGACAGGATTGCCGGTGGTGGTGGACAACGATGCGAATGTTGCTGCCCGGGCCGAGGCGCACATCGGCGCGTGTAAGGGATATTCTGATTTCGCCGTGCTGACAGTCGGCACCGGCATCGGCGCAGGGCTAGTGCTCGATGGCAAGGTCTACCGCGGGAACACCGGAATTGGCGGTGAATTCGGACACCTGATCGTCAGTCCTCAGGGAGCCGAATGCGGGTGCGGTTCTACCGGCTGCCTGGAAGCGATGGCATCAGGTACTGCGCTCGGTCGGCTTGGCAGGGCAGCCGCGAGGAGGGATCCGTCAGGTGCCCTGGCAGTCCTCGCAGGCGGCGCGGCTCATGTCAACGGGGAGTCCGTATTCAAAGCAGCACTCATGAGGGAGCCAGTGGCCTGCTCCCTGTTCGACAAGATCGGATACTGGCTCGGAGTAGGAATCGCCTCGCTGGTAAACTTGCTGGATATCCAGGTAGTGGTGATAGGCGGCGGACTCAGCGCGACCGGGGAACTGCTCCTGAACCCTGCGCGCCTGAGTTTCAGAGAATTCATCTTCTCGCCAGCGCACCGGCAGCTACCGCAAATCATTACCGCGTGCCTAGGCGCAGAAGCAGGAATGGTAGGCGCGGGCATACTGGCTCTCGAAATGGACCGAGCTGCCGCGGCACCAGATGCGGATTCCGTACCGGTGCACAATCCGACGCAGACGGTGTAATGTAAGCATTCAGGTCCCTTTGCTTGCGCGGGCTTTTGGTGGCGGCGGGTGACTGCGGCTTCCGGCGATCAGTTGGCGTTCCCGGGTTTGCCCGGTGACCGGCGCGTTTGCTGCCGGCGTATCGTGACGGCTGCAAGGCAGGTCCCGTCGAAGGCCAGGGTGATGCCCTCGCAGTGCGCGAAAGGCCCTCCCCATGAGTCCGGCTGCGCGTCCGGCAGGCAGGCCGCCAGTCCCGGCTCGATGAGCCCGCCATGGCTTACCACGAGCGCTTTCCCGCCGTCAGCGAGGTGGCCGGCAGCGTCCGTCCACAGCTCGGCCTGCAGCCGGGCCAGGTCAGCCACCGCACCGCCTTGGCCGATGAGCGCCAGGTACCGGCCGAAGGGATCGGTCCGCTCCCACTGGGCATGGTGCCCGGCCTCGGCCTGGGCCAGCTCCCGTGCCCGGCCGCCCATATCAGCCAGCACGTCTACGGCAAAGCCCATGGCAAGGGCCGTTTCCGCGGTGCGCGGCACGGTGCTGGCGACAACCCACTCAACGGCGCCGATCTCAGGTCCCGTGCGGCGGGCCAGGCCGACGCCCTCCTGTGACAGGTGCGAGCCCGTGCCGCGGGCTGCTCCCTGCTTGGTGTGCGCATGACGCCGGACCTCCACCCACCGCATCCTCACATCCTCGCGCGCCGCGGGACCGCCCCGGCAACCGGGACTGGGCCGGCACGTCGGCTAAAGCCCGGAGGTCAGCCAGCCGGCGCTGGGAAGCCTGCGAGGTGCACTGCCAGGAAGGCCGCAAGTTACCTGGCGGCGGCTTGACGGCTTGGTTACGATTCCGCTGCGGCCGGGGCCTTTCGCGGGCGGGGACACCTCCGGTTCGGCGTGATCGCTGCCCGTGACCGCGCAGCCCGATGACGACCTCGCCGTTCTGGCCGAAGTCCAGGGGCTGCTGATCGAGGTACTGGAGACGCGGAACGAGGAGCTTTCCGGCCGGGTCGCGGAGCTGGAGGGGCGGCTGGCGAGGCTGGAGCGGCTTCTGTCGCGGAACCCGGGGAATTCCTCGATGCCGCCGTCTGGTGATGACTTCCCGGGGCGGAAGGCCCCGGGGCAGCGGAAACGCGGCGGGCCGAAGAAGGAGCCGGGGGAAGCAGCCCGGCGCTCCCGGGGCGCACCTGGCCTGGCGGGAGGCTCCCGATGACACGGTGCCGGTGTTCCCGGCCGGCGCGTGCCCGTGCGGCCGGGACCTCGCCGCCGCCGCTGACCTCGGTGTTTCCGGTTCCCGGCAGGTGATCGAGGTGCCGCTGGCCACGGCGAGGGTCGTCCAGCACGACAGCCACGCGGTGGAATGCGGCTGCGGCCGGGTCCACGAGGCGCCGCCCCCGGCGGACGCCGGCGAGGCCGGCACCGTGACCTGGGGCCTGAACGCCCGCGCCCTGGCCGTTTTCCTCATGGTCGTCCGCCACGTGCCCGCCGAGCGGTGCGCCGCGATCTTGGAGTCCCTGTCGGGCATCCGGCCCTCGGACGGGTTCGTCCACGCGCTGCCGGCCCGCGCCGCGAAGGCGGTCCGGGGCGTGAACATGCTGATCAGGGCGCTGGTCATTACCGCGCCGGCCATCTGCGCGGACGAGACGCCGATCCGGGGGCCGGGGCCGAAGACCCGCAAGAGGTACCTGCTGGTCGCCTGCACGAACCTGCTGACCTGCTACTTCCTCGGCGACCGGTCCCTGGCATCGTTCGACGGGCTCGCCTTCCCCGACCTGCCCGGCAGCGTCGTCGCCCACGACCGCTACCAGAACTACGACGCCTTCGACGCGGTCAGCCACCAGTCGTGCTGCGCGCACATCCCGCGCGATCTCCAGGATGCCGCCCAGGAGTACCCGGACGCGCTCTGGCCGGGCCAGGCCGCGGACGCTCTCCGCGCTCTCATCCACGCCGCGAACACCGCCCGCGGCCAGGAACTGGCCGCCGTCCCGGACGAAGAAACCGCCGCTGACCTGCGGCTGTTCCGCACCGCGGTCCTCGTCGGGCTGCAGGAGGCCCGCCGCGTTCCCGGTGCGAAGGCCAGGCAGAAGCCGGGCCGGCGCATCCTGGAATGCCGGCGCCACCGCGAGGCCGACGTCCTGCGGTTCCTTCCCGACTCGCGGGTTCCCCCGACGTCCAACCAGGCCGAGCGCGACCTGCGGCCGGCGAAGACACAGCAGAAGATCTCCGGCCGGCTTCGCTCCGAGGCCGCCGCACGCGACCGGTACGCGATCCGCGGCTACGCGTCCACCGCCGCCAAGCACGGCGCCGACGTACTCACCGCGATACGCGACGCCCTCGCCGGGAATCCCTGGATGCCGCCCGCCCCGCAATTCGCCTGACCACGCCAAACAGCAGTCACGGAGCGCAAGAACCCGTAACGCGGCCCGAATGGGCTGAATGCTTACGGTGTAATCTGCCGAACCGCCCGCATGCAGGAGACACCTTGGCCAGACAAGCGGTTCACGCAATCGCACCCTGTCGGTGCCGATACCCCCATCACGGCCGGTGACCTGGCCTGTTATAGGGGTAAGGGAGTCAACGCAAGCCATAGAGGAGCCTTTCAGAATCGGCTGCTGGGTCCCGGGCCGGTGCCGGGGATGCACTCGCGGGCGTCGCCGGGCCAGCATCCGCCGCGATCGCGCAAGCGCGCGTCCGTGATCGTTTCGGCGAAGCGGCGGAGGTCTTGGCCGGTGTCCGGGGGGAGCGGCGCCGTCGCCTTCGTCGTGGGCCGGGGGCGGCACTGGCGAGGCCAGCGGCGACGGCCTCCACAGGGCGGTTGTCGGCCGCCGTATCCCGTGGCCTGGTCTTGCTGGCGGCCCGGCTGCGGCTCCCACGGCGCGATGACCAGCTGGCCGAGCAGGCCGGTGACGGTGGCGCGGGGCGGGCCGGCCCAGCGCATCGCCCGCTCGAACAGGACCTGGGCGAGGGCGCGCTCGCGCAGCGCTGCGACGGCACCGGGGTCGGCCCGGGTCAGGTCGTAGGCGACGACGAGACTGCGCGCGGCGGGACTGGCGGGGGTCGAACTCTGTCGTCGGCAGGCCGAGCACCGTCTGGCCCGGGACAACCCGGGCTTGGGTACCGGCCATTCCACGGCGGGCTGACCGGCCTGGGGCACACGCTCAACGCCGACCTCACGCTTAACCCGTCCCCGGTCCCGGTCGACCCCGGGCAGTCTGTCGGCCGGTGGACCTACGCCAACGTCCGCGACGTGCTGACCAACCCCAAGCACATCTCCGCGCCCAGAAGCAGGACCTGGAACGCCAGATCGCCAAGGCCCAGGAGCGGGCCCAGGACACCTGCAACCCGGCCCTGCTCGACCACCTCCCAGTCGCCGCAGTCGACCTGGACGAGGATCTGTGTAGTGCCCCCAGAAGGATTCGAACCTTCGCACCTGGCTCCGGAGGCCAGTGCTCTATCCCCTGAGCTATGGGGGCTCACCAACGGAGAAAGGCTACCAGTCCAGGACGGCGCTTGTGACACCCGCGCCGACTGCGCTGCCGGTCCCTCAGGGAGTCCTCAGCCAAGTTGCCGCCTCTCTTTAGGCAACTGCCCCAGAAAGGCGGTACCCTCACCGAGTGTGACGCAAGGTTTGGGGCGGGTGCTCGTTGTTGACGACGACGAAGTGATCCGGCAGCTCATCGCGGTGAACCTCCAGCTCGAGGGCTTCGAGGTGGCCACGGCGGTGGACGGCCAGGACTGCCTCGACCACGTCCAGGAGATCGCCCCCGACGTGATCACGCTGGACGTGATGATGCCCCGCCTCGACGGCTGGGAGACCGCGGTTCAGCTGCGCAAGACGGCGGAGACCGCGCACATCAAGGTCGTGCTGATCACCGCCAGGGCCCAGGAAGACGACATCGTCCGTGGCACGAACGTCGGTGCCGACGCCTACCTGACTAAGCCCTTCGACCCGGGCGAGATGATCCGCGTGGTGCGCGAACTGGCCGGCGCCCCGCCCGCCTAGATGTGCGTTGACCTGCTATAAGGCAACTTTTTTCAGCAGGATGCAACCTTTCCTTACGTAATGCGTCTAAAAGACCGTGAGTGCTATTAGCGCAATAGGAATGAGGAGAGGTCATGAGGCACAAGCTGTCCCGCATTTCCATGGTTCTTAGCGCAGGCGGTGTGCTTACGGTCGGCCTGGCATCCAGTGCCTACGCCGCCACCGCGTCGCCGCAGGCGCCCGCCGCGCACGCACCCTCTTGGCACACGGTTCTTTCCGCGGCGAACGGCAGGACGCCGAATCAGATTGACACGGTCATCGCGACCGGCAAGACCAGCGGCTGGGCGTTCCTGAACAACAGCACGGCCGCCTACGAGCGCACTGGCGCCACCACGTGGAAGAAGGTCCCGTTCCCCGGCACTGGCGGCGCGGTCACCCTCGGAGGCGCGTCCTCGCGGTCCAACGTGTGGGCCGCGTACCGCAGCGGCACGGTCACTCAGCTCGACCGCTGGAACGGCACGAAGTGGGCGCTGGCGACGACCTTCACCCAGGGCCAGATCGACGCGATGTCCGTGCTCGGCCCCGCGGACGTGTGGGTGTTCAGCGCATCCGGCGGGGTGTACCACTACAACGGCCACCGGTGGACGGAGGTCGCTGACACGCCGTACGGCGGGTCCGCGCTCAGCGATCGCAACGTCTGGGCCATCAGCGGCGCGAACGTGGAGCACTACAACGGCAGCAAGTGGACCACGACGAACCTCGCCAAGCTGCTCCCGCCGTCGACGGGGGGTCCTTCCTATCTGACCAACATCCTCGCGCTCGGCGCCAGCAACGTCTACGCGACGGCGGAAGGCGGCGCGAGCCAGACGAACCCGAGGGGTGGCCCGGGAGTGCTCCTGCACTTCAACGGCCACGCTTGGACCAGGGTGGCCGGGGACGACAGCTTCGCCAACAATCCGGGCGAAACGCTCGCGTCCGACGGGAAGGGCGGCCTGTGGATCGCGGCCGAAGACTTCCCTGGCCGCGTGCCCGGGTTGCTGTTCCACTACTCGGCCGGCCAGCTCACTCAGGTGAACCTTGGGGCGGCTAGCATCTCGGTCTCCCAGATCCCTGGCACCGCCGAGGCGCTGTCCGGCGGTTACCAAGCAGGGACCGGCGACGGGACCTCGGTAGTCATGCAGTACTCCTAGTGAGGCGTGGCCGCTAGCCGAGCGCTAGCGCAGTCGATCGCGGGCCGCGGGCGTCAGTCCGCGGCCCGCGGTCACGCGTGGCCCGTAGCCTGGGCACGTGATCACCAGGGACCTGCGCAGCGCGATCGGCCAAGCGGCCGCCGCCCGGGTTCGAGCGAGCCGGCGACCCGGGCCTGCGCCCGACCGGCATCCCCGGCCGGTACGGGGCCAGCGTCGCCCTCGCCCAGGGCGGCAACCCGCGGGAGACGGCCGCGGCGCTCGCCGCCGGCCTCCGGGCCGTCCCCTGGATCGCGGCCGCCGAGGTCACCGGCCCCGGCTACCTCACCATTACCGTCACCCCCGCGGCCCTCGCCGCCGTCGCGGACACCGTCACGGCCGCGGGCTCCGCCTCCGTCACCAGCGATGCCCTCGCCGGCGAGACCGTCCCGGCCGCACCCCCGGGCGACCCGCTGACGGCTCCCACCTGGGAAAAGGCGAGAGCGGCACTCGCCGCGCAACTGACCGCCCGGCTCGCCGCCGCCGCGGGCGCGACGGTCGCCGAATGGGCAGCGACCGAACGGAATCGGCCTACTCTCCCCGCCCACCCACCTTCCCCCGATTCGGCGGAAGTGGCCGCGGCGGTCTCCTTCGCCGGCCGCGACGCGGTCACGTTTGCCCTGGCCAGAGCCGTCCCCGGGAAGCCGCTGGTGATTGATCCGGAAATAATAGCGAGGCGGGTGGTTGGTAATCCCGCCTATGCTGTCAGGTACGCGCACGCCCGCGCCGCGTCCGGGGTGCGCTGGGCCGTTAGCTCCAGGGGGGGAGATCCCCCGGACGAGTACCCCTCGCCGGAGACAGCGGCCCGGCCATGCCCGCCCGCCGACCCGGGGGAGCTGGCACTGCTTGACGCGCTGTCGTGGCTCCCGGAACGGGTCGCCACCGCCGCGCGCCGTGGCCGGCCCGACGAGTTCGCCCGCTACCTGGAGGATCTGGCCAACGTCACCGTTGACGTCCTGAGTTCCGCGCGCTCCCCAGGAAGCGCCCCAATAGGTGCGAGGGCACCTGGAAGTGACAGACTGAGCCTGGCCAGGGCGGCGCGGGCCGGCCTGGCGGCCGGGCTCGGGCTGCTCGGGGTCGGCGCGCCAGAACGCCTGTTAGCCGAGATAAATAGCGCGCCAGAACGCCTGTTAGCCGAGATATATAGGGAGCCAAGTTGTGAGCCGTGTCGCCCACCCGGCTGGGCCACGTCATGGGGACGTGCTGCCGGCCGATCACCCGCCGACGCCGCCCGATGACCTTAACCAGCTTGACCCGGCGATCTGGCCGCGCGGCGCGCGCCGGGCCGGCGGGGTCCTGACGCTGGGCGGGATCGACGTCCGGGACCTGGCGGCGCGGTTCGGCACGCCGTCGATGATCATGGACGAGGCGGACGTGCGGAGCCGCGCCCGCGAGTACGCGGACGCGTTCGGCGAGGACGCGCAGGTCTTTTACGCGTCCAAGGCATTCTGCTCCCGCGCCGTGCTCCGCTGGGTGACCGAAGAGGGCCTCGGCGTGGACGTCTGCACCGGCGGCGAGCTCGCGGTCGCGCTGTCGGCGGGAGTGGACCCGGAGCTGATCACCCTGCACGGCAACAACAAGCTGCCCGCCGAGATCGAGCAGGCGGTGACCGCCCGGGTCGGGCACATCGTGGTCGACTCCTACGAAGAGATCGCCAGGCTCGCCTATCACGCGGAGGCGGCGGGTGTCCGGCCGCGGGTCCTGGTCCGGGTCACGACCGGGGTCGAGGCGCACACGCACGAGTTCATGGCGACCGCGCACGACGACCAGAAGTTCGGCTTCTCGCTCGCCTCGGGCGCCGCCGACGAGGCGGTCCGCCGCGTGCTCGCGCTCCCGCAGCTCGAGTTCGCCGGGCTGCACTCGCACATCGGCTCGCAGATCTTCGACACCGGCGGCTTCGAGGTGGCCGCCCACCGGGTACTCGAGCTTGCCGGCCGGATCCACGCTGAGCACGGCGTGCACGTGGCCGAGCTCGACCTGGGCGGCGGGTTCGGCATCGCCTACGTGCCGGAGGACGACGCGCCCGAGGTGAAGACGCTGGCGGCCGGGCTGCGCGCGATCGTGGCGTCCCAGTGCATCGTCCTCGGCATCCCCCAGCCCCGGCTGACGATCGAGCCGGGCCGCGGGATCGTCGGGCCGTCGACCGTGACGCTCTACGAGGTGGGCACGATCAAGGACGTGGACGGGATCAGGACCTACGTGAGCGTGGACGGGGGGATGAGCGACAACGTCCGCACCGCGCTGTACGACGCGTCCTACACCTGCGTGCTCGCGTCCCGCTCGTCGGCCGCGCCGCCGATGCTGTCCCGGGTGGTCGGCAGGCACTGCGAGAGCGGCGACATCGTGGTCAAGGACTGCTACCTGCCGTCGGACCTCGCGCCGGGCGACCTGGTCGCCGTCGCGGCGACCGGGGCGTACTGCCGGTCGCTGGCCTCTAACTACAACCACCTGCCGCGCCCCGGCGTGGTCGCGGTGGCCGACGGGGCGGCGCGGGAGATCGTCCGCCGCGAGACACTGGATGACCTGCTGCGATTGGACGTCGGATGAGCGAGCTTGCGAGCGAGTCGGTAAGTACTGCGCGTCCGCGAATGCGGACTCCGAGCGTCAGCGAGGTGGCCGGATGAGCGAGCTTGCGAGCGAGTCGGTAAGTACTGCGCGTCCGCGAATGCGGACTCCGAGCGTCAGCGAGGTGGCCGGATGAGCGGATACGAAGATAAACCCGGCAAGGTGCTCCGGGTGGCGCTGCTCGGCTGCGGCGTCGTCGGCACCCAGGTCGCCCGGCTTCTCGCGGAGCAGGCCGACGATCTCGCCGTGCGGACCGGCGCGCGGCTGGAGGTCGCCGGCATCGCGGTGCGGAGGCTGTCGCACCCGCGCACCGGGGTGGACCCCGCGCTGCTGACGACCGACGCGATGGGGCTGGCGACCCGCCCCGACATCGACGTCGTCATCGAGGTGATCGGCGGCATCGAGCCGGCCCGGGCGCTGATCCTGGGCGCCCTGGAAAGCGGCAAGTCCGTGGTCACCGCCAACAAGGCGCTGCTCGCCGAGCACGGCGAGCAGATCGACGCGGCGTCCCGCGCGTTCGGCGCCGACCTTTATTACGAGGCGGCGGTGGCGGGTGCCATCCCGATCCTCCGCCCGCTGCGGGAGTCGCTGGCCGGCGACACGGTGCACCGGGTGCTCGGCATCGTCAACGGCACCACGAACTTCATCCTCGACCGGATGGACAGCTCGGGCGCGGACTTCGGCGACTCGCTGGAGGAGGCGCAGTCGCTCGGCTATGCGGAGGCCGACCCGACGGCCGATGTCGAGGCGTTCGACGCCGCCGCCAAGGCCGCGATCCTCGCCGGGCTCGCCTTCCACACCCGGGTCACCGCCGCCGACGTCTACCGCGAGGGCATCACCGAGGTGACCGCGGCGGACATCGCGTCGGCGAAGGCGCTCGGCCGGATCGTCAAGCTGCTCGCGATCTGCGAGCGGTCAGGGGACGGCGTCGCGGTGCGCGTCCACCCGGCGATGATCCCGCGCACGCACCCGCTCGCGGCCGTCGGCGGCGCCTACAACGCGGTGTTCGTCGAGGCGCGTTCCGCGGGACGGCTGATGTTCTACGGCGCGGGGGCCGGCGGCATCCCCACGGCGTCCGCGGTCCTCGGTGACATCGTTGCCGTGGCGCGCAACCGGCTCGCCGGCACCAGGGGCCCCGAACTGTCTACCTACGCGGAGCTGCCCGTCCTGCCCATGGGCGATACCCTGACCAGGTACCACGTATCGCTGGACGTGGCCGACAAGCCCGGCGTGCTCGCGCCGGTCGCCGAGGCGTTCGCCCGCCACGGCGTCTCGATCCAGGCGGTGCGGCAAACCAGCCGGGGCGAGGACGCCCTGCTCATCATCGTCACGCACGAGGCGCGGGACGCCGACCTCGCCGCGACGATTTCCGAGCTCCAGGCGCTGCCGGTCGTCCGGGCGGTGGCGAGCGTGATGCGGGTCGAAGGGGAGGGAGACCAATGAGGCAGTTGTCTCCAGGGGGGGACTGCTCCCAAGCACGGGGGGCTCCCGCCCCCCGTTCCCCCTGGCCCCCGTACCCCCCCGGCTGTCCCGACGGCCGGGCCCGATGGCAAAAACCGCCATCCTATCGGACCCCCCGCCAGGACGGACGCTCCGGAAAGGAGAGCATCTTATGTCTGAGACCATGGCAGTCACTACCGGGGGGACGAGCCCCCCATACCCCCCCGGAACAAAAGCGCAGCGGACCGGGGCGCGCGCGCCGTGGCGCGGCATCATCACCGAGTACCGAGACCGGCTCCCGGTCACGGCCGGGATGCCGCCCGTGACCCTCCAGGAGGGCGGCACGCCGCTGCTGCCCGCGCCCGCGCTCTCCGCGCGCACCGGCTGCGACGTGTACCTCAAGGTCGAGGGCCTCAACCCGACCGGGTCGTTCAAGGACCGGGGCATGACGACCGCGATCACCGTGGCCGCCGCCCAGGGTGCCAAGGTAGTGATCTGCGCCTCGACCGGTAACACGTCCGCGTCCGCTGCCGCCTACGCGGCCCGGGCGGGCCTGACCTGCGCCGTCCTCGTGCCCAAGGGGAAGATCGCGATCGGCAAGCTCGCCCAGGCGCTCGTCCACGGCGCGAAGCTGCTGCAGGTCGACGGGTCCTTCGACGACTGCCTGGAACTGGCCCGCAAGCTTTCGATCGAGTACCCGGTCGCGCTGGTCAACTCGGTCAACCCGGACCGCCTCCAGGGGCAGAAGACCGCGGCGTTCGAGATCGTGGACGCGCTCGGCGACGCCCCGGACATCCACTGCCTGCCGGTCGGCAACGCGGGCAACATCACCGCCTACTGGATGGGCTACCAGGAGTACTTCTCGATTGGGCTCGCGTCGAAGAAGCCACGGATGTTCGGCTTCCAGGCCTCGGGCGCGGCCCCGATCGTCGACGGCGCCCCGGTCTCGCACCCGCAGACGATCGCGACGGCGATCAGGATCGGCAACCCCGCGTCCTGGCATCTCGCCGAGGAGGCGAGGGACGCCTCCGGTGGCGTGATCGACAAGGTCACCGACCGGGAGATCCTCGCCGCGTACCGGATCATCGCGCGCGACGAGGCGGTATTCGGCGAGCTCGGCTCGTCCGCCAGCGTGGCCGGCCTGCTGGCCGCGTCGGCGGACGGGCGGATCCCGGCGGGCTCCCGCGTGGTCTGCACGATCACCGGCAACGGCCTGAAGGACCCGGACTGGGCCCTGTCCGGCGCTCCCGCCCCGACCACGGTCCCGGTCGACGCCGCCTCGGCGGCGGCCGCCCTCGGCCTGGCCTGACCGCGTTCCCGGCGTATCGGACGCCGCTCGATGGGGCCCAGGAAGATCGTGGATCGATGAGCACGCCAGGGCGTGAACGGTGATCCAAGATCTTTCGCGGGGCGGCCGGAACGACGACCCCGCCGGGAAAGGGACATTTGGCCCCGCATGCCCGACGCTGCGCCGCGCGACGCCGGGGCGGCCGACGCTGGGCCGCCGGACACCCCCGCTGAACGGCCAGCGCGCGTCGACGTTCTGGCCTTGTGGCACACAAGGCCCATCCGACTCGGCCTCGGGGCACTCAAGGCCACTAGAACCGCCCGTGTGGCCCACAAGGCCAAGCCGAACTGGTCGCGTGGCCCACAAGGGCAAAACCGAACTGGTCGCGTGGCCCACAAGGGCAAAACCGAACTGGTCGCGTGGCCCACAAGGCCAGAACCGACTTGGTCCCGCGGCGGTACCTCTCTCATCCGTCGGCGCTGAGCCGACATGAGCAACACATAGCTTTGAACCGCAGGGTTTTGGATGGAGCAAGGTCTGATGGGATTGGCTGAGCAGGCGGTGCGCGTGCGCGTGCCTGCGACGAGTGCGAACCTTGGGCCGGGGTTTGACACGCTGGGGCTCGCGCTTGGCCTGTATGACGACGTCGAGGTCGCCGTGACGCCGTCCGGGGTGGACATCGAGGTGACCGGCGAGGGAGCGGCGGACGTCGCCGACGCGGGGGAGAAGCACCTCATCGTCCGCGCGCTGCGGGTCGCGCTCGACGAGCTGGACATTCCCCAGCCCGGAGGCTTCGCGCTGCGCTGCGTCAACCGGATACCGCACGGGCGCGGCCTCGGCTCGTCGGCCGCCGCGATCGTGGCGGGCCTGGTCGCGGCCCGCGCGCTGGCCGGCGCGAGCGTCGCGCCCGAGGACGTGCTGCCGCTCGCCAACGTGCTCGAGGGGCACCCGGACAACGTGGCGCCCTGCCTGTTCGGCGGGCTGACGATCGCCTGGGTCACGACCGGCGGCGCCGGCCTGCCCGCGGCGCGGGCCATCCGGCTCGATCCGCGCCCGGAGGTTCAGCCGGTCGCGTTCATCGCCCCGGGACCGGTGTCCACCAAGGTGGCACGCGGGCTGCTGCCCGCGGACGTACCGCATGCCGACGCGGCGCGCAACGCCGGGCGGGCGGCCCTGCTCATCGCCGCGCTGACGGCCCGGCCGGACGCGCTGCTCGACGCCACCGAGGACAAGCTGCACCAGGACTACCGCGCGCCCGCGATGCCCCACTCGCACGAGCTCGTCACCAGGCTGCGCGCGGCCGGCGTGCCGGCGGTGGTCTCAGGCGCGGGGCCGTCGGTCCTCGCGCTGCTGCCGGAGAGTCCGGCCCAGGATGACGTAAAACGATTGGATTCGATCGCGGCAGAAACGGGTATCGACTGGCACATAAGCCCGCTAGCCGTCGAGCGACAGGGCGCCAGCGTGACACCGGGGGATCCCAGTGCTCGGTCACGCTGATGCTGAGTAGTCCTCGCCTAGCCGGCTAAACCCCCTTTTCCGCGACATGGATGGCTGCAAAGGAATGCCGTGGGCGCTGTCGGTGTTAGGCTGGGTGCAGCATCGGTTGCTCCAATGCGGGGCAGGTGCTGTTCATCCACGCGTCGCCTGGGGGGTAACGTATACCTGCCCAGGGATCGGGCTCTTGGCGTCACCCCAGGAGAGCGACACGTTCCCCTGAGCGCCACCCCGTTGCACATCGTTACGCTGGCGGTCCCGGTAGTCCGTAGAAGCGGGCAAAAGCGACACGCCGGCAGAGATGTCGAGCGTAGTTGCGAGCGAAATCATGCTGAGTGAGAGCCTCGCAAGCGATACGGATCGGGCTGGCGCAGGCGGACCGGGGTCTAGACGACACCCAGGCGGCCGAGGATCATAATGGAAGGACCATTAGTGAGCGACACCACCGAAGTCCTCAGCGGCGCATCCCCCGCGCCTGAGGAATCCCCCATCGGTCACCCGGCCGCCGAGCCCGCCGGTGCCGCCCCACGGTCATCGAGCCGGAGTGGCGGCGGCGACCTGTCCAAGCTGCTCGTCTCTGATCTGCAGCGGATCGCCCAGGAACTTGGTATCTCGGGGACCGGGCGAATGCGGAAGGGGGATCTTGTCGCCGCGATTCAAGAGCGGACTGGTGGCGGTCGTTCTTCTGCACGCAGTGCAAGTCAATCAGCCACGCGGGGCACGTCCGCGGGAGCCGACGCGCCTCGCCCCCTGAATCAGGACGCTATGGAAGCAGACACATCCGTCCGGTCTGGCGTTGGCGAGGCCGCGCCCGCGGCATCGGGCGGCGGCATCGGCGTTGCGCCGGCCAGCGCCGGCCATGTCGGCGTGGGTGAGGCCGAGCGCACGGCCACGGTGGCGGCGCAGCACGCGGCACCCTCCGTTGAGTCACACTCCGGAGCGGCAGCCGCCGTGGGGGCACCCGCCGAGGCGGGCACCGAGTCGCCGGGCCAGGAGGCGCGCCGGGACCGCAACCGCAACCGGCGCCGCGACGAGCAGGGGGGCAACGGGCGCGACCAGCGCCGCGATCGTTCGGACAACCGGGAGACCCGCGAGAACCGCGAGCCCGCCGCCGCGAGCAACGGCCGCAACGGCCAGAACGCCCAGGGCGGTAACGTCGGCAGCCGGCCGGACAGCCGCTCGGACAGCCGGCCGGACAGCCGCTCGGACAGCCGGCCGGACAACCGCTCGGACAACCGGCAGGACAACCGGCCCGACAACCGGCAGGACGACGACGATGACCGCGGCGGGCGGCGCGGCCGCGACCGGTTCCGCAACCGCAACCGGCGCCGCGGCGACCGGCAGGGCAGCGAGCCCGAGACGGTGATCGCCGAGGACGACGTGCTTGTCCCGATCGCGGGCATCCTGGACGTGCTTGAGAACTACGCGTTCGTGCGGACGACCGGCTACCTGCCCGGGCCGAACGACGTGTACGTCTCGCTTTCCCAGGTTCGCAAGCACGGGCTGCGCAAGGGCGACGTCATCGAGGGCGCGGTCCGCCAGCCGCGCGACGGCGAGCGCCGGGAGAAGTTCAACGCGCTCGTCCGCCTGGACAAGGTGAACGGCCTCGACCCCGAGGAGTCGGTGCGCCGGCCGGAATTCTCCAAGCTGGTCCCGCTCTACCCGCAGGACCGGTTGCGGCTTGAGAGCGACCCGACCAACATGGCGACCAGGATCATCGACTTGATCAGCCCGATCGGCAAGGGCCAGCGTGGCCTGATCGTGTCGCCGCCGAAGGCGGGCAAGACGATGATCTTGCAGGCCATCGCCAACGCGATCACCAAGAACAACCCGGAGTGCCACCTCATGGTCGTCCTCGTGGACGAGCGGCCTGAGGAGGTCACCGACATGCAGCGCACGGTCAAGGGCGAGGTGATCCACTCGACCTTTGACAACCCCGCCGACGCCCACACCACGGTCGCCGAGCTGGCCATCGAGCGGGCTAAGCGGCTGGTCGAGATGGGGCACGACGTGGTCGTGCTGCTCGACTCGATCACCCGGCTGGGCCGCGCCTACAACCAGGCGGCGCCGGCCAGCGGCCGCATCCTGTCCGGTGGTGTCGACTCGACCGCGCTTTACCCGCCGAAGCGGTTCTTCGGCGCGGCCCGCAACATCGAGAACGGCGGCTCGCTGACCATCCTGGCGACGGCCCTCATCGAGACCGGGTCCCGCATGGACGAGGTCATCTTCGAGGAGTTCAAGGGCACCGGCAACATGGAGCTGCGGCTGCGCCGCGAGCTCGCCGACAAGCGGCTCTTCCCCGCGGTCGACGTAGACGCGTCGTCCACCCGTAAGGAAGAGATCCTGCTCGCGCCGGATGAGCTCAAGATTGTCTGGCAGCTCCGCCGCGTGCTGCACGCCCTCGAGCCGCAGCAGGCCCTGGAGCTGCTCATGGAGCAGATGCGCAAGACCCGCAGCAACGCGGAATTCCTGCTCCAGGTGCAGAAGACCACCCTCGGCAGCGAGCGAGACCGCTAGCACCAGGTTCGTCACGAGGCGCGGGTGGCGTTAGGCCGGCGACAGCCGGCCCAACGCCACCCGGCGATCTCGACGGAATGCGGACACGTCACTTCTGGTTTAGGCGTGTGGCAAACTTAAAGCCGCTAGTTCGCGGTTCCGGTTCACGTCAAAAAGCGCTGGCCCGCAGCAGAATGCGGGGGCGCGACGACCCGGCGGCCGCTTAAGGCAAGGAGCCCAGCGTAATGAAGTCCGAGATTCACCCGAACTACGAGGTCACGACCGTGACCTGCGGGTGCGGCAACACGTTCGTGACGCGGTCGACCGCGCAAAACGGCGTGATCCGCACCGACGTCTGCTCGGCTTGCCACCCGTTCTACACGGGCAAGCAGAAGATCCTCGACACCGGCGGCCGGGTGGCCCGGTTTGAGGCCCGCTTCGGCAAGGGCAAGATCCAGGGCACCACCGGCAAGAAGTAGCTTCGCTGAAGCGCCCGCGTGCCTGACTGGCATGCGGGCGCTTTCGCGCTACTCGGGGGGTACGGGGGGCGTCCCCCGGGAGATGTTGCTGGGTTGCGCGCCCGATACGATGGCGGTTTTTGCCATCGGGCGCGAAACTCAGCTGTCGGAGGTACCACAAGTAACGTCGGGGGTACCACAGTAACGAAGGGGTTGTTAACCGTGTTCGACAGGCTAGGCGATCTGGCTAGCGAGCATGCCGAGCTGGAGCGTGCGCTGGCCGATCCCGGCGTGCACGCGGACGCGGACCAGGCCCGGACGCTCGCCAAGCGCTACGCGGAGCTGACCCCGATCGTCAACGCGTACCGCGAGTGGCAGCAGACCGGCGACGACGAGCAGGCGGCCAGGGAACTGGCCCAGGAGGACCCGGCGTTCGCCGATGAGGCCGACGCGCTCGCCAAGCAGCGCGAGGAGCTTGAAGAGCGGCTCAGGAAGCTGCTCGTACCCAAGGACCCGAACGACGACCGCGACACGATCGTCGAGGTCAAGGCCGGCGAGGGCGGCGAGGAGTCCGCGCTGTTCGCCGGCGACCTGCTGCGGATGTACCAGCGCTTCGCGGAGCGGCACGGCTGGAAGACGGAGGTCATCGACTCCACGCTGACCGGCCTCGGCGGCGTCAAGGACGCGACGATGGCCGTCAAGGCGGGCAAGGGCGGCACCGGCGCCTGGTCCAGGCTGAAGTACGAGGGCGGCGTGCACCGCGTGCAGCGGGTGCCGGTGACCGAGTCCCAGGGCCGGATCCACACGTCGGCCGCCGGGGTGCTCGTGACGCCGGAGGCCGACCCGGTCGACGTGCAGGTCAACGACAACGACCTGCGCATTGACGTCTACCGGTCGAGCGGCCCCGGCGGCCAGTCCGTCAACACGACCGACTCCGCGGTCCGCATCACCCACCTGCCGACCGGCATCGTTGTCTCCTGCCAGAACGAGAAGAGCCAGCTCCAGAACAAGGAGCAGGCGCTGCGCGTGCTGCGGTCGCGGCTGCTCGCCGCGGCCGAGGAGAAGGCGAACGCGAAGGCGAGCGCCGAGCGCAAGGCCCAGGTCCGCACCGTCGACCGGTCCGAGCGGGTGCGAACGTACAACTTCCCGGAGAACCGCATCGCCGACCACCGGGTGGGTTACAAGGCGTACAACCTCGACCAGGTCATCGACGGCGACCTGGACGGCGTGATTGACGCCCTGGCCGCGGCCGACCTGGAAGCGAAGCTGGCGGAGCAGTGACGACTGGCGGAGCAGTGACCCAAGGATGAGCCTCCTGCTCGATGAGATCGCGCTCGCCACGGCGCGACTGGCCGAGGCCGGCATCGACTCGCCGCGCGCCGACGCCGAGCTCATCGCGGCGCACGTGCACAATGTCAAGCGCGGCGAGCTGCACACCGTGCCGGACAAGGACTTTGACGCGCGGTTCTGGGTCGACATCGGCCGCCGGGAGAACCGCGAGCCGCTGCAGCACATCACCGGCCAGGCGTACTTCAGGTACCTGGAGCTCGAGGTCGGTCCCGGCGTGTTCGTGCCGCGGCCGGAAACCGAGGTGATGACCGGCTGGGCGATCGACCGGCTGCGCGCGATGAACGTCGCGGAGCCGGTCGCCGTGGACCTCGGGACCGGCTCGGGCGCGATCGCGCTGTCGATCGCGCAGGAGGTGCCGCGGGCCAGCGTGCACGCCGTGGAGGCCGACCCGCTCGCCCGGGGCTGGGCCGAGCGGAACATCACCAGGTACGTGGACGGCTACACGGCCGGCCGGGTCCTGCTGCACGCGGGCGACTTCACCGCGCCAGAACCGCGCTCGGGGCTCAGCGAACTGGCCGGCCTGGCCGGGACCGTCGACCTGGTCGTCTCCAACCCTCCGTACATCCCGCTCGGCTCGATCGTGCCGCCGGAAGTGGCGGAGTACGACCCGCCGGCCGCGCTCTGGAGCGGTCAAGACGGACTCGACGCCATTCGCGCGGTGGAGCGGGTGGCCCGCTGGCTGCTCCGGCCCGGCGGCCTGGTGGCCGTCGAGCACGCCGACGTGCAGGGCGCGGCCGTCTTCTGGGTCTTCGCCGAGGAAGCCGGCTGGCGGGACACGACCAACCATAAGGATCTCGCCCGGCGGGACCGTTTCGTTACGGCGACCTGGCCGGGCCATTAGAGCCTAGGATGTAACCGATGAGCGCTCGATACGACTGCGCCGACACGCAGCAGCGGGATGAGGGCCTGATCGCGGCGGCATCCGCCGTGCAGGAGGGCCAGCTTGTGGTGCTTCCGACCGATACCGTCTACGGTCTCGGCGCGGATGCCTTCAATCCGAAGGCGGTGACCGACCTGCTCGCCGCCAAGGGGCGGGGCCGGAACATGCCGCCGCCCGTGCTCGTCGGCAGCGTGCGGGCGGCCGCGGCGCTAACGGAGTCGCTCGGCGCGTTCGGCCAGGACCTGATCGACGAGTTCTGGCCGGGGCCGCTGACGCTCGTATTCCGTTCCAGCCCGACGCTCATGTGGGACCTTGGCGACACGATGGGCACGGTCGCGGTCCGCATGCCGCTGCACCCGGTCGCCCTCGACCTGCTGCGCCGCACCGGCCCGATGGCCGTGTCGAGCGCCAACCGGCACAGCCTCCCCGCGGCCACGACCGCGGACGAGGCGCAGACGCAGCTCGGTGACGCGATCTCCGTCTACCTGGACGGCGGGCCGTGCGCGGACAACGTTCCTTCGACGATCCTGGACCTGACCGGGACGGTGCCGCGGATGCTGCGCGCTGGCGCGCTCTCCGTCGACGACCTCAGGAAGGTTGTCCCGGTGATCGACCTGCCGAGCGCGTCGGGCGAGCCGGAACTCAGCCCGGCGGACCGGCGGGCAGCGGAGGCGATCGCCGCCGCGAACGCGGCTAGTGCCGCCAATGCCGCTAACGCCGGCAAGCCGGACGATCCGGCGGACGACCCCGAACCGGACGACTGATCGCCGACCGCCGTGAGAGAGTACCTCTTCATCCTGATCATCGCGGCGGTGGTGACCTATCTCCTCACCCCGCTGGTGAGACGGGGTGCGATCGCGATCAACGCGCAGCACGCCCCGCGGGCGAGGGACGTGCACACGAAGCCAACCCCGCTGCTTGGCGGCGTTGCGATGTACGGCGGCCTGGTGGCGGCGCTGCTCGTGGCCGACCGGTCCAGCTACCTCGCGCAGGCTTTCCCGCCCGCGCCGCACGGGCACCCGAGCACGATCGAGGGGCTGCTGCTGGCGGGCGGCCTGCTGGTACTCATCGGCGCGGTTGACGACCGCTACGGGCTCGGGGTCGTCAGCAGGCTGGCCGGCCAGATCGCGGCGGGCGGCATCATCGTCTGGTCCGGGGCGTACCTGCCCTGGCTCCCGTGGCCCGGCACGAGCATCTCCTTTGAGCCGGACCTGAGCTACGTGATCACGATCCTCATCATCGTGGCCACGATCAACGCGGTGAACTTCATCGACGGCCTCGACGGCCTCGCCGCCGGCGTGGTCGGCATCTCCGCGGTCGCCTACCTGGTCTACTCCTACGAGCTGACGACCTCGGTCGGCATTCAGTCGCAGTCCGTGCCCGCGGTCGCGTCGGCGGTCCTGGCCGGCATGTGCCTCGGCTTCCTGCCGCACAACTTCAGCCCGGCGCGGATTTTCATGGGCGACGCGGGCGCCTACCTGCTGGGCCTGATGCTGGCCTACGGGCCCATCTCGTCCTTCGCCTCCCTGGACCAGAACCTCCTGACGACGTACGGGACGCTGCACCCGGCCAACCGGTTCCCGACGATCCTGCCGCTGATCATCCCGGTCGCGATCTGGATCATCCCGTACACGGACATGCTGCTCGCGGTGGTCCGCCGGACGCTCAAGGGCCTGTCGCCGTTCGCCGCCGACCGGCAGCACCTCCACCACCGGCTGATGAACCTCGGGCACTCGGACCGCTCGGTCGCGCTGCTGATGTACTTGTGGACCGCGGTGTTCACCGGCCTCGTCGTCGGCCTCTCGGTCGTCGAGATCCCGCTGATCTGGTTCGCCCTTATCACGCTGGCCGCCTTCGGCGCGCTCGTGCTCGCGACGGTGCCCAAGCTCCGCCCGTGGCCCTCCACCGGTGGCGGCACGCGGGAACGGCCGCGAGGAAGCCGCATCCGTTCGGACGACCCGCTCTCCGCCAGCCCCGACCTCGCCGCACCGGTCGGCGGGCCGGTACCCGGCCTGCTGCCGCCCGTCGCGGCCCCGTCCGCCAACGGCCAAACGCACAACGACACTGGTCTCCACGGCACCGGGCTTCATGGCCCGGGCAGCGGCGCGCACGCGAAGCAGCCACTGCCGGGCCACCGCCTTACCCCGCCGCCTCCCCCGTCGGGGCAAGACCGGCGATCTGTGATTTAATCTGCGGTAACCTGCGGGATCGGCGCCTCGGCGGAGGATGCCCGCGCGTGCGAGACTTTGGGGCGAAGCACTGCGAAGGCCACCCTTCGTCAGGGAGGGGTCCCCTCGCACACCCCCCAATGGTCATGTAAAGTCGTCGGCAAGGTAAAGTTAAAGTCAAGAACTTTGTGATAGCCTTCACAAGCATTCAGCCAGTCCTCAGGGAGTCAGTCAATGACGACGCAGTACGCCCGCGTTGTACGGTGGTCGCTGGCGCTGACAAGCGTGGTTGCCGCCGTCGCGGTGGTGCTCTGCGCCGCGCTTGGCGGGTCCAAGGGCGCCTACGGCGCGCTGATCGGCGTCGCGGTCGTCACGGCCTTCTTCGCGATCAGCATCATCGTGGTCGGCCGGGCCGCCCGGATCAATCCGATGGCGATGATGGTCGCCGCCCTCGGCACGTTCCTCGGGAAGATCATCGCGTTCATGATCGTGCTCGCCCTGCTGCGGCACTCCACCGCGTTCAACGGCAAGATGCTGGGCTTTACCGCGCTCGCCTGCATCCTCGCCTGGTCGGCCGCCCAGGTCATCACCTCGATGAAGCTCAACATGCTCTACGTCGAGCCCGACGGGAACGGCTGAGGGCGCGCCGTGATCACCGGCATGCGAAGTGCTCGCCGTCCGGAGCGGGTCAGCGCGCTGAGCGCTTACCAGGGCGAGGACACGAGCGCCGGGCTCAGCAAGGGCACCGGCTACACCATCTTCAGCTACCTGATCGCAGGAATGCTCGCCTACGGCGGCATCGGCTGGCTGATCGGACACTTTACGCACGTTTCACTGCTTTTCCCGATCGGCATGCTGGTCGGGCTCGCCATCTCGGTCGGCTGGATCATCTACCGGTACGGCAGGCCGCACAAGCTGGGGAATCCCCCGAAGGGAGATGATCGGTGACCGGAGTTCTCGCGGCCACCACGCCCGCAAACTGCACCGTCAACAACTCGCACCTCCACAACGGGTGCGGGTACCCGGCGCCCGGGCTGAACAACTTCGAGTTCAAGCCGCTGTTCACGATCGGCTCCTGGGGCTTCACCAAGCCCGAGCTGCTCGCGATCATCGCCGGGCTCGCGGTGATCGGGTTCTTCTGGGCCGCGTTCCGCAAGCCCAAGATGATCCCCGGCCGGACGCAGTCCCTGGGCGAGCTCGCCATCCTCGCGGTGCGGGACCAGGTCATCCGCCCGGCGCTCGGCAAGAAGGGCGACTCGTACCTGCCGTACATCGCGTCGCTGTTCTTCTTCATCCTGATCTGCAACTACATGGAACTGATCCCGGTCCTCCAGTTCCCGGTGATGTCGCGGATCGGCTTCGTCTGGCCGCTCGTCGCGATCATGTACGTGCTCTACTGGTTCCTTGGCTTCAAGGCCAAGGGCTTCATCGGCTACTTCAGGTCCTGGATCCCGGAGGCCCCGTGGCCGATCCTGATCATCCTGATCCCGGTCGAGATCCTCAAGTACGTCGTCGTCCAGCCGTTCACCCTGGGCGTCCGGCTGTTCGCGAACATGTTCGCGGGGCACCTGCTGCTGACGATCTTCATGCTGGCGACCTGGTACATGACGACCCTGTCGTACACCCTGCTTTTCGCCGCCGGCTCGCTCTTCATGGTGTTCTTCGTCTTCCTGCTCGAGCTCCTCGTGGGCGTCTTGCAGGCATTCATCTTCACCACGCTGATCTCCACTTACATCGCCGACTCGCTGGAGCACGGGCACTGAGTCCAAACCACGGGGCCAGCTTCCAGCCACCGCACCATCTGATCCAGGCACAACAGCCCGGCGGGGACCTAGCCGCCGGACCGAACGCAAAGGAAAATCAATGATTGACGCGTCTACCGTCCTCGCCGCCACCCAGACGATTGACATTCAGCGTCTCGGTGCTCTTGGTTACGGTCTCGCGGCCATCGGCCCCGGCATTGGCATCGGCCTGGTCTTCGGTCACGCCATTGAGGCCATGGCCCGCCAGCCCGAGGCCGCAGGCCGCATCACGCTTTACATGTGGATCGGCTTCGCGCTGACCGAGGCGCTGGCCCTGATCGGCCTCGTGGCGCCGTTCATCTTCGCATCCTGACGAGGGCAAAGCAGGGAAAGGACAGGCCGATATGATGCTTCCCCTAGCGGACGCGGCGGCGCAGGACCCGCTGATTCCCACCTGGCCTGAGCTGATCATCGGGACCGTCGTCTTCGTCATCGTGTTCGGCGTGCTCGCCAGGATGCTGCTGCCGCGGATCGTCAAGACGCTGAACGAGCGCGAGGACGCGATCCAGGGTGGCATCAACCGGGCCGACGAGGCGCAGGCCGAGGCGCAGGCGGTGCTCGCGCAGTACCGGGCCCAGCTTGAGGACGCCAAGCACGAGTCCTCGCGGATGCGCGAGGAGGCCCGCGAGCAGGGTGCCCAGATCATCGCCGAGATGCGCGAGCGCGCCGAGGGCGAGGCCCGCCGGATCACCGAGGCCGCCCAGGCCCAGATCGAGGCGGAGCGGCAGCAGGCGCTGATCTCGCTCCGGGCCGAGGTCGGGTCGCTGGCGACCGAGCTGGCCAGCCGGATCGTCGGCGAGTCGCTCACCGACCAGGCGCGGCAGAGCCGCATGGTCGACCGGTTCCTCGACGACCTCGAGGCGCAGGGCAGCCGGGTCGGCCAATCCGGGGCAGCACAGTAATGCGCGGCGCCAGCAGGGCATCGTACGCCGGGCTCCGCGACCAGCTTGGCGCGGTCGCGGTCGATACCGCGACCGCCGAGCAGATCGGCGACCAGCTGTTCGCCGTGGTCCGGCTGCTCGACTCCGAGCACGGGCTCCGCCGCGCGCTCGCCGACTCGGGTAAGCCGTCGGCCGAGAAGACGGCCGTGGCCAGGCGGCTGCTGCACGGCAAGGTGTCGGAGGCGACCGAGGGACTGGTCGCCGACGCGGCGGCCGGGCACTGGGCGACCTCGAACGACTTCGCCGACGCCCTTGAGCAGCTCGCGATCGAGGCGCTCACGATGGCCGCGCAGTACGGCGGCGACCTCGACGACCTTGAGGACGACCTGTTCAGGTTCGGCCGCGTAGTCTCCGGGCAGACGGGGCTGCGGGCCGCGCTGATCGGGCCGACGCCCCCGGACGCGAAGACGTCACTGCTGGCGGACCTGCTCTCTGACAAGGTCAGCGGGCCATCGCTGAGCCTGATCACCCAGCTGCTCACCCACCCGCGCGGCCGTTCGCCGCAGGCGGCGCTCGACGTCGCGGCCGGCATCGCCGCGCGGCGTCGGCAGCAGCTCATCGCGGTGGTGCGAGCCGCCGCGGAGCTATCGGTGGCGCAGCGGCGGCGGCTGCTCGACACCCTCACCGCGGCGTACGGGCAGGGAATTCACCTGAACGTCGTGCTCGATCCGGCGGTCATAGGCGGCGTATCCGTCCAGATCGGGGATGAGCTGGTAGACGGAACCGCGGCCAGCCGCCTTGCCGCAGTCCGCCGCAAGCTCGCGGGCTGAGCGGCCCGACAGGCTAGATCCAAACCGCGACTTTTATTCACGAACGGAATGAGGAAGATGGCGGAGCTGACAATCCGGCCGGATGAGATCCGCGACGCGCTGGCGCGGTTCGTCGAAGAGTACGAGCCAGCGGGCGTCGCGCGCGAAGAGGTCGGCACGGTCACCGAGTGCGGCGACGGCATCGCGCGCGTCGAGGGCCTGCCCTCGGCCATGGCGAACGAGCTTCTCGAGTTCGAGAACGGCGTCCGCGGCATCGCGCTGAACCTCGACGTGCGCGAGATCGGTGTCGTTATCCTCGGTGAGTTCTCAGGCATCGAGGAGGGCCAGACGGTCAAGCGGACCGGTGAGGTCCTGTCCGTGCCCGTCGGGGACGCGTTCCTCGGCCGCATGGTCGGCGCGCTCGGCGAGCCGCTCGACGGTCTCGGACCGATCGAGAACACCACGCTGCGGGCCCTGGAGGTCCAGGCGCCGTCGGTCGTGCAGCGGCAGCCGGTCAAGGAGCCGATGCAGACCGGCATCAAGGCCATCGACGCGATGACCGCGATCGGCCGCGGCCAGCGGCAGCTGATCATCGGCGACCGGCAGACCGGCAAGACCGCGATCGCGATCGACACGATCATCAACCAGAAGGCCAACTGGGCCTCGGGCGACCCGAAGAAGCAGGTCCGCTGCGTCTACGTCGCGGTCGGCCAGAAGGGCTCGACGATCGCCGGGGTCAAGCAGGCCCTGGAAGAGGCCGGGGCGATGGAGTACACCACCATCGTCGCCGCGCCCGCGTCCGACCCGGCGGGCTACAAGTACATCTCGCCCTACACCGGGTCCGCCATCGGCCAGAACTGGATGTACCAGGGCAAGCACGTGCTGATCGTCTTCGACGACCTGTCCAAGCAGGCCGAGGCGTACCGCGCGATCTCGCTCCTGCTGCGCCGCCCGCCGGGCCGCGAGGCCTACCCCGGCGACGTCTTCTACCTGCACTCGCGGCTCCTCGAGCGCTGCGCGAAGCTGTCGGATGAGCTCGGCGCCGGGTCGATGACCGGCCTGCCGATCGTCGAGACCAAGGGCAACGACATCTCGGCCTACATCCCGACGAACGTCATCTCGATCACGGACGGGCAGATCTTCCTCGAGACGGACCTGTTCAACTCCGGTGTCCGCCCCGCCATCAACGTCGGCCTCTCGGTGTCCCGAGTCGGCGGCGCCGCCCAGGTCAAGGCGATGAAGAGGGTCGCCGGCCAGCTTAAGCTCTCGCTGTCGCAGTACCGCGACCTCGAGGCGTTCGCGGCGTTCGCGTCCGACCTGGACGCGGCCTCCCGCGCCCAGCTTGACCGCGGGGCCCGGCTCGTCGAGCTGCTCAAGCAGCCGCAGTACTCGCCCTTCCCGGTCGAGGAGCAGGTCGTGTCGCTCTGGGCGGGCACCACCGGCCAGCTCGACGACGTGCCGGTGGAGGACATCCGCCGGTTCGAGACCGAGTACCTCGACTTCCTGCGCCGCTCCTACGCCGGGCTGCTGACGACGATCAGGGAGACCAACAACCTGACCGATGACGACGTCACGACACTCAAGGAGGCGACCGACCGGTTCCGCCGGACGTTCGAGGTGACCGGCGGCCAGCTGCTCGTGACCAGCGACGAGAGCGTCCCCGCGCTCGGCGAGGGCGAGGACAAGCAGGAGTCGATCGCCCGGTACGGTGACCCAGGTTCGTCGGCCGAGTCGTCGGCCGAGTCGTCGGCCGAGTCCGGGTCGGACGTGCCGGCGAACCCGCGCGAGGCCCAGGAAAGCGGCGAGTAGGCGCCATGGCAGCACAGCTTCGCGCGGTCCGGGCGCGGATCCGGGCGGTCAAGTCGATCGCCAAGATCACCCGCGCCCAGGAGCTGATCGCGTCGTCGCGGATCGTCCGGGCGCAGCAGCGCATGCGGGCGGCCGAGCCGTACGCGCGCGAGCTCACGACAGCCGTGGAGGCTGTCGTGAGCCGCTCGACGACGATCAGCCACCCTATGATCACCGAGCCCGAGTCCACGACCAGTGCCGCGGTGCTCGTCCTCACGAGCGACGGCGGGTTCGCCGGCGCCTACAACGCCAACGTGCTGCGCGAGGCCAGCAGGCTTCGGCAGCGCAACACCGACGACGGCGTCAAGACGGTTAACTACGTCGCGGGCCGCAAGGGCATCGGCTGGCACCGGTTCCGCGACCTCGAGATGGTGGAGCAGTGGTCCGGGTTCTCCGCCCAGCCAACCTACGCCGACGCCGAGCGGCTGGCCACGGCCGTGCTCGACGCCTTCGAGAGGGACACGAAGGACGGCGGGGTCGACGAGATCTACCTGGTCTCCACCGAGTTCGTCTCGATGCTGACGCAGCGGCCGGTGGTCCGGCGGCTACTGCCGATGGAGATCGAGGAGCGGGAGGGCGAGCGGCCCGGCGGCGCGCTGCCCTCGTATGAATTCGAGCCGTCCACGGACGTTGTCCTCGACGCGCTGCTGCCGCAGTACGTAGCCAGCCGGATCTACTACGCCATGCTTGAGGCGGCGGCCTCCGAGCTGGCCGCGCGGCGGCGGGCGATGAAGGCCGCGACGGACAACGCCAACGACCTCATCGAGCGGCTGACCCGGGAAGCGAACAATGCCCGGCAGGCCGAGATCACCCAGGAAATCAGCGAAATCGTCGGCGGGTCAAACGCGCTCGCTGAAGCGAACGCAGGGAGTGAGTAACCAATCATGACCGCGCCAGTGAGTGACCTAGCAGAAAACGAGACCGCGACCAGCACCGGTCGTGTCGCCCGGGTCATCGGCCCGGTCGTCGACGTCGAGTTCCCGGCTGAAGCGATGCCGGAGATCTACTTCGCGCTGCACGTAGACATCACCTACGGCGGCGAGACGCACACCCTGACCCTCGAGGTCGAGCAGCACATCGGCGACAACATGGTCCGGGCGATCTCGCTCGAGCCGACCGATGGCCTGGTCCGCGGCGCCGAGGTAATCTCCACCGGCGCCCCGATCTCCGTGCCCGTGGGCGACGTGACCAAGGGCCACGTGTTCAACGTCCTCGGCGACCCGCTCGACGTGCCGAAGTCGTCCCTGGACATCACCGAGCGGTGGCCGATCCACCGCCTGGCCCCGCCGCTCGACCAGCTCGAGTCCAAGACCGAGATGTTCGTCACCGGCATCAAGGTCATCGACCTGCTCACCCCGTACGTGCGCGGCGGGAAGATCGGCCTGTTCGGCGGCGCGGGCGTGGGCAAGACCGTCCTCATCCAGGAAATGATCCGCCGGGTCGCCAAGAACTTCGGCGGCGTCTCCTGCTTCGCCGGCGTGGGCGAGCGGACCCGCGAGGGCAACGACCTCTTCCTTGAGATGACCGAGTCCGGCGTCATCGACGACACCGCGCTGGTGTTCGGCCAGATGGACGAGCCGCCGGGCACCCGGCTCCGGGTCGCCCTGTCCGCCCTGACGATGGCGGAGTACTTCCGCGACGTGCAGAAGCAGGACGTGCTGCTGTTCATCGACAACATCTTCCGGTTCACCCAGGCGGGCTCCGAGGTCTCCACGCTGCTCGGCCGCATGCCGTCCGCCGTGGGTTACCAGCCGACCCTGGCCGACGAGATGGGCCAGCTCCAGGAGCGGATCACCTCGACCCGTGGTCACTCGATCACCTCGATGCAGGCGATCTACGTGCCCGCCGACGACATCACCGACCCGGCCCCGCACACGGTGTTCGCCCACCTCGACGCGACGACCACGCTGTCCAGGGCGATCACGGAGAAGGGCATCTACCCGGCGGTGGACCCGCTCGACTCCACCTCGCGGATCCTGGATGCCCGGTACATCGGCCAGGAGCACTACAACGTGGCCCGGACCGTCCAGCAGATCCTCCAGCGGTACAAGGAGCTGCAGGACATCATCGCGATCCTCGGCATCGACGAGCTGTCCCAGGACGACCAGATCACGGTCCAGCGGGCCCGGCGCATCGAGCGGTTCCTGTCCCAGCCGATGTACGTGGCCGAGCAGTTCACCGGCCAGGCGGGCGTGTTCACGCCGCTTGAGGAGACCGTCGCCTCGTTCAAGGCGGTCACCGAGGGCAAGTACGACAACCTTCCTGAGCAGGCCTTCTACATGGTCGGCGGCATCGAGGACGTCGAGCGCAAGGCCAAGGAGCTGGAGCGCTCGTGACCCTTCACGTGGAGCTGCTGATGCCGGACCGCTCCCTCTGGTCCGGCGAGGCAGGCATGGTCATCGCGAAGACGATCGACGGTGACATCGGCATCCTGAGCGGGCGGGCGCCGGTGTTCGGCATCCTCTCGCCTGGCAGCCTGGTTCGCATCCAGCCGGAGGCGGGCGGCGAGGACGGGTCGGGCGACGAGGTCAGGGCCGCGGTCAGGGACGGGTTCCTGTCCGTGACCAACGACCGGGTGTCGATCCTCACCTCGGTCGGGCTGCTCGCGGACGACGTGGAAGTGTCTGAGGCCCGGGCCGACCTGGACACCGCCTCCACCGAGGCGGGCTCGACGGCCGCAGCCGAGGAGTCGGTCGAGGTCAGATACGCGCGCGCCCGGCTGCGGGCCGCGGGCGAGCAGGCCTGAGTCCGGCCAGGTTAGGGTTCTGGCGGAGCGGCGGCGGTGGGGGGAGCGCTAACGGACGCGGTTTGGATTTTCGCTGTCGTCCTCGCGCTGATCGTCCTCGCCGCCGTCGCCCTCGCGTCCCGTCGCTACCTCCTAGAGCGCAGCGGCGGGACCGTCGACTGCGCGCTGCGCTGGCCCGCCGGCGCCTGGCGGCTCGGCGTCCTCGCCTACCAGCACGACTCACTGCGCTGGTACGGCGCGCTGGGCGTGTTGCTCCGCCCAGAGTACGTCTTCCACCGGCGCGCGCTCAGCGTGATCTCCCGGCGCCCGGCGGAGCCATCGGAAGTGGTCGCCCTCGGCTCGGACCGAATCGTCGTCTCGGTCGCCGTCAAGCCGCAAGCGGACGACGCCGCTTCCCCGCCCGGCGAGCAGGTCGAACTGGCGATGACCGACCAGGCCCTGACGGGTTTTCTGGCCTGGCTGGAGGCTTCCCCGCCGGGTTCCCACCTCGGCGACTTTTCCTGAGGTTGGTTTCTTCAAGATCAAAACCGCTGTTAGCTGCCGGTCGCGGTGGGCGGGGGGAATCGCCGCGCGCTCGGAAATGCCGGCAGCGCTGGCCGCGCAACCACGCCGCGCCGAGAACGCCGCGCCGCCCAGGCCGCGCCAGGTCCCGAAGCCGTCGGCTCAGCGGTCACCGCCGGGTCGCCACAGTACGTCCCCGGATGCGCCGTTAGCCGCCCGGGCGAGGATAAACAACAGGTCGGACAGCCGGTTCAGGTACTTGGCCGGCCAGGCGCTGATGGTGTCGCCGTGCGCGGTCACCGCGGACCACGCCGTGCGCTCCGCCCGTCGCGTGACCGCCCGCGCCGCGTGCAGCAGGGCGGACCCGGGGGTGCCGCCCGGCAGCACGAATGACCGCAAGGTCGGCAAGGAAGCGTTGTACAAGTCGCACGCTGCCTCCAAGCCCGTTACGTAGCTAGCGTCGATCCGTAGCTGCGGGTACTCAGGCGGCGTCGACGGCAGGGGAGTGGCCAGGTCGGCGCCGCAGTCGAAGAGTTCGTTCTGGATCCGCCGCAGCAGGGTAACCATGTCATCCGGCAGGCCACCGAGGGTGATCGCCACGCCAAGCGCGCAGTTGGCCTCGTCGGTGTCGGCGTAGGCGGCCAGCCGGGGGTCAGCCTTCGTTACCCGGGTGCCGTCGGCCAGGCCGGTGCTGCCGTCGTCGCCGGTGCGCGTGTAGATCCTGGAGAGCACGACCGGGGTGTCGCGGCTGTCGTCCGTCATACCGAACACCGTAGTGCAGTCACTCTAAGTAGTTGCCCGATCAAGGTGATCAAGGCGTCTACCTGGGTAGAGAACCCAACGTATAAATAAGAGGCTGTGAAAGTGACACTTGGTAGTCACACGCGCCAACTCCAAGGTCCGGCGGTTCTCGGGGGCCCGCCGGACCTTGGTTTGCCCAGGTTGCGACCTGGTTTTGCCGATAAGGTAACCGTGTGTTCGACTACGTGATCGTGGGCGGCGGGGTCGCGGGCTGCGTGCTGGCCGCCAGGCTCGCCGAAGACCCGGGCACCCGGGTGCTGCTCCTTGAGGCGGGGCCGGACGTGGGCGCCGTCGAGGAGGTTCGCGTCCCCGCGGCCTACAGTCGGCTTTTCCGCACCCAGTACGACTGGAATTACGTCACGGTCCCGCAGGAGCGGGCCGGCGCCCGCCCGGTCTACTGGCCGCGCGGCAAGGCGCTCGGCGGCTCGTCCACGATCAACGCGATGACCTACGTACGCGGCCACCGCGATGACTACGACGCCTGGCGGAGCACCTACGGCTGCGCCGGGTGGAGCTACAACGACCTGTTCCCGTACTTCCGTCGCGCCGAGGACAACTCCCGGGGCGCGAGTCAGTACCACGGCGCGGGCGGCCCGTTGCCCGTTCAGGACCTGCGGCACAAGTCCGAGCACGCCCAGCTGTTTATCGAGGCGGCGATCAGGCGCGGCGCCCTCGCGAACGACGACTTCAACGGCGCGCAGCTCGACGGCGTGGGGTTCTACCAGGTCACGCAGCGCGACGGCGTGCGCTGCAGCGTCGCCGACGCCTACCTGGCGAGCAAGCCGCAGAACCTGACGGTCACCACCAGCGCGGTCGCCACCGGTCTCCTCATCGAGGGCGGCCGCGCCGCCGGCGTGACCTATCGCTGCCAGGGCCGGGAGGAGACGGCCCGCGCGGGGGCCGAGGTCATCCTCGCCGCGGGCGCGGTGGGGACGCCGCAGCTGCTGATGCTGTCCGGCATCGGGCCCGCCGACCACCTGCGGGAGGTCGGCATCTACGTGTTCGCCGACGTGCCCGCCGTGGGCGCGAACCTGATGGATCACCAGGCCGTGCCCGTGCTCTGGTCTACCCCGCGGGTGAAGGGCCTGTGGGAGTCCACCAGGAACCGCGACCTGGCCCGGTGGCGGATGACCCACAAGGGCCCGCTCACCTCTAATATCGCCGAGGCCGGCGGCTTCGCGCGCAGCGACCCGCGGCTGTCCGCGCCGGACCTGCAGTGGCACGTCCTCCCGGTGGCCTTCCGCGAGCAGGGCCTGACCGACCCGGCCCGGCGCGCGATGACCGTGCTCGTCACGCTGGTCGACGGGCAGAGCCGGGGCCGCCTCAAGCTCGCCTCCCGCGACCCCCGGCACCGCCCGCTGATCGACCCCGACTACCTGTCCGACGTCCGCGACCTCAACGCGCTCGCGGTCGGCGTGCGGATGGCGCGCGACTACGGGACCGCGGCGCCGCTGTCGAAGATCTGCGCCGAGGAGCTCTCGCCGGGCGACGGTATCCACACCGACCACGAGATGCGGGACTTCATCCGGAGCAGCGTGGTCACCGCCTACCACCCGGCCGGCACCTGCGCGATGGGCGGCGACGTGGCCCGCTCGGCGAGCGGCTACGACAGCGTGGTCGACCCGATGCTCCGCGTCCGCGGCCTGGCGGGCCTGCGCATCGTGGACGCCTCGGTGATGCCGACGCTGCCGCGCGGCGGCCTGCTCGCGCCGACGATCGCGATCGCGGAACGCGCCGCCGACCTCATCGCCGGCCGGGCCCCGCTGGCCGCCCAGGACCCGGCGACCGCGGCCGCCCCCGCCGTCCCCTAGCCCGTGGGGCGCTTCTTCGGCTGGTAGAGGCGGCCGTGCAGGACCGTGACCAGCTTGACGATCCGCTCCATGTCGGTCGACGTCCGCTGGAAGGTGGTGGTCCGCACCACCGGCTTCATCCACTGCCGGGTGATCGCCTTGGCCCGGGAGAACTCCCGCAGCCCGTCGGCGCCGTGAATCCGGCCGAACCCGGACTCGCCGACCCCGCCGAACGGCAGCGCGGGCACCGCCGCGAACGAGATCACCGAGTTCACCGAGGTCATTCCCGACCGCAGCGCCCGGGCAACCCGCATGCCCGCCTTCCGCCGCCTGGTGAACACCGCCGAGCCGAGCGCGTAGGACGAGGCGTTGGCGAGCCGCACGGCGTCCGCGAGCGAGGCCACCGGCGTGACGGTCACGACCGGCCCGAACGTCTCCTCGCGCACCGCAGTGCTTTCCTCGGGCACGTCGACGAGGACGACCGGGGACACGTACGGCGGGTGGACCGCGTCGAGGCCGCCGTAGGCCGGCCGGCCGCCGCGCGCGACCGCGTCGGCCAGGTGCCGCTCCACGACGTCGACCTGCCCGTCGAGCGTCATGGGGCCGTAGGCGGCGGCCGCGTCGTCTCCGGGCCGCAGCCGGGAGACTCGTTCACCGAGCTTCTCGAGGAACGAGTGGTACACGCCCTCCACGACGTACACGCGCTCGACGCCCACGCAGGTCTGCCCGGCGTTAGACATCGCCCCCCAGGCCGCGGCGTCGGCCGCCGCGTCCAGGTCCGCGTCGGCGTCGACGAGCAGCGCGTCCTTGCCCCCGCACTCCGCGAGCACCGGCGTCAGGGTCTCCGCGGCGGCCGTGAGCACCTTCCGCGCGGTGGCGGCGGACCCGGTGAACGCGAGCTTGTCCACCCCGGACTTGGCCAGCTCGGCCCCGGTCGCGCCGCGCCCGGTGACGAGCTGCAGCACCGGCTCGGAGTCGCCGAACACCTCGGAGAGCACCTCGGTGAACGACTGCACCAGCCACTGCCCGACGCCGGTAGTGAGGTCGGAAGGCTTGAACACGACCGCGTTTCCCGCGGCGAGCGCGTAGCCGATCGACCCCATCGGGGTGAACACGGGATAGTTCCACGGCCCGATGACGCCGATCACGCCGAGCGGCTGGTACTCCACCGAGGCGGCCTGGTTGAGCATGGCGATGCCGGGCGAGACCCGCCGCGGCCGCAGCACCGAGGCGGCGTGCCGCGCCGCCCAGTCCAGGTGCAGGATCGTGTTGACGATCTCCAGCGTCGCGTCGTCGAGCGGCTTGCCCGTCTCGTCGTGCACGAGCTGCGCGAGCCGTCCCATGTACCGGGTGAGGTGCGACTTCCAGGCGAGCAGCCGCAGCCGCCGCTCCGCGAACGAGAGCCCGCCCCACCAGGCCGCCGCCGTCCGCGCCCGGCGCACGGCGAGGCCGACCTCCCGCTGCCCGTCGATCCCGTACGTCGCGAGCACCTCGCCGGTCGCCGGGTTGACCGACTCGAACGTCTCCCGCGACATGCCCCACGCCGGAACGGCGGGTGAAACCGCATGACCTGCCATGTAAGCAAGTAAACCATCGGAGAGCGGCCAGCAGCAGCCCCGATGCGGGCCCGTAACGCGGGTAACGTAGGCACCGTGCCCGTCCGCCCGTACACGATCGTGAGCTGCGCGATCTCCGTAGACGGCTACCTGGACGACGCGTCGCCCGACCGGCTGATCCTGTCCGGGCCCGAGGACCTGGACGAGGTCGACGAGCTGCGCGCCCGGGCCGACGCGATCCTGGTCGGCGCCGGCACGGTCCGCGCCGACAACCCGAGGCTGCTGATCCGCGACGAGCGGCGGGTGGCCGCCCGCGTGGCGGCCGGCCGGCCGCCGCACCCGCGCCGCGTCACGCTGACCGCCAGCGGCCGGCTCGACCCGGCGGCCCGCGTCTTCGCCGGCCCGGGCACCCCGCTCGTCTACGCGACCGCCGCCGCCGGGCCGTCGGCGCGGAAGAACCTGCGCGAGAGCGCCGTCGTCATCGACGCGGGCGCGGAGCTGTCCCTGGCCGCCGTCCTCGAAGACCTCTATTCCGAACGGCTGGTGGCGACTCTCCTCGTCGAAGGCGGCGCCCGGATCGTGCGCGACCTCCTGGCGGCCGGTCTCGTGGACGAGCTCCGCCTGGCGATCGCCCCGTTCTTCGTGGGCGACGAGCGCGCACCGCGATTCGCCCTCCCGGCCCGCTACCCGCACGACGAGGGAAACCCGATGACCCTGGTCTCCGTCCGCCGGGTGGGCGGGGTGGCGGTCCACCACTACCGGCTGGGCGAACGGTTCAAATTACGGCAAGTCCCGTCATAACGCCGGGCGGTGCCGCTAGGTTGCGGCCCATGGGACTCTGCCATCGCGACTCAGAAGAGCGTGCCCTCGCGCTCGATGCCGCGCATGGCGTCGTAGTCGAGGACCACGCAGCGGATGCCGCGATCCTCCGCCAGCGTGCGCGCCTGAAGCTTGATTGTCTGGGCGGCGAGCACGCCGTGCACCGGCGATAGGAGCGGGTCCCGGTTCAGCAGCTCCAGGTACCTGGTCAGCTGTTCCACCGCGTCGATTCCGGCCTGCCGCTTCATCTCGACGGCGACGTGCTCGCCCGAGTCGTCGCGGCACATGATGTCGACCGGGCCGATTGGCGTGGGGTACTCGCGGCGGATGAGCCGCCAGCCGTCGCCGAGCAGGTGCAGCTGCTCGGCCAGCAGCTCCTGCAGGTGCGCCTCGACGCCGTCCTTGACCAGGCCGGGGTCGACGCCGAGCTCGACGGACGTGTCGGAGAGCGTCTCCTCGAGGGTGATCGTCAGCGTCTCGCCGGCCTTGTTGGTGACCGTCCACTTGCCCGGCTGCGCGGTGTCACCCGGCTCGGCGGGCTCCGCCGGGTGCTCCGTCAGCCGGCACGGCGGTGACATCCAGTTCAGCGGCTTGTAGGAGCCGCCGTCGGAATGGACCAGGACCGAGCCGTCGGCCTTCACGATCAGCAGCCGGAGGGCGGAAGGGAGATGGGCGGTGAGCCGGCCGTCGTAATCGACGCTGCACCGCGCGATGACGAGTCGCACCTACGCACTGTATTGCGGACTAGCCGGTGCCGCCTGCGCGTTGCAACTAGCGACCAGTCCAAATCAGCCGCACCGATAGAGTTGACCGCCGTGAGCCCGCGCAAGACCAGGAAAGTCCCTCCGGCCGCGCCGTCCGCGCCGCTCGGTCCAGAACGGATCGAGGACTGGCCGGACGGCGACTGGGTCGTGCGGCCGGTGCCCGGCGCGGCCGCCACCAAGCCGTACCGTTGCCCCGGCTGCGACCAGGAGCTCCACCCGGGCCTGGCGCACGTGGTGGTGTGGCCGACGCACTCGGGCGCGGCGGCGCGGCGGCACTGGCACACGGTGTGCTGGCAGCGGCGAATGCACCGCAGGCCAGGATGACAGCGAGACCAAGGACATCAACGTGACAGATATCAGGGCTATGACGGTCCTGCCCGCCCGCCGGACCCCGATCACGCTGACGACGGAAGACGGGCTGCGGCTGATCGGCGAGCTCGCGCTGCCCGCGGACCGCGATCCCGCGGCCACGCTTGTCTGCCTCCACCCGCTGCCGACGCACGGCGGGATGATGGACAGCCACGTCTACCGCAAGGCGGCGAACCGGCTGCCCGCGCTCGCCGACGTGGCCGTGCTCCGCTTCAACACCCGGGGCACCGTATCCGAGCAGGGCAAGAGCGAGGGCGAGTTCGGCGCGGGCGAGACGGAGCGGTACGACGTGGCCGCCGCGGTCGAGTACGCCGTCGCGGCGGGCCTGCCGGAGATCTGGCTGCTCGGCTGGTCGTTCGGCACTGAGCTGGCGCTCCGCTGGGGCCTGCTGCCCGGAGTCCGGGGCGGCATCCTGCTGTCACCGCCGCTGCGCCGGGCCTCCGACGCCGACCTGGACGCCTGGGCGGCCGCGGGCAGGCCGCTGACCGTCCTGGTACCCGAGTTCGACGACTACCTGCGCCCCGACGAGGCGCGGACGCGGTTCGCCCGGGTACCCAAGGCGGACGTGATCGGCGTGCCGGGCGCCAAGCACCTGTGGGTGGGTGAGAACTACGTCCGCACCGTGCTCAACGAGATCGTCCGGACGGTCAACCCGACCGCGCTCACCGACGGCGCCCTGCCCACGTTCTGGAACGAATGAACCGGCCTGCCGGCCCTTTTGGTCTTGTGGCCCCCACGGTCGGAATGAGCTGTGCCTGGGTGCCTCAAGGCCACTAGACACGTCCGTATGTGCCACAAGGCCGGAATATTCCGATCACGTGTGCCACAAGGCCGGAAATGGCAGCCGGCTCCGGGGCACCCAAGGCCAGAATGGCAGGCATCCTGGCCATCCAAAGCAAGCCGGAGGCCTGGACTCATGCGAGTCCAGGCCTCCGGCTTAACGATTCCCGCCCGGGACCCCGGGTCTTACTCGGTCCACCAGTCTTCTTCGCTGGCCTGGCCCTCACCGGCCGGGCCGGCGGCGGGCCGCGGCGCGGAGCCGTTCCCCGCGGGGCGGGAGACCGGGGCCGCCGCGACGGGCGCGCTCTCCACCGCCGACTTGGGCGGCGCCGTCGCCATGGCCGGCGTCCGCCGGCAGCTGGATGCCGAGCTGGCCGCCGAGCAGCTGGCGCACCTGGGCCAGGTGCGTGGTGATGTTGTCCTTCTGGCGGGTGAGCTCGTCGACCTCGCGCTGCGAGGCGACCCGGCGACGGTCGGCGTCGGCCTTGGTCTCGGACAGCAGTTGGTCCGCCTGCGCCTTGGCCTGCGCGACGATCTGGTCGGCGTTCTTCTTCGCGTTCGACACGAGCTGCCGGGCGTGCTGGTCGGCGTCCCGGCGGGTCTGGTCGGCCTGCGCCGATGCCTTCGCCGCCCGCTGCTCGGCCGTGGAGGCACGCTGCTCGGCCTCGGAGACCAGCTTCTGGGTGGCAGCCTGGGCGGCGGCGAGCCGCTCGGCCTCCTGGCGCTCGGACTCCTCGCGGCGGGAGGCGAGCTGGATCTCGAACTCGGCCTCGGCCTGCGCCCGCTGCGCCTCGCTCTCCTCCAGGATGCGCTGCGCCTGCGACCGCATCTCGTCGGCCTGGCGCTTGGAGGTGGTGAGGATCTCGTCGCGCTCCCGCTTGGCCGCCGCCTTGAGCTGCGCCACCTCGCGCTCGGTGGTGGTGCGCAGCTTGGCGATGTCCCGCTCGGTGGAGGCGCGCTTCTCCGCGACCTCGTGGTCGGCGGTGGCGCGCAGCTTGGCGACCTCGCGCTCGGTGGTGGAAGTCAGCTCGTCCGCCTCGCGGCGGGCGGTGGTGCGGATCGAGTCGGCCTCGCGCTCAGCGGCGCCGCGCACGTCGTCAGACTCGCGCTTGGCGTTGGCGCGCAGCTCGGCGGCCTCGTTCTCGGCCGCGGCCCGCAGCTCAGCGCCGTCAACCTTGGCGGCCGCCTTGATCTCGTTGGCCTCGGACCGCGCGGCCTGCACGAGCTCGGTCGCCTGCTCCTCGGCGAGCCGCAGCAGCTGCTCAATGCGCGCGCCAAGCCCGGAGTAGGTCGGACGTTCCTGCTCTTGGATCTGCCGCTGCGCGTCCTGGAGGTCGCGCCGGGCGCCGGCCGCGTCCTCCTGGTGCCTGCGCACCTCGCTGGCGAGCTGGCGGATGTGCTCGTCGACCTGATGCGGATCGTAGCCGCGCATCACCTTGGCGAAGTCGCGCGGCGGGGTCTCTTCGAAGAAGCTCGTCAGCTGAGCGTCAATGTCCGATTGCATATGGGCCTAATCCAAGCTAGACGGGGGACGGCAGGCGGGGCCAAGGGGCGGGAAGATGGTCTCGCCAGTGAGAGGCAATCTACTCCGCCTCCGCCGGGTCTGCGGGTGCTTCGACGTTCCTGCACAGGCAGAAACCCGGGGGGTTCATCTACCACCAAGTCTAAAGGTCACAAAGGTCCCATGCGTCCCTCAGGCCCCTGGATTTAGTCACGTTTCATGCGCCTCAGAAGCCCGCAAAACGGTGCAATCGATCGCAAGATGCGGGGCCTTGGGGTGATCAGCGTAGCGGCTGCACAAGTTCCGTCAAAACGCCCCCAAGGTCCCCAGGGTGGAGGAACGCGATCGACGCGCCAAGCGACCCGTGCCGGGGCCGCGAGTCGATCAGCCGGACGCCCGTCGCGCCGATCTCCGCGAGCGCCGCCGTCACGTCCGCCACCGCGTACCCCACGTGGTGCATGCCCTCGCCGCGCCGCTCGAGGAACTTCCCGACCGGCGTGTCCGGCGCTAGCGGCTCGAGCAGCTGCACGTAGGACGACCCGGACGACGTGGCGAGCATCGCCTCCCTGACGCCCTGCTCGGCGTTGGTCTCCAGACTCGCCACCGTGAGCCCGAACACGCTCACGTACCGCTCGACGGCGGCGTCCAGGTTCCGGCAGGCGATACCCACGTGATCGATAGTCAGCAGCATGATGGGTATCGTGACATACAAGGCGATGTAAACAGCTAGGAGGGCCCCATGGGTGACCGTGACCCAGTGATCATCGGCGGCGCGCGGACGGGGATCGGGCGGCTTCTCGGCGGCCTCGCCGGCTTCAGCGCGGCCGACCTCGGCGGGTTCGCGATCAAGGGCGCGCTCGACCGCGCCAACGTGCGGGCCGACCAGGTCGACTACGTGATCATGGGACACGTGCTGCAGGCGGGCGCCGGGCAGATCACCGCGCGGCAGGCCGCGGTGAAGGCGGGCATCCCGATGACGACCCCGGCCACCGTGGTCAACAAGGTCTGCCTGTCCGGCCTCGACGCGATCGCCCAGGCGGCGGACCTGATCAGGCTCGGCGAGTTCGACGTGATCGTGGCCGGCGGCATGGAGTCGATGACCAACGCGCCGCACCTGCTGAAGAACTCCCGCAAGGGCTACAAGTACGGCGCGGTCGAGATGCTGGACTCGATGGCCCTCGACGGGCTGACCGACGCGTTCGACGGGCTCTCGATGGGCGAGTCCACCGAGCGGCACAACGCGAAGCTGGACATCTCCCGGGCGGACCAGGACGAGTTCGCCGCCCGCTCGCAGCAGCGGGCCGCCCGGGCCACGAAGGACGGGCTGCTCCGCGAGGAGATCATCCCCGTCGAGGTCAAGTCGCGCAAAGAGACGATCTTCTTCGAGACCGACGAGGGCATCCGCGGCGACACGACCGCGGAGTCCCTCGCGAAGCTCCCCGCGGCCTTCGGCAGGGAAGGCACGATCACGGCCGGCTCCTCATCGCAGATCTCCGACGGCGCCGCCGCCCTGGTCGTGACGAGCCGCAAGAAGGCGGAGGAGCTGGGCGCCACCGTGCTGGCCGAAGTGGGCGCGTTCGGCACGGTCGCGGGCCCGGACAACAGCTTGCACTCCCAGCCCTCGAACGCGATCAAGAAGGCGCTCGGTAAGGCCGGCCGCGACGTGGGCGACCTGGACCTCATCGAGATCAACGAGGCGTTCGCCGCCGTCGGCATCGCGTCCATGCGCGAGCTCGGCGTCGACCCGGAGATCGTGAACGTCAACGGCGGCGCGATCGCCGTCGGCCACCCGCTCGGCGCGTCCGGCGCGCGGATCGCGCTGACGCTCATCTACGAGCTGCGCCGCCGCGGCGGCGGGCTCGGCGCGGCGGCGCTGTGCGGCGGCGGCGGCCAGGGCTCGGCGCTCCTGCTCCAAACCCCGTGAGCCAAAGGACGCGCGCGGAGGCGAACGGGGGAAACATTGAGCGCGAGCCGAAGCGCGCGCCCCTGTCCCCCGGACTGAGGAGCGAGGGAGCGACGAGGGAGCGGACGAGTGACGAGGGAGGAGGCAGGGGTCCCGAGCGCGCGGAGGCGAGCGCGGGAAACACTTGAGCGCGAGCCGAAGCGCGCGCCCCTGTCCCCCGGACTGAGGAGCGAGGGAGCGACGAGGGAGCGGACGAGTGACGAGGGAGGAGGCAGGGGTCCCGAGCGCGCGGAGGCGAGCGCGGGAAACATTGAGCGCGAGCCGAAGCGCGCGCCCCTGTCCCCCGGACTGAGGAGCGAGGGAGCGACGAGGGAGCGGACGAGTGACGAGGGAGGAGGCAGGGGTCCCGAGCGCGCGGAGGCGAGCGCGGGAAACACCTGAGCGCGAGCCGAAGCGCGCGCCCCTGTCCCCCGGACTGAGGAGCGAGGGAGCGACGAGGGAGCGGACGAGTGACGAGGGAGGAGGCAGGGGTCCCGAGCGCGCGGAGGCGAGCGCGGGAAACACTGTCGACATCGCCGGCCAGGTCCGGGCCGGGAACAAGCGCGCCCTGGCCCGGGTGATCTCGTGGGTGGAGAACGGGGACCCCCGCCTCCGTTCGGTCGTGAAGGACCTGAAGCCGGCGGCGGCCGGCACCCGCGTGATCGGCCTGACCGGCGCGCCCGGGGCGGGTAAGTCCACGGTCACCAGCGCGCTGGTGCGGGCGTTCCGCGCGCGCGGCAACCGGGTCGCGGTGCTCGCGGTGGACCCGTCCTCGCCGTTCACCGGGGGCGCGCTGCTCGGTGACCGGGTGCGGATGCAGGAGCACGCGACCGACGACGGGGTGTTCATCCGGTCGATGGGCAGCCGCGGGCAGCTCGGCGGGCTCGCCGCGGCGGCGCCGCAGGCGATCCGGGTGCTGGCGGCGGCCGGCTACGAGGTCATCCTGGTCGAGACCGTCGGGGTCGGCCAGGCGGAGGTGGAGATCGCGTCGGCGGCCGACAGCACGGTCGTGCTCGTGGTGCCCGGCATGGGCGACTCCATCCAGGCGGCGAAGGCGGGCCTGCTCGAGGTCGCCGACGTCCTCGTCGTGAACAAGGCGGACCGGCCGGACACCCAGGCGACGCTTCGCGACCTGCGGGCAATGGTCAACCTGGCCAAGGGCGAGTGGAAGCCGCCGATCGCGGCGACGGTCGCGACCGCCGGCGAGGGCGTCGATGACCTGCTCGGCGCGCTCGACAAGCACGACGCCTGGCTGGAGTCGAGCGGCGAGCGGTCGCGGCGGCGGCTCGCCCGGGCGCGCGACGAGGTGCGCGCGATCGCGCTCGGCGCGCTGGCGACGCGGCTCGCCGTCCCCGACGAGCTCGCCGCCCGGGTGGCCGAGGGCCGGTGCGACCCGGCCGCGGCGGCCGCGGAACTGCTCGCCGCCACGGTGGTCGTCAAGGATTTATCCGAACGGGTGCGTGGTTCCCGCTCCCGGCCGCAAGTCGCCGTTCGGGGCTTGTCGGCCTAAGGTGTCCGGTGTGTCCAGAGAGCTTGGCCTGCCCTTCGACCCGATCGACCGCGCGGCGCGGATATGGGAGCGCCGGTTCGGGCCGTCGTCGGCCATGGCGGCGGTCACCTCGATCATGCGCGCGCAACAGCTGCTGCTCGCCGAACTCGACGCGATCCTCCGCCCGCACGGGCTCACCTTCGCCCGCTACGAGGCCCTCGTCCTGCTGTCGTTCAGCCGCGAGGGCGCGCTGCCGCTGCGGGTGATGGGGGAGCGGCTGATGGTCCACCCGACCTCGGTGACCAACACGATCGACCGCCTGGAGGCGGCCGGCATGGTGGTCCGCAAGCCCAACCCCGCCGACGGCCGCGGGCGCCTGGCCGAGATCACCGGCCCGGGCCGGGACGCGGTCCACGTGGCGACCCGCGACCTGATGGCGGCCGAGTTCGGCCTCTCGGGTTACTCGGAGCCCGACCGTGAAGCCCTGTTCACCCTGCTCCGCTCGCTGCGGCTGTCGGCCGGCGACTTCACCGGCTAGCGCTGGCCCGGGTTAGCGCTGGCCTGGGTCAGCTCTGGCCCGGGTTAGCTCTGAATCGGCTGGACGGTCCAGGTCTGGCCGCCGTTGCTAGTCATCCAGATCGCGTGCAGGTCGGGATTGCCGCCAAGAGCCACTCCCTGCGTGGCGCTGGTCATGCCCACGTACGTGAACCCGTAGGTCTTACCGGACGAGTCGGACAGGCTCGCCGCCTGCCACTGGGTCGCGCTCGCGGGGAGCAGGTAGATGCCGCCGCCTTGCCCGCCGCTGCGATTGAACGCGGCGAGGATGAGGGTGCCGTCTGGCAATGAGGTGAGTGACGCGGGCACGGTCGTGGCGGGCATTGACGCGACGCCGGCCTGCTCGGTCCAGGTGGCTCCGTTGTCGTTCGACCCGTAGACGGAGGTGGTGCCCGCCGTTCCCTGGTAACAGACCATGGCCAGCCGCGATCCGCCCGCGGACGACGTGCCGTCCGGCGTCAGCAGCAGCGCCTGCGGCCGCGCCGCCGCCGGTCCCCGGTCCCGGGGTGCACGGCAGGGCCGTCACCTTGTGCCAGGCGGTCCCGTCGAGGGGGCCGGCGTACAGCGTGCCGTCCGGCGCGACCAGGTAGCCGGTCGCGGGCTGGGTGCCCGTCGCGCCGGCGAGTTCGAGTATCGCGGAGTCGGCCTGGCCGGTGGCCTGCGTGAAGTCAGCGGTCCCGCCGGTGAGGTCGGCCGGGACGCCGCCGACCGGCACCCAGTCGTCGCTGCCGACCGTGGCGGTCTTCAGCGTGTACTTCGTGCAGGCGGCGTCGGCGTTTCCGTCAATGTTCGTGCAGTCGGCGAACAACGCGTACGCGCGGCCGTCGATCGTCTCCAGTTGCGGGACGGACAGGCCGCTGGTGTTCACCTGGTGCCAGTTCGTCCCGCCGTTGTCCGTCGCCCACAACTCGGGGCCGAACGCCCAGCCGTACGTCGCGTTCAGGAACCGCAGGCCGGTGACATCCGTCGTGGTCGGCGCGGGCACGCCCGACCAGGTCTGGCCGCTGTCGTGGGTGACCGCGATCGACGTGCAGACGGACGAGTTCTGCTGGGCGCCGCAGTGCCCGGCGGTCCCGGCGGGGCCCAGGACCCACCCGGTGGACAGCGAGTCCCAGGTCACCGAGTAGGGCTGGAAATTGGCCGGCAGCCAGCCGGGGGAATTCGGGCCGGTCGCGCTCGCGGCGCTGCTGGCGGCGGGCGCGGGCGAGCCGGACGCGCCGCTGGTCGCCGACGGGCTCGGCTCCTTATTGGCGGTCCCGAGCGTGGTCTGCGTCGGTGCGGTGGTTGAGTTCCCCGGCCCGGCGGCCAGGCCCGCGCTCGTGGACGGGGTGTTCAGGTGCAGGGACATGCCCACCGGCACCGCGACGCCGATCAGGGCGGCGACCGCGGCGGCGCCCGCCAGTGAGACGACCGCCTTGCGGATCCGGCGGCGCCTGGCTCGCCTGGCGATCAGCTCGAACGTGCCCGGGGGCGGCGGCAGCGGCCGGACCTGCTGGTTCAGCCAGCGGTCGAGCGGGTCAAGCCCATTGTCAGCTGGCATCGGTCGTCCCCCTGCCGCGCCGCTCCCCGCGGCCCGTGTTGTGGCCCGGGTCGCCCTGCGTTCCGTTGGCGTCGGCCGGCCGCTGGATCGGCATGGGCCCAGTGGCCTGCTTGGCCAGCGCTTCCTTCAGCTTTGCCCGGGCATGGTACAGGTCCGCCTTGATCGTGCCCTCGGGCTTCTTCAGCTGCGCGGCGATCTCCCTGACCCCGAACCCGGCATAGTAATGCAGCAGGAAGGGCTCGCGCAGCCGGGCGGGCAGCGCCGCCAGCAACTCCCTGATGTGCACGTCCTGCGACGGGTCGAAGTACGGCTCGGGGTCGCTGCCCGCCGCCGCCTTGCTGAAGGCGCGGCGCTCCCGCTCCATCTTCCGCCAGTGGTCGCGGACCAGGTTCGTGGCGATCATGTAAAGGTAGCTTTGCGGGCTGTCGAGCTTGTCGATGCTCGTCCACTTCGACAGCAGCCGCACGAACGCCTCCGAGGCGATCTCGTGCGCGGTATCGTCGTCGTCCACCAGTCGCCTGACCCAGCCCGCGAGCTTAGGGTAATGAGCGGCGAACAACTGCTCGGCCAGAACCTGCCGCGCGCCCGTGCCCGAGGTCCCGGTGACAATGGCGTAGGGTCCGGTCTCCGCCCCCGCGTCCGTGCCCACCGGCCCGCCTCCTCGCCGCCCCGTTCGTGGTGCCCCTATGGAGATTGTGGCCGCCAAAGCCGCACCCCCGCCACCGACGGACATGACATGTCACCAGCCTGTGGCCCATCGAGGGTACCTGTGGGATACATCGGCAGCTTCCACACTTTCGCGGCGGCGGATGGCCCGTTATCCGGAACCGCACCTTAAGACGCCGCACCGACCCGTGCGGTTGTGATGCTTTCCCCGCACTGTGTTTCCCGCGCTCACTCTGCCAGCCCCGCTCGCCTCGGCGCGCCCTGAGGGCGGCCTGTGCTCCCTCGTCGCACTGTGCTTCCCCCGCTCGCCTCCGCGCGCCCGAGGCCGGCGTTTCTCCCTCGTCGGTCAGTCGCTCGTACTGTGTTTCCCCGCTCGCCTCCGCGCGCCCTGAGGGCGGCCTGTGCTCCCTCGTCGCTCAGTCGCTCGTACTGTGTTTCCCCGCTCGCCTCCGGGCGCTCGGGACCCCTGTCTTCTCCCTCGTCACTCGTCCGCTCGTTCCTCGCTCCCTCCCTCCTCAGTCCGAGGACAGGGGCGCGCCCTTCGGCTCGCGGGGAGGCTCCCTCGCTCCTCAGTCCGCGCAGGCCGCCGGCGCGCTTCGGCTCGCGGGCAGGCTCCCTCCTTCTACAGTCCAAAAACGCCGGCGCGCGCTTCGGCTCGCAGGCAGGCTCCCTCGTCGCTCCCTCCCTCCTCAGTCCGGGGGCAGGGGCACGCGCTCAGGGTCTCCCGCATCCGGGGTGGCTGGCGGGAATTTGCTAGGACGTCCTACTATATTGATAGGACGTCCTAGTATTTTCCGGCCTGGAGGCTGCGATGACCGACGAGAGCGGACGCGAGCGCTGGGAGCGCGCTTACGAGCAGGCCAAGAAGCGCGACGCCGACTTCAGCACGCTCTCCGGGCTGGCGGTCGAGCCGGTCTACGGGCCGCCCGACGGGAGCGAGCCGGCGGGCGGGATCGGCTGGCCGGGGGAGTTCCCGTTCACCAGGGGCCTGTATGCCACCGGCTACCGGGGCAAGCCGTGGACGATCAGGCAGTTCTCCGGCTTCGGCAACGTCAGGCAGACCAACGAGCGCTACCAGATGCTGATCAACGCGGGGGGCGACGGCCTGTCCGTGGCGTTCGACATGCCCACGCTGATGGGCCGCGACTCCGACGACCCGCGGTCGCTGGGCGAGGTCGGCCACTGCGGCGTCGCCATCGACTCGGCCGCCGACATGGACGTCCTGTTCGCGGGCATCCCGCTCGACCAGACCACGACGTCGATGACGATCAGCGGCCCCGCCGTCCCGGTCTTCTGCATGTACCTGGTCGCCGCCGAGCGTCAGGGCATCGACATCGGCAAGCTCGACGGGACGCTGCAGACCGACATCTTCAAGGAGTACATCGCGCAGAAGGAGTGGCTGTTCGCGCCGGAGCCGCACCTGCGCCTCATCGGCGACCTGATGGAGTACTGCGCGCGGAACATCCCGCGGTACAAGCCGCTCTCCGTGTCCGGCTACCACATCAGGGAGGCGGGCTCGACGGCCGCCCAGGAGCTCGCGTTCACCCTGGCCGACGGCTTCGGTTACGTGGAGCTGGGCATCTCCCGGGGCCTTGACGTGGACGAGTTCGCCCCGGGCCTGTCATTTTTCTTCGACGCGCACATCGACTTCTTCGAAGAGATCGCGAAGTTCCGCGCCGCCCGGCGGATCTGGGCCCGCTGGCTCCGCGACGTCTACGGCGCGAAGACCGCACGGGCGCAGTGGCTGCGGTTCCACACCCAGACCGCGGGCGTGTCGCTGACCGCCCAGCAGCCGGTGAACAACGTCGTGCGTACCGCGATCGAGGCGCTCGCCGCCGTGCTGGGCGGGACCAACTCGCTGCACACGAACGCGCTCGACGAGGTGCTGGCGCTGCCGAGCACGGCGGCGGCCGAGACGGCGGTGCGCACGCAGCAGGTGCTCGCGGAGGAAACCGGCGTCACGAACGTGGCCGATCCCCTTGGCGGCTCCTGGTACGTGGAGGCGCTCACCGACAAGCTTGAGGCGGAAGCCGAGGAGGTCTTCGCCCGCATCCGCGCCATGTCCCCGGACGGCTCCATGACCAGCGGCATCCTGCGCGGCATCGAAACCGGCTGGTTCACCGGCGAGATCGCCGACGCGGCCTTCGAGTACCAGCAGAAGCTGGAAAAGGGCGACAAGCGCATCGTCGGCGTGACGAGCCATCCGGAGACCGTCGGCGGCGAGCTCGAGATCCTCCGCATCAGCCCCGAGGTCGAGCGTGCCCAGGTGGCCGAGCTGTCCGCCCGGCGCGCGTCCCGTGACCAGGCCACGGTGGACCGGTCCCTGGCCGACCTGACCGCCGCCGCCCGCACCGACGCGAACCTGGTACCCCCCATGCTCGACGCGGTCCGCGCCGAGGCAACCCTGGGCGAAATCTGCGACGCCCTCCGCACCGTCTGGGGCACCTACACCGAGCCAGCGTCCTTCTAGCCCCCAGCCGACCCGGCAACAAGTTCGAGCGAGCCTCCCAATCCGGCCCCAGCCGACCCGGCAACAGCTTCGAGCGAGCCCACCCAAACCGGCCCCAGCCGACCCGGCAACAAGTTCGAGCGAGCCTCCCAATCCGGCCCCAGCCGACCCGGCAACAGCTTCGAGCGAGCCCACCCAAACCGGCCCCAGCCGACCCGGCAACAAGTTCGAGCGAGCCCACCCAAACCGGCCCCAGCCGACCCGGCAACAAGTTCGAGCGAGCCTCCCAAACCAGCCCCGACCAACCGAGCAACCACTCCGAACCAGGCTCCGATGCCCCTCGAAATTTCGGGCGCAAAACCCGCGCCTCGAAATTTCGGACATTTCATGAAATCGACCTGACGCCATCCGGGAAGGTCTAGATCAGCGTCATGATTGTGTGAGTTCTGAGCGTCGTGGACGCCCAGAATTAACACAATCACGAAACGACCATCGGTGCCCTTGGGCGTTCCGGACAGAACGGGCACGACGCCGAGGCGGAGCCCTCAAGTTAACCGCATTGGCGCCGCCTCATATGTGCGTGGGTGCCGCAAGGCCAGAAACACGAGAAATTTCTGGCCTTGCGGCACCCACGCATGCCTCTAGCGGCCTTGTGTCACCTTGGCCCACTAAATTCTGTCCCTGAGTCCCACAAGGCCAAATTCGCAGTGGCTCTATTACGCACCTTGAGTCCCGCCGAACTCGTAGCGTTTCAGGCCGCAGGCCACGCTCGGCGCCGTCATTGGTCGAACTAGTAGATAACTAGCCGATAAAGCGTGACATGATGCACCTGACAGTGACAATCTGTAATTATGCCAAGACGTTCTGTATTCGATCATGCTCGTTTGGCGCGCACCCTCGACGCGCAGCACCAAGTGATCAGCCGAAGTCAGGCTCTCGCGTGTGGAGTCCCGCGCAGCACGGTGACCTCATGGTCACAGCCCAATGGCAAGTGGCAGCGGCTGCTGCCTGGCGTGTACCTCACGGTTACGGGGAAGCCGACCGTCGAGCAGCGGCTGGCGGCGGCACTGCTGTACGCGGGCCCGCGCAGCGCGATCACCGGAGCGGCCGCCCTGCGCGCGTACCGACTCCGGGCTCCCGGCCCCGACGTCATCGACGTCCTGGTCCCGCAGGCGGCCAGGCGCCAGAGCATGGCCTTCGTGCGAATGCACCGGACCAGGCGATTCCCGCGGGTATATCGGACCGGCGCGCTTCGCTATGCTGCCCCGGCGCGCGCCGTTGCCGACGCGGCCCAACTGTTGCCGTCAGTTGACGACGTACGCGCCGTAGTCGCGGAGGCGATACAGAAGCAGGCCTGCTCGATCGCGCAACTCGGACTAGAACTCCAAGGGGCCGGCACTCGTGACAGCAGTCGGCTCCGGCTCGCGCTGAATGACATCCGAGCCGGATCTCGCTCGATCGCCGAAATTCATTTCCGGGAACGCATTGAGAAGTCATCCCTTCCGTCGCCGCAATACAACGTTTTCCTCAGGAGCGCGGCGGACGGCACCGATATCGGCGAGGTCGACGCATGGTGGCCGGACGCGGGCGTTTCGGTGGAGATCGATTCCCAGGAATATCACTTCTCCCGGGCCGACTGGCTGAGGACCGAGGCAAAGCGCAGCCGCCTGCTTAAGCACGGAATTTTCCCGCACAACATCCCCCCGGTCAGGGTCGATAACGACTGGGACGCCGTCTTGGCCGAACTCCGGGCATCGTTGGAAAAGGGCCGTCAGCGCCCGCGCCTGCCCATAGTGGCCTTCGAGCCTGCCGCCTAACCCGGTCCGCGGCCGAACCACCCGTGTCAGGGGCACAAGCACACAAGGCCAAACGACCTGGCCGAGCGGCACCCCGGCACCACAACCGAAGTGGCCATGTGTGCCTCAAGGCCAGAATTCCAGGCAGAATTCCAGGCCTTGAGGCACCCGAGCGCAGCAAGGACCTCAGGCAGGGGCGGCCACCGGGAGGCCAGCGGACTCGGCGGCGTCCGCGAGCCGCTTGTCGTAGCAGACGAAGGCCGTCAGATCCCGCTTGATCGCCAGCGCCGACGCGAGGTGGATAGACTCGCTGGTGGACAGCCCGCCCGGCGGCAGGGTGGCCGCGTTGTCCAGCAGGTCGTGGGTGAGCGAGACGAGCGAGACCCGGCGGATCATCCGCTGGGCGCGGGGCAGCGCTCCGGGCTCCGCCCGCCAGATGGCGCGGAGCACCTCCGCGCGGTGCAGCGAGCTCGAGACGAGTGCCTGTTCCGACCGCTGACCGAGGAAGTCGCTGAGCGCCGCGGTCTCCGGCTCGGCTAGCGCCAGCTTGATCAGTGCCGAAGAGTCGAGGTAAATCACGATCGGTCCGTTTCCTCGACGGCGCGCAGCCGTTCGAGCGCCTCGCCCCCGCTCGGCTGGCCCCCGGTCGTGCCCGGGTACGGGTCGACGTCGAGGATGCTGCCGTCATCCTCGGCGCGCTCGATGACACCCTTGGCGATCCAGCGCTCAAGCGGGCTCTCCGGGTCGCGAACCGGGATCATCTGGGCAACCAGGCGGCCGCGGTTGGTGATGTCGACCGTGTATCCACGCTCCACGAGGTCCACATAGACGCTGGCGTGCTGCCGCAATTCGCGGATGCCGATCCGCTGCGACGGCAGGTTGGATGTCGCGTGGTGCACGGGATCGCCCGCGTACCCGAGGTCCGGGTTGAGCGGCTTACCGCGTCGCCGGTCGCCCTTCTGTGCCATGCGGCGACTGTAGCACATGAAATGCTACAGCCACCCGGCTTTTGGCAACGTGTTGCCAACGTCCAAGATCACACCCGGGCGAACTTTGGTCACGATCACGCCAAGTTTTGATGCAGGATAGAAGCATGCAATCGCCGCGGGACTTCTCCATGTACGGTGCCGTCGACCTTGGCGCGCGACAGGCCGCCGCGCAGCGCAGGCAGCAGGCGGCACGGGCCGCCGAGGCCGCTGGCGCTGGCGACGGCGGTCCCGCGAGCGGTCCGGCGTCGCCATTCGTGATCGACGTAACCGAAGAGACCTTCAACGACGACGTCGCCCTCCGGTCCAGGACCACGCCCGTGATCGTGGACCTGTGGGCCGAGTGGTGCGGGCCGTGTAAGCAGCTGAGCCCGGTGCTTGAGCGGCTGGCCGAGCAGGCCGCGGGCGCGTGGGTCCTCGCCAGGGTCGACGTCGACGCCAACCCGCGGCTGGCGCAGGCCTTCCAGGCCCAGTCGATTCCGATGGTCGTCGCGATCATCGGCGGCCAGATGGTGGACGCGTTCCTCGGCGCGATGCCCGAGGCCCAGGTCAAGCAGTGGCTCACCCAGGTGCTAGCGGCGGCCGAGCAGCTCGGCGTCCGGCCGGCGGGTGCCGGCGACGCGGAGCCAGGCGAGGCCGTCGACGACCTGCCGCCGGCGCTTTCCGCGGCCAGGGACGCGATGGAGACGGGAGACCTCGACGGCGCCGCCCGGGCGCTCGAGAAGGCACTGGCGGACGTCCCGGCGGACCCGCTGGCCAAGAGCTGGCTCTCCCAGGTCAACCTCATGCGCCGGGTGTCCTCGTACGACCCGATGACCGTCAGCCGGGACGCCGCGGCGCACCCGGAGGACGTCGCCGCGCAGCTGCGGTACGCGGACTTCGAGATGGCGGGCGGCGACGCGGAGAAGGCATTCGACCGGATCCTCGCCGTCATCAGGCGCACCTCGGGTGAGGAGCGGAACACCGCGCGCCTGCACCTGCTCGACCTCTTCGAGGTCCTCTCGCCGGACGACGAGCGCCTCAAGAAGGCCAGGAGCCAGCTCACCCTGCTGCTGTTCTAAAGCGACACCCTAGAGCGACACCCAGGCAAAGAGCGACCAGCCGCGCTACCGAGAGCGCTGGGCCGACGTCTCCGGTTCGGCCAGCGCCTCGAGCGCGGGCAGCGCGGTCGCGAGCGCGGCGCGCTGCTCGGCGGTGAGCATCGCCAGCCACTGGGTCAGCAGCGCGGTACCCTCCGCGCGCAGGCGCTCCAGGGTCTCGTGCCCCTTGGCCGTGATCGCCAGCGTGGACGCCCGCGCGTCCCGCGGGTCGGCGTCCCGCCTGACGTAGCCGAGGTCTTCGAGCACGGCCACCATCCGGGTCAGCGTGGACGGCGCGATGCCCTCGGCGGCGGCCAGGTCGCCGAGCCGCAGCGGTCCCGACTGCTCCACGGTGGACAGGGCCGCGAGCTGCGTAGGAGTCAGCCCGGCCAGTGCATGCCGGCGCAGCCGCCTGGACAGCCGGGCGAGCGCGACCCGCAGCCGCGTAACGTCGATCACGCCGGATTCGGCGGGCATACCGCGAACGCCGCCAGCCGACGGGCTTATCGTGGTATCCCGCGCCATGCATGAAGAGTACGCGGTGTCGCGCGGACCTCAATATTCTGAAGTTGTGTTTCCCGGCAGTGTCGCCGGCAACAGCGTCGCCAAAGAAGGCGCCGCAAGGGAGGCGGAAGCGACATGACCATGGCGCCGAGTGTGTCTTACTCAATCACTGCCCGGCTTGAGGTGGCATCGCACGGCCGCGCGGTAAGCGAGATCACCCGGGCCGTGGAGCAGGCCGGCGGCGTCGTGACCGCGCTTGACGTCAACTCGGGTAACCGCGGGGCGCTCCGGGTCGACGTGACCTGCGCCGCGACCGACACCGCGCACGCGGAGTCGCTGGTTGCCGCCATGGCCGCGATCCCGGGCGTGACGGTGCACAAGGTCAGCGACCGCACGTTCCTGCTGCACCTCGGCGGCAAGATCGAGATGCGCTCCAAGGTCCCGCTGCGCAACCGCGACGACCTCTCCATGGCCTACACGCCGGGCGTGGCCCGGGTCAGCCTCGCGCTCGCGGCCAAGCCCGAGGACGCGAGAAGGCTCACCATCAAGCGCAACAGCGTCGCGGTCGTGACCGACGGGTCGGCGGTGCTCGGCCTCGGCAACGTCGGCCCGTACGCGGCGCTGCCGGTGATGGAGGGCAAGGCCGCGCTGTTCAAGCGGTTCGCGGGCATCGACGCCTGGCCGATCTGCCTGGACACCCAGGACGTCGACCAGATCGTCGCGACGGTCGCGGCCATCGCGCCCGGCTTCGGCGGCATCAACCTGGAGGACATCTCCGCCCCGCGGTGCTTCGAGGTCGAGAAACGGCTGCGCGCCCTGCTCGACATCCCGGTGTTTCACGACGACCAGCACGGCACGGCGATCGTCGTGCTCGCCGCCCTCACCAACGCGCTGCGGGTGGTCGGCAAGGACCTCAAAGACGTCAAGATCGTCATGGCGGGCGCGGGCGCGGCGGGCACCGCGGTGCTCAAGCTGCTGCTCAGCGCGGGCGCGGGGAACGTGATCTCCTGCGACATCGACGGCGCGGTGTACCAGGGCAGGGAAGACCTGAACGAGAACCTCGAATGGATCGCGGCCCACACCAACCCCGGCTGTTACGCGGGCGACCTGAAAGGCGCGGTCATCGGCGCCGACGTGTTCATCGGCGTCTCCGCGCCGAACGTCATCGGCGGCGACGACGTCAAGAACATGGCCCCCGGGGCGATCGTCTTCGCGCTGGCCAACCCCGACCCCGAGGTGGACCCGGACGAGGCGCGCGAGTACGCGGCCGTGGTCGCGACCGGGCGCAGCGACTACCCGAACCAGATCAACAACGTGCTCGCCTTCCCCGGCGTGTTCCGCGGCCTGCTCGACGCGCAGTCCACCACGATCACCGACGCCATGCTGGTCGCGGCGGCGCGAGCGCTCGCCGACGTGGTCCCCGCCGAGGAACTCGGCCCCGACTACATCATCCCGTCGGTCTTCCACCCGGACGTGGCCTCCGGCGTTGCCGCCGCGGTCAGGGACGCGGCTCTCGCCGAGGCAACCGAGGCAGCAACCGAGGCAGAGGCCGCGAAGAACTTATCGCCCTTCACCACCCAACCTGCAGGATGATGGACACATGGACCACACGGGCGGGGATCCGAAGGCTGGCAGGCTGCTCGTAGCAACCCCGATGCTCGGGGATCCGAACTTCAAGCGCGCCGTGGTGCTCATCGTGGAGCACGAAGAGGTCCAGGGGACTCTCGGCGTCGTGCTGAACCGGCCGACCACGGTCGGCGTCGACCAGGTGCTCGAGCAGTGGACGGAAATCGTCACCGAGCCGTCCGTGGTATTCCGCGGCGGCCCCGTGGCGCCGAACAGCGCTCTCGCGCTGGCGCTGATCCCCGGCAAGGACGAGCCGGTCGGCTGGCGCGCCCTCGACGGCGCCCCCGCCCTGGCCAGGCTCGGCCTGCTCGACCTGGACACGCCGCCGCGGCTGCTCGCCCCCGCCATCTCGAGCCTGCGCGTGTACGCGGGGTACTCCGGCTGGTCGCCGGGCCAGCTTGAGGCCGAGATCGACGAGGGCGCCTGGTACGTGCTCACGGCCCAGCCGGGCGACGTGTTCGCCGCCGACCCCGACCACCTCTGGCGCCGGATCCTCCGCCGTCAGGACGGTGACATGGCCTTCCTCGCCACGTACCCCGACGACCCAACCCTCAACTGACAACAAGACCATCATCCCGAACGGAATCGGCTGGCTCTGGCCGCGCACCATTACCCGCGCGCCTTCGGCCCACGGCGTTCGCCGACTTGCGTGGCTCGCAACCACTCTCGCCCCGAGACGGTAAGCTTGCATACGTGAGCACCGAAGTAATGCCAGACAGCGACCTGAAGGTTCACGAAGACCTCAAGGTCGATACGTCTCATGGCGATCACGAGCGGTTCGCGCACTACGTCGACAAGAACGACATGATGAACGCGGCTGTCTTCGGCACGCCCATCAAGGCGCTGTGCGGCAAGGTCTGGGTGCCGAGCAGGGATCCGCAGAAGTTCCCCGTGTGCCCGGAGTGCAAGGAAATCTACGAGTCGCTGCCGCCCGGCGACGGCGACGGCGACGCTAACGAGTAGTGTCGGCCCGCGAGGCTCTGGGCGATCCCCGTGCGCAAAAAGCGCGCAGCGTGATCGCCTCGCCTTTTCTTCCGGGGGGGCTGCCCCCAAGCACGGAGGGCTCCCGCCCCCCGTCCCCCCTGGCCCCCGTATCCCCCGCCGAGTCAGCCGCCCTCGTTCCGAATCCTGATCTTCCTGTTCTTCGCGGCTGGCAGAAGGCTGCTTACGCAGAGTATTTCCGTCTTACCAAGCGTGACTTCCTGCTCGTCGCGACGCCGGGTGCGGGAAAGACGACCTATGCGCTGACGATCGCCAAAGAGCTGCTGGCCAGGCGGGAGATCCTGGCGGTCACGATCGTGACGCCCACGGAGCACCTCAAGTACCAGTGGGCCCAGGCCGCCAAGCGGTTCGGCATCGCGATCGACCCGTCCTACCGGAACGCCCAGGGCAAGGCGGGCGCCGACTTCCAGGGCGTCGCCGTCACCTACGCGCAGGTCGCCGCCCATCCCGCGCTGCACCGGGGGCGCACGGAGAACCGCACCACCCTGGTCATCTTCGACGAGGTCCACCACGCGGGCGACGCGCTCTCCTGGGGCGACGCGGTGAAGGAGGCGTTCGACCCCGCCAAGCGCCGGCTGGCGCTGACCGGCACGCCGTTCCGGTCGGACGCGAACCCGATCCCTTTCGTCACCTACGTCCCGGAAGCCGACGGGTCGAAGCGGTCCGCCTCCGACTACGTCTACGGCTACGGGCCCGCGCTGTCGGACGGCGTGGTCCGCCCGGTGATCTTCCTCGCCTACTCCGGCGAGATGCACTGGCGCACCCGGGCGGGCGACGAGATCAGCGCGACCCTCGGCACCCCCATGACCAAGGAGCAGATCGCGCAGGCCTGGCGGACGGCGCTGGACCCGACCGGCGACTGGATCCAGCGGGTGCTCGAGGCCGCCGACAAGCGGCTCACCGAGGTCCGGCGGGGCATGCCGGACGCCGGCGGCCTGGTGATCGCCTCCGACCACGAGACGGCGCGCGCCTACGCGGCGCTGCTGCGCCGGATCAGCGGCGAGCGGCCGGCCGTGGTGCTCTCCGACGACCCCACGGCGAGCAAGAAGATCTCCGCGTTCGCCCAGTCGACGGCGCGCTGGATGGTCGCGGTGCGCATGGTGTCCGAGGGCGTCGACGTGCCCCGGCTGGCCGTCGGGGTGTACGCGACCAGCGTGTCGACGCCGCTGTTCTTCGCGCAGGCGGTCGGCCGGTTCGTCCGCGTGCGCAAGCGCGGCGAGACCGCGTCGGTGTTCGTCCCTTCGGTGCCCACGCTGCTCGGCTTCGCCGCCGAGCTTGAGGCCGAGCGCGACCACGTCGTCCGTCACCTCGACAAGGACCCCGAGGCGGAGCTCGAAGCGGCCCAGCGTGAGCGGAAGACGCAGGACGACCTGGAGCTCATGGGCCGGTCGATCGAGGTGCTCAAGGCGTCGGCCACGTTCGACCGGGTGCTGTTCGACGGCGGCGAGTTCGGCACGGCGACCGCGGCGGGCTCCCCGGAGGAGGAGGACTACCTCGGGCTTCCCGGCCTGCTCGAACCCGAGCAGGTGACCACGCTGCTGCGTAAGCGCCAGGCGGCGCAGCTGGCGGCCCGCTCGGCCGCCACCGCGGCCGCCGAGCCCGGCCCGGCCGACGGCGGCCTGTTCGCCCTGCCCGGCGAGGCGGCGAAAGCGCCGGCGCCGAAGGCGCCGACGGTAAGCCGCGAGCAGCTCGGCGCGCTCCGTAAGGAGCTGAACGGCCTGGTCAGCGCCTGGTCGCACCGTACCGGGCAGCCGCACGGCGTCATCCACAACGAGCTGCGCAGTTCCTGCGGCGGCCCGGCCCTGCCGCAGGCCTCCGCCGAGCAGATCAGGGCGCGGATCGACAAGATCCGCCAGTGGGCACTGTCCCGCCGCTTATCGGGTCTTGTCCCTTATGTCCGGGTGCCCGCGTCTTTATCGGCCGGCCCCGGCGTTTTACACAGTCTTCATGCTCACGCTGGCCACGCGCGGCTGCCGATGGCGTTCACGCTGGTGTTCCTCCTCGTGGACGTGGCCCTGGTGCTGCTGTTCGCCGGGTTCAACGCGATACCGACCTCCAGGGGCCTGCTGCAGGCCGCCGGATGGGTAATCCTGGTGTTCGCGGCCGTGGGCGTCTACCTGTACTACGACACCGTGACGCAGGCCACGGGAGGCTCATCGCTCCCGCTCGGCAAGCCGATCCTGCCCATGCGGGCGCGGCCGTGAGGTGAGCGCGCAGTCTCCCCTCGGGGGGACGACCCCCCAGACCCCCGGCACAAAGGCGCAGTAAGACAGCGAGCCGCTAAACGCGGGTCACCTCGACGCCGGCGTCGCCGAGGGCAGTGATCGCCTCGGCGGTCGTGCCCGGGGCGACGCCCGCGGTCAGCCCGAGCAGGACCCGGGTGCTGAAGCCGCTGGCCGCCGCGTCCGCCGCGGTCGCCCGGACGCAGTAGTCGGTCGCGATGCCGGCCACGTCGACCCTGTCCACGCCCTGCGCGCGCAGCCAGTCGGCGAGCGGCGTGCCCGCGTCGTCCACGCCCTCGAACCCGCTGTAGGCGGCGGCGTGCGCGCCCTTGCGGAACACCGCCTCGATGGACCCGGTCGCCAGGTCGGGGTGAAACTCGGCGCCAGGTGACCCGGCGACGCAGTGCCGCGGCCAGGAGTGGACGTAGTCCGGGTGGTCCGCGAAGTGGCCGCCCGGATCGATGTGGTAGTCCTTCGTCGCGACCACGTGCCCGTAGCCGTGATCGGACGCCAGCAGCGAGCTGATAGACCGGGCCACCGCGGTCCCGCCGGCGACCGCCAGCGAGCCGCCTTCGCAGAAGTCATTCTGCACGTCAACGATGATGAGCGCGCGCACCGTCATACCTTACGTGGGGGGACGACCCCCCTGCACCCCCCGGCATGGGAGGGCTTCGCCCCCCCCATAGCCCCCCACGGGAGGACGCCACAAAAACCGTGGCGCCCCCCGCGCCGTGGCTGAGGTTAAGGCTGAGCGCGAGCCGAAGCGCGCGCCCCTGCCCCCGGACTGAGGAGGGAGGGAGCGACGAAGGAGCGGACGAGCGACGAGGGAGGAGGCAGGGGTCCCGAGCGCGCGGAGGCGAGCGCGGGAAACACTCAGTGGTTGCCGTCAGCAGACGCCGCACCGACCGCGGCGTCTGCGGCTGCGCCGCTCCCGAGCTAGACCTCGGCGCGGTCGGTGCCGAACACGGTTGGGATGGCCGGGTACCCCCGGGAGAGCTGGAGGGCGTACGAGGGAAGCTCGGCGAGCGTGGCCGCGTGCCGGGCGCGCGCCTCGGCCAGCGGCTCGCGTCCGATGACCTTCCCGTCCCGGACGAGCTCGTGCAGCAGCACGCGGTCGGTGGCACCGAGGCCGGCCGGCGGGGCGAGGAGGATCCGCTCGGTCGTCGCCTCGCCGGAGGCGGACCGCTCCCGCACGGCCCACTTGCGTCCGCCGCGTCCCGGCTTGCCCACGGACCGCTTGGCCACCGGCCGCAACGCCTGGTAACCGAACGCCTCGCCGTCCGCCACCGGCTCGTCTGACCGCGCTACCAGCTTGTAGACGAGCGCGGCGGTCGGCGCCCCGGAACCGGTGACGAGCGAGGTCCCGACGCCGTACCCGTCGACGGGGGCGACCGCGAGCCCGGCGATCGAGTACTCGTCGAGGTCCCCGGTCAGGATGATCCGCGTGTGGCTCGCGCCGAGTGAGTCGAGCAGCGAGCGCACCGACACCGCCAGCGCGGCCAGGTCGCCGCTGTCAATGCGCACCGCGCCGAGCGACGGGCCCGCCACCTCAACCGCCGCCCGCACCGCCTGCTCCACGTTGAACGTGTCGACCAGCAGCGTGGTGCCTGACCCGAGCGACGTGAGCTGGGCCGAGAACGCGCTCCGCTCGTCGTCGTGCACCAGCGTGAACGCGTGCGCCGAGGTCCCGCTCGTCGGCACGCCGTAGGTGAACCGCGCCTGCAGGTTCGACGTGGACGCGAACCCGGAGAGGTACGCGGCCCGCGCGGCGGCCACAGCCGCCCGCTCGTGGGTGCGGCGCGACCCCATCTCGATCAGCGGCCGCCCGGACGGTCCAGGCCCGCCGGCGGCGGTCACCATCCTGGACGCGGCGGAGGCCACCGCGCAGTCGTGATTGAGAATCGACAGCAGCATCGTCTCAAGCAGTACCGACTCCGCGAACGTGCCCTCCACGACCAGGATGGGCGAACCGGGGAAGTACACATCCCCCTCGGCGTAACCCCAGATGTTGCCGGAGAACCGATACGATGACAGGTACTGGAGCGTGGTCTCGTCCACTACCTGGTTTTCCCGCAGGAACGACAGCTCGTCCGGGCCGAAGCGGAATCGCTCAAGCGCGTCGAGCAGTCGGCCGGTGCCGGCCACGACGCCGTAGCGGCGGCCGTGCGGCAGGTGGCGGGCGAAGACCTCGAAGACCGCGCGCCGCGAGGCCGCGCCGCTGCGCAGCGCGGCCTGAAGCATGGTGAGTTCGTAGTGGTCAGTCAGCAGCGCGGTTGTCCCGCTGTTCACCGTATTGGTCACAGGTGGAAGACTAGGCGTAGGGAGGTGCGGGCGAGTGAGCGTGGCACCCGCAGAGGTGGATCTGCCGTGGTCAGCGGAAGAGGTAACACCGGAAAAGCCGTGGTTGACGATCGTCTGGAACGATCCGGTCAACCTGATGTCCTATGTGACGTATGTATTCGAGCACGTATTCGGTTACCCGCGGCCGAAGGCCGAGAAGCTGATGCTCGACGTGCACCACAAGGGCAAGGCGGTAGTGGCGAGCGGCACCCGCGAGGCGATGGAACGCAACGTCGAGGTGCTGCACGGCTACGGCCTGTGGGCAACGGTTCGCCAGGACACCTGAACGGAGACGATGAGATTGTTCCGGCCGATAAAGGGCGGCGGCGCCAGCGTCTGGTTGTCCGCCGACGAGGCGGCCCTGCTCCGGGCCCTGGTTGTTCCCGTGATGGAACTGCTGAACGACCCCGCCAGGCCGGCCCCGGCGGCCAGCGAGCCCGCCGAGTCGGCCGATCTCTTTGACGATCTCGAGAAGATGTTCAACGAGACCACCGCCACGCCGCCGGACGCGCCCTCCGACCCGGTGCTCGCCCGGCTGCTGCCCGACGCCTACCAGGAGGACCCTGAGGCGGCGGGCGAGTTCCGCAAGTACACCGAGTCGTCGCTGCGCGAGGCCAAGAAGTACTTCGCGCAGACGCTGCTTGACACGCTCCCGGCCAAGGGCGGCCGGGTGAAGCTCAGCGCCGACCAGGCGCGGGACTGGCTGCGGGCGCTGAACGACGTCCGGCTGATGTTCGGCGTCCGGCTTGAGGTGACCGAGGACTTCGAGCAGCAGCTCACTTCGCTCGACCCGAAGGACCCGCGCCTCGCGGCCTTCGAGGTCTACGGCTGGCTCGGCGCCGTGCAGGAATCCCTGGTCCGCGCCATTGCCCGCTGACCCGGCGGTTCAAGTTCTCCTCGGCTAGCAGGGTAATCTCGGCAAGCGTGCTAACGATCGCGCGCGCTCTCTCCGAGAAGATCATCGAACACGCCCGCAGGGACCACCCCGACGAGGCCTGCGGCGTGATCGCGGGCCCCGCCGGCAGCGACACCCCGACGCGGTTCATCCCGATGCAGAACGCCGAGCGCTCGCCAACGTTTTACCGGTTCGACTCCCAGGAGCAGCTCAAGGTCTGGCGGGAGATGGATGACAACGACGAGGAGGCCGTCGTCATCTACCACTCGCACACCGCCACGCAGGCCTACCCGTCGCGCACCGACATCTCGTACGCGAGCGAGCCGCAAGCTCACTACGTCCTAGTATCTACGCGGGACGAGTCGGAAACGGAGTTCCGCTCGTACCGGATCCTGGACGGCGAGGTCACCGAGGAACCGGTCACCGTCACGGAATGATCGGGCACCGATCCGGGTTCCATCCATGGCGTATTGAAGTTCACAACAGGAGTGCTGACACTTATGGCCATTGAGGTTCGCATCCCCACGATCTTGCGCAGCTACACCGGCGGCGCCAAGGCGGTCGAAGGGTCCGGCGCGACCCTGGACGAGCTGCTGAACAACCTGGAAGCGGCCCACGGCGGCCTGCGCGACCGCCTCGTGGACGGCGAGAAGCTGCGCCGTTTCGTCAACGTGTACCTCAACGACGAGGATGTCCGCTTCCTCGGCGGCCTGGAGACCCCGGTCAAGGACGGCGACACGGTGACGGTGCTGCCCGCGGTCGCCGGCGGCCAGTAATCCCCGGGGGGGACTACCCCCCCGTACCCCCCGGCTGCGCGCCCGATGGCAAAAACCGCCATCGTATCGGACGCGCGGTAGGGACCGACTTCATCGTCTCCCGAACGGATTCGTGCGATGCGTTACGACTCACTGCTTGCCTCCCTCGGCAATACCCCCATGGTGGGCCTGCCGCGGCTGTCTCCGTCGGATGACGTGCGGCTGTGGGCCAAGCTTGAGGACCGTAACCCCACCGGCTCGGTTAAGGACCGCGCGGCCTTCTTCATGGTCGAGCAGGCCGAGAAGGATGGCCTGCTTCGCCCGGGCTCCACGATCCTGGAGCCGACCTCGGGTAACACCGGCATCTCGCTCGCCATGGTGGCCAAGCTCCGCGGCTACCAGCTGATCGTGGTGATGCCGGAGAACACGAGCGAGGAGCGCCGCCAGATCCTGCGTATGTACGGGGCGGAGATCTTCCCGTCCCCGGCGGCGGGCGGCTCCAACGAGGCCGTCCGGGAGGCGAAGCGGCTGGCGGCCGAGCACCCGGACTGGGTGATGCTCTACCAGTACGGCAACGAGGCGAACGCCCGGGCCCACTACGAGACGACCGGCCCGGAGATCCTCGCCGACCTCCCGTCGGTCACCCACTTCGTGGCGGGCCTCGGCACGACCGGCACGCTGATGGGGACCGGCCGGTTCCTGCGCGAGCACGTGCCCGACGTCAAGATCGTGGCGGCCGAGCCCCGCTACGGCGAGCTCGTGTACGGCCTCCGGAACGTCGACGAGGGCTTCGTTCCCGAGCTGTACGACCCCTCGGTGCTGACCACCAGGTACTCGGTGTCGTCGGAGGACGCGCTGCGCCGCACTCGCGACCTGCTCTCCAAGGAAGGCATCTTCGCCGGCATCTCGGCCGGCTGCGCACTGCACGCCGGGCTCGGCATGGCCGCCCAGGCGGCCAGGGCGAAGGAGCGCGCCGACATCGTGGTGCTGATCGCGGACGGCGGCTGGAAGTACCTGTCCACCGGCGCGTACAGCGGCACGCTCACCGAGGCCGAACAGAAGCTGGAAGGCCAGCTCTGGGCTTAATCCCGAATTTTGTTCATATCTTTACCCGGCCAACTCGCGGAGTTGCCGGGCTGCACAGTGCAGAATGATCTTCATGCGGCTTACCGTGGTGGGTTGCGCCGGCAGTTTTCCTGGCCCGGACAGTCCCGCGTCTTGCTACCTGCTTGAGGCGGACGGGTTCCGCCTGGTAATCGACCTCGGTAACGGCGCGCTGGGCGCGCTGCAGAAGTACGCCGGGCTCTTCGACGTCGACGCCGTCTGCCTCAGCCACCTGCACGCGGACCACTGCGTCGACCTGTACTCCTACTCGGTCGCCAGGAGCTACTCCCCGGCCGGGCCGCAGCCCCCCATCCCGGTCTACGGCCCGGCGGGCACCGTCGAGCGAATGAGCTACATCCACGGCGCCGACGGCGACGAGTTGGGCCTGACGAAGCGGTTCACGTTCGAGACGCTGAAGCCGGGACGGATGACGATCGGGCCGCTCGACGTCCGGCTCGCGCACATGAACCACCCGGTCGAGACCTTCGCGTTCCGCTTCTCGTACGGCGGCCGGTCGCTCGTCTACACGGGCGACACCGGGGAGACGGAAGCGGTGCCGGAACTGGCCGCGGGCGCGGACGTGTTCCTCTCCGAGGCCGCGTTCCTCGACGGGCCGAACCTGCCGCCGAACATCCACCTGACGGCCCGCCAGGCGGGCACCTACGCCAGCCGGGCCGAGGTGGGCAAGCTGGTCCTCACCCACCTCGTCCCGGGAAACAGCCCGGACGACGCCCGCGCCGAGGCGGCGAGCGCCTTCCGCGGCGCCCTTGACGTCGCCACGGCGGGTCAGGTCATAAGCCTGGCGGACTAGCGGCATCTCCCGGGGGGACGACCCCCCGTACCCCCCGGCTGTCCGCTCGGGCGAGCCTGATCGCAAAAACCGCGATCGTATCAGGCTCGCCCGAGCGGACGATTTCGTGGCAGCGCCCCCCCGGTAAGCTGACCGTCATGACTCGTCCAGATGGTAGGGCCGTGGACGCGCTGCGGCCGGTGCGGTTTACCCGCGGGTGGCTGGACCACGCCGAGGGCTCGGTGCTCGTGGAATTCGGCAAGACCCGGGTGCTGTGCGCCGCGAGCGTGACGGAAGAGGTGCCGCGCTGGCGGCGGGGGAGCGGCCTCGGCTGGGTGACCGCCGAGTACGCGATGCTGCCACGGGCGACGAACACCAGGAACGACCGCGAATCGGTGAAGGGCCGCATCGGCGGCCGGACGCACGAGATCTCCCGCCTGGTCGGGCGGTCGCTGCGCGCCTGCGTCGACTACAAGGCGCTCGGCGAGAACACGATCGTCATCGACTGCGACGTCCTGCAGGCGGACGGCGGCACCAGGACCGCCGCGGTGACCGGGGGCTACGTGGCCCTCGCGGACGCGATCGACTGGCTGCGCAAGCGCGGCAAGCTGAAGGGCAGCCCGCTGGTCACCTCCGTCGCCGCCGTCTCCGTGGGGATCGTCAACGGCGAGCCGCGCCTTGACCTCTGCTACGAGGAGGACTCGACCGCCGAGACCGACATGAACGTGGTCTGCACCGGGACCGGCGACTTCGTGGAGATCCAGGGCACCGCCGAGGGCGAGCCGTTCTCCCGCGCGCTGCTGAACAACCTGCTGGACCTGGGCACGGCGGGCTGCGCGGAGCTGACCCGCCTGCAGAACGAGGCCCTGGGTGGCTGAGCGGCGGGTCGTGCTCGCGACCAGGAACGCGCACAAGGTCGCCGAGCTCAACCGCATCCTCGCGGACGCCGGGTTCGGCGGTGAGCTCGTCGGCCTCGACGCGTTCCCGGACGCGCCCGACGTGGCGGAGACGGGCCGCACGTTCGCGGACAATGCGCTGCTCAAGGCCCGCGCGATCGCCGCGCACACCGGCCTGCCCGCCGTGTCGGACGACTCGGGCCTGACCGTGAACGCGCTGAACGGCATGCCGGGCATCCTGTCGGCCCGCTGGGCGGGCAAGCACGGCGACGACCAGGCCAACCTGGAGCTGGTCCTGGGCCAGCTGGTCGACATCGAGGACCGCGAGGGCGCGTTCGTCTGCGTCGCCGCGCTGGCCCTCCCCGACAGCAGCCGGGAATGGACGACGACGGGCGTGCTCCACGGCAGCATCACCCGCTCCCCGCGCGGCGCGAACGGCTTCGGCTACGACCCGATCTTCGTCCCCGACGGCCTGGAGACGACGACCGCGGAACTCGCGCCGCCTGACAAGGACGCGATCAGCCACCGGGGCCGCGCCTTCCGAGCAATAGCCAAGGTGATCGCCGGGTTGTAAGACGGGGTTGTAAATAACGAACCGAGGAGCCGAGCATGGAACCCGTCTTGAGCCGTGACCCCCGTACCGGCGAAGTCCGCGCGCAGGTCGGCGTCGAGGCCGACACTGCCGCCGTTAACGCCGCGGTTCGCGCTGCCCATGCCACCCTCGATGCGCTCGCGGACCGTTCGAAGCGCTCGGCGCTGCTGCGCGCCGCCGCTGACGGCGTCGAGTCCCGGGCGGCGGAGCTGGTCGCCGCGGCGGACGCGGAGACCGCGCTCGGCGAGCCCCGGCTCGCCGGCGAGCTCGCGCGGGTCGCTTACCAGTTCCGCTTCTTCGCTGACATCGTCGACGACGGCGCGTTCCTCGGCGTGGTCATAGACGAGCCAGACCCGTCCGCGACCCCGCCCCGCCCCGCGCTGCGACGGTGGAAGGTCCCGATCGGCACGGTGGCGGTGTTCGCGGCGTCTAACTTCCCGTTCGCGTTCAGCGTCCCCGGCGGCGACACCGCCAGCGCCCTCGCCGCAGGCTGCCCCGTCGTAGTCAAGGCCCACCCCGACCACCCGCAGACCAGCGAGCTCGCCGCCGCGACGATAAGGGAAGCGGCTGTCAAGGTCGGGCTTCCCGCCGACGTCCTCACCCTGATCCAGGGCTACCGGGCCGGCGCCGACCTGGTGCGCCACCCGCTGATCGCCGCCGTCGGCTTCACCGGCTCCATCCCCGGCGGGCGCGCCCTGTTCGACCTCGCCGCGGCGCGGCCGTCACCGATCCCGTTCTACGGCGAGCTTGGCAGCCTCAACCCCGTGCTCGTCACCGAGCGGGCCGCGGAAACCCGCGCGGCGGAGATCGCCGCCGGCCTCGTCGCCTCCTACACCCTCGGCCAGGGCCAGTTCTGCACGAAGCCCGGCCTCGTGCTTGTCCCCGCGGGCGCGGCGGGTGACGCGCTGACGCGGTCGGCCACGGAAACGGCGGCCCAGGCCGCTCCCGGCGCGCTGCTTGACGCGCGGATGCGCGAGCACTTCCTCGGCGGGTTCGCCGCCCGCGCCGCCGCCCCCGGCGTCCGGACTCTCGCGGCGGCGGCCGCCGCGCCCACCGATGACGCGCCGCAGGCCGTCCGTGCCGGACTCCTCGAAGTCGACGCCGCCGACCTCGGCGGCGACCTGCTTGAGGAGTGCTTCGGCCCGGTCACCGTGCTCGTCCGCTACCGCGACGCCGCCGACGCGGAAACCGTGCTGTCCAGCCTGGGCGGCAACCTCACCGCCACCCTGCACGCCGAGTCCGGCGAGCCCGACGCGGCCGCCTGGCTCGCCCGGCTGTCCCGGGTCGCGGGCCGCGTGATCTTCGGCGGCTGGCCGACGGGCGTCGCCGTCGCCCCGGCCATGACCCACGGCGGCCCGTACCCGGCCACGACAAGCCCGACGACCTCGGTCGGCGGCACCGCCATCGAGCGCTGGCTCCGGCCGGTCACCTACCAGACCGTCCCGCCCGAGTTGCTCCCGCCCGAGCTGTCCTAACGGCCGGTGACGGCCGCCGCGACAATGACCACGAGCCCGGCCGCGAACAACGGCAAACGAGCGACACTTACCTGCATCAAGACCTCCGAGGCCCGACCTTGACCGTGAACGGGGGATGCCACCGCTCCGCTGCCCTGCGCGCGCTTCCGTAAACTCCAGCCCGACCGCGCTGACTCGCCCATTTCCGATCGTAACGGGAGCGGCGATCGGCGCGCGATAAGGTTTACTGTCTGCCTGGGGACTCGCGATGGGAGGGGACAGTGACCGGAACACGGCTTGCGCCCGGTGACGAGGCGCCGGACTTCACGCTGCCCGACGCCGACGGCAACCTGGTGTCGCTGTCGAAGCTGCGTGGCCAGCGGGTGATCGTCTACTTCTACCCGGCGGCGATGACCCCCGGCTGCACGAAGGAAGCCTGCGACTTCACCGCGGCCCTGCCCGACCTCACCGCGGCGGGCACCGTGGTGCTCGGGATTTCCCCCGACTCGCCCGCCAAGCTGGCGAAGTTCCGGGAGAAGGAGCACCTCGCCTTTCCGCTCCTCTCCGACCAGGACAAGGCCGTGCTGACCGCGTACGGGGCGTACGGCGAGAAGATGAACTACGGCAAGACGATCATGGGCGTCATCCGCTCCACGTTCGTCATCGACGCTGACGGCAAGATCGAGCGGGCCCTCTACGGCGTCAAGGCCACCGGCCACGTCGATCGTCTCCGCAAGGACCTGGGAATCTGAAAAATAGCTGTAAGATTCCAGACGGGTCCGGCTGAACCCGGTCGGCCCGGCCCCGGTACCCGGGGGCAGCGCGGGCGTGGCGAAATGGCAGACGCGGCAGGTTTAGGTCCTGTTGGTGGAGACACCGTGGGGGTTCAAGTCCCTTCGCCCGCACTCTTTCTGCGTGATGACTCTTCTTGGTTTTACAACCAAGATCAAAGTCAAACCCAGAGCGTGGTGGCCGGGGCCGCTGGGGATTACCGCCGACGCTCCTTCGGAAGGTCGGCGGCTAATCCCCAGCGGACCCCGCCTCACTAGGGTTCACCGAAAACCCGCCCCCACGCCGACGGCCTTCGGCCTGCCTGTGCGGGCTCACGCTTCGCGTGTCGCCTAGAAATGACACTCGTAACGCTTCCGCTCGGTGCATCGTGGAGAGATGGCACTCCCCGTGCTGCCGCTGGCGTATCGCTTTGAAATGACACTCCCCGGGCTGCCGCTCGCCCACTCGGTTGGCGGGAGGCGTTCGGCGGCTGCTTGCAGCGCGGCGGTCGCGGGCGCGTATGTCAGGTGGCTCTGCCGTCGGCAGGGCCGTCGGTCGGGTCCCGCCGGCGGGAGGCCGGGGCGGTGAAGTAGCGCTCTAGGTTTTCTGTCTCGTCGGGGTCGGCCAGCAGCATGACGTCGTCGCCCGCCTGCAGGGTGGTGTCGCCCGTCACGTCGGTGACCAGGGCGCCGTCCCTGACGATCAGGCTGACCCACGCGTTCTCGCCGCAAGGGAGGTCGGCGATCGGCGTCCCCGCGGCCGCGGAGCCATCCGCCACGTGGTAGCGGTGCAGGCCCTCAGGTTCCTCGCTGAACCGGACGCCGAGCGACCACGGTTCCGGCTCGATGGTGCGCAGCGGGATGCCCAGCCGGCGCGCGAGGGTCGGGACGAGGCCGCCCTGTATCGTCACCGAGAAGCCGACGATGACGAAGATGACCTGGTACGCGAAGGCGGCGCCGGCCGTCCCGGAGTCCAAGATCGCGATGCCGAGCAGGATGGGCACCGCGCCCTTCAGCCCGGTCCACAGGAAGAACACCCGTTCCGGCGCCGACAGGCGTACGGGCAGGGTGACCAGGCCACCGAGGACGGGGCGGATCACGAAGGCGAGCAGCGCCGCCAGGGCGAGGCCGTCGGCCCAGGCCGAGGCGCTGGCGAGCTGCGACAGCCGCATGGTCAGGCCAAGCATGACGAACGCGACGATCTCGCCCAGGGACGCCAGCGAGGAGTGGAAGCGCGCGATCTCCCGCTTGTACGGCGCGGGCTCGTCCCCGATGATGATGCCCGCCACCAGGACCGCGAGGAATCCAGAGCCCTGGGCGAGCGTGGCGGCGCCGAAGATGGCGAGCACGCCGGCGAGCACCCGGGGAGAGTAGAGTCCCTCGCTGGGCAGCGGCACCCGGCGCATGAACGCGAGCAGCGCGAGCCCGCCGCCCACGCCCACGGCCACCCCGACGGCCATCTGCAGCGCGAATTCTCCGGCCACGTGGCCCACGATGCCCGCCGCGCTGCCGTGCGCCGCGAGCAGAGCCGTCAGCAGCGCGATCCCGACCGGGTCGTTGGCGCCCGACTCTCCCTCGAGCAGCACCCCCGTGCGGCCGGCGATCTCGCGCCTGCCGAACACGGAGAACACCACCGCCGGGTCGGTCGCGGCCACCGCAGTGCCGACGAGCAGGGCCAGGTGCCAGCTCATGCCCGCCACGTAGCGCGCGGCCACCGCGGTGCCCGCGGCGGTGACCAGCGTCCCCGCGATGCCGGTCCAGATGATCGCGGCGGCCGCAGTGCGAAACCGGCGGCGGCCGATGTGCATCCCGCCGTCGAACAAGATGATGGCCAGCGCCACGGTGACGACCCGCTGCACGGTCAGTAGCGGCAGGGCCGTGGCCGACGGCCACAGCTGCGCCGCGATGACGGCCGCGACGAGGAAGAACGCCGGCGCGGGCACCCGCAGCCGGGCGCTGAGCCGGTTGGACAGCACGGCCGCCGTCCCGGCCAGGCCAATCACGAGAACGATGAGGCCGAACTTCGTCACAACTCCCGGACTCTACCGGGTGCGCTCATCCCTGATCAGGAGCTGGAGGACGCGAACAGGCCGAAGTTGAAGTCAGAAGACGGCATCAGCATGCTCGACACCTTGAACCGCGACTTCAGCAGCCCGAACTGGAACATGACGTCCGCGACGCGCTGGATCCGGGTCGCGTCGATCCCGATCGGGTAGGTGTCGAGCGCCATCACGGCCGCGATACCGGCCGTGACCTGGCCGTTCTGCGGGCCGTTGATCGACCCGAAGGCCTGCTCGACGGCGGGGCGGTCGGTGTCGGAGATCTCCTGGCCGACCTCGAGCGCGGCGAGGAACCGCTTGAGCGTGTTGGGGTTCTGCGCCGCCCACTGCTTGGTAACCACGTATCCCTCGATGGGGAAGTCCGAGGTTGCCCCCTGGTTCAGGTCCGCGAGCGGAACCGCGCCGTACTCCTGCTCGGCCTGGCTGGCGAACGGCTCGGGCAGGGTTGCGGCGGCGATCTGGCCGGACGCCAGCATGCCGCCCATCTGCGGGAAGGGGATCGCCTCGGTCGGGAACTTCACCGTCGAGGGGGTGATGCCGTTCTCCTGGAGCACGGAGACGTCCAGCAGGTAGTCGATGTTACCCGGCGCGTTCACGCCCACCAGGTGGCCCTTGAGCTCCGCCAGCGTCTTGATCTTGGAACTCGGCATCGTGAAGATCGTCTGCGCGCCCTGCTGCATGATCGACGCCTCGGCGACTACCTCGATCGGCTGGCGGTCGGTCGCCGCCTCGTTGATGTACGAGACGTAGTTACCACCGGAGATGTCCAGCGTCGGGTTCTTAGCGACCTGTTGCGCCACCGCGGTCTCTGAGCTCACCGCGGGGGAGTAGTTGATCTTCAGCCCCTCCTTGGCGAACAGCCCGTCATGCAGCGCGGTGAAGAACCCCGCGGAGTCCATCGCGGGCACGACGCCCACGTTCAGCGTGGTCTTCTCCGCCGGGCCGAAGTTCGTCGGGAGGGCGCTCACCGCCGAGGCGGTGGTGCCCGAGGACGAGGAGGAAGCGGAGGAGCAGCCCGCCGCGAGCCCCGCCAGCGCGGTCAGCGCCACCGCGCCCGCCGCCGTGCGTCCCAACCTACTCATGCCGGCCAATGGAACAACCTCTCACTGAGCTAACCGCAGATCACCCGTGCCCAGGAAGGATAAACCAGTATCTATAACGAGGAAGCGGGATTCCGAAAAATGGCACTTCTGACGCAACATGTCGGAACCCGCGCTAACTAGACATTTTGCCCGGCAGACGCGCAGCCGCCCGGGCATGGCGGCGGCCGGGCGGGCGGTGCTCCCTCGTCGCTCAGTCCGCGCAGGCCGTCGGCGCGCCTCGGCGCGCGGGGAGGCTCCCTCGCTCCTCAGTCCGAAAGCACGGGCGCGCGCTTCGGCTCGCGCTCAGGTTCCCCGCGCTCGTTACCTGATCAGGCCGGGCTCCGGCTGGATCATCTTGGCCATCCGATACGGGGCGGCCGTCAGGCCGAACTCGTACATCGAGTCGGCGACGCGCTGCAGCTGGGGCACGTCCATCTCGAGCGGGTAGGTGTCGATCGCCATCGTGTCGGCGATGATCGGCGTGATGCCCGTGAACTTCTCCATCGCCGTCTCGACCACCGAGCGGTCGGTGTCGGCGAGCTGCTGGCCCTCGTCAAGGGCGCGGAGGAACGCGGCCACCGTGTTCGGGTGCTCCTTTATCCACTTGGTCGTGCCCATGTAGCCGGTAAACGGGAAGTTCTGCACCGACCCCTGGTCGAAGTCGGCGATCGGCACCGCGCCGTACTCCTGCTCGGCGATCTCGGCGAGCGGCTGCGGAAGCCAGGCCGCGTCGACCTTCCCGGCGGGCAGCATGGACACCAGCGCGGGGAATCCGGCCTTCGGTATGACCTGCTTGACGGCGCTCAGCTTGTAGCCGCTCCCGGCGAGCAGCGCGCCCATCATCACGTCACCGATGTCGTTGGCCGTGTTGAGGCCGACCCGGGCGTGCGCCTTGGCGAGCTCGGCAACGGTCTGGTACTTGGAGCTGGGCATCACGTAAAGCGCCTCGGTGCCCGGCTGGATCTCCGACCCGGCCGCGATAATCCGAAGGCTGACCGGCCGGACGGTCTGCGGTGTCGCGCCGAACTGGCCCGCCATCTGCGCCAGGATGAACGAAACGTAATTGCCCGCGACCAGCTGCGCCCGGCCCGCCTGCAGGTCGGGAATGCTCGCCTCGCCGCCGGTGATGCTATTGATCTTGACGGTCAGGCCCTGCTGCTTGAAAAACCCCTCAGCCTGCGCGACGTAAAGGCCGCCTTCTTCCGCGGCCGGCACCGAGTCAACGGTAATCGTGCGCTGTTCGAGTTGGTTAGGCGACGCGTCCGCGGTGCCCCCGGCGGCTCCGCAGCCAGCGAGCGTTCCCGCGGCCGCGATGGCCGTAATGGCCGCACCCAAAAAGGACACTGTCCTAATCATCATTGGAAGCCCCCTTGGTTCTCAGGGGACCGACCCTAGTGCAATTGAATAGGGTCTTCACGGCACTTTATTCTTTGCGGTAAATGTCTGGTTGGGGCGTTAAGCGCGCGTTCACGGGAATTGCCCGGCGAATATTGGCAAAATTACGCCGATGGCGAATAGCGTAAATGCGGACAGAACGGTCAGATGAAGAAAGCGCAATGGCCCAGTTCCGTCCTGGAACCGGGCCATCGTATCGCGGCAGGGCGGCGGGGTTACCCGCCTATCTCGCCGGGCTCCCGCTGGATCATGTTCGTGATCTTGTAGGGCTTCTTGATGAGGCCGAACTCGTACATGGCGTCCGGGACCCGCTGCATCACCGACACGTCCATCGCGAGGGGATACGTGTCTAGCGTCATCGTCGCGGCGACCTGCTTCGTCACGCCCGTGTTGGTGACGAGCGCCCGCTCCACGGCGGCATGGTCGGTGTCCGCGACCTGCTGGCCCTCGGCCACCGCCCGCAGGAAGGCCGCCATCGTGTTCGGGTGCGACTGTATCCACGACGTGTTGCCGACGATCGCGCCGATCGGGAAGTTCTGCAGCGAGCCCTGGTCGAAGTCGGCCAGTGGCACCGCGCCATACTCCTGCTCCGCCTCCGTGCCGAAAGGCTCGGGCAGCCACGCCGCGTCGAAGTCGTGCTTCGCGAGCATGCCGGGGGTGAGCGGGAAGGCGGGCTGCACCACTTGCTTGATCGTGTTGAGCTTGAGCCCGTCCGAGGCGAACAGCGAGCCGAGCAGCACCTGGGCGATGTTGTTCACCGAGTTGATGGCGATGGAGGCGTGATCCTCCGCCAGTTCCGTCAACGTCTTGTACGGGGAGTTCGGGAGCACGTACAGCGCCTGGTTGCCCGTCTGCATCTGCGATGAGTCGGCGATGATGCGCATGTTGATGGGCTTAGCGGGAAGGGTCTCGGCGGGGTCCTTCGGGTTGGGTGCCGCGTATTCGCCCGCAGCCTGAGCGAGGATGAACGAGACGTAGTTTCCTTCGACGAGCTGCGCCTTGCCGGTCTGCAGGTCGCCCATCCCGTACTCGCCGCCGTTGATCGGGACGATCTTGACGGTCAGCCCTTGCTGGGCGAAGTAGCCCTCGTCCCGGGCGATGTAGATGCCGGCCGCGTCCGCCGTCGGCACCGCGTCGAGCACGATGCTCGACTGTTCCGGTGCCGGCCCGGTCTCAACGCCGCTGCTGCCGCCGCTCGAACAGGCAGCGAGGGCGACCACGGGAATGGCCGCCACCAGTCCGTATTTAAGTTTGCTAATGAGCCGCACAGGTTCTCCCCTCATTGCTGTCAATGACAGTAATCAACCTGCTAGCGGCAGTGCGGCAAGTTTGCCGCTAATTGCACGTGTTGTGACCTCGTCCAATATTGACAAATGTCAATGTAATGCATCGGCGGTCGGCTGGCCTGAATAGAAGAATGTAACTATAGATAACTACAGAAACTTGAGTCACGGTAGTTGCGGCGACTGTTTCGGCCACGGACCGCGCGGCCCGAGGGGATGCGAGGGGATCGACCGCCGTGCTAGTACAGTGACCCTATGGCTGAGACCGACATCGAGACCAGGGCCGCCGGGCAGCCCGACCTCCCGCCGAGCGCGCTGGTCGGCGAGATCGAGCGCACCCGCGCCGACCTCGCCCGCACCATCGACGAGATCGCCGACCGGGTGTCGCCAGGGAATGTCGCGCGGCGCACGGCGGACCGCGCCAGGGAGCGGCTCAGCCAGGTTGACCCGCTCGTCGGCGGCGCGGTCGCCCTGGCCGCCGTCAGCGTGACCTGCTACCTGATCTGGCGCAAGCTCCGCAAGTAAGAGACCGCGCGGTCCTTGACCACCTCAGAGTCCACGGAGCTCTGGTTCGCGCGGGCGGGCCTGATACGGTCGCGGTTTTTGCGATCAGGCCCGCCCGCGCGGACAGCCGGGGGTACGAATACTCTAATTTTGCGTTCTACTAGGGAAATTACCTAGCAGCAGGGGCAAAATTAGAGTGTTCGTCCGGGGGGTCGTCCCCCCGGGGGACAACTGTCATCCCGCGCTCTTGGTTAGCGCGTCGTACTCGGTGGGAGAGAGCAGCCCCGCCGCCGCGGTCTGCCCGTCACCCACCCGGACGCGGAACATCCAGCCGAGGCCGTACGGCTCGGCGTTGATCAGGCCGGGGTCGTCGTCGAGTTCCTCGTTGACCTCGACGACCTCACCGTCCACCGGGGAGTAAAGGTCGCTCACCGACTTGGTCGACTCAACCTCTCCGCACGGCTCGCCGGCCGTGACCGCCGCCCCGACCTCGGGCAGCGACACGTACACGACATCGCCGAGGGCCTGCGTCGCGTAGTCGGTGATCCCGATCGTGGCGGTGCCGCCGTCGATCGCCACCCACTCGTGCTCTTGCGTGTACCGCAGTTCCGCGGGAACGCTCATGAGGACACCTCGCTGGCGCTCGGAGTCCGCATTCGCGGACACACTGTACTTACCGGTTCGCTCGCAAGCTCGCTCACTGTCACTTTCTCCTGTCGTAAAACGGCAATCCGGTCACCTCGGCTGGCTCTGTATTGCCCCGGACATCGATCCCGAACGGTCCGCCCGCGTCACCCTCGACGTACGCCATGGCGATCGGCCGGCCGAGCGTCGGTGACGGGGCGCCGCTGGTCACCACGCCGACCCGGTCGCCGGCGGCGGACAGCACCGCGTACCCGTGCCGCGGCACCCGCCGCGACCCGCCGAGCAGCCCGATGAGCGTGCTTCGCGGGCCCTCGGCGGCGCGGGCGGCCAGGGCCTCCCGGCCGACGAAGTCGCCCGGCTTGTCCAGCCGCACCACGCGCCCAAGCCCCGCCTCGTAGGGGGTGACGTCGGGGCCGAGCTCGTTGCCGTACAGCGGCATGCCGGCCTCAAGCCGGAGCGTATCGCGGGCCGCGAGCCCGGCCGCCGGGAGGCCGCCCTCGACGGAGCCCGTGAGCGCGTCCCAGATCGGCTCGCAGTCGGCCGGGGCGCAGAAGATCTCGAAGCCGTCCTCCCCGGTGTACCCGGTCCGCGCGACCCACGCCGCCCGTCCCGCGACCGTCCCGTAGGCGCCGGCGTAGTAGGGCATCGAGGCCACCGGGAGATCGGTGAGGGGGGCGAGGAAGCCGCATCCGTTCGGGCCCTGAATGGAGACCAGCCCCGTGACCTCGGACTCGTCGGTGACGACGGCGTCGCCGGAGCACCGCGCCCGCAGCTCGCCGAGCACCACGGACGTGTTCGCGGCGTTGGCGACGACGAGGAAGCGCTCATCCGCCTGCCGGTAGATGATCAGGTCGTCGAGGACGCCGCCGTCCGGCGCGCAGAGCATCGTGTACCGGGCCCGTCCGACGGAAAGCCGCGAGGGCCAGCCGCAGACCGCGTAGTCGAGCGCCGCGCCCGCGCCGGGCCCGGTCACCGCGATCTCGCCCATGTGGCTCAGGTCGAAGAGGGCGGCGTTTGTCCTGACGGCATTGTGCTCGGCAGTTTCGCTGCCGTAGCGCAGCGGCATGAGCCAGCCGGCGAACTCGGTCATCGTCGCACCGAGCCGCTCATGCACCGCACGCAGCGGGGTATCCCGCACAGTCGAGGTCACCAGCCTGATCCTAGCGGCACGGGGTATGGACGATGGCATGGCGACTCTTACCCCTGAGCAGGTAGCCACCGAACTCGCGGAAACCCCCGGATGGCTGGTCAGCGACGGGCAGCTCACCCGCACGGTCACCCGCAAGGACTTCCGTGACGCGCTGCTGTTCGTCAACGCAGTCGGCTTCCTCGCCGAGCGGGCCAATCATCACCCGGACATCCTCATCGCGTGGAACGCGGTGACGCTGAGCCTGGTCTCGCACTCGGCGGGCGGGCTGACCGAGCAGGACTTCGCGCTGGCCCGCCAGATCAGCGAGCTCGGCTGACCGCCCGCGCGTAGAGCGCGCGCGCCTGCGGGCCGAGCACGGCGCCGTAGAGCACCCGCGGGTTGCTCGAGACCTTGTAGGTGCTGACCGCGAACACCGCGCCGCTGCCCGCGCGCGGGCTGAACCCGGCGAGCCAGGGACCGCCGCTGTCCCCCGCGGTCATGCCGCACGGTGTCCGGGCGCTGCCGCCGGACGCGACGGCGGGCCCGGCGCAGTAGCTCAGGTCCAGGCCGCTGTACGGGGCCTGCGCGGGGTACCCGAACACGTAAGACCGGCCCGGCGGGGCCGCGTCCTGGCCGGCGGCGAACTCGACGGGCAGGCCGGGCGGCGGCTGCGCGGTGCCGGACACCCACGGGCCCGACGCCCCGTGCAGGGTCGCGGCGGCGACCTGGACGAAGGCGGCGTCGTACTGCTCGCGGCCGCCCGCGGGACCGGTCCAGTCCGGCGAGACGAAGAACCGGCGTGCCGTGTACTCGCCGTACGGCGGCACCCCGTCCGCGAAGCCGGGCACGAACACCCAGTTGGTCGCCCACTGCGCGGCCCCGCCCGGGCCCCGGCCGCCGCTGACGCAGTGCGCGGCGGTCAGCACCACGTCCGGTTGCTTGCCGCCGACCAGCGTTCCCGAGCACGCGTAGTCTTCGCCGGCGAGGGTGAAGAAGACCTTACCGACGGCGGCCGCCACCGCGCCCCCGTGGGTCCAGCTGAGCCCCTGGCCCGCGGTGTCCCCGGTCGGCCACGGTGCCGTCGACGCCTGCGGCGCCGGCGATGACTCCCTGGCCAGCCGTCGCGGGCGGCCGCCGGCGTCAGCCGCGGCGGCCATCCTGGACGGCGTCCAGTACCGGACGGCCGCGGCCTGGGCCTCGACGCCGGCGGTGTCCGGCCGGACAGCGCCAGCCCCCGCGGTGCCGCCCGCGCCCGGCCGCCCCGCCGCGCCCGTTCCCGCCGTGCAGGCCAGCGCCTGCAGGCCGACGGCGACCGCGACCGCCGCGACAGCCGTGACGACCCGATTACTGAACGTTATCCTCATAGGTACCGGGAATGGTATCCGCACCATGTGGCAATCCAGCCACGCGACCCGCCGAAATTCAGAGGAACTGTTTTCCGGCAAGACGCCTAGATGACTTGCATCCCGGCAATTCGCGCGTTCATTGTTGCCCCGGGAGGAGACAACATGAACGCAGGGAGCAAGGCAAGGTCACGGACTCGGTTCACGGCTATAGTCGGCACCGCGACGCTGGTCGCAGGGCTTGTCCCCGCGGCCGCGGCCACGTCGCCGGCGCAGGCGGTGTCATCGACCAATGTCAATAAGACGGCAAATGTCGACAATAGCACCTCGTGCCAGCTCGGAAATGGCGTTAAGCACGTCGTGCAGGTCACCTTTGATAACGTCCACTTCTTCCGCGACAACCCGAACGTCCCGTCCGACCTGGAGCAGATGCCCAACCTGCTCGACTTCTTCGAAAACAACGGCACGTTCCTGTCGAACAGCCACACGCCGCTGATCGCGCACACGGCCGACGACATCCTCACCACGTACACCGGCCTGTACGGCGACCGTCAGGGCATGCCGGTCTCGAACGACTACCAGGTGTACCAAACCAACGGCACGAACGGGAGCTTCGGCACCACCGACGGCGCCGGCTCGTTCGCCTACTGGACCGACCCGGTTTACGACACCTCAAAGACGGCGACCGACACGAACCCGAACATGGTCTACTCCCCGGTGCCCCCGGCCACCGCCAAGACGCCGGTGAGCCCCACCACGACCACCCCCGCGCCGTGGGTGCCGTACACCCGGGCGGGCTGCAACGTCGGTGAGATCGCCACGGCGAACGCCGAGCTCGAGAACACCGCCGTGGACATCCCGAAGGTCTTCGGCGCCGGCTCGCCCGAGGACCAGCAGCTCATCAACGACACGGACTCCTTCAAGGACCCGGAGACCGCCGACTACGTCGGCCTCGGCGTGCACTGCGCCAAGGGCAGCGCGTTCTGCTCCGACGCGACCGCCGTCAAGTACGGCCAGACGACGGCGTCGCCGAGCGCGGTCACCGACGCGCTGCCCGACGAGCCCGGCGGCTACTCCGGCTACCAGGCCCTGTTCGGCAGCAAGTACATCGCGCCGCAGCTCGGCGCGGGCGCGGACAACGTGTCCGATGACGGCTACCAGGTGACCAACGCCAAGGGCAACCTGGTGGACCTCAACGGCAACGAGATCGACGGCGCGTTCCTGGCGAACTACCCGGGCTTCCCCGGCTACAGCAACATCAACGCGTCCCAGTCGCTGGCGTACGCGGCCGACATGCTCGGTTCCGGCGTCCAGGTGGTCAACATGTACATCTCGGACCTGCACGGCGACGAGTCCATCCAGGGCCTGTCCAGCCCGGGCGAGCCCTGCTACCACGCGGGCGCGGCGCTCGGCAGCGGCAGCGCCTGCTACCTCGCCCAGGCGGCGTACTACAACACGGCGTTCGGCACGTTCTTCAAGCGGCTGGCCGCCGAGGGCATCACCCCGCAGAACACCGAGTTCGTCCTGTCCTCGGACGAGGGCGACCACGAGGCGGGCGCCAACGTCGGCCGCTCGGTGACGCCCACCCCGGCGAACTGCGACGGCGTGACCACCCCGTGCACCTACCCGACGGGCACCTTCGGAGAGCTCGAGGGCAACGTCACCGGCCTGCTCAACGTGGAGAAGGGCGACACCACCAAGTTCGGCATGGAGGACGACACGGCGCCGGAGTACTACGTCAACGGCGACCCGTCCGAGTACTCGCCTCAGGTCAGAACCTTCGACCGGGACGTCGCCACGCTGACCGCGGATAACCCGTACGCGGGCGGCCCGCAGCAGATCGCGAACTACCTCGCCGACCCGACCGAAGAGGCGATCCTGCACATGGTCAACGCCGACCCGGCGCGCACCCCGACGCTCGCCGAGTTCGCCAAGCCCGACTACTACCTGGAACAGGGCAACGCGACCTGCGACGCGACCACGACGGGCACGACGGCGAGCGACTACCCGGCGGACTGCGTGACGGTCGACCCCGGCTTCGCGTGGGACCACGGCGACTACGCGGCTGAGATCGACACCAACTACGTCGGCTTCGCCGGCCCCGGCGTCAAGCACCTCGGCCTCGACGGCTCCGGACCCGCCGACGGCCCGAGCTCCGCGGGCGCCAACAGCGGGCAGACCGAGGTCATCGACACCAGCCTGCAAGGCCCCTGGACCGATGAGACCGACATCCAGCCGACCGAGATGTACCTGGTCGGCCTGCACACCGACTACGTGCAGGACGGCCGCGTCATCACCCAGATCCTGGCCAACCCGAACCGGGCGCTGAGCGGCTCGCAGGCGACCCAGCTTGGCGAGGTGTACAAGCAGCTCAACTCCAGCGTGGGCGAGTTCGGCGCGTACACGCTGGCCGCCTCGACCAAGGCGATCGAGTCCAACACGCCGTCCGACCGCGCGTTCGTCACCGTCAACGCGGCGCTCACCAGCCTCGACAAGGCGCGCGACGCGCTCGCCGGCCAGATCAAGAACGAGCTGTACAACGCCGAGAACCGGGGCACCCCCATCTCCGGCGCGGCCCCGCAGATCGTCGAGGCGCAGCTCCTCATCTTCGCGGCCAGGGCACTGTCCGTGACCGCTTAGCCAGGCGAGCTCCGTCCCCCGCCCGGGCGGTCCCGGCAGCCAGCCGGGACCGCCCGGGCGGTCGCGTAACTCATGGAACAATGGCCGGGTGACTGCGACACCAGCCCCTCGCGACGTGGTGATCCTCGGCTCGACCGGGTCGATCGGTACCCAGGCGCTCGACATCGTGCGCCGCAACCCTGACCGTTTCCGGGTGACCGCGCTCGCCGCGGGCGGCGGCCAGCCGGAACTGCTCGCCCGCCAGGCGGTCGAGTTCGGCGTGCCGGTGGTCGCGGTCGCCGACGAGGCCGCCGCCCCGTCCGTGGCCGCGGCGATAAGCGCGGAATCATCCCGAACGACCGCAGGCTCCACGTCCTCCGCCCGCCCTGAACCCGAGCTCCTGGCCGGCGTGGACGCGGTGTGCCACCTCGCGGGCCTGGAATCCGACGTCGTGCTGAACGGGGTGACCGGCGCGGCCGGCCTGCGGGCCACCCTGGCCGCGCTCGACGCGGGCCGGACGCTGGCCCTCGCCAACAAGGAGTCGCTGATCATCGGCGGCCCGCTGGTGACGAGCCGCGCCAAGCCGGGGCAGATCGTGCCGGTGGACTCGGAGCACTCGACGATCGCCCAGTGCCTCCGCGCCGGGGCGAACTCGGAGGTCAAGCGGCTGGTGCTGACCGCCAGCGGCGGCCCGTTCCGCGGCTGGCCGCGGGAGCGGCTCGAGTCCGTCACCCCGGAGCAGGCGCTCGCGCACCCGACGTGGAAGATGGGGCCGCTGGTCACCACCAACTCGGCCACGCTGGTGAACAAGGGCCTGGAGGTGATCGAGGCGTACCTGCTGTTCGGCTTCGGGCTCGACAAGATCGACGTGGTGGTGCATCCGCAGTCGATCGTGCACTCGATGGTGGAGTTCGCCGACGGCGCGACGATCATCCAGGCGAGCCCGCCGGACATGCGGATCCCGATCGCGCTCGGCCTGGCCTGGCCGGACCGGGTGGCGGACGCGGCCCCCGGCCTCGACTGGACGACGGCCGCGACGTGGACGTTCGAGCCCCTGGACGACGCCGCGTTCCCGGCCGTGGCGCTGGCCAGGGAGGCCGCCAGGCGGGGGGGAACCACGCCCGCCGTCTACAACGGCGCCAACGAGGCATGCGTGGCCGACTTCTTGGCGGGAAGTATCTCCTTCCCGCGCATTGTTGACACGGTAGCTCGCGTAGTCTCGGAACACGACACGTCGCGTACGGGGGCGACCACGCTTGAGGACGTCCTCGACGTGGATGCCTGGGCGCGAGCGCGAGCGCGGGAACTGACCGGCTCGCGTGCTTAGCAGGCCCCTGGCGGCAAGGAAGGGTATGCGCAGTTGTTGGACCTACTTGGCTGGCTGATCTTTCTTGTCGCCCTGCTCGTGTCGGTGATGCTGCACGAGACCGGGCACTTCGTGACGGCCAAGGCGTTCGGCATGAAGTGCACGCGCTACTTCATCGGGTTCGGCCCGACGTTGTGGTCAACCTGGCGCGGTGAGACCGAGTACGGCATCAAGGCGCTCCCGTTCGGCGGCTTCGTCAAGATCGTCGGCATGACCTCGATCGACGAGGTGGACCCGGAGGACGAGCCGCGGTCGTTCCGCCGCGCGCCCGGCTGGCAGCGGCTGATCGTGCTCGCGGCCGGGTCGTTCATGCACTTCGTGCTCGCCGCCGTGCTGATCTTCGCGGTCGCGCTGACGATCGGGGTCCAGGAGGTCAAGTACAGCAACAGCACGCAGATCGGCACGGTGTCGGCCTGCGTCCCCGCGAGCGAGCAGGCACTCTTGAGCGGGGCCACTCCCACGACCGCGGAGGCGCCCGCGGCCAAGGCCGGCCTGCAGGCCGGCGACCAGGTGACGTCGTTCGGCGGGGTCGCGGTGTCGAACTGGACGCAGCTTCAGAACGCGATCCTGAAGGTCAAGCCGGGCACGCCGGTCACGCTCACGGTGCTCCGCGGCGGGCGTTCGCTGACCCTGCACACGGAACTCGCCGAGGTGAAGGGGCACGGCAGCTTCTTCGGCATCGGGCAAGTCGCGACCACCGTCTACCAGGGGCAGAACCCGATCAACGCGATCAAGGACGTCGGCTCCGGCTTCTCGCAGGTGTTCACCGGCTCGGTGCACGCCCTCGGGGCCCTGCCCGCCGCCGTGCCGTCGCTGTTCAACCAGGACCGGGCCTGCACCGCCGCGGGCAACGTATCGAGCGTGGTCGGCGCCGCCCGGGACACCGGCCAGGAGGTCGCCTCGAACCAAGGCTGGCAGGCCAAGGTCGAATTCGTCCTGCTGCTGATCGCCTCGCTGAACATCTTCGTCGGCGTGCTCAACCTGCTGCCGCTGCTGCCGATGGACGGCGGGCACGTCGCGGTCGTGATCTGGGAGCGGATCAAGTACTGGATCTACCGGCTGCGCGGCCGGCCGGACCCGGGCCTGGTCGACTACCGCAAGCTGATCCCGCTGAGCTTCGGCATCTTCCTCGTGCTCGTCGTCTTCGGGACGCTGCTCATCGCCGCCGACATCATTAACCCGGTGAACATCGGGTAATCAATGCGTGACGATTTAGGGTTAGCCTGACGCGAGGGTCAGGGTGGGCGGGCAATGAGCCCGGAGGCTGGGCGAGAATAGGCTGTGGTCTCCGGCGGGGACGAACCCGTGGACCTCCGGAAGTGTGCCGATCACCCGACGGGATGGATGGTAATGAGCGTTGACCTAGGCATGCCAGCTACTCCTCCGGCGCCGCTTGCCCCGCGCAGGCAGTCGCGCCAGCTGATGGTGGGTAACGTGCCGGTCGGCGGGGGCGCGCCGGTGAGCGTGCAGTCGATGTGCACCACGCTCACCGCGGACGTGAACGCCACGCTGCAGCAGATCGCCGAGCTGACCGCCTCCGGATGCCAGATCGTCCGGGTCGCGGTGCCGTCGCAGGACGACGCGGACGCGCTGCCCGTGATCGCGAAGAAGTCGCAGATCCCGGTCATCGCCGACATTCACTTCCAGCCGAAGTACGTGTTCGCCGCGATCGACGCCGGCTGCGCGGCCGTCCGGGTGAACCCGGGCAACATCAAGCAGTTCGACGACAAGGTCAAGGAGATCGCGAAGGCCGCGTCCGCGACCGGGACCCCGATCAGGATCGGGGTGAACGCGGGCTCGCTGGACAAGCGGCTGCTCGCTAAGTACGGCAAGGCCACGCCGGAGGCGCTCGTCGAGTCGGCGCTCTGGGAGTGCTCGCTGTTCGAGGAGCACGGCTTCCGCGACATCAAGATCTCGGTCAAGCACCACGACCCGGTCGTGATGATCCAGGCGTACCGGCTGCTGGCCGCCCAGTGCGACTACCCGCTGCACCTCGGCGTGACCGAGGCGGGCCCGGCGTTCCAGGGCACGATCAAGTCCGCGACCGCGTTCGGCGCGCTGCTCGCGCAGGGCATCGGCGACACGATCCGGGTGTCGCTGTCCGCGCCGCCGGTCGAGGAGGTCAAGGTCGGGATCGGCATCCTCGAGTCGATGGGCATGCGGCAGCGCGGCCTGGAGATCGTCTCCTGCCCGTCCTGCGGTCGCGCCCAGGTGGACGTCTACAAGCTGGCCGAAGAGGTGACCGCGGGCCTCACCGGCCTCGAGGTTCCGCTGCGGGTCGCGGTGATGGGCTGCGTGGTGAACGGCCCGGGCGAGGCGCGCGAGGCGGACCTCGGCGTGGCCTCGGGTAACGGCAAGGGCCAGATCTTCGTCAAGGGCAAGGTGGTCGCCACCGTGCCCGAGTCGAAGATCGTGGAGACGCTGATCGATGAGGCGATGCGGCTGGCCGAGCAGGCCCTCGAAGACGGCGCGCAGGAGGCGCCCGGCCAGCCGATCGTGACGGTTAGCTAGATCCCCACCTAGATAACGATCTCGCCAACCCTCCCGGCAAGCGCGGCATGCGCGTCGGCCGGGAGGAGCGCGTCGGTCACGAGCACGTTGATCTTCTCAACGGGCGCGAACGACGCGAGGCTAACCACCCCCCACTTTGAGTGGTCTGCCAGCACTACCACCCGGCGCGCCCGGTTGATTAGTGCCCGGTTGGTCTCCGCTTCGGCGATGTTCGGCGTAGACAGGCCCACCTCGGGGTCGAGCCCGGTGCAGCCGAGGAACAGCGTGTCGAAGTGGAGCGATCCGATCGTCAGGTCTGCCACCGGCCCGACGAGCGCGTCCGACGGCGTACGCATGCCGCCGGTTAGTACCACGGCACCAGCCTCGGGACCGCGCGGCGGGCCGAACAGCCCCGCCACTCGGAGCGAGTTGGTGACGATGGTGAGCCCCGGGACGTCGAGCAGGCACTGGGCCAGCGCGAACGTGGTGGTTCCAGAGGCGATTGCCACGGCGGTATTTGGCCTGACCAGGGCCGCCGCCGCTCGTGCGATCGTGTTCTTCTCCGGGCGCTCGAGGACGAGCTTGTCCTCGAAGCCAGGCTCATGACCTGCATGAGAACCCGGCAGAACCGCGCCGCCATGGACTTTCTCCACCAGTCCGTCCTTGGCCAGCACCTCGAGATCGCGCCTGATGGTCATGTCAGAGACGCCGAGCTGCTGCGTGAGATCGCTGACCCGTGCGCTGCCGTCGTTTCTGACGGACTGCAGAATCAGCGACTGGCGATGTCTAGCCAGCATTCACTACCCCCTCAATAGTGTCCGAACACTTAAAAGTATGACGCTTGAGGCGCTTGTTGGGTTACGACCAACGGTGTCGGATATTTGCTCTTGACGCGAGAAAAAATTCGGCCATGTGTGCCTTGTGCCGAATCTCGTTACGTAAAGGGGCGGGATGTAGCGATGGGTATCGAATTAGCGTCAGCGCGTGGCGAGATGGTGGCTTGTGTTCGCCGCCGTCGGGCCGCCGCCAAATCCATCACGCGAGGGATTTTGTTGGGTTTGGGTTCCCGGACGGCGACCGACGGTGACACAGGTGGCCACGGGCAGATGGGGCTCGACAGTTAGCGCCATGGGGCAAGATGGAGCCCATGTCGGTTTCCCGTTCGGCGAAGTCCGCTGGCGTCCCGCTCGCGACCCTGCTGGTCGCGGTCGGCCTGGTCGCCTGCACATCGCGCGGCCCGGCGCCCGCGACGGCGAGCAGCGGTGGCGCGGCGACGGCGTCGGGCCCGGCCACCGCGTCCGCCGGCGCGTCCGCGACCGGGGGAAGCGCGGTCCCCGCGGGCTCCGCCGCGATCGTGCCCCGGGCGTCCACGCTGCCCTGGAAGGCCTGCGGGGGCCAGCTCGCCGGCCTCGAGTGCGCCTCGCTCCAGGTGCCGCTGAACTACGCGGACCCGGGCGGCCGGAAGATAACGATAGCGCTGTCAATGATCCCGGCGACCGCGCCGGCCGCCGAGCGGCAGGGCGTCATGCTCGTCAACCCCGGCGGCCCGGGCGAGCCCGGCCGGTCGATGGCGGCCGACGTCGCCGGGGGGATCAGCCCGCAGGTGGCGGCGACGTACGACATCGTCGGGTTCGACCCGCGCGGCGTGGGCGGCTCGAGCCCGTCGCTGAGCTGCGACCCGAACTTCTTCAAGGGCGTGCGGCCGGACTACATCCCGGCGAACGCGGCCGCCGAGCAGGTGCTCATCAACCGCGCCAAGTCGTACGCGGCCGCCTGTGAGCAGCGGTTCGGCTGGTTCCTGCCGTACGAGACCACGGTGAACACGGCCAGGGACATGGACCAGATCCGCCAGGCCTTCGGCGTCCGGCAGGTGACGTACTACGGCTTCTCCTACGGGACCTACCTGGGCCAGGTCTTCGGCACGCTCTTCCCGGGCCACGTCCGGCGGATGGTGCTCGACTCCACTGTGGACCCCACCGGCGCCTGGTACGCGGACAACATCAGCCAGGACTACGCCTTCCAGGGCCGGATCAACGCGTTCTTCGCCTGGACCGCGAAGTACGACGCGCTGTACCACCTGGGCAGCACGACGGCGCAAGTGCAGGCGTCCTATTACAAGATCCGCGGGAAGCTGAAGCAGACGCCGATCATGGGGCCGGACGGCCCCATGATCGGCCCGGACGAGCTTGACGACACCATCCTCCTCGGCGGGTACCTGAACGCGGTCTGGCCGTCGTTCGCGCAGGCGCTCTCCCAGTACCTCAACCAGGGCAGCGGCGACGGCCTCATCTCCCAGTACCAGCAGTGGGGCGCGCAGAGCGAGAACACGTTCGCGGTCTACAACGCGGTGGAGTGCGCCGACGTGAACTGGCCGAGGAACTGGGCGAAGTGGCAGTCGGACAACGTGCGCGCTTACCAGAGGGCGCCGTTCGAGACCTGGGACAACGTCTGGTTCAACGCGGCGTGCGCGTTCTGGCCGGTGACCGGGCCGGCCAAGCCGTTCCAGGTCAACGGCGCGCAGTTGCCGCCCGTGCTGATGCTGCAGGGCACGCTGGACGCCGCGACCCCGTACGCGGGCGCGCAAGACGCGCACAAGCTGCTCCCGACCGCCCGCATGGTGGTGGTGGAGGGCGGCGGCAACCACGGCCAGTCGCTCGAGTCACCGCCGGACACCTGCGTGCAGAACTACCTCAACAGCTACCTGGCCAGCGGCGCCGTCCCGGAGAAGCCCGGCCTGGTCAACGCGACCTGTGCCCCCACCGCCGACCCGACCGCGCAGTAATTCCCCTCCACTCGGCAGCAGTGGATGCGGGCGGTTAGGCTGGCAATATGTTGCGCGTTAGGCAGCGCTCGGACCAGGCGCGGCTGCTGGACGACCGCGACCGGTCGGCGGCCCTGGCGGTTTGCGCCGCCGACCCGGTGGCGAACGTGTTCGTTGAGTCGCGGATCAGGGCCTTCGGGCTCGATCCGGCCCGGCTCGGCGCCCAGATGTGGGGCTTCGAGCAGGGCGGCCGCCTCGTGTCGCTGTGCTACGGCGGCGCCAACCTGGTCCCCGTGCAGGCCACCTCGCCCGCCATCACCGCCTTCGCCGACCGCGCGCTGCGCCAGGGACGGCGCTGCTCGTCCATCGTCGGGACGTCCGCCGCGGTCACCGAGCTGTGGGGACTGCTCCGCCCGTACTGGGGGCCGGCCCGCGACGTGCGCGCCGCGCAACCGCTGATGGCGATTGACGGCCCGTCGCCGGTCCCGCCCGACCCCCAGGTCAGGCGCGTCCGGCTCGATGAACTCGACATCCTGCTGCCCGCCTCCATCGCCATGTTCACCGAAGAGGTCGGCGTCTCACCGCTGGCCGGCGACGGCGGCGCCTCGTACCGGGCGCGGGTCGGCGAGCTCGTCCGCTCGGGCCGGGCGTTCGCCCGGATCGAGGACGGCCAGGTCATCTTCAAGGCCGAGGTCGGCGCGGCCACCCCGCAGGCCTGCCAGGTGCAGGGCGTCTGGGTCCGGCCGGAGTACCGGGGCCGCGGCCTCGCCGCGCCCGGCATGGCCGCCGTGGTCGCCCTGGCCCGCCAGTCGATCTCGCCGCTGGTGTCGCTCTACGTCAACGACTTCAACACCCCCGGCCGCGCGACCTACCGGCGCGCTGGGTTCACCGAGGTCGGCGAGTTCATGTCCGTCTTGTTCTAACGGGCACTGTGTCTCCCGGGGGGACGACCCCCCCGTACCCCCCGGCTGCCGGGCTCCGCCCGGCGTGTCCGGAGAGTCGCGGTCGCGGTCGCGGATGAGCGGGAGCTGGACTGTGTCTCCCGGGGGGACGACCCCCCGTACCCCCGGGCTGCCGGGCTCCGCCCGGCGTGTCCGGAGAGTCGCGGTCGCGGTCGCGGATGAGCGGGAGCTGGACTGTGTCTCCCGGGGGGACGACCCCCCGTACCCCCGGGCTGCCGGGCTCCGCCCGGCGTGTCCGGAGAGTCTCAGTCCCGGTCGCGGATGAGCCGGAGCTGGTCCAGGACCGGTCCGTAGGCCTCGGTGAGGGCGGTGAGCTCGGCGGGCTTGAGCTGGTCGATGAAGTGCTCGCGGACGCTGGCCACGTGGGACGGGGCCACCTTCGCGATCGTGTCCAGGCCGTGCGGCGTGAGCACCGCGAACGTGCCGCGCTTGTCGCCCTCGCAGCCCTCCCGGGTGACCAGGCCCCTGGTCTCCATCCGGTTGATCTGGTGCGAGAGCCTGCTGCGGGACTGCGCGGTCCGGTCGGCGAGCTCGGTCATCCGCATCCGGCTGCGCGGTGCCTCGGAGAGTTCGACCAGGATCTCGTAGTCGTGCATGGACAGCCCGAAGGGATGCAGGTCCCGGTCGAGCTGGCGCATGAGCAGCTGTGCCAGGCGTATGTAGGCGCGCCACGCGCGCTGTTCATCGTCGGTGAGCCAGCGAGGGGGGCTGGTTCGCGGGGCACCGTCAGTAAGGGGCTCTGTCGGCATGAAAGTAAACTACCCGTCGCCGTAGGTACCGGCATAGCCATGCGGCCCGCGGGCTGCGGCGCGGCGCGAGAGCGCGAGTGCGGGAAACCTGAGCGCGAGCCGAAGCGCGCGCCCCTGCCCCCGGACTGAGGAGACAGGGAGCGACGAAGGAGCCTCCCCGCGAGCCGAAGCGCGCCGGCGGCCTGCGCGGACTGAGGAGACAGGGAGCGAGGAACGAGCGACTGAGCGACGAGGGAGCACAGGCCGCCCTCAGGGCGCGCGGAGGCGAGCGGGGAAACGGAGTACGAGCGACTGAGCGACGAGGGAGCACAGGCCGCCCTCAGGACGCGCGGAGGCGAGCGGGGAAACGGAGTACGAGCGACTAAGCGACGAGGGAGAAAACAGGGGCTTCGGGCGCGCGGGGGCGAGCGGGGCAAGCACTGCGGTAACGTCAAGCCAATGTCCGAGACCGCTGCGACCAATCACGAAAGACGGCTGGCTTGGCTTGACGCCTTGCGTGGATTCGCCGCGCTGTGCGTGGTCTTCGACCACGGGTCCACGCTGCTGCTGCTTCCCGTCCGGTCCTTCCTGTACCAGTGGCTCAACCTCGGCCAGTACGGCGTCTTCGTGTTTTTCCTGGTCAGCGGCTATATCGTGCCGGCTTTCCTGGAGCGCAAGGGGTCCGTGCGCGGATTCTGGATCAGCCGCGCGTTCCGGCTCTACCCGATGTTCCTGGTGGCGCTCATGCTCTCCGCCGTGGCGTACAAGACGGGGCACGGCAACATCGGGAACGCCGGGCACGACCCGGCGGCCGCGGCCCTCGGCTGGATGTTCATGCTGCAGAACCTCGTCGCGGGCCTCAACGTGCCGGTCGTGACCTGGACGCTGTCCTACGAGATGGTCTTCTACCTGCTGCTCGCCGGGCTGTTCAGCTGGGGCGTGCACCGGCGCAGCGGCTGGTACGCGACGGCGTTCGCGGTCGGCGCGGCCGCGCTCGGCGGCATCCTTCCGATGTCGGCGCTCGCCCACTGGTCGAACGGTCCCGGGCAGACCAGCCAGCTGGTGCTCAACGGCGCCACCGACGCGCTGATCCTCGCCGGCCTCGCGCTTGCCGTGCTGTCCCGGTCCTGGGCGGCCAGGGCGGGAGCGTCACTCGCGGCCGTCGTCGCCCTCGTCCTCGTCACGTTCAACCAGAGCTACCCTTACCCGTGGTCCGGCTGCGTGATCCTGGCGCTGATGTTCACCGGCACCGTGATCTACCGGGCCGAGCAGCATTACCTGCGGGGGGACGACCCCCCTGCACCCTCCGGCATGGGAGGGCTTCGCCCCCGCAGTGCTTCCCGCGGGGGGACGACCCCCCTGCACCCTCCGGCACGGCGGGGGCTTCGCCCCCCCGTTGCCCCCCCACGGGGGGACGCGCACAAACCACGCGCCCCTCGCGCTGTGGCTGAGGTTAAGGCATGGTGGTGCCGTTGGAAGGCGTCGCAAAGATCGCGGCGCCTGGCTATCGCCTTGTTCGTGGTTGCCGTGTTCATCGTGCTCACGTTCGCCGGGGACTGGCACGGGGCGCGTTACGGATTCCACTGGCAGGTCCAGTGGGCGACGTCGGTGCTGCTCGCCGGCGCGACGTTCGGGGTCGGCCTGGCGGTGCGGCGGGTCCGCATTCCCCGCTGGTGCGCCTGGCTCGGGGTGGTCAGCTACTCGATGTACCTGTTGCACCCGCTCGTCTTCAACGCCTACCGCTCGATCCCCGTGCTGCACCGCTCGCACACGCTGCCCGATCAGGTGCTGTTCTTCGCCGGGCTGCTCGCGGTGATCATCGGGCTCAGCGCCCTGACCTACTACCTTGTGGAAAAGCCGATGCAGCGGCTCGGCCGCCGGGTGGCAGCCCGGGCGGGCTACCCGACGGAGACCGCCTCGGCCGAGGGCGCGTCCGTCCGGGAGGGCGCGCCGGCCGCGGCCAGCCGGAGCGCGTCGAGCAGCACCGCGGTCGCCGGCGGGTCGGGCGGCTCGCCGTAGCGGACCGCGACCACGCACCGCCGGGTGCCCCGCAGCCGGGCGGTGCGCACGCCCGGGTTACGGGCCGCGCGCAGTGCGAGGCCGGGCAGCAGCGTGACCCCGAGTCCCGCCGTCACCAGGGCCTGCGCGGCGACGAAGTCGTCGGTGGTGAACGAGATCCGCGGGGTGAACCCGGCGAACGCGCACTGCTGCAGCAGGTGCTCCCGGCAGCGGTCGCAGCCGGCGATCCACCGGTACTCGGCTAGCCGGACGAGGTCGGCCGGCCATAGTTCGGTCACCGCGGGCGCCAGCGGCGGCTCGCCCCCGCTGACCGTCGTGTCCGGCATGATCAGGTGCACCGCCTCGGAGAGCAGCAGCTGCTCGCGGAGGCCGTCCTGCTCGGTGACCCGGACCGGGTCGTCGTCCTGGCCCGCCTTGCCCGGCGCCGGCGCCGGGTCGCGGGACCCGGGCCGCCCGCCGTCGGTCGTCTCATGCCGGAAGACAAGCGCGACGTCCACGTACCCGGCGCGCAGCATCCGCACCGCTTCCGGCGGCTCCGCCTCGGTCAGCCGCAGGTCGACGCTGGGGTGCCGTTCGTGCAGGATCGCCGCCGCCGCCGGCACGATCGTGCCGAGCGCCGAGGGGAACGCGGCGAGCCGCAGCCGGCCGGCGCGCAGCCCCGCGAAGACCGCGAGCTCGTTCTCGGCCGCGTCGAGGCGGCCGATCACCTCGACCGCGCGCTCGGCGAGCAGCCGTCCCGCGTCGGTGAGCCGGATGCCGCGCCCGGCCCGCTGGACGAGCTTGGTGCCCGTCTCCGCCTCCAGCCGCGCCAGATGGTGGCTGACCGACGGCTGGGCGTAGTTCAGCGCGTGGGCCGCCGCGGTGACCGACCCGTGCCGGGCGACGGCCACCAGGACGCGGAGCCTCGTGACATCCAGCATGGTCCGACTATAGACGCTATTGATTATTACGCCCAGGGACCTATACCGGGCTAATTGGTGCAGCTCACGGGGTCAACGCCCCTCCAGTAGCGGCGACTCCGGCCGCCGGGCCGGCCGGGCCGGATCGCCCGCACGCGCCGCCGCCGCCACGCGATCCCGGAAAGCGCCTCGAGGTGCCGCCGTCAAACGGCGCGCCGACTATCGCGATGTCGAAGTCGCCGTCCGCCAGTGCGTGGAGCGTGGTGCGCGGTACCCCCGCGAAGGTGATGTCCGGCCCGTACATGCCGGGAGTCAGCTCAGGTTCAGGCGTGCCCTCATACTCCCAGGTGCCATGATGGTGTCGCGATGAGCCTGGATGACCCATGAGCCTGGATGAGATTGACGCGCGGATCGTGACCGCGCTGATCAAGGACGCCCGTGCTAGCTACGCGGTGATAGGGAACGAGGTCGGCCTGTCCGCGCCGGCCGTCAAGCGGCGGGTGGACCGGCTGCGCGCGTCCGGCGCGATCACCGGGTTCTCCGCGCGCGTCGACCCGGCCGCGCTCGGCTGGACGACCGAGGCGTACGTCGAGTTGTTCTGCGGCGGGAAGACCACGCCCGAAGAGATCGGGGCGGCCGTCCGGCGTCATCCGGAAGTGACCGACGCCTGCACGGTTACCGGCGAGGCGGACGCGCTCGTGCACATCCGGGCCGCCGACATCCGGCACTTCGAGCAGGTGGTCGAGCGGATCGCCGCCGAACCGTTCGTGCAGCGTACACGCAGCGTTATTGTGCTATCGAGGCTGGTGGAACGGGCTGATTCGATTGCCCCGCATACTAATGCGTGACGGGGTAGGGTCATGGTCATGCCCGAAACTGACAGCGACTTCGGCGCGGAGACAGCACGCTTCCAGGCGTTCAAGGACCGGACCGACGACCTCCCGCCCGCGTGGGAGATGAAGGCCCCCGGGTCGAGGATCGGCCTGCTCGCCGGCATCGTGGTTGCCGTCGCGATCCTGGCCGCGATCATCGGTTACGTACTCATCCCCTGAACTCACCCCCCTAGCCTCACCGGGCGATCAGCTCCACCGGGACCTCGATCCGGCGGGGCGGCCCCTGTTCCCCGGCCATTCGGCGGAGCAGCACTTCGCCTGCCGTGCGCCCGATCAGCTCCGGGTCGTAGCTCACCACGGTGACCGGCGGCGCGAGCAGGTCCGCCAGCTCGAAGTCGCCGAAGCCGACGACCGTCACGTCCCCGCCGCGCGCACCGCGCACCGCGGCCCGCGTTCGCTCCCGGTCCGCGCAGAACACGGCGGTCACGTCCGCGTGCGCGAGCCCGGCGGCGTCCGGCATCAGCCACCCGGGGTCGACCGGGAGCCCGGTCGTCGCCATGGCTTCCACGTACCCGGCGCGCAGCGCCCGCGACCGGTGCGCGTCGGGGCCGCCGAGGAACCCGATCTTCCTATGGCCGAGCGCGACCAGGTGCGCGATGGCGGCGCGGGCGCCGCCGCGGTAGTCGGGCAGCACCGCGTCCGCGTCCACGAGTTGCGGCGGGCGCAGCACGAACACCGCGGCGACCCCCGCCTCGATCTCGGCGACCAGGTAGTCGTGCGGGCCTTGGGTAGGGCTGATGATGAGCCCGTCGACCCGGCGCGCGCACATGGCCAGCGCGAGCTGCTCCTCGCGCTCGGCATCGCTGTCCATTGAGCCGGAGTAGAGCAGGTACCCGCGGTCCCGCACGACGCGCTCAAGACCCCGGTAGACCGCCGCGTGATCCGGGTCGGCCCACGTGTCGGCGATGTAGCCGAGCGTCGCGGTGTGCCCGGTCCGCAGCAGCCGGGCGGACTCGTTCCGCCGGAAGCCCAGGTCCTCGATCGCGCCGAGCACGCGCCTGGTCGTCTCCGGCGTCACGCCCGGCTCCTGGTTGACCACGCGGGACACGGTCTTCAGCGCGACCCCCGCCCTGGAGGCGACGTCCTTCATGGTCGGCCGCCCCCCGCCCCTGCCGATATCACCAGAAGTGTGGATATCGGCAGCTGGCCCGCGTGAACCACTACCCGCAGTCTTCACTTGATTACTCATGGCTACCCCCAGTAACCATTTTGCTCAGTGGCGGGGCCCCGGACACCTCCTGAGGGACGGGAAATCGCTGGCAGTGGGTGCGGCGCCGGAAACCGGTCACAATCGGTGGCCCGCCCGGGAGCCACCCGCGGCCGTTCGGGATAATCGGGAACGTGACCAGCGCCGACAGGGAGCGCGAGCGGCTGACCGCGCTCGGGGGGCTCGCTGCGCTTTCCCTCGATGCATTGTCCAGCGTGGCCTACGGGCCGGAGGCCATCCTCGTCGTGCTCGTCACGGCCGGCGCCTCGGCCCTGCGCTACAGCCTGCCGATCACCGGCGCGATCATCGTGCTGCTGGCCGCCCTGGTGTTCTCCTACCGCCAGGTCATCGAGGCGTTCCCGAACGGCGGCGGCGCGTACGCGGTCTCCAAGAGCCACCTCGGGCGGGTGCCCTCGCTGGTCGCGGCCGCGTCGCTGATCGTCGACTACGTGCTGAACGCGGCGGTCGGCGTGTCGGCGGGCGTCGAGGCGCTGACCGCCGCGTTCCCCGCGCTGTACGGCGCCCGCGTCTGGCTGTGCCTGGCGGTGCTCGCCGTGATCACCGCGGCCAACATGTGGGGGATCGCCGAGGCGGCCCGCCTGTTCATGGTGCCGACGATCGCCTTCATCATCGCGATCTTCCTGGTGATCATCGTCGGGCTGGTCCGCGCGCACCCGGCGGTCCCGCTGTCGCACACGCTGCCGCAGGCGACCGACACCGTCGGCGTCCTGCTGATCCTGAAGGCCTTCGCGTCCGGCTGCTCGGCGCTGACCGGCGTCGAGGCGATCGCCAACTCGGTGCCGCAGTTCCGGCTGCCGCGGGCGCGGCGGGCGCAGCACACGGAGGTCGCGCTCGGCGTCATCCTCGGCCTGATGCTGCTCGGGCTCGGCGAGCTGATCCGCCGGTGGGGCGCGCTGCCGCAGTCCGGCACCACGGTCCTCGCCCAGCTCACCTCCGGCGCGATCGGTAAGGGCGTCCTCTTCTACGTCATCCAGCTCATCACGCTGGTGCTGCTCTCGCTGGCCGCCAACACGAGCTTCGGCGGGCTGCCGGTGCTCCTCGGGCTGCTCGCGAGGGACAACTTCCTGCCGCACGTGTTCGGGCTGCGGGCGGACCGCCGGGTGTTCCGCTACGGCGTGGGGTTCCTCGCCCTCACCGCCGCCGCGCTGCTCATCGTGTCGCGCGGCGATACCCAGGCGCTGGTGCCCGTCTTCGCCGTCGGCGTCTTCGTCGGGTTCACCCTCTCCCAGGTCGGGATGGTGCGCCACTGGTACGGGCAGCGCGGCCCCGGCTTCCGCCGCAAGGCGCTGATCAACGGCGTCGGGGCGGTGCTGACGTTCGCGGCCACCCTGATCGAGCTGGTCAGCAAGTTCACCGAGGGCGCGTGGCTGGTCGCGCTGCTGATCCCGCTGCTCGTGCTGCTGTTCCTGTTCCTCGCGAGGACCTACGCCCGCATCGGCGCCGAGCTCGGGATCGGCAAGGTGCCGCCGCTGCTGCCGAAGGAGCCGTCCCTCGTGGTCGTGCCGGTGTCCGGCCTGTCGCGCCTGACGGCCGAGGGCATCGCGGTCGCGATGTCGCTTGGCGACGACGTGGTCGCCGTGACGGTGGTGTACACGGACGAGGCCGACGACCCGGCCGACGTACCCGACGTGAGCTTCCGCGCGCAGTGGCAAGCGTGGTGCCCCAACGTGCCCCTGCTCACGCTCCGCTCCGACCACCGGTCGCTCGCCAAGCCGATCGTCCACTACCTGCGCTCGGTCGAGGCCGACGACAAGTACCACCGCCTGGTCGTGCTGATCCCCGAGGTCGAGCCGTCCAAGGCCTGGGAGTGGATTCTGCACAACCAGCGCGGCATCATCCTGGAGCGGGCGATTCGCCGCGGCACCAGCAACGTGGTGCTCTGCCGCCTGCGGTACCGGCTGGCGACCCTCGCCGCGCCGCCCCCGGGTTCCGCCGACTCCGCGGCGGCGACCGATCCCGCGACCGGCTCCCCCGCCGCGACCGGGGCCCAGGCGCAGGCGGAGACCAAGGCCGATACCTAAGCAAAGCGACAGACGCCGGGCCCTCGAGGCACGCCGCGCTTCCGCCGTCGGTGGCAAGATAGACGCTATGGGTTACCACGCGGGGCTCGGCCAATGACGATGCCAACGCGTTCCCAGCGGCCGGTCGCCGTGGTCACCGGCGCGAGCCGCGGCATCGGCCTCGAGGTCTGCAGGCAGCTCGCCGGGCTCGGCTACGTGGTCGTCCTCGGCTCCAGGGACCTGCGCCGGGCGGAACTCGCGGCGAAGGAACTCGACCCGGAGGGGGAGCGGGTCATCCCGGCCCACCTTGAGGTGGACAACTCGGTGAACGTCGGCGAGTTCGGGCAGTGGCTCCGCGACCGGTTCGGGCGGGTGGACGCGATCGTGAACAACGCCTCGACCGCACCCGACTCGTGGGAGATCGGCGCGACAACCGACCTGTCCCCGGTGGCCGAGGCCCTGGACGTGAACCTGTTCGGCGCCTGGCGGGTGATCCAGGCGCTGCTGCCGCTGCTGCGCAGGAGCCCGCGGCCGCGGATCGTCAACGTGTCGAGCGAGAGCGGCGCGATCGCCCGGATGCGCGGCGGACGGCCCGCCTTCAGTGTCTCCAAGGCGGCGCTCAACGCGCTGACCAGGACGCTGGCGGGCGAGCTGTACCGGGACGGCATCCTGGTGAACTCGGTCTGCCCGGGCCCGGTAAGCGCCGACGGCGCCCGGGACAGCGGGAGGTCCGCTGCCCAGGGCGCCGCCAGCGTCGTCTGGGCGGTTACCTTGCCGAACGGCGGCCCCACTGGCACCTTCACCCGGGATGGCCGCGAACTGCCCTGGTAACCGCCGTCCGGCTAGTTCCGGATGTCGGCGAGCGGCCAGCCGCCCGCCGCGAGGTGCGCGCGGACCCGGTCGATGTCGGACTCGAGCGGCTTGCTGTTGGTGACCGCGGTGATCGCCTTCTTGATCTCGTCGGCCGACGCGGGGTCGCTGGAGGCCGCGAGCTCGTTGGCGATGGCCGCTACCTCCTCGTTTGACAGGTGGTACCCGAGGAGGGCGAACAGCGGCACGTAGTCAACGTCGGGCACGCCGGTCGGGTAGCCGGCCCGCAGCCACCCGATGACCTTCTCGAGGAAGGGGGGATTCGCCATGATCAGTCCGCTTCCTTACTTCTTCGGTGCCGGGTGGCCGAGGGTGTAGATCTCGTAGACGCTCCAGCCGATGGCGGCCAGGATGATCAGGAAGGCGATCGCGGCCAGCACCATGCCCACCACGCTACCCCCGACGACCACGTCAGAGTCGATGTCGCCGTCCACTCCGGCGGCCCGCACGTGCGCGGTCTTGGGGCCGAGCGACAACGCGTACAGGCCGCCCGCGAACAGGGCGGGCAGGCCCGCCCCGGCGATCAGGCCGAACACGACGATCTTCCAGAGTGCGGTTAGGTTAATCCAGGACATTTTACGATCCCCTCTCGCGCTCAGGCCGCGGCCGTCTCGGCGGGGACCTTGTCGGGGGAGACCCCACCGGTCCACTCCGCGTTTACGTTGTTGTGGTCCACCTTGGTGCCGCGGGAGCGCCAGAAGATGAACCCGGAGAGCGCGGCCAGGATCACGAGGTCGATGATGACGCCGAAGGTGCCGCCGATGCCGTACGCGATCCCGTAGGCCGTCGCCCCGACGATCGCGGCCGACGGCAGGGTGAAGACCCAGGCGGTGGCCATCCGGCCCGCCACGTTCCAGCGGACATCGGCGCCCTTCTTGCCGAGGCCGGTGCCGATGATCGACCCGGTGGCGACGTGCGTCGTGGACAGCGAGTAGCCGAAGGTGCTCGACAGCAAGATGACCGCGGCCGAGGCAGATTCGGCGGCCATGCCCTGCGGCGACTCGATCTCGACGAGGCCCTTGCCCAGGGTGCGGATGACCCGCCAGCCGCCGATGTAGGTGCCGATGGAGATCGCCAGCGCGCAGCAGACGATGACCCACACCGGCGCGTTGGACCCCTTGGCCACCGTGCCGTTGGCGATCAGCGCCAGGGTGATGACACCCATCGTCTTCTGCGCGTCGTTGGTGCCGTGCGCCAGCGAGACGACGCAGGCGGAGCCGACCTGCCCGATGCGGAACCCGTGCTTGCGCGCGCCCTCGGTCAGCGACCTGGTGATCCGGTACAGCAGCCAGGTACCGCACGCCGCGACGCCCGCGGCGATGATCGGGGACAAGACGGCCGGCAGCACCACCTTGGAGACCAGGCCGTGCCACAGCACGGCGCTGCCGCCCGCCGCGGCCAGCGTGGAGCCGATAACGCCGCCGATCAGCGCGTGCGAGGAGCTCGACGGGATGCCGAACAGCCAGGTTACGAGGTTCCAGATGATGCCGCCCGCGAGGCCTGCCGCAACGACGGTCAAGGTCACTGCGCCGGTGGCGACGAGGCCGCTCGCGATGGTGGCCGCAACGGCGAGGGAGAGGAACGCGCCCACGAAGTTGAGCACCCCGGAGATCGCCACCGCGGTCCGCGGTCCCAGCGCCCCCGTCGCGATGGACGTTGCCATCGCGTTCCCCGTGTCATGGAATCCGTTGGTGAAGTCAAAGGCCAGGGCCGTGATGACCACCAGGACGAGAACCGTGTCATTACTCACAACTGCGACGGTAAAGCTCTCTTAGGAGGATCCGAAGGCCTCCGAGAGCGTGCAGTTGCCAAACATTAGGTGAACGAAAGGTAACAAAGCATACGCAATTGCGCAGCGTTCACCTCTCGACAACCTCTGATTCCCCCGTTGCTCACCGCTTGCCCCCGGTAACCCAGCAGATACCCGTTTTTCCCGCCCACGGCACCTCTGTGACCTGGGGTTTTCCCAGCGCCGGGCGCTACGTCGGCGACTCGCCCGGCTCCGGCGGCTGGTAGCGGTACCCCATGCCCGGCTCGGTGATCAGCCAGCGCGGCCGCGCCGGGTCGGCCTCGAGCTTGCGGCGCAGCTGCGCCATGTAAAGCCGCAGGTTGCCCGCCGCGTTGTCGTACCCGGGGCCCCACACAGCGTGCAGCAGCTGCCGCTGGCTAAGCAGCTTGCCCGGGTTCCGCAGCAGCACCTCGAGCAGGTGCCACTCGGTCGGCGTCAGCCTGACGTCGCCGTCCTGAGCCGATCCGGCCGCCTGCGGGTCCGCCCCGCTGGCCGCCGTTCTTTCGTCCGAACGGATGCGGCCTTCTCCCTCGCCCGCCACCGCTTCCCCGGTCCTGGCGGCCGGCACTGGGGCCGCGCCTGGGACCGCCTGGACCGCTGGCTCCGCCTGAACGGCGGGCTGCCGGGTGACCCGCTTCGCGGCCAGGTCGATGAGCAGGTCACCGAGCCGGACGCGGGGCGGCGCCTCGGCGGCGGGCGTGCGCCGGGCGGCCGCGCGCATCCGGGCGAGCAGCTCGTCCATGCCGAACGGCTTGGTCACGTAGTCGTCGGCGCCGGCGTCAAGCGCCTCGACCTTGTCGGTCGAGTCGGCCCGTCCCGACAGCACGATGATCGGCACCGAGGTCCAGCCGCGCAGCCCGCCGATCACGTCGACGCCGTCCATGTCGGGCAGCCCGAGGTCGAGGATGACCAGGTCCGGCGGGTGCGCCGCCGCCTCTTCCAGCGCCTGCGTCCCGTTCGCCGCGGTCGTCACGTCGTACCGCCGCGCCCGCAGGTTGATCCGCAGGGCCCGCAGGATCTGCGGCTCATCGTCAACAACAAGCACCCGTGTCACAGTGCCTCACCCGGGGGCCGTCCCCCCGGTGACCCCCCCGAGTATGGGGGAGTCCCTCCCCCATTGCCCCCTCGCCGGAGGCAAGCCCCCGGGACGGCGCCTGCGGCGCCGCGTACGTATCCAGCGCTCATTGTTGTTGGTCCGCTGCGTCCCCGCAAACTCTGTCGTTGTCGGCTATAAAAAGGAATCCGCCGGCCGCTCCGCGCCGTCTCATGCATCGGGGGCCGCCGGGAGGCTCACCGTCATCGTCAGGCCCCCGCCGGGCGTGTCCTCGGCGGTGAGCGTGCCGCCCATGGCCTCGGTCAGCCCGCGGGAGAGCGCGAGGCCGAGCCCGACCCCGGTCGTGTTGTCGGTGTCGCCGAGCCGCTGGAACGGGACGAACATGCGTTCCCGGTCGTCCTCGGGGATGCCCGGGCCCCGGTCGACGACGCGCAGCTCGACCCGGTCGCCGAGCGAGGACGCGGTGAGCAGCGGCGCCTTGCCCGCGGGGGAGTAGCGGAGCGCGTTCTCCGAGAGGTTCACCACGACGCGCTCGAGGATCGCGGGGTCGGCCCGGACGGCCGGCAGCAGCTCAGGGATCTCCACGGTGATGTCACGTCCGGACGGCCCGAGATCGTCGAGCGCCAGGGCGACGATCTCGTCGAGCCCGGTTGGCCGGGGGAACAGCGACAGCGCGCCGGCCTGCAGCCTGGACATGTCGAGCAGGTTGCCGACCAGGCGGGTGAGCCGGTCGAGGGACTCGTCCGCGGTGGCGAGCAATTCCTCGGTGTCGGCGGCGTCCCAGTGCATGTCGGGGGAGCGCAGCGAGGTGATCGCGGCCTTGGCGGAGGCGAGCGGGCTGCGCAGGTCATGGCTGACGGCGGTGAGCAGCGCGGTCCGCATCTTGTCGGCGGCCGCGATCGGCTTGGCCGCCTCCGCCTCGGCGGCGAGCCGCTGCTGCTCGAGCGCGACGGCCGCGTAGGCGGCGAACGCGCCGAGCACCCGGCGGTCCTCGGCGCGCAGCGGCAGGCCGGTCAGCGCGAGCGACAGCGTGTCGGTGACCGGCACGTCCACCTCGGCGGCGTCCGGCCTGCGCGCGGGGGCCTCGCCGGAACAGGCGACCAGGTGCCAGTCGGCCGCCGGGCCGCGGGCCGGGGCCGTGCTCCCGTCCTGTCGCTCAAGCAGGCAGGCCGACTGCATGCCGAAGGCTTCCCTGGTCCGCTCCAGCAACGCGTCGAGCGCCCCCTGGCCGCGCAGGATGGACCCCGCCGTCGTCACCAGCAGTTCGGACTCGGCGTTGGCCCTGGCGGCCTGCTTGGTGCGCCGCGCGGTGGTGTCCACCACCCAGCTCACCGCGAGCCCGACGGCGATGAACACGCCGAGCGCGAGCCAGTTGTTTGCCTCCGCGATCGTCCAGTAATGAATGGGCGGCGTGAAGTAGTAGTTGAGGAGCAGCGACGCGACGACAGCCTCGAGCATCGCGGGCAGGAACCCGCCGACGAGCGCGACGACGATCACCGCGGTGAGGAACAGCAGCACGTCGCTGGTGAGGTTGATCCCGGTCCGGTTGGTGGACAGGGCGAGCGTGAGCAGCGGCGCGAGCGCCGCGGCGAGCACGAACCCGGCGAGCTGGCGGCGGCGGTTGATCCCGCCCCGGTACCGCGGGAGGATGCCCCACCGGGAGCCGGCGTGCGAGTGCGTGACGATGTGCACGTCGATCTGGCCGGAGTGCTGGATGGTCCGCGACCCGATGCCGGGCCCGGTCAGCAGGGCGAGCAACCAGCCCCGCCTGCTGGCCCCGAGCACGAGCTGGGTGGCGTTCTCCGCCTTGGCGAAGGTGAGCAGCGCTTCGGAGATCTCGTCGCCGACGACCTGATGGTAGGTGCCGCCGAGCGACTCGACGAGCTGCCGCTGCCTGGCCAGGTTGGCCGGGTTCGCGCCGGTGAGACCGTCGGACTTGGTGACGTGCACCGCGAGCAGGTCGCCGCCGGAGGACCGGGCCGCGATGCGCGCCGCCCGCCTGATCAGCGTGTCGCCCTCCGGGCCGCCGGTGAGCGCGACCACGACCCGCTCCCGTGCCTCCCAGGTGTTGCTGATGTTGTGCTCGGTCCGGTACCGCTGCAGTCCCTCGTCGACCTTGTCGGCCAGCCACAGCAGCGCGAGTTCGCGCAGCGCGCTCAGGTTCCCCGGCCGGAAGTAGTTGGTGAGCGCCGCGTCGATCTTCTCCGGCGGGTAGATGTTGCCGTGCGCCATCCGGCGGCGCAGTGCCTCGGCGGTCATATCGACCAGCTCGACCTGGTCGGCGGCCCGCACCACCGCGTCCGGCACCGTCTCCCGCTGCGGCACCCCGGTGATCTGCTCGACCACGTCCTTGACCGACTCGAGGTGCTGGACGTTGACGGCGGAGATCACGTCGATGCCGGCGTCGAGCAGCTCGTCGACGTCCTGCCAGCGCTTCTCGTGTCGCGAGCCCGGCACGTTCGTGTGCGCGAGCTCGTCGACCAGCGCGATCTCCGGCTTGCGGGCGAGCACCGCCTCGACGTCCATCTCTTCCCACTCGCTGCCCCGGTAGGACAGCTTCTTGCGCGGGACGACCTCAAGGCCTTCGATCAGCGCCGCCGTCTGCGGCCGCGCGTGCGTCTCGGCGAACGCGACAACGACGTCCGCCCCGCGCTCGGCTCGCCGGTGCCCCTCCGAGAGCATGGCGTACGTCTTGCCCACCCCGGCCGCCGCGCCCAGGTAAATGCGCAGCTGACCGCGGGGTGTTACGCGGCCCTCGCTGTATCCGGCCATACTTTCAATTTTGCGGCAACTCTCTAGGTCATCAGACCCGGCCTAACGATATCCATGCGCGGTTTCGACGGGACTCGCTCAGCGGCGGGAGAACCAGACGGTGGAAAATACCGCGAGGAGACCGACCGCCGCGATGATCACGGCCACGATCACGTTGTGCACGAGGAACCCGATGATGATGGCCGCCGCGACGATGACGATGGCCAGCGCGATGACCACGAACTGGACGTCGGCGGGCGTCTCGGGCCCCGGGCGGACCCCGCTCGCCGGGCGCGGCCCCCACACCCGGACCCGCGACGGCACCCGAACCCGGGTGGACCTGCTGGGCCTGGCCCGCCTCGGCGGGGCCGTGGGGGCGTTCCGCCTCAGGCCCTCGCCCGCCGCGATGTCCACCAGTTCCGGCTCGGTCGCGATCGGCACCTCGGTCGCGATCGGCACCTCGGTAACGATCGGCGGCCCGGGGTCGGCCGGCCCTGGATCGGGGAGCACGGGGTCGGCCTCGGGCGCCTCGACCAGCGTGCCCGCCGAGTTCGGGGCGTGCCCGTCGGGCCCGAGGTAGGCGGTGCCCCAGTGGAGGCCGGAGCCGTACACCAGCAGGCCGACGCCGTCGGGGCCGATCAGCTCGGCTTGCGTCAGGTAGTCGTCCGGGCCGAAGTCGCCAAGCTCCGCGCGGGTGCGCCACCAGCCAAGCTCAAGGCTGCCCGAGTACATCCGGGCGGCGTCCTCACGCAGCAGCCGCAGGTCGGCCTCGGACAGCGTGAAGTCGTCCGCGCCGTCGGCAGAGAGCCGGTCGCCGCTGTTCTCCCCGGGGCCGGCCTCGATGAAGCCGTTGATGACCAGGTAGGCGCCCTGGTCGTCGAGGTAGCCGCGACCGTAGAGCAGGCCGCCAGTCACCCGCCCTTCCTGCGTCGCGAGCTCGGCCGCGTTCCGCAGATCCCTGGCCACCCGCGGCTCAAGCAGCACCGCGCCTTCGCCGTTGCCGAACGCCTTGTACCCGGCGTACTGGCGGCGCGGCCGGAACGAGATCTCGATGCCTTCATCGCTGTCTTCCGCGCCCGGCAGGAACGGAGCCTCTTCCTCGGCCATGCGGCGCCCTCCCTTGAGGTGACCGGCTCCGCGCCGGTACAGGACAGCATTACCCGGAGATCAACTGATTAGTCCGGTCTGGCCGGCGAGGCCGGCCACGGGAGACCCCGGGGCCCCGTTCTTCGGGTCTACTAGGGTTACGGTCTATGAGTGTTGTGAAGATCAATGCGATCACGGTGCCCGCGGACAGCGGGGATGAGCTGGCGCGGCGGTTCGCCGCCCGGGCGGGCGCGGTCGACGATCAGGACGGGTTCGAGGGATTCGAGCTGCTCAAGCCCACCGACGGGCGGACGACGTGGCTGGTGCTCACCCGCTGGCGCGACGAGGAGTCCTTCCAGGGGTGGGTGAACTCGCCCGCCTTCGCCCACGGGCACCGTTCGGCCGCTGAGCGGGCCGGGGGCGCGACGCCCAAGCCGGTCGGCGTGCACAGCGAGGTCTGGTCCTACGAGACCGCCGGCGGCTCGTCCGGTTCGGCGGCCTGAGCGGTTCGCTGGCTGAGTCGGCGCCCGAACGTGCCGACCGGCAGCCAGTTCCCCTCGTCCCCGGACTTCCGGTGCGGGCTGCGACGGAAGAGATGGTGGATAGTTACACGCCCCAGAGCGTGTGTAACTATCCACCATCTTGGTAGGGAGCTTTGGCGTGACCGATCCGTGGGGCCGTCGCGCTCGCCAACGCCGACGCGACCGCCTGGACTGGTAGTTTGGCGCTGTTTTCCGCTCTTTGACCCGCGATCATGGCGACGCGTCCCATGGTTCCAGCCCAGAAGATGACACCCTGGACGCCGTGAGCGCCACCGGCAGTGTTGGCGGACCCTCCCGGGCTAGCGCTTGCGCCAGGCGAAGAAGAAGTCGCGGGCCTGCTGTGACCACAGCGGGATGATCGTGGCCACGCCAATGGCCCAGACCACGACGGTGGTGAACTGCGCGCCGGGGTCGCGGTGGGTGCCGAACACGACGATCAGCGCGCAGACCGAGTAGATGCCGAGCAGGATGGCGCCGGCGACCCGGGTCCAGCCGTGGCCGCGCCTGGTGGCCACCGCGAGCCACACCCAGCAGGCGAGCCCGAGCACGTCGGCGGCGACGCCGACCGCCATCGCGCCGGCCATCACGTTCTGGGTGTGCATGTCGGCCGTCTGGTTGGCTTCCCTGACCCGCACGCCGAGCGCGGCGTAGGTGGCCGCCTTGTTCTTCGCCGTGTTGGCGTCGTGCGCGTAGCGGCCGAGCACCATCAGGCTCAGCAGCAGGTCAATCACGGTGACCACGAAGCCGGCGTACATGAGCCTGATCGCGGTGCGCACGTTCCCCGGGACCTCGGCCGAGGTGGGCTTCCTGCGCCCGGGCGCGTACTGCGCGAGCGCGTCCTGCTGCCCCGGGTACGAGCCGCCCTGCCCCGGGTATGAGCCAGCCTGCCCCGGGTACGAGCCCCCTTGGCCTGGGAATGAGCCGCCCTGGCCCGCGCGCGTGGCGGGCTGTCCCGGGTACGCGGCCGGGGTCGCGAGTCCCGCCTGGCCGAACACCGCCTGCCCGTACGTCCCCGGCCCGTACGTCCCCGGCCCGCTGGGAGTCTGCCCGCCGAGCGCCTGCCCGCCCGGGGGCGGTCCCGGGTAGGACGACGACAGCGGCGGCGCCGACGGGGCAGGCGGCGCCGGGGTCGGGGTGGCCCGGCCCTGGGCCGCGGCCGCGTAGTAGCCGTCCGACAGCATGGGGGCGTGGCCGGTGGCGCTCCCGCCGGGGCCGGGCGCCGGCGTGGCCAGGGCCGTCGGGGTGCGCTCGGCGGGCGGGCGTGACGCCGCGGCGGGCGCGGGCGGGGTGAGCCCGGACGGCGTCTGGCCGGCCTGGTCGGCGGCGATGACCCGGGCCACCTCCGGCGGCCAGAACGAGCCGAGCGTCGCGGGCGTTTCCGGTCCGAGCGCGTTGATCATCGCGATCAGCCGGGCCGGCTCCGGCCGCTGGGACGGCTCCTTCTTCAGGCAGGCCTCGAGGACCGGGCGCAGCCGGGGCGGTACCGCGGTCATGTCGGGCTCGGTCGAGACGATACGGAACAGCACGGAGGCGGGGTTGTCGCCGCCGAAGGGCGCGTTGCCCGTCGCCGCGTACGCGAGTACGCAGCCGAGGGAGAAGATGTCGCTCGCCGGGCCCGCGGGGCCGGTCTTGGCCTGCTCGGGTGACATGTAGCCGGGGGTCCCGATCACCATCCCCGCCGATGTCAGCTGCGTGCCGTTCACCGGCCGGGAGATGCCGAAGTCGATCACGTGCGGCCCGTCGTCGGCGAGCAGCACGTTCGCCGGCTTGAGGTCGCGGTGGATCAGCCCGGCGACGTGCACCGCGCGCAGCGCCTCGGCGAGCCCGGCCGCGAGCCGCCAGACCGCCGCCTCCGGCAGCGCCCCGTGCTTGGCCACGATCGCGGAGAGCGGCGGGCCCGGCACGTACGCCGTGGCCAGCCAGGGGGAGCTGTCGGTGACGCTGGAGTCGACGACCGGCGCGGTATACATGCCGCCGACCGCGCGGGCGGCCGTCACCTCGTGACTGAACCGGCGCAGGAACTCCGGGTCGGCGGCGAACTGCGGGTGGATGACCTTGATCGCCACCGCGCGCCCGGCGGGGGAGAAGCCGAGGTACACCTGCCCCATGCCCCCGGCCCCGAGCCGGGAGTGCAGCCGGAACTCCCCGATCATGCGGGGGTCGTTCGCGGATAGCGGTTCCATCCCTGCTCCCATGCCGCCGTGCCGCCCTAGCTAGGGAAGAGCGCCTGCGAACAGAGCGCCAGCAGGCAGAGACTACCCGGAATGCCCCCAAGAGGGTTAGCCCTTGGGGGCATTCCGGGGTTTCCGGCCGCGAGGGGCGGGCGGCCGGAGCCTACTGGTTATTACCTGCCGTTCACGAGTTCGTGCCCGCGCCGCCGCCCGCGTACGCCGCCTGGCCCGGCAACTCGTCCAGGGCGATGTTGAGGTTCAGCACGTCCACCCGGGGCTCGCCGAGGATGCCGATGTTGCGGCCCTGGGTGTACTTGGTGACAAGCGCCTGGACGGTGGCGACCGGCAGGTGCCGCGCCGCCGCGACCCGGTCGGCCTGGATGGCCGCGTACGCCGGCGAGATGTCCGGGTCGAGGCCGGAACCCGACGACGTGACCGCGTCCGGCGGGATCTGCGACACCGGCACGTGGTCGGACGCCGAGATCTGCTGCTGTAGCTGCTTGACGGTGGTCAGCAGGGTCGAGTTGTTCGGCCCGAGGTTGGCCGCGCCCGAGTATTCGGGGTCGCAGCCGTAGTCGTTCTTCACGCTGCTGCTTGACGCGGCCGACGGGCGGGGCTGGAAGTCCTGCGGAAGCGGGTTGCCCTTGGCGTCGACGAACTCCTGACAGAGCAGCGAGGAGCCGACAACCTGGCCCTTGTAGGTGACCAGCGACCCGTCGGCCTGGTTCTTGAACGCGGCCTGGGCGACGCCCCACATGACCACCGGGTAGATGATGCCGCACAGCACGGTGAAGGCGAGCAGCATGCGGAACGCCGCGATGTGCTGCCGTAGTAGTGAAGGAAGACGGTTCATGGCAGAGATCACCTGAATCCGGGGATGTTCATGATGATGAGGTCGATGATCTTGATGCAGGCGAAGGGCAGGATCAGCCCGCCGACGCCGTAGATCCAGATGTTCCTTGCGAGCATCGCGGAAGCCGACGACGGCTTGTACCGTACGCCGCGCAGCGCGAGCGGGATCAGCGCGACGATGATCAGCGCGTTGAAGATGATCGCCGAGGCGATCGCCGACTGCGGGCTGTGCAGCTTCATGATGTTGAGCTGTTCGAGGCCGGGGAACACCCCGGCGAACATCGCGGGGATGATCGCGAAGTACTTCGCGACGTCGTTGGCGATCGAGAAGGTCGTCAGCGCGCCCCGGGTGATCAGCAGTTGCTTGCCGATCTCCACGATCTCGATGAGCTTGGTCGGGTTGGAGTCGAGGTCGACCATGTTCCCGGCCTCTTTCGCGGCCGAGGTGCCGGTGTTCATCGCCACGCCGACGTCGGCCTGGGCGAGGGCGGGCGCGTCGTTGGTGCCGTCGCCGGTCATCGCGACGAGCTTGCCGCCCTCCTGCTCCTTCCTGATCAGCGCCATCTTGTCTTCCGGCGTCGCCTCCGCGAGGAAGTCGTCCACGCCGGACTCTTCCGCGATCGCCCGGGCCGTCTGCGGGTTGTCGCCCGTGATCATGACGGTGCGGATGCCCATCGCCCGCATCTCGGCGAACCGCGCGGCGATGCCCGGCTTGACGATGTCCTTGAGGTGGATGACGCCGAGCGCCCGCGCGGCGCTGGACCCGTCGCGCTCCGCGACGACCAGCGGCGTGCCGCCGGCCGCGGAGATTCCGTCGACCAGCACGCCGAGCTCGTCGGGCACGGTCCCGCCGTTCTCCCTGATCCAGTTCGCGACGGAATTGGCCGCGCCCTTGCGGACCTCCCGCCCCCGGCCGGCGCGCGCTCCGCCACTAGAACCGGGGGCGAGGTCGACCCCGCTCATCCGGGTCTGCGCGGTGAACGGCACGAACACCGCGCCGGGCAGTTCGCCGGCGGAGCGCTCGCGGATGCCGAAGTCGTTCTTCGCGAGGACGACGATGGAACGGCCTTCTGGCGTCTCGTCGGCCAGCGAGGACAGCTGGGCGGCATCGGCCAGGGACGCCACCGGCACCCCCGAGACAGGCAGGAACTCGCTGGCCTGCCGGTTGCCGATGGTGATCGTGCCGGTCTTGTCGAGCAGCAGCGTGTTCACGTCGCCGGCCGCCTCCACGGCGCGGCCGGACATCGCCAGCACGTTCCGCTGGACGAGCCGGTCCATGCCGGCGATGCCGATCGCGGAAAGCAGCGCCCCGATGGTGGTCGGGATCAGCGCGACGATCAGCGAGACCAGGATGACCAGGTCCTGCGGTGCCTTCGAGTAGTAGGCCATCGGCTGCAGGGTGACGACCGCCATCACGAAGATCAGCGTCAGCGAGGCGAGCAGCACGTTCAGCGCCACCTCGTTCGGCGTCTTCTGTCGCGACGCGCCCTCGACGAGACCGATCATCCGGTCGATGAACGTCTCGCCCGGCTTGGAGGTGATCTGGACGACGATCTGGTCGGACAGGACCTTCGTGCCGCCGGTGACCGCGGAGCGGTCGCCGCCGGACTCGCGGATGACCGGGGCCGACTCGCCGGTGATGGCCGACTCGTCGACCGAGGCGACGCCCTCGACGACGTCGCCGTCGCCCGGGATGATCTGCCCCGCCTCGACGATCACGAAGTCGCCGATCGTGAGCTGGGTACCGGGCACCTCGTCGCTGCGGAACGTGCTGTCCCCTTGCTTCCAGCCGATCAGCTTCCGCGCCACGGTCTCCCGCTTGGTCCGCCGCAGCGTCTCCGCCTGCGCCTTGCCCCGGCCTTCGGCCACGGCCTCGGCCAGGTTGGCGAACAGCACGGTCAGCCAGAGCCAGACGGTGATCGTCCAGGCGAAGATCGAGGTGTGGATGATCGCCGAGTAGGTGGTCAGCCCCGAGCCGACCTCGACGACGAACATGACGGGGTTCCTGATCTGGACCCGGGGATCCAGCTTCTTGAACGCGTCCGGCAGCGACGTCCACAGCATGTGCGGGTCGAGCAGCCCGCCGCCCACCCGGCGCGTCGCGCCCGGGCCGGCCAGCGCAGCCGCGGCTGCCGGGGTAAGCGTGCTGCCGCCAGAGTCAGCCCCGTCCGTTCGGACGTCGGTTGAACTTGAAGTTGACTTGATGTGAGCCATCTCAGTGCAGTCCTTCAGCGAACGGCCCGAGCGCCAGCGCGGGGAAGTAGGTCAGGCCGACGAGGATGATGATCACGCCGATGAGCAAGGTGGCGAACAGCGGGCCGTGCGTCTTCAGCGTGCCGGCCGACTCTGGCACCGTTTGCTGTCTGGCGAGCGAGCCGCCGAGTGCGAGCACGAAGATCATCGGCACGAACCGGGCGACCAGCATCACCACGCCGCCGGCGAGGTTGTACCAGCCGGTATTGGTGCCGAGGCCAGCGAACGCGGAGCCGTTGTTGTTGGCCATCGAGGTGAACGCGTAGACGATCTCGGTCAGGCCGTGCGGCCCGGCGTTGAGTATCGACCGCTGCGGCACGCCGAAGCCGAGCGACATCGCGGCGCCGATCAGCGCGCAGAACGGTGTGGCCAGGATGTAGGCCGCCGCCCACTTCATCTCGGTGGGACGGATCTTCTTGCCGATGTACTCCGGCGTGCGGCCGACCATGAGCCCGCCGATGAACACGGTCAGCACGGCCAGCATGAGCATGCCGTACAGGCCGGCGCCGACGCCGCCGGGGACGACCTCGCCGAGCATGATGTCGAACAGGGCGATGCCGCCGCCGAACGCGGTGAACGAGTCGTGGAAGCTATTGACCGCTCCGGTCGAAGTGACGGTCGTCGACCCGGCGAACAGCGAGGAGCCGGGTACGCCGAACCTGGTCTCCTTGCCTTCCATGGCGCCGCCCGCGGCCTGCAGCGCCGTGCCTGCGTGCTGCCACTCGAAGAAGCTGATGCCGCCGACGGCCACCAGCCACAGCAAGGCCATGACGCCGACCAGCAGGTAGCCCTGCCGGTTGTCGCCGACCATCTTGCCGAAGGTGCGCGGCAGCGCGAACGGGATCACGAGCAGCAGGAAGATCTCGAACCAGTTGGAGAACGGGTTCGGGTTCTCGAACGGGTGCGCCGAGTTCGCGTTGAAGAACCCGCCGCCGTTGTTGCCGAGCTCCTTGATGACCTCCTGCGAGGCCACCGGGCCGCCCACCATCGTCTGCTGGCCGCCGGTCAGCGTGCTGATCACGTGGGTGGCGTTGAAGTTGTCGATCACGCCGGTGGCCGCCAGGATGATGGCGCCGATCACGGAGATCGGCAGCAGCACCCGGATCACGACCCTGGTCGTGTCGACCCAGAAGTTGCCGAGCCGGTCGGTCTTGTTCCGCATGAAGCCGCGGATCAGCGCGATCACGACCACGATGCCGACGGCCGCGGACACGAAGTTCTGCACGGCCAGGCCCGCCATCTGGACGGTGTAGCCCATCGTGGACTCGCCGGAGTAGTTCTGCCAGTTCGTGTTGGTGACGAACGAGGCGGCGGTGTTCCAGGCCAGGAACGACGGGACGGGCGCCTGCCCGTTGGAGTACGGGAGGTGCTCCTGGATCCGCTGCAGCAGGTAGAGGAACAGCACGCAGATGCCGGAGAAGGCCAGCAGGGACCGGGCGTAGGTGCCCCAGCGCTGGTCCGCGTCGGCGTCGATGCCGATCACCCGGTAGAAGGCCTTCTCCACCCGCAGGTGCTTGGGAGACATGAAGACACGGGCTATGTAATCGCCCAGGGGCTTGTAGCAGATCGCCAGCGCCGCGATGAGCGCCGCGATCTGCAGGACACCCGCGAGAGAACTACTCATCAGAAGCGCTCCGGCCGGACGAGGGCGTAGATCAGGTAAAGAGTGAGGATGATGGCGGCGATCAGGCCGACCCAGTTCTCAGCGTTCAATTCGCTCAACCACCCTCACGAGGATGAAGAACGCGGCGAAGATGACGATGGTCATGCCGATGACCAGCAAGTCATTCATGGCAGCTCCTACGATGTGACCGCGCGGCGTCGCCGCGCCGGTTGAGACGGCGCGCGTCGGGTAGCCGCAGGTTCTTCCGCGGGCCGCCGTCCAGGCTGGGCGGAGGTCCGGTCCTGGCTCCCCCGGGACGCGCGACCTGCCTTCAGGCCGCACCTGAGGCAGGGTCAAGCGTCCAGGAAATAGCCCGAACTGGATTAATCAAAGCCCTGGTCAGCGCATTACATTGCCATCCTCACGGCTCCCATGCGCCGCTGGTCTCGTTCCTAACGGACCTCATGCGTGAGCCCGGCGGACCGGAACCGCGGTCCGCCGGGCTCACATGTCGTACCCGGAACGTTACTCTGCGCTATTCTTCTGCTAGCCCCGGGTCATCGAGTTCGGGCACGGGCACGCGCTTGCCCCGCCGCGGCCACGGCAGCAGGCCGTGCCGCATCTCGTCCATCAGCGCCGACGGCGGCACCGCGACGACGGGGGCGGTGGCGTGGGCCAGGCAGTACCGCCCGACGGACCGGTGCAGGGCGCGGACGACGGCGCTCCGCCCGCCGCTGCCGATCACCAGCAGGTCGCCCGGCTGGTCGGCGACGTCGACGAGCACCTGCCCGGGGTCGCCGCGCTCGACCCGGGCCCGCACCTCCAGGCCCTCGGGGACGCCGCCGAAGCAGTCGTCGAACGCGTCGCTCAGCCGCTTGACGGCCGCCTCCTGCCATATCTGCCGCAGGTAGGTCGACGGATGGGAGCGCTCGGCGAGATCGCCTCCCGGCGGCACCCAGGCGATGACCGGGACGAGCGGCGCGCCCCGCTCGCGCGCCTCGCCGGCCGCCCAGCGCAACGCCTGCAGGCTGCCGAGCGACCCGTGCACTCCGACGATGATCCGACGCACCGAGCCCACGATGCTTCGCCTCCTGCCACCACAGCGCTCTTGACAATTTGATCCAACCGCGCCGGCCGCCCCAACCGTGCCCGTCCTTGCAGAACCCTAATGAAACGTCACCCAATGGTTACTTTTATGTCCCCAGTCGATTACCTTCCGTATCGAAGTTCAAAGTCAATATCACTCCGAACGGTGGCGTGTTTCAACCTCTCCCCGCCAACCTGCCTGCCCTGGCGGGGCTCTCGTCAGGCGCCGTTGATCGCGGTGACCCCCGCGAGCGTGCCCACGTAGGCGGTGTCGCCGCTCAGCGAGAGCGCGGAGAAGTGCGGCAGGCCCTCGCTGATCGCGATCTGGTGCTCGACCTGCCCGGTCGCCGGGCTGAGCGCGTACAGGGTGCCGCCGCTGTCGGAGTACTGGGTGACCCAGACGGCGCCGCCGCCCAGGGTCGGCGAGCCGTTGCTGGCGACCGGGGCGTGCCAGAGCACCTTGATCGTCTTGCTCGCCGCGCTGACCGCGACGGCGGTCAGGCTGCCGTCCCGGCACGGCTCGTACACGGTGGACCCGCCGACCGCCGCCGCGCCGAAGGCGGGGCAGATGTTCTGCTCGGCGAGCTGCCCGCCGATGCCGCCCAGGTGCGCCGCGTCCAGCAGGTAGCCGACGCCGCGCTTGCCCACGATGAACACCGCGTTGCCCGCGGCGAGGGCCGGCATGGTGGAGCCGAGGTCGAGGTCGGCGGCGTTGTCCGCCGCCCAGGTGCCCGGCGCGAAGAACGCGACGCGCTGCAGCGCCGGGCTCAGCTCGGTGACCGAGTCGCTGCCGTCGTACGCGCCGGACTCGGCCGCGCCGTTCCCGATGGAGATCCACAGGTCGCCGTTCGGCCCCACGACCGGCCCGCCCGGTCCCCAGACGGCGCCTTCCCTGCTCGTCGGGGTAAGCCAGCGCGTCAGCGGCCCGTCGCCGGTGAGCGGCGCGCTGACGACGCTGCCCTGGTAGGCGCCGCAGTCGCCGAACAGGCCGCCGAACGCGGCGTACACCCGGCCGTCGTCGATCGCCAGGGCCGGCCGCTGCTGGTTGTAGGCGGGCTGGTTCGCGGCCGTCGGGCTGTCGAGGTCCCGGCGCAGCTTGACCGCGCCGGTGGTCGCGTCGACCGCGACCAGCACGTGCTGGTACCCGGTGACCTCGGCGACGGCGTAGACCAGGCCGGTGGCCGCGTCGTAGACGGGCGTGCCGGTGACGCCGAGCGGGAAGATGTCGCCGCACCCGTTCAGCGCCGACTGCGGCACCGGCGTGCCCACGTTCGCCCGCCAGATCGTCTTGCCCGTCGCCCGGTTGAGCGCGTAGATGCTGTCGTTCTCCGTGGCGGCGATCAGCTCGTCGCCGATCACGAGCGGCTGACCGTAGACGGCGCCGTCCAGCGGCGCGGCCCAGGCGGTGGTGAGCGGGCCGGCCGCGGGAACGCCGCTGGCGACCCCGGTGCGCGCCGGGTTCCCGCCGAATTCCGGCCAGTTCGCGCCGCCGCCGCTCGCGGTGCCGCCGGGGCTGACCGGGCCGCCCGGGTTTACCGTGCTCGGGCTGCTTCCCGTGCTCGCGCTCGTCGCGGGCGCCGAGTTGGTCGCCGCCCCGCCCCCCGAGCAGGCGGCGAGCAGCGCCGCCGCCACCATGGCCGTCCCGAGCGTGACCGCTGGCCTGCGCAATGCCGGTTACACCCCGCAATCGGTGGGAGTTTCACGTGTCCTGGCATGATGGTTGACCTATGGACGACAAGCTATTCCCGCGCTCCCCGGGCGAAGCGTCCTTTGTGGCGATCGGCGACAGTTTCACCGAGGGGCTTAACGATGCCGCGCCTGGCGGCGGTTTTCGTGGCTGGGCCGACCGGCTGGCCGGGCTGCTTGGGGCTGAGTACCCAGGCCTGCGCTACGCGAACCTGGCCGTCCGCGGCAAGCTGCTGCGCCAGATCGTCGCGGAGCAGGTGCCCGCCGCGGCCGCCATGTCGGCCGACCTGGTCGCGATCGCCGGCGGCGGCAACGACATCCTGCGGCCTGGGGCCGACCCGGACGTGCTCGCGGAGCTGTTCGACGCGGCCGTCGCCCGGCTGCGGGCCTCGGGCGCCCAGGTGCTGATGTTCACCGGCTTCGACCCGGTGGCCGTCCCGGTGGTCCGGCTGCTGCGCGGCCGGATCGGCACCTACAACATGCACCTGCGGGCCATCGCCGACGAGCGCGACTGCTACCTGGTCGACCTGTGGTCGATGCGCTTCCTGCGGTCCATTAACGCGTGGTCGCCCGACCGGCTGCACCTGACGGGGGAGTCGCACCAGCGGATAGCGCTGCGCGCCGCCGAGGTACTGGGCGTCCCCGTCACCGGCGACTGGCGCGCCCAGCTGGCCGCGGACCCGCCGCGGACAGCGGTTGACGCAGTGACCCGGGCCGCCTGGCTGGCCGCCCGCCGCGAGGACGTCCGCTGGGCGAAGGAGTACCTGGCCCCGTGGGTGAACCGGCGCCTGCACGGCCGGTCCTCGGGCGACGGCCGGTCCGCCAAGCGCCCGGCGCCTGGAACCAGTCGCGCCGCCGGTCACGACATGACCGGAATTCCAAATACTTCACAATGAGTTCAGGGTCCGTAGGCAGCCGGGTTCCGCACCCAACATCAAGGTCATCCCAACGGGTTGTGGCTCCTGCGAAGCCGCCCAATTGCTGCTCATGGGCGGGGGAGCGCTCCCAGCCGGACGGACGCAACGAGCTTGAGGTCGACGACGGTCGACCTCGGACTAGGCCAATGTGATCCTTATCACATGATTAGTGGTCATTAGGCTATTTACGTAGCGCCGGCCCGCCGTTTGCCGAGCGTGCACGGCTGAGCCCGGATGCGGCGCGGGGCCGCGCCCGCGTAAGGGATTCCAGCCGTGGCGGTTTCAGAATTGTGACGATGTGTCAAGTCTTGCTCACCTGATCAGCAACTTCACGGTGTATCAGGCCGACGGCGTCCCGTTTGACGGCACGGGGTGGCAGTCGGGGGACGACGTGACAGTCCCGGCGGGTGACTTCTCGTGGGGCCAGACGTACTACTGGACGGTACAGGTCAGGGAAGGCACGAACACCGCCCCGGCCTCGCCGATGTACGCGATGTCCACGCCGGTGCCGCAGCCGCTGGTGTCGTCCGACCTGGCGCAGGATGGTGCCGCGCAGGGAAACGGTGACAGCAGCACCGGGCCCGGCTACGACGCGCAGAACGGGAACTTCACCACCGAGGCGACCGACGCCAGCGAAAACGTCGTCGGCCCGCCGCTGTCCATCCAGCGCGCCTACAACAGCCTCGACGGCAGCGGGTCGGGGGCGTTCGGCGTCGGCTGGACGTCGGTGCTTGACATGACCGTCCGGCCCGGCCAGCTGGACGGCAGCGGATCGCCCGTGACGCAGATCATCACCTACCCCGACGGGGAGCAGGTCACCTTCGGGCTGAACTCCAGCGGGGCGTACACCTCGCCGCAAGGCCGGTACGGGACCCTGGTCCCGAACTCGGGCGGCGGGTTCCAGTTCGTGGACAAGAACGACACGACCTACGTCCTCAGCCAGTCGCTCGGGTCCAACGTGTACGGGCTCTCGTCGATGTACGACGGGCAGGACCACACGCTCAACTTCACCTACAGCGGCAACGAGATCACCAAGATCGAGTCGGCGGTCTCGCAGCGGTCGCTGAACATCACCTGGTCGTCGTCCGGGGGGACGTACCCGCACGTCGCGACCGTCGCCACCGACGATGCCACGGCCGGCAACTCCTCCACCGCGATCACCTGGCAGTACCACTACTCCGGCGACCAGCTGACCAGCGCGTGCAACGAGTCGGAAAGCGGCACGCCGTGCACCAACTACAGCTACACGGCCGGGTCGGACTACCCGGCCGCGGTGGAGGACACCGGGCCCACGTCGTACTGGCGGCTGGACGAGACCTCGGGGTCGGTCGCCGCCAGCTCCGTGCTGGCCAATGAGGGCGCCGACAACGGCACCTACGTCAACCCGGAGTTCAATTTCGCCTCAAGTCCGCTGTACGGAGAGCCGTCCTCGGTGCAGGTGGCCGGCTTCAACGGGACCAGCTCTTACGTTCAGCTGCCCGCGAGCCTCGCTAATGACGGCGCGGTCCGCAGCGTCTCGCTCTGGTTCGCCAGCAACAGCACCAGCGAGGTGCTGATGTCGCAGTCCGCCGACCCGATCACCGACTCAAGCACCTCGAACCCGTACACCCCGATCATGTACATCGGCGCCGACGGGAAGCTGGAGGCCGGGTTCGGTGGGACCCCGCTGTCATCGACGTCGGCGGTCGACGACTACCACGCGCACAACGCCGTGCTGACCGCTAACGGCAGCACGGAGACCCTGTACGTCGACGGGAAGCAGGTCGCGTCCCAGTCCGAGACGACGACCCCGTTCATCGAGCCGTACACCTACGTGGGCGCCGGCTTCCTCGGCGGCTCAAACCCCGATGAGGCGCACTCGGGCGCCACGCCCGCCGCCACCTACTTCAACGGCGGGATGTCGGACACGGCAACCTGGGACCGGGCCCTGACCGCCGCCGAGGTCTCCACGATGTTCAGCGCCGCGACCACCACGGCGGCGCTGATCACCAAGATCACCCGCCCGTCGGGCAAGGTCTTCGGGCAGGTGTCCTCCTACGACCCGGCCACCTCCAAGGTGACGAGCCTGACCGACGCCAACGGCGGTTCCTGGACCGTGAACGCGCCCACGGTGAGCGGCACAAGCCAGGTGTACACGGCGGCGGTCAAGGGCGGCCAGCCGGTCGACTACTGGCGCCTGGGCGATGTCGGCACCTCCACCGCGGTCAACCAGCTCAACGGCGGCACCGCCACCTACAACAACGTCACCCAGGGCGTCTCCGGCGGGCCGTTCGCGGACAGCACCGTCGACAGCTTCAACGGCACCTCCTCCTACCTGGCGATGCCGAACAGCCTGGTCACCCAGGACAACGAGTCGGTCAGCCTGTGGTTCAAGACGACCGGCACCGACGAGGTGCTGTTCTCCTCCTCGGCGGACTCGCCCGCGAACGGCGACACGTCGAACGGGTTCACCCCGAACGTCTACGTCGGCCAGGACGGGAAACTGAACGCCGAGTTCGACTACGAGGACTCGCCGCTGATCACCAGCGCGAAGGTGAACGACGGCCAGTGGCACAACGTCGTCCTGACCGCGGACACCACCGGCGACGAGACCCTGTACGTGGACGGCAAGCAGGTCCAGACCGTCTCGGGGGAGACGCTCGTCGGCGGCACCGCCGAGGGCCAGGACCAGGTCTTCGTCGGCACCGGGTTCCTCGGCGCGACGTGGGCGGACCAGCCCTACTACTCCACGACCAACTCGACCGGGTACCCGTCGTACTTCACCGGCGACATCGCCGACGTCGCGGTCTACCCGCACGAGGTCAGCGCCGGCGACGTGACCGCCATGTGGGCCGCCGCCCAGCACTCCCAGGGCCTGTCACCGGTCCAGACCACCACGGCCAAGGACCCCTCCACCGACCAGCGGACCTACCAGTTCGACCCGCTGAACAGCGGCCGGATGCTGTCCTACACCGACGGCCTCGGGAACACCACCACCTACGGGTACGACTCGGCCGGGTTCCAGGACCAGGTCATCGACCCCAACGGCGACTTCACCGACACCGGCTACGACATCCGCGGCAACGCCGTCTCCACGACCAGCTGCCAGGACCAGGCGACCCTCAAGTGCGGGACGTCCTACGGAACCTACTCGCCGGCCGGGGTGACGACCCCGCTGTCGTCCCCGTGGGGCAGCAACGACCTGATCATGACGTACCAGGATCCCCGGTCGTCCTCGCCGGCCGACACCACGTACGAGACCACCTACGCCTACGACGGCAACGGCGACCTCACGTCGAAGACAACCCCGCCGGTGCCTGAGTCCTCGTCCGGGCGGACCACGAACTACCTGTACACCGCCTCCGGCAGCACGGCGGGCGGCTACAACGGGGCGACCCCGCCGCCGAACCTGCAGTACCAGGTCACCGACCCGCGGGGGGAGGTCACCCAGACGCTGTACGACGCGAACGGCGACATCGGGGAAACCATCAACGCCAATAACGTGAAGACGCAGTACACCTACGACGGCCTCGGCCGCAAGATCTCCCAGAAGGTCATCTCCGACACCGAGCCCAACGGGGTCACCACCAGCTACTCCTACGACGCGGACAACCGCGTCGTCCTGCAGACCGACCCGTCGTTCACCGACCAGATCACCGCGCCCGGCAGCACCGGCCAGGTCACCCACACCCCGCAGGTCACCACCAACTACGACCTCGACGGTGACGTCACCTCCCAGGTGACCGCCGACACCACCGGCGGAGACGCGTCCCGTACCGTCTCCTACGCCTACAACAGCGACGACCAGAAGCAGTCCTACACCGACGCGGCCAATAACCAGACCAAGTACACCTCCTACGACGGGTACGGGAACCTGCTCAGCGAGACCGACGCCGCGGGGAACGTCACCAACTACACCTACGACGACGACAGCCGCCTGAAGACCACGACCCTGGCGAACTACTCCGGCGGCGTGGCGGGCCAGACCGGGTCCACCATCACCGAGGACTCCCGGAACTATGACCCGGCGGGCCGGCTGATCTCCGACACCGACGCGACGGGCCGGGTCACCGGGTACGCCTACACCGACAACGGGCTCACCGCCAAGGTCACTGAAAGCGCCCCCGGCAGCGGCAGCTACACCGAGGAGGCGAACACCTACGACGCGGCCGGGAACCTGACCGCGAAGGTCACCGACAACGGGGCGACCACCACCGACTACGCCGTGGACGCGGGGAACCAGGTCACCAGCCAGACCGTCGACCCGAACGGGACCCTGGACCGGGTGACGTCCTACACCTACGACCCCGACGACAACGTCACCAGCCAGAGCGTCGCCCAGGGCAGCAACTCCGCGATCCAGTCGACTTCCTACTCCTACGACGCGATGGGCGACAAGAAGACCGAGACGCTCACCGACCCGGGCGCGGATGGGCCAGTCGGCTGGTGGCCGCTGACCCAGGCCTCCGGGACCACGGTCAGCGATAACTCCGGCACCGGGAACCTGGCGACGGCCAGCGGCGTCACCTGGACCAGCGGCGACGGGGCGCAGCTGTCGGGGCAGTCGGGGCAGATCACGACCCGGGGCCCGGTCGTGGACACCGCGGGGTCGTTCTCGGTGTCGGCGTGGGTGTACCTGGCCGGGACCACCGGCAGCGATGAGGTGGTCGCCTCGCAGGACGCCGGGTCGGTGGCGGGGTTCTACCTGAAGTACAACTCGGCCAACGGACACTGGCAGCTCACCCGCCCCGAGGTTGACGTCAGCAACCCGTCGAACTGGGCCACGGCCGATTCCGGCAGCGGCGCGAAGACGGGGACCTGGACGTTCCTCACCGGCGTCTACAACGCGGGCACCGGCGCCGTGCAGCTGTACGTCAACGGCACCGACGTCGCCGCCAACGGCGGTGCCGACGGGACCGACTCGACGCCCATCGCGTCCCACGGCCCGGTCGAGATCGGCGCCGCGAAGTGGGACGGGCAGACCGGGTGGGGCACCTTCGACGGGAAGATCGCCGCCGTCGAGGTCTACCCGACCGCCCTGTCCGCGGCCGAGGTCAGCAACCTGGAGCAGCAGGCAAACCCGTCGGCGCAGAACTTCGGCGGCGACATCGCCCGCGGCAACCTCACGACCAGCTACGCGGTCGACCAGCTCGGCCAGGTCACCGCGCAGACCGACCCCGACGGCGTCACCACCAGCTTCGCCTACGACCCGGCCGGCCACCAGACCAAGGTCACCGAGCCGCAGATCGTCACCGAGTCCTCGGCCGGCGCCCCCTCCGTCACGTCGGGCACCACCCTCACCGGCTACGACACCTTCGGCGACGTCGCCCAGACGCAGGACGAGAACGGCAACATCACCACCAACACCTACAACGGCGACGGCCAGCAGCTGTCGCAGACCCTCCCGTCCTACACGCCGCTCGGCGCGTCGGGCCCGGTCAACGGCACCAGCACGACGACGTACACCGCCCTGGGGCAGGTCAAGACGCAGACCGACCCGGACAACAACGAGACGACGTACGCCTACGACCAGCTCGGCGACCAGACGAGCACGGAAGACAACACCACCGGCGCCACCACCAGCGCCACGTACGACGCCGACGGGAACCTCGCCAGCCAGACCAGCCCGACCGGCGGGCAGACGACGAACACCTACGACTTCCTCGGCCGGCAGGTCACCTCGACCGACGTGGAGCGTTACCTGACGCCCGGGTCCATGACCCAGTCCTCGCCGGCGTCCTACACCACGACGACGTCCTACGCGCCGGCCACCGGCGACCTGTCGGGCACCTGGCCGTCGTCGGTGACCACCCCCGCGCCGGACAGCGTGACCACCAGCTACCAGTACGACGCGGCCGGGGAAAAGACGCAGTCCACCGACGGCGCCGGCAACCTCACCGGCTACGCCTACGACGCGCTCGGGCGGAAGGTCTCGACCACTAACCCGGACAAGACCGTGGACACGGTCGCCTACGACCCGGCGGGGAACGTGACCGCCCAGGTGAGCCTGGACACCGACGGAAAGACCGTGCTGGCGGCCACGTCGGCGACCTACGACGGCGAGGGCGACAAGCTCTCCGCCACCGACGCGAACGGCAACACGACCACCTTCACCTACGACCAGACGGGCGACCTGACCGCGGAGACCCAGCCGGTGGCCTCCTCGGCGGGGCATCGTCACGTCCTTCGGCTACGACCCCGCCGGGAACCAGACCGCCTACGTCGACGGCAACGGCAACCTCTGGGGCACCACATACAACAGCTGGAACCTGCCCCAGGCCAAGGTCGAGCCGTCGACCAGCGCGTACTCCTCCCCGGCGAACTCCACGACGACGATCGCCTATAACGGCGACCAGGAGCAGACGTCGGTGACCCTGCCCGGCAACGTCACCCAGACCTACACCTACGACAGCCTCGGCAACCTCAAGAGCGAGACCGGGACGGGCGCGGTCGCGACGACCGCGACCCGGACCTTCACCTACGACAACAACAGCGACATGACCGCCGCCGCCACCAGCAATACCGCGGGCAGCGGATCCAACGCGACCAGCGAGACGTTCACCTACGACGACCGCGGCCTGGTCACCGGCGCCACCGGCTCGGCCGGCACCACGAACATCGGCTACAACGGCGACAGCCAGCTCCAGACGGTCCAGGACCCCGCCGGGACCAGCACGTACGCCTACGACGGCGACGGCCGCCTGGCTACGATGGCCGACCCGGCCAGCGGCACGACCCTGGCCTACTCCTACACCCCGGTGTCGCAGCTGAGCAAGGTCATCTACGGGAGCAGCAGCACCCCGGACGTCCAGTCCTACGGCTACAACCACCTGCACGAGCTCACCAGCGACACCCTCAGCGCGGGGACGTCCGCCTCCCCCACCGTCGTGGCGTCCATCGGCTACCAGTACGACAACGACGGCAACATCACCCAGAAGGCCACCACCAACCTCGGCGGCACCGGCACCACCACGAACACCTACACCTACGACGAGGCCAGCCGCCTGGCCTCCTGGAACAACGGCACCACCGCCACGGCCTACGCCTACGACAACAACGGCAACCGCACCCAGGCCGGCACCACCAGCTACACCTACGACGCCCGCGACGAGCTGACCAGCGACGGCACCAGCACGTACTCCTACACCGCCGACGGCGACCTGTCCTCGGTGGCGGGCCCGTCGGGGAAGGTCGCCTCGACCAGCGACGCCTACGGCCAGCAGGCCACCCAGGGCACCCAGGCTGACACCTACGACGCCCTCGGCCGCGACGTCCAGCTCACCAGCGGCAGCACCGTCACCAGCCTTTCCTACCAGGGCAACGGCGGCCAGCTCGTCTCCGACGGCGGCAGCCACTACACCTGGACCCCCGGCGGGACCCTGACCGGCACCGCCCCCGCCGCCGGCGGCACCGGGGTGCTGGACCTCACCGACGCCCACACCGACCTGGTCGCCCAGTTCACCGCCGCCGGCACGAGCCTGTCGGCGTCGCGGTCTTACGGCCCGTGGGGCGCGGTCACCGCCAACTCCACCAGTGCCCTGGCGGGGTCGCTGGGCTACCAGTCGCAGTACACCAGCCCCGTCACCGGCCAGACCAGCATGGGCGCCCGCTGGTACAACCCCGCCAACGGCGGCTTCGGGAACAAGGACACGGTCTCGAATAACCCGGTCCCGGACAGCGCGTCGGCGTCCCCGTTCGCCTACGCGGCCGACAACCCCCTAACCGACACCGACCCGACCGGGCACTACGACGTGCCGCCGGTGATCGTCGGGGGAGGCATTGGCCTGGGCGCCGCTATCGGGGGCGCTGTCGTAATCGGTGGCCTTTTGTACCTTGGCAACCTCTTGAGCGGTGCTGTCCTCAAGGCTGGGACCCCGACCAAGCCTGTTGCGGCAAAGCTCAAGCCCGTGACGCTGCCCTGGGCGATGCCCCAGATTGTCAGCGTGGCCACTGCCAAAGTCCCCAAGGCCGCCGCCCCCAAGCCCGCCCCGAAGGGGGCTAGCCCCACCGCGACCGCCAAGCCGGCCACGACCCCCAAGCCGGCCGCGCCGGCCAAGCCCGCTAAGCCGCCCGCGCCCGCTAAGCCGCCCGCGCCCGCTAAGCCGCCCGCGCCCGCTAAGCCGGGCCGCGCCGGCCAAGCCCGCTAAGCCGGCCGCGCCTGCCAAGCCCATCAAGTCGGCCGCGTCGGCCGAGCCGGCCGACGAGTCCAGCCCGGTGATCGTAAACGACAACGGCGGCAGGTCCGCCGGCCCCGTCGGCACCGTGATCAACACCGCCGGCGGCGTTCAGTTCACCGACGGGCAGGCACCAGGAACCGTCGGCACCGTGGGCCAGGGAAACACCCAGGCCGGCGCCACCGCCGACGCGACCGGGGCCTGCCTGCCCTCGGGCGCCGTGCCGGGCGGCATGAGCTTCACCGCCGCCACCCAGGTCCTGCTCCCCGGCGGGAAGACCGCCCCCATCGCCACCCTCAAGCCCGGCGACAAAGTCGAGGCGACGAGCACGGCCACCGGCAAGACCAGCCAGGAAACCGTCGCCGCGGTCGAGGTCCACCACGACACCAACCTGTATGACCTCAACGTCAAAACCAGCCACGGCGTCCAGGTCATCCACACCACCGCCAACCACCTCTTCTGGGACCCTTATCCGCACTACGGCTGGATTCCGGCAAAACAACTCAAACCAGGCATGCATCTCAAGACGCCGGACGGCCGGTCTGCGGTCGTAGTCGGCGGGTCGGTCCCTGCCGTCCACGACGGCTGGATGTGGGACCTGACCGTCCCCGGCAACGGCGACCACGACTTCTATGTCGAGCCCGCCGTAGTCTCTCCGCCCACCCGCGCTGGGCCGACGGCGGTACCGGTCCTCGTCCACAACGACAGCTGCCCCGTCTTCCGCGGGACGACGAAGGACTTCGATGGCAGCCCCGGGACCCAGAGGGTGGGCGTGACCCCGACGTCTTCGGATCCGGGAGTCGCTACCATTTTCGCAACCCACTCCCAGCAGTTCGGGGATGCGGTGGTTCAGATCGCCACGCCGGAGGACATCGCAGGCGCGGAGACGTTTCCGGGTTATATTGCCTCCGAGGCAGAAGTCGGCGTCGATATGTCGCCTGCAGAATTCGCGTCGCGGGCAAGCACGGAGATCCCCGCCGGTGCGGCTCGCGAAATTCTGAGCCGGATGGGTATCGACATACCGTCGAGGATCGGGATCGGGGATCTCTCTCCGGTTCTCGAGAACACGCCCAAGCTCACGCCCAGCCAGGTAGCCCAGTTCATAGAGGAGGCCGGAGGATATGCCGGAGGCTAGGCCTCGCATGCACGTCGAGCAGGTGCTCGATACTTCTGGCCTGATTGTGAAGTGCGTGGTCCGGTGCACGTTCGGAACCGTTTGCCCTGGCGTGCGCGTCGCGGCAGCGGGAGATGACGGGATCTGCGAAGAGCGCCGGTCTGCATCCGTGCTGAAGATATGGAGATATGGGAAAGAGGTGGACATCGTTGATGCTCCGCACGGGGCGATGATCGAGCTTGAGGGCGAACTGGCTGGCTCAGTAGCGCAAGGCGTTACGCTTTGCGTTCTTGAATAGATTCAGGCACTCCAGCCCGCGGGCCGGGCGAAGGCTGGCGCTGTTGTCCGTTCGGCCGTATTCCGGCTGCGTGCCGGACAGCGGTGATGAGCAGGGCGGTGTTGCGGTCGTCGAGCCCGGTGACGGCGTCGCGAAGGTCGACGGGGATGCCTCCGGCGAGGCTGGCTGAGAGTTGCAGGATGCGGCGTTCGCCGCCGGAGCAGGGTAGTTCGCCAGAGTGCAGGGCGGTGGTGGCGGCTCCCCAGTCGATGGCTGCCATCGGGGTGATGCCGTCGCTGATGCTGGTAGCGATGCTGATGAACCTGCTGGTGAAGTCCCTGCGATGCAGGAACGTGCCGTTGCCGGTGAGCAGAGCAACTCCGGCTTCGAGGGGATAGAGTCCGGCGGCGCATGCCTGGAGGGCGGCGGCGAGATCGTCAGTGGTCATGGGGGTCTTCCGGGGCGGCGAGGGTTGCGGCGGCGATGTCGCGGTAGGCGGGGATGCCGAGGTGGACGTGCTCGGCGCGTCGGGCGGTGGACAGGTCGGCCTGGGCGATTTTGTTGTTGGCGGCGTCGAGGCTGACCTTGAGTCCTTCGGCTTCGCCGGCCCAGCCTTCGCGTTCGGCCTCGGTAATGCGGGCGTGGAGGTTGTCGCGGATCTCTTCGAGGCGGTGCCGCTGGGCGGGGTCGATGCGGAGCATGGGGCATCGGATGCCCCGTTAACTGAACTAGCTCCGATGTTTCAGCAGTTCACGGCGTGTTTTCGGTTACTGGCGCTAACTTGTCCGCGTGATCGAATCGGATGAGAAACAGGAACGCGACCTGTCCCGGCTCGTGGTGGCGAGGGCGGGCCGTCTCGTGACCACGGGCGATGCCCATGAGCCGTATCAAGTGGTCGGCCCGGGCGGCGAGATCGTCGAGCCGGTGTCTGTTTTCCTCCGGGACCTGCTGGCGTCGGGGAAGTCGGAATCGACGCTGAGGTCGTACTCGGTCGACCTGCTGCGGTGGTGGCGGTTCCTGGATGCCGTCGATGTCCGGTGGGACCGGGCGTCGCGGGCCGAGGCCCGGGACTTCAGCTGCTGGATCCAGCTGACGGCCAAGCAGCGGCTGCAGACCTCCCGGCCGCGAACGGCCCGCCTGTCCTCGAGGACAGCGGGAGCACCGAACCCGGTAACCGGCAAGCCCTCGTCCGGCGACGGCTATGCGCCGTCCACCGTGGCGCACAGCGTATCAGTTACGTGGAATCAGGCCAGAGAGACGGGATCGGTGATCTGATCTCTCGGTGCATCTACGTGACCGGAGGGAGCCCGGTGATCGACTCGGTGCTTGAGGAGAAGTGGCCGATCCTTGGCAGGCATGAGCATGCGGCCAGGTGGCTGAGGATGTGGGCCGATCTGGGGCGGGCATCGCGGACGATCGACGCCTACGGGGTTGGGCTGGCCGAGTACCTGGAGGTCTGCGAGCGCGAGGGCGTGGATCTGGTGGAGGCGAACCGCGAGCATATTGCCAGGTACGTGCGGGAGCTGTCGGCCCGGCCGGGCAGGCGAGGGTCGAACGTGGTGTCCATTGACTCGGGGGCCGGGCTGTCCAATGCCACGCTGCAGCAGCGGCTGGTTCCGGTGCGGCTGCTGTATGACTTCCTGATCGAGGAGGGGCTGCGGGAGTCCAATCCGGTGGGCCGGGGCCGTTACACGCCGGGCCGGGGCGGCGCCGGCAGTCAGCGGGGGCTGGTGCCCCGGCTGGCGAAACTGCCGTGGATCCCCAGTGACCTGCAGTGGCTGGGGGTGCTGGAGCTGGTCCGGGAGGAGCCGGTCCGGGAGGAGCCGGTCCGTAACCGGGTGATGCTCGCGCTGGCCTATGACGCGGCGCTGCGCCGTGAGGAGCTGTGCTCGCTGGGGACCGACGACCTGGACCCGGCCCACCGGACGCTGCGGGTGCGGGCGGAGACAACCAAGAACCGGCGGGAGCGGGTGGTGCCGTACTCGGCGGCGACCGGGGTCCTGCTGTCGGAGTACCTGCGGCACCGGGCGGCGATCAGCCGGGCGAGGGGCCCGTTGTTCCTGTCGGAGTCGCGGCGCAACCACGGGCAGCCGCTGACGCTGTGGACCTGGTCGAAGGTCATCCGCAAGATCGCGGTCGCCGCCGACCTGCCCCGGTTCTCCACCCACACCACCCGGCACCTGTGCCTGACCGACCTGGCCCGGATGGGCTGGGAACTGCACGCGATCGCTTCCTTCGCCGGCCACCGGTCGACCGAGTCCACGCTGAAGTACATCCACCTGTCCGGCCGGGACCTGGCCGACAAGCTGGCCAAGAGCATGGACCACATCCACGCCTGGCGGGTCGAGCAACTCGCCGCCATCGCCTTCCCCCCGGCGGGCCTGCGGTGACGCGCGCGTCCCAGGCGGCGGCACGGCAGGCCGCGGCTCCAGCTTGGCCGTGGTCACTTGAGGCGGGCGGCTATGACCGTTCGGCTGCGCTGACGACGGCCGAGCAGAACGCGCTTGAGGTCCTGGGCTGGGAACTGCGCCGTTGGCCGCACCGCTGGCGGGATCCCGGCCACGGCGACTGGCCCGCGCTGCGCCGGCTGGTCCTCCCGCTCGCTACAGCCAGGGACCGCCTTGAGGTGCCGGAGGAGAACGATTTCCAGCGCCGCTCGGCCGCCGACGCGGTCGCGCTGGTGCTTCGCGGCTGTGCCGCCCGTTGCACGAGCTTCTGGGCGTGGGATGCCGCGGCCTGGGCTGAGGTCCTGGGCCCGAGCCGCAAGGCGTTCCAGGGCCGTTACCCGGGATGGGCGGATTCCTCGGCCCGGACCTATGCCATCGCCCTGGCCTACCTGTTCGGCTTCACCGAGCTGAACCTGCTCGGCAACGTCGGCCGCGCCGCCGTCGCGAGGAAGGTCTTCGGCAGCACCCGCGTCGGTGACGCTGTCGGCCGGGTCACCTCGGTTCTGCACGGCTGGGGGCACAGGTCGCCGCAGGTCACTGTCCGCACCGAGAGCCTGGTGTGTCACGCGCTGCTGCTGAACCGCAGCCCGCTCCTGGAAGACCTGTCGGCAGAGGTTCTCCAGGACCTGCGTGCGAACACGTCCGTCCCGTACTCGCTGCGGCAAAACATCCACAGCCTCCACCGTGCCCTGGCGGCTCTCGGTCTCACCAGTCCCCCGCCTCCGCCGACGCGCCTGGCGTGTCCGCCGGTGGAGGGCGTGGCCCCGGCGTGGGCCGGCTGGGTGCAGCGCTGGTACGACACCTCGCCCCTGCCGCCCCGCGGCCGCAAGGGCCGACGCAACCAGATGCTGCGCATGGGACGGTGGCTGGCCGCCGAGCACCCCGAGGTCCAGGAGCCCGGCCAGTGGACACGCGAGCTGTGCGCCGCCTGGGTCGCCGCGGTCGACCGGCTCCGGATCGGGGATTACACCCCGCGCAGCATCAGCGCGCTGATCGGCCCCGACCCGCGGGTGATCGCCGACGACCTGTGGGCGAAACTGCTGTGGGCCGGGCTCAACCTCGAGCACGGCGACGTCTACGGCAGCCCGGCCGGCCGCAAGCACCCCATCGAGCTGCTGCGCGCCCTGGCGCTGGTCTGGCTGTTCGGCGGTCTCCGCAGCGACGAGATCGTCCGGCTCCGCGTCGGCTGCATCCGCTGGCAATGCGACACCCGCACTAGTGCCGAAGCATCCCCCGGGCCCGGCGACGCGGCGGTCTGCCTGCTTGATGTCCCCGTTAATAAGACCAGCACCGCATTTACCAAGCCCGTCGACCCGCTCCTGGGGCAGGCCGTCGCCGCCTGGGAGGCGGTGCGGCCTGCCCAGCCCGCCGTCCTGGACCGCAAGACCAGCGAGCGGGTGCACCTGCTGTTCTCCTACCGCGCCCAGGGCATCGGGCACCGGTATCTGAACGACCGCATCATTCCCGCGCTGTGCGCCAAGGCCGGCGGCCCGACCTCCGACGTCCGGGGAAAGATCACCAGCCACCGGGCCCGGTCCACCATCGCCACCCAGCTCTACAACGCCAAGGAACCGATGACCCTGTTCGAGCTGCAGGCCTGGCTCGGGCACGGCTCCCCGAACTCCACCCAGCAGTACGCCAAGATCACGCCCGCCACGCTGACCAAGGCCTACCAGGACGCGGGCTACTTCGAACGCAACGTCCGCACCATCGAAGTCCTCATCGACCGGGACGCCGTCACCTCCGGCCAGGCCGCAGCAGGCCAGCCCTGGCAGTACTACGACCTCGGCCACGGGCTGTGCAGCTACACGTTCTTCGAGCAGTGCCCGCACCGGATGGCCTGCGCCAAGTGCGACTTCTACACGCCGAAAGACTCATCCAGGGCGCTGCTGCTGGAGGCCAAGGGCAACCTCCAGCGCATGCTCGCCGCCGTTCCCCTCACCGACGACGAGCGAGCCGCCGTCGATGACGGCCAGGCCGCACTCGACAAGCTCCTCAGCCAGCTCGCCGACACCCCGACGCCGTCAGGACCCACACCCCGCCAGCTCGGGAACCATCCCGCAGGACTGCCCGTCCTGCAGATCCTCCCCGGGCCGCCAGACTGACCTCGCCCTTCGGAGACAATGCCCTCATGATCCGGGAGACAGCGGCCTAACTCTGGATCACCAGGAGAAACGAGGTCCGGGCAAGCTCGGGTACGGGGAGGTTAAGACGTTCGGTGCCGGGCTGTCGATTTCGCGGCTCACCGTTCGTCTTACTGCGTGACTATCTGATAGCGACGAGGAGGAAGCGATGAAGTACATCGTGCTGATCTACCAAGGGGACGCGCTGGAGCGGCAGGCCGCGCTGCCCGAGGAGGAACAGAAGCAGGTCTGGGCCGACTACCAAGGGATCAATGAGACGCCTGGCGTCACTTCCGTGCCGCCGCTGGGCCCGGCCGAGAACGCGACGACGGTCCGGGTCGAGGGCGGCAGGACCCTAACGACCGACGGCCCGTTCGTCGGCATGAAGGAGGCCGTGGGCGGCGCGTTCATCCTGGAGGCCGACAACCTCGACGCGGCGATCGAGGTGGCCGCCCGCGTCCCGGCAGCACGCTACGGCGGCGCCGTCGAGATCCGGCCCTCCGAGGTGTATTGGTAACGACGCTCGACCAGGTTTTCCGCGAGGAATGGGGCCGCGTCCTGGCCGCACTGATCGGCTTCCTCGGCGACTTCGACCTCGCCGAGGAAGCCGCGCAGGAGGCGTTCGCCATCGCCGCCGACAGGTGGCAGCGCGACGGCGTCCCCGGTAACCCGCGCGCCTGGCTCATGACGACGGCCCGGAACCGGGCGACGGACCGCATCCGCCGCGACCGGGCCCTCACGGCCAGATTCGGCCTGCTCGCCGCAGGAAATCACGCTGAGGTACCGATGAAGACCACGACGTTTCCCGACGAGCGCCTAGAGCTCATCTTCACCTGCTGTCACCCGGCGCTGGCGGTCGAGGCGCAGGTCGCGCTCACCCTGCGCACCCTCGGCGGGCTCGCCACCGACGAGATCGCCAGGGCCTTCCTGGTACCGGAGCGCACGATGGCGCAGCGGCTGGTGCGGGCCAAGCGCAAGATCAAGGCTGCGGCGATCCCGTTCCGCGTGCCGCCGGCTCACCTGCTCCGCGAGCGTCTCGACGCCGTTCTCGCCGTCGTCTACCTGATCTTCAACGAGGGCTACGGAGGTCGCGACGAACTGGCGGCGGAGGCGATCTGGCTGGGGCGGGCGCTGGCCGAACTCCTCCCAGACGAGCCCGAGGTTCACGGCCTGCTGGCGATGATGCTCTTGCACGACTCCCGCCGTGAGACGCGGTTCAGCGACGGCGAGCTCGTCCTGCTCGCCGATCAGGACCGGTCCCGCTGGAACACCGGGCAGATCGCCGCCGGGCGCGCCGAGCTCGACCGCGCGCTGGCCCTGGGTGGCCGCGGGCCCTACGTCCTGCAGGCCGCCATCGCCTCGCTGCACGCCGAGGTGCCGTGCGACTGGGCTCAGATCGCGGCGCTCTACGGCGAGCTCACCCACCTGACCGGCTCGCCCGTCGTGGAACTCAACCGCGCCATCGCCATCGCCGAGACCGACGGGCCCGAGGCCGGCCTGCGCATCATCGACCAGCTCGGTCTCGACGACTTCCGCTACCTGCACTCGTCCAGGGCCGAACTCCTGCGACGTCTCGGGCGGACCGACGAGGCACGTGATGCCTACCGGCGCGCGAGACAACTCACCGACGACGGCGCCGAACGGCGCTTCCTCGAACGCAGGCTAACGGAACTCGCAGGAACATCCGGGACGGCTTGACACGACTTCAGATTCCACATAAAGACGGTGCTGCGGCGGTTCTACGACTTCCACCGCGACGGCGGGCCGGTTCGGTGCTGAACCCGTTCCCGCTGGATGCCTCCCGCCGCCGTCGGGGCCGCCCGAACGCGCACCGCAACCCGATGGACGAGTGGAGGCCCGAGCGGACCGGGCGCTACCGGCCGACGGTGCCCAAGCGGATCCCGCGGGTGATCCCCGACAGCTGGTTCAACCGCCTGTTCGCGTCGCTGCCCTCGGACCGGGACCGGGCCCTGGTCGCGTTCTGGATCTCCACCGGGGCCAGGGCCGCGGAGCTGCTGGGCATGCGGCAGTGCGACTTCAGGCCCGGCGAGCAGCTGATCAGCGTGGTCCGCAAGGGCACCCGGGCGGTCCAAGGGCTCCCAGCGTCGGCGGACGCGTTCGTATGGCACCGGCTCTACCAGCAGGAACTGCTGAGAATGGGAGTGCCGCGGGGGCGGCGGCAGCCAGCCTGGTGGACACTGCGACAGCCTTACCGGCCGCTGAGCTATCACGGGGCCCACCGCATGTTCGAGCGGATCAACGCCTCGCTCGGAGCGGACTGGACCCTGCACGACCTAAGACACAGCGCGGCGTCCAGGATGTCCCGCGACAAAGAGCTCAGCCTGACCGACGTGCAATGGGTGATGGGCCATGCCCATTTGTCCACTGATGCCGCTCTCCGAAAATGGCTCTTCCGCCAATTTTGTGGCCGCTGACTGTGAGTGACGTCGGACCGGTTTTCACGGGGGATCGCGGCAAGATCGCCGGTTTTCTCACGATCCGGGATGCGCTCGCGTGTCGGCGTGACCTGACAATGAGGCTCCGGTAGGACGCAGGAATCCGCCAAGATGCCTGCCCTTTCCGGGAGCCTCGTTGCCTGCTCAGTCTGCCATGACGCCCGTCCGTTCTCCTTCTGCCGCCCTCGTCTCCCTGGATGTCTCGGAGGAGGGTCAGAGGCTGCTGGCGCTGCTGTTCCCGCAGCTGGCGGGGCTGCGGGTGCACCAGGTAGAGGACACCGGGGACGCGGTGGTGATCTCCTCATCATGCACGGCGTCCTCGGAGTGCTGCCCGGCCTGCGGGTCTGCGTCCGCGCGGGTGCACGGCGGGTACTCCCGCACCGTGGCCGACGGCGCCGCCGGGGGCCGCCCGGTGCTGATCGTCTTGCGGGTCCTGCGTTTCCTGTGCGTTAACCCGTCCTGCCCGAAGGTCGCGTTCGCCGTCCAGGCGGAAGGGCTGACCAGCAGGTACTGCCGGCGGAGCGTGCCGCTGGCGCTGATGCTCACCGGGTTCGGTCTGGAACTGGCCGGCCGGGCCGGCGCCCGGCTGGCCGGGAAGCTGGGCATCGCCGTGCACTCGTCGACGATCCTGCGGCTGCTCGCCGGCCTCCCGGACCGCAAGGCTGGCGCAGCGCCGGAAATACTCGGCATCGATGACTTCGGCATGCGTAAAGGACACGTGTACGGAACCGTCCTGATCGACATGGAAACTGGCGACGTCGTGGACATGCTGGCGGACCGGGAGGCCGCCACCGTGGAGGCATGGCTGAAAGAACATCCCGGCGCGGCCGTCATCTGCAGGGACAGGGCCGGCGCCTACGCTGAGGGCGCCCGTGCCGGCGCGCCGGGCGCAGTCCAGGTCGCCGACCGCTGGCACCTCTGGCACAACCTGGCGGAATACGCGGAGAAGACGGTCGGGCGCCACCGCGGCTGCCTGCTCGTGGCCGGTGACGGGGCTGAAGCCCGTGACGATGAGGAAGCGGCGGCCCAGGATCGACAGGAAGCCCGCCAGGATCCCGAGATCCCGCCGGACGGCTCCTGGACGCATGCGGCCGGAAGCGTCGGCTCGTGACGCGGACCCGGGAACGGTACGCCGACATCCGGGCCCGGCTCGATGATGACCAGTCGGTATCCGCGATCAGCCGGGCCACCGGCCTGGACCGCAAGACCGTACAGCGGTTCGCCCGCGCCCAGAGCATCGACGAACTGCTCGTCAGGGCCGTGACCAGGGAAACGAAGATCGACGAGTTCAAGCCGTACCTCTGCCGGCGATGGAACGAGGGCGCCCGCGACGCCGCGGCGCTCCACGCCGAACTGCGCCAGCGCGGCTGGGCCGGCAGCGTGCAGGCCGTCCGCCGGTACCTCGCGCCGTTCCGCAAGACGGACGCCGCGCCCGAGCCGCCGCCCGCGGTGCCCAAGACCCGCCAGATCACGCGGCTGCTGCTGACCAGGCCAGACCACCTTGATGCCGACGACCGCGAGAACCTGGCCGGCATCCGCGCCCAGTGCCCTCACATCGACGCGCTCGCCGGCCACGTCACCGCGTTCGCCGAGATGATGACCGGCCTCACCGGAAGCACCGGCCTTGATAAGTGGCTTGCCGCAGTGGAAGCCGACGACCAGCCCGAACTCCGCTCGTTCGCCGCCGGAATCCGCCACGACAAAGCAGCGGTCCTCAACGGGCTCACGCTTCCATACAGCTCGGGCAGGGTCGAGGGCACCGTCAACATAAAGATCAAGACGGTCAAGCGCCAAATGTACGGCCGCGCCGGATTTCCCCTGCTCCGCAAGCGCATCATCCTGCACCCAGCGTAACCAGCACCACAAAATTGGCGGAAGAGCCCCGAAAATCCCCAAGTGTGCTCGTTGGAGTTCCCCACTTGGTTGACTCTTAGAGTATCTGATTTATTACTGTTAGTCACGGATGTTATCGGCGTGTCGCGGCGTGTCGATGCTGGCTGCGGCGGGCGGGACGAGCCAGGCGACGACGGCGACGGGCTGGCGGCAGTGCGGGCAGGCGGGGACCGCGGCGATGACGCTGTCGCGGGGCTCGGCGGCGCGGGGGTCGTGCTGTCCGCGCGGTGTCCCGGCGCGGGCGTCGTGCCGGGTGGCGTTCCGGCGCGGGCGTCGTGTTCGCCGACGACGGGCTCGCTGCCCGCGGCGGCGGCGCGGGCCCGGCGGCGGCGGCAGTTCCACCAGTGGTGGCGGCAGGTGACGGAGCAGAGCCGCTTGCGGGGCGAGGCGGGGGTCCAGGTGAACCCGGCGCCGCAGGACGGGCATTGCCGCTGCTCGGCGCTCACCGCGGGCCTCCTGCGGCCTTGCGGAGGGTATCGGCGCGCTGCTGGTGGGCGCGCATCCGGTAGGACGGCCCGTCGATCGCCGCGATGACGCCCCGGTGCAGCAGGCGGTCCAGTGCCGCGGCGGCGAGCATGGGGTCGCCGAGCCGCTCGGCCCAGGACGCGATGCCGACGTGGGACGTGGTGATGATGCTGCCCTTGAGGTAGCGGGCGTTGACGACCTCGAACAGCAGGGAGCGGGATTCCTCGTCCAGGATGCGGTAGCCGAGCTCGTCCAGTTATCTGGCGTTCGAACACATTTTTGGCGAGTTTTCGCAGGTAGCGATGTTCATGACGGCGTCCGCAGCGTGGTCAGGCGGTGCTGATGCCGTGCTGCTGGAGGAGGCGCCGGAGCCGGAGAAGCTCGCCGTGAGCGGCGGCGAGCTGTTCCTCGAGCTGGCTGACCGTGGTTCGCCGGGTGTCGCGTTCGCAGCGGAGCTTTTCGGTGAGGATGTGCACGATGTCGCTGCCGTCCGCGCGTTCCGGTCCGGGAACCGGGGCAGGGCGGCTCTTCTGCTGGTCCCGGAGTTTCCCGATGCGCGTGCGGAGATCGTCGTTGCCGTAGAGGAAGTCGAGGCTGACCCCGGCAGCGCGGGCGACAGACCGGAAGTTGATTTCCTGTTTTCCTTGACGAGCGTGCGGATCGCGGTCTCGGTGCGGGTGACGGCGGCCTGCCGCTTGGCCTGCGCGGCCTGCCGGAGCGCGGCGGCCCGGCGCTCGCCTGCGCTGTCGGTCACGGAGTCTCCGGTTTCGGGGTGATGGCGATGTTCACGGGGCCGGGGTCCTGGTAGCCGGCCCTGCCGCAGACGCCAGGGCCGCGGACGACGGCGCTTTCGTCGCCGAGGGCTTCCAGGGCGCTGATCTCCAGGCGCATGCTGCGGACTTCGGCGTGGCGCTGCTCGAGCCATTCCGGCCATACGAGCTTGTCGGAACGTGAGCCTGTAATCATGGCAGGACATTTCAGTGCGGATACAGCAGGCTCAATTACTGAGTTCGATAACTGGGCAGGGCATTACTGGCCACAGGATGAACCCGGATATACTCCGCTGCAGCAAGTCGCGCGAGCTGCGTTTGTGCGGTTCGGTCTGTCCAAGCAGATTGCCAACGCAATCTGGGCTCCGCTATCCTATAGTGATGGTGCATGAAGGCGAGGAAGGCGTCTAGTCGGCGGCGAAGGGTATATGGACGAGTTTAGAGGCGACACTGCCCTGGGGCGGTTGTTGAGGCACCGTGCGCTAGGCGTTAGCGATCTGTCGATTACGACAGACGTCCCGGAGTCGCAACTCCGCGCAGTGATTGATGATGGAAGGACCTCGGAATTCCGGGTTTTGTGGCGACTCTCCTCGGCGCTTGACCTGCATCTTGCGGATCTCTTGGTGATGGCGAATGTGCAGATTCCCGAAACGCTGGCTCCTTTGGACAGTGAGGCGGGAGGGTTGGTTCCTACTCTTGTTCAGAGTGCCGCCAAATTGTCGTCGCATTACAGGAGACGCCTAATTGAGCTTGCTCGGTCGCTGCCGCAGTGTGAGCGCACAAAACCTGTCCCTGAACCAGAAGACTACGAGCGGTACCCATCAGATTTTGGTGGAATTCTGGTTCGTATGCTCGAAAACCGAAATCTCAGATGGGTGTCCTCGGCTAAGGTGCTATATCCACTAGGTGGATCGCCTCCTATGTCCGCCCACGTGATCGGTGCATTGGGGCAAGGCCGGAGGGAAGTGACTCCACGGCTACTGGCTGATTTTGCGGCTGTCCTTGACATCTCCGTGGGAGATCTGGCCGCCGTTGGCGGGATGGAAATTCGAGAAGAATTTCCTGTGAGTCCGGCTGCGACTGACCTGTCTATGTTGATATGGGAAGTCCGTCGACTAGCGCGTGAACAAGTGCAGCAATTGGGTGATGAAGCGGTCTCCATAAGGCGCGGCTAGCGGGCTGAGTACCGGGCAGCGGGCTTGTCTCTGGCCGCGCGGTTCCGCTTCGATTTCACGTCTTATACGAGGGGTTTGATCTCGCTGCTGGACTGAAACATGCCGAGATTGACGTTCTCGATTATATGAATCCGAATAAGATAGATGCCTGGGTGGTGGGTGCAACCAGGCCGATCTGTCCATATGTGCTGCGCGGCCATTGAGGATTCCGGTGCAGAGTCGGCTACTCCATTGCGAGGTGCGGGATGATTGGTAGACTATCTAGTATCGCTCCGGACCTGGTTGCGCTGCTTAAGCAGCAGCAATCCGAACAATTGCGTCGAGTTGCGGCTGGGGTTGCCAACCTCGCAATTGAACGGACTCATCTCAGTGAATCGCGTGTCGATGCTGCGCTAGCGGCCCTTCATGAAGGTCGTCTCGGATTTACTCCTGAGCGTTCCGCGGTTCAGTATCTGACGGATGAGCTCGACAGAATTGCGTGGGACGCCCAGGAAAAGATGGAAGCTGGCATCGGGTCGCGCCATGCCTATTCGACTGCATTCCGGCGGGCGAGGGCTGCCGCGTCCCTGGGGTTCGCGCTAGATGCGAATGCCTTGACTGCTGCCCTTGAGTCCGTATATGAGGCACAGGCCGCAGTGGCTGATTTGGATGCCGTGCGGATCATCGTGAGCGGCGGGGACTCTCAGTCGGGCAGCGCAGGTCTGTAGCCTTGCCTTAGACGGATGCAGTCGGGTTATCCGGTCATACCGATGTCGGCTCCTGTTTTCGGGTGTAGATGGGATAGCCGCCGGAGGAGTAGTCGGGTCAGTCATACCCTCTGATTAATCAGGCGATTGCGAATGGCGCTGCAAGCTGGATCCGGCCCTTCTATCCAAGGTCTGCGGCGGGGTGAATCACGTTGACATCCAAGGATGACGCCTACTGGAATATCGTCCACATGGAGCACTCGATAGCAGGCCTGCCGATTCCCCCGGGGCTGATAGCGGTGATTCAGGCCGGGAAGTGGAATCCGCCCGCTGACCCGCAAGTTTATATCGATGTATTCGGCGAACTCCCTGATCATCCCATGTTCTATGGCCTGGACCAAATGGCTCGCGAGAATCGTTCATGGCGGTGCTCTTCAGTGGAAGAAGAGTTCGGGAATCCTGTTGGAGGCCACAGCGTAGGTATCGACCTGACGCGATCAGTGCTGATTGGCGATCTGGCTCCGGATATGCCGTTCGCGCTTGATTATCGGGATTCGGAGGAAAGTCCAAATGTATTGTATAGAACCTACAGAGGAATCATAGTGTGGGTGAGGATAGCTGGCGACGTCGGTGAGCTTCTCGAACGCCTAAAGATTGTCGACCCATCCTAGTCGAAAGCTAGGTCTTAATTGCGGACGCCTTCCTGGCCCAGTGCTTCAACTCGGTGCCTTGGCGGATCACATTGGCAGTCATCGGCATGGCTGCGATGTATTGTGGACGGAGCGTCCTGGCGAGATGGAAAGGCCTACCATTAATCCGATGTCTTCCACTCAACGCGTGTCGGAATACTCCCACCAGTCCGCAGGAATTCCTTTGCCGCTTCCCGCACCAGTGCAACAGGAATCTCGACGTCCTCCGGATACTCCATCCGATGCCCGGTGAGATAGTAATTTATCTCCATATCGCTGCCCGGACCGCCAACCGTGAAGATGTTGCCCACGTCGCCGTCCATGAAAGCGAGGAGCCCAACTTGCAGATTACGGTTGACCCCCACCATGAGTTCATGGTCCGGAGCCTCACGGCAGGAGTGGGCGGTCGAGGGAGTGATGCTGAGCGAGATTGTGATCCGCCGGGCCAACGGGCCAACTTATCAAATCGTCGATAAGCTGATCGACATCCTCAGGAGACACGAGGATGTGCACATCATCTGCATGCTCTTTCCGATAGTACGCATCAAGGGTATGTGCCATTCTCAGGGTCCTACGGCCTAGTGTCCTGAGTCCGTAATTCGACTGCAGTAGGCGGCGAGGAAGACGTCTAGTCGGCGGCGAAGGGTATATGGACGAGTTTAGAGGCGACACTGCCCTGGGGTGGTTGTTGAGGCACCGTGCGCTAGGCGTTAGCGATCTGTCGATTACGGCAGACATCCCGGAGTCGCAACTCCGCGCGGTGATTGATGATGGAAGGACCTCGGAATTCCGGGTTTTGCGGCGACTATCCTCGGCGCTTGACCTGCATCTTGCGGATCTCTTGGTGATGGCGAACGTGCAGATACCCGAAACGCTGGCTCCTTTGGACAGTGAGGCGGGAGGGTTGGTTCCTACTCTTGTTCAGAGTGCCGCCAAATTGTCGTCGCATTACAGGAGACGCCTAATTGAGCTTGCTCGGTCGCTGCCGCAGTGTGAGCGCACAAAACCTGTCCCGGAACCAGAAGACTACGAGCGGTACCCATCAGATTTTGGTGGAATTCTGGTTCGTATGCTCGAAAACCGAAATCTTAGATGGGTGTCTTCGGCTAAGGTGCTATATCTACTAGGTGGATCGCCTCCTATGTCCGCCCACGTGATCGGTGCATTGGGGCAAGGCCGGAGGGAAGTGACTCCACGGCTACTGGCTGATTTTGCGGCTGTCCTTGACATCTCCGTGGGAGATCTGGCCGCCGTTGGCGGGATGGAAATTCGAGAAGAATTTCCTGTGAGTCCGGCTGCGACTGACCTGTCTATGTTGATATGGGAAGTCCGTCGACTAACGCGTGAACAAGTGCGGCAATTGGGTGATGAAGCGGTCTCCATAAGGCTGTGACCATGACCGCTAGTTGGCGGAATTGGAACGCTAGTTGGCGGATAGGTTCCATCTCGTAACTTTGGTTGTGACTGTGATCGCTATCTGGTCCCTGGGAGCGATCTCTGTCTCGTTTTCTTGTTCGATTAGATCGCTACCTGTGGACCAGGCTGACGCTGCGTGTCGCTTCGGTCGGCCTGCCCGGAACCGGTCAGCCGCTGTGGAGCCGGGCGAGGCCGTCGAGGATGAAGTCGAGTGCGAACTCGAACTCGGCGTCGTCGTCACACCGGCCGAGGGTGCCGCCGCGGGTGACCGCGAGGGCCATCTCCACGACGTAGGGATGGCTGGCGCCGAGTGCGCTGGCGAGGGCGGTGGCCGCCTGCGGGTCGAGGTCGTCGGAATCGTCGAAGAGGGCTTGGGTGAACCCGAGCAGGTGGCTGCCGAGGATGTGCAGGGCGTGATGCGTCTGTGCGATCGAGAAGCCGCCCTCGCGGAGGATGCCGAGCACCACGTTGATGTAGTGCAGCGCGGCGGGCCCGGGCGCGGCCTGCGCCTCCACTACGCGGGGTGCCCACGGATGGCGCAGCATGATGCCGCGCGCGTTGAGCGCCAGCTGGCGCAGCGACGCCTTCCAGTCGGTGCCGCCGGCGCTGAGCGGGACCTGGCTGATCACGGTATCGGCCATGCCGTCCAGGAGGTCGTTCTTGCTGCGCACGTGCGTGTAGAGGGACATCGCCTCGACGCCCAGCTCCTGCGCGAGCCTGCGCATGCTGATGGACTCGATGCCGTCGCGGTCGGCGAGCTCGATGGCCGCTGCCATCACCCGTTCCCTGGTCAGCTGGGTACGGCGTTCAGGGCCCGCGGGGCCCGGCGCGGAGAGCTTCACGTCGCCAGCCCTCGCCCGCGACCCCGGCTCGTGTCGCCCACGAGACCTCCCTTGACATCCTTACGCCGTAAAGTCTAGCCTTACGATGTACGCATTCATCCTTACTTCGTAAGGATAGCTTAGCGCACCACCCACGCCGCCGGACCAGGAAGGCCAAGCCATGACGAGCAGCACGACAGCCAGCCGGAAAGGCACCCCGCCGCTGCGGCGGGCCGGCAGCGATCAAGACGCGGGAGCTGCCTCCCGGCCGACTCCAGACCGAAGGAGAAGCACAGCCGTGCCTGACAGTCCACTGACCATGCACGCCGTCATCCAGGACGGCTACGGCGCGCCGGAGCGGGTGCTCCGGCTCGAAGAGATCCCCGTGCCGCCGACCGGCGCCGGCGACGTCCTGGTCCGGATGCGGGCCACCAGTGTCAACACCCCGGACTGGGCCACCGTAACCGGAGTGCCGTACATCGGCCGCCTGGCCTCCGGGCTGCGCCGTCCGAAGCGCCCGGTCCGCGGCAGCGATGTCGCTGGCGTGGTGGAGGCCGTCGGCGGGCGGGTCACCGACCTGGTCCCCGGCGATGAAGTGCTCGGCTCTACCTGGCTACTGGCCGGCGCATTCGCCCAGTACGTGGCCGTGCCGGCGGCCCAGCTCGCCAGGAAGCCCGCCGGGCTCACGTTCACCGACGCCGGGGCTTCGGTGATGACCGGGCTCGCCGCCCTCGTCGCCATGCGCGACGTGGCACAGGTCGGCGCGGGCACGCGCGTCCTGATCAACGGCGCCTCGGGCGGGGTCGGCACCATGGCGGTCCAGATCGCCAAGGCGCTGGGCGCTGAAGTCACCGGCGTGTGCGGCACTGCCCGCAACGTCGAGCTGGCCCGGTCGCTCGGGGCCGACCACGTCATCGACTACACCAAGGAGGACTTCACCCAGGGCCGGCAGCGCTTCGACGTCATCCTCGACAACGTGCTGAACCACCCGCCGAAGGCCACCGCGCGGGTGCTGGCGCCAAACGGCGTCCTCATCCCGAACAGCATCGGCTACACCGGCGGCCTTTTCGCTGGCCTGCCCACGATGGCGCGGGCAGTCCTGATGGGGCGGCTCGGCTCCACCACCGTGAAGCTCGTATCCCCTGCCGTGAACCGGGAGAACCTCGATGCGCTCCTCAGGCTCCTCGAATCCGGCGAGGTCAGGGTGGTCATCGACAAGACCTACCCGCTCGACCAGGCGGCAGGCGCCGTCACGCACATGCTGGAGCACCACCCCAGCGGCAAGATCGCCATCACGGCATAGCAAGCGACACGGCGTGCCAGCGAACAGGGGCGTTGCGACCGGTATCGGATGCTGCCGGGAAGGATGCGTGAATCTGACAGCGCTAATCGAAGGGAGCGGACGATGCTAACGGCCACCGGCAAGGCGCAGCCAGCGAAGACCCGTCCGCCAGCCAGCACGCCAACGGTCAACGGCTACCGGTCATGGTCACAGCAGATGTGACCAGCCACGCTAGTTGTCACCTGGCCACAGCCCCGAGCAGGCCGTTCGGTCTTCTTGGGCCACGGTAACTGTCACTGTCTGGCCGCGATTGTTGTCACCAGCCGCGGATTGCCACGGCAGTTGTCACAGGGTGGACACGAAGTCCGGCCCATCTGGTGTCTCGACCAGCTGCCACGCGAAGTCTTCAAGCGTGATGTCATCTTGGGTACCGAACCAGCGCAACAGGTCAGGCCACGGCCCGTCAGGCAGGTACGAGGCGATCTCGGCAAACAGGTCTGCCGGGACCAGGCCAATCTGCTGGGCGACATAGTGCTGAACAGCCAACCCCACCATGACCTCGCGGTCGTCAGGATTGCGGCCCGCCGCGCAGATTGACTGCGCCAGCAGTGGCGACGGCTCGCCGAGGTGCGCGAACCATGCCACCTTAGCCAGCTCGCGCTCAAAATCCCTCAGCGTCAGGCCGCTGATCCGGTGATCGGTGCGGGTGCAAGCTGCCGTCCGCACCGGGAACCACGGCGCCTCGGCCCCGGCCACCAAGCGGCCGGGATCACTGGCCTGAAATGGGTCCTTCGTGATGCCGCCAAAGGCACGGCTAGCGGGCTCGGGGTAAGTCGTCTCTGGCGGAGTCAGATATCGCAACTGTCTGAATGCCTACCTGTTGCGGACCCAGGCGGCGAAGTCGTCGGCGAGGCCGGGCGGGTTGGCTGCCTCGGTCTGGCGGGCGGTCTGCTCGGAGTAGTCGAGTTGGTGGATCAGGACGGGGACCCGGTGCCCGATGGCGCGTTCGATCAGCCCGACTTCCTGGACGGAGTGAGTGAACCGGACCAAGCCCCTGACGAGCCGGGCGGTGAGTCGTTCGGGATTTTCGCGGAACTCCGCTCTGTCCTTGGCCCACTGGGTGAAGTAGCCGGCGCCTTCGGGGTCGCGGGTGCTGTCACCGAAGACGGCCAGGTCATTCCGCAGCCACCAGGCGTAGTTCCACCTGGCGTCCGCCGGGTCTGGATCGCGTCCGGCTGCGTGTTCCAGTACCCGCTTCACCTGCGATTCCGTGTTGTAGCCGATGGTGACGGTGGGCTTTTGCAGGTCGTTGTCCTCGTGGAAGATGAGCAGGGAGACCGCGTAGATGCCCGGCGCGTCGCCGGCAGGGATCGCGGCGAGCGCGTCACGGAAGGTGCGCAGGAGATGGTCATCGTAGGGCATGAGCTGGGCTTCTTCCTATTGATGGCGTCTGCTGACCTCGGCGGCGTAGGCGGCCCAGTCGCCGGCGGAGGCTCGCTGCCAGGCGACGGCGACGGTGATGTGGATGCCTCGACGGCACCCCGGTTACGCCCGAGTTCGTGATCGGCTTGTACCACGAGCTCTGGAACATCGAAGTCGTTCTGCATGTCAAAGCACGACCTGCAGGCCCACCTGACGACCTCCAGGCAGCACTCGGCCAGCTCTAAGGCCGGCCAACTGCGACCTGGCTCGCCGCAAGTCAGAGCTGGATTCATCAGATGCGGTAGCCGTATCCGGTCGACCTGTCGAGCATTTGCTGGAACCGTTCGGGATCGGCCGCGGCGATCCGTCGTGCCTCTTCGAGGGCCCCGGCGAACTCCGGCGGATAGCATGCGGCCTCGTTGGGGAACGCCGTCTGCAGCAGACGCCGTGCCTCAGCGTCGCATTCGTTGAAGGCGGTCAGGCACGCCTGCCAGAACCGGGGCCACAGATCCTCAATCCTGTCAATCCCGCCGGGACGTGGTGGCAGGTTACGTGCCAGGTAGCTGCGGAACTCCTCGGGGGACCGGGCGCCTTGTGCACGGGCGGCCCTGAGCAGGACACGTTCCTGCGGGTGCCGCCAGCACCGGACCCAGTAAGCCCCCATGGCAGCGTTTGCCCGCCGCTGGCACGGTCCCTCGCTCACTGCGCCGGTCAGCTGCTCCAGGACGGCACGACGGCCCACCGCAGTGATAAGAGGCGCGGTCAGCCGATCGCTGACGCTGTGTTCAAGGAGAACGGCTTCAAAGATCGTGGCAGATAGCCGTGCCGTCAGATCGGGTTGGCCTGCTAGGGCCCGCCCCAGACGGAGACGCGTCACCCCGATCCGGTGATAGCGGCGCTGATCGGCGTCGTCTTCCGCCGGGTCCACTCGCGGCGGCGGCGTCCAGTCAGGGCAAGCCTGGCCGAGCAGCGAGTCGATAACATCCTGGAGTTCATCACTGAACACGGCGAGAGCCTACGGGATCCCAGCGCCGCCACACCAGACTCGCTCATTAACGCCCACGACCCGGCTAGCTGGCCAGTTGCCCGACCGCCAGGTTCGCGGTCGGCACGGGCGCCGCCCTGACGACCTCCCAGTCCTCCGGCCCTAGACGGAGAACCGGTGCCAGCGGCGACAGTTGGGAGCAGGAGTGGGGGCGGGGCGAGATCCGCCGGGGCGTTCTGCGGCCGCCTTTTGGTCGCGGACTGTCCCGCCGGATCTTCGCCGCGAACCCGCTCCCCGCGCACGAGCAGCAATGGTTCGGCGCCACGCGGAGCAACGACCCGTTCGGGACGACCTTGCTGTTGACCTTGGCTTGATGGGACGCGACCCGGCGATCACGTCCTGACTTCGCTCGGCGTCAGCACCGGGACCGGTTCCCGGTAGCGGACGGGGCGGCAGATCGCCAGCAGGACCACGAGCCCCGCCACGATCGGCGCCCACCAGATCCAGGCCGCGTGCGACGGGCCCTGCGCGGCGGCCGTCAGCCCGCCGGCCAGCACGCCTGCCGAGATCAGCCGGGGCCAGCTCAGCGTCGCGGCGGGGATCAGCGCGACCGCCATCGGGGGCCACGGGTAGTACGAGACCATCACCGGTTCGAAGAACGACCGGAGCGCGAGCGCGAACGCGACCCACCAGAGGGCGTCCGCGAGCAGTTCGACCGGCCAGGCGGGAGCGTCGTCGGCCTCGGTGAGCCAGGCCTGCCAGCGGCGCCGGATGACGAAGGCGCACAGGCAGGCGAGCACGATCGTGGCCAGCCGGAACGGTCCCGCCGCGACGTTCTGGTTGGCCAGGTGCGGTGCGAGTGAGGTCCACGCCGTCGGGTGGTTGATGACCGGGGAGTCGGGCTGGCTGGTCACCGACGTGTAGGTGTCGTGCCAGTTGGCGATCGCCGTCGCGGCCAGCAGCACCGCCGAGGGGAGCGCCGTGCGAACGAGGAACGGCGCCATCCGGCGCCAGGGCAGGACCGCGAGCAGCACCGGCAGCGCGAGCAGCACCAGGGGCTGGACGCAGACGGCCGCCCCGGCCAGCCAGCCCGCGCGCCCGAGCCGCCCCCGGCTCTGCGCGAGCACCGCGTACAGCAGCAGCCCGACCGCGACCGCGTCCTCCGGGTGACCCCAGCGGGCGGAGACCGACCACAGGATGCCCGCGCTCGCGGCGGCCAGCAGGCCCCGCTTCCAGAACCGCACGCCGAGCTGCTCGGCCAGCGCGTCGGCGGCGAAGAGCGTCACGCAGCACAGCGCGATCTCGTACGGGCCTGCCAGCAGCCAGACCGCCGGGTGCAGGTTATGCGGTCCCGGGATGTTGAGGGACAGGCCGAGCGCCGAGATCAGGGCCGCGCAGGGCAGCAGGATCACCGCCGCGCCGGGCAGCGAGATCAACCCGGTCGGCGGCGCGTACAGGCCGCCGATGTTGCCGTGCGCGAGCCGGGTCGTGGCGATCAGCGTCCCCCACAGGTCGTACGGTAGGGCCCATTCCGTCCGCCCGATCACCGTCGGGCCCCAGGTGGTGGTGTACATCCCGATCACGATCAGGCCCACCGAGGCGATGAGCGGAAAGCTCCGCCGCCTGACTCGCTCCCGCATCCCGCGCACCCTGGACCCCTCCACCTGATCGCACTCGCCGTCCCGCGGCCTGCTCGCGGGCGGCGCCCGGCAAACCGCGTGTTAGATTACAAGGCACCAGACTGCGGGGTCATCACCCCACAGGCTGACAACGCGCCAGGTAGCGAAGCCGGTGCCGCCTCACAAGCCGAGGCTATTCCGGCGCTGTCCCGCAACTGTGATGCGCCCGCCGGCGGCGGGCGCTCAGCCAGGTCGACTACGGCGCGTTTGACGACATCGGCCCTCGTGGGAAGGGTGATCCGTCCCGGCCGCAGTCGCGCCGACGGTCTCGCCTTCCTTCCCGCCTTTCCGGGAGGAAGTAGCAACAGATGAGAATCCCCCTTCGGTACGCGGCCGTGCTCGCCGCGGCCACCGCCTGCGCCGCGGCCCTGGCGGCCTGCGGGTCTTCGGCCAGCAGCACGACACCGGCCAGCAGCACGACACCGGCCAGCAGCACGACACCGGCCAGCAGGACGACACCGGCCAGCGGCCCGGCATCGGTCAACCCGGCCGCCGCCGCCACCGCGACCGCCGCCGCCTTCCCCGTGACGGTTAAGGCCGGCAACGGCGAGGTCACCCTCAAGAGCTACCCCGCCCGGATCGTCTCGCTGGCCGCGACCGCCACCGAGGACCTGTACGCGGTCGGCGCGGGCAGCCAGGTGGTCGCCGTCGACCAGGACTCCGATTACCCCGCCGGGGTGCCGAAGACCAGCCTCTCCTTCCTCACGCCCAACCTCGAGGCGATCGCCAAGTACAACCCGTCCCTGGTTATCGCCTCGCAGGACTCCGGCGGGCTCGTCGCGGGCCTGACCAAGCTGGGGATCCCAGTGCTGATCGAGCCCGCGGCCGCCTCGCTCGCCGCCGCCTACTCGCAAATCGGGCAGATCGGCCAGGCGACCGGGCACGCCGCTAAGGCGGCGACCGTGGTCGCGGGGATGCAGGAGCGGATCGCCGCCGACGTCAAGCAGGCAGGGGCGAACCACCAGGGCCTGGCCTACTACTGGGAGCTGAGCGCGAACCCGTTCTACTCGGCGACGTCGGCCACGTTCATCGGCCAGGTGGTCGGCCTGTTCGGGCTGAAGAACATCGCCGACAAGGCGGACAAGGCATCCGACGGCGGCTATCCCGAGCTGTCGCAGGAGTACATCGTCACCGCCAGGCCGCAGGTTATCTTCCTCGCCGACAACCAGGCCGCCGACGGCGGCCAGAGCCCGGCCGTCGTCGCGCGGCGCCCGGGCTGGTCGGCCATCCCCGCGGTCCAGCAGGGCGAGGTCATCGGCCTGAACGACGACGTCGCGTCGCGCTGGGGCCCGCGCCTGCCCGAGCTTGTCGGCGAGATCGCCCAGGCGGTCGAGCGGGCAACCAAGTGACGGCTAACCCGTGAGCAGGCGCGCCGCGCTCGGCGCCGCGGCGGCCTTCCTGGCCGCCGCGGCGCTGGTGGCCGCCTTCGTGGGCGCGGCCGACCTGGACCCGCTGGCGACGGCGGCCGCGCTCATCGACAAGGCCGTGCCGTTCCTCCACGTGCCGACGAGCCTCGGCCCGCTCGACCAGACGGTCCTGTTCCAGATCAGGCTGCCCCGGGTGGTGCTCGGCGCGCTGGTCGGCGGCCTGCTGGCGCTGGCCGGCGCCGGCTACCAGGGCGTGTTCCGCAACCCGCTCGTCGATTCCGGGATGCTCGGCGCGTCCGCCGGGGCCGGCCTTGGCGCCACGCTCGCGATCGTCTACCTCGGCGGCGCCGGCCCGCAGGCGGTCCCGGTCGCCGCGTTCGCCGGCTCACTCCTCGGGGTGGCGTTCGCCTACGCCACCGGTGCCGCTGCCAGCAGGCACACGGTGCTCGGCGGCGGCGTCGCGACGCTGCTGCTCGCCGGGATCGCCGTGGGCAGCTTCCTCACCGCCGTGCAGACGTTCCTGCTGCAGCGCTCCGCGTCCGACATCCAGGCGGTGTACAGCTGGCTGCTCGGCTCGCTGTCCGCCGCCTCTTGGCCGCAGGTGACGACGATCCTGCCCTATGCCGCGGTCAGCTCGCTCGTCCTGCTGCTGCACGGCAGGCACCTGGACGTCCTCGCCGTCGGCGACGAGGAGGCCAGGGCACTGGGCCTGCACCCGGGCCGCACCCGGGCGATCGTGGTCACGGCCAGCGCGCTCGCCGCCGCGAGCGCGGTCGCGGTGAGCGGCCTGATCGGCTTCGTCGGGATCGTGATCCCGCACGTCGCGCGCCGCCTGGCGGGTCCCTCCTACACCGCCGTGCTGCCGCTTTCCCTGCTCATCGGGGCTGGCTTCCTCGTCCTCGCCGACACCCTGGCCCGCACCGTGCTTTCCCCGGCGGAGCTGCCGATCGGCGTGGTCACCGCTTTGGTCGGCGCGCCCGCCTTCGTCTGGGTGCTGCGCGGCACCAGGCCCGTCGGCACCTGACGGGAAGCACACCAGTGACCGACCTGGCCGCCGTCGACGTGACCGTCACCCTTGACCGGGCGCCGGTGCTCAACGGTGTCAGCTGCGCCGTAGCGGGCGGCGGCTGGCTCGCGCTCATCGGCCCGAACGGCGCGGGCAAGTCCACCTTGGTCCGCGCCCTGGCGGGCCTCGTTCCCTACGGCGGCACGATCAGGCTTGACGCGGTCGACGCCAAGACGATGAAGGCCAAGGAGCGGGCGCGGACGCTCGCCTACGTCCCCCAGGAGCCGACGCTGCCGCCCGACCTCACGGTCGAGCAGTACGTCATGCTCGGCCGGACACCGCACCTGGGTTACCTGGCGACACCCGGGCGGCACGACCGGGAGCGCGTGGCGGCCGCCCTGGCCCGGCTGGACGTGACCAAGTTCGCCGCCCGCCGCCTGGCCCGGCTGTCCGGCGGCGAGCGGCAGCGCGCGGTGCTGGCCCGTGCGCTCGTCGGCGACCCGCGGGTGCTGCTGCTCGACGAGCCGACCTCGATGCTGGACGTCGGGCACGAGCAGCAGGTACTCGAACTGGTCGACGAGTTGCGCCGGGACGCCGGACTGACCGTGGTGTCCACGCTGCACGACCTGACCGTGGCCGGCCAGTACGCGGACACCCTCGTCCTGCTCGACGGCGGCCGGGTCGTGGCCGCGGGCGCGCCGGAGACGGTGCTCACCGCGCCGTTGATCGAGTCTGTCTACGCCGCCCGGGTGCGCGTCATCACCGGCAGCGACGGTCACCCGGTGGTCGCCCCCGTGCGAGGGCACGGCCACTGAAGGCGAAGGTCAAGAGCAGGGTCATCCCGAACGAAGGCGCCTGACTCTTCCGCGCTCCGTGACCCGGAAACGCCGTGGGAAACCCCTTCCCGTTCTGGCCCGGTGGCACCCAGGGCCAGAAGGGATGGTGCCTGGGTGCCCCAATACCGCTAGAAGTGGCCCTATGTGCCACAAGGCCGGAATATTCGGGCCGCGGGTGCCGCAAGGCCGGAACGCGACGACGCCCGGGCCCGTGCTCCGCCCAGCCGCAAGGTCAGCCCCAGGCGACGACCCGCGCCGGCTTGATCGCCACGACCACGCGGGTCTCTCCGGGCTGGTCCCGATCGCGCAGGTCAGAGCCGTACTTGGCGCCCACCTGGTCGGCGAACGCGTAGTCGTCATCCGGGGTGATCTCCGCGTCGCCGCGCAGCTCGACGTACTTGTACGGATTAGCCGGGTCAAAGATGAGGAAGCTGACCTTGGGCTCGGCCCGCAGGTTCTTCACCTTCTGCCTGGTGGTGTTCAGCGAGATCTTCACGGTCTCGCCGTCGGCGAGGAACCAGGTCGCGGACAGCTGCGGCCGCCCGCTCACCCCAATGGTGCCGAGCACGCCGACCTGCGCGTTAAGCAGGTCCTTGTGCGAGTCAGGAATCTCAGGAGTCGTCATGCCACGAACTCTACGACCCGCCCGCCCGGCGGTCAGCGGCAAGATCCCAAAGTCCGGCCCCCGCGATCTGGGGCCCGACCCCTAGGGCTCGGCGGCACGGTCACCGCGTGAAACCCTTTTGGAAGCGTTTACGGGGCTGACGCGGGCTCATCACTGGAGTAAGGTCAACGTTGTCTCCGCTCCCGACGGCTCCGACGTTAAGAGGCCGCGATGTATCAGCGATTCCCGGGCGATGCCGCCCAGTCACCCGAGCCGACTTCAGCAAACGTCCAGCAGCCGGTCCCGCAGTCTGTCCAGCGCGCGGTCAAGGTCATGTACGTCGGCCTGGCGGCGAGCCTGATCGGCATCATCGTCGGCCTGACCACGCTGTCCTCGACCCGCAGCGCGATACTCAGGGCGCACCCGGCCTACACGGCCGCGCAGCTCAACAGCGCCTACCACTTCGCGATCGGCGAGCTCATCGCCGGCGGCCTGATCGGCGCCGCGCTCTGGCTCTGGATGGCGCAGAGCTGCCGGGCGGGCAAGGGCTGGGCGCGGGTGGTCTCGACCGTCTTCTTCGGCATCGACACGCTGAGCGTGCTCGTCGGCGTCGCCGTGGTGCAAGGCGGCGGCCTGAGCCGGATCTTCGGGATCCTTGTCTGGGTGATCGGCCTGATCGCGATCATCCTGCTGTGGCAGCGCTCGTCGTCCGAGTACTTCCGCGCCCCGCGCTACCAGTAGCGGTAGCGCGGGAAACGGCCGCGCCGCCCTAGCCTTCCGCCGACGCTGGGTCCACCTTGCCGAATCCGCGCACGTCGGGGAACGGCGGCTCGTCGCCGGGCTTCAGGTCCACCTGGAAGGTGTTCAGGAGCATCGCGAGCATGGAGAAGTTACCGAGGCAGCCGATGATGTCGACGAGCCCGGCCTCGCCCCACTCGGTCGAGGGCGTCGGCACCGTCAAGCTCGTGCCCAACGACACCACGTACGTGAAGGCGGGCATCTCCACAAGTTCACCACATCAGCGACTCGGTCCCGATGAGATCCTGTGGGTATACAGCTCCGCCTACGTCACCCGCACCTCCTACGACACCGGGGAGACCGTGGAGCGCGGTCGCCCGCCGACGCCATGATCAAGGATTTATCGCCGCCCTCCGGTCGCGGGTTCACCCGAGCCGGGTTCACCCGAGCCGGGTGAGCCAGGAGCGGGCTCTCCGGAGGATGCTCAAGTTGACCGTCGCGGCCACGCGGGGAGCGCTGCCGGGCGTCAACTATGGGGAGCATGCGAAATGACCGGGTACCCGATGCTGGACATATTCCTGTCGGTGCTGTACTTCTTCGGCTGGGTCCTGTGGATCATGCTGATGTTCTGGATCATCACGGACATCTTCCGCAGCGACGACCTGAGCGGCTGGGCGAAGGCCGGCTGGTTGCTCGGCGTGATCATCTTGCCGCTCGTGGGCATCTTGGTGTACCTGATCGCCCGCGGCGGCTCGATGCGCGAGCGGCAGGAGGCCCGGGCTCGGGCCCAGGACGCGGCGTTCCGCGATTACGTGCGCCAGGCCGCGGCGAGCGACGGCAGCACCGCCCCGGCGGGCAGCGCCGCCACCTCCCCGACGGGCAACGGCGGCGGCGGCGCCGCGTCCGACGAGCTCGCCAAGCTCGCCGGCCTGCACCAGCGCGGCGTCCTCAACGACGAGGAGTTCGCCAAGGCCAAGGCCCGGGTCGTCTAGCCGCCCGCTTGCCGAAGCCGCACAGGTCGATCGTGATGACCGTGCACTCGGGGGACATGGCGGCGACCTGCCGCCACCAGGCGGCGTGGTGGCCGCCAGAACCGTGCACGAACAGGACGGCCGGAGCCGTGAACCTCTAGTAGATCTTCGCTTCGCCGGACAGGGCGACGGCCATGCGCGCGCTACCGTCCCCCTGCACGGGTGCCTGAGACCCGCACCCTCTACGACGAGGCAACCGCCTGGCCCACTGGCGAAACCTCCCTCAATCTTCGGTAGCGGCCTGACACTTAAGCTCCTGGGATGCCTTTCTTTGCCTATCGGAAGCTCAAGCGAGGCGACGATGTGCTCGGCAATGGCCATCGACGCCGTCGCCGCCGGGGACGGCGCGTTGCGGACGGACGTGACCGGGCCGACCCGGCTGATCCGGAAGTCGTCGACGAGCGCGCCGCTCGGGTCGACCGCCTGCGCCCGCACCCCGGCAGGCGCCGAGGTCACGTCCGACATCCGCACCCACGGCAGGTAGGTCCTGGCCTCGGCGAGGTAGGCGCGACGCCACAGCGACCCGCGCATCTCGCGCACCCCGGTCATCCAGTGCTGCCGGGCCAGCCGCCAGAACGCCCGCGACGAAGCCAGCCGGCGGAGCTCGTCAAGCGACACGTCCTGCCGCCGGTACCCCTCGCGGGCCAGCGCGAGCACGGCGTTCGGCCCGAGGTCGGCCGTCCCGTCGACGCGCGGCGTGAGGTGCACGCCGAGGAACGGGTAGCGCGGGTCGGGCACCGGGTAGATGAGCCGCCGCACCCGGCCGACGGCGTGCGGCCGGAGCCGCAGGTACTCGCCGCGAAACGGGATGATCTCCGGCGCGGGCGCGTCCCCCGCCGCCGTCGCGAGCAGGTCGGCCTGCAGCCCCGCGCAGATCACCAGCCGCGACAGCCGGTGCGCGCCGCCGGGCGTGTCGATCTCCACCCGGTCGTCACTCACCCGCCGCGCCCCGGTGACGGTCGTCCCGAGGTGCAGCTCGCCGCCGCTCCTCTCCAGGTCTCTTCCGAACGACTCGGTGATTGCCCGGTAGTCCACAATGGCCGTCGTCGGCGACAAGAGCGCGGCCACTCCCGCGACGTCGGGCTCAAGCTCGCGCAGTTCCGCGCCGGAAAGCCAGCGGACGCCGGGCACCCCGTTGGCGAGCGACCGTCGCTCAAGCTCGCGCAGCTTGACCGTCTCCGCCTCGTCGCGGGCGACCACGAGCTTGCCCCGCTCGTCGTAGACCAGGCCGCGCTCCGTGCAGTAGTCGCGCAGCAGGGAGACGCCCCGCCTGGTCATCCGGGCCTTGGCCGAGCCCGGCGCGTAGTAGATGCCGGCGTGCACCACCCCGGAGTTGTGGCCGGTCTGATGGGTGGCGACGCGATCTTCCTTCTCGAAGACCTTGACCGGCACCCCGGCCGCGGCGAGCTGCCGGGCGACCGCGAGCCCGACAATTCCCGCCCCCACGATGCCGACCGGCGCCGAGATCTCGCCCGCACCCAGTCCCGCGTTATTCGTTGTCATGGCACCGGTAGTACCACCTGGACTGGCGGCTACCACGCGAACCTCACGGCCGCCGTCTTAGACCGCCCAGACCCGGTACGACCTGGGCGAGAACGGCGAGAACGTCAACCGGACGATCGAGCAGCTGCACCAGGTCGCCGAGCTCGGCTTCAGCCAGGTGCGCGGCTCGCTGCTCGGGGTGAGCAGGCCCGGCCAGCTCGACCTCCTCGCCGAGCAGGTCATCCCCGCCGTCGAGAAGTTCTAGCCCGCACCGAACCGCGATAGTGGATCGCTGGACGCGCTAGGACGTGTCCAGCGATCCACTATCGTTCACAGGTCGCACCGCCCGGATGATATGTCGGCTTTGTCTGAGTGGCGAGCGGTCCGGGACGACCCCTGGGACCCGCAACCTTACGTTGCGGCCTTCGCGGGAACGCCACGCCCGGGCCGGTTGTTGAACAAAAACGGGCGCTTGCCCTCCCGTCCCGCCAGGCCCCGACGGCAACGGCGAGACGGCAACAACGAGAGGACGCCGCGTGACCACTCCAGCATCAGCCGCAACCCCGACGGGTCCGCGCAGGCGGCGGAAGCCGCCGAAGCGGGTCGAGGTCGTGTCCGTGTCCACGATCGCGCCCCGGCTGGTGTCCGTGCTCGTCACCGGCGATGACCTCGACGGGTTCGCGGACGCCGCCCCGACCTCGCACCTCAAGGTGTTCCTGCCCGCCGAGGGCCAGGACGAGCCGAGCCTCCCCGAGTTCACGCCGGACGGCGGCGTCTACGCCGACGGCCCCGCGCCGATCGTCCGCACCTATACCCCGCGCGCTTACGACCCGGCCGCCAACACGCTGGAGATCCAGTTCCTCCTGCACGGCGAGGGCCCGGCGTCCGCGTGGGCACAGCAGGCCAAGCCGGGGGACAAGCTTGCCGTCGCCGGCCCGGGCGGCCGGTTCTCGCTTGAGCCGGTCGCGGAGCACTGGTGGCTCGCCGCCGACGAGTCCGCGATCCCGGCCGTCGGCACCCTCCTCGAGGCGCTGCCGGAGACCACCACGGTGGACGTCCACCTTGAGGTCGACGGCGCGGACGACGAGATCGAGCTCGCCGGGCCGCCGAAGACCACGGTCACCTGGCACCACCGGCGCACTCACGACGCCTTCGGCCAGGAACTGGCGACGGCCGCCCGCGAGTCGGTCATCCCCGACGGCGCCCGGGTCTGGGTAGCGTGCGAGGCCGCCGCGATGCGCGACATCCGCCGCCACTTCACCAGGGAGCGCGGCATCCCGCTCGCCCAGCTGGTCACCCGCGGCTACTGGCGCGCCGGCGAGCAGAACCACCCCGACCACGACTACGGCGAGGACTGACCCGGCGTTACCGTCGGCCCGGGCCCCGGTCGCGCCGCTCCTACACCGCGGTGAGGAAGATAAGGACGACCACCCCGACCGGCTAGCAGGAGGCCGCCGAAGAAGGTGCCACGGGCCATGGCGAGCGTGCGGGCCGCCGGGGAAGCATCCAAGTTGTGCACCGCTCCGAGGAGCGTGCCGCCCACGACGGACCGCGGCGGCCGGGACCCGGTGCCGTTCCGCTATCAGGTGGAGGGCCCGGGGGCGCGGGGGCTCGTCGAGGCGGTGTTCGACGGCCCGCCCCGGCACCATACGACGCGTACGCAGCGACGGAATACCGGCGCCACTAATAGCCAAAGACCGTTTTGTGTTGTGGCCCAAGAGATGTCCGGCGGGATTAAGTTTCCGCACGTGAACCCATACCATGAAGTCACAAGGACATACGAGATTTCGGGAATGGGCATCACGTGAGCACTGTGCTAGACGACTTCTCCATGGAGATGACCGGCAAGGACGTCGCCAAGGTGGAGAACGCCGCCAGCGTGATCCCGGCTGGCACCCGGATCAACGTTACGTTCCTGGAGAACGAGGACCTGCAGATGCGGGTGGACGCGGCCGAGGCGGTCAGGCGGCTCGGCTTCACCCCGGTGCCGCACATCTCCGCCCGCCGGATCACGTCGCCGGAGCACCTCGAGGAGTTCCTCGCCGCGCTGCGCGTCATCGACGCGACGGAGAGCGTCTTCGCCGTCGGCGGCGACCCGGCGGTCCCGATGGGCCCGTACGAGGACTCGCTCGCGCTGATCGAGTCCGGCGTGCTCCAGCAGTACGGCGTCAAGAACATCTCGATCGGCGGCTACCCGGACGGCCATCCGGGCATCCCCACCGACGTGCTCTGGTCGCACCTGGAGAAGAAGGCGGCCGCGCTGTCCCGGCTGGAGATCCCTGGCACGGTGATCACCCAGGTCGAATTCGACGCGCACCGGGTGCTCGCCTGGGTGGCGGAAGTGCGTGACCACGGCGTCGAGTTGCCGATCCGGGTCGGCGTGCCGGGGCCGGCCAGCGTCAAGCTGCTGCTTGGCTTCGCCGGCCGGCTCGGCATTTCCACGTCGGCGACAATCGCCAAGAAGTACGGCCTGTCGGTCACCAACCTGCTCGGCAAGGCCGGCCCGGAAAACTTCATCCGCGACCTGCAGACGAGCCTCGACCCGGCTAAGCACGGCGTGGTCAAGCTGCACTTCTACACCTTCGGCGGCTTCAAGACCACGGCCGAATGGATCGCCGACCACGCCAAGGACTTCTAACCTGGCTTCCCGGAATGTCGGGCGCTGGCGCGCCGCGACATGCCGGAAATTTCACCATTTCTAAGCTCGCGCGGAGCCCAGGCGCCAGTTACTCTGAGCGACAACCACGTCATTTCTGGCTCGGAGGCCCCCCTGGACCAGATTTAGCCGTCCCGGCTTCCGCGTCCAGTCCGTTCTGCGAAGAAATCCCCGCTCCCCATGTGGCGCCGCCGCTTTAACGCGGAAACTCTTCCGAGCGCGGAAACTAATACAAGGCTGGCTCAAGGGATTGTCGCAACACCTGACCTTAGGGCTGGTGTTTATGGGCGGCAAATGCTCCGTCCTAAGAAAAGTTTCCGTGCTAATGGCGATCCTTCCCCGCATAATGGACGCCTCGCGAAGCCGCAGCCACTAGCCAACACCATTGGCTGTGCGGTGCACTCCACTTACGCGCGGGATTTACCCGCTAGGGAGTTATGCCAAAGGTGATGCGGTAGTCGCAGCCGCCCGAGCACGTGAAGACGCTCGTGGCGTCGTCGTCCACGTACGAGTAGGCCGACGTGGGCGTGGGCGTGGCCGTGCCGGGATGCGGCGACGGCCGCTTGGCCGCGGTGGCCGTCGCCGTGGGCGCGGTCGCCGCCGCACTCGCCTGGCTCGACGCCGTGCCGCCGGTGGGTGCGGCGGCGGCGACGGCGGTAGCCGGATCCTGCCCTCCCGTCGCGCTCGTACCGAGCGCGGCGCAGCCCGCGGTCACCATTACCGCGGCGAGCGCCGCGGCGCCCACGATCGCCCGCGCCCGCCCGGACCGCCCGGCCCGCCGTCGGCCGTTCCCCCGTCTCCGGCCCCCCGCGTGTCCGCCGATTCTCACCCATGTCCTCCCTGCACAAGTTGGCTCTTGTGCGGGAGACGGCCCCGGGAACCGGGAGATAACAGTTCTTACTACGGAATTTTCCGTTATCTGGGGCCTCGCCTGGTGTCTCCTAGTTGTGATGCGAACTCCACCAGGGCCCGACCCGGACCTTGAGACGGTCGTCGCCGCCCAGCGCGGCGACCGGGGCGCGCTTGACGCCCTGGCGGCTGGCTACCTGCCGCTCGTTTACAACATCGTCGGCCGGGCCATGAACGGCCATCCGGACGTCGATGACGTGGTGCAGGAGACGATGCTGCGCGCCCTGCGCGGGATCGGCGACCTGCGCGACCCCGCCGCGTTCCGGTCCTGGCTGGTGGCGATCGCGATGCGGCAGGTGCGCGACTCCTACCGGGACCGCCTGGCCCAGCCGCCCGCCACCGAGTTTGACGCGGCCGTCGCCGACTTCACCGAGCAGACCATCCAGCGGCTCGGCCTGTCCGGCCAGCGGCTGCAGACGGCGGAGGCCACCCGCTGGCTCGACGACGACGACCGCCCGGTGCTTGCCCTGTGGTGGCAGGAAGCGGCCGGGCAAGTCACCCGGGCCGAACTCGCCGCCGGGCTCGGCCTGACGCCGGCCCACGCGGCCGTGCGGGTCGCGCGGATGAAGGAGCGCCTGGTCACCTCCCGGACGATCGTGCACGCGCTCGACCGGCGGCAGCGGTGCGCCAACCTGGCCGCCCTTACGGCGCGGTGGGACGGCGAGCCGAGCCCGCTGTGGCGCAAGCGACTGGCCAGGCACGTGCGAGACTGCGGCTGGTGCCTGGCGGGCAGCGCCGACATGATCCCCGCCGAGCGACTGCTCGGCGGGCTGCCGCTGCTCGCGGTGCCGACTGGGCTGGCCGGCCTGGTCGGCCGGGGGCTCAGCCAGACGCCCGGCCCGCCGCCTGCTCCGCCGCCCGGGCCGCCGGGACCGCGCGGCGGCTCAAGCGGCCTGCGCGCCGTTAAGCACGCTAGGCACGCGCGCATCCTGACCAAGGGCGCCGTCACCATGCAGCCGAAACTGGTCGCCGTCGCCGTCGCCGTCGCGACCTGCGCGGCGGGCGGCACGTTCGTGGTCACCCACGCGAGTCGCCCGCCGGCGCCGGCCGTCAGTGCCCCCGCGTCCCCGTCGTCGGCCGCGGCCATGCCCGCGCCGCTCGTCACCCGCTCGGCGCACCTGACCCCGTCGGCCACGCCCGCCAAGACGCCCGCCAAGGCAGCCGCGCCCGCCACCCTCAGCAGCGCGCGCAAGGGGGTGAGCACCTGGAACTTCGCCGGCGTGGGGCCGGCGCTCGCAGAATCGGGCGCTTCCTGGTACTACAACTGGGGCACGGCGCCGAACGGCATCGCCGCCCCGGCGAGCGTGAGCTACGTCCCGATGATCTGGGGCGCGGCCAACGTCACCAGCGCCGCGCTGTCCCAGGTCAGCCAGGAGGGGCACGTGCTGCTCGGCTTCAACGAGCCCGACCTGGGCAGCCAGTCCAACATGACCGTGGCGCAGGCGCTCGACCTGTGGCCCCAGTTGATGGCCACCGGCATGACGCTTGGCAGTCCCGCGGTGGCCTCCGGCGCCGCGACCCCCGGCGGCTGGCTCGACCAGTTCATGGCGGGCGCGAAGGCGCGCGGCTACCGGGTGGACTTCATCACGGTGCACTGGTACGGCGGCGACTTCGCCACCGGCCCCGCCGTGCAGGAGCTCGAAAGCTACCTCCAGGCCATCTACGCGCGCTATCACCTGCCGATCTGGCTCACGGAGTTCGCCCTCACCAGCTACAGCGGCGGAACGGCGACCTTCCCCACCGAGGCGCAGCAGGCCGCCTTCCTCAGCGCGGCGACGAAGATGCTCGACGGCCTCCCCTACGTCCAGCGCTACGCCTGGTTCGCGCTGCCGACCTCGGCCGGCAGCGGCACGACCGGCCTGTTCAACCCGGGCCCGAGCGTCACCCAGGTAGGCCAGGCCTTCGAGTCCGCCCAGTGACCCTCAAGCCAAGTTCAAATACCGACAACCAATAATCATCATCCCGAACGGATTCGTGTTCCACCCGTCCGGCCTAAGCGATCGCCGCGTACGCGGCCGACCAGAAGTCCCTGGCCACCGCGGGCGGTTCCGGCGAGGTCATCATCCGCTGAGTGAGCAGGATGCCGGTCAGCCCGGTGGACGGGTCGTTGCGCCAGGCGGTGCCGCTGCCGCCCTCCCAGCCGTAGCCGCGCGGCATTCCCGCCGGGGCCGAATCCGGGTCCACCCCGGCGGCCGGGACCGACATGGTCAGGCCCCAGCCGAGGTGATCGCCGAAGAACCACGGGTTCTCCGCCCGGTCCCGCGCCGTCGTCCGGTCGCGCAGCATGAGCGCGACCGACTCCTCCGACAGCAGGCCACCGCCGTCGGCGGCCAGCATGGCCGCGAACGCCCCGAGGTCGTCGATCGTCGAGACGAGGGCGGACCCGCCGTCGGGGAACAAGGGCGGCGTCGCGTACCAGCCGTCCGGCCGGTCGATCAGCACGAGGTCGCCGGCCCCGTCCGCGCTCCCGCTAAAGACGACGGCCGCTTCCCGCGGCGCGTACATGCTGGTGAAGCGGTCCAGCTTGGCGGCGGGAACGTAGAACGCGGTGTCCTCCATGCCCAGCGGCTCGAACACCCGCTTGCTGAGCACCTCGGCGAACGGGGCCCCCGCCACGCGTTCGATGAGGACGCCAGCGACCATCGCGCCGGTGTTGTACCTGAACCGCTCGCCGGGCTGGTCAAGCAGGGGGAGCGTGCCAAGCGCGGCGATCCACTGGTCGGGGGTGTGCGGGGTCGGCGGCCACGGCGGGGCGAGCGTCTTGAGCTTGAGCTCGCCCTCGGCCGCCTCGACGACCGGCAGCGGCTCCGGCGTGAAGATGAGCCCGAACCCGAGCCGGAACGAGAGCACGTCCTCGACCGTGATCGGCCGGTTCGCCGGCACCGTGTCGGACAGTTGCGCGCCGTATGAGCGCAGCACGCGCCGCCCGGCCAGTTCCGGCAGCCACCGCTCCACCGGGTCGGACAGCGCCATGGCGCCGTCCTCGATCAGCAGCATCGCCGCGACGCCGGTGATCGGCTTGGTCAGCGACGCGATCCGGAAAATCGCGTCGCGGCCGATCGGCGCGCTGTCCCCGACGGCCTTGTGCCCGGCGGACGTGACGTGCACCTGCCCGCCCCGGGCCACGAGCGCGACCAGACCAGGGACCGCCCCGGACACCGTGTGCTCGGCCAGCGCCGCGTCCAGCGCCGCCAGCCCCTCATCCGTGAATCCGTCAGTGGTCAATGCCCGGCTCCCGCCGCTCGGTCGGCCTGTCCCTATGATGACGGGCCGGCGTCCGACGATTCATCGGTGCCGGGCCGGGGAAACCCGGTTTGAGTGAAACGCCCACCGGAGGACAGTGGATGAGTGCCGTTGACGACTACGCCAACAACAACGAGCAGTACGCGCTGACCCACGCTGGCGGGGTACCGGGGCGGCCGTCGAAGCGCATCGCGGTGGTCGCCTGCATGGACGCGCGGATGAGCGTCTTCCCCATGCTCGGGATGCGGGACGGCGAGGCGCACGTGCTGCGCAACGCCGGCGGCGTCGTGACCGATGACGTGGTGCGGTCGCTGGTGATCAGCCAGCGGCTGCTCGGCACCCGCGAGATCATGCTCATCCACCACACCGACTGCGGCATGCAGACGACCACGGAAGACGAGTTCAAGCGCGCGGTCGAGGCGGAGACGGGGATCAGGCCCTCCTGGGCGGTCGAGTCGTTCGGCGACGCGGAGCAGGACGTCCGCCAGTCGATCGCCCGGCTCATGGCGAGCCCGTTCATCCCGCACAAGGACGCCATCCGGGGCTTTGTCTTCGACGTGGACACGGGCAAGCTCAACGAGGTGGTCTAGCCGGGACAGCGCTTCGCGCGGGTCTCGAGGTAGCGCCGCTCCGGCAGGCTGGTGGTGCGGCGTGCCGCTAGCAGGTAGCTGGCGCGGGCGGCCGCGTGCTCGCCGGCCATCTCAAGCAGGTGGCCGCGCACCGCCGCGACGCGATGGAAACCGGTCATCCGCTCGTCCGCGTCCAGGCCGCTGAGCAGGTCAAGGCCGGCCTCCGGGCCGTGCACCATGGCGGCGGCCACGGCGAGGTTGAGCCGCACCACCGGTGACGGCTTGACCCGTTCGAGCACCCGGTACAGCGCCAGGATCTGCGGCCAGTCGGTATCCGCCGCGCGCGCGGCTTCATCGTGCACGGCCGCGATCGCGGCCTCGAGCTGGTAGGGGCCGAGCGGCGCGGTGGCGAGCGCGCCGGTGATCAGCCCGGTGCCCTCGCCGATCGCCGCCGCGTCCCACCGGTTCCGGTCCTGCTCGGCGAGCGGGATCAGGGTGCCGTCCTGCCGGGTGCGCGCGGCGCGGCGGGCGTCGGTGAGCAGCATGAGCGCGAGCAGCCCGGTCACCTCCCCGTCGTCGGGCAGCAGCCGGCGCACGGCCCGGGTGAGCCTGATCGCCTCCCCGGTCAGCTCACTGTCCGCGAGGTCAGGCCCGGAGCTGGCGGTATAGCCCTCATTGAAGATCAGGTACAGCACGTGCAGTACCGCGGCCAGCGTTTCGGGGCCCGGCGGCCGCGACCCCAGGGTCAGCGCGGCGCCGCTGGCCTTGAGCCGCTGCTTGGCCCGGGAAATGCGCTGGCCCATCGTGGATTCAGGCACGAGGAACGCGCGGGCGATCTGCGCGGTGGTCAGGCCGCCGACCGCGCGCAGCGTGAGCGCTATCTGCGAGGCTTCCGTCAGCGCCGGCTGGCAGCACAGGAACAGCAGGCTGAGCGTGTCATCGCGGGCCGCGTCGTCTTCCTGGTCGGCGGCAGGCGCGACGGCGGGCAGCTCGTGCGCCGCGCTGATCTCCCGGTTGCGCCGGGCGTCGTCGCTGCGCCACTGGTCGATCAGCCGCCGCGCGGCCACGCTGACCAGCCAGCCGCGCGGGTTACCGGGAGTCCCGCCCGCGGGCCACTGCACGGCCGCCGCGAGCAGCGCCTCCTGCACGGCGTCCTCGCACTCCGCGAAGTTGCCGTAACGGCGGATGAGCGTGCCGAGGACCTGCGGCGCCAGCTGGCGGAGCAGGTCCTCGGCGGTGCCGGGCGCGGTCAGAGGTCGGCGCCTGAGTCGTGCATGATCGGCCGGACCTCCATCGCGAAGTACCGGGCGTCGGGCCAGCGGGAGGCGATCTCGACCGCCCGCTCCTCGGTGTCGCAGTCGACGGCGATGTAGCCGGCGAACTGCTCCTTCGCCTCCGCGAACGGGCCGTCGGTCGTCGTGATCACGCCGTCCCGCACCCGCACGGTCTTGCCCAGCGACTGCTCCGCGAGCGCCATCCCGCCGATCAGCTCGCCCGATTCCTTGAGCTCGTTCATGATCACGCCGACGGCGCCGAAGATCTCCTCTCGCTCGGCTTCCGGCAGGCTCTCGTACGCGGACTGGTTGTTGTAGATCATCAGCATGTACTTCATGTCGTAATCCCCTCATCCCGGTGCCCGGACGGGCCCCGCTGCCAGGTTGGTCGGAGCCGACCGCGCGTTTTCGACGTCCGGACGTCGAAATCCTGCCCGTGGCAACGACCCCTCTGCGACCGCGCCCACGGTGCACCAGGCATCCACCGTGAACCGCGCATCCACCGTGAAGGGGGTTCCCATGGACAACGATACGGCGACCGGCCGTGAGTGGGCCGGGCTGGCGGTGCTGGCCCTGCCCACCAAGGGCCCTGCGCTGACCGGCTGCCGCGGCATTTCGGTCTCGGGCATGATGGAGCCATGGACACCCCGCCGCGCCTGACGCCGTTGCTCGAGCAGTTCGAATGGGGCTGCCTCCGGCTGCTCAACCGGATGACCGGCCCGGAGGTCGACAGCGGCAACGGCGCCCCGATCCCGGCGTCGCTGATGACCGACGAGGAGTACTTCTGGGAGCCGGTACCCGGCTCCTGGTCGGTCCGGCGGCGTCGCGAGGGTCCCGGCCCGCGGGCGACGTGGCTGGCCGGGGCCGGGGAGTGGGGCCGCGACGGGTACCGGGACTCCGAGCCCTACCCGCCGCCGTTCACCACGATCGCCTGGCGGCTCAGCCACCTCACCGAGATGCTGGCGATGCGCGCCGACTACACGACCGGCAGCCGGTCCATGACCAAGGACACGTTCGTGGTCAGCGGCGACGCCGCCGGCGCGCTCGCCGCCCTCGACGCGGCCGTCGAGGCGTGGCGCGGCACGCTCATGCAGTGCGACGACGCCGCGCTCGACACCGCCGGCTACAGCGCCTACCCGTACGGCAGCGACGCCGAGGACATGTTCATCGACGTCGTGTGGTGGGTCAACCAGGAGGTCTTGCACCACGGCGCCGAGATCGCGCTGCTCCGCGACCTGTACCGGGACCGCGTCAGGACGTGACCTGCACCTTCGCCGCCTGGACGCCGGTCTTCTTCGCGCCCGTGGTCCTCCTGGCGGCGGTCGCGCGCCGCTTCTCGCGGGCGTACATGAGCGCCTGCTTGCCGTCGCCCGGGCTGCGCCGCTCGATCTCGAACAGCGTGGTCGCGTTGATCAGGTCGCTGAGCTTGCCGTAGCCGTAGTTGCGGGAGTCGAAGTCGGGCCGCTGGTTGGTGAGGATGTTGCCGACCGCGGCGAGCGGGGCCCAGCCGTCGTCGTCGGACGCCGCCTCGACCGCGTTGCGGAGCAGGCTAACCAGCGCGGCGTCGCTCTTCAGCTGCGCCGCCGTCGCCGGCTTGGGCCGCGCCGGCTTGACGCCAGGCACGCCGCCGCCCGCGTCCTGGTCCTCGTCGGCGAACCGCAGGTTCTCGACATAAATAAACTTGTCGCAGGCCGCGACGAACGGCTTGGGCGTCTTGCGCTCGCCGAACCCGTAGACGGTCATGCCCGATTCCCGCAGCCGGGCGGCGAGCCTGGTGAAGTCGCTGTCGCTCGACACGATGCAGAACCCGTCGAACCGGCCCGAGTACAGCAGGTCCATCGCGTCGATCACCATGGCGGCGTCGGTGGCGTTCTTGCCCGTGGTGTAGGCGAACTGCTGGATCGGCTGGATCGACTGCGCGAGGAGCTGGTCCTTCCAGCCGCGCAGGTTCGGCGCCGTCCAGTCGCCGTAGGCGCGCTTGACGTGCGCGGTGCCGTACTTGGCGACCTCCGCGAGCAGCCCCTCGGTGATGGACGGCTGTGCGTTGTCCGCGTCGATGAGCACCGCCAGCCTGGCTGTATTCTCCGTGGCCATGGCGCCAGTATCCCCCGCCGCGAGGGTCAAGGCCGGAATGAAGATCAAAACCGTTATCCCGAACGTAAGCGGCCTACTGCTGCCCGGCACCGCCCTTCGCCCGGTCGATGCTCGCCTGGACGCCGTCAAGGATCAGGTCCAGCCCGGACAGGAACTCCTCACGCTCGGACAACGAGTCGGCCGGAGATGAGGCCCACGCGAGCCGGTACAGGTGCGGGTAGGTCCGCTCGTCGACGAGTTCGCGCAGCAGCTCCTCGAACGTGAAGGGCGGGGCCTGCCCGCCGGCGTCGCCCGGCTGCCCGCCTGCCGCCTCCGGCCGGGCCTGCCCCGCCTGCGCCGCCTTAGCCAGCGCCGCCACGGCGCGGGCCGCGTCGTTCGCCATCCTGGCCTCACTGAGCGTGTAAGAGGAGATCAGCCCGATGGCCCGTATCTTCTGAGGCTCCGCCAGGCCGGTTCCGTCCAGTGCCTCCAAGGCTCGTTCGACGAAGTGCAGTGAGTTGGGCGCGACCGGCGGAGCGGCCATCGGCAGCTGGGTGATCCACGGATGACGGTCGAGCATGTCCCGCTGGATGATCGACCACGACCGCAGCCGGGACCGCCAGTCGTGGCCCTCGATGACGACGCTTTCCGCGCCGAGCGCGCTGGCGTTGAACATGAGCTGGAGCAGTTCATCCTTGCTGGCGACGTAGCGGTAAAGCGACATCGTGGTGAACTTCAGCTCTTTCGCCACGCGGGCCATCGAGACCGCCTCAAGGCCCTCACGGTCGGCGAGCCGCACGGCGGCCTCCACGATGGTGTCCGCCGACAGCCCGGGCCGGGGGCCGCGCTTGCCCCGCTCGCGGCGCCCCCACAGCAGGTCGAGCCCGGGGGCAGCGGCCGGCCGGGTCCGGCCGGCTCTGGGGGCTGCCCCGACGTCGCCTCTGCCATGGTGCCCTCCTCATGTGCTTTCCCCGTTCGCCGCCGCGCTCGGGACCCTGTCCTTCCCTCGTCGCCCTGCTTCCCCCGCTCGCCTCCGGGCGCTCGGGACCCCTGCCTCCTCCCTCGTCGGTCGTCCGCTCGTACCTCGCTTCCTCCCTCCTCAGTCCGGGGGCAGGGGCGCGCCCTTCGGCTCCCGGGGAGACCTCGTTCCTCGGTCGTCGTTCCTCAGTCCAGGACGGGGGCGCGCGCTTTGGCTCGCGGGGGACGCCGACTCACGGTACGCCCCGCCGCCGCCATCGGGCGATGCCCCTACCCAAAGTCGAGGTCAGAGTCATCCGGAACGAGTGCGGCTGACTCTCATCGTCCCCTTGACCTAACTGTGTATGGTCCATACTATTCCGTGTATGACGTACACAGTAAATGCCGTCGGCATTCGCAAGGCCTTCCGGGCCAAGACCGTCCTCGACGGGGTCGACCTGGCCGTCCCGGCCGGGCAGATCGTCGCGCTGCTCGGGCCGAACGGCGCGGGCAAGACCACGCTGGTCCGCATCCTCGCCACGCTGCTGCGCCCCGACGCGGGTACCGCCACGGTGGCGGGCCACGACCTGCTCGCCGACCCGGCCGGCGTGCGCCGCGCGATCAGCCTCACCGGCCAGTACGCCGCCGTCGACGACATGCTGACCGGCGAGGAGAACCTGCGGATGATGGCCAGGCTGCGGCACCTGCCGCCGCGCGCGGCGCGGGACCGCGCGGCCCGGCTGCTGGCCGAGTTCGACCTTGATGACGCGCGCCGGCGCCTGGTCAAGACCTACTCCGGCGGCATGCGGCGCCGGCTTGACCTGGCGATCAGCATGATCGTGCGGCCGGAACTGCTCTTCCTCGACGAGCCGACGACCGGCCTCGACCCGCGCAGCCGGGACCAGCTCTGGTTCGCCGTCAAGGGCCTCGCCGACGAGGGCGTGACGGTGCTGCTCACCACCCAGTACCTCGCCGAGGCCGAGGCGCTCGCCGACCGCGTCGCCGTGCTGCACCAGGGCGCGATCGTCGCCGAGGGCACCGCCGACCAGCTCAAGTCCGGCCTGGGCGCCGCCAGCCTCCACGAGGTTTTCCTCGCGCTCACCGACGACCAGCCGCCCGCCCGTGACCGCACTGCCCGCGACCACGCCAGCCGTGACCACGCCAAGGAGATGTCCCGATGAGCGCCGCCTACAGTCCGACTAACCACGGGCCCGCTTACCCCGGGGCCACCAACCCCGGGTCCGCTTACCAAGGGCCTGCCCATCGTCCCGGCTACGCCCTGTCCGACACCGGCGTGATGATCGCCCGCAGCCTGCGCCGCTCGGTGCGCGACCCGGAGGCTTTCATCACCGCGCTTGCCCTGCCCGTCACGCTGATGCTGCTGTTCGTCTACGTCTTCGGCGGCGCGTTCAACGCCGGGGTCAAAGCGGGCGGCGGCTACGTCAATTACGTGGTACCCGGCCTGATCGTGCTCTGCGCCGGCTTCGGCGCCGGAACCACGGCGGTCGCCGTCGCGACCGACATGAGCACCGGCATCGTCGACCGGTTCCGCTCGATGCCCATCGCCGCCTCGACGGTCCTCGCCGGGCAGGTCGTGGCCAGCGTGGCCCGCAACCTCCTGGCGACGGCGCTGGTGATCGGGGCCGGCCTTGCCGTCGGCTGGCGGCCGACGGGGGGCCCGCTCGCCTGGATCGCCGCGATCGGCCTGATCGTGCTGTTCATCGCCGCCCTGTCCTGGCTGGCCGCGTGCTTCGGCCTGCTGGTGGGGAGCCCGGAGGCGGCCAACGGCGCCACCTTCATCCTCATGTTCATCCCGTACCTGAGCACCGCGTTCGTGCCCGCCGGCACGATGACCAGGGTGCTGCGCCCGGTCGCCGCCAACCAGCCGTTCACGCCGCTGATCGAGGCGATGCGCGGCCTGTGGATGGGGCACACCTCGACCGGCGCGTCTGTCGGCCACGAGGCGCTGCTTGCCGTCGGCTACTTCGGCGCCATCCTCGTCCTCGCCGCCGCCCTGGCCGGCTGGCTCTTCCGGCACCGCACGGCCGCCGGCTGATCGTCATGGACCGGGAGCGCCCGGTGTTCTGGCCCTGGGCCACCCAGGGCCAGAACGCGTTGTCTCTGGGTGCCCCGCGGTCGCTAGATGCGACGCTAGATGCGCCCGTATGTGCCACAAGGGCGGAATATTCCGCCCTTGTGTGCCACGCGTCCGGGACGGCGGCCGCCCCCGGCCGTGACGGGCAATTGGCTGAAACCTTTTCGTTACATAGCCGCTTGCGTAATTCTTTCGACACGCTCCGCGCTGCTCATCAGCTCGCGCAGAGCTCGACGTCACTGGGGAAGAAACCAAAAATCAATAGATTTCTTCGTGCCAAAGCCACACCAAGAAAGCCGTGGTCACGCTGCGAAGACGCGCGTCGCCGAAGTGTTGACACCTCTTTTACAGCGGTTTAGCGTGATCCTCAAATTTATTGGTCAATCAATTCTGTGCGCCGGTGGCGGGCCGTCACAACGTGCAGCCGAGGGGCCGGAACGGGATGAATCCTCTTCGTCCTGATGTCGACCCGTTCGTCCAATCCTCCGGGTCCGGCAGCCGGAGGAGGGTTCGCTTGTCACCGCAGAGAGGCGGCAGGGTGCGATGGTGCGCTTGACAGGAAGGTCTCGTCGGATAAGAGCCGGCTCCCGGTGGCGGGTCGCCGCCGTGGGGGCCTGCCTGCTGGCCGGGGCGGCGGCCTGCAGCTCCAGCGGAAGCTCAACCTCGCCGGCGAGCACGGCCGCGAGCTCCACGGCGTCGAGCCCCGCCACGTCGGCGAGCGCCACGACGTCGCCCTCCTCGGCGGGGGCGAACACGACGACCGCCTTCGCCGGCTCGGTCACCAACTACAAGCAGTACGTCGGCGCCTCGGGCGCGGCCAACAACTCGCTATCGCCGGTCACCATCGGCTGGGTGAACGAGCAGGGCGGCCCGCCGTCCCAGACCTTCCCCCAGGCGACCCTCGCCGCGCAGGCGACCGTGAAGTTCATCAACAGCCAGCTCGGCGGCGTGCACGGGCACCCGGTTAAGTTGTCCACCTGCTTCATCGCCGCCGTCGAGGCGCAGGGCACCACCTGCGGCGACCAGATGGTCAACACTAAGGGCGTGGAGGCGATCGCCGAGGGCATCGACGCGGTCGGCAACGCCTCCATGTACGGCGTGGTCAACGGCTCGATCCCGACGCTGGTCGGCGTGTCCGCCGACCCCGCCGACGACACCGGCAAGAACGTCTTCGAGCTCGAGGGCTCCGGCGCCAGCGCGACGGTCGCGTTCGGTCCGTTCCTGCGCTCGCAGTACCCGAACGACAAGACGATCGCGATCGCTTACCAGAACCTGCCCGGCGCGGCGCCGATCAGCCAGGCGATCCAGAAATCGGCGGAAGACGCAGGGTTTACCGTCACGATGATCCCCTATTCCTCCACCGCGACCGACCTGATCGCCCAGGCCACGCAGATGGAACAGGCACAGATCACCGTGCCAGACTGCGGCTTCGTCGACTGCCCGCTCATGGCCAAGGCGATGAGCGAGATCGGCGCCAAGAAGCCGGCCCTCTCGGTCCCGCTGTGGACCGACCTGCCCGGCGCCGCCTTCCCGGGCGGCGACCTGCCGCACTGGATCGCCGGCGAGGCGACCGCGAACCTGGCCTCCCCCCAGGACCCGGGCGTCGCGGCGTACAACCAGACGATCGAGGCGAACGGCCTGTCGGCCGCGAACGCGATCAACCCGTTCTCCGGCATCGCCTTCGGCAGCCTGCTGCTCGCGGACAAGATCATGAACGAGATCCCGTTCTCCTCTCTCTCCCCGTCCGCGATCACGGCCAAGCTCAAGGCCTACACCGGCCCGATCCCGCTCGGCCCGACCACGATCAACTGCTCAGGCACGCTGTACCCGGCCGACAAGAACTCGTGCAGCGACTACGACCAGTTCTACGAGTACGAGGGCCAAGGGCAGTGGAAGCTGCTCGAGGGCTGGACGAACTAACTAAAAAAGGGAATCCAGCGCCGTGCAGAACATCCTGCTCTTCGCGGCCCTCGGACTTGGCGAGGGCGCGCTCATCGCCGCCCTCGCCATGGCCGTGGTCGTCTTCTACCGGGGCTCAGGCACCGTCAACCTGTCCATGGGCGCCATGGCCATGGTGGGCAGCTACCTGTACTACAGCGTGGACAGCAGCGGTGTGCTCGGCTTCCATCCGCCGTGGTGGCTCGCCTTCGTCATCGTCCTCGTCCTCATCGGTATCCTCGGCACGATCATCGAGCTCGGCCTGTTCTGGCCGCTGCGCGGCAGCTCGCCGCTGGCCAAGCTCGCGGCCTCGCTCGGCCTGCTCCTGCTGGCGCAGTCGATCATCTCCATCGCCTACGGCAACAGCACGCTGTCGCCGTCCTCCATCCTGCCGGGCAACGTCATTCACCTGTTCGGGGCGGTCGTCCCGGTCGACCGCATGATCCTCGCGGGGATCGCGATCCTGCTCGGCGTCGGGCTGTGGGCGCTGTACCGCTTCACCTCGTTCGGCCTGTCGACCAGGGCGGCGGCGGAAAGCGAGCGGTACGCGATGTACGCGGGGGTGTCGCCGCGCCGCCTGTCGCTGGTCAACTCGCTGCTCGCCAGCATCATCGCCGGCGCGTTCGGCATCCTCGTCGCGCCGCTGATCACGCTGAACACGACCACGCTGCCGCTGGAGATCGTCCCCGCCCTCGGCGCCGCGCTGTTCGCCGGGTTCAGCTCGCTCGGCGTCGCGTGCTTCGCCGGCCTGCTGATGGGCGCCGGGGCGTCGCTGCTCAACTACTGGGCCTCGCAGAGCTGGTTCCCGCAGTCCCAGGGCAACCCGCTCAACGGCCTGGCCGAGCTGCTGTTCTTCGTGCTTGTCGCCATCGCCATGTTCTGGCGCGGCTCGAAGGTGCCCGCGCGCGGCGAGATAACCGAGAAACGGATGCCGCTCGCGCCGCGGCCAGAGCACCTGATGCGGTTCTCGGTGATCGGCCTGGTGGCCGGCGTCGCGGCGCTCATCATCCTGCCGTACGAGTTCCGGCAGGCGATGGTCAACTCGATGCTCGGCGCGATGATCTGCCTCTCGCTCATCGTGGTGGTCGGCTACGTCGGGCAGATCTCCGTGGTCCAGGTCGGCCTGGCCGGCGTCACCGGGTACGCGATGTCGCACATGCTGACCCAGGTGGGCGGGGTCTGGGCGGACTTCCCGATCGCCCCGCTCGTCGGCATCGGCTGCGCGCTGATCATCGGCTTCATCACCGCGGTCGCCTCGCTCCGGGTCAGGGGCGTGAGCCTCGCCGTGGTGACCCTCGCAGGCATGTACGCGATCGAGAACTTCGGGTTCGGCAACGCCGCCTGGGGCCAGCAGAACAGCGGCTCGCCCGTCAACCCGCTGCACATCTTCGGCCTGAACCTGTCGCCGAGCGCGGGCTTCCGCGGCGTCGACGGCAAGGTGCCGAGCCCGGTCTTCGGCTTCGTCGTCCTCGTCGTGCTGATCCTGCTCTGCTTGCTCGTGGCGGCCATCAGGCGGGCCACGATCGGGCAGAAGATGCTCGCGGTCCGCTCCAACGAGCGGGCGGCGGCGGCCGCCGGCATCGACGTGCGCAGGGTCAAGCTGACCGCCTTCATGGTGTCCGCACTGATCGCGGGCATCTGCGGCGCGCTGTACGCCTACAACTTCCAGACGGTCAGCTCCGACCTGTTCGGCACGGTCAACTCGCTGGTGATCATCGCCTACGCCTACTTCGGCGGCATCACGATGATCACCGGCGCGCTGTTCGCGGGCCTCGGCGCGACCCAGGGCCTGATCCCGCAGGCGTTCGATACCTGGTGGGGCCTGAGCGGCAACTGGGCGCTGCTGATCGGCGCGATCGGCCTGCTGGTGACGCTCGTCGGCAACCCCGACGGCGTCGCGGGCACGGCCTACTGGAAGCGCCGGACGAAGGCGAAGCAGAAGGCGCTCGCGGCCGCGGGGGCCGCGCCTGCCGTCGTCGACGTGCCCCCGCCCCGGGCGACGGCTCCGGCGCCGACCTCGGATTCATCCAGCCCCGGCCGGTAGGGGAGGCCCGGTGCGCGGCGCGGGTGGTGGCCTGATTGATAATTACGTATGGCCACCTTCGCTCCAGGCAGGGCATCAGGCAGGGACAACGCGGCACTGGCGGTGGAAGCGGACGCCGGCGCCGACCCCGGGAAGCCCAAGCGCGGCAGGCGGCTAAGCGCCCAGGAACGCCGGGCGGACCTGCTCGAGGCCGCGGTCATCGAGTTCGCAGAGAGCGGCTACCACGGCACCCGCACGGCGGACATCGCCGCCCGGGCCGGCGTCTCCCAGCCGTACGTGTACGCGCTGTTTCCCGACAAGCGCGCCCTCTTCCTCGCCTGCCATGACTGGACGACCGAGCGGATCAAGGAGGAGCTTGAGAAGGCGAGCGCCGACCTGTCCGGCGACGACGACGTGGAGCAGGCGCTCGACCGCGCCTACCAGCGGCTCTTCGACGAGCGCCCGCACCAGGTGCTCTTCCAGGTCCAGGCGCACGCGGCCGCGAGCGCCGACCCGGCGATCAGGGAGCCGGTCCGGCGCCGGTTCATCGAGCTTGTCGAGCTGACCGAGCGCCTCAACGGCGCACCGCGCGAGGTCGTGCTCCGCCACGTGGCCCGCGCAATGCTCGGCAACGTCGCCCTCGCGCTCGGCCTGCCCCCGGAATACCGCCAGGTCGGTTAGCGTCGGTCCGCCGCGCGTTTCTGGCCATGTGCGCCCCACGGCCAAAATGTTCCAGCCTTGTGGCACTCAGGCACGCATCTAGTGTCCTTGTGGCACCCGTGCATGGATTCGTTCTGGCCTCGTGGCACCCGGGCACGGGTCGATTCTGGACTTGCGGCACCCAGGCGCACACTGGTTCTGCCCTTGGAGGCCACACAGCCGGAACGCCGGGCAAGTTACACGCGGGTTCTTGCCGTACCCACCGCAGAAGCGTCGCCGGACGGGCCTGTGCGTTTTAGGCGCCCCGCAAAGGCCCGGCGATTTCCCTGTGGCGCGGGCTAATTGACACTCCACGAGCCCCCCAGTTAACGTCGGTGAAACTGATTGATCAATCAATCTCAGCGGAAGGCATGCAACGACGATGAGTTCCGTCTTCCGCGCGCGCGGAGTGTCGGTCAGCTTTGGCGGCGTTCGCGCGGTGGCCGGGGTTGACCTGGAGATCGGGGCCGGCGAGCTCGTCGGCCTGATCGGTCCGAATGGCGCGGGCAAGACCACCTTCATCGACGCCATTACCGGCTTCGTCCGGTCGGAAGGCACCGTGGAACTCGGCGAGACGACCCTGAACGGGCTGGCGCCGCACGTGCGGGCGCAGCGCGGCCTGGCGCGGACCTGGCAGACGGTCGAGCTGTTCGACGACCTGACGGTCAAGGAGAACCTGACGGTGGCCGCCAGGGGCGGTAAGGGCGCCTCGGTCGACGAGGAGCTCAAGGTCCTCGACCTGGTCCACGCGGCCGAGTCCATGCCATGGGAACTCACCCAGGCCGAGCGGAAGCGGGCGGGCATTGGCCGGGCGCTGGTCGCGAAGCCGCGGCTGCTCTGCCTCGACGAGCCGGCCGCGGGCCTGGACGTCCGGCAGAGCAAGGAGTTCGGCGCGCTGCTGCCGGGCATCGCCCGGACGGGAACGGCGGTGCTGCTCGTGGACCACGACATGGGCCTGGTGCTGTCCGTCTGCGACCGGGTCGTGGTCCTCGACGCGGGCGCGGTCATCGCCCAGGGCACCCCGGCGGAGATACGGAGCGACGAGCGCGTGGTCGCCGCCTACCTCGGGCACGCGTCAACGGGAGCAGCGGGAGCGTCGTCGTGAGCGAGCACAGCGTGGAAGGCGAGGGAGCAGCCGGACCGGCCGCGGGCACGGCGACGGCCGCCCCCGTCCTTGAGCTTGACGGCCTGACCGCCGGGTACAACGGCGCGGCGGTGCTGCGCGACATCAGCCTGACGGTCCGCCCGGGCGAGGTCGTGGCCCTGCTCGGGGCGAACGGCGCGGGCAAGACCACCACGCTGCTGACCATCTCCGGCATCGTCAAGCCGATGGGCGGCCGGGTCCTGTACGCCGGCACCGACTGCAAGGGCAACTCGCCGGACGCGCGGGCACGGCTGGGCGTCGCCCACGTCCCCGAGGGGCGCGGGGTCTTCTTCGGCCTCACGGTGGCGGAGCACTTCAAGCTCGCGCACCGGGGCGAGACGCTGGACGCGGCGGCGGCCTTCCGGTACTTCCCCGCGCTCGCGGACCTGGCCGGCCGCCGCGCGGGGCTGCTGTCAGGCGGCGAGCAGCAGATGCTCGCGCTCGGCCGGGCCCTCGCCCGCAGGCCCCGGCTGCTGATGATCGACGAGCTGTCGCTTGGCCTCGCGCCGATCATCGTCGAGCGGCTGCTCCCCGTGGTCCGCAACTACGCCAAGGACAGCGGCTGCGGCGTGCTCCTCGTCGAGCAGCACGTGGAGCTGGCGCTCACCGTGGCCGACCGCGGCTACGTGCTGTCCCACGGCGAGATCACCACCTACGGCAACGCCGCGAACCTGAAGTCCAACCCGGACCTGGTGCTGAGCAGTTACCTCGGCGAGCAGGCGGCCGGGGAAGGCACCACGAAACCGTGAACCTTTTCCATCCTGTTTCCACCATTGCGGGTCATCCGCGCCTCCCTGCCAATTTTGACCCGTGATCACGCCGGAGTGACGCAATCGGGGGTATTTTGTTCTAATTTGCCGGGCTGGAATGGGTGCTGTCGCAGTCATTTCCCCGTTTTGACCCGCGACCACGCGGGCGGGTCGGCGTCCAGGCAAGATTAGGCTCGGTAAGCAGCGCGGGAAAGTCAGAATCCGGGCTTTCTGGTAGGGGTTCCCCTACCTAGAAGGTGGGTCTTCGCTAGTGGTGCCCGCCGGAGAGCCGGGCCACGATGGCTTCATGGTCAACGCATGGACATGGGGACTGCTCGCGGGCGGGGCCCTCGCCGTCGCCCTCACCTACCTGCTGGCACTGGCGCTCAGGCGGCGTCCGGGCACCGTCGGCCTCGGCGCCCTGCTCGTCCCTGTGACCGGGCTCTGGCTCTGGGCGTTCGGCATCACCGCCCAGGGCCAGCAGACCGTCACGACGCGGACCTTCACCACCATGATCGCGGTAGGGGACGCGGTCAGCCGGGCGCTTGGCGGTGTCTCGGACCCGATCAGCACCGGCGGGCAGACTGTCACGATCACGCCCACGACCCTGGGGATCCCGCCGGGACACCTTGTCGCTCTCTTTCCGGCCGGGAAGCCCGTGTCCATCGTGACGACGGTGAGCAGCAGCCCGGCCGCCGCCTTCTGGCAGGGCATGTGCATCCTCGGCGTCGTGGCGCTGGTCGCGGTCGTCGCCTCCCGGCAGGCCGGGTACCTGGCGGCGGCCGGCCTGGTCGCCTTCGGCCTTTACCAGCTCGTCGCCGCCGCGGTCTTCGCGCCGGACGGCAGCGGCACCGCCTGGTACGACTGGCTGTACGGGATGACGTCGCGGGGCACGGTTTGCGGGATCGCGGTGGGGAGCGTCGTCGCCGGCCTGGTGCTCGGCCGGTACACGATCATCCGCGACATGCTGGAGCGCGTCACGCTGGCCTCCCGGGTCGAGGTGCTGACCCAGAGCCGCGCCGAGGCGGTCGACGCCGCCGCCGCCGAACTGCGCCGCCTGGAGCGTGACCTGCACGATGGCGCGCAGGCCAGGCTGGTCGCGATCGGCCTCAGCCTGCGGGCCCTGGAGAAGATGATCCCGCTGAACCCGGGCGCCGCCACCGCGCTGGCCGTCGAGTGCCGTGAGTCCTCCGCGCTGGCCCTGGCCGAACTGCGCGACCTGGTCCGCGGCATCTACCCGCCGGTGCTCGCCGAGCGGGGCCTCGGCGACGCCGTCCGCGCGCTCGCCCTCGACAGCCCGGTCAACGTCGCCACCGAGGTCGACCTGCCCGGCCTGCCGCCCGCCCCGGTGGAGGCGGCCACGTACTTCGCGGTCGCCGAGGCGCTGAGCAACGTCGCCAAGCACGCCGACGCCCACCGGGCCCTGGTCCGCGTGTATCACCGCGACGGGATGCTGCGCACCGAGGTCACCGACGACGGCAACGGCGGCGCCGACCCGGCGCACGGCACCGGGCTGGCGGGGATCGAGCGGCGGCTGGGCGCGTTTGACGGCATCCTGGCAGTGAGCAGCCCGGTGGGCGGGCCGACCATCATCGTCATCGAGGTGCCATGCGAGTTGTCCTGGCCGAAGATCTCTACCTGCTGAGAACCGGCCTCGAGCGGCTGCTCGGGGAGTACGGGTTCGAGGTCATCGAGGCCGTCGACAACGGCCCGGCGCTGCTGCGCGCCCTGGTGGACAAGCGGCCCGATGTCGCGGTGGTCGACATCCGGCTGCCGCCGACCTTCACCGACGAGGGGTTGAAGGCCGCCATGACGGCGCGCCGGGAGGTGCCGGGCCTGCCGGTCGTGCTGCTGTCCGCGCACGTCGAGCAGCTGTACGCGCGGGAGCTGCTCGCGGACCAGGCGGGCGCGGTCGGCTACCTGCTCAAGGACCGGGTGTTCAACGACGACCAGTTCACCGACGCGGTGCGCGCCGTCGCGAGCGGCGGCACCGTCATGGACCCCGAGGTCGTCGGCAAGCTACTCGGCCGTCGCGCCCGCGACGAGCCGGTCGCGCGGCTGTCTGGCCGCGAGCGCGAGGTGCTCGCGCTCATGGCCGAGGGCCGCTCGAACAGCGCGATCGCGCAGCGGCTGTCCGTCTCGGACAAGGCCGTCGGCAAGCACTGCACCTCGATCTTCGCCAAGCTGGACCTCGCGCCGTCCGAAGACGACAACCGCCGGGTCCTGGCGGTCCTGGCGTACCTGAACGGCACGTGACCGTCTCGGTGCTCGCACCCGGCTGGCTCACGCCGTCTCCTCGCCGGCCGCGCGCATACGGCTACGGCACCGCTGCGGGTACGATCGATGCGTTCGCGCGCTCGCGCGCACTCAACGCATCCGGTCCCGACGTCCACGTGAGGCAAAGCCGTGTCCCAGATCAAGATCCAAGTGCTCGACCGCCAGGCTCAGCGGACTGAGCTCGAGGTGACGACGGGGACTACCGCCGACGACCTTTACGCAGGCGACCGGGACGTGGTCGTCGCCCGGGTCAACGGGCGGCTCCGCGACCTGGCCTGGGTGCTTGCCGACGGGGACGAGGTCGAGCCGGTCACCGCCGACTCGCCGGAGGGCCGCGCCGTTATCAGGCACTCGACCGCGCACGTGATGGCGCAGGCGGTGCAGCAGGCGTTCCCCGAGGCGAAGCTGGGCATCGGCCCGCCGGTGGAGAACGGCTTCTACTACGACTTCCAGGTGGACCGCGCGTTCACCCCCGAGGACCTGAAGTCGATCGAGTCGCGGATGCGCGACATCGTCAAGCAGGGCCAGCGCTTCGTCCGCCGCGAGGTGACCGACGAACAGGCTCGCGAGGAGCTCAGCGACGAGCCGTTCAAGCTCGAGCTGATCGGCATCAAGGGCAAGACCGGATCCGACGACGAGGCGTCCACCGAGGTCGGCGCGGGCGTGCTGACCATGTACGACAACGTGGACGCGAAGACCGGCGAGCTGCGCTGGAAGGACCTGTGCCGCGGCCCGCACGTCGCGTCTACCCGGCACATCCCGGCGTTTAAGCTGATGCGCAACGCCGGCGCCTACTGGCGCGGCAGCGAGAAGAACCCGCAGCTCCAGCGGATCTACGGCACCGCCTGGGAGTCGCGCGCCGCGCAGGACGCCTACCTGAAGATGCTCGAGGAGGCCGAGCGCCGCGACCACCGCAAGCTCGGCGCGGAGCTCGACCTGTTCTCCTTCCCCGAGGAGATCGGCTCCGGGCTGCCGATATTCCACCCCAAGGGCGGCATCATCCGCCGGGAGCTTGAGGGCTACTCGCGCAAGCGGCACGAGGAGGCGGGCTACTCGTTCGTCAGCACGCCGCACATCACCAAGGGCAACCTGTTCGTGACCTCCGGGCACCTGCCGTACTACGCGGACACGATGTTCCCGCCGATGGAGCTTGAGGGCAGCGAGTACTACCTCAAGGCGATGAACTGCCCGATGCACAACCTGGTGTTCCGGTCCCGCGGCCGGTCGTACCGGGAGCTGCCGCTGCGGCTGTTCGAGTTCGGCACCGTCTACCGCTACGAGAAGTCCGGGGTGGTGCACGGGCTGACCCGGGTGCGCGGGCTGACCATGGACGACTCGCACATCTACTGCACCAGGGAGCAGATGGAGGGCGAGCTCACCTCGGTGCTCGCGTTCATCCTGGACCTGCTCCGCGACTACGGCCTGGACGACTTCTACCTGGAGCTGTCCACCCGGGGCGACTCGGAGAAGTTCATCGGCTCGGACGCGGAATGGGAGGCGGCGACCAACACCCTGCGCACCGTGGCCGAGGCGTCCGGCCTCGAGCTGGTGCCGGACCCGGGCGGCGCGGCGTTCTACGGCCCGAAGATCTCCGTGCAGGCGCGCGACGCGATCGGCCGGACCTGGCAGATGTCGACCGTGCAGCTCGACTTCAACCAGCCCAAGCGGTTCGGCCTGGAGTACACGGCCGCCGACGGCACGCGCCAGCAGCCGATCATGATCCACCGGGCCCTGTTCGGCTCGATCGAGCGGTTCATGGGCGTGCTGCTCGAGCACTACGCCGGGGCGATGCCCCCGTGGCTGTCGCCGGTGCAGGTGGTGGGCATCCCGATCGGCGACGCCCACGTCCAGTACCTGACCGACGTCGCCATCCAGCTGGCCGACCGCGGCATCCGGGTCGAGGTCGACGACAGCGCCGACCGGATGCAGAAGAAGATCCGCAACGCGCAGAAGGAGAAGGTCCCGTTCATGCTGCTGGCCGGCGACGACGACGTGGCGGCGGGGGCGGTCTCGTTCCGCTACCGCTCCGGCGCGCAGAAGAACGGCGTCCCCATCGCGGAAGCGATCGACGAGATCGTCGCCGCGGCGGAAAGCCGCGCCCAGGTCTGACGCGGCGCTGGCCGCCGGAACGACGGCCAGGCGGCATTATGGTTCCTCATGGGAGAGCTGACCGGTTACGAGATCGAGCGGGAGCTTGCCGCCTTCGGCCCGACCACGATCGCGGGCGTCGACGAGGTGGGGCGCGGCGCCTGGGCGGGCCCGGTCGTCGTGTGCGCGGCGGTCGTTCGCGCCGGCTTCCCCGAGCCGCCCGGCGGGCTGACCGACTCCAAGCGGCTGACCGCGAAGCGCCGGGCCGAGCTGGCCGCGGAGCTGCCCGGCTGGGTCGCCGGCTACGCCTTCGGCTCGGCCAGCCACGAGCAGATCGACGCGCTTGGCATGACCGCGGCGCTCCGGCTGGCCGCCCGCGCCGCCCTCGGCCAGCTTCCGGAACGGCCCGGCGCGGTGCTGCTCGACGGCAAGCACGACTACATCGGCTCGCCCTGGCGGGTCCGCACGGCCGTCAAGGCCGACCTGCGCTCGGTCTCGGTCGCGGCCGCCTCGGTCCTGGCCAAGGTCCACCGCGACACGCTGATGGCCGAGCTGGGGGAGAGCTGCCCGGACTTCGCCTTCGCCGAAAACGCGGGTTACCCGGCGCCGGCCCACGTGCAGGCCCTCACGGCGCACGGCCCCACGCCCTACCACCGGCTCTCCTGGTCCTACCTGGACGACCTCCCGGAGTGGCGCCACCTGAAGGTGCGCCGCCCCGAGATCGAGGGCCAGCTCACGCTGCTATAACGCCACGGCCGCAAACGCGCGGGCAAGCGTCGCCCTGGTGGGTACTCTTGGTGCCATGTCCGGGCAGGACGTCCTGCTGGCGACCAAGCTGCACGTGCCCCGGCCGCAGCCGGGCTTTGTGCCGCGCCAGCGCTTGCTGGCGGCGGTTGGCGACGGGCTGGCCAGGGGGCGGATGCTGGTATGCGCTCCGGCCGGATCCGGCAAGACGGCGCTGCTGGGCGACTGGGCCCGCGGCAGCGGGCAGCCGGTGGCGTGGCTGGGCCTGGACGGCGGTGACAGTGACCCGGCCCGGTTCTGGCGCCACGTGGTGGCCGCGCTTGACGGGGCCACGCCGGGGCTGGCTGCGCGGCTAGGCGCGCCGCTGCCGCCTTCGCCCGAGGCCCTGGTAACGGACCTCATCAACGTCCTGGCCGCGGGTCCCGGCCAGGACGAGGTGCTGCTGGTCCTCGATGACTACCATCTGATCGAGGCCGGGCCGGTGCACGAGTCGCTGGGGTTCCTGCTGGAGAACCTGCCGCCGGGCCTGCGCGTGGTGGTGTCCGGGCGGTCCGACCCGCCGCTGCCGGCGGCGCGGCTGCGGGCCCGCGGCCAGCTGGCCGAGCTGCGCGCCGCCGACCTGCGCTTCACCCCCGAGGAGGCCGCGGCGCTGCTGAGTAAGGCGGCGGGAGCCGGCGTGGCCGACACGGCCGTGGCGGCCCTCGTGGACCGCACCGAGGGGTGGGCGGCCGGGCTGCAACTGGCCGGACTGTCGCTGCGCGGGGACCAGGACGCGGCCGGGTTCGTGGCCGCGTTCAACGGCAGCCATCGCTTCGTGCTCGACTACCTCGCGGATGAGGTCCTTGACCGCCAGACGGAGCGAGTGCGCACGTTCCTGCTGGAGACCTCGGTACTTGAACGTTTGTCGGGCGAGCTGTGCGACGCGGTCACCGGGACGGCCGACGGCCAGGCGATGCTAACGGAAGTCGAGCGGGCGGGCCTGTTCTTGCTGCCGCTGGACGACGTGCGCGGCTGGTGGCGCTACCACCACCTGTTCGCCGACCTGCTGCGCGCCCGGCTGCGAACCGAGCGGCCCGGCCGGGAACGGGCGCTGCACCGGGCCGCGGCCGCGTGGTCACAGGAGCATGACCTCGCAGATGACGCCATACGGCACGCTCTGGCGGCGGGAGACGCCGACTGGGCGGCGCGGCTGGTGGAGCGGCACGTCGAGACGCTGCTTGGCCGCAGCGAGGGCGCGACCCTGCGCCGCTGGCTTTCCGCGCTGCCGGCCGAGTCGGTCCGCGACCGCCCGCGCCTGTGCCTGGCTCAGGCATACGGCGCCGCCATGGGCTTCCGCCTGGAAGCGCTCGAGGCGCTGCTCGACGACGCCGAGCACGCGCTCGCGGCCAGCGGCGACGAGCCGTATGAGGACGCCGCCGGGCGGCCGGCGAGCGTCCTGGCCAATGTCCCCGCGGGGATCGCGTTCTTGCGCGCCTCGCTCGCCCGGCTTCGCGGCGATGCCGCCCTCGCGGCCGACCGCAACCGGCACGCCCTGGCCCAGCTGGGCAAGGACGACTGGTTGATGCGTTCCTTCGTGTGCTGGAACCAGGCGGCGGCCGACTGGCTGGACGGCCGGCTCGAGCAGGCCGAGCGGAGCCTGGCCGAGGTGCTCGCCGAGCGGCGGGCGGCCGGCGAGGCGGTCCGCCGACTCGGGGCCGAGCCTTCGGCGGTCCTGCGCGCGGTGGAAGGCGGCGCCGAGTTCTTCACCGGCTTTCTTTCCCTGCGCGTCTGCTACGACCTCGGCGAAGTGCAGCGCGCCCAGGGCAACCTGGACGCGGCGCTGGCGACCTACCGGCAGGCGTTCGGCCCGGCCGGCGAGAGCAGCCAGGCCGCGGGCGCGGGCATGGCGCACGTGGGCCTGGCCCAGGTCCTGTACGAGCGGAACGAGCTGACCGCCGCCCTCGACCACGCCACCCGCGGAGTCGCGCTGTGCCGGCTGCTGGCCTTCACCCCGCCGCTGGCAGCAGGCCTGGCCGTGGTGGCGAGGATCCGTCACTCGCAAGGTGACCAGGTCGGGGCGCTCGAGGCGATGAGCGAAGCCGGGCAAGCCGGGCCCAGCCCGCAGGTGACCGCGCTCTTCAACCCGGTACCGGCCCAGCGGGCGCGACTGCTGCTCGCCCAGGGTGACGTCGACGCCGCCGCCCGGTGGACCACCGCCGCCGGTCTTAGCCCGGCTGACCAGCCGAGTTACCCGCTTGAGGGCGCCTACCTGGTGCTGGCACGGGTGCTGCTCGCCCAAGCTGCCCCCGGTTCAGCGCTTGCGCTGCTCCAGCGGCTGCTCGGCGCCGCGGCCGGCCAGGGCCGGGTCGGCAGCGTCATCGAGATCCAGGCGCTGCGGGCGCTCGCGCTGGCCGCGCACGGCGATCAGGCCAGCGCCCTGGGCGCGCTGACCGAGGCGCTCGCGCTCGCCGGCCCGCGCGGCTACGTCCGCGTCTTCGCCGACGAGGGCGCACCGATGCGCGCCCTGCTCGCGCAGTTGCCCGCCACCCCGCCCGGCCAGCCGCCCGCGGCCGGCGGCAGCGACCCCGGCTACCTGGCCGCGCTGCTTGACGCCTGCGGCCAGGCGGGCGCCGGGCCGCCGCGGAAGCGGGCCGCCGCGGGGCCGCCCGGCCCGGCCGAGCCGCTGACCAGCCGCGAGCTTGAGGTGCTGCGGCTGCTCGCCGCGGGCCAGTCGAACCAGCGCATCGCCCACGACCTCGTCCTCGCGCTCGACACGGTCAAAAAGCACGTGAGCCACGTCCTGGCCAAGCTGGGTGCCGCCAACCGGACCGAGGCGGCCGCGCGGGCCCGGCAGCTGGGCCTGATCCCCTGACCCGGCCGCCCTGGCCGGCCCGGTAGCACTTTCGGGTTACGGCCGCCCGCACCGATATATGCCACCAAGCAGGCACGCCCGGGTGACGCCCCGCGGCGGCCGGAACTCATACCGTTCCCCGAGGAGCCGGGCCAGCGGGCCCGGCGGTTCCGCAAGGGGGATGCCATGTACGAACCGCCCGCCTACCTGTCGGCACTGATCATCGGCGGGATCGCCGCGATCGCCGCTACCACCTGCCTGGCTCTGTACGGCGGGGCGGTGCGGGCCGGCGGGGGCCGAAGGCGCGCCGCCCTGCTCGCCGGGAGCGCAGCCGTCCTGCTCGGCGGCTGGCTCGGCGCGAGCGCGGTGATCGCGGGTCACGGCGGGTACGGCACGCGGCTCAACCAGGAGCCGTGGCTGGCGGTCGCGGCGGGCGCGTTCCTGGCCGCGCTGCTGGCCCTCGGCCGGATCCCGGTGATGACGCGCACCCTGGCGACCGCGGGGATGGCCCGCCGTCTCCTGCTTCCGCACTCGTTCCGCGTGGTCGGGGTGTTCTTCCTGCTCTACCTGGCCTTCGGTCATCTCCCGGCGCTGTTCGCACTGCCCGCGGGCCTGGGCGACATCGCCGCTGGCGTCGCCGCGCCGCTCGTCGCGCGCGGGCTCGCGCAGGGCACCGGCCGCCGCGCCGCCTGGTGGTTCAACGCGTACGGCATCACCGACATGGTCGTGGCATCGACCCTCGGTGCCCTCACCGGATACCAGTTGCTCCACGTCACCCCCTCGAGCGCCGCGATCGGTGAATTCCCGCTCGCGCTGGTCCCGACGGTCACCGTGCCGCTGCTGCTTGCCCTGCACCTGACGTCCATGCCCATGCTCGGCCGCGCCCCCCGGTCCGCGCCGTCCGCCGCCGCGGTCTACCACGCGGCCTGAGATCGAAGCGCATCCCCGGCCGCACGGCCCTGGCCCTCGCGGTCACCGTGGTGCTCGGCGCCGCGTCCTTCTGCTGCCTTACCGGCAATGGGATTCCCCTTCGTCGTCTACGGCGTCTGGCGGGCTCTGGCCAAAGCGCCGTCCAATCCGCTGCCCGGAATGCGGAGCGGCCGTACAGGCAGGCTGAGCGCGCCTACGGTGCCGCCGCCTCGGGCGCCTCCCGCGCGGCGGCCGGCTTGGCCGGGGCGAGCGGGGCGAACAGGAACAGCCAGGCGACGTTGAAGCCGACGAAGATCAGGGCGGTCAGCAGCACGGCCGCCGTGCGCTCGGCGACGGGACCGCCGATGACCGCGAGCACCACGATGGCCACGTAGAGGATGACCGCCAGGACGTCGGCGGCGTTCCTGACCCGCTCGCCGCCGGGCAGGCCGCGCACGGGAAAGAGCACGGCCGCGCCCACCAGGCCGATGAGCCCGAACGAGACCCGCCAGAAAACCGGGTTGGCCGTGTCAACGAGCGCCATGACGCCCATCAGGCCTGGCAGCGCGAAAAACAGCGCCACGGCGTAGGTGCGGCGCCTCAGTTCCCGACTGGCCCGCACCTCGTCGGCGCGCATCTGCACGGCCACCAGCCAGAGGCCGAGCAGCGCCAGGGCCGCCGGAGAAATAGCACCGTAGAACGCGTCAAGCATGGGCCCGCCCCCCCATAACAAGAAACCACGTTGTCAACGCAACCCTACGCTCCCGCGATCGGCCGCAGCAGCCCCGATTTCCTAGATCGGCTCCCGTTGTATCGGATGCCGATATATAGTCGGGCCATGGCGAAGCGAGATGAGGCCCGCGAGGCCGGGCTGGCCGGCTTCGGCCGCTACGCCGGGCCGGCCACGCTGATCCTGTCCAGCCTGGCCGCCGGGCCTAAGCACGGCTACGCGCTGACCAAGGACGTCCAGGAGTTCGCGGGAGTGCGGCTCGCGCCGGGCACGCTGTACGAGGCGCTCGCCCGGCTGGAGTCACAGCGGCTGATCGAGGCGCTTGAGCCGGCGGAGCGGCGGCGGCCCTACCGGCTCACCGCGGCCGGCGCCGCGGCGCTGCGGGCGCACCTAGACGCGCAGCGCCGGGTGACCGATACCGGCCTGCGCCGTCTCGAGGCCAACTGGGGGACTGCGTGAGCGGCGCTCGCACCCCGCGGGAGCGGGCCGCCCGGCTGCTGCGCTGGTACCCGCGGGCCTGGCGGGAGCGGTACGGCGAGGAGTTCGCCGAGCTGCTGATCGACGAGATGGAGGAGCGGCCGAGGTCGGCCGGGCGCACGCTCGCCTACGAGGTCCGCCTGGCCACCGCGGCCTGCGCGGTCATGAGCGTGTTCCTCGTCGGCTGCGGAAGCTGGGTGCGGGTCGGCCGCCCGCCCGGCCTAGCCCCCGCCGGGGTGGCCGACGGCCACCCCGGCCTCATCGACCTGGCGGCCACCGTCCTGCTCGCGCTCGCGCTCGCCGCCGCCTACCGGGCGCAGGGCACGGCCACGCGCAGCCGGCGGCTGGCGCGCCGATGACCATGACCCGCAGGCCGGATAACGTCGGCGGCCACCACGCCCCCCGGCGCCGCTTCCTCCGCTACGCGCTCGGCAGCCTCGCGGTCGTCGCGGCGGCCGGGGCCGCGGGCTTCGAGTTCGTCGAGCACGGCGTGCTGCCCGGCAAGAGCGAACTCGACCAGCTCACCGGCGCCTGCGACCTGCCCGCGGCGGACTTCGCGTCATACGCCGGGCCCGGTCCGCAGCGCTCGGGCACGTTCTACTCGGCCGCCCGCCGCGCCACCGTCGGCTACACGATCGGCTACCCGCCCGGTCACGGCCCGGGCGACCGGCTGCCGCTGGTCATCGCGCTGCACGGGTTCGGCGGCAACCACACCAACGCCCTCTCAGGCATCACGCCGTCCCAGGCGGTGGCCATGAAGCCCGGCGGCACCCCGTTGCCTCCGATGGCCCTGGTCACGGTCGACGGCGGCGGCGGCTACTGGAACCCCCACCCCGGTGACAACCCGCAGGCCATGGTCGTCGATGAGCTGATACCGCGATGCCAGCGCGCGGGCCTGGGCGCCGGCGCCAAGCGCATCGGCGTCCTCGGCATCTCGATGGGCGGCTACGGTGCCATCCTGCTCGCGGAGAAGTACCCGCACCTGGTCGGCGCCGTGGCCGCGATCTCCCCGGCGATCTGGACCAGCTACGCCGCGGCCAGCGCGGCCAACCCGGGCGCGTACGCGTCGGCCGCCGACTTCGCGGCCGACGACGCGGTCACCCACGCCGCCGCCCTGGCCGGCGTCCCGGTCCGCGTCGCCTCCGGCTCCGACGACCCGTTCCATCCCGGCGCGCAGGTCCTGGCCCGCGCCCTGCCGAAGACCGCCGAGGTGTACTTCGGGCGCGGCTGCCACACCGGCCCCTTCTTCAACGCCCAGGAGCCGCCGTCGCTGGCGTTCCTCGGCAGGCACCTGACCACGGGCACCTCGACATAGGGGGAGCGACTGCCCGGGCACCCCCGGCTCCCAGGCAGCCGCGGCCTCCTGCTGCCCAGGAGAGTAAGCCGCAACCGTTCTGGCGCACGATTTTAATTTTGTTTTCGCTAGGCGACGCTCGTTCAGTCGGCGTCGCCGGACAGCGCCTCGGCCCTCTCCTCGGCCTCGAACTCCGCCTCGGCCGCCGCCGCGGGGCCCGCGGCGACCGCCGCCGCCGCCGCGGCCGCGGCGGCCTGGACCCGCTCGGCCTCGCCGAGCAGCCGGTGAGCGGTGGAGAGGACCACGATGCCGACCGCGACCACGCCGGCGCCCAGGTAGAACGGGAAGTGGATGTTGACGGCGAGGACCAGCCGTCCGGCGACGTACGGGGCCAGGCCGCCGCCGATGAACCGCACGAACGAGTACGCGGCGGACGCGACCGGGCGCTCGACCGGGGAGACCGTCATGACGGCCTGCGTGGTGACCGTGTTGTTCACGCCACAGACGATGCCGGAGACGATGACGAGCACGATGAGCACCGGCTTGTCGAGCGTCCAGATCGCGATGCCCAGCGTGATCAGGGCGAACACCGACAGGTTGAGGTACATCGTGCGCGCGATGCCGAGCCTGGACTGCAGCCAGGGCGCGCCGAAGACGGCGAACAGCGCGACGAAGATGCCCCAGCCGAAGAACACGAGGCCCAGCTTGATCGGCGAGAGCTCCATCGGGAACGGCGCGTAGCCGAGGATCGTGAAGAAGCCCCAGTTGTAGCAGAGCGCGGTGAGCGCCATGGTGAGCAGCCCGCGGTGGCGCAGCGCCTTAAACGGCGCGGAGAGGCTCGTCGTGTGCGCGGGCCTGGGCGTCTTCTCCACGAGCACCACGGTGGCGATCAGCGCGATCGCCATCAGCACGGAGACGCCGTAGAACGGGCCGCGCCAGGAGATCTCGCCGAGCGTGCCGCCGACGAGCGGGCCGACCGCGATGCCGAGGCCGAGCGCGGTCTCGTAGAGCACGATCGCGCCCGCGAACCCGCCGCTCGCCGACGCGACGATGACCGCGAGCGAGGTGGCGATGAACAGGGCGTTCCCGACGCCCCAGCCCGCCCGGAACCCGATGATCTCGCTGATCGAGCCGGAAGACCCGGCCAGCGCGGCGAAGGCCACGATCAGGATGAGCCCGCAGATCAGCGTCCACTTGGCGCCGATCCGGCTGGATACCCAGTTGGTGATCAGCATCGCGACGGCGGTGACGACCAGGTACGACGTGAATAGCAGGGTGGTTTCGCTTGGCGAGGCGTGCAGCTGGTTCGAGATCGCGGGCAAGATCGGGTCGACCAGGCCGATGCCCATGAAGGACACGACGCAGGCGAACGCGACCGCGAAAACGGCCTTGGGCTGCTTGAACGGGCTCGCAGCGGAGCCGTGGGGGGCGCCACTCATGAAGCTGTACTCCTCAGTGCTGTGCGACTGGCGTGCAGGGGCTTGATCCGGTGCACGCGTGATTCCCTCAGCGCGCCGCCGCCCGGGCGGGGTCGTCCTCGCGGGGGACGCTGGCGAGCGCGTCAAGCGCAGGCAGCGCGATGGCGAGCGCCGCCCGGTGCTCCGGGCCGAGCTGGGCGATGATGGCGGCCATCCGGTCGCTCCGGACCGACCGGCGGCGCGCCAGGACCGCCCGGCCCTCGTCGGTGATGACGACCAGGACCACCCGCCCGTCCTCGGCGCTCGCCTCCCGGCGGACCAGGCCCGACTCCTCCAGCCTGCTGATCAGCTGGGTCATGGCCGGCTGGGTGACGCCCTCGCGGGCGGCGAGCACGGTCAGCCGCTGCGGGCCGAGCCGCTCGATGCTCGCGAGCGTCGCGGCGGCGGTCATCGACAGCCCGCTCGCCGGGCTCAGCGACCGGAACAGGCCGAAGATCCGCTCCAGGTCGGTCGTGAGCGCGGCCGCGAGCGCGTCGAGCGGCATCGTTCCGGAAGAGCTCTCCATAAGAAACTTATATCATATGCTTATGTAACTTGGAAAGAGACGGCCGCCGCCTGCGTCACACGAGGCCCGCGTCCGGGCAGCGTTCATGCGGGTCGTCGCCGCATCGCGTGGCGTCTGGCCCCTGGCTACGCCGCCTGGCCTCCGCGAGTCTCCCGAACGGGGGCGTGGCTCCGCGCCCGCGCGGCCCTGCTATTACCGGCGCGCCGAGGAGGCCAGCGACGCGAATACCACCACCGAGCCGAGGTAATGGCCGGTCCCCGCGTCGAAGTCCCCGCCGCAGGTGATGAGCCTGAGCGCGGCATATTTGGCCGGGGCGTAGATGGCACTCGCCGGGTATTCGGCCTTGCCGTATTCCCGCACGCCGGTGACGCGGAAAACGGCGGTGATTCCGTCGGCGAGCGTCACGTTGACTTGATTGCCGGGACGGAGCGCGCCGAGCCGGAAAAAGACCGCGGGCCCCTGGTAACTGTCGACGTGGCCCTCGATAACGGCCGTCCCGATCTGGCCCGGCGTCACGGAGTACTTGTACCAGGCGGCCTCATCGGCGCTCGTCACGAGGTCGGGCACCTGCATCGTGCCGTCCTGGTTGCGCCCGAGGCGCAGTAGCCGCGACTCGACGCCGATCGACGGGATGGCGACCGACACCGGCACCGACTGGTGCAGCGAGGGCCCCTTGGCGGCGGTCGGCCCGATGTGGCCGGCGGCCGCGGCGGCCGGGGCGGGAGCGTGCTGCTGGGACAGGACGGCGACGAGCATCGCGATGGCGCCGCCGAAGACGAGGGAGGCGCCCGCGAGCCCCGCCAGCCTGACCCGGGCCCGGCCCCGCGGCGGCGGCTGGGGGGCGAACTGGCTGTCCGTCGGCCACGACATGACCACGCGCAGCCCGGCAATGCGCGGCGAGCCTCCCATAGGGCGTGCCTTCCCCATACCTTCCGCATGACGTGCCACTCGCGTAGCCTATTGTTCTGATGAAAACACGCCATTGCCCGGCCGTGCCACCCATCGGCACCGCTCAATATGGTCGTCTATGAAGTCGTCCCGCGTACGGGGAAATGCGCTGGTCAGCGCCTCTGCGGACCGCCGGATGGCGTTGTTCTCCCATTCGTTGCCCGCCTCGATGGTTGATGCTCGATGGTGAGGAAATGCATTATCTGCGGGGCCGTTCCCTCTGAGGGGCGACCTTGATGGAAATGCGAATTTATCGGACACGCATTCGAGGAGGGTTCATGAAGATGTGCCTGATCCCGGCCGTCGCGGCCAAGGGTGCGTGGCTGACCGCGGGCCGCTCGGCCGCCGGGGCGGTTCTCCTCGCGGTGACGGTTTCCGCCTGCACCGGCGGCGGCTCCGCCACGTCGGTGCCGTCGATCTTCACGCCGTCGGTACCGGCGAGCGGGCACTCTTCGACCGGCGCGGGCACGCGGACGCCGTCGCCCACCGGCCAGGCCTCCAGATCGTCCGGCGGCTCTTCCGCCAGCGCCACCTCGACCGCCCGGGGTGGCGCTTCGTCTTCCGGCTCCGCGCACGCGTCGAGCTCCGCGCACGTGTCGAGCTCCGCGCACGTGTCGAGCTCCCGCGCACGTGTCGAGCTCCCCGCACGCGTCGAGCTCCGCGACGGCGCGGGCCTCCCAGACCCCGACGGCGCAGGTGACGACCGAATTCCCGACCACGGCCGCCCCCACGCACTCGTCGACCCCGCAGGACACCGCCTTCCCGACGGCCGCGCCGGAGACCGGCGGCGGCGGCACGGCCGGCCTGCAGGACGGCGTGCTCTTCGGCGGGGGCGGCCTGGCGGTCCTCGCTGGCATCGGCACCCTCGCCTACCGCAGGCGCCTGTCCCGCAAGTTCGCCGCCCGCCGTGACGCCGACGACCCGGCGTCCGCCGGCCCGCCCCGCGACCCAGCGAACCGCTAACCCGCGAAAGCCCCGAGGGCCGCCCGCCCTAAGGTCAGGTATTGCGACAATCCCTTGAGCGAGCCACTGCTCAGACACGTTTTTCTTACCTGCTGCGCAAAGTCTTCCGCTTGTCCGGAGTCTTCACGTTAACCGCCGTCGCGCACAGACGGGCACTGCGCAGCACCGGCCCCACGGACCCTACGGGCCCCACGGACCCTACGGACCCACGGCCCACGGGCCCCGCGACCGCAAGCGCCCCAGCGCGGTGAGCGGCACGGTCAGCCACTCGGCCATACCCTTCGGGGGTATGGTATGGTTGCGATGAGCTGCTGGAGGTAGGACATGCACGGGTACACGCCGGACAAGGACCGGTACCTGACGCGACTGCGCAGGATCGAGGGTCAGGTCCGCGGCCTGCAGAAGATGGTCGAGGACGACAAGTACTGCATCGACATCCTCACTCAGGTATCCGCGGTGACGAGCGCGCTACAGTCAGTTGCGCTCGGCCTGCTTGAGGACCACCTCGGGCACTGCGTGGCGGAGGCGACCGCGGAGGGCGGCGACGTCGCCGCCGCGAAGGTCCGCGAGGCGTCCGAGGCGATCGCCCGCCTGGTGAAGTCCTGACCCGAGCGCCGGCCTGACCAGAGTACCGACTAAGCAAACCGGAGCTGCGCGATGACATCGACGACGTACCAGGTGACCGGCATGACCTGCGAGCACTGCGTGCGCGCGGTCACCGAGGAGATCGAGAGCCTGGCCGGCGTCGCCGCGGTAACCGTCGCGCTCGTCCCCGGCGGCGCGTCGGCGGTCACGGTCGCCAGCGCGGCCCCGCTCCCGGACGAGGCGGTCGCGACGGCGCTCGACGAGGCCGGCGCGTACCGGCTGGCCGCGTCCGACTCCGGCTCGGAAGTCATCGTCGATCCCGCCCGCACCCTGCCCCTCGCATGACCCAGCCGCTGAGCACCACGGACCTCGTCATCGGCGGGATGACCTGTGCGTCGTGCGCGGCGCGGGTCGAGAAGAAGCTGAACAAGCTCGACGGGGTCACGGCCACGGTCAACCTGGCGACCGAGACCGCCCACGTGTCGTTCCCCGGCGCGGTCACCGTGGCCGACCTCATCGCGGCCGTCGAGCGCACCGGCTACACCGCGGCGCCGCCCGCGCCGCCCGCGCCGTCGGGGCTGCCCGAGCGGCCGGGGCTGCCCGAGCGGCCAACGACCCCGGCCGACGGCGCCGCGACCCCAGCGGGCGCCGCCTCGCCGCGTCGCCGGCTGGTGGTGTCGCTGGCGCTGGCCGTTCCCGTGACGGTGCTCGCGATGCTGCCCGCCGCCCGGTTCCCCGGCTGGCAGTGGGTGTCGCTGGCGCTGGCGACCCCGGTCGCGACCTGGGGTGCCTGGCCGTTCTACCGCGCCGCGGCGGTGAACGCGCGGCACGGCGCGGCCACCATGGACACGCTGGTGGCGGTCGGGGTGGCCGCCGCCTACCTCTGGTCGCTGTACGCGCTGGCCTTCGGCGGAGCCGAGACCTACCTGGAGGTCGCGGTCGGCGTCACCGCGCTGATCCTGCTCGGCCGGCACCTGGAACTGCGGGCGCGGCGCCGGGCCGGCACCGCGCTCAAGGCGCTGCTCGACCTGGGCGCGAAGCAGGCGACGGTGCTTCGCGACGGCCGTGAGGTGACCGTGGCGGCCGCCGCGCTCGTGGCCGGCGATCAGTTCGTGGTCCGGCCGGGGGAGAAGATCGCGACCGACGGCGTCGTCGTCGCCGGGCACTCCGCGGTCGACACGTCGATGCTGACCGGCGAGCCGGTGCCGGCCGAGGTCGGCCCCGGCGACGCGGTGACCGGCGGGTGCGTCAACGCCGGCGGCCGGCTGATCGTCCGGGCCACCCGGGTCGGCGCGGACACCCAGCTCGCCCAGATGGCCCGGCTGGTCACCCAGGCGCAGGCGGGCAAGGCGCGGGTGCAGCGGCTCGCCGACCGCGTCTCCGCCGTGTTCGTTCCCGTCGTGTTCGGCATCGCGGCGGCGACGCTGGCCGGCTGGCTGGCCGCCGGCGGGTCCGCGGGGGCCGCGTTCACCGCCGCGGTGGCGGTGCTGATCATCGCCTGCCCGTGCGCCATGGGCCTCGCCACCCCGACCGCGATCCTCGTCGGCACCGGCCGCGGCGCGCAGCTCGGCATCGTGATCAAGGGCCCCGAGGCCCTGGAGAGCACCCGCCAGGTCGACACCATCGTCCTCGACAAGACGGGCACGGTCACCACCGGCCGGATGACGCTGACCGACATGCTCGCCGCTCCCGGCGGGGACGAGCGTGAGCTGCTCGGGTACGCCGGCGCGGTGGAATCGGCGTCCGAGCACCCGATCGCCGCGGCGATCACGGCCGGCGCCGGGACGCGGGCCGCCCTCTCCGACATTTCCGATTTTTCCGCCGAGCCCGGCCAGGGCGTCTCCGCCGTCGTCGACGGGCACGCCGTCCTGGCCGGCCGCCGGACCTGGCTCACCGCCGACTGGGCGCTGACCGTACCGGGCGAACTCGCGGCGCGCGCCGACGCGGCCGAGCGGGTCGGCCAGACGGCGACCTTCGTCGCCTGGGACGGCGCCGTCCGCGGCGTGCTGATCGTGGCCGACACGGTCAAGCCCACGTCACCGGAAGCGATCAGGCGGCTGCGCGCCCTGGGCCTGCGCCCGGTGCTGCTCACCGGCGACCACGAGCGGGCCGCGCGCGCCGTGGCCGGCCAGGTCGGCATCGACGAGGTCATCGCCGGCGTCCTCCCTGCGGACAAGGTCGACGTGATCAAGCGCCTGCAAGACGAGGGCCGGACCGTCGCGATGGCCGGCGACGGCGTCAACGACGCGGCCGCGCTCGCCCAGGCCGACCTCGGCCTCGCGATGGGCACCGGCACCGATGCCGCGATCGAGGCGGCCGACCTGACCCTGGTCAGCGGCGACCTGCGGGCGGTGCCCGACGCGATCGAGCTGTCGCGCAAGACGCTCAAGACGATCAAGGGCAACCTGGCCTGGGCGTTCTGCTACAACGTGGCGGCCATCCCGCTAGCGGCGTCCGGCCTGCTCAACCCCATGATCGCGGCCGCCGCGATGGCGTTCAGCTCGCTGTTCGTAGTCACGAACAGCCTCCGCCTGCGCTCCTTTGGCGGACCCGGGCGCGAACGTGGGCGCGGGCGCTAAGGCCGGCCGTTCGATACATGGAAATCTAAACAGATCCTCGTTAACCGCCTCATAACTAGTCTTAGCCGTGGAAACCCCCTTGAGGTGAAACCCGGAGGCACGTTAACGATGACAACCGCAAAGACCATCGGTGCGGCCCTGCTGACCAGCGGGCTCGCATCCGGAGTCCTGGTCGCCGGCCTGGCCCTGCCCGCATCCGCATCCACGTCCGCATCAACAGCGGTCGCGGCCAGCGCGTCAACCGCCACCGTCACGACGCGGCTGGCGGCCGCCGCGACGCCCAAGGGCTGGCCGGTGCTGCGCCCGGGCCTGAACAGGACCTGGCCCAAGATCACCGTCCGCTCGCTGCAGTACCTGCTCGACGCGCACGGGGCGAAGGTCCCCGCGGACGGCGTCTTCGGCGCGAAGACCGAAGCGGCCCTCGTCGCCTTTCAGCGCGCGCACCACCTGACCGTCGACGGCGTAGCCGGCGCGAAGACGTGGGCCGCCCTCATCACCACGGTCAAGCTCGGCAGCACCGGGTACGCCGTCCGCGCCGTCCAGGATCAGACGAACTACCGCGCCAGCAAGTACGGCTACAAGGTCGCCGTGGACGGCATCTTCGGCCCGGTCACCCGGCTGTCGATCCTCGCCTTCCAGGCGGCGGGCAAGATCACCGCCGACGGCATCGTCGGCTCGGTCACCTGGCAGGCCCTGGTCAACGAGTCCCCGGTCGGCTGAGGTCAGGCAAGCGGCCGGCGCCACCACCGCCGGCCGCGGCCTGCCCGTTCAGTAGCGCCGCCGGCGGGCCAGCCGGAGCAAGACCATCCCGAGGATGACGACCGGGACCAGCCAGCCGATGGGGTGGCCGTGGTGGTAGTAACCGTGCCCGCCGAACAGCCCGCCGGCGATGATCGCCGCCACGATGAAGGCGATGATGACGCGCGCCAGCGGCAGGAAGTTCGGCCGGGGCGGGCCGCCAGGGATGAACCCCGGGTCCGCCCCCGGGAAAGCCGCCGCCGGCGGGACCACCGCGTGCCGCGGCGGCAGGTCGGTGAACAGGCCGTCGAGGTCGCCGCCGGTGCGGGCCTGGAGCGCCCGGCCGGACCGGTCGTCGAACTCGTCCTGCGTGAGCCGTCCGGCCTGGAAGTGCTCGCTCAGCTCGGCGACCGCCTGGTCGCGCTCGCCGTCCGACACCCGCAAGTCGCCGCGGGGGAAGCCCCTGATACCCGTATCCATCGCCGATGTGTCCCCTCATCAGGCTGAAAAAGTGCTGCCATCCGCCACATTAGGGACCCGGGGACGCCGTGCCATCGGCCAGGAGGTTGATTTTGAACTACCCCCAGGGTTGACGTCGGGTGGAGGGAAGCCCCCGGGGTACTCCCCAGGGAGGTCTTCCGGCGGCCCCGGGATAACCACGGGGACGTTCCCGTCCGCCAAGTAATATGCCTCCCATGTCCGTTCGCGCCAGTTCGTCAAGCACCCACAGCCCCGTGCCGACCAGGCCCGTCCGGCTGACCGGCTGGGGTCGCATCGCGCCCACCCGGGCGGACCTGGCCGCGCCGGCGAGCGACGCGGAGGTCGCGGCCCTGCTGCGCTACCTGGCGACGCTGCCCGCGAGCAAGCGCGAGGCGGCGATCCCGCGCGGCCTCGGCCGCAGCTACAACAACGCGGCGCAGTCCGCCGGCGGCGTCGTCATCTCCACGAGCAGGCTGAACAACATCATCAGCCTCGACCCGGCCACCGGCATCGCGGTCGCGGAGGCCGGCGTCTCGCTCGAGCAGCTCATGATCGCCGGCCTGCCGCACGGCTGGTTCGTGCCGGTGTCCCCCGGCACCCGTCAGGTGACGGTCGGCGGGGCGATCGCGGCGGACGTGCACGGCAAGAACCACCACGTGGCGGGGTCGTTCGCGCGCCACGTCACGAGCTTCGACATCCTCTTCCCGCACGCGGAGCAGGCCGAGCCGCACACCGTCACCAAGGAGGCCGACCCGGAGCTGTTCTGGGCGACGGCCGGCGGCATGGGCCTGACCGGGTTCATCACCAGGGCGGTCATCCAGCTCAAGCGGGTGGAGAGCGCCCTGGTCAAGGTCGACACGGTCAAGACCCGGGACATCGACGAGACGATGGCCGTGCTCGCCGAGCACGACCAGAGGTACGGCTACACGGTCGCCTGGTCCGACGACCTCGCGACCGGCGGGAGCCTCGGCCGGTCGATCATCACGAGCGGCGACTTCGCCGCCTTCGACGACCTCGATCCCGCCCGCCGGGCCGACCCGTTCAAGTTCGACCCGCGCGCCCGGCTGGCCGCGCCCGGCGTCTTCCCGCCGGGCCTGATGAACCGGCACTCGATCCGCCTCGCCAACGCGGCCTGGTACCTCAGGGCACCGAAGCTCCGCGAGCACGAACTGCAGACGATCAGCCAGTTCTTCCACCCGCTCGACGGAATCAGGAACTGGAACCGCGTCTACGGCCCCGGCGGCTTCCGCCAGTACCAGTACGTCATGCCGTTCGGCGCGGAGGCGGCCGTCAGGAAGAGCTTCGAGATGGTCAGCGCGCACCGCGCGCCGAGCTTCGTCACCGTGCTCAAGCGGTTCGGCCAGGCCGACCCCGGCCTGCTGTCGTTCCCCGCCGCGGGGTGGACGCTCGCGCTTGACTTCCCGGCCCGCACCCCCGGACTCGGCCCGCTCCTCGACGAGCTCGACAAGCTGGTGGTGGCCCACGGCGGCCGGGTCTACCTGGCCAAGGACTCCCGGGTGAGCGCCGCGACCCTGGAGGAGATGTACCCCGGCCTCCCCGAGTTCCGCAAGCTCCGCGCCGACCTGGACCCGGCGGGCATCCTCGCGTCCGACCTCTCCCGCCGCCTCAGCCTGTAACCAAACGCCAGAACCCGGACTATCCCGAACGACAGCGGCTGACTCCCGCCCCCTCCATGACTCGTCGGCCGCGGGCAGGCAAGGCCCGGTCTGTTACAACCGTGCGGCACCCAGAGCCAGAACGTTCTGGCCTCGTGTTCCCCGAGGCCAGAATGGCCCTGTCCCTGGGTGCCGCGACGCCAGAATGCGCTGGCCTTGTGTGCCGCAGGGACGCTAGATGCGCCCCTGGGTGCCTCAAGGCCAGAATTTGCTGGTCTTGGGTGCCTCAAGGCCAGAACGGCAAATGGCACTGGGGCACACAAGGCTAAACCATTTATGCCCCGTTGTGTGCCCCAGAGACAGTTCCCAGCCGGCCTCGCCGGCAACTGTTAACGGTGTCGTTAACAGTTGCCGGGCGCGGGGCGCGCTCGCCGCTACTTGCCGATCCGGCGGCCGAAGACGAACTTCTCCGTCGGCACGCTCGGCAGCGTGGTGGTGCCGTCGTGGGCGCTGCCGGCCTCGTTGCTCACCGCCGGGATCGCGAAGTACTGGAACGTGATGGTCGTCTCGCCGGGGCGCTCGCCCGGGTCCACGTCGAAGATGGAGTACCCGTAGGCGTCGGTCGGGTTGATGGCGGCGGACCAGGGCGCGTCCTCGATCGAGTCGGCGCCGTTCTTGGAGAAGCCCGTCGCCTCGCTGCCGGTGACGGCGTTCCGCGTCGTGATGACCTTGGCCTGCGGCTTGTCGTCGGTGGCGTCGGTGCCGTAGGTGTTGCTCGGCCCGTTGGTGCCGCCGCCACCGAGCACCAGGTACACGGTGCCCTCGGCGGTGTTCCAGGCCGGGGTGCCGTTGTGCACGGACGGCTCGGTGGTGACGACCGACGGCCGCCGGGTGTCGACGGTCGCGCCCTTGGTCTGGCCGGGGTTGGGCGCGGTGACCGTGCCGAGCTCGCCGGCGTCGTAGCCGCGGACCGGGTAGGTCCGCTCGTAGTCGTGCTCGTGCCCGGAAAGCACCAGGTCGACCTCGTACTTGTCGAACAGCGGCAGCCAGGCCTGGCGGATGGCGAGGTCGGAGCCGTTGCCGGGCACCGACGTCGACATCGCGCACTGGTGCATGAACACCACGATCATGTCCACCGACGGGTCGCGCCTGGCCTCGGCCAGGGTCTGCCCCAGCCAGATCGTCTGCAGGTTGGGCCTGCGGCTCGCGTAGTCGGGGACCAGCGAGTTGTCCTTCGCGTCGAGCGTCAGGCCGCCGGTGTAGAAGCGGGTGTAGTTGGTCGTGCCGTTCGGGATCTCCGCGCCGGTGGTGGTGGTCTCCGGGGCGGTGTTCGCCGTGCCGATCACGTAGTTAGCGGCGCCGTCCTGGTAGATAACGTCGTCGGCGTCCAGCGAGATGAACTTCACGGTGCCGACCTGGAAGGCGTAGAAGTTGCCCCGCAGCCGGTTGCCGTCCCAGTTGGTCACGCCGTTGTCCGGCAGCAGGAACCGGCTGAGGTAGTGGCCGAAGCCGTACGGCCCGTTCCACTGGTTACCCGCCGCGCCCTGGGCGGCGACCCCGCCCGCGGCGGTGCCCGGGTGCCCGGCCAGCGTGTCGACGCCGAACTCGCACTCGTGGTTGCCGAGCGCGGGCATCCACGGCCGGTTGGCGGCGCTGCGCGCGACGTTGTTGCCGAAGTCCCGCCACACGCCGGGCGCGTTGTTGACGTCGAGGTTGGCGTAGCACAGGTCGCCGTTCAGCAAGTGGAAGAGCGGCGCGCCCTTGCCGTCGCCCGGGTTCTCGATCGCGGTGACCGCGAACCAGGAGTTATCGCAGGACTCGTGCCAGATGTTCCCCGACGTGTTGAGGTCCCAGGACGGGGTGGCCAGGTCGCCGTAGCTGGAGAAGCGGAACTTCGCCCGGCCGTGCGGCGCGGTCGCGAACGACGCGCCCGCCGTGGACGGCGTCGGCGCGCCGTCGCTGACCTCGTAGTAGTAGCGCGTTCCCGGCTTCAGCCCCTTGAGCTGCACGTGGTAGAAGTACGTGGTCTGCCCGTTGAGCCCGTCGGTGAAGCTGACCGCGGCGGCCTGGCCGTACCGCTCCGTCACGTCGAGCGGCTTCGGGTCGGGCATCTTGACCAGCCAGCCGGGGTTGTGGGCGGTGATCGGCTGGGTGGAGAAGGCCAGCGTCGGGGCCGGCTGCGCCACCGTGCCGGGCGCGGACCAGGACACCGTGACCTCCGTGGCCGGGTCGCCGCCCCAGGTCAGCAGCAGCTGCTCCGGCTCGGTCGTGGCCGGCAGCGGCAGCGTCGTGGTGGGCGGCCCGCTCGGCGCGGCGCTCGCCAGCGCCCGCGGCGCCCGGACGGTCGTGCCGCCGATCGCGGCGACGGCGCTGACGCCGACGCCGCCGATGATGAACCGGCGCCGGGTGAACCCCTGCCGGGGGGTACGGGGGGTCGTCCCCCCGGGGGATGACTGTCCGGTAACTTCACCCTCAAAAGGTTCGCTCATGGCCGCGACGCTAGGGAACGCAAATGAACATAACGTGGCCGATGTCCTGCCACCAGCCAGCGGTTACCCCCACAGCCGGGTAACACCGGCCGTCCCGTGGCGCCGTCCTAGCCGGCCGGCTGCTCGTCGTCCGGTGGCGCGAGGGTCAGCGCCGCCTCGTTGGCCTGCTCGACCGCCCGCCTGGCCTGCTCGATGACCGCGGTCGCGTCGTCGGCGAGCCGCTGGGTGACGCTGGCGTCCAGGTCGGTGTCGCCAATTCCGGCGAGCAGCTCGGCATGCGAGTCGTCAAGGGCGTTGAGTTCCCGCACGATCGCCTCCTTGCGCGCCGCCAGGTCGGCGGCGTCGACCAGGCCGGCGACGTTCTCCAGGTCGCTCACCCGTCGCGCCACGTCGGCGAGCGTAAGCTCCTGCGCCCGCAGTTGCCGCGCCACGGCCTGAGCGACGTCCGGGTCGTCCGGGGCGACGTCGCCCAGGATCTCCCGCTGCTTGGCCCGCACCTCGGCCAGCCGGGCGAGCCGCTGCGCGATGTCCCACAGGCGGTGCGGCAGCACCTCCGCGATCTGAACCGAGTCGATGCGGCCCTCGCTGACCACGCCGGCGCCGGCGATCCGGTTCCGCGCGTCAACCGCTCGCTTCCACAGCTTCCAGTGGTCGGCGTCGATGTCGGAGCTTGGCAGCACGTAGCGCCGGTGCTCGGTGACCGGCGCCCGCGCCGCCGCGATCTCCCTGGCGTTCGGGCGGCCGGCGAGCACGAACGGGATGCCGGACGCCGCCAGCATGATCATCATCGACGCGAACACGGGGTTGTCGGCGGCCACGCCGAGGATCGCGAACACGAAGGCGACCCCTACCAGCAGCGCGCACCCACGGGCGCCGTTGACCGGCAGCGCCGGCTCCGGGACCGGCCCCCGGTACGGAGCCAGCTTGCCGGCCGCCCGCGCGAGGGCATCCCGTCTCTCCCTGGGCAGCTCGGGGTCAACCACGACCGCCGCGCTGTCCAGGGCGGTAGCCGCCCTGCGCACACTGTCATCCCCCGGACGCGCGAGCGGCGCGTCCGCGCCATCCATACCCGACACCGCTGCCCCTCAGAGAGTTGCCGCTGGCGAAACACCCTGCCTTTCCTACCCACGATAATCAAACCGGTCAGTAACCGAGACATTGGCGTTACTGCCGGGACAGGTTCGCCGCCCCGCCGCGCAGCACGTACTTCTGAATCTTGCCGGTCGCGGTCTTGGGCAGGCCGTCCACGAAAGTGACGCTGTGCGGCGCCTTGAAGTGCGCGATCCGGCCCCTGACGAAGGTGATCAGCTCGCCCGCGGTCACCGCGGCGCCCGGCATGAGCACCACGAACGCGTGCGGTGCCTCGCCCCACTTCTCGCTCGGCAGCCCGACGACCGCGGCCTCGCCCACCGCTGGGTGCCGGAGCAGGGCGCCCTCCACCTCGATCGAGGAGATGTTCTCCCCGCCGCTGATGATCACGTCCTTGATCCGGTCGCGGATCTCCACGTACCCGTCCGGGTGGACGACGGCCGCGTCGCCGGTGTGGAACCAGCCGTCGCCCATCGCCTTCTTGGTCGCCTCCGGGTCGTTGTAGTACCCGTCCATGACGACATTGCCGCGGACGGTGATCTCCCCGAGGGTGACGCCGTCGGCCGGCACCTCGCCGCCGAGGTCGTCGACGACTCGCAGCTCACCCGAGGTAAGCAGCTCCACGCCGGTCCTTGCCTTGATCACCGCGCGGTCGGCGGGGGAGAGGTCCGCGTGCTCGGGCAGCGGCGCGCACACGGTGATGAACGGCGCCGTCTCGGTGAGCCCGTAGACCTGCGTGATGTCCCAGCCGAACCCGCCCTCGAGCCGCTCGATCGTCGCCGCGGCCGGCGGCGCGCCCGCGGTGACCACGCGCACCCCGGCCGGCACCGCGCCGCGGGCCGCCGCCGGGGCGTTAGCCAGCGTGATCAGCACGGTCGGGGCGGCGGCCAGCCAGCCGACGCGCTCGTCCCGGATCAGGCCGAAGACCAGCGCGGGATCCACCCTCCGCAGGCATATGTGCGTCCCCGCGACCGCGGTCACCGTCCAGGTGTAGGTCCACCCGTTGGCGTGGAACATCGGCAGCGTCCACAGGTACCGGTCGCCCACGTCCATGTGCAGGTGCAGCAGGGTGCCGATGGTGTTCATGGCAGCGTTCCGGTGCGTGATCATGACGCCCTTGGGGCGGGACGTGGTGCCGCTCGTGTAGTTGATCGTGAGCAGGTCCCGCTCGCCGATCTCCGGCCTGCTGAACGCCGGCCCGGTCGCCGCGACCAGCGCCTCGTAGTCCAGCCAGCCGTCCTTGGCCCCCTCGAACGCGACGAAGTGCCGCACGCCGGGCATCTGGTCCCGGACGCCGTCGATCGCGTCCAGGTAGTCGCTGTGCACGCACAGCACCGTCGATCCCGAGTGGTTGACCATGTAGACGAAGTCGTCCGGGGTCAGCCGGTAGTTCATCGGCACCAGCACCGCGCCAAGCTGGGGTACCGCGTAGAACGCCTCAAGCTGCGCGTGCGTGTTCGGCGCGATCGTGGCCACCCGGTCCCCCGGCTGGACGCCGAGCCCCTGGAGGGCGGCCGACCAGCGGTCGCACCGGTCGAAGAACTGCTCGTAGGTAAGCCTCAGGTCGCCGTCGACGACGGCCTCGCGCGCCCCGTGCAGGCGCCGGGTGCGACGGGCGAATTCAAGCGGAGACAGCGGCGTTTCCATACGTAGGAATCCTGCCAGGCCCGGGCGATCTGGAATAGGGGGTCGCGCTCCCCGTCTGGCCAGGAGCTAAGCCCGCGACAGGTTGGCGTAGCAGGCGGCGAGCGCCGTCCGCAGCGCCTTGGTCTGCGGCACCGAGAACCCCTTGAGCATGGTGGCCTCCAGGGCCGCGACCTCGGGGCGGCAGCGGTCGAGCAGGGCCCGCCCGTCGTCGGTGAGCGCCACGACGAGCCGTCGCCGGTCGGTGCGGTCGCGGTGCCGCTCGATCAGCTTCCGGTCCTCAAGCGCGGTGATCATGTCGGCCATCGACTGGGCGGTGACGAACGAGGACCGGGCCAGCTGGGCCGAGGACATGTCGGTGTGCCGTTCGAGCACGCTGAGCGCCGTGTACTGGAGCGCGGTGAGCCCCGCCGGGCGGACGATCTCGTCGAGCCGCGCGCGAACGGCAAGCTCGACCTGCTTGATCATGTAGATAAGCAGGGGCGACGCGGTTTCGGTACCCGGCATGGGCCGAGATTATCCGAAATCCGCGCCGCCCCGATTAACTAGACCGCGCCGGTCAGAACGCCCGGGTAGTACCGCGTGAAGTTGGCCGGGCCCAGGTTCGTGGCGTCGGCCGCCTGCTCAAGGCTGGCCGCGGTCGCGACGTTGTCCCAGTGCCCGGTGGTGACCCGGTGCAGGACCGCCTGCACGCCGGCGACCAGCTCGGACGGGCTGAAGTTGCAGTGGCCGAAGCTCTCGGTGAACGCCTGGCGCAGCAGGCTGCCGCTGCCCGCCCGGTCGACCAGGTCGGCGTAGTAGTTCTCGTTCTGCACCGGGACCAGGTTGTCGCCGATCGTGTGCAGGTCGAGCTCCGGCACCTCGAGCCGCCCGGTCGGCACCGAGGTCTGGAAGAGCGACCGGAGCGCCGCCGGGTCCGCCTTCGTCGTGGTGCGCGTGGTGAGCGTCGCGAGGTCGCCGCCGAGGTTAAGCCCGGCCGCCTTGTACAGCGCCGCGACCTGCTGCCGGTACGGCGAGCCCGGCGAGCACCCGGGCGAAGTTCGTGCCCACGTCCCAGGTCGCCTGGCCGCCGTCGGCCTGCTCGATGGAGATCCGGCCGAGCTCGATGAAGTCCATGATGGTGAACGACCCGCTGAACAGCACGTTGTACTCGGCGGCCTCCTGCGCCGCCGGGGCGCCGGCCGCCGCCGGGGCGGTCGCGGACGGGTCCCAGGGCGTGACGTTGAGGAAGGCCATCGCCAGCGCCAGCCGGGCCCGGCCGGCGGCCGTGGACTGCGCCTGGGCGGCGTCCGCGGTGAGCGCCGCCGCGGTGCCGAGCGCGGTCGCGTCGTCGCCGAACCCGACCAGCTGGGTGCCCGGGTTGCCGAGCAGCTGCGCGATCGCGTACTCGCCGTCGATCTGGTACTCGTTCAGGTTGACCCCGCCGCCGACGATCCCGCAGGTGGTCAGCGCGCCGTCGATCTTGCCCGCGCCCTGCTGCGCCTCGAGCGCGCTGACCAGGCCGCCCATCGAGGTGCCGAACGCGAGCACGTGCTTCGGCCGGGCGGGCAGCACGGTCGACTCGACCGCCGCGAGCGTCCCGAACTGGTCGCTGACCGCCGTGTCAAGCGCCCACTCGGAGTTGTTCGGGTCGTAGGAGGAGCCCGCGAGGGCGTAGCCGTCGGCGAGCAGCCCGGCCTGGGTGTTCGGGTCGGGCGCGTCCGCCGCGGTCAGCGGCCCGAACCCGTGGCTGTACAGGATCAGGGTGCCGTTCCACGACTTCGGGTACTCGGCGATCCAGACGGTGCCGTTCGCCAGCGTGCCGGTGACCTGGGTGCCGGGGGCCGCGGCGGCCGCCGCGTCCGCGGGGCCGGGCGCGGCGAGCGCGGTGCCGGCCGCGACCAGGCCGATCGCCGCCGTCGCGGTGAGGGTCTTGGGGGATTTCAACCGCATCCGCATCTGATGCCTCCTCGCATCATTGACCTGAAGACAGGCCGAATTGATGTGGATCGTGTCACGGTGCCGGGCCGATGTACAGGTTTCCTGATGATAACGGTTCGATAAACAACAAAATCGATCATCCCGAACGGAGTCGGCTGACTCGGACCCGGCAACCCGTCTCGTCCCGCCGGGCCGGCGGCGAGGGCGGCCCAGGACACGAAGCCACGCCCTCGTTCGGAATAACTGGTTTCCGTCGCCGGGGCCCGGGGCCGGCGCTTAATTGAGCCAGGCCATGGCCCGGGATATGGGATCATGAGGGCATGGACTTTCTCGCCGACCTCGAGGCCAGGGGCCTCATCCAGGACAGCACCGACCGCGACGCGCTGCGCGCCCGGATCACGGCTGGCCCGGTCGGCGTGTACTACGGCTGCGACCCGAGCGCGGACTCCCTCCAGGTCGGCAACCTGATCGGCCTGCTGGTGCTGCGGCGCTTCGCGGACGGCGGGCACCACCCGGTCGCCCTGGCCGGCGGCGCGACCGGGATGATCGGCGACCCGGGCGGCCGCTCCAAGGAGCGGAACCTGCTCGACGCGGAGACGCTCGCCCGCAACACGAAGCGCATCGCCGATCAGCTTGAGCGGATTTCCCGGGTGCCCCTGGTCAACAACCTGGGCTGGACGGGGTCGCTGACGCTGCTCGACTTCCTGCGCGACGTGGGCAAGCACGCGAGCGTCAACCAGATGATCGCCCGGGAGTCGGTCAAGGCGCGCCTGGAGAGCGAGCAGGGCATCTCGTTCACCGAGTTCAGCTACCAGCTCTTGCAGGCCAACGACTACCTGCACCTGAGCAGGAACCACGGGGTCGAGATCCAGATCGGCGGCTCCGACCAGTGGGGCAACCTGCTGGCTGGGGTGGACCTGATCCGGCGCGCGGACGGCAAGCACGTGCACGCGTTCACCTGGCCGCTCCTGCTCCGCTCCGACGGCAAGAAGTTCGGCAAGTCCGAGGACGGCGCGGTCTGGCTCGCCGCCGACCGCACGTCGCCCTACCAGTTCTTCCAGTACTGGATGAACGTCGCGGACGCCGACATCGAGCGCTTCCTGCTCCAGCTCACGCTGCTGCCCGTCGCCGAGTGCGTCGCGATCGCCGCCGCGCACGCCGAGGCGCCAAATCAGCGCGCCGGCCAGCGCCGCCTCGCCCAGGAGGTCACCGCGATCGTGCACGGCCCCGAGGCGACGGCGGCGGCCCAGGAGGCGAGCGCGATCCTGTTCGGCGGCTCACCGGCGGGCGCGTCCGCGCAGGCGCTCGAGTTCCTGGCGACCGAGGTCCCCACCGCCCCGTTCGCGGCCGGGGTGACGCTCGCGGCGACGCTGGCGGCGACCCCGCTGGCTTCGTCGCTGTCCGACGCCCGCCGCACGATCGCCCAGGGCGCGGCCTCCGTCAACGGCGAGGTCGTGCCCGGGGACCGGCCGCTCACCGAGGCTGACTTGCTCTACAGCCGCTGGATCCTGCTGCGCAAGGGGAAGCGGAACTACGTGCTGCTCGACGCCGCGACGAGCTAACGGTCCCTTTCGGTACAGCTTTTTGGTTTATCCCGAACGAGTGCGTGTTTCACGTTCCCGGCAGCCACCGGCCCGTAGCCCGCTGTTCATGCCGCCTGGCCGACCAAACCGAATGCGCATTTGACCTGGATAGCGACAGGGAAGGACGAATGCGCATTCGGCATGCCGGCATAACGGCTGCACGGCGGGTCGGGCCGCCGCGAGTTAGAGCGCGTATTCGACCATGGTCGCGGCGGCGGCGTGCGTACCGACGGAGATCGCCGAGGCGGCCGCGAACAGTGACAGGGCGATAAGAATCGCAACGATGATCTTCCGGGTCAATTTCATGCGAGCCTCCGGTGGGGCAGATGGTGTGAATTAGGGTAGTTCACGCCATCCGCCACGGCTAGGCAAAAAAGCGTCCCCGGCTGCTCCTCTTGTGAGGGCTTCATGCGGGCAGGGGTGAGTTCCCGTTAATGGCGATTCATTACTTACAGAGGCGGGTGCGGGATCGGGGCAGGGACGTTACCGCGCACAGTCGTCGACCAAGCGGCGGCCGCCGAACGTGCGCGGCCGACACCCTCAGCGCCCCCGCTTCCTCAGCCACACTGCAAAACCGGTCCCGGTGAACTCCAGGCGCGAACTGGGCGGTGGCCCGACGCGCGTTTCTGGCCTGGAGGCGACGCGGGGCCACGAGATCGAGACCAGGAGGAGGCCGCCGAGCAGCAGCAGGGTGCCGGTGGCGATGGGCCGCGACAGGCGCTCGTGCAGGATCCCGATGCCGAGTGCGGTCGCAACCAGTGGTTCGGCCAGCGAGAGGGTGCCTGCGGTCGCGGCGGTGAGGCCGCGCAGCCCGGCCACATACAGCCAGTAAGCAAGGGCGACGGTCGCCGGGCCGAGCCACGCGATCAGGTCAAGCGAGTGCGGTGCGGCCAGCTCTGGCAGCTCCGACAGCGTCCAGGGGGCCAGCGCGGCGCCGCCGAGCAGCAGCGTGACCGGCACCGCGGCCTGCATGTTCACGTGGCCCTGAATGAGGCGCTTAGCCGACACCGTGTAGACGCCGAAGCACCCGCCCGCCACCACGCCGCAGGCGATGCCGTAGATGTCGCCGCTCGCCCCGCCAGCGGAGGCGGCCCCGTGCGAGGACGAGAGCGGCGCCGAGATGAGCCCGCAGCCCGCGATCGCACAGGCCGTACCCGCCACCCATCGGCGCGGGAGCCTGGTGCCGAGCATGATCCGATCGCAGAGGCCGGTGCTCACCGGGGCGACGCCGAACGTGATCGCGGTGGCCACGGCCGCGCCACTACGGGCGGCCGAGATCAGGAACGTTGCCTGGAAAATGGCCGTCGCGGCGGAGGCCGCGAGCAGCGCCGGCCAGGCCGACCGGGGCAGCGCGCGGAACGCGCCAGGATCGCGCACCAGCATGATGACCGTCAGCACGAGCCCGCCGGACAGGATCCGGGCGCCGCCGATCGCCACTGGTCCCGCCGTGGAGTGCGCCAGGATCTCGGCCGGGCCGACGGTTCCCCACAGCACTCCGGCCGCCAGGACGAGGACTGCGGAAAGACTGTTTCGCTGCACAGGCTGGATGCTATGAAAATATGCGGCGGAATGACTTTCCGGACGAATATCTGCCAGGCAGTGCGCAGTGCACCGGTGATTTGTTTGGCTCGCGGCATGTCATGCGAAGCCGTACCGCAGAAGGTTCGGCAGTTATCGCGTCATGCCATCGGGAAGTTCGGATTGCTCGGCCGGCTGGACGTAGTCAAACACGACCGTGGTCCTGACGTCCACGAACTCCTTCCGGCGGGCCAGCCGGTCGAGCACGAAGTCCCTGAGGTACTGCGTGCTCGGCACAGCCACGTGCACGAGGACGTCCTCGTTGCCCGTCACCACGAACACGCCGAGCGTCTCCGGCAGCTTCGCCATGTAGTCCCGCACCGTCTCGATCGCCTCGCGCGACTGCGGCCGGATCCGGATGGAGATCAGCGCCTGCACGCCGCGGCCGAGCGCCGCGAGGTCGACCGCGGCGTGGAAGCCCGTGATCACGCCGCGGGCGCGCAGCGCGCGGGTGCGCTCAAGGGCGGTCGACGGGGCGATCCCGAGCGCCTCGGCGAGCTCCCGGTTCGTCTGCCGGCCATCGCGCTGCAACCGCCGCAGGATCGCCTGGTCTACCGCGTCCATCGTGCCCCCGCTCACCGCGGCTTCAGAAGCCGAACACCATGCGCCGACATGACGCCTGATCCTTTCACTAGCCGAAGATACTTCGGCGAGCGGATCAGTTCTGCTTGAGCGGGGAACCGAACCGGATGAGGGTCAGTGTGTCACCGGCGCCCGGGCCGCTATGCGAGCATTGCCCCATGGATCACGCGGAAGCACAGGCGTTCGCCGAGCAGTGGGTCACGGACTGGAACGCACACGACGTCGACGCCCTGCTCGAGCACTTCGCCGACGACGTCGTCTTCACCTCGCCGGTAGCGATCCGCATCTTCGGCGGCGACGGCGTGCTCCGCGGCAAGGAGGCCGTGCGCAAGTACTGGTCCGAGGGCGTCCGCCTCATTCCTGACCTTCACTTCGAGGTACTCGCCCTGTACGTCGGCGTCAGCACCCTGGTCATCAACTACCGCAACCAGGCCGGCGCAGTGGTCAGCGAGGTTCTCACCTTCGAAGGCCCCCTGGTCAAGGAGGGCCACGGCACGTACCTCGCTGAAGCGCCCGTCATCGGCTCGGAGTAAAGTCCTGCCGGTGCGGTCCCGGGCTATCGAGCGTCGTCGTACCAGACCTGATACCCTCCGCTGCCATTTATTCCGGCCAGCGTAATTTCTGTACCATTGGCAGTGCTTGAGGCGTACATTGTCTGAGGAGTTTGCGTGGCATTGGACCAGTCCACGTTGACGAGATAGTCTTCGCTGCTGTACACCCAGGTAGTGCCGTAGTCGCCGCAATGCTCCCAGGCCACCTGATAGTTCGGGCTGTAGAATCCGGCGCAGCCGTTATGGCCAGAACCTTCAGTTTTTTCGAGATAATAGACGGTGCGGCCATTATATCTCTTATTCATGCCGCTACCGGAAATGAATGGGCCCGGCGCGCCGCAGCTGCCGCCATCGCAGACAGTTCCCACGGCGTCGAAGTGCCAGCCGAGGCCGTTACCGCTGCTGTCGTACACGTATATCTGCTCGTCTTCCGCAAAATTATCGTCTTTCAGGTCCATACAGGCGAGACTAGTGACCCCGACATTGCCAATGCAGATGTAGTCCCCGCTGTTGTCGGCTGCGGAGGCCGGGCTCGCCGTTAGTAGACTGCAGATTAGACCCGCAATCCCAAGGACCGCCGCTGCCTGGATGCGCCGAAGCAACATCGAGCTCCCCTAACCGCTAAACATATTTTCTGAACCCTCTCATTCAGCCTCAGGGCTGTCAAGACATGCCCTGGACGACCGCCCCCCAGTGCCTTTCAGGAAGATTTGACGCAAAAATGACCTGCAGCAAATTCAGCAACATAACCATGACCATGTAAGGCCCTGCGGTAGCCCGCCTGACAATTCGGATATTTCGGTTTCGACTGGCGGGAAAAAGATTCTGCAGGAAAGAGCGAGCCGAAACCGCTAACGATCATCGATTCGTAGTATTGTTCGATTATCGAACCTTGCGAAGATCATCTTGCGAGATCATGATCGATAGGAGCGATTGATGGGCTGGCAACTGGGCAACGGGACGGGCGAAGAGCCTGAGTCCGGCGTGCCCGGTGGCCAGGATGCCCGCGACGCTTCTGGCGCCTGGAACACGCTCCCCACCCCAGCCCCGCGGACAGGACCGCAGCGTGACCCGCGGCTGTCGGGATTCGCACCAGCGGGGGAGTGGGATGCCTCCCCGCCCGGCCCGGAGCTGGCCGCGCTGGTCGCGGAGGTAGCCGGTCCGGAGTGGCGGTGCCCCGGCGCGGAACCGGAAGAGCTCGTCGGTGTGCTGCGCCGGGTCGCGGCGCTTGAGTCGTGGGCGTCGGCGGCGAAGCTAGGGGTGATCAGGGAGCTGATCCGCCGCGACGAAGCGCCGGTTCAGCCTGGTACCCGGCACGGTGACCGGCCCGATCAGTGGAGCGATTCCCTCAGTCACGAACTTGCCCTCGCGTTCGCGGTGTCCGCGCGGTCAGCGGAGAAAACAATGCTGACCGCATGGGAACTCGGCGCGCGATTGCCCGGCGTCGCCGCCCTCCACGCGGACGGCACGCTCGCCTACGCAAAGGTCCGGGTTATCGTCGAGACCTTCCAGTGGCTGAGCGACGAGGACGCCGCCAAGGCCGAGGCGCGGCTGCTGCCCCAGCTCACCGGCACCACGGGCAAGACGTACGGCCAGATCGTGAACCTGGCCAACCGGATCGCCAACCTGGTGGATCCCGGCCTGGCGGAGCGGCGTCGCAAGGCGGCCGTAAAGCACGCTTCCCGGGTCCAGATGTTCCGCGAGGAATCGGGTGCCGCCGCCCTCTGCGGCCGTGATCTGCCCACCGACGAGACCGCGGCGGCGGACGCGAACGTGACCGCCCGCGCCGCGGAGTACAAGGACTCGGGCGCGTTCCCCGACGCCGGCATGGACCAACTCCGCGCGACCGCCTACCTCGATTTGATCAACGGCATGTCGGCCGAGACCCGCATCGCGTTCGCCCAGCTAAGCACCGACACTCCGGGGCAGGAGGCCGCACCGGAAACCGAAGCCCCTCCCGACGACGATGGTCCCAGTGACCGTGGGCCCGACGGCGGCGAGCCTGGTCCCGGCGGTAACTCGCCCAATCAGCCCACACGGCCCGCCTTCCAGCGGCAGCAGGGAGGACGTCCAGTCTTGGTGGACTTGAACGTGCCGCTGGCCACACTGCTTGGCCTTGCCGACCGCCCCGGCGAAGGGCACCGGCTCGGCGTGCTTGATCCAGAACTGTGCCGCGACCTCGCCGATCTTGCCGTCGCCAGCCCGTACAGCCGCCTCTGCATCACGGTCACCGACCCGGACGGCATCGCCATCGGCCATGGCTGCGGGCGGCCCCGAAAGCGAGTTGGCCCGGCTCCCGGTCAATCCCACCTCGGAGCGCCGCCGTCTCCGGTGGCGCTTCCCGCCAGGCTGAACCTGACGATCACCGCGGACCGCCTGTCCGCCATGCTGTCGCGTGCTTCTGATCCGCCCGGACGTGCTTCTGATCCGCCAGGAAAGGTCGGCGGGCGAGCGTCGCCCGGTTGGGCGCTTACCCAGCGCGAAGGAACAAAGGGTTCGCCAGGTGACCCGGACTGGTGCGGCAACTGGACGCTCACCGTGCCCGGCGGCCGGGAACTCGCCGTGCGCATCGACCCGGTGCCCACCGATGACTGTGATCATCGGTACGAATCCCACGCCTACGAGCCGAACGGCACCCTCCGCCACCTGATCCAGGTTCGCGATTACGCCTGCACCTTCCCGCCATGCTCGCGGCACGCCCGTGAATCGGATTTTGAGCATGCCCAGCCATACGACAAGGGCGGCCGCACCTGTGCCTGCAACGCCGGCGCGCGCAGCAGGAAATGCCACCGGGTAAAGCAGTCACCCGGCTGGAAGGTCACGCAGCCAAAGCCCGGCTGGCACGAATGGACAACGCCAACGGGCAGGACTTATGTCCAGTCCCCGTACCGGTACCCGGTCTGATCCAAGCCGAGCCGCCTGCGCGTTACCGCTCCTGGTCGCCGGTCACGGTGCGGCGGATACGCTCTACGATCTCGTTCGCCTCATCCTCGGTAATCTCGTAGAACTTGTTGTCCACGTTCCCGCGTTCGTATGAGTAAAGCAAGGGGCTGTACTCCCAGTCGAGGTTGGTGTGAACGCTCGTCGTCCTGTCCTTCGTCGTCTTGGTCCGGCGCAGCACGCCGGCGGGTCGTCTCTGGTGCTGAAATCGTCGACGATCGCGTAGTAGGTGATCTTCGCTGGCAATGCGCCCTCCTATGGGTAGTCCGGAATGTCTTGCGCGCCTCGTGGAATGGGATCGCGAGCGGTTACTTCCCGTTGATAAGTCCTGAAGTTGACTCTGTTCGGCCTTGGTGTCGCGGGCTCACGGAGTTTCTCATATGCCCAGTGAGTCTCCTCCTTGGCATCGAAGCTCGCCTGGGTGTGGAACTGAACCTCAAAGAGCTGGCCGGTTCCCGGAACGCGCCACCGGGTGTTGATTCCTTTGTACTCGCTCGGCGTCCCATGAGTTCCGGCGGTCAACGAGCTCGAACCCCCGTCCGCAAGCCGGTCTCGCAGTCCGCATCAACCCCCTGCGTATAGTGATCGTCGGCGTAGCAGAACGTGTACCGGATCGCGTCCTTCACTTCGCGCGATCGCCTGGTCGACGCTGCGTCCGGTTCGGTTTCAGATGCGTCGTGCGACCTTCTCGGCCAGCCGGTCCTTGCCCTTGAGCCTGTTCTCCAGCCCAGCCAGGTGCCGCTCCGGATCCTCGGCCTCGATCCGCTTCATGGCCGGCGTCACCGTGCCGCGCTCGATCTCACGGACCTTCTCGTAAGCCTGGTCGATGGCATACGCGCGGTACGCGGCGTCCACGTTGGCACGGTGCTCGACAACCCGGTCAACCCGCGCCTGGCGAACGGAGTCCGCGTCAGCCGGTGTCGGCCCGTCGCGGGAAGGATGCGTACGGGAAGCCCCGCCATCAGCGGTGGGGGTGGTGTCCGCGCCACCCTCCGCGCCACCCTCCGCCCCGTCCGGCTGATCGATCCGCACCGCCACCACCCAGTGTCGCGACCCAATGACGAGCACTCACCCAGGGTGAACGGTCCTGCCCGCAATCCGGTTCACCGCCGAAGGCGGACGCGGGGCCAGCCGGCTGCGAAACTCGAACGGCAGACCGATGATTCGAGCCCGCCTGCCAAGTCAACATCAGTGGAGACGACAACCCTCGGAAAGGGCGAACATGGCCAAGCAGGAGTCCCACACCCTGGACGCGCCCGGCGCCGTCCTCCACTACGACGTCCGGCGCAACGACGCCAGCACCCACCCGGTCCTGCTACTGATCGGCTCGCCAATGGGCGCCGCCGGATTCGACATCCTCGCCGGGCACTTCACCGATCGCACGGTCGTGACCTACGACCCGCGCGGGGCCGGGCGCAGCAAGCGGACCGACGGCGCCTCCCGGACCACGACCGAGGAGCACGCCGATGACCTGCACCGGTTGATCGCGGCGCTGGACACCGGGCCGGTTGACATCCTCGGTAGCAGCGGCGGCGCCGTCAACGGGCTTGCCCTGACGGCCACGCACCCGGAGCAGGTGCGCACGCTGGTGGCGCACGAGCCGCCAACCGCCCAGGAACTGCCGGACCGCGAGGAGATGCTAGCCACGTGCGAAGCCATCCGCGCGACCTACTATCGCGCAGGATACGGCCCGGCCATGGCCAAGTTCATCGCGCTCGTCAGCGTTGAGGGCCCGCTTCCGGCCGGATTCGCCGGCCAGCCCGGCCCCGCCCCCGCCACTTTCGGGCTGCCGACCGAGGACGACGGTTCCCGTGACGACCCGCTGGTGGGCCTCAACATGCCGTCGACCTGCGCCTATCAGCACGATTGGGACGCGCTCGGCCGGTCCAAGGCGCGCGTCGTGATCGGCGTCGGCGAGCAGTCCGCCACGGCGATCGCGGGCCGCGCGGGCATCGCCGTGGCCGAACGGCTAGGTATGACTCCCGTCACCTTCCCCGGCGGCCACAGCGGGTTCAGCAACGGCGCGGACGGCAAGCCCGACGAGTTCGCCGCCACCTTGCGCGAGGTCCTCACCGCCTAGGCGCCGTCGGGAACCGAGCAGCCTACCCGGCCATGGTGCCGCCGACCCCGGAGCGACCCGGGGGAGTGGCGACGAGTTCGACGCTCGTGCCGCCGCGCGCCTGTTCGCCCAGGACGCTGGCGACCGCGTCGGTGAGCACGGCGACGAGCCGGGCCGCGGTCTCGTCGCCGCCCGGACGGGTCAGCGCCGCCTCGCGGATGCCGAACGTGATCGCGGGCGCGGCGTCGTCGGCGGCCTTTCCGCCGATGCCCCAGCGGCCCCGGGGCACGCCGTCGAGGTGGACGACCACGATGTCGCGGGCCCACTCGCCGTACACCTGGACCAGGGCGTCGGTGAGGGCGGTGATGAGGGCCGGCTCGTTTCCGGCGAGCCGGCCCTCGGGCAGGCGGGCCGTCAGGTGTGGCATAGTGAATCTCCCATCTTTGCTTTCAAAAAGGCTTTGATTACAAAGATAATCGGCGGGAGAGATGAGCGCCAGCGACGATCTCGAAATGTCGACCACCCAGGCGGTCCGGTCGATGCTGCTGCTGATGCCACGCCTCGTCGGTCGGGCCAAGCGGCTCCCGGTCCCGGAGGCCCTGCGGGGCATGGACCTCGCTCCCCGGCACCTCGCCCTGCTGGCCTACCTGCAGTACGACGGGCCGCTGACGGTGAACCAGCTGGCCGGCTGCTGGAAGTGGCGCCAACCACCGTCAGCCTCATGGTCGGCGACTTGTCCAGGCGCGGCATCCTGACGCGGGAGGAAGACGACGCCGACCGGCGCCGCCGGATCGTGGCGATCGCGCCCGGCTACGCCGCCCCGATCAGCGAATGGCTTTCCGGCAGCGCCGCCGCCTGGACCGAGGTGCTGGATGCGCTAACCCCCGGGCAGCGCGCGACGATCGTGGCCACGCTTCGCGCCTACGAAGCCGCCCTGGAGAAGCACGCGATCAGGCGCGACTGAGCGACGCCGCCCCGAGAGTCGGCCAGGCGTTGCCTCGCTCAGTACTCGTCGTGGCGGCGCCACCATATGCCGGCCTCGTTGCGGCCCAGCGGCGCGCGGTCGAGCCACTGGTACATGCCCCACAGGATGTCCAGCCCGCGGGAGTAGGCGGAGTAGGTGTGGTACACGGTGCCGTCGTCCAGGACGAAGGCGCTCATGCCGGGTCCCTCGCGCCGGTAGGTCTCCCAGTTCGTGCCGACGATCGACTGGGAGAAGGCGTCCAGCGAGCCCGCGTCCCCGGCCGCCGGCCGCAGGTCCGACTCGCCGAAGTTGTACGCGACGAGGCCCGCCTCCCACTCTTCCTTGGTGTGCGCGACCCCGAAGTCGAAGTTGAAGTCGCTGCCGTAGGAGGACGCCCACGGGAAGCTCCAGCCCATCCGCTGCCGGTACGCGCTGAGCTTGGCGAACGGGGCCCGCGACACCGCGCAGAGCGTGACATCGTGGCCGGCGAGGTGAGCCGCGGAGCCGTTGAACCCGTCGGCGATCGCCGAGCAGGACGGGCAGCCGGCGGTGTAGTCGGGCCCGAACATGAAGTGATAGACGATCAGCTGCGACCGCCCGCGGAAGAGGTCGGCGAGCGACGCCGGGCCCCCGCCGGTCTCGAAGCGGTAGTCCTTGTCGACCCGGACCCAGGGCAGGTCCTGCCGTCGCCTGGACACCTCGTCGCCCCGCTTGGTCAGTTCCTTTTCCGCCTCGAGCAGGTCGAGCCGCGCGGCAAGCCACTCCTCGCGGGTTCCCGTCTTGTGACTGGTCACTTGCCTGTCTCCTTCGCGTGATTGATTGGCGTTACATCGTTGGCGGCGTGAGCCACGGAATGTGCGCGGGGGCGAAGACGATCACGAGGCCGAGCCCGACGATCACCAGCGCCAGCGGGACATCGACGGCGGCCCGCGCGGGCAGCAGCTTCTGGCCGCAGGCGAGCACGGTGACGACCGCCATCCACGGCAGGCTCATCACGTCCAGCGCGACCAGCATCGCCATCAGCCCGATGGTCGAGCCGGCGCAGCAAAGCCCGAACCCCAGCCCGGAGCCGGCCTCCTCGCGGCAGCGCCGCCGGAAGTGCCGCTTGACCGGCGTGAGCTCGTACGCGCCCGCCGCGATCACCACCACGCCGGCCGCCAGCGGCCCGTGCGGCCGGTCAAGCGCGTACGCCGCGACGCCCGCGAGTGCCCAGATGGCCAGGTAGGAGCCGACGAACGGCAGCGCGGCACGGCCGCCGCCCGCCGCCCGCGCGTGCCTGGCGGCCGCCGGGGCCGCGCCCGGCAGCATCATCGCCGCCATCATCGTCACCCAGGCCGCGGCGAAGAACCAGAACCCGCCGGGCCTGGTCGCGATCCCCATGTCCATGCCGTGCATCAGCCAGGCCGCGACCGCCCAGCAGGCCGCCGCCAGCCCGAGCGTGGCCGTCAGCACAACCGTCGGCACAGCCGTCGGCACAACCGGCGGCGCCCCCATGCGCCCGGATGCTACGTTCGCCATCGGTTCTCCCTCTCCTAAGCCGATCCGCGGGGCTGCTGGTCAAGGTGCTCTTTCAGCGCGTTGAGGGGTCCGTCCCAGTCGCGCGCGAGCGCGGCCAGGAACTGCTGCGCGACCTGCATGGGCGCCGAGCGCAGCCGGTAACGCACCCGGCGGCGTTCCCCGGGTTCCGCCAGCACCAGCCCGGCCTCGGTCAGCAGCGTCAGGTGCTTGGCGATCGCCTGACGGGTGATCGGCAGCCGCCCGGCCAGGTCCGTGGCGGTGGCCGGTCCCCCCGCCGCCAGCGCGGCCAGGATGGCCCGCCTGGTCGGGTCGGCCAGCGCGGCGAAGACCTGCTCGGCGACCGCCTCGACGTCAGGCGGCGGCATCGAGGTAGCCGACGAGCTCGCCCAGCTCGCTGCCCCACCCCTTGGCGTTGCCGTCGTAGGCGGTGCGGTGGGCGTCCTCGCCAAGCTGCGCGAAGCCGGTCTCGACGACGGTCAGCCGGGTGCCCGCGCCGGCCGGCTCCAGCGTGAACTCGACGTAAGTGCGGCGCGGGTCCTCATCCGGCAGCCCGAAGATGTGCCAGGTGTAGCCGAACACCGTCGGCTCCTCCACCCGTTCCACCCGCATCTCGGCGGTGTGCCCGCTGTCCCATTTCATCCGGGCCGGGCCGCCCGGGCGCAGGTCGATGCTCGCTTCCTGGCCGAACCAGGCGCTTAGCCCCTCGGCCGTGGTGAGCGCCGCCCACACCGCGGCCGGCGGGTGTGCAATGTCGACCGTTCGCTCGATGCGATCGGGGAACGCCATGACTGCCTCCCTCATATGGCAACTATTTGATTGCGATACTATGGCAACCGACTGGTTGCGTCAATGGATTGGTGAACCTAGCCATACCCCGGATTCGGGGCCTAGGTGGATGGCGGCCCCGGGCAACGGTGCCTAACGTGACGGCCATGGACATCACAGTCCGCTCAGTGGCCGACGACACCCGCAAGTCCGGCGGGGCGGAGGGCAACGAACGGCTGACCGCGATGACGGGCGCGGTGCTGCTGATCGGGCTACTCGTCGAGTGCTACACGATCTTCCGGATCGGCCACCTGCTCACCCTGCATGTCTTCCTCGGCATGCTGCTGCTCGGCCCGGTGACCCTCAAGGCGACGTCGGTGTTGTACCGGTTCGCCCGCTACTACACCCACAGCGAGCCGTACCGGCGCAAGGGACCGCCCGCGCCGCTGCTGCGCGTCCTCGGGCCGGTCATCATGCTGCTCACGGCCTGCGTCTTCGGCTCCGGCATCATGCTTGCCGTCACCGGCCCGAGCTACAACGGCCCGGGCAGCGACTGGCTGAACATTCACCGGATCTCGTTCATCGCCTGGGCCTTCTTCATCACCATCCACGTGCTCGCCTACGTGTGGCGGCTGCCCCGGCTGCTCGTGGCCGAGGCGCGCACAGGCCGGGCGATGGAAGTCCTCGGCGGCCGCGGCACCAGGCTGGCCCTGCTACTCGCCTCGCTACTCGCCGGCCTGGTGATCGCCCTGCTCACCGTTCACCTGGCGGGCAACTGGGAGCCGAACTTACATGCCTGGCATGCCCGACATGCTGGCCGACGCGGCCGGGGACGATGACACCCCCGGTGCGGGCGACGACAGCCCCGCGCCGGCCGCGGTCACGCCGGCGTTCGCCAGGTTCAGGATTTCGATCGTGCCGTCGCCATCGTCGGTGACGTAGGCCTGGCGCCCGTTGGGCAGCACCGAGATGCTCGTCGGTGCCTTCCCGGTCGGGACCTCGGCGATGACGCGGTTATCGGCCGTGTCGATCACCGTGACCGTGCTGTCCTGGTTGTTCGCCGTGAAGATGTAGCGCCCGTCGGGCGAGTACGCGACGTCCAGCGGGTTCTTCCCGACGGAGATCTGCGCGATCATCTTGTCGGTCGCGGTGTTGATCAGGAAGACCTGGTTTCCGTTGAAGCTGGTGACCGCCAGGCGGCTGCCGTCGGGTGACATGGCCTCGCTGTGCGGGGTCTCGCCGGTCTCGATCTCGCCGATGATGCTGTTGGTTTTGGCGTTGAGGACCGTGACCTCGGCGGACATGTGGTCCGAGGTGTAGAACCGGCCGTTCTTGTCAAAGACCACCCAGTGCGGGTTCGCCGGGACGGCGATCTTGCCCACTAGCTTTTTGCTGGCCGTGTCGATCACGTCGACGATGTTGTCGTTGGCGCCGCCCGTCACCATGTTGTGGTTCGGGACGTAGAGGAAGCGCCCGTCCGGGCTTGTCGTCGAGGGGCCCGGCGTAACGTTGTTCACCGGCACGGTGGACGTCACGGTGCCGGTCGCGGTGTCGATGAACGCGACGAGTTGCACCGAGCCGCGCGTGTTGTAGACGCTGACGTAGGCGGTCCGGCTGTCCGCCGAGAACGCGATGAACTGGGGCGGTCCCTGCGGGATCTTGATGGTCCCGGACACCAGGTCGGTGGACGTGTTGAGCACGGTGATCGCGCCCGCACCCGGATTGGCGACGTAAGCGAACTTTCCGTTCGGCGCGACCTGGACGTAGCTGGGGTTCTGCCCGACCTCGATCTTCCCCGCGACCGTGGGAACGGCGACGCTGGGCCCGGTGCTGCCCGACCGGGCCGCCGCCGGCGTCGTGGCGCTCCCCGCCGCCGGGCTGTTGTGGCCGCCCGCCAGGGCGATCGTCACGCCGGCGGCCGCGCCCCCCGCGACCAGGACGAGCGCCACCGCGGCCACCAGCCACCCGCGGCCCCGGTCCCGGGGCCGGCCGTGCCGATTGCCCCCGGGCGGGCCCGGCGGCGCCGGCTGGCCCGCGGGCGGGAGCGGTGTGGCCGTGACGGAGGGCCAGTTGGTGGTCGGGGGCTGGTACGCGTGGGCCGACTCGTGGGCGAGTTCGGCCGGCGGGTAGAGGTCAGGCTGGGAGCCGTACTGCCCGCCCTCGTAGGCCCCGGGCTCGGCCGGGTACGGGGCCGGCCCCGACCCGGGCAGGCGCATCGGCAGCGACCCGCTCAGCGGCGGCGGGTCGGCCATGTGGCCAAGGGACTCACGGGCCGCGGCCATGAAGTCCTTGCAGCTCTCGTACCGGTCGCCCGGGTTCTTGGCCAGCACCCGGGCGAATACCTCGTCGAGGGCCGGCGGCAGGTCGGGGCGCAGCACGGTCGGCAGCGTCGGCGACTCCTCGACGTGCGCCCAGATGATCGCCGCGTCGAGGTCCTTCTCGAACGGGACCCGGCCGGTCAGGCACTCGTAGAGCACGCAGCCGAGCGAGTACTGGTCGGCCAGGCCGAGCACCGAGATGCCGCGGATCTGCTCCGGCGCGACGTAATCGATCGTGCCGAGGAACTGCCCGCTCGAGGTCAGCCCCGTCCGCCCGCCCATGTGCTTCGTGATGCCGAAGTCCGCCAGGTACACGTGATCCGGGTCGGTCCCCTCGTTCCCCCGCTCGACGAGCAAGTTCCCCGGCTTGACGTCGCGGTGCACGAGGCCGCGGCGGTGCGCGGCGTCCAGCGCCCGCGCGGCCTGGTCGAGCAGGAAGACGGCCGTTTCCGGCTGCAGCCGCCCGCGCTTCTTGAGCATCTGCCGCAGGTCGCTGCCGGAAACGCAGCGCATCGCGATGTAAAGCAGCCCGTCGCTCGACCCCATATCGTGAATGGGGATGACATTCGGGTGGTTCATCGACGCGGCGATCCTCGATTCCTCGAGAAACCTGGTCCGGAAGATATCGTCGCCCGCCAATGCCGGATCCAGCACTTTCAGCGCGATCACGTTACCGAGCCGCGGGTTCTCGGCCCGGAACACGATGCTCATGCCGCCCCGGCCAAGCACAGAAACGAGCCGGTATCCCGCGAACTCCTCGCCTACCAGCGGCAACTCGGCCATACGCTACTCCCCGTCCGGATTACCGCCGGCTCCCGGGAAGCATGCCCGGGGCCTGCCCTGGCGGCACCCTACTCTATTCACGGACGACCCAAGAATTAGTCAACCTGCCGAACGCCGAATGGTCAATCCGCGGTAATCGGCACGGTTACCGTCCGTCAATATCGCTGGTACGGTTGTTGCCTGAAGAGGGTGCTGATGCGGGTGAGATTACGGTTTTTCTATCATTAACCGGTCGCTGCCCGACCGCTGCCCGCCGCGGGTCGCCGGTGGTTGCCGTCGCGGATTATCCCGAACGGAATCGGCTTACTCTCATCCCGCCCTCGTTGCCCCGGTCCCGTGGCCGGGCTTACGCGGCGGCGCGAATCAGCGCCCGGCGGTGCCTAGCCAGCCACCGCCGGGCCCGCCAGGCCTCGGGCGCGACGGCGCGCCAGTGGTCGGCGAAGCCGGCGTGCCCGGCGGCGGCCGCCTCGGTGACGATCTCGTAGGTCCAGTCGTGGTTGGCGAGCAGCGCCTGGGCGACCTTGACCCGGTCGGCGCGGGGAAGGCCGCTGGCGGCGAGGAAGACGCGGAACCGGGCGACCGCGCGGCCCTGGCGCCCGTCGGTCACGTCCGCCTCATCGAGCAGCGGCACGAACGAGCGCGCCGCCGCGGCGAAGTCCCAGACCGCGCTGCCCGGGCCGGCCAGGTCGAAGTCGATGAGCGCGACCGCGCGCCCCTCACGGAACACCACGTTGGCCGGGTACACGTCGTTGTGGCTGACCAGGCCGGTGCGGTAGCGCGCGGGGACCGGCCGCGGCCAGGCGTAGTCACTCGGGTCGAACGAGGCCGCCGCCCGGTGATAGCGGCGCAGCAGGTCCGCCACGCTGACTAGGGCCTCGTCGGTGAGCACGTCCTGGATGAGCGGGGGGACCGCGGCCCGCCCGTCGATGTAGGTGAGCCTCTCGGTCGCCGGCCCGGCGCCGAGCACCCGGGGCGCGCCGTCGAAGCCGACGGCGGCGAGGTGGCCCAGGAGCGCGTGCGTGGCGGGCCAGCAGGGGGCCGTCGGCCGCACCACCGTGTCGCCGACCCGGAAGACGCGGCCGCGGTTGGCGGCGCCCCCGCGCAGCGCTTGCCACCACGGGGCCGGCCCGGTCTGGGGCGGCACGTCAGTCAGGGGCGAAGCCGTCGCGGTCAGCGAGCTTGAGCAGGCGTCCGGCGAGTTCCGTGTGCGTGACAAGGCCATGGACTAGCCCTCCTCGGATCGCGGCCAGGACCGCGGGGCTCTTGGCGGCGTCATACGCGACGCCAAGGACAAACGGGATCCGGGTGAACAGCGGCGCTTGGGTCACGATCATCCGGCTGTCGAGCGGGGTGGCGAGCGGGCCGCCGTCCGCGCCGATGAACACCCCGGCCAGTTCCGCGCGGACGCCGAGCGCGGTCAGCGACTCTCGTTCGGCGGGGGTGACCGCGTCGTAGATCGTGGACAGCCCGGGACTCCAGGCGCCGATCGAGACGACCGCGATCGTCACGCTCGGGATCAGCCCGAACGCCTCGGCGATGTCCCCCTGGCGGCGGATCGCCGTCGCGGTTGCGGCGTCGGACACCAGCATCGGCGCGTAGAACACGTGGGCGGTGCCCCCGCCGACCCGGGCGACGCCGCGCACCAGCTCCAGCAGGTCCCGTCCGTCCGGCGGCGGCACCGCCCCGGTGAGCTGGACGATTGGGCACGGCGGCAGCTGGGTGAGCGCCGCGGTCAGCCCGCTGAGCGTCCGCGACCAGGTCAGGCCGAGCACGTCGCCGGGCGTGATCAGGTCCATCAGGACCTGCCCGGCCGCCTCGCCGAGGCGCTGGCGCAGCGGCGACTCGTCCTCGGGGAAGTTGAACACGAACGCGTGCCGCAGGCCGAAGGCCGAGCACAGCTCGGCGGACAGGCCGGCGTCGAGCGCGCCGCCCGGCAGGCCGATCTCGATGCGGACGAGCCCGCTTTCCCGGGCGGAATCGAGCAGCCGGGCCACCCGGAACCGGCTGATCCCGAGCCGGTCCGCGATGTCGACCTTGGAGACGCCCTCCAGGTAGAACTGCCGCGCCACCCGCGCGGCCAGGACGACTTCCGACGGTCGGTCTGCCGACAAGCTGGCCATGCTAAAGCCTCCGCTAATGCGCTCATTTGAGCGCACTGATCTCATATTTGCAGCTTTTCTTGACATTGCCTAGCCGCGAGTTCACTGTGATGGGCAAGCACATCTGAGCAAAGGCGCGCTCAAATGAGCATAGCGGAGGTTCTTTCCATGAGTTCGTCCAGGTTCGGTAAGAGATCCAAGCTCGCCGCCGCGGCCTGCGGGGCCGTGGCGGTCATGGCGGCCGCCGCGTGCTCCAGCGGAGGCGGTTCAGGCAGCGGCAACGGCGCGAGCAGCGGCGGCACGAATAGCAGCACCGGCACGGTGACGGTGGCGGTGGTGTCCAACCCGCTGGTCACTGGCCAGATGATTCCGCTGACTCAGTCGGTGTTCGAAAAGGAGAACCCGGGAATCACGGTCAAGTTCGCCACCTACACCGAGGGTGACCTGCGGGCGGCGATCGAGAAGGACGTCAGCACGCACAGCAACTCGTTCAACGCCGTCATGATCGGCCCGTACGAGGCTCCGCTGTTCGCGAAGAACAACTGGCTCGTCGACCTGACCAAGCAGTACGTCGGCAGCGACCCGTCCTACAACGCGTCCGACCTGCTGCCGGCCGTCGCCAAGTCGCTGTCGTACAACGGCGACCTGTACGCCTCGCCGTTCTACGGCGAGTCGTCGATGCTGTACTACAACAAGACCTTGCTGTCCGCGGCGGGCATCACCTTGCCCCAGCACCCGACCTGGGCCCAGGTCGCCGCCGACGCGGCCAAGCTGAACAAGCCGGGCTCGGAAGCGGGCATCTGCCTGCGCGGCCTGGCCGGCTGGGGCGACAACATGGCGTCGCTCGACACGGTGATCAACACCTTCGGCGGTTCGTGGTACAACACGAGCTGGCAGGCCCAGCTCAACTCGCCCGCGGACACGGCGGCCATCAACTTCTACGTCAACCTGGTCAAGGCCGACGGCGAGTCCGGCGCGTCCAATGACAGCTTCAACCAGCTGCTGACCCTGTACGGCCAGGGCAAGTGCGCGATGTGGTACGACTCCACGGTGGCGGCGACCTCGCTCGCGACCACGTACCCGTCGGTCTACGCCAACACCGGCTACGCGTTCGCGCCGGTCGACAAGACCACCTCCTCCGGCTGGCTCTGGTCCTGGTCCCTGGGCATCCCGCAGGGCGTGAGCGACCAGAGCGCGGCCTGGAAGTGGATCTCCTGGGCCACCTCCAAGCAGTACGACAGCCTCGTCGCGTCGAAGTACGGCTGGTCGGCGGTTCCTCCGGGCAGCCGGACCTCGCTCTACAGCAACGCCAGCTACCTGAAGGCGGCCGCGCCGTTCGCCAACATCACCCTGCAGTCCATCGAGGGCACCGACCCTGATCACCCGACGCTGAACCCGGTGCCCTACGTTGGCGTCCAGTACGTCGACATCCCGCAGTTCGAAACCCTCGGCATGACGGTGGGCCAGCAGATAGCGGGCGCGATCGCGGGCACGGAATCGGTGAGCCAGGCGATATCGTCCGCCCAGTCGCAGGCCTCGGCCTACACGCCGTCCGAACTGTCCGGAAGCAACTGACGGTCCCGACATGGCCGTTCTTGAGGACGTCACCTCGCCCCCCGCGGCCGGGCTCCGGCCGCGGGGAGTGAGTCAGCGCGAGCGCTGGCAGCGGCGCCTGCCGCTGCTACCCGCGCTGATCTTCACCATCGTCGTCACCCAGGTCCCGTTCCTGGTGACGCTCTGGTACAGCTTCCAGAGCTACTTCTGGAACGAGCCCGGCGGCGCGCACTGGACCGGGGTCTCCAACTACAAGGAAGTGTTTACCGACCCGAACTTCCGCAGCGCACTGTGGCGTTCGGTGACGATGACGGCGATCGCCGTCATCGTCGCGATGATCCTCGGCATCCTGCTCGCGGTACTGCTGGACAAGAAGTTCCTTGGCCGCGGCATCGTCCGGACGCTCATCATCACGCCGTTCCTGGTCATGCCGGCCGCCGCCGCGCTGATCTGGACCGGCCCGATGCTCGACCCGAACTTCGGGCTGCTCAACTGGCTGCTCGAACCGTTCGGCGTCAACCACGTCGCGTGGCTGACCACGCACGCCTACGGGTCCGTGATCGTGGTGATGATCTGGCAGTGGACGCCGTTCATGACCCTGATCGTGCTCGCGGGCCTGCAGGGACAGGCGGCCGACGTGCTCGAGGCCGCCAAGGTCGACGGGGCCAACGCCTGGGCGACGTTCCGTGAGCTGACCCTGCCGCACCTGCGCCCGTACATCGAGCTTGGCGTCCTGCTCGGCTCGATCTACCTGGTGACCGCCTTCGACCAGGTGCGGCTGATGACCAACGGCGGCCCGGGCACCTCGACCACGACACTGCCCTTCTACCTGTACCAGAAGGTGAACTACGCCTTCGACATCGGCGGGTCGGCCGCGGCGGGAGTGGTCACCGTGGTGCTGACGATCATCGTCGCCAGCTTCGCGCTCCGGCTGTTCGCCAGCGTCTTCCAGTTCGAGGAGGCAAAGTGACCGCGGTAACGGCCGCCGACGCGCCGGCCCCAACTCCGGTCCCCACAGTGCCGGTCGCGCGGAAACGCAACCGCCGGGCCCGCGAGATCTCCGGGCAGGCCGGCTGGACGGTGCTCGGCTGGGTGGTCGGCCTCGGCTTCTTCATCCCCGTCCTGTGGATGGTGATCACGGCGTTCAAGCCGGAGTCAGCCGCCGAGACCTGGCCGCCGAAGTTCACCTTCAGCCCCACGCTCAGCGAGTTCCGGCTGGTCTTCAGCGGGATGGGCCCGTTCATCGAGCACTCGGCGATCGCGACGGTCGGCTCCACGATCGTCGTGCTGGTGCTCGCGCTGCCCGCCGCCTACGCGCTGTCCATCCGTCCGGTGGGCAAGTGGCGCGACTCGCTGTTCTTCTTCATCTCCACCAAGATGCTGCCGGTCGTCGCCGCGATCGGCCCGCTGTACGTGATCGCGCTCAAGACGCACCTGCTGGACAACATCTGGCTGCTGATCATCCTGTACGCGGCGATGAACCTGCCGCTCGCGATCTGGATGATCCGCTCGTTCATGCTCGAGGTGCCCAGCGAGATGCTCGAGGCGGCCCGGCTCGACGGCGCGGGCCGGGTCAGGGAGATCACCGAGGTCATCATGCCTGTCGTGTCTCCCGGCCTGGTGTCGACCGCGCTGATCTGCATCATCTTCGCCTGGAACGAGCTGTTCCTGGCGCTCAACCTCACGGTCACCAACGCGGCGACCATGCCGATGTTCCTGATCAGCTCGGTCCCGCAGGAGGGCCTGTACATCGCGCACCTCTCGGCGGCGGCGACCGTCGCCTCGGTCCCGGTGATCATCATCGGCTGGATCGCCCAGCGCTCCCTGGTCCGCGGCCTGTCGATGGGCGCGATCAAGTGATTACCCAGCCCGGCGCAGCCCCGCCTCAGTCCGGCGCAGCCCCGCCCCGCGCGGCCTCGCGAAATTTCGGCCGCAAAAACCGCGGCTCGAAATTTCGGACATTTCAACATATCGGCATTGGAGGTCTCCGCAATGGCCGGAGTTAGGTACGTAGGCGTATCCCGCGTCTACGCCAAAGGGGCGGCCCCGGCCGTCAACACGCTCGACCTCGACATCAAGGACGGCGAGTTCATGGTCCTCGTCGGGCCGTCCGGCTCCGGCAAGACCACGGCGCTGCGCATGCTGGCCGGCCTCGAGCCGCTCGACGGGGGCCGGATCGAGATCGCCGGCCGTGACATCAGCGACGTGCAGCCGAAGGACCGGGACATCGCCATGGTGTTCCAGAACTACGCCCTGTACCCGAGCAAGACCGTCGCGGAGAACATGGGCTTCGCGCTGAAGATGCAGCACGTGCCCAAGGCCGAGCGGGACAAGCGGGTCCGTGAGGCGGCGCGCATCCTCGACCTGGACCCCGCTCTGCTCGACCGCAAGCCGAAGCAGCTGTCCGGCGGACAGCGGCAGCGCGTCGCCATGGGCCGGGCCATCGTGCGCGAGCCGAAGGTCTTCCTCATGGACGAGCCGCTGTCCAACCTCGACGCCAAGCTGCGCGTGCAGACCCGCAGCCAGATCGCCGAGCTGCAGCGCCGCCTCGGCATCACCACCGTCTACGTGACGCATGACCAGGTGGAGGCCATGACCATGGGGCACCGGGTCGCCGTGCTGTCCGGCGGGCAGCTCCAGCAGTGCGCCTCGCCCCGCGAGCTCTACGACAACCCGGTGAACCAGTTCGTGGCGGGCTTCATCGGCTCCCCGGCGATGAACCTGCTCACGGCGCCGCTGACGGAATCCGGCGTCCGGCTCTCGGGGGCCGACATTCCTCTTTCCCCGGGGGTCAGGAGCGCGGCCGCGCGCGACCACCTCACCGAGCTCGTCGTCGGCTTCAGGCCGGAGCACCTGCACCTGACAGAGCCGTCGCTGCCCACGGATACCGGCCCCGCCGCGACGCCCCAGCTGGCCGGCGAGGTGCTGCTGGTGGAGGAGCTCGGCGCCGACGCCCTGCTGCACGTCCGGCTCGCCGACGACGGTGGCTCGATCGTGGCCAGGACCGAGGGCCGCAAGCCGCCGGCCCCCGGGCAGCGAGTCTCCTTCCGCGTCCAGCCGGACGACGTCTTCGCGTTCCACCCGGCCAGCGGCGCCCGGCTCGCGGGCTAGGCCCCTTCTCGCGTCCCCTGCTTCCGCGTCAACAGTCTTGCTCCAACCAATGGAGGTCTCATGCGGGCCATCGTGCTCGACCGCCCCGGCAGCTTCCGGGTGGCAGAGGTACCGGATCCCACGCCCGGGGAAGGGCAGATCGTCGTCCAGGTGGATGCTTGCGGGATCTGCGGCACGGACATCCACATCATGGACGGCGAGTTCCCGCCGACCCCGTATCCCATCACGCCGGGTCACGAGTTCGCCGGCACGGTCGCGGCCGTCGCCGGCGACGTGCGCATCGACCTCCCGATCGGTGCCCGAGTCGCGGTCGACCCCTCGCTGTACTGCGGCTACTGCCGGCGGTGCCGGTCCGGCCGGGACAACCTGTGCGAGAACTGGGCGGCGATCGGCGACACGGTGAGCGGCGCGTTCGCCGAGTACGTCGCGGTGCCCGCGGTCAACGCGCACCTGCTGCCGGACGGCATCGACGGCCAGCTCGGCGCGATGGTCGAGCCGCTCGCCTGCGCGGTGCACGGCCTGCGCAGGCTCGGCCCGGTGTTCGGCGACTCGGTCGTGCTGACCGGCGCGGGAACGATGGGCCTGCTGCTCCTGCAACTGCTGGTTCACGCGGGAGCGGGCCCGGTCACGGTGGTCGACCGGGTCGCCGACCGGCTCGCGGCCGCCCGCAAGCTCGGCGCCGCCTGGATCGCGAGCGACCTGGGCGACCTCGACGGCGAGCGCTTCGAGATCGCGGTCGACGCGACCGGCGTCCCCGCCGTGGTCGACGGCGTCGCCGGGCTGGTCGACCGGGGCGGCCGGCTGCTGGTGTTCGGCGTGACCCCGGCCGAGGCGACGTTGAGCCTGTCACCGTTCCGCGTCTACAACGACGAGATCACCGTCACCGGCTCGATGGCCATCTTGCGCAGCTTCGCCCCGGCCGTCGAACTGATCGCCAGCGGGGCGATCGATCCGCGCCCGCTGCTGTCCGAGCCGCTGCCCCTGGCCGAATTCGGCGAGGCCCTGCACCGGGTCCGCACCGGCCAGGGCATCAAGTGGCACATCAAGCCCTGACGTCCCAGGCCCCCTGCGCCTGGAAAAGATAGTGGATCGCTGAGGTCGCCATAGCGGGCACGACGATCCACGATAAGGAGAGTCTCCCTGACTAGGCGGCGGGGACAGGTCAGGAAGGTGCACCGCAGTGATCGTTGTTGCCGGTGAGGCGTTGGTCGACTTGGTGGTGAGCCCCGACGGGCAGGTGGCCGCGCGTCCCGGCGGGAGCCCGTTCAACGCGGCGCGCAGCCTGGCCCGGCTGGGGGCGGAGACGACCTTCCTCGCCCGCCTGGCTCGCGACGGCCTGGGCCGCCTGCTCGCCGACCGCCTCGTCGCGGACGGGGTCGCGGTCGGCGTCCCCGAGCCGTCAAGCAGGCCGAGCACGCTGGCCGTGGCGACTCTCGACCAGGCCGGCAGCGCCAGCTACGACTTCTACCTGGACGGCACCGCCGGAGCCGACCTGGATTACGAGGCGCTGAAAAAGGGGCTGCCCGCCGACGCGGCCGTCCTCCACGTCGGCGACCTCGGCCTGGTGATGGAGCCGATCGGGGCGGCCATCGAGCGGCTCATCCGCGGCGACGTCCCGGCCGACGTCCTGGTGCTGCTCGATCCAAACTGCCGCCCGAGCGCCATCGCCGACCACGAGGCCTACCGCGCGCGCGTCGGCGTCATCGCCGGCCGCGCCGACATCGTCAAGGCGAGCACGGAAGACCTCGCCTACTTGTACCCGGACGCGTCGCCCGCGGAAGCGGCGGGGACGCTGGTCAACGACGGCTCGTCGCTCGTTCTCGTTACCGACGGCCCGCGCCCGGCCCGGGCGTTCCTGCCCGGCTCGGTCCTGACCGTGGAGGTTCCGCCGGTTACCGTGGTGGACACGATCGGCGCGGGCGACGCGTTCGGCGGCGGGTTCCTGGCCTGGTGGACGGCGCACGGCCTCGGCCCGGCCGAGTTGCGGCGCGACGACCTGGTGCGGCAGGCGGTCAAGGCGGCCGTCGGGGCCGCCGCGCTGACCTGCACCCGCCCGGGGGCGGACCCGCCCACCCGGCCCGAGCTTGAGTCCCGCGGCTGGTGGCCCGGGCTCGGCGACCGCTAGGGCGTCGTCGTGGCCGAGCCGGCGGCCGCCGGCGACATCGACATCCCGGTCATCATCCCCGGCTGGCCCGGGAAGATGATGTTGTGATGGATGTCGTAGAACCAGTTCCAGACCTGCTCGTGTGACGCCTGGCCGCCGGTCGCGTACCCGAGAAGGTCACCGGAGTCCTGCGTCCAGACCATGACCGCGCTGCCGTCCTGCTTCTGCGCGCAGAACACCCGGCCCATCGCGCTGTCGGTCGACACGCTTCCCGACGCCAGCTGCGCGGCGGTGTACTTCGTGGAGTACTGGTCCGAGTGGTTCCAGGTGCTCTCGCCGGTGGGGTCGGGCGCGATCGCGCTGCAGGGGTGCACGTTCTCGACCGACCCGAAGGACTCGTGGGTCAGGTTGGCGACGATCTCCTGGTACTTCGAGTAGAGGGCGCTCAGGCTCGGGTAGGTCGCGAAGGTCACGCTGGCGATGGCCGGATCCGGGTTCGCGCACTGCACCAGCGTCGCGGTGGTCTGCGCGCAGGCGGACATGTTGAGCATGTTCGTGAACTGCTCCGTGTGGTCGAGCACGGAGACCAGCGTGCTTGGCGGCGATGAGGATTCGGCCGCCTGGTGTAGCCCGATGGAGGAATTACTCCGCTGGCTGACGAGCAGCCCGGTCGCGGTGCCCCCGGCGGCGAGCACGGCGACGCCGAGCAGGCTCAGTAGGTTCAGCACGCTGCGGCGGTCAAACCCGTGGCCGTGGACGGCCCGGCGGCCCCTGAGCCGGCGCCGAGCGCCCGCCCGCGGCTCGGTCGTCCCGGCGGGCAGCACGCTCGCGGTGGACTGGCGGGGCCGGCCGGCCGGGCCGCGGCTTAGGTCACGGAGGCCGCCCGACGGTACCGGCGCCGGCAGGAACTGCGGCCGGGCGGGAGCCGGCCCGAGGGCGTCGCGGGCGGCCGCCAGGAACTCCCGGCAGTCCGCGTACCGGTCGTGTGGGTTCTTGGCCAGCGCGCGGGCGATGACCTCGTCGACGGCCGGCGGCAGGCCGGGCCGCAGCAGCGACGGCGGGGCGGCGAGCTCGTGCACGTGCGCCCACATGAGCGCCTCGTTCGAGTTCTTCTCGAACGGCGCCCGGCCGGTGAGGCACTCGTAAAGCACGCAGCCAAGCGCGTACTGGTCGGCCGGGCCGCGCACGGCGCGGTCCTGGATCTGCTCGGGCGAAACGTAGTGCACCGTGCCGAGCACGGTCCCCGCCACGGTCAGCCCGGTCCGCCTGCCCACGTACTTCGTGATGCCGAAGTCGGCCAGGTACACGTGGTCCGGGTCCCCGTCCGCACCGCCCTGCGCGATGAGCAGGTTCCCTGGCTTGACGTCCCGGTGCACCAGGCCCCGGCGGTGCGCGGCGTCAAGCGCCCGCGCGGCTTGCCCGAGCAGGTGCACGGCCGCGTGCGGAGCCAGCAGGCCCTGGCTCGCGATCAGGTGGCGCAGGTCGGTCCCGGCCACATAGCGCATCGCAATGTAGAGCAGCCCGTCGCTCGCCCCGAAATCGTGAATGGGGATGACGTGCGGGTGGTTGAGCGAGGCCGCGATCTGCGATTCGTCGCGAAACCGGGTACGGAAGACCTGGTCATCGGCCAGTTCGGGGGCGAGGACCTTCAGTGCGATCAGGTTGCCCAGCCGCGGGTTCTCCGCCTGGTAGACGATGCTCATGCCGCCCCGTCCAAGGACCGCACGCAACCGGTAACCAGCGAAGTCCGTGCCGACAAGCGGCAATTCGGGCATGCCTTCTCTCCGTCCGGGATGGCTGCGCCATCCGGCCTCGGTTCCGGACGGCGCCCTTGCGCAGCTCTCCCTGCCCGCTTTGGATAACGGAAAAATCCGGACTTCGGTTCAGCATCCCGTTCGGAAGTGTTGCTTTGTTATTGTTATTTCCTTAGCCCGGGAATGTGCACAGGCCACGGGATGAGCAGCCGGGCGCCGAGGACGACCGCGGCGATGGCGACCAGGGTGAACAGCGTCACCCACAGCCCGGCGGGTACCCGGGTCAGCCAGGCGAGCTGGTCGGCGTCGGACATCCCCGGGCCCGGCCGGCCGGCAGCCAGGCGGCGACCGGGCGGCAGGCGCACCCCCCTGGTCCGCGTCCGGGCGAGTTCGACGACCGGCCGGACCCCGCCGAACAGCAGGAACCACGCCACCGCGTAGCCGAACGCCGCGCGCAGCGCCGGGTCGGCCAGCCAGCTCACCGCGACGACCGCGCCCGCGGTCGCCAGCACGGACAGTGCCCCGTACCAGTTGCGCACCATGACCAGGGTCACCGCGAGCAGCAGCAGGAGGAGCGACAGCAGCAGGGTGACCCGGTGCGCGGCGAGCAGCGCGCAGGCGCCCACCCCGAGCAGCGGCGGCGTGACGTACCCGGCGAGCGCGGTGATGACGATCCCCGGCCCGTTCCGCCGGCCCCGCGAGACCGTCTCGCCCGAGGTGTCGGCGTGCAGCCGGATCCCCTCAAGCTTCCGCCCGGACAGCAGCGAGGCGGCGGCGTGGCCGCCTTCGTGCGCGATCGTGATCGCGATCCGCGTCATCCGCCACAGCCCCGGGCTCGCCACGATGAGCAGCGCGACGGCGGCGCTCGCGGCCACCACCCACCCAGGCGGGGCGCTCTGCGCCCCGATTACCCGATCCCAGAACACCGCCACGCACAAAGGGTATTCATTGCCCAAAAACCCCGCTTTCCATCTGGCGACACGTCCGGGTTCCCGGGGTTTCCCACGTCGGCGAGCCTCGATGTGCTAACTCTAGGTAGCTGAACATGCACGTTGCGGTCATGGACGGGCGGAAGTGGTGACATGAGTAGCACGGGCAGGCATGCGAGCGCGCCGGCAGTGTGGTTCCCGACCAGGCTCGGCGTGACCACGGCGGTGGCCGCCCTGGTGGCGGTGACGGCCATCGTCGGCGCGGTGGCCGCGAAGTCGGCCGGCTCGCCTAACCCCGGGCAGGCCGGCCCGGCTGTTCCTGGCAGCACCGTAGAGATCGCCCGGGCGAACGCGGTGCCCGCGCTCGTCGGCCTGGGGCACGCGCCCCCCGCCGCGGTGAGCCCCGCCGTGGTAAGCGTGGCCGCGCCGGCCCACCGGGCCACGATGCCGCTGGTGCTGACCTCAGTGGACCACCAGGCCTGCCCGGCCGCGGCCGCCGCCTGCGTCGACCTGGCCCGGCACATCACGTGGCTCCAGGCCAACGGCAAGGTCACGTTCGGTCCGGTCAAGATGGAGCCGGGCAAGCCAGGGAGCAGGCACCAGACACCGCGCGGCACGTTCCACGTTGAGTGGAAGGCCGGGCCGTCCTACCTGAGCAACATCTACGACGAGCCGATGCCGTGGGCGACGTTCTTCGCCTCGGGCGGCATCGCGTTCCACGGCGGCAGCCTCACGGCGTGGTCGCACGGCTGCGTGCACCTGACCGTCCGGAACGCGTACTACTACAACCAGCACCTGCCGATCGGCGCTCAGGTCGTCGTGTTCTAGTCGCTCGTCATGGGGATCCGCTGGTGGTCGGCCCAGCGCGCGAACTGGTCGGAGAAGTGCGCGCTGGCCGGGTCGCCGGACGCGCCGCCAGGGATGACGAAGCTCGCGGACGCGGGCTCGGCGAGGTCCACCACCTGCCGGTACACCGACAGGTTGGCCACGGTGAACGGGCTGCCCGGCCGCCATCGGTAGCCCGACACCTGGATGGTGTCGGCGTCCCCGCCCATCGCGGCGCTCGCCACCGCGCTGGGGAAAGCGCTGGTGAAAGCGCTGGTGAAAGCACTGGCGAGCGGGTGCACGCGGACCGCGCGGTGCACGTCGCCCCACCGCCACTGCGCGGGGTCGGGCCCAGCCGCCCGCACCGCGGCGGCCCACGCCGCGGCGAGCGCGCCCGGCACCGCGGCGAGCACCAGGTCCCGCTGGGCCGTTCGCGGGCCCGCGCCCGGGGGCACGGGCCCGCCGAGCAGTTCCCAGGTGTCGTTGCCGAGCCAGCGCCGCACCATGGACAGCGTCGGCGCCAGCGCGCCGGACGCCATCCACGACCAGGTCTCGGTCCCGAGCAGCGGACGGTACAGCGCCTCCGCAAGGGCCCGCAGGTAGCAGGCGTACAGCAGCGCCTTCGCGGACCCCGCGGCGAGGTCCCCGTCCCAGCCGGCCAGCAGCGCGCGGGCCGTCTCGGCGTCCTTGTCCGCGAACGGCCCGAGCCCGGCGAGCAGCCGGCCCCAGCCGCGCGCCTGCAGCGACACGGTGTCGGCCTGCATCCCGGCCAGCTGGTCCACGGTCGCGCGCCCGCTGTCGACGAGCAGCGACCGGATCCGCTCGGCCCGCCACGGCTGCGTGAACGTATAGGAGATGTACGGGTCGTCCGCGTCGGTCATCACGTTGTTGGCGGTCATCACGAACCCGGCCTCGGGATCGAGGGTCCTTGGCAGCGACGCGAACGGCACGGTTCCTGTCCACTCGCAGGCGTCGTCCCAGCCGGGGACCGGCAGCCGCCGGGCGGCGTCCGACGAGCGCACGGGCAGCTCGCCGCGGCACTGGTACGCGATGTCGCCGCGGGTGTCGGCGCACACCAGGTTGTTGACCGGGTCGACCCAGCCGTCCTGCGCGTCGGCCAGCTCCGTGACGGTTCGCGCGGTGAGCATGGGCAGCAGGCACTCGAACCCCCGGTTGGGCCGGTGCGTGCCCGTCCACTTGAGCGCCAGGGCCAGCCCCGAGTCCGGGTTCCCGTGCACGACCGGCCCGTGCCTGGTGGCCCACACCGGGACGGTGACCGGAGATCCGCCCCGCACGTCGATCCGCTCGTGCCTGACCTCGGCCTCCGCCCAGCCGGAGGGCGTCAGGTACCGGGTGCCCGCGAAGCGCTCCAGGTACAGGTCCTGGGTGTCGGCGTCCCCGTGCGTGATCGCCCAGGCGACGGAGCCGTTCGACCCGAAGTGCGGGAACCCGGGCAGCCCGGGAAAGGTGGCGCCGGTGACGTCGAAGTCCGGGCAGGTCACCCGGCACTGCCAGTAGACGTTCGGCGTGTCGAGCGCCCGGTGCGAGTCATTGCAGAGCACCGCGCCGCCGTGCGCGGTGCGCCGCCCGCTTACGGCCCACGCGTTGGAGCCGGGCTCGACCTCGGCCAGGAACCCGAGGTGCCCCTCGAGGTCGCCGAGTGCCTCGTCGAGCAGCCCGGCGACCGGGTGCGTCAGCCGCCCGCCGGGCGGCACCGCGACCGGCGACCCGGCCAGCGGCAGGCTCTCCAGGCGCCCGAACGCGCCGGCCCCGGCCCGCGTAAGCAGCACCGCGTTGGCGAGCTTGTGCTGCCACTGCCCCATCTGCACGTGCCGCACCAGGAACGCCGCGACGGAGTGCCACGGCTGCCAGGCCTCGACGGGGTACCGCGCGGGCAGCGGCCGCGCCCCGTCCGCGATGGCCTGGTTGACCCCGCTCGCGTAGGCCTCGAACATCGCCAGGACCCGGGCCGACATCGCGGCAACATCGAGCCGGGCGGCGGCGGCGAGGCCGAGCCGCCGGGCGAGCACGTCGGCGCCGAGCGCCGCGGAGCCGGCGATCTCCGCCCAGCGCCCGCACGCCCGCCGCCGGTCGTAGTCCATCTGGAACAGCCGGTCCTGCGTGCACGCGTACCCCATCCCCGCCCACGCATCCACCGCCGTCTCGGCCCGCACATGCGGCACCCCGTACCCATCGCGCGTGATGAGAAAGTCCACCGAACAAGTATCCCGAACGATTGCGTGCTTTCGCCTTACCGTTCACCCTGAGCCGCCGAGCGGACCGAGAGTTCCCCCGCCGTTCCCGCTCCGTTGCCCCGTGACCGGTAAAGCCGGTCATTCCAGCCGGCAAGCCCTGGTATTAGAGTCGTTGTCATGTCATCTGCTACCGCACTCGAAGCGTTCCTCGCCGAACCGCGCAACGTCATCGTCGCTGGCATCCGCCAGGACGGCCGCCCGCACCTGTCACCCAACTGGTTCTTCTGGGACGGCGAGCGCTTCTACGTCTCCACGACCCGCAAGCGCGCTAAGTACCGCATCTTCCGCCGCGACCCGCGGGCCGAGCTGGTCGTGGACGACCCGGAGGGCTTTCGCTACGTCGAGATTCCGACCCGGGTGGAGGTCCGCGAGGACGTCCCGGCCAACATCTCCCTGTTCCGCGCGATCAGGGAGAAGCACGGCCGCGCCATCCCGGCCGACGACGTGCTGGCGGCCGAGCTCATCGCCGACGACCGCATCCTGCTGGCGTTCACCCCGACCGCTCCGGCCTCCGCCTGGACGAGGCGGGGCCTGGACTAGCGGTTCGCGTCAGCCGGCCAGCGCGCCCACGATAAGCACGGCGGCCGCGCTGACCTGAAGGATCGCGCCGAAGGTATCGCCTGTCATGCCACCGAGCCGCCGCTGCGCTGTCCGCTGCACCAGCCAGCCGGCGAGCAGCCCGGCGAGCGCGGCGGCGAGCCCGCGCACCGCGAGCGCCGGGCCGCCGCCGGTGAGCCCGGCGGCCGCGACGGCGCAGGCGAGCGCGCCGGCCATGAGCGCGCGCTCCGCCGCCGTCGTCCGCCCGGCGACGAGCGCGCCGAATCCGCCCGGCCGCGCGGCGGGGGAGGATGTCGCGACGACGACCGCGACCCGCCCGGTGACCTCGGCGAGGACAACCGCGCCGGCCGCGAGCGGCGCGCGCGGAATCGCGGCGACCGCCGCCACCTGGACAAGCAGCACCAGCACGAGCGCGCCGACGCCCATCGGGCCGATGTCGGAGCGGCGCATGATCTCAAGCGCGGCGCCCGCGGGGCGGCGGCTGCCGAGCCCGTCGGCGGTGTCGGCGAGCCCGTCAAGATGCAGGCCGCCGGTGAGCGCGGCGAGCGCCGCGATCCCGAGCGCCGCCCCGAGTAGCCGCCCGGGCCCGGTTTGGTTGAGGGTGCCGACCGCGAGCACCACGCCGCCCGCGATGGCGCCGAGCAGCAGCCCTATCCCCGGGAGCCAGAGGATCGCGCGGGCCGCCACCGCGTCGTCGAGCCGCCCGTCGACCCCGGCGGGGATGGTGGTGAAAAGGCTCAGCGCGACCCGCCAGGCGGGCGGGTGCCGCTGGCTCACCGCAGTCGCCTGGCGATGCCCGCGGTGCAGAGCCATACCTGCTCGCAGTCGGCGGCGACGCTTGCGTTGCGCCGGCCGAGGCTCATCGCGAAAGCGGCCACCAGCGGCAGTGGCGGGGACCACGCCGGACCCGACCTCGTTGCTCACCGCGACCACGACCCGGCTGGTCGAGCGCCACGCGTGCAGCAGCCCGTCCACCCGGGCGGCGAGTTCCTTGTCCGCGCTCGCCTTGCCCGCCCACAGACCGCACTCGTCCATGACGCCGGCCAGCCAGGTGGACAGGCAGTCCACCAGCACCGGCACCTCCCGCCGGGTCGCCTGACCGGCGCCGCCAAGGACGCCTTCGAGGTCGAGCGTCTCAAGCGTCGTCCAGCGCGCGGGCCGCCGCTCTTGGTGCAGCCGCACTCGCTCGGCCCAGGCGGGATCGGCGTCGTCCGCGGGCAGGCCGCAGGCCACGTAGTCCACTGAGTTCTCCGCTGAGTCGCGGCCGCCCAGCATCCGCTCCGCGGTCACCGACTTCCCCGAGCGGGCACCGCCGAGGACGAGCACGCGGAACGCCCGCCCGCGCCGCGGCCGCCCGGGCCACGGCAGCAGCCCTGGCGCGGCGAGCGGGCGCGGACCGACATCGCGGACCAGCCGCATCATGCTGAGCACCCTTCCCCGACCCGAAACCGCGAATCAGCAGATCACGCTCGTCGCCCGCGCGTCAACCGGGCCCGTTGACCGGGCCGTCCCGAAGGTCACAAGGGGGTCACGGGAGGCGAGAAAAGGGGCGCGATAGGGTGGGTTTGCCGGGCACTCGCCCGCCGGGTGAGTGCCCTGACGTCGCCGTCTGTTCGTCAGGAGAGCTCATCGTGGCCTACGACCCATTCGGGTCTGGTGACTTCGGCGCCAGTCCCTTCGACGACATCTTCGCGCGCTTCTTCGGCGGCGCGGCCCCGCAGCGGCCCCAGCGGGTCGACATCGGCCAGCTCCTGACCGAGCAGGGACGCGAGGTGATCAGAGACGCCGCCACCGAGGCCGCCCGGTGGGGTGACGCCGACCTCGACACCGACCACCTGCTGTGGGCGGCCACCAGGCAGGAGCCGGTCCGCCGCCTGCTGAGCGCCGCGGGCGCGGACCCGGACGCCATCGCCAGGCAGATCGAGTCACAGGCCGAGCACGGCCAGCCGCGCGAGGAGGCGCCCAATCTCACGCCGGCGTCCAAGCGCGCGCTGCTCGACGCGCGGCAGATCTCCCGTGCCCTCGGCTCCTCCTACATTGGCCCCGAGCACCTGTTGTTCGCGCTCGCCGTCAACCCGGAGTCGGCTGCCGGCCGGGCGCTCCGCGACGCCCATGTCACCCCGGAGGCGCTGCAAGAGGCGGTGACCAGCGGCCGGAGCGGGGGAGGGGGCAGCAGGAAGCCGCCGTCGGACACCCCCACCATCGACCAGTTCGGCACCGACCTCACGGCGATGGCCCGCGAGGGCCAGGTGGACCCGGTGGTCGGCCGCGACCAGGAGATCGAGCAGACCGTCGAGGTGCTATCCAGGCGGACGAAGAACAATCCCGTGCTCATCGGCGAGCCCGGCGTCGGGAAGACCGCGATCGTCGAGGGTATCGCCCAGCGGATCGTCGACGGGGACGTGCCGGACACGCTCCGCGACAAGCGCCTGGTCCAGATCGACCTGGGCGGCATGGTCGCGGGCACCCGCTACCGCGGGGACTTCGAAGAGCGGCTGAAGAAGGTCATCGACGAGATCCGCGCGCACCGCGACGACCTGGTCATCTTCATCGACGAGCTGCACACGGTCGTCGGGGCCGGCGCGGGCGAAGGCGCGATGGACGCGGCGAACATGCTCAAGCCCGCCCTCGCCCGCGGAGAGCTGCACATCGTCGGCGCCACCACGATCGACGAGTACCGCAAGGACATCGAGAAGGACGCCGCGCTCGAGCGGCGGTTCCAGCCGATCCTCGTCCCCGAGCCGTCGGTCGCGGACACCATCGAGATCCTGCGGGGCCTGCGCGACCGCTATGAGGCGCATCACCAGGTTCGCTTCACGGACGAGGCGCTGGTCGCGGCGGCGGAGCTGTCCGACCGGTACATCACCGACCGGTTCCTGCCGGACAAGGCGATCGACCTCGTCGACCAGGCGGGTGCCCGGGTCCGGCTGCGCACCAGGACCCCGGCCAGGGACCGCCGCGAGGCCGAGCAGCGCCTGCAGCAGCTGCAACGGGAGAAGGACGAGGCCGTGGCCGTGGAGGATTACGGCCGGGCCGCGGAGCTGCGCGACCAGATCACCGAGCTGGCCCCGCGCCCGGAGGACGCGGCGGATGCCGGGGGCAAGGCGGACAAGACGGTTCCCGAGGTCGGCGCCGCCGACATCGCGGAGGTCGTCTCCCGGGCGACCGGCATCCCCGTCACCCAGCTCACCCAGGAGGAACGGGAGCGCCTCCTCCAGCTCGAGGAGCACCTGCACCAGCGCGTCATCGGCCAGGACGACGCGGTCGCGGCCGTCGCGGAGGCCGTGCGCCGCTCCCGCGCTGGCCTTTCCGACCCGGATCGCCCGATCGGCAGCTTCCTGTTCCTCGGGCCGACCGGCGTCGGCAAGACCGAGCTGGCCCGCGCCCTGGCGGAGGCGCTGTTCGGCAGCGAGGGCCGGATGGTCCGCATCGACATGAGCGAGTTCCAGGAACGGCACACGGTCAGCCGGCTGGTCGGCGCCCCGCCCGGCTACGTCGGCTACGAGGAGGCGGGGCAGCTCACCGAGGCGGTGCGGCGCACCCCGTACACCGTCCTGCTGCTCGACGAGATCGAGAAGGCGCACCCGGACGTCTTCAACATCCTGCTGCAGGTCCTGGACGACGGCCGGCTCACCGACGGCCAGGGCCGGACGGTGGACTTCAAGAACACCGTCGTGATCATGACGAGCAACCTCGGCTCCGACGTGATCGGCAGGCGCAGGCTCGGTTTCGACGGCGGCGCGGAGTCCACGCCCACAGAGGACGCGGAACAGCGGACCAGGATCATGACGCGGCTGCGGGAGTCGTTCCGTCCGGAGTTCCTCAACCGCATCGACGAGATCATCGTGTTCCGGCAGCTCGACGAGACGCAGCTGCGGCAGATCACCAGCCTGCTTCTCGAAGAGACCACCCGCCGCCTGCACGCGCAGGACATCACGGTGGACTTCACGACGGAAGCGGTCGACTGGCTCGCCAAGCGCGGCTTCCAGCCCGAGTACGGCGCCCGCCCGCTGCGTCGCACGATCCAGCGGGAGGTCGACAACCGGCTGTCGTCAATGCTGCTCGACGGCCGCCTGCAACCCGGCCAGCACGTCACCGTCGACAACGAGGACGACAAGCTCGTTTTCCGCGTGACGGAGCAGCCCCAGGTCCCGGCCCAGGTCACCCAGTCCGGCCAGGAGGCCACCTCCCGCCAGCCTTAACCCGCGGGCGGAGATACGTCTGCCCGGGCGTTCATTGGCAACGCCCGGGCAGACGAACGCGGTGCCTTAGCTCATGCGCAGCCAGACGGTCGTGTCCCGCGGCAGCAGGCCGTCGTCGACGGGCCCGCTGGCGAGCAAGACGCCGCCGTGCGGCGGCAGGCCGATCGGCTCAGCCGACAGGTTGACGACGCACCGCACGGCTTCGCCCGCCCCGCCCGCGCCCCGGTCGAAGGCAAGCACCCCGTCGGCCGAGGGCTGCCAGGTCAGCGGCGAGTCGTCGAGCGCCGGCTCCGACCGCCGGATGTGCAGCGCCGCGCGGTACAGCTTGAGCATGGAGCCGGGGTGGGCGGACTCGGCCGCCACGGTCAGGTCGCGCCACTCCTTCGGCTGCGGCAGCCACGGCTCCGCCGACGCCCCGGCGGGCGAGAAGCCGAACGGCGGCTCGGTTCCCGACCACGGCAACGGCACCCGGCTACCGTCGCGGCCGGGGTCGGCGCCGTGCGTCCTGGCCCAGATCGGGTCCTGGCGCAGCTCGTCGGGGATGTCCTGGACCTCCCACAGGCCCAGTTCCTCGCCCTGGTAGATGTACACGGACCCGGGCAGCGCCATCGTCAGCAGCGCCGCCGCCCGGGCCCGCTGCGTGCCGAGCGGCAGGTCGACCGCGAGGCCGTGGAAGTACGCCCGCCGGTCAAGGCCGAACGCGGTGTCGGAACGCCCGTACCTGGACACGACCCGGTCCACGTCATGATTGGAGAGCACCCAGGTGGCGGGCGCGCCGAGCGGCGCGTTGAGCGCCAGCGTCTCGTCGATGACGCGGCGCAACGAGGAAGCGTCCCACGGGCAGTTCAGGTACGGGAAGTTGAACACGGTGTGCAGCTCGTCCGGCCCCACGTAGCGGGCGAGCCTGGTGGCGTCAGGCAGCCAGACCTCGCCGATCAGCATCCGCGCGCCGTAGGAGTCGGCGATGCCCCGCCACGCCTGGTAGATGGCATGAACCTCGTCGCGGTCCATGAAGGGATGCGCCGGGCCGGGCGGTTCCGAGCCCGACACGTCCGGCAGCGCGGCGTCCTTGCTCAAGAGCGCGGCCGAGTCGATCCTGATGCCGTCCACGCCGCGGGAAAACCAGAACCGCAGCACGTCCTCGAACTCGCGGCGCACGTCGGCCGACGCCCAGTTGAAGTCCGGCTGCTCGGGCGCGAACAGGTGCAGGTACCACTCGCCGAGGAAGCCGTCCGGCTCAACCACGCGCGTCCAGGCGGGCCCGCCGAAAATCGACTGCCAGTTGTTCGGCGGCAGCGAGCCGTCGGCCCCGCGCCCGGGCCGAAACCAGAACCGGGAGCGCTCAACGGAGCCGGGCCCGGCGGCCAGCGCGGCGGCGAACCACGGGTGCCGGTCCGAGCCGTGGTTGGGCACGACGTCAATGATGATCTTGATGTCGTGCGCGTGGGCCTCGGCGATCAGCGCGTCGGCGTCGTCGAGGGTGCCGAAGACCGGGTCGATCGACCGGTAGTCAGAGATGTCGTACCCGGCGTCGGCCATCGGCGACGGGTACCACGGGTTGAACCAGATCGCGTCGATGCCGAGCGCGGCCAGGTACGGCAGGTGCGCCCTTGCGCCCGCCAGGTCGCCAATGCCGTCGCCGTCGCCGTCAGCGAAGCTGCGCACGTAGAGCTGGTAGATCGCGGCCGCGCGCCACCAGGAATCGGGCGACGGGGATGAGGGTGCGGACGGCGTGGGCACGGGGAACCTGCTTTCTCGTGGAGCGGGAAACGGCATGCGGCAGCGGCAGTACGGGCGCGAAAGAACCAAACCGGCAGGTCAGCCCCTGATGCCGCCGGAGGTGAGGCCGGCCATGATATTTCGCTGGAAGATGAGGAAGAACGCGATCGTCGGTACCGCGGCCATCGCGGAGGCGGCGATGAGCAGGTTCTCAGGAGTGCCGCCGCCGTATGAGGCCTGCCAGATGCCGACGTTCAGGGTCTCCCTCGTCGGGGTGTACCCGTACTCGACCAGCAGCGGCCAGAGGAAGTCCTTCCAGACCGCGACCAGGCTGAAGATCGAGACCACGGCGATGATCGGCCGCGATATGGGCAGCACGATCCTCCACAGGATCATCAGCCGGGACGCGCCGTCCACCGAGGCCGCGTCGATGTAGTCCGTCGGTATCGAGTCGAAGAACCGCTTGAGCAGGAAGATGTTGAACGCGTTGGCCACCGACGGCAGCCAGATGGCGGCCGGCGAGCCGATCAGGTTCCAGTGGAAGAACGGAAGGTTGTCCACCGTCAGGAACTGCGGTACCACGAGCACGGTGACCGGGATCATCAGCGTGGCCAGCATGAGGTAGAGCACCACGTTCCCGAGCACAGGCCGGAGCTTGGACAGCGAGTACGCGGCGGCCACGTCGAAGACGAGCTGGAACGCCAGTGCGCCGAACGCGTAGTAGACGGTGTTCCACAGCATCAGCCCGACATCGAGCCGGTTCCACGACTGCACGAAGTTCCCGGGGTTCAACTGATGCGGGTAGAGCGTCGGCGGTGTCGCGATCGTTTCCTGCGTCGACTTGAGCCCGTCGGCGAACAGGAAGTACATCGGCCCGATGAACACGAGCGTGAACGCCACGAGCACCAGGGTCAGCGTGACGCGATAGATGATCTTGCCACGGGGGCGGTTCAGTGAAACCGGGGATATCAGCGTCCGCGTCGAGGTCGTCGGGCGGCGCCGCGCGGCCCGGGTGCGGGCGATGGTAACAAGGGTGGCCATGTCATACCCCCTAGCCGCGCTCGCGGGTGACCCACAGGAACCCGCCGGAGAAGACGGCGAGCACCAGCATGAGGACCACGCCGAGCGCCGAGGCGCTGTTGTAGTTGCTCGCGCCGCTCATCGCGAACGCGTACTGGTAGATGAGCATCACCACGGACTGGACGTTGTCGCCCACGCCACCGCCGCCGTTGGTCAGCACGAACGACTCGATGAACATCTGCATGGTGGCGACGACCTGCAGCATCAGCAGCAGGACCAGGATCAGCCGGGTCTGCGGGATGGTCACGTGCCTGACCCGCCGCAGGATGCCCGCTCCCTCGAGCTCGGCGGCCTCGTACAGCTCGCCGGGGATGTTCTGCAGCGCGGCCAGGTAGATCAGCGTCGCGCTGCCCATGTTCATCCAGGTCGACGCGATCACCACCGAAATCATCGCGGTGCTGATGAACCCGGTGCCCGGACTCAGGACCCACTGCGACTGCGGCAGGTGCAGGATGCGCAGGATGTCGTCGAACAGCCCGTACTGCGGGTTGTAGAAGTAGGCGAACAGCAAGAGCGCCGAGGCGGGCGGCAGCATCACCGGCAGGTAGACGAGCGCCCGCAGGTAACCGCGCGCGTGCCGCAGCTCGTTCAGCACGATCGCCACCACGAACGGGACCGCGAACCCGATCACCAGCGCGAGCAGGGTGAACTCGATCGTGTTCCGCCAGGCCTGCCAGAACGTCGGGTCGTGAATGATCCGGATGTAGTTCGCCCAGCCGGCCCACGTGTTCCCGCCGCCGTAGACCGGCTTCTGGAAGCTCATGATGACTTCGCGGACGATCGGGTACCAGGAGAAGAAAGAGAAGCAGAGTACGGCGCCGACAAGGAACGCCCACGCCCCGGCGTTACGCCGTGCCCTGGGCAGCAGCGACCGGGGCCGCCGCCCGCGCGCGGCGGGCGCGGCCGGGGCGCGCCGCGAGACACCGGTGAGAACGTTCGCCATCGCTTCTCCTGTCCGTTGTAGTGATGGCCGGGCCGGGCGCGGGGCGGGCGGCTGAGGTCGCCGCCCGCCCCGCGCTCGGCTGAGGGGGATCAATAAGGAGTCGTCCGAACGAATTCGGCTTCCTGTCCTACGCCCCCGAGTTCGCCAGGAGGGTGTTGACGTTCGTCGACGCGGTCTTGAGCAGCGCCGGGATATTCGCGTTGGGGTCGGTAAGCACGGACAGCATGACCGGGTCAAGCGTCTTGTAGACGGCCTGAGCATCGGTCGGCTCCCCGTCGCCCTTCTCCTGCGCGTTGACGAACGACGTGTACTGCGAGACCGGAATCGTCGCGTACTGGGTCCGCAGCTGGTTGACCTTGGTTGCGGTCGCGCCGGTGAACAGCTCGGGCTCGGGGAATCCGACCGGGAAGCCGTCCGCCTTCTGCCGGGCGAAGTTGAACTGTCCGACGCCAGGCGTCAGGTCCTCAAAGGTGAGCCACTTGACGCCGGCCTCGATCTGCGCCGGGCTGTCCTTCGGGGAGAAAATGAAGCTGTTACCGCCGGACAGTGAGCCCGCCGGGGTGCCGGTCAGGCTGGGCAGCGGGGCCATCCCGATGTCGCTGAGGTTGCCCTTGTCGGTCGGCACGATCACGTTGTAGATGTCGTCAGGCGCGGCGATGTACATGCCGAGCTTGCCCGCGGCGAACTGCTGCTGCAGCGTGCCCCAGGCCAGGCCCTGGGTGGGGCTCATCGCCTTGTCGGTGAACCGCATCGTGTGCAGCGCCTGGAGGACCTGCTGGGCGTCCGCGGTGTTGAAGGCCGCCGTCGGCGGAGAGGTCGAGTTGTTGACCATCGAGCCGCCGATGGCGTCGATGTACGAGGAGAAGTGCCAGCCGCCGTTGTTGCCCGCGCTGTAGTCACCCCAGCCCTCGATGCCGTTGCCGAGCTTGGCGATGGCGGTGGCGTCCGTCTCGACCTGCGCCCAGGTGGTCGGCGGCTGGTCGGGGTTGAGTCCCGCCTCCTGGAAGAGCTTCCTGTTGTAGATGAGGCCCTGCGTGTAGTTGGAGGCCGGCAGGCCGTAGAGCGTCTTGCCCGCGGTCACCGCCTTCATCGAGGTCGCGTCGATGTCGTTCAGGTTCGGCACCGTCTTGGTGTTCACGTACTGGGTGATGTTCGCCGCCTGGCCGGCCAGCAGAATCTGGGGCAGGTCAGTGAAGTAGGCGTAGTAGAGGTTCGTCTCCGTCCCGGCCCGCAGCATCGCGGTGAACTGCGCCGGTACCGCGTCGCACGGGTAGTTGTAGACGCTGTTGATGGTGATGTTGGGGTTAGCCTTCTCGAAGATGGCTATGTCCTCAATCCACTCCTTGTGCTGCACCGGCTGCTGCGCCGCCGGCGGCGCGCAGTCGATGCTTATGGTGACCTTGCCGCCTGACCCGGACGCGGAGTTATTTGCGCTCGAGTTGCTTGAGCAGGCCGCGGCGGCGAGCACGAGGCCCGCCATGGCGGCGACCGCGACCACCGGGCGGTGGCGCAGTCTGTGATACTTGCTGCTCATCGCTCCATCCCTTCCATGGGCTGAACAAGGGCGATGGTCCACGCCCGCTGGGCCCGGGCGCCGTCGCCGTTACGGTGAACATACATAGCCAGACAATGCTCGGCAAGATCCTGATGATCTGATGCAAAGAAATAACTTTCATACGCAGGTCCGTGACTACGGTCGATGACATGCCTGAAACCTCCGCAAAGGCTGCCAGCCTGCGGTTTCTGCTCCGCAGCTAAGATCATTAGCCGGCAGCAGGCAGCAAGATATCTCTCTGGTAACGCAATTATTTGCGTTGAGCTGACGTACTCTTGCAGCATGACGCGTACTCCTGCCCGGCGACTGGCCGAGGTGGCGAAGAAGGTCGGGGTCAGCGAGGCCACCGTGAGCCGCGTGCTCAACGGCAAGCCCGGCGTCTCCGACACCACGAGGGAATCGGTGCTCACCGCCCTGGACGTGCTCGGCTACGAGCGCCCGAGCAAGCTCCGCGGCCAGCGAGCCCGGCTGATCGGCCTGGTGCTGCCCGAGGTGCAGAACCCGATCTTCCCGGCGCTCGCCGAGGTCATCGGGGCCAATCTAGCGCAGCGGGGGTTCACCCCCGTGCTCTGCGCGCGGACCGCGGGCGGCCTGTCCGAGGCCAACTACGTAGACATGCTGCTTGAGCAGCACGCGTCGGGGGTCGTGTTCACCGGCGGCAACTTCGCCGAGGCGGCCGCCTCGCACGAGCACTACCGGCTGCTGCGCGCCCGGGGCGTCCCCGTCGTGCTGATCAACGCGCTGGCCGACAACCTTGGCTTCCCGTGCGTGTCGACCGACGACGGGTCGGCCGCCGTCCAGGCGTTCACCCACCTGTCCGCGCTCGGTCACGAGCGCATCGGCCTGGTGCTCGGCCCGGAGGACCACATGCCGTCGCGGCGCAAGCTGGCCGCCTTCACCGAGGCCGCGCAGCGCGCGCAGATGAGCGTGGCCCCGGTCGAGCACGCCCTGTTCTCCCTGGAGGGCGGCCAGGCCGCCACGACCAGGATGCTGCGCCAGGGCGTGACCGGCGTCATCTGCGCCAGCGACGTCCTGGCGCTGGGCGCGATCCGCGCGGTCCGCCGGACGGGCCTGACCGTGCCCGGCGACGTCTCCGTGGTCGGCTACGACGACTCGGCCTGGCTGAACTGCACCGACCCGCCGCTAACCACGGTCCGCCAGCCGATTCAGTCCATGGGCGGCTCGGCCGTCGCCCTCCTGGTCAACCAGATGGAGACCGTGATCGCCCACCCGGAGGAGCTCCTCTTCGAACCGGAACTGGTCGTCCGCGGCTCCACCGGCCCCGCCCCGATCCGCGAGGCCTGACCCGACCCGCGCTGGCCTGATCAGCGCCGCCCGGGCCACGCCCGGTCCTCCGTACCGGGTCGCGATTCTAGCCTTGTGGTCCCCCTCAGGCCACTGCCACCTGGCCTTGTGCGCCCCGAGAGCACCGCGAGAGTGCCCCTGGGGCACACAAGGCCCGAATATTCCGGCCTTGCGGCACACACGGGCAGCTCTAATGGCCGCGGGGCACCCAGGCACAACAAATTCTGGTCCCGAGTGCCACAGGTAGCCCTCAGACGGCCGGATTCAGTCCGCGTAGAAGGCGAACACGCGCACCTCGACGGACGCGCGGGGCGGGGCGGACGCCGGGCAGGACTCGTTGACGAACGCGCTGTGCGGTACCTGCTCGGCGTGACCGGGAGCGGAGTCGAACGACCGGAACACGTACGCCTCGCCCCGCGTCATGTCCGGGCAGTACCACCAGCGGTGCGCCTCGCTGTGGTAGTAAGTGATGTTCTCCCAGGTCAGTAGGTCTCCGGCGGCGGACTTCATGGTGATCTCGCAGTACTGCTTGTCCCGTGGCGCGACGGACCGGGTGTCGCACAGCGCGAGCGCCACGTCCTGCGGTGGCCCGGAGAACGCGCGCCACACGTTGAAGACCGAGTAGCGGTGCCGCAGCCGCTCCGCGGCCTCGTCCGCCGGGATGTTCCTGCGCAGCATGGCCGCGGCCGCCGCCGCGCTGAAGTCCGCGTGGGCGAAGTCCCCGGTGAACGTGGTCCCGGCGGGGCGGGTGCCGACCCGGCCGCTGATCCGCACCACCGGGCTGTTGAGCAGCGCGGTCGCCGCGCACCCGGTGACCGCGCGGACGAGTTCCCGCGCCTCGGCGACGTAACGTCCGGCTACCTCGTGGCGGTCGTAGAAGTCGCGGACGGCGGTGGCCGCGTCGACCAGGGTGAACCCCTCGCGGTCGAGGGAGAAGCCGCCGCCCGCCGCGCGCATGTCCGAGACGGTCACCGGCTTGCCGGTGAGGGGCAGCGCGGCGAAGTCGGGCCGCTCCGCCGCCACGGGACGCGCCGGCGGGTCGTAGTAAGCGATCGTGGCGCGCATCACGGCTGCCCCGCGCCCGGCTGGTTCGGGGATCGGGGCTGCTGCCGGAGGGCTTCCTGCTCGCGGAACGCGGCGGCGATCGCCTCATGCCGCTCGGCGACCATGGGGTACCAGTCCGGGTGGGTGAGCGCGTACAGGTCGCCCCGCTTGATCGCCCGGACCACCACGGCCCCGGCGTCCACCGGGTAGATCCACCGGTACCGCGGGTTGTCCTCGAGCTCGATGTCGATGTCTTTAAAGCCCGCGTCCGGCAGGCCGACGGGGCGGTTGCGCGATGAGGTGCCGATGTTGGTGTGCACGGTCCCCGGGCACAGCACGGACACTCCGACCCGTGAGTTGTCCGCGGCGAGCTCGGCGGCGAGCACCTCGGTGAGTCCCACCACCCCGAACTTGGCGGCCGCGTACGCGCCGAGCCGCGGTCCGGCGACCAGGCCGGCCATGGAGGCGGTGTTGACGATGTGCCCGCCGTCCCGGTTCCGCTTGAGGATGGGCAGGAACGTGTGCACGCCGTGGATGACGCCCCACAGGTTCACGCCGATCATCCAGCGCCAGTCGTCCAGTGTCAGGTCGGCGACGGGTGCGAGCGGCCCGATGCCCGCGTTGTTGCAGACCACGTGTGCGGCACCGAAAGTTTCGAGGACCTGGCCGGCCAGGGAGTCGACGCTGGCCGGGTCGCTGACGTCCACGTGCACCGCCAGGGCCGCGCCGATCTCCGTGGCGGTCGTCTCCAGCGCGTCGCGCTGGATGTCGGCGATGATCACGCGCGCGCCCTCGGCGACGAGCTGGGTGGCGATTCCCTTGCCGATGCCCGACGCCCCGCCGGTTACCACGGCGACCTTGCCGCCGAGGTCGGGGAGCCCGCTCATCGGGTAATCCAGTCCGCCATGGGCAGCCCCTTCGCACCCAGTGACCGTCTCGTCCCTACCCCCCGAGACTCCCCGATCACCTGGTCGCACGCAATGGCCCGCGGACACAGAAAGTGGATAGCTGTGCACACGCCAGTGTGCACAGCTATCCACTATGTGCTCAGAACAAGGAACCTACGCGGTCGCGGCCGCCGCCGTCACGCCCGCCGACAGCGGGTGCCCGATGGACTCGCCGGAGGCCGGGTCGAAGAAGTGCAGCCGGGTGGTGTCGATCGCCAGCTGGAGCGGCTGGCCGGGGCGGACCGCGGAACGGGAGGACACCCGCGCCGTCCACAGCGACTTGCCGCCCGCCAGCGCGGTGACGGTGTCGTCCTCGTCGTCGTCGCCGCGGGCCGCGCTGGTGATCGAGGCGTGCTCGACCGGCGGCGCGTCGATCGTGAAGATCGCGTGGATCTCGGTGCCCAGGCCCTCGGTGACCCCGGCGGTGACGTCGATCCGCGGCCAGGAGGCGTCGCCGAAGGCGGCGTCCTCGAAGTCCGAGGGGCGGATGCCGAGGATGACCTTCTTGCCGAAGTACTGGTCAAGGCCGGGCTTGCCGGAGATGACCGAGGCCGGCACCGGCAGCTTGTAGCCCGCAAACGCCACGGCCGGGCCGTCGTCGCGCACGAGGTCCGCGGAGGCGAAGTTCATCGCGGGCGAGCCGATGAACCCGGCGACGAACAGGTTGACCGGGGAGTCGAACAGCGTCTGCGGGGTGTCGACCTGCTGCAGCTGCCCGTCGCGCAGCACGCAGACCTGGTCGCCGAGGGTCATGGCCTCGACCTGGTCGTGGGTGACGTACACGGTGGTGGTGCCGAGCCGCTCGTGTAGCTGGTTCAGCGCCGCCCGCATCGACACGCGCAGCTTGGCGTCCAGGTTGGACAGCGGCTCGTCCATCAGGAACGCGGCGGGCTCGCGGACGATCGCCCGGCCCATCGCCACCCGCTGGCGCTGGCCGCCGGAGAGCGCGGCGGGCTTGCGGGCCAGGTACGGCTCGAGGCCGAGCATCTCCGCCGCCTCGCCGACCCGCCGCTTGATCTCCGCCTTGGGCGTGTGCCGCAGCTTCAGCCCGAACGCTAGGTTGTCCGCCACGGTCATGTGCGGGTAGAGCGCGTAGTTCTGGAACACCATCGCGATGTCGCGGTCCTTCGGCGGCAGGTCGTTGACCACCCGGTCGCCGATCGAGATGGTTCCGCCGGTGATTTCCTCCAGACCGGCGATGGACCGCAGGGCGGTCGACTTCCCGCAACCGGAAGGCCCGACGAGCACCATGAACTCGCCTTCCTTCACCTCAAGGTTCAGGTCGTCGAGCGCCTTGACGCCCCCGCCGTAAACCTTCTCCACGTGGTCGAGCGCGATACGCGCCATTCGGAGACCTCCATGTCCGGACCCTGCCCGCGGGTTGGGCGCCATCCTAACCGATAAGTTTCTTTACAGATACCGGCGTGTCGAGCACCCTATCAATACCCACGGTACGTAGCGGGCCAGTCAGTGTGAACGAACCCGTCAGTGGCAAATCGTCAGAAGAGCCGCCAACGGTCACTGTGATGGTGCCGGGCTCGACGATCCGCGTCAAGTCCCGGCCGGTAAACGAGGTCCGGTCCGCGTGCAGCCGGAAGGTGATTCGCGCGGCCTCGCCTGGCTCAAGTGCCGCCCGTGCGAACCCCGCCAGCCACTGGACCGGCCGCACCACCGAGGAAACGGGATCGCCCAGGTAGAGCTGGACAACCTCGGTCCCCGCGACCAGCCCGGTGTTGCGCACGGTGCACGTTACCCGCACCTCGCCGTCGGTTGGCACCTCGCCCGCGGACAGCTCCAGGCCGGTGTACTCGAACGTGGTGTACGACAGGCCGTGCCCGAACGCGAACAGCGGCACGGGGTCGACCACGCTGGCGCTGTGCTTTTCCGCGTTCCTTGATCGCAGGTAGGTCGAGGGCTGACCGCCAGGGTCACGCGGGATCTCGGCCGGCAGCTTGCCGCTCGGCGTCACCCGCCCGGTGAGCACCCCGGCGATCGCCGGCCCGCCCTCCTCGCCAGGGAAGAACGTCTGCACCACGGCCGCCAGCCGGCCCGCCACCGCGCCGAGCGCGTACGGCCGGCCAGTGACAAGGACCGCGACCACCGGAATGCCGGTCTCCGCGAGCACGTCCAGCAACCGCTCCTGCACACCGGGTAGTGTCAGCTCGGAAACATCGCATCCCTCGCCGCTGGTCCCGTGTCCCCACAGGCCGGCCTCGTCTCCCACGACCGCCACGATCACGTCAGCAGAACGGGTTCGGCTGACTGCCTCGGCGAACCCGGACTCATCGAGCGTGCGGACGTCGCAGCCGCGCGCGTGCCCGGTCACGGTGACGCCCTCGCCGCGCAGCGCGTCGAGCACGGTGGCGACCTCGACGCCGGCCCCGCCGGCCGAGCCGTCGAACCGCCGCATGTGGCCGAGGTGCCTGGGCATCGAGTAGCCGCCGAAGAACGCGAGCCGCTCGTCCGCGAGCGGCCCGACGACGGCGACCCTGGCGTTCGCCGCCAGCGGCAGCGTCCGGCTGCCTGAGTCGCTGGGGTCGTTCGCCAGCAGGATCACGGACTCCTGCGCGAGCCGCCTGGCGATGTCCCGCTGCGCGGGCGGGTCCAGGTCCGGCACGTCCGCCGCCTGGTCGGCCTGCGGCGACCAGTCGGGGTCGAGCAGGCCGAGGTCGAGCTTCTGCCTGAGTACCCTGGCCGTCGCGCGGTCGATGACCTCTGCGGGCACGGCGCCGGTCGCGGCCAGGTCGAGCAGCGGCTCGCCGAAGCAGCGGGTGCCAGGCAACTCGACGTCGAGCCCGGCGGCGAGCGCGAGCGCCGCCGCCTCGCCCTGGCCAGCGGCGACCGCATGCTGCAATTCCAGGAAAGAGACCGCGTAATAGTCGGAGACGACCACCCCGTCGAAGCCGTACTCCTCGCGGAGCAGGGTGGTCAGCAGGCGGGGATCCGCGCTGGCCGGCACACCGTCGATGTCGACGTAGCTCGCCATCACCGAGCGCGCGCCGCCGAGACTGATGGCCATCTCGAACGGAGCGAGGATGACGTCGGCGAGCTCGCGCGGCCCCATGGACACCGGGGCGTGGTTCCGGCCGGCCCGGGAGGCGGTGTAGGCGGCGAAGTGCTTGAGCGTGGCCTGGACCCCGGCCCGCTGCAGCCCGCGCACGTACGCGGTGCCGATGGAGCCGACCAGGTAAGGGTCCTCGCCGATGGTTTCCTCGGTGCGGCCCCAGCGGTAGTCGCGGGTTACGTCAAGCACCGGGGCGAGACCCTGGTGGACGCCGACCGCGTGCATCGTCCCGCCGAAGGCCGAGGACATCTCGCCGACGAGCGCCGGGTCGAACGAGGCGCCCCAGGCGAGGGGGGTGGGGAAGATCGTCGCGCCCCACGCGGTGAAGCCGGTCAGGCACTCCTCGTGCGCCACCGCGGGGATGCCGAGCCTGTTGGCCTCCGCGACCCTGGCCTGCAGCGAGGCGAGTGCGCTCATCCCGGCCGCGGCAGTGACCGGGCGAGTGCCGAACACCCGGGTGAGCTGGCCGAGCCCGTTCTTGATCAGCTCCTCAAACGGCGGCTGGTCGTGGGTGAAGAACTGGTCCTGCATCGGCGCGACCCCGTCGCCGTCGCCCGAGGCGCCCATCCACACGCTGCCTAGCTGTGCGATCTTCTCCTCGAGTGTCATGCGGCTAAGCAAGTCGGCGACTCGCTCCTCCGCTGGCCGCGTCGGGTCCCGCCAGGACTCGATGTCTGTCTGCGTCACTTACTTGGCTCCTTTGGGCCTCGTCCTTTTGGGACAACTGGTCGATTCACGGACGTGTAGCTCGGTGGACAGCTCGACCCGGTTGCTGCGCAGCCGGCCGCCGTCCATCAGTTCGCCGAGCATCTGGGCGGCGGCGCTGCCCATCTCCGCGAGGGGCTGGCGCACGGTGGTCAGCGGTGGAGAGGCCCAGCGGCTGACGGGCAGCTCGTCGAAGCCGACGACGGACAGGTCGTCGGGGATGAGCAGGCTCCGCTGGCGGGCCGCCTCGTAGACGCCGAACGCCTGCTGGTCGCTGCCCGCGAAGATCGCCGTTGGCGGGTCGGGGCGGTCGAGCAACTCGACGGCGCGGGCGAACCCGCCCTCATGGTGGAAGTCGCCGTAACCGATCAGGGACGGGTCGGCCGGCACGCCGGCCCGGTCAAGGGCGGTCCGGTAGCCGTCGAGCCTCGCCAGGCTGCAGAGCATGTCGGCGGGCCCGGTAATGGCGCCAATCCGCTGGTGGCCGAGGGACAGCAGGTACTCCGTGGCGGCCAGGCCGCCGGCCCAGTTCGTCGCGCCGACCGACGGGATATCCGGTGGCGGGGTGTTGGCCGGGTCGATGACGACGAGCGGGATGCCGCCACCGCGCAGTTGGTCGACCTGCGCGCCGGTCAGCGTGCTGGTGACCAGGATCACCCCGTCGGAGTGGTGGCTGGCGATCGCCGAGGTCCAGCTTGCCGGGCGCGCGTCGCCGTGTCGCACGGAGGACACCGCGATCGCGGTGGAATGCTGATCGCCCCACTCTTCGACGCCGCGTAGGATCTCTACCGCCCACGGGCTGTCCAGGCCATTGAACACCAGGTCAATCAGCCCGGAGCGCCGCTGGGCGCGCTGCCCGTTGCGCGGGTACTGGTGCTGGACGAGTAGCTGCTCAACTCGGGCGCGGGTCGACGGCGACACGTCGGGCCTGCCGTTCACCACCTTGGACACGGTGGGCAGCGACACGCCAGCCTCCGCGGCGATCGCGGCGAGGGTCGTCTTGCGCACGGCGTCACCTTTCGATTTGAATCTCGAAATTATCGAACTTGTGGAGGATTGCGGAACGGCGACGTTCTTGCTGCATCGTACGGCAATCAAGGGAACATGAAAACGTTCGTAACGACGTGGAAACGAGGGGTTGACCCCCCTGTGCACTCAACTTACGATGGCGGCACGTCGAAAGTATTCGAAAACTTTCGAAGGTGCCTTGCGCCCAACCCTTCAGGAGACAACTATGCGTAGCAGCCGGGCACTTGCCGTCGCCGCGCTCGCAGTGGCGACGGCAACGGGGGCCGCCGCGTGCAGCAGCGGCAGTTCTAGCAGCCCATCCTCGAATACAAGCGGCGGCTCAAGCACCGCTTCTACCGCTTCCAAAGTAACCCTGACCTGGTGGAACAACGCGAACACGCAGCCCCTGCTCGGCGTGTTCAATAACATCATCAAGCAGTTCGAGGCCACGCACCCGAACATCACCATCCAAAACGTCCCGATGCAGAACGAGCTGTTCAAGACCAAGATCACGCCTGCGCTGCGCGGCAACTCCCCGCCGGACATCTACCAGCAGTGGGGCAGCGGGGGACAGGCAACCCAGGTCCAGTCGGGGAAGGTGGCCGACATCTCCAGCGACGTATCCCCTTGGATCTCCTCGCTCGGCAACCCGGCGACCGCGTGGCAGACCAACGGGAAGTGGTACGGCGTTCCGTACGACCTGCACGTGGTCGGCTTCTGGTACAGCAAGACCCTGTTCGCGCAGGCGGGCATCAAATCCCCCCCGACGACCATGCCCGAGCTTGAGTCCGACGACACCGCGCTGCGGGCCCACGGCATCACGCCGATCACCGTCGGGTCCAAGGACGGCTGGCCGGATGCCTTCTGGTGGGAGTACTTCGCCATCCGCGAGTGCTCGCAGGCCGCCGTCACCCAGGCCATGTCAAGCGTCAACCTGAGCGCGCCATGCTTCACCAAGGCAACCGCTGACCTCGACGCGTTCGTCAAGACCAACCCGTTCGAGACGGGCTTCCAGGGCGTCCCTGCTCAGTCTGTCCCGAACAGCTCGGTGGGGCTTCTCGCCAACGGCAAGGCCGCGATGGAACTGCAAGGCGACTGGGACCCCGCCGCCGGTGCGGGCCTCACCTCTAACAAGAACTTCACCAATGAGCTCGGCTGGTTCCCCTTCCCGGCCGTCCCTGGCGGTGCCGGGGACCCGAAGGCCGTGCTCGGCGGGGGTGACGGCTACTCCTGCACCACCGGCGCGGCCGAGCCGGCCTGCGCGACCTTCCTGCAGTTCCTGACCAGCCCGGCGGCGCAGAAGCAGATCATCGGCGCCGGCGCGGGCCTGCCTGCTAACCCGGCGGCCGCCGGCGACCTCACCGTGCCCGCCGAGAAGATCGCGTCGGCGGCGAACTCCGCCGCCCCGTACATCGCCGTGTACTTCGACACCGCGCTGCCTACCACGCCTGGCCAGAACCTGGACAACGCGGTGGCGAAGTGGTTCTCCAGCCCGAACACCGGGACGGGCATAACCTCGTCGGTCGCCGGGCCCGCGTGACATGACCCGAAGCACGGCAGCTGACGCTGGGCTGACCGGCCCGGGCGCGGCGGCGGATGCCGCTGCGCCCGGGCCGGACGCCATCCGGCGCGGCGCGCGAGACCGGCGTCGCCGGAAACTACGCAAGGGCGCGGAGCTGACGATCCTGCTCGGCCCCGGGCTGGTGCTGTTCCTTGGCTTCGTGATCGCGCCGATCGTGGTCGGCGCGTACTACAGCCTCTACAACTGGAACGGGCTCGGCCCGCTCACCAATTTCACTGGCCTGCACAACTACAAGATCGCGTTCAACGACCCGGCGTTCATCCAAGCCATCGAGCACACCCTGATCCTTACCGGACTGGCCCTCGTGGTCCAGGGGCCGCTGAGCCTGGGCATCGCGCTGCTGCTGAACAGAAAGTTCCGTGGCCGCGCGCTCATGCGGCTGGTGGTCTTCGCCCCGTACGTGCTGCCGCCGGCCGTCACGGCCGTCATGTGGTCGCTGATCCTGCAGCCCGGCGGCTTCGTCGATCAGGTGATGAAGTCGGTCGGGCTTGGCGGGCTCGTCCAACTGTGGCTCGCCAACGTCCACGTCGTCCTGTACACCAACTTCGCCGTGCTCACCTGGCAGTACCTCGGTTTCGGCATCATCTTGCTGCTTGCTGGGCTGCAGGGCATCCCGGTCGAGCTGAGGGAGGCCGCGGCCATCGACGGGGCAACTCCCTGGCAGGTGACCTGGCGGGTCACGCTGCCGCTGCTCGGGCCGACGATCCGGATCTGGGGCTTCATCACGGTCATCGGCTCACTGCAGGTCTTCGACGTCATTTGGCTCTTGACCCAGGGCGGCCCGGCGGGCGCGTCGGATTCGATGGCGACGTACATGTACCGCACAGGGTTTCAGAACGAGGCGTTCAGCTATGGCACGGCGATTGCGATCATTATGTTCGTCTTCTGCTTCGCGTTCTCCCTCATCTACCAGCGATACGCGCTGCGCCGGGACACCGCCGGCGCCCTGACCAGGGCGGTGGCATGATGACGGCCATCACGGCGGCGGCCCCGCCTGCCGGGGCACGCGGCTTGCGGCGGCGGTCAAGCAGCTGGACGGTCCTGCCGGCCACCTACATGGTGTCCATCGTGATCCTGGGAGTCACGGTGGTGCCGCTGCTGTACGTGTTCCTGGACGGTGCCCGCAGCACCGCCCAGATCGCCAACAGCGCAACCGCACTGCCGAACCCGTGGGTCTGGACGAACTACAGCACCATCCTCAGCAGCGCGTCGTTCTGGGAGTTCCTCGGGAACAGCGCGCTGATCGCCGGGGCCGCGACCGTGCTGGCAGTAGGACTCGGCGCGATGGCGGCGTTCGCACTGTCCCGGTATGTCTTCCGCGGGCGGGAGGTCTTCTACACGCTGTTCGTTTCCGGCCTGCTGTTCCCCCTCCAGATAGCCGCGCTACCGCTGTTCTTGCAACTACAGCTTCTCGGCCTGCTGGACAACCAGTTCGGCGTGGCGCTGCCCGAGGCGGCGTTCTCGCTGCCGATCACGATGCTCATCCTGCGCCCGTTCATGCGCGCCATTCCCGGCGACATCGAGGACGCCGCCCTGGTGGACGGCGCCAGCAGGCTGCGGTTCTTCGCGCAGATACTGCTCCCGATGTGCAGGCCCGCCCTGGTCACGGTGGCGCTACTGGCGTTCGTCACGAGCTGGAATCAGTTCCTGCTCCCGCTGCTGGTCTTCAGCACGCAGTCGCACTTCACCCTGCCGCTCGGCGTCTACACGTACCAGTCGACGTACTCGTCGGACACGGCCGTCATCCTGGCGTTCACCGCGCTGGCCGCGGTGCCCGCACTCGCCGTGTTCGTGTGGGCGGAACGCTATCTGGTGGCGGGCGCGTCCGGCGCGGTCAAGGGGTAATGAGCCCCGTAGGGAAGTGCCACCCGCGCCGCCCTGGCCACAGCGGTGGCACATTCGTTACGGTCGGAGCTATCGGAGGTAGAGGGAGACCATGACTTCAGACGCGTACGTCCCGACTCGCGAAGACAAGTTCTCGTTCGGGATATGGACGGTTGGCTGGCAGGGAGTCGACGTGTTCGGCACCGCGGTCCGGCCGCCGATGCCGGCCGACCGGGCGGTCCGCAAGCTCGCGGAGCTCGGTGCCTACGGGGTGAACTTCCACGACAACGACGTGTTCGGCTTCGACGACACGAACGGGGAGCGGGACGAGAAGATCGGCGCGTTCCGCAAGGCGCTGGACGAGACCGGGCTGGTGGTGACCACGGCCACCACGAACCTGTTCGGGCACCCGATCTTCAAGGACGGCGCGTTCACCGCGAACGAGCGCGCGGTCCGCCGGTTCGCGCTCGCGAAGGTGATGCGCAACCTGGACCTGGCCGCCGAGCTGGGCGCGAAGATCTACGTCTTCTGGGGCGGCCGCGAAGGCGCGGAGTCCGGCGCGGCCAAGGACATCAGGTCCGCGCTCGCCCGCTACGCGGAGGGGCTTGACCTGCTGTCGCAGTACGTCATCGACCAGGGGTACGACATCAGGTTCGCGATCGAGCCGAAGCCGAACGAGCCGCGCGGCGACATCCTGCTGCCCACGCTCGGGCACGCGATCGCGTTCATCGGCGAGCTCGCCCACCCGGAGCTGGTGGGCATCAACCCGGAGATCGGTCACGAGGAGATGGCCGGGCTCAACTATGCGCACGGGATCGCCCAGGCGATGTGGCACGGCAAGCTGTTCCACATCGACCTCAACGGCCAGAACGGCCCGCGCTACGACCAGGACCTGCGGTTCGGCGCGGGCAACGCGCGGGGCGCGTTCTGGGTGGTGGACACGCTGCTCGCGGGCGGCTACGACGGCCCGGTGCACTTCGACTACAAGCCGCCGCGCACCGAGGACGACGAGGGCGTGTGGTCCTCGGCCGCCGCCTGCATGCGCAACTACCTGATCCTGCGGGAGAAGGCGAAGGCGTTCCGGGCCGACCCCGACGTCCAGGCGGCGCTGGCCGCCGCCCGCGTCGCCGAGCTCGCCGAGCCGACCCTGACGGCGGGCGAGACCTGGCGCGACGTGCGGGACGCGACCGCCGACATCGACGCGCTCGCCGCCCGGGGCATGGCCTACGAGCACCTGGACCAGCTCGCCCTCGAGCACCTCTACGGCGTGCGGTAACCAGTTCCTCGGGTCGAAACCCGTCGCTGTCGTCCGCCTGTGCGGGCCTGATACGATCGCGGGTTTTGCGATCAGGTCCGCGCGGGCGGACAGCCGGGGGTCCGGGGGTCGTCCCCGGGGGATACCGCCGGACGCGGGTGCGGCCCGCGTCCGGCCGGCACCGGTTTCCGGTGATAGCGTGCTGCCCTCACTACCTGACAGATCACCGAGGGACAGGTGTCCGCGCTGGAGCACGCCGCGCCGCCGGCCGCGCAGGCCGCGCCCCGGCTGAACCGTCCGTTCGTCGCCACGCTGATGCTCGCGAACCTCGGCACGAACGTGGCGCTCATCGCGCCCATCCAGAACATCCTCCCGCGGATGATCGAGACCGCCGAGGGGTCGGCGGGCAAGGCGCTCGGGCTCGGCCTGGTGACCGGGCTCGGCGCGTTCGCGGCGCTCATCGTCAACCCGCTGGCGGGCCACTACTCGGACCGCTGGCTCGGCGCGGACAACCGGGTGGTCACGATGATCATCGGCCTCGTCACCGGGGGAGTGGCCCACGTTGTCCTCGGCTACCAGCACTCCGTCGTCGGGATAGCGATCTGGTGGACGCTCTGCCAGGCCACGATCAACATCGCGTACTCGCCGATGTCCGCGATCGTGGTGGACCACGTGGACCGGCGGTCCTGGGGGCTCGTCTGGGGGCTGATCTCGGTGGCCCAGGCCGTCGGGCTGATCCTGGGCCTCGCCGCGGTCGTCGAGGTGTTCCGCTCGGTCACGGCCGGGATGACCGCGATCTCCGTCGGCTACGTCGTCTGCCTGATTCCCCTGGTGGTGGTGCTGTACCGGCTGCCCAGGGTCAGCCTCGCGGCGCCCGGTACCGCGCCGGCCGGCGCCAGCGAGGCGCCCGACCGCGGCGCCGCGCCCCGAGACGCCGGCCGGGCGCCGGAAGCCGGCGCCGCGGCCAGCCCGCCGGGAATCCGCGCGCTGCTGTCGGTGGGGCCGGGGTTCGGCCTGGTCTGGCTCGGCAAGTTCCTCGTCACGCTGGCGGAAACCGTTGCGCTGCTCTACCTCTACTACTACCTCCAGGACGTCGTGCACTACCGCGATCCTGGCCAGGGACAGCTGATCCTCGTGCTGATCGCGACGATGGCGGTCATCGTCGCGACCGTCGCCGTCGGGCGCGTCGCCGACCGCTCGGGCGGCTACCGGCGGTACGCGGTGCTCGCTTCGGTGGTGCTGGCGGCGACCGGCTTCGTGCTGGCCGGGTTCGCCCTGTGGGCCGTGGTGGTCGTGTGCGCGTTCGCCCTCGGGGCCGGCTACGGCGCCTTCCAGTCGGTCAGCCAGGCGCTGTCCATGGTGGTGCTGCCCAGCCGGGCGAACGCGGGCCGCGACCTCGGCATCATCAACATCGCGTCCGCGTTGCCCCAGGTCATCGGCGCGCCCATCGCCGGCCTGGTGGTGGCGGGGGCCGGCGGCTACCGCAGCGTGTTCGTCTTCGCCGGCTTGCTGGCCGTGGTGGCCGCCGCGGTCTTCGCCCGCGTCCCGAACACCCAGCCGGCCCCGGCGTAGTACCCCGGCCGCTGGCCGCGTCGCCGCTGGGCGCGTCTAGCGGCCGGGTCGCCGCCGGGAAGTCAGCTGACCTGCCACGCCGCCGCGTCGTCGCGCAGGGCGCCGTACTGCTCGCGCACCCCCGGGGCGGCCGCGGCCGCGAAGGTCACCGACGGCTTGGCCGGCCAGGACGGGGGCTCGGCCGCTCCGGACAGCGCCCAGGCGGCCTGCCGGGCGGCGCCGAGGGCCACGTACTCGGCCGCCTCGGGTACGACCACGGGCAGGCCGAACACCGCCGGGGCGATCGCCCGCACCGCCTCCGACTTGGCCGCCCCGCCGGTGAGCACGACCCGACGGGGACTGATGCCGCACGGCCGCAGGCAGTCGATGGCGTCCGCGAGCGAGCACAAGACCGCCTCGACCACGGCCCGCGCCAGGTTCTCGGGCGTGGCGTTGGACGTGGTGAGCCCGCGCAGCACCCCGTTCGCGGCGGGCCGGTTCGGCGTCCGCTCGCCGTCCAGGTAGGGGAGCAGCACCAGGCCGTCCGCCCCGGGCGACGCCTTCAGCGCCAGGTCGGACAGCCCCGCCGCGTCCACCCCGAGCATCCGCGCGGTGACGTCAAGGACCCGGGCCGCGTTGAGCGTGCAGGCCAGCGGGAGGAACCGGCCGGTCGCGTCGGCGAACCCGCACACGAGCCCGCTCGGGTCCGCGGTCATCGCCGAGGTCACCGCGTAGGCGGTGCCCGAGGTGCCGATGGACACGGCGACGTCGCCCTCGGCCAGGCTCATGCCGAGCGCCGCGCCCATGTTGTCGCCGGTGCCCGCGGAGATCGCCGCGCCCCAGGAAGTCCGGCCCACGACCTCGGCCGGCGCGGCGACCCGGGGGAGCGCGACCGGGTGCCCGAGCGCCCGCTCGGCGTAGTCGGGCAGCCAGCGGCTGTCGGCGGGGGAGAAGTACCCGGTACCCGACGCGTCACCGCGGTCGGTCACCGGCTCGATCGCCGGGTCGCCCGCGCCGGCGGGCCCGCCCCCGGCCAGCCGCCACGTCAGCCAGTCGTGCGGCAGCATGACCGCGCGGACCCGGGCGGCGTGCTCCGGCTCGCGCTCGGCCAGCCAGCGCAGCTTGGTGACGGTGAACGACATCGTCGGCACGGACCCGGTCCGCGCCGCCCACTCCGACGGCCCGCCAAACTCCTCGACCAGCTCGGCGGCCTGCGGCGCCGACTTCACGTCGTTCCACAGCATCGCCGGCCGGACGACCGCCCCGGCCTCGTCGACGGTGACCATGCCGTGCTGCTGCGCCGCGACTCCGACCGCTTCGGCCTGCTCGAGCAGGCCCCGCCCGGCCGCCGTCAGCGCCTCCCACCAGCGCTCCGGGGGGCACTCGGTCCCGTCGGGATGCGGCGCGGAGGCCTGCCCGACCACCGTCCCGTCGTCGGCCCGCACGAGGAGCACCTTGGTTGACTGCGTAGATGAATCGATACCCGCGACCAGCTTCACAACGGTGACCGTAACAAAGCTTCGCCGCGACCGTCACTAGTCCCGACGTAAGGGATAACCACCGAAAGCTTTCGGCGGAACGACCGCAGCTGTCTCCCATCCCCCCGCCCTGCTCTCGGAACCCGTTAACCCCCCGCCCACCTCATCCCATTCAGCCCCACCAGCCCGTCCTGCCGTAATCAGCACCCCCGTCCCGCCCCGCCCTCCGCGGTCAGCTTCGATGGCCTGACCCCGCCGGCTTGCCCCGCCCCGCCCCACCGGCCAGCACCCCGCCCTCCAAGCTGCTCCGCCCTACTGGCCCCACTCGACTCTGTAGACCTGCCCCGCCCCACCGGCAGACCTGCCCCGCCCCACCGGCCAGTCTGTCCAGCCGCCCCGCTGCGGCATTTTCTAGCCATGCGGCACCCACGACCGGAATGGAGTGTCCATGGGTGCCCCACGGACGCTAGATGTGTGCCTGTGTGTCAGAAGGGCGGAATTTACTGGCCTTGCGTGCCGCAAGGCCGGATCGTTTTGTGGCCTTGCGGCCCGCAAGGCCAGCAACGTCAATGGCCTTGCGGCCCGCAAGGGCAGAACGGTGGCCCGGGCCCTGCCCTAGATAACCCGCGCGGCCAGGGTTAGTGTCCTGTTGCAATCGATCGCATTGCGGTCACCAGGCACACCGCGCCGGAGGAACGCCGATGTCGCTACAGAAGTTCGTCCCCACACCGAAGCTCGCGGAGTACAGCGAGCGGTTCAAGGACTTCTTCAAGTTCACCCGCCGCGACGACGGCGTGCTGCTCGTCGAGGCGCACACGGTCGGCGGGCCGATCCAGCTCTCGGTCGAAAACCACCGCGCGCTCGGCCAAATGCTCAAGACCGTCGGCGCGGACCCGGAGAACGAGATCCTCATCCTCACCGGCTCGGGCGACGAGTTCATGATGGGCTCGGACCCCGAGGGGTTCGCGCTCGAAGAGGCCGACATGGACTACTGGGCGTACGAGTACGCGTACAAGGACGGCCGGATCAACGTCTCCGCGCTGGTCAACGACCTGGAGATCCCCACGATCGGGCTGCTGAACGGCCCGGGGTTCCACACCGAGATCGTGCTGATGTGCGACATCTCGCTCGCGGCGGAGGGCGCGACGATCTTCGACCTGCACTACGACATCGGCTCGGTGCCGGCGGACGGCATCCACAACTGCTTCCAGGAATTGCTCGGCGTCAAGCGCGCCGCGTACGCGCTGCTCACCGGCGAGGCCATCACCGCCGAGCGGGCGCTCGAGTGGGGCATGGTCAACGAGGTCGTGCCGCGGGATGCGCTGATCGCGCGGGCCTACGCGATCGCGGACCACATCATGACCCAGCCGCGGACCGTGCGGCGGCTTACCACCCAGATCGTCAGGCGTCCCTGGAAGCAGCGGATCGTCAACGACCTGGACGGCGGCTTCGGCATCCAGATGTTCGGCCACATCGCGAAGAAGAAGGCCGTACACGGCGAGGGCCACATCCGCGGCACGGTCGACTACGTCCGCGAGGGCCGCAAGAACAACTTCGACTAGCAGGCCGGCCGCCAGAGCTCTGCCCGGCATTCCCCGATATTTCATGGCACGCAGGCGGGCACCAGGCGTACGGCGCCCGTCTGCGCCGAAATAAACTTGGTCTCCGATCGGAATAGTCAGGATCCCGAGGTCGACAGCTGATCGTCGGACAACTGACCTGTAACCTGGCAACTATGGATGCATGGCGTGCGGCTAGGGTCCCAGACCTGCCGGGCAGGGGAGAAGAAGTAAGGCTGCGGGACACGGCGACCGGGAAGCTCACCGTCGCGGCCAGCGGGCACCGGGCGACCCTGTATGCCTGTGGCATCACCCCCTACGACGCCACGCACATGGGCCACGCGGCCACCTTCACGGCCTGGGACCTGCTGGTTCGCGCTTGGCTAGACGCCGGGCACGAGGTCGTCTACGCGCAGAACGTGACCGACGTGGACGACCCGCTACTCGAGCGGGCCGAGCGTGACGGCGAGGACTGGCGGGAGCTCGCGCTGCGCGAGACCGAGCGGTACCGCGGCGACATGGAAGCGCTGCGCAACCTGCCGCCGACCTACTTCATCGGCGCGGTGGAGGCGATCCCGCTCATCGACACGTTCGCCGAGCGGCTCGCCGCTCGCGGCGCCCTGTACGACCTCGACGGTGACACCTACTTCGCGCGGGCCGCCGACGAGAAGTTCGGCGCCCTGGCCGGGCCGGGCACCGCCTCCGGGTATTCCGTCGCGGAGATGACCGGACTGTCCGCCGAGCGCGGCGGGGACCCGCACCGGCCAGGGAAGAAGGACCCGCTCGACCCGCTCGTCTGGCGGGCCGAGCGAGCGGGCGAGCCCGCTTGGGACTCGCACTTCGGCCCTGGCCGGCCGGGCTGGCACGTGGAGTGCGCGGCGATCGCCACCGAGTACCTCGGGCCATCCTTCGACGTGCAGGCCGGCGGCAGCGACCTGGTGTTCCCCCATCACGAGATGAGCGCGTCGCACGCGCGCGTGGCGTGCGCCTCAGCGGACGAGGAGCACGCCTTCGCCCGGGTCTACGCGCATTCCGGGATGGTCGCCTACCAGGGCGCGAAGATGTCTAAGTCACTCGGCAACCTGGTCTTCATCTCGCGGCTGCGCGCGGCCGGCGTAGACCCGGTGGCGATCCGGCTGGCCCTGGTCGCCCACCACTACCGCAGCGACTGGGAGTGGACCGACGCCGTGCTCGCGGAGGCACAGGGACGCCTCGACCGCTGGCGGGCGGCCGTGGCGCGCGCGGAATCGGCCGGCGACCTCGCGCCCAGCCAGGCACCGCCGCCGCTGGTACCCACGGCGAACGAGGTACTCGCGACGGTTCGCGAGCGGCTCGCGGATGACCTGGACGCCCCCGGTTCGGTCGCCGCGGTCGACGCGTGGGCGGATGCTGTCCTGGCCCGCCCAGGCGTCGCGGGACCCGGGGATGCCGCGCTCATCCGCGACACCGTAGACGCCCTTCTCGGCGTCGCGCTCTGAGCGCCGGCAAGCTACCCGCAAGCTCCCGCTCCGTCAAGCGCCGCATCCCGCATCGGTGGATTTCGAGCAGGTTATCCACAGCCGCGCAACGCCGCTGTTCCCTCCCCGGCTTCCCAAGCACCCTGGGTGCATGACACCCAACAGCACAACCACCCACGCCCGGCCGCGGCATCAGGCGCGCCGGCCAGGGCCAGTACCGGGCGGGACGCTCGACGCGCGCATCCCGCCGCGCCGGGTGCGGATTGGCTCGCCGACGTCCCTGCTCGCGGTCATCCCGGTCCTGCTCGGGTTCGATCCCGGGCACAGCATCGTGGTGATCGGCACCGAGCCGGGCACCGCCCTCGTGCGGATCACGCTCCGCTACAACGTGCCCGACCCGCGTCATCCGCGGCTGGCCGCCGCCCTCGCCGACCACGCGGTCAGCCTGCTGGCCGGGCAGGGCGTGACGACCGCGGTCGCGGCGGGCTACGGCGCCGACGCCGCGGTCTCCCCGGTTGCCGCCGCGCTGCGCGAGCGTGCCGCCGCGGCCGGCATCGCGATGACGGAACTGCTGCGGGCGGACAACGGGCGTTACTGGTCCTTCATTTGCCGCGATCCCGAGTGCTGCCCGCCGGAAGGCACGCCGTTCGACATCGCGAACCATCCGGCGGCCCGCGCCCTGCGCGACGCCGGGGGCCGGGTGCTCGCCGACCGGGACGCGCTCGCGGCTACCGTCGCCGCGGCCGGGGGCCAGGAGGGCGCGGCGATGCGGCGCGCTACGAGGCGGTACGTGGCCCAGGTCGCCAAGTGCGCCGCCCGGCTCGACCGCGCGGGCATGCACGTCGCCGGGCCCAGGCTCATGGCCGCGGTCGGGCAGGAGGCGGTCCTCGATGCCATCTGGCGGTATCGCGCGGGCGGGCTGGTTCCCGCCGAGCACGCCGCCCTGCTCACCGTCGCGCTCCGCCAGGTGCGAGTCCGCGACGACGCCTGGGCGCGGATGGACTCCGGGCAGCGGGGCGCGCACCTGCGGCTGTGGGCCGACCTGACCCGGCTGGCTCGACCGGGGTACGTCGCGGCACCGGCTTCCCTGTTGGCCTTTTGTGCCTGGCAGGCGGGTGACGGGGCGCTGGCCAACGTGGCGCTTGACCGGGCCCTGGCTGACAACGCCAGGTACTCGATGGCGCTGCTGTTGCGTGAGGCGCTGGACGCGGGCGCGCCGCCGTCCATGGCACGCCTGCCGATGACCCCGGAAGAGGTCGCGGCCGCCTACGACGCCGCGGAAGCGGCCGAGGACGCGGAGGAAGCGGTAGTCCGCGCAGGTGAGGTGGACGAAAGTGACTTACCGCGACCCGATACACTGCCTGAGCCGCCTGCCCAGCGGGGCGCGGAACTTGCCCCGTTTGGGCACCTGTGCGCATCCTTGACAGGGATGTGGGCAGGGGACCGGGCCGGGGCGGGGCCCACGCAGAGTTGAGGAGGAGCACGTGACCGGCATCTCAGGCCTGCCGCCGGCTGAAGCGGGCGGCCCATGAGGCGGCCGTGACGCGGCTGCGCGACGCTTATGCCGCGGTCCCGGAGGGCGTCCCGGTCCGACTCGCGAAGCCGACGTCTAACCTGTTCCGGTTCCGCGACGCCGCGTCGGCCACCGAGCGCGTCAGCCTCGACGTGTCGGCCTTCGCCCGGGTGATCCACGTCGATCCCGCCGCGCGGACCGCGGTCGTCGGCGGCATGACCACCTACGAGGACCTGTGCGCGGCCACGCTGCCGCACGGCCTGATGCCGCTGGTGGTGCCCGAGCTCAAGACCATCACGCTCGGCGGCGCGGTCACCGGCCTCGGCATCGAGGCGACCTCGGTCTGGCACGGCCTGCCGCACGAGTCGGTGATCGAGATGCAGCTCCTCACCGGCGACGGCCGCGTCGTCGTCGCGACCAAGGACAACGAGCACAGCGACCTTTACCACGGCTTCCCGAACTCCTACGGCACCCTCGGCTATTCGCTCGCCCTGACCATCGAGCTCATGCCGGTCAAGCCGTACGTGCACGTGCGGCACTTCACCTTTACCGACCCGAAGAGCTGCATGGACGCGATCGTCGAGATCGCGCGCGACGGGCGGTACGGGGGGCATAAGGCCGACTTCCTCGACGGGGTGGCGTTCAGCAACACCGAGCTTTACCTCTCCGTCGGCGCGTTCAGCGATAAGGCCCCCTGGGTGAGCGACTACACCGGCCGGGAGATCTACTACCAGTCGCTGCAGAAGAACCGCGAGGACTTCCTCACGGTGAAGGACTACATCTGGCGCTGGGACACGGACTGGTTCTGGTGCGCGGGCGCGTTCGGCCTGAAGAACAAGATGATCCGCCGCCTGTGGCCGCGCCGGTACCGGCGCTCGGACGTCTACCGCAAGCTTGTCGCGTTCGACCAGCAGTACGGACTGACCGCGGCGATGTACGCCAAGCGGCGCGTGTCGCAGCGGGAATTCGTCACCCAGGACGTGGAGATCCCCGTCGAGCGCGGGCATGAGTTCCTCGCGTTCTTCGCGGAGAAGGTGAAGATGAGCCCGGTCTGGATGTGCCCCGTCCGGCTGCGCGGCACCGACTCGTGGTCTCTCTACCCGATGCACCCCGGGGACCTCTACGTCAACTTCGGCTTCTGGGGCACGGCGCCGTTGCCCGCGGGCAAGGGAGACGGCTATTACAACCGGATGGTGGAAGAAGAGGTCAGCGTGCTTGGCGGGCACAAGTCGCTGTACTCCACGGCCTTCTACTCCGAGGAAGAGTTCCGCAGCCGCTACAACGGCGCGGCCTACGACAAGCTCAAGGCGGAGTACGACGGCGGCGGTCGTCTGCTCAACCTTTACGACAAGGCCGTACGCCGCCGCTAGCGCACTGACAGCGGCGACGGGATCAGTAAACGGAAGGAAAGTACATGGCACTGGCGCAGGTGTTCGAGGCGATCGTGGGCCCGGACGCTCCGGTGGAATTCCAGGCATACGACGGGTCGACGGCGGGTAGCCCGGGTTCCCCGATCAAGATCACCGTCAGGTCGCCGATTGCCGTCTCCTACCTGGCGCAGGCGCCGGGCGCGCTTGGCCTGGCCCGCGCCTACGTCTCCGGTCATCTCGACGTGGACGGCAACATGTTCGTGGCCCTCTCCCGGCTGTCCAAGGCCCAGGACTCCAACGTAAGCGTGGGCGACCGGATCAAGCTGCTGCAGGACCTTGGCGGCCCCAAGGTGCTGTTCCCCCGGATCGCCCCCCCGCCGCAGGAGGTCATTCCCGACCGCCGCCGGTTCACCATCGGCGCGATGCACTCCAAGAAGCGCGACGCGAACTCGATCTCGCACCACTACGACGTGTCTAACACGTTCTACGAGTGGGTGCTCGGCCCGAGCATGGCCTACACCTGCGCCTGCTATCCCACCGAGGACGCCACGCTGGAAGAGGCCCAGGAGTACAAGCACGACCTGGTCGCCCGCAAGATCGACCTCAAGCCGGGCATGCGCCTGCTCGACGTCGGCTGCGGCTGGGGCGGCATGGTCCGGCACGCGGCCAAGAACTACGGAGTCAAGGCGCTCGGCGTCACCCTGTCCGCGCAGCAGGCGGCCTGGGCGCAGGCGGCCATCAAGCGCGAGGGCCTCGAAGACCTGGCCGAGGTCCGGCATATGGACTACCGCGACGTGCCCGAGACCGACTTCGACGCGATCAGCTCGATCGGCATCACCGAGCACATCGGCAAGGCCAACGTTCCCGGCTACTTCAAGTTCCTCAACGGCAAGCTGAAGGAGGGCGGCCGGATGCTGAACCACTGCATCACCCGCCCCGACAACAGCGGCCCGTCCATCTACAAGGACGGCTTCATCAACCGCTACGTATTCCCGGACGGCGAGCTTGAGGGCCCGGGCTGGCTGGCGAGCGTGATGAACGACAACGGCTTCGAGATCAGACACGAGGAGAACCTCCGCGAGCACTACTCGAAGACCCTGATGGCCTGGTGCGACAACCTGGACGCGCACTGGGACGAGGCCGTCGCCGAGGTCGGCATGGGCACGGCCCGCGTCTGGAAGCTCTACATGGCGGGCTGCATCCTGGGCTTCGACCGGAACGTGGTGCAGTTGCACCAGATCCTGGGCGTCAAGCTGCACAAGGACGGGTCATCGGGCATGCCGCTGCGGCCCAACTGGGAACCCGCCGTCGAGCGCGCTAAGACGTCGGCCTGACTTCAAATTCAAGATCATTGAGTCCGAACGGGTTCGTGTTTCACGTAGCCGGCGAACCCATGACCCCGACCAGTGGGGGAGCGGTGACGGGCGGTCTGCCCGCCCCCGCTCCTCGCACTCGTCGGGAGTCGCTTAGCTGAAGCTTCCGGCCAGCGGCGTGCGCGCCGTCCCGGGCAGGCCGAGCAGCGGCGAGGTGATGAGGTAGTCGGCGCTGGTGCGGTTGCAGGCGATCGGGATGTTCCACACCACCGCGATCCTCACCAGGGCCTTGACGTCGGAATCGTGCGGCTGCGGGCTCATCGGGTCCCAGAAGAAGACCAGCATGTCGAGTTGCCCCGACGCGATGAGCGCGCCGATCTGCTGGTCGCCGCCCAGCGGGCCGCTCTGGAAGCAGGTGACGGGCCGGCCGAGCGTCTCGCTGAGCAGCCTGCCGGTGGTGCCGGTCGCGTACAACTCGTGGTCGGCGAGGATGTCCCGGTTATAGTCGGCCCACTCGAGGAGGTCGCCTTTCCTATCGTCATGAGCGACCAGGGCGATGCGCTTCTGGGCGAGTGCGGTCGTTTCGGTCATGCCTCCAGCATGCCTTACCAATGTTGCCTGACTGCCACGCCAGCGTTATCGGATCGTGTACATGGCGTGGTGGCGCGCACAGCGGCGCGGCCGCGAGCGATGCGGTAACCTAGAGGCATGCGTCCTGTCCGGCTGCTCCTTAGCTAGCCGCGTCGACCATCTGGCAGTAACGCTGTCGTCGGCGCGGCCGCTCCTCGTGCGCGGGGGGCCTTTTTTGTTGGAGCAGGGCACTCCCGTTCAGGGACCTCTCAGACCGGACCGATTTTAGGGTGAGGACACGATGACTGCGGCCGAGAGAGCCGACGAGGCGAAGGCGTACGACCCGCGCGACGTCCAGGACAAGTGGCAGGTCCGGTGGGCGGACATGGACCCGTTCCGGGCCAGCGATGACCCCGAGGACCCCCGCGAGCGGTTCTACCTGGTCGACATGTTCCCGTACCCCTCGGGTGACCTGCACATGGGGCACGCCGAGGCGTACGCGATCGGCGACGCGATGGCCAGGTACTGGTTCCTGCGCGGGAAGAACGTGCTGCACCCGATCGGCTGGGACGCCTTCGGCCTGCCGGCGGAGAACGCGGCGATCAGGAACAACACCCACCCCGCGGACTGGACGTACAAGAACATCGCCACCCAGGCGGCGTCCTTCCGCCGGTACGCGACGTCGTTCGACTGGTCGCGGCGGCTGGCGACCTGCGACCCCGAGTACTACCGCTGGAACCAGTGGCTGTTCCTGCGCTTCTATGACCGCGGGCTGGCCTATCGCAAGGGCGGCTACGTCAACTGGTGCCCCAAGGACCAGACCGTGCTGGCCAACGAGCAGGTCATCAACGGCCGGTGCGAGCGGTGCGGCACCGAGGTCGTCCGCCGGGTGCTGACCCAGTGGTACTTCAAGATCACCGAGTACGCCGACCGGCTGCTGGCGGATGCCGCCGAGCTGGAGGGCAAGTGGCCCGACCGGGTGCTGACGATGCAGCGCAACTGGATCGGCCGGTCGACGGGCGCCGAGGTCGACTTTGTCGTGGAGAGCCGGGCCGAGCCGGTCACCGTGTACACGACCCGCCCCGACACGCTGTTCGGCGCCACGTTCATGGTGGTGGCCGCGGACTCGGCGCTGGCGGCCGAGCTGTGCACCGACGGTCAGCGGGCCGAGTTCGACGCGTACGTGGCGAAGGTGCGCAAGCTGACCGACATCGAGCGGCAGTCGACCGACCGGGAGAAGACCGGCGTCTTCCTGGGCGTGTACGCGATCAACCCGGTGAACGGCGAGCGGATCCCGATGTGGGCGGCGGACTACGTGCTGCCGGACTACGGCACCGGCGCGATCATGGCGGTCCCCGCGCACGACCAGCGCGACCTGGACTTCGCGCGCAAGTTCGGGCTGCCCGTCCAGATCGTCGTCGCCACGGACCAGCCGGACCCGGCGGCAACGGGGGTCGCGACCCCGGGCGACGGCGTGCTGGTGAATTCCGGGCCGCTGGACGGACTGTCCAAGCGGGAAGCGATCGACCGGATCACCGGCATCCTGTCCGGTAAGGGCCTGGGTAAGGCGGCGGTGAACTACCGGCTGCGTGACTGGCTGCTGTCGCGGCAGCGGTTCTGGGGCACGCCGATCCCGATCATTCACTGCCCGTCGTGCGGGGAGGTGCCGGTCCCGGAGGAGCAGCTGCCGGTCGAGCTGCCCGACCTGCGCGGCGCCGACCTGTCCCCCAAGGGCGTGTCGCCGCTGGCGGCGGCCACCGACTGGGTGAACGTGGAGTGCCCGAAGTGCGGCGGCCCCGCGAAGCGGGACACCGACACGATGGACACCTTCGTCGACTCGTCGTGGTACCAGTTCCGGTACTGCTCGCCGCATTATGACGGCGGGCCGTTCCGGCGCGAGGACGTCGAGCGCTGGGCACCCGTCGACCTGTACGTGGGCGGTGTCGAGCACGCCATCCTGCACCTGCTGTACGCCCGGTTCTTCACCAAGGTCCTGCAGGACATGGGGCTGCTGTCGTTCGGCGAGCCGTTCACCCGGCTGCTGAATCAAGGCCAGGTGGTGAACGGCGGCAAGGCGATGTCCAAGTCGCTGGGCAACGGCGTCAGCATGGGCGACGAGGTCGGCCTGTACGGCGTCGACGCGATCCGGCTGACGATGGTCTTCGCGTCACCGCCGCAGGATGACATCGACTGGGCGGACGTGAACCCGGACGCGATGGTCAAGTTCCTGGGGCGCGTGTGGCGCATCGCGACCGAGGTGGCCGCGGCCGGGCCGGCGAACCGCGACTTCGCGGTCGGCGACCGCGACCTGCGGCGCGTCACCCACCGGGTCGTCGAAGAGGTGACCCGGCAGGTGGAGAACTACCACCTGAACGTCGCCGTGGCCCGGCTGATGGAGCTGGTGAGCGCTACCCGCAAGGCGATTGACTCGGGCCCGGGCGCCGCCGACCCCGCCGTACGGGAAGCCGCCGAGGCCCTGACGGTCATGCTGTCGCTGTTCGCCCCGTACACGGCGGAGGAGAGCTGGGAGGCCCTGGGCGGCCCGGCCGGCTTCGCGGGCATCCCGTCGGTGGCCCGGACGTCCTGGCCGGCCGCGGACCCGGCTCTCCTGGTTCAGGAGACGGTCACCTGCGTGGTTCAGGTGAACGGCAAGGTCCGCGACCGGCTGGAAGTCTCGCCGGACATCACGGAGGCCCAGCTGCGCGACCTGGCGGTAACCGCCCCGGGGGTAACCCGCGCGCTGGCCGGGCAGGAGATCACGCGGGTAGTGGTGCGCCCGCCAAAGCTGGTGAACATCGTCGCCGCGTGACCCAAAAGGTCCGCGGCGACGCGCTTAGTCATCAGAAGCGTTGCCCTTCGAACGGCTGTCCTTAGTCGCCCCACCCTTCGCGAGCGAAGCCCGCAGCCGGGGGGCCGGGGGACGGGGGCGTGGGGGTGTCCCCCACACAAGTAATGCGGGCAGTGGGAAGGCGCCCGAAGGGCGCCGACCACGATGAACCGCCTCGTCCCCCCGGGAGATATTGAGAGTGTGAGCCCTGGGAAGGCGCCCGCAGGGCGCCGAACAGGGTTCACCACTCACTCTCCTTATACCCTCCGCAGGACGGCAACCACCTTGCCCAGGATGACGGAGTCGTCGCCGAGGATCGGCGTGAAGGCCGGGTTGTGCGGCATCAGCCATACGTGGCCATCGCTCTGCTTCAGCGTCTTCACGGTCGCTTCACCATCGATCATGGCCGCGACGATCTCGCCGTTCTCCGCGTCCTCCTGCTGGCGGATGACCACCCAGTCCCCGTCCGCGATGGCCGCGTTGATCATCGAGTCACCGGCGACCTTCAGCATGAACAGGCTGCCCTCGCCTACAAGCTGGCGCGGCAGCGGGAAGATGTCCTCAACCTGCTGATCGGCGGTGATCGGGACACCGGCCGCGATCCGGCCAACAAGCGGCACGTAGGTGGCCTCCTGCGAGGCGATGTCCATGCCGTCAGCGGCAATCTCGGGATCGGCGCTGCCGTTGACGGCCTGCTCGGGGCGGACGGCCGGGTGCCCTGGCAGCCGGACCTCGACCGTGCGCGGACGGCCGACATCGCGGTGCAGGTAGCCCTTCCGCTGCAGCGTCGAAAGCTGGTAAGAGACGCTGGACGTGCTGGTCAGGCCGACCGCCTCGCCGATCTCCCGCATCGACGGGGGGTACCCGCGCTTCTGCACGGAATCCCTGATGACCTGAAGGACCTTGCGCTGGCGCCAGGTGAGCACGTGGTCTGGGTCCGGCTTATCTGGCGTCTCAGGGATCACAACGGGAACGCTGCCCTTGGGCTTGCGGCCCGGCCTGCCCTTGGGGCGGACTGGTGCGTCCGCGATTTCGGGAGTGCCGGGGTCTGGCGTGTCATCCATCGCATGAACCTCCGATTCCTGGATTGTCGCTTACGGATACGAGCCTAGTCGCAAATTACGATTTCACCAAACATCTGTTCGACGTGTCTCTTGATTGTCGGGGGCGCGCGGTACAAAGATGGCAGTACCCCGTTCGATCGAACTGTAACTCGATCGAACTCGTGTACCATCGAATAGAGGTTTGATGAAGGAGGAAGACATGGTGACGATGGCTACTAAGAGCCCCATAGTGACCATGAATCACCGGCGTGAGACGGGGAGTGAGAGGCTCATTCGAACGCCGGAGGCCGTTACGCCCGCCCGGCTCACCCGGCGCGGACGCATGGTGGTGACCGGCGTGTCGGCGCTCCTGATCGGCGCGTTGTCCGTCGGGTTCGCGACCGCGGCGCAGGCGACGCGCACCGGGTCGGGCGCGCCGGGCCGGTACCTCACCAAGGTGACGGTGCTACCGGGGCAGACCCTGTGGTCCCTGGCGGAGACGCACGACCCGAACGCCGACACCCGATTGATCATCCAGCAGATCCAGCAGTTGAACTCGATGAGCGGCGACGAGCTCTCGCCCGGCGAGGTCTTGTGGGTGCCCCGCGAGTGATCCGCGGAACCGGCCCCCGAAGCGATAGGTCCCGACCGATCCGCCGCCGCGCGGGCGACACGCCGCCGCCGCGCGGGCGACACGCCGGCGCTGAACGGGGTCCGCCGTCGCCGTCAGGTTTTTTGGCTTCGATGGTCGTCTCCGCTTGCCTAGCGGTGCGGCTCTAGACTACCGTTGACCACAACATCTAGTAGTTACAGCGGTGTTGTTCTTCCACAGGTTGTGGATATCATTAACCGTATGGGTACGACACGGCACACCTGGAGGTGATCGCGTGTACTGTCCGTTCTGCCGTCACCCGGACAGCCGGGTTATCGACAGCCGGGTGGCCGACGACGGCACCGCGATCCGCAGGCGGCGGTCCTGCCCCGAGTGCGGACGGCGGTTCACCACGCAGGAGTCGGTCATCCTGATGGTGGCCAAGCGCAGCGGGGTGACCGAGCCGTTCACCCGCGACAAGATCATTCGGGGAGTGCAGCGCGCCTGCCAGGGCAGGCCGGTCGACGAGGACCAGCTCGCCATGCTCGCCCAGCGAGTCGAAGAGACGATCAGGGCGCGCGGCCTCGCGGAGGTGCCGTCGCACGAGGTTGGGCTCGCCATCCTCGGGCCGCTCCGCGACCTTGACGAGGTCGCCTACCTCAGGTTCGCCTCGGTGTACCGGGGCTTCGAGTCGCTCGACGACTTCGAGAAGGCCATCACCGAGTTGCGCAACCGGGGCCTGGCGGATGCCAGCGACACGGACAACGGGGTCCATCGCGCGCACGACGGCTAACGGGCGCGGGCCGGGCGCCGCACCCGGGACGAGCGGGCCCCGGGCCGGGCACCGGCCGGGCGCCACGGCGCCCCCGGGGGTGCACGGCGGACGCCGTGGCAGTCGGGCCAGGCCGACGGCGACGCCGCTGAGCGGTCGCCTGGGCGCTGCCGCGAGTGGCCCGGTAAAACGCTACAGAGCGCCATAAACGCCTATAAGGCCCGGCAAAACGCTGTTGATTGACGGATCCGGGGATCATGAGCAAGGGGGAAAGGGAGTTATGACGGAAACGGTGAGCGGTCCGGCGGCGCGCAAGGGCCGCCGCGGCAAGGGCCTGAAGATGCGGCGCATTAACACGACGGCGGGCGTGCATCCCTATGACCAGGTCACCTGGGAGCGCCGTGACGTCGTGATGACCAACTGGCGCGACGGCTCGATTAACTTCGAGCAGCCCGGGGTGGAGTTCCCGGAATTCTGGTCGATCAACGCGGGCAACATCGTCACCACGAAGTACTTTCGCGGCGCGGTGGGCACGCCGCAGCGGGAATGGTCGCTCAAGCAGCTCGTCGACCGGGTGACCGACGTGTACACGAAGACCGGCGCCGAGCACGGTTACTTCGCGACCGACGAGGACGCCGAGATCTTCGACCACGAGCTCAAGTACGCGCTTGTCCACCAGATCTTCAGCTTCAACTCCCCCGTCTGGTTCAACGTCGGCACCGCGGCCAGCCAGCAGGTCAGCGCCTGCTTCATTCTGGCGGTGGACGACACGATCGAGTCCATTCTCGACTGGTACAAGGAAGAGGGCCTGATCTTCCGCGGCGGCTCCGGCGCGGGCGTCAACCTGAGCAGGATCCGCTCGAGCAAGGAGCTCCTCAGCTCGGGCGGCACCGCGAGCGGCCCGGTGAGCTTCATGCGCGGCGCCGACGCGTCCGCCGGCACGATCAAGTCCGGCGGCGCCACCCGCCGCGCGGCCAAGATGGTCGTCCTCGACGTTGATCACCCCGACATCGTCAATTTCATCGAGACCAAGGCGAAGGAAGAGAACAAGATCCGCGCCCTGCGCGACGCCGGCTTCGACATGGACCTGGGCGGCGCGGACATCATCTCGGTCCAGTACCAGAACGCCAATAACAGCGTCCGCGTCAGCGACGAGTTCATGAACGCCGTCGAGCACGGCGGCGAGTTCGCCCTGAACGCGCGGCTCACCGGCGAGACCATCGAGACGGTCAACGCCAAGGGGCTCTTCCGCCAGATCGCCGAGGCCGCCTGGGACTGCGCCGACCCTGGCCTGCAGTACGACGACACGATCAACAGCTGGCACACCAACCCGGAGACGGGCCGGATCACCGCCAGCAACCCGTGCAGCGAGTACCTTTCACTCGACAACTCGAGCTGCAACCTCGCCAGCCTCAACCTGCTCAAGTTCCTGAAGCCCGACGAGACCTTCGACGCGGTGAAGTTCGCGCAGATGTGCGAGCTGATCATCACCGCGATGGACATCTCCATCACGTTCGGCGAGTTCCCGACCGAGAAGATCCGCGACGTCACCAAGGCCTACCGCCAGCTCGGCATCGGTTACGCCAACCTCGGCGCGCTGCTGATGGCGACCGGGCACGCCTACGACTCCGACGGCGGCCGCGCGATCGCCGCCGCGATCACCAGCCTGATGACCGCCAGCGCGTACAAGACGAGCGCCGAGCTCGCCAAGGTCGTCGGCCCGTACGACGGCTACGAGCGGAACGCGGCACCGCACAAGCGGGTCATGAGCATGCACGCGGACGCCAGCGCCAAGGCCCAGACCGCCGCCAAGTTCGACCAGGACATCCTCGACATCGCGAACAAGACCTGGCAGGAGTGCCTGCGTCTTGGTGAGGCCAACGGCTACCGCAACGCGCAGGCCAGCCTGCTGGCGCCGACCGGCACGATCGGCTTCATGATGGACTGCGACACGACCGGCATCGAGCCGGACCTTGCCCTGGTCAAGTTCAAGAAGCTGGTCGGCGGCGGGTCCATGCAGATCGTCAACCAGACCGTGCCGCGCGCGCTGAAGAACCTCGGCTACCAGCCGGAGCAGGTCGAGGCGATCACGGAGTACATCGCCGAGCACGGCCACGTGGTGAACGCGCCCAGCCTCAAGAAGGAGCACTACGAGGTCTTCGACTGCGCGATGGGCGAGCGCTCGATCAGCCCGATGGGCCACGTCCGCATGATGGCCGCGGTCCAGCCGTTCCTTTCCGGCTCGATCTCCAAGACGGTCAACATGCCGGAGAACGCCACCGTCGAGGACGTCGAGCAGATCTACTTCGAGGGCTGGAAGCTCGGCCTCAAGGCCCTGGCGATCTACCGCGACAACTGCAAGGTGGGCCAGCCGCTCTCCGCCAAGAAGAAGAGCGTGGCCGCCGAGGAGAAGGCCGAATCCGTTCCGACTCCTGCTCCGGCCGCGCCCGAGCCGCACGAGCACCGTCCGGTCCGCAGGCGCCTGCCCAAGACCCGCTCCGCGACCGTGACCAGGTTCGACGTGGCCGGGGCGGAGGGCTACATGACCGCCTCCACCTACCCGGACGAGGGCCTGGGCGAGGTCTTCCTCAAGCTCGGCAAGCAGGGCTCGACGCTGGCCGGCGTGATGGACGCGTTCTCGATGGCGATCTCGGTCGGCCTCCAGTACGGGATCCCGCTCGAGTCCTACGTCGCCAAGTTCACCAACACGCGGTTCGAGCCGGCCGGCATGACCGACGACCCGGACATCCGCATCGCGACCTCGATCATGGACTACATCTTCCGCCGCCTTGCCCTCGACCACCTGCCCTACGACCAGCGGGCCGAGCTCGGCATCCTCTCCGCGCCCGAGCGCGCCGCCCAGCTCGCGGGCCAGGACCCGGCGTCGCTGGGGGTTGAGGTGGATCCGGTGGAGCTCGCCCAGTCCGCGGCCGTGGAAAACAGCGTTAATCCGGAACGAGTGCAGCCGACTCCCTCCGCACCCGCGTCTTCCCTGACGTCGGCGGCGCCGGGTCAGCAGCCGGCCCCGGCGGCATCAGCGAGCGCGCCCGCTCCGGCGGACCGGGCCGGCGCCCCGCACTCGACCGCGGAGCTGATCGAGTTCCAGCAGGGCCGGACCGCGGACGCCCCGCTGTGCCTCACCTGCGGCACGAAGATGCGCCCGGCGGGCAGCTGCTACGTCTGCGAGGGCTGCGGCTCCACCAGCGGCTGCAGCTGATTCAGGTATAGCTCTAACCTAAGAATTACCTGCTCAGGATGGGTGCGGTCGGCAGGCTGTGCTCATCCTGAGCGCTTACGGGTGTCAGTCGGTTGCATCTAATGCAACCCGCTTGACCGGCGGCTGCGATGATGTCGAGGAACCGCGATTCCTGCCGCCGTAATGCGGTGGTAAGCGACACCGCATCCAGAGGCCGCCACGCGAGAAGGCCGTTACCTTTCCGATGATGATGGCGCCGTCACCGGAAATGGGCTTATAGGCAGGGTTGCACGGAACGAGCCAGGCATGGGCGTCGACTACCTGGTACACCTTGACGGTCGCCTCGAATTCACCGTTCAATTCGTCCCTGACCATGGCGGCGGCGATCTCGCCGGTCTCCACGCGGGGCTGCCTGCGGACGACCGCGACGTCGCCGTCGTTGATACCGGCGTCGATCATCGAGTTGCCCCGGACCTTAAGCGCGATGAGGTCGCCGTAGCCCGCGAGGCTACGGCGTAGCACCAGGTCCTCCTCGATGTCCTCGAAGGCGAGGATTGGGGGGCCTGCCGCGATCGACCCGGACAGCGGCGCAAGGGCCATATCGTCGCCTTGCTCGCGCGCCAGGTAGAGTGCCGTGACGACGACCGAACGAGGGCGGCCGGGCTCACGGCTCAGGTATCCCATCTTCTCCAGCTGCCCGATCTGGTACGCCACCGAGTTGGTCCTAAGGCCCACCTCATCGCCGATCTCCTTGTAGCTGGGCGGGTAGCCGTGGCAGCGGGAGTAGTCGCGCACGGACGCGAGGATGTCCTGCTGGACCTGGCTGGGCTCCCGGTCGGCTGGGCCAACGAGTCCCGGCATGTGCGCTCCCCCTTCCGTCTCGGCCGCCGTAGCACAATGGCGATCGTTACTACGATACTCGAAAACATCTCCGATTTCAAAATTCTGGTCGGATATATTTTCGAAGTAATCAACGATGCATGTTGCATCGCCAGTGAGAGTAGGACTCGACTGGTCGGCTTGATGCGCGACTTAATGCTGATTGTGGCGTCTGATGCAACTGCTCAGGTCGGCGTCTGTGTTGCTCAACGTGACTGTTTCGCGCAGGACAGCGCTGTCGCTTTCCGGCTCAGGGCAGGTCGGGTTCGGGGTGGCCGGTTTGGTAGCGGTCGGCGGCTTCCTGGTTGATGAGTTCCTCCTCGGCTAGCCATTGGACCGCGCGGCGCAGGGCGCGTGCCTCGCTGAAGGCGTGCCAGGCGGGAAGCAGGTTCGGGTACTGCTGGTGCAGTTTGTCCTTGAACCGTCGGAAGGGGCCTCGGTCCTGGAGAGCGCGGGTGAGGCTGCGCCCGGCGCGGTCGTCGCTGATCCCCCCAGTATTCAGGTGTAGCTCTAACCGAAGAATTACCTGCTCAGGAGGGGTGCAGTCCACTGACCGCACCCCTCCTGAGGGTTACCTGGCTACCGGCGGTTGCATTTGATGCGACATCTCTCCGCCAGGGTGAGCTTTGTATCAAGTGCATGATACATTCAGGTCATGACGACGCACGCCTCAACGGCCGGCCTGCCGGGCTTGCCCTTCTGGGTCCAGGCCCTGCTCGTACTGCTCGACATAGGTATCCCAGTGCTTATCCCAGTGCTGCTGGTCGGGGCCACGGTGTGGTGGGCGGCGCGCCGGGCACGTCTTGATGTACCGGCGGGCTTGGTCCGCCGTGCCCGGGCGGCCAGGCTAGCCGGGCTGGCCGCGGGTCTCCTCCTGGGCATCCTGGCGACCAGGCTCGGCCAGGAAGAACTCGCACCGGCCACGGTCGCCGTCGGATACCTGTTCGGCCTGCTGGCCGCCGAGTTGCTCGTGGTGCCTGCGCCCGCCGGTCCGCTGCGCGTCGCCGCGCTTGAGACCCGGTACGTCCGTCGCTACATACCGCGGTGGTCGGTTCCTGTGCTGCTTTCCGCTGGCGTGCTTGCCATCGCCGTGCCGGTCGTGCTCGCCGTGCTGCCCACGGTCCGCTACGGGCCGTTCCACCCTGACGCCCTGGATGCTCCTCAGATCATCCTGCCCGGAGGAGCGTTGCAGTGGCCGGCGGCTGCTTGTGTTCCGCCGGCGGCGCTCGCCGTGCTGGCTCTTGTCGTCGGCGGCATCGCGCTGCGCCGCGCGGTTTTGCTGCCGCCGGTCGCGGTGGATCAGCCCGGCGTGGATGAGCATGCCCGCCGCAACAGCGCGCGGGCCGTGATCGCCGCGGTGCTCGCGATCGAACTATTCGCCCTTGCGGCCCAGGCGACCCTGGCGAGCAACGGCGTGGCCGTCCCCGGGCCCGCTGACGGTCGTCTTTACTTGATCTCGCGGATCCTGGTCTGGGGTGGCTTCTGCCTGCCTATCGCTGGGGTTCTGGTGTGGTGCGTGGTGGGCTGGTGGAAGCGCCTCGTCGTTGAGCCGCCTGCTGGCACGCCGGCCGGCCCGGCCGCGGTATGAGCGCCGCGTTGCCTGGGCGCCCGGGATCAGGCCTGGCGGCGCCAGGGCTCCGAGTCGACGTGACCTCCCCGGTCCCGCCGTATGAGCAGCTGCGGGAGCAGATCGCCGGGCTCATCGCGACCGGGCTGTTGCAGGCCGGCCAGCGGCTGCCTCCGGTGCGCCAGGTCGCTGCCGATCTCGGCCTTGCCGGAGGCACGGTCGCCCGCGCCTACCGGGAACTAGCGCAGGCTGGCCTGGTCGAGGGAGGCGGTCGGCACGGCACAGTCATCCGGTCAGGTACCCAGACTCTTGCCGGCGATCAATCCGGCCAGCGGGTACTGTCCGCCGCGGCCGATCACCTCGCCAGCGTCGCGCGTGACCTCGGGCTTAGTGACGATGCCGTCCTGGCCGTAGTCCGCAACGCGCTCGCGCGCAAGACACCGCAGCGGGCTTGAACCTCTGCGGCCCGCCCTTGGCGGCGTGGCTTAGTTAGGGGACCAGGATGAGGCGGCCGGGGAACGCCCGGCTTTCCAGCAGGCGGTGCGCCTCCACGGCCTCGGACAGCGGGAGCGACTGGGTGATGGCGCGGAGTTCGCTGGTTTCGAGCAGGTCGGCCAGCTCAGCGATGTCGGCTCGGGCCCGCTCGGGGGTTGTTGCCCGCCACGCCAGCAGGCTGAATCCCGTCACCGTCTTCAGCCCGAACAAGCTCCGCACCGGAATGCTGGCGAAATCACCACTGGCCGCACCGTAGACAACCACGCGGCCAAGCGGCTTGAGCAGTCCGATGCTCGCGTTCAGCATCTCGCCGCCCACCGCGTCCACGACGACGTCGATGCCGTCAGGCGCGGCGGCGCGGACCTGATCGGCCCAGTCCGGCCGATTGTGGTCAATGGGGACGTCAGCGCCGAGTTCGGCGAGGAATTCGAGCTTGGCCGCGGAGCCGGCAGTGGCGATAACCGCGCCGGCACCCTGCTGCCTCGCCAGTTGCACGGCCAGGTGTCCGATCCCGCCCGCGCCTGAGGTGACCAGGACGGTCTCCCCCTTCGCGAGACGCCCGGCCCGCAGCGTGCCAAGCGCCACCGGCCCGACGGTCGGGAGCATGCTGGCGGCCTCCAGGCTGAGCTTCGGAGGTACCGGGATGAGCCAGTCGGTCCCGGCGAGGACGTAGTCGGCGTAGGCGTCCTCCAGCAGGACGGCAACCCGCGTGCCGGCCAGCGAAGGATCGGCGTCCGGACCGACTGCCTCGATGGTTCCGACAACGTCCCCGGTCAGCGGGGCGGGCAGCTGACGGTAGTACAACGAGCCGGGATCGGTGGCCCGGCGGAGCTGGACATCGACGTAGTTCACGCCGATCGCCTCGGCACGGATGAGGACCTGCCCGGGTCCGGGTGAGGGGACCTCTGCCTCCTCGATCGCCAGTACCTCGGGGCCGCCGTGGGCGTGATAGCGGACGCGTCGCATCGAACCGTCTCCTAAACTGGACCGTGAGTCAAGTTGAATTCCGACCTTACTGGACCGTCGGTCCAGTTGTCCACTGGAAGCCGACCTGATGAGCCAATCCCGACCTGAACGCGCCGACGCGGCGCGCAACCGGCGCGCGATCCTGGCGGCGACCGAGGAGCTCCTGGCCACCCACCGGCCCCAGGACATCTCGATCGAGCAGGTCGCGCTGGCGGCCGGGGTCGGCAAGGGCACGGTCTTCCACCGGTTCGGCAGCCGGATGGGGCTGATGACCGCGCTCATGATCGAGCGTGCACAGGCTCTGACCGAGGCGGTGACCTCCGGGCCGCCACCTGTGGGGCCGGGAGCACCTGACCGGGAGCGCCTGCTCGCCTTCCTTGAAGCCGTCATCGAGGTCGTTGGCCGCAACAAAAGCCTCCTGGCGGAGCTCGCCTTCAGCAGCGCGGCGGAACCGGCAGCCACGGACAAGGGCGCTGCCGCCGGCGAGGGGGCAGTGGAGGACGACCATCGGGACGACCATCCGGTCTACCGCTTCTGGCACGGCCATATCAGCACGCTCATCGCCGCCCAACGGCCTGAGGTAGACGCTGAGATGATCGCGCACGTCCTGCTGGGCGCCCTGCACAGCGAGCCGATCCTGGCCTGCCTCGCCGCCGACGGCCCAGCCCGGCCCGCCGCCGCGGTCAGGGCTCTAGCCTGCGCCATCCTCGATGCGCCGAGTTAGGGCGACGCGTGCGGACTCCTACTGGGCGCGTCGCCATGCGGAGGGAATACTGCCCATCCGAATAAGCGCGCTCCCCCAGTTCCTATGGCGTGTGCGCTATGGCGGCTCGCCCGCCTTCTCAGCTCCACTACCTGCCCTGTCCGGTCAGCGGGCGCGAGTTCCGGCTCTGACTGGAACTGCCCGAGCGTAACCCAGGCACGACAACTCGACCGCGGTGCTCGTGAGGAGGCCCCTCGGGCGCGTCCGCCGCACCTGGGCGTCGCGTCCCGCAACTAGTTGCTGCAAAGTTACAGAAAATAGCTTGAATTTTGCGGAAAATACGCAGTTAATTATGCACCGAAGTCACACATAGCGGCTACTCAGTCTGTCATCCATGTCACCCAGTGTTCAGTCACGCTCGGACAAGCCGCTGACCTGGCACTTCTTCCCGGGCCATCGTTGCGTCTTTGCCTTAATCAGTTTACCCCAACCTAAATATCGTCGAGATATTGCAAAAAGATGCTGAGAAGTTTAGCTTCAACGGCAAGGCGCCGAGAACAGAGCCGGCGCAAGCGTCGAGAGGAGCAATGGTGTTCCACTCTGTTCGAAGGCTGAGACGCATGCTTGTCATGGGGCTCAGCGCCGCATCGCTCGCCGCGGCGGGCCTCGCGGCGGTAGCGATCCAGCCGGCGCCGGCGTTGGCGGCGTCGACGGCCACCGGCGGCAGCGGGGCGAGCCTGCCCTACGCCGAAGTAGAGGCGGAGAACTCCGCGACCAACGGAACCGTCATTGGCCCCAGCTACACCCAGGGCCAGCTCGCCGACGAGGCATCGGGCCGCAAGGCAGTGACACTCCAGGGCACCGGCAAGTACGTCACCTTCACGACGCCGGTGGCGACCAATTCCATCGACTTCCGCTACAGCATTCCGGACAGTTCCGACGGGTCCGTCTATACCGCTCCGCTGTCGCTGTACGTCAACGGCACCAAGCAGTCCGACTTCACCCTGACCAACGCGTACAGCTGGTACTACGGCAGCTACCCGTTCGTTAACACGCCGGGCAGCGGCAACCCGCACCACTTCTACGACGAGGTGCACCGGCTGTTCACCACCACTTATCCGGCGGGCACGACGTTCAAGCTTCAGGTCGACTCCGAGGACACCGCGTCCTCGTACACGATCGACCTGGCCGACTTCGAAAACGTCGCCGCGCCACTCAGCCAGCCGTCAGGCTCGGTGTCCGTCGTCAGCGAGGGCGCCGACCCGACCGGCGCGGCCGACTCGACCAACGCGTTCAACGCCGCGATCACCGCGGCCGGAGCCGGCGGCACGGTCTGGATCCCGCCGGGCACGTACAACATCCCTGGCCACATCATCGTCAACAACGTGACCGTCGAAGGCGCGGGCATGTGGTACTCGACCGTCACCGGCACGGCCCCCGGCTTCTACGGGAACTCCGCGCCGAACCCGAGCACCGGCGTCCACCTGTCGAACTTCGCGATCTTCGGCAACGTGCAGGTGCGGGACGACAGCGCCCAGGTCAACGGCATCGGCGGAGCCATGAGCAACTCGACCGTGTCGAACATCTGGATCGAGCACATGAAGGTCGGCGCCTGGATGGACGGGCCGATGACCGGCCTGACCTTCAGCGGCATGCGCATCCGCGACACCACGGCGGACGGCATCAACTTCCATGGCGGCGTCACCAACTCCACCGTAACCAACAGCAACATCCGCAACACGGGTGACGACGGCATCGCGACCTGGGCTGACTCCGGCATCGGGGCCGACTCCGGCGACACGATCTCCGACAACACCGTGCAGTTGCAGCAGCTCGCCAACGGGATCGCGATCTACGGCGGCAACAACAACACCGTCAGCGGGAACCTGGTCGTCGACACCGGCATCACCCAGGGCGGCGGCATCCAGGTGGGGCAGCGCTTCAGTTCCACCCCGGTGGGCCTGACCACGATCTCCAACAACACCATGATCCGGGACGGCAGCCTGGACCCGAACTGGCAGTTCGGCGTCGGCGCGCTGTGGTTCGACGGCAGCCAGGGCGCGGTCACCGGCCCGATCAACGTGACCAACGCGCTGATCGAGCAGAGCCCGTTCGAGGCGATCCAGTGGGTTGAGGGCACGGTCAGCGGGGTCAACCTCAACAACGTGTCCATCGTCGGCACCGGCACGTTCGCCCTGCAGGAACAGACCGGCGGCACGGCCACGGCCACCAACGTCACGGCGACCGGCGTGGCCCAGGCCAACGCGGGCAACGCCCCCAGCTACAGCTGTGAGGGCAGCGGCTTCACGATCACCGATAACGGCGGCAACTCCGGCATCAGCCCGGCCGGGTGCAGCGTCGGCGTCTCGCCACCGCCGGTCTACCCGCCGTACCCCGTCACCGGCGTCAACGCGAGCCCGACGGCGCTGACCTTCAGCCCGCAGGTAACCGGCACGACCAGCGCCGCGCAAACCGTCACGGTCGCCAACCCGACCAGCGCGGCCGCCGTGGTCTCGTCGATAACTGCCAGCGGCCCCTTCGCCGAGACCAACAACTGCGGCTCGTCGATCGCGGCCAACGGCTCCTGTACCGTCAACGTGACGTTCTCGCCGACCGCGACCGGCACAAGCACGGGCAGCGTCACCATCAACGCCGGCGGCGTCACCAGCACGGTGAGCCTGACCGGCACTGGCACGGCGCCAGGACCGGTGCTGAGCGCCTCCCCGGCTAGCCTCTCCTTCCCCAGCACCCTCGTCGGCAACTCGCCCGCCACGCAGACGGTGACGGTGACCAACTCCGGCACCACCGCCGCCACCGTCTCGAGCGTCGCCGTGACCGGGGCCTTCAGCCAGACCAACAACTGCACCACGATCGCGGTCAACGCCACCTGCACGGTGACGGTCAAGTTCACGCCCACGGCGGCGACCAATACCGGCACCCTGACCGTGAACAGCAACGCCAACAACAACCCGCTGACCGTCGGGCTGAGCGGTAACGGGATCACCTCAACCACCAACCTCGCCCTGAACCAGCCGGTCACCGCGAGCAGCTCCGCCTCGTCCAGCTACACGCCGCAGATGGCGGTGGACGGGAACGCCAGCACCTACTGGGAGAGCACCGACGGCGCCGGGTACCCGCAGACCATCACGGTCGACCTGGGCTCGGTGCAGTCCATCGGGTCGGTGACGCTCGACCTGCCGCCGTCGTCCGCCTGGAGCACCCGGACGGAGACGCTGTCGGTCCTCGGCAGCACCAACGGCACGACGTTCAGCCAGCTCGCCGGGTCGGCCGGGTACACCTTCAACCCGTCCACCGGCAACACGGCCACGATCAGCCTGCCGTCCGGCACCAGCGACCGCTACGTGCAGCTGAGCTTCACCGGCAACACCGGCTGGTCCGCCGCCCAGCTGTCGGAGTTCGAGGTCTTCCCCGGCGGCGGGGGCGGCGGCGGCCCCAGCGCGCTGACCGCCTCGCCGTCGAGCGAGTCGTTCGGTAACGAGAACGCCGGCTCGACCAGCTCGGCCAAGCCGGTGACGGTGACCAACCCGGGCACCAGCGCCGTGTCGATGACGTCGATCGGCGTGACCGGGCCCTTCGGCGAGTCGAATAACTGCGGCACGTCGCTCGCGGCGGGCGCCTCCTGCACGGTCAGCGTGTCGTTCGCGCCGACCGCGGCCGGGGCGGCAACCGGGACGCTGTCGGTGAACAGCAGCGCGCCGGGCAGCCCGCTGACCGTGGCGCTGTCGGGCACCGGGGTCAGCGCGAACACCGACCTGGCGCTCAACGCCTCGGTCAGCGCGTCCAGCTACACGCAGGTGTACGTCCCCGCCAACGCCGTTGACGGGAACACCAGCACCTACTGGGAAGCCAACAACGGCGCCTGGCCGAGCACGTTCACCGTAAACCTCGGGTCGGTCCAGGCCCTCGGCTCCATCACGCTCGACCTGCCGCCGTCATCGGCATGGCAGACCCGGACCCAGACGCTCTCCGTCTCGGGCTCCACCAATGGCAGCGGCTACTCCACCCTGGTCGCCTCGGCCACTTACACCTGGAATCCATCTACCGGCAACACGGTCACGATCCCGCTGCCCTCGGGGACCAGTGACCAGTACATCGAGCTCACCTTCACCGCCAACAGCGTCCAGAACGGCGCGCAGATGTCCGAACTGGAGGTCTTCGGGTAGTAGCGCCGCGCTTAGCGGCCAGTCAAGGTAGAGAAGAATTACCAGCTCAGGACGGGTCCAGTTGCTGGGTCGGACCCGTCCTGAGCGCTTGCCCAGGGTTAGGCAACCCCTAGCAGGGCCGGGCCGTGGTCGAATCCGGCGGGTGCCGTTCGTCGTAGTGTCGACAGACCGCATCTGACGGAGGAAAAACCATGATCAAGGCACTGAGCAAGCTAGACGTCATCACCCTGTTCGTCGAGGACCTCCCCGCGTCCAAGAGGTTCTACAGCGAGGTCTTCGGCCTCGAGGTGATCTACGAGGACGACGCCTCGGCCGTGGTGAAGCTGTCGAATCTGATCATCAACCTGCTTCGGGTGTCCAACGCGCCCACGCTGATCGAGCCGTTCCCGGTCGCCGCGCCCGGCGGCTCCCGCGCGCTGCTGACCATCGAGGTGGACGACGCGAAGGCAGTGTGCGCGGAGTTGGCGGCGCACGGCGTGAAGCTGCTCAACGGCCCGATCGACCGGCCGTGGGGCCGGCGGACGGCGGCCTTCGCGGACCCGGCGGGCAACACCTGGGAGATCGCGCAGGCCTTGTCCTAGCGGGCCGATGTTGAGGCAGGTCGGTGGCACCGCCGCCTTCGAGGCGGGTGAGAGGTCGCTGAAAGAGCGTCAAGAATGGTCGGTGCGGCGACCCGACGTGCCTACCCTCCTATTGTGCGCTGGTGGCGGAAGGTCCGGGTCCCCTGGCTGCTGCTCGCGGTGCTGGCGGTCCAGGCGGCGCTCTCGGCCGGCCTGGTGCGCGACCGGACGGCGTTCGGAGACGAGGCGCTGTACCTGTCGGCCGGGCACCTCGAGTGGTCGCACTGGCTGCACGGCACCCAGATCCCGGACTACCCGACCTGGTTTTCCGGCGCTCCGGTCATCTACCCGCCGGTCGGGGCGATCGCCGACAGCCTCGGCGGGCTGGCCGCCGCCCGGCTGCTTTCGCTGCTCTTCATGCTGGGCGTGACCTGCTTCCTCTGGAGCACCGCGGCCCGGTTGCTGGCCGACAAACGCGCCGCCTTCTTCGCGGCCGCGCTGTTCGCCGTGCTCGCGCCGACGTTGCACCTGGGCTCCTACGCCACCTACGACGCTCCGGCGCTGCTGCTCCTGGCGGCGGCGACCTGGTGCGCGAGCGGAGTCCGGGGCAGCGAGCACGCGGCCCGGCGGATGGTCGCCGCCGGGATCCTGCTCGCGCTGGCCAACGCGACGAAGTACGCGACGGCCCTGTTCGACCCCACCGTGCTCAGCGTCGTCATGCTGAGCACGTGGGCGGACGCGGGATGGCGGGAAGCCGTCCGGCGTGCGGCCCTCGTGGCCGGCACCGCTGCGGCCGTCCTTGGTGTCCTGCTCGCGCTCGGCGGATCCGGCTACCTGGCCGGGATTCGCGTGACCACGACCGGGCGCCCGTACGGAACCGACACCGCCTCACTGGTGTTCACGGACGCGTGGTCATGGACCGCCGTCGTGCTGGTGCCCGCCCTCATCGCGGCCGCCGTATGCGCCGCGCGCCGCCGGTGGACGCAGGCGCTGCTGCTGGCCGTGCTCGCGCTCTCGGCGCTGCTGGCGCCGGCCGACCAGGCGCGCATCCAGACCACGGTCTCGCTGAACAAGCACGTCGACTTCGGCGCCTGGTTCGCCGCGATCGCGGCCGGCTACCTGCTGAGCCGGTTGTCCAGGAGGCGGGTCGTCCTGGCAGTGGCGCTGGCCGCCTTGATCCCGGTCACCACGGTCGGCATCGCCCAGGCGCGCGCCATGGTCGACTGGCCGGACGTGTCCGGGCTCGTCCCGGTGGTCCGGCCGCTGACCGCCCACGGCGGGCAATTTCTCGTCGAGACCAGCGACGTTCTCCAGTACTACCTGCCGAATACGACGTGGCGGCAATGGTCGAGCACGGCGGACAGCACCCCGCAGTATTACCAGCAGGCGATCGCGCGGCACTACTACTCGCTGGTGATCCTCAGCTTCAACCAGACGCCGGCCGCGGACGATGCGATAAGCCTGGCCCTGTCCGCGACCAGCGGGTACCGCCTGGAGGCGCGGGTGCACTCGGGAAACACGGTCTTCTACGTGTGGGAGTACGCCCCCTGGGTGTGACTCGTCACCACCGGCGAGGCGCGACTCAACACCAGGCTTGTGAATTGTACCTACTAGTATGTACACTCGCGGTGTGGATACGAGAGAGCAGCTCATCGAGAGCACCAGGGAACTGCTCTGGGAGCGCGGCTACGTAGGGACCAGCCCGAAGGCGATCCAGCAGCGGTCGGGGGCCGGGCAAGGCTCCATGTACCACCACTTCGACGGCAAGCACAGCCTCGCCCTGACCGCCATCGAACGGAACGCGGCCGACCTGGTCGCCCGGGCGGAGGCCGATCTCGGCGGGCCGGGCAGCGTCACCGAGCGGGTCGGCCGGTACATGCGCCGCGAGCGGGCGGCGCTACGCGGCTGCCCCGTCGGCCGGCTCACCATGGACCCGGACGTGATGGCCGACCAGGAACTGCGCCGGCCGGTGGCGAACGCGTTCGCCGCGGTGCGCGCCCGCCTGGCCGCGGTCCTGGCCGACGGCCGCGAAAACGGGGAACTCGACCCGTCGGTCGACCCCGCGGCCGTCGCGACCACGCTGATCGCGGTGCTGCAAGGGGGGTACGTGCTGGCCCGCGCGGCCGGCTCGGCGGACACCTACACGCAGGCGGTCGATGGCGCCCTCGGCCTACTCGCCAACCGCACCGCAACCGGAGAGTAAGAACCGGAAAGTAAGGAGAACACCGCCATGCCTTTCGTTCGAATCGACGCGCTACGGGCGGACCAGGCCAGGCTCGACGGCCTCGGCCGCGCGGTCCACGAGGCCCTGGTCGACGCGATCGGGATCCCTGCGGATGACTTGTTCCAGGTGCTGACCAGCCACGACGGAACCACCGGAACGTTCCGCTACGACCCTGACTACCTCGGCGTGCACCGAGACGACGGCCTCGTGTACGTCGATATCACCATGCGGGCAGGCCGCACCAGCGAACAGAAGAAGGCGCTGTACGCCAGGATCGCCGAACTGGCCGCCAAGTACGCGGGCGCCGAACCGGGCAACGTATTCGTCGCCATTCACGAGAACCAGTTCGCCGACTGGTCCTTCGGCAACGGCGTCGGGCAGTACCTGGAGGGTAACCAGTGAGACTGACGACGGCCGCCGCGGCCGAATGGCAGCCGGGTCCTCCCGGCCGGCTGCTTGGCGACGCGCGGATGCTCCTTTTCGACATCCCGCGCGCGGAGACCGAACTGACCGCGATGACGGTGGAGCTGAAGGACGGTGCCCGCACCGCCTGGCACTCCCACCCCCGGGGCCAGATCCTCGTTGCCATCGCCGGCCTCGGCCAGGTCCAGGCGGACGGGGAGGATGCGGTCGAACTGCGACCGGGTGACTCGATCTGGGCTCCGCCCGCCGAGCGGCACTGGCACGGCGCGGCCCCCGGCCACGATTTCACCTACACGTCGATCCAGCCGGTCGACCCGGCCACCGGTACCTACGCCGACTGGTAACCGCCCGGGGCGGCCGCCCTAGCGCAGGCCGTGCTTTCGAGGAAGGCGATGCCGGGGACGAAGCCGGCCTGGGCGGTGGTGATCTCGTACGGGCTCGCCGTTGCCTGCCTCGGGTTCCTCAATCCGGTGTGGGAAACCGCCGTGCAGCAGGAGGTTCCGCCGGAGGTGCTGGCCCGCGTCTCCTCCTACGACTGGCTGGTCTCGCTGAGCGCGATGCCCCTGGGGTACGCGCTGGGACCGCTGCTCGCGCGGGAACTCGGCTACACCTGGCCGCTCACTGCCGCGGCGGCCCTGGTCATCATCAGCCTGGCGGTCCCGGTCTCCCTGCCGAGCGTCCGCAACCTCCGGCTGCGTCACGACCCGCCCGGCGAGAGCAGGACAGATGTCCCCGCCGAGGCCGGCAACGCCAGCAGCTAAGGAAGCGTGGCCAGGTAAGGCGCCACCGTGTCGGCGAAGTCGTACCCGTTCGAAGCGTCCCAGTTGATCGACCAGGTCATCACCCCCCGGATGCCCGGATACGCGGCGGACGGCACGAAGCTGCCGCAGTTGGCCCGGGCCGCCAGGCAGTCAAGCGCGTCGTTGACCACCGAGGGCGCCACGTACCCGCTCCCCGCGGCGGAAGAAGAGGCGGGCAGCCCCAGCCCCACCTGCGACGGCGACAGCCCGCCCTCGAGTTCGGTGCACGCGAGGGCGGTCATGAAGTTCTCGGTGCCCTCGGCGTAGACGTTGCCGTCGCAGCCGTTCATCGTGCCCGAGTTGTAGTACTGGGTGTTGATCATCGTGAGGATCGACTTGATGTCCAGCGCCAGCTGGAAGTAGTCGTCGCCCGTCGACTGCGTGTCCACGGTCTGCGGCGCGAGCGTGATGATCAGGCCAGAGCCCACGTCGCCGGACAACTGCTCAAGCGCCGAGGCCATGTAGGCCGGGTTGACCCCGTTTTCCAGGTCGATGTCGACCCCGTCGAACCCGTACTGCTGAATGATCGAGTACACGCTGCTGGCGAAGTTCGCCGCGCTCGCCGCGTCGTCCACGCTGATCGCGCCGTTCTGCCCGCCGACCGACAGGATGACCTTCTGCCCGCGGGCGTGCAGCGTCGCGATGTCGCTGGTGAACTGCTGCTGCGTGTACCCGCCGAGGTCGGACGCCAGCGTCGGGTCAAGGCCGAACGAGACCTGCCCGGGCGTCGAGGTAGCGTTGCCGAAGGCCACGGCGACCAGGCTGTAACTGCTGGGCACGGAAGCCAGCGTGAGCGGCGTCGCGCTGTTCACAAAGTCCTGCCAGTAGCCCATCAGGATGTGCGCGGGCAGCCCGCTTGACCCGCCGCCCCCGCCTCCGCCGGACGAAGCCGCGGTGGTGGCGCTGACCTGGTTGGACGCCGGCGACTGGCCCGCCGAGTTGTAGGCGCTGACGGTGTACGTGTAGCTGGTCGAGGCGGCCAGCCCGGTGATCGTGTCCGACGTGCCGGTCACGGAGGCCACCTGGCTGCCGTCCTGTGAGACGTAGTAGCCGGTGACCGGGCCCGACGGCGCGGTCCAGGACAGCGAGACCGACGAGGAGGTGGTGCCGGTGACCGTCAGGCCGGCCGGCGCGGCGGGCGCCGTCGTCCCGCCGCCGCTGCCCGCCGCGCCGGTCAGCGTCAGGTCGTCGGCGTAGAACTCCGGCTGCGCGTACCACCCGTGGACGTAGATCGTCACGCTCGTCGTGGACGCGCCGGTCGTGAAGCTCGTGGACAGCTGGGTCCACGTAGCCGCGGACGGCGTCCAGTCGCTGGTGTCGCTGCCGCCGGTGCCGCTGTCGCCAAGGTAGACGTAGTCGCCCTGCACCCAGCCGCTCAGCGCGTAGGTCGAGGACGGCTGGACGCTGACGACCTGACTGCACTGGGCGTCATCGCTGCCGGACGGCGTGCCGGCCAGCGCGTAGGACGAGCCGGAGTAGACCGGAGAGGTCACCACCGTGTCACCAGAAGAGCACGTCCAGCCGGACGTGCTGCCGGTGGCGAAGTCACCGTTGGTGAGCAGGTTGGCCTGGGCCGAGGCGGCCGGCGCCAGCGCGGCCACCCCAAACCCGACGAGCACCAGGCAGGAGGCGAGCGAGACGACTAGTCGCAGGCGTCCCACCAGCGCGGACAAGCGGAACGAGGCGGGCATAACGGCCTCCCGGGGGACGAGGTCGGCACCACGAATTAATAAGTAACTTTCTTATTAATTAAACGGACTGTAACGCGCTAGTCTGTTGGAGTCAACATACTGACGCACCCGCACGCTAGGATTTCCGAACGGAAAGAGGTGACTCCGTCGACTCCCGCTGTTCATAGCACCGTAATGCCGGGCGCACACTGGTGTTATCTGAGCAGCTCATATTGACTGCTGTCGCAACCTGCTGCACTCTGCGAATCAGGTTCACCGGCACCGGTCAGCAAGGAGAAGTCCCCCCGTGTCTTCAGCCGCCCTGCGCGACGGCGTCCTCGCCGTTCCCGTGATCGACATCACCAGCTTCCGCATGCCCTACGCGGACGCCGCCGCGAGGTCCGAGGTCGTCCGCCGGGTCGACGAGGCCGCCCGGACGGTCGGCTTCATGCAGATCACCGGGCACGGCATCCCGGCGACCACGCTCAGCGAGTTCACCAGCGCGACGGACGCGTTCTTTGCCCTCGACGCCCAGGCCAAGGCCAGGTACCGGTGCCCGCCGGGCATCAACCGCGGCTACACCCCGCCGAAGGCGGAGTCGCTGGCCAACAGCCTCGGACTGGCCAGCGCGGCGGACCTGTTCGAGGCGATCAACGTGGGCACGTCGGCGGCCGACTTCCCCGGGCTCAACCTCCCGGAGGACGTCTACGCGCCGAACGTCTACCCGGCCGCCGAGGTCCCCGGCTTCGAAGCCGCGGTCACCGAGTGGTTCACGGCCGCGGGCCAGGTGGCCCGGACGATGGTGCGGATCTTCGGCGTGGCCCTCGGCGGCCGTGAGGACTACTTCGAGCGGTTCACCGACCACTCGATCGACGTGCTGCGGATGAACAACTACCGGCTGCCCGACCCGGACCAGCGCCTGGAAAAAGAGCAGCTCGGCATGGGCGCGCACACCGACTACGGCATCGTGACCGTGCTCTGGGCCGACCGGGTGCCCGGCCTGGAGATCCACGGGGCCGACGGGAACTGGCACCCGGTCATGCCCGCCGGCGGCGCGCTGCTCGTCAACCTGGGCGACGCGACGGCCCGCTGGACGAACGAGGAGTGGATCTCCACCCTGCACCGCGTCGCCCCGCCGCGGGTCAACGGGACCCTCGTCCCCCGGCGGTCCGCCGCCTACTTCCACGACGGCAACGTGGACGCGGTGATCGACTGCCTCCCGAGCTGCGTGACCGAGGACAACCCGGCCAGGTACGGGCCGGTCACGGTCGGCGAGCACCTGGCCGCCAAGCTGGCGGGCTCGCGCGGTGGCCAGCTCAACCCGCACGCGGCCCGCGAGGCGGCGCGCCTCCGCTCGGCCTAGGCATTACTAGGTATCAATGGGCCCGGTGGCAGATCTACTTAAAGGACCCCAGAAGCACAGCTAAGCCGTAGCCTGGGCGCAGCGGGCTATGTCATCGGGCGAGAGGGCTATAAGCGGTGCAAACCGACACGGCTGGCCTCGCCGATCCGTCACGGCCTGAGAACAAGGTAGGCGAGAGTGAGGCGGGCAAGAGCAAGCTAGCGAGCGGGATCGTCCGCGGCGCCTTCATCGTCGCCGGGCTCACCGCCCTCTCCCGTGTCCTTGGCCTGCTCCGCACCGTTGTCTTCGCGCAGACCGTGGGGGCCGGCTGCCTCGGCACCACCTACGTCACGGCCAACCAGGTGCCGAACCTCATCGTCGAGCTCGCCATCGGCGGCGCCCTGTCGAGCGCGATGGTCCCGGTGCTCGCCCGCTCCGCGCGCCGGGCGGCGACCGACCCGAGCGCGAAGCGGAACGTCGAGCAGATCTCGTCGGCCCTGCTCACCTGGTCCGTCGTGATCCTGCTCCCGATCACGCTGGCGATCGCCGCCACCGCGGGCCCGATCTCGGCGCTGCTGAACCCGGTTAACCCGAACGCCGACTGCGCGCACGCCGACATGGTCGGCGTAACCAGGTTCATGCTGGTCACGTTCGCGCCGCAGATCCTGTTCTACGGCTTCTCGGTGGTGTTGTTCGGGCTGCTGCAGGCGTACCGGAGGTTCACCGCCACGAGCCTGGCCCCGGTGATCGGCAACGTGGTGGTGATCACCGCGTACCTGGTCTTCGCGCAGCTCGACCACAACGCGCCGCTAGCCCGGACGCCGCTCACCGCGATGCTGGTGCTGTCCATCGGCAGCACTCTGAACATCGGCATGCTGGTCTTCGTGGCGCTGCCCGCCACCTGGCGGCTGCATCTGCGCTGGCGGCCCACGCTGAAGTTCCCGCCCGGCGTGCTCCGCCGGGCCGGCGGCCTGGCCCTGGTCGGGCTGCTCGAGTTCGTGGCGGCCGACGTGTACAGCGTGATCACGATCGACCTGGCCAACGGCCACGGCAATACCGGCGCCCTGGTCCTCTACAACTACGCCAACCTGGTGTTCACCGCGGTCGCCTCCGTGCTGCCGATCGCGATCGTGATCGCCGCCTTCCCCGTGCTGGCGGCCACCGAGGGCGACGACTTCGACCGGGCGAGCGCGGGCACGACCCGCGCGGTCGCGCTCATGTCCTGGCTGAGCACCGCGGCGATGATCGCGGTCACGATGCCCGCGGCGCACGTCCTCACCCAGCACCACGATCAGGTCGCGCCGCTGGCCGTGGCCTTCCTGCTGTACGCGCCCGGCATAGCCGGGTTCGCCATCGTCACCAACTTGTCGCGGGTGATGTTCGCCCTCGGCCACCTCAAGGCCGCCGGCGTGGCGCTCGTGGCCCAGCAGCTGCTGCCCGCGGCCCTCTCCTTCCCGCTGGTGCTGCTGGCGCCGCCCCGCCTGGTCGTGCCGGCGCTCGCGCTGGCCAGCAGCGTCGGATTCATCCTGGTCTCCGTCCCGACGGTGATCGCCGTCCGGCGGCTGCGCGGTCCGGCCGCCGTCGCCGGGCTCGGCCGCGCGGAACTCGCCGGGGTAGCGGCGGCCGCCGCCGGGGCCGCCGTGGGCCTCGCGGCCACGCTGGTCCTGCCCACCGGCGGGAACGTCATCGAGGTGGGGTCTGGCGTCGTCGCCGGGCTGCTGGCGATCGTCGTCTTCGGCGCGGTGGCGTACGCGCTCGACAAGGACGACCTGCGGGCCGTGGCGGCCAGGGTTCGCCGGTTCGCGAGGAGCCGTAAGTAAGAATTCAGTGGAGAAACGCTGGATAATGGTCGTTGTGTACCCGCGGGACGTGGCGATTCGCCCGGTGGAAGAGAGAGACCGGCCCACGGTCGAGTGGCTCACTACCCAGTTGTGGGGTGCTGCCGAGGTTGTCGTGCACGACGGGGTCTTCTACCCGGCGGCCCTGCCCGGCTTCATCGCCGAGCGCGCCGGCCGCATCGCGGGCCTGGTCACGTTCGAGGCGCGGCCGGGCATTCTCGAGATCGCCACGATCAACGCCCTCGACCTGTACCAGGGCATCGGCACCATGCTCATCGAGGCGGTCCGCGCCGAGGCCAAGCGGCTCGGCTGCCACCAGGTCACGCTCACCACGACCAACGACAACATCGGCGCGCTCCGCTTCTATCAGCGCCGCGGCTTCCGCCTCGCCTGCGTGCGCCCGGGCGCCGTGGACCGGTCCCGTGAGCGCAAGCCGGACATTCCCCGTACCGGGGATTTTGGCATTCCGCTGCGCGACGAAATCGACCTCATCTGCCCCGTCTAGAAAGGCAAAAATCAAAATAGCTATCCCGAACGTAAGCAGCTTCCCCTCCTACCTCACCTGCTCTCTTTCGTCGCTGGCGAGCCCCGGAGCGGGCGGTCTTTACGCGGCGTGTCCGCGCGCGTGCTGTCGCGGGCATGGTCCAATGCGCTATACAGGGATTTACCACTGTCCAAGGGAGCACGATGTTGCCACCCGTTAGGGGCCGCACACCGGGGGATCAGCCCGTGCCGGTGGTCGACGGCGTCCATGCGGCGATCAAGCGCGCCCCGCTGCTGATGCAGCCGGTGCTGGCGGCGCTCTCGGTGGCATTCCTTCCCTGGCTGCTCGCGCCCATCTGCGTGGTCCGCGGCGTCCGCACCGTCATGGCCTCGCTGTACGTGGCCGCGTTCTGGGCGTGGGTCTACTTCCTCATCAGCGCCAACCGGCTGAACACGGACGCGTCGCCCACGGCGCCGACCGCGCAGCCGCACACGGTACCCGCTGCCTGGCTGCTCGCCATGCTGGCAACCCCGTTCCTGGTCGCGGCCTGCGCCAACATCCGGCCGCTGTCCCGGTGGTTCATCCCTTGCCGGACCGTGGCCTGGTCGCTGCTGTGGTCATCGCCCGTCGTCTTCTTCATCGTGCAGGCCTCCCCGCAGAACACGATGTTCGCGGTCATCGCCATCTGGGTGATCGCCGCGGCGCTGATCGGCTGGCGGGCGGCCAAGGGATCGCAAGAGGCCCGCATGTTCGGGCCGGACGGCCCGCTGGCCGCGCACGCCGGCCCGGGCGGGGCCGGGCCTGGATTCACCGGGCCGCCGCCCCCGGCCCCCCCGGCGGGAAACGCGCCGGGCAGGCGCACGGGGCCGCTGCCGCGCGACGGCCAGGGCGGGCACTCGCCCGCTCAGTACGGCACCCGCGCCCAGGGAGTCGCCCAGGTCTACGCGGACCACGCGGCCCGCGAGCCCCAGCCGTCCGCCCCCCCGGCGGTCAAGCTGGAGATCACCCCCGAGCAGGCGCTGGCCGAGCTCGACGCGATGATCGGCCTGGGGCCGGTCAAGGAGCAGGTGCACTCGATCGCCGTGTCGATCGAGGCGGCCCGCCGCCGCGCCGTGGCGGGCTTCGGCACCGACAAGCCGATGCGGCACTTCGTCTTCCTCGGCCCGCCCGGCACGGGCAAGACGACGGTGGCCCGGGTGATCGGCAAGATCTTCTACTCGTTCGGGCTGCTCGACACCCCCGACGTGGTCGAGGCGCAGCGGTCCGACCTGGTCGGCGAGTACCTGGGCGCGACCGCGATCAAGACCAACGACCTGATCGACTCGGCGCTCGGCCGGGTGCTGTTCATCGACGAGGCCTACAGCCTGGTGAACGAGGGCGACGGGCAGAGCGACCGGTTCGGCGCGGAGGCGGTGCAGACGCTGCTCAAGCGGGCCGAAGACGACCGCGAGAACCTGATCATCATCCTGGCCGGCTACGAGAAGCAGACCGAGGCGTTCCTCGCGACAAACCCCGGCATGGCCTCCCGGTTCGCGACCAGGATCAGGTTCCCCACCTACTCGACCGAGGAACTGCTGGCGCTCGCCGAGACGCGGCTGCACGCCAAGCAGGAGGGCCTCGCGCCGGACGCCCGCCCGGTCCTGTGGCGGATGCTCGACGAGGTGGGACGCCGCCGGATCACCGACGAGCTCGGCAACGGCCGCTTCGTCCGGACGCTGCTCGAGAAGGCCGGCCAGGCGCGGGACGTCCGAGTGATGGGCGGCGGCGGCGACCCGCAGGCCGAGGACCTGATCACGATCGGCGGGGCCGACCTCGAGCGGGCGTTCTCCGAGCTGACCTCGCGGCTGCGCGGTTACGAGGACACGCCGACCCTGGAGTCCGCGATCGCCGAGCTCGACGAGCTTGTCGGCCTTGAGCCGGTCAAGCAGCAGGTGCGCAGCATCGCCGCCCAGCTGCGGGTGGCGAAGCTGCGCGACCGGCAGGGGCTGGCCAGCCAGCCGCCCGCCCGGCACTTCGTGTTCACCGGGCCGCCGGGCACGGGCAAGACCACGGTGGCGCGCATCCTCGGCCGGATCTTCGCGGCCCTCGGCCTGCTCGTGCGCCCGGAGGTCGTCGAGGCGCACCGCGGGGACCTGGTCGGCGAGCACCTCGGCTCGACGGCGATCAAGACCAACCGGCTGGTCGACTCCGCGCTCGGCGGCGTGCTGTTCGTCGACGAGGCCTACTCGCTGCACAACGAGGGCTACTCGGGCGGCGACGCGTTCGGCGCCGAGGCGGTGCAGACGCTGCTCAAGCGGGCAGAAGACGACCGCGACCGCCTCGTCATCGTGCTCGCGGGCTACCCGGCCGACATGGACCGGTTCCTCCGCTCGAACCCCGGCCTCGCGTCCAGGTTCAGCACCCGCGTCACCTTCCCGAGCTACACCGCCAGGGACCTGTCGCGCATCGCCGTCATCCAGGCCGAGCAGGCGGGCGACGCCTTCGAGCCGGAGGCCGTCCGGGTCCTTGAGCAGATCTTCGCCCAGGCCGAGCGGGCCGGCGCGATCGACGAGCTCGGCAACGGCCGGTTCGCCCGCTCGCTGTTCGAGCGCGCGTGCGCCTGCCGCGACGTCCGCGTCGTCCGCCTGGGCGAATCGGCCACGGCGGCGGACCTGACGACGCTCACGGCCGTCGACGTAAGAGGCGCCTACGCCGAGCTAACGGTCTAGCCGCCGCTCACCCCTCGCCGCTCGCCCCTCGCCCCTCGCCCCGCCCGCCCGCGGCACCCCAGCCCTCGCTGCCGCCGCCACGCACCAACGCATCCGCAAATGTCGGGCGCTGGCGCGCCCGACATTTGCGGATATTTCATGATCCGGAAGCGCTCCGCCCGCCATCCTCCGCCCCAGCGACTCGTCCTTGGGTGCCCCAAGGCCACTAGAACTGCCCGTGTGCGCCACAAGGGCGGAATATTCGGGTCTCGCGTGCCACAAGGTCAAAACGAAAACCGCGCCGGGCAGCCACCAGGCCCTACGGCCGTGATTCTGAGGGCCACAAGGCCAGAACGGCCATGACGTAGGCGGGCGGCTTAGGCTTGCCTGGTGCACGGTTTGTGGGACTTCTGGGTTGACCGGGGCGGGACGTTCACCGACATCGTGGCCCGCCGGCCGGACGGCGAACTGGTGGCCCACAAGCTCCTGTCGGTCAGCCCGGCCTACCGAGACGCCTCCGTCGCCGGGATAAGGCACCTGCTCGGCCTCGCGCCCGGCGAGCCTCTCCCCGCCGGCCGGATCGGCGCCGTCCGACTCGGCACCACCGTGGCCACCAACGCGCTGCTCGAGCGCACGGGCGAGCCGACCGTCCTGGTGATCACCAAGGGATTCGGCGACGCGCTGCGCATCGGCTACCAGGCCCGCCCGCGCATCTTCGACCGCCACATCGTGCTCCCCGAGCAGCTCTACGACCGCGTGATCGAGGTCAGCGAACGGGTCGGCGCCGACGGACACCTGGTCCAGAAGCTCGACGAAGAGGCAACGGAGCAGGCGCTCCGCGCGGCGTACGCCGACGGCTTCCGCGCCGTCGCCGTCGCCTTCATGCACGGCTACCGCTACCCCGGGCACGAGCGGCGCGTCGCCGCCATCGCCCGGCGGCTCCGCTTCACCCAGGTCAGCGAGTCCAACGAGGTCAGCCCCCTGATGCGGCTGGTCTCAAGAGGCGACACGACCGTCGTCGACGCCTACCTGTCGCCGGTGCTCAAGCGCTACGTGGACGAGGTGACCGCCGAACTCGACGGCGTCCGGGTGCTGTTCATGCAGTCCAACGGCGGCCTGGCGGCGGCCGCGTCGTTCCGCGGCAAGGACTCGATCCTCTCCGGCAGGCCGGCGGCATCGTCGGCATGGCCCGCACCGCGAAGGCGGCCGGCTTTGACCGGGTGATCGGGTTCGACATGGGCGGCACGTCGACGGACGTGAGCCACTTCGCCGGCGAGTTCGAGCGGCAGTACGAGACCCAGGTGGCCGGCGTCCGGCTGCGCGCGCCGATGCTTTCGATCCACACGGTGGCGGCCGGCGGCGGCTCCGTGCTGCATTTCGAAGACGGCCGGTACCAGGTCGGCCCGGACTCCGCCGGGGCCGCGCCCGGTCCTGCCTGCTACGGCCACGGCGGCCCGCTGACCGTGACCGACGCCAATGCCCTGCTCGGCCGGGTCCAGCCCGCGTACTTCCCCCGGGTCTTCGGCCCGGGCGGTGACCAGCCGCTGGACACAAAAGCAACGGAGACGAAGTTCGCCGAACTGGCCGGGCGGATCGCCGCCGCCACCGGGGATACCCGCGGCCCGGCGCAGGTCGCCGCCGGCTTCCTCGAGATCGCGGTGCAGAACATGGCGAACGCGATCAAGAAGATCTCCGTGCAGCGCGGCTACGACGTCTCCGGGGCTTCTGCCCGGCGGGCGTCCCCCCGGGCAAGCACGTACGTGCTGTCCACCTTCGGCGGCGCGGGCGGCCAGCACGCCTGCGCCGTGGCCGACGCGCTCGGCATGACCAGCGTGCTCATCCATCCGTTGGCCGGCGCGCTGTCCGCCTACGGGATCGGCCTGGCCGACGTGATCGCCATGCGCGAGGCCGCCGTCGAGGCCCCGCTCACCGCGGCCCTGGCGGCGAGCCTGCCCGACGAGGCCTTCAGTCCCTTGGAACAGGCGGCCCGCGCCGACCTGACCGCCCAGGGCGCCAGCGTGGCCGCTCCAGCGGGCATCCAGCTGACCCGCCGCGCGCACCTTCGCTACGACGGTACCGACACCCCGCTTCAGGTCCCCTACGGCTCCGCCACGGAAATGAGAGAAGCCTTCGAGCGCGCCTACCGCGCCCGCTTCTCCTTCCTCATGGAGGACAAGCCCATCGTGGTCGAGGCGATCTCGGTCGAGGCCGCGGTCACTTCCGCCCCCGCCCCGACGCCCGACCCCCAGGTTGCCCGGTCGGCCCCGCCCAGCGCCCCGGCGGAAGAGCACGTGCCCATGTTCACCGCGGGCGAGTGGGCCACGGTCCCGCTGTACCGGCGCGCCGCGCTCGCCCCCGGCCAGCAGGTGGACGGCCCCGCGATCATCGCCGAGGACCTGGCGACGACCGTGGTCGAGCCCGGCTGGCGGGCCGCGGTGACGGCCGGCCGCGACCTGCTGCTCACCCGGGTCGCCCCGGCCCCGGCTACGCTCGTCGCCCGGGCCGGCACCGACGCCGACCCGGTGCTGCTCGAGGTGTTCTCCAACCGGTTCATGGCGATCGCCGAGCAGATGGGGGAGCGGCTCAGGTCGACCGCGCACTCGGTGAACATCAAGGAGCGCCTGGACTTCTCCTGCGCGATCTTCGACGCCGAGGGCGGCCTGATCGCGAACGCGCCGCACATCCCGGTGCACCTGGGCTCCATGGGCGAATCCATAAAAATGGTGATAAGCCGCAATAAAGAACGGCTCAAGCCCGGCGACGTTTACGCGCTCAACGACCCCTACCACGGCGGCACCCACCTGCCCGACGTCACCGTCGTCACCCCCGTCTTCGCCCCCGCGGGCGCCAGCCCGGGCATCTGGTTCTACGTCGCCTCCCGGGGCCATCACGCGGAGATCGGCGGCGTGTCCCCCGGCTCCATGCCCGCGGGCAGCACCAGGATCGAGGAGGAAGGCGTCCTCATCGACAACTGGCTGCTGGTCGATAACGGCCGGCTAAGGGAAGCGGAGACCACCAGCCTGCTGACCGCCGCCGCCTACCCGTCGCGAAACCCGCCGACCAACCTCGCCGACCTGCGGGCGCAGATCGCCGCCAACGAGAAAGGCGCGGAAGAACTTCGCCGCATGGTCGCGGAGCACGGCCTCGACGTCGTGCACGCCTACATGGGCCACGTTCAGGAGAACGCCGCGGCGGCGGTCGGCAACGTCATCACCGCGCTCAGCGACGGCCAGTGCGACTACGAGCTCGACAACGGCGCCAGGATCAAGGTCAAGGTCGCCGTCGACCGCGCGAGCAGGACCGCCGTCATCGACTTCACCGGCACGAGCCCGCAGCTCGACGGCAACTTCAACGCGCCGTCGAGCGTCGCGCTGGCCGCCGTCCTGTACGTGTTCCGCACGCTCGTCGACAAGGACATCCCGCTCAACGCGGGCTGCCTGAAGCCGCTCACGGTGATCATCCCGCCGCGGACGATGCTGTCACCGGAGTACCCGGCCGCGGTCGCCGCGGGCAACGTCGAGACGAGCCAGGCGGTCACCGGCGCCATCTACGCGGCGCTGCGCACCATGGCGGAAGGCTCGGGCACGATGAACAACGTGACGTTCGGCAACGAGCGTTACCAGTACTACGAGACGGTCGCGAGCGGCTCGGGAGCGGGCGAGGGGTTCGACGGCACCGACGTGGTCCAGACGAAGATGACGAACTCCCGCCTCACCGACCCCGAAGTCCTCGAATGGCGCTACCCGGTCCGCCTTGAGTCCTACGCGATCCGGCCCGGCAGCGGCGGCCGGGGCCGCTGGCACGGCGGCAACGGCGCCACCAGGCGGCTCCGCTTCCTCGAGCCCATGACCGTCACCACCCTCACCAGCCACCGCAAGATCCCCGCCCTCGGCCTGGGCGGCGGCGCCCCCGGCGCCCTCGGCCGCCACTGGATAGAACACCAAGACGGCACCGTAACCGCGATGACCGCCTGCGACAGCAAAACCCTCGCCCCCGGCGACGTCTTCGTCATAGAAACCCCCGGCGGCGGAGGCTACGGAAAACCATGATCCCGAACCGCTACGTGAAACACACGCCCGTTCGGACTTACTAAAGCCGTTGACTTTGACTTTTCAAACGTTTCAGGAGTCAGGGTTCGCCAGGCCGTTGAGGTCGTCGTCGCTCAGCCCGGTGGCCAGCTCGCGCAGGGCGACCTTGAGCGCGGCCTCGTCTGCGCCGGCCGCGTCGAGGACGTCCATCAGCGCGTGCAGCACCATGTGCCGGTCCTCGCCGGTGTCGAGCAGCCGCTGCGCGGCGTCCCAGAGGGCGGGCGGCGAGCCGCGCCAGAGCCGGTCCGCCAGGGCCAGGTGGCGGTCGATGTGCCGGCCGACGCCGGCCGCGCTCGGCGACCCGGTCCGCGTGTCGTGGTCGGCGGCGAGCAGCAGCCGCCGGTCGGCGGGGTCGGCGGGGTCAAGCTTCGACAGGTCGACCCCGCCGTGCTTGCCCACGAGGATCGGGAAGGCGAACGCCCGCCGCGGCAGCGCCTCGAGGTCGGAGTCGGGCAGCAGCCGGGCGACGAGCTTCTCGTCAAGCCCGAACTCGGCCGGATCCCGGTATATCCGCGAAAAGGTGGTCATCGAGTCGAAGAGCACGTTAAGCGTCTGCCCGACCGCGGCGTCCGACAGCCCGCGCTTCTGGCCGGACCAGCGGATCCAGGCGTCGACGGCGTGCGGCATCGCGTTCTGGTCGCCGACGGAAAGCAGCACCTTCCGCGGCAGCCAGCCGAGCATGAAGTTCTGCACCTTGGCAGGCGACATCCGCAGCGGCCTGCCGCTGTCCTGGTCGCAGCCGAAGTCGATGATCAGGTCCGCGATGCGGCTCGCGGCCTGCAGGTCGGACAGTTCCTCGGCCTCGTCGGAGGCGAGGAACTCGGCGGCGAGCAGCGCCCGGCGCTCGGTTGACCAGGCGGGCCGCTTGGTCCGGGGTGCGCGTCCCGGGGCGGGCGGCAGCGCGCGGATGCGCGCCCTGATGAAGGCGTGCCTGGCGGCGAAGGAGTCGCTCACCGGCGGGTCCTCGGCCGCGTCGGTGGCGGCGAGCGCGGCCTGCAGCATCTTCCGCGCCTGGGGCGGGTCCACCTGCCGGAAGCCGTCTTCCGGGCGGGCGCTTACCCGGCTCACCGATGGCCGCCGGCAGTGCTCGAGCAGCTTGTCCACCTGGGAGCTGACCCAGCCGTCCCTGAGCATGCCCGCCAGGTTGTAGTCGATGACGGAGACGAGCGCGTGCGGCTCCTCGCCCGCGTAGCTGAAGACGCAGATGACCTCGTCCTGGTCACCCCAGGCGTCCGGGTTGACGTAGCAGTCGGCCGAGGAGACCGCGCCCAGGTACCCGGCCCACCGCGGTGCGCGCACCCCAAGGTCGATGAGCTTGATGGCGGCCTGCTCGGCCGCCGCGGCCTGACGTGACGTGCCGAGGCAGGCGATGCCCGACAGCAGCGCGAGCGCGGCGGGCGAGCGCCGCTGCGCGGCGTGGTCGACAAGACCCTCGCCGATCAGCTGCTCGATGCCCGCGCCGCCGATGGTGTGGTGCCGTTGCGGCCACCAGGTGCCGAGCAGGTCGCTGACCATCAGCTCGGCGTCGAGCGGACTGCGTACCGCAAGCAGCTCACGGGCCGCGTGCAGGAGTTCGTCGAACAGCGCGTTGGGGGGCGCGCCACCACCTACCTGGCTACGACGTCGGCTCTGCGGGCTCACCCTGATAGCCTCTCAGATCTACATATGTGAAATCGACGCTTCACTCTGTTACCCGCATCGGGTTGCGGGTAACAGGGCAGAGCACATCATCCGCTGTAGGAGAATTTACCCATGCTGTCATCATTGTGCCTTGCGATGGCGGCTAACCCGTTCGTGTCGCGATTCCTGGAGCGTTCCGGAGGCGGCCAGGGGCGGCGGCAGACATTCTCACTTGGCTTCCGTGCCGCTAGCTGGCAGCATCGGTACCTGGATTGTGGCACCCTTATTCTGAGCGGTCGCTGCGGTCGCGGCGCCAAAGTCGCGCTGACGGCAGGCTGCCGCCAGGAAGGAGCCGCCAATGGCAGGCGCCTGCATGGTGGGTGAGGTGCTCGGTTGAGCGCTGACACCTCCGTGCCGAAGCAGCGGGAGGCCGGGTTGGGCGAGTTCGAATCCTGGCTTCCAGATGCCGTCCTGCGCGACGCGCCCGCGGGAATGGCCTTCCTGGACACCGACTTGCGCTTCGTCTGGGTGAACCCCGCGCTCGCCAGGATGTACGACCGCCCGGTGAGCGATTTCGCCGGGCAGCCCATCGCCGCGGTCTGGCCGGCCGTGGACGCCGCCAGGGGCGAGGCCGCCGTGCAGCAGGTGCTCGAGCACGGGCGCCCGGCGATCGAGACCTTCGAGGCCGGCGCCGCGGGCGCGGCCGCCGCCGACCCGCAGGGCCAGCGGACCTTCCACTGGTTCGCCGTGCGCGGCGCGGACGGCGAATTGTCCGGGGCCGGGCTAATCGCCATGGCCGGGGGCACCGGCCCGGCGACGGAGGAGGCGCTGCGCCGCAGCGAGGAGCGGTACCGCGCGCTCGTCCAGGGCGGCGCGCAGATCGTCTGGGTGGCGTCGCCCGCCGGCGAGATGCTTGAGGACTCCGCCGAGTGGCGCTGGATCACCGGGCAGACGGTCGAGGAGTTCCTCGGCAACGGGTGGCTTGACTCGATTCACCCGGAGGACCGCGAGCGGGTCGAGCGGGACTGGCGGGACTGCCTGCGCACCGGCCGGATCTTCGACGACCGGTTCCGGATGCGCGCCCGGGGCGGCGCCTACCGGCACTACGACGTGCGGGCGGTGCCGATCGAGCGGGACGGCAAGATCGCCGAGTGGGTCGGCGCGTGCACGGACGTGACCAGCCAGCGCGAAGCGGAAGAGATGCGCGGTCGGCTGACCGACCAGCTGTCGGCGGCGGCGCTGCGCACCGCGCGGCTCCAGCAGGCGACGGCGATGCTGGCCGAGGCGCTGGACGTGGAGCAGGTGGTCGAGGTGATCACCGAGGTGGGCCGCACCGCGATCGGCGCGCTGCGCTCGGCGGTGGCGCTGCTCGACGACGACAAGCTCGGCCTGCGGGTCGTCAACCGGTCGGGGCTCGCGCCCACCGGGCCCGACGGCGCCGGCGTGCGGCTCACGCTGGACACCCCGAGCGTGATGACCCGCGCGATCGCCACCCGCCGCCCGGTGCTCATCGCCGACCCCGAGGAGCTCAGCAGCCAGTTCGACAACGACCCGGCCGCCGACGGACGGCCGGGGCGGGCGCTGGACACCGGAGACGAGCAGGCCTGGGTCGGCCTGCCGCTGCTCGCGGCGGGGATGCCGCTCGGCGCGCTGCGCTTCTCCTTCGGCAAGCCAAGGACGATCCTCGAAGAGGAACGGGTCTTCCTCGAGGCACTCGCCGGGCAGTGCGCGCTCGCCGTGGAGCGGGCCGAGATGTACGAGAAGGAGCACACCGCCGCGGTCACCCTGCAGCGGAGCCTGCTTCCCGGCGAGCTGCCCAGCGTCCCCGGACTGGCGCTCGACGCCAAGTACCTGCCGCGGTCCACGGACGTGGGCGGCGACTGGTACGACGTGTTCCGGCTGCCCGACCGGCGGCTGGCCGTCGCGGTCGGCGACGTGATGGGCAAGGGGCTGCTGGCCGCGGCCGGCATGGGGCGGGTGCGCAACGCGCTGCGCGCGCTCGCGCTGACCGACCCCAGACCCGCGGCGGTGCTCGCCGGGCTCGACCGGCTGTTCACCGCGACCGAACTCGAAGAGCAGGTCACCACCGTTACCTACCTGGTGATCGACCCGGAGACCGGGGAGGGCCAGGCGGGCAACGCCGGGCACCCGCCGACGCTCCTGCTGACGCCGGGCGCGCTCCCCGTGCTCGACAGCGCGGAGGCGGGCACCCCGCTCGGCTGGGCGAGCCCGCGGCGCCAGCACGCCTTCCGGCTGCCGCCGGGCTCCACCGCCGTCTTCTACTCGGACGGCCTGGTCGAGAACCGGATCCGCGGCCTCGACTCCGGCCTCGACGAACTCGTCAGGACCGCCGCGAGCGCACCGCAGGACCTGGTGGACACGCCCGGGCGGCTGCTGCAGTACCTACTCGACAACATGCTCGCCGGTCACGAGCAAGACGACGACGTGACGGTGCTCGTGATGCACGTGCCGGCCAGCACCGTCTTCAATGCCGGGTCTACCGACCAGCAGAGGGCTCAGCGGTGACCCCCGCGCGCCTAATCGGCATGGCGGACGTGTACAAGGCACTCCCAGGGGCCACCTATGGTGGTGGAGAGGAGGCGGGCGGGTTGGTGTCCATATCCCCAAGGCCACGAACGGGAAGCCTGTTTCCCGGCACGGTCCAGGCGTCAAGACCCTCTCGGGAGGGCCCCATTAGCGTGCGTACGCAGCTCAGCCAAGCTACCCAGCGAAGGAAGAGGTGACCGTGGTGGTGAGCGCTGCCAACTCCGCGGCGCGCAAGCGCTCCCGGCCGTCCAGTTCCGCGGCTCGGGACTCGCGGGTGCCCGACCAGGCGGCCGATGGCATGTCCGATGCGAGTACGTCCGAAGCCGGTACGTCCCAGGCCACGGTGCCGGGCGGCCGGGCGGCCAAGGCCCGCGAGGAGCTCGCGGCGGTCCCGTCCCAGGAGCTGCCCGGCGACCTGGCGGTCGCGGACGACCTGGACGCGGACGCTGACCCCGACGGTGGCGACCTCGAGGGCGAGGTAGACCTCGAGGACCTCGAGGACCTCAGCGAGGACGACCTCGGCGTCGACGCGCTTGTCGTGGAAGACCTCGAGATCATCGTGGAAACGCCGGAAGGCGACCTGCCGGACGACCAGGAAGGCGACGAGCCCAGGCCGCCCGTGGCGGGCGCTGCGGGCGCTGCCGCCCCAGCCGAAGGCAAGGCGCCAGGCGAGGGCGGCGACGACGAGATCTTCGTCTTCGGTGACGATGACGATGACCTGCCGGCCGCGCAGGTGGCGGTCGCGGGCGCGACCGCGGACCCGGTCAAGGACTACCTGAAGCAGATCGGCAAGGTCCCGCTGCTCAACGCCGAGCAGGAGGTTGAGCTCGCCAAGCGGATCGAGGCCGGCCTGTTCGCCGAGGAGAAGCTCGCCGAGTCCCAGCGGATGAACCCGGACCAGCGCATCGACCTCGAGTGGATCGCCGAGGACGGCCGCCGGGCCAAGAACCACCTGCTTGAGGCGAACTTGCGCCTCGTGGTGTCGCTGGCGAAGCGGTACACCGGGCGCGGGATGCTGTTCCTGGACCTGATCCAGGAGGGCAACCTGGGGCTGATCCGGGCGGTGGAGAAGTTCGACTACACCAAGGGCTACAAGTTCTCGACGTACGCGACCTGGTGGATCCGGCAGGCGATCACCCGGGCGATGGCCGACCAGGCCCGGACGATCCGGATCCCGGTGCACATGGTCGAGGTGATCAACAAGCTGGCCCGGGTGCAGCGGCAGATGCTCCAGGACCTGGGCCGCGAGCCGACCCCGGAAGAGCTGGCGGTCGAGCTCGACATGAGCCCGGAAAAGGTCGTCGAGGTGCAGAAGTACGGCCGCGAGCCGATTTCCCTGCACACCCCGCTCGGCGAGGACGGCGACAGCGAGTTCGGTGACCTGATCGAGGACTCCGAGGCGATCCAGCCCGGCGAGGCGGTGAGCTTCACGCTGCTCCAGGAGCAGCTGCACTCGGTGCTCGACACGCTCTCCGAGCGCGAGGCCGGCGTCGTGAGCATGCGGTTCGGGCTGACCGACGGCCAGCCGAAGACGCTGGACGAGATCGGCAAGGTCTACGGCGTCACCCGCGAGCGGATCCGCCAGATCGAGTCGAAGACCATGTCCAAGCTCCGCCACCCCTCCAGGTCGCAAGTCCTCCGCGATTACCTGGACTAGGAATTTTCATTGGCCGAGGCCCCGCGTAGCGACGCTACGCGGGGCCTCGGCGTAGCACGAGAGAGCAGCGCGGCGATGGCAGTGACGAGGCCGGTAACCATCGATGACGCGGCACCGCTGGCCCGCCTGCTCGCGGCGAACCGCGACTACCTCGGTCCCTGGTCACCGCTGCAGAACGAGCGTTACTTCACCGCGGACGGGCAGCGCGAGGTCCTGGCGCGCGACCTGGCGCAGCTTGACCGGGGCGCCATGGTCCCGCTGGTGATCCTCGACGCCGACAGCCTGATCTGCGGGCGGATCAACCTGAACAGCATCGTCCGCGGCGCGTTCCAGAGCGGGAGCGTGGGTTACTGGGTCAGCGAGTCGCACATCGGCCACGGACTCGCCTCCGCCGCGGTGGCGGACGTCATCGGCCTCGCCTTCGGCGCGCTCGGCCTGCACCGGCTTGAGGCGGCGACGCTGCTGCACAACACGCCGTCTCAGCGGGTGCTGGCGCGTAACGGCTTTCGGCCGTTTGCGATCTCGGAGGCGTACCTCAAAATCGACGGGAGATGGCAGGACCACATCCTGTTCCAGCTCCTGAACAACTGAGCACGGGCGGGGGGAAATCCCGAGCGCGAGCCGAAGCGCGCGCCCCCGGACTGAGGAGGGAGGGAGCCTCCCGTGAGCCGAAGCGCGCGCCCGTGTTTTCGGACTGAGGAGGAGCCTCCCGTGAGCCGAAGGGCGCGCCCCTGTCCTCGGACTGAGGAGCGAGGGAGCCCTCCCGGCGAGCCGAAGCGCGCCTCGGGCGCGCGGAGGCGAGCCGGGGAAGCGGGGTACGAGCAACTGACCAACGAGGGAAGAAACAGGGGCTCTCGGGCGCGGCGGCGAGCGGGGCTAGCAGAGTGAGCGCGGGAAACACGGCCAGAAACGCTACTACGGGCCGTGCCGCCCGGCGGCACGGCCCGCGAGCGCGGGTCTCGCTGCCGGGGCTAGCTCTCCGGCTTACTCTCCGACTTGGACAGACGCTGGGTCTCGTCCTGGATGTCGATGGCTACCTTCTTCAGCGCCGGCAGGTGCTCTCTGCTGTGGTGGGCGCAGAAGAGCAACTCGCCCGAGTTGGGGAGCAGGACGCGGACGTATGCTTGCGCGCCGCACCGATCGCACAGATCGAGTGCGGTCAGCGGCTTGGTGGGGGCGATAGCTCCGGTCACGTCGCCTTCCTCGTCTTATGCCTCCGGCTACTGCGTCCGGCTGGCTCCGGTCTGCTGTGTGTCCGGACACTTGCCCTCCTGCGAGCCGACCCTCTGGGGGGGACCCGTCCCGCGGGGGGACAACTGCCTTACAGCACAGCACAACACATACCCCGGCGTCAGGCTTCCCTGCGCCGACGGTGTACGCCACAAGCGAAAACCGCACTGGTCGCGTGGCAAGCCTTTGCAAGCCAGCGCGATCGCCGGTGACCACACCACCGTTCGGGTAGTCACCGGTGAGATACCCGTGCGGTTCACGGGATGTATACCCCTCGACGGGCGTCATGACACTTTTGACCGCAAGTATCCGGCCCTTACAGTCCGCTTACATGGGCTTATGTCGGGTAGTCTCCTCCCGGCTCGGCTGCCGGTGCGAGCGCCCGGCCGCCGGCGGACGGGCGGTGAACCAGTGCAATCGAGTGTCGGCGGCAGTGCCAGAAAGACGGGCAAACCGGCGTGGTGCCGCCCCGGGAGTCGGTGGGGGACGCTACCCTTCGAATGTGGCAGCCCCCGCTTGCCGCACATTCTTTCGAGAGGAGAGCCGCCGCCCGTGCCACCGCTTACCGAAACCGTCCGGGCGACGGCAGAGCTGAAGCCACCGGACCCGAAGGCCGCGAGCCAGAAGGCACAGGCGAAAGCGCGTCAGGAGGCTCAGCCAGTGGCCGATGCAACCGACTCCTACAGCGCGAAGCACCTGTCGGTACTCGAAGGCCTCGACGCGGTCCGCAAGCGGCCGGGCATGTACATCGGCTCGACCGACGGCCGGGGCCTGCAGCACTGCCTCTGGGAGATCTTCGACAACTCGGTCGACGAGGCACTCGGCGGCTACTGCACCCGCGTCGAGGTGATCTTGCACGCCGACGGGTCCGCCGAGGTGCGGGACAACGGCCGGGGCATCCCGGTGGACAACGAGCGGAAGACCCGGCTTTCCGGCGTCGAGCTGGTCATGACCAGGCTGCACGCGGGCGGCAAGTTCGGCGGCGGCTCGTACACCGCCTCCGGCGGCCTGCACGGCGTGGGCGCGTCGGTCGTGAACGCCCTGTCCGCCCGCCTCGACATCGAGGTCGACCGGGACGGACAGACCTGGACGACGAGCTTCCGCCGCGGCGTGGCCGGCGAGTTCGCCGGCGAGGGTCCGGCCGCCGACTTCACCCGCAAGTCCGGCCTGCGGCAGGTCGCCCGGGTGCCGAAGACGAAGACCGGCACCAGGATCAGGTTCTGGCCCGACCGTCAGGTGTTCCTCAAGGACGCCACGTTCTCCTTCGGCAGCCTCGACGAGCGTGCCCGGCAGACCGCCTACCTCGTCCCCGGCCTGGCGATCGCCCTGCGCGACGAGACCGTCACAGAAGGACTGGAGGAGGCCGAGTACCGCTTCGCCGGCGGGATCGGCGAGTTCTGTGAGCACCTGGCGACCAGCCCGAAGATAACCGAGGTCATCCGGCTGACCGGAGACGGCACGTTCACCGAGACGATCCCGGTGCTCGACGACCGCGGCCACATGAAGCCGACCGAGGTCGAGCGCAGGCTCGAGGTCGACGTGGCGGTCCAGTGGGGAACCGGGTATGACACCATCACCCGGAGCTTTGTGAACGTGATCGCCACCCCGCACCACGGCACCCACGTCACCGGCTTCGACAAGGCCCTCGGCAACACGATCAACGACCAGCTGCGGGCCGCCCGGCTGCTGAAGAACGGCGACGAGAAGGTCACCAAGGACGACATCCTCGAGGGCCTCACCGCTGTCGTCTCCGTGCGCGTGCCCGAGCCGCAGTTCGAGGGCCAGACTAAGGAGGTCCTCGGCACCCCGGCGGCGGCCAGGATCGTCCAGCAGGTCGTCAGCACGTGCCTCAAGGACTACTTCGAGAACCCGCCGCGCGGCGCGAAGCAGCAGGCCCGCGCGGTCCTCGACAAGATCGTCGCCGCCGCCAAGACCAGGATCGCGGCCCGCGAGCACCGGGAGAACCAGCGCCGCAAGTCGGCCCTGGCGAGCTCGAGCCTGCCCGCGAAGCTGGTCGACTGCCGCTCAGCGGACGACCGCAGCGAGCTGTTCATCGTCGAGGGCGACTCCGCGCTCGGTACCGCGAAGCGGGCCCGCGACTCCGAGTTCCAGGCCTTGCTGCCGATCCGCGGCAAGATCCTCAACGTGCAGAAGTCGTCGCTGGCCGACATGCTCAAGAATGCCGAGTGCGCCGCGATCATCCAGGTCCTCGGGGCCGGCTCGGGCAGCACGTTCGACCTGGACTCGGCCCGCTACCAGCGCGTCATCTTCATGGCGGACGCGGACGTGGACGGCGCGCACATCCGCACGCTGCTGCTCACGCTTTTCCACCGCTACATGCGCCCCATGCTGGACGCGGGCCGGGTGTTCGCCGCGGTTCCGCCGCTGCACCGGGTTGAGCTGACCAACCCGGGCAAGGGCCAGCAGAAGCACATCTACACCTACTCCGACACCGAGTTGCGCCGCACGCTCCTCGAGCTGGAGAGCAAGGGCAAGCGCTGGAAGGAACCGCAGCGGTACAAGGGTCTTGGTGAGATGGACGCCGACCAGCTCGCCGAGACCACCATGGACCCGCGGCACCGGACGCTCCGCCGGATCAAGATTGAGGACGCCAAAGCCGCCAGCGACGTGTTCAGCCTGCTCATGGGCACCGAGGTAGCGCCGCGTCGCGACTTCATCGTTAGCGGCGCCAGCGAGCTTGACCTGTCCCGCATCGACACCTGAGAATCTCACCGAGGACCGCAGCATGCCACCACGTCGCGGCACCACCGCGCCGCCTCCCGAAGAGTTCGAAGAGAACATCGTCGACATCGACGTCACCGAGGAGATGCGCGGCTCCTACCTGGAGTACGCCTACAGCGTCATCTACTCCCGCGCGCTGCCCGACGCGCGCGACGGCCTGAAGCCCGTTCAGCGAAGAATCCTCTTCCAGATGAACGAGATGGGCCTGCGGCCCAACGCGGCGCACGTCAAGTGCGCCCGCGTCGTCGGTGACGTCATGGGCCGTCTCCACCCGCATGGCGACACCGCGATCTACGACGCCCTCGTGCGGCTCGCCCAGCCCTGGGCGATGCGCTTGCCCCTGGTCGATGGCCACGGCAACTTCGGCAGCCTCGGCGGCGACGACGGTCCCGCCGCCATGCGGTACACCGAGTGCCGCCCGACCGAGGCCGCGATGGCCATGGTCGAGAGCATCGACGAAGACACCGTCGACTTTGGCGCGAACTACGACGGCCGGGAGCAGGAGCCGCAGGTCCTGCCGGCGGCGTTCCCGAACCTGCTGGTCAACGGCACCGCGGGCATCGCGGTCGGCATGGCCACGAACATGGCGCCGCACAACCTCACCGAGGTCATCGCCGCCGCCCGCTACCTGCTCAAGCACCCGGACGCGAGCCTTGAGCAGCTCATGAGGTACGTCCCGGGCCCGGACCTGCCCACGGGCGGCCACATCGTCGGCCTCGACGGCGTCCGCGAGGCGTACGCCACGGGCCGTGGCATCTTCAAGATGCGGGCCACCACCAAGATCGAGCAGCTGAACGCCCGCAAGACCGGCATCGTCGTCACCGAGCTTCCTTACAACGTCGGCCCGGAAAAGGTCATCGCGAGGATCAAGGACCTCGTCCAGGCCAAGAAGATCACCGGCATCTCCGACCTCAAGGACCTGACCGACCGCAACCGCGGCCTGAACCTGGTCATCGAGGTCCGGGCCGGCTTCAACCCCGAGGCCGTCCTCGCCGAGCTCTACCGGCTCACGCCGATGGAGGAGACGTTCGGCATCAACAACGTCGCCCTCCTCGACGGCCAGCCGCGCACCCTGGGCCTCAAAGAGCTCCTGTCTATCTACCTCGAGCACCGAATCGACGTCACCAGGCGGCGCAGCGAGTTCCGGCGCCGCAAGCGCCAGGACCGGCTGCACCTGGTCGACGGCATCCTCATCGCGCTGCTCAACATCGACGAGGTCATCCAGGTCATCCGGACCAGCGACGACTCCGCCGCCGCCAAGCAGCGCCTGTGCCAGGTCTTCGACCTGACCGAGATCCAGGCCCAGTACATCCTCGACACCCCGCTGCGCCGCCTGACCCGCTTCGACAAGCTCGAGCTCGAGCGGGAGCAGGAGACGCTGCGGGCCGAGATCGCCGCGCTGACCGAGATCCTAGAGAACGAGGACAAGCTCAAGGACCTGGTCAGCGGCGAGATGGCCGACCTGGCGAAGAAGTTCGGCACCCCGCGCCGCACGGTGCTGATGGAAGCGGGCGCGGCGGTCGCCGCCGCCGTACCGCTCGAGGTGACCGACGACCCGTGCCTGGTGGTGCTGTCCCAGACCGGCCTGCTGTCCCGCATCCCCATGGAAATCCACGATGATTCCGAACGAGTGCGTGGCTCCGCCGCTCCAGCCCACGGCATCCCCAAGGGCACCGGGGCGGCCGACCTCGTTGCGTGCTCCGTCGCGACGACGGCCAGGGCCACGATCGGCGCGGTGACCAGCGCGGGGCGGATGATCCGGGTCAGCGTCATCGAGATTCCCGCGTCAGCGTCGGGCGAGGCGGGCGTGTTGTCCGCCGGGCATCCCGTCGGGGAGTTCGTGCCGGGCCTGGCGGACGACGAGAAGGTGCTCGCCCTGGCGTCGCTCGACGGCGGTGAGGCCAGCGGGGTGGCGCTCGGCACGGCATCCGGCGTCGTCAAGCGCGTGCAGCCCGAGTACCCGGCCAACCGCGACGAGTTCGAGCTGATCACCCTGAAGGACGACGACCGGGTCGTCGGCGCCGCCTACCTAACCGGCGAGGACGCCGAGCTCGTCTTCATCAGCAGCGACGCCCAGCTGCTCCGCTTCTCCGCGTCCTCGGTCCGCCCGCAGGGCCGAGCCGCGGCCGGCATGACAGGCATCCGGCTGTCCGAGGGCGCCACCGCCCGCTGGTTCGGCGCCATCGGCCCCGCCGTCACCCGGTCCATCCTGCCCACCCTGCCGGCCAGCGCACCCAACGGGCGCGCGGACCACCACGAGGCCGCCCTGGCGGCCATGGCCGACCTACGCGCCGAGGTAACCGGAGAAGAACCGGGCGGCGGCGCGTGGGCAACCTCGCCGGAGGCCGCCGCCGCGGTCGTGGTCACGGTCGCGGGCCGCTCCGGCGCACTGCCGGGCACGGGCGGCGCGTCGGTCAAGGTGACCCCCTTCGCCGAGTACCCGCCCAAGGGCCGGGCGACCGGCGGCGTCCGCTGCCAGCGCTTCCTGAAGGGCGAGGACGGCCTGATCCAGGCCTGGATCGGCCCGTCCCCGGTGGTCGGCGTGACCGAGTCCGGCGTGATCGTGGACCTGTCCGGCATGACGGGCAAGCGCGACGGCTCCGGCAACGCGATCACCCGCCAGCTGTCCTACCTCGGCCACCCGTTCGGAGCATCCTGACTCAAAGTCAAACCCAATGGCGTGGTGGCCGGTGCGCGGGAAGATTTCTCGCGTTCTCCTGAATAAAAGTCAAACCTGATCGAGTGGTGGCAGGTGCGCGGGAAGATTTCTCGCGGCGCTCCTTCGGAAGGCCGCGAGGAAATCTCCCCGCGCCCCCGCCTCACCTGGGTACCAAAACCCACCCCGCGCCGACGGCCTCCGGACTGCCATCTGGCGCTGACGCCTCGCGTACCGCCCAGAAATGACCCTTGCCCGTGCTGCCGCGCGCGTATCGCTTAGAGATGACTCTCTCCGGTGCTGCCGCGGGCGTATGGCTGAGAGATGACTCTCTTCCGTGCTGCCGCCGGCCCGATGGATCCGGCATGTCGGGCGCTGGCGCGCCACGACATGCCGGATATTTCATGAAATCGTCGGGCGGCGGAGTCATTCGCTGCCCGCAGCGGCTATTGCGGGTCCTGCCGAGCCCCTCTGCCGCTAACTGGCCATGGGTGCCGCACGGCCAAGTTTTTTTAGCCTTGTGGCACCCACGCGCGGCTCTAGCGTCCTTGTGGCACCCCGGCGTGAATTTTTCTGGCCTTGGGGCACCCAGGCCCATGGTCGTTCGGGTCCTGTGGCACCCACGGGCGTATCGGTTGTGGCCTTGGGGCACCAGGGCGGCGCCTGTTTTAGCCTTGTGGCCCGCGCAGCCGGCGGAGTTCGAGCAAGTCCAGCCCGAGCGCCTCGAGCCGGGCGATCACGCCGTACACAGCGGCCTGGTCCTGGAGGTGACCGGTCAGAAGCGTGTCGGCGCCCTGCGCCTGGGCGCGGAGGGCCGGGAACGCGCGCAGCATCTTCGTCCCGAGATGGCCGCGAACGCGTATCTCGTAGAAGTGCTGCCGGTCGTGCTCCTCACCGGTCACGAGCTTCCTTTCTGGCGGTATTTACTCAAGCTCCCAGCATTACCGCGCCCAGGGTGAGCTGTCGTCGCACACCCTGTGCTATTCGCCGAACCGGCTGTCCGCCTCCGGCGGCCAGTCGGACCGGATTGCCGGCCGTACCGGGAGTTTTAGGCGGCGGTGCGGTGTTGCTGATGGACATGCAGGGTGGTGGCCAGCTTGCCGGGAGCCTGCCGTGATGCCGCAGGCCGCCGCTGGGTCTGTCGGCCGTGGGGTCGTTTGCCGCCCGGCGCTGTTCGACCAGCTCAGCGGGGCGGGACGGGTAACTGTATTGTCCGCGTCGGCCGGGAGCGGTAAGACGTTCCTGCTTCGCTCGTGGATTGTCGAGGCGGGCCTGGCGGACCGGGCTGCCTGGGTGTCGGTCCATGGCGAGGAGCACGACCCGCAGCGGTTCTTGGTCTCGGTGGCCGACGCGCTGCGCGAAACGGTCGTCGGGTCGAAGCTGGTACGGCCGCTGACGGCCGCGCCCGATCTGGACGGCTGGGCAATCGTGGAGTCGCTGTTGCACGACCTGCATTCCCTGCCGGACCGCGTCTGGCTAGTAATCGACGACCTGCACGAGCTGCGTTCGGCCCACGCGCTCCACCAGCTCGAGCTGCTGGTGATGCGCGCGCCGACGGAGCTGCGGTTCGTGTTCGCTAGCCGCCGTGACCCCCAGCTCGGGCTGCACCGCCTGCGCTTGGACGGGGAGCTGACTGAGATCCGGGCCGCCGACCTGCGCTTCACCCTCGATGAGGCGCGCGGCCTGCTTGAGGCGTCCGGGGTGCGGCTGTCCGACTCGGCCCTGACCCTGCTCCATGAACGGACCGAAGGCTGGGCCGCCGGGCTCCGGCTGGCGGCGCTGTCGCTGGCGGGGCACCCGGATCCCGAACGGTTCGCCGCCGGGTTCTCTGGCAGCGAGCGGACAGTGGCCGAGTACCTGATCGCCGAGGTCCTTGGACGCCAGCCGAAGCAAGTCAGGCGGCTGCTGGTCCGGACGTCGGTGCTTGGCCGCGTGAACGGCGAGCTCGCGGACCTGCTCACCGGAAGTCCGGGCGGCGGGCGGATATTGCGGGAGCTGGAACAGGCGAACGCGTTCGTCGTCGCGCTGGACGCGCATCGGTCCTGGTTCCGTTACCATTCCCTGTTTGCCGACCTCTTGCAACTTGAGCTGCTGGACACCGCGCAGCAAGACGAGCCGGCCCGCCTGCACGGCGTGGCCGCCGGCTGGTTCGCGGAGCACGGGTTCCCGGTGGAGGCGGTCCGCCATGCCCAGGCCGCGCAGGACTGGGACCTGGCGGGCCGCCTGCTGTTTGATCACTGGTTCGGCCTCGTGCTCGACGGCCAGGCGGCCACCGCGGAGGAGCTGCTGACCGCATTCCCGGTTGGCCTGCTGGCCGCCGACGCCGAGCTGACGGCGCTGCTGGCGGCCCGCGAGCTGAACCGGGGATCGTTCGAGGACGCCGAGCGCCACCTCCGAGTCGCCACCGAGCGGTCCGCGTCCGTGCCCCCTGGGCGGCGCGGGCACCTGCAGGTCACGCTCGGCGTGCTGCGGCTCACCGAGGCTCAGCTCCACAGCGACCTCCCGGCCGCGATCGAGGAAGCGCGACGGCTGGTCGAGCCGGCCGCGACCCTGGCGGCGGCGGAGATGGGACTGGGCGACGAGCTGCGCGCGATGGCGCTGCTCCGGCTTGGAAGCACCGAATTCTGGACAGGACGCTTCGAGGAAGCATTGCGGCATCTCGAACACGCCAGGACGCTGGCGCAGCAGATCGGGCGGCCGTACCTGGAGTTCGCCAGCCTCGTTCACTGGGCCCGGGCCGAGCTGGGACGGTCGTTCTCGTCGGTTCTGGAGCCGGGCAGGCAGGCGATCGAGCTGGCGCGACAGCACGGCTGGACCGACGACCCGCTCACCGGCGACGCCTACCTGGCGCTGGGCGCCGCGCTGGTCTGGCGGGGACGCCTCGACGAGGCAGAACCCTGGGTGCAGCGCGCCGAGCGCGCGATGCGGCAGGAAGCCGAGCCCGCCGCGGCACTGGCGCTGCATTACATTCGCGCGCAGGTCGAGCTAGCGCGGGGCCGGGAAAAGGCCGCGCTCACCGCTTTCCGCGCCGCCGAGCGGCAGGCGGAGCGGCTCGTCGCCCCGCCCCCGCTGGCCGCGCAGCTGCGCGCATCGCGGCTGCGGACGCTGATCCGGACAGGCGCTACTGAGCAGGTCGAGCGAGCCCTCGCCGAGCTTGATGACGAGGAACGGGAGACCGGGGAGATGCGCACCGTCGTGGCCGCACTCCGGCTCGCTCAGCACAATCCACTGGCCGCTACCGCTGCCCTTGAGCCCGTCGTCAACGGGTCCGTCCCGGTGATCCACCGGATCTCGGCGACCGAGGCCCTGTTGCTCGAGGCGGTCGCGCGGGATGCCCTCGGTGACCCCGGCGCCGCCGAGAGAGCCCTGGAACGCGCGCTGGACACCGCCGATCCCGACGGCGCGATACTGCCGTTCCTCTTGCACCCGGTCTCGGTGCTACTCGAACGCCACCTCCGGCACCGGACCGCGCACTCCGCACTGATCGCCGAGATCCTCGGCCTGCTCGCCGGGGCAAGCGCCGCCGGGCCGCCCCCGGACCAGCCCCTGGCGCCGCGTGAGCCACTCAGCGAGAGCGAGACCCGCGTCCTGCGTTACCTGCCCACGAACCTCTCCGCGCGCGAGATCGCGGATGAGCTCTTCCTGTCCTGGTACACCGTCAAGACGCACATGCGCCACCTGTACACCAAACTCGACACGCATACCCGCAGCGAGACCGTGGACCGGGCGCGCGCCCTCGGCCTGCTCGCCGCGTCGCCGCGCAAGCTCGCCAGCTGAAACGCCGGAGCCCGGCCACGAACGGCGGGCCGGCGTGGGGGATCCCGCACCCCCTGGGTGAGCCGCATCGCCCACCTGGGTGACGCGCATCGCCGACCTGGGTGACCCGCGCCGTCAGCCGGTTCACGGTCAGGCCGCGCGATCCGAACTTCCAACCGCTCCAGGCGCCGGCGGCCAGCGCCGACTGTGCTCCCACTCAGCGAGGACGCCGATAGCACAGTGTGTGCGATGGCAGCTCACCCATTCCCGTAAGACGCTCTGAGACGAAAGAGCGCGACGGGCTACCGCCCGCCGCCGGAGGAAAGGAAGCACGCCATGTCCACCCCACTTATCCGCCGTCCGGAGACCGATGGATCGTCCAGCCAGGCCGAATACGCGCTGTCGGCCACCCCAGGCGCCCTCGGCGCCCAGATGTCCGCAGTGCTCGCGGTGCTGACCGGGGTCTGGGTCGCTCTGTCCCCGTGGTTCCTCACCCTGCAGCAGGGCGGCACCAACGCCAACACCGTCAACCTCATCTCTGGCCTGGCGGTCGCGGCGGTGGGCGTCTTCGCCCTGGCCAACCCGCGCGCATTCGCCAGCCTCGAGGTCGGCAGCGCGTTGCTTGGTGTCTGGCTGGTCATCGCCGGGCCCATCCTCAGCGAGAAGTTCACCATCGCCGACCCGATGTTCTGGTCGAACAGCGTGGCCGGGGCCGTGCTGATCGTCCTCGCGGCAGTCGGTCTGGGCGCCGTCGCCCTGCGTCGGACCGCCGGCCGGTGACCATCCCGGATGCGGGCCCTGACCCAGGCCAGGACCCGCACCCGGGCTGTCGGCGGCAGCTCAGGAGCACGTCATGAGCCTTAATTACCATCAGCGGCGCCAACTCGACAGCATCGAGTCCCGGCTGATCCGGTCCGACCCGCAGCTCGCCGCCATGCTGGCCATGTTCGGGCGGCTGTGTGCGGGCCAGCGCATGCCCGTGCGGGAGCCCGCGGCCACCAGGCTGGACCGCGTCCGGCAGGCGGCGGCACTGATCGCGAAGGCAGTCGCCGCCATGTCCGCGGCGATGGACCTCTTCGTCGGTGCCGTCGTCGCCTTGTTCACCGCGCTCATTATGGGCAGCCACGCCCAGCCGGCGCAGCCGACCCGCCAGCAGGCCAACCCGGGAACCAACGGCCGCTGACGACACGTCCACGACGACCCGCTGGTCTGCGCGTTAGGCGCCTGAGAAGCCGCCGTCCACGTAGATTGTCTGGCCGGTGACGTAGTCGCTGGCGGTAGACGCGAGGAAGACGGCGACGCCGGCGAAGTCGGATGACTCGCCGTTCCTGCCCATGTGCGTGCGCGCGGCCAGCGCCGCCGAGCGGGCCGGATCCGAGGACACCTCTTGGGTCAGCGGGGTCGCGACGAAGCCGGGGCAGACCGAGTTGACGCACACTCCGTCGGCGGCCCACGCCTCGGACTGCGAGCGGGTCAGTGACGCGAGGCCGCCCTTGGACGGGCCGTAACCGCTGCTGCTGCCGAACGCGCGCTCCGCCTGCTGCGAGGTGACGTTGATGATCCGCCCCCAGCCCCGGTCGGCCATGGCCGGGCCGAAGCGCTGCCCGAGCAGGAACGGCGCGGTCAGGTTGACGGCGAGCATCAGGTCCCAGTGCTCCTCCGACAGCGACCCAAGCGGCGGCCGGAGGTTCACCCCGGCGCAGTTGACCAGGATGTCCGGCTCGCCAAAGGCGGCCGCCGCGGCCGACGCCCCCCGGCGCACCTCGGCCCGGTCGGACAGGTCCGCGCTCACCCACGCGACGGCGCAGCCCCCGTCACGCAGCGACTTGCAGGTGGCCGACAGCCGGGTCGGATCGCGCGCCACGATGACGACCTGCGCGCCGGCCAGCGCCAGCGCCGAGGCCATGGCCTCACCAATCCCAGAACTCCCGCCAGTAACGACCGCAACGCGGCCCTCAAGCGAGAACAGCTCTGTCAAGAACGCCGCCATGCGGGATTCCTACCACACGGCCAGCTCGGGATGTGATGGCAAATGCGCAATTGATCCCGAACCATCCGTAATTGCCACCTACAAGATCGGGCGGGCACCGATTAGGTTCAGCGCGTGCGCGGCGAGGCGGCAGCCGCTCGCCAGGGCCTCCATCGGGGGCTTCTTGTCTAGCCAGGGCGGCAGGAAGCCGGCGATGAAGGCGTCGCCCGCACCCGTGCCGTCGATCACCCGATCGACCGGGGGAGCGGGTACCCGCACCGGGGGGCGGCCGTTGGCGAAGAACAGCGCGCCGTCCGCGCCAAGCTTGATGACGACTTGCGGGTACCAGGCGGTGAGCACGCGGGCGGCCGCCTCGGGCTCGTCGCGCCCGGTGAGCACCCGGGCCTGCGCCACGTTCACGAACAGGAGCAGCGCGTTGCCTGTCAGTTCGAAGAACGGCTCGGCCCCCACGCGCTCGAGCGGGGCGGCGGACGCCCCGTCCACCGAGGTCGACATGCCGACCCGGCCGGCGAAGTCAAGCGCCGCGAGCGCGGCCGCGCGTGACCCCTCCGACAGCAGGGTGTACCCGGAGACGTGCAGGTGCGCCCCGGGGACGAACAGGTCGTGCGGCAGGTCGTCGGGCGAGAGCGCGGCGTTGGCGCCCGGGTCGGACAGCATCGTCCGCTCGCCCTTGTGCGTGACCATGACCACGCAGGTCCCGGTCATCCGCTCCGGGTCCATCACGAGCCGGGCGTCGACGCCGTAGCCCATTAGTTCCATGTCCCGGTTCCGGCCGGCGATGTCCGCGCCGCGCCGTCCGATAAACGCCACGTCGGCGCCGTCCGCGCCGAGCCAGGCGGCGACGTTGGCGCCGGAGCCGCCGCCGTGCGTCGTTACCTTCGCGGGCGTGTCGCTTCCGCGCGCCAACGGCAGCGTCGCGTGCGCGACGGTATCCGTCATCAAGTCGCCAATGACAACGATGCGGGCCATGGTCGTCATCACCTCATCATCAAGCGGCTATCAGGCAGGGCCGGCCTTCGAACTCAGCCGCCGGTGCCCTGCGACGGTGCAGGCGGTTGGCGACGTGATACCTGATCGGGGACTCTACGGTATCCGGAACCAAGCGCCGCTGGCCACCGCCTAAGTAGGTAGTTATCCCATTGGTAGCGTCGGCCACCAGCGCGGACGCTCACCCGGCGAGGAAGGACAGCCGCACCTGCCGGTCGGGATTGTCCACGTTAAGGTCGACGAGCGCGACCGACTGCCAGGTGCCGAGCGCGAGCCGCCCGCCGAGCACGGGAACGGTCGCGTACGGCGCGATGAACGCCGGCATCACGTGCGACCGCCCGTGCCCGCGCGACCCGTGCGCGTGCCGCCAGTGGTCGTCGGCCGGCAACAGCGACGCGAGCGAGGAAAGCAGGTCGGCGTCGCTGCCCGAGCCCACCTCGAGGAGCGCGATGCCCGCCGTGGCGTGCGGCACGAACACGTGCAGCAGTCCGTCCCCGCCGCCGGCGGCCGACCGGGCGAACTCGGCGCACTCGCCGGTGATGTCCGCCACGGTGTCCCGCGTCCCCGTCCTGACCCGAATGATCTCGCTCTTCATCGTGCCCCCTGCCCGTGACCGGCGACGCGATCACCGGCGCTATGCGTGAGCTGCACTTTCGCGTCTCGCTAGTTCCCTTTGAACCCGGTCATTTTCTGCTACCCGGCGTCCTACCACCAGTGCGGCCCTCGATCCACCACCTGACGCAACCAGGAGGGGAACCGTGTCGGAATCATCCAACACCCCGGCCGAAGCCACATCGCGCGGGCCTTCCCCGCATCGCATCCAGGCCGATATCCAGGCAGAATGTCGGTCGGGACTTGTGTCGGGGCTGGCATGGCCGGCACCGGAAGGGAAGGCTGACGTGACACTGACCAGAGAAGATGTCCAGGAAGTCCTGGACATCTACGTCCGGGCCTGGGAGACCCAGGACCCGGACCTGATCGTTACGATCTTCACCCCGGAGGCCACGTACCACGAGCGGGTGCTCGGCGACCCGATCCCCAACCGGGAGGCGATCCGGCAGTACTGGGTCGACAAGGTGGTCAACGCCCAGGCCAACGTCACCTGCCGGGTACTCAAGGTCTACCTTGACGGGGACACGGCCATCGCCGAGTGGCTGGCCGAGTTCGATGACGTCGCCCAGGGCGTCCGCAAGCGGATGAGGGAGATCGCGGTCCTGGAGTTCAGCGGGGCACTGATCACCAGCCTGCGCGAGTACTGGGCATCGGAGCAGATCGGCGAGCTGAAGACAGCCGGCTGACGACCGCGGCAGCGGCAGGCCTGGCGCCGCCGGAGCCGCTTCCCGCCGCCAGGACGGCTGGTCGTCCGCATGATCGCCTACTATCCGTACACATGACAGAGGCACCCGGCAGCACCGGCGCTAACCTGCGGCTCGCGCGCCAGGCACGCGGCTTCTCCCAGCAGCAGCTCGCGTCCATGGCCGGGGTGAGCAGGCAGGCGGTCTCGGCGGTCGAGTCGGGTCATTCCGACCCGTCGCTACGGGTAGCGCTCGCCCTCGCCCAGGCGCTCGGACTGTCGGTGGAAGAACTGTTCGGCCCGGGGGAGCCGGCCGCCCCGGTGACCGCGATCAGCGTCACCCCGCTGCGCGGCCGGACCGACCGGGTGGCCCTCGCCCCGGTGGGCGACCGGTTCGTGGCCCTGCCGTTGCGCGGCGACGCGGGCTCGGGTCTTGGCTTCCTCCCGGCTGGCGGCCTGGCCAATCCCGCGAACGTCGCGGTCCCCGTAGGCAACGCTCTTGCTAGCACCCCTGCCGCCTACGGAGCCGACGCCGGACTCGAAACCATCCCGGTCCGCCCGCTCGGCCCGCCCCGCCCGACGCTCGTCGTGGCGGGCTGTGACCCGGCGCTCCCGCTGCTCGCCACCCCGCTCGCCCTGCTCGACCCGCCGGTCGCCTTCGCCTGGTGGCCCTGCGGCTCCGGCGCGGCGCTGCGCCTCGCGAGCCAGGGCCTCGTGCACGTCGCGGGCGTGCACACCCAGGGGGAGAACGGCGAGGTCCCCGACGGCGCCGCCGTCGTCGGCTTCACCGCCTGGCGTGAGGGCTTCGCCGTGCGGCCCCAGCACAAGCCGGTCGTCACCGGCCTCGACGCCATCGCCAAGCACCGGCTGCGGATCGTCAACCGCGAGCCGGGCGCCGAGGCCCGCCGTCTCCTCGACGCCGAGCGCACGCGCCTCGGCCTGGACAGCGGCGACCTGCCGGGCTATGACACCCAGGCGGCGGGCCACCTGCAGGTCGCCTCGGCGGTGGCGGCCGGCCTGGCCGAGGCGGGCGTGGCGAGCGAGCCCGCCGCCCGCGCGTACGGCCTGGCCTTCGTCCCCCTCGCCGAGGAACGGTTCAGCCTGGTCATCCCGGCCGAGCACGTCGCCTCCCGCGAGGTCCAGGCCCTGCTGAAGGTCCTGTCGTCGCCGTGGCTGCTCGCCCAGCTCGGCAGCCTTCCCGGCTACGACGCGGCCACCTGCGGCGACCGCCTCGCCTGACGGCAAATTCGAGATCATTATTCCGAACGGATGCGGCTTACTCTCCCGCTGTCCGGCCGCGTCCCGCCGCCGGGCCGGCGCTAGGAGAAATCGCGGAACGCCGGCCACGCCGATGCCCACGTCCCTCGCAGGCCGGTGGCGACGTAGATGACCGCGCCTTCCTCGTCATCGGCGACGTTCATGCCGTTGTGGTAGACGGCCACCTTGGTGACGTGTGCGAACTCTCCGCGCAACAGGGCCTGCAGGGCCGGGTCGAAGCCGATCGCGACCGCGTTCGTGTCACGAGCGGGCGGCGGCCCCCAGAGCCAGAAGTTGTTGGACCCGCTGTACACCGGGGGCAGCCCGAAGGACGCGCCGTACCGGTCCACCGCCCCCGCCTCGCCGTAGTTGCCCGCTAGCAGGGTCGTCCGCTGCCGTTCGGCCGCCGGCAGCGCGAGCCACACGCTGGCCAGCAGCTTGACCTGCGACGGCCAGCCGATCTCCTCGCCGAGGTCGTAGTTGATCTTCTGCACGGGGAAGCGGGCAAGCGCCGCGGCGGGCAGGACCGGCAGCGAGATCAGCGAGGCGACGGCCGCGCCGAGGCAGTAGACGGCGATCCGGCGGCGCGCCGGCCACGACGCGGGCACCCGGTGGTGACAGACACAGCGGCGGAAGGCACAGCGGAGGCAGAAACGGCGGTAGCCGACCCAGGCGGTGACCGGTACCGCGCCGGCCGCGAACAGGAACGTGTAGATGCCGCCGGGGTAGTACGTCTTGCCCCCGAGCACGAATTGCGCGCAGATCACGGTCACCGCGGCGATTCCGATGGGCCGGTACCGCGCCGACCGCAGCGCCCAGGCCGCGCCGCTCACCCACAGTGGCACGAGCACGATGCTCGTGTAGAGGGCCTGCCCCGGCCAGTACTGCAGCCGGTTCTGGCCCGCGTCTCGCTGCAGCGCGTGGAAGACGTCGAAGTTCGGCCAGCCGTGCAGCGCCTGCCAGACGAAGTCGGGCGCGGCGAGCACCGCGAACAGCACCGCGCCGAGCGCCAGGTAACGGCTGCGCAGCAGCGGCCGGGCGGCCGAGGTGCACGCGAACCCGAGGAGCAGCCCGCCAACGAGGAAGCCGATGTTCCACTTCGCGGTCATGCCGACGCCCGCGGCCCCGCCGATGGCCAGCCACCAGCGCGGATCGCCGCTCGCCAGCAGCCGGGTGACCAGCAGCAGCGCGACCGTCCAGCAGACGAGGTCCGGCGTCGTCGTGGTGAGCTCGTGCAGCGCGCCCAGGTACTCGGCGCAGCAGGCGGTCGCGACCGCCGCGATGAGCTGGCCGCGGCGGTCCGCCCCGAGCACCCGCGCCATCGACCCGGTGCACAGCACCATCGCGGCAAACGCGAGCGCGGGCAGCGCCCGCAGCCCGACGAGGGTATCGCCGGTGACGAGCGCGTCCAGCCGGGCGAGCAGCGGCGTCAGCTCCGGCTGGTCCACCCCGCCCAGCGCGAGGTGGTGGCCGGAGGCGACGAAGTACAGCTCGTCCCGGACGTACCCGTACCTGGCGCTGACCGCCATCTCCACGCCGAACGCGGCGGCCGCCACCAGCCAGACCGCCTTATCGGTAAGAACGCGCTGAACGACAGTGCGCGGCGGGCCCGCCGGAGCGGGGGCCGCGGCCACGATGGTCTCCATATCCGCCATGCTCGGCGCCGGCCTCGTCCGCGCGCCTCGGCCGCACGGTTGAACTCGCGTCTCCGACTTGCGGACGATGGTCACGCGATGTTAGCGGGACTTACGATCGGCTGGTGACGCAGACGACACCCGGCGCGACGCCTGGCCCTTCGGGCGAGGCGGGCAACGGCGTGGCCGTTCCCGCGGTCGGCGCGGTGACCGCCACGTCGGCAGCCGCGCCCCGCCGGCCGCCGGACCGGCTCGCCGAGTTGCTCGCCCGCGCCACGTCCCGGTACGCGGCGCTGCCGCCTCGCCGTCGGGAGGTGGCCCAGGACGCGGCGCTCGCGTTGTCCCTCGCGGTGCTGAACCTGCTGTCCCTGCTGCCCTATCAGTCGCAGATGCACCCGTTGTGGCTGGCCCTGCTGCTGGTCTCCGGGCAGTGCCTGCCGCTCGCGCTCCGCCGGGTCTGCCCCGTGCCCGCGCTGATCGGCTGCGGCCTGCTCAGCGACATCTACGGCGCGTTTCCCTTCGGGTGGGCGCCGCTGCCGCTCGCGCCCGCGATCGGCTTCGCGACGGTCGCCGACCGGAGCTGCCGCCCGCTCCGCTGGCTCACCGTCGTCGGCACGATCGTCGGCGTCGCCTGGTCGCAGACGTTGCCCGGGCACCACCAGCCGTACGACGCCATCGTGGTGACGCTGGTCTTCGTCACCGCGTGGGTGGTGGGCACGCTGAGCCGTCACCGCCGGGCCGCCCTAGCGGCGGCGGCCTCGCGGGCGGAGCGCGCCGAAGCGTCACTGGACGAGGCTGCCGCCCGGGCCGCCGCGGCCGAGCGGGTGCGGATCGCCCGCGAGCTGCACGACGTGGTCTCGCATCACGTGAGCCTCATGGCGGTGCAGGCGGAGGCGGTGGGTGCGCTCCTCCCGGCGCGCCCGGCGGCCGCCGCGATGTCGGCCGACCTGATCGGGTCGACCGCGCGGACCACGATGACCGAGTTGCGCCGCCTCCTCGGGGTGCTGAGATTCACAGACAATGAGGATCCCGAACGACTGCGGCTTACTCCCGTCCCCTCCCTGTCGCGCCTGGATGAGCTGATGGACGCGACCCGTGAGGCCGGGCTCGGCGTGACGTACCAGACTTCAGGCCCCCCAGTGCCGCTGTCACCCGGCGTTGACCTGACGGCGTACCGGATCGTCCAGGAGGCCCTGACGAACGTCGTGCGCCACGCCCCGGGCGCGACCGCCTGCGTCGGCGTGAGCTACGAGCCGTCGCATGTCTCCGTCGAGGTCACGAACACCGCCGCGGTGCGGGTGCCGTTCCAGGCCCAGGCCAGCGCGGCCCACGCCCGCGGACCCGCCGCCAGCCCGGTGACCCCGTCGGCCGGGGGCACCACGGCCGCGCCGCCCGCCCGTCCCGGCCCGGTCGGCCCCGGTTACGGCCTCGCGGGCATCGCCGAGCGCGTCGCCTCCTGCGGCGGCGCCCTCTCGCTGGGGCCCACCGCGGACGGCGGCTTCGCGGTCAGGGTCCGGCTGCCGCTGACGTGACCGGCCGTCCAGTGGTGTAATACCGGAGACGCTGCCCGCCCGAGGCCCTGGACGGCCCTATGACATCTTCGGTGGGTTCCGTGAGCCCGCCCCCGCTGCGCGTCCTGGTCGCCGACGACCAGGAACTGGTCCGCGCCGGGTTCCGGCTGATCCTCGAGGCCGCGGGCTTCGCGGTCGTCGGCGAGGCGGCCGATGGCGCCGAGGCGCTCACGCTCGCGGCGCTGGAGCGTCCCGACGTGGTGCTGATGGACATCAGGATGCCGGTCATGGACGGCCTCGCGGCGACCCGTGAGCTCACGTCTCCGTCACCCGACCCGGCGCACCGGGCGCCGAAGGTCGTCATCCTCACGACCTTCGACCTCGACGACTACGTGTACGAGGCGCTGCGCTGCGGCGCGAGCGGCTTCCTGCTCAAGGACGCGCCGCGCGCCGACCTCATCGCCGCCGTGCGGGTCGCCGCGGCGGGTGACGCCCTGCTGGCGCCCTCGGTGACCCGGCGGCTGATCGAGGCCTTCGCGCAACGGCCCGCCGCCGCGGCCCCCGCCCCGTCCAAGCTCGCGTCGCTGACCCCGCGGGAACGGGACATCCTGCTGCTATTGGGGCGGGGCCAGTCCAACCTCGAGATCGCCCGCGCCCTAGTGGTGAGCGAGGCGACGGTCAAGACGCACGTCACGCACCTGCTGGCCAAGCTCGGCCTGCGCGACCGCGTTCAGGCCGTCATCCTCGCCTACGAAACGGGCGCGATCGTCCCCGGCCGCCCCGGCTAGCCCCCGCCTGCCATCATCGTGAAAGACTTGAACTATACGCACGCGGAACTTGCACAATCACGAAACGGGGTCGCCGCGGTTGCCGGCTATGCGAACAGCGGCCCTCCGTGGCGGAAACCTAACGCCTCGTTCGGGCACAGCGGACGCAAATGAGCGACGCGGGGCGGACGGTCAGGCGTTCCGCGCCGATCTCACCACCGCAGATATCGCATATTTCGTATATACCGGAATCGATTTTCGCCAGCGCCGCGTCAATCGCCGCGAGGTGCTCGCGCACCTGGGCGGCGAGCGCCGCTATGTGCTGCCGCTCGAAAGCAACGGTCGCGCCTTCCGGGTCGTGCTCGTCGTCGCCGCCCGCCGAGCCCTCGTTCGCGCTGGTGACGATGGCGGTGAACTCCCGCTCAAGCTCCGCGAGCCGTTCACGCGTCTCGTCGCGATCGGCCGCCAGCCGCATCTTAGCGGGACCCTGGTTAGTCACTTGGATGGCCTATCATTTAAAGTGACAATACCCAGCGCCGGCGAAACAAATGTGCCGGCTCGTCAGGCATTGTGAAGGTCATGACCCGTTCAGCCGCAAAGAGCTTTCCTGTCACAGTGACGCAACTTCCGGTGACGCGCTGTGAAATTTGCCAGCGCACCGTCGCCTATCGCCCCGGCGAGGCGAGTGAGGCACTGACCAAGCATTACAAGCTGCAGCACAAGGACGCGCTCGGCGAGAAGCCGGCGGAACCCGGCGAGGATTAGTTTCGCTGTATTTCCCGCGCTCGCCTCCGCGCGCTCGGGACCCCTGCCTCCTCCCTCGTCGCTCGTCCGCTCCTTCGTCGCTCCCTCCCTCCTCAGTCCGGGGGACAGGGGCGCGCGCTTCGGCTCGCGCTCAGGTTTTCCCGCGCTCGCCTCCGCGCGCTCGGGACCCCTGCCTCCTCCCTCGTCGCTCGTCCGCTCCTTCGTCGCTCCCTCCCTCCTCAGTCCGGGGCAGGGGCGCGCGCTTCGGCTCGCGCTAGGTTTTCCCGCGCTCGCCTCCGCGCGCTCGGGACCCCTGCCTCCTCCCTCGTCGCTCGTCCCTCTCGTCGCTCCCTCCCTCCTCAGTCCGGGGGACAGGGCGCGCGCTTCGGCTCGCGCTCAGGTTTTCCCGCGCTCGCCTCCGCGCCCTGAAGGCGGCCTGTGCTCCCTCGTCGCTCAGTCGCTCGTCTCCGCTTCCCGGCTCGCCTCCGCGCGCCCTAGAGGCGGCCTGTGCTCCCTCGCTCCTCAGTCCGCGCAGGCCGTCGGCGCGCTTCGGCTCGCGGGGGAAGCTCCCTCCCTCCTCAGTCCGGGGGCAGGGGCGTGCGCTTCGGCTCGCGGGGAGGCTCCCTCGCTCTTCAGTCCGCGCAGGCCGCCGGCGCGCTTCGGCTCGCGGAACGCGCGCTCGGGACCCCTGTCCTGGACTGAGGAGCGGTAAAGCTCGTTCCTCAGCCCAGGACAGGGACGCGCGCTTCGGCTCGCGCTCGGTTCCCCGGCTCCTGCCCGGGCGTCCTAGTGCCCGAAGACCGGGATCGTCAGGGCGCGCGCGATGGTGTGGAACCGCAGGTTGAAGCCCGCGACCGCGGGCGTGACGTCGGAGTCGATGCCGAGCTTGTCGACGTCAAGCGCGTGCACGGCGAACACGTAGCGGTGCGGCTCGTCGCCCGCGGGCGGGGCGGCGCCGCCGAAGTCCTTGGTGCCGTAGTCGTTGCGTACCTGGAACGCGCCGGCGGGCAGCCCGGCGCCGTCCGCGGTGCCCGCCCCGGCCGGGAGCGAGGTGACCGACCCGGGGATGTCGATCACGATCCAGTGCCAGAAGCCGGACCCGGTTGGCGCGTCCGGGTCGTAGCAGGTGACCGCGAAGCTCTTGGTCTCCGCGGGGAAGCCCGACCAGGACAGGTGCGGCGAAACGTTCTGCCCCGACATGCCGAAGCCGTTGTAGACGTGCTTGTCGGTCAGCATCTCCCCGTTGGTGACGTCCTCGCTGGTCACCGTGAACGTCGGGACCGGGGGCAGGAAGTCATACGGAAGCGGTGCGCGATCGGCCATTAGAACCTCCTTGTACGTGCTCCAGAGCTAAAAGCTATCGGTGCGCGCCCGTGCGGGTAATCCGAGGCCGGCAAACGACAGCCTGCGGTGCGCTTCCCGTTTTACCCTTATTGCCGGAACTTCGACGGTGGCAACCGGCGAAGCGTCAGCACGCGGGGGGGCGAGTGACCAGGCCAAGGCGGGTGAGGGCACGCCGGCGCGTTGTCCGCTCGGTCCGGGCGAGACGGCGACTCGCGCGACTCGCTGGTCCCCTCCGGTCACGCCGGTCGGCGCTGCACCGGGTCGGGGTCGCCGTGGCCCTGCTGATCGTGGTGCTCTTCCCGCTTCCCGTCCTGGCGTCGGACACGCCGCCGAGGCAGCCCGCCTGCCGTGGCAGCGGCTGCCACGTCGAGCCCGTGTCCGCGCAGCTGTGGTCTACCGGGCTCTCCGGCACCTGGTCCGCGGGCACGGGACCGGAGAGCACGGGAGACGGGGGCACGGTACCCTTCGCCGGCCAGGCGTACGTCGCCGTGGGCGGCGGGGTCGCGGTGCTCGGCACCGGGCTGACCATCACCGGCTACCGGCTGAGCGGCGGCAAGCAACTGTGGCAGACGGCGCTGGACGCGCCGCTTGGCACCCAGGTCATGTCCGTGCGCGCCTGGCCGGAGGTGATCACCGTCGGGCTACTCGCGCCCGACGACCGCTCGCGCACCGAGGTCGTGCTCGACGCGACGACGGGCAACCTGATCCGGCGCTACCCGGCCGCCGTGTACGGCGGGGCGGTCGCGGCTTCCAAGTCGACCACCGTCATCGTTGGTTCCGACGCCGTGACCAGCTACAACAACGGGACGGGGCGCGTCCGCTGGCAGCACAAGACCGACGGCGGCCAGGCCTGGGAGGTGGACGGGCAGTCGCTCTACATGGCGGAGTCACACGGCGCGTACCTCGGCTCCGCTCCGGTGACCGCGCTGCGGGTCATGGACCTGGTGACGGGGACGCAGCGGACGCTGAGTTCCCCGTTCGGCCGGCCGTTCTCCGGAACGCTGGCGCTCGCCGCGGACGGCGCGGTGCTGTTCGCGTCCCCGGGCGGGGTGACCGCGTACAGCGGGTCGACAGGCGGGGTGCTGTGGTCACGGGGCGGCGCCGTGCCCGAGGGGACCGACCCGGAGGCCGGCCTGGTTGACCTCACGCTGTCCGGCGGGGCCCTGGCGGGCGTCGACCCGTTGACCGGCACCGTGCGGGCCTCGGTCCCGGCGGCGATGGCCACGAGCGCCGGGGGCCTGTACGTGGTCCGTGACGAGGTCGCGCTCGGCCTCGACAGCGGCGCGAACGGCGCGGCCTGGGGCTACGACATGACCAAGGGCCTGGTCACCTGGACCTGGTCGGCGCTGCCGTGGCCGCACTTCTTCTCCGACCTGTCCGGGCTCGGCGGCAGCGCCGCCGCGTCCGGCGACGTCGTGGTGGTCACGGCGTGCGCGCGCATCGCCTCATCGCCCGGCCTGTGCGCCGCCCCGGAGCTCGTCGCCTTCACGGTGTAACGCGGGCCCTATCCCCGCCCGGCTTCCGGCCCTGAACTGCCGTGATGCGGCGAGTGGCGGCGTCAGCAGGGGGAGACCGGGTAGGCACACCGTATGAACGCGTTTGAGCGGCCATTGCGGGAGGCGGACCGGTTGCAGCGCCGCTGGCCGGTGCTTGCCGTCCCCGTGGCGGTCTGGTCGAGGTTCAACGAAGACCAGGCGGGGAACCTCGCCGCGCTGATTGCCTACTACGCCTTTGCGGCGATCTTCCCGCTGCTGCTCGTCCTGGTCACGGTGCTGGACATCGTGCTCAGGAACGACCAGGGACTGCGCGACGAGCTGGTCAACAGCGCGGTGTCCCAGTACCCGGTGATCGGCCCGGAGATCCAGTCGAAGCTGGGGTCCATTCCCGGCTCGGGCGTGGCGCTCGGCATCGGCATCGTCTTGCTGCTGCTCGGCGCCCGGGGCGTGGCCGGCGCCATGCAGAACGCGTTGTGCGAGATCTGGGGCATCAAGAAGGCCGACCGCCCCGGATTCCCCTGGTCCCAGCTGTGGCAGTTCGCGCTTGTGTTCACCGTCGGCATCGGGTTCATCGTGACCACGTCCCTGTCCGGCGTGGTCGGCGGCGTGGGGAACGTGATCAGCGGGACGTTCGCCACCGTGGTCACGGCGCTGATCTCGCTGGTACTGAACGTCGGCGTGTTCTGGCTCAGCTTCAAGATCGCGACCGGGTGGCAGGTGCCGTGGCGCAACCTGCGGCTGGGCTCGGCCATCGCCGCCGTCTGCTGGCAGATCCTCCAGCTGGTCGGCGGCTACGTCGTCAGCCATCAGCTGCACCGGGCCTCGGAGCTCTACGGCACGTTCGGCATCGTGCTCGGCCTGCTCGCCTGGCTCTTCCTGCAGGCGGAACTGACCCTGTACGCCGCGGAAGCGGACGTGGTCCTCACCCGCCGCCTCTGGCCGGTGTCCGTGCTGCCCGCCGAGCCGGACCAGCCTGCTTCCGAGGGTGAGGCAGCCACCGAGGGCGAACCCGGCGGGGCAGGCCAGCCAGCGCCGCCAGAGAGCAGGGGCAAGCATGCCCGCCCGGACGACCGGTCTAGCCTTGTGGGAGAGCCTGGTCCCGATGGCCAGGCTGACGCGGGCGGTCGGACCCCAATACCACCCCCGCGAGGCGAGCCGTCGGCCAGCGACAAGAAGGCAGGGTCAGCCAGATGACGGAAACCCCGCACGTCGTAATCGTCGGGGCCGGCTTCGCCGGCCTTTCCGCGGTAAGCAAGCTGCGCAAGGCGGGCCTGCGCGTCACCGTGATCGACAAGAACCTCTACAGCACCTTTCAGCCGCTGCTCTACCAGGTGGCGACCGGCGGACTCAACCCGGGCGACGTCGCCTACCCGGTCGGCGGCTTCACCACCGGGCGCAACGCCAGGTACATCCGGGGCGAGCTCGAAGAGATTAACCAGGGCGTTCAGGCGATCCGGCTGGCTGGCGGCCGGGAGATCGGCTACGACTACCTGATCCTCGCCACCGGCGTGTCCGCGAACTACTTCGGCGTCAAGGGGGCGGAGGAGAACACCTTCGGCCTCTACACCCGGGCCGACGCGATCGTCCTGCGCGACCACATCATGAACGGGTTCGAGTGGCTCAGCGCCGACCCCGACGGGCGCCGGGAATTCGCGATCACCGTGGTCGGCGGCGGCGCCACCGGGGTCGAACTGGCCGGCACCCTGGGCGAGCTGCGCAACGACGTGCTGCGCGCCACCTTCCCGGACGTGGATCCCGCCCGGCTGCACATCCGGCTGGTAGAGATGGCGTCGGGGCTGCTGCTGCCGTTCAACCCCAAGCTTCGCGAGTACACCAGGCGGCAGCTGGTCAAGCGAGGCGTGGACATCAGGCTGAACACGACCATCCGCGAGGTCACCCGGGATCAGGTGGTGCTCGCGGACGGCACCGCGCACCGGAGCGACCTCACGGTCTGGACCGGCGGGGTGGCCGCCCATCGCTCCGTCGCCGCCTGGGGCCTGCCGCAGGGCAAGGGCGGCCGGCTGCTGGTCGGTTCCGACCTGCGCATCCAGGGCAGCGACCGGATCTTCGCGACCGGCGACATCGCGCTCGACGAGGACAAGCCGTCGCCGCAGCTCGCCCAGCCCGCGATCCAGGAGGGCAGGCACGCGGCCGAGCAGGTCATTCACCTCGTGCACGGCCAGCCGACGGTGGCGTTCAGTTACCACGACAAGGGCACCATGGCGACGATCGGCCGCCGCTCCGCCGTGGTGGAGCTCGCGCACGGCGCCCGCATCACCGGCACGCTGGCCTGGTTCGCCTGGCTTGGCCTGCACCTGGTGTACCTGCTCGGCAACCGGAACCGGGTCGCGACGATGATCAACCTGTCCTGGCGGTACATCGCCTGGGGCCACGGCGGCGGGGTGATCGTGGGCGACGAGCCGACCGAGCCGCTGCCGGGTGACGAGCTGACCGGGAGCGATGAGCACGCCGGGAACGGGGAGGCGCGGGCCACGGAAACGTCTGGTGAACGGGCCGGGTAGCGGGCCCCTGAGCTACGACCGCCTGTAGTAGTGTCGTCCTGGCGGCTGACGGCGGCTAGGGTCGAGGGTACGAAAGGCGGGCTGGCATGCTGCGAGCAAACAACACGACGCGCCGGGCGACCTGGCTGACGGGCCTGGCGGTCGCCGCCGCGCTCGCGGTGGCGGGCTGCTCGTCGTCCGGCTCGCCGGCCTCGGGCGCGTCATCGCAGTCGTCAGGTTCGCAGTCGTCGACGAGCGCGAACAGCGACGCCGCGATGGAGAACCCCAACCTCGACCTGGGCTCCTCCGTCGGCGACAAGCCGGCGCCCGACCTCAGGCTGGTCAACCAGTTCGGCCAGCAGATGTCGCTCAGCCAGTTCCGCGGCAAGGTCGTCATGCTGTCCTTCGAGGACTCCGAGTGCACGACCGTCTGCCCGCTGACCACGCAGTCGATGGTGCTGGCGAAGGAACTGCTCGGCAAGGCGGGCAGCTCGGTCCAGCTGCTCGGCGTGGACGCCAACCCGGACGCGATCAAGGTAGCCAACGTGATGGACTACTCGCGCGTCCACGGCATGGTCAACCAGTGGGACTTCCTGACCGGGTCGCTCGCCCAGCTGAAGTCGGCGTGGAAGGCGTACAACGTCGACGTGCAGATCGAGTCGGGGCAGATCGACCACACGCCCGCGCTGTACATCATCGACCAGCAGGGCCGGGAGCAGAAGGTCTACCTGACCCAGATGGCGTACTCCAGCATCACCCAGTCCGCGCAGGTGCTGGCCGCCGAGGTGGCCAGCCTCCTGCCCAGCCACCCGAAGCTGTCGAGCCTGGAGTCGCTTGGCTCCATCCCCGGGCAGACCCCGACGGCCGCGATCTCACTGCCTGCCGCGGGCGGCGCCGGCTCGGGCACCGTGACGCTTGGCCCGGGCAAGGCCCGTCTCGTGGTCTTCTTCGCGACCTGGCTCACCGAGACGTCCGACCTGAACTCCGAGCTGACCGGCCTCAACGCCTACGCCAAGGCGGCCGCGGGCAAGCACCTGCCCGCGCTCACCGCGGTCGACGAGACCGTGACGGAGCCGTCCGACGCCGCGGTGACCAGCTACCTGCACCAGCTCGGGCCGCTGTCCTACCCGGTCGCCCTCGACGAGACGGGCCGGGTGGCGGACGGCTACGGCGCTCAGGACCAGCCCTGGCTGGTCCTGGTCAACCAGGCGGGCAAGGTCACCTGGCAGCACGACGGCTGGGTCTCCCTGGCGGCGCTCGAGAAGGCCGCGGCCGCCGACAAGTAGCGGGCGCCGCGTTGGCCCACAAAACCCACAAAAATACGTGACACGCGGGGGCGCGCCGTAGGAGGCTGGACTCATGTCGGGCGCGAACCTCACCAACTTGATCATCAGCGTCCTGGTGCTGGTGCTGTTCCTCAGCCGTCAGCTGGTCGCCCGGCGGCTGAGCGAGAGCTACCGGCTTCCGCTCATCCTGGCGGTCATCGGCATCGTGCAGTTCTCCACCTTTCTCGGCGGCCACCCGGGGAACGACGGTGGCATCGCCGCGGCGGTCGCCGGCAGCCTGGTGATCGCGGCGGTATCGGGCGCGATCCGCGCGCCGACCGTGCGGGTGTGGCGGGAGGGCGGCCAGCTGCTGCGCAAGGGCACGCGGCTGACCGCCGTGCTCTGGGTCTTGTCGCTCGCCGCTCACTTCGGCTACGACGACCTGGTGGCCGGGCACATCACCGGCAAGAACGGCGGCAACGTCGCCGGCGCCACGGCCCTGCTCTACCTGGTGGTCACCCTCACCATCCAGCGGTTCATCCTGCTGCGCCGCGCCGCCAGCCAAGAGGCCGCGGGCAAGATCCCCGCGGAGCCGCCGCCGGTGCCGCACGGCGGCTGACCCGACGGCTCAAGTCGCGGAACCACGGCAAGCCAGCGTCAGGAGCGAGGGAGCCCAGCGGCGGCCCTGATGGCGCCGACGGCCTCGTCGGCTTCGATAAATAGAACATGTACTCCCATAATTGACGCCTGCTTCGTTATTGCGGGTCAAAATGGCGATATTAGCCCCTGATGACTCTCGATCATGCCGGATACCCGATCGGGCAACGGCGTTTCGCGGGGTAACGGGGGCGGGCCTAGGCGATCTCGCCCTGCTCGAGAACGGGGTAGCCGAGGGCGACCGCCGTTTCCCGCTCGGCCATGTCGAGCAGCAGGCCGGTCGCGTCCAGCTGCCTCGTGATCGGGCCGATCGCCCGGGCGGGCGTGAGCTGTGAGCCGCCGGGCCAGCCGTGACCGCCGCCGTCGATCCGGTACAGCGTGGCCGGGTGACAGCCGGGCCGGGCCCAGGTTTTCCGCGTCACGGTGAGGTCGCCCGGAGCGGCGGGCAGCTCCTCGATCGACGGCCGGGCGATGCTGCCGGTCGCGCTGATCCCGCCGGCCGTGGTGATGTGGCCGGAGATGCCGTTGGCCGTCGCCCAGTCGGCGACGACGGCTTCCGCGCTCGCGACGATGTCCTCGCCCGGCAGCTCCCCGTGGCTGGCCGCGCGCCGCTTGAGTATCCGGCCGGAGATGCCGCGCCGGGTGAGCGGGCCGCCCTCGTAGGGTGAGGTCGGGTCGCCGGTACCCATGACGAGGACCATGCTGGCCCGGAGCTGCGGCACCCGGGTCCTCTTGCGGCTCGACTCGAGCGCCGTGCCCGCGACCAGGAACAGGCCGGTCACCGGCAGCAGGCCGTTGCGCGCCACGTGCTCGGCGTACCGCGCGCCCTGCGAGATCCCGGCGAGGAAGACCGGCCACGACCGCGCCGCCCCCAGTCCTTCGAGGTGACTGGCGAGCTCGGCGAGGAACCGCGCGTCGTCGAGCTCGGGCTCGCGCGCCGGCGGGCGGGCCGCGTGCCAGGCGCCCTTCCAGCCATCGGGGAAGACGGTGGTGATCCCGGCGGCGGGGCCGCGCCGGGCCAGTCCGGTGAACCAGGCCATGCCCCGCCCGTCCATGCCCGCCCCGTGCAGCGCGATCAGCAAAGGCGGCGGCGCCTGGCCGCGCTTCCTGGGGGCCCGGGCAAGCCAGTACGACCGCCGCACCCCCGCTACGTCGATTACTCCCCGGTCAAGCTCGCTGCCGCCGCGTGCCGCCATGGGAAAAGCGTAAATTCCCGCGCGCGTTCGCGGGGGACTTAAGCGAATTCGTCGGGACACGCGGGGGAGTGGTGGGACTCGTACCATTGGCGGCGCTCGCGGTAAGCTTCTGCATCAGAACTAATAATAGTTCTGTTACAGATCTAATCTGAGGGGGTGATGATGGTGGCCGCGCTGCTCCGCGAGCCAGCCCGCCCGGCTGTGATCCGCGAGCACCCGCTCGCGCCGTGGCTTGCGGTCGCCGCGGTGTGCCTCGGCGCGTTCATGGGCCAGCTCGACGCGAGCGTCGTAACGGTGGCCTTCCCCGCGCTGCAGCGGCAGTTCGGCGCCGGCCTGGCGTCCGTTCAGTGGGTGTCGCTCGCCTACCTGCTGGTGCTGACCGCGCTGCTCGTCCCGGCCGGCCGCTGGTCGGACCGGGCCGGCCGCAAGCTCATGTACCTGTACGGGTTCGTCATATTCGCCGGCTCGTCGGCCGCGTGCGGGCTCGCCCCCTCGCTCGGCGCGCTGATCGCCCTGCGCGTGGTCCAGGCCGGCGGCGCGGCCCTGCTGCAGGCCAACAGCGTGGCGCTGGTCGTCACCAGCGTGCCCGCGCGGAACCGCCGGACGGCGCTCGGCGTGCAGGCGGCCGCGCAGGCGGTCGGCCTGGCGTCCGGGCCGGTGATCGGCGGCCTGCTCGTGGCCGCGGCCGGCTGGCGCTTGGTGTTCTTCCTGAACGTTCCCGTGGGGGTGCTCGCGGTCGTGGCCGGAATCTACCTGCTGCCACGGACGCGCGGCGCCGGCGGTGAACTGCTGGCCGGCCAGCCTCCGGCCGGCCAGCGCGGCACCGACCCCGGCGGGACCGTCCTGCTCGCCACCGCGACCACGGCCGGCCTGCTGGCCATATCCGCCGTGTCCGGACTCGGCGCGCCCGGGTGGACGGCGGCGGTATTCGCGGCCGTCGCCGTGCTCACCGGGACCGCGCTGCTCAGGCACGAACGGCGGGCCGCCGCGCCGCTGCTCGACCTGCGCGCCATGTCCGCCGCGGGCACCGGCGCGGCGCTGCTCGGCGCGCTGTGCGCCTACCTCGTACTGTTCGGCCCGCTCGTCCTGTTCCCGCAGCTCGTCACCGCCCAGGGCGGCAGCGCCGAAGCGGCCGGCCTGCTGCTCACCGCGCTGCCCGCCGGGTTCGGCCTCGCCGCCGCCGTCGCGGACAGGCTGCTGCCCGCCGGCTGGCCGAACCGGCGCCGCTGCCTGCTCGGCGGCGCGCTCGTGGCGGCGTCCGCGGCAGCCCTGGCGGTGCCGGCGCCGCATGCGGTATCAGTGGTGCTGCTTGGGCTGCTCGGCATCGGCCTTGGCATCTATACTCCGGCGAACAACGCCGAGATCATGGCCGCGGTTCCGGCGCGGGAGGCGGCCGCGGCGGGCGGGATGGTGAACATGACCAGGGGGACCGGCACGGCGCTCGGGGTGGCCGTCGTGACGCTCGGGCTCCACGGCGGCGCGCTGCTGCGGTCGCCGGACGCCGGCCTCACGCTGTCGATGACGGCGCTCGCGGCCGTCGCGCTCCTCGGGACCGGGGCCGCCCTGCGGGCCCGGCCGGCGCCGGACGGGACCCGATGACCGCCGGCGGCCGCCGCCGGGCCGGCCGGGAAGGCGGGGCCGGAGAGGGAGCACCCCAGGCGGACGGCCTGGCCGACGGGATCGCCCGGCTGCGCCGAGCGCTGCGCCGCGGCGCCCGCGTCGCCGATCCCGGCAACACCCTTGCCGTGGCCCAGCTTGAGCTGCTCGCGGCGCTCACCGAGCACCCGGGGGCGCGCCCCGGCCAGCTCGCCCGGCGGCTGAACATGCGCGCGAACACCGTCACCACGATCGTCAACGCGCTCAGCGCGCGCGGCCTGCTCGACCGGGTCAGCGCCGACGACGACCGGCGCGCCGTCAAGCTGACCGTGACCGAGGCCGGGCAGCAGGCGGTGCTCTCCTGGCAGGCCACCAACGCCGCGGTGCTGCACCTGGCGCTGTCCACGCTGCCCGCCGGGCAGCGGCGCGCCCTGGCCGCCGCGGTTCCCGCGCTCGACGCCCTCGCCCGGGCGATCGACCAGCTGGCCGACCGCCCGGCCGCGGCCCAGGACCTGGACGCCGACTAACACCCCGGTCATCGCGCCCGAGCCGGGTAGCGGGCACAATGGGCGTGCGGGAACACTGGAGACCCAGGGGAGCCAGGTTCACATGTCAAGGTCGCGGTGGCTGGCCGCCCTGCTGCCCCGGGCGGTGGCCCAGGATTCCGGCGGCACCGAGCCCGACGCGCGGTTCACGTTCGCCAACGAGCGCACGTTCCTCGCGTGGAGCCGCACGGCGCTCGCCCTCGTGGTGGCCGGCCTCGGCATCGTTCAGCTGCTCCCGCCGTTCCCCGGCGTGCCGGTCGGCAGGCACCTGCTCGGCATCCCGCTGATCGTGCTCGGCGCGGTGCTCGCGGTGACCGCCTACGCCGAGTGGGTGCGCAACCAGCACGCGCTGCGCCGCGGCGAGCCGCTGCCCCGGTCGGTGCTGCCGTGGATCCTGGCCGCCACGGTCACCGGGATCGCGGTCATCGCCGCTGTCGTGGTGCTGACCTCGGCGGCCCGGTGACCGCAGGGACCGGCCCGGCCGGGCCGGAGCGGCCGGATCCGGGCGACGACCCGGAGGAACGCGACGCAGGCCTGGCGCGCGAGCGCACGTCGCTAGCCTGGACGCGGACCGCCGTCGCGTTCGGCGCGCTCGGCGGCGTCGTGGTCAAGGTGAACGTGGCCAGCGGCCTGGTCATCCTCGCGATCGCCCCGGTCATCTGGCAGCTCGGCCGCGTGTCCCGGGGCCGGTACCTCGGGACCGAGTTGCCCGCCCTCGGCGCGACGCGGCTGTTCTTCATCACGGTCTCGGTCGTCGCGGTCGCGCTGCTCTGCCTGGCGATCACCATCTTCGGCGAGTCCGTCCCCGGCGCCCTTCGCTAGCCTTAGCCCATGGATCAGCGTCCCCGGCCGCGCACGGCCCGGCTGCTCGACCTCGCCCCGCATCCGGAAGGCGGCTGGTACCGGGAGACGTGGCGCGCGGCGCCGGCCTGGCAGCCCCACGGTTACCCGGGGCCGCGGGCGGCGGCCACCGGCATCTACTTCCTGCTGACCCCGGGAGAGGAGTCCGCCTGGCACCGGGTCAGGTCAGACGAGGCCTGGCTGTGGCACTCCGGCGGGCCGCTGACCCTGCTCGACGGCGGTGACGGCGACGCGCCGTCGGGCCGGCCGCGCGCGGTGACCGTGGGGGCGGACCTGGCCCGCGGCGAGCTGCCGCAGCACGTCATCCCCGGCGGTCACTGGCAGTCCGCCCGCCCGGCCGGCGACGCCGAGGTGCTGGTGAGCTGCGTGGTCGCCCCCGGGTTCGACTTCGCCGACTTCACCTTGCTCCCGGCTGATCCCGGGCTCCCCGGGTGATCCCGGGCTCCCCGGCTGACCCCGGCCGCCCGGGCGGGCCTGCGGTTCACTGGCATTCGCGACGTTTCGAGGGGGAGTATGGCCGCCGTCAGCGGGAAGTCCATGGAGGTGGCGGTCACCGATGAGCAGTCGAGCGCACCCGCTGGCCCCGCCCTCGTGCTCGGGCCGATGCTGCGGTACGTCAGCGAGACCGAGGCGACGATCTGGGTCGAGACCGACCGGCCATGCCTGGTCGAGGTCCTGGGGCGCGGCGCCCCGACCTTCGCGGTGGCCGGGCATCACTACGGCCTGGTCGTGCTCGACGGCCTCACGCCCGGCAGCGAGTACGAGTACCAGGTCGCGCTGGACGGGACCGCCTGCTGGCCGCTCCCCGGCGGCGACTTCCCGCCCAGCGTGCTGCGGACCCTCAGCGCGGACCGGCCCGCCCGGCTGGCGTTCGGCTCCTGCCGGGTGGCCGAGATCGCGGACAAGAACCTGAGCAAGCGACAGCGCGCCAGCCGCCCAGGCAAGCAGCGCCCACGCAATCAGGGCACGGGCGAGCAGGGCCCCGACGCGCTCGCGGCCTGCGCCGCGATGCTGGCCGGGCGCGCACCTGACGGCCGGCCGGACGTGCTGCTGATGATCGGCGACCAGGTCTACGCCGACGACCCCGGGCCCGCCACCAGGCGGTTCATCGCCGAGCACCGGGCGGGCCGGCCGGCGTCGGGCGCGCCGGCCGGCGAGGTCGCGGACTTCGCGGAGTACTGCGCGCTTTACCGGGAGGCCTGGAGCGACCCGGCCGTCCGCTGGCTCTTCTCCGTGGTCCCGACCGCGATGATCTTCGACGACCATGACGTCCACGACGACTGGAACACCTCGGGCGCCTGGCGCGGCGAGTACGCCGCCAAGCCGTGGTGGGGCACGCGCATCGAGAGCGCGTATCAGAGCTACTGGGTCTACCAGCACCTCGGCAACCGGTCGCCGGCGGAACTCGCCGCCGACGAGACGTGGGGCAAGGTCCGGGCGGCCGACGACGCGGCGCCGATGCTCGCCGACCTCGCGCACCGCGCCGACGAGCGGGCGCCGGGCGTCCGCTGGTCATTCGCGCGCACGTTTCCCGCCGCCGGCGGCGACGTCCGCGTGGCGCTGCTCGACTCGCGCAGCCGCCGGGTGGTGGAGGGCACGCGGCTGATGGCCGACGAGGCGGAGTGGCGGTGGCTCACCGAGTCGGTCACCGGCGGCTTCGCCCACGTGGTGATCGCCACCTCGGTGCCGCCGCTGCTGCCGCGCGGCATCCACACGCTGGAAGCGTGGACCGAGCGGCTCTGCGGCGGCGCCTGGGGCCGCCCGGCCGTGCGGCTCGGCGAGCGGCTGCGCCAAGACTTCGACCTGGAGCACTGGCCGTCGTTCGACGCCTCCTTCGGCCAGCTCGAAGAGCTGCTGGCCGCGCTGGGCAAGGGACGGCTGAGCCCGGGCGGGACCCCGCCCGCCACGGTAACGATCATCTCCGGCGACGTGCACCACAGCTACCTGACCGCCGTCGACCTGCCGCGCGGCCCCGCCGCCGCGCCCGCACCCGCCGCGCCCGCAGTCGCAGCCGCCGGGGCCGCCCGCGCCAGCGCCGTCTACCAGGCGGTGTGCTCGCCGTTCCACCAGGCCATGCCGCCGCGCCTGCGTGACGCCCAGCGGCTCGCGAGCGCCAAGGTCAGCGGCGCGATCGGCGCCGCCGTCGCGACGCTGGCCGGCGCGCGCGTCCCGCGGCTGCGCTGGCGGATCACCGACGGCCCGTGGTTCGACAACATGATCGCCACGCTGACGTACGCAGGCCCCCGGGCGGCCGTCCGGTTCGACCGGGCCGTCGCGGCGGACGACGGCCCGCGGCTGGCGCCAGTTCTGGAAGCGGACCTGGCCTAGCCCGCCGGGAACGCCTCGGCCAGGGCGTCGGCGATCGCCGTGGCCCGGTGCGCGTACCCGATCGAGGTGTAGTGGATGCCGTCGCTGATGAACCAGGACCGCCGCGCGACGGCGGGCCAGTTGTAGATGTGCATGTTGGGGTACTGGGGTGCCAGTTGCCGCAGCGCCTGGTTCCAGAGCTCCATGTTCTGCTCGGAGTACGGGCCGCTCGAAAGCAGCGAGGTCACCTCGACCCACATCACCGGCTGGTTGCCGATGAGGTTCATCATCTTCTGGATCCGCTGCACCCGGCTCACGTTGGAGCCGACGTACACGTCGGCGGTGTCGTTGGTCCCGAGCGCCAGCACCCAGCAACCGCGGAAGCCCTCCTGCTTGACCTGGCCGGCCATGTCGTAGGCGTTCGGCGTGCCCGGCAGCGACTCGACGACCGAGGTCGCGCCCACGATCTTCATGATCGACTGCTTGACGCCGACGTCGGCGTAGCGGGCCGGGATCCGGTCGGCCGGGTTCGGCTCGTAGTCCGGTGAGATCAGCCCCTCGGACGTGGAGTCGCCGATGTGCACCACGGACGCGCACGAGGTCCGCGGCGGCGGCGTCGGCAGCGCGGGCACGGTCGCGGCGGGGCCGGCGGGGACGCTCTTGGCGGTGACCGCGTGCCCCTTCCCGCTGGCCGCCTTGCCCGCCGGGCCGCCGCGCGCGGCGGCGCCGTTCTGCCTGGCCGCCGCCGCGGGCTTGCCCGGGCTGGCGACGCCGCCGGGCCCGCCGGCCGAGTTGGACAGCCGGGCGTTCGCCGTCGAGGCCGTCGCCGACGGCGGGGTGGCCGTGGTGTTCGCGGTCGCCGAGGTCAGCCGCATGGACGCGGTGACCCCGGCGGCGAGCACGGCGGCGCCGAGCAGGCAAATCCCGCCGATCGCCTGCGGCGAGTGCGGCAGACCCGGTCGCCCGAGCCAGCCGGGACGCCGCCCGCCGCCCGCCGCGTTCCTGTTCGGCTCGCCCTTCATGTCAGCGCCTCCCGTTGCCTTAGCCCCACTAGTCTCTGCCAGGCCAGCTTCTGCGGCCCGGGCCGGGGTGACCCAGCGCAGCCGGGCTCCCCGCCGGATGGGCTCCTCGACCGCCCGCCAGGACAGCGCGGCCACCGCCACGGTCGCCAAGACGACGGCCACCGCCCGCCCGAGGCCCACCGGGCTGCCGGCCAGGCCCACCGCCGTGGTCAGCACGATGATCGGGTAGTGCCACAGGTAGATCCCGTAGGACCGGACGCCGACCCAGCGCAGCGGCAGGCAGCCGAGCGCCTTCCCGAGCAGCGACCCCGGCGTCACGACCGCGGCGACCGTCGCCGCCGTGGCGAGCGACAGCACCACGAGGCCGCCCTGGAACATGAAGTCCGAGTACTGGTTCGTCCGCCACACCAGCAGCCCGATGACGGCCAGCCCGGCGACCCCCGCCGCGTCAAGCAGCCACCGGACGACCGCGGGCACCGTCCGGTCGGCGCTCGCCCCGCCGGCCGCGGGTCGCCTCGTCGGCCAGATCATCGCGACCGCCGCGCCGATCAGCAGCCCGCAGGCCCGCGTGTCCGTTCCCTCGTACACCCGCGTCGGGTCGTAGCCCGGGTCATACAGCCGGGCCATCAGCACCGCCGACGCCGCGGCGAGGGCGAGGGTCACCCCGGCGAGCACCAGCCGGGCCGGCCGGTGAGGTACGGCGCCCCGTCAACCGGGGCGGCCCGCCCGCCAGGCCCGTCCGCCAGCCCGCGCCGCCGCTTGCGCGCCTGCCCGGCGAGCCCCACCAGCAGCAGCACCACCCACGGCCAGACCAGGTAGAACTGCTCCTCCACGGCCAGCGACCACAAGTGGTCGAGCGGCGTCGGCGGGGCGAACCGCGCGTAGTACGAGGCGTGCTGGCCGATGAACCACCAGTTGCTCACGTAGAACACGGACGCGATGACGTTCCCGCGGAACCCGGGGAGGAACGACCGGGCGAACATGTTCACCCAGACCGTGACCACCGCCAGCATCACGAACAGCGCCGGCAGCAGCCGCCGCGCCCGGCGCAGCCAGAAGTCACCCAGCCGGATCCGCCCGCGCGCCGCCCACTGCCCGACCAGGATGTCGGTGATCAGGTAGCCGCTGAGCGTAAAGAACACGCCGACCCCGAGCAGCCCGCCCTGGGCCCACCCATAGCCGAGGTGATAGGCGACCACTGCCGCCACGGCGAGCGCACGCAGCCCGTCCAGCCCAGGCAGGTACTTCTGGTCGCCTTTCACAGGTTCCGGCATGATCTAGCGCCCTCTCGCAGCCTCCGGTGATCGCTACCAATAGTTACCATGCAACTACACAGAGAAACCAACGCGGGGTAGCCGACGGCGCGCGTCTTTCCTGCGGCTTTCGCCGCCGGCTAAGGCCGATGATTCCGAACGGGCGCGTGGTTCCCGTTGCCGCCCCCGCCGCGCCCGGGGCGTGGTTTTAAGGCTTCTTAGTGAGATTCCCTCCGCATCGATCCGGCTGGTTCAGGTTGAACGAGCGCTCACCCGGTGACCGGAGCACGCGCCGGGTCGCGGAAGACGGGGATGATGCGGCGCTCGCTGATCCGCCAGCGGTCGTCGTCGCACCAGGTAAGCACGTCGTCGAAGTCGGCGACCAGGTAGACGCCGACGTCGTCCGCCGGGGCGGGCGCGTTGACCGCGAAGTTGACCCATGTGGACCGGGCCCGGACCAGGGCCGGACGGCCGTCCGCGGCCGCGCTTGAGTCCTCCGCCACCGGCTCCACCCGCAGCCCGCTGTACGTGTGCCGGGTGGACCTGACCACCAGTCGTTCGGTATAGCGGCTCTTGATCGCGGACCGGCCGCGCAGCTCCACGGCGCCGGTGATGAACAGGGCGTTCTCCGTGAAGAGCTCGACCAGGGCGGCGTAGTCCCCGTGGTCGAGGTGCCAGGCCCAGTCGGCGAGCACGGCATCGATCTCCGTGCGCAGCAGCGCCGTCGAGATGGCGGCGGGGAGGTTCGTCACCGCGTTTCCACCGGATTGCGGAGGGCGCCGATGCCGGAGATCGTGACCTCGCCGGGGCCGCCGAGCTCGACCGGGCTGCCGAGCTCGGTCAGGTTCCCGGTGGAGTCCTCGGCGATCACCCGGCCCTGCTGTCCGCGACCGGAATCGCCCCCGGCGGCCGCGACCCGGTCCGCGCCGCCCTTGCCCCGTACCGTGCCAAGCTTCATGAGCTCGATCCTAGGCACCCGCCGACGCCGAGACCCGGATGAGCGACGGGCCGTGACCGAGTTACCCGGTGACGTTGGACCCGGTGACCTTCGCGAGGAACGCCGCGAGGTTGGCGACGTTCCTCGCGACCTGCTCCTCCAGGGTGAGCCGCTCCTGCATCCTGGTGCTCGACGCGGTGAACTTCTTGCCCCTGGTGTACAGCGAGCAGGCCAGGTCGCCGCAGATGTAGGCGCCGACGGAGTTGCCCTGCTGGCCCGCCTTGCCCGTGCGCGGCGCCACCATGAGCGTGACCCCGCCCACGTGGCTGGTCAGGCAGATGGAGCACAGGTTGGCCCGCTTCTGCCCGGGCTTGGGCGCCGGGGAGCGGAGGGTGATGGCCACCGGCCCGTCACCCAGGTCGGCGACAAGGTAGGCCCGGTCGGCCGCCTGCGGGTCCCGCCAGCCCAGGAAGTCCAGGTCATCCCAGGGCAGCGCGGCCAGGTCGCGCGGCACGGGCAGGCGCTTGGCCGCGCCCTTGCTGCAGTTCACGAACGCGGCGCGGATCTCCTGCTCAGTCAGCGGCTTCACGACCGTGAAGGCTAGGCCGCCGGTCAAGCCCGGTCAACCCGATATCGGGGCCGCTCGAGCGCGCAGCGCGGCTAACTCCCGGGCCCGACCGGCGTTGGCCCGCGCCCGTAATGCCCGGACAATCACGAGGCGCAGCGGATCGTGGAATAAATACGTTGCGGCGCCCGGTTGTCGCTATTACCGTTAAGCACGTGAGGACGACGCGAGAGCAGAAGGAGGCCAGCACCGTGGAACTAAAAATGCACCGTAATCCGGGGCGCCAGCCGAGTTGCTCCGCCATGTCCTTCCGCCTGGGCATCTCGTATGCCCACGGCACCGGGCCGGTTCCTGTGTAACGCCAGTTAGGTGATTGGCAGGAGCCGCCCTCAGGGACACCTGACGGGCGGTTTTTCTTTACCCTTCTTCATCCCATAGGGACGTAGTTCAACGGCAGAACAGCGGTCTCCAAAACCGCTAGTGCGGGTTCGATTCCTGCCGTCCCTGCGCGCCTCATAGCAGGCTTGCCAATTGAGAATTCCATAGCGTGAGCACCATACTGGCAGGCACCTGGCCTGCCACGATGCCGCCGCGCCCGCCCGTGTCACCGGGTATCAGGGCGCGGCGGCCCCTGGGCTGCTAGCTCCAACTGGCAGAGCGCCGCCTCGGCAGGGCGGAGGCTACCGGTTCGAATCCGGTGCGGTCCACTTCGGGGATGACAGGTGAGGTACCGGGCGCGCCCCGCAAGCGTCGCCGAGCCGGTTCGATTCCGGCCTTCTCCACCGGAGGCGAGGGAGACGGTAACCCGCCTGCTTTGGGAGCAGGGCAAACGCAGTTCGACTCTGCGGTCTCCGACCATGCCTGCTTAGCTCAGTCGGGATGAGCGCTGCACTGAAAATGCAGAGGGCCCCTGTTCGATCCAGGGAGTAGGCACCGTGCCTTACAAGCATTGCGGCGATGCGCCAGTCCTCCAAACTGGTGAGCGGAGTTCGATTCTCCGGTGGGGCTCTGACTCTTAATCGAGTAGACTCTTAATGTGAAGCGCTGTTACTCCTGCGATAAGGAGAAGCCCCTCGCCGACTTCCCGATTAACCGGAAGCGCCCCGATAGCCGCGGCAGCATGTGCAAGGACAGCAAGAAGATCTACAACGCGGACTACTACACCAAGACCAAGGACCGGCACAACCCGACGCGGGCCGAGCGACGGGAACGCGTTAGGCGTGAGGCCAGAGAGAACGTCTTCGCCTACCTGAGCGACCATCCCTGCGTGGACTGCGGCGAGACCGACATCGTGGTCTTGGACTTCGATCATCAGGGCGACAAGAGCCATGAGATCAACGCGATGATCCAGGCCGGCCGACCGTGGGTGGAAACCCTGGCCGAGATCAAGAAATGCGAAGTCGTCTGCTCGAATGATCATCGGCGCAGAACGGCCAAGGCGTTCGGCTGGTACCGGGCGGTCATGGCGTCAAGTCCCGTTAGCTCAACGGCTAGAGCTGCGGACTCTTAATCCGCGTGGTCTGGGTTCGAATCCCAGGCGGGATACTCGTCGAACGGGGTTCAAGACCCTGGCGCACGCGCGGGTAACGCTAACCGGCAAAGCTGACGCACTCAAAATGCGTCGTGTGCAGGTTCAAGTCCCGCCCCGCGTACCGTTTCCGGGTGGGTCGTCGGCGACCCAGTAAGGCCCTGACCCTTGCCCCCGCTGGTTCGAGTCCAGCCCCGGAAGCCACGCCGCCGCGCACGGCTGCGGCTCCGCCTTCGTACGGCGGATGATCCGGGTCGGCACCGGATGGCGGCTCTCATGCGCTCTTGGCGGAATGGCAGACGCGCTAGCCCGAGGTGCTAGTTCCCGCGAGGGTAGTCCCGGTTCGAGTCCGGGAGGGCGCACGCAATGCCTCCGGGTCCGGCGACCGGCCGTTCCTTGTAAGAACGGCAGTCGAGGTCAGCACTCGGCGGAGGCTCGCATTGGCCGGTTGCTCTGTCGGCAGGGGCCGCCGGGCTTTGAACCCGGATTAGCGACACTGGTTCGAGTCCAGTCCGGCGTCGGTTCCTCCGTCTTCCGCCTTGGAAGGTGGGCCGCCGGCGCGGCAGCTGGCTTTGAACCCCAGTGGCGGCCTGCGGGTCGCGAGGCTCGACACCTCCATCTTCCTCTCGATGGCCACGGCCCATCCGGTCGTAGGGGCCGCTCTGATAAGGCGGTATAGCTCGGTTCGACTCCGAGGTGGCCAACCGGCCGGTAGCTCAACGGTCAGAGCGGCACGCTTATAACGTGCGCGTAGCCGGGTTCAACTCCCGCCCGGCCGACACGAGAGGAGATGGTGATGCAGAGCAAACAGGCCCTGTCGCTGATATCGACGGGCCGCTAGCTCAACCGGCAGAGCTGCTGACTTTTAATCAGACGCGTCGGGGTTCGAGTCCCCGGCGGCCCACAAGGCAAGCGCCGCTAGTGCAACGGACAGCACGCCCGCCTTCTAAGCGGGACGTCGGGGTTCGACTCCTCGGCGGCGTACGCAGGATCATGCTCCGGTGGAGGAAACTGGACAACTCACCTGGCCCTCAACCAGGAGATTCCGGGTTCGAAGCCCGGTCGGAGCACGCAAGGCCCACTAGGCAAAGTGGTTAAAGCCACCTGCCTTTCAAGCAGGAGCGTCCGGGTTCGAGCCCCGGGTGGGTCACTGCGGAGTGACTGGAGAGGTTCCAGCCCGGGCTCATAACCCGAAAAACGCGGGTTCGAATCCCGCCTCCGCAACGAAGGCAAGCCATGCGCCCTGGCCGGTACTCGACGGCAAAGCGCGGCACTTCATTCTGGCATCCGTTAACGGTAAACGAGCGGCCTGTTAACCCGCGCCTCCTGGTTCGAGTCCAGGTGCCAGAGCGCAATTCACATGGACCTGTAGGGGAGTCTGGCCGTCCCCGTCTGCCCGTCAAGCAGAAAATCGCGGGTTCGAATCCCGTCAGGACCGCGTTCCCGTGGTGTAACGGATAGCACGAGAGATTACGGATCTCTCGGAGAGGGTTCGAGTCCTTCCGGGAATACAAATCGATCAGTAGCTCAGCGGCAGAGCATCGGTTCTACAAACCGAGGCGCGAAGGTTCGAGTCCTTCCTGATCGACTGTGACCGATTCCGAAGTCAACGAGGAGCCAGGTTGTGGCCCTGGTTTAAGAGGGTGAAAGTCCCTCCGGTCACCCCAAGCGTCGGTGGCAGAGTGGTTAATTGCGCCAGACTGTAAATCTGGTCCCTCGGGTACGGTGGTTCAAATCCATCCCGGCGCACTTTTAGTAAATGCTCTCGTAGTGCAACGGACGGCACGGCGGAATCCGGATCCGCAGATAGCAGGTTCGACTCCTGCCGAGAGCGCGAGAAAGAAAGAGTCTTCGCCGTCACTGGCACTGGCGCCCGTCCGGGGGCGTGCCCCAGTTGACTCGCTATCTCCGGAGCGTAACTGTTGGTCACTGCCGCAGCCGGTTCAACTCCGGAACGCGACTCAGGCCAGGGGGCGGTGCTCACGCTATGGACTGACCAGTACGTCCCGCTCGATCAGCGCCACGCGCTCGGCCAGTGGGCCCGCCGGGACGTCGACAATCCTGAAGCCGAGCTCGCGGTAGACCTCCTCATGGACTCGCTCGAAGGCGAGCGAGTCGGCGTAGCTGATCCGCCGGGCGGCGGTGGCCTCGACGAAGCCCTGGTTCCTGACGAAGAAGGCGGCCCTGGCGTATCTGCCGTCCGACAAGACGCGGTTGACCTCGCGGGCGAGCAACGGGGACCGGCTGAAGCCCAGGAAGCGGCTCAGCGCCAGCGTGCACACGGGTGACCGGTCGAAGAAGGCGATCTCGCCGTGCCGGCTGGTCAGGGCACGGTCCTGCCGCTGCCGCTGGAGGGAGACGACCTTATCGACGAAGTCGGCCTTCTCCCACGGCTCGTCGCATCCCAGGGCGTGCTCCAGGGCGATCACGTCCGTCGCCGCCTCCTCGACGACCAGGTACCCGGCGGTCTCGAGCATGCGCACAATGGCTGTCTTCCCGGATCCGGGCGCTCCGGTCAATATGTAGGCGGGCACGTTAACTCCTCATCGGCAGAACCGGCCGTGGGCAAGCCGAACAGAATGCCTGATCAGGCAGATTCTGGAGAAAAAGCGACCGCGCCAAGCAATGGCCGGGCGGGATAAGGGAGTCACCGGCCTCACCTTCACACTGCCTGATACCCGCAGTGCAACGGGCCCATGCGCGCGAGCAGGTACCGACCGTCCGCATCGACGTCGATCCGGCGCCTGACCAGGTGCTCGCCTAGGCCGGTACGGCCAGTTAACGCTCGGTCGGCCGCCCGAAGCCGCGTGGGCGGCCGACCGAGGCGATGCCGTGCCCGACCCCGGTGGGAACGGCCTAGATGCCGAGGCCCGGACGACCGGTTGACCCAGTCGGCCGAGACTCGGCATGCCCCCGGTGCTGGCCGAACGCAGCGGCGGCGAATGCGCGAACGCGCGGGTTATCTAAGCGCCGCACCTTACCCGCGGACGTGCTCGCCACCAATGCGTTCCCTAACCGACCGGCACGGATCGCTGATTTCATGATGTCAGGGCGCCCGAATAAGCACCACACATGCGGACCCACATAAGAAACCACAGGAAGACCCACAGGTTCGGGATGGTCCCGTCCCGCGCTACCTCTTGCCGGTATGGTGATAGCCAACCGCCTGAAGTTACTTATGCACAGTCGGCGGTCCCGGTGAGAATTGGATCCAATAGGAAGTCTCGATGGAAATTCTATCTCGCCCGATCGACAAGATGCTAGACCACTACTCGGTGGTCGTGGTCGGCTCCGGATACGGCGGGGCGATCACCGCGGCCCGAGTCGCCCGCGCCGGGCAAGATGTTTGCATCCTGGAGCGGGGCAAAGAGATGCATCCAGGCGAGTACCCGAATTCCGGGCTTTCCGCATTGCGCGAGATCCAGGTCCATACGCCTAAGGCGGACCACGGGTCCGCGGCGGGGATGTTCGACTTCCACGTTGGCCCCGACATCACCGTCGTGTCGGGCTGCGGGCTGGGCGGCACCTCGCTGATCAACGGCAACGTGGCGCTGGAGCCGGGCGACTCGGTCTTCGCGGATGCGCGCTGGCCGCGGCCGCTAAGGGACAACCCCGGGGCCCTCAGGCCGTTCATGCGGGCCGCCAAGGAGATGCTCGGGTCCAATCCGTACCCGCTGAGCTGGCCGGAGCTTCCCAAGCTGCGCACGCTCGCGCTGGTGGCGGACAGCCTGAACCGACCGCTGAGCCGTCCCGACATCAACGTGACGTTCGTGGACGGGCCCAACGCCGTCGGGGTGCGGCAGAACGCGTGCGCGCTGTGCGGTGACTGCTGCTCCGGCTGCAACTACGGCGCGAAGAACACGGTCCTGATGAACTACCTGCCCGACGCGCACTGGCACGGCGCGCACGTCTTCACCGAGGTGGCCGTGCGCTCGGTCGAGCGCTGGCAGGGCCAGTGGCGGGTCGCCTACGACGTGCTCGACGGAGCGGGCGCCGGCACAGTCAGGCGCCGGCACAGTGGGCGCCAGCCCGGGGCCGCGGTCCGTGCTGGCCGACGTCGTCGTGCTGGCCGCGGGAACGCTCGGGTCCACGGAGATCCTGCTCCGTTCCCGTGACCGCGGACTGCCGGTATCGGACCGGCTTGGCCGCGGGTTCTCGGGGAACGGCGACGTGCTCGCGTTCGCGTACGACACCGACGCGCGCGTGCACAACACCGGCCTTGGCCAGCGCATCCCTCGGGAGGACACGCTGGTCGGGCCCGCGATCGCGGGACTGATTGACCTGCGCGGCCCGGACACGGACAAGACCGGCGCGCTGATCATAGAGGACGGCACGATCCCCGGCGCGCTCGCCGCGGTGCTGCCCATCGCGATGGACGCGGCCGCCCTGGCGGACCTGGACGGGGAGACCGCGTCGGTGGCTAGGCGGCTGCGCGAGTTCGCCGAGATCCCGCTCGGCGCGCACCACGGACCGGTCGACCGCACGCTGACCTACCTGGTGATGAGCACCGATGACGGCGGTGGCCAGATCGTTCTCGAAAACGACCGGGTCCAGGTCGTCTGGCCGGAGGTCGCGGACCAGCCGGTGTTCGCCAAGGACAACGAGACCCTGGCGGCGGCCACCCAGGCGCTGCAGGGGACGGAGGTCCCCGACCCGCTGTGGGCCTGCACCAGCGACCGGTCGCTCATCACCGTGCACCCCCTCGGCGGGTGCGTGATGGCGGATGACGCGACCCGGGGCGTGGTGGACGACCAGGGGCGGGTATTCGATCCAGTCGGCGGAGGGGTGCATGACGGGCTCTACGTCTGCGACGGCTCGGTCCTCCCGGTGGCGCTGGACGTCAATCCGCTGCTCACCATCTCGGCCATCGCCGAGCGGACGGCGGCGGCAATGATTGAGGAGCGGGGGTGGAAGGCGGCGCAGCCGGAGGGCCACCCGGCTGCGCCGCCTGAGGCGGAAGCCGCCCCGCGGGCTGGCCTCGAATTCAGCGAGCACCTGACCGGCTTCGTCTCGATGAGCGTGCACTCGGGCTATGCCGAGGGTTACGAGGACGGCCGCGAGGACGACGCCCGCGTGGACCTCCGGCTCACGATCCACTACGACGACGTCCAGGCCATGCTGGACGACCCGAAGCGCGAGGCCACGATCACCGGCACGGTGCTCGCGCCCGAGCTCTCCGAGCGGCCGCTGACCGTCACCGAGGGCAGCACCTTCACGCTCCTCGACCCCGACTTGTCGCGGGTGGAGACCTGGCGCATGCGCTACCGGATGCACCTGCTGTCGGAGGAGGGGCGGCGGTACCTCTTCGATGGCCACAAGGAGATCCACTCGCGGGGGGCGGGCCACGCCTGGTCCGAGATGACGACCCTCTACACGATGATCCGCGAAGCCGACGCACCGGAGCCGGACGAATCGGAGCCCGGCACCGGGATCCTGCACCTGAAGCCGGCTGACTTCACCCGGATGGTGCGCAGCATCAAGGTCCTGGACGTGCCGCGGCGCGAGCAGCAGCGCGCGTACCGCCTGGCGTTCCTTGAACTCTTCATCCACGAGATGGTGCACATCTACGGCGGCCTGCTCGACGAGCCCGGCGCGTTCCCGAGCGCGCCGAGGAAGGCGCCGGCGGTACGGGAGCCCAAGGCGCCGGACGGCATCTGGTGGTGCGACGGCCTGCGTCGCTGGCACTCCGACGACCGGCTCGGCGACGACGCGTTCTTGCGGCTGACCCGGTACCGTGCCGGCGACAAGGGCCCCGTCATGCTCGCGACCGGGTTCGGCATGTCGTCACACTCGTTCCTCGCGCCGACCATCGAGCAGAACCTCACCGAGTACCTCGCCGACGCCGGCTACGACGTCTGGCTGTTCGATTACCGGGCGGGGATCGACCTGCCGTCGGCGGGAACCGAGTTCACGGTTGACGACATCGCGCGCATCGACTGGCCGACCGCGGTCAGGAAGGTGCAGGAGGAGACCGGCCGGGAGGAGCTGCAGGCGTTCGGGCACTGCGTGGGCTCGGTCTCACTGCAGATGGCGATCCTCGCCGGGCTGCAGGGGATCCGCACCGCGGTCTGCGCTCAGTTCCCCCTGCACCCCGCCAGCTCGGTGTTCAACATGGTCAAGGCGCAGATCCGCACCGCCGACGTGCTCAGCACCCTGGGCGTCCACGTCGTGTCGCCGGACACTCATCCGTCGTTGCGGGACGAGACGCTGGACATCGCCCTGCGGGCGCTCCCGATGCCCGCGGAGGAGCGGTGCGAGCAGGCGGTATGCCGCTGGATCAACGCGATCTACGGCTGCACCCACCGGCACGCGCAGCTGAACGAGGCGACCCACCGCGCGATCAACGACATGTTCGGCTTCGGGAACATCGAGACGATGGAGCACCTGGCGCTCATGCTGCGCAAGGGCCACGCGGTCACGCACACCGGCGGCATGGACTACTTCGATCACCCGGAGCGCATGGCCGGCACGAGGCTCTTGCTGCTCCAGGGCATGCACAACTACATCTTCCATCCGGTCGGTTCCTTCAGGACCTGGCGCTGGCTGCGGTCGCAAAACCCGCACGGCGACTACCAGCGGAAGGAACTACCCGGATACGCCCACCTCGACGCGATCGTCGGGAGCCGGGCCGCCCTCGACGTGTACCCCCTGGTCGCCGAGTTCCTCGACCGGCCGTAAACAGCCGGCAGGCAACCAGGGAGCCCGGGCCCCGTCAGCCGCCCGGGAGCAGCCGGTCCCTGATCGCCGCCAGCCCGAGATCCTCGGCCGTGCGCAGCGCGGCGGCCGTGAGCTCGCGCGCCCGTTCGGCGTCCGCCGCCTCGCCGCGCATGGACAGCACCTGGCCGTAGGCCTCCTGGGTAAGGGCCGTCAGCGGCCGCGATCCCATGTCAAGGTGCCGGGCGAGCGCGGCCTCCAGGTGCTCCGCGGCCTCGGCGAGGCGGCCGGAGACCCCCGCGAGCACACCGAGCCAGTGGTCCGCCGCGCCCAGGAAGGTGGCCACCCCTAGCGTGCAATTCTGCCCGGCGTAGGGAGCGGCGAGATCGTAAAGGACCTCGGCCCACTGCCGGTCGCGCACCAGGTTGACGGCGCCGGAGAAGCCCACGATCACGGCCCACCACTGGTAGTTCTTGTCCGCGCCGGTCGCCACGGCCGGGTCGGTCCGGCGGAGCAGGTCGGCCGCCTGGTCCACGGCTCCCGTCTCGGCCAGGCACCATGCCATGATGGCGGGCCACCCGGTGTTCGCCGGCTCGTACGCCGACAGCTCCCGCAGCGTCGGGACGAAGTTCGAGGAGCGTCCGCGCAGCACCCACCAGGGGAACGTCTGCGCCACCGGGATGATCTGGGCCTGCGAGTGACCGATTCGCGCCAGCCGGCGGCCAAGCTCGTCGGACAGCTTCTTGGCGTCCGCGAACCGGCCCTCCAGGTTGGCTACGGTGATGTCCCACATCGCGGCCAGCCGCATGAACTCCGGGTGCCTGACCTCCTCTGCCAGCTCCTTCATGGCGAGTGCGGTCGCCGTGGCGGCGCGGTGCTCGCCCTGCTCGAACTGCGCGGTCACCCGGATCCGGAGCCCCTCGAGCCGCAACTCGAGGTCACCGAGCCCGGTGCCGATGGCGAGGATCTCGCCGGCGACCGCGAGGGCGTCGGCGACGTCGTCCGGTCCGTCGAGCGCCCAGCCCCGGTGCATCAGCACGGTGGCGAGCGTCCGCCGGTCGCCGGTGCCCCGCGCCATGGCGAGCGCCCGGTCGCTGAGCCCCAGCCGCTCGGGGTAGGGGCGCGCGTTGTGCAGCCAGTGCGCCAGGCGGGCCAGGACGGTGGCCCGGGCGGCGCTGTCCTCCTCGCCCAGCTCCTTGAGCGCCTCCTCAAGCAGCGCCTCGGCCCGCTGGTCGGGGTTGACCGTCGCCGGCAGGATGCCGCCGTAGCCGAGCGCCGCCCGCAGGAACAGGGCGCTGTCGCCGAGGCGGCGGGCCGCGTCCGCCGCCTCGGCGAACCGCTCGTCCCTGGACGCGTACTCGCCGGCCCGGTCATGCGCGCCGGCCAGCTCAAGCAGCAGCTCGCAGCGCAGCGCCTGATCGCGCGGGCCGAACCGGTCGGCCAGCTGCAGCGCCCGGCGCAGGTGACGCACCGCCACCTCGGCCGCCACCTCGTCCAGCGCGCGCTCCGCGGCCAGGCGCTCGTAGCGCACCGCCTTTTCCGCGGCGCCGATGCTCGCGGCCGCGCCGAAGTGGTGCGCCAGCTCGGCCGACGTGACCCCGAACCGGGATTCCAGCGTCTCGCCGATCCGCTGGTGCAGCCGCGCCCGGCGGCCCCGGCTCAGCCGGGCGGCGGTGACCCGCCGCGAGAGCGGGTGAGAGAACCGCCAGCTGTCCGGCTCGTCCTCGGCTTCCGCGATCAGGCCGGCCCTGGCCGCCTCGTCAAGCAGGTCGGCGGTCGCGGCCCCGTCCTGCCCGGCGGCCGACGCCACCAGGGCGGCGTCGAACCGCTCACCGATCACCGACGCGATCTCCAGGACCTCGGCGCACCCGTCCGACACCCGGCCCAGCCGCCACCGCACCATGTCGCGCACGGATTCTGGGATCCCCGCCGGCATCTCGCCGAGGTTGCCGCCATCGGCATCGAACGCGCCCAGCTCCGACAGGTGCCTGGCCATCTCCAGGAGGAAGAACGGATTGCCCGCCGTGTCCCGCTCCAGCTCCCCGGCCATGGTCGCCTCGCGGGGGCCGAACTCCCGGCCGACCGCGGCGGTCAGCAGCGCGGTAACGGCGTCGCGGTCGAGCCCGCGCAGCGTGAGGCGCCGGCAGTCGGTGTCGCGGGCCAGCGAGTGCAAGATCGCCGACAGGTCGCTCCGCTCCGGCTCGATGTCCCGGTACATGGCCACCGCCAGCAGCGGCGTGGCCCGCCTGGCCTGCATCAGGTGCCCGAGCAGGAGAACCGAGGGCAGGTCCGCCCACTGCAGGTCGTCGAGCACCAGGAGGACGGGGTGCCGGGTTCCCATCTGCTGGATCCACGTGTCTAGCGCCTCGAACAGCCGGAACCGCTCGGCCTCGGCCGCGGCCAGGGGCTCAACGGGGGCGGCCCCGATGCGCCGCGCCGGCTCCGGGCACACGCGGGCGATTTCCCCGGCCAGGCCCTCCAGGTCATGGCGCAGCACCGCCTCCGGGCAGGCTCGCGCGTAGTCGGCCAGCGCCTCCCGGAACGCCTGGTAAGGGGCGAGGACGTGCTCGTCCCAGCGCCCGTAGAGCACCAGGCCCTTGTCGGCCCGGGCGAGCCGTGCCAGCTCGGCGGTGAGCGCCGTCTTCCCGATCCCCGGCTCCCCGCCGACCAGCGTCAGCACGCGGTGGCCGGCCGACGCCCGCGACCACGCCTCACCCAGGACGCCGAGCTCCCGCCCCCGGCCCACGAAGTTCCCGGTGACCGCCGAGTCGAGCCAGCCCAGGTTGAGGGCGGCCGCGTCGTCGTGGCCGCCGTCCGCCGCGGCCGGCTCCCCGCCGAGCAAGGGCCCGTCACCGGGCACGGGCTCACCGCCGGGCACGGGCCCCGGCGCCTCCGCCGCCCCGGCCCCGCCGGCCCGTTCGGCCGCGGCAGGCCGGCCCCGCGCCGTCGCGAGAAACTGCCCCCGTTCGTCCCCGGTCAAGCCCAGCGCAGTCGCCAGTAGCTCCGCGGTGTCTTTGCGGGCGGTGCGGTTGATACCGCGTTCCAGGTCGCTGACCGTCCGCGGGCTAAGCTCCGCGGCCTTGGCCAGCTCGTCCTGGGTCATGCCCGCGCCGATCCGCAGCCGCTGGAGCAACTCCGCGAATCCGCCCGCAGGCTGCTTCGCCATGGTCGCTATCCCTTCGCAGACCCTCTTGCTTCGCTCTCCTTCGCAGGTCTTGGATCACGTCGCACCGGTACCGGGGGGCAATGCGGCGGCAGGACCCGGGACTAAGGGTATCGACGGGAGCTGGTCTGGACCATCAACTGCCCGAGACTGCATGAGAACGGTTGCAGTGACGCGCCCGGCCGTTCACCGTTTCGCCGCCGCCCGACCGTGTGACTTGACCCACAGCCAGCGGGGAAAGAAACGAAGGAACGGACTGCGTTTAGGGAAGGCGTAAGCGCAGTTGCCTACTTCGTTTCGTAGAATCCACGTCGCTATCCACGCTGATACAGGGACCTTCATGACACAGCCCACGAACTCGACCGGGGAGATCCAGGCAACCGCCCCGGCCCGCCCCGCGCAGGACCCGAACTACGCCAGGCGCTGGTGGATCCTGGCGCTGCTCGGCACGGCCCAGCTGATGGTGGTGCTCGACGCCACGATCGTGAACATCGCCCTGCCGCACGCGCAGTCCGCGCTCGGCTTCTCCAACAACGACCGGCAGTGGATCGTCACCGGCTACTCGCTCGCGTTCGGCAGCCTGCTGCTGCTCGGCGGGCGGATCGCCGACCTGTTCGGCCGCAAGCGGGTCTTCATCATCGGGGTCATCGGGTTCGCCGCCGCCTCGGCGTTCGGCGGCGCCGCGCAGAACTTCGGCATGCTGCTCATCGGCCGCGTCGTCCAGGGCGGGTTCGGCGCGCTGCTCGCCCCGGCCACCCTCTCGCTGCTCACCACCACCTTCAAGAACCCGGTGGAGCGGACCAAGGCCATGGGCATCTACGGCGGCATCGCCGGGGCCGGCGCGTCCGTCGGCCTGCTGCTCGGCGGCGTGCTCACCGAGTACCTCGACTGGCGCTACGTGATGTACGTGAACGTGCTGATCGCGGCCGTCGCCCTGGTCGGCGGCGTGACCCTGCTCACGCAGGTCGCCGTGCCCGACCGGCCCCGGCTTGACCTGGTGGGCACGGTGCTGGCCGCCGTCGGCCTGTTCGCCATCGTCTACGGGTTCTCCAACGCGTCCATGTCGGCCGGCAGCAGCGGCTGGACCAAGCCCGCCACGCTCATCAGCCTGATCGGCGGCGCGGTGCTGCTGGTCGCCTTCGTCCTGGTGGAACGGCGGGTGGCGCACCCGCTGCTGCCGCTCCGGGTCATCACCGACCGCAACCGGGCCGGCGCGTACCTGTCGATGTTCTTCGCCGCGATCGGCATGTTCGGCGTGTTCCTGTTCCTCACCTACTACCTGGAGGAGAGCCTCCAGTGGAGCGCGGTGAAGACGGGCCTCGCGTTCCTGCCGCTGACGCTGGTCCTGGTGGTGGTCGCGGCCCTCGGCAACACCGTCCTGCTGACCCGGGTCAGCCCCCGCATCCTCATACCGTTCGGCCTGCTGATCGCCGCGGTGGGCATGGCGCTGCTGACCAACATCGGCCTCACGTCCAACTACTCCGCGGACGTGCTCCCCACGCTGCTGCTGGTCGGCGCCGGGCTCGGGCTGGTGTTCGCCCCGGCGTTCACCATCGGCACGCTCGGGGTTGAGCCCAGCGACGCGGGCGTGGCCTCTGCCATGGTCAACGTCGCCCAGCAGATCGGCGGCTCGATCGGCACCTCGCTGCTGAACACGATCGCCGCCGTGGTCGCGTCCGGCTACATCGCCGCGCACGCCGCGTCCATCACCAGCGCGGCCGGCAAGCAGCTGGTCGAGGCCAGCTCGCTGTTGCAGAGCTACCACACGGTGTTCTGGGTGGCGGCCGGGATCTACGCCGGCTGCGCGGTGCTGTGCGCCGTGGTCCTCCGCTCCGGGGTCGCCATCCCGAGGGACGGCGCGGCCGAGCCGATGGTTCACGGCTAGCAGCGGTGACCACGGTGGAACCCCCGCGGCGGCTGCGGGCGGACGCGGCCCGCAACCGCCAGCGGCTCATCGACGCCGCCGCGGAGGTGTTCGCCGCCCGCGGGCTCGACGCCACGCTCGACGACATCGCCAGGCACGCAGGCGTCAACGTCGCCACGGCCTACCGGCACTTCGCGAACAAGCACGAGCTGGCCCGCGAGTTCCTGCGGCAGTGCATCGACCGGGCCGTGGCGGTCGGCGAGGAGGCGGCGGCGAACCCCGATCCCTGGGCGGGGCTGACCCAGTTCCTCGAGCGCAACCTGGAGCTCCTCGCGTCGAACCGCGCCCTGGTCGACGTGCTGACCCGGGCCTACGGCGGCGTGTACTTCGCCGAGCTCGTCCAGCGGACCAGCGCGCCGCTTGAGCGCCTGCTGGCCCGCGGCCGGGAGGCCGGGGTGGTGCGGACGGACGTCGCCGCCACCGACTTCGCGCCGATCATCGAGATGCTCGGCTCCATCACCGACCCCGGCGTCTCCGGCCTGCCGTACCTGCCGCACCGCTACATCGGGCTGATCCTCGCCGGGCTGCGCCCGCCGGGGGAGGGGCGGCCGGGTGAACGGCTGCCCGGCGAGCCGCTCACCCAAGAGCGGCTGCTCGAGGTCGCGACCAGCAAGGCCAGCCACCCGGCGCGTCCGTCCCGTGGCCGGTCAAGCAGCGCCGCGCCGCGCGGTGACGACGTCTGATTGACTGCTGACCATGACGTTGGAAGCTGAAACGGACGCGGCCGCGCCCCCGGCGTGGTTCGCCCAGGCCCTGTCCGCCCCCGTGGCCGAGCGCGTGACCGCGGTGGACGGTGTCCCGATCGCCTACCGGATGTGGGGGGGCAGCCGCGGCGGGCGCGGCTTGGTGCTCGTGCACGGCGGCGCGGCGCACTCCCGCTGGTGGGATCACATCGGCCCGCTGCTCGCGGTCGACCGGCGGGTCGTCGCGATCGACCTGTCGGGGCACGGCGACAGCGGCCGCCGGGAGTCGTACGGCTTTGACGCCTGGGCGGGCGAGATCCTCGCCGTCGCCGCGGACGCCGGGATTGACGCGCCCACCGTGATCGGGCACAGCCTGGGCGGCGTGGTCACGCTGCGAACGGCGGCGCTGTTCGGCTCGCGCATCGAGGGCGCGGTGGTCATCGACTCCCCGGTCCGCAACCCGGCGCCGGAGCAGCACGCGGCGCGGGACCGGCGCGTCTTCCGTGAGCTGCGCGTCTACCCGTCACGGGAGGCGGCCATCGCCCGCTTCCGCCCGGTGCCGGACCAGCCGGTGCTCGGCTACGTCGCCGATCACGTCGCCGCCACGTCCGTCCGCCAGGCGGACGGCGGGTGGACGTGGAAGTGGGACCCGCGGATCTTCGTGCTGGAGGCGCCGAGCACGCCGCTGGCCCGGCTGGAGTGCCGGGTGGCGCTGTTCCGGGCCGAGCACGGCATCATGTCCGCGGAGATGAGCGAGATCATGTACGACCGGCTGGGCCGGGTGGCCCCGCTCATCGAGATACCCGCCGCCGGGCACCACGTCATGCTCGACCAGCCCATCGCGCTGGCCGCCGCGCTCCGCACGCTGCTCTCCGACTGGGACCACTCGCTCCCGGCCGCGCCCCGCGCCCCCGTGTTTTGAGCGGCACAGTCCTGACCGGCACTGGTTTTAAGCGGCACCGGGGCAGTCAGTCACCCCCCGTTCGGGATATTCAAGGCTTTTATCCCGAACGGCAGCGGCTGACTCCATCCCCGCACGGCGACTTCACTCGGGCTGGCGGCCCGGCTCCTCCTGACTCTGGTCGCCCAGCTCCCTGGCCAGTTCCCAGCCGCGCTCCTTCCCGGGGGCACCGATATCCCAGGACGAACCCTCGACGGCGGGCAGGCCGCCGATGATCGGCACGACCGAGCCGTCATCGCCGACGGCGTCGCCGGTTTCAATCAGGTACCCGGGATCCTCGGCCGGCTCGGCCTGCCCCGGCTGCTGCCCGGGCTCCTCGTCGTCAGGCGTCGGCCCGGTCACGTCGTTGTCCGTCATGGTGGCCATTCTCCTTCAGCGAGGCTGGATCTCGCCCATCGGGCCGAAGCCGTCATGCGGCGTGTCGATATAGATAATCTGCGGCTGCGTGGCCACCAGGTCGGGCATGACCTCGAAGAACCTCTTCACGTAGGGCTGGCTGACGTGGGCGCCGCCCGCGCCGGCATCCGTGAAGCCCTCGATGCAGACGTACTCATTGTCGTCGGTCAGGCTGCGGGAGAACTGGAAGAACAAGCAGCCGTCCTCGGAGTTGACGTCCCTCGCGTAGGAGTCGGCCAGCTCCAGCCACTGAGCAGTCTTCTCCGGCCGGATCTGCATCTTGATGTTGATCAGGATCACGGGTTCCCCTCTTGTTGAGTGACGGTCGCCATAATCGTGGTGCGGTCGCCACCGGCCGTCAACCGCGGCGGTCACTCGCATCCCCGGCCGGTGGCCCCAGCTGGTCGCGGCGGCGGGTCAGGTAGGCGGTCTCGGCGGTGTTGCCCGCCAGCTCGATGGCCGTGTCGTACGCCGCGCGCGCCTGCCGGCCGCGGCCCAGCCGGCGCAGCAGGTCGGCGCGGGTCGCGTGGTAGACGTGATACCCGGCTAGCCGGGGTTCAAGACGGTCGACGGCCGCCAGCGCCACCTCGGGGCCGTCGAGCTCGGCGACCGCGATGGCCCGGTTGAGGGCGACGATCGGCGAGGGATCGAGGGGGACGAGCTGGTCGTAGAGCTCGACGACCTGGGACCAGTCGGTGTCGCGGACGTCGCGGGCGGAGGTGTGCACGGCGTTGATCGCGGCGAGGACCTGGTAGCGCCCCGGGGCCACCCGGGCGGCCAGGCGCTCGCGCACCAGGCGGTGACCCTCGGCGATCAGCGCCGCGTCCCAGGCCCCGCGGTCCTGCTCGGCGAGGGTGACCAGCTCGCCGCTCGCCGAGATCCGGGCGGGGCGGCGCGCCTCGATGAGGAGCATGAGCGCCAGCAGCCCGGCCACCTCACCGTCGTCCGGCAGGAGGGCACGGACCAGGCGGGTGAGCCGGATCGCCTCGGCGGTCAGGTCGTGACGCACGGGGTCGGTGCCGGGGCCAGTTGCCAGGTAGCCCTCGTTGAAGACGAGGTAGAGGACGGTGAGCACGCCGGCGACCCGGGCCGGGAGGTCCTCCGCGGACGGCACCCGGTAAGGGATGCGGGCCGCCTTGATCTTGGCCTTCGCCCGGGTGATCCGCTGCCCCAGGGCGGTCTCCTGGACCAGGAAGGCCCGCGCGATCTCGGGCACGGTCAGGCCGGCGATCATGCGCAGCGTCAGCGCCACCCGGCTCTCGGGCGCGAGCGCCGGATGACAGCAGGTGAAGATCAGCCGGAGCCGCTCGTCGTCGAATGCGTCCGGAGGCTCGGGCGGGTCGTCGTCGTGCAACAGCAGGGCCTCCGTGTGCTTGCCGCCGCGCTTGTCCTCGCGCCGGATCCGGTCGACGGCCTTGTGGTTGGCGGTGGTGGTCAGCCAGGCACCGGGTCGGGGGGGAACGCCGTCCGACGGCCACCGCTCGACGGCGATCGCGAACGCCTCGGCCGCCGCCTCCTCGGCGATGTCGAGGTCGCCGAAGCGCTTGACCAGGGAGGCGACCACCCGCGCCCACTCCTCGCGGTGGGCCCGGGTGATCGCCGCCTCTACGTCGGCCCCGCTCACAGGAACGGCCGCACCTCGACCTTCCGGTTACACGCCTTCGAGCCCGCGGTGGCGAGCTTGAGCGCCACGTCGAGGTCGGCGGCCTCGATAATCCAGAAGCCCGCGAGGTACTCCTTCGACTCCACGAAGGGCCCGTCGCTGAAGATCGGCTCCTCGCCCCGGTTGTCGATGACGGTGGCCGAGCCGGGCGCCGCGAGGCCCCCGGCGAAGACCCAGCGGCCCTCCGACCTGAGCCGTTCGTTGAACACGTCGATGGCCGCGTCCTCCTCCGGGGAGGCGAGGTTGGGCGAGTCGGTGATTACGGAAACCAGGTACTGCACCGTGGGTCATCTCCTGTAGGTCGGTGACGCCGCTCGCGGGCGGCCTCTCACTCCTGCTACGAAGACCTCGGCGCCAATCCGACACTGCCTTCGCGGATTTCTTGAGATCAGGCGCCGCGGCTCAGTCTCCACGGCCCGGCGGCCTACCGTCCCGCCGCCGCGGAGTCCTGCGGGGCCGTGCGGTCGGCCGGGAAGGCGGCCAGCGCGCGCAGGATGACGTCGGTGACGGCGTCGAGCGGTATCGCCGTGGAGTCGATGACCAGGTGGTAGTGCCGCGGGTCGGCGGGGTCGGCCCGGTACAGGCGGCGGACGTAGGCGGTGCGCGCCCGGTCGGCCGCGTGCTGGTGACGTCGCGCCTCCTCCGCGCTGACGTGCTCGATCACCGCCCCCTGGGCGACGCGGCGGTCCGGCGGCCCGTCCAGCCGCACGTGGAACCCGCGGTCCCGGCCGATCACCACCGCCGCGCCCCGGCCCAGGATCACGCCCGCCCCGTCGGTCACCAGGTCGCTGATGCCCTCCTCGCACTGCTGGCGCAACTGCCGGTCGAGGTGGTGCGCGGGCGGCGGCGACTGCGTGGGGCCGGCCGGCGCCGACTGGATGAGCGCCGCGAAGATCCGGTGCGGCGGCGTGAGCTCCGCCTCTTCGGGTACCAGCCGCTCGGCGCACGGCCCGGGCGCCTGGATGCCGCCGGCGGTGGTCGTCGCCCGCTGCAGGAAGGGCACGCCGAGCCGCTCCGCCAGCGCGGGAGCGACCACGCTGCCGCCGGCGCCGTACGAGGCGGACACGGTGACCAGCCGGGTCTGATAGGGAGTCATGGGTTCCTGTTTCCCTTCACGCGGGTCTTCTCGCACGCGGGCACGAGGACGGCCGCCGCCGCGGGGCTCTCCTGCTGCGTGAGCACGCTGGAGCGCGGCCCGGCACCGGACTCCGGCCCGGGATCCCGCGCAACGGCGGCCTGCCCTGCGTCGTGTGCCATATGACACCCCCAGCGGGCCTACCCGGAAAGGGGGTCGGCCGAACTGCCGGGGTCGCGTCCCTGTCAGCGAGTTGCCGCCCTATCCGGAGTCGCCAGGGACGCGAGCGGGGCTGGCCCGCACGGCGATCAGGCGGGCTTGATGTCGCGGGCCGCGAAGCCGGGGCGGTCGGAGTCGACGTTGAAAGAGATGACCCGGCGCGGGTGGATCCGGATGATCTCCGGTGCCAGGTGGCCCTCCGGGTCATGAGGGCCGGCGGCCGTTTCCGCGTTGCCCCGGATCTCGAGGAAGTGGGCACCTTCCATGGTCGGCGCCGTTACCTCGTCCACCACGAAGGCCACGTGCGGGTTCGAGCGGACATTGCGGTACTTGGCGCTGTCGGCCATCTTGTACCCGGCGATGTCGATCGTTCCCAGGGCGGCGTTGTAGGTGAATCCAAGCGGCTTGACCTGGGGGACGCCGTCCGGGCCGATGGTGGCCAGGTGCCCGCGAGCCTGGCGGGCCAGGAACCGCTGCTCGGCGTGGGTAAGGGTCATGCCTCAAACGCTAGAACTTCAAGTCGGGTTGAAGTCAAGGATCACCGGATCGGAAATCGGGCCGGTGGCGGGCTGCGCAGGCCGGGACAGGGTGTCACACTGAGAAAGTGGGGCTTACCGCTGGTTTAGTAACATTGCTTTTCAGTGATATCGAGGGCGGCGTCGGGTTGTGGGAGACCGACCGCGACGCCATGGCGGCGGCGTCGTCCCGCCATGACCGCATTGTCCGTGAGCAGGTCCAGGCGCACGGCGGCCAGGTCTTCAACACGGTGGGCGACGCGCATCGCGCCGTGTTCGCCGATCCGGTCGCCGCGCTTTCGTCGGCGGTGGCCATCCAGCGGGCCGTCGCCGCCGAGCCCCGGGCGTCCAGCTTGCCCATCCGCGTGTGCGTGGCGCTGCATTCCGGGCCTTGCGCGGACCGTGGCGGCGACTACGTCGGTCCGGTGGCGAACCGGGCCGCCCGGTTGCTTGATATCGGCCATGGCGGCCAGGTCCTGGTGACAGCGGCGACGTACGCGCTGCTGGCGGACCGGCTGCCCGCCGGGATCGGGCTCAGGGACCTGGGCGAGCAGCGCCTGCGAGACATGGGGCGCGCCGAGCGGGTCTTCCAGGTCACCGGGCCGGGCCTGGGCGAACGGTTCGGCGCACTGCGCTCGCTTGACGACCCGGCGCTGCGCCACAACCTGCCGTCGCAGGCGACCAGCTTCGTGGGCCGGACCGTGGAACTGGCCGAGTTGCGCGCGCTCGTAACGGGCGGATCGAGGCTGGTCACGATCACCGGCCCCGGCGGGATCGGCAAGACCCGGCTGGCGTTGCAGGTGGCGGCCGATGCACTCGACGGCGCTGGCGACGGGGCGTGGCTGGTTGAGCTGGCACCGGTCGCCGAACCCGAGTTGGTGGCCCGTACCGCGGCCGCCGCGCTGCGGGTCAGTGAGGCGCCGGGGCAGCCCGTGCTCGACACCCTGACCGACGCGGTTGGCGACCGGAGCCTGCTGTTGATCCTCGATAACGCCGAGCAGGTGCTCGGCGCGGTCGCCGAGTTGGCCGACGCCGTCATTCGGTCCTGCCCTCGGGTCTTCCTGCTCGTCACGAGCAGGGAGCCGCTTGGCGTCAGCGGAGAGCGCGTCTTCCGGATTTCCGGCCTGGCGGTCCCGCCCGCCGGCCTCGCGGTTCCCGGCCGGCTGGCCGCCTTTGACTCGGTACAGCTCTTTGCGGAGCACGCCGCCTGGCAACGGCGGGGCTTCACCGTCGATGACGCCAACGCGGCCGCGGTGGCGGCGATCTGCGTCCGCCTTGACGGTATCCCGCTGGCCCTTGAGCTGGCCGCCGCCCGTCTCGGCTCCCTCTCGGAGTCGGAGATCAACGACCGGCTCGATCAGCGGTTCCGGTTGCTGACCACGGGAAGCCGCACCGCCGGGCCGCGCCACCAGACGCTGCGAGCCCTGATCGACTGGTCCTACGACCTGCTCAGCCCGGCCGAGCGGATGGTGCTCGACCGGCTCTCCGTCTTCGCCGGCGGCTGGACCCTGGACGCCGCCGAACAGGTCGCCTGCGGCGGCGAGGTCGCCGAATGGCAGGTGCTTGACCTGCTGGCCGCGCTGGTCGGCAAGAGCCTCGTGCAAGCCGAGGTGATCCGCGGGTCAACCAGGTACCGGCTACTTGAGACGCTCCGCGCCTACGCGGGGGAGCGGCTCGCCCAGCGGGGTGCCGCGGGACTGCGGGAGGCCAGGTCCGCCCACCTCTGTCATTACCTGGCCCTGGTGGAGGCCGCCGCCGCCCGGATGCGCGGCCCGGAAGAGGTCCGGGGTCTTGACAGCATCGAGACCGAGTTCGACAACATCCGGGCCGCGCTGGCGTTCAGCATCGCCGATCCTGACAGCGCCGAGCCGGGCCTGCGGCTGGCGGCCGGCCTGCGGTCGTTCGTATTCTCGCGCGGCCACAGCAGCGAGGTCATCGAGGCGCTCAGCGCCCTGCTCGGGCGCCCGGACGGGCGCCAGCCGACTCGCTCCGTGGCCCTTGCCCTGGTCACGAACTGCAAGCTGCTCACTCACTTCGACCGCAGCCCCGACATCCCCGCGATGGCGAGGGAGGCCATCACGATCGCCCGCGGCCTGGCCGATGACGATCTTGCCGCGGACGCCCTGGCCGCGCTCAACTGGTTCAGCTACCTGCAGGGCGACCTGTCGGCCGCGCTGGCCAGGGCCGACGAGGCCGTCGCGCTGGCCCGGGCAGCCGGGCAATCCCATCCGGCTCGTTGTCGCCCTCGGCCACCGGGCGGTATTCAAGGCCGAGACCGGCGACCTGGGCGCCTCCCTCGCTGACTATCAGGAGGTCCTCTCGCTCGCGCGGGCGTCCGGCGACAGCTACACCCTGGCCGTCACCCTGATAAACCTCGGCGTCGACCAGGTCGTCGCCGGGGAGTTTGCTGCTGCCCTGGCCTACCTGCAGGACGCGCTCAGGGTCGCCGATGCCCACGGCTACCAGCACCTGTGCGCGGCCGCGAAGATGAACCTGGGGTTCGCTTACGTCATGAACGGCGACGCCGCCAGTGCCCGCCGCCTCCTTATCGGCGTGCTGGCGACCGCCCGGGCTACCGGCGAGAACACCTGGGTGCACGGTGCGCTGCTGGGCCTCGCGCTTGGCGCCGACGCGGACCCGGCCGTCGCCGCTACCCTGCACGGCGCCGCGGACCGTCAGTATGAGGAGGCCGGGCAGGCCTTCGACAAGAAGGAATCGAAACTGCGGACCAGTGGCCAGGCCCGGCTGCGCGACGCGCTCGGTGACGCCGCGTTCGATGCCGCCTACCAGCATGGCCGCACGCTCAGCCAAGTCGACGCCACCGCCCTGGCCTTGAGCACCGCCCCGCTGGATCCGCGACCTGAGCCCGCCGTGACCGCTCCAGCCGCCCGCCCCGCGCCGGCAGACGGCCGGGACGGCCCGCTGTCGGCCCGTGAGCGGCAGATCATGGCGCTGCTGGCGGGGGGCGCGAGCAACGCCAGGATCGCCGAGGCCCTCTTCGTCACGCCGAACACGGTGCGGACGCACCTGGACCGGATCAGGGACAAGACCGGTGCCCGCAACCGCGCGGAACTGACCCGTTATGCCATGCAGTCGGGCATCGAACCGGTCGTCCCTTCCCCTTGAGGTGGGCCGGCGGCCCACAGGCGGAGCGCCTGGTGGGCCGCCCGGCCCCTGCCGCCCGGCCCGGGCGGTCCGTACGTTCGGCTTATGAACAGAATTAGATTCACCAAGGCGCCGACCTTTACGAAGGCAATTATCGCCGCGGCGGTATTCGCGATCGTGTACCTGGCGTCGACCTCTAACCTCCCGTCATGCAGCGACACCCTCGCGGTGCTCAACGCCGGCGGCGAGTGCATAGAACGGCAGAGCCTCCTGCACACGGCTTCCGGCTGGCTGGCGCTGATCTGCCTGGTCGCCGCCGTGCTACTGCTCGTACTCAAGCACAAGGACCGCATCCTGGGGTGGCAGGCGTCGCTGCCGCAGGCGCACCCAGGGCCTTCGGCGCCGGCGCCGGGACCATCACCAGCACCGACACCGGTGCCGGCGCCGGTGCCCGGGCAGGCTTCCAACTTCTGCACCACCTGCGGGACCCGCATCATCGCGGGCGACCGGTTCTGCCAGGGATGCGGGGTCACGATGGGGTCCCCGTGATCCCGCCGAAAGCGGATATCACTATCCCCGCTAATACCGATTCCGCTGAAAGACTCGTTGAACGCATTCACGCCAGGGCGGCAAATCCGCGTCGAGTAATCGCAGAAAGAAAAACAAGGCCCGCCCCGGCTGGGCGGGGTTCTGGTAAGGGGGAAGGTCATGAGATTCATCGGGGAGCGCAGAAACCGGCTGTTCCTGGCCTGGTCGCTGGCCGTCGCCGTGACGGCTGCCACCGTAACGGCCTGCGGCGGGAGCGCGTCGAGCCTGTCCCAGGGGGCAGCCCCCGGTCAGTGGACCAAGGCCGAGGTCAGCCAGTTCACGGCCGCGGGCGGCACCGGCGGCAGCGACAGCCAAGACTCGTGCGTCATCGGGTACTTCGAACGCGACATGTCATTCGGGAACGCGATGGCCGTGGCATCAGTGAGCCCGGCATCGTCCAGCATGTCGACCGCCCAGATCAAGTCCGCGGTCGTCGGCAGATACGGCACGACCGCGGGCGACGCCATCAACGCCCAGTTCGACCAGGTCGTCGCGGACGCGGCCGACAACTGCGAATGAAGGCCGAGTGAGCTGGCTGCCGCACTGTGCTCCTGCGTGACTCAGCAGGGTCCCGCATGGAGGGGGTGGAGCACAGCGGGCAGGCAGAAGGGGGAGCGCGGGCCGCTGGTGGCCGGCGCTCCCCTGCTGGCTTGTGACCGGACTCTGTCTATCCGGAGTCGCCGGGACGCGAGTCGGCCTGGCCGGCGGCGCGCTGGTCGGGCCAGACGCCGATGTGGTCGGGCTCGCGCTCGAGCCGGACGCGGTCGCGCATGCCGAGCGCGTCGGTCATGTCGCGCGGGAGCTGCAGCCGCCCGGCCCGGTCAAGCACGGCGTACTCGATGGCGTGGCCGAGGGCCGAGCCGTCGCCGCCGTCGTGCCGCAGGGTCTCGGTGCTCGTCCGGCCGTCCCTGATCGCGATGACCCGGCGGACGTTCGAGGAGACCGCCGGGTCGTGGGTCACGATGAGCACGGTCACCCCCAGGTCGGTGTTGGCCGTCTGGAGCGCGGTGAAGACGGTTTCCGCGGTCACGCTGTCCAGTTCCCCGGTCGGCTCGTCCGCGAGCAGCAGGCTCGGCTTGTTCGCGATCGCGGTGGCGATCGCGACCCGCTGCTGCTCGCCGCCCGATATCTGGTCCGGGCGGCGCCCGGCGCAGTGCGCGACGCCCAGCGCGCCGAGCAGCTCGGCCGTTCGCGCCCGCCGGGCCTTTCGCCCGCCGCCCGCCAGCCGCATCGGCAGGTCCACGTTCTGCGCCGCCGTCAGGTAGGGCAGCAGGTTCCGCGACGTCTGCTGCCAGATGAATCCCACGGTGTGCCGCCGGTAGGCGAGCCGCTGCCTGGCGGACATCGTGGCGAGGTCGTGGCCGTCCACTCGGACCGACCCGGCCGTCGGCGCGTCCAGCCCGGCCAGGATGTTCACCAGCGTCGACTTGCCGCTGCCGGACGCCCCGACGAGGGCCGTCAGCTCGCCGCGGGCGACGACCAGGTCGAGGCCCTGCAGGGCCTGCACCTCGATGGCTTCCGCCTGGTAGATGCGGACCAGCCGGTCGCAGGCGACCAGCGCGCCCGCGCCGTAGTCCGTGTCACCGGCCTGCCGGGCCGCGGCGTCCAGCTCGTTCAGCGAGGCCGCTGTCGTTGAATCGGTCAACTCGTCCTCCTATGCTCGCATCGTAACCGCGACGCCGCGCCCGCGTCCCGACGTACCTCGTAGGCCAGCGCGATGGCGGTGATCACGACCAGCGCCGCCAGCGGGAGCAGGAACTTACCGGTTAACCGCGGCCCCGGAAGCCGGGTGAACGCCTGTCGCCGCCATGGCCCTCGTGTTCTTGATTTGTCCCGGCGAGGCCGGTGCGACTTGGCCACCTGGCCGAACGCGTCACGCCGGTCGCCGTGAACACCTCGTTCCTGGTCAGGGCCCGTCACCCTCGAGCAGGCGCTCCGCCTGCGCCGCCGACGCCGGCGGAGGCTCGCCCACCGGCCGCCTCAGCGCCGGCATGCGCCGGGCGAGCAGGCTCACCCCGGCCAGGTCAAGGAGCGCGACCCCGGCCAGCGGCAGCCAGAGGGCGGCCGCGCCCGCCCGCAGCGCCGTGGTCATGATGACCGGCACGATGATGTCGCCGATGCTGAACGTCACCTGGTAGGCCGAGGTGTACCGGCCGACCGTCTGCGGAGTGGCCGACTCGGTGACGACCGCGGGTACCACCGACGCCTGCATCACCTCGCATACCGCCATCGGCACGATGCCGATCAGCACGAGCGCGATCGCGGCCCCGGCGGGAAGCAGGCGCACCAGCAGGAAGACCGCGAACGCCCCGATCGCGCACGCCTGGGAGATCATCAGCACCTGCCGCCGCGGCCGGCCGGAGATGACCGACATCACGGCGGGCGTGGCGACCGCGACGAGGATCGCGTTCAGCGCGAGCGCGGCCCCGGGCGCCCATCGTGGCAGGTGGAGGATCGCCACCACGAACACAGGAAGCGCGAAGGGCACCGCGAGCGCGAGGAACGTAATGCCGACGTTGACCCCGACGAAGCCGAGGAACGGGTAGTCCCGCAGCAGGGGCTTCCAGCTGCTGCCTGGCTCGGCTTCCGGTTGGGTGCGGCGCCCCGGTGCGCTCGCGCCCGGCCGCGTCCCGCCAGCGAGGCCCGTCCGGCCGGCCAGCAATGCCGCGAGGACGAACGAGGCGGCGTTGGCCGCGGCGACGCCGAGGTAACCGTCCCGCCCGCCCGCGGCCACGGTGGCCCCCGCGATCACCGCGCCCGCGGCGAGCCCCGCGGTCCGCAGCGCGGTGGCCAGGGCGAACCAGTGCTCCCGCTCTCCTTCCGCGGCGACGGCGAAGATGAGCGGCGCGAAGGCCACCCAGAAGATCGAGTTGCCCACCTGGATCAGCACGGTGGTCGCGATCAGGCGCCAGAAGCTGTTCACGAACAGGTAGCCGACGAACCCCGCCGCCTGTAGCAGCTGCGACATCACGACGGCCGCCCGCGGCCCGACCCGGTCGGACAGCGGGCCCGCCACGATGGTCACCGGGATCCGCACGACGGCACCGATCGACAGCCCGAGGCCGATGCTGGTCAGCGACAAGTGCGTGGTCGCCAGGAAGAACAGCGCGGAGAAGGGCAGGAACAGGCCGGAACCGACCGAGTCGATGAAGAGCGCGCCGACCAGCCCCGGCCGGCTTCGCGCGCTGTCCGTGAACCGGGCCCAGTTCGACATTCCCCCGTCCCTCCGCCAGCCGTCCAGCGGACGGCCGCCCCGATTGCGCCGCACCCGTAAGCGCCCTCGTTTCTAGCATGGAGATGCTAATATCGCAAGGCAAAAGCGGTGAGTTCCCCCATTTGCGCACTGAACGCGCCGCTGTTCAGGGCGGGAACGTCACCGCGATGTCCAGGCCGCCGTCCGGTCCGGCCCGCACGGTGAGGCTGGCGTCGTGCGCGCGGGCGACGGCGGCGACGATGGCCAGCCCAAGCCCGTGACCGCCACCGTGCCGGGTCCGCTCGCCCTCCAGTTGCTGGAACGGCTGGAACAGCCGGCCCACGTCGGCGGGCGGGATCACCGGGCCGCTGTTGGAGATCGAGAAGCGGGGGAGGCCGACCTGGGTGGCGGTGCCAGCGTGGACCAGGCCGTCGGCCACGTTGTGCCGGATGGCGTTGTCGACCAGGTTGGCCACGAGGCTCTCGGCCAGGCTGGGGTCCCCGGTGACGATGGCCGGGGCAAGGCTGGTCTCCAGGCGCACGCCCAGGCGGGCGGCCTCGGGCCGGCGCCCGTCCGTGACCCGGGCGGCGACCTCGGCTAGGTCGAAGCGCTCTCGGCTGCGCAGCCCGCGCTGGCTGCTGGCCAGCGTGAGCAGCGCGTCGATGAGACGTTCCTGCTGCTGTCCGAGCGTGAGCAGCTGCAGGCAGGCGGCCCGCAGCGATTCGGCGCTCGCATCCGGATCGGCGAGTGCCACCTGGAGAACGGCCCGCTCGGCCGCGAGGGGGGTGCGCAGTTCGTGGGACGCGTTCGCGACGAAGTGCCGCTGGGATTCGAACGCGGCCTCCAGGCGGGCGAACAGGCCGTCCAGCGTGTCACTGAGTTCGCGGAACTCGTCGTAGGAGCCGGCCAGGCTCAGTCGCTCGTGCAGGTTGCTGACGGAGGTCGCGCGGGCGGCGGCGGTGATGATCCGTAGCGGCCGCAGCGCCCGGTTGGCGACCAGCCATCCCAGCACGATCGACGCCACGGCCAGGGCCGCGAGCGCGATGCCCGAGTAGCGAAGGACTTCTGGCAGGTTGGTGACGAGCCTCGACTGATCGACCGTGCCCCCCGCCTGCCCGCCGGCGGCGTGCGCCTGGGTCGCCCGGCCGAACGTCGTCAGCGGCAGGCCGGCGATGGCCAGCAGGACGACACCGGAGCCGAGCAGCAGGCAGGCGTACAGGACCGCCAGGCGCGCGCGCAGGCTCCTCCTCAGGTTCACGGGACTTCGATGCGGTAGCCGGCCTCGCGGACCGTTTCGATGACGGGCGGCTCGCCCAGCTTGCCGCGCAGCCGGCGGATCGTGGTCTTGACGGCCGTGGTGAACGGATCGGCCGCCTCGTCCCACACCCGGTCGAGCAATTCCTCCGCCGATACCACCCGCCCGGCGGCGGCCAGCAGGCACTCAAGCAGGGCGAACTCCTTCGGACTGAGGTCCAGCCGGCGCCCGCCGCGGAACGCGGCGTGCCTGCCCGGGTCGAGGGAAAGGTCGCCGTTCTCCAGCACCGGCGGCACCGCGGTCGCCGCGCGCCGGGCCAGGGCCCGGACCCGGGCGACCAGTTCGGCGAAGTCGAACGGCTTCGCCAGGTAGTCGTCGGCGCCTAGGCCGAGGCCGTCGACCTTGTCGCGGACGGTGCTGGCGGCGGTCAGCATCAGCACCCGGCTGCCCGAGCCGCCGGCCACGATCCGGCGGCACACCTCGTCGCCGTGCACGACGGGCAGGTCGCGGTCGAGGACGACCACGTCGTAGCGGGTGCCGCCGAGGCGGTCAAGCGCCTCTTGCCCGTGCCGGGCCGGGTCCACCGCCATGCCCTCGCGGCGCAGCCCGGCGACGATCGCGGTGGCCAGCATTTCGTGATCCTCTACCACGAGCACTCTCATCGCTTCCAGCATGCCAGGGCGAAGGTGTCGGTCAGGTGTCAACCGACGGCACCGGGGCGACACCGGGACGGGCGTAGACCTGTAGCCCCTGGTGGTTTCTTATCTGCGGGAGGTTCCCGGATGACCTGGCTGTGGCTGTCGGTCCTGGTCATCGTGTTTCCCGGCCTCCTCGGCGTGTTCTGGGGGGCGCCGCTGGTGGCCAGTGAGCTGGAGTCCGGCTCGTTCCGGCTGGCGTGGACGCCGGAGGTGTCCCGGGTCCGCTGGCTGGCGCGGCTCACGGTCGCGGGTCTGGCGGCCATGGCGGGGGCAGGGCTGGCGGCCTGGCTCGTCACCTTTTGGGCGACACCGCTCGACCGGGCGGGCCTGAACCAGTTCGGGTCGTTTGACGCGCGGGACATCGCGCCGGTCGGGCACGCGGCGTTCGCCTTCGCGTTCGGCGTGCTCCTGGGCACGCTGCTACGACGGACGCGGCCAGCGATGACGGCGCCCCTGGCGGCGGCGTTCGCCGCCCGCCTCGCGTTCCGCCTGTTCGGGCGCTTAGGGCTTTCTGGCGATACCGCAGTAGCCGGCCATGCCGCCCGGCGTCCCGCTCCCGGCCTGGCCTGGCTGCCCCCACCGGTCGATCGCCACCATCCCCGGACCGATCAGGTCCAGGCCGTCGAAGAACCGGGCCACCTGCTCGCGGCCGCGCAGCGTCAACCGCGCCGACGACAAGTCGTTGTAGCGCCGCATCATCTCCGCGACCGCCTCCGGCTGGATGTCGCTGGCCCCGTGCGACAGGACGAGGTAGCTGCCGGACGGCACCGCATCCATCAGCCGCCCTACTACCCGGTACGGTTCGTCGACGTCCGGAATGAAATGCAAGACCGCGACCAGCAGCACCGCGACCGGCTGGCTGAAGTCAAGGGTCCGGGCCGCGCCCGCCAGGATCCGGCCGGTATCCCGCAGGTCCGCGTACAGGTAGTCGGTTTTCCCCGCGCGGCTGCTGGTCAGCAGCGCCTGGGCGTGGGTGAGCACGACCGGGTCGTTGTCCACATAGACGATCCGGGACTCGGGAGCCGCCCGCTGCGCGACCTCGTGGGTATTATCGGCGGTCGGCAGGCCGGTGCCGATGTCGAGGAACTGCCGGATCCCGCGATCGGCCGCCAGCCGGCGTACCGCATCGGTCAGGAACAAGCGCGTGAGCCGGGCGAGCGCTGGCATCGACGGCAACGCCGCCGTCACCGCCTGCGCCGCCGCGCGGTCGGCGGCGAAGTTGTCCTTGCCGCCCACCCAGTAGTCCCATATCCGCGCCGGGTTCGCGACGGTGGTGTCGACCGCCGCCAGCCGCTCCTCGCCGGTTAGTTCATCCGGCGGCCAACTCTGCGTCACGGTTGCTTCCTCCCCCCGCCGTTCACGTGCTGCCCAGCAGCCTAGCTCGCTTCCCGGCGGGCCGAGGTTACGGCGACCTGTCCGTTACGGCTGCGGTCGCCGCCCGCACAGCGATCCGGCGACCTGGAGATGGGACGGCACGCGGAAGGGGTGGGCGCGCTCGATAGCCGCTTTTCCAATCTAGGCCCTACATCTGCCAATATTACGGTAAGAAACCGACAAATTACATTCCGCCGCTAGATGCAATCCTTTTATGCGACGATTGCACCTGCCAACAAGGGAACCCGGCCCGAGGCGCGCGAAGGGGAGTTTTGCGCGCCTCGGGCCGTCCTTTGCCCGCATGTCGTCACGAAGGGGAACAAGGTGGTTACCGTCCATAACTTTTCCGAGGGACTGGTCAGCCCGGTTCTCGGCTACGCGGTCTCTTGCCTGGGGGCGTTCCTCGGGCTGCGCTGCGTGACCCGGGCCGGCTATTACCAGGGCCGGGCCCGCGCGCGCTGGCTCGCCCTGGCCGCGACGGCCATCGGCGCGACCGGCATCTGGGCAATGCACTTCATCGCGATGCTCGGCTTCACCATCCCCGGCCAGCAGATCACCTACAACGTGCCGGTCACGATCGCGTCGATGCTGATCGCCATCGCGGTTGTGGGCATGGGCCTGTTCATCGTCGGCTTCGGCGACGGCGGCCCGCGCCGGCTGCTCGCCGGCGGCCTGGTCATCGGCTTCGGCGTTGCCACCATGCACTACCTGGGCATGTCGGCGATGGTCATGCCGGACTCGATGTCCTACAGCGTGCCGCTGTTCGTGCTCTCGGTCGTGATCGCGATCGTGGCGGGCACGGTGGCGCTGTGGATCGGCACCTGGGTCCGCGGCATCGGCGCGACGGTCGCCGCCGCGCTGGTCATGGGCGTCGCGGTCAGCGGCATGCACTACACCGGCATGGCGGCGATGCACGTCTACGCGGGCGGGATGCCCGGCATGTCCGGAGTCAGCGCCGGGTCGTTCCTGCTGCCGCTGGTGCTCGGGATCTCCGTCATCACCTTCGTCCTGACGATCATGATCAGCCTGTCCCCGAACGAGGACGAGATCAGGGACGACGCCGAGTTCCTGGTCCGCCTGGAAAACCTCCAGCGCCGCGAGACCTGACCCGGGTCGCGTTCTCCCGAGACGTCAGCTAGCCATTACGCAGCTCAGCCCGGGCGGGCGCCTGGCGGAGCGGGGGCGTTCGTCGATGATGCGGCGCATCTTGCCCATGCTGCGCTCGATCGTGCCGGGCTCCTGGACGACGGTGGCGGCGGTGACGCCGATGGTGTTCTTGATCAGGGTGGTGAGCTGGGCGCCCGCGGCCTCGGCGGCGTCTGATGAGGCGTCCGGCCGGCGTTCGACGTTGACGGTCAGGGCGTCTATCCGGGAGGGGCGGGTCAGGTGCAGCTGGAAGTGCGCCGACAGCGCCGGGATGCCCAGGATGAGCTCCTCGACCTGGGTGGGGAACAGGTTGACGCTGCCGCCTTTACAGACCGAGCATTCGGTAAATTACCGTACGGGTGCCAGGATTGACCAGAGTCCGGCCAGGATTCGTCCCGCCATCCCGCTGGCTATACTCGACCGGGCATTCGGTATCAAAGCGCGGAGGTTTCGTGGCCTGTCCCAACCAGGAGTGGTGGGTGTGCGCCGCCGGGGCGCACCCTGGCGGGCGGCGCGAATGAGCGCCGTCGCGACCGAAGGTCCACGGCGCCGCGGGCGCCCGGGACACGACGTGGAGTCGGTCCTCCGGGTGGCGGTTGAGGTCTTCAACGAGCGCGGGTACGACGGGACCAGCATGGAGGACCTTTCTAAGCGCCTGGGCATCGCCAAGTCAGCCATCTACCACCACATATCGGGCAAGGAAGAGCTTCTTCGGATGGCTCTCGACCGGGCGCTCGACGGATGGTCGGAGGCGGCCGAGCAGGCCCGGCGGCTTGACGCGCCCGCGGTTGTCCGGCTTGAGGTGCTCGTTCGCGGCACGGTGGCGGTGCTGGAAGCGCAGCTACCCTACGTCACCCTGCTCTTGCGCGTCCGCGGCAACAGCGACATCGAGCGGGCCGCGCTCAAGCGCCGCCGGACCTTCGACCGGCTCGTCGCGAGCCTGGTCGAGGAGGCGCAGGAGGACGGCGACGTCAGGGAGGACATCGATCCGAAGGTCGCCGCCCGGCTGCTGTCCGGGATGGTCAACTCGATCGTCGAGTGGTACCGGCCGGACCGCCCGCGCGCCGCGAGCGTCTCCCTGGCGGACGCGGTCTGCGCGACCGCGTTTGACGGCCTGCGGGTGCGGCGGTAGCGATATAGAAACGCCTGCTATTTCAACGGCTATCACGGGTGAGTCGCAGCGCCCGCGGAAGCGTGTCTCCCCGCCGGTCCGCGCTGGTATCTATGTACGGGTAGTCGGCGGAGTGCATGAGCGGAGTACATGATGGGTCGACGCCGACCATGTCGGTCTCGCAGTGCCAGCCGATGCCCGCGCCGCTCAGCATGAAGTCCGTGACCAGGTCAATGCCGGAGTAATAGGCGTCGCCCACCGGGTGACAGGCATCTGCGGCTGAAGGTCAACCAGGACGTCAGGTGGTGAGCTGCTGGTGCCCGATGACGGACAGCAGTTCGAGCTTGCTGTGGCTCTCCGTGCCGGGGCGAGTGGTCAGCACCACCAGGGTCTGGGCGCGGTTCTCGGTGAACAGGACCTGGGCGTCGACGTCGATGCGGCCGAGTTCGGGGTGGAGGATGGTCTTGCAGTCGTCGTAGTGCTGTGCGACCTCCTGAAGTTCCCACATGCGGGCGAACTCGGGGCTGTGTTCCTGGAGCTCGGCGAGGATGCGGGCGGCCCGAGGGGTGTCGCTGCCGGCTGTGAGCGCGGCCCGCAGGCGCGCTGCCTGGGCACGGCCGTGGCGTTCGTGGGTCTTGTGATGGTAACAGACGCCTATGGCAGCGGTCCCGGGCTCAGGGGAGGTAGCCGCCGCGCCTGGCGGCGACGACGGTTTCCGTGCGGCTGTGCGTGCCGAGCTTGCTCATCGCGTTGCGCAGGTAGCTCTTGACTGTCTCGGGCAGCAGCCCCAGGCGCCGCCCAACCTCCGCGTTGCCGCAGCCCACCGCGACCAGGGCCAGCACGTCCAGCTCGCGGGGCGACAGCGGGTTGCCGGCGGCGGGCCGGCCATGCGGCCGGGTCAGCCGGTCGCAGACCGTCTCGAGGCGCCGGCGCAGGACGGGGTCGGTGACCTGGCTGGCGATCGAGCGCAGTTCCGCGTGCGCCTCGCGGACCTGTTCCCACTCCGGCACGGGGGGTGCCTCGCGTGCCGCCCTGGTGATCGCCGCGGTTTCCAGTTCGGCCAGCCGCCGCTCGACCTCCGAGCGTACGGTCAGCTCGATTCCCGCCCAGGCCGCTACCTGGCTGATCGCGTCCAGCACCCGGTTGCCGAGCATCAGCGGCTCGCGGATGCCGCCGTACAGGATTCCGGCCACCGAGCCGCCCGCCACCACCGGCACCGCCGCGATCGCCCGCAGGCCCTCGGCGGTCACTGGCCTGTCGTACTCATGGCTGATCTGTGAGTCGGCGGCGTAGTCATCCACGCTGCCCGGCCGCACGGTGACCAGCACCCGGCCGCCCAGGCCATTGCCCGCCGTGATGACCAGGCCGCGCAGCGCGCTGGTGCGGGTCCCGGCGAGTTCGGCGAGCCGCACGCTCTGGCCGCCACGCGCCGCCGCGCCGCCGAACGTGACAGGCAGCCCGGTCACCCGCCGGATCCTGCTCAGGGCGGCATGCAGCACCGCGCCGTGATCTGGCATCGCGGCACCCGCCGGAGCATGTGTAACAACCATTTCATCAGGATGTCACCAAGCTTGCGGTCCGCGGCTACCCCCGAACGGGGGTAGCCGCGGACGGGCGACTATGGCCGGGGCTTCGGAGCATGGGTGACGCACCTCTGACACAGGCCTGGTGGTGCGCCCCGGCCAGCCCGGTGAGCTATGTATCCGCGACTAGTGTGTCGGCGGATGTTCCCCGAGGTCGCCCGCCGGCACTCCGGTGGCTAGCGCCGAATCCGGCAGACGGTAGTGAAACCGCTTTGCGTGCACCAGGTCTGCTCCGGACTAAACGCGCTGTTGATCCCGATGTAGTGGTAGTTGCTGTTCAGCCCGTTGTTGCGCGGCGCCGGCGTGGCGGCGTCGAGTGGCGACACGGTGAGGGACGTGATCTTGGATCCGGTTGTCTGCGTGGTGACCGGGAAGGTCAGCGCGCCCGGCGCCTGCCCCGCCTCCACCCAGTTGATCAGCGGGGTGAGGAAGTTGGCGGTTACCGCCGGGTCGCCGCCGCCCAGGCAGTGGTACCCGCCGGGAACCATGTACAGCCGCGAGAAGCTCTGCGTGCTCGCGAAGCCGCCCATCGCCTTTTCGACCGCGGCGTAGTAGTCGATGGTGGAAAACGGCGGAATTGCCTGATCGGCCCAGCCCTGGTAGATGATCAGCTTGCCGCCGTGGGCACGGAACGCGCTCAGGTCGGGGTCGGTGGCGTTGTAGACGCCGCCGAACTGCTCAAGTTCGCGGTACTCTTCATCAGTGAACTTGAGGTCGCTGAGCGTGAACGATGCCGGGGGGTTGGGGACCGAGGCCATGTACTTGAGGTAGTTCAGCCCGAACTGGCCGGCGACCGTATCGGCCGGGTTGTTGTCGGTGTCCGGGTTGATGAACCAGTTCCAGGCGAGTTCTGATCCGTAGGGCTCACCGCCGTCGTACAGGTTGCGCCCGGCCGGGTCGGTCGGGCCGCGGTACTCCTCGCGCACTGCGGTGACCTGTGCTGGGGTCAGGCAGGTCGGCTTGTCGGTGCCGGAGGGGCACATGATCGACGCGGGGTTGAATGTGCAGTTTCGCGGGTCTTGGATCACGCCGTCGGCGTCGGCGCATGCCTTCATGACCGCCGCGTGCAGCGCGGGCAGCTTGGCCAGCGTCAGGATCTGGTGGCCTTGGGAGTCGGTGTTCGTCACGGCCAGCCACGACTCGAAAAGCCCGAGCAGGGGTGCCCAGTTGTTAGCCGGCGCGCCGGCGATGATGCCGTTGAAGTCGTCCGGGTAGCGCTGGGCCAGGTCGAGTGCCTCGTGCCCGCCGTCGGAGCAGCCGTCGAAATACGAGTCCGCCGGCCCTGTGCCGTAGTAGACGCGGATAGCGGCCTTGGCCAGGTTCGCGAGAGAGTGCTCCGACGTGTACCCGAAGACGATGCGCAGCGCCAGGTCGCTGGCCGCCCAGGTGCCGTCTGTGCCCGACGGCGACTCGTGTCCCTGGTCGTCGGTCGCGATGACGAACTCGTTGCCCGCGACCTGGGGGCATCCGGCCGAGACCAGGGGCTGCGCGGAGATGTTCACCGCGCCGCAGTAGCCACCGCATCCCTCCTGCACGTAGTCGCCGTGCCAGGTGCTCTCCGGCAATAGCAGCTCGAAGCTCGTCTGCGGGGAGATGTAGCCCTTCACCTCGCAGTAGGTGGTGCCGTTGAGACTGGTCTCGGCAGCGCTGCTGATCCGGCTCGCAGCATCCGGGACCGCGGTGAAGTCGTGCGCCCCCAGGGCGGCACAGCTCATCTGCGGCCCGATTACACCGACGGCAACATGCGCCTGCGGCGTCACCGCCGTATCTCGCGTTGGCTGCGCGCTCGCGGCGGCCGTTGTCAGCAGCAGCGTGACTCCGGACAGCAGGACTGCGAGCCACCGCATTCCCGGGATTGCCCGCTTCTTCAAACCCATAACCCCTCCTCTGCGTCCGACGGGTTTAAGAGCCAAACCCGTCACATCCCTTGTCCGGTCAGCTTTGGGCCAGCCGAAGGCAAGGCGGACCCATGGAGGACCAGCGATCACCACCAGCGACTGACCCGGCAGGGCTCCCACTGGCGGCTGCGGCCGTCAGCCGGCGTGAAGGTGGCCGACGGGCAGCACCGGGTGCTTGAAGGTGAAGGCGACGAGGTCTGCTGCACCGCGGTACAGCCCGAGCGCCGCGAACACGATCGTCACGATGCCCGAGACCTTGGTCGCCTCGGGGTGCGCCCCGTAGATGCCCACCATCAGCAGGACGATGACCACCTCGACGAGCACGACGATCGCCAGGATGACGACGTCGGTCCTGAGCGCGGCGATCATGAAGATGAACACCAGCGCCGCGTACATGATCAAGAACGCCAGCAGCGCCGACGGGACGGCGTTGGCGTCTTTCGCGGTCGCCCCGGCGATCGCCACCTTGCCGGCGTAGCTGTTCTCGATGAGCGCGTAGATCACCCAGAAGGGCCCGAAGCTGCCGAAGACGACGGCGCCGAAGACGTTGCCGCGCACGACCTCGAGCACCGCGGCGGTTAGCTGGACGACTCCGCCGAGAACGAACGCGACCGGGATGATGACGGCCGACCCGTTAGCGTCGATGGCGGAGCTGTTGAACAACCCCAGCAGCAGTGATGTCGCGGAGAAGGCCAGGATGGCCCACGAGCCCGGATCGCCGATCGCCAGCGTTCCGCCGGGCGGGGCCGCCGCGGGTTCGGCCGCGTACTGCACGGGCGCTGGTCTTCCCGGGGCCGCTGTCTCTTCAGGTTGCATTGTGTTAGCTCCGTTGCTCGAGGTTGCCGCGGGCCTCGGACCGCACTGTCAGCGCGATTCGCGCCCCCGCGGCTGCCTGCCGTGATGGCCAGGCCGCGCAGCGCGCCGGGAGAGGTCCCGGCGAATTCGGTGAGCGCACGCGCTGGCCGCCATGTCATGAGGATTCGCGAAGCCTGCACCTGCGGCTACCCCTGAACGGGGGTGGTGCCGTGCCCGTTCGTGCCTGAGGCTTCTGAGCATGGGTGACGCACTTTTGTCCTACGCCTCCGGCGCCTCCGCGGCGCCGCTGCTTGGCCAGACGATTGGGGAGAACCTGGAACGCGCCGCGGCCCGCTACCCCGGCCGCGAGGCGCTGGTGGACGTGGCCGCCGGCCTGCGCTGGACCTACGCCGAGCTCGACGCCGCCGTGAACGAGGTAGCGCTCGGGCTGCTGGCCATGGGCATCGGTAAGGGCGAGCGTGTGGGCATCTGGGCACCCAACTGCGCCGAGTGGGTGCTGACCCAGTACGCGACCGCGAAGATCGGCGCGATCCTGGTCAACGTCAACCCGGCCTACCGCGCGTACGAGCTAGGCTACGTGGTCCGCCAGTCAGGGATGCGCCTGATGGTCAGCGCGGTCGCGCACCGCGGGAGTGACTACCGGGCGATGCTCGCCGAGATCGGTTTCGAGCAAGCGGTGTTCATCGGCGACCCTAGTTGGGACGAGCTACTTGCGGACGGGCACCGGGCCGACCCCGCGGCGCTGGGCGAACGGGCGGCCGCCCTGGCCTTCGACGACCCGATCAACATCCAGTACACCTCCGGGACCACCGGCTTCCCCAAGGGCGCCACGCTGTCGCACCACAACATCCTGAACAACGGCTATTTCGTCGCCGAGGGCCTCGGCTACACCGACAGCGACCGGGTCTGCCTGCCGGTGCCGCTTTACCACTGCTTCGGCATGGTGATGGGCTGCCTGGCCGCGACCTCGCACGGCGCGTGCATCGTCCTCCCGGCACCGGGCTTCGATCCCGAGGCCACCCTGGCGGCAGTGCAGGCCGAACGGTGCACCTCCCTGTACGGCGTCCCCACCATGTTCATCGCCGAGCTGGGCCACTCGCGGTTCGGTGAATTCGACCTGTCCAGCCTCCGCACCGGGATCATGGCCGGATCCCCCTGCCCGGTCGAGGTCATGAAGCGAGTGGCCGGCGAGATGCACATGAGCGAGGTGGCGATCTGCTACGGGATGACCGAGACCTCCCCGGTCTCCACCATGACCCGCCGCGACGACGGCCTGGCCCGCCGCACCCAGACCGTCGGCCAGGTCATGCCGCACCTGGAGGTGAAGATCACCGACCCGCACACCGGCCTGGTGGTGCGCCCCGGCGAGCCGGGCGAGCTGTGCACCCGCGGCTACTCGGTGATGCTCGGCTACTGGGACGAGCCCGGCAAGACCGCCGAGGCGGTGGACGCGGCCCGCTGGATGCACACCGGCGACCTGGCCACCATGGACGCCGAGGGCTACGTCAACATCGCCGGCCGGATCAAGGACATGGTCATCCGGGGCGGGGAGAACATCTACCCGCGCGAGGTCGAGGAATACCTCTACACCCACCCCGGCATCGCCGACGTGCAGGTGATCGGCGTCCCCGACCAGAAGTACGGCGAAGAGCTGATGGCCTGGATCGTGATGCGCCCCGGCGCCGAGCCGCTCACCGCCGAGCAGGTCAGGGAATTCTGCACCGGCCGCCTGGCGCACTACAAGATCCCCCGCTACGTCCATATAGCCGACGGGTTCCCGATGACCGTCACCGGCAAGATCCGCAAGGCGGAAATGCGCGAACGCGCAGTCGACCTGCTGGGCCTGCACGACGCGGCAGGCATCCAGAACGCCTGACCTCCGGTGCAGGTTCGGGGAAGTGCGCTCGATCCGAACGGTAAGGCTCAGCGGACGGATGCCTGCTCGGCGCTGTCGCTGTTGTCATCGATGCCGTCACCCCTGCCATTAGCCGGTACGGCGATAAGGCGGTCGCGGGTCAGCGGCCCTCCGCAGTGCTTGCAGGTGTGGTCGGCTTCCAGGGGCTCCACGGCCGTCTGGTCGAGCGGCCCGGGACGGAAGTCGTCGGTCATGAGGAGCGCGCCGCCGGTGGTGGGCACCGGATCCGCGGGTCGTCCGTGAACTCATCGGGCTGCTCATCCGCCGACGGCGGCTCACGCGTCAGGCGCCCGTCCGCGCGCAGGTGGAAGTCGGTGTCCACCGCCCCCGGCGGGGGCCACGAGTAGCGCAGGGCTTGATCACGGCGGGACTCCGGGCGCCGCTGCGAGCGGCCGTCCTTGCAGCCACGGCAAGATCTCCGCAGCAACGCCATTGACCTGAGTCGGCTTTCCGCAAGGCCGACAACGACCTTGACACCGGCGTGTGGATCTATAACGTAACGTACTAGTTCGTACATTGACTAGACGGCGGCTACGGGACCGCAAAGGTGCATTCACGGCAGCGGGGCGCTCGCCCCTGAACGCTCGCTGCCGCGGCACACGTCGGGGCACCCGACCGAGGGGCGGAGACATGAAGGCAGCGGTCCTCACCCGCGTCGGCGAGATCATCATGACGCAGGACTGGCCGGAACCTGAGCCAAGGCGGGGCGAGGTCGTGGTTGAGCTAACCGGCGTGGGCCTGTGCGGCTCAGACCTCGCGGTGTGGTCGGGCGGACGACCGGTGGAGTTGCCTTGGATCGTCGGCCACGAAGGGATCGGCACGATCGTCTCGGTTGGGGCCGGCGTCAGCGGCGCGCGCATCGGCGACCGGGTCGTGATCGAGCCGAACTACCCATGCGGCGAATGCCCGGGCTGCCTCCGCGGCCGGACGTCCATGTGCCAGGACCGGCGCTCGCTCGGCATGAACATCCCCGGTCTGCTGCGGGAGCGCGTCGCCGTCCCCGCCCAGTTCGCGTGGACGGCACCGGACGGCCTTACCGAGCAGGACCTGGTCTGCGTCGAGCCGATGACGGTGGTCCTGCATGCCGCGCGGCTCAGCAAGGTCGTCGCGGGAACGCGCTGCCTTATCGTCGGCGCCGGGTCGCAAGGACTCTTGCTGCTCCTGGCGCTACTCGCCATCGGGGCTGACGTGGCGGTCGTGGAGCCTCATGATGGCCGGCTGAGATCGCAAGGTCCCTCGGCGCGCGGCCCGCGGCGCCGCGGTCAGCTTATGAGGTGGTCTTCGAGGCATCCGGCTCCGTCGGCGGCACGCAGCAGGCGCTGCGCGCCCTCGACGTGGGCGGCACGCTGGTGCTCATCGGCATCCCGCACGATGACGTCCCGCTGTCCACGGCGTCGATCGTGCGCGGGCACAGCACCGTGATGGGATCGATCATCTATGACCATCCCGGCGACTTCAGCGCGACTCTCGCGTTCATAGCCGACAACGCGCTCAGCCCGTCCGCGATCCTGCGGCGCACCTTCAGCTTCCATGACGCGCAGGCCGCGCTGAGCTCCGCGGTGAGCGTTCCGGGGAAGTCCTGGATCAAGTTCTGATGACGAGGTGGCGGCCTGCCCGGCCTGGCAGGCCGCCACTATGCGGCCGGGTGGTCAGGGCGCGGTCATTGCACGATGATCAGCCCTGTGTTCTGCGGGAAGGGCGGGTCGTTGTAGTAGTACTCGCCCGGCGTGCGGAACGTGTGCGTGTAGGACTTGCCCGGTGCGAGCGTCCCGCTGTCGAACTCATGGCCAAAGAAGGACACCGCGCCGTGCGAGTGCGCGTTATCGGCCGGGTTGGCAAAGGTCACCGTCGCCCCCGCCGTGATGGTCAGCGCCTGAGGCGCCATGGCGTTCTGCGCAGTGGTGCTCTCGGTCGTGCCGGGCGCGTTCGTCGCGCTGCTCCAGATGCGGCCGAGGGTGACCGTGTTGTTCGCGGTGGCACCGGTGACTGGCCTTGCCGTGATGGGGTTGCGGGTGGGCGGCGCGGTCGGCGTGGCGGCCTGCGGCACGGTGCCGTCTAGCTTGAACGCCCACAGGTTGTCGCCGTAGGGGGTGGCCGGGCCGATCGGCTCCCACTCGCCGCCTGCGAGGATGGCAATGTACTGTTCGCCGTCGATCTCGTAGCTGATCGGGCAGGTATTCGCTCCGGCGCCGCACTGCCAGGTCCACAGTTCCTCGCCGGTGGCGTCGTCCAACGCAGCGAGCGTGCCGTTAGGGCGGCCCTGGAAGAGAAGTCGTCCGGCGGTGGACAGCACCCCGGTGCCGAGTGACAGCCACCACTTGTTCGGCTTGCGCCAGACGACCGTGTTGCTGCGCGGGTCGACAGCGGCCAGGCCGCCGGCCATGTCCTCGCCGTATGGCCGCGGGGTCTCCGTCAGCCCGTTCTGGCCATTGGAATAGGCGGTGTCGATCAGGCTGTAGCCGACATACACGTACCCGGTGTCCAGGCTGAAGCTGTCGTAGGCCCAGTTGCCGCCGCCGACCGCGCCGGGGAAGATGATGGTCGGACGGTCCCACGCGGGCGTGAACAGCGCTCCCGTGGGATAGAAGGGCACCGGCCGCGTGGCGTCGCGGGGGTTCGGGTGCTGCTCGGGAAGGAAGGGCTCGCCGCCGGGGAACGGCTGGGTCGGCCAGGTGAGCTGCCGCGAGTCCTGCGGTACCGGCCGCTCTTCGACGCCGTGCAGGGGCTCGCCGGTGGCGCGGTCGAGGATGTAGAACATGCCCGCCTTGCTGCCGTAGACCACGACCTTGCGGGCCTTGCCGTCGATGTCCAGGTCAGCGAGGACCGGCGCCATGACGTTGTCGCAGTCCCACAAGTCATGGTGGACCGACTGAAAGTGCCAGCGGCGGGTCCCGGTCTTGGCATCGAGTGCGACCAGCGAGTTGGCGAACAGGTTGGTGCCTTCCTAGTGGACCCGTCCGTGCGCGGGTAAGGGTTGCCGAACGCCCAGTACACGGTGCCGAGGTCGGGGTCGATGGCCGGGTGGATCCATGGGACGGCCCCGCCCGACTCCCACGAGGTGCCCGCCCAGGTGTCGTTGCCGTAGTCGCCAGGACCCGGGCAACTCCAGAACGTCCACACGATGGCGCCGGTGGCCGCGTCGAGCGCGTAGGCGTGACCGCGCGCGCCGCCCGTGCTGCCGTCCATGCCGATGTAGACCAGCCCGTCGAAGTAGATGCAGGCACCAGACAGCGTGCCCGGAGAAAGGCCGTGCTGCGGCTCGTTGAGCAGCGGCGTTTCCCAGACGATGGCCCCGGTCCGCTGGTCGAGCGCGTAGGCGGTGTTCGCGCCGGATGTGGAGAAGACCAGGCCCCGGCCGAGCCCGACGCCGCGCATGTCGGTGGTGGCCTGCGGACTGCCGATCGCGGTCTTCCAGATGACCTCACCAGTTTTGCCGTTGACGGCGAACACGTTCTGCTGGGTGGTCTGCACGTACAGCACGCCGTCCTGCGCGACCACCGTGCACTCCTGGTACTGGGCCGTGCTGCCGCTCTCCAGCTGGGTGCGCCAGGCGCCGCCGAGCCGCCGCACGGTCCCCTGGTTGATCTGGCCGAGCGTCGAGTAGTTCTTGTTCCCCAGGTCCCCGCCCACCTTGGGGAAGTCCTTGCCCGCCACGCCCATGCTCGCGGGCTGCGCGGGCACCGGCCTCGCCGTGCCGACGGCGTCGGCCTGGCCGACCGGAGCGGCCACCGCCGCCCGCTCGGACCCTGCCGACGCGAGCGCGACCGTCCCCGCGGTCGCCGCGGCGCTTCTTGTCAGGAACTGGCGTCTGTCCACCGGAAACCTCCAGGTCCACTAGGTGGATCGATAGAACCATGCAATGGACTAAAGCTAACCGTGCCCGTCCGTGACCGCAAGACCGCGCCGCAAGACCCGTATGACCCGGAAGGCCCGGAAGACCCCTTGTGTCAATCGGGAAGCCGTGATTACAGTTACGTGAACCAGTTAGCGGACCTGTTGATCCGCTATGCGGATCTAGGAGGTCGGGATGAGAAAACGGACCATGCTGCTGGCCGCCGCTACTGCCCTCGTCACCGCCTCGTCGATCGGGTTCGGCGCGGGCGCGATGGCGTCGGCATCCAATTCAGGCGGCGGCTACACAACGAACGGCTACACCGACCTCGGCTCGTTCCCTGAGCCGCAGGTGTGCCACGGCACCGATCCAGCGTGCTACCACGACTGGGGCAACTTCGACCCGGCCAAGAACGGCTATCACCTGCTCGTTTACACCTACACCAATGGCCCGAGGCACGCCGACCTCGGACCGGCGCTCGGGCCGGGGCTCGACCCGCCGCTCACTTCCGCCAACGTCGTGCAGAACTCCCTCATCGCGATGGGCAAGGCGCACGGCTTCAGCGTGGACTGGACCGAGGACGAGTCGGTCTTCGACAACCCGGCGACGCTGCTCAAGTACAACGCCATCCTGTTTTTCACGTCCCGCGACGTCCTCGACGACGCTGGGCAGACCGCGCTGCGCGTCTATACCGAGGGCGGCGGCGCGTTCGTCGGCGTGCACAACGCCTTCGGCACCAACTACAACTGGGACTGGTTCCGCGGCCTCCTCGGCGGCGCCGAGCTGTACGACCACGCCGCCGAGCAGACCGGAACGGTCGACGTCCTCGACCCGGACGACGCCTCGACGAAGGGCCTGCCGAGGACGTGGACCGGCGAGGACGAGTGGTACAACCTGGTGCCGGCGCCGCAGGGCGTGCGGTTCCTCGCCGCGGTCGACGACAGCACGCTGAAGCTGGGCCAGAAAGGCTACTACGGCGACCCCGGCATGGGCGCCTTCCACCCCGTCACCTGGTGCCAGTACTACGACGGCGGCAAGGCGTGGCTGACCACGCTCGGCCACGACGCCGGCGACTGGGAGGCGGGGTCCACGTTCCCCGGCGCGCAGTACTTCCAGCAGATGCTCCTCGGCGGCATCGAGAGCGCCATGGGCATGACGTCGTTCTGCCAGGGACCGAGCCAGCACCAGAATGGCTCCTGACCTCGAACCCGGGCAGCACCGAGCCGGCCCACCGGGACCGACGTCCTGGTGGCCGGCAGCGGTGCCGCGGGCCTTACGGCAGCGCTGACCGCCGCTGCGGGCGGCGGGCGCGTCCTGCTCGTCGAGCGGGCGGCGGCGATCGGCGGAACCACGGCGCTGTCGTTCGGCCGGGTATGGGTGCCTGCGAGCCATCACGCGCCAAGGGACAGCCCGGCGACGGCCCGTGCCTACCTCACCGGGCTGTTCGGCGACCGCTACGACCACATGACCGAGGCCTTCATCGGCGGCGCGCCTGGCATGGTGAGGTTCGTCGAACGGCACGCGCCCGTCCGGTTCATACCGTGCGTCAACTATCCCGACTATCACCCTGACCGGCCGGGCGCGTCTCCAGGGGGGGCGGGCCCCGACATTCGCCCGGTGGCCCTCGGCGCGCTGACCCCGCTTGCGGCGGCGGTGCGAACGCCTCCGGGCTACGTGCCGCTGACGCACGCCGAATGGGAGAGCTGCGCTTCCCCGACCGGTTCGACTGGCGGCTGCTCGACGAACGCAACCAGCGCGGCATCCGGTCCGGGGGCGCTGGCCTGGCCGCCGCGCTGCTTGACGGCGCGGTCCGGGCCGGGCCGGCGTCCATGACCGCCACGCGGCTGCGCGAGGTGCGGCTAGACGTCCGCGGAGCGGTGTGCGCCGCGGTCATCGAGCGCGACGGGCAACGAGAGGAGGTAGCCACCGCCGCGGTCATCCTGGCGACCGGCGGCTTCGACCGGGACGCGGACCTGCGGGCCAGGTTCCTCCCACCGTCAGTGGCGGCAACCGGGGCGCCGCCAGGCAACACGGGGGACGCTCTGCGCATCGCCGCGGACGTCGGAGCCCGGGTCGACAACGTCGGCCAGGGCTGGTGGATGCCGATGACCCCAGTGCCGGCCAGACGGATCGACGGCGCGCCCGGCTCTACAGTCGCTCATCCGCGAGCGCGCGCGCCCGCCAGATCGTGGTCAACGCGGCAGGCCGCCGCTTCGCCGATGAGGCGCTGCCGTATAACGAGTTCGGCAAGGCCATGAACGACCCGGGAGTAAACAGCGACTACCCGAACGGGGCCGCCTGGATGATCTTCGACGAGGGCTTCCGCCGCCGCTATACCTTCCCGGCGGCCAGGCCGGGCGCGGACCTGCCCGGCTGGGCCCTGCGGGCCGGGTCCGTCGCCGAGCTGGCCAGGAAGGCCGGCGTAACCCGCGGACGGGCTCGCGGGCACCATCGGCCAATGGAACGGCGACTGCGCGGCCGGCGTGGACCGGTCCTTCGGCCGCGGCCAGAACGCCTACGAACGTTTCATGGGCGATCAGGCGCGGCCGGGCACCGAACCTGGGCCCGCTCGACGAGCCGCCCTACTACGCGGTCCGGGTGCTCTGCGGCACCATCGGCACCAAGGGGGGACCAGTCACCGACGCCAGCGCCCGGGTGCTCACCGCGGCCAGGCGCCCGGTTACCAGCCTGTACGCCGCGGGCAACGCCGCGGCCTTCTGGACCGCCGACGGCTACCCGGGCCCGAGCCACCCTCGGCATCGCCATGACCATGGGCTACCTAGCGGGCCGCCGCGCCGCCGCGCTGCCGTGATCCCGCCGGGAGAATGCGGGTCAGGGATCGAGACTCCAGCTTACGGCGGTACTGGGCCGGCTGAACGGTCCGTCACCATGGGCGTGCCGTCCATGTCGATGACACAGCTAATCGTGCCCCCGCCCGTGCCGCCCGCCTGCTGAGCCAGCACGGTCACCGATTGCGCTTGACCGGGGACGGTCATGGAGTACGGCAGCGTCACGGTTCGCTGCGTGTAGGTGCGCTGGCCATTGTTTTCGACGCCGAGGTATATCCGGGCCGAGCTAGTGCCGGCCACCTGCACCAGCAGCGGCTGAGCCATCGCCGCCATGACGGGGGACGACGGCTTCATTGACGTCATGGCGGTACTAACGTCTGGCGCGTGACCGCCCGCGGCCACGGCCACCGCGCATCCCGCCGCCGTGACCGCAACGCCCCAGGCCGTGCGCTCCCGCCACGTGGCCGCCAGACGCGCAGGCTCAATGCCCGGGTGTGTCGCGCCGGGTTCACGTTTTCCGGGTTTCCGGTCGGGGCCGTGCGGGCCAGCCCTGGACGCGGGCTGACCGGCTTTACCTGTCGCGCTGGCCTCCGTTTGGGTGGCTGAGGTGCCTGGTGTCCACGTTGCGGGTCAGCGTGTTGAGCAGACCGGGTAGTTCTGTCACGGTCCGGGCGGGAAGGCCGGTCGTGGTTTCCTCCGCCAGAGCGCGCCATAGCTGCTTGACCTCGTCGGTGAGCGCCTTTCCGCTGTCGGTGAGTTCGACGATGCTGGCGCGTTTGTCGGAGGGGGCGGGTGTGCGGCGGATTTGGCCGGAGGCTTCGAGCTTGCGGGTCATCAGCGTGACGCTGGGCGGCTCGCAGCCAAGCGCCTCGGCAAGCTGCGCCTGGATCATCGGGCCCGAGCGCGCGAGCTCGAGCAGCAGCACCTCCTGCCCGGGGTGCAGGCCGAGCGGGGCCAGCAGCCCGGTGGCCCTGGCCCGGTGGCGCAGGCTCAGCAGCCGGATGGCCTGGTTGAGTGCGTCGGCTTGCTCGAAGTCCACGGGCTCTCCTTGACAGAATTAGTTATGCGCATAACATTATCCGAATAACTAATACTACGCCACGTCAAGGGAGCCGGACATGACCGCAAAGGTCACCGTCATCTACTACAGCGCGACAGGCGCCGTACACGCACTCGCCGAGGCTGTCGCCGAGGGCGCCGCCTCGGCCGCAGCCGAGGTACGGCTACGCCGGGTCGCCGAGCTGGCACCCGATAGCGCGATCGACCAGAACCCGCTGTGGCGGCAGCACGCCGACGCCACAGCGTCGATGACCCGGGCCTCGGTCGAGGACCTGGCGTGGGCCGACGCGTTCGCGTTCGGGACACCGACCCGGTTCGGCACGCCCGCCGCGCAGCTCAAGCAGTTCATCGACCAGACCAGCGGGCTGTGGCGGGAAGGCAAGCTGGCCGACAAGCCGGTGACAGCCTTTACCTCGGCATTCAACCGGCACGGAGGCAGCGAGGCCACGCTCTTGTCGCTGGCCAACGTGTTCTATCACTGGGGGGCGCTCATCGTCCCGACTGGATACACCGATCCCGCCGTGTATGCGGCCGGTGGCAACCCGTATGGCACATCGTTCGTGAACGCATCGCCAACCGGAGACGGCCCCGATGCCACCGCGCTGGACGCGGCCCGGTACCAAGGACGGCGGCTGGCCCAGATCACGATCCGGCTCCGGGGGCTGGCCGGGCAGGTGGATCAGGGCACGGTGCTGAGCGGGGGCGCACGACGGAACCCAGTGCGCTGGAGTGGGTTCGCGAGCACGTCGAGCAGATCGAGCGCACCGGCACGACCGACGGGGTCACGATGAATAACCGGCCCACGGTGCTGATGACCTATCGGGGGGCCAAGACCGGCAAGTATCCGCAAGACACCGGTGATGCGCGTCGAGCACGAGGGCCGCTACGCGGCCGTCGCGTCCAAGGGCGGCGAGCCAACCAGTCCGCAGTGGTACTCGCGAGCTTGCTCACCGAGCCGGTCATCGAACTGCAGGATGGCACGGTGACCGGGGTGTACCGGGCACTGGAGGTGTCCGGGGACGAGAAGGTCCTCTGGTGGCGCCGCGCGGTGGACGCCTTCCCCGACTATGCCGGCTATCAGCGCAAGACCGACCGTCAGATCCCGGTCTTCGTGCTCGAACCAGAGGGAGCGCAGCAGTGACCGGCCACATCGAGGACACGGCCTTGCCGCCGTCGAAGCCGAGTTCGCCTGCGCCTGGAACGCCCCGGGCCACACGCGTTACCAGCTCCCCGACACCGACATCAACAAGGTTCTCGCCGACCGCTACACCACCAGCGAGCCGCTGACCTTCACCCGCACCATGCTCTGGGACATGGAGGCCCGCAAGGCCGCCCGCCCGGCACCTATATCCCAACGTAGTGCTGGCCGGCAGCGACCGCTCCTGGAACCTCACCACGGCGACGGCGGCGAGTACCTGGACCGCTGCTCGATGCAGCGGCTGTGGCTCGCCCGGGATCGGTACGAGCTGATCCTGAACGCGCCTTCCTCAACCACCGCGAGCAGAAGGTCACCTTCCTCGGCGTAGCCAAGCTGACCGGACCGGACGGGACGCGCCTGCACACGGGCACCGGGCAGCCACTGTTCCACGTCGAGCACTCCGTTGGCGGCAGTGAGTCACAGCCACTGAACCTGTGGCGCATCGTCCATCTCACCAAGGCCATCGACGACCGGCTGACCGCGGTGTTCGATCAGTGGCCGCCAGCCCCTGGATCCCCGAGCACACCGGGATCTACATCCGCCACGACCTCGGCATCCAGCTCACCAGAAACGCCAAGTCAAGCCCCTGCTGCTTATTCCCCGCCGCCTGCCCTTGGACGAGCCAGGCCAGCCCACGATGTAGCCATTGCGTGGTAGAAACGCCCCTTTCCGCTAGACCTGCTGAATGGCAGCCATGGTCCTGACCAGCACATTAGTTCGGAGCTTGGGGCTGGATGGTCAGGACGTGGCGGGGAGGGCGCGGAGCCGGGCGAGGATCTCGGCGAGCAGGCGACGCGAGCAACGGCAGTTCGCGCCTGCGCGGGAGGGCGACCCGGGAGCGCGCGTGGCATCTACAGCCCCAGGTAGAGCGTCGGACGCGCGGGTTGCCGCGCAGCTCGGCGGAGTGCCGGCCAAGGCGATCTCACCGTTCTCCAGGACCAGGCAGTGGCTGGTGGCCCCGAAGGTCAGCATGGCGTTCTGCTCGACCAGCAGCAGGCTCAGCCCGTCCGCGCGCAGCCGCTGCAGCGTCTCGCCGATGACCTCGACGAGCTTGGGGGACAGGCCCATGGACGGCTCGTCGAGCAGCAGCAGCCGGGCCTGGCCATCAGCGCCCGGCCGATGGCCAGCATCTGCTGCTGGCCGCCGGACAGCGCGCCGGCCAGCCGGCCGCGCATCTCGCCGAGCACCGGAAACACTCGGAGACCTTCGGCGAGGGTCTGCCGCGTCGCCGTTCCAGCGGCGGCATACGCGCCGAGCAGCAGGTTCTTCTCCACGCTCAGCCCGGCGAACACACGCCGGCCCTCCGGGCACGTAGCCGATGCCCAGCCGGACCATGTTGCTGGCGGGACCCGGGCGAGGTCGCGTGACCGAACGCACGGGAGCCGCCGCCCGCGGCACCAGGCCCATCAGCGCCGCAGCGTGGAGGTCTTGCCGGCCCCGTTGGCGCCGATCAGCCCGACGGACTGGCCGGGGGCCACGGTGAAGCTGACCGAACGGACCGCGGAGACGCCGCCGTACCGCACCGCGAGGTCTCTCCCACCAGGGCCTGCCTCGCTGCGTCGAGGCCGGGCCAAGGTCCGCGGAACCGGAAGCCTCATGACGGCGTCTCCAGTCACCTCCAACACGGGCATCTGCCGTCATTCGGGCAGGGCCGACGTGCCGAGGTAGGCCTCCAGCACCGCCGGGATCGCGGCCACCTCGGCGGGGCGCCCCCGGCGATCACCGTCCCGCTGTCCAGCACGACGACCCGTCGCACAGCGACATGACCAGGCCCATGTTGTGCTCGATGAGCACCACGGTGACCCCGCTGTCCCTGATCGACCGGACGATCGCGGCGAGCTGCCGCTGCTCCTCGCCGTTCAGCCCGGCGGCGGGCTCGTCGAGCAGCAGCAGCCGCGGCGCGGCGGCCATGGCCCGGGCGAGCTCCAGCCGCCGCTGGATCCCGTAGGGCAGCGCGCCGGGCGCGCCCGCCGAACTGGGCGAGGCCGAACGGCGAGCAGCGCGCGGCCCGGCGGCAGCGACCCGGTCGTGCCGCCACACCCCCGGCCAGCCAGCAGACGTACCGCCAGCTCCACCAGGTCCGGGTCCGGTCCAGCGCGACCAGCACGTTTTCCCCCACGGTCAGGTCGCGGAACAGCCGCAGGTGCTGGAACGTGCGGGCCACGCCGAGCCGGGAGATCCGGTAGGGCCGGGCCCCCGAGATCACCCGGCCGTCAAGCACGATCCGCCCGCCGGACGGCCGGTAGAGCCCGCTGATCACGTTGAACAGCGTGGTCTTGCCCGACCCGTTCGGCCCGACGATGCCGAGGATCTCGCCGGCGCGGACGTCGAACGAGACGTCGTCCACCGCGAGACGCCCCGGAACCGCTTGGCCAGGGCGGACACTTCCAGGAGGACGCCCCGCGCCGCCAGCGCGCCAGCCAGCGGAAGCGGCCGGAACGGCTCCAGCGGGCCGCCGGGCGCCCCCGGCGCCGGCGGCGCCCCAGCCCGCCGCCCGGGCCGGGATCCCGACCAGCCCGGTCGGCGCGAACACCACGACCAGGACGACGACCAGCCCGTAGCCGAGCTGCGCGTACGCCGCCAGGTTGGTCAGCTCCTGCTGGACCGACGGTGAGCGCGATGGCGCCGGTCACGCAGCCCGCCAGCGACTGCCGGCCGCCGATGATGACCATGGCCAGCAGCAGGAACATGTCGGCGATGCTGAACGTCTCCGGCGCGATGTAGTGGATGAGCCCGGCGTACAGCACGCCCGCCGCGCCGCCGTACACGCTGGCCAGCACGAACGCGATCATCCGCAGCAAGCGGGATCTCGGCGCCCGCGGCGCCGGCCGCCAGCGCGTCGTCCCGCATCGCCCGCATCCGCCGCCCCAGCGGCGTGCGCACCACGAACAGCCCGAAGCCAGCCCCAGCGCCAGCACGAGCAGCTCCAGGTAGTAGTACAGGTACTGGCTGGACAGGTCGACGCCGGGCAAAGGCGGCGTCGGGATGCCGGAGATGCCCGAGTCGCCGCCGGTGACCGGCGCGTTGGTGATCCAGTCGAGGAACGCCACGGCCAGCCCGAGCGTGACGATGCCCAGGTAGTGCGACTGGATCCGCAGCGCGGGCGTCCCGACGACCAGCCCGCCACCACCGCGGCCGCCAGGCGCCAGCAGAGCAGCGGCCCAGAAGCCGTACCCGGCATGCGTGGTGAGGATCGCGGTCACGTACGCCCCGACGCCGAAGAACGCGATCTGCGCCAGGTTGACCTGCCCCGCGATGCCCATGACCAGGCCCATGCCGATGGCGAGCAGCGCGAACAGCAGCGCCGTGTCCGCGACGCTGATCCAGTAGACGTTCAGCCGGTACGGCAGCAGCCACGCGGCCACCGCGAGAGACAAGCCCGCGCCCGGCAAACGCGGGACCGCGAAGCCTCACGCCCGGTTCACCGTCCTCTCGCCGAAGATGCCGGTCGGCCGGATCATCACCAGCACCGTGAACACCACGAACGTGACCAGGTCCGAGTAGCCCTGGAACCACTGGGCGGCGAACGAGCCGATGACCCCGATGCCCAGGCCGCCGACGATCGCGCCCGGGATGCTGCCGAAGCCGCCCAGGATCGCCGCGGCGAACCCCTGGATGCCGAGCGAGTCACCCATGGTCGGGGCTGACGTACAGCAGCGGGCCGACCAGCGCGCCGGCCAGCGCGGCCAGCCCCGCGCCGATGGCGAAGGCGAGGGCGTTGCTGACGGCCCACGTGGATGCCGACCGCGGTGGCCGCCTCGTGGTCCATCGCGACGGCCTGCATGGCCGCGCCGCGCTTGGTCCGCTGAAGGAACAGGGTGAGCACACCATGGCGACCGCGGCGACCGCGATCACCAGCAGGTCGTACGGCCGGGATGCGGACGCCGCCGAGGATCAGCGGGGCGGTCCGGACCGGGGACGGCAGCCCCGCGCCGGACGACGACCAGATCACGATGGCCACCGCCTCCAGCACGGTGCCGGCGCCGATCGTCCCGATCAGCATCAGGTCGAAGTCCTTGTTCTCCAGCGGCCGCAGCACCCGCTCGATGACCAGCCCGACCGCGCCGGTGACCACCATCGCGGTCGGCACGGCCACCGCGAACGGCAGCCGGGCCGACAGGTAGAACGTGGACGCCACGTACGCGCCGATCATCAGCACCGCGCCGTGCGCGAAGTTGACCAGGCCCATGGTCCGGTAGACCAGCGAGAAGCCGAGCGCGACCAGGGCGTAGACCGCGCCGAAGCTCAGCCCGCTGACGAGCGTCTGGAAGAAGGACTGCATCGTTGCTCCTTGCCGGGGTCGAAGCGGTCGCGCCGAGCGAGCGGACAGGGTCATGACACTAACTGGTGCACGATCTTGCCGTCGCTTGATGATCCCGATGGCCGTGGCGAAGATGCCGACGCCCGTGCCGTTGTACGCGAACGAGCCGAGCAGCCCGTCGTAGTGCACCGCGCGGATCGCGCTGGCCAGCGCCAGCCCGGTGCAGGCGTGGCAGGCCTTCAGCGCGGCGATCATCACCTGCGCGCCGTCGTAGGCCTTGGCCCCGTGCAGCTCCGGGGCGCTGCCGTAGGCGCGGTGTAAGCCGCGGCGAACGTCTCGCGCTGCCGAGTTGACATCGTTGCCCAGGTACGGCGAGCTGACGATGGTGCCGCTGGCGTTGCTCCGCCGGCCGTGGACAGGTACAGCGGCGTGCCGGCCGGCGCGCCCTCGGCGATCACCGCGGTCATGCCGAGCGCGCGGGCCTGCTTGACCGTCAGCCCGGACTGGGCCTCCTCCGCGCCGATGAACAGGACCTGCGGGTTCGACCCCGGATCGGGTTCAGCGCCGGGCGTCATGTTGGTCTGGTCGGCGGGCACCACCTTGGCCGCCACCGGGGTGAGCCCGAGCGACTTCAGCGAGCCGGCGAACGCGTCGTGCTCGCCCGCGCCGTAGGAGTCGTTGTTGGTCAGCATGGCGATCTTCTTGTAGCCCTTGGTGCTGCACCAGGTACTTGGCCAGGGTGGAGTCGTAGGTGAGCCCGGTCGGCCCGTTCAGGAACAGGTACGGGCTGCCCACCGCGAGCAGCTTGGTGGACTGGCCGGAGGTGATGTTCGGGATGTGCTCGGACTGAGGATGGGCGCCATGGCCAGGGTGACCGCGCTCTCCGCGGTGCCGAGCATCGCGACGTCGCCCTGGCTGGCGATCTTGCGGGCCAGCTCGGTGCCGACGGTCGGGTCGCCCTGGTCGTCGAACAGGGACAGCGAGATCTTCCGGCCGTCGATGCCGCCGGCCGCGTTGGCCTGGTCGACGGCCAGCTTGACGCCGCGGTACTCGAACTGGCCGAGGTCGCTGGCCGACGCCGCTCTGCGCGTCCACCACCGCGATCTTGATCGGGCCGGGGCGGCTGCCGCTGACGCCAGGCGGCGCGTGGACGTCGACGATACTGCGCCGGCGCGCTGCACGCCGCGCCGGGCAGGCGGAGCAGGGCGCGCCAGGCGGCCGCCGAAACCAGCGGTATCTGGACATGGTTAGCCTCCGGATGGAGTCAGGAATGGTGGGGAACTCGAAGACACCGCGGTAGATGTCAGTGATATTCCAGTGCCCGGGGGTCGGCACCGGCTCGTTGATCATCGGCACGTCGAGCACGGCCGGGCGACGTCGCCGCAAGCGCCTCGCGCGAGCGCCGGCCGGAGGTCGTCCGGGGCGGCGATCTGGTAGCCATCGGCGCCGCAGGCGCGGGCCAGCGCGGCGAAGTCCGGGCTGTACGGCTGGCCGTCCGGGTCGCGGAACTCGCAGCCGATAGCCGCTGCCGAAGCTGGCCGTCTCCAGGTCGGCGATCGTCCCATGGGCCCGGTTGTTCATGACCACGAAGATCACCGGCAGCCCCTGCTCGACGGCCATCGGGATGGCCGGCAGCTGCGCGCTCATCCCGCCGTCGCCGACCAGGGCGACCACCACCCGTTCGGGATAACGGAGTTGGACCCGACCGCGGCGGCCGGGCCGAAGCCCATCGTGGACGCGCCGCCGGGCGTGATGAACCGGCCAGCGGCGGGCAGCTCGTAGCATTGCGGCGACGCCGTTCTTGTTCCACCCGACGTCGGTGACCAGCACCGCGTCGCGCGGGCAGCGCGCTCGCGCAGGTCGGCCAGGATGCGCTGCGGGCGCAGCGGGAAGGCGTCGCCGCGGCCGCTGCTCGCGGGCCGCGCGAAGGCGGCGGCACGCGCAGTCCACGGACTCGCTCCCGCAGATCTCTTTTCCCGAGAATCCGGTCCGAACGAGCTGTGCGTAACCGCGCCCGGCGATCGCCGCGACCGCCAGCGCGGCGTCGGCCACGGCGCCGATCTCGACCGGGTAGTTGCGGCCGATCTCGGCCGGGTCGATGTCGATCTGGACCAGCCGCGACGGCGGGAATCGCCAGATGTAGTCGGGATCCAGGAGCTGGCGTCGGTCTCGGCGAACCGGGTGCCGAGCGGCGAGCACCAGTCGGCGTCGCGCGCGTAGGCGTTGGCCAGTTCCAGGCCCCAGAACCCGGTCATGCCGAGCACAGCGGGTGGTGTCGGCAGCGCGCCCTTGGCCATCAGCGAGTGCGCGACGGGGATGTCCAGGTGCTCGGCGACGGCGAGCAGCGCGTGCGCGCGCGGGGTGCGCAGCCCGCCGCCGATGTAGATAGCGGGCGCTCGGCGGCGGTCAGCAGCGCGGCGATGCGCGTCGCGCCGTCGGCGCGCCAGCGCCGGCCGCGGCGGTGTCCGCGGGCAGCGGGTAGCCGGGCAGCGAGAGTCGCCTGCGACCAGGACGGGAGAAGATGTCCATGGGGACGTTGACGAGCACCGCGCCGGGGCGGCCCGAGGTCGGCGGTCCAGAACGCGCGCTCGGTGAACCGCGGCAGGTCCTCGGCCCGTGCACGTGCCAGGCACGCTTGATGAACGGCCGGTAGATCGCGGTCTGGTCGGCGTCCGCGTGCAGGTTGACTTCCTGGTGCGGGTGCCTGCCGCGTAGTAGCTGGGCACGTCGCCGCTGATGGCGACCAGCGGTACCGAGTCGAGCGCGGCGGTGGCCACGCCGGTGACCGCGTTCATCATGCCCGGGCCCGACGTGCAGCAGCACACGCCGGCCGCCCGGCGCGCGGGCGTACCCGTCGGCGGCGTGCGCGGCGGCCTGCTCGTGCCGCGCGATGACGAACCGGATGCCGGTCCTGCTCAGCGCATCGAGCAGGGCGATGTTCGTGTGCCCGCAGGTGCCGAAGACATACTCGACCCCGTAGGACTCCAGCTGGGCGGCGAGCGCCGCGCGGCGGTGACGAATGAGACACCTCGCTGAAGGTGGAGTCCGCATTCGCGGACGCACTGTACTTACTGATTCGCTCGCAAGCTCGCTCATGCGCCCTCCTCGGCGGACACGCTGGCCTCTCCGAAAACACTCGCGAGCAGCAGCGTCTTGACCACGGTGAAGTCGTCGATCATCCAGCGCGGCGACTCCCGCCCGAAGCCCGAGTCCTTCACCCCGCCGAAGGCACATGGTCCAGCCGGAAGTTGGACGAGCCGTTGACCACGAGCCCGCCGACCTCCAGGTCCCGCCAGGCGGTGATGATCGGCCGATGTCGCGGGTGAACAGGCCGGCCTGCAGGCCGAACCTGCTGGCGTTGCAGCGTCTCGATACCTCGCCGAACGCGCCGTAGGGCAGCACGGCGACGAGGGCGCCGAAGACCTCGTGCACCACGACGACGCAGTGGCCGGGGGAGCCGCCACCACGGTCGGGTGCATGGCGGCGCCGTCGCGGGTCCCGCCGAGCATGACCCCGGCGCCGCCGGCGGCCGCCTCCGCGGTCCAGCGGACCACCCGCTCGGCCGCTTCTTCGTCGACCATCGACCCGACGTCCGTCGCGCCGTCGAGCGGGTCGCCGATGCGCAGCTCGCCACCTCGGCCGTGAGCGCGTCGAGTGAATTCCGCCGAACCGGTCCCGCTGCACGTAGACGCGCTGCACGGAGATGCAGCTCTGGCCGGAGTTGCTGTAGCCGGTGCGCGCGCAGATCCGCGCCGCGGCCTGCACGTCCGCGTCCTCGCAGACGATCGTGGCGGCATTGCCGCCCAGCTCGAGCACCAGGCGCTTCGGCCCGGCCGCGCGCGCCACCGCCGCGCCGGTCGCGGCACTGCCGGTGAAGCTGATCACCGCGACCTGGTCTGCCGCGCACAGCTGGGCGCCGACGTCTCCGCCGCCGTGCAGCAGCTGGACCGCCTCGACGGGCATCCCGGCGTCGAGTAGCAGGCTCACGAGTGCGGCCGAGCTGGCCGGTGCCTGCGGGGGGCCTTGACGATCGTGGTGTTGCCCGCCGCGAAGGACGCGCCGAGCTTGTGCGCGAGCAGGTTCGCGGGCGCGTTGAACGGGGTGATCGCCAGCGCGACCCCCGCGGGCGCCCGGTACGTGAGCGCGGTGTTGCCCACCCCGCGCTCCCAGCCGGCCACGGGAAGCAGCTCGCCGCCGATGCGCCGGGCCTCGGCCGCGCACACCGCGAGGGTGTCCGCGACGCGGTCGACCTCGCCCCGGCCGTCCTTGACCGGCTTGCCGAGCTCGACCGCGAGCTGATCCGCGAGCTGGTTGCGGCGCTCCGTCGCCAGCCGGGCGGCCCGGTCAAGGACGTCGGCCCGGGCGGCGGGGAGACCCGGCCGACCGCGCGGGCCGCGCCGGGCGCATAGCTCACCGCCCTGGTCACGTCGGCCGGGCTCGCCGCGATCGCCCGGCTGACCACGCGCCGCAGGTAGGGGCCCACCCGGTCCAGGTGACGGGCCGCCGCGCAGCCACTCGCCGGCCACCAGCGCCGGGACCGTGGCTACTTGTCCGGGGGTTGCTCCTCGGTAATCAATTGGTCCGCCTAATGGTGCGATTGAACCGCTGTACGGATTGGGTGTAACGTACGTTCCGGCAGCCGGGTATGGCAATCGGCGGCGAGAAAGTTACGCAGATGTGTGGCAAGCCCGGCGCGGCTGCCCGGACCCAGGGGAGGCACCATTGCTGAGAGGCCCATGGGGCGGACCCGGTACGGAAAGTGAGGCGGACGTGGAGACACCGACGCAGCGGTCGAGGCGGCAGGACGGCGATGCCGGGGACGCGCAGGGGGTGCGCAGCATCCGGCGCGCGCTCGACATTCTCTCCCTGCTCACCGACGACACGCCGGTCGTGTCGATCCGCGACATCACCGACGCGACCGGGCTGCCCAAGACCACGGTCCTGCGCCTGGTACACACCCTGGAGCAGAGCGGGCTGCTCTGGGCCTCCTCCGGCGGCTACATGGCCGGCCCCGGGCTGTGGCGCTGGGCCTACCTCGCCCGGCGGAGCTGGCAGCTGCCGCCGGAGACCCAGGCGACGATGCGGGACCTGGGCGCCAAGCACCGGGAAACGGTCAACTTCTACGTGCTCCGCGACATCGCCCGCGTCTGCATCGCGCAGCAGGAGTCGGCCGCGGCCGCTGCGGCACGTCGTCCAGGTCGGAGACGAGCTCCCGCTGTGGGCCGGGGCGTCGTCCAAGGTCCTGCTCAGCGACGCACCGGAGACGCTGCTCGTCCGGGTGGCCCGCCGTTCCCCGGACGGGGAGAAGCACCTGGAGACTCTCAAGCGGTGGGCGGCGGACGCGCGTCGAGAGACGGGTACGCCGTCAGCCACGGCGAGCGCGAGGACGGGGATTTCTGCCGTCGCGGTGCCGGTGGACCGGCCGCTCGGGCGCTGTGGTCGCCGCGCTCGCGATGAGCGGCCCCACCCTCCGGTTTAGCGCCGAGCGGGTCGCGGAGTTCGCGGCCGACCTCAAGCTGGCCGCCGCCCGCATGTCCGAGCGAGGGTTCGACCATCCCCTCGGCCCGGCCACCTGACCCTCGGTCGCCACGAACCGACCAGGTGCCAAGGAGTACGCGCATGCAAGACCGACCCAGTGTTTCCCCGGGGGGACGAGCGCTCCCGCCGCGGGGGGCGCGCCGCCCCCGTCCCGCCCAGCCCCCCGCCTCGGCGGCATCCGGGTCCTCGACCTGACGAACGTCCTCGCCGGGCCCTACTGCAGCTACCAGCTCGCGCTGCTCGGGGCGGAGGTGGTTAAGGTCGAGCTGCCCGGGACAGGGTGACCTCGCCCGTCATCTCGGTTCCGATCCCCAGCTCAACGAGGACGGCATCGGCGCGTCGTTCCTGGCCCAGAACGCGGGCAAGAAGTCCGTGGAGCTGGACCTGAAGGACCCGGAGGCGACAGCGCCGTGTTCGCGTGACATGGTCCGGCGGCGCGGACGTGCTGCTCGAGAACTTCCGGGCCGGAGTCCTCGACCGCATCGGATTCGGCTGGCCGGTGCTGCGCGACTCAACCCGCGGCTGGTCTACTGCGCCATCTCGGGGTTCGGGCAGACCGGGCCGATGCGTCATGGTCCCGCTTACGACCAGGTCATCCAGGGGCTGTCCGGCATGATGGCCATCACCGGGACGCCGGCGACCGCCCCGCTGCGCGTCGGCTTCCCGGTCTGCGACACCGTGGGAGGCCTGATGGCGGCGCTGTCGATCTCGGCCGCGCTGGCCGGGCGGGCGCAGACGGGCCAGGGCTGCTTCCTCGACGTGTCGATGCTCGAGGCCGCCATCTCCGCGATGGGCTGGCCGGTCTCCAACTACCTCCTCGCCGGCGTACCGCCCGAGCCGATGGGAGACCAGAACGCCACCGCCGCGCCGTCCGGCGCTTCGACACGGCCGACGGGCCGCTGAACATCGCGGCGAACCGGCAGGAGCAGTTCGAGGGCCTGTGCCGGCGTGGTCGGCCTGCCGCGGATCTTATCGACGACCCCCGGTTCGTCGGCCGGGAGGCGAGGAAACGCAACCGGGAGGAGCTCAGCAACGAGCTGAACGCGGCGCTGCGGGCCCGCACCGCCGCGGAGTGGGAGCGGTTGCTGACCGCGCGCGGGGATGCCCGCCGGCGCGGATCCTGACCGTGCCGCAGGCGATGGAGCTGGACCAGCTGGCGCACCGCGGCCTCTTCACCGACCTGCCCTACCCGGACGGCTCCGGCCGGACGCTCCGGGTCACCGGGAACGGGGTGCTCTTCGACGGCGAGCCGCTGCGCCCGGAATCGCCGCCGCCGCTGCTCGGCCAGCACAACGGCGAGCGCGCGCTGCTTGCCGACCAGTGGGCGTATCGCCGGGAGGGCGTCGTGACGTCGGTCGAGGACGTGGCCCAGCTGGTGGGGGACATCGGTATCCCGGATGGAGCCGGGCGTGGTCGAGCTGCGCGGCCGCCCGGTTCAGGAGCTGATCGGGTCGGCCAGCCTGCCCGCGGTGATCTGGCTGCTGATCCGGGGCTCACTGCCGGCTCCCGGCCAGGCCGCGCTGCTTGAGGCCGCGCTGGTGGCGTCCGTCGACCACGGCCCCCAGGCGCCGTCGATCGCCGCCGCCCGGATGGCCGTGACCTGCGGCGTCGGGCTCGACACGGCCATCGCGACCGGGGCGGGCATGCTCGGCGACGTCGCACGGCGGCGCCGGCGAGCAGGCCGTCCAGATGTTCGCGGGGTCCGCGACGCGGGGCGCGAAGGGAGAGGACCTGACGGCGGTCGCGGCCGGGTGCTTGAGGCCTGGCGTGCGAGGTCGCGATACATACCGGGCTTCGGGCACCGCTTCCACCCGGTTGACCCACGGCGCGCCCCCTGCTCTAGCTGGTCGAGGGCGCGGTACGGGACGGGGTGGTGAGCGGCGACTACCTGCGGGCCGCCCTCGCGGCGGAGGCGGCACTGAACGAGGGACGGGCCCGGCCCGTCCCGATGAACATCGACGGTGCCACCGCGGTCATCTACGCCGAACTCGGCTTCGCCGCCGCGCTCGCGCGCGGGCTGTTCGTGCTCAGCCGCGTCGGTCGGCATCCTCGCGCACGCCTGGGAAGAGACACAGCAGGGGCGCCGCAACAAGGGTCCCATGCCCCCGTCGATCCTGCCCGCCTACCTTGGCCAGCCGGGAGACGCCGCCGCTCCCGGGAGCTGACGGCGGGCGGGCGCCCGGGGCCGCGCGCACGCGGGTCGGGCCGGCCAGCCGACGGACGGCGCGCCGGGCCCGGGCGGCGTACTCGGCCGGGCTGGCCGCGCTGCGCGCCGCCGCCGACGGCGCCTCGACCGACACGATCAGGCCGCCGGCAGCAGGTCGAGCAGACCGGTGAGCGGGAGCTCGCCCTCTCCGGGGAGCAGGCGCATGGCCCGGGCCTCGGCCACCGCGGGGTCACCCGGTTCCGGTGCGCCGGCCGGGCGCCGGCAGGCCGGGACGAGCGGGGCGTGCGGCTGCCGCAGCGGCGCGTCGCACAGCTGCAGGTAGCTCAGCAGCGCGGGAGGCACCTGGGAGAGCTCGGCCAGGGTAACCCCGCAGCGCTGGATGTGCAGCGAGTCGAGCAGGATCCGGCCGCCGCCGGATCGCCGCGCGATGCTGACCGCGTCGGCCAGCCGCCGGACGGGACGCCAGGCGGTGAACTCGATGACCGGGCGGACGCCGGCGTCCCAGGCTTGCGACACGAGCGCGGCGAACAGGTCGGCGAACCGCTCGGTGTCGGGGTCATCGCAGATGACGTTGAGGTAGCGGGCGCCGAGGGCGGCGGCCGTCTCGATGACGCGCTCGCATCCGGAAAGGTCGGCGCCCGGGCGGATCACGATGGCCTCCACCGCGTGCACCGCGACGCGGCATCCGCGCAGCGCCGCCGGGTCTCGGCCAGCATGGGGGAACCAAGCGACATCGGCCAGGGTTCTTCGCCGGGCGCCACCGGGGCGATGCGGAGGCCCACCGCGTCGAACCCCGCCCCGGCGGCCAGGGTGACGAACTCAGGCGGCGCGACGTCAATCAGCGTGAGGTGTTCCAAGCCGACCGCGCGCCTCATGCCGCTCATGCCGCACTCCGCTCTACATGAACTAACCTGATAGTTCGTTATTTCAGCGCGGTCGCGCGCCGATGTAAAGGCCTCATGGCCAGGTAATGAACTGACAAGTTCGTTCACTGTAGAATCGGCCGCGTGAGCAGTCCGATGACCAGTGCCGGCCCGCAGCGGCAGCGCGACCCGGAGCGGACCCGCCAGGAGATCCTTGACGTGGCGCTCACCGAGTTCGCGAGGAACGGGTACGCCGGCGCCCGCGTCGACGAGATCGCCGCCCGCACCCGCACCACCAAGCGGATGCTCTACTACTACTTCACCAGCAAAGAACAGCTGTACATCGCGGTGCTGGAGCGGGCGTACTCCACGGCCAGGGACGCCGAGCGGCAGCTGGACGTCGATCACCTGGAGCCGGTGTCGGCGGTCCGCACCCTCGCCGAGCTGACGTTCGACCACCACGAGGAGCACCAGGACTTCATCAGCCTGGTCGCGATCGAGAACATCCACCGCGCCGAGTTCATCAGCAGGTCGCCGGCGCTCGCCGAGCTCAACACGCCTGCCGTGGCCGTGACGGCGAGCATCCTGGAGCGCGGGCGCGCGGCCGGCGTCTTCCGCGACGACGTCGAGGCCATCGACGTGCACATGATGATCAGCGCGTTCTGCTTCTTCCGGGTGTCCAACCGGCACACCTTCGGCGCCCTGTTCGGCGTCGACATGCTCGACCCCGCCCGCCGCTCCAAGTACAGGAAAATGATCGGGGACATGGTCGTCAGCTACCTCGCCGCGTCATAGGACGCTGCCCAGTCCGGCGAAGCCGGCTTTCAGCGGATCACCGTCACCCCTGTCCGTCGGACTCGGCCCCGGACGGCCGCAAGGCGGGCGCCCGCTGCCCGGCTGTCGTGTTCAGGTGCGACTGACTGTCTCGCACCGTGCTCAGGGCACCCCCCGCGGTCCAGTACTTGCGCCCGGCCACCAGGAGCTCCTCAGCCGGGAACTTCGTGATGACTTCGCAGCCGTCTGCCGTGACGACCAGCTCCTCCTCAGTCCTGGTGCTTGTCGCGGCCGGGGACGAGCGGGATCGACAGCAGGGGCGGCAGGGCGACGAGGGCGAAGGCCACCGGATAGCCGACGACGGTGATGAGCGCGCCGATGCCGGGCCCGACGGCCGAGGCGGCGATGAACTGGCCGGTGTTCTGGATGCCGAGTGCCTTGCCTGACCAGGACGGCCCGGCCGCCTCGGCGACCGACGTGAACGACAGGCCGTTATCGGCGACGCTCACCGTGGAGGCGACGACGAGCATGACGGCCGACGCCACCGACCAGTGCAGGGCACCGCAGCCCGCGAGCGCCAGCATCACGACGACGCCGGACACGGCTACCCAGCGCAGGACCCGCGTCCGGCTGCCGACCCGGTCGCTCAGCATGCCGACGCCGATTCGGCCGAAGGCCCCGACGAACTGGGCGGCGGCGATCACGGTGCCCGCCGCCGTCGCGTTCCAGTGGAGGCTGGCGACCAGCCAGATCAGCCCGAAGATGGAGAGCGTGAACTGGGGCAGGACCAGCAGTGCGGACAGCGCGTGGATGCGGGTCAGGAACAGGCCCTCACGGTACGGGTTGACCGGACGCGCGCGGCCGGCGGCGGCCCCCGCGGCCGGCCGGGGCGGGTTCCTGATGCCCAGGCCGCAGCCGACCGACAGCACCGCCGTCACCCCGCCCGCCAGCACCAGCGGCGCCCAGATGCCGAGGTGCCCGGCCAGGGGCGGGACGACCAGCGCGGCGACCGCCACGCCGATGGGCTGGGACATCTGCCTGATGCCCATCGCGAGGCCGCGCCGGGACCGGGGGAACCAGCCGATCACGACCCGGCCGGAGGCGGCGCTCGTGCTGGCCGCCGCCACGCCGCCGAGCAGCAGCATGATGCCGAGCGCCAGGTAGCCGGGGGCGGCCGCCGCGGCGAAGGCGAGCACGCCGGTGAGCGCGAGCCCGCCGGCGATGACCCACCGCTCGCCGTGCCGGTCGGCCAGCGCGCCCCAGGCGACCAGCGCGATGACCATGCCGAAGGTCGGGGCGGCGGCCAGCAGCCCGGCCCGGGCCAGGGGGAGGCCGCGCTGCAGGTGCAGCAGCGGGATCAGGTAGGCGGGGGTGCTCACCAGCAGGCTCCCCGACGCCTGAGCGGCGATCCCGAGTACGAGCATCCGCCAGGCCGCGGTCGGCACTGATTCGCGAGCGGACACCGGGCTGGTGATCATGCGCGTTCCTTCCGGAATGGGGTACCGTTAAGGAATACCATATTGGTATACCAAGATGGGAGGGTGCATGAACCCGGCGAACGACGACGGCGCCTACCGGCAGCTGCGCGCCGCGATCCTCGCGCTCGACGTGGTGCCGGGGGAGCGGCTCACCGAGCGCGGTCTTGAATCGGTGCTCAGCGCTTCCCGCACCCCCATCCGGGCGGCGCTGATGCGGCTCGAGAACGAGGGCCTCACCCGGCGCGAGGGCCGCGGCTGGCAGGTGGCCCCGATCGACCTCACCGAGGTCCGCGCGGTCATGGAGTACCGGGAGGCGGTCGAGCGGGCCGCGGTCGCGCTCGCGGCGGAGCGCGCTACCGGCGAGGAACTGGACGCCCTGTGCACCCTGGCGGACGCGAACCGCGACCAGGACGACGAGGAGACGGGACTCCGCGACGCCAGCGACTTCCACGTGGCGCTGGCCCGCCTGTCCCGCAACCACTTCTTCGCCGACGCCATGGCCGGGGCGCTGACCAGGCTGTTCCGCGCCCGCTGGCTGCTGGTCCGCACGCAAGAGTCGCGATCACGGGCCAGGGACGAGCACCTGGAGATCGCCGCCGCGGTCCGGGCCAGGGACGCCGACAAGGCGGTCGCTCTCACGGTCGCGCACTGCCATGACACCCGCGACCGGCTGCTCGACTGCCTCACCGAGGAACGCCGCCGCCTGCGCGGCCGCGGCTTTTCCATCATTGAGTCCCCGGCCCCGGCCGCCGCTACGGATTGATACGGCCCGGGCGGTACCTGGGCGCTAAGAACCGGAGGCCGTTATTGCGCCACGCTAATTTCTCGCTCGCGGACCGCTTATCATCCGGAAGCGCAGCGCAAAGGAGCGGGGAAACGCTCCGAAGTATTGCTGCCGCGCGTACCCGGACAAGGTATAACTGCATAGCAGGAGCAACAGCGACGGCGGTGGGGTCTTGGGCGCTGGTAGCGGGTGAGATGACTATGGGATCACTGAAACACGAGCTAGAGGTCCTGTCACAGGTCATTACCTGGCTCGTCGGCCCAGTGTCAATAGCCGTGGCGGTGGCCACCTATGTGAGGCAATGGCCGACATCTTATCGCCGGGCCACCGGGTGGACCCTGGCGATGTTTGGCGCCCTGCTCGTCGCAAGTTCTTCATGTTGGATCGTTGTCGAGCATCTTTGGACATCAACTGGTCGGGTCGTCGCGCTCGGCGCGGTAGGCATCGCGGGACTCGGTTTCACGGTAACGGGCCTGGTGCGCGTGGCCCGGGCGCCAGTCGACTCCGACGTAGAAACACTCCGGGCCATAGCCTCAGCCGTTGAGAGCCAGCTCGACCGCCTGAGCGAGCAGGACCGCTTTGACGACAACTATTTCATCCGGCTCGGCACTAGGCGTCCTTCTGGCTGGAGGGGACGAAGAATATCGGTACGTCGTTCCTTGCCACGGGCAAGAAGCCAGTTGATGGGTATAGTCGGAGAATCCGGTGCGGGTAAATCTGTGTCGTTGCGTCATTTGGCAATGGAGATATGTCGGGACGTGAAGCGTCGCCGGCACCCTGAGCTGATGGCACTATACGTTGACTTGGCCGACTTCCCGGGTTCGCCAGATGCGGTTACGGTAGATCAGGTCTACTCTTATATTAAAGACACAATCGCGGCTGGCAATACCAATCTCGCTGATCACCTCGCTCGCCACGTACGCGAACCGCGGGACCGGCCTGGATGGGTAATACTCTTTGATTCGTTTGACGTATTGCTCCAATCGATCGCGCCCGATCTGCGCTACGACGCGGCTCGGCGGTATCTTGATGCATTTCGTCAGTTCCTTAATTCTACCGGTCCTAATTTTCGCGGCATTATCGCGTGTCGAGAGCCTCGGTTTCTCGAGCCGATTGGTAGCTCGGTCCTGACGCTAGACCCGCTATCCTGGCATCAAATCGCGGAGTTCTGCCGTCGTATCGGCTTGGACCCGGTGATGAGGCAGAAGCTATTCAAGCAGCTCCGTAATAACGTGGACCTGGTTCAGATTTCGCGCAACCCGCTGCTGTTGAGGTTTCTCTGCGATCACCTTCTACAGGCCCCGGCTTCAGAGGTTCCGGCAACGCTACACGAAATTGTGGGCTACGGGGCCACGGCTCTTATAGAAGCGACGCGGAAGTCGGCATCGACGATCGATGAGATAACTCGGGCGGCTGAGGACATTGCCTGTTACCTGATCTCTGAAGCGGCTTCGAATGAGAAGCATAATCATGATGCGATAGTGGCACTGCTCCGAACCAGTTCTGGCGTCGTCAATAATCCGGAAGCCGTGGTTGAAGACCTTATCGCGGCTGGAATTGTTCGCTCAGATGGGGCGCAAGCACTCGGATTCGCTCACAGTTGCTATCAAGACTATTTTGCGACGTGTTGGATACTCCGCTCTTGGCAGAATTATGAGCTTAGGCTTCTCGCGACCAACCCGCTATGGCACGTTGCCGCCGCTACCGCGCTTCAGATTGGAGAAACGCGGCTACAGGAAGAGTTGATCGATTCGTTTGCTGAAGTCTTTATAGGCGAAGCCGAGAATGAACCGGGAGTTGTTAGCGCGATCGATCAATTCACGGCGATCGACCCAGGCGATCCGCTGCCGCCGATGCCGTCGGTATCATTCACTTGGCCCAAGACCTCCTTGCGCATTCTAAACATTCTAGCGATCGGCCTGGAGTTCGACCCGGAGAGACTGCCGCTCGAGATGCGGAAGAATGTTGACAGGATGATGGTAAGCGCATTTGCCGCTGGCCTGCTCCATGACCAGCAGCAAGCCGTTGAGGTCTCATTTATGTCGACTCCCGATGTGGCCCTGGGGACGGTCGAGCGTGCTTTGGCCTCAGATAGCATGTCGCTTCGGAAGGTCGCGGTGCAACCGCTCATCGAAAGCACGCGGCTATTTGCGCGGCTAAAGCCAAAGGCGAGAGCAATTGCGATTATGCACGCGGCAACCGATGCGGTTTCCATTGATCGTGCGTTTGCCAAACCTGGCGGCGAGGTCGCGTACGGAGGAACGCTCATCGACCTGCTCCGCTATCTCCTAACCGTTACCCAACTGACCGCCTGGGTCCTCGCGCTATACAGTGCCAAAGGCCTAATAAGTGATCTTGCCACCATTCCTAAATGGTCGAAAAGCTATCAGCCGCCCGGCGTCATCCTTTGGCCGTGGGTGCTTGTCGCGGCAATTCTCTTCCTGGTGTGCTGGACCGGGCGGCGTCGAGGATCTGATTCCGCTATCCTGACCGGGGCATTTCTTGTCATGATGGCAGCGATAGGTTCCGTTATCGGCGTCATGAAGATCATTGCGTCCATAACGTTCATCGCGGTCGGCTCGTTTCATCCGGCTCTTGTCGACGCTATTGCGGCCTATGCGTTGACGTGGCCCATATCGATGATTGTGCGGATCTTGCTAGTTCCGTCGCCGGTACCACGCGATTGGATTCTTCCTCAAGTCGCGGTCGTTCGCCTGGTGATAGCGGAAGCGTCGTTTGAATTTAGAGACCACACAAAGGGTCTGAATCGAAATGTGTTCAGAAATAAATGGAAAACTGGTTCTCCCGAGCTGATTCTTGAATCGTTGGACGGGGCGCGTACGAATTCTGAGGCTGCTCAGGCCTTGAGGAGGATGACTGCCAGTCAGGCGGGTCTAAGCGCAGAAACGGTCCACGTACTCCGGGATCTGGCCAGGGCTCTCGAGTGGGTCAATCAAATTGTGCCGTCTCGCACCACAACTACCATTCCTCCTGGCGTCTGGGATCTGGGACCAAAATTCTCTACTCCGAAGTTCAACGAGTGGCTCCGTCAGTTTGATAGACATCATTCCGGTCGACTGTCCTGGCTCGCGGCAAATCACCGAGGGGATATAGCCCGGCTACTGAGGCGAGCCGACTCGCAAAACGTGTGAGGATCGGCCAAGAGGCGCCGGCGATAACCGGCTTCAGGCGGGAATGCGGTAGCCCGTCCCCTGATGGGTGACGATCAGCGGCGGACCGCCCGGCGGCTCGAGCTTGGCCCGCAGCCGGCTGATGTACACGCGGACGTACTCCGTCTCCGTCTCGTACGCGCGGCCCCAGACCCGGCGCAGCAGGTGGGTACGCGACAGCACCGTTCCCCGGTTGACGGCGAGCTCGCGCAGCAGCGCGAACTCGGTGCGCGTGAGGTGCACGTCCGCGCTGGCGAGCCGCACCTGCTTGTTCGCCAGGTCGATCCAGAGGTCGCCGATGGCGATGGCGGTCGGGGCCGTTCCTGCCTCGGCCTCGGCGGCGGGCCGGGTCCGGCGCAGCGTGGCGGTGATCCGCGCCAGCAGTTCCTCGATGCCGAACGGCTTGGTCAGGTAGTCGTCGGCGCCCATGTTCAGTGCCGTGACCTTGTCCTGCTCCCCGCCCCGAGCCGACACGATGATGATCGCGACGGTTGACCGCTCGCGGATCTGACGGCACAGCTCGAACCCGTCGGCCTCGGGCAGCATCAGGTCGAGAAGCACCATGTCCGGCTGCTCGGCTTGCAGCAAGGCCAGCACCTTGGTTCCGGCCGAGACGACCGTGTCGAAGCCGCGGACGACGAGGTTCGAACGGATAAGGTCGACGATGTTTGGGTCATCTTCGATGATGAGGACCTTTGTTGTCACTACCGCACTGCTCATCGCCGTCATCGATCTTCTCCGCGTCGGACGACCGAAAACTTCGGGGTTAACCATCACGTTGTATTGAGGAAACCTAGATGCAAAGTGCGCAATCGTCAACGCATACGAAGCGCCAATGACCTGCTGATTTACGCGTTGGTTACGCAGAAATGCTAATCCCGCGTTGTTTGCGAAAACATGGTTTGCGTCGGCACGTCGGGCTCAGGCGACGACCTCGGCCATGCTCCCGCGGAGACCAGTGCCGCGGCGTGCGCGTCGGCGGCGGCCAGCGCGCCGTATCGTTCCGCGTCGACGAACTCGCCCGACACGACCGTGAGGGGCCCGGCGAGGTCCAGGCGGGCAGCGCCGGGCCAGTTCGGCGGTGAAGGCCGCGATGAACGGCCGGCATTCCTCCGCCAGCCGGGGATCGACCACCACGCAGTCCGGGTCGAGGGTGGTGACCAGCGCGGAGAGCGCGCGGCCAAGCAGCGATCCGAGCGCTTCCCCGTCACCGGGGGAGGGGTGGGGCCGCAGGCCCCGCACGACAACCTCGGTCTCGGTGACAAGGCAGCCGCGGTTCCCGCAAACGCACGGTGCCCCGTCCGCGGCCACCTGGACATGGACCAGCTCTCCGGCGAGGCCGTGCGCCCCGGTGAACAGGCGGCCGTCGAAGACAAACGCGGCCCCGATGCCATCGGCCACGGTGACGTAGAAGACGGCCCGTCGTCCCCGCCCCGCCCCGAAGCTCGCTTCGCCAAGCGCGGCGAGGTTCGCGTCGTTCACCACCAGCACCGTGCACCCGAGCAGGCGGCTCAGCGCGAGGCGCGGATCGTCCTCCAGCCACGGCGCGGCCCGCAGCACCCGGTGGGCAATCTCGGGGCGCGGGGATCCGCCGTGCGCCTCGGCCACCGGGAAGGGTGCGGACAGCACGGCCGCCCTGGGCGGCAACTGCGCCCAGTCGCGGAGCTGCCCGGCGGCCTCCAGGACCGACCGCGACCACGCGGGCCACTCCCGCGACCACCCGGCGCACTGGTGCGTGTCGCTGCGAGTGCCGTCACCCCGCAGTGAGGAGACCGCCGTGGACCCGTCTTTCGCCAGCTTGATCAGCAGCACGGGCGGCAGCAGGGCGGTTCGCTGGTACCGGCTCGGCGGACGCCCCCGGGTGCCGGCCGCTGGCGGCTGGCGCAGCTCCGCCAGTTCGCCCCGCGCGACCAGCGAGGCGACCACCCCGGCGACCACGGTCCGCGACAGCCCGGTCAGCTCCTCAAGCTCCAGCCGGGTCAGCGTGGCCGAGCTGGCGAAGGTCGCCAGGACCATGCGCTCCACCAGCGCGACAGACGACCCCTGGCTTCGGTGCACAGCGGACACCCGGCCACCCCCGACGATCGACTTCGACGAACGAGCCACGCACAAAATCCTGTTAGCAGGATTCGCCGGCAGTCAACCGTGGTCAGCGGAACGGACTGGTGACCCGGACCCCGGCGTAGTCCTTGAGCGAGTCCAGGTCCGCGAGCAGGGTGTCGAGGGAGAGTTCCTCCTCCACGCGAATGTCGTGGCGCGCCATTGCGGCCGCCAAGCCCGGATCCCAGGGAGTCGCGACGGGCTCGCCCGCCAGCCGAGGCAGCCGACCACCGGTATGCACGGCCGCCACCGCCGTGGCCACGGTCTCATACGCCACCCGGTCGTACCGCCACGGATGCCAGCGTGACCGTCCCTGGCCCGTCCGCTGACGAACCGCATTGGCGATCCGGACACCGCCCCAGTCGAAATCGCCGTGGTAGCGGAACTCCGATCCGTCCGCCGCCAGCAGGTCCAGCAGCCGCCAGCCGGCGGCGGACGGCTGGCCACCGACGCAGACAAGCGGCGGGCAGCGACTGCCAAGCTCGTCCGCGGCGGCCGCGATGACCACGGGGTTTTCGCAAATCCACACCAGTCCGGCCGACAGCGCCTCATCGTGGCAGCGCAGCTGCCTGAGCGTGAGCATCGCCGGCTGTCCCGCTTCTCGCTGCAGTGCCAGCACCCGGCCAAGAGCGCTGCGGGTGTCGCCGGGCAGGCCGAGGCAGAGAGCCAGCGATGAGAGTTCGTCGAGGTGAACGCCGACGCAGGCCCATGCCTCACGGCGGGAGTCCGCGCTCGCGTCGGCCGCGAACGGCAAGCCGGCTAGCGCGCGGACCCCGGACAGGGCGAGCGTCCCGGCGGGGCGGCCGTCATCCAGGGCGTGCGCGTCGCCGCAGCATTCGGCGGCGAGCCGCCCGATCGGGATGCCCCGCGACGGCAGTCGGCGCAGCACCGCGGCCACCTGGCCGAGCAGCGCCAGTGCCGCGTCCGGCGCCGGGGCCAGGCGGCGGACGACGCCAGTCGCGTCGAGCCACCCCCGCCACGCGGCCAGTTCTGCCCGGGCCGCCACGGATTCGTCAAGCGGCGCGAACGCGGCCGCCCACGCGGACGCCGCGTCCGTCCGGTCCCGGTTGCGGTCCCGGAGCGGGCCGGTCAACAGCGCGACGGCCTCGGCGAGCCCGCCCGGTGCGGCCCCGCTCTCGCGGAGGAGCCGGTCCACCTCGGGCAGCGAGACCGACAGCGACGTACCGGAACGGGGCGGCCTGCCGGTGAGCCGCTCGGCCGCCCGCCGCTGCTCGGCCGTCGCGTCGGCCAGGGTAACGGTCCCGGTGAGCGCGCGTCCGGTCTCCAGCCGGTCGCGCGCCCGCCGGACCAGCCACGCGGTTGGTTCGCCGCCGAGCAGGCGGTGCAGCCTGCTGTCGTCCTCCGCCGGGCCGGTCGCGCTGTCGGTCACACTGTTGTCGGTCACACGGGCACCCGTTCGGCCCGGCGACGTTCCCGGCCATCCCACTGCCACGGCGTGACCAGGACCGCGTCGACGCCGTCCTGGCGGGCGAGCTGGCAGATGCCGAGCCCGGGCACCTGCGGGTAGCAGCCCCACTCCCGCTCGCTGGTCATGACCACGTCCATGTCGAAGGTGGCGAGCAGGCCCATGCACTTGGCGCGGGAGTCATCGTCGACCCCGGCGAACGCCTCGTCGAGCGCGATCAGCCTCGGCGCATGCGGGTTGCCCGCCGACTTGTAGTGCGACGAAGCCGCCGCGAACAGCGGAACCGACACCACCAGCGCCCGCTCGCCGCCCGAGGCGGGGCCGGTGGCCGGCCGCCATTGCCCGCCGGAGTACCGCTGGATCGCAAACTCGTGCCAGCCCCGGTAGTCAAGCGCCAAGGTCAGCGCCTCGGCCCAGCCGGCCGCCGGATTGTCCGCGTGCTCGGCGGCGATGCGCTGCTGCAGGAACGCCCCCACCAGCGCCCGGTCCGCGGCGGACCACGCGTCGATCGTCTGCCGGAGCTTGAACCTGACCCGGTCGAGGCCCTCGGGCGCGTTCCTGGCCTGCTGCCAGATCAGCCGCAGCTTCATGCCAGTGGACGTCGGCCGCGATTCCAGCTCGTCGTTCATCTGCCTGACCTCGGCCTCGGCCGCCGAGATCAGCTCGTGCAGCGTCCCCGCCACCTCGTTGAGCAGGTGGTTCTCCAGGATTTCGCGTTCCCGCGCGGACAGCAGCGTGGTCCGCTGTTCCACCTCGGCCGCCAGCGCCTCGGCCAGCCCGGGCAGATCGTGGCTGCGGCCCTGGAAGACCACGTCGATCACGATGACGCCCTCGCTGAGCGTCAGCCCCGCCGAGTGCCCGCGGGCGGCCATCGCGTCGGCCAGCAGCTTGTGCTCCTCGGTCACCCTCTTCTGGATCCGGTCCCACGTCCCGTCCCCGTCGTCCACGGAGTCGAGTTCGGCGTTGACCGCGCGGGCGAGGAGCACCGCCGGCGTCGCCGCCCACGGCTGCTCCGCGTCAGGGACCTCCACCGTGGTCACCGCGACCCGCAGCAGCCCGGTGGCCGCGAACGCCCGGAACTCGCGTACCGCGTCGTCCCGCTGCCGCGCCGCGTCGTCGACCTGCGTCCGCAGCTCGCCCCGTTTCCCGTCCGCCTGGCCGCGCGCCTCAAGCGCCCCCCGTTCCCGCTGGCGGGCGTCGTGCTCGGCTGTCTTCAGTCGGCCGAGGGCGCCGGTCACCTCGGCCAGCCGCCGCTGCAATTCCTCCACCGCCGTGCCGACGGTGGTGAGCAGCTCCTGGTGCGTGGTCGCCGCCCCGTCCGCCGCCTCCCGCGCCTCGGCGGCCCGCTCGCTCGCCTCGGTCAGCAGCTGACGACTGTCGGCGAGTTCCGTTTCCGCGTCGGCCGCGGCGCGGATCGCGTTGTGCGCCGCCTCGGCGGCCGGCCACAGCGCGGCGAGCGTTACCCGGTACGCCCCTACTCCCGCCCGTACCCCGGCCAGTTCGCCCGGATCGGTCGGCAGGCCGACATCGCCCGCGAATTCCGCCGCCCGCACCCGTGCCGCCGCCAGTTCCTCCTGCCGCTCCCGCAGCTTCGTGATCGCCGCCGCGTGGTCCTCTCGCGCCCGGGCAAGCCCCCGGCGCTCAACGGCGGCCCCGGTGTGGGCCTCGCGAACCCCGCCATCCGACGGCACCGCCCGGTGCTCCTCGGCAACCAGTTCCTGCCGCGCCTCGATGCCCGCCAGGTCCGCGTCGATGGCCTCGATCGCGGCCCGTTCCCCGGCCAGCTCTTGCTCCAGCGCCTCGATGCGCGCCCGTCGGGCGGCCTCCCGTGCCCCCTCGCCGATGTAGCCGGCCCGGTCCTTGTGCCAGGCGCCGCCCAGCACCCCGTTGGACCACCGTCCGTCGGTGGTCACCCAGGTCCCGCCGGTGCACGGTAGATCCCGGGCTCGCGTCCAATCGCCCTCAGAACGGAGGCCACTGACTGCTCGCGCAACACTCCGGCCTGGGAGTCGTCCGAATCGATCGCGGGCATCAGCAGGCTGGCGCACGATTCACCGCCCACCGGGGCAAGCCCGGAAACCACGGTCACGTCCCCGTCTACGAGGTTCCCCTCGGGGGTGACCCACGCGTCGAGAATCCCCGCCGCCTCAAGCGCCGCCTCCAGCCCGGCCCGCTCGTCGTCGGTGAGACCCGGAGCGAAGTCGGTCACCTTCCACAGCGGCGCTCCGGGACGGCCGTCGCGGACGCCGACCGCGCGGGTATGCGGCACCGGGGGGAAGTCGTGGCCGCCTAGGCGCAGCCGGCTTGTCTCCTCCGCAAGCTCGCCCGCCCGGGTGGTATGCCGCGTCCGCTGGGTGTTCAGCTCCCCGGCTCGCCGGCCAAGCTCCGTGCCCGCCGCCCGGGCCGCGTCGTCGATGACCACGGCGGCGGGATTCGCGCCTTCCCCGGTCACCCCCCAGCCTTCCAGCGCGGCGATCAGCTCGTCCGGGTCGGTCACCCGCAGTTCCGTCAGGCCGCTCAGATAGGAACGGTAGGCCTCAAGAAGCAGCCGCATCCGTTCCTCTACTGCTCGATCCGCCGCCGTGACCCGGTCCGCGGCGGCCTGAACCTCAGCCGACCGCCTGCCCTCTTCCGCCTGCGCCGCGTGGACCTTCTGTTCGCATTTCGCGGACTCGTCAAGCAGCTTGCCCAGCTCTGCGACCGCCTGTTCCCGCCGGTCGGCGATGGCCTGGGCATCGCGCCTGGCTCCAGCGAGAAGGCCGGCGGCCGGTTCCTCGGCGGCCTCTAGGTAGAGAGCTTCCCTGGGCGCCGGCGCAGCGTCCCGGTCGGCGGCATCCCCGCCGGCGGCCCCGTGGTCAGCAGCACCGTGGTCAGCAGCACCGAACGCCACGACGGCCGCCCGGTGGCGATTGCCGCACCGCGCGTCAGCCGCGGCGGCCGCCGCCTCGCGCAGCGCCGCGGCGAGCTTATCGCGCCCGATCCCAGCCTGATGGGCCGTCGCAGCCGTCTTGGCGGTGTACTTCTGCACCTGGCCGGACTGCCGGTTCCGGTCTTCCTCCTGGATGCGCGCCGCGGTCTCCTTGCGGCCGGCGTCCTCGTGAAGGTGCTTGAGCCGCTCGGCGTCGCGCATCGCCGGATCGGCCTCCAGGGCCCTCTGCCGTGCGTCCAGCTCGGTGCGCTGCTCCTCAAGCGCGATGAGTTCGCCCTGCGCTTCCTCCAGCTCCAGATGGGCGGCGGTGAAGGCATCTTCAGCGGCGGTGAGCTCCCTACCGAGATTCTCGTATTTCGCCTGCGTCTGCCGCGGCCCGGCGGCCTTGCGCTTGGCCGCCACCTTCGCGTACCGGCGGTAATAGCCCAGGAAAGCGGTGGCCGCCTCCTGCGCCTCGGCGAGAGCACGCAGCGCGTCGCGTTCCTCATCGAGACCGCGGAACGCCTCGGCCACGGTCGTCACGAGGCCGGGGCTGAGCGGGGGGAGTGCCTCCGTGAGCGCCCTGGACAGCAGCTTCTCGTCGGGTCGCTTCGACAGCTGCGGCTGGCGCAGCTGGATCAGCAGGTTGACCAGGGCCTCGTAGCGCTGCGCGCCGAGTCCGAACAGGTGCTCGTCCACCGCCCGGCGGTAGTCGGCCGCCCGGTCATAGACGAACCCGCGTGGGCCGATCTCCTCCCGCAGCTTCTCCCGGGTGAGCGGGACCCGGCTGTCGGGTAGCAGCCGCAGCTCAGCGCCGGGGCGCTGGCTGGTGACGAAGAACCAGTGCCGTGCGATCCCGCGCCCGGCGACGGCCTTCAGCCCGCAGCCGATCGTGATGAACTCCGCCGTGCCCTCAGATCCATCGGCGCTGTCGGCGTCCCTGCGGCCGAACTCCAGCCAGGTGTAGCCGAGGCGCTCGCTGCTCGGGTGCCTGCCGCCGAGCAGCAGGTTCCACTCCATCCGCTTCTGCCGGTCGCCGTCGGGCTCTACCCGGTGCGGAGCGAGGTCGCCGTCGAGCAGGAACGGCAGCATGAGGGCGAGCACCTTGGACTTGCCGGTTCCGTTGTTGCCGCGCAGCAGCAACCGGCCGTCGCGGAACCAGAACTCCTCCTGGTCGTAGTAGAACATGTCGACCAGGCCGGCCCGCAGGGGCTTCCACCGCTCAGAAGATGGTGCTGGCAGCATCGGCTGTCGCCTTTCTGCTCGGGCTCGTCCCGGTCTTGCCCCGGGTAGGACTGCCAGGCTCGCGGATGACGGGCGCGGCGAGGGCGAAGCGGGCGATCGCCGGGCGGGCGCGGATCACGGCAGCGGTACCGTCCCGCGTGACCTCGGTGTCCGTCTCGATGAGGCGCAGGGCGGTGAGCTTCTCCAGCGCGATCTCGAGCAGTCCGGTCTCCGCGCCGGGATCGGTGACGCCCTTGCGCCAGTAACCCGCGTGCGCCCGCGCCGCCTGCCGGACGAACGCGAGCAGCTCGGCCCGCGGCGCCCGCCCCCGGCCCGCCAGGTACTCGGCGACCAGCAGCGTGACGTGCCCGTCGGTGCGCTGCTCGGGCATCCGCACGTCGGTGAGGTCGTCGTCCGGGTCCACCATCGCGATGCCCTCGGCGCGCAGCTCCGGCAGGAGCCCGGTGGCCTCACTGATCCGCCCGGTGATGTTATGCCGCTGGGCGACCAGGTAGGCAAGCTCGTCTTCGGTGAGCTCGTCGTAGTAGACGACCGGGTCGTCGAGCAGTCGCCGGGTGAGGGTCCTGCGCAGCGCCTGGTTACGCAGTTCGTCGGTCTCGGCGACCGGCTCGGCGGTCAGCTCCGCGAGCTTTGCCTCGAACGCGCGCGCGGTGATGGTGGACGGGCCCCGGCTGCCGGTCAGCAGCACGCCCAGCACCGGCCGGCGCACGTCGTACAGCACGTCGGCGCCTGCCGACAGGTACGCGTCCTCGTCTCCGGCGACCCGGCTGAGCACGCCCCAGGCGAGCAGCAGCCGGACGACGGCCACGAGGTCGGCGCGGTCGCCCCGGCTGTCCAGGGTCAGCGTGAACCCGGTGGCGGCCAGGCCCGGCTCGGCGGCGGCGGTGAGCACGTCGTCGGCGAGGCTGCCGAGCGTGGTCTGCGCGTCGGCGCGGGCGAGCGTGGACAAGGCCAGGCAGAGGGCGACGTACCGGCGGCGGCTGAACGGCTCCCGGTTGTGCCCGCGGGCGGGGTGGGTGGCGTCGGAGAACGGCGGGGCGGTCTTGAACAGCCGGGCCGTCTCCGCGTCAGCGACCAGCCGCCAGCCGGTCTCCCGGCGCAGCCAGCCGCTGAGCGCGGGCAGGTGCCGCCGGACAAGCAGCAGCGACTCGGCGTCGTCGTGGGCGACAAGCAGCGGCTTGGCGAGCAGGGCACGGAGCGCGGCCTGGCGCTGCGCCTGTTCCTCGGCGGGGATCATGGCACCAGGTCCGTGATCTCGATGACGTGCTCGGGACCGGTGAGCACCCCGTCCTCGGTCTTGACGGTGGCCGTGCCCCCGTCCGCGACCAGGCGCAGCCGGACCTCCAGGCTGCCGTCGTTCGTGACGGTCTTCACCTCGGTGTCACCAGGAGCGCGGGCCGCGAGCGCGTCGCCGAGCAGGCTGAGGAAGAGGCGGAACGCCCGCGGGTCGAGCACGTCCAGGTCCGACAGCAGCGTCGGCCCGCTGGTGCGCAGCCGGCGCCGCGCCTCGGCGGTCTGCGCGGCCTCCTGCTCGGCCTGGCGCCGCAGCAGCTCCCTGGCCGCGGAGCGGTCCTTCACCTGGCTGGGCTGGCCGCGCCGCTCATAGCTCCCGGTCTTCCTCAGCTGCGGCGAGATCCGGATCGGCGGCGCCTCGCCCCACGGCGTCCCGGCCGGCACGCTTTCCCACTCATCCGCGGTGTCGCCGGTGACGGACAGGTGACGGGCGGGGGACAGGCCGAAGGCCGCCCGCCACAGCCGGTGGGCCGCCGCGTCGTCAGGTGCCTCGGCGAACCACCGGGCGAGCGCGGCGAAGTCCGCCGACCGGTCGGACCGGCCGGAACGCCGCTCGTTGAGCAGGCCGACCGCGTCGATGAGCTGCTTGATCGCGGTCACCGCGGCCTGCCGCAGCAGCCTGGCCTGTGACGGGTGCCCCGGGTCGCCCGAGGTGAACCAGTCGTCCAGGCCGCGCCACCGGTTCCGCCACGCGTCGAGCGCCTGCCCTTCCGCGCGGGCGAGCGACTCCGCCGCGTCCGGCCCCTCCGGGACCGCGTCGGCCCCCTCGCGCCGCGCGGCGACCGCCAGCAGCCGCTCGTGGCCGGCTGCTTCCAGGTCCGTCAGCAGGACCGCGATCTGGGCACCGGAGTTGGCGAGGTCGGCGATGAACCGGTTGATGTAGTCGATCAGCCGTTCCTTGTACGCGATGAAGCCGTCGACGTCCCCGTCGGAGAAGTCGATCGCGCGCCGCAGCGCGGACATGAACGCCTGGGCGTTATCGGCGAGCGAGGAGAACCGCTCCGCCACCGACAGCAGCAGCAGGTGGACCTTAGCCGGGTCGGGATCGCGCTGGCCGGCCAGCGCGAGCAGCGCCTGGAGCTGTTCGGCGATGTCGGCCAGGGCGATCGACTGAAGCTGGCCGCGCCGCCCGATCGCCTCCTCGTAGAACGCGATCGCCTGCTCGGCCGCGTGCCCTTCGGTTGTGAGCTGGTACAGCGACCGCTTGCGGTGAAAGTCCTCCACCGTGGTGACGCGGCTGGTGTCGACGTCGGACCGCAGGTTGCCCCACTTCACCAGCTGGTCCAGCGCCTCGGTCAGCTGGTCGTCCGCCTCGACCCGCAGCTCGGCGGCAACGTCCTCCGGGCGCAGGTGCACGATGAAGCGCTGCTTCGCCCGCGCGAAGGTCCGGAGCAGGCGCCGGTACTGCCCGGCGTTCGGAACGCCGAGATGGGTAAAAGGCTGCGCGGCAACGGGAGCCCCGCCCTGCGGATTCTCCCGGCCGCGCGCCGACGAGAGCACGTCGTCAGCCACGCGTACATCCTGCCGCATGCCACCGACAAAATGTGCTCGTTGCCCGTCAGCTGCCGGCGGACGTCCGGAGGATGCGCATCGGGTTCGCGGGGTCGAAGGGACCCTCGATGATCGTGGCCGGGTCGACGGGGCCTTCGTCGCGGGGCAGCCGGCCGCGTTCGGCGTCGGTGAAATCGCGGAGGCCATACCCGCACACAATGCGCGTGCCCGGGTCGAGGCCGCCCAGCGCCTCGATTGTCATTGCGCGGCCGGTGTCGGCAGTGTGCCCGTGGCCCTGGAGTTCCACCGCGGTCACCTGCCTGCTCGCCTGGCTTCCTGACGGTACCGACGAGCACGCGACGGCGATGCGGGCCCGGCATTCCGGTGTCGGCACGCACGAACTGCACCGCCACTGCACAATTCACGCGGCAAGTTCTCCGGCGCTCCTCCTCGGTTTCGCGCTTCCCAGTGAGTCTGAGCTCATAACCGCGACCCGGCTGATCGCCGAGGCAATCTGCTGAAGGACCCGCTCTTCAGGCGGGTGTCAGCGGAACGGATTGGTGACCCGGACCCCGGAGTAGTCCTGGCCGTCCCCCAGGTCTTCGGACAGGACTTCGGTGCAGCCCATCGCTCGGGAGGCCTCGATGATCGCGGAGTCCCAGTACGAGAGCTGGAACCGCTTGCGGGTGTCGAGGGCGGCCATCAAGATCGCGCTGGTGACGTCCTGGACGGCGAAGCGGCGGAACGACTCGATGAGCGTGACGGCCTGCTGGTGCGTGACGGGGTCGGGCCGGCTGGCCCGGGTGGCCTGTACGTAGAACTCCTGCAGGACCTGGACGGACAGGGCCAGGTCGCGGCCGGCCAGGATGTCGTTGGCGCGCTTGGCTTTATCCTGCTCGGCGGGGTCGCGCGAGATCGCGTAGAGCAGGAGGTTGGTGTCAATGAACTGCACGGTCATGGACCTCGTCGCGGCCGAGCCGGTCGGCCGCGCGGAACTGGCCGATCTCGGCCTGCACCTCGCGCTGCAGCGCCTCTAGCCGGGCGAACTCGTCCATCCGGCCGGACAAGTGCTCAAGGTAGCCGACGACCAGCGCGCTTACCGAGGTGTCGCGCTGCGCGGCGGCGATCCTGGCGTCGCGGTACACGTGATCGGGGACGGAGACGGTAATATTCTTCACAGTTTCACAGTAACACAGTCTTTGTGACGGTGCGAGACAGGAGCTCCGGTCGGGTGAGCGCCGCCGCGGGCACGCCGATGGCCGCCGCGACCACCTCGTCCGCGTTCATGAGCCCGCCTCGCCGCGCGGCGCCTGGCTTGGCGGGGGAGTGAGCGGCCCGTCCCGCGATGGCGGCCTCGACGAGCGTGGCAACGGGCGGCCACGGATGGCTGGCGAGCTGGGGAATCGTCGCGACGAGGTCGGCTTCGTCTAGTGTCCCGGCCGCCGTTTTGTCCCGCCAGGCGCGGTGGACCGGCCGCGACCGGAAGGCGAAGGTTCCGTGTCCCGTCCGGCCGCGCGTTCCGCAGCGTGCCGGCGCGGAGTGCCTCGAGCTGGCCGCCGCGGGCGACGATCAGCACTTCCTGGCCGGCCTGCTGGAGCTCGGCGGCGAGGGTCACGCCGACGGCCCGGGCGCCGATGACGATGTACCGGGTCACTGAGCCCTCAGTCCAGCAGGCCGGGCTGCTATCCGGCCTGCCAGACCTACGAGGTGCCGGTCACCCTATCCCGGGCCAGTTTCTGGCGTGGCCGCACCCGGCCAGCTGAAGCCGCCGACGGACGTCATAGTGCCCGGCCCTCAACCGGCGGGGGACCGCGTGGCGGCGGCGCCCGTGGCCGCCGGGTCTTGTGTCCGCCCGGGCCCGCCGCCTGCTTGCTGGCTGCGTGCGTCCGTCCGGCCCGCGCGGTCGGCGTCGGCCGCGGCGCGTGACTCCGCCCGGGCGAGGAAGATCGCCGGGACCGCCATGAGCAGGCCCGCGCCGAGCACCCAGCGGAAAGCGTCGCCGTAGGCGGCCCCCGAGGGGCCCGTGCTTGCGATCGCGTGCGTCAGCACGATGGTGAAGACCGCCGTCCCGGTCGACCCCCCCAGCCGGTTCAGCACGTTGGCCTGGGTCGTCCCGTCACCCACCTTGGCCGGGGGTATGGCCCGGTAGATCGCGCTCATCGCCGGGATCATGCACAGGCTGATGCCGATCCCGCGGACCAGCATCACCGCCGACAGCCAGAGGTACGGCGTCGACCCTCCGAGGAACAGGAGCGGCACCGTCCCGATGGCGTTGATCAGTGCCCCGGCGAACGCCGTCCGGCCGCTGCCGAAGCGGTCCGTGAGGCGGGACGCCAGCGGGGCCGTGACGGCGATGCCCACGCCCGTGGGCGCGATGAGCAGCCCGGTCATCACCGGGTCCTGCAGGCGGACCGACTGGAAGTACAACGGCAGCAGGATCATGCCGCCGAAGACGATGCCGCCGAGCGCGAAGTTGACCAGCGAGCTCGCCGCGTAGGCGCGGTTCCGGTAGAGGCGGACGTCGAGCAGCGGGCGGTCGGTCCGCCCGGACCGGACGACGAAGGCCGCGAGCAGGGCCACGCCGAGAACCAGCGGCAGCCACACCCGGATCGCCTGCCCGCCCGCCGACGCCAGCCCGTAGGTCGCGGCGACCGATCCGGCGCTGATGAGGAGCAGCCCGGGGAAGTCGGGCCGGGCGGCCCGCCGCGGCTGGTCACGAGGGAGCAGCCACAGGGCGAGGGGCACCGCGACCAGGCCGACGGGAAGGTTGACGAAGAAGATCCACTGCCAGCCCGCGTGCTCGAGCAGCAGGCCGCCGAGGACCGGGCCGAAGATGGGCGCCATCACGATGGGGATGGACAGCGTGCCCATGACGCGGGCCATCCGCGCCCGGCCCGCGACCGGGACGAGGATCATCTGGCCGACCGGCATCGTCAGCGCCCCCGCGACGCCCTGGAGCACGCGGAAGCCGATCAGCTGCGACAGCGACGTCGACAGGCCGCAGGCCAGCGAGGCGAGGGTGAACGTCGCGATCGACGCCACGTACACCTGCCGCGCGCCGAACCGGTCGGCCAGCCAGCCGGCCAGCGGCAGCGCGGCGGCGAGGGCGAGAAGGTACCCGGTCACCACCCACTGAACCGAGGCCAGGTCGGCGTGCAGCCGCACCGACAGCGTCCGGATCGCGATGTTCACGATCGTCGTGTCCAGCATCGACATCAGGCCGCCGAAGACGACGGCGACCATCGTCCGCCGCAGCACGGCCTCGCTCGCCGGTTCCGGCCCACCGGCGTCGCCTTGGGTGATGGGGTCGCCAGGCGCGCTCGCCTTGGCCATGTTGTACCTCCCGGGTACTATTCGAAGCGGTGCTCCGAATATAAACGGAGCGGTGCTTCGATTGCAAGGCCGGGTGCCGTGCGACGAGACACGCCAGGACCGGCAAAGGAGCCGCCCGGATGACTGAGCTGCGCGCCGATGCCCGGCGCAACCGCGAGGAACTGCTCGACGTCGCCCGCGAGGTGATCAGGGAGCAGGGCGTGGACGCGTCGCTGCGCGACATCGCCCGCCGGGCCGGGGTGGGCATCGCCACCCTGTACCGGCACTTCCCGACGAGGGACGCCCTGATCACCGCGATCATCGGCGACGGCATGCAGCAGCTGAACGCGCGCGCGGCCGAGCTCGCGCAGGCGCTGCCCCCGGGCAAGGCGCTGCGAGAGTGGCTCGCCGACGTCACCCGCCGGATCGGCCCCTACCAGGGCTTGCCGGCCGCGATGCTCGACGCGGTGACCAGTGACGGCTCTCCGCTGGGGGTGCCGTGCGCCGAGATGATGGACGCCGGGTACGGGCTCCTCGCCCGCGCCCAGGCCGACGGCGCGATCCGGCCGGATGTGACCTGGCCGGACGTGTTCAGCGCGGTCGCCGCGATCAGCGCGATCGCCACCCGCTCCGGTCGCGACGCGAGCGCCCGCATCCTCGGCGTCTACCTCGACGGCCTCCGCCGCCAGCCGTCAGGAGTGGAAGAAGAACCTGCCCGGAGACTCCCAGGCGCCGGCGAGGTGGACCGTCAGCAACGCGATGACCAGGCCCGCGAGCAACGAGGCGGTTAGCAGGGACAGGCGGACCCCGCGGCCGCCGAGCACCCGCGCCGCCCGCGCGGCGGGCCGGCCGTTGGCGGCGTGCCTGCCGCCGCCGTCCCGTGGCCGGGTCGCGCCGCTGGCCTCCGCGTACAGCAGCCGCGGCAACCGGGGGGCATAGGCGAGGACGTGGATGGCCATCGCGCAGAACCAAAGGATGAAGGTGGCCTTGTGGTACAGCAGCCACGGCTGCCGCCCGGACGGGCCGACGACGGCGAGCACGACGCCGGTGCCGAAGACGCAGGCGGTGAGCAGCAGGGTTACCGGGCCGAGCAGGCGCAGCAGCGGCGCGGGCGGGCCCTTGCGCCGGTAGGGGGCACTCCCGGTGTAGTAGCGGAAGAACCGGTAGGTAACCGATCCGGCCTTGAGCGCGACCGGCCCCAGCAGCAGCATGCCGAGGAAGAAGTGCAAGGTGAGAAGGCGGCCGAGGCGGAGGATGGTGAATCCCTCAGCGGCCAGCAGGATCAGCAGGACCGCCCCGGTCAGCACGGTCAGCCGCTCATTGCCCTCCGCCCCGCCGAACCGCTCCGATCCCCGATCCCCGTATTGGTCCGGATATGTCACGGGCCAGTACGCTAACCGGCCAGGCTGCGCGGGCACTATGAGCAGCCTTTCAGGACCTTCTGAGATATCCCGCCCGACCCGCGCCCGTCCCGATGCTCTACAGGCCGAATGCTCCGCCCTGGATGAGGATGAACAGGCCAAGGGCGATCAGCACCACCGGGTGCAAGATGTGCCCCCACCGTCCGAGGACCTTGCCGACGGCGGGGCGGGTGGCGAGGTACCGCCCGGCCGCGCACCAGACGCCGACGAGGACCAGGAAGACCGCGATGTAAACGGTGATCCCGGCCGTTCCGGCCTTGGCGAAGACCGGCGAGTAGGCACCGATGTTGTCGCTGCCGTTGGCGAAGGTGACCGCGGCGACCTGGAGTGCCCTGACGTCCTCGGGCCCGTCCTCGCGCGGCTGCCCGTCGGCGTCGCCGCTGCGGTGGGCTTGCCAGGCGGCCCTGAGTCCCAGCGCCAGGGGCAGGAAGCCCAGGTAGGCGAGGCCAGACCCGGGCAGGAAGGTGGCACCGTAGGCCACGGCGACGGCGATGGCCACGAGCGCGGCGAAGCCGAGGTACTGCCCGGCCACGATGCGCCTGGCCGCGCCCGGCCGCCCGGCGGTGCGGCCGAAGAACAGCGACAGCACGACGATGTCGTCGACGTTGGTGACGGCGAACAGCCCCGCCGCCTCCGCCACGATGCCAGCGTTCACTGTCCCCGGGTCTTGCGCATCCCGCCAGGATAGTCACCAGAGCGGCGGCAAAATGATTTCGAGCTGCGTACGTATACCAGAGCCGACGTCAGAGTCGGGCTAACGCAGAGACAAACGTTTGCAGTAGTCCGGTTTCCTGATTAGTTCGGCGGCCTCCGCGCTCCCCCGTAGTGCCGGGAAGCGGCGCCACGACCCGGATTTGCCCCGACTTCGGTCCCAGAGGGCGTGGATGGCACCCTCGCGCGGTTCAGAGCACCTCATTTGAGCCGGTGAATGTGACGTTCGTCACGTCATGGCCAGGTTATGCAATCCTTTGCAGCGTTACGCAGTAGCCTCGGTCGGGTCAGGGCAACGTGACCGGCCCGGGTAACCGGGACTTCCGCCCAGGGGTCACCCGGCGAGAGGGCTTATCGATGGCATTGCTTTCCCCGAAGGTAATCGCCCAGGTCAGCGGCCGTTCCGCCGGCAAGCTCGGCGTGATGTCCTGGGAGTGGATCATGCGTGCCGACGGCCAGGTGTTCTACCGCCTCACCAAGGTGAACGGCCGACGGGAACGGAACCCGTGGACCCTGGCGACCCAGCTGCCACCAGCCGAGCTGGAAGCCATCCGCGGGGACAGCACCAAGGCCACCGAAATACTGGACGCCATCGTCCGCAAGCACGGCCACCGGCGCTGAGCCGGGCACCCGCGGCGGATTCAGCGGGCCCCGACGCGCTGCACGGCCTCGCTGCCGGCCCGCAGCCCGGCCGCGACAGCGGCGTCGAGGCCAGCGCCGCGGGCGAGCGCGGCCGCGAGCGCTCCGGCGAACGCGTCCCCGGCCCCGGTGGTGTCCAAGACCTCGTCGGCGGGGATAGCGGGAAGCAGCCGCGCGTCGCCGCCGTCGGCGATGGCGGCCCCGGCCGCGCCCGCCGTGACGACGGCGGACGTAGGGCCGAGCCGCAGCAGCTCGCGGGCCGCCTCAAGGAAGTGCCCGCCCAGGTCATCGGCCTGCAGCAAGAACGCGGCCTCGTGCTCGTTGACCAGCAGCGGGTCCAGGCCGTTGAGCAGCTCATCGGAAACGGTCCGCGCGGGGGCCAGCGTCACCACCCGGCGCACGCCGGTCCTGGCGGCGAGCCTTACGGCGGCGGTCACGCCGTCAAGCGGGATCTCCAGCAGCGACAGCAGCACCCCGGCGGGCGGCAGGGCCGGCCACGCCGCCTCGACCGCGGCGGCGTCGACGAACGCGTTGGCGCCCGGGTCAAGCACGATGGTGTTCTCCCCGTCGGGGGTGACGGTGACGTACGCGGTGCCGGTGCTCACCCCGTCCACGGTTCTGACCAGCCCGGTATTCACGCCGTGGCGGCGCAGGTCTTCCACCATGCGGGCTCCGGCGGGGTCGTCGCCGACGGCGCCGAGCATCGCGACCGGGGCGCCCGCCGCCGCGGCCGCGACCGCCTGGTTCGCGCCCTTGCCGCCCGGCCGGCGCTCGACGTGCTGGGCGGTGACGGTTTCACCCGGCCGTATGCGCCGACCGAGCTGGAGCATGACGTCCTCGTTGATGGAGCCGACAACGACCACGGCGCGGGAACCAGCTGAGCTCATGCACCGCATGATGGCACAGCCCCTCACCAGCGCGCTCAGCGCCGCGGCGGGGGCGGGGGCGGAGGCGGGGCAGCGGCAGTCAGCGGCGTCCGTTCGGGAAATAAAGTCGGTACGCCCACCCGGGACAGGGGACAGCAGCTCGTCGAAGAACCGGGCACCACTGACCTTTCGCCGGCGCCCGCCGGTGGGCCGGGCGTGTGGCCGCCCGGGTACACGGCAACTAGCACTTGCCGCGGTTTATGAGACTGAGTATCGTTCGGTGATATTGAGTTTCATTGGTGCTGGCCGCGCGGGGCTGCGGTTCGCGGCGAATCCGGCCAGCACCACGCCTCAAGAAGGGTGCGCCTGTCCAATGAACATCGTCGTCTGCATGAAGCAGGTGCCCGACACGGCGGTTGAGCGCACGCTCACGCCGGAGGGCACGCTGGACCGGGCCTCGCTTGACGGGCTGATCAACGAGCTCGATGAGTACGCGATCGAGGAGGGGCTGAAGGTCGCGGAGGCGCACGGCGGCGAGGTGACGATCCTGTCGATGGGGCCGGGGAAGGCGTCGGAGTCGATCCGCAAGGCGCTGTCGATGGGCGCCGACAAGGCGGTGCACGTGACCGATGACGGCCTGGCGGGGTCGGACGCGCTGGCGACGTCGGCGGCGCTGGCCGCGGCCCTTCAGCAGGTCGGGTTCGACCTGGTGATCCTGGGCTCAGAGTCGACCGACGCGCGGACCGGGGTGGTGCCGGCGATGCTGGCCGAGCGCCTCGGGGTGCCGCAGCTGACCCTGGCCTCCAAGGTGGACATCTCCGGGTCGTCGGTGACTATCCGGCGGGTGACCGATGACGGGTACGCGGTGGTGACGGGGTCGCTGCCGGCGGTGGTGTCGGTGGTGGAGAAGATCAACGAGCCGCGGTACCCGACGTTCAAGGGGATCATGGCGGCGAAGAAGAAGCCGGTGCAGGTCCTGGCGCTCGCTGAGCTGGGCGTGGCCGCGGGCGAGGTCGGCCTTGAGCACGCGGCGACGTGGGTGGAGGACTTCGCCGCCCGGCCGCCGCGGTCGGCCGGGGTGATCGTGAAGGACGAGGGGGACGGCGGCACCAAGGCGGCCGGGTTCCTCGCCGAGCGGAAGTTCATCTGAGAGGGGACTGGGACATGGCTGAGGTACTGGTCCTCGCGGAGCGGACCGCCGAGGGCGACGTCAAGAAGGTCACGCTGGAGCTGCTGACCGCGGCGCGTCGACTGGGGTCCCCGTCGGTGGTGTGGACGGGCCCGGGCGCGGACGCGGCCGCGCCTCGGCTGGGTGAGTACGGCGCCGAGAAGGTGTACGCCGCCGATTCCCTCGACCTGGACGGGTATGTCACGGCGCCGGCGGCGGAGCTGCTCGCGCGGCTGATGGCGGAGCACGAGACGGCGGCGGTGCTGGTCGCCGGGACGACCGCGGGCAAGGAGATCGCCGGGCGGCTCGCGGTCAAGACGAACTCCGGGGTGCTGACCGACGCCGTCAACGTGACCGCCGGCGACGACGGCAGGCCGGTGGCGGAGCAGCCGAACTTCGGCGGCTCGGTCACCGTCCGCTCCGTCGTCCGGACGGGAACCCCGATCATCGCGGTCCGGCCGAACGCGGTCACCCCGGAGCCGTCGCCGGGCGCCGCCGTGGTCGAGGCGGTGGAATTCGAGGCATCGGACGCGGCCAAGGGCGCCACCGTCACCGAGCGGGTGGTGGCCGAAAAGGGCGAGCGGCCGGAGCTGACCGAGGCGCAGGTCGTGGTCTCCGGCGGGCGCGGCACCGGCTCGGAGGACGGCTTCACGATCATCGAGAAGCTCGCCGACGCGCTCGGCGCGGCCGTGGGAGCGTCGCGGGCGGTGACCGACGCGGGCTGGTACCCGCACGCCTTCCAGGTCGGGCAGACCGGCAAGACCGTGTCCCCGCAGCTGTACGTGGCGGTGGGGATCTCCGGTGCGATCCAGCACCGGGCCGGGATGCAGACCTCCAAGACCATCATGGCGATCAACAAGGACGCCGAGGCGCCGATCTTCGAGATCGCCGACTACGGCGTCGTCGGCGACCTGTTCACCGTCGTCCCCCAGCTCCTCGAAGAAATCGCGAAAAGACAAGGCTGACGAGTGGCGTGCTCCAGGGCGAACTCGGCCAGGGATGGCGGCGCGAAAGCCGGCAAGACGTCAGGAAGTGACAACCACCCGCCGGCCTGTGATCAGAGGGCGATACCGGGGCGCTGCGCCTTCACCTCTTCAAGCTGGTGGAGGGCTGCGATGACGCTCGTGAAGTGGTCGCGGGTGACCTGCTCGGCCGCGGCGGAATCTCCCGCGATCACCGCTTCGATGATGTCGTAGTGCTCGTTGGCGCCCTTGACGAGGCGGCCCGGCAGCAGGCTGACGTGGAACTGGTAGCGGACATCCTGGTACCTGAGCCGCTCAAGGATCCGGTTAGCGGTGCCCTGCCCGCCGATGTCGCGGATCTTGGCGTGCATGAGGTCGCTGATCCTGCTGTCGGCCAGCATGTCGCCGCGCCTGACGGCGTCCGCCATCTGGCGCACGAGCGCCCGCAGTTCCGCGTGATCCGCCTCCGTGGCCGCGGTCGCCGCCTTGGCGGCGCACAGTCCCTCGATGACCGCGCGGACCTCGGTGATCTCGACCGCCTCGGCAGGCGTCACCGGGCGGACCGATGCACTGCGGTTGCGGGGACGGAGGATGAGCCCCTCATTCTCCAGCTGCACGAGGGCCTCACGGACCGCGCCCCTGGACGTGTCGTACTTCGCCGTGAGCTCGCTCTCCACCAGCCGGTGGTTGGGCCCGAGCTCTCCGTGGTAGATGGCCATGCGCAGCTTGTCAAGCAAGCTAACGGTCTCGGGCAGGCCCTGTTCGATGTCATGGGGGGTATGCACGGCTAACCTCCGGCTCCGCTTCTCCATATACGATGCCAGACCAGCCGAGGCTGGTGTTACTTCCCTAGCTCGGCGCGGACCCGGGGTGCTACTTCGGTTCCGAGTAGGCTCGATGGCAGCCGGACGGCAATGCTCATCGAGTCGTACACTGACCGCGGCTGCGGGTGCCGGCGTTGCGGCGGTGCCGGGGGCAGGTCGTGGAAGGAGGCCGCCGGTGAACCTGGATCTGTTCCGCATGCTGGTCTTTGTCACGGTAGTGGACCGCGGCGGGTACTCGGCGGCCGCCCGCCAGCTGAACCTGACCCAGTCGACGGTTTCGCATCATGTCAGCGAGCTGGAACGGGCCTGTGGCGCCGAGCTGGTGCGCTACCGGGACCGGTCGGTGCACATCACCGCGGCTGGCCATGAGGTGTACCGGGCTGCGCTGAGCATGCTCGCGGAACAAGACCACCTGGCGGCGTCCCTGGCGGACCTGAAGGAAGGGCGCCGGGGAAGGGTGCGGTTGGGCGCCAGCATGGCGTTCGAACAGAAATACTTCTTCGGTCAGGTCATCGCCCCGTTCTGCCGGGCGCATCGGGGGACGATGCTCTGCCCGCGGTTCGGCCACAGCCGCCGGGAAGCGCAGGCGGTGCTGGACCATGACCTGGACCTGGCTTATGTCATCCGCTGGCATCTCCCGGCGGAGGCGAGATTCGAGCCGCTGCACGAGATCGAGTTGACCTTCCTGGCCTCGCGCAGTCACCCGCTGGCCGGCGGGCAGCCGGTCACCGTCGATGACATCGGCGCGGCCGGTCTGATCACCGCGCCGCTCACCGGTGCCGAGACCGGTTTCTACCGCGAAGCGCTGCGCGGCTCCGGACTGACCGCCGACCACTCGGTGCTTGAGATAGACGGCCAGCAGGCGCGTTTCCTGGCCGCCGCCGGGCTGGGGGTGCTGGCCACCTTCGTCCCTGACCACGCGCGCACCGCGGTGTTCGACGATCTGGTGCCGCTGCCGGTCCAGGGGCCGCTGACGCGGGTCGAGGTCGGTCTGGTGCGACCGGCCGGTGATCCCTACTCGACCAGTGCGCAGGCCCTCGCTGCCTGGCTGCGCAAACCGCAGCCGCACTGAACTCGGCCGGAAAGGTGAGTGCCGCCCGCCTACGATCCCGACCCTGTCAGCGTCCGCGTCGAGCGCCGGACGACCCGGCGATCGAAATTCTCGATACGTCCATCGACCCGGGCTCGTTGTCCGGCCGGAAGACGGTTCCTAGCGTGGTTCTCGCACCGTCCGCGGACCCGGTTCGACGACGCAGAGGATCAAACCATGGAGAAGTACATCATCCAGTCGCATCAGCGGCTTCAGGAGTGGGTCGCCGAGGAGCACGGCTACTTCGCCGCCGAAGGCCTCGAATACGAGTTCCAGGCCAAGGGCCTGGCCCAGGACTCCAAGCAGACCTCCACGGTCCGGTCGGCCGACGCCGTCCCGCAGGAGGTACGGGCCGGGGCGTTCGAGGACATGTCGGCCGGCCGCGCGTGCGACGTGTCCTCGGCCTGTCACTGGGCGGTCAACGGTGTCGCGGCGGCGGGCGCCGGGAAGATGTGGGGCCATGCGTACACCGTGACGCCGGCCGGTATCTTCGCCGCGCCGAACTCGGATTACCACACGCCGCAGGACCTGGCCGGCGTGCCGGTTGCGGTCGGCTACCACTCGGGCAGCCACTACGCGACCGTGCAGGCGCTTGAGCCGTTCCTGGAGCACTCGCAGATCGAGCTGAACTTCGTCGGCCTGCCCAACGACCGGGCGCGGCTGCTGCTGCGCGGCGAGGTCGAGGTCGCCAACCTCTTCGGCGCCCAGTACTACCTGGCCGAGCAGCTCGGCTACCGCAAGATCACCGACGCGACCTTCATGGTCGGCTTCCTGGTCGCCCCCGGGGCGGACCCGGAGGAGACGAAGAAGTACTTCCGGGCCCTGCGGCGTGCCCAGACCGACATCGACCTGCACGTGGAGCGGTACAAGAAGTACTGGCTGCGCGAGCTGCCGGAAGACCTGGCCAAGCTGGCCGACGTGAGCCGTTTCGGTCCGGGCGAGCGGATCGTGTTCGAGCCCTACACCAGGGAGATGTACGACACCATGCAGCAGTGGATGGACGCCCACGGTCTGCTCGACCTTGAAGGCACGGCATCGCGCACCGCGTCGCGTTACGCCAATGTTGTCCTGACCTGAGGCTTCCCGATGGACCCGGACTGGCTGCCCTACCACCCCTCGCCCAGGCGGCCCGCCTTCCCGCTTCCGGACGGCACGGTCGACGCGCACTGCCACGTCTTCGGACCTGGGCGCCGGTTTCCCTACGCGGCTGAACGCAAATACACCCCCTGCGATGCGGGCAAGGAGGAGCTGTTCCGGGTGCGCGACCACCTTGGCGTCACCCGGAACGTCATCGTGCAGGCTACCTGTCACGGGGCTGACAACAGCGCGCTGGTGGACGCGCTGCGCTCCTCGGCCGGCCGCGCCCGCGGCGTGGCGACGGTGCGCGCCGATGTCACCGACGACGAACTCGCCGCACTGCACGAGGCCGGGGTGCGCGGCGTTCGGTTCAACTTCGTCCGTCGCCTGGTCAATCCCCAACCCGACCGCCACTACCACGGCATCATCGAGCGGATCACCCGCCTCGGCTGGCACGTCGTGGTCTACTTCGAGGCCGCGGACCTCACCGAACGCTGGAATTTCCTGACTTCCCTGCCGACCACCGTCGTCGTCGACCACCTTGGGCGCCCGGATGTGAGCAAGCCCGTGGACGGCCCCGACTTCGAGCGGTTCCTGACCCTGCTGCGCGACCACCCGCAGTTCTGGGCGAAGGTGACCTGCCCCGACCGGCTCACCCGCAGCAGCCCGCCCGCCTACGACGACGTCGTCCCGTTCGCCCGTACCGTGGTCGAGGAGTTCCCGGACCGCGTGCTGTGGGGCACCGACTGGCCGCACCCGAACCTGAAGAGCCACATGCCCGACGACGGGGCGCTGGTCGACTTCATCCCGCGCATCGCGCCGACCGAACCGCTGCGCAGGCAACTGCTCGTCGACAATCCGGCCCGACTGTACTGGGGAGAGACGACATGAGCGACCCCGCCGACCTGGACGACATTCCCGGCACCGTCGTGTTCACCGGCGCGCAATCCCGGCGCGGATTCCACTTGAACCAGTTCTGCATGAGCCTGACCCGCGCGGAGAACAGGGCCCGGTTCAAGGCCGACGAGCAGGCGTACCTGGACCAGTGGCCGCTCTCGCCGGCCCAGCGGGCCGCCGTGCTCTCACGGGACTGGAACGGCGCCCTCGCCGAAGGCGCCAACATCTACTTCCTGGCCAAGATCTTCGCCACCGACGGCACCAGCTTCCCCGAGGCGGCCAGCGCCATGAGCGGTGTCAGCCTGGCCGAGTACCAGGCGATGATGCTCGCCGGCGGCCGGTCGCCCGAGGGGCAGCGCTCGATCAGGGAAGGACGCTGACGATGGCCCGCATCACCGCCGGCATCACCACCAGCCACGTGCCCGCCATTGGCGCGGCCATCGACCGCGGCGACACCAGGCAGGACTACTGGAAGCCGCTGTTCGACGGCTACGAATGGACCCGCAAGTGGATCCGCGAGGAATGCCCGGACGTGGTCATCCTCGTCTACAACGACCACGCGTCGGCGTTCTCCCTGGAGATGATCCCGACCTTCGCGCTGGGCTGCGCGGACAGCTTCGCCCCGGCCGACGAGGGATTCGGGCCTCGCCCGGTCCCGGTCGTCCCTGGGCATCCCGAGCTGGCCTGGCACATCGCCGAGTCCCTGATCACGGACGAGTTCGACATCACCATCATGAACAAGCTGGACGTGGACCACGGCCTGACCGTCCCGCTGTCCCTGATGTTCGGCCAGCCCGCCACCTGGCCGGTGCGGGTCGTCCCGCTGGCGGTGAACGTCGTGCAGTACCCTCCGCCGACCGGCAACCGCTGCTGGCTGCTCGGTGAGGCGATCCGGCGCGCCGTCCACAGCTACGGAGAAGACATCAACGTCCAGATCTGGGGCACCGGCGGCATGAGCCACCAGCTGCAAGGCCCGCGGGCCGGCCTGATCAACACCCCGTTCGATCTGGCCTACCTCGACCGGCTGACCGCCGACCCGCAGGCACTGCGCCGCATCCCGCACATCGACTACCTCCGCGAGGCCGGCACCGAGGGCATCGAGATGGTCATGTGGCTGATCATGCGCGGCGCGCTCGGCGACGACGTCACCGAACTACACCGGCACTACCACGTCCCCGCGTCCAACACCGCGGTCGGCCACCTCGTCCTGCGGGCGGCATGACGGCCCCGCCGGCCCCGCCGCTGCGGATCGCCCTGGCCGGGGCCGGCGCCTTCGGCCGCAAACACCTCGACGCGCTCGCCGTCATCGACGACGCCCGCGTCGCCGCCGCCGTCAGCCGCCGCCTGGACCAGGCCCGGCAGGTCGCCGCCGAGTACGGCGCGCAGCTCGCGACGACCGACCTGGCCGGGGTCCTAGACCACGACGACATCGACGCGGTCATCTTGTGCACCCCGACCCCGCTGCACGCCGAACAGGCGGTTGCCGTGCTGCGCGCGGGCAAGCACGTGCAGGTCGAGATCCCGCTGGCCGACAGCTGGGCCGGCACGCAGCGTATCGCGGCCGCGCAGCGCGAGAGCGGACTGATCTGCATGGCCGGGCACACCCGGCGCTTCAATCCCTCGCACCGCTGGATACGTGCCCGCATCACCGACGGCGACCTGCGCCTCCGGCAGCTGGACGTGCAGACCTACTTCCTGCGCCGCAGCAACCTGAACCTGCTCGGGCAGCCGCGCTCATGGACCGACCATCTCCTGTGGCACCACGCGGCGCACACCGTCGACCTGCTGCGCTACCAGACAGGCGAGGAGATCGTCGCCGCTCACGCCCTGCAAGGGCCGATCCACCCGGAACTCGGCATCGCCATGGACCTGTCCGTCCAGCTGCGCACCAGCGGCGGCGCCCTGTGCACGCTGTCACTCAGCTTCAACCACGACGGACCGCAAGGCAGTATATTTCGGTATATTACCGACAATGGCACCTATATCGCCCGCTACGACGAGCTGACCACCGGCCACGGCGAGCCCGTCGACCTGTCGGCGGTCCGCGTCCCGGCCAACGGCATCGAGGGACAGGACCGCGAGTTCATCGCGGCGATCGCCCAGGGCCGCAGGCCCGAGTCCGACATCACGTCGGTGCTGCCCTCGTACCGGGTGCTGGCCGGCCTCCACGAGCGGCTCGTGCCATCGTGATCGGGTGATGTGCGGCCGCGTAGCACTTGGCCCGCAGTCGCGTGCCCGGCGCTAGCCGGTAAGCCGCTTGCAGCTGGCTCAGGTGAGGGATGTTCGTCCCGGCGGTCGATTTCGAAGGCGAGGCTCAGCTCGGCTATTCCGCGGGGATCGGACAGGGAGCGTCCGGTGAGCTGTTCGACCCGGCGCATCCGGTGCCTGACCGTGTTGGGATGACAGAACAGGACGCTGGCCGCCTTGCTGGCGGAGCCGCCATTGTCGAGCCAGGCGCCGAGGGTAGTGAGCAGGACCGGCCGCTGGCCGGCCGGGACCTGGTCAAGCGCGCCCAGGATGCTACTTGAGACGTGCCGCATCACCTCAGGGTTGCTGCCCGCCGCGACGGCGAACAGGTCGCGGTCGAAGACCGTGACGCGCTGAGCGGCGAACGCGCTGCGCAGCGCGATCCTGGCCAGCCTGAGATTCCGGGGGGTGTCCCGGAGATCGTCGTAGCACGGGCTGACCCCGACCAGGCCCGTGCTGAGTGAGTGCAGGGAATCCGCCAGGCGGGCAAGGTGAGCCCGCGGGCCGGGCAGCCAGGCGATCCCGACCTCGGCGTCGTGCAGGAGCCGCCACGCCGAGATCACCCCGATGCGCTTGAGTGCCGCCTCGGCCTGGGGGAGGGCGTGCCGCCCCGGGCCTGGTACCTGCGCCGCGATAACGACGTAGCTGCCCCGCAGCGGGATCCGCAGGGTGTCTGCCGCCTCCCACAGATTGGCCTCATCCAGCCGGCCTTCCAGTAGCGCCTGGACCACGGCCGAGCGCTCCTCTTCCTGGCCGAGAACCTGGAAGGTAACCTCCTCCCGGTAGCCGTCGGCCATCTCCTGGGTGAAGGTGTCCAAGGCGAGCCACATCTCGGAAGCGGCCCGAAGCGTGACGCCGGCAGAAACCTCGCTGCGGGCGGCGGTGTCGGCGAGGCAGTCCCACAGGTACCGGGCCGCGACCCGGTAGGCCGCCATCACCGCGGTCAGCGGCACGCCTGCCCTCGCGCGCCGTCTCCCGTTCTCGCGCGATTCCGGGGACGCGGCCGCCGGGGCGCGCCCGATCGGGCCGAAGACGAACCCGATGTTGTCCCGGCAGGTCCGGCGCAGCTCCTCGTCGCTGATCACCGAGGCCGTGCCGTAGACCGGCACGGCCGCCCTGATCAGCGCGACCATCCCGTCAGCCAGCTCGTCGGCCCGCTCCCTGAGCTCCGCGCCGAGCAAGGCGAGCCCGGCGCCGGCGTCGTCCGGCGGTGATTGTTCCACCAGCCAATATTAGCTTCCGTGCCGCCGGGACCTACCAGTTCCTCAAGGTGTTCCTGGATCAGATGTTGTCCGCCGGAACAATCTGCGCCTAGTTGCCCGTGCCTTCCCGGACATCGACTTCCCGCGGGCAGCCCGCAAGGATTGGCAGCAGTCCGACAGTCCGTCCGCCGGTTACGCACGACGGCGGATTCCCAGCTCCCGTCCCGAATGGCGGTATATCAATGAGCCTCAGCGTTCGAGAGACGCAAGACATCAGCCGGGCCAACGCCACCGGCCTGCCGCCGGTCGTCTTCGTCCACGGCCTGTGGATGCTCCCCTCAAGCTGGCAGCCATGGCGCACGTTCTTCGAGGAGAACGGCTACGCCACCATCGCCCCCGGCTGGCCCGATGACCCGGCAACCGTCGGCGAGGCCCGAGCCAACCCGCGGGTCTTCGCGGGCAAGAGCGTCGGGCAGGTCACCAGCCACATGGCCGAAGCCATCGCGGCGCTGCGGCACAAGCCAGCAATCATCGGGCACTCCTTCGGCGGCCTGATCACCCAGCAGCTCGCCGGCCAGGGACTGGGCACCGCGTCCGTCCCGATCGACTCGGGCCCGTTCCGCGGGGTACTGCCGCTGCCGCTGTCCGCGCTCCGGTCGGCCAAGCCGGTCATCGGCAACCCGGCCAACTACCGGCGGTCGGTCATGCTCACCTACGAGCAGTTCCGCTACTCCTTCGCCAACGCCGTCAGCGAGAACGAGGCCAAGCGGCTGTATGAGGCCTATCCCGTCCCGGGCTCGGGGATCCCGCTCTTCCAGGCCGCGACCGCCAACGTCAACCCATTCACCGAGCTCAGGGTGGACACCAAGAACCCGAATCGCGGCCCCATGCTGCTCATTACGGGCGAGAAAGACCACATCGCCCCGCATGCCATCGCCGCCGCCTCCTACCGGAAGCAGAAGCGCAACCGCGCTGCCACCCAGCTTCAGGAGATCCCGGGCCGCGGCCACTCCCTGGTCTTCGACAGCGGCTGGCAAGACGTCGCCGAAGCAGCCCTGACGTTCATCAAGAGCACCCGCTAAAGCCGCCCGCCCGACCCGCCGCAAGGCGCGCTGCTAGGTCTCAGGGCTGGGGGCCGCGGCTGCGGAGTTCGGTTTCCAGCAGGTCCATGGCTTTGACGAAGGCTTGCTGCTCACTGGGGGAGAGCTTGTCGAGGACGCGGGCGAGCGGGCTTGCCGCGCCGTCGAGCCATTCGTCGATCAGGGGGGCCTGAGCGCAGACGATGGCGGCGATGGTGCGCCGCCGGTCGGCGGGGTCGGGGCGGCGCTCGACGAGTCCCGCGCGGTCCAGGTCGGCGAGCACGCCGCTGACGGTGGGCAGGGTGAGGCCAAGCCGGGTGGCGAGCTCGCCGACGGTGAGCGGCTCGCCGCGAAGCTGCTGGAGCGCGGCCACGTGCCGCGGGCCGAGCGAGGCGGGCGCTGGCGGCGCGGCGCCGTCCTGCCAGCGGCGCATCCCGCGGGTGACGCGCGGAAAGATCTGCATCAGGCGCAGGCACAGCGCGGAGTGCTGTGAGATGCCCGTTTCGTCGGCCATGGCCCTCCGTTGACAGTGCCTATGACCAGCATATATGGTTCGGTTGTCAAAATAGTTTTGACGGCGAAACAAAACTAATGTCTGGAGGCCACGTTGACTACGACAGGACAGCCGGCAGCGCTTGCGGCGCTGGGAGCAGGAAGGCTCGCCGGGTCGTGGACCCTTGACGGGGCCCGGTCACAGGTCCGGCTCGCCACCAAGAGCATGTGGGGCATGGTCCCGGTCAGGGGCGTCTTCGGCGAGGTCAGCGGGTCGGGGACGGTCGCCGGGGCCGGGACGGTCACCGGTACGCTCACGGTGGCCGCCGCATCCATCGACACGAAGATCAAAAAGCGTGACGACCACCTGCGCTCGGCCGACTTCTTCGACGCGGCTAACTACCCCGACATCACCTTCAGCGTCGAGTCGATCAGCCCGGCCGCCGACGGCGTCACCGTGGCCGGCGGCCTCACGGTCCGCGGCACCACCCGCCCGGTCTCCTTCGCCGCCGCGGTCTCCGGTGATGACGCCGAGGTGACGATCGACGCCGAGGTCCCCGTCAACCGCGCCGATTACGGCCTCACGTTCAACCAGCTCGGCATGATGGGGATAAAGAGCACGATCACCATCCACGCCGTCTTTACCAGGCAGTAAGGCACACGGCACGGCGCTGCCCGCCGCGGACCGTCGACCGGTACCTCCGTGTCCGGGGCCGGCACCCGCAGGCGTGCCGTTTTCCTGGCTGTCATCGAAGGGTGAAGGCAGCGGTCTTGGCCCAGTGCCCTCCGGCGGACTGCTGGGTCACCAGGGTGACGGCGGTGGCGCCGGCCTCGATCGGCAGGCGGGCCCGGACGGAGTTCTCGGCGCTGCGCAGGTCGTCGCGCGGATGCCCGTCGCCGATGGTCAGGTGCGGAACGACATCGCGGAACTGACCGGCGTATGGCGGGAATGCCGGGTAGGCGCGGAAGACCCGCTCGGTCAGGGTGCGGAAGGGCCCGGGGTCGCGCGGGGCGAGCCATAGCACTTCGTCGCCGAACCAGTCCGTGTGGTCAAGCGAGAACCGGAACCGGCTGACTTCGGCGAAGAGCTTTCCGAGCCCGGCGAGCGTTCCCGCGTCGATGGTCTCCGGTGGCATGAACGGGAAGAGAACCGTGATGTGAGCCGGGATGCCAAGTGGCGCGCTGGCGTCGAGGCGTTCCCGGTGGTCCCGCACGGCCGGCTCGGCCTCGGGAACCTCGATGATCAGGCCGCTTTGCGGACCGGTGCTGGCCATGGGGGGAGGGTAAATCGGCCGCGGCCCTTCTCGCCAGGTGTTTCCTGGCCGCCCGGCGCCTGGTGACGTCGGTGGGGGATGCGGCCGCGATTTCGGGGGCTAGCCTGTTACGGCGCGGCGGGATGAGCGGCGATCAGCAGGAGCGCGTCAAGGATGCGCCACCAGTCCGCTTCGGCGAGGTCCTTGCCCATCGTGTGCGCGAGTGTCGCCAGAGCGGTCACGAGCTGGGCCGAGAACTCGCCGGCATCCAGGTCGAGCGCCGTGGCGATCGCTGCGGCTGCCTCGCGGAACCTGGCCGTGCGCCCGAGACGGACCAGCGAGAGGGGCACTTCGGGCGATGCCGGTTCCCCGTCCGGCCGGCTGTCCTCGTCCGGTGCGAGCGTGATAACCAGCCGCAGGCCTAGAGCCGCGGCGAGCCGGGTCAGCGCCGTGGCCGTCGGGTTCCCCCGGCCGTTCTCCAGGTTGGCGATGTAAGGCACCGACAGGCCCGCGTCAGCCGCCACCGATGCCACCGTCCGGCCCGCCGCGGTCCGCCGTGCCCGCAACTGGCGGCCGATCGTCGCGTCCTCCACGTAAGCAACCTCTTGTCTTGACAGAATAGTAACTACTAAAGCTATTCTGCCAGCATAGCATTCAGGAGGTGGGCCCGTGTTGCACGCCTTGCGGATACGGGATTTCCGGCTGCTGTGGGGCGGCGGCCTCATCAGTTCCCTGGGCTCGTGGCTCCTGGTCCTGGCCGTCCCGGCGCACATCCTCGCGGCCACCGGTTCGCTGCGAGACACCGGGCTGGCCCTCGCCGCGCAGTACCTGCCGCAACTGGCCCTCGGCCCGGCTGCGGGGGTCATCGCCGACGGCTGGGACAGGCGGCGCCTGATGATCGGGACGAACCTGTTCTGCGCGGGCGCGGTGGCGGTCATGCTGCTTGGCACCTCGCCTGGACGGTACTGGGTGCTGTATGCCGCGCTGATCGCCGAGAACGCCGGCGCCGTGCTTTACTGGCCCGCCCTGCAGGCCCGCACGCCGGCCGTCGTGGGCACCGGGCCGTTGCTGAGCAGCGCCAATTCGCTGACCTCGGCTTCCAGCGGAATCGTCCGGCTGATCGGCGGCCCGCTCGGCGGCGTCCTGCTGGCCGTCTGCGGGATTAGGTGGCTGATCTGCGCGGACGCCATCAGCTACCTGCTGGCCGCCGGCGCCATGTTCATGACGTCCCGGTCCGGCGGCGGGCACCCGGACCGGACCTTCGCACCCAGTGCTGTGGCCCGCGACCTGATCACGGGGGCGCGGGTGCTACGCGGGCAGCCAGTGGCGAGGGCGCTCCTTCCGGTCACGGTCGTCTTCCTGACGGCGAACGCCTCACTGGGCGCCGTGCTGATGCCCTTCGGGATCCAGCGGCTGGGCGGCAGTGAGCACACCGGGCTTCTGCTGTCCTGCCTGGGCGCGGGCTTCCTAGCCGGCGCCCCGGTTACCCGGGCGCTCCTGGACCGGGCCCAGCCCCGGGCCCTGCTGACCGCCAGCCTGACCGCGGCCGCGGGCGCGTACCTCCTTCTCTTTACCTCGACGTCGCTGGCCACCGCGCTGCCCGCCGCGGCGGCCGTCGCCATGTCCGGCTCCATGGCACTGGCGGTCCAGCAGACGACCCTGCAACGGGTCATCCCCGGCGCGGTAATCGGCCGGGTCAGCGCCGTATTCCTCACGGGCGAGGCGGCGGCCACCGTCGTCGGCTCCGTCGCCGGGCCTTTCCTAGCCCAGGCGGCACACATAACGGCTCTGGCCACCGCGGCCAGCCTCGTCACCGTCGGCGCGGCGGTATTGGCGTTCGTCATCGTGCCGCCAATGCCGTCGACCTTCCTTTCGCGATTCCGAACCCGGCACGGGGGAACGACCATCCCTCAGCAAGCGTTCAGGAAGGGAATCGCGTGGACCTGGAGCAGGCACTGACCCGGTTGGTGGAGTCGGCCACCGAAGAGCTGCACATCGTGCGGAAGCGAGCCGAGGAGAAGACCCCGGCCCGTGATCACGGTCATGACTTCCACGAGATGGAGACCGCCGCCGACCGGGTGGACCACTACGCCCACCTGCTGCGCCGCCTGCACGACAACGAGCTCGGCCAGGGATGGCGGCACGAAAGCCGGCAAGACGTCAGGAGCTGACAACCACACGCCGCGGGTAGATGGCTAGGCGATGTAGCGCCATGGTTCTTGGGTGTAGGTGCGGCCGGTTGGCGTGGTCCATACGTGCCAGCCTGGCTTGGGCTGGGTGACCTTCCAGCCCTTGGACTGTTTGACCTGGTGGCACCTTCGGCTGCGGGCGCCGGCGTTGCACGCGTCTGTCTTTCCGCCCTTGTCGAACGGGACGGCGTGCTCGAAGTCCGACTCGTGCGCCGGCCGTGAGCAGGGCGGGAACGTGCACTCCCGGTCCCGGATCTGGATCAGGCGGCGAAGCCGCTCGCTTGGCTCGTAGGTGCTGACCTCGTGCTGGTGGTCGCAGTCGTGCGTGGGCACGGCGTCGAAGCGCACGGTCAGTTGCCGGCCGCCGGGGAGGGTGAGTGTCCACGTGTCGGCCGTTCGCGGGGTGAGTTCCCAGTCGTCCGGCGGGGCGCCTGAGCGCGGCTGGGTCGACCGCGACGCTAGCTGACGGAGTCGCATTGCGGTTACGGTGATGTTGACGCGCGCGGGGAGCGCGTAGTCCCCCGTGCCCGGTGGCCGCGGCTGCTGTCTGCGGCCGCGCCTAGGGCGTGCGACGCCGTGCCCGACGGCGTAGCCCCGGTCGTCCACGAGGGTGACTTCCCAGCGAGAGCAGTGCGAACGGGCCGCGGCAGCGGCGGGGTCACGGGCCATGGCCGGGTCGAGGGGGCCGAGCAGCCGATTGTCGCCGGCCCTGGCCGCCCGTCCTTGCAGGGTGTCCAGCGGGACTGTCACCTCAGGGAGCGCCGCGTGGCCTCCTCCTGGACGCGGGCCGTCACGGCCGCTTCCTGGGCCATCGCTGCCTGAGTCATCGCCGCCATCCGGGTCCTGCTCGTCGCCGTCAGGCGTTTGATCGTCATCGCGGATCCCGCTGTCGCGCTCGTCGTCTTGCCCGGTACCGTCGGGCGGTTCCGCGGTGGCGGCGCGGGCGAAGGCGATCGCGTCGACGGCGGTCACGCCGTTGAGTAGGTGCAGGTAGCCGAGTGCCTCCAGGGCGCTGGCAGCCTGTCCGGGGAACGCGCCGGACGCCTCGTACTCCCTGGCCCGGGCAACGACGCTGGCGTGCCCAGCCAGCGCCTGCGCGGCCGGGAGGTCTCGGCCGGACAGGCCCACCGCGCCAGAATCTTCACGGAAGACCGTGACCCGGGCCCGCTCCCGCTCCGCCGCCGACCGCCGCCGCTCAGCCGCGTCCGGGGCCACCGCGAGCGCGGCCCGCCAGGCCAGGCGCTCTACCTGGAAGTAGGTCTTCCCGGCGACCTCGGACAGGATCAGCGCCTCGGCGCGCGCCGCCTCGCCCTCATCGAGTGGCTCGAAAGTGGCCGCGACCAGCTTCGCCTTCGCCAGGGTGATGGTGCCCTCGGCGAGCAGCCGTCCGATGCCGGGCAGCCGGGCGCCCAGCGTCCAGGCCAGGGTGGCGAGGTTCCCCGCCGATACCGGCCCCATGGCCAGGGCGGCGGCGACCTCGTAGTTGAGCGAGTCGTCCCAGCCGTCGGGCAGGTCGCCGCGGCGGCGCAGCAGTGGCTGGCCGTCGCCGCCCTCCCGCATCATGGCCCGCAGCGCGGCTAGCTTGCCCGCCGCCGCCCACGACTCGATCGCCGCCCACTGCCGGACCATCCCGACCAGTGCGTCGGTGTCCGCACCTTCGTACAGGGCATCCGGCCCGGCGGCAGCCTCCAGCGCCACCGCGAGCGCGGCGGACGGAGGCGCCCCAGCCAACGCTCCGTCGTGCTGGAAGCCACCGAGGGATGCACGGCGGAACTCACCCTGGCCTGGCATCTCGCCCGGCCTCGGGTTGTCCTCTGCCTGCCATCCCACGGGGTCGCTCCGTTCTATGCTCCGCTTCGTTATGAGCCAGCAATCGAACAGTACTACGAACCACTGACATTCCGGCCGGGCAAGCGGGCCCGGAGCACCTCGAGAATTGTCCCGTCGCCGGTAAGTCGGCCCTGTTTCACTGATTCCGGCCCATTGCGGTTCTGGTCTCACTCTTGTTGGCCCCGGGACGTTGGGTCTGAACGAAGTCGGCCGATCCTCGAGACCGGACACCGGAACCTTGATCCCCGATGACGGGGGACAGATGGATGTCGTACGTCAGGTTGGATGAGACCGGCTTGATTTTGTGATCACCCGGTACCCCGGCGGCGGCCGAGGGTGCGTCCCCGGCCGCCGCCGGCTGGTTACTGGGCCGCGTAGAAGACGACGTGCTCGGACTTGATCTTGCTGTCGTCGTCGAGGAGGTAGAGCCGGGAGCCGGGCAGGGTCACCTTCCCGGCGCCGAAGTCGGCCTCGACCGTCAGCATGATCAGTGCGTTGCGGTCATCACCGGTGCTGGCGATGACCCGTGCGCTGCCGGGCACGACAGCCTGCGCGAACTGGATCAGGCCGGTCATGTAATCATCGGCGCCGGTCAGGTCGGCAGGGGGCGGGAACGGCATGGTGGTGATCGCGGTGACGTGCACGTCCGGTGCCAGGCCGCTTCGCGCGGTGTCGTAGTCGTGGTTGCTCCAGGCGTCGACGTGCGCGCGGGCGACAGTGACGGCCGGAGATCCGTGCAGTGCGGACATCTTGATTCTCCCTATCTATTGCGTACGTGGTGTACTGCTGATGGAGACGGCAGCCGGCTGCCGGAACTGGGCGGCTGCCGCCCGCCCAGTTCCTTGCCGCGCGATCGTCTGTACTGGACCTGAGCGGGGGCCGCACAGTGACGACCGATCTGCTTGACCGGGCCCAGGCGGGTGATGCCGACGCGTTCGCCCGGCTGGTCAGCCCGTACCGGCGTGAACTGCAGGTGCACTGCTACCGGCTGCTCGGGTCGGTGGCGGACGCCGAGGACGCACTCCAGGAGACCTTGCTGTCGGCCTGGCAGGGCCTGCCCGCTTTCGAGGGGCGCGCGTCGATCCGGACCTGGCTGTACCGGGTAGCCACCAGCCGGTGCATGGACGCGCTCAGGTCGGCCCGTCGGCGCCCGGCGCTGGTCTCCCCGCCACCGGACGGGCTGGCACCGCCGGACCCGACCCGGCTCGGCGAGGTGCTGTGGCTGGAGCCCTACCCGGATGACCTGCTCACCGGCATCGCGGACAGCACGCCTGGCCCGGAAGCCAGGTACGAGTCCAGGGAGGCGATCTCGCTTGCCTTCATCACCGCCCTGCAACTGCTGCCGCCGCGGCAGCGGGCCGCGGTACTGCTCCGCGACGTGCTCGGCTTCCGCGCCAGTGAGGCGGCCCGCATCCTGGACGTGAGCGAGGAGTCGGTCACCAGCGCGCTCAAGCGCGCCCGCGCGGCGCTCGAACGGCGCCGGCCCTCAGCACAGCTGCCTGCGCCGCCACCCGGCTCGCCTGCCGAGCGGGAACTCGTGGAACGGCTGACCACGGCGTTCGAGTCTGCCAACGTGCACGCCATAACGGCGATGATGACCGAGGACGCCTGGCTGGCCATGCCGCCACTGCCGCTGGAATATCAGGGCCGCGAGCTTGCCGCCGCGTTCCTCAGCGCCACGGCGTTCCGGCCCGGCTGGACTGCCCGGCTCATCCCGGCCAGGGCGAACGGCCAGCCCGCGTTCGGCTTCTATGCCCGCGATCCGGACACCGGCAGCTACTACACGGTCGGGCTGATGGTCCTTACCCTGTCCGGCACCCAGGTCTCGGCGATGACACGCTTCGATCCGGCTGTCCTGCCCAGGTTCGGGCTCCCGCCGTCCCTCAGCAACTGAAGCTGGCGCGCGTCCGCTCCAGCACCGCGGGGAGCACCGTCATCTCGCCACGCCCGTTCCCATGGCGCGCAAGTCGGCAGCTCGCTGCCCTATCGGCGAAATCACGCGTTGGCCGAGCGGGATGCGGCGACCTGATGCCGTCGAGCACGAAGGCGGCGAGCTCGTCGCCGGCGGCGGCGGGACTCGACCGCCCGGCCCCGGTCCGGAGGAAGTGAAGAAGTACCGTTCTACGTACTCAAGCAAGCGGCCCGGGAGGATCCATGCCAGCGGTGCGACTGATGCCGACGAGCGAGTCGGCCGACCTGATCGAGCTGACCCGCACCATCGCCGACAAGGAGCTGCGCCCGCTCGTCGCCGAGGCGGAGCGCGCGCACGCCTTCCCGCGGGAAGCGTTCAGGACGCTGGGCCGGGCCGGCCTGCTGAGCCTGCCCTACCCCGAGGAGTACGGCGGCGGGGGCCAGGCGTACGAGGTCTACCTGCAGGTGCTCGAGGAGATCGCGGCGGCCTGGGCCGCCGTCGGGGTGGGGACGAGCGTGCACGCGCTGAGCTGCTTCGGGCTGTTCCACGCCGGGACCGAGGAGCAGAAGCGGCGGTGGCTGCCGGACATGCTCGGCGGGGAGCTGCTTGGCGCCTACTGCCTGTCGGAGGCGCACGCCGGCTCTGACCCGGCGGCGATGCGCACCCGGGCGGTCCGCGACGGCGACGACTACGTGATCACCGGGGCGAAAGCCTGGACCACCCACGGCGGGGAGGCGGACTTCTACAAGGTGATGGCCAGGACCAGCGACGACGGCGGGCGCGGCATCTCCTGCTTCCTGGTCCCGGCCGGCGCCCCCGGCCTGACGGCGGACACGCCGGAGGACAAGATGGGCCTGATGAGCTCCACCACGGCCACCATGCTGTTCGACGAGGTCCGGGTTCCCACCGAACGGCGGCTTGGCCAAGAGGGGCAGGGCCTGCCGATCGCGCTGGCCGGGCTCGACTCCGGGCGGCTGGGCATCGCCGCGGTCGCCACCGGCGTCGCCCAGGCGGCCCTGGACGTGGCCGTGGCGTACGCCAAGGAGCGCGAGTCCTTCGGCAAGCCGGTCATCGAGCACCAGGGGCTGGCGTTCCTGCTGGCCGACATGGCCGCCGCCGTGGAGTCGGCGCGGGCGACGTACCTGTTCGCGGCCCGGCTGCGGGACGCCGGGCGCCCGTTCTCCCGCCAGGCGTCGATCGCCAAGATGACCGCCACCGACAACGCGATGAAGGTGACCACCGACGCGGTCCAGGTGCTCGGCGGGGCCGGCTACACCAAGGACTTCCCGGTCGAGCGGTACATGCGCGAGACCAAGGTCATGCAGATCTTCGAGGGCACCAACCAGATCCAGCGCCTGGTCATCAGCCGCGACCTCGCCAAGGGCTAGAAATGGGCCGCTGACCTGCGGTTTCTCGGATGGTATAAACGCCTAACGGGCTGCCGGACTACCAGTCCGGCAGCGCGTTCTGATGTTCCTATTGCCTGGTTTATGCCGGTTATTTCCTGTCGTTTCCGGACCGCGTGCTGAATCCGTGCTGATACCTGCGGGCTATAGGTCTAGTCCAATCTAGTAATTGGGCTAGACCTATCGTTTGGATCCGGACCGGATGTCCTGTGACAGTTAAGTTCGCTCTTTGTCAATAAAGACGGCCCGTTCCCTGGTTTTGTCAGTACGGTTGGCCCGTTCGCGGGGTTCTTGTGACGACGGGGGCCAGGTGGCGGGGGTTTCGGTCGCGGCGGATGCCGCAGGTGAACGGTTCGCGTTGGAGTTCCAGGTTGCCGATGGTTCCTGGCAGCGCGAGCCTCTGTCTGCGTGTCACGGCACCCGCTTCGAGGATGCGGTGCCCGCCCGGCCGTTCCGGTTCGAGAAAGGCCTTCAGAGCTTCGCGGGCTGGTGGTACTTCGCCAAGACAGGCACCCATATCGGATTCGAGTCCTGGCTGGAACGCGTTCAAGCCAGGACTCGTACCCGACATGCGACCCGGTGGTCACCGACCACCAAAGGCCCGGCAGATGCATCTGGCTTTTCGACCACCGGAACTCCCTGACCGGCGTGAACGTCTCAGGCTGCAGCCCTGGCCACGCAGCCGGCAGCTCACGATGCTCGCCGCCGTCCACGTCGAGATAACACAGCTCGAACTCCGGACCGGCGTCGCAGGTTCCTGACTCCTCGCCCTGCCCCACAGGTCACGCTCCGTCCCCACGGTCACGCAATGAGGAAACTGTAGTGACAGGAGACCCCAGTCGAGCAACGTTAATTGACAAAGAGGAATGTTCGATGTCAGAGGACAACCGAATGCCAGCGGCTGACTCTAGCGTGGTATGCCGGTGTCCTGTCTCACCGGATCTGCTCGGTGCCCATGGCCGTGAGCAGTGAAGAGAGCAGATCGGCTGAGACGATTCCGGGCGTTGTCTCGGTTAATGTGCGCGGTGAGTGCGCTTTCCCAGCGGATGTCTCGTTCTATCTGCTCCGTGAAACGGTTTCCGGCGGTCTGCCTCGCATGATGCTTGAGGTTGACGACTCCCTCTTCTTTCCTTATACGCAGCTTCGGATGTCTCACGGCTCCTGCCAGTTCCAGGACTGTGAAGGCATCCCGTTCGGTTCGCGCCCGGGGCCAGAGGATCTTCGTGGCGGGCGTCGAGGAACCAACTGGGGATCTCGGCGCTGTCGGCGTGAGCAAGCAGGGAGGGCGCGGGGTTCCAGCACCTCGGGACATGGCCGGAGGCTATAGGGTGTGCCGTGTTCGGCGAGCGTCTATCCGCCTGCGGGCTGCTCGTAGTTGCACAACTCGAGGAGATGCACCAGGCCTGCCGAGGTCCCGGCTATGACGCGCGTGCCGGGCGGTGTGACAGCGAGGACGCTGATGCTGCTGTCGGATGCGAAAGAGGCGAGTTCCGCGCCACTTGCCAGGTGCCACACCCGAACGGTCCTATCGCGGGCCGCCGCCGGGCAGGAAATCAGCGTCGCCGGCATCGCCCGCACCGCCGCCGTCGACCGCACCTTCCTCTACCGGCACCGCGACCTGCTCGAGCAGGTCCACGCATCCCAGGCCCGGCCGCCAGACGCCGGAACAGGGCCAGCCGCCAGCAGCGCGTCCCTGAAAGCCGACCTCCTCAACGCCCAGCACCGGGCCGAGCGCATGGCGGGAATCCGGGCTCGGCGCCCCCGACGACATCGACGAGCTCAAGCAGCAGAACGCCCTCCTCGAACAGCACGTCGCCGACCTGCGCCTCCAACTCGGCGAACGAGACCAGGTGCGGAAAGGTCTAGACCATTTCCTGGATCACGACGTAAAGGTACAGCTGCCCGCCACGTGATACATGCAAGCCGCGCCCGGAGTCCAGCGGAAGCGGCCGATACGGTTCGTGATCCTTGCTGGCAGTGCCTGATTCTGGCGTGGGGAGCACGGCCTGTGACCTCCGTGAACGCCGTCTGCGGGTGACTGGAGGGAGAAGGGAGGAAATACCTGCTGCCGGGTTCAGGCCGCCTGCTGGCTGAGCGGTTATCCTGACGCCATGCCGGAGATGCCGCATACCCTGACCGCAGCGCTGCACCGGGAAGAGGACTGGTTCATCGCGCAGTGCCTGGAGATCGACGTGGCCAGCCAGGGCCGCACGATCGACGAGGCCCTCGCCGGCCTGGCCGAGGCGGTCGAGCTGTACCTGGAAGAGGTCGATAATCCGGCCGGGCACGCGACGGCGACTCCGCTGGTGACCTCCTTCCAGCTTCCCGCCGCGTGAGCCCCGCGCCTGGATGACCTTCCGGTGCGCAAGGTCATCCAGGCGCTGGAGTCGGCCGGGTTCGCCTATGTCCGGACCAAGGGCAGCCACGCGGTCTACCGCGACAGAGAAGGGCGGGTGGCTGTCATCCCGCAGCACGGCGTGGTAAAGCGCGGCACGCTCGCATCGATCCTGCGGCAGGCGGGGCTGACTCCCGCCGAGTTCCTGAAGCTCCTGGGCTGAGCATGTGCGGTGCCGGTACCTCGGTCACGGCCGCCGAGCCAGGGGTGCTCGATGCCGGCCTTCGTCCGGCCAGGGTTTGATGGCTGTCGCTCTCGGAATGCCGCGGCGGCCGGGGCGGCCCGCTGCCGGCTCCGGGTGCCGGAGTCCTCGCGGCGGTAGCGCGGGTCGGCGGGTACACCTAGTGGCGGAGGCTCCTCAGGCCGGTGCGGATTTCGCTGATCAGGATCTCGGGCTGCTCGAGAGCTGCGAAGTGCCCGCCCTTGCCGGCCTCGCCGTAGTGGATCAAGTTGCTGTAGGTGTCTTCGATCCAGCTTCGCGGCAAGCGTGGAATGTCGCGTGGGAACACGGTCACCGCGACCGGCAGTGTCAGCTTCGGGCCGGCCATGCTGGCCGATCGGTTCTGCCAGTAGATGCGGCCGGACGACGCGGCACTGTTGGTGAACCAGTAGAGCGATATCGCGTCCAGCATGTCATCGGTGCTGAGAGCGTCCTCGGCGAGCCCGTGGTTGTCCGTCTTGGATTGGAACTTCTCGTAGATCCAGGCTGCCTGGCCGGCCGGAGAGTCCGCCAGGGCGAATCCGACGGTCTCCGGCTTCGTGCCCTGAAGGTGGTTCGATCCGCCGAGGTCGCCGGTGTAGAGGGCGAGGCCGTCCACGGCGTAGCGCTCTTCGGGAGACAGCGTGTCGGGTATTTGAGCGGGGAAAGCGTACGGGGTGTTCAAGTGAATCCCGAGTAGGCCCTCGGGTCGCATGGCCCCGAGGACGGTGCTCACGACCGAACCCCAGTCACCGCCCTGAGCCGCCCAGTTCTCGTAACCAAGACGCTTCATCAGCTCCGCCCATGCGGTGGCAATGCGCGAAACCGTCCAGCCGGCTTCGGCCGGCTTTTCGGAGAACCCGAATCCGGGCAGGGACGGGACGACAACGTCAAAGGAATCTTCGTCGTCGCCTCCGAACGCGACCGGGTCAGTGAGCGGGCCGATCAGCCTCAGGAATTCGGCGATCGAACCCGGCCATCCGTGCGTCAAGATCAGGGGCATCGCGTCCGGATTCTTGGACTTGACATGGATGAAGTGGATATCCAGTCCGTCGATCGTGGTCAGGAACTGGGGGAAACGGTTGAGCTCCGACTCGAGCCGGCGCCAGTCGTACTCTCGCTCCCAGTACGTGACGAGCGACCTGGCGTTCTCCACGCGGACACCTTGCGACCAGTCGGGGACGGTTTCCGGATCCGGCCAGCGAGTCCTGGCCAGCCGCTGCTTGAGGTCCGCGATCTCGGAATCCGAGATCGCGACACGGAATGGGCGGACGAGGTCTGATGGTGCGGGGGTCGGTGCGGACATCGCCTGGTTCTCCTGAACTCTCAAGTTCGGCACGCACGCCAGCCTTTGCCTGCGGGGGTGGGAGCGACGACGGTGTCGAGGGTGCCGGCCGCAGTGTTGTAGACGTACCCGCTGACCATGATGCTGGAGGACAGCTGTGGCGCGGTGACCAGGGTATGGACGTCGGCGCGGACGGTGGCGGCGGGGTCGGTGGCCGGCAGCCAGGCCAGTTCGGCTTCGACGTAGCCGCCGCGGGCGGCGAAGCCGCGGCGCAGTTCCGGGTCGGCCAGCAGCGTCGAGCCGCAGTCGGTGTGGTGGATGACGGCCAGCTCCCACCAGGGCCCGTCGGGGGTCTTGGTTTCCGTCAGGTAGCTGATGTAGGCGACGTCGCGCAGCACGGCCGGGGTGACCCGGCCGCCGACCGTGCGCTGCACGGTCGCGTCGCCGAGGTCGACGCCGAGGAAGCCGCCGGGCTCGGTGCGCGAGTCGATGCAGGTGATGATGTAGGCGAGCTGGCTGGGCAGTTCGGCGGGGATGTTGGCGATCTGCGCGCGCGTTGGGGTGTGCGGGAGGCGGCGCGGTGGCGGCGCCGTGCGCTGGCGGTGAGCGTGAGCAGGGTGCCGGCCGCCGCGTAGGTGGCGAGGACGGTCAGCGGCCCGGCCAGGTCCGCCCCGCCGAGGTAGACCACGCCGCGGGCAGCGCTGAGCGCGGCCGACGGCGGCAGTCCCTGGCCGATCACGTTCCAGGGGGAGGCCAGCAGCGGCGTGGCGATGGAGGTGCCCGCGGTCGGGTCGCCGAACACGACCATGCCGATGATGGCGATCAGCGTGCCGGGCATGCCCAGGGCGGCCTGCAGGCCGGCGGTCGCCGCCGCGGCAGCGAACACGAGCAGCATGCCAGTGCCGGCCAGGGAGAGGCTGTAGCCGGACGCCACACCCATCGCCGGGCCTATCAGCAGCACGCCGAGCAGGCCCGAGATGACCGCGTAACCGGCCAGCAGGGCCAGCCGGACCGCGGCCCGCCGCGGCCCGGGAGGGCGCATCCCGCCCAGCACGATGTTCAGTGCAGTGGCGCCCACGTACCCGCCGAGCATCCAGCCGATGACCAGGAAGAACAGCGAGATGCCGGCAGAGTCCGAGGCGGGCAGCGGGGCTAGGTCGACCACGTGCAGCGGCGTCTTGAGCGCCGCCGCGGCCGTAGCGAACTCCTTCGTCAGGACGCTGGCGGTGCCGGGGCTGGCCGCCGTCTGGATGAGCAGGCTCTCCCCCGTGGGGACGGCGACGATCGCCGCGTTCACCTGCCCGCCGGTGAGCGCGGCCCGGGCCGCGCCGGGGGTCGGCTCGGCGACCAGCCGGACCGTTCCCCCGCCGTGATCGCTGACCGCCTGCGCCAGCGGCGAGCGGCCCGCGACCGCGACCGGGGCCTGGTGCGGCACCGGGTGGTGCAGCACGGCGATGAATGTGCTGGCGAACAGCAACTGGAACAGGACCACCGCGGCCAGCGCGACGGCCGGGCGGGCGAACCGCCGCACCGGGTCCTGCCTTGGTGGACCGGGCGTCTCTGCTGGGTCAGGCATCGCCGTCTATCTCCCGAAGATCGTTGTGCAGGTCACGTGCAAAGTCGTGACGGCGCGGCCGCGGTGCCACCGGTGCGCTGGGCCGAATCGACGGCCATCCCGTCGATGCGACGAAGACCTCTGCGGGCGCTTGCCTGCTCACAGGCTCGCGGCTGGCAGGATGACTCAGGCTCACGCAATCTGGGTGATTCCAGGGCTGCGATCAGGACCCCACAGGACGTCCGGTTGATGCAGGTTCCACGGCGGCCACCAGCCGCCGGAGTGAGTGGGCCCTTGTCGAGCCAGCCGGGTCCGTTCGGATGAGCACCGCCTGTTGATCATCCAGCAGCTGCAGCAATACGACGGTCGGCCGGCGGTGTGCCCGCCCAAGACGCCGCAACCACTCACGCAACGCGCCCGGCCAGGCTGAGGTGATGCGGCCGGCCCGGCTGGACGGGCAGCGCTGTCATGACGGTGGCTCCCGCGACTCGCCCGGCGGCAGGCGGCGGACATCGATGAGCTCCAGGCCGAGCGCCTCGGCCTCGGCCAGCACGCCATAGAGCGCGGCCTGATCGGCCAGCACGCCCGTCAGCACGGTGTCGCCACCGTCCACCCGGGCCCGCAGGGCGGGAAACGCGGAGCGGATCGTCTCCCCTAGGCGGCCGCGGACGCGGATCTGGTACCGCTGCGGCCGCGACTCGCGCTGCACACCCATCACCGCTGGATGCGTGTGCGTGAGTCCGCGGCGCGTCCGCGCGCGGGCGCGCCGCGGGCAGTGAGCTTGATGATGGCTCTCCTTAGGTCTCCACTGAGGTCGTCATGGTTCTCTCTGGTCAGGTCGCGCTGCGCTCGCTGGCCGGCCGGCGGCGCAGGCCCGGCTGCTGCAGGGCAGGGGGCCGGTAGGCCATGTCGAGGGTGCCGACGTCGGTGCCGGGCGGGACGATCTCGTCGATCCGGTCGAGGATGTCATCGGTGAGCGTGACGTCGAGCCCGGCGAGCAGGTCATCGAGCTGCTCCATCGTGCGGGGCCCGATGAGCGCGCTGGTCACGCCGGGGTGGGCGACCGCGAACGCCATCGCGAGGTGGGTCATCGGCAGGCCCGCCTCGCCGGCGAGCGGGATGACCTTCTCGACGGCGTCGAGGCGGCGCTCGTCGCGCATGTGGCTGAAGATGGCGGTGCGGCGCAGGTCGGTCTGCTGGCCTCTGCGGACCCGGCCGGTGAGCAGCCCCTGCGCGAGCGGGCTCCACACCACGACGCCCATCCCGTATCGCTGGGCCACGGGCAGCACCTCGGCCTCGATGCCCCGGTTGAGGATGGAGTAGGTCGGCTGCTCGCTGCGGAACGGTTCCAGACTGCGCCGTTCGGCTGCCCACTGGGCCTCGACGATGCCGGAGGCGGGCATCGCGGACGTCCCGATCGCCCGGACCTTGCCGGCGTGGATCAGGTCAGACAGCGCGGACAGCGTCTCCTCGATGCCGGTGTCGGGGTCGGGCCGGTGGATCTGGTACAGGTCGATCCGGTCGGTCTGCAGGCGGCGCAGCGAGTCCTCGACCGCGGTCGTGATCCAGCGCCTTGAGTTGCCTCCCCGGTTGGGATCGTCCGCTGTCGGGTTCGGCCCGGAGACCAGCGTCCGCGGCGGCACCTTGGTCGCGAGGACGACGCGGTCCCGGCGCCCCTTGAGCGCCTTTCCCACGATCTCCTCGGACTCGCCGTTGGAATAGATCGGGGCGGTGTCGATGACGTTGATTCCCGCGTCCAGCGCCTTGTGGATGATGCGGATCGAGTCGTCGTGGTCGGGGTTGCCGATGGCCCCGAACATCATCGCGCCGAGCGCGTAAGCGCTGACCTTGATGCCGGTCCGGCCGAGGGTGCGGTAGCGCATGTCATGACTCCTTGCGTTGACGGAATCAGCTCCGGTCCTAGCCTCGGATCCGGCTGGGTGAGCAGGCGTCACCTCGTTTGCGTGATCCGACTTCACCTGGCCGCGCCGGCGAGCCGCAGCCCCGCGGTGGCGATGCGGATCTCCGAGCGGTCGCGGTCAGCCTGGGAGAGCCCGTCCAGGAGCTGCCTGGCACGCTCGGCCTGGCCGAGGCGGACGAGGCAGTGCACCTGCTGTGCGCGTGCCCAGGGGAGAAGGTACTGCGGTGAGACGATCTGCCTGGCCAGCGGTTCGACGGCCTGGAAGGCAGCCAGCGCCTCGGCGTCACGGCCCGGGCCGCTCAAGTAGCCCCCGGACGATGCGGATCGCCAGGCTCGCCGCGGGCTCGGTTTCTGTTCTGACGTTGCGCTCGGCGCGCTGGATCCAAGGCTCGGCCTCGTTCGTCCTTCCCCGCAGCGCCAGCGCGGCTCCCACTGTGGCTTCTCAGTTGACTACCCGTTCGAGTCGACCGCGCAGGCGACCGAGTTCATGCGCACCGCGCCGCTCGCCCCGCTGACAAGGAACGAGTGGCGCACGCGAACGCCGAGCGGATCCTCCAGCTCAGGCCATAGCCCGGATGGCGTCGAGCGCCGCGAGGGTGGCTGTGTCGATGGCGATTGCGCCGACCGCGAGGTTCTCTTCGAGGTGGCCCGGGCTGGCGGTGCCGGGAATGAGCAGGACGTTGGGTGCGTGGCGGAGCAGCCAGGCGAGGCCGGCTTGCGCCGGGGCGCAGCGGAGAGATTCGGCGGCGGCGAGACGGCTGGCTGGCCGGCCACCTTGGGGGAGCCGGGCAGGGCGCCGCCCAGCGGGAAGAAGGGGACCCAGGCGATGCCCGCCCCGGCGCACAGTCGCAGCATGTCCTCCTCGCCGCAGAAGACGAGGCTGTATTCGTTCTGCACGCAGGCGATGCCCGCCGGGAACGCGCGGCGCAGTTCGTCCAGGCTCACGCCGCTCAGCCCGATCGCGCCGATCTTGCCGGCGTCGCGCAGTGCGGTCATCGCCGCGAGCTGGTCATCGAGGTCGACGACCTGGTCGTCGGCGACGGGGACCGGGGTGCTGGCGTCGGGGCGGCGCAGGTTGACGACCGGGATCTGGTCAAGGCCGAGGCTCGCGAGGTTGGCGTCGACGCTGGCGGCGAGTTCTCCGGGTCGTTGCGCCATGCGGATCGGGTAGGGGCCGCCAGGGTCGGAGTCGGCGCCCACCTTGCTGACGACCGTTACCCCGTCATCGGCACTAACCGCCGCGCGGATGAGGTCGTTGACGAGGCCGTCGCCGTAGAACTGAGCGGTGTCGATGTGATTCACGCCGAGTTCCACGGCGCGGCGCAGCAGCGCGATGGCCGCGTCGCGGTCGTGCCGGAGGTTGCGCAGTTGCATCGCGCCGTAGCCGATGCGGGCGACGGTGCGCCCGGCTAGCGGCCCGGGGCCGCCCGGGCACGCGGCGCCCGCGCGCGTCGGCTCTGCCGGTGAATCGCCTGGTGATGTCATAGGATCCTGCTCTCAATCCATTCCACCGTGGCCAAGAACCCGCCGAACGCGTTGAAGTGGAGCCTCACCTCGCCGTGCGACCGCGGGTCATAGCCGGACGCCAGCGTCTGGAGGAACCGGTCAGGTCCGGCGGTGCGCGCGGGCACAGTCAGTGAGAACCCGTACTGTTCCGCGACGGTTGCGCTCACGGCCACGCCGCACCGGGACGCGATTGCCAGCAGCCGCCGCACGGTGGCCGGCCCGGGGACGCCCACCCGCACCGGCAGGCCGATACCCCGCGCCCGCACCTCGGTGAGCCACGCCAGCACCTGGGCCGCGTCGAACCCGAACTGCGTGATCACGTCGCCGCCCAGCTCTCGCCCTCCAAGCGCCGCCGTCTTAGCGGCCAGGGCCGCCCACAATACGTCGTCCGCGACCGCCGGGTGACCGCCGGGATGACCCGCTACGCTGGCCTGCCGCACCCCGTGCTCTTCCAGCAGCCCTGAGCCGATCACGCTGGCCGCGTCGGGGTAAGGCCCTTGCGGCTGCGCGGGGTCGCCGGCCACCACGAGCACGCTCTCGCTCGCGTCCGCCGCCCGCAGCGCTGCCAGGTACTCGCTAAGCATCCGCCGCGACCGGAGCCGGCGCGCCGCGATGATCGGCACCGGCGTGAACCCGGCCTCCTTGATGGCCTGCGCCGTGCTCGCCCGCTCCGCTAGGTCCGCACCGTCAGGAAACGACAGTTGCACGGGGGTGCCAGCCGGGATGACCTCCCTGGCCGGCACCAGTTCGCTGAGTTCCTTCGTGATTATGTCCAGGGAGAAGTCCGCGAGCAGCGCGCTGCGGGCGGCTGCCTTGTCGCGGTTCCTGGCCGATTTCCCCGGTTCCGGGCTTCGCATGAAAGACCTCCGATCATCCGCGCCGTGCCGCTCAAGACCTAGCCCGCCGTCCTGGTGAGCTGGTGTCACCAGCCGGCTTCGCGAGCGCGAGGATGCCCGCCGAGACCACGAAGCCCGGGAGAACCCGGTGGCCAGCGCGTGGTGGTAGATCTGAGTGCGCAGCGCGGCCGCCTGGGCGCCGGAGACATGGACGGCGGCCCTGGCGGCCGCGGCTTGCGCAGATCGCAGGTTGCTGGCCACCGCACTCCAGGCCACGTTGCCGACGATCGCCAGCCCGATCGAGCCGCCGACCTGCTGCCCGACGTTGCTCAGGCTGGATGCCGCGCCGGCGTCGCCGGGGTTCACGCGGTTCAGGATGAGCAGGGACATCGGGCTGGGCGGTGACGTCCCCGCCGAGGTCGAACGGGGCGTTGCGGAGGATCTGGTCGATCATGTCGCGTTGCTGTGCGGTCATCGCCGTTCCTTTCACCGTGGCCCACCGCGGGGGCACCCTGGCGGCCTGGCCGAGTATGAGATTTTGATCGAAGCCTCGGATCCGCCTGAGTGAGCAGGCCTCATCTCGTTCGCGTGATTGTGGCGGCCAGGCGGCATGCGGTGTTCCGCCTCACCCTGATCGTCTCCGGCGCCATCGTCGCCGTCGGAGCCGTCCTCCTGCCACCCTGGTGCCGTCCAGGGACGGCCACGGCAGCGGCACGTTCGGTAGACGTTCCATGCGGGTCCTCGTCGTCGGGTGATCGTTGGCATCGCTGACACCTCCGCAATGGTCTTCGGTGCGCCAAAGAATTGCGCGGGGCCGGGTGAGCCGCATTCACTCTGACCAGGTGACGCCAGCTCACCCAGGCGAATCCGAGGCTGGCATCAGCAAGTATCCGAGGGAGGAGCCGAAAGGACGAGAAGGATGACCAGTTCTGCTGATGAGGCGGCCGTCCTGCTGCGGGCAGGCGTGCCTCGGCCGCCGCGGTCGGCAGTGTTCAGTCACTCATCAAGTTAGGAGTGCGCACATGAGTCGAGCTGTTATCTATGAGACCTACGGGGGCCCCGAAGTACTGGAGGTGCGGGAGGTCCCGGAGCCGCACGCCGGCCCGGGCGAGGTCCGCGTCCGGGTACGGACGGCGGGCCTGAACCCGATGGACGGGGCGTTCTCCTCGCGGCCCGAGATGGCAGCGCAGTTCGGCCTCACGGTGCCGTCCGGCTTCGGGTATGACTTCGCCGGCGTCATCGACGAGGCCGGGAGCGGCGCCGTCGGCTTTTCCGTGGGCGACCGGGTCTACGGCGGGGCGATGGCGAGGGCCGCCGCCGACTTCGTGGTGGTCAAGACGCCCGCCGACACGCTCTGGCGGACACCGGAGGGCATCGGCGACGAGGTGGCGAGCACCCTTCCGGTGGCCGGCCGCACTGCCGCCGCCGCCCTGGCCGCGGTCGGCCTGCGGTCCGGCGACACCGTCCTGATCGGCGGCGCCGCCGGCGGCGTGGGCGTGTTCGCCGTCCAGCTCGCGCGGCTCGACGGGGCCACCGTGATCGGGACCGCGTCGGAGAGCACCTTCGACTTCCTGCGCGAGCTGGGAGCCGAGCCCGTGGCCTACGGTGCCGGGCTGGCGGACCGGGTACGGGCGCTGGCTCCCGGCGGCGTGACCGCGGCGGCGGACCTGTTCGGCACCGAGACGGCCGAGACCGCGCTTACGCTCGGCGTGCCGCCCGAGCGGATCACCACGATCGCCGCGGGCCCCAACCCTCCCGGCGGCGTCCGCGCGACCAGGGGAGGAGCCGACGCCACGCCGGCCGACCTGGAGCGGATCACCGACGCGATCCTCGCCGGCAAGATCACGGTGCCCATCGCCGCGACCTTCCCGATCGAGGGGATCCGCGACGCCGTGCAACGGCAAGCCGACCGCCACGTGCACGGCAAGATCGTGATCACGTTGTGAGCGAAATCAGAATCGATTATTACCGGGCTCGCCGCAGCATCCAGCGGCGCAACCCTGAGAGGGGGAAAAGAAGATGACCGAATCCGATGACGTAACGCCTTCCCGGGCATGGGAGCCCGGTCTCCGCTCGATCAGCCGGCCCGGCGTACCGCTGTTCATGAACGTCACTCTGACCATCAACCCGGAACGCCTGGAGCAGTTCCTCGCTGCCTTGCGCGATGTCCTTCCCGCTGCCCGGGCCGAGCCGACCTGCATCTACCTGCATGCCGGCCAATCAGTGACCGAATCGAACGTCTTCATCCTCTCCGAAGGATGGCGTGACCTCGTCGAGTACCGCGACGTTGTCCTCCAGAAGCCTCACTTCCAGGCCTATCTTCAGATCAGCGAGAGCGCCTACGCCAAGCCTCGCCTCGTTCAGCCGCTTATCCCGGTCCAGACGGATTCCTGACCAACGAGCTGCGGGGCGCCCGCCGCATTCACCAAGAGATGGTGACGTCCACTCACCCTGGTGAATCAGAGCATCAGGCGGGTATCGTCGAGACGGCGCTACTGAAAGCGGATCGATCTGGCGCGGTCATCCTGCTGCGCGCCGCCGACGCGGCGGCCGCGTGCGACGCTCTCAGCGGCCTGCTGCTAGTTGTTAACGGAATCACCAGCTTTGGTGAATTCATCGAGGTCACGCCTACGAGGTGAGCACGGCGGTCTACCAGGACTTCCTGCGCGCCGCCCACGCCGTGGAACCCCGCTGACCCCTCACCAGATGCGAGCACACAGGGCCAATGGGATGATCGAAGTTGTGGGATCTACGGCGGGACTGCACAAGGCAGACAACGGCAGAGGCCGTGATATAGGCGGGGTAGTCCTTCGTCCCTCACTGTTCGAGCAGCTCGGGTCGGCGGCCCGGGTGACAGTGGTATCGGCGCCGGCGGGCAGCGGGAAGACCGTTTTGCTGCGATCGTGGATCGCCGGGGCCGGGCTGGCGGGGCAGGCAGCCTGGGTCGCGACGGGGCGCGGGGAGCGTGACCCGCAACGGTTCTGGCTGTCGGTGTTCCGTGCGCTGCGCCAGACGGGCCCGGGGGCGGGACCGGTGCGGGTCGTGTCGCCGGCGCCGGACCTGGACGGGTGGACGCTGGCGGAGGGGCTGCTGAGCGACCTGGCACCGCTGGACGAGCGGCTGTGGCTGGTGATCGATGACGTGCACGAGCTGCACCCGGACGCGCTGCGGCAACTGCAGCTGCTGATCATGCGGGCGCCCACGGAGCTGCGGTTCGTGCTGACGGCCCGGCATGACGTGCAGCTGGGCCTGCATCGGCTGCGGCTAGAAGGCGGGCTGACCGAGATCCGCGCCGGTGACCTGAGGTTCACCCTGGCCGAGGCCGGGCAGTTGTTCACCGCGGCCGGGGTGGAGCTGGACGAGCCGACCCTGGCCGTGCTGCACGCGCGCACCGAGGGCTGGGCGGCGGGGCTGCGGCTGGCCGCGCTGGCGGCGGCCGGGCACTCCGATCCGCAGCGGTTCGCGGCGGAGTTCTCCGGCACCGACCGGACGGTGGCTGAGTACCTGCTGGCCGAGGTGCTTGACCGGCAGCCGGCGGCGGTGCGGCGGCTGCTGCTGCGCACCTCCATCCTCGAGCGGGTCAACGGGGAGCTGGCGGACCTGCTGACCGGTGACCAGGGCGGCGAGCGGGTGCTGCAGGACCTGGAGGCGGCAGGCGCGTTCACGGTGTCGCTGGATGGGGAGCGGTCGTGGTTTCGCTACCACCAGATGTTCGCCGCGCTGCTGCGGCTGGAACTACGCCGCGCCGAGCCGGGCGCGGTTACCGGGCTGCACGCCGCCGCCGCCGGCTGGCTCGCCGCCGAGGGGTTCGCGGTGGAGGCGATCCGGCACGCCCAGGCGGCCAGGGACTGGGACCTGGCTGCCCGGCTGCTGGCCGGTCACTGGCCGGCCCTGCACCTGGACGGGCAGGCCGCGACCGTTCATGAGCTGCTGGCCGGGTTCCCAGCCGACATGCCTGCGGCCGATGCCCGGCTAGCCGTGGTGGCCGCGGCCGATGAGCTCGCGCAGGGGTCGCTGGAGGCAGCGGAGCGGTACCTGACCCTGGCCGAGCGGCACTCAGGATCGGCGCCTGCCGGCCGGGGAGAATACGAGCGGCTGCTGCTCGGGGTGGTCCGGCTGCTGCTTGACCGCCAGCGCGGTGACCTGCCTGCCGTCGCCAGCGACGCGCGGGAACTGCAGGCCATGACCGAGGTCGCGGACGCCGCGCAGCCTGGGCTTGGCGCGGACCTGCGTGCGCTGGCTCTGATCAGTCTCGGCAGCACCGAGTTCTGGGCTCTCGCATGGGATGACGCGGCGCGGCACCTGGAAACCGGCATCGCGCTTGCCCGCCGGATCGGGCGGCCCTACCTAGAGTTCACCGGCCTGGCGAACCTGACGCCGGTCATGAACCAAACCCGGTCGTTCACGCAGGGCCACGAGGTCGGCCGGGACGCGGCCGAGCTGGCCGAGCGGCACGGCTGGACCGACGACCCGGCCTTTGGCCTCGTCAGTAATTCCCTCGGAGTCACCCTGGCCTACCAGGGAAGGCTGGAGGAGGCAGAGCGCTGGCTGCAGAATGCCGAACGCGCCCTGCGGGCAGAAGCGGTCGAGCCCGCCACGGCGGCCGCGATCCGCATGAGCCGCGGGGTTCTTGAGACGTTGCAAAATCGCGACTCTGCGGCGCTGGCCGCATTGCAGGCCTCCGAGCGGCTGGCCCGGTGGCCTGGAACCTCACCGCACCACCTCATTCCCTGGATACAGGGATTCCTGCTGCTGGCCCTGGTGCGGCTCGGCCAGACCGGGCAAGCCGGGGAGTTCCTGGACGGGCTCAGCGACACCGACCGCGAGCACGGCGAGATCCGCATCGCCGAGGCGGCGCTGCGGCTGGCCACTGGCGACCCGCGTGCGGCGACCGCCGCGCTCGCCCCGGCCCTTGACGGCTCGGCGCCCGTGGCCTGGCAGAACGAGCTGGCCGAGGCGTACGCGCTGGAGGCGATCGCCCGGGATGCGCTCGGCGACTCCGGCGCCGCCGACCGCGCCCTGGAACACGCGCTTGACCTGGCCGAGCCCGACGGCCTGCTGCTGCCTTTCCTGCTGCATCCCGCGCCGGGCCAGCTCGACCGCTTGGCCCGGCATGGCACCGCCCACCCCGCCCTGGTCGCCGAGATCCGCAGCGTGCTCGCCGGGCCAGGGGGGCGTGGACGGGCAGCCGGGGGATATGGGGGCGGGAGCCCCAATGCCGGAGACTCTCATCCCCCCGTGAGCAGGGAGGGCTTGCGGGGGATCGTCCCACCGAGGCGGCCGGAGCCCCTGCTTGAGCCGCTGAGTGAGAGCGAGGTCCGCGTGCTGCGCTACCTGCCCACCAACCTGACCACACCGGAGATCGCCCGCGAGCTGACGGTCTCCCCTAATACCATCAGGACCCACGTCCGGCACTTGTACCTCAAGTTCGGCACGCACCACCGCGCCGAGACCGTCGAACTGGCCCGTGCCCTCGGGCTGCTCGCCCCCTCCAGAACTGGTCGCGCGACCGCCCGGCCGGAATGAAAGTGGCCTGAGACGGGGACCACGCAACCGTTCTGGAAAATCAAAACATTATTCATAACGGATCGGGGGCGGGGCATGGTGACCACCGGGAGTGCCGTGATCCCAAGGAGGGGAGCCAGCAGGCGGTTGGCGTCATCGTTCCAGGCTGTGGCCCAGGCGACGTCGAAGACGTGCCGGAGCTCGGTGATCCATTCCCCGTGCACCGGGCACAGGCGGACCGGTTCTTCCCCGGGGAACAGGTCGTACTCGGTGAACCCTTCCGGACATGTCACGGTGCCGTAGGGGTTGAGGACTCCGTCGACGTCGAGCAGCAGGGCGGGACGCGGCATCTGTCCAGTATGGGCGCGGCCTTTTGCGGCGGGGGCCGGGGACCGGGCCCGCGGCGCCGCTGGTGTCGTGGTCGCGGATGCAGCGGTGTTCGCGCTGGCGGGGCAGGTCAGGCTCCGAGCGTGTACTGGCCCTGCGCCGTGCCGGGGTAGAGCCGCTGGTGCTCGCGGGGTTTGCCCGTTACGCCAGCGTCGGCACCTCGCGAACGCCGATCTGCTGCATGAAAAACAGGCTGTCGGCGTTCAGCCAGTACTCGGCGAATTTCCCGTCTTCTATCCGGACGATGTCGGTGCCAGTGAAAGCAACCGTGCGGCCGACCGCGTCCGGGGACGAGCCGGGAACACCGCCGTTGTAGGTCCCTTCCACCTTCCACCTGACCACCATGTAGTGCTCATCGGCGATCGGGCCGACATCCACGGAGAAACGCATATCGGGGATCAGCAGGCGAACGCCGCCGCTGATCCATTGCTTCAGCGCCTCGCGCCCGCCCGTCTCGCCAACGTCCGCGGCCCAGGGAAGCGGCGCCACGTGCGTCACGAAGTCGTCGGGGACGAGATCGTCCGCCAGGGCGATGTTCCCGCCCCACAGATCCGCCCAGTGGGCCAGCAGGGCGGCGTTCTGGCTGCTTGTCATCTGCTGCTGGGTCATGACTGTGCTCCTCCTTCAGATCATCGCGCCCGGTCGGGCGCGTTCTCCAGCCTCGGAGTCGCCAGGGTGAGCAGGCTTCACCCTGTTTGCGTGATCGTGGCTTGACGATGACGCGGACCAGAGTCGGCAACCACGGCTGGGGCCACTGCGCGACCTCGCCAGCCGGCTCGCCGCCCGCCGCCTGCAACCGGGGGACGACCAGCTGCTGTTCGACTACGCGGCGACCGCCGGGGTCCGCCATCCCTCGTTCGGGGCCGTCGCGGCCGACCATCAGTCGCGGCAGGGACTGCCCGCGCTGCGCGGCGACCACCTGCAGTACGCGCGGGTGCTCGCGCTCGGCAACCAGCGCCCGGTGATGCCCGCATGGCGGTGGCGCATACTGCACAGCCCCGCGGACGCGCCCAGGTTCATGCTCACCGACCGGGGGGTGGATGTACGTCGGCATGGAGAACTGGCCGACCCACGGGCTGCTCCTGCCGATGGGGCTGCGGGTCGCGATCCTCGGCTACCTCGACGACCCCGGCCTGCCGCCCGGCCGGCCCGCGTTCGAGGAGCACCTCGACCTGTGCCCCAGCACGGTCGGATGGATCAACGCCGCGGCATGGGCCGACCCGTACATCGACCTCCTCATCGCCCACCCCGACGACCGCGACCGACTCGCCGCGCTCCCGGACCACCGGGACCTGCGCATCAATACCTTCGGCCCCTACCGCAACCGCACTTCCGTCGGCCTGCTCGATTAGCGCCCGGCCCGTGCCTCCCGCCGCGAGCAGCCGGGCACGGCGGGACGCTCCTCGGCGTGCGGAACGTTAACGGCTCGCCGTGTCCCTCCGGCCAGGGCATACTTACAAGAATGTCATTCACCGCCAGCTGGGCTCCCGGGCAGCCGTGGTACGCCCAGGCCGGCCGGCAGCCGTGGACGGCATCGCCACAGGCCGGGCTGGTGGCGGTGACCGACGCGTGCGCGATCGCCTCGTCGGCGTGCCACGTCGCGCGGAGCGGAACAGCATCTGTCCTGGTGTCGCTCGCCGGCACAGGACGGTCCAACGTGTTCATCGGCGAGGACGTGGAAGCCGAACTGCCCAGGGCGCTGGCCCGGGTCGCCAGGGACACGGGTGTCGCGCTCGCGGACGCCCAGCGTGCGCTCGCCCGGATCGTGCCCCGGATGCATGTGGTGCCGCTGCGGATGGGCGACTACCTCAACCCGAGGATCGCGGGCCTGCGCCGCTACGATCCCGACCTTGTGCTTGCCGAAAATCTCATCCTTGCAGTTCAGGCGGGTGGAGGTTGATCGTTGGGTTCCGGGCGTGGTGGTAGTGGGTGATCGCTCCGGAACGGCCGCGTGGCAGGTGGTCGCTGCGGCATGATGGTCGGCTGTGTTGTTGCGACTGGCGTACTTGACGGTGGTAAACACGTTTGCGGTGCTGCGTCTTCTTCCGGTGGGCGATCGGGACAAGGACATCGAGATCCTGGCGCTACGTCATCAGATCGCCGTGCTGGAACGCCAGCTGGGCGGTAAGAAGATGCGGTTCACCGCACCAGACCGAGCGATCCTGGCGGCGCTGCTACACCGCCCGGGGCCGGAGGTGCTGCATCGGCTGCGGCTGCTGGTACGCCCGGACACGGTGCTGCGCTGGCACCGTGACCTGATCGCTGGCCGGCACGCTGCCCGGTCCGGGCCGAAGCGGCCGGGCCGTCCGCCGACCGTGCGTTCCATCCGTGTCCTGGTGCTTCGCATGGTCCGGGAGAACCCGGGTTGGGGTTACCGGCGCGTGCACGGTGAACTGCTGGTGCTGGGGGTGAATGTCGCCGCGTCGACCGTGTGGGAGATCCTCAAGGACGCCGGGATCGACCCGGCACCCGAACGAGCCTGCACCACGTGGGCCGCCTTCCTGCGTTCCCAGGCCGACGCCTTGCTGGCGTGCGACTTCCTTGAGACCGTCACCCTGTCCGGGGCGCGCATGTACGTGCTGGCGGTGATCGAGCACCGCACCCGCAGGATCCGCATCTTGGGCGCGACCGCGTACCCGACCGCGTCCTGGGTGGCGCAGGCCGTCAGGAACCCGGTGATGGACCTGGAAGACGCCGGATGCCGGGCACGGTTCCTGATCCGCGACCGAGACGGCAAGTTCCCCGTACTCTTCGACGCCATCTTGGCCGACGCGGGCATCGAGGTCGTGCTGACCGGAGTCCAAATGCCGAGAATGAATTCGATCACGGAACGGTGGGTGCAGACCTGCCGCCGTGAACTGCTCGACCGGACGTTGATCTGGAACCAAGGCCACCTACTCCGTGCGCTGCGCGAGTTCGAAGCCTTCTTCAACGAGCACCGGCCTCATCAAGGCATCTCGAACGCCCGCCCGCTCCATCCACTGCCTCCGCCGATCAGCGATCCTGACCGAATCGCTCGCCTGGACGTGCGAAGACATCAACGCCTGAGCGGAATCCTCAACGAATACGAGCGCGCTGCTTGACCTGCCCGGATGAGATTTTCGGCATACACAACGCTCGACAGCGCAGTTCCAACTGGCTTCTGAACTTCCCGCCGCACTGCTCGCCCGGATGCTCGGCATCCACATAGACGTTGCCACCACCTGGCAGCGCATATCGGCAGGCGACTGGATGGCCTACGCCGCCGACATCAGCCGCCGGAACCAGCGATAACGGCCAGCACAAGTCCACGACGCCCGCGGACACCTCGGCACTCCAAGACTGGCTATTCCGACAGTTCTAATACCGGACTGTGCCGTTACACCTCGTGCCCGCCTCCATGGACCGCGCACGTGTGACCATGAGAGCCTGTTTTTCAGGTGTGTAAGTTGATCTTGATGGGGTGCCTGTTGTCCTGGTTACTTGATGCGCCCGGGATAGGCGGTATCTAGCTCGTTGAGTGCTTCGCACCATCCCATGACGCGTTGTCCTTCGATGAGGCGTGCGGGCTGGTCGTGGCGTTTGCCGGTTTCCTCCCGGCGCCGGGCCCGCTCGCGGGCGCGCTTGTCCTCGATGTTGATGATGGCCAGCCACAGCAGCTTGACGACAGCGTCATGGCCGGGGAAGTGGCCGCGGTTCTTCGTTACCTTCCGGAGCTGGTAATTCAGGCTCTCGATGCTGTTGGTCGTGTACAGCAGCTTCCGCACGCCCGGGGTGAAGGCGAAGAACGGGATGAACCTGTCCCACGCGCTCTCCTGCACTTTCACGGACCTGGGATATTTATTCCCGAGAGGGCCGGCGCTAAACTCGGCCAGCGCCTCGAATGCGGCATCCGCATTCGGTGCGGAATAGATTTTCCGGAGCTCTTTCGCTACCTGGTCCCGGTCTTTGCGGGCAACCGGGCGGAGCGCATTGCGAATGAGATGGACAACGCATGTCTGCACCGTCGCGGCCGGGAAAGCGGAATGGATGGCGTCCTCGAATCCCGCCAGCCCGTCGCAGCGGGCGATGAGGATGTCGCGGACCCCGCGGTTGCGCAGGTCGGCCATCACGCTGGCCCAGAACCGCGCCGATTCCCCGGCGGTGGAATCCTCCAGCGGCGTCTTGGCGATCCAGATGCCCAGCACGTGCTTTTCCCCGTCGGCGTCGACCCCGAGCCCGATGTAGGCGGGCTTGGACGTCACGACGTGGTTGTCGCGGACCTTGACCATGAGCGCGTCCAGGAGCACCGCCGGCCACACCGGGTCCAGCACCCGGTTCTGCCAGGCCCGGACCTCCTCCAGCACCCCGTCGGTGATCGCGCTGACCTGCTCCGGGGACAGCTCGGTGCCGTATACCTGGTTCAGGTGGTGCAGGATGTCGCGCACCGTCATGCCGTGCGCGTGCAGGCTGATGATCATGTCGTCCAGGCCGCCGGCGATCCGGCCGGCCCGTTTCGGCACCAGTACCGGCTCGAAAGTCCCGGCCCTGTCCCGCGGGACGGAAAGGCGCACAGGGCCGATACCGGTCTGCACAGTTTTCCCGGCAGTGCCATTGCGGGAATTACCGCTGTTCTTTCCCGCCGGATTGTGTTTACCGTAACCCAGGTGCGCGGAAAGCTCGCCTTCCAAGGCACGCTCGAGGACAGCTTTGATCAGGTCCCCGAGCATGGACCCCTCACCGGTAAGCCGCAGGCCGCCGTCAGCGTCTCTCGACCGCTCCAAAAGAGCGTCCAGCAGCTCGTCGCCGAGCAGGTCCCGCACTCCTGCCTGGCCAGGCGGATTCTGGCCGCCCTGATGAGATATGTCCCCGTTGACCGCAGTTCCCGGCTTAGCCCGAACCGCGCCCGACATTCGCATCATTTCCTGTGAAGCAGACATATAAATTCATCTCCCCCCGCAGCGGCAGTCTATCTGCCGCCTTTTCATCTGCCCCACTAAAACCATTTACACACCTACGGGAATACCTCCGACCATGACCGCTAGTTGGCGGAATTGGAACGGTAGTTGGCGGACGGGCGCGTTACCTGGCTGCCGCCGCCGCGGTGTGGTTGAGGGCGGCTTCTAGCCGGTCTCTTACCTTGGTCTGGGCGGTGATGCGCTCGTTGAGGACGGCGAGCCGGTCGAGCGCGACCTGCCGTCCTTTGTCTGAGGGGGGTGCGGAAGCCACGTCGCCGTCCAGGCAGGGCAGGAATGCCCGCACGTCATCGAGGGTGAGCCCTGCGGCCAGCAGGTAGCGGATGTTGCGGACCCGGACTGCCGCGTGCTCATCGTAGGTGCGGTAGCCGTTGGGTGCCCGTTGAGAGGTGATCAGGCCGGCTTGCTCGTAGTGCCGCAGCGCGCGGGGAGTCGTCCCGGTTGTCCCGGCCAGCTCTCCGATCCTCACCGGCTCTCCCTCCGGCCGTTGCCGTCACGCCACGACCGCGCCGCCGTCGACCGGGAGCACCGCTCCGGTGATGAACGAGGCGGACGGCGATGCGAGCATCGTGATGGCCCAGGCTACTTCCTCGGGCGTGCCGGTCCGGCCTAGCGGGGTGCGGGCAAGCTGCCATTCCCGTACTGCGGCCCTCTGCTGCGGTGTCAGGCCCTGGTGCTCGCCGATCGGGGTGTCGATGGCGCCGGGGGCGATGGCCACCACGCGGACGCCGCGGGGCGCGAGCTCGACGGCCCAGCTGCGGGTGAGCGTCTCCAGCGCGGTCTTGGTCGCCGCGTAGACAGAGCTGCCGGGCCAGGCTCGCTGACCTACCGAGGTGCTCACGTTGACGATCACGCCGCCGGCTTCCGCCAGCAGCGGCAGGGCCGCCTGGGCCATCAGCGCCGGCGCGGTGAGGTTGGTGGCGACCTGCGCGGCGATCGCGTCGCGGGTCAGATTGCCGAGGGTGCCGCTGCGGACGATGCCGGCGTTGCTGACCAGTACGTCCAGCCGTCCGTGCAGGTCGCGGGCGGTGCGGGCGATGCGCTCGGGCTCTCCCGCGGCGGTGACGTCGGCGGTCAGCGGGGTGATCCGCTCGTGTCCGGCCGCGGTCTCCCTGAGCGGTCCGGGCCGTCGGCCGATGGCCAGCACGCTGGCGCCCTCGGCGGCAAAGGCCCGGGCTGCGGCCCGCCCGATCCCGGTGCCTGCCCCGGTCACCACAATTACCCTGCCAGGCTGATGAGATGCGGTCTCGGCGCTCATGCAGGCCATCGTGCAAGCTTGCCGCCAAGGGCAAGGTCAAGCGCGACCCGGTGGTCTGGGCGGGCGAGGAAACGCCAGGGCCGGTATGCCTGGGCGCGATAGTTAGGACCGGGTCAGCACTGCGACCTGGGGCAGCGGGCCCTGCTGGGCACGCATGCTGGCACCAGTTGGTCGCGCTACTTGGTACCGAGGACGGGTCGGTCGTCCATTCTGGCACCCGCCATCGCTCGCTAGAACTGCACTGACCTGCACTGGCGCATCGCCGAAGCACTGGGCAACACGTTCGGGCGGTGATGGTGCCAACAACGATACAAAAGTTCCAGGTACCGCGCTCAGGCATAGCCGGGCGGCGCGACCAGCGGAACCCTGTCCGCCAACTAGCGTTCCAATTCCGCCATCTAGCGGTCATGGTCACAGCACGGGCCATCCTCGACGACGCGCGCCCCGCCGGACGCCGCCGCGACGAGCCGCCGGACAACCGTGCTGAATCCGTGCTGATACCTGCGGGCTATAGGTCTAGTCCAATCTAGTAATTGGGCTAGACCTATCGTTTGGATCCGGACCGGATGGCTCGGGGCTGCGCGGGAAGCCGGCGCCTAGCCGGGGATCTTTCTGGGAAGGTCCTTCGGGAGCGGAGGCCACGAGAGCTACAAGCTCTGCCTCGTGAGATAGTCCCCCCGGTGCTGTGTAACCGACACGCTGAGGTGTAAATAGGCGAGCAGTCGGCTTCGCAGCCGCTCGTCATGTGCTGCTGCAAGGGCCAGTTCGAACGGCGCGATTGGAGATCCTGCGGCCGGAACCAGCGGCCACCCGACGATGACGAGTCGGTCATCGTGCCGCTCGGGGGCGGGTGCAGCGCCGCAAGGTGCTCGGCGGCGTGATCAACGAGTACCACTGGGCCGCGTGAACCGCTCCTCGAAAAGCGCAGGTCAGGCGATGTCACGGCATTTTGGAGCCGTACACGCCTAAAAGTGCAGGTCAGGCCTAGTGGCCGAGTTCTGAAACCCCACAGGCGATCGTCCACGTCATCAACGGTATTTAGGTCTCCCGTGAGTTCGCGAATTCCGAAGCGCCATCGGCCGGGAACCCAAGGATACGGGGTCCCGATCGAGGTGTTCGGGTGCCTGGGTTCTGGAACTGACGGTCCCGGGGCCGTGCGATCTTCGGTCGGCGCTGGCTTCCTCGCGGAAGCGGCGGGGGAGCCTGGGGGCGAGTGCTGCGGATCAGCCGGCGGGTGCTGTCGACCAGCGGATGAGGGGTGGCCGGACGGAGGCGCTCAGCGGGTGGCCTTTGGCGTCGGTGAGTTCCAGGTGCGCGATGAGCGATCCGTGCCGGCGGGCGGCATCGAGGGTGGCGGGGTCGATGGCGTCGAGCTGGAGCTTCGCCCGGCGGAACATGTTGAACGCGGCGTCGTCGATGGCGCCCCAGGCCAGGTAGATGAACCGGGCGCCGGGACGGCCCTGGATATACGTGCCCTTGATGTCGAAGCCGGCTCCGGCAGGGGTGGCCGTGGCCTCGAAGTCCCAGTGGGCGGATGGCGCGTCGCCTGGCGTCAGGCCGAGCAGTTCGACGGGCCGGTCTTTCCGGTACGCCCGCTGAACGCCGACGTGGATGTTGCGCGCGCCGGGAAAATTGCCGCCGGGGCCGATGTCGCGGCCGGGCAGGCTGGAGCCGGAGATGCTGACCTGGATGCGAACCGGGTCCTGGCCTGGCCGACGGGCGGTGAAGAGCCGTTCCTCCGCATTCACGAGGACAGTCTGCCAGTGCCGGGGACTGCGCGTGACGGGGTAGCCCTACTGGCCCCCGGCCGTCCACAGCGGGCGGCCGAGGTAGCCGGTGAACTCGAACACAGCCGACCGGTCCGCTGCCACGTGCCCGTCGGTCACCCCGGATCCTGACATGGCCAGCGCGTACTGGTCGACCAGCTCCTGCCCGAAGTCCTCCAGCTCCTGCGGCGACCGCAGCCGCCGGGGCGAATCGCCCAGCGACCGCACGACCGCCAGCGTCACCGCAACGCCAGTTCATCAGGAGAGCGCAGCAAAGATACCGACGAAGCTTCAGGAATCCCGACGACACGTCGGCAATTCCTTCAGGTCACCGGAACTCCTACAGCCCAGAGACTCAGGACTCATCGGCGCTTCCGGTGCGATGAGAACTGACGACCGTTCAGACAAACGAAAGGGGGACAAGCTGATGCCTGCCCTGGCCGAACTGATGCGAGCCGCCACCGGGATGCTGCGCGCCCGGCTGGCCGCCGCTCGCCATGCCCATGACGCCGGGTACACGACTGAAACGGTGGTTGTGACGGCGCTATTGGTCGCGCTGGCCATCGCCGCCATCGCGATCATCGTGGCCGAGGTGCTCGGTTCGTCCCCGCAAACGCGCAAGGGTGAGCGCCGTGGTCCGCCCCGCCCGCCCGCGCGCCCGCTCGCCGCAGTCCCGGGAGCGCGGCTCGGCGGCGGCCGAGCTGGTGCTGGTCACCCCGTTCCTATTCCTCCTGTTGCTGTTCGCCGTCGCCGCCGGCCGGCTGGTCCAGGGCAAGCTCGACGTCGACAGCGCGGCCCAGCAGGCCGCCCGCGCCGCGTCGCTGGCCCGCACCCCCCAGGCCGCCAGCGCCCAGGCCACCCAGGTCGCCCAGGCGGCGCTGGCCGGGCAGTCCGTCAGCTGCGACCCCGCCGTCATCACCCCGGACACCGGCGACTTCGTCCCCGGCGGCGAGGTCACCGTCACAGTGACCTGCACGGTCCGCCTGTCGGACCTGAGCCTGCTGCACATCACCGGCAGCGAGACGATCACGGCTGCGTTCACCGCCCCGATCGACGTCTACCGCGGCGAATCCCTTGGGTTCAGGAATCCTGACGCCCCGGCGCTGTCCCTCGGCGCTGTCCCGCCCGGCCGTCCTCCGCGGACGGTGCCGCGTGAGGAGGCCACGGCGGCTGCGGCGGGCCGGGCGGGACAGCGGGCAGGTCACCGCGTTCGTCGTCGTCATGGCCGCCGCCCTGGTCCTGATGATCGGCCTGGTGCTGGACGGCGGGCTCACCCTCGCCCGCCGCTGGTGCCGCATCCTCGGCATCGACCCCGACGCCGCCCCGCCCGCCCCCGCCGAGATCAGCCTTTCGGACCTGCTCGACGCCATCGTCGCGGCCATCAAGGAGATCGAGGCCGCCGTCAAGGCCGACTTCGAGCCGCCGCCGCCCCCCCTTCCCGCCCGGCACCCTCCAGAAGCGCGAGGAGGAGAAGCAGGCCAGGTCCACCGCCGACGAGGCAGCCCGCGACACCTTCGGCACCAAGGTCCCGCCCCCGGCGGTCACCGGCACCCGCGACCCCCGCGACGACGAGGCCGCCGCCGCCCGCCGCCTCGCCCGCGCCCTGCGCGAGTCCACCGCCGGCGGGCGCGACAAGGTCACCACCACCTCGAAGGTCCCGCCCGGCCGGCTCCGCATGGGCAAGGCGCTGGCCTCCCAGGCGCAGCGCGCCGCCGGCGCGGTCCCCACCGCCGAGCCCTTCACCAGCACCCGCAGCCGCCGGGTCCCCGCCCCGCCGCTGCGAGTCGGCATCGCCTGCGACATCTCCGGCACCATGAGCGCCTTCGCCGCCCCGGTTGCCTCCGCCGCCTGGATCCTTGCCCGCGCCGCCGGCAACCTCCCCTCCGCCGTCACCGCCACCGTCTTGTACGGCGAGAAGGTCCACGCCCTGACCTGGCCCGGCCAGGTACCCGCCCGGGTCACCGACTTCACCGCCAGCGACGGCACCGAGAGGTTCTGCCGCGCGGTCGACGCCCTCGACGGCGAACTCGGCCTCTCTCGCCCCGGCACCGCCCGCCTGCTGGTCATCGTCTCCGACACCGCCTACACCGACGAGGAAATCGAAGGCGGCCAGCGGCGCATCACCCGCCTTCACCGGGCCGGCTGCGGAATCCTCATCCTCCGCCCCAAGGACGGCTTCCGCCCCGACCACGAGTGGACCGACTGCCAGGTCATCGACATCGAGGACCCCGCCGACACCATCGACGCCATCGCCCGCGCCGCCACTCGCGCCCTCAACGCCTAAGCCCCGCCCCGGGAGGGGCGCAGCCGCCCCTCCCGGCGCCGGAACGAAAAGGAGAATCCCGTGAACGCCGGCCGCCCCGCGATCGTGATCCGCGACATCCACCACTACGGCGACGACCTCACCGTGCCCGAAGCCACCGCCCGGCTCCGCGACGGCGGCCCGGTCACCGTCACCGTGACCGACCCCGCCCCGCCCGGAGGCGACCCGCGCGGCAACCCGCGCCACGGCTACGACGTCACCGTCAGGCCCGCCCTCGGCGGCCAGCCGGACCTGCCCCCGGAGATCTCCTGGGAAGCACGCACCTTCGAAACCCCAGGCCGCACCGCCCTGTTCGCAGAGGCGCTGATCCTGGCCAGCCAGCTCGCCGCCTGCGCCGGCCCCGCCAGCGGCCAGTCCGTCCTCAGCCGCGCGGCGGCGGCCGGCCGCGCCCGGGGGCAGGACGCCGCGCGGCGCGCCCTCGCCCGCGCCACGCCCGGCGACTGCCGCGACATCACCGCCCGGCACCCCGTCACCAGTCACCTGCTCGGCGCGCCCGCCCTAGCTGGCACCCTCGACCTGGCCCGCTGCTTCGGCGCCCACCTGGCCGCCGGCCCCGTGCTGGCCGCGGTCGAGGACGACTTCTTCACCGTCGCCGCCGAAGCCCTCTTCACCGAGGCCGAACGCATCGCCCGCGAACGCGCCGCCCACCACCCCGGCACGAGCAGCCAGCGCGGCGAGGCATGAACCCCGGGCGGGCAAACGCCCAGACAGCCCCGGCCCTCATCGGGAAAACTAGGCAGAAGGAGCACACTCCCATGACCGAGTACAAGCTGAACCACTTCACCATGGCCGACGCGCAGGCCCTGGCCGGCAAGACCGCCGACATCACCGAGTGGACAACGACGAGCTGGAGACCAAGGTCACCTACCCCGGCGCGAGAATCACCGGCATCATCGTCCTTTCCAGTTGCTGCCGTTGCGGGGATGGGCGACTACCACCAGCCGCAGACCGTCGCTCATAAGCCTGAGTCTGTGCTGCCCCCGGGGGCATCGCACAAGCGCATATGCCCGGGCTGCCGATAAGAGACGAGCGCAGCATGTACGCGGTCGCCCATCTGACCTGTGCCAATCCCACGGTCACGAACTACAGCTGCCGTAACTGAGGACACCGTGCCTGGCGGCTCCGCTTGCCCGAGGATGAACATTCGTTTAGCATACTGTACATGCGTTCAAGCGAGGAGGACCGGACCATGCGGGCGGTGATCCGGGACGAGGCGCTGCGGCTGTTCGCCGAACACGGGCCGGACGCGGTGAGCCTGCGGCAGGTCGCGGCCGCGGCGGGTGCTTCCCCGGCCCTGGTCGTTCATCATTTCGGCTCGAAGGAAGGACTGCGTGAGGTGGTTGACCAGCATGTCGTAAACGCGTTCGAGGCGATGCTCGGTGAGCTGGCCAGGGGACCGGACCTGTACGATCCGGCTGCGACCGGCTCGCTGGTCGATGCGGTCCTCGCCCACCTGCCGCCCGGCTCGCCGGGGCCGGCGTACCTGCGCCTGCTGCTGCTCAGCGACGCCGAGGCGGGGCACCGCGTGTTTCGGGCGCTGTTCGAGGCGAGCAAAGCGGTGATGGCCGAGATGACGCGGGCCGGGCTCGCATCCCCGGGCGCCGACCCGGACGTGCGGACGGCATTCCTGCTGGCCAACGACCTGGCCGTGTTCCTGCTCCGCGGCCACCTCGCCGACGCGCTCGGCTTCGACCCGGTGTCCGGCGAGGGGATGCGGCGCTGGGCCGGTGAGGTGCTCGCCATCTACTCCGGCGGGATCGGCGGCGGCCCGCCGGCAGGGCCGGGCGCCGGGCGCGAAGGCGGCGCGCGGTGACCGGCCCGGCCGGGCCGGTGCTCGAGGCACGCGACGTGCACCAGGCCTACCGCCGCCACCCAGTCCTGCGCGGCGTGGACCTCACGGTTACCGCGGGTCAGCTCGTCGCCGTGGTCGGGGAGAACGGCGCCGGGAAGTCCACCCTGCTCAAGGCCCTGGCCGGGATGCTGCCGGTCGACCGCGGCCAGATCCGGGTCCAGGGCAGGATCGGCTACTGCCCGCAGGAGCCGGTGCTGAACGATACCCTCACCGTCGAGCAGCACCTGCGCTACTTCGCCGCCGCCTACCGGCTGCCCGGCCTGCACCGGGCCGGCGAACTGGTGGCGGGGCTCGGCTATGAGCGCTACCGCGGCCAGACGGCCGGGACGCTGTCCGGCGGCACCCGGCAGAAGCTGAACCTCACCCTGGCCCTGATGCACGACCCCGGGGTACTGCTGCTGGACGAGCCGTACCAGGGCTTCGACTGGGAGACCTACCTGCGGTTCTGGGACCTGGTGGATGACCTGCGGTCCCGCGGCACCGCCATCGTGATCATCACCCATCTCGTCTTCGAGCAGGAACGCTTCGACCTGATCGGCGACCTCGCCGACGGCCGCCTGCACCTGCACGCACCCGCCAGGGAGGACGATCATGCCCGCTGAACCGCCCGGAGCGACCGCGGTGGCCGAGCGGCAGGCGCCGGCGGCAATCGCGTTCGCCATCCGCAGCCAGGCCCGCAACCGGCTGGCCGCCACCTTGCTGGTGGCGTTCGTGCCGGTCTGGTACCTGCTGCTGACCGCCATGACCGGGAACCGGCCGCTGACCTTCCGGCTGTTCGCGACCGGCCGGATGCTCACCGTCAACGGCGGGCACCTCACCCTGATCACCGCCGGGCTGAACGCCCTCACCATGATCGTCGGGTTCGCGGTCTTCCACGCCGTGCATACCAGCCTCACCTTCGACCGGCGGCTGCTCTTCGCCGGCTACCGGCAGGCCACCCTCATCGTGGCGAAAACCGCCGCCATCGTCGTCACCGCCGCCGCGACGGCCGCCTACGCCGACGCCGTGCTGCTCGGCTTCTGGCGGCCCAGCCCGGCCGGATGGCTCGCCATCCTCGCCGCGTTCGCCGTCATTTCCCTGGCCTACGGCGCCCTCGGCCTGCTACTCGGCGTGCTGGTCCGGGGCGACCTGGAGGGATTCTTCCTGATCATCATGGCCAGCCTGATCGACACGTTCCTGCAGAACCCGCTCGGCAACCCGCTGGCCAACAAGCCGATCCTGGAATGGTTCCCGTCCTTCGGCCCCATGCAGTTCGCGGTCGGGCGATCACTTGGCCACGCCGACCTGTGGGGCCATCTCGCCCTCGGCCTGGCCTGGGCAGCCGGCTTCGTCGCGGCCGGCCTCGTCATATTCATCCTCCGCACCCGCACCCGGGCACGCCACGGCGGCAACCGATGACGGCAGGTCCTCTGCGGACAGGCATGCCGGTCAGCGTCTGGGATCGGCACGCCGTTACGCCGACCGAGGCGAATCTCCTGCCGGCTTAGCGACCGCGCCGGCGCGGGTCCGTCCCGGGCGATACGGCGCCAGCCGCGGCGTGAGCGTGATGGCGCGGCTCGCTAGGCTGCCCGGTATGAACGCCCGGCACCTGGCACGGGATGAACGAGCGGATTTCGCGGCGTTTCTCGCGACGCTGTCGCCGCAGCAATGGCAGGCGCCGACGGCTGACGGGTGCGGGACGTCGTCGCGCACGTCATCAGCTACGACAACCTCGGCGCGCGCAGCCTCCTCACGCTCGCCGCAGGCATCCTGAAGCGGCATAAGACTTGAACAGGAGGATAGGGCGTGAAACCGTCGGCTCAGCCTACGATGGTTCGAACCCAACACCTGCCACCACCTGCGGATATGCCCCGCTAGCTGCGAATTCTCGTGCTAGCGGGGCGTTTCTTCTCTGTCCCGTCGTGTGTCACCTTGTAGCGCTGTAGGGCGTTGTCTTGCGGGTCCACGGACGCATAGCGGACCAAAATCGAGGCCAGGGAGCGGTGCGGAGGACCGTCGGCTTTGCACGGACGGCCACGGACGGGGGCCGCGACCACGGACGAGCCACGGACCAGGTCGGCGGAGGCGGCCCGTGCGCGGCTTGACGTTCGCGGTGGAGCTGAGCGTGCATTTCCCTGCGTCCGCTCGGTGTCGAGCGGGAACGTGGGGCCGACCCTCACCATCATGGCGCTGACCGCCCGGACCGCCGAGTACATTTCCCAGGAGCGCGCCACCGGCAGCCTGTGACCAGTGCGAAGGCCGAGGCGGGCCCGGGTCCGCCGCTTCAGCTTCCGGTCAGCCGACCACCAACTGGAAGGTGCGGTGGCATGCCAGCGGCGCCACGCCGATCGACGCGCGTATGTGCTGACGGAGCGACATCGCGGTGGCGTAGGCCACTGGCAGGCGACTGGCTCAGGCTGCTAGCGATAGCATAACGCCGGGCCGTCGCCCGGCGCGGGACCTGTGTTGTGCCAAAACTCTGCGCAGGGCCTGACCTGCTGCTCTACGCTCAGCGCTCGTGCTGATCCGCCTCATTTACCTGTTCATGGTCCGGGTGCTCGGCTGGCTGACGCTGCTGGCGTGCAGTGACGCTGTCAAGGACGCGGAGATCCTCGTGCTGCGGCATGAGGTCGCGGTGCTGCGGCGGCAGGTCGCCCGACCGAGGCCGGACTGGGCTGACCGGGCCGTGCTCGCCGCCCTGGCCACGGTGCTGCCCGGTCGCCTGCGGCTGGACCGGATCGTGACACCGGGCACCCTGCTGGCCTGGCACCGGCGCCTCGTAAAGAGGAAATGGACCTACCCCAGCACGCCGGGACGGCCGCCCGGTCCCCGCGGAGGTGCGCGCACTCGTGGAGCAACTGGCGCGGCAGAACCCCCGCTGGGGCTACCGCAGGATCCAGGGCGAGCTGCTTGGCCTGGGACACCGGGAGAGCAGTTCTTGGGACTCGTCGCCGCTAAACAGACGACAGGGCAGGAGCTTTAGACCCGCCGGGCGCTGCCGCCGCCAGGCACGCGTATCCGGCAGTGTCATGCCGCGCGGTACCTGGTTCCGGGACGTCCAGGACAGGTGCCTCAAGCGAGGGGATCACCGCACGTACCCGGAACCGGCCGCCCTCTGCTCGCCTGCCATCAGTTCACCCCCGAGCATTCCGACCCGCTCACGCAATCCGCTCAGGCCGCGCCCCCGGACAACTCGCGTTTCGCGCCTGCCGGAAGCGGTACCGGAGCGGCGTTGTTGATCACCTCAACCTCGACGTGACGTCCCCGGTGGCCGACCCGGACCGTGGTCGCCTGCCCGGTACCGTACTTGACGGCGTTGGTCAGGCTTTCCTGCACTACCCGGTACACGGTCAGTCCCACGCCGACGGGCAGGACGCCGCACCGCGGCTTGCGGCCGACCGGGCCGAGGACGTGGTCGGCGCGCGCCCGGGCCAGCCTCTAGCAGACCGCCGACCCGGTGCCCGTTTTCCAGGCCTTGGGGGCGGTCCGGTCGCCGCAGACGGCATCGTCAAACTGCTGCAGGTCGGGCTCCGGCACCAGGTGCAGTCCGCCGGCTCGAGAGAAGACGAAAGTGCCGTTGCCGTTCCCGATCGGCTCCGCGACCACCCAGTCCTTCCAGCACTGGATCTCGGCGAAGCTGGTCACCGCGGACTCGGAGGTCGGCCCCCAGCCCTGCTTGACGCTCGTCGGCGCCGCCCGCCAAGCGGCGAGCAGTACCGCGGCTGTCGGGTCGGTGCAGGATGTCGTGGCGGGGGATGTCTTGGCCGGGGAGGCGCCGATCGGCCAGTCGTTGTCTGAGGACCCCTGGACGATGAGCGTCCCGTTCCTCGTCTCGCCGACGCGGGTGAACCGGCCGTTCACCGGGGCGGACAGCGTGACCTGGGCCGGGACCGTGTTCCAGGTGCCCTCTCCGGAGGCGCCGGTGGCCGTCCACGAGGTCCAGTGGATGTCCTGGACGGCGCTGTTGCTGTCGATGGGACTCAGGACGATCGCGGATGGCTCTCGTCCGGTGTAGCGGCCAAAGGTGACCGTTGGCAGCGCGCTCGCGGCGTGCCCGGTCAAGTTGGCGGCGTGGCCGGTCGCGCCGGAGGAATGTCCGCTCTGGACGATCCCGTAGGCCGTTGCGGCGACGGCGACGGCCACGGCGGCGAGCGCGACCCTGCGCGCTCGCCTGGCCACCGGGCGGCGCCGCGACCGGCGGGCAGTCGGCGGTGCCGTCATGGGGGCCGCAGGCGGCTGCCAGGTGCGCGAAAGGACTGCCTGCGTGGGGAGCGGGTCCTGGTCTCCGGCCAGCTCGTGGGTGTCCGCCCGGGTCACGTCGGCCGTCAGCCACGACAGGAGATCGCGGGCGGCCGGGCGGGCGCTCGGATCCTTGGACAGCGCGGCCGCGACCAGCGGCCGCAGGCCTGCGGGAACAGCGGTGATGTCCGGGTCTTCGTGCACTACCCGGTACATGAGCACCTCCACCGGCCCGGTGCCGAACGGCTGGGTGCCGCTGGCCGCGTACGCCACCGTCAGGCCCCAGGTGAAGACGTCGGTCGGCTGGCCCGGTGTGCCGATGACCTGCTCGGGGGCCATGAAGCCGGGCGACCCCATCGTCGTCCCTGTCCGCGTCATGACGGTACCGTCCAGGGCCTGCGCGATGCCGAAGTCGATGACCTTCGGCCCCTCCTGGGTCAGGAGCACGTTGCCGGGCTTTAGGTCACGGTGGACCACGCCCACGGCGTGAATCGCCGTCAGGGCCTCGGCCAGGCCGGTCGCGAGGCCGTACAGCATGTCCGGGCCGAGCGGCCCGCTGCTCTTAATGTGCTCGGAGAGCGACGGGCCGCTGGCGTACTCGGTCACCAGGAACGGGCTCACCGACTCGGTGTCCGCGTCGATGACGCGGACCGTGCACAACCCCTGGACCCGGGCGAGCAGGGCGACCTCGCGCCGGAACCGGGCACGGAACTCCTGGTCGTCGCCGACTTCCGGGCGCACCACCTTGACCGCGACCTGGCCGCAGTCCCTGGCCTCGCCGAGGTACACGACCCCCATGCCGCCGGCGCCTAGCCGCGCGGTCAGGCGAAACCGCCCGATCCGCGAAGGATCGCCGTCCCGAAGGGATTCCAGAGCCACCCCGAACCTCCGTCCACCCGATGCCAGTCACGACAAATCTTGGCATTATGCGGCAGGTTCCCACGGCAAATTACTCCGAAAGGTGCAGTCCGTCTGGTTCCAGGTGGAACTGGACGGACATTAATACGCTACCGCATATATGTGCGAATGAGCTGAAGAAGTGCGGGAGCACTTCTATTTCTGGACCCTGGCTACCGGTGACCCGCACGGACCCAGGGACCGGTACCACCGGCCCGCGCCGCAGAGGAGCGGGGGCACGGTGGCGGATCGGCCGCGCGCTTCGGGGGCCGCCGTTTGGCGAGCGAGAGTGCCACCCGGCTTATCCCGGCGATCACGTCGGCGAGCGCGTCCAGGTCGGCGGCGCGGGTGCCGCGCGCGCCCTGCAGCAGCGGCAGGCCCCGCAGCTCGCCGAGCATCCGCTTGACCTCGGCGGTGTCCACTGGGAGGACACGCAGGCTGGTGTCGCCCATGATCTCGACCCAGACACCGCCGAGTCCGATGGCGAGCACCGGGCCGAAGGTGGCGTCCACGGTCACGCCCACTAGCAGCTCGGTGCCGTCGGCGCCCATCGGCGTGACGAGCACCCCGTCGATCGTTGCCCCGGGACGGCGTCGCCCGCGGCGCGGACCTTCTCGTAGGCCGCCCGGACCTCGGCCTCGGTGCCCAGCCCGAGGGCGACCCCGCCGGCATCCGAGGACCAGCGGACGGAAGCAGACACCGAGCCGGGGCCGGTGGGCCTGCAGATGGCGGTGGTCACGGCCGGACCGCGGATCGGCGACGCCGAGTCCGGCACGGTCACCTCCGCCTTCGGCGCCACCGCGTCCGTGGTCTCGGGGGGCCTGGCCTGCATCGGCGGCGCCCTGATCCTGGCCCGCCTGCTCCCGGCGTTCAGCCGCCAGGAGACGCCGGTCGCCGGCGAACCGGAGCTCACGCCAGCCGCGGGCACCGGTTCCCCAGCGTAAGCGCGCCGCCGCCTGTCCGCCGTGGTTGCCGCCGGTATCTATTCCGAACGGTAGCGGCTGACTCTCCCAGGTCAAGCGCCCCGCATTACGGTGCCGGCCAGTCCGCGGGCCCCTCGCCGCGTTTCCGCGCGAGGGGCCCCCGGCGGCGGTTCGCGGTGGCCGTGATCGGCAACCTCAACGCCGCCCTTGAGTAGCCTCCCGCCAGCCGCTGACCGCAGGGCGGCGCCGCAGTCATTCCGCGCTGTTACGCGGGCGAGGTGTTCCGCTCCAGGCGTTCGGCGATCCAGACCTTGATGATGGACTGGCGGTTGACTCCCAGGCGCCGTGCCCGCGGTCTAGCGCCCGGACCAGGGAGAAGACTTTTTAGCGTGTAGGAAAAACGTGCGTGAGAGACGCTTTTCCTACACGCTGCGAAAACTTTACGCCTTGCCGGCCGCACCGCCCGATGTCCCTCGTACCCGGCCGGGCAGGCCACCGACCAGCGTGCGCTTTACCCGAACCCGCTAATACCTGACGGTCGGCGACGGCTGGCCGGTGGACTGGTAGCCGCCATTGGCCCGCCACTGCGGAATGACCCACCACGATCCGTGACCGGGATTCACCGGGACCTGGTAGGTGCAGGTCGACGTGGTACATACCGGTGAGACGAGTTTTTCGTAGGTCGGTTGCCTGGGATGCTTGAGGACCAGGGTGATTTGCTCCTTCCACACGTCGACGGAACCCTGCAGGACTCCCTTGATGTCGAGGTGACCGTGGTCGGACACGATGCACGCCTGCAGGTTCTGGTCGACCGCACTGCCGCCCTGCAAGGTGACGTGCATGAACGGCCCGCACTGCCAGGAACCGGCGGCCGCCGGGCTGGTGGCGTGCCCGTTACCGGATACCGCGTAGGTGACTACCGCCGCGCCGGCCGTGATGGCGAGGGCCGCCACGGCCTGGGCGGCCCGCGACCTCAGCAACCGTCGCGGTCCGTGGCCGTCCCGCGCTCGCCCGGCGGCTTCCCGGCGGGGAGCCGCCGCGGGCTGGACGGATGCGGGCTGGACGGATGCGGGCTGGTCGGATGCGGCCGGCTGATTGTGCCCAGGCGAGGGTGTGGACCCTGGATACGCCGGGAGGTCCAGGGAGGGGTCGGCGGTGAGGATGCGCCGCTGGATGTCGCGCAGTTCCGTTCCAGGGTCGGCGCCGAGTGCCTCGGCGAGCGTCTGCCGGGCGCTCTGGTAGGTGGCAAGGGCCTCGGCCTGGCGGCCGCACCGGTACTGCGCCAGCATGAGCTGTGCGTAAAAGCGCTCCCGCAGTGGATGAGCCGCGGTAAGGGGCAGCAGTTCGGCCGCCAGCTCACCATGGCGGCCCAGCCCGAGCCCGGCATCGGCGCGCCACTCCAGGGCCTGCAACCGAAGTTCCTCAAGGCCAGGCAGTTCGTCGCGGTGCAGCAGCTCACACGGGACGTCGGCGAGCGGTGCTCCCCGCCATAGCCAGAGGGCCCCGTTAAGTGACTCCCACGCCTGCGCCCATTCCCCGTTCCGGGCGGCGGCGCCGCCCTCCCGGCACAGCCGGCGGAAGCGCAGCACGTCGACTTCTTCCTCGCCCGCCTGGATCAGGTACCCGCCGTACCGCGTCACCACCCGCTCCCGCACGTCCGGCCCGAGAACCCGGCGGAGCCGTGACACGTGCGACCGCAGCGTCACCTCCGCACGCGGCGGCGGGGCCCCGTTCCAGACGATCTCGGCCAGCGTGTCGGCGGGGACGGTTGTCCCCGCCGACAACAGCAGGGCCGCGAGAAGCGCCCGGTGACGCGCCGCCGGAACCTCCACGACGGCATCCCCATTGCGGACTAGCAGCGGCCCAAGTACCCCGAACCACATCCGTTGTCCCCTTTGTGGTCAGTCCACCCAGACGGTACCGCATGGCCGCCACGCAGAGGCAACGCTCACTCAACATCCCGCGGCAAGGCTGATCGCCTGTCGGGACTGCCCTTGGCCGGAGGTCCGCTACCGGGGCGCGCACCCTTGGCCAACGGGGGTCATTCTTCATTGGAGGCTAAGATCATGTTCCGCCCATCGGCCGTCAGAATGTCAGCGTGCACCGCACTCGTGGCCCTCGGCCTCTGGCCGGGTGCGACGTCCGCGTCCGCCACCGCAACCCCCGCGCCACCCAGATGGATCATCAGCCAGACGGCGGTGAGCCTCCTTGGTCAGGCCGGCCTGACCAAGGCCCAGTTGCAGACCCTGTTCGGCAGCCGCCGGGCCTACCTGACCGGCGCTACGACTCCTCCGCCGGTGAGCGGGGCGCTGCGGGCAGTCACCTTCACCAGCTACCAGACGATGGAGAAGCAGCTCGCCGGGCCTGCCCTGCCAGCCGGCACCACCGCCGTGCTCTACGACAACGAGCACTGGGGTCTTACCCCCACGGCGGAACAGCGCGATCCCGCCAAGTACGAGGAGCTGGCCGCGAAGCTGGCACACGCCCATCACCTGGTGTTTATCAGCACCCCGGCCACGGACCTGACGGACGTGCTCGCGCCCACCCAATCCGACCACTTCGCCGCTTACCTGCGGCTCGGGCTGGCCGCAAGCGCCGCCAGGTATGCCGACGTGATCGATATCCAGGCACAAGGATCGGAAGCCAGCCTGAGCAGATTCACCTCGTTCGTCAAAGAAGCGGCCGCCCAGGCCCGCGGCGCCAACCCGCACGTCATCGTCCTCGCCGGGCTCAGCACCAATCCCAGCGGACAGCACGTGACGAGCGCGCAGTTCACCAGCGCGTACAACGCGGTGCGGCCGGACGTCAACGGCTACTGGCTGAACATTCCCGCCCAGGGGAGTGCCTGCCCGAGGTGCGGCACGCCGCAGCCCAAGGTGGCGGTCTCCCTACTGCAAATGCTTGCCCGCTCCGCCGCCCGCGCCCTCCGCTAGACGGCCCGCGCCCAGCCCGCACAAGCGAGAAAGGCATTAGCTGGCCGGCGAAGGCGGCCGGCCGCCGTCATCCGTCGGCGAGGCGGCTGAGTCCGCTGATCGCAGCGTCCTGAGGCTGGATCTGGTCTCGGTCGCGGTTCACTTCAGCACTGTATCTCCGGCTCAGTTATCCGGCTGGCCCTGGTCGCCGAAGGTGACCTCGATGGTCCGTTCGTCGGTGCCGCGGATGACGTTGAGCGCGATGGTGCCGCCCTGGGCGGCCTTGAGCGCGTCGAACAGGTCGTCGGGGGTGCGAATCGGGTGACCCGCGGCCGCCACGATCAGGTCGCCCTGGGCGACCCCGGCGCGTGCGGCCGGGCTGTCGTCCACCACGTCGCGGACGAGCAGGCCGTCGGTCTCGGGCAGGCCCACGGCGCGGCGCAGCCGCCTGGCCACGAAGTTAGGCGCGATGGCGACGCCGAGCCTGGGTGCTTGCGCTGATTCACCCCGAGCGAGTGCGTCGGCCCGGCCCCGGAGCGCCTCGTCGGCGGGTATGGCCAGGTAGAAGCCCTCGCCGAGGCGGTTGGTGTTGATCCCGAGCAGCTGCCCAGCGGCGGTGAGAACCGGGCCGCCCGAGGAGCCGGGCAGCAGCGGGGCGGTGTGCTCGAGGCTGCCGATGATACGCCGGCCGCGCGGACCGCGGAAGGTCCGCTCGACGCCGGAGATGAACCCGAACGTCACCCGCAGCCCGCGCCCGCCCGGGTTGGACAGGGCGAACACCGGCGTCCCGACCTCCGCCGGCGCCCCGTCGGACCACGGAAGGGCCGGGACCCCGCTCGTGTCGACGCTAATCACGGCCAGGTCGCCGTCGATGTCACGCCCGGTCACGTTCCCCTCAGCGGTCCGTCCGTCGGCGAAGGTGACCGTTACCTGGTCGCCGCGCACGTTGTGCGCGTTGGTGAGGACCGTGCCCTCGCCGAGCACGACGCCGGACCCGACGCCCCAGCGCTGCCCGATGCCCGCAACCGAGGGCCCCGCGCCTTCCGCTAGCTGCCTGATGCTTGCCCCGATCTCATCGAGGATTACCATGCCTGCCTCCAGTGAGTAGTAACTTGCAAACTACTATTAACTCGTCGGAAGTCAACGGGACTACGATCAGCTCATGGCTGAATCTGAGCTCCGACCCTCACCGCTCGCCGAGGCGCTGGCCCGGGTCGGCGACCGGTGGACGCTGCTGGTGGTGGAGGCGCTGCTGCCCGGCCCGCAGCGGTTCAATGAGCTTCTCGGCCTGATCCCCGGCATCGCCGCGAACATCCTGTCCGAGCGCCTCAAGCGGCTCGAACGCGACGGGCTGCTGGTCGCCCGGCCCTATTCGCAGCGGCCGCCCCGGGCCGCCTACCAGCTGACCGCCGAGGGCGCCGAGCTCGCCGGGGCGCTCCGGCTGCTCGCGCAGTGGGGGACCAGGCACACCGATCCGGCGGACGCCCCCCGTCACGTCACCTGCGGCACCCCGATCGAGGCCCGGTGGTACTGCCCGACCTGCGACCAGCTCGTTGACCACGAGCCGCATGACGCCCAGACGCACTATGTGTGAATTGTCGCCGCCGCCGGTGCCATGATGACTGGCATGGGGAAGGCAGGGGGCCTGTCGGTATCGGTGAACACCGTCGGCACCCACATCCGCAGCATCTACGCCAAGCTCGGCACCGACGACCGCTCCGCCGGTCCGGCGGGCCCGCGAGTTGCGGCTCCTCGCCGTCCCCGCGCAAGCGCGACCCGGGGAAGCCGCGCACGACGACCCGGCGCGGGCGTTGGCGTCGCCGGCTTAACCGACGCCACCTTTCGTTCGGGCTAATTCGATAAAAAAGCTGGCGCCGGCCCTCGCCGTGGCGTAGCGGTAGTCCGGGAGCTTGGCACGCACGCGCCGCCTGGGCGACAATGCCGGAATGGGTCGTGATGAGAGCGGGGACCGGTTGCTGCGGCGGGTGATGTTCCTGTCCTTTCTGGACGGGACCAGGCCCTCGGGGATACCCGAGTGGGCGTCCCCGGTCGCCCCCGCCGTTACCCAGGCCGCCATCGGGGCCGGCCACTGGGCCGCCGGGCGCCGGCGGCGGGCCCTGGCCGCGTGGGCCAGCGCTGCTGGCTTCGGGCTGGTGGCGTGGGGCCTTGGCACCGAAGCGCCGACCCGGGCCGAGGCGCGAAAACACGTCGAACAGCAAAAAGACCTGATGCGCAAGCGTGGCCTAGAGGTGCCGGCTACCGCCGCCCCGACGGACATCTGGATGACCCGCCAGCCATGGCGGAACGCCCTGGACGTCCTCGGGCCCTCGATGCAGATGACCTTCGGCGTGCGGTCGGGCCTGCGCCGCCCGCGGCGGCTGACGGTGCTCGCGATCGTCGGCGAAGCCCCGCTCGCTGTTTTCTATGCCCTGCGGGTGCCCCGGGCCGTGCAACGGCGCAGGCCGAGGATCGCCGCCGGGTCAGCCCTGGTCGTAGCCGGAGCGGTAGCCCGGCTGCGGGCAGCAGCGTCCGAACCGGTCCGGTAACAGCCGCCTCCTGGAGTGATCCATGACCGCCGTACGTGACCTTGCGCGCCACCGCGCTGGGAGTCGAGGCGACACCGACCGTCCTGGTCGCGGGCAAGTCCGTCAGGCCCGAGGCCCGGCCGATCGCCGCCGCAGTGGCCGAAGCGGCCCAATGAGCACTTGGCGGCGATCGGCACGCGCGTGCGGCTCCGCTAGGACGCGAAGAGGTGCTCGCGGCACAGCTGGGCGATCGCCTGCGCCCGGCGCGTCGGGCGCGTGTTGGCCGCGGTGATCAGCACGACAGCAAGTGCCGGGGCGTCGTCGCGGATCGGCACGGCGGCCACCGGGTGCCCCTCCAGCGAGACCGAGACCTTCGGCTGCAAGTTCAGCACCGTGTAAGCCAGGCCGCGGCCAACCAGCGAGCGGCAGGTCTCCACGCTCGCCGAGCGGTAGCGCACGGTGGGAGTGACCCCGGCGCCGCTGAAGATCCGCTGGAAGTACTCCCGGCTATGCGGCAAATCCAGCAAGACCATCGGCTCTTCGGCCAGCTCGGCCAGCCCCACCGAGCGGCGCTTGGACCACCGGTGCATGCCGGGGAGCAGCACGTAAGGCGGCAGGCTGTACAGCGGCTCCTGGGTCAGCCGGTCATCATCGATGAGGTCATAGCCGATCCCGAGTTCGAACCTCCCGCTGGCCACGCCCTCGGCGAGCTCGGCCAGGTTCACCTCGGCCGTCTCTGCCTGCAGCCCGGGGAACCGCTCGGCGGCGGTCGCGAGCAACTCCGGCAGCACGTAGGGGGCCGGGACGGAGAAGCAGCCGATCTGGACCGTTCCGGTCAGCGAGTTACCGAGGCCCTCGGCGGCGCCGAGCAGGTCGGCCGCCTGAGCCAGCAGCTGACGGCTGGCTACCAGTAGTTCCCGGCCGGCCGGGGTGAGGCTGATCCCGCGGGCGTGGTGGCGCACCAGCAGTTGCACCTGGAATGCCTTTTCCAGGTCGGCGAGCGCGGTGGACATGGCCGACTGGGACAGGTGCACCGCCTCGGCGGCCTGGGTGACCGTGCCCGCCTCGGCGGCAGCGACGAAGTACTGCAACTGGCGCAGCGTGTACTCGGGGATCCCAGCCTCCTTGCGCCGGTCATGCCGAATCAAAGGCTCAGAAACATCGATTGTACAGATTCACCTCGGCGAACCCAGAATGACGTCACCGCCTCGGCGGCGAAAGCCGGCTGGTGCTTGACCGCGGGCAGCGGCTCCGCCGGCGTCAACGGTTCCCGGGCACGCCATATGAAGGTGCGCAAGAAGGGTCGACGGCCCGCGTCAGGTAGTCCCGCTTCTGCGGCAGCCACAGCGCCAGCAGCCGGCCGAGCTCGGCCGCGGGGTCGTCGGCGTCGTCCACGCGCAGGTCCGTCACCGGCCAGGCGGCGCTCTCGACGACCGCGAGGCCGGCGGAGCGCACCGGCCCCTCCTCACCGCCCGCGGCGAGCCCGCCGACGAACCCGGCCAGCAGGCGCTCCTCGAAGGTGGCGGCCGTACTGGCCTGGTAGGAGTCGATCATGGCCTGCACCACGTGGGCGTCGGCGAGCAGGTTGCCCGCGGCGACCGCCTGGTGCCCGGTCGCGGCGGCGTGGGTGCCGAGCGCGCGGGCACCGGAGAAGTGCGCGACCCGGCCGGCGGCGTCCACGACGGTGAGCTGGCGGTGCTCCGGATACGCCTCCTCGGAGACCACCCGTGACAGAGCCGGCTCGGCGGGAGACCCGGCCTGGAGCAGGTCGAGCAGGCGCGGCCCGAGCGCCGGGTTGGTGACGTTCTGCGAGGCCGCCGCGCCCACGCGGGGGCGCAGGTGCAGGCAGCGCGCGGCGACGGCGGGGCTGGACGAGCTGAGCACCATGCCGAACGCGCCCGTGGCGGGGTCGCGCGCGGCCAGCGAGAACGTCATGCCTCCCCACTAACCACGGACTCGCTGATCACGGCGGTCGCGTCGATTTCCACCAGCCACTCGGGCCGGGCGAGGGCCTCGACGACGAGCCCGGTCGAGACCGGGTAGACGCCCTTCAGCCACCGGCCCATCACCCGGTACACCGGCTCGCGGTACCGGATGTCGGTGAGGTAGACCACCACCTTCACGATGTCGGCGACACCGCTGCCGGCCTCGCGCAGCAGCAGGTCGATGTTGGCCATCGCCTTCTCGGCCTGCGCCTCGACGTCCCCGATGCCCACGCTCTCCCTGGTTTCCAGGTCCTGCCCGATCTGGCCGCGCAGGTAGACGACGCCGTTCGCGACGACGGCCTGGCACAGGTCGTTGTCGAGGCTTTGCTCCGGGTAGGTGTCCTTCGTGTTGAACGGGCGGATGCGCTGGTGTGTAGGCAAGTTAACCGTGTTCACCTTCCGTAGACGACGGCATCGGACGGGCTCGCGGCGCCGGCGCCGGCGCCGGCGGCGGACCCGTACGCGTGGTAGCCCCGCTGTATCTGGATGTGGTCGGCGAGGTACTTGGCGTCGTGCCAGACCCCCCAGATGAAGCTCGATCCCCGTCGCGACTGCCAGGGCAGGCCCAGGAAGTAGACGCCGGGCTCGGCCGACACGCCCCGCTGGTGCCGGGGCTTTCCCTCGGAGTCGAACGCGTCCACGTTCAGCCAGCCGTAGTCAAGCCCGAAGCCGGTCGCCCAGACAACCGAGCTCACCCCGGCCCGGCCGAGGTCAAGTGAGCGCACGGGGCTGGTCACGCACTCCGGTTCCGGGCCGAGGAAGTGAGCGTCCGGCTCTTCAGGAAGGTCGAGGCCGTTGCGCGAGACATAGGCGTCGGCCTCCTCAAGCAGCGACCGGTAGCTGGCGTCGCCGTGCGCGATGTTGTCGCCGAGGTCCGGCGCGAAGCGCATGGTCTCCTTGCCGCGGGAAACGGCGTCGTAGGAAACGGCCCGGCCGACGAGCTTGATGCCGCTGGCGGCGAGCGTGCGGAAGTCGACGGTGTGGCCGCCGTGGGCGCCGCTGACCGCGATCGTGACGTGCTCCGCGCCCAGGGGAGGAGTGGCGGCTTCCCACTTGCCGAGGACTCCGAGCCACCAGACGAAGTCGCGCCCGCGGTACCGGCGCGGCGGCCGGTCGTGCGGCCCGACGGAGAGGTAAACCGTCCGGCCCGACTGCCGAAGCTCGTCGGCGATCTGCACCCCCGATGACCCGGCGCCGACGACGAGGACGGCGCCGTCGGGCAGTTGCCGCGGGTGGCGGTAGGCGCTGGAGTGGATGTTCAGGAGTCCGGCGCCGCCGGGAATGATCGCCGGGATCACCGGGCGCTGGAACGGGCCGGTCGCGGCGACGACGTAGCGTGCGTCGATGACTCCGTCCGAGGTCTCCGCGCGGAAGCCAGGCTGGCCGGCCTGCTTGCGCACGGACGTCACCTCGACCCCGCAACGGACCGGCGCCCCGATCTTCTCCGCGTAGGCGACGAAGTAGTCCGCGACCTGCTCCTTCGATGCGAAACCATCGGGGTCGAGGCCGGCGAACTCAAGCCCGGGAAAGCGGTCGTGCCAGGCGGGCCCGTTGGCGACCAGGGAGTCCCACCGCTCCGAGCGCCACCGCTCGGCGATGCGGTGGCGCTCAACGACGAGGTGCGGCACGCCGTAGCCGTTCAGGTGCTCGCTCATCGCCACCCCGGCCTGGCCCGCACCGACGACGAGGACTTCGATCTCCTGGCTCGGCATCCGCCCTCCACTCCGAATCACGCAGTGCTCCGAGTCTGCGATCAAGGTCAGCACATAGCAAATAGATCTTGCTGACGTTTAACATCGGAAAGCCAGATGACCGGCACCGCGTCCGTGCATCGGTTCGGTCGATGCAGAGCTTCGGGTGCGGCGACAACGGCAGCATCGAGTTCCTCGGCGGCAGCCGCGTGATCGCCCCGGACGGCGAGATCGTGGCCTCCCTGCCCCGGACCGGTTCCCCCGGCGTCGAGTACCTGGTCACCGAGATCAAGCTCGCGCAGCGACTCCAGACCGCGCGCCAGGAAGCCGGCATCCTGCTCACCGACCGCCGCCCCGATGTCTACCGCCTGTAGGCCGAGGCCAGGTCAAAAGCAGATCATCCCGAACGGGTGCGTGGTTCCCGTGGCCCGTCCTGCTACTTACTCGCGGGCTCCTTGACCTAAAGCAAGCTTCAGGTCCTAACGTCGTGGACAGGCGAACCACGAGAGCGGGCGGGATGCGATGAGCAAGCTTGACCTTGGGCCGGTCGGCCTGACGGTGGAAGTCCAAGCCGACGGGCGGCATCTGGAGGAGGCGGCCGCACTTGAAAGGATCGGCTACTCCGCGATCTGGCTGCGCGGAGGGCAGATCGACAACCTGCGCCGGATCGCGGAGGTCGTGCGGGCGACCACGTCGGTGCCGGTCGTCCCCGGCATCATCTCGGTCGACGTCTACGCACCCGCCGAAGTCTCCCGTCTCTACGCCGAGCTGCAGGCCAGCGCGCCCGGCCGCTTCATTGCCGGCCTTGGCGGCCCGCAGGTGCCCCGGCCGCTGCGGCCACTGCACGACTACCTGGACCGGCTCGACCGGGGCGAGCCGCCGGTGCCGGCCAGCCGGCGGATCCTGGCCGCGCTCGGCCCCCGCAAGCTCGAGATAGCCCGAGAAAGAGCCGCCGGCGCGGTCCTGCTGCTGGTAACGCCGGACTACACGCGCGCCGCGCGGCGCCTCCTGGGCGACCAGGCAACCCTGGTCATCAGCCAGATGGTCGTCCTGACGGCGGACGCCGACCGCGCGAGGGAAGCCGCCCGCGGCCCGCTGCGGTTCCTGTCCGCCGTCCCGGGCTATCGGGCCAGCTTCAGCCGCATGGGATTCACCGGCAGCGACATCGACGGTCTCAGCGACGAACTCGTCGACCGGCTGGTGCCCTGGGGAAGCGCCGAGGCCATCACGGCCCGGGTCAACGAGCACCGGCAAGCCGGGGCCGACCACGTGGCGCTAACCGTGCTGGACGACGAGGACCAGCCCGCCCTGGACTCGGCCCGCCAGCTGGCCCGTGGCCTGTTCACCTGAGCGGGCAGCACCCCGGTGAGGTACCGGTCGCCGGGGTGGAGCTGTGCCATCAGCAGCAGCCCCGCTCCGGTCACGATAGCCCCGGCCGTCAGCGGGATCCGCGGGCCGATTCGGTGGGCGATCGCCCCCGACGGGCTGGAGAGGGTCAAGAGCAGCAGGGTGATCGGCAGCGTGGCGGCGCCGGCTTGCACTGCGCTGTAGCCGAGCGTGATCTGCAGGAACGCGACGAACAGGAAGATCACGCCGCCGAGCGCCGCGTAGGCGACCAGCGCGAGCACGTTGGCGCTGGCGAACTGACGGGAGCGGAACAGGCCCAGCGGAAGCATCGGGTTCGCGGCCCGCCGCTCGACGGCGACAAAGGCAGCCGCACCGAGCCGTACCCCGGCCCGTCATTCCCCGCCAACCGCACCCTCCTTCGCGCTTCTCGCTAGCCTCAGTGTCTCCCGCCAGCTTCCGGTACGTCGGTCCCTTGCTTGAGTGTTAACGCCTTGCGTTATTAACGCGTCGCGTTACTATATGAAGGTGCTGCGATCCTTCAGGGACCGGGAGACCGAGGCTATCTGGCACCGACGGCGATCGCGGCTACTGGACGGACCCACGCAACGCGTTGCCTGGCGCAAGCTGGCCATGCTGGACGCGGCAGAGACTTTGGCGGACCTTCGGGTACCGCCAGGCAACCGGCTTGAGAAGCTGCGAGGCGACAGGGAAGGGCAGCACAGCATCAGGATCAACCAGCAGTGGCGGATCTGCTCTCATGGTCGGACGCCGGACCTGAAGACGTTGAGATTGTTGACTACCACTAGGAGGAACAGGTGAACGACGACGTGATGATGCCGCCGGTCCATCCGGGTGAGATCCTCCTGGTCGAGTTCCTTGAGCCGCTGGAACTGAGCCAGTATCAGCTAGCGCGTTCGATCGCCGTGCCCGCTCGGCGGATCAACGAGATCGTGCACGGCCAGCGCCGGATCAGCGCCGACACGGCGCTCCGCCTAGCTCGCTTCTTCGGAACCTCCGAGCGGTTCTGGATGAACCTGCAGTCACGCTACGACCTTGAAATCGAGAAGGACCGGCTTGGGCCAGGCACTCGACAACATCCAGCCGCTCAGCACCGCGGGCTGACGTCGACGCTGGTTCCGCTCGGCTCCGCTTGCGCTGCCTGGGTAAAGGACTGGCGCACCGGTCGCGCGAGCAGCCAGTGCCCCATTTTCATCGGGCACTGGCTGTTGAGATCACCGTTGCCCCCTCGAGGTCCTGTCCGCCCAGGTCAGTCAACCGGGAAGCTGGCCAGGACGTCGATGCCGGCTGCAGCCGGCGGGCGGGTAGTCGAGGCGGTCGCGGACGGCCACGACGCCGTGAACGTGCCGGGCCCGCCGGACGATGTCGTACCCCTGCTCACCGGTCCGCGGCCGGCCGGTCAGCGTGACGACGCCGTCGGTGACCGCCACGTCGAACCTTCCGGCGTCGGCGAGGGACTCGCAGACCGCGATGTCGTTCCTGATCTCTTCGCCGATCTCCACGTCCGGGCGGTCGTAGGCGGCCAGCACGTCGGCGCGGCTGACGATCCCGACCAGGTGATTGTCCGCGTCCACGACCGGCAGGCGCTTGACCCGGCGCCGGTACATCAGCTGGGCGGCGTGCTCAACGGTGTCCTCAGGAAACACCATGCACGCGGGGGAGGTCATCAGCTCCTGCGCCGTGAGGGCGCGGGCCTTCTCCAGCTCGTGCCGGTGCAGGATCCCGGTGATGCCCGGCGCCTGGCCGTCGTCGACGCCGAGGGCCAGCTTGGCCAGCAGGTCGGACTCCGAGACCACGCCGATGACCTGGCCCTGCTCATCGACCACGGGGAACGCGCTGACCCGGTGCTCGCGCAGGGCGGCGGCGATCGCGGCGAACGGCGTCTCGCGCTTTGCCGAGATCACCCTGGTGGTCATGACGTCCTTGACGAAGGTCTTCATTCGTCTGCCCCCTCTTCCTCTTCGTCCTCCTCTTCCTGGCGGGTGAGCACGACCTTGAGGGCGCCGTTGCTGGCGGAGTCGGCGAAGAGGTCGTAGGCGTGTTCGAAGTCGTCGAGGCCGAGGCGGTGGGTGATGAAGCGGCTGGCGTCGAGCTGGCCGGTGGCGACCAGGCGCATCAGGGTGGGGATGGAGGAGGCGTCGACGAGGCCGGTGGTGATGGTGATGTCCCTGGCCCACTGGTCTTCCAGGTGCAGCAGGGCCGGCCTGCCGTGGACGCCGATGTTGGCGATCCGGCCGCCCGGCCGGGCCAGCCGCACCGCCAGCTCGAAGGTCTCGGGGGTGCCGACGGCCTCGATCGCCACGTCGGCGCCGAGCCGCCCGGTGAGGTCCCTGATGACGGCCGCCGCGTCCTCGGTCTCGTTGTTGACGGTGACGTCGGCGCCGAATTCCCTGGCCGCCTTGAGCCTTGCGTCGGAGCGGTCGATGCCGATGACGTGGCTGGGGCTGAACAGCCGGGCACAGGTGATCGCGGACAGGCCGACCGGCCCGGCGCCCACGACGGCGACGACGTCGCCGGGGCGCACGCCGCCGGCCAGGACGCCGACCTCGTAGCCGGTGGGCAGGATGTCGGCCAGCATGAGGATCTCCTCGTCGCTGGCGCCGTCGGGGATCCGGTAGGTGGAGGTGTCGGCGTACGGGACGCGGACGTACTCGGCCTGGGTGCCGTCGATGCGGTGGCCGAGGACCCAGCCGCCGCCTTCGGTGCACTGCCCGTAGCGTCCCTCGCGGCAGAACCGGCAGCTTCCGCAGCCGCTGATGCAGGAGACCAGGACCCGGTCACCGGGCGAGAGCCGGTGGACGTTGTCGCCGGCCTCGTCCACGGTCCCGACCGCTTCGTGGCCGAGGATCCGGCCGGGCCGGACCTCGGGCACGTCGCCGGCCAGGATGTGCAGGTCGGTGCCGCAGATCGTGGTGGCGTCGACCTGGACGATGATGTCGCCTTCGTCGGTGATCTCCGGGTCGGGGACTTCCTCCCAGGCCCGCTGGCCCGGTCCGTGGTACACGAGCGCACGCATGGCTGCCTCCGTTAACTGGCTTGCTTCCTTGCTCCAAGCTTCGCCCTCGACTGGTCCGGGGAGCAGGGACCGAAGGTCCCGTTAGTCGGGCTGAAGGTCCGGTGCCCGACGCGGCGCGGCTGGCTAGGGTCGAGATGAGGCCACCCAGGCCGGGAAAGCACTATGTCAGGAGGGAGCAACCGCGATGGCTGACCGCGTAATCGAGGAGCTCGACGAGAATGAGTGCCTGGAGCTCGTATCGCCAGGCGGGATCGGCCGGATCGCGTACGTCGGCCGGTTCGGGCCGGCCGTGCTGCCGGTGAACTACAAGGTCCAGGACGGGGCCATCGTGTTCCGTACGGCGGAGAACGGCCCGCTCGACGAGGACCTGCGGACCGGGATCGCCGACGCGGACTACAAGGTCGCGTTCGAGATCGATGACATCGACACCGCCGCCCGGCGGGGCTGGAGCGTGCTCGTCCAGGGGCCGGCGCACCACGTCACCGGGGCCGACGAAGACGCGGTCCGCGCCGCCGGCGTGGAGTCCTGGGCGCCGGGCGACCGGGAGCTGTTCGTCCGGATCGTCCCGACCCGCGTCACGGGCCGCCGCGTCGGCCCCGCTTGAGGCAAAGCGATACTTGAGGCAAAGCGATAGAAGAAGAGGAACGGGTGTGGCTGACTCAGCCGCACCCGTTCTCTGTTTAGTCCTTCGCCGCGCTCATGTCAGGTCTCCTTGCTCGGCTGGGCGATCGACTTTGGCGGACAGCTGGGAGCAGGTCTGGCCGCCGGCCTTGGGGGCGGGCGAACCCAGTGCCTGCGCTGTCCCGGGACCAAGGTCACGAAAGGCCTGGACCTGCTTGGCACGCTCACGCTGGCCCGCATGCCGCCCGCCGAGGTGACCAAATTTCCGCCTAGGGGCTCGGCGACTTTGGTCCCGGCCATTACAGGCCATTGCCTCTTGGGGACTGGTCCCCTCAGGGGCTGTGCTTGAGCTGGAGAGGATGTGGTTCTCATGCGGGCGATCGTCGTCTACGAATCGATGTACGGAAACACGCGTGCGGTGGCCGTCGATATCGCGGCCGGGCTGCGCGCCACGAACGAGGTGACCTTGGTCCCGGTGACCCGCGCTACCCGGGAGCTCGCCGCCGCGTCCGACTTGATCGTTGCCGGATGTCCGACGCACCTGCACGGAATGCCCACCGTCAGCTCCCGGCGGATGGCGGCGGAAACAGCCCGCAAGCAGGGCAGCGGACTGAACCTGGACCCTGACGCCGACGGCCCGGGCCTGCGCGCATGGCTCGAAGGGCTCAACGCTGAGAACGTGCTCGCCGCCGCCTTCGAGACCCGGTTCAGCGGGGTTCCCGTGCTCACGGGCCGCGCCGGCCGGGGCATTGCGCATCTGCTGGGCAGCCACGGCTGCCGCCTGCTGGTCCCGCCGGAAAGCTTCCTCATCAGCAAGCAGAGCACGCTGCTCAAGGGAGAGACCGCGCGGGCCCGCTCGTGGGGAGCACTGGTTGGCGAGACCGCACGCGCGGCTTACACCTCCCCTAAGTAGCAGTGACCTGCGGAAAGGCAGGAAAGCTGCTCAGGAAAGATCCGCCTGCAGCCGAAGCTCCCAGGCTGGCGGACCTCAGGTTCACCGATCCGCCGTGGCCCCGGCGGCCGCGCCGGCAAGCCCGGTTCCCGGCGAGGAGGGGTCCGGGCTCCCGCCAGGAACCGGAGTGAGCGGCCGGAGCCCATGATGGCCGGGAACGGGTTGTCGGCCATGATCTGCCGCCAGGCGGCCTCGTAGGCCGGGAGGCCGCCTTCCTCGGCGTCATACAGCCATTGCTGGATGTTCTCGCCCGCCGGGCACGCGTTGTTGCACGGTGGCAGGAGGGACTGGTAGACCGGGCGCTCGGTGCGCCAGGTGCCGGTGTGGTTGGCCCGGCTCGATCCGGGGTCCAGCGTGATGGCGAAAGGCTTGTCCACGGGAGGTCACCGTCCCTCGGGGGAGTCATGGTGCGGAGTCTGAGTAAGCCGAATCCGTTCGGGATCATCGCGGTTGTCCAGCAGCCCGAACCTTGTGATGTTGCGGTCGGCCGCGGCCTGGAGGCGGGCGATCACGTCGGTCCGCTCCTCGGGGTGGAACAGGTGCGCGTAGCGGGCCTGCAGCCGCAGGTAGTCCTGAACGGGGACCTGGTGCCGCATCGGGGTGGCGTCGGTGACCTGGCCTGCTTCGGCCTCGAAGACGGGGAACAGGCCGGAATCGGCCTCCCGGGCCTAGGCGCATCCGGCCGGCGCGGTTAGTCGCGTCGGCCGGATGCGGCGTGGTTTCTGTCGTTGGGATCGGGTTGGCTTGCCGTCATGCGGTGGTGACCGGGGAGATGGTCTCGTGTCCGGCCGGCGGCATCGGGGCGTCGCTCTTGTTGCGGCGGCCGGTGACGAACAGGAAGATCGAGCCGAGGCCCGCCACGGCGCCGAGGCCGAAGGCGACGAGGGAGATGATGTAGGTGATCTGGGAGACCTTCCACCAGCCGTAGGCGTTGAGCAGCATGGAGCGCAGGGTCTCGCCCTTGAAGACGGTGTTAACCAGGCCGGCGAGCTGGGTGTTGTTCGGCTGGGCCTGCGCCTTGGTGGACAGCTGGGAGTAGGTCTGGCCGCCGGTCATGTTGGTGATGTGGACGGCGATGAAGTGGTCGGCGTAGGCCTCGGCCTGCTGGCCGGTGAGCAGCTGCTGGCCGGCGTACTGGGAGACGGACGGGATCATCGAGGGGGTGATCTCGGTTCCGGCCTTGGGGTGGGCGAATGCGGCGGCGGGGGGGAAGGCTGATCTGCTGGGCGGCGAGCTGGCCCTGCACGGTGTTGTGCACGTAGGCCGAGCCCCACAGCAGCAGCCCGCCAGCGATCAGCAGCACCGCCGCGAGGGCGGCGCTCGCCGTGGTAAGCAGGGAGCGGGAAGAGTAGCGGCGCATCGTAAGCCTCCTTAGTGGCGCGGGCCGCCGGGCTGGCGGTCCGCTCAGCTTTCGCTGTCACCGCCGAGTCTTCCGCCCCACCCAGGGGTGGCGGCACGGGCGGACGTCACCAAGGCGAAGGGCCCTTCGGCCCTAATGACCACGTTGTCGTCGGCGCATGCTGAGGAGAATTCAAGTTCTTCCCGCGCACCGGGTCTTCGCCGACGGCGACTATGCCGGCAAGTGCGACTGGTCATCGGTCCATCGCGCGCGGCGCCGACCGCGCCGCGGCCGCCGGCCTGACCGCCCGTGATGTCCTGACCGGAAGCCGCGTCGAGACTCCTGCGGTCATCGTTCCTGACGCGGCCGCCGGCCGTCATCTTGGTGCTGGCCGCGGTCAGGGCACTCGACCGGACTGCCGTCGCGGTCAGCTGACCAGGACGCTGCCTGGCGGGCGGCGGACGCTGGTCGCCACCTGGACGGTAGTGCCCAGCCGGAGCAGGAGCTGCGGATACGGGCCCGGCTGGCAGCGGATGAGTTCGCGTCCACGGCATGCGTCGAACGGCTGGCTATGCAGCGATGCGGCTACGCCCACGGCGGCGCCGGTGAGCAGGATGTGCTGCAGTGCCTGCCCGGCGCCGACCCAGGCGGCGGGCTGGTCGGAGTGCGTCGCGAGGAGGCAGACGACGCCGGGCGACCGGCCCGGGATCACGCTCACCGGTGGCAGCCCCCAGCCGCGGCCGCGAGCGAAGTCCCGGCCAGGGAAGTAGGGGAAGGTCCGCTCGGGCCGCGCCGGATACGCGGTGGCAGGCACGCCGTCGTCGCGAGCGCTGCCCGGCGGGGATGTCCACGCCGCGAGCTCGCGGACGTGGGCGCTGTCGGCCCGCAGGGCTCGCTCGGCGACTGGTTCCGGCCCGGCCATCGCCGCCGCGGGCGTCGGGAAACTGTTCACGGCTCCTCCGTCCTCGCGGTCATCAGTCACCCTCATGCTGGCGTGCGGCCATGGCCGGGGACAGGCGCGAAGGTCCGCATTGGCGCAGGACCTTCAGCCCGGGACCGGTGGCGACGCGATGACGGCCCTCAGGCCCTGCAAACTTCCCACGGCCCCTAGGGTCATCAAGGAAGCGGCCCGGTCGTTCATCACCAGCGTTGCCGTCGCGCTCGCCCGCTCCGCAGCTCCTGGCCAGGAACCGCCGCCTCTGGGACCAGCCCAGTCCTGGGTGACCGGCTACCGGCCGTCGGCCTAGGCCGACGGACCGGATGGCCATCGGTCAGCCCGCTGCCGCTGGCGCGAGGATGAGGAGGAACTCAGCGGTCCCGTTGTCGGCCAGCGACCCGAAGGCACCGTAGCCGCTGGGCCCCTTGATGCTGAAGTCCGCGAACGTGACCGGCAGCGAACCGGCCGCCTCAATCGTGGTGCCGTCCCGCCGCGCGGACAGCGTCACCGTCACGGGCCGCGTGATCCCGTTCAGCGTGAAAGTAGCCGGCGCCGTCCGGGTGATCGTGTCTCCTGAGGAGAACGCCGCGGGCAGCGCGACCGGGCCGGCCAGGGAGACCGTCGCGACCGGATGGGCTGCGACCTCAAGGCTCTGACCGTGAGCCTGGAGCACATCAGCTTCGAGGAGGTGATCAGGGAGGCCGACGTGTCCCGTACCAGTGCCTACCGCCGCTGGCCACACAAGGACTTGTTCTTCAGTGACCTGGTGCTTGAACTAGCCAGGGACCCGGTACCCGGCATTGTCGCCGATGAGATGGACCTGATCAGGCGCATCATCGGAGGGCAGCTAGACCGCTTGGCGGACCCGCGGGCCCGTCAATCAGTAATCCTGGAACTCTTCCGCCAGCTCCCGGTGCTTGACTTTCGTGCCCTGTCCGCCTCGCCGGGCTGGCGTACCTACCTGGCATTGCACGCCACGCTGCTGAGCATGGCCGACGGCGGGCTCCGTGATCAGGTCCGGGCCGCCCTCGCCGAGGCCGAGCAGGACCGGCTGGCCCGGGTTGCCCGGGCCTGGACGCTGATGGCGCACATGCTCGGGGTCCGGCTGCGCCCGGAGGCCGGCGTCTCCTTCGAGACTCTCGCCCAGTTGGTCACTGCCACCATGCAAGGCCTGATCACGACGGCGCTGACCGTGCCCGGCATCGCCGCTTACCGCACCACCGCCCGGCCGTTCGGCGCGCCGGAGGCGGGCGAGTGGTCACTTCCCGCGCTCGGCCTTGGCGCCATCGCGACCGCGTTCCTCGAACCCGACCCGGACTTCGCCGGGGACGCGGCGCGCGCGGCCGCGCTCCGCGACGTGCTGGCGGCCCAGGACCTGGGCCCGGGGCCGCCAGGCGAAGCCGGCCCCCGTTCCCCGCGCGGCGGGCAGGAAGGCCGTTAGCTCCCGGCTACTGGGACCGGATCCGGCGGCCGGTGATCTTGCTCGGGACGATCCTGATGAACAGGTCGTGCTCGCCGGCGGGCCAGGGTCGCAGGTCGCACTCGTCGCGCAGTTTCCGCAGTTCGGCCGGCTGCAGGACCCGGTGTGCCTCGCCACGGACCAGCACGCTCCATCCCTGGCCGAGCTCCAGGTCAAAGTGGTCGGCCTCGAACGAGACCGGGCCGTCGCCGTGGACGCCGATCAGCGAGCCGCTGCCGGTCCTGATCACCACGGTGGCGTCTGTCACCGAGTAGTTCACCGGCAGGACCATGAGCCCGGAAGCGGTGCCGAAAGCGATCCGCCCGATCCCGCGCGGCGCGAGCAGCCGGTAGCACTCCATTGGGACGAGCCGATCGACCAGGCCCGCGGAGCCCCAGCACGCATCCCCGGGATGGCGTCCGGGCGGCGTTTCGTGCCCGGCGCCGAGCAGGGCGGCTGAGGTGGTGCGAAGCGCCGCGGCCAGTTGGCGCAGCGTGGCGGCATCTGGGTGGCCGGGGAAGTTCTCCAGGTACGCCAGATACCGCGGTTCAATCTTCGCCCGGCAGGCCACCTGGCTGACGCTGAGTCGTAGCTCCGCCCGCCGTGCCGCCAGGCGCCTGCTCAGGTCACCGGGATCGGGTGGTGCCGGCCACCTCCAAGGGGCCTCTACCGTCCCCACGGCCACACCGGATGCCTGATTTACGGTCATCACAACCACCTCGATTTCACCTGTTTGCTTCCCTCCAGCCTGTCGGGGCGGGCCGCGAAAGAAGAGGGGCTTTCGGGCCTATCCGAGGGGACTTGATGCCCTCGGTATGTGGCCAGCGAGCCGCCCGGAGGCGTCGAAGGGAACTGGCCCTCTAGAGGCAATGGCCTGCACGAGCCGGAACTAAGGTCGCCAATTCCAGCCGAGGGCTACCGTTCAGCCAATCCGCTCCCGCCATTCCCCCGCGGGTCACGGCATTCGCATGGTGCCGTGCATTCCGGCGGCCACGGTGACCGCGGCGACGAGGATGATGATGATGCCAAGAATCACCGCTCCCCAACCGAGTGCCAGGCCCGCTAGTGCCAGGCCTGCTCCCTGCTCGCCGGTGCGTCTCACCTGGTGACGGGCCATGTGGCCGAACACGATCGCCGGGATGGTCGCCAGCGGCCCGACTATGAACTGCCCGAGACCGCAGATCAGGCTAGCTATCGCGAACCCGTTGGTTCTGGCCGCGGGGATCGTCCCGGGCGACTCGGTAACGAGAGTTGCCTCTGCTGGCCGCGGTGGCAGGTCACTCACGACCCGGTCCAAGTCGGCGTAGGTCTGCGCCGTGAACGCGGCTTCCAGGCGGGCGTCGTACTCGTCTTTGGACAGTCGGCCCTCGCTGTAGGCGGTGCCGATGACTCGCGCCACGTGGTCGCGGTCCGCGTCAGCGGCCCGTAGGTTTCCGTGCTGGTCTTCCGCCGGTGGATTGCCGGCTCCGGTCACCATCGATGCCTCCAGAATGATCTTTGCTCCTCCGGCAGGAACGCACTCATGGTGATATCGGCTCAAGCCGGGCCGGCAGGGTCCTGTGGCTGTAGTTAAGCGACGCAAGTCATTCCTGAATCCCGGCAGACCGGGACCTTAGTCCCTATTGGGATTCCGGCCTACGCCAGGACGGCGGCTTGGTCGGTCTGCGGATTGTCGGTCATCACGCGGAGGTCTTCGACGCTCGCCCCGGCCGCGTGCAGTGCAGCGGCCGATGTGCGGCAGTGGTGCCCGCACAGCCACAGGTCCACTGGCTGCGCGCGGTCCGCCGTCGGCGGCATGATGACCTTCACGACCGGGCGCGCCGGGCAGCAGCAGGACCTCGAGGGAACCGAGGGATCGGTGAACCTGAGATCCTCCACCCGGAGAGCCTCTTCCACGCGTTCCACGCGCGAATCCTTCCTGAACATCTCTCCTGCCTTTCGGTGGCCATGGTCACTTGATAGCGATGCGAGCCGTTGTCATTAGCCTCGTGCGGCCAGGACCGCGCCTGCAGAGGCAAAACTCACCTCATCCGGTGCCGAAGGTCCCTGACCAACGGCCCTGACCGTGGCCGAAGGCGCGCGCTTAGCTAGGTGCTAACGCGATGTCAGGAGGACGCGATGGTGGCAGTTACGACGGTCGGGGCGGCCGGGGAACGGCCGCCGGCCCACCCGGCTCACCCGGCGCACCTGCTGGTGCCTGAGCCGCCGGACGGGTTCTGGTACTCGGTCAAGTGCCGGGTGCTGGGGCCGCCGCTGGTCACCGGGCAGCTGGCCGGCGAGCGGCTGTCGCGGCCGCTGGCGCTGGGCGTGCTGTCATGTGACGGTCTGTCGTCGGCGGCGTACGGCACGGAGGAGATCCTGTACGCGCTGCTGCCGTTCTTCGGGCTGGCCGCCTTCACGCTGGTGCTCCCGCTGACGCTGCTGGTGCTGTTCGGGGTGCTGCTGGTGGTGCTGTCGTACCGCGAGGTCGTGTCGGTGTACACCCGGGCAGGCGGGTCTTACGTGGTGGCGCGGGAGAACTTCGGGCCGCGGGTGGCCCAGGTGGCCGCGGTCGCGCTGCTGATCGACTACGTGGTCACGGTGGCGGTGCAGACCGCCGCAGGCAGCGCCGCGATCGTCTCCGCGTTTCCCGCGCTGTCCCACATCCCGGTCATCGGCCCGAAGATCCTGCTCGTTACCTCCATCGCCGCGATCGGGCTCATGTGCCTTGGCAACCTGCGCGGCATCCGGGAGGCGGGCCGGGTCTTCGCGCTGCCCACCTACCTGTTCGCCGGCTCGCTGCTCGTGATGATCGTCACCGGCCTAGTCCGCGAGCTGGTGGGCGGCGGCCTCCCGCGCGTCGTCCCGGGAGCCGGCGCGGTCGGCATCGGCTCGCACTCCGGGCTGATCGCCATCGGCGCCATCTACATCATGGCGAAGGCCTTCGCCAACGGCGGCTCCTCGCTGACCGGGATCGAGGCCGTGTCCAACGCCGTCAGCGCGCTGCGCCCGCCGGAAGGACGCAACGCCCGGCAGCTCCTCGCCACCCAGGGCACGCTCGTGGCCGTCCTGATCGCCGGGATCTCCTGGCTCGCGCACGTCACCCACGCGATCCCCTACACCGCCGGCTTCCCCACCGTGCTCTCCCAGGAGGCGGTAACCGTCTTCGGTCACACCGCCGCTGGGCAGGCCATGTTCCTGGTGCTGCAGGCCGCGACCGCCGCCATCTTGTTCACTGGCGGGAACACCAGCTTCACCGGGTTCCCGTTCCTCGCCAGCTTCGTCGCGGAAGACTCCTTCCTGCCCCGCTGGCTGAGCCGGCGCGGGCACCGGCTGGCGTTCTCCAACGGGATCCTCATGCTGGCCGCGCTTTCGGTGGCGCTGATGCTGGTCGCAGGCGCGACGGTGGACGCCCTCATCCCGTTCTACGCCATCGGCGTGTTCACCGGGTTCGCGATGGCCGGGTTCGGCATGGCCAGGTACCACCGCAGGACCCGCGAGCCCGGCTGGCGGCGGAAGCTGGTCATCAACCTGGCGGGCGGGATCTACACCGCGCTGGTCGTGCTGCTGTTCGCGGTGGTCAAGTTCACCGAGGGCGCCTGGCTCATCGTCATCATCTTCCCCGTGCTGGTGTTCGCTCTCATCCGGCTCAACCGGGAGTACCGGGCCGAGGCCGAGTGCCTCGCCGATGCCGGCCGCAGCGGCCCGCATGCGCAGCCGCCCAACTACTCCCGGCGGGTCGTGCTGCTGCTCGTTGACGGCTATGACCTGGCCACGATCGCGGCGCTGAAGTACGCAAGGGGACTGCGGCCCACCGTGCTGCGGGCGGTGCACTTCAGCCTGGACGGCGCGCGGGCGGATGAGCTCCGGCGCCAGTGGGTGGACGCGGGAACCGGAATCCCGCTGGAACTGGCGGACTGCCCGGACCGTCGGCTGGCCCACGCGGCGGCCCGGCTGGTGACGTCACTCGCCGCCGTGCCGGGCACGCACGTCACCGTCGTGCTGCCGCGCCGCTGCTACCCGCCGCTGGCCGGGCGGCTGCTGCACGACCACACCGCGGACCGGATCGCCCGCGTGGTTAGCCGCGTTCACAACGCGGCCGCCACGATCGTCCCCTTCGACGTCACGCATAAGGTCGAGACGGCAGCGGCGAAGCGGGCAAGGCCAGTCACAGCAGCCAGGCCAGGACACCTTGAAGACTACGAGTGGCCGGCACCGCCGCCAGGGACGGACCCGATCGGGTCGCTGCGCCAGCCCGGGCACGCTACCGTCCAGGGCCGCCTGCGCGCCGCCGAGACCCGGTCCAGCCATCCCGCCGGGACCAGCGTGCTTGCCTGTGAGGTCGCCGACTCAACCGGGGAAATCACTGCGGTCTTCCTCGGCCGCGCCCACATCACCGGCCTGGAGCCAGGCAACCGCATCCGGCTAGCGGGCAAGGTCAGCATCGGCGCCGACGGCCGCCCGACCATGATGAACCCCGCATACGAACTGTTGGCCTAGCAACGGATGGCCAGTGGCCGCCGATTCCGGGACGTTCAGTCCTTGCCGCCACTCGGCCGCTATGGCACAGCTGAGGTAGCGGGTTTGATTCACGTCGAGGGACCGGACGATGAGGTCAAGCACCCGTTCCATGGTCCGTTGCGCGAGTAGCTCACTCGCGGCCCGCATCTGGTCGATCTGGTCCACGTCAGCCGTGCCCGAATGTCGAATAAATCGGGGTCAGCTTGTCGATGAGCGTGAACCCGCGCGCGGACAGGTTCTCCTTGGCGGCGGCCTGGGGATCACAGGCGGTTTCAGGCACCATTTCACGTTCTCAGGGTGCACGGCCGGCCGCGTCCCCCCGTCAGGGTGAATTGCTGTCACCCACGCTGGGTGAACCCGGCCAGATTCGCCCCCGCGGTGACGTTTGATCGCCAGCGAGATCCCCCCTGCGGGAGGATGCCTGCCGCCAGAACCACCGGCAAGATGCATCCTTCAGGGCTTTGCCCGAGGGAGACGGATCTGAAAGGAACCAAACAATCGGCTGGAACTGCTCGGCATCCAGGTCCAGGAGGTGCGCCGCCTCTCGCCAGCCACCCGCGGCGGGTGACCGGGAGGTGCGACGACGGCTCAGAGCAGGTGGAAGCCGACGGCCCGCTCAATCGCCTCGGACCGAGCCGTCCACGGGTGAGGCCCTCCCATGCCGGCCGCTGTGGATACGGCCGGATGTCACCGCACCGCCGGGACCTTAGCCAGTGCCGGGAACCCTGGCCGCGTGTCACGCTGGGCGGTAGGAACCGACTCCGGGGGAGAATGAGATGCCACTTCCAACCGATCACGCGGGGCTCGAGGTACTGCCGTTCGACTCCTGCCTGAGCCTGCTGGCCGCGGTCTCGGTAGGACGGGTCGGCTTCGTCGCGGGCGGCGAGGTCGTGGTGCTGCCGGTGAACTTCGTCGTGGACGGGCAGGACGTGGTGTTCCGCACCGCCAGCGGGTCGAAGCTGGCCAGCGCCGAGGTCGGAGCCGCGGTGGCCTTTGAGGCCGATAACTACGACGACATTACCCAGTCCGGGTGGAGCGTCTTGGTCAGCGGCCGCGCCGAGGTGGTGGAGGACGACGCCGAGATCGGCCGGCTGAGCCAGCTTGGCCTGTACTCGTGGGCCAGTGCCCTGGACCGCCCGTTCTGGATCCGGATCAGGCCCACCTCGGTGACCGGCCGGCGGACGCCCGGATCGTGACCGTCCAGGACGGAGCGCGCCCGAGGTTACCTTCGCCGCGGCCGGTGCGACAACCTGCTGTTCACGCGCGAGGGCCGGGGCCGTCCAGTTCCTGCCCGCCCTCGTGCTCCCGCAGGCGCTGGCCGAAACCCCGGACCTCTGTCGCAGTCATGCCCCGCGCTCCTGCATTGATCACGGCGCGCGTTACTTCTTCCAGCTTGCCTGCCCTGACGATTGCGGTGATCAGCTTCACAGCGCACGGTGGTGGCCTGTGCCGTGCGGCCTGCCACGGCGATGATGGCGCCGGCACGTCTCACGTCATGTCGGCAACTCGCCCTGTCGCAAGACGCGGACGTGGGGCGGCGGGAGCAGGCCGGGAGTCCGGGACGACGATGACCACCGGGCACGGCGCCTGCCGCAGGCAGGCGCGGGCGACCGGCCCGAGGAACCCTGCCGGGGCGGCGCCGAGGACCAGGAGGCTAGCGCCGGCCGCGCGGTCTGCCAGTACCCTTGCGGGCAGGCCGTCGGCCAGTTCGGTGGACACCCGGCTTTGCGGAAGCGTCCGGACGGCACGGACGGCAGCCCGGGCAAGCCAGGCAGCGTCAGCGTCGCAGGGACCCGGCGCGCGCGGGTGCGCGTACGGCGCCCGCCGGGAGACTGTGGGGTCGCGCGCCAGCACCAGGTGAAGTTGCGCATGGCGCAGCCGCGCCTCCCGTGCCGCCCAGTCCAGGGCGGCATCGGACGCTGGCGTGCCGTGCACGCCAGCCACGATCCGCGGCATGCCCTTGCCGTCTTCCGTGATCACATTCTGCTCGCCGGTCATCTCGTCTCCTTGCGGCTCTCCCACGGACGCCGTTGGCCTAATAGCCACGATCCTGCTCACCGGGCCGGGCGGTCAGGGGCGGAAGTCCCACGTATGGGTAGTTTGGCCGGTCAGGGGCTTCGTTCCCATGTGTCGGGACCATTGCCTGACCCCGATCTGTGCACGGCCCTGTCTTCTCGCCGATGATGCCCATCGTGACGGTCAGAACGCCCAAGTTCCGGCGGGCGAGGGCGGGGCAGAGACGGAGAAACCGGAGTTAGCAGCCGCGGCGGGCAGGCTGGGCCTGTCCGCCGCGGTTTTCTGCCCGCCTGCGCCGCTGCGGCGGGCGCTTGGGGCGGCATGGCGGCGCTTCCCTGGTTCCCACCGTCGGGGACCGGGGAAGCGCTGGCCGGTGCCATGGGTCGGCCAGGCTAGGCGTTGGTGCCTGCCTCGTGGCCCGCCTGGTTGATCTGCTCGATGGCGGGGGCGTTGGCGGCGGCCAGCTTGCGGTCGCGGCGGAGGCCGGCGAAGCCGAGCAGCCCGGCGAGGAAGGACACGGTGCCGAGGCCGAAGGCGACGAGGGAGATGATGTAGGTGATCTGGGAGACCTTCCACCAGCCGTAGGCGTTGAGCAGCATGGACCGCAGGGTCTCGCCCTTGAAGACGGTGTTAACCAGGCCGGCGAGCTGGGTGTTGCTGGGCTGGGCGAGGGACTCGGTGGACAGCTGGGAGTAGGTCTTGCCGCCGGCCATGTTGGTGATGTGGACGGCGATGAAGTGGTCGGCGTAGGCCTCGGCCTGCTGGCCGGTGAGCAGCTGCTGGCTGGCGTACTAGGAGACCGACGGGATCATCGAGGGAGTGATCTCGGTTCCGGCCTCGCGGGTTGCCTCCGGATCGGTGGTCGGAGAGTTGATCAACGCGGCCAAGGACGCGGACATGCTCGTCGTCGGCTCCCGCGGAGCGGGCGGGTTCAGCCGGCTCATGATGGGCTCGGTAAGTTCACTGGTCACCCATCACGCGACCTGCCCGGTGGTCGTCATCCCGCCGGCTGACCGCCACTAAGCCCGACCACGACGGCCGGGGCCGACAGCAGAAACCACCTCCCGTTCGGGAAAGAACGTTTTTGAATTTTCCGAACGGGAGGTGCTGACTCGCATACCCGGACGTTCTCTTGAGGCCGGTCAGCGCACGATCGCGCGGGCAATCACCGCGGGCCCGGCGCCGTCATCGCGCCGGAACTCGTTGTCCACGCCCACCACCGTGCGTCGGCCGGGATCGTCGGGCTACCGGGCGCGCCTAGGACGTAGGTCCCCGGTTCGCGGCCGCTGAAGTGTCACTCCAGCGTTGCCACAGCACCTCGCGTGGCTACAGTTCCCTTCGGGGTGCGTTAATCAGTCCTCGCGGTCGGTGCGCAGCCGTTCACTAGCCGTTCCACCTCGGTTTCCGCGATGGCCCACACCTGGTTAGGTCCACCCGGTGGTAGTGGTGCGCGAGGATGTCCTGCACCCTCTGCTCGTCGCTGCGGCTCACAGGTAGATGGACTCGCTGAGGATGTGCTGGTCGCGTTCCTTTAGCCCGCCGGTAGACACCACGTCAACGGGGTGGCCGAGGAGCTCTTCGAGTTCTCTGGTCATCCGCATCAGGTCGAAGAGGGAACTGTCCTGGCTGAAGTCGACCAGGAAGTCGATGTCACTGTCCGGGCGGTCATCGCCGCGGGCGACTGAGCCGAACAGGCGGACACGGCGCCGGCGGAGACCTCGAGCTCCTTCTCCGGGTCGATCCCGGCGATTTCCGCGCGGACCACGTAGTGCCCGTCCTCGGTGTAGTCCTCGATCCTGATGGGCTGGCCGAGGTAGGGCCTGAGCGTCAGGAACGGCTCCTCGAACCAGTCGATGAAGTCCGGGATCACGGTCCTCGGGTCCCGTCGCAGGATGGTGTTCATGTTTCCTGCCCTTCGGTGGAGATGCGGTCCCGGCTCCGTTGCCGGGGCCCTTCCTTCTCATCCCACGCTCACCGGCGGCGCCAGGCGTAGAGGCGAATGCCCGCTTAGCGGCGGGACGTTTCCTTCAGCCCGAGTGGGCCGAAGGGCCCCGGGAACGGGTGACCTTCGCCGCTGGCCAGTGGCGAGTGCCGGGGTGAGGCTGCTGATAGCGACAACATGGAGGAAACGAGATGACAACACGGGTAGGGATCAACGGATTCGGCCGCATCGGGCGGGCATTCACGCGCCTCGCGCTGGATCGCGCCGACCTGGAGGTCGTGGCGGTCAACGACATCACCGACGCGAGGACCCTCGCGCACCTGCTGGAGTTCGACTCCACTTTCGGCCGGCTCGGCGGGAACGTGGAGTACGAGGAGCATGCGCTGACCGTTGGCGGCAGTAAGATCGCGGTGCTGTCGGAGCGAGACCCCGCGGCGATCGACTGGGCCGGGCTCGGCGCGGACATCGTCGTGGAGGCCACGGGCAAGTTCCCCACCCGCGACGCGGCCGCCGCGCACCTGAAGGGCGGGGCCAGGAAGGTGCTAATCTCCGCCCCGGGCAAGGGCGTCGACCTTACGGTCGTTCTTGGCGTGAACGAGCGGGAATACGACCCCACCCGGCATGACGTCATCTCCAACGCGTCGTGCACCACGAACTGCGTGGCGCCGATGGTCAAGGTGCTGCACGAGGCCTTCGGCATCGAGCGCGGGTTCATGACCACCATCCACGCCTACACCGGGGACCAGATGCTGCTCGACGGGCCGCACAAGGACCTGCGGCGCGCCCGCTCGGCGGCGGTGAACATGGTGCCGACGACCACCGGCGCGGCCCGCGCCACCGGGGAAGTCATCCCCGCGGTCGCCGGGAAGCTGGACGGGGTCGCGATCCGGGTTCCCGTGGAAGACGGGTCGCTCACCGACCTCGCGGTCATCATCGGCAAGCAGGTGACCGCCCAGGCGGTGAACGAGGCGTTCGCCGCGGCGGCCGCCGGGCCGCTAGCGGGCATCCTGCGGTACAGCACCGCTCCGATCGTGTCCCGCGACGTCATCGGCGACCCGGCGTCCTGCGTGTTCGACTCCCCGCTCACCCAGGCGAGCGGGCCCCTAGTCAAGGTGTTCGGCTGGTACGACAACGAGTGGGGCTACACCGCCCGCCTTGCCGACCTGGCCGTGCTCGTGGGCAACCAGCTGTAGGCAAGACGGTCGGCGCCGAGGAGGTAGTCATGGCAACGATGCCCATCGTGGCGGGCGTGGACGGCTCGGAGGAATCGCTGCGCGCGGTGGAATGGGCCGCGCTGGAGGCGAGGCGGCACCGGGCCCCGTTGCGGATCGTCTCGGCGCCCGCCCTGCTGCCGCGCATGAGCGTGCACCCGCAGGACCTGGAAACGGTCGCTACCAGGCTCGAAGGTGAATCCTGCCGGGCGCTCGACGAAGCCGTCACGCGGTCGAGAGAAGTCGCGCCCGGTCAGCTCATCGATGTCGACCTGCTGACCGAGCCGCCAGCGGTGGCGGTGACGCAGAGCGGCACCGGGGCGCTCATGCTGGTCGTGGGTGCTCGCGGCGCGGGCGGGATGGCCGCCATGCTGCTCGGCTCGGTCAGCCGGTACGCGGCCATGCACGCCCGCTGCCCCGTTGTCGTGGTCAGGGAAGATACGAGCGCCGTGCACGGCGAGGTCGTCGTCGGCATCCGCGATCCGCAGGATGCCGACGACACGCTGGGCTACGCTTTCGAGGAGGCCGCGTTGCGCGGCGCCACCCTGATCGCCGTCCATTCCTGGAACTGGCCCTGCTCCGCGCTCAGCGATCGCGCCGGCCGCGGGGCCGCGGCCAGGCCCGTCGCCGATGCGCGGCTCGTGGCGGCGGAGGCTGACTGGTGCCTCACCGGGGCCCTGGCGACGTGGCGGGACAAGTATCCCGCCGTGCCTGTCTGGCAGGACGTGGTGCACGACTACCCCGCGCACGTACTAGCCAGCTACTCAGCCCGCGCCGACCTCGTCGTCATCGGCAGGCACGACGCGGCCGGTTCCCGCTCCGTGATCGGCGGCGTCCAGCACACGCTGATCAGCCATGCGCGGGGGCCCGTGGTGATCGTTCCTGACGGATGCTGACATCGCGGTTCGCGACTCAAAAGGCGCCTGCCACCGCCGGCATTGTCGGCGGTCACAGGCTTGCCTGGGGTCTGAGGTCCGGCGTCATCCGGCCTGTCCGGCTACGGGCCAAGCCGATAAGATCGCCGTGCACGGACGCCCACGGAGCGAGGGGGCACCATGGAGCCCAATGACAGCAGCCAGCCTGCGCTGCTCCCGCAGCTTCGCCTGGACGAACTGCTCGGCGAGTTGCAAGGCAGGCTGCAGGCGGTGCTCGACACCAGGGACCGGATGCGCGGCCTGCTCGAGGCCGTCGTCGCGGTCAGCTCCGGCCTGGATCTGGAGTCGACGCTCCGGCGGATCGTCGAGACCTAGTGGACGCCACCTACGGCGCGCTCGGCGTCATCGGCAACGGCGGCCGGCTCTCTGAGTTCATCCCGGTGGGCCTGACCGGGCAGGAAATCGGCGAGATTGACCACTGGCCAGAAGGCCGCGGCCTGCTCGGCCTGCTGATCAAGGACCCGGGGCCGCTCCGGCTGGCCGACATCGCCGCGCACGCGGAGTCGTCCGGGTTCCCCGCCGGGCATCCCCCCCATGCGGTCGTTCCTCGGCGTTCCCGTCCGCGTGCGGGATGAGGTGTTCGGCAACCTCTACCTCACCAACAAGCGCGGCGGCGGGGACTTCACCGAGGATGACGAGGCCATTAAGGAAATTCGCGGGACCATTTCCGCGCTCCAGGCCAGGGACGCGGTCACCCAAGCCGATCCGCGCGCCGACATCGTTCTCCTTGTCGATGAGATGACGGGCATGCTCGGCTTCGCCCCGTCGTTGCGCCTCGGTCCCGGCCTGCGCACGCTCAGCAGCCCGGAGCTGACCGAACAAGCGCTGGTCGTGCTGCGCGAGGCGCTGTCCAACATGGCCAGGCACGCCGACGCCAGCCGGGCGGACGTGACCGTGGACGTCGACCAGGACGGGATCCTCAGCGTCATCGTGACCGACGACGGAACCGGCCTACCGCCCGGAGGCCGGCGAAGCGGCCTCCGCAATCTCGCCGACCGCGCCGCTAAGCTCGGCGGGGAGCTGCGGCTGGCCCCGGCGGAACCCGGCGCTCCGCGACCGGGCACCAGGCTGGAATGGCGCGTCCCGACGGCAACCGTCCTGACCTCCGGGTCGGAAGGGTAACCCGTCTCAGAGCCGCAGGCCGAGCGCACGGCCCGCTTCGCGGAGGTCGTGGCGCACCGAGGGGTGCGCGACGTGCTCGATGATCTGCTCGGCCTGCCCGGTCACGTCGTGACCCCAGATGACGGCGGTGCCCTGCTCGCTGACGATGTAGCTGTGCTGGAAGGACGTCACCGGCCCCTCGAGCCGGGGTACGACGGTGGACACGTCGGCCTTGGGGTGCCACGACGGCACCGCGATGATTGCCTGGCCGCCGGGGGAGTGGAGGGCGCCGACCACGAAGTCGGTCTGGCCGCCGAAGCCTGAGTGCACCCGGCCGCTGACCCAGGTGGCGTTGGCCTGCGCGAGCAGGTCGACCTGGAGGGCGCTGTTGACCGACGCCATCCGCTTGCGCCGGGCGATCCTGGCGGGGTCGTTGACCGTCTCGGTGCGCAGCATCCGGACGTCCGGGTTACGGTCTATCCAGGCGTAGAGGTCTGGGCTGCCGAACGCGAACGACGCGGTGACCGGCTGGCCGGGGTCGAGTGCGCCTGCCTTGGCCAGGCCGAGCACGCCGTCGCTGAACATCTCCGACCACACGGCCAGCCCCCGCCTGCGGTGCAGCCCGGCCAGGACTGCGTCGGGGACCGCGCCGATGCCGGCCTGCACCGTGGCGCCGTCGCCGATGAGCGCGGCGACCCGGTCGCCGATGAGGGCCTGCGATTCCGTCGCTTGGTGCTCCGGCGGTGAAGGCAGCGGCGCGTCGGCCTCGATGGCGTAGTCGATGGCGTCGCAGGGCAGCTCCGCGTCCCCATAGGTGTACGGAACCTGCGGGTTGAGCTGCGCGATCACCAGCCCGCCGCGGGCCCGGGCCGCCTCGATCGCCGCGGGCAGGATGTTCACCTCGGTGCCGAGCGACACCGTCTCGTCCGACGACACCGACGTCTGGATCAAGACGACGTCCGGCGGCAGGGCGCTGGCCAGCAGCGCAGGGACTAGCGACAGGCGGCAGGGAAAGTACCTCAGCCGGGCGTGCCCGCGCATGCCCGGCCCAACGAAGGGTGACTCAAGCGTTACGCCCTCCCGGTCCGGCATTCCCGGCTGCGCGTTGAGCGCGAACAACCGGTAGCGGGCGACTGAGCCGTCCAGCACGGCCAGGGCCCGCCACGGGGTGGCGAAATTGCCGCCGGCCACGACTCGCGGGGTATCGGGCAGCGCGCCGAGTGCGATCGCCAGTTGCCGTTCAGACACGACTCGCATCGCCATCTCCTGTCATCCGCGGGGCGGCGAGGCGCCGGCCGTTCACGATCGTGGGCGAGATCCGGATGAAGTGGTCGCGTTTGCCGGGTGCCCAGGGGACCAGGCCGACCTGCTCGAGGCGGCGGACCTCGGCGGCGTCGGTTACCGCCTCGGAGTACCCGACGATGGTCACGCTCCAGGCCGCGTGGGCGGCGGTGTTGACGCTGTCGGCCTCGAAGGCGACGACGGCGCCGCGGGTGGCGGCGGCGAGCTTGCCGCTCGCGTCGGTCCTGATGATGATGTCGCCGCCGTGCAGCGCGAAGTTGACGAGCTCGACGGCGGGCAGCGCCTGCCTGGTGTAGACGATCCTGCCCACGGGCACCTGTCCCACCAGCCGCAGGCACTCTTCCCGTGACAGGTTCTCAAGGGTGGTGCCGTTGCAGTCCATACCATGCAGGATGCCGGTGACCGGGGCCGCGCGCGGAGGGCACAAGGTCCCTAACTCGCGGGCCCCTTGGCCCGGTGACTCAGGGTGTCGCTGAGTCGTCGAAGACCCGGGCCGCGTAGGCCGCCGCCTGGCTTGCCATCGCGACCACCTCAACCAGCCATTACTTCCGTGCGCGGGATGCTCGACACCAGAATTCCTGACTCCCAGCCTAGGCCGGTTTCTGCATCTGGCAACGGACGTTAGTCCCGGTCAAATCGGGGCCGACGGCCCTGCACCAGAGGATGTGCGCCCCTGAACGGCGACGGCCCGGCGGCCTAGCGTCGTAGGTGAAGATACCGGTCAGCGGAGGGAGAAGAAGATGCCAGGGATCATCGTTGGTATCGACGGCTCAGACCGTTCACGCCAGGCCCTTGAGTGGGCCGTCAACGAGGCGGCGGTCCGGCACGCGCCGCTTACCGTGCTCACCGTCAGCGAGCCGTTCGCCGGAGGATACTGGGGCGGCCCAGTCTTCCCGGCGGACCTCGACCGTACCAAGCAGGCAAAAGAAGCGGCGCAGGTAGAGACGGACAAGGTGCTTGCGAACATCGACGAGGGCGGCAAGCCAACGTCGGTCACCGTGCGGGCCGTCACCGGCATCCCCGCCGAGGAGCTCCTGCGCGCGTCCGCCGGCGCGGACATGGTCGTCGTCGGCTCCCGCGGGGCCGGCGGGTTCAAGCGGCTCCTGCTGGGCTCGGTCAGCAGCCACATCGCGCACCATGCCCACTGCCCGGCCGTCGTGATTCCCACCGATAACGCGTGACCCGCATAGCGGTACAGGAAGGACAGCCATGAATTCCACTGTCAAGGACGTGATGAGTACCCATATTTGCGCCGTCAGGGAGGGCGCCTCGTTCAAGGAGATCGCCACCAGGCTGCACGAGCTGCGGGTCAGCGCGTTCCCGGTCATCGACCTCGACGGCACGGTCATCGGGGTGGTCTCCGAGGCCGACTTGCTGCCCAAGGAAGCGCTTGAAGGCACTGTCCTCAGCGTGCTCCACTCCCTGGGACACTCCCGCGAGCAGTCGAAGATCACCGCGGTGACCGCCGCCGACCTGATGACCAAGCCCGCCGTGACCATCGGCCCCGACGAGCCGGTGACCCACGCGGCCCGCCTGATGTACTCCAGGAAGGTCAAGCGGCTCCCGGTCACCAACGACGACGGAAGGCTGATTGGCCTCGTGACCCGCGCCGACGTGCTCAGCGTGTACCGTCGGCCCGACACCGAGATACAGCGCGCGATCGCCGAGGACCTCATCCTGGACACGTTCCTCTGCGACCCGGCCAGGTTCACCGTCACGGTCACGGACGGCATCGTCACCATCGAGGGCACCCCGGAAAACGCCGCCGTCGGCCACGACATCATCAATGACGCCAGGCACGTGGAGGGCGTCGTCGCGGTCCGTGACCGGCTCGCCTACCCGCACGACGCGCCGCACAGCCCCGGTCCGCTCTTCTGAGCGCACTCTCGGGCTTCGTGCGGGCCGGACACGCAGCAAAAAAGGGGCAGCGGTGACGCCACCGCGGCCCCTTTATGCGTGCCGTCACCGTAGCTGTCGCCCGCTGCCCGAGCTGCCCGAAGGCCGGCCAGGGTAACGACCGAGCCGTGGCAGTCAGCCGCTTCCGTTCGGATAATCCGCCGCGTCTCCCGAACGAGGGTATTGGACCTCTATTCTGGTCCCCTTCGACGACAAGGACGTCCGGTTCGCTCACGCCCTCATCGAGGGTGACCTGATCGACCTCGACACGCTGGAGAGCCGGGTCGGCACGCTGACTGCCCGCCCTGCAGTCATCGACCGCATCCGGGCCTGGATCGTCGGCATGCGAGCCCAATATCCGCGGGCGAGGATCGCCCATCTGCATGAGCTGGGTTCAGAAAGCCGGTCAGGCCAAACCCGTGAGCAGCCACTGCCCGCGCTATCGGGGCAGTGGCCGCCTGGGGATTGCGGTTAGAAGCCGTCAGGGACCTCATCGGGGAGGTACCACCCAACCTGCGGTTCGTGGCCCTTATCGATGATCTGCGGTTCGCGAGAAGAATCCGCCGCACCCCGGTAGTGGTGCCAGGTCATCCCCTCGTCGGGGAAGAGGGCAGCCGGGCCGCCGCAGCGGCGGCAGCGCGGCTCGGGGTCGCCGATGTCCGGGAGGGCGTCCTGACTGGCCGGGACGGCCTGGAAGGCGATCTCGAACGCGACGGGGTCGATCATGCTCAAGAACGCGAGCGCCGCTTGCATCTCCTGCGCGGTCGCCCGGTTGAGCCGGTCCGCCCGGTTGCGGGCCTCGGCGTCCAAGTCCGGGTGCGCTTCGCGGACTTGGAGGGGGATGATTGTTGACAGGGCGTCCTCCAGTTGCTGCTGGTAGGGGGTCTAGGGCCGCCCTGGCGTTGTAGTCGCCTCGGCGGCCCGCCTGTGTCCAGGCTGCTGTCACAGTTTATATGAACTTCTATTTCATGTCACTGGACAAATAGGACTGGTTATCGAGCTGTTTTTTGAACAGCACTGTCCTCGGGATCCTGTCGCGACCTTCCGGCCCAGCCTTAGCAGTTCCGAAGGCGAACAGTTCCGGTGTGACCCCACCCCGTCCCCGTCGAGGGCTCGCAACTGCCCTGTACCTTTCGCCGTGCAGATGCCCCGGCAGACCTTCGGCGCGTAGACCGCGAGTGAGGCGACGGCCTCCGGTCCATTCCCGCCTTGGCCAAGTCAGCTGCTGATGCGCGCACTAGACCGCGGTTTCCGGGGCGGCCTGGGCGCCGCCGTGCGGGAGGGCGCGGGCCGCGTCCTTCTCGTCCAGTAAAGGTTTCCGTCGGCTGGCGTTCCGGGGTTGCAGGTTGGTGCAGGTGGTTCGCTCGCGACTGCGCGGTTGCGGTCTCCTGCGGCTGTGCGCTCGCGGCCCTTGCCCGTTCCTTCCGCTCCAGGCGCGGGGCGCCTTCCGCTCCCGGGAACAGGCAAGGGCCGGAAAGGCCGTCATGCGGGTATCCGCGGGTGTGCCGGTGAGTGGCTGGGGTGGTCCGGGGACTGACGGTCGGCGTCCCTGCGCCTGTTGCAGCCGTTGCCCCGAGACCGCGCCACGGGGGCGCCGCCGCGGACGCGGGCAGCGTCGCGCTCAGCGCGCCCGCCATCGCCCGCTCGCAGGCGAAGTGGTGCCGTAGTTCTTCCCGGTAGCGGTGTACGAGGAGCAGCGCGCAGTCGGTGTCTGCGCAGGACCTACGGAGATAGCACAATTGAGTAACGTTAATCGTAAAGTGCTACTAAGGTGTGACTCATGCCATCGTCCTCCCTGAGCACCTGGGCTTCCGCCCGCACCGACCGGGTCAGGCGCCTGCGGGCTGCCCACCAGGCGCTCGGCGGGACCGGGCCCGGGCGGCGCTGGGTAACCGGCGAACTGAACCAGGCACTGATCTTGCGCCTGGCCAGCGAGTTTCAAGGTTTCGCCCGAGACCTGCACGACGAGGCGGGGGTGTTCGTCGCCCGGTGCGTCGCGCCCGGGAACCCTCGGGTGCAAGCCAGCCTGCGTATCCCGTATACGTTCAACCGCAAGCTGAACCAGGGGAACGCCGATCCTGGCACGCTCGGCAGTGACTTCGGCTTGTTCGGGATTACCCTCTGGGCCGAGCTGCAGGCCAGGTTCCAGGACCGCGCGAAGGACTGGAACTACAAGCTGGCTGCCCTGAACATGGCTCGCAACGGCATCGTTCACGACGATGCCGCCAAGATCGCCAGGGTTCAGGCGGACGGCTGGCCGTTCACCCTCAGATCGGTTGACCGCTGGAAAGGAGCGCTGGATGGGCTTGCCCGTGGCATCGACACGGTCGTGTGCGGGCAGCTTAAACTCGAGTACGGGACATCGCCTTGGTAGGAGACGAAATGAGCACTTTGCCGGTGATCGGCACGCACGTGCGCGTGCCGTGGGGTGCGGGGAGCGCCGAGGGTGATGTCGTTGACGCCTATGACTCTGGTTTCGGGGCACAGGTCGTCGTCGCTGTCCTCCTCGAGGGTGTCGACGAGCCCATGACCGTCACCTTCCACGCATCAGCCGTGGAACTAGCCGCATGAGCGGCTACTGCGCCAACAGCACTTTTACCAGCGGTTCGAGCGCCCACGCGTCTCCGGCGGGTTCGACGTTCCAGATGCCCGACGTGCCGCGCAGCCCCGGTCCGCTCTTCTGAGCGCACTCTCGGGCCTCGTGCCCGCCAGACGGCGACCTCCGTAAAGTCGCCGGTCCGGGCGGACGTAACGCCTTCGCACGCCACCCGGGCCGACTCGATGACCGCCAGGACGCGGTCGTTCCTGCGTGTTACTTCTGGCCGGCGGGCTCCGGCCTAGCTTCGGGTTGGCCGGCTGCCTGGTTGTCCCCGCCCCGCCAGATGAGCCGGTGCAGGGGTATCCAGCGCGGTATGTCGCGCAGGCCGGGGATGAACGGCACGAGGAGCAGTAGCAGGGTTCCCAGGCCGGTCATGTAGATCGCGATCAGGTCCACGTTGGTGGAGTTCTCCCAGCCGGGCACGTGGTACCAGAGCTGGTACAGCCACAGCCACGGCTGGCCGGGGTAGCTGCCGGTTTCATTCATGACGCCCCACTGGTCGCCGGTGAGGTTCATGGACTGCGCGAGGTTCGCGTAGTACTGGCCGTCCTCAAGGAACAGCAGCGGCTTGGTGTAGTCGTTCCCGTAGAACTGGCGCTGGGCGAGCAGGTCGGTGTCGATCGCGCCGCCGCGGGCGAGGGTCAGCTCGGAGGCCAGCAAGACCGGGACGGGCCCGTCGTTGGCCGGCGGGACGACCGGGTTGCCGTTGGTGAACTTGACCTTGGTGACTGCGTTCCCGTAGTTGGTGGCCCACTTCTGCTGCTGGGCCGGGCTGGCCGCCTTGTAGGTGGCGAGCGCGGCGGCGAGCGCCGGGTCCGTTGGCGCCGTCGTCGACAGCGGCGACAGGACGAAGGTCTGCGCCGGGTCGACCGGCTGGGTCACCCCGAACCAGTTCGCCGGGGCGAACCCCTCGCTTTGCGGGGTGCCGTTGGTGTTGTAGGGCGGCCCGTAGGTCGCGGTCAGGCTGGTGCCGTCGAGCTCGGACGCGGCGGTGCCCAGGAAGTCGGCGGGCGCGACCTGCGCCCAGCTCTGCACGGTGACCGGGGGGACGTCGGGCGACGACAGCACCCCGGCCAGGCCGAACGTCAGGATCAGCACGACCAGCCCGGCGATGGTCCCTTCCTTGAGGATGTCGTAACGCCTGGTGGGGCCGCGCCACGCCGCCGTGTCGGCGGCGTTGGCCGCGCGCCGTTCGGCGGCGGTGCCCAGCCACGAGCGCGGGTTGGCGGCGTTGAACCGCGGCCTGGCGGACTCGATCGGGTGGCTGACGCCGCGCACCCTGACCATCAACACGTGGGCGCCGACCAGCGCGATCAGGATGATCGGGATCAGCACCACGTGCCAGAGCAGCATCTGGCCGGAGTTCATCAGGTTGAAGAAGGCGCCCACGCCCATCGCGTTGAACGCGTCCTTGCCGTTGGTCGCGATCCACTGGGAGTCGAAGTTCGACTGCGACAAGTACCCGGTGAAGCACTCCACGACCGAGGCGACGAAGGCGACCATGCCGGTGATCCAGGTCAGCGCCCGCCGCCCGCGCCAGGCCGCCATCCAGAACTTGCCCCACAGGTGGATGACCATGAAGGCCATGAACATCTCCACGCTCCACAGGTGGAGGCTGTTGCAGAAGTGGCCGACCGGATTCGTGTGCCACCAGTCGGTGCCGCCGACCGCGATGACGAAGCCGCTGACGATCGCCACGGCCAGCGCGGCCAGCGTGGCCACGCCGAAGACGTACACCCACGAGGCGACGTACGCGGGCTGCCGGTCGGGCAGTAGCTTGTTCGGGGGCAGCAGCCTGAGCCCGAGCCGTCGCACCCGGGACGTCCACATCCGGGCATCCTCCTCGGACCCGGCATACACGGCCGGCACCTCTGGCGCCGGTGCTTCCGGCTCTGCGGCCGCGGCGGGAATGTTGTCGCCGGCGTCACGCCTCTTACGGTGACCGGGGAACGGCAGCAGCAGGGCCACGCCGAAGATGGCGACCATGACCGCGATCAGCACGAGGTTCGCCACCGAGATCGTGAAAATTGACCAGTTCAGGTAACTGCCTGGCTGGTTCAGGTTGGTTGCTTCGGGACCAAGCCACGTCACAGCTAGGATGCTCAACTTTTGCCTCCAGGATCGGGCCGCGCATCCCCCTTCACACGGCGGAAAGGCTGACAGGTCAAGCCTGGGCCGCCGCCCGCGAGCGCTCGTAGGGATATGCGTCCGCAGGTTCCGGGACCAAGGTCCCGCCGCACCCCAGCGGAGGACCCTGGTGGCGCACCTGGGCCGGAGGAACCATGGGCAAATGAACGACGATGCTGTCGAGGTGACCCCGGACCTGACGGGCCACGCTCGTTTCCTGATCACGACGGCGGCCCGCGCCCCGTCGGTGCACAACACCCAGCCGTGGCGGTTCCGGGTCAGTCCGGAGGCGGTGGAGGTGTGGAGCGATCCGGCCCGCAAGCTCAAGACGGACCCGTTGGGCCGGGAGATGCTGGTCAGCTGCGGGGCGGCGCTGTTCGGGCTGCGGCTGGCCATCCGTTCGCTCGGGTACCTGCCGGTGACCGACCTGTTTCCCGACCCGGCGCGGCTACGGCTGCTGGCCCGGGTCAGGCCAGGTGCGGCCATGCCGGCGGGGGAGCGGGAGCGTCGGCTGCTGGAGGCGGTGCCGCACCGGCACACCCACCGTGGCCCGTTCACCGATGGACCGCTGCCGGCCGGGCTGGTCGTCGGATTGCAGCACGACGCGCTGGCCGAGGGCGCCGCGCTGGCCCTGGTCGACGGGCGGCTCGCCTACCAGCGGCTCGCCGATCTCGTCGCGGCCGCGGCCCGGCGCGGAAACCCGGACCCGCTCGCCCGGGCCGATATCCACCGCTGGACCCGTGACCCTGCGAGTACGGCCAAGGACGGCATCCCCGCGTCGGCGTTCAGCGCGCGTCCAGGCCACCGGGCGGGAACGCTGCCGCAGCGCGACTTCGACCTCGGCCGGGGCCTTGGCCGACTCAGCGGCGGCGACGACTCGCCGCCCGTGACGGCGGTGCTGCTAACCAGCACGGACACCCGGATGAGCTGGCTACAGGCCGGGCAGGCGCTGCAGCGGCTGCTGCTGCACGCAGCCACGAAGTGGGTATTCGCCAGCCTGGTGACCCAGCCGCTGGAGAACGCGGTGACCCGGGACCTGATCCGGGCCCGGCTGGCGCTGCCCGGCAGCCCGCAGATGCTAATGCAACTTGGCCGGGCCGCTAACGCGCCGGCCACCGCGCGGCGCGGGCCCGACGAACTGGCCGACCCGTGACGCACCATGTCCAAGCCACTGCCGTGCCGCAGCGTGAGGGCGCGTCAAGTTTGCCGGCGGTCGGTGCGCATGCGCGCGTGCCGTGGGGTGCCCGTGACTGACCGGGACCCCGTCTAGGCGTTGACGTCGAGGGCGGAGATGACCCGCGGGATCCCGTCGTACGCGGTGACGTCGTGGGCGGGGACGACCTGCATCAGGCCCGCGAGGGAAGCGACCTGGAGCAGGCCCCGGCGCACCCGGCCGGGGTCGACATCGGCCAGCTTGCGCATCAGCAGCGGCCGTTCAGCCGGCCCCCGGACGCCTTCGAGCTGCCAGGTCAGGTCGCCGATGAAGGCATAGCGCTTTCCGGCCGGCATCGTGACGAAGACTACGACGGAGCCGGTCGTGTGGCCCCCGGCGAGGGCGACGACCACCGAGCCGTCGCCGTGCAGGTCGTAGCTCGACGGGAAGCCGAGATAGGGCGTGTTGTCGAATTCGTACCGGTGGATCTCGTGACCCTGTGACACCGTCCGGAACACTTTCCCGTCGCGAGCCTCGGCCGCGTACTGCAGCTCGCCCGCGTTGGTCCAGACCGGCACCTGAAGGCGATCGAGGCCGCTGACGTGGTCCCAGTGGGAGTGGGTGATCAGGACGCCGGCCAGCCTGCCGCGGTCGTAGGCGCCGGCGTCAAGCTGCTCGTCGGCGGTGCCAGCCGCCTGGTAGGGGGCGCGAGCGAACCAGGGCTGCGCGTGGACGTGGGCCGCGATATCCGCGCCGAAGCCCGCGTCGATCAGGAAATCGCCCTTCGGGTGCTTCACCAGGACCGCCGTCGCGGCGAAGGGACGCTTGTCGCGGAAGGAGCCGCCCGTGAACGCGAAGGCCGCCCTGGTCTCATAGGTGCCGGTCGGCAGCTGGTAGATGGCCATCTCCGGCGGTGGGGCGGCCTCGGGGAGTGCCCCCGGCCAGGCGGGGGGCATAGGCAGGGCCTTCACAGTGTGACCTTGTCACCGGAGAGCCGCCCGCGTCCAAAACCCTTTCGGAACCACCGATACCGAACGGGTATAGTGCCTGTTTAAAGAGCTGTCAGCTTGTTTACGTCCGGTGAGACCGGTAGGCCATCGTGGCGACCTGGATGAACGAGCGGATCAGCGGGTTGGCATCGGTGCTGTTCCAGGCGACGACCAGACGGCTGGGCGGCATGTCGGCGACCGGCACCATGGCGAGCCCCTGCGGCAGGGCGTGGGACACCGGCGCTATGCCGATCGCGCCGGTCCACAGGGCGCCCTGGACGCATTCGGCGACGGTGCGGACGACCGGGCCGTCGCGCGTCGGCTCGCCGGGCCTGGTGCCGCTCCAGTACGCCCGCCACAGCGGATCGGTTCCCTCGGGGAGCTGGAACCACGGCCGGCCGCCGAGGTCGCCCAGGAGAAGGATGTCGCGGCCGGCGAGCGGGTCGTCGGCCCGCAGGACGACCCCGACGGGGTCCGAGCGCAGGACGCGGGTGCTGATCCCGGTGCTGTCGAACGGAGTCCGGGTGAGTGCCACGTCGGCCAGCCCGGCCCGTAGTCCGGTGGTGGGGTCGGTGAGGTCAGCCTGCCTGACCTGGACGACGACCTTCGGGTTGCGCTGGCGGAAGGCGTCGGCCAGGGCGGAGTTCGTGTCCTCGGCGCTATCGGAGAGGATCCCGATGGTGAACGTGGCCATTCCGGCGGCGGCGGTGACCCGGACGCGAGCGTGCTCGGCGTGCTCAAGCAGGGCGCGCGCCTCTTCGTAGAGCGCGGTTCCGGCCTCGGTGAGGGTGACTCCGGCGGGGGAGCGGTGCAGCAGCAGCGCGCCCAGGTCCGTCTCAAGCTGCCTGATGGCCCGGCTCAGCGGCGGCTGGGTGATGTGCAGCCGGGCCGCGGCCCGCCCGAAGTGACGTTCCTCGGCGACCGCGATGAAGTAGCGAAGAGAGCGCAGGTCCATGTCAGGGGCCCAACCCTTTCAGCGGTCGTCGCCGAAGCTGACCTCGAGGTCGGCGGCCAGCGCCTCGGCCAGCTGAAGCAACTGGCTGCGGTCGATGACGACGCGGCTGAGGTGATGCGCTCCGCGTATACCGGACAGGTCGTTGCCGCGCAGGTCAGATCCCCGGTAGCCGCCCGGCCCGAAGTCGGTCAGGCCCAGGTCGCAGTCGTCGAACAGGGAGCGGGCCAGGTCGCACCCGCGGAACTCGGCCTCCCGCAGCGAGCACCGGACGAACAGCACTGGTCCCGTGGCCTGGACACGCTCAAGCAGGGCGTAGTCCAGCCTGCAGTCGCTAAAGACCACATGGTCCATGGCCACGTTTTCGAACCGGGCGCCAAGCAGCTTGCAGCCGTCGAACCGGGTCCTCGACAGCTTTCCCCCGGTCCACCGCAACCCTCCGAGGTCACAGCCGTCGAACTCGACGCAGCGGGCATCCAGTCCCTTCACCCGGGCTGTTTCTGCGCGCACCGAGCCGATCCTGCCGTCGAGCAACCGCACGTCCTCGAGCTCCAGGGCCCGGAAACGGCTTCCGGTCAGCTCAAAGCGCGAGACCGAGCCTCCCGGGGCACCCAGTGACTCCACCCGGGCGAGTTCCGCCTTACCGGGAAGACCAGGAAGCTCCGCCCTGGTCTGCCGGACCGTGACCTGTGCCATCTCGACACTCTAGCCAGCGCGGTTGACCTGACGCCGTCGGCCAAGGAGAAGTCGGCCAAGGAGAACATGTAAGTGCGGCCATGAGCGCCGGGAACCGGTGCGGGATCAGGAGGCCGCAGGGCGGGCAGGGGCGGCGGGCTCGCCGGCGATCTCGTGGGTCTGGTCTTCCAGGTGCTGGAGATGGCGCTGCTGGCGACGTCCATCGGGGTCCCGGCGGCGCCATCCGCGTCCTTGCCCCCGCTCCGGGCGAGCTAGCGGCCGGCGGGGCGGGCGTCGTGGCCGCCGGGGAGCTCGGCCGGCTGGTGGTCGCGGCCGGCGAGGACCGCGAGCGACGCGAGAACGCCGGTGTCCCGGTTGCCGACCAGTTCCCAGGCGCGCGCGATTCCGAGCAGAAGCAGTGCGATCAGGGTGTTGCTGAGCAGTCCGGGGCCGAAGACGGAGGTGTTCTTCGAGATCAGGCCGATTCCGCAGGCTAGCTCGGTACCGAAATCCGCGAACAGGAGCACGATCAGCCCGGTCTGCCGCCACGCCTGCTCGGCTGTCACCTCCGGGCTGGTCGCAATGGACCGGACGCTGGCCGCGGTGAACAAGGTGCCGACCACGCCCACCGCGAGGGCCGCGTAGCCCGCGTTGTTCCCCGGCACCACGCCGAACAGAGAGACCGCGAGTGCGTTGGTGAACGCCAGCAGCGCCGAGCCCGCGCGGACCTGCTGGATGACGGCAGGCCGATCCCGCGTGCTCTCGCGCGGCCCGACGGAGATCGCGACGAACAGCAGCCCGGTCAGGCCAGCCGCACAGGTGGCCACGGCGATGAATATTTCTCGGTAAGACGCACTCAGCACCGGGCAGACGTTACCGGCGCGGGGACCCGGGGCCAATCCCGGTCATGGGTGAATCAATTCCAAAAAAGGGTGAATTCAGTGCGGCCATGGGTGAGCATAGCGAGGCGGGTGACCTTGAACAGGTCATCCGCCCTTGCCTCCGCCGAGCGCAGGAAGGCGTCGATGGCCTCGTCGACCCCGACCCCGACCCCGTGGACTACTTGACCGACTCGGTGGTGTCACGTCGCGTCATCCCGCGGCTCGGGTCGCGGGCTCGGGCTGGTGATGTCGGCCAGCGCGCGGCCCGAAGCCGCGCCCTGGCCGACATCACGGCTCTCAGCTGCGGGTTGTGGGGGAGGCGGAATTCAGCGGACCTCAGTCGGTGCCGCGGGCAGGAGCAGGAGCTTGCCGCGGGCATGGCCGCTGAGACTGGTCTCGAGGGCGGTGCGCCAGTCTTGGAGGGGGAAGGTACCGGCGATCGGCACGGTGAACCTGCCTTCGGCTGCGAGCTGCGCGAACTCGGGGAAGAAGCTGTAGCGCTCGCCGTCGTTCCACGTCGCGGGGTCTTCGTGGAAGGTGTCGCGCACGCCGAGCTCCGGCGCGGCGGCCAGGTCCGAGCAGGTGAGAACGCGCTTGGGGTCGCCGCCGGCGATCTGGACGAGGTCGGGCAGGGCGCCGCTGACGGGTGCGGTGTCGAAGACGAGGTCGACCGGGCCTTCGCTGATCGCCTTTACCCGGTCAACCAGGCCGTCGCCGTAGCTGGTCACCGTGACTCCGAGGCCTCGCAGCCGTGGGGCGTAGGTCTCTCCGGCGGTAGCGATCACCCGCATTCCGCGGATAAGCGCGATCTGCGCCGCCGCGTAGCCGATGGTGGTCCCGGCGCCGTTGATGAGAATCGTGTGGCCGGCGGACAGGCCGAGCCGCGCAAGGTGCCAGTAGGCGGTGCTGAGCGCCATCGGCAGGGCGGCGGCTTGTATGAGATCGAGGCCCTCGGGGACGGCGAACCAATGATCCATGATGGCGCGGTCCGCCGCGCCGGCGCTGGGTTCATTGGCAAAGTCGGCGGTGCCGAACACGCGATCGCCGACTGTAATGTCCGTGATGCCTTCGCCGATGGCCTCGACGGTGCCGGAGACATCGCAGCCGACGCCTCGGGGCAGCTTCCCGGGGAACAGGCCCCGGCACAAGGCCCAGTCGGCCGGGGCCAGTCCGCACGCGTGCACGATGACGCGGATGCGGCCGGGCCCCGGGCCCGTCACGGGCGCGGTCTCCAGGTGCAGGACGTCGGCGGGTTCGCCGTATTCGTGGAAGCGCACCGTGCGCACGGTCTCGGTTGCGGGATCGTGCTCGGTCATGGGTGGTCTCCTTCGTTTGTCTGAGGTCGAGGCGGGCGCTCGCGGCAGGTTTCGCCGAACGCGGGGCGCGGCGGACGGTCAGGCGGCTTGCCGGGCAAAGTAGTCGCCGTCCCGCATGTCCTCAAGCACCGTCGGTCAAACCGGAGCCGCCGGCGGCGAAGACGTGCACGCGTGTGTTCCCTGGATCGGGAGAAGCCTAATCGGATCATGCTCCGATTACCTCTGGACAAACTCTAGCAGAGCTGCTCGCGTAATCGGAACATGATCCGGTAGACATGGCTCCTGGCCCGACCGCCAAGGCGCGGCGTGCGAGTGCTGCAGGCCTCGGCGGCGAAGTAGTCACCCGTCTCCAGGTCCTGCAGCAGCGTGGTGCCGGGGGCGAAACGCCTGGCCGGGAACGGGTCTGCGAGGTGCCGGGCGGCATTAAGCTCAGCGACGACGGCAGGACTGGTCAGCCGGGAGCCGCCAGCGGCAAGACGTGCTTCTCGTCTTCTCGCGAGAAGGGGAAAGCTTGTTTAAGCGGATCACTTTTCGGGTATGCGGGTTGCCTGGCACAATTGGAGCGTGATCCGGTTTGGCTGAGTCCGACACTCGGGCCCTGCGCGCGGACGCGGCCCGCAACCGCGACACGCTTCTCGCGGTGGCCACGCGCGTCTTCGCGTCCTCCGAAGCCGAGCCGTCGATGCGCGCCATCGCCCGCGAGGCCGGCGTCGGCATCGCCACGCTCTACCGCCACTTCCCGACCCGCGAGTCGCTCGTCGACGCCGTCTACCAAGACCAGGTCAAGCGCCTGACTCTCGGGGCCCGCGAGATGCTCGGACAGCTCACGCCCGCCGAGGCGATGCGCCGCTGGATGGACCTGTTCGGCGACTGGCTGGCGACCAAGCACGGCATGGTCGGCACCCTGCTCGCGATGATCGAGTCCGGCGAGATCGCCGATGCCCAGACCCGCACCGAGCTCCTCGACGCCATCACGACGATCCTTGACGCCGGCGCCGCCGCCGGCGACCTCCGCGCCGACATCAGCGCCGAAGACATCGCCGCCAGCCTGCTGGGCATCTTCGGTGTCGCCGGCAAACCCGGACAGCGCGCCCAGGCCAACCGGCTCCTGAACCTCCTGATGGACGGTCTGACCCCCCCGGCCACCAGCGCTAAGCGCGTTGGCCCCAATGGGGACGGCGGCCGGCTCGGTGGATGCGGCTGATCGTCACCCCGGCCCCGATCTTGCGCTGGCGTCGTGACATCGTCCGGATTCAGTTCATCGGCTCCGATGCCGGCGAATGGACGGTGCCGTGCTGTCGTCCCGACGGCGTGATTGACACCGCCCCCGTCCGCGCCCAAGCCGACGCGGCGGCTTGCGTGATGCCGCTGCCTCCCCAGGTGAGCGGCGTTGCGGCAACTGGTTCCGCTCCCGGTACTGAAGTATTATTTTCTCGTCGCGCGGCTGAGCAGAGTTCGCGGCTTTGTGGCGGGTGTGGTTGTGGTCAATCTCGATGAGAAGCCTTTCGCCATGCTGCCGAAATCGCCGCCGCGTCATCCGCCCGCATCGCCGCCGAAATCGCCGCCGCATCTGATACATACAAGATCGATGGCGGCACAGGTCTCGGCGGTGCATGGGCCGAGTCAGCTTACGCTACTAATCGTGCCCGCCGCACACGGGCTTACGCCAAGGAACGCGGCGCCTGGATTGACCCGACCTTCACTGACGAAATGCTCGCCTTCCAGTTACGGGTTAAGGGCTTTTGCTACTGGTGTGCAGACCGACCGTACCTGCCGCTCCATTAGCGCCAGATCGACCACCGAGTGTCGCCGGAGCGGGGCGGAACACATACGCAGCGAAACGTACGGATCGTCTGCGGTCACCACGACACGGCCAAGCTGAATCGAACAGAGTCCGAGTTTGAGCAGAGCCTGGTCAAGCGCGGCCTGCCCTATTTTCCGCTCTCTCGTAAAGAGGTGGCAGTCCAGTGACCCGTGCGCGTAAGCCCAAGCCTAAGAACGTCAGTGCCCGGCAGGCCGAGGCGCTCGCGGCGCTCGACTACCTGCGGGCGAACTCTAGCTGGATCTGCATGCGCGCCGACCCCGACGACACGCGCAAGCTGTTGCCGCAGCGCAGCAGGACGACCACAACATGGCAACCCACCTGTACGGCGCCACGAGCACGGGAGTAACGCATGGCAGGGATCTCCGACAAGATGGGGTTCAGCGACCCGACCGAGGGCGGCCCTAACCCGCCGGGAAGCAAGATGGGCCTACCGACCGCCGGCCCGCGTGCGGTACCCCAGCTCAACGCGTCGGAGCCGTCGGGCATCGCGCCCGCCAAGCCGCCGGAGCAGCAGGCTCAGCACGGCGGACCAAGGTTGGGTGACATGCTCGACGGGATCAGCGAGGGTCGCCCAGGGGGCAGCATCCCAGACGCCGCAGGCGGCGAAGCCGCGGCAGGCGGGGCCGAGGCTGCGGCGGGGGCCGGCGCGCTCGAAGAACTTGCACCGCTGGCTCTACTGGCCTGACGGGAGACATCACCATGACTAAGGCGACGTTCACCTCCACCAAGGAGGCGCGCAGCGCGGGCGCAACCTTCACGCCGCCGCCCACGGCCGAGCCGTTCGGCTGGCAAGGCCGGAAGTACGCCCTGATGGCCCGCCACGGCATGGAGCCCGGCTAACCGCAAGAAGAACCCACAAATCTCGCCGGATGGGATTATTCTCGATCAACGGCAACCCGAGTGGCATACCGTCGTGCTGCGACGGACCAAGCGGCTCCGCCTGGGGAGTGGTCGATGATCTTCAGCTCGCTGGCTTGGCTGCGCCGTGGTGGCGGCAAACTGCACGCGTTCGCGGTGACCCAGATATACCGGGTGGAGCAGCGGGTTTTTGACTGGTACAGCGGCGCCGAAACTATTGGCACGGTTGGAACCGAGGTCGATGCCTACAACGCCGGCACCGAAAACTGGTGGTACGTGGGATGCCAGTGGCCCGCGCTCCCGTGGGTGCTCAAAGAGCTGCCGCACGCCGGAACCTTCGTCGACCTCGGGTCGGGCAAGGGCAAAGCCCTGCTGATCGCCGGGATGCTTCCATACACGAGAGTCGTCGGTGTCGAGATCGACAGCGAACTGTCCATGGTAGCCCGGCGTAATATCGAGCGTTTCCAGCACAGGCAGCGTGCTGGGATTATCGAATCCGTCACCACCAGCGTCGTTGACTGGCAGGTGCCGGATGACGCAAGCATCATCTTCATGCAAAACCCGTTCTTCGGCGAGACGTTTAGGAGAGCGATAGCGAACGTGCTCGCTTCCTACGACAGAAATCCCCGTGAGATGCACATCGTCTACATGTTCCCTTGGGAGCACGAGTGGCTCCTGTCAACGGGCCGGGTCAATGTTGAGAGCGTAACGTCGGAAGGATGGCCTAAGCATCTTCGCTGGTGGGATGACGAACATGTGACTGTCGTTTATCACGTCACCGGAGAAGACCAACCCAAGACTCCGTGCCGAGCAAGGTACGGCCGCCTCACGGAAGCCCAGCGAAAGGCGATAGAACGGTGGAAAAACCCGTCCGCCCATGATTTCGCCGTCGAGCCAAGGCCCATATAAGTCCGGCTAGCGGGTCACGGTGAAGGCCGCCGGGTCGCGTGGCGGGCGCGGGCGCCTGGGCGGCCGGGGTGGCCAATGGTGACCGCGCCCATGGGCAGCCAGCCGTCCGGAGTTCGAGGGCGCCGGCCGCGACGTCCTGGCAGAACAGGGTCGAGGAGATCCACGCAGAACCGAGGTTCTCCACGGCCAAGCCGCAGAAGCCGCAGCCTACCCCCGCGCAGCTCGCTGTAGCGACCCGGGGAGATTCCGCGAGTGGGGGGGATTGCACCTAGAGCGCCTGACGGCCCTCAGAGACGCTCTGGGCCGCTCAGGCTCTGTGCGCCAATCCACTGGGTGAAACACGGCGGAATGGCCTCGGCCACGTCCTCGCGGCGGGTCATCCAGTCGATGTCCATGGCGGCGTTGACCGGGCCGCGCCGCTCGTGGCCGGACACGGACACGAACTTCCCCGGCTCCCAGTGGCCGCGGCCCGCGCGGTCGGCACCGGGTGCGGCCACCCGCACGTCTTGCGGCGGCCCGGCATCTCCTCCGATGGCATCGGCGGGTCGGCGAGGACTAGGCCGCAATTTCCATGTCCTCCGCCAGCACCGTGGACAAGTGCTCGACCGTACCTGGCGAACCCCGGCCTCGCAGCCATCGGCCGAAAGCCCGCAGGTACCAGGCCATCGCCCTGATCAGGTGATTGACCGCTCACCCCGCGGATGGGCAGGCTAAAGGTATCTGCCGGATATGCCCGGTACGGGCTCGGTGCCTGGACTGGGCACCGAGCCACGGCGCCGCGTTCGGGAGCTGGGGAGGGCGTACCCAGGATGAACGGCCTGCGTTCCGCGTCGCGTTCGCGCAGCAACGTCTAGAGCAAAGCAGCCCACCCTGATGAGCAAAGGAGTCAATCATGCCTGCGGATCACACGGACAACTCGATCGCACTGGTTACCGGGGCCAACAAGGGCATTGGCAGGGAAATCGCCCGGCAGCTGGCGGCCGCGGGGCATACCGTCTACGTCGGCTCGCGGGACGCCGGCCGGGGCAAGGACGCCGTTGCGGACATCGACGGCGACGCACGGCTGCTGGTCCTCGACGTCACCGACGCCGGTAGCATCGCAGCGGCGGCGCGCCAGCTGCCCTCCCTGGACATCCTGGTCAACAACGCCGGAATCTCCTCTGGCGACCCGAAGCAGGTGACCGATGAGGACCCCGAAACATTCCGCCGCATCTATGAGACCAACGTGTTCGGCGTAGTCGCCGTCACCAACGCGTTCCTGCCCGCGCTACGGCGCTCCGCGCATCCCCGGATCGTGAACATCTCCAGCGGCACCGCCTCGATTGCGGCCTCCGCCGGCCAGGCTGAGGGCATCATCGTCTTCGCCAGCAGGCCGACGGGCGCCCTGGGCGCATACCGGTCATCCAAGACGGCGCTGAACGAGCTCACCGTGCTGTACGCCAACGCCCTGGCCGACGACGGGTTCAAGGTGAACGCGCTCGCGCCGGGCCTGCGGGACACCGACCTGAACGGGCCCGGACGGCCGCTCGCGTCCCAGGCGGGCGACCCGGCCGAGGGCGCGGCGGGCGCTGTCCGCCTCGCCCTGCTGCCCGACGACGGCCCGAACGGGGGCTTCTTCTCCTGGGACGGCAGCACCGTCCCCTGGTAGCGGGCTGATGGCAGCCGTGCACCTGTTACGGCCCGCGCGGAGACCGGCGCGCTGCCGCCGCTGCGCGCGCTGGCGTCCAATGCCGGCGTGCAGTCCGGGGCGAGGAGCCCGGTCACCGCTGACGGATTCGAGTCCACGTTCGGCGTTAACCACCTCGGCCACTTCCTGCTCGCCGGCCTCCTCCGGCCCCTGCTCGAGCCCCCGGCCCGGGTCGTCGTCGTCGCCAGCATCGTCCACGACCCGGCCAAGAAGGCCGGCCTGCCCGCCCCCGCCTGGAACAACCCCGCCTCCCTGGCCGCGGGCGAGCTCGGGCCCGGCGGCGCCGGCGACAAGCCGCCGGCCGCCGCCCGGCGGCGGTACGCCACCTCCAAGCTGGCCAACGTGTACTTCACCTACGCGCTGGCCCGCCGCCTGCCCGCCGGCGTCACCGCCAACGCCTTCGACCCCGGCCTGATCCCCGGCACCGGCCTGGTCCGGGAGGCCCCGGCCCCGCTCCGCTTCGCCAACGCCCACGTCCTGCCGCACATCATTCCCCTCGCCCGCCGGGTCCGCATGCCCAATATCCGCACCCTCGAGGAGTCAGCCGGCGCCCTCGCGCGGCTGCTGACCGACCCCGCCCTGGCCCGCACCACCGGCAGGTATTTCGAGGGCCGGCAGGAGATCCGCTCCTCGGGCGAGTCATACGACGAGAACCGGGCGCAGGAGCTCTGGAAGGCCAGCGAGACCCTCACCGCCCCGGCCTGAGCCCCCGCCACGGGCCTCCGGTCTGGTCACGAATGCGGGCCAGCGGGATCTGCTACCTGCCCGGCTCAGCGTGCGGCAGCGTCTTGAGGTAGCCGGTTACCGCGTGGGCGAGGGCGGCGGGCTGCTCCGGGAACAGGGCATGGCTGGCGCCCTCGATGACGGTTGTGGTGACCCTGGGTCCGAGTTCTGTTCGCAGGTCAGGCCACTGCGTGCGCTGGTGGAACGGGTCGAGTGCGGCGATGATCTCGAAGACCGGCGCGGTCCCGGCCGTCCAGTAGCGTTTCAGGGCCGCCCCGGCGGCGGTAACGCTGGCGTGCTGCATCGCCAGCGTTTGCGGGTACCAGCCGGCCAGCCAGGCCGACGGGTCGTGGCCGGGCGCGAAGAACGCCAGCCTCAGGGCGGCCAGCCGTTCATCCTCGGACAGGCCGGGATCGCCGGCGCGGAACGGGGCGGCGTTGACCGCGGGCGTGACGGTGTGGCCGGAGGCCGCGGCGAGGATAACCGCGGATACCTTCTCGGGATGGTTGGTGGCCAGGACGCGGGCGATGAAGTTGCCGTAGGCGTGGCCGAGGATGACCGCGGGCCCGCGGCCGAGTTTGTCCAGCACGCGGGCGATGTCGTCCCCCTGGTTGTCCAGGGTGACTCCGGTCATCGGGCCGGCCGAGCGCGCGATACCGCGCGGCTGGGGCCGCAGGACCCGGAACCCGGCGTCGGCCAGGGCGGCGGTGAGCGGGTCGAAGTCGCCGCCGGAGTCCCGGCCGTACGAGGGCAAGAGGACCACGTCGGGCCCGCTCCCGTCGATGTAGGTCTCGATCGTCACCTCGCCGGCGGTGACGACCTCGCTGTTGCGGTCCGTCATTCCCCTGCTCCTGAGCCGGTGGCAGGGTGCAGCTCAAGGCGCAGCAGCGATGCCCGGCGGACGACCCCGCCGGGCGGGGCGGTGGTGCCGCCGTCGGTGGTGACGTAGGCGACCCGGCCCGGGTCGCCGGGCCCGCGGCCCCACACGGCGCTGGACGGCCCGGCGAGGACCTCGTCGAACGGGTCGCCGGCGATGGGCCGGACCTCGCTGCCGTGCCGCGGCTCAAGAGGTACCCGCTCAATGGTGTTGCCCCGGTGCCGGGTGACGTAGGCGAACCCGGCGTCCTCGTCCAGGCAGAAGTCGTCGGTCATGTCGACGGCGGCGACGAACTGCGCGCCGCCGGCCGCCTCCAGGGTGGCCGGGTCGACCGGTACGCGCATGAATACCTTCTGCGCGGTCGACGTGTAGTACAGGTACCCGGTGCTTGCGCCGTAGCGGACGCCGTTGATGCCAGGCTGCGGTGGTGGCGCGACCTCGCTGTCGGGGTCCCATGCCATCGTGTCGTCGGCCAGCCAGACCCGGGCCGCCGCTCGGTGGCCGCCGTCGGACAGGTCAACCCGCCAGACCAGCCCGGCGAAGCAGTCGGCGATGGCCAGCACCCCGGGACCGAGCAGGCAGGCGCCGTTCAGGCCGCGGGCCCGGTCATCGAAGGTGTAGATGATTTCCGGCGACACCGGATCGCCCGGGGACCCAGCCGCTGAGGTCGATCCGGGCCAGGTGGACTCGTGGGTGGTGTAAGCCTCGGTCAGGCAGATGATGAACACGTCGCGGCTCGACCTCGACGATGCCCGTGATGAGATGGTCGAACGTGTGCACCAGGACCGGGCTGACTTCCGCGCCGGCCTCGGTCGCTGGTACGTACCACAGTTCCTTCTGCAGCACCGCGGTGATCAGCACCGAGCCGTCCGCTGCGGGCGGCGAGGTTCTCCAGGAAGTACTTCTCGGGGAAGTACGCGACCGGGGTCAGGGTGACCTTGGGGACAGGCGTCATGGGCATGGCAGGCTCCTCGTTTCCTCTCGGCTGGTTGGCTACTGATCCAGGCCAGTGGCGTTTGACGGGACGTCGTAGGCCATCAGCGTCAGCGAGACGGTGGTGAACCAGCCCATCAGCGCGGTCACGTCCACGATGCCCTTGTCGCCGATCAGCTCCTGCGCCCGCCGGAACAGCCCCAGCGGGACCACCCGCGCCGCGGCCAGCGCACTGGCGAGCTCGTACACGACCTGCTGGCGGTCGTCGTCGAACGAGGCCGGCAGGCCCGCGATCAGCGCCGCGACCTTCTCCGGATCCAGGTGTCCCTGCTCGATGCCGATTTTCTCGTGCTCGTAGTTGCCGTACGCGGCGGCCCAGCGTCCGTTGATGATGTTGGTGACGATCTCGATCTCGGCCTTGGTCAGCGACGACTCGGTCTGGTAATAGGCCCCGGTCGGCACGATGGTGCGGGACAGCACCGGATTGGCCAGCCAGATCTTGTGCGGCCCGGGCACCAGCCCGCGCAACTTGAGCGTGTAGTCATACGCCGACTTCATATCGGCGTCCATCTCGCCCACGGGCGTCTCGACATAGCGCCCGAAGGTCCCGAAATCCGTGTTGCCGGTCATCATGCTCCTCGCGTGGCTCGTGCGCGGGCAGGACAGTGAACGCAAGGACGCCTGCCGTGATCGGACTGCGGTACACGGCAAGTCTTGTCACCGCCAGGGTGATTAGTCAGTCGTGCTGTTGGGGTGATTCGCGGGCGCAGGCCGCGTCAGGGCCTGCGTAGCAGTGGTCTGCCAACTGGGTCCCGGAGGCCGGCCGGTCAGCCTGCCTCGCGGGGCGGCGTGGCGGTCCCGTACAGCTTCTCGTCGTAGGCGGCGTAGGCGCTGGATGCCTGTTCGGTGATGGCCGGCCCCTGCTGCGCGGGGACGTGGCCGACGATGGCGTCCACGTCGTCCTGATTACCCCCGTACAGGGCCATGGTTGCCGGGCCCACTTGTTCCGGAGGGCGAATATCGGTCCTATGCCCTGATGAACCGACTGGCCTCAGCTCGGGTTCGTCTCCGATGAGAATATGGGCGTGTCCTCCCATATGGACGCCAGGATCTGTCCCGGCTTGGCGAAGGCCCGACAGCCAGGCCGCGACCGTACCGCCCGACGAATGACCGGCAGAATGCTCGCACCCAGCTCGACGGCAGCACGCCACGGCGAACGGCAGGCGGACAGCCGCACCACCTCCGGCTGACCACCAGCTTCCTTCAGAAGCTAGTCGTGGCGGTGGCGGGCGGGTGGGCGCCGGCGGAGGGTGCGAGCAGCCCCAGGTCGCGGGCGCGGGAGACCGCCTCGGCCCGGCGGTGGGTGCCGAGCTTGGCGTACAGGTTGCGCATGTGGGTCTTCACGGTGTTGCGCGAGACGTACAGCTCGCCCGCGATCTCCGGGGCGGTCAGGTTGGTCGGCAGGTAGCGCAGCACGCGCAGCTCACTGTCGCTCAGCGGCTCGACCGGCGGCCGCTGCCCGGCGGGCGGGGAAGCGAGATCCCGCGCGGCCAGCAGGTCCTTGATCTCGGCGATCAGGGCGGCGTGAGCGGTGCGGTGCCGATCGTGGCGGGCAAGCAGCTTCGGGACCGGGTGCAGCAGGAACCACAGCAGCGCGCCGTCCGCCTCGGCGTGGTCCAGTGCCCGTTCCAGTGCCTGGTCGGCGGCGTCGGGGTCGCCGAGCGCCTCCTGGGCGATGGCCGCCAGCAGGAACGCCTCGACCAGCCAGGTCTGCCAGCCCAGCCGGACGGAGCCGTCCAGGACCGGGCCGAGCGTGCTGAGCGCGGCCTCCGGGTCGTCCTGGGCGAGCCGCAGCGCCGCGGTGGCGATGCGGATCCCCCCGCGCCCGCGTTCCTGCTCGCCAAGTCCGGCCAGGAACTGCTCGGCGAGCGCAGTCTCGCCCAGGCGCGCCAGGGTGTGCACGAGCCACGCCCGCACCGGCCGGGCGAACGGGTGCGGCGCGGCCAGGTGCCCGGCCAGCCGCTCGGCCGAGCGGAAGGCGGCCAGCGCGTCGGCGGCCTGGCCGCGCGCCAGCAGGAGCTGGCCGCGGATGTACTGGACCGCCAGCGCCGCCACGTCCTCGGCTCCCGGCTTGATCGTGAGATCGGCCCGCTGCAGCCAGGCCGCCGCGTCATCCAGCCGCCCCTGCCACGCCAGCGCGCCGCCCAGTGCCGTGCAGGCGACGCCGGCCGCGGTCTCGTCGCCCCAGCCATGCCGCTCGGCCAGCTCGATCGCCTGGCCGGCGTGCTCCTGCGCGCCCGGCAGCGACCGGGACGCCTCGATCGCCGACTGGTAGGCCAGGCCGGTGAACTCCAGGTACGGCCGCCCGATCCGGCGCGCCAGCGCGATCCCCTGCTCCAGGTGCCCGGTCGGGTCCGGCCGCGCGGCCGCGGCCCAGCCCTGGGCGTAGCCGAGGCTGATCAGCGCCAGCGCGCGCAGTTCCTCCCCCAGGGCGGCCTGCGCCGCTTCCGGGCCGCCGGCCATCGCGCGCAGCCGCTGCGCCTGGAGTGCCTCCGCGGGCAGGTTCCCGCGCTGGCGCGCGACCAGCAGCCGGACGATCCCCAGGAGCAGCCGCGCCTGGGCCCGCCTGGATTCCGCCACCGCCGCCGTTGCGCGCTCCGCCAGGCCCAGGTACCGCTCGGCCTCGTCCAGCGTCCCGTACGCCAGCTCATCCGCTGCGATCAGGGCCGCGAGCTCGGCGTCGGCCGCCAGGACACCGGGCGGGAACCCGGCCAGCAGCTGATGAGTGACGGCGTCCTGCCCGTCCAGGTGCAGGCTCGGCCAGTGATCGGCGAGCAGGCCGCCGGCCAGGTCCCAGTCCTCAGCGGCCTGCGCGTGCCGGATCGCCTCCACCGGGTACCCGTGCGCCGCGAACCAGGAGCTGGCGGCCCGGTGCAACCCGGTCATCGCGCCCGGCTCGGTCCGCCGCAGCTCCAGCGTCAGCAGCCCGGCGAACATCTGGTGATAGCGGAACCACGACCGCGCCGGGTCCAGCGACACCACGAACGCGTTGGCCTCCTCCAGGTCCTGCAGCACCCGCTCCCCGCCGGCATCCCCGGTCAGCAGGTCCGCCAGCTCCCCGTTGACCCGCTCGAGGATCGAGGTCCGCAGCAACAGCCGGCGGACCGGCTCGGGCTGCCGGTCCAGCACCTCCGCCACCAGGTACTCCGCCACCGTCCGCTCACTGCCGGAAAACTCCTCCGCGAACCGCACCGGGTCCGGATGGCCCGCCAGCGACAGCGCCGCCAGCCGCAGCCCCGCCGCCCAGCCCTCCGTCCGCTCGTGCAGCATCATCACGGCCGACTCAGGCAGCTCCACCCCGGCCGCGTCGAACAGCTCCCGCGCTTCGGCCAGGCTGAACCGCAGGTCAGGCTCGCGGATCTCGGCCAACTCGCCTTCCAGCCGCAGCCGGTGCAGGCCAAGCCGCACGTCATGCCGGGTGGCCAGCACGAACCGCAGCTCCGGGGGCGCCCGCAGCACGAGCAGCTCAAGCTGCCGCAAGATCTCATCCGAGCCCAGCTCGTGCACGTCGTCAACGACCAGCCAGATCGGATCCCGCAGCGTCGCCAGGTTCTTGAGCAACCGCTCCACGACCGTCCACCCGTCCAGCTCCGGCGCCGCCGTAACCGTTTGCACGAGCGCAGACCCCGCGGCCGTGCGCCGCAGCGCGCCGAGGACCGATAGCCAGAAGCGTTGCGGGTCGCGCTCGTCCCGCCCGGCCTCCACCCAGCCGGCGTGGTCTCCCAGCCCCGCCTGGCTGATCCAGGACCGCAGCAGCACTGTCTTGCCGCTGCCCGGCGGCGCCGACACGATCGTCACCCGCGCGGGCCCGCCCAGCCGCTGGAACAGCTCCGGGCGGATGACCAACCCGCCCGCACCAGGGGCGCGCTCCATGCCCCGGCGCCGTGCTCCCATCCCGCGCCAGATTCCACACCGGAGATCATCCCACTCTCCGCAAAGTACCCACGCCTTGCACGCTGATCCGCGCCCGTCGGTCGCGGACCTCGACGAGATCGGCACCACCGTCCGTTCAGGGAAAGATCTTGATTTTCCTGAACGGACGGTGATGCCCGCGGACGCTCCGTTGCTCAGGTCACTGCGCAACGCGCACCGCACGGCTCAGCCAGGTAGCTGGCTGGAGTCGTCGGCCCGGGCGGAAGGCAGCCGCCGAATCACACCAACTGGGCGATGGCCAGGTCACCCCGGCCGGCGGGAGGCTGGCACCGTCCACCTACGGAAGGAGCCATCAGATGCCGTCCAGTCCGGCTGGGGACGATGTCCTCGCGAATTCGGGTACGCGCCCCTCCCGGCGCTCGCTGCTGCGCGCGGGAGCGCTCGGCGGCGGCGCCGCGCTGCTGGCAGCCGGAGGTGCCGCCGCGGCCGCCAGCGCCGCGCAGGCCGCCCCGGCCGCCCGGGCGGCAGCGGCTCCGGCCGCGGGCCGTCCGCCGCTGGAGAGCCTGTTCACGCTCTCCGACCTTGATTTCGAGACGCTGTTCGCGTTCGGCAGCGCCGGGTACGGGTGCGCGGAGTTCGGCGAGCTGGTCACCGCGGTCGACCAGATCAACGCGGCCGGCGCGTCCTACCAGAGCTACTACGAGACGTTCCTGGCCCTCGCCAACCGCACCAGCACGCTGGCGGACCAGGAGCTGGCGGCCGGGCACAGGGCGAGCGCGCGGAGCGCGTACCTGCGGGCGTCCACCTATTACGACATGTGCCTGTACTTCATCCTCGGCACCAGCGCGCACGCGCAGGAGGCGGGCGCGTACGCCGCCGTGCAGCGCTGCTGGCAGCAGGCCAGCCAGCTGTTCGACCCGCCGTTCGAGCAGGTCCGCATCCCCTACGGCAACAGCTGGCTGCCCGGCTACCTGCTGAAGCCCGACGACCGGCCGGTGCGCCGGCCCACCATCATCCTCAACAACGGCGAGGACGCGCAGAACATATCGCTGTACTGCTACGGCGGGGCGGACGCCATCGAGCGCGGCTATAACGCCCTGATCTTCGAGGGGCCGGGACAGGGCTCGATGCTGTTCGAGCGGCAGGTCCCGTTCCGCTACGACTGGGAGAACGTCATCACCCCCGTCGTCGATTACCTGCGGTCCCGGCCCGACGTGGACCCCGGGCGCATCGCCCTGAACGGGTCGAGCCTGGGCGGCGAACTGGTCATCCGCGCGGCCGCGTTCGAGCACCGGCTCGCCGCCGTCATCGCCGACCCCGGGATCCTCAGCGTGTGGCTGTCCTGGCAGACGGGGGAGAAGACGATCGCGGACCTGTTCACCAAGGGGCTCACCAGGGAACAGGTCAACACCGTCTGGCAGAAGGAAATCGTCCCGCAACTGAACGCGGCGGACCGCTACAACATCGCCAAGCGGGCCGAGGGGTACGGCAGGCAGTTCCTGCTCGCCGCCCGGGCCGGGCATGTCTTCAGCGACCTGTACGACTTCGGCACCACGCTCATGAAGTTCACCGTCGCCGACGTCGCCGACCGGGTGACCGCGCCCACGCTGGTCACCTCCTACCAGGGCGACCAGCTCGTCATCCCCGCCTCCGGGCAGGGACCCGAGGTCTACCAGCGGCTGCGCAGCGACAAGACCTACCACGAGTTCACCGCCGCGCAAGGAGCACAGGACCACTGCGCGCCGATGGCCCCGCAGACCCGCAACCAAGTCGTCTTCGACTGGCTCGACCGGTTCCTCTGACGGCGGCGCGCCCTCACCGAACGCACGCTGAAGAACATCGCCCGGTCCCGCATCGTCGTTCCGCTCGCACCGGTCGATCCGGATCTTTGACGGTCGGGGAATCAGCGCGTGCCGGCCGCTAAAACAAGAGGTCCAACCGGTCTGACGAGAGAACTGCACCGCAGTGACGAACCAGAATGAGTTTCTGATCGCGGAGCGGGTTTCGGGTCACCTGCCGGACGAGGCGGATGTGATCGTGGTGGGCGCGGGTGCGGCCGGCTGCGTGCTCAGCCGGCCGCATCAGTGCGGAGACTGACTGCCAGGTTCTCCTGCTGGAAGCGGGCAGCACCACCGGCCTGGAACCCGAAGCCCGGACCCCCGGTGCCTCCATGCGGCTGCGCAGGGGCCCCACGTCCCGGGGCGTCCCTGTCCGGGATCACGTTCATCAAGCTGCTCGGCAAGGCGAGCTGGTGGGCTCCGCGGCCGCTGCGCCGCCTCTGCGACCGTACGGGCTCGACTAATCCGGAACTGCGCGCGCGGCGGCGAATCATCCCAACGGTGTGATTGCCTCCTCACCCCGGCCGTTGGGAGCCTCGAGGCATGCCAATTCTGCTGATCGATGATGACAGTGTCGCCCAGGCTGTCGAGGTGCTGCGGTCGGGATCGCCGGTAGTGATTCCGCCCCCTTCACCGTTGGCCTATACGATCACCGGCACGCAGGCCGCGTCGGTCAACACCGCGAAGAACCGCCCGGCCAGCCAGCCGGTGGGCGTCAGCGTCGCGGACATGGACATGATCGCCCCATACCTCGGTCTTGCTGACGGCGTCCTGCCGATGGCCCGCTGGTTGTGCGAGTCCGAACTGGTCAGCCTCATGGTCCCGGTCAGGCCGGACGCGCCCGGCTGGCTGTCGCCGGCGGTCTCCAACGGCATGGTCTTCTTCTCGGCCACGCCGTGGCTACCCGAGATCGCCAAGATCATCGCCACCTTCGGTCACCTGTATGTGAGCAGCGCGAACACCACCGGCGAGCGGTCCGCCACGACCGCGGCCGAGGTCGGGCGGTCGTTCGGTGACGATCTGCTGGTGCTCGACGGGGACGCCCACCGGGATCGGTCACGGCCGCACGGCTCCACGACGATCGTACGGATGACCGAAGCCGGCGACCTCGCGGTAGCCCGTCCGGGCATCAACAACGAGGCCTTCGGCACGGACCTGAGCGCCTACGCGAGCGACCTGTCCCGGCGATGGCAGGCCGGACGCCAGCCGGCCGCGTGAACCGGCACGTCCGGCCCCCGGCTGCATCCCGAGAAGGACAGCGATGGCAGAGAGCGTAGCGAGCTATGAGATTCAGGTCGGCGGTCGCCTGGGCGACACGCTCCGTGGCGCGTTCCCGGCCCTGCGGGCCCGGGCGCTCGGCAAGGACACCGTGCTGTCAGGTGTGTTCGCCGACCAGGCTGCCCTGTACGGGGTACTCGCCCAGCTTGAGGCGCTCGGCCTGGAGCTGATCGAAGTCCGTCGTCTGCCCTCGGCCTGACCATGGTTTCCGTCACCACGCAGAGCTCGTCGCGGATGCCGGTGCCACGTCCGGCGGAGACGGGCGTGCGGTTTAGGCGTCCCGCCGATCGCGGCGTGGTCGCGGACGGGCGACCGGGCGAGGGATCCGGTCCTGTGGCCGGGCAGATCGCTGGTCCCGGTCTGGGCGGGTGGTGCCCCGCCCAGGGTTGTGCGAACGGTTGAGCGGGGCTGCCCGGGTGACGGTGGTGTCGGCGCCGCCGGGCAGCGGCAAGACGGTCCTGCTGCGGTCCTGGATCAGCCAGGACGGTCTGGAAGATTGTGCCCTGGGGGATCTTGCCTCGCAAATCCCCGGTGCCCTGGCAGCGGACCTGGCCCGGACCCCGTTCCTGCTCATCGGCACTCACGAGGAGATGGCTGCCCAGTTGCTCCGGCAAGCCGGGGAACTCGGGATCATCACCAGCTACGTCGTCCGAGAGCCACGTCGGCTGTTCGATGATCGAGGTGCGTGACGCCGTCGGCTCAGGAGAACATCTGAGCATCCCGCCTCGGCCGTCAGGTCATACTGGGCAGTGGAGCAGAAATGGGCACGTTGAGGGGACGGGGACGGTGAGCATCACGCTGGAGGGCGCACGGGACCTGCGGGGATTCCTGCACGGGCTGCCCGGCGTGGACCGGGTAGGGGCCGAGGCGCGGGCCGCGATGCTGGCCGGCCGGTCGATCAAGACCACCGCCAAGCAGTGGGCGCTTGACCTGGCGATCTCGATGATCGACCTGACCACGCTCGAGGGCCAGGACACGCCGGGCAAGGTCCGCGCGCTGTGCGCGAAGGCCAGGCAGCCGGATCCCGCGGACCCGACCGCGCCCAGGGTCGCGGCGATCTGCGTCTACTCTGACCTGGCGCGCGTCGCCGCGCAGGAGCTCACCGGCACCGGCATTCACGTGGCGAGCGTGGCGACCTCGTTCCCCAGCGGACGGGCCAGCCTGGACGTCAAGCTCGCCGACGTCAGGTACGCCATCGCCGAAGGCGCCGACGAGGTGGACATGGTGATCGACCGCGGCGCCTTCCTTGCCGGAAACTACGATCTCGTATATTCCGAGATCGTGGCGGTGAAGGAAGCGTGCGCGGCGGCCGGCGGTGGCGGGGCCCACCTGAAGGTGATCCTGGAGACTGGCGAACTGGCCACCTACGACAACGTCCGGCGCGCGTCCTGGCTGGCCATGCTGGCCGGAGCGGACTTCATCAAGACCTCCACCGGCAAGGTGAGCCCCGCCGCCACGCTGCCGGTCACGATGGTCATGCTGGAGGCGGTCCGCGACTTCCGCGAGGCGCACGGGCGGCAGGTCGGCGTCAAGCCGGCCGGGGGGATCCGCACCGCCAAGGACGCCATCCGCTACCTGGTCCTGGTCAACGAGACAGCGGGGGAGGACTGGCTGGATCCCGACTGGTTCCGGCTCGGCGCCTCCAGCTTGCTGAACGACCTGCTCATGCAGCGAACCAAGATGAAGACCGGCCACTACGAGGGCCCCGACTACTTCACGCTGGACTAAACAGATGCCGAAGTTCGAGTACGCGCCGGCGCCCGAGTCCCGGTCGATCGTCAGCCTCAGGGAATCCTACGGACTGTTCATCGACGGCGCTTTCACCGACACCGCCGACGGCCGCCCATTCAAGACGATCTCCCCGGCGACCGAGGAGGTACTGGCCGAGGTGACCGAGGCCGGCCCGTCCGACGTGGACCGGGCGGTGACCGCCGCCAGGAAGGCGTACGAGCAGACCTGGTCGCCGTGCTGCCAGGGAAAGACAGGTCGAAGTACCTGTTCCGCATCGCCCGGCTCGTTCAGGAAAGATCTCGAGAGCTCGCGGTGCTGGAGTCGCTCGACAACGGGAAGCCCATCAGAGAGTCGCGCGATATCGACATCCCGCTGGCCGCGGCGCATTTCTTCTACCACGCCGGCTGGGCGGACAAGCTGGAGTTCGCCGGGTACGGCCCTTCGCCGGGGCCGATCGGGGTGGCCGGGCAGATCATCCCGTGGAACTTCCCGCTGCTGATGCTGGCGTGGAAGATCGCCCCGGCGCTGGCCTGCGGGAACACGGTGGTGCTGAAGCCCGCGGAGACGACGCCGCTGACCGCGCTGGCGTTCGCGGAGATCTGCCAGCAGGCCGACCTGCCGCCTGGCGTGGTGAACATCGTTACCGGCGCGGGGGAGACCGGCCGCGCGCTGGTGGAGCACCCGGGCATCGACAAGGTGGCGTTCACCGGGTCCACCGAGGTCGGCAAGCAGATCGCGCGCGCGTGCTTGCGCGCGCACCGGCGCAACACCCTTGAGCTTGGCGGCAAGGCCGCGAACATCGTGTTCGAGGACGCGCCGATGGACCAGGCGGTCGAGGGCATCGTCAACGGGATCTTCTTCAACCAGGGCCACGTCTGCTGCGCGGGGTCCAGGTTGCTCGTCCAGGAGTCGGTGTACGACGAGGTGATCGCGTCGCTGCGGCGACGGCTGAGCACGCTGCGGCTCGGTGACCCGTTGGACAAGAACACCGACGTGGGCGCGATCAACTCGGCCGCGCAGCTGGCGAAGATCCGCGAGCTGTCCGACGTGGGGGAGGCCGAGGGCGCCGAGCGCTGGTCGCCGCCTTGCGAGCTGCCGGCGCGCGGGTTCTGGTTCCCGCCGACGATCTTCACCGGGGTGGCGCAGGCGCACCGCATCGCGCGGGAAGAGATCTTCGGGCCGGTGCTTTCGGTGCTGACGTTCCGCACGCCGGCCGAGGCGGTGGAGAAGGCCAACAACACGCCCTACGGCCTGTCCGCCGGCGTGTGGACCGAGAAGGGCTCGCTGATCTTGTGGATGGCGTCCAAGCTACGGGCCGGCGTGGTGTGGGCGAACACGTTCAACCGGTTCGATCCGGCCTCGCCGTTCGGCGGCTACAAGGAGTCCGGCTACGGGCGCGAGGGCGGCCGGCACGGGCTGGAGGCGTACCTCGATGTCTGACTCAGTCGCTGGCCGGGTTGCCGTGCGCAAAACGTACAAGCTGTATATCGGCGGCGCCTTTCCGCGCTCGGAGAGCGGAAGGTCCTACGTGGTGACCGACTCCCGCGGCGGCTTCCTCGCCAACGCTGCCCTCGCCTCGCGCAAGGACGCGCGCGACGCGGTGTCCGCGGCGCGCAAGGCGTTCCCCGGATGGTCCGGCGCCACCGCGTACAACCGGGGCCAGGTGCTGTACCGGGTCGCCGAGCTGATGGAGGGCCGCCGGTCGCAGTTCGTCAGCGAGATCCGTGCGGCGGAGGGCATCGGCGCGTCGAAGGCGGAAGCGTTCGTGGACGCCGCCATCGACCGGTGGGTATGGTACGCGGGCTGGGCAGACAAGATCGCCCAGGTCCGCGGCTCGTCCAACCCGGTGGCCGGGCCGTACTTCAACTTCTCGCTGCCCGAGCCGACCGGGGTCGTCGCCGTGCTCGCGCCCCAGCGGGCCCCGCTGCTCGGGTTCATCTCGGTCGTCGCGCCGGCCATCGTGAGCGGCAACACCGTGGTGGTGCTGGCGTCGGAACAGTACCCGCTGCCCGCCGTCACGCTGTCCGAGGTGCTCGCCACCTCCGACGTTCCTGGCGGCGTGGTGAACGTGCTGACCGGGCGGGTGGCGGAGATCGCGCCGTGGCTCGCGTCCCACATGGACGTCAACGCCATCGACCTGACCGGCGCGCCCGACGACCAGCGGGACGACCTGGCGGTCGCCGCCACCGACAACCTCAAGCGCGTCGTGGGGCTCTCGGCGAGCACCGACTGGGCGGCGACGCCCACCCTGGACCGCATGCTCACCTACCTGGAAACCAAGACCGTGTGGCACCCCGCCGCGATGTAAGCGGCGGGCGTCAGGGAATACAGACGGCCATTGGCAGTCCGCACATCCGGCAGGCCCCCGGACGGCAGCTGCTTGCTGCCACTGCCGCGACGCTTGGCCCGCCGGACAGCGACTGCGCCACATGCCCGTGGCGCGGCGGCACTTCTTTATCTCATGCCCGAGTGCTCTTGCCGTCGCTGGGTTATGAGCCATGCGACGCGCTTGGGTGAGCGAATTGGCAACACGTCGCCGGCCGATTGGGTATGACTGTGCGTGTAGTCCGATATGCGTAAGATGCGGTGACGGGCTGCGGCGCGGTGCCGTGGCCTTCTGGCGGTTGGTGAGTTCGCGGAGGACAGGTCAATCGGCGTCGGAGCAGTGACGGATAGTGAGGTGCGGGGCGGCGGCACGGGGCCAGGTGCCGGCCTGGATGACTCGTCAGTTGGCGGGTTTGTGCTGCGGCTGCTGCTTGGTGCCCAGTTCCGCCGCCTTCGCGAGGCGGCCGGCATCACGCCTGAGCGGGCCGGCTACGAGATCCGGGCCTCCCGGTCCAAGATCAGCCGGATGGAGACCGGCCAGGTCGGCTTGAAGGCCCGCGACATTGACGACCTGCTCACCTTGTACGGCGTGACCGGCGAGCAGGAGCGGTCAAGGTTCCTCTACCTGACCAGGCAGTCCGGTCAGCCGGACTGGTGGAGCGGGTACGGCGACGTGCTGCCCGGCTGGTTCGAGAGCTACCTCGGGCTGGAGTCGGCGTCCAAGGCCATCCGGAGCTTCGAGATCCAGTTCGTGCACGGCCTGTTCCAGACCGAGGACTACGCGCGGGCCGTTACCCGCCTAGGTCACCAGGCAGCATCAGACGCGGAGGTCGAGCGCCGGGTCGAGCTGCGCCTGAAGCGCCAGGAACTGCTCGCCAGGGCGGGCCGGCCGAGGATCTGGTCGATCATGGACGAGGCGGTGCTGCGGCGGCCGGTCGGCGGGCCCGCGGTGATGCGCGCCCAGCTCCGCCGTCTCGTCGAGGTGGCCGCGATGCCGCGGGTGACCGTCCAGGTGGTCCCGTTTGCCCGCGGCGGCCACGCGGGCGCGAGCGGGTCGTTCAGCGTGCTCCGCTTCGGAGACCAGGACCTGCCGGACGTGATCTACGCCGAGCAGCTGACCAGTGCCGTCTACCTGGAGCAGCGCCCGGACGTCGAGCATTACCTGGCAGTAATGGACCAGCTCAGCGGCGAGGCGCTGACGCCGGCCGACACGACTCGCTTTATCGAGCAGGTGGCCAGCGAGACATGAAAGGCAGCGGGAATGATCAGCGATGACGCGGCGGGACCGGGCCACGGGAAGAGAGGCCCGCTGCCGTTCGACATCGGCGTGGCGCACCAGGCGCGGATGTACGACTACGTGCTCGGCGGCAAGGACAACTACGCCGCCGACCGTGAGGCCGTCGAGGCCGGGCTCAAGGCGTGGCCGGACATGGCCTTCTCCATGCGGGCCAACCGGGCGTTCCTCGGGCGCGCGGTCCGCTACCTCGCTGGGCGGGCGGGGGTCCGGCAGTTCCTCGACATCGGCACCGGCATCCCGACCTCGGGCAACACCCACGAGGTCGCCCAGTCCATCGCCCCTGAGACCCGCGTCGTCTACGTGGACTACGACCCGGTCGTGCTCGCGCACGCCCGCGCGCTGCTGGACAGCAACGAGGCGGGTGCCACCGAGTACATCGACGCCGACCTGCGCGACACCGACCTGATCCTCGGCCGGGCCGCAGAGTTGCTTGACTTCGCGAAGCCGGTGGCGGTCACGCTGCTCGCCGTCCTGCACGTGATACCGGACGTGGACGACCCGTACGCGATCGTCGCCAAGGTGATGGGCGCCGTCCCGCCCGGCAGCTACCTCGCCCTCTCGCACTCGGCGTCGGACCTCTTCGACCAGGAGACGAAAGACAGCTTCAGGAGCGTCGTGGACCGGATGGTCCAGCAGCAGTACACCCCCCGCAGCCGCGAGCAGGTAGCGCGGTTCCTCGCGGGCATGGACATGGTCGAGCCCGGCCTTGTGCCGGTCGAGGAATGGCGGCCCGAGCCCGGCACGGATAACACCCGCAAGTCGCGCGTGTGGGGCGCAGTGGGACGCAAGAACTAACCCGGTCAGGTGGCCTCGGCGAGTTAGGCCGCTGCTATCGTCTTCAGATCGTCAGGCAGCCCACCGGGGCGGCCGGCCTGCCGGGCGACCCACTCCAGGTTCTGCTCGTCGCCCGGCAGGCCGGCCGCCAGGTTCCGAGACGACTCCCCGTAGATCGAGTCCTCGCCGTGGCCGCGACGCCTGCTCGTGACGTGCACCATGAGCCGCCGCTAAGACGCCCCAAGTTTGGCTCCCAAGGCCATGCGTTCGATCTTCGCGGTCCAGCTTTAGGTCCCGCTGACGGCGGCGGCTACCTGTGCCATGCATACCGGCATATATGCCCAGAAGGCGGCACCTCCTGAGACTCCCGTGCGGCCAGTCAACGCCACCCCCGTCAACTGACCGCGCGGGCAAGCTCCCGCGTTCCTGATACGGCAAGGAACGCGGTTGAGAAGGAGAGCCGACCCCCACCGTCCGGGGGTCGGCTCTCTGTACTGGGGAGGGGCTGACAACTAGTCGCGCGGCCCCGGTCGGCTATTTCAGCGGTGTGCCGTCCGGCGGCCGGACCGCCCGGTGGCCAGGTGGTAGGCCAGCAGGAGGACGGCGGACCCGACGATGGCGGTGATCCAGGTGGACAGGTTGAAGAACCCGTTCAGGGTGTGCAGGTGCAGTACCCGGCTGGCTGCCCAGCCGCCGCCGATCGCGCCGGCGACGCCGATCAGGCAGGTGAGGATGAGGCCTTGTGATCGCTTGCCGGGAATCAGCACGTTGCCGAGCAGGCCTGCTCCCAGGCCGAGGACGATCCATGCGATGATGCCCATGACGGGCTCCTTAAGTCAGTGACGCGTGTGTGGTGCCAGTCGCCGGCCCGTGGCGGGAGACCCTGGCGTGAAAGGCGGCGGGCGGCGGCTGCCGGGCCGTGCTGGCCGCCGGCTCTCCCGGCTGGCTAACTGGCGCGGGACTTGCGGCGGTCGCGGCGCATGATCTGCCGGAGCTCGGTGATGCGCGCGGTTCCCGCGGCGGCCATGATCAGCGCGCCCGCGATGGCGGCGAACAACAGCGCCACGGCCAGCGGCAGGTGCAGGTGGGCACCCAGGAAGCTGATGCTGACGGCGTTCGCGTTCTGGATGATGAAGATCAGCACGACGGCGAGGATGGCGATGCCCGCGATCAGCGCGATGCGCACGCCGCTGATCCTGGTGCGCAGCCGCCGGCGGGGTGCCTGCGAGGCGGGCGCGGGCGGCGGGGCGGAGCCGTTGGCTGATGGCGGCAGGGTGGTTGTGCCTGCTGGTGTCGCTGGGTCGGTCATGACGGGACTTCCTTAGCGGGAACCGGGCCGCTGCTGACCTGGCGTGGTTCCCTTGGCGGCCCCGGGAGCTGGCCGCCGGCGGCGGCTGGTCCTGGGGCCTGCGCTCACTCTATACAGGAAACAGAAAACTAGCAATGTTTTTCTAGAATGTGATATCTTCCTAAGGGTGGCGAGCTGGAGCTTCCTGACCAATCACGCCCGGGTCCTGCTGTGCATCGCCCGTGACCCAGGCGCGCGGCTGCGTGATATCGCGGCCAGCCTGAGCATCACCGAGCGCAGCGCCTACGGCATCGTGACCGACCTGGCCGCAGCCGGGTACGTCGTCAAGCAGAAAGACGGCCGCCGCAACCGCTACCAGGTCCAGGCGCACCTGCCGCTGCCGGAGCCCGCCAGCCGGGAACCCGCCATCGGCGAGGTCCTGGCCGCCCTGATGGGAGACGAGGCGAGGCGGCCGCCAGCGGGCACCCCGCCTCGCCCAGGTGAGGACGACGGCCGCCCGCCAGCCCAATTACAGCCCTGACCTGCGCTTCGAGGCGCCCCATGGCAAGGACAAGCGCGGCCATTGCCGGTGTGGCGGTTGTCCCGGATTCGGGACATTTTTTCCGCGTTTCCGTGCTGCGCCAGCATCGCTCATGGTGCCTCTCCTGGTCGCCGATCGCCCGTCCTTCCGACGAAGCCAGGATCGCAGAACTCGTCGCCGGGTGCACGGGCTGAGCTCGACCTCGGTGACCCTCGGGCTGCCCGCGCTGTCGCCGTTGTCTAACCCGGGTTGACAACAATAAGAGCGCGTTGATGCACCGTGTCCGCGACGTTGCCCGTGACGAACTGGGCCTGGAACAACTGCGGCTCGAAGCCCGAGCCGAGAAGGACTCGAAGACTTCTACGGCCGACTCGGCTGGCAGGAGGTCGGCCGGTGGCACCGACTTCTTGTACCTCCGGCCCTGCGTCGAAGATGGCGCCCCGGACTGGGACGTAATTACGTGGGAGGACGAGGAGTGAGTAAGACAATGTCAACCACCTCGTGAAATGTGAACACGTCGCACCTCGGGAAAAATGAGCCCCTGGTGTGGCCCTACAATCGGCGGGCCAGCAGGTGGGCGTCGAGGAAGCCCCGTTCGGAGGCCGGGTCGTGGAGCAGCCGGGCGAAGGGATCGAGCCCGGCGTCGGCCAGCAGTTCGGCGAGGCGGTCCGCCGGCCAGCTGAAGGCAGGGGTCACCTTGTGGTCGAATCGGACTGGTTCCGGTCCGTCGGTCCCGAAGAAGGAGACCAGCAGCAGGCCGCCCGGCGCCAGGACGCGTACCTGCTCGGCGAGCAGCTTCGGCAGTCCCTGCGGCTGGGTGTGGATCATCGAGTAGTGAGCCAGGACGCCGCCGAGTGCGCCGTCCTCGACCGGCAGGGACTCCATCGGCGCCTCCTGGAAGCGCAGCTCCGGGTGGGCCCGCCGGGCGTGGCTGACCATCCCCGGGGAGAGATCGAGCCCGAAGGCGTCCAGGCCCAGTTCGTGCAGCATGGCCGTCAGATGCCCGGGCCCGCACCCGACGTCCGCTGCCCGCGGGTTGCCCGTCGCGCGCACCAGTTCGGCGAAAGTGCCGATCATGGCCCGGGAGAACGGCTGCCCCTCCAGGCGGTTTGCGAACTTCGACGCGTACAGCTCGACGACCCCGTCGTAGGCCGCCCTGGTCTCGTCCCGATGATCCGTCACGGGAAGGACTCTAGCCACGGTCGGCGCGAGGCCAGACCTACCAGGCGATGAACTGTTACGACGGACAACCACATGACATAATCGGAGCACGCTATGAGCCAACAGCAGCCACCGCAGCGGAAAAACCGGCACTGGGCGCGCAACATCTTCCTGGTCATTATCAGCCTGATAGCGGCCGCCATCGGCATCGCCATCGCCACGTCCGGGGTCTCCACCACGCCCTCTGTCATTACGGGTACACCCGGCCCGTCCGCAGCGCACGTGGCGGCACCCGCGAGACTCGGCTCCTACCTCGACGTCCAGGACGGCAGCGGCGACACCTACGGGGTGGCCCTCACTAAGGTCATCGACCCAGCCCACTCTACCGACCGGATCACAGCGGGCAACGGCAAGCGGCTCGTTGGCGCGGTCTTCACCATCAAGGGCATCAGCGGCGACGGCCCTCAACAGCAGGACGCCGAGGACGACGCCGTTCTCGTCGGTAGCGACGGGCAGGTCTACCTCCCGGACATCGTCCCCATCGTCGGGTATACCGACTTCGCCGTGGGCGAGATCCACGCGGCCCCAGGCGAGAGCACGACTGGCGACGTGGCCTTCCAGGTGCCCACCGGGGTAAAGGTGTCAAAGGTGCAGTGGTCGACCTTCTCAAGCCTTGGCGTTGAATCCACTATCCAGTGGAACGTGCCTTAAGAACATCCTGGCCGTATGGGCTCATTCGAGATCGGATGTCGGTGACGACCCCTGATCACGTTCCGGCGCTGCCGAGAGTCGTCGGACTCCGAGCAATTCACTTTCGTCGGCAGGATCCGGTGCGATCAGCCCCTAGGTGAGCGACTGGCGACAAGTGACTTGAGTTGCTGTCCTGGGATTAGACGTCGATATAGATAGTTTGGCTAGCGAATCCCACTTTGGCTGCCCAGACCTTTAGTTTGCCAGGCTAAGAATTAAGCGCGTAGGATCCGGCAGACCAGATTTGGCGCGCCGTAACTGAGGTTACGGTCAGAGACCAGAGTCAGTAGCCAATCAGCGACCATGCGTAGGTCTTGATGGTCACGCGGACCGTGGCTCAAGGTTGTTGGTCGGTCGCCCCGATGGCGCGTCCGGCCAGCAGGTTGCCTGCGAACCCGACGATCTGAAAGGCGAGTCCGGCGTGGGCCCGTTTGTGGGGGGTTTCTGTGCTCGCAACCTGGAGGACGAGGGCGAGCGTTTCCTCGGCAAGCTCGGCGCCCCCTGCCAGTCCCCACGCATGTCCCTCTGTCACGAGGTGATTCATGGTGATGGCGGCGTGGCGGTACTCGCCGCCGATCGCGAGGGCAACCTCGCCGTCGTTGGGCTGGTGTGCCTGCGGCACGACGTCGTAGGCGGGGCTGAGCGTCATTGACCCGTCGGCAGGGTGGAGCAGGGAGAGGTTCTTCGCGTGCATGTCGAGGTTTCCCACGGCCGCGGAAACTACGACCAGCTTGAACAGCCGCTCCAGCGAATTGCGGTCCCCGGTAGCAGAGAAGACCCGGGCGATGCGCTCGAGGCTTACTTTTCCACCGTACTTCTGGTATTTCTGATTGCCTGCCGCGCCGAGGACTTGGTTGAAGTCTTCCTGGTGAACGCGCCCCTGAGGGGCATGAGGGGAACGGTCATATCGCTCGATCACGACGGCTGGCACGCCATCGAACTCTTCGATCCATGTCGAGAAGGCGGAGAGCCCGGCGGCCCGCGCGAAGCGCGCCCCGAACTCCTCGTCGTAAATGGAAGTCGGGTAATCCCGTGACTCCGGTTTAAGGATATAGGTGGACGGCCAGCCGTCGATCACCCGGTTCCAGGCTTCCCCGGTTCGAGCGAGCACGATCTTGTCCTGGACTCCGGCCAGTGAGGTCTTGCCGCCGACGGGCTTGTTCCCTAGTGGGTTGTCCTGGACGTGCTGCAGCAGGCTAGCCACCCCGGCGCTTGTCAGTGGTTCCAGTGCAGGCTGCTTCGGCTCGCCCGTGACAGTCACCGGCGGGGGCACGGTCTGTCAACAGGACTCACGAGTCCAGGTTCCGGGAGTGCTCACCCGCCAGCGGCCACTTCGTAACGAGTCTGCCGGACAGGCTGACCCGTTAACACTCATTAGGTTCCGGGAGACACCAACGCTTGATCGTAGGGTGAGGGGTGATGTCCCCCCTCACCCTCTGCCTAGCGGGCGAGCGTCTGCCTTCGATCTTCACCCGGTATTGGGCGGGCCGCTCCGCCTCGCCCTGGTGGCCGAGGACGTTGGCCGTTCACGCGCTGCCAGCTCGCGCGATCGTGACCGCGAAGACCATCCGCGGACCTGCTTGGGACGGCGATGGTACGACACGGCATGGCGCGTAGCCTCTGGCATCAGGCGATTAGTCCGATCCGACTGATCTGTGGCGATCCATGGCAACGATGACTTCCTTATCAGGGTGTCGATCCGCCCGCTTTGGTAGCGCTTTATGTTCACTGACCTGCGGCCCAATTCAGCGCTACCCTAGCGACTCCCCCCGGCTTACCCCACTTGCCCCACTTGCCCCGACCACCCTAGGGCCACTGTAGGGCTGGCCCGAGGGCCACGGGCGCCTAGAAATAGGGGCCATACGCGCCACCGCACGTGCATCCTCCGGCTGGTCATCGCAGGCACGCTTCCGGTGGGATCATGGCGTGATGGACCTAGACGAGCTCGACCGGGAGGTTGCCGCCCGCGTCTCCAATTGGCAGGCTGCCGGCGCTCGATGGGAGTCCAAACGTGGGCGATTCACGAGCAAGCCGTCCACATCGCTCCGCCTGAAGGCGGGCGGCGTCCTGGCCGAGCTGGTCTTGTGGGTCTCGGGTGAAGCCGAGCTGACGCACGTGCGAGTGGCTGGCGGCGAGATCGTGATCGAGCACTACGACATCACCACCTTGGCGAGCCTTCGAGGCTGCCTCGACAACCTGGAGGCATATACCGGCCTGCAGATGCCACCTTTTGATCCGTGACCTCGGTGGCGGCTCGGTCCGTCGTCCGCCAAAGTCCGGAGAAGGGTGGCGCCGTCCAGCCGTGTGGCTCCCAGCGTGGCTCCTACGGGCCTAGGAACCAACCAGCTCGGTCCTCTGAATCCCCAGGCACGTAAGTCCGGGTATCTGATGACGCGGCGGCAGTCGTGGTCCGTCATCAGGTCAAGGAGGAAGCCGTAGACCGGGAAGAAGTCGGCGTCCTTCTCTTCGGCGCCTCTTTGCAGGCGCCTGGCCAGGCGGATCGCGTCGAGTACGGGGCTGTCGATATAAGGCTCTTCGTGTTCCCGGGGGGATCCGGGCTGGGTAGGAAGGTAGGCAATCCCCTCTCCCCCCGCCCCCCAGCGGGCCACCCAGCAGATCGACTCCTTCACCTCGTCTTCAATGATCCGCCTTACAGCATCGCCAGCCGAGCTGTGAAAGCCGAGAGCAAGGCCGAGTCCCTTCCGCAGTTCCGGCTCCGACTGACCGAACCAGTCACGCAACTTCGGAATGACAGGCGCGGCCTCGACGGGGAACGCCACCGACAGCGCGACCAGTGCCATGTCGAGCCCTTGGTCCTCGGTGCCCCACAGGCTCGTTAGAGCCCCAACGTAGGGCCGGACCGCGTCACGGACGGTCGAGGCCGTTCCATCCGGGGCAAACGGCACGTAGTTCCCGGTCGATATCAAAGCGAGTTCTTCTGTGAGCGCCGCCCGCCAGAGGGTGCCCTCGTCCAGGGCGATGCGGCACAGGAACGGAGCCGCGGCCGCCGTGGCCGGGTAGACCGTCCCCTGGTGCCGGAGAATAGTCTCGGAAATCCCCCGCCAGGCCTGCCGGACTTCGGATTCGTCGTGCGACGCCAGGCCCAGGACGACATCGCGGACCCTCTCGCCTGCCTCACAAGGGGCTTTCAGGCTGCGCCAGTCAATAGCGTGAACTTCTGCAACGAGCCCGGACTCCGGCATGAAGGAATCATAGCTACGACACGGAACACCCAAGCAGCTGCTCACCCGGCTGCGGCGGCTAACTGGCTGCCGGACCACCTGCGCCTCTCCCGTCTTCCTCACAGGCGCAAAATCCTTGCGAGTGGGGGCAGGGTCTAGGCTGGCGAAGCCATCGCGAAGCGACGTCCGAAGGGCGGCCTAGACGCGGTGCTCGCGAGCTGGATGATCGAAGCCGAGGAAGACGATCCAGCCCCACGCGACGACCGAATGAGCGTTATCGATCAGAGCCGCAAACGGCCTAGCGCGCCTGCGCCGGGCGGGCGCGGCAGCGCAGAGCCCGGCGCAAGGCGCGAGCGGCGCCGCCTTGATCAAGTACAGCTCAACTCAGCAACTGAGTACGCATCAATCGGGCATAGATGCCTTACGTTTCGGAAATCATCGTGATGTACTGCCGATGTGAGCGGATAGCGGTGCAGACATCGCTCGTACTGTATCGTGCCGTTCGTGACACTCGGAGAGTTCCGGCTTAGCTTAACGAAGGGGAAGTATTCAATGGGATTTCGGAATCCGATTTATATGGATATCTCCCTGCTAAAGAACCTTGCAGACTATTACGGAATTGACATCCCCGGCCCTCGGCAAGTGATGCAACACAAATCTGGAAATACAGGTAAAGGCGCAGGGCTGAACAAGGTAGTCACGGCACACATTGATTCGGCCAAGACAGTTGAAACGACCGAGACCTTCAATACAGAACTTCGCCCAGTGCGTCTCGTTAATGATGTTTGATTTCGATAGTGTTCGGCAGCGTATAGTAGTCTGCCGTTACGGTATCGAGAACAGTGCGCAAGCCTCCAACGATAACTACACCGCAAGTTATCAGCAAGGCCGCGCCCACAAAGAATCTCTGGATGTTGCTTCGCGTTGACAGGATGGCTCGAATTGTCTCGCCTCCTTTAGAACGAACATTACTCATATCCAGATATTGCTCATTCCAAATCAATATGAGCCCGCAGAAAGATCCAGCCCCGGCCAATAGTAGCAATACAGTAAGGATGGTTATCCGGACATAGAAGTGCGACAGGTCAAATGACGAACCCCCGCCAGTTGTTATGAAAGGGATCACGACAATCAGGATAGCCATAAGAAAATATACCAATACAGCAGATACCAGAGAAGGCCGATTAGCAACTCTCGCCATCCGAAAGAACGATGGCCAAGTCATATAGGCCACTGCGACAGCCACGCCGAACGCCCCGCAGACCATGGCCTGCCACTCGTCGAACTGGCTAGTATTAACGAACATCCTACTTGCTGCGGTATCTGAATCCGCCAGGTTCAGTATCAAAAACCCTACGGCCGCGCCAGCGAGAATCGAGAGGAAAAATACAAGAGGGAATAGCTGCCTTATCGTTGATGGCTTGCCGGAAGTCGCCGAACTAGATAGTTGCCGACTCTCTTTCACACCAGGAGACTTACCATGCCGGCGAAATATCGGTCTATTCTTCCATAGGCGAGCTACTCGTGGAGATTGCTTTGGTGGCTCGACTTCCAAGTTTCCGTCGTCGAGACCTTGCGTCACTGGTCCTCCCGTTAAGATGAGACTCGCACATCACATCTGGTATCGGCCTACTACACGTCAAATGTGCGGAAGGGCGCGCGCTTACGATCTGGTTTTTGCCGGACTACTGATTCTCGCTAATCACTCGCATCGAGAGAAGCCGTCTCCCTTTAAGTCCGGATAAGCCAAATGATGGGCGCGAAGCGAAAGCGCGAGATCGGCCATACTGCTAATTACTGCCCCCGCTCGAAGCTGAATCATATATTCTCGTTTGCCTGGTTTATTGGCGTAGCCGATGCTGGCCACATCCGCGCCATGGGCTGCCTCGATGTCGGTGAGAGAGTCGCCAACGAGGGTCGTAGCGGCAGGCTGGGCGTCCAGGCCGCGGACGGCTTCGTTGATCAGGTGCGGGCTGGGCTTGAGTAGGGCGGGGTTGTGGCTGGTACGGGCGATGACCAGGCGGATTCCGCCGCTGAGGCTGTGGCGGTCTAGGTAGGCGTTGACCGCGCGGGGGCTGTTGTTGCTGACGACGCCGACTATCCGGCCGGATTCGCGGGCGCTGGCGATGACCTCGTGCACGTACGGGGTCGGCTCGGCGGTGGGAACGGCGGCCACTTCGAGGTCGGCCATCTCGGCTTCGATACGTGCGGCCATCTCGTCGCTGACGGTCGCCGAGTAGGTGAACACCTCGATCGGGTCGGGGGTGTTCGCGATCTCGTCGGGCAGGTCGCCGGGGAGGAGCTGGCGGAGCTTTTCGGCGACGGTGGAATCGGGGAGTCCGGCGTAGATCGAGCAGATCGGGCCGTCGAAGTCGAGCAGCAGGAAACGGGTACAGGCGATGATCGCGCCGAGGCCAGCGGCGTCGGTGCCGGGGCTCGTCATGCGGGGAACTCGTAGCTGATGTGGTCCCACATGGAGTCGAACCAGCCCTGGGCCTGGTCGACGAACTGGGCGTCGGCGGCGTCGCCGGCGGCCTTCGAGTGGCGGAAGACGACGGCGTCCTTGCCCATGAGGTCGTAGACGGGGTGGGTACCGTCCGGGAACGGGATCTTGTGCTCGACGAGGGGGTACAGGCCGAAGAATGCCTCGTCGCCGTTGAGCAGGTAGAGCTTGAATACCGGGGGGACCTGGTAGGCGCGGATCTCGGTGGATGCCTGCTTGATGCGGCCTAGGCGGGCTAGTTCCTGCACGGTCTCTAGGATTCCATAGGCGTGGCGGCCGGTGACCTGGTGCATCCGGGCCCGGTAGTCCGGGTCGTCGGCGAGGTCCTCGACGCGGCAGGGGACGGCCATCGGCCTGGTGGTGTCGGGCAGCAGCATCCGGATGGAGACGCTTTCGGGTTTGATCTCGCCGGTGCGGATCTTGTCCAGGGGTTCCTGGATAACGCCGTGCAGTGTCTCGCCGGAGAACCCGGCGAAGTCGATGGCGACGTGCTCGGCGGTGAATGCCTGCTCGATGTACGGGCGCATACCTGTGGAAAGCACGACCGGCGCCGGGGTCATGACCGCGGCCGTCCAGTTCGCGGCCTGCGCGTGGTCGCCGGCGGCCGGGTGGAATAGCTGCTCGGCGGTCCAGCCGGGGAACATTTCCTCGAGCACGCGGCAGTGGTCGGCGTAGGGGAGGCTGCGGACGGCGCCGGTGAGCCAGCGGTGGAGCTGGGCGCGGCTGGGGTAGCGTCCGGCTAGGTCGGGGTCGATGCGGCGGGCGGCCTTGTCGTGCTCGGCGGTGAAGGTCGAGTAGTTCTGCCAGTGGCGTTCGCGTAGCAGGACCTTGAGCATTACAGGCTGTTCGCTCATGAACTCTCCGGGTGACGTCTCGTCTCAGCCTAGCGCCAGTTGCGCGGAGATGAGACAACGTGCGACAAACCGAAACGGGGCGCCTGAAATGCGTCTAGAGAGGCGACACGTCTCTTCACCAGCATCAGAGCATGCCGCAAAATAACTGCCCGGAGCCAATTCCGGAAGGTGAGGGCCCAGGAGAACCCGCGAACCGCGGGACTCCGTGCCCGGCGTGCCGGGGGCGAGGACGCAAGTTCACCATCCTGCGCAGGCTGGTCGGCGCGGCCGGCGGCGCCTCGGAAGACGAACTACTCAAGCGCACTCAGTCCGACTGCCTGCACTGCTCCGGTAGTGGGCGGGCGACGGCGGCATGACCAGCGCAGCGCAGGCAGGCGACTGATGCCGTCGCAGACGACGAGGGCACCTGAGGCGATCACGTTCGAGCGTGCCTATCCCGGAACGGTCGATCAGCCCCGTCAGGTGCGGGCCGACCTGGCAAGGATCGCCGGACGGTCCCTCATTATCGACGCGCTTCAGTTGCTGGCGTCCGAACTGGCTTCTAACGCTGTCTCGCACAGCAGGTCCGGCTGTCCGGGCGGGACGTTCACCGTGCGGGCGAGGCTCTACCCCGGTGACTACGCCTGGGTAGAGGTCATCGACCAGGGTGGCCCGTGGGCAGAGGGGCAAGGCGACGAGGAGCACGGGCGCGGCCTGGCCGTCGTGGCTGCCATCGCCGGTGACGGCAACTGGGGCATCGAGGGCGACGATGGTTGCCGCATTGCCTGGTTCCGGCTCGACTGGCCGCAGTCATGACGGCGCCGAAGTACAGGCAGGTCGCTGCCCGCATCCGGACTCAGATCGCGGCGGGGCTGCTCGTGCCCGGCGAGCCTGCGCCTAGCGGTGCCGCGCTGGCGCGGGTGACAGGGTATTCGCAGCTGACCTGCCGGAAGGCGCTGCACACTCTTATCCGGGAAGGGGTGCTGGTTCCTGGTGCCAGTCCAGGTGCCCGGCCTCGCGTTTCCCCGCGTGAGCCGACGTCCCGGGAGCAGACGCTGGCTAGTGCCGCGCGTGCCCTGTCGGCTTCCCTGGCGTCCCGCCGTCGTGCCGCCGGGCTGACGCAACCTCAGCTCGCCGCGGTCACCGGGAAGTCGGTGACGACCATCGGCCACGCCGAGACCTGTCGCCTGTGGCAATCGCGAGGCTTCTGGGAGCTTGCCGACAAGGAACTGTGCGCGGGCGGGGAACTCCTGGCCCTGCACGACGCTTACCGCGCCGCAGCAGTGTCTGCCAATCTCACCACCGCACCTGAAGAGACCGGGAGCGAGGCCAACGCCGACATGCCGCCGATAGTCGCGGTCGAAGCCTCCGCACCCGTGGCATCAGTATCCATCACCTGGGTAGACGGGACGGTCACCGCGGTCTACCCGCCCAAGACTCCCGCGCGGCCAGCCGACGCCACCCCCGTTTACTGGCCGCGCGGGTTATCGCTGTTGAGAGCTGATGTCGCAGAGGTGGTTGCGCGTTTTAGCGTCAGTATCCTATCGTCAGCATGACAACTTCTGTATTCATGTTTACGCTGACCTGCTAGGTCAACTGGTCCAGGCGGACGGACACTATGAGCTTTGACTACGCGCCACCCAAGTACGCGCAGGTGGTCGCCGAGATCCAACGGCGGATCGAGAGCGGCGAGTACCCGCCGGGGACGCTGCTGCCTTCCGAGCACCAGCTCGTCGACGCGTTCAACGTGTCGCGTCCGACGATCGTCAAGGCGCTGTCGTCGCTCCGCCAGGACGGGTGGATCGACACGCAGCAGGGCCGGGGCAGCTTCGTGCGGGGTCGTCCGGCGCTGGCCGGCGCACAGCGCACGCGGCCGGCTGAGAACGCGCTGGAGGTCCCGGAGACTTCGCTGTCGGGGCAGCTCGTCCAGGCCGGGGTCAAGCTCGCTCCCGCGTACGTCACGACGCTGCTCGGCCTGAAGCCGGGAACGACTGCCTTCCTGCGGCAACGGCTGCTGAGCGAGGACGACGGAACGCCGGTCGAGCTTGCCTCACTGTGGCTTCCGCTCGAGGTCGCCGCGGGTACCGACCTGGCCTCACCGGAACTGCTCGGCGAGTCCATCCGCCATCACCTCCAGGTGCGGAAGAAGCTGCGGCTCGACCATGCCGTCGAGCGGATATCGGCCCGAAAGCCCACCGGGGAAGAAGCGGCCCTGCTCGGCGTCGCGGCCGACGCGCCGGTGCTGAACGTGATCGTCACCGCCTACGACGCGACCGCGCGGCCGGTGCAGGTCACCGACCTCGTGCTTCCGGGTGACCGGCACGAGATCCACGACGCGTACCCGTTCGCGTAGCCCGGCAGCCCTGTCCTGAATTAGCCGTATCTCACCCGTTCTCCAACTTGACAAGTCAGGTAGCGAGACGTACTTTCAAATTGAGCCTGACAAGTCAAGTCAGGGAATCGATCAAGGTGGAGATGTCAAATGGCGCTACAGGGTCCGATCCCCGTCGACTTCGGGCAGGTGTTCCCGGACGGGGTGTACGCGGCGGGCGGCTTCGAGCCGGTGCGGGACTTCGACGCATCGGCCAACGGGCGGTTCGTCCAGTCGAAGGACAAGTCAACGGGGCTTCCGCTGTGGGTGGTCGAGGTCATCGACGCCGACGCCACGGCGCGTGCCCGGACGGTCAAGGTCAAGGTCGCAGCGCAGGTTCAGCCGGTCCTGCCCAGCGGCCCGGCGGGGGTGCCGTTCGTTCCGGTGGAGTTCACCGGGCTGACGGTCACGCCGTACGTGACGCAGGCCGGGAAGCTCGGCTACTCACTCAAGGCCTCCGGGCTCCGCTCGCCCTCGCCGGGCCGTTCCTCCGGTCGTCCGGGTGCTGAAAGCGGGCGGGAGACGGCAACGTGAGCGGCGTTTCCTTCTCGCGGATCGGCTTCCACGTCGGCGCAGACTGGCGGGTCGACTGCCACGCCTACGACGACGCGACGCCGCTCCTCGACATCGACGCCGGAACCTCGTCGGTGGTCATCTCGATCCGCAAGCGCGACCCCGACGAGGGCGCGGTCAAGTTCGCCCGGGCGCTGGCCGATGAGGCGCAGAAGTTCGCCGCGGAAGTCGAGCGGATGCACGCCGCGCAGCTCGGCGGCGACGGCAAGGCCGCGGGCAGCGATGCGGCCTGAACACGCACAAGGCGGGGCGGCTGGAGCTGGTACCTCCGGCCGCCCCCGGTTCTCCCCTGACCTGTGGAATCCGGAGAGGTCTTGACCTTATGCCCTCGTCTTCCTTCAGGCGGCAGGTTGCCGGGCAGCCCCTGGCGCAAGTCGACAACCCCGACCCGTTCGCGGTCCCGGTGTGGCGCTCGCCGGTCTACCAGACCCCCCACTTCGTGATCTGGCCGGTGCAGCTCGTCCGGCTGATCTGGCGCTTGATCTGGTTCGTCATCCGGCATCCCCTGCTCGGCGCCGCGTGTGCTTCGCTGATCTTCACCTGGCTCAAGCTGGGATGGCCGGGGCTGGTCGCCCTGGCGGCCTCCGGCTCGGTGGTGCTGGCCATCACCTACCTGTTGTGGCCGGGATGGTTCGCCCGGCACGTGGTCCAGGTGGCGCGGGACTTCTGGCGGCATTGGTTCTACCGGCGCCGCTGGATGGCCGCGATGACGCTTGCCGGGCTGGCCCCGTCTTACCGGGGCCGTGTCCTGGTGCCGGTCCTCGCCGGAGTGCACGCCGCTGGGGCGGTGGACCTGGTGAGAGTGCGGCTGGTGACCGGCCAGTCCCCGGACGCGTTCGCCGACCGGACGGTGAACCTCGCCCATGCGTTCGGCGCCCAGCTGTGCCGGGTCCGCGACTCGCGGCCGGGCCTGGTGACGTTGGAGTTCGTCCGCTCCGACACCCTCGCCGACCCGATCGGCGCCCTGCCGGTCGACCCGGTGGTGAACCTGGCCGCGCTGCCGGTCGGCCGCTGCGAGGACGGTACGCCGTGGCTGCTTCGCCTCCTCGGCTCGCACGTCCTGATCGCCGGGGCGACCGGATCGGGCAAGGGCTCGGTGATCTGGTCGGCGGTCCGGGCTATGCTGCCCGCCATCCTCGGTCGCTGGGTCCAGGTGTGGGCGCTCGATCCCAAGCGCATGGAGCTGTCCTTCGGCCGGGACCTGTTCACCCGCTACGCCGACACCGCGGCCGCCATGGTCGGGCTGCTCGAGGACGCCGTGTCGGAGATGCACGACCGGGCCGCGAAGTTCGCCGGGACCACGCGCACCTTTACGCCGTCGACCGGGTTCCCGTTCCTGGTCGTGCTGGTCGACGAACTCGCGTTCCTCACCGCCTACCAGCCCGACCGGGATCTCCGTAAGAGAGCTGAGGCGGCGATAGCCACGCTGACCAGTCAGGGCCGGTCGGTGGGCGTGTGCGTGGTCGCGCTGCAAGACCCGCGCAAGGACGTGATCAGCCTCCGCAACCTGTTCCCGACCCGGATCGCGCTGCGCCTCGACGAGTCCGACCAGGTCGACATGGTGCTCGGGGACGGGGCCCGCGACCGCGGCGCACTCGCCGACGAGATCTCCGCGCTGCCCCTGGTCGGTGCCGGGGTCGGCTATGTCCGGCTGGAGGGCTCACCGCAGGTGGTCCGGGTCCGCGCCGGCTACGTCGCCGACGAGGACATCCGCGTCATGGCCGCTGTAGCGGCGCACGAGCTCGGCGGGGACGGCGAGCCGTGGACGGAGTAACGCCGATCGTGTGGCGCACCGATGAGCCGTGCCCGGTCTGTGCGGCCGGGCTGTTCCTGATCGGCCACGGCGAGCCGGTGCAGGTCGCCGAGTGCCGCCTGTGCGGCTGGTCCGAACGCTGGGACCTGGCCCCCGACACAAGCAGCAAGGACGGGGGCGGTGCCGGATGACCAACGCCGCAGGGCGGAAGAAGACAAGGGCTGAGCGGCTGTCGATGCCGCTGGCCCGTGACGTGGTTAAGGACCTGGCCGTCGAGCACGGCGCGTGCATCCGGCCGGTCCAGCTCCGGCGTACCGACCTGGCGACGGGGGAGACATCGCCGGTACTCGTCCCGTGCGGGCACACCCTCGCGTCGGTGTGCCCGTCGTGCGCCGAGCGGGCCAAGAACCTGCGGGCGGCGCAGTGCCGCGAGGGCTGGCACCTTGACCAGGAGCCGGTCATCGAGCCGGACGATCCCACCGACGAGCAGTCATGGCTGATCCAGACCCGCGCCGACGCGCAGGCCGCACGGGACGCCGACGAGGCACGCGGCGAGGACATGACCGGCTGGGACCACGAGCTAGCCGGCCTGGACGAGCAGATCAATGAAGCCGGGATGCGCGGCAACGTGCTGCCCGCGCGATCACAACGCCGGCACCGCTCGACCAGGCGGCGGCAAGACACAGCGCCGCTACCCAAGCGGGCCGTCGACCCCCGCACGGTCGGCAAGGCCTACACCACGCCGGATGGCAAGACGTTCCGCCCGTCGCTGTTCATCACGCTCACCTGCCCGTCCTACGGGCGCGTCAAAGGCGATGGGACGCCGGTCGACCCGGCCGCCTACGACTACACTGCGGCGGCCCGCGACGCGCTGCACTTGGCCGCGCTGTTCGACCGGTTCATGCAGAACCTGCGTCGGTTCATCGGCTACGACGTGCAGTACTTCGCCGCCATTGAGCCGCAACGCCGCCTCGCCCCGCACGTCCACCTCGCTATGCGCGGCACTGTCTCCCGCGCCGAACTCCGCGAGGTCATCGCCGCCACCTACCACCAGGTGTGGTGGCCGTCGACCAGCGTGGTTCGCTTCGAGGGTGGCAACCTACCGGTCTGGGACGAGGACAAAGCGTCTTACCTCGACCCGGGCACGGGCGAAGTCCTGCCGACCTGGGACGAAGCGCTCGACACGATCGGCACCGAGGACGAGCCGTTGCACGTGGCCCGGTTCGGCGACCGTTTCGATGCGCAAGGCGTCCTGGCCGGTTCCAGGGACGCGAACAAGTGCATCGGTTACCTCACCAAGTACCTGACCAAGCACGTCGCCGACTGCCACCAAGCGCAGACCGGCGACCAGGTGCGCCACGCTAACCGGCTCGCCGACGCGCTGCGCTACGAGCCGTGCTCGCCGACCTGCGCGAACTGGCTCCGCTACGGCGTATAGCCCAAGAACGCCAAGCCCGGCCTGCGGCCGGGCGCGTGCAAGGGCAAGGCCCACCGCCGTGAGTACCTCGGCTACGCCGGACGCCGCGTGCTGGTCTCCCGCAAGTGGTCCGGCAAAACCCTCGCCGACCACCGCGCCGACCGCAAGAACTGGCTGATGGACACCCTGGGCCTTCCGCCCACCGACCCGGACCGCTACGCCTGGGAACCCGTAGCGCCCGGCGACGAGGATCACATGCCTGTCGGCCGCCGGCTGCTGCACGTCGTCGCCGACCGCATCCGCTGGCAACACGCACTCGACCAGGCCCGAAGACGCGCCCAAGGCCTCCCGCCCGACGACATCTCGGCACCCGGGCAAGCGGCGTGACCGGGGGAGGGGGCGGAGTGTCGGACCGCCTACTTACCGTGACGGAAGCCGCCGAACTGCTCCGAACCTCCGAGCGCTTCCCGCGTCGACTGATCGCCGAGCGGCGCATTCGCTTCACCCGAGTTGGACGCCATGTCCGCATACCCGAGTCCGCACTGCGCGAGTTCGTCGCCGCCGGACTCGTCGAACCCATCACAACTAAGAGAAAGGGGTACGCGGCATTATGGCCAAACGATTCGGCCGAGTCCGGAAACTGCCGTCAGGCCGATACCAGGCGCGTTATCCGGGGCCTGACGGCATAGACCGGCCTGCGCCAGAGACCTTCGCCACCAAGACTGACGCCGATGTCTGGCTCACCATGAAGGAAGCCGAGATCCGCCGTGACGACTGGATAGACCCTGAAGCAGGAGCGGTTCTAGTCGCAGACTTCGGCGCGACGTGGATCGAGGAACGCCCCGGCCTCCGGCCGAAGACCGTCAGGCTCTACGGTTACCTCCTGCGCGCTCACATCGCGCCGCACTTCGCGGCGGTCACCATCGCCGGTGTCACTCTCGCCCGGGTCCGTCGCTGGCGCAAGACCCTGCTCGACTCCGGGGTCAGCGCGGTCACCGCGGCTAAGGCATACCGGTTGCTGCGGGCAATTCTCAACACTGCGGTTGATGACGGGCTGATCCGCCACAACCCGTGCCGGGTCAAGGGTGCTGACAAGGAGACCTCGCCCGAACGCCCGGTCCTGACCGTGGCGCAGGTCTTCGCCCTGGCCGACGCCATCGGGCTGCGCTATAGCGTGCTCGTCTTGCTGGCCACCTTCGCCAGTCTTCGCTGGGCGGAACTCGCCGCGCTTCGCCCCGAAGACATCGACTTGGACACATGCACTGTCCGGGTAACCCGCCAGATCGACTACCTGCCCGGCGGCGGCCACTCGTTCGGGCCGCCCAAGTCCAAGGCAGGCCGACGGGTCGTCCCGTTGCCCGATCTCATCGCGCCCGACCTCCGAAAGCACCTAGACGGGCTGGGCCCGGCGGCGGTGCTCGTCTTCACTAGCCCCGAAGGGGCGCCGCTGCGTCACAGCAACTTCTACCGCCGCGCATGGATGCCCGCTCTCAAAGCGGTCGGCTTGTCGGGCGTTCACCTTCACGACCTTCGGCATACCGGCAACCAATTCTCCGCCGACGCGGGCGCGAATATCCGTGAACTTATGGAACGCATGGGCCACGACTCAACGCGGGCCGCACTCATCTACCTCCACAGCTCGGCGGAACGTCAGCGGGCAATAGCCGATCAGGTTGGTAGGAATGCGAAAGCCGCGCTTGGCAAGTCCAAGAGATCGGGCACGCAACGGGCACGCGATCGGGCCGGGAAGCCGTGAAACGGTGTGCGCCAGGCAGGACTCGAACCCGCGACCCGCTGCTTAGAAGGCAGCCGCTCTATCCGACTGAGCTACTGGCGCTCGGTGACCATTGTGCACGGCGTAGATCACGCGTCGGCCACGCTGAGGTCGCAGTCCGCGAGGGTAGCGATCATAGTCAATATACCGAACGGAAGCGGCTGACTCCCTCCCGGCATCACGTTTCATCATTTTTGGCGGCATTGCCGGCTAATCGCCAGTTGCCGGGCGCACACGCCCCGTAGGGTTGGCGCATAGCCAACGCTCCGATGGCGGAGGTCCCGGTGAGCCGGTTCGAGGGGGCGCGGTTACGTGACCGTCAGCAGCGATGCGACCAGCGGAATGTCGGCCGCGGCCGGCGATCAGGGCCCTGGCGGAGGCGGCCACGGCAGCTCAGGATTCATCCCCGCGCAGGCCGACTGCTTCACTCCCCGGCCGCAGACCGGGCCAGGGCCGCTGTCCGCGGTGCCCGAGGGACGGTGCCTCGTCCTCGCCGGGCCGTCGCGGTCCCGCGATGACATGGGAAGCCCGGCCCACGGCACGGGGAAGACGCAGCTCGCGGCCCACCTCGCGCGCACCTGGCAGGCGGAGAACCCTGGTGGCCCGCTGATCTGGCTGGACGCCGGCAGCAGGGACGCGCTTCTCTCCGGTTACGCGCAGGCCGTCGCCGCTGCCAGGGCCGGCGGCTGGTCGATGACCATCCCCGCGGACACGGTGTCGGCGGACAGCGCGGAGCTGACCGCCGGGCGCTTCCTCGCCGGCCTGGCCGAAGCGAGCGGGCCGTGGCTCGTCGTCATGGACGGCCTGGCCGATCCCGCCGACGCCGAAGGGTTGTGGCCGAGCGGCCCGTCCGGCCGCCTGCTGGTGACGGCGGGGCCGGGCGTGGCGGTCCCCGGTGCGCCGCACCCGGTCGTGTCGAGCGTCGGGCCGTTCAGCTCGCACGAGGGCCTCACCTACCTGATGGCCAGGCTGAGCACGGATCCCGACCAGCGGCTCGGCGCGGTTGACCTCGCCGAGGAACTCGCCTGCGACCCGATGGCGCTCGTCCAGGCCAGCGCGGCCATCGCCAGCGCGGGGCTCAGCTGCCGGGACTACCACGAGCTGTACGTCAAGCGGCTTCAGCAGATCACCGGCGTGTCCAGGGCCACGCCCGCCGCCATGGCGGTGACCTGGACGCTGTCCGTGGAGTGCGCGGACGAGCTCGCGCCGGGCGGCGCGCCCCAGGTGTGCCTGGCGGTCGCGGCTCTCCTCGGCTCCGCCGGGATACCCGAGACCGTCTTCGCGACCCGCGCCCTGGCCGATTTCTTCGCCAGGACGCCCGGCGGGGCGGACGGGTCTGGCCGGGTCCGCTCCGCGCTCACCAGCCTGCGCAACGTCGGCCTGATCCACGTCGACGGCGGCCTGGTCCTGCTGCAGCAGTCGCTGCGCGCCGCGGTGTTCGCCGCCACGCCCGACACGCTGCGGGCGGAGGCCGCCGCGGCGGCCGCGGCCGCCCTGCGGGAGTCCTGGCCGGACGACGCGGCGCAGCCCGCGCTCGCCAGCCGGTTCCGCGCCTGCGCGGCCGGCCTGCGGGAGGCGGCGGGCGACGCCCTGTGGGCGGACGGCTCGTACCAGGTGCTGTTCCGCGCCGGGCAGAGCCTCGACGCCGCGCGGATCACCGGGCCCGCGGTCGGCCACTGGCGCGCGGTGGCCACGGCGATGGAGCGGCGGTTCGGCGCCGCGCACGAGGACGCGCAGCTGGCCGTCGCCCGGCTGGCGAGCGCCGCGCTGGCCGCCGGGCTCGGCAGCGACGCGGTCGCGCTGTACCACCGGGTCCTTGAGACCCAGGCCAGGTACCTGGGCGGGGATCATCCGCGAACCATCGCGGCCCAGGCTGAGTACGGGACCGCCCTGCTCGCCGTCGGCCGGCCGGACGACGCCATCCCGGTCCTGGAGAGCGTCCTCGCCGCCTGCGAGCGGGTCGGTGGCATCAACGGGGTGGACGCCCTGGGCGTGCAGGACGGTCTGGGCGCCGCCTACCAGGAGGCAGGACGGCACAAGGACGCGATCAGGATGATCGAGCGCACGCTCGCCGAGCGCGAGCGCCGCCAGGGCGTAGACCACCCAGAGGCGATCAGGACGCGGCGCCGGCTCGCGCGCGCGTGGCTGGACGCGGGCCGCGCCAAGGACGCGATCAAGCACGGCAGCCGCGCGCTTGAGGGTGCCGAGCGGGTGCTCGGTCCCGACAGCCCGGACACCATCGACGCGGTCACCGTGCTCGCATCGGCGCACCACGCCGCCCGCCGGGTCAGGGACGCGATCTCGCTGTACGAGCGGGCGCTCGCCGACCGGGAGCGGGTGCAGGGCGCCGATCACCCGGAGACGATCGGCGTGCGCGGCAACCTCGCGTCCGCCTACCATTCGGCCGGCCGGATCCCGAGCGCGATCGACCTCTACGAGCGGACCAGGGCGGACTGCCAGCGGGTGCTCGGCGCGGACCACCCGGACACGCTGGCGACGCGGGCCAACCTGGCGCACGCCTACTACGCCGTGGGCCGCCTCGCCGACGCCCGCACGCTGCTGACGGCCACGCTCGCCGACTGCGAGCGGGCGCTCGCCCCGGGCGACCCGCTGACCGTCGCGGTCCGCGACAGCCTGACGGCGATGGCCGACGCCTAAACCATCTTGTAGATCTTGTAGGTTTTGCCGGACTTACCGCGGCCAGGTACGCGCGGCGAGCGTGCGGGCGGTCACGTGAGGTGGCCGCCCTAGATCACGCCGAGCCACCAGAGCGCAGGCTTTATAGCGGCGAGCCCGATAGCGCTCGTGGAGTGCCGCTCGGGCTCGTTGCGAAAGTGCTGGCCGCATCCGCGGGCGTTAAGGTGCAGGCGGTCACGTTGAGCGGACGCGCCCCTCCCCGGTGGCCGTAGCAATAAACCGAGAAGTGTGGCTGGTGCAGGCGTCTGGCGTAGGCAGGGGGCGTGCGCGATCACTCAGGCGCGGGTCGGCGCGGGCTGGCCGGCCGTGGTGGCCGTCACCGCAGCGGTACCGGTGGCTGGGGCGATCACGAAGACACCCCGATCAGTCGGCGTCGTTACGCCCCTCGTCGGCGAGGGCCGCGCCGCCCAGCGGAGCGGATAATCAAGTCAGCGATAGTGTCGCCAAAGTTGGGGGGCGGCGTGCCATCCTCACCGCAGCACGGGGGTTTGGACCGTCCGGCTCCGTCTGGCAGGGCGGTGCCAAGCAACGCATAGAGTTCGGCGTACACGTCGCGACCCGGGTCCGTGTCGTGTGGTCCTATGAGGAGTATGCAGGCCCGGCGTGGTGATTCGAACGCTACGACAACTCTTAGCGCTCCTCGCAGGTGCTTGACGCACAGGCGGCTGAGCGGAGTAGGACCGCTCAGCCGGTAGGCGAGTGCGGCACAGCCGTTGCGAGCCAAGTCGTCGAGGAAGGCGCTGAAAGCCCGAGAGTGCGTCCGGTCAAGGGCTGCTATTTGTTGTTGCGCGCGAAGTGTGGAGATTACCTCAAGAGACACATGTAATACTTCACGTGCTACTTGTCGTCTGTATCCGATGCCGGGCGAAGGACGACAACTTCACCGCATCGCAGTTGCTCGATGCTTTCCTGGAGATCACGGTGGTTGAGGAGAGCCTGGTCTTCGAGCCGGTGCCACACGTGCTCAAGCAGGTCCCTGTCGAGGCCGTCGGCGCGTACCGTGCGGAGGATATGGCTGACCTCGTGCACGCTGGGGACGTCCAGAAGCAGCCGGGGTGACTGCTGGTGCGTCGACAGGAGCCCGGCCGCCGCCCAGGCTCGGACCGTTTTCTCACTCAGACCGAGGATCTTCGCGGCGATAACGGGCCGGACGCTGCCCTCCTCGGCGAGGGCATCACGGGAGACGGCTAGCAGCTTCGCGCGACGATCGTCGCCTTCAGGCAGCGTGCTGGCTACTTCCTCAATGACTTCCACTCGCTCGAACAGGCTGCGTATGCGCTGTTCTTCGGTCGCGACGGACAAGGCGCCTCCCTTCCATGATCTGATGCTTCCGATTATCGGCTAGATCCTCGGAATCCGCTACTGCGGCTCGAGTGGGTTGTCGGGAACGCGCTGGCCGCGTCCGTTCGCGTTAAGGTGCGGGCGGCGAAGGAACCATCCGCTATCGGGCTGAGCCGCGCGGGCGTTGTCCGAACTCAGTCGGTGCTGGCGCGCGGGACTCCCGGGACGGCATCCTCGCGGCAAGGTTCCCCGGCGAGGTGGACGAGGATGCGCTCGCTGAGGCCGGCGAGCGTGTCGAGTTCGGCGGGGGTGAACAGGTCGATCATGTGCCGGCGCACGTTGCGGACGTGCTCGGGGGCCGCGTCCTCGATGGCGCGGCGACCGGCGGGCAGCAGGACGATCATTGCGCTGCGGCGGTCGGCGGGGTTGGGTTCGCGGGCGACCAGGCCCTGTTCCTGCAGGCGCCGGACCTGGTGGGAGAGCCGGCTCTTCTCCCAGCGGAGCAGGGTGCCCATTTCCTGCGCGGGCATGCTGCCCTCGGGCAGCCCCGCGAGGACCGCGAGGACCTCGTAGTCGGCCTCCGTCAGCCCTGAGTCCCGGAGCAGGAGCCGGTTCACGCACACGGTGAGCTGATGGTGCGCGTGCATGAAGGCCCGCCAGGCGCGGTCTTCCCGGGCGTCGAGCCACTGCGGTTCCGTCGGCATTCCCCCATGCTAGCCGAATGGTTGACGACTCACCCAAATGCTCATATGGTTGGAGCGTCAACGGTTGAGCACTCAACCAAATGAATGCCCATCGGAAGGAAGCAATCATGACCGCCACTGTCAGTCTGAGCTTCGCAGCTCTGAGCATCGACTGCGCCGACCCGGCCGTCCTGGCGGACTTCTGGGGGAAGGCCCTGGGCCGCCCGGTCAGCCCGGGTGCGGTCCCAGGGGACATGGCAGTCGAAGCCACCGATCCGGAGGGCGGCCCCCGGCTGATCCTCCACCCGGTCCCCGAGCCCGGGACGGTTAAAAACAGGCTCCGTCCCATCCTGCTCACCGACCACCACGACGAGGAGACCGGCCGGCTGACCGGCCTGGGCGCCAAGCGGGTCAACGAGATCACGCTCCCGCCGGTCCGCTTGACCACGTTCGCCGACCCCGAGGGCAACGAGTTCGACCTGGTGACCTGGCAGTGAACCAGCAGGCGACCACCAGGCGGGCGATGCTACGCGCCGGCGCGGCGGCCGGGACGGCCGCCGCGCTCGGCGCCGCCGGCCTCTTCGCGGCGAGCACGGCGAGCGCGGCCACCACGGCGCACACCGGCACGGCAAGGCTTCCTTATCCGCCCGATGCCACGGACACCTCTCACTGCACCTCCGAGGCCGCCGAGATCTTCCGCGGCTTCTTCACCGCCAAAAGCGAGCACGACATCGCCACGCTCATGTCCTATTTCTCCACGGCAAACGCCACTTACATCGACGCCTGCCTGGGCATCCCCTTGTACGGCTGGCAGGCGATCAACAGCGAGTTCGCCAATTTCGCGGGCTTGCCTGCCAGTGCGATCTCCTATCCGCTGACCATCGTCGGCAACGCGCGCAGCGCCGCGATCGAGTTCGTGGACGCCCCCGCGTTCTTCGGCCAGGAGCTGCGCACCCTCGGCTCGGTCACCTTCGACAGCAACCAGAAGATCATCCGCTGGGTTGACTACTGGGACGGCCGCAGCTCCCTCTTCCCGAACACCATCGCCAGCACCTACCCCGCCGACTTCAAGGATTCTGAGCAGAACGCGGATCCCGCCGTCGTCCGGGCCGCCCGGGCGCTCCAGGCCGCGTTCGCGGCTGGCGACGCCGCCGCGGCCGTCGCGCTGATGTCCGTCGACGTGGTCCACGAGGACATGGCCGCGCACACCCGCGTCCGCGGCCAGATCCAGGCCCAGCGCTATTACACGCGGGCGCTCCGGCAGCTCCCGTACGGGCCGGGCGCCGCGCTGGTTCACGTCGAGGGCAGCTCCCTGGGCGGCGGTTACGAGTGGTCGGCGTCCCCGGTCGCCGCCCCGATGCGCCGCGGTCACACCTGTATCGAGCTCGATAAAGCCGGCGACATCAGCCGCGTGATCGCCATCTACGACTCCAGCCTGCTGAGCTACAGCGCTTACCAGTCCCTGGCCGGCCTCGCCGCGGAAGCGCCGCTGTCCTGAGGACGGCAGCAACTTCCAGTCAAAGTGAAAACAACGAGAGGACCTGAACATGCCCACCGAGACGCAGCTGATGGAAGCCGTCGTCATGCAGGCCAGCGGGCCGCCGGAGAAGTCGCTGGCCTACCGTTCCGAGCCGGTGCCGGAGCCGGGCCCGGGGGAGGTGCTCGTCGAGGTGCACGCGGCGGCGGTGAACCCGCTCGACGTCGCCAACGTCGCGGGCTACCTCGGCACGCCGCTGCCGATGATCCCGGGCGTCGACTTTGCCGGCGTCGTCGTCTCCGACGGCGACCACGCCGGCCAGGAGGTGTGGGGCAGCGGGCCGGCGCTGGGAATGGCGCTGGGAACGAGGCGACCAGGCACGCACGCACGCTTCGTCGCCCTCCCCGGGACGTGGCTGTCACGCAAGCCCGAGCGCCTGACGATGACCGAGGCCGGCGCTGTCGGCCGGGCCTACCTGGCGGCCTGGGAGACGGTAATCAACGTCATGGGGATCACGCCGGGCGAAACGATCTTGATCACCGGCGGAGCGGGCATGGTCGGACAGGCCGCCACCGCGATCGCCCGGTGGCGGGGCGCGGAGCCGATCGTCGCCGACCGCCGCAGGCCCGACGGCGTCGAGCACTTCATCGACACCAGCAGGGCTGACATGCGCGAGGCGGTGCTCGACCTCACCGAAGGGCGCGGTGCCGACCTGGTGCTGGACACCAAGGGCGGCGCGCTGTTCGAGCCAGCCCTTCGCAGCCTGCGGTTCGGCGGCCGGATGGCCGGGATCTTCAGCGCCCCCGAGCCGCTGCCCGGCTTCACCCCGGCCGAGATCTACAACCGGCAGCTGCACGTCACGGGGCTCGCCAGCGTGTTCATGGACGGCACCGACGCCGCCCGTGTCTTCGACCAGCTCCGCCCGCTGTTCGACCGCGGCTTCCTTGTCCCCCCGGCCGTGAAGACGTGGCCACTCGAGAACAGCGCCGAGGCGTACCAGGCGGTGCTAGACGGGTCGGCCGGAATCAAGCAGGTTCTGCTGCCCGCCGGCGGCGCGGCGTAGGGAGGTTCACGACGGTGGCGGCGCGCCGCGATGATTGAGGGTCGTTTGCGGCGAACTGCGCCGTGCCTTGTTTCAGCACATCGAGGACGAGTGTCTTGGGATGACGCCGCGGGCCGCAGATATGCCCCCATGGGGTATTCGCTGGGGATTGGGTGTCCTTAGTGCCCGCCAGCGGGCACTAAGGACACCCAGTCGCGTTTCCGTGCCCGCCGTCGGCGGCGGTTTGGTGCGGCAAAAGATGATATGTCCGGCTTGATACTGTAAGGAAGCGGCTCGTGCCCGCGAGCCGCCTAGCGGCTGCCGGGCCGGCCGCGTAGGGACCAGGAGCGTCCGGCCGCGGGAGAACTCCACCCCGGACCGACTGCCAGCCCGCCTGAAGACCGCGGGCGCGAAAACCCGCTAAACCGGCTAAACCCGCTAAACCCCATGATGACCCGCGAAAACTCGCGACAACCCACGCAAGCGGTCGCTAGCCGGTCGGCAGCTGGTAGTGCCGGACGCCCTTCTTGCCGTCGATCTCAAGCAGCGCGCCGCACAGCATCCCGTCGCCGTACTCGCTGCCCGGGTTGATCGCCAGGGTGGGGCCGAGCCGGATCGCGCCGCGTGACTCGTGGATGTGCCCGTGCAGCCCGAGCATCGGCTGGTGCTTGGCGATCAGCCGGCGGACGCCCTCCGAGCCGACCGACTGCATCACCACGGCGCCGCCCTTGACGATCGGCTTGAGCGAGCCGTCGAGCGCCGGGGCCTTGTCGATGGCCGTGCGGGCCGGCGGCACGTGCAGGTTGAAGATCGCCCGCTCCGGCCGGCTGCACCTGGGCGGCCAGCTTGTCGATGCGCCGCTCAAGCTCGTCGTCGTCCAGTTCGCGCGGCGTGTGCCACGGCGTGGGGTTCGAGTAGCCGTAGGAGACCATCGTGATGCCCTCGCCGAGGTCGACGAGCCGGTCCTCGGTCTCGGTCAGCACGTTGGCGTCGCGCAGCATCCCGTACAGCTCGGGCGGGTCGTCGTTGCCCTCCATCGCGTAGAGCCGGATCCCGGTCCCGGCCAGCCGCTCGGTTGCCAGGTCGAGCCACCGGACGAGGGTGGACCGCATCAGCCCGAGGAAAACCTCGTTCACCGCCTCGGGGTTGTCCCAGACCGCCTCGAGCTCGTCCTCGGTGGTCCGGTACGGGTAGAAGCCCATGTCCCGGATGCGCGTCTCCGTCGCGGCGAGCTCGTCCGCGTCAAGCACCAGGTCCCCGGAGAACTGCCGGACGCGGTGCCCGCCGCCCGCGGCGGCCACCACCGGCACCACGGCCTTCCCGGTGATGTCCCCGCCCAAGATCAGCACGTCAGCGTTGTAGAACCGGCCCGCGTTCAGGAACTTGCGCCAGCACACCTCCGACCCGTGGATGTCGGTCGCGTAATAGACCCGCATGCTCAACGGACAACCTCCTCAGGCGTTTCGTACCAGCGCTTCCTGCGGCCCACCTTCGCGCGCAGCTGCCAGCGGGTCGACTTCGGCGCGGCGGCCAGCGCGTCGGCGATCGCCGCGATCCGCGCCGCGATCCGCGCCCGGTCGGCCTCGGACACCGCCAGCGAGCCGAGCAGCTCCGCGCCCGCCGCCAGGTTGTCGGTCACCGTCGTGTACAGCCCCCAGTCGGCGGCACAGCGCGCGATCAGGGGGTCGAGGTTCAGCAGGCCAGGGCCGTCCGCCGACGCCGGCTCGTGATCCCACAGCAGCATCGCCGTGTCGGACAGGTCCTTGGCGTTCACCTCGGCGATCTGCAGCTTCGTGAGCAGCAGCTCCGCGGCGGCGAGCGTCTCCGGCTCGGCCTCGAGCCGGGTCCCGAGGTCGAGCGTGTGGGACATCTCGAACGTGTCGAGGAAGATGTCTACCTGCCACCCGCCGGGACCGTGGTACAGCAGCCGCCGGGCGCCGTGGGTGGCGTTGAACACCCGCTCCGGCTCGAAGCCCTCTTCTTCCAGGACGGTGCGCAGCTTGCGTGACTGCTTCCGGTGCGCCACCAGGTCGATGTCGGGGTAGCTCCGGCCGAGGGCGGCCCGCGCGGCGGGCGAGGCCCGCAGCCAGATCGCGACGCCGCCGATCAGCCGGACCGGGATCGAGTGCGCCCCGGCGGCCGCCACGACCGAGCGGCCGGCCGCCACCATGTCCGGTTCTGTACTGCGCGGCGCCCGGTTCTCCCCACCGGGAAAACCGGGCGCCGTGGTGCCGTCAAACGTCATTCCGGTGGGATCTCCGTGAAGGCCTGGCCGAGCTGCATGCCCTGCGCACGGCGGACCAGCCGCACGCCGATGTAGTAGACGATGCCGATCAGCGGGGCGGTGAACGCCTCGACCATCGGCTTGAACCCGAACGATCCGCCGAATCCGGTGTGGAACGCGACGTAAATCACGAATCCCCATGATATCGCGGAAATCGCAGCCGCGATCGTGATGACGGGGACGCCCGCCACCTTGGCGCGCGCCCATCCGGGTGCCTGCGCGTGCAGCTGCGGCCGCCGCCACGGGGTGACCGCGGCCGCGATGGACGAGATGATGAACGCCACGCCCATGACCGCGATGATGTTCAGCAGGTAGTTGCCGAGGCCCTGGTAGATGTTGAGGTAGTTGAGCAGCTCGACGATGCACCCCACGGTGATGGTGGCGATCACCGGCGTGTGGAACCGGTCCGAGACCTGGGTCAGCTTCTCCGGCGCGAGCCGGTCGAACGACCAGGCGAACATGTTCCTGGTGCCCATCATGAACCCGGTCGGCGTCCACCAGAGGATCGCGATTAGGAAGGTGAACGCGATGAAGATGAGCAGCCACTGCGGCCCGGGCAGGAAGTGGACCAGCGAGGGCAGGTACGGCAGGAACGGCTGCTTCCAGCCGGACGCGCCGCCGCCGAGGCCGTCGTACACGACCGACCCGAAGAACTGGAAGCCGTAGTACTTGTAGATCAGCGCGGCGCCGACGCAGTACCCGATCGCCGCGATCAGCAGCGCGCCGAGGATCGACGTGGTGGCGGTCCTGCGCACGTTGCGGATCTCGCCGGCGAAGTACCCGGTCCACTGGAAGCCGGTGTAGACCTGGAACGAGTAGATCATGCCGAACAGGGTGGCGCCCCAGCCGATCGCGCCGGCCGCGCTGAAGCCGCCGTGCCCCGCGGCCGCGATCACGCCCGCGACGGTGGTGCCCGAGTGCGCGTTGAACGAGCTGGTGAAGTGCCCGCGGCTGCCGACGGCCAGGTCGATCAGCCAGGCGAGCATGCCGACCCACACGATCGCGAAGGTGACCAGCATGTACTTCGCGACCACGCGCACGCCGAGGATCATGACGCCGGTGAAGACGACCGTGAGCACGGTCGCGATCACCATCAGCTCGGTGTGGTTCGGTGACGTCAGGGCCGCCGAGTTCCAGCCGGCGACGTACGCGAGCGCCGGCCCCATGACGTTGAGCATGTAGGTGAAGTTGAACGCGATCCAGGTCAGGAAGACGAACGTCAGCGAGAAGTTCGTGAAGAAGCCAAGGAACGGGTTCAGGGTCCGCGACACCCAGACGTAGTCACCGCCGGACCGCGGCATGATGATCGTGAAGTACAGGTAGACCAGGCCGCACGTCGCCACCAGGGGGGTGGCGAGCAGGAACGACAAAAGCATGTTCGCGTGCGGCCAGAACGTCGGGGTGAAGGCCATCACCTCGGTAATCCCAACTGGGATAAGGACCGCCGAGAAGACCAAGTTGAAGGCGTCGAACGCGCTGAGTTCGCGTACGAGGCCGGTGGCGTTGCGGACAAAGAGATTCCTGCTACTCGTGGGCGGCTGGGAACCTGCCCGCGCTCCTGCGGTGGCCACTGCATCCTCCTGTCTGTTGGGGGTGCATCAGTGGTGAGTGGCGCCAACGTGGGCGGTGCGGCCGATGGCCACACCATGACCACGCAATTGTCGGGCTTCAAGATTTTTAGGTCAACACAAGGGTCCTTACGGAGTGAGCGGGTTCCGCCGCCGGCGGCTGAAGTGCCGGCCACGCCGACGTTCCCCGCCGACGCCCCGATGACATCGAAGTATTTAAATTCACCGATTAGCGCCTTGATGGACCGTTTGCTGAAATATTCAGTGCAGCTTTCCGATCGATATACTGAGCGTAGTCGATAGTAGGTTCGAATGAATTGGCGGACGACGATAAGGGCAGTTCAGTGATCATCATGGTGATGCTGAGCCATTGCGGGCAAGTTTCGTAGGTAACGGTCCGGTATCTCGTGCTGATGACGCCCGTATCAGTGGCGGACAATCAATAATTAACAAGTAAGAAGGCCGTGCTGACGCATGGGTCCAGCGTGCCGGAAGTCACCGGAAGTAACAGGAGTAGCCGCATGGGGGCACCAAGTTCCGCCGGTCAGGGACCTCCGCGCAGCGGTCGCTCGATCGGGTCACACTTCGCCGCCAGGCTGGCCGTGCCCGCCGTCTGCCTGGTGCTCGCCTGGGCCGCCGTGGCCGCCGCCGTGTTCGCGGGCGCGCTGCACCACGTCATCCATCCGTCCGCGCACCGGGCGCTCATCGAGGCGGTGGTCGTGGCCGGGGCCGGGCTCCTCGTCGCCCTCGCCGTCGTCGCGCTCATCTGGTCCTTCGCCCGCCGGCTGGCCCGGGAGGCGGCCGTACTCGCGGCGACGGCCCGCCACCTCGCCGACGTGCAGCTGCCGCTGTCCGTGGCCGGGCTGCGCGAAGGCGCGGGAACGGCGCCGGGCCCGACCCAGCCGACTTCGATCCAGCAGGCCCGGCCCGTCCGGATCGCCGAGTTCGCGGCCGTCACCGAGGCCCTCGCGAGCATGCAGGGCACGGCGACCACGGCGGCCGCGGCCGAGGCCAGGCTGCGCGGTGGCTTCCGGCAGGTGCTGACCAGCCTCGGCCGCCGGAACCAGTCGCTGCTGCTGCGCCAGCTGCGCATCCTCGACACGCTTGAGCAGCAGGCGGCGAGCCCGGCCGCGCTCGCCGACCTGTTCGCGCTCGACCACCTCACCACCCGGATGCGGCGCCACGCGGAGAGCCTGACGGTCCTGTCCGGCGCGCCCGCCGCCCGGCCGCGGATCGGCCAGGTCGCGGTCATCGACGTCATCCGCGCGGCCGTGGCGGAGACCGAGGACTACAAGCGGGTAGTCGTCCGCACGGAAACGGAAGAGGTCGTGGCCGCGGCCGCGGTCAACGACATGATCCACCTGCTCGCCGAGCTGATCGAGAACGCGACCTTGTTCTCGCCGTCGGCCACCCGGGTCGAGGTCAGGGCCGAGCGGGTCGCGAACGGCTTCGCCATCGAGGTGGAGGACCGGGGCCTCGGCATCGCGCCCGACCAGCTGAGCGACCTGAACGCGCGGCTGGCGAGCCCGCCCGACTTCGACATCGTGGACGCCGACCGCCTCGGGCTTTTCGTCGCCAGCCTGCTGGCCGCCAGGCACGGCGTGGAGGTGTCGCTCACCCCGTCGCCCTACCGGGGCACCAAGGCGATCGTGCTGCTGCCCGACGAGCTCGTGCTGCCTGGCGGCGACGCCGACGGTCCCGGTGGATCGGCCCGGCTGCGCTCCACGAACGCGCTCTCCCTGGTCGGCGTGGCCGCATCGGCCGCGCTGCCGGAGCCAAGGCAGGGAGAGGGCGATGCCGCCGGGCAGTCCCCGACGACCTTCCACGGCCTGCCGCGCCGCGTCCGGCCTGATAAGCAGCCCCAGCCGGGGGAGCATCAAGACCGCACCGCGGGCCACCCAAGGGAGGCCGCCGCGCCCACGGACGCGCCCGCGCCCGACGACGCGCGGCGGCTCGCCGCGTCGCTGCAGCGGAGCTGGCACAGAAGCCGGGCCGATGATGACACCGACGATGGCGGCGCCGGGGCGGCTGGCGCGCCGGACGGCGGACTGCGCGGCGGATGGGCGCAGGACAACGAGGAGGAAGCGTAATGGCTGCTGACGAGGGCGCGGGCGAGCGAGATCTCGCCTGGCTGCTCGACGACCTCGCGTCGCGCGTCAAGGACTTCACGCGGGCCGTGATCCTCTCGAGGGACGGCCTGCTGCTCGCGGCGTCCAGGGACCTGACCAGAGAGGAAGCGGAGCACCTGGCGGCGGTCGCGGCGGCGCTGCAGAGCCTCGCGACGGGCACCGGGGAGCGCTTCAAGGCGGGCGGTGTCCGGCAGACGGTCATCGAGCTTGAGCAGGGCCTGCTGTTCGTGATCGCGGCGGGGGAGGGCAGCTGCCTCGCGGCGCTCTGCCCGGCGGACGCGGACGCCGGGACGGTCGCGTACGAGATGGCGATGCTGGTCAAGCGGGCCAGGCCGCACCTGGTGTCGCACTCGAGGTTCCCGGCCAACGCGACCACGGGAGAGTGAGACTGGTGCCGCCTCCCGACAGCAGCCTCCCGGGCGGACGCCCCTCCGGTCCCCCCGCGCGGTGGATCCGCCGCGACTCCGGCCCGGTCGTGCGGCCCTACGCGGTGACCGGCGGCCGGACGGAGCCGGCCGACGGCGAGGTGCTCGACGTGATCGCCGTGGTCGTCGCCATGCCCGGCGGCGACATGGAGGACGACGACCCGCAGCGCCGCACCCCGGAGCACCGCCGGATCCTAGCCCTGTGCCAGCGGCAGGCCACGGTGGCCGACATCGCCGCCGGCACCAGCCTGCCCCTCGGCGTGGTCCGCGTCCTGCTCAGCGACCTGATCCTGTCCGGGGCGGTCACCGTGCTCAGGCAGCGGCCGACCGGCGTCCGCCCAGGCAACGACGTGCTCCAGGAGATACTCAATGGCCTTCGCGCCCTCTGATCCCCCCGCCAGCGACGGAACCCTTACCGCGCACAAGATCCTCATCGCGGGCGGCTTCGGCGCCGGCAAGACGACGCTGGTCAGCGCCATCAGCGAGGTCCGCCCGCTGCTCACCGAGGAACCGCTGAGCGCCGCGAGCGTGGGCCGGGACAACCTTCGCGGCCTGCCCAACAAGACGACCACGACCGTCGCCCTCGACTTCGGCCGGATCACGATCAGCGACAGCCTGGTGCTCTACCTCTTCGGGGTGCCCGGCCAGGAGCGCTTCTGGTTCATGTGGGACGAGCTCGCCTACGGCGCGCTTGGCGCGGTCGTGCTGGCCGACGTGCGCAGGCTCGACGACTGCTTCCCTTCTGTCAACTACTTCGAGACCCGCGAGCTGCCGTTCATCGTCGCCGTCAACTGCTTCGACGACGCGCCGCGCTACGACCTCGCCGAGATCCGCCTCGCGCTCGACCTCGACGACGACGTGCCCGTGGTGCTGTGCGACGCCCGCCAGCAGGCCTCGGTCAAGAGCACCCTGATCCGCCTGGTGGAGAGCATCGCGGCCGACGGCACGCTCCCGGCCCACGGCCGCAGCCTCACGATCGGCCGCTAGCTACCGCCCGTGGTCGTCATCGAGTCGTCCTCGAACAGGCAGAACGGATGCCCGGCGGGATCAAGCAGGACCCGGACGTCTTCCTGCGGCTGGACGTCGGCCAGGATCGCGCCGGCGGCAAGGGCCCAGCGCACCGTCTCGTCCAGGTTCCCCACCGCGATGTCCAGGTGCTGGGTCGCGTTCTGGGCGCCGTCAGCGGCGGGCCAGGTGGGCCGGGTGAACTTCGCCTCGTACTCGAAGTTAAGCGTCGGGCCCTCCTCGCCGGCCGGCGGTCGTATCTGAGCCCAGCCGTCCTCCGGCGGCATCCCCGGCCGGGCCGGCTCGGTTGCCGTGACCGGCCAGCCCAGGAGTCGCGCATAGAACGCGGCGAGTTCCCGCGGCGCCGGCGCGCCGATCGTGACCGACGTAACCGCCATTGCCGGGCGACGGGCCATGTCCATCCTCCAAGCCTTAACAGACAAGACGTGGCGTCGGCTGAAGGCCCTATCACGATAGGGTTACGGGTATGCCAGAAAAGGTTCTGTATACCGCCGAGGCGACCTCCACCGGCGACGGCCGCAACGGCCACGTCACCACTTCTGACGGCCGGATTGACCTAGACCTCGCCTTTCCGCCGGAGATGGGCGGCACCGGCGCCGGCTCCAACCCGGAGCAGCTCTTCGCGTCCGGCTACGCCGCTTGCTTTCACAGCGCGCTGCGCCTGGTCGCGGGCCGCGAGCACGCCGCGCTTGGCGATTCCACGGTGACCGCGCAGGTCGGCATCGGCCCCGAGGGCGACGCGTTCGGCTTGGTCGTGACCCTGGTCATTCACGTGCCGGGGATGGAACGCGACAAGGTCCGCGAGTACGCGGAGGCGGCGCACCAGGTGTGCCCGTACTCCCGCGCGACCCGCGGCAACGTTTCCGTTGAGCTGAGAGTCCTCTAAATTCCAACGACAAGGTCATTCCGAACGGGTCGTGCTTACACCGGGGGGGACCCATGACAGAGATCAACCTGGACGCCATCAAGGCCGAGCGAGCGCGCCTCGCGGCCGCCTACATCACCGAAGGCCTGGCGACGTCCGCCCGCGGTATCCATCACGCGGCGCTGATCTGCTCCAACGTTGAACGGACGATCCAGTTTTACCAGGGCATCCTGGAGTTCCCGCTCACCGAGTTGTTCGGCAACCGGGACTACAAGGGCTCGACGCACTTCTTCTTCGACGTGGGAAACGGGAACCTGCTGGCGTTCTTTGACTTCCCCGGCCTCGACCTGGAGCCCTACAAGGAGACGCTGGGCAACGTCAACCACATCGCGATCTCCGTGACCCGCGAGAAGTGGGAGTACCTGCGGGGCAAGCTCGACGCGGCCGGGGTGGCGTACCAGGAGGCGAGCGGCACCTCGATCTACTTCAAGGACCCGGACGGCGTCCGCCTCGAGCTGCTGGCCGACCCCCTGGGCGAGATGTACGGCACCAAGGTCCTCTAGCCGCGGTCCGCGACTCCCCGGGCGGCGCTGGGTCGGCTACAGCCCGCCCGACGCCACCCGGCGAAAGGCGCGCTCGCGGGACTAACATCCGCTGGCCGGGCTGGCCGGGCTGGCCGGGCTGGCCGGGCTGGCCGGGCTGGCCGGGCAATCCGTGAATGTCGAGCGCTAGACGCGCCCGACATTCACGGATTTTTCGCCGTATGAGAGCGCGGTTCCTGACGGCGCGAAGCACGCTTCCGTTCGGAATCATCGCTTTGAGCCTCCCGGCGCGGGATCCAGAGGCGGACCGTGGTCCCGGTCCCCGGCGCCGAAGTCAGGTTGGCGTAGCCGCCGTGCGCCGCCGCGATCGCCTGGACGATGGACAGGCCCAGGCCGCTGCTCGCCGCCTCGGTCCCGTCGCGGCGGCCCGGCTTCGCGCGCCCGTTGGTGGCCTGGGCGAGCGCGCCGTCGCCGCGGTGGAAGCGGTCGAAGGCCATGGCCGCGTCGTGCTCCGACATGCCGGGGCCCTGATCGCTGACCTCGATGACCGCGCCGCTGCCCTCCGCGTACAGCCGGACCGTGGCCGGGGTCCCGGCCGGCGTGTGCACGCGGACGTTGCCGAGCAGGTTGGCGAGCACCTGCCTGATCCTCGGCTCGTCGGCCGTGACCACGAGGCTGCCGGGCACCGAGGTGCGCACCTCGCGGCCGGGCTCCACCGCCCGCGCGTCCGCCGCGGCGTCCTTGGCGAGCACGGTGAGGTCGGTCTCCGACAGCTCGAGCGACGTCGAGCGGTCCAGCCGGGCCAGCTCGAGCAGCTCGGCGACCAGGATCGACATCCGCTCCGCCTCCTGCTCGATGCGCCGCATCGCGTTGGGCAGCTCGTCGGGGCCGAGCGCGTTCGCCCGGTAGAGCTCGGCGTACCCGCGGATGGTGGTCAGCGGCGTCCGCAGCTCGTGCGAGGCGTCCGCCGCGAACTGCCTGACCTTCTGCTCCGACCGCAGCCGGGCGCTGAACGAGTGCTGGATCCGGTCGAGCATCGTGTTGATCGCCGCGGCCAGCCGCCCGGTCTCCTGCTGGCCGCCGGCGTCGGGCATCCGCGCGGCCAGGTCGCCGCTGCGGGTGATCAGGTCGGCGGTGTACGCCATCCGCCGCAGCGGGCCGAGGCCGCGGGCGATGAGCCAGTTACCGCAGACCGCGAGCAGCGCGATGAGCGCGCCGCCGGTGATCACCTCGGTGAGGACGATGCCGCTGATGTTGCTCGACGCGTCGCTCGCCGGGCGGCCGAGGATGATGATGGCCTGGCCGGGCGGCATGAGGTGCTTAGCCGACGCCGACGCGGTGGCCTGACCGGGCACGTTGCGCCAGGCGGCGCGCAGGGTCGGATCGCCGTCGATCGTGAGGTTGAACGGCCGCTCGTACCCCGCCATCCGGTTCAGCCGGTCGTACACCTCCTGCCGCGGCAGGCTGGCCAGGCTGCGGACCTCGGCCAGCAGGGTCTCCGCGGTGGGCGAGTCGGAGGTGAGCATGCCGACGGCGCCGCTGTCCAGCGACAGGTACGCGGCGGCGAAGCCCTCCGTCCCCGCGGCCATCCCCTGCACCGACTGCCGGGAGGCGAGCCTGACCTCGCCGTTGACCTGGTTGCCCTCGAGCGTGCCGAGCACCACCGTGGTGACCACGCCCATCACCACGAGAAACACCGCGGTCAGCGCGATCAGGCCGGTCAGCAGCCGGGCGCGGAGCGTCAGCGCGCGCCGCGCCAGCCGCACGCCGCCCTGCGTGAGCCTCACCGTGCCCTCATCACGGGTGCCGGAGGCTGTAGCCGACGCCGCGCTGGGTGTGGATCAGCGGCGGGCCGAGCGGGTCGAGCTTGCGGCGCAGGTAGCTGACGTACGTCTCCAGCACCTGCGACTGCCCGGCGTACTCCCAGCCCCAGACGTTGTCCAGCAGCTGCCTACGGGTGAGCATCAGGCCCTGGTTGCGCATCAGGTACGCGAGCAGCCGGAACTCCGTGGGCGACAGCTCGATCGGTACGCCGCCGCGGCGCACCGTCCAGTGGTCCTCGTCGAGCTCCAGGTCGGCGACGCGCAGCGTGGCGGCCGAGGCGTCGTCGTCATCGCCTTCTTCCGCGCCCGTCATCTGCCCGCGGTGCCTGGCGGTGCGGCGCAGCACCGCGCGCACCCGCGCGACGAGGGCCTCGACGGAGAACGGCTTGGTGATGTAGTCATCGCCGCCGAGCGTCAGCCCGGTGACCGTGTCCGCGGTGGCGTCCCTGGCGGTCAGGAAGATGACCGGGACGTCGTTGGCGAACGAACGGAGCCGCCTGCACACCTCAAACCCGTCGATATCGGGCAGCAGGACGTCGAGCACGATCAGGTCGGGATCGTAGGCGTCCGCGAGCTGCAGCGCTTCCGCGCCGGTCGCGCCGGTGGTCACGGCGCAGCCGTGAAAGCTCAGCGCTACCTGGACGAGCTCGCGGATGTTGGGCTCGTCGTCGATGACGAGCACCCTCGGGTTCTGGACACCTTCTGCCATGGTCGCATGCTGCCAACGGGTCGCGGATGGATTCTGCTGTCCATTGTGCCCGGTTCCCGGACCCCGTTATGCGCGAACCCGCCGCGGCTGGCTCGCGGTATTTCCCGCACTCGCCTCCGCGCGCTCGGAGACCCCTGTCTCCTCCCTCGTCGCTCGTCCGCTCCTTCGTCGCTCCCTCCCTCCTCAGTCCGGGGGACAGGGGCGCGCGCTTCGGCTCGCGCTCAGGTTTTCCCGCGCTCGCCTCCGCGCGCTCGGGACCCCTGTCTCCTCCCTCGTCGCTCGTCCGCTCCTTCGTCGCTCCCTCCCTCCTCAGTCCGGGGGACAGGGGCGCGCGCTTCGGCTCGCGCTCAGGTGTTTCCCGCGCTCGCCTCCGCGCGCTCGGGACCCCTGCCTCCTCCCTCGTCGCTCGTCCGCTCCTTCGTCGCTCCCTCCCTCCTCAGTCCGGGGGACAGGGGCGCGCGCTTCGGCTCGCGCTCTCTCGCGAATTGGTGCACCAGGTGCGGGTGCGGCGTATCGTCGTCCAGGGTTGGCGGTGCGGCGTGCCTAGACGTTGAAAGAGTGATAGGTAGAACTGCCGATCTTTGTGCCGTGCCGTTCCGTCTGGATGCGCAGTGTGCAAAGCTCGTCACACGCAATCTCCCGACACGCAATCGCACGCCAGCGGAGGCCCTTGATGACCGAGGCCCTGCGCCAACCGGAAGGCATCGACGTCACGAAGCCGTCCCCGGCGCGGATCTACGACTACATGCTGCGCGGGACCAACCACTTCGCGGCGGACGCAGCCGCCGCGGAGCGCATCCTGACCGTGGTGCCGGAGATCAGGGACTGTGCTTGGTCAAACCGCGGGTTCCACCAGCGGGCGGCGGCGTGGATCGCGAAGCAGGGCGTCAGGCAGTTCGTCGACATCGGCTCGGGGCTGCCGACCGTGGGGAACACGCACGAGGTGGTCAGCAAGGTCCACCCGGATGCCCGGGTTGTCTACGTGGACAACGACCCGATGGTGGAACAGTACAGCCAGGAGCTGCTCGGCGACTCGGGGCGAGTGAGCGTGCTCTGCGCGGACCTGCGCGATCCCGGCTCGATCCTTGGCCATCCGGCCATGCGCAAGCTCATCGACCCCGAGGAGCCCACCGGCCTGCTGATGACCGCCGTGCTGATGTTCGTCGCCGACGAGGATGACCCGTGGAGCATGGTGGCCCGCTACGTGGCGGCGATGCGACCGGGCAGCTACATGTCACTGTCGCACCTCACCGACGACGCCAAGCCGCCGCTGGCGGTCGACGGGTTCCGGCGCGTCTTCGACCGCGCGACCGAGCAGATGCACTTCCGCTCGAAGGCCCAGATAGCGCGGTTCTTCGACGGGCTCGAGCTGGTTCCGCCTTACGTGGGCGCGCCGCCGTCGATCACCTACAGCGGCCTGTGGGGCGCCGAGGACGTCCAACTGGCCGACAGCGACGGCTCGCGCTGGCTTTACTGTGCGGTGGCGCGGAAGCCCTGACCGTGGAGGACGTCATCAAGCCGACACCGGAGGAACTGGGTATCGACCCGGCCGCGCTGGCCTGGGAGCGGTCCGGCGACGACGATGGCTCGATCGAGATCGCCTTTCCGGTCAGCCGCCGGTGGGCCAGGGGCGACTGGGTGCTGATGCGCGTGGCCGGCGATGCGGCCGCCCGGGTCCTGGTGTTCGACCGGAACGAGTGGGAGTGCTTTATCGACGGGGCCAGGAACGGCGAGTTCGATGACGCGGCGGCCGCGCTAGCGCGGCCAGCCCCCGAGCGTCATCGATTCACGTCGCTATAGAGTCCGCTGGTTCTCGGGCGGTTGGAGACAGCCGCGCCCGTGGGTTTAGCGCTGCGCCTGGTACCGCGGCGAAACCATCCCCTGAGGGAAAGTTTTGAACAACGCTGCTGGAAAACCTTGATTTGTGAATCGCATTTTAGTTAAGCTCATGTACGTATCCGCAAGATCGTCGCGGGCGCGCTCGCCCCCGCCAAGCGGACAAAATGCCGAGAAGTCGCTAGAAAAGTCATAATTCCAGGGAGGGCATCGATTAGCGATGACGCGTACGGCGCGACCGTCGCTAAACGACGCCTGTCCAGGCGGCTCGCGGAGCTCCGCGGCACCACGGGCTACACCGCTAATCACGTCTGCGACATCCTCAACTGGGGCCGGGGCAAGGTGGGCCGGTTCGAGGCCAACCAGTGGAAGCGGCCGGAGATGAGCGACATCCGCGACCTCATCCGCATCTACGAGGTGCAGGGCGCGGAGCGGGACGAGATCGAGGATCTCGCGGTCCGCTGCCGGGTGCGCCCCTGGTGGCGGGAGTACGGCGAGATCTTCGACAACGAGTTCCCCGGTTACGAGAACGACGCGGCCACGATCCAGGTCTACATGCCGCTCGTCGTGCCCGGCCTGCTGCAGACCCAGGCCTACATGGAGGCGCAGTTCAAGGCCTGCGCGCGGTCGCCCGCCTGGCGCCGCAAGGGAGTGAAGGCGCGGCTGCGCAGGCAGGAGATCCTCGACCGGGCCGACGGGCCGGTGTCGTCAGGAAGCCCGGTGTCGTTCGGGAGCCCGGTGCCGCGGCTGTCCGTCGTGATCACGGAGGCCTCGCTGCGCTACCGGTGGGGGATGCACAGCGACCGCCGGGAGCAGATCGACCACCTGGCGGAAATGAGCAGGCGGCGCAACATAGACCTGCGCATTCAGCGGTTCGATGACGGTCCGCCGACCGGGCTATCGATGGTCAACATCTTCGGCTTCCCCGATGATGAGCCGCCCATCGTGTTCGTGGAAACGGATTACTCCGTCGACGAGGTGAGCGCGGGCGAAGCCGTTCACGGTTACATCCAGTCGTTCGAGCGCGCCTGTGACGCCGCGCTCGAACCCGAGGACACCACGGTGTACCTCGAAACACTCGCCAAGAGAATGGAGTAACTCCCGTGATCGACCTGTCTCAAGCCGTCTGGCGCAAAGCCAGTCAGAGCGCGTACAACGGGGGCTGCGTTGAGGTGGCGGGCAACCTGCCCGGCATCACCGCGGTGCGCGACAGCAAGCACCCGGACGGCGGCGCGCACGTCGTCGACAAGACCGCGTTCGCCAGGTTCCTGGAAGACGTGCAGGGGGGGCGCTACGACATCTAGGCAAGCGGGCCAGTTGTCGTGACGCACGGCACGAGGGTCCCCTGGGAGACACCCCAGGGGACCCTCGTGTTTTTTCGTGAGCCCTGTCTCGTGAGCCCTGGCCGGTAGCCGCCACGATGCGGCTCCAATCGCCACCAGAGAATGTACTCCCGGCGCGGTTAGCCCGGCTAGAGCGCATAGGCAATCGGTTGCTAATTGGCGCGACCGCATAGCAGTGCGAGTCATGTGAAACGTGTGCCCAATGGGGATATCGTCGATTGAGCGTCGATGTGCGCCACTGACCTGCGAATTCGCGCGGTACGGGGACTGGTTGCCCGGCCATGTGAGACATGATCGCCGCGCTTAGGTAGCTCATTAGAAGCTCTAGGTAATTGTACGGCTTCTTTTTTTAGGTGTGTTGAATGTCGCATTTTGACCCCATTCATTCCAGGGCCTAGCCGCTTATCGGGCGTGGTTTCGCTTCCGCATTCAAGGGCCGCAGAGTACTGTGAAGTGACGCACATGACTCAGAACATGTGCTTCACAGATTTGGAATCAGACCGAATCAGGGACCCGGCAGTCTGTCGACAAGGGCTCTGATGGCACGACGGTCGGCTTAAGCCGGAGGCACCGATATGGATGACGGGTTGCGGATGGTGCAGACGCGCACTTGCGGCGCGTGGGTGCTGCCGGGGGACCCAACCTGTGCGGGCGTCGCCCGGCGCCTGTTCCGCGGGGTGGCGAGCGAGCTCAGCCTCGACGGGGAGGCCGTCGACGACGGCGTCACGATGGTCAGCGAGCTCGCCGCGAACACCCTGCACGCGAGCCAGCGGCAGCCGCTCCCCGTCAACCCGGAGCTCTGGCTCTACCTGCGGGGCGCCGGCGCGCGGGTGGAGCTGGTCTGCAAGGTCTTTGACACCCTGCCCGGCTGGGTACGCGGCAACGTGCCCGGCCGCACCGTCAGCCGGGCGCCGGCCGACGCCATGAGCGGCCGGGGCCTTGAGGTGGTGCATGAGCTGTCGCACGGCTACTGGGGCCACCACCTCACCAGGTCCCGGCTATCCGGTACGGGGATCCGCGGCAAGGCCGTCTGGTTCGCGCTGCCCGTCCCCGCCGCGGAATCGATGATCGGCAAGCGGCACCCCGTTACCGCCAGGGACGCGATGACCGAGCTGGAGAACGACCTCAGCACCCGGGGGTTCGGCGGCAGGCTGGTGCGGGCCGACGACCACGCCGCCGACATGGCCGTGCTCTCGATTGCGAGCGGCCTGACGGTCTGGTGCCGGTCCGCCGCGGCCTGGCTGCGCGCGCCCGGGGTCGCCGCGCAGCAGTGGAGCTACTGCGACCTTGTCGAGGTGGGTGAGCAAGCCGTTCAGGCGCACGAGATGATCGTCGCGACCGCTGACTCCTTTCCCTTCGCGGACGCCACGCGGACCGGAGCCTTAGCCGGGCGGTTAGCCCGGCCAGGGGCCCGGGCTACGCCTGCGCGACCGGAAGCCGCTCGTAGGCGGCGAACACCGTCTTCCAGAAGCGGTCGGCGTCGATCGCGGTCGCCACCTGCGTGTTCGGGCCGGCCGGGGGCGCGAAGTCGGTCACGGTCATCCCCGAGGTGAGCGTCCCGTGCGTCTCCACCTCCACCCGGGCCGGGGTGTAGGTGAACACCGTGGGATCGGCGATCGACACGATCGCGCACACGTCGTGCACCGGGGGCTCGCCGGTCGTGTCGTCAGCGTCCCGGTACTGCGCGAGCGCCGGGAGCAGGAGTTGCGCGCCGAGCGCGCCGAGCGCGCGCATGCGCTCCTGGACGGCGAGGGTGGCCCGGGCGCGCAGGGTCACGTCGAGCCCGATCATCCGCACGGTCCACCCCGCGCGGAAAACGATCGCGGCCGCCTCCGGGTCGGCCCAGATGTTGAACTCCGCGGCGTGGTTGATGTTGCCGCGCGACGCCGAGCCGCCCATGATCACGAAGTCCCTGACCCAGGACACCAGCCGCGGCTCGCGGCGCACCGCGAGCCCGATGTTGGTCAGCGGGCCGGTGGCGACCAGCGTGATCTCCCCGGGCGCGGCGCCGATGGTGTCGATGATGTAATCGATCGCATGCCCGTCCCGCGCGCGCCCGGCGGGCGGCGGCAGCACCGCGCCGCCAAGCCCGGAGTCGCCGTGCACGTGCCCGGCGTGGAGCGCCGGGCGCAGCAGCGGCGCCGGCGACCCGGGAGTCACGGGCACGTCCGGGACGCCGACGAACGACGCGACCGCGAGGGCGTTCGCGGTCGTCTTCGGCAGCCCCACGTTGCCGGCCACGGTCGTGAGGCCGACGAGGACGATCTCGGGGGAAGCGGTCGCGAACGCGATCGCCAGCGCGTCGTCGATGCCGGGGTCACAGTCGAGGATGATGGGAGTGCTCATCGCGGGTCCTGTCCGTCGCTGCCGGGGAACAAACCGAAGGTACCGAACGGAGGTGTGCTTCCCGCGGTCGCGTCCCCATAGACGTTCACCAGGGGTAAAACCGCGTCCCGGGGTTCCCGCCCTGGTTGATAGCCTCAAGCCGACGAGGGAGGACTACCGATGCACCAGCCGCCAATCCCGCAGGTCGACGCCGAGGACCCGGAGATCGCGGGCCTGATTCACGACGAGGCCCGCCGCCAGGCCGAGAAGTTCCGGCTGATCCCGTCGGAGAACTACGTATCGCTCGCCGTGCTCGAAGCTAGCGGCACGGTGCTGACGAACAAGTACTCCGAGGGTTACCCGGGTCGCCGCTACTACGAGGGCCAGCAGTTCATCGACCCGATCGAGTCGATCGCGGTCGAGCGGGCGCAGGCACTGTTCGGCGCGGACCACGCGAACGTGCAGCCGTACTCGGGATCGCCCGCGAACCTGGCCGTCTACCTGGCGTTCGCCAAGCCGGGCGACACGATCCTCGCCATGTCGCTGTCGGCGGGCGGCCACCTCACCCACGGCTCGCCCGCGTCGGTCACCGGCAAGTGGTTCCACCCGGTGCACTACGGCGTCCGCCGGGAGACCGGCCGGGTCGACATGGACGACGTCCGCGAGCTGGCGCTCAAGGAGCGGCCGAAGATCATCATCTGCGGCGGCACCGCGGTACCGCGCACGATCGACTACCCCGCCTTCGCCGCGATCGCCGCGGAAGTCGACGCGGTGCTCGTCGCCGACATGGCGCACATCGCCGGCCTGATCGCGGGCGGCGCGCACCCGTCCCCGGTCGGCTACGCCCCGGTGATCACCACGACGACGCACAAGACGCTGCGCGGCCCGCGCGGCGCGATGATCCTCACCGACGCCGACCACGCGACCGCGATCGACAAGGCCGTGTTCCCCGGCCTGCAGGGCGGCCCGCACAACCACACGACCGCGGGCATCGCGGTCGCGCTGCACGAGGCGGCGCAGCCGTCGTTCCGCGGCTACGCGGCCCAGGTGGTCGCCAACGCGAAGGCCCTCGCGGAGGCGCTCCTCGCCAAGGGCTACGACCTGGTCTCCGGCGGGACGGACAACCACCTGCTGCTCGTGGACCTCACGTCGAAGGGGATCGCGGGCAAGCCCGCGGCCAAGGCCCTGGACCGGGCCGGCATGGAGCTGAACTTCAACTCGGTGCCGTTCGACCCGCGCAGGCCGTTCGACCCGTCGGGCATCCGCCTCGGCACCCCGGCGGTCACCACCCGCGGCCTGACCGAGGAGCACATGCCCCTGCTGGCGGCCTGGATGGACGAGGCGATCGCGGCCGCTGCCAAGGACGACGACGAGACCCTGGACCGCATCGCCGCCGAGGTCCGCGACCTCTTGTCGGCGTACCCGATCCCGGGCTGGTCCCCCGAGGTCTAACCGGAGTCATGTCGCGGGGGCGGCGGGAGTCGCCCGCGCGCTGTCGGGGGCGTCCGATGCAGTGCCTTCCGGGGACACCCCGGACCCCGGGCCGATCGGGCGCCCCGAACGCGCGCGGGCTCGTCCCGCCTTCCCCGCTTCTCTCCCCGGGTGTGACCAAAACCCGCTTTACATGGTCTCTCTCCAACGCTGACGCGGAACGGGTCGGCGGCAGACTGCGCTGGTCGCCGTGTTTGTGGCCGGTGCCCTGGCCAGGCTCGAAGACTGAACCTCGGTTGGCTGGCCGGGACTATGGGGCGGACATTGGGCCCCTTAGGGCTGGCGCGGAATCACGGGGTGGGCATTGGACCCCTTAGGGCTGACGCGGAACGGGTCGGGGGCTGGCTGTGCGCGATTTGCCGTGTTTGTGGTCGGCGCGCGGGCAGGGCCGGGAGATTGCGCCATAGGGTGGTCGGATGGATACTGCCCAGCGCGAGTTGAGTGACCAGGTCGACGCTGCTACTCAGCGGCTGCTCGACGACGCCCGTACGCTGTCTGAGGACGGCCTGCGGGTTCCGTCGTTGCTGCCGGGGTGGACGCGGGCGCACGTGCTCGCGCACCTGGCCCGCAACGCCGATGCCATGCGGAACATGCTGGCCGGCGCCCGGTCCGGGCAGGTGCCGCCCGCGTACGCCAGCGTGGACGACCGGGAAGCCGACATCGAGCGGGGCGCCGCCATGAGCCCGGCGGACCTCATGGCGGACCTGGCCGACTCGGCGATGGCCCTGCGGACCGTCGCCCGGCAGCTGCCGGACGAGGCGTGGCTGGTCCAGGTGCAGATGCTGGACTCCGGGCCGTTCCCCGCCGCCGGGCTGCTGACCCGGCGGCTGGTCGAGGTCGAGTTGCACCACTGCGACCTCGGCGCCGCTTACGGCCCGGCGGACTGGTCGCCCGCCTTCGCCGCGATGGACCTGCCCGAGCCGCTGCGGTCCTACCGCGCGGACCGGCTCGGCCGCCCGCAGCCCGCCGCCAGCCAGGAACCGAAGCCCCCGGCGCCGTGGAAGTCCGGCCGGCCGCTCCCGGGAAGCTGGCTCAAGCGGCAGTGACGGCCCGGCCGTCCGTCCTTACCAGGCACCCGGCGGCGGCTACCGCGCCGACGTCAGCGCCGGCTCACTCACGCCGGCCCGGCGGTCAAGCTCGTAGTTGAGGGTGACCGCGGCGTTGATCAGCGCCAGGTGCGTGAAGGCCTGCGGGAAGTTGCCGAGCTGCCCGCCCGTGGAGTCGATCTCCTCGGAGTACAGGCCAAGGTGGTTGCCGTAGGTGAACATCTTCTCGAAGGTGAGCACGGCGTCGTCGAGCCGCCCGGCCCGGGCGAGCGCCTCGACGTACAGGAAGGTGCACATCGAGAACGTGCCCTCGTCGCCGTGCAGCCCGTCGGGTGACGCGGCCGGGTTGTACCGGTAGACCAGGCTGTCGGAGACCAGTTCCTTGTTCATGGCGTCCAGGGTGGACAGCCACTGCGGGTCGTTAGGCGCGACGAACCCCTCGACCGGCATCAGCAGCAGCGAGGAGTCGAGAACGTCGGTGTCGTAGTGCTGGGTGAACGCCTTCACCTTGTCGCTCCAGCCGCGGCTCATGACCTGGTTGTAGACCGCGTCCCTGGCCGAGACCCATTTGGCCAGGTTGGCGGGCCGGCCATGCCGCTCGGCCAGCTTGATCGCCCGGTCCAGCGCGACCCAGCACTGGAACCGGCCGTAGGTGAAGTCCCGGCGCCCGCCCCGCGTTTCCCAGATGCCCTCCTCCGGCTGGTCCCAGTTGTCGGCCAGCCAGTCGGTGATCCTGGTAAACGCGAGCCAGCCCCGGTGAGCCATCTGCAGCCCGGCGTCGTCGCCGGCCAGGAGCGCGTCGGCCGCCTCGCCGTAGATGTCCAGCTGGAGCTGGTCCGCCGCGCCGTTGCCGATCCGGACCGGCCGCGAGCCGCGCCAGCCCGCGAAGTGGTCCAGGGTGTCCTCGGTCAGGCCAGAGGACCCGTCGACCCGGTACATGATGTTGAGCGGGCTGCGGCCGTCGACGGTGGCGCTCTCGGTCACCCGGTCGCGCATCCAGGTGCCGAACCGGCCGGCTTCCTCCAGGTAGCCCAGGCTCGCCAGCGCGTGGATGGTCAGCGACCCGTCCCTGATCCAGGTGAACCGGTAGTCCCAGTTCCGCTCGCCGCCCGCCGTCTCGGGCAGCCCGAACGTGGGGGCCGCGACCGGCGCGCCCGTTGGCTGGTAGGTCATCAGCTTGAGGGTCATCGCCGACCGGGTCACCATTTCCCGCCAGCGGCCGGTGTAGGTCGAGCGGTTCAGCCAGCTCTTCCAGTAGGCTGCCGTGTCGTCTGCGAGCCGCAGCAGCTCGTCCGGCGCCAGCACCCGCGGCTGGCCGCCCATCGACTCAAGCACCACGCCGCGGTGGCTTTCGCCCTCGCGCATCGTCAGGGTCGCGCGCAGCCCGTCGCTCGTGCGCTCGATCACCGCCCGGTCGCCCTTGGCGGCCCGCTGGCCGGTGGTGTGCAGCGTCAGCTCCATGCCGCCCGTCGCCTTGAACACGGCGCCGGCGTCGGTGACCTCGACGGTGTGGCTGGCCCGGCCGTAATCGAACCGCGGCTCGATCTCGACGACGAACTTCATCGTGCCGCGCGCGACCCGGAGCTGCCGGACCAGCCGGTGCCGGTCGGCCGGGGCCCCGTCGAGCACCGGCATGAAGTCGAGCACCTCGCCGACGCCGTCGGCCGTCATGAACCGCGTGATCAGCATCGCGGTATTCGGGAAGTACAGCTGCTTGGTCACGTAGCTGTCGGTCGCCGGCGAGATCCGGAAGTAGCCGCCCTTCTCGGCGTCGAGCAGCGAGCAGAACACGCTCGGCGAGTCGAACCGCGGGCAGCAGAAGAAGTCGATGGTCCCGTCGGTCGCCACCAGGGCCGCCGTCTGCAGGTCTCCGATAAGCCCGTGATCACTGATGTTCGGGTAGCGGTCCACCGTCGCCTCCTCGCCGGAATGGCCGAACTGCGCAGTGCTCAGCGCAGGGTGCCACGCTCGCGCAACCGGCTACCCGCCGCATCGCCCACACGGGGTGATAGCGAAGTCAGAGGATCTGGCGGCGGCCTACCAGGTGCCCCACGCCAGGGCCGGCGCGGGCAGTTCCGGCGGCGTCAGGAAGGCCGGCGGGGCCGTCAGGTCCAGGGCGCCGAGGGGTGAGGTCGCGGCCGCGTCCCGGCGGGTCAGCGCGGGCAGGTTCCACTTCTCCTCGACGAGCTTCAGCACCGAGGTGTGATCGAACACGTCAGAAAGGACGCAGTCCGGCCGCGCGTAGGGCGACACGATCACGGCGGGCACCCGGAACCCGTAGGTGTCGTAGGTATCGGGGCCGATGACAATCTTCTCGGCCTGCCGGACGTAGCCGGGGTACAGCACCTTCAGCAGGCTGCGCAGAAGGGACGGGTGCGCGACCCGGCTGTGGCCCCGGACGTCGTCCGGCGGCACCGCCGCGGGCGGGGCGACGTGGTCGTAGTAGCCGCCGTTCTCGTCGTAGGTCCAGATGAGCAAGGTGTCCGCCCAGGCCGGGCCTCGCATGACCCGGTTGATCACCTCGGCGGCGAAGCTCTCGCCCTTCTGGATGTCTTGCGGGTTCTCCTCGGAGTAGCGGCGGAAGTCGGGGTCCACGATGCAGAACGACGGGAGGTTGCCGGAGTCGGCGTCGGCGAAGAACTGGTCGATGCCGCGGACGTGAGCCATGTAGCTGGCCATCCCGAGGGGGTAGATGGCGGAGGTGAACTGGAGGTCCCGCTTGAACCCCTGGGTGCCCTGGCGCAGCGGCCGGCCCAGCGAAGTCAGGTGGTGCCTGGTCCGGCGGCGCCGGTAGCGAACGAAGCGGCGGAACTCGGACTGGTCGCTGCCGGCCGGCCGGTAGTTGACCCAGGAGATCCCGTGCCTGGTCAGCATGTCCATGATCGTGCCGGCCTTCGGCCGGTCGAGCAGGTTGACCGGCAGGTCGTCCATGAGGCCGTTGGCCGTCCCCGCGAGCAGGAACCGGCGGTTGGGGAACGTCGGCCCGAGGCAGGAGCTGAACCAGTGGTCGGCCAGCGGGAAGGTCCGGGCCAGCCCGTGGTAGAACGGCAGGTCCCGATCGGTCCAGTAGGCCATGGCCGCGGTCTTGTCATCCGTGGGCGCGGCCTGCTCGGTCGAGGTCACGAAGCCGTTCATCTTGCCGTCGGCCCACTGCGTGTGGCTGGCGGTCCAGCTCTGGCAGGGCGCGCCTGACGGCGCCTGCTTGGTGGAGCGCGCGTGATAGGCCCGGATCATGGTGCCGTCGGAGGCGGGGTTCTCGGCATCCGGCGCGCCGTCGGCGTCGCGCGGGAACCCTTCCCCGCGGCCGAGCGTGCCCAGGTAGTTGTCGAAGGAGTGGTTCTCCATCATCAGCACGACGATGTGCTTGACCCGCGGCAGCAGGTCGGCGCCCGCCGGGCGGGTGGGGTCGGGCCGGTCGCCCGGCCGTTGGCGGCTCGGCCGTTCATAGCGCGTCCACCGCTCCCGTCCGCGCAACTGCTGGCGCTCGATCCGCTCCCAGGCGCTCGCGCTGGCCATCTTCAGCTCACCCTCCGCCGCACGGTAACCACGATCACCCCGCTGGACACAGGCAAGGCGACCGTGTGGCTACCCCGCCGCGTTCCGGTCAAACGATTGCGGGGCCACCTGGTTCAATATGTACCGATATATACCGACTTGGCGGTGACTACTTACCGTTAAAGTTGCCAGTGTGACCGGTGATATTTGACGGCCTGTTCGAATGTACTTATATTCGACCCTACAGTGGAGTTCGCCGGATCGGGCGAATATGTAGTGGTTACGCCCGTCTTCCCCCGGGCGGCCCGGCCCCGCGCGAGTCACGCCACGCGGGGCCGGCGGCTTGCGAGCGGGAAGTGCAGGGCAGCGCATGGGCAGGGTGTACGGCGAGCCGGTTGAGGTTCAGACGAGGGAAGACGGTCGTCCCGTGAGGTTCGCGTGGCGGGAGCGCCTGTACACCGTCATCGCGGTGCAGGAGCACTGGCTGGTCAACCGTGACTGGTGGCGGGAGACCGCCCCGGTCCCCGCGCGCCCCGAGCTCCAGTTCTGGCGGGTCGAGGCATCGACGGGCCCTGGGCAGCCGCGGGGCACCTACGAGCTGCGCCGGGACATCGCCGCCGACACCTGGACGCTGCGCCGGATCGCCGATTTATGGCCGGGCCCGCGGAGTTCGCGCACCTGCACGTCGCGTCCTCGTACTCGCTGCGCTACGGCACGGCCACCCCGGCGGCGCTCGCCGCCCGGGCGGCCGATCTCGGCCTGTCGGCCCTCGCGCTGACCGACCGCGACGGCCTCTACGGCGCGTTCAAGCACGTCCAGGCCTGCGCCGACGCCGGGATCAGGCCGCTGCTCGGCGCCGACCTCGGGGTCCGCGGCGGCGGGAGCGCCGGCCAGGGCGCCAGGAGCCGGGTGACCCTGCTCGCGACCGGGCGCCAGGGCTGGGCCTCGCTGTGCCGCCTGGTATCCGCCGCCCACGCGTCCGCCAAGACCGGAGCCGGAGCCGGAGCCGGAGCCAAGACCGGCGACGCCCCCGCGGTCACCCGCGAACTGATCGCCGAGCACGCGGCGGGCCTGGTCATGCTGCTCGGCCCGGCGAGCGATGTCGGCCAGGCGGTCGCCGCCCGCCGCCAGGACCTCGCCCGGCGCGCACTCGACCGCTGGCGCCGGCACGTGGACACGGTCATTGAGGTCGTCGACCACCTGGACCACAAGTCCACGTTCCGCGCCGCCAGAATGGCCGAGCTGGCCCGCGACACCAGGACCCCGGCCGTGCTCACCAACGCGGTCCGCTACCTGGACCCGGTCGACAGCCTGACCGCCCAGGTGCTCGACGCCGCCCGGCACCTCGTACCGCTCGGCTCGCCCCGGCTGGTAACGCACAACGGCCGCGCCTACCTCGCCAGCCAGGAAGACATGACGGTCACCGCCAAGCGCGTCGCCGCGGCGATGACCGGCCCGGGCACGGCGAGCGCCGCCACCCTGCTGCTCGGCGAGACCGACGAGCTCGCCCGGCGGTGCGTCCTCGACCCGGGCCGCGACCTCGGCGTCGGCTCCCGCCACCTGCCGGAAACCAAGGGAACCGCGTACGACCAGTTCAAGGAGCTGAAGGACCGGTGCGAGCGGTCAATCCTGCAGGGCCGCTACCGGACGGCGAGCGCGGCGAGCCGCCCGCGCGGCGTCAGCCGCCGCAAGGCCGCGGAAAACGCCCGCGAGCGCCTCGACCACGAGCTCGACATCATCGCGCAGACCGGCATGGCCTCCTACTTCCTCACGGTCGCCGACGTCGCGACGAGGATCAGGCAGGCCGGCATCCGCTGCGCCATCCGGGGCTCCGGCGCGGGCAGCTTCGTCAACCACCTGCTCGGCATCAGCGCGATCGACCCGCTCGAGCACGACCTGCTCATGGAGCGGTTCCTCTCCCCGATAAGGAACACGCTCCCGGACATCGACCTGGACGTGGAGTCGGCCCGCCGCCTGGACGCGTACCGGATCATCTTCGGCCGCCACGGCCAGGAGCGCGTCGCCTGCGTCTGCATGATGGAGACCTACCGGGCGCGCAGCGCGATCAGGGACGTCGCCGCCGCGATGTCGCTGCCGCCGGACGAGATCGGCGCGATCGCGAAGTCCTTCCCGCATATCCGGGCCAAGCACATCACGGCCGCGCTAACCGAGCTGCCGGAACTAAGGCGATCAAGGCTAAACGAAAATCAGCTGACAACGATATTCGGCCTCGCCCAGCAGCTCGACGGCCTGCCGCGGCACGTCGCGATGCACCCGTGCGGCGTCCTCCTGTCCGACAAGACCCTGCTCGACCGCACCGCCGTGCAGGAAAGCGCCGAGGGCTTCCCGCTCAGCCAGCTGGACAAGGACGACGCCGAGATCGCCGGGGTGATCAAGCTGGACGTGCTCGGCGTCCGCATGCAGTCCGCGATGGCGCACGCGCTCGCCGAGATCGAGCGCACGGAGAACGAGCGCATCGACATCGACGCGATGCCCCGCGACGACCCGGCCACCTACGCGATGATCCAGCGCTCGGAGACGCTCGGCTGCTTCCAGATCGAGTCACCCGGCCAGCGCGAGCTGGTGAAGAAGCTGGCCCCGCGCGACGTCGCCGACCTGATCGTGGACATCTCGCTGTTCCGCCCGGGCCCGGTCAACTCCGACATGATCGGCCCGTTCCTGCGCACCCGGCACGGCCTGGCCGAGCCGCGCTACCCGCACGAGAAGCTGGAAACGGCGCTGGGCGAGACCGGGGGAGTGGTGGTCTTCCACGAGCAGGTGCTGCGCGTCATCGACGTGATGACCGGCTGCGGCCTGGCGGAAGCGGACCTGGTCCGCCGCCACCTGTCCAAGGAGGGCGGACCGGAGCGCACCGCCCCGTGGTTCCGCGCCCAGGCCACCGCCCGCGGTTTCGACCGGGAAACGGTCGAGCGGGTCGGCCAGATGGTCGCCGCGTTCGGCGGCTTCGGCTTCTGCAAGGCGCACGCCGCCGCGTTCGCGATCCCCGTCTACCAGTCGGCGTGGCTCCGGCGCCACCACCCGGCCGCCTTCTACGCCGGCGTGCTCACCCACGACCCCGGCATGTACCCCAAGCGGGTCATCCTCGCCGACGCCCGCCTGTCCGGCATCCAGGTCCTCCCGGTCGACGTCAACGCCTCAGCGGCCGACTGGAAGGCAGAAGGCCGGTCATCCCGAACGACCGCGGCTTACTCTCCCCGGTCCGGTTCCATCACCCCGCTGCCGCGACCCGACGTCCCGTCCCGCTCCGGGCCAGCGCCGTCCTTGCCGCCCCCTGCGCTGGCCAACGGTCCGGCGACCGATGACCCGCTTCCCGGCGGCCCGCGCGCCGGACGCTCCGCTGCCCGCAGGATCCTGGAATCTACCGGCCCGCTGCAGGCGCTCCGCCTCCCCGGCCGCAAGCCCCCGCCACCCGGCGCTTCCCCCCAGGCCATCCGCTGCTCGCTCCGCGAGGTCAAGGGCATCAGCGACGCCGAGATCGCCCGCATCGTCTCCGGCCAGCCCTACACCAGCCTGCGCGACTTCTGGAACCGTGCCGGGGTCTCCCGCCCGGTCGCGGAACGCCTGGTCCTCATCGGCGCCTTCGACACCCTCTACGCCTCCGCCCCCACTCCCATAGGCCCACTCGCGCCCCCGGGCTCACCCAGTTCCAGCAGCTCCGCCCAGCCGGCAACCGCGCCGCCCAACGTCCGGGTCCCGCCCCACTCCCCGGTTTCGCCCGGGTCTTCATGGCCCCTCGCCCCCGTCTTCGCCCCGGCCGCCTCCGACGCGGCTGCCGCGCCCACCCTGGAACTCCTTCCCCCCGGCGCGGAGCCCCCTCCTTTCCCGCCGGACATTTCCGATATGTCGGGCGGACACCTGGTGCCGCGATACCGCCCCCTAGCCTCGCCGCGCCCGTCCCGGCGGGACCTGCTGGCCCGGGTGGGGGTGCTGGCCAGGCAGTCCCCGGCGGCGCGCAAGGGCGCGCCCCCCACCCTCGACCTGTTCGCCGGGGCCGGGGCCGAGGAGACCGACGGCATGGCGGACCTCGTCCCGGCCGGCGAGCTCCGCGAGCTTGACCTCACCGAGCGGGTCGAGGCCGAGCTCGACATCCTCGGCTTCGAGGTCAGCCAGCACGTCATGCACTTCTACGCCGACCTGCTCGCCGGGCTCGGCGTGGTCCGCTCGCCGGACCTGCCCGCCGCCGAGAACGGCGAGACCGTGCTGGTCGCGGGGGCCAAGGTGGCGACGCAGACGCCGGCGGTCAGGTCCGGCCAGCGGATCATCTTCGCCTCCCTTGACGACGCCGCCGGCCTGGTGGACCTCGCGTTCTTCGAGTCGGTGCAGCACCGCTGCGCCGCCCGGCTCTTCGCCTCCTGGCTGCTGCTCGTCCGCGGCCGGGTCCGCCGGGCCGGCGCGGGCCCGATGGCGGTCACGGTCAACGCGACCGAGTGCTGGGACCTCTCCGCCCTCGAGGAGATCCGGGTATCCGGCGGCATGGCGGCCGTCCGGGCCGCGATGGCGGCGGGCGACGCGGGTCCCGGCGCCCACCTGGCCCGCCTCCCCGATCCGGGCGCTTCCGCCGACGCCGGCCCCGCCGACGCCGACCCGGCGGGCTCCGGTGACGCCACCCGCCCCGTCGTCTTCGGCAACGGCTTCACGCTCTCTCCCTACGCCGAGACCGGCGGCCCCGGCGGCAGTATCAAGCACCCGTCCCGCACCTTCTGGCACGCCAGCCCCGGCAGCGCGGCAACCCCGGGCACCTTAGGCGCTAACCTCGTGGTGTGGCTCGAGACGAACGCGGAGTGACGCCGCAGAGCGAAGACTTCTCCGCCTGGTACAACGAACTGGTACTCAAGGCCGAACTGGTGGACCGCGGCCCGGCCAAGGGCACGATGGTCATCCGACCGTACGGGTACCGGATCTGGGAGCTGCTGCAGTCCGACCTGGACCGGCGGATCAAGGAGACCGGGCACCAGAACGCGTACTTCCCGCTGCTCATCCCGCAGAGCTACCTGCAGCGGGAGGCGGAGCACGTGGAGGGCTTCGCGCCGGAGCTCGCGGTGGTCACCCACGCGGGCGGCAAGGAGCTCGAGGAGCCGCTGATCGTCCGGCCCACCTCCGAGACGATCATCGGCGAGTTCATGGCCAAGTGGATCAGCTCCCACCGGGACCTGCCCATGCTGCTCAACCAGTGGGCGAACGTGGTCCGCTGGGAGCTGCGGCCGCGGATGTTCCTGCGCACGACCGAGTTCCTCTGGCAGGAGGGGCACACCGCGTACGCGGACGAGGCCGGCGCGATGCGCGAGACCATGCTCGCGCTCCAGCAGATCTACACGCGCACCGCCCGCGAGCTGGCGGCCATCCCGGTCGTCGAGGGCGAGAAGACGCCGGGGGAGCGGTTCGCGGGCGCGGTCCGCACGTTCACCATCGAGGCGATGATGCGCGACGGCCGGGCGCTGCAGGCCGGCACGTCGCACTACCTGGGCACGAACTTCGCCCGCGCCGCCAACATCCAGTACACGGGCGAGGACGGCCAGCTCAGCTACGCGCACACCACCTCGTTCGGCATGACCACCCGCATGATCGGCGCCGTGATCATGACCCACGGCGACGACAAGGGCCTGGTGCTGCCCCCCAGGATCGCGCCCTACCAGGTGGTCATCGTGCCGATCGGCCGCGGCGAGCAGGCCGCCGAGGTCACCCCCGCCGCGGTGGCGCTCGCGGCCCGGCTGGCCGGCGCGGGCATCCGGGCCCACGTGGACGACCGGCCGCAGCTGTCGCCGGGATTCAAGTTCAACGAGTGGGAGCTGCGCGGCGTGCCGATCAGGCTGGAGCTCGGCCCGCGCGACCTGGCCGCGAACAGCGCGGTGATGGCCCGCCGCCTCGGCGCGGGCAAGGAGTCCATCCCCCTCGACAGCGCGCCGGCCCGCCTGGCCGACGAACTGGACGCGTTCCAGGACTTCCTGCTGGAGCGGGCCACCGCGTTCCGCGACGAGCACACCGTCATCACCGACGACTGGGCGGAGTTCGCCCGGGCGGTGGCCACCGGCTGGGCCCTCGCGCTGCACTGCGGCACGCCGGGGTGCGAGGAAGAGATCAAGGCCGAGACCACGGCCACGGCCCGCTGCATCCCGCTGGACGCCCCGCCGGAATCCGGTCCCTGCATCCGCTGCGGCCTCCCGTCGGCCTACGGCAAGCGCGTCATCTTCGCCCGCGCCTACTAACCCGTCGGACACGGCATCCATTCGAGCCCCCAAAACCCGCCCCGCCACCCCGCGGCAGCGGCCCCGCCACCGACAACCCGCACCCGCCCGCCAAATTCTCCCGCCACAGCGACCAAACCCCGCGAAATTGCCCAAAACCGACGATATTCGCGGTGGCTTATTTCAGGACATCGGGGACGGGTGCCTCGGGACACGGAAGACGCCGAACCCCTCGACCATACCCCCATGGGGTACTTATCGGGGATCGGGTGTCCTTTGTGCCCGCCGGCGGGCACAAAGGACACCCGATCACGTTTCCGCGCTCGCCGCCGACGGCGGTTTGATGCGGCAAAAGGTGATATGTCTGGCTTGATGCCGTAAGGAACTGACTCGTCTCCGGATCTCCGGAGCCGGCTGGCAGCTGCCGGACCGGCCGCGAAGGAAACAGGGCCTCCGGCCGCGGGAGAACTCCGCCCGGAACGCGAGTCGCCCTGTCCGCAGGTCTTGAGACATGACACGGCGATATCCGCCGGTCAGGGGTGAACCGAGGCATCCCTCGCCAAGTGGCATCTTGCAGAATTGATCCATGCCGGAACGTAGTCATGCGATAACGTCCTGTGAATATCGTGCCTAACTCCGGACCCTAGGAAGCTGATGACTCCCGCATGCGGCCGGCGCGTTACGAACCGGCGCTGCGGCCCGCTGCGCGTCCGGCTCGCCCGGGTCTCCGCCGCCGCCCTCGCGGCGCTGACCGTGACCGAGATCACGCTCACGATCGGCAACGGCGTCCTCCACCTGACCCCGGCCGCGGCGGCGCTGGCGGCCTGGCTCCCCGGCGCCGTGGTCAGCTACGGGCTGAGCCGCTGGGTGCGGAGCCGCGAGGGCAGGCCCGACCTGCTGAACGAGACGATCCCGTTCTGGGCGATCTCGGTGCTGATGGCAATGCTGCTAGCGCTCGTCGGCCAACTCGGCTGCCACTCGGCCGCCGGCCTGCACTTCACGGGCGCGGCGAACGTGCTCTGGACGGACCTCATCTGGCTGCCGGCCAGCCTCGGCGCGCTCCGGCTCCAGTTCGCGATCTTCCACTGCGTGCTGTTCGCCGACCGCCCCGCGGCGCCCCGCCCGGTCGCGCCGCCGCTCCCGTCGCCCGCTGCGCGGCCCGGCGCGGGCGAACCGCGCACCCAGCTCACCGTCGGCTTAGCCTCAGCAGCGTCAGCGCCCGGCGAAAGCGAAATTTCGCCCACATGCCCCGGGTGGCGGGAACGGCTTCCTGGCCGTCGCGAAGATAGTGGATCGGCAGCCCCGCGATAGCGGCAGGCAACAAGTTTCCAAACGCGCAGCCGCCCCGCAAGCTCACCATTGAGGTGACCGTGAACCTCTAACCGAGCCACGAGACCGGCTGGCCGGGCACGGTCGGCCGCTTGGCCGCCAGCCCACTGACCCCCACCCGCCGCCCCCGGCCGCGCACAACCCGCGCGGCCCACATGCGGCTTCGCACCCCTCACCGCCCCGCCGACTCCCGCCACCGGGCAGGCCGGGGATAGAAAATCGCTATCCCGGCCTAGAAAAACCCCCGTGGCACAGGCCATCCCCGGACGGACGCCGCCGCCGGGAGGCAAAACCCGCCCCCCGGACAGCAGCGCCCAGACGGTTCGCTCCGCTCCCTTACACGAAAAACGGCCGGGCAGGGCAGCGACGACAATCCGCGCGAGAGCCCGCCGAAACCCTCGCCGTGACCGAATCCTTACGGCCTGCTAACGCCCGGTCCGGACGCCGAACCCGGCCCGGCCCCGGTGCGTGCCACCGGTGAATGCCCCTAGAGCCGCAACCCTGAGGGGAGGGGAACTTCCGTCATGCCCGCAACCAGCGACGCCGGCAGCCCGCTCACGCCCGCCCAGCTCACCGGCCGCCTCACCGCCCTCATCCACGGCCCCTACGCCGACGCCGACACCGCCGGCGGAGCCGATCTGGCCGCCGAGGCCATCCGGTACCTGAACTACGCCGCTCCGGGTGGCGGGATCACCGACCCTGCCACGACCGCGACCGTCGCCGCCAGCCTGGCCATCGCCGCCAGTCGGCTGCCCCAGCTCCTGGCCGCACTGGAACAGTGGCTGACAGCCGAGGCCGCCGCCGGCCGCATCGCCGACGACCACCACCGCCCGCCGGCCGACCTGGCCGGCCGCATCCGCGCCGTGATGAGCCAGGCCGCCGGCCACGCCGACGACCTCACCGCCGCGCTCAGCACCGCGCACAACCTCACCGCCACCCTGCACGCCGCCGACCCCGCCGCCTGACCGGGGCACGCCCCGTGACCCCGCGCCCGGCTGCGCCCGCGTCACCGCCACGCCGACCCCGCGGGCCCGCACTACCGAGGTCATGTTTTGATACGACACGGCCTAATCCTCAGCGCGTTCGCCTAAGTTCATGGCGAACAGCAGCCACTAGATCTTCGCGTTTCTGCCGCCACGCCTCGAATTCTTTCTCTACCCGCTCCCGAATGGCACCGGTCAAATCCTCAGGCGGAACGCTGGCCGATCCCCGGAGATCGATCATGTAGTTGTCGAAATCGAGCGTGGCCCGCGCGAACTCCCCCCACAGCTTGTCCACTCTTGGTGACGCGTACGCCATCAACCGTGCAGCGAAGAGCGCCTCATTGTCCGAGGTGGGGTCGAACTGGGACTTGGTAGGTGTGCGGGATGCTCGGTTGATCGGCCGTGAGTAGGTGTCCTCTAGCTGCGCGTTGCGGAGATGAACGCCCTTCAACAGATCGATGTACGTCTCCGTCTGGCGATCCCGGTCGTACGTTCCCCGCGCAAGCCGTTGTTGGCCGCGATTGCCACTGCGCACGCCCAGGTAAGCACCCACAATCGCAAGCGCGGCGACGGCGCTTGGCAGCACGTCAAGTTCAGCGGTGGTTATGTGCACGACAGCCATCTTGCCGTCTGTGCGCTAACTATCTGAACCCATCCTCGTCCTACCCTCGTGCAACGCTCGCGACCACCATCCCCACGACGCTAGCTCCCGGGCGTTAGAACTGTTCGGTAATCACTGCGCGCCTTCGCCAACGTGACCATAATGAGACCGACGGTGGTGGTACCACCAACGGCAAGGCGGCCGGGCATCAGCCCGACCGCCCCGCCACCCTTCAGGTAGCCGGCGAGCCGCGCTAAGGAGCAATCCTTAGCACGCACCCGGACGGGCCGCCGGCAGTAACGCCCCTAGCGTCACCGCCGGCACTGGCCGCCGTAGCCAAAGCAGCTACGGCGGCCAGCCCGGCCACCACCATCCGAAGCCACGGCCCCGGCCCTTTCCTCTTGCCACGCCTTCTAGGCATGGATGCCTCCCGCTAGCGCGAGAACTACACGCGGGGCGCGAGCCCCGGCCGCCGACATCTGGACGACGGGCCCGCCCACCCAGATACAGCAGCCTGGCAGCACCAGGACCACCGGCCCCGGTCAGGCATGGCTTTAGTTTGGCGAACCCCGAGCATCCCGGCAGTGAAACCGAGTTTTTTCCGTGATCATGTCGTGATCAAATACGGACGGGCCTGCCGTGGAGAGGACAGTTCGCAGGGGAAATCCCAAGGAAAATTCCCACGCACACCCCGGACAGTAGCGACGCACCGCCCGGACACCTAAAGACCGGGCCGTCTAGCCTCTGTCTCCGGTACAAGCCCCCAAACCCCGCGCTGACCAGCGCGGGCGGGCGGCTCCGCTCCGTTCCGGTGTTCCTGACCTCAACCCCTCCGCAAGCGGGGAGATCGAGGTCAGGAACACCTCCACTCCACTCCACCACCCAAAAGTCAAAGTCAAGATCAAAACCAAAAGTCAAAACCGCAAGGGGGGAACCCGGAACCCCCCGGACCCCGGAAAATCACCGCCCGGTTCCCAGGTTCCCCCCTTGCAATCCCCCCTCCTGCCTCCCCACTACAGCCGACGGCTGGGCACCGCGACGGACCCGAGGAAGCAGCACGGCCGATGCCCCCGTGCCGCTACGCGGCACCCTCCGATGGCGGGCCTCCCCGTGGGCGACTGCGGAAAGCGCCACGCAAAAGGCCCCGGGCCCGCTGCGCGGGCCCGGGGCCTCCACCCCAGTGCCAGAACTGCACCAGGGCTTTCCCGGCGGTAACGGCACTGCCCGCCCGCCCGCCGAGGCATCGTCGAAGTGGTCAGGCGGCCAGCCGAGCGCCACCGCAAGCCGTGCCCGCTCCGCCCGCGACTGCAGGTAGACCTCCAGAACCAGGCCAGGCGTCATCCCGGTAAGGCCGGCCAGCTCATCGCGGGTCAGGCCGCGCTCACGCATCCGGATCAGCACGGCCATCCGACGCGCCCAGCGGCTACCGGGGTACCAGCTCCCGTCACCCGTCACGCCCGCGCTTCCGTCCTCCACGCCCGGACAGGGACATTAAGGTGCCGGCACAGCGCGTCAAGCTGCCACGCGATACGGCTAACCACCTCTCCTATGGTCGGCCCCTCAACCGGCTCCGGCAGGTTCTCAGCCACCCGCCGCAGGTAGCCCGGCGGCCACCCCAGGCCGGCACTGACCGCGTACAGCGTAGAACCCTGACGGCCGCCCCGCCCCGCCCGCAACGCCCGGATCGTCGTCTCCGACAAGCCCGTCACCCGGGCCAGCGCCGCCGTCGACACCTTCCGCGCGGCCATCCGGGCACTCACCGCCGCCCCGACCGCCACCCAGTCACCATCAGGCGTCATCCCGACCGCAGCCTCTCCCGAAGCAGGTACAGGCACGACTCCAGCACGTCATCACCCAGCGCCTCCGGATCCGCCAGCAGCGTCTCCACCGCCAGCATCCGCGCCGCGCCCGCCGGCAGCCGGGTAAACGGCGTCACCGCAGCATCCACGACAGCGTCCCCCTCCTCCCCAACTCCTCGTTCAGCCGCCGGTACCGGTCAGTAAGCGCCGCCAGCGCCCGCATAACCCGTGCCCTCTCCGCGATGACCTGGAAGTCGTCAAGGTCGCTAACACTGCCGATGTCCTCATCCATCGCCCTTCTCCTGCTCGGGTAGTAGTCCGCCACGCTGTGGTTTCCCTTGAACAGTCGTTCACGGATTCCACTGGGTTCCGCACGACAGCGGTACCTATTGCAGACCGTAGCTAGCCGTTTACAACCGTTCTAGTGCTGTGGCAAAATTTCGTGCATGCCTGGTAACCCAAGCGCGCTTTTTGGCAAGCAAGTGCGCAAGCAGCGGGCCCTTCGGAAGTGGTCACTTGATGAACTCTCACGGCGTACCGGCATAGCCGCCGGGCATTTGTCACGAATCGAGAACGGCAAGCGCCCGCCAACCGAAAATATCGCCCTGGCCTGCAATGATGCGTTCGGCGTGACCGACTTCTCTGAGCTTTACGAGGAGATGCGCGATTGGGCACCGCCAGGATTCCGTGACTGGGCCGAGTACGAAGACAAGGCAACCCGGCTCAGCGACTGGTGGCCATCGGTGCTGTCGGGGCTGCTGCAAACCAGCGACTACGCCCGCGCACTTCTGTGCACTTACCCCGGCGTGACCGAAGACCAGGTAACCGCACGGCTAACTCGTCGCATGGAACGTCAGCGCCGTGTGGTCATGAGGGAAGATCCTCCGTTGACATGGTTCATCGTTGACCAGATGGCGCTATATCGCCAGGTCGGAAGCCCGGAAGTGATGGCAGTACAGATGAACCGCCTAGCGGAGATTGCCAGCCTGCCTCACGTCACCATTCAGGTACTGCCAGCCGTGGCTGATCCTGCCAACACAAGCGGGTTCATGGTCACCGATAGCGCGGTGCTGTGCGAGCACGCGCGCGGCTCGTTCGTCTACACCGACGATCAATCGGTTTCCTCGCTTTCGCACATGTTCGATACGCTCAGGTCGGAGTGCTGGCCTGGGTCAGAGTCGCTGGCACTGTTCAGGGAAGTAGGCGGCATATGGACTGGCGCAAGAGCACCTTCTCAGACGCCAACGGCGGCGCATGCGTAGAGACTGCCTCGACTGACGGCGTGATCATGGTCCGCGACACCACCGACCGCGACGGCATGACGCTGACCTTCAACACTGAGGTCTGGGAAACGTTCACGGCGTCGCTGCGGTAGGCCGATCCCGCAACTAACAACAAGGAGCCACGGTCAGCCAGCGCCTGTCCGTGGCTTCAACCGTCTCTTTCACGGCTAGTCCGTAAGGGAACGGTAATGCCCGGCTTGCTGCCCGCCGGCACGGTTGGCCTGGGAGCCTAGTCCATAGCCCCGTTGCGGCCTGGGGTCTGCCCGTACGCCACCGCCCAGGACAAGGGGACCGGTCTTGATGGGGACACAGGCCGCCGCCGCGCGCTCGCGCCGTTCGGATGCCGGGCAAGCCCGGCTGACCGAACGGGACATCACCGGCCTGCTGCTCGTGGCCGAGCAGTACGCCGCCCCCTATGACCTCCTGGCGGAGGCCCTAGGGGTCACGCCCGCCCGGGTCCGGGCCATCACCGCCCGCTGGCGCGGGGCCGGGTACGCCGTGACCGGCGTGCTCGGCCCCGGCCCCGCCTGGTGCTGGCTCACCCCGGCAGGAATGGCCGCGAGCGGCCATCCCTGGCCCGCCCGTCCGCCGTCGCTGTCGCGCCTGGCGCACGTCCGGGCCGTCCTGGCGGCCCGGCTGTGGCTGCAGGCGGTCCCCGCCTACGCCGCCGCCGGGGCCTGGTGGCGGTGCGAACGGTCGGTCCGGGCCGCGCTCCCGCCCCCGAGGGTCGGGACCGGGCACGTGCCCGACGCGGAGGTGCACTGGCCGTCTGTCGAGGCGGCCGGCCCGCACGCCGGCGCGACATGGGCCGATAGAAGTCGAGCTGACGCCGAAGCCGTCAGCGCGCACCGCGCGGATCATGGCCGGGCTGCTCGCCCGGCCCTCCTACGCGCAGGTCATCTACCTGGTGCGCGCCGGCCGCGCGGCCGGTCGTGACCGCCACGGCCGCCGCCCTGCCCGACGTGCAGCGCGGGCGGGTCGCGGTCCGCGACCTGCCAGCCTCGGCGTTCATTGCCGGGCAGGCCCGGCAATGAAGCATCCTGCGGGCCCTGGCCCTGCTCTGGGTCTTGCGCCTCGCGTTCCGCGCGGCCAAGACCCTGATCACGGCCGCGGTGCTGGCGGTGCTGTGGCCGGTGACCGCCGCCGCGGCCCTGGCCGCGTCCGCGGCCTGGCTCACGGGGTGGCCGCCGGCCCGCCTGTGGCGGGCCGCCGCCTGGTCGGTGCCGGTCGCGGTCGTGTGGCTGACCGCCGCCGCGCTGCGTGACCGCACCTGGCGGGCGGTCGCCTTCGCTCCCGTCGGCCTGTGGCTGCAGGCGTCAGCGTGGCTCGTGAACGGCCGGGTCGCGCAGGCGCTGGTGCTGACCGCACCGCTCGCCGTCCCTATCGGGCTGGCGGCCGGCGCGGCCTGGCTGGGGGTGGCGCACGGCGGCGATGGCGGCCGGCGCCGCCGGCCGCCACGCGTTCGCCCCCGCCGCCTTCGACCAGCGCCAATGGCAGCGGCAGGCCCGCTCGGCGCGGGGGCGGCTCGCCGCCCCCGGCCCCTTCCCGCTGGTCACCTCGCGGGGCACGGTGCCTGCCGGCGCGGTGATCCGCGCCGTCGGCCGCCCCTGGCGGCCCGTGCTGGAGATCCCCGTGACGGCGTTCCGCCGCCACATGGTCATCGTCGGCAGCAGCGGCAGCGGCAAGACGAACCTGATGATCCGGCTGTGGGCCGGCTGGATGGCGGCGTCGCTGGCGGCAGCGCGCCGGGGCAGGCCCCGGCCGCTGCTGGTCGCGATGGACTGCAAGGGCGGCCCCGACGCCCGCGCGAAGGCCGACCGGACCCGCCGGGTACTGCGCGGCACCGGGGCCGGCCGCGTCGCCGATCTGGCCCGACGACGCCACCCTGTCCCTGTGGACGCTGCCGCCAGAGAACCTCGCCGTGCTGCTGTTCCAGATGATCGAGCACGGCGACGGGTCCGCCGCCTACTACGCCGACATCACCCAGGCCGTGATCACCCTAGCCGTGACCGCGCCGCCCGGCCCGCCGTGCAACGCGGCGCAGTTCCTCGCCCGCCTCGACCCCGGCGTGGCTGGAGGACGCCTGGTCGGGCGGGACGCCCGACCAGCTCGTCGCCCTGGCCGCCGCCCGCCCGCACGCGGGCGGCATCCAGCTCCGCTACGCGACCCTGCTGGCTCGTCTCGGCCCCGGCCTCGACGGCCCCGGCCGCCTCGAAGACGCCGACGCCTGGTACCTCATCCTCGAAGGCACCTCCGAGCCGTCGGTGGCTGAGGCGCAGGCGATGGCGCTCACCGAGCTGGTCGCGCACGCCGCCGCCTCCCGGGGCACCGAGCCCCGGGAGATCCTGTTCGCCGCCGACGACTACAGCGCCGTCAGCCGCCGGGTGCCGCTGTCGAACCTCTACGAGCGCGGCCGGTCCCTCGGCCTCGGGCGTGATGGTCTCAGCCCAGTCCTGGCAGGGACTGGGCCGCGACGACGACGAGAGGTACCGGATCGCCGCCACCGCCGACGGCGGCGTCTGGCTCATGCAGACCCCCTACCCCGAACCGCTGTGCCAGCTCGCCGGCACCCACCGGGTACTAGAGTCGCGCCCGCAAGCTGCTCGGCACCGCGTGGGGCGACGAGGGCACCAGCCGCATCCAGCACGCTTGGACCGCCAGCCCCGACCTCATCCGCCAGCAAGACACCGGGCAGGTCTGCCACATCCGCCGGGGATCAGCCGTCTACGCGCAGATCGCCCGCCCCCGCCCCGTCCCGCTCCCGATCACCGCCGCGCCTACCGGCCCGGCCGCCCCGCCACCCCGCCCCGGCGGTGCCCGGCGTGACAGCGCCGGGCCGCCTACCCTGCCGCTGCCCGCCGTCCGGGCCACCACCGGCCGGGCCGCTTGATGACGTGCTCGGCCCCGCCCGCCAGGGAGGATCGTGAACCCGTTCACCGCCCTGCACCTGCCCCCGGACCCGGCACTGACCGACGAGCAGGTCCGCGCCGCGTGGCGGGCCGCCGCCACGGCGACCCACCCCGACCGGGCCGACGGCGGCAACCCCGCCGCCTACGCCGCCGCCGCGTCCGCCTACGAGCAGCTCCGCACCCCGTGGGGCCGGTCGGAGGCCCTGGCCGACCTCACCGCCGCCGCGCCGCACGGGCCGCCGGCCCTGGCCCCGGAGCCGCTTCCGTGGCACGCGCTCTGGACCTTCGCCGCCGTGCTGCCCGCACGCGTCGCCCAGGGCCGGCCACTGCGCCTCGCCGTCCGTGCGCTGGTCGCGGCAGCCGCCGCCTGCGCCGCCGTCCTGCTGGTCCCCGGCACCCCGTCCGCGCCCGCCGCCGCGTCCGGGTGCGCCCTGTGGTGGCTGCTCACCGCCCGCGCCGACCTTGCGCCGCCGCCCGGCCGCTAGCCGACGGGCCAGGGCCCGCGCCGCCCCCGGCTGCCCGCCCAGGTGACCGCGCCGGCGACGGGAACCGGGCCTGCGCCCGCCCGCGCGGGGACCCGCAGCCGCGCGGGCGAAAGGAATTCAGGAGCGAAAAGGCCGTACCAGATACAACCAGCGGAACGGTTCACTGAATAGGCGGGAATGGTTTCACGTGAAACGGAGAAAACAGTGCCTGAGCAGGGAAAACAAGAGAGTAATTCACCGTCAGTAATCGACGGTGCGCGCATTATCAGCTATAATTTCAGTGAAGGGGAAAGGCCCGGAGGAATGAAAGTCCGGGTCAAGATCCGGGTAGTGGGCGGCAGGCAGGCGGCCGCCGCGCTGAACGCGCGGCAGGCCGAGGCGATCAGGGAGCTTCTACTGTGGGCACGACAGCACAGGCAATCGCGGCAGGAGTAGGGACGCTGCCGGTCGCGTTCATCGGGCGGACCAGCACCAGCACCATGCAGGACCCCGTGGAGTCGCTGCACAAGCAGCTAAGGCTGTCACGGGAACGGCTCCCCGACGGATTCGTGATCACCCGCTACTACTGGGACGTCGAGTCGGGCGGGACGGAACTGGACCGGCGCAGCCGCACCGACGTGTGGGAGAAGTTCACCAGCGCCGGCATCCCCCGCGACGGGGGAATGGCCGAGCTGCGCGCCGCGATCAAGGCCGGCACGGCCCCGTTCACGGCGGTGATCTGCGAGAACATCGAGCGGACCGGCCGTGACTTCCCCGACGCGCTGCGCCTGGAACGGGAGCTGAACGCCGCCGGCGTCCTCATCCTGGCCACCGACGAGCCGATCGACGCCGCCGCCCCCGACGCCGCGGTCCGCCTGGTCCGCCGGGTCAAGCAGGGCATCGCCGAGTACTTCCGGTACAACCTCAAGACCCAGATGTGGGAAGGCCTCAAGGAGTACGCCATCAGCGGGCACAACACCGGCAAGTGCCCCTACGGCTACGCCGAGCAGCGCACGCCCCACCCCAACCCGATGAAGGCCAGCATGGGGGCCACCCGCGCCCGCCTGGTCACCGACCCCGAGCGCGGCCCGTGGGTCACGAGGATGTTCGAATGGCGCACCGGCGAGAAGCTGTCGCTCCTGTCCATCGCGCGGCGGCTCAACGCCCAGGCAGCGCCCGCCCCCGTGCCCGGCACCCCGTGGGGCCCCACCGCCGTCCGCGCTATCCTCGCCAACCCCAAGTACACCGGGCGGATCGTCATCGGCCGCACCCGCAACACCTCAGCCGACCCCGGCAAGCCGAAGATGCGCAACGTCCCCCGCGAGCACTGGACCTGGGCCGGCGACGGCAACGAGCACCCGGCCCTCGACCGACATGGAACTGTGGGAAGCCGCGCAGGCCGTCGGCCGTGAGCACGCCAAGGTCCGCGACTACCAGCCCGGCGACCCCCGCCCCGACCGGCCGCTGCGCTCCCGCATCCGCTGCAACCAGTGCAAGCGCCGCATGTGCGTCAAGCCCACCCGCGCCGGCAACGGCAAGACCTACGTCTACTGGGTCTGCCCCCACAACCCCGCCGACCCCCGCCACGCCGCCAAGAACCCCGGCCACGTCCGCGCCGCCGTCACCGACCACGACATGACCGCCGCCGTCGACCACATCATCAGCGCGCTACTCGGCCACGACCGCGCCGCCATGCTCGCCGCCGCCCTGCCCGCCACCCAGGCCGAGCAAGACCAGCGCAACCAGCAGCACTCCCAGGAGCTGCGCCTGCAGGCCGCCCAGAACGAAACCGCCCAGAACGGGCTCATCACCCAGCTAGCCCAGATGGGCAGCGACACCAGCCCCATGGCCAACGCCATGCGCGAGCGCATCACCGCCCAGTTCAACGACCTCTACACCCACGCCCAGGCCATCGAGGCCGAGCTAGACGCCCTCACCGCCGCCCAGGCACCCGCCCCCGACACAACCCTGCTCGACGAACTGCCCTACGCCGCCCTCAACCTCGCCCACGCCCCCGAGCACGTCAAAGCCGCCCTCTACAACGCATTCGACATCCACGCCCTCTACCGCCAGCCCATCAAGCAGGCCACCATCTGGGCAACCATCACCGACACCAGCCCCGGCACCATCGCCGCCCTGCTCACCGACCCCCGCACCGACCACGACACATTTGGAAATCTGCAGCCTGCCGCTATAGCGTGGACAGCGATCCACTATCCCGGCCCCGCGTCGCGGGCCGCCCGCTTTGCCCGGTTCCTCCCGCGCGCGGGCGGCTATGCGGTAGTTCAATGGCCGTAGTAGGTGCCATACGTCCAGCTCAGCCACGTCAAGCGGGGAATCCCGTGCGGTTACTGGTGATTCCCACGATCACTATCGGTGGCTGAGGGTGCATTCTGCTCAAGTGGCCACGCCTTCCGATGCCGATCCCGGCGATGAGCAACCGCTGCCGAGCCGGCTGGCGGCGGAGACCCTCGGGGTGTCCGACGTCGTGGTGGCCATTCTCGAGGCGCGGAAGACCAAGCCGTGGGCGACCGCGGCCCACGTTTTCCGCGAGCAGCGTGACGACGTGGTCTACGTGAGCGTGACACTCCTAGAGGACCCCTCAGCCGCCCCGTCCGGTCGCCGCGAAGTCGTCGCGGCGTTCGCCGCCTCTCGGCTCGGGCAGGATCTGGCGACGGCTTTCGGGTCCAAGGACGTGATCATCCTCAAATGAGCGGGCTGCGAGGGAGCGTGCTGTACAGGAGTGGGGTACAGCAAGCTCCCTCCCAGCCTTTTCAATTGGCTTTTCCGGCCCCGGCCTCAGTTTCCCGTGCCGCCAGAGCGGAGAAATGTGAGTACCGCCCGGACGCGGTTGTTTTCCGACTCCGCCTGGTCAAGTCCCAGTTTCAGGAAGATGCTGGTGACGTGGGCTTCGACCGTCCGCGGGCTGAGGTGGACTTCCTTGGCGATGCCCAGGTTGGAACGGCCCTCGGCCATGAGGCGAAGCACCGTGCGCTCACGTTCGTTCAGCGCGTCAAGCGCGCCCGGCCTGCGGTCCTTCTGCAGCAGGCGCCGGACGATGGTCGGGTCGATGACCGTCTCGCCGGCGGCGACCCGGCCCAGGCTGTCGATCAGCGTGCCCGCGTCCGTGACGTTGTCTTTCAGCAGGTAGCCGACCCCCGCGGGCACGGTCTCCAGGAGCAGGCTGGCGTAACTGGTCTCGGCGTAGGTGGACAGGACGAGAACGCCGACGCCGGAATGGCGGCGGCGCAGCTCGGCCGCCGTGCTGATGCCCTCGTCGGTGAACGTCGGCGGCATGCGAATATCGAGGATGACGGCGTCCGGCGGGCCGGCCCGATGGCCGCGAGCAGCTCGGGGCCGGACGCCGCGCTGGCGATGACCCGCGCGCCGGATGCCTCCAGGAGCAGCGCCAGGCTGCTGCGGAACAGGCCGGAGTCCTCGGCGATCGCTACCCGCACGGAATTCTCACCTCCAAGCGCGTGCCGCCACCAGGCGGGCTGACAATGGTGACCTCTCCGTCCAGGGCGTTTACCCGGTCCTGAATGTTGGAGAGCCCGTGACCTCTCGATTTAATACCGCCCAGGCCGTCATCGGCGATTTCCAGGCATAGCTGTGATTCTGCTATCTGAACTGTAACCGTTGCGCTGGTCGCCCTGGAATGCTTCACGACATTGGCGAGTGCCTCGCAGGCGACGAAATAGGCGGTCGCCTCCACGGCGTCGGCGACCCGCGTCGCCGGCACCGTTACCCGGACCGGCAGCGGCAGCCTCTCCGCCACGTCGCCGAGCGCCGCGGCCAGCCCGCCGTGCGACAGCACCGCCGGGTGGATGCCGTGCGCGAGGTCCCGGAGCTCGGCCAGCACCTCCCTGAGCCCGTCCCGCACCCGGGCCAGCGCATCGCGGGCGGCCGTGTCGTCCGACTGCGTCATCGCCACGCTCAGCTGGGCCGCCAGGCCGAGCAGGTGCTGCTGCACGCCGTCGTGCAGGTCGCGCTCGAGGCGGCGGCGTTCCGCCACCCCGGCCTCGACGATCCGGGCCCGGGACGCGCGCACCTGTTCCAGTTTCTCGCGCGCGGCCTGCGCCTGGAGCTGCGCGTTGTTCAGCGCGAGCCCGCTCGTCTGGACCGCGGCGTCGAACAGCCCCCGGTACCTCTCCAGGACGGGGTCGGCGATGACCACCGCGATGGGAGTCCCCTCCTCGGTCCTGATGAATTCCACCAGGCGGTCCGGGTGCTGCTCGGCCAGCGCCGGCGCGGTCCGGCCGTCGCCGTCGCCGTCGCTCGCCGACGCCGCGACGGCCGCGACGGCCGGGTCGGCCGCACCGGTCCCGGACCCGGACAGGTCAAGGACCTCCAGGGTCGGGTCCTGCAGGGTGCTGCGCAGCGCGTACCTGACCGTGCCGATGTCGGCCCCGCCGGCGATCTGGGCGGTAAGCCCGGTGATGTTTCCGAGCAGCAGCGTGCGCTGGACCGCCGCGACCAGAAAGGCCAGCGGGAGGGTCAGGTCCACCGCGCCCTCGATGACGTAGATGCCGCCAGGAGTGCCGTTAAGCGACGTCAGCATCTGCACCGCGGCCGACACGCCGGCCGCGACCGTGGAGGCCAGGCCGGCCACGATGATCGGCGTGATCACGATCCGGTCCAGGCCGGCGGTCCGCGCGAGCCGCAGGGCGAGCAGCACGACGAACACGACGGCGAAGACGCCCATGCCGGCGTTGACGACGTAATTGAGCACGTTGTTGAGCGTCAGGTCCGGCGCCAGGGCGGGCCACCACGACGACGCGGGGAGGCCGTCCCACTGCGGGTCCGCGGTCACCAGGATCAGCACGTGGCCGAACAGCAGCCAGCCGGCGAGGAGCACCAGGAACAGCCGCTGCCCGCGCAGCAGCGCGGCATTGGGGTAGCGCAGCAGCGCGAAGGCGCCGAGCAGCCGGTCCACGGCGCCGAAGAGCAGGTCGTAGATCGCCCAGCCGGACCCGCTCCAGGCATCGGCGAAGTCCAGCGAGCGCAGCAGCCCGGCGAACACGAGGGCCCAGGCCACGGCCCGCTGCCCCGATTCGAACCGGAGCATCAGCCCGGTGAACACGAAGAGCACCGTGGTGGTCAGGTTCACCGCGGCCAGCGAGGGCTTCTGATCCCAGAGCGGCCACTGAACCAGCGCCGAGAAGCCCCCGGCGGCACCCGTCGCGGCCGCCGTCACCCACAGCTGGCGGCCATGCCACTCAAGCCCGGGCGCAGCCGGCCGACTGGAGGCATCGCCCCAGCTAATACCGGAGTCTCCGAAAACTGGCCGCACTCATGGACTATACGAACGGTTCGGCGGCCGGATCAATAAACAGACCCCCGGCATCCCGAACGAGCGCGTGGCTGCGCCGGTCCCGGCAATGGCCCGCCCGCGCGGGCTTGGCGCACCGGTGCCGGGCCGGGGACGAACCAGGCCGAGCCGCGCGGTACCCTGCCGCCGTGACAGGACAACAGGACCGGCAGGAGGAGGCGTACCTGCTTGGCCTGCGGCTGCGCGGCCGGCGAGTGCTCGTGGTCGGCGGCGGAGCGGTAGCCGCCCGCCGGGTGCCGCGGCTGCTCACCGCGGGCGCAGACGTGCTGCTGGTCTCGCCGGGGGTCACCCCGGCGCTCGAGGAACTGGCCGCGGCGGGCCGGATCGACTGGTGGCCCCGTGGCTACGCCGCGGGCGACTGCTCGGGCGCCTGGCTGGTCATCGCCTGCGCCAGCCGGCCGGAGGTCAACGCGGCGGTGGCGGCGGAGGCCGAGGCCAACCGCACGTGGTGCGTGCGCGCCGACGACGCGGCCGCCGCGACGGCCTGGACGCCAGCCGCCGGCTCGGCGGGCGACACCAGCGTCGGGGTGCTCAGCGGCGACCCCCGGCACAGCGCCGCGATCCGCGACGTCATTACCGCGGGGCTGCGTTCTGGCACGATCGCCGCCCGCCACCACCGCACCCGGCTCACCGGCGTGGCCCTGGTCGGGGGCGGTCCCGGCGACCCCGGCCTCATTACCGTCCGCGGCAGGCAACTGCTCGCCGAGGCGGACGTCGTGATCGCCGACCGGCTCGGGCCGCGCGAGCTGCTCGCGGAGCTGCCGCCTGACGTCATCGTCATCGACGCGGGCAAGGTTCCCTACCGAAGGCAGATGTCACAGGACGAGATCAACGAGGCCCTGATCGAGCACGCGTCGAACGGGAAGTTCGTGGTCCGGCTCAAGGGCGGCGACCCGTTCGTCTTCGGCCGCGGCGGCGAGGAGATGCTCGCCTGCCTGCGGGCCGGCGTGCCGGTGACCGTGGTTCCGGGCGTGAGCAGCGCCATCGGCGTGCCGACGGCGGCGGGCCTGCCGGTTACCCACCGGGGAACGGCGCAGGACTTCCACGTGATCTCGGTGCACGTCCCGCCCGGCGACGAGCGCTCCGCCGTAGACTGGCGCGCGCTGGCCAGGTCCGACGGCACATTGGTGCTCATGATGTCACTAGAACGTGTAGGCGCGGTCACAAGCGCGCTCATGAAACACGGGCGGCCCGGAGACTGCCCTGTTTCGGTAATCGCGGACGGTACCATGCCCACACAGCGCACAATTTATTCAACGCTAGAAGGCGTCGAGAGGCGACTAGTGGACGAAGGCGTCCGGCCCCCGGCCGTCGTGGTAATCGGCGGCGTGGTCACGATCGCGGCCGAACTCGCCACGCTCGCCCGGGATCTGGGCAGCTAGCGTAACGCGGGTGAGCGCGGGATGATGGCCCCCGGCGCGGCACCTTCGCCGGTACCCCCGCTGGCGAAGGACAATTAACGAGCTATAACCAGGCGGGACCATGGAAGGTAAGGGCATGACGGCCGAGCAATCGCCGTCGCCCGGTGAAAACGGCGAGCAGAGCGAGAACAACGAGCCGAGCGAGACGCAAGCGCGTGGTGGTGAATTGGCGTCCACGGATGGTGCCAATTCCCCGGGTCGCGGGAATGAACCGGGTGTGCCTGCTGAGCCAACTCCCGGGGGCCAGGGCCCCCGCAGCCCCTGGGGTACGCCCGAAGAACAGGCAGCCGAGCCGCAGTGGCAGCGGCCCCGGGTCAGGGTCGACGCCCGGCTGCTCGAGGCGACCCTGCTGAACCTGCGCAAGCGGATCGCCGGGATCCCGCTCGTGTTCGACATCGCCGGCGCGGACGAGGTCACCGCGGAGCGCGCCAAGCTGGTCAGCCAGATCGACGACTACCTGCTGCCCCGCGTTCGCCAGTCGGCCGCGCCGCTGCTCGTGGCGCTGGTCGGCTCGACCGGCGCGGGCAAGTCGACGCTGGTGAACAGCGTGGTGGGCACCCGGGTCAGCTTGACCGGGGTCAGGCGGCCGACCACCAACTCCCCGGTGCTCGCCTGCCATCCCGACGACATCCACTGGTTCGCGGAGAACATGTTCCTGCCGACGCTGCCCCGGGTGCGCCAGGAGGGGCTGGCCCGGCCGGGACGCGACGGGCTGCTCGTGCTCGCCGCCAGCGAGGGGATGACCAAGGGGATCGCGCTGCTCGACACCCCCGACATCGACTCCGTGGTGCGCGCGCACTACGACTTCGCGTACCAGTTCCTCGACGCCTCCGACCTGTGGCTGTTCATGACCAGCGCGAGCCGCTACGCGGACGCCCCCGTCTGGGAACTGCTGCAGCACGCCAGGGACCGCGGCGCCGCCCTCGGCGTCGTGCTTTCGCGGGTACCGCCCAGCCACCGCATCGAGCTCGTCGCGCACTTCAACGCGATGCTCGACGCCAACGGCATCCAGGCGGACCACCGGTTCGTCATCCCGGAGACCGGCATCGTGGACGGCTTCCTACCAGACGACATCTTCCAGCCGATCAGGGACTGGCTGAACGAGACCGCGCAGCACGCCGACCGGCGGGTCGCGGTGCTCAGCCAGACGATGGCCGGGGTGCTCGACACGTTCAAGACCCGGGTGCCGCGGCTCGCCGCGCACGTGGACGCGCAGGTCGTGCTCGCCACCCGGCTGCGCCGGGAGGCGGAGAACGCCTACGCGACCGCGCTCGGGGAGTTCGACGAGGGCACCCACGGCGGCCGCCTGCTGGTCGGCGAGGTGCTGGCGCGCTGGCAGGACTACGCGGCGAGCGGCGACCTCGGCACCGCGTTGCGCGGCAAGCGCGGCGTGGCGGCGATACGGCGCGGTGGCAAGCGGGCGCGCACCGACGCGACCGCCAACCGCTTCGCGGCGCTCGAGGCCGCACTGCGCGCGGCCATGGAAGCGCTCGTCGTCTCGGTCGCCGACCGCGCGGCCGAGCAGGTGACGCGCGTCTGGCGGGACAACCCGGGCGGCGCCGCGCTGCTCGCCACGGCCGAGGCGAGCCGGATCCGCGGCGAGCGCGCCAAGCGGGAGTTCGAGTCGGCCTTCGGTCCCTCTCCCGAGGACCAGCCGGACGACGCGGACGGCGCCGCGCCCGCCCGGCCCGGGGCCTTCGACCGATCTTCACCGGACTTGCCGCTGCGGGTCTCGCGCGCGGTCAGCGCCTGGCAAGATCAGCTGATGCGGCTCGTGCAGTCGGATGCCGCCCGGCGGCCGGGCGGCGGCGCGGTGCACGACGCCGCCGCGGTCAGCGTGGTGACGCTGGTCGCGATGCTCGGCGCACCCACTGAGGTCGGCGCGTTCGTCCCGGCACCACGGGAGAGCGCCCAAGAAGGCAAGGACGGGATCGCCGCGGTGCCCAGGGAAGTGCTCGCCTCCATCTTCGGGAACTCCGACTCCGCGGAGCTGATCGCGCGGGCCCGCCACGACCTCCGCCAGCGGATCGGGCTGCTGCTCGACGAGGAACTGCTGCGGTTCGGCGAGGCCATTGACGAGGCCGGCCAGGTCGACGCGGTCGCCGCCGTCCGGCTGTACCAGGCGGAGTACTCACTCGAGGCGGCCCGATGAGCGAGCTTGCGAGCGAATCAGTAAGCACTGTGCGTCCGCGAATGCGGACTCCGGGCGCCAGCGAGGTGTCCTCATGAGCGAGCTTGCGAGCGAGTCGGTAAGCACTGTGCGTCCGCGAATGCGGCTGACGAGCGCTAGCGAGGAAGCCGCATGAGCATGCTCCCGTCGGTGGGCCCGCAGCGGATGGGCGAGCAGAACCTGTCGCTGCGCCTCGAAGCGCTCGCCGAACTGGTGCGGATCGGCCGGGCCCGCCAGGGCCAGGGCGGCCAGTCCGAGCCGCGGCCGGACGACGGCGGCGGCTTCAGCAAGCCGCTGCTCGACGACGCCGAGGCCGTGCTCAAGCGGGCGGGCGAACGGCTTCGCCTGTCCAGCAACCACACGGTCGTCGCGCTGGCCGGCGGCACCGGCAGCGGGAAGTCGACGCTGTTCAACGCCCTGTCCGGGGCGACGTTCTCCCCGCCAGGGGTGACCCGCCCGATGACCAGGCACGTGCACGCGTGCGTGTGGGGCATGCAGGGCGCCGCGCCGCTGCTCGACTGGCTCGGCGTGCAGCGTCGCCACCGGTACGCCAGGGCCAGCGTCCTCGACTCGGGCGAGTCCGACCTCGACGGCCTGATCCTGCTCGACCTGCCCGACCACGACTCCGTGGTCACCGCGTCCATGGCGGCGGTGGACCGGCTGTCCAAGCTGGCCGACGCGGTCGTCTGGGTGCTCGACCCGCAGAAGTACGCCGACGCCGCCGTGCACAACCGCTACCTGATCCCGCTGGCCGGGCACGCCGACGTGTTCATCGTGGTGCTCAACCAGATCGACGTGCTCTCCCCGCAGCAGGCCAGGGACTGCGAGGAGGACCTGCGCCGCCTGCTCGACGCCGAAGGCCTGGTCGACGCGCCGATCTTCCCGGTCTCGGCGCGGACCGGCGAGGGCCTCGGCGAGCTGCGGGCGCTGCTGACCGAGACCGTGATGCTGAACCGCTCGGTCACCGTCCGGATCGCCGCCGACATCGACGCGATGATCGACGGGTTCGCCGCGTACGACGGCCCGCAGGTCGCCCCCGACGCCGCGCTGGCCGCGGCGGCGGGCGGGATGCCGCTCGCCGCGCCGCCGCCGGAGGATGACGGCTTGCCGGCGACGCTGTCCAAGCCGCCGTGGGAGCTGACCGAGGAAGAACAGGCCCAGGCGAATCCCGCCCCCGCCCCGTCCCGGCCGCCGTGGGAGGACGCCACCCCGGACGGTACCAGGCGCGACGCCGTCGACCCGAGCGCCAGCGTCCCGAAGGCGGCGGCGGCCCGGCTTACCGGCGCGTTCGCGCACGCCGCGGGCCTCTCCGCGGTCGCGCAGGCCATGGCGAGCAGCCGCGAGGCGCAGGCCGCGCGGCTCACCGGCTGGCCGGTCGGCCAGCTGCTCGGCGGCCGCCGCGACCCGATGCGGGCGCTGCGGGCGACGGGCCCGGCCGCGGCGCCGGCGACCGGCCAGGCGCAGCAGTCCGAGGTGGACAACGCGATCACGGTGTTCGCCGACACGGTGAGCAGCGGCCTGCCCGCGCCATGGGCCGGCGGCCTGCGGGCGACGGCCCGGTGCAACGCCGGCATGGTGCCGCAGGCGCTGGCCGGCGCCGTGCAGGCCGTGGTCGGCGGGCGCAAGTCGGGACCGCCGGGCTGGTGGCGGCTCGTGACGGCCTGGCAGTGGCTGCTGACCGTGCTCGCCGCCGCCGGCGTGCTGCTCTCGGTGGTGATCGCGTTTGTCCGGCTCACCGGCCCGCACCAGGGCTGGATCGGCGAGGTCTCGCTGATCCCGTGGCTGCTGCTCATGGCGGTGGCGATGCTCGTGCTCGGTTACGTGACGGCCGTCGGCTGCCGCAACGTGGCGGTGGCGGCCGCGGACGCCGAACGCCAGGGCGCCGAGCGGGCGATGCGCGACCGGGTCGCCGATGTCGCCCACGACCTGGTGCTGGTGGTGACCGGCCAGGAGATCACCCAGTACGAGCGGTTCCGGCGAGAGCTGGCGGTGGCCGCGGGCGGGCGCGGAGCCTGACCGTCCCGGCCTGCCGCCCGCGACAGCAAGCCAGAACGGGTGCCGGTTGAACCAGCACCCGTTCGGACTCCTGCCCTTAGCTTCCTGGCTTGTAGAGGCTGGCCGAGCCGTCGGGGTTGATGATCGCCATGGCGGCGTCGACGTCGCTGTAGCTCTCGTAGTTGGACGGGGTCCTGGTCCACACGATGCCCAGCGTGTTGATGTCCAGGTGCTGGAGCTTCTGCATGACCGTCTGCTCGTTGAGGCCGCCGGCCTGCTTGATCGCCCAGTCGATCTCGAGCCCGGCGTCCCAGCCCTCCTGGCTGTTCTCGATCGCGTTATCGTTGCCGAGGCCCGCGGCCTGCATGCCCGCGATGTACTCGGTCAGGCCGGTCGCGGTCGCCTTGTCGGTCGCGGTGGTGCCCGCCTGGGCCTGGGTCAGCCAGTTCTTCATTGACCCGAGCACGTAGATGTCCTGCATCGCCGTCGGGCCGCCGGCCGCGGAGACGAAGCTGGGGATCTCGCACCCGGAGCACTCGCTGATCGGGATGGTGGGGTCCTGCGCCCTGATGGCCTTGATGGCCGTGATCGAGTCGGTGCCTGGCACCAGGCCGAAGAGGATGATCTGCGGCTTGGCGGCCAGCATGGCGAGCACCTGCGGGGTGACGTCGGTGGCGCCGACCTGGTCGATCTGGGTAGAGACGAGCTGGAAGCCGTCCTTGGCGGCGAGGCCCTGCACGGTGGCCTGGTTGGCCAGGCAGACCGAGCCGCAGTTGTCCTCGAGTAGCGCGACCCGGGTGTAGTGCCTGGGCACGATCAGGTTCTGCACCGAGGCGATCTGGTCCTCGGCGAACACGTCGTAGAAGCCGGGGAAGCCGTAGGAGGTCAGCTCGTTCGCCGGGTAGCCGTTGGTCTGCCAGCCGGAGGAGAGGCTGATCAGGATCGTCTTGTTGGCGATCGCGATGGGCAGCGCCGACTCGGTGTCCGCCCCCGACTCGGGCCCGACGATGAACTGCGCGTGGTAGGTCTGGACGCACTTCTTCGCGTCGAGCTCGGACTGCGCGGCGTTGGACTGGTTGTTCAGCGTGATGTAGTTGACCTTGTGCCCGAGGATGCCGCCGGTGGCGTTGACGTGCTTGAAGTACGCCTGGGCACCCCAGTTGTCAGACTCGCCGATCTGCGCGTACGGCCCGGCGAGGGCCAGGTCACCGCAGGCGACGATGGTGGAGTTGGCGCTCGCGGAGCTACCGCCGCCACCACCACCGCCACCGCCACCGCCGCCGCCGCTGCACGCGGCGAGCGCGCCGGCCAGCAAGGCGGTCGCCGTCACGGCCGCTACCTTCAACGGAATTCGTCTTCGAATCATTGTTCTTCCCTCCTGAGATTGCCATGGGTAAGAAAGGCTTTTCAGCTGCCGACGAGCAGCGAGTTGACGACGGGTGAGGAACGGAAGTCGGCGGGGCCGCCGTCGAAGACGAGATGGCCGCCGGACAGCACGAAGATCCGCTCGCTGACCTGGGCGACCAGCGCCAGGTCGTGCTCGACGAGCAGCACGCAGGTGCGCTCGGCCAGCGTGACGAGCAGCGCGGCCAGCCGCTGCCGCTGCTCCTCGGACAGGCCGGAGGCCGGCTCGTCGAGCAGCAGCAGCCGGGGCCTGGCGGCCAGCGCCCGGGCCAGTTCGACCATCCGCTGCATCTCCAGCGTGAGGCTGGACACCTCGCGGTCGGCGAAGTGAGCCATGCCCAGGTCGGCCAGGGTGCGCGCCGCCTGCGCGCGGGCGTCGTCGAGCCGGCTGCGCCCGACCCGGGTGACGATCGACGCGGTGTGCGAGGTCAGGCAGGCGACCGCCACGTTGTCGAGCACGGTGCGGCCCTTGATCAGGTGGACCGCCTGGAAGGTGCGGCTGATGCCCTGGTAGAACCGCACGTTCGGCGGCCGCCTGGTGATGTCGGTGCCGCTGAGGATGACCTCGCCTGACGTCGGCGGCACGCTGCCGCCGATGACGTTGAGCAGGGTCGACTTGCCCGCCCCGTTCGGGCCGCACAGCCCGAACAGGCCGCGTTCTGGCAGCGCGAGCGAGACGTCGTGCAGCACGCTGAGGCCGCCGTACTCCTTGAAGACGCTCCGCACCTCGAGCAAGGTCGCGCCGCCCGCGTCGGCGGGCCCGGCCGCGCCCTCGGCCTGGCTGTCGGCCAGCACGCTGGACAGCGACAGGCCGGCCAGCTCATCCGCCGCCTCCGGGCCGGCCCCGGACGCCTGGGCGCCGGCGGCCGGCCTCCCGTCCGCGGTGCCCGGCGCCGACTTCCGGCGCAGCCACCCGACCGCGGTCGCCGCGATGCCGGCCAGCCCCTCCGGGTCCACCAGCAGCACCACGGTGAGCAGCAGGCCCTCGACGATGAGGATGTTGACGCTCACCCAGTTGCTCGCGCCCTGCAGGTACTGGATGACCAGCGCGCCGATGACCGCCCCGATGACCGAGCGCCGCCCGCCGATGAACAGCATGATCAGCAGGGCCAGCTCGGTGGTCGGGTCGATCGCGGTCTCCGGCACGAACTGCTGGGTGCCCGCGTAGACCGCGCCGCCCAGGGCGGCGAACGCGCAGCCGAGCACGAACAGCTCGAGCTTGCGGCGCGGCGTGCGCACCCCGAGCGCGGCCGCGGTCCGCTCGTCGACGCCGAGCACGAACAGCTCGAGGCCGATGTCCGAGGACAGGATCCGGGACGCGACGAAGACCACCGCCGCGAGCAGCACGACGACGATGAGCCCGCCGCCCAGCGCGACGAGCGTGGTCGATCCCGAGCCGGGCCACAGCGTGCCGCTCAACGGGGCGCCGACCGGGCCGCCGAGGAAGCCGGTGCCGGACACGTAGCCCACCGCGATCAGCGGCAGCATCAGCGTGGCGACGGCCAGCGCGAGCCCGGAGGCGCGGGTGACCACCGAGCCGAGCAGCAGCGCCACCAGCGCGGCCGCGACCACCATGATCACGGTGGCCAGCAGCACCGACACGCCGGCGTGGGTGTTCAGCATGGCCACGCCGTAGGCGCCGACCCCGAAGAACACCGACTGGGAGAACGCGATCTGCTGGCTGAACCCGATCTGCACCGCCATGCCCGCGGTGACGATGGCGTAGCAGGCCGACAGCACGAACACCGAGCCGGTGTACAGCAGGCCGTAGTTGAGCACGATAATCGCGCCGACCACCAGGACGATCGCCGTGGGCACCCCGCCGCGCGGCACCCGCCGCGCGGCCCGGGACGAGGCGACCGCCGAGCTCCACTGGAAGGCCCGCGAGGACGCGGCCAGGAACTGGTTCATCCGCTTACCGCCGATTCGAAGCCGAGGGCGCGCGGCCAGGCGAGGATCGCCGCGGCGAGGATCGCGTACAGCACCGTGTCGCCGTACTCGGCGCTGACGTAGCCGCCGAGCAGCGCCTCGAGCACGCCGATGAACAGCCCGGCGACCAGCGCCCGGCCGGGCTTGCGGAACCCGCCGTAGGCGGCGGCGATGAACCCGGTGAGCGAGATCGTCGCGCCCGACAGGTACGTGAACCCGGTGATCGGCGACTCCACGATGCCGAAGACGGCCGCGATCACCGCGGTCCCGACGAAGATCAGCCGCCGGTACTGGCGGGTGTCGATCCCGACGATCCGCGCGCCGACCGAGTTCTCGCCGCTCGCCTCCAGCGCCTTGCCGCCGAGGGTGAACTTGATGTAGAGCCAGAACGCCCCGCCGATGATGAGCGCGCAGGCCAGCACCAGCAGGCCCGAGCGCTCGAAGTTGAGGCTGCCCAGGGTGAGCGACGGGCCGCTCCACAGGGTCGGCGCGGCGTGCACGTCGGTCCCGAACAGCACCTTGGCCACCCCGTCGATGAAGAACGACAGCGCGAAGGTGAAGAAGAAGGTGACGACGATGCCCTCGATCGGCCGCCTGCCGTCCTGCGCGATGCGCAGCACCACCTGGTCGTACAGGTAGGCGAAGACCGCCACCACGACCAGCGTGGTGATGATGGCGGCGGGCAGCGGCAGCCCCTTGACCCGGTACAGGTTGTCCACGCCGAGCGCGCCGACCATCGCGAAGTCGCCGACGGCCAGGTTCAGGATGTTGGAGACCCGGTACCAGACCGCGACGCAGACCGCGAACATGGCGTAGATGGAGCCGGTGGTGACCCCGGCGATGAGCAGGTTCCCGAACTTCATGCGGCACCCGCGATCCCGTTGCGCACCTCGACGCGCCGGTTGCACAGGGTCAGCGCCCGGCGGGGCGCCTCCTCGACGACGATGAGCGTGGTGCCGTCCGCGTGGATCTGCGCCAGCACGTCGTACACCCGCTTGGCGATCGCCTCGGCGAGGCCGAGGCACGGCTCGTCGACGGCGAGGATCTTCGGGTTGGCGGCCAGGCCGCGGGCGATCGCCACCATCTGCTGCTGGCCGCCGGACAGGGTGCCCGCCGCCTGCTTGAGGTGCGGCTTCAGCTCGGGGAAGAGGTCGATCGCGCGCCCGTAGGACGCGGACCGCCGAGCCTTCCCGATGCTTCTCGTCCATGTGTAGCAGCCGAGGATGATGTTGTCCTCGGTGGCCAGGTCCGGGTAGAGCTGGCGGCGTTCAGGTACCAGCGTGAGCCCGTGCCGCGCCGCCCACCGCACGTCACCGTTCCTGGCCGGCGCGCCGAAGATCTCCACCGCGCCGCGGCGGCGGACCATGCCGGTGACCCCCATCAGGATGGAGGACTTGCCGTTGCCGTTGGGCCCGACGATCGCGCAGGCGTCGCCCTCGGCCACGGTGAACGTGGCGTCGTGGACGGCGACCACGTTCCCGTAGGCGACCGACAGCCCGGCGACGGCGAGCGCGGTCTTCCCGGCGGTGCCGTCGGCCGCGGTGCTGTTTCCGGCGGCGCCGCTTCCCGCTGTCGTGGCGGCGGGTTTCTCCTCGGCGCTCACGGGGCGGCCTCGCCGCCGCCTTGGCTGGGTATCTTCACGCGGACTCCTTTGGTCGTGGTCGCAGGACGGCGCCCTCGGGCAGCGGCCGGACGAGGCGCTGGTAGACCGACAGCCAGCCGACTTCGGCGGGCCGGGCAGGCGGGCGGGCCGCGAGCTCGGCCCGCCTGGCGGCGAGGTCATCGGCGGGGACATCGAGGTCGGCGGTGCGCCCGAGGACGTCGATGCGGATCGGGTCGCCGTCGCGGACCAGGCCGAGCGGGCCGCCCGCCGCCGCCTCGGGGGATATCTCGCCGACCACGATGCCCTTGTTCACCAGGCCGGACAGCTGCCCGTCGGTGACCACCGCGACCTGGCCGGTGAGGTTCGCGCCGTCGAGCGCGAAGACCAGCGCGGAGGCCATTCCCATGCCGGGGGAGCCGGTGACCCCGAGGCCGCGCAGCACCACCACCTGGCCCGGCTCGACCAGCCCCGCCTTCACGCCGTCGAGGGCGTGCTGGGCGGACTCGAAGACCTTGGCCGGCCCGGCGAACTCCAGCCGCCGGTCGTCGGCCACGGCGAGCTTGACGATGCCGACGTCGGGGCAGAGGGTGCCGCGGATCAGCACGATCGTGGGCCGCCGGCCGAGCGCCCGCCCGGGCGGCCTGATCGTCTCGTCGTCCGCCACGGTGACCCCGGCGAGGTTCTCCGCGACGCTCTGCCCGGTCACCGTCCGCGCCTCGCCGTCGAGGAGCGGCTCAAGCTGTTTCATCAGCGCCCGGGTGCCGCCCGCGTCCTCGAACTCCTCGATCGGGGTCTCGCCGTTCGGCCGGATCTCGGACAGCAGCGGCACGTCGTCGGCGAGGGTCTCGAACAGCCGGTAGACGTCCGTGCCGTTCTCGGTCTCGGCCGCGACCGCCTGCAGGTGCTTGACCGAGTTGATCGACCCGCTGATCGACAGGATGGACGTGACCGCGTTGCGGAAGGCGGCCGCGGTCATGATGTCGCGGGGCTTGAGGTCCTCGGCCACCATCGCCACGATGCGCTCGCCCGCCGCGTCGACCGCCCGCCACATCTGCTCGCTGTTGGCCCGGACCGGGGTGGAGCCGGGCAGCGCCATGCCCAGCGCCTCGCAGGCCAGGTGCATGGTGTTCGCGGTGCCGAAGCCGGCGCACACGCCCGGGCTGAGCACGGCGCAGCTGCTCATCTCGGTCAGCTCCGCGGCGCTGAGCGACCCGCTGGCGACGTGCCCGGCCGCGAGGAACACGTCCTCGATGTCGCAGTGCCTGCCCTGGTAGGAGCCGCTCGCCTGGTAGCCGCAGGCGACGATGATCGTCGGGATGTTCAGCCGGGCGGCGGCCATGAGCTGGCCGGGCGCGGTCTTGTCGCAGGACGCCAGGCAGATCATGCCGTCCAGTTGCGCGCCCTCCACCTGCATCTCGATGTCGTTGGTGATCAGGTCGCGGGCGGACAGGATGTACCCGCCGCGGTGCCCGGCGCTGTGGATGAAGTCGCTTGGCGCGGCGGTCCGCACCTCGAAGCCGATGCCGCCGGCCGCCTCGATCGCCCGCTTGGTCCGGCGGGCGATCTCGTCCAGGTGGCTGAAGCAGATCGCCAGCTGCGATGACGTGTTGACGATGGCGATCTTCGGCTTGAGCATGTCCGCGTCCGACAGCCCGAGCGCCAGCCACTGCGCCCGGCGGGTGGCCCACCGGGAGGTGCCCGGCTCGTAGTTCGAGCGCAGGGTTCGGGGGGTGCGGGTGGACGTCCCCGCGGGAGATGACCGCGTCATCGTTTGGCTACCTCCACTGTCGCGTTGTCGATGAGCACCCAGTCGCCGGTGGCGATCACCGCACAGGGATCGGCGTCGAGGTCGGTGACCGCGGGAACGCGCGTCACCACCGCCCCGAGGGCCGACTTGGCCGAGATCCGGCCGATGATCATCCCGATCGGCGCGGTGCCGGCCAGGCGCGTCGTCTGGAAGAACCCGGACCAGCCGGATGACCCCTTGGCACTCGGGAACACGAGGACCTTGCCGGTGAAGCACACCCCGAACAGCTCGTGCCTGGGCTCGATGATGACGCCCCGCAGCGGGTCGATCCCGCCCCAGCCGGAGATCGGCTCGTGCGAAACCAGCGCCTCGCCCGCGACCGTGCCGGGGACGATGTTCCTGCCCTGGAGGATCAGGCTGTCACCCATCAGTCCAGGCCCCCGTTCCAGCGGCCGGTGATCGCGGCGTTCACGCATTCCTCGGTGGTGCCGAACCACGCCTCGATGCCGAGGATGGCGGGCAGGTAGTGCGCCTGCTTGGCCGAGTCGGTGGCGAACACCTTGGTCCCCGCGGGCGCCGCCCGCGACATCGCCGGGCACGAGTCGGCCAGCACCCGCCCGCCCGCCCGCTCGATGACCTCGGTGTAGCCGGAGCGGTCGGCCATCACCTTCAGCGCCCGCGGCGCCATGATCCACAACTCGGTCCCGGACGCCAGCCGCTTACCGTCGAGGAGCGTTGCCGCCTGCCGGATCTGGTCGACCGACGCGTGCGGGCAGCCGAGCAGGATGAAGTCGACGTCGCTGGACGTCCCGATCTCGTTGAGCGTCTCGTAGACGGCCCGCCGCTCGGCGGCCCCGTAGACCACCCGCTCCGGGACCGGCGCGCCCCCGAACGCGGCCTCCACGGTCGGGGCCTCGGGCGTGATCCCCGGAAGGTGGTAAAGCTCGACCCCGCCCGAGGTCGCCGCGGCCGCCCCGAAGTGCTTCAGCTCGGTCAGGTCGGGCTGGGTGATGTCCCCGGTGATCACCGGGTGGTCCTCGCCGGAGACGCCGCCCGCGAAGTAGCCGAGCATCCCCCAGTCCTGGAATGACTCGACCTTGAGCCCCTCGACCGAGATGAGGTGCGTCCCGTGGCGGTTGCGGTCCAGGTGATTCCCCCAGCAGGGAATCTTCCCGGTCAGCGAGGCCGCCCCGGTCGAGGCGATGCCCTCGCAGTTGGTCCGCGCCCCGAGCACCGAGTTGGCGTAGATGACGGCGGACGACTCCATCCAGGCGCAGTGCTCGCCGCGCAGCGGCAGGTTGCCGACCTGGTACGGCGTGCAGGTGGCGAGGATGTTCACCCCGTGCCGCCCGTAGTAGGACTCCGCGTCGTTCTGCAACTCGACGTTGGCCCTGGGGTAGGGCACGATGTCGACCGAGTCGGGGCCGAACCCGTGCTGCAGCTGGCAGGTCGGTATCCGCATCTGCGGTATCGACGTCAGGTCGGCGTCGCTGTCCAGGTTGATGACGGCGAACGCCTTGTCCCAGCCGCTTTCGGCGACGATCTTGGCCTTGACCGGCGTCGGCTGCGTCATCGTGCCCGCCACGTTGCGGATGTCGCACAGCCGCTCGGCGTCGAGCGCGTAGCCGTACCGGAGCAGCAGGTCCATCGCGGCCGCGACGGCATCGCCCTCGGCGCCGTCCCGCATTCGCTTCTCTTCGTCGGTCAGGAACATCAGTTTCCTTCCGAGGGGTCGGCGATCCCGAGGTTCGCCGCGATGCGCGGCCGCAGCTGCCCGACGTCGGTCGCGTGCACGCTGCTCAAGGAGTCAAGGTCGATGCGCCCGGACGACTTGTGGTGATTCCCCGAGGCCAGGTCAAGAACGTGCGCGGCGGCGAAGCCCATCGCCGAGCACGGCCCCATCACCCGCACGCTCGACAGCGCGGCGGCGTCACCGTCGATGCACCGGCCGGCGGCGACGAGGTTGTGAGCGCCGGGCGGCAGCAGCGACCGGAGCGGCACGTAGTGCACGTGGTCGGCGGGGAACATCTCCCAGACGTAGCCGTCCGACCGGTCGTGCAGTTCGACCGGCCACGCCGTCCGCGTCACCGCGTCGGCGAACGCGGTCCCCGCGCGCACCTCGTCGACCGTGAGCTGGTGCGCACCCTGGATCCAGCGGGTCTGCCGCCGGCCGGGGAACCCGTAGGCGCGCACCCGCGCCTCGCCGAAGGCCTTCGGGAACTCGGACTTGAGCAGCGCGATCGCGGCGTCCGCCTGGTCCCGCCCCTCGAACATCGCCCGCGCGGCGTCCACGGGGTCGAGCGGCGCGTCGATGTGCGTCACGTTCAGCACCGCGGTGCCGCGCCCGGGAAAGAAAAAGGCGAGGCCGCCGCGCCGCAGCAGCCCCGACTCCTCGCCCCGGGCGGCGAACAGCGCGTCGATCTCCCCGGCCTCCGGCTTGTGCGCCTCGTCGAGGTTCTCCACGATGACCTGCTGGCTGCCGTAGATCGGCCGTGACGGCACCCAGCAGGGCAGCCCCGCCTGCCACGTCAGCGCCGCGTCACCGGACGCGTCGACGTACCCGGCCGCGCGCACCCGCACGTTCCCGTACCTGGTGGCGAGGTCAACGGCGGAGACCAACCCGTCGCGCAGCGCCACCTCGCCGAGCACCGCGCCGGTGATGACCTGGATGCCGAGGCCGCGGACGGTCCGCTCGAGCCACCGGCCGAGCGTGACCTCGTTGTAGAAGACCGTCGTGGTGTGCCCGCGCGAGAAGTACAGGTCACCGGCCGGCTCCAGCGCCGCGAAGATGTCGTCGAAGATGCCGTGGGTCAGCTGCATGTACCGAGGCGCGTTGCCGAACACCCCCGCGAACAGCCCGATCAGCGAGTGCACCATCTGCCCGCCGATCAGCGGCAGCGAGTCGACGAGCACGACGGAGCGGCCGAGCCGCGCCGACTCGATCGCGGCGGAGCACCCGGCGATCCCCGCGCCGACGACGCACACGTCGGCGGTGATCTCGTGCACGGGCCCGGTGGCCGGGCGCGTCACCGCGTCCAGCCGTAGCTCAGTAAGTTCATGCGGCATGACTGGGACGTTAAATCTGAGTAAGCCGCGTAACAAGAAAAAGATATGTCTATAGGGAATAAACGCGATTTATACCGTAAATCCGCAGGTCAAAGCCGCCGCGCGGTCTCCATAATGAGTCGCCGCAGCCAGGCGTGCGCCGGATCGTCCTCGTATTGCCGGTGCCACCAAAGCGCCTCGACGATGGGCTCGGCCTCGCCCGGGCACTCGAGCACGCGCAGGTTCGCGGACGCGGCGAGCCGGGTCGCCAACCGCTCCTGCATCAGCGCGACGCGGTCAGTGCCGGTGACGAAATAGGGCACCGCGAGGTAGCTTTCCACCCGCACGGCGATCCTCGGCTGCAGGTCGAGCAGCGCGAGCTGGCGCATCACCGGCACGGAGGCCACGCCGCGCTCCGCCCGGTAATAAGGCGCGACCCACGCCAGCCCCGCCAGGTCACGCACGCGCAGCGCGCTGCCGCCGTCGAGCACCGGGTTGTCGCCGTCGACCACGCACACCCACCGGTCGCGGAACAGCTCCGCCGACCGCGTGTCCGGCAGCGCGAACCCGTTCGACGGCGGCGCGACCATGCCGTCCACGAACCGGATGCCGTCGGAGTACTCGGTGGCGAGGGACTCGCGCACCAGCCGGATGTGCAGCCGCGCGCGGGGCGCCGCGCGCTGTACCGCCTGGGAGAGCGCCTCCCCGATCACCATGATCGTGTAGTCGGCCATGACCAGGGTGAACTCGCGGTCGGAGGTCGCCTGGTCGAACTCGGAGGACGCCGCGAACAGCCGCTCGGCGGCCGCGCAAACCGCCTCGACCTGCTGCGCGAGCTGCTCGCCGAGCGGCGTGAGCACGTACTCGCCGTGCTCGCGGATCAGCAGCTCGTCGCCGAAGTGCCGGCGCAGCCGCGACAGCGACGCGCTCGCGGCGGGCTGCGTCACGCCGAGCCGCTGCGCGGCGCGCGTGACGCTGCGCTCCCTGACCAGTTCGCGCAGCGCGACGAGCAGGTTCAGGTCCAGGTTCGCGAGATGGGCGACGGGCCGCATAGTCCCCCCATTCCAACCCTCCCGCTCCGGCCCTGACTAGTCGTCCGGCCACGAAGAACGGGCCCCGCACTGGTGCTCAGCCCGCAAACTCCCGGCCCCGGGCGCTAGGCGCCGGCGCCGCCGTCGACCGGCACGATCGCCCCGGTCACCATCGAGGCGCGGTCGCTGAGCAGCCAGGCGGCGACCTCGGCGACCTCGCGGGGGTCGGCCATCCGGCCGAGCGGGCTCGACCCGATGATCCGCTCGATGACCCCGGGGGTTGCCGCCTCCCACGCGTCGATCATCTCCGTCGCGGTGCCAGCCGGGGTGATGCCGTTCACCCGGATGCCCTGACGGGCCCAGGTCACGGCGGCGGTCTCGGTGATGCTGTTGAGCGCGCGCTTCATCGCGCCGTAGGCGGGGAGCGGCGGGTTCGCGCGGCGGCTGCCGATGCTCGAGGTGTTGACGATCGCTCCGCCGCCGTTCCCGCGCATGAGCGCGGCCTCAGCCGTCATCGCGGTCCAGTGCCCACGGAAGTTCACCGCGAACTGGCGGTCGATGTCCTCATCGCTCGTCGTGTCGAGCGGACCGGGCTGCTGGATGGCGGCGCCGTTGTTGAACGCGCCGTCGAGCCGGCCGTGCAGCTCCTCGACGCGGCCGACGGCCGCGCGGATGCTCGCGCGGTCGGCGAGGTCCATGGTCACGGCGTCGGCGGCGCCGCCGTCGGCGCGGACCTCCGCGACCACCCGGTCGAGGGCGTCGGCGCTGCGGGCGGCGAGCACGACCGCGGCGCCCTCGCGGGCGAAGAGCCGGGCCGCCGCCGCGCCGATGCCGCGGCTGGCGCCGGTGATGAGCACGACCTTGCCGGCGAGCAGGCCGATGGGGGTGATGTCGGTGTCGTTCGTCATGCCAACAGGGTCGCGGCCGCCCGGGTCCGGATCCAGGCACCGGTGGTACTACGATTCGCGGCCGAGTCGAGGGCTGCTAACTGCTGGCAGTTGAGTGTTCAATAGCCTTCTTTGATCGTCTATAATGGTCATGTGAACCTCAAGGAGTGGGCAGCGCGGGAGGGCGTGTCGTACACGACGGCACGCCGCTGGCTCGCGGCCGGGAAACTGCCCGTTCCCGCACGGAAGGTCGGTGGCCTGATCCTCGTCGAGGACAAGGCCGCGCCCGTCTCGGAGGGAATCACCGCCGTGTACGCGCGCGTGTCGTCAGCAGACCAGAAGACCGACCTTGACCGGCAGGTCGCGCGGGTGACCGCGTGGGCCACCGGGCAGGACCTCCCGGTAGACCGGGTCGTGACCGAGATCGGCTCCGCGCTGAACGGGAAGCGGCGGAAGTTCCTCGCCCTGCTTCGCGACCCGTCGGTGTCGGTGATCGCGGTGGAGCACCGTGACAGGTTCGCCCGCTTCGGCGCTGAGTACGTCGAGGCCGCGCTCGCCGCGCAGGGCCGTCGGCTGCTCGTCACCGACCCGTCGGAGGTCGATGACGACCTGGTGCGGGACGTGACCGAGATCCTGACGTCGCTGTGCGCCCGCCTGTACGGGCGGCGCGCGGCGGCGAACCGGGCCGCGCGGGGCATCGCCGCAGTGACCGGGGACGCCCCGTGATGGTGAAGCAGGCGTACAAGCAAGAGCTCGGGGCGTTCCTCCGCAGCCGCCGCGAGCGGCTCCGGCCCGAGGACGTCGGCCTGCCCTCCGGGCCGCGGCGGAGAACCCCCGGGCTGCGGCGCGAGGAGATCGCGGTCCTCGCGCACATCTCCACCGAGTACTACGTCCGGCTCGAGCAGGGCCGGGCGCCGCGCCCGTCGGGCGAGGTCCTCGCGGGGATCGCGGGCGCGCTGCGGCTCACCGACGCGGAGTCCGATCACCTCCACGTCCTGGCGGGCACCGCGCCGACCAGGACCGGGCGGCACCGTCGCGACGTCCGCCCGAGCATCCTCGCGCTTTTGGAGCGGCTGCCGCTGACGGCCGCGTTCGTGACGTCGGCGACGTTCGAGGTGCTCGCCTGGAACGACCTCGCGGCCGCGCTCATGGAGGACTTCGCCGGGCTCGCCCCGCAGGACCGCAACCTCGCGCGCCGGGCGTTCCTCGGCCCGGCGCCAGCCGGCGCGCCGCTGTACGGGATCTCCGACGGCGCCGAGTTCCGGCACCACGTCGTCCTGGAGCTCCGCGCCACCCTCGCCCGCTACCCGCTGGACCCCGCGGTGACCGGCCTCATCGAGGAGCTCCGGGACGGCAGCCCCGAGTTCGCCCGGCTCTGGGAACGGCATGACGTGCAGGCGGCGCCGATGCTCACGAAGACGTTCAGGCACCCGGTCGTCGGGGAGGTCACCGTCGACTGCGACGGGCTCGCGCTCACCGACCGCGACCAGCACCTAGTGCTCTACAGCGCGCCGCCAGGATCCCGCAGCGCCGAAGCCCTAGCCCTACTGAACGTCCTCGGCCCCGACACCGTCAACGCAAGCGGACCCCGCTAAGGCCCGCACCCCGACGCCCACCGCGTTTCGCACAGCACCCCGCGGGCGGGGCACATGCGTTCCCCAGGCCAGAAACGCCTCTATCGGCCACATGTGCCCCAGGCCGAGCGGCCCGTCGGTCACGCGTGCCCCGGCCGAAAACGCCTCTGTCGGCCATGGTGACCCCGGCCAGGAACGCCCTGCCGGCCATGTGTGCCCCCAGGCCAGAATGTTCAGAATGTTCCGGCCCCGTGGCACACAGGCACGCATCTAATGTCCTTGTGGCACCCTGACCCGCAGTTTTCTGGCAGGCGCCCCGGCGCGCGGCCAGTTCTGGCCTCGTGGCCCACACGGCCGGAATGGCGCGCCTATTTCGGGATTGTGTGAGTTCTGGACGCCTGCGACGCTCAAAATCCACACGATAATGGCACGCGAGGGCGCGGCGGCAATGATCATGCCCGGTTTGCGGCAATGCGGCGCGTCGGTAAACCAAGAGGGTCCTAGGGGCTGCCCGGCCCCGGCCGCCCGCGCTGGGCCGGTCGCGGTCGAGCGCTCGCGCGTACCGGGGCCGCTGCCCTTCGATTCCCGCGGCCCGGATGCCGCGGAACCCCGGGCCACCGGCCCTCGCGCCGGGCCGGATGACTTGGCTTTGTTGCGCTGTAATGATGTAATCAATGTATGGCAGTAAATGAGCCCCTGGACGAGTACTCGCGGGTCGTGACTGGCGTGGCCGAGCGGCTAACGCCCAAGGTCGCGAGCCTGCGCGTACCGCAGACCCGGTCCGCTGGAAGGGGTTCGGGGGAGAGCCTCGGGTCGGCGGTGCTGTTCACCGCCGACGGGTTTCTCCTCACGAACGCGCACGTGGTCGGCCGCGCGGCCCGCGGGACCGCCAATTTCTCTGACGGCACAACGGCGGCCTTTCAGGTCGTCGGCGTGGACCAGTTGTCTGACCTGGCGGTGATCCGCGCGACGGGAGCGACGCCCGAGCCCGCCGAGCTTGGCGAGGCGGACGGGCTTAAGGTCGGACAGCTTGTCGTCGCGGTCGGCAACCCGCTCGGGCTGGCGGGCTCGGTCACCGCGGGCGTGGTGAGCGCGCTCGGCCGGTCCCTGCCCGTAGGGGAGCACCGGATCATCGAGGACGTCATCCAGACCGACGCGGCGCTCAACCCCGGCAACTCCGGTGGCGCGCTGGCCGACTCCAACGCCCGGGTGGTCGGCATCAACACCGCGGTGGCCGGGGCCGGACTCGGGCTCGCCGTCCCGATCAACGGGACGACCAGGCGGATCGTATCGGCACTGATGCGCGACGGGCGGGTGCGCCGCGCCTACCTTGGCGTGGCCGTGGTGCCCGCGCCAGTGGCGCCCGTCTGGCGGTCGAAGCTCGGCGGGCGCGACACCGGCCTGCGCGTCGCGTCGGTGGTGGCCGGCGGTCCGGCCGACCGGGCGGGCCTGCGCGTCGGCGACCTGCTGCTCACCGCGGGCGCCCACGAGGTTGCGACCGCGCAGGACCTGCAGCGGCTGATGTTCGCCGAGGCGATCGGCAAGCCGCTCCCCGTCACGGTCATGCGCAACGGCGCCCTGGTCGACGTCATCGCGGAGCCGGCCGAGCTAGTCGCCGCCTGAAGAAGGCGACTTCGCCCCCGCGTTCCGGCCCAACCGGACGACAGCGGGCCCCTTACGCGTCACTCGCGGGCGGTCCCTCGCCCGGCGCCCGGCGGGAGCCCCCAGGGATGCGCCCGGGCAGCCCGTGGGCGGCCTGGGCGCCGTGGTCCGCGCCAGCCGGCCCGGTGCCGGGCACGGGGTCCCGGCGATGGAACCAGTCTTCCCGCTGCTGGCCGGCCCTTACCAGGTCGCCGCCAGCGTCCTGCCGACCGTTCCCGAGTGGCCCGTCAGCGGCCGAGCGCGTGCTGCCGGGCTGCCTGACCGGAAGGCCGGCCCCGACTTGCCCGGCCCCGACTTGCCCGGCCCCGACCTGCCGGGCCCCGACCTGCCCGGCCCCGACCTGCCCGGCCGGCCCCGCCCACCGGCCGGTGAGCGGAAGGGCCGTGCGCTCGATCACGCTGTCAGGCAGCCAGACCAGCGCGGTCAGCCCCTGAGGGCTGGCTGGGCGCAACATGACCTGCACGTTGTGCCGCTGAGCCAGTCGCGCCACCGCGAACAGGCCCATGTGGCGAGACACCGACACGTCAATCACGGGCGTGCTCCGCAGCCGGTAGTTCATCTCGGCCAGCCGTTCCTCGGCTATGCCGATCCCCTTGTCCGTAATCTCCATGAGCACGCCGCCGCTGGCCACCTCGTGCCCCGATACCTGGATCGTGGTGTCCGTGGGTGAGTACAGCGTGGCGTTCTCGATCAGCTCGGCGAGCAGGTGCACAACGTCGGAGACCGCCGGCCCGACAACCGCGATGCCCGGCTGGATGCTGAACACCACCCTGCTGTAATGCTCGATCTCCGAGGTCGCGGCCCGCACCACATCGGCGAGGGACACCGGGTCGCTCCATTTGCGCGCGCCCTCATGGCCGCCAAGCAGCAGCAGGTTCTCGGAGTTGCGGCGCATCCGGGTGACCATGTGGTCCATCGAGAACAGGCTGGCAAGCAGCTCGGGGTTGTCCTCGTTCTGCTCTAGCGAGTCGATCGTCCCCTGCAGCCGCTCGATGAGCGTCTGGCTGCGGCGGGACAGGTTGACGAACATCGCGTTCAGGCTGGTCCGAAGCACGGCCTCGTTGCTCGCCAGCCGCACCGCCTCGGCGTGCACCTGATCGAAGGCCCGGGCGACCTGGCCAATCTCATCGGACGTCAGCACGTCGATCGGCGCCACTTGGAGGTTCGCCGCGGCGTCCGGCGCCTCGCTCAGCCGCCTCATCCGGTCCGGGAGCTGGGCGGTGGCGATGTCGAGCGCGGCCGCCTGCAGCCGGCGCAGCGGCACCGCCAGGGACCTGGCGACCAGGAGCGCCGCTATCAGCACGATCAGCAGGACGGCAACGACGCTGATCGAGATGGTCAGCGCGGACTCACCGGCGCCGTGCTGGAGCGACTGAGCGCGCGTGACGGCGTCCTGCGCGATTCCCAGCTCGACGGACTGCATCTCATCGAGCTTCTGCGAGGCGGCCGCGTACCAGGCAGTCGGGGCCTGGGCAACCGAGAACCCGACGGTTTCCGTGTTGATGTTCGGGCTGAGGAACGGATCAGTCTGCTCGTCGTTGCCGTCGATGAAGAAGAAGTCCTCTACCCGCTGCACCTCTTTCACGCCGGCGCCGGCGACCGTCGTGTTGAACGTGCGCTGTTCCGCCGTCGTGGCGGCCGACAGGAACGCGGCCTGGTCAGATTGCTCGGCGGACCTCGCGGAGATCAGTGCCTGGAGCTCACCGTCGGAGAACAGCTGCTGGGTGAAGGCGTTGTAGAAGAGCCCGCGCTGCTGCGAGGACTGGTCCTTCGCCAGCGACAGCAGGTTCATCTCCCGGGCGTCGATGGCCAGGGTGGCGTCGGACGTGCCCTGCGCGAGCTCGTCATTCAACGTGACGAGGTTGTTGATGAGCGGCGCGTAGTCGCTGATCACGGCAAGGCCCTCGACGCCCGAGCCATTGGACTTGTCCCAGAACTGCGTCCCGACGGTGTTCCGGAGCTGCACCAGGCCGCCGCCCAGCTCTGCCCGCAGCGCGGCCACGCTGGCCTGGATGTTCGCCGGGTACGACCCGTCGACTCCAGCGGCCAGTCCCAGGACCTGGGCGGCCTCGGCGTTAGTGGCGGCGCGCAGTGCGGGGAGGTTGCCTATGGGGCCGCCGTAGGTAAGGCCGAGGTCGCTGTCCCGCTCGTTCTGCAGGTCCTGGGCCAGGATCACGTCCTGCTGGCCGAGCTTGGCCAGGTGCAGCACGCGGCCGAACTGCGTCGCGCTGCTCTCGGCGCTGGCCACCTCCAAGCCGCCCAGGACCAGGCCCATGACGAGCGCAAGGGCGATCACGGCGAACAGCCGGCGTGACACTGGCCAGTTCGACAGGGTCGTCAGCCACGGTCTGACGGTTCTGCCGCCGTTCGGAGGCGTGCGGCTGTCGCTGGCCGCGCCGGTTCGCGCCCGGGCGCTGGCGGCATCATGGTTGCCCATTTCGCATGTCCTTCATCGGTACGCTGATTGTGCAGGCCCACAGTTCACCCCCCCCTGACCCCGGCGTGCTTGGCCTCCCGTAACGGGCGACAGCGCACTATCGGAGAGCGAACGGCCTGTTGCCCCCAGGACGTAGGAGAAGTTCGGGTATCCGGAGACGCTACGGCGTGTTGTCGTTAACAAGCAGTTAAATTGCGCTTTTTGTCCGTAAAATTTTGTAAACGCGCAGCGTCCGGGCGTGGTCCTACGATGACTCGCCTTAGCCCGGTGCCCGGGGATGCCTGCGCGCCGGCCGCCGGCCGCTCACCGCGGGCGCCCACGAAGTAGCTCTGCGTGGCCTTGTCGGCGCCATTTCCGCGGGCCACGCGGCGAGGCGCGGCGGTGCCGCTAACCCCTCCAGCTCACGCGGCTAGCGGCCAGGCGAATGCGCGGACCGTTCCGTGATAACGGAGGCCGGCGGGCTCATCCATTCGGCCCCGCGTAATGGAGCGGGTCGGCGAGGAACCGGGTGACGTCCCGGCGACTGGCGAGCCGGATGAACCTGATATGGGCATTGGCCGGGTCAGCGGCCGCGGCGCCGTACCTGGCCCGGTACTTGACATGACTGTGCCAGGCCCACGAGATGATGGACTTTTCCGGTACCCAGCTGAGGAAGTTGCTCAGCGGCTCACGATTGCCGTTCCACAATTCCTGCCGGGTTACCGCCCGGCGCACGGTTCGCCAGGTGACCCGCCCCATCACGATTCGCTTGGGCAGGTCGAGCCAGACGACGGTGTCGGCGCGGGCCCAGACGATCGGTTGCACCGCGCTGTAGTTGCCGTCGATTACCCAGCCGTCCTCGCTGGTCCGCGCCGCGACCAGGCGCTGGAATTCCTCAACGGGACGAGGCTCCCAGCCGGGCTGATGGTAGACGCTGTCGAGTTCAAGACGCGGAACGCCGAGGCTGGCGGCCAGTTCCCTGGCCAGCGTTGACTTGCCGGAACCGGAGTTTCCGACCACGGATACCCGTCGCACGAACGCGGACCATAGCACGGTAACGCGCGTGGCTGCCAACCGGTTTCCCCCAGGAGCGGTTGGTGGCGCGGTACGGCAGTTTGCCGCCTGAGCCGCAAGATCGCAAGTCATTGTCCACAGGCGGTGGACAATTCCGGCGCGATATCCACAGGCCGTGAATTAGTTAAGCGAGGATGCGGCGTGATCGGGCACCGTGAAAGGGCGCCGACGGGGGTGCCGTCGGACGGCTAAAGGCACGATGGACCGGAAGGGGCTGGCAGGGAAATGAGCCAGGACAACCACATCACATTGCGCGGCTACTTGACCATGGAGCCAAAGCTCTACCAAAAGACGGCGGCGGCGACGCCGATTACCGAGATCAGGGTGGGTTCAACCCCACGGCGGCTGAACCGCGAGACGGGGGAGTGGTACGACGCCCCGGCCTCCTACTACACGGTGAAGTGCTGGCGGCGGCTCGCCATCAACGCCGCGAGCTCCCTCCATAAGGGAGACATGGTGGTCGTGCGTGGCCGTTTCTACATGAGCCATTGGATGGACAGCCAGCAGCGGCCGCAATCAAGGCTTGAGATCGAGGCGGACTCGCTCGGGCACGACCTCTCCTACGGCTGGTCGCACTTCCTGCGCGGCACGCGGTCGCAGTCCGACCGTGCGACAGGAGTCAACACGGGCGAGGCGGCCCGGCAGGACGTCGGGTCGGCCAATCCGGACGGGGAGTCGGCCAACGCGGACGTCGGCGACGACGACTACGCCGCCGACGGCGACCTCGACCAGTTGAGGGATGGGGATGCCACTCCCACCCCCGGCGACCAGTTCGCCTCAGAGACCTCAGCTTTCACAGGCGACACATTCGCGGATGGGTCGGTGAGCCAAGCCGCGTCGGTCCTCGCTATCACGGAGAGTGATGATGTCGATGATCTCGTCTCCAGCGACCAGTCGGTCGTCGCCCTGGCCGCCGCGGCCCGGACGGACGACGGCAGCCTGCCCGAGCCGGAAGTGGTGCCCTTCTGAGCGCCCGAGAGACCCCCGCTGACCTGCCTTAATGTCGGCATCGGATGTCGCGCGCCCAAATTTCGGTTACATATAGTGACGAATATCGAATTCGCGCGGCATCCGTTGGGGTGGCTGCCAACCTCGGAATTCCTGCCGCGCCGGCGACAGTTTGCATTTACTCTGCTACCTAGAGTTACTTACAAGTGCTAAGCGAGTCCCAGACGTCGGGGAAGTCCAAGGAAGGCGACAGGCAACGGCATGTCAGCAGTCCGGGACACGACGAAGGAGCGGCAGCGGTCGAACCGTCGCGGCTTGTCGTGGCCGTGGTCATGGCGTGTCCCGCTGTTCGACGAGCCGCGTCCGCTCATCGGCTACGTGGCCGGCGTTCTCGCCTGCTACGTCGCCTTCACCGGCTGGGAAGCTGCGCACACCCCGCTGAACGCCGGCGACTTCTCGCTGTTCACCGCGCTGCTGTGCTGCGGAGCCGTCTGTGTCGAGGCCAGCGGGCGGCTCGGGCAGCCCACGGGAGTCTGGCGGGACCTGTTGTCCGCCTGGTGGCTGCCGGTGGCGCTGCTGCTGCCCCCGCTGTACGCGCTGGCGGCGCCGTCGGCGCTCGGACTGCTGAGTTACCTGCGAGTCGGCCGTGGCGCGGTGTACCGGAGGGTGTTCAGCAGCGCGGCGCTCGGCCTGTCTGGCGCGCTCGCCTCGGCCCTGTTCCGCTGGCTCCTCCCGGTGGCGCCGCAGGGCCAGGACGTGTCGTGGCTGACCTACCCGGGAGCGAACGCGTGGCTGCTGCGCCCGCAGCCCGCGGCGGCGGCGATCGTTTGCGCGGTCGTCTTCGGGCTGCTGAACGCCGGCCTGGTCGCGGTGGCCGCCTGGCTTGTCGACCCGGAGGCGAGGCTCACCGACATGCTCTGGGACAACGAGCGGATGATGCTCGACCTCACCGAGACCTGCGTCGGCATCCTGGTCGCGATCGCCTGTGCGCTGAGCACCCTGCTGCTCGTCGTCGCGCTGCCCCCCGTGGTCCTGCTGCAGCGCAGCCTGCTCCACTCGCAGCTCACGACGCAGGCGCGCACCGACCCCAAGACCGGCGTGCTGAACGCGGGCGCGTGGCAGGGCGAGGCCACGCTCGCGGTGGACCGGGCGCGGCGGCGCCACGAGTGCCTTGCCGTCCTCCTCGCCGACGTCGACTACTTCAAGCGGGTCAACGACACTTACGGCCACCTGACCGGTGACGCCGTGCTCCGCACGCTGGCCGCGGAGATGCGGCAGCAAGTCCGGGAAACCGATCTGGTCGGCCGGTTCGGCGGTGAGGAGTTCGCGATCGTGCTCGACGGCACCACGGCGGCGGAGGCGTTCCTCGTCGCCGAGCGGATCCGCCGCGGCGTCGGCGTGGTCAGGGTCCTCGCCAGGGACATGGCCGTGGGCGTCACGGTCTCCATTGGCGTCGCGGTCCTCGGCAATCACGGCCTCGACCTCGGCGAACTGCTCGAGTCGGCGGACCAGGCCCTGTACCGGGCCAAGCGCGCGGGACGCGACCGGGTATGCCTAGCCGGCCAGGCCGACGAGACCGGCCCGGCCGGCGGGCGCTAGCCCCCGGCTCGGCCCGAGGCCCCGGGCCCCGGTATAACCATTAAGCCCACCGGGCCAGGCCGAACCAGGCGTTCGACGTATCGTGGAAGCTGCCGGTCAACGTGCACACGGGGGTGCGGGCGATGGAAGACATCCTCAGCCAGGGCGGGGACAAGGACCCCAGCCCGTGGCCGCGTCGCCTGACGGCGATCGCCCCGCTCCTCGTGGTGGTCGTCGGTGCCCTGGTCTACCTCAGCCTCGCCCGTCACCATGCTCCGGTGGCCAGTCACGCGGCAGCAGTCACCCCAGGGGCGACCGAGGCCCCGACGGCGCTCAACCTGCCGCCCGGGCCGAACGGGATCGCCGGCCCCAACCTGGCGTGGGACCCCAGCCTCCGGCTGCCGGCCGCGGGCACGCGGCCCGTCTGGTTCTCGCCCGCCTCTGGCAGCGCCCAGCAAATCGCCGGCCTGCCGGCCGACCAGTCCGGTTACCAGTTCATCCGCGTCGCCGGCGGCTGGGCGGTGCAGGCCAGTACCGTGTCGCCGGCCGGCTGCGGCACCTGCGCCGGGCCATCGGGGCCGGTCTGGTTCCTGGCCGACGGCGCGCGGTCGGTGACCAGGATCGGCACGGCCAACCTGGCCGCGCCGGCCGCCGCCGCCGGCGCGGTCTGGCTGACCAGCTACCAGCGCGGCGTCAACACCACCACCGCGGCCGGGACGGCCCAGGAAGTCAACGTAAAAGGCGCGCTGACGCGGCCGGTCACGCTGCCCGCCGGGTACGCGATCGGCCAGGGCACCGACCGGGGCCTGCTGCTGGCACCGGTCACCCGGCAGCCGGAAGCGGCCGCCGACAGGCTGTGGAACCCGGCCGCGCCGCGGACCAGCCAGGTGTTCGACGGGGTGCTGGCGGCGAGTCCCGACGAGATCGCGTGGATAGGGCAGTGCACGCCCCAGTGCACCGTTAAGACGCTTAACCTCGCGACCGGCAAGCGCGCGAACATCACCTTGTCCCCCGGGAACTCGGCGGTGAGCGGCGCGTTCAGTCCCGACGGGAGCCTCCTCGCGCTCCAGATGAGCTTCGGCAACACCGGCGACGGCGGCGACCTGGCCATGCAACTGGAGGTCGCGTCCACGACCACCGGCCAGCTGACGCTAGTGCCGGGAACCTGGGTCAGCAGCGACGCCCTCGTCGGCTTCGGCTGGCCGACCAGCGGCGACCGCCTGGTCGCCGAGTTCAACTTCACGACGAAGACGCAGCTGGCGTCCTGGAGTCCCGGTGCCGCCCGCCCGGCCGTGACGGTGGTACGGCCAGGACCGGACCAGGCCGCGCTGGTCCTCGGCTAGCCGCGGAATGATTTCCCAATCTGCTTGTTGATCCCAGTAGCGCAGGGCCGAGGCATGCGCACAGCGCTCGGGGTTGCCGCACGTATGCTGACGGGTGGCAGAGGCGCAGCGCTTGTTGGAGTCGGGCTTATGGTTACTGCGGTCGCACAAGATGGTGCCCGTGCGGTGGACGGCCAGGGCCATGACCCGCAGCCTTCCCTGACTTTGCACTGACTTAGACGCGGGCCGCAGGCGATGACCTGCGACAACAGGTAGGAATAGGACAAATGCCGGAATTTATCTATAGCCTGCGCGCCGTCCGCAAGGCGCACGGGGACAAGGTCGTCCTCGACAATGTCACGCTGAGCTTTCTGCCGGGGGCGAAGATCGGTGTCGTGGGCCCGAACGGCACCGGCAAGTCGACCCTGCTGAAGATCATGGCCGGGATGGAGCAGGTCTCCAACGGCGAGGCCCGCCTTATGCCCGGGTTCACCGTCGGCATCCTCGCCCAGGAGCCCAAGCTCAACGAGGACAAGACCGTCCTCGGCAACGTTGAAGAGGGCGTCGCGGAAACCAAGAGGCTCCTTGACGAGTACAACGAGATCGCCGAGAAGATGGCGACCGACTACTCGGACGAGCTCATGGAGCAGATGAGCAAGCTCACCGAGCAGATTGAGCACAAGGACGCCTGGGACCTCGACAGCCAGCTCGAGCAGGCGATGGACGCCCTCAGGTGCCCGCCCCCGGATGCCGACGTGAAGACCCTCTCCGGGGGAGAACGCAGGCGGGTCGCCCTGTGCAAGCTGCTCTTGCAGCAGCCCGACCTGCTGCTGCTCGACGAGCCCACGAACCATCTCGACGCGGAAAGCGTCCTGTGGCTCGAGCAGTACCTGGAGAAGTACGCGGGCACGGTCATCGCGGTCACCCACGACCGGTACTTCATGGAGAACGTGGCCCAGTGGATCCTTGAGCTCGACCGCGGCCACGCCTACCCCTATGAGGGGAATTACTCCACCTACCTGGAGACGAAGGCGTCCCGCCTCAAGGTCGAAGGGGCCAAGGACGCCAAGATGCGCAAGCGCCTCGACGACGAGCTGGAATGGGTCAGGTCAAGCGCCCGCGCCCGCCAGACCAAGTCGAGGGCGCGGCTGGAGCGGTACGAGGAGATGGCCGCCGAGGCGGACAAGAACCGCAAGCTCGACTTCGAGGAGATCCAGATCCCGCCGGGCCCGCGGCTCGGCAACTCGGTGGTCGAGGTCGAGCACCTGGTCAAGGGCTTCGACGACCGCGTGCTCTACGACGACCTGTCCTTCTCCCTGCCGCGCAACGGCATCGTCGGCGTCATCGGCCCGAACGGCGTCGGCAAGACCACGCTGTTCAAGATGATCGTGGGCGAGGAAAAGCCGGACGGCGGCACGATCCGCGTCGGTGACACGGTGAAGATCTCGTACTCCGACCAGAACCGCGCCCGCATCGACCCGGACAAGAACGTCTGGCAGGCGATCTCCGACGGCGAGACGTTCATCCGCGTCGGCAACGTGGAGTTCCCGAGCCGGGCCTACGTCGCGGCGTTCGGTTTCAAGGGTTCCGACCAGCAGAAGCCGGCCGGCGTCATGTCCGGCGGCGAGCGCAACCGGATGAACCTCGCGCTCACCCTCAAGCAGGGCGGCAACCTGCTGCTGCTCGACGAGCCGACCAACGACCTCGACGTCGAGACCCTGGGCAGCCTGGAGAACGCGCTGCTCGAGTTCCCCGGCTGCGCCGTGATCACGTCCCACGACCGCTGGTTCCTCGACCGGATCGCGACGCACATCCTGGCCTGGGAGGGCGGCGCGAACTGGTTCTGGTTCGAGGGCAACTTCGAGGCCTACGAGAAGAACAAGATCGAGCGCCTCGGCGCCGAGGCCGCCCGCCCGCACCGGGTCACCTACCGCAAGCTCACCCGCGGGTAGGCCAAACGCGGATCGGTCAAGGCGCGCCAAAGCAACAAGACGACAAGACAAGAGGATGCGGACCGCCGCAAGCGGTCCGCATCCTTCCTTTGTCGGTGGCAGTCGCCCCGTCAAGGCACTGTGAAACGTTTCTTCCGAAGTTGCTCTTTCAGATGTGGACAGGGATCCCGATTATCCCGAACGGCCGCAGGTGACTCGGGAGTTCCGCGACTTCGGGGCCGGCGACAAGCCGGGGATGAGCAAGCACCGGGATAAGAAAGAGTTGTCGGCGGATAAGAGACCGTCACCGGCCGGCGGGTGACCGGACATCCCCGCGGCCGCTAGCTTCATGATCATGACGATCGTTCCCGATGCGAAGGACTGGACGTGGGTGCTGCGGCAGCCATGCCCGGAGTGCGGCCTGGACACGAGCTCATTCGCGCGGGCGGACATCCCGGCGCTGATCCTGGCGAACGCGGCCGCCTGGCGGGCGCCGCTCGCCGCGCAGGACGCGGTACGCCGTCCCCGGCCGGACAAGTGGTCACCGCTCGAGTACGGCTGCCACGTGCGCGACGTGCTGAAGCTGTACGACTACCGGCTGGGCCTGATGCTGACCGAGGACGACCCGCTTTACCCGAACTGGGACCAGGACGAGACCGCGGTCGCCGACCGCTACGACACCCAGGACCCCGCCACGGTGGCAGACGAGCTCGCCGCGGCGGCCGGGGCGATCGCCGCCCGGTTCGGCACCGTCGCCGGCGCCCAGTGGGACCGCCCGGGCCGCCGCGGCGACGGCGCCGTCTTTACCGTTGAGACGTTCGGCCGCTACTTCGTGCACGACCCGGTCCACCACCTCTACGACGTGACCGGCGTCCCGCACGCCGCCTAGGACCGTCAAGGCCGGCCCCGCGACGCTGGTCTCAGGCGGCGCGGCGCTGGACCAGCCAGATGGCCACGGCGACGAGCAGCACCGACAGGGCGAGCAGCCAGCCGCCCTCGATCCACTGGAACGGCCAGAAGCGGCTGGCCGGCTGGTAGCTGGTCCACTGCGCGTAGCCGTGCGGCGCGAGGCACTGCGCGAACGGGTTCACCGAGGAAGGGGCGCCACCGCCACCGCCCTTGCCCGCGGAGCCCGTTTGCGGGAAGACGCACTGGTTGAGGAGGCTGTCGGGGGGATTGCCGGCGAAGGCGAACCGGCCGTCCTTGGTCCACCACTGGCTGACGGTCCACGCGGTGCCGGGCACATTCTGGTCGCTGGTGACCAGCGGTGCCAGGTAGTGCGCGCGCAGCAGCGCCGCGGCCGCGACGGCGAGCCCGGCGTAGACGGCCAGGGTGGCGACGATCGCGGGGACGACCCGGCGGATGAGCATCCCGGCCAGGACACCGATCGCAAAGGCGGCCACCGTCCAGGCGGGGAACGTGACCGCCCGCAGGGTGGGCACGGTTACGAGCGGGGAGTTACCGTAAATCCCGAGGTCCTGGTTGCCGGAGGCGGAAAACGGCTGGTAGCACCAGGACACCAGGAAGCCGAACGCGCAGGTCGCGGCCGCCAGCAGGAGCGCCAGCGGCACCAGCTTGGCCAGCGCCCAGCGCCAGCGGCCGAAGCCCTGGGTCCAGGCGAACCGGAACGTGCCGGTCTCCAGCTCCCGGCCAAGCACCGGCGCCCCGACGAACGCCCCGATCAGCGCGGGCAGCACCTGCAAGAGGACGGCCGGTATCGACATGTTGTCCCACGTGCCGTTGAACGCGGCGGCCAGGTCCTGGCAGTCGGGCGAGCTGGCCGGCCGGCAGGCGGTCACGGCGGCGTAGTCGTGGTGCACCGACGTGCCGGCGATCCACAGCCAGACCGCCAGCCCGCCAAGCAGCACGGCCACGGCGGCCAGCGCGGTCCGGTGCTGCCGCCAGGCGACCCCGGCCATTCGGTGCCACGGTACCGGCCGCAGGCTGGTGTCGTCCTCGTCCGGGCGGGCGGACCTGGTCAGCGCGGTCATCGCGTCACCTCCGGCGTGGTCGCGCGCATCAGGCGGCCCGATGCTGGACGAGCCAGACGGCGACGGCGACGAGCAGCACGGACAGGGCGAGCAGCCAGCCGCCCTCGATCCACTGGAACGGCCAGAAGCGGCTGGCCGGCTGGTAGCTGGTCCACTGCGTGTAGCCCTGCGGGGCGAGGCACTGCGCGAATGTTCCAAATGAAGGTTTGCCGCCCTTCCCCGTTGGAGGGGCAGAGCAGAACTGGTTGAGGAGGCTGAGGGGGGGATTGGGGGCGAAGGCGAACCTGCCGTCCTTGGTCCACCACTGGCTGATGACCCACGCAGTGCCGGGCACGTTCGGGCTAGTGGTGACCAGCGGGGTCAGGTAGTGCTCGCGCAAGAATCCCCCGGCCGCGACGGCGAGCCCGGCGTAGACGGCCAGGGTGGCGACGATCGCGGGGACCACCCGGCGGATGAGCATGCCAGCCAGGGCACCGATCACGAAGGCGGCCAGTGTCCAGGCGGGGAACGCGACCCCGCGCAGGCTGAACAGCGTAGCGAACGGAGGTATCTCGGAAAGGCCCAGGGACTGGTTGCCCGCGGCGAAGTACGGCTGGTAATACCAGGACACCAGCACGCCGACCGCGCCGGTCGCGGCGGCCAGCACGACCGCGAGCAGCACCAGCTTGGCCAGCGCCCAGCGCCACCGGCCGAAGCCCTGCGTCCAGGCATACCGGAAGGTGCCGGTCTCCACCTCCCGGGCCAGCACCGGCGCCCCAGCGAACGCCCCGATCAGCACGGGCACTACCTGCAGGAAGACCCCCCCTGGGCTGGCCGAACTCACCATATGGTTGTTCATGCCGTCGAAAGCGTTGACCAGGCCTTGGCAGGCACCCGAGCTTGCCGGATGGCAGGCGACCGCAGTCGCGTAGGCCCGGTGCAGCGATGTGCCGATGATCCACAGCCACACCGCCAGCGCGCCAAGCAGCACGGCCACGCCGGCCAAGGCGAACCGGTGCTGCCGCCAGGTCACCCCGGCCATCCGCCGCCACGGCACCCGCCTCAGCCGGGTGCCGTCCTCGTCTGGCCGGGCGGGCACCCGCAGCGCGGTCATCGCGTCACCTCCGGCGTGGTCTCGCGCAGGTAGGCCATGGCGAGTTCTTCCAGGCTGGCCTGGCCGTGGGTGGCCAGCAGGTCACCGATCTCCCCGGCCACCCGCACCTGGCCCCGGGACAGCAAGATGAGGTAGCCGGCGACCCGCTCCAGCTCGGTGAGCACGTGCGAGGACAGCAGCACCGACACCCCGTCGTCGGACGCCGCCGCCAGCACTGTGGCCATGAAGTCGTGCCGGGCGACCGGGTCGAGCATCGCCACCGGCTCATCCAGCACCAGCAGCCGGGGGCGGCGGGCCAGCGCTAGCGTCAGCGCCAGCTGCGCCTGCTGGCCCCCGGACAGCTTGCCCGCCTTCCGTTTCGGCGGGATGCCGAGCTCCGCCAGCCGGGCGCGGGCGTAGGGCTGGTCGAAGCGCCGGTTCAGCTGGCGGGTCACGTAGATCATGTCCGCGACCGACAAGTGCTTGTAGAGCGGCGTGTCTTGGGCGACGAACGCGATCCCGTCGAGCGCGGCCGGCGACCCCGCCCGGCGGCCGCCAAGCACGGTGACCGCGCCCGCCGACGGCGCGGTCAGGCCCACCGCCAGGTTCAGCAGCGTGGTCTTGCCCGCCCCGTTCGGCCCGACCAGCGCGGTCACGCGGCCGGCGGGAATCTCCAGCGTGCACTCGCGCAGCGCCCAGGTACGCCCGTAGCGCTTGCCCAGGCCGGTGGCCTCGACGACGTTCATCCGTCTCCTCCCATCAGTGTTCCCCGCTCGCCTCCGGGCGCTCGCGCCGTTCGACTCGCGGGGAAAAGTCGGGTGTGTCCGCCGCCCACTGTCCCCGGATCGGGACCCGGCTGTCTGCGGCCACGGGGACGAACCAGTTCATCCGCGAGAGTGAAACCAGGCCGCCTCAGGGATGATGCGCAGCGCCTGGCCAGGCGCTACCTTCGAGGGCATGCAGGCAGTACGGCGTGTCGTGAACGGTGATCCGGGGATCATCGTCGACGCCGGGCTGGGGATCGCCGGGGCCGGGCTGATCGCCGTCGCCGCGTGGGGCTCGCCCCGCCTGATCGGCAGCGAGGCGATCGCCGGGCCGGCGTGGCTGCTGGCGCTGCTGCCGCTGCTGCTTGGCGGGCCGCTGCTGCTGCGCCGCCGCGCGCCGCTGCTGACGTGGCTGACGATCTGGGCAGGCATAGGGCTGTTGTCCCTGCTCGCCGACAACTTGCTGCGGGGCCTGGCGTGGCTGTTCGTGTTGTTCGCCGCCGCCTACTCGCTGGGCGCGCACGCCAGCCTGCGCCGCGCGGTCGCCGGCCTGGCCCTCGCCGCCCCGGTCGTGATCGTGCTCAGCCACCGGGGCGAGCTGGCGCTGGCCTTCTCACAGGGTGAGGCCGGCGGCAAGTCGGCCGTCGACTTGGCGTTCCTGCAGCTCGTGGCCTTCGGACTGGCTGGCGTGCTCGTCCACGCTCGCAGGCGGGCCGCCGCGCTGGCCATGCGGAGCGCGGCGCTGCAGCGCCAGGCCGAGCAGGCCGCGGCGGCCGAGCGGACCCGGATCGCCAGGGAACTGCACGACATCATCGCCCACCACCTGAGCGTGATCGTGCTGCAGGCAGGCGGCGCCCGGGCGTCCGGAAGGCCGGCCGGGGCGACCCTGGAGAAGATCGAGAACAGCGCCCGGCAGGCGCTGGCCGAGACCCGCCGCGTGCTTGGGGTCCTGCGCGACCCGGACGAGGAGACCGGGTTCGCCCCCCAGCCGGGCATCGGCGACCTGGACGCGCTGGCCGCCAGCGTCCGGGCGGCCGGCCTGCCGGTGAACCTGGTCATCAGCGGCGAGCGCGCCGCGCCGCCCGCGACCGTGGACGTGTCGGTCTACCGCATCGTCCAGGAGGCGCTGACCAACGTGCTCAAACACGCGGGCCCGGCCCGCGCCGACGTGACGATCGGCTGTACCGGGGAAGCCGTCACGATCGAGGTCACCGACAACGGAATCGGGCAAACCAGTCGTCCGACCCCGGCCGCCGGGCACGGGCTGGCCGGGATGCGGGAGCGGGCCGCGGCCTTCGGCGGTGAACTGGCCGCCGGGCCGCGGCCGGGCGGCGGCTTCGCCGTGCGCGCCCGCCTGCCGCTTGAAGGCGGCCTGGTGCCGGGCCGGCCGTCGTGATCAGCGTCCTGATCGTCGACGACCAGGACCTCGTCCGTGAGGGCCTGCGGATGCTGCTGGAAGCCGAGCCGGACCTAGCGGTCACCGGGGAGGCCGCCGACGGCGGCCAGGCGCTGGCCCAGGCGCGGCTCCTCGACCCCGACGTGATCTTGATGGACGTCCGCATGCCCCAGATGAACGGCATCGAGGCGACCAGCAGGCTCGTCGCAGCCGGGTCGCGGGCCCGGATCCTGGTGCTGACCACGTTCGACCTGGACGAGTACGTCTACCACGCGCTCAAGGCGGGCGCGAGCGGCTTCCTGCTCAAGGACGCCAGCCGCGAGCAACTCTCCGGCGCCGTGCGCGCGGTGTCCGCGGGCGAGACCCTCCTCGCCCCGGCCATCACCAAGCGGCTGATCGAGGACTTCTGCCGCGGCCCGGCCCCCGGCGCCCCCGCCGCGGCCGCCGCCGCCCGCCTCAGCGACCGCGAGCTGGGCGTCGTGCGCCTCGTGGCCCAGGGCCAGTCCAACGCCGAGATCGCCGCCACCCTCTACCTAAGCGAGGCCACGGTAAAAAGCCACATCGCCCGCATCCTCGCCAAGCTAGCCCTGAGAGACCGAGTCCAAATAGCCGTCTACGCCTACGAGCAAGCCATAGTCCGCCCCGGCCGCGGCAAGGCGCCTCCGGCCCGCTGACCAGGTTGAGTACCACCGGCCCGCTCCCCACTGATCTCTACCGGTGCCGGGCGCGGCCGACTTATCCTGCCCCGCTGGCACCGATGTCACAGGCCTTGCTCAGCGACGATTCGCCCGGACTTGACGGCTTGGAGGACCGCGTCGTGGTCACGCTCGTTCTGGTCCGCGTAGGCGTCGGCGAATTGCGTGATGGCCTGGTCGAAGACGTCCGAGCCGCCCAGGTAAGCGGCGATGGCGATGGCGTCACCGGACCTGGCGTGGGCGCGCGCTAGGGTCCAGCCGCACAGGTTGCCGTACAGGCGCATGCCACCAGGCACCATGGCGTCGATGTCGATGGAGAACTTCCAGTCCCGCAGTTGGCGGACGTAGAAGTCACGTTGCTTCCCGTCGAGGCCGGCCGGGACCCGGTGCCAGCCAAGGAAGATGTCACTCGATGCCTGCATCAGCCGCTGGCCCGCTACCACCCGCTGGCCCATGTTGGTGAACTCACTGGCGCCGAGGTACCGGCTGAGTACCGACTCCTCGGCCTCCTTGACCTGGAGGAACAGCGGATCAGACCCATCGCGCCCGAGCATCAGCGCGATCCAGCACCGCGTCCCCACGCTGCCGACGCCGACGACCTTCCTGGCTAGGTGAACGAACTCATACTGCTCGATCAGGTGCCGCCGGTCGGTCTCCAGGGTCCGCCGGTACTTGCTCATGATGCTCTGTAGCTCCGACTTGAGCGCGGTGCGCTGCGACCGATCGGATAGCAGATCCTCGATGGGCACCAGGAGCGGTGGGTCAGCCATGATCCGCACCTGCCCGTCCACCGTGGTGGTGAGCTTGGCCAGTTCCTGCATGCTGTCCCGGGTGCGGGCCTTGGACGCGCCCTTGGCGACGAGCTTGCGCTGCCTGGCATCCAGCTTGGACTTGAACCGGGCGCGTAGCTGGTCGATGTCCGCGTGCGCGTACCAGATGTCCAGCTCCGACATCCCGGCAAAGTCGCGCATGGCCGCCCGGTAGCTGGCCACGGTGCTCGCGACGATCTTGCGGCGCTGCTTGCCGCTGAACCCGTTCGACCGCGCGGCGACCTCCATGCTGGCGGCGAGCCGCTTGACGTCCCACTCCCACGGGCCAGGCAGCGTCTCGTCGAAGTCATTCACGTCGAAGACCAGGTTGCGTTCGGCCGACCCGAAGATGCCAAAGTTCGACAGGTGCGCGTCCCCGCAAGCCTGGACGGTCAGGCCGGACACCGGGGTAGTGGCCAGGTCGCTCGCCATGGGCAGCGCCGCCCCGCGATAGTAAGTGAACGGCGAGACCATCATCCGGCCCCACCGGATCGGCACCAGTTCCGGCACGCGCGCCGTTGCCTGCTCCTCGAGCAGGGTGATCGGGTCGGGCAGGCTCGCGGGCACTTTAAAGTCCGCGTGTGATTCCCGTGGCACCTCAGCCCGGGCCTGCGCGCCCAGGGCCGCACGCTCGGCGGGCGTCGGATGCTCCGTATTGATATCCAGGTGAGCCCGCGCCTGCGGCCGTGAGGAAGCCTCAACCATCTTGAGAGCGCTCATTTTCCGGCTCCTTTCTCGTCATTGACCTCCAACGATGGCCGGCAAGGACAACCGTCTGCCTCACCCTAGGGGGATGGGTCTACGGTGCCGGAGGCGTTGTACCCGTTGCCGTTTCCTGGACCACGGCCCGGGGCTCATCCGGCCCCGGTTCCGCTGGCGCGGCAGGCTGAGCGGGGATCACGGGGCCCAGCGCGGACGTATAGACGTCCAGCAGTGTCGCGATTTGCTGGGTGGTGAAGGTCCGCTCGCGGCGGACATCGCGGGTGAAGGCCAGCCACCAGGTGAGCACGGCGCCGAGGCGGTTCCGGTATCCGGTCAGGAAGGCGATGTGGATGAACAGCCAGATCCACCAGCCGATGAATCCGCCAACCTGGAGCGGTCCGGCTGACACGACGGCCTTGCCGCGGGAGATGTAGGCGGCTGAGCCGAGGTCGTGATAGCGGAACGGTTTCTCTGCCATATTTCCCGAGGCCCGGCGCCGGACGCGGTGCCCCGCGTAGAGCCCGGTCTGCATCGCTACCTCGGCGACCCCGGGGAGTTTGTCCAGGCTCATCATGTCACCGAGGACGGAAATCTCCGGATGGTCGGGGATGGTGAGGTTCTTTTCGACCTGGATGCGCCCGGCCCTGTCCTGCTTGGCGCCGGTGGCCGCCGCGAGGGCCGCCGCCATGGGCGGGGCCTCGACCCCGGCGGTCCACAAGACGGTGGCGGCGTCGTAGCGGGTCTCCTGGCCGGCGTGGTCGCGGACAAGCACATATCCCTCGTCGACATGGGTGACGATCGAGCCCATGTGCTGCTCGACGCCCAGCGCGTCCAGGGTTTTGGACGCCTTCTGCGACAGTTTTGGGCCGAACACCGCCAGCGGCGCGCTGCCCCCGTCGAAGAGCAGTACCCGGGCATCCTCTGGTCGGATGTCACGGAACTCGGCACGGAGGGTCTTGGTAGCGACCTCCCGGATCTGCCCCGCCAGTTCCACGCCGGTCGGGCCGGCGCCGACAAGGACGAAGGTGAGATAGGTACGGCGTTCTTCCGGGTCGGTGGTCGTGTTCGCCATCTCGAACGCGCCGTATACCCGGCGCCGGATCGCGAGCGCATCGGAGATCGTCTTCATGCCGGGTGCCCAGCGGGCGAACTCGGGATGGCCGAAGTAGGATTGCCGTACGCCGCCGGCGACGATGAGGTCGTCGTAGCCGAACTCGATGAGGTCGCCGCCGACCCGCCTGGCCAGGACCCGGCGGCCTTCGACGTCAAAGTCGAACACCTCGGCTAGGACGCAGTTGACATTCTTGTGCTTCTTGAGCAGATCGCGCAGCGGTGCGGCGATCTTTCCCTCGGACAGGATGCCGGTAGAGCACTGGTAGAGCAGTGGCTGGAACAGGTGATGCCCAGCCCTGTCGATCAGCGTTACCGAGGCGCTGTCCCTGAGCCCGCGGACCGCGAACAGGCCGGCGAAGCCGCCGCCCACGATCACCACGCGACGCTGGTCGTTTTCCTCTGTCATGGCACGCTCCCGTCCGTCGCTCACCCTGCCGGGTCGTGCCAGTTGTCCCGCTCCGGCAGGAGCCGGTCGGCCTCCTTCGGGCCCCAGCTGCCCCTGGCGTAGGGATGCACGGGAGTGACGTCGCCGAGCACCGGGTCAACCACCTGCCAGGCGGCCTCGACGGTGTCCTGGCGGGCGAAAAGCCACCGATCGCCGTCCAGGGCGGCGCCGATGAGACGGTCGTAGGGACGCATGTCCGAGCCGGCCTGCCCCGAGAACGTCAGGTCCTCGACCAGCGGCTCCATCCCGGCGCCCGGCTTCTTGCCTGCCAAGGTCAGGCCGACCGCGGTTTCTGGCCAGATCCGGAACCGCAGCGAGTCGCGGACTGCGAACGGATCGATTCCGAATACGTCGTGCGGTGGCCGCTTGAAGCGGATCTCGACCTCGGTGGCGGTGACCGGCATGGTCTTGGCAGCGCGGATGAGGATCGGCACGCCCTCCCAGCGCCAGGTGTCAGCGGCGAGGCGGACCGCCACATAGGTCTCCGTCGTCGACTTCGGGTCGACGCCGTCCACGTCGCGATAGCCCTCGTACTGGCCCCGGACGGTGTCTTCGGGTGTCAGTGGCCGCAGCGCGGATATCACCCGGGACTTGGCATCCCGCCAGTCGGCCAGGCCTGGCTTGCCCGGCGGTTCGGCTAGCACGGTGGCCAGCACCTGGAGCATGTGGTTCTGGACCACGTCCCTGATCGCACCCGTACGGTCGTAGAATCTGCCGCGGTCGGCCACGTCGAACGCTTCGGCCATCGTGATCTGGATGCTCTCCACGTAGGTCCGGTTGAGCAGCGGCTCAATCACCGAGTTCGCGAACCGGACGAACAGCACGTTCTCCACCGGGTCAAAGGCGAGCCAGTCATCGACCCGGAAAATGGCCTGTTCCGGGAAATACTCGTGCATTATGTCGTTGAGCTGCTGCGAACTGGCCAGGTCGGTGCCGAACGGCTTCTCCACCATTACCCGCGCATCCTTGGCGCGGCCGGCCCGGGCGATTCCCTGCGCGATCCGCCCGAACAACGGCGGCGGCACTTCCAGGTAGAACAAGACCTGGGTGCCCGCGCCGATGGCGTCCGACATCGCCTTGTAGGTTGCATCGTCGCCGAGGTCCCCGTCGACGTAGCGCAGCAGCCCGAGCATCTTCCGCGCCGCGTCGCTGTCCGGGTCCATGTTGTTCAGCCGCAGCGACGCCACCGCGTAGTCGCGGAACTGCTCCAGCCCCCAGCCGCTCTTCGCCACCCCGATGACCGGCACGTTGAGCACCCCGCGCTTGACTAGCCCCACCAGCGCCGGGAAGGTCTCAATCTTCGCCAGGTCACCGGTCGCGCCGAAGATCACCAGCGCGTCCACCTCGTTGGTCGCCATGTCAGCTCCTCTGCCGGGCTATCCGATTGATGTGCTCATCAGATCGCGGCCACGGGCCAGCTGACGTCACCCCGAACAGGTGAGAACAGCTGCGGGTGACGCGGCGCTGAGCATCATCACGTTGCGGCAACCGGCCCGTCAGGTGCCCGGCAGGCTAACCCGGGCCAGAACGACGGCGTGTCCTGAAGCTGTCGATAGCGGCCGCCTGCCCGCATTAGCTCCGCGTGCGTGCCGCGCTCGATGACCTTCCCGTGGTCCAGCACAACGATCTCGTCGACCTGGTCAAGGCCCTCCATCTCGTGGGTGATGAGCAGCGTGGCGCGGCCGGCGGTGAGCGTGAGCAGGTCGGCGGTCAGTGCGGCGCGTGTTTCTGGGTCCAGGTGCGCGGTCGGCTCGTCGAGGACCAGCACGGCCGGATCGGCGAGCAGGGCCCTGGTCGGGGCGAGCCGCTGTCGTTCTCCGCCGGAGATCGCGGCCCCGTGTCGCGGTCGCAGCCAGTCCGAGGGCCACGGTGACGACCAGATGACCGCGGGCGGCCTGGGCGTAGCGCAGCAGCCGTGGATCAACCGGCCCGCGATTCATACCGCCGATGATCCGGCCACCTGGCCGCGAATAACTCACCCGGGCGGGGTGAAGCCCGGCATGCCCCCCGTGCGCGATGGTGAACGAACCTAGCGATCAAGTGCCGGCGTGGTGCCGTGGTTGGCAGCCGAATCCGGAGCGTGCCAGCCTGGAGGTATCCGTTGTCTGACGTAGACCACGCGGCGGGTCCCGCAGCCGAAGACCCGGGTCCTGGCCAGGACGAGCGAATAGAAATCGAACGCCTGCGCGCTGAGCTAGATGAGCTGCGTGCCCGGCAGGCGGCGCCGGTCGGCCGGCGCGGCATTGGCTGGTGGGCTCCGGTGGCAGTCCTGCTCATCTTCCGTGGCCGCGTGCTCGCTCCGATCTCGGTGCTGGGGGTCTGGGCCGCTCAGCCGAGCATGGCGGGCAGCCCGTGATCCTGCAGGCGGCCGGGCTGGCGCTGCTGGCCGCGCTTTCCCCGACCACCCTGTTGGTGTCCGCCGTCTATCTCGGCTCCGCCAGGCCCCGGCTGGTCGGCGCGGCCTACCTCGCTGGCGCGATCATCATGAGCCTGGTGATGGGCCTAGCGGTAATCGCGATTCTGCGCAACACCGGCCTGCAGCACCACACTCAGCGCACGCCTCGCTATGGCCTGCGGCTCGGCCTCGGCCTGCTGATGCTCGCGGCGGGCGCCGCCCTCGCCCGGCGGAAACCGAAGCCGCCCGATCCCGACAACCCCAAGCAGGGGCTCGTCTCCAGGATGATCGCCAACCCCGCCCCCGGCAGCGCGTTTGCCGTCGGACTGCTCCTGTTCGCGCCGGGTATCACGTTCATCGCCGCGGTCCAGGTGGTCGCCACGGCCAATGCCAGCATCGAGCTCACCACGGCGGCCATCATCGTCGTCGTCGTGATCAACGCGATCCTCGTGTGGCTGCCCCTGCTTGTGCACATTTTCGCGCCCGGCGTGACGACGCGCTACCTGACGGCTTTCAACGGCTGGCTGCGCGCGAACGGCAACAAGATACTCATCGCCGTTCTGCTTGTGGCCGGCCTGATCGTGGCGATCAACGGCATCGCCGGCCTCGCGAGCGGCTGACAACGTCGGCTCGGATCATCCGATGCGGGTGACGTGCCAGGCGCGGCACGTTCTCGCTGGCGATCCCCGGCCTGCCGCACGTCGGGGCGCCTACGTTCGGGGAGTTTGGCTGGGCCCTGGCCGTTCCCCTCGGGCTCGCGATCCGCTGGCTTGGCTTGTTCCTGCGGTCTCATGTCGAGCGGCGGATGGTGCTGATCACCCCGCTGGTGGGCCTGGCCGTCGCGGGCTTGGCCATCGCTTTTGCCGCCGGAACCGGGAAAGGCTCCTCCGAGGTACTGTTCTCCGGGCAGTCCGCTCTCGGCCCGTTCGTCGCGACACGCCAGCCTCCGGTGTGCGGCAGGGACACGGCTAGCGGCAGGGACACAGCTACAGGTGGCTGAACCCACCTGATTCCTCTTTGGTCATGGGCACGGTGACCGGGTGCCGGGAGAAGTGGGCTATGGCATCGCGGAAGTCGGCCAACAGCAGCGAGGCCATGTCCCGGCTCACGCCAAGGCGGACCAGGATGCGCTGCACGGCAATGTCGGACGCCGTTCCTGTCAGGGTGTAGGCAGGCACCTGCCAGCCGCGGGCGCGGAGTCGGTCAGCCAGGTCGAACAGCGTGTAACCGGGGTCTTCGCCCTCCCGGATCCGCCAGGTGACGGACGGGATCCCGGTGACCGGGTCGCTGTCACACAGCAGCTCGAACGGGCCCAGTTTGACGATCTCGGCCGCCAGGTACTGGCCGGTGTCGTAGGACGCCTGATGGATGCTGCGGTAGCCCTCGTGGCCGAGGCGCAGGAAGTTGTAGTACTGGGCGATGATCTGCCCGGCCGGGCGGGAGAAGTTGATCTGGAAGACCGGCATGTCGCCGCCCAGGTAGTTGACGTGGAAAATCAGCTCCTCGGGGAGCTCCGCGCGGTCCCGCCACAGGATCCATCCGACGCCAAGCGGAGCCAGCCCGAACTTGTGCCCGGAGGCGCTGATCGACTTGACCCGGGGTAGCCGGAAGTCGAAAGCGACCTCCGGCGCGCAGAACGGTGCGAGGAACGCGCCGCTGGCCCCGTCCACGTGAATGCCGACGTCCAGGCCGGTATCGGCCTCCAGCTGGTCCAGGGCGGCGGCCATCGCCTCCACGTGCTCATAAGCGCCGGTGTAGGTGACCCCGAGCGTGGGGACCACCATGATCGTGTTCTCGTCCACCCGCTCCACCATCGAAGCGGGGTCCATCATGTAGTGGCCATGCGACATCGGGACCTCTCGCATCTCGATGTCCCAGTACCTGGCGAACTTGTGCCACACCACCTGGACCGGCCCGCACACCATGTTCGGCCGGCCCGTAGGCCTGCCCTCGGCCTGCCGTTTGGCCCGCCACCGCCACTTGGCCGCCATGCCGGCCAGCATGCAGGCCTCCGAGGACCCGATGGCCGAGGCGCCCACCGCGTTGCCCGCGTCAGGCGCATTCCACAGGTCGGCCAGCATGTGCACGCAGCGCGCCTCAATCTCGGCGGACTGCGGGTACTCGTCCTTGTCGATCAAGTTCTTGTGGACCGACAGCGCCATCAGCGCGAGCAGCTCCGGCTCCGCCCACGTCTGGCAGAACGTGGCCAGGTTCTGCCGCGCATTGCCGTCAAGCATCAGCTCGTCCGCGACCACCTGGTATGCCTCGCGCGCCGGCGACTCCTGGGCAGGGAACCGGTACTTGGGCACCTCCCTGGTCATGTCGTGCCCGACGAACACGCACTCGTCTAGCTGCTCCCGCACAGTGTCCCGCTCGTGCAACGGCATATTCGGCACCTCCTCCGATCTCGACCCTTATATGGCGGGGGGCGGATTGTAGGAAGGGCCGACGTTGCCCGTCGGATCGGTCTCGATGAGCAGAGATACGGCCTCGATCAGCGCCAGGTGCGTGAACGCTTGCGGGAAATTGCCGAGGTGCTGGCCGGTCGTGGCGTCGATCTCTTCCGCGTAAAGCATCAGCGGTCCGGCGAATGACAGCAGCTTCTGGCACAGGGCGTGCGCGCGCTCGGTCTCGCCGATCATGGCCAGCGCGGTCACCAGCCAGAAGGAGCAGATGGTGAAGGTGCCTTCCTTGCCAGAGAACCCGGTGTCGGTTCCCTCGACCTTGTAGCGCAAGACCAGGCCGTCCTGCGTCAGCTCGTCGGCGATGGCCAGCACGGTCGAGATGATGCTCTTGTCGTCGGGGGGCAGGAATCCCATGATCGGGAGCAGCAGCAGCGAGGCGTCGAGATCATCGGTCTCGTAGTGCTGCCGGAACACTCCCCGGTCGGACAAGCCCTTGTCCAGCACCTCGGCCTTGATCTCATCGGCCGCGGCCCGCCAGCGGCTGGCCCGGTCGGACGCGCCCCGCGCCTCCGCGAGATCGGCGCCCCGCGCGGCCGCCACCCAGCACATCACCTTCGACGCCACGAAGTCCTTGGGGTCACCGCGGACTTCCCAGATGCCCTGGTCGGGCTCGCGCCAGTGCTCCACGGCGGCGTCCACGAAGGTCGAGAGTCCTTCCCACACGGCCGGCACGATCTCGGAGGCCGCCTGGTGGAACTGGACGTCGAGGGCGTCGACAATCATCCCCCAGACATCGTGCTGCTGCTGATTCCAGGCCCCGTTGCCGACCCGGACCGGGCGCGCCCCGCGCCAACCGGACAGGTGGTCAAGCGTGTGCTCGGTCAAGTCGCGTTCCCCGCCGATGCCGTACATGATCTGCAGCTCGGGTATGCGGTTGAGATCTCCACCGGTGACCGCGTCCAGGACGAAGCCCCAGTACTCGATCGCCTCCCAGTCGAAGCCCAGGCGGTACAACGACCGGAGCATGAACGCCGAGTCCCTGATCCAGGTGAACCGGTAGTCCCAGTTGCGCGCCCCGCCTGGCGTTTCCGGCAGCGAGGTCGTGGACGCGGCCATGATGGCACCGGTGGGGGCGTAGCTGAGCCCCTTCAGCGTCAGGGCGCTGCGGTCGAGGTAGGGCTTCCACGGATGGTCGGGAACCTTGGCCGTGCTTAGCCAGTCGCGCCAGTAATCGATCGTCGTGTTCAGCGCGCTGAATGCCTCAGCCTGGTTGGCCGGCGCCAGGGAATCCCCCCACGACAGGGCGACGAACGCCGACTGCCCCTGGGTGAGCGTCGTGCGGCCGTAGCAGCGAGCGCCCAGCACGCCGAGCGGGATGCTGCCCGTCAGGTCGAGTCGCGTGTCCCCCTCCGCGGCGACGACGGTCATCGCGTCGTAGCCCTCACCCGAATAGCTCCAGGCGCCGGTGACTTTCCCGTAGTCGAAGAGCGGCGCGCAGTTCACGACGGCCTCGACCCGGCCGCTGATGCACGTCGCGATCCGGACGAGCGCGCCGACGGCGCCGAAATCAGCCGGAGCGCGACGGTAGTCGGGTCGGCGTCCCTCGTGCGCGACCCGGCCGACAGCCAGGAAGTCCTGGACAACCATCCACCCCGTCGGGGTCTGCCAGGTTGTTTCCAGCACCATCGTCCCCGGCACGTACCGGCGATGCTGCGGGACGTGCGTGTTGCCTGGACTGAACCGGAACATGCCCGCGGTCCGGTCAAGCAGCGCACCGAAGACGCTCGGGGCATCGGGGCGCGGCAGGCACAGCCATTCGACCGCGCCGTCCGGCGCGACCAGGCAGCTCTGCTCGCAGTTCGACAGGAATGCGTAGTCGGCGATCGGCGGGAACGTGCTCGTCGCGCCCAGCCCCGATGCGCTCTGGATAGGTACGTCGGGCATTTGCCCTCTTTTCATAGTCGTGACGGCGGCGCTCAGGCCATCCGGTTCGGCAGATGGTTGCCGACGAAGATCGAGTCATTGCGGTCGCTACAAGCCCACGCTTTCAGGAACGGCTCGCGGTCGCTCCACCCCGTCCGGGTGATCTGCGTACGGTCACGGGGCCGGGTGGGCCGCTAGTGCCGGCCGGACCGCGGCGGCCAACCACCCCCACGGGGTGATGCCGGACCCGCGCCGCTAAAGCCACAGTGATGGGCATTGTCCAACGAACGGGAAAGTGTCATGTCTCCTAATTCGCAAGGAAGCGGGAATTTGCCGGAATTCAGAACCGGCACCCTCATGACGGGCGCCGCGCTGGTCGGAGTCGGCACCATGGTCGCCCTAGTGGGCCTGGCCGTCGGCGGCTCGCATCTGTTCGCGGCGACCCGCCGGTGGATTCAGGCGATGGAGGTGCCGCCAAGCGAGGTGGCGAGGCTTAAGTGGACGCAGGCCAGGACGGCCGCCGTGGCCGGCACGGCCGCCTGGCGGAACGGCGCGTCGGCTGACGTTAACTCCTAACCGTCGGCTGCCGTTTCACTCGCGGGTGCCGGATGATTCAGCGGATACGCCGGTCCAGGATGTTCGGATGGGACCGTAATCCGCTGCGGCGGCGCATTGACCGGGTCGAGGCAGGCATGCTGGCCGGGCTGATCATGGCCTTCCTGATCGGCGCGCCCTTTCTGGTGGCGGGAGCAGGTCACCTGGCCCGCGCGGCTGGCCTGCGGGCGCTGCGCACGCAAGCGACGTGGTCGCAGGTGTCGGCGACCGTGCCGCGGGCAGCGCCGAACCACGGCGAGGAGATTCCCGGACAGCTGGATACCGTCTTCGTGCAGGGACGCTGGACGGCGCCCGACGGGCACCCACGCAGCGGCCTGATTGCGACCAGCCAGGGAGTGGTGGTGGGCAACACCACCCGCATCTGGGTCAGCCGTGCAGGCTCACCGACCGGAGCGCCCCGCGAGCGCTCCGAACTGCTTGGATGGACCCCGATCGCCGAGGTGGGGACGGCGCTTGTGCTGGCGTTGATATTCTTCCTCGCCGTCCGCCTCCAGCGTCGGCTGTTCGAGCGGAGCCGCCTCGCTTGCTGGCACAGGGCATGGCGAGCTCAAGGACCGCGCTGGACCGGGCAGCGCTAGTTGCCGCGCGCCTGCGCGCATCACCCCGCGCGGGTGATGCGTGTCATGTCATGTCCAGGCAAAGTGATCTCATGACCGACCAGTCGGCCGGAGGGTCACGATGAGCCTGCCCGCGGGGGAGCGGCGAAGGCTGTGCATGATGGGACGATTACTGTAGAGCTCCGATCCGGGTCACAGGTGCCGCTCTACTCGATGCGCCGTCACTGATGGAGCCGACGCACTTCGATCAGGTGGACACCGAATGTGTCGAACCTGGCCAGCAGACCTTGCAACGCCGCGCTGTCGACTATCTCGCCGCATAGCACAGTCTCGACTGGTGCTACGGCCGATGTGAGATCGAAATCGAGCAAGGCCTCGGGCGGAAGAACCCCAGCGATGCGAATCTCGTACCGGGATGATGCCACGGCGATCTCCCTTGACAGCTGATAAGTGGCTTTTTACTTAACGAAAGCATGTCGTGCGGTCGGCCCCGGCGCCCCACACCTAACGGGTGACTATTACCCGGCTCAGGGGAGCAGGGGGCAACCCATCGATGCGGGGGAAGTCCTGTGGTGACGATGCCAGCCCCACCAGCCCTAGCCAAAAGTCTGCCGAGCGCCGCGGACAACGTGCTGCTGACGAAGATCACCCCGCCCGCCTGCAAGGAGTGGGTCATTCGGCGTTCACGGATCGAGGAGCGCATCGCGGCTGGCCCGCTGACCGTCGTCACGGGCCCTCCGGGCGCTGGCAAGACGACGGCCGTCTCATCGTGGCTGGCCGTCGCGGAAGACCCGGTCGCGTGGGTCACCCTCGACCGCTACGACAGTCGGCCGGAAGTGTTCTGGCCCACGGTCGTGGCGGCGTTGCGTACCGCGGGCGTCGAGTTCCGCCGGGCGCTCCCGTCGCCCGGTCGGACGGGCAGGGCCGGCCACGCGTTCCTGCTGAGGCTGGCGCTGGAACTCGTTTCACGAGATCCACCGGTGACCCTGGTGCTCGACGATCTTCACCGCATCGCGGAGCGCTGCCTGGATGAGGACCTGCGGTACCTGATAAGGAACACGCGGCCTGGTCTGCGCGTCGTGATCTGCTCCCGGGTTGATCCAACGCTGTCGCTGCACCAGTACCGGCTGGCCGGTGAACTCACGGAGATCCGCGCGGACGAACTGGCGTTCAGCGTCCACGAAGCCCAACTCCTGCTGAATCAGCACGGCGTCGCGCTGCCCGATGAACCCCTGAAGCGGCTTACCGAGCTCAACGAAGGGTGGGCGGCTGGGCTGCGAATGGCCGCGCTCTTGCTGCAGGAGGAGCCCGATCCGGAGCAGTTCCTGAAGAACTTCGCCGCGAAGGACAGTGCCATCGCTGACTACCTGATAGAGGAGGTGCTTAAGAACCAGCCTGCGCGCTACCGTGAGCTGCTGCTGAAAACCAGCATCCTTGACCAGGTCAGCGCCAGTATGGCCGTAGAGATGACCGGGGACGAGAGAGCCGGGGACGCACTCCAAGCCCTGGCACACGCTAATGCCTTCGTAGAGCCGGTCGGGAGCGGCTGGTACCGATTCCACGCGTTGTTCGCGGAGGTGCTGCGGCTCAAGCTCAGATTCGAGCACCCGCGACAGGTAGCGGACCTGCACCGGCGCGCTGCTCGGTGGTATCAGTCGCACCAGCGCCTACCGGACGCCGTCCGGCAGGCGGCAGCGGCCGGCGACTGGCTGTTGGCCGCCCGGCTCGTCGTGGATGACCTGGCGATCGGCACGCTTATCGCTGCACCCGACCAGGATCCGCTCACCGGTTGCCTCCGGGAGATGCCACCTGCCTTGGTCGGTACCGGACCAGAGCCCGCGCTCGTAGCGGCGGGCATCGCGCTCGCGGATGTGCGGCATGAGAGTGCCTGGACCGCACTCGCTGCCGCCGAAGGCTCGCTCGCCGGCCTTCCCGCCGATGAGAACATCACCTCCAGGATCGCGGCCGCCATGCTGAGGCTGGAATTGGCGTGGCGGACTGGGGACATCGAAGTCACCATCGCCTCGGTCAGGCAACTGGAGAAGCATGCCGGGACACTGTCGGACGAGACGCTGGCACAGCAGCCCCGGCTCGCCGTGCGAATGCTGGCGGAACGAGGGTTGCTGTTGCTGTGGGCCGGGCAACCTGACAAGGCGGCCGCGATCCTCGGCGCCGGGCATCCCGCCTCGGCGGAGCACGGGCCGGAATGCGCGAACTATCACGGGCACCTCGCGCTCGCCGAAGCGTTCAGGGGACGGCTGCACGCAGCAGGGCACGTCATCGAGACGACATGCTCGCCGGGCGAGGGTGGCGACAGTGGCGACGGGGGACTCGGCGGTGCGGCGGAAGTCGCGCTCGCTCTCATTCACCTGGAACGCAATGAACCGGGTGAAACGCGTAACGCGCTCAAGCGAGCGGACACCGCCCTGCGCGCACGCCCGGACCGGCTGGCCGCCGCCGCGGCCTGTTTCGTGGCCGCGCGCTGCCGCCTGGCCGAGGGGCGCGCCAGCGCCGCGTCCAGGGTGGCAGCCCGGGCCCGGGTGGGCTGGTTGCCTCCCGGATGGCTCGATCATCGGCTGACGCTGCTCGAATCGCGGGCATTCGCGCTGGCGGGTGACCACCCGTCCGCGGTCGCGGCCGCTGGGCGGGCTGGCCCCGCGACGTCACTAGATGCCGCCGCCGCGCTGGCGCAGGCGAGGCTTGATACGGGGGACCTGCTGGCGGCCGGCCACGCGTTGGACATCGGTCCCGCGATCACGGCCAAGACGCCGGTCGCCAGCTGCGTGGACTGGCGTCTGACGCAAGCGCGCCTTGCCTTCGGCAACGATGATGGCCAGTGCGGCAGGCAATCCTTGCTGGAGGCGATCAAGCTCGGCGAGCAGGAAGGACTCCGGCTTCCCTTCGCCCTGGAAGCTGCCTGGATGCGGCCGGTGCTGCGGGGTGACCCGCGGCTAGCCAGGGCATACAGGCACGTGCTGGCTCCAGACCCGGCCAGCGGCCGCCATCCATCCGCACCGGGCTCGGCGGATCTTGTGATCGTCGAAGAACTCAGCGTGCGGGAGTGCGAAGTGCTCAAGCTCTTTGCCGGAATGCTGACAACTGCGGAAGTCGCCGGCGAGCTGTACATCTCGGTCAACACCGTCAAGACGCACCTGAGGAGCATCTATCGGAAGCTGGCGGCGAATCACCGGGGCGAGGCGGTACGCCGCGCGAAGCAGCTCCGGGTGATCTGAAGCCGAACGGCATCGACACCCGCGGAGGCTTTAAGCCGCGGTCGTGCCCAGGTAGGCCTCCCACTGGGGGTCGCCGTCGTACTGGGCGCCGATGAGGCGCCAGTGCGCTCCTTTCGGGACAGCGGGCGCAACGGGGAGAGTCCAGCCGAGCTCGGATAGCAGGCGGTCGGCTTTGCGGTGGTTGCACATCTGGCAGGCGGCAACGGTGTTCTCCCAGGCGTGCTGACCACCTCGGCTCCGCGGGATCACGTGGTCGATCGTCTCGCCGTGCCGGCCGCAGTAGACGCACCGGTAGTTGTCCCTGCGCATCAGCGCCGCCCTGGTCAGCGGGACGCGATTGCGCTGCGGGATGCGCACGTAGCGCCGGAGCCTGATAACGGAAGGCGTCTCTACTTCGACGGTGGCGGAGTGCAGCATCTTCCCGCCGGTGTCATGATGAACAATCTCCGCCTTGTCCCCGAGGACTAGGCAGACGGCCCGCCGGAGACCGACGGTGGTCAGTGGCTCGTAGGTAACGTTGAGCAGCAGCACGCGACGCACGTGATACCTCCGCAGGTACCGTTGTGAGGCGCCGCTCACACCACCGGGACCGGGTCTGTCCCAGCGTGACCGAAGCCACGTGCCTCTGCCAACGCTTCTAGAGTACAAGGCAATCTGTGGATTCTTGGTTAATGGCTGGTAACGAGCTCCGGTTAAGGTGCGGTTATGGCTTCATTTCCCGGCGGCTACCCAGCCGCGCGCCGACTTGATCTAGTCGAGGATTTGCACGGCTACCGGGTCGCCGACCCGTATCGCTGGCTGGAGGACCCCGACTCGCCGGAGACGCGCCAGTGGCTCGCCGCCGAGGAAGAACTGTGGGCCGGCTACCGAGCCACCCTGCCCCGCGTGGCCGAGTTCACCGCCCGGGTGGGCGAGCTGTTGCGCGTCGGCTCGGTGGGCCTGCCGGCCTGGCGCGGGACGACTCGGTTCGCCATGCGCCGCGACCCCGACCAGGAGCACGCGGTCCTCTACGTCGACGACGGAGCAGGCCAGGACGACACGGGACGGGCGCTGATCGACCCCGTCGCGATCGACCCGACGCGGCGGACGACGCTCGACGCCTGGTCGCCGGACAAAGAAGGGCGGCTGCTGGCCTACCAGCTGTCGCACGGCGGGGACGAGGAGTCACTGCTGCGGGTGATGGACGTCGCGACGGGGGAGCTCGTCGACGGGCCCATCGACCGCTGCCGGTACTCCGGGGTGGCCTGGCTGCCCGGGGGAAAGGCCTTTTACTACACCAGGCGGCTGCCGCCCGACGCGGTCCCGCCGGGTGAGTCGCAGTACCACCGGCGCGTCTACCTGCACGTGGTGGGGACACCGCCGGAGACGGACGCGGAGGTGTTCGGCGCCGGGCGCGACAAGACCACCTACTACGGGGCAAGCGTCAGCAGGGACGGACGCTGGCTCATCATCTCGGCGTCGGTGGGGACCGCGCCGCGGGAGGACGTCTGGATCGCGGACCTGACCGCGGGCGACCCGGCGGCCCCGGCCCTCGTCCCGCTCATGGTCGGGCTGGACGCGCAGGCCTCGCCGCGGATCGGGCGGGACGGGAAGCTCTACGTGTTCACCGACCTTGACGCGCCCCGCGGCCGGATCTGCGTCGCCGACCCGGCCGCGCCCGGGCCCGAGGGCTGGCGTGACCTGGTCAAGGAAGACCCGTCGGCCGTGCTGCGCAGCTACGCGATCCTCGACGGTCCCGAGCTGGCCCGGCCGGTGCTCGTGGTGTCCAGGACCAGGCACGCCATCAGCGAGGTCACCGTGCACGACCTGGCCACGGGGGAACTCCTGCGCGAGCTTGCGCTGCCGGGAATCGGGACGGTCGGCGGGGTCGGGGAGCGGCCGGAAGGCGGGCACGAGGCGTGGTTCGGCTACACGGACTACACGACCCCGCCGGTGGTGCTCCGCTTCGACGCCGCGACGGGGACGGTCGACACCTGGGCGACCCCGCCGGGGGCAGCGGAACGTCCCCCCGCGGTCACCGCGTCGCAGGTGACGTACCACTCTAAGGACGGCACGCAAGTCCGGATGGTGATCATTGAGCCCGCCGGAGCCAGCAGGGACCGTTCGGAAGCGAAATCCTGCGTTCTCTACGGCTACGGGGGGTTCGACATCAGCCAGACGCCCGGCTACTCGGCGAACATCCTCGCCTGGGTCGAGGCGGGCGGCGTGTACGCGGTCGCCGGGCTGCGCGGCGGCAGCGAAGAGGGGGAGGAGTGGCACCGCGCCGGGATGCTCGACCGCAAGCAGAACGTGTTCGACGACTTCCACGCGGCCGCCGAGTACCTGATCGCGGAGGGAATCACCACGCGGTCGCGGCTCGCGGTGTGGGGCGGCTCGAACGGCGGGCTGCTCGTCGGGGCGGCGATCACGCAGCGGCCCGACCTGTTCGCGGCGGCCGTCTGCTCGGCGCCGCTGCTCGACATGGTGCGGTACGAGCGGTTCAAGATCGGCGAGACCTGGAACGTGGAGTACGGCTCCGCCGCGAAGCCGGAAGAGCTCGGCTGGCTGCTCGGCTACTCGCCCTACCACCACGTGCGGGACGGCGTCGCGTACCCGGCGGTGCTGTTCACCGTGTTCGGCAACGACACGCGCGTCGACCCGCTGCACGGCTACAAGATGTGCGCGGCGCTGCAGCACGCGACCGCCTCGGATCGGCCTGTCCTGCTGCGCGCGGAAGGGCAGGTCGGCCACGGCCAGCGCGCCGTGTCGCTGACGGCCGCGCAGAGCGGGGACTGCCTGGCCTTCGTCGCGGACCAGACGGGACTGTAGGCGGGGTCCGCGGTAGCCGTCAGTCCTCGTGCCGGAAGGCGCGGAGGAACGCTTCCGCCTTGATCGGCTCGTCGCAGAGCCGGCAGGTCGCGCGCACCGGGTAGTGCTCGAGGTTGAACAGGTCGGCGTCTTCGCCGGTCGTGGCGCGGAACGAGCCGGGTTTCGGCTCGGCCGGGTGCGTACGAGGCGGAGTCGTCGGCCGGTGCATGGTTCCCTCTCGATCGTCTTGCTACAACTAGATGTTCGTACCGCGCCATCTCGTAGCATCTGAGCACGGCTTTGCGGCAATATTGCTGTGTTGGCCGGGTTACGTGTCCCGATGCCACCGCGACGGTATCGTCGCGTGGGACGGGTTAATAGTTCCACGCGGTAACGTATCGACGCAAGGTGTCTGTAGTATTTCTCACTGTGACGACCCGGCGGCGCGGCTGCTCCGGCCGGCGTCTTGTCCGCGCGGTCCCACCCGCTAGGCCGGCGATCCCGGTAGCCTCGCCTGCAGGCAAGAAGTCGAAACGGGTCAATTGGGTCACGGGAGGGTCGGCGTGCTTGGGCATGCGCAGCTGTCGCTACTCGGCGCGGATCACGCGCCCGCCACGCTGCTTGGTAGCTGCGGTAACAACCCCGGGCTGGCGTGCCGGCTGGTGTGGGACGGGTCCCACGACGGCCGGGCCGCCACGCTGACCAGCGAGTTCCTCGCCGGGCCGGTGCACCTGCTGCTCCGGGTGATCTTCGTGGTGCTGCTCGCGCTCGTGATCCAGTGGCTCGTGCACCGGCTGATCAACCGGCTGACCGAGCGCGCCACCCTGTCCCTGCTGCCGCAGTTGCGTAACGGCGGCCTGCGGGGGCCGGCCAGGTCCACCGCGCGGCGGTTCGTTCCCCGGCGGCCGGCTAGGCGGCGGCGCAGCCCGAGTGACGACTCCGTCGCGGATGATGCGGCGGCCACGAAGGCCGCGGTGGCCGCGGGCACCCCGGCCGACCTCGCCGGGGTCAGCGCGGTCGACGCGGCGAGCCAGCCGGTGATCGACAGTACGGTGGCCCAGGCCGAGTCGGGGCTCGTCGACGAGCGCCGCAAGCAGCGGGTGCGCGCGCTCGGCGCCATCCTGCGCAGCGCCGCGTCGGTGACGATCTTCTCGATCGCGGGCTTTGTCATTCTCGGCGACCTTGGCATCAACCTCGCGCCGCTGCTCGCGAGCGCGGGCGTGGTCGGCGTCGCGATCGGCTTCGGCGCGCAGAACCTCGTCCGCGACTACCTGTCCGGCGTCTTCATGCTCGTCGAGGACCAGTACGGCGTCGGCGACGTGATCACGGTCGGCGACGCCACCGGGACCGTGGAAAATGTCACACTGCGGATCACCCGCATCAGGGACGTGAACGGCATCGTGTGGCACATCCGTAACGGCGCGATCGAGACCGTGGGCAACGAGTCGCAGGGCTGGGCGCGCGCGGTGCTCGACTTCCCCGTGCCCTTCGAGGCGGACCTGGTGAGGATCAGGAGCCTGTTGCAGCAGGCGGGCGACCAGATGTGGCGCGAGCCGACCTGGCGCGCGGTGATGCTCGAGGCGCCCGAGGTATGGGGTGCGCAGAAGATCACGCGGGAAGAGGTCGTCATGCGGATGGTGGTGAAGACCGCGCCGCTGCGCCAGTGGGAGGTCGAGCGCGAGATGCGTACCCGGGTCAAGAAGACCCTGCACGACGCGGGCATCATGCCGTCCCCGGCCGAGCCGCCGACAATGGCGGTTAGGCTGACCATGGATGAGTCAGGGGGCTGAGTGAGGGGGCTATGAGCGAGGACAGCGGGCAGCCGGTCACCTTTTACGAGGCGGTCGGCGGTGAGGAAACGTTCACCCGGCTGGTGCACCGGTTCTACGAGGAGGTCGCGGCCGACCCGGTGCTGCGGCCCGTCTACCCGACGGAGGACCTCGGGCCGGCCGAGGAGCACCTGCGGCTCTTCCTCATTCAGTACTGGGGCGGCCCGCCCACGTACAACGAGCTGCGCGGGCACCCCCGGCTGCGGATGCGGCACGTCCGGTTCCGCATCGGCGAGACCGAGCGCGACCGGTGGCTGAAGCACATGCGGACGGCGCTCGACGAGGTGTCGCTGCCCGCGGCCCTCGACGCGCAGCTCTGGGACTACCTGGTCATGGCCGCCCACTCGCTGGTCAACGCAGTCCCTGAGGACACGCCGGGCGCGGCCGGCCGCGGCGAGCTAGGCATCACGCCCGCCTAGCCCCGATCCGAGGCTGGCGGAATCTCGACACTGCCTGCCCCAGCAAGATGCCGTACCGGCCGGCTAGCCGGATGGCGGCGAGTCGCGATTGTCGTCGCGACCTGCCGCCACTCGGGATTAGTTACGCTTCACGCTCTCTCGGGGCGGACTGCGAACCGGAGCGTGGGTGCACCGTGTGTCATGCGGTCGGCGCGGCGCCACCGTGCAGCGCGTCCTGCAGTTCTTGCTCGCCTTGCTTGGACAACGAGGTCTTGAGCACGGTACCGCCGTACTTGCTCATGGCCTCGACGGCCTTGTCCGGGGTGACCTTCTCCACCATCAGGAACAGGGCCGAGGTCCCGGGCTTGAGCATGCCGCGAACTTGGTCCTGGAATTGGCGGTCGATACCGGACTTTGTCACCTTGCCTAGCAGCGCGCCGAGGCCGGCGCCGACGGCTAGGCCGATGACTGGGACGAAGAACAGCACGCCGAACAACAGCCCCCAGAAGAGCCCCCAGCTCGCTCCGGCGCCGACCGGATGATGGCTGGTGTGCACGTGGTACTTGCCCTCCCCGTCGCGTTCGATCACCGCGATCGCATCGGGCTGGATGATCAGGTCCTGCGCCAGTCGCCGCGCTTCATTGGCGGCTTCCTCGGCTGTGGTCTCGTCGGGATAGCCGATCGCGATTAGGTCTGACATTGCTGTGGTCTCCTTCTGTCGGAACCAGGCCCGGCATCGGCCGGACCGCGGATTAGTCGACCAGGGCAGCCGCCCCCGTGCCCCGCCCCGAGAGTGAACTGCCCACGAGGCGCCCGGGGACGGCCGGCCCTGGCCCGCGAGGCTGGCCGGTGCGGCCCCGCCAGCCACGTGTGCCTTCCGTCAGGAAGGCCGCTCGGTGTAGTGGCGCTCCTCGTAGACGTCCGCCGATGCGCGGTCGCGGCGCCGGATGACGAGGAACACGATCGACATGACCAAGCCGGCCGCTCCTGCGATCATCAGGATCAGGCCGATCGCCTGCAGGTCCACGTGTGAAGGCTTCCAGGTAATGCCGAACCGGAGAACCGCCCCGACGATAATGAGCGCGATGCTGCCGCCGATTGTCACGAGCCTTGCCACCTCCCATCGCCGCGAGCCACGAGTTGGCGATCACGGCAGGCGTGCGCACCCGGCCCGTGGCTTCGGGCCTGGTCCGGCGCTAGCGCCTGAACTCGCTTAACTTTGCCCCCCAAGTCCGGACTTGCGCCTCCCCCTGCCGGGGTGAGCCCGAGGCGTCGATCCGGAGGGCGCCGATCCGAAGGCACGCCATGAAGACACCGGCGCCGCCCTTGTCATCAGCGAAAACCCAAATGCTGACTTCCGCCCGAGTGAGATCTACGATGGGGCGAGTGAAAGGGGATGCCCCATCACCGATAGGTCGCGCTTCCAGACAGGCGACTCCGCTCCGCAGCCGATTCGTCACTATGATGGCGTCCTGGTGGAGACGAAGCTTCATCCTCCCCCTGTCCGGATGGGCTGGGTGGAACGGGCGGAACTCGTTCAGCACCTGACCGGTTCCACGGCCAAGCTCGTCCTGGTCGAAGCTCCGGCCGGCTTCGGCAAGAGCTCGCTGGTGGCCCAATGGCAGGCAAGTTCCGCCGAGGGCAGGCAATTCGCCTGGGTGTCAGCCGACTCGCGTGACAACGACGTTGCCAGGTTCTGGTGGCACTTCGTAGCCGCGGTGCAGCGGGCTTCTCCTGAACTGGAAGCGCGGGACTTGCTGAGCCACCTTCCGCCGCACGCGGCCGATCCGCAGGAGTCGCTGCTGCCTGTCCTGGTAAACGAGCTAGCGGCGCTGTCCGCGCCGGTCGTCATCGTGGTGGACGACTACCATCTGATCGGCAGTCCGGAATGTCATGAGCACATGGCGCTCCTGTTGACGCGCCTTCCGCCCACGGCTCAGATCGTAATCATCACCAGGGTTGACCCCCCGTTGCCGACCGGCCGGCTGCGGACAACCGGCGACCTGGTCGAGATCAAGATGGCGGAGCTGCGCTTCACGGCCACGGAGGCCGGCGAACTGGTGCGTGCGGTCTGTGACGTCCAGCTCGACGAGGCCGACCTGGGTGTCCTCCTGGAGCGTACCGAGGGGTGGCCGGCCGGCGTTTACCTCGCTGCCCTCTCCCTTGGCGGTCAGTCCTCCCCGAGCCGTTTCGTGCAGCAGTTGAGCGGCGACAACCGCTTTATCACCGATTTCCTCGTTGAGGAGGTTCTCAGCGATCAGCCGCGGCACATCATGGAATTCCTGTGCCGGACGGCCATTCTCGATCGGTTCACCCCGTCCCTATGCGACGCGGTAGTTGGCTCCTCCAACGCGGCGAGAATCATCGACGTCCTCGAGCGCGAGAATCTCTTTCTGATCGCCCTGGACGATAACCGGCAGTGGTACCGCTATCACCAGCTGTTCCGTCAGACGCTCCGGAACTTGCTGATCGAGACTGAGCCAGAGAACTTGCCGACCCTTCATGCGCGTGCGAGCGGATGGCATCGCCGACGGGGATCTGCCGAGGAGGCGATCACTCACGCGCTTGCCGCTGGTGATACTCCGGGAGCCGTCGCTGCCCTCGCTGACAGCTGGCCTGGTCATGTAGCCGAGGGCCGGATAGCCGAGTTCCAGACCTTGCTGATTTCGATCGGCGATGACCGGATCCTCGCCAGCCCGGTCGCGGCGCACTGTGCGGCGTGGAGCGCGGCGCTGTCCGGGGATCTGGAGTCATTCACGCGGTGGCTAGCAGTCATCGAGGCGGGCGGATATGACGGACCGCTTCCGGACGGAGTGCAGTCGCTAAAGTCCTCTGCCGCGCTGCTGCGCGGAGTGTTCGGGTTCGACGGGATCCGCGACATGCGAGAATCCGCGATGCTGTCCGCCGACCTGGAAACCGATCCGGCGTCGCCCGGGTACGCGCTGGCCAGGACAGCGCTCGGGGCGGCGCTGTACTTGTCCGGCGAATTCGACACGGCAGTCGTCCCGTTGCGGGATGCGGTGCTGCACAGCAATGCGTCAAGCACGCTGATCCGGCTGTCGGCCTGCTCCGTCTCGGCGGTCGTGGCGACGGAGCGGGGACAGCTCGATTACGCTCAGGAGCTCGCGCGCACGGCTCGTGAGATCGTCATCAGTAACGATCTCAGCCGGAGCCCGCAAGGCGCTCCGGCGTACACGGCGTGGGGCGCGGTCTCGGTAATGCGCGGACGCCTTGAGGAAGCGCGTGACGAGTTCGAGCATGCTCTCCGAATTCGCCGGCCCTGGCTCGGGATCAGCCCGTGGATCACGGTTGACACCATGCTCAGGCTCACGCCGGTGCTGCACCATCTAGGTGACTCCGCGGCTGCTGCCAGCCTTCTCGGGGAGGCCGCGGATGTGCTCGCCGCCTTGCCGGACGGCGCGGATGCTCAGCTACTCCGGGTCAGGCGGCTAGAAGAGCACCTCTCGATCCGGTCGCGATCGCTCGCGGAACCGCTTAGCGATCGTGAGGAAGAAGTGCTACGGCTCCTCGGGGGGGCGCTATCCCTGCGCGAGATCGCGGGGGAGCTGTCTCTGTCGGCGAACACGATCAAGACGCATGTACGCGCCATCTATCGCAAGCTCGACGTCGGTAGCCGACGGGAAGCCGTGGCGCGAGGTCGCGCCACCGGTATCTTGGTACAGCCGGACTCGCCGCGGGTCAGATTAGCTGTAGCTGGCGCGCGCGGCGCACCGCCTCGCCGCGTTGAGTCGCTGCCAGCTTCCGGTAGATGCTCTTCACGTGCGTCTTGACGGTGTTCACCGAGATATACAACTCGCTGGCGACTTCCGCGGTACTGAGCATCCCGGCGAGGAGACCCAGCACCTCGCGCTCACGACCGCTGAGCTGCTCGACGATCAGGGGACTCGTCCGCTCGGCGGCAGGCAAGCCGGCTCTGTTGTCCAGGCCGAGATGGTCTGGCTCGAGCAAGTGCCGATGAGCCGCGGCAAGCTCCGGATCGCTCTGTAGCACCGGCTGCATCCAGGCGGCTGCCATAGCGAAGGGCAGCCGGAGCCGCTCCCGCTGACCCAGCCGCAGTGCTTTCTCCAGGGATCGCCTGCCGCTTGCCCGGTCGCCGCCGCTGGCGTACGCGAGCCGCGCATCGACCAGCCACCGGTCAAGTCGGCATCCATCGGGCTCCTCGCCGGTGAGCGCGGGTCCGCGCTCCAGCGCACCAGCGGCGGCCTGAAGTTCACCGGCGTCCAGCCACGCCTGCGCGAGCGCGACGGCCGCATCAAGCGATGCTCCAGGGTGGGCCCGCTCGGCGGCCGCGACGGCCGACGCGATGTCGCCCAAGGCGGCGAAGGCCCGCGATTCGACCAATGTCAGCCGGTGATCGAGCCAGCCGGGAGGCGACCAGCCTTGCCTGGCCCCGTCGATCAGCTCGACCGCGCCGCTGGCGTGACCTTCGGCTAGGCGGTAGCGCGCCGCCACGAGATAAGCCGTGGAACCGGCCAGTTTGTCGGGGCGAGCTCGCAGGGCGGCGTCCGCTCGCTTCAGCCGGTCGCGGGCTCCGCGGAGTTCGTTCCGTTCCAGATGGGTGAGGGCGAGCGCAACCTCGGCGGCGCCGGAGGGGCGCTGCCTGGCTTCGGTGCTACCTTCTCCGGACAAGCCCGCTGCCTGGCTGACTTGCTCGGCCGAGTGCAGGCGTCCCTGGAGGGCATCAAGCAGCGCCAGATACCCGCAGCAGTCTGCATGATCCGGTCGGGCCGTCCCGGATGCGGCAGATACCTCGTCCGGGTCGGCGCCTTCGGTGGCAAGGTGCCCGGACCAGGGTTGCCCGGACCAGGGTTGCCCGGACCAGAATCGCAGCAGCCCCTGTGCCACTTGCAACTGCTCGCCTATCGCCGGATGACGAGCCAGCGTGTCCGCGGGAATTAGCCCGGCTAGTTCCTCAAGCGCGGCGACCGAAGCGGTCGCAGTGCCGAGATCTCCCGCGCGCCGAGCGAATTCCAGCCGTATCATCTCGGCCGCGAGCCGGGATGGTAGCTCCTGGTCAGCGGGAATCCGAATAAGCAGGTCGTCCGCGATGGCGAGCGCGGCGCGGCCGGCCGCATGCTGCACATCGCGGAGCGCGATGGCGGCCGCCGTGAGTGCGAGCTGTGGTCCGGCCTCGACGGTGACGCGCGGCATCCGGCGCAAGCATTCGCTGAGCGGACCGCGCTCAGGCGCCGCGATGAGAGTGCCGATCGCCAGGTCATCGACGACAAGCTGGGCGGCTAGCGGCCAGTCGTTGGCGGCGATGGCATGCCGGACCGCGTCCGGCAGTTGCCGGTTGGCTTGGTACCACCGGACGGCGCGCCCATGCAGGTCGGCCAGCTGTTCCGGGTACTTGACCCCGAGCTTCAGGCGCAAGACCTCCGCGAACAGTGTGTGGTAGCGGTACCAGCCGTCCCCCAGCGGCTCGACGAACGCATTGGCTGCTGCCAGGGCTCCCAGGACGCTTGCCGCTTGTTCTTCATCGGCCAGCTCGCCGGCGATGCCAGCGCTTACCCGGTCCAGGATGCTGGTTTTCAGCAACAGGTCGCGGGTACGGGCGGGCTGGTTGTTGAGCACCTCCTCGGTCAAGTATCCGGCGATCGCGCTATCTTTGGCGGCGAATTCCTTGGTGAGCCGCTCTGGGTCGGGTTGCTCCTGGATCGAGAGCGCGGCCATGCGCAGCCCCGCGGCCCAGCCCTCGTACAGCTCTGTGAGCTGCCTCAGTGGCTCACCTGGCAAGGTGATGCCATGATGCGCCATTAGCAGGCCCGCTTCAGGAACAGTGAAAGCCAGTTCGCCCGCGCGGATCTCGGTGAGTTCACCGGCCAGCCGGTACCGGTGCAGTGACAGCATCGGGTCTGTCCGAGAGCAGATTACGACTCGCAGGCCAGGTCGCGCGTTGCGCATCAGGTACTGCAGGCCGTCGGTCAGTCCAGCGCTGGCGACCAGGTGGAAATCGTCGAGGATCAGCGCTACCGGAGGGTACTGGGTAGCCAGACCTGAGGCGAGCCGGAGAAGGAATACGTGCCCGGCGTCGGCGCCGCGCCCCGATGCCGTGGGCGCGCGGCGGAAGGTGACTCCTGCTCTCCGCAATGCCTCCACGATGGTGGACCAGAACACGCTCGGCCTGCCGTCGTAACGGTCGAGAGTGACCCAAGCCACGGGGCCGCGTGCGCTGGCGGCCCACGATGCCACCGCTGTCGTCTTGCCGGCGCCGGGCGGCCCGGTCACCACGGTAAGCGGGCGTGATGTACCTACCGCGATGTGCCGTTCAACGCGCGTGCGCCGGACATTCCAGTCGGGTCGGCTGGGTGCGATGATCTTGGAAAGCAAGACCTCATCGGAGTTGTTCACCCGGCGTCTGGAACTGGTCGGTACGCGTAGTGCTGTCGCCCTCATGTGGCACCCCTCCCAACCCGGGGCCATCTGTTCCGGGTTGCTGCGGCCAAGGTGTGCTACCGAGGTCCGGGGCAGCGTACGTTACTTAACTGTGATCCTGATAGGGGTGAGTTGTAATCACCCTGCCCCTGTCTCACCCGGGTGATAAGTCACCCGGGTGGCTTGACTCGAGCACCTCACTCCCCACTGGCCCCGTTTGTGACGGTAACACTCGGGCCACCGGGCGACCGGCGAGATCCGGTCGGGTGATTGACAGCGGTGTGCCGCCGTTTTGTGTGACTTCCTGGGACTGCCCGACCGGTTCGGCTAGGCAGGTCGTGTTTAGCCGAGTCCATCCAGCCGACCGAGTCGCATGCGGACTCGCCGATAGCCAGCCGATAACCACCTCGCTCGGGCGAGCCCTGTTTTCCCTGGCCGCCGTGGCCGGTGGCGGGCGTTCTCACCATGGCCCGCCACCTCGGCCGGTGGCTCACCCTGACGGGGTGACGCAGCCTTGCCATTGCGGGCTGATGCTTGCGAGTAAAGAGATCAAGTGAAAGGGGCATGGAAATGGCCATTGGACCGGTACAGCTCATTGTGCTGGGATTCAAGAATCCAGACTTCCACGGCGAGATCATCGCCGAACTCGAACGACTTCGTGACAGCGACACAGTGCGCGTCATCGACTCCCTGGCGGTCTACAAGGACGCCTTCGGAGAGATAGAAGTGGAGCACCTCAGCAACCTTTCCGAGCGCGAGGCCATCGAGCTCGGCAGCAAGGTCGGCGCCCTGATCGGGCTCGGCATAGCCGGCGAGGAGGGGGCCGAGGCGGGCGCGATGGAAGGCGCCGAGGAGGTGGCCGACGCTGGCGGCGTGCACATCTTCACCAAGCAGGACGACTGGGATGTGATCGAGGACATTCCGAATAACTCCGCGGCCGCGCTGGTACTCCTGGAACACCACTGGGCCGTGCCGCTCCGGGACGCCATCGTGCGGGCGGGCGGGTTCCGCGTCAGCGACGGCTTCATCAGCCCGCTCGACCTCGTGGACATCGGCCTGGTGTCCGCCGAAGAGGCAAAGCAACTGCACGACCTGGAAACGTCCGGGGCGGCAAGCACACCATGACCGTCAGTCAGCACTAGCACTTGGAGGATGAAATGTTCGGAGGACGCAGAGTCGCACGACGCACGTCACGGCGCACTGCCCGGCGCGTTTCCCGCCGCAGGTAACAGCAACGGATGAAAGAGTCCTTGGGGCGGAGGCGGAGCCGGGTGGCGGCACTTGTCTTCGCCCGGGGACGCTGTCAGCGAGCGCAGGCTTATTCGCCGTGCCGCTTGACCACCCACGTCTCGGCGTCGAGATAAGCCGCCAGGGTCGATTCACCGACGACCGGTGTTGCCTCGAACGTACGCACCGGTCCGTCAATATTTCCGGTGCGGCGCAGCTGCTGCGTGATGCTCGGATCGAGGCCGCTGAGGTACAGGCGGCCGTCGGCATCGGCGAGCCGGTCGGCGTAGTCGCCGACAACCTTGGTAAAGGTCGCCCCTAGCGATGTACGTCGTCGCAGCCGTACCACCACTACCGGAGACTCAGCCCCGTCGGGGTTGGGGAGATGAGTCGCCAGGGTCCGGGCGCCGGCGTAGAGGAGGCTGCCGTACACATCGAGGATCGTCACGTGATAGCTCGTCAGAGCGGCCGGGGCCGGGCGTTCTTCGAAACGGCCGCCGTCGATCGGGATGAGCTCGACCACGGTGAGGTCCATGGCTCCCCGGTTCAGCTGCAGCAAGAGCGACAGGGCCACGCCGATGCCGACCGCGGCGGCGACCGGCAGGAACAGCGTGGCGGCAAACGTGGTGATGACCGCGACTTGCGAGATGCGTCCGGAACGGAAGATGGACGCGATCTCTCCTGGCCGCATCGAGCCGACGGCCGCGAAGATGAGGATCGCGGCGAGCGTCGGCATCGCGATCTTCGCGACCAGCCCGGAAAAGATCGCGAGGATCACCAGCAGCCAGACGCCGGACCAGATCGCGGCCCACCGGGTCCTGGCACCTGAGGTCACGTTGAGCGCGGTCTGCCCGACCGAGCCGCCCACCGCCATGCCGCGGAAGAATCCCGAGGCCAGGTTGCCCGCCCCTTGCGCGATGATGTTCTGGTTCGGGCTCGACGGAGAACCGTCGGTGTTGGGCGCGGCCTCCGCTACTCCCGCGCCCTGGACCAGGATGATGGCGGCGATCGCGAGTGCCCCGGTGATCAGACCGAACGACATGTAGTGGAACTCGGGCAGCCGCGGGATGGGGATGCCGCCAGGGATGCCGCCGACGTCTCCGACCCGGGCCACGCTGCTGAGGCCGGCCAGGATGACTACGACGGTGGGGATCACCAGGGCGATCAGCGTGCTGAACAGGGCCACCCGCGTCCGCGTGAGCACTATCAGCATCGCGAGCGCACCCAGCCCGGCGAGCAAAGACGCGATGTCGATGCTGCTCGGGTGACCGAGGATGCTGATGGCTTTGGCCAGCGGGAATGAGCCATGCGCGGGAGCGCCGGTGAGGTCCGCGATCTGACCGCACACGATGTTGACCGCGATGCCGGTCAGGAAGCCGATCATCACCGAGTACGAGACGAACCGCGTGTACCGGCCCAGGCGCGCGAGGCCGGCCGCCACCAGCACGATGCCGACCATGATCACCAGCAGCGGGATCGCCGCCGGCCGGTCGTCCGGTGGCACGCCCTGCAGCGCCGAGCCGGCCGCCAGCGCGGCGGCGGACGTGGTCGTTATCACCATCAGGCGGGTGCTGGAAGTCAGCCCGCCGGCGACCGGCCCGGCGAAGCTCGCGTACAGGCCCTGCACCGGGTTGACCCCGGCCAGGACCGCGGCCGCCATACCGTCGGGCACGCTGCTGATAGCGCCCGGCAGGCCGGCCAATATATCTGCGCGCAGATCCGATCGCTTGGGGCGGACGCCGCGCAGCCACCGGCGGCTGGCACTCGTCCAGCCGCGGATCTTATGCATCGCCTACCCGCTCTGGGTGGGCTTGGCCCATCACATGGAAGGCCAGCGGAGCCCCCGGCACGGTGAGGACCGGGCCGGGGGTCTGCGTCGGATCATTCATCCGGCGGCGCGTCTACTCGCGGGCCAGCATGGCCTGGGCCTCACGTTCCAGGTCGACGTAGGGATCGCCGCTGACATCGACGGCGACCCGCCTTATCGTGCCGCCGGTAAAGCGGTGCGGCGATCCGTTCGGGTAGTCGCTGGTGACGGCCTCACCGCTGTCACGGCCCACGCACAGGCCCTCGCCGGCGAACATGAACTGTCCCGGCTGGGTCCTGATCCGGCCTTCGCCGACCTTCTTATCCCCGTGGTACAGGGACAGGATTCCGGTGGACACGTGCGGTGGGTCCTCCCCGTCCTTGTCGAAGGACGCCGACAGGATCAGGTTCTGCCCGGTGGGCACGTCCTGGGTGCTGTCGATCTTCTGCTCCACCATGCCGACGAAGTTGTTGACGTAGTGCAGCCGGTTGTCCTTTACGTACAGGGCGTGCCCGCCGAACCGTGACCCGTGCGCGAACAGGACCCCTTCCGCGCCGAGGGCGGGGATATCGACCAGGGCGCCGATCGTGAAGGACCGGTTGCGGATGTTCACCGCCTGCGCCTCGGGCACCTCGGCCGTGTCGGGGAAGTAGGTGTACCGGTCGCGGGGCGAGGCCAGCTGCGGTCGCGGCGTCAGGATGATCTCCAGCGGGGACCGGTCATCGAGAGGGAAGGCATCGTTGCGGCCGGCCTCAGCGAACCACAGGTTGACCAGCTCCCTGACCTTCTCCGGGTGCTCGGCGGCCAGGTCATGCACCTCGGTGCGGTCGACATCGGTGTGGTACAGCTCCCAGGTGTCGTCATTGAAGTCGCTCCAGCCGCTGAGCGTCGGGTGCGTGGTCACCGCCTTCCAGCCCTCGTGCCAGATCCCGCGCGAGCCGAGCATTGAGTAGAACTGGGTCTTGCGAGCCGAAGGCGCCGACGGGTCAGCCACGCTGTAGCGCATGCTCACCCCGTCGAACGGGCTCTGCACGTGGCCCTTGATCGCGGCGGGAGCCTCGACGCCGAGAACGTCAAGGATGGTGGGCACGATGTCGATCGCGTGGTGGTACTGGTGGCGTATCTCGCCCTTGCCGGCCGTGGTCGAGGGCCAGGAGATGATGCACGGGTCGGCGGTGCCCCCGTTGAACTCGTACCGCTTCCACATCTTGAACGGCGTGTTGAACGCCATCGCCCAGCCGTTCGGGTAATGGTTGTAGGTCTTCGTCCCGCCCAGCTCGTCGATCATCGCCAGGTTCGTCTGGATGTTGTCGGGGATGCCGTTAGCGAACAGCATCTCATTGACCGACCCGTCGGGGCCGCCCTCGCCGCTCGCCCCGTTGTCCGACACCACGATCACCATCGTGTTCTCGCGTTGCCCGGACTCCTCCAGGTAGTCAAGCAGCCGGCCGATGTGATGGTCGGCATGAGCCAGGAATCCCGCGTATACCTCGGCCATCCGCGCGAAGAGCCGCTTCTCCTCGCCGGACAGCGAATCCCACGGCCTGGTGACGTCCAGCGGCGGGAATGGCTGGCCCTTGGGGCCCTTGCGGGTCTCGGAGGTGCCGATCGGGTTAATCGGCGGCAGCTCGGCGTCGGCCGGGACGATGCCCATCTGCTTCTGCCGGGCCAGGGTCTGCTCCCGCATCGCCTCGTACCCCATGTCGAACTGGCCCTTGAACTTGTCGGCCCATTCCTTTGAGACGTGGTGCGGCGCATGCGCGGCACCGGGCGCGTAGTACAGGAAGAACGGCTTGTCCGGCGCGATCGCCTTCGAGTCATTGATGAACTCGAGCGCCTTGTCGGTGATGTCATCGGTCAGGTGGTAGCCCTCCTCCGGTGACTTCGGCTGGTCCACCGGGTGGTTGTCGTAGACCAGGTCCGGGTACCACTGGTTGGTCTCAGCCCCGAGGAACCCGTACCAGCGTTCGAAGCCGCGCCCGCTCGGCCAGTTCCGCCGGGTGGAGGCCACGTTCATCTCCACCGTCGGACATAGGTGCCACTTGCCCACCATGTAGGTGTTCCAGCCCCGTTCGGCCAGGATCTCCGACAGCATGCCGTTCTCTGGCGGGATCGTCCCGCTCGCGTTCGGGAAACCGATCGCCGCCTCGGTGATGCAGGCCATGCTGTTGCGGGTGTGATTGCGCCCGGTCAGCAGGCACGACCGGGTCGGCGAGCACAACGCTGTCGTGTGCCACTGGGTGTAGCGCAGGCCGGCCGCCGCGATCCGCTCGATGTTCGGCGTCTCGATCGGCCCGCCGTAACACGACATGGCTGAGAATCCGACATCGTCCAGCACGATGTAGACCACGTTCGGCGCGCCTTCCGGCGCCTTGGCGGGCTCGAACGGCTCCCAGTCCGGAGTCGAATCCCGGATATCGACGTTGATCGTCCCCTTGAACGGCTTGCTCATTCCGTACCCCTTCGATCGACCGGTCGCCCGGCACTCAGCTGGCTAGCAGCCTGGCCTTGGCAGTGGTGAACTCCCGAGCCATCGACTGCCTGGCAACGTGCCTGCCCGCGACATACGCGCCGCCGCCGATCGCCGCCGCGCGCAAGAGCGGGCGTCGCCGCATGAACATGGTTACCTCCACAGCTCGCAGCTACTTGGCGGACAATCTTGACGTAGCCATCTGAAACCGAGAGTGGCACGCGGGCATGCTTCCCGGCTCACCCCTAGCGGGTGGCCAGCCCGTAGATACCGTCGAACAGTCGGCCGCCGTGCACTCCGGGCCCAGCGTCGTCCTGATGCCTGGTCACCCCGCCCGGGTGGCGGCCGATGCCTGCGGATGGCTGCGGTGGCGGCGAAGAGTTACGGCTGCTGCGGCCTGCACTCGCTGGTTAACGCGGTGCCGGAAAACCTGCCGGGACTGGGCAGCCGCGGCGACCTCGGCATCACGCCCGCCTAGCCAGCGAGCCTGGCCACCACCTCGGCGTAGCGGTGCAGCGTGTCGTCCGGGCTCGACGTCTCGATCGCGGACCTTAGCTGCGCCGCCATCTCACCGTGCCGCTCCAGGTGCGTGTAAGTCAGCACCATCTCGGTCGCGCCGCTGCCTGACGGGTTGAACTCGACGATGATCACGCTGGCGTGGTCGTCGTCGAAGACGGGCCGCCAGCCCGGTCCGACCCTCCAGGTGACCGCCAGCCTGCGCGGCGGTGCCCACTCGGTGATGATGCCTCTGATCATCTCGGTGCCATCAGCGCCGCGCTCATAGAACCGCCCGCCCGCCCACGGCTCCATGTCGATGGACAACGGCTTGCTGATGAACGTGTGGCCGGCAGGCAGCCATTCGGCCGGGAGCTCGGTGAAAACGCGGAACGCCTCGGCCACCGAGGCGGGGACGACGACTGACCTGCGCACGTCGGGAACTTCGGTCGGCGGCTCCGGCGGCTGGGACACTGCGCGCACCTCCAGTGCTATTCGATCATTATTAGTGGTACACCACCACTATATATCACCGTTGCCGACGACCTCGCTAGAGTTAGATTTCATGTACGTGCCCGCGGATCTGCCGCAACCAAGCACTGAGCGGCTGCGCCTCATCCGTGACGCGGACCTCGCGCTCCTCATGCTCGCCGACCGCCTGCAGCAGCACTGGGCGGCCCACGCGGCGGCGGCCGGGCTGTCGCCTGCCCAGGTGCGGGCGCTGCTCACGCTCCGGCCGGGTGAGGCCGTCCCCATGCGCCGGCTCGCCGCCGCCCTCGACTCCGACGCCTCGAACCTAAGCTCGCTCGTGGACCGGCTTGAGCGCCGGGGCGCCGTGGAGCGACGCCCCGATCCCGGTGACCGCCGGGTGAAGGCGCTAGCGCTCACCCCGGAAGGTGAGCGCCTGCGGGAGAGCTTCTGGCGCGGCCTTACCGAAGATCCGGGACCGCTCGCACCGCTTGACGAGGCCGGCCTGCGGACGCTGGTGTCGCTGCTCGACCAGCTGGGGCTCGGCGCGGTCCCGGCCGGCGGAACCCCGTGACTACTCGGGGCCCGCGCCGTAGCCTCTGGTGTTGTGAACAAATGGCATGAGCTGCTGCGGACACCCGAGTGGGCCGCGTTCCTGCACGAAGAGGTCCTGCCCGCAGTCACGCACGGCGTCGACCTAGGCGACGACCTGCTCGAGATCGGCCCCGGCCCCGGCGCGTCGACGGAATGGCTGCGGCACCGGGTCAAGCGGTTGGTCGCGCTGGAAATCGAGCCGGAGGCCGCCACGGCGCTCGGGCAGCGGTTCGCGGGCACCAACGTCGAGGCGGTCACCGGCGACGCGACCGCGCTGCCCTACCCGGACGAGTCCTTCGACACGGTCGGCATGTTCACGATGCTGCACCACGTGCCGACCCGCGCCATGCAGGACGCGATCCTGGCCGGGGCGCTGCGGGTGCTGCGCCCGGGCGGCACGCTCATCGGCTCCGACAGCCTCGCCAGCGACCGGCTGCACCAGCACCACGAGGGCGACACATACAACCCGGTCGAGCCCGCCGCCTTCCTGACCCGGCTGCAGACGGTCGGCTTCGGCGAGATCACCCTGACGGTCAGCGACCGCCTGCTGTTCCGCGCCCGCAAGCCCGCGCCCGCCTAACCACGGCCAGGCCAGGACGGCAGCCGGGCCTCAGCCGCGGCGGTAGCGGAGCACGGCGACGGGCGCGGAGACGGCGACCAGGGCGACCGACCAGATGAGCGCGAGGCCCAGGTCGTGGCTGCCCCCGGTCAGCGCCGAGCGGACCGCGTCGACCATCGGGGTGACGGGCCGGGGCGCCACGTCGAACAGCGGCACTCCCGCCCCGCCACCGATCACCTCGCCTGGGTTCGTGCCGTTACCCCTTCGGCGCACGGGCCGCCGCGACGGTTTCATCGTGAGTGGCGGTTAGCCGGCCCGCTAACCGGGCGGTGCTCCGGGCGGCTCACGCGGATGACCCGCAATCGGGCCCCAATCGGGCGGTGGGCGACCGCGACAGTCACCCGCTCCCGTTCGGAAACAATGAGAATTATCCCGAACGACTGCCTGGTTCCCGCATCCCGGCAACGAGCTCCCTCACGGCGGTATGCGGCAGAGCCGGGCGCCGCGGTAACCGCCGTGCAACCGGCTGGTTCGTAAGTTTCACTTCCATGCGCAACGAAAACGAAACTAGCGGCATGGCCCGGCGGGGATTCCTGCGGGCGGGGCTGGCTGCCACCGTCGGCCTGCCGCTGCTGAGCCGGCCGGCCAGGGCAACCGCGGACGCCGCCATCGAAGACCCCGACCAGCTCTTCGCGAACGGCCTGTTCGCGGCCGCCGACCGCGGCTACGCGCGGCTGCTCGCCACTGCCCCCGGCGACGCCCACGCGTGGGCCCAGCGTGGCTACATCGCGCTGCTGTCCAACCGGCTGACGACCGCGGAACGATTCCTCGGCGCCGCCCTGCGGCTGGCCCCCGCCGACCAGAACTCGGCGCTCTGGCTGGCCCAGTGCCACGTGCGGCGCGCCGATTTCCTGGCCGCTGTCCCGCTGTTCACCCGGGCCGGCGACCGGATCGACGCCGCCTGCTACTCTGCCGTGACCGGCCCGCCGTATCGGGTCGCCGGCGCGGCCGCGACCCGCCTGCCCTTCCAGACCCTGGACCCGCTGCCCACCGTGGACGGCACGGTCAACGGCGCGCCGGCGCGGTTCGTGCTCGACACCGGTGCGGGCTTCGGGCTGAGCGCCGCGGCGGCCGCCGCGGCGGGCATCAAGCCGGTGGCGACCGTCATGACGCAAAGCCCCAGCGGCCCGGTCGAGAGCTATGTCGGCGTGGTCGACTCGCTCCAACTCGGCGACATCAGCATTAGCGACTTCCCGGTGATGTGGAACGCCGGCTCGCTGCTTGACGCGCCCGCGGGCGCCGACGGGGTGGTCGGCACCGCCATCTTCGCCCGCTTCCTGACCACCCTCGATTACGCGGGCCAGGCCCTGACGCTACGACGCGGCCCGGCCGGGCCGAACGGCGGCCCAACCGCCCCGATGTGGCTGGCGCCGGACCACTTCATCTTCTCCCGCGGCCGGATCGGCGGGTCCGGTGCCGGCCTCGTCCTGCTCGACACCGGCGGCGTCGGCCTCGGCGTCGTGCTCACCGGCGCCCAGGCCAGCGCCGATAACGTCGCGCCGGAGTACGGCGACCCGGGCCGCTACCTCGGCGTGACCGGGTACCCCTGCACCGCCAGCCAGGTCAGCCTCGGCCCGGTCACCCGGCGTGATATCCCCGGCGCGGTCGGGCCCTTCGCGCCGCCGGCCGATTTCGGTTTCAGCGATCTCGGCACGCTCTCGCACGAGTTCTTCCGCACTCTTTCGGTGACTCTCGATTTCACGCAAATGAGCATTGCGCTCACCATCGGCGCATAGCGCGAAGCCGTTGCCGAACCGCCATGGAAGACGATGATCAACGCCCGCTAATGGGCCAAGGGCTACGACAGCACCGGCGGCGTGTCCAGGGAAACCACCTCCTCGAGCTGGACCGAGCTGACGATGACCTTCAAGGCGATCGGCGACACGACCCAGGTCTTCTGCTGGCAGGCGGTCACCGGCGCCGGCTACTGCACCGACCTCAGCCTCCGCGCCCTGAACTGACACCCCCGGCCGCCGCCGCCCGGGCCGGCGAAGAGGTTCAGCCGCGGCCGCCGCAGTCAGCCGCACCCGTTCGGAATGACAAGGCGGATCATTCCGAACGGTGGCATGGTTCCCCATCCGCGCCCCCTGTTTCCTTGCGGCGGGGTTTCCCTTACGGCGGGTTTCCCCGTGCGGGGTCGCGCTCCGTCCGCACCGCCCGCGGTTTGGGTAAGGCGTGCTGCGGCGACTGCTCGGCGGACTTCTTGGCCACCTCCTTGGCCGCCTCCTTGGCCGCCAGCGCGCCGCTGTGCTCGGCCTGCTCCCACGCCTCGATGGAGTGAGTGAGCGACTCCAGGTACGCGCGCAGGTGCGTGCGGCAGACGTCGCTGAACGTCCGCAGGTAGGCGATCTCGGCCTGCAGCTCCTGCCGTTCCGCGGCGGGGGCCGGTTCTGGCGCGTCCCTGGCCGCTTGCGCGGCCCGGCTCGCGCTCGCGTGCGCCTCCTCCAGGATCATGCTGGCGCGCACCTTCGCCTCGCGCAGGACCTCGTCGCTGCGCGTGCGGGCGTCCTCGGCCAGTTCCCGGCTGTACTCCTGCGCGTCGGCCACGTACTGGTCCGCGGTCTGCTGCGCCTTCGACAGCACGTAGACGGCCTGGACGTGGCCGTCCTCCGGCTGGAGGCCAGGCCTCCCCTTGCCCTCGAGTAGGCGCTGGCGCAGCCGCATGACCTCCGCCTGGAGCATGCTGTTGTCGTTGATCAGCCGACCGAGCCCGTCGGAAACCTGCTCGCAGAAGCCGCGGACCTCCGCCTCATCCAGGCCGCGGCGTCCGAGCCGGGACGAGGTGAAGGTCGCTGAGCGCACGCTCTCCGGTGTCATTGGCTGGTTGTACGCGCCGGTCATGATTCACTCCAACCAAAATCCTCGACGTAGATATGGTTCTGGGGCACGCCAAGCGACTTGAGGCGGTTCACCGTCGCCGAGACCATCGCCGACGAGCCGCACACGTAGGCGTCCTGGTCGGCGGGCGGTACCCGGCGGCCGACGACGTCGGCGACCGTTCCCGTCTCCCCGCGGTACTCGGGCTCGGCGGAGACCGCCGGTGTCACGGTCAGCCACGGCCGCTGCGCGGCCGTCTTCTCCAGGTCGGCCAGGTCGTAGAGGCCGGCGGCGGTGCGCGCGCCGAAGATGAGGTGCATCCGCGGCGGGTCGTCGAGGCCCGCGGCCTGCTCGATGATCGCCTTGAGCGGCGCGAGCCCGGCGCTGCCGGCGGCGAGCACGACGTCCCGCCGCGAGTTCATGTCCAGCCGCAGCGTTCCGAGCGGCGCGCCGAGCCGCAGCCGCGAGCCGACGCCGGCGCCCCGCGCCAGGGCGGAGCTGACCGCGCCGCCGTCGATGATGCGGACGTGGAAGTCGATGGTCCCGTCGTGCCTGGGGGCGTTCGCCATGGAGTAGTAGCGCCACACCCGCGGCCGCGACTCGCACTCCACCGCGACGGACTGCCCGGGCACGTAGCTGAACGGCAGGTCGGGTGCGACCCGCAGCACCGCGACGTCCATCGTCCGGCGTTCGTGGCCCACAACGGTCGCCCCCCACCACGGCGGGTTCAGTGCCTCGTCGCTGCTGGCCGCCTCGGTCATCACCTGCGCGATGACCGTGAACGCCTCGGTCCAGTCGCGCGCCAGCTCCTCGTTCCACGCGGTGCCGTTGAAGTGCGCGAGCGTCGCGAGCAGGCTGGCGCCGACCACGGGATAGTGCTCGGCGAGCGTCCCGAACTTGCGGTGATCGCGGCCCAGGCCGCGCAGGAACGGCAGCAGGGTGTCGTGGCTTGAGACGTCGGCGACGATCTGCCCGAGCGCGCTCAGCAACTTGTCCCGCTGATGGGCCATGGAGACGGGAAACATGTCACGAACTTCTGGGTGGCCGAGAAAAAGGTGCGAGTAGAAGAAGAGCGCCACCTCATCGCCGTACGCCGCCGCACGGGCGAAGCTCTCTTTCAGTCGCCGTTCATCCACGGCGTTTTCCTCCGCATACTAGCCATTTACGACCCCTGGTTGCCGCCGACTTGCTTCGAAATTGACTAGGATCAATAAAACGTCTTCCGTGGTTTCGATACCTTATCGCTATATGGACCTCGTGTCCCGGACAATGCGAATTTTGTGCGGCAGATCGCCGACTGCAAATGATGGTGAAATGTCCACTAAGTAATGACATCTCATGAAATGAGAAGCCACTTTTGGATATCAGTTTCGATGCGTTTCCTGAGCTCGGTACGAGCTATGACAGAACAACGTCAGATATGCATTCGCGAACTCAAGGTGGGTGATATGGTGCCGGACTGACCATGGAACGGCGAATGAGAGGAATGCACACTAATGGCACCTGCCGCTGAAGTGAGCATCTACGAAGCCATTGGCGGTGAGCCCGCGCTCGTCGCGGTCGTGGACGACTTCTACGTACGAGTTCTCGGCGACCCGCAGCTCGCCGGGTTCTTCGCCGGCGCGAATATGCCGAAGCTCAAGGGCAGGCAGGTCGAGTTCTTCGCCGCCGCGCTCGGCGGCCCGGACCCCTACCGCGGCGTCGGCATGCGGAAGGTGCACGCCGGCCGCGGGATCAGCCGGGCCGACTTCGACAAGGTCGCCTTCCACCTCACCGCCGCGCTCGCCGCGGCGGGGGTGCCCGGGGAGACCATCGGGCAGATCGTCGCCGCGATCGCGCCGCTCGCGGACGAGATCGTCTCGCGCGGACTCTCCTGACCCCGGTCTTTCCTGACCCGGTGTTTCCTGACACAGCGCCGGTGACGGGCGCCGGGCCGGCCAGCCGCCCGGTGCCCGTTTCCTGCCCGGCGCGCGCGGGTCACCCGCTGAGACGTGGACCTAGCTCCGCGGCCTATGCCTGAGGGCATAGGCCGCGGGGAAGGTGCGGTCCCGCGCGGTCGTGTGAGAGGTCTTGACCTGGGGAACGGTGCCGAGCGGGCACTCGGCGGTTTCGCCAGTTAGGGGGCGGCGCGGTGGACGAGAGCAGGTGGAGCGGGCTTGGTGAGTTGAGTTCCGGCCTCGCGGACTTCTACCGGGACTTGCACCGGCATCCCGAGCTGTCGCTCGAGGAGCATCGCAGCGCCAAGCTGATCGCCGGCGCGCTGCGGCCGCTTGGCTTCGAGGTCACCGAGAACGTCGGCGGCACCGGGGTCGTCGGGCTGATGAGAAACGGCGAAGGGCCGGTCGTGATGCTGCGCGCCGACTTCGACGCCCTCCCCGTCGAGGAGCTAACCGGGCTGCCCTACGCGAGCACCGTGCGCGCTCGCGGCCAGGACGGGGAAGAGGTCCCCGTGATGCACGCCTGCGGCCATGACATGCACGCCGCCTGCCTGGTTGGCGCCGCGTCGATGCTCGCCCGCACCCAGGGCACCTGGTCGGGGACCCTGCTCGTGGTGTTCCAGCCGGCCGAGGAACTCGCCCGCGGAGCCACGGACATGCTGAACGACGGACTGTTCAAGCGGTTCCCCGTGCCCGGCATCGTGCTCGGCCAGCACGTCGGCCCGCTGCCCGCCGGGATGATCGGCTACGGCAGCGGGCCGCTCATGGCCGCCTCAGACTCCGTGAAGGTAACCCTGTACGGCCAGGGCGGCCACGGTTCCCGGCCGGAGGCCGCCGTAGACCCGGTCCTGATGGCGGCGAACGTCGTGACCAGGCTGCAGGGCATCGTGGCCCGCGAGGTCTCGCCCGCCGAGGCCGCCGTCGTCACGGTCGGGCGGCTGCAGGCGGGGACCAAGGACAACATCATCCCGGACACCGCCGAGCTCGGCATCAACATCCGCACCTACTCGCGGCCGACCCGCGACCTGGTCCGCGCCGCGGTCGAGCGCATCGTCACTGGCGAGGCCACCGCCAGCGGGGCGCCGCGCCCGCCCGAGATCGCCTGGATCAACAGCGCGCCGCTGCTAGTCAGCGACCCCGCCGCCACCGAGGCCACCAGGGCCGCGTTCAGTGAGCACTTCGGCGACGAGCGCCTGATGCCCATGCCGCTGGTCACCGCAAGCGAGGACGTTGGCAACTTCGGCGAGGCCGCCGGCGTGCCGACCGTCTTCTGGTTCTGGGGCGGCCTGGACACCCCGACCGTGCTCAGCGCGATGGCCGAGGGGCGCCTCGACTCGCTGCCGGGAAACCACTCACCGTACTTCGCGCCGGTCGTCGAGCCGACCCTCACCACCGGCATCCAGGCCCTCACCGTCGCCGCGCGCACCTGGCTCACCAGCCAGGCGCCAGTCCCGGAGACGCCCGGCGCGGTCGCGGCCGGCGGCCAGATTCCCGACCCGATGAGCGGCGCCCCCGTGACCGCCCCCGCGACCGCCCCGGCGGCCGCAGTGCCGTCGACGGCCGGGAATGGGGGATCGCCGTAAGGCCGGGGCCTGCGGCGTCGCTGGTTTCACCCGCTCCGGGTGAGGCACGCCGTCGCCGCCAGGTGAACGCTGGCGCCAAAAGCGACGGGTCCGCGATCGGGCGGGCAGGGCGCGCGAGACGGACAAGGCGGAGGTCCCGTGACAACCACTAAGCCGACCGATGGGGCCGGGCGTCGTCTCCCATCGTGGCCCTGGATCCTGATCCCGGCTCTCGCCGTCGTGGGCGCCGGCTGCACGTCGAGCGGTTCCAGTACCATCACGAGCACCGCCGCCACCGGTTCCGCCAGCGCCTGCGCGGTCACCTCCGTCGCCAACGAGGTGCTTCCGTCCGTCGTGACGATCAAGGCCAGCGGGGCCGCCGGCGCGGGCACCGGCTCCGGCGAGGTCATCAAGAGCGATGGCTACATCCTGACCAACAATCACGTCATCTCGCCCGCCGCCGCGGGCGGCTCGGTGGAAGTGGAGTTCGCCTCGGGAACCACCGTCCCCGCCACGATCGTCGGCCGTGACATCCTGACCGACCTGGCCGTGCTCAAGGTCAAGCCGCCGTTTGACCTGAAGGCCATCGCGATCGGCTCGTCGGACTCGGTGCAGGTCGGCCAGCCGGTTGTCGTGCTCGGCGCGCCGCTCGGCCTGTCCGGCACGGTGACCTCCGGCATCGTGAGCGCGCTGGACCGGACGGTGGAAGTGCCCGCAGAGAACGACAGCTCCGCGCTCCTGGTGTCCGCGGTGCAGACGGACGCCGCGATCAACCCCGGCAACAGCGGGGGCGCCCTGGTGAACTGCTCGGGCGACCTCCTCGGGGTTCCCACCGCGGGCGCGACCGTGCCGAGCTCAACCGGCGAGTCGTCGGGCGGGAGCATCGGGCTTGGCTTCGCGATCCCGGTCGACCTCGCCAAGACGATCTCGAACGAGATCATCGACACCGGCCGCGTCACCCACGCGTTCTTCGGGCTGCAGACGGTGCCGATCCCGCCGGGCGCGGCCACCAAGGCCGGCGTCAGCGAGGGCCTGTTCGTGGCCGGGGTGGTGGCCGGCGGCCCGGCCGCGCAGGCCGGCCTGCGCCAGGGCGACGTGATCACCAAGCTGGACGGCACCGCCGCCACGACCAACGTGCAGCTCCAGGAGCTGACCCTCACCAAGAGCCCGGGCGACAAGGTGACGGTCGACTACGAGCGAAACGGCTCCGCGTCCAGCACCACCGTAACCCTCGGCACCCAGCCGTAGCACCGGCACCACCCGGACCAATTGCCGGCCGCTCCCGTCGGCTCAGCGCCGTCGGCCTGCCTCGACGCGGCCCCAATCGCCCCCGGCCGCCAGTCCGCGACCGGGCCGTCCGCACCCGGCCTTGCGTGCCACCGGGCCAAAACACGCTGGCCTTGCGGCCCACAAGCACGCATCTAGCGTGCTCGTGACACACAACGCCCGAATATTCAGGCCTTGTGGCACCCAAACGCACACCCGTTCCGGCTTAGCAGCGCCCACGCGCATACCCGTTACCGGCCTTGCGGCACCCACGCGCATACCCGTTCCGGCCTTGCGGCACCCAGGCGCAAGAACATCCCCGTCGGCTCCCGGCTCAGCTCGCGCCTAGGTTCCCCAGCTCGGCCGTCCGCTGCGAAGTCCAGCCGGCGGGCGGAATGATCGCCGCCCACGAGGAGGCGCCCTGCAGCATCCCGTAGGTGTGACCGTGCCCGGCGGGAACCGCCGCCGCCAGCGCCAGGTCGGCCGCGACCTGCCAGAACGTCACCAGCGGGTACCAGTGCATCGCCGAGGAAACACCCGGCGGGTGCGTGCCGCGCAGCCAGTCGGGCAGATGGAAGGCCAGCGCCCACGACCACCAGACGATCGGGTCGGAGGTGTTCTGCAGGTACACAACCCTCGGCTCGGACCAGTCCGGGGGCACCGCAGAGAGCTGACCGACCGAGGTGATGAACCGCACCGTGTTACCGGCTCGGTAGACCGGCTGCCACTCTGGCGTTCCCGGATCGCGGTCGGCCGTGAACTGGGTCCACAGCGTGTTGCTGTTGGTCGGGCCGACCCAGAGCACACCCGAGGTCCGGTTCCTGATGTCGTTGACCCCGCTGAACGCCGTCTCGCCGCCGAACGAGCCGAGGCTTTCACCGAAGACGATCAGCTTCGGCCGGTGGTCGACGGGCAGCCGGCTCCATACGCCGTACACCGCGTCAAACAGGTCACGCCCGGCCTCTTGCGCGGGCCCCTTGTCCGCGATGAACGAGATCCAGCTCGGCAGGAAGGAGTACTGGATCGCGGCGACCGCCGTGTCGCCCCCGTACATGTACTCAAGCGGGTCGATCATCGCCGGGTTCACCCAGCCGGTGCCGGTGGTGGTGGCGACGACGAGCACCTTACGGCTGAACGCGCCCGTGCGTTCCAGTTCACTGACCACAAGCGCGGACTCCGCCTCGATCGACGGCGCGGAGTTCAGGCCCGCGTACACCCTGATCGGCTCCATCGCCCGCTGCCCGGTGAACCGGCTGATCTCGACGACCGTCGGACCGCCCGCCACGAAGGTCCGGCCCTGCCGGCCGAGCGTGTCCCATGGCACGAGCGAATCCGGGCCGCCCGACCGCATCGGGGACGCGGGCTGAGTGACGCCGGCGGCGGTCCCGTTGTCCACGCCGCCGAACACCGAGTTGGCCGCGCTGAGCGCGCCGCGCGACAGGACCCCGGTCGCGAGCAGCAGGAGCAGCACGCATACCACGAGCACCGTGACGGCGGCGGCGGCGCGGTGCGGGATGACCCGGCCCACGAGCCGGGCGATCAGCCGCACCAGCGCCCTGATCCCGCGCGCCACCATGATCAGGGCCACCGTCAGCACCACCGTCACCACGACGACCAGGATGTAGTTGGCCTCGCTCTCCTGGGTGATGTCAACCAGTTCCCTGATCTGGTGCTGCCACCGGGCGCCGAGGACGCCGAACAGCGGGATCAGCACCACGGCGGCGACGACCAGCGCCCAGCGCGCGGCGCGGCGGAGCCCGGGACCGGGACGCCACGGGATCAGCGAGCGCAGCAGCCAGCCGATGAGCAGCCCGGCGCCGTAGCCGATGGCCGCCGTCACGGCCGACATCACCGCCTGCAGGTACCACGCCCTTGGCAGCAGCGACGGCGTGAGCGACAGGCAGTAAAAGATCAGCGCCCCGGTCAGGCCCGCCGGCGGAAATCCGGAAAGGTACCGCCGGGTGCGCGGGAACTGCCACCAGCGCGGCCGTCCGGGGGGTTCGGCGACCGCGTCCGGCTCCGGCGCGCCCCGTGGCCCGGGAACCGCCGCCCGGTCGGGCGCCTCCTGACCGGGCGGGCCCGATGGCACCTGGTTGCTCGCCATCGGCTGGAATGGCCAGCGCAGTTCCCCGTCCATATCCGCGCCCTCTCCCCGTGTGCGGTCGTCGTGGGCAGCCTGCGCTTGCCCGGCCGGGTGCGCATCGTCTGCGACGGGTGAACCTGCCGGACGATGCGAGCCGGCGTCAGCGGGTCGCCCACGCCCACACCGCGGCCGAGGCGAGCACGCTCAGCCCGTTCACCGCCCAGTGCAGGCCGGCGGGCGCGAGTATCGAGCCGCTGCGGCGCCGCAGCTCACAAAACACCACGCCGGACCCGGCGGTGAACAGGACCGTGCCGAGCACCGCGATCACCTGCGCGGACCTGCCCTGGCCGACCGCGCTCCCGATCGCCTCGTTGTCCGTGGCGAGTCCAAGCGACGGGAGAATGTGCCACAGGCCGAACAACGCCGACGACACCGTCGTCGCCATGACGGTACCGCCGAGGCGGCGCAGCAGGCCCCACAGCACCCCCCGGAAGGCGACCTCCTCGAGCAGCACCGTGCCGATGGGGATCGCCGCGAAGGCGGTGAGCAGCGCCTGCGCCAGGTCCAGGTGGTAGCGGCTGTCGCGGAACGCGTCCCGCGTCAGCGGGAGCGCCGCGCCGGCCGCGAGGACGACCGCCACGATGCCGATCACGGCGGCCGCCCACGTCAGCCCCCGCCGCCACGTTCCCGGGCCGAGCCCGAGCTCGGCCCAGCTCAGCCCGGCCAGCCGAGCGAGCCCGAGCAGCACCGCGGCGCCCACCGGCCCCACGACAAGCGCCGCGTGCCGCACCTCGACGTCGACGACGTTCACGATGACCAGCAGGACGACGGTGACGGCAACGGCTACGCCCGGAGTAAGCCAGGGGACCGCCGGCGGCCCGGCTCCCGGCCGCGATGCCGGGGCCATGTCGGGTTCCGCGCGCGTCCGGTCCCTCATCGCAAGTCGGCGACCCATCAGAACCTAGGTCAGCGCGCCCCCGCGCGCTTGCTGTCCCGCCGCGCCTGCCGGCGCGCGCCCTGGGCGAGCGTGCCCGCGCGCTCCTTCTCGCTGGCCGGGTTGCGCAGCGCGCGCTCCCCGGCGGGCTCCGGCGTGACCTCGGGACCACGGCGCCGCTGACGGGGCACCATCTCCCCGGCGCCCGGCCAGTCGCCCCGCCGCGCGGCCTTCGCCGCCGCGAGCCGCTCCGCCCGCAGCGCCGCGGCCGACTCCCGGGCCAGCACCGACACCCTCCGGCTGACCGATTCAAGCGCCCGCTCGAACGCCTCCGCCTTCGTGCGCGCGCGGGCGTTCTCTGGCCGCGCCTTGCCCCGGCCGCCGCGGTCGGCCACGCGTGCGCTCGCGCCCCGACGGTACTGGCCGACGTACTTGTCGCGCGCCCGCCTGATTCGCGTCTCGAGCGCGATGGCCCCATCCTCGTCGAGCAGGGCGAGCGCATCCCGGTCGGTCTCCGCGACGAGCAGCCTTTCCGCATCGGTCAGTACCGCAAGCAGGGACGCGTCCATGTCTTCCCCCCGTAAGTCCGACCCTCGCGTGTTGATGGTCGGTATAAGCGCCGCCGGCGACAGTCCCAGGCCGGCCGCCCAGCCCCCCGGCCGAGCGCCGCGTCCGCGGCAGCAAAGCCATACCCGGCGGAAAGCGGCGGCAATCCCGAGCAGGTGCGGAAGAAGACCGGCGTGAACGCGACCGGCCTGCCGTTTTGCGCAGGCTCGGCCTCGGCCTGTTCGCCCCGCGCCCTGCTGACCATTCGAGCGCGGTTCCGCCCCAGTCAAAACCAGCAACCCCCTATCCCGAACGAGTTCGGCTTACTCCCGCACCCCACGCGCGTCTCAATGGCCCGGAGGTGCCGGACGGGAACCGCGCGTCAGCAGGTGCCCGACACGGCCGAGACAAGGCTGTTCCCCGCGGTCACGACCGCGCCCACCGCCGCGGCCAGCGTGGTCAGCGTGCCCCCGTTCAGGTTGCCCGTGGCCGCGCTCAGGCTGGAGCTCAGCCTGGACACGGCGTCCCGCATGCCGGTGATCTGCGGGGCGAACTGCCCCTGGGCGTCGCTCCTGACCACGTCGAGCTGCTGCTGGATCTTGGTGAGCTGCGCGGAGACCGCCGAAGTGCCGTTCGCCCGGATGTTCACGTCCTTCAGGGCCACCACGTCATCCTTGAGCTTGCCCGCGCTCGCGCAGACGGCCGCCTTGTCGCTGACACTGGCACTCGCGCTGGCACTCGCGCTGGCACTCGCGCTGCTGCTGCTGGCGGTCGCGCCGGCCGTGCCGGTGCCGCTGGTGGTGGCAGCGCTGCTGCAGCCGGCGAGAAACGCCGCGGCCACGACAGCGGCCACCCAGCCACGGGCCACCCAGCCACCGGCCACCCAGCCACGGGCCACCCAGCCACCGGCCACCCAGCCACGGGCCACCCGAACACGGGCCGCGCGCAGCACCCTGCCCCCCGTTGCGGTCATGCCTGCAGCATGCAAGAGCCGCGGGCCGCCCGCGTCACCCGCGCCGGGTGAAGGCGAAGGGGTCGCGAACCTGGACCTGGGTCAGCCCCGGAACGCGGTGCGGTAGGCGGTCGGGCTGACGCCGACGGCCTGCTGGAAATGCCGCCGCAGCGTGGTGGCGGTGCCCATGCCGCACCGCGCCGCGATCTGCTCGACCGAGGCCTCCGTGCGCTCGAGCAGGTCCTGCGCGCGGTTGACGCGCTGCCGGTGCAGCCATTCGAGTGGCGCGGACCCGGTCTCCGCGCGCATTCGGCGCGCGAGCTGCCGGGCGCTGAGGCCGGATTCCCGCGCGAGGTCGCGCACGGTGAGTGGCTCGTCGAGGCGGGCCCGCGCCCAGTCGAGGGCCTGCCCGAGTCGGTCGGTCACCCGCGGGTCGGGCGGCGGCGCGATGAACTGCGCTTGCCCGCCGGGCCGGTGCGAAGCCACCACGAGGCGCCTGGCCAGTCCGTTCGCGGCGGCGGCGCCGTGATCGCGCTGGACGAGGTGCAGGCAGAGGTCCAGCGCGGCCGTTTTTCCCGCCGAGGTGAGCACCTGCCCGTCGTCGACGTAGAGCACGTCGGACCGCACGTCGACCCCCGGGTAGCGGCGGGCGAGCTGGTCCGCGTGCATCCAGTGGGTGGCCGCCCGGTGCCCGTCGAGCAGTCCGGCAGCGGCCAGCACGAACGCCCCCGTGCACAGCGCGGCGATCCGCGCACCGGTGTCGCGGGCCGCGCGCAGCCCTGCGAGCAAGGCCGCGTCCGGCTGCCCGTCGAGGTCGCTCGTGGACGGGACCACGACGGTGCCAAGGTCGGCGAGCTCCGCGAAACCGCGCGCGGGGAACCCGGGGAGCCACGGCGACGGCGCGCCGTCCGGCGTGCAGACGACCAGCTCGTACCACGTGCCCGTGGGGGAGAGGTCGGCTCGGTCGACGCCGAAGACCTCGGCCGCGATCGCCGTCTCGTACAACATCGCGTCCGCGTGCAGGGCGAGCCCGATCATCTGCCGCATGTCGCAAATTGTACGCATGACGGCAGATCGGTCACTCGTGGCGGACGGGACTTCCTGCTGAGATGACTGCATGGAGAAAAACGTGCTGGTCTACGGCGCCTACGGGCACACCGGGGGCTTCGTCGTCGCCGAACTGCTGCGCCGCGGGCTGACCCCCGTCCTGGCGGGGCGCGACCAGGCCAGGCTCGACGGGCTGACCGGCCGGTTTCCCGGCCTGCGGGTCCGGCGGGCGACCGTGGCCGACGCGGACTCGCTGGACCGGGCCATCCGCGGCACCGCGCTGGTGGTGAACTGCGCGGGCCCGTTCCTTGACACCGCCGTCCCGCTCGCGGCCGCCGCCGTGCGGGCCGGCGCGCACTACCTGGACGTCACCGCCGAGCAGGGGGCGGCGCAGCAGGTCTACCGCGCTCACCAGGAGCTTGGCTGGCCCGCCGGCGTCGCGGTCATCCCGGCGATGGCGTTCTACGGCGGCCTCGCCGACCTGCTGGCGACCACCGCGATGGCCGGGTGGGAGTCCGCCGACGAGATCACCGTCGCCATCGGCCTGGACCGGTGGTGGCCGACCGCGGGCACGCGGGCCACCGGCAGGCGCAACACGGCGACCCGCCTGGTGGTCGACGGCGGCCGCCTCGTCCCGGTCCCCAGCCCGGCGCCGGCGCGCGACTGGGACTTTCCGCCGCCACTGGACCGTCAGGCCGTGACCGGCATGCCGTTCACCGAGGTCATCACGATGTCGCGGCACCTGCGGGCGGCGCGCATCGACAGCTACCTCACGTCGGCCGCGCTCGACGACATCAGGGACCCCGCGACGCCCGCGCCGCCGGCCGTAGACGAGGACGGCCGGTCGGCGCAGCGGTTCGTCGTCGACGTGGTCGTGCGCCGCGGCGCCGGCCAGCGCCGGATCTCGGCGGCCGGCCGCGACATCTACGCCGTCACGGCGCCGCTCGTCGCCGAGGCGGCCGAGCGGCTGCTGGACGGCCGCGCGAAGCCGGACGGCGCGGCCGCCCCCGGCGAGGTCTTCGACGCCCCGGACTTCCTCAACGCGCTGAGCCCGCGTCACCTGTCCATTCGCCGGGAAGACGCCCCGGCGGCCTGACACCCGCCCGGGAGACGGGAAGCGCGCCGTGACCTAGGCTCGTAAGCGTGACAGCGGCCGGCGAGGCGGCAGGCCTCTCAGCGCGCCGGATCGCGATATCCGGGCACCGCCGCCTGCCCCGCCCCACGGCCGAACTGGTGGACCGGGCCATCCGCGGGACGCTGGCGGCGGCCGGGCCGGGCGTGACCGGCATTTCCTGCCTCGCCGACGGCGCGGACCAGATCTTCGCCCGCGCGGTCACCGACCTCGGCGGCGGGCTGGAAGCCGTCATCCCCGCCGGCCGGTACCGGGACCGCCTGCCCGCCGACGCCCACGCCGAGTACGACCGGCTGCTCGCCGCGGCCGCCGCGGTCCGCCGCCTGCCGTTCGCCGAGCCCACGTCCGAGTCGTACATGGCCGCGAGCAAGCTGATGATCGACTCCGCCGACGAGCTCTACGCCGTCTGGGACGGCCGGCCCGCCCGCGGCTACGGCGGAACCGCCGACGTGGTCGCCTACGCCCGCGAGCACCGCAAGCCGGTGCACGTCATCTGGCCGCCCGGCGCCCGGCGCGACTAGCGGAACCCGGCTACCGGGCGGATCGCGCGATCTCCGCGAACGCCGCTACCGACGGGTTCCTGTTTCCGGCGAGCCACGCAGCGCCGCGCGGCCGAGCGCGCGGGCGGCGAAGACGGCAAACCGGAACACGCCAGTAAGCGTGCGGTACCGCTCGTCTCCTCAGCAACAGGTTTTCTCACCGCCGCACCAGGAGCGGCGTGATTACATTAAGTACGCAACTCATCACGTAACGCATAAAAAATGCGTTCGCGGCATCTTCCGCTGCATTGATGCCGGTGCTATAAAGAATTTGCGCGCGCATGCTGTAATCATCGGATAACTGGGAGTGACAAGTGCGTCCATCCCGCATGCTCGCTATCGGCACGACCGTGCCAGCCCTGGGGCTCGCCGCCGCATTCGTCGGAACGGCAATGCCCGCTCAGGCCGCCTCGGCGGTCCATTACGTCGCTCTCGGCGACTCCTACTCGTCCGGGGTCGGTGCCGGCGGCACCAGCGGGTCCTGCGACCAGAGCCCCAATGCCTATCCCGCGCTGTGGGCGAAGGCCAATTCTCCCGCGTCGTTCACGTTCGCCGCCTGCTCGGGCGCGACCACGAGCGACGTCATCAACAGCCAGCTTTCCTCCCTCACCGCGTCGACCAGCCTGGTCAGCATCACGATCGGCGGCAACGACGCGGGCTTTTCCTCGATCATGGAAACCTGCGTGCTGAAGTCCACGAGTTCGTGCGAGAGCGCCGTCACCGCCGCGGAGAAATTCGTCAGCGACACGCTGCCCGGCCGGCTCGACACCACCCTGGCCGACATTCGCGCCGACGCGCCGAACGCCAAGGTCGTCGTGGTCGGCTACCCCGATTTCTACGACCTCAGCGCCTGGCTGTGCATCGGCCTGTCCGGCGCCGACCACCAGGCGCTCGACACGGGCATCAACGACCTGGACGGCGCGTTGCAGGCCGCCGCCGCGAAAAACGGCAACACGTTCGCCGACGCGCGCTCCCAGTTCTCGAATCACGAGCTATGCAGCGGCTCGTCCTGGCTGAATTCCATCACTCTTCCCATCAGCAACTCTTATCACCCGACCGCGGCCGGCCAGCAAGGCGGTTACCTCCCGGCCTTCACCGCCGCGGAAAAGGCCGCCCAGTAGCGCCGGCCACTCCAATCCCATCCGTCACTAAACCAAAACCCGGGCGTACCGCCGCGAACTTAATGGATCGCCGGTAATGCCATGGAGTAAATGTCGTAAAGCTAATGGCTCCGCCCCCGGGCCGCGCCCGTTCTACCCGGAATGTCCGCGCTGTTTTCACGATTGTGTGAGTTTTGAGCGTCCACGCTCAAAACTCACACAGTCATGGCAGGGCAGGGCACCGCGACAATTATCGCGCCCGGTTTGCGGCAAATGCGGTGCTCACATGCAGCCGAAGACTGATTTCAGGGGCTTCTCGGCCCCGGCGGCCCGCCCGGACCGGCCGCGACAGCGTCCGGGCGCCAGCGACCCCTAGCGATCCACCATGTCGGCTGCTCAACACCCCCTTTGGTGACGGGGTGCTCGACACCCCTCAAGGGTCTCGCCCGCACGCGAAACCGGGCCCGTCCGCGCCGCCCGCCCGGCTACCCGACATTTCACGAAATGCGCACACCGCTCGCGCGGGCGGACAAGACAGCGGAGCGCCAAACGCCCCAAAATCCCCGGCATTCCCGCCATCGCGTAACCGCGATCCATCATCCCGGCACTTGGCCGCCAGTACGCGCTAACAGAACCAGCGAGTAAGTGATTACCCGTCAAGCAGGCGGCACAGGGTCTTCGTCCGCTCGACGTAGTGCCGTGCCTTCTCCTGGTCGGGCGCGCCGTCGAGGAACACGTGGCTCAGCATGACGGCGGTGTCCAGCCGGTAGACCGCCTGCCGCGGGCTCGCCGGGGTCAGGCTGAAGCCTCCGGGGTCGCCGTAGGCGGCGAGAACGGCCGGGGTGAGGCGGCCGTACTCGGCGGTGCGGGCCAGGTCGAGGGCCGGGTCGCCGATGAGGGCGTTGGACCAGTCGAGGACCGCGGCCGCCCGCCCGCCCTGGACCAGGATGTTCTCCGGCCGCAGGTCCATGTGCAGCAGGCGGCGGGGGAGGGCGGCGCCCCGGTCGGCGGCCAGCGCGGCGCGGACATCGGGGAAGCGCACGCCGAGCGGGGTGATCACCGTCAGGTTCCGCAGCCGGTCGCCGATCCGCTCCGCGAGGACCTGGTCGGCGTCGTCGCGGGACTCCATGCAGACCAGGTCGACCGGCGGCGCGGGAATCTCGTGGATGGCCCGGATAAGCCTGCCGAACTCACCCTCGGAAAGCGAGCCGCCGTCCGACGAGACATACTCGGCGATCGTGAAGTCCGGACCGCTGCCGGAGTCGTGCAGCACGAACACCTCGGGCACGGGCAGGCCGTGCCCCCGCAGCCGCCTGCTCAGCTCGAAGTCCTGCCGCAGTTGCCGGCGGGTGTCCAGCTGGGTCTCGTTCCCGCTGTTCAAGAACCGGGAATGCGGCACCCGGACCGCGACCGGCCCGAGCGCCGCCGACTCGCCGCGGTAGACGCGGGCGTCGAGTCCGCGGCCGATCTCCCGCAGCGCCGTGATCCCGAGGTGTCCGTACCGCTCGTGCAGCGTCAGGGAAAGCTGATCCACGACCGCGACCTTAGCGAGCCCCGGCCACCGCGAAGGCCGTGACCCTACCGGGCCCAGAACTTGCGCAGGTGGGGGACCAGGTCGCCGGGCCGCTCGGCGGGGAAGAAGACCTTCGCGCCGTCGACCTCGATGACCTCCTGCGCGCCGGGGATGATGTCCCGCAGGTGGTACGCCCACTTGAGGCCGAACGCCGCGTCCCCGGTTCCCCACACCAGCTGGGTAGGCGCGTTCAGCGCGCGCAGCGGCTTGCCGATCGCGTCCATCTGGTCCGGCTCGAGCGCGGCGATGGTCCGCTCGAAGTCCCGGGCGCGCTCGATGGTCCCGCCGATGGGGGTGAGGTAGGCGCGCCACTCCTCCTCGGAAACCTGCTCGGGGTGCTCGAACCCGGCGCCAAGCGGGTTGGACGGCCAGGTCGCGGAGTCCGCGACGATTCCCGCGAACGTCGCCGCCAGCCCGCCCTGCCGCGCGAGCGCGACTATCGGCGCGAACTCGGCGGGCGGGAAGTTGCCCTCGCAGTCGCAGTTGGTGAGGGTGAACGAGCGGACACGGTCCGGATGGCGCGCCGCGAAGATCTGCGCGACCGCGCCGCCGGTGTCGTTGCCGACCAGGTCCACCTGCCCGAGCCCCAGGCCGTCGCACAGGTCGGCGACGGCCTGGGCGAGCGCGGTGGCCGACATGTCGTCGCGGGCCGGGCTGCCGCCGTGCAGCGGAAGGTCGATCGCGATGCAGCGGCTCGTGTCGCGCAGGTCCTCGACGACGTGCCGCCACAGCACGCCGCTGGTGCCGAGGCCGTGCACGAACAGGGCCACCGGGCCCGAGCCCAGTTCGGTGTAGGCGATCTCGCCCGCCCGGGTGCTGAGCGACTGGCGATACGTGGTGAACGTGCTGACGTCCATGAGATCCTCCAGGTAACATACCGACTGTCGGTCTATTAAATACATACCGACTGTCGGTCTGTCAATCGGCTGGCGGCCGCGCCGCGGGTCGCCCGTGGCTGGCCTCCGCCAGGAGATCCCGAACGAATTCGTGTTTCACGCAGTCCCCACACGGCTAGCGCGATGAGTCACAGCAGGTACAAATGAGTTTCATGACCGAACCGCAGGCCGCCGAAGGCAAGCGAGCAGCCCAGGGCCGCGCCACCCGCGGCCAGCTCATCGAGGTGGCGACCCGGCTGTTCGCCGAGCAGGGGTACGAGGGGACCTCGATCGAGGCGGTGCTGTCGGCCGCGGGGGTCAGCCGGGGCGCGCTCTACCACCACTTCCCCGGGAAGGAAGCGCTGTTCGAGGCCGTCGTCGTGGCCGTCTCCGACCAGGTCACGGTGGACCTCGCCGCGGCGGTGGGCGGCCGCACCGATCCGGTCGACGCGATGCGCACCGCCGCCCTGGCCTGGATCGGCCTCGCCGCCGACCCGGTCATCCAGCGGGTCGTGCTGGTCGACGCGCCGTCGGTGCTCGGCTGGGAGCGGTGGCGGGACATGGACGGCGGGCGCACGCTCGGCACCCTGCGGGTCATGCTCCAGGCCGTCAGCGACAGCGGCCGCCTGCCGTCGGCGCTGGTGAACCCGTTCTCGCACATGATCCTGGCCGCGCTGGACGAGATCGTCCTCGTCGTCGCCCGGGCCGACGACCCCGCCGCGGCGGTGGCGGAAGGCCGCATGGCGGTCGAGGCGCTCCTCGACCGCCTGCTGCGCCCCTAGGCGCTCGCCACGGACGACCCCGCGGCGTGCGCCCGCTTTCTCATCCGGGCCGCCTCCGTGGGCAGCACGTTGGGGTCGGTCAGCCGGTGGCGGATCGCCGGGTCTCCCGCCCGTCGCGGTAACGGCGCAGCACCCGCCCGTCCCCGATGTCGTACACGTCGGCGTTCCGCCCCGCCCCGACCAGCGTCCCGGGCAGCTCAACGGCCATAGCCCGAGTCTGACAGCAAAACCCGCTAGCGCCGGGAGTTTGACCCGATACGGGCCCATCTCCCGGCGCTGAAACCGAGGCGTTAACACCGAGGCGCTTAACTCACCGGCCGTGCACGACCACGCCGCGGATGTTCTTCCCCGCGACCAGGTCCGCGTAGCCCTGGTTGACCTGGTCCAGGGAGTACTGCTCGGTCACCAGCTCGTCCAGCTTCAGCTGGCCCGCCTGGTACAGGTCGATCATCTTCACGATGTCGCGCTGCGGGTTGCCCGAGCCGAACAGGCTGCCCTTGATCGTCTTCTCGAACAGCGTCAGCACCGCACCGGACACGTGCACGGTGAGCTTCGCCGGGTTGGCGAGCCCGGTGACGACCACCACGCCGCCCTTGCCGACCACGTCGAACGCGGCGGAGATGACGTCCTCGTCCACGACCCCGACCGTGACGAGGGCCTCGTCCGCGCCCTGGCCGCGGGTCAGGTCGACGACGGCGGCCTGCGCCTCGGCGGCGGAGGCGAACGCGTGCGTCGCGCCGAACTCCAGCGCCGTCGACCGCTTGAACTCCAGCGGGTCGACCACGACCACGTTCTTCGCCCCGGCGTGGGCGGCGCCCTGCACCGCGTTGATCCCGATCCCGCCGATCCCGTAGATCACGACGGTGTCCCCGGCCCGCACGTTGCCCGCGTAGATCGCGGTGCCCCACCCGGTCGGCACGCCGCACCCGACGAGCACGGCCGTCTCCAGGTTCAGGTCGGGCGATACCTTCACCACCGAGTGCTCCGAGATCGTGGCGTACTCGGCGAACGTGCCGAGCATGCACATCTGCCCGAAGTCGGTGCCGGCGGAGTGGAACCGGAACGACCCGTCGGGGAACGACCCCGCGAGGATCGTCGCGCCCATGTCGCACAGGCTCGAGTGACCGGTCGCGCAGTAGCGGCAGATGCCGCAGTTGGGGATGAACGAGCAGACGACGTGGTCGCCCACCGCGACCTTGGTGACCCCCGGACCGACCTCCTCGATGATCCCGGCGCCCTCGTGCCCGCCGACGATCGGGAACCGCGGCGGCAGGTCGCCGTCGGTCAGGTGCAGGTCGGAGTGGCAGAGCCCGGCGGCGACGTAGCGGATGAGCACCTCGCCGGCCCCGGCCCGTCCAGGTCGAGTTCGGTGATCTCGAACGGCTGCTTGACGTCATGCAGAACCGCGGCCTTGACCTTCATAGCGGGCCAACCTCCTTGTTCGCCAGGCTCTCGGCGCCGGATTGGTGCCTTCGACGATTGTCCCCCGCGTAACCGCGCGGTAACTATCTCAAATTGCGACGCCACGCTCGCCCGGGTCATGCCGACGGCGAGCGCACGCGAGAGCGGCTCGACCGGGCGTCGATGCGGCCAGAAGAGTATGGCGTCCGCCGGATTCCTCCGAGCGCGGCCTGAGGGGCGGAATGCGAACCCGTGACATCTTCGTGAATGGCCTCGGCACGTACCTGCCCGAGCTCGTCGCGGCCCCAGCCGTGATCGAAGGCGGCATGACCGGAGCGGCGGTGGCGGGCGACCTGCCGTCGGTGACGATGGCCCTCCACGCGACCCGCCAGGCCCTGGCCCGGTCAGCGCTCGCCGTGTGTGACTTCCGCCTGCTGCTGCAGGTCGAGATCTATCACTCGGGCCCCGATGGTTGGTCTCCGCCCTCGTACCTGCAGCGCTACGTGTTCGGTGGCGACCTGCTCGCGGCGGGCCTCCGGCAGGGCTGCAACGGAGTCTTCGGCGCGATGGAACTCGCCGCCGGTTATCTCGGCGCGGTTGGCGGGTCCGCGGCCGCGATGATCGTGGCCGCGGACAACCTGCAGTCACCGTTGCTCGACCGCTGGACGGCGATCACCGGGTATTGCATGGGGGACGGGGCCACGGCCCTCGTGCTGAGCCGCGCTCCCGGTTTTGCCAGGCTCAAATCGGTGACCTCCTCGACGGTGGCGGAGCTTGAGGAACTGCACCGCGGGAACGAGCCACTGCATCCCTCCAGCCTTGTCGCGGGACGGCGCACGGACTTCCAGGGGCGGGCCGACGATTTCCTGGCCAGCGGCAAGTACAGCCACGACGTCGTGATGCGGCTGCTGAAGACCACCAGGGAGGTCGTGTTCCGAGCCCTCGACGAGGCTGCCGTCACCGTCTCCGACGTGACGAGGATGGCCGCCTTTAACGGCCCCAGGGCGAACCTGGAGGTGCACCTGGCGGCGCTCGGCCTGCCGATAACGGTCACCAGCTGGGAGTACGGCCGAGCGCTCGGGCACTCCGCCAATGATCACCTGCTGGCGTTCGATCACCTGCTCGCCACCGGAGGGCTGGCACCGGGTGACCACCTGCTGATGTTCGGTGTCGGCCCCGGGCTGACCCTGGCCGCGGCGGTGCTCGAGATCATCGAGCGGCCGGCATGGACGTGAGCGGACCATCGGCGGGCGAGCCGGTAGCCGTCATTGGCCTCGGCTGCCGGCTTCCCGGGGGCGTGGACACCCCCGACAAGTACTGGGAGCTGCTGGTATCCGGGGAAAACACCATCGGCGACCTGCCGCCCGGACGGTGGGACGGCTACCGCACCAGGGATGACGAGTACACCGCGGCGCTCGGCCAGACGCATGGCCGGGGTTCCTACCTGGATCACCCGGGCGACTTCGACGCGGCGTTCTTTGGCGTGACGCCGCGTGAGGCCGAGATCATGGACCCGCAGCAGCGCATCGTGCTTGAAACCGCCTGGGAGGCGCTCGAGCACGCCTGCATACCGCCCGATTCCCTGGTCGGCACGGGTGCCGCCGTGTTCATGGGAGTGGGCTCCGACGACTATGGGAGGCACCAGCTCGAAGACCTTCCCAGGGTTGAGGCCTGGAGCGGCATTGGGGCCTCCTGCTGCGCCGTGGCCAACCGGCTGTCCTACCTGCTCGACCTGAGGGGACCGAGCTTCACGATCGACGCGGCGTGCGCGTCATCGCTGGTCGCCGTTCACCTGGCCTGTGCCAGCCTGCGCCAGCGGGAAACCGGCCTCGCCCTCGCTGGCGGGGTGAACGTGATCGCGAGCCCCGCGCTCACCTTGGCCCTCGACGCGGCGCACGCCCTGTCGGAGAGCGGTGAGTCACGGCCGTTCGACGCCGCGGCCGACGGCTACGTGCGGGGCGAGGGCGCCGGCGTGCTCGTACTCAAGCGCCTCGCCGACGCCGGGCGCGACCGCGACCAGGTATTCGCGGTTATCAGGGGCAGCGCCGTGCGTCACGGCGGCCGGACCAACGGCATCATGGCGCCAAGCGGCGCGGCTCAGGAGAGCGTGATTCGTGAAGCGCTGCGGCAGGCGGGAGCCGCTCCGGCGAGCGTCGCCTACGTGGAAGCCCACGGCACCGCGACCCGCGCGGGCGATCCGGTTGAGGTCGCCGCGCTGAGCCGCGTTTACGGGCGGGACCGGGCGGCGGAGCGTCCGCTGCTGATCGGGTCGGTCAAGGGCAACATCGGGCACCAGGAGGCCGCGGCCGGGGTCGTGGGGATCATCAAGGCCGTCCTCGCGCTCGACCGGGGGTGGATCCCCCCGCAGGCCGGGTTCGCGGTGCCGAACCCCGGCATCGCCTGGGCGGGCTCCGGAATCGAGGTGGCGACCGCGGGCCGCGGCTGGCCGGACGCGGACGGGCCGCGCCGAGCGGGCGTCTCGAGCTTCGGGTACGGCGGTGCCGTTGGCCACCTCATCCTGGAGGAGGCGCCCGCCGCCACCGCCCCGGCCGAAGACCAGGCGGCGCCGCAAATGCGGCTGTTCCCGGTATCCGGCGCCACCGAGGCGGCCGTCCGCGCGGGGGCGGGCCGGCTCGCGGCTCTGGCCGCCGGCCCAGCGGCCCCGTCCCTCACCGACATGCATCATTCGCTCTGGCACGGGCGGACGCACCAGCGATTCCGCGTGGCCGTCGCGGCCGCGGACCGCGCGGCCCTGACGGACGGCCTGGGCCAGGTCGCCGCGGGGGAGAGCAGCGTGACGCGGGCCTTCCCGGCCCCGGCGGCAGCACCGGTTCTGGTGTTTTCCGGGCACGGCTCCCAGTGGTCAGGGATGGGCAGGGAACTCCTTTCTACCGCGCCGGCCTTCGCCCGTGCGATCGCCGAGATCGAGCCCGTGTACCGCGACCAGGCCGGCTGGTCGCCGGCCAGCATGCTGCGCGAAGCCCGGCTCAACGGCACCGACCAGACCCAGGCGATGATCTTCGCGGTGCAAGTCGGCCTGGCCCGGATGCTTGACGAGGCCGGCGTACGGCCCGGCGCGATCGTCGGCCATTCCGTCGGTGAAGTGGCCGCGGCGGTCACGGCAGGCGCGGTCAGCCTGGCCGACGGGGCGCGGTTGATCTGCCACCGCTCTCTCCTCTTGCGGCGGGCGGCGGGCGCGGGCGCCATGCTGCTGGTACGCATGGGCTTCACGGAGGCCTGGGCGGCGCTGCACGGGCAGCCGGACATTTCCCCCGCGATCGAGTCATCGCCGGGCTCGACGGTGGTCGCCGGGACGCCGGCGGCGGTCTCCCGGTTCGCCGACGCCTGCCGGCGGGCGGACGTGCCAGTGCGGCCGGTGGCCTCCGACGTCGCCTTTCACACCGCCCAGATGAACCCGCTCAGCGAGGACCTGGAACGCGCGCTGGCCGGAATTCACCCGTCGGCACCGGCCGTTCCGCTGTACACCACGGCACTGGACGACCCCCGGGCGGCCGCGCCGCGCGATGCCTCGTACTGGGCGGCCAATCTGCGTAACCCGGTGCGGCTCGCCACGGCGGTCCGGGCGCTGGCGGCCGACGACTTCCGCGTGTTCCTCGAGGTGTCTCCGCAACCGGTGATCACGTTCTCGATCGGGGAAACGCTCACCGACGCGGGCGTGCGGGACTTCTCAGCCACGGGGACGCTGCTCAGGCACCAGCCCGAACGGCCGGCGCTGACCGCCAGCCTCGGCCGGCTGTTCTGCGCCGGCGTCACGCTGGCGCCGGGCGGGCAAGCCGCCGTCGGGGGAAAGTGCGCCCTTCCTCCGACCGCCTGGCGGCACGAGCGGTTCTGGCGCACCGCGCGCCCGGCTCCGGCCTGGGACGATGGCGGCGGCGCGGCCACGGCCACCCTGCTCGGCGCGGCCGACCCGACGGCGCCCGGGGAATGGCGGAGCCGCCTCGAACCGGGCACGCGCCCGTACCCAGGCAGTCACCGGGTCCACGGCGTGGAGGTGGTGCCCGCCGCGATACTGCTGAACACCCTGTTCTGCGCCGTCGGCCGGCTGTCGCTGTGCGATGTTGAGTTCAGCTTCCCGCTCATGGCGGACAACCCGCGCGAAGTCCGGGTGACGCGCCGCGGCGACGCGCTCCAGATCCAGTCCCGTGCCCTCGCCGGCGAAACCGGCCGGGATGACGGCTGGGTGTCTCACGTCAACGCGGCCGCCCGGTCCGCCGATGTGCCGCCCGGGCACGTCGACCTGGACGAGCTCCGGCTGGCCAGCCCAACCGCACTGCCCGCCGACCGGCCGGGCCGGCGTCTCGCGGAATCGGGTATCTCCGGCCAAGGCTTTCCGTGGCGCACCGAAGAAATCCGGGCGGGCGGCGGCCGCCTGCTGTGCACCATCCGGGTTGGCGGAGCCGCGGCGGGCCGGTGGGCCGCGTTTCTAGACGCGGCGGTCTCCGTGGCTCCGCTGGTGTTCGGCGAGTCGCCGTCACTCCGGCTGCTCGCCGGGATACGGCGCGTCGCCGTCACCGGGCCCGCTCCCTCCGCCGTGGTCGCCGACGTCCGGCGCACCGCTGACGGTCAGGCCAACGTCCGGCTGCTGAGCGCGGACGGCTACATCCTCGCGGAGGCTGAGGGGCTCAGGTACCGCTCGCCGGACGACTCGCTCGCCGCGCACGCGCTGGTCAGGAAGGTCTCCTGGCGGAGACTGCCCGGCGCCGCGGTTCCCGCGCCGAGCGAGACGCCCCGCACCCTGGTACTGATCGGCGGGGACGAAACCCTCGGCGAGCCGCTCGCCAAGCGCGCTGACGCGGAAGGCATCAGGACGGTGCGAGTCCGCGACCTGGAACACGGGCTCCCTCGTCTCGGCCAGGGGGACGCGCTGGTCGTTCTCGGCACCCCCCGCCCCGCCCGGGACGACGACCCGGGGGAGGTAAGCGCGGCCGCCCGGGCGTCGGCATGGACGCTCATCCGGGCCGCGCAGCTCCTCGCGGCGGCCGAACCGGTGGCCGGCGTCCGGCTGTGGTGCGTCACGGCCGGGGTCAAGGAGGGCGACGGCAGCCTTTCCCAGGCACCGCTGTGGGGCGTGGGAGCGGTCATCGCAGGCGAGCACCCGGGTTTGTGGGGCGGCCTCGCGGACCTCGACCAGGCGGACCTGGACGCCGGGGCGGCCGCGCTGCTCGAACAGATAAGGAACCGGCGCCAGGCCGGCATCCTGGCCTTCCGCGACGGCGCCGTGCTGGCGGCGAGGCTGGTCGCCCTCGACGGTGAACACCGGCCCGGCGCGCTGCTCAGCCAGCCGGACGGCGCCTACCTGATCACCGGCGGCCGGGGTGCGCTCGGGCTGCGGGTCGCGGAGTGGCTCGCTGCCCGCGGCGCCCGCCGCCTGATCCTGCTCGGCCGGACGCCGATGCCGGACCGCGGCGGCTGGGCGGCGGTGACCGATCCGGCGGACCTCGAACGGGTGCGGGCGATTCGCCGGATCGAGGATCTCGGCGCGCACGTGGCCACGCCGGCGGCTGATGTCTGTGACCAGGCGGCCCTGGAACGACTGCTCGGCGAGGAGGGCCCCGTCCGTGGCGTTGTGCATGCCGCCGGCGTCCTGGACAGTCGGCTGCTCACCGGCCTGGACGCCGCGTCGCTGGAGACAGTGCTGCGCCCGAAGGTACACGGCGCGCTCGTCCTGGATCAGCTCTTCCCTCCGGGGAGCCTGGACTTTCTCGTCTTCTTCTCATCGGTCGGGCAGTACCTGGAACTGCCCGGGCAGGCGAGCTACGCGGCGGCCAACGCGTTCCTTGACGCACTTGCCGTCAGGCGCCGGGCCATGGGCGACACCCAGACGATGAGCATGTGCTGGACCTCATGGGGCGGCCTGGGCATGGCCGGCCGCGACTCCGCCGCGCCTCGGCTCTGGGATCGCGGGGTCGGCGCGCTCACGCCGGATCAGGCGTTCCTGGCCTGGGAGTACGCGGCGCGGTACGACAGCGAAGTGGCCTGCGTGTTTCCCCGCACCGCGGACGGTGCGGCCCGCCGGGTCCCGCCCGCGCTGCGCGACCAGGTGTCCGACGAGTCGGCCGCCGGCGAATCGGCCGCCGGCGAATCGGCCGACCCGCGGACCGAGCAACCTGACCTTCGCGTCCGGCTGGCCGCGGTTCCCGCGGCCCAGCGCGGGCAGCTAATCACGGATCGGGTGGCGGCGGTGGTGGCCCGGGAGATCGGGATTCCCCCGGAAAGCCTGGACGTACGGCTTCCGCTGACCGATCTCGGGCTTGACTCCGTCATGACGCTCGGCGTCCGGCAGGCGCTTGAGGAGCGCTTCCGTCTCGTCCTGCCCGCCGCTCTGCTGTGGGGCCAATCGAGCGCGGCGGACCTCGCCGATCATCTCGCCGAGCGGCTCGACGCCGACCGGACGGGCCGGTGAGGCGGCATGCTGCACGAGAGCCTGTTCATCCGGGCCGTCGCCTCCTACCTGCCGTCGGCCGTCCCGGTCGGGAACGCCATCGCCGACGGCAAGTACGGGCGCGCCGAGCAGGCGGAGTCCGGTATCGAGGGGATCACGGTGGCCGGCCCCGGCGAATCGGGCCCCGCCATGGCGGTCCAGGCGGGACGGCGCGCGGTGCGGCGCTCCGGGCTGGCCGGCCGGGACATTGACCTCCTGCTGCACACGGTGACCGCGCACAACGGCCTCGACGGCTGGAACGCCGGCTGTTACCTGCAGAAGGAGGTGCTTGACGGCGGCGGGCTGTCGGCTGAGGTCCGGCAGCTCTCCAACGGCGCCATGGCCTGCGTCGAACTGGCCGCCGCTTACCTCACGGCGCGGCCCGCGTGCCGCGGTGCTCTTATCACCGCCGCCGAGCAGTTCGCGGAACCGGCGTGGGACCGCTGGCGAACTAGCTGGGGGCTGGTCTTCGCCGACGGCGCATCGGCCGCGGTGCTGTCGCGCGAGGCCGGCTTCGCCCGTGTCTGCTCTACGGTGACCGTCGCGGACCCGGATCTCGAAGGACTTCACCGGGGCCTTGAGCCGTTCACCGGCGCCCCGGGCTCGGGCAACTACCCCATCAGCCTGCGGGCCCGGGCGCTGGACTTCGCCCGCTCGATGGACCCGGCAGAGGTCGGCCGCAGGCTGGCGACGGGGCTCAGAACGGCGGTCTTCCTGGCAGCGGCCGAGGCGGGCATGTCCGTGAAGCAGGCCGACCACTATGTCGTTCCCAGCTACGGGAAGAAACTCTTGCGGCGGGAGTGCCTGGAGCCGCTGGCCATTCCGGTCGGCCGTTCCACCTGGAGCTGGTCCGCAGGCGTCGGTCACCTGGGCGCCGCCGACCAGTTCGCCGCCCTCACCCACCTCGCGGAGGGCGGACGGCTCGCGGCGGGAAACAAGGTCCTGGTGATCGGGATCGGCGGCGGCTTCAACTGGAGCTGCATGGTTCTCGACATTGTCGAGCGCCCCGCAGGTGATTGCTGGGCCGCCCAGGATCGCGCGGAGTTCGGGCGGTGAGACGCGACCACGCGATAATTCTCGCCAAGCTCAGCGGTTTCTTCGGTGACTTCCTCCTCGACGCCGATCAGGCTGGCCGGCTGACTACGCAGGCGGAGCTGAGCGAATTGGGGGTACTCGACTCGCTGGGTGTGGCGCACCTCATCGTCTTCATTCGGGAGGAGTTCGGTGTCGAGATTCCGGCCCGGGATCTCACCGTACGCAAGTTCGCCAGCCTGGAAGCGATTGCCGACCTCATTGTTTCCCTGTCAACGCCCGCAGAGTGCCGAGATACGGATGCCAGAGATGACCGGGATCTTCCTCGACGGTCCTAACGATGGCGCGCATCTCCCCGAGGGCGGGCGGGGCGTCGCCGTCATAAAAATCGCCCTGCAGCATTTTCAGCAGATCACCGCGGTATCTCGGGTCCTGGACAAAAGCCGTGAACAGCACGTTGAGGCGATAGTAAATCGCGATGAACTCATACCAATTGCTGGTCGCCCGCCCGATCTGGCCCTCGTACCTGGCGAAGCTTTCCCGGCCGAAGCTTCCCGCCTCATGAGCCCGGATGATGTCCATGCTCGCGAGCCTGGCGCTGTTCAGGGCGACGCTGACGCCGCTGGAGAAGATCGGATCGATGAATCTCGCTGCGTCTCCGATTAGCACGAACCGATCGCCGCAGACCTGCTGCATGCGGTAGCTGTAGTCGCCCTCGGCCTTGAACGGGCGCAAGCGCCTTGCTTGCCTGAGCGGATCATGCAGGTCCGGGCGCGTGCTTACGAAATCCCAGAAGAACCGCTCGCGGCTCGCGCCTGCGGACGTGAACCAATTCTTATGGGTGACGACGCCCACGCTTGTGATGGAGTCGGTGATCGGGATCTGCCACAGCCACGTGTCGCGCGCCGGCAGGAAGTGGATGACGATGTAGTCGGCCTTGGCCGGCTCGCTGGCCAGCGCCGTGCGGTCGAGGCCCTCGAACCAGGAGTGGACCGCGTACTGATTGAACACCGGGTCGGGGACGCGCATGCGGAACTGGCGGCCGAGTACCGTCTGCCTGCCGGAGGCGTCCACCACCATCCTGGCCGCGAGCTTGACCAGGGCCGGGCCGATCCGGCAGTGCAGGATGACCTGCCCGGGATCGCTGGCGAAGTCGGCGGTCAGCACCCGGGCACCGCACACCACGTGCGCCCCGTGCTCGCGGGCCTGCCGCAGCAGGATGAGGTCGAACTTGCCGCGATCCACGTGATACGTGTAATCGCGGTCCACGCCCGCCTGGTCCCGTTCGGCGAACCTGATGTCGACCGACTTGAAATCATGGTCAAGGGCGAACCCGCCCTGCGGGACGCGCCGCGATTCCGCCGTCGTCCAGGCGGCCCCGTATTTCCGGGGAAAGCCGGCCGCGTCGATCTCGGCCAGCACCCCGGTCTCGGCCAGCACCGGCGTGGCGGCGGGGACCAGTGACTCGCCGACGTGGGGCCGCGGAAACAACTCGCCCTCGAGGACGGTCACCGAGAGGCCCGCCGAGGCGAGGTAGGAGGCGGCCGTGGCACCCGCCGGGCCGCCGCCGATTACCGCGACATCGAAATCGGGCCGCATCACTCCTCCATTCCGGTTGCCCCCTTCGATGATCCGCGGCGGTGGGCGTGCCCCGCTCGTCTCGCGCTGGAGTACTCAGGATTTCTGGCGATGACGGGGTCGTCCATACACCGACAAGACACTTACAAATCGGCCGAAAGTACCATTGCCTGGCCGATGCTCTCCGCTTAGGATGGTGCCAGAATGTGACGCGCTTGAATCGGGAGGCCATCAGCAAGCGGAACGTTCTTTGCCGGTATTTATTCGATCGTTGTAAGGTGCTAGATCGAATTCGTTTTCCTCGCCTTGCGCACCGGCCGGCGGGTGAGTATTTTGCCTTTCGAGTTAATGAGCAATGAAATCCAGTTCAAGTTGTTGGGAACGTTCGACGTCCGCGCGGGGTGGCGTGACTTCACACCGAGCGCGCCAAAGCACCGCGAGTTGCTTGTTCTCTTGGTACTTAGCCGGGGCCGCCTGGTCACCACCAACGAGCTGATCGATGAGCTCTGGGGAGAAAGCCCGCCACGGTCGGCACTGGCAACGCTGCAGACGTATATCTATAAGATCCGCAAAATCGTCCGTGATCTCGGCGAGCGCAACATATTGCTCTCCACTCATCCGGTCGGCTACATGGCGGAGATGCCGGACGAGATCATTGACATCTGGCATTTCGAGGACCTCGCGCGGCGCGGGCACGATGCGCTGCAGAGCGGCCGGGTGGAGGCGGCCGCCGAACTGTTGTCCAGGTCACTCGCCCTGTGGCGCGGCCCGGCGCTGGCCGATGTGCCCCAGGGAGACCTGCTGTCCGCTTATGTCGCGGGGCTTGAGGAGACCCGGCTAAGCACCCTGGAGTCCCGGATCGAGGCGGACCTTGAGCTAGGGCTGCACCGGGAACTCATCGTCGAGCTCAAGGAGCTCGTGGCCGCGCACCCGCTGCACGAGAGCCTGTACCGGTTGCTGATGGTCGCGCTTCACCGCGCGGGCCGCCGCTACGAGGCACTAGACGTCTACCACCAGTTCCGCCGCGGGCTGCGCGACCAGCTCGACCTGGAGCCTGGCCCGCTGCTCGCCGCGGTCCACCAGGAGCTGCTCTCTTCCGGGGAGCCTGTCGCCTTCGGCCAGAACTCAGCCTTTGCCCTCGGCGCGGAGCAGGCGCCTGGCCATCCCCGGCCCGCGCAATTGCCCTGCCGCCGGTCCGGATTCGCGGGACGGCAGGTCGCGCTGCGGCAACTGCGGCACCTCATCGGGACGGCCGACGCCGCGCGCGCCGCGGCCCCCGTCATCGCCATCACCGGGCTGCCGGGATCGGGGAAGACGGCGCTCGCGATCGAGGCCGCGTACCAGGCCGCGGGAGATTACCCGGACGGATCGCTTTACGTCGACCTCGCCGGGTCGACCAGGCAGCCGAAAGAGCCGGTCCAGGTACTCGGTGAGTTCCTCCGGGCCGTCGGGGCCGAGCCGGGCGCCCTGCCGGAAGGTCTCGCGGAACGGAGCAGCGCCTTCAGGTCATGGACGGACAGCCGGTCACTGCTGATCTTCATGGACGACGCGGAATCGGCTCACCAGGTGTCACCGCTGCTGCCCGGCAGCGAGCGGTGCGTGGTGCTGGTCACCAGCCGCAGGCCGATGCTCGGCCTCCCCGGCGCTCGCAAGATCCGGCTGGGCCGGATGACCCGCGAGGACAGCCTGTGGCTGCTGGCCAGCCTCAGCCGGCGAGGCGGGCCAGGGGATGGATCGCGGCCTGGCCGAGAGCCTGGTGGCGATGTGCGGCCACCTCCCCGGCGCGATCGAGGCCGTGGCCCGGCGCTCACCTGAATTCGGCGCCTGGCCGGCGGCCGAGTCCGGCGTGTTGAGCGCGTCGCCCGCGCGGCTGGAAGAACTCGGCTCCCTCGGGTTCGACATTCGCTCGGGCCTCGATTCGAGCTTCCGTGACCTCAGCGAGCCGGAACGGAGTGTCTTCCAGCTGCTCGGCCTGTTCAACGGCACCGCGTTCACCGCGGGCCGGGCCGCGCGCCTATTCGGCTGCGGCGTCGCGATCATGGAGGAGCTGCTGCAGCGCCTGGTCGAGAGTCATCTGCTCAGCATCTCGGTCCCGGACGTCGCGGCCGAGCCCAAGTACCTGCTGCCCGAGTTGAACCTGCTCTACGCCCGGTCCTTGCTTGGCGAGCTGGTCCGCGACGCCGAGCAGGCCCCGCCGTTGCCCGGGGGCGCGCTGCCCGCAGCCGCGGCGGCCCATCCCGTGAGCGCGACGGGGCCGGCCGCTTAGCCGCCTCCCGCCGGTTCAGGCGGGCTCGCCGCGCATCGCCCCCGCGGCGAAGCTGGCAATGCCCGCCGCGAACGGCACGCGGGGGGCCCAGCCGAGTTCGGCCATGACGCGGTCGGGCGCGGCGAAGATGTGCCGGACGTCCCCGATGCGGTACTCGCCGGTTATCAGCGGGGCGGGCGCCCCGGCGGCGGTCGCGAGCGCGGCCGCGAGGTCGCGGATCGTTCGGGGAACGCCGCTCGCGACGTTGAACGCGCGGAAGCCGGGACCGGTGAACGACAGCGCGGCCATGTTGGCCGCGGCCACGTCGTCCACGTGGATGAAGTCGCGGCGCGGCCCGCCGTCCTCGAAAACCCGCGGCGGCTCGCCGCGGGCGACCGAAGTGCGGAACGCGGAGGCGACACCGGAATAGGGGCTGGAGTACGGCATGCCCGGGCCGTAGACGTTGTGGTACCGCAGCGCCGCGCCGGTGCCGCCGGTCTCCCGCGCCCAGGCGCCCACCAGGTGCTCTTGGGCCAGCTTGGAAACCGCGTAGACATTAAGCGGCGGATCGAGCCGGTCATCCTCGCGAACCGCCTCCGCCGTGGTTTCCCGGCCGCAGGCCGGGCACCGGGGCTCGAATCGCCCGGCGTCCAGGTCCTCCTTGGACCTCCTCGGCGGCCGGACCCGGCCATGCGCCTCGCAGGCGTAGTGGCTGTCCCCGTAGATCACGACGGAGCTCGCGTGGATGATCCGGCGCACGCCCAGGCGCGTCATGGCTGCCAGCAAGATCGCCGTGCCGAGGTCATTGCACCCGACATAGCGCTTGGCTTCCAGGATCTCTTCGCCGCGACCCACCATCGCGGCCTGATGGCAGACGAGGTCGACCCCGCGCAGCGCCGCTTCCGTAGTCGGCTCGTCCCGGAGATCGCCGTGGATGAATTCCACCTCGGCGGGCGGAACGAAACTCTCGTCGGCCGGGTGCACACCCGGGATCAGGGCGTCAAGGACCCGCACATCGTGCCCGCGGTCGATGAAGCCCGCGACGACGCGTGATCCGATGAACCCGGCGCCCCCGGTCACCAGAATTTTCATGTTCCCTCCTTGCCCCGGCCCTACGGCGCCAGTTCGCCGACGAGTCCGGTGGTATGGCTCCCCGTTCGGAATGGGTGCGAGCGGAGGACTTCCCTGAGGAAGTCGATGCTGGTGGCCATCCCGTGCCCGGAAACCCGGAACTCGCTGAGCGCCAGGTCCATCCGCGCGATCGCCTGGTCGCGCTCCGGGGCCCAGACGACGACCTTCGCGAGCAGCGGGTCATAGTCGGCGGTCACCGTCATCCCGCGACGCAGGTGCGTGTCCACGCGCGTGAAGTGGCCGTGCGGAATCTCGAATTCATCGATCGTGCCCGGGGCCGGGGCGAAGCCTCGTTTCGGATCCTCGGCGTTGACGCGGCACTCGATCGCCGCGCCCCGTGGAGCGATCCCCGGCGGCGGGATGGCGAGCTTCTCGCCCCCCGCGATCAGCAGCTGCTCACGAACGAGGTCGATGCCCGTCGCCATCTCGGTGACTGGATGCTCCACCTGAAGGCGGCAGTTAACCTCCATGAAGTAGTGGTGTCCGTGCGAGTCGACGAGGAACTCGTAGGTGCCGGCCCCGACGTAACCCGCGGCCCTGGCCGCGTTCGCCGCGCCGTCGGCGATGCGGCTGGTCAGTCCGGCGGGCAGGGCGGGGACGGGGGTTTCCTCGACCAGTTTCTGGTGGCGCCGCTGTACCGAGCAGTCGCGCAAGCCGAGCTGGACGACAGTGCCGTGCGCGTCCGCGAGGATCTGGGCCTCGACGTGCCGGGCGCCGTCCAGAAACCGCTCCAGGTAAACCCGGCCGTCTCCGAAAAGGGCGAGGGCCGTGGCCCGGGTGCTGGCATAGGCGTCGCGGAGGGCGGCGCGGTCCCGCACCACGGTGATGCCGCGGCCGCCGCCGCCGGCCACCGCCTTGACGATCAACGGAAACCCGATGTCGTCCCCGAGCCGCTCCGCGGCTCGGGGGTTCGGCACCGTTTCGGTGCCGGGGAGCACGGGGAGGCCCGCGCGGGTGGCCGCCTCGCGGGCCGTTGCCTTGTCGCCGAGGCGCCGCAGGACGTCGGTCGGCGGTCCGATGAAGACGAGGTCGTTTTCCTGGCATATCTCAGCGAAGTCGGGGTCCTCGGATAGAAAACCGTAGCCCGGGTGCACCGCGTCGGCCCCGGTGAGCAGGGCGGCCTCGGTCACCGCCGCGGCATACAGGTAGCTGTGCCTGGCCGCGGCCGGCCCGATGCAAATCGCCTGGTCCGCGTACTCGACGACCCGCCCGGCATCGGACTCCGCGTACACCGCGACGGTCCGGATGCCGAGTTCGCGGCAGGTCCGGGCGATGCGCAACGCTATCTCGCCCCGGTTGGCGATCAGGATCTTGGAGAGCATCGGGACCCGTCCGCCGCTACCGGAACCCGTTCGCCGCGTGACGGGCCGCGTCCCGGCCGCCGTCCGCGCGCGGCAGCGGCGGGTTATCCGCGCACAGCAGCAGCGGCTGGCCGAACTCGACCGGATTACCGTCAGAGACGAGGATCTCCAGGACGTGGCCCGCCCGGTCCGCTTCGATGGGGTTCATGAGCTTCATGGCCTCCAAAATCCCAATTTGCTGGCCGCTTACGATCCGATCGCCGACGCGGACGAAGGGCTCGGCCTCCGGCGTGGGCGCCCGGTAGAACGTCCCGATGGCGGGCGCGCGCACGTGGAACTCGTCCCGCCCGAGCTCTTCTTGCGCGTCGCCGTCCGGTACGACCGCTTCCGCGCCGGCCGCCCACTCGATCTCGACCGTGTGGCCCGCGGAGTCGACCCGGAGGCGCGCCGGCGGCCGCGGCGACGCCGCGAGCAGCCTGATCACGCTGGCGCAGATGGCGGCCAAGGTGTCCGCGGCCTCGGGTGGCGGAGCGTTGGTCATGACGGCATTCCTCGTGACTCGGGTAGCCCGGTGACGCCGAACCGGGCGAAGCGCCTGGCCCGGTCGGCCCGGAGCGCCGCCGCGTCCAGCGGGTCGAGCCGGGCCAGTTCATTGGCCACGGCCGCCCGGAGCAGGGCGGCGGCGGCGAGATGGTCGCTTTGCGCGCCGCCCGGGGGCTCGGGGATCACCCCGTCGACGACGCCGAGCCGGAGCAGCGACTCCGGGGCGAGCCCGAGGGCCTCGGCCGCGCGGGAGGCGAGCGCGGAGTCGTGCCACAGGATCGCCGCGCACCCTTCCGGGCTAATCACCGAGTACACGCTGTTCTGCAGGCACAGGACCGTATTGGCCAGCGCCAGGGCCAGGGCGCCGCCGCTGCCGCCTTCTCCGGTGATCACCGTGACGAGCGGCACCGGCAGGTCCGCCATGAGGGTGAGGCTTGACGATATCGCCCACGCTTGCCCGTCGTCTTCCGCGGCGGCCCCCGGCGCGGCCCCGGGAGTGTCGACCAGCGTGACGACCGGAACCCCGAGCTTGGCGGCGAGTCGCATCAGCCGACTGGCCTTGCGGTACCCGGCCGGGCTGGCCATGCCGAAGTTGCTCGCCGCCAGCTCTCTGGTCGTGTGACCCTTCTGATGGCCGATCAGCATGACCGGCCGCCCGCCGAGACGGCCGAGACCGCCAACCACCGCCGGGCAGTCGGCCGAGTGCCTATCCCCGTGCAGCTCGCAGAACCCGTCAAGCGCCAGGCGCGCGTAATCCCTGGTAGTTGGCCGGCCGAGCTGCCGCGCGGCCTGCACGACCTGCCATGGCTCCCGTCCGCTCAGCTCACCCGGGTCGGTCAGCAGCGCGGGGGCGCCACCCGGGCGCGCGGCGGGGGAGTCGTCCGCCCGTAGCGCGTCCGCCAGCCCGGCCAGCGTCTCGCGCAGCGCGGAGCGCGGGAGCACGGCGTCGATCAGGCCCCGGTCGCGCAGGGATTCCGCGGTCTGGAAGTTCGGCGGCAGCCGCTCGCCGGTGGTTTGCTCGATCACTCGCGGCCCCGCGAAGCCCAGGTGCGTCCCCGGTTCGGCGAGGATCACGTCGGCCTGAGTGGCGAATGACGCGGCCACCCCGCCGTAGGTGGGGTCGGTCGCCAGGGCCACCGTGAGCAGGCCCGCCTGGTCCAGTTCGCCGAGCGCGATGGTCGCCCGGGCCATCTGCATGAGCGAGAGCGCGCCCTCCTGCATCCGCGCGCCGCCGGAGGCGGTCACCAGGAGCAGCGGTGTGCGGTCCCGCAGCGCGCTGCGGGCGGCTGCGGCGAGCAGCTCGCCGCCCGCGATCCCCAGGCTTCCGCCAAAGAACTGGAAGTCCATGGCCACCACCGTGAACGGGCGGCCGTCGATTTCGCCGCGGGCGGCCAGCATCGCCTCGTCGAGGCCCGTGCGCCGGCGCGCTTGGAGCAGCCGTTCACGGTAGGGAAGCCGGTCGCTGAACCCGAGCGGGTCAATGGTGGCGGCGGTGCCTGGTATCCGCCGTGCCGTGCCGGCGTCCATCAGCTGAGCGAGCCGGACTGGGGCGCTGACGCGGTGATGATGGCCGCACAGCGGGCAGACCCACAGCTCACGCACGTAACGCCGCCGGTACACGATGTGCCGGCAGGCCGGGCACGAGATCCAGTCGGCCCGCGACGTGGCCGCGGACGCCTCGGGCTGGACGCGCCCGCTGAGGTCAGTGCGCATCGGAGCGGTACCCTTTCGTGCGCTGCCAGCGCACCAGTTCCGCCAGGCCCTGTTCGAAGTCCACGCGGGGCCGGTAGCCAAGCTCCTGGCGAATCTTGCCGTCGTCTAGCGCGTACCGGACGTCGTGGCCCTTCCGGTCGGTCACGTGGGTCACCTGGTCCCAGGTCGCGCCGCACAGCCGGACGAGCTTGCGCGTCAGCTCCAGGTTGGCGAGCGCGGTGCCGGAGCCGATGTTGTAGACCTCGCCGGCCCTTCCCTTCTCCAGGACGGCATGAATCGCCCGGCAGTGGTCGCTGACGTGGAGCCACTCGCGCACGTTCCGGCCGTCGCCATACAGCGGAACCTGCTCGCCGGCCAGCAGCCGGGTGATGAACAGCGGCATCATCTTCTCGGGATACTGCCAGGGACCGTAGTTATTGCAGCACCGCGTGACCATGACCGGCACGCGATGCGTCGCGTAGTACGCGCGCGCCATGAGGTCGGCGGCCGCCTTGGACGCCGCGTACGGGGAATTCGGGGCGAGCGCCGCCTGTTCGGTCCAGGCGCCCGAGGAGATTGAGCCGTACACCTCGTCCGTTGACACGCACACCACGCGTTCAACGCCGGCCAGCCGGCAGCTTTCCAGAACGTTCTGGGTACCGAGGACGTTCGTCCGGGTAAAGGCGGCGGCGTCGTCGATCGAGCGGTCCACGTGGGTCTCGGCCGCCATGTGCACGACGGCGTCGTGGCCGCGGACCAGCCGACGAAGGGGACGTTTGAGGCATATGTCGGCGTGGACGAAGGTGAGCCGGGGGTGCCCGATCGGTAGGTTCCCGAGGCTGCCCGCGTACGTCAGCTTGTCGACGACGGTGACCCGGGCCTGTTCGGTTCCCTGGTATTCGGCCGCGAGCACCGACCGCACGTACCAGGAGCCGATAAACCCGGCGCCGCCCGTCACGAGGATCCGCATGACCTGACCGCCACCTCGCAGTCGTCGCCGATCACCAGGCGCGCGGCGTTGCCAGGGGAACTGGCCGCGCAGACCCGGGCCCGCTCGCCGATGACCGAGTCCCGCAGATAAGGCAGGGACCGCACCGAGGCGCCGTTCAAGACGACCGAGTACTCGATGCCGCTGCCTTCGACCAGGCAGCCGTCACCGATCGAGGTGTACGGCCCCACATAGCAGTCGCTCACGACCGAGCCCGCGCCGATGACGGTCGGCCCGATGACCCGTGAGCGGATGAGCTCGGCCCCTTCCGCGAGCACGACCGGTCCGACAATCTCGGTTTCCTGGTCGCACTTGCCCCGGACGTCCGGTGCGAGGGTGCCGAGCACGAGGCGGTTGCAGTCGAGGAGGTCACCCACCTTGCCGGTGTCTTTCCACGCGCCCGCGAGCACGTGCGCGCGCACGTCGGCCCCCCGCTCGACGAGCCACTGGATGGCATGGGTGATCTCGAGTTCATCGCGGTCGCTCGGCTCAATGGACGCGACGGCCCGGTGGACCGAGTCGCTGAAGACGTACACGCCGGTGATCGCGAGCCTGCTGCGTGGGGTCGGGGCCTTCTCGATGACGGAGAGCACCCGTCCCGCCGCGTCCACCTCCGCCACGCCGTACTGCCGGGGATCCGCCACCGCCCCGACCGCGAGCAGGGCGTCCGGCCGCTCGCGCTGAAAGTCGGCCACGACCGCGGATATCCCGCCCGGGACGACGTTGTCCGCGAGGTACATGACGAAGTCGTCATCACCGAGAAAGTCGCGGGCCAGCAGTACGCAGTGCGCGAGTCCGAGCGGCGCTTCCTGTGAAATGTATGTGAGTTTTATATTAAAGGCCGAGCCGTCTCCGGCCGACTCCCTGATGGCGTCGGATCGCGCGTTGACGATCATTCCGACGTCGGTAATTCCAGCGACTGCAATCGACTCCAGTCCGTAGTGGAGAATAGGCTTATTGGCGACCGGTACCAGCTGCTTCGGCCGGCTGTGACTGAAGGGGCGGAGCCGGAGCCCCGTGCCACCCGCCAGAACCAGTGCTTTCATTTGTCATCCCCAGACTCGTGCGAATCCCACGTTTCGCCCGTCCATCGTGGCGAGATCGGGTTGCGCGGCGGTGGAGTAGAGGTCGCTCGGCCCACTCTGCTGCGGCACCATCGGCCCGCGAGCGCGGTACTAGTAGTGCCAATCAGCATTCGCAGCGTCCGGTGCGCCTCGCTAGCGCCGCTCGCGCGGCGGGATGCGGTTCCTGAGCTGGCAGGGCTTTGCTGGCGCGAAATGAGGTCGTGCTGTAATGATTAGCGTGATTACCGCGGTCGCGGACCTTGCTCGCAGCCAGGTATTTATGAGGCAGGTGACGTGTGGTGGAGTTCCGACTACTTGGCGGACTCGAAATAGTCGATGGAGACCGCCGCCTCGTCCCGACCGCGTCTAAGCCGCGGCAGGTTCTCGCCCTCCTACTCTTGCGTCACAATCAAATTGTCCCCACCGAGACCCTGATAAAGGAGCTGTGGGGTGGTGACCCGCCGCGCAGCGCCCGGTCCACCCTCCAGACGTACGTCTATAAGCTCAGGAAGCTGCTCTCTGGGTTGAGCGACGGCTCCGGCGGGTCAGACGGAGAGGGCGTGCTGTCCACCAAGCCGACCGGGTACATGGCCACGATCAATCCAAGCGACATCGACGTCTGGCGCTTCGAGCAGCTCGTTGAGCAGGGCCGCGGTTACCTGGACGAACAGCCTGACCTGGCCGCCGCCACGTTCGCCCGCGCGCTCGATCTCTGGCGCGGCCCGGCCCTCGCCGATGTGATGCTCGGCGAGGTGCTCCCGCCGCACATCACTTTCCTGACCGAACGACGGCTGGTGGCTCTGGAACTCCGCATCGAAGCGGAGCTGAGCCTGGGGTGGCACCGCGAGCGAATCAGCGAGCTGCGCCAGCTGATCGCCGAATTTCCGCTCCACGAGGGCTTTCACGCGCAGCTCATGCTGGCCCTTTACCGCTCTGACCGGCGCAGTGAAGCCCACGACGTCTATCGCAGGTTCAGCCACCAGATCGATGACGAGCTTGGCCTGGAGCCCGGCCAGGCGCTGCGTCAGCTGCACGAGGCGCTGTTGTCCGGTGAGCCCTCGCTCCGCCTGCGCCCGCAGTCGGCGATCCGGGTGTCGGCCGTTCCCCGCGCCGTGCTCCCGGCTCAGCTGCCACGGGACATCAATGACTTTGTGGGCCGGGCCGATCTGCTTGACCGGATCGAGCAGCTGCTGATCCTGCAGCACGGCGCCTACGCCGGCAACCTCGTGCAGATCACCGGGATGCCGGGGGTAGGCAAGACCGCCCTCGCCGTGCGCGTCGCCCGGCGGGTCAAGTGTCACTTCCCGGACGGGCAGTTTTTCGGTGAGCTGGCCGATCAGGAGAGCGTTCCGGTGGGTCCCAGGGAGATGCTCGGCGCTTTCCTGGTGTCGGCGGGCATTAGCCCGGAGCTCATTCCCGACTCCGTTCTGGAGCGCAGCAAGATGTTCCGCTCCTGGACGGACCAGCGCCGGGTCCTGATCATGCTGGACGACGCGGTCTCCGCGGATCAGGTGATTCCGCTGCTTCCCGGTTCGCCGCACTGCCAGGTGCTTATCACCGCCCGCGGCCGGCTCGCCGGCCTTGACGATACCTGCGTGGTGGAAGTGCCCCGGCTGAGTTGTGAGGAGGGAATCGCGCTGCTCGGCAACATCGCCGGCGTCCGGCGGGTGGAGCGGGAACAGGCGGCGGCGCGGGAACTCGTCCGGCTATGCGGCCACCACCCCCTGGCTATCCGCGCGGTCGGAACGCGGCTGGTGGGCGCCCCGGCCTGGTCGCTCGCGAAGATGGTGACCCGGCTGACCGAGCCGTCTACCCGGCTGGCCTTCATCAGCTCGCCGGGAATGGAGGTCGCGGCCAGCATCGAGTCCTCGTTCCTGGCTCTCGGGCAACCGGACCAGCACGCGCTGCCCATGCTGAGCATGCTGCCCGACGCCTTCACCGCGGAACTCGCCGCCCGGTTGCTCGGGATCGAGGTTGACCAGGTCGAGGAGTCGCTGGTCCGCCTCGTGCACAGCCACTTGATCGAGATGTCGGCCGACGGTCCTGACGGCACGGTGAGCTACCGTTTCCATCCGCTTGTCCGACTGTGGGCGCGAGCGCATTTCGACGGGCTGATCAGCGCGGGCAGCCTGGAAGAGCACGTGGGGCGGCGCTGGGAGTAGTCGGCCGGCGGCTGGTCGTCCTGACCGCGCTAGCTGGCGTCCGGCGGGGCTCTGCCGGGACTCCAGCTGTCGTCGACCGGGCGGGCGCACCGTTCCGCACAGAGGCATTATCGCGACCCCCGGGGAGGCACGGCATGCTCGCGGAACTCATGGAGCGGACCGGCAACTGGATGCTCGGCGACCTTCCACCGGACGGGAAGGACTACTGGGCGGGCCGGTTCTGGGATCGCGCGGCCGCGGAAGAGCATCCAGTGCTCGGCGACCACTACCGCGCGCAGAAGGCCGAGATCGCGGACCTGCTCAAGACGCACGGCGCGGGGGTCACCAGGATCATCGAATTCGGCTGCGGTACCGGCGAGTTCACCGCCGCCGCGGCCAAGCTCACCACGGCCACCGAGATCACCGTCGTCGACGTCTCGGCGGAGGGACTGCGGCGGACCGCCGCGCGGGTCTCCCATCCCGGCCTTCAGCTTGTGCAGGATGACTTCTGGACGGTTCAGGACCTGGGCACCGCCGACCTGGTCATGTGCGTGGATGCCATCCACCACATCGGCAACCCGCGGGCGGTGCTGGAACGGATGCGGACCTTCATGGTTCCCGACGGGCTGTTCATCGGCAACCTGTGGACCTCTGATCACTTTCACGAGCTGCAGCGCAACCGCTACGGCAGCGCCGCTCACCTGCGGCACACCGCGGCCTTCCTCGGCACGGCCGCGCTCGTCCGCCTCTCGGCCGGACGGCTGCACAGTGCCGCGTACCGGACCAGGCTCCTTTCCTCGAAGTCGGTGGAGCCGCTCCTGGAGTCGGTGTTCGGCAAGGTGCTCTACGTTTCCCCGGAGCACCACCATTTCGTGGCCTTCGCCTGCCGCCTCGCGGCCTGATCCCCGACCATGCGGTACACGGAGCCGTTCGACCTGGACACCGACGTCGTCGTTGCCGGGGGCGGGCTAGTCGGGCTGGCGGCGGCGGTGTTCCTCGCCTCGCACGGCGTACGGACGCTGGTGCTCGAGCGCAACTCGCGTCCGAGCAGGCATCCGCGAGCACGCGGCATCAACCCGCGGACCATGGAAGTCTTCCGCCAGGTGGGCCTGAGCGAGCTGGTCCGCGGGACCACGTCGGCCCAGGCGCTGGCGGACAACGCCGGCATCATCGTCGCGGAGAGCTTGGTCGGCCGTCAGATCGCCGCCCTGCGAGAGCCGTATTTCGGCGACAGCGACGCCGATTACTCGGCCATCAGCCCGGCGGCCTGGTGCATGTGCCATCAGGACGAGCTGGAGCCGCTGCTGTGCTGGAAGGCGAGGCAGCTGGGTGCCGAAGTCCGCTTCGGTCACGAAGTCACCGGCTTCGAGCAGGCGCCGGACGGCGTCCGCGTGCTCGTCAGGTACGGCAGGCTCGGTCAGCGGTACCAGGTGGGTGCCCGGTACATGATCGCCGCGGACGGCGCGGACAGCATGGCCCGCGCGGAACTCGGCATCGGCATGGCCGGCGCGGAAGTCCTCGGCCACTTCATCAACATCTCATTCGACGCCGACCTGCGCGACGCGCTCGGCCGCCGCCGCTTCATCATGTGCTATCTCACCGTGGATGGCGTGCGCTGCGCCCTGCTGCCAGTCGATAACGCCTGCCGGTGGATGCTCCACGTCGCCTGCGAGCCGGGCGAGAAACTCAGCCCGGCCCAGGCGGCCGGGCTGGTCAGGACGGCCGTCGGGCTGCCCAGCCTCGACGTGACGATCCAGAGCATGCTGCCGTGGGAATCCGCGGCCGCCGTGGCCGGCCGATGGCGGGCGGACCGGGTATTCCTCGCGGGCGATGCCGCGCACGTCATGCCGCCGACCGGCGCCTTCGGCTCCAACACCGGGATCCAGGATGTCCACAACCTCGCATGGAAGCTGGCCATGGTCCTCGGGGAAACGGCGGGAGCGGGGCTCCTCGATACCTACGAGGCGGAGCGGCGCCCCGTGGCCGAGCGCACGGTCGAGCAGGCGGTGCTGCGCGCACGGGATCGCCCACGGCTGGCGGGTGAGGCCGCCCAGCCGACCGCCAGCCGCGCCATCCAGCCCGATCAGGTCGTCATCTTCGGGTACAGGTACGAGTCCGCCGCCATCGCGGGGGAGCAGGCCGCGGGGAACGGCGCGGATGCCTGGGTGCGGCGTTTCGACTACGCGCCGGGGACCCGCGCGCCGCACCGGGCGCTGGCCGACGGCGGGGCACCGTCGTCGACCCTGGACTTGTTCGGACGGAACCTGGTGCTGCTGGTCGGGGACGCCGACGCCGGCTGGTACCTGGCCGCGGCCCAGGTCCTTGAGCTCACCGGGGTCTGCGTGGTGGCGCGGGTAGACGCCGCAGGGGCGTTGCCGGCCGACGCCGCCGCCCTGGTCAGGCCGGACGGGTTCGCGGTATGGCGGGCCATGTCGCTCACCGCCGATCCCGTGCGTTCCCTGGCGGACGCGGTGGGCACCGCGCTGTGCCTGCCCGGCGCGCGAGCCTAGCCGTGCCCGCTCCCGCCCGGGTCGAGGGCCGCTGGGTCCGCCGCCGCGCGCGCGGTGTCCTGCGGCGGCCCGGGCGGTGGCGGGCTAAGCCACGCCGCGATCGCCGCCGCGGCCGGCTTTCCCCAGCGCCGGTAGAAATGCCCGCGGGCCAGCCGGGGCGCGCACCGGGCGACGGCCGCCTTGACCCGGTACTCGGCCCCGGGCACGTGCACCGGGTGCCCGGCGGCCACCGCGCTCAGCGCGGCCCGCACCACCTGCTCCGGATCGAGGTAACCGCCCATCCGGCCGCCCCGGTGCCCCGCCGACTCGTGCAACCGCGTACGCACCGAGCCGGGGCATACGGCCGTCACGTGCACGCCGTGCGCCACGACCTCCCCGTGCACGCTCTGGCTGAACGAGGTCATGAAGGCCTTGACGGCCGAGTAGACGGCGCCGCCCGGGGTCGGCCAGAAAGCGGTCACCGAGGCGACGTTAACCACCCCGCCGCCGCCGAGCGCCACCATGCGCCGGACCGCGGCCTGGGTAAGCCGCACCGGCGCCACGACGCCGACCCGGATGAGCTCTTCTGGCCCGGTGGCCGGCTGCAGCGCGATCGGCCCGATCGCACCAAGCGCGCCGGCCGCGTTGACGAGCAGGTCAATCGGCGGGCTGCCGCCGCTGATCCGCCGCTCCACCAGCTCAAGCCCGGTGGCGGACGCGAGGTCGGCGACGAGGACTTCCGTGCTGACGCCGGAGGCGGCCGCCAGCTCCCCGGCGAGGCTGGCCAGGCGGTCGCCGTCCCGGCCGACGACCACGAGCGCACAGCCGCGGCGGGCCAGTTCACGGGCAAACCCCTCGCCGAGCCCGCCCGAGGCACCGGTGATCATCGCGGCCCGGCATGCGGAGATGTTCATACGTGGAGCATTTCCGAGGCCGCTGGCATACCGTACGAGGCGTACTTGAGCCTGGCTTACCCGGGCCGTACCGCACCGCGAGACGGCGAGGAGGGCTAGCGCCATGGCTGGACGACGAGTGCAGCTGGTCACTGGCGTCGTGGAAGCGGAGCCGGCCGCCGTGTGGCAGGCGCTGCTCGCGACGGTCGAACCCGATATGTCAGCCGCCGGGGCTATCATCCATGCGGACGCGGAGCGCCGCGTCTTGTCAGTATCTGGCCACTGGTGGTTCCGTGGCGAGTACGCCGTCAGCCCGGACGAGCGCGGCAGCCTGGTGACTTACGGCATGTTCAACGTCGCGCCGCCGCTCAGCCGGTGGCTCGTGCCGCTCGTGGCCGGGGGCGCCCTGCACGCCAGCGCCCGCCCCATGATCGAGCGCCAGCTCGCGGCGATCGCCTCCCGGCTGGGCACCACGAGCCACCTCACCGGGTGACGGTGGTGCCCGGCGCGGGCGTCAGGGCTTCCGCAGCACGAGGGTCTGCGGTACGCACGGGTAGCTGGAGGACATGAACAGCTCGGGCACCAGGCCGACGATCCGGTCGCGGTCGAACTCCGGGAAGCCGAGTAGCTCCCGAGGGTCTCCGTGCCGCAGGTCGAGGCCAAGCCCGCTGACCAGCGCGCAGACGTCAGCGTTGGTTCCGTATCCGTTGCGGGCGAGTACGCCGAACGGTATCAGGTCGAAGAACAAGTCAATGGTGACAATGAGCCGTCCGTCCGGGCGAAGCAGCTCGGCCGCCCGGAGCAGCAGCGCCCTCGACTCCTCCGGGCTGAGGTGTTCGATGACGGACAGGCACAGGATGCGGTCGAACGATTCCGGCTGCAGGCCGGCCTCCTGCAGCCGCCTGGTCACCAGCAGGACGTTGGTGCCGAACGCGTCGTTGAGCCGGCGGTGCACCGTGTCGTTGGACTGCCACGACGGCAGCGGCATCGGCCAGCCGTAGTCCATGTCACCCGGGTCCGCGTTGACCACCTCGCACCCCTCCAGGGCGAGGACAAACTGAAGGCCGCTGGTCCCGCCGCCGATCTCCAGGACCCGCGTTCCCGGGGCGGCGTCGGCGGCGAAGTAGGCCCATGGATATTCGAACGCCCGGGTCCCGCTGTTGACCTGGTACGCGAACGGGCCGTGGGCCGCGAGATCCGGACGCTCAAAACGCTCGCGGAGGGTCGCGCTCAGGGCGGCGGGCCGGCCGAACGGCGCCCCCCACCGCTCGTTCCACGCTGAGTACCTGGCCGGTAGCGGTTTTCTGCCGATCACTGTGCCTCTCCTTGCTTCGGTCCGAACGTGGCCGGGCTCCCGGCTGAGGGCCTGGTAGGAAGACAGCGGCACGCCGTAGCCGCGCGACGGGGCCGTCAGCGCGGGCTGATCGCCGGCGGCCCCGGACCGCGCGAGCTCTTCCAGATCCGGGATGATCTGGGCCGGGTCGGGCTGGCGGTTCATTTCAGCGCGGATCTCCCTGGCGGCGTCCCGGTAGCCAGGCGTGTCGAGCAACTGCCCGGCGGCGGAGCCCACGGCGTCCGCGGCGGCGTCGGCGGCATGCAGCAGCACGCCCGCGCCTGCGGCGGCCAGCACGCCCGCGTTGGCGACCTGATCGGGCAGTTGCGGGATGATGAGCTGGGGCACGCCAGCCGACAGGGCGGTCAGCATGCTGCCGGCCCCGCCCGGGTGGATCAGCAGGGCGCAGCTCGCCATGAGCAGCTGCAGCGGTGCCGACTCAACCAGCCGGACGGCCGGCAACGCGTCGGGCAGCTCGCCGCGCTGTTCGCGGGTGACGGCCAGCAGCAGCTCGTCCCCGCGCTTAGCCGCCAGGTCCGCGCAGGCCCGCACGACCTCGCCGGGCATCGAGGCGCTTTCCCCGACGAGCTTGCTCACGGACGTGCCCCAGGTGAGGCAGATCCGCGGCCGGCCGGCTGGCTCGAGCAGCCAGCCCGGTACCGAGGAGAGGCCGTTGTACGTGATGTAGCGGAGCCTGACCCGCGGCACCGGCGTCAGCTGGTCGGGAAACTGGAGGCGCGGCGGGCAGGGGTCGACGGTCGCGGTGCCGAGCAGGTTCAGTCCAGGCAGCCCGTACCGGCTGGTGAGCGGCGGGAGCGCGGCGTGCGCCAACTCCGTGGCGAAGTACATCACGTCCGGGCCGAACAGATGCCTGAGCGCCGGTACCCCGGTCAGCCGGGCGGCGAGCGGCCCGGCGAAGGTGCACGGGTCGTAGACGATCAGGTCGGGGGCCCAGGACCGGGCGAGCGCGATGAAGTCCTCGGCCATCGCCAGCGCGATCTCGGTGAACAGCGCGAAGCTGCTGAGCGCCCGTATCTCGTGGCGCTCGCCCTGCGGGCCACGCTCCTGCAGCGCGAGCCGGCCGAGGTCGCGCCGGTGAATCGCCTGCACGTCTAGGTCGTGGCCGACGGTGAGGGCGGGAAGCCCGGACCCGAGCATGGTCGGGGCAAGGGATGGCTGGCTCGCCATCATGACCTCATGGCCGCTAGCGCGCAGGGCCCACGCTAGCGGAACCATGGGGTAGTAGTGCGACGGCCAGGCCCACGTCACGAACAGCACGCGCATAGGGCGGGCTCCTTCTCGGGGACTCGTCTGCTCACTGCATGTGGAGCACTATGTGCGTTCCTTCGTACGCCTGCTTGACCCCGGTGTTCTCATCGGTCGGGAAGGACAGGGCGCAGTACCAGCCCGGGCCGAACGTCGTGTGAACGATGACCGTGTTACCCGGCGAAAGCAGCAGTTCCCCGCCGACCTGGGCCAGGAAGGGGTCGGGGGGCAGGGTCGTGCCCGCCAGCGCGGCGTTGAAGTAGTCCGTCACCTGCTGGTCGGTAGTGCCGGCGGACACCTGCTCGAAGTTCGCTTCCTGCGGCTGGCTGGTGTCGTTACTCAGCAGGAAGGCCCCGGTCCCGCGGAACTGGCCGACCGGGTAGTACCGGGCCATCCCGCCCGTGTCCCGCAGCACCAGGGCGCCGGTGAACGGCGGCGGCCAGGCCGGGCTGACGGAGCTCGTCACCTGAAGTATCTGCAGCGGCGAGGGCGTCGGCGCGGCGAGTGCGGTGGCCGCCGCGGCCATCGCGGCGGGCATCGCGGCCGCGCTGTCGCCGGCGGTGGGCTCGGCGGGCGCCTCCGTGAAGTAGTAAGTGCCCGACGTCAGCCCCATGGTCAGGCCCATGGTGCTCCCGCCGTTGACGGCGAGGCCGCCGGTGAAGTCGACGTTGGCGTACAGGTCGCGTACGGCCGGGAGCGCCACGGACGAGTCCGAGCTCTCCGCCTCGGCGAGCCACTGCCCGACCTGCGTGAGGGTGACCCCGTTTTCCAGCTTGAACGAGGTCCAGTAATAGCCCTGCGTTCCCGGCGCGCTGACGCTGAACGTCAACAGGCCGGCCGGGCGCGGGTTCGCCCCGGGAATCGTGAAGCCCGCGGCCGTCAGCGTGACCGGCAGGACCGGGGCGACGCCGATCTTCTGGCCGGCCCGCTCCGTGGTGGCGGCGCGGGCCGGGGCCGCCGCCAGGCTGGCAGCCGTGGCGGCGGTGATCGTCGCCGCAGCGAGAAGGACTCCGATTCGTGCTGAGATCCGCATGTGCACTCCTTCAGTCGGTTGCGGTCGTTTGCTGCTCGTCGCCGCGGCTCGCCGCGACCACGATGAAGGTCTCGTAGTGGCCGCCAGGCAGCTCGCGGTCCTGGTACGCGCGTAGCGGTGACGGGTGCCCGCGGTCGCGGTGGGCACGCTCCCAGTCCGAGTAGGACTCGACGCCGTCCCAGCGCATCAGCAGGGTGCGCCGGCGCGCGTCGGCCTGCGGGCTCAGCAGCTCGTCGCCGCGGTAGCCGGGGGTACCGGCCAGGCCCGCCGCGGCCATGAGGTAGGCCGCGTGGACGGGTTCGGCCGTGCGGTCCGCCGCCCGGTGATGGACGAAGACCCGGACCTCGCCCCGGCTCACGCCACGACTCCGACCGCCAGCACGTTCACCAGCAGGCCGGCGACGGCGAGGCCGGACCGCACCCGGTTCCAGTCGGACCACCGCTTCCTGGGGTCGAGCTCGGCCCAGTCCGTCGGCACGGCCTCCGGGTCAACGGCGGCGATCCACTTGTTGATCGGCACGTTCCTCGTCAAGGACACGTACATCACGGCCAGGTACAGGGCGGCGGCGACGGCGCCGAGCGTGCGCACGCCGTCGGCGGAAGCCGTGACGGCGATCGTCAGGTCACCGGCGAACGCGATGGCCAGGTTGACCGGCATGAACGGGTCGAAGCGGGTAACCAGGAACTGGTGCACGGTGATGTACCGGTCAACCGGAAGGGCCAGCAGCAGTGGTGCCCCGCCCAGCACGGAAAGCACCAGCGCCCCTCCGGCGAGCCCGCCGGTGAACAGGGTTATCGGAAGTACGAACCGGACCACGGCATCCCTCCACGGTCGTCCCGCCTGGTGCTACCAACGTTCGCCGCGGCAGTCGAGCGCGGCTCGCGCGCCCCTGGAGGCCTCGTTACTGGTAGCAGGCCGGGGGCGGGCGTAGCGTGGACCACTGAGCGGCGTCATGCCCGTGGATGATGAGCGCGTGCTCCGCGCGGGCGAGCGCCACAAGCTTGCGCGTCGCGTCGCGGACCGCGGCCTCGTCCATGTCAAAGGGGTAGATGGGACGGGTGTCCGCATCGAGGGCGCTGCCGTCGGGAATGGCGTCGATGGCGAGCAGTACCGGCCGTCCGGGCAGCCGCACCAGGACGGACTGGTGTCCTGGCACGTGTCCGGCCGACTCGACGAGCTCGATGCCCGGCAGCAGTTCCTGATCGCCGTCGATCTCGCGGAAGCGAAATCCCGGACGGTCCCACCGGTCCCGGCACTCCGGCCCGCCGCGCGCCGGCCCGGACCGGGCGAACCGCAGGTGGCTCCGCTGGACCACGAACTCGGCCTGCGGGAACTGGTCGTTGTTTCCGCAGTGATCGGGGTCCAGGTGCGAGCAGACCACGAAGGCCACCTCGGAGGGCGTGCGGCCGATTCTGGCCAGCCAGTCGACGACTGGCGGGGTTCCGCCGTCGGGCGCTGGCAGGCCGGTATCGATGAGCACAACGGTCCCGTCATCGGCCTCGACGACGTAGGCGGGTACCGGGAGGGCGGCCGGGCCGACGGTCCCGGTCGGCAGCAGGAACAGCCTCATGCCGCGGCCCCGGGCGGCAGGCTGAACTGCTGCAGGCAGCGCATGGTCGCGCGGTCGAAGTAACGGAGGAACCCCTCCGGTGTCTGCGTGTCGCGCGGCTGGGCGAGGTACGGCGACAGGTCACGCTCGGCCGCCCGCATGCCTTCCTGCCGCGACATGTGCCGGGCGACGTCTTCGAGCTGCCCGTCGTAGTGGATGAGGCGGACCATCACGTCGTCCTGCAGGAACAGCGCGGTGCCGAGCAACAGCCCGACCCGGGTGCCGTGTTCGTCGGTTATCACCGGGGAGCTCACCCGCCGGAAGCGGTCGAATACCTGCTTGATCTCCTCTTCGTGCCCGGTCTTGACGCGATAAGTAATAGCGGCGTACGGCATGAGAGTTTCTCCTGTCTAGGGTCAGTGGATCGCCGCGGCGCAGGCCGTCGCGGCGAAGGCGGTGATGATCAAGGCGGTCCTGAGGAGGTGCCACTTCCGCCACTCCGGCCGCGGGTCGCGCCACCCAGGCGGCGGCGGGACGTCGGACCGCATCTTCTTCACCATCCGGTTCAGCGGAACGTTGAGCAGGTGCGATACCAGCGAAGAGGCAAGCAGCAAGACGCTTGAGAGGGCGAACAGGGCCGTGCCCGCCGCCGAGCGCGCGAGCGCGGCCAGCACGGCTTCCGCGACGCAGGTGCCGAGCACGATGATGGGCATGGTCGGATCCCAGTTGCGGCCGAGCAACTGGTGCGCCTGGATGTAACGGTCGACGGGAAGGTCGCGCAGCGCCGGCACCACGCTCACCGCGACGGCGAACATGACCCCGGCCGCCGTGCCGCAGCCGAGCAGCGCGACGACCATGAGAGCGGAGATCATCGCCCGAGCGTGGCGCGCGCCGCTCGTGCTCAGGTCGAGCCGTCGCCGTACGGGCGGCCAATGGCCGCCTGAGTCTCGCTCCAGCGATGATCGCTACGGTCCTGCCGTGACATCGTGCGATGAGGTAGACGTGCTCGTGGTGGGGGCGGGCCCGGCCGGGCTCGCGTGCGCGCTTGGCCTCGCGCGCCACGGACTGCGCGGCCAGGTCGTGGACCAGGCGAGCCGCAGGCCGGCCGGCACCAGGTGCTCCGTCCTGTGGCCGTCGACGCTCGACGCGCTGGCCCTGCTCGGCGGGTCCGTCGGCGAGCTCGCCCGCCAGGGCGTGCCGGTGCGGCGCAAGGTCTTTCACCTCGGCGAGGACTCGTTTGGCCACTCGCTGGCCGAGCCGGACGCCTGGTGGCCGCTGCCGCTGTCGCTCAGCCAGGACGTCACGGAACAGGTGCTGCTCGCGGACGTGGCGCGGATCGGCGTGCCGGTGCGTTACCAGCAGCGAGCGGTCGAGGCGCGGGACACCGCGCACGGCGTGTCGGTGGCGATCGATGGCGACGGCGGCGAACGCCGCATCCACGCCAGGTGGCTGGTGCTGGCGACCGGCGCGCCGTCCCCTGGGTCGGCCAACACGGTACTTCTTAACACAGTGCTTCCTAACATGGGGCGCACCAGCGCCGACTACTCCGGCCTGCGGGTGCTCCAGGCCGACGGGCGGTTGCGCGGGGACGCTGTCCCGCCCCAGGAAGAGCACATTTTCCTGGCCAAGGGCCGGCACGCCGGCTTCGTCCCGCTGCCCGACGGCCGGTGCCGAGTCTTCCTGGCCGTGCCGCCCACGGATGCCCGCCGCGCGCCTGATCCGGCCGGAGTCGGCGTCCTGCTGAACGAGATCACCCGGCTGAGGTTCGACCTCGACGACCGGGGCCGCCCCTGGTGCGTTGTCCCGCGCGAAGACGTGGCCACGGTCCTGCGGGTCGGGCGCCGGTTCCTGGTCGGTGAGGCCGCGAAGGTGGTTCCGTTGCCGGTGCACGGCCTCAACAGCGGCATCCAGGACGCACTCAACCTGGCGTGGAAGCTCGCCGCCGCGCGGCCCGGCGCCGACGAGGAACTGCTCGACACGTACCACGAGGAGCGGCACGCCGCCGCCCTCGCGACCCTGGAGCATACCCGGCGCGCGCTCGGGTACGGGTCCGCCGCGGACGTGGAGGGCACGCTGCTCCCGAGGATCCGCGAACGCAAGCATGACGTCCGGACCGGGCCGGCCGCCGGCTACCAGTCCAGCGTGATCTCCGCCGACCTGCGCGGGCCGGACGGCGGCCCGCGCGCTGGGCAGCACATGCCCGACATCGTGCTGCGGCTCTCCGACGGGAGGAACATCCGGGTCGCCGACACCGTGCGGGGGGGCTGGACCCTGCTGGCCGTGGGCGCCGACGTCCCGCCGGAGCACACCGCCACGATCAACGCGGTCGCGGTCGCGGCGCCGCTGCCGTCCGGCCTGTACCTGATCCGGCCGGACGGCTACCTCGGCTTTACCGGCGGGCCTGCCGATGGCAAGGCCCTGGCGGCCTATTGCCGCCGGTACGTCGCCTCGCCCGGACAAGCGGCGGCGACCTCGTATATCTCGTAAGCGGCGCCGCGCGCATTGACATCCCGGTACCGGCGCAGCGGCTCGGTCACGGCGTGCTCCGGCGTCACGTTCCACGCATCGAACGCGGCCAGGCTCGCCCACTCGCTCATGACCACGTAGCGATCGGGATCGGCCGCCGAGCGCAGGAGCTCGCTGCCGAGCAGCCCGGGAACGCCGGCCAGCCGGGCACTCACCGCGTGGTAGAGGGCCTCGATCCGCACTTCGTCGCCGGGTGCCCGATGCCAGACCAGGATGCGGATCCGGGTGCTCATCGCGGCGCCGTTTCCGGCTCCGTCGGCTGCCCTCCCGGACTGAGGTGATGCACCACGCTCATCGTGGCCATGCTCCCGGACTCCCGGTACGGGTGAAGCTGCTCGCGGTGCCACACGTGCACGCGGCTGTGCTCGAACTCCCGGAACGACGCCTCGTCCGTCCAGTCGCTGATGATGTAGTAGACCGCGTCGTCGGCGGTGTCCCGCATGAGCCACTGCCCGAGGTTGGCGGGATGCCCGGTGACCGAGTCGCCGACGGCCAGCCACGCGCGCTCGAACCCGGCGCCGTCCCGCACCTGCAGGCGCAGCAGTACCCGGAAGGTCCGGCCGGGCGTACCCATCACAGCGCTCCGTCGACGTTGAGCGTCTCGCCGGTGATGAACGACGCGTCGTCGCTCACCAGGAACAGCACGGCCCGGGCAATCTCGCGGGGGGTGCCCAGCCGGCCAAGCGGGCTGCGCCGCCGGTATTCGGCCAGTCGGTCCTCCAGCCCGTCCGGCGCCGCGGCGGGCCCGGCGAGCGGCTCGGGCGCCACGATGCCCGGCGCGATGACGTTGACCCGGATCCCGGCCGGGCCGAGTTCCTTGGCCAGGGACCGGGCCAGGCCGGTCAGCGCAGCCTTGGCCGCGGTGTAGTGGGCCCGCAGCGGAACGCCGGCGACGGCGGCTTTCGAGCCGATGAACACGATGGACGAGCCGCATCCGAGGATCGGCAGCGCCTGCTGGCTCACCAGGAAGGCCGCGTCCAGGTTGGTCCCGAGCACGCGGCGCCACTCGCTCAAGGTCAGCTCACGGTACGGCACGTGGCTGATCACCCCGGCGTTGTGCACCACCGCGTGCAACGTGCCAAACCGCGCCCGGCACTCACCGATCAGCGTGGCCACATCATCTTGCTGACTCACGTCGGCCCTGATCACGTGGTGCGGCCCGCCCGCTTCCTTCAGCCTCCGGGCCGCCCGGTCAGCGGCGTCGTCGTCCCGCGCGTAGCAGGCGAGCACGTTCGCGCCCGCCTTCGCCAGGCCGAGGCTGATTTCTAGCCCGATGCCCCGGGTGCCCCCGGTGACCAGGGCGTTCTTACCGGTCAGGTCAAGCATCTTCGGTTCCCGTTCTCGCTGCTGCTTCCTCGATCAGGTTTTTGATGCGCTGCATCTGAACTGCGGTATTCCCGTTCAAATACTCGGTCATTTCCGCGTCGTTGGCCGGCGCGTCCGGCCGCATGCGGAATTCCTGGGTCCACTGCATCTCGACCCCATCCGCCACGTCTCGGTAGGTCCAGGCGATGTTCATGTACTCGAACGGGCCTGGTTCGACCCGTCGAGCCCGGACGGTTCTCGTCTCCCGGTCCGCGGTCCGCTCCGACACCCAGCTCCAGGCGCGGCCGTCCTCGTCGGGGTGCATGGTGAGCCGGAACCGGGTGGTACCGCCGTCGGCGGCGAGGATCTCGGCCGACGCGTACTCGCTGAACAAGGACGGCCAGCTGGCGACGTCGTTGGTCATGTCCCAGACCAGGGGAAACGGCGCGTTGATGACGATCGCGTTGTCTGTCCGGGCCATCAGGCCATTCCCAGCCGCTCGTTGACCGTGGTCAGGATCTCGCTTGGCGTGTGCGATACGTCCACCGCCTCGTCGGGCAGGGCCACCCCGTACTGCTTCTTCACCCGGGCCGCAAACTCCAGCACGGCCAGCGACTCGTAACCGAGTTCCGCCAGCGGCGTGTCGTTGTGGCCCGGGTCGAGCGCGAGCCCCGCTGAGTCACGCAGTATGCGGCTCAGGTCATCGAACGTGAAGCTTGCCATTCTTCCTCTAGCCTCCTGTCGGTTTCACTCCGTCGGCGACGGTGCCAGGATGACGACCGCCGCGTTGAATCCGCCGTAGCCGCGCGCCAGGACAAGCGCGGCCCGGATGCGTTGCCGCCTCGGCGGCCCGATCACCAGGTCGATGGCATACCTGGGGTCCGGCTGGCCCGCGCCCGGCGTCGGCGGGATGAGCCCGGCCCTGATGGACAGCAGGGCGCACGCCACGTCGAGGCTCGCGCCGCCGGCGTAGCTGCGGCCGCTGCCCGCCTTGGGAGCGGTCACGGCCACCCCGTGCGGGCCGAAGACCGCGCGGATCGCGTCGGCCTCAGCGCGGTCCCAGGACGGGGTGCCCATCGCGTCCGCGAAGACCACGTCGACTCCGCTCGGCGGGACGCCGGCGTCCCGGAGGGCCAGCATCGCCGCCCGCTCAAGCCCGGGGACGCGGCCCGACCCCGGCCGCGGGTCGAACGTGGCGGCGTAGCCGGCGATCTCGCCGTACGGAATAATGTCCCTGGCCGCCGCGTCGTCGGCGCGCTCGATGACCATCATCGCGCCGCCCTCTCCCGGCACGTAGCCCCCGGCCGCCGGGCTGAACGGCAGGTACGCGGCCGCCGGGTCGCTGGCCGGGCTGAGCAGGCCGGTGCTGAGCTGAGCGACCAGGCCGTACGGGCACAGGGAGGCGTCGGTTCCGCCCGCGAGCACGAGCCGCACCCCGGACCCGAGCATCCGCCGCGCCTCGCCAAGCGCGTCGAGCCCGGCGGCCTGCTCCGTCGCGAGCACGCCGCAGGGGCCGCGGAGCTTGTGCCTGATCGACACCTGCCCGGTCGTCGCGGCATAGAACCACGCGATGGACTGGTAGGCGCCTACGCTGCCCGGGCCCTCCCGCCAGAGCTGCTCGATCTCGTGCTGGCCGAACTCGGTCCCGCCCGAGGACGCGCCGGTCACCACCGCCGACTCGTACTCCGGCAGGTCCGCCGGATCGGCCCCGGCGTCGGCCAGGGCCATCGCGGCGGCGGCGAGGCCGAGGTGGGTGAAGCGGTCGGTCTGCGGGATGACCGGGCCTGGAACGAACGCCGCCGGGTCGAAGTCGGCGACCTCGCCCGCCAGCCGGACCGGGTAGGCCGCGGCGTCGAAGCGGGTGATGGGCCCGAGCGCGCTGCGTCCGGCCCGGGCCGCGGCCCAGAACGCCTCCACCCCGACCCCCGCCGGGGCGACGACGCCAATCCCGGTGACCACCGCGCGAACCGTCATGCGCCCGCCGCCGCGGCCTTGAGCACCATGGCCGACTGGAAGCCGCCGAAGCCGCTGCCCACGGAGAGCACGGACCTGGTCGGCTGCCGCCGGGCGGTCAGCGGCACGTAATCGAGATCACACTCGGGGTCGGGGGTGTGCAGGTTGGCGGTCGGCGGGACCAGGTCATGCTCGATGGCCAGCGCGCACGCGGCCACCTCGATCGCGCCGATCGCCCCGAGCGAGTGCCCGACCATGGACTTGATGGAGCTGACCGGGACCTGGTACGCCCGGTGACCCAGGCTGCGCTTGAACGCGGCCGTCTCGTGCCGGTCGTTCTGCCTGGTGCCTGAGCCGTGGGCGTTGATGTAGTCGATCTCCTCCGACGGCGTGCGCGCCTCGGCCAGCGACGCGAGGATGGCCTCGGCCATCTCCCGACCATCCGGCCGCAGGCCGGTCATGTGGAAGGCGTTGCTGCGCGACGCGAAGCCCGCGATTTCCGCGTGCACGTGCGCGCCCCGCTTAACGGCGGTGGAGACCCGCTCGAGTACGAGCAGGGCGGCGCCCTCGCCGAGCACGAAGCCGTCGCGGTCGCGGTCGAACGGCCTGGAGGCGTGACCCGGGTCGAGGTTGTTCGGCGAGGTCGCCCTGATCGCGTCGAAGCAGGCGACGGTGATGGGTGATATGGGAGCCTCGGTCGCGCCGGCGAGCACGATGTCCGCGGTCCCCTCTTGAAGCAGGCGCACCCCCCGTCCCACCGCGTCAAGTCCGGACGTGCACCCGGTGGAGACCAGCGCTACCGGCCCCTCGGCCGCGCTGGCCCAGGCGACCTCGGCGGCGAGCGTGCTCGGCGCCATGTAGTCGTACAGGCGGGGCACCGCGTAGCCGTGATCGACCAGCCAGTGCCGGCCGCCGTCACTGAGCACGACGTATTCCTGTTCGAGCCGCATGGTGCAGCCGACCGCGCTGCCGAGTGAGACCGCCCGGCGCTCCGGCGGCGGCCAGCCGGCTTCGATGCCGCTGTCGGCGAGCGCTTCCCTGGCCGAGACGACGGCGAACTGCGCGGCCCGGTCCATCCGCCGGATCTCGCGGGGGGTCAGGCCGGCCGCCACGGGGTCGAAGTCGCACTCGGCCGCGATCCTGGACCTGAACCCCTCCGGGTTGAACAGCGTGATGGTACGGGTCGCCGACCGGCCCGCCGTGAGCAGCTCCCAGAACGCCTTCGTCCCGATGCCACCGGGCGCCGTCACGCCGATTCCGGTGATGCCGACCGCTTCACCGCTCATCGGGATCGCCGACCGCGACCTGGGGGTCACCCGGACGCGGCAGGGCGGCCTCGGTGTCTACATGCCCGAGATCCGGCCGGGGGGCCAGGGGAGAGAGGTGGAAGACGGCGAACGCCGTGGTCTCGCCGGGGTTCGCCAGCCGGTGCCTGACGCCCTTCGGCACCATGAGCGCATCGCCAGGGTCCAGCGCGACCGGTTCGCCCGCCACCGTGAAAATCACGGATCCCGACACGACGTACAGGAATTCCTCGGAATAGGGGTGGTAATGCTCGGCGACGTAGCCCGCCGGCGGCAGGGTCACGGTGCCGAGGAAGCCCGACGTGGACCCGACCGTCTTCGGGCTGAGCAGCACGCGGATCTCGCCGCCCCGCCGCACGTTGGGCGTTACCGCGGTGGCCGATATCTTGCGCGGGGCGCGCGGCGCGGCCGCGGCGGTATCGGTCACGCCGCACCGTCCCGGGTCCACTGGTAGAACGGCTGGGCCATCGCGTCGGCGGGCTCCCGCCAGCCGGGGTCATAGGGACGCACGTAGCTTGCCAGCCGCGTGTTGATTTCGTGGTAAAGCGGATGCGGCCGGGCCCGGTACAGGCGGGACTTGATGTCGTCGTCCGCCTCGACGAGATGGAAGTACAGCTCGTGGAAGTGGAACAGCGTCCGCGCGGTCACCCCGATCATCGACGGCAGCTCGGTCGCGTCTGACTCGGCGAATATCTGACGGACGGCATCCCGGTTCTCCGGGTCCATCCGGGCCACGATCAGGCTCCGGTGCATGGTGCTCCTCTCCCCAAGCGGCTCTCACCGTGTCAGCGGCGCTTCGCGGTCCGCTCGCGAACGGCTGGAGCACGGTCCAGGTCGGAGCCGGCCCGCCTGCGGAGCGGGTCCACGGGCGCTCCATCAGCGGTCCAAGGCACCTCGCTATTTGTGGCGAGTCAGTTCTGCCTCCCGACAGGGGGATCTATGGAGAACAACGTTGACGGAGCCGGGCCAGCGGGCCTGGAGCCGGGGATCGTCGTGGGGCCGCCCGGGTCGGCGTCGCTTCCGCCGCCGGCCCGGCTGCTGTTGATGATGAGCGGGGCGCGGATCGCGGGCGTGGTCGGCGCGGTGGCCGAGCTCGGGCTCGCCGACCTGCTCAGGAACGGCCCGCTGACCGCGGCCGAGATCGCGTCCGCGACGGGGACCGACCCGGAGTCCATGGAGCGGCTGCTTCGCGCGGCGGCGGCCATCGGCCTGCTGGCCGCGGCGGGCGGCGCCTACGGAGCGACGCGGCTGTCGGAGCCGCTGCGCGCCGATGTTCCGAGCAGCGTCCGCGCCCTCGTGCTCCATAACGACGGAAGCCTGGTGCGCAGGCCGTGGGAGGAGCTCACCTACAGCGTGCGGACGGGCACGCCCGCCTTTGAGCGCGTCTTCGGCGCTTCCCTGTTCGATTACCTCGGCCACGACTCCGCCGCGGCCGAGTCCTTCGACCTGGCGATGACGCAGATGTCCGCCGTGTCGTCGGCCGTCTTCCTCGGCCAGTACGACTTCACGCGGCACGAGCGCATCGTTGACGTGGGGGGCGGCCGCGGTCACTTCCTCGCCGAAATCCTCCGCCGCGGCACCGAGACGTCCGGCGTCCTCCTGGAACGGGGGGAGGTCGCGGCCCGGGCCCACGAGGTGCTCGCGGCGCATGAGGCGTCCGGCCGCGCCCAGGTGGTGGCGGGCGACTTCTTCCGCGCGGTGCCCGCCGGATACGACGCCTACGTCATCAAGAACGTGCTGCACGACTGGGCCGACGACGACGCCCTGCGCATCCTGGCCGTCATCCAGGCGGCGATGGGGCCGGGCGCCGTCCTGCTCGTCTGCGAGCACGTGCTGGCACCCCCCGGGCAATGGGATCATGCCGCGCTGCTCGACCTCGACATGATGCTGCGACTCGGCGGGCGAGAACGGACTCTCGACGAGTGGAAATCACTGTTCGCTAAGGCCGGCTTGCGGTTGCGCGGCGAGCCACGGCCAGGTTCACGGGCGGTGCTGCAATGCCAGGCGGCCTGAGCGGCCTGCTGGGTGCCCGGGTGGCCGTGGTCGGGGCGGCCGGGTTCATCGGGAGGCCGCTCGTCGCGGCGCTGCGGGCGGGCGGGACGCCCGTCGCGTGCTTTACCCGCGGCACCCCGCTGCGGCGGCCCGACGGGGGCCTTGCCCCCGAGCTCACCGGCGCGAGCGCCGTCTTCTTCGTGGCCACCAGCATCACGCCGACGACCGCCGAGACGCGTCCCGACCTGGTCGGGACCGACCTGCGGGTGTTCGCGGACTTGCTGTCAGGCCTCCGCGCCGCGCCCGTCCCTCCGACGGTGATCCTCACCAGCTCGGGCGGCACCGTCTACGACCTGGACACGCCGCCGCCGTACCAGGAGTCGTCGCCGGTAAGGCCGGGCAGCGCCTACAGCCGCCTGAAGCTCGACCTCGAGCGGGTGCTGCTCAGCCACGCCGACGTGCTGCGGCCGGTGGTGGTCCGGCTGGCGAACGTCTACGGTCCTGGTCAGCCAGAGTCGGCCGGCGTGGTCGCCAGCTGGCTCGCCACGGCCGCCCGGGGAAGGCCGATCCGCATGCTCGGCGCCCGGGACAACAGCCGCGATTACCTGTACATCGACGACGCGGTCGACGCGCTCATCCGCTCGCATCACTGCTGCTCCGGCGACGGCGGCGCGGGCCCGACCGTCCTGAACATCGGCTCGGGGATCCCGGTCACGCTGGGCGAGCTAGCGGAGATCGTCGCGTCGGTGGTCGGCCTGCCGCTTGAGGTCGCCCAGAGCGCCGGACGGTCGTTCGACCGCCCCGCCTACTGGCTTGACTGCGGCCTGGCCGAGAAGGCGCTTGGCTGGCACGCCACGACCTCGCTGCCGACCGGTGTCGCGTGCGCGTGGCACGCGGTCCAGAGCCTGCCTGGTCAAGCTCAATCGGTCACCGGCCGCCGAGCCGGGCGACCAGATCATTCCAGGCCCGGCGTTCCGCTCGCCTGAGCCGCACGGGCCGCGGGCGGCCTTCCCGCACCGGTTCCGGCGCGTACGGCGCGGGCTCCTCGCCCGGAGGATGGTACTCGCACCCGTTGATCGCGGACCACAGCTCGGGTGGCGGGACGAACCACCACCCGCAGCCGGCCGCCGTCGCCATCAGGAACCGCCACACGGCCGCGCGTCGCCGGGCTTCGGGATCGCGCGGTGACGACGCCGCCATGGGTCCTCCCAGCCTCAGCGGTAACCGTAGGAGGACCAGTTCTCGACGACCTGGCGCTGCAGCGCGTCCGGCCAGCAGTGCGCGAAGTCCGCCGCGACCGGGCGCTCGTCCGGCAGGAACCGGTCCGCGAGGAGGCAGTTGTAGACCACCTTGTTGACGTGGTAAGTCATCTTCTCCACCGCGTCGAGGTACACGAAAAGATTGCCGGCGGGCTGGCCGGCGAAGTGCACGGCGCCGTGCAGCGGGTGCGCGCGGCTCGCGAAGGCCCAGATGACCTGACGCGGGTCGGTCACGTCGATGTCGTTCTCAATGAGCAGCAGCTTCGGTACGCCGAAGCCCATCTTGGTGCCGAAGACGATTTCACCAATCTGCCTGGCGAACTCGCCCGCGAGCATGCCCGTCTGCTCATGCCAGTCCAGGTCAACGGCGACTACCCACCAGTGGGCGGCGCTTTCGAGCACGCACCAGCAGATGGTGACGGGCAGGCCCGCCTCCTGTAGCAGGTAGGTCATCTCGGCGGCGATGGGCAGGCCCGACACGGTGTGATCCTCCTCCACCGGAGCGCCCGCCACGGCGACCGGCAGGATCGGGTCATTGCGGTACGTTATGGCGCTGACGTGCAGCACCGGCCTGGTGGCGGCGGTGGCCCGCTCAAGGTAGCCGGGATACTCGCCCATCGGACCCTCGAGCTCGCCGTCGGTGTGGGAGACGTGGCCTTCGATCACGATCTCGGCCGAGGCCGGCACCAGCAGGTCAACGGTCTCCGCCCGGACCATCTCGAGCGGTTCACCGAAGTAGGCGCCGAGGAAATGGGACTCGTCAACGTTCTGCGGTACCGGCATGCCGCCGACGTAGGGCAGGCCGGGGTCGCCTCCGAACACCACGGCCACCGGCATGGAACTTCCCCGCTCCTGCCACTGGCCCTTGATGATCCCGAAGTGCTGGGTCGGCGGGATCAGGCACGTGAGCCGGTTCCTGTCCACGAGCATCATGCGGTTCACCGACCAGTTGGTCCACGAGCCGTCGGGTGTCTTCGCGACGTTGAGGCCGTAGGTCTGCAGGTACCGGCCGCCGTCCCCCTGGTGTATCAACGGGGTCGGCAATCGCAGCAGGTCCACGTCCTCGCCGGTCAGCACGTTTTCCTTACACGGGCCCGCGGCGACCACCCGCGGCGGAACGGGCGGCCGCTTCCGCGCGGCGGCCAGCCGCCGGACGATCTCGGTCCCCTCGGTATTGGGAGCCAGCCCGAGGGCCAGGGCGATCCGGCAGTGCGTCAGGCCCGGCTGGGCGCTCAGCCCGCCGGGGGCGGCCAGCACGCGGAACCCGGGCTCGATGCCCTTGATCGAGTTGAACAGCGGGGCCGGCGCGCGCAGTTCGTAGGATCGCCGGGCGACGGCGCCGAGCTCCAGGTCCCAGTCAACCTCACGGTCGATCTGCTGGATTTCCCCGATTTTCTCGAGCTCGTCGATGAATTCCCGGAAGCTGGGCAGGTGCCGCAACTGAATCACCTTTCAGATTCTCCCCAGTGGGGCAGGCCGGGGACATCGATGCCAGCGAGCGCGAGCGCGCGCCCGGCGGTGTGACCGACGAGTTCGTCGATGTCCGAGGGGTTGAGGTAGAAGGCGGGGACGGGCGGCATGATGATCCCTCCCATCTCGGTCACGGCGACCATCGCGCGCAGGTGAGCTAGGTTGAGCGGCGTCTCACGGACCAGGAGCACGAGTCGCCTGCGCTCTTTAAGCGTCACGTCGGCCGCCCGGGTGAGCAGGTTGTCGCCGTGACCGTAGGCGATCGACGACAGCGTCCGGGCCGAGCAGGGGGCGACCACCATGCCGGCGGTGCGGAAGGACCCCGACGCGATCGCCGCCCCGATGTCGGCGGGCCGGTAGGCGATGTCCGCGCAGGCGGACAGTTCGCGCATGGTCATGGACGTCTCGTAGCCGCGCGTCTGCTGGCCGGCCGGGGTGACGACCAGGTGCGTTTCCACGCCCGCGAGCCTGGCCAGCTTCAAGATCGCTAGTCCGTAGGCGATCCCGGTCGCTCCGCTGATCCCGACGATGAGCCGCGGCTGGGTCGCCGGCGCCGTGGTCACCCCGGTGAGCTGGTCGGCGCGCGGCCGGGTCGCCGTGGTCGTCATCAGTAGATTCCCTCGACGGCGGCCGGCCCCATCGGCAACGGGCAGACGTTGGCGACGACGTCGGTGGGCCAGTCGTCGTCCTTCCACCGGACCGCCTGGTCTCGTTCGAGGACATTGGGCAGGAACAGGTCGTCGCGCAGCACGGTGAGCCGCACCTGCCCGGCCTGGCCGTAACCGAGGACCTGTCGCCAGTCGGCCGGGTCGACGACCTGCATCGTGGAGTAGGGGTAGGCGATGAGGTAGGGGAGGATCTCGTCGTCCTGCTCGGACCCCACGCCCACGCCGGGATCGGCGATCGAGTTGCCGTACCTGCGCAAGATCGTGAACTCCGGGCCGAGCGTCCGTCGGAACTCCCGGTACATCGGGGTCGTGATCTGCGTCCCCGACAGGCGCGCGCCGCGGATCCCGGCGAGCAGCGCGGGGGCCTGGCGGCAGAGCACCTGCAGCAGGGCGGGCGTCGTCGCCAGGTAGCCGATGTCCTGGCTGGCGAGCACTTCGCTGATCTGCTCGACGAGATGACTGACGTACTCGTCCGCCAGCTCGGGGCGGCCCGTGCGCAGCGCTCGCTTGACCCAGCGGGGATCCATGTCGATCCCGTAGACCAGCGCGGTGCCGGCCTCGGCCTGAGATCCGGCGACGCTGCCCGCGATGTGCGGGCCGGTGGGCATCGCGTTCAGCCAGCGGGCGCCGTCGGCGAAGCCCGCCAGCTCGCGGTCGCCCCAGCGGCGCCAAATCTCCCGCTCCCTGATCATGTCCCGCGTGTAGAAGATCCGCTTGGGCGGGCCGGTGGTGCCGCCCGATTCCCAGACCAGGCCGGCCAGCGGCCGGGGCACCGCCACGGGCACCAGGTCGCCCGGGTCGCACGTCCGCAGGGCGTCGAGTGGGAACCGCCCGAACAGCTCAAGTTCGCTGTACCTGGTGATGTCGCGGGGCTCAAACGGCAACTCCGCGCGGCGGCGCAGCCAGAACGGGCTGCCGTGCTCGGGGTCGAAGTGCCGCCCGACGATCCGCCGGGTCCACCTGTCCAGGTCGGTCGTCAGCATGCCGGCGATGCGGTTCACGTTACGCATGGATGCCCTGGCGCGTGGCTCCGTCGTCGGCCGGCCAGCCGGGCTTGACGTTGAGCTCGTGCAGCAGGCGCCGGGCCTCGTGCACGTCCTGCGGCTGCGCTACGTGCGCGGACGGCACCGGCCAGCCGATGAAGCCGCTGGTCATCGAGGGGCCCACGATGAGGCAGGCCTCGACCCCGTGGCGGTCGAGCCCGCTGGTCATGAACGGGACGCTGGCCGGCCGGAGGTTGTTGTCCCGGAAGAGCTGCCGGATGTCCGCCGCGGTGGTGAGCGGTTTCTCATCGAGGCAGGAAACCACCGGGATCCGGGGGGTACGGAACGTCATCTTCGCGAGCAGCGGATCGACCGTCTCCGCGACGAACGCGCGTCGCAGCGGGCTGTGCGGCGGCTTGCCGACGTCGAGGACGACCGCGACCCGGGCTTCGGCCGGGCAGTTCGCGACGAACTGGTCGATCGTCTCCCGGCTGCCGACCAGGGAGATCCGCCGTCCCGACCGCATGGCGTTCACCGGGCCCGAGTCCGTCATCAGGAACAGCTCCGGTATGCGAAGCTCGCGGCAGAACTCATGCGGGTCGAGGTCGTACGGGATCACGCAGACCGCGACCGACCCCTCCGGCTCGCTGCCGTCGACCGACTCCACCGCCCCTCCGGTCACCCGCGGCCGGGGGAAGTCGGCGAGCTGCAAGACGGCGAGCATGGCGAACAGGTCGGCCCGGTCCACCGCGCCCGCGAGGCAGGCGGCGATCAAGCCCCCGAGGCTCAGGCCGGATACCAGCCCGGGGACGATGCCCTCGCTGGCCAGCAGTTCGGCCATGGCCAGGACGAAGACCCCCTGACAGACTGGCTGCGCCACGCCGAGCTCCGCGTCGCTTCCCGACGTCAGCACCTCAAGCACGTCGACGCCGCTGCTGGCGCGCGCCTCCTCGCACAGCGCGCGGGCGATGTCAAACTGCCGGCATAGGTCGAGGCACAGACCGCGGTCGTGGATGCGCACCGGGCAGACGACGAAGGCTAGTGACATGCAGTCGCTCCAGGTAAGGCCGCCCGGGCGGGACGGCGGGAGACGGTCAGCGGGACTACGAGGTCGAGTTTGGGGGGCGGCGCTGGGCGGCCGGTCGAGCGCGGCTCGCGGGTCACCGGCCCGCCGCCAGGTCTTCGAGGACGGCGACGAGAGCGGCCGGAGTGTCCTGGGCGAGCATCTCGTCGCGCAGTCGGCCGGCCGCCGCACCGTAGGCGGGGTCGTCCAGGATCTCGCGGACGGACTCACGCACGAGGTCCGCGCTCGCCTCCTCGCCGATCAGGTACCGGCCGGCGCCGGTTTCCGCGATCCGGGAAGCGTTGACCACCTGGTCGGCGATCTGGGCGATGATCAGCTGGGGCAGCCCGTGCAGCAGCGAGGTCAGCGTCGTGCCCGCGCCGCCCTGGTGGACGACCGCGGCGCACCCAGGCAGCAGGGCCTGCATGGGGACGAGTTCCGCGATCCGCACCCGGTCTGACACCTCGCCCAGCCGGGCCCGGTCGGCCGCGGTCACCGCGGCCACGACATCCACGTCGAGGCCGCGCAGCGCGTCCATGAGCGTGGGAAGCCACGAGGTGTAGTTCTCGCCGAGCCGGGTCGTCGACGTGCCCCAGGTCAGGCACACGCGCCGGCCGCGCGGCGGCGGTTGCGGTGTCCAGCCGGGAACGGCGCTGAGCCCGTTGTAGGGAACGTAACGAACGTTGCGGGTTGGTGCGGTAACCGGGAACTGAAGGCTCGGCGGGCACGGGTTGATGGTCAGGTCGCCGCTTATCCGCAGCTCGGGTAGCCCGTACCGGTGCAGAAGTGGCGGCAGCGCCTCAGCCTCCAGGTCGAGCGAGATGTCGAGGCCGAACAGGTTGCGAACCGAGGGCACGCCAGTGAGGCGGGCGGCGAGGGGCCGGCGTAGGTAAACGGGTCGTGCACGATCACGTCCGGCCGCCACGCTTCGGCGACCGCGATCAGGTCATCGGCCATGGCCAGGGCCAGGTCGACAAACAGGCCCATGCCGCGGATCACCCGGCGGCGGCGCTCCTCATCCCACTCCCACGGCGGCTTCGGATCCGCGCCGGCGGCGGCGCGGCGGCCATCTCGGCCCGGTGCCTGCCGACGATGTCGACGTCGCGGCCGACGGTGACGTACGGCAGCCCCGACCGCCGCATAAGGTCGGCCAGTTCCGGCTGGCTCGCCATCCGCACCTCGTGCCCGGCGGCGCGGCAGGCCCAGGCGAGCGGCACCATCGGGAAATAGTGGGACGGCCAGGCGAACGTCGTGAACAGGACCCGCATAGCACCGACCCTTCGCGCGGCGTCTCCGGTCGGCCCGATGCTCGCGGAACCGGGTCGAAGCCGGCTCGACCGGGGCTCTCGCCCCTTCCGACCGGCTCTCTAGCCGACCACCACCAGTCGCGACCACCATGGGGGCGACCGTGCGGGGGAGGAGGGCCATGCGGGTTGACAACACTCAGGTCCTGATCGTCGGGGCCGGGCTGACCGGGCTTTCCGCGGCCGTCTTCCTGCGCGAGCACGGGGTCGGCGTGACGCTCGTCGAGCGGCGGCGCACGCCCTTGCGCCACCCCCGGTCACGCACCGTCAACCCGCGGACGGTGGAGCTTTTCCGGCAGGCTGGTCTAGACCAGTCGATCCTGGCCACGTGTGCCATCCAGGATCGTCCGGGAGCCCTGATCATCCGCGCGGAGACCCTGGCCGGGCCGGAGCAGTGGCGCCGCACGGTGGTCCCTGAGTCGGTGTCCGACGACGTCAGCCCGTCGCCGTGGGCGTTCATCGACCAGGACAAGCTGGAAAACCTGCTTCGCGCGCGGGCCGCGGAGCGGGGCGCGGACGTCCGGTTCGGTACCGAGCTAACGGGGTTCCTCGCCGATGAGCGCGGGGTCACCGCGGACGTCCGAGCCATCGACGGACCGCCGTATGCCGTCCGGGCCAGGTACCTGATCGGGGCCGACGGGCACGCCAGCCGGGTCCGGGCGGCGCTTGGGATACCGGCGGACGGAGTCGGCGTGCTCGGGGACACGGTCACGTTTCTGTTCGAGGCCGACCTGTCGGCCGCGCTCGCCGGGCGGCAACTCCAGGTGGGCCACCTGGATCGCCCCGCGCCTGGGACGGTGCTGATTCCGCACAACGACTCCGGGCAGTGGGTGTTCAGCTCGCCGTACTCGTCGGGCGCCGCGGTGCCCGCCGCGAGCCTGACCGGGCGGGACTGCGTGGCGATGGTCCGGGCCGCGGTGGGCGATCCCGAGCTGCCCGTCGCGGTCATCCCGCAACTGGACGACGACACCCGGGTGCTCACCTACCAGATCTCCGCCCAGGTGGCGAGGCGCTTCCGCGACGGGCGGGTCTTCCTCGCCGGAGACGCGGCGCACGTGATGCCGCCGGCCTGCGCGTTCGGCGCCAGCACGGGGATTCAGGACGCGCACAACCTCGCGTGGAAGCTCGCCGCCGTCCTGACCGGGCAGGCCGGAGACGGACTGCTGAACAGCTACGGGGCCGAGCGGTGGCAGGTCGCGCGGTTCACGCTGGCCCAGGCGCTGTGGCAACTGCGCGAGCGCACCGGCCGCGACGTGCCCGGGCTGTCGCCCGACGGGCCCGCCGATTACGACGCGGTAGTTTTCGGCCAGCGTTACCGTTCGTCGGCCGTCGTGTCGGGCGAGACGGGGGCGGTAATCCCGGCCGAGCTGCGCGGCCAGCCGGGCACGAGGATCAGGCACGCGCCGGTCCGCGCGAAGGGCGTGCGGCTTTCCACCGTGGACCTGCCGGCCGGCCGTTTCGTGCTCATCGTCGGCTCCGGTTGCGCGCACTGGCGCCCGGCCTGCGATCGCGCGGCGGCCAGCCTGGGCGTGCCGGTGGACGGGTATCAGCTTGGCGCCGACCTCGACGACCTGGGCGGGCTGCTCGAGTCCCACGGCGTGGTCCCGCGGCAGGGCGCCTTGCTGATCCGGCCCGACGGCATCGTCGCCTGGCGATCCGATGGCGCCGGGACGGCGTGGCGGGACGCCCTCGCGGTCGTGCTGGCGCGGATACTCGGCCGGGACCGAGCCGCGCCGCCGGGAAACCAAGGACAACCAGAAGAACCAGAAGAACCAGAAGAACCAGAAGCGCCGGTCACGGCCGTCGGAGGAAGGGAGCGGGCGTCATGAAGGTGATGATCGCGACGTTCGCCAGCCGCTCGCACTTCTACCCCATGGTGCCGTTGGCCTGGGCGCTGCGGTCCGAAGGTCATGACGTCCGGGTCGTGACCCAGCCCAGTTTCCTGCCGGTTGTCGCCGCCGCGGGACTGCTGTGCATGGCCGCCGGGCCGGACGCCGACCTCGACACGAACTGGCGCGCCACCGAGGTGGCCCCTGTGGCCGAGGAAGCGTGGAACAACGGCGAGGAACGGCGAGCACGCCGCGCCGTCGGCATGTTCGTGCTCGTGGCCGAGGCCATGGCGGACGACGTGCTCGCGATCAGCCGGAACTGGGAGCCCGACCTGTTCATCTTCGAGCCGCGGGCCTACGCGGGCCAGTTGGCCGCCAACGTCATGGGCAAGCCCGCGGTACGGCACCTGTGGGGCACGGACTACACCATCGGGCGCTGGGACTTCGAGCGGGCGGTGGTGGAGCCGCTCTTCGCTAAGCACGGCGTCCGGGCGGTGAGCCCGGCCGGCGACCTCACGGTCGATCCCTGCCCGCCGCCCCTGCAAATCGCGGCGGCCGAACGGCGGGTCATCATGCGCTACGTGCCCTACAACGGGTCGGGCATGCTCCCCGCCCTTGGCCCCGCCGAACGCCCCCGGGTCTGCGTGACCTGGGGAACCACCTCGGGCAAGCTCATGGGGGGCCTGGAGCCCGTCCACGAAGTGCTCGCCGCGCTCGACGGACTCGACGTCCAGCCGGTCGTCGCGGTCCTCGCGGAGGAGCGGGAACTGCTCGGGGCCGTGCCGCCGGGGGTGCGGGTCGTCGAGGACGCTCCCTTGTACTTGCTGCTCCCGCACTGCGACGCGGTGGTGCACCAGGGCGGGGCGGGCACGACGATCACCTCGCTGCGGTGCGGGACGCCCCAGCTCATCATGCCGACGATTGCCGATCAGTTCCTGCATGGCGAGCGCGTCGCCCAGCTCGGCGCCGGGCTGTGCGCGGAGCGCCGGTTCGCTACGCCAGAGCAGGTCAGGAAGTGCGTGACGGCGCTACTGGCCGACGGGAGCTACCGCCTGCGCGCGCTGGAAATCAGTGCGGAAAGCGACCGTCAGCCCTCGCCCGCCGCGGTAGCCGCCAACCTGGCGGCCAACCTGGCCAACCTGGCCAACCTGGCCGCCCCGGCCGCCAGCCCGGCCGCCGACCCCGTCGCGTCGGGCCCCACCACACCGTCGGCTTCCTGAGAGGGTGTCATGTCCCAAGTTTCCTCGACGCAGGCAGACCTCCCCCCGGTCGCCGCGCTGCTCGAATCGCTGTTCGCCTATCCCCGGGCCCAGTTCATCCGGGCCGCGGCCGAACTGGGCCTCGCCGACCAGCTCGCCGCCGGCCCGCGATCCGGATCCGAGCTCGCCGCCGCGCTCGGGGCGGATACCGGCACGCTGACCAGGTTCCTGCGCGCCTGCGCGGTGATCGGGCTGGTCCGCGAGCCAGAACCGGGGACGTTCGCCGGAACCCCGCAGTGCGAGGCGCTGCGGAACGACCGCCCGCTGCGCGGGTTCATCCTCGGGTTCTGCGGAGCGGGCATGTACCGGCCACTTGAACGCCTGGCCGAGACCGTGCTGACCGGGAAGCCCGTGGCCGACTCGACCCTCGGCATGGGCTTCTGGGACTACTACCGCGCCTATCCCGATGAGTCGGCGTACTACCAGCAGATGATGGGCTACCTCAGCTCCGGCTGCGGGCTTGACCTGTCCCGGCGGCACGACTTCAGCGCGGCCCGCCGCATCGTCGACGTCGGCGGCGGACGCGGACCGCTGGTCACCGCGGTCATCGCGAGCGCGCCGGAGGCGACCGGGGTCGTCTTCGACCGGCCGGAGGCGGTGGCGCCGGCCCGCGCGCTGGTGTCGGCCGCGGGCGTGGCGGACCGCGTGGAAGTGATCGGCGGGGACTTCCTTGAAGCGGTTCCGGCGGGAGGCGACACCTACCTGCTCAAGAGCGTCGCGTGTGACTGGGACGACGCCAGCCTCGCGCTGATCCTCGCCAACATCCGCGCGGCCATGCTCCCCGGTGCGAAACTGCTGCTCATCGACTGGGCGCTGCCCGATCCAGCCGACCGGTCGGCGGGCGCGGCCGGGGACCCGACGTCGGGACTGGCGGTGACCGACTTCAGCCTGCTGGCGGTAAGCGGCGGCAAGATCCGCACGTTGCCGGAGTACGCCGCCCTCATGGACCAGGCCGGGCTGACCGTCGAGCGAACGGCCGCGCTCCGCGGCACTTTGACCAACTGGACCCTGATCACCGCGGCCAAGTCGGCCAGCCCGGCCGGCTGACCGGGATCACGGCCCGTCGACCGGGACCTCAAGCGGCCCCCGGACCATGGCCTGAGTGCGCCAGGGGATCTCTTCCGCGGGCTTCGCGAGCCGCAGCCGCGGAAGCCATGGGAGCAGCACCTCGATCGCGACCTGAAGCTGTAGTCGCGCGAGGTGCGCGCCGAGGCACCGGTGGATGCCGTGACCAAATGCCATGTGCGGGTTGGGCGCGCGGGACAGGTCGAGCCGGTCGGGATCGGCGAATACCCGCTCGTCCCGGTTGGCGGACGTGGTGGCGGGCAGCACGGCGTCCCCCGCCCTGATGAGCGTGCCGCCGACGACGACATCGGCCAGCGCGACGCGGATGGTCCCGCCGCTCACCGACAGCGGGGCGAAGCGCAGCAGTTCCTCGGCCGCCGTGTGAACGCTGGCCGGCCCGCCGAGCCGCGCCGCCTGGTCCGGGTGGGTCAGCAGGGTGAGGATGGAGATCCCGAGCTGATTCGCGACCGTCTGGTACCCGGCCGTCAGCAGCGTGGTCCCCAGCGTCACGAGTTCCGCGTCCGTCAGCCTGCCCTCGGCGACGAGCAGGCTCAGCGTGTCATCGCCCGGACCGCGGTGACGCGCGGCGACCAGTTCGCCGAAGTAACGCTTCAGCCGTTCGGCGGCGGCGAGCATGCTGGCCGGCCCGTCCGCCCCGAGGCCAAGGTAATCGGTCGTCACGGCCTGGAACTCGGCGCGGTCGGCGTCGGGGACGCCGAGCACGTCGCAGATTACGGTGATCGCCAGCGGCGTCGCGAGCCGGCCCGCGAGGTCGGCCGGGCCCGCCCCGCCGAGGCTGTCGGCCGCGAGCCTGGCCGCGATCTGCCTGACCCGGTCCCGGGAGGATTCGACGCGGGTGGCGGCGAAATGCGGCAGCACGGTCCGCCGGAGCCGGGTGTGCTCGGGCGGGTCGAGGGTGGTGATGGCGTCCCGTTCCAGCGGGATGGCGCGCAGCCGGGGTGCCCCGGTGGCCGCCGCGGCGGCCCGGCTGAACCGCGGGTCCGCCAAGACCTGCCGGTTGTCGTGATACCGCGTCACCAGCCAGGCGTGATCACCACTGGGCAGCCGGACCCGCGCCACCGGCTGCTCCCGGCGCAGCCGGGCAAACAGCGGCGACGGGCTCATCGGGGACGGTGCGGCCGGGGGCGGAAACGACAGGGAAGTCATGCGTTCAGCCGGGTGAACGCGCGTCCGGCGAGCCACAGGCTCACCACGGCCATGCCTACGGACACGCAGATGCCCTCGAGCACGAGGTGGTTCGCGTAATTCCCGGCGAAGACGGACCGGATCGCGTCGACGATATAGCGGAAGGGCGTGGCCCGGGCGACGCCCTGCAGCCAGCCCGGGCCGAGCGTCATGGGCAGCATGATTCCTGACAGCAGCATGAGCGGCAGGATCAGCATGTTGACGGACGGTGCGAGCACGTCTTCGCTCTTGGTGAGCAGGCCCACGGTGTAGGACAGCGCGGCAAGGCTGACCGCGACGATCGCGATGATCCCCAGCCCGATGAAAACGCCGGCCACGGGGGCGCGCAGGCCGAATGCCAGGCCGGCGAGCAGCAGCACGGCGGACTGGATGACCAGCCCGAGCACGTTGATCAGGATCCGGCCAGCCAGGATCGCCAGCCTGCTCGCGGGCGTGACCCGGAACCGCTCGATGACCCCGGCGCGCCAGTCCGCGATGATGCCGAATCCGACGAAGGCCGTGCTGAACAGGCCGAGCTGCACCAGCAGGCCGGGCACGAAGAAGTTGTAGGCGTTGGCGGCGGCGAACCCCGGGATGCCCTTGCCCGCGATGCTCGTGAGCAAGGGGCCGAAGAACGCCAGGTACATGACGGGCTGGATGATGCCAACGATCATCCAAGTCGGGTTGCGCATGACCGAGCGCAGATGGTGCCGGAAGAGGAGCAAGGTGTCCTGGACGAAGTCCACGGGCCCTCCCGCGTTTCTTAGGTCTCAGCTTGCGGCCGGAAGCGGTTCCTCGACCGGGTTCGGCGCGGTGTCGTCGCGCAGCGAGCGCCCGGTCAGCGTGAGGAAAGCGTCGTCCAGGCTCGGCCTGGACAGGTTGATCGACTCGATCGCCATTCCGGCGGCGTCGAGTCGCCGGAGCAGCGCGGGCAGTGCCTGTTCGCCTTGTTCGACCGTGAGTCTGAGCCGGCTTCCCTCTGTCGTGATGTTCCGTACGTTCTGGCAGTCGGCCAGCACGCGGCCCGCGGGTTCCGCGTCGTCGCGCACCGTGATCGTGATCACGTCGCCCGCCACCCAGTCCTTCAGTTCGTCCGGGGTTCCCCCGGCCGCGATCTTGCCGTGGTCGATCACGAGGATGCGGTCACACAGGGCGTCGGCCTCGTCCAGGTTGTGGGTGGTGAGGAACACGGTCGTGCCGCGCTCGGCCTGGAGCCCGCGGACGTGCTCCCACAGGTTGTACCGGCTCTGCGGGTCAAGGCCGGCGCTGGGCTCGTCCATGAAGACGACCAGCGGGTGGTGGACCAGGCCGAGCGCGATGTCGAGCCGGCGCCGCTGGCCGCCGGACAGGGTCTTGACCACCCGGTCCTCCAGCCCGGTCAACTCGAGCTGGCCGATCAGCGCCTCCGCCCGGGCCGCCGCTTCTCGCCGGGGCACCCGGTAGAGCCGGGCTTGCAGGATCAGTTCCTCGTGCACGCGTGAGTCGACGATCAGGCCGCTGCCGACCGGGCCGAGTGACTGCGCCACGTAGCCGATCTTGCGGCGAACCCCCAGTGGATCGGTGTGCAGGTCGGCTCCCGCCACGATCGCGGTGCCCGAGGTCGGCTTCAGCAGTGTGGTCAGCATGCGGAGCGTGGTGGTCTTCCCGGCTCCGTTGGGGCCGAGGAACCCCACCACCTGGCCTTCGTCGACCGTGAAGCTGATGCCGCGCACGGCCTCGACCGTGCTCTTGCCGGTTGTGTACGTCCGGGTCAGGTCGCGGACGTCGATCATGGTCATGTCGCCGTGGCTCCCAGTATCTCTGCGAATTCGTCGTGCCAGCGCACCTCGGTCTCAGCCAGCAGCTGGGCGCGGTGGAGCACGGCCGCCAGTTCCGCGTCCGCGTATCCCTTCTCGACCAGGAACTGCCGCTTCTCCTCCAGGGTGGCCGCGGCGCAGGCGTAACTTTCGCGCCGGGCCTGGAGCGCGCCGAGCATTTCCGCGCGGTCCGCGCCCGCCCGGGCGAACGTCAGCGCGACCGCCAGCGGGTCGGGGGCCGGGTGGGCGGCGCGCAGCGCTTGGTCGCGCAGCCCGGCGAGTTCACGGCGGCCCTCGTCGGTGAGGTCGTAGATGGTCCGGACGGGACGCCGGCCGATTTGCTCGGTCCGGACCGGCGTGACCATGTTGGCCGCCTCCATCTCGCGCAGCTCGCGGTGCAGCGCGCCGACGCTGACCCCGCCCCACGCGGCGACGTTGGTGGTCTCGGCGATCCGCCTGATGTTGTGCCCGTGCCGCGGCCCGTAGGCGGCCAGGGTGCCCAGGATCATCAGGCGAGTTAGATTCACGGATCTATCTTCTTGCTTCTAGATTCATGTTGTCAATTGCCGATGTTAAAGGCCCCCTCCGGCCAGGCGACCTACGTCACGCGTCCAGGCCAAGCTCGCGGGCGATCAGCATGCGCTGCACCTCCGAGGTGCCCTCGCCGACCTCAAGGATCTTCGCGTCCCGGTAGAACCGGCCGACGGCGAACTCGTTCATGAACCCGTAGCCGCCGAAGACCTGCGTCGCGTCCCGCGCGTTGTCCATCGCCGCGTTCGACGCGGTCAGCTTCGCGATCGCCGCCTCCTTCTTGAACGGCTCGCCCGCGAGCATCTTGGCCGCGGCGTGCCACCAGGCCAGCCGCGCGTTGTGGGTGCGGACCTCCATGTCGGCGATCTTGAACTGCAGCGCCTGGAACCGGCCGATCGGGCCGCCGAACGCGGTCCGCTCCCTGACGTAGGCCAGCGACTCGTCCACGCAGCCCTGGGCGAGGCCGGTGGCGAGCGCCGCGATCGCGACCCGCCCCTCGTCGAGCGTGCGGAGGAACTGAGCGTAGCCCCGCCCGCGCTCGCCGAGCAGGTTCGATTCCGGCACCCGGCAGCCGTCGAAGGACAGCTCGTGCGTGTCCGAGCAGGACCAGCCCACCTTCGAGTACTTCGGCGCGACGGTGAAACCCGCAGTGCCCGAGGGCACCAGGATCGTGGAGATCTCCGGCTTGCCGTCCGGCCTGGTGCCGGTCACTGCGGCGACCCCGACCACGGCGGTGATCGCCGTGCCCGAGTTGGTGATGAACGACTTCGACCCGTCGATCACCCACCGCCCGTCCTCCAGCCGCGCCCGGGTGCGCATCGCCCCGGCCACGTCGGTGCCGCCGCCCGGCTCGGTCAGCCCGAACGCGGCCAGCCGCTCGCCCGCGCAGAGCGCGGGCAGCCACTGCCGCTTCTGCTCCTCGGTGCCGAACCGGTAGATCGGCATGATGCCGAGCCCGACCCCGGCCTCGAGCGTGATGGCGACCGAGGAGTCGACCCGGGCGAGTTCCTCAAGCGCGAGGCAGAGCGCCAGGTAGTCGCCGCCCATGCCGCCGTACTCCTCCGCCACCGGCAGGCCGAACAGCCCCATCCGGCCCATCTGCGCGACGATGTCGTAAGGGAACTCGCCCTTCTCGTACAGGTCACCGATCACCGGCGCGACGACGTCGCGGGCGAACTCCGCGACGCTCTTGCGCAGGTCCTCGTGCTCCTCGTCCAGCTGGTAGCCGAGCATCAGGTCTAACTCCTCACCGCCACGAAGATGGTGGATAGTTACGCACACTCCGGTGTGCGTAACTATCCACCATCACCTGGCTCCGGTCCGATTACCGCCAGCGTCTCGTCCATCCGGACCTGCTGGCCCGCCTTCGCGGCCAGCTCCGTCACGGTGCCGTCGACGGGCGCGGTCACGGTGTGCTCCATCTTCATCGCCTCGACCACGAGCATCGGCTGCCCCGTGCGCACCGTGTCTCCCGTGGTCACGTGCACGGCCAGGATCGTTCCCGGCATGGGGGAGCGGACCGTCCCGTCGGCGGCCCCGGCCCGCGCGCCGCGCAGCGGGGCCGGCGGCTCCTCGTGCACCGCCCAAGCCGTGCCGTCCCGCCCCAGCCAGGTAACCGGCCCGTCCGCCGCATAGGCGAAGCGGACCATCCGGCCCGCGTACGTGAGCACCAGGTCCGTCCCGTGGCCGCGGCCGGCGGCCGCGGCACCGTTGCCCGCGAGCCGTTCGGCGGCCGCGACGTCGCCTCCCGGTCCGCTCGCCCGGTGGAGGGACGCGCGGGCCCGCACCGGCTCGCCGTCGCCGACCGCGACCTCCGCCCCCGCCGACGCCAGCCCGCGCACCCGCACCTCGGTCACTGTTCGCGGCCCGGGTGACAGCCGGAACCTCGTCCAGGCCCGCTCGCCGGGCCGCCACCCGTCCGGGATATCCCACGGATCGGTCACCGGCCCGGAGGGCTCAACCGCGAGCACCCGCGCCAGCGCCGCCGCCGCCAACGCCTCCACGGAAGCATCCGCCACACCCGCGGGCTCGCCCTCGCCGGCCGCGATCCGCCGCTCGACCAGCCCGGTGTCGAGCCGGCCGGCGACGACGTCCGGATCGCGCACCAGGCCGCGCAGGAACGACACGTTCGTCCCCACCCCGAGCACCACGGTCGAGGCCAGCGCCGCGTCCAGCCGCCGCAGCGCGGTCGCCCGGTCCGGGCCCCAGGCCGCCACCTTGGCCAGCATCGGGTCGTAGTCGCTGGTCACGGTTACCCCCGGCGCGAGCCCGGAGTCAACCCGGATCCCGGGACCCGACGGCGAGCGCACCGCGAGCACGACGCCGCCGGTCGGCAGGAACCCGCGCGCCGGGTCCTCCGCGTACACTCGCGCCTCGACGGCGTGGCCGTTCATCGGGGGCGCGGCGTCCCCGGCGAACGGAAGCGGCTCGCCCGCCGCCACCCGCAACTGCCACTCGACCAGGTCAAGCCCGTAGACAAGCTCGGTTACGGGGTGCTCCACCTGGAGCCGCGTGTTCATCTCCATGAAGAAGAAGTCGTCCGGCGCCTCGCCCGCGACGATGAACTCCACCGTCCCGGCGCCTTCGTACCCGACGGACCGGGCGGCGGACACCGCCGCGGCGCCCATCGAGGCCCGCTGCGCGGCGGTGAGAAGCGGAGAGGGCGCTTCCTCGATGATCTTCTGGTGCCGCCGCTGCAGCGAGCACTCTCGCTCGCCCAGGTGCACGACGTTGCCGTGGCCGTCCGCCAGCACCTGGATCTCGATGTGCCGCGGCGTCGGCACGTACCGCTCGACCAGCAGGGTTCCGTCGCCGAAGGCGGCGACCGCCGTTCGCCGGGCCGAGGCCAGCGCCTCGGGCAGCTCGGCGGGAGAGGAAACCACCCGCATGCCCTTGCCGCCGCCGCCGGCCGACGGCTTGATGAGCACGGGGAACCAGCGCGGGTCGACCGCGGCGACCAGTTCGGCGTCCGTCATCGCCGCCTCGCCCGCGCCGGGCACCACCGGCACCCCGGCGGCGGACACCACCGCCTTGGCGGCGATCTTGTCACCCATCGCCTCGATCGCCGACGGCGGCGGGCCGATGAACACCAGGCCAGCATCGGCGCACGCCCGCGCGAACCGCGCGTTCTCCGCGAGGAACCCGTAGCCCGGGTGCACCGCCTCCGCGCCCGACGAGCCGGCCGCGGCCACGATCCGCTCGATGTTCAGGTAGCTCTTGCTCGCCGCGGCCGGACCGATCCGCAGCGCCTCATCGGCCTCCCGCACGTGGGCGGCCGACTCATCGGCGTCGCTGTAGACCGCGACGCTCGCGATGCCGAGCGCCCGCAGCGTGCGGATCACCCGGACCGCGATCTCGCCCCGGTTGGCGACAAGGACCTTACGGAACATGGAGAGCGCCCCTCACATCCGGAACACGCCGTAGCCGACGGGGGAGAGCGGCGCGTTGGCCGCCGCGGACAGGGAGAGACCGAGCACCCGGCGGGTGTCGACGGGGTCGATCACCCCGTCGTCCCAGAGCCGGGCCGTCGAGTAGTACGGGTTCCCCTGCGACTCGTACTGCTCCCGGATGGGCCGCTTGAACGCCTCTTCCTCGTCGGCCGACCACTCGGCGCCGGCTCCAGCACCGCCGGCGGCGGCGACCTGGTCGCTCCGCACGGTCGCCAGCACCGAGGCGGCCTGCTCGCCGCCCATCACCGAGATCCGCGCGTTCGGCCACATGAACAGGAACCTGGGCGAGTACGCGCGCCCGCACATGGCGTAGTTTCCCGCACCGAAGGAACCGCCGATCACCACGGTCAGCTTGGGCACCCGGGCGCAGGAGACCGCGGTGACCATCTTCGCCCCGTGCTTGGCGATCCCGCCGGCCTCGTACTGCCGCCCCACCATGAACCCGGTGATGTTCTGCAGGAACACCAGGGGCACCCGCCGCTGGTCGCACAGTTCGATGAAGTGCGCGCCCTTCATCGCGGACTCGCTGAACAGGATCCCGTTGTTGGCGACGATCCCCACGGGGTGCCCGTAGACCCGGGCGAACCCGGTCACCAGCGTCGGCCCGTACTCCGACTTGAACTCGGCGAACCGCGACCCGTCCACGATCCGCGCGATCACTTCCCGCACGTCATAGGGTGTCCGCAGGTCGGTCGGGACCACGCCGTAAAGGGACTCCGCGTCGTACAGCGGCTCCTCGGCCGGCGCGACGTCCCAGGGGGCGGCGGCGCGCGGCGCCACCGTGGCCACGATCGACCGCACCATCCGCAGCGCGTCGAGGTCGTCGGCGGCCAGGTGGTCGGTCACCCCGGACACCCGGGCGTGCAGGTCGCCGCCGCCAAGGTCCTCGGCGGACACGACCTCCCCGGTGGCGGCCTTCACCAGCGGCGGCCCGCCGAGGAAGATCGTCCCCTGGTCGCGCACGATCACGGCCTCGTCGCTCATCGCGGGCACGTACGCGCCGCCGGCCGTGCAGGACCCGAGCACCGCCGCGATCTGCGGTATCCCCTGCGCGGACAGCTGCGCCTGGTTGTAGAAGATCCGGCCGAAGTGCTCGCGGTCAGGGAAGACCTCGTCCTGCCGGGGCAGGAACGCGCCGCCGGAGTCGACCAGGTAGACGCAGGGCAGGCGGTTGTGCAGCGCGACTTCCTGCGCGCGCAGGTGCTTCTTGACCGTCATCGGGTAGTAGGTGCCGCCCTTGACGGTCGCGTCGTTGGCGACGATCACGCACTCGCGGCCGCTGACCCGGCCTACCCCCGTGATGATGCCCGCCGCGGGCGACTCGCCGTCGTACATGTCGTCGGCGGCCAGCGGGCTGAGCTCGAGGAACGGCGAGCCGGGGTCGGTCAGTCGGTCCACCCGGTCGCGCGGCAGGAGCTTGCCGCGCGCGGTGTGCCGCGCGCGCGCCCGTTCCTGGCCGCCCCGGCCGACCTCGGCCAGCTTGCGCCGGAGTTCGGCGGCCAGCGCGGCGTACGCCGCGTGGTTGCGGGTGAACGCCTCGCCAGCGGCATCCACCCGGCTCCGCAGGGCGGGTACCTCGGGGATCATGCCACCGCTCCCCTTCAAAGTTAGGAAACAATCGCAGATTGACGGCCTAGAGACTAAATTATGTTAGCGCACGTTAACTAGAGCGTCTAGCATGAGGGCATGCGTGCGAGCGGTTCCCCGGCGGACGCCCAGTCCCTCGGGTCTCCTGGCCGTCCGGAGCCCGTGCGGGGACCCGTGCGTCAGGGGCCCGTGCGCGCGCGCAGCAAGCAGCGGCGCGCGGAGATCATGAGCGCCGCGGCCGCCTTGTTCGCGCAGCGCGGCTTCCACGGCGTCTCCATCGACGACATCGGGGCCGCCGCCGGGCTGTCAGGACCCGGGATCTACCGGCACTTCCCCAGCAAGGAAGCCGTCCTGGCACAGATGCTGCTCGACATCAGCGAGCGGCTGCTTGGGGAGGGCGGGCGCCGCGCCTCCGCGGCCGCCGACGCCCAGGAGGCGCTCGACGCGCTGCTGCGCTGGCACATCGGCTTCGCCCTGGGCCAGCCCGACCTGATCACCGTCCAGACCAGGGAGCTGGCCAACGTGCCGGCCACCGCCCGGCGGCAGATCCGCCGCCTGCAACGGCTGTACGTGGAAGAGTGGGTCACGGTGCTGAGCGAGCTGTCGCCGCACGCGGCCCAGGCCGGCCTGCGTACCGCCGTCCACGCGACGTTCGGCCTGCTGAACTCCACCCCGCACAGCGCCAGCGAGCTCCCCGCCGAGGCCACCGCCGAACTCTTGCACGCCATGGCCCGCGCCGCCCTAACCACCGCCGCCGGCTGATCCCGGGGACAGTGCCCGCCGCGAACCCTAGAAATGAGATCGGGGCGGCCAACGGCCACGGGAACGCCCGCTCGGTCGCCCGCATCCTGTCGGCCATCACGCTCGGCGGCACCACTCAGGGCGTCCGGCTGCTAGCGCCCGCGACGATCGAGCACGTCTTCCGCGAGCAGTCACACGGGACCGACCTGTTCCTCGGCGTTCCGATGCGCTTCGGCATCGGCTACGGGCTGCCCGAGCCGGTCGGGGTACCCTTCGTGCCCGCCGGGAAGACCTGCTTCTGGGCGGCTGGGGCGGGTCCTTGATCATCATGGACCTGGACCGCCGCACGACCACCTCCTACATGATGAACAAGATGCAGCCGGGCCTGGTCGGCTCCGACGTCGCGGCCGGCTACCTCAAGGCGATCTACGAGATCCTCGGCTAACGTGCGACCAACCGGCCCAGGCCAAGGCATCCGAAGAGGCGCCCGCCCGGGCGGGCGCATGCGCCGCCGCGCGGGTAGCGGTAACGTTCAGACATGACCACGAGCACGGCGGCGCCATTCGGGCGGCTGATGACGGCCATGATCACTCCGATGACCCCGGACGGCGCGGTCGACTACGACGGCGCCGCCAAGCTGGCCGCCTACCTGGTAGACGACATGCTCAACGAGGGTCTGGTGGTCAACGGCACCACTGGTGAGGCACCGACGACGACCGACGAGGAGAAAGCCCGCCTGGTCCGGGTGGTCCGCGAAGCGGTCGGCGACCGGGCGACGGTCGTAGCGGGCGTCGGAACCAACATCACCGCCCACAGCGTCGAGCTCGCCCGGCAGGCCGAGAAGGCCGGCGCGCACGGCCTGCTTGTCGTCACCCCGTACTACAGCAAGCCCGCCCAGGACGCCCTCGCCGCGCACTTCACCGCGATCGCCGACGCGACCCACCTGCCAGGCGCTAATCTACGACATCCCGAGCCGGACCGGGACCGCGGTGTCGACCGAGACCCTGGTCAGGCTCGCGGAGCACCGGAGGATCGTGGGCGTCAAGGACGCCAAGGGCGACCTCGCCGCGACCTCGCAGGTGCTGGCCCGCTCCGACCTCGCCTACTACTCAGGCGACGACGCGATGAACCTGCCGCTGTGGTCGGTCGGGGCGGTCGGCTGCATCAGCGTGACCGGGCACGTGGTCGGTGACCGCATCCACGCGATGCTCCAGGCGTTCACGGAAGGCCGCAACGCCGAGGCTGCCCGGCTGCACCGGTCCATGCTCCCGGTCAACGTCGGCCTGTTCCGCAACCAGGCGGCAGTCATGACCAAGTCCGCGATGGACCTGCTCGGCCTGCCGGGCGGCGGCGTCCGCGGCCCGCTGCTCCCAGCCAGCGCGGCGGAGCGGCACACCCTAAGAGAAGACCTGACCGCCGGCGGCGTGAAGTTGAACTATCTTCATTCTGCCGTTCACTCTGGAGAGTAATTGAGCCTGAAGAGTCAGAATGAAGATGGTTTGGGAACCAACGCCGCTAACGGAGCTGCCGAGTGAGCTTTCCGCATCCTGACCTGACCCCGCCGCCGGCGCTGCCGAGCAACGGCCTGCGCGTTATCGCCCTCGGCGGGCTCGGTGAGATCGGCCGGAACATGACCGTCTTCGAGTACCTCGGGCGGCTGCTCGTCGTCGACTGCGGCGTGCTGTTCCCCGAGCCGGACCAGCCGGGCGTCGACCTGATCCTGCCGGACTTCCGCTACCTGGAGGACCGGCTCGACGACATCGAGGCGCTGGTCCTCACGCACGCCCACGAGGACCACATCGGCGCGGTACCCTACCTGCTCCGCGAGCGCCGCGACATCCCGCTGGTCGGGTCCAAGCTGACCCTCGCCCTCATGAAGTCCAAGCTCACCGAGCACCGCCTGACTCCAGAAGTAGTGGAAGTGAAGGAGGGTAACGAGCAGACGTTCGGACCCTTCGACCTTGAGTTCTTCGCGGTGAACCACTCGATACCGGACGCGCTCGCCGTGGCGATCAAGACCCCGGCCGGCGTCGTGCTGCACACCGGCGACTTCAAGATGGACCAGCTGCCGCTCGACGGGCGGCTGACCGACCTGGCCGGGTTCGCGCGGCTCGGCGGCGAGGGCGTCGACCTGCTGCTCGCCGACTCGACCAACGCCGAGGTGCCCGGCATCGTCCGGTCCGAGCGGGACATCGCGCCCGTGCTCAACGAGGTGTTCTCCGGCGCCCACGAGCGGATCATCGTGGCCTGCTTCGCCTCGCACGTGCACCGGGTGCAGCAGGTGCTCGACGCGGCCGCGAAGCACCGGCGCAAGGTGGCCTTCGTCGGCCGGTCCATGGTCCGCAACATGGGCGTCGCCCGCGACCTCGGCTACCTGCACGTCCCGGGCGGGCTGCTCATCGACCTGCGCGAGGCCGAGGAGATGCCGCCAGGCGAGGTCGTGCTGATCTCCACTGGCTCGCAGGGCGAGCCGATGTCCGCGCTGTCGCGGATGGCGGGCCGCGACCACCCGATCCGCATCGCCGCCGGCGACACGGTCATCCTGGCGTCGTCGCTCATTCCCGGCAACGAGACCGCCGTCTACAAGGTGATCAACGGGCTGACCAGGCTCGGCGCCCGCGTCGTGCACAAGGAGTCAAGCCTGGTCCACGTGAGCGGGCACGCGCCGGCCGGCGAGCTGCTCTACCTGCTTAACCTGGTCAAGCCGCGCAACTTCATGCCGATACACGGCGAGTGGCGGCACCTCACGGCGCACGCGCGCCTCGCGTCGCTCACCGGGGTGCCCGACGACCGGATCGTGATCGCCGAGGACGGCGTGGTCGTCGACCTGATCGACGGGAAGGTCGGCATCACCGGCGCGGTGGACTGCGGCTACGTCTACGTGGACGGGCTGACCGTCGGCGAGGTGACCGAGTCGCAGCTCAAGGACCGGCGCATCCTCGGCGACGAGGGGTTCATCTCGGTGATCATGGTCGTCGACTCATCGACCGGCAAGATCGTCGGCGGCCCGGAGATCCACACGCGCGGCTCGGGCATCGACAACGCGGCGTTCTCCCTGGACGTGCTGCCCAAGCTGGTGGACGCGCTCGAGCGGTCGGCGAACGAGGGCGTCACCGACACCCACGCCCTCCGCCAGCTGTCCAGGCGGGTCATCGGCAAGTGGGTCAGCGACAACTACCGCCGCCGCCCGATGATCATCCCGGTCGTCGTCGAGGTCTAAGGTCAACCCCCACAGTCGAGACCAGGATCATCCCGAACGGTTTCGTGTTTCACCTGGCCCGCGTCCCATGACGCTTTAGAGCGTGGGGAAGAGCCGGAGCAAACAACCTTTTCCATCCGGATGTGCGGCCCGGAGCGCCGTCCCGTTCACGGCGCTCCTGGCCGCTTTGTCGCGCGCCCCGGCCGGCCCGCCGCCCGCGCCCAATGATTCATAATTGGCGATATCCGCCCCGGGTGACCCGCGATCATGACAACAAGGGAGAAGGGAGAAGCCCCCCGGCATACCGGGACATAACGGGCTAACCGGCTGACCTTCTAGCGTCCTTCGCCGCGATGACCCGCGATCACGGGCGACCGCCGGGCCCCGATCGCTAGGTGCGGCCGGGCCTGGAGCCGGGCGAGCGCCTCGGTGCGGGAGGTCACGTCGAGCGTCCGAAAGGCGTGCTGCAGGTGGGCTTGCACCGTGCGGGTACTGATGCCGAGGGACCGGGCGATGCCGCGGTCGGACTGGCCGTCGGCGACGAGCTGCAGGACGCGGACCTGGCGGGGAGTGAGCAGCGGGCCGTTCGCGAGGTCGGGCGGGACGGGAACCGTCGGCCGGGGCAGGAGCAGGGCGGCGGCCTGCTCGATGTGCGCGCGCAGCAGGTCAAGGAGGTTGACTTCCGCGTCGCGGAAGTCATGACGGTACCGGTTCAGCGCGACGCCGATCAGCCCGCCGCCGGGAGCGGACACCGTGATGGCGAGTTGGTAGCTCACCTCGGCGGCCCGGTAGAAGTCGCAGTACAAGCCGAGCGAGCGGAACTGGCGGTCGCTGAGGAAGTCAGAGATCCGCAGCGCGCGGCCGTTGCCGGTCACCAGGTGACAGGCTAGGACGGGATGTTCAGGCAGGTGCTGCCTGAACAACTGCTCGCTGCCTGGGAACACGCCGGTGCCAGCCGGCTGGACATGCCAGGCGAGCAGCCGGGGACCGTCGAAGTGGTTATAAGAGCACGAGTCCGCGGGCACCAGCCTGACCGCCGCGCCGACCACGCGGGCGGGAAAGTCCTGGCCCGCGGGGTCGGCAGGCGGTGCGTACAGCTCGGCCACGCCCTCGCTGAACAGGCGCAGCTCATCGCTGGAACCAGCCATGTTCCCCCCTGACCAGCCTAAGCAATATTGCTGATACCGCAACGGCCTGGCCGCCGCGCACAGTTGACCTATCGGGCACGGGTCCCGCGTGGGGTGAGGACTAGCAGCGTGCGCCCGGTCACTTGGCAGGCCCGGCGCGCAGTGGCGCCCATATGGGCCTGGCCGCTGGGGGGAAAGGACGTGATCTGAGATGGAACGACGGCTTAGCAGGTGGGCGCCGCTTACCGGCGTGGTCGCGGGGATCCTGTTCGTCATTGCCTTCTTCAACGGGGGAAACACGCCGAATGCCAACGCATCGCCGGCTAGCGTGATCTCTTTCTTCGTCAAGAACGGCTCGGCCGCTAAGACCTCGGCGCTGATCGGGACCTTCGCCGTGATCTTCTTCGTCTTCTTCGCGGTGACCCTGGCCAGCCGGACGCGCGGCGGCGGGTGGCTGGCCAACGGCGTGGTCGCCGGCGCGGTATTCGGCGCGGTCGGCATCGCCGCCTTGTTCAGCATCCAGTACGTTCTCGGGCAGAACTCCAGCTACCTGACCCTCGGGTCGGCGTCAACGCTCAACCTGCTCGACAACAGCTTCTTCCTGCCGGCGGCCGCGGGAATGTGCGTCTTCGGCATCGTGGGCGGCCTGGCGGTCGCGATCAGCAGGGCACCCGCACGGTGGATGGGCTGGCTGCTGATGGTCATCGGCGCCTGCTGCGCCAGCCCGCTGCTGTTCTTCGCCATCCTGGTCACCGCCGCCTGGATGCTGGTGGCAGGGATCTGGCTGACTCTGCAAGCACAGCCGAAGGTCCGCGAGGAGGAGCCGGAGGCCACCCTCGCGCACGCCTAGGCCGGGTCGCATCCGTTCTCACGGGGCCGTCAGGGTAGGCCACGGCGGCCGTCCAGGTAGCGGATCGCGCCGGTGACGGCGGACACAGCCCGCCGTCACCGGCGAGATCCGTCAGCCAGGTCTAGCGGACTTACCAGGCGGGGGCGCCGAAGACGCCGCGGTACTTCGAGGCCGGGCGTGGCTTCTTCTGCTTCTTCTTGGACTTGCCGGCCGCCTGGTGCTCCTTGAGCACGTCGGAGGCGTGCTTGGCGATCTCGGCCAGTTCGGCGTGCAGCTTGCGGACCTCGCGGGCGCCCCAGATCGGGGAGCTGAACTTGTGGTGGGTTATCGCCGTCACCATGAGGAACCGCGCGTCGGCCGCGTCAACCCGTTCCTCAAGCCAGTCAGCTCGCTCCATGCCCACTCCACCCACTCCTTTGAGCCCTCGTCGGCGGCGCCCGACGTCGGTATACGGAAACGCGCGACTCCGGCAAGCGCGGGCCGTCCCGCGCAGCCGGAGAAGTGTATACGGTATGGACTCTGCTCAACCGTGGGCAACGTCGCCCGGACAAGAGCAAGACTCCGTCACAGAAGAATAACGGCAGCATTCCAGTGAGGCATTCCAGATGCCGGGAAATGACCCTTCTTAGTTAGAGATCCCCGTCACCCGGTGAGGCCGAAGCCGGGCACGAGCGGCAGGCCCCTCTCGCATCCCCGGCCCGCGCCGTACGACGCCGCTACCGGGAGATGCCCTCCCTGGACATCAGCGCGGCGCCGAGCCGCCGCGCCGTCCGCGGCGCGATCAGGACGCCGATGACCGCCGCGGCGAGCCAGGCGCCCGCGACGATGGGGAACCAGTGGCCGTCGCCCGTCGGGTACGGGTACACGTTCCGGTAGATCGTGTAGCCAAGCACCACGATGCCCGCGATCGGGATGACGACCTGCCACATCGGCACCGAGGGCATCTCGCGGCGCACGAACACCAGCAGCGTCATGCCGATCGTGGCGAGCACGTAAGCCACGAGCAGGATCAGCGTGCCGATCGTCCCCGACCAGAGGAAGGCGTTCTCAGCCAGAGCGGACGGCGAAGAAGAAACGATCACGTACACGACGTAGATGATCACGGCCATGACGGTGACCACGCCGGTGGCGGCGGCCGGCGTGCCCCACCGGGAGTGCGCCGCCCCGATCCCGCGCTCGCCGAAGGAGTCCCGCGACATCGCGTAGATCATCCGCGCCGCGCCGACCGTGCAGGCCAGGCAGCAGCCGAACGCGGACACGGTCGTGCCCGCCGTGATGATGTTGCCGACCCAGGAGCCGACGTAGGACGACCCGAGGTCGCCGAGCAGCGACGCCGACGAGCCGAACGCCTTGATGCCCGAAGCCGACGTGCCGAAGCCCATCATCTCCGCCGCGGTCACGACCACGTAGTAGATGCCGCCGAACACGGCCACGCCGAGGATCGCGCGCGGGATGTCCCGCGACGGGTTGTGCGCTTCCTCGCCGAGCGTGGAGGACGCCTCGAACCCCGCGAACGACAGGAACCCGAACACCACGCCGAGGAACAGCGCCGACACCCCGGTGCCGGGCGCCAGGCTGAACACCGACCAGGTAAACGTCGACCCGCCGGGAGCGGAGTGCGAGAGCAGCTTGACGAACACCACCACGGTCACGATCAGGATCAGCGTGACCGTGCACACCTCGACGATCAGCAGCACGTTCGTCCCGCCGCGGGCCGGAAGCGCGGCGAGCAGCAGCGCGAGCGCCAGCACGACCCCGACGAACAGCATCGGCGCCCACGACGGCTGGTTCTTCCACAGCCCGAGCGAGTCGAGCAGCCCGGTGCCGAAGATGCCCGCCGCGGCCGCCGTCGTCACCGCGTAAAACACGTAGGTCCCGGCCAGGCCCCAGCCCGCGACCACCCCGGCCCGCGGCCCGAGCGTCGCGCCGACGAACGCGTACACGGACCCAGAGTGCCGGTAGTACTGGCACAATCGCGCGAACGTGTACGCCACGAACAGCACGCCGACCGCCGCGATCAGGAACGCGAGCGGGACCGCCCGCCCCGCGCCGATCGCCCCCTGCGGGTTGATGTTCGCCGCCATGGAGGGCGCCATCAGCGCGAGCGACAGGCCGACCGCCTGCCAGACGGACAGGGAACGCTTGAGCCCGGGCGCCGTCGCGGCAGTCTTCTGCGCTGGGGCCGTCGCCATCGCCACCTCCGGGAGCATGATCGTTATCAGCAGTGTGCGTGACAAATCCCGATACCGGAAGAGGGAAATGTGACCGTCGTCACCCTTTAACGCCAAAGTCACAATCAAGGTCGTCCCGAACGACAGCGTGCTCCGCGCCGCCGGTTCCGCGTCAGGTTGCCGACCATCGCCCGCACGTACGCGAGCGCGGCGTCGGCGTCGCGCAGCGACCCGTAGCAGCGCAGCAGCCGGGCGAACGCCTCCTGCGCGATGTCCTCGGGGTCGTCCGCGCCGAGCAGCCCGCCGAGCCGCACCAGTTCGGGGTACCGCGCGGCGAACAGCCCGGCGACGGCCGCCTCGGCACCGGGCGGGCCCGCATCTGTGTCGTCGAGTGTTTCCACGGAGATAAGAAACGGAGATAAGACACCTGTCGGCCGCGTAGGTTGCCCGGGCACATTCAGCGCTTCCCCGGTGTTATTAGGGTGACGTGTTCCCGCGGTGGTGGCACCATCACCATTAGGGGAGCGTTCCGAGTCTGGAGGATAATGACAACTGCTCACAGCGCCCGTGCTTTCGGCCAGAGCGCCGAGATGGACGCCGCTACGGGGGATTTTGACCTGGAAGACCGGCACGCGCTGCGCCGCGTGGCGGGGCTTTCCACTGAGCTCACCGACATCACCGAGGTTGAGTACCGGGCCCTGCGCCTCGAGCGCGTGGTGCTGATCGGCGTGTGGACCGAGGGCACGCTGGCCAGCGCGGAGAACTCCCTGACGGAGCTCAGCCGGCTCGCCGAGACCGCGGGCTCGGTGGTGCTCGACGGCCTGATCCAGCGCCGGAGCCGGGTCGACACCGCCACCTACGTGGGCTCGGGCAAGGCGAACGAGCTGGCCGGGATCGTGGCCGCGACGGGCGCGGACACGGTGATCTGCGACGGTGAGCTCAGCCCGAGCCAGCTGCGCCGCCTGGAGGGCGTGGTCAAGGTCAAGGTGATCGACCGCACCGCGCTGATCCTGGACATCTTCGCGCAGCACGCCAAGAGCCGCGAGGGCAAGGCGCAGGTCGAGCTGGCCCAGCTGCAGTACATGATGCCGCGGCTGCGGGGCTGGGGCGAGTCGCTGTCCAGGCAGGCTGGCGGCCGGGTGGCCGGCGGTGGCGGCATCGGGACCCGTGGTCCCGGTGAGACCAAGATCGAGACCGACCGGCGCCGGATCAGGACGCGGATCTCTAAGCTGCGCGGCGAGATCGCCACGTTCAAGGTCGGCCGTGAGGTGCAGCGCGGCCAGCGGCGGCGGAACGAGGTCCCGTCGGTGGTGATCGCCGGGTACACCAACGCGGGCAAGTCCAGCCTGCTCAACGCGCTGACGGGCGCCGGGGTGCTGGTGGAGGACGCGCTGTTCGCCACCCTGGACCCGACCGTGCGGAAGGCCGAGACGCCCGGCGGCCGGCCGCTCACGCTGACCGACACCGTCGGGTTCGTCCGGCACCTGCCGCACCAGCTCGTGGACGCGTTCCGGTCCACCCTGGAGGAGGCGAAGGACGCGGACCTGATCCTGCACGTGGTGGACGGCTCCGACGCCGACCCGCAGGCGCAGCTCGCCGCCGTTCGCGCCGTGCTCGCCGAGATCGGCGCGCGGGACGTGCCCGAGCTCGTCGTGATCAACAAGGTCGACGACGCCGACCCGGTGACGCTCAAGGCGGTGCAGCTCCGCGAGCGGGGCGCGGTGCTCGTCTCCGCGAAGACCGGTGAGGGGCTCGACGCGCTGCGCGCGGCGATCGATGAGGGGCTGCCCGAGCGGGACCGCCTCGTCCGGGTCAGCGTCCCCTACAGCCGCGGCGACCTGGTCGCCCGGGCGCACGCCGCGGGCGAGGTGACGCGCACCGAGCACGGCCCGGACGGGACCTTCATCGAGGCCCGCGTGCCGCCGGAGCTCGCCGCCGAGCTGCAGCGATTCGTCATCGCGTGATTTCCCCCGGGGGACGGCCCGTACCCCCCGGCTGTTCGTGCTGGCGGGCCTGATCGCAAAAACCGCGATCGTATCAGGCCCGCCAGCACGAACGAAGGACCCCAGCACCTCTTCAGGCGTCCGGGCCAGCGGCCGCCGCCGCCTGCCCAAACGATTGCGGGGCCGTTTACCTGCTGTTAGGCGGCTCGCATTGTACTCATAAGTAACTTGCGGCCGCTAGCGCTTTCGTCGATAGGGCTTGTAAGGAACCCCCTCAGTGCAATACCGTAACGGAACCGATATGTTCCGGCGGCCGCGCAATGAGACTAACCATCCGTGCGCGGGCGTTCGCATTGCCGGTAAGTACGGTCAGCGCCGACGTCGAACATGCATGGCAGGTGGCCGCTCATGATCGCTAGCACCGACCCGCGTGGTCCCGTGCGGTACGGGCCGACCCCGTGACCGCCCGGCTGCTCACAAGCATCGGCCGGCTCTGGACCGGGTCCGAGATTATCAGCAATGCCGCCATCCTCATCAGCGATGACCGCATTGCCTGGGTCGGCCCGTCGGCCGAGCTGCCGCGCAGCGTCCCCGGCGTCGTCGACGACATCGTCGACGTCGACCTGGTGGAGAACCTGGGCGGCGGCCTCGTCACCCCCGGCCTGATCGACGCGCACACGCACCCGGTCTACGCGGGCAACCGCTACGCCGAGCTGGCCATGCGGTCCACCGGCCTGTCGGACTCGGAGATCACCGCGGCGGGCGGCGGCATCTCGTCCACGATCACCGTGACCAGGGGCACCGACCCGTGGACGCTGTGCAACAACGTCCGCGAGCGGCTGGCCTGCTGGCTGCAGTCGGGCACCACGACGATCGAGGCGAAGACCGGCTACCACCTCACCAGGGACGGCGAGCTCGCCGACGTGCGGATGCTCCGCTCGCTCGAGGTCGAGCCGGGCATGCCGCGGGTGCACATCACGTTCTACGCGGCGCAGATGGTGCCGCCAGAGTTCTTCGGCCGCCGCAGCGACTACATCGACGCGGTGTCGTCCTGGTGCGCCGACGCGGCCGCGGTGGGCGCGGACAGCGTGGACGTCAGCTGCGAGGACGGCCGGTTCACCGAGGAAGAGGCCCGCTGGATTCTCAACGCGGGCCGCCGGGCCGGCCTGCTGCCCCGGCTGCACGCCTCGGGCCACGCGCACGGCGCCAGCGGCGCGGCCCGGGTCGCCGCCGAGCTCGGCTGCGCGTCCGCCGACCTGCTCTACGCGGCGACCGACGAGGACGTCGCGGCCCTGTCCCGCGGCGGCGTGGCCGCCGTGATCTCGCCGGGTTCGGCGCTCCAGCAGTCCACCAAGCCGCCGGTCCGCGCGCTGCTCGACAAGGGCGTGGTGCTCGCCCTCGGCTCCGACCACACGCCCGGCGGCGTGGGCATCACCTCGATGCCGCTCGTCATCGCGCTGGCCGTGTCTTACCTCGGCATGTCGGTCACCGAGGCGCTGCGCGCCGCCACCCTGGGCGGCGCCTACGCGCTGCGCGCACCCGACCGCGGCGCCATGGTCCGCGGCCGGCTGGCCGACATCGTCCTCTGGGACGCCGACCACGAGGGCGCCTTCGCCTGGAACTACGGCCTGACCCCGCGCCGCGTCTGGCGCGGCGGCGAACCGGTCACCCCCTAACCCGGGTACCGAAGGAGATGGGACACAAAGTCCCCCGCGACCTCCACTTTGCCGGCACCAACCCCATCGGGCGCGTCAGGCCCCGCCGCCCGGGCCACCCATCCACCCCTGCTCGCCACGGCCCGCCCCGTCGCATGCGCCCCCGTCGTGCGCTGCCACCCCGCCCGTTGCGCCGGGGCGCTATGGCCCCACTTCAGTCCGCCCGCCCGCCGCATTCGCCACGTCGGCGCCGACACGCCGCCGCATCCGGCGCGCCGCGCTGCCACGCCGCCTCAACCTGTCCGGCGCATACGGCATGTCGGGCGCTAGCGCTGCGACATGCCGGATATTTCGTGAAATCGCCGCCGAGCGTTGGAGCCAAGAAAATGATCTTGGATGGCTGACCACGTCATAGCGTGGTCAGCGATCCAGAATCTTCGCGCGAGCCGGTGGCGATGGCAGGAAAGGTGGGCTTGGGCGGGAAGCTGCAATGGTCGAGGACACGGCCGGACCCCTCACTGCGACGTGGCATGCTTGCCTGCATGGCGAACCTGGCACCCGTCACGCTGGTCGTGGGCGAGGAGGAGTTTCTCGTTGACCGCGCGCTGCGGGAGGCGGTGACGCAGGCGCGGGCCGTGCTCGCCGAGGCCAGCGGCGGCGGGGAAGGCGACCTGCACGACCTGGAGGCGTCCGTGCTCGGCCAGGGGGAGCTGGCCGCGCTCACGTCGCCCAGCCTGTTCGGCGGCGGGGCCGTCGTGGTCGTCAGGAACGCGCAGAACGCCGGCAAGGAAGTTGCCGCCGAGCTGACGAAGTACGCCAGGAGCCCAGCGCCGGACGCCGCCGTCGTCCTCACGCACGCGGGCGGCGCCAAGGGCAAGGCCCTCGTCACCGACCTGGCGAAGGCCGGGGCGCGCCAGGTCGACTGCCCGAAGCTCACCCGGCCGAGCGAGCGGACCGACTTCGTGAAGAACGAGTTCCGGCGGGTCGGCCGGCAGGCCGACGCGGAAGCGGTCCGCGCGCTCCTCGACGCGATCGGCGGCGACCTGCGCGAGCTGGCGAGCGCCGTCGACCAGCTGGCCTCCGACACCGACGGCCGGATCAACGCCGCCACGGTCGGCCGGTACTACCGTGGCCGCGCGGAGGCGACCGGCTTCAGCGTCGCCGACCACGCGGTCGAGGGGCGGCTGAACGAGGCGCTCGAGCAGCTCCGCTGGGCGCTGTCGACCGGCACCGCGCCGGTCCTGATCACCAGCGCCCTCGCGACCGGGGTCCGGCTGCTCGGCCGGGTCGGCGCGGCCTCGAGGAACGCGAACCCCAACGCGCTGGCCGCGGAGGTCGGCGCGCCGCCATGGAAGATCGACCGGGTCCGTCAGCAGCTGCGCGGCTGGCACCCGGACGGGGTGGCCAGCGCCCTCCAGGCCGTCGCCGAGGCGGACGCCCAGGTGAAGGGCGGGGGAGCCAGCCCCGAGTACGCCCTGGAACGCGCCATCCGCCAGATCGTCGCCAACCGCGCCGCCCCCCGCTAACCAGCCACGGCCCGCGCCCCCCAGCCACTGCCCGCGCCCCCCAGCCACGGCCCGCGCCTCCCAGCCACTGCCCGCGCCCCCAGCCGGGGCGTGGGCACCATCCCCGCTATTCCTCAATCCCGCAGGCCCGTCCCCACCATCCGGCAGCCCCGTTCATCGATCCTGCTGGCCGCGCCGCGGACTCGTTCATCGATCCTGGCGGACTCGTTCATCCATCCTGCTGGCCACGCCGCGGACTCGTTCACCGATCCTGCTGGCCGCGCCGCAGCCCCGTTCACCGATCCTGCTGGCCGCGCCGCAGCCCCGTTCACCGATCCTGCTGGCCGCGCCGCGGACTCGTTCACCGATCCCACTGGTCACACAGCGGCCCGTTCATCGATCCTGCTGGCCACGCCAGAAACGATTCTTGGGCTGATCGGAGATCCCAGGTCCCGTCGGACAATTCCCTCGGGTTCCCGCCATCCGTTCCCTTAGGTTCCCGCCACCCGTACTGACCTTGTGGCCCCCAAGACCAGGTGACCAACTGTCCTCGTGTGCCCCAAGGCCAGAATGTTCCGGCCCTGCGTGCCCCAAGGACACTAGAAGCGCCCTCGTGGCCCCCAAGGCTAGATTGATTTGGCCTTGGGGGCCCCAGAACCAGAAGCGGCAGTGGCCGTGTGTGCCCCAAGGCCAGATTGATTTGGCCTCGTCTGCCCCAGAACCAGAACCAGTAGCGGCCCTGTGTGCAACCAGGCCGCAACCACGGGTAGCCCCCGTGCCCCCAATCAGCGGCCGTGCACGCCAAAACGCCGGGTCACCAAAACGGTGCCCGGCGCGGCAAGAAAGGTGAAGCGAGGGCCTAGGCCGAAGCCAGCTCGGCGAGGCGCTTGGCGATCGCTGACTTGCGGTTCGCGGCCTGGTTCTTGTGGATGACGCCCTTGGACACGGCCTTGTCGAGCTTGCGGGCGGCGGTCCGCATCGCGACGGTCGCTTCCTCGACGTTGCCCGACTCGACGGCCTCGCGGAACTTGCGCACGTGGGTGCGGAGCTCGGACTTGACGGCCTTGTTGCGCTGGTGCGCCTTCTCGTTGGTCCTGATGCGCTTGATCTGCGACTTGATGTTCGCCACGCGAATACGTCCTTCGTTGGGTTTAAGTCTGCTTGGCCGCCCAGGGAACGGTCTGCCCGCCCGGAGCGGCAGCGTGAGAAGTGGGCGCAGAGATGAAGGATAGCCGAAGCCCCGCCGCTTCCTCAAACCAACGGGCGCTTCCCTAAGCAACCACCGGACCGGGAAGCCCCCTCCGCGAGCTATTGGCTCGCGGGAAAGCACCGCGGTAGCTGAGTCACGATACCCTGATCACGAGGACGCCCGCGTGACCGGCAGGCCGGCGGTACCCGACAAGGCGCACCGCCGAGACGCCCGCGACGTCCCCCAACCGCGCGCCTACGGGCAGACAGAGCCCCGGCGCACCGGCACCGCGCGCGAGACCCCGCGCCCGAGCACGTTCATGGAAGCATGGTGGCAATGAGCGACCCGGCCAAGGCTGCCCAGGGCCCAGCCGTTAAAAACACGGCCCCGGCACCGGCCAACACGGACCAGGCCGTGATCCGCAACTTCTGCATCATCGCGCACATCGACCACGGCAAGTCCACCCTGGCCGACCGGATGCTGCAGTTGACCGGCATCGTGGACGCCCGGCAGATGCGCGCGCAGTACCTGGACCGGATGGACATCGAGCGCGAGCGCGGCATCACGATCAAGAGCCAGGCCGTGCGCCTCCCCTGGCAGAAGGACGGTCAGCACTACGTCCTGAACATGATCGACACCCCCGGCCACGTCGACTTCACCTACGAGGTGAGCAGGTCACTCGAGGCCTGCGAGGGCGCCGTCCTGCTCGTCGACGCCGCGCAGGGCATCGAGGCGCAGACCCTGGCCAACCTCTACCTGGCCATCAACGCCGACCTCAAGATCATCCCGGTGCTCAACAAGATCGACCTCCCGGCCGCCCAGCCCGAGCGCTACGCGGAAGAGCTGTCCGCGATCATCGGCTGCGACCCGAGCGAGGTCCTGAGGGTCTCCGCGAAGACCGGCGTGGGCGTAGAAGAGCTGCTCAACACCATCGTCGACCAGGTCCCGAGGCCGACCGGCGACCCGGCCGCGCCGCCCCGGGCCCTGATCTTCGACTCCGTCTACGACACCTACCGCGGCGTGGTCACCTACGTGCGGGTCGTCGACGGCAAGTTCACCAAGCGCGAGCGCATACTGATGATGTCCACCCAGAGCGTCCACGAGACCCTGGAACTCGGCGTCATCAGCCCGGAGCCCATCCCGAGCGACGGCCTCGCGGCCGGCGAGGTCGGCTACGTCATCTCCGGCGTGAAGGACGTCCGCCAGGCCCGCGTCGGCGACACGATCACCACCACCGGCAATAAAGCAAGCGACCCGCTTGCCGGCTACGACCACCCCAAGCCCATGGTCTTCTCCGGCCTCTACCCGGTCGACGGCGACGAGTACCCCGAGCTGCGCGAGGCCCTGGACAAGCTGCAGCTTAACGACGCCGCCCTCGTCTACGAGCCGGAGACGAGCACGGCGCTCGGCTTCGGCTTCCGCTGCGGCTTCCTCGGCCTGCTGCACATGGAGATCGTCAGGGAGCGGCTTGAGCGCGAGTTCGACCTGAGCCTGATCTCCACCGCGCCCAACGTCGTCTACCGCGTCGTGATGGAAAGCGGCCGCGAGCTCACGGTGACCAACCCGAGCGACTTCCCCGGCGGCATCGACGGCTTCGCCGCCCCGCAAAGCAGCGGTCCCAAGGGCAACACCGGCGGCAAGATCAAGGAAGTCTACGAGCCCGTCGTCCGGGCCACGATCATCTCGCCGAGCGACTACATCGGCACGATCATGGAGCTGTGCCAGAGCCGGCGCGGCATCCTCAAGGGCATGGACTACCTGTCCACCGACCGGGTCGAGATCCGCTACACGATGCCGCTCGCCGAGATCATCTTCGACTTCTTCGACCAGCTCAAGTCCAGGACCAGGGGCTACGCGAGCCTCGACTACGAGCCGGACGGCGAGCAGGTCGCCAACCTGGTGAAGGTGGACATCCTGCTCCAGGGCCAGCCGGTGGACGCGTTCAGCCAGATCGTGCACTCCGACAGCGCGCGCGAGTACGGCCTGTCGATGACCGCCAAGCTCAAGGAACTGATCCCGCGGCAGCAGTTCGAGGTGCCGATCCAGGCCGCCGTGGGCAGCCGGATCATCGCCAGGGAGAACATCCGCGCGCTGCGCAAGGACGTCCTCGCGAAGTGCTACGGCGGCGACATCACGCGCAAGCGCAAGCTGCTCGAGAAGCAGAAGGAAGGCAAGAAGCGGATGAAGACGATCGGCCGCGTGGAGGTGCCGCAGGAGGCGTTCGTCGCCGCGCTGTCCACCGGCCAGACCGACAACCGCGCGAAGTAGGGGTAGTTGTTAACCCGGGGGGTCGTCCCCCCGGGAGTCAACCGTGCGAGGCGATGGCCAGGATGACGAACACCCAGCCCGCGATGCCCAGGTAGCCGAGGACGAGCCCGGCGATGGCCATGCCGTCTCCGCGCTCGCCGGTCCGCCTGATCTGGCCGCGCGCGAGGTGCCCGAGGATGACCGCCGGGATGGCCGCGAACCCGAGCGTGAAGAGCTCCGCGATCCCGCAGACCATGGCCCCGATAGCGAGCCCGTTGGTCGGCGCGGCCGGGACCATCGGGTAGTAGCCGGGATGGTAAGGCGCGACGGCGCCCGCCGGGCCCGCGGGCAGGTCGGCGACGACGGCGGCCAGGTCGGCGTAGGTCCGCGCCGCGTACACCCGGGCGGACCTGGCGTCGAACTCCTCCTTGGTCAGCCTGCCCTCGCCGAACGCGGCCTTGAGCACGTCAATAGCGCGTTCCCGGTCCGCCGCGGCGGCGAGCATCCCCGGCTGGGGGTACTGGGGCTGCCCGTACTGGTACGGCCCGTATCCAGGCGGCTGCCCGTAAGGCACGGGCGAAGACCCGTAGGGGGTCCCACCGTACGACGGCGGCCCGTAGGACGGTGGCAGGGGAAAGCCATTCGAACCAGGCCCCGGATCTGAAGTCACCAGTACCTCCCGCCCATGTTGTGTCGCCTACAGCTTATCCTCGGCTCTATGCCAGGAACGTTGCCAGAGGGTGAATCGGTTCCCGAAGACGGTTCCCTGCCATGCGATGCGACCCAAGGATTCGGCGATACCCCGTTCGGCGTTTACGTACACGTGCCTTTTTGCCGCACCCGCTGCGGCTATTGCGATTTCAACACCTACACCGCCGCTGAGCTGGGCGCCCGTGCTGGCCAGAACCATGCCAGCCAGGCCGCCTATCCGGAGCTGATCGCGCGGGAAGTGGACCTCGCGGCGAAGGTCCTGCCCGCGACGGGCGCCCCGGCGCGCACGATTTTCTTCGGCGGCGGAACTCCCACGCTGCTCGCCCCCGCCCAGCTGGGCGAGATTATCGGGAAGATCGGCGACAGCTTCGGGCTCGCGAGCGACGTTGAGGTCACCGTCGAGGCCAACCCGGAGACCGTCGGGCCCGCCGAGCTTGAGCAATTGCGCGCGGCCGGAGTCACCCGGCTCTCGTTCGGGATGCAGAGCGCGGTACCGCACGTGCTGCGGGTGCTCGACCGCGAGCACCAGCCCGGCAGGCCGCTCGATTGCGTGCGCTGGGCCCGCGCGGCGGGCTTCGAGCACGTCAGCCTCGACCTGATCTACGGCACGCCGGGGGAGAGCGACGACGACTGGCGACGGTCCCTCACGGCCGCGATCGAGGCGGGGCCCGACCACGTGTCGGCCTACGCGCTGATCGTCGAGGATGGCACCCGGCTGGCGGCGAAGGTCCGCCGGGGCGAGATCGCCGCGCCCGACGACGACGCGATGGCCGACCGCTACCTGGTCGCCGACGAACTGCTCGGCGCGGCCGGCTTCCGCTGGTACGAGCTATCGAACTGGGCGAAAACCGACAAATCGCAGAGCAGGCACAACCTGCTCTACTGGACGGGCGGCGAGTGGTGGGGCTTCGGCCCCGGCGCGCACAGCCACGTGGGCGGCGTGCGCTGGTGGAACGTCAAGCACCCGGCCGCCTACGCGGGCCGCCTCAACGAGGGGAAGTCCCCGGCCGCGGCCCGCGAGCGGCTGACCGCCGCCGAGCGCCGGATGGAAGAGATCATGCTCCGCGCCCGGCTGGCCGAGGGCCTGCCGCTTGCCCTCCTCGCCGATACCGCCCAGGCCGATTCCGAACGGATGGTGGCCGATTCCCTGATCGACCCATCCGCTCACGCGGCAGGCCGGCTGGTGCTGACCCCGCGCGGCCGCCTGCTCGCCGACGCGGTGATCCGCGACCTCACCTAACTCGCCGTCCGGGGCGGTCACGAAGTCGATCAGCTCCTCCACCCGGCCAAGCAGTTCCGGCTCCAGGTCGGCGTAGCTGGTGATGGCGCGCAGGATGCGCCGCCACGCGACCGCGACGTCCTGCGGCGTCTCGTGCGGCCAGCCGATCCGCGCGAGGACGCCCTCCTTCCATGACAGCCCCTTCGGGACGTCGGGCCAGGCCGCCAGGCCCAGCTTGGCGGGCTTGACCGCCGCCCAGATGTCGATGAACGGGTGGCCGACGACAAGCACGTTGGGGTCGTCGCCGACGGCGGCGGCGATCCTGCTCTCCTTGGACCCGGCGACGAGGTGGTCGACGAGGACGCCGAGCCGTCGCCCGTCTTCCGGCTCGAAGTCACGGACGATGGCCGCCAGGTCGTCGATGCCCTCCAGGTACTCCACGACCACGCCGACCTCCCGCAGGTCGTCGCCCCAGATCTTCTCCACCAGCTCCGCGTCGTGCTTGCCCTCGACGTAGATCCGGCTGGCCTTGGCGACCTTGGCCCGCTGCTGCGGCGCGGCGACGGACCCGGAGGCGGTTCGCCGCCCCACATTTCCGGCATTTTCCGCTTTGGGGGCCGGGCGCACCAGCGTCACCCGCTTGCCCTCAAGCAGGAACGTCCCCGGCAGCGGGAACACCCGCCGCTTGCCGAAGCGGTCCTCAAGCGTCACGGAACCGGGCTCGACCGCCACCACCGCGCCGCAGAACCGGCCCTCGAAGTCCTCGACGACCAGGTCACGCTCGGCCTCGACCTGCGGCACCGGCCCCCGCCCGGGCTTGGGCTTACGGTTCTCCGGTGCGAGGACGTCGCGCCCGTACTGTCGGCTTTGCAACTTTTGCGCCTCCTCCGCCTCGGCCCTTACGCTGGGCCGAATCTCGGTCTCGCTCACGGAAGCGTAACCGTCGGGACTGCGTCCTTGCCGTCCGGAAGCTCTCAGGAGTTAATAGAATTGGCACTCAAGGATGCTGAGTGCCAAGGAGGTGAACACGGTGCTTGACGAGCGCAAGCTGGCGGTGCTCCGCGCGATAGTCGAGGACTACGTGTCCACCACCGAGCCGGTTGGGTCGAAGTCCCTCGTAGACCGGCATGGCCTCGACGTGTCGCCCGCCACGATCCGCAACGACATGGCCGTCCTCGAGGAGCAGGGGTTCATCGCGCAGCCGCACACCAGCGCCGGCCGGATCCCGACCGACAAGGGATACCGGCTGTTCGTCGACCGGCTGTCGTCAGTCAAGCCGATGTCGGCGGCCGAGCGCCGGGCGATCGAGACCTTCCTGGCGGGCGCCTACAGCCTCGACGAGGTGGTCGCGCGCACGGTCCGGCTGCTCGCCCAGCTCACCCGGCAGGTGGCGGTCGTGCAGTACCCCTCGCTGTCCAGGTCCGCGGTACGGCACATCGAACTGGTCTCGCTCGCGCCCCAGCGGGTGCTGCTCGTCCTGATCACGGACACGGGCCGGGTGGAGCAGGCCGCGGTGGATCTCCCCGAAGCGGCGGAGCCGGAGTCGATCGCTCATCTGCGCGCGGTGCTCAACGCGTGCCTCGATGGGCATAAGCTGGCCGACGCGGCCGTTACAGTGTCGGGTCTGGCCGACCGCATACCCGTCCCCGAGCGGGTGAACGCGGGCGCCGTCTTCTCCGTCCTCCTCGACAGCCTCGCCGAGCGGCACGAGGAGCGGGTGGTCTTCGGCGGTGCCGCCAACCTCGCCGCCCCCGATTTCGGCAAGGGGCTGCGTGACGTGCTTGAAGCGCTGGAGGAACAAGTGGTATTGATGCGGCTCCTCGGAGAGGCCGCGAGCCCGTCTGCGCTGACCGTGATGATCGGCGCGGAGACGGGCATCCAGGGAACGTCCGTGGTGTCGGCCGCCTACGGGTCCGGCGGCCAGGCGGTGGCCAAGCTCGGCGTGCTCGGGCCGACCAGGATGGACTATCCAGGCACGATGGGCGCGGTCCGTGCGGTGGCACGGTACGTCGGGCAGATTCTCGGAGAGTCATAGTGGCTGAGGACTATTACGCGCTGCTCGGGGTCCGTCGGGACGCCTCGCAAGCCGAGATTAAGAGCGCGTACCGCCGGCTGGCGCGGGAACTGCACCCGGACGTCAACCCCGATCCGGACACGCAGGAGAAGTTCAAGGAGATCACCCAGGCCTACGAGGTCCTGGGCGATACAGAAAAGCGCCAGATGTACGACCTGGGCGGCGACCCGTTCGCCGCCGCGGGCGCGGGCGCGCCCGGGTTCGGCGGGTTCGGCGCCGCCGCCGGCTTCCCGTTCAGCGAGTTCGTAGACGCCGTATTCGGCGCCGCGGGCGCCAGCGCCGGCCGGGGACCGCGCAGCCGGGCGCGGCGCGGCCGGAACGCGACGATCAGGATCGAGCTCGACCTGTCGGAGTGCGCGTTCGGCGCGACCCGCGAGCTGACGGTGGACACTGCGGTGGTCTGCCCGACCTGCTCGGGCGAGGGTACCGCGCCGGGCACGCACCCGGAGACCTGCCAGGTCTGCGCCGGGCGCGGCGAGATCAGCCAGGTCCGCAAGTCGTTCCTCGGCCAGGTGGTCACCACCCAGGCCTGCCCGAACTGCGGCGGCTACGGCACCATCCTGCCCCGCCCTTGCCCGGAGTGCGACGGCGACGGCCGGGTGCGCACCCGGCGGACGATGAAGGTCAGAATCCCGGCGGGCGTCGAGGACGGCACGCACATCCAGCTGGCGGGCGAAGGCGAGACTGGTCCCGGCGGTGGCCCGCCCGGCGACCTGTTCCTCGAGGTAGTGCAGCGCCCGCACCCGATCTTCGAGCGGCAGGGCGACGACCTGCACTGCACGCTGACGATCCCGATGGTGGCGGCGGCTCTCGGCGCGACCGTGTCGGTGGAGTCCCTCGATGGCCCGAACGACGTGGACATCCGGCCCGGATCCCAGTCCGGTCAGGTCATCCCGCTGTACGGGCTCGGCGTCAAGCACCTCAACGGCACCGGCCGCGGCGACCTGGTGATCCACGTCACCGTGGAGACCCCGACCCGCCTCGACGCCGAGCAGGAGAAGCTGCTCCGCGACCTGGCCAAGCTCCGCGGCGAAGAGCAGCCGCCGGGAAAGTTCCAGCCGGGCCAGCAGGGTTTTTTCTCTAGACTCCGCGACGCCTTCAACGGCCGTTGATCTTGCTTACCCAACCAAGGTCAATACCTTAGATCCCGAACGACCGCTGGCTATACCTGGTCGCGATCTATGGCTCTCTGTGCCCGGGGGAGCGGAGGCTTGGGGCCGTCCCCGCGGGCAGAAAGATCGTGGATCACTGACTACCCCATAGCGATGTCAGCGATCCACGATCATCGAAAAGAGCAGCTACCAGCGGACCCGGCTCAGCAGGATGGCCGCCGCCACGGCGCCGGCCGTCGAGGTGCGGAGCACCGTTGGTCCCAGGCGCGCCTCCAGCGCGCCCGCGTCCCTCAGGGTGGCTCGTTCCTCCGGGCTGATTCCCCCCTCGGGCCCCACCAGCAGGAGGATGTCACCCGTCTCCGGCAACGGCAGTTCGTGGAGCTTGGCGGGCGCGTCCGCTTCCAAGACGATGGCGCCGCCGCCGGCGGCCACTCGCTGTCCGAGGGTGGCCGTGGTCGCTAGCCCGGTGACCTCGGGGAGCCAGGCCCGGCGGGACTGCTTAGCCGCCTCCCGGGCGGTCGCGCGCCACTTAGCGAGGGCCTTCGCCCCGCGTTCCGCCTGCCACTTGGTGATGGAACGGTCGGCGGCCCACGGGATCACGCCGTCGACGCCGACCTCGGTCATCAGCTCGACCGCGAGCTCGCCGCGGTCGCCCTTGGCTAGCGCCTGGGCGACGGTCAGCCGTGGCCAGGGCGCGGGCACCGCGTGCAGGGCGCGGACGTCAAGCGTGACCGAGTCCTTGCCAACGGTGGTGACCACGCACTCGGCGAGCGTCCCGGCGCCATCGCTCACGTCGGCCCGCTCGCCGGGCCGCAGCCGCCTGACGGCGGCCGCGTGATGCCCCTCCGGGCCGTCCAGCGTCATGACCCCAAGCGTCAGCCCGCCGGGCGGAACCAGGAACACCGGCGGCCCCGCGACGGGCATGAGCGAATCCATGGCGGCCAGGTTAGCGGTGGCCGGGCGGCTGCCGGGTCACCGCCGCCGGGGAGTGCTGGTCGCGGAGGCTCGCGTGCCGCCGTTGCCCCCGGTCCTGCCGGGACCTCGATGGCGGGTCCGGCGGCCTCCACGGCCGGGGGTCGCTGGTCGGCGACGAGCCGGATGACGTCGGCGTCGGCGTCGGCGTCGGGTCGGTCCAGGTTGGCGACGACGCCTGCGTCGGCGACGTGTCGGCAGGCGTGGGGATCGGCGCCGCCGAGGAACTGGTGGGCGTCGGGGTCGGCGTCCGGGTAGGCCGGGTCACCGGGCAGGTCTGCTCGTTCGTGCTCGTGTAGACCGGCTGCGCCGAAGTGGCCGAGCCGGCGCTGCGCGCGGCCGGGGTAGCGGTGGACGGGGCGGCGCTGGCGGTGCTCGCGGAGGCCGCCGGGGTCGCGCTCGTCTGGCTTGGCTTCGCCCCGGTCAGCGACGGGAGCGCGCTGGACCCGCAGCGGCCGCTCGCGGCCGGGCGCGGCGTGGCGGTGTGCGAGTTCGTCGCCACGGTGCCGGTCTGGCCGACCGGCCCGCTGCCGGACGAGGCCACGCCGACCGTCGGCGTGGCGCCCCCGTGGGCCTGCGTCCCCTTGCCCTCGGTGCCCCCGCCGCCGTTCGTTGACCCGCCCCCGCCGTTAAGTGAGGAGCTCGCCTGGCTGATCGCGTGCCGAACCGGCTGAACACCGAGCGCGATGCCAGCGAGGACGGCCACGCCGGCGAGTACCGTCACGAGCCGGAGCCACCCGATCCCCCTTCCCGGAAAGTTGCTCCGTCGTGATCGACGCTCCCGGCGGGCGCTGAGCCCGGGCAGTGAATCCTGCCAGGCCCAGTGCCCGCGCCAAGTCCAGTGCCTGACCCGGTCGGCGAGGCCGACGAGGACGCTGAGCAGCCAAGGCCGCGGCGGGCGGTCGCCGATGCGCGCGCGAATCTTCTCGAGCCCGTCGCCGCCGGGCTCGACCTCGCTGGCCGCGTCGGACAGGGCCCGGCGCAGCGCCTCTTCCAGGCCGTCGTCCTCGGGTGAGGTCATGCCCTCCTCTCACCTGCCCGCCGCCCCGTCATTAGGTCTCCTGTTCCAGGATGGTCTTCAGTGCCGCCATCGCGCGGGCCGTGTGACTCTTCACGGCCCCCCGGCTGATTCCCATCGCCGTAGCGATGTCGGCCTCGGAGAAGTCACCGTAGTACCGGAGTACGACCGCTTCCCGCTGGCGCCCCGGGAGCGAGCGCAGCGCCGAGGTTACCGCCGAGCGCTCGATGAGCGTCAAGGCGGCGTGCTCGGCGCTCTGCTCGTCGGGCGCGGGCTTCGGCGGGTGCAGCTCCACGACCTTGCGGTGCCGGAGCACCGATCGTGACCGGTTGACGATCGCCTGCCGCAGGTAAGAGAGCGCCTTCTCCCGGTCGCGCAGCCGCCGCCAGGCCATGTGCATCGCCTCGAACGCGTCCTGGACGACCTCCTCGGCCGTCTGCACGTCGTGCACGAGCATCACGGCCAGCCGGACCAGCTGGTTGTAGTGCGTCGTGTAGATCTCGGTGACGGCATCGGAGGCGTCCCAAGCCCGGGAGGCCGGGGCGTAAACCGTCCCGGCCAGCAGCGGGCTCACTGCCATCGCCTCCGTCACGTCCGTTGGACGCGTCACCTGATCTGCCGGTTCACCGTCGGCGCGGAGTATTCCCGTGCCATTTCCCGAGCTGCCGTTGGCGCCCGTTTCCGAGCTGCCGTTGCCGCCCGCCGGCGCCGGGTCGAGCCCGCCGGCGCCGGACCGGATCGCCGGGCCATGGATCTCGGCGGGCTCGTCACCGGCATCCCCGTGGCCCGCGGAACCGCTGGTGAGAGCGTCGGCGGCCGGATCGGCCGGCGGCGCGCTGAGAAAGCCGACTGCCGCGGACGCGGACCCGAGGTCCGCATCAGAACTCTCCAGGACCACGTCCGCGGCCTGGCTGTCCACGACAGTGTGCGCAGGTTTACCGCCCACGCCTGTGTCGATTCTTAATCACGGAGCGCAACGAAATAACACGCTGCGCGACAATATTGCACTGCCCATCCCACATTCGGCACTCCACCCCAGTAACCGCCGTCGGATTGCGGAGAGGCCAGAATAACCGCTATTCCGGAAACAGGGCAGTACTTGCCGGTACCGGATGTGTCACGTATGAAGAACCGCTGACTGTTACTAGCGAGTAAATGGCTACGCACGGGCAAATTGCGGATAATCAACGGGGGTACATCCGCGGGCGGCGCCGATCTTCGCGGCCGGCGGCCTCGAGTCCGCCGTCAAGCCCGTTGCGCGCCGCCAGTATCGCTGTCGGCTGACCGCCCGCCTGGCGCGACCGCACCGCGCACCACCATCGGCCACTATGATCGGACTGTGCCAGACTGCTTGTTCTGCGGGATCGCGGCCGGACGGATCCCGGCCACGATAAGCCTGGAAGGGGAGCGGACCATCGCCTTCCGCGATATCGACCCCCAGGCGCCGACGCACGTCCTGGTGGTGCCGCGGGATCATTTCCCGGACGTGGCGGCCTTGGCCGCCGCGGGCGGCGGACTGCTTGACGAACTGGTCGGCACGGCCCGTGAGATCGCGGCGGCCGAGGGCATCGAGGCCGGCGGCTACCGGATCGTCTTCAACACCGGCCAGGACGGCGGTCAGACCGTCGGGCACGTGCACGCGCACGTACTCGGTGGCCGCCCAATGACCTGGCCGCCAGGCTGACCCGTCGAGAGCAGTGAATTGACAGATACGCGAAGTGACAGTCCAGGTTCCACGATCCGAATCGTTATTCCTGACGGTCATTCCATGGTGGGCCTGCTCGGAACCAGGGACGAACTGCTTCATGTCATCGAGCGGGAGTTTTCCGCGGATATTCACGTCCGGGGGAACGAGATCACCGTCTCGGGCCCGCCGGAGGAAACCGAACTCATCGGCAGGCTCTTCGGCGAACTGCTCGAATTGCAGCGTAAGGGCGCCGAACTGTCGCCGGACGCGATCGAGCGCACGGTGGCCATGCTCCGCGGCGACGGCGGCGAGCCGGGCGTGCGCCCGGCCGACGTGCTGACCCAGGGCATCCTCTCCTCTCGCGGCCGCACGATCCGCCCCAAGACGCTGAACCAGAAGCACTACGCGGACGCCATCGACAAGCACACGATCGTGTTCGGCATCGGGCCCGCGGGGACCGGCAAGACCTACCTCGCGATGGCCAAGGCGGTGAAGGCGCTGCAGGCCAAGGAGGTCAACCGGATCATCCTGACCCGGCCGGCCGTCGAGGCGGGCGAGCGCCTCGGCTTCCTCCCCGGCACGCTTTACGAGAAGATCGACCCGTACCTGCGGCCGCTGTACGACGCGCTGCACGACATGGTGGACCCGGAGTCGATTCCCAAGCTCACCGCCGCGGGCACGATCGAGATAGCCCCGCTGGCCTTCATGCGGGGCCGCAGCCTGAACGACTCGTTCATCATCCTCGACGAGGCGCAGAACACCACGCCCGAGCAGATGAAGATGTTCCTCACCCGCCTCGGGTTCGGCTCGAAGATCGTGGTGACCGGCGACGTCACCCAGGTCGACCTGCCCGACGGCCAGGTGAGCGGCCTGCGCGTGGTGCAGGAGATCCTCGACGGCATCCCGGACATCCACTTCGCCCGGCTGACGAGCCAGGACGTCGTGCGGCACAAGCTGGTCGGGAAGATCGTCGACGCCTACGAGCGTTTCGACGCTAAGGCCGGCCAGCCCGCTCACTCCTCAAGGCAGGCACCGCCCGCCCAGCACTCGAGGCAGGCGCCGGCAGGACAACAAGGGCTAAGACGGGGACCACGCAAGTGAGCGTCGACATCAACAACGAGTCGGGGGTCGCGGTCGACGAGGACGCGCTCCGCGAGCTCGCGCAGTACGTGATCGGCCAGATGGAGGTCCACCCGCTGGCGGACCTGTCCATGCTGCTGGTCGATGAGGCGCACATGACCAACCTCCACGAGAAGTGGATGGAGGAGCCGGGTCCCACCGACGTGCTGTCCTTCCCGATGGATGAGCTACGGCCGCACGCGATCGCCGGCCCGAACCGCACGAGGGGCCGCGACGAGGACGAGAGCGAGCCGGTGCTGCTCGGCGACGTGGTGCTCTGCCCGCAGGTCGCGGCGGCCCAGGCGAAGCAGCACGGGCACTCCACGCAGGCCGAGCTTGAGCTGCTCACCGTGCACGGTGTGCTGCACCTGCTCGGCTACGACCACGCCGACCCGGAAGAGGAAGCGGAGATGTTCGGCCTGCAGAACGAGCTGCTGCGCGACTGGCGAGATCAGCTGGCCAGCGGACCAGCCTAATGTCGCCCCCCTGGTGGCTATTGCTCGCCGCGATCGCCCTGATAATCGCGGCGGGCTGGTGTGCGGGCGCGCAGACGGCCCTGGCCAGGACCGACGCCGACGGCCTGGACCGCTACGGCAGCCTGCTCACGCTCATCAGGGTCTGCGCCGAGGTCTCCGGCGCGGTCTGCGTCACCCTCGCCTTCGCTGACTGGCTCGGCGGCGGCTGGCAGGTGTTCCTTCCCGCTGCCGGAGTGCTCCTCGTCGCGCGGTACGTGCTGATCGGGGTCGGGCCGCGCGCCATGGGCAGGCAGCGCGCCGAGCGCGTTGCCGCCGTCGCGCGCCGGCTCCTGCGCCCGCTGCACGCGGCCCTGGGCCCGCTGGCGCGCCTGCTGGACACGGTGACCCGCGCGCTCCCGTTCGGCGGCCAGGGCGGCGACCCGGAGCTGAACGGGCGCCCGGGTGTCGAGGACCTGGTCGACTACATCGAGTCCCAGGACGAGATCGATCCCGGCGAGCGGGAGATGGTGCGCTCGGTCGTCGAGCTCGGCGACACGATCGTCCGCGAGGTGATGGTGCCGCGCACGGACATGGTGTTCGTGGAGCGCGACAAGACCCTGGACCAGGCCCTGTCGCTGGCGCTGCGCAGCGGCTTCTCCCGCATCCCGGTGACCGGGGAGTCCACGGACGACGTGGTCGGGATCGCCTACCTCAAGGACATCGTCGCCTGGATCCACGAGCACCCGGACGCGGAGGACCCCGAGCACGTGGAGAAGGTCATGCGCACCGCGACCTACGTCCCCGACTCCAAGCCGGTCGACGAGCTGCTCCGGCAGATGCAGCTGCAGCGGATTCACGTGGCGATCGTCATCGACGAGTACGGCGGCACGGCCGGCCTCGTCACGATCGAGGACATCCTCGAGGAGATCGTCGGTGAGATCGCCGACGAGTACGACAACGAGCGCGCGCCCGTTGAGTGGCTGGCCCCGGGCACGGCGCGCGTCACCGCCCGCCTGCCCGTCGCTGACCTCGAGGACCTCTTCCGGGTCAAGGTCGACGCGGAAGACGTGGAAACGGTTGGCGGCCTCCTCGCCCACGAGCTGGGCCGGGTGCCGATCGCCGGCTCGGAGGCCACGGTGGCGGGCCTGCACCTAACGGCGGAAAACCTGGCCGGCCGCCGCAACAAGCTGGGCACCGTGCTCATCGAACGAGTCCCCAGCCAAAGCCAGGAAAAAGACTAAACTCCAAACGGATCATCCCGAACAACTTCGTGCTCCGCCTGATCGCCCCCATCGCTGACCTCACGGGGGGGTTGCCGGACCGTCCCGCGAGCCCCTGAGCGCGCGCTAATCCGCTGGGCCCGCTAATCCGGCAGGCCCGTCAATCCCGTGGGCCCGCCAATCCCGTGGGCCCGCTAATCCGGCAGGCCCGTCAATCCCGTGGGCCCGCCAATCCCGTGGGCCCGTCAATCCGGGAATGTCGGGCGCTGGCGCGCCACGACATTCCCGGATTTTTCACGATTTGGGAGAACGGCCAACTCCTGCCGCGTTGTGGTTCAGTGTGCCCCAGGGTCAGAATATTCTGGCCTTGAGGCCCACACGCGCACCTCTATTGGCCTTGTGTCCCCCCGGAGCACCAAATATTGGCCCTACGGGCCACAAGCACCCTTCGCGACTGCCCGGCATTTCGGATATTTCATGATTGGCGGGAAGCATTGGGGCCCCCATCGGGACGCGGTGCGACGCTCACTACACTCATCCGCGTGAGTGATGCGACTGCCGGGGCTGGCCTTGACCCGGAGGATCAGAAGATCATTACCCTGGCGCGGTCGACGCGAGCGCGCGTGGCCGCGTCCGAGGGCGCGGCGGTCCGCGACGAGACCGGCCGGACCTACACGGCCGCGGCGGTGGCCCTGCCGTCGCTGCGGCTGTCGGCGCTGCGGCTCGCGGTCGCGATGGCCGTCTCGAGCGGCGCGGAATCCCTGGAGGCGGCCGCCCTGGTGAGCGACTCGGAGCCAGATCCGGGCGACCTGGCCGCCGTCCGCGACCTCGGCCCGAACGCCCCGGTCTTCCACGCTGGGCCGGACGGCAAACTCCGGGCGACGCTCGCTCCCTAGCGGGACTTCCGGCCGCCAGGGACGCCCGCCGCTGGTAACACCGCGTCTCCCGGCGCCACGGCGGCCGGGCCGGCGGCTGGTCCTAGGTCCGCCGGGGCAGGCGGACCGGGCGGGCGGGGATGTCGCCGCGCAGCAGCCGGTCCATGAGGTCGGCGAGCCCGAGCGGGGCGATCCGCTCGGTCGCGGCCCGCAGGTCCGCCACGGTCCACCAGCGGTGCCCGGTGATCAGCGCGCGTTCGAACTCTTCCTGCCCGTTAGTGTCCAGTTTCGCCCGCGGTACCCGCAGGAAGAAGAACGAGTGCGCGCCGAGGAAAAGCTTCCCCTCCTCGGCCCGCCAGAGACTCGAGGACGTCGCCACGACCGGCCCGAGCCCGGCCACCGTAACGGCGAACCCGGTCTCCTCGAAGAGTTCCCGTACCCCGGCCGCCTGGACCGTCTCACCCCGGTGCACCCCGCCGCCCGGCGTGAACCACCAGCGCTCCCCGTCCGCCTCCCGCGCGCTGAACAGCAGGACCCGGCCCTCGGGGTCGGCCACCAGAATCCGCGCGGTCGGCCGCCAGATGGGGGTTTGATTCACGAAAGCCGACATTACCAACGCGCCGTTTCCGTGATCTGGGCCGCTAACCCAACCGGTAGCCCGGATGCACGACAATTGATGGGTGAACCAGCCGCGAGTGACCGAGAAGAAGGCGGGCCGGGCCCGGGGGGGTAGCAGGCAAGTCAGCCCCGAGACCACGGGCCCCGTCTTCCGGTCCGGCTTCGCGTGCCTGGTCGGGCGTCCGAACGTCGGCAAGTCAACCCTTACCAACGCCCTTGTCGGCGCCAAGGTCGCGATCACCAGCAACCGGCCGCAGACCACGCGGCGGGTGATCCGCGGCATCGTCCACCGGCCGGACGCGCAGCTGGTCATCGTGGACACGCCGGGCCTGCACCGGCCACGGACGCTGCTCGGCGAGCGGCTTGACTCCCTCGTCCGGTCGACGCTCACCGAGGTCGACGTGATCGGCTTCTGCGTGCCCGCGGGAGAGAACGTCGGGCCCGGCGACAAGTACCTGGCCCGGGAGCTCGCCGCGGTCAGGGACACGCCGGTCGTCGCCATCGTCACCAAGACCGACGCCGTCCCCCAGGAGCGGGTCGCCGAGCAGCTCCTGGCGGTCAGCGAACTGGGGGAGTGGGCGGACGTGGTCCCCGTCTCCGCGGTGGCCGCATTCCAGCTCGACGTGCTCAAGGACGTCCTGGTCAGCTACCTCCCCGAGGGCCCGGCGCTCTACCCGGACGGCGAACTGACCGACGAGCCTGAGCAGATCATGGTCGCCGAGCTGATCCGCGAGGCCGCGCTCGAAGGCGTCCGCGACGAGCTGCCGCACTCGATCGCGGTGCTGGTCGAGGAGATGGGACCGCGCCCGGACCAGCCGGACCTGATCGACGTGCACGCCGAGCTGTACGTCGAGCGGCCAAGCCAGAAGGCGATCGTCATCGGCACCAAGGGCGCCCGCCTCAAGGAGGTCGGCACCAAGGCGCGCACCCAGATCGAGGCGCTCCTCGGCAGCCGGATCTACCTGGACCTGCACGTCCGGATCGCCAAGGACTGGCAGCGCAACCCGAAGTACCTGCGCCGCCTCGGCTTCTACGACTGACCGTCGGCTAAGCCCCGGCGAGCGCGGCCACGGGAAGCTCGGCCGACCGGAACTGGCCGCTGGCGGCGTAGCCGAGCGCCTCGTTGATCGCGATCATGTGCTGGTTAGAGCCCGCGTTCCACGTCTCGATGTGCTCAAGCCGCGGTTCGGTCTCCGCCAGCCAGTCCAGCATGGCCGCCTTGACCAGCAGGCCGAGCCGGTGGCCACGGTGCTGCCTGGTCACCGCCGTGATCTGCTGATGACCCCAGCCGGGAACGTCGGGATCGACGGTGACCACGGTCAGCGCGGCCATCTCCCCGGTCGGTGCGGGCAACGCCGCGAGCGAGTACCGGCGCATCGGCGAGCGCGCGATCCGGGTGTTCATCCGGCCCCGGACGCGTTCAGGTGTCCAGGCGGTCGGCTCGACCGCCGCGTCCCTCGGGGAGTCGTTCAGCGCTTCCTGCAGCGCCGCCATCTGGTCAATCCGTTCCTCGGGGGTGATGCCGGTCCAGCGCGCGAGCGAGTAACCGGACGCCGCGCCCGCCGCGGTCTCCCGCAGCCGGGCGATCGTCCCCGGCGGGACCTTCGCCAGGTCCTGAATCCGCCTGACCTCCGTGATGCCGAGCGCGGCGCCGACCCGAAGCGCGAACGCCTCGCCCGGCGACCCTTCCTGGATCTCGCCGGAAATGACCTTCCGTCCGCTGGCCGCCGCGCGGCCGGCGGCGTGCCGCAGCAGCGCCGCGCCGATCCCGTGGCGGCGCCGCGCCGGGTGCACCATGAGCTGCACAAGCGCGCGGTCCAAGTTCTCCAGGTCGGGGAACTCGACGCGGTACCAGCCGGCCACGGTGCCGTCCCCGTCGGGCACGTGCCAGGTCTCAGCGGGCCCGCCGGCCCAGCCGGACCACAGGCCGAAGCGGAACACCCGCGCCGAGGTCGGCGCCCCGAGGGGGTCGTCGGCGCGCATGACGTCCTCGCGGACCGTGTTGCAGGCGTCCACCGCCGCGTCATCCGCAAGGTCAAGCGCAACGATCTCCATGCCGTCAGCCGGCCCGGCTCAGCGGATGTCCGCGACGGGGATCTCGTAGAACCGCCAGCCGGGCTCGACCACCTTGTAGCCGAGCTGCTCGTTGACGGCGATCATGTGCTCGTTGGTGGCGGCGTTCCCGGTGGCGATCCACTCGATCTGCGGCTCGGCCGTCGCGAGCAGCTCGAGCATGGCGGTCTTCACGAGCAGCCCGAGCCGGTGACCGCGATGCGTCCTGACCACCGCCGTCAGCTGCTGGAAGCCCCACTGGGGCTGCCCGGGATCGACGATGACGCCGCTGTACGCGATCATCTCGCCGGTCGCGTCGTGGAACGCGGCCACGTTGTAGCTGCGCATCAGCCCGGCCCGCACGACGCTGTTCGCCCGCTCCCGGATCCGCTCGGCGTCCCAGTTCTCCGGCTCCTGGTTCTCGCCGTGCGGCGCGTCGTTGAAGGCGTTGACCACCCTGGCCAGCGGGCCGCAGTACTCGTCGGGGGTGACCCCGGTCCACGACACGAGGGAGTACCCGGCGGCCGCCTTCTCCGCCGACGCGCGCAGCGACTCGACCCGCCCCGGCGGTATCTCGCGCAGGTGCTGGACGCGCCTGACCTCCTCAAGGTCGAGCCGCGCCCCGACCGCCCGCGCGAACGCGTCGCCGTCGGTCCCGGCGCTGACGGAGGCGTCGAACAGGGAGCGCCCGTTCGCCGCCGCCCGGGTGCCCTCGTGCCGCAGCAGTTCGCGCCCGATGCCGCGCCGCCGGACCGCCGGGTGCACCACCGGCCCGCCGCTGGCCTTGTCCACGTTCTCCAGGTCGGGCAGGTGCATACGGAAGAACCCGTTGACCGTTCCGCCGTCGTCGACGGCGCCCCAGACCTCGCCCGGCGTCTTCTCCCAGCCCTCGCGGAGGTACAGGCTGAACGGCCCGTATGAGACTGGCGGCTCGACCGTCTCGTCGACCTTGTGGGCCGCGAGCATCACGTCATAGCACGCGCGCGCAGTCTTCTCGTCAGCGGGATCCAGCTGTTCGATGCGCATCCTCCAAGCCAACCCCAGCGACCGCGAGAACGCCACCGGTTTTTGGCTCGCGGTGACGCTCCGTCAGCGGTCGCGGGACCGGCCGGCCAGGTCGCGAGTAGGTCACGATCGGGCAACCTTCCTCCGCCCGATATATGCAGATAAATGATGGTCTAAGCCATCTGCCGCCAAGCACGGTAGGCTGGGCCGCCGAGCGCTCACTACCGAAGGGACGGACATGCTCATCCTCTGGGGCCTGCTCGTCATCTACCGGACACTCGGCCGCGGCGTGTTCTTCTGCCGTCGCTGCGGCGGTGACCGGGAGTACCGCCACCGGGCGGGCCGCCGGTACGTCACGATCTTCTTCATCCCGCTCATCCCGCTGGCCAAGACCGGTGCGCACGTGCAGTGCCTGACCTGCAAGACCCGGTACGTCACCGAGGTGCTGAAGGTGCCGACCACGGTGCAGATGCAGGTGGCGCTGGCCGCCGGTATGCGGGCGATCGTCGCGATCATCCTCCGGGCCGGCGACCCGGCCAGCCCGCTGTCCCGGCGCCGCGCCCTCGACACCGTGACCGGCGCGGGCGACAAGGACTACGACGAGTACGCGCTCGAGGCGGACCTCGCCGGGCCCGCCGACCGCGCCCGGGTCAAGATCGGCGCCTTCGGCGCGCAGCTCCATATCGAGGCGCGCGAGTGGTGCCTGGCCGAGGCGATCAGGATCGCGATGGCGGACGGCCCGCTGACCGGGGCCGAGCGGGCGGCCGCGGAGCACCTCGCCGCCGCCCTCGGCATGACCCAGGCGCAGGCGGTCGGCGTGATCGCGCTCACCGAGCAGAACGTGTTAGCCCGGCCCGCCGGTCCGGCTGGTATGCTCATTCTCGCTATGTCGCACGAGCTGCTCCTCCTTAGCAGCCGCGGCGGGGGCCTGTAGAGGCTGGCTCCCTCGTCGCGGGTGCTTGGCATGTCCGCTGGCCGCCGATCCGGACAAACACCGCCCGGACAAACCGCGAACGCGAGGAACAGCAGCAATGACGCAGTCAGCCCCCGAGGGCCGCCCGTATCCGTCCGTAGCCCCCGTTCACCAGCAACCGAGTGGCATGCCGTGCCACCGGTACACCCCGTTCAAGCCGGTCGACCTTCCCGACCGGACGTGGCCGGCCAAGGTCATGACGCAGGCACCGCGCTGGCTCTCCACCGACCTGCGGGACGGCAACCAGGCGCTCATCGACCCGATGTCGCCGACCCGCAAGCGGGCCATGTTCGACCTGCTCGTCAAGATGGGCTACAAGGAGATCGAGGTCGGCTTCCCGAGCGCGAGCCAGACCGACTTCGACTTCGTCCGCGAGCTCATCGAGGGCGACAAGATCCCGCCGGACGTCCGCATCTCGGTGCTGACCCAGGCCCGCGAGGACCTGATCGAGCGCACCGTCCAGTCCCTCGCGGGCGCGCAGCGCGCGACCGTGCACATGTACAACGCGACCGCGCCGGTGTTCCGCAAGGTCGTCTTCCGCAACACCAAGGACGAGACCAAGGCCCTGGCGGTCGACGGCACCCGGTACGTGATGAAGTACGCGGAGAAGATCCTCGGCACTGGCCCCTCAAGCACGGGGACCGACTTCGGCTACGAGTACTCGCCGGAGATCTTCATGGACACCGAGCTGGACTTCGCCCTGGAGACCTGCGAGGCGGTCATGGACGTCTGGCAGCCCGGGCCGGGCCGCGAGATCATCCTCAACCTGCCGTGCACCGTCGAGCGCTCGACGCCGAACGTCTACGCCGACCAGATCGAGTGGATGAGCAGGCGCTTCTCCCGGCGCGAGCACATCTGCCTGTCCGTGCACACGCACAACGACCGCGGCACGGCGGTCGCGGACGCGGAGCTGGCCGTGCTGGCCGGCGCTGACCGGATCGAGGGCTGCCTGTTCGGCAACGGCGAGCGGACCGGCAACGTCTGCCTGGTCACCCTCGGCCTGAACCTGTACAGCCAGGGCATCGACCCGATGATCAACTTCTCGAACATCGACGAGATCCGCCGGACGGTCGAGTACGTGAACCAGCTGCCCGTGCACCCGCGCCACCCGTACGCGGGCGAGCTCGTCTACACCGCGTTCTCCGGCTCGCACCAGGACGCGATCAAGAAGGGCTTCGAGGCGTTCGACGCCGAGGTCGCGGCCGCGGGCGACCGGCCGGAAGACCACCACTGGGACCTGCCCTACCTGCCCATCGACCCGCACGACGTCGGCCGCTCCTACGAGGCCGTCATCCGGGTCAACAGCCAGTCGGGCAAGGGCGGCGTCGCCTACGTGATGAAGAGCGGCCACTCCCTGGACCTGCCCCGCCGCCTGCAGATCGAGTTCTCCAAGCACATCCAGGTCCGCACCGACGAAGAGGGCGGCGAGGTCAGCCCGGCCGAGATCTGGGCGACGTTCAGCCGCGAGTACCTGGGCGACGGGGCGCTGGCGCTGCTCGACCACCAGTCTTCTTCCGTGGTGGACGGCAAGCACCGGCTCGCCGCCGCGGTCTCCGTCGACGGCGAGACGCACGAGATCGAGGGCACGGGCAACGGCCCGATCTCGGCGTTCTGCGCCGCCCTCGCCTCGGTCGGCGTCGGCGTCCGCGTCCTCGACTACGCCGAGCACGCCCTGACCGAGGGCACCGACGCCCAGGCCGCCTCCTACGTCGAGGTCGAGACGGGCGGCGCTGTCCTGTGGGGCGTGGGCATCGACACCAACACCGCGACCGCCTCGATGCGCGCGATCCTCAGCGCGGTCAACCGCGCCCGCCGCGCCTAACCCCGCGCAAGTCCAAAAACCGCATCATCCCGAACGAATTCGTGCTCCGCCTCCACCCAAAACATGGCCCTGGGGGCGGCCAGCACGACATGCCCGGCCAAGCCCGCGGTCAAATCCCGACAAGCGCGGCGGCCGAGCAATTGGCGCAGCTCCTCCTCCAGTCAAGACCTGACCCGGAGGCGCGGCCAAGCCATCCGGAATTCGGGCGCCAAAACCGCGCCCGAATTCCGGATATTTCACAATACCGAGGGCTCGCTACCGCGCCCGTCAAGCTGCCGAACTCATTATTGTGTGAATTCCGGACGCCACCGACGTCCGGAATCCACACAATAATGCCCTCCCGAGGCGCGGCCGGCGCTGCGGGCTCCGTGATCGCGGTCCGGCCAGGAAAGTCGGCGGCGTGCGGGACAATGGATGGGTGCAGGGGTACCGGGACGACGGGGTCGTGCTGCGGACGCAGAAGCTGGGCGAGGCGGACCGCATCATCACGCTGCTCACCCGCCACAACGGCCGGGTCAGGGCCGTGGCCAGGGGCATCCGCCGCACCAAGTCCCGCTTCGGGGCCCGGCTTGAGCCGTTCACGCACGTGGACGTGATGATCCACCCGGGCCGGTCCCTCGACGTGATCACGCAGGCCGAGGTGATCAGGGCCTACGGCACGCCCCTAGTGATCGACTATCCCAAGTACACGGCAGGCACCGCGATGCTTGAGACCGCCGAGCGCTTCACGCCGGTAGAGAAGGAACCCGCGATCCGCCAGTTCCTGCTGCTCGTCGGCGGCCTCCGCGCGCTCGGCGACGCCATCGACCCGCCCGCCGGCATCGGCGCCGACGACCCAGGCGATCCCGGCAACCCAAGCGACCCCGATGACGCGAGCGATCCCGGCAACCCGGGCGCGGAAGGGAGCGCGAGCCGAAGCGCGCGCCCCAGCCCCCGGACTGAGGAGGGAGGGAGCAACGAAGGAGCCTCCCCGCGAGCCCCGCGAGCCGAAGCGCGCGCCGGTGTTTTTGGACTGACTGACGAGGGGGGAGACGCGGCCTCGGGCGCGCGGAGGAGAGCGGGGAAAGCACCGAGCGACGAGGGAGGAGCCAGGGGTCCCGAGCGCGCGGAGGCGAGCGCGGGAAGCACAGCGAGGTACCGCGCGACCCGCGCATGGTCCTCGACGCGTACTTCCTCAGGTCGCTGACCTTCGCCGGCTACGCCCCCGCCCTCGAGGCGTGCGCCCGCTGCGGCGCCCCGGGCACGCCGGACGCCGCAAAGACCCCCGCGAGCGACAGCGACAGCGACCCGGGCCGCGCGGCCGATGCCAAGCCCCTCGTGGCGTTCGCGATCGCGGCGGGCGGCATGGTCTGCGCCGGCTGCCGGCCCCCCGGATCCGCCTCGCCCGCGCCGCCGACGGTCGCGCTGATGATCGCCCTGCTCCGGGGCAACTGGGACGAAGCGCTGCGGAGCGAGCGCAGGCACCGGGTAGAGTGCAGTGGTCTGGTGGCCGCTTACCTGCAGTGGCACCTGGAGCATTCGATCCGGTCGTTGCGTCACGTGGAGCGTGCTTGAGCAAGTCCCCCCGGTCGCGGGAGTCCCGCCCGGTGCAGCCGCCTTTCCCGCACCCGAGCGGCATCCGCCCCCCGGAGATCCCCCGTGAGCTGGTGCCCAGGCACGTCGCGATCGTGATGGACGGCGACGGCCGGTGGGCGAAGGAGCGCGGGCTGCCCAGGACCGAGGGCCACAAGGTCGGCGAGGCCGCCCTTTTGGACGTCCTCATGGGCGCCATCGAGCTGGGCGTCAAGTACGTCTCCGCGTACGCGTTCTCCACGGAGAACTGGCGCAGGCACCCAGAAGAGGTCGCGTTCCTGATGAGCTTCAACCGGGACGTGATCCACCGGCGCCGGGAGGAACTCGCCGCGGCCGGCGTGCGCATCCGCTGGGCCGGGAGAAGGCCGCGGCTGTGGCGCTCCGTCATCCGCGAGCTTGAGGACGCGGAGCAGCTGAGCGAGGAGAACACCGTGCTCACGCTGCAGTTCTGCTGCAACTACGGCGGGCGGGCCGAGATCCTCGACGCCACCGCCGCGATCGCCAGGGACGTGGCGGCGGGCAAGGTCCGCCCGGACAAGATCGACGAGGAGCTTTTCCACCGCTACCTCGACGAGCCGGATGTCCCGGATGTCGACCTGTGGATACGTTCCTCCGGGGAGCAGCGGCTTTCCAATTTCCTGCTATGGCAGTCGGCCTATGCCGAGCTTGTCTTTCTCGACACGCTCTGGCCCGATTTCGACCGGCGCCACCTATGGCACGCTTGCGAAATCTACGCTTCCCGCGATCGCCGTTACGGTGGCGCGATCCCGAACTCCGTCGCTGATCAGATCGCTTCGATCAAGTAACTGTGAGTAGCCGACCACATTCTGGGTAACGATGTCTTCGGGATGTGCTGGGATTGTCGGCTGTTTTTAGGCTGCCGCTGTACCCAGTCCTCTTATGTCCATAAAGGGCAGCGCTGCATAACAGAATGAACCTTTTCCCCTCTTCGTGATGGGTTAGTCATATCTCCGAGGCGAATTCGGGGGAAAAGGCTCATCAGATGGCGCTACGCAAAAACAGGGGGACAGATGCGTCGCGCGATCGCAGCCAGCGTCATGGGTGGGCTGTTGCTCGGCGGAGCGGTGGCCACGCCGGCCGTCGCCGCGGCCCGCGGTGACGGCAACGTACCAGGCAAGGCGCGCTCGGCCGCGCCGGCGAAGCCACCCGCTGGCGGCAAGGCAGGGCCAAGCAGGGTCGGCAAGGCCGCGACCAGCAAGGCCACCACGGGCAAGGCCGTGAACGGCAAGCCCGGGTCCAAGAAGGCCGGGCGGCCCATGAAGACCGTCGCCTACGCGGGCTACGAGTTCCAGGTCCCGGCCAGCTGGCCGGTGTACCGGCTCGACGAGCACCCGCGGACGTGCGTGCGGTACGACGTGCACGCGGTCTACCTGGGCAGGCCGGGCCCGGACATGCGGTGCGCGGCCGGGCTCATCGGCCGGACCCAGACCGTGAGCGTCATCCCCGGCCGGGACGTCACGGCCGGTTCCGCCGCGGCGCGCGCCGGCCGGTCCCCGGCAGCCGACAACGGCACCGTTCTCCAGCGGGTAGCGGCGGTGCACGCCGCGATCACGCAGAACGCCGTCAACCACGAGCTGAAGGTCGCGCTCGGTCCGTCGCGGCCAAGCGCGACGGTCGTTGGCACCTACGGGTCGGACCCCGCCGTGGTGCAGCAGGTGCTCAACACCCTGCGCCTGGCGCCGGCCGGCACGGCCCCAACCGGCCAGACGGCGTCGGCGTCGGCGCCGCCAGCGGGGACGGCCGCCGAGGCTAGCCGGCGGGCCAAGTTGTCGCAGAAGACCGCGCGGCTCGCACCGCAGCGCGCGTCCGCCCCGGCCGCCTCCGCCCCGGGCAGTCAGCCAATGGGTGGACAGGCCCCGCCCAACCCGACGTCGACTAGCTGGCCGGGGCTGCCGGGCAACTGGCCGGTCGAGGTCGTCCAGCCAACCCCGGCGCCGGCGCCCCCGTCGCCACCGAAGCCATGGCCCGCGCCGTTCCACCCGGTCAGCGGCTTCGACACCTGCACCGCCCCGTCGGCGTCGGCGATGCGCGCCTGGCGCAGCCAGTACGCCGCCGTCGGCGTCTACATCGGCGGCGTGAACGCGGCCTGCGCGTACGGCAACCTCTCCGCCGGCTGGGTGAAAAGCGCGGCCAGCATGGGCTGGGGCCTGCTGCCGACCTACGTCGGGCCGCAGGCCCCGTGCTGGGGCGTCGGCAGCGGGGTGCTGATCAGCGCCGGCGGCGCCGTCGCGCAGGGCAGCGCCGCCGCCCTGGACGCGGTCGGCGACGCGCGCGCGCTCGGCCTTCCCGCCGGCTCGCCGATCTACTACGACATGGAGGCCTACAACGGCGGCTTGAGCTGCACGAACGCCGTTCTCCGGTTCCTCGGCGCCTGGGACCGCCTGGTGCAGGCCGCCGGCTACAAGAGCGCCGTGTACTCCAGCCAGGACTCCGGCATCGTCGACATGCAATCGGGCGCCGTCAAGAAGACGCCCGGCTTCACCCCGCCGAACGCGATCTGGATCGCGCTGTGGGACAACGTCGCGTCGCTCAACGACGGGACGCTCACCTGGCCGCTGTCGGCCAGGAGCAAGCAGTACGAGGGCAGCGTCAACGCGACGATCGGCGGGGTCACGCTGAACATCGACCGGGACTTCGTGGGCGGGCCGCTGGCCCACTTACCCAGCGGGGATCGCCGCGCGCGGCAGGCCGAGGGGAGCCGGCCAAACCAGTTCGCGCGAACCGCCGCGGGCTCATAAGCTCACGACATGGCCCTACGCAGCGACCGCCTTGACGCCATCGTCAACCTGAGCAAACGACGCGGATTCGTCTACCCGTCGAGTGAGATCTACGGCGGTTTGCGTGCCGCGTGGGACTACGGTCCGCTCGGCGTAGAGCTGAAGAACAACGTCAAGCGCCAGTGGTGGCGCTACATGGTCCAGGAGCGCGACGACATCGTCGGGCTGGACTCAAGCGTGATCCTCGCCCGGGAGGTGTGGGAGGCAAGCGGCCACGTCGCGACCTTCACCGACCCGCTGACCGAGTGCCTCAACTGCCACAAGCGGTTCCGCGCCGACCACCTCATCGAGGCGTACGAGGAGAGGCACGGCCACGTCCCGGCGGGCGGCCTCGACGACATCAACTGCCCCAACTGCGGTGTCAAGGGCCAGTTCACCGAGCCCAGGCAGTTCAACGGCATGCTCCGCACGTACATCGGCCCGGTCGAGGACGAGAGCGGCCTCGCGTTCCTGCGCCCGGAGACCGCCCAGGGCATCTTCATCAACTACAAGAACGTGCTCACGACCAGCAGGAAGAAGATCCCGTTCGGCATCGGCCAGCAGGGCAAGTCGTTCCGCAACGAGATCACGCCAGGCAACTTCATCTTCCGCACCCGTGAGTTCGAGCAGATGGAGATGGAGTTCTTCGTCAAGCCGGGCACGGACGAGGAGTGGCACCAGTACTGGATCGACCAGCGCCTCGCCTGGTGGACCGGCCTCGGCGTGAACCCGGACAACCTGCGCAAGTACGAGCACCCGAAGGAGAAGCTCTCCCACTACTCGAAGCGGACCGTCGACATCGAGTACCGCTTCGACTTCATCGGCTCCGAGTGGGGCGAGCTTGAGGGCATCGCGAACCGCACCGACTTCGACCTGAGCAGCCACCAGGCCAAGTCCGGCGTGGACCTGACGTACCTCGACCAGGAGTCGGGCGACCGGTACACCCCGTACGTGATCGAGCCCGCGGCCGGCGTGGACCGCGGCACGCTGGTCTTCCTCCTCGACGCCTACTCGGAGGACGAGGCGCCGGACGCCAAGGGCAAGCTGGAGAAGCGCACGGTGCTCCGCCTCGACCCGAGGCTCGCCCCGGTCAAGGTCGCGGTCCTGCCGCTGTCACGCAACGCGGACCTGTCGCCGAAGGCGAAGGACATCGCCGCGATGCTCCGCACGCGGTGGAACACCGACTTCGACGACGCCCAGGCGATCGGCCGCCGCTACCGCCGCCAGGACGAGATCGGCACGCCGTTCTGCGTCACCATCGACTTCGACACCCTGGAAGACCAGGCCGTCACGGTTCGCGACCGCGACAGCATGACCCAGGAACGGGTCGGCATCGACGCCCTGCTCGGCTACCTCTCCGACCGCCTCCCGCTCTGGTAGGGGCGGCTTTCACCACAGATCAAAATCTGGAAAAGCCTTAGCCCGAACGGGTGCATGTTCCTCGTAGCCCCGTCCTATGACCCGGGGAGCAGGGAGCAGGGAGCAGGGAGCAGGGAGCCTCGCCCGCGCGTGCTGCCGCAAGCGCCTACATCAGGGCCGACATGATGCTGTCCAAGGTGGACGGCGGTTCCGTCGTCGGCGCCCGGCGGGTCGCCGGCATCTCCGCGCGGGCGGCGCGGTCGTAGATGTCGGCGGCCGCCTCGTGGAAGCCCGACGGCAGGCCGGCCGCCGCCATGGAGGCGGCTATTTCCTCCATCTCGGCGACCCAGCGCCAGCCCTTGCTGGCCGCTGCCGAGGCCGAGCGCTCGGACTGGTCACCGAGGGCCTTCTGCGACAGCTGCCACTCGGCGATCAGGGTTCGCTCCACGCCGCCCGCCCGGGCGAGCGCGCGGGCCGCGAGCAGCAGGGCGGAACTGCCCTTGGTCCAGGCCGCGTAGGCCATCTTCACCGACGAGGCGGCGTACAGCGGCCCCTCCGCGATCCGCGCGTCCAGCCGGGAGCGGCTGAAGAGGGGGCGGACCTCGTTCGCCAGCGGCCCCGACAGGTAGAGGCGGGTGTGCCCGGCCACCTCGGGGGGCGGACCGATGATGCCGCCGTCGACGTAGGCGGCGCCGGCGGCGGTGACGATGGCGGCTACCGCTTCCGCGGTCCCGGCCGAGATCGCGTTGGCGTCGACGTAGCACCCGCTGTACCCGGCGGCGGCGACCTGGTGCGCGACGTCGAGGGCCGCGTGCGGCGGGCAGATCGACAAGATCACCGAGGATCTCGCGATGAGCCGGCCGAACGCTACCCCGGTCAGTTCCGCGGCGAGCGCGCGCCCGGTCGTCGCCCGGGACCGCCCGGCGGGATCCCAGAGCACCTCATGACCAACCGAGACGAGGCAGCCGCCCACGGCGGCCCCCATGTCCCCGGGGTGCAGTAGCCCGACGGTCGCCATGGGCCCTCCAGCGCGTTAGGCAGCGGTATTTCGCCACGCGCCTTCGGCGCGCGCCTAATCTTCCCACTTACCCGCGGCGCGCTATCAACACTGCTCTCGGCTCGTGGCGTTCGCCACTATTGTGCCGGTTCGCCCCGCTGGCCAGCGCCTCTCTCCAGGAAACCGCAGCAGAACCGGTACCAGGCCCGCGCGCCGCCGGGGGGTTAGAAGGCGATTTGGCCCGGCGCCAGTTGCTGGCCCGCGGTCAGGAGGTTTGCCGGGAACCGCAGTGGGGTGAACCGGCTGCCGCTCATCACCCCGATGAGCGGGCCGGCCGCAATCGCGGCCGGACTGATACTTTCCGGGATCACTGCTCCGATGAGCGTGCCACCGGACGAGCTGGTCCACACGACATAGGCCTCGTGACCGCCCGGCGGTACCCCGAGCGACCCCAGAGAACCCGTCCGGCCCGGCGCCGCGGCCGTCGTGAGTGGGTAGGTGTGGAAACTGAAGAGGACGGAGAAGCCGCTTCGCGCCGATCCGCTGGCTGTCGGGCAGCTGAACGTCTTGCCGTCAGCGCTGATCACGGGACTGCCCCAGACGACGCAGGCCTGCATTGTGGTCAAGGAGGCTTTCGCCGTCTGCATGTTCCAGACGACCTTGCTGTCAGCCACCAGGTCACCGCTCGTCGGCCCGGCCACCGGCCACTCGCGCACGGTGGCGATGCTAACCAGGGACTTCGAGTTCGCTGGGATGGTCTGACCGCGGGTGACCAGGGCCAGTTCCCGGTCCCCGTCGATCCACGTCAAGGAGGGACTCAGCGCGGTGACGGACGGGTCGTTCGTCGCCCACTCTTGCAGCAGCTGGCCGGTGGCGACCGAGAAGACCTTCACCGTCAGCGCGGAGACCTTCAGCGTCGGACCGTGGAAGGTAGCGGTCCACTCGGGTACGGCGAGTGCCTGGCCGGACCCGGACAACGCGGTGGCGGAGGAGCCGGCCAGCTCGTCATAGCCGTCGACCCCAGTGGAAGCGGCCGTCACCGCCTTGACGGGAAGGAGGGTCAGGCTGGCCAGGTGGGTGGTGCCGGGGGCAAGGCGCACCTCGTACCAGCGGCCGGTCATCTTGGCGCCCTTGGGCAACGGGCCGAATGACCCGTTAGAGGAGGTCACGGCGAAGACGACAAACGTCCGGTCGTCGGCGGCCGCGGTCACGCTCCGGAAGGTCGTGTCGGAGGGCGGCACGAGGGTCGCTAGCGTCTTGCCGGTCAGCGAGTCTCCCGCCACGATCTCGTTGCGCTGGATATTGCTGCCCGACCAGACGGCGAGCTGCTTGAGGGCCACGTAGTACCGGGGCACGCCACCCGGGACGGTTGTCGGGGTTGCGGTGGCGGTCACCTTGCCCCCGTTCGGGATGTCCTTGATCGCCACCAGTGCGATGGCGAGCACGACGACGACAGCGGCGGCGGTGAGCGGGGCGCCCCACGACCACCAGCCGCGCGGACGGCCGCGTCCGCGGCGCGGGGCCCGGGCCGGCGACCGCAGCTCGTCCGGTGCCTCCTCCAGCCGCAGCGGCGGCACCTCCCGCACGGTCGACGCGATCGCGTGGGTGGTGGACCGGATGAGGTCTTCTTCCCTGCTCATGATCCCTCCTTCAGGGTCCGGCCGACGGCGGCGAGCGCGCGGTGGGTGGCGGACTTCACGGTGCCCGGGCTGACCCCCATGGCCTGCGCGGTCTCCCCGATGGACAGGTCGAGGTAATAGCGCAGGACGAGCGCCTCGCGCTGGCGCCGAGGCAGCTTGCGCAGCGCGGCGACGACCGTGCGCTGCTCCTCGCTGAGCAGCACGCTGGACTCGGCGGACTCGGCCAGCGCGGTGGCCGGGCCGGACCCGGCCGCCGGGGCTAGCTCATCGAGACCGTCGTCGGTGCCCGCGCCGGAAGCGAGCCAGATCCTTGACCTGCGGCGCAGTGCCGTCCGGCAGCCGTTGACCACGCTGACCCGCAGGTACGCCAGCGGTGCCGTCATGTCGGGCAGCCGGTCCCAGCGCCGGTAGAGGCCGAGGAACGCGTCCTGCACGATGTCCTCGGCGGCGGCGCGGTCGCCGGTCATGACGACCGCCAGGCGGACCAGGCCGAGCGCGTGCTCGGCGTAGAGGGCCGTCACCGAGGCCGCCGCGCCCGGTGACATCCGAGTGTCAGCGATGTCCACGTACCAGAAACTCCGTACCCGTCAGAAGGTTGCCTCTTCGCCCGCTGGAATCGCGAGCGCGACCTGGCGCCGGCTCGTGCCTGTCGGCATCATCGCCTCCGCGACGCCTCCGTGTCGATTCAGCGTCGATTCAGCGTCACGCCGCGTCTGCAAGTGGACGAACGCCGGCGGCCGGTGTGCACGCAGTGTGAGTGGCGTCACCCTGCGATGAGGCCCTCGTGCCCGGGCAAATTAGTAAAGGACGCGTCAAGTTCGGCCGCTGGCCGGGATTCTCAATTTGAGAGACTGAATTTCCGATGTCAGGGCCTACATCCATTCTTCCGGTCTAAACCAGCGGTCTATACCAGTAGTGGTGAAGAGGTCTAAACCACTGGTCAGAAGGGTCAAACCCTCGGTATCGCCGTGTTTTACGCCACACTCTAGCCCTTATTGTCTGGGTATATCTATTTGTGTAACGTCATATTTCTTAGACCAGATCTGAGCCGGGTAGAGTCCGTACAAGGGAACATGCCGGCGCAAGGAGCGTTTCAGTGCCGAAGTTCGTCTATGACTTCACAGAAGGTAACAAGGATCTCAAGGACCTCCTGGGAGGCAAGGGTGCGAACCTGGCCGAGATGACCAATCTCGGCCTGCCCGTGCCCCCTGGGTTCACGATCACGACCGACGCCTGCCGCTACTACCTGGCGCACGGCGCGACGCCTGACGGCCTTGACGATGAAGTCAGCAGCCACCTGCACGCACTGGAACGAGCGATGGGCCGCAAGCTCGGCGACCCCGCCGACCCGCTGCTGGTGAGCGTCCGGTCGGGCGCGAAGTTCTCCATGCCCGGCATGATGGACACCGTCCTGAACATCGGCCTGTCGGACGAGTCGGTCGACGGGCTCGCCAAGCAGTCGGGCAACGAGCGGTTCGCCTGGGATGCCTACCGGCGGCTGATCCAGATGTTCGGCAAGACCGTGCTCGACATCGACGCCGAGCACTTCTCCCGCGCCCTTGACGCCGCCAAGCGGGCCAAGGGGGCGGCGAGCGACACGGAACTGAACGCCGAGGACCTCAAGGCGCTGACCGCGACGTACAAGGAACTCGTCCTCGAGCACGCGGGACGGGAGTTCCCGCAGGATCCCCGTGAGCAGATGGACCTCACGGTGCTGGCGGTCTTCAACTCGTGGAACTCACCCCGCGCGGTGCTGTACCGCCGGCAAGAGCGGATCCCCGCCGACCTCGGCACGGCGGTCAGCGTCGTCGCGATGGTCTTCGGCAACCTGGGCGACGATTCCGGCACGGGCGTCGCGTTCACCCGGGACCCGGGGACCGGCGCGCAGGGCGTCTACGGCGACTACCTGCAGAACGCGCAGGGCGAGGACGTCGTGGCCGGCATCCGCAACACGGTACCGCTGCAGGACCTCGAGCGGATCGACAAGGCGTCCTACGACCAGCTGATGGACATCATGCGGACGCTGGAGAACCATTACCGCGACCTGTGCGACATCGAGTTCACCATCGAGCGCGGCAAGCTCTGGATGCTGCAGACGCGGGTTGGCAAGCGCACCGCCGCCGCGGCCTTCCGCATCGCCGTCCAGCTGGTCCAGCAGGGCATGATCGACCTGGACGAGGCGCTCACCCGGGTGACCGGCGGTGAGCTGGCCCGGCTGATGTTCCCGCGGTTCGACACCAGCGGCGACGTCACGCTGATCACCAAGGCGATCAGCGCCTCTCCGGGGGCGGCGGTCGGCAAGGCGGTCTTCGACTCGGCCACCGCCGTCGCGCGGGCCGCGGCGGGGGAGGAAGTCATCCTGGTCCGCCGCGAGACCAACCCAGAAGACCTGCACGGCATGATCGCGGCCGCGGGCGTGCTCACCGCGCGCGGCGGCAAGACCAGCCACGCGGCGGTGGTCGCCCGGGGCATGGGCAAGACCTGCGTCTGCGGGGCCGAGTCGCTTGAGGTCGACGAGGCCGGCAAGCAGTTCACGGCGCCGGACGGCCTGGTCGTCTCCGAGGGCGACGTGATCTCGGTCGACGGCACCTCGGGCGCGGTCTACCTGGGCCAGGTCCCGGTGATCGCCTCCAACGTGGTGCAGTACTTCGAGGGCGAGCTCGCGCCCGACTGCGATGAGCTCGTCGCCGCCGTGCACGCGATCATGACCCACGCGGACGCCGCGCGCCGCCTGGGCGTGCGGGCCAACGCCGACAACGGCCCCGACTGCGCGCGGGCGCGGCGGTTCGGCGCGGCCGGCGTCGGCCTGGTGCGGACCGAGCACATGTTCCTCGGCGAGCGCCGCCAGCTGGTCGAGGACCTGATCCTGGCCGACACGCCCGAGGCGCGGCAGGACGCGCTCGATGCGCTTGAGCCGCTGCAGCGCGGCGACTTCACCGAGATCCTGGAGGCCATGGACGGCGTGCCGGTGACGATCAGGCTGATCGACCCGCCGCTGCACGAGTTCCTGCCCGACTACACCGAGCTCAGCGTCAAGGTCGCGCTCGCGGGCGACCAGGCCACCGAGCAGGATCAGCGGCTGCTTGAGGCGGTGCGCCGGCTGCACGAGATGAACCCGATGCTCGGCCTGCGCGGCGTCCGCCTGGTGCTCGTCATCCCCGGCCTGCTCGACATGCAGGCCCACGCGATCGCCAGCGCGGCGGCGCGGCTCGTGCAGGCCGGCCGGACGCCCAAGCCGGAGATCATGATCCCGCTGACCGCGACCGTGCAGGAGATGGAGATCAGCAAGGAACGCGTGGAGAAGGCACTGCGCGCCGTCGAGGAAGAGACCGGCGTCCACGTGGACATCCCGATCGGCACCATGATCGAGGTGCCGCGGGCCGCGCTGACCGCGGGCGAGATCGCCCGGCCAGCCGAGTTCTTCTCGTTCGGGACCAACGACCTGACCCAGATGACCTGGGCCTTCTCTCGCGATGACGTGGAGGGCGCGTTCTTCGCCCCGTACATCGACATGGGCGTCTTCGGCGTGTCACCGTTCGAGACGATCGACCGCGACGGCGTGGGCCGCCTGATCAAGATCGCCGCCGCCGAGGGCCGGGCGACCCGGCCGGGCCTGAAGCTCGGCATCTGCGGCGAGCACGGCGGGGATCCCGCGTCCGTCTGGTTCTTCCACGAGGCGGGCCTCGACTACGTGTCCTGCTCACCGTTCCGCGTACCGATCGCCCGCCTCGAGGCGGGCCGGGCGGCGGTGGCCAGCGGCGGCTGATAGCTCCCGGGGGACGACCCCCGTACCCCCGGCTGTCGGCGTGCGCGGGCAGCTCCTGACCCCCAAGGGAGCGACCCTCAACCACCCGTGGTGACCCTACCGATCCAGGGAAGTCCAGGTAGCCGACGGGGAATGTCGGTCCCATGGGTCACACTTGATGTGTGACCTACAGTCCGGCGGATACCGATCGCTGGGTGGCCGAGCCGCCCAAGCGCGTCGGCCGCACCGGGTTCCAGCGGGACCGCGCCCGGGTCCTGCACAGCTCAGCGCTGCGCCGGCTGGCCGCGAAGACGCAGGTGGTCAGGGTCGGCTCCGGCGACTTCCCGCGCACCCGGCTGACTCACTCGCTCGAATGCGCGCAGATCGGCCGGGAGCTGGGTGCCGCGCTCGGCTGCGACCCCGACCTGGTCGACGCCGCCTGCCTGGCGCACGACCTCGGCCACCCGCCGTTCGGGCACAACGGCGAGTCGGCCCTGGCCGCGCTCGCAGACCCCGGCGGCGCGCTGGCCTGCGGCGGCTTCGAGGGCAACGCCCAGTCGCTGCGCCTGCTCACCCGCCTTGAGCCGAAGGTCCCCGGGGCCGGCCTCAACCTCACCCGCGCCACCCTGGACGCCGCGCTCAAGTACCCGTGGACTCCCGCCCTCGTCCCGGCGACCGACCCGCGCTTCGCCCTCGAGAACGTCACCCTGCACCTGCCGGCCAAGTACGGCGCCTACGAGTCCGACATCGCCGCCTTCGCGTGGATCCGCGCGGGCGCCCCCGGCCGCCGCCGGTGCCTCGAAGCCCAGGTCATGGACTGGGCGGACGACGTCGCCTACTCCGTGCACGACGTGGAAGACGGCCTGCAGGCAGGCCTTGTCTCCCTGAAGAACCTAAGCGATCATTCCGAACGGCAGCGGGTCTCCGCCGTCGCCCTCGCCCATTACTGCCCCCCGGAGTGGGCCGTCACGGGACCCGAGCTTGAGACGGTCTTCGCCGAGTTCATGCGGCTGGACTGCTGGCGGTTCAGCTTCGACGGCGGCCCCGCGTCGCTCGCCGCGGCGAAGAACCTGACCAGTGAGCTCGTCGGCCGCCTCTGCCAGGCCGCCGAGGACGGGACCAGGGCCGTGGCGGGTTCCGCCCCACTCAGCCGCTACGCCGCCGACCTCACGGTTCCCCGTCGCCAGCTGCTTGAGTGCGCGCTGCTCAAGGCGGTGGCCGCGCACTACGTGATGACGCGCAGGGACGCGATGGCGGAGCAGGCCCGCGAGCGCGAGGTGATCACCGAGCTGGCGCTGGCCGTCGAGCGCGGCGCGCCGGCCACCCTCGACCCCGTCTTCCAGCCCGCCTGGGACGTCGCCGCCAACGACCGGGAGCGGCACCGTGTCATCATCGACCAGCTCGCGTCCCTCACCGACACCTCCGCCCTCGCCTGGCACAAGCGCCTGACCTGACCGCTCGAGCCGCCCGCCCCCTCCAGCTTCCCGGCTGTGGTCCCGCCCTGCCCCGGAAAGGTGCCACGCCTTCGCCGCGACCCGCCGGAATCACCCTCAGGCGCTGGGCCCACCGGGCCGCGGGAAGATGGTGGATCGCTGGCCAGGCCAGGGCGTGCTCAGCGATCCACCATGTTTTCTTGGCGCGCGAGCCGTCGGCTGGCGCGGGGTTGCTGCCGCATGGTGATGGACGCTGCCGTCCGGCGTGCGGGCGCGCCCGGGCGGGAGAAGGGTGGATTGTCCCGATGACCGATTCCCGCGGCCACGGGGCGTAGCATCTGGCGTGCCCCGCGCCTTGCCCGCCGCCCACGGGGTTTCGCGGGTACTCGCGGAGGCTGGTTGCCTGCCTCCGTAAGGTGTCAGTTACGTTTGGCACCAGGCGGGTACCGAAGCGATCTGGAGGCGGTAATGGCGACGTTCGTGATCGTGGGTGGCGGGCTGGCGGGCGCGAAGGCGGCCGAGGCGCTCAGGACCGAGGGCTTCGACGGCGAGGTGGTGCTCTTCGGCAGCGAGCCGGACCGCCCGTACGAGCGGCCGCCGCTGTCCAAGGGCTACCTGCTCGGCAAGGAAGACCGGGACAAGGCCTTCGTCCACTCGGCCGACTGGTACGACGAGCACGACGTGGACCTGCGCACCGGCGTCACCGTCGCGATGATCGACCCGGCCGCGCACCTGGTGACGTTCGACGGCGGCACCGTGGCCTACGACAAGCTGCTGCTCACGACCGGCGCGCACGCCCGCCGCCTCGACGTCCCCGGAGCGGGCCTGGGCAACGTGCGCTACCTGCGGACCCTGCCGGAGTCGGAGGCGCTGCGGGCCGCGTTCACCCCGGAGGCGCGCGTGGTGATCGTCGGCTCCGGGTGGATCGGCCTGGAGGCCGCCGCCGCGGCCCGCACCGCGGGCGCTTCCGTTACGGTCCTGGAGCCGCAGCCGGGCGCCCTCCACCGGGTCCTCGGACCGGAGGTCGGCGGCAAGTTCGCCGACCTGCACCGCGCGCACGGCGTGGAGTTCCGCTTCAATGAGGGGGCGGCGGAGTTCCTGGCCGCTGGTCCCGGGTCCGCGCAGGTAGGCTCGGTCGTGACGACGGCCGGCGCGGAGCTGCCCGCCGACGTGGTCGTCATCGGCATCGGCGCGGTGCCGAACGACGGTCTCGCCAGGTCAGCCGGCCTCGAGGTCAACAACGGGGTGGTCTGCGACTCGGCGCTCCGCACGTCCGACCCCGACATCTTCGCCGCCGGCGACGTGGCCAGCTCGTACCTGCCGCTGCTGGGCCGCCACGTGCGCGTGGACCACTGGTCGAACGCGCTCAACGGCGGCAAGGCGGCGGGCGTGTCGATGCTCGGCCAGCAGATCGAGTACAACCGGGTGCCGTACTTCTACAGCGACCAGTACGACCTCGGCATGGAGTGCGCCGGCCTGCCGTCCCTCGGGACGTACGACCAGGTCGTCTACCGCGGCGACGCCGACGCGCTCGAGTTCATCGCCTTCTGGCTCAAGGAGGGCAGGCTCGTGGCGGGCATGAACGTGAACATCTGGGACGTCAACGACGAACTTCAGGGCCTCATCCGCTCCGCTAGGCCCCTAGATCCCGCCCGCCTCTCCAACCCCGCAATCCCCCTCCAAGAGGCCTAACCCCGCCCCACCCGCTACCCGGCCTAGCCGAGCAGGGCCTCCAGCACGAGCGACGCGTCGGTCAGGGCTGGGAGCACCGCGTGCGCGCCGGCCGCGGCCAGGTCGGCGGCCGAATAGGACCCGGTCGCCACGCCCACCGCCCGGGCGCCGGCGGACAACGCCGCCGCCACGTCGAGCGGCGTGTCCCCGATCACCACGGTCGACGTGCCGCCGAACGCCGGCGACGCCGAGCCGCCGTGCACGGCGGCCGCCCGGCGACGCGCCACCTCGACGAGCTGGGCGCGGTCCTCGTGGTCGTCACCGTACGCCCCGATGCACAGGTCGAGTCCCTGCCGCAGGCCGAGCGCGGTGAGCTTCGCCTCCGCGAGCTGCCGGATGTTGCCGGTCAGCACGGACTGGTGCGCGTGCCCGCCCACCAGGGCGAGCGCCGAAGCCGCCCCCGGCAGTGCCTGGCCCCGGGAGACCATCGCGGACCGCATCAACGGCGCGTGCGCGCCAAGGCCCGCGATGAACGGGTCGACGTACCGGCGGGGCTCGTCCACCCCGGCGAGCGTGAGCGTCTCCAGGATGATCGCCCGGTCGGTACGCCCCGCCATCGGCGCGTACGCGGACAGCGATCGCCCGAACAGCTGCAAGAACACCACGTCGTACAGGTCACGCCCCACGCCGCCGGCGTTAAGCAGCGTGCCGTCGATGTCCCACAGGACCAAGACGTCGTCCATGCCGGAAAAATACCCCTCGTTGTGCGGCCCGCGATCGGTGATCGAGCACGCCACCGAAAAGCGTAATAAGGGCTAGAAAAGCACCGCGAAAACCCCGGTTTACCAGCCAGACGGCTTCCCGCCACACCACGAATACCCGTGCCCGCCCCCCGTTAAGCGGCCCGGCTCGCGCGGATCTTTAGAATTCAACCTATAGACCGGCGGTTTCGCGCGGAGGGATGGTCGGGACATGAAGCGGAATCGCTACGCCGACCTGCTGCGGGTGCTGGCGATCGGCGGCGTGGTGTACGGCCACTGGCTGCTGGTCTCGGTCACGTACCAGAACGGGCAGCTCTCGGGCGTGGACGCCCTGGACGACATCACCTGGGGCCGCTGGGTCACCTGGATGTTCCAGGTGATGCCGGTGTTCTTCCTCGTGGGCGGGTACGTCAACGTCCAGTCCTGGCTGGCGCGCCACGCGGCGGGGGAGAGCTGGACCCGGTGGGTCCGCGACCGGGCCATGCGCCTGCTGTGGCCGACGGCGGTGTTCGTCGTCGTGGCGGAGCTAGCGGTCATGATCGCGCGGGCCGCGGGCGCGCCCGCGACCGAGGTCACCGACGCGGGCTGGCTCATCGCCCTGCAGCTGTGGTTCCTCCCGGTGTACATGGTGCTGATCGCGCTGACCCCGGTCATGGCCGCCGCGCACCGGCGCTGGGGCCTGGCGGTCCCGGTCGCGATGGCCGCGGCGGCCGGCCTCGTGGACGTCGGCGTGACCGGCCCGCACGTGCACGTCATCGGCTACCTCAACTACCTGTTCGTCTGGGGATCGATCCACCAGTGGGGCTTCTTCTGGCAGGACGGCTCCCTCACGTCAAAAAGGTGGCACTTGTACGCGCTCACCGCCGGCGGCGGCGGCCTGCTGGCCGGCCTGGTGACGTCGCGGTCCTTCGCGCCCGACATGGTCGGGTCAGGCAACACCAACCCGCCGTCGATCGCGCTGCTCGCGTACGCCGCGGCTCAGGTGGGACTGGTGCTGCTGGCCGAGCCCTGGGCGACCAGGCTGCTGTCGAGCGACCGCCGGTGGCGGCCGGTCAAACGGCTGAACGCCGTGGTCATGAACGTGTACCTGTGGCACTTCGCGCCCGCGATCATCATCGCGGTGGCCTTCTACCGGACCGGCCTGCTGCCGCAGCCGCACGTGGGGTCGAGGGAGTGGTTCGCGCTGCGGCTCGTGTGGTGGGCACTGCTCACCGTGGTGCTCGCGCTGCTGGTCATCGTCGTTACGCAGATTGAACGGCCGATGGTCCGGCTGCCGGCGGGGATCGGGCGCCCCGGTCCCTGGTCGCCGCTGCTCCTGCTGACGGGCCTGGTCGTCGCCTCGGTGGGGCTGACCCGGCTGGCGATCGCAGGCTTCGCCCCCGGCGGCCGCCCGCCCGGCCTGGTCCTCGCGGCCTGCGCGGTCGGCATGGCGGCGATCCTCTTTACCGGCCGCGCCCCAGCCGAGGCCCCGCAGCCGCAGCCGCTGCCGCCTGACCTCCCGCAGGAGCCTGCCAGCACCCCGGTCGGCTAGCGATTCCCGCCGCCATCGGACGTGAGCCGCCTCACGATAGTTGACACCGGTGAGAGACCGTGACGTCGGTGTCCGAGCGATTCGGCTCACGCTTGTTGGCACCGTTTTCTCGCGGTAGTTGGCATTAGGGAAAGGTTCTCAGGCTTTCTGTCACCGGCTCGTCTATATACGCGCAGCGGCCTGCTAGCCAGAACGAGGCGCCCGCCAGGAGGAACACCACGATCGGTGCTCCGGCGGCGGCCAGGTAGGTCCATCGCTCGCTGGGCTGCCACTGCGGTCCTGGCAGGTTCTGGGCGTCGAACCAGCCGCCGCCGAGCCCCGGGCACAGTGTCTCGGTGGTGGCGAAGACCACGAGAGCAACCGAAACGATCGTGGCCAGCCGCAGCAACGGGGCGCGGAACGGTCGCACGTCCCCTGGTCGGTCACGGCGCAGCGCCCACGCGGCCGGGAAGATGCCGAGGTACGACATCAGCGTGGTGGATATCGCCAGGCTCAATGCGACCGAGAAGAACTTGTAGACGTTGCCGCTTGTGATCAGTTCGGTCGTCACGAACACGCTGGTCGCGGCAACTCCGGACAGCAGGTTGACCCGTACGGGAGTGCCGAACCGTGCGGAGAAGCCGCCAAGGCCGCGCGGACCCGCGCCATCCAGGCACGAGATGGCCATCGCGCGGTCCGAGCCGATCATCCAGGCCAGCCCGGACGTGAAGGCCACGGTGGCGATGAGGATCCCCATCAGCCAACCCACCTCGGTGCTCATGCCACCGAACACACTCACCGCCTGCTTGACGGCCTGCGGGAAGCCGGCCAGGCCGCTCGCCTGGCTCGGTGGGAGCACGACCAGGATGCCCAGGATGGGCAGGCCGTACAGCGCGCCGGTCGCGGCCAGCGACTTCGCGATGCCGGCCGGCACGTCGCGGGCGGCGTTCAGCATCTCCTCGCCCGCCGTGTTCGGCAGCTCGAAGCCGACCAGGCTGAATAGGATCAACGGGACGAGGGCGGTGAAGCCGGAGAACGTGGGAACGAAGCTGCCTGCGCCGAGGCCGTGGAACCCGTGCCTGACCCCGTAGGCCAGCACGACGATGGTGAACAGTCCGAACAACGCGAACCTGGCGATCGCGCCGACCGCGACCACCCAGCGTGCGACCTTGAACGACGCGATGGTGAGCAGCACGCTGCCCCAGATGAACGGCAGTCCGATGCCGTACATGACCTCCGCCGGGTAGCGGGCTCCGTTGCCGAAGAAGACGATGAACGCGCCCGCGGCAGTGCCGACAAGCGTGCCGCCGAGCCAGACCGGGTTGCTGACCCAGTACATGAAGTTGTTCACCGCCGCGGGGAGGCGACCGAAGGCCATCCTCACCCAGACGTAGGGTCCGCCCTCGTCGGTATAGGTTGTGCCGAGTTCCGTCAGCAGCAGTGCCGACGGGATGGCGAACAGCAGCACCGACCCGATCATCCAGGTGAACGCCGCACCGCCCTTCGTGGCCAGCGCGCCCAGCCCGTCCACGCCGACCAGCGTGCACACGAGCAAGAAAAAGATGTCCCGGCGTCCGAAACTCTTGCGCAGCTTCGCCTTCTCCGCGGCGAGGTCGTTCATGACAGGACCGCGGCGACGATCTTGCCACGCAGGCCGGCCTTGTGACCAGTGCGGCGTTCGCGCTCGTCCGCCGAACGCGCCAGCCGAGCCAGTGCCCGGATTCCCAGGAACCGCAGGGGCTCGGGCTCCCAGCGCCTGGCCGGACGTGCCCGTACCCAGCACAGCGATGCCTCGGGCCGGTCGGTGCCGGTGATCAGCGCGGCGAGAGTACGGCCCGCCAGGTTGGCGAGCGCGACGCCGTCGCCCACGTAGCCCCCGGCCTCGGCGAGTCCGGTCTCCCGGTCATGGCTGACCCGCGACTCGAAGTCGCGATAGGCACCGAGTACACCACTCCAGCGGTGGGTGATGTCGGCCTCGGCGAGCGCGGGGAACAGGTCACCGATCGTGGCGCGCAGGGTCTGCCACACACGCGGATCTGCTGGACCGGGTTCCGAGCCGAACCGGTACCCGATTGAGCGGCCTCCAATGACCAGCCTGTCGTCGGCTGTCCGCTGCAGATACGGGAACAGGATGCGGAGCTCAAGCCCGGTGGCACGTCCGGGCCAGCCGATCTCTCGCCATGTCGCAGCCGGAACCGGCTCGGTGGCGACCACATGCGAATGGAGCGCGGCGATTCGTCTTTGCTGGCCACTCAGTGAGCGCGTATAGGCCTCGGTGGCGCGCACCACGGTTCCCGCCCGCACCGTGCCATGATCGGTGCGAACCAGCCGTGGCAGGATCGCCGCGACCCTGGTGCCCTCGGCGATCCGCCCGCCGCGCCTGACGACCGCGTCCGCGAGCCCGCGGACCAGCAGGCCAGGCTGGATAGCGGCGCAATGCGGCGTGAACGCCGCCGCCCGCAGCCGCGGTATTGCCAAGCCGTCCGTCGCGATCTTCCGCCAGCCGTCCTCGATCCCGAACTCCCGATCCTCGGCAAGCGCGGCATCGAGCCGGGCGAGCTGAGCGTCGTTGCGGGCCAGCCGCAACGACCCGTCACGGCTCCAACCGCAGTCGATGGCCTCATCGAGTATGACCTTCTCGATCTCGTCGAGAGTGTCACGCGCGGCGCGGTGCATGGTCAGCGCAGCCTGGCGGCCGTGTCGCCGGGCCAGAGTGGTCAGGCTGGCTGGCAGCTCGGCGGAACACCATCCGCCATTTCGCCCGGAGGCGCCGTACCCCGCGTGCTCGGCCTCGAGCACCAGTACACGGAGCCCAGGGGCGAGTCGCAGCAGGTAATAGGCGGTCCACAGCCCAGTGAAACCGGCGCCGACGATCGCCACGTCAACATCCTCGGCGTCGCCGTCGGCGGCGCTGAAGGCGCCGCCGGCCAGTGGAGCACGTCGGGAGAGGTCGGCCCCATCCATCCAGAGGTTGCTGAGCATCGAATTATCATAACGTTCATGATGTAAAATGTGTCAATGGCGAAGCGCGGACGGCCCCCGCTACCCGGGCGGCGCGAGGAGATCCTCGACGCGGCAGTGTTGGTGCTGGCCGAGCGGGGTATCGAGGCGATGAGCCTGGCCCAGCTCGCCCAGGCCCTTGGCTTCAGCACCTACACGTTGACCTACCACTTCGGCACAAGGGAGGACGTGCTCGCCGCGGTCGCCGAGCACGTCGAGACCACACTGCAGGCCGAGTTCGCGGAGCTGATCCAGCGGCCTGATCTGAGCATGCCGGACCTGGTTCGGCGCTACTGGGCGACCACCAAGGAGCACGGAGCTAGCCATGTCATGCGGCTCTGGCTTGAGCTGGTGCTGCTGGCCAGCCGCGAACCAGGTCGGCTTCCTGGCTTTCTCGATCGTGCCACGGTCGGCTGGGAGCGAGTCATCGGTGCCGTACTCGGTGATCGCCGGGATGCGGACACGCTCGTTCCGCTGGCGTTCGCCGCGATCACTGGCCTGGAGCTGCTCCAGCTCATGCGGCCAGGATCTGACGTTCCCGATCGGGCCCTCGAGCGGCTAATCGACGCGTTCCAGCTGCTCCTCGGCCACGACTCGCCTAGTGGTTAAGTACCTGGCCCGGCTGCTGCCCGCGGTGTCGTGATGCCCGAGCGGCGGCCCCGGCGCGGGCTCGTCGTTCCGCTGTGATTCTTGGACGTGATCTTGTCGTTTTCGCGGGCAGTCGAGCGTTCCTCTTCCTGGAGATGCTGATCGGCGGCCGCAGCTCAACTAGGAAGTCTCGCCGCGCACGACTCCGGTGACACCATGTGCTTTGCGATCGGCGATCCGCCCTCGCCGATCGCAGTTCGTGATCTTGGTGCCAACTATGTGAGTAGGTGCCAACTATTGTGAGCAGGCTCAGCAGCAGCCGCGGGCGGTGAGCGATCATGGTGACAGGTATCCCTGGGGTATGACAGTTACCGCTGGTGGTCACAGGACGGCGACGGGAGGCGAGACGGAGCGGGCGACACGGCCGTATCGAACACAGAAGCAGCGATACAAGAAATACACTCGCAATCATGCCGGGTCGCATTCGCCAGGAAGACATCGCCGCCGTACGCGAACGTTCGCCGATCGCCGACGTCGTGGGCGAGTACCTCCAGCTCAGGCCCGCGGGGGGCGGCCACCTGAAGGGCCTGTGCCCCTTCCACGACGAGCGCACCCCCTCGTTCAACGTCACGCCGGGCAAGGAGCTGTACCACTGCTTCTCCTGCGGCGAGGGCGGCGACGTCATCAAGTTCATCATGAAGCTGGAGAGCCTCCAGTTCGGCGAGGCGGTCGAGCGCCTCGCCGCCCGCTCGGGCATCGAGCTCCGCTACGAGGCGGGCGGCTACGTCCCCGGCCAGGAAACCGGCCAGCGCAGGCGGCTGATCGAGGCGCACAGGCAAGCGCAAGACTTTTATTCCGAACGGCTGCGGCATGACTCGGGTGCCCCCGCCCGCGCCTTCCTGGCGGAGCGGGGCTTCCGTCTTGAGGACGCCGACCAGTTCGGCGTCGGCTACTCCCCGGCGGCGTGGGACGAGCTGACCAAGCTGCTGCGGGCCCGCGGCTTCACCGAGGACGAGCTGGTCAAGGCCGGCCTAGCCCGCCGGACGAGCCGCGGCGGCCTCATTGACATGTTCCGTGGCCGCCTGATGTGGCCGATCAGGGACCTGACCGGGGAGACGATCGCGTTCGGCGCGCGCAAGCTCAACCCGGACGACGACCCCAAGTACCTGAACACGCCGGAGACGCAGATCTTCAAGAAGGGCCACGTGCTCTACGGCGCCGACCTGGCCAAGCGAGAGATCGCCAAGCGGCGCCAGGCGGTGATCGTCGAGGGCTACACCGACGTGATGGCCTGCCACCTGTCCGGGGTGCCGACGGCGGTCGCGACCAGCGGCACGTCCTTCGGCGAGGATCACGTCAAGATCCTCAGAAGGCTGATCATGGACACCGACGGGTCCGCCGGCGAGGTGATCTTCACGTTCGACGGCGACGCGGCCGGCCAGAAGGCGGCACTGCGGGCGTTCAGCCTCGAGGAGAAGTTCGTCACGCAGACGTTCGTCGCCGTCCAGCCGGAGGGCCTCGACCCGTGCGACCTGCGGCTGAAGCACGGCGAGGCCGCCGTCCGCGACCTCGTGGCGCGCCGGGTGCCGCTGTTCGAGTTCGCGATCAGGTCGGTGCTCGCCAAGCATGACCTGGACACGCGCGAGGGGCAGTTCGCCGCGATCGACGAGGCCGCGCCGATCATCGTCCGGATCAAGGACCAGTCGAAGTGGAAGCGGTACGCCGTCGACCTCGACCGCTGGATCGGGTTCAGCGACGAGCGGTACATCCTCGACCGGGTCCGCCGCGCCGCCGGGGCCATGAAGGCGGCGCGAGGCACCCCCGCTCGTTCCGGGGCCGACGCGAGGGCAGCGGCGGCCGACGGCCAGCGGCGCGGCGGCGCTAGCCAGGGACCGGGGAGCCAGGGGCAGGGCGGCCAGAAGCAAGCGCAGCCGTACGACCGCGCCGACCCCGTGCTCCGGGTCGAGCGGGAGGCGCTGAAGCTGGCCGTGCAGTGGCCCGGGCTGACCGGGCCCGAGTTCGACGCGCTCGGCCCGGCGGCGTTCAGCGTGCCCGCCCACGCCGCCGTGTTCGGGCTGATCGCCAGCTGCGGCGGGGTGGGCACCGCGGGCCGGGCCCGGGACTGGGCGGCCGCGCTCCTCGAGGCGGCGCCGGACGACCGGGCCCGCGCGTTCGTGACCGAGCTGGTCGCGGAGCCGCTGCAGGTGGCGGGGGAGCCCGACGAGAAGTACGCCGACGTCATCCTCGCCCGGGTCGGCGAGCTGTCGGTTGGCCGGGAGATCGCCGCGATCAAGGCCAAGCTGCAGCGCATGAACCCGGAGGAGGACCAGGCCGCTTACGGCCGCATGTTCGGCGACCTGGTCGCGTTCGAACAGCGCCGCAAGTGGCTGCTCGACCGGGCGACCGGGAGCTTAGATTCCTTACCCGACATACATTGCCGGATGTTCTTACACAGATTGCGTGCAGGTTAAACCTCTGGTCAGAGTAATAAAATTGGGTCCCCCGGAACGGGGGTGACGGGGGGCACACTGGTCGGGTGAGCCTCACCGTAGTAACGAGCGGATCATCGCTTACAGCGCAGTTGACGGACCTCGTGGCGCTCGGGCGCTCACGTGGATTCGTGACGATGGGGGACGTCACCACGGCAATCGACCGGGCCGAGCTAACCGGGGACGCACTAGACGGGGTAGTGCGGGTGCTCGCCGACGAGGGCATTGAAGTTCTCGACACTCAGGTCGAAGAGGAACCTGATACCAAACTTCCCGATACCGATGCCGAGACCGCGCGCCGCGCCGGGACAAGTGACCTGGTGCGGATATACCTGCGCGAGATCGGCCGAGTGCCGCTGCTCACAGCGGAGGACGAGGTCGAGCTGGCCAAGTCGATCGAGGCGGGCTTGTACGCCGAGGAGAAGATGAACAGCGGGTTCACCCTCTCCGCCGGCGACCGGTCCGACCTGGAGTGGCTGGCGGCCGACGGCGTCCGCGGCAAGCAGCGGCTGATCGAGGCGAACCTGCGGCTCGTCGTGTCGATCGCCAAGCGGTACATCGGCCGGGGGCTGGTCTTCCTTGACCTGATCCAGGAAGGGAACCTGGGGCTGATCCGCGCGGTCGAGAAGTTCGACTACACCCGCGGGTACAAGTTCTCCACGTACGCCACCTGGTGGATCCGCCAGGCGATCACGCGGGCGATCGCCGACCAGGCCCGGACCATCCGGGTGCCGGTGCACATGGTCGAGACGATCAACAAGCTCGCCCGGGTGCAGCGGCAACTCCACCAGGAACTCGGCCGCGAGGCGACCGTGGACGAGCTTGCCGCCGAGATGGGCGTGGAGCCGGAACGGATCGCGGAGATCCAGCGGATCGCCCAGGAGCCGGTCTCGCTGCAGTCGCCGATCGGCGAGGAGGAGTCCGACCTCGGCGACTTCATCGAGGACGCGGACGCCGTGGTGCCGATCGAGGCGGCGGCGTTCATCATGCTCCAGGATCAGCTCGACCGCGTGCTGTGCGAGCTGTCGGAACGGGAGCAGCGAATCATCCAGCTGCGCTTCGGGCTGTCCGACGGGCACCCGCGGACGCTGGAAGAGGTCGGCCGGGAGTTCGGCGTGACCCGTGAGCGGATAAGGCAGATCGAGTCCAAGACCCTGGCCAAGCTCCGCCACCCGTCGCGCGCCCTGCTGCTGCGCGAGTACCTGGACTGAGCTTCACTCAGGATTCGGCCCCTGACCGGCAATGGCGCCGGTCAGGGGCCGATTTATTGGCGCGATAACCTCAGGGCGTGTCCGGGGTGTAGTGCGAGCGGACGCCGTTTACCTGGGACGGCGAGCCCTCGGCCGGGTAGATGAGGTTGCCGTCCGCGTCCACGTTGTCTTGGACAACCGGGTTGGTGTCCGTTGCGCCGCCGGAGCGTCCCGGCAGCTTGCTCGCCGCCGCCTGCCGCGCGCTCGACACGTACTTCGGCACCTGAGCGGCCTGCGCCTGCGCGGTCTTGGCCGCGCTCGACGCCGCGTTCTTGGCGTAGTCCGGCGCCTTGGCCGCCGCCGACTTCGCCATCTCGGTGGCCTTGGCCTGGGCGGTGCTGGTCGCCTGCTGCACCTTCGGGTGCGCGGCGATCTGCTGGCCGTAGCCCACCATCTTGTCGTAAGCGCCGCGACCCGCCCGGGAGCCGGCGACGAAGCCAACTGCGACGCCCGCGATGAAAACTGCCTTGTATCGCATCTGGTCCCCTTTTTCTCCAGTGCGTGGCGCCGATGGCCGTCCCCAGCCCGAAACCACGACGCCGCATACGTTCCGGCTGGCCAACGCCTGCGTTGCGTCGGCTCTTCCAGGCTATCTGTCCTTCGTTGGCGGAGACTACCCACCCTGGCCCCGGTTATCCCTGGGGGCTGCGCGCCGCGCGGCGCCGGATGCCGCGCGCACGCCCCAACATGCGCTAGTCTTATGCGCAGCACGGCAACGGGCTCGGTCTACCGGCCCGTCGTGTTGACGGTCAATCTGGGGTAGCTCAATCGGCAGAGCCACCGGCTGTTAACCGGTAGGTTGCGAGTTCGAGTCTCGCCCCCAGAGCCATAATCGCGATCCGCGGGACTGCCACCAGGAGCGGCAGGAACGGATCGGCGCTCCCCGGTAGTTTCTTGGCTTACGGAGCCGGCTCGGCGATAGACACAGTTCTGGCGCCCTACTGCGCCAGTCGAGCCTCGGCCATGAGCGCGGCGAGCGGCGGCTCGGGCTGCAGGACGTAAAGGCCTCCGCCGATTCGGTCGGTGACCCACACCAGGCCGCCATCGTCCACGAACAGGTCGTTGATCTGTGGTACCGGCTGGCCTGGGGGCGGCTCAGGCACCCAGTGCGCAACCTCCTCCGGCTGGGCCGGGTCGGCCAGGTCGTAGACCCGCACCCCCGCGCTGAAGTAGGTGGCGAACACAATCCGCTCGCTACGGTAGGAGTCGGCCTGGTTCTCGTGCAGGTTGTGGGCGCCGAACCGGAACGGCAGGTCGTCGAACCCGTCCGGGTGTGGGCAGGTGGCCAGCACTCGTGGCGAGCCGCCGGCCACGCTGATCACCCGGACGCACCGCCGGGGTGCCCAGGGGCCGTCAGTGACCTGCTCATCGGTGGCGACCACCAGGTCCCGGCCCGGGAGCGGCAGGCAGGTATGCGTCGACCCGCCGCCCCAGGCCAGGCGCCCGGCCAGGCGTGGCCTGGTCAGGTCCGGCACGTCGAGGATGACCATCCCTGCGTCGTCGTACCCAACGTAGGCCCGGTCCCCGGCGATCAGCGCGTGATGCGCGGCGTAGCGCTCCCGGGACGGCCAGTCCGGCTGCTCGTCCCGCCGCTGGCCCGGCCACCACCACCGAGCGGCCTCGGCGGGCCGGGCGGGGTCGGTCATGTCGACCACCACCCAGATGCGGTCGCGGAAGCCCTCGGGGGTGGCGGACATGTGCGCGTACCTGCGGCCAGTCCAAACTACGCGGTGCACGCCGCGCCCGCCGCTCGGCCAGAACCCGGCCCGGCGCGGGCGCAGTGGGTCTGCTAGATCGTAGACCGCCAGGCCCGCCGAGAACGGCCCGGACATGATGGCCCGGTACGGGAACTTTTCGTGGTTGACGAGCAGCAGCCCGTCTGCCACCTGGACCTTGTGGGTGTGCGAGCGCGGCGGCGCGGGCCACTGCGTGACAAGGACGGGGCGGGCCGGGTCGGCGATATCCAGCACCGAGGTCCCTGTGCCCGTCGTTCCCGTGTGCCCCACGTACAGCGCGTCGCCGCGGCGTATCACCTGCATGCCGTCGCCGTGGCCGCCGAGGTCGTGGTGGGCCAGCAGCCTCAGGCCTGCGGCGCTGGCGGCCGGTACCCGCGTGCCCATCAGCCGAGGTTCCTTCCGGTCTTCAGATGGCCTGCGCCAGCCAGTCCGCCACCATCCTTCACGACGACTTCGCGCCGCTCACCGGCCGCGTTCCGCCGCTGTCCCCGTCGTCGGCTCCTTCCCCCTCTTCGATCGTCCCGCCCAGGTAGAGCGCGCGCATCTGCGGGTTGGCGAGGATCTCCGAGCCCGTGCCCTCCAGCCTGACCCGCCCGGCCTCCATGACCACGCCGTGGCTGGCCATCTCCAGGCCGGCCCGGACGTTCTGCTCCACGAGCAGGATGGTCCGGCCGTTGTCCCGCATTTGCTGGATGGTGTCGTATATCAGGCTGGCTGCCCGCGGCTCCAGGCCCATGGAGGGCTCATCGAGCACGACCAGCGCCGGGTCGAGCATGAGAGCCCGAGCGAACTCGACCATTCGCTGCTGCCCGCCGGACAACTGCCCTGCCCGCTCACGGGACCGCTCGGCCACGATCGGGAAGTGCTCAGCGAGCGCCGTGATCCGCTTGCGCACCTCGTCGGCGTCGCGCAGCAGGAAGCCCCCGAGTTCCACGTTCTCCCGCACGGTGAGCTCGGGGAAGAGATTGCGCGACTGCATGATCTGCACGACGCCCGCCTCCAGGATGCGGCGCGGTGGTGCCCCGCCGATCTCCTGACCGCGGAAGGTCACCGATCCGGCGCGCGGGCGCAGCAGCCCGCTCACCACCTTGAGCAGCGTCGACTTCCCGGCGCCGTTGGGGCCGACCAGGCACGTGATCGAGCCCTCCGCCACGGTGAGGTTCACGTCGCGCAGCACGTCGCCGCCACCGTAACCGGCGAAGAGGCCTGAGATGGTCAGCATGTCAGCGAGTACCCTTCGGGTGGGCGCCGAGATATGCCTCCAGGACGTCGGGGTTGGAGCGAACTTCCTCGGGGGCGCCAGCGGTGAGAGTGCACCCCTGGTGCATGACCAGCACCCGGTCACACAGGCCCATCACGAACGACATGTCATGCTCGACGATCACGAACGTGACGCCCTCGGAGTTCAGCGCACGGATGCGATCGGCCAGGCCGCGAAGCAGGGTCGGGTTAACGCCGCCGGCCGGCTCGTCGAGCAGGATGACCGAGGGCTTGGCGACCACGATGAAGGCGAACTCCAGCAACTTCTGCTGCCCGTAGGACAGGCCGCCGGCCGGCTCGTACGCCAGCCGGGTGAGCCCGACGAAATCCAGCACCTCCGTCGCGCGCTCGCGCTCGGCCGGGGAGTTCCAGCCCCGGACCTGCCCCAGGATGCCTTGCCGCTGCGACGCGACATGCAGGTTCTCCATCACCGTTAGCCGCGGGAAGATGCGCGTGATCTGGAACGTCCGCCCGAGGCCCATCTCGAAGACGGTCTCCGGCCTGGCGCTAGTGACGTCCGTCCCGCGGAAGGTCACCCGGCCCGCGTCGGCCCTCTCGTAGCCGCTGATCACGTTGAACAGGGTGGTCTTGCCCGAGCCATTCGGGCCTATCAGGCCGTTGATCGCCCCTTCCTCGAAGGCCATCGTGCACCCGGCCAGCGCCCGGATCCCGCCATAGGACTTGCTGATGTCCGTCACGTCCAGGATGCTCATGGCCCGGTCTCCTTCCGTCCGGCTCGTCCGGGCAGCTCTGCCCCGGCAGCCGGCCGCCGGCCGGAGTCGTGGCCGGCGCCGGGACGCCACCCGGCGGGCCCGCCCCAGCCGCGGCGCGGCGCCTGTTCACCAGGAACCAGCGCCACAGCCGGATGATGCTCGGGGCTATGCCGCCCGGCAGCAGCCGCAGGATGAGCACAAACAGCACGCCGTAGGCGATAAGGAAGAGGTTGGCGTTGCCGAACTGAAGGTAGAAGTACTGCTGTAGCGGGATAAGCAGCAGCGCGCCGATGACGGGGCAGGCCAGGGTGCCGATGCCCCCGACGAAGACGAGCACCGCGACCGCCAAGTCAAAGTTCGGGTCGAAGCCGAACTGCGGATAGACCGACCCGATGAACGGCGCGTACAGCCCGCCCGCGATGCCGACAAAGAACGCCGAGATCACGTAGCCGATCAGCTTGGTCCTGGTGGCATGGATGCCGAGGCCGCGTGCGCGGTCCTCGTCGTCCCTGATCGACAGCAGCCCTAGCCCGAACTTGGACCGGCGCACGAACCACGACACCGCGCACGCCACCACGGCGCCGGCCAGCCCCACGTAGTAGAAGGGCTCGTTGAAGTAGGAGCCCTGCCAGGTGGCGATGGGCATCTCCAGGCCAGCCGACCCGTTCGTCCAGGAGGTCAGGTTGAACGCCAGCAACTGCAGGATGAACATGACCGCGATGGTGAGAACGATGAACGTGTGCTTGCGGACCCGCAACAGCAGGAACCCGATCGGCACGCCGAGAACGGCGGACACCACGCCGGCCAGCGGGAGCAGGGCGAAGGTGTCCCAGCCCGCCGGCACCCTAAGGTGCATGGCCACCAGCGCCACGGTGTACTGCCCGATGCCGTAGTAGGCCGCGTGCCCGATCGAGATGTAGCCCGAATACCCCGAGAAGATGTTCCAGCCGCAGGCGGCGACCAGGTAGATCATCGTGAAGACGCCGATCGAGGTCACCGCCGGGTTCGTGAAGACCAGCGGGAACAGGGCAAGCGCGGCCAGCACCACCGCCGTGCCGCCCCAGCGGGCCGGCTTTGGCAGCTCGTAGGGTATGTGCTCGGGCGCGGCAACCCCTACCGCCGTAGCGTCGGTGGCGGTCACTGGGCACGCACCGCCTTCCTCCCGAGCAGTCCTTGCGGCCGCAGCAGCAAGATAATGACAAGCACGATGTAGAAGGTGGTCTGGCCCCAGGTCGGCGACCAGACCACCGCCACCACGTCCTCGATGACCAGCATGAGGACGGACGCGATCAGCGCGCCGCTGAGGCTGCCGAAGCCGCCGAAGATGACGATGGCCAGCAGCCGGGAGATGAGGTCGTAGGAACTCGCCGCGTCAAAGGAGGTGGTGAGGCCGAACACCATCCCCCCCGCGGCCGCTAGGCCTACGCCGATGCCGAGCGTGAACGCGGCGACCCAGTCGGTGTTGATCCCGACGAGCCGGGCCGCGGTCGTGTTCTGCGTTGACGCGCGCAGGCTGCGCCCGAACCTGGTCCGGTAAAGCAGGAAGTACAGGCCCCCAAGCAGCACTGCGCTCATCGCGAACGCGTAGAGGTAGACGTTCGGGAAGATCAGCGAGCCGAGCCTGACCGAGGAGGTCTCGTAGGAGGTCTGGATCTGCACCAGGTTGCTGGTGAAGATTAGGTCAAGTACTCCCTCGATTATCGTGCCCACGGCGAACATCGTCAGCAGGGACATGATGACGCGGTCCTGCTTGATCGGCTTGATCATCGTCCAGTACACCGCGACACCGATGAGAAACATCACCGGAATCGTTATCGGCAGGCTGAGGAACGGATCTATTCTCAGGTGTGAATAGAGAGCGTAGCTTAGGTAAGCCCCTAGGACGACGAGAATTCCCTGGGCGAAGTTGACGATATCCATTACGCCGAATACCAGCGTCAGGCCGCAGGCCATCAGCGCATAGAACCCTCCAACCAGTATCCCATCGATGATGGCCTGGAGAATCACCATCGCTGCGCTCCCTGCCCTTTTGCTTGCTTATTCCTCCGGAATGAACGAGCGTGGCTCCGGAGCGGATGTGCCGGCTTCTGAGCGGACGCGCCCGTGTCCGATCCGGACACGGGCGCGCCGCCGGTCAGGCCCCCGCGCCCCATGCAGGCTTGACGGCGAGGACCGGCTTCGGGCTGGCCACCCCCGTTGGCAGGATGTCCTGCAGGGTCCCGTTCTGCCACTGGAACACGAACGGCGTCGCGGACTCGTTCTCACCGTCTGAAGCGAACTTGACCGGGCCCTGGGCGCTCTGGAAGGTGACGCCGGAATGCAGGTACACCTCGAGGGCGGAGTTGCTCGTGCTCTTGACGTGGTCGACCGCCTGCGTCAGCACCTGGCCGGTGGCAAAGGCTTCCGCCACGTCGGCGCTGATGTTGTTCGCAGTGCCGCCGAACATCTTGAGGTAGAGGCTCACCATCGCGGTGTTCTGGTAATACGTGGAACCCGGGAACCAGGTGTTCGGGACCATGATGCCGCCCGTGTTCGTGGAGCCGACGGCCTTGACGAACGACGAGCCCTGGTCTGGCCCCGAGGCCTCGATCAGGACCTGCGGGCTGTACTTGTCCTGGATGAAGTCCTGGATGAAGGCATACCCGTCCGGCGGCATGGTGCCGAGGACGACCACCTGCGCCTTGGTCGCCGCGATCGCGGACGCGATCGGCGTGAAGTCCGTCGTCTCCAGCGGGTACAGCTTGTACACCGCGGTGGGGAACCCGTGGGAGGTGAGGTAGGCGCGCGCCCCGTCGAGCATTGGCTGCAGGAAGGGGTCGGTCATCGACGCGTAAGCGACGCTCACCGGCTTGTGGGTCGCGGCCAGCCACTTGGCGAAGGTGATCAGCTGGTACGTGGCCGAGGCGCTCACGTCGAAGACGTTACGCAAGCCCTGCTGGAATACCGACGGGCCGCCGCCGATGCCCTCGATCATCACGTAGCCGTACCGGTTGGCGATCACCGAGGCGGGCTTGGTGAGCAGCGTCGAGTAGGGGCCGGCCACGAAATCCACGTGGTCGACGGTGATGAGCTTCTGGTAGTTGGTGACTACCTGGGTGGGGCTCGAGCCGTCAGACAGGAAGTCCAGGGTGACCTTACGGCCGAGAATCCCGCCGTGCGCGTTCTGGAATGCCGCCCAGGTCTCGTAGCCCTGTTTGGTGGCCAGGCCGTCGCCCGAGAAGTCGCCAGAGAGCGACACCGAGATGCCGACCGTGACTGGGCTGGACGAGTTCGACGAGTTCGACGGCGAACCCGATCCGCACCCGGCGGCCGCCAGGGCGACTACCGCCGCTCCCGCCAGCCACATTCCAGTGGCGCGTCTTCCGCGTCGCGCGTCGGCCCACCTACGGATTTTCATGGCATTGATCAACCTCCTGATTCGGGCGGCTGGCCAGACTGGCCACCGCTGCCGCATCTCAGCGCACGCTCCCGACAATGACAGCCTGAAAGCTGGATTCCAGGTCCGGTCTTCGCGAATTTTCGATAATGATGCTAAAGCGAAGAGAGGAAATGCAGATTGATAAAGATGAGGTCGCTAGTGCGCGTAATCCCGGGCGGCGATCAACGTGCCCGTGGCGACCCTGCGCTACCGACTGCCGACCGGGGCTCAGCCTTCTGCCGACGGTAACTTCCGGTCGCCGTCCGCACAGGCCCGCATTTCCGGCAGGAGCCGCGTGGCATGCCGGGCTAGCACCGGTTGATCCGCCAGTGCCGAACACTCGACCCTGAGCGCCGACCAGGGTCTTACAGGTCCCTGCGCGCCATGTTTTGATGATATGAACTACGCATTACACAAACGTTTGCATTTACGTTACGGTAGAAGAAAAAGGGTGTCAATGGCTCGCGACAGGCGCCTGCCGCCCGCCTTTGGTGATTGCGGCTGCGGCTGCGTCGTCAAGTGATTCGAGGTGCACCCGGGGCGACATGAAGAGCTGTTCTGCATCGAGCACGGACGCGAACTGCAGGCGAGCGGCGGTCAGCTGGCATCCTCCCGATGCCCCATGGTGATGATCGGCCGGATCGCTTCCCGCCTCTCCAGCGCGCTGAAAGCGGCCGCGACATCCCCGAGCGGGTAGAGATGCCCCGTCAGCGGCCCGGTCCGCACCACACCGGAGGCGAGCAGCTCGATCATGGCCGGATAGGCGTTGGGACTCGAGCGCACGCCGAGCAGGTTTAGCTCGTCGAGCACCAGCGGGTCGGCGGGCACCTCGGCGGTGCGCCCGCCGGCGAGCCCGAGGACCGCGACGGTCCCGCCACGGCGTGCTGCGCGCATCGCCTGCCCCAGCACAGACGGGTTCCCCGAGCAGTCGAACACGTAATCCACGCCGCGGCCGCCCGTGGCGGAGCGGATTGCGGTCACCGGGTCGCCTGCGCTGTAGTCCGCCACGTCCGTACTGCCAAGTTCGCGCGCGGCGATCAGCCGCTTGCCGCGGCCGACTGTGATCACCTGGGTCGCGCCGGCCGCCCGTGCCACCTGAAGCATGAGAAGTCCCAGCAGCCCGGGCCCGAACACCGCCACGGAGGCGCCCGGTCCCAGGCCCGCCCGCCTGGCCGCGTGCACTGTGAGCGCCCCCTGGTTGACGAGGGCCGCCGCCACGTCGCTGACCTGCGACGGGATTTTATGCAGGGCTATGGCGGGCCGGACCGCGTACTCAGCGAGCGCACCGGGTGCCGTGTGGCCGTAGAGCTTGAATCCCGGTTCGCGGACCCGCTCGCAAAGGTTGTACCGGCCAGCCCGGCACATTGGGCACCCACCGCAGCCCGTGTGGTTCTCGGCCACCACCCGGTCTCCCACCGCAAGCCCGCTGCCCTTGGTGCCCGGGCCTAGCGCGGCTATCTCGCCGGACCATTCGTGCCCGATGATGAACGGCAGCGCGGGCGGCCAGGTGCCGCGGTAGTGGCCGGCCACGATCTTCAGGTCGGTGCCGCAAAGGCCGCAGGCGAGCACGCGACACAGCACCTCGCCCGAACCCGGCCGCGGGACGGGAACCCGCTGGAGCGTGAGTTTCCCGAAGTCGAGCAGCACCGCGGCGTCCATCTGCTGCCCGGCAAGCCTTTCCGTGGCCGGCTGTCCGGCGGTTGGCTGCTCCGCGGCCGCCGCCCCGGTCACCGGTCCGCCCACGCGGTGGCGGTACTTACGCCGTTGCCGTGGTAGGGAGCCACACCGATCGGGCCGAGTGGAGCGACCACCGTATCGAGGCGGAACGCGACCCGCTCCGCGATGGACAGCGCGGCGAAGGCGTCGGTGCCCAGCGGCAGGTGGCCGCCATGCTGCTCGACGCTACCCGAGGCGATGACCGCCGTGCCGCTCGCGGCCAGCAGCCGGGCCGCGACGGGCTGGGACAGCCGTTCGAGCTGGCGGTCAGGATGTCGCGGCATAAGGATTCAGCCTCCATTACGCGCGATGTCTATCGCAGGGCCCGCAATGCCCTCCAATATTGCAACCGTTTGCACTATCGTGATTGGAGGGGTATGGCCTGTCAAGAGGCGGCCTGGCGCTGGTTCTCCTCCACGTGGACCCCGCGGATTAGAGGTCTCCGCCTACCAGGTCCCCAGGGCTGAGCGTCAGGCGGAGGCCAGCGACCCGCGCGGCGCCTCCGCGGCGCTCGTCACGTCCTCGGCGATCTTCGGGTTGCGCGCCGGGGAGCCGTGGCTGATCCAGAGCGGCAGCCGCTGCCGGGAGAAAAGCTCGTCGATGACGGCGAAGGCGGCCCCGTGCAGGCCGGCCCGGTCGGCCAGGGGCGAGCGGGCGATGCGCAGGTCCCGGGTGGCGAGCGGCAGCGACCGCCGGTAGACGGTCTCGCGGATTGACGCCAGGAGAAGGTCACCGACCGAGGCGACGCCGCCGCCGATAATGACCAGCGAGGGGTTGTAGAAGTTCACCATCGTGGCCAGCATCCCGCCAACGTGGCGGCCCGTCCGGCCGAAGATCTCGACCGCGAGCGCGTCCCCGTGCATCGCCGCGGCCCCCAGGTCCCTCGCTTCCAGGGGGCCGATGCCCGCCTCCGCGAGCCGCTTGGCCAGGAACGGGCTACGGCCGTCCCTGGCCGCCTCGGTGGCAAGACCGCCAAGGGCGGCGCCGCCCGCGACGGCTTCCAGGCACCCGGTGTTGCCGCAGCGGCAGGTGACGGACGCGTCGTCGACGACCGCGATGTGTCCCACGTCGCCGGCGGCGCCCTGGGCGCCGCGGTGCATGCGGCCGCCGGAGATGAGGCCGGCGCCGATGCCGGTGCCGATCTTGACGTAGATGACGTCCCGCTCGCCCCTGGCCAGGCCGAGCCGCAGTTCCCCCAGGGCCATGAGGTTCACGTCGTTGTCGACCCACACCGGCACGTCATAGCGCCGGGAGAGCCGGTCCCTGACCGGATAGCCGTCCCAGCCGGGCATGATGGGCGGCGCGATGGGCCTGCCGTAGGCGTACTCAACGGGCCCGGGAAGGCCGATCCCGACCCCCCAGACCGGCGGTTCTCCTGCGGGGCGGGCGGCCAGCAGGTCATCGAGCAGCTGCTCGGCCCGGCCGAGCACCGCCTCCGGGCCGGCGGCGATGTCGCATGGCTCCTCATACGAGGACGTCAGCCTGCCCGTCAGGTCGGCGATGCCCGCGGCGAGGCTGGTGGCGCCGAGTTCCACGGCGAGGATGCTGCCCGCCTCGGCCCTAAAGGTGAGCACCCGGGCGGGCCGGCCGCCCGTCGAGGGTGCGTGCTTGCCCTCGCTCAGCAGGCCCGACTCGATCAGCTGGCCGACGCGCTGGACGACGACGGTCCGGCCGAGCCCCGAGTGGCGGATCAGCTCCGGCCGCGTCGTCGCGGTACCGAACCGGACCAGGTCAAGGACTTCGACCAGCGCGTCTATCGCCTCGTCCGCTACCCGCGGCAGATCTGCGGCTTCGGCCACGCCGGCTCCTCAGAGTGTGGTTGCCTATGAACACGTGCTTATGAACACGGGCCCCGTTACTTACGTTCATCGCAAGCATAACCGATTGCCTGCCCCGCCCGCCGGGTGCTGGCCGCCGCGCTCAGCCCCGCGTAAACGCTCCGCCGCGCTTCGTTCACACTAAGTACAGCGGAGACATAACATAAACTGACAGTTACTAATTTGTGGTATGCGACCCCCACATCGCCTGGGGGTTTAGTTAAAGTTCGCTCCAGTTGCGCTGTGCGAGAGGGCGACTCACAAATCCAAGGCCTGGGGGATACGTGGATGTCACCGACTCCGGGACTCGGCATGACGCGGTGACGGACTCCGCGTCTCCGCCGGTCCCGCGGTCCCGGTTTGCCGTGCTGCGACGACCCGCGCCCCAGGGCCTGCTGGCGCTCGCGATCTACCTGACGGTCTTCATCGCGGGGTACGGCCTGCCGATAGCCAGCCACCTGAACGTGCCGGACCTCAGGCAGTACTGGACCGACCCGAACTTCTACACCTGGGCCATGCGCTGGTGGCCCTATGCCGTGTCGCACGGGATCAACCCGCTGTACTCGAACCAGATCGGGGCGCCGGACGGCTACAACCTGGCGTGGGCAACCACCACTCCCTCGGCGGGCCTGCTCATGTGGCCGGTCACGGCCGCCGCCGGCATCGTCACGTCGTTCAACCTGACGCTGCTGATCGTGCCGCCGGTCTCGGCCTGGGCGGCGTTCGTCGCCGCGCGCAGGCTGACCGGCCGGTTCTGGGCCTCGCTGCTGGCCGGGGCCGTCTACGGGCTGACCCCCTTCGAGCTGGTGCACGACTGGCAGGGCCAGCCCAACCTCACCGTGATCGCGCTGTTCCCGCTGATGGTGTACCTGGTGGTGCGGTGGTGGGACGGGTCGCTCGGCCGGACCGGCTTCGTGTGCTGGCTGACCGTGGCCATGGCCGTGGAGTTCTACACGTTCAACGAGGCCTTCGCGGACATGACCGTAGTGGGAGCGGGCGGCCTGCTGCTCGGCTTCGCGGTCGCCGGGCGGGAAGCACGGCGTAAGGTCGCCAGGCTCGCCGGGCTCACCGCAATCGCTTACGCCGCCGCCATCGTCCTCGCGTCGCCCTACCTGGTCTACGCGCTGCGTCATTACCCGAGCGCGCTCACCCGGCAGCGGGACGCCTTCTCCTTGCACCTGGTCCGCCTGATCCTGCCGGTGTCGGACAAGCTCTTCGGCCTGACTCCACTGATCAAGTACTCCAACCACCTGGGCCGCGCGGACATCGACGACTACGTCGGCCTTCCGCTGCTGCTCATCCCGTTCGCGCTGATCGTCCTCGCCCGGTCGAACCGGGTCGCCCGGCTGCTGGCCATCGGCCTCGTGTTCGTGCTCGCGCTGGCCGCCGGCCCGGTCCTGATCATCGGCAACCGGGATCTGGTCCACCTGCCGTGGGGCGGGCTGTGGAGCCTGCCGATCGCGCGCAGCGCCGAGCCCTCCCGGCTGATCATCTTCGTCTACCTGCTGGTGTCGATCGCCCTGGCGCTGTGGCTGGCCGGCCCGCAAAGCGAGCCAGCGACCGAGCAGGCCGCCGGTCCGGCAAGCAAGCCGCCGGTCAGCCGGCTGGCGCGCGGGGCGCGCTGGGCCCTCGGCCTGCTGGCGGTCGCGGTCCTCCTGGCGGACCTGCCCAACGCCTACGGCGCGGTGAACCCGGTCCCGCTCGGCTTCCAGCCGCCCGCCACGATGCGGCCGGCCAACCAGTTGCCCGCGTTCATCACGCAGGGCATGTACCGGCAGTACCTGAAGCCAGGCGAGACCGTCGTGATCGTCACGTACCGCGGCAACGCCGGGCTGCTGTTCCAGGCCGACGCGGGCTTCTACTTCCGCATCGCCGGCGGCTTCATCAACGACTCGCTGACCCCCCGGCAAGACGCCCTCCCGGCCCAGGTCGGCGACCTCAGCCAGGCGACCCCGGCTCGAATCGAGCAGTTCAAGGCCTACGTCCGCGCGGCGGGGATCGGCGCGGTCATCGTCGAGCAGGCCTGGGCGCTGCCGTGGATGCTGACCGTCTTCCGCCAGGCGGGCCTGCACGGCACGTCCGCCGGAGGCGTGACCATTTACCCCGCCGGCTGACCGGCTAGCCGTGCGGGTAATTCATTGCCAATAAACACAGTTACTAATTTCTGCTACGGATCCGCATGATCGCTGGTGGGAAGGTTAGGGTCTGCTGCAGTTGCGCCCACCAACAGGCGATGCTCACAAAGTCCTAGGCCTAGGAGACTCGTGGATGTCACCGACTCAGTGACCGGGCAAGTCGACACGGTGGTACCCACCGAGGTCGCACCGGTCCCGCCGTCCCGCTTTACCGCCCTGCGGCGGCTCGCCGCCGGCGCCTGGGCGCGCGTGCCGCAGGGGCTGCTCGCGTTCTCGGTTTACCTGACCGGCTTCATCCTGGCGGCCGGCCTGCCGCTGATCCGTCACCTGAACGTGCCGAACCTCCGGCAGTACTGGACGGACGTGCAGTTCTACGCCTGGGCCCTGGGGTGGTGGCCCTATGCCGTGTCGCACGGCGTCAACCCGCTGTTCTCGAACCAGATCGGGGCGCCGCACGGTTACGACCTGGCCTGGGCGAGCACCGCTCCCTCGGTGGACCTGCTGATGTGGCCGGTCACGGCCGCGTTCGGCGTGGTGGTGTCGTACAACGTCGCGCTGCTGCTCATCCCGCCGGTCTCCGGGTGGGCGGCGTTCCTCGCCGCCCGCCGGCTGACCGGCCGGTTCTGGCCGTCGCTGGTGGCCGGCGCCGTCTACGGTTTCTGCCCCTACGAGCTGATGCACACCTGGCAGGGCCAGCCCAACCTCACCGTGATCGCGCTGTTCCCGCTGATGGTCTACCTGGTCCTGCGCTGGTGGGACGGCACCATGAGGACGACCTGGTTCGTCGTGTGGCTGACGCTCGCCATGGCGCTGCAGTTCTACACGTTCAACGAGGCATTCGCCGAGATGACCGCGGTGTGGGCCGGCGGCCTGGTGATCGGCTTCGCCGTCGCCGGGCGCGCTGCCTGGCCCAAGGTGGCCTGGCTGGCCCTCTACACCGCCATCGCCTACGCGGCCGCCGTCGCGCTGTCGGCGCCCTACCTGATCTACTCGCTGAAGCACTACCAAGGCGCGCTCACCAGGCAGCAGCCGGCCTTCTCGCTGCCGCTGATCCGCCTGATCGAGCCGATGTCGGCGAAGTTGTTCGGCGTATCCCCGCTGATCAGGCACTCCAACCACATTGGCGACGCCGGGATCGAGAACTACGTCGGCATCCCGCTGATCGTCGTCCTGCTCGGCGTCGCGGTCTTCGCCTGGCGCAACCGGATCAGCCGGCTGCTGCTCGCCGGGTTCGTGTTCGTGATCGCGCTCGCCGTCGGTCCCAACCTGGCCGTCACGAGCATCCGCCACACTCGCCGGCTGCCGTGGGCCGGCCTGTGGAGCCTGCCGATCGCGCGCAGCGCCGAGCCCTCCCGGTTCATCGTCTTCGCGGTGCTGGTGCTCGCGCTGGCCCTGGCGCTGTGGCTGGCGACCCCGACCAGGAGCAGGCTCGCCACCGTGGCGCGGTGGGGCCTCGGGCTGCTGGCGGCCGCGGCGATCATCGTGGACGCGCCGACGTCTTACCAGGCCGTCAACCCGGTCCCGCTCGGCTACAAGCCGCCGGCGACGATGCGCCCGGTCAACCAGCTCCCGGCGTTCATCACCCAGGGCATGTACCGCCAGTACCTGCATCCGGGGGAGATCGTCGTGATCCTCACCCACCGGGGTAACGCCGGGATGCTGTTCCAGGCCGCCTCCGGTTTCTACTACCGGATCGCGGGCGGCTACATCAACGCGTCGCTGACGCCGGTCAACGCGCTCCCGCACCCGGTCACGCTGCTCGCCCACCCGAGCCAGGCGGCGATACGGATGTTCGCCGACTACGCCCGCTCGTCCGGCCTCGGCGCGATTGTCGTCGAGCAGGCCTGGGAAGAACCGTGGATGAACCTGAACAGGCTCGGCATGCACGGCACGTCGGTGGGCGGCGTGACTATCTACCCGATGGGCCCCTGGCTCGCCAGGCAGGCTCGCCTGGCGAGCTCTTCCTCCCACACGCCAGGGCGTTAAACGTTTCCTAGTGATCGGCTGTGTGGGCATGGGCGGCCAGGATGACGATTGCCAACCGGTGGTATGAAACCGTCAACGCATCACACCTCTCGCGGTTGAACGTCGCCCGGGCTACCCGCCCGGCGCTGCTAGGGCTGTACGCGTTCGCGGTCTACCTGGCCGTCTTCGTCGTCGCGTACGCGCAGCCCTTGATCCACCACCTGAGCCTGCCGAACCTCAGGCAGTACTGGACCGACCCGAACTTCTACCTCTGGTCCATGCAGTGGTGGCCCTACGCCGTCTCGCACGGCCTGAACCCGCTGTTCTCGAACCAGATCGGGGCCCCGCACGGCTACAGCCTGGCCTGGGCGACCACGGCGCCCGCGGTGGACCTGCTCATGTGGCCGGTCACGGCCGCGTTCGGCGTGCTGGTGTCCTACAACCTCATGCTGCTGCTCGTGCCGCCGGTCTCGGCCTGGGCGTGCTTCCTCGCCGCCCGCCGGCTGACCGGCCGGTTCTGGCCGTCGCTGCTGGCCGGCGTCGCGTATGGCTTCTGCCCCTATGAACTGGTGCACAACTGGCAGGGGCAGCCGAACCTCACCGCGATCGCACTGTTCCCGCTGATGGCGTACCTGGTGCTGCACTGGTGGGACGGCACCATGAGGACCACCTGGTTCGTCATCGGGATGGCGCTCGCCATGGCCGTGGAGTTCTACACCTTCAACGAGGCCTTCTTCGACATGACCGCGGTGCTGGCGGGCGGCCTGCTGATCGGCCTCGCGGTCGCCGGCCGCGCCGCCTGGCGCAAGGTCGCCTGGCTCGCCCTGTACGCCGCGATCGCGTACGCGGGCGCCATCGCCCTGGCCGCCCCGTACCTGTACTACGCGCTGAAGCACAGCCCGAAGACCTTCCTCAGGCAGGAGCCGGGGTTCTCGCTCCGCCTGATCCGGCTGGTCCTGCCGTCGTCGGACAAGGTCTTCGGGCTGAGCCGGCTGGCCAACTACTCGAACATCGTCGGCCGCGGTGGCATCGACGACTACGCGGGGATCCCGCTTCTCGTGGTGCTGCTCGGGATCGCCGTCTTCGCCTGGCGCAGCCGGATCAGCAGGCTGCTGGTCATCGGCTTCCTGTTCGTGCTCGCGCTCGCCGTGGGCCCCAACCTCATCGCCGTCAACACCGCACTCGTCCGCCTGCCGTGGGCCCGGCTGTGGAGCCTGCCGATCGCGCGCAGCGCCGAGCCCTCCCGGTTCATTGTGTTCCTGGTGCTGGTGCTGGCGCTCGCGCTCGCGCTGTGGCTGGCCGCCCCGGCCAAGAGCAGGCTGGTAACCGCGGCCCGCTGGGCCCTTGGCCTGCTCGCGGTGGCGGCGATCCTGGCCGATACGCCCACGGTTTACGGGGCCGTCGACCCCATCCCGCCGGGGTACCGGCCGCCCGCCGCCATGACGCCGTCGAACCCGCTGCCGCCGTTCATCACCCAGGGCCTGTACCGGCAGTACATCAAGCCGGGGGAGACCGTGGTGGTCGTCACCCACCGGGGCAATGCCGGGATGCTCTTCCAGGCGGCCGCCGGGTTCTACTTCCGTATCGCGGGCGGCTTCATCAACGCGTCGCTGACCCCGCCGGACGCCCTGCCGCATCCCATCACGCTGGCCGCCCACCCGGGCATGGGCGCGGACCGGACGTTCGCGGACTACCTCAAGACGGCCGGGGTGGGCGCGATACTCGTCGAGCAGGCCTGGGAAGAACCGTGGATGCACAACTTCGCCACCAGGCTCGGCATGCGCGGCACGTCGGCGGGCGGCGTCACCATCTACCCGGTCGCTCCGTGGCTCCCCGGCGAGACTCGCACGCTCGCTACCGAGGCTCGCGCCGCGGCGCTGGCGCATCGAGCTCATCAAGCTCGTCTGGCTCGCCTGGCTCAGCAACAGGCGCGCCTGGCCCAGCAGCGGGCGCGCCTGCACCAGCAGGCTCAGCAGGGGCCTCATCGGCCGTAGCGTCCTGCGGCCGACTGAACGTCAGCAGGCTGGTCAGCCCGGACCGGATGGCGCTCATCCGCAGGTCCGGCTTCACCTTCAGCGACACGAAGGCGAGCGCGCCGGTCGGGATCGGCAGCCAGAAGTTGACCACTCGCCAGCCGAGCACCCCGAGCGTGGCCTCCGCCCCGGGGACCCCGAAGCCGACCAGCAGCGCCGGCGCGATCGAGTCCACCACCCCGAGGCCGCCGGGCGTGATCGGCAGCGCGCCCGCCACGTTGGCGATCCCGTAGGCGGCGAACAACTCGATCGGGTTGGTCAGGTGGCCGAACGCGGCCACGAAGCACCACAGCGAGGCCGCGTCGAGCAGCCAGTTCAGCGAGGCCCAGACCAGCGACCAGACCAGCACCCTCCGGTCCCGGGCGAGCAGGAAGAACGAGTGGGCCGCCTCGAGGACGGCCTTCTCGATCTTCTCGCCGCTCAGGAACGGGACCTTGTCACCGACCACCCGCAGCACCCGGGACGCGAAGTTCGCGCCGCGGGCGATGCCGACCACCAGGGCCGCGACCCCGGCGAGCACGATCGTCCCGATGATCGCGACCGTCGCGTAAATGGGTTGGAATCCCGCGAGCGGAATGGAGATGATCAACGAGAGCCACAAGAGCACGTTAAGCACCACGGTCGAGCCGATCCCCTTGGCCGCCATCATCACCGTGGCGTCGTTGCCGGAGATGCCCTCACTGGTGAACAGCTTGAACCCGAGCGCCGCGGTGCCGAGCGTGCCCGCCGGGATGACGTGCGCGACCGCCGCGGCCGACAGGTCGATACGGAACAGCGTCCACAGGCCGGGCTTGGGCCCAGGCGGCAGCAGCACCTTGGTCAGCACCGCGTAGCAGAGCAGCGACACCCCTTCGAGCACCGTGCCCAAGACGACCCACCAGGCGCTCACCCGGCCGAGCAGGTACAGGTTCTTGCTGGCGCCCACTAGCTCGGGCACCACCAGGTACTCGATCACCAGCGCGAGGATGAACAGGAGCGCGACCCGCCGGGCCGGCTTGGCCAGCAGCGACAGCCAGGGGCGCAACAGCCGCCAGCGATCCCGCGAACGGCTGTGCCCCCCGCCGGGCTCGCCGCTCGCTACCTGGGTGTCATCGCTAGACCGCATGCTCCACAGCTACCCGATTCTCCCGGTTTATCGCCGGGACTCGTGGTCCGCAGCCCCGTGATAGGGAGCCCCGTGGTTAGAAGCCCCGTGATAGGGAGCACTGCCGTCGGCTGAGGTCAGCCCCGGCTTTGCGTCAACGGCGGTTATATGCGGAGTATTCCGAACGAAAGCGGCTTCCTCCTGCCGCCACCACGCTCGTCGACGAGCGGGACGCCGCCTTCGCCAAGGGCGCGCCAGGTCAGGAAAGGCGGCCGGATGCTCAGCTGAACGACTTGTGCAGCCGGAAGACCCGCTTCTCCCGGCCGATCGCGCTGCCGACGATCCGGTTCCGCCAGGGCGTCGAGATCGCCGCCTGGTAGCCCGGCTGGTCGAACGCCGCCTCGGAGTCAACCTCATGCAGCGACAGGTACTTCGGCCCGGTCCCCGCGGTCAGCGCGAACCGCCGCGCCCGGCGCCAGCCGGGCACCGCGAGCAGCATCGGGTAGTGCTCCTGGTCGTAGTACGCCCCGAGGTCCGGCTCGACCGCCGGCGGCACCGACATCGACACCGCGAGGATCACCGGCGGCGGGCCGTCCGCCGCGGAGACGCCGTCCGCCCACGAGTCGCTGAGCGGCGAGTAGACCCGCCGGTCCAGCGTCCCGGCCGACGCCATGATTCGCTTCTCCCGCGTCGAGGCGTTCTCCCAGAGCGCCTTGTAGGCGGGCGTGTCAAGGGTGCCCGGCTTGACCTCATAGGTGGCCAGCCACTCCGGTTTCATCCCGTCGGTCGCGCGGAAGCGCGCCGCGGCGCCGAACCCGGGGGTCGCGAGCCGGTTGGGCACGTGCTCGTTGTCGTACCAGTCGGTGAACTCCGCGGGATCCACCGTGCCGGGGGAGGAGTACACGAAGAGCAGGTCATCAGCCATAGGCAAGATCGTATAGACGGCTTCGCCGCGGCCGGAAGGGTCGCGGCACTGTTATCACGCCGGGGGACCCCTGCCTTGCGCCTCGGGGAGGAAGGCAAAGGCGGTCCTTACCGGGGTATGCCCGGTAAGGACCGCCTTGTCGTCAGCTAGGGGATCGAGTACGCCTCCTCATCGGCCTCAGCGTCGACTATCGGGGCCGCCATCGGGTCGATCCCGGCGAGGTCCGACCGCTTGAGCCGGATCATCACGAGCGCGATGATCACCGCGAGGATCGAGATCCCGGCCGACACCAGGTACCCGCGGCCGAAGCCGTAGGCGAGCGCGTGGTTGGCCAGCGCCGTCTGCGCCGTCGCCGACAGGTGCGCCCCGTGGGTGGCCGCGATCGCCGACTTCGTGTTCGACGCCACCGCCGACCAGGCCACCGTGCCGAGGATCGCCAGGCCGATCGACCCGCCGACCTGCTGCCCGGTGTTAAGCAGCGACGACGCCACCCCGGTGTCCTTGTTCGGCACCTTCGCGAGCGCCACCAGCGACAGCGGCACGAACGTCAGCCCCATCCCGAGACCGGTCAGCATCATCGGCCCGAGCAGCCCGCCGGCGTACGAGCTGTGCTCCGTGACCCGTGACAGCCAGAACATGCCGACGGCCGCCAGCAGCGGTCCGCCGGTGATCAGCGGTCGTGCGCCGATTCGTGCGACCAACTGCGAGGAGATCGCAGCCCCGACCACGATCATGCCAACCATCGGCAGGTACGCGATTCCCGAGCGCACCGGCGAGTATCCCCAGACCTCCTGCACGAAGATCGTCATGAAGAAGAACATGCCGAAGATCGCGGTGCCGATGCACAGGCTGATCAGGTACGCCCCGGTCCTGTCGCGGGACTTGAGTACCCGGGGCGGCACCAGCGCGTGCCGCGACCGTGCCTCGATGAACGCGAACAACCCGAGCAGCACCACCGCCGCCGTCAGCGCCACGATGACCTTGGTGCTACCCCAGTGCCCGATCGCCTGGCCGTTGCTGAACGTGGTCGCCGCCTCGGACAGCCCGTACACCAGGGCGCCCAGGCCAAGCGACCCGGTGATCGCGCCGGGCAGGTCGAACTTGCCGCGCACTCGCTCCGACTCGCCGATGACCCGGGGCGCGAGCAGCACGAGGACCAGGCCGATCGGCACGTTCACGAAGAACACCCAGCGCCAGTCGAGGTAGCTGGTCAGCAGCCCGCCGGCGATCAGCCCGATGGCCGCGCCGGAGATGGACACGCCCGCGTACACGCCCATCGCCCGGTTCCGCTCCTTGCCCTCGGGGAAGGTGACGGCGATCAGCGACAGCGAGGCGGGTGCGGCGAGCGCGCCGCCGATGCCCTGGATGACCCGGGCGGTCAGCAGCCAGCCCTGGTCGGTGGCGAACCCGCCGGCCAGCGAGGCGAGCGCGAACAGCGCGATGCCCACGATGAAGATCCGGCGTCGTCCGAGCAGGTCACCCATGCGCCCGCCGAGCAGCAGCAGGCCGCCGAAGGCGAGGGTGTAGGCGTTGACGACCCATTCCAGGTTCGTCCCGGAGAAGTGCAGCGCGTCCTGAATGTGCGGCAGCGCGACGTTGACGATGGTCGCGTCGAGCACGACCATCAGCTGCGCGGCGGCGATGACCACGAGCGCGAGTCCGAGCCGTCGTGGCCTCGGCGCCGCCTGCCCAGATGGTGGCGTGTCGACGGCCGGCGTGGCTCGCGCCCCGCTGTCCGCCTGCCCCGAAGTTGCTGACACAGGATTCTCCCCTTTTTCGACTGTTTTTGAAAACATTAAAGTCGTGCGTCTGTCCGCGCGGAGGTCCCGCGCTGGCTAGGTCAAACATCTGCTCGCGGGGGCCGATATCACCCACGCTATGGCTAATCGCGGTCAGTTCCTGTCCGCGATACGGGGACTAGGCGGTCACATGGCTAATTCCCCGTCGGCTCATGTCCCGCTGCCGCACCTTGTGTGCCGGCAAGGTCTTGCTGAGTGCTGGCGTCCGGGCTCGGCGTGTCCAGCATCTTTCGCAGCAGCCTGAGGAAGCACCGCCGCTCCTCGCCGTCAAGCGCGTAGCACCAGGGCATCTTCGCCGCTAGCTGGCCCATCAGGCGCTCCTTGGCGGCCAGCCCCTCCGGCGTCAGCACCAGGTGCTTGATCCGCCGGTCCCGCTGGCCGGCCTCCCGGCGGAGGAACCCGCGCTTCTCCAGGGTGTCGGCGATCGTCGTGACGAACGACGCGTCGCACCCCATCCGCTGCGCCAGCTCCTTCATCGGGAGGCCGCCCTCAAGCTTGAACATCGCGAGCAGGTCGTGCGGCGCGATCGCGAAGTCCGCCGCGATCGACTGCCCGACCTCCCCCGCCTGCTTGACGAGCGAGGTGAGCGCGTCGAGGATGTCCCGGTTCAGCGTCGGTGCCGACTCTTCAGCCCGCGCCGCGTCCGGTCCATGGATCTCTGTGCTCATGACCAGCTAAACAGTTGAGCTACTCAACTTATTCCGACCCCTCCTGCCTTCTTGCCGTCTTTCTCACCCTCTTGACGCCGTAGCACCCCCGGATGTGACATCCAGGCCGCCGGGCCTCAACGTTCGTCAATAGGGCAGACGTGGCGGCACCACCCAACTCATCGCCGAACCTCCGTCTCATCGCCGGACTCCCTGGTTGCCGTACTCGTCTCGCGGCAAACTCCAGTGACGCACGGTGTCGAATCGAACACGATCAGTAATGACAACGTGGACAACCATGCGGCCGCCACCGGCGTCCTAAGAGACGTGATCATCTCGACAGAGGGTTCGCTGAAGCGCCGCGCCTTCCTCGGCATCGCCGCTGGAGGGGCCGCCGCGGTCGCTGTACCAGGAATCGCGCGGGCCGCGACCGACGGGCCGTCCACCACGTCCAGCATCCTCGCCCGGGCGGCGGGCCCGACCCCGGCCGACTGGACCGCCCTGGCCCGAGACCTGGCCGGCCCGCTGGTCCGCCCCGGTGAGGCCAGCTACGCGACGGCGAAGCTGCTCTTCGACCCGCGGTTCGACGGCCAGCACCCGGCGGGCATCGCCTACGTCAAGAACGCGCACGACGTGTCGACCTGCCTGGCGTTCGTCCGCAAGTTCGGCGTGCCGTTCGCGGCCCGCTCCGGCGGGCACAGCTACGCCGGCTGGTCGGGCAGCAGCGGGCTGATCATCGACGTCAGCGACCTGAAGACGGTCACCGTGGCCGGCACCACCGCGGTCGTCGGCGCGGGCACCCGGCTCATCGACTTCTACCACGGGCTCGCGGCCAAAGGCCGCGCGGTGCCGGGCGGATCCTGCCCGACGGTCGGCATCACCGGCCTCACCCTGGGCGGCGGCGTCGGGGTAACCGCCCGGGCGTACGGGCTGACCTGCGACACCCTCGAGTCCTTGCAGATTGTCACGGCGAACGGCGCCGTGCTCACCGCCGCCGCCGACCCGAACCATTACAGCGACCTGTTCTGGGCCTGCCGGGGTGGCGGCGGCGGGAACTTCGGCGTGGTGACGTCGTTCACGTTCCGCACGGCGCCGGCGCCGGAACCGGTGCTCTTCTCCCTGTCCTGGCCGTGGTCGCGGGCGGCCCGGGTCGTCGCCGCCTGGCAGTCGTGGGCGCCGCACGCCCCGGACGCGCTCTGGTCGAACCTGCACCTGGCGGCGGCCCCGGGGGGCAAGACCCCCACGGTCAGCGTCGGCGGCTGCTACCTGGGCAGCGACGGGGACGCGGCGAACCTGCTCAACCAGCTGTACGCCAGGGTCGGCTCGAGCCCGTCAAGCCACTTCCTCAGCTTCCCGCAGCCCTACCTGACCGCGATGCTCGCCGAGGCGGGCTGCTCCTCACTCGGCTACCAGGCCTGCCACCTGCCCTGGTACGCGAGCGGCGGCAAGCTTTCCCGCCAGCCCCAGTTCGCCAAGTCCGACTACTTCACCACCCCGCTGAGCAGCGCCGGGATCAACACCCTGCTGGCCGGCATCGTCGCGCTGCAGCGGGTGGCCGGCGCCAAGGGCGGCGTCGGCGGTATCGCGTTCGACGCGCTCGGCGGCGCCGTCAGCCGGGTCAGCTCGGGCGCGACCGCCTTCGTGCACCGGAACGCCCTGTACGGCGCCCAGTACACGACCGACTGGACCAACGGCGCGAGCAGCACCGGGATCAACAACCAGCGCACCTGGCTGCGCAAGTACTGGTCCTCGATGCGCCCCTACGCGAGCGGCCAGGCGTACCAGAACTACGTCGACCCGGACCTGACCAACTGGCAGCAGGCCTACTACGGCGGCAACTACGCCCGCCTGGTCGCCGTCAAGCGGAGGTACGACCCCACTGGCCTGTTCACCTTCCCGCAGGCCATAGGCACCTAGGCGCGGGGCGGCACCCACTTCTGCGTGGTCGCGCCGGTGCACCTGGCAAGGCTGAGGCTGGCCGGCTTGACCGTGGCCGACCCCGCGGTCAGGCAGAGCCTGGCTGACGGGTTGTACAGCGTCCCGTTGGACTGCTGCGTCCATTGCTGCTGGGAAGTGCTGACGCAGGGGTACCAGTAGATGCCGCCGCTGCTTGTCTTGCTGGGGGCGTAACCGGTGAGGCAGCCGCCCTGGACGCGCAGCGTGCCGTCGCTGTAAGGCGACCACTGCTCCCCGGCGCTGCCGTCGCAGGCGGCCAGGTCGACCTGGTTCCACTCGGCGTTGAGCGACCCCGCGTTGGCCAGGCAGCCGGCCCCGGGCCGGCTAGCGGGCCGGTCGCGCGGGCGGTGGCGGTCGGGGTGGAGTTGCCCTTGTACTCGTAGACGGCGACGTAGCCGACGCTCATCGACCCGCCGGAGGTGGTGGCCGCGGTCGGGGCGGTGCAGCCGCAGTCCGCGTCCGGCCAGGTCCCGCCGATCGCCAGGTTGAGTATGAGGTAGAAGCCGTGGTCGACGGCGGCCTGCCAGGCCGACGTGCCGACCGAGGACTCGGTGACGGTCTGGGTGACGGTGTTGTCGATGGAGAACTGGAGCGACTCCGACCGGGTGTTACGCCGGTCGATGAGCACCGTATAGGTGTGGTAGCCGGTCTGGCAGGTGGAGCCGTTGTTCGGGCACGCGGACCAGCGCGGGCCGCTTTGCCCGTTGCTGCCGTAGTGCAGGTTCTGCGAGGCCAGGTTGTGCCCGTTGATGTCTTCGAGCATGTCGATCTCGCCGGCCTGGGGCCAGCTGCCCGTGGTGCGGAGCGGCGCGCCGAGGGCCCAGAACGCCGGCCAGTAGCCGAGCGGCCCGGCCGGGTTGGGCTGCTGGATCGACGCGGTCATCTCTAGCTCGCCGCCGGCCGGCGCCTGGAAGTCGTCCCCGGTCGACTCGATCTTGGCGGAGGTCCAGGCGCCGGCGGTGTCATTGGCCTGGATCACCAGGTGCCCATTGCCGTCCTGGTAGATGTTGCTGGCGGAGTTGGTGGTCTGCTCGACCTCGTTGTTCCCGTAGCCGGTGCCGATGTCGTAGAACCAGTTCTGGGCCGAAGGGGCCGACCCGGCCGCGCCCGAGAACGAGTCGCTGAACACCGTCGTCCAGCCGGACGGCGCCCCGGGGACGGTGACCGCCGCCGCCTGGGTGGCGGTCAGCGCCGTCGCGGTGGCCGCGGACAGGCCGCTAGCGAATAGCACGAGCGTGGCCGCGGTTACCTTTCCCGCGTAATTCCGAGGTTTACTTTGCTCATTGTTGTTATTTGCCCGGCGACCGAACAAAATTCCCCCTCCAAAAATCACATTAATTCTTCCCGGAGACATTTACATCGTAAGTCGAAAGGGGGGCTTGTCCAGATCGCGGCTTGTTTAAGAGCTCGTAAACGGCAGCTCCCCGCGCCCCTGACGGGTCAGGGGCGCGGGGAGGCCGGGAGCCGCACTCGCCGGGGATCTCCCGTTGAGCAGCTGGCTGTTGATGTTGTATTAACTAATGAGGTGTCTAGGACACCTGGGGCTACGGGTAGCTGGTGACCGTCGAGGGAGTGGTATTGGTCGGGGTGGCCGCGCCGGTGGAGTTGATGACGTGCTCGATCGCGCCGACATCGCCGAGCGACACCGTGAGGATGTCGTGGAACTGGACGCCTGACGTGCTCGGTGCCTCGAAGGCGTGGTCCGCCACGACGGCCGGGTTGACGTTGAAGTAGCAGTAACTGCCGAGGCCGTAGGCCTGGTGCGTGGTCACGTTCGGGCCGACCTCGTAGGCCGCGTACCCGTCGGAGGAGCCGTTCATCCAGGCCGCCTGGTTCGGCGGGTCGTAGGGCATCTCGTTCTGGAAGAAGATCGTCTCGCCGCCGTTGCCGAACCACTGGACGTCGTAGTTCTGGTAGTGCTCGACGAACAGGCCAGTCGCCAGGACGTTATTGCCGTTGACCACGAGGCCGTGCTGTGCCGTGTTCACGGTCCAGCCGACGGTGCCCGAGTTGCCGTGGTCGGCGCGCCAGGCCCAGATGTCATCGAGGAGCGTGTTGTTGGAGTTGACGACCAGGCTGTTGGTCGCCTGGCCCGCGATGTCGCCGCCGATCCGGAAGAAGACGTCCTGGACCGAAATCGGGTTGCTCGCGTGGCTCGCGCTCGATCCGGCCGGGCCGATCTGGAGCAGCGTGTTGGAGTTGGTGGTGCCAGCGTCGAACAGCAGGCCCTGCAGCCGCACGCCATCCACGTCAGCGACGTGCATGGTGTCCACGCCGCCGGTCGGGATGAGGGTCGGGAAGCCGAGGCCGAGCACGACCGTGTTCGGGTTGGTGACATTGATGGTCTGGTTGACGCTGTAAACGCCAGGGGTGAAGAGCAGGTTGCAGCCCTCGGCGAGGGCGGCGTTGATCTGCGCGGCGGTGTTGGACGGGGTGGCGACGAAGAACTGGCTCATCGGCACGCTGGTGCCGGGAGTGTTGCTGCTTGGCGACCAGCTCGGGCCGGCCGCGTTGGTCCGCAGGCTCGGCTCGAAGACGTGGTAGTTGCCGCTGCTGTCGACGTAGAGGTAGGGGATGTCGCGGGCGGCCGGGGTGGTGGCCAGCGTGGTCATCGGCGGGCTCGGGAAGCTCTGCGCGGGCGCGCCGTTCACGCCGGAGAACACCATGTTCCACACGGAGCCGGACCAGCTGCCGAGGGTGCTGTCCTTGGTGTAGTACTGCTGCTGGGAGACGCTTGACGCCTGGCCGGTGACGATGCTGTCGGCGATGTAGCCGCCGCTGGCGTAGCCGTAGCTGGCCGGGTAGAGCTCGAGCCCCCCGTTGACGTCCATCCGCTCGAACGGGCCGGCCTGGGCGACGGCCCAGCGGTCGTTGCCCGCCGAGGGGGTGATCTCCATGTTCTCCGCACTGCGCCAGAAGTTGTCGGTCGCGTTGCCGGTGCCGTCGAAGGAGTCAACGGTGACGTCGCTGGCGTTCAGCGCGACCGAGCTTGGGTTCTGCCCGAGGCCCTGAACCGACGTGTAGTAGCCGACGTTGTCCTCGACGCCGGTATAGGTGCCCGGCATCGAACAGCTCGGCGTAGCGCTGGGTGCCGAACTGGTTCAGCTTCTGCGTGTTGAAGATGGTGTTCAGCGAGTTATTGATGGTCGTGGCCGACTCGCTCGGGTTGTAGATGACCACGTTCGGCCCGAAGTTCGGCTGGTTGGATCCGCCGACGCAGCCGGTCGCCTGGGCGTTGACGGTCCAGCTCAATGTGGCCGAGCCGGACGCGCCGGTGGTGTCCGTGACGGTTACCGTCGCGCTGCCGGTACCGGTCGCGGAGGGAGTCCCGGAGATCAGCCCGGTCGAGGAGTTGACGGACAGCCCGGCCGGCAGCCCGGTCGCGGAGTAGGTCAGCGTCTGCCCCGACGCCGAGTCGCTGGCCGCGATCTGCAGGCTCGCCGCGGTGCCATTGGTCCAGCTCTGGGTGCCCGGGTTGGTCACCGTTACCGTGTTGCCGGTGGTGCCGCCGCCGCCGGACGGCTGGACCTCGATGCCGTTGACCTGTGCGTTGTCCTTGACGGATACGAACTGGATGGTGACCGCGCCGGCGCTGCTCGCCGTGGCGGTGAACGACTCGGCGACCGCCTTGAACTCCCCGCCGGCGGTGGCGAAGATGTCGAAGTTGGTCAGCACCTGTGTCCCGTTGATGAGGACGTTGAAGGCCCGTGACCCGGCGGTGGTCCAGTACTCCTCGGCGAAGTCCAGCCGTACCGTGTAGCTGGCGCCCGCCGTCAGGCCGGGGATGGTGTAGGTGAAGTTGCCGTAGCGGTTGTGCTGGTAGACCGACTGCGGTGCCGGGTTGGTGATGCCGGTGGTGGTGATCGCGGTGGTGGTGGCCGCGGTCGCGCCGCCGGTGAAGTCCTCGTCGGCCACGAACGGCGCCGCCGCCGGGCCGCCGGCCGAGATGTCGGCGCCGCCGGTCCCGGTGCCGCCGCCGCTGCTAGGCGTTATCTCGATGCCGTTGACCTGAGCGTTGTCCTTGACGCTGACGAACTGGATGGTGACCGCCCCGGCGCTGCTGGCGGTCGCGGTGAACGACTCGGCGACCGCAATGTACTCCCCGCCGGCGGTGGCGAAGATGTCGAAGTTGGTCAGCACCTGTGTCCCGTTGATGAGGACGTTGAAGGTCCGCGACCCGGCCGCCGTCCAGTATGTCTCGGCGAAGTCGAGCCGCACGCCGTAGCTGGCGCCCGCGGTCAGGCCGGGGATGGTGTAGGTGAAGTTGCCGTAGCGGTTGTGCTGGTAGACCGATTGCGGCGCCGGGTTGGTGATGCCGGTGGTGGTGATCGCGCTGGTGGTGGCCGCGGTCGCGCCGCCGGTGAAGTCCTCGTCGGCCACGAACGGCGCCGCCGCCGGGCCGCCGGCCGAGATGTCAACCCCACCGGTCGCGGCGGCCGCCTTGGGTACCGACGTTCCTATGCCGGCAACCAGGGCGGATACCACGAGCGCGGCGAGAGCCAGCAGGCTTACCGCTGTGCGACGTGACCCGGGCGCCCGGCCGGCGCGCCTTCGGTGCGTTCTTCGTAGTGGGTTCCGTAGGTTCACGTTCTACCTCCAAATTGGCGTGACGCTAAAAGCTGTCGTGGTTGGCGGCGTGGTCGGTGGCGTGGTTGGCGGCTGGGCCGCGGGCTCAGCCGCCGGACGGCTGGACCTCGATGCCATTGACCTGTGCGTTGTCCTTGACGGATACGAACTGGATGGTGACCGCGCCGGCGCTGCTCGCGGTCGCGGTGAACGACTCGGCGACCGCCTGGAACTCCCCGCCGGCGGTGGCGAAGATGTCGAAGTTGGTCAGCACCTGTGTCCCGTTGATGAGGACGTTGAAGGCCCGTGACCCGGCGGTGGTCCAGTACTCCTCGGCGAAGTCCAGCCGTACCGTGTAGCTGGCGCCCGCCGTCAGGCCGGGGATGGTGTAGGTGAAGTTGCCGTAGCGGTTGTGCTGGTAGACCGACTGCGGTGCCGGGTTGGTGATGCCGGTGGTGGTGATCGCGGTGGTGGTGGCCGCGGTCGCGCCGCCGGTGAAGTCCTCGTCGGCCACGAACGGCGCCGCCGCCGGGCCGCCGGCCGAGATGTCGACGCCGCCGGTCCCGGTGCCGCCGCCTCCGCCGGTGCTTGCGGTGGAGTAGACCTGGAATTCCCAGAGGGAGTAGCCGTACTGGGTGGCGCGGGCGGTGCCGTACATGCGGATGTAGCGGCCGGTGCCGGTGACGCTGAGGGTCTGGTTGCCGCCGGTGCCGGTGGTGGTGGAGTAGATGGTTGTCCAGTTGGTGTTGTCGGTGGACGTCTGGATCTGGAAGGCGGTGGCGTAGGCGGTCTCCCAGTCCAGTCCGACCTCGCAGATACTCTGCGATGAGCCGAGGTCGACTTCGAGCCACTGCGGGTCGGAGAACGCGCGTCGACCAGCGGGTGCCGGCGTTGCCGTCGGTGGCGTCCGCCGCCGGGGTGCCCGCGTTCTCGGTCGAGGAGGCGGTGGTGGTCTTGTTCAGCGCGACGTTCGTCGTACCGCAACTGCCGCCGGTCCCGGTGCCACCGCCGCTGCCCGTGGGCAGCGTCCACTGCTGGTCGGTAGCGCCGGTACAGGTTTCGATGTCAAGTCTCGACCCGGTGTTGCCGCCCGGGTCGGTGAGGCACAGTCCAGAGCTCGGGTTGACCAGCTCACCGTTGGACTGGTGCGTCCAGCCCTGCGCCGCGGTGCCGTTACACGGGTACCAGTCCACGTCGGTGCCACTGGTCGTGCCCGCGGACACCACGTCCAGGCAGCCACCCTGGGCCCGGACCGTGCCGTCCGTGTACGGCGACCACTGCTGTCCCGCCGAGCCGTTGCAGCCGGACAGGTAGATCGGGTTGCTCGCGACGTCGAGCGAGTTCTGGTTGGTCAGGCAGTTCCCGCCGAGCCCGGTCAGCTGGCCGGTCGCGGTCGCGGTACCGGCCGGCGTGGAGTTGCCGCCCTGCTCGTAGACGGCCACGTAGCCCACGCTCATCGACGCGCCCGAGGTGGTCGCGGAGGTCGGGGTGGTGCAGTTGCAGATCCCGTTCGGGTAGTTGCCGCCCATGGCCAGGTCGAAGATGATGAAGAACCCGTGGTCGATGGCCGCCTGCCACGCCGCCGTGCCGACCGAGGCCTCGGTGATGGTGGACTCCACGGTCCCGTCCATCAGGAACTGCAGCGTCTCGGCGCTGGTGTTCGTCCGGTCGACGATCACCGAGTACGTGTGATAGCCGGTCTGGCAGGTGGAGGCCGTGTTCGGGCAGGCGATCAGCGCGTGACCGCTGCTTCCGGCCGAGTCGTGCAGCGTCTGGGACGCGGTGTTCCCGGCGTTGACGTCCTCCATCATGTCGATCTCGCCGGACTGCGGCCAGCCGCCGCCCGTGCGCATCGGCGAGCCGAGCGCCCAGAACGCCGGCCAGTAGCCGAGCCCGTTCGCCGGGTTCGGCTGCTCGATCTCCGCGGTCATCTCCAGCTTGCCGCCGGGCGGAGCCTGGAAGTCGTCGCGGGTGGACTCGATCCTGCCGCTCGTCCAGGTGCCGCCGTTGTCGGTGGCCTTGAGCACCAGGTGGCCGTTGCCGTCGAGGTAGACGTTGCTCGTCGAGTTGGTCGTCTGCTCGGTCTCGCCGGTACCGTAGCCGGTCCCGATGTCGTAGAACCAGTTCTGCGCCGACGGGGCGGACCCCGCCGGGCCGGCGAAGTTGTCGCCGAACACCGTGTTCCAGCCGGACGGGGCTGGCGGTACGGTGTCGGCCTTGGCTGGCGTCACGGTCAGCGCCGAGAATGCGACTGCCGTCAGGCAGCTGGCGAACAGCAGCAGTGCGCTGATCAGCGTTCGCCGCGGCGGCCGGGTCCGGGGGCCTGCCGGCCCCGTTCTAGTACTTGTTCCTTGGCCTGTCATCGGGTCTCCTCAAGGGGCACCGTAGGACAGCCGCCGTGTTTACATTCTTTTCATTTCTTACATTCGTTACATTGCGGCAACGGCGGCGTACTCCCGATGAAACACGTGGCCGACACTTCGTTCAAGTCTTTTTTTAAGTGTAAATAATGTAAAAGCTGTGGGATTAGACTTACTCAGAACCAGCGCAGAACAAGGGCGGCCAGGCCGCAATGGCCACTGCACGCCCGCGCCTGATGCGTCCCAGCCGCCCGAACGGGCGACTGGGACGTGACGGCTCGGTGGTTGCTAGCCCTGGCTTGACGTCGCCCAGATGTTGATCCCGGCATCGACCGCGTCCTGGTCGATGGCCTTGATCTCCTCGGCCGTGAAGGCGGTCTTGGCCGCCGCGGCCAGGTTCTCCTCGAGCTGCGTAACGGAAGACGCGCCGATCAGCGCCGACGTCATCCGGTCGTCGCGCAGCACCCACGAGACGGCCATCTGCGCGAGGGTCTGCCCTCGGGAGCCGGCGATCTCGTTCAGCGAACGCACGTGGGCAAGCGTGCGCTCGCTGAGCTGGTCCTGCGACAGCGACCCGTTCCGCGCTGCCCGCGACCCGGCGGGGACGCCGCCCAGGTACTTGGTGGTCAGCACGCCCTGCGCCAAGGGCGAGAACGCGATGCAGCCGATCCCGAGCTCGCCGAGCGTGTCGAGCAGCCCGCCCTCGATCCAGCGGTTGATCATCGAGTACGACGGCTGGTGGATGAGCAGCGGGGTACCCATCGACTTGAGGATCGCGTAGGCCTCGCGCGTCCGCTCCGGCGAGTAGGACGAGATGCCCGCGTAGAGCGCCTTGCCGGACCGCACCGCCGTGTCCAGCGCCCCCATCGTCTCTTCCAGCGGCGTGTCCGGGTCGAACCGGTGCGAGTAGAAGATGTCCACGTACTCAAGGCCCATCCGCCCCAGCGACTGGTCGAGGCTAGCCAGCAGGTACTTGCGGGACCCGTGGTCGCCGTAGGGGCCCGGCCACATGTCGTAGCCCGCCTTGGTGGAGATGATCAGCTCGTCCCGGTACGGTCGGAAGTCCTCGCGCATCAGTCGGCCGAAGTTGATCTCAGCGCTGCCGTAGGGCGGCCCGAAGTTTCCTTGTCGCGAAACTATTTCCGCAGGTCCGACACCGCCGTAGTTGTTTGCGAGGTCGAAGTGGGTAACGCCCAGGTCGAAGGCGCGCCGCAGGATGGCGCGCTGGGTCTCTAGCGGCCGGTCGCTGCCGAAGTTCTGCCACAGTCCGAGGGACACAGCTGGGAGCTTGAGACCGCTACGGCCCACGCGGCGGTAGGGCATCTTGTCGTCGTACCTGTCGGCAGCAGCGAGGTAGGTCATACCTAAGAGTCTGCCAGTTTGTGGCTGCGGGGGTTGACCCGAGGTTCATCTACGTAGAGAAGGCAATGGGGTCGCCGAAGGTTCCAAGCTCCCCAAAGCTCTGGGAAGCGCTCTAGCGCCCGGGTCTTCTAACTCAACCCCCATGCCAGTAGCCGGGCCTTAGTTTCGTCCTCGCCGGGCTTCGAGCCGCCGATCTTCATTCTGGTCCCCTCTCGTGGTTTTCTTGGTTCAGGCCGCCGTGGCGCGGGCCAGCATGTCGCCCAGGCCGCCGAGGTAGATCACGGCGTACAAGCCGGGCTTGTCGATGATTGCCATCCGTGGGACTTCGAGAGGCGGTAGCGGCCCCTCCCGGTGGTCGATCGATGGCAGGTCTTCACGGCTGACGACCGCGCGCACACCGGCCGACCGAAGGAACTCGTTCCGGCCCGAGTCGTCTAGTGCTTCCCACTTCGTGCGGAAGGTCACGCCCGTCTTCACGGGCTTCATGCCAGCCTTCGCGGTCCTAAGAGAGTGAAGCCGGGCTAGCTCGTCCTGGGCGCGCTTCAACGTCGCCTGCTTTCCGCTGACGTCTTGGCCCGAGAGCGATTCGACCTGGATTTCCATGTACAGGTGGCCGATCTGCTCGGCTACCCGGGCGATGTCTTCCGAGTAGTCACGACCGGGGGTGAGCCTCTTCTCCATCACTTCGTAGCTGCCCACAAGTGACAGCAGTTCGCTGGATAGCTCGCTCTCAAGGTCGTCGGCATTGACGCGCCGCGCGGTGCAGAGTCCGTCCCGGTGTATGGAGTGAACGCACCCGTAGTACCTGTACGCCTTGTCCCCGTACTTGGTGGTGGTGCCGTACATCGGGGCCTTGCAGTTGGCGCAGAACGCGACCTGCGTCAAGGGCCAGGCGTTGACCTTGGCGCTTACCGGGTTGGCCTTGAGCCGGGCCAGTACGCGCTCGTAGACGTCCCTGGAAACCAGTTCGGCGGCCCGGTAGACGACAACGCCGTCTTTGTCGCGCACCAACTCGCCCGTGGTCGTAACCGTGGCCCCGAGCACCGCAGGACTCGCCAAGATCTTTCGGACGCTGGTCGTCTTCCACATCGTTTCTTTCAGTGGCTTCCCGTTCCGTTTCCTGGTCGCGTTCCAGGGGGTTGGGACGCCGATATCGTTCAGCCACCGGGTGAGAGACCCGAGGCTCTCGTACCCGGCGTAGCGGGCGAACAGTTCGGCCACGATGGGCGCATATTCGGGATCGGGCTCGTACCCCCATCCCTTGGCGAGTTTCACCGGGCGGTACCCGAACGGGACCTGACCGCCCGCATACTGGCCGTCGCGAATCAGCTTGTCGTAAGCGTCGCGGACACGGGCCGCGATCGTCTCGCGCTCGAACTGGGCAAAGGTCGCGGTGATCGACGCGAAGGCGCGCCCGGCGGGTGTCGTCAAGTCAAGCATCGGGTCGATACAGAGCAGTGTCTTTCCCCGTGCCTCAAGCCAGGACACGAGGTTCACGAAGTCGAACAGTGACCGTGTGAGGCGGTCGAGCCTCGCCACACAGACGGCGTCCCAATCGTCAAGACGCTCGTCCCTCAACCACGGACCCAAGCCGCGCCGGTCGAAGGGCGACACGGCACCGCTGATGTCAAGGTCGTAGTCCGCCTCGGTGATCGGGACAAGCTCGTGGTCACCAAGCTGCGCGAACGTCTCGATCTTGCCGAACTGTCGTTCCGGGCTGGTGGACTCGTCATCAAGCACAGACAAGCGGATGCAGGGGAGCAGGCGAACGGAAGGACCGTATCGCCACCTAGTGACATTTCGACTAGCGTGGCCTGTAGTTGTTGGCGAGGTCGAAGTGGGTAACGCCCAGGTCGAAAGCGCGGCGCAGGATCGCCCGCTGCAGATCAAGATGCCTAAGGGAACTGGGCCGTCGCCGCCGCCGTGCTAATGACGTTGCCCGCGGGTACGCCTGCGCCGACCGACACCGTCACGAAGCAGGCATCGCCCGGCTTGGGCAGGACCACAAGCTGCGATTGGTAAACCGTCCCCATCTTCGTGGTACTGACCTGGTAGGACGTCTCGAATCCAGGCACGCCGCCGATCGTGAGGTCCTTCTGGGTAAGGTGCGTTGCCCCCAATTGATTCTCGTACACGCTCACCACGGCCGCCTTGACGAGCGGAACAGCGTCGGCTCCCACGTCAGCAGTGCCCGAAGCGTGGCAGTAGGCGTTGAGGTCAGGGATGAACTTCTCGGGATTGGCGAGGCCATACTTGACGTCCAAGACGAAAATCCCGTGCCACTGCTGCCATATCTCCACGGCCTGGGCAAACTCGGAGGCACCGGCTTTTCCGAACAGGCCAAGCCTGCTTGCGGCACTTGCGGCGGTCTCTTCGGTCAGGTTGACCGGGACCCATGAGTCGGGAACAGCTACCGAGAGGCCGTGCGCCGCGCCGCCAACGCGCCTGTATCCCGCCGGGACCGCGCTAGCCGAACCCGATGCGACCGGGCTGGCGAAAGATCCGCCCAGGGCGGCGACATTGGATACCGATCCCGTGGCTGAGACCGCGGGTTGGGCCGTTCCTGGCGCACCGCTGCACGCGGCTACGACCACCCCGATTCCGATAACAACGGGTAGTACCAGGCCTACTACTCTTATGCGCACCTTTGCCGCCTTCCGTAGCGTAATGGCGCAAGCGTGAGATGAAACCGCAAGGAAAGCGGACAAATTAACTAGAAATTAACCATATATCGCGCGGGAACCGGCGACTTACCCCGGCCCCGGCGAAGCACCGCCCGGCTCTCGTATCGGGGGAACGCGGCGTCGCTAACGAACGTGGTGGGATGATTTCGGCTGGGCCCGACGGGCCCGCGGCTCCTCTCGCTACGGAAGGATCCCTGCTCATGTGCACGTACATCACCGAGAAGATCGCGATCGAAGGCAGCGCCAAGGGCGCGTCCGGCTGGATCAAGGTCACCGACGGCAGCGTCTACCTGGACCACCCGGTGCACGCGCCGTTCGGCCACACGCTCAACATCGACTTCCTCGCCCCGGAACTCGGCCCGTCCGGCCGGGTCGCCGTCGAGCTCAGCCAGGACTCGGCGCGCGCCCTGGTCAAGGCGATCGAGGCGGTCCTCGACGCCGCGCCGCCCGGCCTCGAGTAACCCGCCCGGGCCACCGGCCCGAGCAGCCACCCCGACAAATCCCAAGAACGATGTCATAGGAGACATAAATGTCTGACGCGCTTCTCGCCGAAACCGTCATGATCACCGCCGGGAACGGCGACGAGATCCAGGCCTACAGCGCCCGCGCCCTTGACGAGGCACCGCGCGGCGGCGTGGTCGTGATCCACCACATGCCCGGCTACGACGACGGCACCAAGGAGATCGCCCGCCGCTTCGCCGCCCACGGCTACAACGCCGTCGTGCCGAACCTGTACTGGCGCCAGGCCCCCGGCGCCAGCCCCGACGACGCGGCCGCGACCGCGCGCGCCCAGGGCGGCATCCCCGACGAGCAGCTGGTCACCGACGTGGCCGGCTCGATCGCTTACCTCAAGGGCCTGCCGAACGCCAACGGCAAGGTCGCCGCGATCGGCTACTGCTCCGGCGGCCGCCAGTCGTTCCTCGCCGCGGTCAGCCTGGACCTCGACGCGGCCGTCGACTGCTACGGCGCGTTCATCGTCGGCGAGATCCCCGAGGGCATGCCGCTCAAGGTCTCCCCGATCGTGGACAGGACCCCGAGCCTGTCCTGCCCGCTGCTCGGCCTGTTCGGCGAGGAGGACAAGTACCCGTCGCCGGAGCACGTCGCCGAGCTGGAAGCGGCACTAAAGGCCAACGGCAAGACCTACGAGTTCCACAGCTACCCGGACACGGGCCACGCGTTCTTCTCCGTCAACCGCCCCGCCTACCGGGTCGAGGCGGCGAACGACGGCTGGGAGAAGATCTTCGCCTTCTACGGCACGTACCTTTCTTAACCCCGACTCTTAACCCGACGGCCAGGCGTCAGCCCTGGCCAGAGCAATAACAGAGCCGTCAAATCTGCGGCAGCCGTGCCGCCGACACTCGTCGCGCGACGGCCTTGCGTCAGCCCGACGACGAAGGCGAGAGCCACACAAGCGAGGTCGCTCGTCACGGACGCGAAGCCGGGGCACAGGGGAGACTTCCTCGCGGCCTTCCGAAGGAGCGCCGCGAGAAGTCTTCCCCTGCGCCCAGGCCCCACCCAGTCGTTGACTTTGATCTTGACTTTGGCTTTGACCCAAGACACCGCCCAGAGTTTCAGCCCGAATGTCGGCACCGCATGTCAGGATGCCCAGATGAAGTTCACGGTGGAGCGCGACGCGCTCGTTGAGGCGGTCGCCTGGGTCGCGCGGGCGCTGCCGACCAGGCCGGTGGTGCCGGTGCTCACCGGGCTGATGCTCAGCGCGGACGCCGACGACCAGCAAGGTCAGCCGGGCGCCGGGTTCCTCACCTTGTCCTGCTTCGACTACGAGGTATCGGCGCGGGTCAGGGTGCGGGCGGAGGTCACGGAGCCCGGCACCTTCCTGGTGCCCGGCCGTCTTCTCGTGGAGATCGTCCGCTCGCTGCCGCAGCACCCCGTGGAGTTCGGTGACGACCGGGACGGCGTGTCCGTGGCGTGCGGCGACGCGGCCTTCATGCTGACGCCGCTGCCGCAGGCCGACTACCCGGAGCTGCCTGAGCTGCCGCAGCTGGCGGGCACGGCGGACGGCGGCGTGCTCGCCACGGCGATCGGCCAGGTGACGCCGGCGGCAAGCCGCGATGACACGCTGCCGATGCTCACCGCCGTGAACGTCGAGCTTGACGGGAAGACGATGACGCTCGCCGCGACCGACCGCTACCGGCTGGCCGTCCGGGAGCTGGACTGGAACCCGGCTCCCGGCCCGGGTGACCTGGGCCGGATCGCGCTGCTGGTGCCGGCGAGGGCGCTGAGCGACGCGGCCAGGATGATGAGCCACGGCACGGAGGTCCGCGTGGTGCTCCGCCACGCCGCCGACGGGGCCGGGGCGCCGCTAGACCGGGGCACCCCCGGAGCCGCCGAGGCCATGATCGGTTTCGAGACCGGCGACCGCAGGCTGACCGCGCGCCTGCTGGCCGGCGAGTTCGTTCGCTACCGGTCGCGCTTCCCTGAGGAGTTCGGCTGCACCGCCGACCTGCCCGCGGAAGCCTTCACCGAGGCGGTGCGCCGCGTCGCGCTCGTCGCCGAGCGCGGTACCCCGGTACAGCTCACGTTCGGTCCCGGCCGGGTCACGATCGCCGGGGCGACGCAGGGCCAGGCGAAGGCGAAGGAGTCGGTGCCGGCCGACTTCTCCGGCGGCGAGCCGTCGATCGCGTTCAGCCCCCAGTACCTGCTGGACGGGGTGGTCGCGGCCACCGTGGCGCAGCCGGGCGAGGCCGCTCCGGAGGCCGCGCGGGTTCGGCTCCGCTTCACGAGCGCCACCAAGCCAGCGGTGATAACGCCGGTGTCCGCCGTGGGCGGCGACTTCAGGTACCTCGTGGTCCCGCAGCGCCTGCTGTGAGGCTGCGGGCTTGCCGTGAGGTTACGGGCCGACGGGCGACCCCGGCCCGCCGAATCCGCCGAAACCGCCGTGCCCGTAGTGGTTGAACGGTCCTCCCGGCCCGTAGGGGCCCGGGTGATAGAAGCCGTGCCGGGCGAACAGCAGCGCGGTGAACAGCCAGATCAGCATGGCGAGCAGCAGCAGCGACAGCGCGGCGAGCCGGCCCGCCCGGTCGCTTGCCGTCGGCGGTGCCTGCCGCCCCCTGGCCTGGAAGCCGTCCATGGACGAGCGCGTCCTGGCCCACGGCTGGTCGAAGGGCACGCCGCCGGGCCCCCAGCCGCCCGGCCCGGCCCGGCCCGGCAGCCGGGCGGTGCCGGGCAGGTCGGCCATGATCCGGATCAGCTGCCCGAGCGTCTTCGAGGAGAACACCGCGTCGAGGCGCTCGTTCAGCTCATTGAGGCTCAGCCGCCCGGCCGCGTAATGCTCACCGAGGTCCGCCGCCGCAGCGTCGCGTTCCGCGTCCCCAATGCGCAGCGCGTGCGGTCCTCCCCGGCTACGCGGCGGCTCGCCGCCGCCACCAGGAAAGGGAGGATAGTAACGCATCGCCATCGCACTTCCCGTTTTCTTCGGAAGGTCGGTCCCCTCCACGATAAGTCGCGGGTGGCGATTTTGTCTCCCGGGGGTATGACCAAGCGATGACGGGCCTAGCAGCGACGCCGCGGCCCGCGGCCACGGCCGCCGCGCCCGCCGCGCCTGCCGAAGATCATGAACAGCAGCCGCCGGAGCATGGCGAACGCCGCGAGGATCAGCACGATGCCGAAGGGCCGCCCGGTCCCGATGCCGAATATCCCGAGGATCCCGACGATGAACAGCACCCAGACCAGGACGCTCGCGGTCAGGATCCGGCCGACGCCGCGCCCCGCCGAGGCCCGCCAGGCGTTACCGCGCGCCTGCCAGTCGGAATTTCCGTCGCCCGGGCGCGTCCACGGGCCCCAGCCCTGAGCCCCGGGACCGGAAGACGACCCGGCCGCCTGGGCATCCGCCCAGCCGTGCCCGCTCGACGGCAGGTCGGTGAAGACCGCGTTCAGGTCGCCGCGGGTCTTGGCCGCGAAGACGGCCGCGAGCCGCTGCTCCAGTTCGTCTTGATTGAGCCGCCCGCTGGCGAAGTGTTCACGTAGCTCGGCCGCCGCGGCTTCCCGCTCGGTGTCGCTAACCCGTATCTCATATCCCGCAGCCACAGTGGCCCTCCGAAACAGCATCGGAATCCAACGCCCTTGCGCGTTGGCACGAGCGATCGTGACTCCACGATATATCGCGTATGAATCGATGGCAACTACGCTGCCGCCGCAGCCAAGGCGGCGACGGGCGGGCCGGCGAACTAGTTCAGGAAGTAGCTGGAGCCGCCGTTCTGCGGGTTGGTGACGAGCGCGTAGATCGTCACCGGGCTCGCGTGCGCGAACTTCAGCGTCAGCTGGATGTCCTTGCCGTCGTGCATCGCCCCTGCGCCGGTGATCAGCAGGTGATAGCCGTTGGGGATGAGCTGCGTGGTCGCGTCGGCGGCGATCGGGATCGACGTCACGGTGTGCATGAGAATGGACGACGAGCTCCTGCCGTCCGGCGCGCGCAGTTGCACGGTGCCGCCGACGCTCGTCGACACCGACACCAGCGAGTCGGACGTCCCGTTGTTCCTGAGGTCCAGGTAGCCGACGGTCGACTGGCCCGTGGACGCGGGCTGCTGCACGTACGCGCCGGTCGGGATGATGCCGGTCCCGCCCGCGTGATTTCGTGAGGCGCACCCGGCGGTCCCGGCCGCCACCAGGGCGGCGACGCCAGCAAGACCAACAATGCGGGGGAGCACTTTCACGTCCTCCAGCGTACTGCCCCCAGGCGCGGGGGTGGCGCGCCTGGGGGCAGGTCAGGGGGTGGGCCGGAGGGGTTAGCTCGTGAAGCCCAGGTCCTTGTTCGCCGTGTCAACGTACGAGTTCGTGTAGGTCTCCGGCACGTTCACCGGGCCGGTGATGACGCCGGCCAGCTTGCTGATGTTCATGATGATCCCTGGGCCGTCGGCCGGCATCACCCCGTCCGGCAGGAACTGGCTCTTGTCCGTGGCCAGCGTCGAGATGTACACCGACTTGGTCACCAGCGAGTTGTTCACGAAGCTCGGCGGCAGCGCGTTGGCAATGTCGGCCGCGCTGTGCGTGTTGATCCAGTGCATGGTGGCGACGATCGCGTCGACGACCTTCTGCACCGTGGCCTGGTTGGCGTTCACCCAGTCGGTCCGCGCGAGCACGCCGGCGGTCGGTGTGAAGCCGCCGAGCCACTGCTTCACCCCGGCGGTGGTGGTGAGGTCGAACGCCGGGTAGCCGACGCCGAGCTTCTCGATCGCCGCGACCGTCGGCTGGGTGGTCATGCCGCAGAGGACCTTGTGGTTCTTCAGCGCGGCGATCATGGTGGTGCCGTCGCCGGCCGCCACCGTGCTGTAATCGGTGCCGTGCTTCAGCCCGTACCTGGCGGCCAGGTACTGGGTGAGCTGGTCGGTGCCCGACCCGAGGTCGGTGACCCCGATCGACTGTCCCTTCCACTGCGTCGGGGAGGTGATGTGCGTGCCGGTGGCGCACATGATCCGCTCGCCCGGCGATCCGGACAGCTGCGCCACGTCCACCACGGACTTGCCCTGAAGCTGGAAGTTGATGGTGTGCACGTACCAGGCGCCGGCCAGGTCGACCTGCCCTGACGCCATCGCTTCCTCGGCGCCGACGCCGCCCGCCTGCTCGTCGGACAGCACCATGTTGACGCCGTACTTCTTGTAGAAGCCCAGGCTCTGCGCGAGCTGGTAGGGGAGATAGATCTGCTTGTCGATGCCGCCGACCATCATCGTGACGGTGGGCAGGCTGGCGTTAGAGCTTGAACCGCTGCCGCCGCTAGCCGCTCCGCCCGCGGAGCCGGACGAACTGCCGCTTGACGAGCAGGCGGCAACGCCGACGGCGGCCACGCACGCGACCGCGGCGAGTCCCAGCAGGGGGTTTCTTCGAGACATGGATGTACTCCTGTTATGTGTCGTGACTTCGAGAGATGCGAAAGAGAAGGAAAAAGATCCCAGATCCCGAACGGGCCGTTCTCCACCCGGAGGCGCCGTAACTGAGCCCTCAGAGGGTGGACGCCTCGGCCGTCGTCTGCGGCCGCCAGGCCAGCAGCCGTCGCTCGAGCAGGCTGATCAGCCACTCAGCGACCAGCGCGATCGCGCCGATGATGATCATCCCGGCGAAGACGCCGTTGGTCTCGAAGTTGTTGCCCGAGTTGGTGATGACCACGCCGAGCCCGTGCTGCGCGCCGAGGATCTCGCCGACGATCGCGCCGATGACCGCGAAACCGAACGCGACGTGCAGGGATGCGATGATCCAGGTCAGCGCCGAAGGGATGACCACGTTACGGACCACCTGCAACCGTGACGCGCCGAGGATCCGGGCGTTGTTGACCAGGTTCCCGTCCACCTCGCGCACGCCCTGGAACGCGTTGAAGAAGACCACGAAGAACACCAGGAACGCGGCGAGTACGACCTTTGACTCGATGCCGAGTCCGAAGACGATGATGAAAAGCTCGCCGAGCACGATGCGCGGCAGCGCATTGACCGCCTTGATGTAGGGGCTGAGCACGTTGGACAGGAACCGCACCTGCCCGAGCAGCACCCCGGCCACGATGCCACCCGCCGTCCCGATCAGGAACCCGAGGACGGCTTCCTCCATCGTGACCGAGATCTGCTGCCAGATCGGCCCGAAGCTGGTGCCGTGCCTCACCCAGTCCACGAGCGTGCGCACGATGCCGCTCGGCTGGCCGAAGAAGAACGGGTCCACGATCTTCAGCGACGTGAACAGCTGCCAGCCGCCGAACACGATGACGAACACCGCCACCTGCGCGGCGAGCACCCGCACGCGCGGTTTTCTCCTGCGGGGACGACCCTCCGTGCCCCCGGCTGTCCCGGGTGCACGCTCCTCCGTCTCCCCTGACAATTCTGTCGGGGTCATGACAGCGCTCCTTCCACGGCAGGCACGGCGGGCGCGGAGGCGGTACGCGCGTATGCCCGCGTCACCTCGTCGCGCAGCGACTCCCAGATCTCGTGGTGCAGCTCGACGAACCGCTCGCCGAACCTGATCTCCTGCACCGAGCCGCGCGGCCGCGGCAGGTCGATGTCGAATACCGCCTTGACCGTGCCGGGCCCGGCGGTCATCACCACGACCTTGTCGGCGAGCGCGATCGCCTCCTCCAGGTCGTGCGTGACGAAGATGACCGACGGCTTCGACTGGTCCCACAGCGTCAGCAGCTCGGTGGACATGATCGCCTTGGTCTGCACGTCGAGCGCGCCGAACGGCTCGTCCATCAGCAGGATCGACGGCTCGTTGATCAGCGCCGCCGCCAGTGCCACCCGCTTGCGCATGCCGCCGGAGAGCTGGTGCGGGTAGCGGTCCTCGAACCCGGCCAGGCCCACCAGCCGCAGCCAGTCCCTGGCGTCGGCGAGCGCGCCCTTCTTCGGCACCCCGCGGAACAGCGGCCCCATCGCCACGTTCCCGAGCACCGACTTCCACGGCAGCAGCGCGTCGGTCTGGAACATGAAGCTGGTGCCGCGCCCGATACCGTTGACCGGCATCCCCCCGACCGACACCGTGCCCTCGCTTGGCCGGTCGAGTCCCGCCACCATCGTGAGGGTGGTGGACTTGCCGCAGCCGGACGGCCCGACCACCGCGCAGAACTCGCCGGGCTCGACCGTCATGGTCACGTCGCGCAGGGCGGTGAACGTATCGCCGCTCGGCGTCTGGAATCGTTTGGTGACCCCGGATAGCTCGATGCGCCCGGATTGCTGGGGGTGCGGGTCACCGCTTATGTTGGATCGCACAGACCAGGAAACTAATGACGAGCGTGACCCCCGTCACTATTACGCTCAATCCCCGCCGTAAAGCGCACTGCGTGCCTTTAGCGCGTAAAACTCAAAAGCACTCCGGCTGGTTGGCCCATTCGAACGCTTCCGCCGGGGGCAAAAGGGCAGACGAGTCAAGGTGCCCGTCCCGGAGATGGCTCGTTCTGCACCTTTTGCGCGTTCTGCTCGCTCAACTGCACCTTCACCACTTAGTGCAGGGTTGTTACACTGCGGAAAACTTGCTGGTCGCTCGCACGTGACGGGAGGAACCGGTGCAGCTTCCCCTCTGGCGCCACGTACGACAGCGCCTGTCCATCCAGGTTGTCCTCCTGATGGTGGCGATCCTGGTGCTCACCATGGCCGGGGGCTCCTTCCTGCTCTACCGGGACCTGCACGAGCAGCTCAACGTCCAGTTCGAGAACCGTGCGCTGTCGATCGCGCAGACCCTGGCGGCCGAGCAGAGCGTGGCCACCCAGGTGGCCGGCGGCCGCCCCGGCGGCCAGCTCCAGGCAATGGCCACCGCGGAACGCCGGCAGACCGGCGCCCTGTTCGTGGTGATCACCAACGCCCAGGGCATTCGTTACACCCACCCGAACCCGGCGCTGATTGGCACTCCGGTCTGGTACGACGACCCCGAGCCCGATACGTCCGAGCCGTTCCGCACGGGGCAAGAATGGCTCGGTCTCCAGCAGGGTTCGCTTGGCCCGGTCGCGGCCGGCAAGGCCCCGCTGTACCTGGACGGCAAGCTGATCGGCGAGATCTCGGTTGGCTTCAAGGTCGGCGACGTCACCGGTACCCTGTCCGCCGCCCTGCCGGTGCTGATCGGCTACCTGCTCGGCATGCTCGCGGTCGGCGTGCTCGCCGCCCTCGCCCTGGCCCGCCGGCTGAAGCGGCAGACCTTCGGCCTTGAGCTCAGCGAGATCGCCGCGCTGCTTCAGGAGCGGGAGGCGATGCTGCACGGCATCAGGGAGGCGTTCCTCGGCTACGACACAGGGGGCCGGGTCTTGCTCGCCAACGACGCGGCCCGCGACCTGCTCCGCCTGCCGGCGGAGTTCGCCGGCCGCAAGCTCCGCTACATGCTGCCGCCCGGCAGGCTCGCCGACGTGGTCACCGGCGCGGTCACCGGCAGCGATCTGCTCGTGCTGCACGAAGACCGGGTGCTCGTCGCCAACCGCATGCCGATCACCCGCAACAACCAGCAGCTCGGCTGGGTGGTGACCTTCCAGGACCGCACCGAGTCCGAGAGCCTCAAGCGCTCGCTTGATGAGGTGACCGGTCTTGCCGACACGCTGCGCGCCCAGTCGCACGAGTTCGCCAACCGGCTGCACACCCTGGTCGGCCTCGTCGAACTGGGCCATTACGAGGAGGCGGTCGAGTTCGTGACCGGCCTGTCCGCCGCCCGGGGCGAGCTGACCGACCAGCTTGTCGCGGCGATCGGCGAACCCAAGCTCGCCGCGCTGATCCTCGCCAAGGTGTCCCTCGCCAGCGAGCGTGACGTCCAGCTCCGCCTGATGCCCGACAGCAGGGTGGGGCAGCGCATCACCGCGATCACGCAGGTGCTGACCGTGGTGGGCAACCTGATCGACAACGCCATCGACGCGGCGGCGCTCGCACCCGCTCCCCGCGAGGTCGAGCTGACCCTGGTCGCCGCCGAGACCGGCCTGCTGATCCGGGTCCGCGACACCGGCCCTGGTGTTCCGCACGACTTGCGTGAGCAGATCTTCACCGACGGGGTCACGACCAAGTCCTCGACGACCGGCGCCAGGCGCGGCCTCGGGCTCGCCCTGGTCAGGCAGATCGTGGAGGGCCTGGGCGGCATGGCCAGCGTGGGCCACGACGGCGGCGCGGTCTTCACCGCCGTGCTGCCCGGCTGCCTCGCGCCGGCGGAGCAGGCGGACGTCACGGAGCGTGAAGGCGGACTCGCCGGCCCGCTGCCGCTAGACGGGCCGCCGTCTAACGCCGCGGACTGGGTGCCGGCTAGCGCCGCCGACTGGGTGCCTGCTGCCGCCGGAGACAAGGTGCCGACCGGGGTGCCGAGACCGCGGGTAGTGTCATGATCCGCACCCTGGTCGTGGACGACGACTTCCGGGTGGCCGCGATTCACGCCGCCTATGTGAACAAGATCGACGGCTTCGAGGTCGTCGCGGAGGCGCACACCGCCGCCGACGCGGTGGACGCGGTCGACCGGCTCCGCCCGGACCTGATGCTGCTCGACCTCTACCTGCCGGACGAGCACGGGCTCAAGCTGGTCGCCCGGCTGCGCGACGGCCACCCGCCGGTGGACGTCATCGTGATCACCGCGGCCAAGGACGCCGAGAGCGTCCGGGTCGCGATGCAGGGCGGCGCGCTGCACTACCTGCTCAAGCCGTTTAGCTTCCCCGTCCTCCGGGACAAGCTGCTGTCCTACGCGCAGATGCGGACCAGGCTGAGCGCGCTGCGCGAGGCCGACCAGCGGACCGTGGACCGCGTGTTCGGCGCGCTGCGCGCCCCCGACCAGCTAGCCGGCGTAAAAGGCCGCTCCGTGCACACCCTGGAGGCGGTCGAGCAGTTGCTCATGGAGACGGCCGACGACCTGTCCGCCGCCGAGGTCGCCGAGCGCACCGGCATGAGCCGCGCCACCGCCCAGCGCTACCTCAGCCACCTGCACGAGGTCGGCCGGGTCGACATCAGGCTCCGCTACGGCAGCGGCGGCCGCCCCGAGCACGGGTACCGCTGGAGCGGCCCGCCTCGCTAGCCCCGCTCGATCGCAGTGCCGATTGAATGCCGATTGAATAAGGTGCGTCAGGTCCGCCGCCGGCCGAGCCACCAGAAACAGAGCCAGGCCAGGGCGAGCGCGAGGAGCAGGAAGATCCCGGTCTCGATCCACTGGAGGGGCCAGTAGCGGCTGGCGGGCTGGTAGCTGATGGCCTCCCGGATGCCGTGGCTGGCCAGGCAGTGAACGTAGCCTTCCCATCCGCTGGGCCCGTTGGCCGCCGGCGGCGGGCAGGCGGCGGGGGCGGCGGTGACTGGTTGCCCGGCGGCGTTGATGGTTTCGCTGGAGAGCAGCCAGGCACCGGGCTGGCCGGGGAGGCTGTCTGGGCGGAGCGAGTCAAGCGAGGTGACGGAAACGATCGTGTTGCGGGGCGGGATGAGGTGCGGGCGGACCCACAGCGGCATGGCGACCTCGGCCACGGCGAAGATGGCCAGGGTGACGGCCATGGCGGGCACGGCGCGGCGGATGAGGGCGCCGGCCGCGGTGCCGAGGGCGAAGGTGAAGGCCGCGTAGCCGAGCGGGGTGACGCCGAGGCTGGCGAAGGTCAGCCAGCTGAACCGGGTCCCGCTGAACACCCCGTCGCTGCCGCCGACCGCGATGGCCGTGCTGATGGGATCCGACCACCAGGCGTGCATGAGGCTGAGCGCCTCGGTGACGGCCATCGCGGCCAGGCCGGTCAGCCCGAGCTTGACCGTGAGCCACCGGGTCCTGGTGACGCTCTGGTTCCAGGCCAGCCGGTAGGTCCCGGTCTCGAGCTCGCGGGCGATCAGCGGTGCGCCCCAGAAGATGCCGAGGAGCGCGGGCACGGCGAGGATGAGCGCGAGGCCCAGTGAGTACAAGAACGGGTAAGTCCTGGTGGCGGCCAGCTGGGTGAGGAAGTCACTGGCCGCGTTCGCGCAGCTGCCGGCGTGGCAGCCGGCGAGCCCGCTGGCGGCGTACCGGCTGGCCAGGCGCGGCCCGGTGGCCCCGAGCAGGATGGCGGCCGCGGCCAGCGCCGCGGCCGCGGTAAGCGCCTGGACGCGGAACTGGCGCCAGGCCAGCCAGATCATTTCTGTACCCCCAGGTGGCGGGCGGCCACCGGCACGTCAGGCCCGCCGCCGGCCGAGCCGCCAGAAGCAGAACCAGGCGAGGGCGAGCGCGAGGGCCAGAAAGGTCCCGGTCTCGATCAACTGGAGGGGCCAGTACCGGCTGGCGGGCTGGTAGTCGACGACCTCCCGGATGCCCAGTTTGTCCAGGCACTGCCCGGGGTCTCCGTTGAACTTTGCCGACGGATTTGCCGGGAAGCAGGAGGCAGGCAGCGCGGTGACATGCTGCCCCGCCGCGTTGACGGCGTAGCTGGAGACGACCCAGGCGCCAGGCTGACCGGGGACGTCGGAGGCGGTGAGGCTGCCGAAGTTGACCCCCGCCGCATCGACCGTGGTGATCGTCTGGGCGGGCGGGATGATGACCGGGCGGACCCACAGCGGCATGGGGACCTGGGCCACGGCGAAGATGGCCAGGGTGACGGCCATGGCGGGCACGGTGCGGCGGATGAGGGCGCCGGCGGCGGTGCCGAGGGTGAAGGCGAAGGCCGCGTAGCCGAGCGGGGTGACGCCGTGGCTGGCGAAGATCAGCCAGCTGTAGCGGTTCCCGCTGAGCACCGACGCGCCGCCGCCGAGAGCGACGGCCTTGCTGATGGGATCGGACCACCAGGCGTGCATGAGGCTGAGCGCCTCGGTGACGGCCATCGCGGCCAGGCCGGTCAGCGCGAGCTTGACCGTGAGCCACCGGGTCCGGGTGATGCTCTGGTTCCAGGCCAGCCGGTAGGTCCCGGTCTCGAGCTCGCGGGCGATCAGCGGTGCGCCCCAGAAGATGCCGAGGAGCGCGGGCGTGGCGAGGATGAGCACGAGACCAAGCGGGTAGATGACGTGGTCCAGGCCGCCGGTTTGCAGCTGGCCGAGGAAGGCGCTGGCCGCGTTCGCGCAGCCGTCGCCCTGGCAGCCGGCGAGCCCGCTGGCGGCGTACCGGCTAGCCATGTGCGGCCCGGTGACCCCGAGCAGGATGGCGGCCGCGGCCAGCGCCGTGGCCGCGGTGAGTGCCTGCACGCGGAACTGGCGCCAGGTCAGCCAGATCATTTCTGTACCTCCAGGTGGCGGTTGCCGTTGCGGTCGCGGCGGCGGCGCCCGGCGGCCTGGCTCATGTAGCCGAGGACCAGGTCCTCCAGGCCAACCTCGGAAACGGTCCAGGCGGGGTCGAGGATCTTGCCGGCGGCGCGCACCAGCAGCGTGGTCTGCACGTCGGTGTGGCTGGCGGAGACGACCTGCACGCTGTCCGGCAGCGTGTCCGGTTCCCGCCGGGGGCCGGTGAGCAGGTGGTGGGCGGCCAGCAGCTCGTCCACCGGCCCGGCGACGCGCACCTGGGAACCGATGAGCACGATCAGGTAGTCGCAGACCCGCTCCAGGTCCGCGACCAGGTGCGAGGACAGCACGACGGACAGTTCCTGCTCGGCGACGGCCTCCATCAGGTCCTGCAGGAACTCCCGCCGGGCGAGCGGGTCCAGGCTGGCCACCGGCTCGTCCAGGATCAGCAGCTCGGGACGCTTCGCGACGGCCAGGGTCAGCGCGAGCTGGGCGCGCTGCCCGCCGGACAGGGTGCCGGCCTTCTGGCCTGGGTCCAGGTCAAGCCGGTCGGCCCGGTCGCGCGCCAGCTCCGCGTCCCAGCCCGGGTTGAGGCGTGCGCCCAGCTTCAGGTGGTCGGTGACGGTAAAGCCGGCGTAGAGGGGTGAGTCCTGGGCGAGGAACCCGACCCGGGCCAGCTGCGCCGGGCCGGCCGCCGGCGTGCCGCCGAGCACCTGGATCGTGCCGGCGGTCGGCGCGAGCAGCCCGACGGCCAGGTTCAGCAGGGTGCTCTTCCCCGCTCCGTTGGGGCCGACCAGGCCCACGACGTGCCCGGCCGGAACGGACAGCGTGCAGTCGGTCAGCGCCCACTTCCGCCGGTACCGCTTGCCGAGCCCGTTGGTCTCGATGACGGCGTTCCCGCCGTTCCCCGTTGGCGGCAAGAAAGTCCTCACGCTATGTCCTCCTCGCTACTGGACCGAAAAGTGCTGTCGAACAGCGCCTCGATCGACTCGTCGTCCAGCCCGGCCCGCCGTGCCTTGGCCAGCCAGCGCTGCAGGTCGCGGCGGAGCGGCCCGTGCGCGGCCAGCGGCCCGCCGTCCAGCGTCCCGGTCACGAACGTGCCGATCCCGGGCCGGGCCGCCACCAGTCCCTCGTACTCCAGCTCCCGGTAGGCCTTGAGCACCGTGTTCGGGTTGATCGCCAGCCCGGCGACCACGTCCTTGACCTTCGGCAGCTGGTCGCCCTCGCGCAGCAGGCCCAGCCGCAGCGCGTGCCGCACCTGATGGATCAGCTGCCGGTACGGCGCGACCCCGGAGCGGGCATCCAAGTGGAACTCGATCACCCTTACCTCACTTTAACTAGGTACCTAGCACTATAGCTTTGTGCAAGGCGGCCATGTCAAGGAGATGTCAAGGAGACAGATCGCCGCCAGCCGGGCGGGGGTGCCGCCGAGACCGGTCATTCTGCGGGTTTCGCGCGTTCACGCACGCCAGCGGCGGCCGCCCCGAGCACGGCCACCGCTGGAACGGCGGCCCGCCCCAGGCCGCCGGGTTGTCCTGACGTGGCTAGGCGCCCGCCGGGGCCAGCGGCCAGCAGATCTCGGTGCGCCAGCCGCTGCTGTCCGGGGTGCCGAGCGGGTCGACGAGGTACCGCTCCCGCACCGGCCCCGAGCCGTCGCGGCCGTGCGCGCCCGCGTAGGTGCCGAGGGCCGCGTAGGTGCGGTCGACGTCGCGGTGCGGGCCGGCGTGCAGCGCGACGGCGAACCGGCCGGCCGGCAGCTCCCAGCGCGCGCCCGTGCCGTCGAGTGCCGCGCAGTCCCCGACCGGCAGGTACACCCGCGCGTGGCCGGCGTCCTGGGTGAACAGCTCGTCGTCGAAGAGGCCACCGGCCGGCCCGGTCCGCTCGAGCCCGGCGGCGGTGGCGACCGCCCGCAGGCCGGCCAGCGCGTCCATGAACCAGGAGGCGACATCCGCCCGCGCCAGGTGCGCGGCGGCCGAGATCGCGGGACCGCCGTCAAGCACCCGCTCCTCGATGGCGGTGTCCGCCGGGCCGCCTTCGAGCATCCGGCGCAGCGAGTCGACCGCGGACTCGGTCTGCCGCAACTGCTCGCGCATCCGGTCGAGGTGGCCGGCCAGGATCGCGTCGCGGGCAGCCAGGTCCGGAGCGGCGAGGACGGCCTTGACGTCGGCCACCGGCAGGCCGAGGTCGCGGAACCGCCGGACCAGCTGCGCCGAGTGGGCCTGACCGGGCCGGTAGTAGCGGTAACCGCTGTCCGGGTCGACCACCGCGGGCGCAAGCAGCCCGACGTCGTGGTAGTACCTGAGCGTCTTGACGCTCAGGTGGGTCAGGCGGGCGAACGCCCCGATGCTCAGCTGCTGCATAAGAGCAGTCTCAACCCTCCATCAAGGGGAGAGTCAAGCGGCGCGCAGGCCGGGTTGACTCTCCCCTCAATGGAGCCCGCAGGGTGGTTCACGAAGCACCCCGGACCCACCTCGGAGGCCCCTCGTGAACGCTCCCGCACCACTCCTGACCCGTGCCGCGGGCCGCGCCCCGGCCAGCGCCCTGGCCAGCACCGCGCCGGTGCGCGCCACCATGCTGATCGCCGTGCTCGCGTTCGCCGGCACCGTTTTCGCGATGATGCAGTCGCTGGTCATCCCCGCCCTGCCGAAGATCCAGGCCAGCCTCGGCACCAGCGCGGACGGCGCGGCCTGGATCTCGACCGCGTACCTGCTGAGCGCCAGCATCCTTACCCCGGTCATCGGCCGGCTCGGCGAGGTGGCCGGCAAGCGCCGCATGCTGCTGGCCAGCCTGGCGGTCTTCGCGGCGGGCACGCTGGTGTGCGCGGTCGCGGGCAACCTGGCCGTGCTCGTCGCCGGGCGGGTGATCCAGGGCGCGGCAGGCGGCATCTACCCGCTGGCGTTCGCCATCATCAGGGACCGCCTGCCCCGCGAGAAGGTGCCAGGGGGCATCGGCCTGGTGTCGTCGCTGCTCGGCATCGGCGGTGGCCTCGGCCTCGTGCTGCCTGGGCCGATCATGGCCCGGCTGTCCTACCAGTGGCTGTTCTGGCTGGCGCTCATCGTCATCGCCGCCGCGCTGGTGCTGGCCGCCCGCTACATCCCGGCCGACGGCCCCGCCGAAGCCGGGAACACGGTTCCGTGGCGCTCCTGCCTCCTGATGGCGGCCGGCCTGGCGGCGGTGCTGATGGCCGTGAGCGAGTCGGCCACCTGGCACTGGGCGAGCGTCAAGACGCTGGGCCTGCTGGCCCTGGGCGCGGCGGCCCTGCTGGCCTGGGGCCGCGCGGAGGCCCGGAGCAAGAGCCCCCTGGTCGACATGAGCCTGATGCGGCTGCGCGGTGTGTGGCCGGCGAACGCCGCGGCGACGCTGATCGGCCTGGGCATGTACGCCTCGTTCCTGATCATCCCTGAGCTCGTGCAGGCGCCCGCGCGGCTCGGCTACGGCTTCGGCGCGTCGGTGACCGGGGCCGGGCTGTTCATGCTCCCGACCGCTGCCGCGCAGCTGCTCCTCGGCCCGGCGTCCGGCGCGCTCAACCGCAGGCTGAGCCCGCGGGCGCAGCTCATCGCGGGCCAGCTGGCCTGCGCGGCGGGCTTTGCCGGGCTTGCCCTCTGGCACGCGGCCCCGTGGCAGGTCTACGCGGCCACCTCGGTCCTCGGCGCCGGGTTCTGGCTGTGCCTGGTGGCCCTGCCGAACCAGGTCGTCGCCGCGGTGCCCGCGGCCCGCACCGGGTCCGCCACGGCGGTGAACACCGTGGTCCGCAACGCCGGGGGCGCCATCGGCGCCCAGCTGGCGGCCGCGATCATCGTGTCTTCCGCCCAGGCAGGCACCGGCGCCCCGGCCGCTTCCGGTTACGTCGGCGCGCTGATCCTGTGCGCGGCGGCCACCGGGGTCGGCGCCCTCGTGGCCTCCGCCGCCCCGCGCGGGCGCTGAACCGCGCCAGCCGCGCCGATCGTGGATCGCCGACCGCCAGCGGGTGGTCAGCGATCCACGGTCTTTCTCAGGCCTAGCCGCGCTCGATCGCGGTGCCGATCAGCCCGAGCGGCGGGGAGCCGAGGTCCGTCAGGGCCGTGTGGAAGCGCTTGAGCGTGAAGCCGGCGCCCCAGGCAGCGCGGGCGCGGTCGCGCAGCGCCATGATCTCCAGCTTGCCCCAGGTATACCGGCCGTACGTCGGGTCGAACGTCGCCCGCCGCGCCTCGGCCGCCGCCGCCGATCCCGCCAGGTGGGTGTCCTCCGTGAACCGGGCGATCGCGTCCTCGACCGTCCAGTCGGCCGTGTGCACGCCGAGCGCGCACGCCAGCCGGGTCACCCGGACGAGGGCCTCAAGCCAGACACCGACCGCGAAGCGGGGGTCGTCGCCGAGGAACCCCTCCTCGACGCACAGCTCCTCGGCGTAGTGCGCCCAGCCCTCGACGAAGGCGTTCGAGAACAGCGTCCGCCGCACGTCGCCGCGCGCCCGGCGCAGCGCCTGGTGGTGGGAGAAGTGCCCGGGCGCGACCTCGTGCACCGTGATGACCGGCAGCGTGCTCGCGCTGAACACCTCGAGCCAGGCCTCGACCTCCTCCGCCGGCCAGGCCTCGTCCGGCGGGGTGATCCAGTACCAGGACGGCGCCTCGGGCTCGGCGGGCGCGTTGGTCGAGATCATCGCCATGGCCCAGCGCCGCGACTCCGGTGCCTCGCCGACGAGGCACACGCCGTCGTTCACCGGCATCAGGTCGCGTTCCCGGGTGAACGAGATCGCCCGCTCGGTCCAGTACCTCGCCGACGAGATCACGCCCGCCCGGTCCGGGTGGTCCCTCACCAGCTCCCTGGCCACGTCCATGGCCGGGCGCTTGGGGTCGATCAGCGCGGCCGACTCCTCCAGCCGGGCGCGGAGCCGGTCCCGCTCGGCGTCGGCCCGGCCGGCGAGCTGGCCGAGGTCGACCTCCGTCGCTTCCGCGGTGCCGAGCAGCCCGGCGAGCGCGGCCGGGCCGAGCGCGGCGTTCGGCGGCCCGTTGAGCGCGGCCCGTTCCACGTGGGTGACCAGCCGCCGGTGGGCGGCGAGGGCCGCGTCCCGCGCCTGCGGGTCCGCGTCCGCGGGGATGCCTGCCGCCAGCCCCCGGACGGCGCCGAGCAGCGAGGCCGCGACGGGCGACGGCACCGAGTCGAGCACTCCGACGGCCGCGTCGATCACCGCGGGCCAGGCGGCCAGGTGCGCGGCGCGGGCCGCGTGCCGCTCCGCCGCCGGCGCGTAGTCCTTGTCGTAGCAGGCGAGGTCGAGCTCGCCCAGGTGGTAGATCGGGTTGCGCCGGTGCAGCTCCAGGTCGGCGTAGACCACCCGCTGCAGCTCTTCGAACGCCCGCAGGTGGGCCTCGTCATGCGCGTCGTCGACGGGAGGACGATGCTCCCGGGCCGCGGCGAGCCGCGCGAGCCCGGCCGCCACGCCGTCCTGCGACAGGTCTTGCGGAACGCCGTCGTACTCGTGCCGCCCGCCGTACTCCCTAGCCTCCGCGACGTCGAGGTCGCAGACCGCCCGAACCCGAGGCTCCAGGTCATCCATGCGAACAAACGCTACCGTGTCCCCGCTCCGGTCCGCCGGGCCCACGGTAATGCTGCAGCCGCGCCGCGATCCGTGCTTCGCGCTGGAGCCTTACGGCGAGCTGCGGATCCGCGATCCGGTCCCGCATCACCTTCACCGCCACAGGCCGGTCAAGCTGCCGGTCGGTGCCTCGCCAGACCGTGCCCATACCGCCGCCAAGCAGCTCCTCCAGGACATATCGCCCGGCGAACTCGGTCCCAGCCTGCACCTGGGGACCCCCGGCGCCCGGACGGTGGGTCATTGCTCGGCCATGGCCATGCGCATCTCGGCCTCGGTGTCGGTGATCAGGTCGCCGGACAGGTCGACGGTGACGGTGTGCAGGGTGCCGGTGAACGGGAACGGGGCCGGGTAATCGGCCGTGACCGCCGTGCCCGGGTTGGCGCCGCAAGTCAGTCCGCCGGGGTGGATTGCGACAGGGGTCGTGACCGGGAACTCGGTTTGGGCGATGAGCTGCTGGTCGACGTAGAGCTGCGCCCTGCCGGGAGAGCCCTGGCCCTGGCCGAAGTCCGGCTTGCCGGTGGGCTCGAACTCGAAACGCAGCTGATGCCGGCCGGCGGGAAGCGGATCCGGCGCGCCCACCTGGTAGGTCGCCCGGCCGACGTAGTTGTGCGCGTAGCAGAGCCTGCCGTCCTTGACGTAGAACGACCAGCCGCCCGCGTTGCTGCCCTGGCAGAGCAGCACCCCTTCGGCCCCGCCGGGCGGGATTTCGGTGTCGGCGGTGATGGCGTGCGGCCGGTTCAGGACCCGGGGCCCGACCCAGTACGGCAGCGTCTGGGTGCCGGGCCGGTAGACGTACGTGGTTCGCGGCTCGGCGACCTGGGGGCGCTCGGTCATCAGCCGCTCCGCCGCGGTGCCGTCGACAGGGAACACGTTGTACTTGCCGGCTTCGGTGTACCACATGGCGATCAGCTCGATGAGCTTGTCCCGGTGCTCGCCGGCCAGGTTATGGTTCTCCGCCGGGTCGGCGGCGACGTGGTACAGCTCCCAGTGGTTGGCGTCGAGATCGGTCAGCGTCGCTGCGGTGATCGCGGCGCCGAACGGCACTGCGGCCTCGGCGAACGAGGGTCCCGGCCAGGGGCAGACCGCCCGCCAGCCGTCATGGTCGATGGCGCGGTGCCCGAACATCTCGAAGTACTGGGTGCGGTGCCGGGTCGGGGCGTCCGGGTCGTTGAATGTGTGCGCGAAGCTGACGCCGTGGAGCGGCGACTGGGTTACGCCCCGGACGGTGGCGGGCGGGTCGAGGCCGAGCGCGTCCAGGACGGTGGGCACCATGTCGATGATGTGCGCGTACTGGGTGCGGATCTCCCCGTGCGCCCGGATGCCGGCCGGCCAGTGCACCAGGAACGGGTCAGAGGTGCCGCCCCGGTAGGTTTCCCGCTTCCACCGGCGGAACGGGGTGTTCCCGGCCCACGTCCACCCCCACGGGTAGTGGCCGAAGGTGGCCGGGCCGCCCAGGTCGCCGATCTTCGCCAGGCTTTCCTCCAGCGGCTCGGGGGCGTTGTTGAAGAACTGCAGCTCGTTGGTGGTCCCGCCGGGACCGCCTTCCGGGCTGGCGCCGTTGTCGGAGACCACCATGATCAGCGTGCTGTCGAGCTCGCCGGTCTCCTCCAGGAAGTCCAGCAGGCGGCCGATGTGATGGTCGGTGTGGGTCAGGAACCCGGCGTACACCTCCATCATCCGCGCCGCCAGCCGGCGCGCGTCCGCGGGCAGCGAGTCCCAGTCCGGGACATCCGGGTCGTGGCGGGACAGTTCCGCGTCCGCGGGCATGACGCCCAGTTCCCTCTGCCGGGCGAAGACGCGGTCCCGGTAGGCATCCCAGCCGTCATCGAACTGCCCGGCGTACCGGTCGGCCCATTCCCTCGGGACATGATGCGGGGCATGCGTGGCGCCGAAGCACAGGTCCATGAAGAACGGCTTGTGCGGGGCGACCTGCTTGGCATCGGCGATGAAACCGATCGCCTTGTCCACCAGGTCCTCGCTCAGGTGATAACCCTGCTCCGGGGTACGCGGCGGCTCCACCTGATGGTTGTCGTAGACCAGGTCCGGATGCCACTGGCTGGTGTCACCGCCGAGGAACCCGTAAAACCGCTCGAAGCCCCGCCCCAGCGGCCAGCGGTCGAACGGCCCCGCCGCCGACTCGAACTCCGACGGCAGCAGGTGGTACTTGCCGACCATGTACGTGCTGTACCCGTGCGGCAGTAGCATCTCGGGCAAGAACCCGTTCTCGAACGGAATCCGCCCGTTGTACCCCGGGTAGCCGGTCGCGATCTCGTTGATCGCCGCGGTGGCGTTGGCGTGATGGTTGCGGCCGGTGATGATGCACGACCGCGACGGCGAGCACAGCGCCGTCGTGTGCATGTTCGTGTACAGCAGGCCGCCCGCGGCCAGCCGGTCAAGGTTCGGCGTCGCGACCGGGCTGCCGTAGCAGCCGAGTTGCCCGTACCCGGTGTCATCGAACACGATGAACAGCACGTTCTGCGACCCGGGCTGCGCCCGCAACGGCCGCGGCCACGCCGGGCTCGACTCATCCGTCGTCCGGCCGGCCACACCCGCGAATCCCGTCCCCGCTTCGTATTCCTCTACCGGCATCGTCCAGCCCCCTCCGTCCGCCCGGCACCCGCCTCAGAATGCCCACGCCAGTAAAGCCCGCAGCCAATGCCGTGCCCTCATCCCCGGCGGGTGATTTCTGCAGCCAGCACCGCAAGGCCACAACCAGCACGGAGCCCCGGGGCTGGAAAGGTGGGAAACAACGGGCCTGCCCAGGCATATACCGGGAAAATGACAGCCTCTCTGCGCGGTCCGTAGCCATCACTCACGAGATGCCGGCTCCGTCGCCCCTCCTCCCGGACACAGCGAGAGGCGCGCAGCGTTGGCCTTGCCGGGGGACGTGCTGTTGGATGGTGGGGGCAAACTGGGCACGGAGGAGTAGCGCGGATGGCGGAAATCCCTGAGTTCACGACGCGGCCGGAGCTCGCCGGGACCTTCGGGATGGTGGCGTCCACGCACTGGCTGGCCTCGGCGGCGGGCATGGCCGTGCTCGAGAAGGGCGGCAACGCGTTCGACGCCGCGGTGGCCGCCGGGTTTACCCTCCAGGTCGTCGAGCCGCACCTCAACGGTCCCGGCGGCGAGGTGCCGGTCATCGGTCACGACGCGCGGCGCGGGGAGACGTTCGTGGTCTGCGGGCAGGGGACCGCCCCGGCCGCCGCGACCGTCGAGGCCTACGCCGGCCTGGGCCTCGACCTGGTCCCCGGCAGCGGCCTGCTCGCCGCCACCGTGCCCGGCGCGTTCGGCGGCTGGCTGCTGCTGTTGCGGGAGTACGGCACGCTCAGGCTCCGCGACGTGCTCGGCTACGCGATCGGCTATGCGCAGTCCGGCTACCCGCTCGTGCCCGCGATCAGCTGGTCGGTCGCCAGCGTCGCGGACCTGTTCCGCGAGCACTGGCACTCCTCGGCCGAGGTTTACCTGGCGGACGGCGGCGTGCCCGCGCCGGGCTCGCTGTTCGCGAACCGCGCGCTCGCCGCCACCTACCAGCGAATCCTCGCCGAGGCGGAAGCGGCGAGCGGCGACCGCGACGCCCAGCTCGAGGCCGCCCGCGCGGCCTGGTACGACGGCTTCGTCGCCGACGAAATCGCCAAGTTCGCCATGACCGCGGTCATGGACGTGACCGGGGAACGCCACCGCGGCCTGCTCACCGGCCACGACCTGGCCACCTGGCACGCCCGCCTGGAAGCGCCGGCCACCTATGAGTACAACGGCCTGACCGTATGCAAGACCGGCCCCTGGGGCCAGGGGCCGGTCTTCCTGCAGCAGCTCGCGCTGCTCAACGGCTACGACCTGGCGGCCATGGAGCCGGGCAGCGCCGAGTACATCCACCTCGTCACCGAGGCGGGCAAGCTCGCCTTCGCCGACCGGGAAGCGTGGTACGGCGACCCCGAATTCACCGACGTGCCGCTCGACGACCTGCTGTCCGCCGCCTACAACGACGAGCGGCGCAAGCTCATCGGCGACACCGCGAGCATGGAGCTGCGACCGGGCCGCCCCGGCGGACGGGAACCTGAGCTGCCGGGATTCGCCACGCACGCGTTCGGAGTGACGGATTTTGACCCCGCGGAGCGCGTCCGGCGGGGGAGCGGGGACCCGGGGATCGACCCCGCCACCGGCGAGCCCCTCGGCCGGTCTGCCCACGCGCAGGCCAGGCGGGGCGACACCTGCCACCTCGACGTGGCCGACCGGTGGGGGAACGTGGTCACCGCGACGCCCAGCGGCGGCTGGCTGCAGTCCTCGCCGGTGATCCCGTCGCTGGGGTTCTGCCTGGGGACCAGGGGGCAGATGTTCACCCTGACCCCCGGGCTTCCGGCCACGATCGCGCCGGGCAAGCGGCCACGCACCACGCTGACCCCGACGCTCGCGCTGCGCGACGGCGAGCCGTACCTGGCGTTCGGCACCCCCGGCGGCGACCAGCAGGACCAGTGGACGCTGGCGTTCTTCCTTAACCACGTCAACTTCGGGATGAACCTGCAGCAGGCGATCGACTTCCCGGCGTTCCATTCCGCCCACATGCCGTCCTCGTTTTACCCGCGCCACGCCCAGCCGGGCCGGCTCGACGTGGAGTCGCGGGCCGGCGACGAGGCGGTGGACGAACTGCGCCGTCGCGGCCACGGCGTGCACGTCCAGCCGCCCTGGTCGCTCGGCCGGATCAGCGCGGTGGCCCGCCGCGGCGGCCTGCTGCACGCCGCCGCCAACCCTCGCGGCATGCAGGGCTACGCCATCGGCCGCTGATCCGTTTCCGTGATGCGGCCGGCGTTTCTGCCGGAATCGACGCGCGGTAACCGGCGTGGTTTGCCGTTCATGAATGTGCCATGACGTTTGTCATGGGCGAAGCCTGAGCGAGTGCACTACCCCAGACGGCCGCCGGCTGGTGATATTGCGTTAGTCGGCGAAATGCGGACGAAATCACCATGAGTACGCCCACAGAGCCACCCCCTGCTAGGGAGCAGCGAAATGAGCCACAGCGGAACGGGACCGATCGTCTCGTTCGACAACGTCAGCAAGCACTACGGCAGCCTGAAGGCGGTCGACGGGCTGAGCCTCGAGCTCCGCGGCGGCGAGACCGTCGCCCTCCTCGGGCCCAACGGCGCGGGCAAGTCAACATCACTCGACATGCTCCTCGCGCTGCGCAAGCCCACCGGCGGCACGATCCGGATGTTCGGCGAGGACCCGTACCACGCGGTCAAGTCCGGGCGGGTCGGGGCCATGCTCCAGTCGGGCGGGCTCATGCCCGAGGTGACCGTCCGCGAGCTGGTCACGCTGGTCGCGGGCCTGCACCCGCGGCCGGTACCGGTCAACACGACGCTGCGCGCCGCCGGCATTGAGTCCGTCGCCGACCAGCGGGTGGACCGGCTGTCCGGCGGCCAGACGCAGCGGGTGCGGTTCGCGCTCGCGATCGCCGGCGAGTGCGACCTGATCGTGCTCGACGAGCCGACGACCGCGATGGACGTGGAGACCAGGCGGCGGTTCTGGGCGACGATGAAGGAAGAGGTCGCCGAGGGCAAGACGCTGCTGTTCGCCACCCACTACCTGGAAGAGGCGGACCAGGCGGCCGACCGCATCCTGGTGATCAACCGGGGCCGGCTGCTCGCCGACGGAACCCCGGAGGACATCAAGAAGCGGGCGGGCGCCAAGCGGATGTCGTTCCGCCTCCCCGGCGCGCCCGAGGCATTCCTGCTCGGCCTGCCCGGCGTGGTCAGCCTGGAGACCAGGCACGACCTGGTGCACATCCAGACCGACGACTCGGACCGCACGCTGTACGGGCTGATTGACGCCGGCTACCGGCCAAGCGAGATCGAGGTCGGCAGCCTGGGCCTCGAGCAGGCGTTCCTCGCCATCACCGCGGAAGACGACCGGGCCAACGGCACCGCGTCGGTCCCCGCCACGTAAGCGCACCTTTTCATCCAGGGAGACGAGAAACAATGCGCGGGATACTGCTGCTGACGCAGGCCGAGATCAACCGGCTGCGCCGCAACAGAAGGTACCTGATTTTCACCGTGGGCCTGCCGGTGGTCCTCTACCTGATCTTCTCCAAGGCGGGGAAGACCGTGTACGGGATCAATTTCGCGGCCTACTACATGGTCGCGATGGCGACGTTCGGCGCGTTCGCCGGCACGCTCAACGGCAACGCGATCAGGATCTCCGAGGAGCGCAAGGTCGGCTGGATCAGGCAGCTGCGGCTCACCCCGCTGCCCGCCAGCGCCTACGTGATCGCCAAGATCCTCACCTCGATGGCGACCACGGTCCCGTCGATCGTCATCGTGCTGCTCCTCGGCCGGTTCGAGGGAGGCGTGCACCTGCCCCTGTGGCAGTGGTTCGTGATCGCGGTCGTGATCTGGCTCGGCTCGACGATCTTCGCCGCGCTCGCGGTCGCGGTCGGCTACCGCTACCCGCCGGACCAGGCCCAGCCGATCACGCTGGCGCTCTACCTGGTGTTCAGCGTCTTGGGCGGGATCTGGTTCCCGTTCACCGGTGTCCTCGGGAACGTCAGCAAGGGCACGCCCACCTTCGAGGCGATCAGCATCGCCACCGACGTGATCAGCAACAAGTCGGTGCCTGCCTACCTGGCGATCGGCCTGGTGGCCTGGCTGGTGATCTTCGCGGGCCTCGCCGTGCTGTCGGTGCGGTCCATGGCGGAGACGGTCTAGGCGGCAACAGCCTGGCGGCGCCGGCCACGGACGGGGGTCGTGGCTGGCGCCGCCGGGGCCGGGCGGGGTAGGAAGGTAGAGATGGACAGGACCGACGCCGGCGGCAGGCGGCTCCACGACGCAGTCGTCGCCGGGTATCAGAGCAGGGGCCGGCGGATCGCCGGGGTCATCTTCACCGGGGTCTGGCTCCTCTACCTCATCGGGCCGGTCGTCGACCTCTTCTCTGGCCACCACAGCACGCTGTACGTCGCGGGCGGCCTGACGATCATCGTGGTGTTCTCCGCCCTCTACCTAGTCCTGGTGCCCAGCTGGCCGGCGCCCCTCGTTACACGCTGCCCGGTCTCGCCGTGCTCGCCGCGCTGGCCACCGCCGCCTGCGTGATCTACGGCGGCATGGGTGCGGTCGCGCTGTGGATCTTCATGTCGTCCGCGTCCGGCCTGCTGGTGGCGAGCCGTCCCTGGGCGGTGCGGGCGGTCATCGGCTGCATCGCCTGCTACGTGATCTTCAGCGTGACGGGTCACGTCGACATGACGGACTTTCTCAGCAACCTGCTGCCCGTGCTGTTCATCGGGTTCGGCATGATCGGTCTGCGCAGGCAGCTCCAGCTGACGGCCGAGCTGGCCACGGCCCGCGAGGAGGTGGCGCAGCTCGCGGCCAGCGAGGAGCGGCTCAGGCTTGCCCGCGACATGCACGACCTGACCGGGCAGTCGCTGTCGATGATCACGCTCAAGTCCGAGCTCGCCGCCCGGCTGCTCGGCCGCCTGCCGGGCGGCGCGGACCGCGACCGCGTGCAGGACGAGATCGAGCAGGTGGCGGCCGTCAGCAGGCAGACGCTGCGGGACATCCGCGAGGCGATCAGCGGGTACCGCCGGCCGACGCTCGCGGTCGAGGTCATCACCGCGCGCACCGCCCTGGCCAGCGCGGGCATCGCCGCCAGGGACGAGGCGGACCTTGTGGTGCTGTCCGGCACGTTCGACCCGGACGCGGAGGCGGCCCTGGCCTGGTGCCTGCGCGAGGCGGTCACCAACGTGGTCCGCCACTCCGGCGCGACGAACTGCTTCATCAGCCTCACCAGCCGTTCCGGCACCATGTCGCTGACGGTCCGCGACGACGGGACGGGCGCGACGGGCTGCGACCAGGCGCGGGAACGGGCCGGCGGCGGCGTGGCAGCGGCGGCGCCGCGCAGCGCGGACGGCGACCGGGTGCCCGGGCCGGACGGTTCCGGGCTGCACGGCATGGCGGAGCGGCTGAGCGTGGTCGGCGGGAGCCTGGAACTGCGTCCCGACGTCCGCCCCGGCTTCTGCCTGATCGCGACCGTCCCGGCCACCCTGCCCACCGCGGACGACCCCGCCGCGCCGAGGCCGGGGGTGACATCATCGAGAACGTGATCAGGGTGCTGCTGGCCGAGGACCAGGCGATGATCCGCGAGGCGCTCGCCGCCCTCCTGTCGTTCGAGGATGACATCGAGGTCGTCGCCCAGGTGGGACGGGGCGACGAGGTGGTCAGGGCCGCGCGGGGGGCCAAGCCCGACGTCGCGCTGCTCGACATCGAGATGCCGGGGGCGGACGGCCTCACCGCCGCCGCCGCGCTGAGCGCGGACTGCCCGGGCATCAAGATCATCATCCTCACGACGTTCGGCCGCCCCGGCTACCTGCGCCGGGCGATGGAATCCGGCGCATCCGGATTTATCGTGAAAGACTCGCCGGCCGGCAAGCTCGCCAGGACCATCCGCGACGTCCTGGCCGGCCAGCGCGTCATCGACCCCGACCTGGCGGCGGCCGCCCTCGCGGCGGGCGCCAGCCCGCTCACTCCGCGCGAGCGGGACGTCCTCGCCACGGCGGCGCGGGAAGAGGGCGCCACCCTCGCCAAGCTCGCCGCCGCCCTCTTCCTGTCGGAGGGCACGGTCCGCAACTACCTGTCGTCCTGCATCCAGAAGACCGGCGCCAGGAACCGCGCCGAGGCCATCAGGATCGCCCAGGCCCACGGCTGGTTGTAACCCGCCCGGCGGCTGACCGCGCGGGCGGTGACAGCCTGTCAAGTCATAATCCGCCCAGCCATAAGATGAACCGCGTGGCAACCCCCGGTTATCTCCGCTTTCCGCACATCCATGATGACCTGCTGACCTTCGTCGCGGAAGACGACGTCTGGCTCGCCCCCGCAGACGGTGGCCGCGCCTGGCGGCTGACTTCCGACGGCGGCCAGGCCAGCCATCCGAGGTTCTCGCCCGATGGCGCCACGATCGCCTGGACGAGCTGGCGCGACGGCGGCATCCCCGAGGTCTATACCGCCGACACCGACGGCGGCAGCGCGATCCGGCGCACCTACTGGGGTGACATGCGGACCCGGGTCACCGGCTGGACCGGGCCCGACGAGGTGCTGGCGATCACCGCCGTCGGCGAGCCGTCCGCCCAGCGCACCCTGGCGTACGCGGTACCGCTCGCCGCGCCACCCCGGCGGCTGCCGTTCGGCCAGGTCAACGACCTGGCGCTGACACCAAGCGCCACCGTGCTGCTGACCGGGCAGCGCGGCGACCCCTCGTACTGGAAGCGCTACCGGGGCGGCACCGCCGGCCGGCTCTGGGTCGCGAGCGCGGAAGACCCGCTGTTCACCCGGATCCTCAGCGACCTCGACGGCCAGCTCGCCGCCCCGATGATCGTCGACGGCCGCATCGTCTTCCTCTCCGACCACGAGGGCACCGGCAACCTGTACTCGGTCACCCTTGACGGCGGTGACCTGCGCAGGCACACCGACCACGACGGCTTCTACGCCCGCAACCCCGCGACCGACGGCAGCAGCATCGTCTACCACGTGGCCGGCGACATCTGGCGGCTTGACCGCCTGACCGCCGACGCCACCCCGCGGAAGCTGGACGTCCAGCTCACCGCGCCGCCCGCGGCCCGCGTGCCGCGGGTGATCACCGCCGCCGATCACCTCGGCGAGCTCGACTGCGACGAGACCGGCCAGGCCAGCGTCGTCGAGGTGCGCGGCACGGTGCACTGGCTGACGCACAGCGACGGCCCGGCCCGCGCGCTGTCGGTGAACGAGAACGCCCGCGCCCGGCTGCCCCGCATCCTGGGCACGACCGGCAAGGTCGCGTGGGTCACCGACGCAGGTGGTGGCGACGCCATCCAAATTGCGGAGATCGAGCCGGAGTCGGCCGCCACCGCTGCGACCATCACTGCCGTTGACCTTGGCAACGTGACCAGGCTGGCGGCGTCGCCGGACGGGGAGAGGCTCGCCGCCGCGTCGCACGACGGCCGGCTGCTGCTCGTCGACGTCGAGTCCGGCGAGGTCACCGAGCTGGCCGCCAACGACGACGGCGACATCGAGGACGTGTCCTGGTCGCCGGACTCGGCCTGGCTCGCCTGGGCGCAGCCGGGGCCGCAGCCGCTCGCCAGGATCCGGCTCGCGCGCGTCGAGGACGGGTTCACGGTCGACGTGACGGACGGCCGCTTCGTGGACAGCGACCCGGTGTTCACGGTCGACGGGCTGTACCTGGCGTTCCTGTCCAGGCGGACCTTTGACCCGATCTACGACGCGCACTCGTTCGACCTGTCGTTCCCGTTCGGCGCCCGCCCGTACCTGGTGCCGCTCGCCGCCCACACGCTGTCCCCGTTCGGGCCGCTGCCGGGCGGCCGCCCCGTCGGCCCCGGAGAGAACTCGAAGGACTCGCCCGAACGAGTGCGGCTGACCGTGGACACCGACGACATCTCTTCCCGCGTGGTCGCGGTTCCGGTCGACGAGGCGCGGTACTACGGCCTCGCCGCCGCCAAGGGCGGCCTGCTCTGGCTCCGCTACCCGCTGTCCGGCGTGCTCGGCGAGGGCATCGCGGACCCGGAGGACGCGCACCCGCGGCCCGCCCTCGAGCGGTTCGACCTGCGCAAGCGCGAGTCAAGCGTGCTCGCGGGCGAGGTGAGCTGGTTCACGGTCAGCGGCGACGGCGCCCGGCTGGTGATCGGTGACCGCGGCGACGTGCGCGTCGTCCCCGCCGACCGCAAGGCCGACAACGGCTCGTCCGACGAGGTCGTCAACGTGGACCTGACCCGCGCGCGGTTCCTGGCCGACCCGCCGGCGCTGTGGCGGCACGCGTACGCGGAGTTCGGCCGGCTGCTGCGCCGCGACTTCTGGACGCCGACCATGTCCGACGTGGACTGGAACGGCGTGCTCGGCGAGTACCGCTTCCTGCTCGACCGGGTGCGGACCTCGGCGGAGTTCGGCGACCTGCTCTGGGAGGTGGCGGGCGAACTCGGCACGTCGCACGCCTACGTCATGCCGTCGGGCACGTTCTCGGCCCGGTCGGCGCTGCGGGGCCAGCCCGCCGCGCTGCTCGGCGCCGACGTGGCCCGCGCTCCCGACGGCCGCTGGCTCGTGGAGCGGGTGCTGCCCGGCGAGTCGTCCGACCCGCGGGCCCGCTCGCCGTTCGCCGCGCCCGGCGTGGCCGTCCGGGTGGGCGACGAGATCCTCGCGGTCGACGGCCGCCCGCTCGACCCGGTGCACGGCCCGTGGCCGGCGCTCGCGGGCACCCACGGCAAGCCGGTCGAGCTGACGATCAAGCCCGCCGACCCGTCCCTTGTCCCGCGTCCGCCCGCCGAACCAGAAGAGGACGCGGACGAGGAGCCGACGGAGGACGGCGACACCGCCGACAAGGCCAAGGAGGGCAAGCCCGCGTCCGCGAGCGCGCCGAAGCCGGCGGCCGCGGGCGCGTCCGCACCGGCCTGCCCGACCGAAACCGAGGATGACGCCGAGCCCGGGGCCGCGTCCGCGTCGGCCGAAGGCGACTCCGGCGTCCCGGCAGCCGTTCTGGTGAGCGCCGCCGAGGCCGTTTCCCGGGCCGCCGCGGCGGCCGCTTCTGGCGCCGCCCGCGGAACCGCGTCGGGATCCGTGGCCGCCGGCGACGCCGGTGCGGCCCCGCCGGAGGCGGACGCCCCCGGCGGCCCGGAAGGCTCGGCCGACGCCGGGCAGGCGTCCGAGGCCCCCGCGCTTGAGTTCCCCGAGACGCGCCGCGTGGTGATCGTCCCGCTGGACGACGACCGCCGCCTCCGCTACCAGGACTGGGTGGCGGGCCGCCGCCAGTTCGTCAGGACCAGGTCCGACGGCCGGGTCGGCTACCTGCACGTGCCGGACATGATGGGGGAGGGGTGGGCGCACCTGCACCGCGACCTGCGCGCCGAGATGGGCCGCGACGCCCTGATCGTCGACGTGCGCGGCAACCGGGGCGGCCACACCTCGCAGCTGATCGTCGAGAAGCTCGCCCGCCGGATCATCGGCTGGAAGATCCCGCGTCACCTGCGCCCCTACAGCTACCCGCAGGAGGCGCGCCGCGGCCCCCTCGTCGCGCTCACCGACGAGTTCGCAGGCTCCGACGGTGACATCGTGACCGCCGCGATCAAGACGCTGGGCCTCGGCCCGGTGATCGGCACCCGCACCTGGGGCGGCGTGGTCGGCATCGACGGGTCGGGACACGGCCTCGTGGACGGCACGAGGATCACGATCCCGCGCTATGCCTCCTGGTTCACCGAGTTCGGCTGGTCGGTGGAAAACTACGGGGTCGACCCCGACACGGAGGTGCTGATCACCCCGGACGACTGGGCCGTCGGCCACGACCCCCAGCTCGAGGTGGCCGTCGACCGGGCCCTGGCGCTCATGGAGGAGAACCCGAGGCCCCCGCTCCCCGACCCTTCCACCGGCCCGGTCAAGCGGCGCCCGCCCCTCCCGCCCCGCCCGTAACGTCGCTGCCACGGGGCCGATAACCGTCATGGCCCCGTGGCGCCCAAGGCCATTCCGTTCCGGCCTTGTGTCCCCCGAGCGCGCTTCTATGGTCCATGTGGCACCCCGGGCCAGAACTGGTTGGCCTTGCGTCCCCCAAGGCCAACGCAGCCTCTGGCCTTGTGGCACTCGAGGCCAGAACGCGCTGGCCCGGTGGCACCCACAGCCATCCGGCCGAGACGAGAAACCGGCTGTTACCCCGCCGGGCGGGTCAGCAGGTCGCGGCCGTGCTTGCGCAGCTCGGCGACCGAATTCATGCCGAGGAACTGCATCGTGGATTTGAACTGCCGCGATATCAGGTCGAGGGCGCGGTCCACGCCGGCCTCGCCGCCGGCCATCAGCCCGTACAGGTAGGCACGGCCGAGCACCGCCGCGTCGGCGCCGAGGGCGAGCGCGATCGCCACGTCCGCCCCGTGGCGCACACCGGAGTCGACCAGCACCGTGAACGAGGACCCCACCGCCTCCCGAACCGGCGCGATGAGGTCAACGGGCGCCACGGTACGGTCCAGCTGCCGTCCGCCGTGGTTGGACAACTGCACCCCGTCCACGCCAAGTTCAAGCGCCCGCCGCGCGTCAGCGGCCCCCACCGGCCCCTTGAGCAGCAATTTCCCCGCCCACCGGGCTCGCAGGTCCGAAATATCGGACCAGTTCAGGTCGGCGTCGAAGAAGTCCGCCGTCTTCATCACCGTCGTCGGCGCCCGCTCGTTGAAGTTGGCGTAGCCGAGCGCCGGGCCGGCGAGCAAGTGATACCAGTAGGAGGGCTTCAGCGCCACCGACGCGACGGTCGACAAGGTCAGCGTGGGCGGAATCGACAGCCCGTTGCGCTGGTCCCGCACCCGGTTACCGGCCACGATCGTGTCGACCGTGACCACGAGGGTCGAGAACCCGTTATCCGCGGCCCGGGAGACGAGGTCGAGGGCCTGCGGCCGGTTCTTGGTCAGGTAGAGCTGAAACCACAGGTCGCCGCCGGCGCCGACGCCGGCCCGCAGTTCCTCGATCCCGGTCGACGCCATCGTGGACAGCGTGTACGGCAGCCCGTGCCGCAGCGCCGACCGGGCGGCGCCGATCTCACCATCCGGGTGGACCATCCGCGTGCACCCGACAGGCCCGAGTAGCAGTGGCGCGGAAAGCGTCGAGCCGAGCACCGGGGCCGAAGTATCCGCCGCCGTCACGCCCGCGAGCACGCGGGGCAGGAACCGCCAGGACCGGAAGGCCGCCACGTTCGCGGTGACCGCGATCTCCTCGTCCGCGGCACCGTCCACGTAGTCGAACACCGGGCGGGGAATGCGCCGCTTGGCGGCTAGCCGCAGGTCGGCCACGTCGTAGCAGGCACCGAGGCGACGCGCCGTCGCGTCGAGCGTCACCCCCCGGAACTGGACGAGCTTGCGCATCTCCCGGACCTTCATGCTGGCGACGATACGCCGCGGTGCCCGGTTTGCGTAGTTCGCCGAAACCCAACGGGAACACCAGCCGCCTGTGTCCCGCCGCCAGCACGCGATACCCTTGCTCCCTCGCCACCGGGTCCCGTGATGATGTACATTAAACCTATCAAAAAAGTAGACTTAGCGCAGAGGGCCGCATGACCAAGATCGCAGTCGTCACCGGTAACCCCAAGCCGTCATCGAGGACCCACTCCGTCGCCCTCGCCGTCGCCGATGCGCTGGCCAAGGAACTGCCAGGCGCCGAGACGGGCCCGGTCATCGACCTGGCGGGCTACGCGCCCCGCCTGTTCGACTGGGGAGACGAGGAACTTGCGGAGCTGACCGCCCAGGTCGCCGCCGCCGACGTCGCGGTCTTCGCGTCGCCCACCTACAAGGCCAGCTACACCGGCATGCTCAAGGCGTTTCTCGACCGCTACGGAAATAACGGGCTGGCCGGCGTCACCGCGGTCCCGGTCATGACCGGCGGCTGGCCGGGTCACCTCCTCGCCGTCGAGGTCCACCTGCGCCCGGTCCTGGTGGAGCTCGGGGCCACGGTCCCGGCCCGTGGCCTGTACGTCACCGAACCCGAGCTCGCGGACCTGTCCGCGGCCGTGGCGAAGTGGACGGCAACGGCACTTCCCCTGATCGCGGCCTCGGCCGGCGCATAAGGGGTCAAGGTTCACAAGCGCGGCGTGGTTTGCCGCGGGCGCAGCCTGGCCACGCGGCCGTTACGCGGCGGGATGGACGTCGATGTACTTGCCGCGCCAGAAGACCAGCGGGGACGCGCCCTCGCCGCTGGTCTCCACGTGGCGGACGCGGCCGACGATGATCTCGTGGTCGCCGCCGGGCAGCGAGTGCTCGACGGTGCACTCGATGATCGCGATCACGTCCGCGAGCCGGGGGGAGCCGGTTGGCCCGCGCTGGTGGCGGACCTCGTCCCAGACGGCCGCCAGCCCCCGGCGGGCGAAGTTGGCGGACAGGTGCCGTTGCCGTTGGCCGAGCACGTTGACCGCGAACGCCCCGTGGCCCCGGATGGCCGCGAGCGTCGCGCTCTGGAGGTCGAAGCATACGAGCACCAGGGGCGGCTCGAGCGACAGCGACGTGACCGCGTTCGCGGTCGTCCCGACCGGCTGGCCGTCCGCCCCAATCGTGGTGACGACCGTGACCCCGGTTGCGAAGTGACCCATCGCCTCGCGCAGCCGGTCCGGGGAGACCCCCGCCGGGTCCACGTCGGGGACGTCGCAGGCAGCGTTGTCAACAGCGGTCATGATCTACGACTGTCCATCGGTAAGGGAAAACACGGCTGGCAGCATAAGAATCCCTACGTGATGATATTTCCCTGGAGGACGCCGCGGCCTTTCGGAGCCGCAACGCCCTCCCGGTCTAGCTTGGTGCGGCCCGCACGGTCGGCGCCGGGCCGCATGTCCAGACTGTCATCCGCATTAAGTCTTGTCAATAATTACGACCAATTTAGTAGGATTTAACATCCCGGCCCGGTTACCGGCGACATCCGGGGCGACATGCGCCCGGGTGGGCATATCCAGTGCCAGGCTGGAGTTGGGGCAAAGGCTGGGCGGCCGCGCGACATGACCGGAGCGGCGGAAGCGATGACCGGAGGCGATGATGAAGGCGGTACGGTTCGACGAATACGGCCCGGTAGAGGTGCTGGACGTGCGCGACGTCCCGGTGCCGGAGCCCGGCCGGGGCGAGGTTCTGATCAGGACCAAGGCGGCGGGCATCAACCCGGGCGAGGCGAAGATCCGCGAGGGGGCGCTGCACGAGCTCTGGCCGGCCACGTTCCCTTCCGGGCAGGGCAGCGACTTCGCCGGCGTCGTCGACCGGCTCGGCCCTGACGTCACGACGGTCGCGCCGGGCGATGACGTGATCGGCTGGGTCGATACCCGGTCGAGCCAGGCGGAGTACGTGGTGGCGGAGGCCGCGAACCTGGCCCGCAAGCCGGCCGGCCTGCCCTGGGAGGTCGCGGGGGCGATCCCGGTCGCGGGCTTCACGGCGTGGGCCATGGTCCGCGCGGTCGACCTCAAGCCGGGCGACACCGTCGTCGTCACCGGGGCCGCGGGCGGCGTCGGCTCGATCGCGGTCCAGCTCGCTAAGCGGAAGGGCGCGACGGTGATCGGCCTGGCGGGCCCCTCCAACCATGACTGGCTCAGGCGGCACGGCGTGCTGCCCGTGGCCTACGGGGACCGCGCGGCCGAGCGCATCCGTGACACCGCGAACGCGGGCGCGGACGCCAGGATCGACGCGTTCCTCGACACGTACGGCGGCGATTACGTGGAACTGGCGCTCAACGACCTCAAGGTGAGCCCGGACCGCGTGGACACGATCGTCCGCTTCGACGCCGGGGCGAAGTACGGCGTCAAGGTGGACGGGAACGCCGCCGGCGCGAGCGCCGCGACGCTGAGCGAGCTCGCCGCCCTCGCCGCGGCCAAGGAACTGGAGATCCCGCTGGCGCACACGTTCCCGCTGCGCGACGTCCGCGCCGCGTACGCTCAGCTGGCCCGGGGCCACGTGCGCGGCAAGATCGTGCTCATCCCCTAACCAGGGCCGGCGAAGCCGGCCGGCGGGCCATACGGCGCGCGACCATGTCCGGGGTATCGTTCATGTCGCAAGAAACCACCCCGGCGAGGAGCAGCCCACGATGACCGCCCGGCAGCAGATCGCGCGCCTGCTCCCGCTGGTGCTGCTGGTCGTGCTGGTGATCGCCGGGCTGCGCGGCGTCGTGCCCGCGCCGCGCTGGGACGGGCCGCTCAAGGCCGACGGCGTCGCCATCGGCCTCGCGCTCGAGGTGGTCTTCGGCGCGCTGCTGCTCGTCGTCCGCGCCCGGGACGCGACGGCGCGGCGGGCGGCCCCGTCCCGGTCCTACACCGCGGCGGCGCCGGACATCGAGCCGCCGCGGGCGCTGCGGCTGACGCTCAAGTACGTGCTTTCCCTCTGCATGCTCGGCATCGCGGTGATCCTGATCGCGAACCTTCACCTGCACCTCTTCAGCGGCGGGCTGGGGCCGGCGCCGAACCAGAAGATCAAGCGCAACCTGAGACCGACGGCGAGGCCGGGTGGCGGCGGCAGCCTGAACATCCCGCTCGGCCCGATCCTGTACGCGCTGCTCATCGTCGCGATCGTGGCCGCCGTCGCGGTCAGTATCTGGTGGTCGACCCGGCTGCGCCGCCCGGCGCGGCCGGCGGTCATCGAGGACGCCACCGCCGACGAGCTGCGGGCGGCCGTCGACGAGGGCCGGGCCGCGCTTGCCGCGATCGACGACGCCAGGGCGGCGATCATCGCCTGCTACGTGGCGATGGAACGCCGCCTCGCCGAGCGGGGCGCGGCCCGCGGCGCGGCCGACACGCCCGATGAGCTCCTCGCCCGGGCGGTCGCGGCCGGCGTCGTCCGCGGCGGCGCGGCGGGCCGCCTCACCGCGCTGTTCTACGAGGCCCGCTTCTCCACCCACCCGCTGGACGCCGGCCAGCGGGACGCCGCGAGCGCGGCCCTCGACGGCCTGGCCGCCGAGCTCGCGGCCAAGCCGGAAGCCCCGGCGGCCAGCGGCCAGGCAGGCAGTCAGCCAAGCGATCAGGCCACGCCCGGGCCGGGCGGTGGCTGGGTATGAACTGGCGTCCCGCCCGCCCCGAGCTGGTCATCGCCGCGATCGCGGTCGCGGCCGCCATCCTGGCCACGGCCGCCGTGGCCGGCTGGGCGGCGTCGTCGTGGTCGCCGCCGCGACCACCGTCATCGCGCTGCTCCTGCTGCGCGGCATCATCCCCAGGTCGGCCGCCCAGACCCTGCGCCAGAAGCAGGACAAGCAGCGCGCCCGGTCCATTTCCGGCTACGCGCAGCGCCGGTTCATCGTCGCCACCAGCCTCACCAGCCGCCCGATGTACGAGTCGGACCTGCGGCCCGTCCTCGAGCACATCCTCGCCGCCCGGCTAGCGGAGAACCACTCCGTCAACCTCTACACCGAGCCGGACAAGGCGAGGAAGGCGTTCTGCCAGACGAGGCGCGACGAGAGCCTGTGGCGGTGGATCGACCCAGCAGAAACCCCCGACGCCGACGACCGCGGGCGCCAGCGACACGGCATTCCCGGCCGGACCCTCTTCCGGCTGATCACCCGATTGGAGCAGCTGTGACCCCGGAAGAGCCAATGTCTCCGGAAGAGACCGCGCGTAAGGCGAGCGCCATCCTCGACGAGCTCGGCAAGGCGGTCGTCGGCAGGCGGCGCAGCCTCGAGCTCGTCCTCATCGGCATCCTGGCCGGCGGCCACGTCCTGCTCGAAGACCTGCCCGGACTCGGCAAGACGCTCATCGCCCGGTCGTTCGCCCAGGTGCTCGGCCTCGACTTCGCGCGCATCCAGTTCACCCCCGACCTGCTGCCGAGCGACGTGGTCGGCGCGCCCCTGTACGACCAGCGCAACGCCGAGATGGTCTTCCGCCCGGGACCGGTCTTCACCCAGCTGCTCCTGGCCGACGAGATCAACCGCACCCCGCCGAAGACCCAGGCCGCTCTCCTCGAGGCCATGGGCGAGAGCCAGGTCAGCGTGGACGGCGAGTCACGCAGGCTCCCGCAGCCGTTCATCGTCCTCGCGACCGACAACCCCATCGAGTACGAAGGCACCTACGAGCTCCCCGAGGCCCAGCTCGACCGCTTCCTGATGCGCCTGCGGCTCGGCTACCTCACGGCCAGCGACGAGGCGGACATGCTGCGCAGGCGGGTCGACCGGGCCGCCGAGCTCGTCGCGCTGACCCCGGTCACCGACGCCCAGGGCGTGCTCGCGATGCGCGGCTCCCTCGAGCGCATCGAGATCAGCGACGACCTGCTCGACTACGTCATCAAGATCGTGACCGCCACCCGCACGGACCCGCAGATCCAGGTCGGCGCCTCGCCCCGCGGCGGCCTCGCGCTGGTCCAGCTGGCCCGCGGCCAGGCCCTGCTGCACCAGCGCGACTACGTGATCCCCGACGACATCAAGCAGGTCGCGGTCCCGGCCCTGGCCCACCGGATCACCCTCCGCCCGGAGCTGTGGGTCCGCCAGGTGGCCGCCGACGACATCGTGTCCCGCCTGCTGACGGGCGTCCCCACGCCAAGAACCGACCCCCGCGCCGACCGGCGCTCCGCCGCCGCCAGCGGCGGCGCGCGCCAGGTCACGGGCTAAGCGCCACCATGAATAGCCCGAACGACCGCGGCCTGCTCCCACCGCGCCGCCATGACCCCCCGGCGCCGGGCCCACGACGACACAAGGGAGCCCGGTGAACGCCTTGCTGAGCCGGGCGCGGGGGGCCGGCCCCGGTGCCGCGGCCGAGACGCCGGCGGCGGCGCGTCTCGGCGCGTCCTCCCCGGTGCGGGCCGACGAGGTGCGGGTCTCCTGGCGCCCGTCCCGGCACGCCCGCCGCCTGCTCACGCTCGCCGTGGCCGCCCTGCTCATGGCGCTGCTCACCAGGAACCCGGCGCTGGCGGGCGTGGCCGCCCCGCCGCTGCTGCTGCTCGGCATGAGCCGGGTCGCCGCCAGTGCCCGGCCCGACCGGCTCGGCGTGCGCGTCGGCCTGACCTCCACCCGCATGTACGAGGGCGAGCCGGCGGCGGTCGACGTGTCGGTGGGCGACGCGCAGCACGACGCCCGCTGGACGTTCGAGCCGGGCCGCGGCATCGGGCCGGGCAGCGCCGTCGCGGTCAACGGCAGCGCGGCCAGGTTCACGTTCGAGGTGCCGCGCTGGGGCAAGCGCGGGGTCGGCTCGGTCACCCTGGCCCTGCATGACCGCTGGCGGCTGGTCGAAGGCCGCGTCAGCGTCACCCTCCCGTCCGTTGACTGCTACCCGTCCCCGGCCGTGCAGCGCACCGAGGTCGTGCTGTCCCGGCTGCCGAACCGGCTCGGCGAGCACCGGGCCCGGGTGCCGGGCGACGGCACGGAGTTTCACGGCATCCGCGAGTTCGTGCCCGGCGACCGGCAGCGCGCGATCAACTGGCCGGCCTCCACCCGCCGGGGCCGCCTCCAGGTAAACACCTTCGCCGCCGAGCGGTCCCAAGACGTCGTGCTGCTCGTCGACGCCACCTCGGACGTCGGCCCGCCCGGCGAGTCCGCGCTTGACCTCGGACTGCGGGGCGCGGCGGGCGCGGCCCGCGCGTACCTGAACGGGCGGGACCGGGTCGGCGTGATCACGTACCAGTGGGGCGGCGCGCACTGGCTCGCCCCCTCGCTCGGCCGCCGCCAGGTCTACAAGATCATCGACGTGCTGCTCACCGCGGACACCGGCTACGCGCGCGGCGCGGTGTTCAGCCGGCTGCCCCGCGCCGCCCTGCCGTCGGGTTCCCTGGTCGTCGCCTTCTCCCCGCTGCTCGACGGGCGTTTCGTCGAGGCGCTGCGCGACATGCGGGAACGCGGCTTCGCGCTGATCGTGGTCGACGTGCTCAACACCGAGCCGCCGGTCCGCCGCCTGTTCGCCGACGTCGCCGCCCGCCGGATCTGGCGCATGGAGCAGCAGGCGATCCGCTTCTCGCTGCGCGAGCTCGGCGTCCCCGTGGTCCCCTGGGACGGGGTCACCCCCCTCGACCTGCCGCTGGCCCCCTACACCCGCCGCCCCCTGGTGACCCGCCGATGAGCGCGAATACCGAACCGCAGGCCTCCCCGGTGACCCCGGAGGGCGGCGAGCCAGCTCAGGCCGCCAAACCCGCGGGCCCCGCCCGCCCGGGCGGGGGCATGGCCTCGGCGGCGGGCTCGCGCCTGGCGGCGATGCTGCTCGGCGCGGCGTGCGTGGCCTGGACGGCGACCCCGGTCCTGCACACCGGCCTGGCGCAACTCGCCCTGGTCGTCGCGATCGTCGCGGCGGTCGCCGGCGCGCTCCGGCTCGCCTTCATCGACGTACCGCAGCCCGAGGACCAGTTCTTCCTCCCCGGCTACCTGCGCACCTGGCTGACCTTCCTGCAGCTGCTGCGCACCCCCGCCTGGGAGGAGACGGCCGTGGTGGCGATCCTCTGGCTCGAGATACAGCACCCGCTCCGCGCCTGGCACACGGCGGCCCTCGGTGCCGCGCTGTTCGCCTACCTGATGGCCACGCACATCGCGGAGTCGGGCGCGGCGGCGGCCCCGCTGCTCCGCCGCCACTGGCGGCTGTTCGTCGCGGGCGCCTGCCTGCTGGCCCTCGCGGCCGGCTTCGCGATGATCCCCACCACGGCACCAGGCGCGGGCTCGGCGATCCTCCGGGTGATCGCCGCCGCCGCCGTCATCGCCGCCACGGCCCTGGTCCTGCCCGGCTGAAAACCGTGGCTTCCGGGGCCGGCAACCTTCCCGCCCGCCGAGCATCTGTAAGGGGCCTCTCCTGGGTCGGCGGCAACCGGAGCCTCGAATACCGGTGGGCCGTCGACCAGCAGCGTAACCCGAATTCCGACGAGCTCACGATGCGCACGATCGACGTCTCCGCGGCCGGGCACGACCTGATGGCTGACAGCCGGACCGTCCTGCAACTGCCGCCGGGCGTCGCCCCGACCAGGACCACGGTTACCCAGCCCTGCGTTACCTCGCTCGTGGCCGCCGACGGCACCGTCGTCTGCGGCACGGCCGGCTTCAGCGATGTCTCGGGAGAGGAAGGCTGTGCCGTGGTCCCGCCGGGGTTCGTCAGCTACTCCTCGGCCACCGGCAACGAGCTCAAGGTCCTCTACCGGCACCAGGGCGTGTGCCTGAACGGGCAGTCCATCGTCTTGTGGACGGATCCCGGCGGCCGCCACGTCATCGCTTTCCTGCTAACCGCCCTGCTGCACCAGCCGGCGTCGGCAGGCGATTACTTCGGCGTCGCCGCCGACGGCCACTTCACCTCGTTGCCGCCCCTGGTTACCGGCACCGGGTACGCCTCGGGCGCAGCCGACGACCAGGGCGGCATCGCCTTCTAGCCGGTGCCCCGGGGCGAGGCTGCCACCCAAGGGCCAGCCAAGGCAGTGCTCCCTGACGGAGGGCCGCGCGCCTGGCCCGAGTATGGCGGGCGCCGCGGCCTTGACATACGGTTCAACTCGGCCGCTCTTACCGTATATGCGACCATTTCTCTAGCTCTGGTCGCATGAAGGGAGCAGGTTCGTGGGTGAGCTTGGCCAGGAACCAGTCATTACCTGGTACGACCTTCTCGGGGTGCTGCCGGGCGCCACCGCCAAGCAGGTCCAGGACCAGCACGACGCCAAGGTGAGGCTGCTGCGGCCGGAACTGATCGCGGGCGCGCCCTCGCCGGTTGTCGCGGCCGCCTCGCGCGCACGCGAGATTCTCGGCGAGGCACGGCGCGTGCTCACCGATCCGGCGAATCGTGCCCGCTACGACGAAACGGCCGGCCTTCGCCGCCGAGGCGGAGGCCTGAGACCGCCAGGGAGCCTCCCCTCTCTGCCCGGAGTGGAGCAGCCGGATATGGGCGACGGGGGACTGGAAGTGCTTGGTGCCCTTTTGATGCTGGCTGACTGGACGACGCGGCCTTCGCGCGCGCCGAGCCGGGTCGCGGTACCGGACGTCCGGGGGCTGTTCTACAGCGTGTGCCTCGGGATCACGGGCAAGCTGGGTTTTCGCCTCATCCCGGTCAGGCTTACCGAGCGTCCACTGCCGGTTGACGGCCTTGTCGTCGGTCAGTCTCCCAGGCCAGGAGCGACGGTACGCCGGGGCAGTGAACTCACGGTTCAGGTGTGGCGCCCGTCGGCCTGACCTGCCGACTCCGGCCTAATAGCGACTCAGGCGGCAACGGGACGTCGGCGATCTCCGCGAGCAGTGCCTCTTTCTCCGGCTCGGCGAGGAAGGAGGCGCGCACCCCGTTGGCCGCCAGTTCCGCCAGTTCGGCGGGGGAGAGGCCGAGGTCGCGGCCGGCGGCGAGGTACTCGTTGCTCAGCGAGGTGCCGAACATCGGCGGGTCGTCGCTGTTCAGCGTCACGAACAGGCCGGCCTCGAGCATGTCCCGCAGCGGGTGCTCGCCGATCGACGGCACGCACCGGGTGCACACGTTCGACGTCGGCGACACGTCCACGGGCAGCCGCCGCTCGACCAGGTAGTCCACGAGCGCGGGGTCGTCGAGCGACCTGATCCCGTGCCCGATCCGCTCGGCGTGCAGGAACCTGACCGCCTCCCATACGGTCTCGGCCCCGGTGGTTTCCCCTGCGTGCGGCACGCTCCGCAGCCCGGCGGCGTGCGCCGCCCGGAACACGTCCCTGATCACGCCGGTGTGGGCCGCCCGCCCGGCCTCGATCCCGCCGATCCCGAACCCGACGAGCGCCTCCGGCGGGTTTTCCAGCGCGAGCCGCAGCGCGGCCCGCGCGTAGTCGCCCGCGGCCTGCCCGGGAAACTCGATGATCCAGCCGGCCCGCACCCCGCACTCGGCCAGCGCGTACCGCGCCCCGATGTCGAGGGCCTCGGTGATCACCGCGTCCGGCATCCCCGTGCGCTGGAACGCGTACGGCCCGAACTGGAACTCGGCGTACCGCACGCGCTGCGCCGCGAGGTTAGCCGCCACCCCGCGAATCAGGTCGGAGATGTCCTCCGGCTCGGTGATCAGTCGGCTGACCGCCTGGTACACGTCGATGAAGTGCGGGAAGTCACGGAACTCATAGAACGCCCGCAACGCTTCCTCGCTGGTGGGCACCCCGCCCTCCGGATGCCGCCGGGCCAGCGACAGTACGGTTCCCAGCGACGCCGAACCGACCAAATGAACGTGAAGTTCCACCTTAGGCAGGGCGGATACGAACGTTTCCAGTGAGCTCATACCCGGAACGCTAACAGCCTGGCCGACTTACGTTGAGATTTCTAACATCAGAAAGTTAGATTCCCTTTTTTACCTCGAACAGGCGCGTTCGCGGCAAAACACTCGAGGGCGGCAGGCAAACTTCGGGACATGGGCTACGTCTCTGATACGTGGATTCAGTGACGGAGACGCCCGCGCCCCCCGCCGGGCCTGAGGGCCAGGTGACCGCGCTCTACCAGGCGCACGCGACCGGCCTGGTCCGGCTCGCGATGCTCATGCTCGGCGACCAGGGCGCCGCCGAGGACGTGGTCCAGGACGCCTTCCTCGGCCTCTACCGCCGCTGGAACGGGCTCAACGACCCGGCCCGCGCGATCGCCTACACGCGCTCCAGCGTGCTCAACGGCTGCCGGGACGTCCTGCGGAGGCGGTCCCGCAAGGTTCCCGCCGCGTTGCTTGAACCGAACGCGGCCTCGGCCGAGGCGCACGTCCTCCTGGCCGAGGAGCACCGCGAGGTCCTCGCCGCGCTGCGCCAACTCCCCCGCCGGCAGCGGGAGGCGGTCGTCCTCCGGCACTGCCTGGGCCTGCCGGAAGGCGAGGTAGCCCAGGCGATGGGGGTCAGCCGGGGCACCGTCAAGTCGTCCGCGCACCGCGGGCTCGCCGCCCTCGCCCGCATCCTGAAGGAGGCACAGTGACCATCGAAGACCGCCTGCGCGCGACGACCGAGGCCGTCACCGAGGCCATGCACCCGGTCCGCCCCCTTGACCTCCGGTCCAGCGCCGCTGCCGCTCCGGCGGCCGCCAAGTACCGCCCGCCCCGCCGGCCGGCCCGCTGGTCAGGCTGGCTGATCCCGCTCGCGGCGGCCATGGCGGTCATCGCCGTCGCCGCGACGCTGGTGGCGGTCAGGAGCATCCCCGGCGCCGGGCCGGGATCGCCGCCCGCGCCCGCGTCGCCGCTCTCCAGCGGAGTTCCCCGCTACTACGTCGCAGCCGGCCTCATGGGCCGCGACGGCACGCCGACGCAGAACGCGGCCCTAGCGGACGCAACCACCGGCAAGCAACTGGCTACCTTCAGCCCGCCGAACAACATGTTCTTCGTCTACACCGCGGCAGCAGCCGACGACGCGACATTTGTCCTGCTCGCGGGCCCGCTTGGCCCGCCGAAAGCGGGACAGCCGTCATACGTCTGGTACGTGCTCCGCCTGCCACCCGGCGCTCCCCAGCGGGCCACGTTGACCCGCGTCCCGATCGCCGCGCTCGCCGCGGACACGTCGGTCGTCGGGCTGGCCGTGTCGCCCGACGGCCGCACCCTCGCCGCCCTCCTCTCAGTCACCAGCCACGTCGGCGGCAAGGAGGCAGCCGCCTACCACCTCATGATGCGGACCTACTCGCTCGCCACGGGGCAGGCACTGCGCACCTGGAGCGAGCCGGACGGCCCGTTGTCGCCCACCGGGCCCGGTACCTTCAACGTGTCCTGGCTGAACGACGGCCGGACGCTCGCGTTTGCCGCCGCGACCCGCGCCGTGCCCCAGGGCATCTATTTCCTGAACACGGCCAGCCCCGGTTCCGGCCTGGCCGCCGACAGCCGGCCGGTGCCTTCCCCGCCGGCCGGCCGTGCCTGCGGTTCCTTGCTGCTGACCGCGGACGGCAAGGTGGCCGTGTGCGGTGGCTCCGCGCCTAACCCGAGCTCGTGCGCCAAGGGGCAGATGGACGTGACCGCCTACTCCGTGGCGACCGGCAAGCTGGAACGCGTCCTGTACCGGTACCGGGGCGGTTGCGAGCCCGACGGCACCGTGAATGTCATATGGGCCGGGTCCGGCCCGGTCGCGGTCGGCGCGGTCTTCGTCGGCTCCGCGAAGGAGAACCGGATTGGCCTCATGACCCCGGGCAAGTTCACGCCGCTGCCCATCGTCTCGGTCGCCAGCGCCTACGACCCCGGCTCCATCGCCTTCTGACGCGGCGGCTCAGCGACCTCGGGTGTCACGCCTTGGCGGCCTTCGCGGCCGCCTTCAGCGCCTGCTTGTAGGAGCGGACCTTGCCCAGGGACTCCTCGTCGACGATGTCCGCGACCGACACGTGCGAGCCCTCGTCGCCGAGGTACCCGGCCGCCTCGCGCCACCCCTCGGGCCGCACGCCGAGCTGCTTGCCGAGCAGGGCGACGAAGATCTTCGCCTTCACCTCGCCGAACCCGGGCAGGGCCGACACCCGGGTGAGCAGCTCGGCGCCGGATGACGCGGTGCTCCACAGCGACGCGGCGTCCCCGTCGTACTCGGCGACGATCAGCCGGGCCAGGTCCTGCGTCCGCGCGGCCATCGCCTTGGGGAAGCGGTGCAGCGCCGGGCGCTCGGAGAAAACCGCCGCCAGGGCCTCGGGATCGAACGCGGCCAGCTCGTCGGCGGACGGCTCGTGCCCAAGCCGCTTGACAAGATCACGTGGCGCGGAAAATGCTCGTTCGAAGGGCACTTGCTGATCGAGTAGCATCGCGACTAGGAGTGCAAGCGCGTTCCGCGTCAGCAGTTCGTTGGCCTCATCGTCAACTGGCAGCGAGATCGGCACAGCGGTCCTCCAGGGTTACCGGATAAGCTGGGAACCCACGGGCTACGAGGGCCCCGGTGGGTCCGGATGGATGGAGTCATCATGACACCGAGCGCCAAGGTTGGGATCGCCGGGATCGTTCTCGGGCTGATCCTGCTGGCCGTCCTCCCGTGGTGGGCCGCGGTCGGGATCATCATCATCGCCGCGGCCATCCCGGTCGGCGGTTATCTCTCGCTCGACAAGTCGCAGCGCCGCCGCCTGAGGGCGATCCGCGCCCGTCAGCGGCAGTAACGTCAACCGATAACCCCGGCCGGCAGGCCCGCCAGGTGCCGGCCGGCCGGGGTATCGGCTACCGACCCTCGGACACCCGCGTGATGTAGGTGATCCCGACAAAGGACCGGTAGACCTCAAGCGGATCGTCCCCCGCGATCCGCGCCGTCCGCGTGCCGCTCCGCTCGGCACCCTTCACCCAGCTCGCGACCTGGGCCATGTCCGCCGTCCGGAACTCGACGTCGAGCCGCGCGGGCAGCTCGACATCGGGCAGCGGGACGCCGCCGAGCCGCCGCACGGCCGCTTCCGCCCCGGCGTAGATCATCTCACGCGCGTCTTCCGGGTGAACCTGGGCGGCCGCGAACCGGGTGATCGACCCCTTCACGACCACCTGCTCGGCGTGCTTGAAGAACGGCGCGGCCTCCGCCATCGTGACCTGGTCCCCGGTGATCAGCGCCACCGGCACGCCGTGCCCGAGCGCGACAAGCGCGTTGATGCCCGACTCGCCGCACGGCACCCCGTTCAGCAGCACCCGGGAGATCACCGAGGGGTTGTAAGTGTGCGAGAGCACCGACGGCTCCCCGGAGACCGACCCGTGGTACCCGACGAAGAACACCGCGTCGAACGAGTCGTCGAGCCCTTCCATCATGTACCCGGGCTTGTGCCGTCCGGCGATGTAGGCCGCCCGGCCGTGCAGGTCCGCCGGGTTCAGGTTGTTCATCGCCCCGTGCGAGTCGTTGCAGACGACCTCCGTGGCCCCGGCGGCCATCGCCCCGTCGATCGCGGCGTTGACCTCGCCGAGCAGCAGCGCCCGCCCCTCCTCGTACGCCTGACCGGGCGGTCGGCACTGCGCCCAGTCGACGATTCCCGCGACACCCTCCATGTCGAAAGAAATAAAGACCTTCACAGGGTCATTATCCTTCAGCGACCGGTCAGGTCCCTACTAGCCCGGCAGGAGCCCTTCATGGCAGTCCGTCGACTCAACCACGCGGTGCTTTACGTCAACGGCCTCGCGCGCGAGGTCGAGTTCTACACCAAGACGCTCGGTTTCGAGGTCCGGATGGAAGTACCTGGCCGGGCGGCCTTCCTGCGTTCCCCGGGCTCGGCCAACGACCACGACCTGGGCCTGTTTGACATCGGCGACGGCCGCGCGGACGGCCGCCCCCATGTCGGCCTGTACCACCTGGCCTGGGAGGTCGGCACCCTCGCCGAGCTGGCGGAGACCCGGCAGAAGCTGCTCGACGCCGGCGCCCTGCTCGGCGAGAGCGACCACCGCGTCTCCAAGTCCCTGTACGCCAGGGACCCCAGCGGCATCGAGTTCGAGGTCCTGTGGCGCGTCCCCGTCGAGGACTGGGACGCCGAGATGGCGCGGGAGGGCGGGTACACCGTCGCCCTGGACTGGGACCGCACGCTGTCCCACTGGGACCCGAACCAGAAGACCGGCGCCGCCGCGAACTCCCCGACCTAGCCCCGAGCCGTCCCGGCAAAGACCGCATTTCCGGCGAGTGTCCTGCCCGCGACGCCGCGCCCGGTCCGGCTAGCCGCGCCGGGTGGGCGGAAACGGCTGGGTGGGGCTCGTCAGGTTGCCCGGCGGGTTCGGGCCGAGGGGCGCGCGCAGCCGGGCGGTGGCGACGACCCGGGCCACGATCGTGATGAGGATCGCGATCGGCAGGGTCTGCGACAGCGAGTCGGACGGCACGAACGCCACGACGGCGAACGCCGCCGCCACGCCGCCGAAGGCGACTGCCAGCGCGGCGAGCACCCGGCGGCTGAGCACGGTGCGGCGGGCCATGAGCCGCGCCTCGCTCGGCAGCCGGGAAATCATGACCGCGAACGCGACGATGGTCCCCACGGCCAGGGTGCCGAAGCCGGCGGCGAGCGGCAGCCGCCCGGTGTGCGCCACGGCCGGGATCCAGAGCAAGATCATCGCGACCAGCACGAACACGTAGATCATCCGTGACACCGACCGCACGATGACCACGTCGATGTTCCTGCTGTAGATGTGCTCACCGGGGGTGGTGCGCGCGGCGCTGATGAAGTGCTTGATCGCGCCGACGGTGTCGTGGCGCCGGAGCCGGATCCGGCCGAGTTCGTTCATGGCGCCGCTATGCGTCGGGTCAAGCGCCAGGGCGCGCTCCTGGTGGGCCCGCGCCCCGTCCAGGTCGCCGCGCGCGAGCGCCACCTTGCCCGACAGGAAGTGGACGTCGGGTTCATTCGGCGCCAGCTTCCGCGCCTCGGCCGCCGCGGCGGCGGCGGTGGCGGGCTGGCCCGCCGCGAGCGCGGCCTGCGCGACGCACACGTGGGTCTGCCAGTAGGCGGGGGCGAGCCGCCGGGACTCGGCCGCGGCGCGCAGCGCCTCACCGTGGTTGCCCAGGTGCATGAGCGCGTTGGAGGCCAGCCGGTGGGGCCATTCCTCGGTGGGCTCGATGGCCGCGGCCCGGTTGGCGGCCTCGACCGCATCGGCGAACCGGTCGGCGCCGAGGTGCGCGCGGGCGAACAGGCACCAGGCCCGGCCGCTGCCCGGCTCCGCCGAGACCAGCCGGGCGAGCAGGGTCGACGCCTCGTCATAGCGCCCGAGGTCGAGCATCGTGGCGGCCCGCGCCAGTTCTTCCTTCATCTCTGCCATAAGCGACAGGTCAGATCAGGCGCCGCTTGCGAAGATATGCCACAAGATCATCGTATGCGCCGCCTTCGTTGGCGAACAGCGCCACGTTCCGCGCGGTCTCGAACCAGGTGCCGAGCGACGGCTTGACCTCGCCGACGGCGGCCTCCAGGTCGGCCTGGCCGATCAGCCGGGCCTCGCCCCGCTGCACCGAGTCGAGCAGCGCCCGCTCGGCGGCGGTCTCGCAGATGTGCGCGATGTCCGCGCCCGAGTACCCGTCGGTCAGCCTGGACAGCCGGGCCAGGTCGATCCCGGCGACCGGGCGGTCCCGCAGGTGGTAGCGGAACACGCCCTCGCGGGCCGGGCCGTCGGGCGGCAGCACGAGCAGCGTGCGGTCGAAGCGCCCGGGGCGGCGCAGGGCGGAGTCGACGTCCCACGGGTGGTTGGTCGCCGCCAGCAGGAACACCCCGGTGTTGTCAGAGGCGACGTCGTCCAGTTCGAGCAGCAGCTGGTTGACGGCCGAGCGCATCGGCGTGTTCCGCAGCTGTGACCGCTTCTGCCCGATGGCGTCGACCTCGTCGAGGAACACCACGCAGGGCGCGTTGCGCCGGGCGACCTCGAAGAGCTCGTGGATGTTGCGCTCGGAGCGGCCCACGAACATGTCGATCAGGTCGGCGAACGACACCGTGATGAACCGCGCGCCGAGCTCGCCGGCCACCGCGCGGGCGATGAACGTCTTGCCGCACCCCGGCGGCCCGTACAGCAGCAGCCCGCCGCGCAACGACTTGCCGTAGAGCTTGCGCAGCTCCGGATTGCGCATCGGCGCGAGGAACGCGGCCTCGAGCCGCTTCTTGACCTCGTCAAGGCCGGCCACGTCGGCCAGCGTGAGGCCCGTGTGCTCGGCGTCATAGGCGCGGGCCTCGTCGAGCCCGGCGGAGACGGAACCCGCCTCGCCCACGAACATGGCGGGCAGCACGTCGCGCAGCTCGTCCTCGGCCTGCGACCAGTCGTAGCCGTCGGTCGCGCGACCCTCGCCGGCGGCTCGCGCGTGACCGGCCTCGTCGGCACCACCGGAATCACCGGCACCACCGGAAGCACCGGCACCACTGGAACCATCACCGGCCCCGGCCGCGTCGCCCGGGCCGTCCTGCACCGGGGTGGGACCGGTGACGGGGGAGACGGAGCCACGCACCCGTTCGGATGAATTGTCCACGCCGGCCGGCGGGGACGCCGGCGGCCCGGAGACCTCAGCCTGCCCGGAGGCCGGCGCCGTGAGCAGCCGCATCGCCTCGGCGTTGCCCGGGTCGCGCTGCAGCACGGCACCGAGGTGCCGCACCGCCTCGTCGCGCTGCCCCGCGCGCAGCAGCATGGTCGCGAGGTGGAGGCGCAGCGGCACGTCGTCTGGCATCGCGTTCACCGCGCTACGCAGGCTGTCCAGTAGCGGTTCAGGTTCCATGCGTCCGTTCCGGGGAGTCGGGTGCGACCTCTCCACACTACGATCCCCGCCACGCAACTGGACACTGACCGGGCAAGAACATCTTGCGCCTACAGCGATGCAGAGAGTTCTCTGAGGTGCGCGTGTACCCCGTCGTACGCGGACTTTGGCAGGTAGCGCTTGGGCACCTTGGCGATCGAGGTGTAGTTGGTGTCACACACGTTGGCGAGCGGCGATTCCACCGCCTGCGTGACGAACTGGTAGGCGTCGAGCGGGTGGAGCCCGCACAGCGCCGCCACCCAGGTCACCATGTCGTGCTGGGCGATGCGGAACGCGTCCTCAAGCGGCCGGGCCGACCCGGCCGACATAACGTACGAATCGCTCTCGAGGCGCGGCCACGGGGTCACCGGGAGCCCCGAGCCCGAGCCCTTGATCAGGTCCACGATCAGCACCGTGTTCATCGCGCACTCGACCGCGACGCCGCAGGTCTCGCCCTCGCCCTGGCGGGCGTGACCGTCGCCGAGCGACAGCAGCGCCCCCGGCACGTTGACGCCCAGGTAGCAGGTGGTGCCCGCGCGCATCTCGGGCGTGTCCATGTTCCCGCCGAACGCGTCCGGCACCAGCGCGGAGCGCACCTCGCCGCCCGCGGGGGCGACGCCGACCGTCCCGTGCATGGGCGACATGGGGAGGTCGGCGGTGAAGTCCGACTTTTTCGCGGTAAAGCGGCACAGCCCCTTGTCGCGGTCGAGCTGCCAGATCCACATGAGCTCTTCCAGCGGCTCATGCAGCAGCGCGGTCAGGTGGGTCCCGGTCAGCGCGCCGAACAGCGGCACCGTGGTCGACGCCGCCCAGTCCCGCGCCGGGGTCATGGACACGAAGTGCACCGCCACCGTGTCGCCGGGCTCGGCCCCCTCGATCCAGAAGGGACCGGTCTGCGGGTTGAGCCCGGTGATGTTCAGCCGGGTGACGAGGTCGTCGGCGGACTGGACCCGGCCGGCGAAGCAGTCTTCGGTGAACACGTCGAGCACGCACGGCGTGCGCAGCCGCATGACCGGGGCCGCGCCGCCGAACGTCCAGGCGTACTCGCCCGCTCCCGGCCGGTACTTGATCGTCTCAAGGTCGCTCATCGGCAGGTCCGTCCTCTGTCACAGTGCTTCCAACACGGGGCCCCGAGGCCGGCTCGTCGAGGTGGACGAGGCCCACCTCGGTGATCGTCCGCGGGTGCTTCGCGTACAGGTACCCGAGGTAGATGATGCCCAGCACCATGAAGCCGGCGACACCCGGCCCCATGTACGACGACGGCGGGGTGAGCGGCACCACGAAGGAGAACACCTTGATGCCCGCCGCGGTCAGCCAGGCGGGCACGAACACGGCGATCCCCAGCACCGGCACGATGAGGTGCAGGAACACGTTCCAGCGGCGGCCCGCCCGGTTGGCCGCGCGCGCGAAGTACCCGATGCACGCGACGTTCATCAGGATGTAGATCGCCACGAGCACGATCACGATGCCGGTGCCGGTCATCGCGAACCCGTTCACCGGGTTGTACGCGAGGCCCAGGCCGAGCAGCACCGCCACGGTCGCCGCGAACGACAAGACGATCGCGAGCACGGGGGAGCGGTGCCTGGGGTGCACCCGGGCGAGCGCCGCCGGAAACGCGTGGATGCGCCCCATCGCGAACGACATCCGGGACGCGATGTTCACCCCGGCGTTGGCGTTCGCGATCGTGGAGTTGACGATCGCGAGGAAGACGAAGAACCAGAACAGCCCGTACAGCGAGCGCGCCATCCCCTCCCAGGAGGCAGCCCCCGACGAAGTGAACGCGGAGAACCCGGCGGGCCCGAACGCCACGGCCGCGGCGTAGGTGGTGAACACGTAGAAGATGCCGATGCCCAGCGTCGAGAACAGGACGGCCTTCTGCACGGTCCGCTTCGGGTTCCTGCTCTCCTCGGCGAGCGGCGCCGCGCCCTCGAACCCGCCGAACGCCAGGACCGTGTACACCGACCCGGCGATCACCCCGGTGATGCCCTTGTAGCCGCTCGGCGTGTGCCCGGTGCCGAACACGCTGAGCGTGTTGTGCCCGCCCGCGTGCACGATGAAGAACACCGCGAGCACGAGGAACACCGCGATCTCGAACACCCCGAGGATGGTGCCCATCCGCGCCGACGTGCGGATCCCGTAGAACCCCGCGACCAGCACGATCAGCGCGCCGAGAATCGCCCAGGGCCACCACAGGTTGGCCGGGTAGCTGGCCCACTCGCTGTTGATGGTCCCCGCGACGGTGAACCCGAGCTGGAACAGCACGAGCGGCGGGATGAGGATCGAGACGAGCACGTACCCCCACGCGGTGAGGAATCCCGCCGCCGGGTGGACGCCGCGCGCCGCGTAGGTGGCGAGCGAGCCGGCCGCGGGCATCTCGCGGGCGAGCAGCCCGATCGAGGACGCCGAGAGCAGGCACGCGATCAGCGCGAACACCACCGCCAGGGGAAGTGACCCGCCCGCGTACCCGGCCCCGGCCGGGATCGAGGCCGCGACCGCGGCCCCCGGCGCCATGCCGGTAATCGACTGGAAGAGCACCTCGCGCAATCCGATGGCGTTCGCCCGCAGGCCGGTCGCCGCCTCTGTTGCCGCCGCCTCAACTGCCACTGTTGACCGCTTTCGTCGTCGTTAGTTCAACTAAAACCACTAACGAGGCGATCGTCTAGGTCCGAGGTTTCCCACGGGTTTCCGTTCGTTGTGGTTACTTGAAATCAGTAATTCCGAACGGGGGCGTGACTCCGTGTTTTCCGCCGTCAATTCCTGCTGGCCGCGGGCGGCGGAAGAGCGGCGGAAGGGCGCCGGAAGGAGGCGCGCGCTTCCGGCATGTCGGGCGCTGGCGCGCCACGACATGCCGGAAATTTCATGACATCGAACGTCAGCAGGCGCTGTCGGCGGCGGTTGAGGCCGCGTTGAGCGAGTTCACGGTCGACGTGGGTACCGAGCCGGACTTGACGTCGGCCTGGACCGACTTGAGCTGGGTGAGCAGGCCGTTCAGCGACGACTTGACCGCGCTGCCCTGGGCCAGGGCGATCGCGCTGTTCAGGTCGCTGATCGTCGTGGACATGTCCGCCGCGAGGACGGACTGCGAGGCCTGCGCGTTCAAGTCGTCGATCGTCTTGTTGTAGGCGGTGAGCGCGGTGCCCGAGTAGGACTTGCAGCCCGGGTCGGACGAACCGCCGCCGAGCACCTTCGGCACCGCCACCACGGCGCCCACCGCGACCACGGCGAGCACGCCCGCGCCCGCCACCAGCGCCTTGTTCCGCTTCGAGGACGGCTTAGCGGCCGGCGCCGCGGTCTCGCCCGCGGCGGGGCCCGCGCCGTCGGGCCGCCGGGCGGCGCCCCAGCCCGCGCCCGGGGTCAGCGACCCGAGCCTGGCCCACGCGCCGGTGATGCGGCGGCGCACCGCGGGGCCGCCCGGGCCACTCGGGCCGCCTGGGTACCGTCGGCCGGGGCCAGGACCACCGGGGTCGCCAGGGCCTCCTGGGCCGCCGGGACCTCCTGGGCCAAAGCCCTGGTCATAGCCCGGCTGCGGCGGGCCCGCCAGCGGCGGCGCCCCCGGGAACTGCGGGCCGCCGGCGAACTGGGCAGCGTCGGGGAACGGGGGCCCGCCGGGTCCCCGCGGCCCTCCCGGGGCCTGGAACCCGCCGGGGAACTGGGCCGGCGGCATGAACTGGGTGGCGTCCGGGTACGCGGACGCCTGGCCGGGGGGCGGGAACTGCTCCTGCCGCTGACCGCCGGGGAACCCGCCGGGCCGCTGCGGCGCGAATCCGTTCTGCGGGCCGAACCCGTTCGGCGGGCCGTTCCCGGTTTGCGGGCCGTTTCCGCCCGGCCCGTAGCCGCCCTGCTGGCCGAAGCCGTTCTGCGGCCCGAACCCGCCCTGCGGCGCCGAGCCGGTCTCCGGCCCGAATCCGCCCTGGGGCCCGTTCCCGCCGGGCCCGTAGCCGCCCTGCGGCCCGTTCCCGCCCGGCCCGAAGCCGCCCTGGGGCCCGTTCCCGCCCTGTGGACCGTTCCCGCCGGCCCCGTAGCCGCCCGGCGGCCCGAACCCGCCCTGCTGGCCTTGCCCGGGCGGCGCACCGTACCCGCCCTGAGGCCCGTAACCGTTCTGGGGACCGTAACCGCCCTGCGGCCCGTACCCTTCCTGCTGCTGAGCTGGGCCGTTCTGCGGGTAGCCAGGCGCACCGAACGCGGGCTGCGGCGGCGCACCGTACCCGCCCTGCGGGCCGGGGCCGCCGCTTGGCGGGTAGCCGCCGGGCGGCCCGAACCCGTCGGCGCCGTACCCGGGCTGGGCCCCGGGGCCAGGCTGCTGATTGAAACCGCCTTGCGGAGCGGGTCCCGGCCGCGGCGCCGGCCCCGAATGACCGGCGAATCCCGGCGGCGGGCCGAAGCCGGGCTGCGAGCCTGGGTACCCCGTCACCGTCGGAGACCCCTGGCCGCCCGGCTGTTCCCCGGCTGGACGCTGCCCGGCGTAGCCGCCCGGTTGCCAGGGCGGAAGCGCGACGGTGTTGCCCGCGGGGTCGAAGCCCGCCGGGCCGCCGGGCTGCGGCCCCTGGTACCCCGGCTGCTGCCCCTGCTGCCCCTGGTAGCCGGGGTAGCCGCCGGGAGCCCCGGGACCGCCGGGACTGCCGGGCATCCCCGGATTGCCGGCGAACCCGCCCGGGCCGCCGTAGTCCTGCCGGTGCTGGCCCTGCCGGTTCTGGCCCTCGTCCCCGGCTTGCGGTGCGTTAGTCCTGGAGAACCAGTCTTCCGGTGGCCCGCCCGGGCTATTTCCCTGCCCCGGGTACTGGCCGCTTCCCTGCCCCGGGTACTGGCCGCTCGCCCCGCGCTGGACCGCCGACCGCGGGACCGTGGCGTCGTCCACCTCGTTGCCGCCCGCTTCGTCGGGACGCGGCGCGGCGGGCAGTTCCCGGGCCCGGCGGGCGGGCAGCGCGGCGGGCGAGGTCTGGCCTCCGGGGGGATACGGCGGCTCTGAAGCAGACGACATGGCTAATCCGTTCCTATTCCCGGGGGACGACCCCCGTGCCCCGGGAACCAGCCCGATGGATTGCAATGATATCGGGGTTGTTGCGGACGCGCCGTCAGACGAAACCGTTGCGGCTAAGGCTGGCCGGGTCCGGCTCGCCTCGAGGGAGCGAGACGTCACCGGTCACGTCCGCGGCCAGCCTGATCTGGTCGCCGTCCACGAGGCGGGCCTCGCCGCCCGGGTGCACGCGCTCACCGTTGACGAAGGTCCCGTTGGTGGACCCCTCGTCGCGGATCATGGCGCGGCCGCTGTCATCGACCATGACCGTGGCGTGCCGTCGTGACACGTTGTCGTACTGGCCGAAGGCGGCGGCCACGAGGGACTGCGCCGGGTCCCGGCCGAGGACCACGGAGGTGCCCGCGGGAACGTCGACGTTCCCGGTGGGGAACGAGATCCGCAGCACGACCAGGGACGGGCGCCGGCGCTGGGCGCCGGGCAAAGGCTGTCGGCACTGCATGCAGACAACGTCGGCGGGGTCCTGGACAGGCGTGCCGCAGTGCGGGCAGATCGCCCTGCTGTCGTCCCTCCGGATGTACTGCTGCGAGACCGTGGGCGACGGGATGTCGTCGTCCGGGTAGGGGGCGTGTGGCAGGTTGGCGCCACACCGGAAGCAGATCAGGTCCTCCGGCTGCACCTGAATACCACAGTTTTGGCAGGTCAGGATCGCCATCTCCTCGCTCTCAGGCGGTAAGCCGTTGCCAGCTACCATACCGCCGATGTTCCTCCGGCGCAGTAGTCTTGCGAGGCGCGGGCTAGGTACGGACAAAGGCCACCAGCGTGACTTCCGTTCTTACGAGTTTCTTATGTCACACGGTCCTCGGCGGGGTAGCCTTCCATGAGCCCCTTGGGTCATAGCGACCTAGCTCAACTGTGGCGGCCGGGGTGGGTACCGTCAAAGTTAAGGGTGATTCCCGGTGAATGCCGGGTCGAGGGCTGGCGATTGATGATTATATGTCCCTACCCGTTTTGTAGCGCTAGCTGGAAGTGTTGCTCTGTGCTGGTCCAGGTGGCCCTTGAAGCTGCGAGGTGTGAAGCGCAGTGCGTAGACGTTCGATGACCAACGGAAACGGCGGCCCGCCGACGCCGGCTTCCGGCCTTCCGGCAACCGGAGGCGGGAGCTCGCCCCAGGGCGGATCGTTGGCCGTTGGCCCGGGTGCTGGCGCATTCGGCAGCCCTCCGGGCCAGGCGAACCTGCCCGTCCCCGCTTCCCCGCCCCCGCGAGGAGCTGTCGCGGTCCCCGCTGGCGGCCCGGCACCCCGCAAGGGCTCGCCGTTCTCGATCAGCAACTGGCGCGTCCGCTGGCGGCTTATCGCGATCATCACCGTGCCGACCGTGACCGCGCTGATCCTCGGCGTGATCCAGATCGTCGGCTCGGTGAACAACTACTCGTCCTTCAAGCGCGTGCAGGACCTGGCGAACCTGAACTCGCTCGTGGTCAGCGGCGCCGGGCTGCTCGCCAACGAGCGCGACGACACCGCCGGCTTCGTGGCGGCGGGCGGCCAGACCGGATCGGCGACGTCCGCGTCCCTCAAGGCGATGGTGACCAGCGACCGGACGGCGACCGACACGCTCACGAAGGAGATCGGCCAGCAGGCCCAGGCGATCGTCAACGGCAGCGGCTACCGCTCCCAGACGGTCCTTGACCTCAGCAACGGCGTGCTCGCCAACATCGCCGACCTGCAGTTCATCCGCGAGGCGGCGACGACGACGAAGTCGCCCGCGCTGTCGGTGATCACGAACTACGACCGCGTGATCCAGGCGTTCACCACGTTCAGCAACGACGTCGCGGCGGGCACGGGCAACGCGACCCTGCAGTCCGATGTCTCGGTGCTCAACGCGCTGCTGCGGATGGAAGACGACGCCTCGCTCCAGCGCGCCTACCTCTACCAGGCGCTCGCCAGCCCGCAGCCGTCGCTCACGCCGAGCGCCCTGCAGGACCTCAACCAGGCGACCGAGCAGCAGCAAGCCGACACCAGCGCCTTCGACCAGGCGGCGTCGGTCTCCGAGCAGCAGAATTACAACAACACGGTCGCGGGTCCGCAGGTTGACGAGGCGAAGAGCGCGGAGAAGCTCGCCGTCGCCACCGCCAACGCGGGCCAGGCGCTGAGCATCGGCAAGCCGCAGACCTGTGGGACCGAGAGCTCGGCGGCCTGCTGGCTGGGCACCCAGAGCACTCAGATCACGCAGATGCGCCAGGTCAGTAATGCCCTGGTCGGCGACATCACCGCGCAGGCGAACTCGCTGGAGTCGAGCGCGCTGCACAGCGCGATCATCGTCTCCGTCGCGACGCTGCTCCTGCTGATCATCGTCTTGCTCATCACGACCTTCGTGGCGCGGTCCATGATCCGCCCGCTGCGCAAGCTGCGGGCCGACGCCCTCGAGGTCGCGGGCAGCAAGCTGCCGGAGATGGTGCGCAGGCTGAGCGAGAGCGAGGGCGGCGACGCCTCCGCCGAGATCGAGCCGATCGGCGTCACCTCTACCGACGAGATCGGTGAAGTGGCGCGGGCCTTCGACCAGGTCCACCGGGAAGCGGTCCGGCTGGCGGCCGACGAAGCCATGCTGCGCGGCAACCTGAACGCGATGTTCGTCAACCTGTCGCGCCGCAGCCAGTCGCTCATCGAGCGCCAGCTGTCCCTGATCGACAACCTCGAGCAGACCGAGCAGGACGCCGACCGGCTGTCCAGCCTGTTCCGCCTCGACCACCTGGCGACCCGCATGCGCCGCAACTCGGAAAACCTCCTGGTCCTCGCGGGCCACGAGGCCGCGAGCCGGCGGTGGAGCCAGCCGGTTCCGCTCGTCGACGTGCTGCGCGCCGCGATCTCGGAAATCGAGCAGTACGAGCGCGTCGTGCTCAACGTGCAGCCGGGCATCCAGGTCATCGGCCAGGCCGTCAACGACGTCGTGCACCTGGTGGCCGAGATCGTGGAGAACGCGACCACGTTCTCCCCGGAGGACACCCAGGTCTACGTCACCGGCCAGCCGCTGGGCAGCGGCGGCGTGCTGCTGGACATCACCGACAACGGCGTGGGCATCTCCGAGCAGGAGATGGCGCACGCGAACTGGCGCCTCGACAACCCGCCGGTCGTGGACGTGGCGGTCTCCCGCCGCATGGGCCTGTTCGTGGTCGGCCGCCTGGCGGCCAGGCACGGCGTCCGGGTCCGGCTGCGGCACGCGCAGTCCGGCGGCCTCACCGCGCTGATCTGGCTGCCCGAGTCGGTCGCCGCCCCGGAGAGCGGGCAGCCGCTCGGCCGGCTGCGCAAGTTCGAGGCCGACGACTACGGTCCCGCGCCGTCCCTGTCCGCCCCGACCGGCGGCTTCGGCGCCGGCTCGGCGACTCTGGCCGACGGCCCGGCCACCCTGGCCGACAGCCCGGCCACCCTGGCCGGCGGCCCGGTGGCGGGTCCGCTCGCTGGCGGCCCCGCGGCCGGCGGGAGCGGCGGCTTCAGTGGCGCCGCGGCGACCGCGGCGAGGATACCGCGGCTCGGCGGCGGCGGGCCGGCTGGCAATGGGAACGGCAGCGGAAATGGCAACGGTAGCGGCGGCTTCAGCGCCTTCGGTACCAACAACGGCAACGGCGGGTCCGCTAAGGACACCTCCGTTCCGCCAGCGCCGAACGGCGCCAGCGGGCCCGCCACGATCGACGCCCCTGGCGGCCGGCTGCCCGTGCGCACGCCGGGCAACCACCCGCTCGGCCCCAGCGCTCCCGCGAGCGGCGGCGGCTCGGCATTCGGCGGTGACAACTTCGGCGACGGTGACTTCGCTACCACCCGGATGCCCGCGCTCGGCGGCGACGGCGGGTCGGTTGGTACCGGCGGCCCGGTCCCGTCGACCTCCCCGGCGGGCAACGGCATCGGCGGCTCCGACGGCAGCCAGGTGACGATCCCGCCGACGGTTAACGCCGCGACGGACCAGCGGCTGCCGATCTTCGACTCCCTGGAGTCGGACTGGTTCCGGCGCAGCGGCAAGCCGCTGACTTCGGCCGCGGCGCCCGCCGCGGGACAGACTTGGAACTCGCCGGCTGACGAAGGCTACCGTGCTGCGCGTATCGTGGCATCGCCGGAAGCGAGCGAGACCACCACCGCCGGACTGCCAAAGCGCGTACCTCGGGCCAACCTCGTGCCCGGCTCGGTCGGCGGCGGCGGCGAGGAGACGGAGGCCGCGCCACCGGCTCGGTCGGCGGAGACCATCCGCAACCGTATGTCGAGCTTCCAGCGCGGTGTTCGCGAGGCCCGCGCCGCCGGACCCCAGAACGAGGAGTCATAAGACCCATGAGACCCACGGATAGAGCCATCGGAACTAGAGGAGGAGCCTGTATGCACGGGCGAGGAGAGGAGCGCGCGTGAGCACGCCAGGACGCCCGGTCCAGGACCTCAGCTGGCTGATCACGAACTTCGTGGAGCGGGTCCCCGACGTGGCCCATGCGGTCGTCGTGTCCTCGGACGGACTGCCGCTCGCGTTCTCCGCGGGATTCCCCCAGGAGCGCGCGGATCAGCTCGCAGCGGTCACATCGGGCCTGACCAGCCTTACCCAGGGTGCTTCCCGGGTCTTCGAAGGCGGCGCGGTCGTGCAGACCGTGGTTGAGATGCAGCGTGGCGTGCTGGTCATCATGGCGATAAGCAATGGTGCCAGCATTGCCGTGCTCGCGGCCTCCACCTGCGATCTCGGGCTTGTCGCGTACGAGATGACCCTGCTGGTCGAGCGCGCAGGCCGCGTGCTCACCCCCGCCGCCCGCGGCGGTGTCATGCAAGGAGCAATGCCAGGAGACGGAAGGCGATGATGAGCGCAGGTGGTTCCATCTCAGGGGGACGTGGTGTCGGGGCTCGGCCGCAGCGGTGATGACCGCGGCTCGCCCGCATGGCAGGGTCCTACCAGGAACCCCGGGCCATGGGATGAGCCGCAGCCGCAGCGGCAACCGTATCCTCAGGCGCAGCAGCAGCAGCAGTTTCCTGCCGAAGAGGAGAGCGGCTCAACTCGGCTAGTCCGGCCCTACACCGTGACCGGCGGCCGGACGCAGCCGAGGTACAAGCTCGCGCTCGAGGCCTTGGTGAGCGCGACCGTCTACGAGCCGCGCGACCTGTCCGTGCTGGCCCCCGAGTGCCAGGCGATCCTGCAGTTCTGCCTGGATTGGCGCTCCGTCGCCGAGATCTCGGCGGTGCTGCGGATGCCGCTCGGCGTCGCGCGGATCCTGGTCGCGGACATGAGCGCAGACGGCCTTGTCCGCATTCACCAGCGCGACGACTCCGAAGGCCGACCCGACCTTAACCTGCTCGAAAGGGTGCTTAGTGGACTCCGTAAGATCTAGCGTCGCCCGGCCGCACGGAGGCGGCGACGCGTCGGCGATGACTTCGGTGAAGATCGTTGTCGCCGGCGGCTTTGGTGTGGGTAAGACCACTTTCGTGGGGTCGGTGTCGGAAATTACCCCGCTGACCACCGAAGCGGTCATGACCGTGGCGTCTACCGACGTCGACGACCTGTCGCACGTTCCCGACAAGAACACGACGACGGTCGCCATGGACTTCGGCCGGATCACGCTCGAGAAGGACCTGGTGCTCTACATGTTCGGCACGCCCGGACAGCACCGGTTCTGGTTCATGTGGGACGACCTGATCCAGGGCGCGATCGGTGCCGTGGTCCTCGTCGACACGAGGCGGCTCGCCGACTCGTTCCCGGCGGTGGACTACTTCGAGGCGAGCGGGCTGCCGTTCGTCATCGGCATCAACGGGTTCCACGGCCAGTTCCCGCACCGCTCCAACGACGTGCGCGAGGCCCTCGCGGTCCCGTCGACCGTGCCGATCATCCCGTGCGACGCCCGCAACCGCGAGTCGACCAAGGCGACGCTGGTCACCCTGGTTGAGCACGCGATGTCGATGCAGACGGCCGGAAGGTACTAGCGGGCGGGGCTCTGCCAAGCCCCGCTCCGCGCGCCCGACGCCGTTACCGGGTTCAGGCGCGCCCGCCGGCGGTCAGCCCGGCGTCATCGCGGCCCCCCGGGCCATTCGCGCGCGATCAGGTCGCTGACGCGCGCCCCCATTGCGGTACTCTTGCGCCTGGCAAGGGGCGGTAGCTCAGCAGGTCAGAGCAGCGGACTCATAATCTGCCGGTCGTGGGTTCGAGCCCCACCCGCCCCACC
>CAVYEZ010000019.1:0-865904 GCA_963767685.1 uncultured Actinomycetota bacterium
GACTGCCGCCATCGGCCACTAGGCGAGCCCTCCTGGTTGGCACAACTTTACGCGAGCGGGCCGCCTGGCGCGGCACTGGCGGTGTAACGGCCGGGGTAGGCGAAGGCGTCGGCCACCAGGGCGGCGAGGGTCAGGTAGGCCTCGGCCGTCGCCGCGCCGAGGTAGTCGAGTTCGACCTCGGCGCCCTCCTCCAGGTGGGGGTCGTAGGGGACGCGCACGACGGCGCGGCAGCGGGCGGCGAAGTGCTGCTCGAGCCGGTCCAGGTCGACCGTGGACTTGCTCTTGCGGCGGACGGCGGACAGCACCACGACGGCACCGCGGACCAGGTCGCCGTAGGCGTGGGCGTCCAGCCAGTCGAGCGTGGCGCTGGCGCTGCGCGCCCCGTCGACGGAGGGGGAGCTGACCAGGACGACCTGGTCGGCCAGCTCGAGGATGCCGGCCATGGCCGAGTGCAGCAGGCCGGTGCCGCAGTCGGTGATGCAGATCGAGTAGTAGTGCTCGAGGACGCCGACCACCGCGCGGTAGTCGTCGGCACTGAACGCCACGGAGACGCCGGGGTCGCGGTCGGACGCGAGGATCTCCAGCCGGCTGGACGACTGCGACGTGAACGCCCGGACGTCCGCGTACCGGCCGATCATCGCCCGCTGGTCGAGCAGGTCGCGGATGGTCGCCGGCGTCTCGAGCCTGACCTTGTCGGACAGCGTGCCGCGGTCCGGGTTGGCGTCGACCGCGATGACCCGGTCGCCGCGCAGCGATGCCAGGGTGGCGCCGAGGCCGACGGTGACGGTGGTCTTGCCGACACCGCCCTTGAGGCTCAGCACGGCGACCCGGTGGTGACCGTCGGCGACCGGGGTCCTGACCCGGCCGACCAGGTCGCGGTGGCGCATGCTGGCGGGTGACTCGCCGATGTGCACGAGGCCACCGGTCGCCCGGTACAGCGTCCGCCGCCAGCCGTCGTCCGGTGTCGCCCGCTTGCCCGGCAACAGCAGGTCGGAGGTGAGCGCCTCCGAAGTCGGCCGCCGCACGAGCTCCTCCGGCGGAGGCGTGACCGCGCGCCCGGGGTCCACCGCCGGCGGGCGCAGCGTCGGGGGCGCGGCCAGCGGGTCCCCGGCCGACTCGTGGTCGGCGGCCGCGCGCACCTCCGACCACGGCACCGAGGGACCGTGCAGCGGCGGGGCCTCGTCCGGCGCCCGCGGCGCCGCGTACGGGTCGGGCGACCAGACCTGCTTTCCTGCCTGCCGGGAGGGCCGCTCATCGGGATCGGGCGGAACGGGCCGGAAGGACGGCCACGGCGGTTCCGGCTCCTCCCACGCCGGCGGGCGGGGCCAGGACTCGGCGCCGGGCCCGTCGGCCGGCCAGGAGCCCGGGGCCGGCGCCACGCCGCTGTCCGCGTAGTCCCGCGGTGTGGCCGGCATCTCCGGGTACCCGGGTTCGGGCAGCGCCTCCGGGTCTGGCAACGGCTCCATGTCCGGGACGTCGGGCAGCGTGTCGTCGAGCGCGCGTTCCGTGCCCTCGGCCTGGGCGGTCGCGAACGGGTAGAGGTCCGTGGTGCTGAGCTCCCGCGATTTGTCGGGAATGTCATGCTCGTTTGGTGTCATGGGCTGCCCCCACTTGCCACCTGATGATTTGCCCTTGCATGCTCATGACGGCACGCCGCCGCGGCTACCCGCGGGCTCACCGCGATATCGTCATCTCATCGCGCAGCACCCCGACCCGGTGACGGAAAGAAAGACCAGTCACTGGCGTTCCCGCGCAAGGAGGCACCTATGCACGCGGTGGTCATCACCGAGCCAGGCGGTCCCGATGTCCTCCAGTGGACCGAGGTCCCCGACCCGGTGGTTGGACCTGGCGATGTGCTCATCGACGTGGCCGCTTCGGCGGTAAACAGGGCGGACATGATGCAGCGGCAGGGTGCGTACCCGCCGCCGAAAGGCGCCCCGCCGTACCCGGGCCTCGAGTGCTCGGGGACGATCGCCGCGGTCGGCGCGGACGTGGCCGGCTGGCAGCCCGGGGACCAGGTGTGCGCCCTGCTCAGCGGCGGCGGTTACGCGGAGAAGGTCGCGGTGCCCGCGGGCCAGCTGCTGCCGGTACCGAAGGCCACCACCCTCGTCGAGGCCGCCGCGCTGCCGGAGACGGTGTGCACCGTGTACTCCAACGTCTTCCTCGGGGCGGGCCTGGCGGAAGGCGAGACGCTGCTGATCCACGGCGGCGGCAGCGGCATCGGCACGACGGCGATCCAGCTCGCCAAGCACGCGGGGGCCATCGTGGCGGTCACCGCCGGCTCGCGGGAGAAGCTGGACGCCTGCAAGCGGCTCGGCGCGGACATCCTGATCAACTACCGCGAGGACGACTTCGCGGAGCGGCTACTTGAACTCACCGGCGGGCACGGCGCCGACGTGATCCTGGACATCATCGGGGCCGGCTACCTCGCTAAGAACCTCGCCGCGCTCGCGCCCGACGGCCGGATCGCCAACATCGGGCTGCAGCAGGGCCGCCGGGCCGAGCTCGACTTCGGCCTGCTGATGGCCAAGCGCGGCACGATCATGTCCACCACGCTGCGGGCGCGTCCCGCCGCGCAGAAGGCGAGCATCGTCGCGGCCGTGACGGCCAGCGTGTGGCCGCTCGTCGACGCGGGCGCGCTCCGTCCCGTGATCGACCGGGAGCTGCCCATGACCGAGGCGGACGAGGCGCACCGGATCATGACCGCCTCCACCCACATGGGCAAGATCGTGCTGTATGCGCGACCGATGGCATAAACCGGGGCGCCGAGTAATCGCTTCGACCCGATAGCGTGTGAACCATGAGCGACGAGATCAGCCCACAGGAACAGGGCAGGCCGCCCCAAGTCGTCGTCGTCGGGCCCGACGGCATGGCCGTCGGCAGCCCCCAGGACGAGCTCGGCGAGGGACCGCAGGAGCGCCCAGTCACCGAGATGGTCGAGCAGCCCGCCAAGGTCATGCGGATCGGCTCAATGATCCGCCAGCTGCTCGAGGAGGTTAAGTCCGCGCCGCTCGACGAGAAGAGCCGCGTGCGGCTGAAGGAGATCCACCAGAACTCCATCAAGGAGCTGGAGGACGGGCTCGCCCCCGAGCTCGTTCAGGAGCTTGAGCGGCTGTCGCTGCCGTTCGAGGACGCGACGCCGAGCGAGGCCGAGTTGCGGGTCGCGCAGGCGCAGCTCGTCGGCTGGCTGGAGGGCCTGTTCCACGGGATCCAGACCACGCTGTTCGCGCAGCAGATGGCCGCCCGGGCCCAGCTTGAGCAGATGCGCCGCGCGCTGCCGCCCGGCCTCATGCCCGCGGAGCAGGATCAGCAGGGGCGTCCTGGCTCTGGCCCCTATCTTTGACTGCCTGACCTGTTCGCGACGGATCCGCTCGACGCCGATCTTGTCTAGGGTCGGCCGTACCGCAGCCGGGCCAGCCACGCGGCGGCCTCGGCGAACTCACCGTCGGACGTGCCGGGGCGGACCTGGGTCCGCCCCCCGTCGCTGCGCGGGTAGCTGCCAAGGAACCGGACCTCGGCGCACACCCGGCGCACGCCCATCATCGCCTCGCCGACGCGCCCGTCGTCGATGTGCCCCTCGCAGTCGATGAAGAAGAAGTAGCTGCCGAGCCCGTCGCCGGTCGGCCGGGACTGGATCGTGGACAGGTTGACCCCGCGCACCGCGAACTCGGTGAGGATCTCCATCAGCGCGCCGGCGTGATCGTCGGCCAGGAACGCCACCAGCGAGGTCCGGTCCGCCCCGGTCGGCGCGGGCAGCGAGCCGGGCGGCGCGACCTCAACGAACCGGGTCACCGCGTTCGACCGGTCGTGCACGTCCGCCGCGAGCACCGTCAGGCCGTACCGCGCCGCGGCCCCGGCCGACGCCAGGGCGGCGTCCAGGTCACCCTCGCCGACGCGGCGGGCGGCCTCCGCGTTGGACGGGAACGGGACCCATTCGCGCCCGGGCAGGCTGGCCGCGAGCCATCGCCTGCACTGGGCCTCCGCCTGCGGGTGACCGCCGACCGTCTTGACGTCGGCCAGCGTGGTCTCTTCCCGTGCGAGCAGCGCGAACTCGATGGGCAGCCGGGTCTCCGCCCGGATCAGCATGTCACCGCCGCTCGCCAGGTCATCGACCGTGGCGGTCACGATGCCCTCGACGGACGACTCGATCGGCACCACGGCCCGGTCGGCCGCGCCTGTCCGCACCGCGGTCAGGGTCGCGCCGACCGACGGGCAGGGCACGGGCTGCACGTCACTCCCGGGCCTTGTCCGTGCCAGCGCGGCGACCGCCGCCTCGGTAAACGTCCCCTCGGGGCCCAGGTAGGCATAGCGCATAGCCCCATCATGCCGTAGCGGCGGCGCGCCTCGACGTACGGTCGCCGTGCCCGGGTCCCGGGATGACCGTGGACAACGCGGTCCCCAGCCGCGCGGACTGCACGGCCTGCGCCTCCTCCGGCGACAGTTCCTGCTTCCCCTGGCCCGCCACGACCGGCTTGGCGTAGGTGCGCGTCTCCGCGCGCCCGTTGATTGAGCTCAGCACCACGCCGTCGCCCATCGCGTTGAGCAGCGCCAGTGAGAACGACAGCTGGCCCGACATCTCGCGGAGTGCGTCGTACCTTACGATCGCGACGTCACGCAGCGCCCGCGGGTCGACCGTGCCGTGCGACCCCACCGCGCCCTGCACCAGGTCACGGCACTCGTGGACGGCCCGCGACGCCCGGCGGCTCGCGGCCACCCCGGTAAGGATGCCGATGACTCCGGCTATGACCCCAGCGGCAGCAATCGCAATCATCGTCACGCTCAGCACTATACCCGTGACTCTTAGTCAAGATCGGGCGGCGCGCGGTGCGGGCGGAGAGAAAGCCGCGGTCGTTCGGAAGAAAATCTAAATCACCTTCCGAACGGGTGCGTGGCTTCGCCTAGACGGTCACCCGCGTCGCCAGCGCCAGGGCGACGTCGGCGAACTGGCGGGCGCGGTGGAACTGGGCGGCCACGTCGCGACCGGTGGCGCGGTGCGCCATGTCCACCTCGACCTCGACGATGCGGAGCCCCTTGCGCTTCAGGTCGATGGTCATCGCGGTCTCGACGCCGAAGCCGCGCGCCAGCGGGCGGGCCGCCTCAAAGGCGGCGCGCGTGAGGCAGCGCTGGCCGTTCAGCGGCTGCGCCGGGGTCCAGCCGGTCGCGCGGCCGATCCCCGCGCCGGACAGCCGGACCACGAAGCCGTGCCCGCCCAGCTTGACCCGGTTGGCGAAGACCGCGATCGTCAGGTCCGCCTCGCCCGCGGCGACCGGCTCGACCAGCGGGGCGGCGTTCGCGGCCGTCCGGCCCAGGTCCGCGTCGAGGAACAGCAGGTGACGCGGCCCGTCGGCCGGCCGACGGGCGTCGATCCCGCGGACCGCGTCGGCGCCGTTCAGCATGGCCGCGGCCTTGCCGCGGTTCCGGGCTGACCACCACACCTGCGCGCCCGCCTCCCGGGCGACGCGAACCGTGGAATCGGTTGACCCGTCGCTCGCGACCACCACGACGTCGACGCCGGGTACGGTCAGCGCGGCCGTCACGGTCTCGCCGATCCGCTCGGCCTCGTTGTACGCGGGAATGATGACGGCTACCGGCGGCATGCGCCCGATGTTAGCTGGGTTAGTTGGCCGGGAAGTCGGCGACGGTGAAGACCCCGTCGAGACCGGTCACCGAGAGGATCTTCCGCACGGCGGGCCGCGGCGCGGCCAGCTCAAGCTCCCCGCCCCGCTCGCGCGCCTGGCGCAGGCAGGAGAGCAGCACGTTCATGCCAGTGGAGTCGCAGAACTCCACGCCCGACATGTCGAAGATGACACGGGTGGACGGGGCGGCGCTGGCGATGACCGCGGCGAGCTCGCTCTGTAGCCGCGGAGCGGTGTAAAGGTCGATTTCACCGGTTGCCATCACGAGCTCGTGATCACCCTGAGACCGACTCGAGACTTTCAGCTCCACGGCTGGAACCATACCGCCCCGTACGGGCGAAACGCTAGGCATGATGGCATCGAGCATAGATAAATTCACATCCGTTTAACACTCATCCATCCGTGTATCCCCACGTAACATGCGGTCGTTGTCGTATCATTCGCCGTCACGCCACCATCTGCTCCGGCATGGCGGCAGGCTCCCGGCCGACCGGGCAGCAGATCGCCCGCGGCCCGCCGCGGCAGCCGACAAGCTCACCGCCGGGAACGCGGACCACGTCGATGCCCGCCGCCTCAAGCCGCGCGTTCGTCAGCGTGTTCCGCTCGTAGGAAACCACGGTGCCAGGACCGAGGGCGAGCAGGTTCCCCGCGTCATCCCACTGGCCGGGCGGGCCGCCGAGTGCCCCCGGCCCCGGGCCGCGGCCAGCGCCGCGTCCCGGGCCGAGCCCGGTCTCGATGACCTGCAGCCGGTCAAGGCCCATGGACTCCGCCGCCGCCTCGAGGAACGGCCGCGCGTGCGACAGCCGCAGCCCCTCGCCGCGCTGGGTGATGGTCCGCGCGACGAGCGAGTACGCAACCGAGGGCCGCATCACCACCGTGTCCGGGCCGGCGAGCGTGCACAGCGTGTCCAGGCACTCCGCGGTGGCCGGGTCGTTGAGCACGGCGAGCACGGTGTGCGCGAACCCGGTGTCGAAGACCCGTCTCGCGAGCCGCTCCATGCCCGCGGGCGACGTGTGCACGCCGATGCCGATGGCCACGACCCCGGGCGCGAGCAGCAGCACGTCGCCGCCGGCGAGCGGCTCATCCCCCGGCTCGTAGAGCCGCTTGGTCCCGGCGAACATCGGGTGATGCGCGAACACGGTCGCCGCGAGCTCCGCCTCCTGGCGGCGGCCCTCCGGGCTCGTCACGGCCACGCTGTCGCCGATCCACACGCACGTGTCCCTGGCGAAGACCAGGTTAGGCAGCGGGTCGATGACGTAGTCCCAGGTGCCGAGCAGGCCGAAGACAGCGCCGCGGCCGGCCGGGAACTCATCCCGCGCCAGGCCCATGATCAGCACCTGAGCGAGCTCCTCGGGTCTCAGCCCGGCGAGGTAATCCCCCAGTTGCGCGCGCAGTTCCTCGCCGAGACGAGAATCACTGAGCGCCGTCGCGATCGCCTGCTCCCTGGCCGCGACGTACTCAAGCGCGTCCTGCAGCAGTTCGGTCAGGTAAAGCACCGTGACCCCGGCTCCGCGCAGCGCGTCCGCGAACGCGTCGTGCTCGGCCTGCGCCCGCTCGGCCCACGGCGGGGCCGGCAACAGCATCCCGCATCGCTGCTCCGGCGTGATCCTCCTCAGCTCCGCTCCAGGCCGGTGCACGAGAACCGTGCGCAGCCGGCCAACCTCACTGTCTACCCCGAAAAAATCAGACACGAATCCCCCCGGATACGTATCATTCGCGTCACTGCCGCACTATCCCTAATGGGCGAACTTCACCGTGCGACACCCCCGCGGGGATTATCACCACTTCCGGGCGCGATTACGCATCGCGTGACGATGCGATTACGAGTCCTGGCCCGGTCCCGTTGTGCCCGCGCGGCCCGTTTTCGGCGCTGGTCTCCGCGACCCGCTCGGCGTCGCCGGTTAGCGGCAGCGCCGCCCAGACGGTCGTTTCTGACCCGTCCTGACGTGCGTAAACGCCCCAGCGCGAGGACAGCCGGTCAACAATTCCGAGCCCCCGCCCGCCAAGCGCGCCCGCCGCCGGCTTGGTGACGACAGGCACGGTGAGCCCGCCCCCGTCACTCACAGCGACTTCGACGCAGTCGTCGCTCAGCATCCAGGAAACCCTGACCAGGCTGCCGGGCAGCGGCGTGGCATGGCGCAGCGCGTTGCTGATGAGCTCGCTCAGGACGAGGCCGACGTCACGCGCCGTAGCCTCATAAACGCCGGCCCTGGTGAGGTCGCCGATCAGGCGTCGGCGAGCAACGCCAACGCTAGAGGCTGTATACGGGAGCATCCACACGCTCGACGTACCCACCTCCATGAACACCCCGCCCCGTCCGTGGAACTGTACGAACCCGGCATGAGCGGAAATGCCCCGTGTGCTCACCGCGAAACCGTTAACTCAAGATTTCCGGAGTGTTATGGGCCACAATGCCCCGGACTGGCGGCCATCAATACGCATGTGCACCGCCGAGGCGGTAACGTCAGATGGAAGTTGACCCTTTGCCCGGCCGAGATACCTAGTGAGTGGCGCCATGGCTGACCCGACCGTCGTGGTCGACAACTTGCACGTGGTCTACCGCGTCTATGGCGCTGGCGGCAACAAGGGCACCGCCGCCACGTCCCTGATGCGCCTGGTCAGGCGGCAGCGCCGGGTCTCGATCAGGGAAGTCCACGCGATCCGCGGCATCTCGTTCGTCGTCAACCACGGTGACGTGGTCGGCGTCATCGGCAGGAACGGCTCCGGCAAGTCCACGCTGCTGCGCGCCATCGCCGGGCTGCTCCCCGCGGAGCAAGGCGCGGTGTACACCTCCGGCCAGGCGGCGCTGCTCGGCGTGAACGCCGCGCTGCTCGACGACCTGACCGGCGAGCGGAACGTGGTGCTCGGCTGCCTGGCGATGGGCATGCCGCCCGGCGAGGTCAAGGCCCGGTTCGACCAGATCGTCGACTTTTCCGGCGTGGGCAACTTCATCGACCTGCCCATGCGCGCCTACTCCACCGGCATGGCGCAGCGCCTGCGGTTCGCGATCGCCGCCGCCAAGAGCCACGAGATCCTGATGATCGACGAGGCCCTGGCGACCGGTGACGCCTCGTTCCGCACCAAGTCGCACGACCGGATCAAGCAGCTGCGCGAGGAAGCGGGGACGGTCTTCCTCGTCGCCCACAACCTCGGCGAGATCGAGCAGAGCTGCACCCGGGTCCTCTGGATGGAAGCCGGCCAGATCCTGCGGGACAGCGACGACGTGCCCGGCGTCATCGACGAGTACCTGGCCGCGACCGGCGGCGAGCCCCGCGACCGCGAGCGCGCCCGGTTGTAGCTGTATCTCCCGGGGGGACGACCCCCCGTTCCCCCGGCTGTCCGCACGTGCGAGCCTGATCGCAAAAACCGCGATCGTATCAGGCCCGCACGCACGGACGAGTACCACGGGGATGACTGCTGCGCCCTACTGTTACGTGTCAGTTCGTTGGAGCGTGAGGCGCATGATCGTGCCGCCCTCTGGGCGGGTCTTCGCGATCACGGTGCCGTGCTGCGCGATCGCCAGCCGCCTGACGATGTAAAGGCCGATCCCGACGCCGCCGAAGCGGCGGCGGTCGCCGGTCTCGCCCTGCACGAACCGCTCGAAGATCCGCTCGTGGTCGCCCGGGGCGATGCCGATGCCCTCGTCCTCGACGTCCACCTCGATCATCGGCCCGAGGGCGCGGGCACGAACCGTGACCGTCCCGCCGGACGGCGAGTACTTGAAGGCGTTCTCGAGCAACTGGCCGACGATGATGTCGGTGGCCATCGAGTCGCCGTTGGCGAGCGGCAGGTCGTCAGGCACGTCGGCGACGACCTGGTGCTTGTCGGACAGGGGGGTGAACGACACGACCGCCGCGCGGAGCAGCGCGGCCAGGTCGAACGCTCCGTTGCTCACCGGCAGCGCGTCGGCGCCCGCCCGCGCGCCGAGCAGTAGCTGCTCCACTAGCCGGCTGAGCGACCCGGCCCGCTCCGCGATCGTACGGACCGCGGCCCGCCGGTCAGTGTCGGACAGCTGCTCCCAGCGGCTGGCGAGCGTGGACGCGAAGCCCTGGACCACGGTGATCGGCGTGCGCAGCTCGTGGCTGGTGGTCGCCAGGAACAGGTCCTTGGCCTCTTCGAGTTCCTTGGCGGCGGTGACGTCACGGAAGTCGACCACCTTCTCGCCGTCGTCACCGAGCTCGGTGCACAGCACGTCGATCCAGCGGCCGCTTGGCAGCTTGTTGGTGCGCCGCTCGCCTGGGACCGGCAGCGGGAACGGCGGCGGCGCGCCCATCACCTCGCTGGCCTGCTTGCCGGTGATGCGGTGGGCGGCGGGGTTCCACTGCTTGACGTTGCCCGCCTCGTCGAGCACCGCGATGCCGTCGGCGCTGCCGTCGATGACGGCGCGCTCGTGGGCGCGCTGCTTGACGACCTCTTCGAACGCCATCGCGTTGGTGAGGGCGACGCCGGCGTGCCCGGCCAGGAGCTCGAGCAGCTCAAGCTCGACGTGGCTGAGGGTGCGGCGGCTGTAGAGGGCGTAGAGCGCGCCGTAGGGCCGCCCGCCCACGTGAGACAGGCTGAGCGCGATCGTGTGCAGGCCGGGCAGGGCGGACCAGATCAGGTCGTCGAACCCGCCCGACTCGCCGGTGGCCATCATGACGGTCTTGCCCGACCGCAGCAGCTCGCCGACCAGGCTGCTGGACAGCGACGCCACCCGGCCGCGCAGCCGCGCGGGCAAGCCCGCGGTTGAAACGAGCCGCAGCCGGTCCTCTTCGATCAGCACGAACCCGCCGGCGTCGGCGCCAGTCAGCTCCCGCAGGCTCGCGGCGATCCGGTCAAGCACGGACTCCAGGTCGCGTTGCGCGTTCATATCGGCGACCACGTCGCCGAGGCGGCGGACCACGCGCGCCCGCTCGGCCATGTAGTGCCTGGCGACGTCGTCCTCGCCGGTCTGGTGGCAGATGTTGACCCAGCCGAGCACTTCGCCGTCGCCGTCGGTCAGCGCGCTGGTGTCAATCCGGACGTCGAGCATCGCGCCGTCCTTGCGGATCCGCCTGGTGGCGAAGGAGATCTGCCCGCCGCCGCGGACCCGCTCGAAGACCGCGTTGTGCTCGGCGGCGAGTTCCTCGGGGATCGTGGGCGGTTCAAGGCCGATCACCTCTTCCGCGGCCCAGCCGAACATCCGCTCGGCGGCCGGGTTCCACAGCATCACGTTCCTGTCGGTATCGAACGCGACGATGGCGTCGGCGGCGGATTCGATGACCGCGCGCGCGGTCGCGTCTACCCGCTCCGTGCCCGCGCGCTCCGCTCCGGGCCGGGCAAGTTCCGTTCCTGCACCCCAAGCTGGGTGTACCTGATCTGCCACCACATCTTTATGGTGCCACCTTGGAACCACCGCGGGCAGCGGAAGGCCGTTACTCCTCTGCCTGACGGTGCGCGGCGGGCCCAGTGAAATATCCGATTCTTCCGAGGTTGTTGGTGTTTCGGTGAGCAACGTCACGGTTTCGCGACGGTAAACAGGAGTCGGCCCTGCGTTCTTCCGCCCGCCCGGGCCCGGCGCTTATAGTTCTGCGCACGCGACCCGAATAAGTCGGGCAGGACAGGGGATTTCCTCAGGTGAGGCAAGCGATCCGCTTAACTTGACGGCGGATGCTTGCTATAACAAAACTATCGACTCCCAGTGGCCGCGAGGACGCGGAGATGGACCAACCTTCCCCGGAACAGGGCACGCCAGATGAGCGGCGGCTCGAGCGCCGCCGCCAGCAGGACCGGCTGCGCCCGGAACCGGTCCAGCACGACGCGCAACCCCGCCCGATCTCGCTGGCCCATCCCGTGGTGGCCGGGTACAACGGGTCGGCATCCGCAGGCAACGCCCTCGCCTACGCCGCCGGCATGGCCCGCCGGCTCGGCAGGCCGCTGCTCATGGTCTACGTGACGTCGCCCGGCGTTTACTGCGAGCCGCTGACCGGCCAGGTAGTGGGGCTGCTGCGGGACACCGATTCGCTTGAGCGCTGGCTGCTCACTGAGCTCGACCAGGCCGCGGACGCGAGCGGGCTCGAAGTCCACGTCCGCACCAGGCGCGGCAGCCCGGCCCGCGAGCTCGCCTCGATCGCGGCCGAGTTCAGTGCCGATGCGCTCGTGATCGGCGCGCCCCGGCACTTCTGGCACCACCTGATCGGGTCGGTCCCTAGTTGGCTGGCCCGCAACGCGCGGTGCCCGGTCATCGTGGTTCCGTAAGTTTTCTTCGAGGTTCTCCTTCAAAGTCAAAGGCCAAGGTTAAAGTCAAAAGCCGACGGCATGGCTGTGCCGCCGGGGGATGACCCGCGACCCTCCTTCCGAAGGAGGGTCGCGGGCTCATCCCCCGGACGTCATCGCCTCTCCCCGGTTCGTGACTCAAAAGTCAAAAGCCGAGATCAAAGACGTGGGCCGCCTGAACTCGTTCAGGCTCACGCCCGCCCTATCCCGCTCCATGACGCCTGGAGCGCGGGTCTGCGTTTAAGGCTTTGAGATTGCTCTGGTCCGTGCTGTCGCCGGCGTCAGTGGCTCAGCCAGATCCGGGCAATGCCCGATCGCACTGCCGCCGATTGACGCCCCCTCGATGACGCGATCATGAAGCGTGCCCGCGGGGCGAGGTCAAAACGCCCTCGGCGCAGCCGGCTTCCGGATCGCCGTCATCAGCGAGCCGCCGCCCGCACCCAGGCACCGCAAGATCATCAGCGAAGAAGAGATTACCGGCCACGCCTACCGGCCGCCATGGAGCGTGCTCGAGCACGAACTGGTAACCGCGGCCGAAGGAGCCGAAGAACTCCTCGCCTGGCAACTCACCTGAGCCCGCGTCGAGCCTGACTCGGGGAGCAAGCAGGCGGGGCCCCGTGGCTTCATGGCTTGCGCGCTACGCCGGCCAGGCACCAGTACCTAGCCGGATCGCTGGGCACATCGGCGGGCGAGTCGGGCCGCCAGAGCGGCATGTGCACCAGGCCGGGCTCGACCAGTTGGAAGTCACCGAAAAAACGCCGGATCTCCGCGCGCGAGCGGATATGGCTCTGCGTCGTCACGCTGCGGTTAAACACCTTCCCCACCGCGTCCATCACCTCCGGCCTTTCTTCGGAAGTGCCGTGACAGATCACCAGGTAACTGCCAGGCGCGAGCGCGTCGCGCAGTTCTTCCAAGAGGCGCCACGGGTCGTCCGCATCGGCGACATAGTGCAGCACGGACACCAGCAGCAACGCCACCGGCTGCTTGAAGTCAAGAAGCTGCCGGACCTCGTCATGGGCGAGGATCTTGCCCGGCTCGCGCAGGTCCGCTTCGATGATCGCGGCATTAGAGCTGTCGGCCAGGATCGCACGGCTATGGGCTATCGCGACCTGGTCGACGTCCACGTAGACCACCCTGGCGGCGGAATCGGCCGCCTGGGCGATTTCATGCACGTTGCCCTCGGTAGGAATGCCCGAGCCGATATCGAGGAACTGGTGAATCCCGGTCTGGCTGAGGAAGCGGACCGCGCGGCCGAGAAATCGCCGGTTTGCCCAGGCGATGGCCCGGATTTCCGGTTCGACCGACGCGAGCGCACGGGCTACGTCCTGGTCGGCGAGGAAGTTGTGGCTACCCCCGAGCAGGTAGTCGTAGACCCGGGCGACGTTCGCCTGTCTGGTGTCGACTCCCGCAGGCACCCAGTCCAGGTTGTTAGCGGTCACTACCTGCCTCCAATCCCTCGCAGGTACCATGCCTATCTACTTGAAAACCCCACGATGCGGTACATTCCGAACCTGAAGGCCATCCCAATGTCAGGACATCTAGGACTGACAGCAAGCTACCCGAGACTCCTGGTGACCGCAGCATTCCACCGCAGCAGGCCCTAGTTCATAGCAAGTCTTGAGGCTGGTGCAGGTACTGGTGCAACCACAGATTGTCCCGCGCGAACAGCCGCCACTGCCGCGGCGGCGTGAGTCGGACCTGCCCGGCCTCGCCGCGTTCACCCTTGACGAGGCGGGCCGAGTGGTGTCCTGGCCGGTGACCGCCGCATCCCTGTTCGGGCAGCAGGCCGGGGCCGTCATCGGCAAGCACATCTGCGATGTGCTAATGACCGGCCCCGGCCAGCGCACGCTGGTCGATCGCGCCCTGGCTCAAGTCGCCGCCGGGACGGTAGGGGCAACCACCGTGGCGGGCGGACTGCTCGGGGAGGGCCGCTTCGCGCTGCGCTGGGAGCCGATGGCGGGGTCGGACGGCACCGCGCTGGTCATCGTGCAGCGCGCCTGGCCGCAGCCCTCCCCCGGCTGGCTAGCGGCGGCTACGGCCCGGATCGGCAGCAGCCTGGACCTCAGCCAGACCGCCGCCGAAGTGGTCGAGGCCGCCGTTACTGATTTCGCCGACGGGGCCACCATCTACGCGGCCGAGCGCCTGCTTGCCGCCGACGACCGCGCCTCGCCCAGCGCCGGTCAGGGAATAGCGGTGCGGCGGCTAGCGGCACGGCTCGCTGGTCACGCCGAGACGATCGCCAGGAGTCTGTTCCCTCCCGGAGAGGTGCTGTTCCTAACGGAGGGATCCCCTCGCGTGCAAGCGATGGCGACCGGCAAGCCGGTCCTGTACGTCCAGCTCGATGACGAGACGGCCGCCCAACTCGCCGCACATCCCGACGGGCCGGAGATCGTGGCCGACTACACGTCATTCCTGGCTATGCCGCTGACGGCGCGCGGCGTAACCGTCGGATGCGCGGTGTTCGCCAGGACGACCGCTAGCCCCGCATTCAATCCCGGTGACGTCGCACTGGCCGGCGAGCTTGCCTCGCGGGCGGCGGTGTGCATTGACAACGCGCGGCTCTATGACCGGGAGCGGCGAACCGCGCTGGCGCTGCAGCGCGGGCTATTGCCTAGCCAGCCTAGCGTCCCGTCCGGCATCGAGGTGGCTCACCTCTATTTCCCGGTTGGCGACAACGTGGTCGGCGGTGACTGGCATGACATCGTCCCGCTGCCGGGCGGCCGCGCCGCGCTGATTGTCGGCGATGTGATGGGGCACGGCCCCGAGGCCGCCGCAGTGATGGTTCAGTTGCGCACAGCCGCTCATACCCTGGCCGACCTGGACCTACCGCCACAGCAAGTGCTCGTCCGGCTGGACGCGATGGCCGCAGGAATGGACGCGACCCCGGCCGGGATGACGGCGGCGCCGTTCGCCACCTGCGTCTACGCCGTGATCGACCCGTCGGCCGGAACCGCGCAGGTCGCGCGGGCCGGCCACTTGCCCCCGGTCCTGGCCCGGCCGGGCGAGGGCGCATACCTGCTCGACCTCCCGCCAGGTCTCCCCCTCGGCCTCGGCGCAGGGTCATTTCAGGTCACTCAGTTCACCCTTCCTCCGGGAGCCACTCTCGCGCTGTACACCGACGGGCTCGTGGAGAGCCGCACCCGGCCGATCGACGACGGCCTGGCCGCGCTGCAGAAGACGCTCATCGCCGCCCTGACGCGGACGGGAAGCACCATAGACACCGCCTGTGAGGCCACTGCCCAGGCCCTTCGCGAGCACGGCGAGGATGACATCACCCTCATGCTCGCCCGCATCCGCTGAGCCAGGCGAGAGCGCGGAGAACGCAGACGCGCGTGGGGAACTACTGATGAGCAAGCAGGCGCCGGCCACGAACCGACGCAAGCGGCTGACCGAGGAGCGCGAGCGCGAGATCCTCGACGTCACATTCGATCTGGTCGCCGAGGTCGGCTACGAGCACGCGGCCGTTGACGAGGTGGCCAGGCGGACGAAGGCGAGCACAGCCACGCTGTACCGGCAGTGGGAGAACAAGCCCAAGCTGGTGATCACGGCGATGAAGGCGGCAAGTACCCGCCCGTACCGGGCATCGACACCGGGAGCCTGCGCGGTGACCTGGTGGCGCTGGCCCACGCGATGCCGGCGCCGCACCCGCAAGGAGCCCCGACCCTGGGGATCTGGCAGGCGGTCATGGCCGACCCGGCGCTCGCCCAGGCACTGCGGGAGATCCTGTTCGCCCCCTACCTCGACGCGTTGCGCACCATCCTGGCCCGGCACGTCGAGCGCGGAACGATCCGTCCCGACAACCCGGCCCTGGCGCACGCCGAGATGTTCCTGCTGGGCAGTTTTTTCGTGGAGAAGCTCTTCAACGGCGAGGAAGCCGACGCCGACCAGCTCATCGCGGTCATGGACGCCCTGCTGCTGCCGGCGCTGATCAGTGGCAGCTGATACCTCCCTATCCGGCCGTGTCCCCCGGCCAGCGCCAGTCCGCACACCGAAAGGCAAAGGAACCGTCCCCATGAGCAGCACTTCGAGCGGTACCGTCCTGGTCACCGGAGGCTCCGGCTTCCTGGGTGGACCGACCCAGAGGGTTACGGCCGGGAGGTGGCCCGGCAGTTGCTGCCCGACGTGCTGCCCTACGTCGTCGGCACCCCGGCGGTGTTCGGTTTCGCCACGCGCAACGGCCGCACCCTGGCGGACAACGCGCCCGAGGCGATGCTCTCGGTGGTGACCAACATGGGCGTGGCCGCCGGGCTGACGCCGGGCATCGCGGCTGATCTGCGGCGCCCCGAGTTCCCCTACGTCGTGCCGGTTAACTTAGTCAAGACCGAGTTCGCGCGGCGTCAGGGCGCGGGTTCCGCGGGCCCGCGCCCTGGTCGCCTTGTGATCCCGAGGAGACCGTCGCATCGGAAACTGAAGCGCCAGCGTATCGAGATCGCTGTCGGCGAGCTCGGATGCATGAACTAGGAGGCTCCCTTGCGGGGCTGTGGCGACCGTTTTGCCTGGGTAGCGCGGCTACAGAACCGGTGGGTGGCTTACAGCTACGCCGCGCCTAATTCGTTATCTGGAGTCCGAATCTGGTTGTCCTCGCTGTAAGCGCCGCAGGTGTTGAGGTACTGCAAACTCCATGGCGGTCCTGTTTCGAGCTGGCGCCCAGCGCTCCCAGGGTCCCCAGCACCCCTGAGACAGGTGATCCGAGCAGGACCGCCGGGCAGGCCGGCCGCAGGCGAGCGCGAACTACCCGGGCCTGCTGGCGCCGTGACCTGGGGGGGCATGCTCTTTGGCCGGCGGCTGCCCCCGGGCGGCGCGCCACCTGGACCAGCCAGCCCTGATGCCCAGGCCGATGGCGACGATCACGAGGACGCCCAGCACCGCTTTCGACCCGGCGTCCCCGATGCGCCGGGCGACTTCCGCGCCGAGGAAGTACGAAATGCCTACGTACATCACGATGAAGAAGGAACCGGAGACGAGCGCGCCCAGCAGGAAGACGGGCAGCCGTACCCGGAAGATTCCCGACAAGTAGGCGGGCATGGTAACCGATGCGGTGAACTCATGACCTGCGAAGGCCTGATCGCCCTTGGCGAGCACTTTCCGGCGGTGTTCTTCCAGCCGTCCCGGGCGCTCGAGGAGCCCGCGCCCGCCGCGGAGGCCGATCTCATATCCGATCAGCGAGCCGAGCATCCAGCCCGTGACGGACATCACGAGCACGACGCCGATGTTGAGCCGCCCCTCGCCAGCCAGCACGCCGGCAGCGATCATCGACGCATCACCGGGGCCCGGCACCCCGGCTCCCGTGCTCACCACGAGCACGAAGAAGATGACGTACTCGGCCAGGCTCACGGGGGACCCCCGTTCCAGCGCGCGATCCTGCCGGCAGGATGCCCGCCGGGCAGACGGGAAAACATCACCCATCGAGGGTGAGGCGGGGTTCGGGGAGCGGTCTGATCAGGACAAACCCGCCCCGTGGGCCGGTAAGGCTCGTAAAAGTCCGTACGTTCCCCGGCTCGAAGGGACACCACCCGTATCGGGCCAGGTGCCGGGGCCTGGGCCTTGCCACACTTGGAGGATGGACCAGACGTCAATTACCGCTGCCGGTGCGATCGACACGTTCCTGGTACTGCTGATCGGTATCGGGCCGAAGATCGCGCTGGTCCCGTTCGTGGAGATCACCGCTTCCCTGGACCGGGCCGTCAAGCAGCGCGTGCTGCGCAAGATGCTGACCACGGCGGCCACGGTGGCGGTGCTGCTCATGGCACTGGGCGAGCTGCTGCGCGCACTGCTGCACTTCACGATCGGATCCCTGTCGATCGCCGGCGGCGTGATCTTGCTCGTGCTGGCGGTGTGGATGGTGCTCGCGCCGCCCGGCAGCGGCAGCAGCGAGCGCGGTGCCGGGAAAGACCCGATGCAGCTTGCGGTGTTCCCGCTGGCGGTGCCCTACCTGCTCAACCCGGTGGGCATCGTCGGCCTGATGACGATCTCCGCGGAGGCGGACTCGGTCAGCGTTTTCGCCGTGGAATTCGGCATCCTGGTGTCCGTCCTGCTGCTTGACGTGGTGGTGTTCCGCTGGGCGAACCGGGTGAGTGACAAGCTCGACGAGAACCGCATGCTGGTCACCGAGAAGGTCTTCGGGTTCCTCATCGCCGCGATCGCCGTCCAGCTGGTCCTCGACGGCCTGGCCTCAGTCGGGGTCATCGGGCCGGTCCCGCACTAAGCAGACGGGTGAACTTCGCGGATACTCGTCAGGCGACGCGCCTCCGGAGTGTCCGTAACATCCGTGCGCGGCCGCTCCTCGTGGTGGCGGGCATCCAGTGCGGGGCATGGCAGCGGCTCGCACCAGACATATGGCCACCCAGGATCGCCGCAACCCGCTCCCCGCAAGGGGCTGCACTCGTGCGGGACCGGCACCATCCTCATCCCGGCTGCGGAGCAGCGCATCCTCGCCCGCGGCCTTCACCAGGCGGAACTGGGCGTCGAAGAATGCAACCCGCGGGCCCGCGCCTTGCCACTCCGTCGTTTGCCAGAACAGTGGTCACGCTAGACGGCTGAGGTGATTATTTCTTGGTCAGACCGCCCGCGCGCAGTGAGTGTGAGTGGTGCTCAGGGCTTGAACCCGCCGCCCGGTGAGATCTCCCCTTATGGTGGAGAACCACCGGAGCGGGTTCAAGCCCCATCCGATTCGGTGAGATTTCACCGTTCTAGGTGGGCGAGGAGGGATTTGAACCCTCACACCCTTTCGGGCACACGGACCTGAACCGTGCGCGTCTGCCGTTCCGCCACTCGCCCGAGTGAGGACGACTTAGGTTAGCACGGGGGTCATCGTGCTCGTACCGCTCTCGCTGCGCACGCTGGGCACGGGGCGCTGTGCATACCCCCTACAACTGCCCAGACCCCGGATAACATCAGATGGATAACAAGCCGAAGGGAGGCTCAACGGGTGGGAGTTCTGCAGCGCTTCGAACGACGGCTTGAGGGCATGGTCGAAGGAACCTTCGCACGGGTGTTCAAGTCTGAACTGCAGCCAGTTGAGGTGGCGAGCGCGGTCCAGCATGAGATGGACGAGCGGGCGGCGATTGTGGCCCAGGGCCGCACCCTGGTGCCGAACGACTTCGTGGTCGAGATCGCGCAGACGGATGCCGAGCGACTCGACATCATGGTCGAGAGCCTGAGCCTTGAGCTGGCGACGTTGGCCAGGGATCACGCCACGGAGCAGGGGTACTCGTTCGTTGGACCAGTGCGGATACGGTTCGAGGGGGTTCCCGATCTTGCGACCGGCATGTTCCGCATCCGGTCCGGGGTGATCCGCGGGCACACCGTTGAGGCGGGGGAGGTACGGCAGCCGGTCAGCGACTTCCCGCGGGGCGGCGGCAGCGTCTTCCCTGGCCGGCCACGGCTTGTGGTGGCCGGGTCGCAGCCGGGCACGGGCATGGAGACGGGCAGTACTTATGAGCTTCAGACGCCCGTTACCCTGCTCGGCCGCGGCACGGACTGCGACCTGCGCATGGTTGATCCCGGTGTGTCGCGGCACCATGCCGAGTTGCGCGTGGAAGACGGCCAAGTTGCCCTCGTGGACCTGGGGTCCACGAACGGGACCTTTGTCAACGGTCAGCCCATGCGCCGGGTCGTGCTCACAGACGGCACGAACGTAACGCTTGGCCGCACCACTTTGGTTTTCCATCAGGACATGAGGTATTGATCAGCGCTCGCCAGGTAGTGACTAGATAGGCGCCAGAAGACCGAGGAGTGACTACCCTTAGGGCAGCCCAACCGACAGCGACGCAGAAGTCGAGGACATAGCACGGAATGAACGCGCTCACCCTTACCCTCATCAGGGTGGCCTTCCTGGCCGTCTTGTGGCTTTTCGTGATCGCGGCGATCGGTGTGGTACGCACGGACCTCCTCGGCACGGTGACCGCGAAGGTGCGCAGGGGGCGGAACCAGCCGGCGCCGATGCAGCAGCCAAGGCCGCCGCGGCCGGCGAAGCCCGGGCGCGGAACGCCGCGTTTCGTTGTCGTTACCGAGGGCGCGCTTGCAGGCACGAGCATCGACCTGGCGGACCAGCAGATAACGATGGGCCGGGCCAATGACGCCACGCTGGTGCTGAATGACGACTACGCTTCCACGTACCATGCCCGGATATTTCCGCAAGACGGACAGTGGCTCGTTGAGGATCTCGGCTCCACAAACGGCACCTACCTGGACCGGCAGAAGGTGGCTCGCCCGACCCCGGTGCCCGTAGGCGTGCCCATTCGCATTGGAAAAACCGTTCTGGAACTGCGCAGATGACACTAGCTCTCAGATTCGCGGTACGGTCCGATGTCGGTCTCCTCCGAGAGGGGAACGAAGACTCGGCGTACGCCGGACCGCACCTGCTCGCGGTTGCCGACGGCATGGGCGGCCACGCGGCCGGTGAGGTGGCAAGCGCCGCCACGATTACGACGATCGCACCGCTCGACGCGGAGGATCCTGGGCCCGACCTCGTTGGCGCGCTGGCCGACGCGGTCGCGACGGCCAACCTGCGCCTGCAGGAGCTGATCATCTCCGACCCGGCGATCGAGGGCATGGGCACCACCCTGACCGCGCTGCTGTGGTCGGAGGGATACGCGGCTCTTTGCCACATTGGTGACTCCCGGGCCTACCTGCTGCGCGACGGTCAGTTCATTCAGATCACGCACGACCACACGCTGGTGCAGTCGCTGGTCGACGAGGGCAAGATCACCGAAGACGACGTGGCCACGCACCCGCACCGGTCGCTGCTGCTCCGCGCCCTGGACGGCCGGACGATCGCCGAGCCCGACTTGGCGCCGCTGGAGACGTACCCGGGCGACCGTTACCTGCTGTGCTCGGACGGCCTGTCCGGCGTGGTCACCGAGCAGACGCTGCATCAGACGCTCGCCTCGGTCCGGGACCCGGACAAGGCCGCGCTGAGGCTCGTCGAGCTCGCCATCAAGGGCGGCGGTCCCGACAACATCACCTGCATCGTGGCCGACGTCATCGACACGCACGCCAGCCGGATCGCCCCGACCTGGCAGCCCGTGTTCGCGGGCGCGGCCGCCAACGGCGCCCCGGCCGACTTGCGCCCGCCGGCCCGGCAGAGCTCTCCGGCCAGCCGGGCCATGCGGCTCAGCCGGACGGCGCCGCAGCCGGTGATGCCGCCGGAGGAGCCGTCCACCGGCGTCTGGCCCGCGGGACCGGCTGGCTACCGCGACGGCTACACCGGGGCCTTTGACACGCAGGCGTTCGAGCCCGGTGGCTACGGGCAGGCGGATCCGCGCCGGGACACCGGCCCGAACCGGGTCAGGGACACCGCCGCCTTCGACCGGCCCAACGGCTTCCTCGACGATGATCAGGACGAGGCGCCGAACAACGACCGGGGCGGGCGGCGCGGCGGCGGCCACCGCGCCAAGCATCACCGCTCCGACGAAGACGACGACTACGCGCCGCCCGGCAAGCGGCGCTGGCCCGTCGTCACGGCGTCGCTCGTGCTGCTCGTGCTGCTCCTCGGCGGTGGCTTCTACGGTTTCTGGCAGTACAACCAGAGCCAGTACTACGTCGGCGTCGACGCGAACGGTTACGTTTCCATCTTCCGCGGCACCAACCAGAGCCTCGCCGGCATCAGCCTGTCCAGCCTCGTTCAGCGGTCGACGCTGAAGGTCAGCGAGCTGCGCAGCACCGACCAGGCCTCGCTCACCCAGACGATCACGCAGGGCAGCGTGAATAACGCGCAGCTGCTGATTGACCAGCTGCAGAGCCAGGTCAACGACTGCAGGCAGCAGTGGCAGGCGGTCGCTGCGTGGCCCGCCAAGAACGCCAGCTACCAGGCCCAGCTGGCGAACGCGGCCAAGAGCAAGGGCAAGATCAAGGTGCCGGCGAGCGCCAACCCGGGCCCGCAGCCGAGTGCGCCAGAAGCGGCGAACTGCGCGCCGGCCGCGGCATTCGGCATCGCGGTCTCCGCGTCCCCGACGGTCACCCCGACCGCGACCGCGACGCCGACCTCGTCCGCCAAGTCGAGCACGAGCCCGACGACCAAGTCCTCGGCGACCGCGACCGCGACGCCGCGGGCAACAGGGTGAGCAGTATGACAATGCCGTCTCCGGCCCTGGACGGCCAGTCGCCGGACGAGGCGGCGACTAGCCGTCGGTCCACCGAGATGTGGATGATGCTGTTCGCCTGCGGCATTGTCGCGTTCGCGTTCGCGAACGTGGCGGCGAGCCTCAAGGACCAGCATCTTTCGACCATCGTCGAGTACATGATCGCGTTCCTGGTGATCGTCTTCGGCGCGCACCTCGCGGTCCGCCGCTGGGCCCCGTACGCCGACCCGCTGCTGCTGCCGATCGCGACGTTGCTCAACGGCCTTGGCATCGTGATGATCTACCGGCTCAACCAGGCCGGGCGCGATGGCAACCCGAGCGCGAACGGCCAGCCGATCTCGACGCTAGGCCACAGCGCCACGACCACGCAGATCATTTACTCGGTGATCGGCGTCGTCGTCCTCGTGGTGTTCCTCGGGTTCATCAAGGACATCAAGGTCCTGCAGCCCTACACCTACATATTCGGCCTGGCCGGCCTGTTCCTCATCGCGCTGCCCGCGATGCTGCCAGGCCGTATTAGCGGCGTCTCCGGCACCAGCGCCAAGATCCAGGTCGCCATCGGCGGCTTCTCCATCCAGCCGGAAGAGTTCGGGAAGCTGCTGCTCGCCGCCTCGTTCGCCAGTTACCTGGTGGTCAACGGCCGGAAGCTGTCGCTGCTGACCGAGAAGTGGTGGATCTTCAGCCTCCCGCGGCGGCGTGACCTCGCCCCGATCCTCGTGGTCTGGGCGCTCAGCATGCTGATCCTGATCTTCGAGAGCGACATCGGCACCAGCGCGGTGTTCATGGGCCTGTTCGTCGCGATGCTGTACATCGCGACCGGGCGCCGGTCGTGGGCCATCCTTGGCTTCCTGCTTTTCGTCGCCGGCGCCTTCCTCACGGCCAAGCTGGTCCCGCACGTGGGGTTGCGGTTCAGCGTCTGGCAACACCCGTTCAGCAACGCAAACCTTGTTGACGTTAACCAGGGTCAGCCCGCCTACCAGACCGCGCAGGGCCTGTACGGTTTCGGGAACGGGGGCCTGCTCGGCAAGGGACTTGGCAACGGCCAGCCCTTCTGGACGCCGCTGGTGCAGAGCGACGAGATCTTCAGCGCGTTCGGCGAGGAACTCGGCCTGACCGGCGTGATGGCGATGCTGCTGCTCTACGGCCTGTTCGTGCAGCGCGGCCTGCGGACCGCGATGCTCGTCAAGGATGACTACTCCAAGCTGCTCGCGAGCGGGTTGTCGTTCATGTTCGCGCTCCAGGTCTTCGTGATCGTCGGCGGCGTGACCAACCTGATTCCGTTCGCCGGCATCACGACGCCGTTCCTGTCGCAGGGCGGTTCGAGCCTGATCTCGAGCTGGCTGCTCGTCGCGGTGCTGGCGCGGATGAGCGATACCGCGCGCCGCCCGGCGCCCAAACCGATCCAAGACGAGGGCATGACGCAGGTGGTGTCGCTCCGATGACCGGAATGAACCGCCCGATCAAGCGGATCGCGCTCGCCGTCCTCGTGATGTTCGTGATCTTGCTCGTCAACGTCAACTACCTGCAGGGCGTGCAGGCGAACAGCCTGTCGAGCAGGCCGCTCAACGACCGCGCCGAGTACAACCAGAACCAGGTGCAGCGCGGCAACATCGTGACCGCCGACGGCGTCACGGTCGCCACGTCAAAGCCGTCAAGCGACTCATTGGTGAAGTTCCAGCGGGTGTACCCGGGCGGCGCGGCGTACGCACCGGTCACGGGCTACGACACGATTTACTCGCAGGCCCAGGCGCCCAACTACGCGACCGGCGTCGAGCGCGCGGAGAACTCCCTGCTGACCGGCACCGGGTCACAGCTCGCCTTCCGCAACTTCATCGACACGATCACCAACAAGGCGCAGAAGGGCGCCACCGTCCAGCTAACGGTTAACTCTAAGGCGCAGCAGGTGGCCTACCAGCAGCTGGAGACGGCGCTTCAGGGCAAGACCTTCAACGGCAAGCAGGCGGTCGGCGGCGTGGTCGCGCTGAACCCGTCCACCGGCGCGATCCTGGCCATGGCCTCCTACCCGAGCTACGACCCCAACCAGCTCGCGGTGCACGACACCAAGACGCTCAACCAGGTCGACGCCCAGCTCACCGGCGAGGACCCGAGCCCGCTGCTGAACAACGCGTCGCAGACCACGCTGCCGCCCGGATCGACGTTCAAGATCGTGACGAGCTCGGCCTGGTACAACCAGGACTCGACCAGGAACCCGAATACCCTGATCGACTCCCCGCAGCCGCTGCAGCTGCCGAACGGGAACGTGCTCAACAACGACAACAACGAGCAGTGCGGCAACGGCTCGGGCAAGACCGCGGTGTACTACGCGTTCGCTCAGTCCTGCAACACGCCGTTCGCGGATCTCGGCATCCAGCTCGGCGGCACGACGATTAAGTCGATGGCCACCCAGTACGGCCTCAACAACGCGAGCGCGCAGGACATCACCGGGGTGAACGTGGCGGCGTCCAACTTCACCGCGGAGGCGGACAAGTCGTTCACCGCCTTCGACGCGATCGGGCAGCACGACACCACCGTGTCCCCGCTGCAAGAGGCGATGTTCGCGGCGACGGTTGCCAACGGCGGCACGCTGATGAAGCCCTACCTCGTCCAGCAGGTGACCGCCAGCGACCTGTCGGTGGTCCAGCAGACCCCGGCACAGCAGCTCAGCCAGCCGATATCAAGCACGATCGCCGGCTACGAGAAGCAGATGATGACCGCCGTCGTGCAGCAGCCAGAGGGAACCGCGTACTCGTTCAACGCGAACAGCGAGAACGGCCTGATCATCGCGGGCAAGACGGGGACCGCGCAGAACGGCCTGAGCACCAACCCCGATGCCGTTTTCACCGCTTTTGCCCCAGCTGACAACCCGAAGATAGCTGTGGGCGTCATGATAGAAGGCGGGGGCTATGGGGCTGCCGCGGCCGCGCCAATCGCCGTCGCGGTCATCAAGGCCTATCTGGCAACCCTGGGGAATCAATGACAATGGCCGACTATGTTCTCGACGACCGTTACACGTTGATCGAGCGGATCGCTACGGGCGGGATGGGCGAAGTCTGGCGGGGCAGCGACCAGATCCTCGGCCGTCCGGTGGCGATCAAGATGCTGGCCGCCATGCACGCCGGAGATGAGCAGTTCCGGGCGCGGTTCCGGGCCGAGGCCAGGTACGCCTCCTCGCTCAACCACCCGGGGATCACCCGGGTGTTCGACTACGGCGAGCAAAGCCCGCTCGGCGGCCCCTACCTGGTCATGGAGCTGGTCGACGGGCAGCCGCTGTCGGAGATCATCGAGCGGTACGGCCTGGCTCGACCCGTACGTCGTGCTGGACATCATCGCCCAGGCGGCGCGGGCGCTCGACGCCGCGCACCGGGCCGGGATCGTGCACCGCGACATCAAGCCGGGCAACCTGCTGATCATGGCCGACGGCACCACCAAGATCACCGACTTCGGGATCGCCAAGGCCAACGTGCCGGACGTGAACCTGACCGCCACCGGCATCGTGATGGGCACGGCGCTGTACGTGTCGCCCGAGCAGGCGACCGGGCAGCCCCTGTCGGGTTCCTCGGACGTGTACTCCCTGGGCGTGGTGGCGTACGAGTGCCTGGCGGGCGACCCGCCGTTCGTCGCGGAGCAGCCCCTGGCGATCGCGATCATGCACAAGCACGACCCGGTTCCGCCGCTGCCCGCGGACGTGCCCCGCCCGATCGCCGACCTGGTGTACGCCATGCTGGCCAAGAACCCGCAGGACCGCCCCGAGTCGGCCAGGCACGTGGCCGACCGCGCCGAGGTGATCCGCGAGGCCCGCAACCGCAACGGCTACAACGGCCCGTCCACCTCCGACCTGCCCGTGGTGCCCAACTTCCCGCCCGCCACCAGCCTCGATATTTATCAAAATGATGCGCAGCGGATGCCGGCGCCGCGCGGCAACGGATCGCGGACCTTTTTGTTCGCGGGGATCGGCGTCGCGGCCGTCGGCATCATCGCCATCATCGCCGTGCTGATCTCAAGCAACAGCCCCTCATCGGCGACCCCGGGAACCCACTCGACGGCTCCCCCCCAGAGCCAGTCGGTGGCAGCGAGCCACACGGCGAGCTCGTCTCCGAGCGCATCGCCGCCCGGTACCATCGGCGGCGGGGTCGCCCCAGGCAATAGTGTAGGACCGACAACGAAGGCCTCCGCGTCCGCGTCCGCGTCGAAGTCGGCAACGTCAAAGAAATCGGCGTCGGCAACGCCAAAGAAATCGGCGACTGGTGGGACCGGAACTGGTCACCCAACCTCAACCGCGACCGGGAACCCAACTTCAACCGCGACCGGGAACCCAACTTCAACCGCGACCGGCAACCCAACCGGGAACCCGACAGGCAACCCAACCGGAATCGCGACCGGCCACGCCGGTAACGGTGCCTAGGGGGCAATAATTCGATGCAGGACGGTTTGGAAGAGTGCGAGACATGACACAACCCCGGCTGCTCGGTGACAGATACGAGCTCGATGGTGTCGTCGGTCGGGGCGGCATGGCCGAGGTGTACCGGGCCAGGGACCTCAGGCTGGACCGGACGGTCGCGGTCAAGACCCTCCGTGCCGATCTCGCGCGCGACCAGACCTTCCAGGCGCGTTTCGGCCGGGAGGCGCAGTCGGCCGCGTCGCTGAACAATCCCGCGATCGTCGCCGTCTACGACACCGGCGAGGACCCGGCGAGCGGCGTGCCCTACATCGTGATGGAGTACGTGGACGGCCGGACGGTCAGGGACCTGCTGATCGAGGGACACCGCCTGCTGCCGGAGCGGACCCTTGAGATAACCTCCGGCGTGCTGCGCGCGCTTGAGTACAGCCACCAGGCCGGCATCGTGCACCGGGACATCAAGCCGGGCAACGTCATGGTGACCCGCAACGGCGACATCAAGGTCATGGACTTCGGCATCGCCCGCGCGATGAGCGACTCGCAGGCCACGATGACCCAGACCGCGCAGGTGATCGGCACCGCGCAGTACCTGTCACCGGAGCAGGCGCGCGGTGAGCGGGTGGACGCGCGGTCCGACTTGTACTCGACCGGCTGCCTCATGTACGAGCTGCTCACCGGCCGGCCGCCGTTCACCGGTGACTCCCCGGTGGCGATCGCTTACCAGCACGTCCGGGAGAACCCGATCCCGCCGTCGCGGCTCGACCCGTCCCTGCCGCCATGGGCCGACTCGATCGTGCTCAAGGCGATGGCCAAGTCGCCGAACGACCGGTACCAGAGCGCCGCGGAGATGAACGCGGACATCCAGCGAGCCGCGTCCGGCATGCAGGTCGCCGCCGCGATACCGCCGGCGACCCGCGCCGACTACTACGACTTCCCACAGCGGACCCAGCAGATGGGCCCGTCGACGATGATGGGCGTCGCGCCGACGACCGTGTCGCCCTACCAGCAGACCGGCTACCAGCAGCCCTACGGCTACGGCAACGGCGGCTACGACGGCGGAGGCGGCCAGGAACAGCGGCGCGGCGGTCGCCGCTGGATCCCCTGGGTCATCTCCGGGCTCGTGGTGCTCGCCGCGATCGTCGTAGCCGTCATCATGCTGAACAACGGGGGCAGCGGCGGGACGGCCAACGTCCCGCTGGTTAACGGCGAGAGCTATGCCACGGCAGCGCAGCAGATCAAGGCCGCCGGGCTGAACCCCGTGGAAAACAAGGTGGCCAGCCAGTCCGTGCGGTCCGGCCTGGTGATTAGCACCAACCCGGACAACGGCAACAGCGTCGCCAAGAACAGCACGGTCACCGTCAATGTCTCCACCGGAGCCGCGACCATCGCCCTGCCCAACCTGACGGGCACCCAGGCGGCGCAGGCGGAGCAGCAGCTGAAGACCCTCGGCTTCACCAACGTCAACCCGGTGACCGATGCGCAGTCGACGGCCGCGTCCGGCACGATTGACCACATGACCCCGGCCCCGGGCAACTACCCGTCGAACCAGCAGATCACGCTGTACGTTTCGGGCGGCGGCCAGACGGTGCCCAACGTGGTGAACCAGACCGCCGCCGAGGCACAGGCGATCCTGCAGCAGGACGGGTTCAAGGTGTCCACCGACAGCACCCCGGCCCCCGCGAGCCAGATGGTCGAGCCGGGCACGGTCTATAACCAGAACCCGGCCGCGAACCAGGTCGAGCCCAAGGGCACGCTGATCCAGATCTTCGTCGAGCCGCAGAACTCCACGGCCACGCCAACGGACACGGCCACGCCAACGGACACCGGGTCGCCGACTTCCACCGACACCAGCACGGCCACGCCAACGCCAACGACCGGCAACGGCGGTGGCGGTGGGAACGGCAACGGCAACGGCAACGGCCTGGGCGGTCTCTAGCGGACCCAGGTCCGTCGGGCCCACAGCTGGATCGCGAGAAATCCCAAGCCCATAACCGGGCTATGTCCAGGCTTCGTGCATTACCCTTACCGCAGCAGATTGAGCCGCCCGACAGGAGGTGCGCGGTGCCTAAGTCCCGCGTCCGGAAGAAGCCGGTCTACACGCCGCCGCCGACGCGGTCAGCGCGACGTAAGGTGAGCCCGCCCTGGCTCGCGCCGACGATGGTCGTTTGCTTTCTTGTCGGGCTCGCCTGGATCGCGCTGTACTACGTCACGCAGGCGGACATGCCGGTGCTGCGCAGCCTTGGCGGCTGGAACCTGGTCTGTGGCTTCGCGCTGATCGTGGCCGGCGTGGTGCTCGCCACCAAGTGGCGTTAGAAGCCGAGCTGGGACGTCAGCTGGTGGTTGCGGAAGATCACCAGCAGTACCAGCACGGCCAGGATGGCGGCCGCGGCGGCGACCTGGATCGCCGTCCGGTTCTTGCGCGGGGCGTAGGCGAACGCCGCGGTGGTCAGCACGCCGGCGATCAGCCCGCCCACGTGGTCCTGCCAGGCGATCGTGGACCGGTAGATGAGGCTGAACACCAGGTTGATCGCGATGATCGTGAGGATGCCGCGGACGTCGAGGCGCAGCTTCCGCGCGACCACGAACCAGGCGCCGAACAGGCCGAAGACCGCGCCGGAGGCGCCTGCCGCCAGGCTGTGGGGCTGCATGTAGTAGAAGAGGACGGAGCCGCCGACGGCGCTCAGCAAGTAGACCGCGAGGAAGCGGATCCGGCCAAGCGATTGTTCGAGACTCGGTCCGACCACGACGAGTGCCCACATGTTGAACAGGATGTCGAGCAATCCAAGGCCGCCGAGCGAGGTTCCCGGCGCGATGAACGCGGAGGTGAGGAGCCGGTACCACTGTCCACCGGCCACGCCAGACTGGATCGCGCCCGGCGTTAGCGCCGGCGTGCCGAGCATGCCCCACGCGTAGAGCAGGTTCGGCCTGGCCACCTCGACAAGGAAGATCAGCACGTTGACGCCGACCAGGGTCCAGGTTACGGCGGCGGTGGCGACGGGCCGGCCGCCGAAGGCGGTCCGCGCCTGACGAGTTGCCTGACCCGCGCCGCGCACGCAGTCCACGCACTGCTGCCCGACCGCCGCCTGGCGGAGGCAGTCGGGGCAGGCGTGGCGACCGCAGCGGACGCAGGAGACCCACGTCTCCCTATCGGGGTGCTTGTAACAAGTGGGAGGGACTTCCTGTCCAGCTGGGCTTGCCTGGTCCGGTGCGGTCATGGGGGGTTACTACCGTCTTCTAGTTGCTAGCCGCGCTGAATGGTGACCGACTGCAGCACGACGTCGGTCACCGGGCGGTCACCGGGAACGGTCGGCACCCGGCTGATCTGGTCGACGACGTCGGCCCCGCCGATGACCTCGCCGAAGATGGTGTGCTTGCCGGTGAGCCACGGCGTGGGCACGGTGGTGATGAAGAACTGCGAGCCGTTGGTCCCGGGGCCCGCGTTGGCCATGGCGAGCAGGTACGGCTTGTCAAACCGCACGTCGGGGTGGATCTCGTCGCCGAACTTGTAGCCCGGGCCACCGGTGCCGTTGCCGAGCGGGTCGCCGCCCTGGATCATGAAGTTGGTGATCACCCGGTGGAAGATCGTGCCGTCGTAGAGCTTGTCCTTGCTCTTGGCCCGGGTCACCGGGTTGATCCACTCCTTGCCGCCCTCGGCAAGCTCGACAAAGTTTCGCACTGTCTTCGGCGCGTGGTCGGGGAACAGCCGGACAGTGACCGTCCCCTGCGTCGTCGTCAGCGTCGCGGTCAGCGCTTCGGTCATTAAGTGACTCCGGTTTTGATCGTGAGGCCGGATAGCCCGGCATTACCAGTCTGGTGACTGTAGTAATCACCGTACCGGCTCAGCCCGAGCGGCGTTCCGTCACCGTCCGATGATTGAACGCGCGATCCTTGGGAACCTTGAGCTACCGAGAGCCGACGAGGGAGTTACTCAATGTCGCTGACATGGAAAAAGACTGCTGATGTCGACACCAGCAGCACAGTCAAGGCCGCCAAGCAAGCGCGGAAGGCAAGCTCGGCCGCGGCCGCGAACGCCTCGAGCGCCGCCCGGAATGCATCAAGTGCCGCGCAGAACGCCGCCAGTACCGCGCAGAACGCCGCTGGGCTGGCCGCCGCGGCGGCCGCAAGCGCGGCCCAGAACGCCAGCGGCGCCGCCCAGACGGCCGCCGCAGGCGTGAACAAGGGCGTCCAGACGGCCGCCGCAGGCGTGAACAAGGGCGTTAAGCAAGGGGTCTACAACGCCAGGAGCTGGGCGGGCCCGCGGCTCGACAGCGCCGCCGAGTACTGCACGACGACGGTCGCCCCCAAGGTGTCCGCCGCCCTGCACAACACCGCCCGCCAGATCACTCCAACGGAGCCGAAGAAGAGGTCCTCGGTAATAACCTGGTCGCTGCTTGGCGCGGCGATTCTCGCCGCGCTCGGCGCCGCCGCCGCGGCGGCCCGCTATCGCTACCGCGCCGCAATCGCAGCGGACAGCGAGACGGCGGACGAGGAAGTGCTCGGGGACTCAACGGGCAGCCAGTCCGCGCCCAACACCCCGGACGGTAGCCGGCCGAGGGCAGAGAAGCCCAAGGACCAGGACGCTGAGAAGTCAGTGAATGGACAGGTGACGACGTCCGGATGGTAGGCACGGGCACCATGTGACCTCCTGTCGCGGGTGATCACTTGACACCGTGCAGATGCACGTTCATTTTTTAATACGGGACCGCTGTTCCACTCCGGGGGAGGACGCCATGACAGGGTGGGACGAGCGGATCGCGCAGCTAGAAGCGGAATATCCCGGGTGGCACATCTGGCGCAGCAATGCTGGCCGCTGGTGGGCCACCCGGACCGGTTCGGTACTGCGCCGCGATGACCTTGGCACGGGACGCGTCATGACGCTGGACTCCGACGACGAGCGAGGCATCCGCGATCAGCTCGCCGCCCAGGCCGCCTTGGACAGTGAACTCGAAGGCTAGCCGGACTCCGCGGGCGCTGAGATCGCCCCCGTTACCCGTGCGAGGTACATCGACGGCCACTCGCAGTCGACGAACGCTTCGGCTAGCGAGTCGAGCGTTCCCGCGGCCGCAAGCGGCGACGGGCGGGCGACGCCGAAGAGGATGTCGTCCGTCAACTCCGCGCCGTGCAGCCATTCCGGCTCGTCCGGCGCGCACAGCCACGCGGAGCGCTCCGTTCGCGCGCGGACCGCCGCCGCCACGTGCGCGGCCAGGGCGGCCGGGCGGGCGATCCCCGGTCGCGCGGCCACGGCCGCGTCGATCGCGTGGGCGGCGGCACACTGAGCCAGCCGCGCCGGCTGTGCCCGCAGGGTGGCGGCCGTGGCCGGCGTGGGCACCGGCATCGGCCAGCCGGTCAGGTGCGCGAGCACCGCGAGTTCCGACCACAGCCGGACCCAGGGCACGGCGTCAGGCAGCCGCTGCCCGGCCCGCATCTCCCGCAGCGTGCACGGCCGGGCCCCGCATTCGCCGCCGCAACTGCCCGACCGAGGGCTGACCACCGTGCGGGCATCGGCGGTGGCTACCGGCGAAGCCACCTCCCGTTCGGTACCATCCTTGAACTGCACCAGGACCGGGAAGTCCATCCCGTCGGTGAACACGGCCGCCCGTCCAGGCGGCAGGGTGGCCAGGTAGCGGGACTGGCGCGGCGTGGCGTTCATCGTCGCGCCGACCGCCTCCCGGTCGTCGGCCGCGGGAAGCCGGTGGGTGATCTTAACCGCCGTGTTCTTAATCGCGTCGGGCGCAATGCGGGCCGGGATCTGCTCGGCGATCACCAGACCCTCGCCGTAGGCGCGGATCTCCGCGAGCAGGCCGGCGAACAGCTCGACCGCGTGCGCGGCGGCGCCCGCTCCGCTCGTCCCGCCCGGATCCTGGCGGCGTAGCAGCCGGTGGGCCTCCTCGACGACGGTCAGGTGCGCCAGCCCGGGCGCCCGGGCGGCGGCCCGGTGGGTCAGCCGCAAGTACTCGGCAAGCCTGATGAGCACCGTGCCCATGAGGAACGCCTTGTCCGCGTCGTCACCGACGTCCTCGATCTCAAGCACGACGTTCCCGCGCAGCAGCGCGCCGAAGTCGAGCGGGTGCCCGCCCTCGAGGAACCGGCCGGTCGTACCCTGCCGGAGGCTGGCCAGCCGGACCCTGATGAAGCCGAGCACGTCGTCGGTGACTCGCTGGCTGTAGCCGATCTCGGCCACCACGCGCTCGGCCGCGCGCTGCAATGACGTAAGCGTCGGGTAGCAGGGCTCGTGCTCTCCGAGGGGGAAGCCACTCGGCTCGCCGAGCGCCAGGTCCCAGCCCGCTTCCTCGTATACCCGACCGAGCGCGGCGCTGAGCACCTGCGGGAACGGCTCCTCGGCCTGGAAGGCGGCGGTGAACAGGGCCTTGACCAGGTCCGCGTGCGTCTGCAGCGGAAACGTGCCGCCGGTGCCGTCGGCCGCGGGCTCAAGCGGGTTGAGCCCGGCCGCGATCGCGTCCGGCTCGCCGGGCCTGATCCTGATCACTTGCGTGCCGGGCAGCCGGCTCGCCATCAGCCGGTACTCGGCCTTAGCCGGCTCCACCACCAGCCATGGGATGCCCCGCCCGGCGGCGGCCTCGAGCAGGCACCTGACGGTCTGGGACTTTCCCGCCCCGGTCGCGCCGCAGACGAATACGTGCCGGTTGAGTGAGTCGGCGGAAATGGCGAAAGGCCCCGCGGGCATCAGGTTCCGGTCGAGGACCTCGCCGAGCTGAATGCTTTTCTGGTGGGTACCCGGTGCGTCGCCGGGACGCTCCGGGGTCACGTCGAAGTCCGGCCGCAGCGCGAGGCGCACCCCGGGAACCTCGGCATCCGGCGGCCGGGCAAGCGCGGCCAGCAGGTCGGTCGACCCGTAGAACGGCGCGGCGGGAACGCCATCGCCGCCGGGCTCAACGGGCGATCCGGGCGAACGCGGCGACACCGCCGCCGGACTCAGTGCGTAGGGCAGCCCGCCGAGATCCGCCGCTGCGCAGAACAGCCCGGCAACGCGCGCCGCACTCACCTCGTCGGTGCCGCCCGCCGCGACGCTAACCCGCCACAACCCGCCGGACCCGCCGCGCAGCAGCTCAGCATGCCGCTCCTTGAGCCGCCGGGCCGCCACGTCCCGCTCGGGAAACCGGTCCGCCACCCCCTCGGCAACCCGCTGCCGCACTCCCACCTCCTCGGCCAGCCCAAGCAACTCCGCCGGAGCCACCGGCTCGGCCACCACCAGCCAGCCAAACGCCCCCGCCCAGCTCCCAAGCAGCCCCTCGTCGAGGGACAGCCCGCTAACCCGCGTACCTCGGTTACTGGCTTGCCCGTCCGCCGCGAGCAGACCGTCACTAATTCCGGCGATCTCCCGCCAACAGGAAAGCTGACCGAGCAGCCCGGCAAGCTCACCGGCAGGAAGCGCCCGCCCGCGCGCCCCGGCAGGCAACGAGAGCAACACCTCCGCCGAAGAGTTATCCACACTGCCGACAAGCGCGTCCCCAGCAGCAATAACCCGCACCGGCCCGCCCGGCACCGTCCGCACCCATCCAAACGCAACCGAACGGGCTTCACCTCCAGCAGTCCCCGCGTGATAGGCGGCCACGAGCGCGGAAACCCGCTGGCCCCGTCCAGGATCCGCAACCCGCACCTCCCGGCCGCCGTCCAGATGCGCGTCCTCCCGCCGAGGAATCTCCGTGATTGCGTACGCGTCCAGCCTTCGCAGAGCAATCTCAAGGCTGTCAAAAACCCGCTGGCCGACTTCCACGACGACACCTCACTGCCATGTCAACGCAAGAGGGCGTAACCCTCCGTCCACTACGAGACACGTACGGCAGCAATATTTGGCTCAGAGACGCGGCCAACGGTCCTGGTCGACAAGAACCAAGACGAGCAGGGGGCGCGGGGAGATTACCCGCCGACCTTCCGAAGGAGCGTCGGCGGTAATCTCCCCGCACCCCTTGCCATAACTAGCTTTTGTGACTTTGATCTTCGCCTTTGATCTTCAATCAGCAGTCGTAGCAGGAACTAGCCGCCGAAGACCTGTTGCAGATAAGGGTTCGCGAAGCGGCGGGACGGGTCGAGCGAGTCCCGGATCCGGAGGAAGTCGGCGAACCGGGGGTAAACGCCGCCGAGGTAGGCCGCATCGCGCGTGTGCATCTTGCCCCAGTGCGGCCGCCCGCCGGCCGAGGTAGCGATCGACTCGAAGAGCCGGAAGTAGTCCTGATAAGGCAGCCCGACGTACTGGTGGATCGCCACGTAGGCGGATTCACGCCCGTACGCGGTGGACAACCAGATGTCGTCCGCGGCGGCGACCCGGACCTCGACGGGGAACATGACGGGGTCGGGCAGCCCGCCGACGCCTGCCCGCAGTTCGGCGAGCACGTCGAGCAGGGACTCGCGGGGGACGGCGTACTCCGACTCCACGAACCTGACCCGCCGCGGGGTCACGAAGACCTCGTGCGATCGCGCCGAGTACGTCCGCTTCGACAGCGTGGCGGCGGCCAGCCGGTTCAGCGGCTTGATGGTCGCGGGCACCGCCCGCCCGGTCCGGCACAGCGCGCCGAAGGCAGCGTTCTCCATCACCTCGTACTCGAAGAACCGCCGCCATCCGGGCATCGCGTCCGGCCCGTCCGCTCCGTTGACCCGGTTGTTCCGCTTGACGAGGGCGTTCTTGCCGTAGGGGAACCAGTAGAACTCGAAGTGGTCGTTGCCCGCCGCGAACTCGCCGAACCGGGCAAGCACCTCTTCTAGCGCCATCGGCCGCTCGTCGGCGGCCAGCGTGAAGGCGGGGACGCACTGCAGCGTCACCGTAGCGAGGACGCCGAGCGCGCCGACGGACACCCGGGCGGCGCTGAACAGGTCGGGGTTCTCATCGGCCGAGCAGGCGACGACCGACCCGTCGGCGAGCACCAGTTCAAGCCCGGTCACCTGGGTCGCGATGCCGCCGAGGCCCGCGCCGGTGCCGTGCGTCCCGGTGGAGATCGCGCCAGAAACCGTCTGCGCGTCGATGTCGCCGAGGTTCGCCATGGCGAGGCCGAGGGTGTCGAGAGTGGCGTTCAGTTCCTTGATCGTCGTGCCGGAGCGGACGGTGACCAGGCCGGAGTCCAGGTCCGCGGTCACCACGCCGGTCCAGCCGGATAGGTCGAGCGCGACCCCCGATGTCGCCGCGGCGGGGGTGAACGAGTGCCCGCTGCCGAGCGCCCGCACGTTCAGGCCGTCCTTCGCCGCGGCGGTGATGGCGTGCCCTATCTCTTCCGCGCTACGGGGCCAGGACCGCCTTGCCGGGTCCGCGCTCGCCGTGCCTGCCCAGTTCTGCCAGGTCATTGGTCCATTTTCTCGATTTTCCGACCCAGTGGTCCCGCTTTCGCAGCGGAGCGGTTACTGTTTCCGCATGTCAGGCATTATGTCGAGACCCGTCAATGACAGGGTCCAGCTTGAGCGGGCGACCGCTCACCTTGACCCGCCATTCGCCGTGGTCGACCTCGCCGCCTTCGATGCCAACGCGCAAGACCTGGTGCGGCGGGCCAACGGCGTGCCCATCCGGGTGGTGAGCAAGTCGCTGCGCTGCCGGCACCTGATCGAGCGCGTCGTGGCCCGGCCAGGATACCGGGGCGTCATGTCGTACTCGCTCGCCGAGGCGCTCTGGCTGCACGCCAGCGGGACCACCGAGGACCTGCTCGTCGCCTACCCCACCGCGGACCGGGGGGCGCTGCGGGCGCTGGCGGCCGACGATGCCGCCCGCCAGCACATCACGGTTACCGTCGACTCGGCGGCCCACCTCGACTTCATCGACGCGACGCTCGGCGCCAGTCACCCGGTCATCCGCGTCTGCCTTGACCTCGACATGTCCTGGCGGCCGTTGCCCTACGGCCCGGTCGTGCAGGTCGGCACCTGGCGGTCGCCGCTGCGCACCCCGGCGGAGGCCGCCCTGTTCGCCGAGACGATCCTGCGCCGCCCGGGCTTCTCGCTCGTCGGCGTGCTCGGATACGAGGGGCAGATCGCGGGGCTCGGCGACGCGCCTCCCGGGCATCCCGTGCGCGCCCGGATCGTCCAGGCGATGCAGGCGCGCTCGGCGGCGGAGCTGCGGCAGCGCCGGTCGGAGGCGGTCCGCCGGATCCGCGCGGTTGCCCCGATCGAGTTCGTCAACGGCGGCGGCACGGGGTCGCTCGAATCGACCGCGGCGGACGAGTCCGTCACGGAGCTGGCCGCGGGCTCCGGGCTCGTCGGGCCCACGCTGTTCGACGCGTACCGCCGGTTCCACCCGCGGCCCGCGCTGCAGTACGCGCTGCCCGTCGTGCGGCGGCCCGGTCCTGGCGTGGCCACGCTGTACAGCGGCGGCTACATCGCCTCGGGTACCGGCACGCCGGACCGGCTGCCGACGCCCTTCCGGCCCGCGGGCCTGCGGCTGACCCGCGTCGAGGGCGCCGGGGAAGTGCAAACCCCGGTGGTCGGCGCGGCGGCGGACGGGCTCGGCATTGGCGACCGGGTCTGGATGCGGCACGCGAAGGGCGGCGAGCTGGCCGAGCGGCTTACCGAGTATCACCTGATCGACCCGGCGGACGGGACGGCGCAAGGCGTCCCGACGTACCGCGGCGAAGGCCAGTGCTTCGGGTAACCAGCGCTTCGGGTAAAACGCCGTGCCTTCGGGTAAGAGGTGAATCGGTTCAGGATGAACCGATTCATTTCTAACCTTCTCTTCAGCTAACCCAAAGCTTTAACTGAGACAGTGCTTCGGATGTCGCGGCGCCCACGGACGCGACCGCTGAAGCGGCCGGGCCGGAACGTCACGACAAGACCGGGAGACAACGATGGATGAAGCCATCGCGGCGGGTAGGCAGACCACGCTGCCTGCAGCCCTGGCGGAACCCACCGCGCCTGTCAGGCGCAACTGGATCGCGCTGCTCTTCCTCGCGAACATCGGGCTCTGGCTGGCGATCTACGCACCGATTCAGGTGCTGCTGCCCGAGCAGGTGCAGTCGCTGCACGACCACATCACGAACAGCAGCAATGTCGTCCCGAGCGGAACCGATGCGGTCCTGCTGTCCGTGGTCATGGGTGTGGGAGCTATCGCCGGGCTGATCGCCAACCCGGTGGTTGGCGCGCTGTCCGACCGGACGACCTCGCCGCGCGGCCGCCGTCACCCGTGGACGCTGGGCTGCGCGGTCATCGCCGCGGCCGGAATCCTGGTGGTCGCCGTGGCCCCCGCCATACCGGTCATGGCACTGGGCTGGTTCATCGCCGAACTCGGCCTCGGCGGCATGCTCGCGACGCTGACCGCGGCGCTCCCCGACCGGGTGCCGGTGGGCCAGCGCGGCGCGATCGGCGCGCTGATCGGGATCAGCCAGATGCTCGGTACCGTGCTCGGCGCGCTGCTCGTCACCGTGATCATCACCCGGATGGCCAGCGGGTACGTGGCCTGCGCGATCATCGTGGTCGGCTTCGCGGCCGCGTTCACGCTGCGCACCACGGACGAGCCGCTGCCGGCCGAGTACAAGCCGGACCACCCGGTCTCCACGGCGCTGCGCCGGCTGTGGGTCTCGCCGCGGGACTACCCGGACTTCGCCTGGGGATGGGCGACGCACTTCCTCGTCAACCTCGGGAACGACCTCGGCACCCTGTACTTGCTCTACTTCCTCTCCCGGAGCGCGCACTACCACGACCCGCAGACGGGGCTGCTGATCCTCATGGCGCTGTACGCGGTCGCGCTGCTCGCCGCCGGCTCGGTCCTCGGCACGCTGTCGGACCGGTCGGGAAAGCGTAAGCCTTTCGTCATCGGCTCGGCCGCGATCATGGCGCTCGCGGCCGTGATCCTGGCCGCGTCTCCCACCTGGCACTTCGCGCTGGTCGCGGCGCCGCTGCTCGGCGCCGGATTCGGCACCTACTGGTCGGCCGGGCCCGCGCTGCTGACCCAGGTGCTGCCAGCCGCGGTCGACCGCGGCAAGGACGTCGGCCTGATCAACATGGCCTATAACCTGCCCCTCGTGGTGGCTCCGCTCGCCGCCGGGGTAGTACTTGGGCTGATGAACAGCTACCCCGCCCTCTTCGCCCTCGCAGGCATCGTGACGATCATGGCCGCGTGGACGGTCAGCCGGGTCCGTTCGGTATCCTGATCACCTTTACCAAATCGATATGAAACGGCATACTGGGCAGGAGAACACATAATGTGGAGGTCACCCCTTTGACGAATCGGGCCTTCCGCTCAGCACGAGGCCTCACCGGGGGGTTGGCGTTCCTCCTCATGGGTGCACTCGCGACGGTGGGACTTAGTGCCTGCGGCAGCCCCGCGTACACGTACGTGGCGGACTCGTCAGCTGGCACTTACTACAAGGTGCCGTCGCAATGGCACCAGATCTCCCAGCACGATCTGAACGCGGCGCTCGCGGCGGCGGGCGGTTCAAGCGCCGGCGTCTGGTCCACGGCGTTCGACGCGAGCCCCAGTCCCTCGGCCGGTCACAACGACTCCGTCGCCCTCGACAGGCCCTTCGTGTTCGCCGAGGTAGGCCAGCTGTCCTCGACGGGGAGCAGCCAGCTTTCCTACGATGCCATGCGCGACCTGTGGCTGCCGGTCACCTCGACGACCCGTTCCCAGGACGCCTCCGAGGGCTTCCCCGGCACCAACTTCACGCAGATAAGGGATCAAACGATCAGCGGGAAGCAGGGCGTGCACGGGGTGCGTGAAACTTTCGAGTACACCTTCAGCGGCGTCACCGACACTTTCGATGAAGTAGTGCTGACCAACGCCGACCAAACGGAGCTTTACACGGTTCAGGTGCACTGCACCCAGACTTGTTACTCACAAAACCAAAACAACATAAATACCGTCATGACGTCATTTACCGTCGGGAGCCCGACATGAAGAAGGCCCAGCGGCCGGAGCAGGGACTCACCTATGAAGGCGGGCGCCCGAGAGCAGAAGACATTCTGACGCGCACGCCCATGGGCCTCTGGGACCGGATCAAGTGGCTGGTCCTGCTCGCCGTGATCTGGTTCCTCCTCGTCTGGTCGCTGATGGCGGACAACCCGCTCGTCGGGTTCCTCGACGCGGTCCGGATCGAGGTGCACCTGGGCTGGTGGGTCTTCATCCTGGCTGGCCTGGAGGTAGTGCACCAGGCGCACTTCCTCATCAGCGAGCACTCGGCGCGCTACAACCAGTTCTGGATTCACAAGGTCTGGGGCCGGTCGGAGCGGCTGCAGGAGCGCAAGCTGTCGGCGTGGACGCGTTACCGCATCGGCCGGATCATCCGCTGGGTAATCGTGATCGTCATCATCGCCATCTTGGCCGGCAAGATCATGCACGACGCGCCGCTCACCGCACTGGTGCTCGTCCCGTCGATCCTGTGGCACGCACTGCCGACCTTCATCCAGTACGCCTTCCTCCTGTTCTTCACGGTCGCCCAGTTCGCGCTGCTGTTCTGGTTCATGTCCAGGGGCGGCGTGGACGTCTACTACCCGGACGACATCAAGACCAGGTTCTCCGACGTCTGGGGCCAGGACCACGTGCTCGAGCGGGTCAAGGAGAACATCGTCTTCCTTCAGAACCCCGAACTCATCGAGGACCGCGGTGGCTACGTGCCCGGCGGCATCCTGCTGTGGGGACCGCCAGGCACCGGCAAGACGCTGATGGCTGAGGCCGTGGCCGGCGAGACCGGCAGGCCGTACGTGTTCGTCGACCCGGGCGCTTTCATCAACATGTTCATGGGCGTCGGCATCCTGAAGGTCAAGAGCCTGTTCCGCAAGCTGCGCAAACTGTCGCTGCGCTACGGCGGCGTGATCGTCTTCTTCGACGAGGCCGACTCGCTCGGCAACCGCGGCATCGCCATGGGCGGCCAGCCCGGCGGCGGCAACGTTGGCGCGGCGCCGTTCGCGACGGCCGGCTGCCATGGCTTCTCCTACCTGTCCTCCGACAGCCAGTGGCGGCTAGCCCGCGACGTGCTGAGCTCGCAGTTCGCCGTCGACCCGGCCGAGCCCCGGGCCCGGCGGAACAAGCAGATAGTCGGCGGCATGATGAACGGCGGCGGGGGCGGCGGGGGTATGGGCACGCTGCAGGCGCTGCTCACTGAGCTGTCTGGCCTGAAGAAGCCGCGCGGGTTCATCAACCGGGTGGTCCGGCGGGCGCTCGGCATGAAGCCGAAGCCGCCGCCCCACTACCGCATCCTGGTCATGATGGCGACCAACATGCCTTCGACCCTTGACGAGGCCCTGCTGCGGCCCGGCCGCATCGACCGCATGTACCGGGTCGGTTACCCGTCCAAGGCCGGCCGCATCCGCACCTACGAGGGCTATTTCGCTAAGGTCTCGCATGAACTGACCGCCGAGCAGATCGACAAGCTCGCCACGATCACCCCGTACGCGACCGGCGCCACGATCAAGGACATGGTCAACGAGGCGCTGATCATCGCGATCAGGGACGGCCACGACGTCATCACGTACCAGGACGTGATCAAGGCCAAGCAGCTCAAAGAGCTCGGCCCGCCCGAGGACGTCGAGTACATCGAGCGGGAGCGGCACGCGGTCGCGATCCACGAGGCGTGCCACGCGGTGGTCGCCTACCGGACACGGCAGCACATGGAGATCGACATCGCCACGATCGAGAAGGGCAGCGACTACCTCGGCATGGTGTCGTCGATCAAGCCGGAGGACCAGTTCACCCGGTGGCGCAGCGAGTACGAGTCGGACATCCTCGTGGCGCTCGCCTCGCTGGCCGGGGAGCGGCTGTTCTTCGACAGCGACAGCTCGTCGGGCGTCTCCGGCGACCTGGACTCCGCGACCACCGTCGCGTCCTTCATGGAGGGGTACTGGGGCATGGGCAAGACGGTGACTTCCGCCGCCTCCGCCCGGCGCCTCGAGGCGGGCACGCCCGGCGGCCCCCGGTCCGCCGCGGCGCCGGGCGCCGGAGGTGACGGGGGGCCCGGGCCGTCGCCCTTCGGCAGGCTCGCGGACCGTATCGAGGACAACCTGGGCGTGCTGCTGGTCAAGGCTGAGGAGATCTTGCGCGATAACGAGCGGCACGTGCTCGCGCTCGCGCACGCGCTCGAGTCGCACAAGACGCTCAGCGGCGAGGATGTCACCGCCGTGTTCGATGGCGGGCGCGGCCCACTCGTGGACGGCGCGCCCTACGGGGATGACGCCTTCATCGCCAAGCTGCGCGACTACCACCTGGCGGCCAAGCGCGCGCACCAGCAGCACAACCAGCCGGAGCTGACGCTGCCGGTGGCCGAGCCGGCGTACGCCATCGCCGACTACGGCACCAGCAACCTCTTCGACAACCCGTTCAACGGCAACGGGAGTAGCAGCGGCGGGGCCGAGGACGTGATCGACTTCGGCGGTCACGGCACCGAGCAACCCTGACGATGCGCCTGCGGCATCGGGTCCGGCTGGCGGTCAACCTGCTCAACGGGTCGACCCTGGCCGGACTCGGCGTTGCCCGAGTCGGCGGCGCGCGGCTAGCGCGCCTCCCGGACGGCCTGCTCACCGGCACGGACTACCGCCTGCCGGTGCCGTCGGCGCCGGCGTTCACGCTCGGCAACGTGATTATCACGCACCGCGCCGCCCTTGACTCGGGTACGCCGCTGGTCAGGCACGAGGCCAGGCACTCCACGCAGTACGCCTGGTGCGGCGGCCTGCTGATGCTGCCGCTGTACTTCACCGCGGCGGGCGTGTCCTGGCTGATGTCCGGGGACTTCGGCGCGTGGAACGTCTTCGAGCGCGGCGCCGGGCTCGCCGACGGCAACTACGCCGCCCGCCCGCTCCGGCCGGCGCTCAGCCCCCGTAGATCAGCGACCTCGCCCCTGTGAGCAGGCGCTCCACCTGACCTTGATTCCGGTCGGGGATAAGCCGCACCTGCCGGATGGAGCGCCAGCCCTTGCCGGTAAGCAGGAACTCGCCGGGCCGGTCGAGCGCGGCGATCCCGTTCATGACCATTTGCGGGTGAGCGTGCCGCTCGCCGGCCGCCCGGGCGTCCACCACGTCGGTCACCGCCCCGGTGTCCAGGTCGATCCCGGCGAGGCAGGTGGTCCCGAGCACGTTCGCCCACACCAGCCCGTCCGCCCAGGCGAGGTCGTTCAGCCAGCGCACCCGCTGCTCGCCACAGCGCACGTGGACGACCGTGCGCGGGGCGAGCGTCGTCGGGTCGCGCCGCACCAGCTCGCTGCTCCCGTCACTGGTTATCACTTCATCCACAGGGATATCCACAGCAGTCGCGCCGTTACCCACAGCGCTATCCACAGGCCCCTTATCTGCTGGCCCCCTATCCGCTGGCCCCTTATCCGCTGGCACGGCGCAGATTCCCCAGCCCTCGCGGTTGAACCTGACCCTCTCCGCGAGTTCCAGCGTCCGGGCGTCCCAGCGCAGCGCGACCCGTTCCCGCCAGGTGAGCTGCAGGATGCTGCCGCCCACGCGGCAGATGCCCTCGGCGAAGAGTTCCGGCGGCAGTCCGGCCTCCGCGGCCACGTCCGCGGCACCGAGGTCGTACCGGCGCAGCACTGACATCCCGTACTGCCCGCCCGACTCCCAGACGGTGCCGCCCTCGGCCAGCAAGCCCTGGGTAAATCCTCGCCCGGGGTGCGGCAGCGTCCGCACCACCTTCACCCGGTAGAACCGCATCCCGCGATTATCTCGCTCAGGCGCAGTTCCTAACGCGCAGTTCCTAACGCGGGTCCTAACGCACGGGTCCTGACCCACGGGCGCGCAGCGCCTCGATCAAGGCGGGCAGCACCGCGTGCAGGTCGCCGACGACGGCATAGTCGGCGCGGGTCATCATCGGGGCGGACGGGTCGGTGTTGATCGCGATGATGTGCTTGGCGCCCGCGCAGCCGGCGAAATGCTGGATGGCGCCGCTGATTCCGCACGCCAGGTAGAGGTCCGGGGTGATCTTGGTGCCGGTCTGGCCGACCTGCATGGAGTGCGGGCGCCAGCCTTCCGAGGTCACCACCCGGGACACGCCGACGACGCCGCCAAGGAGCCCGGCCAGTTCCTCGAGCGGCGCGAACCCGTCGGCGCTGCCGACGCCGCGGCCGCCGCCGACGACCACCCGGGCGGTCGCGAGCGAGGCGCCGCCGGTCCCGGCCGGCGACTCCGCGGCCCGCACCGCCACGTCGGCGTCGCGCACCGACGGCGAGACCGCCCGCACCGTGGCGGCGGCCGGCGTCACCGCCGGCTCCGGCGCGACGGCATCGGTCGCCGCGGTGAGCAGCGCTGCCGGGGCGTCGAGCACGGCTTCCTCAAGCAGCAGGCCGGCCCAGCGCTGGCGGACGATGCCGAGCGCGCCCGCGGCGGCGGCCGACGCCGCGACGCAGTTCGCCGCCACCGGCAGTCCGGTGATCGCCCCCAGGTGAGCCAGCACCTCATTGCCGCGCTCAGTTCCCGCGGCGATCACCGCGGGTCGGGAACCGTCCGGCGGGACGGAAGCCGCATTCAGCAACTCGGCCAGCGCGCGCGCCCAGGCCTGCGGCGCGTACCCGTCGATGCCGGCGACCACGTAGACGTCGTCGGCCCCGTACGCCGCGAGATCGGACACGGCGAGGTCGGATACAGCGGAGTCCGCCCCGGGCCCGGCCCAGAAGACGACGGCGGCCAGCCCGGAGCCGGTGCCGAGACCGCGAGCCAGGGTCAGCGCGCGCAGCGAGGCCTCGGCGACCGCATCGCCGTCCAGTTCGGCCAGGCAGAAGACCGTCATGACAGCACCCCGATCTCCGCGAGCACCGCGACGAGCGCGGGAACCGCCGCCGGGCCGTGCCCGAGCACGGTCGCCTGCTTCTTCGGCGCGTCCGGCACGCGCAACCGCGTCATCCGGACATCGCGCGCGGGAACGGCGGCCGCGTTGGTGACCGGCACCCGCCCGATCGACGCCCGCTTGGCCCGCAGCCGGCCCGGCAGCGAGGGGTACCGCGGCAGGTTGATGCCCTCCTTCACGGTCACCACGCACGGCAGCGGCAGCGTGAAGGTCTCCATCACCCCCCGATAGGTCCGCGACGCCGACAGCGACTTCCCGTCGTCGGACACCGAGACCGCCTTGATGCCGGTCGCCACCGGCCGGCCGAGCAGGTGCGCCAGCCGGATGCCCACCTGGTAGCCGCCGGTGTCGGACGCCTCGTTACCGAGGAGCACCAGGTCGAAGGAGCCGGCCGCGGCCAGCGCGTGCAATGCCGCGGCGGTCGCGATCGGCCCGGTCTCGACGCCGTCCGGCGTCTCGAGCAGCACTGCCGCCGACGCCCCGAGCGCCAGGCACGCGCGGAGCTGTTCCTCGGCCGCCACCGGGCCGAGGGAAGCAACGGTGACGGAGCCGCCGAACCGCTCGACGAGCCGCACGGCCTCCTCGACCGCGCACTCCTCATGCGGGCTGATCGTGAACCCGGACGTCAACGCGTCGATGGCGCGCTGGTCGGCGGTCAGCGTGAGCACCCCGCCGACCGTGGGCACGCGCTTGACGCAGACGAGGATCTCCACTGGCAGTCACCGCATCCGCGAGCCGGAAGGATCGAACACGGCGGCGTGAGACGCGACCGTCACCGGGTACTGCTCGCCCATGTACTCCACGAGCAGCGGGGTCCCGACCGCGGACAACTCGGCGGGCAGGTAGGCCATCAGCAGGTGCTTGCCGACCGAAGGCCCGGACCCGGCCGAGGTCACGGCCGACGGCCGCCCGTAGGCGTCGACGAGGCGCGCGCCGTCCAGGGTGAGGATCGGCTCGCCGCCGAGCATGTACCTGGGCGTCCCGTCGGCGGACGCGTGCGCATCGACGGTCAGCGTGCACAGCACCGCGGCCGGCGTCGCCACCCGGGCGGCCAGGTAAGCCTCCTTGCCGATAAACGGCTCGGCCTTCACCCGCGGCCTGGTCATCCCGGCCTCCACGGGGTCGTACTCGGGCGTGAGCTCGGCGCCGAAGGCCCGGTAGCCCTTCTCGAGCCGCGCCGTCGTCCCGTAGACCCCGATCCCGACGGGCACGAGCCCGTGCGGCCGCCCGGCGTCCGACAGCAGGTCCCACAGCTGCCCAGCCTGCTCCGCCGGCACGTGCAGCTCCCAGCCGAACTCCCCCACGTAGGAGATCCGTGACCCGAGCACGACCGCTCCGCCAAGTTCAAAAAGCCCAGTCGTCCCGAACGACAGCGGCGGACTCTCGTCCCCGTCCTTGGACGCGGCGGCGAGGACGTCGCCCGCGCGGGGCCCCCAGAGCCCGATCGTGGCCCACGCGGAGCTGACGTCGGCGAGCCGGGCATCGTCCGGCAGTCGGTCACTGATCCACTTGGCGTCCCGGCCGCCGTCCGCCGCGCCGGTCACCACCCGGAAGCTGGTCGCCGCGAGCCGCATGATCGTGAGGTCGGCGACGAACCGGCCCGCCTCGTTGAGGAACGGCGTGTAGACGGTCCGGCCGACCGGCACGTCGAGCTGGGCGACCGCGAGGCGCTGCAGCCCGGCGAGCGCGCCGGGGCCGGTTACGTCGAGGATGGTGAACGCGGACAGGTCGACGAGCCCGGCGCCCTCCCGCATCGCCAGGTGCTCGGCGTTGATGACCGGCGACCACCAGCGCGACTCCCACTCGGCCGGGCGCTCCATGAGCCTGCCCGCGTACTTCTCGAGCAGGGGCTCGTTCGACGCGTACCAGTGCGGCCGTTCCCAGCGGGCGGTCTCGTAGAACACGGCGCCGAGGTCCCGTGCCCGCCCGTAGAGCGGGCCGGTTCGCAGCGCGCGCAGCGACTCGTACTGCTCGGCGGGGTGCACGATGCCGTACATCTTGTTGAACGCCTCGGCGGCCCGGGCGCGGGCGAAGCCGGCCGTCCGTGACGAGGGGTAGAAGCGGGCGACGTCGGCCTCGTGCACGTCGACGGTCGGCACCCGGCCGGACATCAGCTCGGCGACGGCCCGGCCGCAGCCGGGGCCTTCCTTGATCCAGCTCGCCGCGGCCGTCCACAGGCCCTTCACCTCGGGGGTCTCGCCGAGCAGGGGGTGCCCGTCCGGCGTCATCGAGATGAGCCCGTTGATCGCGTACCTGATGCCCGCCTTCTCGTCTCCGAGCAGCTCCGGCATGAGCTCCAGGGCGGCGGCGAGCTGGGGATCGAAGTCGTCGGCGGTGAACGGCATCTCGGTCGGCGAGAGCACGGCCTGCTCGTTGGACGGTATGGTCTCCGGCGGCACGATGATCGGCCGGTGCATGTAGGAGCCGACCTCCATGTCGCCGCCGTGCTGCCGCTCGTACATGCCCTCGTCGACATCGCGGACGATCGGGTAGGAGATCTCGCCGGTCGTGCCGGCGAACAGGCCGATCGGGCCGACGCTGATCATCTGGTGCACGGTCGGGGTCAGCGCCAGCCGGGCCCCGGCGAGGGCGGCGACCTTCGCCGACCAGACGCCGCCGCCGATCACGACGTTGTCCGTCGCGATCTCGCCCTTGCTCGTGACGACGCCGGTGACCCGTTCGGCTTCGGTCGTGATGTCCAGGACCTCCGCGCCGGACACGACCGTGAGCGCGCCATCGGCCTGCGCCCGCTCGCGCATCAGCGTCCCGGCCCGCAGGCTGTCGACGACGCCGACCGTGGGGAAGTAGGCGCCGCCGAGGATGACCGCGGGATCGAGGTAGGGGACCAGCTTCTGCACGCCGTCCGGGGTCAGGTGCTCGGCGGGGATGCCCCACGCCTTGGCCTTCGTGACCCGCCGCCTGAGTTCCTGCATCCGCTCCGCCGTGCGGGCGACCTCGATGCCGCCGGACTCGGTGAACACGCCAAGCGCCTTGTACTGCTCGGTCGAGTCCCTGGTCAGCTCGAACATGAGCCTGGCATACTCGATCGGGAAGATGAAGTTGGACGCGTGCCCCGTGCTGCCCCCGGGGTTCGGCAGCGGACCCTTGTCCACAAGCACGATGTCTTTCCAGCCTAGTTGTGACAAGTGGTACACCAGGCTGTTCCCGACTATGCCTGCGCCTATTACTACGGCACTGGCGCGGGTTGGCATGTCACTCATGGCGTTGTACTGCCTTTCATCCGGGCGCATTCTTTAGTGCTCAGACATTGCTCTTTTTGCCGGGAGGGCCGGTTTCCTGGCCTCGCACCACCCGCGTTGGGAGAGTCATAGGGGTGGCTCAATCGCGCGGGACAAGGCTGCTTCTAGCCGCTTGGTGCCTGTGTCTATACGCGTTAGTGGCAGGTTGAATTGGTCGGCGATCCTGGTGGCTGCCTCTTCTAGCTCGGACGTTGCCCGCTGCGCTAGCCAGACGACGCGGGTGTAGTGGCCGAAGTAGTCTTGCCACAGGTCTGGGTGGCGGTCTAGGCCCAGAGGCTTTATTACTGATCTCTCGAACGACTTGATTAGGTAGTCGGTTAGCAGGTAGGTGCCTGGTTCTTCGGCGAAGAGTTGCTCTATCTGGGCTTCGCCGGCGTAGAGGTCGTAGCAGTGGAGGCCGGGGAGGCGCTGTGTGCCGGTTTCCTTGGCCAGCTGGTCTAGGGCGCCGTAGGTGCCGCAGTCGGCGTAGGCCAGGATTTGGCGGGAATTGGGCGCTTGAGGAGTCGCCAGCAGTCGTTCGGAATGACCCTTGATCTTGTCTGGGCGGTTGTGGAGGGCGGCTGCGAGGGGGCGGATGGTGACCGGCCAGCCGCGGCGGGTCGCGATCTCGCGGATGTGGCCCGCCAGGGCGCCGCAGGCGACGATCTCGACTGGGGAATCCCAAGACGGTGGATATTCCTGCACACCCGGGTGTGCAGGAATATCCACCGTCTCCTGCTCGGCGGCCTGGTTAGAAGCCGAGGGTGGCGATGAAGCGGTCGTTGAAGTCGGGGCGGTCGCTGAGTTCGACATAGTTCACCTCCTCGAGGAGGGCCAAGGCGGCGGCGCGGTCGCGGACCGAGAGGAGGGCCATCTTGGCGCCCTCGCCCGCGACGTTGCCGGCCGCGACGATGCGGCGGGTGCCGACGTCGGGGACGAGGCCGATGCGGATGGCCGACTTGGCGCTGAGGTAGGAGCCGAAGCTGCCGGCCAGCAGGACCTGCTTGATGTCCTCGGTCGTGAGGCTGGCTTCTTCCAGCAGGATGCGCCAGCCGGTGGCGATCGCGGCCTTGGCGAACTGCAGTTCGCGGATGTCCCGCTGGGAGAGGTAGACGCTGGTCGCCGGGTCCCTGTGGTTGGGATCTCCGGCGCCGGACCAATGGAGTACGAACACGCGTTCCTGGCCGATCATGGTGAGGCGGTCCGCCAGGCGACGAGCCGGGTCACGGACCCCTCCCTTATCAGGGAAGCGCTCCAACTCCTCCACCTGGGCAAATCTGCCCGACTCGTCGATAAGGCCGGCGTCGGCGAGGGCGGCTACCGCGTCGACCAGGCCGGAGCCGCACAGGCCCTTGGGGTCGGTGTCGCCGATGACGGTCAGCTTCAGGTCACCGTCCTCGGTGATCGCGACCGCCTCGATGGCGCCGTCGGCGGCGCGCATGCCGCAGCGGATCGACGCGCCCTCGAAGGCCGGCCGGCCGGGGCGGCGGTTGCCAGCAGCCAGTCGCGTCCGCCGAGGACGATCTCGCAGTTCGTGCCGATGTCGATGAACAGCCGGACGCGCGGGTCGCGGTCCATGCCGCTGGCCAGCAGGCCGGCGGTGATGTCGCCGCCGACATAGGCGCCGAACGCGGGGAAGACCACGGCCCGGGCCTGCGGATGGGCGGAAACGCCCAGGTCGCGGGCGCGAACCTCGGGCAGCAGACGGGCCGAGAGGATGAACGGCGCGACCCCGAGCGGCTCGGGGTCGATGCCGAGGACCAGGTGGACCATGGTGGCGTTGCCTGCCAGCGCGACCTCGTAGACCTCGGACGGCCGCACGCCCCCGGCCTCGCACACGGCGGCGCTGAGCTCGGCCAGGGTCTCCTGGGCGAGTTGCCGCAGCTTGTCCCGGGCCGCGGGGTCGAGCATGGTCGCGGAGATCCTGGCGATGACGTCGGCGCCGAACGGCTGCTGCTTGTTCAGCATCGACTCGACCGCGACCGGGGTCCCGGCGGTCAGGTCGAGCAGGGTCGCGACGACGGTGGTGGTGCCGAGGTCGAAGGCGAGGCCGAAGGCGCGCTCGGTGGTGTCGCCCGGCTCGACCGCGATCAGCGTCTCATCGGCGACCACCGCCGTGACCTTGAAGTCCGACTGGCGCAGGGTGGTGCCGAGGGCGCGCAGGACGGCCAGGTCAGCGACCGGGTCAAGGTCGGTCAGCGCGCCCAGGACCCGCTCCAGGTCGGTCACCTGGTCGGCGAGCGACGGCTCGGCGAGCTCCAGGTACCGCTTGCGGACGGCGGGCCTGAGGATGACCTGACGTCCGACGCCGACCAGCGCGGCCTTGGGCCGGGTGGTCAGCGGCGGCACCTCAATGTCGGCGTCGCTGAGGGCCGGGGTACGGCAGGCGAGCCGCCAGCCGTCCTTGATCTCCTGCGCGGTGTAGGCGCGCAGGTCGAGGCTGGTCGGCAGCGGCGGGTCGGCCTTGAACCGGACGCGGCACTTCTTGCAGGTGCCGTGGCCGCCGCAGGTGGAGTCGATCGCGATGCCGTTCCAGCTGGCCGCGTCAAAGAGGGTGACCCCCAGCGGCACCCGCACCGGGCGGTCGTTGAACCGGAGGTCGACCCGCTGGCTCACGAAAGCGGGCCCTGTGCCGGCATCGCCTGGGTGGGCTCGCCCGTGTCGGCCTGCACCGCCTTCGCGGCGCGGTAGGCGGCGATCCAGGCGGCGCCCCAGTCGTCCCGGCCGAGCAGCAGGTCGGCGGCGCGCGCCGCCGACACTACCTGCGGGGTCCGCGCGTCCATGATCGCGCTGGTCAGCCCCTGCGCGGCCGCGAGCGGGAGGAACGCCGCGGTCAGGGCGTGCCGGTCGGGCATGCCGAAGGACAGGTTGGACGCGCCGAGCGTGGTGTTGACGCCGAACTCGTCCTGGATGAGCGCGAGCGTCTCCAGGGTTCGCACGGTGTTGCCGGTGTCCGCGCCGACGGGCATCGCCAGCGGATCGATGACGATGTCCTCGATGGGAATCCGGTAGTCGTCCGTCGCGACCCGGATGAGCTTCCTGACCAGCACCAGGCGATCTTCCGGGGCGTCGGGGATCTGCTCCTCGTCGTTCGGCAGGCCGATGATGGCCGCGCCGTACCGCTTCACCAGGGGCAGGATCGTGTGCAGGCGCTCGTCCTCGGCGGTCACCGAGTTGACGAGCGCCTTGCCCTGGTACGTCGCCAGGCCGGCCTCGAGGACCTCGGGGATCGAGGAGTCGATCACCAGGGGCAGGTCGGTGCGGCGCTGGATGAGCGTGACCGCCTGCACCATGAGCTCGGCCTCGTCGGCGAGGGGAGCGCCCATGTTGACGTCGAGGAGCATGGCGCCGCCCGCGACCTGCTGCGCGACGTCGATCTCGATGCGGCCGAGGGCGCCGTCGCGGAGCTGGCGCTGGAACTTGGGGCGGCCCGTGGGGTTGATCCGCTCGCCGATGATCGCGAACGGCTGGTCATGGCCGATCGTCACGGTCCTGGTCGCTGAGGAGACGATGGTGTGCACGTGTCTCGCCCCGCTCCTGTCGGTCTGGTGGCTGGTCAGGCGTTGATGAGGGTGCGGCGACGGCGGATGAGCTCTTTTGCCTTGACCACGGCGGCGGAGGCGTCGGCCGCGTAGCCGTCGGCGCCGACGACGTCGGCGTACTCCTGGGTGACCGGGGCACCGCCGACCATGACGATGACCTGGTCGCGCAGGCCGGCCTTGGTCAGCGCGTTGATGTTCGCCTTGAACATCGGCATGGTCGTGGTGAGGAAGGCGGAAAAGCCGACGATGTCGGGCTTGTGGGTCCTGACCGCGTCGACGAATTTCTCCGGCGACACCTGCACGCCCAGGTCGATGACCAGGAACCCGGCGCCCTCGAACATGATGTTCACGAGGTTCTTGCCGATGTCGTGCACGTCACCCTTGACCGTGCCCATCACGACGGTGCCGATCGTCTCCGCGCCGGTCTCGGCGAGCAGCGGGCGGAGGATCTCGAGCGCGCCGGCCATCGCCTTGCCGGCGATCAGCATCTCCGGGACGAAGAAGTCGCCGCGCTCGAAGCGCGCCCCGACCTCTTCGAGCGCCGGGATCAGCGCCTCGTACAGCAGGGTCTCCGGGCCGAGCCCCTGGCTCAGGCCCGACCTGGTCAGCCCGAGGACGGCGGGGCCGTTCCCGGTCAGCGTCTTGTCGTACAGCTCGGTGAGCAGTTCCTCGCTGGTCACTGAGTGCTCGCCTTCCTCGAGGTCCGCGGCCGGTGCCCGAGCGCGCCGGACAGGCCGGCCGCCTCGTCCACGCAACGGCGGGCCGCGTTCGCCGCTGCTTCCCTGGTCATGCGCGTGCTGGGGGCCGAGACGGACAGTGCCGCCACCACCGTGCCGTCGTAGCGGAAGACCGGGGCCGCGAACGCGATCAGCCCGCGCTCAAGCTCCTCGTCGGTGATCGCGTAGCCGCGGGCGCGGACCGCCGCGAGTTCGGCCCGCAGCGCCGCCTCGCCGGTGATGGTATTGTCCGTGCACCGCTCAAGCTCGCCGCCCGGCAGCCTGGCCGCGCCGTACGCGAGCAGCACCTTGCCGATCCCGGAGGCGTGCAGCGGGACCGGTCGCCCGATCCAGTTGGTGCCGCCGATCAGGTACGTGCAGTCGACCTGGGCGATCTGCTCGACGGCGCTTCCCGCCGCCACGCCGAGGTTGACCGTCTCCCCGGTGGCCTTGCCCAGGCGGTCGAGGAACGGCTGCGCCACCGCGACCAGGGACGTATCCGCCCCGCCGCGCCAGGCGAAGCTGACGAACATCTCGCCAGGCAGGAACCGGCCGTGATCGTCGCGCCGGACCAGGTGGTTGCGCTCAAGCGCGAGCAGCAGCCGCGACGTGGTGGACTTCGCGAGCCCGGTGACCACGGCGAGCTCGGTGAAGGACACCGGGTCAGCGGCGTGTACGACCTCCGAGAGCAGGCGCGCGGCCCGGTCCACGGCCTGGGTGCCGTTGGGGTTGCTCATCGGTGCCTTACCTGTCCGTCCGCGGTGCCTATTCCGTTGCCGGGCTATTCCACTTTATGGAACCAAGTTCTACGATGTGGAGGTGTTTGTCAATAGAATGCCGCGCTACGAGATCCTCTCCCAGGATGCGCTCGCAGTTCTCGACAAGGGCTGGCGGCGCATCGTCTCCGAGGTCGGCGTGCAGTTCGCCAAGCCCGAGGCGGTGGCGCTCTTCGCCCGGGCCGGGCAGCGGGTGGACGGCGAGGTCGTCTACCTGGACCCCGAGTTCGTGCTCGAGCAGATCGCCAAGGTGCCGCGCGAGTTCGACATCCAGGCCCGCAACCCGGCGAACACGGTGCACATCGGCGGTGACCACATGGTGTTCGGCGCGGTCTACGGGTCGCCGTTCGTGCGTCAGGGGAACGTCCGGCGCGAGGCGACGCTGGCGGACTTCCACAACCTGTGCAAGCTCTCGCAGGCCTTCCCGCAGCTCGACTCCGCGGGCGGGGTGATCTGCGAGCCGAACGACGCGCCGCTTGACTCCCGGCACCTCGACATGGTGCAGGCCCTCGGCACGCTGACCGACAAGATCTACATGGGCAACGTGGTCTCGGGGCCGAACGCCGCCGACACCATCGCGATGACCGAGATCCTGTTCGGCGGCGGCGCGGGCCGGCCCGCCGGCCGCGCGTCGATCGAGCGGACCCCCGCGGTGGTCTCGCTCGTCAACTGCAACTCGCCGCTGCGCTGGGACGACCGGATGCTCGACGCGCAATTCGAGTACTGCGCCGCCAACCAGCCCGTGGTGCTCACCCCGTTCCTGCTGATGGGCGCCATGTCCCCGGTGACGATCCCGGCGGCCCTGGCGCAGCAGCTCGCCGAGGCCTTCGCCGGGATCGCGCTCGCCCAGCTGATCAGGCCCGGCTGCCCGCTAATCTTCGGGTCGTTCCTGTCCAACATCGACATGCAGTCCGGGTCGCCGTCCTTCGGCACCCCCGAGTCGGCCATCGGGCTGCTGTGCACCGGGCAACTCGCGCGCCACTACGGGCTGCCGTTCCGCACCGGCGGCGCGCTGAACTCATCGCAGACGGCCGACGCCCAGGCCGCCTACGAGGGGCTGATGACGCTGCTGCCCACGTTCCTGGCCGGCACCAACTTTGTCATGCACGCGGCCGGCTGGCTCGAAGGCGGCCTGGTCAGCTGCTATGAGAAGTTCATCATCGACATTGAGCTGCTGCGCGAGCTCCAGGTGGAATTCACCCCGCTGGAGATCACCGAGGAATCCCTGGCGTTCGGCGCGCACGTGGAGGTCGGCCACGGCGGGCACTTCCTTGGCGCGGCCCACACTATGGAACGGTTCAGGGAGTGCTTCTACCGCCCGCTGCTGTCGTCCACCGCGAACTTCGAGCGGTGGCAGCGCTACGGCGGCAAGGACACCACCGAGCGGGCCGGCGAGATCTGGCGGTCCACGCTGGACAGCTACGAGCCGCCGCCGCTCGACGACGCGATCCGCGCCGAACTCGACGACTACGTAACCCGCCGCCGCCACGAACTAGGCGACTGAAACCCAGGCGGGCCGGCCTGTGGGGATCCCGTGGGCGGCCAGCGCGAAGGCCCATTCCGGCCGCCGACGGCTATCGGCGAGTTCCGCAGTCAGTCAGCCGCTCGCCGTATCACTTCTGTCACGAGAGGCAACAGCGTCGTGGGCTTGGCGACTGATCGGACCGACCGGCTTTGGGGTATGCCACAAGGGTGATCTGTGAACCCTTGTATTACTAAATCCATGCTCAGGGCCCAATGTATCGTGGGTGATATGAGCAAGTCGCAGACCGATGGTCTTCAGTTCGTCCTGACGCTGTCCTGCCCGGACAAGCCCGGAATCGTCTATGCGGTGTCGAGCTTCCTCGTGCAGCACTCCGCGAACATCATCGACAGCCAGCAGTACGGCGAGCCCGACGGCGGCCTGTTCTTCATGCGCGTGCACTTTTCCGTGCCCCAGCCCGGCAAGCCGGTGGCGGAGCTCGAGCGCGACTTCACCTGGGTCGCCGAGGCCTTCCACATGAGCTGGCAGCTGCACGACAAGTCCGAGCGGATCAAGACCCTGCTCATGGTGTCCCAGCTTGGCCACTGCCTCAACGACCTGCTGTTCCGGTGGTCGACCGGCTCGCTGCCCGTCGACATCACCGGCGTGGTCTCCAACCACGAGGTCTTCCGCAGCCTGACCGAGTCCTACCAGCTGCCGTTCCACTTCCTCCCGGTGACGAAGGAAACCAAGCCCGCCGCCGAGGCGCGGCTCATGTCGATCATCGACGAGACGGACACCGAGCTGATCGTGCTCGCCCGCTACATGCAGATCCTGTCCTCCGAGGTGTGCAAGCGGGTGGAGGGCCGGATGATCAACATTCACCACTCGTTCCTGCCGTCCTTCAAGGGCGCGAAGCCGTACCACCAGGCGCACGCCAAGGGCGTGAAGCTGGTCGGCGCGACGGCGCACTACGTGACGCCCGACCTGGACGAGGGCCCGATCATCGAGCAGGGCCTGATGCGAGTGGACCACTCTTACTCGCCGGAGCGCCTGGTCGAGGCGGGGCGTGACGTGGAGGCCCAGGTGCTCGCCCGCGCGGTCACCTGGCACGCGGAGCACCGCGTCCTGCTCAACGGCAACCGGACCGTCGTACTCGGCGGCTGAGCTTGCCCGGACCGTTGTCAACTGTTACCCAAAACGTTACGGCGGTCTAACCGGTGATGCCGCCGGAGCTTCCTTCGACCGCGCGCGTGTCAGCATTCGAGGATGGGCCGGGAACTTTCGCAGGTGCTGTGCCCGGAGTGCGGGACATCCGGGGAGTCTGATCCTCAGGAAAGCCGTTGGCAGTGCAGCAGTTGCGGCAACAGCTTCTTCCTGCGGCGCTGTTCGGCGTGTACCAGGGTCAGCTACGTGGACGGGCTGCAGGGATTTCACATGCCCTGGCCGTGCACGTGGTGCGGCCAGTACAACAAGGGCTTCAGTCAGAACCAGGACCCGGCGACCGCGAGCGCGGCCGAGCTGGCCGCCGAGGTGGACCGCTACGGGCGTCCCGACCGCCCGACCACGCCGGAGGCCGACGGCCAGGACCGTCTACCGGGCCAGCAGAAGACGGCCACGCTGCCGTCGGGCCAAGTGATAGTCCGGCGCATCGCGCTTTTCCCCCTTCAGGTTCAGGCCGCGCCCAGGTCGGGCTGGCGCGCTACCAGGCGCATCGCGGTACCAGTGGTGGCGGTCATCGCGTGTGCCGCCACTGCCTTCGTCCTGCTGACGGCGGGAAACCCCCGCGCGGCGGGCATGCCGGCCGCGGGAACCGGCCCGGGGACAACCACCCGGGTCGTACAGGTCACCGAGCGCGCGAGCGCTGTCACCCTCCAGGGAGTGCCCGGCCAGCTAGTCATCGACGGCACGGGAATCGGTGCGGTGAGGCTGACGGGTCAGGTGCGCGGGACCGGCCCGGTCCCGGTCGCCGCCACCCGGCTCGACCGTCCCGCCGGCGTCCTGGTGGTCTCTATCCGATGCGCGCCCGCTAGCCAGTGCACCCAGAACCTTAGGCTCGTGGTCCCCGCCGATACCGGCATCGTCGTGCAGCAGCCGGGCGGGCAGGTGACGGTGGCTGGCCTGGCTGGCTCGCTGCGCCTCACCGGGGCCCACGTATACATCAGCGCCAGCGGGCTGCGCACCCCCACCTTGACCGCGGCGATCACGGACGGGCACCTGAGCGCCGCCTTCACCCTCGCGCCGCGGCAGGTGAGCATCACGCTGACATCCGCCCAGGCCGCTCTTCGGCTGCCCGGCCACGCCGCCTACCGGATCAGCCAGCAAGTCGTGTCCGGTTACATCCACGCCACCATCCCCCAGGAGGGCAGCTCCACCCGCACCGTGACCGCCCGGCTCCGGTCCAGCGAACTGGAACTGCTCGCCTCCTGACGGACCGGGCGCCCTAAAGCGCTATATCGTGTCCTCGTGACTGATCCGGTCGTCGCGGTCCGCGGGCTGCGCATGGCGTACGGCAGCGTCGTCGTCCTCGAGGACATCGAGCTGTCCGTGGCCGCGGGCGAGGTCGTCGCGCTCACCGGGGTCAACGGCGTCGGCAAGTCGACGCTGCTTTCCTGCCTGGCGGGCTTTCGCCGCCAGGCGGAGGGCACGGTGTCCGTGCTTGGGGGGCCGCCGCGTGACAACGCGGAGTTCTGGCGGTCGGTAGCGATCGTGGCCGACCAGCCGACCTGGTATCCGGGGCTGACCATCCGCGAGCTGCTTGAGCTTGTGCTGATGACCCACCAGCCGGTCCGCGGCTGGTGCCTTCCCGCCGACGAGCTTGTCGAGATCTTCGGGCTGTCCGCGCGGGCGGACGCCAGCCCGTTGAGCCTGTCCTCCGGGCAGCGGCAGCGCCTGTCGCTCGCGGCCGCGCTCGCGCGACCGAGCAGGCTGCTGCTGCTCGACGAGCCGGAGCAGTCGCTCGACGCGGGGTTCAGGCGAAAGCTGGCGACGCTGCTCCGCGAGCAGTACACGGCCAACGGCGGCACGGTCGTGATGGCGACCCACGATCACGACTTCGCCGTGACCGCGGGGGCGCGCATCGTGGCGCTCGCCGAGGGCAGGATCGCCGCGAGCGACGACATCACCGGGCCGGCCTCATGACCGCCGGGCCGATGACCCTGCCCGACAAGGACGCAGCGGTCAGCGTCGGGACCGTCCGGTCGTTCCTCGGCAGGCACCGCCGCCGGAGCTGGGTCGACTGGTACGTCGCCGGCTTCACCCTGCTCATCGTGGGGATCTACGGCGCTGACTTCCTCGCGAGTCCGCTCAGCAGGCTCAGCAAGTCGGCCAGTCACGCCGCCGCCACCCACGCGGCGGCGACGCAGGCGGTCGCGGGGGCGGGCCTCGTGATCGGCGTCGGCGCGGGACTCCTTCTACTCGCGCAGGCGCTCGGCCCGCTCGCGCTGTCCCCCGCCGACGCCTCCTGGCTGCTGCTCACGCCGCTCGACCGGCGGGCCGTCCTGCGACGGGCCGCTCTCACCGTCGCGGTGCTCGCCACGTTGGCAGGCGCACTGCTCGGCGTGCTCGGCCTGGCGATGGCCGGCCCTTACCTCCGGCTTGCCGGCAGCGGGCTGCCCGGATCCTGGCTGTTCCTTTCCGCGGTTGCCGGGGCCGGGTGCTGCCTGGCGGCGGTGGCCGCCGAGGCGATCGCCCAGCCGCATGACCGGCCGCGCACCGTGGTCCGCGCCGTCGGCCTGGCGATCGCCGTGGTCGCGGTGGCGGGCGGAGTGGTGGGGGAACGCTGGTCGGCCGTAACGCGGGCGGTCACCGCCGTGTTCGGCAGGCTGTCCACGCCGGTCTTCGACACGACGGCGCTGGTCGCGCTCGCCGTGGCCGCCATCGCCTGGCTGCTGCTGTGGCGGCGGCTTGCTTCCTTCCCCGCCGGCGTGCTGCGGGCCGACTCGGCGCGCTCCGGGCGGGCTCTGCTCGCGGCGCAGTACTTCAACTTCTCGCTCCTGTTCTGGATCGCCGAGGACAACCACTGGCGCGGCCGGCTGCTCCGCTCGCGGCCGTGGCCGAAGCTGCCGCCGGCCCTGGTCCTGGCCTGGGCGGACTGGCGGCGGGTCGCCCGCAGGCCGTGGCCGCTGGTTATGCTCGCCGTCGCGTCCGTGGTCCCGGCCCTGCTCGGGATCGCCATCACCGGCCGGGGCCGACCGGATCTCATCGCGGTGGCGCTCATCGCAGGCGCGGTCGCGGTCGGCGCGCAGGGGACAATCACCACCAAGCGCGACCAAGACGATCCCGCGCTGCTCAGGCTTCTCGGCGTCGACGCGGGGCGGGCGCTCGTGGCCCGCGCGGTGCTGCCATCCCTGCTGTCCGGTTGCTGGCTCGCTCTTTCGCTGACCGTGCTCTGCGCCGCGGGCGCGCTGAGCGGCTGGCTCTGGCCGCTGCTCGGCCTGATCGCGGGTCCAGGCGTCGCGGCGGGTGTCTTGCGGCTGGCCCGCACCGCGCGCATCAACCCGGCGGACCGTGGACCGGACACGCCCATGGGCAGCACCCCGCCGTGGCTCGTCTCGCGGATGCTGAGCGTCCTCGTCGCGGCGATCGGTGCCGGCCCGCTGTTCGGCGCCCTGCTCAAGGGGACGGCCCACGCCAGCACGGTCATCGACCAGTGCGCGGCGTCCGTGATCGTGCTGTGGGTCTACCTGATGATCGCCAGAGCCATGTCCCGCTAGCCGGGCTTTCCAGCCACCGGAATATGCGATATCACTTTGATATGACTTCGATGGAGCTCGAGATCGACGGGCTGCGCCGCCGGTATGGCACGGTCACCGCGCTTGACGGGCTGTCGTTCGGCGTTCCCGCGGGACAGGTCTTCGGTTTCCTCGGGCCGAACGGTGCCGGCAAGACCACCACCATGCGAGCCATCTTCGGCCTCACCGCCCTGGACGCGGGCGATATCCGCTGGCGCGGCCGGCCGGTCGGCGAGGCGGCCCGCCGGACCTTCGGCTACATGCCGGAGGAACGCGGCCTCTACCCCGCCATGACGCTGTTCGACCAGGTCGAGTACTTCGCGCGGCTGCACGGCATGGACGGCCCCGCCGCGGCGAAGGCCTCCTGGCACTGGATCGACCGCCTCGGCCTGGGCGGCCGGGGCCAGACGCGAATCGACGCGCTGTCGCACGGCAACCAGCAGCGCGCCCAGCTGGCCGTCGCGCTTGTCAGCAGCCCGGACCTCCTAGTCCTCGACGAACCGTTCTCCGGACTCGACCCCGGCGGGATCGACGACATGAGCGCGATCCTCGCCGAGCGCGCCGCGGCCGGCGTCACCGTGCTGTTCTCCAGCCACCAGCTGGACCTCGTCGAGGACATCTGCGAGGCCGTCGCGATCATCCACCGCGGCCGGCTTGTCGTCTCCGGCCTAGTCGCGGACCTGCGCCGCGGTGACCACCCCCGGCTCGCGGTCCGCGTAACGGGCGACCGCGCGGGTGGCTGGTCGGCCGGGGTCAGCTCCGCTGTCGGCATCGTGGATTCGGTCAGGGCAGATGGCACGGCCGAGATATCCCTAACGAGTGCGGCCGACTCCCAGACGATCCTGGATCTCGCTCGGGCGGCCGGCCCGGTCGAGCACTTCGCCTACGAGGACCGATCCCTGTCCGACGTGTTCCGCCAGGTGACCGGCGCGTCGGTCGGCCAGGCCGAGGCCGAGCACGCGAAGACAAGCAGGACCGCCGGGGTAACGACGGGAGCAGGGCTATGAGCACGGGCACGTTGAGCACCGGGCCTGAGACGAGCGGCCGCGGAAGCGCCGCGCCGCCCAGCCGGTCGCTGCAGTTGACTTGGCTGGTGGCCCGCAGGGAGATCCGGATCAGGGCCAAGACGCGGGTGTTCATAATCACGACCGCGATCCTGCTGATCGCGGTCGCCCTGGCCGTGGCGCTCCCGGCGATCCTGTCCGCCAAGAACAAGCCGGACAGGATCGGCGTCGTCGGCGACACCACCGCGATCAGCGGCATCGTCACCGAGGCGGGCCGGCTGTCCGGCGGCCAGGCGGTCGCGGTTCCGCAGCCGAGCCTGGCGGCGGCGGAGGCGGCGCTGCGCAGCGGTGACCTGGGCGCCGTCCTCGTTCCCAACACCGAGATCATCGTCAAGCAGGTGCCGTTCGGCGGCGTCACCGGTTCCGTCGCCACGCTGGCCCAGCTCGCGGGGCTCTCCAAGCTGATCCAGACCGTGCCGGGCGCGGCGTCCGCCGTCGCGCACGGGGTGACGCTGCCGGTGCGCGGCCTCGAGGCGCCCAAGACGTCGCTGTCGGCCCGGCTGACCGGGCTGTTCACCGTGATTATCGTCTGGATCCTGATTAGCGTGTACGGGTCGCAGATCGCGCTCGGCATCGGCGAGGAGAAATCCAGCCGGGTGGTCGAGGTGCTGCTGTCCGCGGTCCGCCCGGTTCAGCTGCTGATCGGCAAGGTGCTCGGCATCGGGGTGCTCGCGCTCGCCCAGGCGGCGGGCATGGTCGTCGTGTTCATCGTCGCCGGGTTCGCCTCCGGGTCGAGCCTGGTGCACGGGGCCACGCTCGGCGTCGTCATCGCGGGCGGGGTGTTCGTCGTGCTCGGCTACGCGTTCTACTGCACGGCGTTCGCGGCCGCCGGGTCGCTGGTGTCCCGGCAGTCGGACGTGAACTCGACGATCCTGCCGGTCCAGCTCCCGCTGATCCTCACCTACGCGCTGTCCTACACGGTGATCTACGCCAACGGCGCCAGCACCTTCTACCATGTGCTCGGCTTCCTGCCGCCGACCGCGCCGATCGCGATGCCGGTGCTCTACGCGGCGGGCGACGTCCCCGTGTGGCAGGTCGTGGTGGCGGCGGTGCTGACGGCCGTCGGCACGGTGTGGATGGCGAGGATCGCGGTGCGGATCTACGCGAACTCCATCCTGCGCACGGGCCCGCGGATCAGCTTCCGGCAGGCGATCAGGGAGAGCCGGAGCGCGTTACCGGCCCGGTGTTAAAGTCGGCGTATATGACGAATTCGGACGCCGACGCCCAGCCCCGACAGAACGCGGAATCAGGGCGGCGGCGGCCGGGTATGCGGCGGTCCTTTCAGTCGCTTCAGTCGCCGGCGTACCGGGCCTGGTTCTTCAGCCAGGTGTTCTCCGCGTCCGGGACGATGACGCAGGCGGTCGCGCTGTCGTGGTTCCTGCTGCGGCTGACGGGCAACAGCGTCGACCTGGGGCTGATGGGCACGTTCACCTTCCTGCCGGTCCTGCTGCTCGGCCCGCACGCCGGGGCGCTGGTCGACCGGGTCGACCGGCGCAAGCTGCTGATCGTGACCCAGGTGGCGTTCGGGCTCCTCGCCGCGGCCGCCGCCGCGATCATCGCCGCGGGCGTCGCCCGGGCGTGGATGCTGTTCCTGATCACGCTGCTGAACGGGATAGTGTTCGCCCCGGACCAGACCGCGCGGCAGGTCTACGTGGTCGACCTCGTGGGCGCCGACCGGCTGGCTTCGGCGGTCGGCCTGTACGAGATCATCCTCAACGTCTCCCGGGTGGCCGGGCCCGCACTCGGCGGCGCCCTGCTGGCCACCGTCGGGGTCGCCGCCTGCTGCGCGGTCAATGCCGCCTCCTACGCGATACCACTCTTCGTCCTGCTGCGGCATCGGCCGGCCTACGCGGCGACGGACACCGCCGGGACCGCGGATCGGATGGCGCGGTCCGCCGTTACCTTGCGGGACGGGATCCGGTACGCGTGGCGCCACGGGCCGATCCGGGTCTGCGTCGGCCTCGCGGCGGCCTCGGGGCTGCTGTTCAACATGGGCGTGGCCCTGCCCGTGCTGGCCACGCACGTCTTTCACCTCGGCGGCGGGGGATACGGGCTGATGATGTCGGTGTTCGGGATCGGCGCGCTGCCCGGAGCGCTGCTGGCCTCCGGGGGCGACGAACGGCCGACCGGGCGCCGGGTCGGCCTGCTCGCCCTGGCGACCGCCGCCGCGATCGCCGGAACCGCGCTCGCGCCCACGGTCTGGCTGGCCTTCGCCGGGCTGGCGGTGGTCGGCCTGCTGTCGATCTGGTTCATCGCCGCCGCCAACACGCTGGTCCAACTCGCCTCGGGGGACGGGATGCGGGGCCGGATGATGGGGCAGTGGACGATGGCCCTGCCGGGGGCCCAGGTCGTCACCGGGCCGTTCGCGGGCTGGGTGACGCAGGACGTCGGTCCCCGGGAGGGCTTCGCGCTGCCGGCCATGGCGCTCACCGCCATCGCCGGAGCCGGCTGGCGGGCGCTCACCTCAAGCGCCGCCGAGGCCGGGGTTCCGGCCGCGCCCGTCGTGGAAGCCGGCGCTGGCTAGAACACCGTGCTGGCCAGTACACCGTGCTGGCCAGCACAAAGCAAGGCCGGCCGCTGTTGTCGCGTGTTGGCGTTTCCCGTTCCTCCGCAGAAGGGTTTTCATCCATGACCGTTATCGGGAGTTCCGACCTCGACGTGTTCCCGCTTGGGCTCGGCGGCAACACATTCGGCTGGACATCAGACCAGGAGACGTCGTTCGCCGTGCTTGACGGCTACGTGGCCGGCGGCGGCAACTTCATCGACACGGCCGACTCCTACAGCGCCTGGGTGCCGGGAAACTCCGGCGGCGAGTCCGAGACGCTCATCGGCGAGTGGCTCACGGCGCGGCGCAACCGGGACTCGGTCGTCATCGCGACCAAGGTGGACCGGCACCCGCGGTTCCGCGGGCTGTCCCCGGCGAACGTGCTCGCCGCGGCCGACGCGTCCCTGGCCCGGCTGCGGACCGACCACATCGACCTCTACTACGTGCACTACGACGAGCCGGACGTGCCGGTCGCCGAGACGGCGGGCGTGTTCAGCGAACTGCGGAAGGCGGGGAAGATCCGCTACGTCGGGCTCTCCAACATCACCGCGGCCCGGCTGCGCGAGTGGTTCACCGTCTCCGCCGCCGAGGGGTACGCGCCCCCGGTGGCGCTGCAGCCGCACTACAACCTCGTGGAGCGGGCCGCCTACGAGGCGTCGCTGGCGCCGGTCGCGGCCCAGTTCGGCCTCGGCGTGCTCCCCTACTACGCGCTGGCCAGCGGCTTCCTCGCCGGAAAATACCGGAGCGCGGCGGATCACGCGGGCGCGGCCAGGCAGCCGGGGGCGAGCAGGTACCTGACCAGCCCGACCGGCCCGGCGGTGCTCGCGGCGCTCGACGCGATTTCCGCTGAGCGCGGCGTCGCGCCGGCGACCGTGGCGCTTGCCTGGCTGCGCGGCAGGCCCAACGTGGTCGCGCCGCTGGCCTCGGCCCGGACGGCGGACCAGCTGCCCGCGCTGCTCGCGTCGGCGGCGCTCGACCTCACCGCCGGCGAGACCGAGGCGCTGGACAAGGCCTCGGCCGCCTAGCCACCTGCTGGCGAGGATGGTGGATAGTTTTCCACACCCGCATGTGCAAAACTATCCACCATCTTCGTTGACGGTCGGTTACGCGGCCGCGTTGTCGAAGTAGTGGCCGTGGTTGAGGTCGTCGATCAGGCCCGCGTGCGTCGGCTCCCAGCCCAAGAGCCGCCTGGTGCCCGCGCTCGACGTCCAGTTGTCGACCCCGGCGAAGTTGCCGAGGAAGCCGAAGTGCGCGCCCGCGTCTTCCTGGCCGATGCTCGTGACCGGCAGGTTGAGGCGGCGGCCGATGACCTCCGCGATCTCGCGGAACGGCACGCCCTCGTCGGCGACGCCGTGCAGCCGCGAGCCCGCCGGGGCCGACTCGAGCGCCAGCCGGTACAGCCGCGCGGCGTCGAGCGTGTGCACGGCGGGCCAGCGGTTCGCGCCGTCGCCGACGTAGGCGGACACGCCCTTCGCCTGGGCGATGCCGATCAGCGCGTGGGTGAAGCCGTGGTGGTCGAGCGAGCTGTGCACGATCGGCGACAGGCGGATGAGGGACGAGCGGGCGCCCCGCGCGCCGAGCCCGATGATCGCGTTCTCCGCCTCGACGCGCGCCCCGCCGGTGACCCTGTCCTGCTCGGTGCCCGCGCGGCCCGCAATCCCGGAGAGCGCGAGCATGAGCGTGCCCCCGGTACCAACGAAGGGCTTGCCGGTGCCCTCGAGGACGGCGGTCATCGCCTGGATCGCCTTGAAGTCGTCGGCGATCGCGCTGAGATAGTCGCCCGAGGCCATCGCCTCGTGCTTGAACGCCAGGTGAACGACGCCGTCGGCCGTCTTGGCGGCCGCCTGCAGGCCGTCGAGGTCGTCCAGGTCGCCCCGCCAGACCTGCGCGCCGGCGGTCTCAAGGATGGCGGCCGAACGGTCGGAGCGGGCGAGGCCGAGGACCTCGTGGCCGTTGTCGATGAGCTCGGGGACGAGCGCGGAGCCGATGTGCCCGGAGGCGCCGGTGATGAACACACGCATGTCGTTGACTCCCTGCGAGAGTGATGACAGTAGCTGACATCATCCAGCATAGCACCACCATGTCAGTGACTGTCATCGCGGTAGCATTGAGCCTATGACCCGATGGGAGCCCAACGCGAGCGGCCGGCTGCAACTGGCCGCGCTTGAGCTCTACAGCGAGCGCGGGTACGACCAGACGACGGTCGCGGAGATCGCCAAGCGGGCCGGCCTCACCGAGCGGACCTACTTCCGGTACTTCGCCGACAAGCGCGAGGTGCTGTTCTACGGCTCCGGCCAGCTCCAGGAGCGGCTGGTCGCGGGGATCGCCGCCGCCCCGGACGGGTTGTCGCCGCTCGACGTGGTTGGCGCGGCGCTCGACGCCGCCGCCGCCCCGTTCGAGGAGGCCGGCGACTTCCCGCGGCGACGGCAGGCCATCATCGCCGCGAACCCGGAGCTGCGGGAGCGCGAGCTGATCAAGCTGGCGGCCCTGGCGGCGGCGCTCGCGGGCACCCTGCGCGAGCGCGGCGTCGCCGAGCCGGCCGCGAGCCTGGCCGCCGAGGCCGGCATCGCCGTCTTCAAGATCGCCTTCCAGCGCTGGGTAGACCGGACCGGCGGATCCGGGGACGAGACCCTGGCCCAGCTCGTCCGGCAGTCCCTGGCCGAGTTGAAGACGGTTGCCTCGGGCTGACTCCTGATCGACAGGGGTCGTCAGAGGAAGGCGCTGACGCCGGTCTCGGCGCGGCCGATGAGCAGCTTCTGGATCTGGCTGGTCCCCTCGTAGAGGGTCATCACGCGGGCGTCGCGCATGAACTTCTGCACCGGGTACTCGTCGATGTAGCCGTAGCCGCCGAAGACCTGGATCGCGAGGTTGGCCGCCTTGACCGCCTTTTCCGAGGCGAAGAACTTGGCCTTGGATGCCTCCGGGCCGAACGGCAGGCCGCGCTCGATGAGGTCGGCGGCCCGCCAGGTGAGCAGCCGGGAGGCGTCGGTGTCGACCGAGATCTCCGCGATCATGTCCTGGACCAGCTGGAATTCGGCCAGCTGGCGCCCGAACTGCGACCGGCTGCCCGCGTACTCGACGACCGCCTCCAGGCACGCCTGGCTGATCCCCGTGCAGCCGGCGGCGACCGACACCCGGCCCTTGTCCAGCGAGGCCATGGCGATCTTAAAGCCCTCGCCCTCGGCACCGAGCAGGGCGCTCGCCGGGACCCGGACGTCGGCGAAGGTCAGCTCGGAGGTCACCTGGCCGCGGAGCCCGAGCTTGCCGTGGATCTCGGTCCGGCCGAACCCTTGTGTGGTCGTCGGGACCAGGAACGCCGAGATCCCGCGCGGGCCGGGGCCGCCGGTGCGGGCGAACACCACGCAGGCATCGGCCCAGCTGCCGTTCGTGATGAAGATCTTCGTGCCGTTGATGATCCAGTCGCCGCCCGCGCGGTCGGCCCTGGCCTTGAGGTTCCCGGCGTCCGAGCCGTTGTCCGGCTCCGTGAGGGCGAAGCAGCCGAGCTTCGTGCCGGACGCGATGCCGGGCAGCCACTCCTGCTTCTGCTCCTCGGTGCCGTGCGACAGGACGCTCTTGCCGAACAGGCCCATGGAGACGGAGACGATGCCGCGCACGGCGGAGTCCGCCCGGCCCAGCTCTTCCATGCCGATGCAGTACGTGACGTAGTCGCCGCCGAGGCCGCCGTAGTCCTCGGGGATGGTCAGCCCGAAGAAGCCAAGATCGCCGAGCTTGCCGATGATCGCGGGATCGACGGACTCACGGCGGTCCCACTCGGCCCGGTAGGGGACGACCTCCTTGTTCAGGAACTCGCGGGCAGCCTGCTTGAACCGGAGCTGGTCCTCGGTCAGGGCGAAGTCCATGCCGCCGCCTCCTTCGTGATCCCGGTGTCAGCTCCCATCATGACTGCCCCCGCGCGGACGCGCCTAGCCGGACCGGCCGAGCCCGCGGTCGTTCGGGATAACTGGAGGTCGTCGCGCGCCTGGCGGGGCAGCCAGACCGCGGCCGCGTCGGCCGGCGGCCGGTACGCCCGCTTGACGTGGCTGACCAGGCGCTTCGCGCCCGCGTGGGCGGTGTCGGCCCGCCAGACGAGCGACCAGGGGTAAAGCGGCACCGGGTCGGCGATGGGAAGGCGGACAAGCCCGAGGCCGCCCGGCCAGCCGACCCGGTTGCGCTCGCCGACCAGGGTCATGAGCGAGCGGGACGCCGCGATGGCGTCAAAGACCGACTCGCTGCCGACGGAGTAGCCGGTGGGGTCGATGTCCAGGCTGAACGCTTCCGCGAAGTCCTGGAAGTAGGTTTCCCACTCGCTGCCCTCGACGATGCCGGGCACCCAGGCGCGGTAGCGGGCGAGGTCGGCCGCCCGCACCGCCCGTGCTGCGGCGAGCGGGTGCCGCACGCCGACAATGACGTGAGCCGGCTCGAGGTACGCGTAGGTCCGCGCGAGCGCCGGGTCGAGCTCGTGCTTCACGTCCCTGAGGTAGGCGTAGCCGGCGTCGATCTCGCCCGCCAGCAGGCTCCTGAACGTGCTCGCGGCGCCGCCGCCGATCACCATCTCGACGGGGAACGCCGGGTTGTCCGCGCAGAAGTCGCGCAGCAGGTCCACGGGCCCGTTGCCGCGGCTGAGCACGTCCACCCGCAGCGGCCGGGTTCCCGGCTGCACCGACGCGAACGCCGCGCTCACCGCGCTCAGGATCGCGGCGGCGTGGGGCAGGAAGGTGCGGCCGTCCTGGGTAAGCGCGGCCCCGGACGGCGTGCGCTTGAATAGGGCGGTGCCCAGCTCGGCCTCCAGGGCCGCGATCCGCTTCGAGACGGCCTGCTGGCTGACGTCGAGCCGGTCGGCGGCGAGCTGGAACTGGCCTTCCTCCGCGACCGTCACGAAGGCCCGGACGGCTTCGATGTTCATGGCTTCCTTATACAACTGATCGTTGTCGCCGCTCTCCCCTTTGTTGTTTGATCCTGCGGAAACACACCGCTGTAATTGGCGTGTGCACACCCGGAAGTTGGGCAGGCGGTCGCTTGGACGGCAGTTCGGCTGGCTCTGGGGGGCCTACGCCGTCAGCGCGTACGGGTCAGGAATCGGGTTCGGCGCCTTTCCGATCATCGCGGTCCGGGTGCTGCACGCCGGCTCGCTTGAGGTAGCCGCCCTCTCGGCGACGGGCCTGGCGGTCGGCGCGGTGATCGCGGTGCCACTCGGCCCGTGGATAGAGTTCCGGCGCAAGCGGCCGGTGATGATGGCGATGGACCTCTCCCGGTTCCTCGCGCTGATGACCATTCCCGCCGCGTACGCGCTCGGCTGGCTAAGCTTCGCCCAGCTGCTCGTCGTCTCGATCATCGTGGCCGCGTCCAAGATCGCGTTCACGGCGGCGAGCGGCGCGAACATCAAGGCGCTGGTGGAGCCGGCCGACCTGCTGGTGGCGAACAGCCGGTTGGAGTCAACCACCTGGACCGCCCTCGTGGTCGGCCCGCCGCTCGGTGGTGCTCTCGTCGGCCTTCTGGGTCCGGTGACCACCGTGATCGCCGACGCGGTCAGCTACCTGCTCTCGGCCTGCGGGGTCGCGATGATCCGCCGCGGGGAGCCGGACCCGGCCCGCTCTTCGACGTCGCGCCACTGGGCCGCGGAGCTGCTCGACGGGTGGCGGCACATCTTGCGCACCCCCGCACTGCGCCCGGTGTTCTTCAACCGGATCCTGGTCGGCGGCCTGATCATGGGATCCGAGCCGCAGCTCGCCGTGCTACTGCTCGGGCAGCTCAGGTTCGCCCCGTGGCAGTACACCCTGGCATTCGGCGCGCCCTGCATTGGCGGCTTCATCGGGTCCCGGCTGGCCCGGCCGCTCGTCAGCCGGTTCGGGCGGCACCGGGTCATGCTGGTGGTCGGGACGATGTCGGCCTGCTGGCCGATCTGGCTCGCGTTCGTGGAGCCCGGCCCCGGCGGCGTCGTCCTCGTGATCGGCGTCCAGTTCGGGCTCGTCCTGTTCATGGGCGTGTACAACCCGGTGATCGCCACCTACCGGCTCGACCACACCGGGAAGCGCCTCACCGCGCGGATGCTCGCGTCCTGGTCGACGTCGACCACCCTCGCCACCGCCGCCCTGACCGCGGTGTGGGGCGGGCTGGCGAGCCTGACGAGTCCGCGCGCTTCGATCGCCATCGCGGGAATCCTGCTGCTGGCCACCCCGCTCTTGCTCCCGCGCCGCGACTGCCCGCCGCCGCCGGAGGAGGAGGTTGCCGTCTCGGCTGCGGGGGTTAGCATGACTCGCTGAGGACATCCACTTAGCTGCCGGGCCGGGCCGGGGCCGGGACGGGTTCGCGGGCGAGGAGGCAATCGTGGCGGCGACGCTCAGGCTGGTACGTGAGGGCATCGGCATCGAGCTCTGGCGGGGCCGGTACGAGGTCAGCGTCGACGGCCAGGCCGTTGGCTCGGTCGAGCTCCACGGGTCGTTCGAGGAACCGGTCGAGCCCGGGCAGCACACGCTGCGCGTCCAGCGCGGCCGGTACACGAGCCCGACCCGGTCCTTCGACATAGCCGACGGCGACACCGCCCACTTTCGCTGTCACGGAGCGAACGTCTGGCCCCGGTTCGTCGCGTCGCTGGTGAAGCCGGACCTGGCGATCTCGCTCCGCCGGGAGTAGTTTCTCCAGGCATGACCGATCTCCGTGGCCATCTCCCCGGCCTCGACCTAGCGCGACTCGCCACCTGGTTCGACGGCGCGTGCCCGGGCGAGATCGGCGGACCGCTGCGGGGCCGGCTGATCGCCGGCGGCCGGTCGAACCTAACGTACGAGATCAGCGACGGCACCAGGAGCTGGGTGGTGCGCCGCCCGCCGCTCGGCCACGTGCTCGCCACCGCGCACGACATGGAGCGCGAGTACCGGGTGATCACCGCCCTGCGGGACACCGCCGTTCCGGTCCCGCTGACCTACGCCCTGGGCGCCGATCCGGAGGTGCTCGGCGCGCCCTTCTACGTGATGTCCAAGGTCGACGGGGTGCCTTACCGAAGGGCGGACGAACTGGCCGCGGTGGGACCCGACCGGGCCCGGGTCATCGCGGAGCGGCTGATCGACACGCTCGCGCAGCTGCACGCGGTGGTACCCGCCGAGGTGGGGCTGGCCGACTTCGGCCGGCCGGACGGCTTCCTCGCCCGCCAGGTGCGCCGCTGGAAGAAGCAGCTCGACGCGTCGCGCAGCCGCCCCCTGGCCGGCATCGACGAGCTGCACGACCTGCTCGCCGCCGACCCGCCCGACGGGTCGCCGCCCGCCATCGTGCACGGCGACTACCGGCTGGACAACGTGCTCGTCGGCGCCGACGACCAGATCGCCGCCGTGGTGGACTGGGAGATGGCCACGCTTGGCGACCCGCTGACCGACGTGGGACTGCTCATCGTGTACCAGCGGATGGAGCGGCTCGCCGACGGGCCGATGGCCAGCGACGCCCCCGGCTACCCGAGCGTGCCGGAGGTGCTCGACCAGTACGCCGCCGCCAGCGGGCGCGACCTGACCGACCTCGGCTTCTACATCGCCCTCGCGTCGTTCAAGGCGGCGGTGATCCTCGAGGGAATTCATTTCCGGTACGTACACGGCCAGACGGTCGGCGAGGGGTTCGAAGAGATCGGCACGCTGGTCGAGCCCTTGATCGCATCCGGACTGGCGTCTATTCGGAAGGACAGCTGATGGACTTCGCCTTCGACGCGCGCACCGAGGAACTACAGGCCAGCCTGCTGGAGTTCATGGCGGATGCGGTCTACCCGGCCGAGCCGGTGTTCCACGAGCAGCTCGCCGCGCTGGACAACCGCTGGGCCTGGAGCACCGTACCGGTGCTCGGTGAGCTGCGCGCCCAGGCGCGGTCCCGCGGGCTGTGGAACCTGTTCCTGCCCGGCGAGCACGGCGCCGGGCTGACCAACCTGCAGTACGCGCCGCTCGCGGAGATCACCGGCCGGAGCCTGGGCCTGGCGCCCGTCGCGGCGAACTGCAGCGCGCCGGACACGGGCAACATGGAGGTGCTCGCCACGTTCGGGTCGCCCGAGCAGCAAAAGCGCTGGCTGCAGCCGCTGCTCGAGGGTGAGATCCGCTCATCGTTCGCGATGACCGAGCCCGAGGTGGCCTCTTCCGACGCGGCCAACATCGCGACGCGCATCGAACGCGACGGCGATGAGTACGTCATCAACGGCCACAAGTGGTGGATCACCGGGGCGATGAACCCGCAGGCAGAGATCTTCATCGTGATGGGCAAGACCGACCCGTCCGCCGACCGGCACCGCCAGCAGTCCATGATCCTGGTCCCGCGGGACGCTCCGGGAGTGTCGATCATCCGCGGCATGGAGATCTTCGGCTACGACGACCACGAGCACGGCGGCCACGCCGAGATCGTGTTCAGCGACGTCCGGGTGCCCGCCGCCAACCTGATCGGCGGCGAGGGTGACGGGTTCGCGATCGCGCAGGCCCGGCTCGGGCCCGGGCGCATCCACCACTGCATGCGCTCGATCGGCCTCGCCGAGCGGGCCATCGAGCTGATGTGCGCGCGCGCCGACTCGCGCGTTGCCTTCGGCAAGTCGCTCGCCGATCAGGGCGTGATCCGCGACTGGATCGCCGAGGCGCGGGTCCGCATCGAGCAACTGCGGCTGCTCGTGCTCAAGGCGGCGTGGCTGATGGACACGGTCGGCAACAAGGCGGCCCACACGGAGATCCAGGCCATCAAGATCGCCACGCCGGCGACGGTCGAGTGGATCGTCGACAAGGCGATCCAGGTCCACGGCGCGGGCGGGCTGAGCCAGGACTTCCCGCTGGCATCCGCGTTCGCCGGCATCCGGACCCTCCGCTTCGCCGACGGACCGGACGAGGTGCACAAGAACGCCCTCGCCCGCGCCGAACTGAACCGCCAGCGCGCCCGGCGCGAGTAGTCCTGGCAACCGCTCGGCATTGTCCCGGCAAATCGGAAATTTCACGTTTTACGGGAAGGGAAAGCCCCGGGATCCCTACGAAAACGTCCAGGCGCGCTCGGGCGTGACCCGGATGGCCGTGTTGTAGCTGTCGTACCACTCCGGCGTATAGCCCATCCCCTGGATCATGTCGCGGTACTTGTCCAGCAGGCCGGGGATCTGCGACGGCGGCGGCGCGCCATCGAGCACCTCGGCCCGTCCGGAGATCACCACGACGTCTCCCCCTTCAGGGGTGCAGTTGAAGTGCAGGGTGACGTGGTCGTTGGCGGCGATGTGCCTGAGCTTGGCGCCGCCCGGCAGCGAGTAGATGGTGACGGCGGTGCCGTCCCATATGAACCAGACCGGGCGCGGCGCGGGCCGCCCGGCCGGCGTGACGGTCGTCAGCCAGACGACGTGGTCGTCGACGAGGTGCTTTTCGATCTGCTCGGTGAGCTCGAATGCCATGATCAAAGAGCCTAGACCACCCAGCTCGGCCCGCTCGTCCCTCCCTCAGCCGAGCTCCCGCGCCCGGTATCTACAGGTGCTCGAATGCGGTCCCGTCGGACGTGGTGGCGTCGAGTATCCACCGGAGGTAATCGGGGTTCCCGTCCGCGATCGGACGGGTCGAGATCCCCGGCACCTCGTAGGGGTGCACGGCCTTTACCCGCTCGACGATGCGATTGACCAGGCTGGACCTGGTGTGGAGAGACGCCCGTCCCTCGGTCCGCTCGCGGACTTCCCCGCGCCACTGGTAGACCGATCGAACCGGGGCGAAGTTGTGGACGCTGGCGCAAAGCCCCTCGTTCACGAGCTGGCGCGTGAGGTCAAGAAGCCACTCCGGGTCAGGAGCGGTTATCACGACCTCGCATAGTTCACTCATTGCGGTTCACGCCTCCGTGCTCGCGGTTGAGCTGCGCTACGCAACCGATCGTACGGTCTGCGAGGGTAGTCGACCGCCCCGGTCCGGCCGGGCTGGTCCCGCCGGACTGGTCCGCCTGAATGCCTGCTGGACCTTAACCGTGCCTATTCAAACCACGGACCCGCGAGCGAAGCTCGCCTCGGGGGGTCCGGGGGTCGCCCCCTGGGAGATACAGCGGACGACGGCGAAGGTGGCCGAAGGCCACCGAGCAGCGTGAGCCGTCTCGTGGAGCTTAGGGGACTCGAACCCCTGACCCTCTGCTTGCAAAGCAGATGCTCTTCCAGCTGAGCTAAAGCCCCTTGTCGGTTCCGGCCCCGGTGCGGGGTGAAACCCCTTGCCAGGATACCGGGTCCGGGCGCTTCGGCCGTACGGGCCGGCCTGCTTCCGCAGGCGTGGATGCCGAGCATCTCGGCGCTAGACCGCTAGCTTGTCCGCTTAGAAAGAGGTCTAGCTCCCCCACGACACGATGACTCCATGGCCGTCCGGCAGTGGGGGATGAGGTCACAGGGGAGGGTGCCGAGAGAGAACCATTCCAGTTGGGTACATTTGCCGGGCTTGCGGGTCTCAGGCTCGCCCGCCCAGTTCCGGACGACGAAAAAGAAGGCCACCTGGCCTCCGCCAGACGAATTGTGCATGACGTGGGCAAATTCGACCGCCTGGTCGTCGATGGTTACCCCGATGTCTTCACGAGCCTCCCGGATAAGGGCAGCCACCACCGAATCGCCCGCTTCAAGGTGACCAGACGGCAGCCTCCAGACGCCATCTTTGTAGCCGGTGCTTTGACACTGTCCGAACGGCACGTCGCCCGTCGAGTTGATTAGCAGCAGATGTACGTCACCCACGAGCAGGTGGCGTCGGCTGCCCGCATCCTGCGGAGCAGGCGAGGGTTGGATCATGGAAGACACCCCCTTTCCGGAGATGGTCCAAGGAAGAAGATTGCAGGTGGCGGGCCCTGTCACCGTAGAGTCGGGCGAAGCGGCCGGCCATGCGCGAAAGGCATGACCTGTATGCGTGAAATGCATGGCGCCGCTGTCTACGCTGTCGTGCTCCAGCGGTCGGCATCTAGCTGTGCCGAGCAAGCATCTTTTTGCGGGTTCAGGCTGCTCAGGCAACGAGCCGCCAATTGATCATGAACTTTCACCCGGAATGGATGAACCAGGCCGGCTCTCCGGCCGTGTTTCAGGTAGACCCGCTGTCAACAGCCGATCAGGAAGGAAGCCTGTGTTATGCCCAACCTGAATGTGACCTACGCGGAGATGCAGTCCGCTGCCAGCCAGCTAAAGGCAGGGGAGCAGCAGATAGAAGGGGACCTTTCCAGGCTGAAGGCGCTGATCGACAACCTGGTCGCGAGCGGGTACGTGACGGATTCTTCCAGCAAGAAATTCGAGGCGTCCTACGCCGAGTTCAATGTCGGCGCCACCAAGATGATTCAGGGCCTGACGGGTATGGCGCAGTACCTGGACACCGCGGCGAACACCTTCCAAGACGCGGACACCCAGCTCGCCGCTTCCCTTAAGTAACACTTGCATCCCGAGCGGGCCGCTTCGCACCAGTTGCGCCGAGAGCGGTCCGCTCGGGTGTCAGTTCCGGACACCGCATTGAAGGGACGGTCATGCGGCTGGCGCTGACGGTGGTATCACCGCGTGCGTGGCGGGCGGCGGATGTCTTGCTTGAGGCCGACTCGGCAACGCCAGTGGTTCGTGTCGCTGCCGAGCTCGGGCGTTTCATGGACGACGGCTGGACCGCTCGAGGTACGCCTCCGTCCGGTACTGGGGGTCCGCACGGAGCGAGGGTGCTCAGATTCCCCGGTCCGCGCTCGGACGGCTCGCTCGCCATGGTTTCCCCCGGATCCCGACGGGCCGTTTGCGGTCCCGCTGTACGTAGCCAACCAGCGGATTCCCCACCAGCTCAGCTTGCTGGAGTCCCCGATCAGGGACGGGGCGGTCGTCAGTCTGGGCGGTCCCGACGGCTGTGTATCGCCAGAGCCCGGCGGGCTGGTGGAGATCAGGGTCATGAGCGGGCCCGGCGCCGGCTCGATTTACTGGCTGCCTGCAGGACAAGCCGATATCGGCAGCGATGAAGCGGCTGACGTGCGCATCTGGGACCGAGCGATGGCTCCGCTCGCGCTGCGGATGCTGGTTGACGGCCGTGGTGGCTGCCAGGTCGTTGCCTACCAGGGCGTGCGGGCCGCGTTGGACCGCGAGCCGCTCGTCACGGCCGCGCAGTGGCAACCCGGCCAGATCATGACGGTTGGGCGCTCGCTGCTTGGGCTTGCCCATTATGAGCCGCCGGACGCGGCGTTGCGCCCGTCGGCGGACGGTTCCGGTGTTGACTTCAACCGGCCACCTCGGCTACTGCCGCCGGAACGTGTGACCAGGTTCCAGCTCCCGGCTCCGCCGCCAGAGGCGGAACGCCGCCCGCTCCCGATCCTCGTGGCCGCCGTCCCGCTGGTTCTGGGCGTGGCTATGGCTTACTTCCTGCACCAGGTGTACCTGCTGGCTATTGCTGGCCTGAGCCCGGTCATGCTGATCGGCAGCCAGCTTGGCGAGCGCCGGCAGAGCCGGAAGACCGCTAAGCGCCGCGCGGCGGCGTACCGTGAGCACAAAGCCCGGATCGAGCATGATGCCAGGAAAGCACTGGAAGCCGAGCGCGCGGAACGGGTCTACCAGTTCCCCGATCCGGCCACGGTGCTGTCAATCGCCGCCGGGCCGCGGCGCAGGTTGTGGGAGCGGCGCCGCACTGACCCGGATTACCTGGTGCTCCGGGTAGGAACGGCTGACCTGCCTTCGAGCGTGGAACTGACTGATCCTGAACAGGACGAGCATCGGCGGCAGGTAATCTGGCGCATTCCCGAGGCCCCGGTCACCATCTCGCTGCCTGAACGGGGCGTGGTCGGCGTGGCCGGCCCCGGAGAAACTCCGCGGGCGGTCGGACGCTGGCTGGTGGCCCAGGCCGCCGCTCAGCACAGTCCTAACGACCTGCGGATGTATCTACTCACCGACTCCTCCGGGAAGGCGAGCTGGCAGTGGGCCTGCTGGCTGCCGCACTGCCGCCCGCAGGCGGGGCAAGACTGCACGATGCTGATCGGCAACGACGCCGAAACTGTTGCTACGAGGATCGCCGAGCTGCTCGCGATTGTCAGCGCGCGGCAGCAGGCGGCCGCCGATGCCGGGCAGCGAGAGACCCGGTTCCGGCCGGACATCGTGGTGGTCTTCGACGGGTCACGCAAACTGCGGATGCTGCCGGGAGCGGTCCAGCTGCTGCAGGAAGGGCCCCGGTTCGGGGTCTACTCGGTCTGTCTGGACAACGAGGAACAGCAGCTGCCCGCCGAATGCCAGGCCGTCGTGGTCATGGAATCGGGCGGGGTGCGCGTGCAGCAGGCGAAGACCGAGACCCTTCCCCAGATCCGGCCGGACGCCGTGCAGCCGGACTGGTGCGCCAGGCTGGCGCGGTCGATGGCGCCGATTCGCGATGTCAGCGACGCCGACAATTCGTCCATGCTCCCGGAGTCCGCCAGGCTGCTGGACGTCCTGGGACTGGAACCGCCTGCCGCCATGGCGATTGCGGGGCACTGGCGTGGCGGCGGACGGTCCACGTTCGCGGTCATCGGCGAGTCGTATGACGGGCCGTTCGGCATCGACGTCAAGAAGGACGGGCCGCACGCGCTGATCGCCGGAACGACCGGTTCCGGGAAGTCGGAGCTGCTGCAAACCATCGTCGCTTCGCTCGCGGTCGCCAACCGGCCCGATGAGCTGACGTTCGTGCTCATCGACTACAAAGGCGGCAGCGCGTTCGCTGAATGCGAGCAGCTGCCGCACACCGTCGGCATGGTCACGGACCTTGACCCGCACCAGGTTGTCCGGGCGCTGGTGTCGCTGTCGGCCGAACTCACCCGGCGTGAGCAGATCCTGGCCGCGGTCGGCGTCAAAGACATCGAGGGCTACCAGTTGCTCGTTGACAAGCGGCAGGCACGGCCCTTGCCGCGGCTGGTCATTGTCATCGACGAGTTCGCGGCGATGAGCCGGGAACTGCCCGATTTCGTTACCGGGCTGGTGAACATCGCGCAGCGGGGCCGGTCGCTCGGCATCCACCTCATCCTGGCCACCCAGCGGCCCTCCGGGGTGGTCTCCCAGGAAATTCGTGCCAATACCAACCTGCGGATCGCGCTGCGGGTCACCGACCCGGCCGAGAGCGCGGACGTGATCGGCGTTTCGGATGCCGCGACGATCGCGAAGTCGACGCCAGGACGGGCATACGTACGTCTCGGGCACGCCTCGATCGTGCCATTTCAGGCCGGACGGGTCGGCGGCCCGCGACCGCATACTGACCGCGCGGTTACCGCGCGGCCGTGGCTGGCACCGCTGGACTGGACAGGTCTGGGCAAGCCTGAACCAGCCCGGCCCGTCGGGGAGACGCCTCAGGAAGCTGAGATCACCGACCTGACGGTGCTCGTCGCGGAGATCCAGAAGGCCGCCGGGCAGCTGCGCATCCCGGTTCCGCGCAGTCCGTGGCTGGCGCCGCTCCCGTCGAGCCTGCTCCTGCAGGACATCATGCCGACCGTCCGGGAGCGGGAGCCCGCGGCAGACGGTGCTCATCCCTGCGTGTTCGGGCTCCTAGATCTGCCGACATTGCAACAGCAGCAGCCAGCTGTCCTCAACCCGGATACCTTTGCCCACCTGATGGCAGCCGGTACGCCGCGGTCAGGACGGTCGCAGCTGCTGCGCACGATCGCCGGAGCGCTCGCGCTCACGCACAGTGCCGCAGACGTGCATCTGTACGGGATCGACTGCGGCAACGGCGCACTGCTGCCGCTCACGGAGCTCCCGCACTGCGGCGCGGTGGTCAGCCGCATGCAGACCGAACGGGCAACGCGGCTGCTCAGGCGACTGAGCGCTGAGTTGAGCAGGCGCCAGGAACTGCTCGCCGCGACCGGGTTTGCCGACATCCGGGAGCAACGGGCTGCTGCTGCCGAGCCGGAGCGGCTGCCGCATGTGTTCGTGCTGCTTGACAGGTGGGAAGGGTTCACCAGCACGCTAGGAGAACTCGAGGCAGGCAGCCTGACCGACGTCCTGACCCGGCTGCTCAGCGAAGGAGCCAGCGTCGGCATGCACCTGGTCATGACCGGTGACCGTTCGCTGCTTGTGGGCCGCATCTCAGCGCTGTGCGAGGAGAAGCTGGTGTTCAAGCTGGCCGAGAAGGAAGATTACCGGCTCGCCGGGCTCAACCCGCGTGACCTGCCCGACGACCTGCAACCCGGACGAGCCTTCCGCACCGGCTCCGGCACCGAGCTGCAGGTAGCACTGCTCGCGCCCGACGCCTCCGGGCACGGCCAGACCGCCGCACTGCAAGCCATCGCGGCACATTGCCGGTCACGTGATGCGGCGGTTGCGGCGATGCAGCGGCCGTTCCGGGTGGACGTGCTGCCGCCGCACGTGTCATTTGCAGACGCCTGGCAGCTGCGGCCCGTCTCCGCCGGACCACTCTGGGGGATGGTGGGAGTGGGCGGCGACACGCTCACGGCGCTCGGGCCGGATCTCGCTTCCGGCATGCCCTGCTTCATCGTGGCCGGTCCCGCCAAGTCAGGGCGGTCTACCATCTTGCTGTCGATAGCGAGGTCGTTCCTGGCGGTCGGCACGCCGGTTGTGGTGGCCGCCCCGCGTCCGTCTCCGTTGCGGGCACTGACTAGCGTCCCCGGCGTCGTGGATATGTTCGACCGGCCAGAGCTAAGCGAGGCAGAACTTGCCGGAGCCCTTGCCAGGTTCAATCGGCCCGGTGTCGTGCTGATCGACGACGCGGAACTGCTGCGTGACTGCGGCGCGGCCAGCGAATTGAGTCGCCTGATCGCCCTCGGGAGCGATGCCGGGCGGGCACTGGTGTTCGCCGGGGAGTCCGAGAGCGTAGGCATCGGCTTCGGCGGCTGGCAGGTCGAGGCTAAACGGGCACGCCGGGGCTGCCTGACAGCGCCGTCCACCCTTCCCGAAGGAGACCTGATTGGGGTACGGCTCTCGCGCGACATCCTCGGTCAGCCGCCACGGCCAGGCCGCTGCCTGCTCAACACCGGAGACGGCCAGCTGGTCACGGTCACCGTGCCAGCCGGGTAAGACAGACGTCAAGCCGGGCGGGACCACGATGAGGTGGTGAGCGATCGTCGCCGTGAAGACCGTAGCCACATCGATGTCGGCAGGATTGAAGCAGAAGGCAGCCACTGTCGTCGCTGGGCATGGTCGGGGCTCCGCTCGGCTGCCCGGGGTCAGGGGGCGACGGTCAGTGGTTCTCCGGGGCTGATGACCTTGACCGGGACGTCGGGGGCCAGGCGGCGGGCCGCCTCGACGAAGAGGGAGGGGTCCTTGTCGCTCTTGAGGAAGATCCTGTCGCCCACGGCGCCGCTGGTGAAGGCGTAGTGCTGCGGTACCGCCAGCCCGGGGCGCAGGGCGGCGGTGAGCTCGGCGGCCTCTTCGGCGTTCATGACGACCTGCTTGTTGCCCGCCATCCGGATGTGCAGGCCGTTGACGGGGAGCAGGGCCGCGTCGAGGGGGCCGTAGCGGTCGGTCAGGGTGCGCAGCTCCGGGATGAGCAGCGTGTCCCCGGCGAAGTAGACGCTGCGGCCGCCGCCGCTGATCACGTAGGTGACCTCGTAGACGCCGTGCTTGCCGGGGGCGGCGCTGATGGTCAGGTCGCCGGCCCGGGCGGACTGCCAGGGCTCGAGCGCGCGGACGTTCGTGAAGCCGGCCTTGCGGGCCTTCCCCGCGACCGGCCCGGCGACCAGCAGGGGCACGTCCTTGCCGGGGTAGCGGCGGAAGGCCTCGAGGTCGCAGTGGTCGTAGTGCTCGTGGCTGATCACCACGGCGTCCAGGTGCGGCAGCCGTTCCGGCTAAAGCGCCAGCGAACGGATCGCGCATAACGTCACAGAATTTCCTCGCGTGCCCCGGCCGAAGTGCGGACCGGGGCACGCGGCATTTTCATTTCGGCGCGAGGCGGGAGCAAGATCAGACGATCACGCCGATGAATTGAGCCTGGAGATACCGTATAGCACCAGGCCAGAGCACCCGATGTCGCCTGCGCTTGACTTAACTACCACGGCAGCCCGGGGATCCTAATTAGACCTTCTGCCTTTATGCCGATAGGTCATCTGCTTGCTAGCAACACGGAAGTCGCAATAGCGGAGCGACCTGGACATTTATGTGCTAGCATCCCGAATTGGAGTCCACGCTTGCAAAGCAGATGCTCTTCCAGCTGAGCTAAAGCCCCGAGATTGCTCCGTCCAGGCTTCCAGCGGCGGCCCGCGGAGATGGACAGCCAATCAGGGGGAGCGCTACTGTGAGTGACACACTACGCACAGTTACCAATTTATGTCCGGAGGGCTCTGGTGGGCGTTGTCTGGGGCGAGGGTGAGGGTCCGGTAAACCAGCGCGGTCGGGCGGCCGGGGCTGACATCTCCGCCTGGATCGGACGCCTTATCCGGGTGGCGTGGCGCCGGTTCTTTACTTGAGCAGACGGGAGAGCCGACGGTCAGCTAGCGGCTTGCCGCCGGTCTGGCAGGTGGGGCAGTACTGGAGCGAGGAGTCGGCGAACGAGACCTCGCGTACCGTGTCACCGCAGACGGCACACGGCTGACCGGTCTTCCCGTGCACCCGCAGTCCCGTCTTCTTCTCGCCCTTGAGGTCGGCCGCGGCAAGGCCCGCCGAGCGCGCTACCGCCTCGCGGAGCGTGGTCACGATCGCGGCGTGCAGCGTGGCGACCTCCTCCGGCGTGAAGCTGGACGCGAGCTTGAACGGTGACATCTTCGCCGCGTGCAGCACCTCGTCCGAGTAGGCGTTGCCGATTCCGGCGATGATGTGCTGGTCGCGGAGCACGCCCTTGATTTGGGTTCGCCCGGCCCTTGAGTATCGCGGCGAGCGCGTCGACATCGAAGTCGTCGGCCAGCGGCTCCGGCCCGAGAGTGGCCACCCCCGGCACGTCGGCGGCGTCCCTGACCAGGTAGACGGCGAGCCGCTTCTGCGTGCCCGCCTCGGTGAGGTCGAACCCGGACCCGTCATCGAGAACCAGCCTGAATGCCAGCGGGCTCTTGCCCGGCTTGACCGGCTTGTCGGGCATGTCTTCGCGCCACCGCAGCCAGCCGGCCCGGGCGAGATGGAAGACCAGGTGCAGGTCGCCGTCCGGTCCGGCGGCGGTCAGGTCGAGGAACTTGCCATGTCGTCCCGCGTCGGTGATGGACCGGCCGGTCAGCGCGGTCAGCGGCGGGTCAAAGGTCTTGAGCACAGCGAATGAGGCCGCGTCGGCACGGGCGACGACACGGCCCTTGGCATGCCCGCGCAGGAAGACCGCGAGCGCTTCGACCTCCGGGAGCTCCGGCATAAATACGAGTGTAAATTCCCTAGCTCGCGCTCGACACTTCCGCGACCAGGTCGGGAAGCGTGGTGATGCTGTCGAGCACGTGGGTCGCGCCCGCCTCCCGCAGGGCGGCGGCCCGGCGCCCGCTGCCCACGCCGACGAGCACCCTGGCCCCGGCGCGGTAACCGGACAGCACGCCGTCGGGAGTGGCGCTGACCACGGCCACCTCGCGTACATCGGCGGCGCCGAGCCTCAGCATCGCGGTGAGTACCGGGTCCGGCCAGGGGAAGCCGCGGGGCGCGTCGTCGCCGCAGAGGACCAGGTCCGCCGCGTGCAGCAGGCCGAGGAACTCGCCACACGAGCGTCGCGACAGCATCGTGATGAGGCAGATCCTGGCGCCGGACCCGGCCGTCTTGCCCATCGCGTCGGCGACGTCAAGCGGAAGGTCAAGTCCGAACCGCTGCCCGGCCGCGCGGAATGAGCGCTCGAACGCCAGCGCCGCCGCCTGAGCGCGCGGCTCGTCCCCGTCGAACATGTCGTGCAGCACGGCGGCGGGCGCCCGCCCGTGCGAGCGGTCCAGCCTAACCATAGAGCGGGCGTAGTCCTGCGTTCCCGCGACGATTCCCTGCGTCGCGATCGCCTCAGCGAAGGCACGCTCGACAATGGAACCGTCGATGACAAGCCTCGTCAGGTCGAAGCAGACGAGCGAGATCGGGGGTGAATCAGTCATCGCACGCGCCTCTGGGGGTAAGCGCCGCAGCCGTCGGCGATCGGCAGGTGTCAGCAGGTGTCAGTAGTCATCGGACGAGGTGGCCTCGCTCCAGAGGTCAAGGTCCGCACGCTGGGACTGGACCTTGCGCCATACCGCGAAACCGCCAAGAGCGACCACGCTGAGGATCAGCAGCTTCTTCATTCCGCTAGCCTACCGCTCGGCCGGCCAGGTCCCGCTCAAGCTCCTGCAAGGACCTGCCCTTTGTTTCCGGTACCTCGCGCCAGAAGTAGAGCAGCGCGACCAGGGTGAGGGAGCCAAACAGGAGGAACACCCCCATAGTGCCGATCGCGGTCACGAACGGTGATCACGCACGAAGCCCACCCCACCGATCCGACTACCGCATCTGGGGATACCGGGGCCGGGCCCGCCGCCGATATCCTGCCGACAGTCGCGGTACGGTCTCCACCGCCTACCCGCCTGAGACTCCCGCGCGGTCAGCCAACGCCACCCCCGCTCACTGGCCGCGCGGGTTATCAGGCGGTCGGCGAAGTGGCGTGAAGTACCCCAAAAACGCCGATGGCCCTACAAAATGTAGGGCCATCGTTCTTGTCTTCTTTGGGCGGACTGACCGAACTACCAGGTCAGGCCCTGTGGGGGTACGTGGACTTGAACCACGGACCTCTTCCTTATCAGGGAAGCGCTCTAACCGACTGAGCTATACCCCCGCCGGGGTGTCCCGGAAAGAAGACTTCGCTACTCTATCGCATCCCGCCGAGTGCTTCAGTCTGTCTCGCGGAGAGTCACTTCGATGCCCCCGATGGTCTTGGCGATCAGGTTGTAGATCACCGCGCCAACGGTGGAAATCGCGGTGATCAGCACGATGTTCAGCGCCCCGAGCATCGCCGTGTAGCCGAGGATCAGCGACGCGGAGAACCAGTGCGAGATGTTCGTGCCGGAGTCGCTCTGGCTGGAGGTGATCGACGACACCGTGTGCTGGAGCGAGTCGAAGACGCCGAGCGCGGACAGCACCATGTAGAGCACCGCCACGGCGACGAACAGGATGACGAACGCGACGACCGAGGCCACGAAGCTGAACTTCATGACCGACCACGGCTCCACGCGCGCGAGCGTCAGCATCGCCTGGCGCTTGGTCGACTTACGCGTCTGGATGGTCCTGGCCGAACCGCGCCGCTGCCAGGCGGCGGTCACCGAACTCGCCAGGCCGGCGGCGGCACCGGTGGCGGCCGCGGCCGCACCGGAAAACCCGTTGCTCGTCGGGGCGCCGTCGCGCGAGGGCGCGGCGCCGGCGCCCGGGCCGGTCGCGGTGGCCCGGCCCGGCGGCGGCGAGTACCCGGACGGCGGCGCGTAGGACGACCCGGTGCCGGAGTAGGACGAGCCCGAGTACGGGGATCCCGAGCGAGCCGTCCCCGGCCCGGTCGGCGCCGAGGTCGTGGTGCTAGGCGCGGACTTGGCAGGCGCGGCGCTCGCCGACGCGGCCGCGGACGGCGTGTACGGGGCCCTGTACTCGCGCTTAGCGGCGGACGTTCCGTTCTCCGCCGCGACGGCGGAAGTCGACGTGGCCGAAGCCGCCGACGTGGCGGAGGCAGCCGCGTCAGCCGTCTCGGCCGACGTCCCCGGCGTCTTGTCGGACCGCCAGCTGCTGTCCCCCGGCCTCACCGTCTGCCAGCTCCCTTGGGAGTCGCTGCTCCGCCCGGTGTCCACCGTAGGCGCGGACGCACTAGCTGAGCGCCCCTTCGACTTGCCGATCGTCTCGGCGGGCAGTGGCACCGCGGTGCTCGGTCCGGCCTTCGGCTTGTCCTCGGTCGCCGTGTGCGCGGTACCCGGGGTGTCCGCGGACGTGCCGGCGTCGGCGGAAGTCGCGGCGTCCGCGGAGTCCATCGAAGTCTCGGTGTCACCAGAAGAGGAGGAGTTCCCGTTGGCGCCGCCGGGCCGCCGCGGCGCTGCGGAGCGCGAGCTTCCAGTTCTCGTCCGTGATGATGACATGATGCTATTGTCAACGACGGTGTCCGTGGCCTCCCCATCCGGGTCGGCTTTCAGACTTGGGGGCGCCATGATTAGCGGCGGTTGAGTCGTTCGACCCGCCTCGTCCACGCCGTCCTCCTTGGTACTCACTAGTGCACCTATGTACCTTTGCGTTGACACTATCCGAGACTCGTGCACATTTCAGACGCAGCTACCCCCCGGTTAGTTGCCTTAATCCATCATTCGCTATCTGGCACGCCACCGGAAGCGTCTTCGGCGGCGTCTTCGGCGACGTCATCCACAACGTCATCCACAGATTCCGACTCCGCGTTGCGGGCCAGGGCGACCACGCTGTCCCCGGGTGCGAGGTTCATCAGGCGCACGCCCATCGTCTGCCGCCCGGACTGCTTGACCTCTCCGGCCCTGGTCCTGATGACGCCACCGGCCGAGGTAATCGCGAACACCTCGTCGTCGGGACGGACCATCAGCGCGCCTACCAGGCCGCCCCGGTCCTCGACGATGCGGGCCGTGATGACCCCGAGGCCGCCCCGGTTGCGCAGCGGGTACTGGTCGGCGGGCGTGCGCTTAGCGTACCCGCCGTCGGTTGCCACCAGCACGTCCTCGCCCTCGCGGACCACGTACATGCCAAGCAGCTCGTCCCCGTCGTTGAACCGCATGCCGATCACGCCCGAGGTGGCCCGGCCCATCGGGCGGAGCTGGTCGTCGCTGGCGTTGAAGCGCAGCGCCTGGGCGCCCTTGCTGACCAGCAGCAGGTCCTCGGCGGGCGACACCAGCGCGGCGCTGATCACCTCGTCGTCCTCGCGGAGGTTGATCGCGATCAGCCCGCCGGAGCGGGCGGAGTCGTACTCGGAAAGCCGGGACTTCTTCACGAGGCCAGACCTGGTCGCGAGCACCAGGTACGGCGCCGTCGCGTAATCCCGCAGCGTCAGCACCTCGGCGATTTCCTCGTCCGGCTGGAACGCGAGGAGGTTCGCCACGTGCTGGCCGCGGGCGTCCCGCCCGGTGTCGGGCAGCTCGTACCCCTTGGCCCGGTAGACCCGGCCCTTGTTCGTGAAGAACAGGATCCAGTCGTGCGTCGAGGTCACGAAGAAGTGGTCGACGATGTCGTCGGACCGCAGCTGCGCGCCGCGCACGCCCTTCCCGCCGCGCCGCTGCGCGCGGTACTGGTCGGTGTTGGTCCGCTTGGCGTAGCCGCCGTGGGTGATCGTCACCACGATGTCGGACTCTGCGATCAGGTCCTCGTCGGCGACCTCGCCGTCGTAGGCGATGATCTCGGTGCGCCGTTCGTCGCCGAACTTGTGCACGATCTCGCCGAGCTCGGTCCCGATGATCTCCCGCTGCCGGGCGGGCGAGTCCAGGATCGCCTGCAGGTCGGCGATCCGCGCCTGGAGCTCGTCGCGCTCGTCGATCAGCTCCTGCCGCTCCAGGGCGGCCAGCTTGCGCAGCTGCATGTCGAGGATGGCCCGGGCCTGGATCTCGTCGATGTTCAGCAGGCCCATGAGGCCGACCTGGGCGGCGGATGCCGACTCGGAACCACGGATGAGCGCGATCACCTGGTCGATCGCGTCGATCGCGGCGAGCAGCGCGGCGACGATGTGCAGGCGCTCCTGGGCCTTGCGCAGCCGGAACCGCGTCCGCCGCTGGATGACTTCGATCTGGTGCGCGACCCAGTACCTGATCATCTGGTCAAGGCGCAGCGTGCGCGGCACGCCGTCGACCAGCGACAGCATGATCACGCCGAAGGTGTCCTGCAGCTGCGTGTGCTTGTACAGGTTGTTCAGCACGACCTTGGCGACCGCGTCGCGCTTGAGCACGATGATGAGCCGCTGACCGGTCCGGCCGCTGCTCTCGTCGCGCACGTCGGCGATGCCGGACAGCCGGCCGTCCCGGACCAGCTCGGCGATCTTGGACGCCAGGTTGTCCGGGTTGACCTGGAACGGGAGCTCCTTGACGACCAGGCAGTTGCGCCCCTGGATCTCCTCGTGCTCCACCACGGCGCGCATCATGATCGAGCCGCGCCCGGTCCGGTAGGCCTCGCGGATGCCGCGCCGCCCGACGATCAGGCCCCTGGTCGGGAAGTCGGGGCCGGCGATGCGCTCCATCAGCCCGTCGAGCAGTTCGGTGGCCACCTCGCGGCGCCGGTCCTCGGAGACCTCCTCGGCCCCCTCCGTGCCCGGCGCGGGAATCTCGAACCGCTCGTAGTTGTCCAGGTACCACTGGACCCCCGCGGCGACCTCGCGCAGGTTGTGCGGCGGGATGTTCGTGGCCATGCCGACCGCGATGCCCTGCGAGCCGTTGATCAGCAGGTTGGGGAACCGGGCAGGCAGGACCACGGGCTCCGCCGAGCGGCCGTCGTAGTTCGGCCGGAAGTCAACGGTGTCCTCGTTGATGTCCCGCAGCATCTCCATCGCCAGCGGGGCGAGGCGGCACTCGGTGTACCGCATGGCCGCCGGCGGGTCGTTGCCCGGCGAGCCGAAGTTCCCCTGCCCGTCGACCAGCCGCATCCGCAACGACCAGGGCTGCGCCATCCGCACGAGCGCGTCGTAGATCGCGCTGTCGCCGTGCGGGTGGTAGTTGCCCATGACCTCGCCGACGACGCGCGAGCACTTGAAGTACCCGCGGTCCGGCCGGAAGCCGCCGTCGTACATCCCGTAAAGGATGCGCGTGTGCACCGGCTTGAGCCCGTCGCGCACGTCCGGCAGCGCCCGCCCGACGATCACCGACATCGCGTAGTCGATGTAGCTGCGCTGCATCTCGACCTGGATGTCAACCGGCTCGGTCCGGTCGTGCCCCCCGTCGGGCGGCCCCATCACTTCGGTCACTTCGCAACCTCTCGTTTAAAGAAGATCAAAACAAGCTCGTCCGAACGGAATCATGTTTCACGTGAACCGTTCGGCTACTAGTCGGCCGGGTTCGCCAGTAATCGGCTAGATGTCCAGGAACCGTACGTCCTTGGCGTTGCGCGTGATGAAGGAGCGGCGGGACTCCACGTCCTCGCCCATCAGCACGCTGAACATCTCGTCGGCCTGGGCCGCGTCGTCCAGGGTCACCTGGAGCAGCACCCGGCGGGCCGGGTTCATCGTGGTCTCCCACAGCTCGTCGGCGTTCATCTCACCGAGGCCCTTGAACCGCTGCACGGCGTCGCGGGGCCGCGGGTCCCGGCGCCCGGCGGCCATGCCCGCCTCGATGACCCGGTCCCGCTCGATGTCCGAGTACGCGTACTCAGGGTCGACACCGCGCTCGGTCCACTTGATCTTGTACAGCGGCGGCTGGGCCAGGTACACGTGCCCGGCGTCGACGAGCGGCTTCATGAACCGGAAGAGCAGCGTCAGCAGCAGCGTCCGGATGTGCTGGCCGTCCACGTCGGCGTCCGCCATCAGGATGATCTTGTGGTAACGGAGCTTGGTGATGTCGAACTCGTCGTGGATGCCCGCGCCGAGCGCGGTGATCATCGACTGGACCTCGGTGTTCTTGAGCACCCGGTCGATGCGCGACTTCTCGACGTTGATGATCTTGCCGCGGATCGGCAAGATCGCCTGGAACTGCGGGTCCCGGCCGCCCTTGGCGGAGCCGCCGGCCGAGTCACCCTCGACCACGTAGATCTCGGACTTCGAAGGGTCGGTGGACGAGCAGTCGGCGAGCTTGCCTGGCAGCCCGTTGGTCTCCATCGCCGACTTGCGCCTGGTCAGGTCCCGCGCCTGGCGAGCCGCGATCCGCGCCCGGGCCGCCTGCTGCACCTTGTCGATGATCCCCTTGGCCTCGCCGGGGTTCCGGTCGAACCAGGCACGCAGCTGGTCGTTCGTCACCTTCTGCACGAACGACTTCGCCTCGGTGTTGCCGAGCTTGGTCTTGGTCTGGCCCTCGAACTGCGGCTCGGCGAGCTTGACCGACACGATCGCGGTCAGGCCCTCGCGGATGTCCTCACCGGTGAAGTTCGGGTCCTTCTCCTTGAGGAACTTGGTGTCGCGCGCGTACTTGTTGACGATCGTGGTCAGCGCGGCGCGGAACCCTTCCTCGTGGGTGCCGCCCTCGGCGGTGTTGATGACGTTCGCGAACGTGTGCACCGACTCGTTGTACGAGCCGTTCCACTGCATGGCGATCTCGGCCGACATGCCGGGCTGCTCGTCGCCGAACTCGATGATGTCCGCGTGCACCGGCTCCTTGGACGCGTTCAGGTACCGCACGAAGTCGGCGATGCCGCCGGGGTACTCGTAGACCACCGTGCGGGCCTTGCCGACGGCCGAGCCGGCGCTCGGCGCCGGCGCGAGCGTGTCGTCTTCCTCGTCGTCGGCAACGACCTTCGCGGGGCGCTCGTCGGTCAGCGAGATGCACAGCCCCCGGTTGAGGAACGCCGTCTCCTGCAGGCGCCTCGACAGCGTTTCGAATGACCACTCGGTGGTCTCGAAGATCGTGTCGTCCGGCCAGAACGTCGTCGTGGTACCGGTCTCGGTCGTCGCCTCGCCGCGGTGCAGCGGGGCGAGCGGCGCGCCCTGACGGTAGCTCTGCGACCAGACGTAGCCGTCGCGGCGTACCTCGATGTCGACCCGGATGGACAGCGCGCTGACCACGGAGATGCCGACGCCGTGGAGGCCGCCGGAGACGGCGTAGGACTTGCCGTCGAACTTCCCGCCGGCGTGCAGCGTGGTCATCACGACCTCGAGCGCCGGCCTCTTCTCCACCGGGTGCTCGTCCACGGGGATGCCACGGCCGTCGTCCACGACCCGGACGCCGCCGTCGGCGAGGAGGGTGACCTCGACCTTGCTGGCGTAGCCCGCCAGCGCCTCGTCCACCGAGTTATCCACAACCTCGTACACAAGGTGGTGCAGTCCGCGCTCGCCGGTTGAGCCGATGTACATGCCGGGACGCTTGCGTACGGCTTCAAGGCCCTCGAGTACCGTGATGGACCGCGCATCGTAATCGTTCGGCAAAGTGAAGCTCCATCCATCGTGCTGCTGCCAGCGCCTCGGCCCCCGGGTCACCAGACGTATGACCAAGCCGTCAGCGCCGTGGTCGCGCGGCCCCGCACGCAGCCCCAGCCACCGGCAGTCTTATCCACGTGACTACCTTCTATTTTAGCCGTGGTTACGGACACTCGGGTCCGCCTTGACGGTACGTGTCTTGCTTGAGATTGCCTTGGTTTCGCGTGGCGCGGGGGACGCTGCCGCGCGCGTCTCGGCGCTGACCGACACGGTGCCCACCCGGGGACACCCCGGACCCCGGGCCGATCGGTCAGCGCCGAAGCCGCGCGGCCGCGTCCCCGCGCGCCGCCGCTCAACCTCGACACGCTTCGCAAAACGCTTATCGGGGTGACTCTCGGAGGGCACATTTCACGGCTCGGTTTGGTCAGGTTCGCCTTGCCATGACACTCCTCGTGCTGCCGCAAAAAGGCCCCTGGGCTGGCTCGTCTCGTCGTAAACGCGCCGCTTGCCCGTGGGTAGTGGGCGGAGGGGTCGTTTGTCGGCTCGCGGAGGCCAGTTTCACCTGGGTAGTTCATCTCACGGCGGGGGGTGAATCTGTCCACATAGTGGAACGCCGGTGGGGGCTGGTCTGTTCCCTGAAGGGGCCGTCGCGCGAGGTTTTCCACAAGCGGTTGTGGATTGTGGTGGGTGGGTGAAGGATGCTTCGCTACGGTGTTTGAACTGGTGGGGATGACATTGGGCGAGGCGGGCGGGGCCAGGCGCTTGGCGGGGATCGGCTCGATGTCCACAGGGTGGGCGGTTAGCGGACGCGGAGGCGGCCGGGGCGCCTTGGGGGGCCGGAAGGGCCGTTGACCCGGATGAGGCGGACCGTGTTGTGGCCCAGTTCCTCGGCCAGGCGCTTCAGGATCTGGGGCGCCATGAGGCGGACCTGGGTCGCCCAGGCCGGGGAGTCGGCGGAGACGGTGAGCTCGCCCGCGTCGAAGGACTCTGGCTTCGTGTGCAGGGCCAGCTGGGGGCCCACGATCTCCGGCCAGTGGCCGAAGACGGCGCCCACCGCGGCCCTTTCCCGCCAGCCGCGAGCAGAGAGCAGTCCGCCCACGGCGGCGGTCAGCGGCTGGGGATCGTCCCGCCGAGGCCGCGCCAACCAGGAGGAAGACGTGGCGGCGGCCGGAGTCAGCTGCTCCCGTTCGGAATCCTGGGCTTGATTCTGCGGGCGCCGTGGTGCGCCGGGGCGGTCGCCCCTGGCCCACGCGTCGGCCCGGGCCCGGGCGAGGGCCTCGGCGGCCAGCCGGGCGCGCTCGGGGTCAGGGCGCATCGGTCCGCTCCCCGCCCGTGTTCTGAGGCGCACTGTCCACAGGCGCTGGGTCCTCGCGCGCTGGACCCTCAGGCGCGGGCGCGTCCCGGCCCCCAGCCGCGGGCGCGTCGGCGACGGGGGCCAGGGTGCCCGCGCAGACCCGGAAGTGGGCGCCGGTGAGGAGGCTGGGGATATCTTCCGGGACGGCCGCCGTGACCAGGACCTGCTCGGCCTCGGCGACGAGGGTGGCCAGCCGGTCCCGGCGGCCCGCGTCGAGCTCCGCGAACACGTCGTCGAGGATCAGCACCGGGTCCTCGCGGCCGGCCCGGAGCAGGCCGAAGCTGGCCAGCCGGAGGGCGAGCGCGAGCGACCAGGACTCGCCGTGGCTGGCGTAGCCCCGGGCGGGCAGGCCGCGGACGCTGAGCTCAAGCTCGTCGCGGTGCGGGCCGGCGAGGCAGACCCCCCGGTCGAGCTCGCTCGCGCGGACGTCGAGCAGGGCCTCCCTGAGCGCCTGCTCGGCGGCGCGCACCCGTTCCCCGTGGGTGGCTTCTTCCTGGTCGTCGCCGCACTCGAACGAGCGCTTGTACTCGATCGCGGCCGGGCCGCGGCCGTCGCCCGCGACCGCCGCGTAGGAGTTTTCCACATGTGGACGGAGCGCGGCGACCAGGTGCTCGCGGGCCACGATCAGCTCGGCGCCGGCCCTGGCCAGGTGCGCGTCCCAGACGTCGAGGGTGGCCATGACCGCCTCGCGGGACTGCCTAGTGCCCTTGGGGCCGCCCTTCGGGCCCGCGGACTTCAGCAGGGCGGTGCGCTGCTTGACCACCCGGTCGTAGTCCGCGCGGACCGCCGCGTACCTAGGCGCCATCGCGACGAGCAGGTCGTCGAGGAACCGCCTGCGCTCCCCCGGGTCGCCCTTGACCAGGGCGAGGTCCTCCGGCGCGAACAGCACCGTGCGGAGCACTCCGAGGACCTCGCGCGGCCGGCCGAGCGGTGTCCGGTTAAGCCTGACCCGGTTGGCGCGGCCCGCGTTCAGCTCGATTTCCACCAGCGCGTCGTTCGCGCTGGTGGAAATCGCCGCCCGGATGATCGCCTGGTCGGCTCCCTTGCGGATCAGCGGCGCGTCTTGCGCGGCCCGGTGGCTGGCCAGCGTCGCCGCGTAGCCCACGGCCTCGACGAGGTTGGTCTTGCCCTCGCCGTTCGGGCCGCTGAAGATCGTGACACCCGGCGTGAGTTGCACGTCCACGTCCACGTACGAACGAAAGTCCGCAAGGGCGAGCCGCGTCAGGTGCATACCTCCGAGGTTAGCTGCTAGCGCCGACGTCGGCGCGTAGCGCCAGCACCTCGCCAGGGTTCCCGCGTGGTTGTGGCAACACCAGCGGCCAGCACCTAGCGCTTCGTCCGCCGAAGGCGGACAGCGGGGGGTACGGGGGGTTCGTCCCCCCGGGAGATAACTCGGCTGGCTAGCGCGCGATACGATGGCGCCTTTTGCCATCGCGCGCTAGCCAGCGCTAGCCAGCCGCGCTAGCCAGCCGCTAGCCAGCCGACCTGATGGGCATGAGGACGTAGCGGTAGTCGGGCTGGGCCTCGCCCTTCCCGGTGATCACCGCGGGCCTGGTCGCCGTGGTGAACGAGATGCGGACCGTGTCGGAGTCGACGGCGTTGATGCCGTCGAGCAGGTAGGTCGGGTTGAACGCGATCTGCATCGTCTCCCCGTCAAAGCTCGCGCCGATCCCCTCGCTCGCCTGGGCCTCGTCGCCGGTACCCGCCTCGAGGAGCACCTCGCCGGTCGCGAACGTGAGCCGGACCGGGGTGTTCCGCTCGGCGACCAGGGCGACGCGCTTGACCGCGTCCGCGAACGGCGCCGCGGGCAACTCAGCGACCGCGGTGAACTCGCTCGGCAGCAGCGTCTGGTAGCGCGGGTACTCGCCGGAAAGCAGCCGCGTCGTGGTCTTCCTCCCGCCGCCCTCGAACCCGATGATGCCGTCGTTGCCGCCCTCCGTAGTGGCCAGCGCGACGGACACCTCGGCGCCGCCGGTCATCTGCCGCGCGGTGTCGCCGAGCACCCGGGCGGGCACGAGGACGGCGGTGTTCAGGCCGGGCGCGACCGGGGTCCAGCGGAGCTCACGGACCGCGAGCCGGTACCGGTCGGTGGCGACCATGGTCAGCGTGTCCTCGTTGATCTCTATCCGGATGCCGGTCAGCGCGGGCAGCGTGTCGTCCTTGCCCGCGGCGATGGCCACCTGGTGGATCGCGGAGGCGAACGCGTCCGCGCCAATGGTCCCCGTGGTGTCCGGCATGCCGGGCAGGGTCGGGTACTCCTCAAGTGGCAGCAGCATCAGGGTGAACGTCGCGCTGCCGCACTTGACGGTCGTCCTGGTGCCGTCGGTGGTGAGGTCGACCGGCCTGGCAGGCAGCGACCGCACGATCTCCGCCAGCAGCCTGCCGGACACGAGCACGCTGCCCGGCTCGTCGGCCTGGACCGGGATCGTCGACTGAGCGGACACCTCGTAGTCGAAGGTGGACAGGGTTAGCTCGCTGCCCGCCTGAAGGCGCATGCCGGCCAGCACGGGAGCCGTGGGGCGGGCCGGGAGCGCGCGGGCCGTCCATGCGACGGCCTCTGCGAGTGGGTCACGCTCAACTTGGAGCTTCACGGGATGCCTCCTGCCGGTGATGTTTGCGGGCTTGCCGCGACGGGGTATGTCACCCCTCGCCGGGCTGCGTCCACAGCCCAGGCGCGAGCCTACTTGTTCTTGGGATTCATTGAGTTATAAGAACGTAGTAGTAATAGGGGCTGTGGATTCTGGGGAGAACGACGTTTTCCCAGTTCGCAGCCCATTTTTTGTGCACAGGGGGTGTGCGCTCTGTGTGGACGCGCACGTGGCGTGTGTGGATGCCACCGGAGTTTTCCCAGGTTGTCCACCGGTCGTCCCCTGGTTTTCCACGAGTTCTCCACCGGTTTGTCCACATGAGTGGTCCACAGGTTCTGGATAACTCATGTGGACAACCTGTGAATTGATGTTGGCAACGATTTGCGGATAATGGGCCATTGGAATGCCGCCTTTATGCAGTATTTCCCGCGCTCACTGTGCTAGCCCCGCTCGCCGCCGCGCGCCCGAAGCCCATGTTTTCTCCCTCGTCAGTCAGTCGCTCGTACCTCGCTCCCTCCTTCCTCAGTCCGAAAACACGGGCGCGCGCTTTGGCTCGCGCCCGATGTTTCCCGCACTGCTAGTTCGCGCGGGCCTGCTGCTTGATGCGGTTGGTGAGCTCGGTGACCTGCGTGTAGATCGAGCGGCGCTCGGCCATCAGCGAGCGGATCTTGCGGTCCGCGTTGATGACGGTGGTGTGGTCACGGCCGCCGAACTGCTGCCCGATTTTCGGGAGCGAGAGGTCGGTCAGTTCACGGCACAGGTACATGGCGATGTGCCTGGCGGTCACCAGCACGCGCGACCTGCTGGTGCCGCACAGGTCCTCGATGGACAACCCGAAGTAGGCGGCGGTCTGGCCCATGATGGTCGCCGCCGTGATCTGCTGGCTGCCGCTCCCCTGGCTCTCCGGTATCAGGTCCTTGAGCACGATCTCGGCGAGGCTGATGTCGACGCCCTGGCGGTTGAGGCTGGCGAAGGCCGTGACCCTGATCAGCGCGCCCTCGAGCTCCCGGATGTTCGTGGAGATCCGGCTGGCGATGTACTCGAGCACGTCGGGCGGCGCGTTCAGGCCCTCCTGGATGGCCTTCTTCCTGAGGATGGCGATCCGGGTCTCAAGCTCGGGCGGCTGGACGTCCGTCAGCAGGCCCCACTCGAACCGGCTGCGGAGCCGGTCTTCCAGGGTGACCAGCCGCTTGGGCGCGCGGTCACTGGAGATGACGATCTGCTTGCTGGCGTTGTGCAGGGTGTTGAAGGTGTGGAAAAACTCCTCCTGCGTCCCTTCCTTGTTCTCCAGGAACTGGATGTCGTCCACGAGGAGGACGTCGACGTCCCGGTACCGCCGCCGGAACCCGTCCTGCTTGCCGTCCCTGATCATGTTGATGAACTCGTTGGTGAATTCCTCCGAGCTCACGTACCTGACCTTGAGGCCGTTGTAGAGGGTCTGGGCGTAGTGGCCGATAGCGTGCAGCAGGTGCGTCTTGCCCAGCCCCGAGTCGCCGTAAATGAACAGCGGGTTGTAGGCCTTGGCCGGGGCCTCGGCGACCGCGACCGCGGCGGCGTGCGCGAACCGGTTGCTGCTGCCGATGACGAACGTCTCGAACGTGTACTTCGAGTTCAGCCTGGCCGAGGCCGGGCGGGGCGGCTGGTCCTGCTGGTGCACGGGCGGCCCGGGCTGCTCCCGCTGCCCCTGCGGCTGGTACGGCTCAAGGTCCAGTTGCTCCGGCGGGCCCGCCGGGGGCTGCTGTCCGCCCCTGAGCTGCTGTCCACCCATGGGCTGCTGCTGGCCCAGGTGGTGCTGGGGCGGCAGTGGGTGCTGCTCGGGCGGCATCTCCTGGTATCCGGGAGGAGCGCTGCGGTAGGGCTGCTGGTAGTTATACGCGGGCTCCTGGTAGGAGTAGCGCTGCGGCGGCTGGTACTGCTGCGGTGGCGGCGGCCCGAGCGCCCCCAGGTCGGGCTGCTGCTGCGGCTGCGTCGGCCGCGGTCCCGGGTCATCCTGGGCCGCCCCCGGCAGCTGATCCATCACGGAGAGCGGCGAGCTGGGCGGGCCCGGCGGCTGCTCGGGTGGGGCGACCGGGCTCGGGTCGACGGTGACGGCGATCTGGATCGGGCGGCCGAGCTCCTTCGACAGCGCGTGGATGACCAGCGGCCGCAGCTTGGTCTCCAGGTACTCCTTGACGAAGGGGTTGGGGGTCGCGATCAGCGCCGTGTTCCCGACGAGACCGAGCGGCCTGGTCAGCCGGAGCCAGGCGAGCTGACTGGCCTGGAGCCCCATCCCGGCGAGCCCGTCAAGGGACCTTGTCCACACCTCGGCCAAATCGATGTCGCTCACCGGTGGCTCCCCTCGCCTCGCAGTCGTGCCCGGGCCGCGACCGGTTCTCGCGCAGGGACCGCCAACCGCAACTCGTTGTCCACAGGTTCGTCCACAGGTGTGTACGTAGGCTGCGGTGCGGTTTCCCCATCCCGTTGGCGGCAGCCAGCCCCCCGAAGGCGCCCTTCGGACTTGATTTTCCACAGCCTAAGTCGCCGGCGGTGGATACGTTGTGGAAATCGCCGTCTTTCCCGGCACGGAGCGGCCCGGTTTGACCTGTGCATGGATCACCCGTACCGTTAACAGGCTGAGCCATGTCCGGAGCGCCCTTGTCTTGGGAACCCGTGCCCGACATGTCTGCCCTTGATTGAGCACAGTATTCCCCAACGACCTGGAGTTCCAGTGAGCAAGCGTACGTTCCAGCCGAACAACCGTCGGCGGGCGAAGGTGCACGGCTTCCGTGAGCGGATGCGCACCCGGGCCGGCCGCGCCGTCCTTGCCGCCCGCCGCCGCAAGGGCCGCGAGCAGATTTCCGCCTAGTGGCCGAGGGCTGACACTGGGTCGTGCTGCCGCAGCAATCGCGGATGAGGAGCCCGGAAGAGTTCAAGCGCACGATGCGCTCGGGACGGCGGGCCGGTGGCGCGACCCTGTCCGGACACCTGTTGCTGACCGCCGGTGCGGTACCCGAGGACACCGAGCCGAAGGTAGGCTTGGTAGTCAGCCGTGCGGTTGGCTCGGCGGTGGTTCGCAACCGGGTAAAGCGGCGGCTCCGGGAACTGATGCGCGGGCGCGTTGCCGCGCTTCCCGGGGGCAGCTTGCTCGTGTTGCGTGCACATCCGGCAGCCGCTGGCGCACGCCAGGCGGATCTAGCCGCCGATCTTGACCTGGTCCTTGAACGACTGCAGCGGCGGCAGGTTGGGGCGCGCCAGCAATGAGCGCATCGGAGATGAGCTCGGCAGACAAAGCCGTGCCGACGTTGGCGGCACGGCTATTCATCGTTCCCGTCGTTGGCTACCGTCGCTTCATCAGCCCCCTTCTCCCCCCGGTTTGCCGGTTTTACCCGTCCTGCAGCGAGTACGCGCTTGAGGCACTTCGCACGCATGGGGCGGTACGGGGACTGTGGCTGGCCGTGCGTAGGCTTGCCCGTTGCCATCCCTTCAATCCCGGTGGATACGACCCCGTGCCTCCCCGGCCCCAAGGAGTAGTCCTGTGAGCATCCTCAATCCGCTGTTCGATGCGGTCGCGTGGGTGATGATGCAGATCCATGCGGGACTCTCGCACCTGTTCGGTGCGTCGAGCGGCTTGACCTGGGCCCTGTCCATCGTCATCCTCGTGGTGCTGATGCGCCTCATCATGGTCCCGCTGTTCATCAAGCAGCGGAACTCCATGCAGAAGATGCAGTCGCACATGCCGCAGCTCGCGGAGCTGCGCAAGAAGTACAAGAACGACAAGCAGCGGCTCAACGAAGAGACGATGAAGTTCTACAAGGAGAACGGCATCAACCCGCTGGGCGGCTGTCTCCCGCTGCTCGCGCAGTTGCCGGTCTTCTGGTCGCTGTTCAACGTCCTCAAGGCGATCGCCGACTGGACGCCGGGGCACACCCCGTCCTACGGGCTCACGGTTCCCGTGGTGGAGAGCGCGCGCCAGGCGCGCATCTTCGGCATCGCGCTTTACGACCAGTTCCTGCACCCGGCCGCGGGCGAGTCGCTGACGTCCAGGCTCCTTATCGTCGTGTTCGTGCTGATCAGCGCCGGCACCACGTTCATGACCATGCGGCAGAGCCAGAAGCGCGGCATGATGAACCCGACGCAGCCTGACCCGGACCAGCCGGGTGCGGCCGCCGCCCAGGCCATGTCGAAGAACATGATGTACATCGCGCCGTTCTTCGCGCTGACTGGTCTGTACTGGCAGTTCGGCCTCGTCCTGTACTGGGTCACCACGAACATCTGGACGCTGGGACAGCAGCACTTCCTGTTCCGTAGCCTTCCGGTGGTGGGGAGCGCTACGGTAGGTGCGTCTGCGACGCAGGCGGCGTCGGGGAACTCGGGCGCTGCCAAGAACGCTTCCGGCACCACAGCCAAGACGGGATCCACTTCCGCCAAGACCGCCGGCACCGCACCTAAGGCCGGCACTGCCGCCAAGACGGGAACGAAGTCGACGAGTGCGAGCAAGCCGGCGGCCAAGAGCGGGACGTCCGGCGCGACGGCCGCGAGTGCGCCTCCCGCCGCGAAGGCGAACGCGAACGGCGCGGCGGCCAACGGCGCGGCCGCGAACGGCTCGGGGCTGCTGCGGCGGTTCGGTAAGAAGGAGGAGCCACAGGATGATGTTCCTGTCGCTCAGCCGACCAAGGTCGTCCGGCAGCAGCCGGTCCGGCAGACACGCAGTAAGCGCGGCAACACGGGCAAGAGGTGAGCGGCTGTGGGGGTTGGTCCCGGTGAGGGGTTCGGCACGATGGTAGATCAGGAGCAGGAGCTGAGCAGCGTGGCCGACGGCGAGGACCTCGTCGAAGAAGCGGATGACGACCTGGACGACGCGGTCGACGAGGACGACGCCGAAGAAGATGATGACGATGAGGACGGCGACGAGGACGACCTGAGCTCTCTCGAAGAGGAGGGCGAGATCGCCGCCGACTACATCGAGGGCCTCCTCGACATCGCGGACCTCGACGGTGACATCGACATGGACGTGGAGGGCGACCGGGCCGTCGTGTCGGTCGTCGGTGCCACGCTCGACGAGCTGGTCGGCGACGACGGCGAGGTGCTCGAGGCGCTGCAGGAGCTGACCCGGCTCGCGGTGCACCGGAGGACCGGCAGCCGGGCCCGGCTCATGCTCGACGTCGGCGGCTTCCGTGCGCAGCGCCGGACCGAGCTGGCCGAGCTTGGCCGCACCGTGGCCGCGGAGGTGTCGGAGAGCGGCGAGCCCAAGAAGCTGCGGGCCATGTCCCCGTTCGAGCGGAAGATCATCCACGATGCTGTCGCGCTCGCCGGGCTGCGGAGCGAGTCGGAGGGCGAGGAGCCGAACCGGCGCGTGGTGGTCTTCCCGGTCGGCTGAGGTGGAGGTCACCCCCGAGGCCGCCGACGTCTTCGGGGACGCGATTGATCAGGCCCGTCGGTACGCGGAGCTGCTGGCTACCGATGGAGTCACGCGCGGCCTGATCGGGCCGCGCGAGACCGAGCGGCTGTGGGACAGGCACCTCGTTAACTGCGCGGTGGTAGCAGAGCTGCTGCCGGAGCGGGGGGTGATCGTCGACATCGGCTCGGGGGCGGGATTGCCGGGCGTCGTGCTCGCGATGCTGCGCCCGTCGCTTCGGGTCATCCTGCTGGAGCCATTGCTGCGCCGGTCGGTCTTCCTTGAGGAGTGTGTCGCGGAGCTCGGGTTGTCCAACGCGACCGTGCTGCGCGCCCGGGCGGAAGAGAAGGCGACCGGTAACCTCAAGGCCGACGTCGCCACGGCTCGGGCCGTCGCGCCACTGGGTCGGCTGGTCGGCTGGGCCGCACCGTTGCTCCGTCCCGGCGGCGAGCTGCTCGCGATCAAGGGCCAGTCGGCGGCGGAGGAAATCGCGGCCGCCCGGCCCGCTCTTTCCCGACTTGGGGTGCGGAGTGCGGAGGTTCTGCAAGCCGGTCACGGTAGGGTCATAATGGCGACCACGGTTGTCCGTGTCGTTATGGGAGGACACGGCCGAGAGGAGCGAGCAGGTGCTCAGCGCAGCCGGCGTGGGGTGGCCTGACGGGGGAACGGTGCTAATGCCAGGTGTGACCGGGCTGGGATGGCCCGGAGCACGGCTTGGGCTTTCTTCTCAATCCCCTGAGCAGGTCTCGAGAGGTACGTCGGTGAACGAACAAGAGGATCTGTCGCTTCCTGGGTCGGGCCGGGTAAGAAACGCGCTGGCGGCGGCGGTTTCACGTGGAACACCGACTAGAGGAGACCAAATGTCGCCGCAACCGACCGGGCAGGACGCGCCCGTCGTGGTACCGGACGCACCAACGACCGCGGGCGACACGCCCATCGCACGCCAGGCCGAGGCGGCCGTTGGCGTCCGTGGCGCGGCCAAGCGGGAGGCCTGGCCGCGTCCCAAGCGGTGCCGAATCATGACTATCGCCAACCAAAAGGGTGGCGTCGGCAAGACGACGACCGCGGTGAACCTGGCGGCGAGCCTCTCACAGCACGGCAACCGGGTGCTCGTGGTGGACCTGGACCCGCAGGGGAACGCCTCGACCGCGCTTGACGTCGATCACCACGTCGGCATCGAGTCCGTGTACAACGCGCTCGTCGACGAGCGCCCGCTGCCGGAGGTAGTGACCGAGGTGGAGGGCATGCCCGGTCTTTACTGCGCCCCGGCCACGATCGACCTGGCCGGCGCCGAGATCGAACTGGTGCCGCTCGTCGCGCGCGAATCGCGGCTGTCGCGCTCGCTCGACCAGCTCGACCGGACACAGTTCGACTACGTGCTGATCGACTGCCCGCCGTCGCTCGGTCTGCTGACGGTCAACGCGCTGGTCGCGGCCGATGAGGTGCTGATCCCGATTCAGTGCGAGTACTACGCCCTCGAGGGCCTCGAGCAGCTCCTGCGGACCGTCGAGCTGGTGCGCGCCCACCTCAACGCCACGCTGCGCATCTCCACGATCCTGCTGACCATGTACGACGGCCGGACCCGGCTCGCGACGCAGGTCGCCGAGGACGTGCGTTCGCACTTCGGCGACGTCGTCCTGCAGTCGATCATCCCGCGCTCGGTCCGCGTCTCCGAGGCGCCGAGCTACGGCCAGTCCGTCATCACGTACGACCCTGCGTCCTCCGGCGCCGTCGCCTACGCGGAGGCCGCGCGCGAGCTTGCCCACCGCGCCGCCGACCTGTAGTCGCTTGACTACAGGTCGGCGTTGACACTTCTAGTCGGCGTAGCGTGGCCCCGTGCGTCAGGAGCCCGTGCGTCAGGATCCGTGCGTTAGTCGGCGGGCCGCCTGGTGGAGATGCCGTCGGGGGACATCGCCTTGACGATGCGCTCAAGGTCGTCGATCGTGGCGAACTCGACGGTGATCTTTCCCTTCCGCTGGCCCATCTCCACCTTGACGCGGGTCTCGAAGAGATCGGAGAGCCGGTCGGACAGGTGACGGAGCGCGGGAGCGACCGGCTTCGCGGCCGTCGGCTTCCTGGCCTGCTTCTCCGGCTTGTCGTCCCGGAAGGTGACGATCTCCTCCACCGAGCGGACGGATAGTCCTTCGGCCACGATGCGGTCGGCGAGCCGCTGCTGGGCTAGGGGGTCGTCGAGGGAGAGCAGCGCGCGGGCGTGCCCGGCGCTGATCACGCCGGCCGCGACCCGCTTCTGCACGGCGGGCGGCAGGTTCAGCAGCCGGAGCGTGTTGCTGATGTGCGGGCGGGACCGGCCGACCTTCTGCGCGAGCTGGTCGTGCGTCGCACCGAAGTCGTCGAGCAGCTGCTGATAAGCGGCGGCCTCTTCGAGGGGGTCGAGTTGCTGCCGGTGCAGGTTCTCGAGCAGCGCGTCGCGCAGCATGTCGGTGTCGGGCGTCTCGCGCACGATCGCCGGAATGTAGTCCAGTCCGGCCTGCTGGGACGCGCGCCAGCGGCGCTCGCCCATGACGAGTTCGTACTTTCCCTCGCCGAGTTTTCTGACCACCACCGGCTGCAGCAGGCCGACCTCGGTGATCGAGGCGGCCAGTTCTTCGAGCGCTTCCTCGTCAAACGTCCGGCGCGGCTGGCGCGGATTCGGCGTGATCGAGCCGACCGCTACTTCCTCGAAGTACGCGCCCGCGACCTGGCGCAGTCCCGTGTCGGATGCATCGCGAGCCGCGGCTGAACCGTCGGCCGGCCGCTCCGAGCGGATGACGTCCACGGAAACCGGCGAGCCCGCTGCCGCACCGGAGAGCGTTGCGGTGCCGGTGCGAGGTGCCTCCGGGATCAGTGCTCCGAGACCCTTGCCGAGCCCTCGCCGTTGCTGCGCCACTGGTTCTCCTATTTACCGCGCTCGGTGTGCGTGCCTGGTGTGCCGAGAAGGCCGCACAAGGTTCGACGGACCTCTTTGCCGCCTCTCCAATTTAACGGCAACCAGGCACCGGTTGGGTGACTTCACCGCGCTGGTTTCACGTGAAACAGCCGGAGGATTCCTCTCGCCTGTTCCTGTTTCACGTGAAACCAGGCGCGTCCGGTGCGGACGGCTAGGCCCGGACCGCACCGGACGCGGCGGCGATGTCGGCCAGGAACGCGTCGACGTCACCCTCCCGCGTGTCGAAAGCGGTCATCCAGCGCACGATCGACGCGGACTCGTCCCACACGTGAAAGGTCCAGTCGCGCTGCAACTCGGCGATGTGGCCGGGGCTAAGGCGGGCGAACACCGCGTCGGACTGGACGGGGTAAGCGAGGTCGACACCGGGGATCGACACGAGCCCGGACGCCAGTCGATCGGCCATCGCGTTCGCCTGCCCGGCGTTCTCCAGCCAGAGGTCATCGGCCAGAAGGGCATTGAACTGCGCGCCGAGAAAGCGCATCTTCGAGGAAAGCTGCCCGTGCTGCTTGCGGAGATAGCGGGCACTGGCGTTGTACGCCGCCTGCATGACAATGACCGCTTCGGCGCCCATCGCGCCGTTCTTGGTGGCGCCGAAGCTGAGCACGTCCGCGTTGGCCGCCAAGTCGGCGAGCGTGCATCCCAGGTAGGCGGCGGCGTTGGCGAGGCGGGCTCCGTCCAGGAACACGCGCAGCCCGTTGGCCGCGCAGAACTCCTTGATGCCCCGCAGCTCGTTCAGTGAGTAGCAGGTGCCGAACTCCGTCGACTGCGTGACGGCGACGACACCGGGCTGCGCGAAGTGCTCGTCCCCGCGCCCCGAGAGCCGGGTGCCGATGAGCTCCGGGGTGAGCTTCCCGTCCGGTGCGGGCACGGTGAGGAGCTTGGTCCCGAGGACGCGCTCCGCTGCGCCGCACTCGTCGGTGTTGATGTGCGCGGACTCCGCACAGATAACCGCCTCGTGCCGGGCGAGGAGGAGATCCAGGCCGAGCACGTTGGCGCCGCTGCCGTTGAGGACTAGGTACACGTCTCCCCGGGCGCCGGCCAAACGGCGGATCTCGGCCACCGCCGTCTCCGTCCACGGGTCACCGCCGTAGGGAACGGCGTCCCCGGTATTCGCCTCGACGATGGCGCGCATGACGGCCGGATGGGTCCCCGCGTGGTTATCGCTGCCAAAGCTCTTCCGTGGTGCCGCCCCGGTCATCGGGTCCTCCAAGTAAATATTTCTAGATCACGGGTCACAGCATTCCCTGCCGTCGGCGGGGTACCATGCCAAAATAGTGGCTACTTCACGCTGACCTGATCGGGGAACACAACGGGATGTCACGCCGACTTGTCAACATCACGCTAGATAATCTCGGTGACCTTCCGCCGAGTTGCCGTTCTTGCGTTTTCTGGGAACTCGATCCGATCAGCAAGTCTCGCGCCGAGGCATCGGACCCAGGGCTGGAAAAGGAGTCGTGGATCTCCTCGGTGCTCCTCGAATGGGGTAGTTGCGGAAAGCTTCTCTATGTCGATGGGGTGCCCGCCGCATACGTACTATTCGCTCCCCCACAATACGTGCCCCGGTCCGTCGCCTTTCCCACGAGCCCGGTCAGTGCCGACGCCGTTCTCCTCATGACGGCCCGGGTGCTCAGCGAGTTCTCTGGCGGGGGGCTCGGTCGCATGCTCATTCAGGGGATGGCGAAGGATCTCACCCGGCGCGGCGTCCGGGCGATCGAGGCCTTCGGGGACAAGCAGTGGACCGCGCCGGCCTGCGTTCTGCCGGTTGACTACCTGCTCGCCGTCGGCTTCAAGACGGTCCGGCCGCATCACCACCACCCGAGGCTGCGCATGGAACTGCGGTCAACGCTCAGCTGGCGCGAGGACGTGGAAGTCGCGCTTGAGCGCCTTCTCGGTTCCATGACACCGGAACGGGTCCTCCGCCCGGCCCCGGCCCCGGCGGTGGTGAGCGGCCGAGCGAATTTACTGGGTCGCGATAACGACGCAGCGGCCGAACTCGGCGAGCGCCGCTTCGCTCCCCTCGAACGTCACCCGGCTCGGCTCGCCGGGAGTCTCACGGTTCCAGGCCCAGCGCAGCATGTCCGTCGGGAGGCCGGCGATCGTAACGTCGGGCGCGGGGTCGTCCGCGGGTTCCTCTCCCGGCCCGCCCTCGACCGTGAAGGTGCCGGGGGACGTCCGGACGACCCAGCCCACGCCGGGCGTGTCGGCCGTGGCCGCCGTCCCGATCTGGTAGACCCGGCCGGGTGAGTTGGCCAGCGCCTCGGTGAAGTAGTCGCCCCAGGCCTCGACGCTGTAGCCGACGAAGACCTTGAGCAGCTCGTCGACCCCGTCCACGGCGAGGTCGTCGGGCACCGGCGCGATGGCGGCACCCGCCCCGAGCTCGGCGTCGATCCGGTGAATCACGCTCTCCTGCGCCATCCGCCGGAACCAGAACCCGACCGTCGGGTCCGGCGGGTACCAGGTCCCGCCGAGCCCGGCCGGGTCCCGCGTGGTGAGCTCAGCGACGAGCTCACCGTAGGCCCGGTCGAGCAGCTCGAGCGGCTCTTCATCCTTAAGCCCGGCCGGCGGCCAGTCGGTCTCGACCTCGCCCCCCGACCGAATGCACTCGACCTTATGCAGGTACACCTGACCGACATGCCGCGTCAGATCCGCGACCGTCCAGTCAGGACAGGTAGGCACCCGCCCCTCCAGATGCCCAGGCACAACCTCCCGGATCCGCCGATAGTCCGCCTCAAGACAAGCAAGAAACCGCGAGTTCTCCATGCACCCAGTCAATCACAGGCACGCATCACTAGTACAGGAGTTCGATACCCACCCTCAACGCGTCGTGGCAGCGCGGTAGCAACCTGCGTCACCCCTATCGGCCAAGCGTCAGCGTGAACGCCGAAGGCGACAGTAATTACTGGGCCTGGCCAAGCGTCAGCGTGAACGCCGAAGGCGAGAGCCATGACTGGGCCGCAAACAGAAGCGGCAGCCGGGTGAGAACCCGACTGCCGCGTGTACGAGCACCCGACGGACTACCTAAGCCACCGTCAGCCGAAATGAGAAGCGGTGAGGCGAACGGGGTGAGCCGCGCGCCTTCGGGACGGCCCAATCGGTTTTATTGGGCCGGACCGACGAGCGCGCGGCGATCCCCTCGCCTCACCGCGACCCGTTACAGGAACAAGAGCAAGCTCAGATGAACTCAGCCAGGTCCTTAAGCAAAGCCGCCTTAGGCTTAGCACCCTTAATCTGCTTCACGACCTCACCGTTCTGAAACACATTCAGCGTCGGGATCGCGAGAATCGAGTACCGCTGCGCGATCGCGGGGTTCTCGTCGACGTTCAGCTTGACCACGTCGATCTTGTCCGCGTGCTCGGCCGCGATCTCCTCGAGGACTGGCGCGATCATCCGGCACGGGCCACACCACTCGGCCCAGTAGTCCACGATGACCGGCTTGCTGCTCTTGAGAACCTCGGCCTCGAAGGTCGCGTCGGTGACGGCCCTGGTCGTACCCATGGTGGTGACCACCCTCCCTGTTGGATTTCTAGTTTGTTACTCGTGCTCCGCCAGCCAGCGCTCCGCGTCGATCGCGGCGGAACAGCCCGTGCCCGCCGCGGTGATCGCCTGCCGGTAAACGTGGTCGACCACGTCGCCGCAGGCGAAGACGCCTTCGATCGCGGTCCGGGTGGACCGGCCCTCGACCTCCAGGTAGCCCTCCGGGTTGATGGGCAACTGGCCGGCGAACAGCTCGCTGCGCGGGTGGTGGCCGATCGCGATGAAAACGCCGCCGACCGGAAGCACGGTCTCTTCGCCGGTGTGCACGTTGCGCACCCGCAGCCCGGAGACCTTCCCTTCGCCTTCCATCGAGACGACGTCGCTGTCCCACTGGAACTTGATCTTCGGGTTGGCGAACGCCCGCTCCTGCATGATCTTCGACGCCCGCAGCTTGTCGCGCCGGTGCACGAGGGTCACGGTCTTGCCGAACCGGGTGAGGAACAGCGCCTCTTCCAGGGCCGAGTCGCCGCCGCCGATCACCGCGATGTCCTGCTCCCGGAAGAAGAACCCGTCGCAGGTCGCGCACCAGGACACCCCGTGCCCGGACAGGAGCTTCTCGCCGGGAACCCCGAGCTCCTTGTACTTAGACCCGGTGGCGATGATCACGGCCTTGGCCAGGTAGGTCTCGGTCTCGGTCTTCACAACCTTCGGCGAGGCGGTCAGGTCCACCGCGACCACGTCATCGGACACCAGTTCGGCACCGAACCGCTCCGCCTGCTTGCGCAGGGAGTCCATCAGCTCCGGGCCCATGATCCCGTCGGGGAAACCGGGGAAGTTCTCCACGTCGGTGGTCTGCATCAGCGCACCGCCGGCGGTCACCGACCCCTCGAAGACGAGTGGCTCAAGCTTGGCCCTGGCCGTGTAAATGGCCGCGGTATACCCCGCCGGGCCAGAACCAATGATGATGACGTCACGTACGTCGGTCACTGAAGGCGCCTCCTCGGAATGCTTACTGCTCAACCGATACTAGGGCGCGGAGATTCCCGGGTAAGCCGGCCAGCGCCACCGACACGACGAGTTCTGTTTTGGCCGCGGTACAACCGAGTCCCACCACCCACACGCGCGTCGAGCTGGCAATGACGTACGCGGGCTCCCCCTGGTACGTGGCCCGGTCGACCAGCCGGGGCGCCGCGCCGCCCGTCAAGTGCAGCACGCACCCGCGCAGGTCCGCACTCAATGTGGCCGACCCAAGAGAGGCGGGACCGCCCGCGGCCCGAGCGCGCACCTGCTCGGCCAGGGTTGCCCGCTCGTACTTGGTACCGCTGGCGGTGACCGAGAACGTCGCCGAGCCGGCGTCGGGCGCGGCCGCGGACGACGCCCGGGGTCCAGCCTCAACTGCCCCCGAGGCCGAGCTTGCGCTTGAGGACGTTGCGCCCGTCCCGGCGGCACTCGATCCCGCGGCGCTCGCCGTCGCGCTCGGCACGGCCGCCGGCCCGGCGGCCACGCTAGAAGAAAACGACTCCTGGCCACTGCCCTGCGCCAGCGCGAACCCCACCCCGGCCAGGCCCAGGCAGACGACGAGCAAGCCGACGTTGACGACCGGCCGCCGCAGGAAGTCACGGCGCCGGCGGCCGTCGCCCGGGCGTCGATGGCCGCCGGCCCGGCGCCGTCGCCCGCGGGCCCGCCCGGGTGCGGCGGGAAGGGGCACGGGGAGACGGGGGCGCGCGGCGGCCTCCGCCGTGAGCGCCGCGCTGATCCGCGACTCGACCGCGTCCGGCAGGGCGGGAACCGGAACGGAGGCCAGGTACGCGGTGACCTCGGACAACTGTGCTTCCCTGTTTTCGGCAAGCACGGTTGCATCCGATTGCCCGGCCGGTCCGGGGAATGCCTCTTCCTCTTCTGGGTCGTCCCACTCCGGGGGCCAGTGCCCGCTCATGCGCCTCCTCCCTGTTCAGATGGGACGCCGTCGGAGACCGGCCGGTTCCGTTCCGCCGGATAATCGCCGCGCAGGTGCGCAAGGTGGGGCAGCAACCGCGCCCGGCCGCGCGCGCACCGGCTCTTCACCGTGCCCTCGGAGACGCCGAGGACCGCCGCGGCATCGGCGACGCCGAAGCCGAGCATGTCCACCAGGACGAGCGCCGCCCGCTGCGGCGGCGGCAGGGTCCGCATCGCGGCGTCCACATCGAGCCGGGAGTCCGTGCTCGCGGCGCTGTCTACCCCCGGCCGAGGCTCCGGCACCGGCAGGTCATCGGGGTCGCCCGACCAGCCGACGGACCGCGCCGAGCGGCGACGCAGCAGGTCGAGCGAGGCGTTGACCACGATCCGGTGCAGCCAGGTCGTCACCGCGGCCTCGGCCCGGAAATCGCCCGCCCGGCGGAAGGCCGAGATCATCGCCTCCTGCAGCGCGTCCGCCGCGTCGTCCGGGTCGCAGGTAATGCGCAGTGCCACCGCCCACAGCCGGTCCTTATGCCGCCTGAACAGCAGGCCGAACGCGTCGGTGTCGCCGTCGGCGTGCCGACGGAGCAAGGCAGCGTCTGATGGCTCGCCGGGAGCCGGGCCCGACATACCCCGCCGCCGTCAGGAGTTTCCTGAGACGACGCTGCCGCGCACCGCGACGTTGTAGATCCGGCCCTGGTACTGCCCGGGTTGATCCGGGTCGGCCGGCAGGTTGCCGGTGATCCAGATCAGCACGTACCGCCCGGTGGCCTTGGAGGAAACCGGATAGGACAGGACCCCGGTGCCGGTGGCCTTCTGGCCGACCAGGGTGAAGTTGTTCAGCGCGGTCTTGGACAGCGCGGCGGAGTTCCCGAGGTAGATCTCGGCGGTCGTGCAGCAGATGCTTCCGACCGATACCTCGACCTTGCTCAGCTGGACCGTCTTGCCCATGTCAATGAGCAATCCGGTGCCCGCCTTCAGGTTTCCGAAGTCCGCGTGATTCTGGTACGTGTCGGTGCCCCAGAACGTGCTCGCCGAGCCGTCGATCGCGTTCTTCGCTTCCGAAGCGTCCTCGCTGTCCGAGCCCAGGATGTTGAATGTGCTGTCCGACGCGGGCGTGAGGACGGTGCCGCCCGCCGACGCCGACGCCGAGGTGGTCGGCTGCCCGCCGGCGTCGGCGGTCGACGAGGGGGACTTGCGGAAGCCGACGGCCCACACGAGCACCGCGGCCACGACGAGCACGAGCACGACGACGACGGTCAGCATGACCCGGCTGGCGCCGCGCTTCTCGCCCTGGTAGCCGGCCGCCGAGTACTGCGCGCCGGTGTACTGGGCTCCGCCGTACCCGCCCGCGGGGTACTGCGGTGACGGCGACTGGTAGGGCGCGGTGCCGCTTGGCCCGGGTGCCGCCCAGGAGTCCGGGTTGTTCGGGTCGGGACCGTACCCGCCGCGTAGCGTCGTAGCCGCCCCGCCCCTGGTAGCCGGCGGGCGCCGGGGGAGCAGGCTCGGGCAGCGGCGCGGGCGGTGCCACCGCGGCGAGCGCGTCGGCGAATTCCGCGGGCGACTGGATCGGCGCCCCCTGCCTGGTCGGCCGCTGCAGCAGCGCCCGGGTGATGACGCTGTCGATGGCGGAGGAGACGTCGGCGGATACCTGGCGGGGCGCGGCAGACCACACCGTCGGAGAAGGGGGCCGCGGGCAGCCGGGTCGGCTCCTCGCCGGGCCAGTAGCCAGTCAGCGCCGCGTAGAGCAGCGCCGCCAGCGCGGTGGTGTCCGCGATCGACGGGTCGCGGGCGGCGTCGCCGGTCAGGCCGTCGCCGGCCAGCGCGGCGTCGATGCCCAGCCCAGTGATCTTGATGCCGCTGCCGCGGGTCCAGCGCAGCGAGTCCGGGGTCAGCCGCAGGTGCGCCTGCCCGAGTGCGTGCGCGCCCGCGACCGCCCGGGACGCGTCGCAGATCAGGGAGCACGCGCGGGCCGAGTCGAGCGGTCCGCTGGCCTCAAGTATCTCGGTGAGCGAATCGCCGCCCACCCACTCGAGCACGATGTAGGCCTGTCCGCCGCCGTCCTCGACGTCGAAGACCTGGGCCATCCGCGGGTCGGTCAGCCTGCTGGCCGCCCGGGCGGCGGTGACAACCTGCGGGATTCGCGGGAAACCGGGTGCGAACGTCAGGACGGAGACGGGACGCGCGAGCGTCTCGTCGATGGCCTTCCACAGGGTCCAGCCATTGCCGGTGACCATCTGGTCCACGAGCCGGTACCGTCCGGCTAGCCGTGTTCCTGGTTCAGAGGTGTACGTGCTCATACGTCAGCGTCAAGAGCAGGGCCGGCTCTCGGCCTCCTTCCAGCCCCTGGTATCCCACGACCACCGTCCCATGCTAGTGTCCGCCGTTCGCCGAGACCCGGCGACCAAGCGCAAGGCACCCGACAGGCGCCTTACCGTTATATGCGAATACTGCCAATGTCGCACACCTGGACACGCCAAGTATCGGCGAGTCTTGCCGCGATGGACCGAGATGTTTGACAAGACGTCATCGGCTAGTCATCCCCGATCGAGCTCGGCCACGGGTCTACCTGAACCGGCCGAGCGACGGACCGCATCAGGGTGCGGAACTCCTCGATGCCGAGCAGTCGCGAGCAGAGCGCGTAGAGCAGCAGGGCGCCGCCACCGCCGACCACGGTGGTGACCAGCCCGTAAAGGGGTCCCTGGTGCATGAACGAGCCCACGGCCGCCATGACCACAAGGGCGAAGAGCAGGCCGGGCACGGTGGCGAGGAACATGCGCACGAGCGACCTGGTGATCCGCCAGCCGTCAAGCGAGCCGACCCGGCGCAGCAGCAGCGGCCAGGCCAGGATCGCGCCGGACACGGTCACCAGGTCGTAGGCGAAGGCGAGGCCGACCACGGTCCTGGTGGGCGGCAGCACCTGCAGCGCGACCAGGTAGCCGATCACGCCGACGATGAGCATGACCATGCCGAGGATCGCGGGGGTCCTGTTCTCCCTGAAGGAGTAGAACACCCGCAGCTGCAGCTGGGTGAACATGAACGGCACGAGCCCGATCGAGAACGCGCCGAACACCTCGCCGATGTACCTGGCCTCGTCCGTCGTCGTGCGCCCGTGGGCGAACAGGAACTCGGCCAGCGGCGCGCCGAGCACCCCGAGGAAGACCGCCGCGGGCACGACGATGACCGACGCGATCCGCACGCCCTTGGAGAAGTCGTCGCGCACCAGCGAGTACCGCCGGTCGGTCGCGTGCCCGCTCATCCGGGGCAGCAGCGCGCTGATGACCGAGATGCCGACGATCGCGTAAGGCAACTGGAAGAGCTGGTAGGCGTAGGACCAGGCGGAGAAGCCGACGCCGCGTGACGGGCGGGTTCAGGTGCGCGGCCGAGTTCGCGGCCGAGTTCGCCACCCGCTGCGCGACCAGGTTGCCGAGCCACTGGGTCGCCACGTAGCCGAACATCCAGCCGGACATCCGGCCGATCTCGGAGATCTCCGAGCGGCGGAAGTCGAAGGTCAGCCGCATGCTGAACCCGGCGCGCCACATGATGGGGAAGAGGCAGACCGACTGGATCACGATGCCGAGCGTGGTGCCGATCCCGAGCAGGTTGAGGCCGAAGGCTGGAGACGGTGTCGGCCGAGGTGCTGTGGTCGGTCGCCCAGTACAGCAGGGCGACCAGGATCGACCACGACGTTGTTGATGACCGGCGTCCACATGTTGGGCGCCGAACCGGCCGCGCACGTTGAGTATCGCGCCGAGCAGCGAGTCCATCCCGTAGAAGAAGATCTGCGGGATGAAGAAGTAGGCGAACTCCACCATGACCTGGTGCTCGCGGGGGTCCGAGATGTTGCTGCCGTACAGGTCGACGATCGGCCCGGCGAGCAGCGTGGCCACCAGGGTGATGAGCGAGCAGGGATATCACGCCGAGCGAGTAGATCCGCTGCGCGTACCCCTCGCCCCGGTCCGGGTCCTCCTTGGCCGCGCGGACCAGCATCGGGACCACGACCGAGGTGAAGATGCCGCCGAGCATCAGGTAGTACACGGTGTTCGGCAGCGTGTTGGAGTTGTTGTACGCGTCGGCGAGCGTGCCCTGGCCGAGTGCGATCACCAGCACGAGCGTGCGCAGGAACCCGGTGCCCCTGGACGCGATCGTGCCGAGCGCCATCACCTTGCTCGACCTGGCCAGGTTGGGCGAGGTGGTCTCGGCGGCCCGCTGCGGCCCGGTCGCCCGCACCGCGCCGGCGTCGGGCTCGAGGACCCGGGTGCGGTTGTCCTGGAGGTCGGCCTGGCGCGCGGTCGGCTTGTCCGCCGCGATCGGAGGGCACGAACCGCGGCGCGGGCCGCGGCGGTGCCTCCGGGTAGTCGAACGGCTGGAATGAAGGCTGCGGGTAGCCCGCGGGCACCGGCGGCAGGAACGCCGTCGGCATCGGGGCGGGGCGCGTCCCGGTCCGCGGGCGGCACGTACCCTTCGCGCGGGCGTGAACGTCGGGCGCGGCCGCCCGTCCCGGTCCGCCCGTGCTTCGGCCCTTGCCGCTCTTCTCCGCCGGGCGGGTGCGGCGTAAACGACGGCCCGGTCGTCGGCGGCCCTGGCGGCCGGCGGCGGCGGCGGGTACGGGTCATAGCCGGACGATGCCTGGTGCGGGCCGGGGGGAGCGGGCGGCGGCGGCGCGTCGTAAGGCGGCGGCCCCTGGTAGGTAGGTGGCTCGTAAGGCGGCTGCGGACCCGACTGGCGCGGCGTGAACCGGGGCTGGCCGGCCTCCTGGGGGTCATTGTCTTCTGGGTAAGGCGGGCCGGGGGGCATCGTCGGCCTTGTCATCCGGTGCCTCCACCCTCAGCCGTCTCGTCGGCACTGCCACCGCTCCTGGCGCCAGCGAGCCGCTTGCGGCGCAACCGGTAGGCCGACGTCAGCACGAGGATACCCAGCGCACCGCCGATAATGATAAGCAGCAACCGCCCGAACCGCGTCACCTCGACGCTCAGTGGCTGTGCGGTCCAGCTCAGCGGCGACCCGTCCTGTGTCACCAACTGTAGCTGCACCGTGGTGGTTCCGATCGTGGATGAGTGCACCGACATCTTGATGGTGTTCGACCCGTGCGCCGGCACCATGAGCATCCCGTCGGAGCCACCCACCGTAGGTCGCTTCCCGCGTGGCGTGGTGGCCATCACCTGAACCTGGATCGGCTCGCCAAGGCCGTTCTGCACGGACACCGGGGTCTCGCCCGACTGCCCGGCAAGCAGGAGCTTCTTGCTGGCGATCATCTGCACCTTGTTCTCCTGGACTCGACAGGTAACCGAGCGAGCTGGCCCGTCGCGACCGAGCCGCCGTAGGACCCGCGGCCGCGCCAGGCAGAGGACTCGAGGGTGGCTACCGCGCCGTCCAGCTGGTTGACCTGCCGGGCGGGCGGCTGGTACAGCAGGTCCTTGAACAAGGAGACGTTCGTCTGCGACCGTGGCGACTTCGTCAAGGTAGGTCTCGCTGAGCTCGGCGCCGCTCACCCGCTTCGCCGGGACGTGCGTGGTGGACGGCAGTCGCGCCGCTTGCCGTGGCGAGCGCGGACAGCCCGGTCGACGTGCAGCCACGGTGCCTGCTTGGTGATCGAGAGCAGCGCGTTGGCCACGGCAGGCGTCGGGTCCCAGTCCGTGGGCGGCGCGATGACGAGTGACGCGCGACGTTTCCGGCCCTCGGCGGCGATCATCGCGGTCTGCGCGAGGAAGTCCTGCGTCAGCGCGAACTGGCTCGCCTGCGGTCTTGGCCGTCGACGCCGTGCCGAGCAGGCTGGTGATCCTGTGAGTTGGCGAGCAGCACCGACATGCTGTTGCCGACGCCGTTGACGGTCCTGGCGAGCGCGTCCTCGCCCCCGGCCGACGACGGACGGCAGCTCATCGCTGCTCAGCACCACGGTGTTGATGCCGCCGTCGCTGGCGAGGCTGGTCAGCACCCCGGCATCGGCGAGGCCGTCGGCCGGCCATGCTGCCTTGAGCACCGCTCCGTCGCCGGTGCCCGTGCCCGTTATCCCCGAACGTCTCCGGCAGTATCTGGCCGGCCACCGTTTGACCGAGCCGGTAGGCCGACTGGATGTTGCCCTCAAGACCGGAGTGGCTGAGCGCGGCCACGTCCACGTTGGCGTAGGGGGAAAGGAAGGCCGGCTCGCCCGCGGTGGACGTCTTGCAGCTGCGCCAGCCACTGCTCGGCCGCCGTGCTCCGGCTTCTCGGCGAAGCGTTCCGAGCAGACGTCGTTGCCGTCCGTGAAGTAGGGGTGCGTCATCACGGACACGTCGGACAGCAGCGCGGGGTCGATGTCCCAGGTCAGCTGGTCCGTCTTGGCCCAGGCGGCGCCCGCGTCGAGCAGGGTGGAGAGGCGGCCGCCGGAAGCGACGGAGCCGGCGAGCTCCGACGTCCTGAGCGTCTGCGAGCAGGCGCCCTGCTGCGGCGTGTCGATAAGCGGCCATACCCAGGCCGCCTGCAGCCCCTTGACCTGGCGGCGGCGCTGTCGCCGGGCCAGAACGGCAGGAACGTCGCTCGGCGTCAGCCGTGTCGGTGCCGCCCGCGGCCTGCACCTGAAGGGGAAGACGCCGAACTGGTCGTAGAAGGTCGCCGGCCTGGAACGACACGCTCCAGGTCGCGGTCGCGCCGTTCGGCACCGCGGCGGTCACCTGCGTACGGCGTCCCGGCCGCTGAGCTGCAGCGGGAGGGCGGCGGTGCCGGCGGTGGTGCCGTTGGTGAACTCCGTCATCTGCTCGGGGTACTGGAACCACTCGGTGCTGGTCATGGCCTGCACCGTGATGCCGCCGACAGCCGACCCCGTATGGTTGGCGAGCGTCCCGCTCACCGTGACCATGGAGTTCGGTCCGGCGGTCGTGGGCGTCATCGCGGTGATGGCGATGGCGAGCGCGCTGCTGCTGAACTGTCCCTTCGGCAGCCTGCGCCCCTGGCGCCCCCGCGAGCAGCGGAACGAGAGCGGCGAGGAGGACAGCGATCGACGCACCCAGGGCGCGAAGGACGGAGCGCACGGTTTGCATGTTATGGCCGTTCGCTACAAAGGGTTGGGGTAGATACCCTGAATGCCCGTGTCAGAATCCACCTCCGTCGCCCTGAAGGCTACCTTGAGCGCCGACCAGCGTAAGGCCGCCGCAGCCCTGCTGCGCGCCAACACCTCGCCCATCGTGGCCGAACTCGGCGAACTCTTCACCCGGGCGGGACACGAGCTCGCGCTCGTCGGCGGGCCGGTGCGTGACGTGTTCCTCGGCGGGCGCCCGAAGGACCTCGACCTGACCACGGACGCGGTGCCGGATCGGGTACTTGAGATCACCCGCGCGTGGGCGGACAAGACCTGGACGGTGGGGATCGAGTTCGGCACCGTGGGCCTGCGCAAGCACGACGAGATCTTCGAGATCACCACCTACCGGAGCGAGGCGTACGACCGCGTCGTCACGCAAGCCAGAGGTGAAGTACGGCACCTCGCTCGTCGCGGACCTGGAGCGGCGGGACTTCACGATCAACGCGATGGCTGCCCGGCTGCCGTCGTTCGAGCTCGTCGACCCGTTCGGCGGCCTCGCGGCGCTGGGGGAGAAGGTAATAAGGACACCGGGACGGCCGGAGGACTCCTTCTCCGACGACCCGCTGCGCATCCTGCGGGCGGCCCGGTTCGCCGCCAGGCTCGGTTTCATGGTGGCCGACGACGTGCAGTCGGCGATGCGCGGCATGGCGTCGCGGCTGTCGATCGTCTCGGCGGAGCGGATCACCGACGAGCTCACCAAGCTGATGCTGACCGTCGATGCCCGAGGCGGGACTCGACCTGCTGGTGCGCACCGGCGTGGCCGACGTCATCCTGCCCGAGTTGCCCGCGCTGCGGATGGAAGTCGACGAGCACCACCGGCACAAGGACGTCTACACGCACTCGCTGATCGTGTTGCGCCAGGCCATCGACCTGGAGCCCAGGTACGGGCTCGGCCCCGACCTGGTGCTGCGGCTCGCGGCGATCCTGCACGACATCGGCAAGCCGCGCACCAGGACGCTGCTGCCAGGCGGCAAGGTCGCCTTCCACCACCACGAGGTCGTCGGCGCGAAGATGGTGCGCAAGCGGCTGACCGAGCTCCGGTTCTCCAAGGAGATCGTCGCCGACGTGTCCAAGCTGGTGGAGCTGCACCTGCGGTTCCACGGCTACGGTGACGGGGAGTGGACCGACTCGGCGGTGCGCCGGTACGTGCGCGACGCCGGCGACCATGCTGACCCGGCTGCACGCGCTGACCCGGGCGGACTGCACCACGCGGAACGCCAGGAAGGCCGCGCGCCTGGCCGCGGCCTACGACGCGCTCGAGGCGCGCATCGAGGTGCTGCGCGAGCAGGAGGAACTCGACAAGATCAAGCCGGAGCTCGACGGCGAGGAGATCATGCGGATCCTCGGGCTCAAGCCGGGGCCGCTGGTCGGCCAGGCGCGGAACTTCATGCTCGAGCTCAGGCTGTCCGAGGGCATGATCGGCCGCGAGCGGGCCGTTCAGGAACTGCTGCGCTGGGCCTCGGCCGAGGGGCTGGGGCCGGCCGCTGACGGCCCTGGCTGAGGGGACCGGGCGTCCGCTGGCGGTGCGCCCGCGGGTGACCGCTGCGCGGACAGCCAGTAGATGATCGCCGAGGCCACGTAGCAGACCGCGATCACCCCGACGACCAGCGTGGACTTCCCGTTCGCGGGCATGAACGCGGCGAACAGCGCGGCGCCGATGGCGTAGGCGGCGTTGTAGACCATGTCGTAGAAGGCGAACACCCGGCCGCGGAAGCCGTCCGCGATGCCCTCCTGCAGGATCGTGACCGCCGAGATCGCCACGCTCTGCCTGGTCAGGTACATAAAGAAGCCGATCGCCAGGTAGGCGACCTCGTTGAACGTCTCACCGATCACCGCGGTCACGATGCCGGCGGCGATGAGCATCAGCGTGATCCACGCCTCTTTGGACAGGTGCCGCGTCGCGGGTGGCGTGACCAGCGCGGCGCAGACGTAGCCGACCGCTGAGAACACGGCGAGCGTGCCGACGTGGCCCTCCGCTACGGTCACGTGGGCCGGGTAGAAGTAGTTCCGGTACAGGAGGATCGACATCAGGAACAGCGGGCCGAACAGGAAGCTGTACGCGCTGGTCGCGCCCAGGGCAGCGCGCGGGCCGCGCCGCTTCAGCACGTAGCGGGTGCCGGTGACCAGGCCCGCCCAGACTTCGGCGAGGTCGCCGGCGAGCCGTCCGGTGCCCCGGTGCGCCTCCCCCGGACCGAGCAGGTCCTTGGGCATGATGGTCGCGACCAGGCTGGACGCGACGTAGCAGCCGCCGCCGACGAGCATGGTCACGGCCGCGCCGCGCTCGGTGTCTCCGGTGGCGGCGTTGATGCCGAGGGCGACGATCCCGCCAAGCGCGCTCATCATGCCGCCGAGCGTGTCTGAGACCGCGTTCGCGACAACCAGCTTGTGCGGCGGGGTCACGTGCGGCAAGGCCACGCTCAGCGAGGCCTGGAGGAACCGGCTGACGCCGGATACGCAGAGCACCGCGATGTAAAGCGGCACGCTGCGGATGTTGGCGGCCATCAGCCCGGCCGTCACCACCACCAGCGCGCCGCGGATCGGCGCGGACCAGACCAGGATCTGCCGCCGCGACCAGCGGTCGATGAGCACCCCGGCGAACGGGCCGATCAGCGAGTACGGCAGGTAAAGCACGGCGAACGCGGCGGCGCCGGCCAGCGGGCTCGGGAACGTGCTGGCGTTGAAGAACACGTACGTGCCGACGGCGGCGGTGATGATGCCGTCCCCCGTCTGCGAAACGAGCCGGGTGCCGAAAAGCTGGCGGAAGTCCCGCTCAGCGAGGACTGTCCTCAGGTCGGACCCGAACCTGGACCGCCTGCCTTCCGTCACCGCCTGATCGCCTTCGGCCACGCGTACAGCTTAATGCGGGCTTCAGCCACCTCTAAGCTTCGCCCAAGTGAAGACGCGGTGACCTTCCAGGCGAAGCACGCCCCCGTTCGGGCCGCCCGAGTTCTGACCTTGACGTTGACCTTGACGTTGATCTTGACTTCAGTCACGAACTTGAGAGCAGGCGCGGGGTGCCGGGGATTAGCCCGCGAGCTGCCGAAGGAGCTCGCGGGTAATCTCCGGGCACCCCAAGCCCCGCGCCCACAGGTCTTGACTTGAGGTCTTGACTCGAAGGTCAAACCCTCAAGTCAAGGACTAGCGGTCGATGTCGCCCTTGATGAACTTCTCGACGAGGTCGTGACAGGTGCTGTCGTCGAACTGCTCCGGCGGGGACTTCATGAAGTAGGAGCTTGGCGAGATGACCGGGCCGCCGATGCCGCGGTCCTTGGCGATCTTGCAGGCGCGCAGGGCGTCGATGATGACGCCGGCCGAGTTCGGCGAGTCCCAGACCTCGAGCTTGTACTCCAGGTTCAGCGGCGTGTCACCGAAGGACCGGCCCTCCAGGCGGACGTAGGCGAACTTGCGGTCGTCGAGCCACGGCACGTGGTCCGACGGGCCGATGTGCACGTCGGCCTTCGCCATCTCGTGCGGGATCTGGGAGGTGACCGCCTGGGTCTTGGAGATCTTCTTGGACATGAGGCGCTTGCGCTCCAGCATGTTCATGAAGTCCATGTTGCCGCCGAAGTTCAGCTGGTAGGTGCGCAGCAGCTCGACGCCGCGGTCCTCGAACAGCTTGGCCATCACGCGGTGCGTGATCGTGGCGCCGACCTGGGACTTGATGTCGTCCCCGACGATCGGCACGCCGGCCTCCTCGAACTTCTTCGCCCAGACCGGGTCGGAGGCGATAAACACCGGCAGCGCGTTGACGAAGCCGACCTTGGCGTCGATCGCGCACTGCGCGTAGAAGCGGTCCGCCTGCTCGGAGCCGACCGGCAGGTAGGAGACGAGGACGTCCGCCCGGGCCTCACGAAGCGCGGCGACCACGTCGACCGGCGCGTCGTCGGACTCGGTGATGATCTCCTGGTAGTACTCGCCGAGGCCGTCAAACGTGTGCCCGCGCTGGACGATCACGCCGGTCGGCGGCACGTCGGCGAACTTGATCGTGTTGTTCTCGCTGGCGAAGATCGCTTCGCTGAGGTCCAGGCCAACCTTCTTGGCGTCGACGTCGAAGGCGGCGACCACCTCGACGTCCGACACGTGGTATTCGCCAAACCGCACGTGCATGAGGCCAGGGACGCGCTCGTCGTCGGCGGCGTCCTTGTAATACTCGAGGCCCTGGACGAGCGAGCTCGCGCAGTTGCCCACCCCCACGATGGCTACGCGCACTTTCTTGGCACCCATCAGGATGACTCCTTCTCGCTTCCGCGATCTGTTCCGGGATTTATGACGGTCGGCCCCGTCGGCGGGTAGGGTCCGCCTCCGGCGCCGCTTGCCTCTGATCGCCGTTCCTCGGCGATCAGCTCATTCAGCCAGCGGACGTCGCGCTCCACGGCTTCGAGCCCGTGCCGCTGCAGTTCGAGCGTGTAGCTGTCCACCCGCTCGCGCGTGCGCGCCAGTGCCGCGCGCAGCCCTTCTAGCCGGTCTTCGAGCCGGCTCCGCCTGCCCTCCAGGATCCGCAGCCGGATGTCCGCCCGGGTCTGGCCGAAGAACGCGAAGTGGACGCCGAACTCGTCGTCCTCCCAGGCGCCGGAGCCGGGGTTGGTGAGCAGGTCCTGGAACCGCTCCTTGCCCTCGGCCGACAGCCGGTACACGATCTTCGACCGGCCGGGCGCCCTGGCCGGCCGCTGGCTGCCGGGTTCGTCACCTTCCTTGGTGATCAGGCCCTCGGCGTACAGCTTGGTCAGGCAGGGGTAGAGGGTGCCGTAGGAGAGCGCGCGGAACGTGCCGAGCAGCATGTTGAGCTGCTTGCTGAGCTCGTAGCCGTGCATGGGCGTTCGGTGCAGTAGCCCAAGAACGGCGAACTCAAGGACGGCACTCCGGTTCCGGCCCACGGCATCCCCCCGGTGGGTAGGGTTTGTGTGTATCTAGACGATATCTCATGCCGATATCTCGGTTCGATATATCGGTCGTGCGACACTCAGCATAGGCCACTGTTACCCGCCAGGCAACCGGCTGTTCACGTGGCGGTCGGTGCGAGCATGCTCACGGCCGGTGGCCGTCAGGACCGGCGGCACCCGGCCGGGGCGACAGCCGGAGGACGACGCGGCGCCCCCCGGGTGATACTGGGGACATGGCAGGCATAGCCGCTCGACGCTCCGTGGTGGATTACGCGCTTGCCCGGCGGGCCGCCCTAGCGTCCGTACGCTCCGGTCACACCACGATGTCGGATGCCTGCGACGCGCACCCCTACCTGCTCCGCGCGGCCAAGTACCACGGCGAGCCCACCGAAGAGCGCTGCCCGATCTGCCGTAAGACTAACGTCACCCACGTTACCTATGTGTACGGGGACGAACTCGGACAGTACGCGGGAAGGGTTAAGAGAACCGCTGAATTGATGGAGATGGCTGCCGAATACGGCGAATTCCGGGTGTATGTGGTTGAGGTCTGCCAGAGTTGTGGCTGGAACCATCTCGCCACGTCGTACGTGCTCGGTACTGGTCAACCGCCCGCGCGGCGAGGACGCCGGGTACGTCCGAACTGAGCCTGGGCGGCTCGCGTTAGCAGGTAACGTGTGGGGTCGGCGGGACCTGGCTCCGCCTTTTCAGCCACGGGCGCGCCCAGACGGCGCCGACATTGTCCCCTCAGAGTCGGGGCACCAGGGGCGCGCTCACAGCCACTGCGAGGACGTGTGAGTAGCAACGACTTTGACGGGCCGCATTTCGGGCCCGCCGGCGGGCGGGGAGCTGACGAGCAGGGAGCCCAGGCCCTAGGCGCCGACGCTGAGGGCACGGGCGGTAACGCTCAGGGCCCGAGCGGGACCGCCGGCCAGTACCCGGCCCCCGAGGGGTGGGGAAACGACGGCTTCTGGCGTGACTCGGCCATGGACTCGAACTACGAGACCGGCGTGCAGGGCGCGGTCCCCTCGGCCATCGACGCCCACGAGAACCCTGGCTACAGCTACTTCTCCGACGGGAGGGGCTGGGAGAGCGCGCCGGGCGCTGGTTCGGCCACTCCCGCGTCTCCCGCGTCTTCCGGACCTTCGGCGCCTCCTGGGCCCGACGCGACCACCGTGGGCGGTACTTCCATTGGCGCGACGTCGGTCAGTCCCGCCGTCGCGGTCAGTCCCGCCGTCGCGGTCAGTCCCGCCGTCGCGGGCGGATTTGGTGCCAGCGTCCAGCCGACGGCCGTCTACCCGGGCGGTCCTGGTGGTCCTCCTCGTCCCGGCGGCTATGGCGGTCCCGGTGGTTACGGTCCCGGCGGCCCGGTCGGTCCCGGCGGCCCGGGCTGGAACGGCGCCCCCGGCGCCCCCGGCGGCGGCCCCGGAGGGCCGGGCCGGCCCGGCGCGCCCTTCGGGATTGGCGGTCCTGGAGGTCCTGGCCGGCCGGGGGGTCCCCGGGTCAGGGGCAAGGGCGGCTGGTGGCGGCACTGGAGCGTGAAGAAGGCGGCCATCGTCGGCGGCGGCGTGTTCGCGTTTTTCATGCTCGTCATCTTCGGCGGCTACGAGTACGTGTACAACACGACGACGATCCCGGCCGCGCTCGCATCGGAAACCGCCCAGAACAGCATCGTCTACTACAGCGACGGCACGACCGCGATCGGCACGATCGGCACGACCAACCGGCAGGACATGCCGCTCAGCCAGATCCCCGAGAACCTGCAGAACGCGTACCTCGCCGCCGAGGACAAGAACTTCTGGTCCGAGGGCGGCGTCTCGTACACGGGCATCCTGCGCGCCACGCTGCACAACCTGACCGGTGGCGGCGGGCTCAACGGCGGCTCGACGATCACCCAGGAGTTTGTCAGGAACTACTACGGCCTCGGACTCGAGCAGACGGCGAGCAGGAAGGTCAAGGAGATCTTCATCGCGCAAAAGCTAGCCAACACCGAGTCCAAGACGTGGATCCTCCAGTCGTACCTGAACACGGTCCAGGAAGGCGACAACGCCAACGGCGTCGAGGCCGCCGCCCAGACGTACTTCGGTGTGCCGGTCTCCAAGCTAACGCTCTCTGAAGACGTCGTGCTCGCGAGCATGCCCCAGGCGCCGTCCCTGCTGCCGGAGGAATCCGACAAGTCGGGTCTGGAGTTCCGCTGGCATGACGTGCTCACCGACATGGTGAAAGACGGGTTCATCACCCAGGCGCAGATGAACGCCCAGAAGTTGCCCACGCTGCTGACCTGGGCGGACCCGGCCCGGGCGGATACGGCGGGTAACATCAACCCGGCAGATCCGGCCGGGAGCCCGTGGGAGCCGTACCTCTTGAGCCAGGTGGAGTCCGAGCTCACCAGCTACGACGGCCTCTCGCAGGAGGACCTGTCCACCGGTGGCTACAAGATCGTGACGACGATCAGCCGTCCGATGGAAGTCCAGATGTACGCGGCGGTCAAGAACACCGTGACCCCGGCCGCGATCGCCGCTACGGGGAACGCCTCGGTGACATCGCTCCCGCCGTGGATGCTGGTCGGCGCGGAGCTCCAGAACCCGCAGAACGGCCAGGTCATCGCCGAGTACCCGGGCGTGGGCCAGCAGGTAAGCGCCACCGAGTGCGCCGGCGCCTGCGATGAGAACACGGTAACCACGGCCCGCGAGCAGGTCGGGTCGTCGTTCAAGCCCTACGTGCTCTCCGCCGCGGTGAAGCAGAACATGAACGTCATGACCAGCACCCTGGACACGAGCCCGTACGAGTGCGTCGCGCCGGTCCTGTCGAGCGCCTACTCGCTGCCGATCACCGGGGCTCAGTACACGCCGGACAGCATAGCCAACGACTGCCTGGCCCAAGGTCTCACGGGTAGTGCGCCGGTCGAGAACGACGGCGGCGAGTTCATCGGCAAGAAGGTCGGCCAGGCGACCTCGGGTATCAACAAGGGGGCGGCCTACTACTCGGACAACACGCAGGGTGCCCTCGCGGCGTCCTCGAACACCGGCTTCACCGACCTCGCGCACAAGGTCGGCACCCAGAGCATCATCAACGTCGCGGAGCAGTTCGGTGTGGACGGAAGTGCCAACGGCGCGGACTTCGCCAAGTTCCAGGGCGGGGTCGGCCTGGCCCTCGGCATCGCACCGCTCACGGTCCAGGAGCAGGACACGATGCTCGCCACGCTCGCCAATAACGGCGAGTACCACCAGGCCCACGTGATCAAGTACTGGCAGGCCCCGGGCGCGGGCGCCGCCCAGCAGCAGCCCAAGGTGGCGTCAAGCCAGGTGCTCACCCCGCAGCAGGCCGGGGACGTGCAGTACGCGATGGAAGCGACGACCTTCTCTGGCGGCACCGCGTACCCGAACATCAGCTACGGGCTTGAGACGCCCGGCATGGTAATCAGCAAGACCGGGACCTCCACCAATTCCATATCCGGCTTCTTCATCGGCGCCACCACGCAGTACGCGCTGGCGGTCGGCATGTTCGACGTGTCCCCGGGGAATTACCAGAAGGAAAACCTCTCCATGCTCGGCGGCCTTGGCTTCGGTGGGTACTGGCCGGCGAAGATCTGGAACTCCATGGCGGGGGCGACGTTCGAACAGCAGCCGCAGCTGTTCACGACCACCCCGGACACCACTGGCCAGCAGGCCTGGAACATGATGGGCACCGTGCCCAAGGCGGCCAAGAAGGCCTGCGCCCAGGGTGGCGGCAGGCACGGGCACAACAACCAGAACTGCACAACGCAGAACAGCGGGTCCAATAACAACGGGAACTCGACGCCCAACCCGACGGTGACGTGCGATCCGAACAGTGACCCGAACTGCACGGTCAACTCGGACGGGTCGGTGACGTGCGACCCGAACAGTGACCCGAACTGCCAGACGGTCACGACGCCGACGGGGACGGTGACGTGTGACCCGAACGTTGACCACAGCTGCACGCAAAACTCGGACGGGACGTTCACGTGTGACCCGACCAACGACCCGGACTGCACAGTGGTCTCGTCTACCTCCGGTAGCGGCGCCACCGTCGGTGCCACCCCGATAGTGACCGCTAGCGGGACGGCCGCCGGCGGGGTGCTTCTCCTGCCCGGCTCGGTGCTGCTGACGGGGGTGACCCGCTGTCGCAAGCGCAAGAACCGCGCGCGCAAGGCAGAATAGGCCCCGACAGCGGAGTAAACGCGACAGCGGACCTACGCGAGGGGGCGCGGCAGTGCGGAAGAGGTACCCGGCTTTCGTCGGGGTAGGCGTCGCCGCGTCCGTGGTCGCGGCGCTGCTCGGCTACGCGGAGAAGCTGCCGTGCAGTTCCGGCGGCGCGTGGAACAGCTTCACCGGCCAGTTCCGCGACTCCTGCTACACCGACATCTACCCGCTCTACTACACCGAGGGGCTCTCGTCGGGCAAGGTGCCCTATTACGGGCACCCGGTCGAGTACCCGGTGCTGATGGGCTGGATGATGGAGTCCGCGGCGTGGGCGGTGCACTCGGTCGCCGACGCCTACGCCCGCGGCAAGGACTTCTACGACGTGACGGCCCTGATGCTGGCCGTCTGCCTCATCGTGGGGGTCGTCGCGACCGCGGCCGCGGCCAACCGGGAAGGCAACGGCGCGGGCTGGAAGACCGCGCTGATGGTCGCCCTGTCGCCGGGGCTCATCCTGGCCGCCTACATCAACTGGGACCTGTTCGCCATGGCGCTCACCGCCTGCGGCCTGGCCGCCTGGGCGGCCCGCCGGCCCTGGCTCGCCGGGGCACTGCTCGGGCTCGCCGTGGCGACGAAGTTCTACCCGCTGATGTTCTTCGGCGCGCTGCTCCTCCTGTGCCTGCGCGCCGGGAAGCTCCGCGAGTTCGCCAAGGCGCTCGCGGGCGGCCTAGTCGCCTGGCTTGTGATCAACGTGCCGGTCGCGCTGACCGCCACCTCCGGCTGGGCCGAGTTCTACGCGTTCAGCCGGGACCGGGGCGCCGACTGGGGCTCGGTCTGGTACCTGTTCGAGAACTACCACGTGCCGGTGGTCGGCAACTCCTCGCTCGGCCAGCTCAACCTCATCACGTCCGGCTCCTTCGCGGTCGCCTGCGTGCTCATCGCCGTGCTCGCGCTGGCCGCGCCGCGCCGCCCGCGGCTGCCGCAGCTCTGCTTCCTGCTGCTCGCCGCGTTCCTCATCCTGAATAAGGTGTGGTCGCCGCAGTACGTGATCTGGCTGGTGCCGCTCGCCGTGCTCGCTCGGCCCCGGATCTGGGCCTACGTCCTGTGGCAGTTCGCGGAGGTGTGTTACTTCCTCGGCATCTGGGGCTACTTCGTCTACCTGTACCAGCCGCCAAGCGGCATCAGCACCGGCTGGTACTTCGTCATACTGACCGCCCGGCTGGTCACCCTGGCCCTGGTCGCGGCCACGGTCGTGGCGGACATCCTGCAGCCAGCCCAGGACCGGGTGCGAGCGTCCGGCGTTAACGACGACCCGGCGGGCGGCGTGCTTGACGGTGCGCCTGACCGCCTGGCCGTCACGTGGCGCCGGGTCATCCGGCACCCCGCCGAGGCCACTGCGAGCTAGTAGTTGGTTCGGGCCTGAAGCCAGGCGATGTCCTCGGTCAGCCCCGGCTCGGGGGTCTCGCAGACCACGGGGGCGCCCGCCGCCCGCACCACGTCGAGCAGCGCTTGCGGGTCGATCGTGCCCGCGTCGAAGTTGGCGTGCCGGTCCGCACCCGAGCCGAACTCGTCGCGTGAGTTGTTGCCGTGCACCAGGTCGATCCGGCCGGTGATGGCCTTCACCCGGTCAACCGCGTCGCCGAGCTCGATGCCGGCCGAGTTCGCGTGGCACGTGTCCAGGCAGAACCCGATGTCACCGTTGCCCTCCGCCGCCGCGCTGACCCCCTCCCACAGCCGCGCGATCGCGTCCAGCGAACGGGCCATCGCGCCGTTACCCCCGGCGGTGTTCTCGATGAGCATCGGCAGCGGGCGCTCGATCTGCTCGATCGCCTTGACCCAGTTCGCGACGCCGATGGCGGGATCGGTGTCGCCGGTGACGTGCCCGCCGTGCACGATGAGGCCCCTCGCGCCGATCGCGGCGGCGGCCTTCAGCTGCTGGTCGAGCAGCTTCCGGCTCGGAATACGGATCCGGTTGTTGGTGGACGCGACGTTGATCACGTACGGCGCGTGGATGTAGACGTCCACGCCGGCCGCGGCGTAAGCGTCGCGGAGCGCGCCGGGATCGCCGCCAGGGATCACCGGCCCCTTCCACCCCTGCGGGTCACCGAGGAAGAACTGCGCCACGCGCGCACCGCACGCGACCGCGTCTTCCAGTGGGTTGCCGGAGTGGAAATGCCCGCCTATCCGCATCATGACGCCAGCCTAGTAGCCGGCTAGCCTGCCGGTGTCTAACTCAAGCCGCCGTGCGCGAGGCCAAGGGCCAGGCCGATGAAGGACGCGATGATGCCGGCGACGATGATGACCCGCTCCTCGCGGGTCGCCGACATCATCTGCAGGAACAGGCCGATCAGCAGGCCGGCGAGTCCCGTGACGGCGGCGATGACCGCCCAGACGTGCAGGCCACTCGGGCCGGTCCTGATGAACAGGCCGAGCGCGAACGAGAACAGGCCGATGATCAGGACGGAGAAGCTCGCCACGTTGAGCAGCGGGTGCGGTCGCCCGTCGGAGTTGAGGTTCAGGCGCGGAACGCGTCCTGCACCGCCGGTTCTGATGGTGCCTGCCATGACGGCCTCCCCGGGGGAATCGATCGTCTGGTTTTCCTCTATGTTCCCTGTTTCGCCGGCTGGTGAACAGGGGGCAGCCTTTGGTTCTGGCTCAGATTGTCGTAGGGCCTTGGTACAGTTAATGGCTGCGGGCGGGACCTAAAAAACCCCCGATGCCTCCTGTCACGGAAAGGCCGTGACCGCGTCAGTCCAGAGGAGGAGCGCGAATGCGCCACTACGAAATCATGATCATCCTCGACTCGAACCTCGAGGAGCGGACGGTCCAGCCGTCGCTCGAGGGGTTCCTCAAGGTCGTGACCGCCGATGGCGGTACGGTCGGCAAGCTCGACATCTGGGGGAAGCGTCGGCTTTCCTACCCGATCGACAAGAAGCCGGAAGGCATCTACGCCGTTGTCGACCTGACCGCGAACCCGGCCGCCGTTCAGGAGCTCGACCGCCAGCTCAACCTCAACGAGGGAGTGCTGCGGACCAAGGTCCTGCGGCCCGAGCACCGCTAGTCACACCTATCCATCAGTTCTGCTAGGACCGGGAGCGCCACTATGGCGGCAGGAGACACCCCCATCACGGTCGTCGGCAACCTCGTCGCCGACCCGGAACTCCGATTCACCGCATCCGGCCAGCCGGTTGCGACCTTCCGGGTCGCCTCGACGCCGCGGATCCGCGACAACGCGACCAATGAGTGGAAGGACGGCGACAGCCTCTTCCTTAGCTGCAACGTGTGGCGGCAGGCGGCGGAGAACGTCGCCGAGTCCCTCCAGCGCGGGATGCGGGTCATCGTGACTGGTCGGCTGCGGCAGCGGAACTATGAGACCAAGGAAGGCGAGAAGCGGACCGTCTACGAGGTCGAGGTCGACGACGTCGGCCCGTCCCTGCGGAACGCCTCGGCTAAGGTCAACCGGGCCAGCCGCGGCGGCGGCGAGGGCGGGTTCAGCGGCGGCGGCAACCGCGGCGGTGGCGGCAGTGGCGGCTACGGCGGCGGCCAGGGCGCCCAGGGCGCCCAGGGCACCCAGGGGTCGTCCGGCGGCGGCAGCCGCAACGAGGACCCGTGGGCGTCCGACTCCAGCGGCGGCGGCGGGTACTCCGACGAACCGCCGTTCTAGCTGACAAGCAAGTAAGCACAAATACCGACCATCCCCGCATCACGCGGGGCTCTCCTAAGGAGCACCACGATGGCGAAGCCTCCAATTCGCAAGCCTAAGAAGAAGGTCTGCGTCTTCTGCCAGGAGCGCATCAGCTACGTCGACTACAAGGACACCGGCCTGCTGCGCAAGTACATCTCTGACCGCGGCAAGATCCGTGCGCGCCGGGTCTCAGGGAACTGCACCCGTCACCAGCGCGACGTCGCGACCGCGATCAAGAACGCGCGCGAGATGGCTCTGCTTCCTTACACCAGCACGGCGCGCTAGGGCACTAGGGCAAAGGAGGAACTGACCAATGTCTCGCATGAAGCTGATCCTGACTCAGGAAGTCGGCGGCCTCGGTGCCCCTGGCGACGTGGTGGACGTAGCCGCTGGCTACGGCCGCAATTACCTGCTGCCCCGCGGGTTCGCGATCTCGTGGACGCGCGGCGGGGAGAAGCAGGTTGACCTCATCAAGCGGGCCCGCTCGGCGCGCGAGATCCGCACCCTCGATGACGCGCAGGCGGTGGCCGGACGGCTGCAGCGGCTGACCGTCCGACTGAGGCGGCGGGCCGGGTCCAACGGCCGGCTGTTCGGCTCGGTGGGCGCGACCGACATCGCCGAGGCGGTGCTTGCCGCCGGAGGGCCCGAGCTCGACCGCAGGAAGATCTTCGTGTCCGACCCGATCAAGGCGGCGGGCACGTACAAGGTCCAGGTGCGGCTGCACCCCGAGGTGACCGCCTCGGTGGGCATCGAAATCACCGGCGCCTAGTTATACACAGCCTCGCGGCTGTTCTTTCCACAGCGCTTTCCACAGGCAATCCGTTGTCCACAGGAGGCTGCTGTATCCACAGTTGACCGCCGACGGCGGGCCCTCAGGCCGAGGGCCCGCCGTCGGCTGGTCCTGCGTACCTCCGCGCGCGCCGCGCGAGCTCGGGGTCTAGGTCGCTGACCATTTGCCAGAGTGCGGCTATCCGCATGGTCAGCTCGTCCCCGCTCGCCTCGGTGCTAGCGTCCTGCACATCGCTCGCTAGCTGGTCAATCGCCGCGGCGATGCGGTCGATAGCGTCCCCCGTCATCGAACACACAGGCGAATCATAGCCGGCCAGGATCGAGGGCGCGGCTTGTTCCCGGAGGTCTAGAACGCCATCGCGTGCGCGCGCCGCGCTGGTTTCCGCGGGCCGGCGAAGAGTCGGCTGATTCCGTTCTGGAGCTGGGGAAAACCCGCGCCGACGCCCTGCCCCGCACAGGTTTTCCACAGGCATGCCAATGCGGCCTGTGTATTTCTTTGTGGAAAACTTCGGGGCGGATCGCGGGCTAAAATCTGCCCGACTTTTTCTCCTGCACAGCCGGTGGATATGATTTAAGCAGCTCAAAGCCGGTCGCCCGAGTGATGTGAGCCGACTGTCCACAACCTAATCCACCGGCTGCGCACAAGCTGGCCACAGCTTCTCAACACGTTATCCACAAGCTCGGGTTGGCACTCGGCCCGCGGATCGGCAGAATGTCAGAGCCGCCGATGTCAGGCCCCCTTCGACGGGCGTCAAATCGTCAGACCCCTTTGGTAGAACGGTGTCGACGCTTTGGGCGGGGCGTTACGCGTGGGGAGGAGGCATCTGGTGAGCGTTGCTGAGCTGCCACAGCGCGGCGAGGAGTTCGAGCGGATGCCCCCGCACGACGTCGCCGCCGAGCAGTGCGTGCTTGGCGGCATGCTGCTGTCCAAGGACGCGATCTCCGACGTGATCGAGGTCATCCGGCCGACCGATCACTACCGCCCGGCGCACCAGCTGGTGCACGAGGCGATCCTCGACCTGTACGCGCGCGGCGAGCCCGCCGACCCGATCACCGTGTCCAACGAGCTCAGCCGGCGCGGCGAGCTGTCCCGCATCGGCGGAGCCCCCTACCTGCACACGCTGATCGCGTCGGTGCCCACCGCCGCCAACGCCGGCTACTACGCGCGGATCGTCAGGGAACGAGCGATCCTGCGGCGGCTCGTCGAGGCCGGCACGCGGATCGTCCAGTTCGGCTACGCCGGCGACGGCGACGCCGACGAGCTCGTCGACCGCGCCCAGTCCGAGGTCTACGCGATCACCGACCGGCGGATCGCGGAGGACTACCACCCGCTGGCCGAGATCATGCCGGCGGCCCTCGAGGAGATCGAGGCGATCGGGGCCCACGGCGGCGGCATCAGCGGCGTCCCCACGGGCTTCTCCGACCTGGATGCCCTCACCAACGGCCTGCACGCGGGCCAGATGGTCGTGATCGCGGCGAGGCCTGCCGTCGGCAAGGCCCTCGCGCTCGACACGCCGCTCCCGACCCCGGCCGGCTGGACGACGATGGGGGAAGTCCGGGTCGGCGACTACCTGATCGACGCGAACGGCAAGCCCACGCGGGTGGTGGCCGCGACCGGGGTGCTCCATGGCCGCCCGTGCTACGAGGTCGAGTTCTCCGACGGCTCCGTCATCACCGCCGACGAGAATCACCAGTGGCTGACCTGGCCGCGTTCTGACGCGTACGCGCCGCCGAGCGTGCATACGACAGGCAAGATCGCCAGCTCGCCGTTGGATCACGCGGTTGCCCTCACGCACACCGCCGACCTGCCGACGGAGGCGCCGCAGGACACGCGCTGGCGGTTCATTACCGACGTTCGTCCGGTTTTCCCGCGACCCGTCCGCTGCGTCCAGGTCGACAACGAGGGCGAGCTGTACCTCGCTGGGCGGGGCATGATCCCGACGCATAATTCCGCGCTTGCTCTTGACTTTGCACGATCTGCGTCGATTCGCCACGGCATGCCCACCGTGGTGTTCTCGCTGGAGATGGGCCGGAACGAGATCACGATGCGGCTGCTGTCGGCCGAGGCGCGGGTGCCGATGCACGTCATGCGTACCGGGCAGATGAGCGACGACGACTGGGGACGGCTGGCCAAGCGGATGAGCGAGGTCGCGGACGCGCCGCTGTTCATCGACGACTCGCCGAACATGTCGCTCATGGAGATCCGCGCCAAGTGCCGACGGCTGAAGCAGCGGCACGACCTCAAGCTCGTGATCATCGACTATCTGCAGCTGATGTCCACTCCGGGGAAGGTGGAGAGTCGCCAGCAGGAAGTCTCGGCGATGTCCCGGTCGCTCAAGCTCCTGGCCAAGGAGCTTGAGGTCCCGGTGATCGCGCTCTCCCAGCTCAACCGAGGCCCGGAACAGCGCCAGGACAAAAAGCCGATGCTTTCCGACCTTCGTGAATCGGGCTGCATGACCGCCGACACGACACTGCTCCGTGCAGACACCGGCGCGCTGGTCACCTTCGATGAGCTGCTCAGGAATGGCTGGAATGACGTCTTGGTGTGGTCGTTGGATGACCACCACCGGCTCGTCCCGGCACCGGTCACGAATGTCTTCGAGTCGGGGACGAAGGACGTGTTCCGTCTCCGGCTGGCATCTGGCCGCGAGGTTAAGGCAACTGCTAACCACCCCTTCCTCACGTTTGCCGGCTGGACACCGCTTGGGGAGTTGCGAGCTGGTGACCGGCTAGCGATCCCGCGTCGGATTCCAACCCCGACCGCGCCGGGCCTTGGCTGGTCCGAGCACAGAATCGGGCTCCTTGCCCACCTCATCGGCGATGGCTGCGTCGTGAAGCGGCAGCCCGTGCACTACACCTCCAACGACCCGGAGAACCTAGAGTTCGTCGAGGCGGCGGCAGCGGCAGAGTTCGGGATCTCGCCGCGTCGGGTCGCGCAGCAATCCTGGTGGCACGTCTACTTGCCCGCACCTGCCCATTGCACTCATGGGCGCGGCAACCCCATTCATGACTGGTTCCGCGAGCTGAGGATCGAGTACCGGGGCGCGCGTGAGAAGCGATTGCCGGATGCCCTCTACGCGGCCAGCGATGAAGAGATCTGTCTGTTCCTGAGGCATCTGTGGGCGACGGATGGATGCGTCTGGCTGCCGAACGGCAAGTCCGCGGCGAAGGCTTATTACGCATCGTCTAGCCGGGAGCTCGCCGACGGGGTAGCGCACTTGCTGGCCCGGCTCGGGATTGTCGCACGCATCCGGCAGGTGGAAAAGGCCGGGTACGAGCCCGGGTACCACGTGATCGTCGCCGACGGGCCGAGCCTGCGGACCTTCTGCGCGCGGGTCGGGGCACACGGTAGGCGCGGGGAATCGGCGCGGGAACTGGGCGCTTTGCTGGCTGACCGGGCTACCAACACCAACGTCGACACCGTTCCGCTTGCCGTCTGGGACGTGGTGAAGTCAGAGCGAGTGCGCGCCGGGCTCACCGAGCGCCAGTTCCAGGCCGCCATCGGCACGAATTACTGTGGCTCAACTCTTTACAAGAGTTGCCCGTCACGAGAGCGCCTCATGCGGTGCGCGGACGTACTGGACTCCGATGCGCTGCGTGAGATCGCGTCAAGCGACGTCTTCTGGGACAAGATCGTCTCCATCGAGCCGCTCGGACCGCAGCCGGTCTACGACGCCACCGTCAAGGAAACCCACAATTTCGTGGCGAATGGGATAAACGCCCATAATTCGATCGAACAGGACGCGGACGTCGTGATCCTGCTTCACCGCGAGGACGCCTACGAGCGGGAGTCGCCGCGGGCCGGCGAGGCGGACCTGATCGTAGCCAAGCACAGGAACGGCCCGACCGCGACCGTGACCGTGGCCTTCCAGGGTCACTACAGCCGCTTCGTCGACATGGCCCCCGGCTAACTAAGACCATAGGCACCAGTCTTAATCGCCTGTTGTAGGTTCCCAGTTTCCGTGTCATATTCCCAATCTCAATGTCACTTGAATGTCATGTGATTCCCAGTGGTGTGAGAACCAACCTCCTGGCTTGCGGGCTATCGGGGATCCGCGCGGCCGGGGTCCGTGGCTCGCCTTGGCCGGTGATCTGCTCTACTTGCCTGCATACCGCGTCCGGGGTGATCCCGAGCCGCTCCAGCGCCTTGACCGCCACGCCGTCACTGCCGCTGGTCAGGCCGAGCAGGAAGTGCTCGGTGCCGCAGGCCTGGCGGAGCCGGCGGCCTACGTCCTATTACTACGGACCGGTCGGCTGCCTGTAATCGAAACTTTCGGAACGCCTGGCTGGGGTCCGCCTTATTTCTATGAGAATTTCATCGGTCTTCTGCCGCACACCCCGCACAGCGGACTTCGTGGCCAGGAAAAACTCTTCGCAACAAGTTTCGGGATGGTCCCGATATCTTGACGGGGCCGACGAACCGGTCGCACGATGGCGCGTCAGGGAGCCTTAACGAGGAGGCACGACATATGACAGATCCCCCAACTCAGCCCAAGCGCCGGCGCGGTCGCGTCCTGGTGCTGTTGGGTAGCGCCTGCGCCCTGGCGCTGGGCACGGTCGCGCTGATCATGCCCGGCGCCGCCAAGGCGGCAGTCTGTTCGAACCAGACCGGCAACAACGGCGGCATGTACTACCAGATGTGGTCTGCCGGCCAAGGGTCCGCCTGTATCAACCTGAACTCCAGCAACAGCTACTCCACCTCGTGGAGCGGCATCGGCGACTTCGTCGCCGGCGTCGGCTGGAACCCCGGCAGCGACCAGTCGGTTAGCTTCAGCGGAAGCATGAGCGCCAACGGCGGCACCGCGCTGGCCTCCCTCTACGGTTGGTCCACCAACCCGCTCGTCGAGTACTACGTCATCGAGGACGACCAGGGCGGCAGCCCCTCGCTGGGCAGCTTCATGGGCACCATGACCAGCGACGGCGCCACGTACAACATCTACGAGCACCAGCAGGTCAACCAGCCCTGCATCACGGGCAACAACTGCACCTTCGAGCAGTACCTGGCCATCCGGCAGGGCAACACCACCAGCGGGACCATCACGTTCCAGAACTTCGTCAACGCGTGGGCCAGCCACGGGATGAACCTGGGCTCGATGAACTACCAGATCCTGGCGACCGAGGCCTGGGGCGGCGGCAGTGGCAGCTCCAACTTCACGGTCAGCCACGGCTCGTCCTCTGGCGGCGGCAACACGGTCTCTGTGAGCAACCCGGGCAACCAGAACGGGACTGTCGGCACGGCGACGAGCGTGCAGGTCCACGCCACCGATTCGGGTGGCGCGTCGCTCACCTACAGCGCCACCGGACTGCCCGCGGGCCTGTCGATCAACTCCTCCAGCGGGGTGATCTCCGGGACCCCGACCGCGGCCACGACGTCCTCGGTCACGGTCACAGCCACGGATAGCACCGGGGCGTCAGGTAACACCACGTTCACCTATACGATCTCCTCCTCCGGAGGCGGCGGCGGTGGGGGTGGTGGCGGCAGTGGCGCGTGTCATGTCGTCTACAGCACCAGCAGCCAGTGGGCTGGCGGCTTCGGCGCGCAGGTCGTGATCACCAACACCGGATCGAGCGCGATCTCGAGCTGGACCCTGGCGTTCACGTTCCCCGGCGACCAGAAGCTCACCAGCAACTACAACGGCGGCTACAGTCAGTCCGGCGAGAACGCGACGCTGACCAACGCCAATTACAACGGCTCCATCCCGGTCAACGGCTCGGTGACCGTCGGCTTCCAGGGCACCTGGACCAGCAACGACACCGCGCCGACCAGTTTCACCCTCAACGGCGCTACCTGCTCCTGACGCCGAGCCGGCCTGCGGCCGGCGGGCCCGCTGCCAGCGCGCCCGCCGGCCCAGCCACCTCAATCACCCATGTGTGTGTTCCGAGTGGATATGGGGCTGTTGCGGATTTCGGTTTGCCGGTTCGGGCTTGGCGGATGGCTTTGCTGCGGGTAGAGGGCTCTGTGCGGCTTGTCTGGACCGGTCGGGATAAGCGTTGCCCGCTTGCCGGGTCAGCCAGCCAGGCCCGCCGGGGGCCTGGCTGGTGAGGTGGCCGCTGGTTATGGCGGTCAGCAGGCCTCTAGCCTGACGGCAATGGTGCCAGCCACGGCGTATCGCAATTTTCCGGGTGGCTCCGGCAGTCAGGTCAGACGCGCCGTCAGCCAGCTGATGTTCTGGCCAGGGTCCGCTACGCTCGGTGCCAGGGCGCCACGGTGAGCGCCATCAGGACCGACGCGGGCGGACAGCACGAGTCCATGGCTTGGTTCCGCAGACCGCCCAGGCGCACGATCTAGCACAGCACGCCGCTAGGTTCTACCAACCATGACTTGAGATGGTGACGTCCTAGGAAATGTAAACGAGTTTGAGATTGATCTTGGTGCAGCCGTCGTGAGACAACTGAGAAACCCCAGGTCAGCGAAGATCAACATGTCACGCGAAGTGAGACCCTACAACGACATTCCCGTCTCCCCGAACGGCGATGTAAGCCTGTTCGCGCAGATCGACGCCGCGAATCTGCCCGGGGTGTGTGCCCCGGCGGAATCGGCCTGACCACCGCCCGAACCATCCTGAACAACGGGTGGGTCGTCGTCGGCAGCCTGCCCACCTCAGATGGCACGTCGGCGACTGCCAAGGCGGGGTGCCTGCTGGTGCTCAACAGCTTCGGGCAGGTCGTGGAGACGTTCGCCGGGCGCGGCATCAACGGACCGTGGGACATGACCGCGCTAAACTTCGGTCCATTCGCCGAACTGTTCGTCAGCAACGTGCTCAACGGCACGGTGGCGGCAAACGGCCAAGTGGTAAACCAGGGCACGGTGTTGCGCCTCGTGGTCACGACCCCGGCCTTCTGTCTGCCCAGGCTGCTCGCCACCACCACCATCGGTTCTGGGTTCGCAGAAAAGACCGATCCGGCCGCGCTGGTGATCGGAGCCACCGGAGTGGGGCTCGGCCCAGATGGGACGCTCTACGTCGCGGACTCGGTGAACAGCGCGATCGACGCCATCCGGGGCGCGGTCTTCCGCTTTACAAGCGCCGGGATGGGGCGGATGGTCAGTGCGGGGGGAGCCATCAACGGCCCGCTCGGACTCGCCATCGCCCCTGGCGGCGACATCCTCACCGTCAACAGCGCTGACGGAAATCTACGTCTGACCCGACCGGGCAGGCGCCAGGATGCCCAGGGACATCGAACACATCGGCTCGGCAGATTAAGAGGATCGACTCGCGTGCCCGAGCGGGCTGGGACATGACGTCGTACCCGTCGACGGTGGCCGTGCCGCCATCCGGCTTGAGCAGGGTGCTGAGGATGTGACCCCCAGTCCGCCGGACGGCGGAACGGGTCACCCGCCACCCACGGCGTCGCCTTCGACGACCGTCCGTGACGGGTGACTAGCCCTGCCGACCGGTTCCATGCCTGGACCTCAGGAGTTGGCGAGCAGCGAGTCGGCGCCCCGGCTGGACTGCTCCGTGTCGAGCTGCTTCCGCAGCTTCTCGCCCTCGATGTCGACGTTCGGCAGTAGCTTGTTGAGCCATTCCGGCAGCCACCAGGCGGCCTTGCCGAGCAGGGCCAGCGTGGCCGGGACGATGGCCATCCGGACCACGAAGGCATCAAGGAGGACCGCGACGCCAAGCCCGAAGCCGAGCATCTTGATCTCCGCCTCGCTGGAGCTGACGAAGCCGGCGAAGATGCTGATCATGATGACTGCGCCGGCCGTGACCACCCTCGCGCTGTGCGAGAAGCCGGTGACCACGGCCGCACCCGCCTCGGTGCCGTGGGCGAACGTTTCGCGGATCCGGCTGACGAGGAAGACCTCGTAGTCCATCGCAAGCCCGAAGACGACACCGACCAGGAAGATCGGCATGGTGCTCACCACCGGGCCGGTCTGCTGGACGCCGGTGAGGCCGGAGAGCCAGCCCCACTGGAAGGTGGCGACCAGCGCGCCGAGCGAGGCGAGGATCGAGAGCAGGAACCCGATCGCCGCTTTCAGCGGCACCAGTACCGACCTGAACACCGCCATCAGCAGCAGGAAGGCCAGACCGATGACCAGCGAGAGATAGGGGATCATGGCGTCGCTGAGCCGCTGCGAGATGTCGATGTTGAGCGCCGTGGTTCCGGTGACCAGGACCTGGGCTCCGGTCTGGGACTGGAACCGGCCGCTGTCGTCGCGGATGGCGGCGACCAGGTTGTCGGTCGCGGTGTCGTTGGGTCCCGATCCCGGGATCACGTTGACGGTCGCGGTGTTGCCCGCCGTGTTGAACTGCGCCGGGCTCACCGATGCGACGTCGGACAGCGCGGAGATGTCCTTGTCGATCTGGGTCGCCGCGCTCCGCGGGTCGGCGACTCCGGCCGCGTTCACGACGACCAGCAGCGGGCCGTTGAAGCCGGGACCGAAGCCCTGGGTCAGCAGGTCGTAGGCCTGGCGCTGGGTGGTGTTCTTGGGCAGGTGGCCGTCGTCCGGCAGGGCCATCCGCAGGCTCAGCGCGGGAACGGCGATGGCGCCGAGCCCGACGATGGCGACCAGCAGCACCGCGGTCGGGTGTGCCAGCACGAAACGGGACCAGCGGGTGCCGACATTGGGCTTGGCCTCCTCCGGCGCCGGCGCGGTGCCCTTGCGGACCTTGCGGCTGAGCACCCGCTTCCCGGCGAAGCCGAGTACCGCCGGGATCAGCGTCAGGGCGACCAGCACTGCGATCACGACGGTGGCGGCGGCGGCCAGGCCCATCGCGGTGAGGATCGGGATGTTCACCACGGCCAGTCCGGCCAGGGCGATGACGACAGTCAGCCCGGCGAAGACCACGGAGGACCCGGCGGTGCCCAGGGCACGCCCTGCGGCCTCCTCGCGTTCGTGGCCGTCCGCCAGTTCACCCCGGTACCGGGAGACGATGAACAGGGCGTAGTCGATGCCGACGGCCAGGCCTAGCATCAGCGCCAGGATGGAGGTGGTGCTGGACAGGTTGAGTGCCTGGCTGAGCGCGGTGATCCCGGCGACACCGATCCCGACGCCGATCAGCGCGGTGAGAAGAGGGAGCCCGGCCGCGATCAGCGAACCGAAGGTGAGGAACAGGACGATCGCGGTGATCAGCAGGCCGACGCCGACGCCGGAGCCGACGGTGGCGGGCGCGGTCAGGGCGTTGCCGCCGATCTGGATGTTCAGCCCGGACTTGCGTCCGTCGGCACCCGCCTTCTGCAGCGCGTTGACGGTCGCGCTGGTCAGCTCGGTCGCGGTCGTCCGGTAGTTGACCTGGGCGAAGGCGATGGTTCCGTCCTTGGACACGGTCTTCGCCGCGAACGGGTCCGCCACGCTGGCCACCTGCGAGGAACTCGACTTGAGCTGGCTGACGACCTTTTCGATCGCGGCGGTGTTGGCCGAGGTGGTGAGCTGCTCACCACTGGGGGCCTGGAACACCACCCGGGCCGTGGCGCCGTCGAAACTGGAGCCGGGGAAACGCTGGGCGATTAGGTCGAAAGCACGCTGCGACTGGGTGCCGGGGACCGTGAGCGAGGCGTTGGCAGGAGCGGTGGCCGCGGCGGCAGCCGCGCCGATGCCGATTAGCAGTGCCACCCATATCAGTGTGACGAGCCGTCGGCACCGGAAGGCGAGCCTGCCCAGTCTGTAGAGAAAAGTTGCCATAAGGCCTGGTACTCCTGTCGGTTCAGGTGTCGGTGCACGAGGGAATGGGGGGCCATGACGGGCGTCACGGCTTGAGCAGGACCGCGCCGATGGTGCCGCGCTCCTCCAGCGCCGCCTGCGCCTCGGCGGCCCGCTCCAGCGGGTAGACCGCGTGGATGTGCGGGCGAAGCTGTCCGGCGGCCGAGTACTCCAGCGCCAGTTCGGCGTCGGCGCGCTGCTCGGCGTCCGGCTTGGCGAAGGCGATGCCCAGCGGGCCGACCACGGTCAGGCCGCGGCGTCCGATCTGGAAGGCGTCGAGCTCGGTCCAGGCGCCAGAGGTGAAGCCGTAGACGCCGACGCGTCCGGAGCCGATGCGGGCGGCTTCGAGCGCCTGAGCGCCGATCTGGCCGCCGATCGCGTCCAGGACCACGTCCGCGCCCTTTCCGCCGGTCGCGATCCTGACCTGCTCGACCCAGTCCGGGCTGGTGTAGTCGACGGCCGTGTCGGCGCCGAAACGGGTGGCGGCGGCGGTCTTCTGCGCTCCGCCAGCGGCCCCGATCACCCTCGAGCCGCCCGCCTTGGCGAGCTGGACCAGCACCGAGCCGAGCCGGCCCGCGGCCGCGGTTATCAGGATGGTGTCCTCTGGCCGCACCCGCATCGCGGCCAGGATGCCCACCGAGAGCCCGCCGGCCTGGAACACCGCCACCGCGTGCTCCAGCGACAGGCCCTGCGGCACCTGGTAAGTGTTGCCCATCTCGACCACCGCGAAGTCGGCGTAGCCGCCGGTCCTCTTGAGCGTGGTCGCCACGACCCGCTGACCCAGCAGCGCCGGGTCGACGCCGGAACCGAGCGTGGTGACCGTGCCCCCGACCTCGATCCCCGGCACGTACGGCACCGGGAAGGGGTACCTGCCGCTGCGGACGATGATGTCGCCATAGATGACCCCGGACAGCTCCACTGCGACCAGTACCTGGCCGGCGGCGGGCTGTGGCACTTCCGTCTCCTCGACCTGCAGCACTTTCGAGGTGCCGAACTCGTGGACGCGGACTGCGCGCATCGCAGTGCTCCTTCGGTAGTGGTGTTTCCGGACCCGATGACCGCGCTGGTGGCGGGCGTGGGCGATTAGCCGATCATTGACAGTGCCTCCCGTTCGAGACACGATGTGTCATACGGGGCAAGTTGTCCTTCTTCTATGGTTCCGTCAGTCGAACTAGGCAGCAAGGTTCAGTTCGGCTGCGACGTCCCGGACAAGACAAGGAGCGGGAATTGTCTCGGCCAGTCGATAACGTGCGAGTTCGTCGTACGCGCAAACTGCTGCGGGACGCCCTGATCGAGCTCATCGAGAAGCGCGGCTTCGACCGGCTGACGGTGGGCGAGATCTGCGAGCGGGCGATGGTGAGCCGGGCCGCCTTCTACCGGAACTACCGCGACAAGTTCCAACTGGTCGAGCAGATCTTCGACGAGGCTGTCGGCACGTTGCTCACGACCATCGCCGACGACGGCCTGCAGTCACCACTGGAGCGCTGGGTCGGATTCTTCGAGCACATCGAGGAGTACCACCGGCTCTACGGCGCGCTCCTAGGCCGAAGCGGCAGCCCCTGGTTCGCCAACAAGATGCGCGCCACACTCGCCGACATGGTCAAGGAGCACCTGCCGCTCCCCGACTCACGGGCCGCGCCGCCCTCGACCGAGTTGGTCCCGACCGTGCTCTCGGCGATGTTCGTCCAGTCCATCACCTGGTGGCTGGAACACGACCGCCCGTCGTCCCCTCGGCAGATTGCCATCCAGTCCGCGCAACTAGCCTCGGCTGTGATCGCCCAGGCCCGCAAGTGGAAGGGCACCCCCGCCCAACCCTGAGCCCCGCACCCGGCAGCAGACCAGTAGGGATTTTTATCCTGAATCTGCAGTGTCTTCACGGTGGCCTCGGCGGTCGCGGTCCCGTCGAGCTGGGCGGCGACGATCTCGCCGTTCTCCGGCACTGGCTGCTGCCGGACGACCACCAGGTCGCCGTTGGTGATCGCCGCTCCGGTCATCGAATCGCCCTTGACCTTCAGCGCGAACAGTTTCCCGTGACCGACCAGTTTCCGGGGCAGCAGGTAGGTCTCCTCGGCGGACTGGACGGAATGTAGCCGACCGTCTGGTGGTGCACGCCGAGCGCGTCGGCCAGGTCCCGCCGGGAGATGCCGCGCTCTGACCGGAGCATCGCGTTCCGGTTGTAGACGGCCTCGGCGCTCATGTCGCCCGCAGCATCGCCCGCTCGCGCCGCCGCTACCCCCGACCCCGACTCGCGGCGTCCCATCCGGCGCAGCACCGGCGGGGCCGACGCGAGCCCAGCCGCCGACCACAGCACCCAGCGCTCCGCGTAGTAGGTCGCCCGTGGTTTTCCGGTTGCCTACTCCTGGCCAGCAACGCGATGCCCCGCGGTGAGGAACTCGCGGGCCGCGTGGAGCCCGATACCGCTATTGCCGCCGGCGATGACGAACGTTCTCATGATCTCGTTACCTCCGCAGTGCTACCTCCGCGATGGCCGACGTGCGTCATGTCCGCCCTGGTGGCGTTCGGCATTAGCAGCGCAAGTCATGATGTCACACCATGACATCATGGGTAAGCTTACCATTGATGGCACACTACGACATCAGGGCTGTGCCTCGAGGGAGGCTCGTCTCGGCTGGCGTGCCGGGGTGAGCCGGGTCCGGCCAGCGAGTCTCGGCATCGCTGGGGCGCGTCGCCGCTGACCGTGAGAATCAGCCACCAAACGCGGACATGGTTTAAGAGCCCGGGGCACTCTGAGTGCCGGGCCTGGTCAGCAGCGGTTTTGGTTTTAGATGACATGCATCGGGGGTGAAGGTGACGTCGAGGCCGAGGCCCTGGAGCTGGCGGAGATGGGCGCGGATCTTGCGTCGTGCTCACAGGCGACAAGAGGCAACCCTCAGGTCAAGGTGCCGGCGCCAGGCTATTAGACGTGCTCGCATCCCAAGGAATTGCCGGCGTGACGGGCGGCCCGCGCCCATCCTCCCAGCGCCGCCAGCCGACGGCCCGCAGCCCGCGCCCAATTCTCAGGGCGGCGCAACCGCCGCCGGCGGCGCTGGGGCTATTAGTGCTGGACCTGGGCTGAGTAGGATGCAGTGATCCCGTCGAGGTCGGTGCGGAGCGAGGCGAGCGACTCGATGGCCAGCACGTCGATGCCCGTCTCGTCCTGTCTCTGGACCCACTCGCCGATGGCGATATACAGCGCGCTGACGGCCGCCTCGGCGAGGAGCTGCGCCTGCGCCGGGCGCAGTCCCCGCTCCTGCAGGGCGTCACCAAGAAGTGCGCACTGGGCTCGGCGCTTGCTCAGCGCCCGCTCCATCAGGCCCTCGTCGGACTCGACGATCCCGCGGATCGCGCGCAGCACATCACGGTGCCCGGCGGGGAGCTCGCGGGCGATCAGCCTCAGCGCCCACGAGATGAGGCCGGCCGGGCCGAGTCCGGCGGGCGCGGCGGCAAGGGCGGCGCGCAGCTCGGCGGCCGCCTGGTCCTCGCTGCCGAAGAGCACCTCGCGCTTGTCCCCGAAGTAGCGGAAGAACGTCCGGTTCGTCACCCCGGCGCGGGCGGCGATCTGCGGCACCGTCGTCTCAGCGAACCCCCGCTCTTGAAATAGCTCAAACGCGGAGCGGATCAGCCGCTCCCGAGCACCGGGTTCCCATCGAGCCATATCGCCATATTAGTGAGAGCCGCCGTCTCCGACCCCGGTCATCGCTGGGCGGTCGGCCGACGGCCAACAGGAGGCTGGCTGAGGGATTGGCCAGATCGGTGAGAAGGATCGCTGGCAGCTGACCAAGGACGTATCAGACCAACTGCATGGCCTCGTCGCCAGGCACCAGGCGATCGAATCGGGCTCGTTCCGTGGCGAGGGCCGCGTCCAAGGCGGCGGAACAGTGCAACTTGCCAGCGGAGGTATCGTCCCCAGGCACGGAGCACGGCGAAGGCGGCACGCCGCTGCGGGAGCCCGTGAGCAGCAGCACGGCGAACGCCCCGCGCTGGTCCGCCGACGCCCGAACACACGCAGATCTTGCTCTTAGCGTCCATGTTTCGCCCCCGCAGGAACGCTGAGAGCAAGAACGGCGTTAGGGTCCTCACCCCGCATTGTCGGGCCAGCAGAGCGTCGAACGCTCCCCGGCGCCCGCGATGGCCGCCGCGTCCAACTGATTTGTGGCAGGAGAGCGATTGTGGTGTTCGGTGATTAGCACCGCATAAACGGGGTAGCTGCCCTCGATCATCACCGCTGACACCGGGACCGGGGCCGCCGACGCGGCAGGGTAAGCAATGTCCGCGGACGTACCAGGCCGCCGATGCCGCGATTTCTCGCTCATGAGAGGAAGCGCGATGGTTCAGCCAAGCCGGAAGGCGTCGCGCCGCTGGAATCCGGTCCTGTTGCTTCTGGTGCTGCCGCTGGTCGCGGTCCTCGTGCCAGAGTTCTACAACTTCGACAGCCCTGCCATCGGCGGGATGCCGTTCTTCTACTGGTACCAGCTTTCCTGGGTAGGCGGCGTCGCCGTGTGCACCGGGATCGTCTACGCCGCCACCAGGAGCAGGCGATGATTCCCCCGTTCAACGCGCTCGAGTTCGGCATCGTCGTCGCGATGTTCGCGGTCGTCACCGTGATCGGGTTCATGGCGACCCGGTGGAAGCGCGCCACGTCACTGGCGAGCATCGAAGAATGGGGTCTCGGCGGCCGGCGGTTCGGCACCTGGGTCACCTGGTTCCTCATCGGCGGCGACCTGTACACCGCGTACACGTTCGTCGCGGTGCCCGCCCTGTTGTTCGGGACCGGCGCGACTGGTTTCTTCGCGGTGCCGTACACGATCGCCGTCTTCCCGCTGGTGATGTTCGGCGCGGCGCGACTGTGGTCGGTCTGCCACGAGCACGGCTACGCCACCGCCGCCGAGTTCGTCAGGGGACGTCAAGGTTCCACGGTGCTGGCGCTGCTGGTCGCGACCACCGGCATCGTGGCGACCATCCCGTACATCGCGCTGCAGCTGACCGGGATCAAGGCGGTCATCGAGGTCATGGGCATCGGCGGAGACTGGCCACTGTGGATCGCGTTCATCGCGCTAGCCGCCTACACCTGGACATCCGGCCTGCGGGCGCCGGCGCTGATCGCGTTCGTCAAGGACATCCTGATTTACATCATGATCCTCGTCGCCGCCATCTACATCCCCTACAAGCTCGGCGGCTACGACGTCATCTTCCACAGGACGGATAGCGCCCTTGCCGCCAAGGGGATGAGCACGCTGCTGACCACGTCGCAGTACCTGGGCTATTCAACGCTGGCACTCGGTTCGGCGCTGGCCCTGTTCCTCTACCCGCACGCGGTGACGGGCGTGCTCGCCTCCCGCAGCAGGAAAACAGTCAAGAAGAACATGTCGCTGCTGCCCGCGTACTCGCTGATGCTGGGCTTCATCGCACTGCTCGGCTACATGGCCATCGCCGCGCACGTCAAGCCGGTGGGCGGCACCGCCAAGGCACCCGACACCACCACGATCGTTCCCGTGCTGTTCAACAATCAGTTCCCGCACTGGTTCGCCGGCATCGCCTTCGGCGCCATCGTCATCGGCGCCCTCGTTCCCGCGGCCATCATGGGGATCTCCGCCGCGAATACGTTCGCCCGCGATATCTACCGGCCGTACTTCCGGCGAACGGCTAGCGATCGTGAGCAGGGCTTGGTCAGCCAGATTGTGTCGGTGATCCTCAAGCTGGGCGCAGTGGCCGTGATCGTCAGCCTGAAGCCTTCGTTCGCCATCGAGTTCCAGCTCATCGGCGGCGTTGTCGTCATCCAGATCCTGCCAGCGGTCGTGCTCGGCCTGTACACCCGCTGGTACCACCGCTGGGCGCTGGTGGCCGGCTGGGTGGTCGGCATGGGCCTGTCCATCTACATGCTCTGGGTCACGCCAAGCAAGACGGCCACGCACTTCGGCAGCGCGTCGTTCGCGTTCAAGACCTGGGGATTTGACACCAAGACGACGATCTGGACCGGCATCGTCGGGGTAATTGCGAACCTGATCGTGGCCACCGCGCTCACCCTGGTGCTCGGGCGGCTTCCGCGCGGGCATGACGAGACTAGTCCTGCGGACTATGAGGGGGCCGAGGAACGGCCGATTCCGGTCGGGCCGGACTAGACGCTCCCCGGCCCGACGGGCCCGATACGGCCCGGGCGCGTGCTAGCTATTACAGAGGAAATGTCACGAAGTTGAGACTGATCTTGGCGACATCGCCGTGAGGCGACCGAGAACTCGCAGGTAACACAAGGTCAACATGTCACGGGAAGTGAGATCCTACAACTCTACAAGGTGTAGGACTGTAGGGTAGGCAACGGCCCTGGTCGCTTACTGGGTTCTCTGCTGCGGCGGAGTCGGGCCGCGGTCGATCGCCTCTCTGATGGCTGCCTTCAGCCGGTCCTGCTCGGGAACCGACAAATCCGTGCGGATTAGCTCGATGTCCCGTCCCAGCCCCTGGAACATCCCGGCTACAGCGTCGATGTTGGCGTTGGCGGTCAGCATCACGGCCACCGAGGTTCCTGGCGTCATGTCGCCCCTGGCCGCCTCGATGATCGAGCTGTCAATTACCGCGTGCCTGCGCCTGCCCATCAGCGCGGAAACCTTGCTCGTCTCCTCGGTAACGTGCTCTTGCACGATGGGCTCGGCCGCCCACCGAGGCCAGCGGATCACCGTGAGATCCTGCACCTCGATGAGGTCCTGGGCAGCCAGGCCCTTAAGCTTGACCACCGCGTCATCGGCGCCCTCGGTGCCGGAGAACCGCCATGCTGATGTCGGCATCGCCTGCTCCTTCCCCCATTGCCACGCATGCGAGGTCTATCCCCCGGTGCCGGATGTTCCCCGGCCAGCGCCGCGCACACCTCCGGCACCTCATGCCTGCTGGTCAGATCGTCCACGGCGGCCGGAACTGGCTTCCGTCGCTCATGGTCGCCCGCAGGCCGGCGAGAGTGGTTGTCCAGGCGGCACCGCCGTCGGGGCCGCCGTCGAGGCGGATTTCGCTGTCGGCCGGGACGAAGGCCGCATCGCCTGGTCGCAGCCTATGCTCGGTGCCCGCCAGCGTGATCGTCAGCTCGCCGTCGATGCAGCAGATGACCTCCTCCCGAGACGGCGAGTGGGGTGCGCCCTTGTGACCTGCCGGCACGTCGACGCGCCAGGCGCACAGTTGGCCGCTACCCCGGGAGGGCCGGACGTAAGAGCTGAATCGCACGCCGTGGGCCTCGAAGACCTCGGCGTCGCTGCTGGTGATCAGCGGCATTGGCCACCTTCTCTAAAATAGACAACCTGCTTGTCCATGTAGACAACCAGATTGTCTTTATCCTGTCAAGACAGGATCATGGCCGACGCCGAGACGGGAACCAGTCGGTCAGGTTGTGACGGTGACCGGGAAGCCGACCGGACTCCGGTGCCCGGCCGTGTCAACCGCGCGCACGCCGAACTGCAGGTTGTCCTTCGCGATGTCCAGGGTGACCGAGGTGACATTGCCGACGGGGATCGCCGCGGTCCAGTCCGGAGCGCTGGTCTCCCGTGTCACCACCTCGTAGCCGGACAGGCCGGCCTCCGGGTTGGCGTCCCAGGTGAGGACCGTGTCGTTGATGCCCGCGAAGCCGGCCGGGGGCGTTACGTGGATCTGCACGTTCTTCGGCGTCGCCGGGTTGGCCGCCAGCGACCACAAGGCGGCGGCGTTGATCTTGGCCACCCGGGCGGTGTACTGGAAGTCAACGAACTCCAGCCGGTCGCCGAACTCCACCCCGTCGATGACCTCGACGTTGCGGTGCTCGTGATTGAAGTTCTCCCGAGGCTCGGTGATCCGGGCCGCCGGGTAGCCCTGGGCCTGGAACGACACGTGGTCGCTACCGCGCAGGTAGCGGTCCCGCCGCCAGATCACCCGGATGTTCATGCCGGTCAGCGAAGTCGGGGCGACTGAGGTGACGAACCGGGCAAGCTGATGGGTGCCGCCGTCGTTCTCGCCGCCGACCGCTTCAATCAGGGAGATTTGCGCCGCGCTATCCGCGGCCGGGACACCTTCCACGAACAGTCGCACGCTGAACGGATCCGGCTTGGTGCCGTCGAAGGCCTGCGACGCGCCGACGATGTCGTTACTGAACATGCCCTGCACGTCGGCGCCCGCCGCCTTCATCTGGGCCGCCATGTGGGCGGAACCGTACAGGCCCTGCTCCTCGCCGTCCACGGTGGCGAACACCAGCGTGCCGGGGAACTGGCGGGTAGCGAACAGCCGCGCCAGTTCAAGGACGACCGCCACTCCTGATCCGTCGTCGTCCGCGCCCGGTGCGTCGCTGGTGAAGTCGGTGACGTCGGTCACCCGGGAGTCCAGATGCCCGGTGATGACGTAATAGCGCTCAGGATTGGCGGTGCCTTGCAGGGTGGCGATGACGTTGGTGATCGTGGTCGGCACGGGGATGTTGGGGGAGACCGGCTGCACGAACGTCTGCTGCTGGACGGTCATCCGGCCGGCCGAGGTGGCCGCGATGGCCTGCATCTGCTGGTAGACCCAAGCGGTAGCGGCCCCGATGCCGCGCACCGGATCGGTCTGGCTTGAGGAGGTGTGCCGGGTACCGAACTGGACCAGCCGGGTGATGGTCGCCTCGATCCTGGCGGGATCGATCTCGCTGAGTAGTCGGCGCAGGTCGGCGTCGGGCTCGGACTCGGGAAGCGCGGCCGCGGTGGCAGCGGTAGCGGCGCTCAGCAGTGACACCGTGACCGCGGTGGCGGCCGAGGCGGACAAAAACGCACGGCGGGTGGCGCCGGTGCGCTCAAAAGCAACATTTCCGTCCATAGTCAGAATCAATGCCTGCCATCCCCACTTGTCAACATCGTCCGACTTGCTCAGCCTGCCGGGGCCACCGGTCAACGGCCGCGCGGAGGACCGCGATGGGGCGCCATCGCGGTCCTCCGCGCCGTAGTCACGGGTGGTAGTGCCGGATTTTCCAGGTGGCGGCGCCGGCCAGGGCCAGGGAGATGGCCAGCAGGATGCCGGTCTCCTCGGCTTGGAGCTGCCAGAACCGGCTCGCGGGCTGGTAGCTGATCTGGCGGCGCAGGTGCTGGCCGGCGAACCACGCGGTGCACTCCGCCTGGGCGGGGTTTGCGCAGGCCGACGCGAATGCGCTGCCGGATGACGGCGGGACGGTGAACACCTGCCCCGACGGGGTGATCGTCTCGTTGGAGAGGATCCACGCGCCCGGCAGGCTGTTGTCAGCGACTATGACCTCCCCGGAGGGCAGTACCTGGTCCCGGGTCAGGTCCGGTGTCACCGGGGCGACCTGGGTGACCGGCGTGGCCAGATGGGGGAGCACGAACGCGGGCAGCGCGTACAGGAGCCCGGCGAACAGCGCGAGCGTGATTGCCATGGCCGGGATGATCTTGCGGGTCAGCACCCCGGCAAGCACGCCGATGGTGAACGTCAAGGCGGCGAACCCGATGGGGACCAGGCCGCGAGCCGCGAAGACCTGGGGGGAGAACCGGCCGAGCTGGGTGTGGCCGACCGGGAACCCGCCGGCCGCGTCAACCGGCGCCGCCCACCACGAGACCAGCACGCTGGCCAGCCCCGCGATCGCCATGGCGGTCAGGCCGACGAGCGCCAGCTTGACCAGCGTCCACCGGGTCCTGGTAACCGACTGGTTCCACGCCAGGCGGAACGTGCCCGCCTCCAGTTCCCTGGATATCAGCGGCGCGCCCCAGAAAGCGCCGATCACCGCCGGGAAGAGATAGAGGACCGCACCGCCGACGAAGTAGCCAAGCGGGTACTTGCTTGACTGGACCGCCGTCAGGAACGCCGTGGTCCGCTGCCCGCAATCCCCCGGCACCGCGCACCGGTTCAGCCCGTTCGCCGAGTACAAGTGGGCCAGGCCGGGCTCGGTCCAGATCAGGGTGACCGCGAGCGCCGCTAGCGGGATTAGCAGCGCCAGCGCCTGCAGCCGGAACTGTCGCCAGGTCAGCCAGATCATCGGGCCACCTCCGTCTCGCCGTTGCCGCGAGCGCGGGACAGGTAGCCGAGTACCAGGTCCTGCACGCTAAGGGGCGGCTGCGCGGCGAGCAGGTCAGGGACCCGCCCGGCGACCTGGACCCGCCCGTTGGCCAGCACGATCAGGTAGTCGCAGGCACGCTCCAGGTCTTCGATCAGGTGCGAGGAAAGCAGCACCGACAGGCTCCGCTCGGCGGCCGCCTTGGCCAAGTCGATCATGAACTCGCGCCGCGCCAGCGGATCAAGCGCGGCGGCCGGCTCATCGAGGATCAGCAGCGACGGCCGCTTGGCCAGCGCCATCGTCAGGGCCAGTTGCGCCCGCTGCCCGCCGGACAGCTTGCCCGCCTTCTGCTTCTGGTCAAGGCCCAGGTGCGCGACCCGTTCCCTGGCCAGGTCCATGTCCCAGCGGGGGTTCAGGTGGGCGCCCAGCTTGAAATGATCGGCGATCGACATGCCCGCGTACACCGGGGCGTCTTGGGCTACGAACCCCACCTTCGCCAGCTGACCCGCACCCGCGGCCGGGGCACCGCCGGCCACCTGGATCCGGCCCGCCGTCGGCGGCAGCATCCCGGTGATCATGCTCAGCAGCGTGGTCTTGCCCGCACCGTTCGGCCCGACCAGGCCCGCCATGGTCCCGGTCGGCACCCGCAGCGAGCAATCGGCTAGCGCCCACTTTTCCTTGTACCGCTTCCCCAGACCCTCGGTCTGGATCACCGCGTCCATCTCATGTTCTCCACTTCAGCGACGTTGCATCTGGCTTGCACCGCCAAGACTCGCCTCGCCGGCCAGGCAAAACGTCGGGCCGCGGTCCAGATCCCGGTGTGGACCGTGGTCCACGCGGCCTGGCCGCAACGTGGCCTTTGGTCTAATGCGGCCGCCTGGCTAGCACGGTTAACGTGAACCCATGCAAAAGCGCCGATTCCGGCTGCATCTCGGGCGTGAGGCCGCCGTCGACTGGGCGGCGACCGGGCTGCTGGCCCTGCTTTACGCCCTGAGCTGGCGCTGGGGCACGGCAGGTCAAACCGTTCCGTGGGCCGCCACGCTGCTCGCCGCCGTGGCGGTGCTGTCCGCCGCTGGCCGGCGGCGCTGGCCGGCGGCCGTACTCGCCGTCTCCGCGATCGCTAGCGCGATCCTGATCGCGATCACGGTGAACCCGCTTCCGGCCGTGGCTCCGGCCTTCTGCATGTACCTGATCCCGCTGCGGTTCCGGCATCGGGACGCCCTGTGGCTGCTGGCCGGCACGCTGCTGGTTACCGCGGCCGGGTGTGCGGCTTTCGGCGGCCTGAGCCACGGCGGGGCTGGCCGGGGCGGAGCCGACCAAGCCGAAGCGGTCATGCTGGAGAGCAGCCTGGCGATTATCGGCGCCTGGCTGGTCGGCTACTCGGTCGGGCAGCGGCGCGCCGCCGCTGCCAGCCGCCGCGAGCAGGCCGAGCAACTGGCGCGGGAGCAACTCGCCGAGGCCCGGCGGGCTAGCAGCGAGGAGCGGATGCGCATCGCGCGAGAGCTGCACGACGTGGTCGCGCACTCGCTGACGCTGATCGCCGTTCAGGCGGGGGTCGCGAACCACGTGGCCACCAGGCAGCCAGAGCAGGCGGCCGAGGCGCTGTCCTCCATCGAGGCACTCAGCCGGGGCGCCCTCACGGAGATGCGGGCTCTGCTCGGCGTGCTCAGGGCCGATCAGGGCGAACCGGCCGCGCAGCGGCAGGACGCCGTCCTGCGGCCCGCCCCGGGACTTGCCGATCTTGAGCACCTGGCGGAACGGACGGCGGCGGCCGGCGTCCAGGTCAACTTGGATGTCCAGGGCCCGCTGCCGGGCCTGCCGGCCGGCCTTGACCTCGCGGTGTACCGGGTGATCCAGGAGGCTCTCACCAACGTGGTCAAGCATGCCGCCGCCGACCGGTGCCAGGTGCGGCTCACCAGCGAAAAGGGCAGGCTCACGGTCGAGGTGACCGACAGCGGCCGCGGGCACGGCGGCCAGCCGGGCGACAAGACCCAGGGGCACGGACTGATCGGGATGCGCGAGCGGGTCGGCATGTACGGAGGCGAGTTCTCCGCCGCGCCGCTGCCCGGCCGCGGCTTCCAGGTTTCCGCCACCTTCCCGTTGGCCGAGTCGAAGGTCAGCGCATGACGCCGATCCGCGTCCTGGTCGTCGACGACCAGGCCCTGCTGCGCGCCAGCTTCCGTATCCTCCTGGACAACGAGCCCGACCTGGTCACGGTCGGTGAGGCGGGCACGGGCAGCCAGGCCGTCACGCTCGCCCGGCAGGAGAAGCCCGACGTCATCTTGATGGACATCAGGATGCCGATGCTGGACGGCATCGGGGCGACCCGCCAGATCACCAGTGACCCGGCGACGACCACCGCCAAGGTGCTGATCCTGACCACGTTCGACCTGGATGAGTACGTCTTCGCCGCGCTCAGGGCCGGGGCTAGCGGCTTCGTGCTCAAGGACACCCCGCCCGCTGAGCTGCTCGCCGCGATCCGGGTGATCGCCGCGGGCGACGCGCTGCTGTCCCCCGGCATCACTCGGCGGCTCATCAGCGAGTTCACCAGCAGGCCGGAGCCGAGCAGCAGCCCGCCGGCCGCGCTGGCGGATATCACCGACCGGGAGCGCGAGGTGCTCACGCTGATCGGGCTCGGCCTGTCGAACGATGAGATCGCCGCCAAGCTGTTCGTCAGCATGTCCACGGTCAAGGCGCACATCGGCCGGCTGCTCGCCAAGCTGGGCGCCCGCGACCGCGCTCAGCTCGTCATCGCCGCCTACAGCGCCCGGCTGGTCGGTGACCGGTGACGCAGCCGAACTTGTACGTTCGGAGCCGGGATACTTAGGGCATGCGCGTGGGGATCGCCCATCATCTCGGCTGGGCCGTGGCTGTTACCGCATCGGCCGGCTACGAGGTCGTGGACCGCCGGCGGATCGAGCTGATCGAGCGGGGCGTGCCGGCGGCGCCGATCGAGCACGAGGCCAAGCCTCTCGGCGACGCGGCCGCTGCGAGGATGGTCGCGGAGGTCCGGGCGTCGGCGCGGCGGGCCGCATCAGCGTCACTGGATCAGCTCGCCGCCTCGCTCCCGGGGCCGGTGATCTCGGTGTCGCTGCGGGCCTGGCCACTCGACTTTCCAGACGACGTCGCCGTCCTGCGCCGCCCGCCGTATGAGTCCCGGGCCGACTCGGTCATGTACTGCCAGGTGCTCGCGGAGTGTGCGGACGCGCGGGGATGGGAGGTTCACCTGTTCGATGCGCGGGCCGTCGAGGCGCAGGCCGCCAGGATCCTCGGTGAGCGGGCCGACGAAGTGCTCCGCGGACCCCGGGCAACGCTGGGACCGCCGTGGGCCAGGGACCACCGGATCGCGCTCGCCGCCACGGTCGTCGCAAGCCTTTGAGAGTTGGTCCTCTTTATGAGAGTTAACTTGCATGAGATGGCCTCGGGCGCTATTCTCATGAGAGTCAGCTCTTACGAAGGGAACTAACTCTCATGAACATGACCGCGACGACCGCACGGACCGTGAAACTGGGCAACGGGCTTGAGGTCACCATCGACGAGCGCGGCGATGCGGCCGGGGCCGGCGGCGCCGGCGTGCTGCTGCTGCACGGCGGCGCCGGGCCCCGGTCGGTGGCCCCGCTGGCCGGCGCGCTGTCGGAGCATGCCTACGTGGTAACGCCGGTCCACCCGGGCTTCGACGGCACGCCCCGGGTCCCGTGGCTCGATTCGGTCGCCGACCTGGCCGACGCCTACCTCGACCTGCTGGCCGAGCTCGGCCTGGACACGGTGATGGTGATCGGGAACTCCATCGGCGGCTGGATCGCCTCGGAGATCGCGTTGCGCGACATCGACGGCCGGGTCAAGTCGCTGGTGCTGATCAACGCGACCGGCATCCGCCCCGACCGCCCCGGCCAGGTCATCGACGTCCGCACGCTGCCGCCGGCCGAGATCGGGAAGCTGTCGTTCTACAACCAGGCGCTGGTGCCCGACCCGGCCGCCATGACCGACGGGCAGCGCGCCGGGATGGCCGCCAACCAGCAGGCCATGGCGGTCTACGGCGGCGAGGACTTCTTCTTCGCCCCCAAGCTCCGCCGCCGTCTGCACCGCGTCACCGTGCCGACGCTGGTCGCCTGGGGCCAGGAGGACGGCATCTTCCCGGTCGCGTACGGCCGCGCCTACGCCGCCGCCTTTCCCAACGGCCACTTCGCGGCCATTGCCGAGGCCGGGCACATGCCGCAGCTCGAGCAGCCCGGCGCGCTCCTCGGCGCCATCGGCAACTTCGTCGACACCGTCATCAAGCCCGACGGCGACTAACGCCGGGCCGCCGTCGGGCCGCGCACCAGCTGCGGGCCGACGGCGGAGACCCCGGCCCGCCGGGAATCATCATGAGTGCCAGTTCATACCACGTAGCGAGGGGCGGACCGGTGGCGGTGGAGAGCATGGCGGGCCGCGCCAACCAGAAACTGCGCACGCGCAACGCGATCGTCGCGGCCGCGGCCGAGCTGAGCCGCACCGGCCGGGAGGTGACCATGCCCGAGATCGTCAAGGCCGCCCTGGTCTCCGAGGCGACGGCCTATCGCTACTTCCCCGACCTCGCCAGCCTGCTGCAAGAGGCCATCGCCGAGCAGCTCCCCGCCGCGGATAAAGCGCTGGAGGCGCTGGCCGGCTCGGCCGACCCGGTTGAACGGATCGCGGCCGCTACCGAGTTCCTGCTGCGGCACGTGCTAGGCCGCCAGGGCGTGGTCCGTGCCCTGATCGCGGCGACCATCACCCGGCCCGGCCAGGCCGAACCGCAGGCCCGCCCGGGCCTGCGGTTCGGCCTGATCGACAACGCGCTCGCCCCGCTGAATCACAGCCCCGGTTCCATCGACCCGGCCGCCTTGGCCCGGCTCAAGCGTGACCTGGCGGTCGTCGTCAGCGCCGAGGCGCTATTCAGCCTCACCGACGCCTGCGGCCTCGACCCGGAAGAGGCCATCGCCAGCATCGTCCGCACCGCCACCACCCTCACCCGCGCCGCGCTCCGCGACCACTGAAACCCCACGGCGGCCGGACGAAGTCGGCGAAGTCGGCGAAGTCCACGATCGCTGCGGGTGAGCGCGGCGCCCGGGCCGCTATTCCTTCCGGCGGCTGATGCGCCACCCGCGTTCCTCCCGCCGGAGCACGTCCTCGTATACGGCGGAACGGGTGCTCGCCGCCGCCAGGGAGGTGTTCGGTGAGCTCGGCGTCGCCGCGCCGCTAGACGAGATCGCCCGGCGCGCCGGGGTGGGCAACGCGACGATGTACCGTCACTTCCCGACTCGCCGCGAGCTGGTCATCGCCGTGTATGCCGGCGAAGTAAGCGCGCTGTGCGAGCTCGGGCAATCGTTGCTCGCCGATCCCGCGCCCCCCGACGCGCTGTTCCGCTGGCTGCGCGCGTTCATCACCCACGCCGCCACGAAGCGGGAACTGCCGCTGGCGATCCCGGATGACACCGCCGGGCAGCGCTCGGCGCTGTACCGGCAATGGCACGACACCATGCGGGCCACCGCTGCCGGCCTGCTCGGCCGGGCGCAGGATGCGGGCGTGATCAGGAAGGACCTCGACGTCAGCGACCTCCTCGCGTCGGCCAACGGGATCGGCCACGCCGCGGCCGACGACGACCAGATCGGCCGATTGCTGGCAATAGTCCGCGACGGCGTCACAGGGCAGGCCTAAGCGCCCGGTATTTCAATATCAACGTCAAACTAAATCCCAAAGATTCGGCAGAACGCGGACCGTGAGAAATCGGGCCGGAATTTGGTTCATCGGGCAATTCCTGACAATTGACCACGATATTGCTTTTGGCATTCCCTGACGGGCTTGGCCTGTCAAAGTACGAAGCGTGACGAGCGCCTTTTCCGAGAAAAAGGCGGTATGCGGGTCGGTGCTGGTGTCGGCTCGTCCCGCCGCCAGACGTGACATCAGGACCGACTACTGGGCTGCCTGGGAAGCCGGATGAATCACGCTCTCCCTGACAAACCAGGAAACACGCGACGCTACAAGCGCCTAGGCCCTGTGCGGCAACAGGTCGGCGCGAATTTCAATCCCGCCCGGGGCCGCGTCACGTAGAAGGTCTAACGGGGCTGGCCAAAGGTGGGGGTTCATGGATACGAGCGTTCGGGACGGGGTTAGCGGCGAGGAGGATCATCGTCCGGGGTCACGCAGCTGGCTGGGCGGTTGCGTGGTAACTGGTGACAGCGACGACGATTCGATCAGGTGGCGGCCGGGCGAGCGGCTTGAGCACCTGTTCGAGGAGCGCTGCGACTGGCTGCGCCGACAGGGCCAGGCCGGTCATCTCGCGGTGGACGCCGCGGGCGGCTCGCTGAGCTATACCGAGCTTGACGCGCGGGCAAACCAGCTGGCGCGCTTTCTGATCCGGCGGGGAGTCCGGCCCGGCGACCGGATCGGCCTGCTGTCCGACGTGGCCGTGGACGGGTACGTCGGCATGCTGGCGGTGCTTAAGGCGCACGCCGCCTTCGTTCCGCTGGACGTCAGCTTCCCCGCGGACCGGGTGGCCTACATCGCCGCCGACGCCGGGGTCCGGCTGATCCTGACCCGCTCGCCCGTCGTGGCCAGGCTCGGGCCGCTGGCCGGCCAGGTCGAGCTGGCGCGCGTGGACCAGGCCGAGCACCTGATCGACGCCGAACGGGACGATGCGTTCACCCCGGGCGAGGTGCCGCCGCCGCCCGACGGGCTTGCTTACATCATCTACACGTCCGGCTCGACCGGGAAGCCCAAGGGCGTGGCCGTCGGCCACGCGAGCATCTGCAACTTCGTCCGGGTAGCCGCCGAAACCTACGGGATCACCGGCGACGACCGGGTGTACCAGGGGATGACGATCGCGTTCGACTTCTCCGTCGAGGAGATCTGGGTCCCGTGGATGTGCTGCGCCACGCTCGTCCCCAAGCCGGACGGCGGCAAGCTGCTTGGCCTGGATCTCGGCGCGTTCCTGCGGGAGCGCCAGGTGACCGCGCTCTGCTGCGTGCCCACGCTGCTGGCCACGCTCGAGGAGGACCTCCCCGAGCTGCGCTTCCTGCTGGTATCAGGCGAATCGTGCCCGCGGGACCTGATCGCCCGCTGGCACCGTCCTGGCCGCCGGTTCCTCAACGTCTACGGTCCCACCGAAGCCACCGTGACCGCGACCTGGACGGTGGTGCACCCAGGCCGGCCGGTGACCATCGGGGTTCCGCTCCCGACCTACGCGGTCGTGATCCTCGATCCCGAGAAAGACGTGGCGCTGCCACCGGGAGGCATGGGCGAGATCGGCATCGCAGGCATAGGGCTGGCCTACGGCTACGTCAACCGCCCCGACCTCACCGAACGCGCGTTCCGGCCGGACTTCCTCGGCATCCGCGGCAATCCGAAAAGAAAGATCTACCGCACCGGGGACCTCGGGCGGGTGAACAGCCAAGGCGAGATCGAGCATCACGGCCGCATCGACACGCAGGTGAAGATCCGCGGCTACCGCATCGAGCTGACCGAGATCGAATCGGTCCTGCTGCGCGTCCCCGGCATCGCGCAGGCGGTGGTGAACACCCACCGGCCGAACCCCGATGCCGTGGAGCTGGTCGCCTACTACAGCCCGCAGAAGAACTCGCCCCCGGTGGACCCGGGCCGCGTCTTCGAGATCCTGCGCGAGCAGCTGCCCGCGTACATGGTGCCGGCCTACCTGGAGGAGCTGCCGGCCATCCCCACGATGCCCAGCGGCAAGGCCGACCGCAAGCGCCTTCCCGCGCCGAGCGGTCCGCGCCTGCAGGCAACCCGCAGCGCCGCGGTGGCTCCGGTGAATGATACGGAACGGGAGCTGGCGACTGTCCTGGGCAACGTGCTCGGAGTCGACCAGGTGTCCGTCGACGGCCACTTCTTCGACGAGCTCGGCGCGAGCTCGCTGCTGATGGCGCGGTTCAACGCGGCGCTCCGCGAGCGCACGGCCCTGCCGTCGGTGTCGATGAAGGACATCTACCAGTACCCGACCGTGCGCGAGCTGGCGGCAGCGCTCGGGCCCGCGACCCGGGCTCAGCCGTCCGGCGCCGCGCCGGGTCAGCCTGCCAGGCGGCCTGATCCGTACCAGCCATTGCCGCAGCCGGCCCGGCAGCCGTCGGGCACCCCGCACTTCTTCCTGTGCGGCGTGCTCCAGCTGCTGACGGCGGCCGGATGCATCGCGGGCGGTGCGCTGCTGCTTAACGCCGGCTTCTCCTGGGTCCTTTCGGGGCGCGGCGCCCTGGATATCTACGCGCGGCTCGTGGTACTCGGCAGCGGCACCCTGCTCGGCCTCGGCGCGCTCCCCATCGCGGTCAAGTGGCTGCTGATCGGCCGGTGGAAGCCGCGCAGCATTCGGGCCTGGAGCCTCGGCTACTTCCGGTTCTGGCTGGTCAAGACCGTGGTCGTGGCCAATCCGATGGCCCGCCTGTTCGTCGGTACGCCGCTGTACTCGTTCTACCTGCGGGCGCTCGGCGCCCGGGTCGGCCGCGGTGTCACCATCCTTACCACGCACATCCCGGTCTGCACCGACCTGCTGACCATCGGCGCGGGCAGCATCATCACCAAGGACACGTACCTGAGCTGCTACCGCGCCCGGGCGGGACTGATCGAGACTGGTTACCTCACCATCGGCGCGGACTCGTTCATCGGCGAGCACTCGGTCATCGACATCAACACCGCGCTGTGCGTGGGAGCGCAGCTCGGGCACTCGTCCGCGCTGCTCTCCGGCCAGCTGGTCCCGCCGGGCGAGGTCTGGCACGGCTGCCCCGCCGAACGGGCCCCGGACGACACCGTCTACCAGGTCGTGCCGCCTGCCCGCGGCGACGCGCTGCGCCGGACCTGGTTCTGCGTCAACCGGCTGCTGTTCCTGCTGGCCGTGGCCGGGCCACTCGAGGCCGCGGTCGCGAGCCTGCTGCTAACGCATTCACGCGCGCTGCCTTCCATGTTCGGCAGCGCACCGGTGACGAGCTGGCCGTACTACCGGGAGGCGCTGATCGCCGGCGCGGCCGTGGTCTTCGGCCTGACGGTGGTCGGCCTGATCATCGTCGGCCCGGCCGGACGGCTGCTTAGCAGGCTGCTCGAACCGGGGCGCGTCTACCCGCTGTACGGGTTCCGGCACAGCGTGCTGCGCGCCGTCACCCGGATGAGCAACATCAAGTTCTTCAACGCGCTGCTCGGCGACAGCTCGGCCATAGCGGGATACCTGAGCTACCTCGGCTACCGGCTGAAGCCCGTGCACCAGACCGGCTCGAACTTCGGCATGGAAGTCAAGCACGACGTGCCGACGCTCAATGCCATCGGCACCGGAACGCTGGTCTCCGATGCCCTGTCCATGATCAACGCGGAGTTCTCCGCCAGCTCGTTCCGCGTCTCGCCCGTCGTCATCGGGCGGAACAATTTCCTGGGCAACGGCATCGCCTACCCGCCCGGCGGCCGAACCGGCGACGACTGCCTGCTGGGCACCAAGGTCATGATCCCCGTCTCCGGCCCGGTCCGGCAGGGAGTGGGCCTGCTCGGCTCACCCTGTTTTGAGATCCCCCGCTCGGTCAGCCGCGACCGCCAGTTCGACGAGCTCAGCAGCGGCCCCGAGCAACGGCGGCGGCTGCGGGCCAAGAACCGGCACAACGCCGTCACGATGAGCCTGTACCTGCTCGTGCGCTGGCTGTACGTCACGGGGATCGTCATCGTCTCGATGCTGCCGCTGCGCGGCGACGCCACCGTGAGCGGCACCCTGGACACCGCGGGCTCGGTCGTGGCCGACCTGCTGTTCACCATCGTCTACTTCGTGCTGGTCGACCGGGCGGTCACCGGCTTCCGCGCGCTGCGGCCGAAGTTCTGCTCCATGTACCAGCCGGCCTTCTGGCTGCACGAGCGGTTCTGGAAGGTCCCGTCGGTCGCCTACATCATGATGTTCAACGGCACGCCGTTCAAGGGCGTCATCTGGCGACTGCTTGGCGTGCGGATCGGCCGCCGGGTCTTCGACGACGGCTGCTCGATCATCGAGCGGAGCCTGGTCAGCGTGGGCAGCGACTGCACGCTCGCCGCCGGGAGCATCATCCAGTGCCATTCCCTCGAGGACGGCGCCTTCAAGTCAGACCACACCGTGATCGAAGCGGGATGCAGCGTCGGGAGCGGCGCCTTCGTCCACTACGGGGTCACGATGGGCGAAGGGTCCGAGCTCGACGCCGATTCCTTCCTGATGAAGGGCGAGCACGTGCCGCCCGGCGCGCTCTGGGGCGGTAACCCCGCCACCGAGTACCCCGCCACCGAGCACGGGCGGCCCGCCTCGCCGCAGCGTGCCCCCCAAGCCATTCCGGCACTGCTAGGTGCCTCCATCCGACGAACAGGAGCCTGACATGATGGACATCTTCGAAGCCCGCGAGTCGGCCGTGCGCAGCTACTGCCGCATCTGGCCAACGGTGTTCGGCCGGGCCTCAGGCAGCCGGCTGTATGACGAGCAAGGCCACGGCTACCTGGATTTCTTCGCCGGGGCCGGCGCGCTCAACTACGGGCACAACAACCCGTTGCTCAAGGGCGCCCTGCTGAGATACCTCGCCGACGACGGCGTGATCCACTCGCTCGACATGCACACGGTCGCCAAACGCGAGTTCCTGACGGTGTTCGACGAGCTGATCCTGCGCCCAAGGAACCTGGACTACCGGGTGCAGTTCCCCGGCCCCGGCGGCGCCAACGCCGTCGAGGCGGCGCTGAAGCTGGCCCGCAAGGTAACGGGGCGCACCGAGGTCATAATGTTTACCAACTCCTTTCACGGCATGACGCTCGGGGCGCTGGCGGTCACCGGCAGCGCCTTTCACCGCGCGGGAGCGGGAATTCCGCTGACTCATGCAACCCCGGTCCCGTTCGGTCAATCCTTGGATCCAGACGGCGAGATACCCGACTTCCAGTGGCTCGAGCGGCTGCTCAGGGACAAGGGCAGCGGCCTGGACTCTCCGGCCGCGGCGATCGTGGAGACCGTGCAGGGCGAGGGCGGGATCAACGTCGCGAGCGCGGAGTGGCTGCGCCGGCTGTCCGAGCTGTGCCGGGAGCACGGCATCCTGCTCATCGTCGACGACGTCCAGATGGGCTGCGGCCGGACCGGCCCGTTCTTCAGCTTCGAGCCCGCGCAGATCACCCCGGACATCGTCTGCCTGTCGAAGTCCATCAGCGGGTACGGGCAGCCGCTCGCACTCACGCTGATCCGGCCCGACCTGGACATCTGGGCACCGGGCGAGCATAACGGCACGTTCCGCGGCTTCAACCCCGCGCTGGTGACCGGCACCGCCGCGCTGCGCGCCTACTGGAGCGATGACAGCCTGGAGCGGGGCACGCTCGCCAAGGGCGGCCGGATCATGGCCGCCCTCACCGCGACCGCCGATTCTGTCCCGGGCGCCCCGATCCGGGTGCGCGGCCGGGGCATGGCCTGCGGCCTGGCGTTCGCCCACGGCGACCTGGCCGGCAAGGTGTCTACCACCGCCTTCGAGGCCGGACTGCTGGCGGAGACCGCGGGCTCGCGCGGCCACGTGGTCAAGCTGCTGCCGCCGCTGACCATCAGCGACTCGGACCTGGACGAGGGCCTGGCGATCCTCGATGAATCCGTCCGGGCGGTCTGCTGACCCGCGGGCCGGTTTCGGCTTCGTCAGCGGCTACCGGTGGCCAGGAACATCGGGATCGCGGCCAGCAACCGGTCCTCCCGGGCGCGCCGGGCCTGCTCGCTGATCCAGTTGTCGGCCTCGTCGCCGGTGATTGCGCCGGCTTGGCGGGTGGCGGTGGCGAGACCGGTGAGCGCGGGCAGCCCGGCGGCCCCGGTGAACACCATCGCGGCGACCTCGATGTGGACGTCGATGAAGCCGGCGTCGAGCAGCAGGTTGCGGTAGCCGCGGGCGATGCGGGGGTGGGGGAGGGTGTCGGCCCGGGCGTGCACGATGCGGCGGGTGAGTTCGGGCTGGCCGGAGTCGATGACGATGGTGTCCCAGTCCTGGCCGATTAGCGCGATCCGCCCGCCGGGGGCGAGGACCCGGCGGCCTTCGGCCAGGGCCGCGTGCGGGTCGGGCAGGACGTGGTACACCTTGTCCGCCCGGTACCCGTGGACCTCCCCGTCGCCGAGCGGCAACGCGGCGACGTCGGCGGCGCGCACGTCGATGCCGGGAAACCGGCGGCGGGCGGCGGCCACCATGGCCGGGTTGAGGTCCACGCCGACGGGGTGGGCCGCGTGCTCGGCCAGTTCGGCGACGGCGCGGGCGGTGCCGCAGCCGGCGTCGACCACGGTCGCGCCCGGCGGCAGCCGCAGAAGCTGGTAGCTGCGCGCCCGTAGCCGCACGGCCTCGGGCAGCGCTTCCGCGGCGTCGAGCTGCCTGATCAGCGAGTCAATGTCGGTGTAGGCGGTGTGCGTGTCGGGCATGCGCCCTAGTGTGCGACTTCAGGTTGACCTTAGGTCAACTCGGCTGCTACCGAGGTAGACATGAACTCGGAGACGGAATACGCGATCGGGGAGCTGGCGGCGCGGTTCGGGCTGGCCCCGCACGTGCTGCGGCACTGGGAGGATGTGGGTTTGCTGTCTCCCGAGCGCGGGGTAGCAGGCCGGCGCGTATACGGGCCGGCGCACGTGACCCGGGTCGCGGAGATCGTGACAGGAAAGGACGCCGGGTTCAGCCTGGAGGAACTGCGGGACCTGTTCGCCGCCCCCGACCGGGCCCGGCGGCGGGAGGTCCTGCTCGCGCAGCTAGAACAGGTGCGGCAGCGCATCGCCCGGCTGACGCTGTCACAGACGCTGCTGGAACACGCATCGCGCTGCCAGCAGCCGGATTACCAGTCGTGCCCTCAATTTCAGGCCATGGTGCTGGCCCGGCTGGACGGAATGGACCTGGCGGAGTCCTGGACTAAGGCTCACTCACCGGCCGGCGGCGCGGCGGCGGTAGAGCCACAGGGACCGCAGGTAGCCGACGACCGCGGTCGCCAGTAGCCAGCCGATTGCCCACATCGCGTCGCTGGCTTTCGCGGTGCCGGCCAGCAGGCCCCTGGCGACGGAGCAGAGGACTACGCCAGGACTCCGTCCGGGTCGTGGAGGACCACCGTGCCGGCCAAGAGGTCGCCTGCTGATCGCTGCTTGCTGCTGGCCAGCCAGACGAAGAATCCCCACAGCAGCCCGCCGCACAGGAAGAAGCCGAGAACCTGGCGCACCGCCATGTCGTCCCGGCCCGCCACCCGGCGAGGTTCGGGCAGCCAGCAACGCAGGTTGAGCATCCGCTGCGCCGGCGTCCGCCCCTGGCTCCAGGTGAGCAGGCTCCAGGTGACATAGCCGATCCCCAGGGTGACGCCGAACAGCAGCAGCGCGAGGAGCAAGGCGGCGGCTACCCGGGCGCGGCTCGCGAGCCGTACGCCCTGCGGCAGGACCAGTTTAGACGCGGGATCGAAGTACACCCCGGGTGGCGCCTGCGGCGGAAGGAACTGCTCGTAGCCGCCGCGCCTGATTTCTTCTGCCTCTGTCATGCCGGCCTCCTTCGCAAGGGATCTTCGCTGGGGGTCAGGGATAAGGCCCGGGCAATTCCGGCCAGCCAGTCGGCGATGTCGGTGATGACCGCCGGGTCCATGTGCTGGGCAGGCTCGTACTCGGCCGGCGCGGACCGGCCGGTGCCCGGGAAGAACAGGTGGTTGTCGGCGTCGTAGACGCGGATGGTGACGTCCGGACGGCCCGCGAGGCCGGCCTGCCATCCGGCGAGGTCGTCGGTGACGGTCGCCTGGTAGTCGCGCGCGCCCTGCACGATGAGCATCGGCTTGTCCAGCGCCGCGGCGGCCTGGGCCGGGTGGTAGCCGCGCACGTCCAGCCAGTACGCGGCGGGCACGCCGAACGGCAGGTCGCTGGCCGGCGTGGACGGTGACAGCTCTGGGCTGTCGACGAGCTGGGCTTGCCTGGTCATCGCATCGATGGCGGGCGTGGCAGCGGCTGCGGTCGCCTGGTCAAGCGAGGCGAGGTAGCGCACCTGCCGGACGGCGGCCCAGTGCATCGGCTGCGTTCCGCCGGCCATGATCACCAGCCCGGCGACGGACGGCTCGGCCGCCGCGACTCGCGGGGCGACGGTGCCGCCAAGGCTGTGTCCCAGTACGAAGACGGGTCCGGCACCGGCGGCCGGGTGCTCGCGCAGCAGGTCAATCGCCGCGGCCGCGGCCGGCAGGTACTCGTCGGCGAGGGTGAAGTCCTGGGCCTCCTTGACCTGGCCCGGATGGGCGTACGTGACCTTGTCAAAGCGCAGCACCGCCACGCCCCGGCTGGCCAGGCCCCACGCGAGGTCCTTGAACGGCTTGTTCCGCCCGATCGTCTCGTCGCGGTCCAGCGGTCCCGAGCCGGCCAGCAGCACGACGGCCGGGTAGGGCACGGACACTGGTCGCCGGGGCAGGCTCAGCGTGCCGGGCACCGCGAGCGGACCGGCGCCCAGGGTGACGTCCTGCTCGCCGAACTTCTCCGGGTCGGCGTAAGCCGGCGGCTGCCACGGCACGGCAGGCTCGGCGGCGCTGGCCGGCGCGAGCTGGAGGCCGGTCAGCCATCTCCCGCCGCTGACCGACACGACCAGCGTCAGCGTCCCGCGCTCGTAAGTCACGGGAATCCGTACCACGGCCGTGCCCGGCCCGGCCTCCTCGCTCACCGGCGGCCCGGCCGATGTGACCGCGCCGTTCCGGCCGAGCTCGGCGTCCCAGGCGGCCTGCAGCGCCTCGGCCGGCACCATCGCGCGCAGCTGCGGGGCAAACAGGTCCCGGATCTCGGTGAAGCGCCCGGTTCGCGCCATGTTGAGGACGGCCAGGCTCGTCCGCACGGGCTCGGCCGTCTCTGCCTGCCCGCCGGGTTCTGGTGTCATCATGAACCTCCTTCCCGGCGGGCGCGCGGCTCGCGCGGCCGCCCTGACTTCCCGGCCCGCTTCGCGGGTTCCGGCAGGAAGACGCTGTACAGCATGCGCCGGCGGCGCGCCTTCCCTGGCGGGTTGGCCAGCCGGGGCTGGACGACGGCAGCGATATCGCGGAGAAAGCCGGCGAATTCGGCGTCGGTGAGCCAAAGGCCGGCTACGCGGTAACTGACGCCGTCCCGCGCCAGGTCGGGAGAGCCGGCCGCGAGGTAGCGGTCGAAATCGGCCAGCAGCCCGGCGACGAAGGCGGTGAACGCGGCCGCGTGCTCCTCGGGGGTCATCGCCTCGGCCTCGCCTGGCTGGATCTGCGCGGCGAAAGTCCGGAGCGTGTAGGTGCGCTCGACCGCGCCGCGGATCCGCTGCTCGGCGACGACCTGGAGCACCCCGGCCCTGGTGAGCAGCGCGACGTGCCGGTACAGGCTGCCGGCGGGCACGTCGTCGAGCTCGGCGGCGAGCTGGCTGGTGGTGAGCGCGCGGTCGCCGAGGAATGCCTTGACGATGCGCAGCCGCACCGGGTGCAGCAGTAGATCCGAACTCGCCATGCCGGAAGCCTATCCCAACGTTCACAGAATTGATAACGTTCACGGATATGAGAGCGGCAGCCCGCGGGCTCCGTCAGTCCCGGCGGCGGATACCCGCGGTTACCGCGCGCTGACCTCGGAAAGGCGGCGGGCCAGGTAACGCTGCTCGGCGCCGGTACCGGCCAGGGCCAGGGCCGAACGGTAGGCGTCCGCCGCCTCGTCGTTGCGGCCGAGGCGGCGAAGCAGGTCGGCCCGGGTCGCGGGGAGCAGGTGGTAGCCGGCGAGCGCACCGCTCGCGGCGAGGGCGTCGACCACGGCAAGCCCGGCCGCCGGGCCGTCGGCCATGCCAACCGCGACGGCGCGGTTGAGCTCCACTACCGGGGACGGCGTCAGCCGGGTGAGCTGGCCGTAGAGCCGGGCAATCGCCCGCCAGTCCGTGTCCGCGGCGCGCGTCGCGGTCGCGTGGCAGGCGGCGATCGCGGCCTGGAGCTGATACGGCCCGACGGCTCCGGCGCCGGCGGCCGCCTCCAGGACTTGCTGCCCTTCGGCGATCGAGGCGCGGTCCCACCGGCTCCGGTCCTGCTCTTCCAGGGTCACCAGTTCCCCGGCGGCGTCGACCCGGGCGCCGCGGCGCGAGTCCTGGACCAGCATGAGCGCGAGCAGGCCGAGCACCTCGGGTTCGCCCGGCATCAGCCGGGCGAGCAGCCGCGCCAGCCGGATGCCCTCCGCGGACAGGTCCGCGCGCAGCAGGTCCGCCCCGGCGGTCGCGCTGTATCCCTCGTTGAACAGCAGGTACAGCACGGCGAGGACGCCCGCGGTCCGTTCCGGCAGCAGGTGGGCGGGCGGGACCCGGTAGGGGATCGCGGCATTGCGGATCTTGCGCTTGGCCCGGACCAGTCGCTGGGCCATGGCCGGCTCGGCGACCAGCAGCGCCCGGGCGATCTCGGCGGTGGTCAGGCCGGCGAGAGTGCGCAGGGTCAGGGCCACCCGGGCATCGAGCGGCAGCGCGGGATGACAGCAGGTGAAGATCAGCCGCAGCCGGTCGTCGGTAATCCCGCTCGGGTCCTCCTCGGCCAGGCCGTTGCCGTCCGGGTCCCCCGGCTCGAGCCGGACCGCCTGCTCGAGCTTCGCGGTCTCGTTGACCCGGCGGCGCAGCACGTCGACCGCGCGGTTGCGGGCCGTGGTGGTCAGCCACGCTCCGGGCCGGCTCGGCACCCCGTCCCTGGCCCACGCCTGGAGCGCCCGGGCGAACGCGTCCTGCGCGCACTCTTCGGCGAGGTCCCAGTCCCCGGTCACTCGGATCAGCGTGGCCACGATCTGGCCCCACTCCTCCCGGAACGCGGCGTCGACCGCGGCGGCGACGCGCGCGGCGGTGTCGGCGGGCATGCGGCTCCTCCTTCTGACCCGGCCAGCGTATGCCAATCGCACGGTGTCGATCCGGCCCGCGGCCGTTCGTCGTCAACGAGAAAGGCCAGCCAGGCCAAGATGTGAGCACCGGAAGTGTCACGACAAGGAGTCAGCCATGAGGTACATGATGATCGTCTGCTACGACCCGACCGTCCCGGAGACCGGCGACGCCCCGGACATCGACGACTGGGTCGGCGAGATGGACGGCCGCGGCGTGCGCCTGGAGGGGCGCCCGCTGTCTCCGGAAGAGGCCACCACGGTCCGGGTGCGGAACGGCGAGGTGCTGGTCTCCGACGGCCCGTTCGCCGAGACCAAGGAGCTGATGGTCGGCTACGACATGCTTGACTGCGCCGACCTCGACGAGGCGATCGAGGTGGCGTCCAAGCACCCGCTGGCCCGGCGGGGCGCGATGGAACTGCGGCCGTTCGGCGCGGACTGACTAACTTTTCCTGGCGGGTCGGGCTCGCGCTGACGGCGGCGGCGGTGATCGACCTGGCCGTGTCCACCGCGCTGGCGATCGCCTCGTCGGGTGCGAGTCCGCACAGGTCGGTCAGGGTAAACAGCGCCTCGGCGCTGACGACGATGGCGAGCGCGCGCTTCAGCTGGCGAAATGCCTCCGGGCGGGCCCGGCCGAGGCTGCCCTCCAGCGGTGCGAGCGCTTGGTCGATGAGCCCGAAGCGGTAGCCGGGCCGGATGCCCGCTTCCCCGGGCCGTACCACCGACGCCGCGATCATCGCCCGGACAGCGCCCTGGTAAGCCTGGACATGGCTGAGCAGGCGTTCGGTCCCCACCGCGATCCGCTCCACGACGTCGGTGCTGTGCGCTACGGGCGCGAGTGCTTCGTCCGGGCTCGGCCAGGTGCCGTCGAGCGCCTCCCGCAGCAGGGAGACCAAGTCGGGAAAGTAGCGGTACGCAGTTGCCTCGGAAACCAGGGCCGCCCGGGCAACCGCGGGCATGGTGACCTCGGTGCTGCCGGTGATGAGGGCGCGCGCGGCGGCGAGGATGGCCGCCCGGGTGCGCTGCTTCTGATTCGCCCGGCCGACCGGGGCTTCCGCTGCCATCCCTCTACTGTGCCCGGCCGCCTGAATGCAGTCAAGTTGACTCTCATTATGAGAGTTACCTTGCATCAGGTCGGGAAGTGGACTACCTTCCTTCGTGAGAGTTAACTCTCACGAAAGCTGAAGGGAGCCCCAGTTATGAGTACTGCGACGACCCGGGTCTCGATCGTGCGGCCGGACGGCGGCGAGGTCGCCCTGAACGGTCCCACCCGGCTGCGCATCCTCGAGGACGGCAGCACCACCGGGCACCGGCTCGGCGTCGCCGAGATCACCATCGCGCCGCACGTCGCCGGGCCGCCGCAGCACCGGCACGGTCGTCACGACGAGGGCTTCTACGTCGTGGCGGGCACCGCCCGCTTCACCGTTGGCGAGGAATCGTACGATGCGCCGGCCGGCACGCTGGTGATGATCCCGCCGGGAGCGCCGCACACCTTCGCCAACGACAGCGACGAGCCGGTGATCCTGCTCAACACGTTCACCCCGGACCTGTACGTGCAGTACTTCCGCGACCTGCGCGCGATGGTCGCCTCCGGGTCGCAGCCGACTCCGGGCCAGATCGTGGACGTGATGGCGCGTTACGCGACGGAGCCCGCCACGTCCTACGCGGCCGACCCGGCTACCTGACGGTAACGGCACTCCCGCCAGCCCCGCTTCCGGTGACTCGCACCCGGGCCGACCGGCCCGGTCACGAGACCCGGGTCCCCTGGCGGTACACGCCGCGGACGACCGGCACCCGGACGCCGTGCGGGTGGCTCTCGGTGGCCGGCAGGTCGTGCGGCCGCACCCGCACCAGGTCGGCGCGCTTGCCGACCGCGATCTCGCCGCGGTCGTCGAGGCCGATCGCCCGGGCTGGGTTCGAGCTGATCAGCTTGGCGCCGTCGGCGAGGCCAAGCGCTCCGTCCGCGGAGAGCTGGAACACGGCCTGCAGCGGGCTCGACGGCACGTAGTCGGAGGAGAGGATGTGCAGCAGCCCGAGCCCGAGCAACTCGGTTGCCGCCACGTTCCCCGACTGGCTGGCACCGCGGACGATGTTGGGCGCGCCCATGACGATCTGCTGGCCGTGCTCCACGGCCGCGCTCGCGGCGGGCACGGTGGTCGGGAACTCGGCGATGCGGGCACCGAGCGCGACCGACTCCGCGACGTGCTCCGGCGTCGCGTCGTCATGGGCCGCGAGGGGGATGCCGCGCCCGGTCGCGAGGCTAGCGATCGCGCGGCGGTGGCCGTCGGAGTAGCGGGCGGACCGTTCGATCAGCGGGGTGACGTAAGCGTCGAACTCCGACTCGGTGACGAGGCCCTTGCCGATGTAGTAACGCCTGAACACCTCCATGTCGGCGAACTGGCGCTGGCCCGGAGTGTGGTCCATGAGCGAGACCAGCCGCACGTGCGGGTCGTCGGCGAACTTGCCGAACGCGTCGAGGCAGTCCGCGCAGGAGACCTCGCAGCGCACGTGGATCGCGTGATCGGCGCGCAGCAGGCCGGCGTCGGCCGCCAGCTCGACGGAGTCCGCCAGGAGCCGGCCGGATTCCGAGGCACTGTCTTCTGAGCCGACGCGCACGGCGTCGAGCACGGTGGTCGCGCCCGCGGCGGCCAGTTGCGCGTCGCTGGCGAGCACGGCGGGCAGCGAGTCCCAGATCACGCCGGGGCGTGGGTTGAAGTGGTACTCCAGGTGGTCGGTGTGCAGTTCGACCAGGCCGGGCAGCAGGTGATCGCCGTTGAGGTCCTCACCGCCCGTGGGTGGACCGGTGCCGATGTCGGCGATCAGCCCGTCGCGGATCAGCACGGAGCCGTGCCTGACCTCGTCGCCGAGGACGATGTGGGCGTTGCTAAGGACGGTTTCGCGGGTCATCGAGCTCCTTCGGTTTCTGTCGTTCCCGCCGGAGCCGGCTGTAGCGGGTGCACGGCGTACAGCGCGAACGGGGCACCGGGCCCGGCCTCGGTGAACAGGGTGAGCGCGTCGACGGGCACGGCGGCCCCGAGCAACGGCGCGAACCAGTCGCCCAGGGTGCGCTCCACCGCGGCGCGCTGCCCTCCCCTGATGCGGTCGGTCAGGGTCAGGTGAAAGCGGAACTCATCCAGGACGTACGGGTAACCCCACGTCGTGAGCAGCTCGCGCTGGCGGGGCGTGAGCGCGTCCGGGTCACGGCGGGCGACCTCGGCCGCGGTCGCCGGCGCGCGGAAGTCGTCGAAGCCCTTCACGACCTCGTCCGCGAGGGCATCCAGGGCCGGCGCGGGCGCGCCGGGTACCAGGGCGAAGAATCCATCGAGGCGGGCGAGCGACAGCCGCGGGATCATGACGCCGGCGGTCCCGGCCGCGAACCGCTCCACGGCCGCGTCGAGTTCCTCGGGCGTGCGGCCCTCGGCGAGCCGGAATGGCGGCTTGAGCGTGCCGTGGAAGCCGTAGCGGCGCGCGGCGGCGCTCAGCGCGTCGATCTCCGCGCGGGTCCAGCCGGCGGGCGTCGTCGGCGTCACGGGGCTGCCTGCGGCGCTGCGGCCGAGCCACTGCTCGGCCTTGTCGCGCAGCAGCAGGCCGGCCGGGTCCGCCGACCCGGTGCCGGGGGCCGCGAAGATCGCGAACCGCCTGGTCATGGCGCCGTCCCGGCGACCGCGGCGAACATCTCGACGGGAACGACGCGGTCGGCGACGGCCGCCCGCACCTCCACGTCGTGGAAGATGCCAAGGATCGCGGTGCCGCGGGCGCGCTTCTCGCGGATCAGCTCGGTGACGACCTCCCGGTTGCGCCCGTCGAGCGAGGCGGTCGGCTCGTCGAGCAGCAGCAACGGCAGCTCGGTGACGAAGCCGCGCGCGACGTTCACGCGCTGCTGCTCGCCGCCGGAGAAGGTGGCGGGCGGCAGCGCCCACAGCCGCTCGGGGATGGCCAGCCGGGTGAGCAGGCCGGCGGCCCGGTCCCGGGCCTCGGCCGGCCGTGCCCCGCGGTCAATGAGCGGCTCGGCGACGATCTGCAGGGCGGCCACCCGCGGCACGCAGCGCAGGAACTGGCTGACGTAGCCGACCGCGTGCCGGCGGGCGGCGAGAACCTGGCGCGGGCCGGCGGCGGCGATGTCGATGACGCCGTCCGGTCCGTGCAGCTCGATGCGGCCGCGGGTGACGGCGTAGTTGCCGTAAACCATCTTGAGTATCGAGCTCTTGCCCGCGCCCGAGGCGCCGCCGAGCGCGACGCACTCGCCCGCGCGCACCTCGAAGGCGAGCCGGGTGAGCACCGGCAGGCGCTGGCTGCCCTGCAGGTGCATGGTGAAGGTCTTCTCGACGCCGGACACGGCGAGGATCGCCCGTGTTTCGCAGGCATCAGTCACGGGCGGGTCATCCTTGCAGGATCGAAGAGACGAGGAGCTGGGTGTAGGCGGCCTGCGGGTCGTCGAGCACCCGGTCGGTAAGGCCGGACTCGATCACGCGGCCATCCTTCATCACCAGGGTGCGGTGCGAGATGAGCCGCGCCACCCCGAGGTCGTGGGTGACGATGATCATGGCGAGGCCGAGCTCGGCCACTAGCGAGCGGATTAGGTCGAGGAGGCGGGCCTGCACGGACACGTCGAGCCCGCTGGTGGGCTCGTCCATGAACACCAGGCGCGGCGCGATCACCAGGTTGCGGGCGATCTGCAGGCGCTGGCGCATGCCGCCGGAGAAGGTGACCGGGGCGTCGTCGATGCGGTCGACGGGGATCTCCACCCGCCGCAGCCACTCCGTGGCGGCGGCCCGGATCCGGCCGTAGTGACGCCAGCCCGTCGCCATCAGCGGCTCGCCCACGTTGCCGCCGGCGCTCACGTGCATGCGCAGGCCGTCGGCCGGATCCTGGTGCACGAAGCCCCACTCGGTGCGCCCCAGCCGGCGCACCGCGGCCTCGCTGACCCCGGACAGGTCCACCGTCGTGCCGTCGGCCGCGCGGTACCGGACGCTTCCCGTGGTGAGGCTGAGGCGCTGGGACAGCGCGCCGAGCAGCGTCGACTTGCCTGAGCCGGACTCGCCGACCACGGCGACCACCTCTCCGGGCCACAGGTCGAGGTCGACGTCGCGGCAGCCCCAGTGCTTGCTGACACCGGGGTCGCCGTAGGCGTGACCCACCCCGCGGGCCCGCAGCAGCGGCTGGGCGTCGTTCATGCTGTCACCGCGCGCTCGCAGTGGTCGGTGTCTGAGCAGACGAACATCGATCCGCCCGCGTCGTCGGTGATGACCTCGTCGAGGTAGACGCCGACGGACCCGCAGATCGCGCAGGGCTGCGCGAAGCGCTGCGGTTCGAAGGGGTGGTCCTCGAAGCCGAGGCTCTCGACGTCGGTGTACGGCGGGACGGCGTAGATGCGCTTCTCGCGCCCGGCGCCGAACAGCTGCAGGGCGGGGCTGCGGTGCATCTTCGGGTTGTCGAAGCTCGGGTTGGGCGACGGCGCCATGAGGTAGCGGCCGTTGACCATGACGGGGTAGTCGTAGGTGGTGGCGATGTGGCCGTACCTGGCGATGTCCTCGTACAGCTTGACGTACATGAGCCCGTAGTCCGCGAGCGCGTGCATGCGGCGGGTCTCGGTCTCCCTCGGCTCGAGGAAGCGCAGCGGCTCGGGAACTGGCACCTGGTACACGATCGTCTGCCCGGCGGCCAGCGGCGTCTCGGGGATGCGGTGGCGGGTCTGGATGACGGTCGCCTCGTCGGTCCTTGTCGTCGTGCGCACCCCGGCGACGGCGGCGAAGAACGAGCGGATCGACACCGCGTTGGTGGTGTCGTCGGCGCCCTGGTCGATGACCTTGAGCACGTCGTCCGGGCCGATGATCGAGGCCGTCACCTGCACGCCGCCGGTGCCCCAGCCGCGCGGCATCGGGACCTCGCGCGAGGCGAACGGCACCTGGAAGCCGGGGATGGCGACGGCCTTCAGCAGGGCGCGGCGGATCATCCGCTTGGTTTGCTCGTCGAGGTAGCCGATGTTGTAGCCGTCGAGGCTGGCGGTCATGCGAGCGCCCCGGCCGGGTCGGTCCGATCAGTCGGAACGGGTCCGGGCTTCGCGTCCACCCGCGACTGGAACTCGGCGCGCAGGCGGCGCACGAGCCCGAGCTCGGCCTGGAAGTCGACGTAGTGCGGCAGCTTCAGGTGCTCGACGAAGCCCGTGGCCTGCACGTTGTCGCCGTGGCTGATCACGAACTCCTCGTCTTGCGCGGGGGCGACGACGCGCTCGCCGAACTCGGCGGCCCGCAGCGCCCGGTCGACCATCGACATCGACATCGCCTTGCGCTCGCTGCGGCCGAAGGCCAGGCCGTAGCCGCGGGTGAACTGGGCGGGGCGGTCGGAGCTGCCCGTGAACTGGTTGATCATCTGGCACTCGGTGAGCTCGACGCGGCCGAGCGGTACCGCGAACCCGAGCTCGGGCGCCTCGAACTCGACCTCGACCTCACCGACGCGGATCTCGCCGGCGAACGGGTGGGTGCCACCGTAGCCACGTTGCGTGGAGTAGGCGAGCCCGAGCAGGAACCCCTCGTCGGAGCGGGCGAGCGCCTGCAGCCGCTCGGCGCGGCTCATCGGGAAGATGGTCGGCTCCCTGGTGAGGTCGGCCGGCTCTGGGTCGCCGGCACCGTATTGATCGGGACCGTGTTCATCGGAACCGTGTTCATCGGGACCGTGTTCACCGGCGGCGGGGGCCCGGCCGGGCTCGATGAGCGCGCTGGCGCCGAGCAGGTCGGTCACGCGCGGCATCTCCGGCGGCGGTGCCGCCCCCAGGTCGGTCGGCGGGCCCTCACGGGTGGTCGTCTCGCCGGCGCCGGGATCGGTGAACAGGCGATGGGTGTAGTCGAAGGTGGCGCCGAGCTGCTGGCCGCCCGGCACGTCCTTGAACGTTGCCGAGATGCGGCGCTGCGGGGGAAGCCTGGCCGTGTCCACCGGCAGCGTGTAACCGAAGCGCGGCAGGGTGGTGCGGTACGAGCGCACCAGCGTCACGGCCTCAAGCACGTCACCCTGCGCCTGCAGGATGGCGCGCGCGGCCAGGGCCGGGTCGTACAGCGATCCCTCGGTCATCACCCGCGCGACCAGGACCCCGAGCTGGCCGGCGACGGCGGCCTGCTCGATGCGCGGCCGTACCTGGTCTCCCCGCCCCTGCTTGGCGAGCAGGGCATGAGCGTTGGCGATGGCGCGTTCCCCGCCCTTGACGGCGACGTACATCGGCTACTCCTCTTCGGGGCCGGCCGGACTGAGCCGGGTGGTGCGGGGGAGCCCGGCGACGCTGCCGGCATCGACAAGCAGCAGGTCAACGCCGCGCGGGAACAGCTCGGTGTTGCCCTGCCACGCGTCGATGAACTCGTCGGTGGCCCAGGGGGCGGTGAGCGTGGCGGTGCCGTCGATGCCGGGTCCCCGTGCGGTGAAGCGGGCCGGGCCGGTCCCCGGGACGGCACTGGCGCGAACGTCGAGCACGATGGTGGCGGAGACGTGGGGCGCCTCGTCGGTGCCGAGGGCCAGTGACGCCAGCGGCGGCAGCGCGTCCGGGGCGGCAATGACGAAGCTGGCCGCCGCCGGGTCGCCGGCCCGCCCCGCGCCGGTGTGGAACGCGAGCCACGCGGCGGTTTCCGCGTCGCGGCCGAGGGCGCCGCCGAGCCAGACCGTGCAGTCCTCGTCGAGCAGCGTCAGCGCGACGGCGGCGAGGCCCCGGCCGAGCGCGCCCGGCGGCTGGGCCGGCCCGTACACGGGATACGGGCGGGCGGGGTGCGCGAGGGCGTCGAGGATGGCCCGGAAGGCGCGCTGCGCGTCGCGCGTCGGGTCGGCGAAGCCGGGTGCGGGGACGGCGGCGGTGGTCATTCGTGCTCCCGCGACACGGTGAAGAAGTCGACGACGGTGCTGCGCGCCTCCGCGTTGCGAGCGTCGTCGCGCTCGGCCTGGGCCCGCTCAAGCGGCTCGATGACCTCGGCGAGCACCCGGTCCCTGGGCCCCCCGGCGGACAGCAGCCCGTCGAAGACGGCGGCCAGCCAGGCGTGCTCAAGATCGGTGCCGAGCAGGTAGGACGTGCCCACCGCCGGGGCGGCCAGCGGCTTGCCGTGCAGCCGCACGGTGGCCCTGGTAACGGTGGCCTCACCGAGGTTGAAGCGCGCGCCGCCGCCGTCGGTGCGGGCCCGCACCATGACAAGCCCCGCCTCCGGGCCGCGGATCGCCTGCACGGCCGGCTTGGGCGCCCAGCCTTGCCAGGCCGCGCCGAGGGCGGCCGGGTCGGCCAGCGCGAGCGTGCGCATCCACCGCTGCCTGGCGGCGACGCCGCCGTCAGGCGCCTCGGCCGGGAGCGTCTGTGACGTCACCGCATCCTCCGTCAAAGTTGTCCAATGATCTAGACAACTGAACGGTACACTGTCACCAGCCGCCTCGCCAGGATCCATAAATGTCTATTTGCCTGGCAGCAAGTAAACGGTAAGGGAACGGAGAGACAGTTGCCGGTAGGGTTCCGCACACCATGACGACGCAGCACCGGTCCCCCAGCGGGTACTCGACCTGGCGGCTCATCGCGGAGGAGTTGCGCCGGGAGATCATCGGCGGCACGCGGCCGCCGGGGACTCGGCTGCCCTCCGAGGCGGAGCTGGCCGAGCGCTTCGGCGTCCACCGCAACACCGTGCGCCAGGCCGTCGCCGCGCTCGCCGCCGAGCACCTCGTCGTCTCCCGCCGGGGCAGCGGGACCTTCGTCGCCGAGCACACGGTCCTGGTGCACCGCATCGGCGCGCGCACCCGGTTCAGCGACAGCCTGGGCCGCCGCGGCCGCGCCGCCGGCCGGCTGCTCGAGTCGGCGGTCGACCCCGAGCCGCCCGCCGCCATCGCGGACCGGCTGGCCCTGGCCGGCCGCCCGGCCCTGCGGCTCGAGACCGTGCAGGCCGTCGACGGCCTGCCCATCACCCGCGCCACGCACTGGTTCGTCGCCGACCGGGTGCCCGGGCTCGCCGGGCACTGGAGCGCCACCGGGTCGATCACCGCGGCCCTGCGGGCCGTCGGGATCGACGATTACATGCGCGCCGCGACCACGGTCGGGGCCCGGCACGCCACCGCGGCCGAGGCGGCCGACCTCGGGCTGCCGGCCGGCTCGGTCGTGCTGGTCACGCGATCCCTCGACATCCTGGCCGACGGCACGCCGCTGCAAGTCGGCATCACCCGCTTCGTGGCCGACCGCGTTGAGCTTGACGTCGGCCACGCCGACTTTGAGCTGGACGGGCGGGCGTAGCCGGCCCGGCGGCCTGCCGGTCCTGGCCCCGTCAGGTGCGAGGGTCTCGTGGGTCAGGCGCAGCGTGCCGACGAGCGGGTGCCGCAGGACCCGGTCGCCCGCCCCCGCCCGGCGTACCTCGTAGCGGCCCCACAGGCGGCCGAAGTCCGGGCTCTTCACCAGCAGCTCGCCGACGGGTACACGGTTCCGTTCGCGGCGCTGCTGATCTCGGCGGGAAGGCGGTATCGGACTGGCCGGGGCGCGGCGGCGTTTCGGCTGGGGGCTCGTCGTGTTCACCGCCGCGTCGGCCGCGGTGCGGGCTGTCGCTGACGCTCCCGGTGCCGCGCGGCGCGCGTCGGGCAGGGCGGCGCGGCGGCGGTCGTGAGGCACGTGACGATGACGCCGCCGCCCGTCGGCGCGGCAGGCATTCGCCGATCCGGCGGCCACGGGCGCGGGCAGTCGCGGTGTGGGTCGCGGCGGTGCGGCCGCCTCGCCGCGGTGCCCGGTGCTGCCGGCGGCATCCTGACCCCGGCGGCGGGGCTGGCGGTCCGTCTTCTTCCTCAACCTGCCGGTCGGCGCGGCCGTCGTGGCGCTGCTGGCGGTGCGCGCGGCGCGGTCGCCCCGGCTAGCGGCGCCGCTCGATCCGCTCGGCCAGGCGACGGCGGTCCTGGGGCTGGCGGCGCTGACCTTCGCGGTGATCTCGGGCGGCGCGCACGGTTTCCGCGCGCCTTCCGTGCTGGCCGCGCTCGTCGCGGCGGTGCTGGCGGGCGCCTGCTTCTTCGTCGTGGGATCGCGGGTCGCGCGGCCGATGGTCCCGCTCGCGCTGTTCCGCTCCCGGGCCGTGGTCGCCTGCGTGCTGACCGGGTTCACGATCAGACGCCGCGTTCTACGGCGTCGCGTTGTGCTTGGCCGGAACTTCCGGGAACTCGGCCAGTCGGCGGTCACCGCGGGCTGATGTTCCTGCCGATGACCCGGCCTCACGCTCAATTCCGTTCGCTCAACCTCGGTTCCGCCCGGGTCGGCGGCGCGGTGGGGGCCACGTGCCGCGTCCGGGTCGCCTGGCTGAGCAATGCGGCACGTTCGCGGACGCCGGCTCGCTGGCGTTGCTAACGGCGCGTTTCTTCCCGGCCAGGCCGGCGCGGACCTGGCCATGGAGATCTGCGCTACGTCCGCGCTGCCGCGGGGCTCTGGTCGCGCTGCCGTACGCTGGTCGTTCCTGCTGGCTCGAGTGACGCTGCCCGCGGCGCAAGGCCGGCGGCGGGCGGGCGCCGGCGTGTTGGCGCGGGCAGGGCGAGACGGTGCGGGGGGCTGATCTCCGCCGCCGTGGCCGTCTTCGCGCGCCCTGGCATCGCGGGTTCGTGCTGACCGGCATGCGCGTCAGGCCTGCTGATTTGCCGCGGTGCCGCTCGACTGGCCGGCGCCGCTCGCCGGGTACGCCGTCTCCGGCGGCGGGCTAAGCCGGTTTCAGCTGGCGGCCGAGCCCGGCGCTGGGGGTGCCGTGCTCATGGGCTTGGGCCCTGGCTTCACCGGCAATCGATCTCGTTCGCGGCCGTCATCGGGGATCGCAGGTCTTGATGAACGGCGGTTGCTCTACCCGGCCAGGGCCGGTTCTGCGGCCTGCTGGCGCTGCCCGGCCACGATCAGGGAAGGCCGCGAACGTCCGCATAGCCTGCCGGTAAGGCCGCCATCGTCCAAGGGACGGGCCGCCAGGACGGCCAGGTGCAGGGCGACCAGGGTGTCTTCGAGTTCCGGCAGCGACTCCGTCTTGTCGGCGACCACCCAGGACCTGATCAGCTCGGCGGTCGCGCCGGACAGGGCCTGGTACGCCTCGTCGGGAACGGCAGGCCAGTCGGGGTGGCGGGTGCGCGCCCGCCGGTGCCACTTCGCGTTGATCTCGGCGAACCGGCAGCTGGCGGCCTGCAGCCGTTCGACCGCGGCCGGCCCTGCCGCGGGCATGTCGACGAAGAAGACCCGCGCGAAGGCGGGTTCATCCGCGAGAAAGCCTACGTACGCCCGGAGTCCGGTGCGCAGCACGTCCTCGTCGGGGGTGTCGTCGGGTAGGGCGCGCGCGGCCTCCATGACGCGGCCGAACAGCAGCTGGCCGCCGCGCCTGGTCGCCGCCAGGAAACAGTCTTCCCGGCTGCGGAAGTGCAGGTAGAACGCCGCCCGGGAGACCTTCGCCCGGCGGACGATGTCGGCCACCGTGACTTCGGGGTACCCCTTGTCCGCGATCGCGGCGACCGCGGCCCGCAGCAGGCGCTCCCGCTGCGAGGCCTGGACGGCTTTTGCGGGCAGCCCGGCTCCGCCCCCGCGGCAGGCCGGGCTTCCCCACGTGTGTTGCGGCAAGAGTGCCCTCTTGCTTGGAGTCGAACATGAGCCTAGAGTAACGGGAAAATTCCTAAAGTACGACTTCGTACTTTAGGCCGTCGCGCGATCAAGGATGACGTGGCGCGGAAAGGGTCGGACAATATGACAGCGACCGTGAATGAGGTTGGGACAGCCGGCGGAGTGCGAGTTCTCTGGGATCGGCAGCTCCATCATTACCCCGAGACGCGAGCCCGCATGTGGTACCTGGGCATTGTGGTGCTCGCGACCATCATGCTCTACTACGAGCTTTACATCAGCGGCGCCGTATCGCCGAACATCATCGCCGGGTTCGGCATGACGTTCAAGTTTTACGTGTACATCAGCGTGGTGAGCAACGCGGTCGGTGCGTTCGGCTCGCTGCTTGCTGGCCTTTCCGACCGTTGGGGGCGAGCTAATCTCACCGCCTACGGCCTGGTGATAACGGCCCTGCTCGCCCTCTTTGGCATTCCGAACGCCCACGACAAGTGGACGTTCGCGATCCTGACCGTCATCATCGGCCTCGTCGAAGGGGTTATCCTCGTCGCCACCCCCGCCCTGATCAGGGACTTCTCCCCGCAGCTGGGACGGGCATCGGCGATGGGATTCTGGACGCTCGGCCCCGTCGTCGGCAGCCTCGTGGTCGCCGTCGTCTCCAGTAACACCGTCAACCACCTCGGCGCATGGCAAGACCAGTACATCATCGTCGGCATCGTCGGCATCGTCGTCGCCGTCATCGCGCTGTTCGGGCTCAGGGAACTGTCGCCGCGACTGCGCGACCAGCTCATGGTCTCGATCAGGGACCGGGCGCTCATCGAGGCGCGGGCTCGCGGCCTTGACGTGGAGGCATCGCTGCGCAGCCCGTGGCGGCAGATGCTCCGCCTGGACGTTATCGGTTCGGCATTCGCGATCTCGGTGTTCCTGCTGATCTACTACACGGCGGTCGGCTTCTTCGTCATTTACTTCGAAACGCTGCACGGGTTCTCGCTGTCGAAAGCCAACAGCATCGGCGACTGGTTCTGGGCGTTCGACGCGGGGGTCCTGATCCTGGTCGGGATAATCTCCGACCGGGTCAGGGTACGCAAACCGTTCATGCTGATCGGCGGGGTCGGCGCCATCGTGATGATGATCGTCTTCCTCAGCCTGGGGGCCAAGACCTCGTACGCGACGTTCGCGGTCGTCATCAGCATCCTCGCGGCGTTCCTGGCCATCGCGTACGGACCGTGGATGGCGAGCTTCACCGAGACGGTCGAAAAGCACAACCCGGCCCTGATCGCGACGGGCCTGGCCGTGTGGGGATGGATCATCCGCATCGTGGTGGCGCTCTCCGCGTTTGTCCTGCCGCTGGTCGTCGGCTCGATGACGCCGGTGATCACCTACGGCGCCCAGGTCCAGACGCTGGCGGCGCAGTACGCGCCCCAGTTGGCTACGGCCCAAGCCATCGACCCGAAGACCCAGGCCGCCCTCAACGCCAACCCGGGTGACACGGCGGCGCTGACGACGGCGGTGGGCGAGATCGCCAAGACGTTCAACGTCACGCCCGCCGTCGCGACGACCCGGCTCACCGCGCTCGCGGCCGTTCCCAAGGCCGACCTGCTGTTCCTCAACGAGCACGCCGCCCAGGTCCAGACCGCGGCCGCGGCCGCGCCCGGCCAGTGGAAGAACTGGTGGTGGGTGTGCGTCGGCGGAATGGCCCTTTTCCTGCCGTTCATCCTGATAATGGCGGGCCGGTGGAGCCCCCGGAGGGCGCGCCAGGACGCGGAAGAGCACGCTCGGGCGGTCCAGCAAGAGCTGGCTGCCTTGCAAGCGGAGTAGCGGTTCCTTCCGGGTCGGCCACGGCGGTTCGCTCGTGGCCGGCCCGGCGGGCTGGCCCTCGTGGCTGGCCCGCCCAAGGGGTGCCGATGGCCGCCCGTCGTCACATCGGCTATTACCGACATTTCAGGATATGGCGGCTGCGGAGTGCGGCCACACGCCTTCATCCGCCATGATTGTGTGAGTTTTGGACGTGGCTAACTCAAAACTCGCACAATCATGAAATGATCCGTTCGGCCCGGGAGAATTACCCAGTCTTGCGGTGGTTTGGGTTAGCTGTGGGATATCGAGGCGATTTTAGTCCTTAGGCGCCCAATAACCAGATTTCCCTTGAAGCTGAATCTCGTGGCATGTGCCAGCGGCAACGAACAGTCGCTGAGCAGGGGCAACGCCAATAACAACGATGGTCAATTTGTACCATAGGACGATCGGGCCCATCGCCGCACTGGCATTCATCCCTTTCTATGGGCACCGCTCTCATGCATACTGCACTAGACATTAGTCTGGAGCGGTTCATGATCATTTTGGTCTTTCTCGTCGGATTGCTGGGGCTTCTGCTAGGACTCCTGTTCGGTGCCCTGATGTGCATCCGATTCATCCGCCAGGAAGTCGCGGCCGACATCGGCCCGCGACTGCGGAAGATCCAGTCGCACCTCGATGCCCTCGAGGCCGATGTGGGACTCGCGATCGGGACCAGGTACGCCGAGGCGAGCGCTCGCCTGTCCCAAGAGCCGCCACGGCCAATTCAGTAAGGCGCGTCACCAGGTTACCGTGAACGGACTGCGCGTTATCCCCTGCACCCTCGGAGGCGCCGCCGAGCGACGGTTGCAGCCCCCGGGAAACGGTTCGCACGCGGCCGATACCGGATGTGCGTCGGCGGGGTGAGGTCCGTGAGAGTGCCGTCAGACTTCGGGAAGGTCGAACTCGCCGTTGCGGGCACCAGCCAGGAAGGCTCGCCACTCGGCGTAGGTAAATGCGAGCGTCGCACCCGAGCGGTCCAGGGAGTGCCGGATCCGAACCACGTCAGCGCCGATCGCCACCTCGAGGCAGTCGCCACTGGGCTGGGATGCCATGCTCTTGCGCCATACCTCGTCAGCTGATGCCGCGTCGGTCACGCTTCCTCCTCCGTGAGGGGGCCGGTGCGGGGAAGCGGCGCAGCCTAGATCGAGCCGAGACCGAATTAGACAACCCCTACTGAATATGACAAAGGTCAATTGTAGGGGCAGCCGGATCCGACCGCACGGTCGGCTTTCCTTAGCCGTGCAGGCTTTCGGGAGACCGGCGTTCGCTAGCTCAGTTCGGCAATCACCTCACGCAGGAAGCCGATGGTGCCCTCCGGTCCGAGTGAAGCCCGGCGCAGTCGCTCGAAGTCTTCGCGGTAGCTCAGGATCTCTTCCGCGTCATCGCGGCTCAGCACGTCACCGCGGGGGCTCTCCAGGTACAGCAGCTCGTCGTCGGCGGCATCGGAGAACTCGTGAATCACGAACGGCGCCTGGAGGCCGGGAACGAGCCCCGCGGTAAAGGGAACGACCTCGAGCGTCACGTCCGGCATGCCCGCGAACTCGATCAGCTGCTGCAGCTGGTACCGCATCACGTCCTTGCCGCCGACAATGCGGCGGATGACTGCCTCGTCCAAGACGAAGAACAGCAGTGGAGCCTCGGCTCGCGTGAGCAGTTCCTGCCGCTTCAGCCGGATCTCGATCACCCGGTCCACCTGGCTATCCGGCATTTCCGGGGCCAGCTGGCGAGTTGACACGCGCATGTAGTCCGTCGTCTGCAGCAGACCGGGAACCACCAGATCCTGGTAGTGCCGCGACAGGTAGGCGGCGTTCTCGTACTCGATTAGCTGAGCGAGCGGCTTGGGAATGTCGCTGGTGCTCCACCAGGTCCGCTCCCGGGAAGCCCGGGCCAGCACGAGCCAGTTCGCGATCTGCTTCTCGTCGGCGACCTCGTAATATTGAGCGAGAGCCTTCAGGTCGTTGGTGGAGATGTTGTTAGTTCCGTTTTCGATCCGGATGAGCTTCGACAGGGACCAGTCCATGGCCCGGGCCGTCTGGTCCTGAGTCAGCCCAGCATCAAGGCGCGCGCGGCGAAGCTCTGTTCGCAGGCGGCGCCGCGTCACGGCCGGGCTTAGATTCTCGGTCTCGTCCATGGTCCACCTAGCTCCAGCAACAAGCCTAACGCGCGCGCATAGCCATGTTGCATAGTGACAGATCGCTGTTACCGCGAAGTCACCATCGTAAGACCGTCTGGTGACCCCTGGTCCCACTGATGCTCGATTGCAACTATGAGATCAGCGCTCGTCCAGCGCTAGGGGCCTTCAACGTCGGAGCCCGTCAGGCATGTATCAAAAGACACATGTCCTTCTGACATATGTCAGAAGGATTGCTTCCTTAAGACACCTAGCACGATGCATACTAGCAGTGGACGCCAGTGTTAACGGGGAGGTGAACCAATGATCTTCCTGGTCTCTCTAGTCGCGTTGCTGCTCGGGGTCTTGATCGGAACCCTGCTGCGCGCTCGCTACATCCGGCAAGGGGTCATCGACGACCTAAGCCCGAAACTCAGCCGCATGCAGGGCCAGCTCAACACCATCGAAGCGGAGCTGGCCTATATGGTGAGCGCCCGGTACGCCGAGGTCAACGCCCGGCCGCTCTCGGAGCCGTGGCAGCAAGCCAATGGCTAGGCCCTAGACCGGTGCGGGCGCGGACGTTACGAGGGCCGTCGGCGCCCGCACCACCCTAGCCCTGGGTGTGGTCACTCTTGCTGCCCTGGGCGTCGTCCTCGCGCTGGCGGGTCGCCGCCCAGCTAGCAAGGAGCTTCAGCCCGTCGTGCGAAGGTGTGCCGGGCTGGGCGGCGTAGGCGGTAAGGGTGAGCCCTTCGTCGGCTTCGAGCGCCATGGCCTCGAACATGAGGTCAAGGAGACCGACGACCGGGTGGCGGAAGTGCTTGAGGCCTGAGCGGTGCAGGCGGACGTTATGGGCGGCCCACAGGGCGCGGAATTCTTCGCTGCGGGTAGACAACTCGCCGACCAGGCCGGTCAGGGAGGGATTGAACGGGTCGCGGCCAGCCTCGGTACGCAGCAGTTCAACGGTCGTGCGGGCGGAGTCTTCAAAGCTCGGGTAGAACTCGCGGGCGGCCGGGTCGAGGAACTGGAACCGGGCGAGGTTGGCCGGGCCGGCTGGAATGGCGAACACGGGTGAGTACAAGGCACGGCCGAGAGGGTTGACGGCGAGGATGTCCAGGCGGCCGTTGCGGACGAAGGCCGGCGTATCGGTCATGCCGTCGAGGATCAGCCGGATGCCGGGGCGGACTTCCGGCGGCGGGCGGCGCCGGGCCGCGCGGGCGGGGCTGGTATTGGCCGTACGGGCCAGGTCGAACAGATGGAGCCGTTCGGCCTCGTTGAGCTGCAGGGCTCCCGCGATGGCTTCCAGCACGCTGTCGGAGACTCCGCTCAGGTTGCCTTTCTCCAGCCGGGTGTAGTAGTCGGCGCTGACCCCGGCGAGCATCGCGACTTCCTCGCGGCGTAGCCCGGGGACGCGCCGGTTGCCGCCGTAGAAGCTCAGTCCCGCCTGCTGCGGGGCGATTCGGCCGCGGCGGGTGACGAGGAAATCCCGTACGTCGACCCGGTTGCTGCTCATGCCCTCACGCTACGCGGGCCGCGGCGGGCGAGGGGGGTTCTGTCATGACCAGGGACAACCCAACCTCCCGGATCCGCGAGATTGCGGGTTGCCTGGTTGCCGTGAGCACTTCGACCGAGACTGCCGCGCCGGGCGCCGGCATGCTGGCCTCTGACCCGGCTGGGAACCCGGCGGCGGCCTGGTCACTGGCGGCGGCGCTGCTCGGGTTTTTCGTGGTGACCTTGGACGCGGTGATCGTGAACGTAGCGCACTACGGGCTGCCCTTCGTGATGAGCCTTTACCTGCAGCAGTTGCGCGGCCTGTCCGCGCTGGGGGCGGGGGTCACCTTCGTGCCGATGATGGTGGTCGGCGGGGCCCTGAACCCGTTCACCGCGCGGCTCGCCGAGCGCTTCGGCGCGCGCACGCTCATTGCCGGTGGCCTGCTGTCCATGACGGCCGGTCTGGTGGTAATCGGCCTGCTGCCCGCCACGGCGCCGGTGGCACTGCTGTCGGCGCTGATGATCCTGGTCGGGCTGGCCGGTCCGCTGGTCATGCCGCCGGTGATGGCGTTGCTGCTGCCCGCGGTTCCCGCCCGCCGCGCCGGGGTAGCGAGCGGCGTGCTCAACAGCAGTCGGCAGGTCGGCGGCGCGCTGGCGATCGCGGTGTTCGGGACGCTGGTGGCCAGCCGGGCGACGTTCCTGCCGGGCCTGCGGGTCAGCCTGCTGATCGCCGCCGGCGTCGTCCTGGCCGCGGCCGCCGTCAGCGTGCTGATCCGGCCTTCTGCCGAGCCCACGGAAAGGACAGAAAGATGACGGAGCAAGCGAATCCGGCTGTGGATGAGGAGCCATCGGGTGCGGCCAAGATGTTCGGCGACTTCGCCCCCGCCCTGGTGAGCTTCACCGACGACACGCTGTTCGGCCAAGTGTGGACCCGCCCGGAGCTGTCGCCCCGTGACCGGCCGGCTACCAGAGCCGCTGCGCGCACCTGGAGTACGTCGGCGCCGGCGGCGCCCAGGCCGAGTACCTGCCCGTCCCGCTCGCCGACGGCACCCTGGTCGCCACTTCCGGCCAGCCCGATCCCGGCCTGGTCCCCAGCCTGCTCGCCGCCTCCGACGTGCTCGGCACCGGCTGGTTCGGTGCCGTCGCGGCCGACGTGCAGCCGGGGAAGACCGTCGCCGTCGTCGGCGTCTCCCACGGCGTCCAGCTGCCCGGCGAGGAGCTGTTCTATGCCGAGGTCCACCTGCACGGCGGACCCGCTCCCGTCCGCCGTTTCCTGCCTGACCTGATCCGCCTCATCGAGGAGCGGGCCATCGACCCGGGCCGGGTATTCGACCTCATCCTGCCGCTGTCAGAGGCGGCCGAGGGCTACGGGCCATGGACGAACGCCGTGCCATCAAGACCCTGCTGCGTCCCTGACGCGCATCCACGAAGGGAGAAGCGCCGTGCACACGCGAACGCTCGGCCGTGAACTGCAGGTCTCGGCCATCGGCCTGGGCTGCATGGGGATGTCCCAAAGCTATGGCCCCAACCCCGGAGACCGGCGGGCAATGATCTCCGTCCTGCGCGACGCGGTGGACCTGGGCGTCACGTTCTTCGACACCGCCGAGGTGTACGGGCCCTACGTCAACGAGGAACTCGTGGGTGAGGCACTGCGGCCTGTGCGGGACCGGGTGGTGATCGCCACCAAGTTCGGGTGGCGTATCGAGGACGGCAGGTCCGTCGGGCTCGACAGCCGCCCCGAGCAGATCAAGCGGGTAGCCGACGCTTCCTTGCGCCGTCTGCGCAGCGACGTCATCGACCTGTTCTACCAGCACCGCGTTGACCCCGACGTGCCCATCGAGGACGTCGCCGGGGCGGTCAGCGAACTGGTCCAGGCGGGTAAGGTGCGCCACTTCGGCTTGTCTGAGGCATCCGCCGCCACCATTCGCCGCGCCCACGCCGTCTACCCGGTAACCGCTGTGCAGAGCGAGTACTCGCTGTGGACCCGCGATCCCGAGCCCGAAGTGCTGCCAGCCTGCATCGAGCTGGGCATCGGGTTCGTCCCGTTCAGCCCGCTCGGCAAGGGCTATCTCACCGGCACGGTCAATGCGGGCACCCACTTCACCGACGGCGACGTCCGCGCGACCATCCCGCGCTTCACCGCGGCTAACCGCGCGGTGAACATGGCACTCGTCGAGCACGTTAGCGCCCTTGCGACGGCGAGAAACGCGACGCCGGGACAGGTCGCGCTGGCCTGGCTGCTGGCCCGGCACGGCCAGATGGTCCCCATTCCCGGCACGCGGCGGCGGGAGCGGCTGGCCGAGAACGCCACCTCAACCCAGGTCGCGCTGTCGGCCGATGAGATCGTCGATCTCAGCACGATGGCGTCCCGCCTCGGCGTTCACGGCAACCGCTACAACGACCTGCACATGAGCCTGGTTGGACGCTAGCTCAGGGGCTTCACGGGCGGGCGCGGGTTGTTGCGGCGGTCCCGTAGAGTGCGCCAAACCGCGCAGACAGCGTAGACAAGCAGGAACAAGGCCGGGGTCGTCCAGTCGACCTAGCGCAGGGCTGGTCCCAAGGCGACCCAAGAGGGCTATGAAAGGTCGTGACTTGGTTACTTCGCTTGGACTGGCAGTGTCTCGATGACTCTCCGAGCCGCCGAGAACCTGGGGCCGTTCGAACTCGCCCAGTTGTTGGTCCGACCGTACCGCGTGGCCCATCGACGAACGCATCCTGCCGATGTGCCAGGACACGGGCACCGCGATCGTGATGGGCAAGCCAACCTGCCGGCGCAGATCGAGATCTACGCGACCGACGGTGACGCCTACACATTCCTTTTCATGGCGAAGGGCGGCGGCTCCGCGAACAAGTCGTACCTGCGCGAGGCGTGAGAGGCAAGTGCTCATTGCGGGCCGTCCTCGGTCGTGGTGGCGTGACAGTGCCCGCGGCTGACCTGGATCGCGCGTCCCGTCTGGGCGTGTGCTGCGGGTGCCGGTACAGGGTCGGCCTGATCATGCCGATGAGCCGTATGGGCTCGGTGATGGCGACCTCTTCCGGCGGTCGGGGGAGCGTTGTCGGGCTCGTTGGTACGAAGTGCTGAACTCGCAGACCGCCGGACTTAGCGGAGCAGGCCGAAATAACGCGACAGGCTGTGCTCGACTTGTGCCATTTCGTCGCGTGACAGGTAATCGACGAGATCGCCGGCGACGTACGAGACGTCAATGGTCCGGATCTGATCGATCAGGATCTTGGTCTCTCGTCCCGCTATGACTGCTTCCGGCCTGAACACGGATGCCTGAGCGCTGGTTGAGGTCGGCAGAACGGTCACCGTGGACCAAGCGTCCTGTTCGATGCTAATGACAAGCCCAAGACGGCGGCCGCGCTGCTCGTGGCCGCGTTTGGCGTCGCCTAGGTCTATGGGGTAAACCGCTCCGCGGATCATGGGCGATCGGCAGGCCTAGCCTGAACCGTAAGGTTGGTGCCGACGATCCGAATGTTGCCGTCGGCGTCATACTCCCACGCATCCGCTTCGCTGGAGAGGTCTTCGCTCTTTAGCCGGTGCATGTCGGCGCGGGCGCGCTCCTCCCATGCCTCGCGGTCCAGCAGTCGTAGTGCACGCCGGATGACATCACTAGTCTTCTCATCCTGGCGGCGGTTGGCTTCGATGACGCGGAGATCTTCTTCGGTGGGACGGAATCCGACACTCATGGAACGATTGTACAACAACTGTTAGACAACGGATGGCTGGCGCTCGCGGGACGGAGCCTGCCTCTGGACCTCGATCGCGTTCCAAGCGCTAGCGTGCTGCGATCTAAAGAATCACGCCTAATCGCGCTGTGCGCGGGGCGCGGACGACCTGAAGCGGGCGCAACCCACGCACCGGGCACGGTACCCTGGAGGAACTGCGCTCGTAGCTCAACGGATAGAGCATTTGACTACGGATAAACGTTCGAGCCACGGTGTGCTAACCTGCGAACTCTCTAATCACCGATCCACGGTGTGCGCCGTATCAAACGCTCAAAAATCAGGGGTCTCGGGCGCAAGTCTTGGGGGTTGTCCTCGGCTACGGCAGAGGGACAGGGCACCCGATGAACCGACTTCCCGTTAAGCGCGACGAGCCTCCCGCGCGACCAATCACGTTCCGCGCCGCTGAGGACCTGGGTCCGTTCGAGCTGGCGCAGCTATGGTGCGACCGCACTACGTGGCCGATCGATGAGCGGACCCAGTACGACGAACTTTCCGAACTCGCGGTCATGTCCGCACTCGGCCAGTGGTTGTATCGGTGGCAGCCAATCGCGATCCATAGCGCGATGCTCGCGGGCGCTCGCCCCGAGGCGGTAGCGGGTGCGCTCGGAAACAGTGCAAGTGGCCTTCGATCGCTGGCGTGAGGGGGCGCTACGTCAGCGAGACTTCATGATCGGTGACAAGCCAGGTATGACCTCTGAGGAGTACGATTGGGTCGCCCGCCGCTTCGCGGCGATGGGGCCGTGTGAGTTAACAACTGCTTGGTCCGGCGAGGATGCTGCCTAGCTCCTGGAGAGCCTGGAGCCGTGATGGGGACGACCGAGTTCGCTGCGACCCTGGTGAGGCCCTTCGGGGTCATCGGTTGAGCGGTGGCCGACTTGAAGTGCCGACGACGCAGAATTTGAATCCGTGCTCACGGGTACGATACTTAGGTACGAGCGAAAGGGGCGTTAGTGGGAACCGGTCAGTCATTCACACACTCCTCTTCCACTGCGGTCGAGGTTCCGACGGCAGCCGCGGAGCTGTTGATCATTCTTACGCCCTGTCCGCGCTCCGAGCCTCCCTCGCGGCCACTTCGAACTCGCCGCAAGTCTGTGAGGCGTCGCATGGCGACGAAGGGACCAAGGCCGTGAGCCGCCCTAACGCGAATCGGAGCCCCGCTGAGCATGCTACTCGCTCATCCTCATCTGCGGCGGTCGAGAGGGTCACTGTTGCCCTGATTCCTTCGGTCAGCGGCCATCTTCAGAATCTCCAAGAACGCACGCATCTGTCCAAGACGGATATTGTCAACCGCGCGATCACCCTGTACGAGTTCTTGAACGCTCAAATGGATGATGGGCGCGATTTGATCATCCGAGATCCCAAGACCGATGAAACTCAAGTCGTCCGATTCCTGTGAGATACCGGGTAGATTTGCTCGGTTAACTTCTGCGGACAGTTTCTCGTTTCCGCTGACAGTGCTCAGCCGCTGTTGACTCGTGCCACCCGGTGGGATGGTTTGCGCGCGCGCCGGATTATGGACTCCAGGGCGGCCTTGATCCCGGTAGCAGGCGAGCATAAATTTGCTGTGAAAAACCTGCCTTATGTGAGATCAAAACCCGCTCGCCATTCCCAGAGGACAATCGTCATAACGGTAAGGTAACTTTCCTCAAAAAAGGACTTCCCATCGTGAGCACCTCGTTAGACATAGATTTTCGAACCAATTTTCTATCAGATTAGAGATCAGATTATTAGTCTGGCATCGTAAACGCAGTGATTCGCTGCATCGCACGCATTAAGTCAGCAGCAAAGCAGCGGCGCAAAGACATGTCTCCCGCTTGTAAAAAAGATCCCGTATATGCTCTCTCTCAGCCTCATCACAGGGAGTTGAGTATGAGTGATGCGTCAAGCGTTGTTCTATCGGTCTTCGTCGCGATTCTGGCTGGTTTGGCTGTCAGCCTCATTACGGGGATCCTGGCTTGGATACGGGATTCTAAAGTTCCGACACGTGAGCGGGTCGCAAGCGCCATCCTGCAAGGAGGCGCCGCGTGGGCGGCCACCATCCTGCTCGTGGTCGCAGTCTTCGCGGCTATAGGCGTCCTGCGCTGATCGTGCAAGCATTCGGCACAAGCGAAGACCTCGCGTCGTCATTCACGCGAGGCCTTCGCCTTTCAAGGTTCGCTCAGACCGGCTTCTTGGACCTTGGACGCCGGCGGAGTTGGAGCATGTAGGCGCGCAGGGCGTGCTCGGCACGCCGCGTGCGCTCCTCGGGTGAAAGCTTGCCATCGGGGTCTACCTGACGCTCGAATCGTTGGAAGAACGCTTGACGGGCGGGACGGGTGCGCTTCGGTCGGCTGTGCGCGACCATGAGATTTCCGCCGCGATCCTTGCTCTCATGTCCTTAGCCACGGGGCATCGCCTCCGGTCCGCTTCCGGTTGTCACGGTGGGCTGTGCCGTATCGCGTAGTGCAAGTGCACGAACCTGGCTGTATGTCCCCTTACGTGCAGACATGCGCGAGGCGTGCACTTGCACTCTGCACTCGGGGTTACGGACAGTCACGATGCGGCCCGCCAGTAGCCGCGTACCATCTGGACTGCCAGGCCGGTGGCGGCCAGCTGCTGTAGTCGGTAGAAGACCCAGCGGCGGCTCATCCCGGTCGCGGTGATGATCTCGCGGACGGGAATTTTTTCGGGCGGAGCAGCGGCAAGCACAGCCAGGAGAATGTCTTCCGGACTCAACTCGCCTTCACCGGGTGCTTCGTCCGGGGTGCCTCCGGTGTTTTCGTATTCCGGCTCGAATGCCGATCGGGCATCGTCGCGGTGGGCTTGACGAGATACCACGGCACGGGTTCAGCAGGGGCGGGGCCGACACGGAGCGCGTCACGTGACACGTCGTCTAGTTGCGGTCGGCGTGGTCCGTAGTCCGCCACGACGCGGGCCGCGTCGTCATCGGTTAGGAGATACGCGCGGGCGCGCTTGGGCGTGACGTGCTCGGGTGCAGAGACCAGGAACTTGCCGGGCGCGTTGAGGGTGTGGGCGTGCCATCCCGCGCTGAGCATGCCCTGGCCGAGGACTAGGTCGACGTCCTTGCGTTCGTGGACACGGAAGCAGATGCGAGTGTCCATCTGCGAGCGCACCGCGCCTTGTCCCATGGCCTTCTGGGTCGGCCGCTGGGTCGCGGCGACGAGGGTTACCGCGACCGCGCGGCCGAGGCGGGCGATCGAGTCGGTATCGCTCATCGCGTCGGGTGCTTCGTCGGCGAGTTCCGCGTACTCGTCCACGATGATCACCAGCGCGGGCATGTCAGGAGACGGCTCCCACACACGGCGGCCGGACGCGGCTAGATGCGCGGCGCGGGCCTGTAGGATGGCGACCGCGTCGGCGAGCAGCGCGGCGGCCTCCTCGGGCGTGGTGATGCCAACGTCGGAAACGTACTCCGCGATAATCACGGTAACCCGGTAGTCATCGACCTAGACGACTTCGCCACCGGTCCCCGCGAATGGGATCTCATCCAAACCGCCATCTACTATGACCACTTCGGCTGGCACACCCGCGAGGAATACGAGATTTTCACCCGCGTGTACGGCTACGACCTGTTGCAATGGCCTGGTTACCCTGTGCTAGCCGCTGTCCGCGAATTCATCATGGTCACGTGGATGGTCCTAAAGGCTGCTGAGAGCGGCCGCACGTCCGCCGAGGCGCGGAAGCGGCTTCACGCGCTGCGTACCGGGGGGAGTCGTAAGGATTGGGACCCGTTCTAGACGACCTTCTAAGCAGCCGTTCACGACGCCCACCGGACGATCAATGTTGTCATTTCGCCCTCTTGCCGAATATCCTGTAAGTGGAAACGCTTCCGCTGCCAGCTCCATCGTAGTTCTTGGACTGATCCTCTATGACAACGCTGAAGAATTCCCATCCCTGCATGCCATAAAAACTGAAGATCTCCGACCAGCCGTCCAGTTGAGTTCCGTCGGCGAGCTTCATGACCCAATCGTAATCGAGCTTAGCAGCAGTGCTGCTGCGGGTCTGGCCATGTTGGACCTGAAATGTCATGTATTCCCATTGACCGCTCATTACTGATTACCTTTCATGACCCATTGGCGATCACACCTGGAGAATAGGCCGGTTGCCTCCCTCGTATTAGGAATTTTCTCGCGATGCAAGATCACTGTCAAGCGATCTTGTACCGCAAACTAATTGATACCTATCGAGTTAGATGAGGTGGACAGGTCGAGGATGAAATCTATGCGTCAGGTGTAGGAGTGCTATCCTCGTCTTTATCGCGATATTTGACGTTGCCTAGCCGCCCGATAATTTCGTCCTGCAAGGGAAGAACTACAGAATATGCATCATCATACTGCTTAGGGGGTTGTTCAAGGCGACGGCGCTTCACGCCGCCGCGCCCGCCGCACTCGCGCCGGGCAGGCGGTGCGGGGCCTAGGCGGCCGACCCGGCGCAGGAAAGTAAAACACCCAGCTCTAGGCGGTTGACTTATCCGGCCGTGAGGCGATCCGCCGCAGCCGGGAACTGCCTGCCTCCTCGCGGAACGCGGCGATCGGGCCATTAGCGTTGGCCGGGAGGTTCCTTGCGAACTCGCGCAGGTAGCTCACGCACCACGTCTGGACGCGCGCAGACGCGTTCCACGATTGCCCGCACGTCGGCGGTACTGACAGCCATTGGCGCGCCCGTTTCCCTTGGTCGCTTGCCTAACGTCTGGTCAGTGTGCGCCGCACATCACACTATGTAGTGATACGGGCGAAAATTGGCAATGGTTCACTAACGCTTGCGAGCTACGTAGCTGCCTCGCTGCGGCACCGTGTAGATCAGCCCTTCCTCGCGCAGCAGCGCGATGGCGCGCCGCGCGGTTGTCCGCGCGACCTCGAACGCTTCCACCAGCTCACTCTCGGTCGGGATGCGCGTGTCGGGCGGGTAATGCCCGGACTCGATGCGGCGCCGCAGGATGGCCGCTATCTGCCGGTACGGCGGAAGCGGGCCAAGCGGGTCAATCCGGTCATCGGTCACATAGACAACTCTAATTGTCTGAGGTTAACGTCCTACGTAGATAGACGAGTCGATACGAGTTCCTTTAAGCTGGCGAGCGCCGGGCAGGGTCGTTCGGTCGCTCAGACGCCCCTGTTGGATGGGGCGCACGTCTGAGTTGAATGCAGCCAGTTGTGAGTGTGCCATTCCTTCCAGCATGTTAGTTGATTCTTCAAAAATGTAAGCCAGGAGGAGAATGGTTATTCTAGGGAAAGGAGTGAATTCACAGATTACGTTGATGTAATTTGTATCCGCCTCTTGACGGCCACCCCCTGGGCATTAATCATTTTCGAGGGATGTGTGCACGGTGTCGGTCCTCAGGGCGGATCGGAAGCAATAGATGAGGCAAGTCCCGGTAAAGTCAAGTACTTATAGAAACAAATGGGGAACGATAGTACATCGGCGCGCCCATCGTAGGCGCGTTCCAGGCGGCAACGCAAGCAACAGTCCACCCAGGGTGAGAAACAGTCCGGCTAGCCCTGCAAGGAAGCAACGAGCGATGACTCCAGTCGTCATAATTGTCATTCTCGTGGCTCTGGGGGCCGCTGCTACAGTCGCAGTCAATGTCGCTTCAGCGTCGGGACGTACGACGGTTAACCAGGCCGATGAGCGACCGATGAGCGCCGACACTTCGGCGACCTACTTTAAGAGCGCGCAGGCCGCTTTCCTGGCGATGAGTCACGGGCATGTTGACTTTGCTGCGGAGTCAGGCTCCAATTGCGAACAACATTCCTACGGCCTAGTGACAGATTTCTTCAAGTCCCACCCGTGCCAGTGGCTGACGAGGGCTTATCTCGCTATTCATGACGGTAGCCTCGGCGAGGTTCTGGTGGCTCTCTCGTGGGTAGGAATGCCCGACGCTTCGTCAGCGGCCGAGTACAAAAAGCTCGTTGATACAGGGGGTAGCGGAAACATTACGGAGTTGTCGCGTGACACTGGGCCGTACCGGACTGTCAAGTATGACGGACAGTTCTATAAATCTGGCATCGACGGATCATCGGTATGGAATATGGAGGTACAGCCGGTTGGACAAGTACCGGCTTCCTTCGTCTCGGCAGTCTTTGACAGATTCAATTAGTAATCGCACAGGTCAAATGACTGGCGTTACTCGATGAGTGCGCGGGTGGGATCGTTATCAGATCCGATCGCCAGGGCTGAGGCGGGCGTGCGCGTTGTGAGCTCGAGCGATGCCGCGCGCCTCGGTGTACTCGCGGACCATGTCGTAGGTCTTCCAGCCCGTGATGTGCATGAGGTCATCGGTTGACCCGCCCGCCGCGAGCCAGCTACCGGCGAACGACCGGCGGAAGCGGTGCGGGTGCACGTTCTGAATGCCCGCCTGCTCGCCCCGCCGCCCGACCATGTCACGGACACCCGAGTCCGTCATGCGCGCGGTGTTGTGGCCTTGGACGCCAAGCCACAACCACGGAGAGCCCGCCTGTGGATGACGAGCACGCGCCCGGATGTACTTATCCACAGCGGCGGCGGCCTTCTTGCCGATCGGCACCCAGGTCTCGTCCCCGCCCTTAAGACGGATGCGGAGTCGGCGCTGCGCTAGGAAGACATCGTTCCTGTCCTCGTCTTCGGGGTCGTAGCGCAGTCCTGCCAGGCCGGACACGCGTAGCCCGGTGTCGATGAAGATCCGCATGATCGCAGTGTCTCGCCGGTCGGCGAACGAAGACCCAGCGCACGTCTTGAGCAGTCGCGTTAGCTCCTCGTCGGTGAAGAACGCTTTCGCCTTCTTGGTGACCTTCGGCGCTTCGACGCGGTCCATCGGGTTGAGGTTCTCGCGCTCGCCCTCGCTGGCGAGCCAGCCGAAGAACACGCGGATGTTCCGGAAGTGGTGCGCCGCGGACACGGGCGAGGTCCGCTGCTCCTCGTGGAGCAGGTACGCGCGGATGTGCGGCGCGTCGACGCCCTCGACATCGGCGGGCATGTCGTGCTCGGCTAGGAATCGGCAGAGCGACCGCGCAGAGTCCGTGTACCCGCGAACGGTCTGCTTGCTCTTGGCGGCAGCCTCAAGCGCGAGTTGCCACGAGGCGATGAACGTAGTGAGCGGTGGCCCGGACTGAGCGGCCTTGGCGCGCTGGGCGCGAGCGCGCCGCGCTTCGCGCATGCTCGTCACGGAAGAGGTGGCGTCGGATGACATGGGTTCCTCCCGGTCACCGGTGCGAACCGCGCCCGCCATGCCGTACCCTTGACAAGTACCGCATGGCCCGTGCTGGGCGACGAATCAAACGCTCTATCCACGCTGTGCTTATGTGGTAATGTACCACATACCTGCATAATCGCAGGTAGGACAACCAAAGACCTGCGCTCGTAGCTCAACGGATAGAGCATTTGACTACGGATCAAAAGGTTGGGGGTTCGAGTCCCTCCGAGCGCGCTCGTTTGAGACAGCGACGAACAAGGCCCTGACCAGCAACCTACTGGCCGGGGCTTCGTTCGTTGGTAGGGGCTAGCTCTCTTCCGCGCCCCGATCCGGGTGCCGTACAGCCGCATGTACAGCTACTTGCCGGTGGGTCCGATGCGTCGCCCGCGGGGGCGACGAGTCCGTTCGGGCTGCCAGCTAGGCGCGCGCCTGCGTCGGGGCGGGCGTCGCAGCGCAGAGCCCGCGGCAGCGGTGGATCTTGGCAAGCGCCCGACGGCCCTGCCTCAGGTCTTCGTCGGTCGCGTGGACGTAGGTCTTCATGGTGAACGACGAGTCATATGGGCCGCCCACACCACTCGAGGTCAGCTAGCCCGGTACCGTGCGCCGATCCCGCGATCTGCTTTCACGCACCGGTCGCGTGCGCAGTTCTGCGAGCGCGGTCGCCAGGTCGTCATCGAGCGGAAGAGTGGCACGTCTGCCACCTCAATCGTCGGGTTCACGGCCGTCCAAGTGCTTGATTGGACGTCCGCTGCGCTACGGTTGGGTGATTTTTGCGGAAAAATGTGAATGAAACGATACATCTGCGTCGACGGCTGAGCCGAAGGCGGGCATACAGTCATTCCTAGGGCGAACAGAGTGGGTCAAACGCCGTGAAAAGCGCAAGGATCCGTAAGGTAAAAGTGAGGTCATTTATGACTATTCGTGGCAAAACCCTGGCAGCGGTGCCGGTTGTGGCGGCAAGCGTTGCCCTGACCGTCGGCGGGTCCGCCCACGCGGCCACGCAGGCCGCCCCGACTCCGATCGGCTACACGGTGGCTGCGACCAACGCGCATTCCGACGGCATCAGCGACATTACCGGCAAGTTCGGCACGCCTGCCACCTCGGTCGTCGGGTCCACCGCCGTCCAGGTGCCGACCGCCGACGCCATCCAGTTCGGCGCGACCGACAGCCTGGGTGCGGCGATCACCTGGTCTTCCAGCGATCTGCCGACCGGGTTCACTTTGTCTGCGGCGGGTGCGCTATCGCTCGCGAAGGCGCCGGTGACGGCGCCTGTCACCTTCACGGTGAAGGCGACCCAGGGTTCGGCCGTCGCGTTCGCGACCGTGAACGTCGGCGTGGGTGCGAGCACTACTCCGGCTGAGGACGGCGTCTCCGTCACACCGGACACCGTCGTGCTGAAGGCCCCGGTGAACGCGAACGGTGAGGTCTCATTCGCGACGGTTCCGTCGGGGGTGGCAGAGACGCTGGCGAACGGTCCGGCTGGAGCCGCGTTCAGCGGCGGCGTGCTGTCTGCGGGCACAGCGGTTTCCGGTGACTACAAGAACGTGGCGGTCACCGCCAAGGACGCCGCTGGAGCCACCGCCGTCGAGGTGTTCGACGCCGTGGTCAGTCCGGTCTACGCCCCGGTGCCGCGCCTGTCCCACGGCCACGCGGTGTTCATCGCACCGACGCGCGAGGACGTGTACTTCGTCCAGTCCGGCGCGGCTTCATGGGACCACTTCACCATCGTCGGCCCCGGCGCGATCAACGGCCACCAGGGCTGGGTGAACGGCAAGCTGGGGCTGAACGCGGCTGTCTACTGGGGCCTTGAGTACCGCCATGGCTACACGGTGTTCTACCAGCCGGTCACCGGCCGGGGCAGCACCACCCCAGTGCCCGGCTCGCACTGGGGCTACGTGTACTTCGTGAGCTAGCCGCCCGGCAACCGAACAACTGGCACGCAGCGCCCCGGTCAAAGCTGACCGGGGCGCTGTCATGTCTGCGGGCGTGGCGTTCACCGTAGAACGGGATCAGCCTGAATTGGCCTAACGCGCCCGGACCGCCCGAATCCCACAGCTAGATCGTGGTGAGGCTCAGCACGGCCATCGTCAGGTAGGCGTGCACGCTGCTCCGGACGATCTCCTCGCCCCCGCCGAGGGCGGACCAGGAGCTGCTCGAACCGCCTTCGTGCCCGGTGACCTCGGTGCGCAGATTCCCGCCGCGGATCCGGCCCGGCCGCTGGAGCCGGGCGTTGACCGTTCCCGTGGATGTGCTGAGCGAGGCCGTGCCCTGCGCCATCAGGTCCTCGAAGAGCCGGTCGACCCAGGCCGCCACCCAGTCCTCAACCCGGCTTACCGGGTCGTCGGGCGCGGCCGGCAGGGCCTCGATCCGGTCGTCGGCGAGGATGGCGTCGATGAGCCCGCGGGGGCCGCCGACATAGGTCCACGGCAGGTCAATCTCGCTGGCCACGCACCAGGCAAGGTCAGCCGGCCACCACAGGTTGGGGCACTGCGCGAAGGTGCCGTCAAGGGCCGGAAGGGCGAGGGCGGCCTCGGCTGGTCCCCGGTACAGCAGGTAACTCCGGTGCGGCAGTTCCACCCGCGGCCCCGAGCGGACCGGGCCGGGTACGGGATCGGGCCGCGGCGGCGGGACGGCCCCCAGGGGCCGGCCGGAATCGTCGGCCGCGACCAGCGAAACGGCGGAATTCCAGCCGTGGCCGTCCCATACGCAGAACCAGCAGTCCTCCGGCGTGGCGGTCCATTCCCGCACGATCCCGGCCAGGACCTCGGTGTCCGCCACGTCAAGGCTGCCCTCCCGCGGGCCGGGACCGTGATACGGGGGCGGCCCGGCGGGGTCCGACGGCGGCAGCGCGACCGAGTGGAACTGCGCATCCGGCCGCAGAGGCAGCCCGCTCCAGGCGGCTACCTCGGCCCAGCGGACCGGACGGTCCCCGTCGGTGGTTCCGGCTGGGTGCAGTACCCGCACGTAGGACGCGAAGCCGGCCGGCACCACCGCGGTGGCGGGGTAGCCGTCATCCCAGGGTGTCAGCCGCGGCCCGATCCAGTCGGCCTGGTGCACGTCGCCGCTCCAGCGCGGCGTTTCCCCGTCGGTCCAAGCGGCACTGTCCACCGCAGCAGTATCGAGGCCGGGCCATTTCCCGGCATCATTTATTCATCGGGGGTGCTCGAAGCGCGGCAGTCGCATCGGGGCCCCAGGACAAGGCGGCAAGCGCGGCCATGACGACGAGCAGCTCAGCACGCGACCTGGAGCAGGCCCTGTGCGACTGGCAGGCTCGCCTGTCCGCCCCGGGCCGCGCCATGCTCAAGGCGCCGCCGGCCTGGGCGCGTACCTGCGCGACCGTGAACCCTGGGGCGAGCGGCGACACAACCGGCACCCGGAACTCCGGCCGCGTGGCCCGCAAGGCCAGCACCGGGCATGCGACTGGGTGACACAAGGCCAAAATAAACACGGCCGGGGTGCCACAAGGCCATTAGAGTCGCGCCTGCGTGCCACAAGGCTCGAATATTCGGACCGCGTGTGCCGCATGGCCAGAAATCGTCGGTCCGCGTGTGCCAATAGAGTCGCGCCTGTGTGCCGCAGGGCCGGAATATTCACCGGAATATTCGGTCCGTGGCGCACCTAAGGCCAGGCGTTGGTAACGGGATCAGCCGTTGCCCGGCTGCAGCAAGCCGGCGATGAGCAGGCCGACCATCCCGCGGGCGTCGTAGCGGGAGTCTCCGCCGCCGCCGACGCACAGGTTGCCGATGGCGCGCAGGAGCCCGTAGGCATCTACGTCGGGGCGGATCTCGCCCGCCGCCGCGGCGGCGTCGAGCAGCTGGGCGCACACGGGGACCAGCCGGTCGAGGAAGTAGGCGTGCAGCGTCTCAAAGCGGGCGCTGTCCGACTGCAGCGCCGCGGCGAGCCCGTGCTTGGTGGTCAGGAAGTCGACGAACAGGGCCACCCAGCGGGTCAGCGCGGCGTGCGGCGTGCTGCTGCTCGCCAGCAGGGCCGGGCCGACCTCGGCGCAGGCGTCGACCTGGTGCCGGTAAACGGCGATGACGAGGTCGGCCCGGGTCGGGAAGTGGCGGTAGATCGTGCCCATGCCGACTCCGGCCGTGGACGCGATGTCGCGTACCGGCGCGTCCACGCCCGACTTGACGAAGACCGCCGCCGCCGCGTCCAGCAGGTTCTTCTCGTTGCGCCGGGCGTCGGCCCGCTTGGGCCGGCCCGCCGGCCCTGCGTCCGCTAGCCCTGTGTCTGCCGGCCCCGTGTCCGCCGGCCCCGTGTCTGCCAACACTGGGCCCGCGTCGCCGTCGCTCACCGCAGCGCCCCCAATAACGTCATCGGAGCAAGGTTCCGTTTCCTCATGATGCCAAGGCAGGGCAAAATAGCCAAGCCGCGCACGCATGGTTATCCGGTAGACCGTCGCCACTGCCCTGGCCAGAATGGTCCGATGGACACTGCTTCTCGAGCCTGGGACGGAATTGACGAGGCGTGGCGAGAGGCGTTCCGGCAAGGCTGGGAGGCGGTACGGAGCGGGAACATCGGGGTCGGCGCCTGTGCCTCCACGCTCGACGGGGAGATAATTCACGCGGCCCGTAACCGGGTGAATGACCGGGACGGGCCGCACGGGGAAATATTCGGCTCGTCGCTCGCTCACGCGGAGATGAACGTGCTGGCGCGGCTCGAGTTCCGCCGGCACCGGAATCTGGTGCTCACGACGACCCTGCAGCCGTGCCTGCAGTGCGCGGGGGCCATCCGGCTCGCGCGGATCGGTACCGTGCGGATCGCCGGTCATGACGCGTACTGGGACGGCTACCACGACTTCGCCAAGCTCTCCGCGCGCGAGGCGGGGCGCAGGCGCAGGCCGGCGGCGCGGATCGGGCCCCGGGGCGACGAGCTGGGGGCGTTCGGGTTGCTGATCTCCCGCTTCCGGGTCGGCAATCCCCGCCTCGTCGACGGCTACGACGGCGAACTGCGCAAGCTCGGCGAAGGCCCGGTGCTCGACCTCGCCTACGACCTTGAGGACAGCGGGGAACTCGAACCGCTGCTCGCCCTGGAGGTCGATCAGGCGCTCGCCGCCGTCTGGCCCCGGCTCCGGTCCCTGCTCCAGCCGGCCGGGCCGGCTACGTAGCCGTGGCGGGGCGCGCGTCTCTTCCCGGTCCACGTCGATTAGCCCGTCCGCCCTGAGGCGGTCGCTCATCGGTATGTGGCAAGGCCATGGACGGTGGGGCTGGTTACCGTAATCTCGTCACAGTTACCTACGATGAGCCCGATAAGCCGCAGCACACGGCATCAGTCACCGCAGGAACGCCCAGCGCAACGCCGCCAAGCCCACAGGAGCTCCGCATGGCCGACAACGCCCGTCCGCCCTTCCGCGCCGACCACGTCGGTAGCCTCTTGCGTCCCAAGGAGGTGCTGCAGGCGCGCGGTGAGTTCGCCCGGGGCGAGATCGGCGCCGAGCAGCTTGCCCGGATCGAGGACGCGGCGATCCGCGACATCATCCGCAAGCAGGGTGAGGTTGGCCTCAAGTCCGCCACCGACGGCGAGCTGCGCCGCCAGTCGTGGCACATGGACTTCATCTACCAGCTTGGCGGCATCGAGCAGGTGAACGACGACCTCGTCCGGGTGGCGTTCCACAACAAGGACAAGACGTACGAGTACGCGCCGCCGTCGGCCCACGTGACCGCGCCGGTCTCGCTGGCCGACACGATCTTCGCCGACGCGTTCACGTTCGTGCGGGACAACGTCGCGGCGGGCCAGACGCCGAAGCTGACCATCCCGTCCCCGTCGATGGTGCACTACCGGGGCGGCCGGGAGGCCATCTCCAAGGACGTGTACCCCGACCTGGGCCAGTTCTGGGACGACCTCGCCGCCGCCTACGGCCAGGAGGTGAGCCGGCTGTACGACCTCGGCTGCCGCTACCTGCAGCTTGACGACACCAGCCTGGCCTACGTCAACGACCCGGCGCAGCGCGAGCACGTCAAGGAAATCGGCGGCGACCCGCTGCACCAGCACGAGACCTACATCGCAACGATCAACAAGGCGCTGGCGGGCCGCCCGGCCGACATGGCGATCACCACGCACATGTGCCGCGGCAACAACCAGTCCATGTGGGCGGCCGAGGGCGGCTACGACTTCGTCGCCGACACCCTGTTCAACCAGCTCGACGTGGACGGCTTCTTCTGCGAGTGGGACGACGAGCGCTCCGGCGGCTTCGAGCCGCTGCGCTACCTGCCCAAGGGCAAGCGGGTCGTGCTCGGCGTCGTCACCAGCAAGCGCGGCGAGCTTGAGTCCAAGGACTTCATCAAGCGCCGGGTCGAAGAGGCCGCCAAGTACACGGACATCGACCAGCTGTGCCTGTCCGCGCAGTGCGGCTTCTCCTCCACCAGCGAGGGCAACGACCTCACCGAGCAGCAGCAGTGGGACAAGCTCCGCTTCATCGTCGAGGTGGCCGAGGAGATCTGGGGTTAACTCCCTCAAGTCAAACCCAAAGATCAAAGTCAAAAGCACAAAGTCAAAAGCACCAAGATCAAAGTCAAAAAGCAAGGCCTAGGAGCTTGGGGTGCCGGGGGATTACCCGCGGCGCTCCTTCGGAAGGCCGCGGGCTAATCCCCCGGCACCCTGCGCCCGTCGACCGGTTAATGACAGAAGTCAAGGCCAAAGGCCGAGTCAAAGTCCAAGGTCAAAAGGCCAGGTCAAAATCCAAAGCCAAAAGGCCGAGTCAAAATCAAAGCCAAAGGCTGAGTCGAAGACGAAGTCAAAGGCAAAGGAGCGCACCGAACGGGTTCGTGCTTCGCGTGATGGCGAAGCACGAATCCGTTCTGGGTGGTCAGGCTTTTACTCGGCTTCCTTTTCGGTCCAGACCGCGTCGGATTCCTTCCAGGCGGAGACGTCGTCCCGGTAGGTGTACGGGTTGTTGAGCGTCTCGTGCTCGGGGATCTCCGGGTGCATGCCCTTATTCCACTCCTCGGGCCCGTGCTCGCCCTTGAGGTACTCGATCGTGGACTCGATCGCGGCCTTGGCGTTCGCCAGGTCCACGCCCACGAGCTTGTGGTCGTACTTGACGACCTTGCCGTTCACCAGCACGGTGTGCACGTCGCCGCGGTTGGCCTGGTAGACGACGTGCCCGTAGGGGTGCAAGACCGGGAAGCTCACCGGGGAGTTGTCGTTCTTGACCAGCACCAGGTCGGCCTTCTTGCCGGCCTCGACGGAACCGATCGCCGAGTCGAGGCCGAGGGCCCTGGCGCCGCCGCGGGTGCCGTAGTCGACGACGTCCTCGGCGCGCAGGATGTGGTTGGTGACGGTCTCGTCCCTCTCGTGCGCCTCGTCGTGCTCCTTGGCCCGGTCGGCGTTGAGCGTGGCGCGCATCGCGCTGAAGATGTCGCCGCTCCACCAGACGCTGGTGTCCTGCGAGAGCGAGACGGGGATACCGTACTTGCGCAGCCGCCAGGTCGGGGAGTAGCCCTGCCCGGCGTTGCACTCGCTTTCCGTGGAGACCGAGGCGAACCCGCCGGTCGCGGCGATCTTGTGGTAGCTGTCCGGTGACAGCGACGCCGCGTGCACGTACATCGTGCCGGGGGTCATGCACCCGTTGTCGTACATCTGGTTGATGCCGACGTCGCCCGTCACCTTCCACACGCCCGCGTGGGTGGTCACCGTCACGCCGAGGTCGCGTGCCACGTCGAAGGCGGCCTTCTCCGGGAAGCCCTCGATGCCGGGCAGGTCGAAGGCGATCTGGAACGTGAGCAGGTCGCCCTTGCCGTCGAACCGCCGGGTGTAGAAGTCGCGGAACTCCGGCGTGGTGGCCCACTCCCACGCGCCCGCGTAGATGTTCCCGTAGGCGAGCACGAACCGGCCCGGCACCGCTTCGAGCGCGTCCACCGCGGCCTCGGCGTGGTCGGTGGTCCGCAGGCCGTGCGACCAGTCCACCGTGGTGGTCACGCCGGAGTCGATCGACTCGATGGCCGCGAGCAGGTTGCCGGCGTAGACGTCCTCCGGGCGGAAGTACTTGCCCCAGGTCAGGTAGTAGTAGACGAAGTACTGGGTGAGCGTCCAGTCGGCGCCGTAGCCGCGCATGGCCGTCTGCCACATGTGCCGGTGGGTGTCGATCATGCCGGGCATGACGATGCCGCCGGACGCGTCGATGACCGCGGTGCCCTCGGGCACCTTGAGGTTCGGGCCAACCGCGGCGATCCGCTCGCCGGAAACGAGGACATCCGCGTTATTAAGGACCGTGCGCGCGTCGTCCATCGTCAGCACGGTCGCGTTCCGGAACACAACCGGCTGACCCGGCTGCGGTGCAGTCATGAGGGAACCTCCACGGTGAGGCGCTAGTCACAAGCGCAAGTGCGGACGGTCGTCCGATAAGTGGGTGCCAGAAAACCTGATCGGAACACTTTCGCGTCGGGCGCGCGGTGTCAATGGAGCCGCTCACAGCGTCCACTGGCCAGTTCCCGTCGATCGCCCAGTTCGGCGGACGGCGTTGCCGATGTGACGCGGGTCGCCGCTGGGCGAAGATCGCGACGGCCGCTGCCAAGGCGTCTCCGGGTTACGATTGCCGTCGGCAACGCCGACCGGACAGAAGGGCACGCATGAGGGGAATCAGCAAGTGAGCGAATCCGCGCGGCCAGGTCCGCTGTCCGGGCTGCTCGTCGCGGACTTTTCCCGCGTCCTGGCCGGGCCGTACTGCACGATGCTGCTCGCCGACCTCGGCGCGGACGTGATCAAGGTGGAGTCGCCCGGCGGTGACGACACGCGCTCCTGGATGCCGCCGGTCACCGGGGACGGCGTGTCGACCTACTTCCTGGCGATCAACCGGAACAAGCGGTCGGTCGCGCTCGACCTGAAGGACGACGGCGACCGCGCGCTCGCGCAGGAACTCGCCCGCCGCGCGGACGTGTTCGTGCAGAACTTCAAGCCCGGCGGCCTTGCCCGCTTCGGCCTTGACTACGACGCGGTCAGCGCGGTGAACCCGTCGATCATCTACGCGTCGATCAGCGGGTTCGGCAGCGGCGGCGGCAAGGACCTGCCGGGTTACGACCTCATGGTGCAGGCGATGTCCGGCCTCATGTCGCTCACCGGCGACCCCGCGGGCCCGCCCTACCGCGCGGGCATCTCCGCGTTCGACGTGATCGCCGGCCTGCACACCACGATCGCGGTCCTCGCGGCGCTCAACTACCGGAATGCGACCGGCGAGGGTCAGCACCTCGACGCGTCCCTGATGGCGTCGGCGATGTCCGGCATGGTGAACCAGACGAGCGCGTACGTGGCCGGCGGCACGGTGCCGTTCCGCATGGGCAACTCCCACCCGAGCCTCTTCCCCTACGAGCCGCTCCCCACCGGCGACGGCGACCTGATCGTCACGGCGGGCAACGACGCCCAGTTCCGCAAGCTGTGCGACGTGATCGGCGCCCCGGAGCTGCCCGACGACCCGCGGTTCGCCACCAACCCCGGCCGGACCGCCAACCGCGACATCCTGAAGCCGCTGCTGGCCCGCAAGCTCGCGGCCAGGTCGGCGGCCGACTGGTTCGACGCGCTGATCGCGGTCGGCGTGCCCTGCGGGCCGATCAACACCGTGGACAAGGGGATCGCGTTCGCCGAGAAGATCGGCCTCGACCCCGTGGTCACCGCGGGGACCGACGAGCGGTCCCGGCCGACCGTGCGGCACCCGGTGACGTTCTCGAAGACCCCCGCCAGCTACCCGCTCGCGCCCCCGGAACTCGACGAGCAGGGCGCGGAGATCAGGGCCTGGTTGTCCGCCCCGGCCGCGACGGAGGGATGAGCATGCCGCAGGAGCCCGAGTACCCGACCTCGCTTGGCACCTCGGACGCCGACACGATCAGCCTCCTCGGCCAGAACCTCGCCGAGGACCTCATGGGCAAGGTCGGTTTCGGCGAGCTGACGCTGTGGATGGTCACTCAGCGCCGCCCGGCCCCGTCCGAGGTGCGCGTCTTCGAGTCGGTGCTCGTCGCGCTCGCCGACCACGGCTTCACGCCGACCGCCATCGCCGCCCGGCTCACCTACCTGTCGGCGCCGGACTCGCTGCAGGGCGCGATCGCCGCGGGGATCCTCGGCGGCGGCTCGCGGTTCCTCGGGGTGACCGAGGACTGCGGCCAGTACCTGGACGCGGTGCTCGCCGCGGCGGGCGAGATCCCGGCCGACGACGCTGGCTATGACGCGCTCGCGCTCGCGGCGGTCGAGCAGGCGCGGGCGGAGAAGAAGTTCATCCCCGGCCTGGGCCACCCGGTGCACAAGGTCCGCGACCCCCGCACCCCGCGGCTGATCCAGATCGCCACCGAGGAAGGGGTGCGCGGCCCGCACCTGCGCCTGTTCGAGGCGATCGGCCGCGTTCACCCGCAGGTGCTCGGCCGGGCGCTGCCGCTGAACGGCGCCGGGGTGTGCGGCGCGGTCCTCGCCGACCTCGGCCTGCCGCTCGGCCTGCTGCGCGGGTTCGCGCTGCTGGCCAGGACCGCCGGGCTCCTTGGGCAGATCGCCGAGGAGCAGCGGATGCCGATCGCGAACGACATCTACATGCACGTGGACCGCAACGCCGTCTCAATCGGGCCCGATGGCAAAAACCGCCGTCATATCGGGCCCGAATGAGACGGCCATCTCCCGGGGGGGCAGCTTTCAAGCACGGGGGGGCTCCGCCCCCCGTCCCCCCTGGCCCCCGTACCCCCGATGTGAGGCGCAGAGCGCCTCACGAACAAGTGTGAAACAGCCCGATCTAGGAGACTCACGGCAAGGGAGCCGCCATGGCGACCATCGCAGCGGTCATCGCCTCGACCCACCACCCCTTCTACTACCGCGCTTCCACTTCGACCGGCGCCGACCGGCCGCCGTTCGCCGACGAGTGGGTCGCCAAGATCACCTCGTTCCGCGAGACCCTCACCCGGGCCAACCCCGACGTGCTGGTGCTCGTGGGCAGCGACCACTTCCACCAGATCTGGCTCGACAACATGCCGCAGTTCCTCGTCGGCAAGGCGCCGTTCTACGACGCCAACTGGTACAACGAGGAGCGCGAGTTCGGCCTGCCGCGGCTGTTCTTCAAAGGCGACGAGAACCTGTCGTCGCACATCTTGCGCAGCGGCCTGGACGCGGGCTTCGACCTCGCGTTCAGCAACGAGCTGCGCATCGACCACAGCGTCACCTGCCCGATGATCACGCTGCGGCCGGAGTGCGACCTGCCGATCGTGCCGATCTACACGAACATCTTCGCGCCGCCGCTGCCCCAGCCCAAGCGCTACGTCCAGCTCGGCCAGATGATCCGCGACGTCGTGGAGTCCTGGCCGGCCGACCTCCGGGTCGCGATCATCGGCACCGGGCACCTCTCGCTCGAGCTCGGCGGCCCCCGCCAGTTCGGGCCGCACGGCCCCGACCCGGAGTTCGACCGCAAGGCGGTGGAGTGGATCGCCTCCGGTGACATCGAGAAGGCGCTCGGCGAGGTGTCGCTTGAGTCGCTGTGGGAGCCGGGCAACGCCACCCACGGCTTCCTCGACTTCATGCTGATGATGGGCGTTGCCGGGGCCGGGGAGAAGGCCGACTACGTCGACACCCTGGACCTGTTCCACACGATGGAGGCGTATTTCACCTGGTACCCGAAGGGGGGTGTCGCCTGATGTCGAAGTACCTGCTGAACAAGTTCCTCTACACCGTCGACCGGGACCCCGAGCTGGTCGAGCGGTACCGCGAGGACCCCCGGGGCACGGTCGAGTGGTGGGAAGCCGAGCGGGCCAACGTCATACTCAACGTGCTCACCGGCGAGAAGTCGAGCTGGCTGAGGTTCGACGACGCCGAGCGGGAGGCGCTGGCCACGCACGACCACCCGAAGCTGTTCGAGCTCGGCGCGCACCCGTTCCTGACGCTGACGCTGTTCATCGCCATGTTCGAGCGGGACCACGCGGAACCGCTCGGCTTCCAGCTCGAGTACGCGCAGCGGCTGTCCCACTTCACGCTTCCCTACCCGGACATCACCACCTGACCCGCGCGGTTTTAAATGGCCATGGATGCCCGCTATGGCGGTATCCATGGCCATTCCTGCGCGGTAGAAGACCGCAACGATAGGGTATTGCGTGCCTTGGAGTAATCAGCCGCTGACAGCCGGGGGCACGCAAAATGACCATTGAGGGTGACCGGGTTGCCGGTTTCGGCAAGCTTGAGGACGGGCTAAAGCAGGCCAGCCCGTGGTACACATGGGGGCCCTACGTCAGCGAGCGGCAGTGGGGCACCGTCCGCGAGGATTACAGCGAAGACGGCGACGCCTGGAACTACCTGCCGTTCGATCATGCCAGGTCACGCGCTTACCGGTGGGGCGAGGACGGCCTCGCCGGGTTCAGTGACATCCACCAGAACCTGTGCATCGGCCTCGCGCTGTGGAACGGCCGGGACCCGTTCCTCAAGGAGCGGCCGTTCGGGCTCACCGGGCCCGAGGGCAACCACGGCGAGGACGTCAAGGAGCACTGGTGGTACACCGACGCCGTGCCCAGCCACGCCTGGAACACCTGGCGCTACCACTACCCGCAGGCCGCGTTCCCGTATGAGGCGCTCCGCGCGGAAAGCGCGCGCCGGGACCGGCGCGCGCCCGAGTACGAGATCCTCGACACCGGCGTCTTCGACGCCGGCCGCTACTGGGTCACCGAGGTCACGTACGCCAAGAGCGACGACGCGGCCGACCTGCTGATCGAGGTCACGGTGACGAACGCCGGGCCCGACGCCGACACCATCCACGTGCTGCCGACCGCCTGGTTCCGCAACACGTGGTCGTGGGACGGCTCCGCGAAGCCGGCCATCAAGATCGCGAGCGCCGCGGACGGTACCGACGGCACTGGCGACGCGGCGAGCGGCGTCGACGTCGACCACCCGTTCCTCGGCGCGCTCGAGATCCTCGCCGACACCGCGTCGGACGGGACCGCGCCCACGCCGCTGTTCTGCGAGAACGAGACCAACAACCAGCGGCTCTTCGGCTGCCAGTCGGTCACGCCGTACCCGAAAGACGGCATCAACGACCACGTCGTCGGCGGCGCGCCGACGGTGAACCCGCAGCAGGCCGGCACCAAGTGCGCGTTCTGGTACACCCTGACGGTCCAGCCCGAGTCGTCGGTCACCGTGCGGCTGAGGCTCAGGCCCAAGGCGGACACTGGAACCAGGCAGTCGTTCGGGCAAGCCTTCGACGTTCTCCTTGAGCGGCGGAAGGCCGAGGCGGACGAGTTCTACCGGGCGCTGACGCCGGCGGCCGCCAGTGCCGACGAGGGCAACGTCATGCGGCAGGCGTTCGCCGGGATGCTCTGGTGCAAGCAGTTCTACATGTACAACGTGGCGCGGTGGCTGGACGGCGACCCCGACCAGCCGCCGCCGCCGCCGGACCGCGAGCTGAACCGCAACGCGCGCTGGCGGAACTTCGACGCCTTCGACATCCTGTCCATGCCGGATAAGTGGGAGTACCCCTGGTTCGCCGCCTGGGACCTGGCCTTCCACTGCGTGACGCTGGCGCACGTCGACCCGGGCTTCGCCAAGTACCAGCTCGTGCTGCTGTGCCGGGAGTGGTTCCAGCACCCGAACGGCGCGCTGCCCGCCTACGAGTGGGACTTCGGCGACGTCAACCCGCCCGTCCAGGCCTGGGCGGCGCTTGAGGTGTTCGCGCTCGACGGCGGGAAGGACTTCGACTTCCTCGCCCGGATCTTCGACAAGCTGCTGGTCAACTTCACCTGGTGGGTGAACAGGGAGGACGCCCTCGGCAACAACCTGTTCGAGGGCGGCTTCCTCGGCCTGGACAACATCGGCCCGATCGATCGCTCCCACCTGCCGCCGGGCACGGTGCTCGAGCAGTCGGACGCCACCGGCTGGATGGCCTTCTACGCGATCTCGATGTGCCGCATCGCGGTGGTGCTCTGGCGCAACGGCCGCAAGCACGGCGGCGACCTGGTGCTCAAGTTCCTCGAGCACTACGCGGGCATCGCGGAGGCGCTCGAGGGCCAGAGCCTGTGGGACGAGACGGACTGCATGTTCTACGACCATCTGCTGCTGACCAGCGGCGCGGTCATCCCGGTCAAGGCCAGGTCGATGGTCGGCATGATCCCGCTGCTCGCGGTCGGCGTGATCGACGAGAAGTTGATCGCCAGCGCGCTGAAGTTCAACAAGGGGTTCGCGGCCTTCCTGGAGCGGAACGGCCTGGCCGACCCGGGCGACCGCAAGAGCCAGGGGCTGGTCCGCCCCAACCACGCCGACGTGGCCGAGCACGGCGACCGGCTGCTGCTCAGCGTCGTCGGGGTCGAGCGGCTCGTCCCGCTCTTCGCGTCGCTCTTCGACGAGTCCCGGTTCCTGTCGCCTTACGGCCTGCGGAGCCTGAGCGCGGTCCTCCGGGAGCAGCCGTACGTGCTGCACCTGGACGGCACCTCCGCGACCATCGACTACGAGCCGGCCGAGTCGACCACCGGCATGTTCGGCGGCAACTCCAACTGGCGCGGCCCGATCTGGTTCCCGTTGAACTACCTGGTGATCAGCTGCCTGCTGAAGTACCACAACTTCTTCGGTGAGGACTTCACCGTCGAGTACCCGACCGGTTCAGGTAACAAGCTCACGCTCGCCGAGATCGCGGAAGACCTCAGGAGCCGGCTGATCTCGATCTTCACCAGGGGCGCGGACGGGCGGCGGCCCTGCTACGGGTGGGTAGACAAGCTGCAGCACGACCCGAAGTGGCGGGACAACATCTACTTCAACGAGTACTACCACGGTGACAACGCGGCGGGGCTTGGCGCGAGTCACCAGACGGGGTGGACCGGGCTGATCGCGGACGTGATCCGCCGCCGCTACGGCGCGGTGCCCGAGACCGCCGACCTGATTCATGACGGGCTCTATCCGGGGGACAACGCATGACTACCGAGGGAACGACACTCACACGCAAGGCCTGGCCGGGCAACCGCACCCACCTCGGCGCGACCGTGGTGGACGGCGGGGTTAACTTCGCGGTCTCCTCGACCGTCGCCGAAGGGGTCATCGTGTGCCTCTTCGACGACCAGGGCAACGAGACCCAGATCGAGCTGGACGACTACGACGCCGGGGTCTGGAACGGCGTCGTCCCCGACATCGGGCCTGGACAGGCCTACGGCTACCGGGTGCAGGGACCGTGGGACCCGGGGAACGGCCTGCGCTGCAACCCGCGCAAGGTCCTGCTCGACCCCTACGCGCGGGCCGTTCGCGGCTCGGTTACCTTCGGCAAGGCGCTGGCCGGCCACGACGTGGACGACCCGGCCCGGCCCAGCGAGATCGACTCCGCGCCCTACGTGCCGCGGTCCCTGGTCGTCGACCACTCGGGCTACGACTGGGAAGGCGACACCCAGCTGCGCCGCCGGTCCGTGGACTCCGTCCTGTACGAGGTGCACGTTAAGGGGTTCACCGCCCGCCACCCGGACATCCCGCCGGAGATCCGCGGCAGCTACGCGGGCCTCGCGCACGAGGCCGCGACCGGGTACCTGCGCGACCTCGGCGTGACCGCGGTGGAACTGCTGCCGGTGCACGAGTACGTGCCCGAGGGCTTCCTCATCACCCGGGGCCTGACCAACTACTGGGGCTACAACAGCATCGGCTTCTTCGCGCCGCACCAGGGCTACTCGGCGGCGGTGCGGGGCGGTTCCGGTGACGGCCATCCGAGCGCCGGCGGCCAGGTCAACGAGTTCAAGGACATGGTCAAGGCGCTGCACCGGGCGGGCATCGAGGTCATACTCGACGTGGTCTACAACCACACCGCCGAAGGCAACGAGAACGGGCCGACGCTGAGCTTCCGCGGCCTGGACAACGTCATGTACTACCGGCTCGGGCCGGACGACGCGAGCAAGTACTACGACACCACCGGCACCGGCAACTCGCTGAACGCCGGCAACCCGGCCACGCTGCGGCTGATCATGGACAGCCTCAGGTACTGGATGTCGGAGATGCACGTGGACGGATTCCGGTTCGACCTCGCGGCCACCCTCGGCCGGGAGGGTGACAACCGCTTCGACCAGTACTCCGCCTTCTTCGAGACGATCGCCCAGGACCCGGTGATCGGCCAGGCCAAGCTGATCGCCGAGCCGTGGGACGTCGGCCAGGGCGACAGCTACGACCTTGGCCAGTTCCCGGCCGAGTGGCGGGAGTGGAACGGCCGGTACCGCGACTTCATGCGCGATTTCTGGCGGTCCAAGAACGTCGGCGTCGCCGAGTTCGCCACCCGGTTCAGCGGGTCGTCCGACCTGTACGGCTCCGCGCGCCGCCGCCCGACCGCCTCGGTGAACCTGATCACCGTGCACGACGGGTTCACGCTGCGCGACCTGGTCTCCTACGACGACAAGCACAACGAGGCGAACGGCGAGGACAACCGCGACGGCACCAGCGACAACCGGTCGTGGAACTGCGGCGCGGAGGGCCCGACCGACGACCAGGCGATCAACGCGCTGCGCGCGCGGCAGGCACGGGCGATGCTGTCCACGCTGCTGCTGTCGGCCGGCCTGCCGCTGCTGCTCGGCGGCGACGAGCTCGGCCGGACCCAGGGCGGCAACAACAACGCCTACTGCCAGGACAACGAGATCGCCTGGTTCGACTGGGCGAACGCGGACAACGACCTGCGCGGCTACGTGAAGCGGCTGCTCGCGCTGCGGCGCGAGCACCCGGTGTTCCGCCGCAAGCGGTTCCTCACCGGCACCGAGGCGTCCGAACTCGGCTGGTACAACTGCGCAGGCGAGCCCGTCACCGAGGAGCAGTGGGCCGACCCGACCATGCACGCGATCGCCGCCTACCTCGACGGCACCGACGCGCCCGACGAGGCCGACAACGGCACGCCGTTGCTCGACGACGACTTCCTTATCCTGGTCAACGCCTACTGGGAGGAGGTCGCGGTTACGATCCCTTCGGTCCGGCCGAACCAGCAAACGTGGTTTGTCGAGCTGGATAGCTACGACCCCGAAGTCTCTGCGGCTCGGGAGTTTCCGCGGCACACGGGCGATTCCGTGGTGGCTCGACCGCGCTCGGTGCAGGTGTTGCGAGCACCACGAGCAACCGACTAGCGGGCTGCGGGGTGAGCGGCCGGTGCGGCCACTGCCGTGCGTCGATCTCGGGCGAAGGCACCATGGCCCCCCGACAAGGGTGACTACACGCGTGGCACGCACCGGCCGCCGCTCGGCGGCGCTGGATTGACACAGCGCTGATAACGATCGTACCGGCCGCGAGGCCCGCGAGGCCAAGGCCGATGACGATTTCCGTGGCCAGGCTGAGTCCCGCGAAGGTGTGGCTCGCGGCACTGTGCAGGGCGATGACGGCGATGACCAGGATCAGCAGGATCGCCGAGGTAGACGGCAGGTAGCAGCGCAGACGCAACAGCAAGGGGGTCTCCTTCGCCGGGGCAGTGGATGCGGGGCAGGCCCTGCGGCGTTGCAAGTCCTGCTTCAGGGATGCCTCAACGGAGGGGGTGATGTCAAGAGCGAGCGGGTCGATTACCTAGCGTGAACGCGGCGAGGAGGCCGGCCAGGATGACCAGCGCGGCCGACAGGTAGAACGCGGCGTGCAGGCCGTCGCCGAACGCCGCGTAGGCGGCCCCCTCGACCTCGGCGATGAGGCCGCCCTGGCCCGAGTACGCCTTGAGGTACTTGTCGATCTGGCCGGTCTCGATGACCTTGATGATGAGCGGCTTAAAGGCCAGGATCGCGGCCCGGTTGCTCGCCGAGACGTGCAGCGCGTTGATGTGGCTGTCCAGCGTCGAGTTCAGCCGCGAGAAGACCAGGGCGCCGAGGACGGACGTGCCCGCCACCGCGCCGATCTCCCGGCTGGTATTCGCGGCTGACGCGGCCATGCCCGACCGCTCCGGCGGCACGGCGTCGAGCACGGCGGCCGTGACCGGGACGACCGTGATGCCGATGCCGACCCCGGCCAGGGCGAGGGCGAGGGACAGGGCGACGTAGTCGGGCTGCGGGGTGATCAGCGGGCTCGCGATCAGCAGCCCGGCGGCGAAGGCCGCGCACCCGGTCGTGATCGGCCAGCGCGGCCCGGCCCGCCCGGTCCAGTAGCCCGCGAACAGCGACCCGAGGATCATCAGGATGGTCATCGGGGCGAATACGACGGCGATCTTGTACCCGGAGTCGGAGGGGACTTCCACCAGGTACAGGGCGGTGAAGAAGAAGATCGCGAACGTTGCCAGGTAGGTGCAGAACGCGACGATGTTCGGCACGGTGAACCGCGGCAGCCGGAAGAATCGCAGGTCAAGCAGCGGGTGCGGGGCCCGTCGCTCCCAGGCGACGAAGGCGACGGCGAGCACCGCGGCGACGCAGAACAAGGCGATGACCTCGGTTGCGCCGAAGCCGGCGGTCTCCGCGTCGATGATCGCGAACATGAGCGCGGCGAGCGCGCCCGCGCCGAAGACGGTCCCCAGCGTGTCGACGCGGGCGGCCGTCGGGTCGGCGCTTTCCGGCACGGTGATCGCGGCGGCGATGAGGGCGACGAGGCCGAATGCCAGGTTGAACCAGAAGATGCCGCGCCAGCTCCACGCGCCCACGATCGCGCCGCCGATCACCGGGCCGAGCGCGAGCGCGAGCCCGGACACCGCCGCCCAGATGCCGATCGCCCAGGCCCGCTCCCTGGTGTCCGTGTAGATGTGCCTGATCACCGACAATGTGCCCGGCTCGCTCGCGGCCGCGCCGAGGCCCATGATGGCCCGGCCGGCGATCAGCGTCTGCGGGTTGGGGGCGAGCGCGCAGAGCACCGAGCCGGCGCAGAAGACGGCCGCGCCGGAGAGCATGACCTTCTTGCGGCCGAGTTCGTCGCCGATCATCCCGCAGGCCAGCATGAGCGCGGCGAACGTCAGCGCGTAAGCGCCGATGACCCACTGCAGCTCCGCGACCGACGCCTGCAGGTCGGTCTGCAGGCTGCCAAGCCCGACGGACACGACCGTGTTGTCGAGGAACGTGAGAAAAAGCAGTAGGCAGAGCGCGGCGAGCGCGATCGAGTTTGCCCGGTCGCGCCCGCCGCTAACGCTGCCGGCCCGTGCGCCGCTCAGCTTGCCGAGCTGCATGCCGACGGCACCGGGACGGCGATGCCCGCGCTCTTGGCCTCGGTCAGCAGGCCGCAGAAGACCTCGTCGCCGACCTTCCAGGTGCCGTCCTGGAGGACCGAGGTCCCGGACGCGCCGGTGGCCACGGTCGTGCCCATCGCCGACAGGTCATACTTCACCTTCGCCGCGGTGGCGGAGGACAACGTCACCGAGTCCACCTTGGACGTCACGGCCGCCGCGAGCGGGCTCGATGAGAAGGCGCTGATCGCCGCGGTGAACTCCGAGCCGTTTTGCAGCAGCTGAACCCGCTTGCTGTCCGGGGTTGAGGGGTTGAAGAAGGCGTTCCAGTTGGTCGTGATCTGCGCGACCGCGCTCGACGAGCCGCCGCTCGAGGCGGAGGCCGTCGTCGTCGGCGGCACCGACGCCCCGGTCGGCGAGGTCGTGACGTCAGAAGCGGATGATCCCGGGTTGGACTGTGAAGAGCTGGAACCGCTTGAGCAGGCGGCCATCGCGGTGACCAGTACCAGGCCAAGCGCGGGCACCAGGTAGAACCGGCGGGCCGGCGGGTTGAATCGCACCATGATTTGGCTTCCCTTGGATCGGCGTCCTGTGAGCATGTGATTGGTTAAGCAATCGCCGAAGGATTCCTTAGGACTATTGTCGCCCCGGGAGCCGGCCGGCCGCCGAAGATCGCCGACGCGTGCGTCAGTTCGTGATAGTCGCCCCGCTCCAGTGATTCACGTGAAACTCCTCACCGGGCCTTGGTCCGGTACAGGTGGACCGCGAGCGGGGCGAACACGACCAGCATGGCCACCGACCAGCAGACCACGGCGAGCTCGGGGTGCTGCGCGGGCCACGCTTGCACCGCGGCCGCCGGGTTCGGGTTGCCGAAGAGCTGGCGGCAGGCGGCCGCGAGCGACGACATCGGGTTCCACTCGGCGACCGGCTGCAGCCAGCCGGGCATGCCCTGGGTCGGGACGAAGGCGCTCGAGATGAAGGTCAGCGGCAGGAAGATGATGAATCCGGCCTGCTGGGCCGCCTCGGCGCTGCGCAGCACCATGCCGAGGCAGACGCCGGCCCAGGTGAACGCGTAGCCGAACAGCAGCGCGAGCGCGAACGCCTCGACCGCGGGCCCCGCGCCGCCGGTGATCCGCCAGCCGATCGCCAGCCCGACCAGCGCGGTCACCGCGGCCCCGATGACCTGGGTCAGCAGGTCCGCGATCGTCCGCGCGGTCAGCACGGCCGCGCGGGACATCGGCAGCGACCTGAACCGGTCGATGAGCCCGGTCTCCATGTCGCTGACGACGGCGACGGCGGTGCCGGGCGCGGTTTGCGCCAGGCTCATGCCGAGCATGCCGCCGACCAGGTAGGAGTGGTAGCCGCCCCCGCCGGGGATGCCGATCGCGCCGCCGAAGACGTAGGCGAACATCAGGATGAACATCACCGGCTGGATCGTCACGTTGGACAAGGTCTCCGGCTCGCGCCTGATCCTGGCCAGTGACCGCTTAGTCAGCACCCAGACGTCGCCGAGGAACTGGAGGAACGGGCTGCGTTCCGTGGTCAGGTCCGCCGGGGCCAGCGTGACGGCGGTCATGCCGGCACCTCCTGCTGCTCGTTTTCTTCCGCTTCGGCCGCGTTCGGATCGGCCTTGTGACCGGTGAGCGCGCGGAACACGTCGTCGAGCGACGCGCTGCGCACCGCGATGTCGTTGACCTTGACCCCGGCCGCGTCCAGGGCGCGCACCGCCTCGGTGGCCAGGCCGTCGCTGGCAGTCACGGGGACCTCGATGAGTCGGTCGCTGTCGTTCGGGATGATCGATCCGGTAGTGAACGGACGGAGCGCGGCCGCGGCGGCGGATGCGTCGGATCCCTCGGCCAGCGTGATGAGCAGTCGCTGCCCGCCCATGGATGCCTTTAGTTCAGTCGGGGTGCCCTCGGCGATGACCGCGCCCCCGTCGATGACGGCGATGCGGTCGGCGAGCTGGTCTGCCTCGTCGAGGTACTGCGTGGTCAGCAGCAGCGTGGTGCCGTCGGCGACCAGCTGGCGGACGATGTCCCACATCAGCGCCCGGGCGCCCGGGTCGAGGCCGGTCGTCGGCTCGTCGAGGAACAGCACCGCGGGGTGGCCGATCAGGCTGGCGGCCAGGTCGAGGCGGCGCCGCATGCCGCCCGAGTAGGTCTTGACCGCTCGCCCGGCCGCGGCCGTGAGGTCAAATTGCTCGAGTAGCTCGTCCGCGCGCCGCCGCGCGGCCTTCCCCGTCAGCCGGCTCAGCTCGCCGATCATGACGAGGTTGGACCGGCCGGTGAGCAACTCGTCGAGGGCCGCGTACTGGCCGGTCAGCCCGATGACCCGGCGGACCGCGCCGGCCTCGCTGGTCACGTCGTGACCGAGGACGCGCGCCCGGCCGCCGTCCGCGCGCAGCAGCGTGGCCAGCACCCGGACGGCGGTGGTCTTGCCCGCGCCGTTCGGGCCGAGCAGCCCGTAGACGGTGCCCCGCGCGACCGTCAGGTCAAGGCCGTTCAGCGCCCTGGTCTTGCCGTAGTGCTTGACCAATCCCTCCGCCTCGATGGCGGCTGTGTCGCTCATGCCGATTCTCCGTAACGGTTCTCGTACGGTGTACTATTCGTCGTACATCGTACGATAGCAAAGGCGACGGCCCGAGGTCAACGAGATATATCGTAAAAGATCTGCTTCTTCGCTGGCTAGCGTCGTCTGGATCGCTGCCAAGATTGGCTCTGTGAGGGGGCCGGGGCACGGCAACGTGCCCCGGCTACCCGACCACCAACCCGAAGTGCCGTAGGCATCATCGCGTCAAGCAGGCCCCGGCTGGCAAGTAGCGCAGGCTACGCCCGACACCGCAACCTGGACCACCCCGTCGGGCCGCACCCACTCAACCCGGGCAACCACGTACGACCTTTGAACCTTCTCGTACGGTGTACGATAGCGCGTACGCAGGCCGCGGGAGGTGACTCAATGGGTGAGGAGCAGGCCGACGACGAGGGCCCCTTCCTGCCCGGGCGGCTGTTTTACCCGGCGGGCGGTGATGACCGGCGGGCTCGACAGGAACGGGCTCGTGAGCGGCAGATCGCCGCGAACGTCAGCAGGCGCAGGGAGCACGGCGGGCGGCCGGCCTCGCGGGCGCGGCGGCTGGACCGGGCTGACATCGTGGACGCCGCGGTTGCGATCGCCGACGCCGAGGGGACCGAGGCGGTGAGCATGCGCCGGATCGCCAAAGACCTGCAGGTGGGCGCGATGTCGCTGTACTGGCACGTCGAGTCGAAGGTGGTCCTGCACCAGCTCATGCTTGACTCAGTACAGGCCGAGATCGAGACCGCGGCCCCCAGCGGCGACTGGCGGGCCGATCTAACCGTGTACGCGCGCAACATCCGGGCGGCCATGCACCGCCACCCGTGGGCCATCGACTACATCGGCGCCGGGCCGCCGTCTGGGCCGAACGACGCGCGCAACGCCGACCAGTTGCTCGCGGCGGTCGACGGCCTCGGTCTCGACATGACGACGACCATGTGGATCCTGATGACGTTCAGCACGTACGTGATCGGCGCGGCCCTCCGGGAGATTCAGGAGATCCGCTGGCAGCGGGCCGCGGAAGACACCATGTCCGAGATGGCGGAGGACGAGGTCGCCGAGATGTTCGCCGAATTCAACCGGCGGGTGCACAGTGCCGGATGCTATCCGCACCTGATGAAGGTCCTCGACGCGGGCATCGACCCGGACGCGGCGGAGACGCGCGACGAGCGGTTCGAGTTCGGGCTCTCGTGCGTGCTCGACGGAATCGCCGCGCGGATCAAGCGCTAGCGCCTGCCCGGCTCATTCCAGTTGAAGTGGACCTTGATCGTGCCGAAGTTCTTGGAGGGCTTCTCTACCCGCATGTTCTTCGCGGATGAGCGCTTCTGTTCAAGGAAGCGCAGCACGTGCTTCTTCAGCTGGCCCGACCCCTTGCCAGGGATGATCTCAAGGAGCGGCGCCTTCTTCGCTACGGCCTCATCGAACTTCGACTGCAGCGCCTTCTCGATCTCAGCGCCCTTGTTGTAGATGTCGTGCAGGTCGAGCGTCACCTTCATTCACTCAGGTTAGATCACTCACATGACCCCCAGAACGGGGTCGCCGCCGGGGTTCGGCTCGCCGTACGGCCACAGCGTCGCGATGATCTTCGCCGCCGTCTGCGCGGAGTCGCCCTCCGCGAGCACGTCCTGAACGCGCTCATCCGGCGCCGGGGGCTCAAAGGCGGCCAGCTGGCTGTCGAGCAGCTTCTCCGGGAAGAAGTGCCCGGGCCGCGCCAGCAGCCGCTGCTCGAGCACCTCCCGGCGGACCATGAGGAAAACCATCGTGGCGGCCGGGCGCCCGACGAGCAGCCGGTCCCGGTAGACGCGCTTAAGCGCGGAGCAAGTGACCACGGCGGACTGGCCGGCCGCGATCCGCTCGTCCATCCAGTCGGTGATCGCCTGCAGCCACGGTTCGCGGTCGGCGTCGGTCAGCGGGGTGCCCGCGCGCATCTTCGCCACGTTCGCTTCCGGGTGGAAGGTGTCGGCGTCGGCGAACCGCCAGCGGAGCCGTCCGGCGAGCAACGCCCCGACGGTCGTCTTGCCACTGCCGGCCACCCCGGCCACGATCAAGATCACTGGTGTAACAATACGCGCTCGTTCGGCGTTGGATCGTGTAGGGCACGGAGCTAGAGCCGGTCAGGCCCGCGGACATTAAGTTGAACGTTGGGAGCGTCATCAGGTCGTCCGCGGGCCCTCCCTACAGTGCAATACGCACCACGAGCCTCGCCGGTTCAATCTGGTTTCTGAGTTTTTTCGTGGACTCGGCGACCGCCCGAGCCACCTGCTTAGCGAATGAAGGCGCCCGCCGCAACGCCGGCAAACACCAAGGTCAGGTACAGGATCGACAGGTGGAACAGGCGCATCGTGACGAGCCCGTCGCCGTCCGTTCCGTCCGTCCCGTCGGTCGCCGGGTAACGCGACAGCCGCAGCAGGCGGTGCACCTCGTACAGGAACGCCGCGCCCGCCACGATGGCGACCGCGCCGTAGAGCGGGCCCGCCCACGGCCAGACGGCGAGCGAAACCGCCACCATCAGCCAGCTGTAGACCACCGACTCTACGAGGACCCGGCGCACCGAGGCGACCACGGGAAGCATCGGGATGCCCGCGCGGCGGTAATCATCGCGGTACTTGATGGCCAGTGCCCAGAAGTGCGGCGGCTGCCAGAAGAACACCACGCCGAAAAGCAGCCAGGCGGGCCAGGACAGCGATCCGGTGGCGGCCGCCCAGGCGATGACCACGGGGGCCGCGCCGCAGGCCCCGCCCCACAGCGTCGACTGCGACGTGTGGCGCTTGAGCAGCATGGTGTAGATGACGACGTAGTAGAAGATGGCCGCGAGCGTCAGGCCCGCCGCGAGCAGGTTCGTGGTCGCCGCGAACAGGGCGACGGAGACCGCGCCGAGCACCAGCCCGAAGATCAGCGCGGACCGCGGCGAGACAGTGTGCCTGACCAGCGGCCTGCTGCTCGTCCGGCGCATGATCTCGTCGATGTCACGGTCGATATAGCAGTTCAGGGCGTTGGCGCTGCCCGCGGCCAGCGCGCCGCCGAGCACCACCACGACCGTGACGAGCAGCGAGGGGAGCCCCTTATAGGCCAGGAAGAGCGTGGGGACCGCAGTGATCAGCAGCAACTCGACGATCCGCGGCTTGCACAGCGCTACGTACGCGCCTACGCGGGCGCGAACGCTGGCCAGCGGCCGCTCGCTTTCGGCGGCAGCGCTGAGAGGGCCGACTGGCTGACGCACGTTGACCGCGCTCACCTGGGATAAGACCACCTTCCAGCCCGCGCGGGAAGGCCGGGCACCCAACCGAGACTACACGGCGTCGTAGTGTGCCGGAGCGGCAGGCCGCCAAGTGCATGCAAGACGGTGCTTTGGGAAGCCGTATCCGCATTAGGAAGTCTTCCCGTGGGGAACCTCTGGAAGTGAAGGCGCGACCAACGGGGGGAATGTGGCGGCGGGCAGGACACCCGGAGCGCCGGTTTCGACGTACCGGCTGCAGTTGACCCCGGGGTTTGGCTTCGATCGGGCGGCCGAGCAGGCCGATTACCTCGCTGACCTGGGCGTGACCCACGCGTACCTGTCGCCCGTGCTCGACGCGGTGCCCGGCTCGATGCACGGGTACGACGTCACCGACCACGCGCGGATCCGGGGCGAGCTCGGCGGTGAGGAGGGGTTCCGCGCACTGGCCAAGCGGCTGCGCTCCCGTGGCCTCGGCATCATCCTCGACATCGTCCCCAACCACATGGCGGTGCCCGCCGACATCACGCTTAACCGGCAGCTCTGGTCGGTGCTGCGGGAGGGGCACGACTCGCCCTACGTCGCGTGGTTCGACATTGACTGGGCCGCCCAAGATGACCGGATGCTGCTGCCGGTCCTCGGCGGCCCCCTTGAGTCATGCCTTGACGACCTGTTGGTACAGCAGAGCGGCGGCCCGGACGGCGAGCCGGTGCTCAGGTACTTCGACCATGTCCTGCCGGTGCGGGCGGGGACGGCGCGGCTCCCAGTGCGCGGCCTCCTTGAGTCACAGCACTACCGGCTCACCGACTGGCGGGACGCCGCGACCGAGCTGAACTGGCGGCGGTTCTTCGACATCGCCACCCTGATCGGGATCCGGGTCGAGGACCCGGCCGTGTTCGACGCCACCCACGAGGTCATCGTCGGCCTCGTGGCCGAAGGCCTGGTCGACGGGCTGCGCGTGGATCATCCCGACGGGCTCGCCGACCCGCGCGGCTACCTGGACCGGCTCGCCGCCGCGACCGGGGGCCGCTGGGTCGCCGTGGAGAAGATCCTGGCGGCGGACGAGGCACTGCCATCCGACTGGGCCTGCGCGGGAACGACCGGATACGACGCGCTGCGGCTGGTCGGCGGATTGTTCCTCGACGCCGCGGGCGGCGACGCGCTCGGCGCGGAGTACGCCCGGCTGTACGACGACCCGGCCGAGGGCGGGCCGGCCAAGCGGTTCGCGGACGTCGCCGCGGAAGCCAAGCGGGAGATTGCCAACGGGTCGCTCGCCGCGGAGGTGATCCGGCTAACCCGGCTGCTCACCTCGCTGTCGCCCGACGTGACCGAGGACGACGCGCGCACGGTGCTCACCGAGCTGCTTGCCGCTTTTCCCGTTTACCGCGCTTACGTGCACCCGGGAGAGTTCCCGGCCGAAGAGGCTACGGCGCAGCTCAGGAAGGCGGTGGACGACGCCCGGCGGGAACTGCCGAAACGGCTGCGCGGGCTGGCCACCGACGTCGGCGCTGCCGCGCTCGGCAAGCTCAGGCCGGTGAGCGGGGCGGCCGGGCGGGTGGGCGAGTTCGCCGTCCGGTTCCAGCAGACGACCGGGCCGGTGCAGGCCAAGGGGGTGGAGGACACCGCCTGCTACCGGTGGCCCCGGCTGGTCTCGCTGAACGAGGTCGGCTGCGATCCTGACCGGTTCGGCGTCGCCCCCGATGAGTTCCACGTCGCGGCGGTGCGCCTGGCGGCCGACTGGCCCGCCACCATGACCACGCTGTCCACGCACGACACTAAGCGGGAGGAGGACGTCAGGGCCAGGCTCGCCGTGCTCGCTGAGATCCCCCAGGAATGGGGCAAGCAGGTCAGGCAGTGGCGCGCGGCGGACAGCGGCGTCGACTTCGACACGGAGTACCTGCTGTGGCAGACCGTGGTGGGGGCCTGGCCGATCAGCGGCGACCGGCTGGTGGGCTACCTGACCAAGGCGGTCCGCGAGGCCAAGCGGCGCACGTCATGGGTCGACCCGGACCAGGAGTACGAGGCGGCGGTGGCCGCCCTGGCCACCCGGGCACTTGACGATCCCGGGCTCGCGCGGTCCATCGCGAGTTTCGTCGCGGGTATCGGCGGCGACACGGCCGCCAACTCACTCGGCGCGAAGCTCGTCCAGCTCACGATGCCGGGAGTGCCCGACGTTTACCAGGGGTGCGAGGCGGCGGCGTTGTCCCTGGTCGACCCGGACAACCGGCGGGACGTAGACTTCGCGCGCCTTCGTTCCGACCTCAGCGCTCTGGACGCCAGCCAGGACGCGGTCGGTGACCTGGCCAACGGGGACCTTGACTCCTTCAGCCGGGCGAAGCTGCTCGTCACCTCCAGGGCCCTGCGGCTGCGGCGGGCCCGCCCCGGGTGGTTCGCCGCGGGCTACGAGCGGCTCACGGCGACCGGGGCCGCGGCCGGGCACGCGGTCGCCTTCCAGCGCGGGCGGGCGGTCACGGTCGTCACCCGGCTGCCGGTCGGCCTGCGCCGCCGCGGCGGCTGGGGGGACACGGCGCTGCCGTTGCCCGCCGGAGCGTGGGCCGACCTGCTGACCGGCGCCGTGCATCACGGTCCGGCCGTGCCAATGACCGTACTGACGGGCCGGCTGCCCGTCGCGTTGCTCGTCCCAGAGGGCGAGTGACCGTACTTCCGGAGGGCGAATGACCGTATTCACCGTGTGGGCGCCGGAAGCCGGCCGGGTCGAGGTCGAGGTGGCGGGCCGGGCCGTCCCGATGTCCGCGATGTCGGCCGCGACCGGCGGACGGCCGGGATGGTGGACGGCGGATGCGGACGCTCCCGCCGGGACCGACTACGCGTTCCGGCTGGACGGCGGCGAGCCGCTCGCCGATCCCCGCTCACCGCGCCAGCCGTACGGGCCGGACGGCGCCAGCCGCACCTATGACCACGACGCCTTCGACTGGACCGACGGCCAGTGGCCCGGCGTGCCCATCGGCGGCGCGGTGATCTACGAGCTGCACGCCGGCACGTTCACCCCGGAAGGGACGCTGGACGCCGCTATCGAGCGCCTTGATCACCTGACGGACCTCGGCGTGACGGTGGTGGAGCTCATGCCGGTCGCCGCCTTCCCCGGCGACCACGGCTGGGGGTATGACGGGATCGGCCTGGGGGCCGTGCACGAGCCCTACGGCGGCCCCGACGCGCTCAAGCGGTTCGTCGATGCCTGCCATGACCGCGGGCTCGCCGTCTTCCTCGACGTCGTCTACAACCACGTCGGCCCCGGAAACAAGCTGGCCTCGTTCGGGCCGTACTTTACGGACGTCTACACGACCCCGTGGGGGCCGGCGGTCAACCTCGACCAGGCCGGCTCCGATGAGGTACGGTCGTTCATCGTCGACAATGCGCTGATGTGGCTGCGGGACTATCACATTGACGGTCTCCGCCTCGACGCCGTGCACGCGTTCCAGGACCACGGGGCGGTGCACCTGCTCGAGGAACTCGCGGCCGCGGTGGACACGCTCGCCGCCGCCACCCGCCGGTCACTCGTGCTGGTGGCCGAGTCGGACATGAACAACCCGCGGCTGATCACTTCGCGCGAGGCCGGCGGGTACGGGCTCTCCGCGCAGTGGAGCGACGACTTCCACCACGCGGTGCACGCGCTGGTGACCGGCGAACGGCAGGGGTACTACGCCGACTTCGGCGCGATCGCCGGGCTCGCCAAGACGCTCACCGGCGCGTACTTCCACGACGGCACGTGGTCATCCTTCCGCGGGCGCAGTCACGGGCGCCCGGTGGACACCCTGCGTACCCCGGCCTACCGGTTCGTCGTCTTCGACCAGGACCACGACCAGGTCGGCAATCGTGCCGTGGGTGACCGGCTGCCCGCCACGCTCGCCGCGAACCCGCACCGGGACGGGCTGCTGCGGGTCGCCGCCGGGCTGGTCCTCACCGCCCCGTTCACGCCAATGCTGTTCATGGGGGAGGAATGGGGCGCGGACACGCCCTGGCAGTTCTTCACCGATCACACCGACCCGTTGTTCGCCGACGCGGTGAGCAACGGGCGCAGGTCGGAGTTCGCCCGGCACGGCTGGAAGTTCGCCGAGGTGCCCGACCCCCAGGACAAGGAGACGTTCCTGCGCTCCAAGCTGGACTGGACGCAGCCCGCCAGGGAGCCGTACCGGTCACTGCTCGCCTGGTACCGCGCCCTGCTTGCGCTGCGCCGGGCCCGTCCCGAGTTGACCGACCCGCGCCTTGACCAGGTGCGGGTCGATTACTCCGAGGGCGACCAGTGGCTGGTCGTGCACCGTGGGCAGCTGCGGATCGCGGTCAACTTCGGCGGCTCCGCGGTGCTAATTCCGCTGGGCGGCGAGCGCGACGCCGTATCGGACAAAAGCGTCGTTCTCCTTGCCTCTCGCCCGGGGATCGCCGGCACCGCCGACGGCCTCCAGGTTCCGCCGGCCACATTCGGAGTCATTGATTCCCCCAAATTACGGCGAATTACGTAATTAATCGCCTCCCGGGAAGGCTGACTCTCTCCGGCCGCCGTTTCCCTCTTACCAAACAGCGCTCTCCGACTATCCGATCTGCCAGACTTAAGCCGCTTGGCGGCAGTGGTGGACTTGGGGAGTGAAATGGAGCCACTTAGGCGGGGCGACCCGCATAATATCGGCAATTATCAATTGATCGCGCGCCTGGGGGAAGGCGGCATGGGCAGCGTGTACCTCGGCAAGTCACCGGCTGGGCTTCTCGTCGCGCTTAAGGTCGTCAAGTCTGACTTGGCGGCGGACGAGAGCTTTAGGAAGCGCTTCTTGCGGGAGATGGACGCGATGCGACGGGTCGGCGGCGGCTACGTCGCGGAGCTGCTGGACTGCGACCGCGAGGCGTCCCAGCCGTGGCTGGCGACGAGGTTTGTCGTCGGGACCACGCTCGCCGACCTGGTGCTGCCGCGAGGCACCGACAACAAGCGGCTTCCGTCCCGGCCCATGTCGGCCGGCGGGGGCTGGTGGCTCGCGTTCGGGCTCGTCAAGGCGCTGGCGGCGGTTCACGCGTCCGGCATCGTGCACCGGGACCTCAAGCCGTCCAACGTCATGCTCAGCCCGTACGGCCCGCGGGTGATCGACTTCGGGATCGCCACCGGGCTCGCCGGGTCCGGGTGGGGCGACCCGTCCATCACGCTTCCCGGGGTGAGGATCGGCACGCCCCAGTACATGTCGCCGGAGCAGAGCCTGGCCTATGCGGTCGACGCGGCGAGCGACGTGTACTCGCTTGGGGCGGTTCTCGTCGTGGCCGTGACCGGCATCGAGCCGGAACTGGACAGCTTGAACCGTCCTCAGTGGGGTCCTGGCCTGCGGGCGGTGCCCGGTGAGCTTCAGGAACTTGTCCGCGGGTGCATGGGGGCGCGCCCGGAAGAACGGCCCTCGCTCGCCCAGCTGCTGTCGGCCACGGTGCACGGGACGGAGCGGTACCCGCGCGACCTGCCAAGCTGGTGGCCGGCGCCGACGGCAGGCGGTATCGACGACGCGGCCGCGCACGTCTTCGACTCCCTCGCGACCAGCGCGGGCCGCCTCACGGTGACGGAGCACAATGGCTGGGAGCAGTGGTACGTCCGCCGCCGGACCGGCGAGAAGCTGCGGACCAGGCGGGCCATCCGCCCTGGCCTGGACGGGGAGTTCTACGCCGCCTACCGGCCCGCTTCGCCCGGCCCCGGCGTGCCTGAAGGGCGTCCGGGCCGCCAGTCTGGCGCCGTCGAATACGCCATCCAGGGTGACCGGCACCTGGAGCGGAAGAAATACGTGGAGGCAGTCGAGGCGTACCGGGCCAGCCTCAGGCTCGACGGGAAGAACGCCGTGGTGTGGAACGACTTCGGCCGGGCCCTGTGCGGTCCTGGTCGCCTGCGGGAGGCCGAGCGCGCGTTCGTCAGCGCCCTCGGCCTCAACCCCGGCCTGGTCGCCGCGTTGCGCAACCGCTACCTCGCCATCTACCAGATGGGCGGCGCCGGTGACGCCGCCCAGCTCGAAGGCGAGAAGCTCAAGGACGTCTGCAACGACCTGCTGCGGTGCTCCCCGGCCAGCCCCGAGGAGTACATAAACCTCGGGGACGCGTACCGGACCTTCGGCGAATACGACCTCGCCGCGTCGGCGTACGAGGCAGCGCTCGACCTGGAACCGGGCAACCCCTGGCTGAGGCGGAAGGTCCGCGACTAGCCGACGACCGCTTACCGGCGGTCGCCGTACGGCGGCCGCACGGTGACGGTCGGCGCGTGCCCGTCCGGCACCTTCTGCAAGGGGCCGGTGTCGATCGCCTTGCGCATCGGGCCGGTGGACACCACCATCGGGGCGGGAGAGCGCCGGGGCCTGGCCCCCGGCAGCCACTGCCACCACGACCGGCTCACGGGCAACGCCGACGGCGCCCGGCGGCCGGCGAGCCGCAGGTTCTGCTGCAGCCCCCGCCGCTCCCAGCGGTTGATCTTGTCAAGCTCGACGTTCCGGTACGCCTCGAGCTTCCTGCTGGCCAGCTCGTCCTTGACGTTAAGCATGAAGTTGTTGTAGACGGCCTGGGACACGGCGATCCGCTGCTCCTGCTCGCGTACGGCCTCCATGTCGCCGGCCCGCTGCACGTGTTCCTCGCGCATCAGGCTGACCTCGTCGGCGTCCGCCACCGCCCGCTCGTACGACGTCTCCGGACCCCGGTTGAGCAGCAGCTTGACCAGTACAGGGAGCAGCTCAATGGCGGCGAAGAACAGGAAGAGCACGAACTCGGAGACCAGCATGTTCAGGTTGTGCATGCGGAGCTCGTCGAGCGCCTTCAGGCGGGCGAGGATGCCGGTGTTGTTGGCGTTATTGACGTCGAAGTCGCTCTTCAGGTTGCTCAGCGCGTTCGTGTCGGCCGTCAGTTGTGCCTGGGCCCTGGTCAGGTTGCTCTGCGCGCTGCTAACCGCCTTCGACTCGTCCGTCTTGTTGCTCGCCGCGAGCGTCTGCTGCTCGGCGGCGATGTTCTGGTTGTCCGTCGTGACCCGCTGGGTGTAGGTCGTGAGCTGCTGCTCGTCGAAGCTGTAGGCGCTGCCGGTGCCGCGAACGACATTGCCGCCGACCACGCTGGCGCAGCCGGTGCCGCCGTACTGCTCGCAGTGGGCCGCGTTCCGGTAGTAGGTGACCTGGTTCTGGTCGGCGGTCAGCTTTGACTCGAGCTGGGTCATGGTCGGGTCTTTGGCCGGGCTGGTCGCCGCCGTCGCCCCGCCGCTGCTGATGACCGCTTGGTAGTTGTTGACGGTCGCCTGGTCCGCGTTCACCTTCGACTGCAAATTCGTAACGTTCGACGACGTGGCGAAGCTGGCCGCGGCGGCCGCGTGGTCAAGCGACATCTGCTGGGCGATCTCGGAGTTGAAGATCTGCAGCGTGAGCGGCGTCGAGATGACGATAGAGAAGAGCAGGGCGAGCAGCAGCCGCGGCACGGCGAGCAGCAGCCCCTGCTGGCGGGTCATCGTGGACACTAGCCAGCGGTCGAGGCTCATGATTCCGGTTCCCCACGCCAACCCGCACAGGATGGCGGCGGCCACGGGGGCCTTCAGGGCCATGTGAACGGCGAACGCCATGGACGTCGCGGCCACGCACGATGTGAACAGAACAGCGCCGCCGGTTCCGATGTATTTGGGGCGATCGTGTGGGAAATTCCGCAGAATTCCGGGTTCAGCGCCGGACAACCAGATCAGGGGGCTCGCCATGGGCCATTACTCCCGTCAGAATTCAAAGTCAATCAGCTGCCCGTGCGGTTATGCGCGCTATTGGGAAATCATGTTCCGCTGCAGCCGACCCCGTCCTAGCCAAAGCCGAATAGTATCGTGTTTCCGTCGAAATCGCTTTGCCTGGTTGCCGGTAATCTGCGGGGAATGAATTCCCCGCACTGAGGGAGTCCTTGGGAGCTGAACGATGCTAAAGATCAAAGGCCATCCGCCGGCCACGCCCGTGCAGGCCACGGGAAAGATCGGACTCTGGGGCGCGCCCGGCAGCGGGAAGACCACCTTCCTGGCCGCGCTCTCGATCGCGGCGAACCGGGCGAGCAGGAAGCCGGACAACCGCCTCCTGCTTTTCGGCGCCAACGACGCCTCCACCGACTTCCTCATCGAGCAGACCTCGCTCCTCACCAGGGAGATGCAGTTTCCGCCCGCCACCGACGCCGAGCACCACCTGAACTGGGTGCTGCGGATGAACGTGGACGCGCCCGGCCGCGGCTTCTGGCGGCCCGCCACCGAGACCGTGCCGTTCGAGGTTGAGCTGGACTTCCTTGATGCCCCCGGCGGACGCTACAAGGACCGGAGCCCGGGCGGCCGGGCGCGCGGGGACGACGAGGCGGCGAGCCGGCGGCTGTTCGGCAATGAGAGCGTGGCCGTCGCGGCGCCCGGGGCGACCGGTGGCGATGAGTCCTTCATGAATGACCTGGCGAACTGCGACGGCCTCGTGTTGCTCTTCGACCCGGCCAGGGAATGGGAGGAGACCGACGCCTTCAGTCACTTCTACGGCACGCTGCTGAAGATCGCGCAACGGCGGTTGCGTGACCCGGCCAGGACCACCGACCTGCTGCCGCAGTACGTTGCCGTGTGCGCAACCAAGTTTGACCACAACGACATCTACCGGAAGGCATGTGACCTGGGCTTCCGCTCCTACTCGAGCACGGACAGGCGCTTCTTCCCGAAGGTCAGCGACCGCCTCGCGGAACGGTTCTTCGTCGCGATGGGCCAGGTTACCCCGCGGAGCAATGCCGACCTGATCACGGATACGCTGCGCAACTTCTTCGAGAAAGACCGGGTGCAGTTCTTCGTCTCCTCGGCGGTCGGCTTCCGGGTCGATCCAGACACCGGCGTCTTCAACGAAAGTGAATTTGAGAACGTGGATGAGCGCTCGGGGCCGAAGCCGCGAATAAAGGGACCGATCTACCCCATCAACGTGATCGAGCCCCTCACGTGGCTCGGCGAGAAGCTCGCGGCCGGGCGGCTGGCGTGATGAACGACCTGGTGACCTTGCGGGCAGGGTGGGCGCTGTGGGGCAAGCAGCCCGGCGGCCGGCAGGACTACTCGGTGCTCGGCTGCAGTCCCGGGCCGTTCAGCCAGGCGGAATTCGAGGCGATCATCACGCGGTTCGCGGTCGGCAGCCCCGACGTCACCGCCACCGGCGCCGCGGCCCTGCCGTGGGTCACGGTGAGCTGGGTCGGCGTCGACAATGACCCGTACCTCGGCATCGCGATCACCGACCAGACCGGCCAGGTCGACGGCTTCGGGCGTCCGACCACGCAGAAGGCCTACTTCTGCGTCGCTTACGCGCAGCTCGCGCGGACGCCGGTCAGCTACTGGGACCTGTACTCCGCGATCGCCCGCCAGGCCACGGGCTTGCGTTCCGCCGACGGCCCGATGATCGAGTTCACCGTCCCGGCGCTGTCCAGTGCCCGGCTCGCGGAAGCGGTCAGGCGGGCGGGCGAGCAGACGGTGGCGGCCACCGCCGCGCTGCTACTGTCCGGCCCGGTCAACGTCGTGCAGGCCGAGGGCACGGCGCTGCGCGACCGCCTGGAATTCATTGACGCGGTGGCCAGCCTGCTCCCCTATGGCTACCGGCTCAGGTTCTCCGGCGCGACCTGGTCTGACAACGGGGCCAAGCACCGGGTCAGGCTGGCCTTCGCCGGCCGGGCGCGCGATGACACCGCGGTGGTGCCGTGGCGGCGAGCGGTGGCCATCCCGGCCGCGAGCCGGCTGTCCCTGGCCTACTACGACCGGCTCTCCCGGCTCGCTCAGGATCCCGCGCAGTCCCGGGACGCGGTTGGGCTCACCGCGGTTATCGAGCACATGGCCGCCGACGTGGCGCCGCGCACCTTCGACGAGCCCCAGGGCGCGCTTGAGACGTTGCGCCGGCTGGACCACCCGGGCCTGGCCAAGTACCTGGCCGGGCTCGGCGAGCTGGACGAGGACGAGCGCCGGTACTGGGCGAACCAGCTGTCCGCCTTGCGCGCGCCGACTTCCTCGGCGCAGGCGTGGCTGGACACCGCGCTGCTGATGGTCGGCGGGCTCCCGACCGGGCTGCCGCCCGCCCGGGAGCCTGCCGCCTACGCCCAGGCGCTCGCCGAGGTGTGGACCGAGCTGAGCGGCGCCTACCCGGCGTTCAGTGGCGAAAGCTGCGCCCGCGGCCTCGCCGGCTACCTCGGCGGCCAGCAGTGGGCCGCGGCCGGCCAGCAGGCCCTGGCCGTCACCGAGGTCGCCCGCCGGCTGGCCAGCTTCGATCCGCAGCACGTCCTCGCGACCACCGTGGCGACCGCGCTGGCGGCAACGCCGGCCGCGCGGCAGTGGGACTTCGCACAGCCCTGGCTGACCTGGGCCGCGGCCAACGAACCGGAAGCGGTCAAGGAGCGCCTGGCCACCGCCAAGCCCGGTGCTAGCCCCGGACATGTCGTCGGGCTGTGCGGGCAGGCCTGCCACGCGGGCGTCAGCCCCGACGCGGCGCTGCGCGCACTCGCGAAATCGGGCGCGCTCAACGACGCGGACCAGACCTACCAGGTGCTGCTCGAACTCCACCAAGGACTCGCGGAGGCCGGCGCCGACGAGGACACGCGGAACTCGTGGCAGTTCCGGTTCAGCGAACTGCTTGCCGCGGGCGAGTTCGGCACCGAACTCGGGCACCAGCTGCGCGTCCTGGTATCCGAACGGACCCGGCGGGACATCTGGCACGAACTCAGGTTCCTGGAGATCTTCGCCGCGGCCGGCCGGGAACACGAGTACGAGTGGACCGCCGACGAACGCGATGAGCTCACGGCGATCGCGGCGGAGATCGAGTCGATGCTGAAGAGGTCGCGGAAGTTCCCGCTCGCGAAGAAGCTCGGCGCTGTGCTCGCGGGCCAGACGGAGGTTGCGAAAACGGTGGACTTAGCCACTGCCGGCCGGGGTGAGGGTTCTCCTCGACGCTGCCTGGCGCTAACCTGACGACAGAGGACGTGCAGCGGGAGAAGCTCGAGCTGGTCGCGGGGATAGCCAGCACGGTCTGGTAGCCGGGCGCCGGAGCGCGCGATTTCGCCGTGATTGCCCATGGTCTTACCACTACTAAACCGGTAAAGTAACGGCCATGCGCTACGGCTACTTCGACGACGACCGCCGCGAGTACGTGATCACCCGCCCGGATACTCCGGTGCCGTGGATCAACTACCTCGGTACAGACGGACACTTCGGCACCGTCTCGAACACGGCCGGAGGTTACTCCTGGCACCTGGACGCCCGCCTGCGCCGGCTCACCAGGTACCGGTACAACAACGTGCCGGGTGACACCGGGGGACGCTACCTCTACCTGAGGGACGACGCCACCGGCGAGTACTGGTCGCCGTCATGGCAGCCAACCAGGACGCCGCTTGACGAGTACGAGTGCCGGCACGGGCTGTCGTACACGACCATCAGGTCGGCCAGGTCGGGGATCGCGGCCAAGACGGACTACTTCGTGCCCCGCGGCGAGAACCTGGAGGTCTGGCGGGCCGCCGTCACCAACAACCGGGCGACCCCGGCCGAGCTTTCCCTGTTCTCCTCCGTCGAGTTCGCCCTCTGGGACGCGCAAGACGACGTGACGAACTTCCAGCGCAACTACTCGACCGGCGAGGTCGAAGTCGTCGACGGGGTCATTTACCACAAGACCGAGTACCGCGAGCGCCGCGACCATTTCGCGTACTTCGCCTGCTCCGAGCCGCTCGCGGGATTCGAGACGCAGCGCGAGGCGTTCCTCGGCCCGTACCGCGGGTTCCACGAGCGGCCGGCGTGGAGCGCGGCGAGCTGGCCAACTCGATCGCCAACGGCTGGTCGCCGCACGGCGCGCACCACGTGCGGCTCACCCTCGCGCCCGGCGAGACCAGGGAGGTCATCTTCCTGCTCGGGTACTGGGATAACCCGCGGGACGCCAAGTTCGAGGCGACCGGCGTCATCAACAAGGCCAGCGTCCGGCCCGTCATCGACCGCTGGCGTGACCCGCGGACCGTGCGCGACGCGTTCGCGGACCTCAAGGCCTACTGGGACGGCCTGCTCGGGGTCCTGCAGGTGGACACGCCGGACAGCGACAGCAACCGGATGGTCAGCATCTGGAACGCCTACCAGTGCCTGGTGACGTTCAACATGAGCCGCTCGGTCTCGTCCTACGAGACCGGAATCTCCCGTGGCATGGGCTTTCGCGACTCTTGCCAGGATCTGCTCGGCGCGGTCCAGCTTGCCCCGGAACGCTCCCGGGAGCGCATCCTCGACCTCGCGGCGACCCAGTTCGCCAGCGGCGGCGCCTACCACCAGTACCAGCCGCTTACAAAGACGGGCAACGACGCGATCGGCTCCGGCTTCAACGACGACCCGCTCTGGCTCGTCCTCGGCGTCGCCGCCTACCTCAAGGAAACCGGCGACACCACCGTCCTCGACGAGCGCGTCCCGTTCAGCGACGCCGGCGACGCCACCCTCTACGGCCACCTGGAGCGGTCCGTCCAGTACACCCTCGACCGGATGGGCCCGCACGGCCTCCCGCTGATCGGCCGCGCCGACTGGAACGACTGCCTGAACCTCAACTGCTTCTCCGATACCCCCGGCGAGTCCTTCCAGACCACGGAGAACCAGCCGGGCGGGGTCGCCGAGTCCGTATTCATCGCGGGCCTGTTCACCCTCGCCGCCAAGGAACTCGCGGCCATCGCGGCGCTCACCGGACGGTCCACGGAGGCGGACGCCTACCGGGCCGACGCGGAGAAGATGACCGCCGTCACCGCCGAGCACGGCTGGGACGGCGACTGGTTCCTGCGCGCTTACGACCACTTCGGTAACCCGGTCGGCTCGGCGAAGAGCGCCGAGGGCCAGATCTTCCTCGAGCCCCAGGGCATGTGCGTCATGGCCGGAATCGGCGTGACCGCCACCGAGCGGGCCGAACTGGCCGGGGACTTCGGAGGCCTGCTCTCCCCGAGAGAAGGCACAGACCAATTCGTCCGAACGGAGGGGGCTGACCCCGGTCCCGCCACGCTCGCTGAGCAGGCACTGGCGAGCGTTAAGGAGCGGCTCGCCACCCCGCACGGCGTCATGCTGCTCCAGCCCGCGTTCACCGCTTATCGCATCGAACTCGGCGAGATCTCCAGCTACCCGCCCGGGTACAAGGAGAACGCAAGCGTCTTCTGCCACACGAATCCCTGGGTCATGATCGCCGCGGCGATGACCGGCGACGGCGACACCGCGTTCGACTACTACCGGCGGATCAACCCCTCGGCCCGCGAGTCGATCGGCGAGGTGCACCGCTGCGAGCCGTACGTCTACGCGCAGATGATCGCCGGCCGGGACGCGCCCACCCACGGGGAGGCGAAGAACTCGTGGCTGACCGGGACGGCCGCATGGAACTTCGTCGCGATCACCCAGTGGATCCTCGGGATCAGGCCGGAGCTTGACGGCCTCAGGATCGACCCGGTCATCCCGTCCGCCTGGCCGGGCTTCACCGCGACCCGCCGCTACCGCGGCGCGACGTACGAGATCACCGTCCGCCGGGCGGGCACGCTTGAGTCGGGCATGGCCGAGGGAGCCGGAACCCGCGTCAACGGTCAGCGGGTCGTCGGAACCCTGCTGCCGCTGGCCGCCCCCAGCGAAACCGTCGCCGTAGAGGTCATCCTCCCTGCCGCCTAGCCGGACGATCCCGAGCCGATAGTGGGTCGCTGGACACCCTATGGTGTGTCCAGCGATCCACTATCTTTTCGACGTTCTTTGTCTTCACGGCACAAGCTTGTGGGGGGACGAATCGGCGTTGAACGCCCTGTTCGTGGCGGGGCGGCCGGGTTACGCTCAGCGCGACCCACGAAGGGCGGTGCGAGGTGACGGTGCGGTTCCCTGACGAGCCCGGCTTCCAGGGGCGGTTCGCGCCCGTGCGGCTCGAGGGCGAGATCCGCGGTGTTGAGGTGACGCAAGGGGAGATCCCCGCGTCGCTGCGCGGCACCTACTACCGGGTCGGCGCCGACCCGGCGTGGCCGCCGTTGGTCGAGCGGGACTTCTACTTCAACGCCGACGGCATGGTCGCGATGTTCCGGTTCGAGAACGGCTACTGCGACTTCAAGTCCCGGTACGTGCGGACGCCGCGCTTCGTGGCGGAACGGGCGGCGCGGCGGTCGCTGTTCGGCGCCTACCGCAACCCGTTCACCGACGACCCGGCCGTCGCCGGGCTGTCGCGCGGGCTCGCCAACACCAACGTGTACTGGCACGGCGGCCGGCTGCTCGCCTCCAAGGAGGACAGCGCCCCGATCCAGATCGACCCGGACACGCTCGACACCGTCGGCGAGTTCACCTGGGACGGCGACCTGACCGCGCAGACGGCGACCGCCCACCCGAAGGTCGACCCGCGCACGGGCGAGCTGGTGTTCTTCGGCTACATGGCCAAGGGCGAGGCGACGCGGGACATCGCCTACTACGAGGCGGACGCGAGCGGGCGGATCGTGCACGAGGCGTGGTTCGAGGCGCCGTACGCGTCGATGGTCCACGACTGGGCGGTGACGGAAAACTTCGTGGTGTTCCCGATCATCCCGCTCACCGCGTCGGCCGAGCGGCTCAAGGCGGGCGGCCCGCTCTACGTCTGGGACGGTTCCGAGGACGTGTACCTGGGCGTGGTCCCGCGCAAGTCCGGCACCGTGCGCTGGTACCGGGGCACGAACCGGTTCGCCTCGCACATCATGAACGCGTACGACGACGGCAGGCACGTGCACATCGACACGCCCGTGGGCGAGAAGTCCGCGTTCCCGTGGTTCCCCGACATCACCGGCGCGCCGTTCGACCCGGAGAAGGCGAGCGCGCAGCTCACCCGGTGGACGATCGACACGTCGGCCGAGCCGGACCAGGGCGACGGCACGACGGCGTTCGCGCAGCGGCGGCTCACCGACTGCTCCGGCGAGTTCCCCCGCACCGACGACCGCTGGGCCACCCGCGGCTACCGCTTCGGCGTCATCAACCTGACCGACGTGCCCGGCGAGAAGCCCGACGACGGGCTGCCGGGCTTCCGCTGGCTCGGCCAGATCGACCCGGTCTCCGGCGCGATGAAGACCAGGTTCGCCGGGCGGAACGCGACGGTCCAGGAGGCGGTCTTCGTGCCGCCGACCGGGACGGAGACGGCCAACGGCGAGGGCTACGTGATGCAGCTCGTCGACCGGCACGAGACCGGGACGACCGACCTGCTCATCCTGGACGCCCAGCGCATCGACGAGCCGCCGGTCGCCACGCTGCGGATCCCGGTCAGGATGCCCGGCGGGCTGCACGGCAACTGGGTGAGCCCTGAGCAACTAGCTCGGGCGATCGGATAGAGGAGGCCGCGAATGACGGCAGAGGAACGAATCGCCGAGCTTGAGCACCGGCTCGGCGCGGTCGAGGACGAGCTCGCGATCCGGCGGCTGCAGCACGCCTACGGGTACTACCTGGACAAGTGCTACTACGACGAGGTCGTCGACCTGTTCGACGAGGACTGCGAGGTCATCTTCATCGGCGGGGTCTACAAGGGCCGGGCCGGCGCGGGGCGGCTGTACACCGGGCGGTTCAGGTCGCGGTTCGCCGACGGGCACAACGGGCCCCAGTTCGGCCGGCTCCTTGAGCACCCGATGTTGCAGGACTTCATCAGCGTCGCGCCCGACCGGCAGACCGCACTCGGGCGCTACCGGACGCTGATGCAGGCCGGCACCCACCAGCTGGTCGCGAACGAGCAGGCCCCGGTCCGCCAGTGGATGGAGGGCGGGGTCTACGAGAACACCTACGTGAACGCCGGCGGGGTGTGGAAGATCAAGAAGCTGTTCTACCGGGCCTTCTGGCACGGGACCATGGAGCACGGCTGGGCCTACACCCCGGTGGACTACGTGCCCAACACGTCCGTCACTTACCCGGAGGACCCGTACGGCCCGGACGAACTGCTCGCGAACGCCCCCCGGCTGTGGCCGGAGACGACCACGCTGCCGTTCCACTACAAGCACCCGGTGACCGGCAAGGAGTTCGTGACCGACACCTGGGGCTCGTTCCCCGACGTGTAAGAGGACCCGGTCCGGCGGGCCACCGGCGCCGGAGAATGCGGAAAGTATCGGGCGAAGCACGCAGGCGTTCGGGATAATGTTCGATGTGAATTCTTGGCGCTCGTTGTCAGTGCGGACCGCAACGCCGTGAGCGTGGATCGCAAGTACGCAGATCTTCACATCCACTCCAAGTTCTCTCGCGCCTGCAGCCGGGACTGCGACCTAGAGCACCTCGCCTGGTGGGCGGGGCGCAAGGGCATCAGCGTCGTCGGGACCGGTGACTTCACGCATCCGGTGTGGCGGGAAGAGCTTGGCGCGAAGCTCGTGCCAGACGTGCCCGGGCTCTTCCGGCTGCGGCCGGACCTGGAGCGGGCCGTGCACGAGACCCTGCCGCCGTCGTGCCGTGCGCCCGTCCGGTTCATGCTCTCCTCGGAGATCTCGACGATCTACAAGCGGGACGAGCAAACCCGGAAGGTGCACCACCTGCTGTACGCGCCCTCGCTGGACGCCGTCGACGAGATCACCGGGGCGCTCGCGCGGGTGGGCAACCTCGCCTCGGACGGCCGTCCGATCCTCGGGCTCGACTCGCGGAACCTGCTTGAGATCACGCTCTCCGGCGGCGACGGCTGCTACCTGGTGCCCGCGCACGCGTGGACGCCGTGGTTCGCCGTTCTCGGGTCGCAGTCCGGGTTCGACCGGGTGGCGGACTGCTACGTCGACCTGGCCGACCACATCTTCGCTATTGAGACCGGACTTTCATCCGATCCGGCGATGAACTGGCGGGTCTCCAGCCTCGACGGGTACCGGCTCGTCTCCAACTCCGACGCCCACTCACCACCCATGCTGGGGCGGGAGGCGACGGCGTTCGAACTCCCGGAAACCGACTATTTCTCGATTTACCAGGCGTTGCGGACCGGGGACGGGTTCGGCGGCACCGTCGAGTTCTTCCCGGAAGAGGGCAAGTACCACCTCGACGGCCACCGGGCCTGCGACGTCCGGATGACGCCAGAGGAGACCCGCGCGGCCGACGGCAAGTGCCCGGCCTGCGGGAAGAAGCCGACGATCGGCGTGCAGCACCGGGTTGACGCGCTCGCCGACCGGCCCGAGGGGTACCGGCTCGACGGCGCCGCCGACTTTAAGTCGTTCGTGCAGCTGCCGGAGATCCTCGGCGAGATCGCCGGCGTCGGGCCGAAGTCCAAGTCGGTCACCGCCCAGGTCACCGCCCTGGTGGAGCGCTTCGGCCCGGAGCTGGGGATCCTCGGTGACGTGCCGCTCGATGACCTCGCGGCCGGCGCGCCCTCGATCGTCGCCGAGGCCATCACGAGGCTGCGCCGTGGCGAGGTGCGCCGCGAGGCGGGCTACGACGGCGTCTACGGGACGATCCGCCTGTTTGACCCCGACGAGCTGGCGGGCGCGGCCCTGTTCGACGTGCCCAAGTCCCAGCGCAAGTCAACCCAGGGTAAGGCCGCCCGCAGCCTGGCGGCCGGCGCGCCGCCGGAGCCGTTGGCTAGGCTCGCCGGGCCAGCCGTCGCGGCGGTGCCCTCCGCCAGCCTCGATCCCGAGCAGCACGCGATCGTCACCCACGACGGCGGACCGCTGCTCGTCGTGGCGGGACCAGGGGCGGGCAAGACCCGGGTGCTCACGCACGCGATCGCGCACCGGATCGGCGCTGGGCTCCTCCCCGAGTCCTGCCTGGCCGTCACGTTTACCCGCCGCGCCCGCGACGAGCTCCGGGACCGGCTCACCGCGCTGCTCGGCGCGGACGCCGCCGCGCGGGTCACGGTCGCCACCTTCCACGGTCTCGGCCTGCTGATCCTGCGCGAACAGGGCAAGCTGCTCGGCCTCGACGCGGACCTGAAGGTCGCCGACGAGAAGACCCGCCAGGAAGTCCTGCGGTTGCTGTCCGCCCGCGAGCGCCCCGCCGCGCTCGGTGCCCGTATCGCGGCCGCCAAACGGGCTCATGCTTCGAGTGACCGCGCCGCCGCGGATTCGCTCGCGGCGGCAGGCCTGGCCGATGACGGCACGGCGGGAGGCGACGCGGAGCTCGCCGGCCTCGTCGAGCGGTACGACGCGGCGCTGCGCGAGCGCGGCCTGGTTGACGTCGATGACCTGGTCACGTTGCCGACGACGCTGCTCGCCGACAACCCGGACCTGGCGGCCGAGTACCGGGCGCGGTGGACGGACGTGTTCGTCGACGAGTACCAGGACGTGGATGAGCAGCAGTACCTGATGCTGCGGGAGCTCGCCGCGCCGGGCTCGCGGATCTGCGTTATCGGCGACCCCGACCAGGCGATTTACGGGTTCCGGGGCGGCGACGTGGGCTACTTCCTGCGCTTCGCGGAAGACTTCGGCGGCGGAACTCCCGACACCGGCGCCGCCACCGTGCGGCTGTCGCGCAGCTACCGCTCCGCGCCGACGATCGTGCGGGCCGCGATGCAGCTGATCCGGCCGGGCACGCTCGTGCCGGGGCGCGAGCTGGTCCCCGCCAGAACCGACATCCCCGACGGCCCGGTCGGGCTGCACCCGGTGGGGGATGAGCGGGAGGAGGCCGAGGCGGTCGCGGCGGAGATCGAGCGACTGCTCGGCGGCGCGTCGTTCCACGCCCTCGACAGCCGCACGGTGGACGGGCGGGACGCGACCGAGCACCAGCTGTCGTTCGCCGACTTCGCCGTGCTCTACCGGACCTCGTCCCAGGCCGCCGCCGTCGAGGAGGCCCTGGCCAGGCGCGGCTTCCCCGTCCAGCGGCGGGCGCACTCCCGGCTGGCCGAGATGCCGGGAGTCGCGGCCATCCTGGCGGCGCTGACCCCGTCGGACGCGCTGTCGCCTGACTCTGGGTCCGTTGCCGAGCGGGTTGCCGTCGCGGCCGCCGCGGCGCTCGCGGCGACCGAGAACGTGGCCGGCGCCGAGCCCGCCGCCAGTGCTGTTGATGGCAGGGCGGCGGCCATCGTGGCCATCAAGACCGCGGCCGACGTGCTCGGCCCGCTGGCCGCGCGGTGCGGCGCCGACCTGGACCGGTTCCTCGATGAGCTCGCGCTCGGAGCGGAGGTGGACACCTGGGACCCCCGCGCCGACCGGATCTCGCTGCTGACCCTGCACGCGGCGAAGGGCCTTGAGTTCCCGGTGGTGTTCCTCATCGGCTGCGATGACGGGCTCCTGCCGCTGCGCTCCTGGCGTGGTGCGGAGGTCGACTACGCGGAGGAGCGCCGCCTGCTCTTCGTCGGCATGACCAGGGCGACGACCCGGCTGTTGTTGTTCACGGCGGCCAAGCGGACGCTGCGCGGCGAGGTCACGGAATGCTCGCCGTCGCCGTTCCTTGCCTCGATCGACCAGGCGCTGCTCGACCATCGCGGCGGCGAGACCCAGGGCCGCGCCCGTCGCAAGCCCCGCGTGCACCAGGAGTCACTGTTCTAGCACTGTGATTTGTGCTTTAACGCCGTAATTTGTCGAGGGGTTTTCCGGTGTCAAGCCCGGGCTAAATGAGTTTTCCTTATTGCATGCCCGATATCATCGCGGTGGCCTTGATCACCGGTGCGGTTGCCCTCATCCCGCAGGGATTTATCTTCTGGCAGAAGTGGCTGCAGGACAAGGAGGCCGGTCACGACCGTCGGACTACTTCGGTGCGACGAGCATGCGAGAGCCTGTACACGACCGTGTCTGACCTGCGGACGCAGATACGGACTAACTACGATTATCACGGCTCGGAGATGCGGGAGCGGCTCGAGAAGGTGTGGCGGTATGCCGGGGATGCCGACAAGCAGGCAGTCCGCATCGAGTTCCTTGCCGATAGTGACCTCGCCGAATCCGCTAGGCAGCTGGCGACCGCCGCCGCCGCGGCCGCCAAGGTGACCGCCGCGAAAACGGACCTCGACATGGGCAGATGCGTGGAACTCCCCAACCTCACTGAGCTCATTACCCGAGCGGACGAATTCCGCAAGCAAGCGGCGGCCTACAACGGTCGCTGACGGCGGCCGTGGTCGATCAGTCGCCGGGCGATCGCCTGGTGCGGAGAGTCGAGCGGCGGATCGGTCGCATCGGCGGCCTGCCTGGCGAGATCAGCAGCGCCAGGATCATCACCGCATAGTCCGAGCGTCCGGGCCGCATAGAGGAGCACCAGGCCGTTAGACGAGCCGTCAGTTGCGATTTTCTCGGCTACGCGGCGGGCCGCCCGGTAATCTCCCAGCCCCGCGAGGGCTAGGCCGCGAGCGGCCGTGACCCGAACGGATCCGGAAGACGCCACCCGGTCTAGGTCGCGCAGGGCGTCCTCTGACTTTTCGAGGTCGGCCAGGATCTCGCCGCGGGCGCGCAGCGCCGCCGTGTCCGATCCATCGATGCTGAGCGCGAACGTTAGTTCCGCGATGGCCGCCCGGGCGTACCCGAGCCGCCAGAGTGCCTCGGCGTAGGTGACCCGGATAACTAGATCACCGGGCGCTCTGACCACCGCCAAGCGGAGGGCCTCGGCCGCACTCGAGAATCGGCCCTGGCTAAGGAGCACTTGCCCAATGGCCGCGAGCTGGAGCGCGACCATCTCGGTGTTGGAGGCGGCCGCGAACTGCTCCATCGCATCCCGGTAGTATTTTTCCGCCTGCTGGGGCTTCTCTCGCTCGTAATACACGTTGCCAAGCAGCGAATATGCTTCCGCCTGCGCCTGGCGTCCGGACAGCTGAGCATACCGGGTGACCTCGCGGGCATAGCGCTCGACGAGATCTAGCTGGCCAAGCGTCAGCGCGTGCTTGGCCAGTCGCAGGTACCGGGCGGGCTGGGCCGACGGCGGGCTAACGTCGGTCACCTCGCGGAGCGGCTGAATGAGCCGGTCGCTAAGCAGCTGGTACCAGCGACTTTCGGAGTCCCGGCGGGCGATAAGCACGTGGCGGTCCTCAAGCGTCCTGGCGACCGCGTTTGGCATTCCCGCGGTGGTGGCCGTCCCCTCGTAAGCCTTTCCTCTGGTGCCGAGGTCGGTAACGAACGTGCGCAGCAGCCAGGAGCGTAGCTCCTTCTGAAGTAGCTCGTGATCGTCGGCGACCTCGGCGATGGTGCCGCCAAGGTAGCCTGCGAGCGCGCCGTCGAGATCCGCGTATCTGCGCACGTCTTCCGCGGTGACCGGAATATCGCGTGCGGGCAGCGAGTCGCCGAAATGCTCACAGGCGACCTGAAGGAGGCTGGGGTCCACCCGGTCGTCGGTGACGTATCGCCTGGCGCCCGTGGCGCTGCCGACGAGGCTGGTCTGGAGGTCCGTGACCAGTTTCTCCGCCGCGCTGTCGGTGAAGGCTCGGCCGATGGCGGCCATGGGCTGCGTAATGGCCTGCACGGCACCAGACCTGCTCAGCTTGGCGACCTCGTGCTTGCTAGCGCCGCCCAGCGTGTTCCCGACGACTTGGACGGCCTCTTCGCGCCCGACGACCAGGAGGTGCAGGCGCTTGACGTCGTGCAGGGCAATCCTCAGGTCCTTGAGGAACCCCGTGCGGTGCATGGCCTGCCGTTGACCGGACTCGGCGAGCAAATCGTCAGCGGGATCGATTGCCGCGAGTATCGGAGCGTCCCCCGGCTGCCGCTCAAGGAACCTGCTGACCGTCTGGCCCGCTAGCCGCGTCGCCGTTTCGGCTGGCGCCCAGGACCGCAGCAGCGCCAGGGTGTACGGGTTATGAGGCGGTAGGGCGGCGAAGGGGAACGCCATTCCGTGTGATAGTCGGCCGACCGGAAGGACGATTGCCTTGTCAGTATCCAGCAAGGGAAGGATGCCGGCGTTGAGCAACGAGGTCTTGCCGCGACCCGCTTCCCCGACCACGTAGGTGAGCCGGTTGTCTTGCCACCAACGTGCCAGCGCGGTGGCTTCCGTTTTACGCCCACGGAACCGGTCCCTGTCCGCGGGCAGGAAAGGGCGCTGACCTAGGTATGGCCGAGCCATGATCCTGTTCATCGTCCAGACCCTTACCGTGTCTACCGCCGGGTCGGCCATCCGGCGGGGCCGGGCCTCGCTGCCGGACCTGCCTGGATACGCGGTTGCCTGACGAGAAATTCTGGACGGTCAGATGCTGCTCTGGAATGACGAGGTCATGTCCATATCGGACATGGACCTGTCGAGCCCGGTCCCTTCGTGGACCAAGGTCATGAGAGGTACGTGGCGAGCGTCGGGCAGCGGCCGGTCGGCCACATTCTCGTTCATGAATCTCTCCGGAAGATGAGGTGTAATGCTGACGGTACAACACCCGGACGGGTCGGGCAATAATTCATGAACGACACTCTGACGCTCAATCGAACCAGGCGTCCCAGCAGAATAATGGCTAGCTAGCGTTAATGATCATTTCGCCGGGGTGCGTGGCGAATAACGATCTTTCCTTCGCGGTACTCCCTAATCGGGCGGGTCGCGCGTACCATATCCCCATGACGGACTCGGAGTCGCGTGGGGCGGGGTCGGCTCCCATCGTGTGGGGCGCTATTCCAACCCGGAACAAGAACTTTACCGGGCGAGACGCCATTCTCGAACACTTGCGCAGCAGTGCGTCCAGCAAGGTCACCGCGGTAGTGCCCGAGGCGGAGCCACAGCCAAAGGCAAACCCGCTGCCAAAGGCGGTTCAGGGCCTGGGCGGAGTCGGGAAAACCGCTATTGCTATCGAATACGCGCACCGGTATGCGAACGATTACGACGTGGTCTGGTGGGTGCCCGCCGATCAGTTGCCATTGGTCCGTTCCTCGCTTGCGGCGCTGGCCGGCCGCCTGGGCCTCGAAGCGGCCGTCGACGCCGGAATTGACGGCGCCGCGAAGGCCGCCGTGGACGCATTGCGCCTGGGTGAGCCGTATCGTCGGTGGTTGTTGATCTTCGATAACGCCGACCAGCCGGAGGATTTTCCCGACTACATTCCGCATGGGCCGGGTGACGTGCTGATCACGTCGCGAAACCACCGGTGGAACGCGACCATCGCTACTGTTCCGCTCGACGTCTTCAGCCGGACGGAGAGCATTGAATTCCTGAACAAGCGAGTGCACCCAGAGGAGCTTGCCGAGGAAGATGCGAGCCTCCTGGCGGAAAAGCTCGGTGACCTTCCGCTGGCGCTCGACCAGGCGGGCGCCATGCTGTCCGAGACGGGCATGCCGGTTGAGGAATACGCCGAATTGCTCGACAAGGAGTTCGACAAGATCATGGCCGAGGGCAAGTCCGCCGAGTACGGGACCTCGGTCACCGCAGCGTGGACCTTGTCGGTCAGCCGGGTCGAGGAGCAGCAGCCGGAAGCACTTCGGCTGCTCCGCTGCTGTGCGTTCTTCGGTCCCGACCCCATCCCCCGCGACGTGTTCCGCCGCAGTTCCCAGGCCGCCGACACCCGGGTCAGCGACCTGCTCGCCGACGCCATTCCACTGTCCAGGTCGATCCGCGAGCTCGGGCGATTCGCGCTAGTGACGATCAGCGGCCGGGAAATCGTGGTGCACCGGCTCATCCAGGCGCTGCTGCGCGCGGAGCTCTCCGAGGAGGAGCAGGCCGACTACCGGCATGACGTTCACCTGATCCTTACCGCCGCCGCGCCGATATCGCCCAACGACGACCGCCAATGGGAGCGCTACCAGGAACTACTACCTCATGTCACCTCGGACGCGACCGAGATGGCAAAGTGCCGCGATCCGAAGGTGCGCGCGTTCGCCCTTGACATGCTGCGGTACCTGTACCTGAGCAGCAGCTTTACTTCCTGCAACGAGTTGGCTCAGGCGTTCATCGAAGAGTGGCTGAAGGACTCGGGCCCCAACGACCCGGACGTGCTCGAAGCTCAGCGAATCCGCGGCAACGTACTGCGGCAGATTGGCTCCTACGACGAGGCGTACAAACTCACTGAGCAGACCTTGAAGCGTGCACAGGCGGCGCTCGGCGACCGCGCCCCCGTGACGGTCGCGACCCAGATGTCGTTCGGTGCCGACCAGCGGGCGAAGGGTAACTTCGCGGCCGCCCTCGCCATGGACCGCGAGACGTTCGAGTCGCACGAGGCAGCCTACGGGATGGCTGACCCGCAGTCGATGCGCGCCCTGCACAACCTGGCGCTTGACTACGGTCTGAACTCCGATTACGAGCGAGCAGTGGAGCGGTTCAAACAGGCCTACCAGTTGGAGAGCGAGGCCAGGGAAGGTATCTCGGCGGCCGAAGTGCTGACCGCGTGGTACGGCCTGGCCTGGGCCGTCCGCTTGCAGGGGAGGTACCACGACGCCCGCGATCTGGGCGAAGAGGCCTGGGACTACGGCAAGGAGCGCCTGGGATCCGACCATATCGCGACGTTGCGCACGGCCACTGGCCTATCCGTCGCGCTCCGTCGCATAGCGCCGTCCCGCGAGGACGCGATGCAGATCGGTGAGGAGGTCCTGGAGATCTCGCGCCGCAAGTTCGGTAACCGCAACCCCGACACGATGGCGGCCGCCGTCAACGTAACCAACATTCGCCGCACCAATGGCCTCGTTGACGAGGCGTACGAGCTAGCGCAGGAGACGGCCAGGGAATATCCGCACGTCTATGGCCCCGAGCACCCGTACAGCTACGGGTGCATCGGGAACCTCGGGCTCATGTTCCGGGTGAACCGCAATCCCGAAAAGGCAAGGCTGCGCAACGAGGAGGCGCTCGCGGGACTGGACGCGCGCCTCGGTCGGGATCATGACATCTCGCTGGTCATCGCGCTGAACCTGGCGAGTGACCTGGCGGCAGCTCGGCGAGATCGGCGCGGCCCGGGCCCTTGGCGAGGACACACACCGACGGTTGAAGAAGGTGCTCGGAGCCACGCATCCCCTTACCCTCGCCGCTGCGGCGAACCTTTCACTCGACCTCAGGGCGGACGGGGCGGATGAGGCAGCCGCGGAGCTCTCGGGGGAAGCGATGCGCGGCTATGAGGAGACGCTCTCGCTGAATCATCCGGACGCGCTGGTTGCCGCCGAAGGCAAGCGGCTGGACTTCGATTTCGATCCTCAGTCGCTGTGACCTAGGTCTGGTGACCCTCCACCTGAGGGTCACCGGTGCACCGCATCCCCCGAAGGGCCGTGTGCGGACTCCCAACGCTCAAGGTGCGCCCGCGCCTCGTGGAATGCCTGCTCGGCGGCGGCTGCAGGCACTGCCTCATGTTGCCAGCCGTCGAGTATGCGCCCCATCTCCGCGGCGAACTCCATGCCTGTATCCGTGAGTCTCCCACTCGCCTGGAGGGTCCGCACGGCGCGGGCGACGGCGGACCGCCAGCGCGCGAACTCGACCTGACCGCGCCCGGATGTCTCTAGCAGTCGCTGCCGTCGCCAGAACCCGGCGACGCCGAGGAAGGCATACGCGCCCTGCAGCAGGCCGCTCACGGGCCGTGGGTCGTCGCGCCAGGGAGCGTAGTAGAGGGTTCCGTCATCGGATCGAGTGAGGTCGGCCAGGTCCAGCACCGCCCCGAGCACCAGGTGCCTGACCTCGTGCACGAGGAGTTCCGCGCAAGTCACCGGGTCTGGCGGCAGCGACATGGTGACCGCGCCGAAGGCCTCGGCCGAAGAACTGCTGACCGCGCCGGCCGGCGGATGTGACCGGGGCACGATCGTGGACACCACCGCCGCGATTTCCGCGGCGGCGACCGGGTGCCCGTCCGTCAGGACGGACCACGCGCCCGTCAGCATGTCACGCCAGCCTGCGGAATCACCGTGCGGTACCAGATCGGGCAGGTCCGGGGCGCGGAACGGGTCGAGGTCGTCGAGGAGAACCTCAAGGGCCCCGGCCCGGATGCGGCGCAGGCCGTGCCAGCCCGGTGCGTCGTGGCCCGGATCGGGCGGTATGGATACCTCCCCTACCTTGGACGCACCGGGCGTCGTGCGCACCAGCACGCGCTGGCCCGGGGCGCGGGCGGCGCCCAGGCCGGGCAGCACCGCGATTCCGTCGATTACTGGTATCCCGATTTCGACGTTGAGTCCTGCTCTGATGGACGCCGCCGCCGCCACCGCGGCCAGTCCGGCCGGGTCGGCGCCCGGCATCGCCTGGCCGCCTTCGCATGCCTCGATGGTGCGCCGGGCCCACACCGCGACCGACGGATGCCGGATCACCGCCTCCGTGGCCGCCGCGTCTTGCTGCCAAGCGGTGTCGAGCAGTTCGCACGCGGCCAGCGCTCGCGAAGCGTGCCGGTGCCCGCTTCGTTGCGCCGCGCGGGCCACGTTACTGATCAGCAGGCGGTGCTTACTGAGTTCGGCCGCCGTCAGTTCCGCGATGGCCGCGGCGTCACCTTCGCCGGCGGCGAGGGCGGTCAGCGCACGCCGGGAAAACTCGTGCAGCGGGAGCCTCACTAGGTCGCCCCGCCCTTCCGTGCACTGAAGTCCGCCTTCGCCACTCCGCTGACGTAGGTAATGAGGCGCATCAAGTCGGGGCAGTAGACCGACGGGTTGGCGAACCCACTGCCGGACCGGTATCGGTGGGTATAGAGCCCGCCGCCGCAGACCTGGTGGATGTCGCAACTTTGGCAGTGGGTCGCCAGCGCCCTGGCGCCGATCTGCCGTGCCGCTGTGCTTGGCAGCAGCAGGGCGGCGTCCAGCGTATCGCTCGTCACGTGCAGCCCGGTGGCGGTCGCGCCGTCATAGGCGGCCTTGAGGCTGTCGAGTTGCTCTATCGAGCCGTCGGTCTCTATGACGACGAGAGTGCTCGGCGCCAGGCCCACCCCTTCCCCGGCTGACTTCCCCGTCAGAGTAAGCCGGATAATTTCTTCGAACAGTCGCACGCTAGCGCGTGGTGAAGCATACCACCGATCGAATATAGTTATCAGCCACTCGGCGTAAGGCGTGGCGTGCGCCTCGCGCGTACGGCCCGGCGGCGGTGCGTCCCAGGTTCCGTGCGGCAAGAGGAAGTCGATGGCCGGCGGCCCGAAGGCGAGAAGAGCCTCATAGGTGCCGATTGGGTCGTTGCGAAGGTCGACGGTGCAGAGTAGCCCGCCGTACAGGTGACGAAACTGCGGCTGCCGCAGCCGGCACAGCCCCTCGGCCACGGCGGCGTAACTGCCGCGCCCGCTGGCGAAGCGGCGGTGCTGGTCGTGCGCTTCTTGGTCGCCGTCGAGGCTGACTCCCACCCGCACGTCAAGTTCATCGAACAGCCGGAGGTAAGCATCGTTCAGGCCAATGCCGTTGGTCTGTACCCGTACCCCGACGGTCACCTTGGGGCCCGCTGCCTTCCGCGTCGCCTCGACCAGAGTCCAGATCAACGATTCCCCGGCGAGCAGTGGCTCGCCCCCGTGCAGGATCAGCGTGATATTGCTGAGTCCATGGGCGCGCGCGTGCTCACCGATTCGCGTGGCCGTCGTTTCCGCGGTGTCCGTCGACATTCGCTTCGGCTGGCCGCGCCAGGATTGGTCGGCCATCTCGAACATGTAGCAATAGTCACAGGAAAGGTCGCATCGACTGTGGACCTTGACGATGAACTCCCGGAACGGGACCGGCCGCCAACCCGAGGCAACGAGCGCGGGGACGTCAAGCGTGAACGGCCACTCGAGGGCCGGGTCCGGTCCCATGAGGCGATTAAATCATATGAAACTGCTACGCAATTGTAATAATTATTCCCGTTAGCCGCGTGCGTTAAACGGAGTTAATTCACGCACCGTGCGAGTCGCGTCGTCCGATCTATGAGGTTATGGTTTACGAGCTCTGCTTCTGTCGAGAATATTGGGACGGAAATGCTAGACGTTAATGGAGTTACTGGTAGTGCTTATGTTTCGTACTCGGAGCTACGCGTGTGTCAAACGAGACACCAGGCCAAGCGAATGGGGTCGCTTCGCATCGTTGTATAAATGGCGAGGCGGCTTGCGTAGATTGGGCGAATTGCCATTCGGGGCGGTCGCCGGGCACGGATGCCGGACGATAATAGTTCAGCAAATCGCAGCCGCCCCGCCTTCAGGACGCATCTGGTACGTCACCTGAAGGCGGGGCGGGACTGCGCTGACCGGGCTCGCCGCTACTTCTGCACTGTTTATTTCTCGACAGTGAGGTTGTAGACCGTGACGCCGCCGACGGTCTCCGACTTGAAGTGGGCGGCCACCCAGGAGGTGATCGTCGAGGATCCGCTGCCGCCGCCGAAGCTGTTGTTGCTCTGCCCGACGTAGTAGTGGATCTCGTGCTTGGCGACCATCGCCTCGAACTGGGCCAGGGTGGGCGACGGGTCGGTGCCGTTGAAGCCGCCGATCGCCATGACCGCGTCACCGCCAGTGGCCAGTTCGATCGGGGCGGCCGACTGCGAGCCCTCGGTCGCGGCGATCCACTTGTACTGCGACGCGTCTTGCTCAAGGAGCTTGATCAGCGCGCTGCTGACCTGGGTGCTGCCGGACAGGCCGCCCATGCCGCCGCCTGCTCCCATCGCGCCGTCGGATCCAGATCCGCCCGTCGGGGTGCCGGTCCTGCCGCCCGTGCCGGTTCCGGTCCCGGTGCTGCCGGTGCCGGTCCCGCCGGGGAATCCGCCGGTGCCGCTCGGCGCGGCGCCGTTTGCGCCGGTCCCGCTGGTGCTTCCGCCGGGAACACCGCCGGCGTTGCCAGTACCTGACGCACTCCCGGTGCCGGTTCCCGTCCCCGTGCCGGCGAATCGGCCGCCCGTCCCAGTGCGGGCGCCGCCACCGAAGTTGCCGCCTGGTCCGCCGCCTGGTCCGCCGAACACCCCGGCCACCGTCGGCCCGGCGCTCGGGATCGAGCCGGTGTGTGTGGTGTCCGCCGTGTCGAGCGAGTACGCGAGCGGTCCGCCGAGCCCGGCGACGAGGGCGAGCGCGAGCGGCGCGTAGGCGAGCATCGCCGCCGATCGCGTGCCGCCGAGTCGGCTCGCCGCACCGCGAGTAAAGGCGGGCACGGCGAACACGGCCGCCGCGCCGAGCAGTCCGGCGAGCAGGACGGTCCACCGCAGCCAGGGCAGCCAGGCCGGCGTCCGGTCGAGCAGTACGTACGCCCAGACCCCGGTGCCGAGGATCCCGGCCGCCGCGACCGCCCGGCCGACGAGCGGCGTGTCCGACCGCAGCAGCGCGATGGCGCCGACCCCGACGAGCGCGCCGATCGCCGGCGCGAGCGCGACCATGTAGTACGGGTGGATGATCCCCTGCATGTAGCTGAAGACAAGGCCGGTCACCAGCAGCCAGCCGCCCCACAGCAGGGCGAAGGCGCGGACGCGGGACGTGCGCGGCGCGCGTCTTGCGACCCAGAGCAGCGCGGCGAGCGATAGCAGCGCGGCTGGGATGAGCCAGGAGATCTGGCCGCCGAACTCGGACTGGAACAGCCGGAACACCCCGATCGCTCCGCCGAACGCGCTGCCGCCCCCGCCGCCCCCGCCGCCGATCGACCCGGTCTCCGACCCGTCGAGGCGGCCGAGCCCGTTGTAGCCGAGGGCGAGCTCAAGGATGTTGTTGTTCGTCGACCCGCCGAAGTACGGCCGGTCCGCGGCGGGCGTCAGCTCCGCGACCGCGACCCACCAGCCGCCGCCGACGATCACGCCGCCGAGGCCGGCCAGCAACTGCCAGAGCCGGCAGCGCAGCCGGGCTGGCCCGGCCCACAGGTAGCCGAGCCCGAACCCGGGCAGCACGAGGAACGCCTGCATCATCTTCGTGAGGAAGGCGAAGCCGAGCAGTACCCCGGCGAGGACGAGCCAGCGGGTCCCGTTGCGCTCGATCGCCCGCTGGACGCAGTACCCGGCGGCCGTCATCAGCAGGACGAGCAGTGCGTCCGGGTTGTTGAACCGGAAGATAAGCGCGGCCGCCGGAGTGAGCGCGAGCACCGCCCCGGCGATCAGCCCGGCCTGCGGCCCGAACCAGCGCCGCACGGCGGCGAACAGCAGGAGCACCGACAGCACTCCCTCGATCGCCTGGGGCGCGAGCAGCGACCACGAGCTGAAGCCGAAGAGCCGCCCGGACAACTCATCGACCCACAGCGAAGCTGGCGTCTTGTCCACGGTGATGAAGCTGGAGGAGTCGAAGGAGCCGAAGAAGAATGCCTTCCACGACCGGGTGCCCGCCTGGACGGCCGCCGCGTAGAAGTCGTTGGCGTACCCGTTCCTGCTCAGGTCCCACAGGTAAAGGAGCGCGGTGGTGGCGAGCAGCCCGAAGAGGGCGGGCCGGGCCCAGCGGGGATCTTCTCCCGGGCCGCGCCATGGCTGGCTAAGCCGCCCCTCGGCCGACGGTCGCTGGCCGAGCTTGGCGGCGGCGGTGACGGCGCTCATCGACGGCTCCCGACAGGGTGGCGGACCGTGGGGTCGGGAGCAGCGAGTGCCTCCGGCTTGCGGTAGACGGACTCGCGCAGCGCTAGTGGCGGCACTTTGATCGTGCCGCGGGCGAGCCCGAGGCCGACCCGCGCCATGCCGCGCAGGTCCTTGACCGCGGTGTCGATGATGTTGACGCTGGAGTCGGTGTCGTCCGTCCAGTCCACGGGGACCTCGTGGATGCGCAGCCCGGCCCGCTCGGCGAGCACGAGTAGCTCGGTATCGAAGAACCAGCCCCGGTCCGCCACCAGCGGCAGCAACTGCCGCGCCTGGCAGGCGCGGATCGCCTTGAACCCGCACTGCGCGTCGGAGAACTTGGCGCGCAGCGCTACGTGGAGCAGGAAGTTATAACAGCGCGAAATGATCTCGCGCTTGGGTCCGCGGACGACTCGCGAGCCGCGGGCCAGCCGGGTCCCGATCGCGAGGTCGCTGTGCCCGGAGAGCAGCGGGGCGACGAGGGGGAGCAGCGCGTTCAGGTCTGTGGACAGGTCCACGTCCATGTACGCGAGCAGTTCGGCGTCACTCGACGACCAGACCTCGTTCAGCGCCCGGCCGCGACCGGGCAGGTCCAGGTGGACGGCGCGGACCTCCGCGAACGCATCCTCCAGCGAGCGCGCGACCAGCCAGGTGCTGTCGGTGCTGCCGTTGTCCGCGATCGTGACCCTGGCGGTGAACGGAAACGCGCCCCGCAGGTGCGCCACGAGCCTGGTGACGCTTGGCGCGAGATCGTGCTCCTCGTTCTTGACCGGGATGACGATATCTACCTCGGGTATCTCACTCATGCCCCAGAGCGTGCGAAACCGGACTGGGTGACTCCTGTCGCGTTCTTGCAGGTCGGCTATGAGTCAATATGTAACTTCTGAGAATCCTTTGAAGCGTCATGTCGTCGACGGATGGGGACCGCTCGGCATTGAGTAGCGTCCCAGGGGCGGTGTCATCCGCCGGTCGATCGCACGCGGCTAGTGCTTTCGTGCTATTGATATCCAGGGTGACCGGCCCTGTTGTTGCCTTGTCATCGGTGGTCGGGTAGTGTCGACTGCGCAGCCCCGTCAGGGATTGTCGTCATCGATTGCTAAGACGTTCTTCAAGACAGGCGGCCGCTGTGGGGGATAGGGTGGCTTGGGGCGTTGACCTGCCACGACGCTGCAGGTTGCTGTCATTCCTACGCGGCGCCTCGGCGAGGATCCCCGCTAATGTCTGAGCAGCCCGATGCGATAGTGCCATTGCGGCGCAATCATGCCTTCCAGTGGCTTCTAGGAAGCTTGTCGGTTTCGATGCTCGGCAGCCGGCTGACGACCATTGCCTATCCGCTGCTCATTCTCGCCTTGCACGGATCTGCGGCCGTGGCCGGACTCGCGGTATTCGCCGCCAATGCGCCGAGCGTCCTTGTCTACATACCGGCGGGCGCCCTCGTGGACCGATCGACTGATCCCCGGCGGACGCTGGTCTTCGCTGAGGTCGTACGTGGCGCCGCGATCGCGGTGATCGTCGGGTCGCTCCTCCTCCATTGGGCCTCCATCCTGCTGATCATCGCGATGGCCATCGTCGAGGAGAGCGCCGAAGTCTTCGCCAACCTGGCGGAACGGCGGTATGTCCGGTTCCTCGTAAACCCCGGCCAGGTTTCCGCCGCGCAGGTCAGGATCGAGGCGCGCGCGCACATCGTCGTGCTCGCCGGGCGGGCCCTTGGCGGCGTGCTCTTCGGAATTGCCCAGGTGCTGCCGTTCCTTGCCGACCTCGCGTCGTTCGTCGTTTCAGTCGCCTCGCTCGCCGGCATTAATCGCCAGCAGGAGTGGTCGCCTTCTTCCCGGCGGGCGGGTAGATCGAACCTCCAGCAGGAGGTTCTAGACGGATTGCGCGAACTGTTTAAGGACGTCTCCGCACGGAACGCCTCCTTGCTGTCCGCCAGCATGACCCTGATCTCGCAGGCGCTGATCATCGTGTTCATCGCCGCGGCGCACAGCCAGCACGTGTCGTCAGCCCTGATCGGTGCCGTGCTCGCGGCGTCCGGATTTGGCGGTCTGCTCGGCGCGCTGATCAGCCAGCGGGTGCTGCGCCCTGTGAACCTTTCGCCGTTGAAGCTCCAGCCGTTCATCTGGATCTGCATGCTTGTCGTTCTCGGCATATCGGGCGGACTTCAGGTTCCCGCCATGGCGCTCGTGATGATTGCGCTCGGGACTGCTGGTGCCATGGGCAACGTGGCGCTCGACACGTACATCCTCGTGATGGTGCCGGACAAGAAAATCGCGCGGGTCACCAGCATCGAAATGCTGCTGGATTTCGCCGCGTGCGCCCTCGGCCCGGCGTTGGGTGGCCTGCTGATGGAGTTGTCCAACACGGGCGACGCGATCTGGTGGCTGGTCGGGCTGACTACGGTCGTCGCCGTCATTACCTTGGTTGGCCCGCACGTGGAAATCCTGGCCGGTCCTTGGCCAGTCAGGAGACCCGCAAGCGTTGGCGGATCACACGAGTCGGTCAGTCCCGTGCCCGCACCTGCGAACGTACGGATAGAGCCGCGCGCGGGCGGGCAGGTCGGCAATGGACGCTTGCCGTCGGCGGTCCACCGGCGAAGCGCTCTGGTGCGTGCGTCGGTAAGCGGTGGAGACGGCTAACCGGCCGCGACAAGTGCCGAGGTGAATCACCTGCCCGGAGCTTGCAGTGCGAGCAGCGTGGCGGTAGGTGTGGAGTCGTGCACGAACTGTCGATCTGCGGGTCGATCGCCGACATCGTGACCAGGCGGGCCGCCGGGCGGCCCGTGCAGGTCATCAACGTCCGCGTCGGCCAGTTGCGGCAGGTCGTGCCGGACACGCTCGTGTACTGCTGGGAACTCGTCAGCGCGGACACGCCGCTGGAGGGCTCGCGGATCAGCATCGAGGCCGTGCCCGCGCGCATCCGGTGCCGTGCCTGCGACCACGTCACCGACGTCGGCGCGATACCGGTCTTCGCCTGCGGCGGCTGCGGCGGCTTCGACGCGGAGGTCCTGTCGGGCGAGGAGTTCCTCATTGCGTCGCTAGAACTGGGGGCAAGCACCTGATGGGGCGTTTCCACCGGCATGACGACGGGACCATGCATTCGCATGACACCGGGCACTTGAACGACACCGGGCACGCGGACGAGCAGTGCACTCGGACGACGCAGTGCAGTTGAACGACACAGTGCACGACCACGACCACGCGCATGACCCCGGTGATCATTCGGGGTACGTGACCGGCGGAGAGCGCGTTGAGGTGCTTGAGCGGATCTTCGACGAGAACGACAAGACCGCCGCCGCCAACCGGGCGGAGTTCGCCGCCGCCGGGGTGCGGGTGGTCAACCTGATGTCATCACCGGGGGCGGGCAAGACGACGCTGCTGCGCGAGACCCTTGTCCGGGTGGCCGGCCAGCTCAGGGTGGGGATCATCGAGGGCGACATCGAGACCAGCCTGGACGCGGACCGGCTAGCGGGCTTCGGTGCGGAGGTCGCGCTGATCAACACGGGGAACGGGTTCGGCGGCGAGTGTCACCTCGACGCGCCGATGGTCCGCTCGGCGCTGCCCCGGCTGCCGCTTGGCGACCTTGACCTGGTGCTCATCGAAAACGTCGGCAACCTGGTCTGCCCGGCCGAGTTCGACGTCGGCGAGGACGCCAGGGCAATGGTCTACGCGATCACCGAGGGCGAGGAAAAGCCGCTCAAGTACCCGGTCATGTTCCGCTCCTGCGGCCTCGTCCTCGTCAACAAGGTGGACCTGCTGCCTTACCTCGACTTCGACATGGACGGGTTCCTCGGCAACCTGCGCAAGGTCAACCCCGACGCCGAGGTCATGCCGGTGAGCGCGCGCACCGGGGACGGCGTCGACGCCTGGTGCGACTGGCTCCGTGCCCTCGGCTGACGCCGATAACTCGGCGTCCGCGCGGCCTTCCCAGCCGCGGTGCCGGGCTCGCGTGAGCGGCTGGGTCGCGGTGCGCGCCTCGGTGAGCGCGGCCGTCATCATGTCCGCGGCCTGGCCGGCGGCGGCGAGCGCCTCGATCGCCTCCGTCACCAGGTCGTCCGCGTCCGCGGGGCGGCCGTCCTCGTGCGCGACCTGCCCGTCCTCGTGCTGGACGACGAGGAACCGGGCGAGCTGCTCGCACAGCTGAGGCAAGCTCTGGCCGATGAGCTCAAGGCTGCCGACGATGGCACGGACGTCGCCTGGGTTGGACAGCTCGCCGCCGCCGTGCGTGAGCTCGTTGAGCACCGTGATCGCGTGCGCCGCCCGGTTGGCGATCTCGCACGGCGTCAGGGTGCTGGCCAGCTCGGTCACTTGGCGACCACGGCATCGCGGGCACACGGCTGCACCAACTGCTCAGGCATCCGTCTCCTCGGGGGAACTAGGGGTTGGAATCACGGGCCTACCGCATGGTGTGCCCGCGGAACCGCTCTTTATACGATACGTCGCCGGTAACGCCTGGTCAGCCGGAGCTGTTGGCTGGCCTGCTGACGCTGCGCGATGAATGACACGTTTTAGCCGCCGCGAAACGGCTACTCTGACGTCTCGTGTCGGTTAACGACGACGGAGACCAGTTTCCTTCCGTGATGCCCGAAGGCGAAGGCGGCGAGGGCTTCGTCGTAGTGCCCGGCGAGGGACGCTGGGGACCCCCCGATTTCTTCCGCGAAGGGGGCCGGATACCGGCCGAGATGCTGCGGGCGGCGCAGCCTGCCGGCGCCGTTTTCGCGCTCGGCTGGCTGATGGCCGAGCTGTTCGACCTGCGGCGACGGGCGAGCGTCAGCGAACCCACGCCGCCGTTCGATCCGGTCTCGCAGCTCCCCCTCGCCGCCGACCTGGCGGCGGACCCCAAGCTCATCTTCCTCGCCGCCCAGCTCTCCGAGCTGCTGCGCTGGTTCCCGCGTCTGCACCGGCCGCTCCGGCTGGTTACCACCCAGACGAACAAGAAGAAGGCGGTCGTCGCCGCGGAGAACCTGGCCACGGCGGAGGCGGCCGACGAAGCCAAGGCCGATGAAGCCCAGCCCGCCGCGGCGGCGACCGCCGCGGTCAGCGCCGTGGCGCCGTTCTCACCGACGGAGTTCCTCGCCGCGGTGTCGGCCCTGCACCAGGCCATACTGGACGAGTTCGCTGATGACCCGGAGCGGTTGTGTGCCTACCAGCTCGGTCTCTCGCTCAGCGACCTGGCGTGGCTTCCGTCTCTCGGCGGCCTCGGCCTGCAGTCCGCGGCCAGCCGGCCCAGCGGCCTGTTGGGCCTGTTCGCGCGCTCGCACCTGGCAACCGTGCACACCTTGCTCAGCGGCGCCGGTAAGCAGTTGCCCGCGGGGGCGGCCGCGATCGTGTCCGGGTCGCTCGACAACTGGGCGGACTGGCTCGACGTCAACAGCGCGCGGATCAAGTCAGCTGACGGGGACACCTGGTTGCCGGAGGCGGAGGTGGTGCTGCCCGCCCTCCGCGTCCAGGGCTGGGTCTGGCGGTCGGTGCTCATTGCCGACCCGGAGGTGGCCGTGCAGCCGAGCATGGCGGCCTGGGTGCAGGCGGGATCGTCCATCGCCCGGGCGGGCCGGATGACGGCCGACGTCATCGTGCGCCGGTTCTGGCCGGTCTTGGTGGTCGCCCTGCTGGCGCTGGCCGGCCTGCTGTACCTGGTGATTTCGAACCTCAGCGGGGCCAGCCAGGTGTGGGCGTCTCTGGTCACGGTGGCGGCGGTGGTCGGCTCAAGCACCTGGGGCCTGGGCAGCGGGATCTCACAGTCGCTCGGCGGCGTCGGGTACGAGATCTGGGGGGCGGCCAAGCTAGACGCCGCCACGTGGGGCGTCACCTGGCTGCCCGCGCTGCCGGCCAGCCGGGGCGAGCGGGCCAAGCTTGAGGGGCGCGGCGTGGCCATGCCGCAGATCAGGAAAAACCTCGACCGTTAGCATCAGTGGCATGCCGGACACTGAGGACACCAACGCCGCCGTCTGGAAGTCGGACATCGGCGTCAGCTTCTGGAGGTCGCGCGCGACCGACCGGGCCAGGCGCGACGCCGAGCGTCGGGTCATGATGGCCGAGCTGCTGCCGTTCGCCACCGACGCGACGTTCACGTTCGTGGACCTGGGCGCGGGAACCGGCGCCGCCGCCAGGACCATCCTCGACCACTACCCCGCCGCGCGCGCCGTCCTCGCCGACTTCTCGCCGCAGATGATGGCCCAGGGCCAGGTCGAACTTGAGCCGTACGCCGGCCGCTACGCCTACTCGGAGTTCGACCTGGCGGCGGCCGGTGCCTGGCCCGCGTCCATTCCCGACCCGGTGGACGCCGTGATCAGCTCGCTGTCCGTGCACCACCTCAACGACGAGCGCAAGCAGTCGCTGTTCGCCGAGATCATCGCGCACCTGGCACCGGGCGGCTGGTACCTCAACTACGACCCCGTGCTCCCGCCCGACCCGGTGGTCGAGGAGGCGTGGCTGCGGGCCGGCGACCGCCGCGACCCGTCGGCCGCGGACAAACGGCGGCAGCGGACGCCGGAGGAGCAGTTCCGCTACGAGAACCACGTCCGGTACATGATCCCGCTCGACCCGCAGGTCGGCTTCCTGCGGGCGGCGGGTTTCGAGGGCGTGGACGTCTACTGGAAGGAACTCGACTTCGTCATCTACGGCGGCCGCCGGCCGCTGTCCTGACGACCTACCAGTGGTCGCGGCGGACCACCTCGTCGAAGGGGAGGCGGTTCGGCTTGACGATCGGCTTGAGCGGCCGGTCGGCCGGGTATCCCACGCCGATCAGGTAAGCGACGTAACGGTCCTCGGGGACGCCGAGGATCTCGCGCGCCTTCTCCTGGTCGCCGACCGAGGAGTGGCCGGTGCCGATGCCCAGGTCGGCGGCGGCAAGCATGATGGCATAGGTTGCCTGGCCGAGGTCGTACTGGTCAACCACCTTGGTGCGCTCGTCCGCGGGCTCGGTGAGGACCAGCGCGATCGCCGCCGCGGCGCCGGCGATATGCCGCGCACCCTGCCACACCGTCGAAAGCGCCTGGAGCTGGTCTCCGTCGGTGACGATGATGAAGTTCCAGTGCTGACGGTTGCTTGCCGACGGGGCGCGCCAGCCGGCCTCGGTAATCCGGTTGAGGTCGGCGTCGGGGACGGGGTCGGGCAGGTAGCTGCGCACGTTCCGCCGCGCCCGGATGGCGTCCCAGGTCTCCATGTGAGGCTCCTTCGCTGCGTCATTGTCCATAGACCCGATAGGCATACCGCATCACGGGTTCGTCCGGCCAGCCAGTGACGTTTGTGGTCTGGCAACGATCATCGCCTCCGGCGGGCGCTGCGGCAACGCCCCGATAGCGCCTACTCGCCCGTCCTACCTGCGGGGTCTGCCCGCGGCAAGGCGGCAACGGGTGATTGTCGCGGGGAACGAAGGGGCCGACGCAAATTCGGGTGGATTCCACAGCGACAAGGTACGCGAGGAGGTACATCATGGTCATCGGGCGTCGGCTGGACGCATTAGCCGGCTGGCTGAGTGACGCATAGTTACCAAGGAAGGTAGGCATACCACATGGCGCAGCGAAGCCTTGAGGATCTGCTGCAGACAGTCAATCCCGTTGAACTGCTGCGGAACTCCCAGGAGGGCGCTTACGTCTACCCGGTCGTTCCAACCGAGTTCTCCAACTGGAAGACCGAGCAGGTCGCCTGGGCCACCGCCGCCGTGCTGTTCGACCAGACCCACCACATGGCGAACCTGTACATCAAGGGCCCGGACGCGCTGAAGCTGATCTCCCACCTGGGGATCAACACCTTCAAGAACTTCCCGCTGAACATGGCGAAGCAGTTCGTGCCCGTCACCTACGACGGCTACGTGATCGGCGACGGCATCCTGTTCCACCTCGAGGAGAACGAGTACGAGTTCGTCGGCCGGGTGCCGACCGTGAACTGGGTGCAGTTCCACGTGGAGACCGGGGACTGGGACGTCGAACTGGTCCGCGACGACCGCTCGCCTTCGCGCCCGATGGGCCAGGCCGTCACCCGCACGCAGTACCGCTTCCAGATCCAGGGCCCGAACGCGTCCCAGGTGATCGAGAAGCTGAACGGCGGCCCGATCGCGGACATCAAGTTCTTCCGCACCGATTTCATCAACATCAAGGGCCGTCAGGTGCACGCGCTCCGGCACGGCATGTCCGGCCAGCCCGGCCTTGAGGTGTGGGGACCGTACGAGGAGTACCTGGAGATCCGCGAGGCGATCCTCGAGGCCGGCGAGGAGTTCGGCATCAAGCCCGTCGGGTCGCGCGCCTACGCGTCCAACACGCTTGAGTCCGGCTGGATCCCGTCGCCGCTGCCCGCCATCTACACCGGCGAGAAGCTCAAGGGTTACCGCGAGTGGCTCCCCTCGCAGGGCTACGAGGGGTACGCGGGAACGCTCGGCGGTTCCTACGTCTCCTCGAACGTCGAGGACTACTACCTGACCCCGTATGAGCTCGGCTACGGCCACATGGTGAAGTTCGACCACGACTTCATCGGCCGCGAGGCGCTCGAGGCGCTCGACAAGCCCGCCCAGCGCCGCAAGGTGACGCTGGCCTGGAACGCCGAGGACGCGGGCAAGATCGCCGCCTCGCTATACACCGACGAGATCCCGGCCAAGGGCCTGGACGTGCCGATCTCGAACTACTCCTCGTCGAACTACGACGCGGTGCTGCTCGACGGCAAGGTCGTCGGCCTGTCGCTGTTCACGGGCTACAGCCACAACGAGCGCAAGGAACTGTCGCTCGGTGTAATCGACCCGTCGATCGAGGTCGGGACCGAGGTCACCCTGGTCTGGGGCGAGCCGGACGGCGGGTCGCTGAAGGCGTCGGTTGAGCGGCCGCACAAGCAGGTCGAGGTGCGCGCCACCGTGTCGCCCGTGCCCTACTCCAGCGAGGCCCGCGAGCACTACGCGGAAGGCTGGCGGGTGAGCGGGCGAGCCTGATGCCTCGCTAGCCGCCACGTTCGCGACGTGGTCCGCCGCCCCGGCAGCGCTTCGCTCGCGCCGGGGCGGCGGACGTTTTCCTGGCGGGTCATGCCTTCGGCAGCCAGCGGGACTGGCGGCGGGCCCGGCGCCAGGCGTGGTGCGCCTGATCCTCGCAGGCCACCGCCTGGTAGTGCGCCCGCTGGTGCAGCAGGCCGAAGCTGAAGGCGTTCTCGCCGGCCAGGTGGGCCTGCACGCCGATGTCGCGGGCCGTCGCCTGGGCGATCACCGCGTCCTGGTGCGAGCCGAGCACCGACTGGACATCCTTCATGCGCTTGGCGAACTTGCCGTCCTTCTTGCCGAGCACCGGCCGCGCGGCCTCCGCCGCGTACCGGGCGCGCTTTGCCGCCTTCCGCGTCTCGTGCAGCGCCACGTCGTGTGCCTGCCCGGCGGGGGCATGGCGGACGCGCCGCATGCGGCGGCGCGTCCGCCGGTAGGCCCGGCCGACGGCCATCGGGAGTGCCTTGCCGGCGGGCTCGGCCGCCGCGGCAGTCAGCGGCGGGCTGTCGAGCAGCCGGGCGAGCTCGGCGCGCAGCGCGCGGTACCGATCGGAGTCGAGCGCGTCGAGTACGGCCTTTCTGCTGCTGGCCTCGAGGGGGGCGAAGTGCGCGGTGATCCGCGCCTGCGCGGGCCCGAGCACAAGCTCGACCGGCACGGCCTTAAGCCCGGCGTGCAGGTGATCGGCGAGTACCTCGTTGTCGCGGGCGGCGCCGAGCACGCCGCCCAGCCACTTCAGCTCGGCGCGCAGGTGCTCGGTCTCCGCCTTGGACACGATCCCGGTGAAGGACTGCAGCACGCTGCGCAGCCGCCGTACCGTGACGCGCATCTGGTGCACGGCGTCCGGCTTGTCGCGCCGGACCGCCAGGTCAAGGACGCTCAGCTTAGCCGCCTGAGTGTCGAGGTAGGCGAGCACCACCTCGCCGGCCGATGAGTGCCGGGTGAACCGCCTGCGGTGCGCCGACCGACCGCCGTGCGCGGGCACACCGGTCTCGGCTGGCGTCATCTGCCCCGGCGGCGATGTCGCTCGGGTGAGTGTGGTTGTCTCTCGTGTCTGTGTGGTCATCACAGTCGTCTACCCATCGCTGCGTGCTGAATCCTTCGGGTTTGCTTTTAGCTTGACCGCGACGAGCGCGGCGGCGTTTACAAGGTGTCGTGGACGTTTTAGGGTGGCCGCGATTCGCGGTTGGCAAGGAGAGGCGGGACGTGTCCGGGGAAACCGTTTACCGGGATAGGCCGTGGTGGCTTGGCGTACTGCTGCGAGGGCCCGCCCACCTCGCCTCCCTGGCGGCGCGGGTGGCGATCACGATCGTGATCGCGGGCGGCGCGGCCTGCACCGTGTACTCCGGTTACATTCACCTGTACCTGTGGGGCAGGCAACCGTACCCGTACCGGGACATCCCGACGATCGGCCCGCTGTTCCTGGTCCAGGGCGTCGTCGCCATCATCATTGGCCTGATGATCATTGTCAGCCGCCGGGTGGGCGCGCTCCTCGTGGGCGCGGGCCTGCTGGTGGTATCGGTGGCCGCGCTGGTGATCGACGTCGAGGTCGGCATGTTCGGCTTCAAGGACAGCTGGGCGGTCCCTTACGCCACGAGCACGCTCTACGAGGAGATAATCGGCGCCGTGCTGCTGCTCGCGGCGGCTTGCGCGCTCGCCTGGCCGGGCAAGGCGGGCAGCTCGGGCGCGCCGCCGCTTGGCCGGTAGGACCAGCGGAACTGCTCGTCCCGCACCGGCCAGCGCTCGCCGGTCGGGGCCTCGACCACCCAGTCGCCCGGCCGGGCGGTCGCGTTGCCCTCCTTGGTCCTGATCACCACGGCCTCGCTGGCCTGCCAGGCCAGGAAGCTGCCGACCCGGCGCCAGCGCCCGTCGCCCGTCGGCTCGTGGCTTGACTGGAAATCGGGATCGGCGACCGTCCGCAGGTTCCCGGCCTCGTCGATGACCCGCCAGTCGCCGGCAAAGCCGTGCATCTGCTCACCCGCGTAATTCGTCCAGGCGAGCGGTTCGGTCAGCTGGCTGGCCCGGACGAAGCCGACGCGCTCGAAGCGGGCCGCCGCCGGCGGGCCGCCGGCCGGAACGATCGGCACGAAGCCCACGTCCTCCAGTTGCGCGAGCTGTGAGAGAAGGTGGCCGGACACGTCGTCGCGCACGCTTGGCGACAGTTCGTCCCACGGGACCACGTTCTCGCCTGGCCGGCCGGCCGCGAGCCGCCGCTGCAGCCAGCGCGTGTGCTCGGCGATGGTGACCGCCCGCAGGTCGCCCTCGCTCAGCTCGATGACGCTGCCTGCCGGGACCAGGTGGACGGGCGCCCACCGCCGGCCGCGCGCCGCGACCGCCGTCAGGATCGAGCGGAGCTGGAGGATGTTGTCCTGCCGGAGGAAAGGGTCCAGGTCCGACCACGGCACCCGGGCCGCGGACTTGGGGTGGCCGGCGGGCAGCGGGTGGCTGAGCCGGTAGCACTCGTGCCAGTGCCGGGCGACCCGGGTCCAGGTATCCTCCGGCACCTCACCCTCGATGAGCAGGCCAGGCTCGAACGGGTGGAGCAGGTCGAAGATCGCGCCGCCCATGGCATCGCCCGCCGTGGCAAGCACGAACACCGGGGTTTCCGGGTGCAGCCGGGCGACGCGGCCCGCCTCGTGCACGCCGGAGCCCGGCGGGCTGTCGGTGATGATGACGGCGGTCTTGCGGGCCTGGGCGGGGTCCATCGCGTCGAGCGTCCGCAGCAGGTGGTCGCGCCAGCGGACCGGGTGGGCGACGACCTTCGGCAGCGAGTTGAGCACCGCGTCGGGCGCGGACGCGAGGTACTCCCGCCTGATGTCGGTTGACCGCAGGTCGAGCAGCGCCACCCGGTCAAGCAGCAGCGGGGCGGGCGCGTCGGGCGGCGGCGGTATGCCCGGTTCCAGCGCGCGCCCGGTCGTCGCCGCGTTCACCAGCTCCGACTGCTCCCAGGCGCGCCGGGCCAGCTCGAGCAGGATCGCGAGGGTCAGCGTGCTGTCACCGCACACCAGCAGGTCCCGTGGCTGCGTGCGCAGCACTTGGGCGACGAGACCGCGCGCGGTGGACTCGGCCGAGCTGAGCGCGTCCTCGAACCACACGCCCGACCGGCCGCTGCGGATGCCGCGCCAGTGGTCGGCGTGCCGTGGGTCGTCGATGAGCGCGACCAGGTGCGGCTGGCGGTCGGGGTCGGCCTGGTAGCGCCGGAGGATCCGCGCCGCCGTGTCGACCATCGCCACGTTTTCCGCGACCTTGTCGCCGAGCGCGTACAGGTGGCTGAGCGCACAGCCGCGCCACGCGGAGATGATGGGGCGCAGGATGTCCGCCGAGGCCGGGTCGCCGATCACGACGCGCGCCCCGGTGAGCCTGGCCTCTTCAAGCAGCGCGTTGTCCTCGTCCGGCTCGATGACGATGATCGCGCGGGGGCTGCGCGCGGCCTTGGTCAGCTGCTTGAGCACCGGAATCGTGAGCGGGGAGAGCCCGGCGAAGATCGTCGCGTCTTTCGCGAACCGGGACTGCAGCCGGTCAAGCGGCTGCCGCCACAGCACCGACGCGACGGCGACCGCACCGATCAGCGTCGCGCCAAGGCCGTCGATCTGCCCGAGCTGCAGCGCGAGCGGCGGCGCGCCCATGCACGCGGCCCCGGGCTGCACGCTCTGGTAGATGTTCGGCGGCTGCCCCACGTAGAGCTGCAGGATCCAGAACATGATGCCCGTCCTGCTCATCTGCCCCCGGCACGGGAGGTACGAGACCGTGCCGAGTACCGCGGCCACCAGGACGAGCACGACCACGGCGATCAGCCCGATCGTCAGCGGCCGGGCCCGGCGGCGGGGCCACCAGTAGGCGCCGAGGCCGCCGAGCAGCAGCGCCATCGTGACGACGAGCGTCCAGTCCTGGTTGGTCTGGAGGATCGGATGCCACCACTCCTGCGAGCCGGCGAGCCGGCGCGGGTCATAGCCGTAAACCCACGCGCCCCAGCACAGCAGGCAGAGCGCCGCCGCGGCGAGCACGGCGGGGAGCAGCCACGCGTGATCGACCCAGCCCCGACTAGATGCCTGTGGCGACAACACAAGCCCCTCTCCCGCCAGACATCAGTGAGCAGTGCGGGTTTCGTAACCCATTCGCTCGCCGTATGTCCGGTTTGGTGCCCTTCGAAACAGATTGCCACGGCACATGACACTGAGTCGAGTCACGGCAAATGGAACCGGGGTGGGGTCTTGGCGGCGTGGCCAGGAAGAGATGACCGGGCGCGACCACGAGGAGCCCGCAGCCGTTCGGGATAAAAGCCTTCCCCATTCCGAACGGAAGCGGCTTACTCCCCGGTGAAAACGTGACTCCCGGTGGGGCGCGGCGGGCGTAGTTGGCAGACTTGATCCATGCGACTTGCCGGGGGAGGCCGATGAGGTGGCGGATCGCCATCTCCGCCGGGCTGTGCGCGATTGCGCTGCCGTGCGCGCTGGCGTGCTCGGGAACCGCGGCCTCGGGGAACCCGGGCGCGCCGGCGGGCTCGCCAACTGCCCGCACTAGTCCCGCGGCGTCACGTGCCGCGACCGCCCCGGGGTTCACCGTTACCGGGGTGCGGCCCGTTCTCCCGAACGGGAGCCAGGACACGTACGGGCAGGCCGGGGCGACGACCTGCGACGGCGCCGAGCGCGCCGCCGACCAGAGCCTGGGAAACCAGATCGCCACCGGGTTCACCGCGGCTGGCTTCCCCGCCGCCGCCGGCCTGCTGCGTCATTTCCTCGCGGGTGGCGGGGCGGGGATCAATTACCCGGCGGGCTCGCGGATCTCCCGGCTGGCGCTGGCGAGCAGCGCGTTCCTGGCCGTGAACGGGCAAGTTCAGGCGGCCGTCGCCCGTCAGCTGCGGGCGGGCGACACGCACCCCCGGCTCACGGCCGGGCAGCTGCCGACGGTGACATTCGGCGACTCGACCAGCGATCTCTACTGGAGCTTCCGCGGCACCCAGGGGCTGACCGTGACCGGGAGCGGCCACCGGGCGACCGGGAGGTACGTCGGCACGCTGACCTATGTCATCAGGGACAGCTACGGGTTCCCCGTCGACGACACGCTCGGCGGCTTCGGGCCGCCGATGCGGTACCTGCAAACGGTGTGCGGCGCGCCTCAGCACGCGGGCGGCGCGCACTGGTTCCCCGACACGATCACCGTGACCGTGCCGTTTGATCAGCCGGCCTGACGGGCCACGCGAGCGTACCGGCCCGGGCTGGTCCCGAGGAGCCGCCGGAAGCTCCGGTTCAGGTGCGACTGGTCGCAGAAGCCGACGGTGGCCGCCGCCACGCTCGGCGGCGTGCCGTCAAGCAGCAGCCTGCGGGCCAGGTCGACCCGGCGGCCGGTCAGGTACTGATGCGGGCTGATGCCGAACTCCCGGCTGAACATCCGGACCAGGTGCGCCGGGTGGGCGTGGATGGCCTGCGACGCCTGCCTGAGCGTCACCTTGTCGCGGAACCCGGCATCGATCAGCGCGCGCAACTGATGGGCGACGCCGGCCCGGCCGGGCCCGCCCGCCGCCGCCGCCGCGAACGGCGCCGCGGCGTCGCCGGCCAGGTGCTGCTGCAGCCGCTCGGCGACGAAGGCCAGGCGGCTCTCCGCTTCGAGTTCGCCGCCGGGTTCCTCGAGCGCCTGGTGCAGCTGGTTGATGCGCTGGCGAAGCAGCGGGTCGAGCAGCACGGGCTGGTCGACCGCGCGGCCGATGAGGCCCGCGGGCAGGTACCCGAGATCGAGGTAGACCACCCGCTTGCGGAAGCCGGAGGAGGTCGCGGCGCGCCCGTTATGCGGGACCCGCGGGGGGAGCAGGGTCACGGCCTGATGCAGGGCGCCGTGCTCGTGGCGGTCCAGGTCGTAGCGGATCATCCCGGTATCGACGATCAGCAGCGTCCACGACTCGTGCGTGTGCATGGGGTAGACGTGGCTGGTCATGTGCGCGTGCAGGACCTCGGCGACGCCCGGGACCGGCGGTCGCCAGGCCCGGATCCGCAGGTCATCAGCCACGCAAAAATCGTACAAGACGGGACGGCGGCCAACGGTGTTCGATCGTTTCTCATGGATACGCCTATCGACGAGCCCGTGCGGTTCGACACCAAGATCGCCGTTGTGCTGCGTGATGACCTCGAGGTGTGGCAGCGGCTGAACGTGACCGCCTTCCTCGTGAGCGGGATCGGGCACCGGGTGCCAGAGGTCATCGGCGAGCCGTACCTGGACGCGGACGGGACGGAGTACCTGCCGATGTTCCGCCAGCCGGTCCTCGTTTACGCGGCGGGCAAGGAGACGCTGGCCACGGCGCACGAGCGCGCCGTCGGCCGCGGTCTCGCGCTGTCGGTCTTCACCGCGGACCTGTTCGCGACGGGCAACGACCGGGACAACCGGGCCGCCGTCCGCGCCGTCCGCGCCGCCGACCTTGACCTGGTCGGACTCGCGGTCTACGGGCCGCGCAACGCGGTCGATAAGGTCACCAAGGGCGCGCGCATGCACCCGTAGTCCCGGCTGGTCCGGCTAGTCCGGCCCCGTCAGCGCGCTGTTGGCCGGCGCGGGCGTTTAGGCTTGCATGCCGAGACCACTACTCGCCTGACGCGGCTGCGGATCGGCGTGCGCCGCGGACTGACCGGGGGGCCGTGCATGGAACCTGCCGCGACGACGTCCGCTGCGCCTGTGTCCAGGCTCAAGCGCGAGTCACTGGAGTTGCGGACGCGCCGCCTGGCCGCCGCCCGGCGACGGGCGACCGCCTTCCTGGTCGCCGTCACCGCCCTGTTCGTGGGCGTGACCGCGGCCGGCGCCCACGGGACCTTGCTCGGCTACGTGCAGGCGGGCGCCGAGGCGGGCATGGTCGGCGGCATCGCGGACTGGTTCGCCGTCACCGCGCTCTTCCGCCATCCGCTCGGCCTGCCGATACCGCACACGGCGATCATCGTGGAGCGCAAGGACCAGTTCGCCGCGACCCTCGGGCAGTTCGTCCAGGAGAACTTCCTGAACGCCGCGGTGCTCAGCGACCGCATCCGCGCGGCCGGGCTGGCGCCCCGGCTGGCCGCCTGGCTGGCCGACGAGGACAACGCCGCCCGCTTCGCCGGGCACGCCGCGGACGTGGTCGTCACGCTGGCCGGGACGCTGCGCGACGAGGACGTCCAGAGCGCGCTTACCGTCGAGGTGAGCAAGGCGGCGGCGGCCATCGAGGTGGCGCCGCTGGCCGGGCGGGCCGTGGGGGTCATGATCGCCGGCGGCCACCACGCCGTGCTGTTCAACAGCATGGTGAACGCCGCCGACCGGTACCTGGCCGACCACAACGAGGAGCTGCGCGAGCGCTTCGAGGCCGAGGCGCCGCGCTGGCTGCCCGACGTCGTCTACGGCCGGGCGTACGACCGGCTGCACGCCCGGCTGCGCGAGCGGCTCGCGGCGATGGTGGACGACCCCGACGACGACGCCAGGAAGCAGTTCGACGCGTGGATCGCGGGACTGCCCGAGCGCCTGCAGACCTCACCGGAGCTGCGCGAGCGCGGGGAGAGCTTCAAGCGGGACCTGCTGGCGAGCGAAGGGCTCCGCGACTGGACGTCGTGGCTGTGGAAAAACGCCAAGGAGACGCTGCGCGTTCAGGCCGCCGACCCGGACTCCGAGCTGCGCCGCCAGCTGGCCGCCGCGCTGTCCGCGGCCGGACGGCGCCTCGGGTCGGACCCGCGCCTCCAGGAGAGCCTCGAGCGCGTGCTCGAGTCGGGGGCCAAGCGGCTCGCCGACCAGTTCCACGACGAGCTGGCGGGCCTGGTCACCGGCACCATCGAGCGGTGGGACGCCGCCGAGACCTCGACCCAGCTCGAACTGCTGCTCGGGCGCGACCTCCAGTTCATCCGCATCAACGGGACGGTGGTCGGCGCGGGCGTCGGCCTGGCGCTGCACGCGATCGCCCTCGCGCTCGCCTAAGAACCTTAGACACGTAACGAACACTAACGGTTTACGGCCGCCGTCGACGCGGGCTCGGCCGCCTGGACCGGCACGGTCGCCGGGCGGAGGCGGCGGACCAGCAGGGACTGCGCCGAGATGACGAGGGCGTCGATGGAGGCCGCGATGATCGCGTCGGCCCAGAAGTGGTTGCCGGTCCCGACCACGACCAGGACGGTAATGGCCGGGTGGAGCACGATCAGCCAGCGCCAGCGGCTCCGGGCCCGGGTAAGGACGGCCCAGGCGACCAGGATCGACCAGGCGACGTGCACCGACGGCATGGCGGACAGCTGGTCGGCGCCCGCGTTCGAGCCGACCACCCCGTAGACGGACTCGCCGTACCTGGCCGCCAGGTCCACGATGCCCGCGCCGGGGAGGAACCGCGGCGGTGCGACCGGGATGAAGGAGATCAGCAGGCAGATCGCGGTGCTCGCGGCCATCGCGTTGCGCACCCCCGGATAGCCGTCGCGGTGCCGGGCGAACAGCCAGATCAGCATCGCGATCAGCATGCCGAAGTGCATGGTCGCGTAGTAGAGGTTCGCGATCTCGGAGAGCAGCGGGTGCGGGAGCAGCAGCCCCTGGACGTCCGCCTCGTTAGGCAGCCGCAGGGTCCGCTCGGTGTCCCAGATCCACTGCGCGTGCGCGATCGCAACGTGGAAGCCGCCCGACGCCAGGTTTCCCGCCAGTTGCCACAGGGCGAACAACCCGACCACGACGCCCGCCTCGCGCAGGAACGGGCCCACGGGGAGCGCCCACCGCCAGCCCCGGGCGGCGTGGCCGGCGTACAGGAGCAACCCGCCGGCCACGCCGCACCCGAGGGCCAGGAGCGCCGCCTGCTGCCAGGAGAGCATCAGGTTCGTCATATTTCTGTTAACGCTATGACGGCGCTATGATGCCCGAAATTCAGCGGAATGAAGGATTGACCGCAACCGGGCCGCCGGTTGGTAGCGTGCATCCCGTGATGATTCGGGATGCACGGCCAGATGAGCAGGCAGCGGTGGGCGAAGTGCGGGTCTCCGCGTACCGGGCGCTTGGCCTGCTGTCCGACAGCGACGGCTACGTCCAGACGCTACGGCGCTTCGGGTTCGACGGCGGCTGCACGGTACTCGTCGCCGTCGACGACGCGGATGACGGCATCCTCGGGACGATCACCCTCGAGCCCTTCGACGCGGCCAGCGAACTCGCCCGGGATGCCACGGAGGCGGACATCCGCGCGTTTGCCGTCGCCTCCGCGGCGCAGGGCCGCGGCGTGGGGCGGAAGCTGCTGCTGGCAGTCATCGAGCGGGCCGAGAAGCGCGGGCTGCGCCGGCTGCGGCTCTGCACCAACCCCGCCATGCGGGCCGCGCAGCACCTCTACGCGGCCGCCGGGTTCACGCGGACACCGGAACTCGACTTCTCCCCCGGGCCCAACCTCACGCTGCGGGCGTACGAACTCGGCCTCCCGGCGCGCCCAAGCTAGGCGGCCACCTGGTCAAGGACCTCGGTCTTGATCCGCGCGAGCTTGTCCGCGCGCTCGGACCGGTCCGCGCCGAGGTTCCAGTCAGGCAGGATGAACTCGTCAAAGCCAAGCTCGGCGTACCGCCCGAACTGGTCGACCAGGTACTGGGCCGAGCCGAAGAGCGCGGCCCGGCCGGGCGGCGACACGCTCGCGTCCAGGTCGACGAGGGCGTTAACCGAGGTCCGCATCGTCGCGGGGTCGCGGCCGACCTCGTGGCAGGTCTCGATGAGCGCGGCCCGGTACCCGGCGGCCTGCTCCGGGGTACCCCAGGTGTTCCACTCGTCGGCGTTGCGGGCGGTGATGCGGAGCATGCGCGGGCTGCGGGTGCCAACGAGCAGCGGCAGCGGCGACTGGACCGGCTTGGGGTCGCAAGGGGCGTCGGTGATGTCGTAGTAGGCGCCGTGGAACGTGGTGGACTCCGCTTCCACCGACAGCATCGAGCGCACGATCTGGATCGCCTCCTCGAACCGGCTCACCCGCTTGCCGGGCGGTTCCAGTTCGATGCCGTAGGCGTGGTGCTCGTTGATCTGCCAGCCGGCGCCGAGCCCGAGGACCATCCGGCCGCCGGAGAGCCGGTCGATCGTGCAGGCGCGCTTTGCGAGCAGCGCCGGGTGGTGAACCGAGGTGGGCGACACGAGGGTGCCGATCCTGACCCGCTCGGTGACCGCCGCCACGGCGGGCAGCAGGCCCCAGCACTCGTAGGCGTCGCCCCGCGCGGGCGTCGTGTCCCCGGTGTTCGGCATGTAGTGGTCGGCCAGCCACACGCCGTGCCAGCCGGTTTCCTCGGCCACGCGCACCTGCTCGAGCAGTTCGGCGGGGACGCGGCGGTTGTCGGGCCATAGCGAGAATTTCACGACACAACCCTAGTGGCAGGCAATCGCCGGGCGGCTGGCCGGGACACGCCGGCCGCTGGAATGATGGTTATGCCGCCATTGACGGCCCTTAATCGGTATCGTCCGGTCTTGTGCATGGCGGGGATCACCGGATGGCCGGCTCACGGCCAGGCATCCGCGCGGCCATTAACGCCCGGCTCGAGGAAGTCAGCTTTCGCACCGGAATGATGGCCGCGGCAGCCACGCTCCTTGTCCTCGGGGCGGCTACCGCCGCCGTCGTGCTGACGGTCACCCCAAGCCACGGCAGCCTGGTGAACAGCGCGGCGGGAGCGCGGGCCGCGACGAGTTCCCCGGCTGCGGCGAGTTCCCCGGTCGCGGCCGTCACGGGGCAGGCCGGGTCGCCGTCGCCCCGCCCGTCGGCCACGAGGTCGCGGTCAGCGAAGGCCCCGGCATCGTCCACCCCGGCGGTCGCGGCCGAGACGACGGCCGAGCCCGCGTCGCAGGCAAGCCAGTCGCCTTCTTACCCGGGCTCGAGCCCGCAGTCGGATTCCGTAAGCGGGAGCTTCGACGGCGCCCCGGCATCCGGGCGCGGCTCTCGGGGCGGCTACTGGCCAGGCCGATGGAACGGAGCGGGGATGCCCCGCTTCCCGGGTAGCCGGGGTAATTTCTCCGGGGGCTTCTGGCGCCTGGGGCCGGGAAATCGTCCGTAATCGCCGGTGCTTTCTTAGAGCTTTATTCATGACGTTCCGCGGGATTTCGCGTCGTGTCGCCGTTGGCCATGTAGGGCGGCGCGCACCGTGTCATCCCGGGCGGGTAGCAGCGGCAGCCGGACCGCGGGGCTGGGGATCTTGCCGTGGGCGTAGAGGACTCCCTTGATGACGCACGGGTTCGGCTCGGCGAAAAGCGCCGTCGAGAGCAGGGCGAGGCGGTGTCCCAGTTCGCGGGCGCGGGCGGCCTGCCCGGAACGCCAGGCCGCGACGAAGTCGGCGAACTCGCGCGTGCAGACATGGGCAGAGGCGAGGATCGCGCCCGCCGCACCGAGCGCGAGCAGGGGGGACGCGAACACGTCGTCGCCGGCCAGCACCGCGAAGCCTGCCGGCGGGTCCGCCAGCAGCATGACCGTATCGTGGTCGATGCCGCCGACCGCCTGCTTGACCCCTGCCACCCCCGGGATGGCGGCCAGTTCGCGCAGGGTCTCGCTGCTCAGCGGCGTCCCCGTGCGGTAAGGGATGTTGTACACGATGACCGGAACGGGACTGTCGGCGGCGACCCGGGCGAAGTGCGCGATCACCCCGTCTTGCGACGGCCGGGTGTAATACGGCACCACGGTCAGCGCGGCCGACACCTCGGGCCAGGCGGCCAGCTCCCGCAGGGCCTTGGCCGTGCCCGCGGTGTCATTCGAGCCCGCCCCCGCGATCAGGGCGACGCCGCGCTCGCGGCACGCACCCGCGCAGATGTCGAGGACCGCGCGCCGCTCCGCCGCGCTGAGCGTCGGCGACTCGCCGGTGGTCCCGAGGGCCACCAGGCCCGCGGCGCCGTCGTCGATCACGGCGTGCGCGAGCTTCTCGAGCGCATCGGTCGCCAGCTCGCCGTCCGTGGTGAAGGGAGTGATGAGGGGGACGTACAGGCCTTGCCAGGAACCTTCCATGCCTCCGAGCCTGCACCGTCGGGCTGTGCAGATCCAGTTCACGTTCCTTCACTGATTTGTAAGCTGAGCTAATGATCGACGTACGCCGGCTCCGCTTGCTGTTCGAGCTCTCACACCGCGGGACGATCACCGCGGTCGCGGACGCGCTCGCGTACACGCCGTCCGCCGTGTCGCAGCAACTCGCCGCCCTGGAGCGCGAGGCAGGCGTGCCGCTGCTCGAGCGCTCCGGCCGGCGCGTGGCGCTCACTCCGGCCGGCGCGGTGCTCGCTCACTACGCGGAGACCGTCCTAGCCGTCCTTGAGGAGGCATCGGCCGCGCTCGCCGCCACCCGCAGCAGCCTGACCGGCCCGCTGCGCATCGGCGCCTTTCCCTCCGCGGCGCGCACCATGCTGCCGCCGGCCCTGGTCGCGCTCGGCGGCGAGCACCCCGGGCTCGAGCTCATGGTCACCGAGCTTGACCCGGTCGCCGTCCCTGGAGCCCTGCACGCGGGAACCCTCGACGTCGCCCTCACCTTCGTCTACGACTACGTGCCGGCCGAACCCGACCCCGCGCTCGACGCGGAACCGCTGCTCGAGGAGTCCCTCTACCTGGCGGCCGCGAGCGGCCGGGGCGGTCCCGATGGCCAGCCCGGCCACGCGGAGACCAGCATCGAGGACTGGCGCGACGCCCCGTGGATCGCGGGCAGCCCGGGCACCCTGTGCCACACCATGGTGATCCGCGCCTGCCAGGCATGCGGCTTCACGCCGCGCATCCGCCACCATGCCGACGACTTCGCCACCGTCCTCGCCCTCGTGGCGGCGGCCCAGGGAGTCTCCCTGATCCCGGAGCTTGGCGTGGGCGAGGTGCCGGCCGGAGTGAGCCTCACGCCCGTGACCGCGCGCCGCCGCACGAGCATCGCCTGCCGGAAGGGAACCAGCCGCCACCCGGCTGTCGCGGCGTTCGCCGCGGCGATCCGCGAGCAATGCCGGCTGCTCGGCGCGGCGGCCGGCATGACGTCGCTGGTGCGTGGGTAGCCACCGTTGCTCGCGTCCGCGATCGTCTGGCCTACCGGAGGTCGCGGGGGCTGACCAGGCCGGTCTGGTAGGCGAAGACGACGAGCTGCGCGCGGTCGCGGGCCCCGAGCTTGATCATCGCCCGGCTGACGTGGGTCTTGGCGGTCGTGGGGCTGAGCACCAGGCTGGCGGCGATCTCGTCGTTGGACAGGCCGTGCGCGACGAGGGCCACCGCCTCCCGTTCCCGGTTGGTCAGGGTTTCCATGCCTGAGGCGGCGACCGCGTCCGGCGGCCGGGCGACGAACTCGCCGATTAGCCGGCGAGTGACCGACGGCGATAGCAACGCGTCCCCGCGCGTGACCACGCGCAGCGCCTGGAGCAACTCGGCCGGCTCGGTGTCCTTCAGCAGGAAGCCGCTCGCGCCCGCGCGCAGGGCACGGAAGATGTACTCGTCGAGCCCGAAATTCGTGAGCATGACGACCCGCACGCGGTCCAGTTGCTCGCTCGCGACGATCTGCCTGGTGGCCTCGATCCCGTCGACCGCGGGCATCTGGATGTCCATGAGCGCGATGTCCGGCCGGTGCTCCGCGGTGAGCGCCACCGCCTGCCGCCCGTCGGTCGCCTCGGCGACCACCTCAATGTCGTCTTCCGCTTCGAGCAGGGACCGGATGCCGCTGCGGATCAGCGCCTGGTCGTCGGCGAGCAGGACCCTGATCACGAGGCGCCCGCGCCCTAGGCCCGAACGGGCAGTTCGGCCCGCACCTGGAAGCCGCCGCCGTCCCGTGGTCCCGCGTGCAGCCGTCCGCCGAGCGCGGACACGCGCTCCCGCATGCCGACCAGTCCGAGCCCGGGTCCGGCCGACTTCGCCCCGCCGCCGTTCCCGTCGTCGTTGACCTGTACCGTCAGGGTGTCCTGGGCATAGTGCAGCACGACCCGGGCACTCGCCTGACCGCCGCCGTCGGCCACGCGCGCGTGGCGGCTGGTGTTGGTGAGCGCTTCCTGCACGATCCGGTAAGCCGCCTGGTCCACCGCGGGCGGAAGCGGCCGCCGGGTCCCGGTCACCGTCACGGTGACCGGCAGCCCGGCGGAGCGCGCCCGGGTGACCATGCCGTCCAGGTGGTCCAGGCCGCTGCCGTCGAGGTCCTCGCTTGTGCCCTGGTCCTGGTCGCGGAGCACGCCGAGGGTGGCGCGCAGTTCCCTGGCGGCGTCCGCGCCCGCGGCGTGAATCGCGAGCAGGGCGGGCGGCACCTCCTCGCCGCGCTTGCGCGCCAGGTGAACCGCGACGCCCGCCTGGACCTGGATCACGGAGATGCTGTGGGTCAGGGAGTCGTGCAGTTCGCGGGCGATGCGCAGCCGCTCCTCCACGGCGCGGCGGCGGGCGACCTCGTCCCTGGTCCGCTCGGCTTCCTCGGCGCGCTGCTCGACCTCGCGCAGGTGAAGCTGCCACATCCCGAGGGCCACGGCCATGCCGCCGATCGAGATGACCCAGCCGACCGCGTGGAACCGTTGCCATCGGCGATCCGTACGCATTCTCTGAGCCTACGCGCCGGCCCCGGGGGCGCATCGGCCCGGCGTAGCGATTTTCCGCTACTCCCCGCGTCGTATTGGCGGGCCCGGCCGGGTCCGCGCTGATCATGAATTAGGGTCGTCCCGGGGGTCGCAGCCGATCTCGGAGGAGCCATGACAAGCGTCTACGACAGCGAGCGCCTGGCGACGGCCTATGCATTTGACCGGCCGCCGATACACGAGCAGATCCTCCGGGCGGCCCGCTTGGGCCGGCAGGCCGACCTGGCCCTGGACATTGGCTGCGGCGCGGGCCTGTCCACCGCCGCGCTGGCCCCGCTGGCCCGGCGGGCCATCGGCCTCGAGCCGATCTCCACCATGCTCACCCACCGGCGGACGGTCGCGCCCCACGCCAGGTTCGTCATCGGCCAGGCGGAGCGGCTGCCGTTCGCGGCCGGGTCATTTGACCTGGTCGCGGCGGCCGGCTCGCTGAACTACGCCGACGTGCCGTCGGCCCTCGCGGAGATCGCACGGGTGCTCACCGGCGACGGGACGTTCCTGCTGTACGACTTTTCCACCGGCAGGCGGGCGGCCAGCGGCGCTGCCCTGGCGGACTGGTTCGCCTCGTTCGAGCAGCGGTTCCCGTGGCCGCCCGGCTGGGAGCCGCTTGACGCGCGCGAGCAGCCGCTCGCCGCGTACGGGCTGCGGTTGATCGACCACACCGACCTCGAGATCCAGCTGCCGATGGAGCTCGACGCTTACCTGCGTTACATGCTCAGCGAGGTCAACGTCGACGACGCCATCGCGCGCGGTGCCTGCGGCGCCGCAGAGGCCCGCGACTGGTGCCTGGAGACGCTCCGGCCGGTCTTCGCGGGCGGCGCGGTGACGGTGGTCGTCCCCGGGCACATCGCCACGCTCGCCCGCTGACCGGGCCCGGACATGGACTCAGGCGTCCGCTGACCGGCCCGCCTGGTCGAGTCGGGTAATCGTCTCCGCGTCCAGGGTGAGCTCGGTGGCCGCCACGACCGCCACCTGCGCCGCCCGCGCCCGGTACCGCGCCCGCCGGGACGTTAGGCCCGTGCGCTAGATAGGCCCGTGCGTTAGACCAGTGCCTTTGACCCGGGCGTCAGCCCGCGCTCACCGCCTCGGTGAACGCGGCGAACTGCGCGAGCGCACGGTCGGTTTCCGGCAGGAAGTCGAACAAGATGAAGGAGTGGACGCTGTCGGCGACCGGGCTGAACGTGACGGGAACGCCGGCGTCGCGGGCCGCATCGGCCAGCCGCTCCGCACTCGGGAAGAGCGCCTCCGGCTCGGCCGCCTGGATGAGGAGCGGCGGCAGGCCGGACAGGTCCGCGCGGACCGGCGAGACCAGTGCCTGGCCCGGCTCGGCGTTGTGCAGGTAGCAGGCGGCGAGTTGAACGAGCGCGATGCGGTTGAACCACGGGTCGGAGTCGACGGCGAGACTCGGGTGCCCCGCCGTGAGCGCCAGGTCGCAGAAGGGCGAGACGACGTGAATCCCCGCGGGCAGCGGCTCGCCCGCGTCCCGCAGGGCCAGGGCGAGGCTGAGGGCAAGGCCGCCGCCCGCGCACTCGCCGCTGACGATGACCGGGGCCCGCGGGTACTCGCGGGCCAGCCAGCGGTAGGCGGCCAGGGCGTCCTCCAGCGCCGCCGGGAACGGGTGCTCGGGCGCGAGCCGGTAGTCGGGCACGAGCGACCAGCCGCCGGCCGCCTCGGCCAGCCGCCCGGCGAGCGGCGCCGACAGCTCCGCCGAGCCCATCACGTAGCCGCCGCCGTGCAGGTGCAGCACCACCGGGGCCTCAGAATCGACGGGAGCCGGGTCCCGTGACGACCGCCCGACCCGCAGGGCCGCCGTCCCGTCGCAGCTGACGCCAGCGGCCGGCCCGCTCCCGCCCGGCGGCCGCAGCGCGTCCCGGGCGAACTCGGCGTAACCGCGGCGCTCGCCGAGCCAGCCGGCCGCGCGGTGCTCGCCGGTCAGCGCCCCGCGCCACGCGTCGAAGGCCCGCCGCGCCGCCGGCCGGCGCAGCGGGTTGCCCGGCCCGGCCAGATTCTGCTTGAACTCCGCGGCTGACTGCTGGGCGGCGGCAACCGGGTCGTGCGCGAGCAGCCATTCCTGCATGGGCGGGCCCGCCGGGCTGAGCCGTTCAAGACCGCGGTAGTAGCCGTTGCGCGCCCGCACCTGGACCGGGTCGCTGGTCTGACTGTTGCGCAGGTTGACCCGGGACGACTCGAGCATCCGCTTGGTGCGCGCCTGGCGACGGAACCCGTACTCCCGCAGGGCGGCCGGCTCGTTCCCGGCCCCGGCCCGCCGCACGCAGGCGGCGAGCATGACGGCGTCTTCCAGGGCCATGCCGGCGCCCTGCCCCGCGCTTGGCGGCGCGGGGTGGGCGGCGTCGCCGAGCAGCACGACGCGGTCGGACCCCCAGGTCTCGAGCGGGTCGCGGAAGTAGATGCCGGTGATCAGCGCCGTGTCCATCAGGGCCAGCAGGTCCTGCATCGCCGGGCAGGCGTCCGCCAGGGACGCGTGCAGGTCGGCCAGGTCACCGGACGCCGTCCAGGACTCGCGGTGCACCTCGGTGGCGGGGACGAACGCGCTCAGGCTGTAGACGCTTTCCTGGTGCCCGTCGGGCCGGAGCGGGTAAAGCAGGACGTGGCGGCGCGGCCCGAACCACGCCATGATCTTCGCGTCGTAGCGGCCTGGCACCTTCTCCCGCGGGATGAGCCCGCGCCAGACGACGACGTCGGTGAACCGGGCCTCCCGCTCGCCCATGAGCAGCTTCCTGGTCGCCGAGCGCAGGCCGTCCGCGCCGACGAGCAGGTCGCCCCGTACCTCCTCGCCTCCTGCGAGCTCGACCCGCACGTCGTCCGCGGTCTCCTCGAGCCCGACGACCCGGCTGCCGGTCCGCACGCACTCGGCCGGCAGCGCCGTCAGCAGGCTGGTCAGCAGGTCGGCGCGGTGCCCGCAGTAGTAGGGGGCACCGTATTTCGCCGCCCGCGGCGCCAGCGACGACGCGGTGATGAGCTGATCGTCGCCCAGGCCGCGTTGCTCGGAGACGTCGATGCGGGCCGCCGCCTGCCGCCAGTAGGCGTCGGCCCCAAGGTAGGTGAGCGCCTTCATGGCATTGGCATAGAGCCCGAGGCCCGCGCCGATGGCGGTAAACGCGGGCGCCTGCTCGAGCACCAGCGGGTCGGCTCCGGCCTTCCTGAGAGCGATTGCCGTGGCAAGGCCGCCGGTCCCGCCCCCGGCGATGATCACGCGCACTGTAATCCCCTAACCAAAAAGCGAACCAAGAAAGCAAGAGGATCCGAACGGAATCGGCTTACTCACTCCCAGTAAGCCGATTCCGTTCGGGATAACTGGCGGTAAATCAGCCGGAATCAGCGGCGCCAGAGCCGCTGCGACGCGATCCGGGCGCCCTCCGCGAGGGCGGCGAACTTCGCCCAGCCCACCCTCGGGTCGACTTCCTTCGTCGCGGCCTGGGATGCGAAGCCGCAGTCGTTGCCGATCAGCACGTTCTCCCGGCCGACGAGTTCCGCGTACCGGACGGTCAGTTCGGCGATGAGCTCGGGGTGCTCGACCCAGTTCGCGCCGTTGCTCAGCATGCCGGGGATGATCACCTTGCCCGCGGGCAGCCGGACGTCCTCGAAGGCGTGGTAGTCGTGCATGTGCCTGGGGTTCATGACCTCGAACGAGAACGCCTGGGCGTTGACCTTGAGCATCGGCTCGATGAAGTCGCGCAGGCGCAGGTCGTAAACGTGCGGGCCCTGGTTGATGCCGTAGCAGGTGTGGTAGCGGATCTTCTCGGGCGGGATGTCGCGCAGCGTGTAGTTGATCAGTTCGACGGTCTCGGCGACGCGCCGGTCCCGCTCGGCCGGCTCGGCGTCCGCGTGGGCCCACAGGCTGGTCGCGGACGGGTCGTCAAGCTGGATGAGGAAGCCGGCGTCGATGATGGCCCGGTACTCCTCATGACACGCGTCCGCGAGGGCCGTCACGTACTCCTCGTGCGTCGAGTAGTACTCGTTCTCGTGCCCGGCGAGCCCGGTGGGCAGCGCCGCGGACATGAAGGCCTCGGTATACGACTTCCCGGCCAGCGCCGCCCGCAGGTTGGCGATGTCGGTGGCGAGCGCCTCGTGGCCGATGTACTTGACCGGGCCCCGGCATACCAGCCGGGCGGGCGAGCTCAGCATGGCCCCGAACATCGCGGTCTTGAAGTAACGCTCGTAGTACTCGGGGAACTCGTCCACCTCGCGCCAGTGGCTGGCCGACTCGCCGGGGGCGTAGGGGATCGCTTCGAACCCGGCGAGCCGCTCGGTCAGGTACGTGGTGAAGCCGCTCTTGCGCTGCTCACCGTCGTTGATGACGTCGAGGCCGGCCTCGACCTGGCGGCGGACGCACTCCTCAACGGCCGCCGTCGCGCGGGCCTCGAACGCCTCCGGGTCGAACGGGCGCCCGTTTTCCTTGGCCCGCATCAGCTCGATCAGGCCGTCCGGCCTGGCGATGCTTCCGGTGTGCGTGGCCAGGATCCGATCTGTGCTCGTCTGCACCGGCGAGTCCCTTCGTAGCGGGTAGAATTTTATAATATAAAGTTCTGGATCGGGGGCAAGAGGCGTTACGCTGCGTTTCTAAGCGCTGGCGCTCATCCACCGAGGAACACCCGTGACGTATGGCGATCGAACCAGTGGCGCGCCGACGAAGGCCGACGGCGCCTACCTTGAGCTGCGAAATCAGATCCTCCTCGGCATCCTTGAGCCGGGCAGCCGGGTTGACTACCTGCAGCTTTCCGCGTCCCTGGGCGTCTCCATCACGCCGCTGCGCGAGGCGCTGCGCCGGCTTGAGGCGGACCACCTGGTCATCCGCAACGCCCACCGGGACGTGGTCATCGCGCCGCTCACCCGCGCGGAAGCGGACGAGCTCCTCGCGGTGCGGCAGGAACTCGACCTGCTCGCGGCGCGGCTCGCGGCCGCCCAGATGACGCCGGACGAGCTGGCCCGGGCCCGGCAGCTCGTCGCCCGCCAGGACGACCAGGAGGCGGTCCGCTACCTGCGGGAGGCCGGGATCCCGGTAGCGGTCGGCGGCCTGCTCACCGTCAACCGGGCGTTTCACCGCATGGTCTACTGCGGGTCGCACAATCAGGTGCTGATCCAGTACCGGGACGCCATATCGACGCGCACGGAGCGGTACGTCATCATGGCCAGGCAGATCCATACGGTGGCGCCGGAGGCCTTCCGGCTGCTGCACGAGAAGCTGCTCGCGGCACTGGCGGCGCGCGACGCGGAAGCCGCCACGGAAATGATGCGGGCACACTACCGGGAACTGGACCTCAACTTCGCCGACGTCATCTTCGGCGGCGCTCAGGAACGCCGGGATAGGGCCGGCTGAGTCCCGCCCGGTGGCCCGCCAGTTGCATTGCCAGCCGCTTGAGCGCCGGGGAAAGCGGCGGACCGGTGGCGGCGGTGGCTCGCACGGCGCGGGAACTGTACGCGGACGCCTTCCGGCGGATGAGCCCGACCGGGACCCGGTCCACCGCGTCCGACGTCGACCCGCCCGCCATCTGAGCCCGCCCCGCGACGTAAGACCTATAACAACCGCAAATCCTGAACCACGATCACCGGCCGTCCGTCTTCCTGCATAGGGCACTTTCATGAAACGCCGGGGGCACGGTGACGAATGAGGGTGAATGACGATGCCGGGGACAGCCGAGACGATCGCACGGGGGCTTGAACTACCGGTCTTCGCGCGGCGACGGTTCCGCGCCGACCGCGGGTGCGTGCTGGCGGATGCCGAGAAGAAGGGCCGGCTCGATGATGACCGAGCGGGGTGGCGACCGGCGGCGAAGGTGGCGGCGCTCTGGCAGGCCGACCTGGCCGACGGCCGCGCCTGGCGGTACGAGTACGAGAGCCACGCCTGGGGCTACGCCGCGCTGCGCTGGCTGCTCGTCGATTCTGGTGGCCGGGTCGGCACCGCGGATCAGCGGCCAGTGTCCGCGGCCAGCGTCGGACCGGATGACGTGGCCCGGCTGCGCTCGATCACCGGCGCGGTGTCCGGGCTGGCCGGGCAGACCGACCCCGGGCGGGCTCGCCGGGCACTGGTCAGCTACCTGAGCACGGAGGCCGACCGCATGCTGCACGGGCGGTGCGGCGCGCAGGTGCACCGGGAACTGCTGGCCGCGACCGCCGAGGCCACGCTGCTGGCCGGGCGCCTGACGTGCGCCTGCTGGCCACGGGCCGCGCTCGCCCAGGCGTACCAGATTCAGGCGCTGGGGCTGGCTCAGGCCTGCGGGGACCGGCAGCTCGGCGGGGCCGTCCTCTACGCGATGAGCGAGCAGGCGGCGTCCGGCGGCCACCTCGAGGAAGCCAGGGACCTGGTGCGCATGGCCCGCGGCGGCTGCCCGGAGGGCTGCGGCGCACCGGCCTCGTCGACTCCTACCGGGTCGGCAAGCAGGTTTTCTGTCAGCCTTCTGACCTCGTCACCATGCTTACCGGGGCGTAGGCCGGTACTCCCCGAGCAGCTCCTTGGCCTGCTCCTTGGAGCGGCGGGTCTCCAGCCGGTCGATGGCGATCAGCGCGACCGCGAAGATGGCTGTGAGTACGACCATGAGCCCGACAGCGCACCCGATGAGTACCACCGAAGCCAGCAGTCCCGACATTCCGGGCCTCCGCAACTGTCGACCATCGTCACATTATGTGGAGTTTAACACGCATAATGTGACGATCGCGAGGCCTGGTCCTGGGTCCCGGCTCCGCGGGGAATGGCCCGTTCGCGGCCCCGGGCGCAGGTCCCGACGTAGCATGGTGCCTGCTTCGCCGGCTGCGGTCCCGCTCGTGGTACAGGGAGGATCCTTGGACATCACCCAGTTGATACTCGACGATCATCACGAGCAGCGGCGCCTGTTCGCGATCCTCGAGCAAATTGACCGGTCCGACACCGCGGCGCTTTCCGCGGTTTGGCAGCGGCTGGCGGCGTTCCTTGAGGTGCACGCGGCGGCGGAGGAGGCGATCTTCTATCCCGTGCTGCTCAAGGTCGGGATCGCCGCCCGGCGCCGGGCGGGGGTGGAGGACGAGACGCTGGATGCCATCCACGACCACAACGACATCCGCGACGCGGTCGCGGAGGTCGGACAGCATGCGGTCGGCAGCGACGTCTGGTACGCCGCTATCGCGGCCGCCAACCTGGCCAACGGCGACCATATGGCCGAGGAGGAACGCGAGGGCCTGACCGATTTCCGCCGCCTGGCCGGGCTGCAGCAGCGCCACGACCTCGCTGTTGCCTTCGCGGCCTACGAGGCGCGGAATGTCACGGGTGTCCGTCCCGTGGACAAGGACCCCGCCGCGTACGTCGCCCAGGCGGAGGGGGAAGCGGTGCCGGGAGACGACGGGTCACTGGGCATCGGCGGCCTCAGGCGTGCCTGATCACGTGTTCCACGTCGATTCCGAGGTCGGCCGCCTGCGGCAGGTGATCCTGCACCGTCCCGACCTTGAGCTCAAGCGCCTGACCCCGGACAACGTCGCCGACCTGCTGTTCGACGACATGTTGTGGGTAAGCCAGGCCCAGGCGGAGCACGACGCGTTCGCCGAGACCTTGCGCTCGCGCGGAGTGGTGGTCCACTACTACGGCGTCCTGCTGGCCCAGACCCTGGACATCGCGGAGGCCCGCGCCTACGTCCTGGACCGGCTGTTCGACCCGCGCTGGCACGGACCCATGGCCGCCGCGACCCTGCGGGCGGCGCTCGACGGGCTGGAGTCGGCCGAGCTCGCCCGGTACCTGGCGGGCGGCATCACCAAGCGGGAGATCGCCGAGCTCGGGCCGGTGCCGAAGAGCATCGCGTTCCACTCGCTCGACCCGGACGGGTTCGTCCTCGCGCCGTTGCCGAACCTGCTCTACCAGCGGGACACCTCGTGCTGGATTTACGGCGGGGTGTCGATCAACGCGATGCGCCGCCCGGCCCGGATCCCGGAGACGATCAGCGACGAGGCGATCTACCGCTGGCACCCGATGTTCGCCGGGGCTGACTTCGACGTCTGGTACCACGGGGCCGAAGCCGCCCCGGCTACCGTCGAGGGCGGTGACGTGCTGGTCATCGGCAACGGGGCGGTACTGGTCGGAATGAGCGAGCGGACGACCCCGCAGGCGGTCGAGATGCTGGCCAGCCGGCTGTTCGCGGCCGGCGCGGCCCGCTGCCTCGTCGCCATCGACATGCCGAAGGCCAGGGCCTTCATGCACCTGGACACGCTGCTGACCATGGCCGACTACGGCGTCTTCACCAAGTACGCCGGGATGGGCATGCTGCCCTCCTATACGGTCGAGCCGGGCGCGACGGCCAGCGAGCTGAAGGTGACCGGCCACCCGCCGGAGGACATGCACCGGGCCATCGCCGCCGCGCTCGACCGGCCGGAGATCACCGTGCTGACCGCCGTCCAGGACGTGCACTCGGCGTCCCGCGAGCAGTGGGACGACGGCTGCAACGTGCTCGCGGTCGAGCCGGGCGTGGTCGTGGCCTACGAGCGGAACGTCACCACGAACAGTCACCTGCGGGAGCACGGTATCGAGGTGATCACTGTCCCCGGTAGCGAGCTCGGCCGCGGCCGCGGCGGGCCGCGTTGCCTGAGCTGCCCGATCGAACGCGACGCCTGACCGTCGGCCGCTTTCGCGGGGAATGGTCCGATTGAGGGGCAAGCGACGGGGCAGGTTAGTGGCCGGTCAACGTGGCGGCATCGGTCAGGGGTGATGGAGTGGAAATCAAATTGGTGCTCTGGCTTCCCCGTGACGCCGTCAGCGTTCCGGTGAGCCGCCAGGTCCTCGACAGCTGCCTGGAGACCCTGGGCGTCACGCCGGACACGCGCGCCGACATCGCGCTGGCCCTCAGCGAGGCCTGTGCCAACGTCATACTGCACGCCGGGCGCGGCGAGGAGTACGAGGTGCAGGTGAGCACGAGAGACCGCCGGTGTGTCATCGAGGTTGTCAACACCGGGGCCAGGGACGGCGAGCCCGCGTCGGCCAGCATCGCCGGCGCGTTCCTGGCCGACGACCCGGTGCCCGTGACCGCCGAGCACGGCCGTGGCCTGCAAATCATCAATGCGGTGGCCGACAACCTGGAGCTGACCAGCACCGGCCGCGAGGGCACGACCGTCCACTTCGAGAAGAAGCTCGAGTGGCTGCCCGGGGCGGCCGGACTGTACCTGTTCGACGTTGAGGCCGGCACCTGAGTCTCCAGGCGCTTGACCTGGGGCAGGCGCTTACCAGGGCGACGGGACCGTCACGATGGGGCCGGGCGGACCGCTCCGCTTTTCTATCGGCACTTCCCCGTTCGGGCGTAATGTCCCGGCTATGGACAACGCGAAGGCCGGGGAGTGGCGGTACACCGCTCGCTACGGCTGGGACTGGCGGTCCGCCCGGGCGATCAGCAAAGCGCTGGGCAGCCTTGCTCTTTCCATGCCGCCCTGGTTCCGCGTGGTGGTGGCGCGCGGCCTGCTGACCCGGACCGCACTGCGCGCCGACGAAGAGGGGATCTGGGGGAGTGCCGTGGCGCCGGCGGGGCCGTCCGGGCCGTGCCCCTGTCCGTGGGAGGACGTGACCGCGGTCGTCGTCTGGGACTACGACTACCTGCGGATCATCGGAATCGTCCATCCCGGCGACATGGTCGGCGCCGGCCCGGCCGCCAAGGCGCTGGTGCCCAGGCAGCCGCGTCGCTCGACCCGGCGCCGGGCTTTCCTGCGGCATCCGGGCTATCCGGCGTTCATCGCGCCCGACGGGTCGCCCTATGACGCCGCGAACGTCCTGACGGCGAACGGCTGGAGTGTCGACATCCCCCGCTTGAAGTCGACCGTACGGCACTTCGCTCCGCGGGCCCAGTTCGTGAACCTGTCGGGTCTCAACGCCACGCCGGAGTCCGGCGGGCCGGTCGAGTTCGCCATCGAGGTTATTGCCGGCTTGTTCGAGCTCATCGGGTGGCGGCGCCTCGGCTGGCTGCTCGGCGTCGCCGCCTCGGCCGCCGTCCTGGCCGTCGCGGCCGCCAATCTTGGCACCCAGAGCCACGCGCCGATCGGTGTGACCGTCGGCGCGCTTGGCCTCGCCCTGTTCCTCGGGCGCGCGGTGGCCGTCCGCCGCCGGCGGCGCCGCGCTACGCACCCGGAGTCCTGGCTTGAGTCCGGGCGCGAGGACGCGGAAAGGTCGCCGCTGAGCGGGCTGCGCCGGGGGAGGCTCGCCGCCTGGGCGCTGCGGGTCCGCTCACGCGTGGGGTGGCGCGGTCGGCGAGGCATGGACCCTTCCCGGCGCCGCTCTGCCTATGCCATCCGGCGCGGACGGTAAGTCAGCCATGCGCTGGCACAGCCACGCCAGCGACAGGGGATACCGGTAGTCGATCCCGGCGTGGGTCGCGTCGAACAGCTCGAAGCGGATCAGGCGCTCCGCGACCCCACGTACACGACGGGGTACGCACGGTCCGGCTCGTCGCCGTAGCCGGGCGGCGTGTAGACGAGAATCGGCCGGTCGCAGGGATCCCCGAGCGGGTTACCGCGCAGCAATTCGCTGCTGATCACGTGCTCGTTCATGCGTCCGGCTAGGTCAGCGTTCCACGGCAACATATCGAGGATCATTCCACCGAACGGTGGCGGCTGACTCTCCAGGTCACCCGCCTTACCGGCCCCTGGCTGGCAGAACGGAGAGTGACCGCCCGGCTGCCGGGAATGCTCTGGCTTCCGGTATGGTTGCGTCCACTGGTTGTAGCTTCTGTGCAGGTGCTTCATGCGCGCTCGCGGATTTACTGCCGGGCTCTCGCGAGGTGCGGGAGCAGCCCCAAGGCAAGGAGAAATGCGCGTGGCGCAGGGAACAGTCAAGTGGTTCAACTCGGACAAGGGCTTCGGGTTCATCAGTGTCGACGACGGCGGCCAGGACGTCTTCGTCCACTTCTCAGCGATCGAGTCGAACGGTTACCGTTCTCTCGAGGAGAACCAGCGGGTCGAGTTCGACATCGCGCAGGGCCAGAAGGGCCCGCAGGCCGAGCACGTTCGCGCGCTCTGACCTTGATCGCTAGGTAAAGCCACCGTCCGTTCGGTCAAATCTTTCTTTTGTTCCGAACGGGCGGTGGTTTTTGCGTCCCGGGACGCCATCACGGAGGCTGGTGCGCTCGTCGGGGCCGGTCTACGATCGGTAGACCACAGTGGTCTCCAGCCCCTTGGCTCACAGGGACTGGCGGTGATCGCTTCGTCCGCGGCCGCCCGGGGGGAATCTCGATGGCGCTCTACATGTACCAAGCCTCCTATACCGCGAAGTCGATGGCGGCCCAGCTCAAGGAGCCGGAAGACCCCGCGGAAGCGATCAGGTCGGCGCTGGAGGAGGTGGGCGCGACGCTGCTGGTGGCTGGCTTTCCGTTTGGCGAGTACGACGTGCTCGTCGTGTACGAGGCGCCCGACGATGTGACCGCGGCCAGCGTCGCGATGGCGGTTGCCGCCGAGGGCGAGGTCAAGTCGGCCAAGACCACGAGACTGCTCAGCGGGCAGGAATGGCTCGAGTCCCTGCGCAAGCGCCGGGTGGTCAACGTCCGGCGAGCGCTCTGAAACCTCGGCAACCTAAGGCCCGCACGACGAGCTTCCCGGTGGCCTGGTCGCTCTCCATGTAGCGGTGGGCGGCGGCGATGTCGTCGAGGGCGAAGACACGGTCGATGTTGGGCCGGTAGACGCCGGCCTCGACCTGGCGGACGACCCGCCGCAACGCGGCCGTGCCGGCGCTGCCTTTGAGGCTGTCGCTGTGGAAGGACGTGAGCTTGGTCCCGGGCGGGATCATCGCTATCGGCTCGAAGTCCGCGATCGTCCACCCGCTGAGCGAGCCTGACACGCACACCGTCCCGCCCCGGCGGACCAGGCGCAGCGAGTCCACCGCCGTGCTCGCACCGACGAGGTCCAGGACATGGTCCGGGCCCTCCGGCCAGACGGCGTGCGTGCTCGCCGTCAGGGACCCGTCGTCGATGAGCACGTGGTCGGCGCCGGCCGCGGTTAGCGCCTCGGCCTTCGCGGGCTGCCGGGTCGTGGCCGCGATCTGGACACCGTAGCCGGAGGCGATCGACGCGGCCGCCAGCCCCACCGAGGATGTCCCGCCGCGGATCAGCAGCCGTCCCCCGGCGCCCGGCGCCACCCCCAGCGCGTCCAGCGAGCCCTGTGCGGTCAGGTACGTCTCCGGCAGCGCGGCCAGGAGGTCCCAGGGCAGCGTGGTTGTCACCGGCATCAGCAGCGCGTTCGGCAGCAGCGCGTACTCGGCATAGCCGCCGTCGAACTCCCGGCCCATCTCGCCCATCACCGCCGCGACCGTCGTCCCGTCCGGCAGCCCGGGGTCGGTTGAGGCGGCCACGATTCCCACGCACTCGATCCCGAGCACGCGCGGGAACGTGACGTTCGGGGAATGCCCCTGACGGGTTCGCAGCTCCGAGCGGTTCAAGCCCGCGCCCTTCACCCGCACCAGGCTCCAGCCTTCCCGGACCGCCGGCACCGGCAGCTCTCGGACCTCCAGCACCTCCGGGTCGCCCGCCCGGACACAGACGGCAGCTCGCATTGTCGTATCGCGCATGCGTCCACTGTCGCCACCGCGCGACCCGGCTGGCCACCAGTAGAATGCCAAACTATGCCCGTTGGCCGCCAACCTCCCCAACCAGGCCCAACGTCACGGCTGTGGCCGTCCGGCGGGGTGCACCTCTGGCCGTCGGGGGGACCAAGCGCGGCGCAGACCCATCCTCGCGGGCACCTCGTGTACGCGGCTCGTGGCGTCTTGTCGGTGCATACGGAACGGGGCACGTCGATCGTTCCCGCCAACCGGGTGGCCTGGACCCCGGCCGGGTTCACGCACTACCACCGCGCCCACGGCGACACCGAGATGCGGATCCTGCTCCTGTCGGCGGCCCTGGCCCGGCACCTGCCCGGCCATCCCGCCGTGTTCCTGGTCTCCGGCCTCGCCCGGGAAATCCTGCTCGCCCTCACCGGCCCGCACAACTACGACCAGGCCGAACGCGGCTACGGCAGCGGCACGCTCGCCCGGCTCCGCCGGGTCCTCGTCGACGAGCTCAAGGAAGCACGCGAGCAGCCGCTGCAGCTGCCGGAACCGCGCGATGACCGGTTGCAGGCCATCGCCCGGCTGCTGTACGAGGAGCCGGCGGACAACACCTCACTGGCCGGGCTCGGGCAGGCGATCGGCGCCAGCGCCCGCACCCTCAGCCGCCTGTTCCACGACGAGCTCGGCCTGACCTTCTACCAGTGGCGCACCCAGCTGCGCGTGTACCACGCGCTGGTGTTGCTCGCCGACGGCCACGACACGACCAGCGTCGCCCACGCGTGCGGGTGGGCGAACCCCAGCGGCTTCATTGCCGCCTTCACCGGCATCATCGGCACCACCCCGGGCCGCTACCGGGCCAGCCAGGCACGTCGCGCCCGCCGGGAGGCATAATCCGGCCAGTCATGGAAACGAGAACCCCCATGCACGGTCAGAGCGAGAGTCCCCGAGAGTCACGGTCAGAACCCGTCGCCGCGGGGCTGGCCCCGCCGGCTGAACTGCAAACCGACACGGTACCCGATTCGCTGGTCGCGGACTTCGCCTCGCTGACCACGCCGTACTGCTGGGTGATCACCGAGGACGTGGTGGCCGGCTACGACGGGGCCGAGCCGTCCGCCGTCGGCAAGTCCGGGCCCGGCCAGGCGGTCGCGGGCGACGTCACCGAGGCCCTGAACGCCGGGCGGTTCTTCCGGCTGGTCGACGGCAAGGGGCGCGAACTGGCGATCGGGCGACTGTACGACCCCAGCGGCGAGAACGAACTCGCGCCGCTCGACGATTTCGGGCGGCAGAGCCTGGGCGCGCTCAACGTTGAATTTCGCGCCGAAGGCGACTGGCGGCCCGCCTGACCTGCGGGTTTCGTCGGCGGTAATGGGCGCCAGGCGGTCCCCCATGAGCGAAATGTTTGCCAGAACCCTGCTGGGTAGTCGCCTTGAACAAGCCTGACAAGCAGGCTCAACCCGGAGGAGGGGAAGCTCATGTATATCGGTCTCGGAACCGTCGTTCTCATCGTGATCATCGTTTTGGTCATCTGGATGCTGCGCCGCTGACCGATGATGTCGGGAGGCGGGTGCCGCACCGTCAGGCTCCCCGGCTGGGCGCCGCGTGGCTCACGGGCGTTATGTCCCGTCCACAAGAGCGGTCGACCCAGCCGGGCGCGTAATCGCCTCGTTCGCCATTATCGTGTGTTATAGATAAGCAAGGCTTTCACGATAATGCGACGGGTTGGACCGCGACCCGCAAATCGCGAAGAGGTCGGCGCGGCGATCCGCTGAACTAGAAGTTTACGATTGGCCCGGGGAACTCGGTAGGCTTGACCTGCACCGCTTCGGTGGCGCGCGGTGACCGCCGTTGCGCGGAGTGCGGTGTTTCTCATTTCTCTCTGTAAAGTTTCTCGGTTACTTCAGCTTCCCTTCGGAGTCGTGTAAGGTCCTGTAAGGTTCTGTCGGAAACTGGAATGTATCTGTTACCAGCAGGTCTGCGGATTCTCTAGATTTGACGATCGTCGTCCGGTACCTTTTACGGTTATGTCTAGCCTTATGCGTAATGGCCTGATGCGTAATGGGCTCATGCCGAATAGCGAAATAAATGACAAACCTGGCTTTTCGGCCATTCGCCGGCTTGGCGCCGACGACGTGAGGAGCTGCGCCGCGCTTTCCGTGGACCGGGGATGGTGGCCGGAGCGGGGCAAGTGGGCCCTGCTGCTTGACGCGTCCGACGGGTTCGGGATCGACGCGCCCGACGGCCAGGGCCTAGCCGGAACGGTGGTGGTGACCCGGTGGGGCACCGAGCGCGCCGCGATCGGCATGATGCTCATCGCGTCGCGGTACGGGGGACAGGGACTCGGCCGGGCGCTCATGGAACACGCGCTGAGCGTGGCCGGTGAGGGCGCCGCCGTCTCGCTTTACGCCACCGACTCGGGCCGGCCGCTGTACGACAAGCTCGGCTTCCAGCCGGTCCGCAGGAGCGTCGCGTTCCGCGGGCGGTTTCACTCCGACCCGCAGACTCACAGCGGCAAGAAGGATGAGGCGCCCGCCGAGACGGCCGGGACGCCGGGGGACATCCGCGGCGTCACCGAAGCGGACCTCCCGGCGATCCTCACCCTGGACCGGACCGTGTACGGCGCGGACAGGGAACGGATCCTCGGCCGCATGTCGGCCTTCGCGGACCGGTTCGTCGTCCTCGAGGCCGACGACGGCATCGTCGGCTACGCCGCCGCGTGGCGCACAGAAGCGTTTTTGTTCATCGGCCCGCTGGTGGCCCCGGACGGGACGGCGGCTAGGCGCCTCGTCACCGAGCTGGCCGCGAACTCACCGGTCGCGGTCCGCCTCGACCTGGACCCGGACCGACCCGAGCTGCCCGGCTGGGCCCGCGATCACGGACTGATGGCGACCGAGCGGACGGTCTGCATGACCCATGGTGACCTCACCCCGCGCGGTATTCCTGAGCGCCTCTTCACCCCGATTTCCGTGGCCATGGCCTGATTACATCCGCTGTAAGGAAATTTGGCGCGAGTCGCCCGCTCGGCCGACGCCGGGGTGAGAGGCTTCCTCTTATGACATCGAGGAGCTCACGCTGATGTGGAATTTGAAGAACGCGGCCCGTGAACTGGCCCCCGTCGCTCGCGCGTTCCCCTCCCACCCGGTGCGTGTGATCAAGGCGCTGCCCGACGAGTGGCGGCAGCGGATGCAGCACACGTCCGTGGCCGAGGCGGACTTCGACGATGACTGGAATGAGCACCTGCACGGCCTGCTCGGCGCGCCCTGGCCCTGCCCGGAGGTCGAGCAGCTGAACGACCTGCTGGCGGAGGTCGGGAAGCTGCTAGCAGAAAAAGGGTTCGGGACGGGCCTGCACACCTATGGCTGGTACAGCGACGCGGACGTTGACATGTGCTCCGCGATCTGGTGCACGATCCGCCACCGCCGGCCCGAGGTCGTGATGGAGACCGGCGTGGCTCACGGCGTGAGCAGCCGGGTGGTGCTTGAGGCGCTCAACCGGAACGACCGCGGGCACCTGTGGAGCATTGACATCGCCAACCCGCTCAACCGGAGCGTGCACGGGCAGGAGGGGGCCGCCGTCACCGACGCGTGCCGCCCGCGCTGGACGTACGTGGAGGGCGAGAGCAGGCTGCGGATGCCGCCGCTGGTCAAAGAGGTCGGCAAGGTGGAGCTGTTCGTCCACGATAGCCTGCACACGTTCAAGAACACGCTGTTCGAGATGGAGCAGGCCGCATCCGTCATGCCGTCCGGCGGGGTCATGCTCATCGACGACATCAGGAGCCATGACGGCTTCCTGACCTTCGCGAAGCGCCACCCCGAGTTCCAGACCATCCTCGTCTCGACGCTGGATGGCATCGGGGCGATCGGCATCGCCGTCTCCGGCTAGCAAGGTCACAACCGTTCCCCGAACGGGTGGTGGATGGCTCTTAACCGGCCGCCACCGGTTCGGGCCGGGCGAGACCCGGACCCCGGCGCGCCCGGCGGGCTACCGACTTGGCCAGCTGGGCCACGGTGTAGTGGGTTCCGGCGATGAACCGCACCCCCGGGCCGAGGCTCGCCATCGTGTGGGCACCCGCGAAGTACAGGCCAGGGATGCTCGATTCCCCGGCTCGGTTCACCTCGGGACAGCCAACGCGCGTCCGCAGGCCCGTCAGGATCTCCTCCGACAGGAACGACAGCCGCGACACGTCAATGCGGAAGCCCGTTCCCGCGATGACGTGATCGGCCTCGATGCTTGACCGCTGGGGGCCGTCAAGGTGCAGCCGCACCCCGCTCCCCTGCGGCTCGGCCGACTTGAGCCGGTGGCCGGTCAGCACGTCGAGCACGCCCTCAACGCGTTCGCGGAGCCACCACGCCCCCTTCGGCCCCAGAGCGGTCAGCGCCTTGTTAGCCCGGACGGCCGGGGGCAGCAGCCGGAACGCGTCCGGGGAGACAAAGACAACGCAGCCCCAGCCCTCGCAGAGCATGGTCGGCGGCTTCATGACGTAATCGATGAGCCGGAGTTCGGGCGCGACCGCCTCCTCCCACCTGAGCACCTGCCGACGGGCGATGACCTGGACCTCGGCACCCTGCTCGTGCAGCAGCGCCGCGGTTTGCAGCGAGGACTGCCCGGCGCCGACCACCGCCACTCGCCTGCCGCGGAAACTGTCCAGGCGGTCATGCACGGCGCTGTGCGTCATGAGGTCGGAGGGCAGCCCGGACAACTCGTCGGGAACGTAAGCGTACGGCAGCACGCCCGTGGCGACGATAACCTGCCGGACGAACGCCGGGGCTTCTTCGGCGAACTCCACCTTGAATCCGTCACCGCTCGGAACAACGCTTGTAACCGTTAGATCGCGGATGTCAGGCACTAGCTGCTCGGTGAACCAATCGGCGTACCCCAGGAAACGGTCAAGTGATAGGGGCCCCACCCTAGCAACATAGTCGTCGAATCCGTGCAGCTGAGAATACGCCGCAATGTCATAGCCACGCGCCGGGGTGGAGATTGCCGAGCCATAAGGTTCTGATTTAAGGAATAGACCAAGAGGCATGTGGGCGCGCCATGTATTCATTGGACGGCCGACTACCGTGTGTTCGATCCCGCGCTCCCTTAGGTGCGTGGAGATCGACAGGCCAAAAGGGCCTGCGCCAATGACAAGGACGTCATTGATGGCCATGAAGCGGTCCCCTTCCCAAGACGTGTGCGCACAGTAATCGTATGGCAACTTTCCGTCGATGTCTGCCGCCTCGCAGAAGTTATAGAGGCAATGCAGAAGTTGACCGGGAAAAGGCTCCACGACAAGAAGCTATCCAAGTGGATCGCCGCCTCCATTGTCAATTAACTCGCGAGGATGTGTCGGCGCTTCAGAAGCTTCTAAGCAAGTTCTCGGCCACCTCAGATTTCCGGATGAGTATAAGCGACAGCCGCTCGTCAATGGTACTGAACGAATTGTTATGCGTGCCACTCCGGACACTCACCTTCCGTAGTGGTCCGGTAACCTGCGGTCAGGGGTTTGAGCGGTCCCGATGGTATGGGGCATTCTGGGTGCGGGTTGCGTGCATGAGCCTCGAAGAGCGCGGAGACCGGTTGCCGTGCGCCGGCGTCAGGCGAGGCGTCGGTTAGCGGTTCCACATCCTCATACACTCCGTTCCGGGCAATAGGTTGCCCGGAACGGGCGTCGCGGCGCTACCGTCGGCACCCGCCGGAGGGTGCCTGAACGATAGTGCTCACGAGGAGACGCTGTCCGAGCGGTGCGGCAGCTTCCAGCCGGGGCGCACGAAGTGGCACGTGTACCCGTCGGGGTAGCGCTCCAGGTAGTCCTGGTGCTCGGGCTCGGCCTCCCAGAAGGGCCCGGCTGGCGTCACCTCGGTGACCACCTTGCCCGGCCACAGGCCAGAGGCGTCGACGTCGGCGATCGTGTCCTCGGCCGTCTGCCGCTGGGCGTCGCTGAGGTAGAAGATGGCCGACCGGTAACTGGTTCCGAGGTCGTTACCCTGCCGGTTCAGCGTGGTCGGGTCGTGGATCTGGAAGAAGAACTCCAGCAGGTCCCGGTACGAGATCTTGTCCGGGTCAAAGGTGATCTCGATCGCCTCGGCATGGCCGTGGTGGTTGCGGTAGGTGGCGTTCGGTACGTCGCCGCCCGTGTACCCGACTCGCGTCGAGATCACGCCGGGGAGCTTGCGGACGAGGTCCTGTACTCCCCAGAAGCAGCCGCCGGCCAGGATGGCCTTCTCGGTGGTCATGATGTGCTCCCATTGTCGTGCTCGGGTCCGAATAGCTTGCGGTAGGCGGCATGGCCTTCGCGGTCCAGGTCGTCGAGCGGGATGAAGCGGAGGGCGGCGGAGTTGACGCAGTAGCGCCGGCCCCCGGCGGCCGCGGGCCCGTCAGAGAAGACGTGGCCCAGGTGGCTGTCGCCGTGCGCGGAACGGACCTCCGTCCTGAGCATCAGGTGGCTGAAGTCCCGGCGCTCGACCACGTTGCCCGGCTCGACCGGCACCGTAAAGCTCGGCCAGCCGGTGCCGCTGTCGTACTTGTTGACCGAGGCGAACAGCGGCTCGCCAGAGACGATGTCGACGTAGAGACCGGGCTCCTTGTTGTCCCAGTACTCGTTGCGAAACGCTGGCTCGGTGCCCTTCCGCTGGGTGACCTGGTACTGCTCGGGTGTCAGCTGCGCGACCGCCTCGGGATCCTTGAGGTAGTTGTTCGGCACGATTGGCTCCTTTGCCGAGGATGCCGCCCGCTGGATGCGGGCTGACCATCCATCAGGTATGCAACCCGGTAGCGGTCACCGCTGTTCCGGCGGGTGGCTCCGGCGCGGCCGGCGGGCCGGGCGGTTATGGCGACGGTCTGCGGTGTGGTTCCACGGCGGCAACCTTGCCCGGTCGCGCTACTACTCCCTCTACCTGGCCCTGCAGCTCAAGGCGCGCATGGAGGGCATCCCGACACCGGTCTACAAGCGCGCCGAGGTGCACCACGCCGGATAGCCCGATGACCGGTCGCGTCACCCGGCGCCCAGCGCCAGCAGGGACACGGCCGCGGCCCGCTGGATGAGATCACCGTCGGTCTCCTGCCGGACGCTGTGCATCGACTCGGCGAAGGTCTGGCCCGTCCGCAGGTACCGGTGCAGGGCGACCATGACCGGCACGGCGGCCTGATCGTTCAGCGGGACGACGCTCGCGATGATTCCGGCCGTGCCAAGCGGCAGCAGGCTGCTGACCAGGCCAAGCAGCTCGTCGGCGCCGACCGGGGCCAGGAGGCCGGAGTCGCAGCTCGACAGCACCAGCCGGTACGGCGCCCGGCCGAGCTGCTCGAAGTCGTAGACGGTGAGCGGCCCGTCGTGCATGCGCAGCGACGAGAACAGCGGGCTGTCGGCGCGGAAGCGCCCGTGCGCGGCGATGTGGGCCAGCCAGGCACCGTCGAGCGCGGACAGCACCTGCCCGGCCGTCGCCTCGCCGTCCGACAGCACCGTGACCTCGTCGTAGAGCTGGGCTACCAGCGGCACCTCGGCGCCGTGCGCGGTGGCCTGGGCCCGCAGCTCCGCGGCGCCCAGCGTGAACCGGTGCTCGTCCAGCACCTCCAGCCCCCGCCTGCATGCGCCGAGCAAGCGGCGCGGCTGGCCCGCCGCGTTCGCCGGGAGCGCCTCGCCCAGCCAGCCGGTGGCCCGGGCCATCGCCGGGCCGCGCCGCCGGCTCCGCGCGACCGCGGTGAGATGCCGGTCGGCCTCGGCCCGGCGGCCGAGGTCCAAGGCCGCCCGCCCGGCCAGCAAGTGCGCATTCGCGGCCTCGCCGGAGCCGAGTTCCTCCAGTTCGATGGCGGCTAGGTTCGCCGCGCGCAGCAGTCGGCCGGTCACCGGGCCGACCGCGTACTGCGCCCGGATTAGCACCAGCCTGGCGTGGGCCGCCAGCCAGGCGTTCTGCTGGGACCGGAACAGCCGGTAGGCCTCCTGGGCGCGATCCATGGCTTCCTGCGGCTGCGCGGCGGCCAGCGCGCAGTTCGCCGCCGCCAGCAGGAGCTCGGCCTTCTTCGTGGACCGGCCGCGGGCCTGCTCGATGTCGCGCACCGCGTCGTCGGCCTCGGCGAGCGCGTCGCTGACCAGCCCGGCCGCCAGCAGTGCGTCGCAGCGGTCAAGGCTGAGTTCCGGCGTCGGTTGGCTGGAACAAGTGGTTCCGAAGGTAGCCGATGAGACACTTCGCATTGTCGACTCCTTTGCCGGACCCCCCGACCCGACAATCATCGATGTCTTTACCGCTAACGGCGGGATCGACTTCATGTGCGCCTCGGGGCAGATCCTGGCCCGCGAAGACCAGCTGGGCCGGATACGGGACATCCTTGACCTGCGGTCCGACCCCGAGCCCGTCATCGACGGCGTGGTCCTGCTCCGGCTGAGGGACGAAGGCCCGTTCTCCGCCGTGGTCGACGCCGTCGAGGCGGTCGACCGGGAGCTCGGCGAGGGAAACGCGACGCCGGATCATGTCATGACCGTCGCGTCGGGCCAGGGCAGCGGCTGCTCGGCCACGGAGCCGGAGGAGGTGTACTACGAGATCGAGCCCTTCCCCTCGGTCTGCCCAGGCAACGGCGGGGCGGGAGTTCTCATCTACATGGCCGACACCGGGCTGCTGGCGGACGCGGCGACCCATCCGTGGCTGGCCTCCGGGGTTCAGCCGCAGGATCCCGTCGACGACATCGACCCGCTGGAGGCAGGTTCACCGATTCCGGAGTGTGCCGGTCACGGCACGTTCGGCGCGGGCGTTCGGCGCTGCCTGGCGCCCGAAGCGGACATCATCATGGCCCGCACCCTCATCAACTGCGGCAGCGAGATTGAGTCGAGACTGGTGCCCAGGCTCGGAGCGGCGCTCGCTCTCGGCCCGGACATCTTCCACCTGACCATGGCCAGCCTGACCAGGAACGACCTGCCGCTGATCGGCTTCCAGGGGTGGCTCCGGCTGCTGCGCCGCACGGGGGCGATCTGCCTCGCCCCCGCCGGCAACTGCGGCTTCGGCCGGCCGGAGTACCCGGCCGCGTTCCCCGGGGTCATCGGCGTGGGCGCGCTGGGCGGCGACTGGCGCGGGCGGGCGACGTTCAGCAACTTCGGCCCGTGGGTCGACGTCTACGCGCCGGGCCGGGACCTGGTCAACGCCTTCGCGACGGGCACGTACGACTGTTACGTGTACCCGTACGGCCCCCATAACGGGCAGCCGGCGCAGGTCCGCAACTTCTACGGCATGGCGAAGTGGAGTGGCACGTCGTTCTCGACGCCCATCGTGACCGGGCTCATCGCCGCCCGGATGTCCCGGGCCGGCGAGGACGCCCGCCAGGCGGCCGCCGCGGTCCTCGCCGAGGCACGATCGCGAGCCATCCCGGGCGTCGGCCCCGTCGCGCTGCCCTGCTGCCACGACCACGACCACGACGGGTGCGCTAGGCCACGAGGGTGCGGCTGCCGCTAGACGGCGCGATGTCATTCAGGCAATGCCTGGTCAGCGGGGGTGATTTCAGCAAGCCCCGGACGCGGGGTCGCTCTAGTCCGTTTCGCGGAGGGTAATCTCAATGTCGCCGAGCTTGCGGGCAATCAGGCTGTAGATGACTGACCCGATGGTGGAAAGCGCGGTAATGAGGACGATGCCGACCGCGCCGAGCATCGCGGTCCAGCCGAAGATCCGGGACGCCGAGAACCACGACGCCACCTGGTGAGCATCCGCGGGCGTTCCCGACGTGAAGATCGTTGTCACCGTACTCTGCAGCCAAGCAAAGAAGCCGAGGCCCGACAATACGAGGTAGAGGACAGCCACCGCCGTAAACAGGGCGGCGAAGGCGACCGTCGAGGCCACGAAGCTGAGCTTCATCACCGACCACGGCTCGAGCCGGTGCAGCCGCAACATCGCCTGCCTGCGGGCCGGCCTGCCTTCGTCTTCCTGACCGGAGCCAGCGACCTTCGCTCCTGCCCCCCGGGCGATCTCAGAAGCCTCATGAACCGCTGTCTCCGTCACAATTCCCCCCCCATGCGCCAACTCGCTTCGATCGTATTCGCCCCGTCGCCGGTCTCGCTCGCCTATCGCCTGATCACCAGGGCCTCAGATCGCGATGATCAGGAGGAAGGCCACGGTGACGCTCGCCGCCACCCGGCACCCCTTCGCCACGGCGGGGGAAAGCAGCAGGCGTTCCGCGGCATACGCGATGCCGCCACCGGACGCGGATCCCGCCGCAGCGGCTATCGGCGCCCGCCGGTCCAGGTCACGAACCGTGAACGCGATCACCAGCAGCGCGAAGACCAGGGCCAGGGCCGACGCGTGGAGGGCCGGCACGTCCGGGGACGACCCGGCCGCCATCCCGGATGTCCAGCCCATGCCGGACATGCCGGAGCCCCCGGCTGACGGGGCGCCCAGAGCGGCGAACAGGTAGAGCGTCGCCGCGCTGTTCACCAGGTCCGGCGCATGAAAGCCGCGGGCCACGGCGGCCACGCCGCGTCCGTGGGTCTCCCGCCACAGGCACCAGGCGAACCAGGCCGTCATGACGGCGAACGCGACCTCCCAGACGACGTCTGGCCGGATGCTCAGGCTGGGCACCAATATGCCCGCTATGGCGATCCCCGTCAGCAGATGGGAAACGGCGATATCGGCGTCGGCGGCGCCGCCGCGCGTCCAGGCGCGCGCCATTACCAGCTGCCCCGCACTCACCTCGGCGACCAGCAGCATCACCGCGGCAAAGACCTCGAGGATCCAGGCGGGGGTGCTCACGCGGTTTTCCCCGGGGCCGACGGCCAGTAGGCGAGGGCCAGGAGGGCCAGCAGCGGGCCCGAGTTCGGGTCGGTCGCGCCGCCGGTCAGGATCTGGCCGAACGCCTCGCCGAACACCCAGATGAACGCGGCCACCACGAGGGCCAGGATCAGTGCGCTCCGGGCCAGCGGCGGCGGCAGGAACAACCCGGTCGCGATGATGGCAAGCGCGACGGCCAACCCGATCGATGCGGTCAGCCCCTGATCGGCGAGCACCGCGGCGGCGTGGTTTTCCAGCCCGGTTAGCCAGCCGGGCTCCCCGCCGGTCATGCTCACGATCATGTCGGGCAGCGCCGATGGCGCCCGGTTCGCGGGGGTCAGCGCGAAGTAGGCCAGGCTGCCCCAGAGCACCAGCCACAGCAGCCGGGCGGCCGGCGCCCCGATCGCCCGGGCCGCCACGAACGGGGCGGTCACACCCGGCCGGTCGGCCGGCCACAGCAGCACCGCGAGCAGCGCGTACAAGATCACCGCGCCGGGGGCGCCGCTCACCGGGCTCGCGCTGCCGCTCAGCACCCCGCCGAGGCCTTCGCCGAACCACCACACGGCCAGCGACCAAGCGATCGAGGAGGCCAGCGCCGCCCGGGCCGTGGGACGGTAGGCAATTCCGAGCCCAAGCAGCAGCTGAATGGTGGCGAAGACCGTGTTGAGCAGCACCAGATGGTGCTCGATGAGAGCCGTGTTCCAGCTGATCGGGCCGGCGATGACACCGGGGTTGCCCTGCGCGGTACCCCCGATCATCTGCCCGAACATCGCGCCGTACATGGACGACTGGTACTGCAGGAGGCCGTCAAGCAGCCAGATGCCTGCCAGGGTCAGCTGCAGCACCCGGCGCGCGTCCGTACCGGGCGAGGCGGCGGCACCGACGCGTTCCCGCCGTCGGCCCCGGTCCCGCCCGAGGGCCAGCTCAATCAATGCCGCGCCTGGTTGCCGCACTGCCCTTACTTCGCGAAGTTCAGGATTTCGACGGTGCCGTCACCCGAGTCGGTGACGTATGCCTGGCGCCCGTTGGGCAGCATCGCGATGCTCGTCGGCTCTTTCCCGGTGAGGACAGTGCCGATAACGCGGTTATCGGCGGTATTGATCACCGTGACCGAGTTGCCGTCGCTGTTTACCGTGCAGAGGTAGCGCCCATCGGGTGAGTAGGCGATGTCCACCGGTTCTTGCCCGACCGGGATCTTCGCGATCTCTTTGTCGGTCGCGGTGTTGATCATATAGACCACGTTGCCGTCATAGCTCGTGACCGCCAGGCGGCTGCCGTCGGGTGAGACGGCTTCGCTGTGCGGGGTCTCGCCGACCAAGATCTCCCCGATGATGCCGTTAGTCTGCGAATCGAGGACCGTGACGGTGGCGGACATGTGGTCCGTGGTGTAAAAGTGTCCATTTGCTTTGTCGAAGGCGACCCAGTGCGGGTTCGCCGGGACGGGGATGCTGCCGACCAGCTTCTTGCTCACCGTGTCGATCACGTCGACGACGTTCTGGTTGGCGCCGCTCATCGCCGTGTTGTGGTTCGGCACGTAGAGGTACCGCCCGTCCGGGCCTATCACGGAGGCGGTCGGCGTGAAGTTGTTCACCGGCACGGTGGCCGTCACGGCGCCGGTACCGGTGTCGATGAACGCGATGAGGTGTACCGAGCCGTTGGTGGTGTAGACGCTGACGTAGGCGGTCCGGCTGTCCGGCGAGAACGAGACGAACTGGGGCGGTCCCTGGGGGACCTTGATGGTCCCGGACACCAGGTCATTGGCCGTGTTGAGCACGGTGATCGCGCCGGCGCCCGGATTGGCGACGTAGGCGAACTCGCCGTTCGGCGCGACCTGGATGTAGCTGGGAGTCTGCCCGACCCCTATCTTCCCCGCTGACGTCGGAGCGGCGAGGGCGGGAGCGCTGCTGGCCGCCCTGGTGGCCCCGGGTCTGGTCGGGGCGCGCGTGGTCGACGTGGCAGCCGCGCCGCTTCCGTTCGGCTTACCGGAAAGTACGAGGACGAGCGTGATCGGAATTGCCAGCACCACCGCGGCGGCCAGAATCAGCAGGCCGAGGCGGCGCCGGCCACGCTCGCGGCCGGGCCGGCCGGGCCGTCCGGCGGCAGGCGGCCGCCGTCGGGATCGGGGCCTAGGCTCTGCGGCATGTTCTCTGGCGGTCGCGTGCCGCCCCAATCGCCAGCCCCGACCGCGGGCACCGTTTGCGTCGGGGGCCCAAGAACGCTGCCCGCGTAGCCGTTGCCTGCCGGCTCCGCCTCGTGACCCGGCGGCCTCGGCACGTCTGGCCAGACGTCGACGGAGGTCGCAGCCTGCCACGGCGCCGACGGCATCTCGGTCCACGGGGGCGGCTGCGGCAGCTCCGTCATTGGCGGTGGCGGCGGCAGCACCGGAGCCGGGGCCGCGGTCAGCAGGGCCTCGCGAGCCGCCGCGGCGAGCGCGCCGGCGGTAGGAAAGCGGTCGCTGGGATGCTTGGCCATGCCGCGGGCGATCACCGCGTCCAACTCCGGCGGTATGCCCTCGACGAGGCTGCTGGCCGGCGGCGGGCCGTAGTAGAGCTGGGCATACATGAGCGCGGCGAGGTCTTTGCCCCGGAAGGGGGGCGCGCCGGTCAGGCACTCGTGCAGCACGCAAGCCAGGGAGTAGACATCGGCCCGGCCGTCAACGTCGTGGCCGATGAACCGCTCCGGGGCCATGTAGTGCAGCGTGCCGATCGTTGCCCCGGTGATTGTCAGCGCGGTCTGCCGGCCGCCGACCGACCGGGCGATACCGAAGTCGACCACGTAAACGAAGTCGTTCGAGGTGACGAGGATGTTCGAAGGCTTGATGTCGCGGTGGACGAGGTGGTCGGCGTGCGCGGCATCCAGGGCCTCGGCGACCTGACCGATAACGTGCACAGCCCGCTGCGGCGCGATCCGGCCGCTCGCTTCGAGCAGGTTGGCGATGTCGACACCGTCTACCAAGCGCATGTCGATGAAGAGGTGCCCGCCGATCTCGCCGAAGTCGTGAATGGGGATGACGTGCGGCTCTGTCAGTCGCGCGACCACGTTCGATTCACGCTGGAATCGCTTGAGGTACTCCCGGTCGCCGGAGAGCACTTCGGGCAGGAGCTTGAGGGCGACGTACCGGTCACGCTGCGTGTCGTACGCCTTATAGACTTCCCCCATCCCGCCAGAGCCCAGCAAAGAATCAAGGCGATAGTTTCCGACCTGCCGTGGGGTCATGAGAACCGCCCTCCCCCAAATTCCTTACGTTCAGCCTCTTCGCCGCAGACGTTAGAGCCTGTTTGGGAATCCATGCGCCCCGCTCGGGCACGGGTATCATAACACTTTACGGAGCGAAGCTTGAAACCCGTGAATCTGCTGGGAAGGACGTGAACGAAGGTGTGCCTTCCCGAATGGTCGGCATCGTGACCATACTCCGGCGACACGGAGAAGGCCTAATGCGACAGTGCCGAACAATCCCTCCGAAGATGTTTCCGAAAACGTCAATACCGAGCGCCGCCGGGGGCAGCGATAGGTTCTGATACCGAGCAGCGCAACATTTGGGTATCGAAGCATCCTCCGAAGCCATTGCCGCCCGGGCAGTTTGGGCCACGACGGGAATGTCGTTATCCGTAAATGCCGGCGGGAAGCTTGCCGTGCGCCGGCCTGCCGCTGGTCAGTCCGGGCAGTCTGACGGCGTTCCGCCCGACAGATCCACTCCCGTTGCCAGCAGTGCCTGGATGGCCTCAGGGAACGGGTCCTTGAGGGCGCCGTGGTTGACCCGGGACCGGGCCGCGAGTTCCGGGTTGCGGGCCAGCGCGGTGGGCGTGGCCAGCGGGCCCAGCCGGTAGTGCCGCCACAAAAGCTGGCCGCGGCTGTCGCTCTCGACATGGAAGAGGGCACCATCGAACCGGGCCGCGATCGCCCACGCGGGTGTGTTACCGGTCGCCCAGACGGCGGCGTCCGTACCGTCCGGGACCCTCTCCAGGGCCTCCGCCGCGTGCAGGAAGGTGCCCCGCCCGCCGGACTGGACGTGAAGCAGCCGGTCGCCGTGACTGTGTACCGACCAGTCCGGCCTCGCCGATGCCAGCGCGTCGATCGCGTCGGCCAGCGGGTCCTCTCGGGTGACAAGCCCGGTCACGTGCATGACCGCGTCCGGGTCGACGGGGAACCCGCTCCCGTTCGTGAATGGCCGGGCCAGGTCGGCGACCAGCGCCGTGCTCGCGCGGGGGAGCAAGTGAGCGGCAGCGGCGCGAGCTTCCTCGTATGCGGCCGCCGGCGCCCGCCCGCTCGGGGGGCGGTGCTCGTGCATCAGGTAGATGGCGAGGGCCGCCCAGCTCGCGGCGGCGACGGCCAGCCGATCCGGGAGGTCGCCGCCGACCAGGTTCCTGACCGCTCCCGCGCAGGCGGACACCCAGCCGTCCGGCCCCTGGGGGCCGTCCCAGACTCCTGCCTCCGCCGCGAACAGCACGAGGATGAGCTGGGCCAGGCGGGCGATCGCGGGCTGGGCGGCGGCCTGCTTGGCCGTGGCCGCCGTCAGCAGCTGGCGGACCTTGCGGCGCTCAGGTCCGGGCAGTTCGCGGGCGCGGGCGAACGCGGAACCGGTCAGGCTGGCGGGCATTTCGCCGAGGGCGAGGCGGAACATCGCGGTGCCGAGGCTGGCCTGGGCGTCGTCGGCGTCGGCCAGCCAGCCTTCCTCATCGGCGGGCGGGTGCGGCCCGGGGCCCGCCGCGTCGCCCGGGTAAGCGGCGGCCAGCGAGCCGGCTTCGGCCAGCCAGCGCTCTAGGAGCTGGGCGTCGGCGATCAGCTCGGCGGGCCCGGGCTGACCGGTCTGGGCGCTTGCGGTGTGCCCGCGGGCGCGGAGCATGACGAGTTCTGGATCGGTGACAAAGACGACTGGCCCCGGGGCGCCGCCCGCGTCTCGCGCGCACCGCACCCGGGTTCCGCCTGGCCGGCCCGCGCCCGCGAGCACGTGGCTGGCGGAGCCGGCCGGCACCGACCCGATCGCCTCCCACCCGTTGGAGCCGTCCGCCCGGGAGGCCTCAAGCGGCGTCGGCCAGGCCGCCGGCCGGGCGAGCGCTACCTCGAGGCCGTCTCCGGCCCGGGCGGCGCCAAGCAAGACAGCATCGTCGGCCTGCGGCGCCGGCCCGCTGCCCGGCAGCCGCACGGCCGGGACCTCCTCAAGCAGGAGCGGCCTGGCCGCCTCGGGGAACAGGCTTGCCGTCGGGCGTGACACCACTGCGACCTCGATGTTTCCGCCTTTTCGGCCGGACGTGAGCAGGGCCCGCGCGGACAGGTCGGGGCTCCCGGTCAGCACCCACCGGCCGCCGTCCGGCCTAAGCGCCTCGATGAGCGTCTCGTGACGGTACCGCTCCTCGGCGTCCTCGAGGAGGTCTACCGGTATGCCCGCGGCGGCGATGACCCGGCGGAGGGCGGTCGGCTGGATGACGGTCCGGCCACCGGACTGAACCGCGAGCGTCACCCGCGCGGGGCGCAGCCTGGCGATGAGCTCCTGGACCGCGGCCGTGCGCTCGTCGTGAACGGGCGCGTACAGCAGCAGGTGCTCTACCTCGCCGTCCGGGAGCTGGGCGATGATCGGCCGGGCGCTGGTGTGCACTAGGCGGTGCCCGGTGTCCACGATGTCGGCCTCGACGGCGAGTTCTTCAAGCAGCGCCGCCGTGCGGGAGATCCCGCCCGCCGCCAGGGGCGCGAGCGAACATAGGCCGTCCAGGGAGCGCAGCCAGTCGGCGAGGTCAGCCACGAGCTCGGGGCACGACTCGCGGTCCGCCGTCGCGACCGTCCAGGTCTCCTTGTTCAGGCCCCATCCGGTGGGCGACAGGTCGCCTGACCCGATGGCGACGAGCGCCCGCTCGCGCCCGGCGACCACCATGACCTTGGCATGGAACGTGCCCCCGGCGCCGGGTGCGGCCAGCCCGTGCACGTAGCGGATCCCGGCGGCCAAGGCTGGCCGGGGATCGGGATTGGAGGCGCGCGCGTCCCCGATGACCGTGACCCGCGCTCCCGTCGCCTCCGCGGCGCTGAGGACCGTCTGCTCGAAGTACCCGAGGTCGACGTTCCCGGAGCAGAACAGGGCTTCTCGCGCCTGCCCGTTCCCCTGCCCGTCCTCGGCGATCAGGAACGGCAGGGGAGAGGAGGCCGTCTGCTCGACGAGGGGAGGCACATGCTGAACCTTACGCCGAACCCCGCTTCCGCCGCGCAGGCGGATCTCGGCTTTCCCGGTGCCCTCACGGCGGTCTCTTCGGCCGCCAGTTAACCGGGTGGAAACAACTCGCCAGGATCATGAGGACATGGAAAAACGGCAGCTCTCGATCGGATGCGAGTTCACCTATGTTGCGGAGGTCCCCACGCCGGTGGTCTTCCAGGTGCAGCCGACCGAAGCGCCGCCGGTCTCGATCGAGGGCGCCCGGTGGTCCTCCGAGCCAGTGGTGCCGTTCCGCGGCTACGTCGACCTGTACGGGAACCCGTGCGTGCGGGCGGTTCTGCCGGCGGGCAGGTCAAGCTTCGCCTACCAGGCGGCCGCCGTGGTCCCCGACGCGACCGAAGCGACCGACGAGGGCGCGCCGGAGCGAGCGCCGGACGACCTTCCCGACGACACGCTCATCTACACCCTGCCGAGCCGGTACTGCCTGCCTGACGTGCTCGGCGGCGAGGCCTGGCGGCGGTTTGGCGCCATGGGACCGGGTTACCGCCGGGTGCAGGCTATCTGCGACTACGTGCACGGGCACCTGACCTTCCAGTACGGCAGCACCACGGCGCTGTCCAGCGCCGCGGATGTCAACCGGGCCGGGCGCGGGGTCTGCCGCGACTTCACCCACCTGGCGATCTCGTTCTGCCGGGCGCTGAATATTCCGGCCCGGTACGTCTTCGGGTACCTGCCGGACATGGACGTTCCCCCCGACCCGGCGCCCATGGACTTCGCGGCCTGGATGGAGGTGTGGCTGGGCGATCAGTGGTGGACCTTCGACCCGCGCAACAACACCGGACGCAAGGGCCGGGTCGTAATCGGCCGGGGCCGGGACGCCTCCGATGTGGCGATGGCCACGACGTTCGGGGGGCCACGCCTGGAATCCATGCGCGTCCAGGCGGAGGAGGTGACCACGTGAGTGCGCGGGCTTTCGCGATAATGAAAGCGTCCGCCTTGGGCGGCTGCGGCGCCGGGAGAGGAAGACGAGCCCGGCCCCCACGGCCATGAAGGCACCCCCGGCGGCGGCCAGCGACCCGCTGATCCCCGGCCCCGTGCCGCCGCCCGTCGCCGGCGCGCCCGCCGGCGACGTCGTGGTGGCCGCTGTCGCGCCCGGGGTGGCTGACGGGGTGGAAGGCGTCGAACCAGCAGCAACGGCCACCGGGCAAACTGGTGTGGCCCCGGCGGTGCTGGCGGGCGTAGCGGCGAAGTTCACGCGCGTGCACACTTCCCAGTGCGGTTGCGTGTTCCCGTCGGGCTCGCAGGCGATCGGCGTGCCGTTCGCGGCCACCCCGGACGTGTACAGGTCCGCGTTAGGGCAGAACTCGCCCGCGTTGTAGCAGGTACCGCTGCTTTCGGTCAGCGGGTAGCACGAGGTCGTCGTCGCGGCCAGGGCGGCCGGAGCGACGATGGCCGCCGTGCTCGCCGCCGTCGAGGTTGCCGCGGGGGTCGCCGCCACGGCCACGGCACCCGATGACGGCCCGATCAGCACCAGCAACCCGAACGAGGCCACCAGCAGCGCCGCCCCGGTCACGACGGCGAGGCCGCCGAGCTTGTGCACCGCCTGCCAGTCAATGCGTCGCGACCGAGACAAGGTCGTCTCCCGCTCCTTGGATACTCGGGCCATAGGGTAATCAGATCCCACCCTAGTATCCCAAAAGCAGTATGTCCGGCACAAAGCCGCGAACCCGGTTTAGGGTGGGTCGGGAATTACCCGGCCCCGCAGGCGTTATGATCATTGAGGTACCTAGAACCGAACCCGTCGTCCCAAGACGACTTTCCCCAGTGTCGTGGTCACCAGCCACCCGCTGGCGGCTCCGGGTCCGCCTGCGACGCCTGCCATGGCCGCTGCGTTGATCTGCAGAGATCCGCAAGCCGGGCTCGGCGTCCGAAGCAAGGGGCCCGCTGCCCGGGACGTTCCGCGTCCTGTCGGCGGGACTCAGCGGCACGATGCCGTGGCCTTCGTGCCCGGCATTCCATAGGAGGAGCTTTTGGCTCGACCAGGCCAGCGCCAGAAGAGCGCTCGCCGTACCGTCCCGCGGCAGCAGCAGCGACGCGTCCGCCACCGCGACGACGTCATCTCGGTGCTCGCCCGAACCGCCCGTGAGGTCGAGGCGGCGGCCGTGCGCGGCCGCGTTACGCCTGCCGTGCGCACGAAGTTCCAGGCCGTCGCCCTGCTGCTGCGGGACGAGCGGGCTCGCGTCCGGACGGCGCCAGGGAACGCCAGTCACCGGGCTGAGCAGCTCAAGCGCCTGGACGGCATCGCGGCCATCCTGGCGACAACCGCGGTCAGGGACGCGGGGCTGCTGGCGCTGCTCGCCGAGGACACTAGCGTCTCCGACGCGGCCCGGTCGCTCAAGCGGCAGATGGAGCAGGACCTCGGCATCGAGTCGGCGCCAGAAGAGATCACGCCGGCGCCGAGCGCGACCGCTCCCGCTGAGCCGGAGTCTCGGGTTGTGCCGCAGACGGTGATCTCCCGGCAGCTGGCGAATCCCTTCCTCGCCCCCGACTTCTCCGCCGCTCCGCAGCGCACCTCCCGTCCGCGCCGCCTGGCCGACTGGGAACTGCTCAGCCCGCTGCTGAATTCCTTCGAGCGCGCCGGCGGGGGAGCCCCGGCCTGCATGGCGCTCCCGGTGCCGACGGCCCGGTTCACCCCGGCGGGCCTGGAACTGATGCCGCACCAGGGGCGGGTGGTCGCCGCGGCCGCGGCCGGTCACCGCACCTTCCTGCTGGCCGACGAGCCGGGCCTGGGCAAGACGGCTCAGGCGCTGCTGGCCGCGGAAGCGGCGAACGCCTACCCGCTGCTCGTCGTCGTGCCGAGCGTCGTCAAGACCAACTGGGCCCGTGAGGCGGCCCGCTGGACGCCGCACCGCCCGGCCACCGTGGTGCAGGGCGACGGCGAGACCGCCGACGGCTTCGCCGACATCGTCGTGCTCAACTACGAGGTGCTCGACCGCCACCGGGGGTGGCTCGGCGACTTCGGCTTCCGCGGCATGGTCGTCGACGAGGCTCACTTCATCAAGAACAAGACCTCGCAGCGCTCACAGCACGTCCTCGCGCTGTCCGAGCGCATCCGGTCCCGTACGGTGCGGCCCCTGCTGATGGCGCTGACCGGCACCCCGCTGATCAACGACATTGACGACTTCCGGGCGATCTGGCAGTTCCTCGGCTGGATCGACGAGAGCAAGCCACTCGGCGCACTGGCGGACGCCCTCGAGGACACCGGCCTGACGCCCGCCGACCGGAGCTTCTACCCGGCGGCGCGCCAGTGCGTGATCGACCTTGGCGTCGTCCGCCGGCGCAAGGTCGACGTGGCCGCCGACATCCCCGCCCGCCGCATCGCCGACCTCCCCGTCGAACTGGACGGACGGGCCGGCCGGTCGATCCGGGCCGCCGAGCGGAGCCTGGTCAGCCGGATGGTGGCGCAGTACGAGAAGGCCCTCGCGAACCGGTCCGCCGACGCCACCGCCGAAGGCATAGACGAGGACCTGGTCCGCCGGGTGGCCCGGTCGGAGCTGAAGGACGCGACGACCAGGAAGTCCGGCGAGAACGTGTTCACCATGATGCGGCGCATCGGCCAGGCGAAGGCCGAGCTGGCCGCCGACTACGCGGCTCAGCTGGCCCGCAGCACCGGCAAGGTCGTCTTCTTCGCCAAGCACATCGACGTGATGGACGCGGCCGAAGAGGCCTTCGCCCGCCAGGGGGTGCGCTTCTCGTCGATCCGCGGCGACCAGAGGCCCACGGCCCGGCAGGCGAACATTGATGCCTTCGTGAACAACCCCGACGTCGCGGTCGCGGTGTGCTCGCTGACCGCGGCCGGGGTGGGCCTCAACCTGCAAGTCGCATCGAACATCGTGCTGGCCGAGCTGTCCTGGACGAACGCGGAGCAGACCCAGGCCATCGATCGCAGCCACCGCATCGGGCAAACCGAACCAGTGACCGCCTGGCGCATCATCGCCGCGCAGACCATCGATACCCGGATCGCCGAGCTGATCGACAGCAAGGCGGGGCTGGCCGCCCGGGCGCTCGACGGGTCGGACGAGGAGGTCACCTCCTCGGCCGACGTGCAGCTCGATGCGCTGGCCGCATTGCTGACGGACGCGCTCCGGGCGTCTTCCTGACCCTTCGACGCCCCCGTTCCTGATTGCGGAGGACGACAGGCCGCGCTCGCGCCACCCGAGCGCCGCCTGTCTGATGTTCTCCGGCAACGGCTGGTGCCAGGTTCATCTCGTTCGGGTGATGCCATTACCGGGCGGCGGTGCTTGGCTGGGCCAGCACCAGGGAGATACCCGTGGTGGATTTCCGAGGAGATGCCATGACGGTGACAACCGAGCGTGCCACGGCGGCGAGGCCGGGTGCGCCAGTAATTCCGCGGCAGTCGGCCCGGGCCGGGGCCGCAGAACAGCTGAGCCGGGCGGACCGGGCGGCGCGGGGAAAGGATGCCAGGGCGGTCGCCCCGCTCGAATCGCACGCGGAGTTCCGGCCGGGCCGGGGGCGGGACCCGATCGGGCTGCTGCTCGGCCAGGCGGCGTCGCGGGTGCCGGAACTGGTCCCAGTCCGGCACGGGCGGATGCTGGTGTCGCCGTTCACCTTCTACCGGGGCGCGGCGCTGCCGATGGCCGCGGACCTGGCCGGCACCCCTGCCTCGGGGCTGCGGGTGCAGCTGTGCGGTGACGCCCACCTGTCGAACTTCGGCGCGTTCGCCTCGCCGGAGCGGAACCTGGTCTTCGACGTCAACGACTTCGACGAGACCCTGCCCGGTCCGTTCGAGTGGGATGTCAAGCGGCTGGCCGCGAGCCTGACCGTGGCCGGGCGCGACAACGGGTTCACCGCCAAGGCCTGTCGCAAGATGGCCCTGGCGGCGGCCGAAGGCTACCGCACCGCGATGCGGGGATTTGCCGGGCAGCCCTTCCTTGACGTGTGGTACGCGCACCTGGACGTGGAGCCGGCCATCCGCGAGCTCCGGTCCGAGATCAAGGCGAAGAGGCTCAAGGCGTTCGAGAAGCTGCTGGCCAAGGCCCACACCAAGGACAGCACCTCCGCGCTGGCCAAGCTCACCGCCGAGGTCGACGGGCAGCGGCGGATCATCAGCGACCCGCCGACGATCGTCCCGATCGAGGAAGTCTTCGCGGATATACAGGCCGACGCGATCTACGAGCAGCTCCGCACTGTCCTCAGCAAGTACCGGCGGACCCTGCAGACCGACCGGCGGCACCTGCTCAACGAGTTCACCCTGGTGCACGTGGCCCGCAAGGTCGTCGGCGTCGGCAGCGTCGGCACCCGCGCCTGGATCGCGCTGATGGACGCCGCCGACGGCGTCGAACCGCTGGTCCTGCAGGCCAAGGAGGCCCAGGAGTCAGTTCTGGCGGAGTACGCCGGCCGCAGCCAGTACAAGAACGAGGGCGAGCGCGTGGTCGCCGGACAGCACCTGATGCAGGCCCAGAGCGATATCTTCCTCGGCTGGACCCGCATCGCCGCCCCCGACGGCGCCGACCGTGACTTCTACGTCCGGCAGCTGCGGGACTGGAAATTCTCCGTCCCCATCGAGTTGATGCTCCCCGTCGGCATGACGCAGTACGCCCGGCTGTGCGGGTGGACCCTGGCCCGGGCCCACGCTCGCTCCGGCGACCGCATCGCCCTGGCCGCCTACCTCGGCGGCTCCGGCAAGTTCGATAATGCCATCGCCGACTTCGCCGAAACCTACGCCGACCAGAACGAGCTTGACTACGCCGCGTTCCAGGCCGCCGTCAACGACGGCAAAGCCGAAGCCATCAGCGAAGTCTAGGACGCCAACAATATGGGCCTGCCATGACGGAAAGCCCGTCCAGACCGCGCGCGTCCGCGCGGTCGATGATCCTGCCGCTGGCGCTGGCGCAGTTCATCGCCAGCTACGCGGCCACGAACATGAACGTGGCCATCGGCGCCATCGCCAAGGATCTCAGCACGACGGTGAGCGGGGTGCAAACGGCGATCACGCTGTTCACCCTGACGATGGCGGCGCTGATGATTCCTGGCAGCAAGCTGAGCGACATCTGGGGCCGCAAACGGTGCTTCGTGCTCGGCCTCGGGATCTACGCCGTCGGCGGACTGCTGGCGGCGCTGTCGCAGGGACTGCTCCTGCTAGTGGTGGGCTATTCGCTGCTGGAAGGCGTGGGCTCGGCGCTGATGATTCCGCCCATCTACATCTTGGTCACCGTGACTTTCCCCGACGTCAAGTCGCGCGCCCGGTACTTCGGGGTGGTCAGCGGCGCCGGCGGCCTCGGCGCCGCCGCCGGCCCGCTGATCGGCGGTTTGCTGACCAGCGCGATCAGCTGGCGGGCCTCGTTCGGCCTGCAGGTCCTGGTCGTTGCCTGGATCATCGTGCTCGCTCGAAAGATCACCGACCCGGCCCGGTCCGGGCCCGCGCCGCGGTTCGACCTGACCGGAGCGGTACTGTCCGCGGCCGGCCTCTTCTTCGTCGTGCTCGGGCTGCTGCAGTCGCGGACCTACGGCTTCGGCAAGTCACGCCAGGACTTCGCCGTCGGCAGCACCGTGGTGATTCCGAAGGGCTCCATATCCCCGGTGTGGCTCTACGTGGCGATCGGCGCGCTGTTCCTGCTGTGGTTCTTCCTGCACGTCCGGTCCAGCGAGAAACGGGGCCGGGCCGTGCTCCTGCCGCTCCGGCTGTTCCGCAACAAGGTTGCCAACCTGGGGCTGGGCACCCAGACCATCCAGTGGCTGATCCTGCAGGGATCCTTCTTCGCCGTCTCCGTCTACTTGCAGGAGGTCAACCACTACAGTCCGATCCAGACCGGCCTGATCCTCACCCCGGCCACGATCGGGATCCTGGCCGCCTCGGCCGCCGCCGGGCGGTTCGCCCGGCGGCACCCGCAACGATGGCTGATCATCGCCGGGTTCCTGGTGGCCGCCATCGGCATGATCCTGCTGCTGGTCCTGGTGCGGGCGCACGCGGGCATCTGGCGGTGGATACCCGGTCTGCTGCTGTTCGGCGCCGGGGTCGGCACCATGCTGACCTCGTCGGTCAACGTGGTCCAGTCCAGCTTCCCTGAGGCGGACCAGGGCGAGATCTCCGGCCTGTCCCGCAGCGTCTCCAACCTGGGCTCCTCGCTCGGTACCGCCGTGGTCGGCTCGGTCCTGGTCGCGGTCAAGCTGCCAGAAGGCAGGCCTTTCGCCGTGGCCCTCACCATGATGCTCGTCATCACCTTGATCGGCCTGGTCATCGCGCTCCTCATCCCTCGCCGGCCGGCCGGAGCCACTGGGCCGGCATCCGCAAGCGGGACGCCCGCGCCAGAAAACGCTGGGCAGCCAAGCACCGTAGCCTCGTCCGACTAACGCCGATTTTCAGTTGGGGGTGTGGTGGCTCAAGACACCGGCATGGTCAACCTGGCGAAGATCGACCACATCGTTGTCCTGATGCTCGAGAACCGCTCGTTTGATCACATGCTCGGGTACCTGTCGCTTGAGGGCGGGCGCGACGACATCGACGGCCTGCGGAAAGAATTCGTCAACGACCACGACGGACGCCGCTATCCGGTCCGGCACCTTGAGACCACGGCGATCCCGGACGACCCCGATCACTCCGCCCGCTCCGTCGACCTGCAGGTCGGTGGCGGCAAAATGAACGGTTTCGTCGCGAGCTTCGCCGAGACCCTGTCCCGCCGCGAGGTGCGGGACGGGGATCCGGGCCGCGTGATGGGCTATTACAACGCCGCCGACGTCCCGGTCTACGATCACCTCGCCAGAGAGTTCGCCGTCTGCGATCACTGGTTCAGCTCGGTTCCCGGTGCGACCTGGCCCAACCGCCTCTACGCGATTTCCGGCAGCGCCGCGCGCAGCCGCGATGACCTGCCACAAAACCGCCCGCCGATGTACAACCAGCCGTCGTTCGTGCGGCACCTCGATGCCCGCGGCGTCACGTGGCGCTGGTATTCCTTCGAGGTGGGCACCCTGCGTCTCGCCGACGCCCGCTACGCCCTCGGGCACCACGACCGCTTCGCGTTCTTCAGCCGGGAGAACCTGAACTGGAAGGCCGGGCTCGAGATCAGGATGGACATCCTGGCGGCGAGCTTCCTCGAGGACGCGACCCTGGGCACGCTCCCGTCGGTCTCCTGGATCGACCCGAATTTCAGCAACTTCAACCCCATCGGGTTCCAGCCCAACGACGACCACGCGCCAGCGGACATCAAGGACGGTCAGGAACTCGTGCTCGCCGTCTACCACGCGCTGGCCACCGGCCCGCAGTGGGAGAAGACGATGCTGATCATCTTCTACGACGAGCACGGCGGCTTCTACGATCACGTTCCGCCGCCCGCCGCCGCTGACGACGACCAGCGGATGTTCGGGCGATACGGCGTGCGGGTGCCGGCGCTGATCGTCTCACCGTGGATCGAGCCCGGCTCGGTATCAACGACACTCTTCGACCACACCTCGATCATCAAGACGATCCTGCTGCGCTTCGCTCCCGACGCGCTCAACCGGCCTCGATGGCACCACGGCCTGCTTGCCCGGGTCGCTAGCGCCGGGCGCCCGCGCTACCTGGGAACACGCGTGGCGCGGGCGCATGATCTCGGAGAACTCCTCACGCGCGCTGCACCGCGGTCCGCTCCGGACCGGTTCGCACTCATCCAGGACGCCGCGGCCCGCGCGGCAGCCAGGCCTCAGGGCGCGAAAATCCACGGCGACGCGCTCCGCCCGCGGCCGGCAACCGATCTCCAGGTCAGGATCGCCGCCGCCGCCCGCGAGCTGAGAAGACGAGGACACCCAGAGAATCGGCCGTAGAGAAGCCCTAGAGAAACCGGCGCGGATGGAGGCAGCGAGTGGCAGCCGTTCGGCCGACGATTTATTTGGTTTTTGCGTACTAAATGAATCGACGGCCGGAAGAATTCATTTGGCGCCGGGGCCGGACACCCCGCAGTATGGAAATGGATCGCGCGGCGTGGCGCGTTGACGCTGTGCCGCTGGTGGCGTAGCGCGCGGGGGCGTTGCTCGGGGGTTCTTGACGCGGGTTTAAATTGGCGGCCCGCAATCCGATGATCCTCGGCGCGCGGCGGAGTCCTGATTTTGTGACAACGGGACGGGAGGACCGGTTATGGGCGTATTGCGGTCAATGCTGAATCTGCCGGCTGGGCGCCGGACTAAGTGGCTCGTGCTGGTGTTCTGGCTCGTGCTGGTGGTGGTCCTCGGGCCGCTGTCGGGGAAGCTGACCGGCGCGGAGAAGAACGACGCCTCGTCCTGGCTGCCGCCGCGGGCCGAGTCCACGCAGGTACTCAACCTGCGGTCACAGGCCGTCTCGCCCAACGTGTACCCGGCGGTTGTCGTCTACGACCGGCCGTCCGGCGTGACCGCCGCGGACAAGGCGAAGGCGGCCGGCGACGCCGCGAAGTTCGCCACCGTCTCCGGCGTCCTTCATGGCCAGGTCACCGGGCCGATCCCGTCCGCCGACGGGAAGGCGATCGAGACGATCGTGCCCGTCGACCTGGGCAGCAAGGGCTGGAACGCGGCCGCGCCCGCCGCCGATTCGCTGCGGGCCATCGCTTCCGCGGGCGCCGACGGACTGGCGGTGCACATCGCGGGGCCGCTGGGCACCGCCGCCGACTCGAGCAACGCCTTCAAGGGCATCGACGGCACGCTGCTGTTCGCGGCGCTTGCCGTCGTCATCGTCATCCTGCTGATCACCTACCGCAGCCCGGTGCTGTGGCTGCTGCCGGTGATCGCCGCGGGCGTGTCGCTGGCCACCGCCCAGGGCATCATTTACCTGCTGGCCGAGCACGGGCTGACCGTCAACGCGCAGAGCGCGGGCATCCTGGACGTGCTGGTGTTCGGCGCGGGCACGGACTACGCGCTGCTGCTTACCGCCCGCTACCGGGAGGAGTTGCGGCGCCGCGATGACAGGCACGCCGCGATGGCGGTCGCGCTGCGCCGCGCCGGGCCGGCGGTCGTGGCGAGCGGCGGCACGGTGATCCTGAGCCTGCTGACGCTGTCACTCGCCGAACTGAACTCCACCAAGAGCCTGGGACCGGTCCTGGCTATCGGCGTCGCGGTCGCGCTGCTCGCGATGATGACGCTGCTGCCGACGCTGCTGGTGATCACCGGTCGCTGGGTCTTCTGGCCGGTCAAGCCCGCCTACGGGTCCACTGAGCCGACAACCCGCGGCTTTTGGGCGCGCGTGGGCCGGGGCATCGCCGTTCGCCCCCGGGTCGTCTGGATTGGCACCGTCATCGTGCTCGGCGCGATGACGGCCGGCGTGGCCGGCCTGCATGCCAACGGGCTGACCAGCGCCCAGTCGTTCCGCGGCCAGCCGGATTCTGTGACCGGGCAGGCCGTGCTTGACCAGCACTTCCCGGGCGGCGCGGGCCAGCCGGTCGAGGTGTTCGGCAACCAGGGCTCGGGGCCGCAAGTGGCGGCCGCGCTCCGGTCGGTCAATGGCCTCACCGCGGTGACGCACCCGGTCACGCTCGCCGGGCACGCTTACATCGAGGCCACGCTGACTTCCGCGCCCGACAGTCAGGCCGCGTACGACACCATCGACCGCGCGCGGGCGGCCGTCCACGCGGTCCCGGGCGCCGACGCGATAGTCGGCGGCAACACCGCGGTCAACCTGGACGTCCAGCGGGCGACCGCGCACGACCGGAACCTGATCATCCCGATCATCCTCGCCGTCGTCTTCGTCATCCTCATGCTGCTGCTGCGGGCTCTCGTCGCGCCGGTGATGCTCATCGCCACGGTCGTGCTGTCGTTCGGGGCCGCCCTCGGGGTGAGCGCCCTGTTCTTCGACAACGCGTTCAACTTCGGTGGCGCCGATACCTCGTTCCCGCTGTTCGTGTTCGTGTTCCTCGTCGCCCTGGGCATCGACTACAACATCTTCCTGATGACCCGGGTGCGCGAGGAGGCCCAGCGCCAAGGCCCCCGCTGCGGCGCGCTGACCGGCCTGGCCGCGACCGGCGGGGTGATCACCTCGGCGGGCTGCGTGCTAGCCGGCACGTTCGCGGTGCTCGGCACCCTGCCGGTCACGTTCCTCACCGAGCTCGGCTTCGCCGTGGCGTTCGGGGTGCTCCTCGACACCATCGTGGTCCGCTCGGTGCTGGTGACCGCGCTGAACCTGGACCTGGGCCGATGGGTCTGGTGGCCAAGCAGGCTCGCCCGGCAGCCCACGCCTGAGTCCGAGATCCTCCCCGGCCAGCCGGCCACCGTCAAGCCGACGGTCTTACCGGAGTCCTGACCGCTGCCGCCAGCGGTCAGGAGCCGTGCGGCCGCACTAGCCCCGCGTCGTACGCGGCGACCGCGGCCTGAAGGCGATCGCGCACGCCGAGCTTGCCCAGCATGCTCTGCACGTGGCTTTTCACCGTGGTCTCGGCCAGGTGGAGCTTCGCGCCGATCTCGGCGTTCGACAGTCCGCGGGCGACCAGCAGCAGCACGTCGGCCTCGCGCGCGGACAGCAGGTCCCTGATCTGCCGCCCGCCGTCCCCGGTCGTGCCCGAGTCCTCGGCCATCCTCTCCAGCAGTCGCCGGGTGACCGACGGCGCGAGGATGGCCTCGCCCGCGGCGATCACCCGGACCGCCTCGATCAGCTGGTCGGCGGTCGCCTCCTTCAGCAGGAAGCCGGATGCGCCGGCTCTCAGGGACTCGGTGACGTACGCGTCGAGGTGGAACGTGGTCAAGATGAGGATCTTGGTGGGCACGGGGACGGCGCCGCGCAGCAGCGCCCTGGTGGCCGCGACGCCGTCCAGGCGCGGCATCCTGATGTCCATCAACGCCACGTGCGGGCGCAGCCGCCGCACCGCCTCGACCGCGCCCGCGCCGTCGCCGGCCTCGCCGACGACCTCCATGCCCGGCTCGGACTCGATGATGGCGCGCAGGCCCGAGCGGATCAGCGCCTGGTCGTCGGCGATCAGGACGGTGATGTTCACGGCGCCTCCTGCTCGGGCAGCGGGATCGACGCCTCGACCGCGAACCCGCCGCCCGGCCGGGCACCGGTACGCAGGGTCCCGCCGTAGGCGGCTACCCGCTCGCGCATCCCGACGATCCCGTGGGCCGTGCTCGAGGCCTGGCCGCTGGGTCCCGCGCCGTCGTCGTGGACCGAGACCCGCACCGTTCCCCCGCTTCCGATGATGGTGACGCCGGCCTTCGCGCCGGCCCCGGCGTGCCTGAGCACGTTGGTCAGCGACTCCTGCACGATCCGGTAGACCGCCAGTGCTATCCCGGGCGGCAGGTGCACCGGCTCGGCCTCGAGGCGTGTCTCCAGTCCGCCCGCGCGCAGGCTCGCGACGAGCTCGCCCACCTGCGCGAGCCCGGGCTGCGGGCTCAGCTCTGCCTCGGCGTCCGGGCGCAGCACGGTCAGCAGGCCGCGCATCTCCGCGAGCGCCTGCCGGCTCGCGGCCGAGATCCCGCTCAAGAAGGCCGGGACCGCGTCCGGGTTGGACCGGGCCGAGCGGGCCGCCGCCTCCGACTGGATCGCGATCAGGCTGATCGAGTGGCCGATGACGTCGTGCAGCTCGCGGGCGATGCGCAGCCGTTCGTCCATGACCGCCCGCGCCGCGCGCTCGCCCTCCTCCGTCTCGAGCCGCGCCGCGCGGTCCCTCAGCTCCGCCACGTAGTCGCGCCGGGTGCGGAGGTAGTCGCGCCGGGTGCGGAGCGCGTACCCCAGCACCCAGCAGGCGGCGACCAGCGCCCCGAGGGTGAACGGGCCCCAGGCTCCGCTCGGGTTGCGCGCGTCCGGCGTCGCGGCCGCCACGGCCAGTGCGGAGGCGGCGGCCAGCACGGCGGCTGCGCCCAGCAGTGTCCGGGCGCGCTCAGCCCCCTCGCCGCCGCGCCCGTAGAAGCCGAGGGCGTAGGCGGCGCAGTACGGGCCGGCGCTGGCCGCGACGGCCGGATAGCCGACGGCGAGCATGAACACGCCGAGCGGCGTCACCGCGGCGAGCACCGCGGCCGGCGCCCGCCGCCGGGCGAGCAGGAGAAGTCCCTGCCCGACGGCGAGCGGCACGATGACCGGGTGGGGCAGCCACGGGGCGACCCTGTCCCAGGACCCGGCGGCGGTGACGAGCGCCGCGGCCACACTGACGGCCGCGTCCACGGCCAGCCGGCCCGGTCTCCACGCCATCACAGCCACCATCATGCCTCGATCGCCGGCGCCCGGCCCGTCAGGCGTCGCGGCCGCGCAGCGAAAATGCCGCGGCGGCAGCCAGGACGAGGACCCAGGCCGCGAGCCCGGCTGCCGCGACACCAGGGCTGAGGCCCGCGTGATGGTGGATCATCTCGTCGCCGAGGTTCGCGGGGAGATACGGCACGGTATGCCGCGTCACGAGATCCGGCGTGATCCGGTCGGCCAGCACCGGCAGCACCAGCAGGAGCCCGAACATGCCGGTGACCGCCGCCGCGGCGCTGCGCACCAGGACGCCGGTGAACAAGCCGATCAGGCCGGCCGCCGTCATGTAGCAGGCCGTACCCAGCAGGTGGCCCGCCACGTTGTGATCAGCAAGCGAGACGTAGGGCGCGTGATAACCGGCGAGTATGGCCTGACCGGTAAGGAACGCCGTGAAAACGATCACCGCCGCCAGCGCGAACGAGAGCAGGCCGGCCAGGACCGCCTTCGCGGCCAGGACCAGGCCGCGCTGCGGCGTCGCCGCGAGGGTCGTGCGGATCAGGCCGCTGCCGTACTCGTTCGTGACGACAAGCGCGCCGAGCACGCCGAACAGGAGAATGCCGATAATCACGAAGTTGAAGTTGAGGCTGAGCGGATCGAACCGGGCCTTCTGCACGGCGTCGAGGCGCGCCCAGCCCGCCGCGTTGTTCTTGACCGCCAGGTCGGCCAGCCCGATGAACGCGACCGCGCCAAGCAGCGGCGTCAGGAGCATGGAACGCAGCGACCGCAGCTTGATCCACTCGGCGGCCAGCGCGGCCCCCGCCCGGCGGTAGGCGGCGGGCGGGGCGAGCGGGACGGGCGTGGCGCCCGCACCCGCGGCGGCTATCGTTCGGGGCATTACGCGTCCCTCCTTACGATGACGGCGACCGCGGCGACCGCGGCGACCGCGGCGTAGGCGGCAAGGACACCGAGCCCCGGCCAGGGCCCGAGGGTGTAGGCGCCGCTGTGCACCAGCTGGTAGGCCTGCTCGCCGGCGTCCGGCAGGTATTCGCCCAGGTTCTTACTGACCTTGCCCGGGATCTCGATGAACACGATCGGAAGGACGGCCAGGAGCCCGAACAGCGCGGCCAGGGCGGCAGGCGTGCGCCGCACGAGGACACCGATGAACAGGCCGAGCAGGCCGATGAGGGTGAGGTACAGGCCGGCGCCGAACACCGCCGTCAGCACGCCCGGATCACCGATCCCGGCGTGCTTGGCCGGAGAGAGCACGCTCTGCCCGAGGAAGAACGCCGCGAACGACATCGCCGTGCCGCAGGCCCACACGACCGCCGTGAACACCAGTGCCTTCATCGCCAGCACCTGGGCGCGCTGCGGCGTGGCCACGAACGTTTCGCGGATCAGGCCGCTGGTGTACTCGCCGGTCACGGTCATCACGCCGAGCGCGCCGACGAACAGCTGGGCGAGCTCGATCCCCTGCAAGACCGTGTAGACGGGGTCGAACGCGGCCTGGCCGGCCGGCGACGCGGCCAGGTAGCTGCCGCGGTTAGCGTCGCCAAGCAGCCAGGCGCCCACCACCACGATCAGCGCGGTGGCCACCAGGGCGAACGGGCCAGAACGGACCGAGCGGAACTTGATCCACTCGCTGCTCGCGGTGGCCCGCAGGCGGGAATCCAGCCGGATGCCCCGGCGCGAGACGGTGGCCGCCCGCGCGCTCACGACGCCACCGTGCCCACGGGCACCACGGGGGCCGTGGCCCGGTACTCGACGCTCTCACCGGTCAGCCGGAAGTAAGCCTCCTCAAGCGACGCCTTCACGTCGTGCAACTGGTACAGCACGTGACCGCGCGCAGCGGCCAGCTCGCCGATCTTCCTCGACCCGAGCCCGACCACGCCGAGGGTCCCGTCCGGCTCCAGGGTGACCTGGGCGCCGGCGTCGCGCAGGTCCGCGGCCATCGATTGCGGGTCAGCGGACCGGACCTCGACCCGGTCGCCGGAGTACCGGGCCGTCAGCTCCGATAGCGGCATGTCCGCGATCATCCGGCCGCGGCCGATGACCAGCAGATGGTCTGCGGTCAGGGCCATCTCGCTCATCAGGTGGCTGGAGACCAGGACCGTGCGGCCCTCCGCGGCCAAAGAGCGGATGAGCGTCCTGATCCAGATGATGCCCTCCGGGTCGAGCCCGTTGACCGGCTCATCGAACATCAGCGTCCCCGGATCGCCGAGCAGCGCCGCCGCGATGCCGAGCCGCTGAAACATGCCCAGCGAGAAGCCGCCGGCCCGCTTGCGCGCCACCGACGTCAGTCCCACCAGATCGAGCACCTCATCGACCCGCGCGCGGGCAATGCCGTTGGCCACGGCAAGGCTGAGCAGGTGGTCGTAGGCCGAGCGGCCGGGGTGCACGGCGCGCGCGTCCAGCAGGGCGCCGACCTCGGGCAGCGGCCACACCTGGCCCTGATAGCCGCGCCCGCCGACGGTCACCGTCCCCGAGGTCGGCCGGTCGAGCCCGAGGATCATCCGCATGGTCGTCGACTTGCCGGCGCCGTTCGGCCCGAGGAACCCGGTGACCACCCCGGGCTTGACCTGAAAGTCGATCCCGTCGACCGCGGCCTTACCGCCGTAAACCTTCGTCAGTGATAGCGCCTCAATGATGCTGCCTTCGTTCATGTCAACGACGCTAGGATCCGCCCGGGCCGGCCCGCGTCAGCCGAAGGGAGGGAACCAGGCGCCCCGACGCCCAGAGGCTCCTCCCTGAGGAGGAGACGATGACCCGAACCGGAAGCAGGTTCGTTCCTCGGAGCGAGGCCGGGACCATCGCGCGGCCGACATTCTCGACGAGGAAGGACGGTCCCTGGCCGACAGCTGGCGCAGCGGGGCGGTCAAGGCGCTCGAGCGCGAGAATGCGGCGTTCGTCCCGGCCGGGCCCGCCGCGGCGTAGCCAACAGGAAAGGAGGCAAGACCCGATGACGGATCACAAGGTTGCCGGCCGTGAGGAGTGGCAGGCCGCTCGCGACGAGTTGCTCCAGCGCGAGAAGGAGCACACCCGGATGGGGGACGAGCTGGCGCGCCAGCGCCGCGAGCTGCCCTGGGTCGCGATCGAAATGCCAACCCCAGGATCACGGTCGAGGTAGGTACCCAGACGTTCACCGCACTGGCCGAGGAACTGGACGACACCGCGCGCGCCGACCTGTGGCCGAAGCTGGTCGCTCAGTACCCCTCGATCGGCGACTACCAGGCCAGGACCACGCGGCGGATTCCGGTGTTCATGCTGACCCGCTCGGACTGACCCGCGGCGATCCGCCCGGCTAGCCTCGCCTGGACCAGCCCCGCAGGTCGCGGCGGACGCCGTCGGCGAGCTCGTGGATCTGCTGCTCAGTTCGCGCCAGTTTGGCCTCGGCCCGAGCGGTGCGCGCGGCGGCGCGGCGCTCGGCCAGGCTCGGCTTCCTGTCTGCGCGCGCAGCCCGCGGTGCTCTCCGGAATAGTGCCATGATGCCGTCCTTAAGCCGCTGTGCGATAGCAGGTCGGGCGCCTGCTACCCGGCCCGGGCCCTTCCATGCGAGCTGGCCTGCTGGCGCACTGGTTCGGTTTTCAGCCAGGCCCGCGTCCACTGGCCTTCTTGCCTGGGACGACATGACTGACCTCGATGCTGATGAGAAGGTGGACTGACCCGTTTGCCGGGAGCTGGCCCGGGCTTAAAAGTCGGCGTTGCCGAGACCGTCGAAGATGGCCGTGACGACCGCGCCGACCGCGCGCAGGCGCCTGCGGCCGGGGTCAGGCTCCTGCCCTGACGGCAGCTCAGCGGCAGCCGCATCACCAGACGGCAGCCAGGCCTCGCGAGACGGGTCCCACCGGTCCAGCCGGATGTCCGCGCCCAGGCCCTGCTGGGCGAACACGTCCCGCGCCATGGCCTCCGCGGTCGCGGCGGCACCCGCCGTGGCAGCGTACAAAAACACGCCCGTCTTTCCCGCGGTAACGGAGACATCCTCACCTGCGCGGCTGCGCAGCAGGTCACAAACTGAATCAGCGAAAGCCGGCTTCCCGGAAGCCAGCTGGCCACAGGGGATCAGGCTCACTCGCCATTCCTCATCCACGTTGCGAGCTTACGGCAAACGCACATGCTCCGGGCACTTCACCACTATGCGCTCAGTGCTTGCCGACGTACAGAATTACCTGATCTGTAGGCAGTTCCCGCACGTTCTGGCGCGTCGTGGAGCCGTTCAGAGCCGGCGATAGGCGTCTTCGGGAGGAGCTTTACGGCTCGTCGTGCGGGGTGAGGCACAGAGGATGTGGACTCGGAGAAATAGAAATAGGTGTTCAGCCCGGGAACAATCGAGTGTTACTCACCTGCTGTCATGCGTTCTGTGAGATCGCGGTGGCCTGACCGGGCGGCATGTTGTGTACCGGGACGGGTGTGCTGACGGCCCGGCTTGCCTCATTCGCTGACGGTGACCTCTGGTCTTTCCTTGAGCTCGTCTACGCGCCGTGGGGCATCATCCCCCGTAAACCGGGCCTCTGGCCGCTCTTCGGGCATCTCAGCCACAGGCCCATCATCGACCCGCGCGAGGGCAGGCGAGATTCTGCGTTGGGGAAAGGTCTTGACCGTGCCCTAAGGGCGGGCCTGATCCTGGCAGGGTCAGTACGCGGGATCAGGAGAGGGTGTGTCATGGAGGTCCGGATGCGTGAGGTACCGGCACAGGTCGTTGTCACCGAGCAGCGGATGGTCGACCAGCAGTCGTTGGAGCGGTGGCTTCCGGAGGCGATGGCGCGGGTGCATAAGACCGCGGGGAGCATGGCGGCCGGGACGGCGGAGCAGCCGTATCTGCTGCGGGACCATGTCGGCGACGAGCCGGTTTTCATCGTGATCTACGAGGGCAACCCGAACGAGGGCGAGACGGCGGTCGAGTGCTGTACCCCCCTGCATGCGGACGGCGCAGCGCCAGATGGTGCGGCTACGCGGACGATTCCGGCGCACCGGGAAGCGTACGTGCGCGTCCTGAAGCGGACCGTGCAGTCCGGCGCGGTGGGTGACGTCTACGCGGCGATCGAGAACTGGATCGAGGGCCAGGGCCTGGAGATTGCCGCCGCCCCGCGGGAAACGTACTGGACCGATTTCTACTCCGCCGCGGCAGATGACGAGGTATTCGACGTGGCGTTCCCGGTGCGGTAGACATCTTGTGTGGGCGGTCCGGCAGCGGAGATGACGATCGGAGAGTTCTCCCGCCGGTCCCAGCTGTCGCTGAAGGCTCTGCGGTTGTACGAGCGCCTGGGGTTGCTGCGGCCCGTAGCTGTTGACCAGCGGAACGGCTACCGCAGATATCACGAGAGTCAGCTCTACACCGCGCGCCTGATCGTCATGCTGCGCCTGCTGGACATGCCGTTGCCAGAGGTTGGCAGGGTGGTGTCCGCGTCGCAGGCCGAAGCCGCGGAAATCATCGACGCGCACTGGGCTTTGGCGGAAAGGCGGTTCACCGCCCAGCGGCAGATCCTGGCCACCCTCAGGCCCGGCGTGGCCGCGTCGGAGATGCCCGCCCGGGAGCTGCCCGTCCACGAACGGGACGTGGCGCAGCAGATAGTGCTTACCGAGCAGCGGCACGTTTACATCGGTCAGCTGACCTGGACCCGGGAAGCTGCCGCCCGGCTCACCGCTCATGCTGCGCGGTGCGGCGGCGTAGCGGGCGGGCATTGCGTGATCTTCCACGGCATGGTCACCGCCGACAGCGACGGCCCGGTCGAAGTGTGCGTCCCGGTCAGGCATCCACCCCGGGACCCGGCCGAGCTGGCCTGGCGGGTCGAGGCCGCGCACCGGGAAGCCTTTATCTCGGTAACCAGGACACATTTCGAGATTCCCGCGATCTGGTCGATCTACGACCGGCTGGCGCGCTGGGTAGCCGCTCCCGGCCGCGGGCGCGCCGGAGCACCCAGAGAGGTCTACCGGCCAGGGGCCGAACCGCTCTTCGCGCCGGCCGGCCAGCAGATCTGCGATGTCGCCATCCCGTTCCTGAGGAGCGCGTCGTTACTTACGCGGTCTGTGCGGGAGCCGTAGGCCCGGTGGCCCACGGGAGCACTTGCCCGTGCTGTACCAGCTCGCCGTACATCTGCGGCTCGACCGGGTCTGCCGAGAGCTTGACGATGTCGGCGGCCTCTCAGCCGCGTGTCCGCATATGCCTTGACGCGCTCCTGCTGGTATTGACGACGGTCGGCAGGGGCGGACGGACGCTCGCTTATGGTCGATGAGCTGGCTTTCCGATCACGGGTGGCGACTGACAGGCCTGCGGCAGGGGTCCAGTCGCGGAGATCCTGGACGCCGGCCGCGGCGGTTGCTCCGGCCGGGTGGTTCCCGCTCGGGCAGGCGGCGGCTGCCGGGCTGGTTTAGCGGGCGGTGGCCAGGCGCACCACGTGGGCCCGTTCTTGTGCTCCGAACCACGGCGGCGACCCCGCGGCGGCATTCTCGGTGAGCCGGCCTGGCTGGGAGGTGGCGGTCAGGGAGACGTGCACCCGCGGGTCGCTCAGGCCCCATTTGAGCAGGGCCTGGGCCCAGGTGGTGACGCCGAAGGGGCGCAGCGGGGCGAGCTCGGCCGGGCTGGGCGGGCGGCGCATGAGCTGGCCCTCGCCGAGCGGGCGCATCAGCAGGACGCCGAGGCCGAGGTCGGTGGCCAGCGGCAAGATGGCCTGCTCGACTTCCCGGTGAGCCGGGTTGCAAGGCACCTGTATGGCGTCGATGCGGCCGGTGCGCATGACCTCGGCGAGCTCGCCGAAGGCGGCGGGCGAGTAGTGGGTGGCGCCGATCAGGCCGACCGTCCCGCGATCCCTGGCGGCCTCGAGCATGGGCAGGTGGGCCTGCCAGGCCACCAGGTTGTGGATCTGCATCAGGTCGACCCGGCCGCCGTACCAGCTCACCGCCCGGGAGAGCTGCGCGGCGCCGTCGGCCGCGGAGGCAGTCCAGACCTTGTCGGCCACGAAGACCTGCTCGCGGCGGCCACTTAGCGCGCCCGAGAGCAGCTGCTCGGCCTCGCCGTACATCGGTGAGGTGTCGATGACCCGGATGCCGGCCGCGATGGCGGCCCCCACGAGGTCCCCTTGCCGGCCGGCCGCGGCGGCGGCCTCCAGCCGCCGCCACGTACCCAGCCCGACCACCGGCACGCTGACCCGGCCCTCGCCCAGGCCCCTGTTCTCCAATCCCGCCACCTCCGCTCGGCCGGGCCCCGGTGCGATCATGCCCGCATACAAGCTGAGGTCAACCGTGAGTCTGAGCCTGGCTGGGCAGGAGGCTCCCGGTTCGTGCCGACAGCTGGAGGTATTGTCGCCTGGTGCCTGCCACGCGATTCGTCGTGCAGTTGCATGACGCGACCACACTCCACTTCGACCTGCGCATCCAGGCCGGCGAGGTGCTGCGCTCCTGGGCCGTCCCGAAAGGACCGTCACTCGATCCCGCCGTGCGCCGCCTGGCCGTCCCGGTCGAGGATCACGAGCTGTCGGCCGGCGAGTTCGAAGGGGTGCACGAGGGGCAGGCGCGGGGCAGCGGCGCTGTGATCATCTGGGATGAGGGACACGCTGAGGTCACCCGGGATGAGCCCGGCCACTTGGTGCTCACCCTGCACGGCAGCAAGCTGACCGGGGGCTTCGCCTTGACCCGGACGGGCGAGCGCCGGTGGATCCTGGTGAAGGCCAGGGACGCCGCCGCGCGGCCGGGCTCGGACATCGTCGCGGAACGCCCGGCGAGCGTGCGCAGCGGAAGAACCTGGGTGGAAGTCGCCGCGGGGCGGGCCGGGGCCGCCGGTACGGTAGAGGTCATGGTCAGCGACTCCGGGAGCCGGATGCGCATGCCGACGGCGGCGCTCGGCGCCGGGGGGCCGGCGGTCTCCCGGATCGGTCTGGGGCTGGCCGCTTTGGGCCGCCCGGCGTATATCACTAGCGGCCGTGCCGAGGACCTGCCCGACCGCAGCGTGCCCGGCATGCGGACCCGGGCCTTGTCAATGCTGGACGCTGCCTACGCGGCCGGAGTCAGGTACGTGGACGCGGCCCGTTCCTACGGCCTGGCGGAGGAGTTCCTGGCCGGCTGGCTGGCCGGGCGCGGCCATGATGACGTGATCGTCGGCTCGAAGTGGGGATACCGCTATACCGGCGGCTGGCGCCTCGACGCTCCCGTGCAGGAGGTCAAGGAGCACTCGCTGGCCATGTTCACGGCCCAGCTGGCGGAAAGCCGGGCCCTGCTCGGTGAGCGGCTCACCCTGTACCAAGTGCACTCGCTGACCCCTGACTCCGGGCTGTTTACCGACGCCCCGCTGCTGACCGCGCTGTCCCGGCTGCGCGCCGAGGGCGTGCTCATCGGGCTGAGCGCGAGCGGCCCGCATCAGGCGGAAGCGATCCGCCGGGCAATGTCGGTGACCGTTGACGGTCAGCAGCTGTTCACCGAGGCGGAGGTGACCTGGAACCTCCTGGAGCCGTCGGTAGGCCCGGCCGCGGCCGAAGCCGCCGCGGCCGGGTGGGCGATCCTGGTCAAGGAGGCGGTCGCCAACGGGCGGCTGACCGCGGCGGGCGGGCCGCCTGCGTCGCTGACCGCGCTGGCGGCGGCGCGGGGGGTCACCGAAGACGCGATCGCGCTGGCGGCCGCGCTGGCCCAGCCGTGGGCAGCGGTTGTGCTGTCCGGCGCCGTCACCCGCGCGCAACTGGATGAGAACCTGGCCGCGCTCACCGTCGGCCAGCTTCCGGCGCTCAGCCTGGCCGAAGCCCCCGGCGCCTACTGGGCGCAGCGGGCGGCCAGGCCATGGCACTGAGCTGCTCCCCGGCCCACCGCCGGGCAGGCCGCGCTGCCCTGGTCGACGCGAGAGTTCCTCGGCTACATCAGCGAGTTCCTTGGCCAGCACCCGCAGCCGCGGCCTCGGCGATCGTCATCCAGTCCTCGTCCACCCGATCAGTATCGGAAACTTGAAGCACTTCAAGTTAAGCTCCGCGTCGGCCGGGCGAAGCCCGGCCATTTCCTGGCGAGACCGGCAACGAATCGTTGCCTGTCAGATTTGCCCGGGTTTGAGAAATGCGGGATTGTGATGCCTGTGATGGGTGTCGGAGGGCGGCTGTCGGTGCGGCGGATGACCGCGCACTGGGTGATACTCGCCGCCGCGGCACTCACCACGCTGGTGGCCGCCACCGTCGGCGCGGCGCTCGCCGCGTTCGCCGGCCAGGCGCTCCCGCAGGCCGTGCGGCACGACCTGGTCGTCGCGCCGGGAACCACAGTGGCCGCGGCGGGAACGTTCGCGAGCGGCAATCCGGCGCAGACCTCGGCGGCGTTGCGGTCATCGATCGCCGCCGGGCTAGCGCGGGGTGTCGTTCAGCTTCTGGCAAGGCACCTGGTCCGACCCGCTCGGCTTCCTGGCCGGGTCGTTGCCGGCCAGGCCGGCCAGCATCACCGCGGGCAACATTCCCCAGCTGCAGGCCGCTTCGCTTGAAGGCGTCACGGATCACGCCGTACTGGTGACCGGGAAATGGCCGGGGCAGTCCCCCGCGGCGGCGGCCGGGCCGATCCCGGCCGCCCTGCCGGCCAGCACCGCGGCGCTGCTCAAGCTCCGGCCCGGTGACGTGCTCCGGGTACAGGACCGGGACACGGGCGCGCTCGTGACGTTTGTCCTTACCGGCCTCTACGCGGAACGGCAGTCGCCCGCCAGCGAGGCCTCATACTGGCGGCTGAACTCGATTCCCGCCAGCGGATCCGTCGACGGGACCGGTGCAGCCGGCGGGTACACCACCTACGGCCCCCTTGTCGTGTCACCCAGCGTGTTCCCCGGCCGGCTCGCCGAGGGAACCGGGACCTGGGTCGCCCAGCCTGACATGGCCGGCTTCAGCACCGCCGACCTGTTCGCTATCCCCATCGGGGGCGGCTCGAGCCTGCTCAGCACCCTCACCCTGACCACCAGCCTGCCAACCGTGCTCGCCGATACAGGCGACAACCTCGCGGTCGCCAGGTCGCTGCTCGGGATCGGCGCGGTCGAGCTCCTGGTGCTCACCGTGGCCGCGCTGCTCGCGGCCGCCCGGCTGCTCGCCGCCCAGCGCGAGGGCGAGACCGCGCTGCTGACCGCGCGCGGCGCGACCAGCTGGCAGCTGACCAGGCTGACCGCGGCCGAGGTGGTGCCGCTGTCGCTGATCGCCGCGCTGACCGGCGGGGTCGCCGGCCTCTGGCTGGCCCGGCTGCTCGGCAGTACGCTCTACGGCCCCGGTACGGCCGGCGGCGCCCCGGACGGCGGTATCAGCGTGGCCGCCCCGGGCACCTGGCTGGACGCGCTGGGGATCGCGCTGGGGATCGCCGTGCTGTCGATTGGCGCGCTGCTCTACCCGGTACTGCGGCCTCGCCGGGCCACCGCATCGGTCCAGAAGGGCAGGCGGGCCGTGCTCTCCCGCGCGACGGCGGCCGGCGTCGACTTGGCGCTGGTCGCGCTGGCGGTACTGGCGTGCTGGCAACTGCGCCGGTATTCGGCCGTCTCGACGTCCGCGGGCAGCCCGCCGGTTATCGACCCGGTGCTCGTGCTTGCCCCCGCGCTCGCCCTGGCGGCCGGCACGGCGCTCACGCTACGGCTGCTGCCCGCCGCGGCCCGGGCCGTCGACCGGGCGTCGGCGGCCGGCCGCGGGCTCACCTCGGCGCTGGCCGGCTGGCAGTTCAGCCGCCAGCCGCTGCGCCAGGGCGGCGCCGCGCTGCTGCTGGTGATGGCGGTCGGCACCGGCACGCTGGCGCTCGCCCAGCACCAGAGCTGGACCCGGGCCGCCGCCGATCAGGCGGCGTACGTGACCGGCGGGGACGCGCAGGTGAACCTGGCCAGCCCGGTGCCGGCCGGGGCGACCACCTCGATCTCCGGGGCAGCCGGCGTGCGGGCGGCGATGGCGGTCTCGGTTGTCCAGGAGGCGACGCCCGCGCCGGTGGTGGCCATCGACGCCGCCCAGGCGCCTAAGGTCGCCCTGCTCAGGGCCGATCAGTCCAGCTTGCCGCCGGCCGCCCTGCTGGCGTCGATCACGCCTTCGTCGCCGTCCGGCGGCCAGCTCATCAGCGGCAGGCCGCCGTCCGTTGAGTTCACCGTCACGCTCAGCCGCGCCCCCCTGGGCGCGGTGTACGCGCAGTTCACGGTCACCGACGCGACCGGCGCCGCCTTTCAGCTCACCTCGGGGCTGTTCCCGGCCGACGGCCGCCCGCACGTGCTCACCGCCTCGCTCGGCGGGACCGAGGCCGCCTACCCGCTCCGGCTCAGCCAGGTCGTGCTCAACTACACGCTGCCCGAGAAACGGCTGAAGAGCTCCCGTCACGCTGACCGTCGCTGGGGCGACGCCCAGTACGTGGACCGCGGTCGCGAGCTCACCCGAGCTCAGCTCGGAACTGTCCCTCGGCAACGTGTACGGCCAGTCAGCCGAGCCGAAGGCGGCCGGCTGGCAGCGGTCGCCCGGCGGCGCGACGCTCACGTTCAGCCCCGGCTACGGGCTGTGGACGACCGCCCCGGGCGCGTCGCCGGTTATCACCTATCCGCTAGCCGGGCAGGTCTCGCTGTCCGTCCCGGACCGGGCGGCCGCCGTCCCCGCCATCGCGACCCAGGCGTTCGACAGCGCTAACAACACCGGCGTGGGCAGCATCGTGCAGACGACCGTCGACCGCACGACAACCGTGCCAGCGAAAATCGTAGCGGTGGTGAACGCGTTCCCCACCATTACGGGCTCCGGGCTGGTGATGGACCTGTCCACCCTCGAGGCGTTCCTGGTCAGCCACGGCAGCGCGCCAGCGGCCGTCACGCAGTGGTGGCTGGCCACGGCAGACGGCCAGGTGCCCGCGTCCCTGACGCGCGCGCTTCCGCCCGGCGCGACCGTTAGGAGCAGCGCCGCGCTCGCCGCCGCGGCCGTCGCGGACCCGCTGTCCGCCGCGCCGCAGCAGGCGCTGCTCGCGATGGCCGGGGCAGCCGCGCTGCTCGCGGTCTTTGGCTTCTGGGTCTCGATCGCGGCGAACGTCAGGCAGCGGCGCTCAGAAAACGCCGTGCTGTCGGCGCTGGGCGTCAGCCAGCGGGCCGCGGCCGCGCAGCTGTTCCTGGAAAAGCTGCTGCTGTCCGTTCCCGCGGCCGCGCTCGGCCTGCTCCTCGGCACGGTGGTCGCCCGGTTGCTGGTGCCCGCCGTCACCCTCAGCCCCACCGCGCAGACACCGGTCCCGCCGCCGCTCACGATGTTCGACCTGCCGCAGACGATCCCGCTCGCGGTCGCGGTCGCCGTGCTTCCCGCCCTGGCCGCCGCGCTCGTCGTCTTCCGGCGCCCCGACCCGGCCGCCGAACTCCGCGCGGCGGAGGCAGCGTGAACCGGCGCTACCGGCCCAGAGGGCTGTACATCGGGCTGGCGCTGCTCACATTCCTCGCGGTTTTCGCGGCCACCGCCGGCGCGCGGGAGACCATCGCCAGCAGGACCCAGGCGGTGCGGCAGGCGGTGGCCGCCACCGACCAGACGACCCGCACCATCACCGTCTCAGCGGCCTGGCATGACGTGCAAAGCGTCATCTCTTTCGTCGATAACACCGGCGATCCCACGACCGTCGTGACGCCGGCCACGATCGACGCGATCACCGGCCAGCTGTACACCGCCTTCAACCGCACTCCGGTCAGCCTCGCCCCGCCCGGCGTCGACTGGTCGGCTATGACGGTCCCGTTCCACTACATCGAAGGTGACCTGCCCGGCACCGGCAGCACGCCGGTCAAGGTCGAGATAACCGAACGGCAGCCGCTCGGGGCGCACGTGCGGCTGCTGAGCGGGCGCCTCCCGGTAGCCACGCCGGTCCCCGCACCCGCGGCCAGCGCCGGCAAGGCGGGCGGCAGGCCCCCGGCCGCGACGGTTGAGGGCGTCGTGACCAGTCAGACTGCGGCAAGGCTGGGCCTGCACGCGGGCTCCGAGTTCACGATCCGCGGCACCGAGGTCGCAGCGACAGGAACAGTCACTTACGTCACCATCCAGGTCACCGGGATCGTGGTCCCGGCTGACCCGGACTCGTCGTTCTGGGGCATCGACCCCGGTATCCTCGCCGCCCGCCTGCAGGCCGAAGGGACGCCGCCGACCCAGTTCTGGGCCGGCGCGGTGCTAACCGGGCCGGACGAGGCCAGCGAGCTGCGGGCTTACTTCGGCCCGCGCAATCCCCAGCTGGAGTGGGTGTTCCCGCTGGACGTGAGTTCGCTCGACGACCAGCAGGTGCGGCCGCTCAGCGACGCGCTCGACAAGATCAGCACCCATACACCGACGCTCTCCGGTCCCGTCGCGCCGGTCGCCGCCACGCTGACCGCGTCCTCGGGCATGTTGTTCTCGCTCAACCAGTTCATTGCGACCGCGCAGTCGGTGGACACGCTGCTGTGGCTGCTCTACGTGAGCCTGACGGTCGCCGGCCTGGCCGTGCTGCTGCTGGCCGCGCGGATGGTCGTGCTGCGCCGGTCGACCGAGATCACGGTGATCAGGGCCCGCGGCGGATCCCTGGGGCAGATCGCCGCCGACACGGGACGCGATGCCGCGCTCCTGTGCGTCCCGGCGGCCGGGATCGCGGCCGTCCTGGCGATCCTCGTCGTCCCCGGCGCCAGTTCCGCGCAGGGCGCCGGATCGGCCGGGGGCTGGTGGCCGCCGCTCGCGGTGCTGGCCGCCGCGGTCCTGGGTCCCGCCCTCATCGCGGCCTGGCAGCATCGCCTGCCCCGCCGCCGGGCCGCCGTCCCCCGTCGCCAGCGGGCCAGGCCCCGGCTGGTCATGGAGGCGGCGCTGGTGGCCGCGTCGGTGGCGGGCATCGTCGTCTTGCGCAACCAGGGCGTGCCAGCCGGCTCGGGCGTGAACTTCTACAGCAGCTCGGCGCCGGTACTGGTGGCCATCCCCGGGGTGATCGTGGTGCTCCGGCTGTACCCGCTGGTGCTGCGCGGACTGCGGCGAGCCGCCGCGCGCAGCTCTCGCGCGCCCGTGTTCCTCGGCCTCGCGCGGGCGTCCCGGACCGCCGCCCTTACCCCGGCGCTGCCAGTGTTCGCCCTTGTCCTCGCGCTCACCGTGGCGGCCTTCGCCGGCATGGTGCGCGACGCGGTGATCAACGGCGAGGTCGCGGCGTCCTGGCGCACGGCCGGCGCGGACGCGACGGTAACCGCCTCGGACCCGGCGCGGAGCTTTACCATCTCGCCGGCCGCCGCTCGGGCGGTCGCCGCCGTGCCCGGCGTGACGCACGCGGCCGAGGTCATGAACGAATCCTGGACCACCAGGGCGGGCAGCCGGATCAACGTCCTTGCCGTGGATCCCGCCAGCTACGCCGAGCTTGTCGCCCGCACCCCTGGGTTCCCGCCGGTGCCGGCCGGACTGCTCGCGACGCCCGGCAAGTCGGGGGCGCCCCAGCCCGTCCTGGCGTCCCCGCAAGCCGCGGCGCTCCTCGGGGCCCCGGGCCTGGGCGGCGGCGCGGTCACCCTCAGCACCAGGCAGGCGGCCCTCCAGCCGGTCCGGGTCCGGGTAGCCGGCGTGATCGCAAGCACCCCCGCGCTGCCCGCAGGCGGCGCGTTCGTGATCATGCCGCTGGCCGCGGTCAAGTCCGCGGTCACGCCGCCGCAGCCGGCCGGCGTCAATGAGATGCTGCTAACCGGCGGGTCCATCGACCGATCCAGCCTTACCGCGGTGCTGCGGCACGAGTTGCCGGGCGGAGTCACCACCTTCCGTTCGGACATCCTCTCTTCATTGACCAACGGGCCATTGCAGCACGGGGCGTTCACGCTGTTCTCGCTCGCGGTCGTGGTCGCCGCGATCTTCGGCCTCGCGGTCATGCTCCTCGAGCTCGCGCTCGGCGCCCGGGAACGGGAAGCGATGCTCGCTCGCCTGGCAACCATGGGCCTGGGCGAGGGACAGCGGGCGTGGGTGGTGGCCCTCGAGGTGCTGCCCGCCGTCATCGCGGCGGCGGTGGCCGCCTGGGCCTGCGCCCTCGCGCTGCCCCGGGTGCTGGCGCCGGACATCGACCTGTCGGTGTTCACCGGGCCGTCCGTCACGGTGAAGCTCGCGGCCGACGTGGCCTCCTTCGCGGTGCCGCTGGCCGGCCTGGCCGTGCTCGCGGCCGTGGCGCTTGGCCTCGAGATCAGGTCGGCCCGCGGCCGCGGCGCGGCGTCCCTTCGAATAGGCGAATGAACGGCCGTTAACAATTGCCTGGGCCAGAATGGTGCGATGGATCTGCACCTGAATGGCAAGGTCGTGCTTATCACTGGCGGGACCGACGGGCTCGGGGCGGCGCTCGCGGATCGCCTCGTGGAGGAGGGGGCGCGGGTCGCGGTCTGCGGGCGGGATTCCGGCCGGCTGGCCGCTAGCGAGCAGCGGCTGCGTGACGCCGGGGGTGATGCGCTCGTCGCGCAGGCCGACGTCACTCGCCCGGCTGACCTTGAGCGCTTCGTTGATGCGGCGGTCGCCCGCTGGGGCCGCGTCGACGGCCTGGTGAACAACGCGGGCAAGAGCTCCGCGGGACGGATCGATCAGGTCTCCGACGACGACTGGATCGCCGACCTTAACCTCAAGGTGCTTGCCGCCGTTCGCTGCACCCGCCTGGCGGTGCCGCACCTGGTCGCGGCCGGCGGCGGGGCCATCGTCAACGTGCTGAACGTAGGGGCCAAGGCCGCCGGCGCCGGGTCGTTGCCGACTACTGCCTCTCGTGCCGCTGGTCTGGCTATCACTAAGGCCGCGTCTAAGGACCTTGGCGGTGACGGCATCCGGGTCAACGCCGTGCTGCTGGGCCTGGTTGCCAGCGGCCAGTGGCGCCGCCGCGCCGCCGCGGCGGGGCAGTCGGAGGAGGAGTTGTACCGGCAGATGGCCATAAATACCGATATTCCGCTAGGCCGGGTTGGCCGGGCCGAAGAGTTCGCCGACCTGGCGGCTTATCTGCTGTCAGATCGCTCCTCCTACGTGACTGGCTCGGCCATCAATCTCGACGGAGGAAGCAGCCCGGTCCTCTAACCAGGCAGGCGGGCTCTGGCTGGACGTCGCACGGCCGTGTTCGCGTATTACCCGTTGAGGGTGAGGTGCGCTGCCGCGAGCAGGGGGATACTCGTGCGTGATCCGCATCCGCCGGTATGAGCGAAGGAGAGTGCCATGACTACCAAGGCCGCGTTTTCACCCAGCGAATGGCAGCTAGTGCTCGAGGGACCGCCGGCCGCGGGCTTGCTCGTTATCACGGCCTCGCACGGAGGGACGTTCCGGGAGACGATAGCGATGTCGAGGGCCTACGCCGAGGCCCGGGCCGAGCACGGCGTCAGTGAGCTCCTCGACGAGATCGTGGCGGAGAAACCCCGTGTCGAGCGCGGCGGGACGGTTCACAATCCCGAGGAGCTCAGGGATCAAGGGCTCGGCTGCCTGAACGACGCGACGGCGTTGCTGGAGCAAAAGGCGACCGTCGAGGAGCGCGATGACTACCGGCGCTTCGTGCTCGCCGTGGCCAACAAGGTCGCTGCGGCCCACCGGGAGGGAGGGAAGCGGGTAAGCCCGGCGGAGGCACAGGCGATCCAGGACATCACGACGGCGCTGGGCATGGGTGCTTCCTGAACCGTGTCCGTGGCGGCGTTTCCGGGGACGAGCACGCCCTCGGAAACTGAGGCGGGCCGTGCACGAGGTAGCTCGTGCACGGCCCGCCTGGGACTTCCGTCAAACCCGGTCATGCAGAGATCCCTCATCTCTCGAGTACGCGCCTGAGCTTGGCCAGGTCGGCGGTCGCGGCATCGCCGTCCGCTTTGAACTCGTCGTCGGTCATGCCCCCCGCGGCGGCGTATCGTGAGCACCACTTCGGAGTCGCCCTTGTCGCCGATCACCTTCATCGGGACGTAAAGGATTCAGTGACGTTTTCTCAGCAGTTTGATTCGGACAGTCGGGCATTGTGATGCCCAGATGGCGGGTTCAGGGTAGACGCGTGGACGTACCGGATGTGCCTGATTGATCTGGGGTTTTGCGCTTGTTGGCATTGAAGCGCGCCTTCTTCTGACGATTCCCGCACGTGTTCATGTCACACCATCTGCGGGTACGACTTTGGCTGGTGTCGAAGAAGGCGGCTTGGCAGGTTGGCGATGCGCACAAGGCCAATTTTCCGTCTCGTTCGCCTGCGATGATGCTGATCGCGTCGGCGGCGATCACGCTTAGGGCATCTTCTACGCAGGAAGCCGAGCTGAGTCGCCATTGCCGATTGCTCTCGGGCGTCAGGATAGCCGCGGCCCGACCCTGAATGCTGCAGTCATTGATGACCTGGACAGCAGACACAGGGAGAGGGTCTCGGCGCGCGGCCGCTGTCGCGGCGGCGTGAATTGATTCCCTCAGCTCCCAAGCGCGTTCAAGCTGGGTGGTGGTGCAGGACTCCACGGCGAGGCCACTCACCGCCAGCCAGTCGACGAGTCGGTGCGGCGTGGGGATGCGCTCCACAGCGTCGCCATGACGCTCCGACAGGGTTCCCGTGAAACTGGTCGCTAGCACCTTACCGAGACGGAAGTCAGGGAACCGGGGACTCATGGAACCACCTTAGCTGGTTGCATGCCGACATCGAGACATGCTAGAACCGTCTTAGCCGGTTCGTGAAAGGTCCAAGCCGGTTCCACGATGACCAGGAGGTCTCATGCCAACCAGGGACGTGCAAGCATTTGAAGCCCACGCAACTGACGCTGACCTCGACGACCTGCGCGCGCGACTAGCCGCGGCGCGGCTGCCGGAAGCTGAGACGGTCTATCGCGCCGCGCCCGACCCTCACCGATGGGGACAGGGCGTTCCTCTCGCCGACCTCGTCGATGTCGTGAACTACTGGCGCACCGGGTACAACTGGCGGTCGTTCGAAGCGCGCCTCAACCAGATCGGCCAGTTCCGCACGACCATTGATGATCTGGGAATCCACTTCCTGCACCGCCGATCCGCGCGCGCAGATGCCACTCCTCTGATCTTGACGCACGGCTGGCCAGGCAGCATTGCTGAGTTCATCGATGTAGTAGACGAGCTGGCAGATCCGAAAGATCCAGACGCGCCAGCGTTCCACGTCGTGGTCCCGTCGTTGCCAGGCTTCGGCTACAGCGACAAGCCGGCCACCACCGGGTGGGGAACCGAAAAGATCGCGGCCGCATGGGTGGAACTGATGGAAAGGCTCGGCTACACCAAGTTCGCAGCCCACGGCGGCGACTGGGGAGGTGTGATCACCACAATCCTCGGCGGCAGGTTCCCGGCGCACGTTCTCGGCATCCATACAACGATGGCGCAGGCACCGCCCGGATTGACAACGGACGGGCTGACGGCGACCGAGCGCAAATGGACCGAGGACACCCGCGACTTCTGGCGCCACCACGCGGCGTACGCGAAGCAGCAGGCGACCCGACCGCAGACCATCGGCTACTCGCTCGTCGACTCACCAGTCGGGCTTCTCGCCTGGATCCTTGACAAGTTCGCTGAGTGGACAGATACCGAAGACAGCCCGTTCGAGACGATTTCCAGAGACAGCGTTCTCGACGACGTCACCCTGTACTGGCTGACGCGGACCGGCGCATCGTCGGCTCGCATTTACTACGAAAGCCACAACTCGCTCGACCCCGAACTTCGGGTCGATGTCCCGTCAGCAATCAGTGTGTATCCCCGCGACATCGAGAAGTGTCCACGCGCCTGGGCACAGGAGCGGTACCGACAGATCGTTCGATGGAGGTCGCCTGAAACCGGGGGACATTTCCCGTCGCTGGAGGTTCCCGAGTATTTCGTCAAGGATCTGCAAGAAGGCCTCGCGGCAGTACTGGCGGCTAATCGGTGAACGCGGCTGGGTCTGAGTGCGACGATGCGCAGGCCGTCCGGCGTTCGGCGGCCAGCAGCGCGGCCACGAAACCAATCAGTTCACGCGAGGTGTCGAGGATGGCAGGATAGGTCAGCACGTGGAGCCCTTCCAGGTAGAGCGACGGCTCTAGCACCGTGATTAGCCGGCACGTGTGTCCGAGGGGGGACTTGAACCCGGGAACGCGGGAAATTTCCCCGATTCGGGGAAATTGCCATGGACCGAGCATAACGCGCTGGCGCCCGCAAGCGCCAGGAATCCGCGTTCCTTGCCGCTTTTCAGGCCGGGGCGCCCGCGTGGCGTGCGGGTGCCGAATCGCGAAGGGTCAGCTGAGTCCGGGGACGATAATGAACGCGGGAATGTGACGCGGGCGGACGGCGGCGAAGTCCCGCAAGTTCACTGTCGCGACGGTGACGATCCCGAGCCGCTCGCAGATAGCGACCACCGAGGCGTCCGTGCCGCCGAGCCGGAGGTCGGCGTACTGGCGTACGAGGCCTGACATCCGCCGGAGGTCGGAATCGACGAGTTCCACTAGCTGGAAGGTGTAGTCAGGCCCCGTGCCCACGCTGTCCAGGAAGGCCGCCTCGGCCGCCGGCCCCAGTGTCCTGTCGATGAGGTAGCAGGTCTCGGCTAGGACCGTCGCCGGGGACCATGAGGACATCAGGCGTGCGCTGGAGCCAGTCCGCGCACCGCGCGTGATGCTTGTCCCTGCGGTCGGCCAGGGCGTACAGGACATTCGTGTCGACGAGGATCACGGCATTTGAGGCTACTCGCCGAAGCCTCCGGTGAGCAGGTCATCGACATGCTCGGAAATGTCGCTGCGCCCGCTGTCGCCGATCCCGACGAACGCAGGAAGCTGGCGTACCTGCTGGCCCGGCAGCGCATCCGCGCCGATGAGCGGGCTGAGCAGTTCCAGGGCACGCTCAGCCTGTTCCTCGCCGAACCCGCCGACGAGCAACTGCAACCGCTCCCACGCTGTCATGTGTTCAGTCTAACCGCCAGCGCGGCTCATTACCGGGTCCCAGGGTCGTCAGGCTGAGGCTGAGTGTCCTTGCAAACATCGCACATGCTTCTACGGTCGTACAGCGACCGGTGACGCGCACGGTCCGTTACAGGTCCTCGTGGGAACGCTGAATGTCTGGAGCCAGCGGAACGCGATATCCGCCTTACCTGCATCGGTCGGGGACCGCAACGGGGGGTTTGGGGCGTGCTTGAGTCTGCTCCCTGTCCCTTGATAGCTGCCGGGTTCTGCGAGGGGGGGCGGTCGGGTCACAGGGGCGCGCAGCGCCCGCGGAGCGGCGCCGCAGGCGCCCTTGACGCGACCGCCCGGTGAGCGGATCATGCCGGGGCGGCAAGGGGCGGGGGCCCTGGTTGGTTCGGGATGTTGCGGTTCTGCGGTTCAGTTCAGGTTGCCGGGCCTTTCTGCGGGGGCGGTGACTTTTAGCCCGTGGCCTGGCCCCGTGGGCGGGGCGTGAGCAGCCAGCCTTACCTGGGTCCGCGGGGCTTGGCGCTGCCCCGGTGACATGATGATTGATTGGGTGTCCCCGCCTGCGGGGATGCGGCCGCTCAGTCTAATCAGGCCGTCCGCCTGGCCCGTTGAGGGCGGGCCGGCAGCAGCTGACAGCGGATCGGCGGGAGCTGGCCGCGGTGGTGCCCCATCGGGTGAGCTCGGCTGCGGTGCCCGCGCGGCGGCGGTCACGGGTGGTCGTCACGGCGGTGGTTTCAGGCGGCGGTGAGCGCGTCGTCGCCGAGTTCGTTCAGGATATGGCAGGCCTGGCGGAGGATCTTGCGGGCCTCGGACAGGGCGGCCCGCTTGCCGCCTTTGCGGTCCTTGACGGCGGCGTAGTAGCCGTGATCCGGGGCCGAGGACCGGGCGTGGGCCTTGCCGGCCTCGTAGACCGCCCAGCGCAGCACCGGCGGTCCCTGCCGGGACAGCTTCCCGGGCGGTCCCTTGCGGTCGGAGGAGTGCACGGTGACGTCCAGCCCGGCGAACCGGACCGCCTGTCGGGAGGAGGAGAACCTGCCTGCCCCGCCCAGCCAGCAGGTCATCGCCAGCGCGGTGACCGGCCCGACGCCGTAGATCCGCGCGGCCAGGACCTTGGCGCCGGCCAGGTGCCGGGCGGCGTCCAGCAGCTGGTGCCGCACCGCGTGCAGCCGCTCTTCCAGGGCGGCGGCCACCTCCAGCGCGGTGGCGACCTGCAGCTGCCCGGCCGGCGACAGGTGAGCGGCCGCGGCCTCCCGCAGCGCGGCCAGGCCCTGCTCGCTGCGCAGCGCGCCCTCGCCCAGCGCCGGGACGCCCTGGTGGAACAGGACCGCGTGGATGCGCTGGGTCCAGGCGGTGTGCTCGGCCCGCAGGTCATGGTAGGCCTCCAGCAGCGCCCGGTACTCCAGGATGCGGCCCGGCGGGATCCAGCATTCGGGAAGCCGGCCCTCGGCCAGCAGCGTCCGCAGGTGCCGGGCGTCGGTCCGGTCGGTCTTGGCGTGCCGCTTGCGGCCGCGGGCGAAGGCGGTGTCGGCCGGCTCGGCCAGGTGCACCGTGATCCCGGCCGCGGCCAGCTCCTCGGCGACGTACCGCCACCCGGTGCACGCCTCCACCGCGAACGCGACGTCGTCACCGCCGGCGAACCGCGCCAGCCAGGCGCGCAGGTGCTCCCGGTCGGCCGGGGCGACCTGGCCGCGCCGCACCTGCCCGGTCACGGCGTCGAGGTAGTCGAAGGTCAGCTGCCTCCGGTGAATATCCAGCCCTCCTATGATGGGCATCGGGACCTCCTCAAGCTCCCGAGGGCACCAAGGCGCCCGAACGTGAAAATGCCTGCGACTCAATAGTCACGCAACTGAGCTGAGGAGGTCCTGCCGCGCATGCGGTAACACGCACCAGCCCAGCCGCCCCGCCGGCCAACCAGCCGATGCATGTCATCTAATTGTTCATGGAAGCGCAGATTAGGTCGATCTGGTGCGCCGCCATCTCGCCGAGGCCCAAAGCGACATTTATCGAGTCTGAGGGTAAGGACACATGCTGCTGGGATTCATGATCATCCGGCAGGGCGTCGCATCCGGATCGCCGTGACTCGTACTGTGCCCCCGTCGGTCGTGTTCAGCTCAGGCCGTAGGTCGCCGGCATCTTCGAGGTGCAGCGGTTCCATGAGGTTGACTGCCTCTACGATGTCAATATTCCATACCTCAGCGATTGTGCGTACGACAAGACCGGGAGAGCCGAAATTCCCGGTGTCGTACCACCAGGTACGAGGATCCCAGGCTGATGATGGCTCGATAACATCGGCGAACCTTTCGTCCCTGGGGCGGTCAAGTACCTCCTCGGGCAAGATCCACGGCGGGTTGAGGCTGACGATAATTCCTGCATCTGGGAGGTCGACCTCGCGGCCGTCGTATGTCATGATTGCCGGGCGCTGATCACCGCGGTCGAACCAAGCCACGCCGCTGCCCGAGATCAACAAAACCTCATCTCGGCCGTCCAGCCATTCGATCAGGCTGTCGTGGTTGAGGGAGCCTTGTGAACTTAGCGCGCAGGGAATCCTTGGGGCCACCACACCGAAAGCTCTCACGATGAATCCCAGTTCCGTACGCTCGAAGGGCGTGAACCAGGCACTATCACAAATTCTGTCTGCCTGGGTCTCCATCCATGCCCAGAATTCTTCTAGGCTCGCGACAGGAAATGCTGTAAGCCGGTCCGCGGTCAGCGGTTCTCCGCAGAGCGCGCCCATGCAGTAATGGATCTCGTCCGAATGGAAGCCCCCCACATAAATCAGCGCCTCTGGTGGTTTCATCCATCGCAAGTCAGGGTGCACGACTTCAAGGCCGGATGCCATCATGGCACGTCCGATGACGTTGCCTGCCGCGTCGCGGAGGTCGGTCGCATGGTCCAGGAAGAGCTTTTCGTAGCCGTCGTAGATCACGCGATCTAGGTAGCTTGCTTCTTCTCTGCGGTAAAGCCTGCGGAACAGCTCAGCGGCGGGGATACGCGTCCAGTCGCCGGCCTGGATGATACGGACTGGATGCGGATCGTCGGGACCCTGAACTTCTATGTCCACTTTGGCGAGGGCGCACATGCGGGTGAGGCGGCTGTGCAGAAGTTCAGTGTGAGTCAGAGTGCGGTTCGTGGTCTTGAATAGCCCGTCCATCGAGCGAGGCTCGTGCCGTAGCTTGGCGTGGACGATCGTTCCGCAGCTGCGGAGCCGTTCATCGGGATCGGCTTCGCGCAGGAGCGGGCGGCTGGCCGTACCGTTGCGGAACTCCAGTACATGCGTGCTGCGGGGTGCCTCGTCATAGGCGAGGCTGCGTACCTCGATCTCGTCGGCCACCATGAATACGGCGAAGAATCCGATGCCGTACCGGCCTGTAGGGCGGAACCCCTTAGCGAGCAGACCGGGGAAGTCGTTGGTCATTTCAGACGATTGCCAGCGGGAGTAGCCGAAGTCGGTCAGGGCTTCGACCATTGTCTTAGGGGCCATGCCGATGCCCTGGTCCTCGATGGTGAGCCACCATGAGCCGTCCTGCTGCGACAGCCGGACAGTTACTGCTCCAGGCGGGGTACCTTCGTGCACGCTGCGGGCGCACGTGGCGTCTGCGGCGTTGGCGACGAGTTCGCGGATGGCGACCTCGGGTTTGAGGCCGTAGAGGTCGCTGCCGCCGAGGTTCGAGATCAGTTGGGTCGCGTTGGTGACGCGCAGCCGGGCGTCGATCGGGTCCCACCGGTCGGTGCGGATGTAGAGTGCCAGGCGTTCCGGGGAATCGGCGCCTGCCACGGACCGGACGGGGAACCGCGGCCGCCTCAGGTCGGCGCACAAGGCGTCAACGCGGCGCAACTCTTCGCTGATTGTCCGGATGGTTTCCCAGGCTAGCCACCAAGCTGGTGCTTCGTTCCTGGTGAACGGGCGGGTGGCAGTGTACTCGAGCCGGTCTCCGGCAACTCGCGGCCGAGTGAGGCGCTCCTGGAAGTACCAGTGGTTTCGTGAGGTGCCCGTCGGGCGACGGAACGCGTGCAGGTAGGTCGGCGCGCGCCGGTGGTCGATGTGCACCGCGTCGGCCAGGCGCAGGACGCATGCGATCTTGAGCGGGTCGATTTCCCATTCGGCCGGGTGATCGACGCAAGAGCCCTGAAGACGTTCGAGGACCTTTAGGTCTGAGACATCCCACCAGTGGCTGTGCGCGATCCGGCCGATCAGCGAGCCGAAGTTCTGCCGGAGCACGGTGTTCTCCAGCAGGTAGAAGCTTTCACCGCCTGAGGTCTGAAATGGCATGGTGACCAGGTGCTCGGCCTGCGCGGCGTGCCGCAGCCGGAGCAGAGCGGCGATAGTTTCCTGGCGGGCGGCGTCGATCGCCTCACTGCCGGCGGACGGGTCCGCGCGCCGAAGGCGCTCGGTACTGCTAGCGAGCAGGTCGCCGAAATGAGGGTCAGCTTCGATATCGGCCATGCCGCCGTGATAAGCAGCGAGGCCCATGCCGAGATCGTGGAGGAGAAAAGCCCCGCCAAGCACTGGCCCCAGACCTGCCCGCCATGGTCTGAATAAACCAGCCCCGTCCGACCATCCAGTCACAGGAGACCGCAGGGATAAATCAAGCCGCCTGATGTCTCATCGAGTTAGGCTCCGAGCACGCAGTTATCTATTCTGTTCGCTCATAACTGGCGCAACTGCGCAAGGGAACAGGCGGCGCTTGTGGAGGCTTGCTCGATTTCCGGTAGAGGAAGCGGCAGCTCATTATTTCCCAGTCTGAGCTATACGGCCTAAAATGTTGGCCACTTGCGGTACTGAGGGCATCATATCTGTCGTGGACGTCGTCGCTGTTGTCAGCTTGCTGATCTCCGGTGTTGCTACCTTCGTCTCAGTCTTGGCGTGGAAAGCGGCTCGGAGGGCTGCCGAAGCAGCAGAGCGCCAGGCCTGCGCTGCGGAAAGGCAGGCTGACGAGGCGCGCCAGTCGTTCCTGGACAGTCAGGCGGTAGCCCTTCACGAAGCACAGGCGCGCGCTAGGGACAGCGTGCCTAACGTAGAAGTTGTCTTGGAGAACGCTTACCAGGAGCCTTGCGTGCTCTCCCCTCGCGGGTGGACCAGCGAGACGGCTGGAACGCGGGCGCCGGAAAAGCTCGATCCGCTCAGGACTCACCGCCTCGACTTCCTCGGCAAGAGGTTCAGGGGGATCATCGCTAACTACGACGCCCAACCGGTCACCGTGACCGCCGACAGAGGCCTGTTCGTGGAGGGGGTTTCGCCTCTTTGGCCGGAACCCATCGGCCTGCCGCAGTCGCAGTCTGAGGCGACCTGGGTTCTCGGGCCCGGCCAGGCGGCGTTGCTGGAGTGGTTCGGTTCCTGCACGGTGATCGACTGGTACGAACTTGCACGTATGCCCGCCGAGGATGCCTTCGCAGGACGCGCAGGCGTCCACGTGCCGTACACGGTCATTACAGTTAGCCGGTCTGGTGACCAGCGGTGGGCAATGCCTGCGATGCGAATCACCCTGGAATTCGACCGTCTCCCGGTCTACTTGCCCGCGCGCGGCCTCAGCAGCGACGGTACCGCCGGGCTGAGCCTGTGCCTGCTGGGCGGAGACGGACGCGGCGTCGGGTGCGATGTACGCTATAAGCACCCAAGAGTGCCAAAGTCTTTCTCGGACTTGTCGCGGGCAGCCACGCCTCCCGGGCTTTCGGAGTAGCGGTACAGCTGGGGCTTCGTCAGCAAGCAGGTAAAGGTCCACTGCAATCCGGACAAGCTGCGGGCGATATCCGCCGTTCTGGGCGTCCGGGAGGTGCAGTGCGGATCTCTGCCTTCTGACGCATAACTGGGTATCGGGGGTCCGGCGTACGTTGCCCCGCTCTGTGTCTCGCGTCACTCGTGGGCGGCGGCCTCGATGTCCGCGGTGGCGCCGGGACTGGCGGGGCGACGCTCCCCTGCCGTCCATCGAGGGCTTCGTCATCGGCACTGCCGTCGGAGCCGGCATCACCGTCATCGGCGCGGCCCGGAACTGAGTCAGGGCGCGCCGTTCCAGGGGACGGGTATCGCTGGCCCGGCGAATCAGTGATTCCAGCAACCGGCCTTGGCCTCGCCCGCCGAAGTCGGTTCGGCTCCACCCCGCCGGGAGCAACGTCTTCTGGCCCCACTCCGCTGGGGCCAGAACTCCTTGCAACGTCCCTGGCCAGATGCTTTTCCCGGTGCCGATAGCCGATCCGGGCGGAGCCGGAACGCGCGATGGCCGGCAGGTGCGCGAGTTACGATCACATGGTGGCCAGTGCGATCAAACGGGGGAGTTCAGACCAGCAGGTATTCACTAAGACTTATTTTCCCAGGGTATTCCTTGGCATCGTCCCGATCGGGGCACTCCTAGGCGCAGGAGCGCTCATGGCTTCCCCGGCGATGCCTTTCCCGTGGGTGGGTCATCTGGTGCTGGGTGGCGGCCTCATCGCCTTTGCAGTCTTGCTGGCTGCCCAGCTGGCAGTTCCCGACATCCTGGCGAACCGCGACCACATAACGGTGACCGGGGACGCCATCACCTTCGAGGCACGGGGCGACGGATCGCGCGTCACGCTGTCCCGTCAGGAGGGCGACCTCCTGCTCGTCCTCCCCGGCTTCGCCTACCCCGGGCGGCACGTCAGCCGCCGTATCACGCAACTGGGCACGGGCCGCGCGATCGACGTGTCCTGGTTCTTCCGCAAGCGCGCCATCAGGCGGGCGTGCGACCGGTCCGGCTGGCGATTCGGCTACAACCCCGACCTGGCGGAGCGGCACCTGCGGCGCTGGCGAGCCTGGGACTGGCGCGCGTCTGCTTACAACTTCATCACGCTGCACGGCCCGTTCGCCATGCCCGACGTCCCAGGCGGCCGCCTGTCGCTCGGCGCCGCAATCCTGGAGGAATACGGCGACCAGGTCATCGAGGCCGCGCACTCGAGATCCCAGTCTCACGTGCCCGGCACCCGGTTCGTGCGCCACGCGGTGCGGGTCTACCGCCGGGCGGCCGACGAGCAGCGTATCTACGCGGCCCTCGCAGGCTCGGCAGACGAGCGCGCCACCCGGACGGCCGAGACTGACCGGCTGGCGGCCAAGGCAACGGAGACCGGGCCCGCGAGCGCCCGGTGAAGGCCGCCGCCAGCGCACGGTGAAGAAGCCGGTCAGAACCGGGACGATGACCTCGCGCGGGGCGCTGTGGCCGAACCCGTCCAGCATCCTCAGGGTACGCGCCGGGCGTCGCGGCGGCCTGGCCGGCGACCGACCAGCGGAACCAGGCGGGACTGTCAATGCCAGGTCGCCGCGGCGACGGCCTCGAGGTCCTCGTACTCCCCCCCGCCGCGAATGGCGGGGTCTCCGGGTCGCCGCTGTCGCCGCGCCCCGGGGGGACATGCACGCTCAGCTCAGCCGTGAACGTCAAGCCGCCCACGACGCCGCCTCCGCGGACCCTTGTCCGTGGCCGCCCGTACAAAGCCGACAGTCCCTCACACCGCTCCCTTATACGGTCTCGAGAGGCGGCCTTGCTACGCCGAACCGGATGATCTGGGCGCGGCCTTACTCGACGGATCCCTGATCACGTCGCGCGCGGAATCGGCGGTATGGGGCGGTCCGCTCTGGCAGTTCGAGGCGGCCCTGTGCTACGAGCAGTGGGATGGCCAGCTCATCGTCGAGGGCGTACCGTCCGGGCATCGTTCACTGCTGAGACCCGTGTCGGCCCAGCCCTTGAGGGTCCCGGCTTTCCCCGGAGGTGCCCATGGCCGCCCAGCAAGTCTCAACCTCTCTCGTCCCCCTACAGCCGGTGTTCAGCCAGTCCGAGCGGCTCGCCCTCGCCGGCTACCTGGCCGGGTACCGCGGCCTGACCCGCGAGGCCTACGCCCTCGACCTGCGTCAGTTCACCGGCTGGTGCCGCTCTCGCTCGCTGGCGTTGTTCTCGGTCCGCCGCGCCGACATCGAGACCTTCGCCCGCGAGCTGGAGGCCCGTGGCCGAGCCCGCGCGACCGTCACCCGCCGCCTGTCCACGATCGCCGGGTTCTACAGGTACGCCGTCGAGGAAGAGCTTCTCGACCACTCACCCGCCGCGCACGTCCGCCGGCCGCGAGTGGACTACGAGTCGCACGCCACCGCCCTGGACCGCAACGAGGTCGGCGCGCTCCTGGTCGCCGCCGGCCTCGGGCCGGCGGCCGAGCATGCCCTCATCTCCCTGCTGGCCCTCAACGGGCTCCGCGTGTCCGAAGCCACCGGCGCGGACATCGAGCACCTGGGCCTGGAACGCGGCCACCGGACCCTGGTCATCACCCGCAAGGGCGGCAGGGTCGTCACCATCCCGCTCGCCCCGCGCACCGCCCGTGCCATCGACCTCGCGATCGGCGAGCGGGCCCGCGGGCCGCTGTTCCTCACCGCCGACGGGAAGCGGCTGGACCGTCACGGCGCCGCCCGCGTCGTCCGCCAGGTCACCCGCCGGGCGGGTATCGCGAAGCAGGTCAGCCCGCACACCCTGCAGCACGCGTTCATCACCGCCGCCCTCGACGCCGGGGTCCCGCTGCGCGACGTCCAGGAGGCCGCCTCCCACCCTGACCCGCGCACAACCATGCGCTACGACCGCGGCCGCACTAGCCTGGACCGCCACGCCACGTACATCGTCGCCACCTACATCGCCGGAGCGGCTAGATAGCCGCGCGAGCCTGCCTGGCCGCTACGGCGGCCAGGCCGGCTCGTGGCTTCAAGTCCTGGTCATCCGGCTACGGGTGCGACCTGAGCAAGGATCGCGAACCGCCGATGGAGTAAATGTCCCGTGCGGCGCTGAGCCGTTTGCGGGGACCAGTCGGCTGGCATACTGCTCCCCATGGATCAGGGGTGCCGCTGACCCGGCACGGGAACGACGTCACCAGCGTGTTCGATCTCCTGGGACGTGATGAGAATGACCTGACCGCCGCCCTGGCGTTCGCCATGGCGAACAGCGCCGGGCTGCTCAACCTCGTCCTGCAGCGGCTGGGGATTCCAGCTGCCGGCGAGGGCACGGTGCTGCGCCTTGAGGAACGTGACGAGCTCGGGCGGACAGACCTGGAGATTGAGACCGGCACGCACCTGGTAATTATCGAGGCCAAGCGAGGATGGCTGCTGCCTCATGAACTTCAGCTCGGGAGATACGCCCGCCGGGTTGCTGAACGCGGGGCAGGCTGCCTGGTAAGCCTCTCGGGCGCCAGTCCGGAGTGGGCACGCCAGGTCCTGCCGGCCCAAGTAGGGGGCGTGCCCCTGGTTCACTACCCGTGGGCACTGGTGCACAAGGATCTTCTAGCTGCCCACGAACAGGCACGGGGCGGGGAACGCACGTGGCTTAGCGAGTTCACGGAGTACCTGCGGAAGGCGGTAAGAATGCGTGACTTGGCAGACAGCTGGACGTACTGCGTGGTCGTCAGCAACGACTACCCCGGTGGCGGCGGCGAGCGGACCTTCCGCGACTTCGTGACCGCCGAGCAGTGCTACTTTCATCCCTACGGCTGGGGCAGCGGGTGGCCGAAGACGCCGCCGAACTTCCTTGCCTTCCGCTGGGGCAACCAGGTGCAGCGGCTGCACCGCGTCGCCTCGTCGGAGGTCGTCCCCAGCCTCCAGTCACGCTGGCCCGACATCCCTGCGGAAGACGGGACCGACCAACCGCACATGCTGTACCACCTCGGGCCGCCGATCCCGGGGCCGCCGTTCGCCAGCGACGGGAACTACCGGGCCGCGCGTGTCTGGTTCGTCCTGGACAGCTGCTGGTATCCGGGTCGCTGCGTGAGGCAATCCAGCTGAGCAAGGCCTGACGGTTGCCGCCTTCCTGCGGCAGCAGGCTTCGCCTCGGACTGAGACCATGCAACGCGGCAGGTCCGGATCCCCTATCACAATGGGTCGTTACCGCGAATGGCCCGACGCGTGGTAACCGCCGTTCTGGTCGCTCGGGGCAGACAGCTCAGCCGATCTGCGGGCCGCCCATAACGGGATAATCTGCGAGAAGCGAGCGGCATGTGGCAGTGGCACGCGCATGATCCGAGGTCATCTCCAGGCAGGGAGAATACGTGGCTAAATGAGCACTGAGGGACGAACCTGCAGGTCATTGCCAGCCCCGACGGCGACACCCTGTGGGTGTCCGGCGCGCTGCCCGGCTCGGTCCACGACAAGAAGGCGGAACGGATCTGGGGCGTGCTGGAGGAACTGGAGAAAGTCGGCCTGGTCACCCCTGGCCGATAAGGGATACCCGGGCAGCACCTGGGCGAAGATCCCGCACGGGGGCAAGACCAAGCCAGAGTCCTAGAAGGAAGCCGACCGTGCCCATGCGAAGCTCCGAGGCGCCGGCGAAGGGAAAACGGCCAGCTCAAGAACTGGCGGATCCTGCGCATGCTCCGCTGCTGCCCCTGGCGCGCGGGAAAACTCGCCAAGGCCATTCACGTTTTGAAGCTCTGCGAAGCTAAACCAGGTTGGAATAGGTTCAGTAGCTGGTACGGGGAACCGTTACGGTTATATGATGAATCGTGCACAGCATCTGGGTGGGGGCGGCGCAGGGCGTGACACTTGAAGTCGCGCTGATCATGTTGCTGTCGTCGGTACGGAATGGGGAGCGGCGCGGTCTAGAGTTCGTTGTTGCGGGCAAAGTATTTGTATTTTTTCGCAGGTACGGCTTACGCGGCCTAGGGGCGCTGCTTAAGCGAATGGTCGTAGCCCGCGATTTTCGATTTCTGCGAAAGTACGTGTATAACAGAGGGCGCATACGGGGCGCCTTCTTCTTCATCCTTGTCACCGTGCTATTCTTTAGTACTTTGACGTGGATAGGGATCGTATCCATAGTGAGCCTACTAGTGGCTGAAGCCTGGCTGTGGCAATGGGGCCTTCGCTACGTGGCGGTCGCGGATAGTGAAAATAGCTACAAACTTCCCTGCCTGCATTTTCCGGAACTCGCGCGCAGTATTCGGGACCGCTTGGCTCTGAGGGTTTTCTGGTACGGTACATTTAAATACCGGCTAACCCTCGCTACATGTGCTGTATGGATCTTTCTGGCACTAGACGCCGTAGTCACGCCTATTAAATCCGAACGCATCGCAGATGCGGCTGGTATTTTTACCGTACTCCTCATTTCTCCCTTCATATTCAGTCTGACTCAACGCATCATGGAGCGAGAACTACTTTTCGACCGTATTGTGACCGAAGCTTGCTTTTTGCTCGATCCTACCGTGTCTTCGCCAAAAAGCAAAGGGCGCCAATATAGCAGCCAAATTGATGACCCACTAGAAAATCGAAGAACTGATCTCGGAAACCTGGTAGGTCGATTGTCTGATGCCGCGCGGATGCTTGACGCACGGCAAGTCCGTGGGATCGCGCCACATCCGGTCTCCACTTTGCTGCGCGCGGGGTCCCAATACCTTTGGCGATTCCTAAGCAATGAGCGCTCGCTAAGCGCGACGATTCCGGATGATGTTTCGGATGTGCTCCGGTCTACCGTGATGGTCCTCGTGATGCCCGGGGAGCCCGCGAGTCGTCAGGCACTGCTGCAACACGCCAAAGCGTTCGACGAAGACGGAAATCCTATTGTCAATCTGGAAATACCCCCGCTAAGACGGCTGGCGGTTGCCACTAACCGAATGGCTGCGGCAATCGCAGGAATCCAAACCCCCCTTGTCAACCTAGCCACTATCGCGGTCATTTTCGCTGTCGTGATACTTTTCGCTGTCCATAGATTGAACATCATCGATGCCTTGCACTCTATGCCGTGATACCAGGCGAGATAAATTTGCGGGGAAGCATTTACCGGAACCTAAATGGTGTCAGGCCGGCGTTGCGCTCTCCTCCGGTCGAGGCGGTCCCACTGGACGACTTCGCAGTGCCCGTCGTCTCGCTGGTCTCATTCGCCAATGTCCGACGGCGGTACCGACCCCCGGCGGACGTATCCCCACAGACTTGAAAGCGTGTTGGGGAATCCTCATCGCCAGCTGGGCGACCATAATGGATGATCTGTGCGCGTGCAGCTGGGGACTGGCGCCCTCAGCCAAGCGGCTCCGAATCGGCAATCGGCGCCGTCCGGGTGTCGCGGATGCTGTCACGTTCTGTCGCACTCCCTCGTTTCCGGTCGAAGCGCGGATTCGCCGACCCGCGCGGCTCGCGGGGTGTTGCTGCGGGACGGCTATGATCCGCAGCCCGGATAGACCTGAGCTGGCGGGCTCTGGCGCCCGTGGCGCGCGGCCCGTAACGGATACCTTCTGGCTCGGACTCTAGACATGACCTATTTGCCGCACAGGGGAGCGATGATGACCACCTCGGGCCCGCGCTACGACGACCTGGCCGCCCTGTACATAAACTGCACGCTGAAACCGTCGCCAGAGCTCAGTCATACCCAGGGGCTGATCGACGCCAGCGCCGGGATCATGCGCAGGCAAGGCGTGCGCGTGGAGACTGTCCGCGCTGTCGACCATGACATCGCGACCGGCGTGTGGCCGGACATGACCGAGCACGGCGCCGCCAGCGACGCGTGGCCGCAACTGTATGAGAAGGTGCTGGCGGCCGACATCCTGGTTCTCGCCGGGCCAATCTGGCTCGGCGACAACAGCTCGGTCACCAAGCGGGTGATCGAGCGGCTCTACGCCTGCTCCCACCTGCTCAACGACAGCGGGCAGTACGCCTACTACGGCCGCGCCGGTGGCTGCCTGGTCACCGGGAACGAAGACGGCGTCAAGCACTGCGCGATGAACATCCTGTACAGCCTGCAGCACCTCGGGTACACCATCCCGCCGCAAGCCGACGCCGGCTGGATCGGGGAGGCGGGGCCGGGCCCGTCGTACCTCGACCCGGGCTCCGGCGGCCCGCAGAACGACTTCACCAACCGCAACACCACGTTCATGACCTGGAATCTGATGCACCTGGCCCGGATCCTGAAGGACGCGGGCGGCATCCCCGCCCACGGCAACCAGCGCTCCGAATGGGACGCGGGATGCCGGTTCGACTTCGAGAACCCCGACTACCGTTGACCGGGCCACTGGCCCAATCACGACTGCCAGACGAGCACGGTCTGGCGCAAGCCCTTTCTGGTCAACCCCCCGAGCCCGTGGCTACGGCACTCTCATCGGGTGGTGAGTGTCATGCCACAGGCCACGCGCCTGATCCGCCGATATTTGCGGGTATCTGATCAGGAGCGTTCATCGGCTCAGGCATCCACATCTGGTCGTTCTCGAACGCGAGATGGGCGCTCACGAAAACTGGTTCGCGCATGAACGGAGCGATCGCTACGCTCTGTGATGGGAACGGTGAGGCGTTCCATCTGGTGTGGATGGTGGTCATGGCGAAGCGCTTGCCCGATGGGCGTGAGGCAATCGAGGGCGCGGGAGTGGCGGTGGCCACTGCCAGTGGCCTGCTCAGGGATGCGGACCTCCTGGCCGGTTCCGGAAGCTACGGGACGGCGGCGTCCCTGGCGGTGCTGGGGGTTCGAGGAGTCGGTGAAGGCGCGCTCCCTCGGTGCGATCGCGGCGGCGGCGATGGGACGCAGTCCCGGCTTCAGCGACGATACCCTGAGGAAGATCATCTACGGCGGTCACCGAGAGCGACACACCGTCGGCTTCATCCAGTACGTCGCGGCAGCGTCCCCGGGCGCTTACGGCAACCTCATGCTCGGCATGCCGGTCAGCGCCGAGAACACCGCGATGCTGGGGGAACTGGCCGCCGTGCTGGCCACGGCCAATGCCGGGAAGCAGGCCGGCTTTTATAGCGACTTTGACCCGGACTCGGGCTCGTGGTCATCTCCGTGCAGCGTCACCGAGGCGGAGTTCGCGAAGATCCGCGCGCTGATCGGTGACTATGTAACCGAGACGCACCGTCAGTTCGACGAGTTCACGCGGCACCGGCCAGGCTCAGCCGTCACCGAGATGCCCGGTTACCGGCGCCACGCGGGCGCGTCGCCAGCCTCGGAGGACCAGTCGCAGTGAAGCTTCCTCGCCCATCACGCGAGTACACCTACAAGGAGTTCGCTGACTATGCGCGACGGTTTAACCAGGAAGATCTACTGAAAGCCGTTGCGCAGCGTGCCGCCTCGCTACCTGACGATGCCGGACAGAAGTCCTACCAGCAGACGCCACCGTGGGCACTCGCCGGGCAATCCTGGAAACCCTCGCCGCCTACTGCCAGCGGATCACCGACCCGGGACCCGCGCGCTAGCCGGGCGCCTGTCAGGCACCCGGGACGGGCTTCAGGTCAACGGCCCACCAGCCCGGCCTGTCACAGCGCCATTCGCCGGCCAGCTCGACACCCTCGCAGGCAAGGTTACGCAGGAGCGCCGCCTTGGCCTCGGCCTCCGAGAGCTTTCCGCCCAGCCTGCCGCAGACCAGCCCCCGCTTGCCGTCCCGCTGGGCCACCGCCGACCACCGCCACCCGCCGTCTGCCTGGTAAAGGACAACCCCTACGGGCTGTCCGGGATACCAGGGCTTGTCCCGCCAGGGACTCTCGTCAGGCGCGGTGCTCACGCCCCCATAATGCAGCCTGCCCGCCAGTTGCTGCCAGCGAATTCCCGACTCAGGACACTAGCAAGGCCCAGATCCTCGAAGCGAAGCAAAACCTGCAGAGGATGCGGGCGGTGATCCCGCTGACCGAAGACGAGCAGGCCGCCGTCGACGACGGCAGCGCTGCTCTTGACCGGCTGCTCGACCGGCTCGCCGACACCCCCACCCCGGCCGGGCCGACACCCCGGCAGCTCGACCTCCCGCCCGGCGCCGTCAGCCTGCCGATCATCGACGTCCGGCAGGCCCAAGCCCGCGAGATTTGACAAATCTGATTCCACATGATGATGCGATTGACGTGGCCTTCGACGGCGCCGGAGCGGCCGCGGCGCTCGTCCGTGATGACGGCGAACGCGCGGACGGCGGCGGCGACGGCGGCCAGTCCCGGGGACGCGGCGAGGATAGCGTCCAGGCTGGCCTTGTCAGAGTCGGCGAGCCGGTCCGGCCTGGTCATGATCCAGGCGGTCACGGCCCGGACCTTCGGCGGGCCCGGTGCCGGGGCGGGTGCGGCGGTGGTCCCGCGGTAGCGGGCGAGGTACTGGCGAACGTAGCTGGAACCGCCCCGGTAGCTGCGGTCGCGGAGCTCCTGGTGCAGCTGGGCGGCGTTGGTGCAGCCGGCGTTCCACCGCTCGGCCAGGTATTCCGCGTGCTCGTCCAGGATGCTCGCCCGGCGCCCGGTCCCGTCGTTTGACGAGGAGCTCCTCGAGGCTGGCGGCGCGGGCGAAGCGGCGGACCGTGTTGCGGGACAGGCCGAGGGCGGCGCCGACCTGCCGGTAGTTGCGGCCCTCGGCCAGCAGCCGGCGCACCTCGGCGTGCCGGGCCTGGGTCCGGTCGGGGATCCTCCCGGGCGCCGGGCCTCAGGCGGCGGCTCCTGCGGGAGCGGCGGCGCCGGGGCCGGCGCGGCAGCCTGTTCCGGAACCGCCGCGTTCAGGTGCTGGCGGTGGCGGCTGACGGCGCGCTCGACGGCCTCGGCGAGGGACTCTGCTCCGCATTCTGGGCAGGCGCTCCTCGCGGGACCGGTAACGCGGGCAGTAACACTCAGGCTCAGGATAGGCGCGCACCCCGCCCATTTCTTGACCAGGCCGTAGGCGAACGTCTTCGGCATGCCGGCCGCCCTCGCCGCCTGGTTCGCGCTCAGCCCGGACGCCACCAGCCCAAGCAGCTCCCGGGCCTTCTCCGGCGCGATCCCCCGGCCCGGCCGCCCCGCGGCCCGGGCCGCCAGCCGCGACGCCCCGCCACTGCACTCCCGGTCCAGGCTGTAACACGACGACTTCGCCACCCCCGTCGCCCGCGACGGGTTCATCCCCGCCGCCAGGCACTCCAACCCCCGCGCCGCCAGCTCCGCCGGCAACTTCCTCCCAGCCACGGAGCACCAGCCCCTCAAGGATCAGGTGTTGCGACAATCCTTTGAGCCAGCCACGTAAAAATTTCCGTTATGCCACAAGTTTCCGGCCTATCCGCACCAGGAGTAACGGCGGTATCGGGCAGCATGGCCCCGGTAAGAGCAGCGGCCTTTCCACCGTCCGGCAGTCGCGACCCTCATCGGCTGGAATTAACGATTTCACTGTGTCGGCAGATACTCGTGATGCAATCCTTGAGTGGAGACATTCGTGCCTTGGCCGGCGATTGCCGACATCGTTATAGATGAGTTCTTTTAGCGGCTGAGGTGTCTGACGCATAATAAGTAAAAGTCTGCAGTAAATTTGGGGGGCTGCATGACATCAGACATGGCCGCGCCGGAAAACAAGCCGGAACCAGCGGAAAGGCCGGTACCCGAGGAAAGCTCTCCGCCTAGCAACGGGAAACAGCACCCGGGGCCCGTCGGCCGTCTTCTCGCGACCGTCGTTATCGTCGGTGCACTGCTCGTGCTCGCGCTTTCCCCGGCTTCCCGGCTGACGGCCCAGGCCCTCAAGCAGTCCCCGGATACCGCCGTCACGGTTGTCACCAGAACGCAGCACGCCTCGGGTACTGCCGTCCAGTCCGTTCCGGCGGGCCTACCGGCTGGTGCCCGTATCCGGACCGCCGCGGACGTGCTTCCCTATGCCGTCGCGGCTCTGGGCGAGCCGGGGGCCGCGGCCCTGATGAAGCTGCTGAACTCGACGACCTACCTGGCCAACAGCGACCAGGCCTACAGCACGTACCCGTACCAGTACGGGCCCCTCACCGCCGTGCTCAACCGCGCGCCGCCGGGCAGCCTCGCCGGCTACGGGACCGCTCTGGGGGGCGCGCTCACCGTGCTGGCGGCGCAGCCGCAGAGCATTACGACGGTCTCCGCGGACGCTATCGACAACGCGGGCCCCGCCGCCTTCGGCGTGCTGAACCGGGTCGGGGCCGCAGGCGGCTGCGTGGTACAACTAGACCTGCTGCTGCTGGTGGCCGCCGACGAGTACACGATGGACGCCGTCGAGGAGGATCTGGGCCCCGGCGTAATCGCGAATGCCCTCTCTGGGCAAGAGCAGCGGGCCGAGGCGGCCTGCCCGCATAACCCGACTCCGGCCTGGCTGGTCGGCCAGTCCCGGCTGAGACTGGTCCTGGTCTCCGCTCCGATAACGGTTGCCGACCCCGCGGTGCTCAGGCAGCTGAGCGAGGCCCGCGCGGCCTTCGCCGGGCTGGCCGCCGAATATCCCCGGGATACCGCGGTCCTGGCCGCGCTCGGCGACAGCTACCTGCGCACCGGAACCTACCTCCAGACGAGCGAGCCGTTCACCGCCAAGCAGTACTTCAAGTCGGCGGTCGCGGAATATAACCGGGTCGCTGAGCTGGGCGACGAACACGACGCCGCTCCCGGGATCGCCCGCGCGCTGATCGGCCTGGGCGAGCCGGCCGAGGCGGCCCGGCTGCTCACGTCCCAGCTACCATCGAGCACCGAGCCGGGGGAACTCCTCGAACTGCTGACCGAGGCCGACGAGACCGACCATGACTTCACCGCGGCCGCGGCCACCGCCCAGCTTCTCGCGCAGCGTGGCAGCGCGGCCTTCCCAGACACCAGCGCGCTGCTCCCGGTGGCACTGTCCGGCTCAGTCGACACGCTCGACGACGTCACGCTCCCGCTGTCCTTCGGCGTCGGCCGCATCACCCCGCTGACCGTCGAGCTGATCCCACCCGGAGGCGCGGGCGGACCGGTTCAGGACCTGTCGTTCGTTCCCCTCTACCGCGAGGACACCGGCGTGACCGACTCGCAGCCGGACTGCCCGACGTGGACCTGGACCAGGGACGAACTCCTCCTCGGTCACGCGTCCCTGGCCCTGGCGAACTGGCCCGCGCAGTTCGCCAGCGTCCAGCCCGACCGGGGCTGCACCGTCTCCGGCGAGCTGAAGCTGCTGGCTGAGATGCAAGCCGGCCAGCCGCCGAGCGCGGCCGCACTGAAAAACGACAACCTGACCGCCGACGGCCTGGCCGACGACTGGCAGAACCTGCTCCGCTGGGCCGGGAACATGGCCGCGGCCAAGACCGCGGCCGCGCAGTGGCAGGCCGCCCGGGGCAACGCCAGCGCTCTGCCCGCGCTCCGCCTCGGCGAGATCGACTTCCTGCAGCACGAGTACGGCGCGGCGGCGGCCGAGTTCGGCCTGGCCGCGCGCCGCTGGCGGCTGGTCGCCTACAACGACGACCTGTACGTCGACCAGGCCGAGCTGGACCGCGGGGCCGCGCTGTTCGAGGCAGGCCGCGCCGCCGAGGCGGTGCAGACGCTGCGGCCGCTTGACCTCATTGGTACGGAGGGCTACTCCTACCAGCATTCTTCTTCGCAGGGCGACCCCGGTTACGCGATCGACTTCGCGGTCGTCTCGTACTACGCGTGCGAGCAGCTCGCCGACTACGAGAGCCAGTCCGGTGACTTGCGCGCTGCGGTCGAGGACTACACCAACGCACTCGCTTGGCTGCCAGTGTTCGGAACCGACATCAACATCCGCCCGGAAGCGCTGAACAACAACGCCGCCCTGGCCTACCTCGGCCTCGGCAATACCAACACCGCTGCGGCCTCGGAGGCCAAGGCCCTGGCCTCCGACCCCAAGGACCCGGTCTTCCTCATGACCGCCGGGTTCATCGCCGAGCGGGCCGGCCACCAGGCCCAAGCGATCGCGTACAACCGCGCGGCCCTGGCCAGTGATCCCGGTGCCTTCCCGGCGGCCAACGACCTGGGCGTCGAGCTGCTGCGCAGCCACCAGGACACCGCGGCGGCCGCCGTGCTCCGACAGGCGGTCGGCGCCAGCAGTAGCTACGCGCTCGGCTGGTTCAACCTCGGCGTCGTCGAGTCGCAGCAAGGCGTGACCCGCTTCGCGGCCGCGCAGGGCGCGTTCGCGATGGCCTACTCGCTCGACCCGGCGCTGCAAACCCGCCAGCACCAGGCGACGATCGACGGGTCCGTCTACCGGACCGCGCTCGACCTGTCCAAGCCGCTGCCGCCGAACTGGAGCATCGCCCAGCTCCCGCAGCCGGTGCCAGCCGCGGCGGCGGGCCTGTTGGCCATCGGGCTCCTAGCGCTCGGCCTGGCCAAGGCGACCGGGCACGGTGGCAGCGCCCTAGCCGCCCAGTGGCTCGACCCGCTGTCGAACCGGCTTCAGACGGCGCCGGTACTGCGTCGGCTGCACCGCCCCGGCTGGTCGGTGGCGGCCACCGCGGCCAGCTTCCTGTTCGCCTACCTGCGCAAGGGCGCCGGGCCGGTCGAAGTGGTCCTTTATGTAGCTGGAGTGGTGATCCTCGTCCTGGTCGCGGTGGGCGGCCGGGTCATCGTGGCCCGGCGGAACCGGATCAAGGTCACCCACGAGACCTGGTCCCCGGCCGTGGCCGTCAGCCTCGTCGCCGGGGCAGCCGGGCTTCCGTGGGCGGCCCTACCGGTAGTGAAGGCGGAGGGAAAGGTCGCGGCGAAGGTCCACCTGGCCGCCCCGGTCATCCTGGCCGCGATCAGCGCGCTGCTGTTCCTCGAGTCGGCCTGGCTTCATACCCCGGTCACCGAGTCATGGGCGGTGGCCGCCCTGATCATGTCCGCCTCGACGCTGCTGCCGGTCGGACCGCTCGACGGCGCCCAGCTCGGAACGGCCGGAGTTCTCGCGGCCACCGGAGTGCTAGCAGGCGCCCTGCTGGTGGGGCTGGGACTTATCTGAGGATGGGCGCGGGAAGAGCAGGACAGCGAAGACCGCAAACAGCACACCGATCGCCACCACGAGGCGGAACGGCGAGCGGTTCGCCTGCGTGAGCTGCACGGCGGTCCACGCTGCACTGCAGCCGATGAACGCGCCGACCGCGAAATAGAACCAGCCGTCGGGTGCCGGCGCAAGCGCCGCCCAGAGCACGAGCCCCAGGGCGACCAGCCACAGGCCGCCGACCAGGTACAGCGGCCAGCTGTTCGCTTTCGCGCGGCCTTCTCCCCGTGCAGTCACCGCAACCCCCAGGCCTGATGGTGCAGATGACCATTATTACCCTTCAGATACGACAATCGCGCGGCGGCTTAACCAAATAGGTATATCTTCAATTGGCAACCTGTTTATTTGCGCGCTTTTGTTCCAATTTGGACAGGTGGCCTGCCTGCAATTCCACCATGAGCGGGAATGTCGGCGACTTAACCGCCCCTGTGAGTCCAGAGTGATCTCAACAGGTCGAAGCAGATCAGGCCGGGGCATAAGAAGCTGACGCGCACATAATCGGGTCTTCGGTGATCCAAGGCCGATCGTTCGGCACAGTCGCGGCGCCAATCGTAATCGGCGATCTCGAGCGCCTCTGGTGGCGTCGTGATCGTGTCGGCGTCGTCGCATTGCTTCAATCTTGCCAAGGCTCCCATTCCGGGCGAGGATGAGCAGCCAGCCGGGCCGGTGTGCGGGCGGCGGGAGCCTGGGAGGTGTGCGGCAGGTGAAGCTCACTGATCTGCCCGACCCGGTGGAGAGGGCCGCCGCAGTCAGCTTGTTCGACGCGCGTTTCGGCGAGATGGAGCAGGTTCTGTGGTTCCTGTCGGTCCACTCGCGCCCCCGGCTACTTACCGGGGAGAGCTCGCCTGAGCTGGAGGCCCTGGTCTGGACGGTCAAGAGCTGGTGGGGAGTACAAGGCGTCCGGTCTGAGACGAAGGCTCAGCTGGCCAAGGCACTGGCCGAGTCGGTGACCTGGACACCGGACCTGTTCGGGCCGGTGCCCCGATACGGCCCGGACCGCGCCGCGTTCGCCTGCGAGCAGGTAGCTGCAGTAGTCGGGCGCAGCATGTCGCTGGGCGTCCCCCGCCGTGAGTACTCGCTGGCTTCGAAGGTCCTTCACTGGCTCATGCCCTGGCGGGTCCCCGTCTACGACAGCTTTGTCCGCAGCGTGCTCGGCGTCCCCACCTCATGGGATCACCCCAAGGCCTACCGCAAGGTCTCGGCAGAGATCTTTGCCCTAGCCCGCGCAATGGCCGGGGACGCCGCCTGGACCGGCTCCCTTGAGCCGGCATCCCCTCTGCGCGCACTGGACAAGCTCACCTGGTGGCTCGGCGGCGGCAGTGCCGACACAGCGGCCCAAGTAAGCGACCCCTGGCAGGTCGTCCGCAAGCTCGACCTCAAGGTCCCCTGACCGGCCCGCGCAACCATCGTCACGGGCCAACTCCAGCGCTCCCTGGTCTATGCGGATGAGTAAATCACTCACGGAATGTATGCGTCCGGATCCATCAGGACGTGCCGGAACCGCCTAATTGTTCGGCAGCCAGGTTGCCGAGATTGCTACGCGACGCCCGCCGAACGGGATGATCCGCGTCCGGCTACGCTTGGCCTCGCCGACCGTCGACGCCCGCATCTGCCGATGAGAGGGCGCTGGGCGCCCGCTCATCTATGCACTGACCCGTACGCCGACAGCGACGTTGGAGCGAGCGTCGAGTTATCCTCGCCGTTGCTGCCGGGGCCGCCGATCGCCGGCCCCGGCGGACGCCCTCACCTCGCGGGGTCTTGTACGCAGTGGACAGATATTCAAACATCGGCAGGGAAGCCACGACGGTGCGTAAATTTACTTACGCCGAAAAAACCTTTTGCCAGGAAGCCGCTTTATGGGATCGCGCAGAGCTTCGATCTCTGGTCTCAACTGGTCGATGAGGTCTTCCCGGAGGAAGCGGCTAAACTCAATGCGAGCATTGCTCCCTTCCTCGGTAACCATTTGCATATACCGAACCTCGCGACCGTAGGTTCGCTTCAGCTCATATTCGCGCGGAGCGTAGACCGCAACCAGCCAGTGGTGCAGCCTTTCAGAGGAAAGCAAAATGAGCTTTCGGTAGGCGTCGTCTCGCTCCTTCACCCTCAAGTTCAACTCTGGAAACTGGTCCTCGGACGGCTGTTCTGCAATGTAGGCCAACCAATCAAGCCAAGCATTCACCGCCAGCAGAAATCGCTCGATAGAAGCCAGTCGGCGTTCTTCCGCTTTCTCTACCAGAGCCGCACGAACTCTCATAGCCTCGACGCTTCGTGTGGCATAAGCAGTGAGCAGCCCGCCAGCAATAGCGGCAGCGGCTGCAATCAAGGCAGCGTTCAAGGAACGTTCTCCCGTCTTGCGATCCCATGTGAGGGTAATCCTAGATGAGAGTTTGATACCCACCTGGGGCTATTTGCGCGCTTGAAGTGCGCCTCGCCGCTCGCAGCGCCGAGACGGGGACGGGCGGGCCCGCCGTATAAAATACGCGCCCTGGTTGTTGCCCTCAGTGCACGCTCATGCCACTGACTACGTGCGCCGTCATTCCTAGCGCGCGGTGTTGAGACGCAAGACGACCTCAACGATCGCACCCTCCCCGATCGCCTCCGCTCGCTGCACCGCCACCTTGACGGGCACTAGGTAGCGCCCGTCCTTGGGGAACAGCGCAGTGGTGAACTCGGTGTCGCCGATGGTGACGTGGACTGGCACCTGGCCCCAGTAGATAAGGCCGCGGGCTGCCTCCTTGAGATCCTCGCTTTCCTCGTGCGTCATGGCCACGAAGAGGTACGGCGCCGGTCCGCGCCACTCAATCACCTCGCCAGTGAAGGTCCACTCCATGTGCCCACTATCGGAGATGTGCTCGTGCGTCGGGGACGCGGCTCCATATCGGAAGTGTGCCAGTCTCACGGCAGTACACGCACTCTCATGCCGCTGTGGGCGCCAACCGCTTTCGTCGAGGGCGCTCAGCCGGCAACGAGTTCGTATACATTGCCATCGGGCCCGCGGAAGTGTTGCCAGGTCGGTCCAGGTTCGCCCAGCAACTCGGTGCCGGCCTTTCTCAGTTCCTCGACGGCCGCCGGCAAGTCACGCACGGCGAACCCGGCGACCGGACCGGTACTGAAATGCTCCTTGCCAGGGTAACTGTCGCCAAATACCTCGACGTGGCGGCCATCTGGAAGCTCGAAGACCCAGAAATCCGGTTCGGTGTGCACCAGCCTGAGCCCGAGAACGTGTTCATAGAAGTACGCCAGTTCCCTGGAGCGATCGGTGCGCGTGCCGCACCAGCCAAGCCCTGTGATCTCCATACCTGCCAGTATCAGCACCGTCCAGCCGGGTCAGCCAGCAGATTCATCCGCTCATGCCGCGATGAGGGGGCTACGCCACCGAGCCAGAATTGGGCAACGGTATGTGCCTCTTCATGATCACCGCGTCTGCGAACGGGGCAAGGTCGGTCCGGCATGAGACGGCCTCCGGACAGGGGTGGTGTCCGGAGGCCGTCTGATGGTTAACGAACCTGCGCTGCCAGGAGTGCCGGCCAATCTGCACACCGACACCGAGTCGCAGCAAGTTCAACACCTTCAGGCAACCGACGCGGATGTAGATCTCTACGGATCAGAAACCTCGGGGATCTGCATGCCCGCGTCCTTGTCGCAGACGATCAGAGTCCAGGCAGTACCTATAGCGAGCCCAGGCCACAGATGCCGACGCATCGGTACCACGGACCGGGCGTCTCGGCGTAGCCCGGCCAGGCATTCGCCGGGATCCGCCGCAACCGGCCCACGGGTGACGGCCTCGAGATCCCGGCATGGAATGGCCGGCAGCTGGTTAGGCGCAGCCCGGCTGCGTGCTTTCCCTCATCGGAGGGGATTAGGATCATTTCATGGCTCAGAGAATTCAGACGCTGCTCATTGATGACCTCGACGGCGGCGAGGCGGCCGGCACCGTCCGCTTCGGCCTGGACGGCACGGAATACGAGATCGACCTCAGCGTCGCGCACAGCGACGAGCTGCGCAACGCACTAGGGCAGTACCTCGCGCACGCCCGGCGGGCCGGCGGCACGGCCAGGAGCGCAGCCCGCACCCGGCACGGCAGCGCCGCCGCCGACACCGCCAAGGTCCGCGAGTGGGCCAAGGGGCAGGGCATCGAGGTCAAGGACCGCGGCCGTGTCCCGGCCGGCGTCGTCGAGCAGTACCAGACGGCCGCAGGGGCGTAGGCCGCTTAGCGCTGCGCCTGCGGAATCGCCGCCGGGCTCCTTGAGATGACAGGGCATAACCGCCCCGGCACCTTGTGACCTGGCCTGTGACTGCGTTGCCGACGACACAACAGTGCTGTTGATGACCGCGCCCCATCCGCCTGGGTTGTTGGCCGAGTGTGACGGGATCGCCAGTGGTGGGCGCAGATCTGAGCGATTTGCGCGTAGCCAAGTCATGGCGGCCAGCCGCTCGGCCGTCCCAGCAGTCACTCTTATGTGTGTTCTTTACTCTCCAAGCCTACGGATTTGAGACAGAGAGTTGTTGGGCGACGATCTCGATCCGGCGCTGTGCGACCTCGGCTGAGGTGGTTACGCGGTAGCCGTCGCGCTGGGATCCATGTAGCACAGCCAGCAGAGGGCTGGAGAGGGTGTCCAGCAGCGCCTGGAGCTCATCTTCGGTAGTACCCTCGGCCACGGCTTTGCTTGACAAAATGAGGAACAAGTCACGCGCAGATAGCCGCCCGAACACAGCCGACCGATCGCGGATAGCCGCGCACATCGCTCCAGCGAGAGTGACGAGTCGCTTTACCTCTTCGGCTCGCTCGTCGACAGCCTGCATCTCAAGGCTACCGCCGGTGGCAAAGAGTGACCGGTAGTCGTCCAGTCCTAGCGGAGTTTTGGCATGCTGACGGCACAAGCCGCCGAGTTGGTCCGCGGACATGATGGTTACGGCGTATTGACCGGCCCGCGCAAACATGCGGCTTCCTGACGGGTTGGGAGCCACCAGCAGGATGTGGTTCGCATCGTGCTTGGACTTATGTTCAGTAAGTGTTACCCAGTCCACCTGATGGTCGCCGACCGAGCCCGAGGCACTGGTCTTGCAGTCGACGACCACGCGATAGGAGTCCGCGGCGCCGAGTGCCGCATGGAGCAGCACATCGGTCTTCCCCGACCCGCCTAGCCATTCCGCCTGAAACCCCAGGAAAGCAAAGGCATCTCGTACGGCCAGCTCGAACCTGTCAGGATGGCTGCTGTCGTTGGCCGAATCCTTGATCGCGGATACGAGTTTGTCGATGATGAGAGCATCCGGCAGCGGTGGCAGTTCGGCCGGGGATTCTGTGTCGGTGGGCTCGACTACCTTAACCACTGCTGGCCCCGAGGTTGGGTCATGAAGTGTGATCTCGGACAGGAAGAGCTGTCCTTTTTCGGATAGCTTTACCTTGCCGTCTCCCGTGTCAGTAAGCATTCCAGCTGACTGCAGCCACCCCCTTCGATTAACTATCTGAGTCTGAGTATCCCAGCCCATGCCGTACTTGTCGTTTGCTACAGCAAGGATCTCGTCATTGGACCGCGGGCGGCGAGCGGCGTCGAGTAGTTCGCCCATAAACTGACACCGGCCATGAAGCAGCGCTACGACAATGCGGTCATCGCCGCTAGTGATCCATTTCTCAGTCCAGGACCCTAGGCCACACGTCCCACCGTGTACGCTGATTAGACCTACCTTGCGCAGAAATGACTCACGTAGTCTGGCAGCAGTGGTCTTGACCCCAAGCACAGTCTCCAGGCGGCTTGCCAGTTCGGCTGGCGTTGGTCGCTCGTCAGCGACCAACGCACAAACCTTCCTCAGTGAAGTGAGGTAGCCGCTGTAACCTCCTGGCATCTGAAGCACGCCTTTGGAGCGTTGAGACCAGGCAAATGTCGGGGGCAGGGCGCTTCCAGCTGCTTCTACCACTCCGGGTGGTTTCGGCAGCAATTTGCACAATGCGGTCCACTCGACACCGGAGATCGGGAAAACAGTCCCCATCGGTGCAACAACGATCTGATGCTGCTGGAGCTCCGAGATCGCCCGAACCTGCTCCTTAGTGATTAGGGGAACGGCTTGAACCCTAATCAGCGCACGGGTCACATCCTCTGCGCTTTCCTCCTCAGAAAGCACAAAAGGTTCCTCGGAGGTGTCGATCGGGTGCTGCTGAGGATCGGCGATGACTCGGCCGAGGCCAATGATTCCGGCCTTCTTGCCGCTACGCCATAGCACGGCCACGTCGCCGGCATGAATCTCATTTGTGTACTGCGGTACCCGCCACCAGATACGGTCAAGAGTCCCGAGCGCAGCGTCAATTTCAAAATGTACTGGGTTCGTTTGAAAGAACCACGCCCGCATCTCCATAAAGATCATGATCCCACCCATCGCCCATGGTCTCAACCTACGGTTGACCCGTGAGCGGTGAGGCACGACGATGGCTGGCGGACGACTACTGCCCCGGTGGAGTTGACTCCTGACCGGACCCGTTCCCAGATCGGCGCTGCTGATGCGTTATGGGAGGTGCGTGACCGCTCCAGAGCTCCTTCGCGAGTGCCGGTGCCGGCTGTCAGTTGTTCTCAATAATTCCGAGCTGCAGGCGTATATCGGCGTCATCGAGTTCGGCGGGCCAGATTGTGTTGTGATCAGCCTGGGCGCGGGTCAGCTTCGTGCGGTCGAGGACCGTCTCGCCGAGGTCGGTTCCTCGCAAGTTTGTATCGCTGAGATCTGCCTGGCGCAGGTTCGCCCAGCGCAGCGTGGCTTTGCTCAAGTTGGCGCCAGCCGTGTGCGCATGATCAAGATCTGCTCGCCGCAGATCGGCTGCAGTCAGGTCGGTACGTTCCAGCCATACTCCGATCAGCACGGCGCGGGCCAGGTGGGCATACCGAAATCTCGAGCCGCTCAGGCGCGCATCGCGGAGCGCGATGCTGCGCAGATGCTCCAGCGCTACGGCGGCAGCGCCCGTGGCGCCCGGGCACGCCGCCACTACGACCTCGTCATGGACGACTGATCCCGGTGAGTTGCGATGAGGGCGCGGCCGATCGAATCGAACCTGGCGGTGGTGCGGCGACTGATTATCCTTCGGCCGCAGGCGCACGTAGCCGCCGCTCTGCGCGGATGCCGCGTCGCTTCGGTGCCCCAGGTCATGCGTCCAGATCGGATCGTTATGCGGCCCGTGAGTCGTGATGACCTCCCCTTGTGATGGACTGACCGCGTGGACGCGCTGGTGGCGGGTCTCATCGGCGTTGGCGCGACGCTCTTGGGATCGCTTACGACGTACCTCTTCCAAAGCCGCGTGGCGGAGCAGGCGCAGGCATTCGAGCGCGGCGAGCGGCGCCGGCAAGAGCAGGCCGACGCATGCGCCGCCTACGCCGCTGCCCTCACAGAGCTGAAGAGAGGGCTCATCACCTTGTGGTTCTGCCGGCAAAGAGACCCGGACGGGGACGAAGCCCGGGCGGTCCGCACAGAATGCGACCGCCTGGGCGCTGCTGCGGAAACCGCCCAGTTCCGCGTGCAGCTCGTCTGCGGGAATCTCGAGCTGATAAACCTCGCGGACGCCGCTTTCGCCGCCGTCGGCGGCGGCGCCATCAGCGACACGCCCGGCAGAACGGAACTGCGCGCAGCCGAGGACCGGTTCGAGGTCGCTGTCAAGGCATTCATCAGGGCAGCCGCGGATCAGCTTCGAGCAATCCCTCTTCGGCCGCAAGAGCAACGCGAATAGCCGCCGATAGGCGCGCCTCGAGAGTACTAGCCGTTCCTCATTTGGCACATCCAGAACAGTCCGCTCTGGGACTTGAGCATGAGCACTGGGGCCGCCAAGGGAGCGGCTTTACAGACCGCGCACCGTGCGCTTCTGACCTGCACTGATGTCATTCCTGTACCGTGTTTCGGCACGTATTTGGCACAGACACCTCGTAGGCGAGCCCGCGTCCGGCTCGCGCATCCGTGCGCGCGGAGCGCTGGTCACCTTGTGATCCTCTGCTTGCAAAGTACGTTCACGTTGTCGGTTACCGTCACTGGCCTGGGCGATCTGTGGGTCTTGCCTTGCTCAGAGTGCCCTGTCGCGGCCGGTTTGCGCCGCCCGCAGGGCTGCGGTCAGGTCTGTTGCGTCGGGGTGGCCCATGATTTCCGCGCGGGCGAGCAAGACCTTGCCGTTCACGTGCTGCCGGTAGCTCGCGGAAGATTCGACCACTGAGCGGGGCACTTTCGACGCCCTCGACACTGCGTAGTCGGTGGCAGACAGCAGCACGATGACCGCGGAGTCAAAGCTGAAGGACCTGAACGGGGACAGCTGCAGCTGGCCAGGCTCGGCCGGGTCTGCCACGACCCGGGCTTTGACCTGTAGCTTCTCACCATCGCTGGCGAGCACGTCCCACGCCTTCTCCGAGTTGGGCGCGAGCTGGCCGCCGAGCGCGGTCGCCACCAGGTACTCGGCGTAGTCGCCTACCGGGGCGTTCTCCGTACGGATCACGCCCCGGCTCTTAAGCTCACGCAGTATCGCTCGGTACAAGGAGAACAGGCCAGGCTCGCTAAACGCCGACAGGTCCGGCAGCGGTTCGAGGAGCACGGTACGCGGACTCACACGACGTCTGGCACTGCCGAGATGGCCGCCCAGATCTCGCGTGTCTGGGCAGCCACTCCCGACAGCCCGCGGTCGCCGTCCGTGGCGAGGTACTCCACGTTCTGCAGCCGCATGCCGATGCTGCCCGGCGTGAGATGTGACAGGGCCGCGAGCAGCTCGGGCGTCGCCCTCACGCCGTGGTCGCGGTACGACAGGCACACCGCCGCGTCATCGCCCTTAGTCCAAGTGGTCATTCGAGCGTCTCCGTGATCTTCGCCCAGGGGAGCTGCTGATCCTAGCTCATCGTCGGGAGGAGACTATCGAGCATGGCCCTTTGGCCCGCGCTGCTGCTTCCGATGCGGGGCGGAGTCGCTGGAGTAGCTGGCACGCAAGCGGATGGGCCTTGATGGGGACTACACGTTCCGGTACGCGGACCGAGCGCACGGTCCGCGGCCGGCCCGGCGCCGGGGCCGGGACCGGCGGGCGTGCCGCCGCGCGACCATGTCGCGGTGCCAGCGCAGCACGGTATCCGGGCGCACCACCAGGTGCAGGCGCTTGAGCGCGTCCCTCGGGATCGGGTGCAGCAGCGCCGTCAGCAAAGCCCGGTCAGCCGGACTGAACCGCACCCTGCCCGGACCGAGCTGCCGCTGCGGGACCGAGAGCTGGTGGCGAAGCGCGAGAATCTCCGCGTCCTTGTCCCTGCTGCTCACCGGCAGCAGCCGCAGCAGCGCGAACACGTTCGCCACACCAAGGTAGGCCAGTCGCGGCAGCACGGTCCATCACCATGCCACAGCGTTTCCCCACCGGACGAGCGTTATCACGTACAACGTTGGCTTTCACCCGGATAACGGCTCCAACCAGCGTGGATAGGGTTTCGGCAGGAGCAGCGCTGGAAGCCGACCCTGAACGCCTTCGCGATAACCTTCGCCGATCGCTTCCCGGCAGCCGAAATTACTAACCAAGACCGCCGGAAACACTGTTTAGCGAGATAGTCCCCTCGCAACATCACACTCGCGGTGAAAGTGGGACTTGAACCCCTAAGCCGGTGAGATATCCCCACAGTTTGCTGGCCTGCCCGCGGTGACCCCGATCAACGGGGACGGGCACGGAACCACTCCTCCCTGTCCAGTGGGTCGGGCCCATTCCTCGCCCGGACGGGCGTCGGCCCCGCGACGGGCGTGTAGCGGCTCACTTCCGAGGTGAAGACCCCTTCGCCGCTGGTCAGCAAGGGGAGCTGCGCCAGCAGGGGCTGGACGCTTCTGGTCGGCAGAGTCCCGGTAAGCGCGAGGGCATCGCCGACAGGGGTGGTGCCGGCAATGAGGCCGGACAGGCGGGCCACCGTCATCGTCACGCCGGGGAGCGCGCTGGCCGGGATCTCCAGGTCGAACGTCTCGACCGGCTCGCAGACGACGGTTCCCGCCTGCCTGAGCGCCTCGTGGATCAGCACTGGTGCCAGGTTGCGGAAGTCCGCGCCGACGGACGACATGTTCTTGTTGAACTTCTGGTGCATGTGGCTCTGCCTGGGGCTGTAACCCGTGTGCGTGAGCACCACGCGGGCGTCGGGGACCGCCCAGCCGGACAGGCCTTGTGCCAGGCCGGTCCGGACTCCTTCCCACGTCGCGGCGAAGAAGGCGGGCGGCATGGAGCCGCGTTCCACTTCCAGGTCGCAGACCAAGCCCTGGCCGGCGGGCACGGGCTCGACGCGGAACCCGAGCGTCGCCAGGTAGGGCGTGGTCTTTTCCGGCATGAGGGCGAACGACGCACCGGTTCCCGTGATCCGCTCGATGTGCACGGTCACCGTCGGGCGGAAGGCGACGGCCACGCCGAACTGCTCGTCGAGAAGGTCGGCGATTACTTCCTTCTGGACTTCACCGTAGAGGCTGACCGCGATCTCGCCGTGCTCCTCATCGACGCGCAGGTTGATCAGCGGGTCGGCGTCGGCCAGTTCCCGCAGCGCCGCGAACAGGCGGCCGCGCATGGCTCGGTCGACCGGCTCGACCACGGATTCAAGCGCGGGGGCGGGGAACTGGCGGGTGACCCGGCCAGGGATGGCCTCCCCGACCCAGCTGCCGGTCCGGGCCGCGCTTATCCCGCGTATCCGCGTCACGTCGCCGGCCCGCACCACGCTCTCCTGGACCCAGCCCTGAGGCGTCGACCGCTCCAGGGACGTAATCACGTCGCGTCTGTCTCCCGCGCGGTCCCTGACGCGCAGTTCGCCGCCGAACATGCGGCAGTGTGCCAGCGTGCCGTGGTCACCGTGCTCGATCTTGTAGATGACCCCGGACGGGTCCCGAGACGCCGGGCGCGCCCACGGCAGGACGCGCGGCAGCGTCGTCAGCAGGTCGGGCACGCCCGCTCCGGTCAGCGCCGATCCCGCCGCCACCGGCACCACCGCGCCGCGACTCACCTGGGCCCGTGCGGAGCGCAGCGCCATCGCCTCGGTGATGCCCGGCCCGTCCACGGCGGCGCGAAGCAGCCGGTCATCCCCTGACGTGAGCACGTCGATCACCACCGGGTCCGTCAGCGCGACCGGCTTGGTGGCCGCGCCTGGTGACCCCGCTGCCAGCACGTCCGTGAGGGGAAGCAGCAGCGCGCCGGAACCCGCCGCGAGGCGGCGGCCAATCTCGGCCCGCACCCGGGCGGGGTCCGCTCCCTGGCGGTCGATCTTGTTGATGAAGATCGCGCACGGCGCCGCAAGGCGCCGCAGTACCCGCCAGAGGACGACGGTCTGCGGCTGCACTCCCTCTACCGCGGAGACCACCAGCACAGCCGCGTCGAGGACGGCAAGGCTGCGCTCCACCTCGGCTACGAAGTCGGAGTGGCCCGGGGTGTCGATGAGGTTGACCTGAACGTCGCCCACGGCGAAGGACGCCACGTTAGTGCGGACGGTGATGCCACGACGGCGCTCGATGTCCATCGAGTCGGTCCGGGTGGTGCCCGCGTCGACGCTGCCGAGTTCGCTGATGGCACCAGCCTCGAACAGCAGACGCTCGGTCAGGCTGGTCTTGCCCGCGTCAACATGCGCGAGGATCCCAAGGTTGAGTGTGTGCAAGGGACAACTGCTCCAGGAGTCGGGTCGGGACTGTCAGCGGTGCAGTCGCCCCACTCATCGCCGTTACCTCCTGGAGAAGATCGTCTCGGACGATCAATTACCGCTCAGCCTGGCGTCCCTCCGCAACTGGTTTTCTTGCGCAAGGCGCGCGTGCCTAATAATGCGTGCTCGTGCAGAAGGCAGACATAACTCCCGAGCTTGTCTCGCGGCTGGTCGCGACCCAGTTCCCGTAGTGGGCTGAGCTGCCCGTCCGTCCGGTTGAGGTCGACGGCTGGGACAATGCCACGTTCCGTCTCGGCGAGCGCATGTCGGTCTGGCTGCCCAGCAGGCAGGCCTACCTTGAGCAGGTCAAGAAGGAACACCCGCTGGCTGCCGGTCCTGGCACCGCAGTTGCCCCTGCCGATCCCTGAGCCGCGCGCCATCGGGGCCGGGGCGGCGATGCTCATACCTGCTCGGACGCTGCCGGGTGGGCGTCGGGCCGCGGCGCTTGGGGATGAACGGGACCAGCAGCAGGAGCAGCATAGCTGCCGGTCTCGTTCATCACTGACGTAACGCTCTGCTTCTGCTCCGTAAGGAGCCAGCCCGGCTCAGCTCGCGGTGGTCGGGGCGGTCAGGTGCCCGCCGAACACCCCGACAAGGGTGAGCACCGCGAGGACCACGCCGACCAGACCCACGATGATCGCGCCGGTCGCGGCCGCCTTGGCCCAGCCCGGGGTCGCCGCCGCGCCGGATCCTCGGCCAGAGCAGCGCGCCGGCGCCGAACAGCACCGCCGCGGCGGCGAACACGAGCGCCCACCAGCCCTGGGTGTGCCAGGCGTTTCCATACATGTTCAGGTCCTGCTGAACCGTCAGACCAGAGCTCGGGGCATTCATTTCCGCGCTGTACTGGCCGTGGCTGACCACGACGCCGCTGGTCCAGTTCGTCGTAAGGGAGACGATCGCCAGGGCCAGGCCGGCGAAGCCGAAGCCTCCGGTCACCGCGCCAGTGCCCAGGACGCTGCCCCCGCCGGAGTCAGCGTCGTCGATCTCAGTCAGCCCTTCAGGAAAATCGTCGACCTCGGTCAGCTCTTCGGGAAGATCGGCTTGTTCGTCCGAGGAATCGAGGGCGATGAGCGCGGACGTGGACCCGGCGTCCGCCCCGCCCTTGTTCGTAGTTTTATCAGTCATCAGCCGGCCACCTTAGGGGTAAAGGCTGAGAGTTAGTGAACGAACGCTCAGACCGGCGGGCCGTGCGCGAGGTAGCCCGCGCACGGCTGCCCTGGGACTTCCGTCAGTTCCCGAGGTCGCTCAGGAACCCGTTGGTGTACTCAAGTGCATGGTGACCGGTCAGCGTTTTACCTTGTGGCTTTCTCTCTTGCGGGCCGCCCGCCGGGATACGGCGGTGACCGCAGAGTCGGCCTTGAACAGCGCCTTCGCTGTCCGGGTAGACGGATCACGGCGCTTGGCAGCTAGCGCCAGGCGGTGCACGAGCGCCTGGGCCAGTGGCAGGGCGATGGCCAGCAGCAGCCACATTCGTAGGCGCCTGGAGAAAAATGCCCACATGTTTAGGGTCCCTTCGTCGTTCCTGCAAGGTGCCCCGCGCCACCCGCCTTTTCCCGGGCTAAGCACGGCGCTGTAGTGGTGCTTCGCGGCTGTTCAGTCGGCCAGGCGCAGCCAATGGAACCCGTAACGTCCGAGCGTGATCTCTTCGCCGGGACGGTGCGACGGCTCGGGGTCGCCGAGAACCCGGACTGCCCGGGTCAGGTCGGCGAGGTCGCCCTGCAGCGGGACCGTGGCGGGATCGGCGGACAGGTTGTGCAGCGTGACCATGCGACTATCGCGCCAGCGCGCCTCGATAACCAGGACGCGGGGGTCGCTTACCTTGATCGTGCGCCACTGGCCCCAGCCGAGTTCCGGGCACTCGCGGCGCACGCGCATGGCACGGGCGACCCACGAGTAGAGCGAGTCAGGGTCGTGACGCTGGTCGAGCACGTTGACCGCGCGGTAGCCGCCGGGGCCGTCCGGGCGGGCCGGCCGGTACAGCCTGCTTGCGGTGGAGAAGCCGCCGGCGTGCCCTGGAGACCACTGCATCGGGCCGCGGACAGCGATGCGCCCGGGCAGTGACAGGTCCTCGCTCATGCCGATCTCGTCCCCGTACATCAGCACGGGCGTGCCCGGCAGCGCCATCGTCAGGGCGAGCGCAAGCCGGATCCGCTGCTGGTCGTGGCCGAGCATCGCGGCCAACCGTCGGCGGATACCGCGCCCGTAGAGCCGGTGTTGCGGCTCAGGCGCAAAGGCGGCGAAGACTTCCTCGCGCTCGGTGTCACCGAGCATGCCGAGGTTGAGCTCGTCGTGGTGGCGGCAGAAGTTGGCGAACTGCGCCTGCTCGGGATGCCGCGGCCGGCTGTTCAGCGCGTCGATGAGCGGCGCGGCGCTGCCGCGAGCGTGCGCGAGCCACTGCGCGGCGCAGGTGCGGAAATCGAACAGCATCTGCACGCCGTCACCGCCGTCCATTGCGAAGTAGCGTTGCTGCTCGCCCGGGCTGACATTGGCCTCGCCGAGGAAGACGGCGTCGCCGCGGCGCCGCTTGAGGAACTCCATCAGCGATCGCAGGTAGGTGACCGGCTGGTCCCTGGCGTTGGTGCCGACTGTCTCGATCATGTACGGCAGCGAGTCGACCCGGAACCCGGAGATACCGAGTTCCAGCCAGAATCCGAGGACCTTGTGCATCTCGTCCAGGACGTTCGGCTCGGTGATGTTCAGGTCGGGCATGAAGTCGAAGTACCGGTGCATGTACCACTGCCCGGCGTCGTCGTCGTAGGTCCAGGTGCTCTTCTGCTCGCCTGGAAACGCCACCTCGCTGGGTTGTTCCTGCCTGGTGTCGCTCCAGCGGTAGTAGTCCCGGTACCGCGAGCCGCGGTCGCGGCGCGCCTGCTGGAACCAGGGATGCTCGCTGCTCGTATGGCTCAGTACCAGGTCTACCAGCACGCGGATGCCGAGATTGTCCGCGGTGCGGATCATCTCGACGAAATCTCCCAGCGTCCCGAAGCGGGAATCGACCGCGTAGTAGTTGGTGATGTCGTAGCCGTCATCGCCAAGCGGGGACGGGTAGAAAGGCATCAGCCACAAGGTGGTGACGCCAAGTCCCGACAGGTAGTCCAGCCGCCTGGTCAGGCCGGCGAGGTCGCCCACTCCGTCACCATCGGAATCTGCCCAGGTTGCGACGTCGGCACAGTAGATGACAGCGTTCTTCCACCAAAGGTCGCTGGTGGCCTTGTCAGTCATGCGGCACCAGCTTCCCAGGTTCGGGGCCGCATAACGCCACCGCCGCTGCGACTTCGCCAGCCCGCTCGGCCCAGTCGGCTGGGGGCGGGCGGGTTCCCCGCAAAGGGAGGCGGGCCGTGCGCGAGGTAGCTCGCGCACGGCCCGCCCTGGGACTTCGGTCAGGCTCCGTCGCTCAGGAACCGGTTGGTGTACTCCAGCGGTGTCGTGCTGGAAATCGAGTTGCAGGTGGGGGACGCGTACGAATCGTTGCAGGGCGTGTCCCGGTCCAGTGACCAGAAGTGCAGGCCGGCCAGGCCGTTGCTCTTCGCGAAGGACGTCAGCGTGTCTACGTCCGCGGGGGTGAAGGTCTCGGCGGTGTTGTCGTTCAGGCCGATCATCGGGGTGACGGCGATCTTGCTCGCCGCGATCCCGTAGGTGTGCTCGAGGTTCCCCACCGCTTGCTCCGCCGACTGCGCCATCTCGCAGCTGCCGGAGACCACGACGCAGACGCTGCTCGACGCGCTGCCGAAGTCCATCGTCATCAGGTTGATGACGTAGTTCTTCAGGCTGGAGCCGAGCACGGCCTGGACGACCTCGTTGCCGAGCGAGTTCACGCCGCCGTAGCTGCCGTCAGACGCTCCCAGCGTGGCGAGCGTGAACGAGAACTGGATGTTCGGGTACTGCGCCTGCGCTCCCGCCGCCGCGGCGACCAGGTTCTGGATATCCGACTGAGACTGCCCGCCTTCGATGTCGAAGTCGATGCCGACCAGGTGCGGGCTGGCGTAGCGGGCGATGAACGCTTCCATGCCAGCGGCCGAGGTGCAGGTGAAGGTCCCGGCCTCGCCGCCGGTCGAGACCACGTAATTCAGGCCGGCGCTGTTGAGTTGCGGGACGTTCTCGGCCGCCCAGGTGGCACCCGGGGCGCCGCCCCAGGTTTCGCTGCCGCAGGCTCCGGTAGCGAACGCGAGCGTGATCGCGGGCAGCTTCGGGACGTAGGTCGATACCAGGCTGCCCGAGCCCACGACCGGCAGGTCGCTGCCTTCCACGGCCGACTGCATCTGGTAGGTGTTCCAGTTCATGTTGATGGTGACGTCCTTGTACGGGCTGAAGAGCAGGCCGCTCACCGAGCCGGTGCCGCCGCCCGTGCCGCCGCCTGATCCGCCGCCTGATCCGCCGCCTGATCCGCCGCCCGATCCGCCGGTGCAGGCGCCGTCGGAGGTCCATGGCTGTCCCGAGCCGCTCCCGCCGTTGTTGGTCGCCGGGTCGTTGCCCTGAGTCCACCAGTTGGCGGTGTAGTTGATCCCGTTCTCGCTGGCCTGATTGCCGGCCGTGTAGACGGCAGTGGAGCTCCACGCCGCGGCGCAGGCGGTGGCTGCCTGCGCGGCAGGCCCGGAGGCGAGGACGAGGAGCGAGCCGCCGGCTGTTAGCCCAAGCGTCGAGCCGGCGATGAGAGCTGTGCGCAGAATCCGTTTTCCGACCAGCATGGACCCTCCGGGGGGTGAGAGGAGCGGAGGCGATCGGGCGCCTCGCATGAGCCGGTAAATCTGTGGTGTTGTTACTTTGTGTCCGGCTAGGGAGGGTCGTCAAGGCTTATTATAAAGAAACTTTCTTGTTAATTTTGAGGCTGAGCTTTCAGGGATTCAGCGCCGTTGCATCACCTTAAGGGTCCTTCAAGCAAGGGTTAACAAAGCATCAAGCTCATGCGGGGCGCCTTGACTTCCGCTTCGACGCGCCGTTCCAATCCTTACTAACAGGATAGTTTCCTAACTATTTCAGGCGAGACGGTTCTCCTGGAGTCCCTGAAGCGGAGTCAGACATGAGAGTTCTTAATCTGCGCGCCGGGCCGCGCCTGGTCGCCGCCGGATCCTCGGTCCTGCTTGCGACCTCCGGCCTGGTGCTGACCACGATCTTCTCCGCGGCACCCGCCAGCGCCTCGGTGGGGCAGGTACCCGGTCCAGGTCTACCCCTGCAACGGCACCAACGCGCAGCAGTGGACGCTGACCTCCAGCAACCAGCTCATGGTGCTGGGCAAGTGCCTTGATGTCAACGGGGCCGGCACTGCCAACGGCACCACCGTCGACCTCTACGACTGCAACGGAACCGGCGCGCAGGTCTGGGTCCACCAGTCCGACGGCGCCTATCTCAACCCCAACTCCGGCAAGTGCCTGGACGACACCGGCTACGGCGGCTCTGGAACCCAGTCGCAGATCTGGGCCTGTACGGGCAGCTCGAACCAGTCGTGGTCGCTCCCGTGACCTCATGACCCGCGCGTAGCGCGCAAAGAGTACCCAACCGGGGCGGACGTCCGGCAGTCAGCCGGGCGGCCGCCCTGGTGGGTTCCAGCTTTATTCCAGCGGCTGGCGGGCGATTCCCCCGGGGTCGCGGCCGGCCAGCAGCCAGCCCAGGACCGTCGCGGCCAGCGGCATGCCCACCAGGATCACCAGCAGGTTGGTCACGGGGATGCTGGTCAGCGACGACAGGCCGTCGAGCGAGTTGCTACGGAAGAAGCCGATCGCCGCCAGGTACCCGCCGACGATCCCGACCACGGCGCCGGTGAACGCGAGCGCGCCCGCGGTCGTCGCCGTGAGGGTGCGGCGCGTGCTGCCGCCCGCCCCGGTAGCGGACAGCGTGCGCAGGTCACGGGCCGCCTCGCTGCGGACCAGGCCGACGCTCAGGCCGAGGATGCCGATCGCGAGCACGATCCCGAACAGCGTGGCCGCGTCGATGATCTGCGCAAGCGACGGGATGCTGTTTCTGGTCTCGACCGACATGTCGCCGGCCGCGGCGGTCCGCTGGGCGTCGGTGACCTGGGCGGCGGTGAGGCCGTTCGGCACCTGGATGAGCCAGCCGGAGATCCCGACCGACTTCTGCAGGTGCAGTGCGGCGATCGCGTGCTCGGTGACCACCGTGTTCGGCGCGGACGTGCCGGACGGGAGCTGGCCGATCTCCTGGATGGGCGGGTTGGCGATGCAGCTGCCCGCCGGGCAGGGCCACTGGGTGACGCTGTTGGGCCCGTTCCCCGGCTTGATGCCCGGTCCGCCCCCTTGCTGGTTGCCGTAGATGAGCTGCATCAGGCTCATCGTCGACAATCCCGGACGCATCGTGAGGATGTCCGCGCCGGGGTTGACCTCGGACTGCTTGATGCCGAACGCGCTGAGCAGCTGCGGCGTCGCCACGTAGATCGGGCCGTTCCAGGAGCGCCCGCTCGCGGCGTGGTTCAGGTTGACGCTGGCCTGCTCGAGCGTGATCATGCTGGCAGTGCCGAGCTCGGCGGCGATGGCCTTCGCGACCTTTGGCGCGGCGGCGATCTGCGCGTTGGCCGGCTGGCCGTTGGGGCCGCTGGAGAAGCCGGCGGCGTCACCAGGCGCGTACACGATGAGCTGATGAGAGTTAAGGTTCGGGCCGGTGTAGTCGAGGACGTTGCCGAACCTGGCGGCGCTCGCCACGCAGATGATGACCGCGATCAGCGTGCTCAGGCTGATCGCCGCGAGCGCCGGGCCGGACCGGGCCCGGTACCGGGCCAGATCCCGCAGCGCGAGCCGGATCGCGATCGGGCTCCGCCTCCCGGCGGCGGCGACCACCGACAGGAGCGCCGGGGCGAGCAGCAGGATGGCGACGGCGAGGGCGATGAAGCCGACGGCGAGTTCCAGGGTCTGGTTGCTCTTGCCCCCGCCGCCGCCAGACGTGGCCCCGGCCGCGCCGAGCAGCAGGAACGCGCCGACCAGGAAGCAGAGACCGATCGGGACCGCCAGGTGCCTGGTTTTCCTCGGTGCGGGCGGGCGGCCGGCGAGCGCGGCCACCACCGGGACTTTCGCGATCGCCTTCGCTGGCCGGGAGGCGGCGAAGTAGGTCGCGATGACCGCCAGGGCCATGGAGATGCCGATGACCGCCCACGGCAGCTGGAACGCGCCCATGACGTGGTGCGCGCCGCTTTCCGCCTGCGGGCGGTAGGCAAGCCAGGCGAGGAAGCCGAGCACCGCTCCCGCGACGGCGCCCACGATGCCGGTGGCGGCGCCGTTGGCCCTGACGACCAGGCGGATGTGCCGCTGGGTGGCGCCCTGGGCGGCGAGCATGCCGATCGCCCTCAGCCTGCGCTGCGCGAGGACGGTGAAGCCGCCGACGCCGACAAGCGCGATCAGCAGCATGCCGAGCACGGCGGCGGCGATCGAGATCGTCTCGGGGTTGATCTCGTTGGTGTTCGCCACGGTTTGCGCGGTCGTCACGTTCACGGTGCTGGTGCTCAGGCTCGACGCGCTTACCCCGGGCGCGTCGAACAGCACGGTGACGTTGTCCGGGCTCGTGACCTGCCCGGGGGTGACCAGGGCGAACTCGTCGAGCAGGCTTTCCGGGTTCTGGACGATGCCGGTTACCTTCCTGGCGACGCCGTTTACCGTCCAGCTGCTGCCGATTCTCAGGCTGAAGTCGGTCGCGACCCCGCTAGTCACGGCGATCTGGCTCGCCGTGGCGGGATACTGGCCGCTGACCAGGCCGAGCAGCGGACCGCCGTACGGTCCGCGGGGATCCTGGGCCCGCAGGTCGAAGGTGCTCAAGGTGCCGGGGATCTGGGTGCTCTCGTTCTCGATTACGTCGACCCTGCCCCAGCGGTTCTCGAGGTTCTTGATCTGGGCGTTGACGCTCGCCGGGGAGCCGGAGAGCGAGGCGGCGTCCTGCGCGGTGCCGAGCACGCCGGAGACCGGGGCCGGCGTGTCGGTCGCGACCGTCGAGGCCACCACGGTCGCGGCGACCGCGACGGTGATCAGCGCGAGGATCAGCAGCTGCTGCCGCCATTCGCTGCGCAGCAGCCGCACGGCCCAGCGGACGACCGCGCGGCGGGCAGGCACCCCGCCGTTCTGCATCCGGTGTGCCGGCCGTTCCGTTACCGCCGTGGCGCTCATGAGTTTCGCTCCCGGGTGAGGAAGGACTCGGGACCGGGCGCCGCCGCGGTCTGGTCCGTCATCTGGCCGTCGCGCAGGAACACCACGCGGTCCGCCCAGGACGCGAGCTGCGCGTCGTGGGTGACCACCACCGCGGTCATCCCGCCCTCCTTGCACGCGCCGAGCAGCAGGCGCATCACCGCCTGGGCGTTGGCTGAGTCCAGCGCGCCCGAGGGCTCGTCGGCGAGCAGCAGCCTCCGCTCGCCCACCATCGCGCGGGCGATCGACACCCGCTGCCGTTCCCCGCCGGAGAGCTGATCGGGGTAGTGCGCCGCCCGCTGGCCGAGGCCAAGTCGTTCGAGCCCCCGCAGGCCAGGGACGCGCGCCTTGCGCGCGGACACGCCGTCAAGCTCGAGCGGCAGCGAGACGTTCTCCGCCGCGGTCAGCCCTGGCAGCAGGTTGAAGTCCTGGAACACGTAGCCGATGACGCGCCGCCGCATCCGCGCCTTGGCGTTGCGGGAGATCTTGCCGACGGACTGTCCGGCGATCAGCACCTCGCCGGAAGTCGGCTCCTCCAGCGTTCCCGCGATGGTCAGCAGCGTGCTCTTCCCTGAGCCGCTGGGCCCCATCACCGCGACCATCTCGCCTTCCTCGGCCGTCAGGCTTACCTCGCGCAAGGCGTGCACCTCGGCCTCCCCTTGCCCGTAGGACTTGGACACCCCGCGTAGCTCCAGCATGCTCATCGCCGTGCTCTCCCTTCCCGCCGGTGCCGTGGCAGCGGCGCTCGTGTCTGGTTTCCTGGGCTCGCCTGGTCCGTCCAGGTCGTCGCCCCCTCGGTTGCCGCGCGATTCACGCGGGCTTCGGCGGCGTCCAGCCACCTGACAACCGAATCGAGCCGGAACAGCTCGGCGTCGATCGCAAGCGACATGCTCAAGTCGCCCTCGGCGTCGTATTCCTTGATCCGGGTCCACTGCTGCATCAGCTCGACCAGGTAGCGCCGGTGCGCCTGGATCACCGCTTGCACGTCGGCGCTCGGCACGTACAGCGCCACCAGGACCTTCATCACGAGTTCGTCGCGTGGCGGCGAGCTCAGGTCCGGTGGCGTGCGCAGCCACCTGGCCAGCTCCTGCTCCCCTTCGGCGCTGATCCGGAAGCCCTTCTGCGGGCCTTCCTCATCGGTGCCGTCGGACTCCACGAGCCCGTCACGCTCCAGCCGCTGCAACGTCGTGTAAACCTGACCGCCGTTCAGCGGCCAGATCTCGCCGGTGCGCGCCTCGAATTCCTCGCGAAGCTGCAGGCCGTACTTCGGACCCTCGCTCAGCAGCGCGAGCAGCGCGTGGCGGACACTCATGACCTGCCCCTACCTGGCATCATGCTGGGTACGCTACTGAGTACTACGCCGGAAATCAGTGGTGCTAAGCACCGAGTTGCGGGGAGGCTCCATCCCCGCCCGGGGTGGTGCTAGCGCCACCCTCATCCGTTGGCACGGCAGGGACCGCACTACCCGCTGAGCGGCACCTCGCTACTGGTCGATGAACGCGAGCGCGGTCGCGGCCAGCAAGGGCGAGTCGACGATGTTGTAGTGAGTCAGGCCGGGAAGGATCGCGAGCGCGTGACCACCCTTCGGACGGCCTTCGTTCATCCAGCCACCGTCGCGGAGACCGCCGCCGAGCAGGTTGAAGACCTCGACGTAGTGGCTAGGCGGGGCCATGTCGGCGTCGGCGGCGACGATCAGCGTCGGCACCTGGAGACCGCGGACCTCCTCGGTGAAGTCGAAGTCCTTCGCCATCGCCTCGCCGATCTTGTCAAGCAGCCGGGGGAAGTCGTCCGGACGCGGCGCCACCCGCTGGTAGAGCTCATACATCGGGGTTTCCTTCATGAACTCCGCCGCGGCGGCGCCCATCTGGCCCGACTGTGCGAGCATCTCCGGGTAGATCGCGTCGCGGCGGACATTCGCCGACACCGCGGCGAGCCGCCGGACGCGGGACGGGTACCTGATGGCGGTTTGCAGCGCCACCCCGCCACCGAGTGAGTAACCCACCACGTCGGTCGCGTCCAGCCCAAGGTGGTCGATTAGCGCCGCGATGTCGTCGGCCATCAGCCGGACGTCGAGCGGGCGGTCGATGTCAGCGGTACGGCCGTGACCTTGCAAGTCGGGGACAATGACCTGGTGACGCTCGCTCAGCGCGGGGAGGATCGGGCCGAACATCTCCCCCGAACCCAGCCCGCCGTGCAGCAAGACAAGCGGCTGTCCGGCGCCATGGGTTTCGTAATACAGGTTGATGCCGTTGACCTCAGCATAGGCACCGGTGCCGGGCGTTCCTGAGGTCCAGGTGGTTGCGCTCATCGCGGTGTCCCTCACGTCCTTAGCTTCTTCCGTTGCCGATAAGGACGGCACGGGCACCGCGAACTCATCGGCGCGGCGTTAACCACGCGCCCATTGCGCCGATGGAAGATGGCGCGCTGACCGAGACACCACCTTCCGTTCGGGATGAACTCTAGGATTTTCCGAACGGAAGGTGGCTTCTGTCGACCGGGTCACCCTGACGCTGCGCTGGCGAGCCGGGGGCTATGCCTGGTAACCGGCGGGCCACTGCTGAAGCGCCCACATGTTGCCGTCTGGATCACTGAAGTACGAGTAGAGGACGCCACCCATGTCGTCGACATCGCTGAGCTCGACGCCCCGCTCCGTCAGCGCGGCCCGGGTGGCTGCCATGTCTTCCACGACGAGATGGAGGCCTTTGACCGAGCCTGGGACCATGTCGGTAATCGGGCCCATCCCGGTGCCGAAGACGATGGCGCAGCTGGACCCGGGCGGGGTGAGCTGTACTACCCGCATCGCTTCCGTGACCTGAGTGTCGTGCAGGTTTCCGAAGCCGGCCTGCTCGTAGAACGCCTTCGCCCGGTCAACGTCCGATACCGGAAGAGGAACGAGCTCTAGGCGCATTTCCGGGACGGCAGGGGTGCTTGCCATTGATCCAACCTCCTTGTGATCCGCTGCATACTAAAACGCTCCAGCCCCGGCAGAGTAATCGGTCGGCGCCACCTGATATCTCGACCTGGTGGGCGCCGACCGCGCGCCCGTGGCCAGGAGGGTCTGGTACGCCGGGTCGGTCAAATGGCTGGACCATCCATTCGGCAGCCGGGACCAAGACTTGCGCGAGCCGTTCTGCCGGACTTCGCGTTGCCCGGTCCAGGACCGGTGAGTCTGGCGCCGCTCCGGGGTCAGTACTTGTGATGGCTCCAAAGTTCTGACCACGAGGGAGGACGAGCGAATGAAGACACCGCCGATCGTCTCGCCGGAGGACTGGCACGCCGCGCGCGAGCAACTCCTCATCAAGGAAAAGGAGCTGGCCCGCGCCCGTGACGCGCTAGCGGCCGAACGGCGGCGAATGCCCTGGACGCCCGTCGACAAGGAGTACTGGTTCGAGGGCCCGGACGGCCGGGTGAGCCTCGCGGGCCTGTTCGAGGGACGCCGCCAACTGATCGTCTACCGCGCCTTCTACGGACCTGAGGTCACGACGTATGCCGAGGGCGGCTCGTACCCGGAGCGGGCCTGCGTCGGCTGTTCCTTCGGGGCGGACCAGGTGGCGCACCCCGGGCACCTGCACGCGCGGAACACTTCGCTCGCCTTCGCCTCCCGCGCCCCCCAGGCCGAGATCCGGGGGCTGAAGGAGCGCCACGGGTGGAATCACATCCCCTGGTACACGATCACCGACGACTTCGACAAGGACTTCGACGTCGACGAGTGGCACGGCACCAATGCCTTCATCCGCGAGGGCGACCGGGTCTTCCGGACCTACTTCGTCAACAACCGCGGCGACGAGCAGATGGGCAGCACCTGGAACTACCTCGACATCACCGCCCTGGGCCGGCAGGAGACGTGGGAGGACTCACCGGAGGGCTACCCGCAAACACCGCCGTACCAGTGGTGGAATTACCACGACGTGCATGACACGGCCAAGTGATCGCGTACCTCGGGGGCTATGCAAAAAGTCAGGGCGTGGCGCAATGCCGGTAAATTAAGCGAAGTGTGCCCGCGGGTCGCGCGCCGCCCGGGGCGGCTGGCGGCCGTCGCGGCTTGGACGGCGGAGGTCCAGGGCTAAGACCGCGGGTCAAATGAGGGCCGGCCTCCGGCGGAGCTGACGGGCACGGGGCGTGGGACGCCTGGAGGTGACTGCCAATCCTCACGCGCTTGACCCGGAGTCACACTGCCCACGATTGCCGCGCCGAATGGATCGTTCTGTGTTCAGAATAAAGAAAATGGATTAGGTGCCGGCTTTTCCAAACGGGTTCTCCACGCGCACCCCGGAGTAGTCCTGGTCGGCGTTGAGATGCTCCGAATAGAGCACAGCGCATCCCATTTCGCCCGCGCTGTGGACGATCATCGCATCCCAGAGCGAAATCCCGGCACGCTGATGGATGCCGATCGCGCCCAGCACGCGCTGCCCACCCGGTGTGATGCGGTCCGTAATCGGCGTTCCGCGTGCCTTGCCTTAACCGCAGCATGTCTTCTGGGTACACCTCACCGGGCGCTACGCCCGGGGGCGCCGGGACCGTCGGGACCGCGGGCCCCGCTGCGGGCGGACGGAGCACCATGTTCACGGCGGCCTGCTCCATTGCCGGGCGCATGGTGGCTGCGACGGGCGCATGCGGGTCGTTCGGGATGAGGTTGCCGGGTCTCTCTTGCCTGATGGTGAGCGCGATGCCGCCGCCGAAGACGGTTCCCGCCTCCAGCCAGAGCCTGGGGTCCGGTGGCGCCGGGGGGCCGATGACGAGCCGGACCGTGACGACCGCTCCGGTAAAGGTGCCCGCCACCGGGATCATCGAGCCGCTGGCCGTGACCTGGGCCTCTGGGCTGCCGTCAACGGAGACGAGCGCGACCGCCTCGCCGTGGACCAGGACCGCGACCTCCTTGCCGAGTGTCACCCCGGCGCAGGCCCACGCGGGACGCCCCCCGCGCTCCGCGGCAGCGCGCGTTCCGGCCAGCACGAGGGCGGCCCCGTCACCGTTCGCGCAGGCGACCGCGGTCAGCGCGGTCAGCAGCGGGTCGGGCCCCGCGTCGGTGCCGCCGGTCAGCGCGACTAGGTGACCGCGCCGCGCGACGAGGCCCCGGCCGGCCAGCGGGACGCATTCGGTGATGTTCATGAGGCTCACTTACCGGTAAAAAGAGGCGGACTGGGCTGAGATCACGCCGGCGCGAAGAACTGGAAGATCGCTGTGGCGTGACGGGTCCCCGGTGCCCTGCAGGTTCCACTTGAAACGCGATGTCCGCGCGGGTGCCGTCGCGCGCCAGGCGACCGTGACGCCGCCGCCCTCTTCAGTGCGCGAGAGCAGGACGACCGGGCCGCCCGCCGCCGGGCCGCCGTGCGCGCCGCCTCACTCGCTGTCGCCGGGCCGGTCGCGGGCGCCGCGCATGGTGATGACCGCGAGCCCGGCGGCGAACACGAGGCCGGCGCACAGCGCGCCGCCTAGGTCGCGCGGCGGGCGGGCAGGCCAGAGCCACGGCGTGGTGAGCGCGGGGCCGTGCCACTGGGTGTACAGCGCATAGATACCGGGGAGCAGGTAGGCCGTGGGGCCGGTCCAGGACAGGCCGCCACCCAGGGCGGCGGCGCACAGCAGGCCGAGGCCGGTGATGCCGGCCACGTTCCTGATGACGTCGAGCGTGCCGCCTGCCAGGTGCCCGCCGGTCGCTGCTGCTATCACGAGCGCGCTCGTCGCTGTCGCGGTGAGGGCGACCGTCGCGGCGAGCCGCAGGAACGGCAGCCACCGCCCGCATACCCGCTCTGGTTCGCCGAACGGGCTCGCGACCGTGGCCGCGACCATGGTCGCCGCGGCGGTCTCGATGACCAGCGGGAGCTGCAGGGCGCCGTAGGCGTCCCAGTGGCCGAGGAGCGCGACCCGCAGCGCGATCGCACAGCCCGCGATCGCGGCCAGGGCGGCCGGGATCCGGCGGCTGACCGCGTACAGCCGTATCAGTCGCGTCGCGGTCGCTAGACCGGGCTCGGTCGCCCGGCCTGGCGTGGTCGCCTGCGCGGGGGTGGTCCCCTGTTCGGGCGTGGTCGCTGAGCCGGTCGTGTTCGCGGGGGGCGTGCTCCTGGGATGTCGGCTCATGGGAGCTGGCCCAGTGTGATGTGGCCCTCGCGAAGCGCGGCGAGGTGGCTGGCCAACCAGGCATGGCGCGTTTGCGCGGGCAGGGCGGCGAACCGGTCCGCCGCCGGCTGCGCGGAGGTACCGCGGATCAAGTCGGGCAACGGGGTGGGATCAGGTCCGTTCGGTACGAAGTTCGGGTCGGCGCTCACCTGGCCGAGGATCATGGTCAGCGCGGCGGCGACCGCGTTCTGCGCCTGGGACGCGCCGGGTCCGGCACCGATGAAGTTCGCCACGATGTTAGGCCCGTCCGTCCACTTGACCTGGCTGGCCATCTGCGCCGTTGTCTGTGTAGGTCCCAGCATCTGGACGGGAAGCAGCAGGTAGTAAACCGACGCGCTGCTGGAGTTCCGCTCGGCGGGCATGACCTCTTCGCCCTCCTTAGGGTCCACCCGGTACGTCGCGGCCTCCTGAAGGATGCGGGCCGGCGCGGCCCGGCAGGCCGGCGATCTCGTTGAGTACCGGCTCGAGGGCGGCAGTCGTGGATGCCAGGTAGGCGGCGTAGGCGGGGTTCAGGCAGACCGGGATGTCCGTGTGGCTGCACACGGGGGTGAATCGGACTGGCTGGTCGTTCGCGGCGTCGTGCAGGGCAGGAATGCGGATCATGCCGTGCGCGTCCATGGTGGCGGTGCCGGTGAGCAGGACCGCGGTGGCGGCCGCGGCTAGGCCGGCCGCGGCCAGTCCAGCGGCCGCCACGCGCACCACCCGGCTCTCCCGCACCAAGGCGAGCGCACCGAGCAGCGTCACGGCAACCCCAGCGAGGAACATCACCTGGGCGATGGACAGGTCGGGCAGGTACGGATAGAAGGTCGCCACGCCCCCGTTGGGTCCCACGTTCCAATTGATGGCGACGATCGGCGAGACTTGCCAGTAGGAATTGCTGTTGTGCCCGATCAGCTCGGTGCTGAGCACGAGGACGAAGAACGCGGTGATGGCGGCGAGCGGCGCGGTGAACCTCGTCGGCGCGAGCACGCCGGCCGCGAACCCGAGGGCGGTGAACGCGGGCAGGCTGGCGGCGGCCACCGCGGCCGGCCACCACAGCGGCCCGCCCCCGCTCACCTGCCCGGCCGTCATCCCGTAGGCCACGGCGACGCATCCCGCGTACGCGACCAGTGCCCAGATCGTGGTCGCGGCCCAGGTAGCCAGCAGCCGGGCCGACCGGGCCCGCGGCGTAACCAGCACCGCGTCGGCGACTCGGCGGCGGGACTCACGCGACCCCATCCAGGCCGCTGCCCCAGTGAGCGGCGTGACGAAGTCGATCACCGAGTACATCTGCAGGCCCGCCGCGCGCAGGTTCCACAGCGGCGGCATGGCCATGACCCTGCGGTAGGTGGTGAGCCAGAACAGCACGGCCACGACGGGCACCATCAGCGCCATCGCGTTGTGGCGCAGCTCAATGCGCAGCAGGCGCATGACCGCGGTCATGACTGGGCCCGGTCCAGCGCGGCGGTGTACCCGCGCTCCAGCGGCGTGTCCCCCGCGGCCTGCCCGTCGGCGCACGCCATCAGCTCGTCCGGCGTGCCCTGGAAGACGATCCGGCCCCGGTCCATCAGCGCGACCCCGGCACACGCGGCGCCGACGTCCTCGACCAGGTGCGTGCTCACCACCACGGTGGCGTGCTGCCCCAGCTCCCTGAGCAGGGCGCGGAATGTCACTCGCTGCTGCGGGTCCAGGCCCGCCGTCGGCTCGTCGAACAGCACCAGCTCCGGCTCGTTGACGATGGCCTGCGCGATGCAGGCGCGGCGGAGCATCCCCCCGGACAGGGTGCGCAGCCGGTGTTTGCGCCGGCCGGCCAGCCCGACCCGGTCGATGGCGGTCGCCACCGCCTGGTGAACCGTTCCCGTCGGCACCTCTTTGAGCAGGGCGAAGTACTCGACGAACTCCGTCACGGTGAACCCCGGGTAGTAGCCAGGGTTCTGCGGCAGGTACCCCAGCATCCGCCTGATCTCGCGGCGCGGGCCGTAGCGGGCCGGATCGCGGCCGAGCAACCGCAACTGGCCAGAGGTCGGCGAGACCGCGGTCGCCATCATGCGCAGCAGGGTCGTCTTGCCCGCGCCGTTCGGCCCCAGCAGGCCGAACACTCCTGGACCCGCCCGCAGGTCGACCCCCGCCACGGCGGTCGCGGATCCGAAGCGCCGGGTCAGGCCGGTGATCTCAACGTTCATCGTGCTGCTCTGGTTCATGGCGTACAGGCTGCTTGGCGTTTTGGTCCCGCGTCGTCACACCACAGCGGCCGATCCTGGGTGCTACCACCGTGGCAGCCGGCCCCGGCGGCGGCCGGGAGTGATACCCGGGTATGACCACGAGGGAGGGATGGGCTTGCCGCCCCGGCCGCCTAACCTGGGAACATGCAGCGGATCCCCCTGGTCGCGGCGGCGGCGTGGCACGGGCTCATCCAGGCTCTGACCGGCTCCGCTCCGGCACCGGCCTGGCGCTGGCGGTCGCCGGCCGAACGCCGGGCCGCGCATGCCGCGCTGGCGGCGGCCACGGTCGCGATGGGCTGGATCAGCGTGACCCACGTGCACCAGGTCGCCCCCGGGGATGGCCAGCCGCCGGCCAGCCCGGCGCAGCTCGCCCTCGCGCTCGTGGTGGTGCTGCCGCTGCCGCTGGCAGCCTGGTACCCGATGCTGGCCTGGCGGGCCGGCTGGCTCGCCCTGCTGCTCAGCCCGCTGGTGTCCGCCGCCTGGTGGGGCGGCTGGCCGTGGGGCCCGCCGCAGGTGCTCGCGCTGCTCGCGGCGTTCTGCCTGGCCGGGGTCCGGCAGCGCCGGCCGGCGCTGTGGTGGATGTGGGCGCTGACCCTGCTCCCGTGGGGCGCATGGCTCATCCACGACATCCCCGACCTGAACGGGCCGGCCAGCGCCACCATGGTCTTCACCGCGGCCGCGATCGCGGTCGACAGCATCGGTTCCCGGCTGCGTACCCAGCGCGCGCTGGACGAGCAGACCGAGCGCACCGAGGCCGAGCAGGAGCGGCGGGCCGTGCTGGATGAGCGCACCAGGATCGCGCGGGAACTGCACGACGTGGTGGCGCATCACGTATCGCTGATCGCGGTCCAGGCCGAGACCGCGCCGTACCGGCTCAGCGGGCTGCCCGAGGATGCCCGCGCGGAGTTCGCCGCGATGAGCGAGGTGGCGCGCGAGGCCCTGGCGGAAATGCGGCGGCTGCTCGGGGTGCTGCGCCAGGACCAGCCCGTCCAGCTCGAGCCCCAGCCTGAGCTGGCGGACGTGCCCGCGCTCGTGGACGCCACCCGGCGGGCCGGCGTAACCGTTGAACTGTGCCTGCCCGCGGGATTGAGCAAGGTGCCCGCCGGGGTCGGGGTATGCGCGTACCGGATCGTCCAGGAGTCGCTGTCCAACGCCAGCCAGCACGCGCCGGGAGCGGCCGTCACGGTGACGCTTGATCACGACGCCGAGGCGGTCCAGCTCAAGGTGGCCAACGGCCCGGGCGGGCCGCCCGCCCGGCCTGGCCGCGAGCGCGGGCCGGGCCATGGCCTGACCGGGATGCGCGAGCGGGTGGCGCTGCTCGGCGGGTCGCTGTCCGCCGGGCCAACCCCGGCGGGCGGCTTCGTGGTGTCCGCGGTCCTGCCGCTCGGCGAGGCCGGCCTGCCGCTCGGCGAGACGGCATGAGCGCGGCGGGCACGGAGACCACCCGCTGCCTGATCGCTGACGACCAGGCGATGGTGCGCGAGGGCTTCGCCGCGGTGCTCACGGCCCAGCCCGGCCTGCAGGTGGTGGGCCTGGCAGCCGACGGGGCCGACGCGGTTCGTCAGGTGCGGCATCTGGAACCCGACGTCGTCCTCATGGACGTGCGGATGCCGGTCATGGACGGGCTGCAGGCGACGCGCGAGATCCTCGGCGCTGGGGCGGGCTCGGCTTTGCCCCGGGTGCTCATGCTCACCACGTTCGACCTCGACGACTACGTCTACGCGGCGCTGCGGGCCGGGGCGAGCGGTTTCCTGCTCAAGGACGCTACCGCCGCGGAGCTGGTGACCGCCGTCCGCGTGGTGGCAGCCGGGGAGGCCCTGCTCGCCCCTTCGGTGACCAGGCGCCTGATCGCGGACTTCGCCCGCCAGCAGCAACCGGATCAGCCTCTTCCCCCAGCGCTGGATGCGCTCACCCAGCGGGAAACCGAGGTGCTGCGGCTGATCGCCCGGGGCCTGTCCAACACCGAGATCAGCAGGACCCTGGTCATTGCCGAGCAGACGACAAAGACCTACGTCGGCCGCATCCTGGCCAAGCTGAACCTCCGCGACCGCGCCCAGGCAGTCGTGGTCGCGTATGAAACCGGCCTGATCACACCGGGCAGCCCAAGCCGCTGAGGTCAGAAGGCGCGAAGGTTCAGTCATCCGCAGCGCGAGCTGGAGCTTGGCCTGGTCCTTGTGCGGAAGGTATTCCAGCGCGTCACCGGCCGCGGTCACCGATCCGGCGCGGCGGCCCGGTCGAACCGCGCACGACGAGCTCGGTGGCGAGCTCAATGTGGAGCGTGTCGATCTCTCGCCCGTCGATGAGGCGCAGCAGCAGCTCGACTCCCATCCGGGCCATCTCCTCCAGGGGCTGGCGCACGGTGGTCATCCGGGGGACGACGGCCCGGCTGAGGTCGAGGTCGTCGAAGCCCACGATTGACAGGTCAGCCGGGACCCCCAGGCCCCGCTCGGCCGCCGCCTCCATCGCGCCGACGGCGATCTTGTCGTTGAAGGTGACGATGGCGGTCGGCGGTTCCGGCAGCGCCAGCAGGGCACGCGCCGCCTCCAGGCCGTGCGCGAAGGTGGGCTCGCCGCCCACGCGAACGAGCTCATCGGGCGCGAGCCGGCCGTCGGCCGCCAGCGCGGCGCGGTAGCCCATCAGGCGGCCGTCGGTCGCGATCCAGTTGAGCGGGCCGGCGATGGCCGCGATGCGGGTGTGGCCGAGCTTGAGCAGGTGCTCGGTCGCCAGCTGGGCGCCGGAAAAGTGCGCGGCCGAGACCGCGGCGATGTCCGGCGCCAGCGCGGTGCGCGGGTCGACCACCACGAACGGGTAGCCGCTGCCGCGCAGGTCGGCCAGCACGGCACCGGGTTCGGGCGGGAGGATGAGGATGGCGCCCTCGGTGAGCTCAGGACGGAGCAGCTCGGTCAGGCTGGGCTCGTCGCCTTCCAGCGCCTCGGCGCTCAGCAGCAGGACCTTCCCCCGCTGGCGCAGGCTCCGCGCGATCGCCGACAGGATCGCGCCGAAGTAGTCGTCGAGCACGTACGGGCAGCGAACCGCGACGACATCGTGCAGCGGGCGCGCGGGCGGGCGTCGTCGGCGGGCGGTCAGGCCGTGCCGCTCGATCGCTTCCAGGACGACGGCGCGGGTGGCCGGCGACACGGCGGCGCTGTCGTTGAGCACCCGCGAAACGGTCGCGGTCGAGACCCCGGCCTCCGACGCCACCTCGCGGATGGTGGAGCGCGGCGGCGGCGCGAACTCGGTGGCGGCTTCCATCAGCGGCGATCCGAAACGTGCACGGCGAGCCTCCTCGCTCTTGATGTTACAGGCACTGTGGGGGCGAATGCCGCTGCTAGGCACCGCCATCACGGATTCGAAATGTAAGTTACATCCATCCTCGAAGTCGCCGGGGGTCGTTATACAACCGAAGAAACGCCTACTTCTGCGCACTGCCACTTGACAGCAAGGAGATGCGATTTACGCTCAGTTTGCAACGTGATTTATGTAATTTGCATGGACATTGGGGGGACGTTTCAAACTCCAAAGGAGGTCCGATGCAGGGCGGAACAACAAAGGGACTCACGCCGACGGCCCGCTGGGGCAGGACCAGCGTCGGCGCCGCGGTGCTGGCCGGCGCCGTCATCACCCCGGCGGCGCTGGCCGCCAGCCCGGCCAGCGCGCAGACCGCGGTGCAGGTCTGGGAGACGACCACCAACAGCTCCGGCACCCTCGCCGAGCAGCTTGCCCAGCAGCCGAACGTCACGTTCGGCCCCGAGACCTCGACGAACCCGCAGATCACGGTGAACCCGAGCACGACGTACCAGACAATCCAGGGCTTCGGCGCGGCGATGACGGACTCGACCGCCTATCTGGTCTCTCACTCACCCGAGCGGACGCAGATCATGGACGACCTGTTCGGCTCGTCCGGGGCCGGGTTCAGCTTCGTCCGCTTCCCGATGGGCGCCTCGGACGAGGCCGTCACGAACTACTCCTACGACGACCGGCCGGCCGGCCAGACCGACCCCACCCTGGCGCATTTCTCGGTCTCGCACGACACCTCGTACATCATTCCCGTGCTGCAGCAGGCGCTGTCGCTCAACCCGAACGTCAAGCTCGACGCGACGCCGTGGAGCGCCCCCGCCTGGATGAAGAACGGCGACACGTTCACCGGCGACTGCTCGGGCACCGAGAATTACCTCAACCCGGCCTACTACTCCGCCTACGCGAACTACTACGCGAAGTTCGTGTCCGCCTACGCGTCATACGGCATCCCGATCGACATGGTGTCCATGCAGAACGAGCCGCAGAACTGCAGCGCGGGCTATGCCACCATGAACCTCGACGCGACCGGGCCGAATCCCAACGAGGCCGCCTTCGCCTCCTACCTGCGCTCGGCCCTGAACGCGGCCGGCCAGGGGGGCACCCAGATCCTCGGCTACGACCACAACTGGTATTCCGCGAACGGGACCGCGACCACCTACCCGCAGCAGCTCATGGCCGCCAACGGCGCCGACGTGAACGCGATCGGCTACCACTGCTACAGCATCCCCAGCGGCGTCAACGACCCGTATGACGTCCAGACCACCTTCCACAACCAGTACCCGAACACGCCGATCTACTTCACCGAGTGCACCGGCGGCGCCTGGGCCACCAGCCAGGCCGGCAACCTCGACTGGGAGGCGCTCAACAACATCATCGGCCCGATGAACAACTGGGCGGTGGCCTCCGACTACTGGGGCATGGCGCTCAACCCGAGCTCCGGCCCGAACGTCGCCAGCTCCAACGGCGGCTGCACCAACTGCCGCGGCATGGTCACGGTCGACAACTCCAACGGCACCTTCACCCTGAACGAGGACTACTACATCTGGGCCCAGTTCTCGAAGTTCGTTCAGCCCGGGGCGGTCCGCATCGCCTCGCCCAACCTGGAGAGCTCGGACCTGCCCAACATCGCGTTCAAGAACCCCAACGGCAGCATCGCGCTGGTCGTGCTCAACGACAACGCCTCGTCGGCCCAGACGTTCCGGGTGGACTCGAACGGACAGGGCTTCAACTACACGCTGCCGGCCAGCTCGATCGCGACGTTCACCTGGTCACCGTCCGGGTCCGCGCCCGCCTCGGCCAGCGCCGCCCCGCTCGGCGCCTACTGCGGCGCCCCGGTCAGCGGGACCGCGCTAAGCCGGAGCAACTGGTCGGTCAGCACCAACACGGCCGCCAGCGGGGGTGACGCCGCCTCCAACGCGATCGACGGCAACCTGTCCACCCGGTTCAGCTCGGACACCCCCCAGACGGACGGGATGTACTGGCAGGCCAGCCTGGGCTCACCCCGGACCTTCGACGAACTGCAGCTGCAGGTGCCCAACTCGGCTGGCGACTACGCCCGCAGCTACGACCTCGAGGTCTCGAGTAACGGCAGCAACTGGACAACCGTGGCCAGCTGCACCGGCACCGGCGATCCCGAGACGGTGCGCTTCCCCGCCCAAACCGCCCAGTACATCCGGGTGGTGAACACGATGCTGACCGACGGTCTGACGACCAGCACCGGAAGCTGGTGGTCGATCGACGAGCTCAACCTCTACAACGCCTGATCCCCTGTAGACCACTCGCGACGACCGGCCCCCGGCCCGCATTATGCGGGCCGGGGGCCGGTCGGAGCCGCCGCGCCGGCCGGGCGCGGACTGGGCTCAGCCGGGCGCATCGGTGAGGATCACCGACCCGTTCTTCAGGCTCCTTTGGCCGGTGAGCCTGAGGTCGAGCCCGGAGGTATCCCCGTCCTGGAACAGTTGTTCGCTTTCTCGTGTGGTTGATCTCGTGCTCACGGGCCCGGCTTGGGGCAGGCCAAGCCGGTGAGGCGGTGTTGGGTCAGACGTCGGCAGGTGCTGGCTTCGGCTTCTGGGATGTGCGGGCAACCGCCGTGGCTAGCTCATTGCGGCGGATCAGGAGGTAGGTCACCGGGACGGCGGCCAGGCCGATTACGCCGCAGGCCCAGAACGCCCATTGGAAGCCGCTGGTGAGTGCCGCGGCCGGTGCGCTGCCCGGCGGAGCAGGGTGCTGGCGCGGGTGGCGGCGATCGTGGACGCTACGGCGATGCCGATCGCCCCGCCGAGCTGCTGGGCGGTGTTGAGGAGCCCGGAGGCAAGGCCGGCCTCGTGCTCGGACACCCCGGCCAGGGCGGCGATCGAGACCGGGATGAAGGCGAATGCGGTGCCGACTCCGACGATGAAGAACGGCCCGGCCAGGCTGGTGAAGAACTGCCCGTGCACGGATACCTGAGTTGACCACAAGATGCCGCCGCCGATCATCGCCATGCCGCCCGCCATCACGAGCTTGGCCAACCCGCGGGTAACCAGCGCCTGGGACAGGCCGGCGAAGGCGACCGAGGTCAGCGCCATCTCCAGCCAGGCGAACCCGGCCTTCAGCGCGGAGTAACCGAGCACCTGCTGCAGGTAGAGGGTGCCGATGAAGATGTACGCGAAGAAGCTGCCGCCGAGTAGCACGCCGACCGCGTTCGCGCCCGCCAGCGTCTTGTTCTGGAAGATCCGCAGCGGCATCAGCGGTGCCGCAACGCGCGTCTCGATGACCAGGAACGCTGCGAGCAGGGCGACCGAAGCCGCGAGCAGCGACACCGTCCTTGCGGTGCCCCAGCCGACCTGCGGGGCCGTCGAGATCGCGTAGACGAGCAGCGACAGGCCGCCGGTCACCGTGACCGCGCCGAACGGGTCGTAGCGCCTGTGGTCCGTGACGAGCCGGCTCTCCGGCACGACCCGCGGGGCGAGCGGCAGCGCCGCGGCCCCGATCGGGACATTGATGAAGAAGATGTACTCCCAGCCCACGTAGCGGGTGAGCAGGCCGCCTGCCATCACGCCGACGGCAGCGCCGCTCGCCCCGATGGCGCCCCACACACCCAGTGCCTTGTTGCGCTCGGCGCCTTCGGGGAACATGTTCATCACGATCGACAGCGCCGCCGGGAGCACGATCGCCGCGCCGATCCCTTGCAGGAAGCGCATTGAGATCAGGAACCCCTCCGCGGTCGCCAGCCCGCAGCCCAGTGAGGCCGCGGTGAACAAGAACAGGCCGGCCATCAGGATGCGGCGGCGCCCGAGCAGGTCGGCGGCGCGGCCGCCGAGGAGCAGGAATCCGCCGAAGGTGAGTGCGTAGCCGGTGACGACCCATTGCAGGGCCGATTCCGGCATGTGCAGCTTACGGCCGATGGTCGGCAGCGCGACGTTGACGATCGCGAGGTCGGCGACCGTCATGAAGTACGAAACAGCCAGCACCGCGAACGCGCGCCAGCGACGGACCTGAGTCATGCCCTGACCCCCTGGTGGTGGTATCCGGTCTTGCCGGAGAGGCGGTGCCTTGACATGCGGGCTCCCTGATGCGTGTGAGGCGGGGGCCGGTCCCCCTTCACCTCCACTGATCCGGGGCGCACGGAGAACTGACCGGGGAACCGCGGAGCAGAAAACTCGCTGCGGGCCGGTTAGTTTCGCGGCCGGGCCGGATCTGTACCCGTGATGGCGCAGCACGCGACGCCGGGAGGGAGCAGCCATGGCAGTCAGCGAGGAGTTCGCGCGTCTCACCGATCCGTTCCGGCCGGAGTTGCTGGCGCACTGCTACCGCATGCTGGGCTCGGTCCACGATGCGGAAGACCAGGTGCAGGAGACCCTGATCCGGGCCTGGCGGTCCTACGGCGACTTCGAGGGCCGGGCGTCGCTGCGGACCTGGCTGCACCGGATCGCGACCAACGCCTGCCTGCGCGCGCTGGAGAACAGCGGCCGCCGGCCGTTGCCGTCCGGCCTTGGCACCCCGAGCGAGTACCCGGAAGCTCCGCTGGCCGCGGCGCGGCCGGAGGTACCGTGGCTGCAGCCCGTTCCCGACGCGCTGGTCAGCACCGGGTCCGGCGATCCAGCCGAGATCGTCGCGTCGCGGCAGAGCATGCGGCTGGCCCTGATCGCCGCCTTGCAGTACCTGCCGCCCCGGCAGCGCGCGGTGCTGATCCTGCGCGACGTGCTGGGCTGGCGGGCGGCGGAGGCCGCTGACCTGCTCGGCACCACAACGGCCGCGGTGAACGGCATGCTGCAGCGCGCCCGGGCCCGGCTTGAGCAGGCGGCACCCGCCGAGGACCAGATTCACGAGCCCGCCGACCCGGCCGACCGGGCCCTGCTCGACCGGTACGCCACCGCGTTCCAGAACGCCGACATCCCGGCGGTCATGCAACTGCTGCGCGAGGACGCCGTGTTCGAGATGCCCCCGCAGGTGACCTGGTTCACCGGCCGGGAGCTGATCGGGCGCTTCCTGCGGGCCCGGGTCCTCACCGGACCCGGCGGCTTCCAGATGATCCCGGTGGCCGCCAACGGCCAGCCCGCGCTGGCCGCCTACGTCCGCGGCCACGACGGCGAGTACCGCGCATACGCGATATGCGTGCTCACCATCGCCGCATCGCGCGTCGCCCGGGTCACCTCGTTCATCGACCCGGGCCTGTTCGCGACCTTCGGCCTGCCGCAGGCCGCCCCCGCTGCCACGGCCCTGGTACCGGGCCGGTGAGCCGGCCCGTCGCGGCAGCGTGGCCGGCCGAAGGCGCCCGGCTGCTGGAACTGTCGATCAGCTACGCTCTCGGCGCGGCCTGGGCCGTCACGCCGGAACTGCTGCCGCGCCCCACACCATGCCGGGGCTGGGACCTGCGGATGCTGCTGCGGCACGCCTGTGAATCCCTGACCGCGCTCGGTCAGGGCATCGAAACCGGACGCGTTGGCCTGGAACCCGCTGAGGACGGCGACCTGGCGGCTGACCCCGCCCGGGCCTTCCGCGATCACGCCGGCCAGCTGCTGGACGCCTGGACCAGCCCCGGCCACCAGCGCCAGGTCATCGAGATCGCCGGCTGCCCGCTGGCGGCCGGCGACATGGCCGCCGCGGCCGCCCTCGAGGTCGCCGTCCACGGATGGGACATATCCCGGGCGTGCGGGCCCGGCCAGCCGATCCCGCGCCCCCTGGCCACCAGCCTGCTGGCGATAGCCCCGGTGCTCGTCCCCCGCGCCGGCCGGCACCCCCTATTCGCGGCACCGGTCACCATGCCGGCAACGGCTGGCCCCAGCGACCAGCTCGCCGCCTTCCTCGGGCGCGCTCCCCGGGAATAGCGCAACCGCCGTTGGTCGGCCTGTAGTGCGAGAATGGGTTGGTGGCGGCGCATTCCCCGACGCGAGTGACTCTCGCCGGGCTGGTGGCGAGGGGAGATCTCCACGATCTTGTGGGCGACGGGATTCCGGCCCGACCACTCGTGGCTCGACGTCCCCGTGCTTGACCGCACCGGGCACATCCGCCACGACGGTGGCGTAGTCTCCGGTGCCAGCGGGCTCTACGTCCTCGGCATGCCGGTGCTCCGCACCCGCGCCTCCACCTACCTCCACGGCGCCGCCGCCGACTCCGACGCCCTGGCGGGCCACCTTCACTCCTTCCTCGGCAGCGCGTATAGGTAGCCCCGGAGATAGGTAGCCCCGGAGAGCGGGCAATTCAGGAGCTGGCGGGCAGCCTCATCTCGAAACAGCAGCCGTCCGCGGTGTTCGCGACGCTCACGCTGCCCCGGTGGGCCTCCACGACGCCGCGGACGATCGCGAGGCCGAGCCCGGCGCCGCTGTCGGGTGCGGGGCTGCGCGCGTCGGTGCCGCGCCAGGCCAGGTCGAATACACGCGGCAGGTCTGCTTCCGGGATGCCGCCGCACTCGTCGGCGACCGCCAGCAGGACGTCCCCGTCCTCCGGTCTCACCTCGACGTAGACGCAGCCCCCGGGCGGCGTGTGCCTGATGGCATTGGCCAGCAGGTTAGTGACCGCACGCGACAGCTCGCGAGGGTCCCCGCGGACTGCGAGCTGCCCAGTCGCCTTGCCGTCGAGCCGCACACCGTGCTCCCGCGCGAGTGCCTCCGTGCTGGCGAGCACGTCGCTGACCAGGTCATCCAGCGTGATCTGGTCCGGCGACAGCTGCAGGGTGCCCGACTGGATGCGAGATAGCTCGAACAGGTCATCGACCATGGTCGCCAGCCGTTCGGCTTCGGCTCGCATCTGCTTGTGGTAGCGCGGCGGGTCGGCGGCCAGGCCGTCCTCAAGCGCCTCGGCCATCGCGCGCAGCCCAGCGAGCGGGGTGCGCAGGTCATGAGAAACCCAGGCCACCAGTTGACGCCGGGACTGCTCAAGCGCTCGCTCGCGGGCCCGCGAGCTCGCGAGCTTCGCGCTGGTGTCCGTCAGTTCCTGGGACAGGGCGGCGAACTCCGCCGCCAGCGGCAGCGCCGGGGGCCGGAACTGGCCTGCCTCGTCGCCCAGGGACCGCGCGGCCTGGCGCAGTGCCGCACTGCTGTACTCGACCTGCCGCCCGAGCAGCCAGCTGAAGGCGAACGCGACGATGCCGGCGACAATGCACACCATCACCACGACGCCGAGATCGTGCTTGGACAGAAACATCGCCTCGGCGGTGCCGAGCGTGCCGGCCACGATCGCGAGCACGGGAACGGCACCGCTCGCCTGGAGGGACAGGCGGAGGGGGGCCCGGCGCAGCAGCCGGATCATGACCATGCCCGCCAGGCCAACCCCGCTCGTGCAGCCCGCCGCTATCAGGACAATCTGGATCTGGGCACTCATGAGGGGCTGGCCTCCCAGCGGTAGCCAACGCCCCAGACCGTCTGGAGCTGGGTCGGCGAGGCGGGTTCCTGCTCGACCTTGTCGCGCAGTCGGCGTACGTACACGGTGATCGTGGACGGGTCGCCAAACGACCAGCCCCATACCTGCTCGAGTAGCTCAGCGCGGGTGAACGCCCGACCGGGATGGGTGACGAGGAAGGTGAGCAGGTCAAATTCACGCACCGTAAGGTCCAGTTCCCTCCCGTCACTGCTGGCGCGCCGGGCCGCCACGTCGACCTCCAGCCGTCCCGATCGCACGGACGGCGGAGTCGCGGCGGTGCCGACCGCGCGGGCCCGCCGCAGCACAGCCTGTACGCGCAGGGTAAGTTCCCTCGGGCTGAACGGCTTGGTCACGTAATCGTCGGCGCCGCTCTCCAACCCAGCCACGCGGTCGCTCTCCTCGCCGAGGGCGGTCAGCATGATCACCGGCAGCGGCACGTGGGCGTCCTGCCCCTCACGCAAGCGCCGGCACACCTCCAGGCCACTGATTCCCGGCAGCATCAGGTCAAGCACCACCAGATCGGGCCGCCACGCCGTGGCCATCTCCAGGGCGGTTTGCCCGTCCAGCGCGTGCCGGGGCTCTAGCCCGGCGTGGCGCAGGTAGTCGACGACGACCTCGGCCACGGTCAGGTCATCTTCGACAACGAGAATGCGTGCGTCCACGATCCGAGTCTAAGAACGTCTAACCGTCATCAAGAACGCGCAAGCGCTCATTCGGGCATTATCGCGAAACATTTCTGTGGATTGTCATAAATGCTGCGCCCGTCATATCTAGGAACCGCGCACAACCACGCAGCTTGAGCTCTCCATCGGCAAGGCGGCAACGCCAATGCCCGACCCGGGTCCCGAACAAAAGCCCAAGCACAGCCGATTACGTTGCTAGCGACTTCACCCAGACGGCAACGGCCAGGGGGCTCCGCTGGTGCCGATCGCGGCGCGCAGCTCGGTCCGGGAAGTGATCGCCGCGCGCAACGGCTCCCGCGCCGCCGAATTCTGGCGCTGCCGGTGCAGCCACTCGCCGTACGCCGACTGCACCCGGGCGCGCAGGAAGGGCGCCGTGCTCATGTCAGACCCCAGCGCGGCGTCGAAGAGCGCCTGGGCCCGCTCATCACTGGCCACCAGCGCGCGGGCATAGCGCAAGCTGGCATGCAGCGACGCGAAGGCCCCCAGCGGTGTGGCTCGGTGAGCACGGAGTCGCCGCGACGGTGGCCAAGGACACCGGCGTGGACGCGGAAACCACGCGCAAGACGATCATCGCCGGCCTCGGTGGGTTCGCCACTGGCCGGTTCACCACCCCGGAAGAGGTCGCCACGTTGATCACGTTCCTGGCCTCGGACCGGACCGCTAACATCACCGGCGTCAATTACCTGATCGACGGTGGTCTGATCAAGACAACGTAAGCGGACTCAAGGCCAGCGATTCGTCATCGCAGATCATCAGCATGTCGGCTGAGCGTGGGACCGGCGGTCGACGCGTACTCGGCGAAGATCTCGCCGAGTACGCGTCGCGCGCTCGCGGCCTGCTCGGCGTCGTCGCCCAACGTGTAGGCGCAGGTGGCGAGCGTCTTCCAGAGCGCCCAGCCACGCCCGCGCGCCCATTCCGCCTTGCCCGCCGGCAACCGCCCCCGGAACGCCTGCCGGCCCTTAGCGGTCAGCAGTGTCCATGCGATTGCCAGGTCACAGGCCGGATCGCCGGTGCCGCAGGTGCCGAAGTCGATGACCGCCGCCAGTTGCCCGTCGCTGAGCAGGAGATTCCCCGCGGCGACGTCACCGTGGAACCAGCTCTCCGCACCGTCCCAGCGTGCGTCAAGGGCGCTCTTCCAGATCTCGCGGGCCAAGCCGGCATCGACGTGGCCGTCAAGTTTCGCGAGCGCATCCTGGACCTCCGCGTCGTACGTGCGCAGCGTGCCGCCGCGAAACCAGTTGTGCTTCCCCGGCCGGGGGCCATCGGCGGGGTCGATGCTCCGCAGGGCCGCCAGGAACCCGGCCAGGTCATTCGCGAACCGGACTGGATCGGCGATACGGTCCGCGCTGGCCGGCTCGCCACCGAGCCACGGGTAGACCGACCACGCATACGGGTAGCCCGCGCCGGGATGGCCCTTCGCCAGCGGCACGGGAACCGGCAGCGGGAGCCGCGGAGCGAGCACCGGAAGCCACCGGTGTTCCTTGCCGACCGCCAGTGCGTACTCGGACGCGCTCGGCAGGCGCACTACCATTTCAGCGCCGAGGTGAAATGTCCAGTTGTCCCAGCCGCCGCTGGCAACGGGCTGAACCGGGAGGTCGGCCCACTGAGGGAACTGCTGTCCGACCAGACGGCGCACCTGCTCCGCGTCAACGCTGATGCGCTGCGGCACGGGACCAAGATCGGGTGTGTTACTCAACCTCGGCCCCGAGCTGACGGAGGAAGCTTCGGTTGTCGGTCCTCACGAACTCCTCGGCGAGCCGTCCGCGGTCATCGAACCTGAACATGTTCATGAGATCCCAGACGACCCGTGCTCCGCTCGGCTTGAGCTCGCCCACGGGTGAGTGCGTGAACGTGTCCGTGAAGGTCCCCTCGATCCAGGTCTGACAGGCGATGAGATCGCCCTCGGCAACGATGATTCCCCGCCGGATGCCCGGTCCTCGAAGGCGGCGCGGACCGACCGAAAGTACTCGGAAAGCCCTGCGTTTAGTCGGTGTCGAACCCGTCGGGTCCGTGGAACGCGAACTTCTCGGTGTCGAAGTATGAGTCGAGCTCCTCCTGGCTCTCGCCGGAGATCTGTAGTTCTCCGGCCCGCACCAAGCGCGCCACCAGCTCGTCTCGGGCGCTTGTGGGGGTCATGTTGTCTCCCGGTGACCCTCGGCTTCGCGATCGCCCACGACTAAGCACGAGCCCATGGCGGGGCAAGCGGAAGCGCGGAGGGTGCCGCGCGCGGCCGTCACTGGCACCGGGCCGTGCGGGGTGCCCGCGCGCCGCCCACCGCCGGCGCGCTGGCCGGCGCCGGCCCGGCCAGCGCGCCGGCGGTGAGCGTTGTGCCTCAGATCGGGCGGACGTTCTCCGCCTGCGGGCCCTTCTGCCCCTGGGTCGCGTCGAACTCGACCTTCTGGTTCTCATCCAGCGACCGGTAGCCGGAGCTCGAGATCGCGGAGAAGTGCACGAACACGTCCGCCGTCCCGTCATCGGGAGCGATGAAGCCGAAGCCCTTGTCGGCGTTGAACCACTTCACTGTTCCTGTTGCCATCAGTCCACGTCCTCTTGTCCGTCATCCATCGCGCGGCGTCGCCGCGCCGACCGTGAGTTTACCGGCCCTGGCCCCCGCCGGCGGGCGCGCCCTCATTCCCGGTCTTCTGCGGCAGCTAGCCGCTGGGTCAGCCCAGCACCCCCGCCCGCGTCAACGCGCTGCTCCGCGACTATGAGTTGGCACTGGAATGCGTGCAGGTACGGGCGAATGAGTTCGAGTTCAGGGCGTCCGTCACGTGCCCGGGATGTTCGGGCCAGTCGGTGTTCCGGAAACTGATAAAGGCTTTGCGCTGTCTCGGCCGCGCTGCTGTGGCGGCCGTCCCTGGCGGACCGGCCCGTGGCGCCCCGCAGCGCCTTCGCTCGCGCGGCCGCCCTGTCCGCGCTTCCGGTCGCGGTGATTGCGGCGACCACCGCGGTGATGACACCCGGCTGGGCGGGGCCCGAGGGGCCGGCCGGCATGGCATCCGGGACGTCATCGAGCATGTCCTCTCAGCCGCCGTCCAGCACGCTGGATCCGGGCATGGGCGACATGGGCAGCACCGACGGCCATCCGGACATGCAGATGTACGGCTCCACTGCGGCGCCGACCGCGGCGCAGGTTACTGCGGCCGCCCAGTTGATCAGCCAGACGGACACGACCCTGAAGAGGTTCGCGAACGTCCAGGCTGCGTTCGCGGCAGGCTACACCTACGTGCTTAAGACCAACGGCGAGGAGCACCTGCTGTACGACGGACCCAATCCGGCCTACCAGGGCCTCAACCCGCAGGACCCCTCGTCGCTCGTGTACGCGATCAACGTGCCGGGCCATGCGCCGATCCTGCTCGGGGCCATGTACATCATGGGTGACCGGCAGGACGGTCCGCAGGTCGGCGGCGGTCTTACCCGGTGGCACTCCCACCTCGTCACCTGCGTCAACGGGCAGAAGACCATCGCCGGGTTCGGCGTCCAGCTCCGGGGCGGCTGCAACCCGGCCACCTGGCAGGACCAGTACACGTCGCAGATGCTGCACGTGTGGGTCGTCCCCTATCCCGGCGGCGTCTTCTCCGACGACCTCAGCGAGTCCGCGACTAACTCCGCAGTCCAGGCCGTGCTGGCGCAGCACAGCTGACCGCTGATGGTTGGTACGGAAATAGTTTGTCACGGGCTGGCTTCGGCGAGCATGCTTCGAGCACGTCTGACGGCCTTGTCCGGTGGCCGGACGGCCCGGTGATGGCGGGCCGGGTCGCGGTGATCACGGTGTCGTGCAACACGCGTGAGCTCACCACACTGCTGCTGTGGTCGCTGCGCCGGATCCTTGAGTGGGAGTCGCTGGATGGCGGCGCGTACAGCAGTGCGGCATCAGCCTGTCCTTCGCGCAGCCTGCGGGAGGGGTTTCATTCACCGCGTCGAGGTGGAATGCCGCGATGCTTCCGGTAATGAGGCAGAACGCGTAGGGCGTGAACTCCCGTATCCGGCCGGCGCGGAGCACGGGCACGATTGTCCAGTGCATCAGGGTCATGAGCCCCGCGTGTCCCAGCGCGGCGATGACGACGATAGCGCCATGGTGATCGCGGGTCCGCCGCAAGAAGACGTAAGTCCACGGTTGAGCTTCGTGTTCGTAAGCTCGGCGTCGCCTGCCGGCGTGAGTCCCGTGCCCGTCACGGCTTGATCGCTCGGGTGGCGAAGTAACCAGGCATGTACCGGGCCGTGGCGCCCGCCTGGTGCGGGGCTTCGACCAGGTGGGTCAGGGTGAAGCCCGTCGCGAGCTGGCCGCCGATCTGCTCGGTGAGTGAGTGGCTGTACTCGTCCTCGTAGCCGTCGGAGCCGGCGACAACCTCTTCCGGGGCGGCGTCACTACTTACTTTAAGGAAGTAGACATACTTTTAGTAGCTATGTTCTAATAGGTGAGGGATCGGGCCAGTTGGGCCGCGTCGCCGGCCGACCCGGGAACCAGGGCCACTTGAGGTAAGCGCGGGTGATCAACACGTCTAAGTTCGAAAATATAAGCGATTCTGGCACTGATAAGATAGCAATTATCGAAAGCCTGGCCGTCGAGTTTGAGCAGCGGCTGCACGCGGTCATGCACCCAGAAGGCAGCGGCCACCCGAGCCGCGCGGTGCCCAACGCCATCCCGGAGCGCGGTGCCCGTCCAGCCAGCGGCCGGACCGAGGCACTGATCAACGGGGGGCGGCCAGGCTATCGCCGGTCGCGGCGTCGGCGGCTATTCGCGCACTGGCGGCTGATCGCAGCAGGGATGGTCACGCTGCTCACCGGCGTAGTCGCATTCCTGGTGGCAACCCGCGGTTCCGGTGGGGCCTGGCCGACGAGCGTGGCGACTGTCCAAGCCGAGATCGCGCAGGCCTGCACGAACCCGGATGTGGCAGCCGAGCCCAGCGGGCTGAATTTCGCCTGCGCCAAGGACACCGACCAGGTGCTGTGGGTGTTCGCCCTGCTGACCAGCGGAGACAACCCGAGCTTCGTCGACCAGTCAACTGGCCGCAAGGGACTGGAACCGGTCCAGCCGGGGCAGGGCGGCGACATCGCCTGGTCCCTCAACCTGCACCACCCGTACGACCCCGACAGCCCCATCGACAGCCTCGCCGTCGCCGCACGGGCCATCAACAACATCATCAGCGGCGCCACCCTGACCTCTTCTTCCGGGAGCGTGCTCATCGAACCGGGCCTGGAGAGCAAGGCGTCGAACTGCCAGCGCTACAGCGGCTCGGCGAAGCTGACCGCCAGGACGGGCTACCCGGCCGCCTGCGCGTCGCCCGTTCTCGGTCCGTCCGGGCAGGCCGCGTTGGTCAGCGACGTGTTCCAGAAGTGGATGAGCGGTGCCCCAGCTCGGATGGCGACTGAGGCAGAAGTGCTGTTCGAGAACGCCGGCAACCCCGGCAACCCGCAAGTCCGAGCCATTCTCGCCAGCCTGCCCGGCTCCAGCGGATAACGGCGCAGCGTCAGGCACCAGAGGCAGAGGGGGGAGGGATACCCATGAACACCACCAGTAAGCCGTGGTGGCAGCAGGCGACGGCGCTCGTCACCGTGAGCGCCAGCGGCGTGATCACCGGGCTCAACTTTGCCCCGGCGGCCGTCGCGGAGACCACGCCAACCAGCGTGCCGCTGCATCTACTGGCGCTCCAGCAGGCCGCACAGCCAGATACCACCGGGAAGGCGCCCGCCAGCGACGCGCAACTGCGGGCCGCGATCGTCAACGTGGCCAACTACTACCTCAAGCTCGCGCAGACCAAGACGCCGGCCCAGGTGGAGGCGCTGATCTGGGGAAAGGTCAGCGGCGAAGGCACTGACCACGGACCTTCCTGCGCCGCGTTCGCCAGCCTCACCCTCGAACTCGCCGCCCAGACGACCGGGCAGCGCAGCTGGGTCACCGGGGGAACCACCTATCCCTGGCCGCTGCCGGCCTGGGCGGACGTGCGAGTGGAGACCAACCCGGCTTCTCCCCAGGTCACCTCCGTGGTGGCCGACGCCCAGGCGCACGGACGCTGGCACCCGCTTAGTGACGACTACACCCCTCAGCCGGGCGACTGGGCCGTCTACGACGGCCACGTCGAGGTCGTCACCAGTTACTCCGGCGGCGTCCTCGACACCATCGGCGCCGACTCCCTGCCCGGCCTTACCCTCAACGCCCACTCCGCGGCCGCGCCGCTCGCGGACCAGGGCATCGTCGGTTTCGTCGACAACGGCAACCTCCAGCCCGCATCGGGCAGCACGGCCCCGGCCAACACCAAGGCCGCTCCTGCGAAAGCGAAGCCAGGCCCTGCCACCGCCACCGCCACCGCCACGGTCCCCGGCCTGCCCGGCGGCGTTGCCCTCGCGGGGACGGGCGGCATTCCCGGCGCCGGACCCGGCGCAGGAAAACAGGGCCAGGGGGAGCAGGCGGAAGGGGCCGTACCCGGCGTGCTCGCCACCGGTCAGCTCCTCGGCGAGCCTGCCGCGAGTCCAAGGCCCGCACCCGCCGAACGGTCCCGGCCTTCCTCTGTGTCCCCAGCCGCGTCCCCTTCGGGATCATCGGCCAGCTCGTCCCCAGGGCAGCCCGCCACCCTGGGGACGCGGAATCAGCAGGCATTCATCAGCCTGATCGCACCGGGCGCGGTCGCCGCCCAGGAGCGCTACGGCGTACCCGCATCGGTGACGATCGCCCAGGCGATCGATGAGTCCGCCTGGGGCCAGAGCAGCCTGGCGGCCCGCTATCACAACCTGTTCGGCATCAAGGGGAGCGGGCCCGCCGGAAGCGTCACCCTGCCGACTCAGGAATACGAGAACGGCAGCTGGGTCACCGTCGACGCACAATTCGCGGTCTACCACAACGACGCCGAGTCCGTCGCCGACCACGCGGAGCTCCTCGCCACCAGCGGCTACTACACCCGGGCGATGGCCGACCGGGCCCAGCCGGACGCGTTCGCCAACGACCTGACTGGCGTCTACGCCACCGACCCGGACTACGGCGCCAACCTCATCGCGCTGATGAAGCTGTACAACCTCTACCAGTACGACCCGGCCCCGGCGGCCGCGTCCGCCGCCACCAGCCCGGCGAGCGACCCCTTCACCCCTACGGCCAGCGCCGTCACGACCGCGAAGGTCACACCCGCGCCCGCCGTCAGCGGGCGCACTCCCGCCGTCGCTGCCCGGTACCAGGCGCAGCTGCCGCAGGCGGTGCGGACGGCCCTGTTCGCTACCGCGAAAGGACCCCTGGACCGGAGCGAGCTCCTGTACCGGGACGTGGCCGCGATCACCGGGAGCAGCTGGAAGCTGCTGGCGGCCGGCGACTGGATGCAGTGCCGGGCGGACCCCCGCTACTCACCCGTCCAGGGCGAGAAACTCGGGACGGTCAACGCCGACGGCACCTCCTACACCACGAAGACGGCCGCCCTCATCCAGTGCGCTTCTGACCTGGTCGAGCTGGCCTCCGCGGTCTACGGGATCGACCTCACCGCCCGCCGCCCGCTGTCCGTCCGGGAGCTCGCCGCCGCGTTCGCCGCGTTCCGCTGGGGTGCTCTCCTCAAGCGGCACGGCGTCTCCCCGGTGGAGTTCCCCTACTCGGTGGCCGGCCTGACCGCCGCGCACCAGAAGATGCGCTGGCCGCCCATCGACGCCCCCGGCGCGCCCGACCGGCCAGGAACCCGCTTCCGCCAGCCGTTCGGCGCGGTCCCCGTGGTCCTCAGCCTCGGCTACCCGGCCACCGTCTAACATCTCCTCACCCGTACCTTGCAGGGCCGCGGCTGGGAGACGAGGCTGTCGACCCGGACCACGATGTCATCAACCTGGAGCCGGGTGCCTGAGCCACGGCTGAGTGCCCTGAGCCATCCATGAGAGGGGATCCGGTCTGTGGCCCCGGCGCCCGCCGGGGCCACTTCATATACAAGACCCATCGTGCCACCCCGCTACCTTGTCAACTCGATAGGTATGAAACATGATTATTCGATAGGTATGAAGCATAACAATCATGAAAAATGTCCGGCGGGCTCTTGACGGTGACCTCAGCCGACGCGTTAGTTGATAGTGGTCAAGCGCACTCAGGGTCGGCTAGCAAGGTGAAATGGGTGGGAACGGCCGTCATGAACGAGGGTCGGGGTCCGAAAAGCAGCGTTAACTAGGTAGTACACATCAGGCGCTCACGCCGAAGGTGCGACCTTTGTTGCGACGAACACACGCATCCCGCGCCTCCGACTACGTTCACGGCGCGATCGTCCCCGTTGACGGGGGGTGGTTCGGGAGGTGAGGCCCTCCTCTGACTCTGCTGCCGACTCGCCGACAAGCCCGCGAGTCCCGCATGCCTGCGGGCAGGGATTTCCCGCGCTTGATGCTGAGCCGTCCAGGAGGCTGCGGCGGCCATGGCGGCACGCCGGCAAGGCGCTCGGGCGCATCGCTTTTGTCCTCGCCACCTGCCTTCGAGGTCTTGTCCGCCGTGCGGGGTCGGCGGTGCTTGTCCTCGGGGTTGCGATCGTAGCCGCTGGCGCCGCAGCGGCCGGGCCTGTCTACTACCAGGCGGCTCAGAAGTCGATCCTCTCCGACTCGCTCGCGCCGGCAAGCGTGCCCTTCCTCGGCCGCGGATTCGAGGCTTCCGTGTCCGGCGCCGTCGCGACAGCGCTGCCGACTCTGAAAAACGACCTGGCCGGAGAACTTCAGGGTGATCTCGGATCGGCCATGGTCGCGAGGGTCTTCACGCCTCCGATCGACTCGATTCAGGCAACGGGCTTCAAAGGGCCGCTCAAGGAGACGTTCCCGCTGATCTGGCGGACTGACTTCTGCGCGCATCTGGTCATCACCGGCAGTTGCCCTACAAGGGCCGGTCAGGTGATCGTCAGCAGCGCGAATACCGCGGTGACCGGCTGGCACATTGGCAGCCAGATCCGCAACTCTGGCTGGCCGACGCTCCTTGTCACTGGCATCTACAAGCCCCCAGATGGCAGCCTCGACTACTGGGTGCTGCATTGGCAGACGTACTTCCAGAGCGAGGCACTGCCCGGCGTCCAGGACGCAGGCATCGATGCCCTGTTCACCAGCTACGCGACGCTGAGCGACGCGGCGCATTCCGTGCAGGGCAGCGCGTACATCGATGATGCGCTCGCGGTGCGGCGGGTGCGACCCAGCGACGTGGGTGCCCTCCAGCAGGGCGTGACTTCCCTCGCCACCAGCCAGGACCTGGTCGCGGAGTCCGTCAGCGTCCAGTCGGGCGTGCCTGACAGCCTCGAGTCGGTCCAGGCTAGCTGGAACGCGGTGGCGGATCCGATCACTCTGACGACGCTGACGGTGCTGCTGCTCAGCTGGCTGCTGCTGTTCCTGATCGTGACCGACTCGGTGGAGGCACGCGGATCGGAGATCGCGCTCGCCAAGCTGCGCGGGCACGGCCGGGGCGGCATCCTGATCGTGGGCCTGGCCGAGCCCGCCGTGGTGCTGCTTGCCGCTTTGCCGTGCGGCGTGCTCGCGGGCTGGGCGGCCGCGGCCGGACTTGCCAGGACCCTCCTGTTGCCGGGAGTGCCGGCTGACCTGCCCTGGACCGCCTGGATCGCTGCTGCGGCCGCGATCGCTGGCGGACTCGTCGCGGTGATCCTGACGGCGCAGCGGGCACTGCGCCGCGGCGTCGTCGAGCAGTTCCGGCGGCCCGCCCTGCTGACCGCGGGCCGCGGCTGGGTCATTGACTCGATCCTGATCACAGCGTGCGTTTCCGGGCTGATAGAGGTGCTGTCGCTGCACGGGACCGGAGCCGCGCGGTCGAGCACGCTGATCCTGCTGGTTCCTGGCCTCCTCGGGCTGGCCGTGGCGGTGGCAGCGTCCCGGCTGCTGCCGCTGGGCTGCCGGGCGCTGTATGGCACGGCGTCCCGGTACAAGCTGCTGGCCGCCTATCTTGCCCTGCGGCACATCGCCCGCCGCACCGGCGGTGTCAGGACCACCATCGTGCTGGCAACCGCGTTCTCCCTGACCGCATTCGCCTTTGCCGCGTGGTCGGTCGGCCAGCGCAACTACCAGTTGGTGGCGGAGGCCGAGACAGGCGCGCCCGAGGTCCTGACGGTGAGCCTCCCGGCCGGCCAGAGCCTGGGGACCATCGTCGACAGGATCGATCCGTCCGGACGGCTTGCCACCGCCGTCGACAACTACCAGGGCACCATTGCGATCGACCCCGGGCGCTTCGCCGGGATCGCGTACTGGCCCGCGCGGTCGTCTCCCTCGCGGCTCACCGCCATGCTGCGGCCGCCCTTCGCCCCGCCGATCGTGCTGTCCGGCCCCGCATTCCGGGTGACCGTTGATGTGGGCTCGATGTCGATTCCGCACGCACAGCTGTACGTGAACATTACGGGTGCCTCGCCGGTGCTCCTCGGGACGCTGCCTTCACACGGGCTGACGACATTCACCGCACCGCTGACCGCATGCCCGTGCGCACTGCAGAGCCTGACGCTCGCACTGGCCGCGCAGCATGGATCGAATGACGTTGCCGGGTCCCAGCTCAATGGCAAGCTGACCATCGTTGCCATAGACATCAGGAGCCACGGCCAGTGGGTCCCGGCAGGGTCGTCGCATCGTCTCAGCTCTGCGGGTTTGTGGGTGGACCAGACCATTGACGCGGGCAGGCCGGCCGTCATCACCGCGAGCTCGCGCGGGCTGACCTGGACCATCAGGAACGATCCCAGCAACACCACTCCAGTCCTCGCATTGGTCAACGTTCCGGACCCGCTCCCGGCAATGGTCACGTCAGAGGCAGTACCGCAGCCACCAAATGTGTTCAACGGTTTCGGCCTGAACGGCAGTGACCTGCGGATGAAGGCAGCGGCAGGGCTGCCCTGGGTGCCCGGCGCGCCGGAAAACGGCGTGATCATTGACCGGCAATACGCGGAGCTGGCCGCCGGGTACAACCTCACAATCGCGAACCAGCAGGTGTGGCTTGCGGCGGGGGCGCTGCCGATTATCCGGCCGAAGCTGATGGCAGCTCACGTCCAGATCGTGTCCTCGAGCTCGGCCGACTCGGCTGCGGCAGTTCTTGAGCGGCAGGGCCCCGCGCTGGCGAGCGTGCTGTTCCTTGCCGATGCCGCGGCCGCGGCACTGCTGTCCGCAGGCGCGGCGATTCTCGGCCTCTACACGTCGGCTCGGCGGCGGCGGTACGAATACGCGGCGCTGGAGGCATCGGGAGTCCGCCGTCGCACCTTGCGCGCTGCGGTGCTCATGGAGCTGGCCGTGGTGCTCGGGTTCGGCACCCTGGTCGGCGCGGTAACCGGCCTGATCGCCGCGAGGCTGGTGCTGAGCAGCGTGCCGGAGTTCACCAGCCCGCCGGCCGAGCCGACCCTGAGCTTCGCCCCTCCGGTCGGGCCGGTCGCGGCGCTGCTCGCCGTGGCGGCCGGCGTGCTGGTCCTCGCTGCCCTGCTGGCGAGCAGGACGCTCATCAAGGGCGTCAGCGCCGACCTGCTGCGGGAGACCGCAGAATGACCGCCGTGACGCAGGATCCCCCGGCCAGCGGCCGCCCGGCCGGGGTGATCGTGCGCTGCGAGAACCTCGTGCAGATCTATGGCGCCGAGGGTCAGCAGGTCACCGCGCTGCGCGGGGTGGATCTCACGGTGACAGAGGGCGAATCGGTGGCGCTGCTCGGCCCGTCGGGCGCGGGCAAGTCCACCCTCCTGTGGCTGCTGGCGGGCCTGCTCCGCCCGACGGCCGGCCAGGTCGAGGTCTGCGGCGCCAAGATCGCCGAGCTGAAGCCGGCCGAGGCACGAAACATGCGGCTGCGTGAGCTGGGCATCGTGATGCAGAATCCTGGCCGCAATCTGATCCCGCACGAGACCGTCGCGGGGAACGTGCTGTTCGCGCAGACACCCACCCGCCGTGCCCGGTCGGTCGATCGCCAGCGGGCGATGGCGCTGCTGGAAGTGGTCGGGCTCGATCAGCTGGCCGCCCGCCCTGCGGCGAGGCTGTCGGGCGGCGAGCAGCAGCGGCTGGCGGTGGCAGTCGCGCTCGCCAACGGGCCGCGGCTGCTGCTGGCTGATGAGCCCACGAGCCAGCTCGACCACCGCTCAGGCGCGTTGGTCACCGGGTTGCTGCAGGCTGCGAACCGGGACCTGGGCACCACCGTGGTCGTGGTGACCCACGATCAGCAGGTGGGCCGGGCATTCGGCCGTACGATCACCATCCGCGACGGCAGGGTCGGCGCCGAGGGCCACGCGGGCGAGGACTACCTGCTGGTGGCCAGGGACGGGTATGTGCAGATACCCCCTGACCTGCTCGACGCGCTGCCGCCGGGCACGCTGGCGCGGGCGGTACGGACCCAGCTTGGCATCGAGCTGCAGCGCGCCCAGGTGGAGCGTGACCGACGTGCTTGAGGCGCGAGGGCTGGGCTACCAGCGGGACGGCCAGCAGATCCTGACCGGGATCGACCTGACGGTCGCCGCCGCTCACAGCCTGGCCGTCACCGGTCCGTCGGGGTCGGGCAAGAGCAGCCTGCTGGCGATCCTGGCCGGGCTGACGGCCCCGACCGAGGGCAGCGTGCTGATCGACGGCAAGCCGCTGACCGGCTTTTCCAGACCCGGCGATGGCGTATCGCTCGTGCTGCAGGGCTACGGCCTCGTCGCCCTGCTCACCGCCGCCGAGAACGTCGAGGTCGCCCTGTGGGCCGCCGGGCACTCGCCCGCCGCAGCCCGCAGCCAGGCCCTGACCGCCCTGGAACTGCTAGGCCTGCTGCCCCAGGCAGGGCAGCTGATCCACCAGCTGTCGGGCGGCCAGCAGCAGCGCACCGCCGTCGCGCGCGCGCTGGCCTTGCAGCCCCGACTGCTGATCGCCGACGAGCCCACCGCAGAACTCGACCCCGACGCCCGGACACTCGCCCTCACCCGGATGTTCGAGGCAGTCGACGGCGGCAGCGCCCTGGTGCTGGCCACTCACGATCCCGAGGTCGCCGAACGATGCGACCAGGTCCTCGACCTGAGCGTCGTGACCAACACGATGTAGCCGCGGCCGCGACGCTTGCAGCCCCGGCGCCCCCCGCGTCCCCTTCATCTACGACCCCGGCAAGCGAGGCACTCGACGAGCCGGAACTCTGAATGCCTCCGTTCGCATGAGTGCACTCCGGGGGGCGATCAGCCCGCCCCGGGTCGCTCCGGCACTGTCATTTTCGCTTGGTGACGGCAGCGGCATGGCACCGCCTCTGAGGCGCGTGTCTGACTGTCCGTGACGTTATAGCTGGACATGGCGTGACAAGACCGCCGTGGATGCATGCGTTACGAATATGTTGAATGTCGTTCACAACTAAACTGACATGCATGGGCAGCCCGGTGGCGTGGGCAGGGGTTTTTAGGCATGCGGTCCGTCCTAGGGGCGTGTGGTGACTGGTGAGGCGCCCTTGCGCGTTGGTGTCCTGGGGCCGCTGCTTGTCACTCGCGACGGAGCGGGGGTCAGGCCGCTGCGGGGGCGGCCGGGCGTGCTGCTCGCCGTGCTGGCGATGTCGGCCGGGCGGCCGGTCGGCGCCGACCGTCTCGCCGGGCTGCTGTGGGACGATAACCGGCCGGAGCACCTGCGGGCCAGCCTGCACACGGTGGTGGCGCGGCTGCGCAGGATGGTGCCGGGCGCGGTGGTGACGGTCGGCGACGGCTACCTGCTCGACATCAGCCCGGACCAGGTCGACGTGCTGCGTTTCCGCCGCCTGGCACGGGAAGCGGGCGAGGCCGACGATCGCGCGTCGGCGCTCGGGCTGTTTGACCAGGCGCTTGACCTCTGGCGCGGGGAACCGCTGGCCGACCTCGGGTCCGCGGCCCTGGCCCGGGACGTGGTACCCGGCCTGACCGACGAGTACCTGTCGGCGGTGCAGCGGCGGGCCGACCTGCGGCTCGAGGCTGGGCAGGGTGACCGGGTCATCGCGGAGCTGCGCGAGCTGACCGGCCGGCATCCGCTGCGCGAGCCGTTGTGGGTCCAGTTGCTGCGGGCGCTGGCGGCCGCCGGACGGCCGGCCGAGGCGATCAACGAGTACCACCGGGCGCGGGAGACCCTGGCGGCACGGCTCGGCATTGACCCGTCTCCCGAGTTGCAGGGCCTGTACCGGCGGCTGCTGCAGGCCGGCCGGCTCGGCGCGCCTGCGGAACGGCTGCCGGATCCGCCCGCGGGACCACCGCTGCTTGTGGCTGAGCCCGCGGTTGCTGCTCCTGGCCTGGAACAGCCGGAACCGTCTCCGCCAGGTGACCACGCACCGGAGGGCGATGCGGGGCCCGGCAACGAGCCCGGGCGGGGCGGGCTGCGCCGGCTGCCTGCTGATACCGGAGTGTTCACCGGCAGGCAGGCCGAGCTCATGCACCTGCTCGAGCTGGGCGAGGGAGGTGACGGCGGGCGGGGCCCGGGCGCGGTGGTCATCTGGGCGCTCGACGGCATGGCCGGAGTCGGGAAGACCGCGCTGGCAGTGCACGCCGCGCACCGGCTGGCGGAGCGGTTCGCCGACGGTCAGCTATTCATCGACCTGCACGGCTACACCCAGGGCTACCCGCCCCGCACGGCGGACCAGGCCCTTGAGACGTTTCTGCGTACCCTGGGGATCCCGCCGCAGCAGATTCCTCAAAGCACCGAGGAGCGCGCTGCGCTCTACCGTGGCCGCCTGGCTGGCACCCGCACCCTGATCCTGCTGGACAACGCCGCCGACGAGGCCCAGGTCCGGCCGCTGATCCCGGGTGATGCCGGGTGCCTGGTGCTGATCACCAGCCGCCGCAAGCTCAAGTCCCTTGACGACGCGCACGTGGTGGCGCTTGACGTGCTGCCGGACGCGGACGCGGTCACGCTGCTGGCCGCGGTGGCCGGGCCGGGACGCGTAGCGGCGGGCGACCCGGACGCGGCCGCGGTTGTCCGGCTGTGCGGGCGGCTGCCGCTGGCGCTGCGAATCGCCGGGGCGCTGCTGCGCAGCCGTCCGGCCTGGACCCTGGCGCACCTCGCGGGAAAGCTAAGCGCCGCGCGAACCAAATTGGACTCGTTCTCCGACGGCGACCGGGACCTGGCCGCGGTCTTCGGCCTGTCCATGCTGAGCCTCGGTGACGATCAGGGGCGACTGTACCGCTACCTGGGCCTGATCCCCGGCCCGGAGATCGACGCCTACGCCGCCGCTGCCCTGGCGGACACCGACCCGGTTGCCGCCGATCGCCTGCTTCAGGGACTGGTCGATCACAACCTGCTGCTTGAACCCGTCGCAGGCCGCTACCGGATGCACGACCTGATCCGCGCGCACGCCCGTACCCTGGCCGAACACGACCCCGCCGATGAGCGGCAGGTCGCACTCGACCGGTTGCTTGACTACTACCAGCACACCGCGCTCAGGGCCGACGCCCACGTAGCTCGCTACGCCCAGTCCGTTCCGCCAGGCCCGGCCCCACGTCACGCGCCCGCGCTGGCTGACGACGGCTCGGCCCGCACCTGGCTACGGGCCGAGCGGGCCAACCTTGGCGCGTGCCTCAGATACGCGATCGACGTCGGCCCCGCCGAGCGCGTCGTCGCGCTCAGCGCGGGCCTGGCCAACCTATTGCGCACCGAGGGTCCCTGGCCGACGGGCATTGACGTCCAGGCTGCCGCGGCCAACGCGGCGGCCCGCCTCGGCGACCAGTCCGGGCGGGCCCGCGCCCTGACCGAGCTAGGAAACCTGCAAGGGCTGACCGACGACTACCCGGGTGCCAAGGCCAGCCTCCGGGGGGCACTGGAACTGCTCCGGGAGACCGGCGACAAGGTCGGCGAGGCTCACGCCCTGACCGAACTGGCCAGCATGCAGCGCATGGACGACAACCCAGGCGCGGAGGCCAGCCTCCGGGCGGCACTGGAGCTGTACCGGGAGACCGGCGACCGGGTCGGCGAGGCTCACGCCCTGATCAGGCTGGGAGCGGTCCAGAATGTGGCCGGCGACTGCGCAAGCGCGGAGGCCAACCTCCAGGCAGCCCTCAAACTGCACCGGGAAACGGGTGATAAGACCGGCGAGGCCCATGCCCTGATTCAACTGGTCCAGGTGCAGCGCCTGACCGGCAAGTACGAGGACGCGGTCAGGAACGGGGAGTCTGCCTTGGTGATAGTCCAGGGACTAGGCGACCGGCTCTACCTGGCCACTGCCCTGAACAAACTGGGCGTGGCGCAGTGCCTGGTCGGCGATTACGCCAGCGCGGCCCGGAACCAGCAGGCCGCCCATGAGGTCTACCGGGAGCTTGGCAACCGGCTCGGCCAGGCGAATGCCCTCACGGCACTGGCCGAGGCCCGGCGTTTGACTGGCGACCAGGCGGGCGCGGCGCGGGACGTGGAGGAGGCCATCGGCATCTTTCAGGACCTCGGCGTCCGCGGTTCCGAGGCCTGGGCCCTGAATTACTACGCCGCGGTAATCGCCGACACCGGCGACGCGGGCCGCGCGATCGCGGTTTATCAGGACGCGCTGCGACTGGCCCGCGAGGTACGCCACCCCGACGACGAGGCCTTCGCCTTGCAGGGCCTCGGTGAGGCCCACGCGCGCATCGGGAAATCCGAAGACGGCGCCGCCTACCTGCGTGAGGCCCTCGGAATCTTCCGCCGCCTGGGCATGCCGGCCGCGGACCATGTCACCAGGCGCCTTACCGAAATCGGAGCCCTGTTAGCCGCCTTGACCGGGCCCTCATGACCACCGTCTCCGCCCGCGCTGACAGCAGCCTGACAGTGGTCTGAAAGACATGTCGATTAGCTTGATCGCAAGCGGCCCTGACTTGGGGCTCGCATGGGTTGGCGTCACGATGTTCACATTCGAGGAGAGAAGTATGCGAAGGCTTGTCATGAAGCAGAAGCTTTTCCGGGTTTCCGTGGTTCTCGGCACCGGGGGTGCGATAGCGGCAGCCACGCTGTCAGGGGCCCAGGCAGCGTCGGCCGCCACTCCGTCCTGGCACCCCGTGCTGTCGGTGCCGGGCGGCGGGGCGGCCGCGACGGTCGTCGCCAGCGGCAAGACCACCGGGTGGGCGTTCCTGGGCAGCGGGGCCGCCTACGAGCGCACAGGCGCTACCGCGTGGAAGAAGGTCGCGTTCCCCGGCAGCAACGGTTACGTGAACGCCGCCGCGGCTTCCTCGCCGTCCAACGTGTGGGCCGCGTTCCGGCCCGCCGCCGGCGGGCCCGGGTCGCAGGTTGACCGCTGGAACGGCAAGAAGTGGTCCGCGGTGAAGTCCTTCCCCGGCTCGGTTACCAACTTGTCGGTGCTCGGGCCGAACGACGTGTGGGCGTTCGGCGGGGCGAGCTACGGCCAGGGCGTGTTCCACTTCAACGGGCGCAGCTGGGCGGAGGTCTCCTCGACCCTGTCGGGCGGCTCGGCCACCAGCGACCAGAACGTCTGGGCGTACAACGGCACCCAGGTCGCGCACTACAACGGCCGTAGGTGGACCGAGACCAACGTCGCCGGGCTGTTCCCGCCCAGCACCGGCGGGCACGTTGCCCCCGCCCTGACCGGCATCCTCGCGCTCTCGCCGGACAACGTCTTCGCGGCCGGCACCGGCTGGGGCGGGACGGGCGGGTCGGGCGGCGGCCCTGCGGTGGTGCTGCACTTCAACGGGCAGGGCTGGAGCCGGGCGGCGGTCGGCCCGTACGTCCTCGGCCCGCGGTCGCTCGCCTCCGACGGCAGGGGCGGGCTGTGGATGACGTCCGACACCCACGAGAACTTCCAGGTGCTGCTGCACTACTCGGCCGGCCAGCTCGTCAACGCCAACGAGCCGTTCATCTCGGTGGCCAGCATTCCCGGCACCGCCGAGGCGCTGGGCGCCAACGCCAGCCCAGTCGCCACCACGCAGGTCTACCAGTACTCCTAGCCGGTCACCGGGGGCCGGGTGCGGGCCGCGCGGACACCCGCGCGGCCCGGTCCCGTCCGGGCTGGGCATCGCCCTGCAGGGCGGGACGTTCTACCTGACCTCTTCCAAGGTCCGGGCGCCAAGGGACCGGGGGGCGAGGTGTACACCTTGTGCCTTGGCAGCTCCACGCTCAACCCGTTGCTGACGGGCTTCGTGGCACCGGTCGTCGGCCTCGGGCTGCACCACGGGTACGTATACGTGGGTGAACTCACCGGGCAGGTGTTCCGGGTCAAGGTCTGACACCAGCCAGGCCCTTAGCGATTACGTGGCCCCGCGGACAGCATCCGGCCGTCCACGGGGCCACTCCGCCTCATGGCCGCCAGTCCGGCCGGCCCGCTGGGGTGAAACAGCCGGAGCCGATCATCCGGAACGGGTGCAGCTGACTGTGTACGGCATGCCGATCAGAAGTGCGCGGCAAGCAATCACAGCGAGCAATAGGCAGACAAGCCGAGTGAACCTGTTCACGATGGGCAGCTGGGGGCCATGCCAGCCGCTGCCAGGCGCATCGCCGCACCGCTTGCCGTCGTAACCGCGGCGGCGTTCCAGATCATGCCCACAACCGCGTGAGGATGGATACGGCGATGAGCCGCGCCGCAATCGTGGTGAACCCGACCAAGGTGGATGACGACGAGGCCTTCCGCAAGTCTGTCCGCCGGGCCATGGACGATCATGGGTGGGACGAGCCGCTCTGGCTGGAGACGACGGCGGAGGATCCCGGCCGAGGTCAGGCTGAGTCAGCGGTATCCGCCGGGGTCGAACTCGTGCTTGCTTGCGGCGGTGACGGGACGGTCACCGCGTGCGCGGAGGGGGTCACCGGCACCGGGGTGCCCCTGGCGATCATCCCTATGGGGACCGGTAACCTGCTCGCCCGCAACATGGGCCTGCCGATGGGCCTGGACGAGGCGCTCGCGGTCGCGCTCGGCGGCTTCCAGCAGCCGATTGACGCCGGCCGGGTGAACGGGACGCTGTTCGTCGTGATGGCGGGCCTGGGCCTGGATGCCCAGATGCTGAACGACGCCAGCGATTCGCTCAAGAAGCAGCTGGGCTGGTTCGCCTATGCGATCTCGGCGGTTCGTCACCTGGGCGACCGGCCGATGCGGGTAACCGTCAGTGCCGACGGCGGCCGGCGCCGACGGATGCGGGCCAGCGCGCTGGTGGTCGGCAACGTGGGCTGGCTGCAGGGCGGCCTCCCGCTGCTGCCGGACGCACGGCCTGACGACGGCAAGCTGGATGCCGTCGTGCTGGTCGCCGGCGGCCTGGCCGGGTGGCTGGCGGTGGCCGCGGACATCCTGCTGCGGCGTCCGGCGCGCGGCGGGATCTACCGCGTTCAGTTCAGCGAGCTGCGGGTGACGCTGGGCCGGGAGGAGCCGTGGGAACTGGACGGCGAGGTCATGGGATCGACCCGTCAGCTCACGGCGGTGGCTCAGCCTGGGGCCCTGCTCCTGCGGATGCCGCCAGAGTCGGCCTGACCCGTGAGCGACCGCAGCGATGCGCACCCGCCGCCGCGGCCCTTCCGGCCGGCGGCGGAGGTCGACGAGGGCCCGGAGGGCGTGAATGTCGGCGCGTTCTTCGACTTGGACGGGACGCTCGTCGCTGGGTACACCGCCGCAGCCCAGACGAGGGACCGGCTGCGCCGTCGGGACCTGCGGGTGATCGAGTTCCTGACGATCGTGGATCTCGCGGTGCAGTTCCGGCTGGGAAGGCGTGCATTCGAGACCCTGATCGAAAGCAGCGCCCTTACCGTGAAGGGACGGCTGGCGCGGGAAGTCGACGAGATGGGGGAGCGCATCTTTCGGCAGTCCGTGGCGGACCTGATCTACCCGGAAATGCGCGAGCTGGTCAGGGCTCATCAGCGCCGCGGCCATACCGTGGTGCTGAGCTCGTCCGCGCTGACCAATCAGGTGGCGCCAGTGGCTCGCTACCTCGGCATCGAGTACATCGTGTGCAACCGGCTCGTGGCCGACGAGCAGGGAGTTCTGACCGGCGAAATCGAACAGCCCGTGGTGTGGGGTCCCACCAAGGCCAGCGGCGTGCAGCAGTTCGCCGCCGATCATCAGGTTGACCTGGGGTTGAGTTACTTCTACGCCGACGGCGACGAAGACCTCAGCCTCATGTGCCTGGTCGGTCATCCGCGGCCGGTCAATCCGGAACGCGGGCTGACCAAGGTTGCCGTCCGCCGCGGCTGGCCCATCATGCGGTTCAGCAGCCGGGGCAGCGGCGGCCCGCTCGGGGTGGCCCGTCGGCTGGCCAGCGTCAGCTCCCTCGGCCCGTTGGCCGCCGTCGCGCTTGGCGTCGGGTTGGTGCGGCGCAATAAGCGCGCCGGGGTCAATTTCCTTACCAGGTTCTGGCCAGGGACGGTCCTCGCGTTGAGCGGGGTCAAACTGAATGTGGCGGGCGCGGAGCACCTGACCGAACGGCGGCCCGCGGTCTTCCTGTTCAACTTCCGCAACAACGTCGACGTATTCCTGGTGGCCGCCCTGGTCAGGGACAACTGGACCGGCGTCGCCACGAAGGAGATGCAGAGCAGTCGCGTGTTCGGCCAGCTCGGGAAGCTGCTCGACGTCGCATTCGTCGACCGCGAGCACCCGGGAACGGCCGCCGCACTCAGGCCCTTTCAGGTGGCGGCGCGCAAGGGGCTCTCGATCCTGATCGCCCCGGAGGGAACCCGGCTTGATACCGAGACGGTGGGCCCGTTCAAGAAACGGGCCTTTCTCATCGCCATGGCCGCCGGACTGCCGATCGTGCCGATCGTGATCAGGAACTCTGAGTCGGTGGCGGGCCGAAACACGGCAAGGCTCAACCCGGGTACCGTCGACATCGCTGTGCTGCCGCCCGTCAGCGTCGCGGGCTGGACACTGCTGAACTTGCGGGAACGGATCGCGCAGGTCCGGACAACGTACTTGGAAACCCTGGCCGAATGGCCTACGGGAGAGCCCGGCAGGGCTGTGCGGGTCATTCGGTGATCGACTGGTCGGTGTGATCTGGGCTCAAACCAGGCATGGCCGGCAGCAGGGCTCCCTGCAGCCCCGTCGTCTCTGCCTTGCGCTTCTTTGGCCTTGTCCGACTACCGATTCGATCCGCTGGACTGCCAGCTCGTCCAGGTACCTGCGGGCCACCGGGAGACGTCACCTCTCCGTCAGGTTGATGCCGCCTCGCCGTGGCGGCCGATCCATTGCGCGAGTTCCTCACGGGAGTGGATTCCGAGTCTCTGGTAGACGTGTCGGAGGTGGTATTCGACGGTCTTAGGGCTGAGGAACAGCGCGGCGGCGGTTTCCCGCGTGGTTCTCCCGCTGGTGAGCAGCAGCGCAACCTGGAGCTCTTGCGGCGTCAGGTCGTCGATGCTTGCGCTGTCGTCGCGCCGCCGGTGCGTTTCTCCGGTAGCTGCGAGTTCCGCCCGGGCACGGTCGGCCCAGGGCCGGGCACCGAGTCTGTCGAAGTCGTCCACCGCCGCGCGCAGCTGCTCGCGCGCAAGCACCCTGTTCCGAGACCGCCGCAGCCGCTGCCCGAAAGCAAGCCGCGTACGCGCCCCTTCAAACGCGTCCGGTGTCTGCCCGTGCAGGCTTATCGCGCGCTCGAAGGCAGAGGCGAAACTGTCTTCGTCGGCGAGCATCCCCTGGGCGCGCAGCGCCCGGGCATGCGACCACGGCTGCCCTTTGGCCTCCGCGGCGGCCGAGAACCGAGAGGCGACCCGCTGCGCGTCGCCGTGCCGCCCGAGGGTGAGGTACCCCTCGACCAGCTCGGCGGCCGGGGAAAGATCCGGGTCGGTGATCATAAGGTCATCGAGCTGTTGCTGGTGGCGCTCGAAGAGCACTACCGCGCGGGCGGCGTCGCCCAGGCTGAGCTCGAGCTCGCCCAGGGCCGCCGTGGCCCAGATCTCGTGCAGCCGCATGCCCGTTCCCTGGCACAGTTCCAGCGCCTCGGCAGCGGCGGCCCGGCCTTCCTCTTCCCGGCCGCGGCGTGCGTCCAGCCAGGCCAGCCCGGCCAGGCCGAAAGCCAGCTCGGTATGCTGCCCGCTCTCCCGGGCCAGGTCGATGGCTTCATGGTAGGTCGACTCGGCGACCGCCCAGCGATCCGTTGTGGCCTGGTCGCGGGCGACCAGGTTGAGCGCGAAGGGGAGCATGCCGACGGCGGCGCGGGACCGCGCCGTCTGCAGCGCGTAATCGAGCAGGGAACGCCCGGCGCTGCCATGGCGGAGGAACAACGGTGCCACGGCCAGCCAGGGCAGCAGGCGCAGATCGTCGCGCAGCTCAGCCGAGTTTTCGGCCAGCGTGACCGCTCCGCGCACCGCCGCGGTCCCTGAGGCGGCATCTCCCCCGAAGATCCGGGCCATTCCTAGGGCCATGGCGGCCAGGAAGCGGGCGCGTACCGACGAGTCGGCGGACAGCCCGGCTCGAGCCTTCTCGGCCACCGCCAGCATTTCGGCCGGATTCCCCGCGTAGAAGCACGCGCTGGCCGCTTCGGCCAGCATGGCCACGGCCGATTCGGGATCGGCCTGCGCCGCTGCCGCGGTGAGGATCGCGTGGCCGTTCATCACCGGCCCGCGCAGCGTCGCGATGTGCCCGGCCAGTCGGTCGACTTCGATCAGGGTGCGGGCATCGCCGGCCAGCATGCGAGCCTCATCGAGCAAGGCGACGGCGTGGTCTGTCAGGCCCGCCAGCCATCCGGCCTCGGCCGCCTGCCACAGTAGCCACGCCCGCCGCTCGCCGTCGGCTGCGAGCCGCCCGGCTCGCTCGAACGCCGCAGTCGCCGTGGCGTGGGCGCTGCGGTCTCGGCTGCGGGTGGCGGTCTGGGCGAGAGCTGCGGACGCTGTTTCGTCTGGTCCGACCGTTGCCGCGGCCAGATGCCAGGCGCGGCGGTCCGCGTCCCGGTCGGGGAGCACGGCGGCCATCGCTCGGTGGGCCGCACGCCGCTGGCTGGCGGGCGCGTCCGCGTAGACCGCCGACCGGGCCAGTGGATGGCGGAATTCCACCGTGCCCGTGCCCAGGCTGACCAGCCCGGCGTACTCCGCAGTGCCCAGCACGGATAGATCGATGCCCAGCCGGGCCGCCGCCAGCTCCAGGGTCGCCAGGTCGCCGGTGCCACTGATCGCCGCCAGCACCAGAGCCTGCCGGGCTTGCGGGTCCAGCGTGCTCGCACGCCGCAGAAACGCACGCGAGATCCGGGCGGATACCATCACCGGGGCGCCCGCGGGCGCCAGCAACAGGTCCCGCTCCCCGGCGTCCGCCGCCAGCTCGCGCAGCGCCAGCGGGTTTCCCGCCGTGGCCTGGTGCAGCCGCCGGATCACATCTGGCGACAGCCCGGGGGCAAGCAGGGCTGCCTCGTCAAGGCTCAGCCCCCCGAGCCTGATTACCGGCAGGTCGGCCCCGTCAAGCAGGGACGGCTCTCCCTCACGAACCGCGATCAGCACCGCGACCGGGTCGGCCACCATGCGGCGGAAGGCGAACAGGAGCGCCGCCGCGCTCGGCCCGTCGAGCCACTGGGCGTCGTCCACGAGCACGGTCACCGGAGCCTGCTCGGCGTGGGCCGCGAGCAGGCTGAGCGTGGCCGCTCCGACCGCGAAACGGTCCTGCGCAGCCGCAGGACGCAGGGCCAGAGCCGCCTCCAATGCGGCCGCCTGCGGCACCGGGATCTGATCAAGCAGCACCAGGGCAGGGCGGACGAGCTCCAGCAGCGAGCCAAACGGGACCTGCGTTTCTGACTCGATTCCGCGTGCCCGCAGAAGCTGCATCCCCGTCGACCGCTGCGCTGCGTAGCTGAGCAGGGCCGTCTTGCCGATTCCCGGTTCCCCTGCCAACGCCAGCACCGCGCTGGCGCCGGACCGTGCCCGCGCCAGCGCCTGCTCGATTTCCCGCCGCTCGTCAGCGCGGCCTAGCAGCATGCCGCGATTGTAAGCACCTGGTGCCGGGCGGCAGAAGCACGCGCGCGACCAGGTGCCCCACCGGAAGCAAAGCCGGGTCGCCCCGTTTTACGCTCGCCGGGGAAACGGCCCAACCAGTGGACTTCCAGGAGTGGCATCGTGAGTATCGACCAGCACAGCGAAATCGACGAGGGCAAGCTCATGCAGTTCGTTTTCCGCGCGGTCGGCGAAGTCGGCGCCGCGCTGAACGCGGCCCTGGTGGTGATGGGGGACAGGCTCGGCCTCTACCAGGCCCTGGCGGAGGCAGGCCCGCTGACACCGGATGAGCTGGCCGGGCGCACCGGCACGGCCGAGCGGTACGTCAGGGAATGGCTGAATGCCCAGGCCGCGGGCGACTTCGTGACCTACGACCCGGAGACCGGCCGCTACTTCCTGCCGCCGGAGCAGGCGATGGCCCTCACCGATGTCGACAGCCCTGCCTACCTTCCCGGGTTCTTTCAGCTCGCGCTCGGTTCAGTTGTCGACTCGCCGCGGATCGTGGAGGCGGCGCGCAGCGGGGCCGGGTTCGGCTGGCACGAGCACGGGGCGGATGTCCTCGACGGCTGTGAGCGCTTCTTCCGGCCCGGCTACAACGCCAACCTGATGTCGCAGTGGCTGCCCGCGCTCGACGGGGTGGTCGGCAAGCTTGAACGCGGGGCGAGGGTGGCCGACGTCGGCTGCGGCCACGGGTCGTCCACGATCCTGATGGCCCAGGCCTTCCCGAACTCGACCTTCGTCGGCACCGACTATCACGACGGCTCGATCCAGACCGCGCGGCAGCGGGCCAGGGACGCCGCGGTCGACAGCCGGGTCCGGTTCGAGACCGCCGCGGCGTCGGCCTATGCGGGCGGCGGGTACGACCTGGTGACCATGTTCGACTGCCTGCACGACATGGGCGATCCGCTGGGGGCGGCCCGCCATGTCCGCGGCTCGCTGAAGCCCGACGGCACCTGGATGATCGTGGAGCCCTATGCCGAGGACCGCGTCGAGGGTAACTTCAACCCCGTGGGCCGCGCCTACTACGCGTTCTCGACGCTGCTGTGTACCCCCGCCTCACTGTCGCAGGAGGTCGGGCTGGCACTCGGTGCCCAGGCGGGCGAGGCGAGGACCAGGGACGTGGTCTCCGCGGCCGGCTTCACCCGCTTCCGCCGCGCCGCTGAGACGCCGTTTAACCTCGTCTACGAGGCCCGCCCGTGACCAAGACGATGCGCGTCGGGTACGAGGCCTACGGCACCGAGACCGGGCACCACGCGCTGCTGCACTGGACTGGGCCATGGATATCAACATGAGCGGGCCGGCCCGCGAGCAGTCACGGGCACGACACCCCGACAGCTCCGGCTATGTCGAGCGCGACGGGGTGCGGCTCTACTACGAGGTCTACGGCTCGGGCGAGCCGACCGTGTTCCTCCTGCCGACGTGGTCGATCATCCATTCACGGCATTGGAAGATGCAGTTCCCCTACTTGTCTCGGCACTGCCGGGTGGTCGCGTTCGATGGCCGCGGCAACGGCCGCTCCGACCGCCCGCCGGCCGGATACCAGGAAGCGGAGTTCGCCGCCGATGCGCTGGCGGTCATGGATGCCACCGCGACCGAGCACGCGGTGATCGTGTCACTGTCGGTCGGCGCGCAGCGCGCCCTCATCCTGGCGGCCGAGCACCCAGACCGGATCACCGGGGCTGTCTTCATCTGCCCGGCCGTGCCGCTATCAGCGCCGCGGGCAGACGACGGGCGCTACCTGCTGGATGAGGTGCTGCCCACCGATCAGGGCTGGCCGAAGGACAAATTCTCCGGCTGGACGCGGGATTACCGCGGCTTCCTGGAGTTCTTCTTTTCCCAGATGTTCACCGAGCCGCACTCGACCAAGCCGATCGAAGACTGCATCGGCTGGGGCCTGGAAACCACTGCCGAGACCCTCATCGCAACGGAGATCGGCAACGGGATGGACGAGGGAACCGCGCACGAGCTGTGCGCCCGGGTCCGCTGTCCGGTGCTGGTGATCCAGGGCGCCGCGGACGCGATCACCGGGCCCGGCCGCGGGATAGCGCTCGCCGAAGCGAGCGGTGGCGACCTTGTCATGCTCGAGGGCTCGGGTCACGGCCCACATGTGCGCGATCCAGTCAAGGTCAACCTACTGCTGCGGGACTTCGCCATCCCCGCGCGGACACGCCCGCGCTGGGTGCGCGGCCGCGCACGCCCCAAGCGGGCGCTGTTCATCTCCTCGCCGATCGGCCTAGGCCACGCCCAGCGGGACGCCGCCATCGCCGATGAGCTGCGTAGGCTGCACCCCGGGCTGGAGATCGACTGGCTTGCCCAGCACCCGGTCACCGCCCTGCTGGCAGCTCGCGGTGAGCGTGTTCACCCGGCCAGCATGTACCTGGCCAGCGAGTCGGGCCACATCGAGTCAGAATCGGCCGGGCACGACCTGCACGCGTTCCAGGCAATCCGCCGCATGGACGAGATCCTGCTGGCAAACTTCATGGTCTTCCACGACGTGGTGCGCGACGAAATCTATGACCTGTGGATCGGCGACGAGGCCTGGGAGCTGGACTATTACCTGCACGAGAACCCGGAACAGAAGCGCGCCGCCTACGCCTGGCTCACGGACTTCGTCGGCTGGCTGCCGATGCCCGCCGGCGGCGACCGCGAGGCCTTCCTGACCGCCGACTACAACGCCGAGATGATCGAGCACATCGCCCGCTTCCCCCGTGTGCGTGACCGCTCCATCTTCGTCGGCGACCCCGACGATGTCGTCCCGAATGCCTTCGGCCCGGGCCTGCCGCTGATCCGTGACTGGACTCAGCAGAATTACGACTTCCCTGGCTACATCACCGGATTCGGTCCTGGCCAGCTCGCGGACCGCCAGGCGCTGGGCTACCGCGACGACGAGCGGGTCTGCCTGGTGACCGTGGGCGGCTCCGGCGTCGGCTGGTCCCTGCTGCGCAAGGTGATCGATGCCTACCCCGAGGCACGGGACCGGGTGCCGGGCCTGCGGATGATCGTGGTCACCGGACCGCGGATCGACCCTGCCTCGCTGCCCGCCCACGACGGACTGGAGATCCGCCCTTACGTGCACGAGCTCTACCGTCACCTGGCCGTGTGCGATCTAGCTGTGGTCCAGGGCGGGCTGTCCACAACCATGGAGCTGACCGCCAGCCGTCGGCCGTTCCTGTATTTCCCGCTCCGCGATCACTTCGAGCAGAACCTGCACGTCCGCCACCGGCTCGAGCGTTATCGCGCCGGCCGTTTCATGGACTACGACAGCACGACTCCCGCGGACATCGCCGTCGCCATCGCCAGCGAGATCGGCCGGGACGTCGACTATCGCCCAGTCTCCACCGACGGCGCCGCCAGGGCTGCGGCCCTGCTCGCCAGCCTGCTATGACTGAGACCACGAAAGGACCGCCACGCGTGCTTCGGTCGGATACCTCGTCATCGACACCACGGATCCGCAGCGACTGGCCCCATTCTGGTCCGCACTGCTGACGTGCAGGTGGATGCCGAAATCGGTTACGGCCAGTTCGTTATACCGTCCCGCGCCAAAGATGGCCTCACGGTTGGCTTCCAGCGGGTGCCGGACGCCAAGTCCGGCAACAACGTTTCCCTGGTCTTTTCGGATCTGACCGTGCAGACCGTACAGCCGGGCTACGCGCCGTTTATCGCGCCCGGGAGCGGGCCGGATTTCAAGTTCCCGCTCCTATAGCTATAGGCGGCTCGACGGCCCGGTTCTGCTGCTGGCCGGGCCACATGCCCGACCTGCCCGTCGGTCCGGCGCGGCGGCGGGCGGGTTGCGGAGTTCCTTTTCGGCGCCGCTCATACCGGGATGGTTCTGCGCGGCGAACGGCGCGGTTGCGGGTTACGGGCTGCACGGTCTGCTACATGCAGAGTTGGCGGCGTACTTCCATCAGCGCGAAGCCCAGTAGGTTCAGCCCCGGCCAGCGTTCCGGTGACTGTGCCCGCTCGTCGGCGGCGGCCAGTCCGATGCCCCAGACGCGGTCCCGCGGTGAAGCCTCGACCAGGACCCGGCTGCCGGTGCCGGCCAGGAAGTCCCGCAGCGGCGGGTGCTGGCCGAACTTGGCCAGGTTCCCGGCGACCACCACGTCGAAGCGGTGCTGCCCCCAGCGCTCCTCATCGAACCCGCGCACCTGCCGGCCCAGCGCCTTGGCCGCGCCAGGATGCGGCGCGGCGAGGATCTTCCCGGCGGCCTCGGCATCGCCGGACAGCCGTGCCTTGGCTGCCATCATGTAGTGCTCCGCCGTGGGGTAGCTCACGCCGTCCACGGTGAATGCCGCCGGCCACCACTGACTCAGGCAGCCCTTCCCCGCGCCGCAGGCAGGCGGCGCTTGGTGCCCCCAGAACATCAGGTACTTCGGCTGCCCGCCATCGGCGATGACACTGAGCAGCTGATCCACGGTGCGGGCATCCGCCGCGGTGACAGCCATGTCGCAGTGCTACCAGAGCAGCACGTCGGCGCGCACCCCATTTACTGTGCACCGTCCGCAGACATCCTCCAGGGATCCAGCGGGCTCGGGACCAGCTCAGCCGTCCGAGATCACCGAGTGCGGCAACGCGCCAGCAGGAACCGGGTGCCCGGACTGGCTGGCATGCCTCAGCGGCACGCGGCCGGCAGGCTCATGCCCCTAAGGTTGTGCCGTGCCTGACAGGATGTGGCCTTTGCGCTGGTTCCACTACGACGAGGCAATCGATTCCCCTGAGGTCTACCTTCGGGACGGTCCCGGTGAAGAGGAACTCATGTCCCGCGACGCGGCGCTGGCCATCGCCCGGAGCCGGGGCCTGCACCTGATCCCGGAATGGCCCGAGCAGCAGACGACCGGGCCGTCATCCTGCCTGATCGGGGCGGTCTCGCCGCCCGTCGGCTGGGAGCAGGCCCCCGAACCGGAGCAGGCAGAGGAGCCAGACCCGCTGCTGTGGTTCGAGGCGCCGTGCGGCGGCCGGGACCTGCTGGCCGGCAACGGCGATACCTACCCCGGTCGCATGTCGGCGTGGTGCCCGGCCGCGAAAGTCAGCTACAACGTGTCCCTGGCCGAGATGGGCCAGATGTCGCAGCAGGCCAGGTACTACGTGGCCGGGTTCCTGGCCGGGAACCAGCCAGGGCCGCCCCCGCCGCCGGGCCCCGACGCCGATATCGACCCCGGCGACCTGACCGCCTGGAAGGCCGCCACTCGCCGGTTCCGCCGCACCGGCGAGTGGCTCGGCCGATGGTGCACCTGCCAGACCTGCGGCCGCGTCCTGCTCCCCGGCACCGCCGCCGACAACTGCCAGGAGCACCTCCAGAGCCAGCCTTCATAGCTGACCGTTCTGCGCGCCCAGATCGGAGGCCAGAGCACGCCGGCGGAGAGGCCAACGATCGGCGACCGGCGCCTGCCCGCTCGGCGGTACTCGCTCACGGCAGGCGATTGCCTTGCCCGGGGACCGGCGCGCAGTCGCCGCAGGCAGGCACAGGTTGAGCGGTGCTCAAGTGATCGGTCGTGCACTGTGTCAAGAGGCTGGCCTGCTCGCCTGGACGTCCGGTCGTCCGATGACGGGCCCGTCCTCATCGCCGGGTCTGGCCGCCGGCGCGGAGGGGTGCAGCCTGGTCGCTCTACCGGATGGCTTGTGGCAGGGTGGGGAAGGTGAAGCACAACAGGTCGGTTCCGCCGGCGACCGTGGTGCCCGTCCTGTCGTATCCGGACGTGCGGGCCGCGGTGGCGTGGCTGGGCGCGGCATTCGGCTTTGCCGAGCGCACGCGGATCGGCGAGAGTCACCGGGCGCAGATGAGCATCGGCGCGGACGGGGCGGTGATCGTCGCTGAGCGCCGGGGCGGGCAGCCGGCCGCTGGCGACGGGGTGACGCACATCGTCCGGGTCCGGGTTGAGGATGTCCGTGCCCAGTTTGAGCGTGCCCGTGCGCACGGGGCGCGCGTGCTGGAGCCGCCCACGGACCGGGAGTACGGCGAGCGGGACTGCACCGTGGAGGACTTGGCGGGCCATCGCTGGCAGTTCGCCGAGACCGTGCGGGACGTGGCGCCCGAGGACTTCGGCTGCACGACGGTCGCGCCCTGGCCCGGCCGTCCTGGCACCTGACGACCGCACGGGGCAGTCCGGGAGGCTTGCCCTGCGACGCTCCTCGATGGCTGCCGCGATCACTAAATGACCAGATTGGCCAGCGTAGCTGTGCGCACTCCCGCCGTCACGAGCGGCATCGGATATCTCGCCGCTCGCCCCCCGAGGCGCCCAGAATCGGCAACTTGTTTAGATGTTGCCGTGGACCTGGACTTGGCGGCTCGCGGGTTGGCGCGGCGTGGTCTGGGAGTGTGTCGTGCCGGCGCCGTTCAGGATTGGCCGGCTGCTGGCGCGGCTGCGGGGGCGGTCTTGAGGGAGAGGAAGTCAGCGACGTGGATGGCCCGCAGTACCTGGCGCTCGACGGGCCGGATGCCGCGCCGGGTCTCGTCGCGGTACAGGCGTGGTGCGGTCATCCGGATCGTGCGCCCGCGGGTCCGCAGCTCGCAGCCGCAGGCCGCTAGGACGTTCTTGACCCAGTCGGTGTCCGGGCCGTAGGTCAGGGCCAAGACGTAGCCTTCGGGGGCGGCGAAGACGTTAACCGGCGTCTGGTAAACGGTCCCGGAGCGCCGGCCACGGTGGACCACCACGCCGAGGCCGGGCATCCAGGGGGCTACGCGCCTGGTCACCTTGTTCAGCCCGGCCTTGTTCCACCGTCTTACTATCCGCGGAATCGGCACGCCGCCTCCCTCATCGCCGCCAGCGCGTTGAAACGGCCCGCATCATGCGAGGGAGCCAGCCCTCACGGCAACAGCATCCCACCCGGCTTCCCGGCGCACCACCTGCACCGGGAGCCCGGCTATGCGAGACCGGGCTGACCTGCGCGTCCCTGCGTATCAGGCTTGGCCGGCACGTCCGAGCGCGTCCCGCTCAGCCCAGTCACGGGAAGTAACTCGCGATCGTACTCCGACCGCGCGCGATCCGCCGCTATGCGCGCCTATCGGCATGATCCTGGCCGTTTAAACCGTGCGCATAATGGGCGTTTATCGCATCTCAATCGAAAGGCGGCACACGAAATCTACCCGCGCTCACGCCGAGAAAGCGGCCATGGAAGATCCGCGCCAGAACCGTCTTCGGAGCGCCGGCCTCGATCTTCCGGGCCGTGCGCCAGGGCGACATGCTCACCGTGCGGGAACTCGACCGCAGTGCGTCAGGGGCCTCCCTGCCCGCCGTTCGATTGCGGGCAGCTCCCGGAACCAGTCAGGTAAGGAGCGACTTAGCAACCCTGTTACGGCATGCCCAGCGGCGCGCGGTGCGATAGGGGAAGCGCCAGGCCCATAGGCCGATCCCGATCACGCCGACGACGATGCCGGCCAGGTCACCCATCCAGTCGCGTGATCCGTTCCTGGCATACACCCTGGCGGCATCGCCGGTGTCAAGTGCGGGGAGCCTGACGCCTTGGTAAAAGGTGCCGTGTGGTCCCTTGAAGCCCACGTCCCGGTGCGTGACCCGCCCATCCGGAGTCACGAAGTTGCCGGTCCAGTTGCAACCGTCCTTGAAGCAGTTCTCCGTTTCGGCCACGAAGTAGCCTGCGGTTCCGTGGCCCTTGGCGGCAGCAAGCGCAGGACCGAACTGGACCGCGCTTCCCGCAAGCAAGAAGATGGCCGCAGCCGGGAAGACGATCCACTTGAGCATCCATATGCCGGGATCGGACCGGAACCGGCCAAGCTGGCGCCGCAAACGATGCGAGTGCCTGCGCCTTGACTGCTCGAGCTGACGCGTGAGATCGGCTTGCGCCCGCGCCAGCTCGTCGGCTAGACGGCGGTACTCCGGTGATTCACTGGCTGGCACGCTGCCTCCTACGGCGATGACCGTGCCAGGCGGCAAGCCGCCCGCATTAGTCAGTGCAGCCTAGCCGACTTAGGATCAATGGCCAGCCGTGCTGACCGTGCCCGTGGCGGATACGTGATTAAGTGCCCCGCAGAAGAGATGCCCTCCCACTTGTCTACCAGGTAAGAGGGCATGAGGTTGCGGGACGGGTGACCGGACTCATGATCTGCCTGTCGCTGGCGAGCGTGCCGTAATGAATGTTCTGTGCGCCGCTAAAGCAAGTTCCTATCAGATTGATGGAGATTCCTATTCGGCGTTATGCGGGTGGCCTCCGGGTTATGCCGGCGTGCGGCTGGTCCGGGAAAGCGCCCTGATCGAAGGTGCCGCCGTCGAAGACTTTCGCTAGTTCGGTGACGATCAGCTTGAACCGGTCCTCGGTCAGGTCCGCCTTCATCCGGCTGACGAGCGCGCAGGTGACCACCACGCTTGCCCCGTCACCGGGGATCCTGTCCTCGAACACCAGGTACCGGTGATCCCGCCAGCGGCTGTGGTCCTCAGTCAGGCAGACGCCCGTGTAGAAGCAGCGGAAGGCGCCGTCGCGCCACGATCCGGCCAGCGCCCGCAGCCGGGCGGCGGCATCGACCCGGCGCAGCCCGCCCGAGGCGTCGCGGCGGGTCTCCACCCGGCCGAGAATCCGCTTGCACCGGGCGCACGCAGCCGCCGGCCGGTGCGTGCCAGCCCCGCAGACCACGCACCGCTCCCCGGTCATGGCGGCCTCACCTCCACCGGACGCGAACGCACTTTCTGAGCCAGGCGCTCTCGTCCGTCGGCCAGAACATTCCCGCCTGCGCGGCCCGATGAACGCGGACGAGGTGCGATCGGGCGCATCGCGCAAGCTGCGTAACGGCGAGCGGCCAGCCCCGTTCGGCCTGTTAGGGTGTCCTGATGCCTCACCGCGCCCTGCTGCCACGATCAGCTCCGGCTGCCTCGGGGGTGTCGTCCCTCGCGATCAGTGCACTGCTGGACAGGCTCGACGAGAAATCCATCGAATGCCACTCGCTCATGGTCGTGCGTCACGGACACGTTGTCGCTGAAGGCTGGTGGGCGCCGTACTCGGCCGATCGCCCGCACCTTCTGTACTCGCTGACCAAGTCGTTCACCTCGATCGCCGTGGGGCTGGCGATCGCCGACGGCCTGCTCTCGCTCGATGATCGCGTGGTGGACGTGTTGCCCGACCACGTTCCGGCTGACATCTCAGAGCAGGGACGCCGCATCAGCGTTCACCATCTGCTGTCCATGACAGCCGGACACCCTACGGACAGTCTCGCCGAGGCCTGGCAACTGGAACCGGGCGACCTGGTGAAGGGCTTCCTGCGCCTGCGTTTCGCAACGACCGAGGGAACGCGGCACACCTACGACAATTCGACCACCTTCATCCTGGCCCGCATGGTGGAACGGGTCGTCGGCCGCGGGCTTCCGGAGTTCCTCGACCAGCGCCTCTTCACTCCGATGGGCATCGACGACGCCGAATGGGACCGAGTGCGAAGCGGTGCCGCCTTCGGATTCCACGGACTGCACCTCAGGACCGAGGCCGTCGCGGCCTTCGGCCAGCTGCTGCTGCGCGGCGGCCTCTGGGGCGGCAGGCAGCTTGTCCCGCGCGAGTGGGTGGAACTTGCGACCGGGCGGCACATCGACAGCCAGCATTTCGCGGAGGGGGCAGACGGAGCCGACTACCTGTGCGGATACGGCTACCAGTTCTGGATGTCACGCCACGGTTTTCACGGTAGCGGTGCCTTCGGCCAGCACTGCGTGGTCGTCCCGTCGCACGACCTCGTTGTCGTCCTGACCTCTGCCCAGCAAGAGGTCCAGCAGGCTCAGGACGGGCTCGACGCCATCTGGGAGTGCCTGCTCCCTGGCATCGGCCACCCGGGAAGCACGCGCGGCGACGAGGTCCTGGCCGGCTGCGAGGCCTGTCTCTCGCGCCGGTGCCAGGCTCGGCCGGCCCGGGACGTTCCGTGACCGCGACGCTCGACGCCTCCGCCGATGACTCGGCTCTGCCCGACGGCACCACGGTGACCGTCAGGCCCGCCGACGGCGGCTGGCGCATACGATTCGGATCGCTTCCCGAAATTGAAGCGGGCCGCGGCGAATGGCGTGAAAGCTCACCGCTCGGCCGCCCTGTCTGCGCGAGCGGCGCCTGGCAGGGCAGCACGTTCGTCGCCGACCTTTACATCATCACCACCCCGCACCACGTCCGGCTTGCCGTCGACGCCGACGCGGGGACAGCGGTCGCGACGTGGAGCGCCGTGCCCCTTACCAGCCCGGATCTGGTATTGCACCTGCGGTCGCCGCTGATGACGCGGCCAGACGTCGCGTAGATTCCGGGATTGCCACCTGCGGTGCACGGGCATCATGCCTGATGCCCGCAAAGGGATCCTCCTCCCCAAAGGCTGCCTGACCTTAGGCTGGGCTTCATTCCCGCAAACCGAATAGCTTCCGCCCGCCCACCGCGTAACTGGATAATCGGGGTGGGTAACCCAACGAGAAAGCATCCGCGCTCAGGGCGCCGAATCGGCTATTTGCTTCCGAGATGTGGAACGTCCATGTTTACACCGCGTTATCAGCCGGGGCGAGGTGCGCGATGCTCGGCGGCGGCGGGATCGGCGAGCACGAGGGCAGCGCGGTCACCGGCGGCGGCGGGATGGGGGAGCAGGCCAGCGCCGTCTCCGGCGGCGGTGGCACGGGCGAGCTGGACGCCAGCGCGGTGGCCGGCGGCGGCGGGATCGGCGAGCACGAGGCCAGCGCCGTCTTCGGCGGCGGCGGGATGGCCGAGCATGGCGACGGGATTGAGGAACAGCCGTGCGCCGTACTCGGTGGCGGGGGGATACCTGATCCTGAACGGGCCGGGCGGCGAGCCCTGGCCGACGCGGCTTTGCTCGCACCGGACTCCATATCCCTATAGTGCGGCTGAAGGCCTGTCCGGTCACTGCCCCGGCGGCAAAAACCACCGTCCTCGCGCACCGGGCCCTTCCCGCTCCGCTCCGCGGCCCCCGCACTGCCCGCCTCCCGGCGCTGTTCCGGACTGGCAGCCCGGCACGGCCGGTTCCGGTGCGTTCTCCGGCCCTGCCAGCCGACGGGCCGCCCGTCCAGCCCGGCGGCATCGCCGGGCGTCTCGCACGGGCCGCGGGCGAGGTCACCGCCAGCCTCGTCAGGTGATTGCGCGGTCAGTGCGATGGCGGGAGCGAGATAAGCCCCGGAAGCAGCCGGCGATCTGCCAGGTCACTTCGTTGAAGCCCCGACGTCGGCGGGCTTGCCACCGGCCTGGCTGCACCAGATGGTGACAGCGTGGCGGCTTTACGGCACGCGATATCCGCCGTTATCTTAAGTCCGTCTTGGGGTGTCTCCCATGTAGCTTGACGCACTATCGACCTGCATCGTGGACACGTTCTCTTAACTGGTGTCTCTCACGTAGCGGATGTGAGGCGCCCTGCGCTGACCAGCGACTCTCCTCTTCTCGATGCCGCTTTCTGGTCCCTGTTCCCGCCCAGAACCTTGCGTGCGAGACATGTCTCGCACGCAAAAACCCATCATGACCAGGGCTTCTTCAAAACGTACTTAAGATAACCGCCTGATTGGGCGGATAGCGCGTCCGTCGCACGCGTCTCGTCAAGCGCTCAGATCAGGGTGTTCTGTGCGGTGAGGTGCGGGTCATTGCGGGCGTCCCGCGCGGCTACGGTCACGGGCCAGGAGGGTGCGGGCCGTCCGGCGGGGGGTGCGGTCAGCAGGTGGCCGGGCCGATGGGGACGGTGACGACGGCCGCTTGCCTGGATGGTGAAGAGACCGCGAAGGTGACGCAGGCCGGCCCGGTGACGATGACGCCGCCGGTGAAGCCGGTGAAGCGCGGCCCGCATACGGGCAGCCGTACCGCGCTGCGCGAAGCGGTGAGGAGGGCCTGGCCTGCGCGGGTGCTGAACAGCGCGCCGATGCGGGACGGCGAGCCGTACACGAGCCGGGCGCTGGCGGGGCGCGTGACGGAGACCGTGGCGAAGGGTGCCGCGGCCGCAGAGACGCCGAGGAATGCCTTGTAGATGAAGTAGCGGCTGCCGCCGCTGGATGCGCCGATCGGGTACAGGGCGGCGGGATCATCCGATCCGGGCAGGACCAGGCCCTCGACGCCGCCGGTCACTGCCTCGTGGTCTTGCCCTTGCTGCCCGGCTGAGTCGGAACAGCTCAGCGACAGCGGCGCGGAGGTGACCTGGCTGGGCGCGGGACGGTCCGGGCGGGCCGACGCGCTGGAGCAGGACGCCAGGCCGGCGCAGGCGGATGCCACGGCCAGCAGGGCCGTCGTTCGCCTCATAGGCCCAGGGTAGCCCGGCTGTGGCGCTGGCTCCGGTAACCGCAGGCAAGCGGGCGCCCGCTACCTGGAAGGGAACCACGCAGAACTGATGTTCTGCGTGCGCCGCAACCCTTGAAGATTGACCCGCTTGACAAGTACCTAGTCGGCAGCTTGTGCCCCTCCGCAACGCTCGCTCACGATGCGTGACGTATTCGGCTCTGGCGCCGCCCTCGGATGCGCGCGTGGCGGGCATCGCCGAGTCGGCGCCGTGATTAATGCGTGGCCAGTGGCGAGGCGGCGGCTCTAGTCTCGGGTTGTGGAAGTGCCCCTCGGCGGTGTGCTGCTGTCGGTCAACCTCGCGGCCCAGGCCCTGCCTACGCCGCACGGCACCGGGCAGACCGGCATCGGCAAGCACCCGGTCAGCTGGCCGGTGCCGGTCTCGGACCCGGGGCCCAAGCGGCGCGGGCACCCGCGGCCGAACGGCCTGGCCGGCGACATCGTCTGTGCCACCGTGCACCACGGCGGCACGGACCAGGCCGTGTACGCCTACGCGCGCGAGGACCTGGACTGGTGGGAGCGGGAACTGGGGTACGAGCTGCCGCCCGGCCGGTTCGGCGAGAACCTGACCACCCGGGGCCTGGACCTGACGGGCACGCTGGTCGGGGAGCGCTGGCGGATCGGCACCAGCGTGGTGCTGCAGGCGACCTCACCGCGCATCCCGTGCGCGACGTTCGCCCACCGGATGGCAGAGCCGCAGTGGGTCAAGCGGTTCACCGCCCGCGGCGCGACCGGAACCTACCTGCGGGTGGTCACACCGGGCCAGGTCAGAGCCGGGGACCGCATCGAGGTCATCCGGCGCCCCGGGCACACGGTTACCATCGGCCGGTCCTTCCGCGCCCTCACCACCGAACCAGGGCTGCTGCCCGGCCTGCTGGAAGCCGGCGACGACCTGCCCCCGGAAGAGCGCGCAGCCGTGCTGCACCGCACTAGCTGACCCGGACCGCGGACCGTTACCATCCAGAGATCTGGGTCCGGACTTGAACACCCATAGCCCTGACCTGCGGAGATCGGCCGCTCGAACGCTTCCAGGAATCTAGCCCGTAGGTTTATCAGGCCGGGGACGGCTGAGGCCAACGACGGATGTGCCGCTGACTGCCGCTGCCACTCAGCTGCTCATCCAAGGTGACAGCCGGGTCCAAAACGGCACCCGGGCGCACACGGTTACGGCAGCCCAGCTGCCGTAACCGCGCGCTCTGGTCATACGGCGGGGTCAGGAGCAGGTGATGCTCGCCGGGGCGTTGTTAGTCCCGGTGACGTTGGCCGTGAATCCCACGGTGAGTGAGCCGCCAGCGGGGATCGTGCCGTTGTATGGCTGGTTGGTCACCGTGACCGCTTGTCCTGACTGCGTGTAGACGCCGTTCCACAAGTTGGTGATCTGCTGGTTACCCGGGAAGTTCCAGGCGAGCTTCCAGCCGTTCTTCGGGCTGCTGCCGGTGTCGTTCACCACGACCTGGGCCTGGAAGCCGCCGGCCCAGGAGTTCACCACCGAGTAGGTCGCGGTGCAGGCCGCCGGAGTCGGGTTGGAGCCGCCGACGTTCACCGAGAACGAGTTGGTCGCGAGACCCGCCCCGCCCTGCCACAGCTCGAAGCCGGCCTCGATGTCGATCAGCCACCAGGACGGCTGGATGTAGCCGCGGCTGATCGCGTCCTGCACCAGCGGCGCGAGGTCGAGACCGCTCACCGAGGTGGTCGGGGTCGTCATGGTGTAAGAGACGGTGTTCCACCCCTGGGTGCCGAACCAGACGTTGTAGCCGCGGCCGCCGATGGCGGTGCCGGTGGCGACCTGCGAGCCGAACGGCTGCACCGGGCCGTTGTGGTTCAGCCAGATCATCAGCTCGGTACCGTTGGGCTGGCCGGACGTCGTCGGTGTCTGGTTGAACCAGATGTCGTAGGCGACGTCGTAGTCGTTGCTGCCGCCGGGCTGCGTGGTGCTCCAGCTCGTGGTGACCTTGCCCGTGGTGATGGCCGAAGCCTGGACCGGGTTACCCGACAGGCCGCCCGACGTGCAGTTGCCCCAGTGGCAGCCCTGGTAGATGGACGGGTAGCCGCCGGGCGCGCCGTTGGTGGCGTTGCTGATGGACGAGTTGGCGACCGTGAAGTCGGCGTTGCCGTCGGTCGTGATGCACTCCGGCGCGCTGGAGCCCCACTCGTTGTTCTGCACGGTATATACGCCGCCGCCCACGGCCGCCGTCTGCGACTGGCAAAGCTGGGTGGTCGCCGCCCGTGCCCCGCCCGACCCGGTTACGAGCAGCCCGGCCGCGAGCAGCCCGGCGGCGGCCAGACCAGCCGCCCTGTTTCTCCAAGACACCGGACGCGTCTCCCTTCGCGAACCTTTCGTTCGATATCGAACATTCGGGACGCTAAGGCGACAGCAGGTCCGAAAGCCATAAAGTGCCAGGCACCCCAACCTTAGGCCAGGTCAGGGACTTGAAAGAGACCGTGAAGTCATGAAATTTACTTGTCAGCCAGTAAACCGGCGCCATCGGCGGCGGCGTAGTTGGCGGCCTGCTGCGTGCTCATTCGCGGGCCCGCCGCCATCAACCCGCTGCCGCCACTCCTCCTGCGCATACGCGGGCAGGCGCCGCTTCAGGGCGCGGTAAGACGCCGGCGTACCACCGCCTCGCCTCGTTCGAGGCCGCGCACGCGGCGGTCACCCGCCGCTGCGGGCCGGTGACCGGAAAACGCCAGGTCGAGCAGGCCGTGATAAGCGCCGCTGGGGACATCGCTGCGTTCTACGGCGCGCGTGTCCCGGTGCCGTGCACGGCCTCGGCGCTGCTGGTGATTTCCGCCGACGCCAAGGGGTTTCCAGCACGCGACCAACTCCGCCGACAAGGGGCGATCCCCGGCCAGATGCGGTCTGGCCGGGGATCGCTGGTCGATACAGCCGGTCAGAACTTGCCGGCGGCGATGTCGGCCAGGGTGACCCTGGTTACCACGTAGTTGACGGTGGTGCTGACGTTGCTGGGCGTGCCGCCGACGAACTTCACCGGCATGCCTGTGTCGGCGTTGATGGTGAGAGCCTCCTGGTAGGCCAACCCCTTGCCGGCGTTGGGGCCCTCCTTCAGGATGCCCTCCTTCTGCAGGGCCGCCATTCTGGGGTCGGTGAACTCGGCCGCGCCGGCGGTGAGGGTGAGCGTGGGCTGGCCGTTGGCGGTGCCGTGGGTGATGGTGACGTCGGGCAGCAGGGACAGCAGGCGCAGCACGCCGGCCCGCACTTGGGGGTTGCCGGCACCCGCGATCAGCGCGTCCTGCGAGTTCTCCCAGACGTAGTTGTCGATCTGTCCCGCGCCGCCCTTGGCCGAAATGTTCTTGAGCTGCGCCGAGAGCCAGGCGGGGACCGGGGTCGTGTCGGCCGCCCAGGCCATCTTCAGCGCGGCGTCCTGCAGGTTGCCGTGCACCGCGTAGACCGCCGCTGCGACCTCCCGGCCGAATATGCCGTCGCCCTGGTTGTTGTTCTCGTTGACCTGGGCCGGCAGGCCGGCCTCGGTCTTGGCGAAGAAGTACCGGCCGTTGTCGGTGTACAGGTCCCAGACGCTGACGGTCGCCTGGCCCGTTATGGTCGTCTGGCGGTTGATCAGCGTGGCGTCGCCGACCGGCTGCGGCTCGGCGGCCACGTCGGCGGCCAGCGTCATCAGCGGCGGCTGTGCGGGCGGCCGACTTGGCGGGCGCGCCGGTGCTTGCCGGGTGCGTACCGCCGGCCTGGGCCGTTCCGGCCGGCGCGGACGGAACTGCACTGGCCACGCCGATGGCCGCCACCGCCGCGACCGCGACGACACCGGCGCCGATGCCGCCACGGACGACCCGGTCATGCCGGCGGGCCTGCCGGACGCGGTGCTCGATGGCCGACACGTCCGGGGTGAAGGGCTGTTCTGCGACCAAGTCGCGGAGCGCCGCGCCCAGGTGCTGTTCGGTCGGGGAATTCATATCGGCAACTCCTTGTGCTTCAGGCAGCCTCCGAGCGTGTTCAGCGCCCGGGCCGTCTGGCTCTTCACGGTGCCCTGACTGCACTGCATGACCGCAGCGGTTTCCCGCTCGCTCATCCCCTCCAGGTAGCGAAGGACGACGGTGGCCCGCTGCCGGGCCGGGAGAGTCAACAGGGCGCGCCGCAGATCGGCGCGGTTGACGACCTCGTCAGAGACGTCGGGAACGGCGACCTCGGGGCCGTCGGGGACGGTGCGCACTGGCAGTCGACCATAGCGTCGCCAGTGCCGCTTGAACTCGTTGATCAGGATGCGCTTTACGTAGGCGTTCTGGTTGTCGGCGCGCTGCACCCGCCGCCAGTGGCGAAAGGTCTGGACGAAAGTCTCCTGCACGAGGTCGTCGGCCAGATGCCAGTCGCCGCATAGCAGATATGCGGTGCGATGTAGCGAAGCCGCGCGGCTACCGACGAACTCCCGGTACTCCTCTTCGGGGCGACTCATTGCCGCCAGCTTCCGGTGCTCACACTTGCCTAGAGGCCGATCCGGCCGAAAAGGTTGGCATCGAATGTGGGTAGGGTCGCGGTCGCGGTGTGGTGCTGGTGTTCCGGGGAGTGTTTTGTCTCAGTTGATCTTGCCCGGTGTAGTTCTTGGCCGTAGCCGGTTCCAGAGCCGGTGCATCGTCAGGCGGGCGGGGATGCATCTTCGCACGACTGGTTCCCGTAACGGACGCGCTCTATCCTCAGCGCCCGCGACTCCCCTGGGCCCGCGCCTCGATAGCCTGCGCACGTCTGGGGCGGCCACCGCCGCCGCGGCCACCATCACCACTAGCTCGACCAGGCCGATCCAGATCATGCGCGGATCGTTCGGGTAGATGCCGAGTGTGAAGATCCGCAGCAGGCCGGTGTCGGCGGCCAGCAGCATCAGGGTCAGCGACCACATGCCAGAGCTCGCGCGGGAGCGGGCCCTCGGCGCGTGTACCAGGCAGGCGGCGGCGACCAGGACGCAGAACAGCCCGGGAGCGCCCCGGCGTAGCGCTCGCCTTCGTTGACCAGTCCCGCGCCCTCCCCGGGGGCTTGCTGGATGACCACGGCGACCGGGCGGGCCCCCGGCGCGGTGAATAGCTGGAGCCGAAACGTCGCCGGATGCCGACGGCCGCGGTCGACGGCGAACATATGGTCATCGGCCACCCGCTCGCGCCGGGCGGCAGCCTCGGCCAGCAGCACGCTGACCAGGCCAGCGCGGCGGCCGCCGTCACCTGCCTGCCGCGGCTCCTGATCCTCTGCCATCCTGGCCTGCCTCCCGGAAACTGTTACGACTGCCAGCATGCTCCGGCATGGCCACGTCAGCATGCTTCGGGCACGTTGAGGCAGCGCCTTCCAGGCGACAGGCCACGTTCGGTCAGCATATTTCGCAGGCATAAGCGCACAGCCGCGCCGATCTGCGCGTCCGCCGGGACAAGGCACTGTCGGACAAAACCCGCAGTTCGGGCGGTATTGCGCTGTCGGTTAGGGGCCGGTACGTTCCGGCTGTGCGGTTGGCCGCGGGTGGGAGCGTGCCGTGGAGGAAGTCAGCGAGGCTGAGGTCCTGGAGTGCGCTGGGGCCGGGCGCGTTTTGGACTGTGCCGAGGGCCCGGCTCATCGCCGGGTGGATGCCGGCTTGCTACGGCGACTCTGCCTTGAGGCCAGGGAACGGATTGATCCGCGAGGACTGTGGCTTCGCAACGCCGCGGTCGCGGGCCCGCTGGACCTGGCGGGATTCGACGTTCCCTTTCCCCTGCGGTTTGAAGGGTGTGAGTTCGATTCGCCCTTGGTGGTGGAAGGCGCGCAACTGAACGAGCTGTCGGTGACGGGGTGTGCCCGGCTGCCGGGCCTCCTGGCGAACGGGGTGCGTATCGGCCGTGACCTGGACCTGTCGCGCAGCCACATCTCAGGGACGCACTGGACGAGCGCGAGCAATACCCACGGAGCCGCGGTATGGCTGTGCGAGTCGGACATCAGCGGTCGCCTCCTGTGCGCTGAGACGACAATCGGCGCGGACGGCGGCCGCGCGGTGCAGGCCGACCGGATGCGCACCGGCGGGGCCGTGCGCTTTCTGGACGGGTTCGCCGCCCGTGGCGAGGTCCGGCTCCTCGGCGCCCGTATTGGCGGGTCACTCGACCTCACCGGGGTGCGGCTCCTTGCCCCGGAGGGGATAGCGCTGGGACTGGCCGACGCGTCCATCGGGGGCCGCATCCTTCTCAGTGAGGGAGCCGGGAGGCAGAGGGTAGTGATTCACGGCCGCCTGGATATGGGCAGTACTCGCGTGTCCGGCCAGTTCCTGCTCCGCAATGTCGAGTTGACGGCGGTCCCTGCGATAGGCGGGCTCTCCCGGTTCAGCGGGGCCGGCACAGCCCTCAGCGCGCCGCGCATGACGGTCGGCGGCGAAGTCACCTTTGAGGAGAAATGCGTTGTCAACGGCGGGATCGACCTGTCCATATCGTCGATGAGCAGCCTGCTCGTCGACTCGGGCTGTTCTCTGCGAGCTCCCGGCAAGGCAGCGCTGAACCTGACTAACGCCGAGGTCCTGTCCACCGTTGCCCTGGGCGACGGGGTCTCCGTCGAGGGAACCATCCGGCTTGCCGGGGCCGCCGTCCACGGCAACCTGAGCCTGCGCGGTGCGCGGCTCAGCGCCCCGGAAGGCAGGTCCCTGATAGCCGCCGAAGGCGCCAGGATTGACGGAGAGGTGGAACTTGAGGGACTGGAAGCAGAAGGCGGCGCGCTCACATTCCGCGCCGCCGTCATCGGAAGCTCGGTCAACGCGAACCGAGCCCGGCTGCGTAACTCAGGCGGCTACACGCTGAGCCTTGTCCAGGCGACCGTCAAGGGCTCGGTACGCCTGGCCTACGAATTTGAATCAAGCGGCAAGGTCGTCTTGAACCGGTCTGTCATCGACGGCAGGCTCCTGTGCACGCGCGGAAGGTTCGAGTGCCCGGCCCCGACCGAGTTCAACACGCGAGGGCACGCAATCGAGGCGATCTCCGCCGTCATCAACGGCGGCATGGACCTCGGCTGGGAATCGGTCGGGCCGAGCGTGGACTTCACCAACACGAGGACCGCCTTCCTCGCCGATGACCCCGCCCGCTGGCCCGGGCAGTTCGTGCTTTCCGGCTTCAGCTACGAGCGCCTGGAGCAGCCGCAGGGCTTTCCTCCGGGAAAGACCTGGGACCACACCGCACGCTGCGCATGGCTCAGGCGGCAGGCCATCTACGACGCAGGCCCTTACGAGCAGGCCGCCCGCGTTTTCCGCCAGCACGGCTACAGCGACGGGGCCAAGGCGATCCTGGTCGCCCAGCGCAGGCACGCGCGAACAGCCATCACCGGGCGGGCCTCAGCACCGCGCCGCGCCCTCGACGCCGCTTACAGCTTCAGCGTGAGCTACGGCTACCGGCCCGCCCGCGTTCTCTGGCTGATAGCTGCCTTGCTCATCCTCGTCACGGCCACCTTGCAGATACCGAGCGCACGGGCGGCGATGCGCGCCACCACTTCCGCCGGCACCGTCTTCACCACCGCTGGTCCCCTGCAACCGCAGAACGCCGCCGCCACCCGCCGCACAGACGCCTGCGGCGACGGGCAGGTCCGTTGCTTCAACCCCGTCTTCTACGCGATCGACACCGTGATTCCCCTTGTGTCGCTCGACCAGAGAGACACCTGGTACCCCGACACGTCGACCCAGGCTGGAGTCGTAATGCAATGGTGGCTCGACATCGCCACCATTCTCGGCTGGCTGTTGTCCTCGATCTTCGTACTAGCACTCGCCGGGCTTGCCCGCTCCGCGTGACACGTCGCAGGCGCAGGCCTGGCGGCAGGTACGCGCGTCCGGAGACAGGCCCGTGCGAGCGATATCCGCCTAAGGGCGTTTTCATGGCCCTTCTATCCGCTTGGCCGTTACGCGCCAAACTGGCAGTTATGGTGCTGAGCGGCCGGAGCGCCGGGGCGACTCCTGGCGTGCCCGGCGGACCTCTGGCGCGGCCGCCACCTCGGCGGCCAGACACGCGGCTCACGCTCTCGTCTTGTATACTCGACCATACGTGACTACTCGCGCGAATCATCTTCATGGCACCCGGAGGGACCTCACATGACTGGTCTCCTGCAACGGCAGGCCGAGTCGCCCGCGGCTTGCAACCATGCGGTTATACCGAGTTATACTCAGGGCATGAAGACTGCCATCTCCGTTCCGGACGAGATCTTCAACCAGGTGGGGAGCCAGGCCGCCGAGCTCGGCATCAGCCGGTCTGAGTTCTTCACGCGGGCGGCCAGGCAGTACCTCAGCCAACTCCAGAACGCCTCGCTCACGCAGCAGATCGACGCGGCGATTGACGCGGCAGGAGACGACGACGACTCCGGTCACGCGGCGGCCGCCGCAGGCCGCGCATTCTTGGCCGCCATCGACGATGAATGGTAACCCCGGCCGGGGAGACGTCTGCTGGGCCGACCTCGGCGAGCCGAAGGGCAGCAGGCCCGCCAAGCGCCGTCCTGTCCTCGTGATCCAGGCCGGCCCCTACAACGACAGCAAGCTCAGCACCACCCTGGTCGCGGTCATCACCTCGAACACCGGCCTCGCGGCGATGCCCGGCAACGTCTTCCTGCCCGCCGTCGCCAGCGGCCTTCCCAAGGACTCCGTGCTTAACGTCACAGCCCTCGCCACCATTGACAAGGCCGACCTCGACCAGCCGGTCGGCAGGCTTCCGAGGTCCCTCATGACCGAGATCGACCGCGGCCTGCGGCGGGTGCTTGGCTTGTAGCAAGTACCAGAACGGGACTGCGGCGAGGTGCCATCCCAAGGACAAGCAGCCGCCGCCTGGCGTGCTTGGCAAGTGCGCGTGGAAGATGAACAGGTTGCAGATCGGGAGTGCGCAGGCATCCGGTTTCATCGGACAGATCGCCGATGGCGGCAGGGTCGGGAAGCGCGCGGCCTTGTCGCCGCTCTTGGCAGTCACGAATGTTCCGGTGATGCTGGCTCGCCTGATCGCGCGCAGCGTCGTGGCGTCGAGGCGTTCGGCGGCAGCTTCGCGGTTTCCCGGAGAGGAACCAGCGTAGGGAAATGCGCGCCGGCCAGCGCCTGCCCGTTGGAGACCGTCATCGACTGCAGTCCGCGAGCCCTGGCCGGCCCTGGCGCGCCGGCCCGCTAGTCAGAAGTCGTAACGCGGATCACTTATAGCGGTAAACGATGCGCCCCTGCGACCAGTCCGCCGGGCTGATCGCCACCAGTACGCGATCGTCCTGGATTACGCGGATGTGGTTTTTCGTCATCCGCCCCGACATCCTCGCGAGGACCTCGTGCCCGTTGGCGAGTGCCACGGTGTAGAAGCCGTGCCCGCGCATCCGGATGACCGTGCCCTCGGTCTCGATGAAGTCAGCCTTCGGCATGGCGCACCCCGCCCCGGTAAATGGCGGTGATCTCGCCCTCGGTCCCTATCATGTCACTCTTCGGCATTTAGCGATCCTCCTCATTGCTCTGGCTGCGGCGTCGCACATGTTGCAGCGCGAGCGTGCCCGTTACGGGCGGTTCGGTCAGTGCCGAACCCCTTCACCAGCAGCTTGATCTCGTTACAGGCATAGCGGCGCTTCTTGCTGTCGATATGCGCGAGCGTGCACCGTTCGCCCGTGCCCTTGGAGTCGTTGCAGGACAGGCACAAGGTCTGGAATCCCTCGGGGAAGCCATTGTCCCGAAGCCAGCGGTACATGCCACACGTCTCGGCATCTCGGCCGAACAGCTTCTCGCGGTGTGCTGTGCCACCGCCACGTCCCCCGAACCGCAGCAGGCGCACCGCCAGCCGTAGAAGCCGAAGTCCCGCGCCGCTAGGTCAGCGCGCCGGCGGCCTCCGATGTTCCCGCCTGCACTCGGGCGTTTGCTCGCACACGCCCCACCTGCTGCCAGCTCGGAGCCGTTTGCCGCATAAGTCATAGTTCACCGGGATATCGTACTCGGCTTCCGCTTCTCCATCGCCCACATCTGCTGGGCGGTGCGGGCTTCCCAGGCGAGCAGTGAGAAGTTGGTTTCCGATATGGGCCGACGCGGTTTCGACAGGATGCGCTCGCCGCGGGCGGCGGCGATGATCGCGTTGGCCTCCGCGACGAGCCAGGCGCGCACGTTGCCGGCCAGCCGAACCGGCGAGGGGGGATGATGCCTGCTCGATGCAGTTCCTGATGCTGTCAGTCTTGCGCTCCGGCGACCGCGCCCAGCTCGGTGATCTTCACCACGGCCCCGAGATCGGCGGCGAGCGCGGGCTTGGCGTTCTCGAGCTCCCGGTCGCCATCGAAGAGTCAGTCCCCGAGCATCTCGTGGAGCGAGTCGAGCTGGTGGCGCCTGCTGTCGCTGCGGAGGTCGCCGGCGTACTGGGCGCCCTGCCCGGCATGGGCGGCGACGCAGCCGCGGGTGGTGCTGCGGCCAGCGGTGCCGAGGCAGCGGGCGGCGCCGACGCGATCGCTGAGCTGGCACCGCTGGCATTGGCGGCACTCTGATGTCCAAGCCCAAGTTCACCGGCACCCGGGGAAACCAGGGCAACAGCAACGGCGTTAACCGGGGACACGAGTTCACCGTGCAGCCGATGGCCGAATCGTTCGGATGGCAGGGCCAGGCGCGCTAAGGGAGGCAAGGCGGCCGGCGGAGGCGGTCAGGCGATGCGCTTGCGGGGGATTTCCCGCCCCTCCGGCACTTGAAGCGCTGCTTGAACACGCAGGCCGGTGAGTTCTCCCAGGAGGAGGAGATCGTACGGCCGCGTGTTCAAGCGGGTGACGAACCGGGGAAAATGCGCGGGGCTTTGTGTCCGAGGGGGGACTTGAACCCGGGAACGCGGGAAATTTCCCCGATTCGGGGAAATTTCCATGGGCCGAGCATAACGGCCCGGTGCCCGCGGGCGCCAGGCATTTCGCGTTCCGTCCGGCTTCCCGGGTCGGGCAGTGGGCCGCTGTCCGGGTGGGGCCGCTCCCGGGGCCGCCAGGCGCAGCCTCAGCGGTCACGCTCTGCGCTGCCCCTGGAGCCGGGCAGGCGAAATATCCGCCTGATTGAGAGTTGGGGTAGGCGCTGCGGACCTGGCCGGTTGGAAGAGTCAGGTCGTAGCGTTGAGAGGTCCCGGTGCGCTGGCTCTCTAACCGCCTGCCGACCCGGCTCTTCGGGCAAGCCACTCCCGGGCCTTGGCCACCACCCTACGACCTTGGCCCGCAACCCGACCAGCCACGCCCCTTGACACAAAGAGGCATTCGATATGCGCTGATCCTTAGCCCGGCTTCTCCGCTGAAAGCAGGGCGCATAACGTGTCGATCTGGGTGGCCGGACCTTCGCCTTGCGGTGAGGACGCGTTGCCCTTGTGGAGGAGGCGGCTCTCGGACGGGGCGCGTGTCAGCTTGTCGTCCAGTGCCGGAGCTTCTCGGGGTTGCGTACTGCCCAGATGTGCTTGATCCGGTCGCTTGCGATGTCGAACGCGAATACGGTCACGACGTCGTCTAGCTGGGCCACCAGGCCGGGCTGGCCGTTGACCGTGCGCTCCTGGATTGTCATGTTGAGTGCCTTGTCGGCGATCCCGGCGTAGAAGCGCGCGACCTGCCCGGCGCCCTCGACCGGGCGCAGGGCGGACGTGACGAGTCCGCCGCCGTCGGCGGTCGCGGTGGCTTCGGGATCGAGGAGGGCGAGGAGGGCGTTGATGTCTGCGGCTCTCCATGCCTTTTTGAAGTCCCTGACGAGGCCGGCCTGCCGGGCTGGCGGGGCCGCGGGAGCCCGCGAGGCGCGGACGCGGCAGCGGCCCGCTGACGCCAGCTTGCGGCAGGCCGCGGGGGTGCGGCCGGTGATCTGGGCTACTTCGGCGAAAGAGTGGCAGAAGACATCATGCAGGATGAACGCGACGCGCTCGGCTGGTGTCATCGCCTCGAGCACGACCATGAAGGCCATGCTGACCGACTCATCCAGGGTGATCTGGTCGGCCGGGTCCGCGTCGGCCCCCGGGCATCCGCCGGGCCGCTCCGCTGGCCCGGGCAGCGGCTCGGGGAGCCATTGGCCCACGTAACGTTCCCGCCGGGCCCGAGCCGACCCGAGCAGGTCCAGGCAGATGCGGCTGGCGACCGTGGTCAGCCAGGCACCCGGAGACTCGATCACGTCCCGCTGCTGCCAGGTCATGGCATACCAGCGGGCGTAGGCCTCCTGGACGGCATCCTCGGCCTCGGTCAGGGAGCCCAGCAGCCGGTAGGCGAGATTGACCAGCTGGCGCCGCTCGCCGGTGATCGCGCTCAGGCCCGGGTCGGGTCGGCCCGACCTGGGCCCGGATGGGGTGCTCATGGTGCCGCCGCCTCCGTGGTCGCATCTGCCCTCACCGCTTCGACGAGACAGCCCGCCGGAATGTGAGGCTGGCGGTCACCGCTTCGCCTCACATTCCCGGCGGTTGTGTCGTCGGACTACTGAGACACCGGGAATGCCGCTATGCGTGAGAAGGGAAGACTTCACCATGTCCACGCCCGTGACGACCAGTCAGGACGACCTCAGGTCGCGTATGCCCGACCCCAACCGGTTCATCCCCGAACTGGGAGGAATCGCTGGAGGGCTGTACAAGGCCACCGCGAACGGCCCGGTTCCGCAGGCCACCATCAGCCTGGTGCAGCTCCGCGCCGGGCAGATCGTCGGCAACACGTACCACGTCGTCGGGCAAGCCGGCAACCTGCGCAAGGCCGGGGAAACAGAAGAGCGCATCACCGCCGTGGCGTCATGGCGGGACGCCTCCTTCTTCACCGACGCCGAACGGGTCGCACTGGAGCTTGTGGAGGCCGTCCTCACCCCGAACCCGTCCGGGGAGCGCGTCCCCGACGAGCTGTACGCCAAGGCATCCGCCCACTACGACACCAAGGCGCTGTGGACGCTCACGATGGTGATCGGCCAGATGTGCTTCTGGATCCCGGTCGCCCTCATCGGCAAGCCGATCCCTGGCAAAGAGCAGCGATGGAGCGAGTAACGCCCGCCAGCCGCGGGCTAAGGACACGCAACCGTGCCTCACTCCGCGAGCGCGCGGAGCCGACCCGGTTATCGGCTCCTCTCGCTTTCCCGACAGGCCTAGCATGGCTGATCCCCCATAACTGGACGACCTGCATTCACGAATGCAGCCAGTCAGTTCGGCCCAGGAAGAAAAATATTCGGCGATATCGTGATCCGCGTGTCAGTGCTGCTGTGACCAGGCGTGACGGTCGCTGGAGGCAAGGGCCGGCCCGACGTGCCCGACAGGCGTTGCGGACGCGGATCGGGCGATGACGGCCGGGCGGCGCGGCGGCGGTCCGGTCCGGCTGCTTAGGCGAAGTCGGCCCTGGTGATGCCGTCGGCGTGGCCGGCGGCCCACTGGACCAGTTCGATCCGGTAGCCGTCCAGGCCCGCTGATCCAGCTGGTCCGCGGTCCGTCCGCGCCGCCGGGAAGCCCGGGCGGCCCGGCCGCGATGCCGTTGGCGCCAGGCCGGCGAGGGCCGCGTCCAGCGACTCGACCTGGATGACCAGATGGCTGATGCCCGTGCCAGGGCCGGGGCTGCGCTGCGCCGGGTCATGGACGAGCTCGATGGTGGCGAACGGATCGTCCGGCAGCTGAAGCATGCTCAGGGTGCCGTGCTTCGTCCCCTCGACGCCCCCGTGGGGGCGAGGGGTAACGGCACTGGGCGTCGAGGTCGGGCGCCTCGTGGATCGCGTCATCTCAAACGTGCTGGCCGACTCCACAGACGCTTCCGACAGCAACCAGGTCGAGCAGGAAGTACTCCGCCGGTTGTCGGCGGCCATCGAGCCCGAGTTCACCTCCCGGTGGTACTGGCGGCGCGTCGTGGGCCTGGCCTCGCCGGAGGAGGTGCGTCGGCGGCTGCAGTTGCGGGCCGCGGCCGACGAGGAGATCAGGACCCGGGCCGAGGCGGTGATCCTGGAGCTGCTGCCGCCGCTGCCGCGGATGGCCAAGCGGTTGCTCAACCGGCTGTACTTCCTGCTCGTGGTGGCGTGGAACCGGAACCTGATCGCCGATGACCTGGTGACCCCGGAACAGCTCGGCAAGTGGGCGGTGCTGCTGGACCAGTGGCCGACGGCAGCGCGCGCCATCACCAAAAACCCCGAGGCCGGGGACCTTGAGGACGCCGCGAGCCAGGGAGACGCCTTCACCGAGATCTGCGCCCGATACACCCCGCCGCTGGCTCGCGATCTAACCGGCCTCTGCCAGTTCTTCAATACCGGCCCGCAGGTCGGGCCGGTGGCCGAGCATCTGGTCTACCTCGGCGCCGACCTACGTACCCCGGCGGATGGTGCCCGGGCCTAGGCCTTAAGGAACCCCGCCGAATGCAGCCGCCGCCGACGTGGCGTACGTCGGTATGCTCGCCGGGTGAGCCAGATCTCGATCGTGGGTGTGCCGAGCAGCGCTGCCAGCTACGCGGCCGGCCAGGACTTGGCGCCTCAGGCCTTGCGCTCGGCTGGCTTGCTCGCCAGGCTTGTCGCGGCCGGGCTTGAGGTGCGAGATGAGGGGGACCTGCTCCATCAGGTATGGAAACCCGACCGGGAGTACCCGCTGGCCCAGAACGTCGGCCCGGCGACCGCGTCGCTGCGCGACTTGGCCGAACGGCTCGGGCCGGTGCTGGCGCGCGGCGATTTTGCGCTGGTACTGGGCGGCAACTGCACCATTGCGCTTGGGGTCATGGCGGCGTTGCGGCGCCTGGGGACCGGCGCCCCGGGGTTGCTGTATGTCGACCGTCACTACGACATGAACACACCGGACAGCACGACTGACGGCGCCCTGGACTGGATGGGCCTGGCACACGCGCTGGCCCTGCCGGGTTGCGTGGACACCCTCACCGACGCGTTCGGCCCCCGTCCGCTGCTAGAACCAAACCAGGTGGCATGGCTCGGGGTGGAGCCGCAGCTGGGGACGGACTGGGAGCGCGAGCAAGCGGCCCGGCTCGGCCTGCACGTGGTTACCAGTCAGGCCCTGGCCGCGGATCCGGCGGGCGCCGCCGCTGCCGCGCTTGATCACCTCCCGGCTGGCCCGCTCGCGGTCCACATCGACGTCGACGTCCTGGACTTCATTGACGCACCGCTGGCGGAGAATACCGACTGCCGCAACACCGGGCCGACCCTCGGCCAAGCCGAACAGGCGCTGACGCTGGCCGCGCGAGATCCGCGGGTGCGAGCGCTGTCGATCGGCGAGCTCAACCCGACCCGCAGCGCCGGCGACCCCGATGCGCTTCCCCGCTTCGCCGACAGCATCGCCCGGATTCTCGCCGTCACGGCTGGCCGGCGGCAGGCCCCACGGGACCAGGATCAGCCAGGCTAGTACCACTTGACCCGGGGCTCCCGGGCCGGCAGGCCGCGCAGGAGCAAGTCGAGAAACAGGTCGAAGCGAGGTTCGGAGGCGCCGAGCTTGAGCGCAGCTGCGTTCCTGTTGACCCTCCTGATCCCCGATGCCGCATGAAGGCGCCTGCTCCCGGGCACGCACAGAACCGGACGTTCGGCAGGTGCCTGCCTGCGGTTGAGACGGCATAGCCAGCGATACCGAATCGGCGATCTGCTCTTGGAGGACTATCAGAGTCGTGACTGGGTGTGATGTCTAGGTTGACTACGCTTATCCGCCCGGGCGGAGGTTGCGGGCGAGTCTGGGTACTTCGGTGGCGGCGATTACCCATACCTGGCCTGGGTCGACCCGGTGGTAATGGTGTGCCAGCACGATCCGCAGGCCGATGATGTCGCGCCAGGGAACGCCTGGGTGCTGTGACCGGAAGTCTTCGGTGAGGGAGTTCGCTGCCTCGCCGATGATCTCCAGAAGGCGTTCAACTGCGAGCTGCCTGATCCGGTCTTTGTCCCAGGCGTCGCGGCCGAGCACGATGATCTCCGCGACTTCGTCGGCGGCGTCCAGGATGTCGGCGACGCGCTCGTCGTCCCGGCGGCTCACAGGTCGACCGACTCCGCGAGGATGGCGCGGTCGCGGCCTTTCAGGCCGCCGGCCGATACGACGTCGACTGCCCGGCCGAACAGCGCCTGCAGTTCGCGTGCCATGTGCATGAGGTCGAACAGGGAGCTGTCCTGGTCGAAGTCGACGAGCAAGTCGATATCGCTGGCGGCATTGTCGTCGCCGCGGGCGGCCGAGCCGAAGATGCGGACCCTGCTCGCGTGGTTGCGGGCCGCGATCGCCATCACCTGCTCGCGCCTGGACTCCACCAGCACGCGCAGCGGTCCGGACACCAGATCAGCCAAGTTCCACCTCGCCGACGACGAGTTCCTGTCCCTTCAGAATAACAATGCTGCCCAAAGGCGCCGCTGCGCCTGCGGGGCGAGCACCTTCCATGTCGGCGACCCTAGGAATGTTCGGCTAGCGAACCCCGTGGATCTGCGCCGATCCTTACCGTCTGCAGTGCCTGCTACCAGGTGAGTGCTGTGAGGTTGACCTGGGTCGGGGGCCATCGTGACGACAACGGAGACAAATAGGGGAGCTGCCCCGGCCCGCGTGCGGGCGGTCTGGCGGCATGGGCGGGCCGGCCAGCGCATTGGCTGGATGAGCGTCATCAGGATCTGATTCGCGATCTCGGCGGGCAGCTCATTGGGAGGCGGTGAGCATGACAGGTATGTGACGAGACAGTCCGAACATTACAGAGAACGGTACGGCGGGTGGCGTGAGCCGCCCGCAGTGCCGTCGTCAGCCAAGCGCAGGCGAAGTGCCCGCCCGGGACTCCCGGCCCCGCCCTACGACGTGAATACGTTCAAGCATTCCTCGCCGTACTTGTCGTATTCTCCGCCGCCTAGATAGGCCCAGAGGATGGTGCAGTTGTTACCTGTGTACGTGGCTCCCTGGTACTCCGATTCGCAGCTCAAGCCGGTGCCGTCGAGGAGCGTCTCCGTATCTGAGTTGCAGAGCGTTTGACCGGCTGGGTTGACGACCTGGATATGCCTGGGGAAGTTGATCCACTGGTTATCGACGTCATATTCCCCGATCCCGTTCGGGCTGGTGATCGTCACCTCGCCGACAGCGGCGACGACCACGTTCGAATAGCCGTCGATGTACATGCAGATCTCCGACAGGCCATCGGTCCCCGGCCCGCAGTTCGTCCCGCTGGCGTAGGCCTTGCCGCCAGACAGGGATACCGTCGCCGCGATGGCCAAGAGAGCCACCGCGATGGCCGCCATCCGAGGCTTCGCGAAAAGCCTCTTTCGCCAGGCCGGAGTGCCCTTCAGCATGGTCCTCTCCTTACCTGTGATAATCCGCTCCTTACACGCGACGCGCCCGTGGGGGCATGACGCTAAATTGGTACCGAACGCCGCTGGCAACTCACTGGCGCACTGCGTGGGCACGGGCTGTCGTGGTGTGGCACAGTGGGCGCGGGATGTGCGCGAGGGGCAAGCGCCGGCGGTAAGGGAGCTGCCCGGCCTGGAGATTGAATCTCTGGCCGTGGGAGGGGAACCATCGGTCCGTTCGAGCGACGTCTTTGATTTTTCTGAACGGGCCGGTGCTTCGCGTTGCCGCGCCCGCTCACGAAGGAACTCGGCCAGCCGGCCCCGGGGGCTAGACGCCGATCATCCGCCGCCGACGGCGTCGAGCTGGCGCTGCACGCGTTCGGCGTCCTGATGGACGTAGGGGAGGAACTGGACCTGCACCGGTTCGGCCGGCTTGAGCGCACGGGGCGGCAGGCGGCCGCTACTGCCCGGCACGGCCTCGTGCCTCGCGCTGGTCACCAGTCGGCGCCGACTGACCAGCCTGGCCGCCGCCGAAGGGGCGCATCTGCTCGAACTCGAGGGGATGGCGCCGTCGACAGGTGCGCCTCGGTCAGAGTTGATGTGTGCCTCAGGTGGAGGCCGGATCAGCCGGAACACGGCGTGCAAGCGCCTCGACCAGGAGCGACCTGTGGTAGGTCGCCGGGATCACTGGGCTGGCGTGGCGATATCGGACGCCGCGCTCCCGCACCGGGGGCGAATCCCCAAGCCCTGATAGCATCGGCCACTATCTGACCACGGGATATGAGGGATCACGGTGAGCGACGCGGAAGCGTGGAAGCCGGGACAAGACACGCAGGCGGTCGCGACGGCGCGCCTTCAGGGACAGGACCCGGACAAGATCCACTGCCCTGCCTGGGGAGTTATCGGTAACCTCGGCGACAGCATCTGCTACGCCGGCGTCCCCGCGAAGGTCGAGGCGATCCAGGCCGAGCTGCGCCGCCGCGTCGTCGGTGCTGACCTCCCGGTGCGGGTAATCGCGCCCAGCTTTGCCGGCGGGATCTCCGACGGGCAGCGCAACGGCACGCCGGAGATGCGGTACTCGCTGATCGGCCGCGAGACCACCAACGACGGTGTCTGCCTCCACCTCGAAGGGAGCGATCTGCGCGGCGTGATCGCCGTGGTCGCCTGTGACAAGCCCCCGGTCGGGACCCTCGCCGCGATCCTCGAGCGCAACGTCCCTGCGGTGATCATGTCCGACGGCTCGATCCGCCCCGGCATCGACTCCCAGACCGGCGAGCCGATCGACATCATCTCCTGCTTTCAGGCGGCGACGGAGCCGCCGGAGGAGCGGCGGCGGATCGCGCTTGAGGCCTCGCCCGGTCACGGCAGCTGCGGCGGCATGTTCACCTACAACACCATGCAGTCGTTCATCGCGACCTGCGGCATGGAGCCGCTGCACATGGTGGGCCCGGCGTCGGAGGATCGCCGCCGCATCGAGGAGTTCCCCGCCCAGCTGATCGACGCCCTGCAGGTGCTCGCCGGGCGCGGCATCCGGCCTCGGGACATCGTCACCCCGGCGTCGCTGCGCAACGCCACCCTGGTTGCCATCGCGATGGGCGGTTCCACCAACGTCGTGCTCCACGCGCCCGAGCTGGCACGCGCAGCGGGCATCGACTACTGGAGCGAGGTGATCACGCAGGATGAGTTCAATCGCGTGTCGCGCACGCTGCCCGTGCTGCTGAACGCGCGGCCCTTCGGCCGGTACTCCATGGTCGACATCGACGCGAAGGGCGGCCTGCCCGTGATCGTGCGCGAGCTGCTGGACGCGGGCCTGCTCGACGGCGGCTGCGTGACCTGCACCGGTGAGACGCTCGCCGGCCAGGTCGCACGGCTCCGCCCGCCCGCCCCTGACGGCGACGTCATCTACTCGCTGTCGGCGCCGTTCAAGCCAACGGGCGGCCTGCGGTTGCTCCGCGGCAACCTCGCGCCCGGCGGCGCCGCGGTGATCAAGCTGGCCGGAGTCGAGGGCGGCATGGAGGACGGCCGGTTCGTCGGCCGCGCCCGCGTCTTCGACAGCGAGCAGGCGCTGATCGAGGCACTGGCCACGAGGCCGGAGCGGTTCCAGGACCGCGACATGGTAGTGATCCGGTACGAGGGGCCGCGCGGCGCTCCGGGGATGCCGGAGATGCTCGATCCCACCTCGCGGATCACCGCGCTGTGCCGGCGACGCGGCATCACCATCGCGCTGATGACCGACGCCCGGTTCTCGGGCGGGTCGGTGGGGCTGGTCATCGGCCACGTGTCGCCTGAGGCGGCGCTGGGCGGGCCGATCGCGCTTATCGAGGACGGCGACACGATCGTCGTGGACGTGAACCAGGACACCCTTGACTGCACCCAGCTCGAGGACGCGGCGACAGCGGCCGCGCGCCACACGCAGTGGGATGCCGAGGCGGAGCGCAATGGCGGGACCCACCCGCTGGTCCGGCCGGCCGACACTCGACTGCTCCGGCGAATGCGCGCCTGGGCTCTGCCCCCGATCCAGGGCGCCGGGCTGTCGGACGTTGTGCCTTTGGGATCCCGGGACCGGCTGGACGACACGCGCTTCACCAGTTGATTGGCGGCCCGGCCGAGATCTGAGACCTACTGCTCTTCCCCCGGGCCGGAGCGCGTTCGCGCGGTCAGGATTTAACGTGTCCGAGGCCCGACGTGCACTTTACGTACATGATCAACATCGCTCTGACCACGGAGTTCGTGCTGCCTGCGCGCGGTGCGTGGTGACAACTGCAGACGGGGTGATTAGGACGATGACGATGGGCGGAGTCCGCAGGCGACGGCTGGGCGCGCCTCAGATGCGAGGCGGAACCAAAACGCGGCCTTGTCGCCGCTCTTGGCAGTCACGAATGTTCCGGTGATGCTGGCTCGCCTGATCGCGCGCAGCGTCGTGGAGTCGAGGCGTTCGGCGGCAGCTTCGCGGTTTCCCGGAGAGGAACCAGCGTAGGGATATGCGCGCCGGCCAGCGCCTGCCCGTTGGAGACCGTCATCGACCGCAGTCCGCGAGCCCTGGGCGGCCCTGGCGCGCTGGCCCGCTAGCCAGAAGTCGTAACGCGGATCACTTATAGCGGTAAATGATGCGTCCCTGCGACCAGTCCGCCGGGCTGATCTCCAGCAGCACGCGATCGTCCTGGATTACCCGGATGTGGTTTTTCGTCATCCGCCCCGACATCCTCGCGAGCACCTCGTGCCCGTTGGCGAGTACCACGGTGTAGAAGCCGTGCCCGCGCATCCGCATGACCGTGCCCTCGGTCTCGATGAAGTCACTCTTCGGCATTTAGCAATCCTCCTCATTGCTCTGGCTGCGGCGTCGCACATGTTGCAGCGCGAGCGTGCCCGTTACGGGCGGTTCGGTCAGTGCCGAACTCCTTCTCCAGCAGCTTGATCTCGTTACAGGCATAGCGGCGCTCCTTGCCGTCGATATGCGCGAGCGTGCACCGTTCGCCCGTGCCCTTGGAGTCGTTGCAGGACAGGCACAAGATCTGGAATCCCTCGGGGAGACCATTGTCCCGAAGCCAGCGGTACATGCCACACGTCTCGGCATCTCGGCCGAACAGCTTCTCGCGGTGTGCTGTGCCACCGCCACGTCCCCCGAACCGCAGCAGGCGCGTCGCCAGCCGTAGGTCGAAGTCCTGCGCTATTAGGTCAGCGCGCCGGCGGCGTCCGGTGTTCCCGCCTGCGGTCGCGCGTTTGCTCGCGCACTCCCCAACTGCTGTGCGCTGTCGCTACGGCAGGCTGACCGCTTGACGATGGGGGAGTCTGGACCGTGTTCGTAGCCCATCGCACCTGCCCGCTGGGCGTGTAGATAACCGCGTTGCCGTCAGACTGCACGACGAGGTGGTCACCGGCTTGGTTGTATGTGCCGGACTGCCACAGAGCCTGACCGCCGGCTGTATAAACCACTAGGTTTCCGTCAGTTTGCATCACCACGTCGGAGCCGGGGTTGTTGTAGGTGTGAGACTGCCAAAGCGCCTGATTACCATTCGCATACAGCACGAGGTTGCCGTCCGTCTGCATCGCCATGGTGTAAGGGCCATGGGTCAGTGACTGGCCGCCGTGCAGCACTCACCGGGGTTTCTGGCCGGGCGGCACCACCTCGAGGGTGCACTGCGTGCGCCCTTCGACGCAGTTGAGTCGATCGTTGAGGCACTTGTACTCCAGCCGTAGATCGTTATCTGTGCTGGTCGTGGGTTGATTGCCGCCGTCGACGTCCTCGACCCCGCCCGGCTCACCCGCCCGGCCGCCTGACGACGCTTACTAGCACGGGCACGGGCACGGGCAGGAACAGGGACACGGAGAGGGAGCCGGAACCGCGCGTTCCGGCCATGACAGGAAATCGCCGACCGAGTGCAACATCGCAACTCATAACTCACAGTTCTGCGCGCCGCGGACAGCAAACTCCTATCGGCGTGGTGGACAGTCCTATTCGGCGATAAGGAGCGCGGCGCCTGATCTGTGGGCTTGTCCCAGTGAACCCTGATCACCGGTGCTTCCGGGGTGCCTTGTTAATTCTCGGCTACACGGGAAGGCGCCGCACTCGGAGCGTGTCCTCGTGGATGACGACCATCGCCCCGGCTGCGAGGTCCGAGGCTACCTGGCCGAGGTTGGCGAGGATGATTGCCGCCTGCTGCGCGGCCCTGCGCCCGACCAGGCGGCGGATGAGGATCACTGACGGTTCGCTGGCCTTAGACCGGGAAGAAGCCCGCCGAAGTCGGTGTCAGCGGAGATCAGGATCTGCCCGCCGGCCCGGGCCTGTTCGAGGACTGCCTCGTCGGGTGCCGCCTGCATGCCGAGGTCGCGCACGTGGACGGCGTCGTGCCCGGCTGCCTTGAGCGCGTCGGCCAGGAGCGGGGAGAGATTGTTGTCGATGAGGAACTTCACGCTGTGAGCCGCAGCGGCAGCTCGCGCTCGCGTACGGCCTCCGCGGCGTACAGCAGGGACTCGTGGATGTCCTCGGCGGTGAGGCCGGGATGCTCGGCCAGGATGTCTTCGGCTGTCATGCCGTCGGCGAGCATCGCCAGAACCGTCGCGACCGGGAAGCGCAGCCCTCTGATGCAGGGCAGGCCGCCCATGACAGCGGGGTCGGTGGTGATGCGTTCGTAGGTCACGATCTCATGCTAGCGGTGGCGGGCATCTCATGCGCGCGCCGTCGACCCGCAGAAGTTCCGCCAGGGCGGCGGACCGCGTGCGCGATCCAGGCGATCTGGGTGTGACGAGCACGCCAGGCAGCGACCCTCCAGTGACGCCGATTCGGCATGGAGCGCGTTGTGATGCTGGTCGAGACGGTGAACACTGCGGGTCGCGGTGTAGCCCGTCCCGGGCGGGCATCGTACGTTGCAGGCAACGTTCATCGCTGGGACCTGCGACGGCCCAGCCCTCTCGGGTCCCGGCTGTCCCTGGAGGTGCCTGATGACCGCCGCGACTCCGTCCACTGCCCTCGTCCCGGTCCAGCCCGTGTTCACCGACGCCGAGCGGCTCGCGCTCGCCGGATTCCTGGCCGGCGACCGCGGCCTGACCCGCGAGGCCTACACCCTCGACCTGCGCCAGTTCACCAGCTGGTGCCGGGCACGGTCCCTGCCGCTGTTCTCAGTCCGCCGCTCGGACATCGAGACCTTCGCCCGTGAGCTGGAAGCCCGCGGACGGGCCCGCGCCACCGTCACGCGGCGGCTGTGCACCATCGCCGGCTTCTACAAGTACGCGGTCGAGGAAGAGCTCCTCGAGCACTCGCCCGCCGCGCACGTCCGCCGGCCGCGGCTGGACTACGAGTCGCACGCCACCGCCCTGGACCGCAACGAGCTCGGCGCGCTCCTGGTCTCCGCCGGGCTCGGCCCGGCCGCCGAGCATGCACTGGTCTCCCTGCTCGCGTTCAACGGGCTGCGGGTGTCTGAGGCGACCGGCGCTGACATCGAGCACCTCGGTCTTGAGCGCGGGCACCGCACCTTGGTCATAACCCGCAAGGGCGGGAAGGTCGTCACCATCCCTCTCGCGCCCCGCACCGCTCGTGCGATCGACCTGGCCATCGGCGAACGAACCGACGGGCCGCTGTTCACCGCCGCGGACGGACGGCGGCTGGACCGGCACGGTGCCGCCCGCATTGTCCGCCGGGTGACCCGCCGCGCCGGGATCACCAAGCACGTAAGCCCGCACACGCTAAGACACGCGTTCATCACCGCCGCTCTTGACGCCGGGGTCCCGCTCCGTGACGTGCAGGAGGCCGCCTCGCACGCCGACCCGCGGACCACCATGCGCTATGACCGGGCGCGGACCAGCCTGGACCGTCACGCGACCTACATCGTCGCCACCTACGTCGCCGGAGCAGCCAGGTAGCCGCAGCCAGATCCGAGACAGCCTGGCCGTCACCAGCGGCCATGCTGATCACGATCCGGAGAAAGGCCGAGATGACCGCCAGACGTTGCCACCAGCCGCGATCGCGAACCGCCGTTCGGCGCGGCTGGCGGACGATGGTCTTCATGTCTGGACCGGGCGCATAACCAGGTGATCTGTGCGGTCGGCACTCTAGTTGCGGGTGAAGAGTTACTAAGGCGCGCAGCCGCCTTTCAGGTCGGCTCAGGCCAATGGCACCCGTTTATCGCCCGGTAGTTACCTCTGGGGATTAGGCCCGTGGTGAGCTGTCAGGTGAGGCCGTCGAAGAGGTCGCGCTCGGGTAGCGGGGCCTGGGTCGTGTCGTGCACACGCACGAAGGTCTCCTGCCCCATTAGGTCCCGGAAGCGCTGGCGGCCGAGCTTCAGGAAGAAGATGTCCCCGGCCTGGCTTTCGTGGGCGAGCAGCGCGTCGTACTTCTGGTCGCTGTAGTCGCGGATGTCAACCCAGGTCGTGATCTGTTCATCAGGCAGGCCGATCTCCGGGCCGTCGTCTTGCGGGCCGTCTTCTTCCCAGCTCATGCCGAGCTCGGACATCGCCTTTGCGAGCTCGGCCATGCTCGCGCGCGATGCGGTGGTCCAGTAGACCTTGGCCGGGATGCCTGTCATCGCGGCCGCGGCCATCGTGACGCGGTGAGCCTGGATGTGATCGGGGTGGCCGTAGAAGCCGTTGGCGTCGTAGGTGACGACGACATCCGGCCGGTACTTGCTCATCAGGCCGGCCAGACGGCCGGCCGCCTCGCCGACCGGTGTTGCCCAAAACGTCCCCGGTGCGTTGTTCCCGGGCCAGCCCGTCATCCCCGAGTCGCGGTAGCCGAGCAGCTCCAGGTCGCTGATGCCCAGCACGCGGCGGCTCACCTCGAGCTCACCTAGGCGGGTTGCGGCCACCGCGTCAGGGTCGTGTCCCGGCTCCCCGGGCTTGACCCCGCCCGGCCCGTCCCCGCAACGGCCGTCGGTGCAGGTCACGAGCACGGTGCGGACGCCCTCAGCCGCAGCTTTGGCCAGGACGCCGCCGGTCATTGTCGCCTCGTCATCCGGGTGGGCGTGAACCGCCATCAGGGTGAGCATGCTCAGAGCCTAAACGCAGGCAGGACCCCGGGCGCGGGAGCGCCCGACTGGCGCGGCGGCAACGCCGCCGGCCTTTGCAGGCAACTCCGCTGGCCCGTCGAGGGAGTGATCTTTGACGTACAACACAACGGCCTGTGGCACCCGTCCTGGGGCCGACGCCCGGATGACGTGAGCGAGGCACTCGCCGCGGCCCGGCGGCAGCTAGCCGGCGCGCCCGCGATGATCTCGGTCTACGGGCACCGCTACCTGCCCGCCGGGCTGGCACCAGCGGCCACCTCGTGCTGTCGATCTACCAGGCCGACATCATCATCTACGTCACAGACCTAGCCGGCTACATCGACCGCGAATTCGGCTCCGGACTTCCTGTCAGCGAAGGCTGGACCCCGCGCTCGCTGGTGCCGTTCTGGAGCCAGTTCCTTTGACCAGCGACCAGCCGCACCGATTCGCCGAACCGCCAGCGAGCAATCGCTCACAACGACCCCGGCATCCGGCATCCGCCGTTCGGGTTGACTTTGCCGGGCTCCACGGAGCCTCTGCTCACGGCGCGGACGCGGTCGTTATCTGAATGGCAGACCGACCAGCCAGCAGACCACAATAGGGCCATGGACGAGGTGGGCGGGGTGGCCGTTCCGTTCCGGTGGGATCTTGCCTCGCCTGATCAGCTCGGCTCCCTGCTGAGGGGCGTGGGCGAGCCTGACCTGTGGTTCGTTGATTCCCTGGTGGCTTGCGCGGGCAAAGTCGTGGCCCGCGGCGGTGACGGTGACCTGTTCTTCGTGGGCCGGTCGCTGGACTCGATGTTCGACCTGCTCAGTGGGGCACTGTCCGGTGTAGCGGCGGCCCCGCGGGTGCATCGGCTGCCGCTGTCGTTCGCGCGCAAGGCCGTGCCGGTCGGCCGAAGGTGGAAGGCGCGGCCGCTCGGCGCCGGTGAAGTGCGGCAGGCCCGGCGGATCCTGGCCGCCAGTGGCCTGGCGCCCCAGGCGCTGGCCCGCCGCTCCCGGCCGGCCACCTTCGCCGACGTCGTGCACGGCGGCTCCACCTTCACCGAGTTGTTCACGTTGCTGCAGGACTGGATCGCTGAGGACCGGGCGCAATGGGACGTCATCCGCCGCAAGCTCCGCTTCGTCGGTGTCACGGTCCGGCACAAGACCAGCCCGAGCACCTTCCGCTGGCAGCAGCACGCGCCCTGGACCCGGCTCCTGCCTGCCCGGGCGGTCGTCAATGTCTCACTCGACTGGCCGGCCTGGACCTACCTCGCCGATCAGCAGGTCAAGCTCACCCGGTCTTTTACTCCCGAGCGGTGGCTGGCGGCCGCGGCCGGCCCCGATCACGGCGAACCCGCCCGCCAGGCCCTGGCCGAGGCCGTCGCGCTTGTCGTCTACGGGCGCAGCGCGGCCGGCCGGGCCGAGCTCGCCCGGGCGATATCCGGTGAACCTGGCCTGGCTCAGCCCTGGCTACGGTCCCTCGTCACCAGCCTCAGCCGGCGAAGCTGATCAGCCAGCCTCTACGCCAAGCGCCGGCCCGCTACTCGATGGCCGTCCACGGCAACGCCGCAGCACAGAAGCGGAAGTTCTGCGCGCGTTGTCTATCGGCACGGCTGTTGGCACGATCAGAGTCGGCGTTATACGGGTGATGTTTGTCAAGCGTCAGGCTGGTCGGCGGCCTCGATGAGGTTTTTGAACAGGTTTGCCCGGTCGTGCTGGCCGTGGTCGCGGGCGTGGTCGCGCTGGCGGATGAGGACGGGCAGGAACTCGGTGCCGGTGCGGAAGTAGGAGCAGGTCTCGCAGGCGGATTCCATGCGGCAGTCGAGTTCGGCTGGGCGGGTGCACAGGCCGTTGCCGAGCATGCGGGCGTGGGCTTCGCGGCGCAGGCGGGCCATGCCGGCGCTCTCGTAGTCGGCGGGCAGTTCGGGCTGTCCGTAGAGCGCGTCGATCTTGGCGCTGACTGCGGCGTACTCGTCGGCGACGACCTTGTTGGCGATCCGGGCGTAGATCAGGGTCATTTCCATTTTCTGGTGGCCGAGCAGGGCGGCGATGGCCTCGAGCCGCATGCCGCGGTTGATCGCCTGGGTGGCCAGGGTGTGGCGCAGCCGGTGCGGGTGGACGCCGGGGACGCCGGCCGCGCGGGCGACCCGGCGGACGATGCGGGCGATGCAGTGGCGGTCCAGGGGGCCGCGATGGTCGGCGACGAGCCGCTGGTGGCGGCGGATGTGGTCGAGGTTGGCGGCGGTCCAGGCGGTGAGCAGCTGGACAAGCTCGGGGTGCAGCGGCACGTACCGGTCGTTGCGGAGCTTGCCCAGCGGGATCCGCAGCCAGTGGGCGGCGCCGATGAGCACGACCGCGTCGGCTTGCAGGCCGGCGAGTTCCCCGGCCCGCATCCCGGTCCGGGCCAGCAGTTCCATGACGAGCCGGTCGCGGGGGTCGGCAGCGGCCCGGGCAGCGGCCATCAGCCTGGCCGCGTCGCGGTCGTCGAGGAACTTCGGGAGCGGCTCGGGCTTCTTCGGGATGTCCCAGGCGATAACCGGGTTGCGGGGCGGGGCGTCGGGCCAGTCCCACTCGATGATCCGCTCGAAGAACTGGCGGACGGTCCGCATCCGCTGGCGGTGCGTTTCCCTGGTGATCACCTGGCCCCGGCCGCGGGGCCGGGCGGCCAGCCACACCTTGAAGTCCTCGATGTGATCGCGGCGGATGTCGCCTACTGCCCGCAGCCCGGCCTCGGCGGTCATCCAGCGGGCAAGGTGACGCAGCGCGTTCTCAGCTGCGTCGACGCTGGCCGGGGCGAGGAACGTGCCCAGCTGCCGCAGGTAGCGGTGCACGACCGCGGCCACCGCGGGTGCCGCTGCCTCGATCGCGGCCCAGTCCGCGGCGGCGGGCGAGCCGGCCTGCCGGGGCTAGCTGCGGGGACGGCGCTCACCGGACGCCTTCTTGCATGGCGAGCATCTCGGTGACTGCGGCGGTGTCGGCGTCGATCAGCGCGGCAGCGCGGCGGTACTCGCCGGCCAGCCAGTCGTTGGTCAGGTGCAGGTAGACCCGGGTCGACTCGATGCTGAGGTGCCCGGCCTGGGCCTGCACCGCCTCCAGCGCCATCCCCGCCTCCCGCAGCCGGGTCAGGCAGGTGTGCCGCAGCTCATGGCAGGTGGCGTGCTCGAGCCCGGCCCGCCCGCGGGCGCCGTCCAGGATCTCATCCAGCCCCTCGGCCGACAGCGGCATCCCGCGCCGCGGCCCCTTCAGCACCGTGAACACCCGGTCCGTGGCCGCCGTGGCCGGCCGCTCGTCGTGCAGGTACTCGCCGAGCGCGGCGAAGAACCGGCCCGCGGCCGGGACGACCCGGTGATGCCCGCCCTTGCCCTCCACGACCACCAGCCGCCGGTCGGCGACCTGCACGTCCTCGAACCGCAGGCCCAGCACCTCGCAGCGGCGCAGCCCGGCCAGCAGCATCGCCAGCACCATCGCCCGGTCCCGGTGCGTCCGCAGCGCCGCGACCAGCCGGTCCGCCTCCTGCGGCGAAAGGATCCTCGGCAGGGTCCGCGGCACCCGCACCAGCGGCACCGTGCGGGACCGCCTCGATCCGCCCTGGCGCCGGGTCAGCAGCCCGCGCGGCACCGGGTCGGCCTGCACCGGCGTGTCACCCCGCGCGACCAGGTAGGCATACAGGCCCGACACCGACGACAGGCGGCGGGCGATCGTCCGCGCCGACAGCCCCGACTCCCGGTCAGCCAGCCGGACCACGCTGCGGTCACCGCGCTGATCGGCCAGGAACTCGAACACGTCCGCCGCCGTGACCTCCACCGGGTCCCTGGCGACCACGGTGAAGAACGCCTTCAGGTCGAACGCCACCGCCCGCAGCGTGTTCGGCCTCGCCCGCCCCGCCACGAACTCCAGGTACCGGTCCACCAGCCGGTCACCAAGCGCATACCTCGTCTCGCCCAGGCTCGACGTCGTGCGCACCATCTCCGGGAAGCTCACCACGGGTGTCTCCCCAGCTCAGTGGGTATATACGCAGCAAAGATCACCCGTATATTAAGCGATATGGCATATTTTGGTTCTTCCCCCGACGCGACCTGGATTACGCTGAGTGACCGGAATCTTGTGCGGGCGACGGCGCTTGGCGGTTCAGCGGTGATCACGTGTGGGCTCAAGCGGCCGCCTGTCTCCGCTAGTCGAATTCAGTTGCCAGGGAGGGGTCACGGTGGTGGGCCAGCGCTCGCGTCAGCTGGCGATGGTTGACCCGGCTCAGGGACATCGGCGGCAGCTCGTCAAGGCCGAACCAGCCCACGTCGAGGGTCTCCAGCGGCTGCGGCGACCGGGCCGGGCCGTCGCGGCGGCACAGGAAGAACAGCTTGTAGACATGTACCGGCAGCGGCGGCGGGTTGTCCTGAAGGTCACGGTCCCAGCAGGCGATCAGCTTCACCGGTGAACTCGGGTACCCGGTCTCCTCCAGGACCTCCCGGGTGACCGCGGCCGAGGGTGGTTCCCCGGGATCGGCCCAGCCGCCCGGCAAGGACCACCGGCCGTCGGTTTTCTCTTGCATTAGCAGCACGCGCTCGCGGTCGTCGAAGACGGCACCGCGGACGTCGACCTTCGGGGTGGCGTAGCCGGAGTCACGGCCGAGCTCGACCGCCAGATCGTCAGCCGGGCGGCCGCTCACCACCGCCAGCAGCTCAGCCGCCAGCCGGGCCACCTGCCGGTACCGGTCCAGGTCATACTCGGAGGGAGCATACGCCAGGCCGTCTTGCGCGAGCGCCGCGAGCCTGATCGCTGTCCGGCGCACCGCGTCGCCCGCATCAGCTGCCACCCGTGCATTATCGCCCGCGCCGGGCAGTCGGCCCCAGACTGCCTGTACGCGAACATGGGCCGATCCTGTCGGCAGTCCGCCAGCCACGGTCGGGTCGCCAGTCGATCGGCGCACCGCGCACAGTGCCGCCTAATCTGTATGCTTTCGGAGCCAGACCCCGTGGTATCGACGGGCGCCCACAATTGATGTTCTGCGGCGGCGGAGCATTTGTGAGGCGCGGTCTTGACGGGGTGGTCAGTCGGTATGGGGCCAGCCGGGTGTTGTGGCTTCGGGCGCGGGGCGTGGCCTTTCCTTGTCGTGGCTGAACCGTGCGCTGCAGACAACGCGGGGAAGCATCCCGTCGATGGGCAGCCTCCTGCCGCAGCGCCCGACCATGAAGGCGAGGGTGCTCATTGTGGCCGAGCACGCGAGGGCGATGACGATAATGACCGCGAATTCCATGGCTGACACTCCTGATGTTGCTTGCCGTCCGTGCTTTGCGGGCTGCTTTCACGATGCGTCGGCAGCTCTGGCAAGGCCACACGGCCCGGGGCACGGGATCACGCACGGGAGAAGATGCACGATGGCCGCGTAGGCGTCGGCGGTTGCTGGCCACGCGTGATGGTTTTACGCTGAGTTATCGGGTCCGGGATGATTGGTGACTAGATGCCTGAGTTGCTCCCGGTTTCTTTTGGTGGCATGCTGCGCTCGCTGCGCACAGCTGCCGGGATGACTCAAGAAGAGCTGGCGGAAGCCGCCCGAGTAAGTTACCGGTCCATCAGTGACCTGGAGCGTGGGGTCAGCCGGTCCCCGCGCCGGGACACCGCCCGGCTGCTGGCCGATGCCCTCAGCCTGTCCGGAGACGACCGGGCGCGGTTTGAGGCCGCCGCGCGCGGGCGCCCTCCCACCACCGGGCACGTGGTTCCCCCGCCGCTGCCAGGGGGCATCGCCGCCGCCACCCGGACGCTGCCGCGCGACATCGCCTCGTTCACCGGTCGGGAGCCCGAAATCGAGTCCATCCTGACGGCCGTAGCGGGTGCTGGCGCAGGCGGCGTCGTCGACATCTGCGCGATCGACGGGATGGCCGGGATCGGGAAGACGGCGCTTGCGGTGCACGCCGCGCACCGGCTGGCAGGCCGGTTCCCGGACGGGCAGGTCTTCCTGCAACTGCACGGGCACACGCCGGGCCATCAGCCTGTCGATCCAGCTGACGCGCTGGCCAGCCTGCTTCAGGTTTCCGGTATCCCCGCCCAGTCCATCCCGGACGGATTGGAGTCCCGGGCCCTGCTGTGGCGTGATCGGCTGGCAGGCAGGCGCGTGCTCCTGGTGCTGGACAACGCGGCTGGCAGCGGGCAGGTGGCCCCACTGCTGCCGGGAGACGGGGGCTGCCTGGTGCTGGTAACCAGCCGCCGTCACCTGGGCGACCTGCCCGGCGCGGTCACGCCGGTGCTCCTGGACGTGCTGGCGCCGGAGCAGGCCGCGCGGATGTTCACCCGGCTGGCCCCGCGTGCCGCGGGCAGCCTGAGCGAGGTCGCGGAGGTGGTGCGGCTGGCGGGGTTCCTGCCGCTGGCGATCTCGCTGCTGGCCCGGCTGTTCGCCCGGCACCGGTCCTGGGTGCTGGCTGACCTGGCCGCCGAGACCCGGGCGAGCCTGCTGACCCTGACCGCCGAGCACGACAGCGTCGCCGCCGCGTTCGAGGTGTCCTACCGGCACCTGGGTCCTGCCCGACAGTGGTTCTTCTGCCTGCTGGGCCTGCACCCTGGCACTACTTTCGAACCGTACGCCGCGGCAGCACTAGCCGGGACCAGCCTGGACGAAGCCGCCGGGCTGCTGGATTTCCTCCACCGAGAGGGGCTGGTAACCGAGACGGGCCACCGGCGGTACGGCATGCATGACCTGCTGCGCCGCTACGCCCGCGACCATGCCGCCGCCGGCCCCGCTGACGGTGCCGATCTGGCCGATGCTGAGCTCTCCCAGTCGGAGCCAGGCGAGGCATGTCGGCGACTATTTGACTTCTATCTCGCCAATGCCGAGGCAGCGGACTATGCATTGCGCCCGCTGCGCCGCCCGCCCGCTGCAGTCACCACCGATGCCCGGGGTGCACTTCAAGATCGGTTTAGAGGATTCCCCGACGCTTTGGAATGGTTCGATCAGGAGTTTTCTAATCTGCTCGCATGCGCGCGCGCGTGCATTGATAATAGGACATTTCCTCACGCATGGCGGCTGATGGCGGCTCTGGGTTACGTGATCCGGATGCGAGACGCCTCCTCATCCTGCCTAGCTCTTCTAAAGGATGCTCCAGTACTAGCTGGAGAGTATGGCGATCTCCTAGGTGCCGCAGATGTATATAGGGAGATCGGCGTCTGCGAAGCGCGGATGACTCACTACGAGTCAGCCCGCCTAAGTGCCAATCGGGCCCTTTCTATTTACGTAGAGCTAGACGATTTGCGTGGTCAGGCGAATGTTCAACGAGACCTCGGCCACCTGGATTCCCATGAGGGTCATCATGCGGCGGCACAGAAGCGCGCCAGTAAGGCCTTGGCGATTTACTTCAAGCTGGGAATTGTTCACGGCGCTTCGTATGCGCATGCAGATCTAGGGGTTTTCGAGCTGTTGGGTGGATTGGCCGAGTCGAGCCGCTCCCACCTGTCCGAAGCCCTAAGGATATCGCTCTGTCTTGGTGATCGATACGGTCAGTTCCGCTCTCATCTGGCGCTCGGTGCAGCTCTGCTCCGTTTGCGAGAAGTTAAAGACGCGCAGCCGCACCTGCAGCAGGCTCAGGAGATATCGGCTTCTTTGAATAATCGCCTGGGACAAGCCACCTCCATTGAATTGCTTGGGCTTGCCGCGGCAATTTCGGGAAACGGCGGCGAGGCTGAGGAGCTGTGGATGAACGCGTGGGAGCTCTATGAGGAGATCGGTCACTCCGGCGCAGGTCCTGTCTTGCAGCATCTCGATCAGCTTCGGCTTCGAGGGGCCTCTAGCTTCACGGGAGATTATGTGCCTCTAGGGGGAATCCTATGGTGAATTCACGGCCTTTAACCCTAATCAGATGCGCGTCAGGGAGCTGGCCAACGCCGCCGAGCCGCCGCTGCGCCTGCCCCTGGGCAGCGATGCGTAGCCTGGTCGAGGACAGGCTCGTCTCCGTGGGCAGCGAGCTCAGCCAGTGGTGCGAGCTGGCCCTGTCCACCGATTTCCCGCGCGAGCAGTAGCCTCGATAAGACGACGGCCGCACGGCGTTCCCGACAGGCGACCCCAAGACTCACGCGCCAAAATGGATGATCTGCACTTACCCACACGGCTCAGCTCGCCAAGTCGTCAGCCGACCGTATTCGGCGTTATACGGGTGATGATCAAAGAGCAGATCACTACCCTTCGGCCGTATAACGCCAGATACACGGGTGATCATCGCTGGATTTTTCGGAAAAGAAACGCGGAGATGATCACCCGTGTATCAGCTTGATCTGGGCCTTGAGGACCAACGCGTCGATCCTGTCCCGCGACAGGCTCGTCGTCTGCGTGCCATCGAGGTTCGGGCGGTCTGGAGCGGTCGGAGGGAGTCGAACGACGAGCGTCTCAGCAGGAAGAATGATCTGTTTTGGGGGCGCCATGAGCCGGATCCCGTATGAATGCGCGGGCTCCCGTCTACGGATCCCGTAATCCGTTCCTCGAGTGGCCGATTCAATGTTGGGCTAAGCCAGCCGGGAGAGGTCGATGATGGCTTCGGGGCTGTCGGCGAAGCGGACGATCATCCGGGCAGCGCCGCCGATAGCCCGAAGGTAAGCGTTGAGGGTGGACAGGAGCAGGTCGTGGGGCTTTCCATCCGGTTGATGGCGGCCTGGGTGAGGCCCATCTTCCTGGGTGCAGGCCGATGTGCACCTCGCCCCTTAGGTGGGAGCTGAGCACCGCCGGGTAAGCGGCAAGTAGCCGCGATCCTCATGGCGGACTCCGGGAGCCACCTTCCCTGGCCTGGGCCGGGTGGGCGTCCAGCCGGCTGGGGACCTCCGGGCGGACCTGAACCGGTTCGTCATCGCCTACCCGGCGGCGTTTAGCGCGTCATCGAGCCAGGCAGCGAGGGCCGGACTGATCGCCCATTACCAAGCGGTACGCCCCGGTCGTCGGAGACGTTTCTGCGGGTGTCCGCACGGCCGCAATTCCGGGACATCTTGCCGGCCGCGCCGCCGGGAAGCGTCGATCCCGGCGTAGACCCGGACGACGTCATCGACATGCTCCTCGGTGCGGTCCTGATCCGGCTCATCCTGCCCGTCGCCACCGAGCGGCAGCGACCCGTCAAGCGCACCGTCGAGATGATCCTGCGGCTGCTTACGCCGCAGCGTGATCACGTCGCGGACCAGTGAGTTCACGGCACCTAGTACGGCAGCCGCCAATCGCTAGCTGACCAGGGCGTAGTTGCGTGCCAGGCGTGCGCGTTTGTGGAACCAGCGGGATCGGGCTTGGTGGTGGCGTCGCCAGCGGAGCCAGCTAGCGGCGTGGCCGGGTGGCCCTGGGCGGCAGAGGGCGGCCGCTAGCAGGCGCTTGACCTCGTGGACGGTGAGCGGGATTAGCCCGGGGTCCGCGGGCGGGTTGTCGTCCGGCCCGGCGGGCGGCGGAGCCTGGGTGTCGGTGCGGTCCCGCAGCTGGGCGGCGGTGACAGCGCAGACCGCGAGGGCGGCCATGACCAGCACGGCATGCCGCAGGACCGCGGTGTAGAGGCGGGCCTGGCACTGGTCCAGGCCGAAGCAGCCCTTTCCGAGCTCGAAACTCTCCTCCACGGGCCAGCGCAGGCCCGCTGCCCTGATCAGCCGGGCCTTGGACGCCAGCCGGCCTTCGGGCACGTAGCAGTAGTGGAAGGCCAGCTCGCCGGTCTTCAGGTGGCGGCGGACCAGCAGGCTGTGCTGCGGGGAGGCGGTGCCGATCCAGGCCCGCGCGTACCAGCGGTCGCCCTTGGACCCCTGGCCGGCGGAGCGGACCTCCCAGCCTTTGCTGCCCTTCAGCAGCTTCTTCACGGCGTCCGCGCAGCTCATCCTGGTCCCGGGCGCGAGCGTGAGCATGAAGGACAACGCGACCCGCAGCACGTACGCCTGCCCGCGGCACTCCAGGAACTCCCGCAGCTCCGTGCAGCTGCCGTAGACCTAATGGGCATATGGCAAGCCACCGCCACACGCGACCGGGGTCACTACGACCGGCGCCGCGACGACGGCGACCGGCACGCCGCCGCCCAGCGCAACCTGTTCGGCCGCCTGCTCGGCTGCCTCCACCACTGCCTGTCAACACCGGCCAGCACTACGACGAGGCAACCGCATTCCCCAGCCAGGCATCAGCGCCAGCAGCAGCCTGACGCAGAAATGTCCGCCAGCCACTTGACAACTTAACAGCATCGGATGTCTCATCCCCGCACGCGAAGTCGAAGCACAGTCCGTCGGCGTAAGCGTCCAGCAGGACGTCGATGGCCAGCTGCCCCTTGGTGCGGAACCGCAGGTCCAAGGGCAGGCCCGTGACCAGGGACTTCACCGGGTCGGCGATGTCCTCTGCCGGGATCCACTGCCGCGCCCCGATCAGCGCGTGGCCCGTCTTCTCCCGCACGTAAGACAGGTGCACCGTGTTGATCCCGTTCGCGACGCGCCCAGCGCAGCCCATGTACTGGCGTTTCACGCCCGACGTCGAACTGCCCTGCTTCTCCTGGCCCGTCTCGTCCAGCGCCCCGACCGCCATCCGCCTGCGCCGCGACCGGCGGGCCGCCGCGTCCAGCCCGGTCGCCGCGTACCGCCTGACCTGGCTCATCGCCGCCGAATCGTCCCACGACGCCCGGCTCAGCAGCCGCTGCGACCTGTCCGGCGTCCGGTCGCCGGCATGCTCGGCGACCGACCACCCGTTCCGCGACGGCAGGTCGCTGGCCAGCGCGGACACGTACTTGCCCGCCTGCAGCCACGTCTGCGTCCGGCCGAAGCACGACCGCAGCAGCCCCATCAGGGCAGACCTCTCCCTCAGCGCCCGGCGAGACCCTATCCTGGCAGCAGCAGCCGCCTTCGACTCATTTGTCTTCACAACCACATGATTCCGGGCGGCTGCGCTCACGTCACAGTAATCTCAAGCGTCCCGGCGTCCCGGCGTCCCGGCGTCCCGGCGTCCCGGCGTCCCGGCGTCCCGGCGCCCGGCGCCCCGGCAGCTCAGGGCCTCATTGGCGCCTGCCGTGCTAGCACGGCAGGCGCCAATCGGTAGCTGACCAGGGCGTATTCGCGGTTGAGGCGTGTGCGCTGGTGGAACCAGCGCCATCGTGCCTGGCGGCGGCGTCGCCGTTGGAGCCAGTATGGTCACGAGCGGGATCGGAAGGTGTCAAGTACCTCCCGCACGAAGGGCGCCTTGTGCTGTGTATAGGTGTTGCGGTCGTCGGGGAACCGGGCGGCAAGATCGTGCTTAAGAGCTGCGTAACGCTCCGCCAGGGCCGGATCGCCTCGAAGGGCATCACGGAAGGCGAGCTCGTCCAGGTAGCGGGGTGAGCCCACGGGGACGAGGTGCAGATGGTGCGTCCGCCGCGCCAGGTGCGGCTTGCAGAACCAGTGCATGACGTCGCCAAGGTAAGGCGAGTAGAGGTAGCCGAGTGACGCCACTTTCTCGATGCACGGCCGGGAGCGGCCGAGGGTCTCGACTCCGGCGAGGATGTCGATGACCGGCTTGGCGGGCAGGCCGAGGACGGAAGTGCTCCCGACGTGATGGATCCCGCCGACGACCCAGGGGCCGATGCACTCCTGCAGGTCAGCACGCTCAGCCTCGAATTTCGCAGGCCAGCTCGGATCATAGGCGGCGATGTGAACGGCTTCGTCTTCCGCTGACTCTTCAGGCACAGGCACCAGCCCACGCTAGTCCTGCCTGCCACAGACGCTCACTGATTACGACGGCACCCAGCAAGACGGGCAAGCCCGGCGGGGTGACAGGGCGGCTCGGAAAGTCAGCACCACGAACTTAAGCGCCGGCAGCAGCGACGCGAGCGAGCCGCGTTACCGCAGCTAGCGGATCGATTGGCGGCTGCCGTACTAGGAGCGTTTTGCCCCGCATGTCCGATTGACCTGAAATATGGCTTACCCTGAGGAGAGAAGTTACTTGGAGCGTTCTTATGACTACAATTTGTGACCTCTGGGGTGGTGCTGCGCTAGAGCAGTCATGCCGCAGCAGGCATCTGGGCAACAAGGGCTGGCGGTAGCGATGAACCGAGGGCTGCGTATCCGCCGCGAGGCCCTGCTTGTTCTTGCCGTGCTTGGGGGTATGGCCGCCATGGCGTTGACGGTGCTCCTGCCCCTCGTGTTCGTAAAGTTGTCCAGTATAAAAGACTTTTATACGGTGGTCTCGGCCTTGGTCAGCTCGTTCGCTCTCGTTGGGGTCGCCCTTTCTCTTCTCTATCAAGCGCGCGCTGGCCATACGGCTAGAGAGCAGGCAATCCGCTCCCTGCAGCAGCAACTAATCAAGATGCAAATGGACGACCCTACTCTAATGACCGCTATGGGGGCGCCCTGGGGGCTTCCGATCCCGGCCGAAAGTGCCAGAATTCGCGACCATCTCTATATTCATATGTGGGCTACCTTTTGGGCTGGAAATTATGTGGTCGGAGAGCTAAACGCGGCGGCCGTTAGGGGAGTGGCGAGAGCGGAACTGTTCAGCAGTGAGGCGGGGCGGACATACTGGTCGGCTGTCCGGGAACGGGTGCTGAGCACCAATGAGGGTAGGTACCTGCGCTTCGCGCGGCTGGTTGACGAGGAGTATCAGAAGGTGATGGCGAGTAGTTCCCCGGCGGCTGAACCCGTGCTAGTTACCAGCCGTCCTGTCGGCTTGTCGGATCGTCGGGCGAGCCGATCTCGGGGATTTATGCTGCTTGCCGCAGCGCTGATAGGCGGTGCACTGGCGGGGCGCCAGATCGTGCGAAGATCCAGCCTAATGCAATAAATCCCTAAGGCTTGCGCGCCTCAGGTGGTCAATGAACGCCGTCCAGTGGCCAGCGCTAAACTGCAGCACGCGGCCCGGGTTCTTCGAGTCTCGAATCAGGACGAAAGCTGCTGTTGCGCAGATTTCCACGCAATTCCCGTTAAAATTACTTCGCGAGCTTTTTTGCCAATACAAATTCTGCTGCATTTTGTGCAAAATTGTCCCATTTTCCTCATCTGCATTGTCCATGCTCGGAAGACTAGTACAGTATCTTCCGTCTCGTCAGACTGTTTAGTTTCTTAGGCGGGCCGCAGCATCGGCCTGCCCCACGCCGGAACCCGCGTCCTGCTCCTCGTCCAGGACCTGCACATCCGCGTCATCAACGCCGACACCGGCGAACTCCTCCGCGAACTGATCCTCAACCCCGACAAGACCTACCAGGCCACCGGCCGCCGACCAGGCTGGCCAAAGAAAAACACCGCGGACCCTACGTAGGTTCGCGGTGTCCTCGATGTCTTGCGACATCACAAGAGAGCGGATGACGGGAATCGAACCCGCATGACCAGCTTGGAAGTTCGGTCGCCATGTACTTGGCCTGACCTGCGGGGATGATGGCCCGGGTCAGGATGGGAGGGAGTGTTGGTGGGTGAGCGCGGCTTGCCGTAAGGCGCCCTGGCGTGTGGCACGTGCGTGGCACACGACAAAGCTGGTTGGTCGGGAAACGATCGGGCGACATGCGGGCAACTGGCGGGAGTGGCCCTTCGTACGCGCGCAAGTAGCCGCCTTACCTGCGTCGGTGGGGGTTGCAAAGGGGTTCTGGGGCGTGCCTGATTCTGGTCCCTGTTCCTGATAGCTGCCGGGGTTCTGCGAGCGGGCGGCGCGGGTCATAGGAGCGCGAAGCGCCCGCGCAGCGGCGCCGGGGGCGTCCTTGACGCGGCCGCCCGGGAGCGGATCATGCCGGGCGGCAGGGGCAGGGGCAGGGGTTGGTGGCGTGGGCTTAGTTGTGCGGGTTCCGTTCCGGGTGCTGCCTTTCTCGCGGTGACGAGCCAGGGGCCGAAGGGCGGGAGCAGCCAGCCTTACCTGGGTCCGCGGGGCCCTTTGCTGGCCCCGGTGACATGATGATTGACTGGGTGCTCCCCCGCCCTGCGGGGGTGCGGCCGCTCAGTCTAATCAGGCTGCCCCGCCTGGCGGCGGGCTGGCAGCGGTTCGTCGGGAGCTGGCCGCGGTGGTCCCCATCGGGTGATGTCGGCTGCGTGCCCTTGCGGTGCCCTGGCGCGTCACGGGTGGGCGGCCGCCAGGTGACCAGGCGGCGGTCAGCGCCTCGTCGCCGAGCTCGGCCAGGATGTGGCAGGCCTGGCGGACGATCTTGCGGGCCTCGGACAGGGCGGCGCGCTTGCCGTTCTTGCGGTCCTTGACCTGCGCGTAGTAGGCGTGGTCGGGGGCGGAGGCGCGGGCGTGGGCCTTGCCGGCCTCGTAGAGGGCCCAGCGCAGTACCGGGGGCCCTTGCCGGGACAGGCGCCCGGGCGGGCCCTTGCGGTCGGAGGACCAGACAGTGATGTCCAGGCCGGCGAACCGGACGGCCTGGCGGGAGGAGGAGAACCGGCCGGCCCCGCCGAGCCAGCAGGTCAGCGCCAGCGCGGTAACCGGCCCGACCCCGTAGATCCGCGCGGCCAGCACCTTCGCGCCGGCCAGGTGGCGGGCGGCGTCCAGCAGCCGGCGGCGCAGTACCTCCTGGCGCGCCTCGAGGCAGGCGAGCATGTCCAGGGCGGTTGCGACCTGCAGCTGCCCGGCCACCGGCAGGTGCGCGGCTGATGCCGCCCGCACCGCTTCCAGGCCGCGGGCGGTGCGCACCGTCCCCTCGCCCAGGTGCGGGGCGCCCTGGCGGAAGAAGACCGCGTGGACGCGCTGCACCCAGGCGGTGTGCTCGCGGCGCAGGTCGTTGTACGTCTCCAGCAGCGCCCGGCACTCCAGGACGTGCGCCGGGGGGACCCAGCATTCCGGCAGCCGGCCCTCGGCCAGCAGCTGCCGCAGGTGCCGCGAGTCGGTCCGGTCCGTCTTGGCGTGCCGCTTGCGGCCCCGCGCGAACGCGGTGCCGGCCGGCTCGGCGACGTGCGCCGTGACCCCGGCCGCGGCGAGCTCCTCGGCCACGTACCGCCACCCGGTGCACCCCTCCATCGCGAACGCGACGTCATCACGCCCGGCGAACCGGGCCAGCCAGCCGCGCAGGTGCTCCCGGTCGGCCGGGCTCACCCGGCCCCGCGCCACCTGCCCGGTCACCGTGTCAAGGTAGTCGAAGGTCAGCTGCTTCCGGTGGATGTCCACCCCGCCTACGATGGTCATCGGGACCTCCTCAGGCTCCCGAGGGCGCCCCCCAGGGCGCCCGAACGCGAATTGCTACGCACTCAATCGTGACGCGACTGAGCTGAGGAGGCCCCACCGCCTGGCAGGCAACGGTCCCATGCACCAGCCCAGCCAACGGCGGCCGGCCAGCCGATGCATGTCATCTAATTGGTCGGGACATCCGCTTGGCGGGCGCGTTGCTGATTCCCGGCGCTGCCTCCGCCGAGGATGAGCACTTGGTGGTGGGTCGTGGTTGCGGTCATGACGTTTCTCCCTTGTTTGCGGGTGGCAATCTGCGGAGGTCGTGGCGAAGACTTGGTCCTAGCGTGGGTGATCAGCTCTCGGCCAGGCCGAGCTCGACGGCGTGGCTGTAGTCGTCGTCGATGTAGACGACGTCGAGTCCGGCCCGGTCGAGCAGGCTGGCGGCGATGGAGGCGCGGAATCCGCTGGCGCAGTGCACCCAGAGCCGGCCGTGGGGGAGTTCGCTCATCCGCGAAAGCAGCGAGTGCAGCGGGAAGTGGGCAGAGCCGGGGATGAAGCCGTTGACTCGTTCATCGTCGCGGCGCACGTCCAGGATGATGTCGCCGGCGTTGAGGGCTTTGACCTCGGCGAACGTCTTCCGCGGGTACCGCTGGTGGGCCTGCCCAGCGGCGGTGAGCTCGTCGAGCGTCCCGGTCGCGGCGCCGGTGGGCGAGATGCCGATCCGGACGAGCTGGCGCTGGGCGGCACTGATCTGGCCGGGTGAGTCGCCGATCAGGGTGACCGGCGCGCCCCACGGCGCGAGCCAGCCCAGGTAGGTCGCGAATTGGCCGCCCAGCGCGATGCTGATCGTTCCGGCCAGGTGGTCTGCGGCATAGGCGACGCGGTCGCGGAGGTCGACCACCCATTCACCGACGGTGATCCGCTTTGCGAGTTCGTCGGCGTCCAGCGCGGTCGGAGCCGACATGTCGGGCTCGTCGGGGCCTTGCCGGTTCAGCGCCCCCATGTGGGCGTAGTAGGCCGGGTAGGCGGACAGGTTCGCGATCAGCTTGTCCACGAAGCTCTGCTCATCGACCGCGGTGAGGGCGTCGTTGCGTCCGCGTTCCACGCCGATGGTGCTGTCCGCACCGCCCGTGGCTGAGCCGGTGGAGCAGAAGCTGCCGAACCCGTGGGTGGGATAAATCGGGCTTTCATCGGGCAGGGTGTCGGCGAGGTAGTGCGCGGAATGGAACTGGGCCCGGGTCAGCTCCTCGGTGCGGGCCGCATCGACCAGGTCCGTGCGTCCGACACTGCCGTAGAGCAGCGACCCGCCGGTGAACACCGCAGCGGGTTGCTCGGGGGCAGCGACGTCGGTGATCACGAACGCAAGGTGGGTGTCGGTATGCCCCGGGGTAGCCAGCACCCGGACTCGCAGGGACCCGGCCTCGAGTTCGTCGCCGTCGCTGATCGCGAACCGGTCGAAGTCGACATGGTCGGCCCCGTTCACCGCATACCGGGATCCGTAGCGTCGCGCGAGAGCGTGCCCGCCGGTGACGTAGTCGTTGTGGATGTGGCTCTCTACAACCAGATCGAGGGTGAGCCCTAGCTTGCCCAGCACCGCGGTCACCCGGTCCAGGTCCCGTTGCGGATCGACCACTACCGCCGTCGCCTGGTCGTGGACGATGTAGCTGCGGTCCCCAAGTTCATTGGTGTTGATGACCTCGACCTGCATGATTGGGCTCCCGCCGCTCGCGAAATGACTTTGCCGCCGATGCACGGTCACGGTGTCGCCTCGTCGGCTTCGCTGTCCACCGGAGCGTCGGCTGAGTGTCATGGGCGCTGCTTCTCGAAAAAGGCTTGGTTTACCTGGCCAACTTCGATCAAGTGGCCGTCCGGATCGCGCAAGTAGCAGCGAATCTCTGCACCCCGGTCGATTGGCGGCGTCAGGAACTGTGCTCCCTTCGCGCTCCAGTCGTCGTAAACCTCTTGGATGTTGGCGACGCGTACGTTCAGGAAGCTGCTGACCGTGTCGAGTTCGGGCAAGGTGAGCGACACGGTTGGCTTGTCGTCGGTTGGGCCACCGCTGGTGTTGATCACGATCCAGCCGTTCGCGAGGGCCACGATGTTGGTCGCGCCAGCGGAGACGACTTCGCCGCCGAGGACATTGGCGTAGAAGTCTCGCGAGCGTGCGATGTCCTCCGACACGATGAAGTGGGTGAGCAGGATACCCGTTTCAGGGGCAGGGAACGCTGGCATTTCAGTCTCCTTTAAATCGTTAAACTGTGAAGCAGTCGTCGTCGGTGAGGTCAGATGGCTTTAGGTGATGAAGCGGTGGATGGCCTCGTTGGCGTGGTTCTGGAAGGACGGGTTGGCCAGGTCGGGGAAGATGTCCGCCTGGTCGGCCAGGGGGCCGGTGAGCTTGTTGGCCGCGCTGGCGTAGAACACGCCGCTGGACAGGGTCGGGTCGGTGACGCCGTCGACCAGTCGCCTCGCGCCCACCTCGAGTTTGTGGGAGATCCCCAGGGCGGGACCCACGGTGGGTAGGACGTACTTGGCCGCCAGGCGCAGCGGCAGCTTGAAGTCGTTGGGGCCGGAGGTGCCGGAGGTGCTGCCGGGGCTCACGGTGATTAGCCGGCGGCCGGGGTGCTGGCGGGCCAGGTAGGCCATCCAGAGGGCCGCGATGTACTTGACCTGCCCGAAGGCTAGGTTGAGGTCAGTTTTGCGGCCGGCGAAGTAGCTGCCGTCGATGACGGTGGCGAGCTCGTCGGCGGAGGTCGAGACGAACGACGGCCGTTTCATCCGCAGCTTCGGGACTCCCCTGGCTGCCTCGCTTCCGGCGTAGACCGCCACCTCGCCAAGCCGGTCCTCCTTCAGGAGGACCTCGAGGAGGACGGCGTGGCCGAGGACGTTCGTCGCGAACACGGTAGTGACCCCGTCGGCGGTCAGGTCCAGGGCCGTCTTGCCGCCGACTGTGCCGGCGTTCATGACCAGCGCGTCGAGGGATCCGCTGACGCCCGCAAGGCCGGCGCGGACCGAGCCCAGATCGGCGACGTCCATGACAATGATGTCGAAGATGCGCCGGCCGGTCGCGGCTTCGAGCTCGGCCTTGGCCGTTATCGCCCGGCCTCGGTTCCGGCACGCCAGGTAGATGCGGGCCGTGTCGGGACGCAGTGCCAGTTGCCGGGCCACGTCCTTGCCGATCCCGGCGTTGGCGCCCGTGATCAGCACGGTCTTTCCGGGGAGTGCGCTCATCGTGATTCCCTCTCGTCTTCTGCGGGGCCGGCCAGGCGGGACTGCTCTTGCCGGGCTTGCGTGCGCTGGCGCTCCCGGGTTTCCTCGCCGGGTACGCGCCCCGGCCCGGGCGGCAGCGTGGTGACTCGCCGGATCTTCATGTGACTCCGTCTCCTCAGCGACTAGTTAGGCGGTCCCGGTGCAGGCTGGCCAGACACGGTGAAGCAGGACGTCGGACCGACTTTTTTGTATCAGTCGCTACAGTCTTGCGTGTATGATCTGAAGTGTCAAATCCATGGTTGCGCCGCACAGCAGCTAGAATCGGTGCATGTCGTCTCTATATGGCTGGTGCAGAGGATCCGAGGTGAGTCAGTGGCCGGTCGCGGAACGAACGAGTTGGCTGTGAGGCAGCGCAGGCTCACCCCCAAGGGGCGGGCCACCCGGGACCGGATCGTCTCGGTGGCGGCGGAGCTGATGTTCGAGCACGGCGTTGCCGGCACGAGCCTCGGCGATGTCCAGAAGGCGGCCGGCGTCGGCGCCTCGCAGGTCTACCACTACTTCGAGGACAAGCAGTCCCTGATCAGGGCCGTCATCGCGTACCGCACCGAAGCCATCCTCGGAACGGTGCGACCGCAGCTCGGCCGGCTGGACAGCATGGAAGCCCTGCGAGCCTGGCGGGACCTGCTAGTGACCAACCTGCGCCAGAACAACTGCGAAGGGGGCTGCCCCCTCGGGTCGCTGGTCGGGGAACTGGCGGAGGGCTTCCCTGATTGCCGGGCTGACCTCGCCGGGGGATTCGACCAGTGGGAGGCGGCGGTCCGCGACGGCCTTGAGGCCATGTACGACCGCGGGGACCTCCGCCGCAAGGCCGACCCTGGCCGCCTGGCTGTCGCGCTCCTGGCCGCGGTCGAAGGCGGGACCCTGCTCGCGCAGCTGCACCGCGACCCCGCTCCCCTCGAAACCGCGCTGGACGAGGTACTCGACCGGATCGAGGACCTCAGGCCCCGCCGGGCCCAGCCCCGCCTGTAGGCGCAGTGACGCTCCCGTTGATCCCCGCAACTCGCCGGCTGACCGGAAGACGATCTCCGCAGCGCTTCCGCGTTGGAGCCACTGCTGCATAGGAAGCACACAAAAATAGAGTAAATGATACAGTTTATGGTGTGACCTCGCGGCGTGACCGGTTGCGGCGGCCCTTGCCGTCGGCGTAGCGGTCTGGGTCGTCGCCGAACTTGCCAGGCACCCGGGCGCCGAGGATCGCGCCCACGCCGGGCTGAGACCGGTAGACCTCAGCGTCCGGGTGCCGACCAAATCCTGACCATGAACTGGAGCTCCGGCCCGGTCGAAGGCCGCGTGAACCGCATCATTATGTGGAATCAGATTTGTCAAATCTCGCGGGCTTGGGCCTGCCGGACGTCGATGATCGGCAGGCTGACGGCGCCGGGCGGGAGGTCGAGCTGCCGGGGTGTCGGCCCGGCCGGGGTGGGGGTGTCGGCGAGCCGGTCGAGCAGCCGGTCAAGAGCAGCGCTGCCGTCGTCGACGGCGGCCTGCTCGTCTTCGGTCAGCGGGATCACCGCCCGCATCCTCTGCAGGTTTTGCTTCGCTTCGAGGATCTGGGCCTTGCTAGAGTCCTTCGGGGCGTAGAAGTCGCACTTCGCGCAGGCCATGCGGTGCTGGCACTGCTCGAAGAAGGTGTAAGTGCAGTAGCCGTGGCCCAGGTCGTAGTGCTGCCAGGGGTCGCCTGCCGCGGCGGCGCCGGAGGCGACGGCGTCGCGGTCGACGAGGACCTCGATGGTGCGGACGTTGCGGGAGAAGTAGCCCGCGTCGTCGTAGGCCCGGGTCAGCGTCACGGGGCTGATCTTCGCGTAGTACTGGGTCGACTGCGGAGACCGGTGCCCTAGCCAGGCCTGCAATTCGAACAGCGTCATGGGTTCCTTGGCGTTGTAGAGCTGGCTGGCGATCGTGGACCGGGCCCGGTGGCTGGTGATGTTCCCCCGGACGTCGGCGTCGGGAACGCCGGCCTTGCGGCAGAGCACCGGGATGACCGTGTTGTTGATGTAGCCGGTGGAGATCTTCCGCGCCCGGTAGGCGAACAGCAGGTCGACCCGCTCGCCGGTGCGGCGGTCGGTGAACTTCGGCTGGGCGGGGCGGACGGCCTGCCAGGCGTCCAGGGCCTGGCCCAGGACCGGGTCGACGGGCTTGGTGAACGCGGTGCCGGTCTTGTGCGTGGGCACGTCGAGCAGGCAGACCGCGTCGCGGGCCAGGACCTGGTCGGAGTCGCCCGTGATCGCGGTGCCGTTGTGCTGCCAGCGGACGCAGCCCGTGCGCAGCCGGGCGATCTCGTCGCTGCGCTGGCCGGAGAACAGCCAGGCCAGCGTGACCGCCCGCACCAGTTCGATCGGGTAGAAGTCCCCTGACTGGGCCTGCGGGAGGTCGCGGGCCTCCAGGTTCAGGCCGGCCCACATGAGCTTGGCCCAGATGTCGTCGGCGATCAGGCGGGGGTCGGGGCCGAGCAGGGCCGCGATGCTGCGCGGGACGGCCAGCGCGCGGGCCGGGTCGAAGCGCCGGGGGACCTGCTCCCATTCCTGCAGGTCGCGGAAGAACGTGCGGAGCACGGCGAGGTGGCCGGCCTTGGTGGCCGCTTCCAGCGGCTTGCCGAGCTGCCCTGTCAGCCCGGCGGTGCGCTGGACGTAGTCGCCCACGTTCATCCGGTCGACCGCGGCGGCCCAGGCGGCGCAGGTCTGCCGTGTCCAGGACGCGGGGTCGGCGGACTCGGGGTGCTCGGCTTCCAGCCAGCGCCCGGCCTTCAGCAGCGTCGCGCGGAAGCTGGCCCGGACCCGGGGCGAGAGCGCGGACGTGCCGTGCCAGCGCTCCACCTGCGCCTTCCAGGCCGGCGGGCCTCCGTCCGCCCGTGCCGAGTGAGTGCCCGTCAGCCGCTGCGGCGGGTCGCAGAAGCCCAGCTCGGCAACAGCCCGCTGCATGGCGTGCAGCGTGTTGCCCCGCGAGGCGGGCAGGAGGCGCTCGCGGCGGACCCGCTCGAACAGCTCGGTGCCCAGGTCCTCCAGGTGCGGGCTGCGGTTCAGCAGGAGCACCTGGCAGGCGACCATGGGCAGCAGCTGGTCGTCGTCGCGGCCGAGCCGGTAGCCCCACCCGGCCAGCACCGACCGGATCCTGCCGATCTCGCCGTCGACCCGGTCGCGCCCGAAGACGCGCCAGGCCAGGGTGAGGCGGCTGAAGCTGCCGAGCCGGTAGAAGGAGGTGAAGCCGCCGAGCAGGAAGGCGTGCGCGGCCAGGTAAGGGCGCACGGCGTCGTCGGCCCAGCCCGGGGCGGCCTTGCGGAACCCGTCCTGGTCCTGGCCCAGGACCCCGGCCCACTCCTCGTCGGTCCACGCCCAGTAGGACCGGCCGGCCTCGGCGCACCGCAGCAGCACCACCGCCGTCGCGTCCAGCATCGCCCGGCGCCGGTGAGAAGCCAGCGGAGCGTCCAGCGCCGAGGAAGCGTCGTCGAGCGGCCGCAGCAGGCGCCGGACCTGCCGCCATCCCCGGGCGGCCGGGTCGTGCCGGGCCAGCCGGCGCAGGCTGGCCGGGCCTAGCTCGATGATGGCGTCCCTCTCCGCTGCCCGGAGCACCGGGGCGGTGTCGTAACGGCCCGGGTCGACCGGCCACCGCCAAGGGCCGGGGGAAGCCGGGCGGCCGGCCGCGGAGGCGGCGGTCACCGGGCCGCCCCTGCTCCGCCGCCGCTGGTCAGGGCCTGGACGCGCTGGGCGTGGATGTGCTGCATGCCCTGACTGAGCTTGTCGGCGAGCTCCCGCCCGGACAGATGGATATACCTGAGCGTGGAGTCAGTGTGACGGTGCCCGGCGAAGGCTGCGATCGCGTGGACTTCCCAGCCCATCCTGGCCAGGTCGGTCAGGCAAAGGTGCCGGGTCGTGTGCGTGGAGAACCGCTCGACGCCGGAGGCCAGGGCGATCCGGCGCACCACCTTCGACCAGGTCCACAGGCTCAGCGGCTGGGCATGGTTGCGCCGCGACTCCGACAGGAACAATGACCCCCTCGCCCGGCTGACCGAGGCCCGGTGAACGAGGTACTGCGACAGCAGCACCCCGGTCGGCGCCGAGTACGGCACCACGCGCTCCAGCCGGTTCTTCGTCGTCTCCGCCCGGACCCGCAGCGTGCGGTGCGCCGGGTCGACGTCGCCGGTGCGCAGCGAGCACAGCTCCTCGCGCCGCAGCGCGGAATCATAGGCCAGGGCGAGCATCAGCCGGTTGCGCGCCGGCTCGCGGCTGGCCTCCTCCAAGACCCGCAGCCACTGCCGCTCGCCCGGGATCCACGGCAGCCTGGTCAGCCGCGGCACCAGGCCGCGCTGCGCTCCGCCCGCCCGTGCGCCCGGGGTGTAACGTCCCCGGCCCACCGGGTTCGACTCGCGCAGCCCCTCCTCCATCAGGAAGTCGTAGAACAGCCGGACAGGCACCAGCCGCTGCTGGATCGTGGCGTTCGCCAGCCCGGCCCCCGAGTCGATCGCCACCACGTTGGCGCCCCGCAGGCTCGGACGCGACGTCAGCTCCCGCACGAAGACAGCGACGTGGGCCCGGTTCGCCGCGACCGGGTCGACGCCCTCCCGCTCGCACACCAGCAGGTACTCCGCCAGCCCGCGGGCATACGCGTCGATCGTCCGCGGAGCCCGCCCCAGGTCGGCCCAGATCTGCAGCCACGTCGCCGCCTGCTCATGCCGGCCAAACACCGGCCACTTCTCCCTCAGCACCACCGTGCCGCTCAAGCCAACTCCCAAGTCCGTGGTTGCACCGAGGGAACATCATCACCCCGGCAGATTCCACGTAACTTTTAAGATGATCAAGCGCCGGATGTTCGGCCGCGCAGGCCTGTCTCTCCCACCACCGCATCCTGCTCGGATTAGGGCACTCACCGTCACCACCGGAACTGCGACAGAGCCGTTAACTACACAGTCCCGACCTGCTGGCCGGCGCCGGGCATGTCGCTATCCCGGACGGCTACAGACCCGGGCCGCCGGGCCTGGAGTGGTGCCTGGTCCCCGCTGCGCGCCTGACGGTCAACCGGGCGCGGGCCAGGCTGCGTTCGCGTGAGATCTTGGGCGCGTGCGGGTTACCCCGCTTGTGGTGCAGCGTGGCTACCCCGTGTGACCTTGCCCCCGCTCGCCGACTGAGGTGGTTATTTTTTGTCAGCCGATGATGCCGCTGCGCGCCCCCGTAGGGGCGTTAGAAATGGCGGTGGTACCGCCCGTGACGTCGTTTACCTATGGCTGGCAGAGGCCGCGTGTCAGCCTGACGCCGGGAGCCGGTTCCCTGAGGGGCCGTTGATTGTCGCCGTTGAGCATGCGGGCTAGTTTCTCCGCTTCGCCCCCGGCTCCCCGGGCGGTACCGGGCCGCAGGCTAGCAGCCCCCGGCAGGCCGGGAGCGGCCCGGGCCTGCGTTTCCGCGAGGGGTCAGTCACTGGCCGCCGGGCTGCCCGTCCGCGCTTTGGTCGCGGAAAGCGTCGAGGCCTTCCTGGACGGAGACGACGGGCTCGTATCCGAGTTGCAGGCGGGCGGCAGTGATGTCGTACGAGCGGTCCCGCCCAAGGATGCTGACGAGCCAGGGCGTGAGCGGCGGTGCCGTCGGCCGCCGGGTGGCCTTGTAGGCCGCCTGCATCGTGGCGGCGACCGCGGCGGCCACGGGGCCGGGCACGCTTCGGCTGGGCAGGGTCACGCCCTGGGTGGCGAGCAGTCCCGTGAGGAACTCGCGGGCCGGCTGTGGCGCGCCGTCGGTGACGTAATAAACACTCCCGGGCGTACCCCGGGCGATCGAGAGCGCGATCGCGTGCGCCAGGTTGTCGACGTGAATGAAGTCCATAGTGTGGCGGCCATTGTCGATCCACGCGAATTGGCCGCCGCGGACGGCCGCGGCCATCTGCTCGATAGCCGCCATGCCGGCGCCCCAGACGAAAGGCGGGCGAAGAATGATGGTTCCCGTATCGCCCGCGGGAGCGGCGAGCAGTGCCTTCTCTGTGGCCAGCTTGACCCGGCTGTAGGCCACGTTCGGTCGGCCGTCATCTGTCGTCTCGTCGACCATCACGGCCCGCTGGGTGCCGGTAGACACGCTCGCCGCCGACACCAGGACGAAACGAGACACGCCGGCGCGCACGGCGGCCGCGTGCAGGGCAACGGCGGGATAGAGGTTGCGCTGTTCGTAGAGGCGGTCGGGGCCCCAGAAATCCAAATAGGCAGCCGCGTGCACGACCGCGTCGCAGCTAGGGAGAACTTCCAGCCACGCCGGATTGCTCGCTGGGAGTTGCGCGAGGTCCCCTCGTAGCGGCTCGGCATCCAGCGCCCGGACCCGTTCGGCGCTTGCGTCGCTGCGCGCAAGCGCGAGGACGTCGTGCCCGTCGTTCTTCAATCTGCGGATCGTCGCTGCTCCGACGAAACCGCTGCCGCCGGTCATCAGGATGCGCACGCCAAATCTCCCATCGGGATCGATCTATTCGGGGTCGATGTAAAAGCATCGGAACCGATGTAATATTTGTCAATGAACGGGATCAATGCACCTGAGGTTTCCGCGGTTGAGGTAGCCGACCAGTTTGGGCGCACGTCGAAACGACTGGGCCGAGCGTTCGACGACGCGCTCGCGCGCCACGGCGCCACGACACCGCGCGCACGGGTCCTGCTGGAAGTCGCGGCGCGCGGGCCGTCTCGGCTCACCGTCATCGCCGCCGCTGTCGGCATCGCTCAGGGAACCGCCTCCGAGATGGCCGACGCCCTGGTCCGCGAAGGGCTGCTAGCCCGGCGTGAAGACCCGTCGGACCGCCGCGCCATTCTCCTCGAGACGACGTCGCTTGGTCTCGCCCAGTCCGAGCGTTGGCGCGGCGCCTACGAGCAGGCGGCGGGTGACCTCTTCCAGCCACTTAGCCCTGCCCAGCGCGCCCAACTCATGCGGCTCCTCGAGGCCCTGGAGCCCAGCTGATGGCCTCGAGCCAGCACGGGCGAGGTCGAATACGCCTCGGAGTTCGCGTTCGCCGCCGCCTTCCGCCGCGAATACGGCGTGCCGCCCGGTCGCTTCCGGCGTGAGACACGCGCGGAGCCTTCCCCGTAGGGGTGCGGTACTGGAATACGGAGAAACGGGCCGCGCAACGGCCAGGACGGCGTTTGGCCAGGGAGTTAGCGGCCCCCCCGGTCGGGGTCGGTGTCGGCCATCAGCCTTGCGACGGCGTCCTGGCTGGGCTTGACGTACTGCTGGGTGGCGAGCTGCTTGTGCCCGCTGATGGCCATGTGCAGGGGGGCGCTGACATTCTGGTCGCCGAGGTGGGTGAGCCTGCGGGTGCCAGAAGTCGGCGTGCCTTATGAGCTGCGGTAATGACCAGTGTCAGCTATCGGGCATCATGATCATTCGTGTCCTTGCGCCTGCTCTACCTCATCTTCGTCCGGTTCTGCGGCTGGCGGTTACCCGCGTCCCGGTCATTCCGTGACGAGTCAGGACCGTCACGCGTCCTCCTTGTGTGAATTGCTGGCTGAACGCTATCGGCTGGCTAGCCTCCACTGGAGGGCCTGCCGGGCGGTAAGCATGCCGGCAGGCCCTCCAGGCTCGTGTATGCGGCGGCTCAGGACTGGATCGTGACGCGGGCGGTGATCTCCTCGCAGTTGTAGGGTCCTGCGGCCGCGGCGACGGTGTAGAGCAGCTGGCTGTTGTCGGCGGAGCGCAGCAAGTAGGGGCTGTACTTGGTGTTGCAGGCGGCGGGTGCTCCGGCGGTGGGGACGGCCGGGGCCGGGGTCCAGGACCAGGGCCCGGTTCCGCCCTCCGTGTTAGTGAGGATGATGTTCTGGTTCGGCGGGACGGTGCCGGACGCGGAGGCCTCGAAGCGGCCGGACAGGTACAGGGTGCTGCCGACCGGGCCTCCGTTGTTGACGCTGGTGATCACCGGGGTGCCCTGCAGGAAGAGGCCGTCGCTGGTCTGGGCCACGGTGCCGAGCGTCACCGGGCCCGACGGGGTGCCCGCCGGGTCCGATGCCCAGGTGGTGCCGTCGGGGGACATCTTGACATGCACGCTGCAGGCCTGCGGTCCGCACATCTCGTAGCTCAGCGCGTACCCGCCGGCCCCCGAGCCGATCGGCGCGACGGTGGCCATGCCGGGCCGGTCGGCCGGGAAGGAACTGGCGACCACCTTGATCTCGCCCGGCCCGGTGCCCCAGGTGTTGCCGCCGTCGCCGGAGACGAGCTCGCCGAGGAACTGGCTGTAGGTGGCGTGCTGCCGCTCGTCGGAGAAGAACAGCGCCAGGTCCCCGGCCTTGTCGACCATGACGAACGGCTCCCAGACCCCGTCCCCCGCGCCGCCGGAAGAGGACTGCACCACCCCGATGTATGTCCAGTGTGCGCCGTGGTCGGTGCTGAGCCACTCCCGGATGGCCGCCCCGGTGTTGCTGGCGTTCACGGTGTTCCCCAGGAGCATGAGCGTCCCGGCCGGGTAGCTGCCGAGCTGCTTCGGGTACTCGAACAGGAACGGCGCGAGGGAGCCCGCGTCCCCGGGCACGGTGGACAGGGTGGACCAGGTGGCGCCGTCGTCGGTGCTCTTCTGGATCACGTAGTTGGTGACGGTGCCGTTGCCGTTCCCGTGCTCGAAGGTGGCCAGCAGGGTGCCGTTGGCCGACCCGGCGTTGGCGAGCCGGATCATCCGGTCGTAGCCCAGGCCCTCGCTGGCCGACGACTGGGCGTACAGGACGCTGCCGCCGCCCTGCTCACCGGCCGGGGTGTGGTAATTTGCCGACAGGTCCTGGGTCAGCCACCCGTCGCCGGGGAACCCGGTATCGGGCAGGTAGGTCTCCCGCAGGTCCCCGGTTGAGGCATCGGTGGTGTAGACGCTGGCCCAGGTCAGGGCGCCGCTGGTGTTGTAGTGGACAAGCGCGGAGGGGCTCCGGACCGACGCCGGGACCCCGTAGTTGGCCGACATGTCCTGCCAATGCCAGGGCTGACCGTTGATGGCCGACAGGGATGCCTCCGTCAGGTGATCGCCGGGGTTGCTGAGGTAGTACACGCTGGTGTACCCGTCGTGATAAAGCGCCGTCGGCGCGACGTTGAGCGCCTTCGGCACCCCCGAGCCCGCGGTCAGGTCCTGGGTCAGCCACCCGCCGCCCAGCGCCGGCAGGAACGTCTCCTGCAGGTCGCCCTGGCTGCCGACGGTGTACACGCTGGTGTACCCGTCATGGAACACCGCGGCCGGAGTGACGTGACTCGGGGGGGTGCCGAACTCCGTCGACAGGTCCTGGGTCAGCCACCCGGCGCCTATGAACGGCAGGAAGGTCTCCTGCAAGTCACCCTGAGCGTGCGTGCTGTCCCCCGCATCGATCGTGTACACGCTGACGTACCCGTCGTGGACGACCGCGACCGGCGACGTCCCGGTCATCACCGCCGGGGTGCCGTACTTGGCCGACAGGCTCTGGGTCTGCCACGGGTCACCGGGGAACCCCGCGGCCGGCAGGTAGGTCTCCTCCAGGGCGCCGCTGACGGAACCGACGGTGTACACGCTGACGTACCCGTCATGGAACGCCGCTGCCGGCGACGACCCCACCGCCACCGGCGGCGTATTCACTTGCGCGGTCAGGTCCTGGGTGTTCCACCCGACACCGGTCTGCGCCGCCCCTGGCAGGTAGGTCTCCTGCAGGTCACGGCTGGCCGCGTCGACGGTGTACACGCTGGTGTACCCGTCGTGATAGAGCGCGACCGGCACCGTCCCCTCCTTCACCGCCGGGGCATGGTAGTTCGCCGACAGGTCCTGCGAGACCCACGACTGGCCCATCGCCGGCAGGTAGCTCTCATTCAGGTCCCCGTTCGACGCATTGACGGTGTAGGCGCTGGTGTACCCGTCATGAACCACCGACCAGCCCGCCGCCGCCCCCTGCTGCACGTACACCGGCGGGGCGCCGTACTTGGCCGTCAGGTCCTGGGTGACCCAGGGATCACCGGGAAACCCGGTGTTGGGCAGGTAGGTCTCCTGCAGGTGGGCGTTGAACTCGTCGACCGTGTAGACGCTGGTCCAGTCCAGGTTCCCGCTCGTGTCCGGGTGCAGCAGCACGACGGGGGTCTGGTCGGTCTGCGGGGTGCCGTAGGTGGTGGTCAGGTTCTGGCTGTGCCAGGCGGCGCCGATGGCCGGCAGGTAGGTCTCCTGCAGGTCGCCGCTGCCCTGGTTCACGGTGTAGACGCTGGTGTAGTTCACGTGCACCAGCGCCACGGGTGCCGTGCCCGGCGCTACCGCCGGGGTGCCGTAGTTCGCCGACAGGTCCTGGGTTGTCCAGGCGGCGCCGAGGACGGTCAGGTAGGTCTCCTGCAGGTGCTGGTTGGCCTGGTCGATGGTGTAGACGCTGGTGAAGCCGCAGGCGGCGGCCGAGCCGGTCGCCCCGGCGGAGTGCACCACCGCCGTCGGTGTCACCGTCGTGGTCGGCGTCCCGTAGTTCACCGACAGGTTCTGCGTGGTCCAGGGCCTGCCGATGGCCGGCAGGTAGGTCTCCTGCACCTGGTCGTTGCCGTCGACGGTGTAGACGCTGGTGTAGCCGCAGTGCACCAGGGCGACCGGGGACGTCCCGGCCAGCAGGGCCGGGGTGCCGTAGTTCTTCGACAGGTCCTGGGTGACCCAGCTGGCGCCAAGGACGGTCAGGTAGGTCTCCTGCAGGTCACCGTTCCGGTTGACGGTGTAGACGCTGGTGAAGCCGCAGGCGGCGGCCGAGCCGGTCGCTCCGGCCGAGTGCACGACTGCGGTCGGCGTCTGGCTGGTTGGCGGGGTGCCGTACTTGGCCGACAGGTCCTGGGTTGTCCAGGGCCCGCCGATGGCGGGCAGGTAGGTCTCCTGCAGGTCGCCGTTGGCCGCGTCGACCGTGTACACGCTGGTGTAGCCGCAGTGCACGAGCGCCACCGGCTCGGTGCCCGGCATCACCGCCGGGGTGCCGTACTTGACGGTCAGGTCCTGGCTGACCCAGGCGGCGCCCATCGAGGGCAGGTAGGTCTCCTGCAGGTGCCCGTTAGCCGAGTCCACCGTGTACACGCTGGAGTAGCCGCTGGCCGCGGCGCCGGTCGCGCCCGCGGTGTGCACCACCGCCTGGCCCGCCGCGCTGGGGGCCGCGCCGCTGGCGCCGCTGCCGCCGCTGCCGCCGGCCGGGTTGGTGGTCCCGGTGTACTTCGCGGCGACGATATTCGCCTGAACCGCGCTGTTGGTGGCCTGGCTGGGGGCACCCGCCGTCATCACGCCCTCGAACCACGAGCCGATGGAGGAGTTGCTGTTATCGCCGCCGGTGCCGAGCACGATCCCGCCTTCCTGCTTCATCGGCGCGTAACCGGACGGGAGAGCCCCGTCGTACCATTGCGACAACCCGCCGGACGTCGAGTCGCCGCCCGAGAGGGCGAACGTGCTCTGCCCGGTGTTGCTGAGCATGGCGGTGACGAACGGGGTGCTGTTGCCCTTATTGGCCGTGTTCGTGTAGGTCGACCCCATGAACAGGCCATTCTCCAGGTCGGCCTGCACCCAGGGGCCGTTCCCGCTGCACGTCCCGCCGTTAAAGCACGTGGTGCTGAGGTTGACCGCGTCCATGCGCGCGTCGCCGTTGTCATGGTTGTTGGCCTCGACGTTGCCGAAGTCGAAGCAGCAGCCGGAGTTGACGTGGGTGCCGCTGGCCACCATGTACATGCCCTCGGGCTCGCCGTTCGTCGCAACCCCCAGGGTCGCGTCGTCCCGGTACCCGGTCCCCGCCTCGATGTCCACGCCGTAGGCCTTGTTGCCGCCCACCGTGATCGGCAGCGCGGTGGCGTTCGCGCCCACGTCCGCCCCGCCGGCCCCGCCGGCCCCTTCGATCGTGAGGTTGTTGCCCAGCGGTGACTGGTCGTAGATCTCGGTGATGACGCACGTGGTGCCCGTGCAGAAGCTGTCCTGCGCCGCCGCGTTCACGTCGCCGCCCCCCTGCAGCAGCCCGACATTCGCCGTCGTCCCGTCCGACGCCCGCTTGACCTGGTAGAGCGGGCCGCCGTAGTCCGCGTACAGCGCCCGCGTCGTGCTGTACGCGGCCACGCACCCGGTGCCGCCGGCGCCGTAGATGTCGCAGGGCTCAGGAGCTGGTTTCTGCCAGTTCTGGGCCGCAGAGCCGTTGCAGGGGTAGAGGTCCAGCTGGGTGCCGGGGGTGGTGTTGAGGTTGGGGTCGTCCAGGCAGCCGCCGCCGCCCTGGTTGACCAGCGCCGCGCCGGACTGAATCCACTGCTGGTTCGTGGCGCCGGTGCACGGTTCCAGGGTGAGGAGGGGGGTCCCGAGCGACGAGGTGCCCCCGCCGGGAGACAGGCACATCCCGTAGTCCGAGACCATGCCGTCGGAGTAGTAGTCGAACTCCTGGTTCTCGGTGCCGTTGCACGAGTTGACCGCCACGACCTGCCCCGGGGACGCTTCTCCCCCCGACGCCCCGTAGGCGTCCAGGCAAAGCGGCACGGCGAACGGCGCGCCCGTATCAGGAACCGGCAGCAGCTCGAACCGCCCGCCAGCGGCCGGCGGCACCGCCCCCGCCCGCGTAGCGGCGCCGGGCCAGAGGCTCCGGAACAGCTGCGTCACCCAGCCCCAGAACCTCTGGACGGAGGCGATGAAAGCGGCGTACCCCTTCCCGAGCCACGATTGCAGGAACTTGGTTATGCTCACGAGCGCATTACCTACGCCTTTTAGTACGACGGTGAAGACTTTTTCGACGACCGGCGTCAAGACGGCACCGATGACCGCGCCGCCGACGAAGGCCGCCAGCGTGGCACCGGCAATCCCCGACCAGAAGTCGCGGTTAAGCGGGGTGCCGGCCAGATGGGCACCGACCAGCGTGGCGACGAAGGTCCAGGAGGCGGCGCCGACCCCGCCGCAGATCGCCTTGGCCACGGCCGACAGCACCAGGGCGCCCGGAGGACCCGTAACCAGCGCCCCGGCACCTATCGCGAGTATGAGTCCCCCGCACAAGCCAGCTCCCACCACGGCGGCAATGGCACCGCTGATCTGGGCAGCCACGCCGTTCCAAAAGGGTGAACTTGTGTTCTGGAAGTCGGCGGCGGGGATGTCGAACGTGATGACACTTCCACCGGAACCATCGGAAGCTACCGTGGCCGAGCCGCCGCTGAAGGCAGGCGGATCGGGGAACTCCGACTGGCTGACGTTGAGAGCCGAGTTCGCCTTCCAGGTGGCCTGAAACAGGCTGCTCAGCGACGCCCCGGCGGACAGCCCCACGCCCTGCGGCCACGTCGTGGTCAGGAAGTCGCTCGCGATAGCCGGGTTGACGCCGGCGGCATCGTAGGTGGCCACCATGTCACCGCCCGGGTTGGTTATCGCGTACGGCCCGCCCGTCGAGACCGCCTGGTCCGCCCTGGCCGGCCCGGCCGGCGCCGCGACCAGCCCGCCGGCCAGCATCGCGACGACACACGCGATCAAGGCCGCGTAGAAAAGCGCGCGGCGAGATCGCTTCAAGGCTGCAGGCTTCGGCTTCATCACGTGCGCTCCGCATCTTTCATCCAGCGATGCTCATTTGAGCACTAATAAACTCAAATGATCAGCCTAATAATGAGCGCGGACGGCCCGGCTTGATGTCCCGCGATCGGCCCGACTTGATGTCCTCCGATCGCAGGACACGGTGCCACGCTCCGGCCGGTCTGCCTGAGGCAGACGCAGGCTGGGCCGGCGTCGCTCAGTCGATCAGGCCGAGCTTGATGGCCCGGCGTACGGCCGAGGTGCGATCGGACACGCCAAGTTTGTCGAATGCGCGGCTCAGGTAGGTTTTTACGGTCGTCTCACTGATATGCAGAGACGCCCCTATCACCGCGCTCGTCTTGCCCTGCGCGGCGTGCTCGAGGACGGCGAGTTCCTGGGGGGAGAGCACCGGAGCGGCAGCCGGGCGCTGCACGCGGCTCATGAGGGCGGCCTGGACCCGTGGCGCGAGAACGGTTTCCCCGTTGGCGGCGGCGTGCACGGCGCGGGCGAGCGCCGCGGATTCGATGTCTTTGAGGAGGTAGCCCGATGCGCCGGCCGCGATGGCGGCAAGGATGTCCTGGTCGGTCTCGTACGTGGTGAGGACGACGACGCGGGCGGCACCTTCCCGGATGATCGCGCGGGTGGCGTCGACGCCGTCGCCGCCGGGCATCCTCAGGTCCATGAGAACGAGGTCCGGGTGCAGCCGCCGGGCGAGTTCGACGCTGTCGGGACCGTTCGCCGCTTCGCCCACGACCTCTATCTCAGGGTCCGCGGCAAGCATGCTCTTGATGCCTTCGCGCACCAGGGGATGGTCGTCGGCGAGCACCAGGCGGATCACGGGGGATTCCCGGCCGGCAGCGTCACGCGGATGGTCGTGCCGGCTCCAGGCCAGCTGAAGACGCGGACGGCGCCGCCGGACTCAAGGACGCGCGAGCGCAGGCCCTTCAGGCCGAATCCGGCGGTTGGCGCGGCCGGATCGAAGCCGGCGCCGTCGTCGCGGACCTCCACGGTAAGGGTGCCGGCCCCGTACTCGACGGCGACGTTGACGTGGCCGGCCTTGGCGTGCTTGCGCACGTTGGCGAGGGCTTCCTGCACGACGCGCAGCGCAACGACCTCAGCGGCAGGAGACGTCGCGCGAGCCGGCCCGCGAACCTCGATCGCCGCGTCGAGACCGGTCTCCGCGGTGAATCTAGTGGCGACACGGGTGAGCGCCTGGGGCAGCGAACGGTCCTCGAGACGCAACGGGCTCAGTGCGGTGATGATCCGGTGCGACTCGGCCAAGTTCTCCTGCGCGGTCACCGTGATCAGCTCGACGTGACGGCGGGCCAGGGCGAGATCGGTGCCGAGCTCGCCCTGGACCGCGTGCCCGAGGGTGATGATCGAGGTGAAGCCCTGGGCGAGGGTGTCGTGCATCTCGCGCGCGATGCGGGCGCGCTCGTGCGCCGCGCCCCGCTCTGCGGACAGCGCCGTGATCTCCGCCTCCTGCTCGCGCAGTTCGTCGATCAGCCGCTGCCGTTCCCGGCTCTGCCGCATGAGAGCATGGATCCAGTTGGCGTAGAAGAGAGACAGCGCGATGACCAGCGCGGTGCCGCCGAAGCGCTGGCCGAGGTCAGAAGGGGCGAGCGGCTTGGCCAGCAAGCGCACGCCGAGCGACGTGAGGTTGAGCGCCACGATGACGCCTGCCGTCGGCCCCGGGGTGAGCAGCAGGAAGATCTCGGGAGAGATCGCGAGGAGGGCCAGCGCCGCCCAGGAGTTGAGGGTCACAGCGATCGGGATGCCGACCATTGCGGTTACGGCGAACAGCCAGGCACGCCGTTCGTCCGTGTGAGGCCCGGCCCGGGAGGGTCGGGCGAAAAGCCAGTAGACGAGCTGAACGGCGCCGACGATCGCAGCGGCCGTCGCGGCCGAGGGTGGGCTGCCCGCCGGTTCCAAGGCGATGACGAGCACGGTCCCGCCGGTCGTCAGGCCGAAGAAGACCAGCCACTGCCGGAAGTCGGCATTGTCGGCGCGCCGCACGCCCTCACGGACGCTCACGGACGCCCACGAACGGAATGTACCGGCGGTCTTTCTGCATGTAGAAGCTGAGGAAGAGGTACCGGGCGAAGACGCCCGATTCGATTATGAACGCGGCTGCAGCGCGTCCGGGGAAGGAATGAGTCCCGCACCGCTTTAGCGGTTCCCATCAACCGGTCACTGCGTGGGGTCACACCATAAACTGTATCATTTACTCTATTTTTGTGTGCTTCCTATGCAGCAGTGGCTCCAACGCGGAAGCGCTGCGGAGATCGTCTTCCGGTCAGCCGGCGAGTTGCGGGGATCAACGGGAGCGTCACTGCGCCTACAGGCGGGGCTGGGCCCGGCGGGGCCTGAGGTCCTCGATCCGGTCGAGTACCTCGTCCAGCGCGGTTTCGAGGGGAGCGGGGTCGCGGTGCAGCTGCGCGAGCAGGGTCCCGCCTTCGACCGCGGCCAGGAGCGCGACAGCCAGGCGGCCAGGGTCGGCCTTGCGGCGGAGGTCCCCGCGGTCGTACATGGCCTCAAGGCCGTCGCGGACCGCCGCCTCCCACTGGTCGAATCCCCCGGCGAGGTCAGCCCGGCAATCAGGGAAGCCCTCCGCCAGTTCCCCGACCAGCGACCCGAGGGGGCAGCCCCCTTCGCAGTTGTTCTGGCGCAGGTTGGTCACTAGCAGGTCCCGCCAGGCTCGCAGGGCTTCCATGCTGTCCAGCCGGCCGAGCTGCGGTCGCACCGTTCCGAGGATGGCTTCGGTGCGGTACGCGATGACGGCCCTGATCAGGGACTGCTTGTCCTCGAAGTAGTGGTAGACCTGCGAGGCGCCGACGCCGGCCGCCTTCTGGACATCGCCGAGGCTCGTGCCGGCAACGCCGTGCTCGAACATCAGCTCCGCCGCCACCGAGACGATCCGGTCCCGGGTGGCCCGCCCCTTGGGGGTGAGCCTGCGCTGCCTCACAGCCAACTCGTTCGTTCCGCGACCGGCCACTGACTCACCTCGGATCCTCTGCACCAGCCATATAGAGACGACATGCACCGATTCTAGCTGCTGTGCGGCGCAACCATGGATTTGACACTTCAGATCATACACGCAAGACTGTAGCGACTGATACAAAAAAGTCGGTCCGACGTCCTGCTTCACCGTGTCTGGCCAGCCTGCACCGGGACCGCCTAACTAGTCGCTGAGGAGACGGAGTCACATGAAGATCCGGCGAGTCACCACGCTGCCGCCCGGGCCGGGGCGCGTACCCGGCGAGGAAACCCGGGAGCGCCAGCGCACGCAAGCCCGGCAAGAGCAGTCCCGCCTGGCCGGCCCCGCAGAAGACGAGAGGGAATCACGATGAGCGCACTCCCCGGAAAGACCGTGCTGATCACGGGCGCCAACGCCGGGATCGGCAAGGACGTGGCCCGGCAACTGGCACTGCGTCCCGACACGGCCCGCATCTACCTGGCGTGCCGGAACCGAGGCCGGGCGATAACGGCCAAGGCCGAGCTCGAAGCCGCGACCGGCCGGCGCATCTTCGACATCATTGTCATGGACGTCGCCGATCTGGGCTCGGTCCGCGCCGGCCTTGCGGGCGTCAGCGGATCCCTCGACGCGCTGGTCATGAACGCCGGCACAGTCGGCGGCAAGACGGCCCTGGACCTGACCGCCGACGGGGTCACTACCGTGTTCGCGACGAACGTCCTCGGCCACGCCGTCCTCCTCGAGGTCCTCCTGAAGGAGGACCGGCTTGGCGAGGTGGCGGTCTACGCCGGAAGCGAGGCAGCCAGGGGAGTCCCGAAGCTGCGGATGAAACGGCCGTCGTTCGTCTCGACCTCCGCCGACGAGCTCGCCACCGTCATCGACGGCAGCTACTTCGCCGGCCGCAAAACTGACCTCAACCTAGCCTTCGGGCAGGTCAAGTACATCGCGGCCCTCTGGATGGCCTACCTGGCCCGCCAGCACCCCGGCCGCCGGCTCATCACCGTGAGCCCCGGCAGCACCTCCGGCACCTCCGGCCCCAACGACTTCAAGCTGCCGCTGCGCCTGGCGGCCAAGTACGTCCTACCCACCGTGGGTCCCGCCCTGGGGATCTCCCACAAACTCGAGGTGGGCGCGAGGCGACTGGTCGACGGCGTCACCGACCCGACCCTGTCCAGCGGCGTGTTCTACGCCAGCGCGGCCAACAAGCTCACCGGCCCCCTGGCCGACCAGGCGGACATCTTCCCCGACCTGGCCAACCCGTCCTTCCAGAACCACGCCAACGAGGCCATCCACCGCTTCATCACCTAAAGCCATTCACGTAGTCCTGCGTGCTCCAATGTCCGTATCCAAACCAATGAACTTCCGCAACCGACAACACGACAACAGGAATAAGGAGTCAGCATGGCTATTACCCTGACCAACCCCGAAGCGCTGCCAAAGGTTGACTTCTTCCGGCAGGTGGCGATCGCCACCGGATCGAAGCTTGTGTTTATGGCCGGCCAGGTCGCCTGGGACGCCGACGGAGCTCTGGTCGGCAAAGGTGACCTTGCCGCGCAGGTGGAACAGTGTTACCTCAACGTCGCCGCTGCCGTCGGCGAGGCCGGCGGCACCTTCGATAACGTCGCGAAACTAACCACCTACATTGCCGGCTGGACCGTCGACAAGATGCCCCTAGTCCAAGAAGGCCGGGCCCGCGCCTGCGCGAAACTCGGGGTCACTCTGCTCGCCCCAGGCACACTCATCGGCGTCGCCGCACTGTTCACGCCCGACCACCTCGTCGAGATCGAGGCCATCGCCGTCATCGACTGATTTGCCTAGTCCGACTGCGCCCGCCGTCCGACTGAGTGCTGCTGTCCGAGCATCCTGCGAAGTCACGGCGCAGCCCCCAGGAGGCCTGGTCAACGAAACGCTCGCCGTCCCCTCTACGAAAACCACGAGTACCACGAGCGGCCCGGTAGCGAGCCTGTGGCTGGCCATCGTCAACATCGAGGACAAAAGAACAGAGCCCGTGAGCGCGCCGCCCGCCGCCAGCAGGCCGGCAAGCGGTCCGGCCAGCCCGCCCGCATCGTGGAGGGAACCCGGGCAGCCGGCTGACGCGAGGCACTCAACGAGCTCGACGTCGCTTCCCGTCCACGAACTCTCGGTCTCATGCCGTAGTTAGTCAACTTACTAATCAGGAAGGCTTCTGCAATGGAAAGCCAACCGGCAACATCTGCCCCCCCGTCCTTCCTTGGAACGCCTCGCGGCAAGCTCACCCTCGCCTTGCTGTGCGCGGTCGCGTTCATGGACCTTCTCGATGCGTCCATCGTGAACGTGGCGCTGCCGCAGATTCAGGCACATCTGCACCCATCGGTCCAGAACCTGCAGTGGGTGGCGAGCGCCTACCTGCTCACCTACGGCGGGTTCCTGCTGCTCGGCGGCCGCTTGGCTGACTTGCTCGGCCGGCGGCGCTTGCTCGTTGCCGGTACGGCCCTGTTCGGCGTCACGTCGCTCGTATGCGGTCTGGCAGGCAACGAAGGGGTACTGATCGCAGGGAGGCTGGTTCAGGGGGTGAGCGCAGCGTTGATGACCCCCGCGGCGCTGTCCACCCTGACGACGTCCTTCCACACCCACAGTGATCGGAACAAGGCAATCGGTGCTTGGGGCGGTATGGCCGGCATGGCGGGCGCTTCCGGCGCGTTCTTCGGTGGCCTGCTCACGTCCGAGGTGAGTTGGCGGTGGGTGTTCTTCGTCAACCTGCCGATTGTCGCGGTCATCCTCGTGGCTGCGTTTCGGCTCCTCGACGCCGAGCGGCCGAAGGCACCGCCCGTCCGAGAGTTCGACTCGGTCGGAGCTGGTCTGATCACTGGCGGCATGCTCCTGTTGGTCTACGTCTTGGTGCAGGCCCCTACCGTTGGCTGGGGCTCAGCCCGCACCATCGGGGAACTCGCCGGCGCCGCCGTGCTCATCGCCCTGTTCCTGGTCAATGAGCAGCGTCATGACAATCCACTCGTGCCTCTGGCGATGTTCAAGATCAAGGGCCTCTGGGAAGCCGACGTCACCCAGGTTCTGGCGTGGGCCGCCTTCTACACGATGTTCTTCGTCATCACGCTCTACATGCAGGACGTGCTCGGCTACTCGGCAATCAAGACTGGTCTGTGCTACCTGCCGCTGACGGTGGCCATTGGAATCGGAGCAGGCGTAGCGACGAAGGGTATCCCGATGATCGGCACCCGGCCGCTCATCGTTACGGGGGCCCTGCTGGGCGCCGCAGGAGTGTTCCTGCTTTCCCGGGTAACTGTGCACGGCACCTATGCCCCAGATGTCCTTCCGGGAATGATGATCATGGGAGCCGGTCTGGGCTTGACGATGGTGGGCGTTACGCACGCAGCCAACGGGGGCGTGCCGGCCAACAAAGCTGGTCTTGCAGCTTCGCTGATCACCGCATCCTTCCAGCTCGGGTCCGCCCTGGGGCTTGCAATCTTCGTCTCCATCGCCACGAGCCGGACCAGCCACCTACTAGCAACACACACCCCACATTCCGAGGCGCTCACACTCGGCTTCCAGCGAGGACTGTTCGGCGCCAGCATCGCGCTTGTGGTCGCTGCGGCTATCGCACTACGGGCGCCCAACGTGCGCGCCACCGACATGGCCGTTGGCGCGGACGACGATGCGGGCGTCCCCGCCCCCGTCGCCGGCTGATCGACGCTCCGGCGCCGCCTCCTCAAGCCGTTTTGAACAGGACTCGAACCGGCTCGGATGGGAGGCCTGCCGCTCGCCCTTGCTGAATTACGCCGTCCGGCTCGTTGTTGCGAACTACGGCCTCCGCCCAGGTTTACAAGACCCTGGACAGTGAGAACGACAGCTCGCTCAGACGGATCCGCAAGAGCCCCGCCTTGCCCCAGCGGCATGAGAGGAAGCTTCATGAACGACCTCACGAACCGGACCGCGCTCGTGACCGGCTCAACAAGCGGGATCGGCAGGGCGGCAGCGTTGGCTCACGCCGCCCGCGGCCGCGGAGTCCGCGTGAACGCCGTCGCACCGGCCCGACCCCTGCCCCAAGGATTACAGACGTCGGCGAGGACATGGCGAACAAGATCGCAGCCCTGGCACCGGCCGGGCCGCATGCCGAACCCGAGGAGCTCGCCTCGGCGATCGTCTTCCTCGCCAGTGACGATGCCAGCTTCGTGCACGGCGTCACCCTCGCGGTCGATGGGGGCCGAATGGCGACGTAACGCCGACCGGCCCGGATGCCTTAAAGCGGACACCTGGAATACATAGTTCGAGTTCAGAGCACACCGCTCGTCGAACAGGCGATGCGACTCAACAGGCGCGCGAAGTCCCCGGCGCCGGTCAGGAAGGAACACAATGAAAGCAGTCCGTTTCCATGAGTACGGCGGCATCGAGGTGCTGCGTTACGAGGATGTCGACCGGCCGCGGCCCGGTCCGGGCGAGGTGCTGGTTCAAGTCGCGGGCACCGCGTTCAACCCGGTCGACATCGGGTTCCGGGTGGGGGCCCTCCACCAGATCTACCCGGTGACTTTCCCGCAGACGATCGGTCTCGATCTGGCCGGGACCGTGGTCGAGCAAGGCGAAGGCGTCGAAATGCCGGCAGTCGGCGATACGGTGATCGGGTTCATGCCCATGGCCGGACCGGGCGCGGCAGCCGAGTTTGTCGCTGCCCCCGCGGCTGTTCTGGTGCCGGCACCGGGCAACGTTGCTCTGGCAGACGCCGCCGCGATTCCCGTCGCCGCGCTGACGGCCTGGCAGGCACTGTTCGAGCACGGCGAACTCACGTCGGGGCAGAGGGTCCTCGTCAACGGAGCTGGCGGCGGCGTGGGCGGCTTCGTGGTCCAGCTGGCGAAGCAGGCCGGGGCAACCGTCATCGCCACGGCCAGTGCACGCAGCGCCGAGACGGTCCGTTCCTTCGGCGCAGACGAGGTCATCGACTACACCACGGCGAAGATCAGCGACGCCGTGCGCGAACCGGTCGATCTCGTCGTCAACTTGGTCCATGGCTCAAAAGACGACTCCGTTGCGCTGCTCGACATCACCAAACCGGGTGGCATCCTCGTCTCGGTTCCGCCGGGAGTGGAGTACCCCGAGCGAGACGTGCGGGTCGTGTCTTTCGGCGTCCGCAGCGATAACGCCCAGTTGACTGAGATCGTCAAGCAGGTCGAGGCGGGAGCGTTGCTCCTCGACATCAGTGACCGGCGTCCGCTCGATGAGACGCCGCTCGTACACGAACAAAGCCAATCAGGTTCCGTTCGCGGTCGCGTCGTGCTGATACCCCCGAGCTGACCGACATGCAAGAGCCCTACCGGCACGAGGGGGGTAGGGCCAGCCCCGCACCCTGCCCCGGGCACTGTCGGTCAGGTGGCTGCTCGCGTGTCCCGCCCGGGACTCCGCGGCTCGGACCGCGCGCCGGCGTACCCGGTGTTGAGATCTCTCGTCGCGATTGGAATGCGCAACCGTGACCTGTCCGACGTGCTCGCGGGATCCACCTGCACGGCGGCGTTCGAGGTATCTGTCCTGTTTACGCTGACGCGGCAGTCGACGGTCACGCGCAACCGACCGGACCAGAGAGTCACTCTGAGGTGTCACACGGTTCTCGGACAGGGGATCGTACTCGTGATCGCCGCGGTGATCGCGCTACGGGCGCCGAACGTGCGTGTCGCCTACATGGCCCCTGGCACGGGCGACGACGAGAACGCGCCCGTCCCTTTTGCTGGGTGATCGGCATCAAATGCACCGGATTCCCCAGCAGGCTGAGCAAAGACTCAAGCCCTGGCGCGGGATGGCGGCCCTGCCATTCATCGACCATGAAATTGCGGCGTTCGACTACCTCGAAATGGTAACGACGAAAGGATCCTGAAATGGCCACTTTCGACGTCGACTTGAAGGGTCACTACTTCTTGGTCGGCGAGCTGACGCCCCTCATGACTGAAAGGGGCCAGGGCGCCATCGTCAACGTCTCGACGATGGCGGCGGTCTTCGGCGTGCCGGGCATGGGCATCCACGGTGTGGCCAAGGCGGGCTTCAACTCGCTCACTAAGGTCCGGGCGGCCGAGTTCGGATCCCAGGGGTCCGGGTGAACGCCGTAGTCCCAGGGACGACGCTCACGCCGAGCACGGAGTCCATGGTCGAGGCGCTTGACCAGCTCGCCGCTCAGTCACCGTCCCGCCGGACGCCGCCCGGCACAGGAAAGGACAAGCGATGGCTGCCTCTGTGACAAGAGAGGGCCCCGGGAAACGAGACCGCCTGGTAGCCGGCACGCGGGAAATGATTTACCGCCAAGGAGTCGAAGCCACGACCCTGGCGGATATCGCGGAGGCCTCCGACGTGCCGCTCGGCAACGTCTACTACTACTTCAAGTCCAAAGACGAGCTCGTCGTCGCTGTAATCGACTCCTACGCCAAGGAAGGCCGTGAGCGGCTGTCGCGGCTCGAGCAGCAGCACCATACCCCCAGGGCTCGCCTGAAGGAGCTTGTCCGGCTGATGGTGTCGCAGCCCGATCGGGTGGCGCTGTACGGCTGCCCGAGGGGGAGCCTGTGCTCAGAACTCGGCAAGCAAGACAGCGACCTTGCCCGGGCCTGTAAAGAGCTCATGCACATGCCGGTCGCCTGGATCGAGCAGCAGTTCAAGGCGATGGGCAGGCGCGATGCCCGCGACCTGGCGTTCGCCCTGCTGGCATCATACGAGGGGATCGCGCTCCTCGCGAACACGTTTCGCGATCCCGAGTTGATGGTCCGCGAGGGGCGCCGCCTCGAGCGCTGGATTGACTTCCTCGCCCGCGACTCCAAGGTCGCGCCTGCTGGCTAGAGCAGCCGGAAGGCGGCGGGTCCGGCTTTGATCAAGACGGACCCGGCATCAGCTCCAGGGGCTAGGCGGCACCGGCCGGTGCGTCCGGATGAGACGGGGATCTGCGCGCGGCCGGACCCAAGCGGCCCAGGGTCATCCGCGCAGTGCCCCGAGAATTCCTCCAACTCAGGAGTATCCGCATGAGCGCATACGTAATTGCCGAATTCACGGTCAAGGGCCCGGATGTTGCGCGCGGGAAATACGGCCCCGACGCCGCGCCGCGCAGGCCGTCAAAGAGTACCTTGGACTGGTCGCTGTTTCGGGCGACCTTGCCGCGGGTGCGCGCTCACGGGGCCGGCTCGCTGGTCCCGCTGTCTACGGGGGCCTCGGCAGAGTCCGACGAGGGACGCTCCTCCAGGAAGCCAGCTTTGGTCTGGCCGACCTCGATCAGGTGACCGTCGGGATCGCGCACGTAGCAGCGGATCTCTGGGCCGCGATCTATGGGCGGGGTCAGGAACAGGGCTCCTTTGGAACTCCAGTCTTCGTAGATCTCTTGGATGTCGGCGACGCGCACATTCAGGAAGCTGCTGGTCGTGTCGGGGTCGGGAGCAGCCAGCGTTACCGTCGGCTTGTCTTCGGTGGGGGGACCGCCCGCGTTGATGATGATCCAGGTGTTCGCCAGAGCGACAATCGTGGGTTGTTTGTCATGGACGATTTCGCCGCCTAGGACATCGGCGTAGAAACGACGAGAGCGAGCGATATCCTCCGACACGAGGAAGTGGGTGACCAGGATGCCCGTTTGCGGGACGGGGAAGGTTGCCATTTCATTCTCCTTTGCATCGTTGAGAGTCTGAGGCAGTCGTCTTCGGTGAGGTCAGTGGCGAGTGGTCTCACTGCCCGGCCGGCCATCAGTTGCCGTAGATCCGATCCGGCCGGATGAGCACGGCGGCCCTGCGTTCCTCGGCCATGACCCGGTCGTACTCGTCCCAGTTGTCATGCTCGCCGCCGGCAGCGGCGAAGATCTCGCGACGGAGCCGCCGTAGACCTTCAGCATCAAGCCACGGCTGGGGGTCATCGGGCCCGATGAGATCAGCGTGCCCCTCGACCGCTGCCCACTGCCAGCCGTCGCGGAAGGTTGCCGTCACCTGGGGACGGGCGCGGAGGTTGGCCAGCTTGACCCGGCCAGCGGTGATCAGTCCCAGGACGGTCTCGCCCGAGGCGGGGTGAGCGATCACACCGGCATTGACAAGGGACGCCTGGATCGTACCGTTCGCTCGCAGCGTCGAGATCACGACCAATCCGCGGTCATGACGGGCGAGGGCTGCCGCTCCCTCAAGCGTCGTCATCGGACCTCCTCGCCGTCCAGAGATTCAACAGGGGCAAAGCGCCACTCATCGCCGACCGCCCGTTCCTCATTGATGGAGCCATTCGCACGTCGCATAACAGAAACTGTATCAGACACTACATTCCAGTGAAGCTGCATCCCCTGGGGCCAGTCGGTCCGCGGAGGGCAAGCATCAGGAGGCCTGAGCGTTGACCAGGAGGCCCTCGTCGATTCGCTGGGTGCCGACCAGCACGTGGCCAGGTCGTCCGTGATCGGACATTGGCCTCTCGCGGACGCCCTGGAGCAGTCGGATCGAAGTGACATGCACCTCAACCATAGTTCCGCTGCTCCCCAGTCATGGAGTTATCACTTTAGATTATTCGTGGGATTCTGTAGTGTCTGATATACAGTCAGATCAGCTGTGCCGCCGCCGGAGCGCGATATCGCGGCTGTTTCCGCCTCGGACGGCGCCGGGTGCGGGTCGAGATGCACCGTTCCCGGTGCCGGCATCACTAGTGCCCCGGCATCGGAATTCTGAGCGCCGCTCAACACCGCCCGGCAGGAACGCGGCTGGAGTACCGCGTCGCCCGCTAGACCCGCGCCATCTTCATCGCGCCCGACCTCGCGAAACTGCTCCGTGCCCACATCAAGGCATACGGCACGATCCCGGGCGGGCGGACCTTCCAGACCAATCCCGGCCAGTGCCGGTCCCTGCTCGGCCGCGCCAAGGCACGAGTTCCACCGGCTGACGACAGCGACGCTGGCCACGATGGACAAATACGACCAGCCGGCCGGCATCGGCCCCGCTGATTACCGGGCATCCCCGGGGCTGCGTATCCGCTCGGCGATGTACAAGGTCCAGTCGCGGCCGGTGTGGCTGCCCAGGTGACGGCGGTCTGGATGTGGACGCCGAGCAGGCTGGCCAGTGCGCCAAACTTCCCGTTGCCTCCGCCGCAACATTGATGCATGGAGAGTAACGACCTAAGCAGCACGGCCCGGCAACCCGAAACCACCGCGTGTCACGATCCCGGCACCTCCACATCAGGCGAATTCAAGCCCTTACCGGACACCGCGGAATGTTGCATCGGCTGCAGTAAGGCCTGTATTTCAAACCAGGTCACCATGCGTGCGCCTCGTCGTTGCCACCCCCACCGCGCGGCGAGCCCGGCCACGAGCTCGAGCCCTCGGCCGTCTTCCGCGTCAGCGCCGGCCGGGCGCACCTCCGGCACCCCGGGCCGCTGCGATCGGCGACCTCCACCCGGACAGCGCCGGCGCGGGCCGTCACCGTAACAGTGACCGTCTCCCGGGAACACCCGAGCCGCTGTGCTGGAGACTATTGGCGAAAAGCTCGCTCGCGAGGAGCACAGCGTCATCCCCGCAGGGGATGCCCCGGGCCGAGGACCGCGCCCACGAACGCGCGGACAACCCGAGCCCGCTCCACCAGCCCGGCAACCTTCACGCTCTCGCGAACCTTCGCCCCAGTCATCAGCGCACCGCCTTTCCGCCCGTCTAGGACGACCCGCAATGGGCGGACGGATGCGCAGGGAAATGCACGCTCACCTCAGCCGCCATCGTCAAGCCGAATACACGCCACTGGCGGGCTGCCCGCAGGAAGGCAGCCTGGTGAGCCTGTCACGCGCACGGCCGGTGAAAAGCAGGCCAGGGGGGCAGGAAGCAGAATCCGCAAGCAGAAAACCTCACCGGACAGCACATTCCCTATTGGCAACGCGCTGGCGGTCGCGGCGAGGCTGCCGGGCGGCACCGGCCAGCTCCTCGCCCATCTGGCCCGCTCCGCGTTCACCAGCGGCCTCGACCTCGGTATGGTGGCCGCCTCCGGCGTCGCCATGGCCGGCTTCCTGATCGCCCTCGTCAGGCTGCCCCGCCGGACCCGTTCGCCGCGCTGACCGGGCCCGTCGTCCGAGGTGGCTGGTCGTCCGCGCGGCCGAGCAAGAGGCGCGCGAGGCTCCGGTAGGACGCGGGGGGTTCTCCGGCGGCGGGCCGTAGCAGTGGCCACGGCCGCGCTGCGACCTGGCGTGGTCATCGCCGGGTGCCTGTTCGCGCCGGTCGGGCCGTTCAGGGCTGCCGGGCTGGACTTCCTGCAAGAGATACCGGCTCGACCCCGGTCGGCGAACATCCGCGCCGCGGTCGGGGGCCCGCTCAACCGTCTCGGAACGGAATACATCGACCTGTCCTGCCCGCGCCGAGTTGACCAGAAGACGCCGAATCGAGGAAGGTGAGCATCCGCTGGATCTCGGACGTGCACTCGAAGATGGTGGATCGACCTCGCGCTCCGCCGCGGCATGGTCCATGCGACCGTGCTCATCGACGCCAGGACCGGGCGGCGCGTCGATGCCCTGCCAGGCCGCACCGCCGACCTGGTCGAGCAGTGGCTGCTCGATCATCCTGGCGTGCAGGTAGTGCGCTGTGACGGTTCGGGTTCCTGCGGTAACTCTCAGGAATTGCATCAGCTGGGCAAGAAACCGCAGGTCAGCAGGTCGCGAAATTACCGGAACAACGTTCCGCTCGTCTTGATGCCAGCTCTGTGACCTGTAGAGACCCGGCGGTGATCCCGTCTGATGCATGATCCGCTCGTCAGGGGGCTTGCATCTGAAGGGAAGCCAAGAGCGCTCGATCGAGTCGGCGCCGACGTCGCCATGGACGCAGGACGGGCATGCTGGTCGGGGGCAAGCCGCCGGACGTGACGGGCAACGGCACCACCTATACCGAAGACAGGATCGGCGGCACCAGCCTGTCCGCCCCGCTGTTCGCGGGAGTGCAGGCGTTGGCCCAGCAGGCGGCCGGCCGTCGCCTGGGATTCGCCAATCCCGAGATCTATCAGCGCTACGGCACGCCCTCGTTCCACGACATCACCAGGTACACCCTGCCCGACGGCGGCTTCCCCGCAGAGGCGCGCAGCCGCTCTTCACAGATACGTGGGAGCTGTATGTACACCAAGGGCAGGTTCCCAAGAGCACGATTGTGCCCACTCCGCCCAAAACCCTGCTTCGACGAAGTGACCGGCGTGGGCGTGCCCACGGGCGCCTACCTTCGTCGCGTCCGCTAGGTCGGCCGACGGTCACCCCGGGGACCCCCGGACTGGACACAACCGTGAATGGACACATACGCGGGCTCGGACGTCGAGAGGATGCGCTTCCTGCAGCGCCTGGTGCTGCCCGCAACTCCTGGCGGTTACTGATTCTCCCGGTCAGGGATGACGACGGGATGCAGCATCATCCTCGCGGGTTGGCCCAGAACCGGAGCAGTACCTCGGCCGCGCGGTCTGGATCCTGCTGCATCCAGTAGTGGGTAAGGCCCTCGAGCCGCTCGACGCGGGCGCCGAGCCGCCGCGCCACCTCGGTATCGCCGGCCTCGTCGCCCATCGGGTCACCGGCCGGGATGACGACGAGCCCGGGCACCGCCGTCGGCCCGGTGATCTGCTGACCCCAGTCGGCGTACAAGTTCGGCACCGCCGAACGGTAAAGGGCAAGGATCGCTGCGTCCATCGTGTCGTCGTGGCCGGCGTCGATCTCCTTAGCGAGCTCCGGGCTCATGCCACGCGGCTGGAGCAACTCGCCGAAGGTGCCAGGCGTCCCCTGCCGTATTCCCGCCAGTGACGCCTCACCCGCGCCGGACTGCCACACCTTCGCCGCCGGGTGCCACTCGTAGCCAGGGAGCCAGCCGTAGGCCACGTCGCTGACCCAGGTACGCACCGGAACGTCGAAGGCGGTCACCACCCGCATGGCGAGGTGCCCTCCCCAGTCGTGCCCGACGAGATCGACCGGGCCGCCGATCCCGCGCAGCTCGGCAGCGAGCCAGTCCGCATAGCCGTCCTTGTCGCGCAGCCGCTCGGGCCGCTCGCGGCCGAACCCCGGTAGCCGCAGCGCCACACTCTGCACGCCGATGCGGGCCCGGACGCCGCTCCAGATGGCAGGCGTCTCCGGGACGCCGTGCACGAAGACCACGGTCATGTCAGTCCTATCTTCGTAAGTGGATTAATTATCCACTTACGAACCGGCCCGATGGCCGAGTGGGCTGCCCGGTTAACTTGATAGTTATCTGGAAGGGACGGCCCGGCTGGAGGGAGGACGTATGCGCGCAGACGCCGACCGCAACAGGGAACGGGTCCTGTCGGAAGCCCGCCGCACGCTCGCCGCCGGCGAGGCGCTGCCGCCCCTCAACGAACTGGCCCGCCGGACAGGAGTCGGCGTCGGCACGGTCTACCGGCAGTTCCCGACCTCACAGAGCCTGCTGGAGGCCGTCGTTGCCGACCGACTCCGCGAGCTCATCGACATCGCCCGCACGCCTGGGCAGACCGATGACCCGGCCGTCAACCTCGCCGCCTTCATCCGGCAGGCCGCAGCCATGGCCCTCGCCGAACCGGGCCTGGCCGCCGTGCTCGTCGCCACCAGCACAAGCGCCCAGACCGCGCAGATCAAGGCCGAACTGGGCGGCTGCGTGTCACAGCTGCTGGCCCGGGCGCAAGACCGCGGCGCGGCCCGGGCCATCAAGACCGGCGAGGACATCCTCAGGCTGCTGTGCGGTATCCAGCACGCGGCATCCGCCTCCGGTTCCACCGACCAAGCCGCCGGCGACAGGTACGTCACCGTCGTCCTGGCCGGCCTGGGCCTCCCTACCGCAGCAGCACCGCAGGCCCTCACCCCACGTGAATGACGTCACCTGCTGCCGTGCCAGAGCTCAACCAATGTTCATGATCACCCAGCACGCACGCGGCTTACTCCGCCTGAACTGCCGTCGGCGCGGGAACCGGGGAATTGAACGCATCAATAGCTGGCTGACGCTGGGCGCCGACCGCTTGGAGCTAGTCGGCGGACGCAGGACGAGCTATGGCAAGGTGACGTGGCGTCGATGATCGTGGTGAGCCCGCGACACCGCAGCCGGGCCGCCGCCAGCAGGTGGAGGGCGGCGGCCGCGTCTGGTGTCGCCGTCTGATCGTTCTCGTCCCCGTAGACCACTGCGCGCAGCGCGTTGAGGCTCAGTACCTGGTGCGGGCTGTCCGCCATCTCCCGGGCCAAAGTGAACTTGCCTGCGCCGGCCGGGCCGATCAGCACGACTAGGCACAGGGCCGTCAGCACCGCGCGGACGCGCGGGTCGACGGTCGCGGGCCCGCCGACGGCCTGGGGCTCGCGTCGAAGTCGACCCTGGTCGCCAGGTAACGCGCGCGGAACTCCGCCGCCAGGTTCGGCACCCGACTCACGATACTCACGCATTTCCGTTATCCGCCGATGATGTCCGCCGTCTCCGCTGGCCGGGCGGCCGGCCGGGCCCGCGGGGTGAGCGCGAGCACGGCGACCGCCAGCAGCAGCACGAACGCGGTGGTGAACTCGACCGCCAGCGACAGCGTCGCGTAGGGGACCGCCAGGCTCTCGGTGTAGCCGAACAGCCCCACGTGCACGCTCAGCAGCAGGCCGACGGCGGTGGCGACGCCGGTGACGACGCCCGCGATCAGCAGCGCCAGCCAGCGCAGGGCGACGATCGCCACCGCGAGGAGGATGCCGACGATGCCCTGTACCAGGAAGAGCGGCCCGATCACGCTGATGTCGCGGTAGCCGTCGTCCCACAGCTCCAGGTGGATCACGGACGACCAGATGAGGAAGGCCGCGCCGGCCGCGGCCAGCGCCAGGATCGCGAGCCGGGCGGTCCGTGAGGCCAGCGCGTTCGGCCGCTTGAGCAGGAAGCTGATGATGGGTTCGAATCGGGTGAGCATGACGACTCCTTGAGAGCGTACGAGGTCACAGCGAGAACGAAGCGGTCTGGATCGTCGCCACAGGCCGTAGACGGCCAGCGCGCTCGCGCCCGCCGCCAGCGCCAGGGCGGGCCCCAGGCGGCCGCCGCCAGCACCATCGCGAGCCCGGCCGACGAGGCGGCCCCGCCCGCGACCGACGGCGCGTAGAGCGCCGTCAGCGCCAGCGGCCCGCCCAGCGACACGACCGCGACCGCGGAGTTACGCCCACCGGCCGATCGGCCTGGCCGGCCCGAGGGCCCGAGGGCGGCGCGCCGCCCTCGGGCCGGGTCCGGCCGGCCCCGCTGCCCGGCACCCGGGCGAGGAACTCCGTCATCGTCGGATCAGGACCAGCCGCCGCCGGCGCTGGACGACGCCGGGGACGAGGCGGGCGCCGACAGCGCCGGAGCCGCGCCCGCTCCGGCTGCGGTGAACGAGCTCACCGTGGCGGTGACGTCGCTGCCGGTCGGGGCGACCAGCCACCACTTGGCGCCGAAATTGTCGCTGCCCTGCCCGGTGGCGGTGCCCGGGCCGGAGTCGCCTGCGAAGTAGTACAGCGGGTGGCCGTCGTAGGTCACCTGCTTGGTGCCGTCGGAGCGGGTGATCGTCCCGAGGTCGCTGGCGTGGGCGTCACCCGCTGCGGTGGCGGTGCCGGTGGTGGTCACCGGCGGCCACGCCCCGGCGCAGGCCCCGCTGCAGGTCGACTTGTCGCCGGTGTCGGCCGCCCACAGGTACACCGCGCGTCCCGAGCCGTTGGTCAGGAACGTGCTCCCGGACGCCGAGGCGGTCTTGATGACCGTGCCCCCGGACGCGCCGGCGCCGGCGCCCGATGCACTCGCGCTGCCGCTCGGGGACGACGCGGTACTGCTGCTGGCCGCGCTGCCGCAGGCCGCCATCAGCAGCGCCGCCGCCAGCCCGCCGCCAACGCCGGCGGCCGCCTTGGTGCGACCCGACATCCGGCTGAACCTGGACTTGCCCATCGTGCTCATCTCCCGTCCGGCGCGGTCGCCCGCGCCAGCATCGCGTCAATCACTGTCGATATATGCACGGGCGAGGCCGCCGGAGGGATTGCTGATTGGGCTGTGCCGACGGTTTTGCAGACCGCCGCTCCTCCTAGAGTCTCCCGCCGACCAGCGGATACGCGCTTCGAAGCGCTGTTCCGGGCCGCCGCCGTCCGCTAGTCGGGCCACCCGTCGATGACCGCACTCATACGTTTCGAGACCGGATTCCGGGCCGCCGCCGTCCGCCGTGCGCCCCGAATTCCGGGGCCTGAAGGTCTCGGAACGGGCGGTTACGCCACGGACCAGGGGTGCAAGCGGTTATGCCGACCTCCCTCCCCCGTCGCCCGCGCCGCCTTCTCGCCTGCGGGTCCGGAACCCTCGACTGCCCCGGCCCGTTTCCACAGGCCGGGCTCAGCGACCTGCTCCGAGAGGTACCGGTTCCTGGTCCCGGGGTCGGGCGCGGCTTACGGCTGGCCGTGCCCGCGCCCCGCAGCGGGCAGCTCGTCGCGCGGGCTGCCTTGAGGATGACGGCGGCGACCTCTGCGGGATGAGAGATCAGCGAGACGTGTGATGAGCTGATCTCGGTGATGCTCGAGCCGGCTCGGTGCGCCATCATGAGCTGCGCGGCCTCCGGGATGATCTTGTCCTGGCGTCCGATCACGTCCCAGGAGGGAATGGTCTTCCAGGCCGGCTCGGTCGATGCCTGCCCTAGCGCCGCGAGCGACGTCGGGCTCTGCGTGGCGGTCAGCAGGGCCTGCTCCGCGCGTGAGACATCGAAGTCGGACGCGACGCCCGGGAGCAGGTAAGTGTCCACGACGCCGGGGGCCGGCGGCTGCGGGTACTGCACCAGCTTGAACACCGAGGCCGGGTCGTTTACCGCCGGCGCGAGCGCCGACTGCGCCGTGCTCAGCGTGGTGACGTTCTCGCCGAATGCCGGGATGTAGGCATTGTCGTAGACCAGGGCCTTGACGTTGGCGTTGCCGGTCGCGGCGTCGGTGATGACCGCGCCGCCGTAGGAGGGCCCGACGAGGACGATCGGACCCGAGATGCTAGCCAGGTAGTCCTGCAGGTACTCGGTGTTATAGGTCCGGTCGATGCTCCACCTGCCTGTACCGGAGCCGATAAACGAGACGTTCAGCGGACGCATGTCGCCTGCTCTGGGCAGCCGTTGATCACCCGGCGGTGCGTTACTTGAGCGCCAGGACGTCGATGAGGCGGATGTCAGGGTCGCTTGCCAGCAGATCGGCCGACACCTTGGCCAGGGCGGCCGGAATTTGGCCGTTGATGTGTGTGGTACGGGCGTCGTCAGTGGCGAAGGTGTCGAAGATGCCGTAGCTGGTGTCGCTGATCTTGAACGCGTACCAGCTGACGGTGCCCTCTTCGGCGACGGCCAGCTCGCGCGCCTCCTCGAGAAGTTCCGCCAGCGCGCCGCCCTTGCCGGGGCGGGCCTGCAGTAGCGCCAGTATGCCGAGTGTCACGGTCATGGGAGCAATGTCCTTTCGGCGGGGTCATCATCGCGGGTTGTGGACCCTATCCAACCGATAGCGTCACCAGCGGCCAGTTTCTTACGACTCACCAGGGAGCGGCGTAAGGAAAGCTGGGCGATGGCGTCTTCGATGGCGCGATGGAACGCCGGGTAGGCGTAAATCATCCAGCCCCGGGACGAGGACGGGATCTGCGAGACCGCGGTCCGCACGGCGACATCCCTGCCGCGCGCTTGGACCTCGGTGAGGCCGATCCCACGGACTTCGGGGTCAGTGAAGGTCACCCGCGGCAGCGCCCGATAGCTGGCCGACTCATGCGCCAGGCCAAGAAGTTCGCTGGCTGCTATGCCCGCTTGATACATCGCGACATGCGTCAAAGCCCCCGCGCCAGCGACGTTCTTACCTTCTGGCAACTGCCGGTCTGCGGCCGCTATGGGCCACTTAGACTCGGGGCATGTCTTCGGTGGAGGATACGGCTGCGGCGAGCGTGAGAGGTCGTGCCTCTTTGGATGAGGAGTCGCGTGAGTGGCTCCGGTGCCTGACCGTTCCGGCCGAGCGGGAGCCGGCGCTGGCTCGCCTGCATCAGCTGCTGCTGCGAGCTGCCCGGGCCGAACTGCGGCGGCGTAGCCTGGCTGCCCTTGTCGAGGGCCAGGAACAGGATGACCTCGCCCACCAGGCGGCGGACGACGCGCTGCTGGCGATCACCCGCAAGCTGGACCAGTTCCGCGGCGAGAGCCGCTTTACGACATGGGCGTACAAGTTCGTCATACTTGAGGTGTCGGCCAAGCTTGGCCGCCACTACTGGCGCAACCCCCCCGTCCCCATGCACGGCGATGCGTGGGAGCAGCTTCCGGACAGATTCGGTGCCGATCCCGCCCACCACGCCGAGTCACAGGAACTGGTCGCCGAGGTGCGCTGGGCGGTCAACGAACTGCTGAGCGAGCGGCAGCGCCGCGTGTTCGTCGCCATCGTCGTGCACGGGGTCCCGCTGGACGCGCTCGCCGTGGAGCTGGGTTCGACGCGGAACGCGCTCTATAAGACAATGTTCGATGCACGACGAAAGATCCGTGCGCATCTGGTAGCTCACGACTATCTGGATGCGGAAGGAGGGACGCTATGACCGGATGGCAGCAAGTCCTCGACGAGTTCCTGCGGACCGATCCGCAGGATGTGGGATGCGAGCGGGCGATGGAAGCCCTGGACATCTACGTCGATGTAGTCATTGCGGATGGCGCCGAGGCGGCCGAGCGCCGGTTTCCGTCCGTCGCCGCGCACCTGCGTGCCTGCGGCCCGTGCGGCGAGGACTTTGACGGCTTGCTCGCGGTCGTCACGGGTACCGTGCCGTAACCGCCAGGGCAACATCGTTCACCAACGGTAGCCTGCCGACCGCCTGAGGCGGGTTCTCCACCACTAGGAACGCAGCAGCCATCGTGGCTCTTCAGGGGCCGAGGGCGACTCGCGCCGGCTCGCCGGGGCACTTGCCGTCAAGAGCGTGGTCCCTGCCCCTGGCTGACGCACTTAGCCGCAAGCCGATCCTCCATGGAGCCACCAGGGCAAGCGCGCTGGTGGCCCCCTCAGCCGCCGCTGCGCCGACGGGCGGTTAGGCCGGCCGATCTTCACCTGCTCGCGCAAGACCGAAGCAGAACCGTGCGAGTCGGGTGGTTTCGTTCGCGAGAAGAACCGGCCTGGTCGACGACGACTGGGGCCGCCGCTACGGCCGTCAGGTTTGCCTCGGCAAGAACCCGGCCCGGCCGAAGACCAGGATGAACGACGCCGGGGCGGACGCCCGCCGGCTGATCGGGCACCTGGCCGCCAGCTACCCTGACCTGCTGCGCGGCCCGCAGGCGGAGGCCCTGCGGCAGGTCGTGGTGCAGAACTACTACTGGGACGCCGCCGGGCGCCTGCGCTGGCGCGACGACGACGCCGGCCTGCCGCCCTCGGCCGCCCGCATCGTGTCCCCCTACGACGTGGCCGCCCGCTACTCCCGCCGGGACCAGGTCACCCTCACCGGGCCGCTACCCGGCAACCCGACCCGCCAGCACCGCGACCGGGACGGCTACGCCCGCGACGACTTCCGCATCGACTTCGACCGCCGGGAAGTCACCTGCCCGCAGGGCCAGGTCAGCAAGGGCTGGCACGGCCCCTACCCCACCTCCTCGCCCGACGCTGCCCCGCTCATCGTCGTGCGCTTCACCAAGAAGCAGTGCCAGCCCTGCCCGGTCCGGACCGCCTGCGAGTTCGCCCACGGGCCACGGCATGCGCCACTGCCGCTACCGGGGCCAGCCCAAAGCCCACCTCCAGCACGTCCTGACCGCCATCGCCGTTAACGTCGAGCGCCTCAGCCACCTGCCGCCAGACGAGAGCACCGCCCCGCGACCGCCAACGGCCTTCCAGAAGTACCCCGACCAGCATGAAATCCAGCGACTGCGCTCATGGCGAGCCGTCAGTTAGCGACAGCAGCCAAGATTCCCCGACAGAGTCAAGGTAAGAGCGCGCGCTTGCCCGTTGCTAAGTCCTTGTCCGCACTCGAGCCAACGAAGGACAAGGACGCATGAAAGCTCGCGGTTGTTCAAGGCAAGGTCTTTCAAGATAGCGGTCGGCGTCGCGGCGGTTGCAGCCGTCGTCGCCCCGGCCGGCGCGCTGGCCGGGACGGCCAGCGCGTCAACCGCCAGCGGCGGCGGTTCGGGGACGCAGTTCATCACGAGCGCGGTGGAGCACCCGGACGGGACGGTCAATTTCCCGCTACACAAGGGGATCAGCCACGGCCAGCCGGTGTACTTCGTCGTCACCGACGCGTCTGACGGCTCGGTCGCGGCGGCGATGGGAGTCAACACCTCGCAGAAGCTGGCCAACGCCCGCGGCAGCGCAGGCGTGGAGAAGGTCACCATCAGCAGCGACGGGACGATCGTCTTCCCCGCAACCGTCAACTTCAGCCCGACGCCGGGTTTCTCGCTCACTCCCGGGCCGACCGGGTTCCCGCCCGCCTCCGCGAACCCGCCCGCGGTAGGCGACTCCGGCTACAGCCCGCTGATCCAGATGCCCGATGGCGTGGTGCTGAACGCCCCGCAGGTGGCCAACAGCACCGGCGAGGCCAACAAGGTCACCAGCATCGACTTCACGAACCTGACGGTGACCTACAAGGAGACCAGCGGATTCCAGGGTGGCAAGGCACTGCGCTACGCCTCGTTCGACTCCTCGGACCCGACCGCAGCCGCTATCGAGCACGTGACTTACGCTCCGGCCCTTAACAACCTGCCATCCCTCAATGACGACAGCACCGCGTCGGCGCGAGCCTCCCTGGCCGCCTTCACCAACGGGCAGACCGGCACCACGAACCCGAACCGGCAGGGCCTGAACTCCGCCCTCCTCGACGGGCTGTCCCCGCAGAACGTGCTGCGCTGGAACCCTAGCCAGGGCCGCTACAGCCCAATGTGGGACGTGCACCTGACCCAGTGGCAGGTGCCCGTCGCCCAGCGGACGGTGCAGACAGACTTTGGCACCATCCAGAACCTCGCTAGCCACGGAACCGTCGTCGGATTCAACGGCACGGCGCAAGGCACCACGTTCGCCGCCAGCGGCTTCATCGTCAACTGCCCGATCGTCGCCTTCGCCTCCTCCTGACGCACTTAGCCGCAAGCCGGCTCTCCACGGGGCCACTAGGGCAAGCGCTCTGGTGGCCCCCCTCAGCCGCCGCTGAACACGGCGGACCACCAGAAAGAACCTCAAACCCGAGCAAGCTGGGCGGCGGCGAACAAGCAAAGGTGCTCATCGCCGCCGCCTGGCCAGCCCGAAGGAAGTGTTAGTCATTAGCGTCTTTAGATTCATCTCCCGCGCCGGCCGTGTCCGCGCGATCGCGGCCGCGGCGGTGCTGGTGCCCGCAGGGGCGGCCATAGCGCTGCTGCCCGGGACGGCGCAGGCCGTGAGCCAACCGCAGCTCCCGGCGCGGTGCTTCGCCCAGATCGGCGTCGACCATGTCGTATTCGGCCCGAATTCGTTCTTCGAAGCCCCCACAGTCCAGGGCCCGACGAGCTTCAGGGAAAACGCCGGCCCGACCACGGTGACCTACCCGCTGTACCGGGGCACCAGCCAGGGTCGGAGCGTGGACTACGTCATCACCGACGCCTCCAGCCTGAGCGTGGCAAGGGCACTGGGCGTCAACTACACGCCCAAGCTCGCCCAGGCGGCAGGAACAGCTGCCGTCCAGAACTCTGCCTCACAGATCGGCAGCGGGAACGGCATCAACTTCCCGGCTTCGGTCGACTTCTCGCCGACCCGCGTCCTGACTCCCTCCGCCCACGGCTTCCCGCCGCTGACCGCACAGCCCGGAGCTATCGGCGAGCCAGGATACAGCCCGCTGGTAAAGGTGGTGTTCAAGGACGCGACGGTCGTGCTCGACGCCCCGCAGATCGCCAACGCCACCGGGCAGGCCGACAAGGTCGTCTCCATCGGCAGCAAGAACAGCACCGTGAGCTACCGGGAGACCGATGGGTGCTACGACAACGAAAGCGTCCACTACGCATCCTTTGACGCCTCCGACCCGACGGCGGCCACGATCGAGGACGTTACCTACGCCCCCGACCTGAACATGGCGCCCTCACCCGGCTGCTCCGACGCGGCGACCCCGGCGACGAACTGCTCCCGCGAGTCGCTCATCGCCTTCACCAACGGCCAGACCGGCAGCAGCAACGCACAGCGCCAGGGCCTGAACGCAGCCATCCTGGACCAGGAGGCCCCTCTCAATATCCTGCAGGAAGTACCACACCCAGGAGCACTGTTCGACTACAGCCCCGCCTGGGATGTTCACCTCGAGACGTGGACGCCCGCGGCCGTCTCGCAGGGCCTTAACGTCCGCCAGACTGACTTCTCGGCGGCCCTGCAGCAGGTCACCAGCGGTCTCGCCACCGGTTTCCCGGGCGGCACACCGTTCGGCTCCAGCGGATTCATCGTCAACTGCCCCGTCGTCAGCCTCGACGTCAACGTTAATGGGTAAGCCCAGCGGGTCCCGGGTCCCGAGGCGCCAAGGCGACCTGGCGCCCCGGGACCCCCGCATGCCTGACCGGCCAGCCGGGAACTGTAATTTCAAAAGCTCTGTCGCACTTCCGGTGGTGACGGTGAGTGCCCGAATCCGAGCAGGATGCGGTGGCGGAGGAATTCGAAGCCAGCGCGGCCGAACATGTCCCGTTTAACTTTTCGTCTTCGTGTTGACGCCTTCCGTCCGGCCGTTGTGGTGCGGGAGCGTGACCGCGGCGGTGGCGGCCTTGATGTCGAGTTCGAGGCCGCGGGTGAAGGAGCCGATCAGGTCGTCCAGGGCCGTCATCTCCGGGCAGGCCGACGCGAGCCGTTCTGCCGTCTCGCGCTGGGCGCCCGTCCTGTTTCACTTCTGCGTGCACATGGACGGCGTCGACGAGCTGATGCGGCTGCGGACGCACATCATGAGCGAGGGCGTCCTCGGTGATGACCTGGTGCGACACTTGGCGTCCGGTTCCATGTCGGTGTACGCGCGCAACGACCTGAACGACTGCGGCGTCGAGTTCTGCACCGGACACGCGGTCATCACCGACGACAGCTACCAGGGCCGGCTGCTCAAGCCCAGGCCGACCACGGTGAACATGTGGGCCAAGCCGTTTCCGCGGCTCGCGGAGACGCCCGCCGCCCCGACACGACGGCAGAGCGGGTTCTCGCTCCCGGTACGCAGGCCGCCACGCTCGCCAGCCGGGCACCTGAGTCCAGGGCATCTGCGTTCGGGGGCCAGTCGGCTCGCTCACGCCCATCGGCGCCTCCCCGGTCGCCGACCAGCAGACCGCCCCGTGCTGGATCGCCATCAGCCCCGACGGGCGGCACCTGTACGTCAACGAGAGCCGCGCCGCGGCCGTGGCCACCTTCGCCATCGGCCCGGACGGCACCCTCGCCGAGGTCCCCGGCTTCCCCGCCGCCCTCCGGGTCGGAGCCACCCCGGCCGGCCTCGCCATCAGCTAGGCCAGCGACGTGGCCGGGGCTGCCTCCGGGCACTCCGGCCACGCCCGCGACCACCGACTGTTCTCCTCAGTTTGTAAGCAGCCAGTTACTTGTGGCCCGTTTGGTTAGGTAGCTGTAATACCCACCGTGACTACCAGCATCTTCACGTCGGCCCGGCCAGGACCGCCGACCGCCCGGGCCGGCTCCCCTGGCCGGTTCTCGGCCTGCGCCGCACAGCAGGTTGCGGCCCTGGTCGGCCTGGCCGCGCTCGGCGCCTACCTGTACGTCGCGGCGAACCGGATCGGTTACCCATTCGCCCTGGAGTGGCTAGAGGGCAACTCGCTGGTCGAGGTGCGCCGGATCCTGGCCGGCCAGCAGTTGTACCCGGCGCCAGGCGTGGGGTACGTCCCCGACGGCTACCCGCCGCTGTACTTCGCCGTAGGCGCGGCGGCGGCCCGGCTGCTCGGGGCCTCCTACCTGACGCTGCGGCTGGTGTCGCTCATGTCGTCGCTGGCCTGCTTCTGGCTCCTGGCCCGGCTGGTGCGGCGAGAGACGGGCAGCGCGGCGGCCGGGACGGCCGCCGCCGGGCTGCTCGCCGCGACCTACTTCGCCACCGGCACGTGGTTCGACGTCGCCCGGGTGGACTCGCTGTTCCTGGCGCTCAGCCTGGCCGGCCTGTACGCGGCCCGGCGGATGGACGGCTGGCGGGGTGCCGTCACTGCCGGGGCGCTGCTCGCCGCGGCGGCGCTGACCAAGCAGACCGGCCTGGCCGAGGGGGTGGCCGTGCTGGCCGTGCTGCTGGCCGGGCCGCGCCGGCGGCTGGCTGCCGTGGCCGCGCTCACCTGGGCCGCTGTGGTCGGCCTGAGCACGCTGGCGCTCGGGCTGGCCAGCGGCGGCTGGTACGTGTATTACGTCTTCGCGCTGATGGGCCAGCACTCGCTGGACGGCACCAGCTTCGGCTGGTTCTGGACGGCCCTGCTGACCGGGCTGGGCCTGGCGGTCGCCGCCGTCGTGCTCGGCGCGCGCCGGGTGCCCCGCGAGCTGCTGGCCGGCGGCGCGGCGCTGGCCGTCGAAGGCTATGCCGCCCTGGTGCACAGCGGCGGCGGCATCAACGACGTTCTTCCCGCCTACCTTGCCGTCTGCCTGCTCGCCGGCCTCTCGCTCGGGGGCGGCCGGCGGCCGGGCAGCGAGTGCGCGCCCGACCGCCGGGTGTCCCGCTGGGCACTCGCGGCCCCCGCCGTGCTTGTCCTGGCCCAGACGGTGCTGCTGGTCAGCGTCGGCTTCCGCCCCGCTCAGCAGGTCCCCTCCGCGGCCGACCGCGCCGTCGGCACCCGGGTGGTCGCCGGCCTGCGGGCGCTCGGCGGGACCGTCGCGGTCCCCGCCGATCCCGGCCTGAGCCTGCTGGCCGGGCAGGCCCCCGTCGCCCACCAGGATGCCGCCTACGACGTGCTGCGGGCCTCGGGCCAGGGTGCGGCGGACCGCTTCCGGCGCAGCGCGGCCCGGGCGGTCGCCGCCCGGCAGTTCAGCGCCATCGTCACTGACGACCCTGGGGTACCTGACGGTTACCCGCCCGCCCTTGGCCGGTACTACCAGCGGTGCCCGCAGCCCCTGCTGGCCGGCGTGCCAGCGGGGGAGTTCCGGCCGGTCGACGGGGCCGCGGTACGCCCGGGCTTCGTGTGGCTGCCCCGCGGCGGCCGCCGGTCCTGTAACGAGGCCGTCGGCTGGCTTGACAGAACAGTGAAGGAGGGCGCCCCGTGAAGTCACTGATCCCGCCCGGCCCGCCGCCGGGGCCGTTCCGCCGGTCGTTCTGGCGCAGCCCGGTCCGCGGCCCGTGGCTGACATCCGTGCTCGGCCTGGTCCTGCTGGCGGGCATCCCGGTGATGTTCGCGACCGGCCTGCTGTCCTACGCCTCCTACAACCCGGACCTCAGCCCGGTCAACGACCTAACCCCGGGCAAGGGCATCCTGGGGTTCTACCTGTTCTCCTGGCCGGCCAGCCCGTCCTGGCTGTACCAGCTCAACCAGGGCACCCACGTCACCCTCGGGGTGACGCTGGTCCCGGTCCTGCTGTTCAAGCTGTGGTCGGTGCTGCCGAAGCTGTTCGAGTGGCCGCCGCTGCGCTCCCCCGCCCACGCCCTCGAACGGGGGTCGCTGTTCCTGCTGGTCGGCGGGGCGGTATTCGAGTTCGCCACCGGGATCTTGAACATCCAGACCTGGTACACCTTCCCCGGCTCCTTCTACCCGCTGCACTTCTACGGCGCCTGGGTGTTCATCGCCGGCCTGGTCATCCACGTCACCCTCAAGGTGCCGGTCATGATCCGGGCGCTGCGCAGCCGCAGCTTCCGCGAGGAGCTCCGCACCGGCCGCGCCGCCACCCGGCCGGAACCGGAGACGGCCGGCTACCTGGCTCCCGTCAGCCCGGCCGAGCCGACCATCTCCCGGCGCGGCGTCCTCGCGTTCGCCGGCGCGGCGTCGGCGCTGGTGGCGCTGCTGACCGTGGGCCAGTCGGCGGGCGGGCCGCTGCGCCGCCTCGCGCTGCTGGCCCCCCGCGGCCAGCAGCCCGGGTCACCCGACGACTTCCAGGTCAACCAGACCGCCGCCAGCGCCGGCATCAGCCCGGCGCAGACCGGAGAAAGCTGGCGGCTGACCGTGGCCGGCGACCTCAGGCCCGGCCGGCGACCGGTGACGCTGAGCCGGAGCGACCTGCTCGGCCTGGCCCAGCACACGGCGAGCCTGCCGATCGCCTGCGTCGAGGGCTGGTCCAGCGGCGACCAGGCCTGGTCCGGGGTGCGGCTGCGCGACCTGGCCCGGCTGGCCGGCGTCGACCGGCCGGCCAGCGCCCTGGTCCAGTCGCTGGAACGCGGCGGCGCCTTCAGCCAGGTGGTTCTGTCCGCGGGGCAGGTGCTGCACCCGGACTCGCTGCTGGCGCTGCGGGTCAACGGCGCCGACCTGACCCCCGACCACGGCTACCCGGCCCGGGTGATCCTGCCCGCCAGCCCCGGCGTCCACAACACCAAGTGGCTCGCCGCCCTGACCTTCCGGAGCTCATCATGAGCCGCTTGTCCCGCTGGTACGGTGCCGGGCCGCTGCACCTTCTCACCATGCTCGCCTGCCTCGCCCTGGCCGGCTACGCCGCCGCCGAGCTGCTGCCGGCCAACTTCATCGGCATACCGCTGTGGCTGGTCGGCGCGGTCATCGCCCACGACCTGCTGCTGTTCCCGCTGTACACGCTGGCCGACCGCTCCGCCCAGGCGGTCCTGCGGCACAAGGCCACCCGGCTGCCCGACGGGCCGTGGATCAACTACCTGCGCGTCCCCGCCGTCATGTCCGGCATCCTGCTGCTGATCTGGTTCCCGCTGATCCTCCGGCTGCCCGCCCGGTTCCCCGCCACCACCACCCTGCCGCTCAACCCCTACCTCCGGCACTGGCTCGCCGTGACCGGGCTGCTGTTCCTGCTGTCCGCCGCCGCCCTCGCCGTCCGGCTCCGCTTTCCCCGGGCCCAGCCCGGGGAAGAGCAGACCCGGGACGATCAAGAGCAGGAACGGCAAGGGGAACGGACAGTGGTTTCCCCGTCCCGGGTAAGACCGGGCCCTGAGGCGGCGCTAACCCTCGAGGACACTACGCCGGGCACCCCAGCCGGAGCCAGCGACGGGAGCACCGCCATGACCACAACGACCACGATCGCCGAGCAGGTGGCCCAGCTGCACGCCGCCCGGGAGGCGGACCCGAGCGGCCCGGGAGCCGCGTTCGCCCTCGAGCAGGCCGAGCTCGCCGCCGTCACTCCAGCCGGCGTCGCCCAGGCCGGGACCGTGCTGCCCGACGCCTCGCTGCTCGACTCCAGCGGGGCGCCGACCACGCTGTACGCGGCAGCCGGTGACGAGACCGCGGTCCTGGTCTTCTACCGCGGCGCCTGGTGCCCCTACTGCAACATCGCCCTGGCCGCCTACCAGGAGCAGCTACTGCCACGGCTCACCGAGCGCGGCATCCCGCTCATCGCGATCAGCCCCCAGCACCCCGACGGGTCGCTGACCATGCAGCAGAAGCACGACCTCGGCTACGCCGTCCTCTCCGACCCCGGCAACACGATCGCCGGCCGCCTCGGCATCCTCACCCAGCCGTCCGACGAGGCCCGCGCCGCCCAGCTCGGGCTCGGACTCGACCTGGCCGGCGTCAACGCCGACGGCACCGTCACCCTCCCCGTGCCCGCGACCGTCATCCTGGACTCAAGCCGTGCCGTGCGGTGGATCGACGTCCACCACGACTACAGCACCCGCACTGAGCCCCAGCAGGTCATCGACGCCCTCGACGACCTGCGCCTGCGCGGCTAGCCGCGGCAGGCCTTACCGCGGGGTGATGAGCGTAAGTTCGTCCGACCGTCGGCCCGGGCCTGAGGCCGACGGTCGTGACGCTCCCCGGACGGCCGCGCAGTTACAGCCGCGCCGTTACGCGATCCCGGCCAGGCCGGCGCCGTGGCGGGGTCATGACACCGCGTGCTGGCGGAGGTAGCCGACCAGGCCGGCCACGTCCTCGGGGACCAGGCGCCCGATGGCGCCGCTGGAGTAGGCGCTGACCACGACCTGGCCCTGCGGGTCGAGGACGAACCCGGTGGACGGCAGGTAGAGCGGGTCGTCGTTGACGAACGCACCGGTCACGGCGGCGACCACGCGGACGTCGGCACTGTGGCCAAGGGGGAAGGTGATGCCATGCTGGGCGGTGAACTCGGCCGTGGTGCCCTCGTTCTCGGCCTGGGCGGGGCTGACGACGACCCGCCGGTCCACACTCTGGGCGACGGCCGGGGGCGGTCCACTGGATCCGGTCGACCGGGTTGGAGCCGAGGCGGCCGAGTTCGACGCCGTAGCCGAGGGGGTTGCAGAACACCGACCGCTTGCGCCGCTGGGTCGACCCGGCCGCCGGCTTGCCGGCCAGAGTCGCGGCGCAGGCACCCAGCGCCAGCCGCACGGTCGCGGTGTCTTCCAGGTCGGTGACCGGGAGCGAGGCGCGCTCGGCCCAGTCGAGGGCGGCGGCGATGGGGGGCGGCGGGCGGTGTCGCGGGTAGCGGGGTTGAACGCCCGAGAGAACAGCGCCTGCCGCAGCACCTTCGGGTCGGGGGCGCCCGGCTCCTTCCTGCCGAGGGCGATGGTGACGGTAACCAGGGCCTCGGCGACCGGCCGGCGCGAGACCGGGGCGAGGTTCGCCCACTTGGCCTCGGTGTAAGCGCGGGCGTGGGCGTACCAGGTGACCGCCTCGTCTTCGGTGACCTCGGCCTCGGGCAGGCCGGTGCGGGGGGCGAAGGGCCGCCGGTCGCGGACCGCGTCCTGGCGGGACCGCCCTTAGCTCGCCTGGGTCGGAGCCGGTGCCGGGCGGGCCTGGTCCAGCATGTCGGCGAGGCGCTTGAGTCGTTCCCCGTCGGGCCCGCCGGGCGGGCTGGTGAAGACGATGAGAACGGGGCCGGGGGTGCCGGGCATGGGGTAGGCGTCCCAGTCCAGGTTCAACTCTCCGACCAGCGGGTGGCTGATCCGCATCTGGCCGCGCGTTGCCTCCCCGACGTCGTGCCGGCCCCACAGCCCGGCGAATTCCGGGCTGCCGGCGGTGAGCCGGGCGATGAGGTCTTCCGCGCGGGGGTGGCCGGGTTCGGCCGCGACCTGGGTGCGCAGCATCGCGGTGAGCTCGGCGACGGTGGCCTTGCGGTTCGGGCAGGTCTGGTCGGCCTGCGGGTGCAGGAACAGGAACAGCATGTTCCTCTCCTCGGCGGGCAGGCGGGTGAAGTCGCCGAGCAGCGCGCCGGCCAGCGGGTTCCAGGCGAGCACGTCGAGGAACCGGCCGACAACCAGTGCGGGCCCGCTCATCGTTACCAGCAGCCGCAGTGTGGTGGGGGGCACTACCTCCGGCCCGTACCGGGATTGCCGGGCCGGCGCGGAGGCGGCGGCGGCGAGGTTGTGCAGGTGCCTGGATTCTTCGGGGGTGAACCGCAGGGCGCGGGCGATGGCGTCGAGCACCTGCCCGGAGGGCCGTACGTCGCGTCCCTGTTCCATGCGCTGGTAGTAGTCGGTGCTTACCCCGGCCAGCAGGGCGAGCTCCTCGCGTCGCAGCCCGGCCACGCGCCGCCGCGGGCCGGGTTCCAGTCCGAGGTCCTGCGGCCGTACCCGGGTCCGGCGGTTTTTGAGGAACTCTGCGAGGTCTTGCCGGGAATCGGTGGCCTTGTCCCCAGTATCGCGCGGCCGCAAGGGTGGGTCCGGCGGACCCAGGAAAAGGCGAACGACCATCATCGCGGCCGCCTGGTCCAGGATCGGAACCGGAACAGCAGACGAGGGAAGGGAACCAGGCATGAAAGCGGCCCAGCTCGACCACTACGGCTCACCCGACGTCCTCAAGGTCAACGAGGTCGAACGGCCGGCTCCCGGTGGCGGTGAGGTGCTGGTGCGGATAGAGGCCTCGAGCGTCAACGGACACGACGTGATCGTCCGCTCCGGGGGGCTGAAGATGGTCTCGGGCCGCAAGTTCCCGCTCGGCACCGGGCTGGACTTCGTCGGCGTCGTCGCCAAGGCCGGCCCCGCAGTGGACGGCTGCCGGGCCGGGGACCGGGTGTGGGGCACCGTGCACCCCCGGCAGCGGCATATCACCGGCGCGGCCGCCGAGTACGTCGCGGTTCCCGTCGACCGCGTCGCTCCCGCCCCGGCGGGCCTCACCCCGGCCGAGGCGGCCTCGCTCGTGGTCGCGGGGACGACCGCGCTGATCGCGCTGCGCGACAGCACCCACCTGGAAACAGGAGAGCGGGTCCTGGTCCGCGGCGCGGCCGGCGGGGTCGGCACCGCCGCCGTGCAGCTCGCGCACGCGATGGGCGGCCACGTCACCGCGCTGGCCCGCGACCGCTACGCGCAGGCCCTGGGCGAGCTTGGCGCCGACCGGGTCCTCGGCTACGACGCCACCCCCGAGCAGACCGGGACCTTCGACGTGATCATCGACACCCCCGGCACCGACCTGGAATCCTACCGGCGCCGGCTCGACCAGGAACGGCCGGATGGTCACCACCGGGCTGTCAGCCTCCGCCCTAGCGGCGATCGCCCTGTCGGCCATTCACGGGTCCCGCCGCATCCGCACCTTCAGCGCTAACCCCGACACCGCCATCCTGGACGACCTCGCCGGGTACGTCGCCTCGGGCGCGCTCCGCCCCGTCGTCAGCGGCGTCTTCCCGCTGGCCGGCATCGCCGACGCCCACCAGGCGTTCAGCCGCGGCGGCACCCTCGGCAAGCACGTCATCACCGTAACCGCGTGAACCCCTCACTGGCGATCGCCACCGCGTCGTCCCGTCCGCCGTGCCCGCTGTCGGGCCCTGGTAAGCCCGGGTAGAGGAACCACCGTCCGTTCGGGATCGAGATCTTTTCAGCAGAACGGGCGGTGGTTCCTCCGGTGCAGGCCTGCTGGACCGCGGACCCGGCCATGCCCGCCGAAGACCGTGTCATTGAGCTCGGGACTCGTCATTCGCGGATTACTGCCGTGCCTGGGGAACTGTCACCGGGCCTTCCGCCCGCAGGTTCCGGGCAGAGGCCGCCGGCCCTCTGCCCGCAAGCCCCTCACGGTAATCCCGGGTGCTGGCGCTTCCCGGTGCCCGTCGGTGCGCTCACTGGAAATTCTTACGAAAGGCGAACGTGGGCGGGCCGAGCGTAACGTGCCATGCCCTGAGCCGGACCAAACAAGTGTCCAGCTCATCTCCCGTGAGGGACGGGGAAGGAATCAGCATGAGGCTCCGCAGCAAGGAGAACGAGAAGGCGAGCCGGCCGAACCGCCGGTGGCTCACCGCAGCGGCAGGCGCGGCCGTGGCGGCCGCATTGGCTGTCCCGGCCGCGTCCGCGTCCGCGTCCCAGGAGCACCCGTCCCCGGTCACCGGGTATGTGTACCTCGACGACAGCACGGCGGGCGCGAACACGATCGCCGGGTTCAGCCGGCACGCGGACGGGACCCTGACCCCGGTACCGGGGTCCCCGTTCAAGGCCGGGGGCGCCGGCACCGGCGCGGGCCTGGCCTCGCAAGGCGCCGTCCAGCTCGCTGCCGGGGGCCGGTTCCTGCTCGCCGCCGACGCGGGCAGCAACCAGGTCTCGGTCCTGCAGGTCGAACCCGGCGGTGCGCTGCGCGGCATCAGGGTGGTCTCCTCGGGCGGGGTGAAGCCGGTGAGCATCGCGGTGCACGGCAGCCTGGTCTACGTCGCCAACGCCGGCGCCGGGGGCAGCAACTACACCGGCTTCCGGCTCAGCCCCTTCGGTACCCTGACGCCGCTGCCGGACTCGACGGTCGCGCTGCCCGACTCCGCCCAGCCTGGTGACGTGCTGTTCAACGTCACCGGCACCAGGCTGGTCGGCACCGAGGTCAACAGCTCGCTGATCGACAGCTTCACCGTGCAGCCGGACGGCCTCCTCAAGGCGGCACCCGGCTCGCCGTTCAAGGCGCAGGGCGTAGGCCCGTTCGGCAGCGGGTTCCGGCCTGCCAGCCCCAGCCAGCTGTTCGTCACCAACGCCCACAACGGCGCCGGCCTGGGAACCGTCTCCGCGTTCACCGACTCCCGCACCGGGCAGCTCACCCCCATTGGCGCCTCCCCCTACACCGACCAGCAGACCGCGCCGTGCTGGCTGGCCATCGCCCCCGACGGGCGCTACCTGTTCGCAGTGAACACCGGGTCCGGGTCCATCTCCTCCTACTCGATCTCGCCCAGTGGCGCGCTGACGCTGCTGGGCAGCACCCAGGTCTCGGCCTCCGGCGGCGTGGGCGCCACGGACCCCGGGATCAGCCCGGACGGCAGGTACCTGTACGTGAATGAAAGCAAGGCCGACGCGGTGGGTACCTTCGCCATCGGCGCCAACGGCAGCCTCACCGAGGTGCCGGGCTCCCCGGCCGCCATGCCCGCAGGCGCCACCGCAGCGGGCATCGCCGTGAGCTAGCCCAGCCTGCCGACGGACGGCCGGGGTACCCTCGGGGCCCGGCCGTCCGCCACGGCACCGCACGATCGGTGAGCCGATTCCTCGGGCTCAGCCGCAAACCGTGCCAGCTACGACCCGGAATCGGCCTGCCTTCCTGGGATTGGGTAGCAGCAAACTCGGCTGGTGTGCTCGGACTTGCTGACCGGCTCCTGTGCCGGAGCCTCCGTCTCGGGGCCGGGGCAGAGCCTGGAATACGCCGAACGTTCAGCCAGTGTGCTTCGTAAGCAACAGCAGCCTTTGAGGCGAAGAGAAGCAACGCGCCTCGCGTCAATGTAAGGGGATTAGTCGAGTGAGGATTGGTATCGGCCTGCCGAACCAGGTGCGCGGGGCCGAGCCCGCGGTCATCCCGTCCTGGGCCGCGGCGGCTGAGCGGGCCGGGTTCGGGACGCTGGCGACGGTCGGGCGGATAGCGTACCCGGGCGTGATGGACACGGTGGCGCTGGCGGCCGCGCCGGCGCGCACGGACTCGGCGGAACTGCTCGCCGCGGTGGCGGTGGGGCCGGCGTGGCCGCCGGTCCTGCTGGCCAAGGAGGCCGCGGGCGTCGCCGCCGGCCCGGACGGGGTCAGGGACACAGTCAAGGCGTTCGCTGACATCGGCGCCACCGACATCATCCTCAACCCCACCGTCGGCGACCAGGACGAGATCGCCCGCCTCGCTGACATCGTGCTCTGAGGCCAGGTCCTTCGTAAGGAGATACGGCCATGACCGCTAGCGACACGCCAGTCCCTCAGCTAGGCGCGCACCTGGTCGGCAGCGTCCCGCTGGAATCCGCCGACGCCGTTTTCCGCGCCGTCGCAGACCGCCTGGGCAACCGGGTAACCCGGATTCCCGATGGCGAGACGGGCGACCGCGCCGGCTGGATCGGCATCCAGCTGCCGATGCTCACCGCGCACCCGCAGCTGGAGTACACCGGCTCGCGCATCCTGCAGGAGGGCGTGGCCAGCATGCCGGCGTTCCGGCTGCGGCCGGGCACCGACCCCGGCGCGCTGGTCATCCCGAGCTCGGGCTACGCCGATTTCGCAGCCGCGTCCTACCCGGCCTTCGCCGCGCTCAAGAAGGACGGCGACATCGGGCCGGCGGCTCGCTTCCAGGTGTCGCTGCCGACGCCGCTCGCGGTGCCGATGGCGTTCCTCCCGGACGACCAGCTGGCCGTCGAGCCCGCCTTCCGGGCCGCGATGCTGGCCGAAATCGACCGCATCTGCGCCGAGATCCCGCACGACGAGCTGGCCATCCAATGGGACGTGTCGCCGGAGTTCACCGTGCTCGAAGGAGCCTGGCGCACCCAGCTGGCCGACATCCCCGGCGGTATCGCCAGTCGCCTGGCCGAGCTGGGCAACCACGTTCCCGCCGAAGTCGCCCTCGGCTACCACCTGTGTTACGGCGACCTCGGCCACAAGCACGCCGTCGAGCCCCGCGACACAGGGAACCTCGTCGACATCGCCAACCGGGTCGCGGCGGCCCTGACCAGGCCGCTGAACTGGGTGCACATGCCGGTGCCGCGCGACCGTGACGACCCGGGGTACTTCGAGCCGCTGCAGGACCTGCGGCTGGCCCCGGACACCGGCCTCTACCTCGGGCTAGTGCACGCAACGGACGGGGCGGCGGGCGCACGGCGCCGGATCGCCGCCGCCGCCCAGTTCCGCGACGCCTTCGGCGTGGGCACAGAGTGCGGGATGGGGCGGCGCCCCCCTGCCAGCATCCCCGCCCTGCTTGACCTGCACCGCGCCGTTACCGACGGGTCGTTACCGTGCGCCCGGCAGTCATTCCCGGGCGGGCCGCGCCGGCCAGGGATGCACCGGCGCGTCCGTCTCGCCGGCAGCAGCGGCCAGCCCCCCGGCAGGGCCAAAGACGCTACGGCCGCCCGCTGACCCAAGGCAAGGAGCTTTTCATGGCGTTGTCGGGAGTACGGGGTCTCGTGCGGCTGCTGACCTGCCCGGAGTGGCGGCGCGACGCCGGGCAGCACCCGGGCGGAATCCGGCTGGGCAAGCTCGCGGCCGACAACACCCAGCCGGTTGCCATCCTCATGGTCGGCATCCGGATCAACAAGTGGCGCCTGCCGTGGCACTGGGTCCCGTTGCTGCTAGCCATGCCGGACATGATCCGCGAGCTGACCACCGATCCAGCAGGCGCCCTGCTCGGCTACCGGCTCCTCATCGGGCCAGGCCCGCGCCAGGCGATGCTCCTGCAGTACTGGCGCGGGATCGATGACCTTCATGAGTTTGCCCGCAGGCCGGCGTCCACCCACCTTGCTGCCCAGAAGCGCCTCTGGCGGCACTACGCCGCCGCCGGCGGCGCAGTCGGCGTCTGGCACGAGATCCTCCCCGTTCCGGCAACCGCCTACGAATGCCTCTACGGCAACATGCCGCCGACTGGCATCGGCGCGCTGCGCGACCTGCGACCGCTGGCCTGGCAGATGGACGCCCCGCAACCGCCCGACCAGGACGGGCAGGACATCGCCCCAAGCCGCCGGATCTGACCAGCCGGCTCGCCTTCAACGGTTCTTCAGCCGTGAATTACGAATCTGCAGTCATGAACGATCCCGGCTCCACCTCTGCCACCGCAAACTGCCCCCAGCCCGCACGGCCTAGCCAGTTCGTCACGCGCCGGCGCCTGCTCGCGGGCATGGCCGCGAGCGCTGTCGCCGCGCCGGGCTTGGCCACCACATACAGCGCCTGATCGTCCGGGCTCGCCTGTTGATGGCCGATGGTCTCACTTGCGGTGCGGCCTGGGGTGCGCCCGCTGCAGCGTGACCGAGCCGACTGCGGCGATAGCGAGCAGGACCGCGGCGATGAGGAGCGTGATCTTCAGGCCCGTCACGTAGCCGGCCGGGCCGGGCGTGCGGCTTACCGCGATCGTCTGGATCGATCCGAGGATGGCGACGCCGAAGGCCATGGAGACCTGCTGGGTGGTGGTCAGCACGCCCGCGGCCGTGCCTGAGGTGGCGCCGGCGACCACGCGGAGCACGGAGGCGATCATCGCGGGGATGGCCAGCCCGTTTCCGGCGCCGAGCAGGGCCATGACCGGCCACAGGTGCCCCGGCCCGACCGCGATGCCCCCGGTGTCTGACTCCAGGAGCAGCAGGGCGCACGCCGTGCTGCTGGCGAGGGCGCCCGCGGTGATGAGGCGGGGGCCTGTCCGGGTGGCGAGCCGGGCGCCGATCAGGGATGCGACCGCGAAGGCGGCGCCCTGCGGTACGAAGGTCAGGCCTGAGGCCTCGGCCGTCTCGTGCAGGCCTTCTTGCAGGGTGTAGGTCATGACGAACAAGACGCCGCCGAACGCGAGGAAGTACGCGCTGTTGATGCCCAGCCCGGTCCGGAACACGCCCTGCCAGAACAGCGCCGTGTCAATCAGCGCCGGCTGTCCTCGCGCGGCCTGGCGGTTTTCCCACCGGACGGTCGTGGTGAGGGCCAGGCCGCCGGCGGCGATGAGCAGCCATCCCCACCAGGGCCAGTGGCTTTCTGGGGCCAGGGTGACAGCGGCGAAGATCAGCAGCAGGCCCGCCGACAGGCCGCCCAGCCCGGCCGGGTCGACGCTGGGACGGGCCGCGCTGGACCGCGACGGGTCGGCGGGTACGCTCCGGCCGATGAACCAGGCGCCGGGCAGGGCGACCGGGAGGACGACGAGGAATATCGTCCGCCATGACAGGCCCCAGGGGGCGCTCTCGACCAGGAACCCGCCGCTAAGGGATCCTGTGGTCGGGTGAACTCCGGGGAAAGCCCCGGGCTCCCACGGTCCTGGCGTGACGGTCTCGACGCTCCGGCCAGCCAGCACGCTGACCTTGACAGAGGCCTGGCTGGTGTCCCGGACTGCCTGTACCGTCGGCGACTCGGATCACCTGCCGGTACGGGTCGGCCGGCTGGCTGCCTCCCCGGTGCGCCTCAAGACGGCTGCCAGCCAGCTTGAGGCGATCCGGCTCGAGATCGATCACCTGCTGCAGGAAACCGGCGACCGCTGGCCAAGGCCTGCAGTTCCGATGACCGGCGGCGTCGGCCAGCCGGGCGGCTGGCGGCGTTTCTGGAGGCGGACGAGCCGGGACGTGACGTCACGCCAGCCGAGTACGAAGAAGTGCGGGGGGGGCCGCGGTGTTCATCGACGTCCTGCTGCGCTGCGGGGTGCCGGTCGTGCGGCAGGCGCAGCACCCCTTCATCGGCACCTGCATCGCCGAGACCGCGAGGATCTCCACGGACTGCCCGCGGCGGCCCCCGAGCCCGAGCGGTACGACGACGGCGTGGTCGCGCAGATGTTCGGCACCGGCCCGAGAAGGTCCCGGAGATTGTCCGCGTCCGTCGTCTTGGTCACCGAGGGCGACTCGTTCCGCATGCGCCAGGCTCGAGCCAAGGGAGGTGGGGCCAGGGCCGCCAGAACCAAGCAGCAGTAACCGAGGAACGGGACCTTTACATGGCCACCAGCGGCAACACGCACTTGGCCATCGACACATGCCAGGACGAGCCGCGATATGCCCGCTGAACTGCAGAAGCTGTTGCCCTTGTTCAGTCAACAGGTAACCCGCGATCGGCGCGCTCCGCCTGGCCGGGTACACCAACGTCACCACGGCTACCCGATGGGCCGCACGCTCCCCGGACAGGCCCATTACCATCCTCGGACTGGCCAAAATGATCTTGAAGCGACCGTGTCCTGCCGTTGGAGCGCAACAACACATAGAAATCTTCCCTCCAACGCTGTAATGGACATCAGCCCCAAGAAGACAACATAAGTATGAGATCAACACCTGCACGATCGAAAAGTCCTCGATCCCGCACAGTTCGCAACCTGACCACCAGCACGTTCGCGCTGGCCGCCGCAGTAACCGCCGTGGTCGGCACCAGCGCGTTCCACTCTGCGGCGCGCGCGGCCACCACGAGCTCAACCCAGCTGCCTTACATGTGCTTCACCCCGTCCGGCACGTTCCACCAGACCTTCGGATCGGACAGCTTCTTCCTCAACGAGAATCAGCAGGGGCCGACGAGCTTCTCGGAGAGCCCGCCAAACGCCAATCCGCTCGTGACGCTGCCGCTGTACACCGGGACCGCCGCCGGCCACCGCGTGTATTACATCATCACCGACGCATCCACCCAGGCCGCCGCCACGACGCTTGGCGTGAACTACACGCCGAAGCTCGCCAACGCAGCGCACACCACAAGCGTCCAGCTGTCATCGTCAAGCAATCCGGCGGCGATCAGCGTGCCCGCCGGAGTCGATTTCTCCCCGAAGCACATCCTGGTCCCCAGTTCGACGGGATTCCCGCCCTCGCAAGCTCAGGCCGGAGCAGTCGGCAACCCCGGATATACCCCCCTGGTACAACTGCCCAGCGGGGTTGTCTTGAACGCGGAGCAGATCGGTGACGGAAGCACCACCAACGGCTTCGACAAGGCGCACTGGGCAGACAAGGTCGCCTACGTCAACACCCATAACCACACAGTCAGCTACGACATTACCAACGGCTGCTACGAGAACCAGAGCGTCCACTACATCTCAACTGACTCCTCCAACACGACCGCCGCTGCTATCGAGGACGTGACCTACGCCCCCGCCCTCGACAACGTGCCATCGCCTGACTGCGGCACCAACGACCTCAACGCAACCCCGCCGTTCATCGCGCCGGGGTGCGCCCGGGAAGACCTGATCGCCTTCATCAACGGGCAGACGGGCAAGGACAACCCGCAGCGCCAAGGCGAGAACGCGGCCGTCCTCGACCACGAATCGCCGCTCAACATCCTGGAAGACGTGCCCAACCTCGGAGGCCAGTTCAACTACAGCCCCACGTGGGACATTCACTTCCTCCAGTGGGACTCCTCAGTACCGGTAGCCAATCGGCTCCGGCAGACGGACTTCGCCACCGCGGAGTCGCTCGTCGGCACCGAGGCCCAGAGCATCACGCCAGCCGGCACCGCCAGCAACACCTTCCAGGCGACCGGGTTCATCGTGAACTGCCCGCTCATCAGCATCTTCGCTAACAACTAAGGTGTCCTGCGGGCAGACTCGCCCGCGACGAGGCTCCGGTGGCTGGGATCTGTAAGCGGACCCCTTCTTACCGGGGCCTCGTCGCGTTTCCCGGCCATCCGCCGCCATTCCAGATCGAAACACCCAGCCACGAATCGTGATCTTGCCAGTCCGATGATCTTGGAACGACCGTGCTTTGGACGACGAGCGCATCGCTGTTTAGGAACATGAGTACGCACCCCAGCCCCTAATCAGCCGCTTCCCCTGTCAATTCCACGGGAGCCACAACCACGGAGAAACAGAAGCACTGGTGTGACCTAACATGTCCCGGCATGAGGGGCCGACCGAGGTCACGGTCGGCCCGTTCTCTCGTGTGGACCGTCGCCTTCGCGTTTCGGGCTAGGAGCCGATTGCCGCGAGGGTGCCGTTGGTGGCGCCGATGATCAGCGCGCCGTCCGCGGTCAGTGCCGGGTAGGCGTCGACCGGTGCGCCGAGGTTGACGTCGAACAGCACCACGCCCGCCTGGGACACGCCGTAGACGTGGCCGTTCTGCCCCGCGAAGTACACCCGGTAGTCCTTGTCGATCACGTTGGAACTCCAGATCAGCGTGGGGGGTGCGATCTGGTATGTCGCGACCTCGGTTCCGGTGCTTACGGCGTACACGTGCACCCGGCTCTTGTGGTCGCCAACGTACGCGAGGCCGCTGTTCGTCACCGCGGGCGAGGAGTACGTCTCCGCACGTAGCCGGCGTGCCAGGCGAGCTTGCCGTCCGGATGGTACCCCCACTCGGTGGAGCCGTTGGTCCCTAGCACCACGGTGCCGTCCGGGGCGAGGCCGGGCGACACTTCCACCTGGCCGTCGTTCGGATCGGCCCGCCAGGCGATATCGGCCGTGGCGCCGTGGTCGTCGATCGCGACGAGGCTAGGTCCGGACGTGGTGTACACGCGGCCAGCGCCGTTGGTGACCACCGACGCAAGGGACTGGTCACCGGTCTTGACCGTCCACGCCAGCTTGTGGCCGCCGCCCGGCCGGACATCGATCGCGCTGACCGCGCCGCTGCCGTCGCCCGCATACACCCGCTTGCCGTTTGCGGTCACGGGCGAGGTCGGCTTGGCGGGCAGTGACTGCGTCCACAGCAGGTGGCCGCTGGGTGACAGCGCGTCCAGCCTGGCTGCCGGGGTGGGGTACAGGATGCTACCGTCCGGCAACACCAGCGGCGACACCGACAGGTCAGTCCCGGTCGTGGCGTGCGCGTCATACGTCCACCGGTCCTTGCCGGTGGACGGGTCGATGGCGTGCAGGATCCCGGCGTCGGACGCGATGTAGATCGTGCCGTCCGCACCGACCGCCGCGCCCTCGGTGATCCCGCCCGCCAGGCGGCGCCGCCAGCGGATCTTGCCGGTGGTCGGCCCGGCCGTGGTGGCCGACCCGCTGTGCCGGGCGTCGTGCAGTTCGGACGGCCAGGGAGCCCACGTCGTGGTACCCGGTACGGCGGCGGGCACGCCGAACGCCTTGATCGCGACGTTTTGGGCGGTCTCCGAGTGCGGTGCCGCCGCGGTGCCGCCACACGCGGCAAGCAGGAGCAGGCTAGCCAGTCCGGACACGACAGATGGCACTACGGTACGCATGGAGCGCTTGAAGGTCATTTTCATCAAGGCTATGGCGGGCCATTGTTGGGTGGGTCGTACAACCGTCTTACGAAATGAGGACCGCACGACGGTCCTGATCAGGCAACTGCTCGACCAGATGGGTGCTTGTCTGGGTTGCGTCATGTAAACCCTCGTTCGATGTCTACGCGCAGATCGTCGGTGGACGCCGCGATCCAGCGCGACCCAGCACATCAGCTTGCTGTACAGATAGGGTCAAGCCACCGGGCACGGCCCTGCGGGGGCGGCGCCCTGTCCTGGTTCCGGCTAGGGCGGTGGACTGGTGAGAACCGGCAGCGTCAGCGCGATGAGGACGACCAGCACCCACAGCGCCGGTGCCGCGCCCAGCGCGTGGTCGCGCCGAGTCTCGGCGCGGGCGGCTTCAACGTCGCTGCGGGTCATCCACCAAGGATTGGTCCGAATCTCCAGCTGGTAGTAGACCGCACCCAGCGCGGCCCCATACCCCAGGTGGCCGACCAGGGAGGGGAATCCCGCCGCGATCGTGGCGGCGTCCCACCGGATCGCGCCGCCGCTGAGCGCGGGCAACAACGTCAGATCGCCCAGCACCCACCACAAGAAGCCGTAGGACACGCCCCATCCGACGCCCGAGAGCAGATCGAAACTGCAGCGCCGGAACAGCACTGCGTAGGAGACGCCGATGATCATGGCGATGATCAGGTGCAGGACCAGTCCGACCGCTGGCGCCTGCGACCCGGCTATCCTGGCCACCGTGGGCAGCTCACCGACCAGGACCATCACGACGGTGAAGACCAGGCCGCCGACCAGTCCGGCCAGCACACCGTAGCCGGTCGCGCGCAGTCCCCGGGTGCCGGGCGGCTCGGTGTGGAACATCCGTATGTCGTCGGTGAACAGTCCACGGGCCAAGGCACCTAGCCAGGTGAACACCACGGCAAGGCCGGCACCGAGCAGGAGATAGCCGGGCAGTTGCCTGGCGAGCACGGCGGCCGCGCGCTGCGACCAGCCAAGCTGCCCGGTGCGCAGCAACGGTTGCACGGTCAGGCCGATCACCACCCACAACAGGAACCCGTACACGGTGCCCCGGGCCAGCGCGGGTCCGGTGGTCTCCCGTTCCGCGGTGAACACCAGCGGATACCCTGCCCCGGCGAGCCCGCCGATGAGCAGCCACTCCCCCCAGGCACCGACCATGCTGCCGGCCACCAGCCGCACCGCGACCGCGACCGCGACGCCAGCGACGACACCCCGCACCACCGGGCAGGCGACCGTAGCGGCGCGCGCCGCACCAGGCTCACGGCGCAGCAGCACGAAGACCGCTGCGACAGTCAGCCCGTAGCACAGGTGCCCGATCAGGCTGGGCAGCAGTGCCTGGGCGGCGGGGAGATTCCACGACACCGGCCGGCCGCGCAGTAGCGGCAGAAGGGTCTGCGGCCCGAGAAACCACCAGAACGCGCCGTAGATCAGGCCCCAGAACACGGTGTCGCGGACCCGCACCCGCTGCCGGATGACGAACACCCCGAATCCGGCGCCGATGACCACGGCGAACAGCATGTGCACGACGAACCCGACCAGCGGGGAACTGGTGTGCACGATCGACGCGACCGTGGTCAGCATGCCGAACGCCGCCATCGACGCCCCGAACACGAGCCCGCCCGCGACCCCCGCGACGGCACCCGATGCCGCGCCGGACGCCACGCTGGTGACCGGGCTGTTCGCGGGGCCGGGCACCGGTGCCGGCTGTGTCGCCGTCGATGCCGTTGACGTGCTCATCGCATCCTCGTCTCGGAGTCGGGCGCCGTCGCGGTGCTCGGTCGCTGAGGAGGCGCGGTGACCACGATGTCCCGCGGAAAGGCCAGGTCGATCAGCCAGTCCAGCAACACCCGTATCCTTTTCTCCAGTCCGGGCAGCTTCGCCAGGTAGATCCCGCGCCACAGCAACCAGGCGGCCAGACCGGAGAACTGACGACCGCGGATGTCGGCGACCGCTGTGTGGTGGCCGAGTGCCACCAGGATTCCGATCGCGCGGAACCGGAACTCGACGGGTGTCCGGCCGGCGAGCACGGCCGCGATGTTGTCGGCCGCCACCCGGCCCTCACGGATCGCGTGCTGCGCGGTAGGCGGATAGGGCGCACCGCCGCTGTCCGGGTCGGGGATGCGGGCGCAGTCGCCGGCCGCCCACACCCGGTTAAGTCCGGTCACCCGCAGCGCCGGGTCGGTGGCGAGAACCGCGGTGTTGCCGGTTGCCCGGGCCAGATCGGTGACCAGCGGGCTGGGCCAGTTGCCGGCCGCCCACACCAGCGTGCGGGCGGAGATCCACTCGCCGTCGGCCAGCCGTACCCGGCAGGCGGTCGCCTCCGCCACCCTGGCACCGAGGCGGCACTCGATCCCCCGGGCCGCCAGCCGCCGCTGCGCGTAGCCGGCCAGTTCGGCGGACACCTCGGGCAGGATCCGGTCGCCCGCGTGCACGAGCAGGAACCGCGCGTCGCCCGGCCCGATGCCCGGGTAGAAATGCGACACGCCGTGCACCAGGTCGAACAGTTCGGCGATCATCTCGGTGCCCGCGAAGCCCCCGCCCGCGACGACAAAGGTGAGCAGCCGCCCGCGCTCCTGCGGATCAGCTTCCTGCTCGGCGCGTTCGAGCAGGCCGAGGACGTGATCCCGCAGCCGGGTGGCGTCGGCGAGGTTCTTCAGCGTCCAGAAGTGCTCCTCGACGCCGGGCAGCCCCAGGGTGTGCGCGACCGAGCCCGCGGCCAGCACCAGATGGTCGTAGCCGATCGTCTCGGTCGCGTCCGCCCCCACGGTGAGCTGGACCGAGCGGGCGGCGGTGTCGATGTGCCGCACGGTCCCGTTGCGGAACCGGGTGTGCGACACGGCCGAGCGGACCGGTGCGCTGATGTGCGTGGCTGCCACCGCCCCGGCGGCCGCCTCGGCGAGCATCGGGGTGAACAACAGGAAGTTCGAGTCGCTGACGAGCGTCACGTCGACCGGCGCGCCACGCACGGCCAGCCGCTCGAACCGCTGGGCGGCGCTGACTCCGGCGAAACCGCCGCCGACGATCACCACCCGCGCCCGGCCCGGTGCGGTGCCTGCGCGCTCCGGGCGATCCCGGGAGCGACCCAGCCCGGTCACAACCAGGACGGACAGCAGCACGCCAGTGAGTCCGCCCTGGAGGATGTCACCGACGAGGTTCGGGTAGGTGCGCGCGGCCACTCCGGCCGACCAGGTCGGTGCGTGCCCGTGCAGCAGCGGTACCAGGGTCAGGGACCAGGCCAGCCAGCCCAGGCAACCCAGCAGCACCCCGCCGCTGCTCGCCGCGGCCGGGCCGCGGCGCTCCCGCCCGGTGACCGCCCCGAGTACCGCGCCGACCACCGCCGCGTAGATGGCGTAGCCCAGCAGCCCGAACCCGCTGATCATCCCCTGCGCACCCATGACCGCGCCGACCAGCACGCCGCTTACCAGTCCCGCGAGTGCCCCCCATCCGGCCAACCCCTCCGACCGCGACCATCCTGGCGGTTCAGCCGTGATACGGACAAGCCCGGTGGTGGCGATCCGTGCCCGGGCCGCCTCGACGAGATCGCGGGGATCGGCCAAGCGCAGCCGCAGCCGGGCGCCGTTGGTCGCACTGCGGCCGGTGACCAGCAGGGTCTTCTCTGCCGGATGCCACGCCACGTCGGCCAGCTCGTCCCAGCCCACGCGGTGCCACTGCGTCGGCTGATCCCCGGTCGGGTGGTACAGGGCGTGTGTGGAGGCGACCGCGCCGGCCGCTCCCCCGGAGGCGAAGGCCAGCGTCACCACCTGTTCGCCCGGCCCGATCACCGGCCGAACCGGCCGCAGCGCCAAGCGGATACGGGCACCCGCCCGGCCGAGCCGGATCCCGTAGACCACCGCGCTGGCGCCGAACATCGCCGCGCACAGCAACAACCACCGGCCCAGAAAAGGCTGCTGGGTCAGCCCGGTAGCCGAATGGTAGGTCCCTGCGCCCTGCCGGATGATGCCCGGCAGGAACAGCAGGAACGTCAGGCCAGCGCCGAGCGCTGGCGTCCGCACATAGTTCACGGCGGGTACCAGCGGGCGGATCGCCGGGCGGCGCCGGGGACGCACCGCGTGCAGCACCGAGGTCAGCGAACGGTCCGCGAGCGCGTACAGCGGGAACAGCACCAGGTCGTGCCCGACGACGGCGCCGAGGAACCAGGCCAGCATCCACGGCCAGGCCCGGTCGGTGGCCGTGTGCAGGGCCGCATAGCCAGCCAGCGCGAAACAGCCGAGCAGGGCAAGCAGGTGCAGTGGATGCGCGCCGTAGAAACGGCGTACCCGGCCCAGGATGGTGTCCATCTCATGTGCTCCGGAACTCGATGGTGCGGACCCATTTGGTGCAGTGCACACCGGGCAGCGCAGGCACGATGATCCTGGCCGGATAACCGTGGTCGTGCGACAGGTCGACCCCGTTGACCCGCATGGCGAGCAGCGCGTCCGGGTCCAGGACCTGGTTGCCTTGCAGGGTGGCCCGGCCGAAGGCTCCGTGGTCCAGCGACTGGATCACGGCCGAGGCTGGCGTCGGCATTCCGGCCAGTGCGGCCAGGTCACGTAGCCTGACCCCGGTCCAGGTCTCGGTGCTCGACCAGCCCTCGACGCACGCAATCGGCAAGGTCGCGGCGTGTTGCCGCAGGGCAAGCAACTGGGTGCGCTCCAGTTGCGCCGGCCGCGGTCCACCGAGCAGGGACAGCCGCCACGCCGGGCCGACGTCGCTCGTCCTGATCCCCGCGGCGACGGCAGTGCGGTTGATCTGGAAGTCGTTGGGGCCGTTGCCGTAGGAACGGCCACGCGGGATCAGTATCGCGGCCCCGCGGGTGAAGCCGCCGATGGTTTGGCCCGCAGTGAGCCCGGCCACCAGGAGCGATCCCCCGCCCACCAGCGCCAGCGCGCCCCTGCGACTGAGCGTGGGCGGTGCCGGGTCGACGGCGACCAGGTCGCTTCTGGGCGTCTCCGGCACGGTGTCCGCCCGCGAGGTACGCAGTTCGGCGCGCAGCGACCGGGAGCGCAGCGCCCGGACCATAGGCCGCAGTTTGAGAGCGACATGGACCACGAACGCGCCGATGAACACCCACGCGCCGTAGTAGTGCGCGGTGTAGAAGCTGAAGCCGAACACGTAGTCGTACTGGATGTTCAGCACGCCGGTGGCGATCTCGAACAAGATCCCGCCGACCAGCAGCAATAGCGACAGCCGTTCCAGGACCTGGGCGACGGAACGGGCAGGCGGCCAGCTGAACAGCTTCGGCACCACCGACCACAGCTTGGCCAGCACTACCGGGACCAGCACCAGCCCCAGACCGACGTGCAGCCCCTCCGTGAACTGGAACAGCCAGTACGGGCGGGTCGGCCAGTCGAACAGCGGCAGGTGCAGCCAGCCAACCCCACCCGGGAACGCCTGGCCGAAGCGCGGCGCATAGGCGACGTAGTCCAACAGCCCGGTAATGATCACCAAGGGCAGACACGCCAGCAGTACCGCCCCGAAGATCGAGGTCAGCCACGGCCCGCGCAACGGGCTACGCCAGGCCCTGGTGCGGCCCAGGCCGGGGGGCCGATGCCGATCGACCGCCCGCCACAGCCCGGCGGGAAACCCATAGGACATCGGCTCGGCAGCCGGCGAGTCGGCAGACTCGGTTACTGCCCCGGCGTCGGGGGCGCCAGAAGATAGGTCCGGGTGAGGTGACATGTGCGCTCCTTCGAATGTCATCGTGCCGGCCATTTCATGGCCCGCCGTAGAACAGTTAACGATTGCTAAGCATTTTGGGGTCGCACGGTGGGTGACGCGTCGGCCGGTAAGGAGCCGCCACTGATTGGTGGCAGGCCGGCGATGGTTCTTACTACGACTCCCGAACTTTCAGGGGCCGGGTGGACGCGCTGGTGCTCGCGGGCGAGCTGGTAGCGCCGGTAGGCGTCGAAGTCGCCGTTATGCCAACGTCTTCTCTGTGGGCTGGAAAGTGAGGCACGCGCTGGTTCGGAATGCTCGAGTCCTTTCCCCGGGCCGGGCGTGGGGTTCCCCGGCTACCTCAGCCCGGCCCGGGCGCCGGGCAGCCGCCCGCCTGGTTCGGGCTGCCGTGTTCCTAGCCTTCACCGGCCAGCCACCGGCGGTACAGGCCGGTAAGCGCGGTTCGCATGGGCGGAGTCAGGTCATCGGGCGTGAGGCTCCCGGCCAGCGCGATGACAGCGCGCAGCTGGGCGAGGTACTCGGGGCAGTCAGGGCAGCTCGCGAGGTGGGCTTCGAACCGGCGGCGCTGCGCCGGTGACAGGGCGCCTTCGAGGTAGTTCGTGACGAGCTCGACCACCTGCTGGCAGGTCATGCCCGGGCGGGGCCTGAACCTCATGCGGATCACCGGCCCGCCCCGAACTCGGACTCGATGACCTGGCGCAGCTTGCTGCGGCCGCGGTGCAGGAGCACCCGCTGGTTGGCCTGGCTGATGCCGAGGATCGCGCAGACTTCCTCGCTGCCCAGCCCGTGCACGTCGCGCATGGTGACGACTTCTCTTTGGTGCAGCGGGAGCTCACCGATGGCGTCCCGGACCCGGGCGGCCAGCTTCGCCGCGACCACCCTGTCGTCCGCCTCGTCCGCCCAAGGCGCGGGCGGGACCTGCCAGGTGCCGCCCGCGTCGAACCGGGAAGCGTCGACGACAGGTCTCAGGTCGTCCACGGGCACGCTCCGGCGTTCCCGGACGCCGGCGCTGATGGCCTGGTTGACCAGGATGCGCAACAGCCAGGTACGGAACGTTGAGCGGTGCTCGAACCGGCCGATACCCCGCAGCACGCCGACCCAGGCGTCCTGGACCACTTCCTCGGCCACCTCGCGGGTCGGCACGTAGCCGCGGGCTATGGACAGCATGACACCCTGGTACTTCCCGGCCAGCTCGGCGAACGCCCCTTCGTCGCCGGCCTGCAGCCTGCTGACCAGTTCCGAGTCCGGGTCCTCAGACACCGGCCATGTCCTTAGCCGCCGGCTCTTTGAACGCGCGCGGCGCGGTCACCGCCAGGCAGGTGGTCAGTATCAGGTAACGAGTTGCCGGTCGTGGTAGTGCCATCCTGAGGCTCCCTGAGAAGTCAGCCCGGCGCGTGACGCAGGCAGGTGTCCGTCGTGCTAGTGAGCGTCGGGGACGCGCCGTCGTCTTACCTGCGACAAGCAAGAGCAGCCCCATGATGCGGCCGGCCGTGGATCCTCGTCACCGCGGAGATGGCCGGTAACCGAGGCCCCTGCCACCCGTCTGCAAGGCGATCATCTGCTGGAAGACTTGCGCCGGGGCAATCACGCCTGCTCCCTGATCGACCAGCTCAGTCGCGGAGCGCTCGTAAATCTCGACGTGATGGCCGGCCCGCGACAGCTCCGCGGCGACGGCGCAACCCGTAATTGAACCGCCGGCAATTGCTACGCGCAGGTGGGCGCCTGCGAGGCTTCGAGTCACAGCTCCCTCATTCCTTTCCAACCGAATTCGGACTGTCCGGGTGGCCGAAGCCGAGAAATGGCTACGGTCCGTTCGGTAAGGATCAAAAGCCTTCGCCCGAACGGACCGTGTGCGACTCTTCCCCGCCCGCCACGCCGCCGCCCCGCGGTGCCAGCGTTAGCTGAGGGTCAGTCGCTCGATCTCGCTGAGCGCGTCGTGCGCGGCGTATACCTGGGCGAGTCTGCGCACGCTGGCGTGCATCGTGGTGTCCTTGAGTACGGTCTCGGTGGCGGCCGCCACCGCTTCGGGGGTGGGAGTGGCGGTGTGCAGGTTGATGCCGAGGCCGTGGTAGGCGGCCCGGGCCGCGACGGCAGGCTTGTCCTCGGTGAGGCCGGCCACGATGACGGGGACGCTGGCCGCGATCGCCTGCTGGGTGCCGCCCGAGCCGCCGTTGGTGATGTATACGCTGGCCTTGGGTAGCAGCTGGTCGAAGGGGATGAACTCGGCGACGTGAGCGTTGGGCGGGACCGGGACGGACAGCGCGCCGGCGTCGCGGCCGAGGGCGGCCACGATGGTGACGTCCAGGCCGGCCAGGCCGGCCAGGGTGGGCTCGACGAGCTGGGACAGGTCCCGGTTGGCGAGGGTGCCCTGGGTCACGACCACGACCGGCCGGCGGCCGTCAAGCTCTGCCCACCAGGCCGGCGGCTGCCAGCCGGCGTCGCTGCGGCTGGGCAGGATGCCGACCAGGTGCAGCGAGTCCGGGGCGTCGCTGCGCTCGAACTCGAAGCCGGGCACGGTCAGCGCGGCGCTCGCGTCGGGGACGGTGATGACGCCGTCGATGAAACCCGGGCAGGCTTTCGTGGCGCCGAGGGACCGCAGGACCGCGGAGAGGCGGTCCTGGGTCGGCTGCATCGCCATGGCGAACTGGGCGTTCGCGGCCCGGTTAGCGGCCTTCTGGTCCTCGCCCGGCCCGACCGGCACGGGCCCGAAGAAGGTCGTGTCGTCGCTGGACAGGGGAAGCGGCACCGCGCTCACCGCGACCCAGCGGCGGGGCCGCAGGCCGGGAGCGCCCAGCGCGACGGGAAACGCCCCTAGCCACAGGACGTTGCTGATCAGGTACTGGTCGGGGTCCTGCTCGAGCAGGCGCTGCAGGACGGCGTGCTGATCGGGCAGGGGGTTCACGAAGGTGTGGATCCAGTCGTAGTTGAGCATCTCAGGCCCGGGGGTGAGCTTCGCGCGCTCCGGATCCTCGCCGAAACGGTTACCGTCGACATCGGCCAGGCCGGTGACTGGCACGAAGCTGAGCCCGGCCTTCTCCACGTCGGCGCGGAACCGGCTGCCGGTGACGACCGTGATCTGGTGGCCGCGCCCGGCGAGTTCCCGGGCGAGCCGCAGCAGCGGTGCCAGCTCGCCGATGACTGGCGGGGCCGCGACGATGATTTTCGCCATGTTGCGCCTTCCTTATCAAGAATGACCGGAAAGACTGGAATCACAGGAGCCCAGCGACCGGAATCCGGTCACAAAACCGGTGGGCCGCTTAGCGGAACCCTCGTATCGCTCGCCCTACTTTCTGGGCTGAGCGCGACACCGCGGCGACATCCCGGCGACACCGGCGTCACCTGGCCATCGGGGGCGCGGCGCTGAGCCTTCCTTCCGCAGTATCCGGGCAAGCCCGGCAAGTTCAGCAAGGCAGGCCTGCGCGCTCGCTACGCTGGAGGCGACTTCGTGCTCCCGGCGGGCGGAAGGCAGCAACCGGAGGGTTCGCGCAATGCGTTTCGGGATTCTAGGTCCGCTGCTGGTAGCCGGTGAGGCAGGCGCGGAGGTAACGGTGTCGGGGGCACGGCTGCGGGCGCTGCTGGCAGCGCTGGTGGTGCGGGCGAATAAGGTCGTTTCCGTCGATGAGCTGGCCGAGTTGGTGTGGGACGGCGTGCCGCCTGCCGGAGCGGCGCGGACGGTGCGTCGTTACGTGGTTCGCCTGCGCGCTGCCGTAGGCCCGGCGGCGGCCGCGCGGATCCTCACCCGTGAACCGGGATACATGTGCCAGGCCGCTGAGGATGAGGTGGACCTCCTGCGCTTTGAGGCGCTGTGCCGCGAAGGCGGCGCTGCGGCCAGCGCCCGGGCCTGGCCGCGGGCCGCCGGCCTGCTGAGCGAGGCGCTGGGCCTGTGGCGGGGCAATCCACTTGAGGATGTTGCCTCACAGGCGCTGCGCGACGCATGCCTGCCACATCTGGAGCGATTGCGACTCCAGGGGCTGGAGTGGCGGATCGAGGCGGACCTGCACCTAGGGCGACACGACCAGGTGATCCCCGAGCTGATGGCGCTTGCCGCTGCGCATCCGCTCCGTGAGCATGTGCACGCGCAGCTGATGCTGGCGCTATACCGCAGTAACCGGCCGAGCGAGGCGCTGGCGGCCTACCAGGGCGCCCGGCGGGTGCTGGTCGCTGAACTTGGGACCGAACCGGGACCCGGACTGCAGGAACTGCATCAGCAGATCCTCACCGGTGACCCGGCGATCTCGGCCCCTGCGCCGGAGCCGCCGGGCGACGTCGCTCCGGCGGCCGATCCCCCTAGCGGCACGGCGGCGGTCCCTCGCCAACTGCCCGCTGCGATCGCGCATTTCACCGGTCGCGCGGGCGCCCTTGAGTCCTTGAGCGGCCTGGCGCGGCAGGCCGCCGACGGGGCGGCGACGGTCATCATCTCGGCGATCGGCGGCACCGCCGGGGTGGGCAAAACGGCGCTGGCGGTGCAGTGGGGCCAGCGCAACGCCGACCTGTTTCCCGGCGGGCAGCTGTACGTGAACCTGCGGGGCTATGACCCGGCCGGCGCTGCGGTGGAGCCCTCAGCGGCGATCCGGGGCTTCCTGCAGGCCCTGGGAGTACCGCCATCCCAGGTTCCGGCCGGCCAGGACGCGCAGGCCGCCTTGTACCGCAGCCTGCTCGCCGGGCAGCGGATGCTGGTCGTACTGGACAACGCCAACGACGCCGACCAGGTCAGGCCCCTGCTGCCGGGCTCGGCCGGATGCCTTGTCCTGGTCACCAGCCGCAGCCAGCTGACCGGGCTTGTCGCCATCGACGGCGCGCACCCGCTGACCGTGGACCTGCTCACGGCTAAGGAGGCCCGTGACCTATTGGCGCGCCGGGTGGGGGCCGTCCGCGCCGCCGCCGAGCCGGCGGCCGTCGATGAGCTCGCCCGGCTGTGCGCGCGGCTGCCGCTGGCGCTGAACATCATCGCGGCCCGTGCGATCGCCCGCCCCGATGTGCCGCTGGCGGCCCTGGCAGGCCATCTCCGCGACAGTCGCGGCCGACTTGCCGCGCTGGACGCCGGTGATGACGCCGCGAGCGTGCGGGCGGTGTTCTCGTGGTCGCTGCGGGACCTGGACGCCGCTGCCGCCCGGCTGTTCCGGCTGGCCGGCCTGCATCCGGGTCCCGACCTCGACCGCTACGCGGCCGCCGCGCTGGCGGGCGTAACGCCCGAGGACGCCGTCGGCCTCATGAACCGGCTAGCTCGGGCGCACCTGCTGTGCCCCACCGGGCCAGTACGCTACGACCTACATGACTTGCTGCGCGCCTACGCCTGCGAACTCGCCGCCGATGACGGAGAGGCCGAGTGCCGGGCGGCGCTGACCCGCCTGTTCGACTACTACCTCCATACCGCGGCGGCTGCCATGGACGCCCTTTTCCCTGCCGAGCGCCATCGCCGTCCCCAGCTGTCCCCGCTCGCCCTCGCCGCGCCGTTGCTGACGGATGGCGCCGCGGCGCGGGCCTGGCTGGATGCCGAGCGGGCCAGCCTGACCGCGGTTACCCGGCACGCCGGTGAACACGGCTGGCCCGGTCATGCCGCCCGCCTGGCTGCTACCCTGGCCCGCTATCTCGACACCGGCGGCTATTACGCCGAGGCCCTCGTTATTCATGAGACCGCTTCCCACGCCGCCCGTTGCGTCGACGACCCTGGCGCGGAAGCGACCGCGCTGACCAACACCGGCATCGTCCACCTGCGGCAGGGCCGCAACCAGCAGGCCGCCAGTTGCTTCCGGCAGGCCCGGTCCCTGGCCGGGCAGGCCGGGGACCGGACCGGCGAAGCCCGGGCCCTGCACAACCTGGGCCTCGCCACGGATGCACAGGACCGTCATGCGGAAGCAGCCGACTACCTACAGCAGTCTCTGGAGCTGTTCCGCGCGCTGGGCGACCGGATCGGCGAAGCCCGCGCCACGGTTAATCGTGGCAACGCCAGCCGACGGCAGGGCCGCTATGCGGAGGCGGTCGACCATTTGCAGCAGTCTCTGGAGCTGTTCCGCGCGCTGGGCGACCGGATCGGCGAAGCGCATGCCCTGATCCACCTTGGGGAGATCGGCCGGCAGCAGGGCCGCTACGAACAGGCCGCCGACCATCTGCGCCAGGCTCTTCCGCTATCGCGCGGGAACGGCGACCGGCTCGCCGAGGCCCAGAGCATGAGCGTCCTCGGCCTCATCGCCCAGCGCCAGAATACTCAGGAGGCAGCTGGCTACTTGCAGCGCTCCCTGGAGTTGTTCCGCGAGCTTGGCGACCAGGCCGGCGAGGCGCACGCTCTCAACAACCTGGGCGAGGCCAGCCGGCTGCGGGGCCGCTACCCCCAGGCTGTCAGCTATCATCAGCAGGCCCTGGACCTGTCCCGCCAGGCCCGATACCAGTCAGGTCAAGCCGAGGCACTCAACGGCCTCGGCGAAGCCTTCCTCGCGCTCGGCCAGCCCGGCCCGGCCCAGGCCAGGCACGCCAGCGCGCTCGCCCTGGCCCGCCATACCGGCGATCTCGCCCAGCAGGCCTCCGCCTGCCACGGCCTCGCCCGCGCCTGCCAGGCCGCTGCCGACCATGGCCGCGCTCGCAGCCACTGGCAGGAAGCCCTGGCCCTGTACACTAGCCTCGGCGCCGCGCAAGCCGAAGAGGTCCGGGCCCAGCTCACCGCGGCGGCCACGGCAAGCCGGTGACCCGCCCAGGAGTTTCCCGAGCTGCCCGAGCGTCCTGGTCGCAGTGGGCTGCACTAGCCGTTCCCGACGGCTCGCGGCGATGGCGGACAGCGGTGCTCCCCGCCCGCCCCCTTGGCGGGGCCGACGGGGAGGAACCGGGTTGCCGTTACCCGGTCAGGCGCCGGTCGTGACCTCGGCGGCCTGCTCGACGAGGCTGGCCACCGGGCCGGGGCTGGTCACCTTGATGAGATGGGGGCCTTTGACCTGGACCGTGTGGGCGTGGATGCGGGCGGCCATGAAGCGCTCGAGGGCGGGGGCGATCACATGGTCGCCGGTGGCGACCATGTGCCAGGAGGGGATCGTCTTCCACGCCGGGACGCCCGACGTCTGGGTGGTCGCGGCCTGGGCCAGCGGGCGCTGCTCGGCGGCCATCGCCTCCTCCTCGTATCTGGGCAGTTCGTTGTCGAGGAACACGGAGGGGTAGCTGGTCCGTCCCAGGACCGAGCCGACGAGGCTCTCGACCGACTCGCCCTTGGCCGGGGCGAAGGCGGCGATGTAGACGAGGGCCTTGACCTCACGGTCGCCAACGGCGGCATGGCGACCGCGAGGCTCACACGCGGGCGGAGGCGTCGCTGACGTCCCAGAGGATCCGGTGTCGTCCCCGCCCAGGTGGCAATCAGCGCGGCGGCGGACCGCTCTGGCGCGATCAGGGCACCTTCGGTGAAAGTCTGGTTGAACCGCGCGTGCAGCGCGGCCCCGATGCGGTCCGGGTCCTGCCCGCGGATCCACGCCTGCGTAGCGATGTCGACTCCTCCGGGCCGGTAGGCGTTGACCGGACGCCGGTGCCGTTTAGTTCGGCGGCCAGGCTGACGGTGTGTGCCTCCAGCGCGGCCATAGTGGCGGCGTAGGATCTTGACCACCTCGATCCCGGCGCCAGCGAGCACCGCGTCGGACGCGTCGGTGAACTGCCCAGCCCGGTCGCGGGCCAGGAACCGAAACCGTGTGGCACGCTCCCCCAGGTCCATCAGCAGGTTCCTGGCCTGCTGCACGGTCCAGGCGCCGTCGGGGTGCGCGGTCACGCCCAGAACATGGGCATGGCGGGTGCCGACCTCGATCACGAAGAACACATAGACGCGGCCCAGGGGCACCGCGCAGTCGACATGGAAGAAGTCGCATGCCAGCATCGTCGCGGCCTGGGTACGCAGGAACTGCCGCCACGTCGCGCGGCTACGCTGCGACGCGGGCGGGATCCGCAGCCGCCTCAGTACCCGCCGCACCGTGGACGCCCCGACCCGGTAGCCAAGGCCGAGCAGCATTCGGACCATCAAGAGCCTGAAATGCTGCCAGCACCCCACCAGCAGCGCAGCCGAACCCGCAGCCCAGCCCCTTATACACCGTTTTGGAACCAGGCAGGCTCTGGCCCGCCAGACCGGTGAACTGCCGCAGCAAGCTCGCGCCCACGACGGCCTCGGCCGCGCCTGCCGGGAAGCCGGCGACCAGGCTCAGGCCCGCCACTGGCAGGAAGCCATCAGCGCCTATACCAGCCTCGGTGCCCCGGAAGCCGACCAAATCCGCGCCCGGCTGATCACGGCATGCCTACGCAGCCGCCAGGCCGCGGCTGCCCAATCGTGATCTGCCTCGTGGGGATCAGGGAACGCGGGCCCAGGCGGCGGCCATCTCGGGCAGCCAGAGTACCGCGCCGGCCGCTTCAAGCTCGCGCGTGATTCGCTCGGCCACCGTGTCGATGTCCACCTCGGCTTCGGTTGCCTGGCCGTGCGCGAGCACCAGCGGCAGGAGGCTGCGCAGCGTGGCCGTCCAGTACTCCGGCATGACCGATCCGGCGGTACCCGCCAGCCCGGCGGCGGCCGCGCCCTCCACCGTCAAGCCGGCCTCGCCTAGGATCGACGCGACCCGCTCGCCGAGATCCGGGTCGCTACCAGTCGCGCGGTACACGCCCATGATCCAGTCCCTGATCCTGGTGACCAGCGGGACTGGCGGCACCGAGCGGGCGCGGGTCATGCTGAACTCCTGGAAGGACACCACCCCGCCGGAGCGGACAAGCCCGGACAGAGCCCGCACGGTCGCGGCCGGCTCCTTGAGGTGGAGCAGGATCAGCCTGCCGACCAGCGCGTCAAACGGCTCGTCCAGCCGCAGGCTGGCCAGGTCTGCCTCGACGAACGACACATTTTCCAGGCCGGCCTCGGCTGCGCGCGCACCGGCCACCTCCAGCACTGCCGGATTCATGTCAACGCCGACCACCGCGCCGTCCGGCCCGACCAGCTCAGCGAGCAGCACGCTCACCTCACCCGCGCCGCAGCCGACATCCAGTACCCGCATGCCCGCGGTGATCCCGGCCAGGCGGAGCAGGTGCGCGCTGTGCGCGGCCAGGACACCGCCCTGAAGCTGGAGCCGCCTGGCCTCAGCCGAGGTGCGACCCAGCACATAACTATCAGTCATTGGTCGTCAGGGTCGTGGTGCCCATGCAGGCCCGCTCCCCGTTCCCCTTTCAAGCCGTATGCATGGTGCCAGCTCGGTGAACCCGATGCGGCCTTGACGGCCTGCTGCTTGACCCACTCGTGCCCGTTGACCCAGACCTTGGCCGGGTAGGGGAAGTAGGCGCAGACCTTGACGAACGCCGACCCGAAGTCCTCGTCCCACAGGTAGAAGTAGTAACGTGTCACCCTCACCGCCTTGCGGAACCGCGTCCCGATCTGCTCCGTCAGCGCGGGCGACGGGATCGGCTTGCCCGGGCGCTGCGTCATGCACGCAACCACCTGCCCGCTTGACTGCAGGTGGACACGTACGCGTTGAGGTAGATCCGGTTCAGGCACTCGATGTCCAGCACTGTATGCTCGCGGCGCGTCTCTCGGCTGGGCGAGCAAGGTCCCGTGCACGCCACTTACCTCTTGCAGGCGCGTGACAGGCGGGCCGCTCGTGTCCCCGAAGACACACTCAGCCGTGACCTCATGATCCGGTCGCAGTCTGCGGTGAATCGTCATACCCGGCGGCCAGCCCTACGACTGGTCCGGCGGTCAACCCTACGACAGCGCTCGCCCCCGCCAGGTAGCCGGATGCGACAGCGGAGGCCAAGGACGGCGGAACCGGCGTGGCCGCGTCGCCGGCCGCGTAGAGCCCGGGGACGCCTGTCCGGCCCATGGCGTCTGCCTTGATCGCCTCTACGGCGAGCATCTCGTCGGGCTCGATGAGCGTCGCGCCCAGGTCCCTGGCCAGGGACGAGCGCTGGTAAAGGTACGTCTTGACCAGCAGGGCGCTGATCGCGAGCTCGCCGCCGTCGGCGAATACCGCGGCCCGGAGCTCCGTGCCCGGCCCGTCGAGGGCGGCGATCGGACGCTCGTCCAGTCCCACGCCGCTGACGGACAGCTGCTGGCGCTGCTCACCGGTTAGCCTGCTGCTGCCGTTGGTCAGCAGCGTAACCCGGTCGCTCCAGGCCCGCAGGTTCAGTGCGCCGTACACCCCGACCGCGCCATCCGCCAGCACGCCGACCGAACGACCGCTGATTTCCCAGCCGTGGCAGAACGGGCAGTGGAAGACCGAGTCGCCCCATCGTTCGTCCATCCCTGACAGCCGCGGGTAATGGTATTCCATTCCGGGGGCCAGGACCATGCTCCGTGCCCGCTCGTGGCGGCCGTCGCTCAACGTCACGGCGAAGATCCCGTCCTCCCCCCATGCGCCCCGGGCAACCTCACCTGCGAGCAGCGTGGTGGACGGGTACGCCGCCAGTTCCGCGCGTCCGGCGGCGTAGAACTCCGCGGGACGGCGCTCGTCATGCCCGAGCAGGCCTCCGATGACCGGCGCCGCCAGGTTGCTCTGCTGCCCAGCATCGACGAGCAGGATGGCCCGCCGTGCCCTGGCCAGCGTCAGCCCGGCGCTCATTCTCGCCGCGCCCGCGCCGACGACGATGCAATCCCAAACCCTAGCCGTACTCTCATTTTCCGTCATGGCTCCCATTCCCACACGTAAAGGGCGGACGTGGTGTCGAGCACCACCTGCCTGTTGAGCACCGCCCGTATCCGCCGTGGGACGGGCGCTGTCTGGTTAACCTGGGGCAGCGAGACCGGGTAGTCACTCATGCCAGCCCGGCGCCTGCCCGGTCCTGCCTGTTCCAGCCGTGGAAGTGGGAATGGTCGCCCGCGTCCCACGCCTGTCGCAGGCCCGGCGCGGCGAGGTCCCAGTCAGGGCGGATCTCGCGGCTCGCGTCCCGGAGGTCACGCCACAGCTCGCTGACCGACGGCCGGCCCCAGAACCAGTAGCCGTTGTAGACGCTGTGCACGACCAGGCCGGGCTTGAGCACCAGCGTGTGCGGGATCATCGGGTCGTTGTCGGGGTCGGTGTACTCCTGGATGTCGAGGTCCCGCTGCACGGTCCGCCCGGGGTCTGACAGGAACGGCCACTGGGCGCCCACCGACGCGCGGAACTCCTGGCTCGTGTGGTGGTCGTCGGTCGAGATCGTCGCGATCTTGGTGTAGGCAACGGCGATCTTGGGATACAGGGCGGCGAGTTCGAGGTGCTGCAGGTGCTCCTTCGGGCAGAAGTGACCCCGCGCGAGCGTCAGTATCAGCGGGTCGTCGCCCTGGATCTCGCTCAGCCGCCGGCTGACGCTGTCCTGGTCGGGCAGCTCGTAATCGGGAAACGTGGCTCCCGGGACGATGTCTTCTCGCATGCTTTTCTCCCGTGGTCGCGTTGTATCGAATGCTCAGCGCGGAGACCCCACGCCGTGTCAGCTAACCGAACCGGGACTGTCCCGCTGCCGGCTGGCCCAAGGCCGCCGGCAGCCCGGTCAGTCCCGGGCATTTACTTTCTCCTGGGCGGCTGCCTGCTTCCAGGAACGGGACTTGAGCAGGACCGCGTAGATCAGGACAGGGGAAACAATTACGAGGGGAGCGTAGAATATGTAGACGAACCAGAAGCTCGCTAGCTGGAATTGCGGAACATCCGACGCTATGACGCCGCGTAGCCCGTTTAGAAGGTCCAGGAGCCCCCACGTGGTGGCCACCAGCACCAGGGGCACGGCGCCGCGCCAGTTGACCCGCAGCGCGAAGATGGACGCGAGGGACAGCCCAGCTGCTATGAGGTCACCGTAAGCAGCCGCGGAAAGGAAGCTGTGGGGCAGCCTCGGATCGACCATGCCCTTAACCAGCAGCGCCATTCCTACATAGCGGAACACGTGCACCCAGAGCAGCGGAGTCAGAGCAGAGTTACGAGGGAGTTTGGTCAGCCACGGCCAGACGTACCACACCGCGATGAGCGAGAAGACCCCCAGGCTCACCAGAATCTGCAACCAGAATACCGAGGTGCTACCCATTACAAGTCCCCTCTCCTTTGTGTCGTTTATGGTTCAGCCGCCGACCCCGCCAGCGGACGGTTTACGCTTTCCTGCCTCGGGGTCCATCAACTGCTCGTCGTGGTCGGCGCCCGGCCCGGCACCAGCGGCCCGCAGGCCTCAGAGCACGATGTCAGCGAGGACGTGACGCGGCTCAGGAGATCCTGATCGGGGTGGTGACCGTGGTGGCCTCCTGGCGCTGCTAGGCGGTAGCGACCCGGCCGCCGTCGACGGCGAGGGTGACGCCGTGCACGAAGCTGGCGTCGTCGCTGGCGAGGTAGGCGATTGCGGCGGCCATCTCCTCGGGCTGGGCGGGGCGGCCGGCCGGCGCCAGCGCGGCGAACGTCTCCAGCATGTCGCCGTGGGCGTCGCTGGCCGGGGTGCGGGTCGGGCCGGGGGCGATGGCGTTGACGCGGACGCCGCGCGGGCCGTACTCGGCCGCCCACGCCTTGGTGAGCAGTTCGATGGCGGCCCGGCTCGCGCCGTACATGGCCAGTCCCGGCTGCCCGAAGCTGGCGACCATGGTGGAGGTGCTGACGATGGCGCCCCAGCCCCGCTCGGCCATCGCGGGCGCCAGGTCCGCGACGAGGAAGAACGGGACCTTGACGTTGACCGTGAACGTCTCGTCGAACTCGGCCTCGGTGGCCGAGTCCGACGGGCCGCCCAGCGCCACGCCGGCGTTGTTGACCAGGATGTCGACGTGGCCGTCGCCCGCCGCGACGGCCCACCTGGCCAGCTCGCGGACCGACGCCACGTCGGTCAGCGCTGTCAGGTGGTAGGCGGCGCTGCCGCCGGCCTTCTCGATCTCGGCGGTAAGGTCGGCGGCCCGCTGCTCGTTGCGCCCGGTGACGAGCACGCGGGCGCCGCGGGCGGCGAGTGCCAGGGCCGTGGCCCTGCCGATCCCGCTGGTCGCGCCGGTGATGAGGGCTGCCTTGCCCTTGAGGTCTGTCATAACGTTGCCTGGTCCTTCTCTGTGTCGGTCTAGGAGAACGCGGGGGCGTAGTCGTCGGCGAATTTCTGGTAGGAGCGGGCCGGGCGGCCGAGGATCGACGGGACGTCGTCGCTGAGCCATTCGGCGTCGCCGTCCGCGATCAGGGTGAAGGCCTGGGCGTTCATCTCCGCGATGGGCGCCGGGACGCCAGCCCTGATCATGGCGTCCCGGTCCTCGTTGAAGCTGAGGTGCCGGTAGGTGACGGCCCGGCCGAGCAGCTTCGACAGCACGGCGGCCACGTCGTCGTTGGTGATGAGCTCCGGGCCGGTGAGGTGGTAAGTCCTCCCGGCGTGCGGGCCGGGGGACGCGGCGATCGCGGCGGCCACCGCCGCGACATCGCGGGCGTCGACCATCCCGATGCGGCCCGCGCCGGCCGAGGAGCCGAAGCCGCCTGTCTTGGCGATCGCGGGCGCCAGCATCAGCGTGTTCTGCATGTAGGCGTTGGACCGCAGCAGCGTGTGCGGCACCCCGGAGGCGGCCACGCCGGCCTCGATCTCGGCCTGCCCGCGCCGCCGGGCGATGGGCGAGTCAGCGGACGACTTGCTGCTGGCCTTGACGATGTGCCCGACGCCGGCCCGGGCGGCGCTGGCCACCACGTTGAGCTCCTGCGCGGGCACGGCCGGGCTGACCAGGATGACGGACGTCACGCCCGCCATCGCCGCGTCGACGGAATCCCGCTCGTCCAGGTCGCCGACGGCGACCTGGACGCCGGCGGCTGCCAGCGCCGCGTTCTCCGGGCGGCGGGCCAGCACCCGGACCGGCACGCCCTGCCGGCTGAGCAGGAGGGCGGCTTCGGTGCCGACCTTCCCTGCCGTCGTTACGAGAATCATCGCGTGTCTCTCTCGTCGGGCCGATTAATGGATTGCGCAACCCACTATGGCGGCCGAGGAATGGATTGTCAAACCCAGAAAGCGGGTTACCCTGATGGCATGACCAGTGACGTGCACGCCCGGTCCCGGCTGACCCCGAAGGGGGAGCGGACCAGGGCCCGCATCATCGACGCGGCTGCCCGGCTGGTCCACGAGCGAGGCGTAGCGGGCACCACGCTCGAGGACGTCCGGGCGGCCGCCGACGTCAGCGGCTCGCAGCTATACCACTACTTTGCTGACAAGGAGGACCTGGTGCAGGCGGTCATCAGCCGCCAGGCGGATGTCATCGTCGCCAACCAGGAGCAGGCCGACCTCGCCACCGCCGAGGGGCTGCGGGCGTGGCGGGACATGGTCATTGCCGCGGCCCGTTCCGGCGACGCCCGGGGCGGGTGCCCGCTCGGGTCGCTCGGCAGCCAGCTCGCGGAGACCGATCCCGAAGCCCGCGCCCTCGTCGCGGCCGGCTTCGGCCGGTGGTCGGCCGCCATCGCCGGCGGGCTGCGCGCCCTGCACGCCGCCGGGCCGCTGCCCGCCGGCATCAACCCCGACGACCTCGCCGTGACCCTGCTCGCCGTCCTGCAGGGCGGCCTCCTGATGGCGCAGGTTCAGCGCGACACCCGGCCGTTCGAGACCGCCGTCGACACCATCCTCGCCCTCGTATCCGCCAGTCAACCGGCCAGCCGGCGAGCAGCGCGAGAGTAACCGGTCCACCGAGCCGAGCCGCCTGCCCCGGGCGGCCATCCCCAGGCCGTCGACGACGAAGTCGCCGCGATCCGCTATGCGTCCGTGCGCTGGGGGCCGGCGGCGAGGTGGCGCACGGACGGGCACGGACGGGGGACAGGCCTTCATGCCCCGGTCCGGGCCGTGTCGGCCCGGGAGGCGGAGGCGGCCAGGACGATCCTCCCCCAGCCCTTGGCCGGCCGGTACAGGTCGGACTCGCGGAGCATGACTGCCTCCGACGGGCGCAGCACAGTTGTTGCCGGGAGGAACCCGCCCCCGTTCGGGGTGATGATTGTGGATTTTCCCGAACGGATGCGGGTGATGGGCGCGGCGCATGGTGATCTTCGGGGTTACGGCGCGGACTTGCGGCGGCCTGCGTGCCAGTCTTCTTCTGTTCCGGAAGTGCCTGGCTGGACGCCGAAGCTGCGCAGCTGGGGCCTCTCGCGCAGGCTCCGCTTGAGCTCGGCGAAGCCGGGGAACGCGGCCAGGGCGGTGACGTGGTCCCACAGCCGGACGGCGTCATCCGGGCCGGGGAGCCTGCTGATCACCGGGCCGAAGAACGCCGCGCCGTCCGGCGGGCCGAAGTGGATGATCGGCGTGCCGACGTCCTTGCCGGTCAGCGACAGCGCCTCATCCCCTTCGGCGCGAATCTCCTCGTCCCACCGCGGGTCGTCAAGTGCGGTCGCCAGGCCGCCGGGCAGGCCAGCCCTTTCGAGCAGCGGCTCGGTGAAGGCGCGGCTGCCCCTGACTGCGGGCGTCAGTTCGGCGGCACCCGGGGAGTCGAAGATCTGGCTGCTGACCGTTTCGTAGAACGGGCCGACGGCGGCCTGCCCGTGCTCGGCCCTGGCCCGCGCGGCGACCCGCAGCAGCCGCAGTCCCGAAGTGTGCCCCTCTTCGTAGCCGACCGGGAAGTGGCTGTCGTAGTCGACGTGGGAGTTGATCAGGCGCAGCGAGATGAACCGCCAGTCGACGGCGTAGTCCCGCTGGGCGGCCACGATGCGCACCCACTTGCTGGTCATCCACGCGAACGGGCACACCGGGTCGAAGTAGAAGCGGACGTCCGCGTGGGTCATGCTGCTCACCTCCTGCCTGTTCACGCCGTCGCCGTGGCCGTGTGCTCGCGCAGGTAGCGGACCAAGCCGACGACGTCGTCGGGGACGAGCCGCCCGATGGCGCCGCTGGAGTAGACGCTGACCACGACGTTACCGGCGGGGTCCAGGACAAAGCCGGTCGACTGCAAGTACACCGGGTCGGGGTTGACAAACGCGCCGGTGAGCGCGGCGACGCCTGCTGCGTCGGCCCCGTAGCCGACCGGGAAGGTGAGCTTGTGCTTTTCGACCAGCGCGGCGGTGGTCTCCTGGTCATCGACCGAGAGGGCGGCGACGCGGATGCCGTTGTCGGCCAGGGTCTGGCTGGCCCGTTCGAAGGCGCGCAGCTGCGCGTTGCAGTAGGGGCACCAGGAGCCCCGGTAGAACAGCACGACACCGAAGTCGCCGGCGAGCGCGTCCGGGAGAGTGAGGGCCTGCCCGCCGGCGGTGGTGATCGTCAGTTGCAGGAACGGGTCACCGGGGTTGAGCAGGGGCATCGCGTTTCTCCTTCACAGTTGCCAGGGGCATGCCGGGTGGCAGCGCCTGCTATGTAGGCGTCGCCCGCGTCCGGGTTCTTACCGGTGGACCGCCCGCTTGGTAAGACGGCGCCGCCGCGCGCCGCTAACTACCGATTGAAAGGCCGTTCAGCCGAACGGAGGCGGCTGGCTTGGCGCCGCCGCGTTTTCACCATCGAGGAACTGAGGAGACCGCAGTGGCAGCTGACTTCGCCGGCAAGACTGCGCTGATCACCGGGGCCGGGCGCGGCATCGGCCGGGCCGTCGCGCTCGGCCTGGGCGACGCGGGCGCCCGCGTGGTCCTGCTCGCGCACCACGGCGCAGCTGGATGAGACCCGCGCCCTGCTGCGCGAGCACGGGGTGCCCGCCGGGCGGGTCAGCGTCTTGCCCGCCGACCTGGCCGACGAGAAAGACCGCGGCCGCGCCGTGGTAGCGGCGCTCGCCGCGGGCCGGGTCGACATCCTGGTCAACAACGCGGCCATGGTCGAGCCGCTCGGCCCGACCGCCGGGATCAAGGCCGCCGACCTGCGGCTGGCCTTCGAGGTCAACGTGATCGCGCCGGCCGGGCTCACCGCCGCCGTGCTGCCGGGCATGCTGGCGGCCCGCTGGGGCCGCGTCGTCAACGTCTCCAGCGCTATCGCCGCCTGCCGGCCGGCATGATCCGCGGCAACGCCTACGCCGCTACCAAGGCGGCGCTGGAGGCGCACACCGTGAACCTCGCCGCCGAACTACAGGGGACCGGGGTCACCGTCAACGCCTACCGGCCCGGCGGGGGGTGGACACCGCCATGCAGGCCTGGATCCGTCGGCAAGACCCCGGCCGGATCGGCGCCGGCTTGCACGAGCGGTTCAACCGGAACTACGCCGAAGGCACCCTGATCACCCCGGAGCATTCCGCTGCCGTGCTGCTTGCCCGCTTGGCCGGCGACGACACCGGGGCGATCTGGGATGTCAGCGGCGCGCCTGCGGGCGCTTGAGCCCGGCGGGCTCTGCCGACTGCCTGGGGGTTTCAGCCGGCCAGCGCGGCGGGCAGGCGGTCGAGCGCGGGCACGATGAGGTCCGGCTGCGCGCCGATCGTGTCGAACGGGGCGGCGGACCGGTTCACCCAGGCCGTGCTCATCCCGGCCGCGCTGGCCCGGACGCAGTCGAACGCGTTGCTCGTCACCAGCCGGACCTTGTGGGTGCCGGAAACCTTGTCACTGCCCTTGACCTGGTGCTTCCTCTTGGGCCTGGGTGGGGCAAACTGAGCATCTAGCTGCGCGGTGGGCATACACTGCGGCACCTTGGGTGCTCGTGTCGCTACGAATCGCCTACCTCGCGGTGCTGCGGGTGTTCGGCTGGCTTGCCCTGCTCGCACGGTCCGATGGCGCCAAGGACGCGGAGATCCTGATCTTGCGCCATCAGGTCGCCGTGCTCCAACGGCAGGTCAAGACTCCCAGGCTGTCGTGGGCCGATCGCGCGGTCCTGGCCGCGCTCGCCCGGCTGCTGCCCGGCAGCCAGCTTCGCCGCTTGCGCCTGATCGTCTCCCCGCGAACCGTGCTGCGCTGGCACGCGGACCTCGTCCGGCGGCGCTGGACCTTTCCGCGCCGCGCGCTGGGGCGGCCCAGGACTGGGCAGTCCGTGCGTGCGCTGGTGCTGGAGATGGGCGAGGGATAACCCGTCGTGGGGCTACCCGCGCATACACGGCGAGCTGGCCGGCCTGGGGCACAGGCTCGCGCCGTCGACAGTCTGGCGGATCCTCAAGCGCGGGCATAGACCCCGCCCCGCAGAGATCCGGGCAGTCTTGGCGGACGTTCCTGGAAGCCCAGGCGAAGACCATCCTTGCGACGGACTTCTTCCATGTCGACACTGTGTTCCTGCGCCGCCTGTACGTGCTGTTCTTCATCGAGCACGGCACCCGGCGCGTGCACCTGGCCGGCATCACCGCCCACCCCACGACTGAATGGGTGACCCAGCAGGCCCGCAACTTGCTAATGCATCTCGAAGACCAGGCTGACGGCTTGAAGTTCCTGATCCGGGACCGGGACGCCAAGTTCACCGCCGCGTTCACCGCAGCCGGCGTGCGGATCATCAAGACGCCGGTGCGGGCGCCTCGCGCGAACGCCATCGCGGAAAGGTGGATCGCCAGCGCGCGCCGCGAGTGCCTGGACCGGATGCTGATCACGGGTGAACGACATCTCCGGGTCGTTCTCGGCGAGTACATCGATCACTACGACACTCACCGGCCGCATCGGACGCTGCAGCAGAGCCCGCCTGCCGGGCGCCCGCATCCGTCTGCTCCGAGCGCAAATGCCCGGGTCCTGCGGAGGGATCGCCTCGGCGGCCTGATCCGCGAGTATTCCCAGGTCGCATAGGGTGACGCAATTTCAGGCACCCAAAGCCTTCGGCTTCAGTGGCGAAACGCGCAAACCGCCCGAGAAAATGAAATATCACGTGAAAGCGGTATAGAGACTAGTTGCTTAAGGGAGGTTGCTTTCTTTTCTGCAAGGCTGGATTTTCGGTGTTAATTCGTAGATTATGGGAGTGGATAGGGCTTTTCCCTGATATGCGCGGGCAGGGAGGTGGCCTGGATGTGCGCGGCGCCGATGGGGATGCTGGCTGCCGGTGGTCAGCGGCCGGGCGGGGACGTGCTGGCGGCGTGGGCGGAGGGCCTGACCGCTCGTCGGCCCGGGACGCGTGGCCGGGGGTGCCTGCGGTTCGCGTTCTACGGGCGGGTCTCGACCGAGGACTGGCAGGACCCGGTGTCGTCGCGGGCGCGGCAGCTGGCGCAGGCGGTGATGCTGACTGCGGGGTGCGGGGTGATCGCGGCGGAGTTCTTCGACACAGGGGAGAGCCGGGTGCTGCCTTGGGCGCGGCGCCCGCAGGCCACCGCCCTGGTCGCGCAGCTCGCGGACCCCGACCGGGGGTGGGACGCGATCGTGGTCGGGGAGTACGAGCGGGCGTTCTACGGGAACCAGTACGCGCTGATGGCGCCGCTGTTCGAGCACTACGGCATCAGCTTGTGGATGCCTGAAGTGGGCGGGCGGGTCGACTGGCACGCCGAGGACCATGAGGAGACGATGCTCGCCCTCGGTCTGTCGTCTAAGCGGGAGATCACCCGCACCCGGGTCCGGGTGCGGACCGCGATGGCTACCCAGACCCTAGAGCAGGGACGCTATCTCGGCGGGCGGCCGCCGTACGGGTACCGGCTGGCGGACGCGGGCCCGCACCCGAACAAGGCGCACGCCGCCTGGGGACGCCGCGCGCACCGCCTCGAGCCCGACCCGGAAACAGCGCACGTCGTGCGGTGGATGTTCGCCCAGCGGCTGGCCGGGCGCAGCGCCGCCCGGATCACCCGGGCGCTGAACGACGCCGGGGTGCCCTGTCCTTCGGCATCTGACCCGGGCCGCAACCCGCACCGGACGGGCGCGGGGTGGACGCTGCGGACCGTTGCCGCCATCCTGGCGAACCCGCGGTATACCGGCCGGCAGGTGTGGAACCGGCAGCCATCGGAGGCGGTCCTGGTCGACCCGGCCGACACCGGGCTCGGGCATAAGCAGGTGCAGCGGTGGAACCTGCCCGAGGGCTGGGTCATCTCAAAGCATCCCGCGCACGCGGCGCTGGTCAGCGGGGCCGACTTCATCGCCGCGCAGGACATTAGCGCGCCGCGCGGCCCGGCCGGCCCGGCGGTCCGCCGGTACCTGCTCGCCGGGCTGCTCACATGCGGGCGGTGCGGGCGGCGCCTGGAGTCAGCCTGGTCCAACGGAAAGCCCGCCTACCGGTGCCGCCACGGCCACACCAGCGCCGCCCGGCCGGACCCCGGCCGTCCGGTGAACGCCTACGTCCGGGAGGACCAGGTCCTGCCGCACCTGGCCGCCCTCGCCATCCTGCTCACCCGCCACGCCGGGGCACCGGGCCGGGGGAGCCACGGCCTGGCCTCGCTGACCGGCCCGGCCGACGCGGCTGCCCTGATCGACCGGCTGCGCGCCACAGGCATCGTGCTCACCTACGACCCGGACGCCCGGACCCTTCGCGCCAATGGCCACGACGCGCCGTCGGTCACCATCGCCAAGAACCACTGACAGCCAAACCAGGGAAAGGAGCGCCTAGCGAAAGAAAGGGAAAAAAGGAACCCGCTGTGGCCGGAGGCTGGGCGCGGGTGACGGTCGAGCATGCCCGTGAACGGCCGCTCATGGGGATTTAACGTGTCCGAGGGGGGACTTGAACCCCCACAGGTGTTACCACCCACTAGCACCTCAAGCTAGCGCGTCTGCCTATTCCGCCACCCGGACGAGGTGAGCCGATCACGTCGGCTGGCTTAGGCTAGCAAACCTTTGGCCACTTTGCGAACGTGCTCAGACCCGCGCGTGAACCGCCGCCATCACGTCACCAGCGTCACGCGGCGCAGCTGCGCAACGCCGGAGGCAGGTCGCAACCAGGCAAGCCAACCAGGCAAGCAGGGAGGTAACGTCGCGCTCCCGCGACGGTGGCACGACGGAGTCGGTGGCACGATGGGAGGGTGACCGAGAACCAAGTCCCCAGCCCGTCCGAACTGGCCGAAGAAGAGGTCGTGGCCATCTGCCGCGACCTGATCAGGATCGATACGACGAATCCGGGTGATCATTCCGGGCCGGGGGAGCGGAAGGCCGCCGAGTACGTCGCCGGGCTGCTCGGCGAGGTCGGGCTGCAGGCGGCCGTCTTCGAGTCCCACCCGAAGCGCACCAGCCTGGTCGCCCGCATCGAAGGGCAGGACAGCAGCAAGCCCGCCCTGCTCATCCACGGGCACCTGGACGTCGTTCCCGCGAACGCCGCCGACTGGCGCCATCACCCGTTCAGCGGGGAGATCGCCGACGGCTGCGTCTGGGGGCGCGGCGCGGTCGACATGAAGGACATGGACGCGATCATGCTCGCGGTGACCCGCCAGCGCCTGCGAGAGGGCCGCAAGCCCGCCCGGGACGTCGTGCTCGCCTTCACCGCGGACGAAGAGGCCGGCGGCAACTGGGGCGCCCGGTTCCTCATTGAAAACCACCAAGACCTGTTCGAGGGGGTCAGCGAGGCGATCGGCGAGGTCGGCGGGTTCAGCGTGTCCGTCGGCGACCGGCGGCTCTACGCGGTCCAGACCGCGGAGAAGGGCCTGGCCTGGATGCGGGTGACCGCGAACGGGACGGCGGGGCACGGGTCGATGATCCACAGCGACAACGCGGTCACCACGCTGGCGGAAGCCATAGCAAGGGTCGGCCGGTACCAGTGGCCGACCCAGCTGCCCGACTCGACCAAGGCGTTCCTCACCCAGGCGGCGCAGGCCCTTGGCGTCGACTTCGACCCCGAGGACCCGGCCAGCGACCCGGCGAGCGTCATCGGGAAGCTCGGCGGGATGAGCAAGATGATCGGCGCGACCACGCAGCACACCGTCAACCCGACCGGGCTCAAGGCGGGCTACAAGGTCAACGTCATCCCGCAGACCGCGATCGCCGAGATCGACGGGCGGTTCCTGCCCGGCCGCGAAGCGGAGTTCTTCGCGCAGCTCGACCAGTTGCTCGGCACGGCGGTCAGCCGGGAATTTATCCACCACGACATCGCGCTGGAGACAACGGCCGACGGTCACCTGTGGGACGCCATGTCCCAGGCGCTGACCGCCGAGGACCCGGACGCGACCGTCGTCCCGTACTGCCTGTCCGCGGGGACGGACGCGAAGTGGTTCGCCAAGCTCGGCATCCGCTGCTTCGGGTTCAGCCCGCTGCGGCTACCGCCCGAGCTTGATTTTTCCGGCATGTTCCATGGCATCGACGAGCGCGTCTCGCTGGACGGCCTGCGGTTCGGTGTCCGGGTCCTGGACCGGCTGCTTGACGCCTGCTAGGCCGAACTGGTGTCAAAGCGTCCTTACGGCGCGTATTATTCGACGGCGGAGAGTAGCCTTCCTGCTTCCGTCGGCGAACAGCCGGAGCTTGGCTAGCTCCCACGATCCGTATTCGGCGTGATCCGTAAGGATGCGCCGCGCGGCGTCGCGAGACGTGCCGCGTGGCAGGTACAAGACGAGGTAGTCATACTCGAGCATTACCTCTTATTGTGCTTCCGTTCACGGAGTGCGCAAGCCGGACCGGGCAACTTCCGGACCGTCATTGCGCGGGAGCGGGATGTGGCCCAGAGCACGCCGGGAACAGTCCTGGCGGCCAATCGGGTTGCAGTGATAACGGCAGGGACGGGCATTTCGTGGCCACGCCGCGTATGGTACTTGCGGTGGGGGTCGCGGCAGAGCGTGGCGCGAAGCCGCCCGACGCGTGACGGGCCATGGCGCGGATGTGAGGTTAGGAATAGCGTGCCAGCAAGAAACAAGGCCGCAGGCAAGACAGCGGCCTCAGGCAACGGGGACGGCCCCAACGGGGCAAACACTGCCCAAAACGGGAATGGAAGTGGTCACGGCACCAGGCTCGTGATCGTGGAGTCCCCGGCTAAAGCCCGGACGATCGCCGGCTATCTCGGCCAGGGGTATGTGGTCGAATCGAGCATCGGTCACATTCGTGACATGCCCGACAAGGCGGCTGAGATTCCGGAAAGATACCGGGCGGAGCCCTGGGCGCGGCTCGGCGTGGACGTCGACAACGACTTCAAGGCCCTTTATGTCGTCCCGAGCGACAAGCGGCAGCAGGTCTCCAAGCTGAAGGCGCTGCTCAAGAACGCCGACGAGCTCTACCTCGCCACTGACGAGGACCGCGAGGGCGAGGCCATCGCCTGGCACCTGCGGGAGGAGCTCAAGCCGAAGGTGCCGACCAGGCGGATGGTCTTCCACGAGATCACCCCGGAGGCGATCGCCCGCGCCATCGCCAACCCCACCGAGCTCAACGACGGCAAGGTCGACGCCTACCAGACCAGGCGCGTCCTCGACCGCCTCTACGGCTACGAGGTCTCCCCGGTGCTGTGGAAGAAGGTCATGCCGCGGACGTCGGCGGGCCGCGTCCAGTCGGTCGCCACCCGGCTCATCGTCGACCGGGAGTGGGAGCGGATCAGGTTCCGCTCGGGGAGCTACTGGGGCCTCGAGGCGGACTTCGCGACCGCAAATCATGGTTCCGAACGGCTGCCGGATGACCCGACGCAGTTCACCGCCACTCTTCTGAGCGTGGACGGCAAGCGGGTGGCGCAAGGCCGTGACTTCAACTCCACCGGTCAGCTCAAGGACGCCGCCGCCGTGGTGCTGCTCAACGAGGCGACCGCGGGCGTGCTGGCGGCCCGCCTGCGCGACGAGCGGTCGACCTTCGCGGTCAGCTCGGTTGAGCGCAAGCCGTACCGGCGATCGCCGTACCCGCCGTTCCGCACCACCACGCTGCAGCAGGAGGCGAGCCGCAAGCTCGGCTTCTCCGCCAAGTACGCGATGTCGGTGGCGCAGCGGCTGTACGAGAACGGCTACATCACCTACATGCGGACCGACTCGGTCACGCTGTCGCAGACCGCCATCGACGCCGCCCGGGCGCAGGCCCGCGAGCTGTACGGGGCCGAGTACGTGCCGGACGCGCCGCGCACCTACGCCAACAAGATGAAGAACGCCCAGGAGGCCCACGAGGCCATCCGCCCGGCCGGCGACCGCTTCCGCACGCCGCAAGAGGCCCAGCGGACCGGCCTCAAGGGCGACGAGCTGCGCCTCTACGACCTGGTCTGGAAGCGCACCGTCGCCTGCCAGATGAAGGACGCCACCGGCGAGTCCGTGTCCGTCCGCGTGCAGGGCACCCCCGGCGACGTGGTGGCCGGAGGGCCCGGGGTCGCCCAGGACGCGATCCGCGTCGCCGAGTTCTCCGCCTCCGGCAAGGTCATCAACTTCTACGGGTTCCTCAAGGCCTACGTCGAGAGCAACGACGACCAGGCCGCGGACCGGGACGACCAGGAGCGCCGCCTGCCTGCGCTCGCCGAGCGGCAGGCGCTGAGCGCGCTGCGCATCGACCCGTCCGAGCACGCCACCAAGCCGCCGGCCCGGTACACCGAGGCCTCACTGGTCAAGGAGCTGGAAGACCGCGAGATCGGGCGGCCGTCCACCTACGCGAGCATCATCGGCACGATCCTCGACCGGGGCTACGTGTTCAAGAAGGGCACCGCGCTCGTGCCCTCGTTCCTCGCGTTCGCGGTCAACAAGCTGCTCGAGGACCACTTCGGGCAGCTCGTCGACTACGAGTTCACCGCGCAGATGGAAGACGCGCTCGACCAGATCGCCCGGGGCGAGGCGGAGCGGGTGCCGTGGCTGCGCCGCTTCTACTTCGGCGACGACGAGCAGCCGGCAGGCGCGGTTACCGACGGCCAGGCAAACGGTGCGCCGAAGGCAGTAGGCCGCGGTCGTTCCAAAGACTCTTCCGGGCTTGGGCTGAAGGCCCTGGTGTCCGACATCGGGGACATTGACCCCCGGGACGTCAGCTCGTTCCCGCTCGCCGGGACCGACATCGTCGTCCGGGTCGGCCGGTACGGCCCTTACCTGGAGCGGGACGGGCAGCGGGCCAACGTGCCGGAGGACATGGCGCCGGACGAGCTGACGCCGGAGAAGGCCGAGGAGCTCTTCAGCATCCCCACCGGGGACAAGCCGCTCGGCTCGGACCCGGTGTCGGGCCACGAACTGGTCGCCAAGGCCGGCCGGTTCGGGCCGTACGTGACCGAGGTGCTCCCCGAGGGCGCCAAGGACAAGCCGCGCACCGCCTCGCTGCTGAAGTCCATGACGCTGGACACCGTCACCCTCGACGACGCCCTGAAGCTGCTGTCCCTGCCGCGGACGCTCGGCGAGGTCGACGGCGAGCCGGTCACCGTGCAGAACGGCCGGTACGGCCCCTACGTCAAGAAGGGCGCCGAGAGCCGGTCGCTGCCGACCGAGGAGGAGATGTTCACCGTCACCCTCGACCAGGCGAAGGCACTGCTCGCTGAGCCCAAGGCGCGCGGCCGGGGCCGCGCCGCCGGGGCGCCGCCGCTGCGCGAGCTCGGCGACGACCCGGCGACCGGCAAGCCGATGGTGATCAAGGACGGCCGGTTCGGACCGTACGTGACCGACGGCGAAACCAACGCGTCGCTGCGCAAGGGCGACGAGGTGGCCTCGATCACGCCCGCGCGCGGCGCCGAGCTGCTCGCCGACCGGCGGGCCGCCGCCCCGGCGCCCCGCGCGCGCAAGGCGAGCCCGGCGAAGAGCGCGGGCACCAAGGCCACGGGCACGGCGAAGAAGGCGACCGCGACCGCTAAGAAGGCGACCGCCAGCACGACGGCCGCCGCCAAAAAGCCCAGCCGTGCGCGCAAAAGTTCAGAAACTTAAGAAAAGTAGGATTGATCAGGCAGTGGTGACCAGGCACGCTGCCTCATATCGATAGCCTAAGCGCCGTGAACCTCCACTCCACACCCCGCGGTGCCAGCCCGGCTGGGGCGCCCCTCAGCCGCCGGGCCAGGCGCGCGCGCTCCGGGGACGGAGTGCTGTCCATCAAGCCCTTTCGCGCGCTGTGGATCGCGCTGTCGCTGTCCAGCCTCGGTGACTGGCTGTCGATCCTCGCGCTGCTGTGGCTCGCCCCGTCGGTGACGCACGGCAGCAACCTGGCGAAGGCCACGTCGATCAGCGGCGTCTGGGTGGTCACGCTGCTGCCCGCGCTGCTGCTCGGGCCGGTCGCGGGGGCGCTCGCGGACCGGCTCGACCGGCGGATGACGATGATCGTCGGCGACGTGATCCGCGGGCTGCTGTTCGTCTCCATCCCGCTGTTCCCGAACCTGACGTGGATCTTCGTCGCGAAGTTCCTCGCCGGGATCGCGTCGCAGTTCTGGAACCCGGCGGCCGCGGCCACGATCCCGAACCTCGTGCCCAAGGAGAAGCTGGAGCGGGCCAACCAGCTCAGCCAGCTCATGACCTACGGCACCGCGCCGCTCGCGGCGCTGCTGCTCGTCCTGCTCGGCTACGCCGCGACCGGGCTCGGTCACGTCGCCCCGGTGTTCCACCACACCAACCGGATCGACCTGGCGCTGTACTTCAACGGCGCGTCCTACTTCGTCTCCGCGATCACCGTTTACTTCCTCCGGCAGATCGGGAAGCGGGAGCACAGCGGGCCGATCTCGGTGCCGTCGACCGCCAAGGCCATCTGGGAAGGCTGGCGGTTCATCAAGGACACGCCGGTCGTGCGCGGCCTGGTGATCGGGATGCTGGGCGCGTTCTGCGCCGCCGGCGTGGTGATCGGCCTGGCTTCCTCCTACATCACGTACACGCTGAAGGGCGGGTCGGCCGGGTTCAGCCTCGTCTTCGCGATGATCCTGATCGGGCTGGCGATCGGCATGGGGTTCGGCAGCCGGCCGTTCGGCGACTTCTCCCGGCGGCGGCTGTTCGGCGTCACGCTGACGGCGTCGGCGGTGCCGCTCGCGATGATCGCGCTCGTGCCGAACCTGGCCGTGGTCACGATCTTCGTGTTCCTGCTTGGCGTCATCTCCGGGACCGCGTACCCGACCGGCTTCACGATCGTCGGGCTCGAGGTCGACGACGCCACCCGGGGCCGGGTGTTCGCGTTCTTCCAGTCGACGATCCAGGCGATCCTGCTCATGGTGATCGCGGTCGCCGGCTTCATCGCCACCGGCTTCTCGGCGGCGATCAGCGCGCTTGCCGGGTCGAAGAACGACGAGATCACGATCGCGCACATCACCTACGGCGCGCCCGGCGACAACCTGCTGCTGCTGCTGTCGGCGGTGCTCGTCGCCTTCGTCGGCGTCCAGTCCTACCGGCAGCTCGACGACCGCAAGGGCGTGCCGCTGTTCGAGGACCTGTGGACGGCGGTCCGCGAGGAGCCGCTGAAGCGGGTCCCGGCGTACGCCGCCCGACGGGCACCCGCTGCCCGGCCCGGCCGGCCTGTTCGTCGCGTTCGAGGGCGGCGAGGGGGTTGGCAAGACCACCCAGGCCCGGCTGGTCTCGATCTGGCTGCGCGAGCTTGGCTACGACGTCGTCACCACCCACGAGCCCGGCGCGACCAAGCTCGGGATGCGGCTGCGGGCGCTGCTGCTCGACACCGCCCACGCCGGCATGTCGGCGCACTGCGAGGCCCTGCTGTACGCGGCCGACCGGGCCGAGCACGTGGCCAAGGTCATCGACCCGGCCCTGGACCGCGGCGCCATCGTGCTCACCGACCGGTACATCGACTCCTCGCTCGCCTACCAGGGCGCCGGGCGGGGCCAGGCGATCGCGGACATCGCGCGGCTGAACAGCTGGGCGACCGACGGCCGCGAGCCCGACCTGACCATCCTGCTCGACATGGACCCGGGGGAGGGGCTCAGCCGCCGTGCCCGCTCGGCCGACCGGCTCGAGGCGGAGCCGCTCGACTTCCACCGCCGGGTCCGGGCCGGGTTCCTTGAGCTGGCCCGGTCAAACCAGGAGCACTACCTGATCGTCGACGCGACCGCGCCGCCCGGCGAGATCACCGAGCTGATCAAGGACCGGATCCGGGAGGTGCTGCCCGACCCGGTGCCGCGCACCGCCGAGGCGGCGACCGGCTCCTTCCCCGTCATCCCGGACAACGTCCAGTTCACGGACCGCCGATGAGCGAGCTTGCGAGCGAGTCAGTAAGCACAGTGCGTCCGCGAGTGCGGACTCCGAGCGCCGGCGAGGTGGCCGTGTGAGCGAGCTTGCGAGCGAGTCGGTAAGCACAGTGCGTCCGCGAGTGCGGACTCCGAGCGCCAGCGAGGTGGCCGTGTGAGCGTCTTCGACGAGCTGGCCGGGCAGGAAGCGGTCGTCGAGCAGCTCCGCAAGGCCGTGGCCGGGGCGATGACCCACGCCTGGCTGTTCACCGGCCCGCCCGGCTCCGGCCGGTCGGTCGCGGCGCGGGCGTTCGCGGCCGCGCTGCTCTGCCGTTACGGCGGCTGCGGCGAGTGCCCGTCGTGCCGTCAGGTGCACGCGGGCACGCACGCCGACCTGCTCCTGGTCCGTCCCGACGGCCTTTCTTACGGCGTGAAGCAGACCAGGGACCTCGTGCTGCGCGCGGCGGGCGCGCCGTCGGGCGGGCGCTGGCGGCTGGTGCTGTTCGAAGACGCCGACCGGTGCACCGAGGCCGCCGCCAACGCGCTGCTCAAGGCGATCGAGGAACCCGCGCCGCGCACGGTATGGCTGCTGTGCGCGCCGTCCGCCGAGGACCTGGTGACGACGATCAGGTCCCGCTGCCGGGTGATGACGCTGCGGGTGCCGCCGTCGGACGCGGTCGCCGCCGCGCTCGCCGAGCGGGACGGGATCGACTACGACCGGGCCCTCACGGCGGCGCGGGCCGCGCAGGGCCACATCGGCCGGGCCCGGCGGCTGGCGCTCGATCCCTCCGCCGCCGCCCGCCGCGAGGCGGTGCTGCGCGTGCCGGTCCAGTCCGTCTCGCTCGGGCCGGCCCTCGCCGCGGCGGCCGCGCTCGTCAAGAGCGCGGAAGAAGAGGCCAAGGCCGTGACCGAGCAGCTCGACGAGCCGGAGCGGGAGGCGCTGCGCCAGGCCTTCGGCGAGGGCTCGACGGGCAAGGGCGTCGCCAAGGCGATGCGCGGCATGGCCGGGGCCATGAAGGACCTGGAGGACCGGCAGAAGTCCCGGGCCACCCGGGTTAAGCGCGACACCCTGGACGGCGCGCTGCTCGAGCTCGCGGCGTTCTACCGCGACGTGCTCATGCTCCAGGTCGGCGCCGACGTGGAGCTCGCCAACTCCGACCACGTCGATGACCTGCGACGGCTGGCCCAGGGCACGACGCCGGAGTCCACGCTGCACCGCATCCAGGCGGTCATGCGGTGCCGGGAACGGGTCACCGCCAGCGTCGCGCCGCTGCTCGCGGCGGAGGAGCTGACGATCTCGCTCGTCCGCGGCTAAACGGACCGGGGCGAATGATCATCTATCGCTAGAGGCCAGGAGCGACTTACGCTAGGCCGATGGGCATGATGATGGCGGTGAGCTTCGAGCGGTACGGGCGGCTCTACTACCTCGACCCAGGCGGGCACGAGCCGAAGATCGGCGACAAGGTCCTGGTGCCCACGGACGGCGGCCCCGAGGTCGCCGAGTGCGTGTGGGCCCCGCAGTGGATGTCGGAAGACGTCGGGGGCCTGCCGGTCTGCGCCGGCCTCGCGGGCACGGAAGACCTCGAACGCGACGAGCAGAACCGGCGCCGCCGGGCCGATGGGCGGCTCGCCGCGCGGCGGCTGATCCGCGAGCACGGGCTGCCGATGAAGCTGATCGCGGTCGACTTCCTGTCCGCGACCAACGTGTTCGTCGTGTACTTCAGCGCGCCGCACCGGGTGGACTTCCGCGCGCTGGTGCGAGACCTCGCCGGGCGGCTGCGGTCCCGGGTCGAACTGCAGCAGGTCGGCCCCCGCGACGAGGCGCGCCTGCAGGGCGGCATCGGTCCCTGCGGCCGGGACCTGTGCTGTGCCACGTTCCTCAAGGACTTCGAGCCGGTCTCGGTCCGCATGGCCAAGGACCAGGACCTGCCGGTCAACCCGATGCGGATCGCCGGGGCGTGCGGGCGGCTGATGTGCTGCCTGAAGTACGAGCACCCGCTCTACCAGGACTTCAAGAAGAAGGCCCCGCGCACCGGCACGCAGGTGGACACGCCGGACGGACCTGGCACGGTCATCGCGCACAGCGTCCCCGCCGACAGCGTCGTGGTGAAGCTCGCCGGCGACGGCAGCACCTGCGCCTGCTCGGTGGCCAGCGTCTGCGGCTCCAGGAAGGCCTACGAATCCACTCACGGCGCTTAGCCCGGCTTGCGCGCCCGATACGATGGCGGGTTTTGCCATCGGGCGCGCAGCCGGGGGTACGGGGGGTCGTCCCCCCGGGAGACGACTGTAACGGTTTCCCTTCCCGCGGTACTGAACGGAGCAGCTGCGCTTCAGTCAGGACCGATTCCCGAGGAAGGGAACCTTGTGAAGAAGGCACTCATCCGTTTCATCCCCGCCGCCGCGGCGGCGCTTGCGGTTGCCGCGATCGCCGCGCCCGCCGCGTCCGCGGCCACTAACTCGGTGGCCGGGCAGGGCGCGGGGGGCGGCGGCGTGTTCGCGCTGACCGACAACCCGGCCGGCAACGCCGTGGCCGCCTATCACCGCGCGGCGGACGGCACGCTGACGTCGGCGGGCACCTACCGCACCGGCGGCCTTGGCGGCGTGCTCACCGGGTCGGTCGTGGACCACACGGCCTCCCAGGGCGCGCTGGCCTACGACGAGGCGCGCGGGCTGCTGATCGCGGTCAACCCGGGCAGCAACACCATCTCCGTCTTCCGCGTCTTTGGTGACCGGCTCGCGCTCAGCCAGGTCCTCCCGTCCTTCGGGGACTTCCCGGTGAGCGTGACCGTGCACGGGAACCGCGCCTACGTTCTGAATGCCCTTGGCGGCGGGTCGCTCTCGGGGTACCGGATCGACGGCCGGTTCCTGGCGCCGATCCCCGGTTCTAACCGGGCGCTAGGCCTCGGGACCACGGCATCGTCGGCGTTCACGGCCACGCCGGGACAGGTGGCGTTCACCCCGGACGGGGCGAAGCTCCTGGTGACCACGAAGGGCGCCAGCAACGCGGTGGACGTCTTCGCGGTGCACGGCGACGGGCGGCTTTCCGCCTCGCCCGTGGTCAACTCGCTGCCGAAGGACGTGCCGTTCGCGGTCGCGTACGACCCGGCAGGCCACGTGGTGCTCGCCGAGGCGGGGCCGAGCGCGATCGCGACGTTCGCGCTGTCGCCGGGCGGCACGCTGACCCAGCTCGACGCGGCGGTCACCGGGCAGGTGGCGACCTGCTGGGTGGTGCGGGCCGGCCAGTACTTCTACACGTCCAACGCCGGCAGCGGGTCGCTCTCCGGGTACAGCGTCAGCGGGTCCGGCGGCCTGACCGCGCTCGGGAACACCGCCACCGACGCCGGGACCGTAGACGCGGCCTCCGCCGCGGGCGGCCAGTTCGTTTACGTGCAGACGGGCAAGGCCGGCGTCGTCGACGAGTTCGCCGCGGGCGGCGGTGGCGCGCTGACCAAGATCGGATCGGTTGTCGTGCCCGGCGGGGCCGGCGGCGAGGGCATCGCGGCAGCCTGAGGTTGCGTAAAGGTTGGTTGAGCAGGGCCGGCCGGAACGCCGAAGGCGCGGGTCGGCCGGCCCTGTTCAACGCGGTGCTAAAAGTGACGTATTTGGCGGTACGCTGCCAGCGATGGATTCCGACGGGTCGTTGCTGCGGCGCCTGCGCGATGGTGATGAGCGGGCTTTTGTCGCGCTCGTGGAGCGCTATCACGCGTCGATGCTGCGGCTCGCGCTGTCGTTCGTGTCGAGCCAGGCGGTCGCCGAAGAGGTCGTGCAGGACACCTGGCTGGCGGTGCTGCGCGGCCTGGACCGGTTCGAGGAACGGTCGTCGCTGCGCACCTGGCTGTTCACGATCCTCGTCAACCGGGCGCGCACCACCGGCGTGCGCGAGGCGCGCAGCGTGCCCGTCGCCGACGCCGGGCCGGCCGTGGACGCGTCCCGCTTCGGACCCTCCGGCGCGTGGGCGGTGCCGCCCGAGCACTGGGTCGAAGAGGCGGAAAACCGGATCGATGCGGCTAAGCTTTCCGCACTGCTGCGCGGGGGCCTCGACGGCCTGCCCGGCCGGCAGCGCGAGGTCGTGCTGCTGCGCGACGTAGAGGAGCTGAGCAGCGCCGAAGTGTGCGAAGTGCTCGCGATCAGCGAGGCCAACCAGCGGGTCTTGCTGCATCGCGGGCGGAGCAAGCTCAGGCAGCTACTCGAGTCGGAACTGGGAGGTGGGCCGCGATGAGTCTCTTGTCCGGCTTGTTCCGCTTCCGCTTCCGTTCCGCCGGCCTGCCGTGCCAGGTGGTCGTCGAAATGGTAACCGACTACCTCGAGGGCGCCCTGCCGCCCGCCGACCGCAGCCGCTTCGAGACGCACCTGGCGGGCTGCCCGCACTGCACCGAGTACCTGGCGCAGATGCGGGAGACGATCCGGCTGGCCGGCCGGATCACCCAGGAAGACCTGACACCGCAGATGCGCACGGACTTCACGGACCTCTACCTCCGCTGGCGCACTGAGGGCTAACGGCGGGCTAGCGGGGCCCGTCAGCTGCTCGACCAGCCCTTCCAGCGGTCGACCTGGATCACGATCACCGGGCCGGCCGGGCGGTGCTCGCGGTACTGCTCGTAGCGGTCCGCGAGCACGTCGAGCGGGTCCTGGAGCCCGCGCTCATCCTCGACCACGCTCGCCCAGCCGTCGACGCGTACCCACCAGAGCTCGTCCCAGTCGTCGGTGTAGTGGTCGACGAGCAGTGCGACCCGTGGGTTCTCCCTGATGTTCCGCAGTCGGCGCAGGTTGGTCGACTTCTTGGGCTTATGGTCCACCGCCGTGTAGATCAGGTCCCCGTCCACCGCGAACGTCACGGGAACCAGGTGCGGCTGCCCGTCACCTCCGGACGTAGCGAGCCGGGCCACGCGGGCACCGGCTAGTCGTTGTTGTGCCTCTTCCTCGGTCAGCCTCACCCGCCTTATTGTCCACGGTGTTCACCGCGCGCGAAGCAACGCACCCCAACGAACCGGTAGACTTACGGCGCGCCGTCCGCGAGGACAGCCCGCCGCCTTAGCTCAGTCGGCTAGAGCGATTCACTCGTAATGAATAGGTCATCGGTTCGATTCCGATAGGCGGCTCTCGGCGCTGGGCGCCCCTGTGCGCTGAGAAGCGCGCACCGGGGCGCCTCGAATTTCTCCCGGGGGGACGACCCCCCGGACCCCCGGCTGCGGGCTTCGCCCGCGAACCCGCGCGTTGCGTAAGGGCGGGCCACGTCATCGGCCGCGCCCGGCTGGACGGAACGTACGAGATCCGCTAGCCGTCCGCGCCCGGATTCCGCCGAAGCGGACCGTCCCGGCAGTCACGACGACTGGCCGGAACGGTCCGGTAAAGCGAGAGACCCCGCGTCACGACGAGGCGGCGGGCGGCTGGTCGATGCGGACCAGGTTGCCGGACGGGTCGCGGACGGCGAAGTCCTTGGTGCCCCAGAACTGCTCGGTCGGCTCCTGCACGATCTCGGCGCCCGCGTCGCGCACCTTCGCGAAGGCGGCGTCGAGGTCGTCGGTGGCGAAGTGGACGCCGTTCAGCGCGCCCTTGGCGATGAGGGCGGCGATCGCGTCCCCGTCGTCGGGGCCGCCGTTCAGGTAGTTCGTCAGCACGATCGAGACGCCGGGCTGGGAAACGGCGCCGACCGTGATCCAGCGGAAGTTATCGCGGGCGACGTCGTTGCGGACCTTGAGGCCGAGCGCGTCGCGGTAGAACGCCAGTGCGAGGTCCGGGTCGTGGACTTGGATGAAGCACGTCGAAAAAGTGAGATCCATGTACGCAACGTTAGCGAGACCGCGCCGGCTGCGCTTCTTTGATCCTGCCCGACACCTCGCTCGGCCCCCTGCCCGACCCCGCGCTCGACCCCCGACTCGGCCGGGTCACCTGCTTGGCCACGCAGCCGGGCACGGTCGCGAGGGCGGCGTGGTCGCCGGCCCGGTAGGCCGTGGGCGTCTGGCCGACCAGCTGGGTGAAGCGGGCGCTGAACGAGCCGAGCGACGTACAGCCGACCGCCAGGCACACGTCGGTGACCGACAGGTCGCCGCGGCGCAGCAGCAACTTCGCCCGCTCGATCCGCCGCGTCATCAGGTAGCCGTACGGCGTCTCCCCGTACGCCGCGCGGAACTGCCGGGAGAAGTGCGCGGGTGACATCAGCGCGGTACGGGCGAGCGTGGCGACGTCGAGCTGACTCGCGTACTCGCGGTCCATCTGGTCGCGGGCCCGGCGCAGCCGCGCGAGGTCGGCGAGCTTCTCTGGCGTCATCTTGCCAGCGTAACCGCGGCCGGGCGGTTACGGCGGCCGGCGGTTACGTCGGCGGGGCCGCGGGCGGCTCCGGGGGCGGCTCCTGGCCGGGCTTGGTGACGAGGCTGACCGCGTTCCTGACCGGGGCATCGCCGAACCCGTAGGCCTCGGTCAGCCGGGTCAGCCGGGCCATGGGCTCGATCAGCGTGTCTTCCAGCCAGGTGAGGTACTCATGGGCGGCGCCGTCCCCGGGGGTAATGACCGCGGTCTCCGGATGACCCCAGCTGACCACGTGGTCCGGCCGCTGCCTGCCCCGCGGCGCGTCGCTGAAGAACAGCCGGAACCGGTGGTCCCGGTAGGTGGCCCTGGTCCAGGTCGCGGCCGTCATCTTGGCGCGGAACCCGTAGGGGAGCAGTGCCATCACGGTGTCGATGAAGCCGAGCCGGCCAGTCACTGGCACGTGCTGCGCCCGCAGCACGCAGACGGAACGGCCGGTGAGCAGCAGCGCCGCCACCCGCAGCGCGAGCGGGTCGATGACCGGGGGCTGCCAGGGCGGCACGGCGATGGTGACCCGCAGGGTTGCCCCGGGCGCCGCGGGCAGCCGCAGGTCACGCAGCGCCTCATGGATGGCCTGGTAGGAGACGCCGGAGGCGGCGAGCGGCCCGTAGGGCAGGCAGAAGTAGTTGGTGTAGGTGACCGGCCGTCCGGCGTCGTCGAGCGCGAGCTGCCCGTGGCCCGCCGCCTTGTGGATGGCCAGCGCGAGGAAGCTCCGGCCCGACTTGACCGGCTGCGCGTAGCTGACCGAGACCTGCGGGAGCGCGGGCAGCGCGCCGAGCTGGAACCGGCTGATGGCGTCCGCGAAGTTCGCCACCGCCAGGTCGCCCGCCGAGCAGGCCAGGACGCGGTCCCCCGACGCCCCGGTGGACTTGCCGTACAGCGCCCACTGGGCCTCGACCACGATCTTCGCGTCGCTCATGTCTCGGCCGTGAGGTCGGGCCGGGCGGCCAAGTCCGGCGGGGCAGCCGCCGGCCCCGGTTCCGGCTCGATCGCGGGCAGCCGGGTCCATAGCGCCCCGTGCGTGGCCTCGTCGAGGTCCATGCGCGCGACCGACCCGTACACGTACGCGGCCCACGCCAACGGCGCGAGCGACTCCGGGATCTTCCGCAGGATGGCGGCGAGCAGCGCGGGGGTGGGCGCGTCGGGCGTGTCGGCCAGCACCTCGGAGACGGACTTCTCGTCGAGGCCGAAGGGGTACTGGCTCTCGGGGAAGGCCGCGACGAGCAGCTTCGTCAGCGCGTGCACCTGGTACTGATCGTGGCCCACCGGCCGCAGCGCCTGCGCGAGGTACCCGTTGCGCAGCAGCACGCGCCTGACCTCCGCGCTGCTGTACCGCCCTTGCCGCTCTTGCAGGTACTGGAGCGTCACGTCGCAGAACCGCCGCCCGTGCTCGGGCCGCCGCCATCCTCCCCGCGCGAGCTCGCTGATCAGGCCGTACGCGTCGACGTCACGGGAGCCGAGCCAGCGGGCCAGCTTCCGCGGATCGTGGGCGGCGTCCACGAGGAGCCGCGCCCGCAGGTCGGCGGGCTCGGCCCGGTCGACCGCGGCCACCAGCGGACCGTAAAGCGGCGCGTCCGGCGGCTTGCGCGCGCAGTCCTCGACCAGGCAGAGCGCCTCGTAGTCGAAGGGGCGGCCGAACGCCAGCGCGATCAGCGTGTCGTAGAGCCTCCCCTCGTACTTGCCGAGCGGCTGGTGCGGACGGAACAACTCGAGCCGCGTGATCAGCGACCGGTAGCGCCGGCGGCGGGCGTCATCGACCCCGCCCGCGGCTAGCCGCTTTTGCAGCAGGTCAAGATCCTGCCGGAGCCTGGACAGGTTCAGCGCCCGCAGGTGCTCGTCGCAGTCCCGCAGCAGCCCGTCGACGGGATCCGCCTCCGCCGACGCCAGCCCCGGTGCCGCCGACCCGGACAACCCGGGGGGCGGCGCGTCGCGCTTGTCGGCCGAGTCGGGTGCCATGGGCCTCAGCCGGGGCCGCCGCCAGAGCCGGACCTCGTCGACGAGGCGGAGCGCCTCGCTGTCGGCCGCGTCACCGAAACCGAGTTCGCGGTACATCTGGGCGAGGCTGGCCAGCGGGGTCACCTTGTCCGCGAGCCAGCCGTAGTAGTGGCCGGCGTCCCCGCCGGGAATCGCGGCCAGGTCCGGCTCGCCCCAGTAGACGACCTGGTCCGGCTTGTCGCTCGCCCGCGGCTCGCTGCTGAAGAACAGCCGGAACCGGTGGTCGCGGTGCGTCGGCCGCGTCCAGGTCGCCGCGGCCATCCGGGCCCGGAAGCCGTAGGGGAGCAGGCCCATGACCGTGTCGATGAACCGCAGCCGGTCGTCCAGGCTGGTCTCGTCCGCGCCGAGCACGCAGACGGGCGCGCCGGTCAGCAGCAGCGGCGCCACCCGCATCGCCAGCGCGTCGATGCCAGGGACCGGCGGCGTGGCCGGGGTGATGGTCACCTCCCGGGGCGGCCCGTCCCTGGCGGGCAGCGTGACCGCGCCGAACGCGCGGTACATGTCCAGGTAGGTGGTGCCCCGCGGGGCCAGCGCCGCGTAGGGGGCGCAGAAGTAGCTGGTGAACGTGGTGACCCGGCCCTGGTTGTCGACCTGGCCGACGCCGTCCGCGTAACGCTGCCCGGGCGCGGCGAACCAGTGGATGGCGAGCGCCAGGTAGCCGCCGCCCGGGCTGCGGGTCGCGGGCTGCAGGTAGCTGACCGACACCTGCGGCAGCGCGGCCAGCTGGCCGAGCGTGAACCGTCCGAGCGCGTCGGCGAAGTTCGCCCGGCTCAGGTCGCCGTTGCTGCAGGCGATGACCTGGTAGCCCTCATCGTCGAGCACCTTGCCGTGCAGCGCCCACTGGGCGCGCACCGAGATGGTCCTGCCGGTCACCTCCGGTCCCGCCCTACGCGTTCAGCGCCATCTGCCGGACCAGCCAGAGCATCGGCTCAACCACGTTGATCGGGTTGACCGGCCCCCTGACCAGGGACTCGCCGGATTCGATGCGGTAGACGTTCTCCGTGTCCTGCACGTCGAACACGCGCGTGCGCTTGTTGAGCATGAAGCCGACCGCCGAGGTGACGAAGTAATTGATCCGGTCCGGGTGAAAGTACTGCTCGAGCAGCTGCGGCACGACCTCGCCGGTGCCGTTGCGCGACACCTTGCAGAGGCTGTGCATCAGGTCACGCGCGTCGCTGTCGTGCACCCGCGGGAAGCCGAGCGGGTCGTGCTCGTCCCATACCAGCATGCCGAGCGACTCGGCGGTCTTGAACACCCGGGGGTCGTCGAACTTGGTGACGCACACGGCGACGTGGTGCGGCAGCCGGCCGTCGAAGTCCGGGTCTTCCGCCACCGCCGCGATGAGGTCCATCAGCAGGCTGTAGGTCTTGTCGTACGCGTCGCCCCGGTTGAACTCCCGGATGGGATCGAACATGTAGAGGATCCCCCGGCTCTTGGCCACGTGGTCCACGAGCTGCTCCCGGGGCTGCAGGCCGGCCTGGTCGGGCCGGGAGAGCTCCCCGGTCGGGTCGGTCAGCTTGAGCGCGAGCTCCACGTTGTCGTCGGGCGGCGTGCGGTTGAACCGTCCGGCCCGCCCCGTGCGAGAACCGGTACCAGGGCCAGCGTGGTCCAGCTTGCCGCTGAGGATCCAGTCGAAGATGTCGATGCCCATCGTGGTCAGCGGGAACCGGCCCTCGCTGGTCAGCGCGATGTTCATCTCGACCAGCGCCCGGCGCGAGGCGGGGTCGCGGCACCAGATCCGCCACTCCCGGTGCTGCTTGAGCAGCGCTATCTGCAGCGCGCCGAGGAAGGTGGACTTGCCGCTGCCGGTCGCGCCGAGCATGGCGATGCCCGGCTCGCTGCGGACGGGCGCCCGTCTCCCGTTGCCCGGCGGGCTGGCCTTCGCGTTGTTCCTGCCGAAGCTGGCCACGTCGCACTCCCCTCAGTCGACGAACGGGAACGGTACGGTCTGCGGCGCCTCGCGCAGGCCCAGGCGCGTCGCGAAGTCCTGCATGTCGACCGGGTCATCCACCGTGGCGGTGACGTCCGCGCCCAGCGGCCGCCAGGCCTCACCGCGCGCGTCGGCGTCGCGCAGCGCGCCGAAGGAGGCGCCGAGCGCCCTGATCCGGTCGTGCTCCCGCTTCCAGTTCACCCGGTCGGGGCACGGGATGATCGTGGTTCGCGTGTCCATCGCGTGCGGGTGCGGCGGCCGCCCGCCCGCCGTCACGATCACCGGCCGCCCCTCCCGCTGCGAGAGGTGCCTGGCGACCGTCTCGAGCGCGCACTCAAGCTGGGCCGCCCGCCGGTACTCGCGTTCCTCGGGCACGCGCCCGGACAGCGCGCGCAGTTCCCGCTCGGCCCGGGCGCCCGGCGCGGCCCAGGCGCGCACGGCGGCCGGCTGCTCGTCCACCGACCAGGCGACCGAGTGCGGGCCGTACGTCACCACGGAGACGCTCAGCCGCCCGGCGCCCTTCTCCGCCTCGTCGACGAGCTGCGACAGCCGGTCGATCCGGAGTTCAAGCCGGTCCTCGCCGCCGCTGACCTCGACGAGGCAGACCAGGTGGACCGGCTCGGCCGACGCCAGCCGGTCCGGTACCTCGTCCTTGAGGCCATCCCACGAGCCGGAAAACTGGCCGAGCGGAGCGGGCAGCCCGTGCAGCAGCACCCGCCCCGGCCGGGCGAGCACGGCGGTCACCTCGTAGCTGTCGGCGGGGACGAGCGCGGACTGGAGCTGGACCGGCCGCAGCGGCTGGGCGCTCGGCGGCACGTCGGGCCGGCGGTCGCGGGTGACGACCGCGAAGACCGTGCCGTCGCCGTCGGTCGGCGCGCAGCGCACCCGGACCACGGCCCGGTGCCCCTGGGTGACGCCCGGCGGGAAGAGCTGGTGACCGGTCAGCACGACCCGCCCCGCGTCCGGCCGCCCGGCCGGCACCTGCCGCAGGACGGCGAGCTCATAGCCGAGCACGAGCGGGCTGTCCCTGATCGCCTCCCGTACCTGCTCCTCGAGCGGGGTCCCGCACTCGTAGACGGGCACGCCGCGCGCGCCGGGCAGCAGGGGCAGCAGGTCGTCCGGCAGGTTGACGGCGGTCCGGACGACGAAGGCCGGGTCGACCTCCCGGTAGAACGCGTCCGGGTCCTTCAGCGCCGACGCCCGCACCCGGGGCTGCTCCGCCCGTGGCGTTCCGTTCACGTCCCGGTAGACCCGCCAGATCGTCGGGCCGATCGCGCCGAATTCCGCGACCGTGAACCTGGCGTTTCCCGCCAGCCGGGCGAGTTCATCGGAAAGGGCGTCGCGAACCTCGTCTTCAGCCCCGATCATGGTCAGCCCTTCCCCGAAACAGGTCATCTGACTTGCCACGAAATGTTTAATCGCAGTATCAGGGTAGGTGCCCCGCAGCACTGCGGGGTTGCGTGTTGCCAGCGCGGCCTATGCTTGGACCGCTGGAGTCGGCGAACCTCTTTTCGGGGGCGGACAAATGCGGATGCTTCACCAGTTTCGGCGGTTCGTGCTCGCGCTGTCCGGCGCGGACGAGGAGATCCTCCGGTACGTTCCGAGCGAGCGGACGAGGTTCGAGAGCCTTGGCTGGGCAATCCTCATCACCAGCTGCATGGCCATGATCTCCATGTGGTTCGCCCTCTCGAGCGCGCTCAGCGTCAACGGCATCCTCGCGATACCGGTCGCCGTGTTCTGGGGCCTGGTGATCATGGGGATCGACCGCTGGCTGATCACCTCGATGCCCGTGGAAGGCGGCCGCAAGTTCGCCATGGCGGTGCCCCGCGTGCTGCTCGCCATTCTTCTCGGCACGCTGATTTCCACCCCGCTCGTGCTGCGCATCTTCCAGTCCGAGATTGACGCGCAGATGGCCGTAATGCAGCAGAAGAACTACAGTTCGTTTCTTTCCAATCAGCAGAGCAGCCAGGTCAACCAGCAGGTGACCACCTATTACGACGAGCTGCAGCAGCTGAACACGGTCATCAACTCCCACGGCGCGCAGACGGGCAACAACGCCGCCGACCCGCAGCTTGTCGCCTATAACAATCAGCTGACCCAGCTGCAGGCCCAGCTGACGCACTGGACAAGCCTCAAGGCGACGTACTACAAGAACTACACCTGCCAGCTCTACGGCGGGGCGGACTGCCCCAAGAAGGGCGACGGGCCGGCCGCCAAGGCCAGCTACACCAGCTATCAGCAGGCCGCGCAGCAGGTGACGAGCACGCAGGCGCAGATCGGCAACGTCCAGGGCGAGATTCATCAGCGGGACCAGGAGCTCAACTCGACCAGCGCCGCCAGCCAGCAGCAGCGGTACGCGGAGGCGCTGAACCAGCGGCCGATCGTGCAGGGCGAGTACAACACGGCGGTGCAGCGCCGGAACCAGCTGCAGGCCAGCTTCTACGCGCAGAACCAGGCCTCGCACGGCATCCTGATGCGGCTGGAGGCGCTGAGCCAGCTGAGCACCGGGAACTTGACCGTCGCGGCCGCCCGCGTGCTGCTCTTCCTGCTGTTCCTCGTCATCGAGTGCCTGCCGGTGACCGTGAAGCTGCTGCAGCGGCCCGGCCAGTACGAGGCGGCGCTCAGGGAGGCGAAGAAGGCCGAGCAGCGGGACTACGAGAAGTTCTTCAGCACCCGGTCCCGCCTGCGCCCGGCCTCGCCAGCCGCCCAGCAGCCGGCCCGGCCGCCGGTACCGCCGCCCGTACAGCGGGCGGTGGTCGCCGCCGAGCCGCGGCCGGACCCGATCTGGAACGCCACCAGGCGCATGCCGACGGTGCTCGAGGCCCCCGAGGACGAGACGCCGACGGCGGTGTTCGATGACCCGGGGCTCGTCCCCGGAGACACCACCCGGCCCGACTATCACTGGCGCGGTGCCGACGCGTGGCGCAACCACTGGTCCCACCAGGACGGGGAGGACCAGGACGCCGGCGACGGGCGGCGCGTCGCGCCCACCCGGGTCGACTACGCGTACCCGGACGCGCCGCGCGATGACCGGTACCGCGGGCAGGCCGGCCAGGATACCGCGGACGCCTACCACGAGCCCGGCGTGCCCGCCCTCGAGCCGCCGGGCGACGATGACGACGAGTCGGCGTCGGCCCGGGCGGCCGGTAACGGCGGGGGCATACCGCTGAGCTGGGATGACGAGTGACGCGCGACCGGTGCGGCTGCTGAACGGCCGTTACCGGCTGGACGCGCGGCTCGGCCAGGGCTCGATGGGGAGCGTGTGGAAGGCCTACGACACGCGCCTTGAGCGCACGGTCGCGGCCAAGGAACTCGTCTCCGGACGGGATGGCGGCGAGGACCTCGGCATCCGCAGGGAACGGGTGCGCCGGGAGGCGCTAGCGCTCGCCAAGGTCGAGCACCCCGCCATCGTCAGCGTGCACGACCTCATCTACGAGGGACCCGGCCAGGATCCGTGGATCGTCATGGCCTACGTCCGCGGCCAGCCGCTCGACTTGATCATCAAGGAGGGGCAGCCGCTCGACGAGCGCCGGGTCGCGGGCATCGGGCACGCGGCGCTGCAGGGCCTGATGGCGTGCCACCAGGAGCACGTCTACCATCGCGACGTCAAGCCGGCGAACATCGTGCTGGGCGACAACGGGGCGGTGCGCCTGGTGGACTTCGGCATCGCCCGGATCGTCGGCAAGAACCCGCTGACCGTGGACAGCAACGTCATCGGCACCCCCGAGTTCCTGGCGCCCGAGCTGCTCACCGACCACCGGCCGGGGCCGGGAACCGACCTGTGGGCCCTGGGCGTGACGCTCTACTGCGCCCTTGAGGGCCGCTCGCCGTTCCGGGCCGAGACCCTGGCCGCGACGATCGCGGCGATCCTCAGCAAGAACCCCGCCGAGCCGCGCACCCGCGGCGAGGTCGCCGCCCTGGTGCTCGCGATGCTGCGCAAGCACCCGGCCGAACGGCCGGACGCCGCCACGGTCGGCGCCGTCCTGCGGCGGGCCGCGAACGGCGCCCGCGGGGCGAACCGGCCCGCCGCGGCCCGGTTGGCAGCCCTGGCGGCACCGCCGGCGGAGCCGCCGGTCGTGGCCCGGGCCGCATCGCGGGCCACGCCACTGGCCACACCACGGGCCGAGCGCTTCACCCCGCTGGAGGGAATGCCCGCGCTCGACGCCGCGAAGATCGTCAGCGACTGGCCCACCGACCGGGCCGTCACCGACCTGCTCAGCCTCGGCGAGACCGCGGCCGCCGGGATCATCAACCGGTGTGCCGACCCGGTCGCGGGCAAGCTGCTGAGCGGGATCGCCGCTGGCAAGCCGGCCCGGGCAAGGAAGATCCTCGAGATGGTCACGACGGAACGGGCGGGCCGGCTCCTCGACCAGATGAGCTCACTCGCCGCGGCGTCCGCGCTTTCGCTGCCCTCGCCCACCGGGGCCGTCCGGATGCTCGGCCACGCCGACGACCTCACCGCCGCCGGCGTGCTGCTCGAGATGAGCGCGCCGAGGGCTGCCGGGCTCATCACGGCCATGGACACCGAGCGCGCCGCGAAGCTGCTCGGCCAGGCGGCCCCGGTCACCGTGGCGGCCATCCTGCGGAACGTGCCCGGCGACCGCCGCCGGCTGCTGCTTAACCAGCTGACCGAGCCCTTCCGCGCCCTGGTGGCCAGGCACCTGGAGCGGGCGGACCTCACTTCGCGACGATGAAGTAAAGCCACGGGCCCATGGTGCTGAGGTTGGCGGTGTCCTTTCCGCGCAGGTAGTCGCCGCGGATCCGGTAGCGGTCGCCGGCCGCGAGCGACAGGCTGAACGGCGCCGTGTCGTGGCTGTCGTGGTCCAGCTTGTCGCAGCCGTACTTGGTGTCGGCGTCCCAGCCGGCCCCCTTGTCGTACTGCTCGGACTCCGGCTCCAGGCACTCGCCGGGCTTGCCCGGCGCGACCGTCGAGTACAGGGTGAGCGTGCCGGCGGCGTGGAAGACGGCGTAGGCGATGCCGTCGCCGCCCGGCCTGGTCGCGTAGGCGCCGCCGAGCCGGTCCCTCACCCGCGCGTACGCGTAGAACGTGCGGCTGGCCGAGACGGGGGCGTGGTGCGTGTGGCCGGCGAAGACGGCGGTGAACGCGGTCGCCCGGGTGATCGAGTACGGGGCATACCACTTGCCCTCGGCGTCCACGGTGCCGGCCGCGACCAGCGCGCGCGGGCCGCCGGACGGCGTGGCGTACAGCGCGACCGCGCGGCCGGCCACCGCCGGCTTCAGGGTGACGGTGAGCGTGATCTGGGCGCCGTAGGGGTTGTCGGTCTCCGGCGAGCTGACGGAAATCTCCGGCTTGGCGTCCCTGGCGGCAAGCCCCGTGTTTCCGGCAAGCCCCGTGTTTCCGGAGAGCACAGTGTTTCCGGCAAGCACAGTGTTTCCGGCAAGCACGGTGTTTCCGGCAAGCGCCGGCGCGGTGGGCAGCGCGAGGAAGCCGAGCCCTCCGGTGAGCGCGCAGCCGAGTGCGATGTGCCTGAGGCGCATGTCGATTTCACCCCTGGGGAAGTCCGCCGAAAAATCAAGACCGAGTATCCCGAACGGTCGCGGCCGTCTCTGGTAGCCACGCCGTGACTCTCGGTGGCCGGGTCGGCGTGAAACCGGAACTCGTTCGGGATAATCGGTTTTGTCGGGGTTTTAGAAGGCCGTTCGGGGGTCGGCGCCCGACCAGGCGGCGCTGAGCAGCGCGCGGAGGTCGTCGACGGTGACCGGGCGCGGGTTCGACGGGGGGACCGAGGGGAGGATGGCCGCGGCCGCCGCCGGGATGGACTCCTCGGTGAAGCCGTAGTCCGCCAGGGCGTGCGGGGCGTCCAGTTCCCGGCCGAGCTCGACCAGGCCGTCGAGCGCGTCGCCGGCGCCGAGTGCGCTCGCGATCCGCCGCTCGGCCTCCGGGGCCGCCGGGCCGTTGAACGCCAGCACGTAAGGCAGCACGGTCGCGTGCGTCTGGGCGTGCGGCAGGTTGTACTTCCCGCCGAGGACGTGGCAGACCTTGTGGTGCAGGCCCGAGCCGGCCGAGGCGAACGCGGTCGCCGACAGGTACGCCGCGTACAGCGCGTGCTCCCGGCCGTCGAGGTCCATCGGGTCGGCGACGACCCTGGGCAGGCCGGCCGCGAGCGACCGGATGCCCTCGGCGGCGAAGGCGGCGTTGACCGGGTCCGCGTTCGGCGCCCACAGCGAGTCCACGCAGTGCGCCAGCGCGTTCAGGCCCGACGCCACGCTCATGCCGACCGGCAGCGACATGGTGAGCGCGGCGTCGTAGACGATGACCCGGGGCAGGACCTTCTGGTCGACGCCCGTGGTCTTCCGCGCGCCCTCCGTCAGCCCCCAGACCGGGGTGGCCTCCGAGCCCGCGTAGGTGGTGGGCACCGCGACGATCGGCAGGCCCGTCGTCATGGCGATCGCCTTGGCCAGGCCCGTCGTCGAGCCGCCGCCGACGCTGACCAGGACGTCGACGTCGGCGCGGGCGGCCGCGGCGCGGGCGCGCTCGGCCACCTCGACGGGGACGTGCATCACCACCTCGTCGTGCCGAAGGGCCACGGGGATGTCCCCGGCGACCGTGTCGGCCAGGTCGGACTCGGCCTTGGCCGCGATCAGCATGACCCGGGTGGCGCCCAGGTTGCCGATCTCGCGGCGCAGGTTGGCGGACGCTTCGCCGGAGCCGAAGGCGACGCGCTGGGGCAGGGTGTCGTGGACGAAGCGCATGCTCTTATTGTGGGCTATCGGCGGCTGAGCAGGGCGGTGAGGGCGTCGCCGAGCGCCCGTTCTGGGTCGGCTGGCAGGCTCATCGAGCGCCAGCCGATGAACTTGTCCGGGCGGACGAGCAGCGCGCCGTCCTCGTTGACCTCGCGGAGCCGGGCCCAGTCGTAGTAGATGTCGGTCACCTCGCGGCCCGGGCCGATGATCACCGTCTTGAGCGGGACGCCCAGGTCGTCGCCCACCTTCGCGGCGGCGGCCGCCCACGGCTCGCCGGCGATGCCGGTGATCAGCGTGAAGGCGCCGTAGGGGGCCAGGTCCAGGGTGGAGACCTTCTGCCTGGCGTCGCCGACCCAGGCGTGCGGCAGGTGCGCGCCCGGGACGGTGGAGGCCTGGTAGTACAGCTCGGGGTCGCGCTTGGGGGCCGGCCTGGTGCTGCCGTCCCCCTGGATGGCGGTCGACTCGTAGAACTGGCCGAGTTCCACGCCGTGCGCGTTGAACTCGTAGTTCTTCAGCTCCATGGCCTCCACGAGCGCCGCCCGCTTGGCCGCGCCGCGCGGCGTGTTGGCCTTGCGCTCCTCGATCTGCGCGCGCATCTCCGCTTCGGTTTCGGCGTCGGTGAGCCCGAGAACCTCGAAGAACTGCACGAACTCGCGGCTCGACTTGTTGGCGCGGGTGACGATCTGCCTGGCCACCGGGGCCCGCTCCTGCGAGTACGTCTCAAGCAGCGCCGGGCCCGCCTGGCCCCGCAGCACCGCCGCGAGCTTCCAGGCCAGGTTGTAGGAGTCCTGGACGCTGGTGTTGGAGCCGAGGCCGTTCGACGGCGGGTGCCGGTGGACCGCGTCACCCGCGCAGAAGACCCGCTGCCGCTGCAGGTGGGTCGCGAAGTACTCGTTGTTGCCCCAGAGGGACGTGCCGGTGATCTCCACCTCGAGGTCGGGGACGCCGACGAGGTTCCTGACGATCTCGGTGGCCTTTTCCTCGCTGACCTCCGGTGGCGGCTGCGTGATGTCGTAGCCCCAGACGATCAGCCACTCATGCCACGGGCGGATCATGCGGACCAGGCCGGCGCCGATGCCGCCGACGTTGGACCCGGGCTGGATGACCCAGTAGAGGACGGAGGGACGCGCGGCGACGTACTTGGAAATATCGGCTTTGAAGGTGATGTTCATCGAGCCGGCGATGTCCATCTGGCCCTCGAACGGCAGCCCGAGGTGCTCGGCGACCAGCGACCTGGCCCCGTCCGCGCCGATCAGGTACCGCGACCGGATGTTATAGACCTGGCCGGTGAGGCGGTCCCTGACGGTGGTCGTGACACCCGCGTCGTCCTGGACGTGGGTCAGGTACTCGGTGGAGAAGCGGCTCTGGGTGCCGCGCGCCGTGGCGTTCTTGACCAGGATCGGCTCCAGGTAGGTCTGCGGGATGTCGCAGATCAGGGAGGGCGACGCCTGCTGGTAGTCGGCCTCCCGGGCCGGGTGGGTGCCCCAGGTCAGGATGCGGCCGATTTCCTCGCCGGCGATGCTCGTGCAGAAGACGGTGTCGCCGACGAGGGCGTGCGGTGTCGCGTCCGCGAGCACCTGGTCCTCGATGCCGAAGTCGCGGAAGATCTCCATCGCGCGCTGGTTGGTGATGTGCGCCCGGGGCGTGTTGGCGGTCCACCGGTACTTGGTGATCATGATGTTCGGCACGCCGAGCGAGGCGAGGCTGAGCGCGGCCGCGCCGCCCGCCGGTCCCGAGCCGACGATCAGCACGTCGGTCTCGACCGTCGGGCCGGCGGGGATTTCCGTCTCGGCGAGTCCGTCGTCGAAGGCAGGCATAGGACTGCGCACCCCTTCTTAAGGCTTCTTACTCAGGGCCATCGCTGGCCCACGCGGGCCGGCCTGGGTTCGATACTGCGGCCAGTCCGCGCGCACGTCAAACCGGGCGGCGGTTGTGCTAGCGGGCCGTGACTTGTTACCTGGCCGGCCTCGCTGGCAGGGTTGGAGGCATGATGGGACCTATTCGGCGATGCCGTCCGTGACCCCCCGTCCGCAGGCGGGCCCGCCCGGTGGCGGCGGGGCCGGCAGCGCGGGCACGGCCGCGCTCCGGGCCTGGCTCTACGAGGTCAGGCCCGACGGCACCAGCAGCCCGATGAGCCCGCCGAGCGGACGCCCGATGGCGACGATAGACACGGGCGGCACGCTGTGCGTCTCGGTCGAGGGCGGTCAGAACACGCCGTCAAGGAAGTACCTGAAGGCGCCGCCGGCCGAGGGGATGTCGTCGGATCCGGTGACGGTCAGCATGGACCCGGTCAACGGCTTCTGGATGATCCAGAACAGCGGCAAGACGAATACGCTCCGGGTACAGCAGTACGGCCTGTCCGCCGTGCCGTTGCGCCCGCAGACGTCGATGCCGATGGCCGGCCCGGATGTGGCGGTGTGGATTCCCGTGGTGCCGCACGGGCCGTCATCGGGCCAGGGCGAGAGCTTCCGGCTGCTGATCCTGGCCGCCGGGCCGGAGAAGCAGGACGGTCCGGGGGTGACCAGGCTCATCACCGCGCCGCGCCGGTACCTGTCGGAAGCCAAGCAGGAAGCGCTCATCGCCTACTTCGGCGACCATCTTTCCTGGCCGCCGCTGCCCGCCCCGCACGTCAGGCAGCAGGCGGAGGTGGAGAAGATCGCGTACCAGTACGGGCTGGCCAAGGCGCCGACCCCGGAGCGCTGGGCCCGGAACCGGTTCGACGTGCTGGCCGGCCGGGACGGGCTGTTCAGGGACGCCGACTGGTTTCCCCGGCTGGGCGGTCCCGACCGGACCCTGGCCAATCACCTGGCCGCCTTCCACCGCCTGGTGGAACTCCGGACGATCACGCTGCGCCGCGTCTGCGAGTGGGCCGAGCGGCACGACGTGGAGCCTTACGTCATCATTGACCGGCAGCTCGCGCCGGGGCGATGAGCGTTACTCCGCGGACTCCGTCGACTCCGCGGGCTCGTCGTTGGCGGCGGCCATCCGGACGGCCGCCACGGTGTCATGCCAGCTGCGCGGGTCAGGGAACTTCTGCCCGGCCATCGCGGCGGCCTTCATCAGGCCCTCCTTCAGCATGACCGGGTCGGCGGGCGGCACGAACACCGCGCCGGCGTACCCGTTCGCGGCCTCGGGCAGGCCACCGACGCTTGTCACGACGATCGGCATGCCCCAGCTCATCGCGACGTGCAGGATGCCGCTGCTCGACGAGCGCCGGTAAGGAAGAACGGCCACGTCGGCGTGCGCGAAGGCGGCGCCAACTACCTCGTCGGGCACGTATTCGTTGACAAAGGTGATGCGGTCCGCGTGCGGGCTGGTGGCGATGAGGTGAGCCGGTTCCGTGCAGCCTTCCCAGGTTTCTCCCACCACGGTGAGCCACAAGCGCTCCGCTTCTTCCCTGGGCAGGGCATTAAACACCTGAAGCAGGTCTTCGAGCCCCTTATACGGACGTATGAGGCCAAAGAACAGCAGATTTACGACGCCGTCCGACTTCGGCGCGCTGCGCACCGCGGAAATCGCGGCCGCGATGGCCGGGTCGGACGTTTCCTGAAGGTCGCGGTATTGGTCGTACGGCCCGTGCGGGACCAGCGCGACGCGCATATCCATCGGGCCGTAATTTGACTCGAACAGCTGCCAGTCCGACTTGGAGTGGACGATGCACCCGTGCGCGAGCCGGATGAGCGCGCGCAGCCCCTGGCGGCCGTAGCTGCGGGCGAGCGCCAGGCCGGCCTCGCCGGGATCCTGTAGCTCGTGCAGCTCGATGACCACGCGCATGCCGGTGAGCCGGGCGGCGATGGCCAGCACCAGGTAGGTGTGCAGCGTGGCCGCCGTCCACCACTCGAGGAGCAGGACCTTTGACCGCCGTGACCGCAGGAACCGCAGGGCCCGGAACAGGGAGGTGCCCCACCACCAGTCGATCCCGTCAAAGACCGACACGTCGGGGCGGTACTCCATGCTCGCCCGCCGCAGGCCGACGCGCCGCTTGCCCGGGTAGAGCAGCCGCGGGAGCAGGCGGCGGAGCAGGATAACGTTCGTATCACACTGGTCGCTGGCCATTGAATTAGCCAGCCGGCAGGTGTAATAGCTGATTCCAGAGGTGAACCGCCAGCCCGGGCCGACAAGGCACACCGACAATTGTGAATTGTCGTTCTCCGGGTCTGCGACTTCGTGTACAATGTGACCGCGCGCCGTCTCCGGCGACTCGCCAGACGGCAAATTCTGATCAGTAAAGCTGCGATCACTTTGCATCATCTGAGCCGACTCAAATGATGGCGGCTGAAGCCCACGAGTTGTCACATCGCACCTGTTCTGCTGCTAATTCAATTTCTATTTTACAAATCAATGATGCTGCTTTAGTCGCTTAAATATATAGAAGAGTCGCTCGGGGCGTCTCGTAACCGTTGTGGGGACTTGGAAGCGCGATCTTACCGCACCTGGTCGTAGCTGGGTGTGATTCTTAACCTCCGCTGAAGATGGGGCTGCAGCGTCGGGCGGGCCGGACGGGCGTTGCCAGTTCACCGGGGACGACATCGGCGTGGTGCGTCGGCAGGGCAACGAGAAACCGCTACGAGCCTACCTGGATCGTGCTCGATTGATGCTGCTAACGGGCAAGATCATCGGCCGTCCGGCCGCTGGCCAGCAGGTGCGTCCCGAGTCGCCGCACCATTACATTCAGTCACCTATGAGCTGTCTATGCCTCGCTGAGTGATGAGCCGCGCCCTGCCCCTTGTGCGGGTATAGTGACCGCATTAGTCCCCAAGGTCGGGAGTGTGGGAGCCGGGCGTCTGAGAAGAACGCCGCGGAATCGCTCCGGCCGACGCCCCCGCAGATGTAGCGAGTTGTTGCCCGTTCAGCTAGTTCGAGGTTAATGGGCGGGAAAACTGGAGTCTTTTAGGAGGCCGTCGCATGACGCTGCCAGCAGCAGCCCCAGCACTGCCCGCCGCGAAATCTGAACGTAACGCAAACGGTAAGTTCATGCCGACTCGCGTTATCGAGGTTGAGCTCACCGAACCGCTGCCGAAGCTTGTCCACGACGGCCATTACGGCCGGGCCTGGATCCTGGTCCGGCTGCACACCGAGCCAATCGGCGTCTGCGTGGTGTCCCTGCCGGGAGAGGGAATCACTCCCGATGAGCTTGCGGCCCGGTTGTGGACCGAACTAAGTGAGCAAGTTGCGCGGCGGTTCGCGGCCGCGGGGCGAATCGCGCCCGCGACCCTGACGGGAAGCGGCCTCCCGGCCGAGCCGGACGGCTGGCCGTTCCTCCGCGATCGCGCGGCGCTGCTGGCTGACGCGCCCTTCATCAGCGTTGTCGTCTGCACGCGGGACCGGGTTGAGCAGATAAAGAAGTGCCTGGCCCGCCTCGCGCGGCAGCAGTACCCGCGGTACGAGGTGGTCGTGGTGGACAACGCGCCCACCTCCGACGCGCTCAAGCCCGTGGTTGAAGGAACGGCGGTTGAAGGAACGGCGGTTGAAGGAGCAGCGGGCGAGGGCGTGAAGTTCCGCTACTGCGTTGAACCGCGGCCGGGGCTGTCCTGGGCCAGGAACGCGGGGATCGCCGCCGCGGCGAGCGACATCATCGCCTTCCTCGACGACGACGACGAGCCAGACGAGCACTGGCTGGCCGGCGTCGCGGACGGCTTCGCCCGCAGTGAGCGCATTGGCTGCGTTTCCGGCGTCGTCCTCCCCGCCCGGCTGGACAACGCGGTTGAGAACCTGTTCGAAGAGATTGGCGGCCACAGCAAGGGCCGTGGCTTCGTTAAGGAGACCTTTTCCAAGTCGGGGCCGCAGAGCCCGCTCTGGCCGCTGCCGCCGTTTGGCGTGGGCGCCAACATGGCTTTCCGGCGGGCGGCGCTCGACCGCATCGGCGGGTTCGACGTGGCGCTCGGCGCGGGAACCCCGACCGGCGGCGGTGAGGACACGCTCGCGATAACGCTCGTCATGCTGTCCGGGTACGAGGTCGCCTACGAGCCCGTCGCCCTCATGTGGCATCACCACCGGCAGGACATGGCCAGCCTGAACAAGCAACTGCACGGGTACAGCGTGGGGCTGACCGCCTTTTACGCCGCCCTGCTGCGGCAGCGGCCGGCCGCGCTGCTCGGCCTCGTGAAGCTGCTCCCGATGGCGGCCGGCTACCTGAAGGGCGGGAGGACCGCGCCGCCAGACGAGGCGACCGTGGCGCCGGCGGCGCCCCAGGAGCCGCCGGGCCTTGAGGCGGAACTGGACCGGCGGCAGCTGCAGGGGATGCTCAAGGGGCCGCTGGTCTACGCGAAGAGCAGGCGCTTGCAGCGACGGGTCGCGGCTACGCTTCGTGCATGATATGACGTAAAAGCGTGACAACTACTACAACGGGTTACTTGACGGACTTGACACGTATGCCTATCTCGATCGCTTATGCTCACGAGGGGCGCGTCGATCGTCCAGGCAGGTAGATAAGTACGCCTAGGCGGTTGGAGGTTCCCGGGGCGTGGTGGCAATGGACGGATCAGTTGGCTCGCGGGCAGGGTACCGGGGGCCACGTCGGGTTGAGCGCGCTCCGGAGGCGTCCCTGGTTTCCCGCATCCCGGTGAGCGTCATCACGCTTATCGTCGCGATCGGGGTCTTCGTCTCCTGCATGGGCTACGCCGCCGGGCGCGCGGGGGATGGCCCCAAGAGCGGCTCCGGGGTCCTGCTCTACTGGCTTGGCCAGGTGCTGATCCTGGTACCGATCGGCGGCAAGCTGCTGAGCCGGCGCTCGCTGAGCAACTCTGGTGTTATCACCCTCATTACGGTGCTCGCCATCGCTGAGTACCTCCTGAAGGTTAACTACTCTCCGCTTGGCTTTACCTTCAACGATGAATTCCTCCACTGGCGCGGCACCACGAACATGCTGGCGTCAGGGAAGCTGTTCGAGCTGAACTACGGGCTGCCAATCGGGACCCAGTACCCGGGGATCGAGGAGGTCACCTCCGCGCTGATCTCCGCGACCGGGCTGTCGGTCTTCGAGGCCGGGCTGATCGTCGCCGGGGTCGCCCACCTCCTGTTCATCCTGTTCCTGTACCTGGCGTTCGTCGCCGCCATCCGCTCGCAGCGCATCGCGGGCATCGCGATCCTGATCTACTTCAGCGCGCCCTCGCTGACGACGTTCACCTCGATGTTCATCTACGAGACGCTCGCCCTCGCCTTCCTCGGGATGTGCATCGTCGCCGCCCTCAGGTCGGCCATCGAGAAGTCGCCGTCGGACCGCAGGCGCTGGTTCATCGTGGCGGTCCTGACCATTTTCGCCACGGTCATCACGCACCACGTCACCAGCTACATGCTGACCCTGTTGCTGGCGCTGGTGGCGGTCGCCAGCAGGCTCACGGGTTCACGCAAGACCGCGGCCAGGTTCGGCATCCTCGCGCTCATTTCCGCGCTCGCGGTCGCTGGCTGGATCTACTTCATCGCGCGGGACACGATCAGCTACTTCAGCCCCAATGTGGTGGGCATTGTCCAGAGCCTCAAGAACCTGACCAACGGCGGGTCCTCCGGAGCGTCGACCAACTCGACGTCGCCGAGCCTTAACCTCTACGTGGAACTAGCCGGCCTGCTGGCCATCACGGTGCTGATCGCGGTCGGCTCGTGGCAGGCATGGAAGCGGCACCGGCGCCACCCGTGGATCATCGGCATGATGATCGGCGGCACGCTCGGCTGGCTCCTCTCGCTCGGGATCCGGCTCGGGACCTCGGACGGGCAGGAACTCGCCGGGCGGGCCGCGACCTACATCTACATCCCGGTGAGCGTCATGGTGGCGCTCGCCCTGACCAGGTTCGTCAACAGCGCCCCGATGCGCCGCCTCGGGGCCGCCGCCACCGCCGCGATCGTCGCCGCGGTCGTCGCGCTGCTGGTGGACGGCCTGGCCAACGGCTGGCCACCGTTCTGGGAACGACTTCCGGGGCCGCACCAGGTGGCCAGCTTCGAGTCCTCGGTGAACCCCCCGGAGATCGCCATCTCCTACTGGAGCCTGGCGGAGCTCGGCCCTGGCAACGTGATCGCCGCCGACCAGGGCATCTATCCCGTGCTCATCGGTTACGGCAACCAGAATCCGCAGCAGGTAACCACCTTCCTTTACGACACCCCGACGTGGACGACGGCGGTCGCCGGGCAGGCGTCCGGGCTGAACATGCAGTACGTGGAGACGGACACGCGGCTGACCACGTCGCTGCCGCCATCGGGCAACGACTTCCTCGATCAGCAGGGCTCCACCACCTCGCCGGTCCCCCTCGCCTACCTCACCAAGTACAACCACATCGAAGGCGTGGCGCGCGTTTACGACGACGGGACCATCAACTTCTACGACCTCCAGAGCCTGGGATATGTACCGCAACCGAAACCTTGACATCGCGATCGCGACGATCATCGCGGTCCTCGGCGGACTGGCCGCGGCGAAGCATCTGCCTGGCCAGATCACGATTCCCCTCGGCATCGGTCTCTTCTTCGCGCCCGGGTACCTGTGGTCGGAAGCGATACTCAACCAGTGGCTACCGGGCGTCGAACGCGCCCTGACCTCGGTGGGCATGGCCCTCATCTTCCCGATCCTCGGCGGCTTCCTGTTCTACGGGCTGCACATCCCGCTGTTCCGGTCGGCGTGGATCGGCCTGCTCGTCGTCCTCACCCTGCTCGGCGTCGTCGCGGTCGCGGTCCAGCGGCTGCGCCCGCCGCCCGCCGTCCGGCGCCCGCCGCGCCCGGTGAACCAGCAGCAGCCGCGCCGGGGTAACCAGCCGCCGCCGCGCCGGGGCGGGTCGATCGCGCTCCACTCATCCATCTTTGGCCTGGCCGGCCTGATCGCCATCGGCGCCGTCGCGTATTCCGTCAAGAGCGCGGAAGCCCAGAAGTTCCCCGGCTACACGATGCTGTCGATGACGCCGGTCGTCGATAACGCCTTGGCCCAGAACATCGCGGCCTTGAGCAACAACCTGGCGGCCCAGAACCAGGCGGCCGAGGTGCAGGACACGCTTCAGGGGAAGGCCGCCCAGGCGCACCTCTACGTGGCGGACCACCAGGGCGTGCCCGAGCAATACGAACTGAAGCTCTTGCAGAAGGGCACGGTAGTCAAGACCTGGCCCATTACGCTTAACGATGGCCAGTCCTGGCAGGTGACCATCGCATGGACGACGAATTACTCCATGATAGCGGATCTTTACCAGCTGCCGAATACCAGCACGCCACTCCATTACGTTAATAACGGTGCGTGTGTCAGCAGCCCCAATCCCTTGCCGCCCGCTCTTAGGGCGGAAGCTCCGTGCAGCGTGAAAACGTGAAAAGAACCCCGTATCTCATCTTCAAGTCGCTGATCTGTAGCGTCATGTTCTGGCTCCACGGATACCGTGCCTCGCTCATCGCGTGCGAGGGTCGATTGCCTCACCTGTCCGGCAACGGTAATGTACGGATTGGCCGTCGGTTTATGATCCGCGGGCATGTCGCGTCCTGTGAAATCTCGTCGGACGGCGATGCTTGGCTGGTCATCGGCGAGCGGGTGTTCCTCAACCAGGGAGTCGTCATCGCGGCGGTAGAGTCGATAGAGATTGGCGATGACACGCTGATTGGCGATTTCTCGGCGATATATGATTCGAATTGGCACCAGCTTGACCCCAGTCACCCCGACAAGCCGAGACCAGTGACCATCGGAAAAAACGTCTGGCTCGGTAACGGCGTGCTCGTGCTGCCGGGCAGCAGCATCGGCGACCACACGGTCGTGGCCGCCAAGTCGGTCGTCAAGGGCGACCTCCCACCGCGCGTGCTCGCCGCGGGCAACCCCGCCGTGGTAGTGCGGCAACTCGAGATCCCCGACGGCTGGCGGCGAGGTTGATGACGCGCACGTCAGCGACGGCGCGGCCGCTGAGTCTCCCCGGTGACCAAGGGCTCAGGTGGCCCTCATCACGGCAAGTCGCAAATGATAACAAATCAGTGACATCACGATCTATGTCCGGAGGACTAAACGTCTGCGAAGCTGAGTCCGATCTGTGTAGACTCCTGCCACAGGTGAAATGTCTAACACTGAAGTCACACCCTCGTTACTTTGTACGGATTGGCAAGAAGACGAGCCGCGACCTGTCACGCGGCTGCGGACAGCTGAGACGCCCCCTTATCGGGGTTTGGGAGATGCTCGCTGTCAGGTCATTTGGCTAACCGGGTCTGGGCGGACCCAGGTAAGGGGATACCCGTGGTAAGCATTGAGACTCCGAGCGTGACGCTTGAAAGCGAACGTGAAGGGTCGTCTTTCCGAGCGGGGTCGACTGAGGCCCCAACTCGCCTACGTTCTGTGGACGATATGAATCTCCAGGGTGATGACGGCAGGCCTGTGCCCGTCAAGTTGTCTATTCTCATGTCCGCCTACAACGAAGAGCGGACCATCATGAAAGTCGTCCACGCGATTTTCAAGGCCAGCTTTCCTTGCGAAGTTGAGCTCATCATCGTGGACGACGGCAGCGCGGACGCGACGCCCGACCTGCTCAAGGAGATTGACGACCCGCGAGTGATCGTGCACCGGCACGCCAAGAACTCAGGCAAGGGCGCGGGCATCCTCACCGCGGCGTCGCTGGCGACCGGAACCCACATGATCCCGTTCGACGCCGACATGGAGTACGCGCCGGAAGACATCGCCGACATGCTCATCCCGGTCATCAAGGGGCGGTGCGATGTCGTCTACGGCGTGCGGCTCTTCGGGTGCAACACGGTGTACCAGTCTTACCGGTACGCCATCGGCAACAAGGTGATGACCCACTTCGCGAATATCCTTTACAATTCTTATCTCAGTGACATGCACACCTGCCTGAAGCTGATTCCACTTCCGCTGTTCCGTCGGCTGAACCTCACCGAGACCGGTTTCGGGCTTGATACCCAGGTGACCGCGATGATGCTGCTGAGCGGGGTGCGGCCGTTCGAGGTTCCGGTGAGCTACTACAGCCGGTCGCACGAGCAGGGGAAGAAGATCAACTGGCGCGACGCGGTCAGGTGCCTGTGGATCCTGGTCAGGACCCGTGTCGCCGGTCGTAAGCGGATTTTCTCCCGCGTCCCCGCCAAGTCCGCCGAGCTGCAAAGGCACTAAGGGTTCAAGAGATTAGGCACCTTCGTCATGAGCTATGACCTAGAAAGCAACGCAGGGACCTTTGGAGACGGGCCGGAAATCGCCGCGATGATGGACAGCGCCAGTGATGTTGCGATCGGGGAATCCGGCCCGGCCGATGGCAGGGCCTATCCCACGGTCTCGGTGATCATCCCGACCTACACGAAGGCCCGGTGGGACTGGCTGCGCGCCTGCGTGGCTTCCGCGAAGGCGCAGACCGTGCCGGCCCTGGAGGTCATCGTCGTCGTTGATCACAACCCCGAGCTGCTCGAGGAGATTACCCGCGAGCTCCTTGACGTTATCGCCGTGCCGAACATCGGCGGTCGCGGCGTCTCCGGCGCGCGGAACAGCGGCGTCAAGGCCTCGCGGGGCGAGGTGGCCGCGTTCCTCGACGACGATGCGATCGCGAGCGAGGACTGGCTGGAGACCCTGCTCAGGCACATCGTGAAGCCGGGTGTCGTCGGTGTGGGCTGCTACAGCGACGGGCTGTGGGAGGACCCGTGCCCCTCGTGGTTCCCCGGCGAGTTCAGCTGGACGATTGGCGTTTCCTACTTCGGGTTGCCCAAGGCGCCGACCGCGGTGCGCAACGTGTGGACCTGCGCCATGCTGGTCAGGCGAAGCGCGTTCGAGGTCGTCGACGGCTTCCGCGAGGACTTCGGGAAGATCGGCAACCGGTCGCTGCCGGAAGACACGGACCTGTGCCTGCGGATCGCCGCGGTCCAGGAGAACGCCGTCTGGATTTGGGATCCCGCGAAGGTGATGAAGCACCGCGTTCCGGCCGGGCGGGCGACCTTCCGCTACCTGATGAGCCGCTGCTTCCTGCAGGGCTGGGGCAAGGCCGCGATGGCGCACATGGACGGGTTCGACGAGAGCACGTCGCTTGAACGGAACTACGCGCTCCGCATCCTTCCGGCGGGCGTGGGACGCGGCCTGGCCGACGCGGTGCGGGGCGACCTCTCCGGGCTTGGCCGGAGCGGTGCGATCGTCGCCGCCTTCGCGGTGACCGTCGCCGGGTACCTCTGGTACCTGCTGCAGGGCCTGTTCCATAAGCGGGCAGGCTCGGCGCCGTCGTCGGCCGCGACCGCATAGCGGCGCCAGGCGGGCCATGTGATCCGCGGCCAAGCACCCCGCGGGGACGGGCGGTGCTTGGCTGCGGCGGACGGCTAAAGGCGGCCCCTACGCCTGCCCGCGCCTGGCCCGCAGCGCGGACCGGGCGCGCCGGACCACGGAGTATCCGCTGGTGAGTACCCGGGCTCGGCGAAGCGTCGGCGTGTCCCGGCCGTTGACCATCTTCTGGAAGTCGTGCATCGGGGTCGTCCGGCGCACGGTGAGCCGGGGAATGGCGAACGGGTCCGCCTCGCTTGAGCTCAGGGCGTTGCCCACGGCGTAGGCGTACTCGTGGCCGAGGTCCCTGGCCAGCTGCCTGACCTTCGCGTTGGAGTAGCCGTAGGGGTAGGCGAGTCCCGATATCTTCAGCCCCAGGTTGTCCTCGAGCGCGCTCTTGCTGGCATAGAGCTCTTCGTACAGCGCGTTCTCGGGCAACTGGTCGAGCTGCGGGTGCGTGCACGTATGCGCGCCAATCTCGATTCCCGCCTGATCGGCCTCGGCGAGCTCGCGCCAGTTCATCATCCGTATCGCCTCGTCCTCTTTCCCGACCCAGCCGGTGGTCTGGAAAAGGGTGGCGGTAAAGCCGTTCCGCTTAAGCAGCGGCAGCGCCTGGGTGTAAAAGTCCCCATAGCCGTCGTCAAAGGTAAGCACGACGGGCCGCTCGGGCAGGGTGCCCGTGCCGTCGGCGAGAAAGGCGGAAAGCTGTCCAGCGGTGATCGTGCCGAAGCCGGCATCCCGCAGGTAGGCGAGGTGATCAGCGAAGGTGTTCGGCGATACCGCGAGCACGCTGGTGGTAGCCGAAGCGTCGGCTATCTCGTGATACATCAGAACGGGCACCCGAAGCGGTGAAGCCGCGGTCATGAAGCTTAAACCTCCGTCAATGTTTCTACCAGCCGCCATCCGCGGGCCGCGGAAATGCCGATCCTACCGGCCTGACCCTCGCAGGCCGGGCTTGGGATTTAGCACTAAATCCCATCTTAATACTCTATGAACCGTTACCGTCGCGATTCGTGGTCAACGCTCCCTCGTCGGCGCCGCGGGATTCGTCGCGCCGGTTCTCGGGATACACCGGGGTTGCCATCGCCAGGAGCGCGTCAATGCCCGCCTGCTGCCGTCGCCGGTAGTTCGCGTGCTGGCGGGCGGTCTCGGGCACCCCGCCGTACATGTCGTGGCTGGTGGCGGGCTGGGGCAGCCTGCGCGGCCCGGTGGCGTCGGTCGGGATTGCCGGGAACGCGCCGGTCTTCCAGACCTGGGTCGCCACGTCAAGCGTGTGCCCTTCGGAGGCGGCCGCCGTCGAGGCGATGGCGAGCAGGGTGGCGAGGCCGCCTTCCTGCCGGTCAGGTACGCCCGGCAGCGACGCGAAGGAGCCGGTCAGCCTGGCGAACTCGCCGGTGACCCGGCCAAACGCGCCGGTTCGGCGGTATGCCCCCGTCTCGGCCGCGACGGCGGGGAAGGCCCCGGTGGCCGCGGCGGTGGCGGTGACCGCGTAGGCGGCGCGCAGCACGGTCGGCGCGGTGATCAGCCCCTCCATGATCAGCACGCCGAGGTAGGCGAACGAGAGCCCGTCGAGGCCGCCGAGCCGGCCGCCCACGTAGATCGAGGCGAACTCGCAGCACGCGAAGAAGCAGATCAGGCCGGCCGCCTGACTGACCCGGTTGGTCGCCCGGGACACCGCGATGAACTGCGCCCGCGGCATCTGCGGGATGTAGCCGATGACGAGCAGCCAGAGCGGGATCTGGCCCAGCTGCGTGTAGATGTCGTGGTTCTTAGGTGAATCGAAGACGCCAAGCAGGAAGTGGGCGCCGATCGCTAGCACCGCCATCACGGGGAGGCCGATCAGCAGCGAGACTCGCAGCACGAACCGCAGCTTCTCGGCGACGACCTGGGGCGAGGCCGACGCGAGGGCGAAGAGTACGGTGCCGAGGTGGACCGGCACCATGAACAACAGCGAGGTGATCATCCAGGCGGCGTAGAAGACGGCGAACTTGTCCCCGCCGACCACGACCGCGACGATGATCGGGATAATCCGCGACGGGGTCGCCATCGCGAGGTTGAGCCAGTTGTGGTTGACCGCTACCGGGAACAGGCGGCGCAGCGACGCCCAGTCGGGTTTGCTGATGATCCGGGAGCCGCCCCGGATGAGCATGATGCTGGCGGCGACCACCGAGCCGACGATCCCGATCACGTAGGACAGGCTGAGGCCCACGCCCAGCCCGTCGTGCAGGAAAATGGCCGTGACGGGCAGCGCGGCGAGCTTGATCCCGGACAAGGCCATGTTGCGCCACAGCTGCACCCCACCGCGCAGGATGCCGATCGTGGCGTCGTCGAGGACGAGCGTGACGCTGGTCAAGGCGGTGCCGAAGGTGAAGAGCAGCACCTCGCCCAGGGTTCCGCCGACCCCGGGAAGGCTCTTGTTGAAGCGAGAACCGACGACGAGGGCGAAGACGAGGCTCAGCGCGATCGACCCGATGGCGGATGCTGCCATCGCGGCGGAGACCAGGCCACCGCGGCTCTCGCCATCCTGCTTACGCTTCGGCAGCTCGCCGATCAGCATCGTGTTCAGGCCGAACATGCCGATCGTGCCGAAGAGTTGCATCGCGTTGATGGCCGCATTGCCCCAGCCGACGGCGTTCGGCGAGAACGACCTCGCGGCGACAATCGTGAAGACGAAGCCGAAGAGCGAGGTCAGGCCGGTGGTGGCGGCGAGGCTGCCCGCATTCCGCAGCAGGACGGAGTTCCGCTGCAGCGCGTCGCGCACCTTGGCTGACAGACCGGAGCTTTGCTGGTCATTCATGGCCATATCAGGCTATCCGCCGGTTGATGTCCAAGTGGCGAGTTCACCCGCAGGACACAATCACCCGATGTCCGGGGGAACCGGTGGCAGGCCGGCGGCAGGCGCTACTTCGCTGGCTGCGGGATGACCAGCGGGTGGCCGGTCGCGTGCCAGAGCGCCACCGCGAGGCCGACGACCAGCAGCGGGAAGATGACCCAGGTCTCGCAGAGCTTCGCCGTCGTGATCTGCAGCGGGCGCGGCAGCAGGTGGAACTCGTGCATGCTCGCGGGCCAGAACAGCGGGCAGCCGCCGTGCGTCAGCTCGTCGCCCGCGATGTGCGCCGCGCAGCCGAGCGCGGTCACGACCGCGAGCAGCGGGACGTGCCAGGAGCCCACCGGCAGCCGGGTCAGGTCGGCGCTCGTGAAGCACGTGACCAGCGCCGCGGCGATGCCGAGCAGGTCGCCGAAGTGCCCGCCGATGTGCAGCGCGCGCAGCGCCGCCGAGTAGAGCAGCGCGAGCACCAGGGCGGCGGGCACGATGTGCCAGGAGAGCACGAGGTGTCCCGCCTGCGCCGCCTTCGGCTCGGACAGCTGGTAGAGGCCGGCCGCGTAGGCGCCCGCGGTGAACACCGCGATGCCGACCAGGCTGTGCGTGCCGTGCCGGTGCCCGCCGGAGATGCGGTCGACCACCCAGGCGAACCACTCGGTGAGGAACCCGAACGAGCGGGAGATGGTCGAGTCGGGGTGGTCGATGTCCGGCAGGACGCCCGCGCCGGCGGTGAGCACCACGCCCGCGGCCAGGTGCGCGACCGTAACGTGGAGCGGCACCGCGAGCGCCGCGAACGCGACGGCGCCGGTCAGCGCGTGATCCCTGCCAAGCATCGCCGACGAACTCCCGTGGGGACGAACCGGATGACCGCCGGGGGTGCGGGCCCGGCGGACAAGTGCGTGGCAAGCCTCCCATACCGGCGGCTTCCGGTGGTGGCACCACACCGTTGGCTTGGCCTTGAGCGCGAGCCGAAGCGCGCGCCGCTGTCCCCCGGACTGAGGAAGGAGGAGCGACGGAGGAGCGGACGAGTGACGAGGGAGGAGGCAGGGGCCTCGGGCGCGCGGAGGCGAGCGCGGGAAACACCGAGCGCGAGCCGAAGCGCGCGCCGCTGTCCCCCGGACTGAGGAGGGAGGGAGCATCCCCGCGAGCCGAAGCGCGCCGGCGGCCTGCGCGGACTGAGGAGAGAGGGAGCGAGGAACGAGCGACTGAGCGACGAGGGAGCACAGGCCGCCCTCAGGGCGCGCGGAGGCGAGCGGGGAAACGGAGCAGGAGCGGACGAGTGACGAGGGAGGAGGCAGGGGCCTCCGAGCGCGCGGAGGCGAGCGCGGGAAACACTCCACGAACCCGTTCGGAATGCTGATCCTTTAAACCGGCGGCTCATTTAATTCGTTACTGTCTGATCAAATGGCCCGCCTAAGTGCCGGTCTGCCCAGTACGGTAGCGTCCGGAAAGTTTGTTCTTCTCTCACGTACCTCTGAGGAGGTCCCTTTGGCCACCCTGCAGGAGCTGCTTCTCACTCCCGAGAACGCCCCGCAACTCATCGCCGACACCAAGGCACTTGTCGACAGCGAGCTGTCCAGCAAGGGCATCACCGCTGCCCCGCTCAAGGGTGCCTACAAGGCGGTCAAGGCGTTCGCCCCTGGCTACTACGACGAGGCGATCACCGCCATCCTGCCGGGCGTCGTCTACCAGCTTGAGCCGTACTGGGCTGACTTCAAGACGTCGGGGGGCTACGACTTCGGCGACTTCCTGTCGAAGCGGCCCGCCGAGGTGTCCGAGTCGCTGCTCGCCGTGACGGACGACATGGCCTCGAACTCGGGCCGGGCCGCGGTCGTCAAGGCGTACCAGCTCGTGCGCGGCGGCGCAGGCAAGAACATTGAGGCCGCGCTGCCCGCCCTCGGTACGCTGGTGCAGAAGTACGCCGGTTAATGCGCTGAGTAACGCAAGCCGGCGCCCGCGGCAGCAGTCAGCGATGACGGCTGCCGCGGGCACTGTGCTTTCTGGGTGCGGTGCTTTCTGAGCTTTCCGAGTGCGGTGCTTTCCCGGCCTCAGTAGATGACGTACCCCACCGCCACGGTGCCCGCGTCGTTGCGGCGGATGGAGACCACGCCGGTCTTGGCGGGGTTGGGGAAGCCGATGGTCTGCAGCCCCTTGTCGCCGTTCAGGGTGACGTCCGGGTGGACGCGCCACGCCGTGTCGAAGAACGCCACCCGTAGCCGGACTATCGGCAGGTTCTGGGCGTGGTTGTCGAGGCCGAACGAAATCTGGTGGGCCGTGCCCGGGGGCACGGGGATCACGGTGAACACTCCGTTGCCGTTGTTGAGCTGGCCTGACTGCAATTCCGCCTCCGTGACGGTCGGCGCCGGGGTCGTCGACGCAGCGAAGAAGTTGTCGAGGAGCAGCGACTGGTCGAGGACGAGGCCAAGCGCGCTTGAGGTCCACTGGGTGCCGTCCGCGTCGACGCTGAGCGCGCCGCACGACGCCGGGCCGCAGATGTGCTCACCGACTCCGTAGTGCGCGCTCCACAGCCGGGTCTTGGCCCGCGCGATGCCGGCCTGGCTGAGCAGCGGCAGGATCTCGTCGTTCATCGTGGACGCGCTCGCGTAGATCACCGGGCGCTGGATGCCGCGCGCGACCTGCCGGTCGTACCAGCCGGGGATGTCGGAAGGGGCGGACGCGCCCGGCTCGACGTCCAGCGCGTCCGCGTTGTGGCTAGCGAACAGCGCGATCGCCAGGTGCTGCGCCTTGGGAAAGGCGCTCACGATGTAGGCGTAGTTGGGCTGGTTGCCGACGCCGCCATCGACGTATCCCGCGTAGGCGGCGGCACCGGCAGGAAACTGGTTGTTCAGCGCGGTGTCGTACATGGTGATCCCGGCCACCTGACGAAGCTACACTGCATTGCCCGCGCTCGCCTCCGCGCGCCCGAGGCCCGTGTTTTCTCCCTCGTCGCTTAGTCGCTCGTACTGTGCTTCCCCGCTCGCCTCCGGGCGCTCGGGACCCCTGTCTTCTCCCTCGTCGCTCGTCCGCTCGTACTGTGTTTTCCCCGCTCGCCTCCGCGCGCCCTGAGGGCGGCCTGTGCTCCCTCGTCGCTCAGTCGCTCGTCCCTCGCTCCCTCCCTCCTCAGTCCGAGGACAGGGGGCGCGCCCTTCGGCTCGCGGGAGGCTCCTGCGCTCCTCAGTCCGAAAACACGGGCGCGCGCTTCGGCTCGCGCTCGGGGTTCCGCGCTCGGGTTTCTCTTCGGCTCAGCCGGCCCTGCTGCCGCAGTTGGCGCAGAACTTCGCGCCGCCGGGAAGCTCGTTGCCGCACTCCGTGCAGTGCCGGACGGCCGGGGCCATCGCCGTGCCGCAGCTCATGCAGAACTTGGCGCCGGCCGGGTTGGGCGTGCTGCAGGACGCGCACGCCGTCCCCGCCACGGCCGTGGGCGGCGCCTGGGGCGCCGGCGGTGCCTGCGGCGGCGGCGCGGGACGCTGCTGCTGCTGTTGCGCGGCGCCGGCCATCATCCCCGGCAGCGCGAAGCCGGCCGCGAGGAACGCGCCCTCGGTGGCGCCGCCGCCCTGGGCCATCCCCTGCCCGGCGCCAAGCGCCATCTCGCCGGCCGCGTACTGCTGGAAGCCGCCGGCCAGCTGCGAGTAGGAGGTGTCCTTGGCGAGCTGCTTCAGCTGGGCCTCGTCTTCCGGCGCGAGGTTGACGTCGAAGTTGCCCATCCGGCTCACCGCGAGCCCGTAGGTCTCGAGCTGCCCGTTCGCCGAGGTGATGGCGGCCTGCTCAATCTCCGGTGAGTGCACGGACAAGCCGAGGATCGGCCACCCGTTGGCGACCACCTGCGTGGTGACGTTGGTCCGCAGCACCTTGAGCAGTTGCTGGCTGACCCACCCGGCGATCTTCTCGTTGTCCCGCACGTCGACGGTCGCGGTCAGGTTCGTGATCAGCCGCGCCGGGTCGATCACCCGCAGCGCGTAGTCGCCGAACACCCGCAGCGTCACGACCAGGCCGGTACGCGGGTCCTGCACGTCATCGACGCGCCCGCCGAAGCGGAACCCGGTGTACTCGCGGGTACCAACGAAGTACAGCTCGGCGCGGTAGGCATTGCCGCCGGTCGCGGCGTCGATGAGCACGCCCAGGCCCGGCAGCTCGTCGGCGTCGATTGAGTGCCGGCCCGGTCCCATGGTCTGCACGACCTGGCCGGTATTGACGAACATCGCCACTTCGTCGGCATTGACGATCGCGTGCGTGAAGCGACGGATCGTAACGTCGGGCCACTTGAATACGATCTGGCCCTTCCGGTCATCAGGTACCGCGATAAATTCCCGCGAGAACAGTGCCATGGCAGAAACGATACCGTCCAAAGCCAACTAAACGCCTACTAGCAGCGGAAGCTTGGCCCGAACTGCTATGTTTTCGGCCGTGGAAGCAATCCAGTGCGGGTGGTGTAAGGCACAAAATCAGCCAGGAACCACCACATGTATGACATGCGGCGCACCACTCGATGTTCGGGACAAAGTCAGCGACTCCGGATGGCGTGAAGCGCCCCGGCTGCGCGACATGACCGAGTTCCGTTTCTCCTCGAGCACCTGCCAGGTAGAGGGCGAGCTGGTCCCCGTCGCGGAGATCGCCCTGTCCCCGCAGGACGGCATCTATTTCGAGCACCACATCTTGCTGTGGAAGGACGAGTCGGTCCCGCTCTCCTCGCTGCCGACCAACGGCCCGAAGCGCTCACTCGGCGGCATGCCGCACATCGTGACGCTGGCCAACGGCCCCGGCCGGATCGCGTTCTCCCGGGACGCGCCGGGCGAGCTCGTTGTCCTGCCGCTGCACCCGGGCATGGAACTGGACGTGCGCGAGCACGCCTTCCTGCTGGCGTCGCACTCCATCCAGTACTCCTTCGTCCGGATCAAGGGCTTGGTGAACCTGCTGCACGGCGGCAGCGGCATGTTCATGGACCGGTTCGTCACCGCCCAGTACCCGGGGCTGCTGATGCTGCACGGCAACGGCAACGTGCTCGAGCGGACCCTCAGGCCGGGAGAGAAGATCCTCGTCGAGCCGGGCGGCTTCCTCTACAAGGACTCCTCGGTCTCGATGAACGCCGTGCAGATGCCACTCAAGACCGGGATGTTTGGCCGGCACGGCATGTACCTGGCCGAGATGACCGGCCCGGGCCGGGTCGGCATCCAGTCCATGTACCACCACCACGGGTCGGAAGAATGAGCACCTACGTCTGCCCGTACTGCCGGCAGCCGAGCGACCCGAGCCAGCCGACCTGCCCGCTGTGCGGCGCCCCGGTCGACGTCAGGGAGAGCATCAGCGACTCCGGCTGGATCGAGCAGCCGGCGATCAAGGACATGGCGAAGCTGCAGTTCGGCCAGTCGCACTGCCAGATCGCCGGCACGGTGGTCCCGGTCGCCGAGTTCAACCTCACGCACGGCGAGATGGTCTACTTCTCGCACCACGTGCTGCTCTGGGCGGACCCGGCCACCCGGATGCAGACCATGAACATGCGCGGCGGCTGGAAGCGGATGATGGCCGGCCTGCCGCTGATCATGGTCGAGGCGCACGGGCCCGGTCACATCGCGCTGTCCGACAACCACGCCGGCGAGGTCATCGCGCTGCCCTTGCAGCACGGCCAGTCGATGTGGGTGAAGGAGCACCGCTTCCTGACCGCGACGGGGAACATCCGCTACGACTGGGGCAGCAACGACGTCTGGTTCGTGACCGGCGACCAGGACGAGCAGGAGTACCACTACCCGATGGGCCAGTACGGTGACATCTTCACCGCTACCGACCGGCCGGGGCTGCTGCTGCTGCACGCCCCCGGCAACGCGTTCATCCGCGACCTCAAGCAGGGCGAGTCGCTGCTCGTCCAGCCGAGCTCGCTGATCTACCACGACATGTCCGTCCGGGTTCACCTGCACCTGGAGTACCCGAGGAACATGGGCTTCGCCTTCTGGCGGAGCAACTGGGACTACCGGAACATCCTGGTCCGGCTCGTCGGTCCCGGCCGGGTCGCGGTCAACTCGATCTTCGAGCGTCCCGAGGGGATGGAAGCGATCAGGAACCACTCCTACGCCACCCGCCGCCGCTGGTAAACCCGCGCTTGATAAATAGACCCGCTGCGCGGGTACCCACTCGTAGTGGACCGGCTCGCGGAGTACCGAGGCAAGCGGGACCCGTCGCGTACCCCTGAGCCCGTCCCCGCGGTTCCGGCCGAGGCGCCGGGCGGCCCGGGCTCAGGCGGCTCCGCCGGGATCTTCGTGGTGCAAGAGCACCACGCGCGCCGGTTGCACTGGGACTTCCGGCTGGAACGGGACGGCGTGCTGGTCTCCTGGGCATTGCCCAAGGGCGTCCCCGACGACCCCGGAGTCAACCACCTGGCGGTGCGCACCGAGGATCACCCGCTTGAGTACGCCGGGTTCCACGGCGAGATCCCGCGCGGCGAGTACGGGGCGGGCGCCGTCTCGATCTGGGATCACGGCACCTATGACGTGCTGAAGTGGGACGAGCGCGAGGTCAAGGTCAACCTGCACGGCGAGCGGCTGGCCGGCGGGTACGTGCTGTTCGCCACCGGCGGCAAGAACTGGATGATCCACCGCGAGCGCCTGCCGCTGCCCGCGACGCTGACGCCGATGCTCGCCGTTCCCGGTGAACCGCCGTCCCGTGACCTGGAGGCGTGGTCGGTGGAGTTCAAGTGGGACGGCGTCCGCGCCCTGGCGTTCATCGAGACCGGACGGCTCCGGCTCGCGTCGCGGACCGGCAAGGACATCACCGCCACCTATCCCGAGGTGGCCGGGCTCGGCCACGCGATCGCGCGCAAGCAGGCGCTGCTCGACGGCGAGATCGTGGCCTTTTCCGGCGGGCGCCCGGACTTCGAGGCGCTGCAGCCCCGGATGCACGTCTCCTCGCCCGCCCAGGCCGTCCGGCTCGCGGAGTCGACGCCGGTCACCTACCTGGCGTTCGACGTGCTCCAGCTCGACGGGCGCCCGCTGACCGGCCTGCCGTACGCGGAGCGCAGGAAGATACTCGAAGACATCATGCCGCCCGGCGGCGGCTGGCTTTCCCCGCCCACGTTCCCCGGCGAGGACCTGGCGGCGGTCCTGACCGCCTCGGTCGCCAACGGGCTCGAGGGCGTCGTGATCAAGCGGCTCGACTCGGCCTACGAGCCCGGTGCCAGGTCCGGCAGCTGGCGCAAGATCAAGAACCAGCTCCGGCAGGAGGTCGTGGTGGCGGGCTGGAAGCCGGGGAAGGGCAACCGGACCGGGCTCATCGGCTCCTTGCTGATCGGCTACCACGAGACCGCCGCCGGCGGCGGGGCGCGGCTGGTGTACTGCGGTCACGTCGGAACGGGGTTCTCCGACCAGACGCTGCGGATGCTGACTCGGCGGCTTGAGCCGTTGCGTCGGCCAGACAGCCCGTTCGACGGCCCCGTACCATCCGAGTATGCCCGTCCGGCGGTTTGGGTAGAGCCCCGGCTGGTGATCGAGGTGACGTTTGACCGCTGGACCCGCGCCGGCCGCATGATCGCCCCCGCCTATCAGGGGCTGCGCGACGACAAGGACCCCGCGGGCGTGGTTCGCGAGACTTAAAGCCTGGCGAGACGTAGAGCCTGGGAGGCGTGGATGCCCGCAGCCGACAAGATCGGGGTTCAGGTAGACGGCAGGGACCTCACCCTGACCAACCTGGCGAAGGTGCTCTATCCGGCGGACGGGTTCACGAAGGCCGAGGTGCTCGACTACTACCAGCGGATCTCCGCGGTGCTGCTGCCGCACGTCGTCGGCCGCCCGATGACGCTCAAGCGGTACCCCGACGGCGTGGACGGCCAGTCGTTCTTCGCCAAGCACGCGCCGGCGGCCGGCCGGACTGGGTACGCACCGGGGAGATCGTGTCGAGCAGCTCCCGCTCCCGCGCCCCCGGTGAGCCGATCGAGTACGTGGTGCTCGACGACCTGCCGTCACTGATGTGGGCGGCGAACCTCGCCGCCCTTGAGCTGCACGTCCCCATGTGGCGCTTTCCCGCTCCCGCGGCGAGCGGGCACGGCGGTGAGCCCGCCCCTGAGCACGGGCTCGCGCCCGACCTCCTCGTCTTCGACCTGGACCCGGGGTCGCCGGCCACGATCGTGGACTGCTGCCGGGTGGCGGAGGCGCTGCGCCCGCTGCTCGCCGATGACGGCCTCGACGCGCTGCCGAAGACCTCGGGCGGCAAGGGGCTGCAGCTGTACGCCGGCATCGTTGGCCGCGGGATGGATGCCGAGCAGGCGAGCTCGCTCGCCAAGGACTTCGCGGAGCGGCTGGAGCGCGAACTCCCCCGGCTCGTCGTTTCCAAGATGACCAAGTCACTGCGCCCGGGCAAGGTGCTCATCGACTGGTCGCAGAACAACGGGTCCAAGACCACGATCGCGCCCTACTCCCTCCGGGCCCGGGAGCATCCGACGGTCTCGACCCCGGTCACCTGGGACGAGGTCGGGGCCTGCCGGGAGGTGGCCGACCTGTTCTTCACCGCCCCCGACGTGCTGGCCCGGGTGGAAGAGCACGGTGACCTGTTCGCCGCGCTTAACGTCACCACTGAGGGCTAGGGCAAGACGACTTCGCCGCGCCGCTCGGCCATCAGCAGCAGCGCGTACCCGGCCAGGGTGGAGGTGTCGACGATCCGGCCGTCGCGCGCCATCGCCTCGAAGTCGCCCCGGGGCACCCAGGCATGGCGCAGGCCGAGCTCCTCGGGCTCAAGGTCGGGCTCGCCCTGGGTCAGCCCCGTGGCCAGCCAGTGCTCGCCGTACTGGTCGGACATGCCGTGGGCCACGGCGAGCGTCCCGAGGCGGGTCAGCCGCCCGGCGCGCAGCCCGGTCTCCTGGGCGAGCTCGGTCCTGGCCAGTTCCTCCGCGGTCCCGCCCGGGCCGCCCTTCGGGAAGCTGCCCTGCGGGAATGACCAGCCGCGGCGGCCGAGCGGGTGGCGGTACTCCTCGACGAGGTAGAAGCCGCCGTTCTCGGCGGGGATCACCAGGGCGAAGTTGTCCCGCTCCACGACCGCGTAGGTCCCCGTGGACCCGTCGGCTCGCTCGATGTCGTCCCGGCGCAGCCGCGTCCAGTTATCGGTGTAGACGACGCTGCTAGACAGCGTCCTGATCTCGGGCTCGGGCGCCGGCTCAGCGGCCTCAGTTGTCACCGGACCATTCTGCCCCGCCGAACCTGACCAACGGGTTAAGGCTGGTTGGATGGAGCCATGACCCACGCGCTGACCTATCACCCCGCGCTGTCCCGGCCCGACCTGCTCGCCCCGCCCGTCGCGGCGGCGCTGCGCGCGCTGCCCCGGGCCGACCAGGTACGGGTGGCCGCGATCGACCCGGCGCTCTCCGACACCGCCCAGTTCTGCGAGGCGTACGGCATCACCCTTGAGGAGAGCGTGAACTGCGTGGTCATCGCGGCCAAGCGCGGCGGCGAGGTCAGCTACGCCGCCTGCATGGTGGCCGCCACCACGCGGGCCAACGTCAACGGCCTCGTACGCCAGTACCTCGGGGCGCGGAAGGCCTCATTCGGAGCGGTCGACGTGGTGACGTCACTGACGGGCATGGAGTACGGCGGGATCACCCCGGTCGGCTTGCCCGCGGACTGGCGCGTCCTGGTGGACGACCTGGTGGCCAAGACCCCGGGCGTGGTGATCGGCGCAGGCATCCGGGGCGCCAAGCTCTGGCTGCCCGGGGGCCTGCTGGCCGAGTTGCCCGGGGCGGAGATCCTGCCCGGCCTCGGCGTCGAGGCGGGGCAGGACGGCTAGCTGATCGCGAGCTTCACGGCGATGCCCAGCATGGTCGCCGCGATGAGCAGGTCGAGTACCTGCCAGGCGCGTGGCGTCGCGAGCAGCCCGGCGGCGTAACGGGCGCCGAAGCCAAGGCCCGCGAACCACAGCGTGCTGGCCACGCACGTGCCGGCGGCGAACCACCAGCGGCCCGCGCCCGCGTGCGCGTTGGCGATCGACCCGAGCAGCACCACGGTGTCGAGGTAGACGTGCGGGTTCAGCCAGGTAAGCGCCACCGCGCGGCGCACGACCGCGGGCCGGCCGGGCAGTCGCCGGCCGCGGCGCTCAGCGAGGAGGCGGGCCGCCGGGCCCGCCACGCCGATGCCAGCCCGTACCAGACGAGGAAGGCGACACCGAACCAGCGCACCGCTTGCAGTGCCCAGCCGGCGTGCTGGACGATCACCCCGATCCCGGCTACCCCGGCGATGATCAGCGCGTAGTCAGACACCGTGCACACGGTCACGACCGCCCCGACATGGGACCGGCGCAGCCCCTGGCGCAGCACGTAGGCGTTCTGCGCGCCGATCGCGACGATCAGCGACAGGCCGGTCAGCAGGCCCTCAAGCGAAGCGTTCATCACGGCCCGACCCTAGGCGGGGGCCACCATTAAGGCAAGCGAATGTTTCTTAGGATGCATTAGCTGTGCTTAACTGTGTCGGTGGACCTGAATCCGGGGCAGCTCGACGCGCTCGTCGCCATCGCCGATCACGGCTCCTTCGACGCGGCGGCCGGGCAGCTGCACATCACGCCAAGCGCGGTCAGCCAGCGCGTCCGCGCGCTGGAGGCGGCGGCAGGTCAGGTGCTGATCAGCCGGGGCACCCCTTGCCGCCCCACGCCGCACGGCGAGTGGCTCGTCCGCCTGGGCAGGCAGACCCGGCTGCTGTACGCCGAGGCGAGCCAGGCCATCACGGCGGCGACCGCGGTCGAGCTGCCGGTGGCGGTCAACGCCGACTCGCTCGGCAGCTGGTTTCGCGACGTCCTCGCCGAAGTGGCGGCGTGGGGCGATACCGCGGTCAAGCTGAGCGTCGAGGACCAGGCGTACTCACAGGACCTGCTGCGCCGGGGTGACGTGCTCGCCGCGGTCACCAGCGACCCGGCCGCGGTCCAGGGCTGCAGCGTCGACCCCCTTGGCGCGCTCCGCTACCTCCCGGCCGCCACCCCGGCGGTCGCGGACCGGTGGCGGGAGAAGGGGAAAGGGGGGTCGCCTGACTGGGCCGCGATGCCGGTCGTCATCTTCAACGACAAGGACGACTGCCAGCACGAACTGCTCCGACGGCACGGCGTGGCGCACGATCCCCCGATCGTGCACCAGGTCCCGTCCACCGCCGACTTCTACGCGGCCGTCCACATCGGCCTGGGCTGGGGCATGCTCCCCGAGTCGCAGGCGCGCGCGGCGTTCACCGCTGGCACTCTCGTCCGCCTGTCGGCGGACGTGATCGACGTCCCGTTGTACTGGCAGCGCTGGCGGCTGGACTCGCCCAAGCTGGCGGCGCTCACCACCGCCGTCCGGGCCGCCGCCGCCGGTCACCTGCGCGGTGCCGGGGACCAGGGCCGTTAACCCGGACGGCCGCCGATCCGAACGGTCCCGGGCGCCGCGCTCAGCATTCCGCGATTCGCTTGCGCAGGAAGCGGCGCTCGGGCTCGGTTCCCGCGCGGGCGAGCGCGTCTTGGTAGGCGGCCCGCGCCTCGTCGGCCCGGCCGAGGCGGCGCAGCAACTCGGCCCTGGTCGAGTGCCAGTACGGGTACCCGGCCAGGTCGAGCCGGTCGACGATGACCAGCGCGGCGGCCGGCCCGTCGGCCTCGGCGATCGCGACCGCGCCGTTGAGCCGGACCACGGGCGAGCCGGTCAGCTCGGCGAGCTCCGCGTACAGCGCGGCGACCTGGCGCCAGTCGATCGGATCGGCGAGCTGAAGCGACGCGATCGCCGCCTGGATCAGGTACGGGCCGCGGCTGTCCACGACCAGGTCGATGATCCCGCGGGCCTCCGCGATCTGCGGCCAGTCCCACTGGGACCGGTCCTGGTCGGCGAGCAGGACCAGGTCCTGCCCGTCCGCACCGGACAGCCGCGCCCGGCGGCGCGCGTCGTGCAGCAGCATCAGCGCGAGCAGCCCGCGCGGCTCGGCCTGCTCGGGCATCAGCGAGGCGAGCACCCGGCCCAGCCTGATCGCCTCCGTGCCCAGGTGCCCGGCCTCACCTGGTGCGCTGTAGCCCTGGTTGAAGATCAGGTAGATCACCGCGAGCACGACGGCCAGCCGGTCGGGCAGGCGGTCGCCCGGCGGGACGCTGAACGGGATGCCCGCGTCCCTGATCTTCGTCTTCGCCCGGGTGAGCCGGCGCTTCATGGTCTCGGCCGACACCAGGAACGAGCCCGCGATCTCCTCGGTGCCGAGCCCGGCGACCGCGCGCAGCGTCAGCGCGACCTGCGCCTCGGGCGCGAGCGCAGGGTGACAGCAGGTGAAGATGAGCTCGAGCCGCTCATCGGGAATCTCGGTCTCGTCCACCTCGGCCTCCATGGCACCGTCGGCCGCGGACGGCGGCCCCGTCGTCTCCGGCATTGTGGCCGCGAGCAGCCGCAGCTTGGCGGCGAGCACGCGGTCGCGGCGCAGCCGGTCAATCGCCCGGTGGCGCGCCGTCGTGATTAGCCACGCGGCCGGGCTGGCCGGCGTCCCCTCGGCCTGCCAGCGCCGCGCCGCGACCGCGAACGCCTCGGCGACGGATTCCTCGGCGAGTTCGAAGTCGCCGAGGTAGCCGACGACCGCGGCGAGGACCCGGCTCCACTCGTCGCGGAAGACCTGCTCAAGGGGGCTGGTCAGGACGACTTGCCCATGACCGGCCGTATCTCGATGCTGCCGCCGAGCCGCACCGCGGGGATGCGGGCCGCCATCTCGGTGGCCTGGTCGAGGTCGTCCGCCTCGTACAGGTAGTAGCCGCCGAAGACCTCCTTGGTGTCCGCGAACGGCCCGTCGGTGACCAGCGGCCTGCCGTCGGCGAGGCGGACGGTCGTCGCGGTCGTCACCGGCTGCAGCGCGGCGCCGCCGAGCATGCCGGGCTCGTCCCGGAGCGCGTAGTACTCCAGGCTCAGCGCCTCGCGCTCGGACGGGCTGAGCGCGTCGTAGGTTCCCGGCTTGGTGTAGATCAGCAAGGCGTACTGCATGGCAGTCTCCGTTCTCTCGCTAAGGCCATTGTCTCCAAGACGAATCGCCCGCGCGTCAGGGGACAGCATCCGGAGAATTTCTTGCCGCCGCGAGGAAGGCCGCCGACCGCGGGTCCGTCGGGTTCAGGTGCCGCCCGAGCACGACGACGGCGACCCGGCGCGCGCCGGCTAGCTTGAGCGCCGCGGCCGTTGACTGGGCGCTGCCCCCCGATACCCACGTGTCGTCGACAACCAGCACGTCCGAGCCGGCGACCGGATCGCCCACGAGCACCCAGCCCGGGTTGACGCCCCGGGTGTGGGCCTCCCGGGCGGCGACCGACAGCCGCACCATGCGCAGCCCGGCGCACGAACGGACCAGGCCGACGAGCGGATGGGCGCCCGGGCGGCCCTGACCGCTCGGCACCACCGCGACGGCCGACGGCCCGCCGCGCATCCCGGCGGCCGCCCACACCGCGGGCCCGTGGTCGGCCAGGAACGCGGCCAGTCGCAGACGCAGCCGCGCCGCTGCCGCGGCGGCCTCCGCGGGCGCGACGCGATCGGACTTGTAGCGGCGCAGGTCGTCGGCGAGCGGCTCGCCCCGCACCGCGTACCCGATCGGCGCGACCGCGTCCGCGAGCAGCCCGCCAACCTGACTCAGCGCCAGGTCACACTGATAACACCGGGCAAAGCCAGCCCCAGCCGGTCCCCGGCACGTTCGGCAGGCCACGCCCTGATGCTAGGCCCGCCCCCCGACAAAACTCCGTCTTCCGATTACCCTTCAGCGCAACGGCTGGGAGGGTCGTCCCCGTCCTTGCCGCCGGTCCGCTTGCGTCGTCTCCCGGGCGGTGCCAGGGCTGCGGCAGCCTCGCTAGTCAGCCGCGGGGTCCGCTGGTTGGCCATGTCCTCACTCCCTAGCCGCGCAGGGTCCTTGGGAGGCCGAAGAGCCGCAGCACGCTGTGGTCCGTGTAACGGGTGATGCCGGACACCCGGTCGCCGTCGAGGGTGAGGACGATCAGGCTGTGCAGGTGCGCGACGGGCGCCACCGGGTGGCTCAGGTAGCAGCCGAACGCGGGCTGGCCGTTCGCCCGGATCGCGATCAGCCGGAACCGGCCCTGGCCATCGCCCGGCGGCACCGCCGACAGGAACTCCGCGGCGGCCCGGCCCCGGTACCCGATGGGCGCCGGCGGCAGGGTGAGCCACGCGTCGTCGGTGAGCACGGCGACGATGGCGTCCGCGTCCCCGCGCTCCAACGCGTCGGCGAACCGCCGGGCCACCGCGCCCTCGGCGTCCGAGCCGGGCCGCGGCGAGCGGTCGCGCCCGCCGGACGGCAGCCGCGGCGGCAGCGCCGCGCGGGCCTCGGTCAGCGCGGTGCTGACGGCTTCCGCGCTGCTGTCCAGGATCTCCGCGGCCTCGGCGGCGGGGAAGCCGCACACGTCGCACAGCACCAGGGCGGCCCGCCGGCCGGGAGGCAGGTGCTGCAGCGCGGCGACGAAGGCGAGCGACAGCGACTCCCTGGCCGCGTACCTGGCCGCGGGCCCCCGGTCGCCGTCCGCCAGGTCGCCGAGCAGTTCGTCGGGGTAGGGCTCGACGCATGCGGCGTCGCCGGTCCCGCTGGGATCGGGGAAGGGAATGTCATCGAACCCGTCGAGTCCCCACCAGGCGGCCATGAGCGTCTCCTGAGGCACGTCCTCGGCTGCGGCGGCGGAGCCGAGGATCCAGTAACGGTGCGCACCAGGTCCGTGGCGGTGCGCCCGTAGCTAAGACGTCCCCGGCGCGGAAAACTTGCCGGTCCCGGGCCGGCCCGTTATGAGTTCGTGCTGAGGTCAGTTACCCGTGGCGGATGACGCCGCGGATCAGCTTGCCGTCGTCTAGGTCCTGGTAGCCCTGGTTCACCTCGTCGAGGGAGTAGCGGCGGGTGATGAGCTCCTCCAGCTTGAGCTGGCCGGCCCGGTAGAGGCGGAGCAGCCGGGGGATGTCGTTGAGCGGGTTGCACATGCCGAACACGTGGCCCTGGATGTTGCGCTGCCAACCGACCACGCTGCCGTTGGCGGCGAGCTGTATCTGCTTTTCCCCCGACTTGCCCACCGAGGTGATCGTCACCTGGGCGCCCTTGCCGACGATCGCGGCGGCCTGCTCGACGACCTCGGAGTTCAGCACCCCGATCGTGATCAGCGCGTGGTCGGCCAGCTGGCCCCTGGTCAGCTCGATGACCGCCTCCTGGGCCGGCTCGGCGGTCGCGAAGACGTGGGTCGCGCCGAACGCGAGCGCGTTCTCGCGCTTGAACTCCACCGGGTCGACCACGATGACGTGCGCCGCCCCGGCGTAGCGGGCGCCCTGGACGGCGTTCGTCCCGACGCCGCCCGCGCCGAAGATCACGACCGTCTGCCCGGCCCGGACGCCCGCGGCGTAGACCGCCGTGCCCCAGCCGGTCGGCACGCCGCATCCGGTCAGCGCCGCTACCTCGAACGGGATGTCCTTTTCGATCGGCACGCAGGAGTTCTGCGAGATCACCGCGCGCTCGGCGAACGTGCCGAGCATGCAGAAGCCGCCCAGGTCGGCGCCGTCGTCGTCGTGGAAGCGGAAGGTGCCGTCCGCCAGCATCCCGGTCATCATCTGCGCGCCCCAGTCGCACAGGTTCTGGTGCCCGGTCGAGCAGTACCGGCAGGTGCCGCAGGCGGGGATGAACGAGCAGACCACGTGGTCGCCGACCTTAACGCGGGTCACGCCGGGGCCGACGGCCTCGATCACGCCGGCGCCCTCGTGCCCGCCGACCATGGGCAGCCGCCCGGTGGAGTCGCCCGTCTGGAGATGCTCGTCCGAGTGGCACATTCCCGAGGCCTTGAAGGCGATCCTGACCTCGCCCGCCCTGGGCTCGTCCAGCTCAAGCTCGGTGATCTCCCACGGCTTACCCGGTTCCCTGATGATCGCTGCCCTAGTGCGCATGCCTTCAGTGCTACCCCGGTCACCCGGGACGGGACAATCAGCTCAGGCCACCCCGGTTCACGGCGTCAGCTGTGGGCTGACCACGAACGGGGCTAGCCGGCCAGGGCCAGCCGGTAGCCGCGCTTGACCACCGTCTGGACCACCTTCGGCGCGCCGAGGCTGGAGCGGAGGCGGGCGATGGCCGCCTCGACCGCGTGCTCGTCGGCGCCGCCGCCCGGCAGTTCCGCGAGCAGGTCCGCGCGCAGCACGACCCGGCCCGGGCGGCGGGCCAGGGCGCGCAGTACGGCCATCGGGCCCGGCGGCACCGGGCGCAGGCGGCCGTCGACGACCACGGCCGAGCCGCGGACCTCAAGCCGGTACCCCGCCACGGTGAGCACCCGCGCCCGGCCGGCCAGTACCTCGGTGACGTGCCGGACCAGGGCCCCCAACCGGTACCGGTCCGGCCAGGTCGCCGGGATGCCCTGGTCGAGCAGCGGTCCGGCGGTCACCGGGCCGACGCAGGCGGCGGCGACGGGGCCGCGCAGCGCGGTGATGAGCTCACCGTCGAGACCGCATTCCGTGGCCCGGCGGAGCAGGCCGGTCGCGGCGAGCGCGCTGGTGAAGGTGACCGCGTCGACGGTGCCCGCCGCGATCGCCTCGAGCAGCCGGTCAAGCGGGTTCACGTCGAGCGGGGCCATCCAGCGGTAGACCGGGACGGGGATCACGGTGGCGCCGGCGTGGCGCAGCGCGTCGGTGAAGTCGCGCAGCGGCTCGCCGTGCAACTGGACCGCGATTCTCCGGCCGTGCAGCGGCCCTTCTGTCAGCAGCCGCTGAAGCACCTCGGCCGACGACTCTGAGGCCGGGGACCACAGCTCGCGCAGGCCGGCCGCGCGGATCGCGCCGGTGGCCTTGGGCCCGCGGGCGAGCAGGTTCGCCTGGCCGAGGGCGCTGCGGAGCCGGTCGGCCTCGCCCCAGCCCTCCGCGGCCTCCATCCAGCCGCGGAAGCCGATGCCGGTCGTGGCCACCACCGTGTCCGGCGGCGTGCCGATCAGGTCGAGCGTCGCCTTGTGCAGGTCGCTGTCGTCGGCGAGGGGCACGATCCGCAGCGCGGGCGCGTGGATCACGGCCGCGCCGCGCCGCTCAAGCAGGCCGCCGATCTCGTCGGCGCGGCGCGCCGCGGTCACCCCGACCGTGTAGCCGGCAAGCGGCGCGAGGTCGCTCGCGGAGTCGGCGAGGGCGCGGCCGGGCGCGCCGCCGGGCGGTGGCCCGTGCTCGGTTTGACTGGCGTGCGGGCGTCGCCCGTCTGCTGGTGGGGGCATGCGTTTCATGATGTCCCCATAGCCATTTCGCCGGCGTTACCAGGAGTTGACAGCCGTATCACGCCGTCGCGCACCGCCACCCCGAAGACCGGCAGCGTCACGGCGGGGAAGTCCAGGCAGCGGCCGGTACGCAGGCAGAACACCTGCTTGCCGAGCGGGCTCGCCACCGTCGGGACGCCGGAGCGGTCACCGACGATTCCGTGGCAGATGACCGGGGCGCCGTAAAACGGGTCGATGTTGCCGAGCGCGTGCACCGACCCGTCGTCCAGCAGGAACACGGCGGCCTGGGTGCCGTCGTGGAGCAGGACGGCGGCCCCCTGCTCCGGGGAAAGGGCGGCGATCGGAATGGCGGTGACGGAGGAGGTGCGGGTTACTTGCATGACCTTCATCGGGGCTCCAGCGGCAGCAGCGGGCGAGCCGGCGCGGGAATGCGCTGGTCGCGTTCGACCGTGAACGAGATGGCGGGATCGGGGACGTCGGGAGCGTTGACGAACGATGCGAACTTGGCGAGCCGGTCCGGGTCTTGCAGCACCGCGCGCCACTCGTCGCGGTAGTTGGCGATGTGCGCGGCCATCGCCTCCTCAAGCGAGGCGCAGATGCCGAGGCGGTCGTCCACGATCACGTCCCGCAGGTGCGCGAGGCCGCCGTCCATCGCCTCGATCCACCCGGCGGTGCGCTGCAGCCGGTCCGCGGTGCGGATGTAGAACATCAGGAACCGGTCGAGGACCGCGATCAGCTCACCGGTCGAGACGTCCGACACGAGCAGCTCCGCGTGCCGGGGCCGGAAGCCGCCGTTGCCGCCGACGTAGAGGTTCCAGCCGGCTTCGGTGGCGATGATGCCGAAGTCCTTGCCGCGGGCCTCCGCGCACTCGCGGGCGCAGCCGGACACGCCGCCCTTGAGCTTGTGCGGTGAGCGCAGGCCGCGGTAGCGGAGCTCAAGCTCGATCGCGAGGCCCACCGAGTCCTGCACGCCGTACCGGCACCAGGTGGACCCCACGCAGGACTTGACCGTGCGCAGCGCCTTGCCGTACGCATGGCCGGACTCGAAGCCGGCGTCGGTGAGCCGCTTCCATATCGCGGGCAGTTCCTCGAGCCGGGCGCCGAGGAGGTCGATCCGCTGCCCGCCGGTGATCTTGGTATACAGGCCGAACTCCTCGGCGACCTCTGCGATGACCTTCAGCTTCCCCGGGGTGATCTCGCCGCCCGGGATGCGGGGCACCACCGAGTAGGTTCCGTTGCGCTGCATGTTCGCCAGGTGCCGGTCGTTGGTGTCCTGCAGCGCGCCGCGCTCGCCGTCAAGGATGTGGTCCCCGGTGTGCAGCGAGGCGAGGATCGAGGCGACGGCGGGCTTGCAGACGTCGCAGCCGCGGCCGCGGCCGTGCCTGGTCACCAGCTCGCTGAACGTCCGGATGCCCGTCCCCGCGACGATCTCGAAGAGCTCGGCGCGGGACACGGTGAAGTGCTCGCACAGCGCCTTCGACTGGGTCACGCCGGCCGCGGCGAGCAACTGCCTGAGCGCCGGCACGCACGAGCCGCACCCCGTGCCGGCCCGCGTACAGGCCTTGAGCCCGGGCACGTCGCTCGCCGCGCCGTCCTCGATCGCCGCCCGCAGCGTGCCCTTGGTCACCGCGTTGCAGGAGCAGACCTGGGCCGAGTCGGGGAGCGCGGCCAGGCCGCCGCCCGCGCCGGCCATGCCGCCATCGGCCCCTTCCGGCGCGAGCAGCGCGGCGGGGTCGGCTGGCAGCGGCGACCCGACGAGCGGCCGCAGCAGCGCGTACCGCGACGCGTCGCCGACCAGGATGCCGCCGAGCAGGGTACGCGCGTCGTCGGAGACGACCAGCTTGCCGTAGGCCTGCCGGACGGGGTCGTTGAGCACCACCGCGAGCGCGCCCGGGGTTCGCCCGTGTGCGTCGCCGAACGACGCCACGTCCACCCCGAGCAGCTTCAGCTTGGTCGACAAGTCGGCGCCTGGGAACGTGGCGGGGCCGCCGAGCAGCCGGTCGGCGGCCGTCTCGGCCATCGCGTAGCCCGGCGCGACCAGGCCGAACACCTGGCCGCCGAGCGCCGCGACCTCACCGACCGCCCAGACGCGGGGGTCGCTGACCGAGCGGCAGGACTCGTCGACGGCCACGCCGCCGCGCGGGCCGAGCGCCAGGCCGGCCGCGCGGGCAAGCTGGTCGCGCGGCCGTACCCCGGCCGCGAACACCACGATCCCGGCGTCGATGAACGTGCCGTCGGCCAGTTCCACGCCGGCCGCCCGCCCCGATCCGGCGTCGGTCACGACCCGGACGAGGGCCGACCCGCAGTGCGGCGTCACGCCGAGGCCGCTGACCAGGCGGCCGAGCAGCGCGCCGCCGCCCGCGTCGACCTGCACCGCCATCAGGTGCGGCGCGAGCTCGACGACGTGCGGCGCGAGCCCGAGCAGGCGCAGCGCGTTAGCCGCCTCGAGCCCGAGCAGCCCGCCGCCGATCACCACCCCCGCCGGAGTACCCGGCCCGGTGGCGGCGGTCGCGGCGGCCCGTATCGCCTCGAGGTCGTCGAGCGTCCGGTACACGAAGCACCCGGGCGCGTCGTGGCCGGGCACCGGCGGCACGAACGGGTACGACCCGGTCGCGAGCACCAGCTCGTCGTATCCGATCGACTCGCCGTCCGAGGTGACGACGACCTTGCGGCCCGCGTCGAGTGACGCTGCGCCGACGCCGAGCCGCAGGTCCACCCGGGGCGCGCCGGACAGCGGTGGCAGCCGCAGCGCCGCCTCGTCGGCGCCGTCGAAGAATGACGAGAGCGCCACCCGGTCATACGCGGGCCGCTCCTCCTCGGAAAGCACGGTCACCTCGAATCGCCCGGCGTCATCGCGCGCCGTTAGCGCCTCGACGAACCGGTGCCCGACCATGCCGTGGCCGACAACGACGACGTGAGCAACATCAGAACGCGCGTTCATCGCAGCGCTGGCTCCTTCTCCTGGGGATCGGCGTGACCTGCGTCTTCTTGGCCGCTGTGTTCCTGGTCGCCGTGCCCGGGGGGCCGCGGGCCTGGCGTCCCGCCGGGCGCTTCCCTGGCCTCGGCCTGGCTCGGGTCCGTCTCCGCGAGCCACGCCGCGACGGCGTCGAGGTCGTCGCCGCAGCCGCCGCACCCGGTCGCGGCCCTGGTCGCCGCCGATAGCGCGGTCCGGCCACACGCGCCGGCGTACCAGGCGTCGCGCAGCTGCCCCTTGGTGACCATGTTGCAGCGGCACACCACCGCGTGGTCCGCCAGCCCGGCCGGCCCGGTGCCCCCGCCACCCGCCTCTGGCGGCAGCGCCCGCCCGAGCAGCAGCGTGAGCCGGTCGGCCGGGGCGGGCGCGTCCCTGTCGTAGAGCTGGACGATCCCGGCCGCCGCGTCCGGCAGGCCGATCAGGACCGCCCCGATGACCCGGTCGTCGGCGAGCACGAGCTTGGCGTACCGCTCTCGGGCCGGATCCTCGAACCGCAGCACCTCAAGGTCTTCGTCGGCGCCGGGCTCGCCGAGTGAGGCGCCGACGGCGGTCAGCTCAATCCCGGCCGCCTTCAGCCGGGTCACCGCGCCGCTGCCTCGGTATCGCGCCTTCGGCGACGCTCCGGTGAGCCGGCTGGCGAGCGCCGCGGCTTGCTCCCAGCCCGGCTGCACCAGCCCGCCGGCCGCCCCTGGATGGCCGGCGCAGTCTCCAATCGCGTAGATCCCGGGCACCGAGGTCGCCAGCGTGTCGTCAACCGCGACCGCGCCCGACTCGGTCAGCCGCAGCCCGGCGTCGTCGGCCAGCCCGGTGCACGGCACGGTGCCCGTGCACAGGACCAGGCCGTCGGCCCTGACCAGCCGCTCGTCGGCGAGCCAGAGCCCCTGCCCCGACTCCCACCGGGCTGCGCCGACGCCGAGTGACACGCTGACCCCGGTTCTGCGCATCGCGCCCGCCAGCACCCGCCCGGCCGCCGCGTCGAGCTGCCGGTCCATCAGGTGGCCGCCCCGGTGTACGACGGTGACCGAGGTGCCGCGCGCGGCGAGCGCCCGAGCCGCCTCGAGCCCGAGCACACCGCCGCCGAGCACCGCGATCCGCCCGCCCGTGCGGCGCGCGGCCTGCGCGAACGCGGCGATGTGGCGCGCGTCCGTGAGCGAGTGCAGCGCCGCGACGTCAGCGGCAAGGCGGTCATCCCAACGGGAGCGTGCCTTCCCATCGCCCGCCCCGTTGCCCGCCCGGGCGGGCTGGCCTGCTGGCGGGCCGGACGCGTCACCGGACTCGCCGGCCAGCAGGCCAGGCAGCGGAGGCACTGCCGCTCGGGCGCCGGTCGCGAGCACGAGGATGTCGTAGCTGATCCGCTCGATCGCCGTGGCCCCCGCCTTCGCGACCGTGCCCGGGCGGGCGCGGTCGCGGGTCGAGGGGAACAGCGGCCCGCTAGCCTGGGCGCCGTCCACGACCACGGTCCTGCTCGCCGAGTCGATGCCGATGACGGTCGTGTGCAGCCGCAGTGTCATGGGGGCGTCGGGGGGCAGGACGCTTCCGTTCGGGATGCCGCTGATCTCCTGGCCGGTGATCACCGGCAGTCCCGCGACGACCGTGGTGGCGAAGTCCTCCTCCTTCATCACGCCGGCGAGCAGGTTCGGCAGCAGGACGCGGTTGTAGGCGGGCCGCGGCTCGGCGGCGAGGACGGTGAGCCGGACGCGCCGGCCCTCGGGGTCGTGCCTGCGGACCTCCTCGGCGAGGCGGGCGCCGACCATGCCGTGCCCGGCCACGACGACCCGGATCGGCCCGGTGCCGTGTCCGCCGGTCACGCGGTATCTCCCGCGCTCGCCTCAGCGCGCTGCCCGCTTCGGCTCGCGCTCAGATCTCCCGTGCTCGGGATCTCCCCGGCGGGGGCGAGGCGGACCGCGCAGACCTTGAACTCGGGCATCCGGCTGGTCGGGTCGAGCGCCGGGTTGGTCAGCGCGTTGGCCGCGCCGTCGCCGGGAAAGTGGAACGGCAGGAACACCGTGTCCAGGCGCGACGACGGCACGTAGCGAACCCGCGCCGTCACGATTCCGCGCCGCGACTCGACCCGGGCCAGCGTGCCGTCCCGCAGCCCGGCGCGCCCGGCGGTATCCGGGTGAACCTCGACGAACGGCTCGGGTTCGGCGGCGAGCAGTTCGGGGACGCGACGGGTCTGCGCGCCGCTCTGGTAGTGCTGGAGCACTCGGCCGGTAGTCGCGTAGAGCGGGTACTCCGCGTCGGGCATCTCGGCCGCGTCCCGGTGCGTGACCGGAACGAACCTGGCCTTGCCGTCCGGGTGGGCGAACCGCTGCGCGAACATGCGGGGGGTGCCCGCGATCCCGCCGTCCGCTGCCCGTTCCGCGTCGGCCGCGGTGACCGGCCAGTACAGCGGCACCCCGGCGTCGAGCAGGGCCGGCGTGACGCCCGAGTAGTCGGCGCGCCCGCCGGCCGAGGCGCGGCGCAGCTCGGCGAGCACCTGGTCGGGGTCGGCGGGGAACTCGCCTGCGGGCCGGCCGAGCCGGGCCGCGAGCGCGGCGATGACCGCGAGGTCGGTGCGAACCCCCGGCGGCGGCTCGACGGCCTGGCGGCGGCGCAGTACCCGTCCCTCCAGGCTGGTCATCGTGCCCGTTTCCTCGGCCCACTGGGCGACGGGGAAGACGACGTCGGCGAGCCGGGCCGTCTCGGAAGGGACGAAGTCGGCGACCACGAGCAGGTCGAGGGCCCCCAGCCGGTCCCTGACCCGCAGCGCCCGCGGCGCGGAGACGACGGGGTTGGCGCCGAAGACGAGCAGCGCCCTCGGGCCGGTCGCCGTGCCGAGCGCGTCGAGCAGCTCGGTGGCGGACCGGCCGGGTCCCGGCAGCTCGCCCGCTTCGATGCCCCAGATCCTCGCTATGTGCGCACGCGCGTGCTCGTCCGTGATTGACCGGTAGCCAGGAAGCTGGTCGGCCTTCTGGCCGTGCTCCCGGCCGCCCTGGCCGTTGCCCTGGCCGGTGAGGCAGCCGTAGCCGGCGTTCGGCGCGCCGGGCAGGCCGAAGGCGAGCGCCAGGTTGATCCACGCGGTAACCGTGTCGGTGCCCTTGCTGTGCTGCTCGGCGCCCCGGCCGGTCAGCACGTAGCCGCGGGCGGCGGTGTGCAGCAGGTGGGCGGCGCGGCGCAGGTCGGTGACGGCGACGCCGGTCAGCCGTTCGACCCGTTCCGGCCACCACTGGGTCAGCGTGCTCTTCACCAGCTCCCAGCCGATGGTGCGAGCCTCCCGGTAGGCGGCGCGCGGTGCCGCGTCGAGGTAGCCGCTCGTCCAGGCGACGTGCAGCAGGCCGAGGGCGAGGGCGAGGTCGGTGCCCGGGGCGGCCTGCAGGTGCATCCCGCCTCGCCTGAGCGCCGCGTCGGCGGTCGGCGTGCGGCGCGGGTCGACCACGATCAGCGTCGGGTGGCCAGGCCCGGTGCCGGTCAGGTGGCTCATCAGCGGCGGCATGGTCTCCGCCGGGTTGGCCCCGGCCAGGATGATCAGGTCGGCGGCACCGAGGTCGGTGACCGGGAACGGCAGCCCGCGGTCGAGGCCGAACGCCCGGTTGCCCGCCGACGCGGCGCTCGACATGCAGAACCGGCCGTTGTAGTCGATCTGGCTGGTCCGCAGCGCGACGCGGGCGAACTTGCCCAGCAGGTAGGCCTTCTCGTTGGTCAGCGCGCCGCTGCCGAAGACGGCCACGGCGTCCGGGCCGTGCGCCGCGCGCAGGGCGGTGAGCTTGTCGGCGACGTGGCCGAGGGCCTCGTCCCAGGTCGCCTCCCGGTGCTTCGCTGGACCCCGGGTCCCTGATCAGCGGGGTGGTGAGCCGGTCGGGCGCGTCCAGCAGCGCGGCGCTCGTCCAGCCTTTCTGGCACAGCCCGCCCCGGTTGGTGGGGAAGTCCCTGGGAGTGACGGCCGGGCGGCCGCCCTCGCCCGCCACGGTGATCGTCATCGCGCATTGCAGCGCGCAGTACGGGCAGTGCGTGGCCGTCTCGGCCAGCCGCGACGCCCGGACGCGGACCGCGGGCGCTGCCGTCATGCGGTGGCCTCGACCGCAGCCGGGGCGGCGGGGACGGCGGCGAGGCCGGCCTGGCGGCGGCCGGCCAGTGCGGTGACCGCCACGCACACCGCGTAGAAGACGAGGAAGCCGATCAGCGCCGGCCGGGCGTTGTGCGCGCTCGCGTAGGACTGGCGGAATGCCAGGTTGACGGCCACGCCGCCGAGCCCGCCGCAGGTGCCCGCGATCGCGATGACCGCGCCGGTCTTGCGGCGCGCGGCCAGGCGGGGCGCCTCTGTGCCGCTAACCCCGGTGCCGCTAACCCCGGTGCCGCCGCCGGCGGCAATCGCCCGCGCGGCCGCCGCCGCGTACGGCACGGGGATCATCGCGTAGGTGGAGCCGTTGCCAAGCCCGCTGAGCGTGAACAGGGTGACGAACGCGACCGTGAACAGCGGTAGCGAGTGCACGGTCGAGGCCGCGATCACGACCGCGGAGCCGGCGAGCAGGCCCGCGAATGCGATCAGCGTGACGCGCGCCGCGCCGAAGCGGTCGGCGAGGTGACCGCCAAGCGGGCGGCTGACCGAGCCGAGCAGCGGGCCGATGAACGTCAGCCCCGCGGCCTGCAGCGGCGTCCGGCCGAAGTCGTTCTGCAGCACCAGGCCGAACGCGAAGCTGTAGCCGATGAACGAGCCGAACGTGCCGACGTACAGGAGCGCGATCGTCCAGCAGTGCGGGTCCCTGAGCACGGCCCGGTAGACGGAGCCGTCGGTCCGCATCCCCGGGAGGTTGTCCATCAGCGTCCACGCGAGGGTCGCGGACACCAGCAGCAGCACTATGAAGATGGCGGGCAGCACCCGCGGGTGCCCCGCCCCGTACGCGCCGATCACCAGCAGTCCGATCAGCTGGACGCTGGCCACCCCGGCGTTCCCGGCGCCGGCGTTGATGCCGAGCGCGCGGCCCTTCTCCCGCTCGGGGAAGAAGAAGTTGATGTTGGTGGTCGACGAGGCGAAGCTGCCGCCGCCGATGCCGCTGACCGCCGCGCAGAGCAGGAACGCCCAGAGCGGCGCGCCCGGGTCGCCGATGAGGACCAGCGCGAGCACGGCCGGGACGACCATGGCGAGCGCGGACACGGCGGTCCAGGTCCGCCCGCCGAGCCTGGTCACCGCCCACCCGTAGCCCGGCCGCACCGCCGCGCCAACCAGGGTGACCAGCGAGGTCAGCAGGAACTTGTCGGCGGTCGAGATCGTGAAGCCGTTCTTCGGCGTCATGAACAGGACGAGGACTGACCACAGGGACCACATGCAGAACCCGACGTGCTCGGCGAACACGGACGTCCACATGTTGCGGCGGGCGATGCGGCGCCCGGTGGCCGCCCAGAAGGCGGGGTCCTCGGGTTCCCAGGAATCGATGCGATGCGTGCGGCTCATGACCAGTGACGCTATGAGCGGCTTGTTACCTAGCCGGCGGGCGTGCGTAACACGAGCGCAATGAATTCCTCAATGCGCTGCGGGGCCTCCTGTGAGGGTTGGCGGCGGGCGGCCCGTTGGCGGTCGTAGTCTACGAGTCATGGCGGTCAAGACTCCCGAGACGCACACCGCGCTGGTGCGCCGGGCACGGAAGATCAACAGGGTGCTGGCGGAGACGTACCCGGACGCGCACACCGAACTTGACTTCGCGAACCCGTTTCAGCTGCTGGTGGCGACGGTGCTGTCCGCGCAGACAACCGACAAGCGGGTCAACCTGACCACCCCCGTGCTGTTCGCTAAGTACCCGACCCCCGAGGACCTGGCGGCCGCCAACCCGGACGACGTCGCGGAGATCCTGCGGCCGACGGGCTTCTTCAACGCGAAGACCAAGTCGGTGATGGGGTTGTCCGCCGCCCTCGTCGAGCGGTTCGGCGGCGAGGTGCCGCGCAAGCTCGACGAGATGGTCACGCTGCCCGGCGTGGGCCGCAAGACCGCCAACGTGGTGCTCGGCAACGCGTACGGCATCCCTGGCCTCACGGTGGACACGCACTTCGGGCGCCTGTCACGGCGGTTCGGGTTCACGACAAGCGATGACCCGGTCAAGGTCGAGGCGGAGGTAGGGGAGCTCATTCCGAAGAAGGAGTGGGTCATCTTCTCGCACCGGCTGATCTGGCACGGCCGGCGAATCTGTCACTCCCGCAGGCCCGCGTGCGGGGTGTGCCCGGTGGCCGACTGGTGCCCGTCGTTCGGCCTCGGGCCCACAGACGCCGCCACCGCCGCCAAGCTCGTCAGGGAGGGGCCGTTCTCGTGACGGATTCCGGTACCGCCGGTCCCGGGGGGAGCGACGCTCCGGCGTGGCTGCGCCGCCTCGCGGCGGCGGCCGCGGTGATGGACGTGCCGCGGGTCGTCCGCCCGCCCGCCTCGGGCGGGCGGCACTCGGCGGTGCTCGTCCTGTTCGGCGACGGGCCGAGCGGCCCCGACCTGCTCTACATCCAGAAGAACGATGGGCTGCGGCGGCACGCCGGGCAGCCCGCGTTTCCCGGCGGGAAGATCGAGGGCAGCGACGACGGCCCGGTCACGGCGGCGCTGCGGGAGGCGGTCGAGGAGACCGGCCTCGACCCCGCTGGTGTCGACGTGCTCGCGACGATGCCCGAACTCTTCATCACGCGCAGCCAGTTCCGCGTGATCCCGGTGCTCGCCTGGTGGCGCGAGCCGAGCGCGGTCCGGCCGGTGGACATCGGTGAGGTCGCGGCGGTGGAACGGATCAGCCTCGCGGACCTCGCGGACCCCGCCAACCGGCTGATGCTCCGGTTTCCCAGCGGGCACAGCGGACCGGCGTTCCGCATCGGGTCGATGCTGATCTGGGGCTTTACCGGACTTATCACCGACCGGTTGCTCGCGCTCGGCGGCTGGGAGCGCCCGTGGGACGCCACCGTCATCAGGGAAATGCCCCAGGGAGCCGCTTAGCGGCGCGTAAGGGTTGTAAACGGACGAGCCTTCGATCCGTGATGGCGCCCTGTTATGGGGCGGTAGCGGATACCGTGGACATCGTGCGCGCGGATCTGCTTGATCTCGCCCTCCTGGTCATTGCTATCGCGTTCGCGATCTCTGGCTACCGGCAGGGCTTTATCGTTGGCTCGCTGAGCTTCATCGGCTTCGTCGGCGGCGCGGTGCTCGGGGCCGAGTTCGGTCCTGGCATCTCGCGCGCCATCGTCGGCGGGCAGACCCAGCAGGACGTGGTCGCCGTCATCCTGCTGATCGTGTTCGCGATCATCGGCCAGTTCGTGTTCTCGTCGATCGGCGCCTACGTGCGGCAGTCGATGACAAGTCCGTCGTCGACGGTCCTCGATGCCGTCGGCGGTTCCATCGTCAGTGTCCTGTCGATGCTGCTGATCGCCTGGGCCATCGGTTCGGTCCTCACCGCGTCGTCGTTCGCTGGTGTCGTCTCCCAGGTCGACAACTCGGCGGTGCTGACCACGATGGACAAGGTCATGCCGTCGCAAGCGAAGACCATGTTCTCCGAGTTCCGGCAGCTGCTGGCCAGCGGGCCGTTCCCGCAGGTGTTCAGCGGCATCGGGGCCGCGCACCTGTTCGCCATCAGCGCGCCCGACTCGGCGGTGCTGAACAGCCCCGGGTACCTGGCCGCGCGCAGCCGGGTGCTCAAGGTGCAGGGCACCGCGCTGAGCTGCGACCGCAGCATCGAGGGATCCGGCTTCGTCTACGCGCCGGACCACGTGCTGACCAACGCCCACGTGGTCGCCGGCGTGGACCAGGGGCCGACCGTGACCACTCCGAGCGGGCAGGCGCTGCGCGCGAAGGTCGTGCTCTACGACCCCCAGGTGGACATCGCGGTGCTCTACGTGCCCGGCCTTAACATGACCCCGCTGAAGTTCGACTACCAGGGGCAGGCGGGTGACAGCGCCGTCGTGGCCGGCTACCCGCTCGATCAGAACTTCACTCAGGCGGCGGCGCGCATCGGCGGGACGCAGAACGCGGTCGGCCCCGACATCTACCAGACCGGCCAGGTCAAGCGGCAGATCTTCGAGATCAGGGCCTCGGTCGAGCCTGGCAACTCGGGCGGGCCGCTGCTCAGCCCGTCGGGGACCGTGTACGGCGTGGTGTTCGCGGCGGCCGTCGACGCGGCCAACACCGGGTTCGCCCTCACCGCGAGCGAGGTCGCCACCGACGCCCAGGCGGGCGCCAGCCAGACCTTCCCGACCTCCACCCAGGGCTGCGACTAGGATGACCGGGCGCTGAGCCGCAGGCGCAGGTCGGCCTCGGCAACGCTCGCGAGGCCGTCTCGCTCGATGCGGAGCGCGAGGGCGGTCGCCTGCTCGGCGACGAGGCCGGCGTCGACCTCGCCCGGCGTAGCCGCGAACTCGGCGACCTGGCCGGCGCCCCGGCGCAGCAGCGCGACCGCGCCGCGCGCGTTGCCGCGCCTGGCGTGCGTCAGGCCGACCGCGACCTGCGCGAGGCCGCGCCACAGCTCTCGTTCGGGCCCGGGAAGGGACTTCCACGCCGCCTCGAAGACCTCGTGCGCGTGGAACGGCCGCCCCTCGGCGAGCAGCCGCCCACCGCGCGCGGCCGCCTCAGCGGGGGAGACGACCAGGTCGTCGGGTACGCGGGGGACGTCCTGGGCGGCGGACCGGGAAAGCGGCCGGCCGAGCTCGTCCCGAGGGCGCGCGTTGCGCGCCCGCCCGGCCGGGTCCCGGTCGCGGCCGGCGGTCACCGGTCCGGCTCGGGGTCGGCCAGCCAGCCGAGCAGCTCGGCGTCGAACGAACCCGGCCGCTCCTCGTGCGGAAAGTGGCCCGCCCCCTCGATGACCTTCCACCGGTACGGTCCCTCGACGTACTGGCCCGCGCCACGGGCGGCCTGCGGCGGGATGCACGAGTCGACGGCCCCGTGCAGGTGCAGGACGGGGACGACGATCGGCCGCCGCATGTGCCGGGCGTACCGCAGCCCGTCCGGGCGGAAGGTGGAGCGCACGAACCAGCGGTGGTACTCCAGCGAGGTGTGCGCGACCGGCGGGATGCGCATGGCGCGCTGGTAGGTCTTGGCGGTCTCCTCGTCCGGCCATCCGGGAGCCGACCAGGACGACAGGATCGATCCCACGAGCGCGCCGCCGTTCCGCACCAGTTGCCGTTCCGGGGCCATCGGCAGCTGGAAGGCGAGAGGGTAGCCGCCCCGCTTCGCCCGGCCGTCCGGCTCGTTCAGCGCCCGCGAGATCCGCAGCGGACTCGCCAGCACCCGGGTCCGCATCCGCAGCGGATGCGCCATGGAAACGACGGCGAGCCTGCGCACCGCCTTCGGGAAGTACGCGGCGAGCGTCCACGCGGCGAGCCCGCCCCAGTCGTGGCCGACGACGGTCGCGTTGGCCTCGCCGAGCGCGCGGACAAGCCCGGCCGCGTCGGCCGCCGCCGTGATGAGGTCGTAGCCCCGCGGCGGCTTGTCGCTGCCGCCGTAGCCGCGAAGGTCGACCGCGACCGCCCGGTAGCCCGCCTCGGCCAGCGTGACGAGCTGGTGCCGCCAGGTCCACCAGAACTCGGGAAAGCCGTGCAGGAGCAGCACGAGCGGCCCCTCGCCCATGCTTGCCACGTGAAACCGGGTGCCGTTGGCCGTCACCGAGCGGTGCGTCCACGGTCCCGCGATCTGAATGACCGGCTCTGCCGGCATGCTTTGCCCCTTGCCGTTACGTTCGCGCGGGCGGAATCTCGGCCGCGGTGCCCTTGCCCGCGTTGACCTCCGTGCCGCTGCCCCCCGCGCCGCTGACTGCCGTGTTGCTAACCGCGGGCCCGGAGCCGTTCGGGCTTGGCTCGCTCCGGCGCAGCATGCCGATGTCGTCCATCACGGTCTGCCGCGTCATCTTCATGCCGGTCACCCGGCGGATGACGACGTACGCGATCAACCCGCCGAGGCCGATCAGCAACAGGCAGGTTCCCGCCACGATGAGGAAGGCGGCCCACGTCCAGATGCCCGCGGCCACCAGGCCGTAGGCGAAGGCGAAGCAGAGGAGGACGACGATCAGGCAGGCCACGAACAGGGCCACGACGGCGATCCCGGCGGCGATGCCGATCCGCCTGGCGTCCATCTTCAGTTCGCGCTTAGCGAGGCTGATCTCGGCTCGGACGAGCGACGACATGTCTTTCGCGGCAAGCGCGACGAGCTCCCCAAGCGACTGCTGCCCGTCGGCACCGCTTGACGTCCCGGTGCGGACCATCGCATCCCTCCCCGAATCCTCGCTGTGGCAGCGTGCGCTGTCACAGGTGGTTCAAGGCTAGCGCCCTGCGTAACGGGCGGCGCGGACATCCCCGTCGCGTCGGGGTATCTAGCACATGCGAACGGCGCCCCGGCTGGGGCGCCGTCGCCGTTTGCAGGACAGTCTGGCTACCATGCGTGCACCTAATCAATTGTCGGCCCAGGCCGTACGGCCTGTCCTGACACGCCTCCCGCGGCTGGTCGCGCGTGGGTACCTGAGCTGTCGTGCCCGGACGTTCATCCGGTCCGTAGCACCTTTCTACGTCGAAAGCGCGCCACATCCAAGACCCTATACGTGATCAATTCGTGATCTTGATCGGTGGGGGCGTTCACATTCCATTAACCGTTAGGAGCGCCGGCGCGGCGCGCCGCCCCCCCAACCGCGCAAGGCCCCCGTGGACCCGTGCGCCCCTGGGGCCAGCCGCGCCAGGATCGCCCCGCGAGAAATATTCGGTAGCGGCAAAGTATCCGCCGGAACGTCTGTTCAGAGTGAACCCATATATGTTGTAATTCCTTTACGGGTTGATCGCTCCATCTGCGGCATGCACGCCGCATTGCGGGATAAGCTTTACTGTAGAACGGAACCGGCCTACCCCCCCAGGGCCGGACCGTGTGGTCCCCCTCGCTCTCCCCCCCGGCGAGGGGGACCACTATTTCCCCCTGTTCAGCGGGCTCCGCCCGCTTTCCCGGCTTGTGTCCACTGTGGGGGACGACCCCCCGCACCCCCCGGCTGCCGGCTTCGCCGGCGGAAGCGTGAGCGCGTCCCTTCGGCCGCAGGAACCGCTTGCCCGCGGCCTCCGGCCGCAAAAGCCGCCGCCGCGTCGGCGTTTCTGGGCTAACGGGAGATGGATGTGGCCAGGCAAGGGGCGGGGCCACCCGACCACCGGGGCAGTTCCGCCCGCCCGTGGGCGCAAAGACCCTCATTCCCGGCATTACCTCGGATTTCGGGTCATGTCCGCCCCCGTGCGCGCCTGGCCCCGTGTGCCCCGGGGGCGGAATATTCGAGCCTTGCGGCACGCACGCACGCCTCTAGCGTCCTTGCGGCACCCCGGGCGCTAACCGCCTGGCCTTGTGGCACCCAGGCGCATGCCCGGCACCGCCCCATGGCCCACAAGACCAGAACCCGGCCGAGGCACCCCAAGCCCGCGCCCCCACGTCAGGGACACGGCGAGAAATACCACTTTGCCTCAAGAAACCACCCGAACCGTAACTTTTCTCAAATCAGAATTCGTTATAAGTCGATATCATCGACGACCCTTAATGCCATGACGACCCGGAGCGCCCCGCGGCAGCCACTCCAAGTGCCATAGCCTGCCGGGCGAGTTAAGCGGCAGCCCCTCCAAGTGCCATGGCCTGCTAGGGCCGGTGCGCGGCAGCCCCTCCAAATGTCATGGCAAAGCCGGAAAAAGCCCTGCGTCAGCCCAACGCCGCAGGCGAGAGTCATGGACTGCGAACCCACGCGTCGGCCAGTTGAGTGCCATGGACCGCGATGGCCAGGCGTCAGCCCCCTGAGTGCCATTTCGGGTACGCCCTATGACCCCGAACGGGAGGTCGCGCGTCCGCCCCCCGCTCCCACGACCGCCACTGTCGCGACAACCGCAACCACCTAAGCGCGATTAAGAAGCACGAGACAGGACGAGGTCCAGCAACCCAACCGCGCCCGACTTAGAGAGCGGCGAGTTGCCGTTACCGCACTTAGGCGACTGCACGCACGACGGGCACCCACTCTCGCAAGGGCACGCACCGATCGCGTTCCTAGTCGCGGTGAGCCAGTCGGCGGCGACGGCGAAGCCGCGTTCGGCGAAGCCCGCTCCGCCCGCGTGGCCGTCGTAGACGAACACGGTGAGCTGGCCGGTCGCCGGGTGGAGCTCGGTGGACAGGCCGCCCACGTCCCACCGGTCGCAGGTCGCGAACAGCGGCAAGAGCCCGATGGCGGCGTGCTCGGCGGCGTGGGCGGCGCCGCCGAGGTCGTTGACGGGAAGCGAAGCCAGGCACTCGTTCGGGATCGTCCAGGCGACGGCCACCGTGGACAGCGTCCGCTGCGGCAACTCCAGCTCCACCGGTGCCTCTCGTATCTTCTTCCCGGAACGAAGGCGCGCGTACTCCACCACCTGCCGCGTCACCCGCACCTCGGCGAGCATGAGGTCGGCGTCGCCCCAGCGCACCCGGCGGCGCTCGGCGATGACGTCGATGTCCGTGATGTCGCGGGCCTGGGTCGTGTAACCGGGGTCGCCGGGCTCGACGAGGGCCACGCGGTCGGCCAGGTCGAGGCGGGTTACCAGGTAGGACTCGCCCTGATGAAGGTAAACCGCGCCGTCGTGGACGTACCGGTGCGCGGACGGCTCGTCCATGGTGCCGACGAGGCGGCCGGTGGCCTCCTCGACCACGCGGACGGGGCGGCCAAGGTCACCGCGGATCGAGATGTCCCTGGCCGGGCGCCGGTGCCGGGCGTAATACCAGCCGGAAGGGCGTCTCCGCAGCTCACCGCCCGCGTCGAGGTCGGCGACCGCCTTCGCGGCCGCCGGGCCGAAGAGCTCCAGGTCGGGCTCCGTCAGCGGCAGCTCGGCCGCCGCGGCGGCCAGGTGCGGGCCGAGCACGTACGGGTTGGCCGGGTCGAGCACGGCGGGCTCGACCGGGTGGTGCAGCAGTGCGTCCGGGTGGTGGACCAGGTAGCTGTCGAGCGGGTCGTCGCGGGCGATGAACACCGCCGTCGCGTGGTGCCCGGCCCGGCCCGCCCGGCCCGCCTGCTGCCAGAGCGATGCCCACGTTCCCGGCCAGCCGGCGATCAGCACCGCGTCAAGCCCGGTGATGTTGATGCCGAGTTCAAGTGCGCTCGTGGTGGCCATGCCGGTGATCCGCCCGTCGCGCAGTCCCGACTCGAGGCCGCGGCGGTCGTCCGGCAGGTAGCCGGAGCGGTAGGCGGCGACGTTGCCGGAAAGCTCCTCGTCGAGGGCGTCACGGGCGGCGAGCGCGACGGTCTCGGCGCCGCGCCTGGAGCGGATGAAGGCGAGCGCGGGCACCTGGGCCCTGACCATGGCCGCGAGCAGGTCGGCGGCCTCGGTCGTGGCCGGCCGGCGGGCGCGTACCTCGGCGTAGGTGTGCAGCAGCGGGGGTTCCCAGAGGGCGAACGTGAGCGGCGCCCGGGGCGAGCCGTCGTCGGTCACGGCGACCGCCTCAAGGCCGGTGAGCGCCCGGGCGCAGGCGGCGGGATCGGCGATCGTGGCGGAGGCGAGGACGAATACCGGCGGCAGCCCCGCCCCGTGATGCGCGGCGACGCGGCGGAGCCGGCGCAGGACCTGGGCGACGTGCGAGCCGAAGACCCCGCGGTAGCCGTGGCACTCGTCGATGATCACGACCCGCAGGCGGCGGAAGAACCCGCGCCAGCGGGCGTGGTTCGGCAGGAGCCCGCTGTGCACCATGTCGGGATTTGTCAGCAGGTAGTTGGCGTGCGCCTGCGCCCAGGCGCGCTCCGCGACCGTCGAGTCGCCGTCGTAACAGGTGGCCCGGACCCCGCGGACGCCAAGGTCGCGGACCGCCTTCAGCTGGTCGGCGGCGAGTGCCTTGGTCGGCGCGATGTACAGCGCGGTGCCGCCGTCGAGCACCGCGGACAGCGCGGCGGCCAGGTAGCCGGCCGACTTGCCGGACGCGGCGCGTGTGGCAATGATCACGTGCCGTCCCGACCGGACGAGCGCCGCCGCCTGGGCCTGGTGCTCCCAGGGGGACGCGATGCCGCGCGCGGCGAGCGCGGCGGCCACATCGGGACGAACAGACTCAGGCCAGGAGGTGGGTTGGCCCGGTTGCCCGGGTATGTATTCCAGATGCACAAGTTCCCCGGCACGCTGGGCGGCCCCCAGGACCGCGAGCGCGGAGTTGTCCTGGCGAGTTTCAGCTGTCGGCAGAGCGGCGATGGGCATAGGTTTTAAGTGTGTCATCCGCTAGGGGGATGCTGGGCAGTATGTTTTGGTATAGACATGACGCCTGAGCGTGGTTGAATGCCGGGCAGGGGTCGCCCCCACGACGCGAGAGACGCCCTCGGGGCGCTGGAGGATTAGTGGATCTGAAGCTGGCGCACAGCAACAAGGACGGCATCGAGATCGTCGACGTCGAAGGTGAGATCGACGTCTACACCGCGCCGCGCCTGCGCGAGCTGCTCATAGAGCTCGTCAACAAGAAGAACTACCAGCTGGTAGTCAACATGGAGAAGGTCGAGTTCCTCGACTCCACGGGCCTCGGGGTCCTGGTCGGCGGGCTCAAGCGGGTGCGCGCTCACGACGGGTCGCTTGACCTGGTCTGCACGCAGGAGCGCATCCTGAAGATCTTCCGCATCACCGGTCTCACCAAGGTGTTCGGGATCCACGAGTCCGTGGACCAGGCCATCGCCGCCAGGAAGGCGGAGAAGTAAGCCCTTCGCTGCATCATGGCCACCGTCGAAGTCACCTTCACGCCGCTGCCCGTACACGTGCGGACCGCCCGGCTTGTCGCCACCGCGGTCGCGCGCCGCAGCGGCGTAGCCGAGTCATTGCTCGATGAGGTACGCCTTGCCGTCGGCGAGGCCTGCTCCCGCGCGGTCGAAGCGCACCTGCGGCACTGCCCGGATGAGCCCATCCGGGTTACGCTCACCGACGACGGTGAGCAGTTCGAGGTGGTGGTGACCGACGCGGTGCCGGACGCGGGGCATCACGGGCCGGCCGGCACTGCCGAGTCGAATGGCAACAGCGCCGTTCCCTCGGCCGTGCCCGCCGGATTCGGTGACGGCCTCGCCGTCTCCGACGGCGAGATTCCGCTCCAGCTTCCCGACGGGGTGGGCCTCGCGGTGATCAGGGGCCTCGCCGACGACGTGCAGGTCGCGCCGGCGGGCGCCGGGACCAGCGTCACGATGAGCTGGAAACGCCGCCCGGCCTGAGTCAGTCCCGTCACCACCTGAGTTGTACCGTTTGCTGGCTTTGCTGGCTTAAGCCCGGTTTGCTCCCTTTGTCGGGGTGGCGAGCCGGGCTTGCGGGTTTCTTGGCGCGGTTGCGGTCACCCTCGGTGGTTCCCGGCGCGGCCGTCACACTCTTTTACTCCTGTCACACCAGTCGCTTCGTGCCTCTCCGTCACATACGTGGCATTGCGTCATTCTAGAAAACAGCAACTAACTCCTATAACGTGTGAACTGCCGAAACTGGGGCAAATCACAAGTCGGCAGGTTGGGAACTGTGACAGATGAGGCTATCGAGGCGTATTTTTCGTACCTACGATCAACGTTTGACCGTGAAAAATAAGAAACTTGTGACTTTCAAGATTCGAAGCAACCAGCGTAGACTCCCGCCCACGCCTGCCTTCGGGTCGGTGGGGGTCCCGCGCGCTCCGAGGCGAGCGCGGGCAAAATTTGAAATGAGCTTTATAACGCCAACGACTTAGCGGCGCACGCCAGACGTCGAAGGAGAACGAATGTCGGAGCTCAGTCCCGCCATAGCGGCGGGCGGACCGGTAGTCCCGGTCAGCGTCAGCGGCGGCAACCTCACGTGGGTTGTAATCGTCGCGGTCGTCGCACTAGCCGCCCTCGCCGTCGCGGGCGTGCTGGTGCGAGAGGTCCTGGCCGCTAGCCAGGGGACCGCGAAGATGCAGGAAATAGCCAAGGCGGTACAGCAAGGGGCCGCTGCCTACCTGCGTAGGCAGTTCCGGACGCTGGGCGTCTTCGTCGTCCTTATCTTCTGGGTGCTTCTGCTGCTCCCCGCCGACGGCGATGGCGTGCGCTGGGGACGTAGCTTGTTCTTCCTTGTCGGCGCCTTGTTCTCCGGGCTGACCGGGTTCACTGGCATGTCGCTGTGCGTCCGCGGCAACGTCCGCGTCGCCGCGGCAGCGCGCGACGCCGGCGAGCGCAGCGCGATGCGGATCGCGTTCCGCACCGGCGGCGTGGCCGGCATGTTCACGGTCGGGCTCGGCCTGTTCGGCGCGGCCGTCGTGGTGCTGATCTACCGGGCCAACGCGCCCGAGGTCCTTGAGGGCTTCGGCTTCGGCGCCGCGCTGCTCGCCATGTTCATGAGGGTCGGCGGCGGCATCTACACCAAGGCCGCCGACGTGGGCGCGGACCTGGTCGGCAAGGTCGAGCAGGGCATCCCCGAGGACGACCCGCGCAACGCGGCGACGATCGCCGACAACGTCGGCGACAACGTGGGCGACTGCGCCGGCATGGCGGCGGACCTGTTCGAGTCCTACTCGGTCATGCTGGTCGCCTCGCTGATCCTGGGCAAGACCGCGTTCGGCGACAAGGGCCTGATCTTCCCGCTGATCGTCCCGATGATCGGCGTGATCACGGCGGTGATCGGCATCTTCGCGGTGGCCCCGCGCGCCCGCGACCGCAGCGGCATGACCGCCATCAACCGCGGCTTCTTCATCTCGGCGGCGATCTCGGTCATCGGGGTCGCGATCCTCTGCTTCACCTTCCTGCCGTCGAAGTTCAGCTCGCTGGTCGGCGTCACCGACCCCGCGATCGCCGGCTACAACGGCAACCCGCAGTGGATCGCGTTCGGCGCGGTGCTGATCGGGATCGTGCTGGCGTCCGCGATCCAGCTGCTGACCGGGTACTTCACCGAGACCACGCGGCGGCCGGTCAGGGACATCGGGCAGAGCTCGGAGACCGGCGCGGCCACCGTGATCCTGTCCGGCATCTCCAGCGGCATGGAGTCCGCGGTGTACTCCGCGCTGCTGATCGGCGGGGCCGTGTTCGGCTCCTACCTGCTGGCCACCGGCAACGCCACGATCGCGCTGTTCGCCGTGGCCATGGCCGGCGGCGGCCTGCTGACCACGGTCGGCGTGATCGTGTCGATGGACTCCTTCGGCCCGGTGACCGACAACGCGCAGGGCATCGCCGAGATGTCCGGTGACGTCGAGGGCGACGCCGCCCAGGCGCTGACCAAGCTGGACGCGATCGGCAACACGACCAAGGCCATCACCAAGGGCATCGCGATCGCGACCGCCGTGCTGGCCGCGACCGCGCTGTTCGGCTCGTTCCGGGACTCGGTGGAATCGGCGCTGCCCGTCGGCGCGGCCGGCACGTTCGCCCTGAACATCGCCCAGCCGAACGTGCTCGTCGGCCTCATCGTCGGCGCGTCGGTGGTGTTCCTGTTCTCCAGCCTGCTGATCATGGCGGTCGGCCGGGCGGCGCAGCGGGTCGTCCTCGAGGTGCGCATGCAGTTCCGCACCCACCCGGGGATCATGACCTTCGAGGAGAAGCCCGACTACTCGCGGGTGGTGGACATCGTCACCCAGGACTCGCTCCGCGAGCTGGTCACGCCGGGCATCCTGGCCGTGCTGACCCCGATCGCGGTCGGGTTCACCTTCGGCTACGCGCCGCTCGGCTCGTTCCTGGCCGGGGCGATCGCGGCGGGCGTGCTGATGGCGGTGTTCCTGTCCAACTCCGGCGGGGCCTGGGACAACGCCAAGAAGCTGGTCGAGGACGGCAACCACGGCGGCAAGGGCTCAGCGGCGCACGAGGCGACCATCGTCGGCGACACCGTCGGCGACCCGTTCAAGGACACCGCCGGCCCCTCGATCAACCCGCTGATCAAGGTCATGAACCTGGTCTCGCTGCTGATCGCCACCTCGGTGGTGAAGTACAGCTCCAACACCGGCCTGCGGGTCGGGGTGGCGCTGGGCGCGGTGATCATCATCGTCGCGGCGATCGTCTACTCCAAGCGCCGCTCCTCCGGCATGGGCGAGGAGGCGCCGGCCAGCGCCGAGATCAGCGGCGCAACCTCGCCCGCGGTGAGCGCCACCGCGCCCGAGGCGGTGGCGGCGCCGCCCACCGTGGCGATGCCGCAGCAGGTCTCGGCAACGCCTCCCGTCCCCGCGGGCGGGGAAGCGGCGCAGAACGGCCACGTGCCCAACGGATCGCCCACGGCGGCCGATTCGTCGCCGGGCCAGCCTTCCGAGTAACCCGGGTTAGCCGAGCGCCGCGGCCCCTTGCCAGGTACCTGGCAAGGGGCCGCGGCGCTTTGGGCTTCTTGGCCGCGTCGCGGCCGGCCAGCGGGATAATCGATGGCCGGGCCACGCGGAGCACTACATCGTTCGGGATAACGGGGTTGACGCTATTCCTCGGCGAGGTCGGCGGCGTCGACCGCGTCGCGCGGGATGCCGAGCAGGTAGAGGATCGTGTCCAGGTACGGGACGTTGACCGCGGTGTCGGCCGCGTCGCGGACGACCGGCTTGGCGTTAAAGGCGACGCCGAGGCCGGCGGCGCCGATCATGCCCAGGTCGTTGGCCCCGTCGCCGACGGCCACGGTCTGCGACAGCGGGACGCCCGCCGCCTGTGCGAACCGGCGCAGGGCGGTGGTCTTGCCGTCCCGGTCGACGATCGGCTCCGCGACCCGGCCGGTCAGCCTGCCGTCCGCCACCTCGAGCGTGTTGGCGGCCACGTAGTCGATGCCAAGCTCGTCGGCCAGCGGCTGGATCACGGCGGTGAACCCGCCGCTGACGATCCCGCACTTGTAGCCGAGGCGCTTCAGCGTGCGCACCAGCGTGCGCGCGCCCGGGGTGAGCCGCAGCCGGGCGCGGACGTCGTCGAGCACGTGGGCGTCGAGGCCGGCGAGCAGCGCGACCCGTTCCCTGAGCGAGGCCGCGAAGTCAAGCTCGCCGCGCATGGCAGACTCCGTCACCTTGGCCACCTCGGCGGCGCAGCCCGCCCGCTCCGCGAGCAGGTCGATGACCTCGTCCTGGATGAGCGTCGAGTCGACGTCCATCACGATCAGCCGCATCGCCCGCCGGTACAGGCCGGCTGCACCGCCACGTCCACGCCGCTTTCCGCGGCGACCTGGGCCAGCGAGGTGCGCAGGGAGGCCGGCTCCGCCCCCGAGACGTCCAGCTCGACGCAGGTCACGGGATCGCTGGCCAGCCGGGTGATCCGGTCGATGTTGGCGCCGCTCGCCGCGATCCGGCCGGCGACGGCGGCGACCGCGTCCGGCAGCAGCGGGCTGCCGAGCAGCGTGACGTGCAGCCTGCCGTTGACCCGGCGCGGGCGCGCCCGCGACCGCGGTTCCGCCGACCCGGTGGTGATCTCCGCCTCGAGGCCGAGGTCGGTGGCCAGGTCGGTCACGGCGCCGTAGATCGCGGTCAGGTCGAGGGGTGCCGCTTCGCCCTCGCAGCCGACCAGGACGCCAAGCACGAGCCTGCCCCTGATCGTCACCTGCTCAATGTCCGTTACGCTCAGCGGGAAGCGGGCGAGGGCGCCGAACAGCCGCGAGGTGACGCCGGGCCGGTCCCGGCCGGTCAGCGTGATCAGGAGCGTTGGTTGGTTCATCTCGTCATCACGGTACCGTGCGCCTGCACGCCAGTGTGACCGACTCCCGGCGGCTCTTCTAGGTACCTTGGTTGGTGGTGAGGCTCGCGCTGGCGTAGGTTCGGTCGCGGCGGCCGTTCGGCCCGGCTGTAGCCGGACCGGCGTGAGGAGGGGCAGTGTCTGACGAGGTGCTCAAGCTGCGTGGCGTGTCCGTTCGCCGCGAGACGTCGCTGTTGCTGAGGAACGTTGACTGGATCGCGCACGAGGACGAGCGCTGGATCGTGATCGGTCCCAACGGGGCGGGCAAGACCACCCTGCTCCAGGTGGCCGCCACGATCCTGTACCCGACCGAGGGCACCGTCGACGTGCTCGGCGAACGGCTCGGCGACGTCGACGTGTTCGAGCTCCGGCCCCGGATCGGCCTGACGAGCGCCTCGCTCGCCGAGCGGGTCCCCGCCGGGGAGAAGGTCATCGACCTGGTGCTCACGGCCTCGTACGCGATCCTCGGCCGGTGGAAGGAGGAGTACGAGTCCTCCGACGTGACCCGGGCGGTGGAGCTGCTCGACGCACTCGGCTGCGCGCACCTGATCAGGCGCCGGTTCTCGACCCTGTCCGAGGGCGAGCGCAAGCGGGTGCAGATCGCCCGCGCGATGATGCCCGACCCGGAGATCCTGCTGCTCGACGAGCCCGCCGCCGGCCTCGACCTCGGTGGCCGCGAGGACCTCCTGCGTCGCCTGTCGACGCTGGCCAACAATCCCAAGGCGCCGATGATGGTGCTGGTGACGCACCACGTCGAAGAGGTGCCGGACGGCTTTACCCACGCGATGCTGCTCCGCCGGGGCGCGGTGCTCACCGCCGGCCCGATCGAAGAGGTCTTCACCGCGAAGAACCTGTCCCGGTGCTTCGGCGTGCCGCTGGAGATCGAGCGGCACGAGAACCGCTGGCGCGCCTGGGCCCGTTAGGCACCTCCGTCACCCACCGCCCTTGGTGCTTGACGCACCGTGGAGATACCGTGGAGGTATCGGCTCCTTTGGGCGGAGATGATGGTCATGGGCGCCATAATCGCGATAGTCCTACTCGTCCTAGTCATCGGCCTAGCCGTGTTCGCCGTGGTCCGGTCGGTCCGGACCGTGCCCCAGGCGCGCGCGGGCATCGTCGAGCGATTCGGCAGATATCACAGAACGCTGCCCGCGGGGCTCAACGTCGTGATGCCGTTCATCGACCGGCTGCGCCCGCTTATCGACCTGCGCGAGCAGGTGGTCAGCTTCCCGCCGCAGCCGGTCATCACCAAGGACAACCTGGTGGTGCACATTGACACCGTCATCTACTTCCAGGTGACCGACCCCCGCGCGGCGACGTACGAGATCGTCAACTACGTGGCCGCCGTCGAGCAGCTCACGGTCACCACGCTGCGGAACGTGGTCGGCGGCATGGACCTGGAGACGACGCTCACCTCGCGGGACAACATCAACGGGGTGCTCCGCCACGAGCTCGACGAGGCGACCGGCCGGTGGGGGCTGCGGGTGAGCCGGGTGGAGCTCAAGGCGATCGAGCCGCCGGGCTCCATCCAGGACTCGATGGAGAAGCAGATGCGCGCCGACCGGGACAAGCGCGCCGCGATCCTGTCGGCCGAGGGCGCCAAGCAGTCCGCGATCCTGACCGCGGAAGGTGCCCGGCAGGCGGCCGTCCTGCGGGCGCGCGGCGAGGCCGAGGCGGCGGTGGTGCGCGCCGACGCGGACGCCACCGCGCAGGCCACCAGGGCCAGGGGCCAGGCGCAGGCGATCGCCACCGTGTTCCAGGCGATTCACGAGGGCAACCCCGATCAGGCGCTGCTCGCCTACAAGTACCTGGAGATGCTGCCGGAGATCGCCCAGGGCGGCGCGAACAAGCTGTGGATCGTGCCGAGCGAGCTCGGTAAGGCGCTGGAAGGCCTCGGCGGCCTCTTCAACAACGCGCGCGACGACAGCGCCGACGCCGGGCGCTCCCGCGGCGTCGAGGACAGGCAGCCAGACGCGCTGCCCGGCCCCGACGGCAACGGCAGCATCACTCGCCTGCCGCTCTGACCTCAGCGACCTCGGCCCGGCGGCCCGGCCGCGCGGGCCTGACCTGAACCTGGCCAGAGTCGCTGACCCGGGTCTCGAACGCGGGCTGCCGCGCGGTTGACGGGCCGTGCCGGACGCCGTCGCTGAGCCTGAAGGTAGACCCGTGCCACGGGCAGGTCACGCAGGCCGCACCCGCGACGTCGGCGACCCGGCCCTGGTGCAGCGGCCCGCCGAGGTGCGCGCAGCGGTCGGTGAGCACGCGGACCGCGCCGTCCGCAGCGCGGTGACCGGAGAATAGCCGCACAACCGAGACGTACCCCGGCCGGCCGCCGCGGTCACCCGGTCTCTGGGCACCGTCTAGGCACTGTTTTTCAGGCCCGCGAGCCCCGGCTTCGTGGCCCGATGACAAGGCTGTCGCCATCGTTGTCTTGCGCGGGTGAACTGTGACAGACGGGGTATCCACTTCCGGGTCGTCTTTCTTACATAGATGAGCATGGTAAGAAGTCACCGGCACGTTTTACGAGGAAAGGCGCGATGGTGGCCATGGCCAAGCCTGCGGTAATGCTCGATGGAGGCGGCGGCCAGGGCGGCCGCCAGCCGGTAAGCCAGCGCGCGAGTCAGCCGGACCCCTTCTGGTACACAGCCAAGACCCGGCTGCTCGGGCCCCCGCTCGTCAACGAGCAACTGGGCGAGCAACGGCTGTCCAAGCCGCTGGCGCTCGGCGTGCTGTCGCCCGACGGCATCTCCTCGTCGGCGTACGGCACCGAGGAAATCCTCATCGCGCTGCTGCCGATGGCGGGCCTCGCCGCGTTCGCGCTGATCCTGCCGATGACGCTGGCCATCCTGCTGGTCATGACCTTCGTGGTGCTCTCGTACCGCGAGGTCGTCATGGTCTACATCAGGCCGGGCGGCTCCTACGTGGTCGCCAGGGAGAACTTCGGCCCCCGGGTCGCCCAGGTCTGCGCGGTGGCCCTGCTCATCGACTACGTGGTCACCGTCGCGGTCCAGGTTGCGGCGGGCACGGCCGCGGTGGCGTCCGCCGTCCCCGCGATAGGCCCCTACAAGGTCGAGATCTGCGTCGGCGTCGTGCTCGTGATGTGCTACGGCAACCTGCGCGGCCTCAAGGAGGCCGGCCGGGCGTTCGCCGTGCCGACCTACCTGTTCGCCGGCTCGGTGCTCCTGATGATCGCGGTCGGCCTGGTCCGGGAGGTCTTCGGCAAGCTGCCGGTGACCGACATCCACACGCTGCACGGCATCTACACGCCGGGCTCGGGCACCAACGGCATCCTCACCGCCGTCATGATCTACACGCTGCTCAAGGCGTTCGCCAACGGCGGCGCGTCGCTGACCGGCATCGAGGCGGTCAGCGACGCGGTCGGCGCGTTCCACCCGCCGGAGGGCAGGAACGCCCGCACGGTCCTGGTCACCGAGGGCGTGATCCTCGGCCTGCTGGTCGCGGGCATCGGCTGGCTCGCGCACGCCACGCACGCGACCCCCTACCTGGTGGGCTACCCGACGGTGCTGTCCCAGGAGGCCAACACGGTGTTCGGCCAGGCCGGGCACTTCATGTTCTTCGTCGTCCAGTTCGCTACCATGCTGATCCTCTACACCGGCGCCAACACGAGCTTCAACGGCTTCCCGTTCCTGACCAGCTACGTCGCCGGCGACTCGTTCCTGCCGCGCTGGCTGCTCAAGCGCGGCCACCGGCTGGTTTTCTCCAACGCGATCATCGTGCTCACGGTCCTGTCCGTCGCGCTCCTGGTCATCAAGGATGCGGACGTCAACAGCCTGGTGCCGCTGTACGCGATCGGCGTGTTCACCGCGTTCACGATGGCCGGCTTCGGCATGGCCAAGTACCACCACACGCGGCGCGAGCCGGGCTGGCGGCCCAAGTTCATCATCAACTTCTCGGCCGGCGCGCTGTCGCTGGTCGTCGTGCTCATCTTCGCGGTGGTGAAGTTCACCGAGGGCGCCTGGGTGGTGCTGGTGCTGTTCGTCATCATGGTCCCGGCGCTGATCAGGCTGAACCGCGAGTACCAGGCCGAGGCCGAGGTGCTCGAGACGGTCAGCGGCGAGCAGCCGCCGCCGGCGCCGCACTACACGCGGCGGGTGGTCTACGTCTTCGTGGACCACTTCGACCTGGCGACGCTGGCCGCCCTCCGCTACGCCCGGTCGCTGCGGCCCACCCAGATCCGCGCCGTGCACTTCGTCATCGACAGCCTGCGGGCGGAGAAGCTGCGGGAGAAGTGGACCCGGGCCGACCGCGGCGTCGCCCTCGACTTCATCGACTGCCCGGACCGCCGTCTCATCAAGGCGGCGACCGACCTGGCGGAGCGCGAGATCGAGGATCCGGGCACCCACGTCACCGTGATCTTGCCCCGGCGCAGCTACTCGGCGCTGCTCGGCCGCCTGCTGCACGACCGCACGGCGGACAAGATCGCCGCCGCGGTCAGCCGCATCCCGCGGTCCGCGGCCACGATCGTGCCCTACGACGTTCCCAGCCGGGTGGCGGTGCTGCAGGCGAGGCAGGCGGCGGCCAAGGCGGGCAAGGGCGGCGCGCCTGCGGTGGCCACCGAGGTCGTCCCGGGGCGGAAGAAGGCGGAAACGGGGCTGGCGGCCACCGCGCGGGAACTGGGTCGCGAGTCCGACGTCGCGGCGGTGCACAGCGCGGTGGGGCGGCCGGGCAACGGCGCCGCGCCTGGCGTCGCCTCGATCGCCACCATCACCGGCGGGAAGGTCACGGTGGAGGGCAAGGTCCGGGTCATGGAGATCCGTCCGGTCGAGCGCAACTCGGTGCTCGCCGTGGAGATCAACGACTCCACCGGCAACCTCACCGCGATGTTCTACGGCCGGTCCAACATCCCCGGCCTGATCTGCGGCGGCCGGGTCCGGTTCACCGGCTCCGCCCGCATCCGCGGCGGCCAGCCGGTGATGATCAACCCCGCCTACGAGCTGGTGTCTCCCGGCGGGCAGGGCTAGCGCGCTACTCACCCCGGAGCAGTTCGTAGGCCGGGTTGATCATGGCGGGGCCGTCCTCCCGCATGGACACCTTCCCCGCCAGCCGGACGCGCGTCCCCGGCTCGAAGCCGGGGATGCTCGATCGGCCGTAGAACTTGGCCACGAGCGTCCCCGTCTCGTCGGCGACCGTCGCGTCGAAGACGCAGCTGTTCTCGACGGGGTGGATCTCCACCGACCGGACCTTGCCCTCGACGGTCGCCTTGCGCGCGCCGTTCAGCTCGCTGATCAACGAGACGCCCGCGTAGCGCGCGGGCGATCCCGCGCTCCCGTTCGGCGCCGTGGTACCGGCCGCCGCCGGCTTGAGCAGCTTCCTTCGCCGGAACGGATTCGGCCTTCTCACCCACCCCGCCCTGGGCCCCGTTGGCGGCGGGCGTGCCGTTCGCGGTCACTGTTCCGTTCGCGGTCACTGTTCCGGTCGGGGACACCGCTCCGTTGCCGGCTTGCGCCGCGAGGCGGGCGGCCTGCCTGGCGTGCAGCAGGTGGACCCGGCTCTCCACGTCGAACGGGATGATCGTGGCGGCGGCGTTCGGCACCTGGCTGATCACTTCGGCGATCTTGTCCGCCGTGCGGTCATGCAGGATCCGGCCGAGCAGCGGCGCGTACCCGCGCCGCGGCAGCACCACGGTCACCTGGGTGCCCCTCTGCGTGGCCTCCCGGCTGACCAGCTCAAGGGACGCGCGGGTGAGCCGCCGGTCGGGTGCGTCGATCATCTCAAGCGGGATGTCCTGCCCGAACCTGATCCACTTCTCGCGCACTTGCTGCGCCCGGGCGCTGTCGATGACGAAGTGGACCGCGCGGAGCGTGGTGGGCCGCAGGCCGCGGGCGTACCTGATGGCGGCCAGCGTGGCGAGGTCCACGTCGTCGACGAAGATCAGCACGACGCGGCGGCTGTAGTTCGGCTGCCGCGGCGGGATGCCGGCTGCGCGCCGGTCCTCGATGTTCTCCAGGACCTCGTCCTCCATCCGGTACTCCCGGTTGAGCCGGATCAGCAGGAATACCAGGGCGGGGAAGATGATGACGATCACCCAGGCGCCCTCGGTGAACTTCACCACCGCGAAGATGATCACCACGATCGCGGTGTAGACGGCGGCGGTCCTGTTGATGATCAGGCGGCGCTTCCAGCCGGGTTCCTTCACCCGCTTGTGGTACTTCGCCATGCCGAAGCCGGCCATGGAGAAGCCGGTGAACACGCCGATCGCGTAGAACGGGACCAGCCCGTTGACCTGGGCCCGGGTGGTGACCAGCAAGATCAGCGAGATCACGGTGAGCACGATGATGCCGTTGGACAGCGCGAGCCGGTGGCCGCGCTTGGTGAGCCAGCGCGGCAGGAACGAGTCGCTGGCGACGAAGCTGGCCAGGAACGGGAACCCGCTGAAGCTCGTGTTGCCGCCGGTGAACAGGATCAGCGCGGTGGCCGCCTGCACCACGAAGTACATAAAGTGGCCGTCATGGCCGAAGACGGTGCTCGCCTCCTGGGCCAGCACGGTCGGGTACCCGGCCTCGTAGGGGATCGCGTGGGTGACGTGCGCGAGCCAGGAGATGCCCGCGATGAGGAACGCGACGATGGACCCCTGGGTGACCAGGATCTGCCTGGCGTTCCTGCCCTCGGGCGGACGAAGCGCGCTGACCGCGTTGGACACCGCCTCGATGCCGGTGAGCGACGAGCCGCCGTTAGCGAAGGATCTCGCCAGCATGTAGATGATGACGAAGCTGAAGAACCCCTCGTTGTTGTGCCCGATCGGGAACGTGGCGCCAGAGTAAGGGCTGACGTGCGGCAGGCCGACGGTCACCTCGCGGATCAGGCCGACGATGATCATCACGCGCGACGGTGATCGAGAAGAAGTAGGTGGGCATCGCGAAGGCGCGGCCGGCCTCGCGGATGCCGCGCAGGTTGCCGTAGCACATGATCAGCACGACGATCACCGAGATCGACGATCAGGATGTTCGAGCCGATCACCGGGACGTTCGCCAGTTGCGGGAAGGCGGACACGACCGCCGCCGAGCCAGCCGCAACCTGCACGGCGACCGTCACGGTGTAGTCGATCAGCAGCGCCACCGCCGCGACCTGGGCTACCCGAGGCCCGAAGTTCTCCCTGCGCCACGACGTAGGAGCCGCCCGCCCTGGTGTAGACGGAGACGACCTCGCGGTAGGAAAGTACGACGAGCGCGACGCCGGCCAGGATGACCAGCGTCATCGGCAGGATCAGCGCGAACGCCGGCAGGCCGACCACCTGGATCATCTCGATCAGCATTTCCTCGGTGCCGTACGCGGCCGAGGAGATGCCGTCGCAGGACAGCACGCCGAGCGCCAGCGGGCGCGACAGCTGCTCGCTCGCCCATCTGCTCGTTGACGAGCGGCGGGCCGAGCAGCTTCCGCTTGAGCTTGTAACCGAACGTCTCCGGCAGGCCGCCGTCCGGCATGACGTCGCCCGCGAGCTCGTCGGGTACGCCGCCGCCGGCCAGTCCGGTGCCCTGCGATACCGCCACTAGTGCCTGCCTCCGCCCGTGTTGCAGCCAACGTCACGGCCAGCAGAACGCCATCCCGTCCCTGACACAGCGTGACCGTTAGGGGCGGAGGTCACCCGGATGCGGGCCGGGCGGCGCTGGCGCCGCGCGTGCCGCGGTAGTTGATTTCTCATTGCGGCCTCAACGCTAGGCGTTAGCTGGGCAGATGACCGCAAGTGCCGCGTTAAGGCTGCTGAGCTGGCCGTTAGGGAAACGTCAAGATTCACCACATTCGGGCCGGCCGGGATTGAATGACTTTCAGGATGACTGGAAGTAAGCGTCCGCTGACATCGGCTTGGACAGCGGCAAAGCAGCACGGGTCTACGCAGCCGATGTGGCGTCGTGACGCACTGCGACGACCGCCCTGGCGGGGCGGCCTCCCCGCCCCGTACGTGCTGCCGGCGGGGTTCGCCGCGCTGCTCGCCGTGGGCACCGTGGCGGCGGCGCTTGGCGGACGGCTGGGCGCGACCGGGGTGCTGATCGCCTGCGCGGTCGTGGTCGGCGTGCTGGCCGCGCTGGCCGAGCCGACCGCGGCGATACCGCTCGGCGTCATCGGATGGCTGACCGCCGTCGGGTTCTCCCGGCCCCCCTACGCCGACCTGCGGCTGACCGGGGGCGTCGCCGGGCGCGCGGCGGCCACGCTGGCGGTGGTGGCGGTCGGCGCGGCCGTCGCGGGCGCGGCGTTCCGCTGGCGCGCGGCAGGGGTCACACTAGAGAGCGTGGACCGGCACGAGCACAGCGGGCTCTCCCCGCGCAGGCAGGTGGCCGGCGCGGCACTCGCCGTCGTCGGGCTGCCGTCGCTGACCGCGCTGCTCAACGCCATCCAGTCGCACCTCAACCTCTCCGACGACCTGCTGATCTACCTGGTCGCGGTCGTCGCGATCACGGTGGTGGGCGGCTTCTGGCCCGCCGTGGTCGCCGCGGTCGGCGCCTGCCTGCTGCTGAACTGGTTCTTCACCGCGCCGGTGCACACGTTCACCATCGCGGAGCCGCGCAACCTGCTCGCGCTCGTGCTGTTCGTCACCGTCGCGGTGGCGGTGAGCAGCGTGGTCCACCTGGCCGCGCGGCGCGAGGCGGACGCTGCCCGCAGCTCGAAGGAGACCGAGTCGCTGCTCGGCCTGGCGCAGACCGTGCTTGGCGGCGCGGACACCCCCGGCGACGTGCTCGACCACCTGACGGCGAGCCACGGCGGCCATGCCGAGCTGCTCGAGCGGGTGGGCGGCCGCTGGATCAAGGTGGCGGAGAGCGGCGAGCTTGACCCCGCGATCAGCGCGCTGCGCTTCGAGGTGCGCCCCGACCTGGCCCTCGAGGTCAGCGGGCAGGCGGCGAGCGCGACGACCTCGCTGCTCGCCGGCTACACCGCGCAGGCCGTCGCCGCCCTCGACCGGGCCCGGCTGCGCACCCAGGCGGCGCAGGCGGAGGCGCTCGCGGAAGGCGACCGGATGCGGACCGCGCTGCTCCGCGCGGTGAGCCACGACCTCCGGACCCCGCTGGCGTCGATCAAGGCGAGCGCGTCGAGCCTGCGGCAGACCGACGTGCGCTGGTCGGCCGAGGACGAGGCCGAACTGCTCGCCAACATCGAGCAGAACGCCGACCGGCTCGACGCGCTGGTCGGCAACCTGCTGGACATGAGCCGCCTGCAGGCCGGGTCGCTTGAGCCCTTCCTCCGCGCGACCGCGGTGGACGAGGTGGCCCCGGTGGCGCTGCGCGGCCTGGACGACGCGGATCACCTGCTGATCGTCGTTCCCGACGACCTGCCGCTGGTCCGCGCCGATCCCGGACTGCTCGAACGGGTGCTGGCCAACCTGTTCTCCAACGCGCTCAAGCACTCACCGCCCGACCTCCGGCCGATGCTCCGCGCCAAGGTGGAGGGCGCCACCGGAGGCAGCCGCGTCGTGCTCGACGTGGTGGACCACGGCGTGGGGGTACCCGCCGGGCTGAAGGAGAGGATCTTCGAGCCGTTCGCGCGGCTCGACGAGCGGTCACCCGGCGTTGGACTCGGGCTGGCCGTCGCCAAGGGGTTCGCCGAGGCGATGGGCGGCTCGATCGTCGCGGTCGACACGCCGGGCGGCGGTCTCACCGTCCGGGTGACGCTGCCTGCCCTGGTCAGCGGCGTTCGCGCCCCGCTGGGCGCCGGCCAGTGACCCGCGTCCTCGTCATTGACGACGAGCCGTCGATCCTGCGCGCGCTGCGGATCAACCTGACCGCGCGGAACTACGAGGTGTCGACCGCGAGCGACGGCACCACGGGCCTCGCCGCCATCTCCCGTGAGCGACCGGACGCGGTCATCCTCGACCTCGGCCTGCCCGACATGGACGGCACCGAGGTCATCCACGGGGTCCGCGGCTGGTCCACGACGCCGATCATCGTCTTGTCGGTCTGGGGCGCGGAGCACCAGAAGGTCGCCGCGCTCGACGCCGGGGCCGACGACTACGTCACCAAGCCGTTCGGCATGGACGAGCTGCTCGCCCGGCTCCGCGCGGCGGTCCGCCGGGCTTCCCCCGCCCCGGACGAACCGGTCGTCACGACCGACGACTTCACGGTCGACCTGGCCGCGAAGCGGGTCATCAAGGACGGGGCGGACGTCCGGCTGACGCCGACCGAGTGGCAGCTACTCGAGATCCTGGTCCGCAACCGGGGCAGGCTGGTCACCCAGAAGCAGCTGCTCCAGGACATTTGGGGCCCTGCCTACGGCTCGGAGTCCAACTACCTGCGCGTCTATATGGCGCAGCTGCGGCGCAAGCTGGAGCCGGAGCCGTCCCGCCCCCGCCACCTGCTCACCGAGCCAGGCATGGGCTACCGCTTCCAGGACTAGCGCCGGCCGCGGCTGGAACCAATCCGGGCGTTGTGGGCAATGACTACCTTGGCCAGGCGACCTGGTCAGGCACCCCTCCCTACGTCTGGAAGAAGACGGCCAACGGCGCCTGGCATGCCCCGGGCGACTACATCGAACAGGTCCTGCTGGCCCAGTCCCTGGTCTCCGCCCCCGGCAAGCTCCCCTAAAACCCTGGGCCCGGCGTTGCCCGACATAGAGGACATTGCGGCCTAACTGCGATGGTTGCTGTGTACCCCCGCAGGGTAATCGCCGGAGATCGGGTGTCGTTAGCACCCTCCAGCGGGCACTAAGGACACCCGATCACGTCAGCGCGCCCACCCGCGGCGGCGGTTTGATGCGGCAAAAGCTGATATGTCCGGCTCGATACCCTATGAACCGGCGCGCCTCTGGAGCCAGCCCCGGGCAACCGAAGGGACTGAGAATGTCCTGCCGGACTCGCGGGGAAGATGGCGTAGCCATCGGACAGGGGAAGCCGGGCGGAGGATGCGAGATTCGAACTCGCGAGGCGTTGCCACCAACACGCTTTCCAAGCGTGCGCCCTAGGCCACTAGGCGAATCCTCCGTCGGGTAGCTTACCGGATCTGCCGGGGACTTCTAACACTGAAGTCAAGCCGGCTGGAGGAGCGGATACCGGGGCCGAAGATGGGCCAACGGGCGCGAGTGGTCCTCCCGTTGACTAGACTGGGCTACCGACTCCCCGTGCGGCGTTTACCTCGCCAACCCCCCCAGGGCCGGAAGGCAGCAAGGGTACGCGGGCTCTGACGGGTGCGCGGGGGGTCCCACAAGTTTCCGTCTGTTCGGTGGGCCACGCCCACCTTCCCGCCGCTTGCGGAGAATATCTCCCGGGGGGACGACCTCCCGGACCCCCGGCTGCGGCCTTCGGCCGCGACGGGCGGCTTCGGCGGCGAGGGTCGATTCCCTCTGCGAGGATGAGGTCATGGCGGCAGACTCCGAAGCGACGCGCGGCACCGCGGGCGCCGCGCCCAGGCAGTCCCTGGCCTTGTACCGCAAGTACCGGCCCGCCACCTTCGCCGAAGTCCGGGGCCAGGAGCACGTCACCGAGCCGCTCCGGCAGGCGCTGCGCAGCGGCCGGATCAATCACGCTTATCTCTTCAGCGGGCCGCGCGGCTGCGGCAAGACGTCGAGTGCCCGCATCCTCGCCAGGAGCCTTAACTGCGTCAACGGTCCCACGCCGGACCCGTGCGGGGTCTGCGACTCCTGCGTCGCGCTGGCACCGTCCGGGCCGGGCAGCATCGACGTGATCGAGATCGACGCGGCCAGCCACGGCGGCGTGGACGACGCCAGGGACCTGCGTGAGCGCGCCTTCTACGCCCCGGTCGCGGGACGCTACAAGATCTACATCATCGACGAGGCTCACATGGTGACCCAGCAGGGCTTCAACGCCCTGCTCAAGCTCGTCGAGGAACCGCCGCCGCACCTGAAGTTCATCTTCGCGACCACCGAGCCGGAGAAGGTCATCCCGACGATCCGGTCGAGGACGCACCATTACCCGTTCCGGCTCATGCCCCCGTCGGTGATGCGCGAGCTTACCGAGGAGATTCTCAAGTCCGAGCAGGTGCCGTTCGACCCGGCCGTGCTGCCGCTGGTCGTGCGGGCGGGCGGCGGGTCCGCGCGGGACACCCTGTCCATCCTTGACCAGCTCCTCGCTGGCTCCGATGAGGCGGGGATCAAGTACGACCGGGCGGTCTCCCTCCTCGGCTACACCGACGCGAGCCTGCTCGACGAGATGGTGGACGCGTTCGCGGCCCGGGACGGCGCGGCCGTCTTCCGCGCGGTGAACCGGGTCATCGAGGGCGGGCACGAGCCGCGCCGCTTCGCGACGGACATGCTGGACCGGTTCCGCGACCTGATCGTCCTCGCCTCGGTGCCCGACGCGATCAGCACCGGGCTGCTCGACGTCCCGCCCGACCGCGCCGAGGCGCTCAAGGGCCAGGCCGGGCGCTACGGCCTCGCGTCGCTGACCCGCGCCGCCGACCTCGTCGCCGCCGGCCTCGACCAGATGCGCGGCGCCACGTCGCCGCGGCTGCTGCTCGAGCTGATGTGCGCGCAGGTACTGCTCCCCGGCGCGGCGACCGACGAGCGGTCCCTGCTCGCCCGCCTCGAACGGCTGGAGGCGGGCGCACCCGTCGCCCGGCCGCAAAGTCAAAGTCACGACGATCCCGAACGGAATCGGCTTACTCCCCCCGCCCACCCGTCTCCCGAGGCAGGGCCGGCGCCGGGGGCCGGACAACCCCAGGCGCAGCCGGGCGCCCAGTCGGCGGCGAGCCCGCAGGCCGCACAGCCGCCAGCAGCGCAGGCGCAGCCGGGAACGCAGGGGCAGCCGGAAGGGTACGGGCGGTCGGAAGACGCGCAGCGGGCCGCGCCGGTGCCGCCCTCCGGGCCCGGCCAGTCAGACGGAGCGCAGCGTCCCGCGCCCGTGCCGCCGTCACCACCGGCCGCGCCCGCCGCGGCGCCGCGTCCCGCGCCCGTCTTCGCGCACGCCGCGGACGCGCCGGGTGCCCCGGCGGCGCCCGGCGCCCCCCGGGACGCGGTGAGCGTCGACGCGATCCGGCAGGCGTGGCCCACCGTGATGGAGGCCGTCAAGGCCCAGCGGCGAGTGGCCGCCATGATCATCGGCAACGCGAGCGTGGCCTCGTTCGACGAAGGGGTGCTGACCCTTCGCTTCCCCCGGCAGGGCGACGTGAAAGGCTTCCAGGGCGGCAAGTACGAGGACCTGCTCAAGCAGGTGCTGAACACAATGTTCGGCATCAACGTCGTGGTCCGCGCCGTCACCGGCGGCGGAGACGCCCCGTCGCCCGCCCGCCGTCCTGGCCCCGGCCCGGCGGCCCCGGCCGCGCCCTCCGGCCAGCCCCCGTACGGCCAGGCGCCGTCGGCGCCCGCTGGCCAGCCGTCGTCCGGGCAGCCGTCGGCCGCCCCGCCGCCACCGGATTACCCGCCGGCGTCCGGCCAGGCGCACTCCTCGGGCCCCGGCGGCGCGACCTCCCTGGCCGGCCAGGCAGTGGGCACGCAGGCGAACGGCGGGGGCGGAGGCACGAACCCGTTCGGGAGTCCGGTCTCGAGCGGCGGCGGCGACCTGCCACCGCTGCCGCCACCCCCGTCCGCGGACGACGAGGATTTTGACCCGGATGACGAGGACATGTCGTCCTCGACCACCGTGCCCCACCTCACGGGCGCGGCGCTGCTCCAGCGGGAACTCGGCGGCCAGATCATCGCCGAGTACGACGACTAGCGTCCACTCAGTCGCCGGGCCAGCGGCCGCTGCCGCACTTGACCTTGCGCCGACGCCATTCTGGTTAACCGAACGGGCTAAACCGTCGGTTGGCGCAAGTAGGCTTCGGGTTATGGGACCTGGCGGCTTTGACATGCAGCAGATCTTCGCGGCGGCTCAGCAGGCGCTGAGCGCACAGCAGGAACTCGCGAACAGCGAGCTAACCGGGACGGCCGGGGGCGGTGCCGTCCGGGTGGTCGTCAGCGGCGTCGGCCAGTTGCTCGACGTCACGATCGACCCGAGCGTGATCGACCCCGCGGACCCGGCGGAGACCGCCGCGACCATCGCGGACCTGGTGCTCGCCGCGGTCCGGGACGCGTGGGACTCCGCCGTCGACCTGCAGCAGCGGCAGCTTGGTGCGCTCGGCGGCCTCGGCGGGCTCGGCGGGCTCGGCGGCGGGCTGGGCGGTGCCCCGGGCGGATTCGACCTGTCCAGCCTTGGCCTGCCCAGCTTCGGCGGCCAGCCGAGCCTCGGGTACGACGATGACGATGACGATGATGAGGACCTCGACGAGGACGGCGAAGACGACGAGGAATTCGACGACGACGAAGAAGACAAAGAAGAAGACCGCAAGGACTGACCCCGCCCATGTACGAAGGCGTCATCCAGCACCTCATTGACGAGCTCGGCAGGCTGCCAGGCGTCGGGCCCAAGGGCGCGCAGCGGATCGCGTTCCACCTGCTCGCTGCCGATCCCGATGACGTCAGGCGGCTGGCGGCCGCGCTCATCGAGGTCACCGAGCGCGTGCGGTTCTGCAAGACCTGCGGGAACGTCGCCGAGGACGAGGAGTGCCGTATCTGCCGCGACACGCGCCGGGATCCCACGGTCATCTGCGTCGTCGAGGAGCCGAAGGACGTCGCCGCGGTCGAGAAGATCCGTGAGTTCCGCGGCCGGTATCACGTGCTTGGCGGCGCGATCAGCCCGATCGACGGGATCGGCCCCGACGACCTGCGGGTCAAGGAGCTGATGACTCGGCTGGCGGACGGCGAGGTCACGGAGCTGATCCTCGCGACCGACCCGAACCTGGAGGGGGAGGCGACCGCGACCTTCATCGCCCGGCTCGTCAAGCCGATGGGCGTGCGGGTGACCCGGCCGGCCAGCGGGCTGCCGGTAGGCGGCGACCTCGAGTACGCGGACGAGGTGACGCTCGGCCGCGCCTTCGAGGGCAGGCGACAGCTCGACGTGTAGCGAGCAATCCCCCCGGGGCCGCTCTCCGTACTTTTGATGTCCGCGCGGGGCGGTCCTGGTCGCGCAAGCCGCGATCGGATCGGCCCCGACCGCACGGACGAAGACCGGCAATCTTCCTGGTAGATGGGATCGCAGCCGGAAAATCGGGGCTCTGTGGCGGGCAGAAAAGTCGATTGGGCGAGGTGCCGAGACGCGGCTAAACTCGACGGCGGTCCGCCAACTGATACCGGGAGGAGCGGCGCGTCCAGATGGCCCTTGTCGTGCAGAAATACGGTGGTTCTTCGGTAGCCGACGCGGAGGGCATCAAGCGCGTAGCCAAGCGCATCGTCGCTACGAAACAAGCGGGTAACCAGGTCGTGGTCGTCGTGTCCGCGATGGGCGACACTACCGACGAGCTGATGGACCTGGCCAACGGGGTGAGCCCGGCGCCGCCCGGACGCGAGCTCGACATGCTGCTGACCTCCGGTGAGCGGATCTCGATGGCGTTGCTCGCCATGGCGATCGCCGCCCTCGGCATGGAGGGGCGCTCCTTCACCGGATCGCAGGCCGGCGTCATCACGGATGACGTGCACGGCCGGGCCAGGATCATCGACGTCACGCCCGGCCGCATCTCCACCGCGCTCGCGGAGGGGGCGATCCCGATCGTGGCGGGCTTCCAGGGCGTCTCGCAGAACACCAAGGACATCACCACGCTGGGCCGGGGCGGCTCGGACACCACGGCGGTGGCCCTCGCGGCCGCGCTGAGCGCGGACGTCTGCGAGATCTACACCGACGTGGACGGGGTGTTCACCGAGGACCCGCGGCTGGTGCGCGGTGCCCGCCGGATCCCGCGGATCACGTACGAGGAGATGCTCGAGATGGCGGCGTGCGGCGCGAAGGTGCTGATACCCCGCTGCGTTGAGTACGCGCGGCGGTACAACCTGCCGATCCACGTGCGGTCCTCGTTCAGCGACAAGATAGGTACCTGGGTCAGCGGGCACGCTGGCGATGAGTCGGAGGAAGCCGGTATGGAGCAGGCCATTATCTCCGGGGTCGCACACGACCGGAGCGAAGGCAAGATCACCGTGGTCGGCGTGCCCGACAAGGTCGGGGCGGCCGCCGGGATCTTCGGGATTGTCGCCGAGACCGGCGTGAACATCGACATGATCGTGCAGAACGTGTCGGCGATCGCCACCGGCCGCACGGACATCTCGTTCACCCTGCCCGGCGCGGACGGGCAGAAGACGCTGGAGACCCTGCGCGCCGCCCAGGAGAAGGTCGGCTTCCAGGAACTGCTCTACGACGACCGGATCGGCAAGGTCTCGCTGATCGGCGCGGGGATGCGCTCGCACCCCGGGGTCAGCGCGAAGTTCTTCGCGGCGCTCGCCGAGGCCGGCGTGAACATTCAGATGATCACCACGTCCGAGATCCGGATCTCGGTCGTGGTCAGCCAGGGCGATGTGGACAACGCGGTGAACGCGACTCACCGGGCGTTTGACCTCGAAGCGGACGAGGTCGAGGCCGTCGTGTACGGAGGGACCGGACGATGAGCGTTTCTGCTTCCGCCGGCGCCGGTGCTGCTGGCACCGGGCGCCGGCCGACCCTCGCCGTCGTCGGCGCCACCGGCGCGGTCGGCACGGTGATGCTCGACCTGCTCTCCACCCGGGAGGACGTCTGGGGGGAGATCAGGCTGATCGCCTCGCCCCGTTCCGCGGGGCGGCGCCTGACCGTGCGGGGCGAGGACGTGGAGGTCATCGCGCTGTCCGAGGAGGCGTTCGCTGGTGTCGACGTCGCCATGTTCGACGTGCCCGACGAGGTGTCCGCGGCCTGGGTGCCGGTCGCCGCGGCCAGCGGCGCGATCTGCGTGGACAACTCGGGCGCCTTCCGCATGGACCCGGAAGTGCCGCTCGTGGTGCCCGAGGTCAACCCGGACGACGCGCTGCGCCGCCCCAAGGGGATCATCGCCAACCCGAACTGCACGACGCTCTCGCTGATCGTCGCCGTGGGCGCGCTGCACCGCGCCTTCGGGCTTGAGGAGCTGGTGGTCGCCTCCTACCAGGCGGCCTCCGGGGCGGGGCAGGCGGGTATCGACACGCTGTACGCCCAGGTCGAGAAGGTCTCCGGCGGCCGGCTGGGCCAGCGGGCGGGTGACGTACGGGCCGCGGTCGGCGACCTCGGGCCGTTCCCGGCGCCGCTGGCGCTGAACGTCGTGCCGTGGGCCGGCTCGCTGAAGGAGGCGGGCTGGTCGTCAGAGGAACTTAAGATCCGTAACGAATCGCGGAAGATCCTCGGAATGCCGTCGCTGCGGGTCAACGCCACCTGCGTCCGCGTCCCCGTGGTGACCACGCACTCGGTCGCCGTCCACGCCCGCTTCGCCCAGCCGGTGAGCAGGGCGGATGCTTGGCAGGCGCTGCGGGCGGCGCCCGGCGTGGTGCTGAATGACGACCCGGAGCGCGGCGAGTACCCCACCCCGGCCGACGTCGTGGGCACCGACCCCACCTGGGTGGGCCGGGTCCGCGAGTCGCTCGATGACCCGCACGGCATCGAGTTCTTCGTCTGCGGTGACAACCTGCGCAAGGGAGCGGCGCTGAACACCGCGCAGATCGCCGAGCTCATCGCCACCGAGTACGCCTGAGTACCAGCAGAAACCCGCACCCCGCTGTTGCCGCCGCAGGGCGGGCCCGATAAAATGGCGCCCTTTTGCCATTGGGTCCTGTCCTGCGGCGATTGCTTATGCCTTGTGACCCTCAGTGGCCAAGAAGTGCATGGACCTCTGTAGTCGTCTGATGCCGAAAGTCCGATTTAAGCGGTCATAACTAGTTAACAATTGTTATATATATCGTTTCGTGTCCCAACGGTTATGCGCGCTGATACTCTCATTCAGCCGAGTGACGCATTTCCGGCGCGGTGGCGGGCGCGCGGTGGAGTGACGCGCTGCAGGCTATGTCTACTCACCGTCCAGGAGGTATCTCGTGGCCTCGACTCGCAGCCGTCCCCGCGGCCGTGAGCACGCTCGTCCATCTGCTGGTGGGGTGGCGGCCGAACACGCGACGAAGATTTACACCGTCGCGATCGTCGGCATTGTGGTGATCGTCGCGTTCCTGGCGCTAACCAGCATCGGGCACGTCATCGACGCCGCTACGCAGCACTTCATGCTGTACTACGCGGGTGTCTTCGCACTGATAACCCTGTGCGCGTCCGTCGGGCTCGGCCTGGTGGCCACCGACCGGATGTTCATGAGCCCCGGCCACCGGGTGATGATCCAGTCCGCGCACAGAGCGGCGTCGTTCGGCGCCGTGGCGTTCCTCATCATCCACATCGCCACCGAGGTGCTCGCGCAGCGCGTCCACGTGCTCGACGCGGTGGTTCCGTTCCTGTCACCGTTCCGCACCTTCTACATCGGCCTTGGCACGATCGCGTCGGATCTCATACTTCTCCTCCTAATAACGGGTATTCTGCGCGGCCGGTTCAACGCCGGCGGAAAAGCCTGGCGCTGGCGGGCGATCCACTACACGTCTTACCTAGCGTTCGTCTTCGGGGTGTGGCACGGCCTGCTCGGCGGCCGCCCCGGCAAGCCCTACGTGGACTGGAGCTACGGGTTCGTCGTCGCGCTCGTCTTGCTCGGGCTCGCGGTCCGGGTGCTGAGCAACTCGCTCAGGCCCAAGGAGAACCTGAGCACGCCGCCGGTCGACATGGCCGCCAACTCGGCGTCCGCGCCGCTGCGGGCCGCCGCCATGCTCGCCCAGTACGGCGGCACCCGCGTCGGCCGGACCTCCATCCTCGGCGGAGGCACGGGAGCGCAGCCGGTGCTCTCCGCTCCGGTAACCGCGACGGTGCTGACCGCCCTGCCCGCGGCCGGCGGGGCGACCGATCAGGCGCAGCCGTACTACGAGCCCGGCTACGAAGGGCCGCCACGTTACCTGGGCGCGCCTCGGTCCACGGAGACCGGCCCCATGCCGCGGGCCGGCACCGGGCCGATGCCACGGATGAACTCCGGGCCGATGCCGCGGGCCGGGACCGGCCCGATGCCGCGCGCCACCGGGCCGATGCCAGGGCCAGGGACCGGCCAGCTACCGCCGTCGGTCAGCGGGCCGATGCCGCGGGTGGGTTCAGGGGCCATGCCCCGTGGCACCGGGCCGATGCCGCGCGGGACCGGCCCGATGCCGCGCGGGACCGGGCCCATGCCCCGCGCTACCGGCGCCATGCCTCGGGCTACCGGCGCCATGCCCCGGGCCGCGACGGGTCCCATGCCGCGCTCGGGGACCGGGCCGCAGCCGGCGCCTCCCGCCCGGCCGCAGTCCTGGACGGGGCCCATGCCACGGGCCGCGACCGGCCCGCTGCCACCGGTCGACGACGGCTGGGGGCCGGGACCGCGATCCCGGCCCGCGCCCGGACCGATCCCCGGCGGACCGGTTCCCGGCGGCGCGCTGCCGCGCGGCGGGACCGGACCGCGGCCGCGTCCGACCGGGCCGATGGCCACGGGGACCGGCACCGGCCCGCACCGGCGGCCCGCGCCCGGGCCGATGCCGCCGTCCGAGCGCGCCACGCCTCCTTACGGCTACCCGGCCCAGGGCCGGGACCGGCGACCAGACCGCCAGAGCTGGCCGGAGCGCCAGAACTGGCCGGAGAACGACTACAACGGAGACTGGTATCCCGAGGAGCCGCGGTGGGATTCCGGCTTCCCGGAGACCGACCCGAACCTCAAGTACCGGGAGCCTGGGCCCGGCATGCCCGGCTACCGGGGCTCCCGTGAACACCGGTACGGCGGTGACCGCTACTAATGAACCCGAGTAACGCGACCGAGCTTGACGTCCCCACGATCATGCGCATCGGCGCCGCCCGGATGACGGCCGGCCTTGACCGCATGGGACGCCTTGACCTCGCCGCGCACACGGAGATCTTCGGCCCGTTGCCCCGCATGTCGGCGGAGCAGCTGATGGACCTGGCCGCCCAGGTGGACCTCAGGGGCCAGGGCGGTGCCGCCTTCCCGTTCGCGCGCAAGCTCAAGGCAGTCGTCGACGCGGTCAAGAAGACCGACCAGCCGGCCATCGTCGTGGTGAACGCGACGGAGGGCGAGCCTGGGTCGTTCAAGGACAAGATGCTGATGATCAGGTCGCCGTACCTGATCCTCAGCGGTGCCGCGCTGGTCGCCGAGGCGCTCGAAGCGGAAGAGGTCTTCGTCGGGGTGACGAGCAATGAGCTCGCCAACCGGTCGATCGAGGCCGCGATCGCCGCCGAGCCCGGGCTGCGCGCGCTCGTCCGCGTCGTCCAGCAGCCCGAGCGGTTCATCTCCGGCGAGTCGGGCGCGCTCGTCCGCGGCATCAACGGCAAGAAGCCGGTCCCGCCTGGTCGCAAGACGCTCGCCGCCGAGAAGGGCGTCGGCGACCTGCCGACCCTGCTCTCCAACGCGTCGACGTTCGCGCAGATCGCGGTGCTCGCGCTGCTCGGGCCCGAGCGGTTCGCCTCGGTCGGCGTGCCCGAGGAGCCGGGCACCGTGCTGCTGAGCGTCAGCGGGTCGGCCAAGCGCCCCGCCGTCGTGGAGTGCCCCACCGGGATCCCGCTCGGCGCCGTTCTCGACATCTGCCAGGCCCCCGCCGGGGACGGAGTCCTCGTCGGCGGGTACCACGGGATGTGGCTCGACGCCGAGGCGGCGTACCAGGTCCCGGTCGGCCGGGAAGGGCTCGCCTCGGCGGGCGGTACCTTCGGCTCGGGCATCGTCCTGCCGCTCGGCGACGGCACCTGCCCGCTCGGCGAGGTCTCCCGGGTCGCCAGCTACCTGGCCGGCGAGTCGGCGGGGCAGTGCGGGCCATGCAAGCTCGGGCTGCCCTCGATCGCCCGCGCCCTGGCCGCCATCGTCGACGGCTCGGGCGGGATCGAGGCGCTCGACGTGGCGCGCCGGGCGGCCGCGGCGGTCAACGGCCGCGGCGCCTGCTCGCACCCCGACGGCACCACCCGGTTCGTGCTGTCCGCGCTCGAGGTCTTCACCGAAGACCTCGCGGCGCACGTCTTCCACTCCACCTGCGGGCGGCCGGTCCGCGGCATGCTGCCGCTGCCCGATGGCCCGGAGACGGAGGACGCTAAGCAGCTCATAGTGGACTGGGTCCGGTGCGAGGGGCACGGTCTCTGCGCGCACCTCGTGCCCGAGCTGATCCACCTGGACAAGACCGGCTACCCCGTCGTCCTGCCGATCCCCGTGCCGCCCTGGCTGGAGAAGGACGCGCAGCAGGCGGTGCAGATGTGCCCGGCGCTCGCGCTGCGGCTCGACACCGACCCGAAGAAGCGCGGCAAGGGCAAGGGCGGCCCGGAGACGCCGCCCATCCCGGTCGCCGCGCCGACGCTGCGCTCCGGACTGCTCAGCGGCGGCCCCCAGCGGTCCATCACCGCCGGCTAGCCGCGCCTAAGGCCTGACGCTGGATACTTTCCGACCGCCCAGGGTCGGAAAGTATCCAGCGTCATTGCCGGTTCGCGGCCCGGTCAGCCGCTGCGCGGGCCGTTCGGCGTGCGGTCGCCGAGAATCCCGGCCAGGTCCCGGTCGAGCTCGGCGAACGCGACGCGCAGCGCGCACTCGACGGCCGGGTCCGGGCGGTGACGAAGGTAACCCGTCACCGTCAGCGCCGCGTTCGCGCAGACTTCCCGCACGCTGATCCCGGTGAGCCAGAGCCAGAGGAAGAGCAGGGCAAAGCCGAGCATTGGCAGCACGTCTACGTAATGAACGCTGAGCGCGTGCCGCGACATGGTCGGCCAGTCTCCTCTCGAGGGTCCCGGTCAGTGAGGGCGAATCGGCGACCAAGAGACTGAGGTATACCAGGTGACGCGGCCGCCTGCATTTTCCCTTATGAGAGGGACGCTTGATCGGGGCATTTGGGTTACACCGTTTACCCCCGATTTACCGTTTATGCGCCATGGATTGATGTCAATGCAGACCGTGATTTATTGATTGCTTGTTGTGCCCCTGGCCGTGGCCAGGGGCGGAGGACGTCACACGCTGCGGCGGTGGTCGCGGCGGCGTCGGAGGACAGGCCCGCGCTCGCCGGGTCGGCACAGCAAACCGCGACCGGTGCGACCCGCCCGCCCCGGGCCGCAGAATTACCCTGAGGGCTGGGCATATCTGCGAATCAGGAAATGATGTTCGCAAACCCACTGAGGCTGGTCAGCGCTCGAGTTTTCGGTCGCCCAGAACAGCGTAAGCCGGGACAACGTGAAGACGAGAATCGACGGAACCGTGCCGCCCGGGGAGATCCTGGCGCTGCTCGCCGAAGCGAAGAGCCGCATAGTCCAGTGAATTACCGGGAATGCGAACACGTCTCGCATTCCCTGGCAGATGCCCTCTGACCTGCGGTGACGCGTGACGCCTCGCTAGCCTGGCCGCGTGCGAACCACCGCCGCAACAGCGAAACGCCGCCGCTGGATAGACGTGCTCGCGATGGCCGGCATCCTCCTGCTCGTGCTCGCCTGCGCGGTCCCCGTGATCGCGGGCATCCTGCTGCTCGTGAACGTCGCCTAGCCCGGTGTTTCCCTAACCCGCAGAGTGGTGCTGGCTGCCCGTGGCGGAGGAGGCGTACCCGCACCTGACGCGGCACTGGGCGAAGACGTGGATGGAGCAGGGGCGGATCCCCGAGGTGCTGTCGGAGGAACTGCTCGGCCACGAGATCCCGGGGGTATCGGGGTGTACCGGCACGTGTCGCCGGAGATGCGGGCGGAGCTCGCCGCGAAGCAGTCGGCGGCGTGGGAGGGGGCGCTCGGTTCCCGCCTGGAGATGTCGCCGTGGTCGCCCGTCGAGGTGCTCGGGGCGCTGCTCGCGGAGCGGCCGGGGGCGAGGAAACCTCGCCTTGCCGGGCTCGATTCTCCAGGGATTCTCCAGAAACGCCTGAGGCGGTGCTCCCCTTTGGGGGCCGCACCGCCTCTGACCAGCGTCGGGGTGACAGGATTTGAACCTGCGACCTCTTCGTCCCGAACGAAGCGCGCTACCAAGCTGCGCCACACCCCGCTGCAAGGGGCTCTTGAACGAACCTCCGTTAGTTTAGCGGATAACTTGGGTGCCTCGCGCACGCTCACGCCGATCGGGGGGTGAGCGTGAGCAGCGTCGCTTCCGGGCGGCAGGCGAACCTGACCGGGGCCCACGGTGAGGTGCCCAGGCCCGCGGACACGTGCAGCCACGCCGTCTTGCCGTCCTCGGGGGACACCGGCGGGTGCATGGACAGGCCGCTGACCCGGGCCCGGTCGATGCCGCAGTTCGTGGTCAGGGCCCCGTAGCCGGGGATGCGCAGCTGGCCGCCGTGCGTGTGCCCGGCGAGGAGGAGGTCGTAGCCGTCGGCGGCGAAGCGGTCCATGACCGAGGGTTCCGGTGAGTGCAGGACGCCGATGCGCAGGTCCGCCGCGGGGTCGGCCGGGCCGGCCACTAGGTCGTAGCGGTCCCGGGCGGCGTGCGGGTCGTGCACGCCCGCGAGCGCGATGTCGAGGCCGCCCACGGTCAGCTTGCCGCGCTGGTTGTTGAGGTCGAGCCAGCCAGCGGCGGTCAGCTCGCCGCCGAGCTTCTCCCAGGGCAGGTCGGGCTCGGTGCGCTCGTGATCGTCGGCGCTCGTCCGCCAGAGGTACCGCGCGGGGTTCCTCGGCACCGGCGAGTACAGGTCGTTGGAGCCGTAGACGAACATGCCGGGAACGTCGAGCAGCGGGCCGAGCGAGTCGAGCAGCGGGCCGACGGCCTCGGCGGAGGCGATCGAGTCCCCGGTGTTCACCACCAGATCGGGCTCGAGCGCGGCCAGCGACCGGACGAACGCCATGAGCCGGTGCCTGCCGGGCGTCAGGTGGATGTCGGAGATATGCAGGACGCGCAGCGGTTCCGCGTTCGGCGGCAGCACCGGCACGTCTTGCTCTATAAGCGCGAACCAGTTGCGCTCGATGACGGAGGCGTAGCCGATGGCGGCGGCGCCAGCGACGGCCGCGAGGGAAGCGATAGTTCGTGCGCGCACCATCTCATGGTGCCATGCGGTCGGGGGTGCATGGTCCCCAACGGGGTGTCGCCCGGGAAGATAACGGTTTGGGGGATGGTCGCGGAGTTCGCGGCTTTTGTCGGCAGACGGACATCGCGGGTCGTCTCCCGGGGGTGAAACTGGTCGGGCACGATAGGTGTGTGAACGAACTCAAGGAACGGCTCCGGGCAGACATGACCGACGCGCTGCGGTCGCGGGACCAGGTGCGGCTGCGCACGCTGCGAATGGCGCTCGCCTCGATCACGAACGAGGAGGTGTCCGGGGCCGCGCACGAACTGTCGGACGAGGACATCATCAAGGTCCTGACCCGGGAGGCGAAGAAGCGCCGCGAGGCCGCCGAGGCCTTCGCGGCGGCGGGGCGCGACGACCAGGCGGAGGCCGAACGGGCCGAGGGCGACGTGCTGGCCGGCTACCTGCCCGCCCAGCTCTCTGACGAGGAGCTCGCGGGCCTGGTGACGGCGGCCATCGCCGAGACCGGCGCGGCGGGAATGCCCGGCCTGGGGAAGGTCATGAAGGCGGTCACGCCCCAGGTGGCGGGCCGCGCCGACGGCGCCAGGGTCGCGGCCGAGGTCCGCAGGCAGCTGAGCGCATAGCAATCCCCGGCCAGGCAGGCGAACGCCTGGCCAAAGGAAGCGGCCGCCCCACGCTAAGCGTGCGGGCGGCCGCTGTTTTTCAGATCCCTAGCGCTGCGAGAGCAAGCCGGACGTCAGGGCGTGAATGGGTTGCCGTTGCCGTTGCCGTTGCCGTTGTTCCCGTTCCCGTTCGCCGTTCCCGTTCCCGTTCCCGTTCCCGTTCCCGTTGTTCCCGTTGCCGTTCCCGTTGTTGCCGTTCCCGTTGCCGTTCCCGTTCCCGTTGTTGCCGCCCTTGCCCTTCTTGGCGGGCTGCTTGACCACCGTGCCGTCGCCCGCGTCCCATAGCGCGCTTCCGGCCGGAACCGGCTGGAAGTCCTGCGACCCGGCTAGGTTGGCGTGGTCGAAGGTCATGTGCCAGGTCGAGGCGGGGGCGTTGGCGCCGAACATCTCGCCGTAGCAGTGCGCGCCGCCGTACTCCAGCTGATAGCAGGCGCTGTTGTCGACCATCGTTTCCCCCGTCGGCGAGATCGGGTTGAACACCGAGACGTAGCCGGCCAGGGCGGTGGTGTACCCGGCAAACGCGGCGTACGGCGTGCCGTTGCCGTTCGCCACGTTGGAGGTGCCGGTCTTGCCCGCCGCCTGGTAGTTCGCGAGCCCCATGCCGGCGGCGGTGCCGCTCGTGAGCACGCCCTGGAGGATGTAGTTCACGGCCTCGGCGACCCGGCCGGATATCGCCTGGTGGCATCCCGCCGACGGCACCGGCAGCGACTGGCCGGTGTCGGTTACGATCTTGGTGAGCACGATCGGCTTGCAGTAGACGCCGTTCGCGGCCGGGGTCGCGTACGCGGCGGCCATGGACATCGGGGAGACGTCAACCACGCCGAGGGTGAACGCCGGGTCGTCGTCGGCGGGGTCGAGCGTGCCCAGCGGGCTCTTGTCTTTGGCTAGCAGCGACGAGCCGTCCCACCGGGTGACCCCCAGGGAGACCGCGGTCTTCACGGTTTCGCAGAGGCCCACCTTCTGCTCAAGGTGGGCGTAGAAGACGTTGATCGACTGGGTGGTGCCGGTGTAGAGCGAGTCGGTGCTCGTGCTGCCCGGGCCCTCGGCGTTCGTCACGTTGAACACGCCCGTTGGCTGCCCCTGGCAGTTGTAGTAGCCGCTCACCGTATCGATGCCGGGGACGGTCTGCTGGTAGCCGAACGGCACGCCCTCCTCGAGGGCGGTGATCAGCGTGAACAGCTTGGACGACGATCCGGTCTGCACGCCCGCGCCGCCGCCGTACTGGGAGTTGACCGCGTAGTCGACCTCGGTCTCCCCCTTGCCCGTGCCGTAGGGGCGGTCCTCGGCAATCGCGAGCACCTTGCCGGTGCCCGGCTGGACGAGCACCTCGGTGGCGGCGTTGTGCGCCGGGTTGTAGGTCTCGGAGTTCGACGGCAGCACAAAGTTGACGGCCTGGGTCGCCGAGGCCTGGTCCTTCTCGCTGACCGTCGTGTAGATCTTGAGCCCGCCGGTGGCGAGCAGCTTGGCGCGCGCCTCGGTCGTGGACCCGAGCTGGCTGTCGAGCAGCAGCGTGTGCATCACGTCGTCGCAGAAGTAGGCGTTGTCCCCGACCGTGTCCGCGGTGCAGCCGCTCTGCACGGTGCCGGGGCGCAGCACCATCTTCTCCGCCTCGAACTTGGCCGCGTCGGAGGCGCTCAGCTTGGTCGGGTTCGTCTGCGCGATCCGCGCCAGCACGGTGTTGCGCCGCTCAAGTGAGGCCGTGGGGCTGGCCAGCGGGTTGTAGTCCGTCGGGTTCTCCACGATTCCGGCCAGCGTGGCCGCCTGCACCATGGTGAGGTTCGCGGCGGTGGTGTTGAAGTACGTCTCCGCCGCGGCCTCGATGCCCCAGGCGCCGCTGCCGAAGTACGAGTCGTTGAGGTACCCGGCGAGGATGTCCTGCTTGGACATCGAGTGGGCGACCTCAACGGCCATCCGCAGCTGGTCGATCTTGCGGGACACGGTGTCCGCCGCGGCCGCCCGCTGCGCCGCCAGATCGTCGAGCGACTGCAGGATGAGCACGTTCTTCACGTACTGCTGCTCAAGCGTCGAACCGCCCTGGATCGGCTTGTGCTCGAGGTCGTTAACGAGCGCGCGCAGCGTGCCCTTGACGTCCAGGGCCCCGTGCTGCCAGAAGCGGTCGTCCTCGATCGCGACGATCGCCACCAGCATGGACGGCGCGATCTGGTTGTAGGCGACGGGCTGCCGGTCGATGCCCGAGTACTTCCTGCCCGCCCCGAGGTCCACCCCGTACACGTAGGTCATGAGCTGGCCGTTGGCGTCGTAGATCTCCGACCGCTGCGGAAGGCTGGAGGCGTTGACCGACAGCGCGGTGAACTTGTCGGCGCTGTTCCTGACCAGAATTCCGGAAGCCGCCACGACGGGCAGCGCCATCGCCGCCACGAGCACGCCGCCGAGCGCCGCCATCAGGATCAGGCGCCCGACAGAATTTGTCTTGTTGGCCGTCCAGTTCAAGAGCTGCACGGGTCATAGCGTACGCGGGTGGGCACGGTACTACTGGCACTAAGACTGTCATCTAGGCCGATACGCTGCCGGTTTCGTCACGCGGGGTACCCGCCCGACTGGGTAATGACTACGGCCCAGCCTGTACATAGCCCATCAGGGCTATCTCTGAAATGGCCATACCGGGGTCTTGGCAGGGATGCCCTCACTTCCGTAAATTCCTTTATCACGAACAGGTAACTCGTGACCGGGTGGCCGCACACCCTCACGAACACGCAATCCGTCAACGCAGACCGCCCGGGCACACGTGTGCCCGGCGATCAAGAGGAGTTGGGCACATGTGGATCACCGACTGGACCACACGCGCCGCCTGCAAGGGGACTGACCCGGACGAGTTGTTCGTCCAGGGTGCTGCCCAGAACCGCGCCAAGCTCATCTGCCGGGGCTGCCCGGTCCGTACCGAGTGCCTTGCGGACGCGCTCGACAACGGGATCGAGTTCGGCGTCTGGGGCGGAATGACCGAACGCGAGCGCCGCGCTCTGCTGCGCCGTCGGCCCGATGTCACGTCGTGGCGCGAGCTGCTCGAGCGTGCTCGTGACCACTACGAGCGTCAGGACATCGACGAGCTCGTCGCGAGCGCCTGACCGAGTCTTGTTCTTTTTGCCGGCCGTCACGGGTGACACCCGGTCTCGGCCCAGGAAGACAATGCTCAGGAAACACCCCTGATCGGCACGCTGCGTGCCCGGTCGGCAATGACGTCGGCCAAAACCAGCGATCCCTCAGCCAGCGAATGCCTCGCCGACGTGACGTAGCCCGGCGAGGTCGTGCACATCTTCTGGCAGGGCAGGTACCTCGACGACGGGAACGGCCGGGTGCGCCGACATGAACGACCCGGCCACCCGCCGCTCTCGCTCACCCAGGTTCATCCGCTCAGCGTGCAGCCGCAGCGCCGCCGCCGTCACTGAGTAACTGGCGGATGCGGCGGCCGCCACGCCCTCGTTCGGCACGGCTTCCAGGGTCTCGGCCGCGGCGAGGGACCGGGCCGCGCTCAGTCGGCTGACGGCCGCCCGGCTGCCGAGGGTCCCGCTCCCGAGCGGAAGGTGCACGCGGTTCAGGATCAGCCCGGCGAGCGGCATCCGCTCCTCGTCCAGCCGCTCGACGAAGTACGACGCCTCGCGCAGCGCGTCCTGCTCGGGCGTGGCGATTACGAGGAACGACGTGCCGGGGGCCTGCAGCAGCCGGTAGGTGGCCTCAGCGCGCTCGCGGAACCCGCCGAACATCGTGTCGAAGGCCGAGATGAACGTCTGGGCGTCGCGCAGTACCTGGCCGCCAAGAAGCCTGGTCAGCGCGCCGGTCATCACCGAGAGCCCGGCGTTGAGTACCCGCCCGAACGGGCGGGTCGCCTTCGCCGGCGCGATCAGGACCTTGATCAGCCGCCCGTCAAGGAACCGGCCGAGTCGTTCCGGCGCGTCGAGGAAGTCGAGCGCCGAACGGCTCGGCGGGGTGTCCACGACGATCAGGTCCCACTCGCCGGACCGCCGGAGCTGGCCGAGCTTCTCCATCGCCATGTACTCCTGGGTGCCGGCGAAGCTTGAGGACAGCGACTGGTAGAACGGGTTGGCCAGGATCTGGGCGGCCCGCGCCGGGTCCGCGTGCGCCTCGACGATCTCGTCGAACGTGCGCTTCATGTCCAGCATCATCGCGTGCAGGCTGCCGCCGGCCTCGTCGTCGACGCCGTCGACCAGGCGCGGCGTGTTGTCGAGCGACGTGAGCCCCATCGACTGGGCGAGCCGCCGGGCGGGGTCGACCGTGAGCACGCAGACTTGCCTGCCGCGCTCCGCGGCCCGCAGCCCGATCGCGGCCGCCGTGGTGGTCTTGCCGACACCGCCGGAGCCGCAGCAGACGATGATCCGGGTGCGCCGGTCGTCAATGATCCGGTCAATCTCCAGACGGGGGTTGTCAGTGCTCAACGGGACATCCCTTTCCGCACCCGGTGACCAGGGTCCGTGGCGGGCGGCTCACGCCGCACCCTGGTCACGAAGTTCCGCGGCCAGCTTGTGCAGCGCGGCCAGGTCGATCCCCTCGGCGAACAGCGGCAGTTCGTAGATCGGCTGGCCCGCCCCCTCAAGCTCGGCTCGCTCACGGTCGGCCAGCTCGACCAGGCGCGCGTGCTCGCTGAGCTCCTCCGCCAGCGCGGCGGCGAGGGAGGCGGGGTCGTACAGGCCGGCCGCGCCGAGCGCCGCGGACATGGCCGCCAGGTCCGGCCTGGCCTTCAGCTCCTGCTGGCTCAGCACGGCGGGGCGGGCCATGTTGATCACGATCCCGCCGACCTGCATGCCGGGGATCGCGCGGATCTCGGCGATCCCGTCGAGGGTCTCCTGGACGGGCATCTCCTCCAGCGTGCAGACGAAGTGCACGGCGGTCTGCGGTGACTTGATGACATTGGCCACGGTGTCGGCGTGCGACCGGATGGGCCCGACCTTCGCCAGCCCCGATACCTCCGCGGTGACGTTCAGGAACCGGCCGACCCGGCCGGTGGGCGGGGCGTCGAGCACGACGGCGTCATAGGCGAAGCCGGTCGCCGAGCCCGGCTGCCTGCGCCGGGTCGCCTCCGTGGCCTTCCCCGTGACGAGCACGTCGGACAGCCCCGGCGCGATCGTCGTCGCGAAGTCCACCATGCCGAGCCTGGTGAGCGCGACGCCCGCGCTGCGCATGCCGTAGAACATCTGCAGGTAGTCGAGGAGCGCGCCCTCCGGGTCGATCGCGAGCGCGTACACGTCACCCCCGGGATCGCGTCCGTCGTCGGCCTCACCGGGGCCGATCGCGATCTTGCGCTCCGCATAGGGGAGCGGCGGCCGGTCAAACAGCCGGGCGATGCCCTGCCTGCCCTCCGCCTCGATGAGCAGCACCTTGCGGTTGGCGTGAGCCAGGGCGAGTGCGAGGGCCGCGGCGACGGTGGTCTTGCCGGTGCCTCCCTTGCCCGTCACCACGTGCAGCCGCACGCCATCCCAGTCCGTGTCCCTCGCCGTCATGCATGTCCCTCATCGTGGTGCCTAGCGCATTGCGTCCGCTCCAATCGAGGCTATCTCTGCCCGCTGACCGGTACGTGCCGGTCCCCGCAGGTCGGAGACCGCGGGCCGGCGGCCAGGAAAGAACGGGTGCTTGTTACATCGTTTACGCGGTAGTTGATCATTACGCTCACGGGCCTGAGCGGACTAGGCTGCGAATCAACCAGCCCTTTGCGGTCGCTGCTAACTGAGGAGGCGCATTCGGCATGGAGGCTCTGATTCTCGTCATCGTGCTCTTGGTGATTGCCGGCATTACGGCGATCGGGAGGTCGATGAAGGTCGTCCAGCAGTACGAGAAGGGTGTCCTGTACCGGTTCGGGCGCGTGCAGCCGCAGGTGGTCGAGCCTGGGCTCGCCTTCATCCGGCCGATCGGCGACCGGATGCAGAAGGTCAACATGCAGATCGTCGCCATGACCGTGCCCGCCCAGGATGGCATCACGCGCGACAACGTGTCGGTGCGGGTGGACGCCGTCGTGTACTTCCGGGTCGTCGACCCGATCAAGGCCACGATCAACGTGCAGAACTACATGAGCGCGATCTCCCAGCAGGCGCAGACCTCGCTGCGGTCGATTATCGGGCAGTCGGAAATGGACCAGCTGCTCGCCGAGCGGGAGTCGGTCAACCGGGAACTGCGGCGCATCATCGACGAGCCGACGGAAGGGCCGTGGGGTGTCCGGGTCGAGCGCGTCGAGATCAAGGACGTGTCGCTGCCCGAGGGCATGAAGCGTTCCATGTCGCGGCAGGCGGAGGCCGAGCGGGAGCGCCGCGCGCGGATCATCACCGCCGACGGCGAGTACCAGGCGTCCAAGCGGCTGGCCGCCGCCGCCAGCGTGATGGCGAAGGATCCGGCGGCGCTCCAGCTGCGGCTGCTGCAGACCGTGGTCGAGGTGGCGGGCGAGAAGAACAGCACGCTGGTCATGCCCGTCCCGGTTGAGCTGCTGCGGTTCTTCGAGAAGATGGCGCCCGGGCCGGCCGCGCCGACCGGGTCGACCGCCCTGGAAGACGCGGAGGCGCAAGACCTGGGCGACGCGGAGGTGGCGGCCGCGGAGGCGGCGATCTCGCACACCGCCGCGACGCAGACCGCGGCCATACCCGCCCTCAGCGACACCGAGGTGCCGCCGGTGCCCGCGGTCCCGGAGCTGGCGGGGCCCGAGGTGACGGCGCCGGAGCCCGCGCCCGCCGAGGAAGTCCCCGTCACCGACCGGGTTACCGACCGCTAGGGTGTGCCGCATGCAGAAATGGGAGTACGTGACCGTGCCGCTGCTGACGCACGCGACCAAGCAGATCCTCGACAACTGGGGCGACGAGGGGTACGAGCTCGTCGCCGTGCTGCCCGGCCCGAGTTCCGAGCAGCTCGTCGCCTACATGAAGCGGCCGAAATCTTGACGGCGACGGAGCGGCTGGCGGAGCTCGGGCTGACGCTGCCGCCGGTGGCGCCGCCGGTGGCCGCCTACGTGCCGGCGGTCAGGACCGGGAACTACGTCTACACGTCGGGCCAGCTGCCGCTCGTGGACGGCAAGCTCCAGGGCGCCGGCAAGGTAGGCGGCGGCGTCGCTCCCGATGAGGCGGCCGCGCTCGCCCGCGTGGCCGCGCTGAACGCGCTCGCGGCCGCCGCCAGCGTCGCGGGCGGGCTTGACGCTATCACCCGGATCGTCAAGGTGACCTGCTTCGTCGCGAGCGACCCGTCGTTCACCGGCCAGGCGCAGGTGGCCAACGGGGCGAGCGAACTGCTGATCGAAGTGCTCGGCGACGCGGGACGGCACGCCCGCAGCGCCGTCGGAATGGCGGTGCTTCCCCTTGACACGCCGGTCGAGGTGGAGCTGATCGCCGAAGTCGCGTAACGACGGGCGCCGGCAGCGTGCGGATCCAACTGAAGTGGTTCAACGAGAAGCTGGCGGCCCGGCTGGCCGACCTCGCGGCGGGGCGGGTCACCCCGGCCCCGCCGAGGGACGCGGCGACGATCATGGTGCTTCGCACCACCGAACCGCCGCCGGAGGCGGCAGCCGGGGGGTACGGGGGGTCGTCCCCCGGGGAGACGTCCCTGGATGTCGCGCCCGATACGATGGCGCCTTTTGCCATCGGGCGCGACATCCAGATTCTGATGCTGCGCCGCACCGCCGCGATGAGATTCGCGCCCGGCGCCTACGTCTTCCCCGGCGGTTCCGTTGACCCCGCCGACTACGGCGCGGACATCGGCTGGCAAGGGCCGTCCGCCGCGGAATTCGGCGCCCGGCTCGGCGCGTCGCCCGAGGTGGCGCGGGCGCTGGTGTGCGCGGCGGTGCGCGAGACGTTCGAGGAGTCGGGCGTGCTGCTCGCCGGCGCGCCGGGCGAAGGCCCGCTCGCCGCGCCGTCCGGCCCTTCGTGGGAGGCCGACCGGATGGCGATGGCCGCGGGCACGCTGACCCTCGCCGAGCTCCTCGCCCGGCGCGGCCTCGTGCTGCGCGCGGACCTGCTGGTTCCCTGGGCCCGCTGGATCACCCCGGATGGCGAGCCGCGCCGCTTCGACGCGCGCTTCTTCGCCGCCGCCTTGCCGGCCGGCCAGCAGGCGACCGGCCACGAGGCGGAGGCGGACCATCTCGCCTGGCTGCGCCCCGCCGACGCCATTGCGGCCGCGAAGGCGGGCGAGATCTCCCTGCTGCCACCGACCGCGACGACACTCAACGATTTCGCGTCCGCCGTCGCGGCCGGCGCGGGGCTCGCGGGCATCCTCGCCGAGCGCCGCGTGATCGAGCCGATCCAGCCGCGCCTGGTGCTCGAGGACGGCGCGGCCTGGCTAGTCATCCCCGACGGAGTGGGGTACCCGCTGTGAACGTGATCAGGCCGGCCCCGGACGGCAGGGCCGTCAGCGGCATGGGCACCGAGCGGGCCTGGTGCGTGCTCGCCCCCAATCCGTCGCCGATGACCCTCGACGGCACCAACACCTGGGTGCTCGCCGAGCCGGGGGCGTCGTCGGTACTCGTGGTCGACCCCGGTCCTGACGATGAGGATCACCTGCGCCGGGTGCTCGAGGTAGCGAGCGCGGGAGACCGGCGCGTGACGCAGATCGTGCTCACCCACGGGCACCTCGATCATTCGGCGGGCGCGGCCAGGTTCGCGGAGCTGACCGGGGCGCCGGTCGGCGCGCTCGACCCCGCGTTCCGGCTCGGGAGCGAGGGATTCGGCGCGGGCACGGTGCTCGACGCGGGCGGATGTGAACTGCGGGTGGTCGCGACTCCCGGGCACACCGCCGACTCGCTGAGCCTGCTGCTGACGGCGGACGGCGGGCTGCTGACGGGCGATACCGTCCTCGGCCGGGGCACGACCGTGATCGCGAGCGACGGGTCGCTCGGTGACTACCTGCGAACGCTTGACGAGCTCAGGTCCCTCGCGGACGACGCGGGCCTGCGGGTACTGCTGCCCGGGCACGGTCCGCTGCTGGGCGATCCGGCGGGCGTGCTCGATTATTACATCGCCCACCGCAAAGAGCGTCTCGACCAGGTAAGGGCGGCACTCACCGCCGGGGCGCGCACGCCCGCCGAGATCGTCGCGGTCGTCTACGCCGATGTGGACAAGTCGCTGTGGCCGGCCGCGGAGTTGTCGGTCCAGGCCCAGCTGGACTACCTAGCCCCGGGGGCCTAACCGCGCGCGCTTGCGCAGCCGCTCCTGGTCAAGGATCAGCACCGAGCGGGCCGAGATCTGCAGCCAGCCCCGGGCGGCGAAGTCGGCGAGCGCCTTGTTTACCGTCTCCCGCGAGGCGCCGACGAGTTGCGCCAGTTCCTCCTGGGTGAGGTCGTGATGCACGTGCAGCCCGTCCGACTCCTGGTTACCGAAGCGGTCCGCGAGGTCAAGCAGGTTCTTGGCGACCCGGCCGGGAACGTCCGTGAACACGAGGTCCGCGGTGACGTCGTTAGCGCGGCGCAGCCGCTGGGCGAGCGCGCGCAGCATGTGCATCGACACGTCGGGCCGCTCGCGGAGCAACGGCATCAGCGCCTGGTCCTTGAGCGAGGCGAGCACCGCGTCGGTCACCGCACTCGCCGAAGAGGTCCGCGGCCGGGGATCGAACAGTGACAACTCGCCGAACATCTCACCAGGCCCGATGACGCTCAGCAAGTTCTCGCGGCCGTCGGCGGCGGCCCGGGTGAGCTTCATCTTGCCATCGATCACCACGTACAGGGCGTCACCGTCATCGCCCTCCATGAACAGGTGCTCACCCCGGGAGAGCTTTACTTCCGCCATCTGCCTGCGGAGAATCCGAGCGCCGTCATCGTCGAGCCCGTCAAACAGGGGTGCCCGTCTCAGCACTCCTTCGGTGTTGTCCACCGGTCCTCCTTGCTGCCAACCTTGCAAGTCTAAGTCTGGCTCATAGGGCGCCGTGCTCCGCGCCGGCATCCAAAGTATTCCCGTCCGCGGCAAGAATGGTGCACGGATCTGCCCAGTTTTCTACCCTAGTTCAGATACTCTGCGTGGCCGGACGGCTCGCCACAGGCTTCCCGCGTGGGAATTGGGTTTCCGGTCGGTTACCTATTGTTCCGCCGATGTTCGACCACCGATCCTAGGGGGCACCGCGTGTTACGCGTAACATGACCGGATGGCGGAGACTAGGCAGTGCGAGCGCTGCCGCCGGGAATTCGAGCCGAAGCGTGAGCACGCCCGTTTCTGCTCGGCGCGCTGCCGGGTGTCCTGGAACCGGGAAAACTGGAACAAGACCAGCGGAGCCCAGCAGAAGTGGGGAAGCGAGAACTGGGCGAGTGCGCAGCGGAGCCCCCAGGACACCGGGACGAGCGCGCTGCGCTGGGCCATCACCGCCATGCACGACACCACCCGGCGGCTCGGCCGGGTCCGGGCCAGCGACCGGGCGCAGGCGTTCGCCGTGATCGGCGAGGCGGTCTGGTGGGTCACGATCGTGGACGCGACGCTGGTCAGGCACTACCCGGACGTCTACGACGCCGCGCTTGACGGGCTGCCCGACGCCGAGCGCGCGGCGACGGAGACCACGTTCGCCGGCCTGCGGTTCGTGCGGAACCGGATGGGCTACCACGCCGATCACGCCGATTTCATCCAGCCCTGCGTGGACGACGCGGCGGGCGGTGACGCGCCGATCACCGAATGGACGTGGCGGTCACTGCCCGAGCCGACCGTGGCGACGCTGCCGCCGCGCGGCCAGGAGTGGGAGCTGAGCCGCTACCAGGCCTATCAGGCCCTGCTAGCCGGGCACAGCGTGGGGGAGACCTTCGGCCGGACCGCCGACTTCCACGAGCTCGTGGTCCGCACCGCGCAGGCGACGGGGAGCGCCGAGGCCGACGCGCGGGCGGCCGAGGCCGACGGCGGCCGGCACGCCTTACGTCCAGTCACATAAGCAGCACAGAATTCCTTTCTTCGCGTTAATCGGCAATTTCCCCGCTAGTACGGCCTTTGCCGCAAAACAGTCTCATTCCGTGTATTGCCTGTTACACGGCGTTATGTCACGATCTTGGTAGGGGTCGTTCGGCGCGGTTTTAGCGGTGAGAGGTTTCGCGGCATGTTCTTGGCCCGGCACGAGCGGTCAGCTCACCATCCCTCGGCCCGCCCGGCGTCCGGCCGGAGAGCCCCGGACCGGAAAGCACTGCGGCAGAGCACCCTCGAGCGCCGGTATGACTTTCACCTCGGCGAGGCGATCAGGGCCGCGCTGCAGGGCAGCCACGACAAGGCGGCCGGGCACTCCGGGCAGGCGCTGCTGATCAGCCGCGAGCTCTGCGCGGGCACCGCCGACCCGACGCGGCACCAGCCGGAACTCGCCGCGGCGCTGTGCGCGCACGCCAGGTACGGCGGCAGCGGGTGGCAGGCCATCGCCATGCTCGCCGAGTCGGCCGGGCACTACGCGGCCCTGGCGGAGACGGATCCCATGGCCTACGAGGTGCCGCGGATCGACGTGCTCACCAGGATCGCCCTCGCGTCAGACGCGGCGGGCAGCACGCCGGACGCGATCGGCCTGCTGCACGAGGTCGTCGGCATGTACCTCAAGGCGCCCGCCGCCGACCAGGAGGAGCGCGATCTCGGCCTGGCGCGGGCGCGCTTTCACCTTGGCGGCTGCCTGCTCAAGACCGGGATGGACGAGGACGGCATCGCCGAGACGGAGGCCGGCCTTGCAGCTCGCGGCCGACGTGCTCGACCGGCTCGGGACCGGGTTCGACGTCCCCGGCTGGCTGGTGGCGGCCCCCCGCTACCTGCAACTGGCCGCCCCGGACTGGGCGGCCGCCGCGGTCAGGTCCATGACCCTGCACGCCGAGGCGGGCCGCCTGGCGCAGGCCGCGACGGCGGCGCGGGCGGCCATCGGCGTTTCCGCCGGGCTGGCCGGGCTCGGCGGCGAAACGCTCCGCGACGCGCACGCGAAGATCTGCGCCCGGGCGGGAGAAATCCTCAAGAAAGCGGAGCATCCCGAACGCAGTTAACCTCGGGGGGACGCCCCCCGTACCCCCCGGCTGTCTTCACGACCGGGCCTGATCGCAAAACCGGGCCTGATCGCAAAAACCGCGATCGTATCAGGCCCGCCCGCGAAGACGAGAACTCGCAGAGACGAGAAACGGGCGCGGCCCACTTGGAACACGCACCCGTTCGGGCTGATCTTGGTTTCGGGCTGGTCGTTAGATGCTCGCGTGCTCGACGAAGCGCTTGCGCGAGCGCTCCACCTCCGCCTCGGCCGAGGCGCGGTCCGACCAGTGCGAGCCCTCGACGGACTTGCCCGGCTCCAGGTCCTTGTAGACCTCGAAGAAGTGCTGAATCTCCAGCCGGTCGAACTCCGGCACGTCGGTAATGTCCTGGTAGTGCTCCATGCGCGGGTCGCCCGCGGGCACGCAGAGGACCTTGTCGTCCGGGCCCTTCTCGTCGGTCATCTGGAACATGCCGATAACTCTGGCGGTCACCAGGCAGCCGGGGAACGTCGGCTCCTCAAGCAGCACGAGGACGTCAAGCGGGTCGCCGTCTCCGCCCAGGGTGTCCTCGATGAACCCGTAATCGGCGGGGTACCTGGTCGAGGTGAACAGCATGCGGTCAAGCCTGATCCGGCCGGTCTCGTGATCGACCTCGTACTTGTTCCGCTGGCCGCGGGGGATTTCGATGACTACCTCGACGTCCATGTTCACTCCAAGCGTTAGTTGCTGATTTACTCCATTGTCGCCGGTCACTGTTGTGCAACCGGACGGCGGGTCCTTGGGCCAGGGACGACGCGGCCCACGGGGCAGGCCCTAAGCTGTGCCCACCCGCATCCCGCGAAAGGTATGTTCGTGCGCCGTACCCGGACCACGGCCCTGGCCGCGCTGGCGCTGCTCAACGTGTTCACGCTCGCCGCCGGGCTCGTCGTGGCCCGCATGCTCCCGCCGCGCCTGGCGCGACTGCACGTCCCCGTCGCCGCGACGCGCGCTGTGGTGAACGCCACACCGGTGCTCGCCCCCCTGGGGACGCTCGACCGGCGAGTGCAGGCTACCTCGTCGCCCACCGCCGCCGGCCTCGCCAGCATGCTCGGCGCGGCGCTCCCGGCCGGCGCGACCGGTCCCGGCGTCGGCATCGAGGTCGCCGCCGCGGGCAGCGGGCAGGTGCTCTACTCGGCCAACGCGGGCACACCCGCCACCCCGGCGTCCACCACCAAGGTCGTGACCGCGGTGACGGCGCTCGCGGTGCTCGGCCCCAACGCGCGGTTCAGCACGACCGTCCGCCTCGCGGGCGACACCGTGGTACTGGTGGGCGGCGGTGACCCGACGCTCGCCGTGAATGGATACCCCTCCTCCGATTACCCGCGTCCGGCCACCCTCGCTCAGCTCGCGGCGGGCACCGCGCGCGCGCTCAAGGCCCAGGGGCGCCACTCCGTGCGGCTAGGCTATGACACCGCGCTGTACAGCGGGCCCGATATGGCGCAAGGGTGGACCAACGACCTCATCTCCACCGGGAACGTCACGCCGATCGTCGCCCTCGAGGCCGACCAGGGCCGGCTGGCGCCAGGCGGCGCGCTCGAGGACGACGACGACGCCCTCAACTTCCACCCCCGGACGACCGACCCGGCCGGCCTGACCGCCGCGGCGTTCGCGGCCCTGCTCGCGCGCGACGGGATCACGGTCACCGGGCCGCCCGGGGAGAGCGCGGCTCCCGCATCCGCCCCGGTGCTCGCCACGGTCAGCTCGCCGCCGCTCGTCGCGATCGTCGACCAGATGCTGCAAGAGTCCAACAACGTGATCGCGGAGAACCTGGCCAGGCAGGTGGCGATCGCCCACGGCCTGCCCGCCACGTTCACCGGCGCTGCCCGCGCGGAGCAGGCCGAGCTGCGGCGGCTCGGCATCACGACACCGGTCAGCCTGGTCGACGGCAGCGGCTTGTCGCCCCAGGACGCGATAGCGCCGGAGACGCTGATCCGCGTGCTCAAGCTGGCCGCCAGCACGCCGAAGCTGCGCGGGGCCGTCACCGGGCTCCCGGTGGCGGGCTTCAGCGGCACGCTTTCCGCCGGCGGCAGCGTCTTCGGTGATATCGGCGGGTCAGGCAGAGGCACGGCCCGCGGGGTCGTGCGGGCCAAGACCGGCAACCTCGCCACGGTCGCGACCCTCGCCGGGCTGGTCTCCGACCAGTCCGGTGACCTGCTGATCTTCGCGATCATGGCACCGCAGGTGCCCAGTGCTAACCAGCTACAGCAGGCCGCCAACGCGATCGACGCGGCCGCCGCCGGCCTGGCCACGTGCGGGTGTTCGTGAGCCGGGCACTCCCACTACCATCAGCGAGCACGTACGGTAGGACTGTGAGCAGCGCACAGATGATCGACTGGGACGTGGCGATCTCCACCGGCGTCCGGTTCGCAAGGCAGGGACCGCAAGTCAGCCTCGCCGACGCCCGCGCGGTGGTGGCGGAACTGCGCGGCCTGACCGCCGTTGTCCAGCAGCCAGTCCGCGAATTGACTGGGCTGACGAGCCAGGGCGCCGTCGGCCCGGTCGCCGTGGTTGACCGCCCCGGCTGGATCAAGGCCAACGTCGGCGGGTTCCGGGTGGTACTCGAGCCCCTCGCGGAGAAGCTCGCCGAACGGAGCAGCTCCGTGCCCGCGGCCGGATCGGTCTTCGGCACGATCGGGTCGCGGGCCACCGGCATGCAGGCCGGGCTGATCCTCGCGTACCTGTCTTCCCGCGTACTCGGCCAGTACGAGCTGTTCCTGCCGCCAGGCGAGGGAGGCCCCGCGGCCAACGGCGTGAACGGCAACGGCAACGCGAACAGCGGCGCGGCCGCGAACGGCACCGGTGCTAGCGTCGGCCGCCTCACCCTGGTCGCGCCGAACATCGTCATGATCGAGCGCGAGCTCGGCGTGGACCCGCATGACTTCCGGCGCTGGGTGTGCCTGCACGAGGAGACGCACCGGGTGCAGTTCACCTCGGTGCCCTGGCTGCGCGGCTACGTGCAGGGCATGATGACCGAGTTCCTGCTCGCCTCCGACCTGGACGCGGGGGCCATCCTCGACCGGATGCGCTCGGCCGCCACCGCGGTCGCCGGCGCGGTGCGCGGCGGCGAGACCGAGAGCCTGATCGAGGCCATGCAAACCCCGGCCCAGCGGGCGCTCCTCGACAAGCTGACCGCCGTGATGACGCTGGTCGAGGGACACGGCGACTACGTCATGGACGCGGTCGGCCCGCGCGTGGTGCCGACGGTGGAGGACATCAGGGAGAAGTTCTCCCAGCGACGCGGCTCGGCGGGCCGTCTCGAGCAGATCTTCCGCCGCCTCCTCGGCATCGACCTGAAGATGAAGCAGTACGAGCAGGGCTCACGATTCGTCACCACGGTGGTCGACGAAGCGGGGATGGCCGGGTTCAACAAGGTGTGGACCTCGCCAGAGACGCTCCCGACCCGGGCCGAGCTGGCGAACCCGCGCGAATGGCTTGAGCGGGTCGCTTGACCGTGGGCGGAGCCCTCCCCCCGGCGGTCGCGGCCGTGCGGAACGCCGTCCGCGCCGCGCTCGCCGGCCTGGCGCCGGGTGACCTCGTGCTCGCCGCGTGCTCCGGCGGCCAGGACTCGCTGGCCCTGGCGGCGGCGCTCGCGTTCGTCGCGCCCCGGACGGGGCTGCGCGCGGGCGCGGTCACCGTCGACCACGGGCTGCAGGAGGGTTCCGCTGACCGGGCGGCCCAGGTGGCGGCCACGCTGCGCGGCCTCGGCCTCGACCCGGTGCGCGCCGTGACCGTGACCGTGGCCGGGCCTGGCGGCCCGGAGGCGGCCGCGCGGGCGGCCCGCTACGCCGCGCTCGAGGAGGCCGCGGCCGATGTCGGCGCCGCGGCGGTGCTGCTCGGCCACACGCTCGACGACCAGGCGGAGACGGTGCTGCTCGGCCTGGCCCGGGGGTCGGGGCCGCGATCGCTGGCGGGGATGCCGCCCCGCCGCGGCCTGTTCTTCCGGCCGCTGCTCGGCGTGCGCAGGCCGGTCACGGCCGCGGCGTGCGCCGCGCTTGAGCTGCCGGTGTGGTCAGACCCGCACAATGCCGACCGGCGGTTCGCCCGGGTCAGGGTCCGGCTCGACGCCCTGCCCGCGCTTGAGGCGGCCCTGGGGCCCGGGGTGGCGGAGGCGCTCGCGCGGACCGCCGGCCAACTGCGGGACGATGCCGAGGTGCTGGAGAAAATCGCGGCATCCGAACGGGAGCGTGATGACAGTCCCCTGTCCGCCGCTTCCCTCGCGGGGCTGCCGGCCGCGTTGCGGACCCGGGTGCTGCGATCGGCCGCCCTGGCGGCGGGGTGCCCCGCGGGGGCGCTGAGCGCGGCGCACGTCGCGCGCGTCGAGGAACTGGTGACCGACTGGCACGGGCAGCGAGGCGTCGACCTGCCCGGTGGAGTCCGGGCGGCGCGGCGCTCTGGCGAGGTCTTGTTCGAGCGGGCGCTAACTGTTAACGGTGCCGTTAACGGTTTATGCGCGCACGTCATTGAGAGGGGTTTGGCCGATGGACGCCGCTGACATGGGGCCGGCGCTGAAAGAGGTGCTCATCACCCAGGAGCAGCTCACCCGGCGGACCGCCGAGATGGCGGCGCGGATCGACGCCGATTACGCCGGCCGCGAACTGCTGCTCGTCGGCGTGCTGAAGGGGGCGGTGATGGTGATGGCGGACCTCGCCCGCGCCATCCACCTGCCCGTCGAGATGGACTGGATGGCCGTCTCCTCCTATGGTTCCGGCACCAAGTCCTCCGGCGTGGTCCGCATCCTGAAGGACCTCGACGCGGACATCAGCGGGCGTCACGTGCTGATCGTCGAGGACATCATCGACTCCGGGCTGACGCTGTCGTGGCTGGTGAGCAACCTGAAGTCGCGTGACCCGGCGTCGGTGGCGATCGCCGCCATGCTGCGCAAGCCGAACTCGGTGCAGATGGACGTGGAGGTCGCTTACACCGGGTTCGAGATCCCCGACGAGTTCGTGGTGGGCTACGGGCTGGACTACGCGGAGCGCTACCGTAACCTTCCATTCATCGGGACGCTGGCCCCGGAAGTGTACGGGGGGAACACATCCCGCTGAGGAAAACGTTGATGTACCGTCAGGTAATCACTATGCGTTGTGCGCGGCCGGCACCGCCGGCCGACGGTGCGGAGCAGGCATGGCAGTGCCGCCGGTGGTCGGCGGTACGTGAGGCTGGTCAGGAGGGAACGGCCCCGGGCCGAGGGGGTCGCTCACAATGGAATTGAAGCGCTTTTTCCGCGGACCGCTACTGCTTGTGCTGCTCGCGGTGCTGGTGATAACGATCACCCTGGGCTGGGCCAACTCCGGTAGCAGCTACCAGGCGGCCGACACGGGCAAGGTTGTCCAGCTGATCGAGCAGGGCAAGGTCAAGTCCGCCGTGCTCACCGACAAGAACCAGACGATCCAGGTCACGACGACGGGCGGCCAGCAGTACCAGGCCGACTTCATCACCGGCCAGGGCCAGCAGCTGCAGCAACTGCTCCAGTCGGAGTACGACAAGGGCCAGCTGACCGGCGGCTACGACGTGCAGATCCCCCGGTCGAGCGCGCTGCTCTCCATCCTCGAGACGTTTGTCCCTTACCTGATCATCGCGCTGTTCTTCTTCTTCCTGCTGAGCCAGATGCAGGGCGGCGGGTCCCGGGTGATGAACTTCGGGAAGTCGCGGGCCAAGCTGATCACCAAGGACACGCCGAAGACCACCTTCGCGGACGTGGCCGGCGCGGACGAGGCCATCGAGGAACTCCAGGAGATCAAGGAGTTCCTCCAGAACCCCGCGAAGTTCCAGGCCATCGGCGCCAAGATCCCCAAGGGCGTCCTGCTGTACGGCCCGCCTGGCACCGGGAAGACGCTGCTCGCCCGGGCGGTCGCGGGCGAGGCGGGCGTCCCCTTCTACTCGATCTCAGGTTCCGACTTCGTCGAGATGTTCGTCGGCGTCGGCGCCTCCCGGGTTCGCGACCTGTTCGAGCAGGCGAAGGCCAACGCCCCGGCGATCGTGTTCGTGGACGAGATCGACGCCGTGGGCCGGCACCGCGGTGCCGGCCTCGGCGGCGGGCACGACGAGCGGGAGCAGACGCTGAACCAGATGCTCGTCGAGCTCGACGGGTTCGACACCAAGGGCGGCGTGATCGTGATCGCCGCCACCAACCGGCCGGACATCCTTGACCCGGCGCTGCTGCGCCCGGGCCGGTTCGACCGGCAGATCGTTGTGGCGCAGCCCGACCTGACCGGCCGCCGGGGCATCCTCAAGGTGCACGCCCGCGGCAAGCCCCTGGCGTCCGACGCCGACCTGGACATCATCGCCCGGCGGACCCCCGGCTTCACCGGCGCGGACCTCGCCAACGTGATCAACGAGGCGGCCCTGCTGACCGCGCGGAAGAACGGCAAGCAGGTCCACATGGCCGCGCTCGAAGAGGCCATCGACCGCGTGATGGCCGGCCCCGAGCGCAAGAGCGTGCTGCTGTCGGAGAAGGAGCGGAAGATGATCGCGTACCACGAGGGCGGCCACGCCCTGGTCGGGCACGCGATGGCCAACGCCGACCCGGTGCACAAGGTCACGATCATTCCCCGCGGCCGCGCGCTCGGCTACACCCAGGCGCTGCCGACCGAGGACAAGTTCCTCAGCACCAGGGCCGAGATGCAGGACCAGCTCGCGATGCTGCTCGGCGGCCGGACCGCGGAGGAGCTGATCTTCCACGAGCCGACGAGCGGTGCCGCCAACGACATCGACAAGGCCACCCAGATCGCCCGCGGCATGGTCACCGAGTACGGCATGAGCGAGCGGCTCGGCGCGCGGAAGTTCGGCAGCGGCGACGCTGAGCCGTTCCTCGGCATGGACCGGTCGCACAGCCGGGACTACTCCGAGGAGATCGCCTCGGCGATCGACGAGGAGATCAAGCGGATGATCGAGGCCGCGCACGACGAGGCGTGGGAGGTGCTCGTCGAGTACCGCGACGTCCTCGACAACCTCGTGCTCCAGCTCCTCGAGCACGAGACGCTGTCCCGCAAGCAGGTGCTTGAGGTCTTCGCCCCCGTGCAGAAGCGCCCCATTCGCGGCACCTACACCGGCTACGGGAAGCGCCTGCCGTCCGACCGCCCGCCGATCATGTCGCCGAAGGAGCTGGCGCTGGCCGCGAGCTCCGGAATCGACGGCCTCCCGGGGCCGGCGAACGGCCAGGTGCTCGGCTACGGGCACGACGGCGAGGTTAACGACTAAGGGAATTGCATTGAGCGAGCTTGCGAGCGAATCGGCAAGCACAGTGCGTCCGCGAATGCGGACTCCGAGCGTCAGCGAGGCGGCCGTATGAGCGAAGTGCCTGCGGCTGAGCAGTCCACATTCGACGAGCCGCAGGCGGATCTGCTGCTGCCTGCCAAGAAGCCGGTCGACCAGGAGCGGATCGAGCGTGCCGTCCGCGAGATACTTCTCGCGGTCGGCGAGGACCCGGACCGGGACGGGCTTATCGACACCCCGGCCCGGGTCGCCCGGATGTACGCCGAGCAGTTCGCCGGGCTCCGGCAGGAGCCCGAGGACGTGCTCACCACGGTCTTCGACGCCGAGCACGACGAGATCGTGCTGGTGCGGGACATCGAGGTCTACAGCATGTGCGAGCACCACCTGGTGCCGTTCTTCGGCAAGGCGCACATCGGCTACATCCCGAACGCGAAGGGCGAGATCACCGGCCTGTCCAAGCTGGCGCGGCTGGCGGACGTCTACGCCCGGCGCCCGCAGGTGCAGGAGCGGATGACCTCCCAGATGGCCGACGCGCTGATGCGGATACTCGAGCCCCGCGGCGTGATCGTGGTGCTTGAGTGCGAGCACCTGTGCATGTCGATGCGCGGGGTGCGCAAGCCGGGCGCGACGACCGTGACCTCCGCCGTCCGCGGCATCTTCCGCAAGGAGGCGCGGACCCGCGCCGAGGCGATGTCGCTGCTCTTCGGGAATAGGTAAGAAGCAGAAATCCGGAGGTTCCTCCGTATTTCCTGGGTAATATGTCCGGGTTTAGCCGCCTTCTGCCGGGGCAGCGGAAAAACCGCCGGAATTGTTCGAACCGTTCGCGACTCTCCAGCGTCTTATGAATTGGCCGACTTGTCTTTACCGCTCGTTCAGTCGGCTGAGGGTGGTTGGAGGTACGTTGTCTGTGATGGAAACCTGCGCGGCCGGCGCTGCTCGCGGTGCGGCGCGGGAAGCCATGGGATTGTGCAGAATCTTTAGCAAATCACGGGATCGGCGCGTGGCAGGCTTGTCATGACTACGCTGCTAGTCCGTGATCCGGGGCCTGACAAGAGATTTGGGATGAGCGAGAACTCTGCACACCCGGGGGGACGCCCCCTCGTACCCCCTGACGACGCGCCCGATGGCAAAAACCGCCGTCGTATCGGGCGCGCGGAGGCGCGGGTTGACAACGACTCCTCGGCGGAGCGGAAGGAAGTCAAGCGACTGACGTGGATTCCCGTCGTCGCCTCGCTTCTCACATTCCTCATCGGCCTATCCGACGTGGTCGCCGTCTTCCAATCCCACTTGCCCCAGAGCGCCGTCGTGCAGAAGCTGCACAAGGTCAACGCCGTCGTGCCGGGGACGCTCACGAACGTCACCCGCACCTCGGACGTGATCATCGGCCTGCTGCTGCTGATGCTCGCGCGCGGGCTGCGGCGGCGCAAGCGGCGTGCCTGGCAAGCGGTGATCGCGCTGCTCGTGTTCGACATCGTCATCCATTCCATGCACTTCCCGTTGCACTTCCCGCACATCGCCTCGATCTCCACCATCGTGGCGGTCGTCCTGCTCGCTGCCCTCCTCTACCGGCACGATGACTTCTACGCGATCGGTGACCCGCGCAGCCGGTGGACCGCGCTGCGGGTCTTCGTGGGCCTCGTCGTCATGGACTTCGCGATCGGCCTCGGCTACCTGGCGATCGGGCCGCTGGCCGGCAGCTACACGATCACCCAGCGGCTGCAGGACGTGCTGTACGAGCTCGTCGGCGTCTACGGGCCGAGCGTCCAGTGGGCCGCCGATGCCCGCGGTGACCTCTACCACCTGCTGACCAGCGGGCTCGGCGCGTTCACGCTGGTCGTTACCGCCTACCTGTTCTTCCGCTCGGCCCGGCCGCGCGCCCGGCTCGCCGCCGAAGACGCCGTAAAGATCCGCGAGCTGCTCGACAAGCAGGGAGACCGGGACTCCCTCGGCTACTTCGCCCTGCGCGACGACAAGAGCGTGATCTGGTCGCCCTCGGGCAAGGCCGGCATCTGTTACCGCGTGGTGGCGGGCGTGATGCTCGCCTCCGGTGACCCGCTCGGCGACCCGGAGGCGTGGCCGGGTGCCATCGCCGAGTTCCTCACCGAGGCGGCGCGGCACGCGTGGCGCCCCGCCGTGATGGGCTGCAGCGAGCTCGGCGCCGAGGTCTGGTGCCGGGAGGGTGACCTGGCCGCGCTCGAGCTGGGCGACGAGGCCATCGTCAACGTCGCGGACTTCAGCCTCTCCGGTCGCCCGATGCGCAACGTCAGGCAGATGGTCAACCGCGTCGCCAAGAACGGCTACGCGGCCGAGGTCCGCCGGGTCGGCGACATTCCCCGGCAGGAGCTTGACGAGGTCATCCAGGAGGCCGACAGCTGGCGGGGCTCCACGGTCGAGCGCGGCTTCTCCATGGCCCTCGGCCGCCTCGGCGCCCCCGGCGACGAGAACTGCGTCCTGGTCACCGCCAAGGAGAATGGCGAACTGCGGGCCATCCTGCACTTCGTGCCCTGGGGGACCGACGGGCTCTCCCTCGACCTGATGCGGCGCGACAAGACGGCCCAGGCCGGACTGAACGACTTCCTGATCGTGGAGGCCATCAAGGCCGCGCCGGGGCTCGGGGTCAAGCGCGTGTCCCTGAACTTCGCGATGTTCCGGGCGGCGCTCGAGCGCGGTGAGCGGATCGGCGCCGGGCCGGTGCTCAAGGCCTGGCGCGGCCTGCTGGTGTTCCTGTCGCGCTGGTTCCAGATCGAGTCGCTCTACAAGTTCAACGCGAAGTTCTCCCCGGTGTGGGAGCCGCGCTTCTTCGTCTACCCAGGCGGCCGGGACGTGCCCCGCATCGCGATCGCGGCCCTCGAAGCGGAGGCCTTCCTGGTCTGGCCCCGGCTGGAAGTGCGGTGGTACGCGCGGCGGATCGGCCGCCGGCTCGGGTTGCGAAGGGTGCGTTACGGTACCCGGGGCGCGGCGGCGAAGCGGCAGCTGTCCGCCTGACCGCCCGGGTGCGACCCCTATCGCCGGCCTGCTTCTTCCGCGGTACGCCCGATGGAAAGGCCCGGTAACGTGACTACCATTCCCGTTATGGTCAATCTGCCTGGTCTCGCCGGATCGGCCGCCGCGGGCCGCTGCCTGGTCATGGGAGTCGTCAACGTGACGCCCGACTCGTTCTCGGACGGCGGGCTATGGTTCAACGCGGCGGCCGCGGTCGAGCACGGACTCGATCTGATCGCCCAGGGCGCCGACATCGTCGACGTCGGCGGCGAGTCGACGCGGCCCGGCGCGCAGCGCGTCCCCGCGGATGAGGAGCTGCGCCGGATCAAGCCGGTCATCACCGAGCTGGTCCGCGCCGGGGCGGTCGTCAGCGTGGACACGATGCGCGCGCAGGTGGCCGAGTGGGCCCTCGAGGCGGGGGTCAGCCTGGTCAACGACGTGAGCGGCGGACTCGCCGACCCGTACATGCCCCGGCTGGTGGCGAAGGCCGGCATTCCCTACGTGGTGGTGCACTGGCGGGGGCACAGCCACGACATGAGCTCACGGGCCATCTACGCCGACGTGGTCCGTGAGGTGCACGACGAGCTGGCCCAGCGCATCGAGGCGGTGACGGCGGAGGGAGTCGACCCGTCCATGATCGTGCTCGACCCTGGCCTCGGGTTCAGCAAGAACCCGGCCGTCTCCGGGCCCGACGCGCATAACTGGCAGCTGCTCGCCGGACTGCGCGAACTGGCCGCGATCGGCGGGCGCGAGTTCCCCGTCCTCGTCGGGGCCTCCCGCAAGCGGCACCTCAGCCGGCTGTTCGACTCCGACGGGGCCGATCCGCGCCCGTTCCGGGAGAACGACGCGGCGACGGCCGCCATCACCGCGATCTCGGCGGCGGCCGGGGCGGCGTGGTGCGTCCGGGTGCACGACGTCCCGCCCAACGTGGCGGCCGTCCGGGTGGCCGCCGCTTACCGGGCCGCCGGCCGCTCGTGAGGGGCCGCTCATGAAGGCCCGGCAGGCCGTTCTCGCGCTAGGCGGTAACCTCGGGGACAGGCACGACATACTCCAGGGTGGCGTGGACGCCATCGCGGGCATCGAGGGGGTTCGGCTGACTGGTGTGTCGCCGGTCTACGAAACGGTCCCGGTTGGCGGGCCGCCGCAGCCGGATTACCTCAATGCCGTCGTGCTGGCCGACGTGACCATCCCGTCGCGCGAGCTACTCGACGAGCTGCACGAGATCGAGGCGGCGTTCGACCGGATTCGCGTGGTGCGCTGGGGGCCGCGCACCCTCGACATCGACATCATCACCGTGGCCGGCGAGCGCAGTTATCCCCCGGGGGGACGACCCCCCGTACCCCCCGCTGTCCGCGCGGGCGAACATGATCGCAAAAACCGCGACCGTATCATGCCCGCCCGCGCGGACGAGGACGACGCCGCGCTGATACTGCCGCACCCGCGGGCGCACGAGCGCGCGTTCGTCCTTGCCCCGTGGCACGACGTCGACCCCGGCGCGGTGCTCCCCGGCTGGGGCCCGGTCGCTGACCTGCTTGCCCATACCGGCCAGACGGGTATCCGCCGGTCCGGGGTGCCCCTCGTCCTTCAGGAGGCGGAATCGTGAAGCCGACCCGGGCCAGGACGCTGGCGCTGGTCATCGTCCTCGCCGCGGCCGTGACCTGGGCGGTGCTCGACGCTGTCTACGCCAGCCTGCCGCCGCTCACCTGGACCGGGGTGCCCGCCCTGCTGATCGCGGCGGCCGCGGAGGCCTGGCTCGGCCGGGACCTGCGGGCGCGCATCCTCGGGAAGCGGGGAGCCCGGCCCGCCCCGCCGCTGTTCGTCGCCCGGATGGTGGCCCTCGCCAAGGCGAGCTCGCAGACCGCCGCGCTGCTCGCCGGGATCTGCGTGGGCTTCATGATCTACCTGTCGGACATGACCGGCGCGCCCACTCCGCGCGCCGACCTCGTCGACGCGAGCCTGTCATTCGGCGCCTGCCTGGTCCTGCTGGCCGCGGCCCTGTTCCTTGAGTACTGCTGCCGCGTCCCCGGAGGCCCGGACAGCGACGAGGACGACGTCCCGCCACCGCCCCGCCAGTCCCCGTTCCACAACTAGCCCACCGGCCACCACCGCCCACTGGCCACCACTAGCACCACTGGCGACCACTAGCACCATCCCACTAGCACCACTGGCCACCACTGCCACCGTTGGTGCCAGCGGCGCGTGCCTGTCGCATGGCCTTGTGGCACGCAAGGCCAACTTCATATTGGGCCGTGTGGCACACAAGGCCACTCCGGAGTGGCCTTGTGTGCCACACGGGTTGCTCTATCGGCCTTGTGGCGCCCCGACCCCGGAAAATCTGGCCGTGGGTGCCACGGGGTCAGGACGCTTACTGGCCTCGTGTGACACAAGGCCAGCCTTGCGGTGTTGGGGCTGGGCCGCGCGGGGCGCGTGGGCTGCGTGAGCGGCGTGGGTGCGGGCAGCCGGAGGCTGGTGGCGGCGCGGCGGCGGGGGACTATCCTTGTCGGGGCGTTGGCCAGCGTAAGAAGGGGCAGTCCGGTACTCGTGGAGACTGGAACTAGTGAACACCCGGCCCGGTTGCGGGTCGGAATAATCGGTCCGGGCCGGGCGGGGACCGCGTTGGCGCGGGCCCTCTCGCGGGCGGGGCATCAGGTGACCGCGGCCGCGGCGGTTTCCGAGCGGTCCAAGCGGAGGGTCGGCGAGTACTTCCCCCGGGCCAGGCTCACCGACCCGGCGAACGTGCTCGACGATGCCGACCTGGTGCTGCTGACCGTGCCCGACGACGTGCTTCCAGGACTCGTGGAAGGGCTCGCCGCCATCGACGCGCCCTACGCGGGACGGCTCCTCGTGCACGCGAGCGGCACGCACGGCATCCGGGTGCTCGACCCGGCGACCCGCGCGGGCGCGCTGCCGCTCGCGCTGCACCCGGTCATGACGTTCGCCGGCCGCGAGGATGACGTGGACCGGATCAAGGGCGTCAGCTTCGGGGTGACCGCGCCGGACCCGCTCCGCCCGGCCGCCGAGGCCCTCGTGATCGAGATGGGCGGCGAGCCGGTGTTCATCGCCGAGGAGAACCGCGCCCTGTACCACGCCGCGCTCGCCTTCGCCGCCAACCACCTGGTCACGCTGGTCTCCGAGGCCGCGAGCCTGCTGCGGGACGCGGGGGCGGAGCACCCGAACCGGATGCTCGGCCCGCTCCTCGGTGCCGCCCTCGACAACGCGCTGCGATTCGGTGACGCCGGCCTCACCGGACCGGTGGCGCGCGGCGACGAGGGCACGGTGGCCGCGCACGTCGCGGCCATCGCCGCGGCTGAGCCCGCCGCGCTGCCCGCCTACCGCGCGCTGGCCCGGCTCACCGCCGACCGGGCGCTGGCCGCCGGACTGCTCAGCGCCGACGACGCCGAACGGCTGCTCGGCGTGCTCGGAGACCACCGATGATCATCACCAGCACCCGGGGCGAGCTCGCCGCCGCTCGCGAGAAACTCACCGCTCCCGTGATACTCGTGCCCACGATGGGGGCGCTGCACGACGGGCACCTGGCGCTGCTGCGCCGGGCCCGCGAGCTGGCCGGTCCGGCCGGCTCGGTCGCGGTCTCGATCTTCGTCAACCCGCTCCAGTTCGGGCCGAACGAGGACCTCGACAAGTACCCGCGCACCCTGGACGCCGACCTGGCCGCCTGCGAGGCCGAGGGCGTGGACCTGGTGTTCGCGCCGTCCGTCCGCGAGATGTACCCGCAGGAGCAGCTCGTCACGGTCGACCCGGGGCCGACGGGGGAGATCCTGGAGGGGGAGTTCAGGCCCGGGTTCTTTCACGGCGTGCTCACGGTCGTGCTCAAGCTCTTCAGCCTGGTCCGCCCGGACACCGCCGTCTTCGGGCAGAAAGACGCGCAGCAGCTGGTGCTCGTGCGGAGGATGTCCGCCGACTTCGGGCTTGGCATCGGTATCGAGGCGGTCCAGACGGTGCGGGCCGCCGACGGGCTCGCCCTGTCGAGCAGGAACAAGTACCTGTCCGCGGCGGAGCGGGCCGTGGCGCCCGTGCTGCACCGGGCGCTCGCCGCGGGCGCGGCCGCCGCCGAGGGCGGTCCCGGCGCAGTCCGTGCCGCCGCGCGGGCGGTGCTCGGCGATGCCGCCATGGAGGCGCCGGCCGGGACGCCGCCAAGGGTGGACTACCTAGCGCTGGCGGACGGGCGGAGCTACGACCTCGTTCGGGATGATGATCTTGATTTTCGCGGGACGGCCGTGCTCGCGATCGCCGCGCGGGTCGGGACCACCCGCCTCATCGACAACGTCATAGTGGAGTTCGGGCATGCTGCTGACGATTGACATCGGGAACACCAACATGGTGCTCGGCGTGTTCGCGGGGGACTCGATCGTCGAGCACTGGCGGATCGCGACCGTGCCCGACCGGACCGCCGACGAGATCGCCGCTCTGCTGCACGGCCTGCTCGCGCGGTCCACCGTCGTCAAGGAGTCGGACCTCGCGGGGATCTCGCTGTGCTCCACGGTGCCGTCGGTGCTGCACGAGATGCGCGAGATGGTCCGCCGGTACTACGAGGACGTGCCCGCGGTGATCGTTCAGCCCGGCGTGAAGACCGGGGTGCCGATCAGGATGGACAACCCCAAGGAGGTTGGCAGCGACCGGATCATGAACTCGCTCGCCGCCGTCCACCTGTACGGCGGGCCGGCGATCGTCGTCGACTTCGGCACGTCGACCAACTTCGACGCGGTCAGCGCCAAGGGCGAGTTCGTCGGCGGCGCGCTTGCCCCCGGCATCGAGATCTCCGTGGACGCGCTGTCCAGGCGGGCCGCCCAGCTGCTGAAGGTGGAGCTGACCAGGCCGCCGCGGGTGATCGGGAAGAACACGGTCGAGGCGCTGCAGTCCGGGATCGTGTACGGATTCGCGGGGCAGGTGGAGGGCATCGCCCGGCGGATGACGGCCGAACTGTCGCCCGAGGACCCCGGCGCCGTGACCGTCATCGCCACCGGCGGGCTCGCGCCGCTGGTCATCGACGAGGTGCCGATCATCGACGCGCACGAGCCGTGGCTGACCCTGATCGGCTTGCGCCTCGTCTGGGAGCGGAACATGGGGACCGGCCCGCGGCCGGACGTCGCCCACGCCGTTCCCGGCGGCACTCCGGCCGGAAGTGGCGCGCTGCCCGAGGGTGATCCCCGGTAACCTTCGGTCGTGGCTGACGACAGTAGTCTCCCGGGGGGACGATCCCCCGCACCCCCCGAGGCGGTTCCGGAGCAGGTGCGCGTCCGGCTGGAGAAGCGCTCCCGGATGCTTTCATCCGGTATCGACCCCTACCCCGTGGGCTACCCGCGGACCGCGACCATCGCCGAGGTCCGGGCCACCCACGGGTCGCTGCCGCCGGACACGGCCACCGGCGAGATCGTGGGAATCGCGGGCCGGGTGATCCTCTCCCGGATCGGCGGGAAGCTCTGCTTCGCGACGTTGCGCGACGGCACCGGGGACCTTCAGGTGATGATCTCGCTGGCCCGGGTGGGGGAGGACGCCCTGGCCGGATGGAAGCGGGACGTTGACCTCGGCGACCACGTCGGCGTGACCGGCGAGGTGATCACCTCGCGGTCCGGCGAGCTGTCGGTGCTAGCCGACTCGTTCGCGATCACCGCCAAGTCGCTGCGGCCGCTGCCGGACAAGCACGCGGGACTCACCGATCCCGAGGCGCGGGTCAGGCAGCGGTACGTTGACCTGATCGTCAACCCGGAGGCGCGGCGGCTCGCCGAGACGCGCTCCGCGGTGGTCCAGTCGGTCCGGTCCACGCTGATCGCGCGCGGTTTCCTTGAAGTGGAGACGCCGGTGCTCACCGGGCTGCACGGCGGCGCGAACGCCCGGCCGTTCATCACCCACGGGAACGCCTACGATTCCCGGCTCTACCTGCGCATCGCCCTTGAGCTCTACCTCAAGCGGCTGGTCGTCGGCGGGATCGAGTCGGTCTTCGAGATCGGCCGGATCTTCAGGAACGAGGGTGTGGACACCACCCACAACCCCGAATTCACCATGCTCGAGGCCTACCAGACGTACTCGGACTACACCGGGATCGGGGAGCTGACCAAGGAGCTCGTGCAGAACGCCGCGCTGGCGGCGTTCGGCTCGACGGTCATCCGCCGCGCCGACGGGTCCGAGTGGGACATTGGCGGGGAATGGCGCTCGCTCGGCGTGCACGAGGCGATCTCGCTCGCGGCGGGCGAGGAGGTCACGCCCGACACCGAGCTGCCGGCCCTGCTGCGGCTGTGCGCGCGGCTTGACGTGCCGCTGCAGCCGTCGTGGAACCGCGGGCAGGTGATCTTGGAGATGTACGAGCGCCTGGTGGAGAAGCAAACCGTCGAGCCGACGTTCTACCGCGACTTCCCCGTCGAGGTGTCCCCGCTCACCAGGCAGCACCGGTCCGACCCGCGGCTCGCCGAGCGCTGGGACCTGGTCACGTTCGGCACCGAGCTCGGCACCGGCTACTCGGAACTGGTGGACCCGGTGGTGCAGCGGGAGCGGCTGACCGCCCAGTCGCTGCTCGCCGCCGGCGGTGACCCGGAGGCGATGGAACTCGACGAGGACTTCCTGCTCGCGCTCGAGTACGCCATGCCGCCGACCGGGGGCATGGGGATGGGCATCGACCGCCTGATGATCATGCTGACCGGGGAGACCATCCGGGAGACGATCTTGTTCCCGTTCGTCCGGCAGTGATCTCCCGGGGGACGCCCCCGTACCCCCGCTGTGTAGCTAGGCGATTCGGACCGCGCCGACGTACTCGTCCCAGAAGACCGGCTGCACCTGCACGACCTGGCCGGTGCTCGGCGCGTCGACCATCAGGCCGTTGCCGATGTAAAGGCCGACGTGGCTGATGTCGGGGAAGAAGAACACCAAGTCGCCCGGCTCAAGGTCGGCCCGGGAAACGTGCATGCCGGAATTCCACTGGTCCCCGGTGTAGTGCGGAAGCGAGATGCCCTCCTGGGCGAACGCCCACATGACCAGGCCGGAGCAGTCGTAGGAATCCGGGCCCGCCGCGCCCCAGACGTACGGCTTCCCGCGCTGGGTCAGCGCGGCCCGCAGTGCCGTCGTGCCGACGTTGGTGGCCTCGGGCAGCACCAGGTTGGGGTAGGAGCCCGTCTGGTCGAAGACGGCCATCGCCTGGGTCATGGCCGAGCTGTTCAAGACCTTCAGCTTGGCGTTGATGGTGCTGACCTTGCCGTTGATCTGCGACTGGAGCTCGTTGGCGGTCGCGATCTCTTCCTTGGCGGTCGTCTGGGCCCGTTCCGCGGCGAGCCGCTCCTTCTGCAGGGTGCTGAGCCGCATGCCGGCCTCGTCGTCGAGTTGCTCGACCGTGGACGCCTGGCTGAGGAAAAGATTGGGATTGCCGCTGGTTAGCATTTGCAGCGTGGGATCCATGCCGCCGTTCATGTAGCCCATGGCGGCGAGTTGGGCAACCGCCTTCTGGCTGCCCGCCATGGCCGCGTCCGCCCGGGCGGACGCCTGCTGGGCGATCTTCACCTCTGAATTGGCGTGCGCGAGCTGGATCTTGAGTCCGTCGTACTGCTGGCCGAGCGAGTCGACTTCATTCGACAGCTGCGTCGCCTGGGCGACCAACTCTTTGAGTGACGGCTTTGAGCTGACTGTCTGGGCCTGGCTGCTGCCGCCTTGAAGCAGGACGGCCACGGTCACCGCGGCAGCGGCGACTGGCACGACTCGTCGGATGACTGTACGCACGTCGATGCACGATATTAGATAGCCATGCCGCTGCCAACTAACTCAGATGAAGTTTTAAGTTTATGACAATGAGATCGTTTGCCTGCGTGGATTGTCCGGATTGTGGTAATGGCGGTGGTTGTTGACGCCAGATAGTGACGGTGCGGTCGCGAGGCGAAGCATTCGGAGCCGCCTTGCCGATACTCGGCGTGGCCGTCCGATTGTATAAAAGCGCTACAGTGGTCCGCGATGGAGTACATAGTGAGGCAGGCGCGCACCCGGGACGTGCCCGAAATCCGCGGGCTGATCGACCAGAACGTTGGCTCGCGGCGGTTGCTCGAGAAGCTCACGGTGAACCTTTACGAAGACATCCTTGAGTTCACCGTCGCGGAGGCGTCCACTGACGGCGCCGTTGTCGGATGCGGCGCGCTGCACGTTTTGTGGGACGACCTGGCTGAGCTTCGCACCGTCGCGGTTGATGAGCGCAGGCGGGGCGCGGGCATCGGGCACCTCATCGTGGATGAGTTGCTTGACCGGGCCCGGGCGGTGGGCGTATCCCGCGTTTTCGTGCTGACCTTCGCGGTGTCCTTCTTCGCCAGCCACGGTTTCACCGAAATCAGCGGGACGCCGGTCTCGCCGGAAGTGTACGCCGAGTTGCTCCGCTCTTACGATGACGGTGTGGCGGAGTTCCTCGACCTGGACCGGGTTAAGCCGAACACGCTTGGAAACACCCGCATGCTGCTTCGATTGTAAGAGTATTCCGCGCATCCGCGTGCGCCCTGCGCGCATCGTTGCGCCCGGTCCCGCCCCTCCCTGCCGAACATCGGACGTCGGCGCCTGCGGGTAGAGTGCTATTGCGGGCACAGCACCCCGGCTGACCGCGACTGGCCACATAGGTCGAGGTAACCTTCATGCTGCAGGATCTCGCCGCGCTCGCCCCGCCGGCGATTGTCTGCGTCGCCTTTCTGGTTGGCGCATGGGCGCTAGTGCGCAGGGAACTCGCGCCAAAACGCCGGGCGCGCGCCCAAGCCGACCGCGGGCAAGCCAACGCGGCGGCGGACGAACGAGAGCGCGAACACGCCGATCACGAGCGCGGCACAAGCTGACATTTCGCAACATCTGCGATTTATCTAGTCGCACCGTTGCCCGTATGGGCATCCCCGTGAGATAGCGCACAGGCCTCAGCCCCGGCGCCTGGGTGATATGCCAAGTGTGTGCACATTGTTCGATACGTCACTTGGCCGATACAAAACGTGAGCCTTCACTTGCTTGTCGCCGTTGGTCGTATCACACCGCACGGCTATCTTGATGGCAGAAGGTAGACGACCCGCAATTGTGTGACTCAAGACGTGGGTATATGTTTAGCATCCGAAATACTTACTCCGCAGAAGGGCTATCTCCGTGGCGCAGAAGGTACAGGTGCTACTGGTCGACGACATCGACGGTAGTGAGGCAACTGAGACCGTGAGCTTTGGACTCGACGGCTTCGCCTATGAGATCGATCTGAGTTCAGGCAACGCGGGCCAGCTGCGCACTGAGCTTGCTCAGTACGTGGAACACGCGCGTAAATCCGGCGGCGCTCAGGTTCGCCGCCGTCGCCAGCGCAACGGCGCCGGCCGCGAGCAGAGCGCGCGAATCCGCGAATGGGCTCGGTCTCACGGCCACAAGGTGAATGAGCGCGGCCGTATCCCGGCGAACATCGTCGCCGAGTACGAGGCGGCGCACTAGGCGGGTCAGCGGCGACAACCCGGCGGCTGCCCTCCGCCGCCGGTCCCCCACAGGCCGTGTTCGCTCGCGGCGTAGCCAGCGCGTTCGCTGGTGGCGTACTTGGAACTACGCCGCCAATTGGCGCTGTTGGATGGGGTGAAGACGCGGAGTCCGGGGAACGTCTCCTGATAGTTGGCGCATATCGCGTTACGTACAGGGTCGGGCACGCGGCTACCATGCGGAGCAGGCAGGCACGCCGAAACCTGCCGGATCCCGCTGTGAGGAGAGCGACGACATGTTCGAGAGGTTCACCGACCGGGCGCGGCGGGTTGTTGTCCTGGCGCAAGAAGAAGCCAGGATGCTCAATCACAACTACATTGGCACGGAGCACATCCTGCTCGGCCTCATCCACGAGGGCGAGGGTGTTGCGGCCAAGGCGCTTGAGTCGCTTGGGATTAGCCTTGAGGCGGTGCGGCAGCAGGTCGAGGAGATCATCGGCCAGGGCCAGCAGGCACCGTCGGGGCACATCCCGTTCACCCCCCGTGCGAAGAAGGTGCTTGAGCTTTCGCTGCGTGAGGCGCTGCAGCTCGGTCACAACTACATCGGTACCGAGCACATCCTGCTTGGGCTGATCAGGGAAGGCGACGGCGTTGCCGCGCAGGTCCTGGTCAAGCTGGGCGCGGACCTCAACCGGGTCCGCCAGCAGGTCATCCAGTTGCTTCACGGGTACCAGGGCAAGGAGCCGACGTCTGGGGCGGCGAGCGGTTCCACCGAGGCCGCGCCGTCGACGTCGCTCGTGCTCGACCAGTTCGGCCGAAACCTCACCCAGGGCGCCCGCGAGGGCAAGCTCGACCCGGTGATCGGCCGTGAGAAGGAAATCGAGCGCGTCATGCAGGTGCTGTCGCGGCGCACCAAGAACAACCCGGTCCTCGTCGGCGCCCCTGGCGTCGGGAAGACCGCGGTGGTCGAGGGGCTCGCGCAGAAGATCGTCAAGGGCGAGGTGCCCGAGACGATCAAGGACAAGCAGCTGTACACGCTTGACCTGGGCGCGCTGGTCGCCGGCTCGCGGTACCGCGGTGACTTCGAGGAGCGCCTGAAGAAGGTGCTCAAGGAGATCCGCACGCGCGGTGACATCATCCTGTTCATCGACGAGATCCACACGCTCGTCGGTGCGGGCGCGGCGGAGGGCGCGATCGACGCGGCGTCCATCCTCAAGCCCATGCTGGCCCGGGGCGAACTGCAGACGATCGGTGCCACGACGCTCGACGAGTACCGCAAGTACCTGGAGAAGGACGCCGCCCTCGAGCGCCGCTTCCAGCCCATCCAGGTGGCGGAGCCGACGATCGCGCACACGATCGAGATCCTGAAGGGCCTGCGCGACCGCTACGAGGCGCACCACCGGGTGTCCATCACCGACGGTGCGCTGGTGGCCTCCGCGCAGCTCGCCGACCGCTACATCAGCGACCGGTTCCTGCCGGACAAGGCGATCGACCTGATCGACGAGGCCGGGTCCCGTATGCGGATTCGCCGCATGACGGCACCGCCGGACCTGCGCGAGTACGACGAGAAGATCGCCCAGGTGCGCAAGGAGAAGGAGTCGGCCATCGACTCCCAGGACTTCGAGAAGGCCGCTGCCCTCAGGGACAACGAGAAGCAGCTGCTCGCGAAGAAGGCCACCAGGGAGAAGGAGTGGAAGGCCGGCGACATGGACGTCGTCGCCGAGGTCAACGAGGAGCTCATCGCCGAGGTCCTGGCCACCGCGACCGGCATCCCCGTCTTCAAGCTCACCGAGGAGGAGTCGCAGCGACTGCTCCGCATGGAAGACGAGCTGCACAAGCGGGTCATCGGCCAGAATGACGCGATCAAGGCGCTGTCCCAGGCCATCAGGCGCACCCGCGCCGGGCTGAAGGACCCGAAGCGGCCCGGCGGCTCGTTCATCTTCGCCGGCCCGTCCGGTGTCGGTAAGACGGAGCTGTCCAAGACGCTCGCGGAGTTCCTGTTCGGCGACGAGGACTCGCTGATCCAGCTCGACATGTCCGAGTACATGGAGAAGCACACGGTCTCCCGGCTGTTCGGCTCGCCGCCCGGCTACGTCGGGTACGAGGAGGGCGGCCAGCTGACCGAGAAGGTCCGCCGCAGGCCGTTCTCGGTGGTCCTCTTCGACGAGATCGAGAAGGCCCACCCGGACATCTTCAACTCGCTGCTGCAGATCCTTGAGGACGGGCGCCTCACCGACGCGCAGGGCCGCATGGTCGACTTCAAGAACACCGTGATCATCATGACCACGAACCTGGGGACGCGCGACATCTCCAAGGGCGTGTCGGTCGGCTTCGCCCGCCAGGGCGAGACCCGCGGGTCCTACGACCGGATGAAGGCGAAGGTCGGCGAGGAGCTCAAGCAGCACTTCCGGCCCGAGTTCCTGAACCGCGTCGATGACATCATCGTGTTCCACCAGCTGGAGCGGGAGGAGATCTTCGAGATCGTCGACCTGATGATCGCGAAGGTCGACGACCGGCTCAAGGACCGGGACATGGCCATCGAGCTCGAGCTGCCGGCCAAGGAGCTGCTCTCCGAGCGCGGGTACGACCCGGTGCTCGGCGCGCGGCCGCTTCGCCGGACGATCCAGCGGGAGATCGAGGACATGCTGTCCGAGAAGATCCTGTTCGGCGAGCTCCGGCCGGGGACGATCGTGACCGTCGACACCCAGGGCACCGGCGAGGAGGCGAAGTTCACCTTCAGCAGCCGGCCGAAGCCCGACTCGGTGCCGGACGCGGCGGCCCTCGTCGTCGCTACGGCCAGCGAGCCGTCCAGCGGCACGAACCCTAGCGTCGCGCCGTCAAGCGAGGGGCCGGGCACCGCGCAGGCCCTCGGCTAAGTCGGTTAGTCCGCATAAGCGGCCCGGGAACTACCAAGTTCCCGGGCCGCTCTGCGTTTCCTGGTCTTTGAAAGCACCACCGCGGTCAAAAGCACCACCGCAGTCAGTGGCTGAGGTTGCTGGTCGAGTGCGGGTGGTCGGTGGTTTCAAGGGCAGGGGGGCCGCGCGGGGCGCACCTCAGCGCCCCACACGGTCTCTCCTGCCGTTGGAAAAGCCATGTCGGGCGTGTCTTCTGGGCGGAGACGTCTCGCCGGTCGCGCGGTAAGGCGGCCCATCGGGTCTCTCTCGTCGCGCATAATGCTCGTCATGTCCTCGCGTTATGCCGACTTGGTGCTTGGGTGGTATGCGGTCAATGCGCGTGATCTTCCCTGGCGGGCGCCTGGGGTTTCGCCGTGGGCCGTGCTTGTTAGCGAGATCATGTTGCAGCAGACGCCGGTCAGCCGGGTGCTGCCTGCCTACCGGGCCTGGCTTGGGCGGTGGCCTACGCCTGCGGCGCTTGCCGCTGATTCGCCTGGCGAGGCGGTGCGCCAGTGGGGGCGGCTCGGCTATCCTCGGCGCGCCTTGCGGCTCCATGAGACTGCCGCGATCGTGACCTCGAAGTACGCGGGCGAATTGCCTTCGACGCGCGAGGAATTGCTGGCGTTGCCGGGGATTGGGGCTTATACGGCTGCTGCCGTGGCGGTCTTTGCCTTCGGGCGCAAGCACGCGGTTCTGGACACCAACGTTCGGCGGGTGCTGGCCCGGGTGGAGTCGGGGCGGGAGTTCCCTGGAGCGCAGCCGTCGGTGGCGGAGTACCGGATGGCGGAGTCGCTGTTGCCTGCGGACGACGCTGTGGCGGCGCGGTGGTCGGTCGCCGTGATGGAGCTCGGCGCGCTGACGTGCACGGCGGCGGCGCCGCGGTGCGATGACTGCCCGGTCGCACAGCGGTGCGCGTGGCTGGCGGCGGGCCGCCCAGCGGCCGCTGGGCGGCCCGTAGGGCAAACGTACGAGGGCACCGACAGGCAATGCCGGGGGCGGCTCCTCGCGGTCCTCAGGGACTCGCGTGAGCCCGTGGCGCAGGCCCGCCTGGACGCCGTCTGGCCCGACCACGCCCAGCGGGCCCGCGCGCTCGACGGACTGGTCGCCGACGGCCTGGTAGACCCGCTGCCGGACGGGCGCTTCGCCCTGCCGGCCTGACCTGTGCGCGGGCCGGCGCGGCTACCGGGTGCTTAGAGTAACTACTCGCATACTGTTCGCATGGGGATGGATGCGGACAGTGATGAAGAGGTGTCCGGCGATGACCGCGACGACTATGACGGGTCGCGTGACGAGGGGTGGGACCCGGGCGCGGACCGGGCCTACTGGCGGCGGCGGTTCTTTATCCTGTGCGCGGGAGTCGTCGCGCTTGGCGTCTGCGCCTGGATGTTTCCCGGCACACACCAGCCGTCGGCGCGGACGGCCGCCGCGACCCGGGCGTCCGTCGCCGCGCTCGCCAGCCGCCAGGCCCTGCCCGCGGCCGCGTACGGGGCCGCGTGGCCGGTTCCCACGGTGGCGAGCAGCCCGGTTTCCGCGTCGCCGACCGCATCGGCGAAGCTCTCCCCGACGGCTGCTAAGGCGAACGAGGTGAGCACGGCGTATCACCAGCAACCGCGGCCCTCCGCGTCCGGTGCCGCCCCGGGCGCCTGCGCGCCCGCTGACATCGTGCTCAGCCTGTTCACCAGCCAGTCGAGCTACCCCGCGGGCGCCCGGCCGAAGTTCAGCGTCTACGCCGTCTCAACCTCCGCCGCCACGTGCACGCTGCCGTACGGGGGCGGCTCGGTCCAGGTGGTCGTGACGCGGCGCGGCCACGTGGTGTGGGACTCGGCGGCCTGCAAGCCCGCGGCGGCGGAGCCGGTCCGGTTCACGCTCGGCGTGCCGCAAGTGCTGACGCTGGCCTGGAATCCCGCGGCCGCGACGCCGGCGGGCTGCGCGGGCTCGCTGCCGGGCGGCGCCGCGGGAACGCTCGACGCGGTTGCCATGAGCGACGGCCAGTCCAGTCCCGTGCACGCGTTCAAGCTCGGGAAGTTAGCCGCGGAAGGCGGCCTTCAGCGCCTCCCGCACGTCCTCTACCTCGGTGACCTCCATCGCCGAGCCGGCCGTCGAACCGCTGGTCGAGCCCGCGGGGACGATCGCCTGGCGGAAACCCATCCGCTCCGCCTCGGCGATCCGGCGGGGCACGCCCGCGACATTGCGCACCTCGCCGGCCAGGCCCACTTCGCCCACCGCGATCACTCCCGGCGGCAGCGACAAGTTGGCCACCGAACTCGCGATGGCGAGCGCCACCGCCAGGTCGGCGGACGGCTCGGTGAGCCGCACTCCGCCCACGGTGGCGACGTACACGTCCGACTTGCCCACCTTGACGTCCGCCCGCCGCTGCAGCACCGCGAGCACCATGCCGATCCGCGAAGCGTCGAGCCCCGAGGTGACCCGCTTGGGAACCTCAAGCACCGAGTGCCCCACGAGCGCCTGAACCTCCGCGAGCAGCGGCCGCCTGCCCTCCAGGGTGACGGTGACGCAAGTGCCGGGTACCGGCTCGCGATGCCGGGAGAGGAACAGGCCGCTCGGGTCGGCCAGCCCGATCAGGCCGTACTCGCCCAGGTCGAAGCAGCCGACCTCATCGGTTGGCCCGTACCGGTTCTTGACCGCGCGCACCATCCGCAGCCGCGAGTGCCGGTCGCCCTCGAAGTGCAGTACCACGTCGACGAGGTGCTCGAGGGTGCGCGGCCCGGCCACCGAGCCGTCCTTGGTGACGTGCCCGACCAAGATGGTCGACATCGACCTCTCCTTGGCCACGGCCGTCAGCGCGGCCGCCACCTCGCGGACCTGGGTCACGCCGCCGGGCACGCCGTCCACCTCGCCGGCCGCGATGGTCTGCACCGAGTCGATGATCAGCAGCCTCGGGTGGACGGCGGACACGTGGGTGATGATCGCGTCCAGGTCCGTCTCGGCGGCCAGGTACAGGTTCTCGTGCACCGCGCCGAGCCGGTCGGCCCGCAGCCGCACCTGGGCGGCGGACTCCTCACCGGTGATGTACAGCACCGGGCCGGAGGCCGCGACCAGCGCGCCCGCCTCCAGGAGCAGCGTGGACTTCCCGACCCCGGGCTCGCCCGCCAGCAGCAGCACCGCGCCGGGGACCAGGCCGCCGCCGAGCACCCGGTCGAGCTCGTCGAGTCCGGTCGGCCGCGCGGAGGCTTGCCCGGCGTCGACCTCCCCGATCGGCATCGCCGCGGTCGACACCGGCCCGCCGCCAAGCCGCGCGCTCCCCCCACCGCTGTAGCCGGCCGCCCGGATCCCCGCGCGGACCAGCCGGGGGACCGCGGTCTCGGTCACGGTGCCCCACGCCTGGCACTCCCCGCACCGGCCGACCCACTTCGCTGCCTGCCAGCCGCACTCGGAGCAGCGGAAGGCCGCCGTCGACTTCGCCATGGCCGCACCATATCGGCACCCGCCGACATTCAGTATTGCCCGCGGGGGGGGCGACCCCCCTGCACCCCCCGCGCATGGGAGGGCTTCGCCCCCCATATCCCCCCGCGGGGGGACTCGCAAAAACCGCTCGCCCCCCCCGCGCTGTGGCTGAGGTTAAGGCCCGGTGGTTGCTGTAGCAGGCGGTCCACAACCCGGACCGCCTTGCGCTGTGGCGGGGGTTAAGGCCGGTCGGGCCTGAGCATAAGCTGAATCTGACGACCCACCGCGACGGGAGGAGTGACGACTACCTTGTCCGGGCTACCCGCGATTCCCGTCGTGCTGTCCACCTCGTCCGTGTATCCCGAGCGGACCACCGACGCCTTCGAGACCGCCGCGCGCCTCGGCTATGACGGGCTCGAGGTGATGGTCTACACCGACCCGGTCAGCCAGTCGGGTGACGCGCTGGCCAGGCTCGTGGACTACCACCAGGTGCCGGTGCTCGCCGTGCACGCGCCCGGCCTGCTGCTCACGCAGCTCGTCTGGGGGCGTGAGCCGTGGTCGAAGCTGGTGCGCGCCAAGGACCTCGCCGAGCGGGTCGGCGCGAAGACCGTCGTGGTCCACCCGCCGTTCCGCTGGCAGCGGGAGTACACCCGCGGGTTCGAGCAGGGCATCCAGCGGATGGCGGAAGAGACCGACGTCATCTTCGCGGTCGAGAACATGTTCCCGATCAGGGCGGGCGCCAACGAGGTGTCCGGGTACACGCCGCACTGGGATCCCACCAAGCTCGACGTCCCGAACGTCACCCTCGACCTCTCGCACACCGCGGCGTCCGCGTCCGACGCCATCGCCATGGCCAATGACGTGGGATCGCGGCTCGCGCACATCCACCTAGCCGACGGCACGGGCGTGTCGAACGGCCCGGTTCCCGACGAGCACCTGGTGCCGGGACGCGGCAAGCAGCCCTGCGCCGAGTTGCTGCGCGGCCTCGCCGCCACCGGCTACCGCGGCATGGTCGTGGCCGAGGTGAACACCCGGCGCGCCCCCACCAAGGACGACCGGCTGGCCGACCTCACCGAGACGCTCGCCTTCGCACGGACCCACCTGGCCTCCGTTCCGGTCACGTGAGCGCTTGCTGAAAGTTTGCAACTGCAAGCGGGCGAGCTAGCATGGAATCGTGGCAAACATGAACAGCATCGGTGACTACATCAGGCAGCAGCGGGAGCAGGCGAAGATCTCGCTGCGCCAGCTGGCCGAGCAGGCGGGGGTGTCAAACCCCTACCTGAGCCAGGTCGAGCGCGGCCTGCGCAAGCCCAGCGCGGAGATCCTCCAGCAGATCGCCAAGGGGCTGCGCATCTCCGCCGAGGCGCTCTACGTGCAGGCCGGCATCCTCGAGGACCGCCCCGGCGACTCGGGCGTCCGGGCGGCCCTGCTGACCGACCCGCAGCTAACCGAGCGGCAGAAGCAGGTACTGATCGAGATCTACGAGTCGTTCCGCCGGGAGAGTCACAAGCCGCCCACGGCGGAGGTCGTCGCGGTCGTCCGCGACCGGCCAACGCCCGGCGACGACGCTCCGCCCGAGGAAAACGGGTCGTCCGACAACGCCGGCTCCCGGTAGTTGCGGTGGAGAGGTAGCTTAGGTCTGTGCTCTCGGTACTCGGAAGCGGTGCGTATGGCCCGCTCAATTACTTCTTCGTGGCACTCGGCGTCGCGGCGTTCGTCGTTGAGGCGTGGGCGTTCGTGGACGCCATCATGCGGCCCAAGGCGGGCTTCGCGGCGGCGGCGGCCATGAGCGACAACGCGGCGGGACGGCTAAGCAAGCAGATCTGGCTGATCATCCTCGGCGTGGCCTTTGTGATCGGGCTGTACTCGGCTGCCTACGGCGGTGCCATCGGCTTCCTGTCGGTGCTCGCGTTCGTCGCGGCGGCGATCTACCTGGCCGGCATCCGGCCCAAGGTCCGCGAGTACAGCAAGCGCGGCAGCGGTTCGTACTCGGGCCCGTACGGTCCCTGGTAATCCCGTACCGCGGTCCCTCGTAATAACGACGGGACGACCATCAGCAGTACTGGAATCGCCACCAGCGCGGCGGCCGAAAGGACGACGGCCGCCTGGGTGACGCGCGGTAGCGGCGGCTGCGGCGCCAGGATGCGGTTGACCCGCGCGGTCAGCTCGCCCTCGGCGGCCGCGAGCGCGCCCGCCGGGGCGCAGTCCGCGCCCGCCGTGCCGAAGCGCAGCAGCGCCATGGCGAGTTCCCTGGCCAGCAGCCCACGGACGCGCAACGCGTGGTCGTCGGCCATCATCTCGACCAGCAGCGCGACCGTGCGGTAGCCCTGGGAGATCATCCGAGACCGGGGGAACACGCGGCCAAGCGAGGTGAACGGAATCAGCACCAGGTCGTGCCGGGCCCGCAGGTGCGCGCGCTCGTGGGCGAGGACGGCGGTGAGCTCCGCCGGGGCCAGCAGGTCAAGGGTGCCCACGCTCACCACGATCTGGGAACGGATGCCCGGCAGGCAGTAGGCGGCCGCCGCGGGATAGTCGATGACGAGCGCGCCGGGCACCTTCGGATCGCCGTGCGCGAGCAGCGCGAGGAGTTCCCGCTGCCTGCGCCGCGCGCCGACCGCGTCGGCGAACGCCACCACGAGCATCCAGCCCAGCACCGTGAACAGGGCAAGCCCCGCAGCGAGGGCGGCCAGCCGGGCCGCCGTGAGCACCACCGGCTGGTGCGGGGCGATGAGCTCGCCGGACGCCAGCCTGCCCGCCACCACGGTCAGGCCGCCGAGGACTCCCACCTGCGTTCCCGGCCCGCTGACGCCGACCGCGAGCAGCGCGCCGACCGCCGCGAGCCCCCCGGCCAGGCCAAGCGCCTGCCACAGCAGAATCGCGGCCGCCGGGGACCTGCGCGGCCAGCTGACGCGCAGCATGGCATGCGCGCATCGCACGCTCCCCACCGCGACCGCGGCGAGAAGTACCGCGTCGGCCAGTGCCCCCATAATCCGACTCCGCTGTCTCCTCGGGTCTCGTCCTCCTGGTGCTCCCACTCGAGACCGGACAGGGCCTCGCGGAGCACCTCCGCCTCGGCGCCAGAAACGCTCTGCGCGAACCTAGCGAGAGCCGCGTCCCTGTCACCCGTTTGTGCCAGCGCCGTCAGCATCAGCTCGGCCACGTAGGCCTCGCGGGTCGCGGCCGGGCGGTACCGCCAGGCGCGGCCGTCCCGTTCCCTGCGCGCGAATCCCTTTTTTGCCAGCCGGTCAAGCACCGTCATCACTGTGGTGTGAGCCAGGCTCTGGGAGAGCCCGTTGCTGACCTGTCTGACGGTCAACGCCGAATCAGTTTGCCAGAGGACTTCCATAATGGCACGTTCGAGGTCGCCCAGCCTGTTCACGAAGATAAGAGTACCGTCGGTGCGGTTTCTGTGGCCAGACCTGAGGCCTCTGCGGCTAGTGGGGACTTTGCGATCTGGACGCAGCCCACGATGATCGCGCCGAGCGCGATGATCTGCGGCACTAGCCACCAGCCGTCGCGCAGGGTCTCGCTGAAGAGCGTGACACCGTAGCTGATGCTGATCAGCGCGTCCCCGACGGTGAGCATGGGCTGCGATGCCACCAGGCTGCCGGCCTGCAGCGCGTTCTGGAGCAGGAACAGCGACCCGACGCCTGCCACCGCGACGCCGTAGATGTGCCAGTTGGTGAACAACGCGACAACGCCCTGGTTAAGGTCGGACACCGCGTTCTTCATCAGGGCCGCGGTCAGCGCGTAGCCGCAGGCGGCGGCGAGCCCGAGCAGGGCGGCCCGCGGCTCGCCCTTGGTGCTCATGGCCGCGCTGATCAGCACGGCCTCGAAGAGCGCGGTGGCAATGAGGGCGATGACCCAGCTCGTGTTCTGGGCTGAGCCGATGGCGCCGGATGGCTGGGCGACCGCGAGCCCCGCGCCGAGCGCGACCGTGGTGAGCAGGATGGCGTGCCAGGGCAGTTGGCTGAGCGCGGCGCGGTTGTGGTTGGCGAGCGCGGCGAGCACCAGCGTGACCGGTAGCTCGATGATGAAGATCGGCTGCACGAGCGCGATCGGGCCGGTCGCGAGCGCGGCCGCCTGAGCCACCGCCGCCACCATGACCATGCCGATGCCGGCCAGCCATACCCGGCGCCGGACGAGGTCGGCGATCAGCGAGACGTGCATGGACCGCTCAGGCGGGACCTGGGCCGCCGCCTTGCGCTGCAGGACCGCTGCACAGGCGTTGCTCCCGGCGGTGAGCAGCGCGAAGAGGACGCAGAGGACCGTGTGCACCCCGATGGTGTGCAGGGGGAGGTGCACGTGGAGGCTGGCCTCGTCCAGGGTCACGTCGGGCTCTTCTTCTGCCGGTCCCGTTGCTCGGGGGAGTTAACGAGACCGGCGAACGGGCGCAGGTTTGCCAAGCTCTCACCCCGCTTCTCGCGCCATGCCCATTCCCGCATAATGGCCGACGCGAAACCAATCCTGAGCGCTTCGTTGAACGTCTCGTCAGAGTAGGTCAGGATGCAGCCAAGTAGCGTATCGATCTCGGCTTCCGAGGTCGCGGACAACGGCAGGCGCCCGGTCAGGTACACGTCTCCGGTCCGGTCGAGCGCGAAGTGCACCCCGTACATCCGCGCGTTGCGCTCGAGCAGGAACCGGTAGAAGGCCGCGTGATTCTCGTCTGGCTGGCGGCAGAAGAAGGCCTCGACCTGCAGGCTGTGCTCCCCGGCGATCAGCCAGGCAAGGGTGGCGAGCTTGTGTTCGCCTTGGAGGCGGACCAGGTAGGCACCCGGCTCCGGCTGCTCAAAGGCGAGGCCAAGGCTGTCCAGGGCGGCCTTGATACCGTCGCGAGCGAAGGCGTGGTCGGCGGCCATGACGGTTACGCCCCGACCCGTGCCGCTACCTCATCCATAGCACCGGTATACACCCTGGCCAGCCGGTCTACTGTGGCGGACCAGCCGAAAGCGGACGCGTGCCGGCAAGCGCCCGCCGAGAGTGCCTGCAGTCGGCGCGGCGCCCGGACGAGGTACTTGATGACCTGGGCCCAGTCGGCCGGGTCGTGGCCGTCCACCAGGACGCCGGAGTCGCCGTCCTTGACGACCGTGCGCAACCCGCCGACGCTCGCCGCGATCACGGGGGTCCCGCAGGCCTGTGCTTCCAGGGCGACCAGGCCAAACGACTCGGAATGGGACGGGGTGAGCATCACCGTTGCCGCCCGGTACCACTGCGCCAGCTCCGCCTGCGGGCACGGCGGCTCGAACCGGACGATGTCGCCGATGCCGAAGTGAGCGGCCAGCTCGCGCATCCGGTCCGGGTCGGCGCGCTCTTGTCGCCCGCTGGGCCCGCCCACGATGACGACCTGCAGGCGGTCGCGCAGGCCGGGATCGATCTCAAGCAGCCTGGCGGCTGCCCTGAGCACGACGTCGGGACCCTTCAGCGGCTGCACGCGGCCCACGAAGAGCAGCATGATCGCGTCCGGCGCCACCCCGAGCCTGAGCCGTGCCTCCGCCCTGGCCCGCGGGCCGCCCGGCCGGAAGACGCTCAGGTCCGCGCCGGGGTTGACGGTCTGCACCTTGGCGGGATCCGCTCCGTAGAGGTCCGTCAGCTGCAGTGCCTCCTCGGCCGTGTTGGCGATCAGCCGGTCCGCCGCGGCCACCACCTCGAGCTCGCCCCGGATCCGCTCGTCCGGCTCGGCGGAGTCTCCAGTCGCGAGGGCCGCGTTCTTCACTTTGCCGAGGGTGTGCATCGACTGCACCAGCGGAACGCCCCAGCGCTCCTTGGCGGCCGCGCCCACCTTGCCGGACAGCCAGTAGTGCGCGTGCACCAGGTCGTACCGGCCCGGCTCGGCCGCGGCCTCGGCGCGCAGCACCTCGAGCGTGAACTGGCACACCTGGGCGGGCAGGTCTTGCTTGTCCAGCTCCTCGAACGGGCCCGCCACCACGCTGCGGACCAGCACGCCAGGGGCCAGCTCGGCCAGCGGCGGCGTGTCCCGGCAAACCGCCCGGGTGAAGATCTCCACCTCGGTACCGCGAGCCGCCAGCCGCTTGGCGACCTGCACGACGTAAACGTTCAGTCCGCCCGCGTCGCCAGTACCCGGCTGGTCGAGCGGGGACGTGTGGACGCTGAGCGTGGCGATCCGTCGCGGAAGGCCATTGGGCAGGCTGGACACAGCTGTAACCAACCGCGTCGGGGGTGTTCGTGTTCCCGGCTCCACCGGCCAGTGACCCCCTGGCCGGCTAGTGGCCGGCGCCGCTATGTGCGGGTACGAGGCCGCCAGCTAGGCTGACCGGCATGGGAACCCTTGTGCTGCTGCGGCACGGTGAAAGCGAATGGAACTCCAAGGGACTGTTCACCGGCTGGGTGGACGTCGGCCTGGCCGAGAAGGGCCGCCAGGAGGCGGCGGCCGCCGGCCGGATGCTCGTGGACGCCGGACTGCGCCCCGACGTGGTGCACACGTCGGTTCTCACCCGGGCCATAAGCACCGCGAACGTCGCGCTTGAGTCGGCGGGCCTCGGCTGGCTGCCGGTTAGCCGCTCGTGGCGGCTGAACGAGCGGCACTACGGGGCGCTGCAGGGGAAGGACAAGGCCCAGACGCGCGACGAGTTCGGCGACGAGCAGTTCATGATCTGGCGCCGCTCCTACGACGTGCCGCCGCCGCCGCTCGCCGACGATGACCCGCTCTCTCAGGTTGGCGACCCGCGGTACGCCACGCTGCCGCCCGAGCTGATGCCGCGCACCGAGTGCCTGCGCGACGTCGTCGAGCGGATGCTCCCCTACTGGTACGACGCGATCGTCCCCGACGTCGCGGCGGGCCGGACGGTGTTCGTGGTGGCGCACGGCAACTCGCTCCGCGGCCTGGTGAAGCACCTGGACGGGATCAGTGACGCGGCGATCGCGGAGCTCAACATCCCGACGGGCATCCCGCTCCTGTACGAACTGGACGACGCGTTCGCCCCGAAGGTGCCCGGCGGGCGCTACCTGGACCCGGACGCGGCCGTCGCGGCGGCCGAGGCCGTGAAGAACCAGGGCCGCTGACGTGAGCAGTTGGTGAACTGGCGTGAGCAGACGGTGAATAGGTAGGGCTTTAGAAGTGTCCGGTGATTTGCGAGAAGGTGAACATCCGGAAAAGAGTGAATTTTCCGGCAGGCTGCCGATTGTGGTGGCCCCGGAAGCTGCGCATACCATCAGATATGTGAGTATGGACTGGTCACAGCCGCCTGTGCCGCGCTGGAGGCGTATGTCTCCCCCGGTCTGGGGCGTGGCATGGCGGTGAGGACGCGCGCGGGCAAGGGAGTGCGGCAGCCGAGGAGCGCGAAGCTTCGCTCCGCACAGCAGCCCGCGAAGCTGCCGCCAGGCATCGCATCGGTCCTTTCCGTACTGTCGTCTTCCGCCGTCGTGGTTGACAGCGAGGACCGGGTGCTGCGCGCCAGCGCCGCCGCGCGCGCCTTCGGCATCGTCAAGGGCGACCGGCTGATGGTGAGCGAGCTCGCCGCCCTCGCCCGGCAGGTGCGCCGGGACGGCGAGATCCGCGAGGCCGAGTTCGAGGTGCCGGTGCCGCGCTTCGGCGGAAGGACCACCACCTTCGCGGTCCGGGTGGCCCCGCTGTCCGGCACCGTCGGCGGCGGCGGGCTGGTCCTGGTGCTCGCAGAAGACCAGACCGACCGGCACCGGGTCGAGGAGGTCCGCCGGGACTTCGTGGCCAACGTCAGCCACGAGCTCAAGACCCCGGTTGGCGCGCTGGCCCTGCTCGCGGAGACCATCGAGGACGCGGCGGACGACGAGGAGGCGGTGCGCAGGTTCGCCGGCCGGATGCGGCAGGAGGCGGCGCGGCTGACGTTCCTCGTCCAGGACCTGATCACCCTCTCCAGGATCCAGGCCGCCGAGCCGGTCCCCGATCCGGCCCCGGTAGCCATCGACGCGGTGGTCGCCGAGGCGCTCGACCGCTGCCGCATGAAGGCGAACGCGCGCGGCATCACGCTCGCGTCGATCGGCGTCCGCGGGCTCAGCGTCCTCGGCGAGGAAGACCTGCTGGTGACCGCCGTGCGGAACCTGCTTGAGAACGCCGTCGTCTACAGCCCGGAGCGCACCAGGGTCGTGGTGTGCGTGAAGAAGCCGGGGGACGGCGGCGTCGAGATCAGCGTGACCGACCAGGGCATCGGGATCCCAGAACGCGACCTTGAGCGGATCTTCGAGCGCTTCTACCGCGTCGACCCGGCCCGCTCGCGGGCCACCGGCGGCACCGGGCTCGGGCTCGCCATCGTGAAGCACGTGACGGTCGCCCATGGCGGCCGGGTCACGGTGCGGAGCGTGGAGGGCGCGGGTTCCACCTTCACCCTGTGGCTACCACTGCGGAGCGAGAATGACGGCACAAACGCCGACCGGACGCGCGCGTAATCTTTCCCACCCGAACCCGCCCACCCGGACCCACCCCGCCCGCTCGACCCCATCAGGAGGGGGACTTCAGTGACACGCGTGCTCGTGGTCGAGGACGAAGAGTCGTTCAGCGACGCGATCTCTTACATGCTCCGCAGGGAGGGGTTCGAGGTTGCCGTCTGCGCGACCGGCCCGGACGCGCTCGACACGTTCGACCGTACCGGCGCTGACCTTGTGCTGCTCGACCTCATGCTGCCGGGCCTGCCCGGCAGCGAGGTGTGCCGGTCGCTCCGCGAGCGGTCAAGCGTGCCGGTCATCATGCTGACCGCGAAGGACAGCGAGATCGACAAGGTGGTCGGCCTTGAGCTGGGCGCCGACGACTACGTGACCAAGCCGTTCTCGTCGCGTGAGCTCGTGGCCCGGATGCGCGCCGTGCTGCGCAGGCGCGGCGACGTCGAGGAAGTGGCCGACGCGACGCTGGAGGCCGGGCCGGTGCGCATGGACGTGGAGCGGCACGTGGTCAGCGTCCGCGGTGACCAGGTCCAGCTGCCGCTGAAGGAGTTCGAGCTGCTGCAGGTGCTGCTGCGCAACGCCGACCGGGTGCTCACCAGGATGCAGCTCATCGACCGGGTATGGGGCGCCGACTACGTCGGCGACACCAAGACACTGGACGTGCACATCAAGCGGCTGCGCGCCAAGATCGAGATCGACCCGGCCAAGCCCCGGCACATCGTGACGGTCCGCGGCCTCGGGTACAAGTTCGAGTCGGTCGGCTAAGACCCCGCGAAAACCACCGCGGCCCCCGCGCCAGCCGAGCTGGCGCGGGGGCCGCGGTGCGTTACCGGTTTCAGGGGGTCGGCGTCGCGGTCGCGGTCCCCGTCGCGCTCGCGGTCGCGGTGCCTGTCGCGCTCGCGCTCGCGCTCGTGACCGGTGTCGCGGTCGCCGTCGACACCGCCGCGCCCGCCGTGGCCGCCGCGGGCGGCGAGAAGGTCGCCCACTGGAAGGACTGCGGCTCGACCGGCACCTGCAGGGTCACCGAGCCTGCGTGCGCGAAGTCAAAGGTGACCGGGATGGAGGACCCGCCGCGCAGCGGCTGCGACAGGTTCTCAAGCACGGCATCCGGCTCGGGGCCGGTCAGGTTGACCGGCGCGTCGTTCGCGGGAAGCGACACCGAGCCGCCGGACAGGGAAATGCTGCCCGCCGTCCCCGGTGCCGTGACGCTGACCAGCGTGTCCGAGCCGACGTTGCTGTTGTACAGCGAGACGAACAGGCCGGCCGACGCGCCGCTCGGCAACGTCGAGTCCGCCGGCGCGCCCAGCACGAAGGCGTTGGTGATCTGGATCCCGTCGAAGACGGTGTGCGCCCCGGAGGACGCGGAGTGGAATTCAAGCGTCGGGGCATCGCTCCCGGCTTCGCAACCGGCGATGGCCGGAATCAGCAACGCCAGGGCGCCCGCACCGAGCAGCAGGCGGCCAGCAGCGGTCTTCCCGGAGCTTGCGCGGATCACGGCGAATGCCTCCTTATTCAACGGATACGGGAGGTGGAGCTCACTCCCGTTAGGGCCAGGGTGGCCTGACGGTCCACTACGGGCCGTAGAAATGCTATCGGTCCACGGAACGGCCGATACGCCGGGGAGGCGATTTCACCCGGTCGGGTCCGGGCTAAGCCGGCTGGCTGCCGTCAAGGCCGGCGCTGGCCAGCCTCAGCTCGCCGAGCGCCGGCGCCAGCTGGAAGCCGTCGGAAAGGCCCTTGAGGACCTCGGCATAGGCGTCCTTGTAGACCAAGAGCACGGTCAGGCCGGCTGGGTGATAGGCGGCGGAGAGCACGTTGTCGTAGTCCGCGGTCGCGACCGCCTTGCCGAGTCCGTCGCGCGCGACGAGGGCAGGCAACTGCGCGATCGCCTGGCCGGCCCCGGCGAAGTACAGGCTCACGTGGGCCGCGACCGCCTGCCCGGCCAGCCGGTAAAGCTGCTCGTCGCATCCGCAGTTGGCCGGGACGAGGGCGATCGCCGAGGTCACCAGCGACCGTACCGGCTCCGTGCGGCCCTCGAGCCGGACCGAGCCAGGCGGCAGTTCGGTCACGGCACCGCGGGGGCTGGCGGGCTGGGCGGAGGATCGCGGCGCGCTCAGCGTGGGGGCCGATGCCGGGCTCATCGTGATGATCGACAGCAGCGCCCCGCCGACGAGCGAGATCGCGAGGCAGGCCGCGATCAGCGGGATTATCGCCGCCTGACCGCCGGACTCGGGCAGCCGGAACGGCCGGAAAAGGCGCAGGAAACGCTGCCGCCGCCGCTGGGCGCGCAGCTCACGGCGGTACGCGAGCACGTCGCGATCCAGCTCCCTGGCATCGTCAGGGATCACGACGTTGACCGGGGGCAGGTTGCCGTCATCCCGCCCTGGCTCGCTGGCGAAGCTCACTGGCACCTCTTCTGGCGGTGGCCGCGGCCACTTACCCTTTCACTCAAGTATCACCCCCGCGCGGGCGCGGGCGCCGACTCGCGCGGGGTGATTTACGAAGGTGCGGTGAATCTCTCAGGTAGACTAGGTATCTATCGTCAGCGGCGACGTCCAAGACCATGGCCTAGGTATCCCGTGACGAAGACCGTGCCGGCTGCCGCAGATGCCTGTCGAGCATACTGCAGTGTGCTCGAAATTAGCGTATTGACCTGCATATTTGCTGGCAAGGGCATTTTATCGATGGTCCAGGCCGTGGTAAGATAGCCTTCAGCGGAAGGGGTACTTGCCAGATGTCTTTTAAGGTCGGCGATACCGTCGTATACCCCCACCATGGGGCTGCTCGCATCGAAGCCGTTGAGTCTCGCACGATTAAGGGCGAGGAGAAGACCTACCTGGTCCTGAAGGTTGACAAGGGAGATCTGACCGTTCGGGTCCCCGCGGATAACGCGGAGCTTGTCGGTGTTCGGGACGTGGTGGGCGCTGAGGGGCTTGAACGAGTGTTCGAGGTGCTACGCGCACCGCACACCGAGGAGCCCACGAACTGGTCGCGTCGGTACAAGGCCAACCTGGAGAAGCTTGCCTCCGGTGACGTGAACAAGGTCGCCGAGGTGGTCAGGGACCTGTGGCGCAGGGACAGGGAGCGCGGGCTCTCGGCCGGCGAGAAGCGGATGCTCGCCAAGGCCAGGCAGATCCTCGTCAGCGAGCTCGCGCTCGCCGAGAAGACCAACGAGGACAAGGCCGAGGCACTCCTCGACGAGGTCCTCACCAGCTGAGGCTCCTTTCGGGTCAAAAGCATGCGATGACGGGGGCCGCCGGGAGATCTTCCCGGCGGCCCCCGTCAGTTTCAGGCTCGTTGAGGCGCGGCTTGCGCCAGCCCCAAGTGTCATATCTAGGCGCTGTTGCCCGGCCCGGCCAGGCTCGGCGACGCCATGGCGGGGCGGAACGCGAGCGTCAGCCGCGACGGGTGGCCGAAGGCCCCGTGGACGGGGCTTTTCGTCGAAGCCTGATGGAACTGGGGTGCCCCGCCATTGCCTTTGACTTGAGTGGAACCTTCTCCCAGTGAGTAGTCTGCTGGGCGTGGAGAAGGTACCTAGGGTGGGGCTTGGGCTCGATGTGCACCCGTTCGAGGCGGGACGGACCCTGTTTCTCGCGGGGCTTGAGTGGCCGGGGGAGACAGGGCTAGCCGGGCACTCCGACGGGGATGCCGCCGCTCACGCGGCCTGCGACGCGCTGCTCTCCGCGGTTGGCCTCGGCGACCTCGGCGCGCACTTCGGCACCTCGCGGCCCGAGTGGGCCGGGGCACCGGGGACCGCGCTGCTGCGCGAAACCGCGCGGCTCGTCGACGAGGCCGGGTACGTCATCGGGAACGTCGCCGTCTACGTGATCGGCAACCGGCCCAAGATCGGGCCGCGCCGGGCCGCCGCGGTCGCCGTGCTCAGCGAGGCACTGTCGGGTGCGCCGGTGTCCCTGTCGGCGACCACGACCGACGGCCTCGGCCTGACGGGGCGCGGTGAGGGCATCGCGGCCATGGCCACCGCGCTCGTCGTCGAGCGCTAGCTACTCGTCTTCCTCTTCCTCGGCCGGCGGGACCGGGGTCGAGCGAACCCGGTTCAGCCGGGGAACCGTCGCGAACGGCGCCGTCGCGAACGGCGGGGCGTCATCGTCGAGTTCCGGTGAAGTCTCGCGCGGGGCGGGCTCGTCCGTCTCCGGGTCGCCGGCGCCATCGGCGTCGTCTTCCTGGTCTGAATCGTCCTCGCGGGCCGGGTAGATCAGGCCGGCGTACTGCCCCGCTTCTTCTTCCTTCTCCCAGTGCCGGCCCGCCGCGTCGTCGCGCTCCTCCGCCGCCGGCTTTCCCGCCATGCCAGGAACCCCGCTGCCGGCGTACCTGATGCCCTGCGGGCTCCGGGACGGCGCGGCCGCGGCCGCCTCTTGCTCCGGTGACAGCGCCGGTATCCGCACCGTAGGCGGCGCCGGCGCCTCCTCCCGCTCGGGCGCCGTCTCCGCGACGGCCGGAGCCACGGGACCGTCCACGGCCGGAGGCACGGGACCGTCCACGGCCGGAGCCACGGGAGCGTCCACGGCCGGCACCTCGCGCGTCGGCGCTTCCCAGGCCGCCACCTCCCACGCCGGGTCCTCGCGGGTCGGCGGCGCGTCGGCCGGCCGGCTGCCCGCGAACGCGGGCAGCGGCTCGGTGGGCGCCGCGGGCAGCGCGATGGCCGGTACCGAGGCGGGCAGCGCGGGGACACCGGCCGGCGGCCCCGCGGGCGCCGGCGGCTGCGTCCGCGACTGCCGCAGCAGCGTGATCAGCAGGCTGAAGGCGAGCAGCACCGCCACCACCGGCGCGGCCGCCACGATGCCCTCAGTGACCCGGTGCCGCAGCGTGTAATTCATGGCGTGCAGCACGTCGGTCGTCCCGATGGCGGCGAGCAGGACGATGGCCACCACCCAGGCCCACAGGCGGGCCCACCAGTGTCCGTCGCGGAGCATGACCGCGGCGACGCAGGCAATCACGAGCACGGCGTCGAACAGCCCGGGGTAGTACCGCGCGAGCTGCGCGGACATGCCGCCGAGGAGGGCGATCGCGTGCACTCCGTCGTAAGAGAAGACGAAGGCCGCCGCGGCCACGGCGATGACCACGAGCGCGACGAGCACGTTCGCCAGGCGGCGAGCCCAGTTGCGGTGCTGAACCGGCACGGATGCCGGTAGGGGACTGTTCATCGGGGCTTCGTTCCACTAGCCAGAAGAGGCCCCGTCTGGGGCCTTCGCGGGTAATTTCCCAGGTACGCGTTGCCCACGGTATCGGGGTTAGTACCCGATTGGAACGATTTCGGTGGTTGGCGAGGTGTGTCGTGCGGACAGCGGCCAGCCGCCCGATACCGTACGCTAACCAAGGTGACGCTCCGCCTGTACGACACGGCATCCCGGGCAGTGCGCGAGTTCCGGCCAGTCACGCACGGGAAGGCGTCCGTCTACCTATGCGGCGCGACCGTCCAGGGGGCTCCGCACCTTGGCCACCTCCGTTCGGCGGTGTGTTTCGACGTCCTGGTGCGCTGGCTTGAAGCGTCCGGTCAGCAGGTTACCTACTGCCGGAACGTCACCGACATCGACGACAAGATCCTGCTCGCGGCGGCTGCGGCGGAGATCCCCTGGTGGGCGCTCGCCGAGCGGAACCAACGGGAGTTCAGCCGCGCTTACGCGCTGGTCGGCTGCCGGCCGCCGGACGCGGAGCCCCGGGCCACCGGGCACATCCCCGACATGATCGCGCTCGTCGGGCGGCTGGTCAGGACCGGTCACGCCTACCTCACCGGCGGCGACGTGTACTTCGACGTGGGTACCGACCCGGACTACGGCACGCTGTCCGGGCAGCTGGCGCCCGGCTCGCCCGCGGTCCCGACTGAGCACCCCGTATCGGCCGAGGCGCCCGGGCCGAACGGGGACCGGGAGCCCGCTAACCCGCGGGCCGAGAAGCGCGATCCCAGGGACTTCGCCCTGTGGAAGGGCGCGAAGCCGGCCGAGCCCGCCTGGCAGGCGCCGTGGGGCCGCGGCCGTCCCGGGTGGCACATCGAGTGCTCGGCCATGGCCGCCGGCTACCTGGGGTCCACGTTCGACATCCACGGCGGCGGCCGGGACCTGATCTTCCCGCACCACGAGAACGAGCGCGCGCAGTCGCGGACGGCGGGTGACGAGTTCGCCAGGTACTGGGTGCACCACGGCCTGGTCACGATCGCCGGCGCGTTGATGAGCAAGTCAGCCGGGAACGCGCTGGCCGCGACGGACGCGCTGCAGCGGGTCCGCCCGCAGGAACTGCGCTATTACCTGAGCCAGGCCCACTACCGCTCGACGATCGAGTACTCACCCGAGGCGCTCGAGGACGCCGCGTCCGCCTACCAGCGGATCGAGCGGTTCGTTACCCGCGCGCAGCACGCCGTCGGCGGTGCGGTCCCCGGGCCAGAAGTGCCGGCGCCGGGGCTGCCGATTTCGTTCACGGCGGCGCTCGACGACGACCTCGGCGTGTCCTCCGCGCTGGCCGCACTGCACGCCACAGTGCGGGACGGCAACTACGCTCTTAGCCGGGGTGACTTGGAGAACGCCGCGACCTGCCTGACGCAGGCGCGCGCCATGCTCGCTGTCCTCGGTCTCGACCCGCTCGCGCCGGCCTGGCAGGCGGGCGATCAGGGCGGGCGGCTGCACGAGGTAGTGGACGCGCTGGTCGCGCTCGCCCTCCGGCAGCGGGACGCGGCGCGGGCGCGGGGCGACTATGCTTCGGCGGACTCCATCAGGGACAGCCTGGAGGCCTCCGGTGTGGTTGTCGAGGACACGCCGGAGGGCACCCGATGGGAACTGGCGCGATAAAGGACTCAAATGAGCGGGCAGAAAAAGGGCGGCCAAGACGGCCGGACGCCGGGCGGCGGCGGCTACAGCAAGAGCGGCAAGCCCCGCCCGGGCACGGGCGGCTTCCGTCGCGACAAGCTGGCGGGCAAGGGGCCGACGCCGCCCGCTTACCTGCGCCCGGGGCATCCCGCGCAGCGGGCGGCGGCCAAGGCGGCGAAGAACGCGGGACGCCCGGGGCCGGGGCAGCGGGGAAGTGAGCGGGACGGAGCCAGCCGCGGCCGTTCCGAACCGGCGTATGAGAAACCGGCAACCCGGGGCAGCGGCGAGGGGCCGGAGATGGTCGCGGGCCGTAACTCCGTCGTGGAGTCACTGCGGGCGGGAATTCCCGCGATGGCCCTGTACGTCGCGGGCCGGGCGCAGGAGGACGAGCGGGTCGCGGAGTCCGTGCAACTGGCGGCGGAGACCGGGATCGCCGTCCTTGAGGCGGGGCTGTCCGAGCTCGACCGGCTGACCGGCGGCGCGATCCACCAGGGCGTCGCGCTCCGGGTGCGTCCCTACGAGTACGCGCACCCCGAGGATTTTTCCGAACGACGGCAGGATTCTCCGCCCCTCATCGTGGCCCTTGATGGCGTGACCGACCCGAGAAACCTGGGGGCCGTGGTGCGGTCCGCCGCCGCGTTCGGCGCGACCGGCGTGGTCGTGCCTGCCCGCCGGTCCGCGGGCGTGACCGCGGGCGCGTGGAAGGCCTCGGCCGGCGCGCTGGCCCGGCTGCCGGTGGCGCAGGCGGTCAACCTGACGCGGGCGATCGAGGTGTACAAGAAGGCCGGCTTCTTCGTCGCCGGGCTCGACGCCGCGGGAACGACCGACCTGCGCGAGATGTCGATCGCCGACGGGCCAATGGTGCTCGTCGTCGGCTCCGAGGGACGCGGCCTTTCCCGCGTCGTCGCCAACGCCTGCGACCTGCTGGTGTCGATACCGATGGTGTCGGGCAACGAGTCGCTCAACGCGGGCATCGCCGCGTCGATCGCGCTGTACGAGATCGCCGGGGTCCGCGCCCGGCAGCGCTGAGCGCACGGGACTAGCGCGCCGGGACGGGCAGCTGGAGCTCGTCTCGTGGGCCGCCCTGTCTTCGTACCGCCGAAGCGGAAACCTCAAGGCGGCGGACGTCGTAGCTCGCGTCGACCGCTCACTCGCCCGTGGCATGACCGCCGACGAGCGGAAGGGCACGCTTTCCGGTCTCAAGTCGATCGCCGAGATACCCCCGGCGGGTACTCGCCGGTGATTGGGTGTCCTTTGTGCCCGCTGACGGACACAAAGGACACCCAATCACGTTTCCGGTCCCGCAGGTGGCGGCGGTTTTTGGAAATCGGCCCGCAGGCGCGGTCCGGGCTGAACGAACGGGCACGGGCTCCGCCGGCCCGCCACGCTTGTTGAGCGCGGTGGGCCGGACTGAGTAAGCCGATTCCGTTCGGGATAATCCTGGTCGTGCTAGCCCGCGGACTTCGCGAGCGTGACGCGGACCTCGCCGCCGTCGCCGACCGGCTGCGGCGGCGCGGTGACCTCGGCCGCGGTGACCTCGGCCGCGGGGACGACCGTGAGCTCGGTGGCGAGCGTTTCCCCGGCGATGAAGGCCGCGTGGGCGCGGACCGCGTCCGCCACCGGGCCGTCCGCGCCCACGGTCAGCCTGATCCGGTCGGAGACGTCAAGCCCGGCGTCCTTGCGAGCCTGCTGGATGACCCGGATGACGTCCCGCGCGGTGCCCTCGGCGGCAAGCTCTTCTGTCACCGTCGGGTCGAGCGCGATGAGGCCGTCGCTGCCCGGCAGGGCCGTGGTCGAGCCGGGGTCCGCGGCGGTCAGCTTCAGCTCGTACTCGCCCGGCCACAGCTCGGCACCCGCCGCGGTCACGACGTCGCCTGACCGCGTCCACTGGCCCGCCTTGACCGCCCTGATGACGTCCTGCACCTGCTTGCCGAGGCGCGGCCCGAGCACCCGCGGGTTGACCGTGAGCTGGAACTCGCCGAGGGTCGCGGGGTCGCTGTTCAGCACCAGCTCCTTGACGTTGACCTCGTCCTTGATGAGGTCCGCGAACTCGTCAAGACGCGGCGCCGCCGAGTGCGCGACGGTCAGCGACGCCAGCGGCAGCCGGACCCGCAGCTGGCGGGCCTTGCGCAGGCTCAGCGCGGCGCTGCAGACGTTCCTGGTCAGGTCCATGGTGTCCGCGAGCGCGGCGTCCGCTGGCCAGCCGGATACGTCCGGCCAGTCCTCGAGGTGCACGCTCGCCCCGCCGGTGAGGCCGCGCCAGATCATCTCCGTGGCCATCGGCAGCAGCGGCGCGGCCGCCCGCGTGACGGTCTCCAAGACCGTCCACAGCGTGTCGAGGGCGTTCTCGTCACCTTCCCAGAACCGCGACCGCGACCGGCGGATGTACCAGTTCGTCAGCAGCTCCAGGTAGTCGCGGAGGGTCTGGCAGGCGCCGGCGACGCCGTAGACGTCGAGTTGCGCGCCGATCTCCTCGACCACCGTCTTCGTCTTGGCGAGGATGTAGCGGTCGAGCACGTTGGGGCTGTCCGTCCGGGCGCGGGCCGCGTAGTTCTCCGCGTTCGCGTACAGCGCGAAGAAGTAGTACGAATTCCACAGCGGCAGCAGCGCCTGCCGGACGCCCTCGCGGATGCCCGGCTCGGTGACGACCAGGTTGCCGCCGCGCAGGATCGGGCTCGCCATCAGGAACCAGCGCATCGCGTCGGAGCCGCAGGAGTCGAAGACCTCGTTGACGTCCGGGTAGTTGCGCAGCGACTTCGACATCTTCCTGCCGTCGTTGCCGAGCACGATGCCGTGGCTGACGCAGCTGGTGAAGCTCGGCCGGTCGAACAGCGCCGTCGCGAGGACGTGCAGCGTGTAGAACCAGCCCCGGGTCTGCCCGATGTACTCGACGATGAAGTCGCCCGGGTAGTGGCTGTCGAACCAGTCGCGGTTCTCGAAGGGGTAATGCACCTGGGCGAACGGCATCGACCCGGACTCGAACCAGCAGTCAAGGACTTCGGGCACGCGGCGCATCGTCGACTTGCCCGTCGGGTCGTCGGGGTTGGGCCGGGTCAGGTTGTCGATGCTCGGGCGGTGCAGGTCCGTTGGACGGACCTTGAAGTCTCGCTCAAGCTCGTCGAGGCTCCCGTACACGTCGGTGCGCGGGTAGTTCGGGTCGTCGCTCTGCCAGACCGGGATCGGCGAGCCCCAGAACCGGTTGCGGCTGATCGACCAGTCGCGCGCGCCCGCCAGCCACTTGCCGAACTGCCCGTGCTTCACGTGCTCGGGCACCCAGGTGATCTGCTCGTTCAGCTCGACCATGCGGTCGCGGAACTTCGTCACCTCGACGAACCAGCTGGACACGGCCTTGTAGATGAGCGGGTTGCGGCACCGCCAGCAGTGCGGGTAGGAGTGGGTGTAGTCCGCCAGCCGCACCAGGGCCTTGTCTTCCCTGAGGCGCCTGACGATGGACTTGTTCGCCGCGAACACGTGCTCGCCCGCCCAGTCGCGGATCACCGGCAGGTACTTGCCCCGCTCGTCGACGGTCAGCACGATCGGGATGCCCGCCGCCTGGCAGGCGGCGGCGTCGGCCTCGCCGTAAGCGGGCGCCATGTGCACCACGCCGGTGCCGTCCTCCGTGGTGACCTCGTCGCTCGGGATGACCCGCCAGGCGTTGGCGGTGTCGTACTTCTCCGGGTCGGTGAGGTAGTCGAAGAGCGGCCGGTAGCGGCGGCCGAGCAGTTCCTCGCCACGGAACGAGTTCAGCTTCCTCGCCCCGGCCAGCTCCTTCTCGTAGGCCTTGAGGCGCGCTTCGGCGAGCACGTAGCGCTCGCCGTCCCCGGTCTCGACGGTCACGTACGTGATGTCCGGGCCGACGGCGACGGCCAGGTTCGACGGCAGCGTCCAGGGCGTCGTGGTCCAGGCGAGGATCCACTCGCCCGTTTCCAGCTTGAACCGCACGGTGACGGACGGGTCCGTCCGGTCGGTGTAGACGTCGTCGTCCATCCGCAGCTCGTGGTTGGACAGCGGGGTCTCGCACCGCCAGCAGTAGGGCAGCACCTTGAAGCCCTGGTAGATGAGGCCCTTGTCGTGCAGTTGCTTGAACGCCCACATGACGCTCTCCATGTAGGGGAGGTCAAGCGTCTTGTAGTCGTTGTCGAAGTCGACCCAGCGGGCCTGCCTGGTGACGTACTCCTCCCACTCCTTGGTGTAGCGGAGCACGGAGTCGCGGCAGGCCTCGTTGAAGGTCTCGATGCCCATCTTGAGGATGTCGGCCTTGCCGGAGATGCCGAGCAGTCGTTCGGCCTCTACCTCGGCAGGCAGGCCGTGGCAGTCCCAGCCGAACCGCCGGTCCACCTTGTCGCCGCGCATGGTCTTGTACCGCGGGACGATGTCCTTCACGTAGCCGGTCAGCAGGTGGCCGTAGTGGGGGAGGCCGTTGGCGAACGGCGGGCCGTCGTAGAAGACGAACTCGCTGCTCTTGTCGTGCTTCTCCACGCTCCGCTTGAAGGTCTCGTGCGCGTTCCAGTACGCGAGCGCTCGCTGCTCAAGCTCCGGGAAGTCCGGCTGGGCGGGTACCTCGGACGCGCCCGCGCGCGGGTAGGTGGCCATTGTCTCCTCGGGCTGTCGGTGTCTTCTTGCTGTTGCTAGGACACGTGCCGCGAGGGCGACGCGCCCGCGCCTGTGCGGGCCCACCGCGGTACCACCTCGCTTGCCGCCCTGCCCGTTGGCTTGCCTTGGGCTTACCTTTGGGTGTGGCGGCCGCTCATTGGCCGGCTGTAACGGGCCGAACCCGCCCGGTTCTACTGGGGCGCTCATATTGAGGCCTGTTCTTCCGGGGGCTCACCGGTGATGGCCGGGTCATCGCCTTAGTGCATTCAGTGTATGGGCTGTGCAACCGCCGGTCGGCCGAATATCTTCCGCGCCTCGTCAGCCTTTACGGGCGGACCCGGTGGGCTTGTCAGGCGGTGACGCGGTTCTTCACTTGCGGTGCCTGACCGACTGGTCGTTCCGCTGCCGCCTGCGCCGGGCGAGCACGGCGACCGGTTCGGCCGCGTACGCGGCCGCCGCCAGCAGTCCGGTAGCGAGCAGGGTGTCTAGCAGCCATCCGGGCATTCCGGTCACGGGCGCCAGGATGTCGGCGATCGGGCTGCGGGACCGCTTCGCCGATGGCCGCGCCGACGGCGTCGCGGTTGGCTCAGTCCGACTGGCGGACGCGCGCGCTTGGGCCGTCTTGCCTGCCGCTGCCGTCGCCGTCCCGGTGACCGTGGTCGACGCGTGCGACGGGGCCGCCGCGGTCGGCCCGCTCGCGCCCGGAGCTGGCTTCGCCGTCGGCCTGACCTGCGTGACCCGGGACCCGGTCGAAGTCGCCGGCCCGCTCGGGGCGGCCGCACTGGTGGCCGAGACCGCACGACTGGAGGCCGTCGGGCTGGACGGTGCCACGGAAGCGGACGCTGAGCCTGCGGCGGGCGCGGTGGACTGACCCGTCGTGCGTGAGGTGCCCGTGCCTGAGGTACCCGAGCCGGTGGTGCTCTCGCCTGTGGTACCCGAGCCGGTGGTACCCGAGCCCGTGCTGCCCGAGCCCGTGCTGCCCGAGCCCGTGCCGGTGGTGCCCGTGCCTGCGGTCGATGTGGCCTGGCTCGCGGCCGCCGACGTCTGGCTGGCCGCGGGGGTGGTGCTGGTCACCGGACTGAGCAGGGTGTTGACGACGGACCCGAGAGCGCTCGTGACGGGGTCGGTCACCGGCTGGAGGACGCCCGCAACGCCGGACGTAACCCCGGAGAGCGTCGATGGCTGGCTGCCGGCCGCGGCGTGGGCCGGCTGGGCTAGGAGCGCCAGGAACAGCCAGATCCCGCCACTCGTGATGGCGAACCTCGCCGTTCGGAGAATCCGGAGAACGATGCGGCGTGTATTCGGCTTCGACATCGGCAGCTCCCAGTCGCCGGGAAACTCACGCCTGCCGTCCGGATGCCCGGCTACGGGATACCAGGAAGCCCCGGGTCATTCCGGCGGCGGTCGCGGACAGACGCCCTGTCCGCTCACCACCGTACAGTCAAGAAGCGCCTTTTCGCGACACGGAGCCAGAAATCACGCCCTCACCCCGGTGGTGCTGGGGTTTTCCGCTACCTTTGGGCCTCAAGGAGGTTACCTTGCCGCGCTACCGGGTGGTGGAGATCTGCGCCGGTGCGGGCGGGCAGTCGCTCGGGCTTGAGCTGGCGGGCTTCGAGCACGACCTCTCCGTCGAGCTTGATCCGAACGCCGCCGCCACCCTCCGGCATAACCGGCCGCACTGGAAGGTGGCCGTGGGCGACGTGGCCAGCCCCTACGTCTGGGACCCGGCGTCATATGCCCGCGTGGACCTGCTCGCGGGCGGGGTGCCGTGCCCGCCGTTCACGATCGCGGGCAAGCAGCTCGGGGCCACGGACGAGCGCGACCTTTTCGCGTGGGCGATCGAGCTGTGCGGCACCATCCGGCCGCGCGCGCTGCTCCTTGAGAACGTTCGTGGCTTGTCGCTTCCCCGGTTTGCCGCCTACCGGCAGCATGTGCTCGATCGGCTCGCTGAACTTGGCTATGCGGCCGACTGGCGGCTGCTGCATGCTTCCGATTACGGCGTGCCTCAACTCCGCCCGCGGTTCGTCCTGGTGGCCATGACGCCTGATGACTTCGCCTACTTCACGTGGCCTTCGCCGCGTCCAGGGGCCACCGCGACCGTGGGCGAGACGCTGCTCGACCTGATGGCCGCCAACGGCTGGCCGGGCGCCGTGGCGTGGGCCGCGAAGGCGAACGACATCGCTCCGACGATTGTCGGCGGGTCGAAGAAGCACGGCGGCGCCGACCTCGGGCCGACCAGGGCCAAGCGGGCCTGGCGGGCGCTTGGCGTGGACGCGCTCGGCGTCGCCGACGCCGCGCCGTCCGCCGGCGACCCGGTGACCCTGCGGCCCAGGCTCACCTGCGAGATGGTCGCCAGGATCCAGGGCTGGGATGGCACCGGGTACCGGTGGGAGTTCACCGGGAGGAAGACCTCGAACTACCGACAGATCGGCAATGCGTTCCCGCCGCCGGTCGCCCGCGCGATCGGCGACCAGATCCGGCGCGCCCTGGACCGCGAGGGCGCGCCGCGCACCCTGGTCGAGCAGTCGCCCACCGCGCACGACCCGGTGTACGCGGTGCTCCGCGACGACGGCGGCTTCCTGACCATGAACCAGATCCTCCGTCGCCTGCCCGTGCCGCTAGAGATCCCCGCGTTCGAACGGCACCTGGCGCACCTCGGGCGCGACTTCCACATCGAAGTACAGCCCCGCAGGTCGGGCGACGCCTACAAGCTAGGCCCCTTCAAGGCCTTCACTGGCCAAGATGACCACCTCCGCCACGAGGCCTTCCTCCACCCCACCAAGATCAGCTGACTCACTGTGCGCCTCGGGCAGTCGCCACTTGTCGGCGTCGCTGAGCATCTTGGCAACCGCACCGTCGAAAGCCTCCTGCCCACCTGCAGTCTCAACGGCGCGTTCTGGGTGTCCGGAATTCCGCCAACGGGACACATCTCTCATGCGCCTATCCCCATCCGGCGGCCAGCTTACAGACGAGCATAGTCGACCTCGCGCGACACGAGTCGTGTGATAGTACGTGATAAGTGAATGACTTTACGTTGAGCGCATCCGGGCTCATTGAGGAAGCGGTGGACTGGCTTCGGGAGCATTACGGGCAGTTCGAGTTCTGGGTCGAGCGTGACGTGGTCTGGACGGTGCAGACGCACTTGCGCCAGTTGGTCGGCGAGCGCGGGCTGCCCTTCCTGGTGCTGAACGACTATCCGATGCTGGCCGGATCCCGGCGGGCGCTAAGCGCCGACCTGGTTGTCCGCGACCGGCCCACCGGCGCCATGGTGGCGGCGGAGTTCAGGTACGAGCCCGCGCACCTGCGTACCGAGTTCATGGCGACGCCGGGCAAGCTCCCGGTCGTCATCTGGGGTGCCGAAGGCGTGGCGAAAGACGTGAGCCGGATCCGTGCGTTCGTCGAGCAAGGCGCGGCCAGCGCCGCCTTGGCCTTCTTCATCGACGAAGGCCGGTACTTCAGGCACCGGCAGGCGCACCCGGGCACCCGGTGGGTCGACTGGGACGCGGCGACGCCGGGAGGAGCGACGCCTTCGGTGTTGTGGTCCAGGTGGCCTGCGGTTTGAGTCTTCTGAAACTGTCAGTCTGCGGGCCCCAGGTACAGCCAGCGCTTGCCTTCTCGGACGAACTTGCTGTTCTCGGTAAGGACATGCCGCTGCCCGTCGAGGACGTAGATCGCGCGAAAGCTCACCGTGCCCGTGGTGTCGAAGAGCCCGCCGCCGGTTGTCTCCAGCACGGCGAGACGAGTCCACCGGCACTTCGGGTCGAGTTCGAGGTTGCGCGGCCGGGCGGACGGGTGCCATGTCCGCAGCAGGTACGCGGCGTCGCCGACCGCGAAGGCGCTATAGCGGGAGCGCATGAGCTGCTCGGCCGTCGGCGCAGGCGTCCCGCCGTGGTACCGGCCGCAGCACGCCTCGTACTCCTCACCAAGGCCGCAGGGGCACGCGAGTCCGTCCATGCGGACATTCTCCCAAGGGCACCGGCAGGCGGCTGCAACCTGTTACCCACAGCAGGCAGGAAACGGTAACCTGGCAGGGATTCGGGGTCCGGCTCACCGGATCCGATCACGCCGGTGTAGCTCAGTGGCAGAGCGTCCGCCTTGTAAGCGGCAGGTCAGCGGTTCGAATCCGCTCACCGGCTCCAAGCCTCCCTGACATGCGGAAACGCGACCTGACGGAACCAGGTGCGCCGTCCGCTCGATGCGCACAGCGCTTATCGAGCTTCCGCCTAACGGAGGCTGCATGTCAGGCGCAAGCACCCCCAGGATCGGCCGCGGCTACCCGCGCGACCTCGAAGCCGGCCCGTTCCAGCCCATGATCGACAGCTGGGACCTCCACCTCCGGGCCGAGAGGAAATCGGCCAAGACCATCCGCACCTACCTTGAGGCAGCGCAGTGGTTCGCCGCCGGGTACCTTATCCCGGCCGGGATCACGGACTGGGACACGGTGAAGGCGAAACACGTCCAGGGATGGACCGTCACCCTTCTAGGCCGCTACTCCGACTGCTACGCCAGCAACCAGTTCCGCGCGCTGCAGCAGTTCTTCAAGTGGCGCGCCACTGAGGACCCCGACGAGCCCCGGCCCAATCCCATGGTCGGCCTCAAGCCGCCCAAGATCAGCGACAAGCTCGTTCCCGTGTTCACCGGCGACGAGCTGGCCGCGCTGCTAGGCACCTGCAAAGGCGGCGGCTTCCAGAACCGGCGTGACTACGCCATCATCGCGATGTTCAAGGACACCGGCGCCCGTTTGTCCGAGCTGGCTGGGCTCGTGATGGAGGACATCTCGCCGCGCGACCGGGAGGCCGTCGTGACGGGCAAGGGTGACAAGCAGCGGACGATCAAGTTCACCCATGACACGTCCCGTGCGCTGGACCGCTACCAGCGCGAGCGGGCTAAGCACAAGATGGCCCGGGTGGGCGCGCTGTGGCTGGGGGTCCGCGGGCCGATGACGGCCAGCGGCGTCTACCAGGTGATCGAGCGGCGCGGCCGGGACGCGGGGGTGGAGGTCAACCCGCACAAGTTCCGGCACACCTTCAGCCACGTCTTCCTTGACCGGGGCGGTACCGAAGGCGACCTGATGGAGCTGAACGGGTGGACCAGCCCGCAGATGCTCGCCCGGTACGGCCGTAGCGCCCGCAGCGCCAGAGCCCGCCGTCACTATGACGACGTCATGGGAGCGTGACGCGATGGCCGGCACCGACAAGGCAACAAAGTGGTCAACCGCCGCTGCCGTCATCGGCGTAGCTGCCGTCGCTGCGGTGGTGTCGTATGAGCACGCTTACGCCCTGGTCCGCGCGCACGGCGAAACCGGATGGACGGCCCATCTCATTCCGTTGACCGTGGACGGCCTGATCTGGGCTAGCTCAATGGTCATGCTCGACTCGGCCCGCCGGGGCGTGCCCGTGCCTCCGCTGGCGAGGTGGCTGCTCGGCCTCGGCATCGCGGCCACGCTCGCGGCGAACGTTACCCACGGCCTGGGGCATGGCCCGATTGGCGCCGCGGTGGGCGCGTGGCCGGCGATCGCGCTGGTAGGGAAGGTTGCAGACTGCGCCATCTTCGCGCGGTTTTGCCGTGTGAGGTTCGGGTGCTGGGAGGGCATCCGCTTGCAGGGTGCGTGCTGAGGGCCAGCTGGTTTAAGCACATCGGCGGTGTGCTGGTGCTGGGCGTGGAGTTGCCGGATGGTTCGACGGCGACGGTCCCGGCGGCGGTGACGGACGTGTTCGGCACGGTCGTGGTTCAGGAGCGGGGTCTGGTGCTGGACGCTGACGGGCTGCGCGGGCTGCGGGTGCTGGCGGCGCGTCTGCTGGAGAGCGCGCAGGAGCGGTCTGCGGGGGCGGGCCGGTGACCGCGTCAGGCGGGTGCGGGGCGGTGCCGGCGTGCCGGGTCCGGGACTGGGGCTTGGGGGAGGTGCTGGATGCCTTCGGCGCGGCCTTCGCGGCTTCGAGCGCGCGTGAGCTGGCCGGGGACGGCGATGCGGGGTACTACCTGCGGCAGGTCGCCTTGCAGGACGCGGTGGCCGGGCGGATGCGGGCCGGCGCGACGATCGACATCCACCGGGCGCTGGTCGCGGGTGCCGGGCCGGCCGAGGTCGCTCACGTGCTGGGCGTGAGTGCCGCGGAGGTGGCCGGCCGGTGGCGTGCCTGGGCTGAAGGCCAGCGGCGCCTGCGGGACCTGTGGGCCGGCCTGGGGCTGGGCCGGGAGGAGTACGAGCAGGTCGCGGCAGTCCTGGCGGGTGCCGGCGGCAATGACCCGGGCGAGTTCACGGGATGCTCATGCCAGGGCGGAGACGCGCAAATAGGTTCACCTCATCCCTGACCGTTGCCACGAATCCAGGAGAGGTGAACCTACTTGCGTGCTATGAGAGTAGCGCCCCCGTGCCAGCTCACCCTGCCGATGGGTGATCAGTTCCTGCCCGCCGGCCGGTGGGACACGCTGCCCGAGGCACGGCGGGCCGAGGTGCTCGCGCTGCTGGGGCGCCTGATCGCCCGCGGCGTCCTCGCCGGCCAGGTCCCCGGCCGCGCCGCGCAGGCGCATGAGGAGGCACGGCGGTGAATCCTGCAAGCGGCCCGGCCGCGCAGAAGATCAGCCCGTCGCACCTGGCGCGCGACGCCTATGCCTGTATCCGTCAGTCGACCCAGGCCCAGGTGACGGTGAACACCGAGAGCCTGGCGCGCCAGTACGAACTGGCCCAACGGGCCGGGCACCTGGGCTGGCACGCCGACCAGGTCGTCACCATCGACGCCGACCTGGGCCAGTCCGGGGCCCGCTCGGACGGGCGGCCGGGGTTCAGGGAGCTGGTCGCCGATGTCGGCCTGGGGAAAGCCGGGATCGTCTTGGGGATCGAGGTGTCCCGGCTGGCCCGCAACAACGCCGACTGGTACCAGCTGCTTGACCTGTGCGCGCTGACCGACACCCTGATCGCCGACACCGACGGCATCTACCATCCGGCCGACTTCAACGACCGGCTCGTCCTGGGGCTGAAAGGGACCATGTCCGAGGCCGAGTTGCACCTGATCCGCTCCCGGCTCACCCTGGGCCTGCAGCACAAGGCCGCCAAGGGCGAGCTGAAGATCCCGCTGCCAGTCGGGCTGGACTATGACGAGGACGGCCGGGTGGCCGTGTCGGCGGACGAGGCGGTCCGCGAGGCGGTCGGCTGCATCTTCCGCCGCTTCACCGAGCTCGGGTCGGCCCGGCAGGTGATGCTGTCGCTGCTGGATGACGGGGTGCTGCTGCCCCGGCGTTCCTCGGGCGTGTCCGGGAAGATCACCTGGCTGAAAGCCAGCTACCAGGCCGTTCAGCACACCCTGCGCAACCCCGCCTACGCCGGGGCGTTCGTGTTCGGGCAGACCCGCACCGAAAAGCACCTCGACGCCAGCGGCCGGCTGATCACCCGCACCCGCGCCTTGCCCATGCACGAGTGGGCGGTGCTGATCCGTGACCACCATCCCGGCTACATCACCTGGGATCAGTACGAGGCCAACCTCAAGGTCCTGGCCGCCAACCGGCGGCCGGCCGCCGGGCAGGGCGGCGGCGCGCTGCGGGAGGGCCCAGCGCTGCTGCAGGGCCTGATCCGCTGCGGGAAGTGCTCGCGGGTCATGCGGGTCCGCTACTCAGGCGGCGCACCCGGCAGGCCCGGCAGCAGTCCGCGCCACGAGTGCGTCAAGGCCAAGCTCCACTTCGGGACCGAGCGGACCTGCCAGTCCGTCGGCGGCCGCAAGGTCGAGAAGCTGGTGCTGGACCAGCTGTTCCAGGTGCTGGAGCCCGCCTCGCTGGCCGCGACCGCCAAGGCCATGACCGAGGCCGAGCAGCACTGGCGGGCCGGCCTCGCCGTGTTCGAGACCGCCGTCGAGCGCGCCCGCTTCGACGCCGGCCGCGCGACGCGCCAGTACGACGCGGTCGAACCGGAGAACCGGCTGGTCGCCCGCACCCTGGAACGTGCCCTGGAGGACAAGCTCGCCACGCTGCGGCGCGCCGAGCACGACCTGGCCGCCCAGAAGGGCCGCCGCCCCGTTGCCCTGACCCCCGACGAGCCGGACTGGATCACCCGGGCCGGCGCGGACGTCAAGGCGATCTTCCACGCCCCGACCACCACGCTGCGTGAACGCAAGCAGCTGATCCGCGCCGTCATCAGCGAGATCGTCCTCACCGTTGAGGACACGCGGCGGGTCGCCGAGGTGACCATCGTCTGGCAAGGCGGCGCCACTAGCACCGGGACCATCCAGATGAACAGGCCCGGCGCGGGCCATGACAACACCCTCCCCGACGACACCGCCGAGCTGATCGGCAGGCTCGCCCGGCACTACGACGACTCCACCATCGCCCACGTCCTCGCCCAGCAGCGCCGCACCACCGGCACCGGGCTGCGGTGGACCAAAACCCGCGTCGCCAGCCAGCGGTTCCGGCTCGGCATCCCTGCCTACAAGCCAGATCCCCGCAATGTCAGTGCCGACGGCCAGGATGCAACCGTGGCCACCATCACCGAAGCCGAGAAAATCCTCGGCATCCCCCGGATAACGCTCTACCGGTGGCTACGCGAAGGATTCATCACCGGCGAGCAGATCATCCCCGGAGCACCCTGGCACATCCGCATCGACCAGGCACTACGCGACAAGCTCCAGCCACAGGCCCCCGACGGCTGGCTGCCCGTCGACCAGGCCGCCAAGGCCCTCGGGCTATCCCGCACCACCGTGTTTCAGAAGGTCCGAGACGGCCAGCTGCCCGCCACCCACGTCAGCAACGGACAGCGCCAAAGCCTCCGTATCCAGGTGAAACCCGAAGCAGCCGGACTCTTCGACACACCAAAATGAAAGGAGAGGGCAGTGTCCAACGGACTCGGTCGGCGCCTACGAACGGCTAATGATGGTCACCCGAAATTCTCTGGCCGCATCGGATGGAAGGCTCGATATCTCCAGCGCTTCGGACCGGCTGTGGGAATACGCCGCCGAGCTGTTCGCTGAGCAGCTTGCCGCAAACCGGGTCCCATCAGTTCGCGCAATCCGCGCCCCGGTGCCATGTAGGCCAGCCCTGAGCACAGCGCCTACGCGACTACCTTGCCGCAGGACCGTCTCGGCACGGAGACAACCTTGCGGCCCTAGCCGAATCGGTCGCCCTCAAGAGCCCAGGCGAGAGGCTAGGCAGGCTCAAAGTCAAGGATGCCCGGTTGGTCGAAGTCGGCAGGCATCCAAGCTGTCTGGAAGATCTGGATCCATCCAGGGGATCTGAGGGGCGTTAGGACGCCGAGAGATTCTCCGGGGTGGCGCAGCCGATAATACTTCTTGTAAATGCTGCCCACGGCGTCAAGGGCGGCGTCAAGCTCGCCCCAGGTGACCGCTGGAGCTGAAGACGTGCCGCGCAGGGAATCGTCGCGATGTGCGATGTTCTTGCTGGTGTAGGCGTTTACCCGGCTGATTACGGCATCGAGCGCGGTGATGTCTTGCCGGACTCGAGCTGAGTCGATGTATTGCTGGCCGGGTGGTGCGAAGATGCTGAATCCACTGTCGAGTTCGGCGAGGTCCCATGCGTCGCGCCCTTGGCGGTCTTGGCAGCCTTGCCGTTCATACCAGTCGCGGGTGGCCATTCTGGGGCTGCTGGCCAAGGCGTTGAGGGAGCGCCGAAGGCCGATGCTGTGGCTGTCGGCTCCGGTCTCTCGACGGATGCCGATCAGCATGCTGTCGGTATAGCAAGATCCAAGCCAGTACTCGCCGAAACCACCGCGAACGACGTCCGGGTTGGCGTCCAGCATAGCCAAGATAGTCCGCCAGATGGCACGGTCGTGAAACAGTCGGATGACGCCGTTGTGCATACTGTCGAACCGCTCACACCAGTCGCGCCAATCATCTTGCAGGGTCACGAGGCTACGCTAGCAAACGGGCGAGGATCTCCGTACGTCTTTTATGACCCAGCGGCCCGTGCTGGCGCTGGCAGCGCTCGCAACGCAGATCACGAACTTCTATGAGAGACATCGGGCGCATCGGAACTGCTAAACTTGGTCTGGTGCTCGAGGTCAGCCGGTTAAGACGCCCGCCTTCATCCGCCCTGATGGCTTCATCAAGGCCCTTCAAAGCGGGAGGTGCGTGTTCGAATCACGCCGGGCACCCGTGGACGACCGACTTAGCATTAAGACCAGTGCCGCACGGCGCGACTTTAAGGAAATGCTCGGACAGAACAATCACTTTCTCATCACTATCATGATTGGACTTGACGCTGTAGCTGACGGCGAGGCGCGGCGCGGCGACGAATTCTCGACCAGTTGGGCACCACACGACGTGCGCCGGTCTGCTATGAGGAGCCGAGAGTTCGCATGCAAGGCCTTGGCGGCGTGGCTAACGGATTCGCTGGCTGCGTACATCAATGGTTTGCTCCGAGAACCGTGCGTTATAACTGACTCAACTCTTGCTGCGAGTCTGCGGGAGGCACAGTCTATTGACGACAAAGTATGTGCGATTGCGAACGCATGCAACCAGGGGTCGGCCGTGGCGACACTTCTGGTTAGGGCCTCCATCGTCTGGCGCAACAGGCTTGTTCACTTCAGGCCCAGGGATAGGGTGGACAGTAACCTTTCAGAGGCGCTCATTGGGCATCAAGAAATGATAGCCTCCGAATACCGCGGGCTGAACGTGACTCAACTTCTCGGTTCGATTTCAAAAAGTGACGCGCCAACGCTGAAAGAGATAACCTCCCTGGTTCGAGCTTCTCATAGCTTTGTCTCGCTAGTGGATGATCGTCTACTAGCGAAAATTGACCTAGTCGCGTATGTGAGACAGATCCTCTCGCTGTATGTCTCTGATGACCCAGCCTCAAGGATCAGTAATGTATGGGGAAAAGATGAAGGTCACCGGATTTCTTCATTGCTTCAGATTTGTAAGCAATACGGTATGACGGCTAGCGACGTTCATGCACTGAATGAAACGCCGGAAGGTTTCATACGTGAAATCAGCTCTTGGACTCCAACTCAAGCCAGGGCGGAACTTCTGGCCATAGATCACTGATGCTTCATTTGCCTTGGCACAGAAGCCCGGCGTCTACCAGATGGCGGCGGAATGTCGGTGGAGGCTGCCCCCTAGTCTAATATTGCCCCGAGTTCAAGCGTCAAAGGCCCCGGCGATCGCCTGCTTTATGTTCTTAGTGCTCGATGGGCGGAGTATTAGTCTATTCCACTGGGCAGCACGTAGTACGAGCCGGTTTCCAGTGCCAGTTGTCCGCGTACCGCGAGTATGTGCAGAGCGTTTCTGACGGTGCCCTGCTTCTCGCCGTGGCTGTCGGCAAGGTGGCGATTGGACGGCATGCGTTCTCCGGGTTTCCATTCGCCGTCTGCTATCTGCTGGCCGATGAGGTCGGCGAGCCTGCCGTAGCGAGTGGGCTGGCCAGTGCGTGCCCATTTCTCGTTGGCGCATGCCGCCAGCAGTGCTGACTTGTACTCGCGCAAGGCCGCTGTGAGGCCAACGGGCAGCGCGTGCCCGCCGTGCGAGATCAGCATTTCCGTCATCCAGGTGATCCGTTCGGCGGTTTCTCGGTCAGGTACGTTCATCGCGGGACCTCATGTAGTACCTGCCGTCTCTGGTGACGATGTCGCCCCGTGCTGTGAGCAGTCGCAGCGCCCGACCGAAGTTGCTGGATGTCTGGGCCCAGGCGTGCCTGTTGCGGGCGGGATCGTCCAGGCGCTCATCGTCGCGTCATTCCCTGTCCGTGATGGAGCGCGCCATGCGGTGGGCCAGGCACACTCGTACTCGATCGGGTCTCCGATGCCAGACCACCTGCTTGGCGGAGAGTTGCGTAGTTCCCTTTGGTAATCGCGGAGCATGGCCGCAAGGCCCACCGGCAGCACGTCGGCATCCTCAAGCAGCGTGCGCAGGAAAAATGTCACGTCACGCAGCGTCTGCGCGTCATCGCCGTTCACCGGCCGGGTTTCCCGCTTGCGTGGGTCATGCTCGCTCCGCAGGTCAGGCAGGCGAACCCGGTCGGCGGGTGCCCTGCGCAGTTCACGCAGCGAGTGATGAGCTGCCACGGCTTGACGCCGAAGATGTCGGCCAGTCGGCGTACCTCGTCGTGGGTGAAGCTGCGCTGCCTGCCGCCGCGGTGGCCCTCGGCCGCGCATACCGTGGAATTGCTTGTCCACCCCATTAGCCCGCCGACGTGACTTTGGGGCCATCCCCTGCCCTCGCGGAGGGCGCGGATGTTCGCGCCGACGATGGCCGCCTGCTCCCGCGGGATGACCTCGGCCGCGCGGCGCCGTCCCCTCATCACGCACGCTCCCGCCAGGTCACGACGTAGGGGGAGAAGTTGCCCGGACGGTGCACGTACCTGTTGGCGGCCAGCATGTCCATCGCGTGGCAGACGACGCGCACCGATACTCTGTGCGCGGCTGCCAGGCTGTCGGCGGGCAGCGGTTCCCCGTGCTCGTACTCGCCGGACTCGATCTTGCTGCGCAGGATCCGGGCGAGTTTGACGTACTGGGGCGTGTAGTCGGCGTCCATGTCGTGCAGCATGGGCAGGTCGGAGATGGCTGTCATCGCTTCATGCCTCCGTGGTGAAGATGGCGAATACGGCTTTACCGGGGTCTTGCGGGGTCCAGCCCCAGCGGGCGGAGCACGCCTCAATGAGATGGAGGCCGCGCCCGTGCTCGGCGTCCTCGCCGGGGTAGCACTTGACCGGCGGGAGGGGCGAGGGGTCGGTGACGACGACAACGATCGCGCCGGGCTCTTCTTTCAAGCGCATCAGTTCGAGGCTGACGGCCTGCGCGTTGGCGTGTGTTACGGCGTTGCTGACGAGTTCGGAGGTGGCGGTCTCGACGTCCCCCGCGTAATCGCCGAGGTTGTGGTAGTTCAGTGCGGCCCGGACGTAGAAGCGCGCCATCCGCGCCGAGTGCGGGGTACCTGGCAGCGTGAACGCGACCAGTGACATGGTTTCCGTCGCGGCGATTGCCATCGTCTTGCGTTCCCTTCGTGCCTGCGTAGACGGCAGCCTGCGCGCACGGGAACGCTAACGGTAGTCAAAGGGTGGCATCTGGAAACCCTTGCCATGTTTGGCAAATCGCCCACTCGGAAAATGCCGACGGGCGCGCCTCCCGAATACCCGAGGTGCGCGCCCGTATAAAAACTGGTTAACCGCGTGATGTTGACTGCACGTCCCTGATGAACTCGCGCCACGCGCGCGCGGGCAGGCGCAGCGTGCCGGCGTCACGGTCTTGGGTGTCTCGCACCATCACGGTGCCGGTGGCGCTGGCGACTTCTACGCACTCGCCGCCGTCCGCGCCTGAGTAGCTGGACTTGCGCCAGTTGCCTGCCGTCTCCATTCGCGTGCCAACTCCTCGATCAGGCGGAGGCTTTCGGTGCCCCGCAGTGCCTCGGTCCTCAGCGCGTCGAACCTTACCGACAAGCTTCGCACGGCCTTGGCGTCCTCGAAAACCTGGCCACCGAGCGCAGTCTCAATGTACGCCGCGCCGATGCCCTTGGGCTTTTCCGCGATGGCGAAGCCTCCGGTAAGGCCTTCGTGCCCGACGTTGCGGACCACTTGAATCGTGACGTTCGGCAAGGTCGCCAGGGTGAGGAGGTGATCGAGCTGGTCAGCCATGATGAGCGTGCTTCCGGTTTGCCGGCGTAGCGCGGCCTCATCGACCAGGAACCAGACCATGGGCGGTGGCGGCTTGTCGCGGGTAAGGATCACCTTGCGAGACATCCGCGCCGACAGCCTTTGCTGGATCTGCTCGCTTGTCGCGCCGTGGAAGGTCCGCAGCAGCGCGAGCGCGAACGCCTCGGTTTGCAGCAGTCCGGAGAACGAGGACGGCTGCCAGATCCGCAGACTGACCGCGCGCCGCTCGTGCTCCTCAACCCAGTTACGCAGCCACGGCGGGGTTGCCGACCACTGCCGGCTCTCCAGGTAGAAACGGTGGAACCAGCCGGCTCGGCCGGGAAACGCCATGTCACATCCCTGGGCGAACTTCTCAGAAGCCGTCCGCTCGCCCCGCTCAACGCGCGATACCTGGCTGGCGTGGTAGCCGACCGTCCGCCCGAGTGTGGCTAGTGACATTCGCACGGCCAGCCGCTCGCGCCGCACTTCGCCGCCGAAGTAGAAAGCGGGGTCGTTCGCTTCGTCCGTCATGCGGGCACCTCGGCGCCTTCGTGCGGCGTGGACCGCACGGGCGCGGACCCGACAGTGCCCGGCAGGGCCGTGGGAAACGGGCGACTGAGCGACCGAACGGCCCTGCCGGACAGTTCCTGACCATATCAGAGCAGTAATAGCTCTGCATAGCTCTCAGAGCTAGCTGACGTTATAGCAGCTCAGCGAGCATCCTAGGGTAGCTATGTGGCTGCGCGTCCTATTGATCCCTTTGGTGCCGAATATGCCTATGTGCAGGTTGCGGACGATGTGCAGCGGCGGATCAACGAGGGCGAGATCCCGGCGAAGCTCCCTAGCGAACGGAGTTTCGCCGAGGAGTACGGCGTTGCCTACACCACTGTGCGGCACGCGATGGCGGTACTTCGCGAGCGCGGGATCATCGTCACGGTTCACGGCCGGGGAACTTTTGTGAACCCACGTGAGCCTGGCAGCGATCCCGACAGCCGTTGAACCGTCGCGCCTTTCCGCCCGTATCACTACATAGTGTGATGTGCGGCGCACACTGACTAGGCAATAGGCGAGCGACCAAGGGAAACGGGCGCGCCAATGGCTGTCAGTACCGCTGACGTGCGGGTAATCGTGGAACGTGTCTGCGCGCGTCCAGACGTATTGGACGCGTGCGCCAAGCGCGACCTCGGCGCGGTCATAGCCGCGCTCGGGTCTGCCGGGGTGACTCAGGGAAAAGTATCCGCCTTGACCGGCATTCCCCAGGGCCGACTCAGCGAGTGGATGACCGGCAAGCGCGAGCCGAGGGCCGTTGGCACTTTTCAGAGGTTCGCCGACGGCCTCGGGTTCCCGGTCGCTGCGCGACAGGCGCTCGGCCTGGCATCAGACGGAATGCGATCCGAAGGGGCGAGCGCGCCAGCCGCAGACATCACGCTGAACTACCCGGATGGAGCGGCGCAGGCGACGGAGAACATCTCCGCACTGTGGCGGATGGACCTGGCCGACGCGAGCGCGTTCCTACGCGGCCGGTTCGATCCTCGCGCGTGGGGTGACGCATCGCTGCGCTGGCTAGTCGACTCCGGCCGCGTGCCAGAACAGGAACCCGTGAGCGGCGTGCGCATCGGCACGGGCGACGTGACGCGATTCCGGGCGACAGTGGACATGTTCGCCGAGATGGACAACCGGTTCGGCGGAGGACACGCCCGCGAATCCCTCATCAAGTACCTGACCGTCGACGGCGAACGGCTCTTGCGCGGCCGGTACAGCGACGCCGTGGGCCAGGAACTGTTGTCCGCCGTCGCCGAGGCAACGCTGCTCGCCGCGTGGATGACCTACGACAGCGCGCCGACAAGCGCACTCGCCCAGGGCTATTTCATCCAGGCGCTATCCCTCGCCCAGGGCGGCAATGACCGGCTCCTCGGCGCGAGCATCCTCGACGCCATGAGCCATCAGGCCACGTTCGCCAGGAGGTTCACCGATGCCGCGAACCTCGCCCGTGCGGCACTGGCCGGCACGCGCGGCGTATCCCCGCCGACGCTGACCGCGCACTTCCACGCGATGGAAGCGCGGGCGCTCGCCCGCCTCGGCGATGCGAAGTCCTGCTCCCGTGCCCTGTCGGAAAGCGTGACGGAGTTCGACCGGGCGAACCCGGAAGACGCCCCGGCCTGGATGCAGTACTTCAACGAGTCGGAGCTGTCGGCCGAGTTCGGGCACTGCATGCGCGACCTCGGCCGCGCGTCGGACGCCGTCCGGTACGCAGACAGCAGCATCAAGGGAACCGAGGCGGCGTTCGGCCGTAGTGACTTCTTCGTCTCGCTCGTGCTCGCGGATGCCCACCTCGCAGCCGGCGACGCCGAGCAGGCTTGCGCCATCACCCTCAACGCCATGTCGTCGGGCGATCAGATCCGCTCTGCGCGGTGCGTGAGCTACCTGCGCGAGTTCGCTAGAAACCTCCCCACCCACGCCAACGGCCCGATCGCCGAGTTCCGCGAGCAGGCGGGCAGCTCGCGGCTGTGGCGGATCGCGTCACGGCTGGACAAGCCCGCCGCCTAGAACGGGTGCCAGTCCTTACGGCTGCCTCCGGTTCGCAGCGCGCTGATGCGCTTGCGCGCTTCCGCCGAGGTGCGCTCGTCTTCCCCTGCCTTGCCTACTATCCACGTCACGATTATGAATTCCCTGATATCAGCCAGCACCGGATAGCCGGGCCACCGCATGATGTCAAAGCCGTACACGCGGGCGAAGGTCTCGTACTGCTCGCGGGTGTGCCAGCCGAAGCGCTCATAGTAGATGGCGGTTTGGATCAGGTCCCATTCGCGGGGGCCGGTGGCGAAGCCGTCAAGGTCGATGACTACCGGATTGCCGTGGTAGTCGCGGAGGACGTTGCCGATGTTCGCGTCTCCGTGGATGACCCCCTGAGGTAGCGCGAACTCCAGACGGGAGTACTCGGCACGGAGGTGGGCCAACTCAGCGTTCATCCAGTCGCGGTCATCGAGGGTAAGCCATCGGCTATCGGCTATGCGGTCCTCGGCGTGGTCGAACGGTTCAAGTGCAGGGAGAACCAGACTTGCGGGCGGGGTGAGCTTGTGGAGGCGGGCGATCAGGTCCGCCACCTGGTCGATGGTCGCGTACTCCTCGCCGCTGTCGGAGAGCGCTTCCCAGAAGGTGACCGGGTAGCCGTCAACGATGACCGGCTGGCCTAGATCCAGGGCACGTACCGCGGGGTAGCCGGCGGATTCGAGCCAACGGGCGACTTCGACCGTGCGGCGTGCGCCTTCTATGTCAGTGTTCCCGTACGCAATGCGCGCGACAATGGGGGCCGTGAGGCGGTAGACGGCGTTGGAGCCCATGCGAAGCAGTCGCGCACCATCGCCGCTGAGGCCGGTTACCTCGCATGCCTGCCCGAGGATCGCGAGCGTTCCCGCCTCGGTCATGACCTGGGGTGCGGCGCCAGCGTTCACGATGCCAGCCGATCGATGGGCGCCGTGTGCTGGCTGGTCTTCTGGACAGAGGCGAGCCCGCTATCGGTGCGCGGGCATGGTGAAATTGCCGCGTTCATGGCGTGTGCTTCCCGTTTCCCTTGGTCGCTGCGCACGCTTGGCGCGGTGCCGGCCGCAATGAACGGCACCAGCCCCCAGTTAATCACAAGTCATTCGATTGTTAAACCGTCAATATCTCACGGTGATATCTCACCGTGAGATTGAAGTTCATTCGACGCTGTGCTATGTACGCAGGTCGCAGCGCTCCCATCTCACCGTGATATCTCACGGTGTAATTGGGTCGGGCATATCCGGCGACCTAGTTTCTCGATTGCAAGGCAACGAGAAACGAAAGGGAGTGATGCCGGATGAACTATTACGCAAACGATGAGGAGCGCGTTCGGATTATCGCCGGATTGCGTGACCTCGCGGAATTCCTCGACCAGAACCCGCAGGTTCCCGCGCCAATCTACGCCGACGTGCTCGTCTTCCCGCCGAGCGGGAGCGACGAAGAGATGTTCGCCGAAATCGACGTCATCGCCGAGCGGACCGGCGTGACGCCCAGCGCCGACGAGCCGTCCGGCCATTACCGCGCGGTTCGGTACTTCGGCCCGGTGCAGTACCGCGCCGTTGCTATCCCCAACGCCCGTCGCGACGAGGACGAGGAGGCGTAATAGCGATGCTGCTGCACCTGATCCTCGGTTCCGCCGTGCTGGTGGCCGCCGCATTCACGGTGGGCCTGTTCCTGGTCATCGTCGGTATCCAGCGGGGCGACCACGGCAAGCGCCTGACCGGCCGGCCCGTTGGCTGCACCGAGGCGCTTGCCCGCCGGATGCTGACTGGCTCGCGCGGCTGCAACCCGCGCGACGACGCGAGGGACTCCCGGCGATGAGCAGGATGACCGACCTCCCCGCGTCCGTGACCATGACCTCGCGGCACTGCGACGTGCCCGGCTGTGCCAAGTGCCGTGCCCGGTTCCGCTGGCTGCGGCGCCGGGCGTGGCGGTCCCGCAAGTTCCCGAACCGTTCCTCCCGCGCCCGGAAGGGGTGATGCACAGTGACTATCTCGATTCCGCTTCTCGTACTCGCGGCAATCGCTGCCTACGTCGCTTACCGGCACTACGGGCTGAACGTCTGGCACGCGGCGGTGTGCCTGGTCCTCGGGTTCCTGCTCGCTTTCACCGGGGCCGCCCCGGCGATCAGCAGCGTGCTCTCCGGCATCGTCCACCAGGCGCAGATCTGGCTGTCGGGCGGAAAGGGCTGATGCGCGATGACTGACAACAACACCGGCCCGGCCCCGCTCGCGGGCGGCCAGCCGTGGAGCATGTACGTCGGTGACGCCCGCGCGGTGCTCGCCGCCATGCCGGATGCCTCGGCGGACTGCATCGTGACCAGCCCGCCCTACTGGGGTAAGCGCAACTACGGCGTGGCCGGGCAGTACGGCCACGAGGACAACCCAGCCGCGTACGCGGCCACGATGCGGGATGTGTTCCGCGAGGCGCGGCGCGTCCTCGCCGACGACGGAACCTGCTGGCTCAACCTCGGCGACTCATACTCAGCCAGCGGGGGCGGAGCCACGGGGATACACGCCTACCTCGGCGAGCACATCACCACGCACCGCGCGGCCGGGATAACCGCGAAGAACCTGCTCGGCCTGCCCTGGCGGGTGGCGTTCGCGCTCCAGGACGACGGGTGGATTCTGCGGAACGCGGTCATCTGGCACAAGCCCAACGCGATGCCCGAATCGGTGCGCGACCGGCTCGCCTGCCGGCATGAGCTCGTGTTCCTGCTGGTCAAGCAGCCCGGCTACTGGTTCGACCTCGACCCGATCCGCGTACCCCACGCGGCGGGTAGGCGCCGCGAGCGGCCTACCCGCCCGCAGGGTAGGCCGGGTAGCCCTACCCGGCCGCCGAAGTACGGGCCGCGTACGCCCCAGGTCACCGGCTCCAGCCGGTACGGCATCAAACGCCACAACCGCAGGCACCCCAACGGGCGCAACCCCGGCGACGTGTGGTCGATCCCCACCCGCCCGTACAAGGGGCCCCACTTCGCGGCGTATCCGATCGATCTTCCGCTGCGCTGCATCGCGGCCGGGTGCAAGCCCGGCGGGATGGTGCTTGACCCCTTCGCCGGCAGCGGCACGACCGGGCTCGCGGCGATCCAACTGGACCGCCGGTTCGCCGGCATCGACCTGTCGGCAGACTTCGCGCGGCTCGCGGCCGGGCGGCTCGCCCAGGCCGTCGCCGACCGGCAGGAGGGCGCGCGATGAACGGTGGCAAGCGCGACGCGATCACCACCCGCAACGACATAGCGCGCGACATCATCGCCGGATTCCCAGCCGTAACGCCCACGCTCGCCGGCATGTGGCAGCTGATCGATGCCGCGCTCGCCGACCTGCCCGCCGCCCTCGCCGACCTCGGCAGGGCACTGGCGGATCTCGAGGCGGTGCGGCTCGACCGCGCGAACCTGCTCGCGGCGATCCGCGCGACGCTTGCCGCAGACGCCGAGGGCGAGCCCGATCCGCTCGGCTACCTGCGCGACGAACTCGACTCCACCGATACCCCGGCGAGCACGCGGCGGCGGCCGTGAGCACTTACCGGCAGATCCGCAGGCAGACCCGCCGCGCCCGCAAGGCGGGCCTGCAGCCCATCGTGGTCATCGAAACCCCGTCACTCGTGCCAGCCGGAGTCCTCCTGGCGCGGTGGGCGTGGCGGTACCGTTCGGAGATCGCGCCCGCCGCCACGGCGGGCGCGGTCCTCGCGGCCGGCTGGTGGCTTCGCCATGGCCACGCAAGCCTGTGGCCCTGGATACTCGCCGCATCCGACCTGGCCGCGTTCGCGCTCACCATCTTCGGCGCCCGCATCGGACTGTCACGACTCGCCGAGCGGGTCTATGCGGCGGTTGCCGTGGTCGCGGCGGGTGGGTGGCTCGCGGTCGCCGCGCTGCTCGGCCCGTTCACGTCGCCGATGCCGCAAGTTCTCGGTATCGGCGCCGTCATCCTCGCGGTGCCCTGGTGGGCGCACCGCCGCCGCCGGGCGCGGGTACGGGTGCAACGCGCGCTCGCCGCATGGCCCGACATCTCTAAGGCCATCGCCCTGCCCGGCTCCAAGGTCCAGTCGGCGACCGTGGACCTGTGGGGCTGGCGGGCACGCCTCCGCCTGGCCCGCGGGCAGACCATCGCCCACGTGACTGCGCGGATACCAGCCATCGAATCGGCACTCGGGACCTACCGCGGCGCGGTGCGCGTCCTCCCGACCCGCGACGGCAAGGCCAACCGGTGCGAACTGCGCGTCCTCGACACCGATCCGCACGCCGAGGCCATCCCCTGGCCAGGACCGTCCGCAAAATCGATCAATGAGCCGGTCGACCTCGGGCCCTTCGAGGACGCCGAGCCGTGCCGCGTGTCCTTCCTGCGCCGGCATGCCCTGCTCGGGGGCATCGCCGGTTCGGGTAAGAGCGGCGGGCTCAACGTCCTCATGGCCACGCTCGCCGCGTGTGACGACGTGGTCATCTGGGCCATCGACCTAAAGAACGGGATGGAGCTGCAGCCCTGGGCGCCGTGCATCGACCGGCTGGCCATCACCCCCGCCGAGGCCGCCGCGTTGCTCGCCGACGCCGTGACGATCCTGCAAGCACGCGCCGCGCGCATGACCGCGAGCGGCCGGCGCGTCTGGGAACCATCGCCGGACATGCCCGCGCTGGTCATCATCGTGGACGAGTACGCCGAGCTCGCCGACGATGCACCCGCCGCCATGAGTGACGCCGATTCCGTCGCGCGGCTCGGCCGCGCGGTCGCGGTAACGCTGATCGCCGCCACCCAGCGGCCAACCCAGAAAGCCATGGGCCAAGGCGCGGTGCGCTCGCAGATGGACACCCGGATCTGCTTCCGCGTCCGCGAGCGCAAGGACGTGGACCTGGTCCTCGGCCAGGGCATGCTCAACGCGGGGTGGCACGCCCACACGCTCAACGCGCCCGGCAAGTTCCTGGTCTCCGCACCCGAGCACACCACCCCCAAGCGCGCCCGCGCCTACCTGGTCACCGATGACGACGTGGCCCGCGTCACGGCCTACTACGGGCCGCGCCGCCCGCAACTCGACCCCGTGTCACGCGGGGCGCTCGACTCCGGAACCGCTGCCGCCGGGCCCGTCCCGTGGTACCTGAAGAACGCCCCGCACGTCGCTGACGACCCCGGCGACTCCCCGGGCAGTGACGACACCAACTCGCTAGAAGACCTGCTCTGGGGCGCGCTCCGCGACGCTCCCGAAGGCGGGGCCGACGTCGCCGGACTCATGCGCATGACCGGGATGCGCCGCTCCACGGTCTACAAGTACCTCGCCCTGCTCGCCGACCAGGGCCGCGCCGTACAGGTCGGATGGGGCCACTGGCGCGCGGCCGACCCCGGGGAGGGACACGATGAGTAACTGTCTACGGGAATTGTCTACGTCTATGCCTCGCGCGTGTCTGCACGTAAGGGCGCGTAGACAGACCGGTAGACAAACCCGTGGACAACTTATCCACAGGTCTGCCCGCAGGTCCCCGTGTAGCCAGAGGGCTAGCAATGTCTAGCCGCGTCGTCGGCCGGGGCTTCGCGCGCAACCTAGACGCCTGCCCATTGCAGCCGATGATAGGCAGTTTCGAGCTGCACCTGCGCGCCGAGAAGAAGTCACCGAAGACGATCCGCACCTACACCGAGGCCGCCCAGTGGCTCGCCGCCGGGTACCTGCTCCCCAACGAGGTCAAGTTCTGGGCCGACGTGACGGCTCGGCACGTCCAGGAGTGGACCGTAACCCTGCTGGACCGCTACTCCGACTCCTACGCCAGCAACCAGTTTCGCGCGCTGCAGCAGTTCTTCAAGTGGCACGCCACCGAAGACCCCGACGAACCGCGCCCCAACCCCATGGCCAACCTCAAGCCGCCCAAGGTCGGCGACAAGCTCGTTCCCGTCTTCACCGAAGATGAACTGGCCGCCATGCTGGGCACCTGCAAAGGAGGCGGATTCCAGAACCGACGCGACTACGCGATCATCTCGCTGTTCAAAGACGCGGGCATCCGGCTGTCCGAGCTAGCCGGCCTGAGCCTCGACGACGTGAGCCCGGCGAGCCGCGAGGCAGCCGTCACGGGCAAGGGCGACAAGCAGCGAGTCGTGCGGTTCACCTACGACACATCCCGCGCGCTTGACAGGTACCTGCGCGAGCGGGCCAGGCAGCCGACGGCGCGGGTCTCGGCGCTGTGGCTCGGCGTACGCGGCGGGCCGATGACGCCTAGCGGCGTCTACCAGATGATCGAGCGGCGCGGCCGGGCGGCCGGCGTTGAGGTCAACCCGCACAAGTTCCGGCACACGTTCAGCCACAACTGGCCCCGGTGCTCGGGCTGCGGCCAGGACCGGCGCCTGGTCTTCCCGCCAGGCCCGGAGGCCGTCACCTGCGCGGACTGCGCCTGCCTGCCGGCCATGTCCGCCTGCGCCGGCTGCGGCACCGAGGACAAGCTCTACGAAAAAGGACTGTGCGACCGGTGCAGCCTCCGGCGGCGGGCCGCCCGCCTGCTGTCGGCCGGGAGCGGGGACGTCCCCGCCGCGATGAGCGCCGTGCTCGAGGCGATCTGCTCGGCCCGCAACCCGCGAACCGCGCTGAACTGGCTGCGCTCCGGGGCCAGCGCCGCCATCCTCGCCGACATCGCGGCCGGCCGGACAGCCGCCACCCACGAGGCGCTCGACGAGCACCCGCGGCCCCGCGCTGCCGGGTTCCTCCGGCAGGTCCTCACCGCCGGCGGTGTCCTGGCTCCCCGTGACGAGGAGCTCACCCGCGCCGAGCAGTGGCTGGCGGGCCTGCTGGAATCCCTGGACTCCCCGGAACGACGGCGGCTCGTCCGCGCGTTCGCCACCTGGCAGGTCATGCGCCGCCTCCGGCGCAACGCCCGGTCCAGGCCCCGCCACCGGACCCGCACCGCGAACGCCCGGAACTCGATCAGCGAGGCCGCCCGGTTCCTGGCCTGGCTCAGCGGGCGGGAAACGACGCTGCAGCAGTGCCGCCAGGCCGACATCGACGACTGGCTCGCCGCCGCCAGCGCAAGCGCGGCCGAGACCACCCGCGGCTTCCTGGACTGGGCCGCCCGCCACGGACACTGCCAGGCCTTCGCCTTCCCCGCCCGCCAGCGGCACGCCGGGCCCGCGATCAGCGACAGCCAGCGATGGGGACACGCCGCCAGGCTGCTCCGCGACGGCACCATCGAGCCCGCCGACCGGGCCGCCGGCTGCCTGGTCCTCCTCTACGGTCAGAACGTCACCCGCATCGCCGCGCTCACCACCAGCCAGGTCACCCGCCACGACGAGAACGTCCACATCCGGCTCGGCAAGCACGACATCCCCGTCCCGCCCGCCCTCGGCACGATCCTGGACACCCTCATCGCCGACGGCAAGCCCCACACCGGGACCGGCACCCCGCCGACGGGCAAGTGGCTGTTCCCCGGACTGCTGCCCGGACAGCCGATCACGGCCGGACGACTGTCCGCACGGCTCAACGCCATCGGCATCCCCGTCAGGGCCGCACGCAGGGCCGCCCTCACCGGACTCGCAGCCCAGGTCCCCGCCGCCGTGCTCTCCGACGCCCTCGGCATCAACCCGACCACGGCAGTCAACTGGGCACACGACGCCGGATCGAACTGGAACCGCTACGCAGCCGAGCTAGCCCGAAACCGCGCTCACAAACGAAGGGAATAGCATCCCGGCGCCCACCCCAACCAAGGAATTCACCACTCAGGCAACATTGCTCTCTACCAGTTTAGACCACGGCGGGGCCGAAGGCGACCTCATGGAACTCAACGGCTGGTCAAGCCCCCAGATGCTCGCCCGGTACGGCCGCAGCGCACGCAGCGCCCGAGCACGCCGTCACTACGACGACGTCATGGGAAACTGAGGCGCCCATGGCCAAGGACATCAACAGGCGCATCGCCGCGGAAATCTCGTGGGCTCGCACGCACGACCGCGCTGCCCGCACCCGCCGCGCGCGAGAAACGTTCCTCAAGCGATTCGAGAATGAGGTAGACCCCGACCGGAGGCTACCGCCCGAGGAGCGCCGACAGCGCGCCGAGCACGCCAAGCGCGCCTACATGCTCCAACTCGCGAAACGATCGGCAGCCGCACGCAAGGCTAAGTAACCCATGCCCAAGAGCGCGGCATCGAGGCCGAGCGGTGTCAACCTTTGTCGGAGATGGTCATCGCGCAGCACATCCGCCCGGACGGCAGCACCAAACGCACCGATGCGCATCGCACACGCCCGCGTGGACCTCGGCATCGTGGCCGCCCGGCGCGGCGACCTAGACGGCGCGGTCACTTACAGTACGGGGAAAGCGCGTTCGAGTTCGACCGCATGAGCGTCACCGACCTACTTGCCCTAACCAGTCAGCTAGGCCGCGCCATCCAGCAGCGCTACCGGGGCGAGCGGCTGGCCCGCGAGTTCCACGAACGCCATATCAACGCGACGCGGCTAATCGATGGCCTGGACTCATCTAACTCGTCCTAGTTCGCTCGAACGACACATCGGCCGCCTGATTTTAGCTAGTAGTACCTCAAGTATTTGGTGCCTACTCGAACCGGTCGATCGGATTTCCGATTGTTACATGGCTGGCACAGCAGCTGAAGATTCGATATGTCGTTGAGGCCGCCAAGGGCTAGCGGCACGATGTGATCGAACTGCCTAGTGGGCAATGAATCAAGGAGCCCGGATAGATCTGTTCCACAGAGCGCGCAGCGACCGCGGTCTCGGTAAAATACCGCTCGCTTCACCCGTGTCGGCGGGGCGACCCTCCTGAGGCGACCCTCGCTCAGAAAGAGGCGTGCCGCCTCCGGTTCACCGGCAAGGTAGTCCGGACTTTGTGAGTTTACATAACCTGCCAAAACTCCGTTTAGCCGAGCCAGGAGGCTCCGGTTCGGGAAGATGGTGTGGAAGACCTCCTCGCCTATCTGGAGCAGCAGGCGATCGTAGTCTTCGGTAATTCTCAGGTCGAGCGTGTATTCATAGCAAGCGTCGGCCGCCTTCGTCGATTCGATCCATGTCACGATGTTGCCGTCTCGAACCTCGCTTCGCTCTGGCGCCGGCACGCGGAAAAATTTACCATCACCGATGCGATACGCGTGCATTGCTATGTCAACCGGGAGATAACGGCGCTCTTGCTCCGGGTCATCGTCTCCGAGTCCATAGCTTCTTATATAAGGGCCGCTTGTGTCTTCGATGAACATCTCATCGGCTATAAAGCTAGCAAATTTGTGAACCGCAGACTCTCGCTGCCAGGGCTTAATGAAATTAATAATTCCATCGTTCAAAGATTCAAAATAGCCGAAGTCGCTTGATGGTGCTAGAATCCCTGCCAGCCTAAGCGCGATCTCGTAGGTCCGGAAGTGGCGATGGTCCAGCCATCGCTTCCCGTCTTGGTTAGGTTGCGCGCACACCGCATCAGTTTACGGGCAGGAGAGAGCCGAAGCTGTGAATCGGGAGGCGGCTCTGCCTGGCTATACCTTTAATTGAGGGCCGCGACTGGATCGCGAGTGGGGCGAGGAGAAGGCCCGAGTCCTGTTCCCCGGTGAGCTTGCTTTGGTCCTCTCAAGTATTCGAAGGACTCTGGGATAGAGGCTGGACTCACCGCAGCTGGGCAGTCTGAACGGTGATGCCGTGGCAGAGAGGGTTCCGAACACAGGAACTCTGTGCGCTGATGAGGATCACCGAGATTGAGTTGGCGCACAATTTCTCGTCCCATTATCTCAGCAAGAGGTGGCGGGGTGGCGTTCCCGGCCATCTTGATCTGCTGGTTGGTTGAGCTGTGCATATGCCAGCTGTCAGGAAAACCTTGCAACCGAAGCCGTTCGCGGACAGTCAATGGCCGGTTATCCCAGTGGAACGGCCCTGTGCTTGGCCCTGGGCTAGCGGGCAACGTCCAGGAAGGTCTGTCCCTGGCAAGCTTTAGCAAGAATGACCAGTAGCGTGATCTCCATCCGAACAGCTCTGCACCCTCCCCGCGTGCTGTCAAGTACAGATAGTTTCCGCCTTCAGGTACAGCGGCTAGCAGCTCAGTCCAGGACCCCGGGGAAGGATTCCAGGGGACCTTCGGCAAGTCGGCGAGGGCGTCCCATGCAGTCAAGGGACTCTCAGCGTGCGTTGGCTCCGGAAAGTGGAACTCTTTTCCGTCGCGTCGGGCCACTGCTATGGCCCTAAGTCGATGCTGTGGAACTCCAAAGTCAGCGGCATCTAGAACAGCGGTGTCCAGGCGATAGGCGGTTCCGTTGGCGAGGTTGATTTGGCGAAGACCGTCCTCGATTTCTTTCCTTGCACTCACCGTTCCCTTAAGGAAACCGACAACATTTTCCAGAAGAATCGCCTTCGGCAAGAAAATATCGGCAATCTTCAGGAAACTATGTATGGCTTTAGCTCGAGTATCAAGCATCCCCATGCGCCCGCTGGGAGCCCACTGGGCAGCCTTGCTGAATGGCTGACATGGGGGACCGCCAGCGAGGAGGTCCAGCTGCCGTCGACGTAGGCCGACGTCTCTAGGCCGGATCGTCTCTGCCGCAAGGTTGACGTCCGATGGTTCCAGCAGCCGCCACGACGGCCTGTTCTTCTGTAGCGTCTCGCAAGCGAAGGCGTCCCACTCAATACACCCGACCGTTACGAAGCCTGCTTCCTCCAGCCCCAGATCTAGGCCACCGGCACCGCTGAAGGCGCTTAGAACCGTACCTAGCTGCTCTTTCACCGTCCGAACTTCCTCTTGGTCACACGTCGAGCTCAACGGATGGCGGACGGTTTGTCAACCGGTTCCAGGCAAGTGTCAGCCGCCGTCGCGCGGCACCTGCGGCAGGGTCAAGACTTGGACCTGGTGCCCTGAGAGTTCCGCGAAACCCACCAGGCGAGTACAGAGCGCCCGCAGGCTCTTCCACAGCAAGGCAGCCTGGTAGTTCTCGAGGTCGGCCGGAATGTGGTCGAGCAGGCTGCGGGAGCAAACGACGATGAGCCGCTCCTGGCACCTTGAGAAAGCCACATTGCTGCGGTTGAGGTCGAGTAGGAACTCGGCTGACTTGGCGATGGCGTTGGGCTCGCTCGCTGTGCCGGACACGATGACGACCGGACGCTCACCGCCTTGGAGACGCTCAACCGTGTCAACGATCCCCACGGCGGGTTGGTCTCGCAGTTGCTCGTTCAGCATTGACCGCTGAGCGCGATGCGGCGTGAGTACGGCAACCGAGCCAGCGTCTGGGGCAGGGTTGGCCTGCTGCAACAGCTCACGAATCAGTTCCGCCTCGAATCGGTTGCTTTGCCTGCTCTCTCGCTCGTCGTGTAGGAGCAGGTAGAGACCGGAGCCTTCATCCCAAGCAGCGCTCAAGCTCGCGGCGGCTGGATCGTCACCCGGCGCGACCACGATTCCAGCCGGTTCCCTGACTGCCTCGACGGCCGCGTCCCGTACTCCGCGCAGTTGAATGTCATCGAGCAAATACAGGCGACTGATCAGCTCGACTATGGGCGGCGGCAGGCGGAAGGTCAGCTCTAGAGCGTTGCGTGATACCGCGGCTCGATTGATACCCTCACGCTCGGTGATTTCCCTGATGGCGTTGTATGCGCTGGCGAATGGCTGGTATGTCACAGCCGGGGGCCTGTCCTCGTTCTCCCAGTCGTGAGCGAGAATTGGCGACAGCTGTCGGTGATCTCCAGCAAGCAACACCTCCCCGAGCGGGCTCAGGGCCGTGGCAAGGGCAAGGAAGTGCGGAAAGACCATCATCGACGCCTCGTCGACGATCAGTATGTCAGCGAGAAATCCGACTGCCTGTGACCAAGGTTGTCTGCCGTCAAGTTCTTGTACCATCTTAAGGATGGCGCCAGTGGTGCCAGCCAGTATGAGCACTGCTCCGTTGCGCAACTGGTTGACTCGCCGCGCTGATGGTGACGCAGGGATGTCTTCCCCGGCCGGGGCGATTGGATTTTCGATACCGCCGCTGTGTACTTTGGCGATCTGAATTTGTGGCAAGGTTATACCGTTGGCCTGCAGAGCCTCCCTTACAGGCTCCTCTATCTCGTAGATCCGCCGCGCAAGAGTATCAACGGCGGTGTGAGTGTTCGCAGCGACGAGAACGATCGCGCCCGGTTGTAGACGAGCGGCAGTCCTTACAAGCACCGATGCAGCCGTTGTTTGTGTTTTCCCTGTTCCTGGCGGTCCTTGGAGCAGCTGAACCCGAGAGCTAAGGCCGCTGATCACGGCCTCGATCTGATCGGGCGACAGGCGCCGACCGACGCCGAATTCGGCGGTCTCGCACGCCGACCGTAGAGCTTCCAGAGGCCCTGCGGGCAGCGCCGTCTGTTCAGGAATCTGCGGATTAAGGGGATCGAACCACTGCGCTGCGTGAGGTCCGCGTCCGCTTGTGAGCCGGTCATCGACTCGGCCTGCTACGAAGTCGCTAGGTGACTCATCGATTGTGGCGTTGTCCCACAGAGGTTCGGGCCTGAAACCGTACGACTGCAACACATACCGGCCTGGCCGACTCGGGATGATTTGAAGCTCGACCTGACCTGTCGCCCAGTCGACTCGGACCACGCGGCAGGTCCGGCCGCCGCGCAGGAGCTGGCCGATAGTTTGGCCGCTTTGAGGGTTGCCGTTGTGGGGGCTGATTCGCACAAACGACCCGGTGTCGATCGCGGCCCGAGACTGCAGTTCGTCTGTCGACAAGTCGTATCGATCGAGGTCTAGTTCTGCGGTCATACGAGTGTTATCCACCTGGACGACGTTCCGAACAGGCAAGGTCCGCCCTGTTGCGATTCGTGTTCTTACGGACTGGAGGTGATGGCTGATCCAGTCCGTGAGGTCAACCGCGTGGTCAAGGCGGAGGAAATCTACGGCTGCGGCGCTCGCACTGTCTACGCCCAACGTAAAGCGGCGAAGTTCATCTACCGCAAGCCGCGGCTTGACGATCTCGTTGTTCTTGAAGCGGATCCGCTCCTCCACCCACCTCAGAGCGTGTGTGCGCGCTGTCAGGTAGCTGCGTAGCATCCCTGGGAGCGCGGCTTGGTCATAGCGGCGGATGCTTTGGGCGACCTGAGGGGTGACACCGGGCGCGTCGGGATTGGGCAAGCTCTGCCAGAGTGCTCTCCAGTACGGAGCAGGCAGGTTGTCGTGGAAGCGGCTCCTGATCTCGAATCGATGCCGAAGAGCATCAGCGTCACGCGATCGAGCCCACTCGCCGTTTGGTCTGATGTCGAGGGTGGTCTTGAAATCGAAGACGTCCTGAGTGAAAACGTCGTCTAGGCGCACGGTGTTACCGGACACGCGCCTGGTCCAGTGGTAGGTCTGCCCGAACCATCGCAGGCTTGTTACCACGCCGAGCCCTCGCCCGGTCCATCCCAGTGCGTAATGTTGATTGACCTCATCCTGTACGCAGGAGTAGATCATCTGCTCTAGGCCCTCGCGGCACCCCATCAACTCTCTCAAGGCACCTAGCAGGCTAGAAGAGGCGCGAGAGCACCCTTCGACTAGCTGCGTCATCTCGGAGCGGGACCAGACGTAGAAATGGATTCGGGCCATGCCATCGGCCGAGCCGCCGAGTTCGGGTTCCCCGGCGATTTCAGCGATGGCTTCGATCAGCCTGAGTAGGAAATTCTGCAGGATCTCACGCTCAGCGCCGGTGTCTTCGTCGTAGCGTCCGCTCCACTCGCTTCCTTTGATTTCACCTACATCACGTCCCAAAACCGGACCTTCGACCCTTTGGGGCGGCGTTCCGGGTTCGCCATCCTGCTGCCGTACCTCATGCACTACTGGATCAGGCTGCCATTCGGGCCGACTGTCGGGGCGCTGCCGCCCGGTTTCGGTCCAGCCAGTGTTGATCTGGCCGTTGCTGGCAGTGACGTGTGCAGATAGGGCGCCGACGCGGTTTTCCGTGTAGTCGTAGTCGACGTTGAGGTAGACGCGAATGAGTCGTTCGCCGTCTTGCTCGTGTGGGGGAAGCTGGCTGCTGCCCTGCTCCGGGAGTGCCTGCACCGGGTAGTCGTCCCCCGCGAACTCGGGAGCTCCGCGGAGGTCGGGCTGGGCGTTGAGGTGAGGCAGCGTCGTGCGACGAGCCCGAGCTAGGGTTGCGATCTGATCCAAGCTCTCGGCGAGGCCCGGATCTGCCCGAACGAGTCGTGCCTGTTCGCCGTCGAGGTCAAGATCGGCCAAGTCGTCAATGGTGGCGATGCCGGCACGGCGCAGAGCGTCTGCCGATGAAACGCTCAGACCGATAAGTTCATGGCGCCGCTGGCGGGCGCTCTCTGGCAAGCAGTCGACATTGAAGACGCAGCCATCGCACTTGGATTCGATCTGATAGCCAAGCTCGTCCAGGTCGGTTTCGGCGATCCGAGCCAGAGTCCCATCCGCGGCCATCAGACGGCGGAGGTCGGCCTCCTCCATGTCCAAGTCGAATGGCTCTATCTGCAGGATGTCTTGGTTCTCATTGGTGCTCTCGTCCACCCGCGCGACGACAGCCTCAACTTGATCTGGGCCGATGCGGTGTCCTGCGACCTCTATCGGATCCTCAGCCAGCAGTTGCCGGACCAGGATGCGGTACGCGGCGACCTGCATGCGCTGATAAGTTCGGTCGCGCCGACTCGACTTGCACTCAACGACCCGGATCACTGGACGACCGTTTTGCCAGGTCAAGACTAGGAAATCAGCTCTGCCTTGGATCTCGAAGGCACCAATCCAACCCTCAAGACGCACCTCGCGGGCGTACGCCTGCTGACCAGCGCTGCACGCACTTACCGCATCAGCAAACTGTGCCCAATCCGGGTACGGCGAGTCTTCCTCTTCTGGCCGACCGTTCACGAGGTCGACTAGCCCCTGCCGATCCAGGTTCTCAGCCCACTCATTCTCGCGTTCGTGACCCCTAGCCTGGAGAACAAGGTCAAGGGAGTTGAACAGGCGCTCATAGAAGGGCAGGCGGCGAGTCAGTCGCCGTTTGTTCATTTCAAGCTTGAACCTGCGTTCGCAGGAGCGGTGGCGGATGAACTCGCCGACCTCGCTCACTCGGAGTGAAGGAAAGATGCCCTCGGGTAGTGGGTCCACCATAACGAGCTCCCCTGTCCTCGATCAGCTACTCTGCTGCCGCGCCCCCGCAAAAGGCTCAGCTGAAGCCTAGAGCCCACGATCGATTTGCGTCGGCTGCATCGAGTCCCGGTGCCCGGGGGTGAGAACTTTCTTTGCGCCTTTCAACGGTGCGCCGAACCCCTGCCCGCCGCAGCCCGGCGGCTGACCCTCGTACGGCATACGGTGAGGCCGCCGGGTGGGGCGGGGCACCTGGTGCCACCGACGGTGGATGACCTGATCTATCACACACCGATAGCGTGAGCGATTACGGCTCCTGCTACAGCTAGTGCTAGGTCGTTCGCCGCCGACAGCGCCTGCCGGGAAACGCGCCGCAGCTTGCTTCCAGCGCCTGCCGAATTTCCTTCCCGGGCATCGTGAGCTGCCTCCGTCAGCACAGGGACATCCGAGTCTTCCGGGTCGCGATCACTCAGATATTTACTCAAGCGCTCAAGTTCTTGCGCGAGCTGCGAGGCGTCGACTTGAGATCCACTGATCATCAGGAGACCCCTGGCATTAGTGCCGGCGGCTCCGACGGGCCCGTTGAACGTGTAGCTGTTCTCCACGATGACCACACTACCTGCTTGTTCGCCTAGAGTGACTGGACTAAGCAGAGGAGCCAATCGATCGCGAGCGATCCGCCGCATATCTCCGATTCTTGCGCCTCTGCGGCTAACTGATAGTTGCCACATCTTTCGGCCTGCTTCGCCGGAAAGTCCGTAAGGTGCTGAGCGTGAAAGATAGTCCACTGCGATCATGCCACGTCTGTTCTGCCAGTTGCTTTGACTATCAGGCTTGCTCAAGTGGCCGTAAATATAATTAGCAACGTCGATTTCGGCGAAAGTTCGCAAGGCGTAGGTCCGCAAGCGTCTGCGGGCAGCACTTGAGCCGTTTGAGTTAGCCATAGCGACGAAGGGCCGTCCGTGAATGCCCGGGGGTTTGTCTACAACGAGATCTGGCTCGCGGGATGGCTCTCCCATGAAATACATCCTTGCGGACAGCAAGACAGCGTGGCCGACAGCGGAGAACTTTTCTCCTGAATTAGGCTCAACAGCCCCTTGTGTCGCGCGCCGCAGATGGGAACCCAGTGCACTGCCCAATTCGTAAAGCGAACAGATCTGCTGGCCAGGGCGGAAGAACACTTTTAGGTCAGATACCCATTGCGCTATTTCATGACCAGAGACTACGGGTCCTTCGGCGCCGTTAGTCGAGGGTAGCTGCTGTAGAGACCGAATGACGCGAAATTCCGGGTTGGCTGCGATTTGAAAAGTTATTGAAAGAGAGAATGCCCTGTTATATGGATCGAGTGGATGCAAGCGTTTGGCAACATAAGATGGCCGACCGTACAGCGGGCTCTTCTGATTCGCTGGCATGAGTGAAATCAGGCTGTCGAGATCTACATACACTACATCACTTGTGAGATATTCGCGGCCGCGGGAGGATCGCATTAGGACCGGCCCGGTACGATGAACATAGTCATTACCGGCAACCCACGATGGAGGCCATCTCAATCCAGCCTGATCAGGCCGTTCATCAAGCAGGACGGTCTGCCAATGAATCATCATAAGCAAAGCTTAGGATGCCGGACTGGGAAGCCGCAGTCCAACCGCCCGTTAAGGTTGGTTGGACGCCAGCACCCTTACGAGGCGCGCCCTGCTGCCGGACATTTCCGACCTACGGGGCGCATGAAATTTGCTGCGACGGCAGGTAACCGCCCCGCCTGCGATCGCAACTCTGCGTGTGCTGTTTTGGCCGCTAGGAGACCGATGCGACCTCCCAATAGACTAACACCCCGCCATGACGGCGCGTCAACGTCAACGAAGAGCGTGCCCACGCTCTGACGTCGGACAAACCCAGGTAGCAGGTGGGCGATCTCTAGCTTGCCGACAGACCACCAGACTCTCGCTGATTGAGCTGTTAGGAAGATAGGTAAAGGCGTGGGAACACCCTTCCGAGTGGCCAAGCCCTCTTCCGGGCGCGTGTCCAAGGTCTGGGCAAGCTCGCTGCTGTACGAGCTGGCTAAATTTAAGAAGACGCAGTCCAGCCGCCCATGAAGGTTGGTTGGACGCCAGCACATTTGAGAGAAGTGCCCTACATCCGAGACCGGGATGCCCCCCCGGGGGCCCGTGCAGGGTCACTATGCACCGCAGCGGCGGACGCGTCGCTCCGTTATCTGCGATCACAGTTGTGCATGCGCTGTTAGTAGTCGCTTGGAGACCGTTTGCGACTTACGGCAGAGTATATTCTGTGAACCATCAGCTTGTCGCAGAACTCGGGACATCGGAGACCTGCGGTGACTGCCTGGGTGACTCGGACGGATCCGCGGTGCTCCGTGCCAAGTCCGGGGGCGGGTAGTAGGTCGGTGCGCCTCAGGTAGCCGACTGCGGTACCTTGCTACCATCCCGTCGCGCTTGGTGGACAGGGCAAATCCGGCCCTGCTAGCGTATGTCGTGCACCTTCCGCCTAGCGCGGTTTCGCTTGTCAGTGACGTCCGTTTTTGCAGGTCCGCACAGCGCTTAGCGCGGTTGACCTTGTAAGCGGCAGGTCAGCGGTTCGAATCCGCTCACCGGCTCCCCTTTGGGGCAGTGTCTTCAGTCTCCCGCCTGCATCAACGCGGGAAGTGTGAGAAGTTCAAAAATGTGATCGACACGTGACCGACGGCGTGGGAACCCGGCTGCGGGTGCCCGGAGCGGGCCAGGACCCGGGGGATGAGCGTAAAACCGCCGCCGCCGCCGTCACGGCTGCGGCGTCCGGGGCCGCTGGACGCGGGGCCGTTCGCGGCCGACGTCGCCTCGTTCGGATTGCACCTGGCGGCGGAGAACAAGGCGACGGGGACGATCAGGATCTACACCGAGGCGCCGCGCTGGTTCGCCGCCGCCCACCTGCTCCCCGAGACAGGTAAGACCAGGTGGGAGCAGGTCGATACCCAGGACGTCCAGCGGTGGCTCGTCTGGCTGCTGCGGCACTACAGCGAGAACTACGCCTGCCAGCAGTACCGCTCGCTGCAGCAGTTCTTCCGCTGGCTGGCGGCCGAGGACGAGGTCCCCGACCCCATGGGCAGTCTCCGCGCGCCCCACGTGGCGGGCAAGCCGGTCCCGTTCTTCACCAGCGGAGAACTATCGAAGCTGGAAAGGGCGTGCCGGGGCAACACGTTCGCACAGCGGCGCGGGCATCCGCCTGGCCGAGCTGGCCGCGATCCGCTACCACCCCGGCGACCCCGGGCGCAGCGACGTGGACGTGCAGCGGCGGGAGGTCTACGTCCGGAGCAAGCGCGGCAAGGACCGGGTCCTGAAGATCGACCACGAGGCGGCCCGCCGCCTCGACCGCTACCTGCGGGTGCGGGGCGCGGCACCCGCAGGCCTACCGGACGCGGCGGTGGCTCGGGGCCGGCGACCGCGGGCCGCTGACCCGCGACGGGATCTACCAGATGGTCAGGCGGCGCGGCGCCCAGGCCGGGGTGCGGGTGTACCCGCAGCGGTTCCGGCACCACTTCAGCCACACCTGGCTCGAGCGGGGCGGGGCGGAGGGCGACCTGATGGAGCTGAACGGCTGGTCGTCCCCGCAGATGCTCCAGCGCTACGGCGGCAGCGCCCGCGGCGCCCGGGCACGCCGCCACTACGACCTTGTCATGGACGACTGATCCCGGGTGAAACGCGATGAGGGCGCAGCCGACCGGACCCGGCGGCGGTGCGTTGAAGATCAAGCAGCCGGAAACCCGGCGTGACCGGGGCGACTGATTATCATTCGACCGCAGGCGCAAGTAGCCGCCTGATTGAGACGGTTAGCGGCTAGGACGATCGCATGCGCGACGTGGCACAGATCTGGTCGTTCTGGGCCGCGTTCTCCGGCGCGAGTTACTCTTCGTCGTCCTGGTCCGGGGCGGTGTCGTCGGGCACGGCGAAGAAGCGCAGTGCGACCGGCCGGGCGCCTTCAGGGGCGTCGTGGGCGTTGTGCCCGTATTTCCGCAGCAGGGTGAGGTACTCCTGGTAGAACGCGAGGAGTTCCTGCCTGGTCATGTGGAAGCCGCCGCGGCTGGACTGGGCCCAGCCCTCGGGTCCCTCGTACTGGGCGAGGACCCGGAAGTACAGGTCGATGTCGTGCTCGGCCCTGGCCCGTGCGTGCTCGATGGCCGCCGACCACTCGGCTGCTGCCATCTTCGCGGGGTCGGGGGCCTGGATGTGGAACGGCAGGGGCCGCCACCACCGCTCTCGTCCGTCGGACTTCTCGGGAACCTCCTCTACGAACCCCTGCTCGGCCAGCTTGCGCAGGTGATAGCTCGTCGTTCCCGTGCTCTCCCCAAGCGCCCGGGCCAGGGTGGTGGAGTTCGCCTCCCGGTGCTGCTGGAGGTGGCTGAGGATGCGCCGGCGCAGCGGATTGGCCAGCGTCCGGAAGATCGCGGACCGGTCCCCGTTGGCGCGGCCGGCGGGTTCGGGCGGGGTAACAGGCACGATCACCAGCATACTCGCAGAATAGTTTGCAGAAATTTCTGCAATAAGGGTAAGTTGAGCCGGGACGGCGCAGCAGGCGCTCAGACATCCAGGGAGTTCGCATGGCACAGCACAGCACTGCGCGAGGCGATCACGCCGGACCGCCGCCCGGTGCAGCTGGCTGCGTGACAAGCACGCAACCGACGGCAGTTCGCATAGAGTCGGTGACCAGGACGTACGGCACCGGGCCGACCAGCATCACGGCCCTTGACCATGTGAGCCTTCCCTTCCCCGCTGGCTCCTTCACCGCCGTGATGGGACCGTCCGGTTCGGGCAAGTCCACGCTCCTGCAGTGCGCGGCGGGCCTGGACCGGCCCAGCTCGGGAAAGGTCAGCATCGGCGGGACCGAGCTGTCCGGGCTGGGCGAGACCGCGCTGACCAGGCTGCGCCGGGACAGGGTCGGATTCGTTTTCCAGTCCTTCAACCTGGTGCCGTCGCTGACCGCCGCGCAGAACGTGGAACTGCCGCTCCGGCTCGCCGGGCGCAGGGCCGATCCGAAGGCCATCCGGGCAGCCCTGGCCATGGTGGCCCTCGCCCACCGGGCCGGGCACCGGCCGGGCGAGCTGTCCGGCGGCGAGCAGCAGCGCGTCGCGATCGCCCGCGCCCTGGTCACCAGTCCGGAGGTACTGTTCGCCGACGAGCCGACCGGAGCGCTGGACAGCAAGACCTCACGGGACGTGCTGGACCTGCTGAGCGGCCTGGTGACCGAGCGGAAGCAGACGGTGATCATGGTCACGCACGACCCGGTGGCCGCCGCGTACGCCGACCGCGTGGTCTTCCTCGCCGACGGCCGGATCGCGGACACGGCCGAACATCCCACCGCCGAGGCCGTCGCCGCCCGCATGACCCGCCTGGAGGTATCCGCATCGTGAATCGCGCTACCGCCGCGACGGCTGGCCGGAGCAGCTCAGGGAGCCTGGCGTGCTGACGGTCGCCCTGGCCACCGTGCGGACCCGCTGGGCCGCGTTCGCGAGTACGTTCGCCGCCCTCGCGCTGGGTGTGTCGGTCATCGCCACGATGACCCTGGTGCTGGCGGCCGCGTCGGGCGGCAACCCGCACCAGCGCCCGGAACGGTTCGCCGCCGTGCCGTACGTCATCCAGGTCGACCCGCACTTGCAGGTGCGTGACCGGTACGGCTCGGTCGATTCGGTGCCGCTCCAGGCGCAGCCCGACGTGCCTGCCCCGGTCATCAGCCAACTGCCCGGTGCGATCCCGGACCGCAGCTTCTACGCCCAGGTTCAGGGCGAGCCCGCCGCCCAGCCGGCCCTCGGCCACGGCTGGTCCTCCGCCGCGTTCGCCCCGTACGTTCTCACCTCCGGTCACACTCCCCGCACGGACAACGAGATCGTCATCGCCGGGCCGGCGACCGTCGGCAGCCGCGTCTCGGTGCTTACCGCGAGCGGATCACAGGCCTACACGATCGTCGGCACTGTCAGCCCCAGGACGGGGGAGCAGCCCATCTTCTTCACCGACGCGGAGGCGGCCCGGCTATCGCCCGGAGTTGACGCGCTGGTGACCTACAATGCCGCGACGGCGGCCCGCGCGGCGGCGCTGCCCGGCGTGCACCTCCAGGTCCTCACGGGCGCGGACCGGCATGAGGCCGATCCAGGAGCCGTGCAGGACAACACCGAGCTGACCGGGCTGACCACGTTCCTCGGCGTCGCCGCCCTGCTCTCTGCCTTCGTCGCCATTACCGTGACCGCCGCGGCCTTCGGGCTCTCAGTCGCACAGCGCCGCCGTGACCTGGCGTTGCTCCGTACCATCGGGGCGACGCCGAAGCAGGTGATACGGACGATATGCGCCGAGGCGGCACTGGTGGGTGCGGGGGGCGCCGCGGCCGGCTGCCTGCTCGGCCTGGCAGGAGCGCCGCAGCTGGCGATCTGGATCGTGCGCCAGGGCCTGGCCCCGTCCTGGTTCAGGGTGTACTTCACCGCGGACTCGGTGGTGGCCTTGGTGATCGCCTTCATTGCCGGTGTCGCGGTCGCGGTGCTGTCGGTGCTGGTGGCAGCTGTACGTGCCGGGACGGTCCGGCCCACCGAGGCGCTGCGCGAGGCCGTTGTCGAGCCGAAGCGGCTCGGCCGGGTCCGGCTGCTGGGCGGCCTTGTCGCGGTATTCTGCGGGGCCGCCGCGCTCGCCGCCGTGACATTGATCTTCCCGTCCGCCGCGACGGACCCGAAGACCCAGGGCGAGATCGCCATACTCCTGATCGGGGGCGCTGCACTGCTGTCCCCGTTCCTGCTCCGCTCGCTGACCCGGCCGTTCGGCCGCGGCACGGCCGGGATGCTGCTCCGGGCAAACATCCTGACGGGCCCGCGGCGTGCCGCCGCCGTCATCGTGCCGGTGCTGATCACCGCTGGCCTGACCGCGTCGGTCCTCGGCGCCAGCGACACCGCCAGGGGCGGCGGCGAGCGCGGCGGAGCACCAGCAGGCCGCCAGCGCCGACTTCGTGGTGCTTCCGGCAGGGACGCCCGGTCTCACCACGGCGCTACTGGACCAGATCCATCGCATCAGCGGCGTCGAGGCAACCGCCGTGACAGACACCAGCATGCTCGCCTACCAGCCGCAAATCACCTCATTCCGCCTTGAAGCGCCTATACCGATTCTTTTTTCGGCGATTGGCATTGACCAGCCGTCCGCCGCACTGAACCTCAAGATCACCGCAGGCTCGCTCACTGGCCTCGACGACCAGACGATCGCGGTCGACTCATCATGGAATAAGCACGTGGGCGACACCATGCGGCTCTGGCAGCCCGACGGCACCCCGCTCTCACTGAAGGTCATCGCCGTGGTGGCCCCCGGCCTGTCCGGACCCAGCCTGATCGTAGACCTGCACAACGCCGGCGCCGCCATGCCGGACCGGGTCTACGTGAAGACTGATTCGGGCGCCTCCGATGCCGCGGTGCTGACCGCCGTCCGGTCGCAGCGCTCACGGCTCGTGCCCGTTTCCAGCTGGTCGGCTGCTGTCTCCGACCAGCAGGCGAAACAGAACCAGGTCGGCCTGGAGCTGCTGCTCGGCATCGCCATCGCCTACAGCCTGATCGGCATCGCCGGCACCTTCCTGATGTCAGCCGGCGGCCGCAGGTCCGAGCTGGCGCTGCTGCACAAGACCGGCGCTATACGCCGCCAGATCGTATGGATCGTCGCGGCCGAATCCCTGGCGCTCACGCTGACCGGAATTGTCCTGTCGGCCGTCGTCTCCGGCCTTGTCCTGGGCGGCCTTTACGTGGCGCTCACCAGCGAGGTCGGCTCCGTTCCGATTATTCTTCCGTGGCCACTGGTCGGAGCGATCCTCGCAGGATGCGTGATCATCGCCGTCCTCGCCTCGGCTTTGCCGGCCTGGTTCCAGTTCCGGTCATACGGCAGCACGCAGGGATGACCACCGCAGTCCTCCGCAGCCTGCCGTACGCCCTGCGGCGCCGCCCTGTCGAAGCGATCATCAAAGGCAGGCCAACCACCCCGCGAATATGGAAGGCGCCACGTAAATATAGGCGTTGACGGCCACCGTCACCTGGCTGCCTCGGCCGGCCTCGCCTGGCCACACGGTCTTGCGTCCGATGATGTCGAACACCGGACCCACCGTGCCGGCCGCTGCGGCGGGCCCGAACGCTGGGATCAACCGCTGGCCCCGCTCGGCCGGGCTTGTGCCCGACACCGGCGCGTCCACTATCACCGCACCGGGCCTGCGCGCGGCCAGCTGGTCACGGGTGCCGGGCGGCTCGGTGACGCCGGTCGTGCCCGTCTGCGCCCGCACGCGGCCCTCGGGAGAAGCGCCGCCATGCCGTCAGCGAAGATCACCGGGTTCGCTACCGCGGCATCGGGCAGCATGGTGATCACGACGTGCGCGCCGGTCGCCGCGTCAGGCGCCGAGGACGCCACGGCCGCGCCCGCCTCGGCCAAGGAGCTGGTCACGGCGGCCGACAGGTCCGCGGAAGGCCGGTGGCGCTGATCCACGGCTACCCGCTTTCCTCCCCCGTGCGCGCTGTCCGCGGTGCGGTTGCCGACGGCCTTACCCCGGTTGCCGGCAGGCTAAAGCCGGGTCGCGCCGCGGAGGGCCCAGGTGGGCGGCGACGACCCGGGTGATCTCCTCGGGGTCGTCGCCGAGCTGCTCTGGCAGGTTCCCGTTGAGCCAGAGCGTGGCCAGCCCGTGCACCATCGACCAGGCGGCGACCCCGTAGGCCATTCGCTCCCGGGTGATCTCCCCGGTGCCGTAGAGCAGGGTGGCCGCGGCCGCCCGGGCGCGCCCGAGCTCGGCGTCGTCGCGGTGGTACAGCTCCGGCCGGTACATGACCTCGAAATGGGCCCGGTGGGTCACCGCGAAGCGCACGTACGCCACGCCGACCTCCAGGAAGCTGCCGCGAGCCTCCTGGGCCCCGCGCAGCGCTTCGGCCAGCAGGCGGTAGCCCTCGGCCGCCACGGCGGTGAGCAGGCCGGCCCGGTCGCCGAAGTGGTAAGTGGCGGCCGCGTGGGTGACCCCGGCGCGGCGCGCCACCGCGCGCAGGCTCATCGCCGCGGGCCCGGACTCCTCGATCTCGCCGATCGCAGCGGAGATGAGGGCCGGGCGGAGGTTGCCGTGATGGTAGGGACGGCTGCCGGATGCCACACCAGCAATCATAGTTGCAATCTTGCCGGTGGACAGATTATCTTTCCAGTGGACAGATACCCTGAATCTTAGGAGGACCCCGAATGCCGGCCCTGCCCTGGCTCGAGCGCCAGCCCATCGATCCGCAGCGCCAGTACGTCGCGATGGCGTCGCGGCTACCGCTGAAGTCCTACCGGTTCATCCCCGGCTTCATGCGCGACACCATGCGGATTCGCCGCCAGCTCGGGCAGGCCGCCGGGCTGGTCGGCTACACGCTGAACGCCGGCCTGGCCCGAAAGACGTTCTGGACGTTCTCGGTCTGGGAGGACCAGGCCAGCCTGGACAAGTTCGCAGCCAGCGACCCCCACCGCGCCATCATCGGGCGGCTGCGCCCGCGGATGAGCCCGACGCGGTTCGAGTTTTTCCCCATCTCCGGGTCCGACCTGCCGCTGACGTGGGCGCAGATCACCGCGCGGGTCAGCTGACGGGCGAGAGGCCCAGGCAGTCGCGCAGCGCGCGGCACCCCGACCGCGCTGCACCTCGACAAGCACTCGCCACCGGCCCCGGCCGAGATCACGGCAGGGCTCCCACCATCACGCCTCCCGGCGGGAAATAACCGGATGATCTGCGCGTGCACGCCAACGCCTTCGGCATAGTACCCAGGCGCCCCGAGTCGGCAGGGAGCACTACTTCAGGACGGCGGCGACGGCTGGCCCCTTTTCGACCAAGAAGTCATGTCAGCGGTCGCCGCCGCAAGGGGCGGGGGCGGCATCGCGGGTAACCGCCGACGGGGCGGGGCCGGTGCCTGGGAGAGGGTGATTGAGCGAGAATGCGTTCATGTCCCAGTCCCAGGACGGCCGTGATGCGGCTGTACCTCCTGTTGCGGTGGAGGGCAGCTGTGACCGGCGGTTCGCGCAGGTTCGGGACGCGTTCTGGGATAACTTCCGGGAGCGGGGCGAGGTTGGCGCGGCGGTGTGCGTGATGGCGGGCGGCCGCGTCGCCCCGGTACCCTGGCCGGACCCGCCGCCGGGCGAGGCAGAGCCGGCCGGGCTGGAGCCGGCCCGGCTGATGGCGTACAACGCCTACTTCAACCCGGGGGGCCTGTCCGGCGCCGGGGTGGTCAACTCCCCGGCCTGGCGGGCCGCGGAACTCCCGGCCGCCAACGCCCACGGCACCGCCCGCGGCGTCGCCCGCGTCTACGCGGCGCTCGCCGCCGGCGGCACCCTGGACGGAACCGCCGTCGCCGATCCCGCCGCGCTGGCCGCCGCCACGGCCGAGCAGGCCTGCGGCCAGGACCTGGTGCTGGGCAGGCCGTCCCACTTCGGCCGCGGCCCGTTCGGGAAGCTTCATGTCCGGTTCGGCAAGGGCGCCCGGACGTCCGGGCCGCGGCCGCGCTGGGTGCCGATGCTGGACGGCCTTGACCTGGTGCTGCACTGGTTCGCTGACGACGTGCGGGGCAAGTTCCCCGACTCGCCGGTGCTGTTCGCGGACGAGTCCGGCGGGGCGGGCCCGCCCGCGCCTGCGCCATGATCACCGTGCTGGGCCGGCTGCTGGAAGACGGGCACCCCGCCCGCCCGCAGGCCGTTCTGGAGCGCGCCCGCCGCCCCGGACGGTCGATGGGCTCCCTCGCCCGCGCCCTGGAGGGCTTCTTCACCGCCCGCGGCCTGGCGCTGCCGACCGACCAGGACGAGCGGCTCGCCGCCGGGCGGCGCCGGCGGCGAGCCGATGCCGTCCTCGGGCCGCTGCGCCCGGCCGCCGAAGCGTTCGCCGCGTTCATGCTCAGGGCAAGGGAACGCGCCCGGCGGGCGGGCACCATGCCCCGGGAAGACGAGACGATCGAGACCGCGCTGGCGACCGTCCGCGACCTCGCCCGGTTCATGGACCGCCATCTCGGCAAGCGCGACTGGGCGCTGGCCGACGTGCACGACATCGAGGCGTTCCTGGCCACCCTGCCCAAGGGCCGCAAGCGCCGGCTGACGGTGCTCCGCCAGTTCTTCCGCTTCGCCCGCGCCCAGAAGATCGTGCTCACCGACCCGACCCGCGGGCTGTCCGCCAGGCAGCCCGCCGGGTTCACCGGCCGGACCGTCCTGCTGGAACGGCAGCGCGAGCTTTTCCGCCGCTGGACAACCAGCCCGGACGCCCACCCGCACGAGGCCCTGCTCGGGATCCTCGCCCTGGTCCACGGAGTGTCCAGCCTCGAGGCCCGCCGCCTGCGCCTGGACGACATCGACCACAGTGCCCGGGCCGTCCGGCTGGGCAAGAGGCCCCACCCGGTGCCGCTCGACCCCGCCAGCTGGGACGCACTGCAGCGCTGCCTCGCCCACCGCGACGCCCAGGCCACCGACAACCCCCACGTGATGGTCACCCGCGTTACCCGCGCCAGGACGTGCCCGGCATCGGCCGCCTATGTCAGCCACGTGCTCGACCCGTGCGGCGTCCCGCCCCGGACGCTCCGCAGCACCCGGCTGACCGACCTGGTCAACACCATGGACCCCAAGCTCGTGGCAGCCGCGTTCGGCATGGACGCCGAGAGCGTCATGATCTACCTCGCCGACCACGTTGATGCAGCCCGGATCCCCGCCACTGCCGAAATGAGATCGCCTGGCCCCAAAGACTGCTGACACGATGAGTCCCGTGACCATCTGGGACGACATGACCGCTGAAGAGCGCGTCGTCATGATCACCGCGATCGAAGAGGCCTACCTCAACGGAGTGATCGGCGATTTCCTCGGACACGCTGAGCACGGCGGAGCCGTCTGGCTCTTCAGCAGCGACACCAATGAGATCCAGGCCCTGATCCCGCGTTTCACCACCGTGGTGCGCGACATGATCGATCGCGGCCTGATCGAGATCCGCGAGCCACCCGACGGAGTCTGGGACAACGCGCCGCCCCTGACCACGGCCGAGATCAACGCTGCGCTCGCCGATCCGCGCACTTGGCTCTGGTCGGCCGAGGGGGATAACCGCATGGTGATGACCATGACGACCGACCACGCGGATCGGCTAATCGGACGCTAAAACCGCTCTACGGAAGATGGACAACGCACGTCTGCACGGTCGCAGCCGGGAATGCGGAGTGGATGGCGTCCTCGAAGCCGGCCAGGCCGTCGCAGCAGGCGATAAGGATGTCGCGGACCCCGCGGTTGCGCAGGTCGGCGATCACGCTGGCCCAGAAGCGCGCCGATTCCCCGGCGGTGGCGTCCTCCAGCGGCGTCTTGGCGATCCAGATGCCCAGCACGTGCTTTTCCCCGTCGGCGTCGATTCCCAGGCCTATGTAGGCGGGCTTGGACGTCACGACGTGGTTATCGCGCACCTTGACCATGAGCGCGTCCAGGAACACCGCCGGCCACACCGGGTCCAGCACCCGGTTCTGCCAGGCCTTCACCTCCTCCAGGACCCCGTCGGTGATCGCGCTGACCTGCTCCGGGGACAACTGGGTGCCGTAGACCTGGTTCAGGTGGTGCAGGATGTCGCGCACCGTCATGCCGTGCGCGTACAGGCTGATGATCATGTCGTCCAGGCCGCCGGAAATACGGCCGGCCCTTTCGGCACCAGCACCGGCTCGAAAGTCCCCGTCCGGTCCCGCGGCACGGAAAGGCGCACAGGCCCGATACCGGTCTGCACGGTTTTCCCGATCGACCCGTTCCGGGAATTGCCGCTGTTATGTCCCGCCGGGTCATGCCTGTCATAGCCGAGATGAGCCGACAGTTCTTCCTCCAGGGCGCGCTCGAGAACGGCTTTCACCAGGTCGCCGAGCATGGAACCCTCACCGGTAAGCCGCAGACCGCCATCGGCGTCTTTCGACCGCGCCAGAAGATCGGTCCCCACCGCACGGCACCTCCGGACCGGGGCAAACCCGTGCGGTTTAGGCATCACCTGACACAGGTTCGTGCGAACATGTGCGCTTTGGAGGGGTGGATGTTGCTGGTCACCGCGACGGAGCGTCTTTCGTAGGCGGCGTCGGTGATGCGGTAGAACGCCTCGGCGGCGTCCTGCCCGGCTGGGAGCATGCCGATGTCATCGACGACGATGAGGTCGCTGCGGCAGATCCGGGCGACGGTCCGGGCCACAGATCCGTCGGCCTTGGCCTTGCCGATCGTGGCGGTGAGGGTCTCCAGGGTGAACCAGGCGACGCGCAGGTCCTTCTCGATCGCGGCGTGGGCGGCGGCCTCGGCGAAGTGGCTCTTGCCGGTGCCGGACGGCCCGGCGATGACGAGGTTCTCGGCGCGGCCGATCCATTCCAGGGTGATCAGGGCGTTCTGGGTGGCCTCGGGGATGGAGGACTCCTCGGGCCGCCAGGAGGAGAACGTCTTGCCGGAGGGGAACGCGGCGCTCTTGCGGCGCATCCGCCGGGTGGCGGCGTCGCGGCCGGTGACTTCCTCGGCGAGCAGGACGCGCAGGACCTCGGCGGGCTCCCATCGCTGGGCGCGGGCGGTGGCGAGCACGTCGGGGGCTGCCTTGCGCATGTAGGGCAGGCGCATCCGGCGCAGGAGCGCGTCGAGCTCGGCCGGGAGCGGCGGGGCCGCGAAGGCGGTCACCGTGCCTGCCCGGCGAGCACGGCGGCGGCGAGCTCGCGCTGGGCGGCGTCCAGCCGGGCGGCCAGGTCCGCGGAGCTGCCGCCGGCGACCAGGCCGGCGAGCTGCTCGAGGTCGGCCAGGTCGAGGCCGCGCCGCTGGCCGCGGGCGCGCAGCGCCGAGAGGACCTGCTCGCAGGTGCCGAGCAGGTCCAGGACACGCCGGGCCCGCGCGGCCGGCACGAGCACGAAGTCCTGGTCATCAGGGCTGGTCACGATCGCTCTCCTGTCAGTTTCAGGGTCAGGCCGTCGCGGTGACGCAGCCGCAGGAAGACGGCCGCCTGCCGCAGCCTCGCGGCCACCGCCAGGTCCCGGCCGAACACGATTACCTGCGTGCAGGCATCGCTCAGCAGCTCGGCGAGCTCGTCGGCTTCACGCCGGGACAGCTCGACGGGCCGGCCGGCGGCGCTCACCGTGCCTCCTGCTGCCCGCCGAGCCTGGCCCAGCCGGAGGTGCCGGGCTGGGCCGAGTGCGCCTCGCTGGCGATGACGACCTCGCCGGGGGCGCGCTCGGCGGCCAGGTGGCCGGTGATCGAGGCCAGGTCGCCGGCGGCGAGCCGGCCGGCGATCGCCGCCAGCCCGAGCGCCGCGTCGACCCTTCCCGCGCCGACCACCGAGGCCAGCTCCACGGCGCGGGCCATCTTGGAGCGGATCCGCTGCGCGCCGGAGGCGGCCGCCTCGGCCAGCCACCGCTGCGCGCCGTCGCCGATCGCCAGGAACGCGGCCTCGGCCTCGGTCCGCGGCCTCGGCCGGGGCTGGCGCGGCCCGTTCCCGCCCGGGTGGTGCGGGTAGTGCTCGTCGCAGATCGACGGGCTGCCCGGGCCGGCAGCCGGTGCCGGGCGATCTCGGCCGCCCCGCGGCCGGTGCGGGCGGTGACCACCAGTTCCTCCCCGGCGACCCGGCACCACACCCTGGTGCCGGCGTGGCCGGGCGGGGTGGAGTAGCGGACCGACCCGAACCGGACTGTCTGGTCGTCGCCGACCAGCCGCTCCTCGCCCAGCGCCAGCGCGTAAGGCTCGTCCGGCAGCGGGTGCAGCATCTCCCGCTCGGCAGCCAGCCGCGCCTGCCGGGGCGGCCGCGGTCTCGCGGTGCACCCGGGCGTTGACCCGGCCGCAGAACTCGCGGCAGGCCTCCTCCAGGTCCGCGAAGCTGCCGTAGTCCGGCAGCAGGTTCGCCCCCGAGGGCACCAGGTCGGCCTTGGCGATCTTCACCGTCGCCTCGACGCCGCCCTTGGACTCGGGGTCGAACGGCACGCACGTCTCCACCTTGCAGCCGTAATGCCGGCCCAGCGCCGACCATCTCCGGGTGCCGCACCGGGATCCCCGCGACGTGGTCCATGGTGACGGTGCGGGCGTTGTCGGTCAGCAGGTAAGTCGGCGCCCCGCCGACGGCGCGCAGCGCCTGGTCGATGCACCAGGTCAGGGTGCCGAGCTGCTGGTCCCAGACCGGGATGACCACCCGGAACCGGGACCAGGCCAGCCACGCGCAGAACAGCTGGGCCTTCCGGCCCCGGATCCGCGGGCCGTCGCCCCAGTCCCACTGCAGCCACATCCCCGGCTCCGGTATCCACGGCCGGTAGCGCCTTCGCCGGCCCGCCTGCCAGGCCTGCTTCACCTCCGCGACCGCCCGCCGGGTCGACCGCTCCGACCCCCGGTAGCCCATCGAGGCAAGCTTGCGATGCGCGACGTCCGCCCGGATCTTCCCCTTCGACCGGTCAACCAGCTCCTCGACCTTCGGCATGAACTCATCGATCAGCCGCGGCCTGCGCCGTCTTCGCCAGCGGGTCACCGCCGGCGTCCCGGATCGCCACGTAACGGGCGACCGTCTTCGCATCGCACCCGGTCAGCTGCGCAGCCGACCAGGCCGTCCCCGTGAGGTCGAACGCCTCGAAAATCTCCATAACTTCCCTGCCAGACTTGGTCACAGGTCCCTCCGGACACCGACGGGTAAGGCGAACCACCTCAAACCCATCCACACCGGAGGGACCGCCTGCATCACGACACGCCGCGAGCCGGCAGAGAACAAGACCAGCCACCCAGGCCACAAATGGCCGCAGGACTGGAGAAACGATGGCCGCGAACCAGGAGCTAACTGACCGCACACCCGTATTTTCACGTGGCCGCTAGCAGATCAATTGCCTCAAATCAGTGCACGCGGGTGGAAACGGCGACGGCGACCAGCTCGGCCCCCCAGCCTGCTCGCCGCCGTCGCCTCGACCCGCACAACACCATCGTCAGACCTTTGCGGTCCTCGTCGCGCCCCGAGCGACGTGGATGGTGCTGCCGGGGAGTTTGAAATACCACCTTGGACCTGTCGCCGAGGGCGTCGCTTATCTGGCAAACTCACCGACGGGACGACGCTCGCCCCTGTCCAGAGCATCCTCGCGCGGTAATCACGACGTCTCCAGGTCACTCAATTCGGGCCCAGGAGGGCTGCGGCTCGGCTGACGGAGACAGGCGGAGCTGGGTGGCGGCGGCGGACGACGGTCCGGCAGACGTTCCTGCGGGGTATGTCGCACGGCTCCTCCAGCATGGCGGTCCACAAGGTCCGCTGCCGGGGGTCCTGAGCAGCAGTCAAAGCTGAATGACCCCCGCGATACGAGAGTGACGGCTCGACTACAGAGACGGTAACACATCAACGTAACCAATGGTGACCTTCAGCACGACTAGGCCGGAAATCCCAGAAAGAGACATCGGCGTGGAGGCCGCCGGGCAGCTCCAGGTCACCGCCGGGACAACCCGGTCCGGCTCCGCTCGGGCGTTATCCGGTCGCGTCGGAAGGTCGGTAGCGCGGTTACGTTTCGTGATTTGCGGTCGGTTTCGGTGCGTGTGCTGAGCCGCCTGGTTTTCCGGGGGAATCGGCGGTCACGGGCCCGTGGTTTGAGGGGTAGCCGGCTGTTGCGCGGGGCCCCTGCGTGGTCCCCGCGGCCGCCGCTAGGCGGGAGGCTGCGGGAGGGCCAGTGCCCGGCGCCAGGACTCGGTGACCGCGTGGCGCAGTCGTTCGGTGTCGACGGCCGGTGAATCGACGAGCCGTTGCAGCCCGATCCCGCGGAGCTGCGCGAGGACGGCGACCGCGGTCTCCTCGGCGGCGGCGTCTGGCCGGATGGTGCCGTCGGCGATTCCGGCAGTGACGTCCTCGCGCAGGGCGGCGCGGAATGCCTCGTCCCGTTCGCGGAAGATCCGGGCCAGGTCGGCCGCCGTGGCCGCCTCGGCCCACAGCAGCAGGAAGGCCCGGTTCGCCATCCTCAGCTGGCCGAGCGCCCCGATGTAGCCGTCGATCAGCCGCAAGAGCCGGCCAAGGCCGGGTGGCACGCCGTCGAGCCCGGGCACGAACCCGCTCTGCGTCACGTGGGCGAGGCGCTGCAGGAGCGCCTGCTTGGACCCGAAGTAGTGGGTGACGAGCCCGCGGCTGTACCGGGCCCGCTCACCGACGCGCGCCAGCGTCAGCGAGTGCACCCCCTGCTCGACGACCAGCTCGGCGGCGGCATTGAGCAGCGCGGCTTCGGCCTGGTCGCGGCGCTGCTGCTGGGTGCGGCGGTCGGTGGCGGTCATGGACATGAGGTTACAACATACTTGTCATCTAGCCAACAAGTATTTTGAGGCTGCCGGTGCCGTCCAGGCCATGCCCCGGGCCCGTCGGGGACTGCGCCGGCCCTTACCCTCGCGGGAATGCAGGGCGCGAAGGTGAGGGCCAGCCTCACGGCCAAGCCCTGGCCATCATCCGTTCCTGCGCGCATAACGGGTGCTCTGGGATGCTGGAGCCGACTGGGGGTCTCGCTTACTTCAGGAGGAGCCTTCCGAGCCGCCGGGTGGCGATGATCATGGCGGCGATGCCGAACACGGCTAGGTAGCAGGTGGCGAACGCGAGCGCCGGCCCGTCGAAGCTGCCGAGCGCCGGCCCGCGGATCAGCTGGATGCTCTGGTAGAGCGGCAGGGCCTCGACCAGCGGACGCAGCCAGCCAGGGTAGGTCGACAGCGGGTAGAAGGTCGTGGCGAACAGGTACATGGGCAGCATCACGAGCTGGATCAGCTGGAAGTCGGGGAAGTCGCGCAGGAAGGTAGTCACCGCTAGGCCGCCGGCCGCGAAAGCGAAGCCGACAAGGCACGCGGCAGGGACCGCGAGCAGAATCCCAGGGGAGGCGACAAGGCCCATCGCGGTGGTCGCCAGCAGGAACCCGGCCGAGGTCAGCAAGCCGTTGAGAACGGCGCTGACGACCTCACCGAGGGCGATGTCGGTGGCGGACAGCGGGGTCGGGACGATCGCCTCGTAAGTCAGGTCCACCTTGATCCGGGTGAAGACGCCGAAGCTGGTCTCGTTGAACGCGGTGTTCATCGCCGTCGTGGCCAGGATCGCCGGCGCGACGAAGACGGGATAGCGGACGTTCACCCCGGGAACCGTCCCGACGAGCGACCCGACGCCGAACCCGATGGTGAGCAGGTACATAAGCGGCTCGACCAGGCCGAATGCCAGCGGGATCACCGAGCGCCGGTACATCATCAGGTTGCGTTCCACCAGGGCTAGGGCGCGCCGGACAGTCCAGGCGGCCGGGCGGGCGATCCCCGGGCCCGGGCTGAGCATCGTCGTCATGCGTGCAGCCTCCGGCGGTAGGCCGGGCGGGCGAGCGCGAAGCCGGCGACGATGAGGACGGACAGGTAAGCGGCGTGGGCGGCGACGGCAGGCGCACCCGCGGTCCCCAGCGCGAGAGAGCGGCACAACGCCACGCCCTGGGCCAGCGGCAGCGCTTCGACGATGACCCTGATGGGGCGCGGCAACTCGGAGATGGCGAAGAAGGTCCCGGAGAACATGTAGAGCGGCATGATCAGCATCCGGTAGGCGGTGCTGATCTGGCGTTGCCCGCGTACTCCGATCGCCCAGGCCGCGGCGGGCGTGGCGAACGCGAGGCCAGTCAGCGTCGCGGCGATCAGCACCGCCACGCCGCGGGCGCCGGAGACCAGCCCGAAGCAGGCCATCACAAGGACGAACGCGGCGCTGGAGGTAAGCACCCGGAAGGCGACGTACAGCATGTGGCCTGCCATCACCTGCTCGGGGCTCAGCGGCGTCGAGACGGTGCTCTGGTAGGCGCCGTCTGGCGCCGCCGCGCGAGCGATCTGCCCGGACGACTCAAGGAACGCGGTCTGCATCGCCGCGGCGGCCAGCAGGCCCGGCGCGAAGAAGGCGGCGTAGGAGACCCCGGTCATCTGGGCGGGCGCGTGATGGTCAACCAGGTGACCCAGGCCTGCACCCACCCCGGTCAGGAACAGCAGAGGGTTGCCCACACTCATGACGATCGAGGCGCGCCAGGTGCGGCGGTAGCGCATGAGCCAGTACGTGAAGACGTGAATCACCGAGTGCGCCTTTCAGTCGGCCAGCGAGCGGCCGGTCAGCTTGAGGAACACGTCCTCCAGCGTGGCCCGCCGCACCAGCGCGGTCAGCGGGACCAGGCTCATGCCGTGCACGGACGCCAGCGCGCTTTCGCCATCGTCGGCATAGACCAGCACCCGGTCCGGCAGTATCTCCACCCGTGGCCCGGCGTCGGCCCCGTCACCGCCGAGCTCAGAGGTCCGGAGCTTCGCGCCGGCCGCCTCCTTGACGTCGAGCGCGAACCGCACCTCGAGCACCTCCCGTGTCACGTGGGCCTCGATCAGCTCCCGTGGCGATCCCTGAGCCGCGATTCGCCCATGATCGATGATCATGAGCCGGTCGCACAGCTGCTCTGCCTCGTCCATGTAGTGGGTGGTCAGCAGCAGCGTGACGCCATCCTGCTTGAGCCGGTAGAGCCGGTCCCACAGCACGTGCCGGGCCTGCGGGTCCAGCCCGGTGGTCGGCTCGTCGAGCAGGACCATGTCCGGGTTGTTGATCAGCGACCTGGCGATGGTCAGACGTCGTCGCATGCCGCCGGACAGCGCCTCGACCGGGCTGTCGGCCTTCTCCCCCAGCTGTGCGAAGTCGAGCAACTCCGCGCTGCGTTCCCGGATCGCGGCGCGCTTGATCCCGAAGTAGCGGCCGTAGATGTACAGGTTCTCCCGCACCGTCAGCTCACGGTCCAGGGCGTCGTCTTGGGGTACCACGCCGAGGCGTGCGCGTATCGCCGAGCCATGCGTCTGCGGGTCCATCCCCAGCACGGTCAGCATCCCGCCGGACCGCGGTGAGGTGGCCGCGATCATGCGCATGGTCGTTGACTTCCCCGCGCCGTTTGGCCCGAGGAACCCGAAGGTCTCGCCGCGACGCAGCTCGAACCCGATCCCGTCGACGGCACGGAACTCAGGGACCTCGCCCCGGGCCGGATAGACCTTGGTGAGACCGCCCGCCTGGACCAGGACTGACTCGTGCATACGGAATAGCGTAACGAATTGGCAGAAGTCTGTAAAAATACTTATTTTCGTACGCAAGAACTGGATAGTGGCTCGTCCCGGACCTGGCACCGCACACTTGGCCCAAGACCGCGGCCATCTCGGAGCCAGGCCATCGGCGCCAAGCAACTGACCGGGATGCAGTCCATCCTTGAGGGCTTCGCCCAAGGAGCCTCTGCGCTGCGACGCCTCCCAAGGAACCTGGGCGACCACTAGGTGAGGCACTGGTAGATCGGGCGCTAGCGCCCCCGCGAAAGGTGCGGGTTCCCGGACCCGCCGTTACCGGAGGGTTCCCGTGCCCGCGTCCTTGGGCACGTATTCCCTAGCGGGCCAGGTAAGGCAGTCGCGCGGGAGGGGCACCAGCGCGACTGCTCCACCGTGAGGCCGGCGTAAGGGGGAAGCCCATGACCGAGTCATCGATGGGCCAAGGCTCGCTGCGGGCGGGGAGCCCGCTGAGAACGCCCCGGGCGGCTGCGGTCGCCGGGATCATTTTTTCCGTACTCCTGATCACCGCGCTGACGCTGCTCAGGCTCTCGGCTCCGCCCAGTCCCGCCGTCGCTGGGATATGGCTGACCGATTCCGCGCACAGGGCCGGGGTGGCCGTCAGCCTGAACCTCGTCCCGTTCGCCGGGATCGCGTTCTTGTGGTTCATCGGGGTGCTGCGGGACCGGATCGGCGAACGTGAAGACCGCTTCTTCGCCACCGTGTTCCTCGGCAGCGGCCTGCTGTTTGTCGGCATGCTGTTCGTGGCCGCGGCCGTGGCCGGCGCCCTCGTGGCCGGCGCGCTATCGTCCGCGCTCCCGGGCTCGGGCACCCTGGCGCTGGGCCGCAACGTCACCACGAGCCTGCTGAATGTCTACGCCATGCGGATGGCGGCGGTGTTCACCCTGACCACGGTGACCATCGCGCGCCGCACCCAGATCGTCTCGCGGTGGGTCACGCTGGCCGGGCTGGCTTGTGCACTGGTGCTGCTGGTCGGGATCGGGATCACCCCGTGGGTGGAATTGCTGTTCCCCCTCTGGATCCTGGCGCTGAGTCTGGACATTCTCCTCGCCGGCTCTCGGGCCTCGTCGGCTCAGCGCCTCGCAGAGCCCTCCAACCCGAGGCGAAAATGATCGTGGCCGCCTATATGCCTATGGGGTTCGGTGGCGACCAGATGATCGACACGATCTGCAGGGCTGCTGTCGCCAGGCGGTGATCACCGTTGATGCGGGCGCGGTCGGCTGCCTGCTGGGGAGTGATGCCGCGGGTGCACAGCCGCCAGGCGGTGTCGGTATCGAGTTCGGCCCGGGCGGCGGGCTTCGGGTGCGGCCCGCGGTGCAGGCTCCAGCGGTCAGCGTCGCGAGTGCAGGCCCATTCTCCCGCGCCGGGTCCGGTCACGGTCACCTGCAGGGCGGTCCCTTCCGGGGCGGTCACGTCGCGCAGCGTGTAGGGCAGCGCCCGCATGAACGTGTCGATGACGGGGCCGATGTAGCCGGGGCTCACCAGCCCTGGCTGGCCAATCGCGTCGCAGATCTGCTGGTGGTGGGTCCAGTACTCGGAAAAGTCGCGGGCGGCGTCCAGCCAGACGGGCGCTGGCCCGGGGTCGGCCCAGCTCACCGCCTCGCCGAGGGCGTCCGGGTCGACGGCCTGCCAGAATTCCGCGACCTGGTCCCCGATGGCCTGGAGTTGCTCAACGAGCAAGTGAGGGCTGATGCGGCGGGCGGCGGTCACCCATTCGCCGTTGATGCGGTCCAGGAAGGCCGGGAACGCCTCGCCGTCGCGGGGCCGGAGGGCGGCGTAGCCGTCGCGGCTCCGGGACAGCCGCCCGATGTGATCGCCGAGCACGTGGGCGGCAACGTCCTTGACGTCCCAGCCCGGGCAGGTCGTGGGCAGCGCCCACTGGGCGGGGCCGAGCCCACGCAGCAGGCCGGCGAACGCTGCCTGCTGGGGGGCGAACAGCGGCCGGACGTCGATGGAAGGTCCCAACCAGGAGATATCGGTTGCCACTGCTTCACCGTAGGCACTGCTATCCGGTGGAGCTAGCGATTAGACATGGTTACTTGCATGTCCATCGCCATCAGGCGGACGTTGAACGGCTGCGCGTCGTCGAAGTTGTACATGCGCCCGTATTTGGGTCGCAGCCGTTCGATGATCTTTGGGACGGCCTCGTCAACGGCTTGCTGCCGTGCGGCCGTCCATTCAGGGATGTTCCCGGTGTTGTACGGGTCCACGCCGTCCCAGAAGGGCTTCAGTCCGTCCACGATCTGCTTGCCGTACAGGTAGAGGCCGAAGTGGTTGTTGAGCTGGGACAGCAGCCGGGACTCGGCTTCGAGACCCAGCCCGGCGGCCAGGTAGTCGGTTAGCGAGAGGTCGGGCACTTCCGTCGGCCCGGGCACGTACTCGTTGACGAGCGCCGCGACGTCGTCCAGGTAGTTCAGGTAGAAGCAGCTGGTCGACGTTGACCACGTCAGCCGCGAGCCCGACGCGCTCCTCCTCGATGAGGAACATCGCGTGGTCGGGTGCGTGAGAGGGAAAGGGGAACCCGGCCAGCCGCACCGTTACGTCCTCAAACCGCACAGCGCCCGACGGCCAGTCGAGGACGTCGGTCGGGCGGGGGAGGTCCGACCGGAACCGCGACATCCAGATGGCGGTTAGCCAGCTATATGCGGGCGACGCCGGCGATGGCGTACTGATCACGCTCCGGAAGGTGGGCCGCGTCCGTCCAGGCGGACCATGCGCGCGCGTCAGCCACACCGGGCGGCAGGACCTCCAGGGGGTCGAAGAAGCTAGCGAACTCCGCGATCGAGTGGTTATACACAGGTGCCACGGCACTGGAGTAGCCGGCGAATCCCTCGTCGGAGCCCTTTGTGTCGACGTGGATCGCGGAGAGCACCAGGAGGCTTCCCGGTGATAGCGCGGCTGTGTATCTGGCTACCAGGTCGCGGGCCGCGTCGGCTGTGAAGAAGTGCAGCAGGAACCCCATGATCAGGCAGACCGGAACCGACAAGTCGATCCCGGCGTGGACGCCGTCGAGGATCACTGGGACCTCGCGCGCATCACCGGCTACCACTGTCACGCCGGGGTTCCCCTTGGCAACCCTGGCGTTTAGGTGACTGAGGACGACCGGGTCGTTGTCGACGTACGCTACCCGCGCGCCGGCGATGATCCCGCGGGCTGACTCAAGCGTGTCCGGCGCCGTCGGCAGGCCGCAACCGAGGTCGATGAACTGGCCGATGCCCTGGTTCGCCGCCTGCGTCACGGCCGAGGCGAGGAACTGGCGGTTCTCACGCGTAATGACCGGGACCAGCGGAGCCATCTTGATCATCTGGTCCCCCAGGGCGCGGTCCGACGCAAAGTTGTCCTTGCCGCCGAGGAAGTAGTCATACACCCGCGCGATGCTAGGGACACTTGGATCGAATTCCGCCATGGCGTAATCCTAGGACGCCGCGTGGCCTTATAACGCTTATCGGCAGGTTACGGCCCCGCCGAACGGCGGGCATTACGATCTGGGCGGTGGTTGCCGCTTCTGGCCGACGGGTACAGACCGTCCGGGATGGCTCGCGGTTCATCTGGCGGCATTCGGAACCGGATATGCGCGGGCTGGTTCACGTCACCAGAGTTCAACGGGGGGTACTCGTGCGTGTCATGGCAAGGATCAGCATGCCGGTTGAATCAGGGAACCAGGCGATCAAGGACGGCACCCTGGGTGCGGTCATACAGCGCGCCGCTGAGCGCTGGAAGCCGGAGGCAATGTACTTCACGACCTTCGACGGGCAGCGGACCGCGTACATGGTGTTTGACCTGCCGGACGCGTCCGGCATACCGCCGTTCGCGGAGCCGTTCTTCACGGGGCTGAACGCCAGCGTGGAGCTAGCCCCGGTGATGAACGGCGACGACCTGCAGAAGGGACTGTCCCAGCTCGGCTGAGTGGCGCCCCGGCTCGATCCGGGCGCCGGCCGCGGGTACCGCGCCAGGCGGCTTCGGCGCGGTACCTGGGACACGGCCGTTTATCCGAAGGCCCGCCGAGGCTAGATTTGAGGCGAGCCCGGATGAAGGAAGAGCACAGTGCCAGTACCAGTCACCGACCCTACCGGCGCCCTGCTGCGCCATTTCACCGACCTGCGCGACCGCACCCACGGCGGGGCCGTCTCCCGTCGCGAGAAGGAAGAGCTGTTCTTCAAGGCCGTCGCGCTCATCGACCCGTACGCGCGCCGTGCGCTCGATGAGGTCAGCCAGAGCCTGCTACTGGGCACAGGAGTCGTCACCGCCACCGGCGTGAGGCCGCAGGCCGGCGGGGGCACCGAGGCCGAGTGGATCCTGGCCTGGCCGCTCCAGCAGGCCGCAGGCATCGCTCCGGTGACCTTGCGCGCCCATTACGGCACCGAGTTCCATCACCCGCACCTGCGCAGCGGCACCGCCGGCGACTGGCCGCTCAACGTCTTCGACGACGCCCAGGCAGCCGCCGAGCTTCCTACGCTGCGGGCCATGGCGGCAGCCGACCTGCACAACCTCGTCTTCCAGCTCGGCGGCGATGTCCGGATAATCCCGGCCGTGCAGGCCCAGGCCGCCTCCTGAGCCAGCAGCCCGGCGGCGCAGCGCCGACATCGCCGCTGCCGCCGGCCGCCTCGGCCCCGGCGGTGTGATCCAATACCAACAATGGATCGGATCTCCGAGGGAGCAAATCATGGCAGACGCCCCAGCGCGGCATCCGGCGCCGCCCCCGGCCACGGTTGCGGACGTCATGCGGCCGCCGGTGACGACCGTCGAGCAAAATGACCACGTGGCCGGGGCCGCCTACCTGATGAAGCGCGCAGGCGCGACCGCCATCGTCGTCACGCAGGCACAGACCAGCGAGCCGCTCGGCATTATCACCGAGGCTGACATCTCTCACCTGGTCGCGGACGGGAAGAACCCGAACGACGTGCGGATCTACCAGCTGATGACTGCCCGCCCGACCGTCGTCAGCACCACGACGAGCATCCGTGACGCGGCCAAGGTCATGACAAGCGGGCGCTTCCGGCACCTGCCGGTCACGGGTGGCACCAGTCTGGTCGGCATAGTCGACATCACCGACATATGCCGCGCGCTCCTCGATATTTTCGAGGCAGCCGAGGAGCCACTGCCTGATCGGTAGTAACCGGCAAGCGCCGATCAGCAGGTCATCCATTTCGGCGCGGCGAGTAGGGCGGGAACTTCGCCCGGTCGGTGAGGTCCAGGTCCGCGTCGGGCCAGCGGCGGCGCAGCGCATCGGCCGTGCGTCGGGCCCAGCCGGCTAGGTGGGGCAGAGCGCGGTGGGCTTCGGCGGCCCGGCCGGCGGATTCCAGTGTCTCCACGAGTTGCAGCCGACTGTCGTCGCCCGGCGCGCGGGCATCCAGGACGGCGAACCGGTGCAGGCGCACGAGCGCCCAGTGCATGCAGGCCGATGCCAGGGCGAATCCGTAGCGCCGGTCGTCTTCCGCCTCAGGCACGCCCCGGGCCAGCGCCCGGCGGTACTGGCCGGCTAGGCCCGCGGCACCGGAGTCGCCGACGCATATCCAGCCCGGACCGGGGACGTACAGGCAGACCGCGTCGATAAGGGCGTGGGCGTAGCCAGCGGCCTCGAAGTCGATCAGACGGGCATCGGCAGGACCGTGCTCATGGACCATGATGTTGTTGGATTCCGCGTCCCCGTGGCTCAGCGCCAGGAACGGCCCCGGCGCGTTCAGCTCCTCGAGCACCGCGGTCAGCTCGGATGCGGCCGGTCCGGCGACTGGCGTGCCGAGCGCGGCGGCGTCCTGGTGTCCCTGATCCCATAGGCTCGCGAGCCGGCCCTCCGGCGCGCCGCCCGCCGGGGCGGTGTATCCCACGGCGGCGCACCGCGCATGGTAAGTTCCGGCCCGGCCAGCGGTGGCTGCGCTCAGCTCGCCGCGAGCCCGGGCGAACACGGCCAGCAGCCCGGGATGGGCCGCGGCGCCGTCACGGCGGATGAGGCGGTCCAGGGCGACCCGAGGCGCAAGGTCTTCCATGACGAGGAGCCCGGCCGACGCGTCGGCGGCGATAACCCGCGGGGCAAGCGCAAGCCCCAGGTCGTCCGACAAGAACTGCAGCGCGGCCAGTTCGGCGCGCAGCCGCCAGGGCTCCGAGCGCACCTGAGCGGGGCTATCCCGCACCCATTTCACGACGGCCGTCCGGGCAGCGCCAGGCCCCCTGAGCAGCACTCGCGCGACGGCCCACGGCTCAAGGCGCTCCCAGCCTTCGACGGAGACGGGTGCATCGTGCAGGTCCGTCAAGAGGGCTTGTACCGCTTCAAGGCAACGGTTCTCTCCGGAAGCACGCATCAGCGCAAACATAGCCCTCGCCGGCTGGCGACCGGCGGCCGGTCAACGTGATCCGTGCGCCTCAACCAGTGCCCTACGCGTCCGCCAGCCGACGGATTGCCGCGGCCACTTGCCCGGGTTGCTCGGCGGGCACGATGTGCTCGGAGTCGGCATCCTCGAACTGCCAGCCGGCCAGCTCGGCGTACCGGCGCTGGTACTCGCGGATGGTGCCGTGGTTGCCGGCCTGGAGCCGGTTGGCCCGCGTCGCGGACATAACGATGACGTCGCATTCCGGGGGTTGCGGTGGCCGGCTGCGGAACTCAGGGACTCCGGCCGCGAAGGCCTTCAGTTCGCGCCGGGTCTGGGCGATGCCAGCGGGGGTGAAATCCTCGGCCAGCATGGCCGCGTAGGTATCGGCGGGGAACATGCGGCCGTAGGAGCGGGTCAGCCTGCGCATGAGCGGCCGGCAGCGGGCGGCCGCCTGCTGGACGGCGAGGATGCGATCGGTCTTGGTCGCCGTCGCGGCCCAGTCGGCGTAGAACGGGGCGTCCTCGGGGGTGGGGTCGACTAGGACGAGCCCGGCCGGCCGCGGGATGAGCTTCTCGGCGGCACGGCGGACGATCAGCCCTCCCATGCTGTGGCCTACCAGGATCACCCGGCTCGGCGCCAGCGCCTCGACCAGCGCGACCAGGGTCGCCGCCATGTCATCGAGACTCTGCGGCGGCTCCGCCCGGCTACTGCGACCGCGGCCGGCGCGGTCATAGGCGACGGTGCGCGCGGTGCCTGCCAGCAGCGGGACCACCGGATCCCACAGCGTCCGCCCGGCGCCGTTGCCGGACTCGAACACCACGCACGGGTCACCGGAACCGGACTCTTCGACGTAGATCCGGTGATCGCATGCCATCAGCTGGCGTCCTGGCACGTCCCGCATCGTGATCCCCTCTCGTACGATCCCAGTTTTTGAAATGGTACAAGAAATGGGATAGTAGTGCCATGGATCCAACCGAGCTGCTGCTTCACCCCGTGCGGCTGCGCATCGTGCACGCGTTGTCCGGCGGGCAGCTGCGCAGCGCGAGCGAATTGTGCGACCACCTGCCCGGCGTGCCGCGGACGAGCGTCTACCGGCAGCTCGGGCTGCTAGTGGAGGGCGGGATGCTGGAAATCGGCGACGAACGGCGGGTGCGCGGTGCCGTGGAGCGCTTCTACCGGCTGCGCACCGATCGTCCGGTGATCGCCCCGGAAGCGGGGAAGGAGATGACCCTCGACGATCACCGCCGGGGGTTCGCGGCGGCCATAGCCGTCCTGGTCGCCGAGTTCAACGCCTATCTCGGCCTGCCCGGCGCCGCCCCGTTCGCCGACTCGGTCGGTTACCGGCAAGGCACCGTCTGGCTCAGTCCCGATGAGCTCGATGGCATGCTGACGGGCCTGCGCGAGATCATTGCGCCGCTCACCGCGAACAAGCCCGGACCAGGCCGCAGGCCCTACATCATCAGCCCGGTCATGTTTCCCGGCGAAGAACCGCCCGCACCCGGCTGAAGCACCCGCTGCCTTTCCGGTCCCCACCGGGCTCGGGGCCAGATGGAACAATGCTTGAGTGTCGACACGGCTGACAGCGCGGGCGATGGCGGCGGGCGCGCGGACGGGCGAGTTGTCGGCAGCCGAACTCGTCGCCGATGCGTTGTCGGCCGCTGCGGCGCTCGATCCGGCGCTGCATGTCGTGGATTCGCTGACGCCTCACCCAGCGCGGGAGGCAGCGGCGCGGATCGACCGCGTTCCCGCTGGGAGAGTACGAGGCGAACCTGCCCGCCGGCGACCTCGGCTGGGCCTTCAACCTGTCCGGCCATCCGGCGGTTACATCCCGGCCGGCCTGCTCGACGGCCTCCCGGTCGGATTGCAGGCCGTTGCCGCGCCGCACCGGGACGACCTGGCCGTGGGCCTGGCCGAGCCAGCCGCGGTCAGCCTGCCGGCTCCGCCGGTCCGCTGGCCAGTTCCCCGGGCTGAAAGCATCAGCAGGAATGCCGCTCCGCAGAATGGGGTGTAATAATGTAAGCATCGTTGGCGGCGCCGGTCTTCTCGCCGACCGGCAGTCTGGCATCAGAGCAGGTCTTGGCAGGACGGCAGGGTATGGCAGACAACAGCATGGCTGGCCGCCGGTCGGCCGGGCCGGGACGGCTGGCCCCGTAGTGGACAAGGGAAGGCTCGAGGCGTTCAGCGACGGCGTCATCGCCGTGGCCATCACCCTGCTGGCCTTGGACCTGGCCGTCAGCGGCCCTGGTCCGCACCAGCCGGCGCTGGCCGCTAAGCTGGCCGATCGCTGGCCGGCCTTCGTGGCCTACGCCGTCAGCTTCGCGACCATCGGGATCATCTGGGTCAATCACCATACGCTGTTCAAGAACATCTCCGAGATCGACCGGACACTGCTGTTCGTCAACCTGCTGCTGCTGTTCTTCGTGGTCTCCATTCCGTTCGCCACCTCCACCATCGCCGCCTACCTGCGGGCCGGCAATGGCGATGCGTCGCTCGCAGCGGCCATCTACCAGAGCGTCTTCGAGGGCATGTCGATCAGCTTCACGCTGCTGTTCTGGCGGGCCATCCGGCACGGGCACCTCCAGGTCGCGCTTACCCCGGAACTGGGCCGCCGGGCCACGATCCGGTTTGGCATCGGCAACCTGGGCTACATCGCCGGCATCGGCATCGCGTTCGTCAGCGCCCCGGCCTCGCTGGCTCTCAGCGGGCTGGTGGCCGTGTATTACATCTTCGAGCAGACACCGGTCCGCGCGCAGCCCCCGCCAGAGCAGGACGGCCCCCGCGACGACGGCCGCCAGCGCGATCCCACCGAGACGGCGCAGTAACGAGGCTCACGCTGGACGGGGCGGCCCGGCCTTCGCGGGGCCGGGCCGCCCCGTATTGCGCCCGGCTAAGCGGGCGCTCGCGCGCGTCGGCGGGGCTACTCCGGGTGGGCCTTCGCCTCGTCGATCCAGGTTTGCGCCTCGTGCTCGGACAGGCCCACCACCGGCCCGTGGCGTTCCTCGATCATCTGCTTCAGGTGCGCCGGGTTGCGGTGGCGCAGCTCCTTGATCGAGTCGACGCCGATGCTCTTGAGCATCTCCTTGTGCTTGGGGCCTATCCCCTTGAGCTCGTCGAGGTCGTTCACGACATGATCAGCCATCTCGCCATACCCCCTGTACCGGCGGTCAGCAGCGTGCCGACAGCCCTCTGGAAACTCCCGAGGCCAGGCTATGGGGCTGCGTACGCTCCGCACAAGCCCCGTAACGCCCCGCTACCAGCGGAGACGTCGCCCCGCGGTCGCCTCTTCCTCGATATTGCTCAGGAAGCGTTCGATCAGGCGCTCCTGGCGCTGGTTGTCGGCCAGCGCTTCGCCAAGGATCTTCTCAGCCAGTTCGACCGCCAAGTTGCCCAGATCGCCTTTTACCTGACGGATCGCTTGCCGCCGCTCGGCCTCGACCTGGGCCTGGCCACGAGAGATGATCTCCGCGACCTCTGCCTCGGCCTCCGTCGATGCTCCCTCGACGATCTCCCTTCGCTGCCGTTCGGCCTGGGCTCGCAACCGGGCGGCCTCGTGGCGGGCGTTGGCCAGCGCCGTCTCGTAGGCGGTCTGGGCCTGCTCGAGGAGTCGCCTGGCCTCCTCGCTGTCGCTCACCAGCTTCCGCGCCGTTTCCTGCCGCGCGTTCATCGCCTGCTGCACGGGTGGGATGACGTACCGCCACAGGACGCCGAGGACAATGATGAACGCCATCAGTTCGACGACGAAGGTCATGTTCGGAATCAAGAAGTTGCCGGCGGCGAGTGAGAGTGACACGACGCGAACTCAGACCGACTTGCCGAACACGAACACGAACAGGGCCATGAATGCGAGGTTGATGAAGTACATCGCCTCGCACAGGCCGACCGTGGTGAAGAAGATGGTGAACAGGCGGGTCTGCGCTTCCGGTTGCCTGGCGACACCACTGATGGTGGCAGAACCCGCGAGACCGTCACCGATCGCGGCGCCGATAGCACCACCACCGAGCAGGAGGCCGCCGCCGATGAACGCGCCCGCGGCTTCGATTGCCTTTTCCATGTCTGTTGCGGCCACTGGGCCCTCACTTCCGGTTTCCGTATGGACGTTGAGTAGCTGATTCGGACTCGACGGCGAATCCGAAGTAGAGAATGGTCAATAGGGCGAAGATGCCGGCCTGGATAAGGCCGATGAACATATCGAAAAGGTCCCAGGCGGCCTCGCCAAGCGCTGGCGTGATGTAGAACGGCAGGAGGGCTATCACCGAAAGCATGATGCCGCCGGCCAGCATGTTTCCGAAGAGCCGCAGCGCCAAAGTGAACGGACGGACGATTTCTTCGATGAGGTTGAAGGGGGCGAGCCAGGCGGGGCGGCCGGGCGGGAAGAATACGTGCTTGATGTAGTGCCTGAACCCCACGTGGCGAATGCCGTTCACGTGCGCCCAGATGATGACGAGCAACGCCAGGGCGTAGGTGAAGTTGACATCGGCGCTTGGCGACCTGAGGTACCCGTCACTGGGCAGGAGTTCCAGCCAGTTAGCGACGAGAATGAAGACGAAGATGGTGACGGCAAGCGGCACCACGAAGCGCGACGGTTTGCCGATGTTCTCCTCAACCTGCGCCTCGATAGTCTCCACGATGGTTTCCCAGAAGACCTGGACCTTAGTCGGCACGGCCTTGGTGACGCTCCGGCGAAGCGCGAGGCCGAGCCCGATCACGATGACGCCCGCGACAACGGTGGTCCAGATCGTGTCGATGTTCAGCGCGAAGCCGAACACGGTCACGGTCCGGTGAACGCCGACTTCGATGTTCACGGAGGCGAGGACGTGATCGCTCATCCGCGCAACTGCCTCACCATCGCGCTAGCCGCAGCGCCCATCATCAGCAGCTGAAAGACGGCCAGCCCGATCAAGACAGTGAAGCCCTGTGGCCGGAATGCAAAGGCGATCAAGAGGGCGATCGCCGTCAGAACCCCAAGCCTCTGGAGCACCCCAAACGTCAGGGCGCGCTTGTCCGGGTTCTCCATCTGCGTGAACTTCGCAGCCTGAGCGATCATCATGCGGCTGTTTATAAACCCCATGAACAGGCCCGCGCACAACGCGATCCCCGCTATGGGGTACCCCAGAACGCTGAGCACGATGAGCCCGGTGAGCCCTGCGATAGGGCAGACGATAAGGACCAGCCGATAACGTCTGCCCACATCCGCAAGGGCCGGGCGGCTCACCGCGCCAACCTCCAGCCGGTCTTGGGTGCCTGCATGTGCATCCTCCTCGCGACCATGCCTGCCGCCCTGGCAGGCCGTGCTCCCGCTTAGTAAAGCGCAAGTAAAACGGTAGCATCGAGGAGCCCATTGAGTAAAGGGCGAGCAAAGTAAAGCAAAAATAATCTGGACGAGGCCGCGGCCGCCTCGCCGCTAGCGGCCCGGCGGGACGGCGGCTGCTGCCCGATGAGATCGGCGAAGCTCACGTTGCCGGCGTTCGGCGCGTCGTACGTGGGGAGGCACCTGGGCGGGCCCCGTACTGCCCGGGCATACTCCACCGGTAGTACGGCACCCCGACGTTCTAGGCGGTCTAGGCGCTCTCCGGTGGTCGGCTGATCGAAAGCTCCGGCGGCACGCCCCGGTACGCCTCAATCTCGACAAGCGCCAGCTGCCCCGTGCACCCCTGGCTGAGGGTCGAGGAGGGAAGGTCGGCGGTAAGTACATTCGGGTTCCCGTGCCGACAAAACCCCGGGTCAGCCGGGTCCGGGTCGTACCAGGCCCCGGTGGACAGCTGCGCCACCCCGGGCCGGACGGCGTCGTCGACGGCCAGTCCGGCCAGGCAGGCACCCCGGTCGTTGAAGATCCGGACGAGGTCCCCGTCGCGCAGCCCGCGGGCCGCCGCGTCGGAAGGGTGCATCCGCACCGCTTCCCGCCCGGCGATCTTGGCCGACTGACTGTGCGCGCCGACGTCCAGCTGGCTGTGCAGCCGCGTCCTCGGCTGGTTGGCAACCAGCTGCAGGCCGAAGCGCTCGGCCCGGGCCGAGCCGAGCCACTCGTCCGGCTCGAGCCATACCGGGTGGCCAGGGCAGTCCGGGTACCCGTAGCTGTCGATGGTCGAGGAGAAGATCTCGATCTTCCCGGTGGGCGTGCCGAGCGGGTGCCCCGCCGGGTCGGCGCGAAAGTCCGCGAACGCGACCTGCGGGTTGTCCGCCACCGGCAGCTCTAGCCCGTCACCGGCCCAGAACTCGTCAAAACCCGGAACCCGCCAGTCCCGGTCCCGCGAAGCGACCGAATCCCGCCACTCGTCGTACAGGTGCCGCAGCCACTCCATCGCGGTACGGCCCTCGGTGAAGTCCTTGCCGACGCCGAGCCGGTCGGCCAGGTCAGAAAAGATCGCATAGTCGTCCCGGGCCGCGCCGTGCGGCCGGGTCAGCGCGGGCATCGGGAAGAACATCCGGTCGTTCTGCCCGGAGCCGAAGTCGTCCCGCTCGATGCTCATCGTCGCCGGGAGCACGATGTCGGCGTGCCGCGCGGTCGCCGTCCAGAACGGGTCGTGCACCACGACGGTCTCCGGGCGGGCGAACGCCTCGCGCAGCCGGGCGAGGTCTTGGTGGTGATGGAACGGGTTACCGCCGGCCCAGTACACGAGCCGGATGTCCGGGTAGGTCAGCCGCTCCCCGTTGTAGTCGTAGGACGCACCGGGATTCACCAGCATGTCGGCGATCCGCGCCACCGGGATGTACGTGGAGACCGCGTTCTGGCCCTGCCGGAGCCGCGGCACGCCCACCTGAGGGGCCGGCTCGCCAACCAGCGCCGCCGACCCGTACCCGTGGCCGAAGCCGCCGCCCGGCAGCCCGATCTGGCCGAGCATGGCCGCGAGGACGACACCCAGCCACAGCGGCTGCTCCCCGTGCCGGGCCCGCTGCAGCGACCAGCTGACGGTCACCATGGTGCGAGCCGCGGCCATCTCGTGCGCGAGTTCCCTGATCCGCTCCGCCGGCACGCCGGTGATCGCCGCCGCCCACGCGGGATCCTTGACGACCCCGTCCTCCTCGCCGCGCAGGTACCGGGCCAACCGCGGGAACCCGACGGTGTACCGGTCCAGGAAGCCGGTGTCGGCCAGCCCGTCGGCGTCCAGCACCTGGGCGATCGCGAGCATCAGGGCAGCGTCGGTGCCGGGCCGCGGCGCGATCCACTCGGCCTCCGCGTCGGGGGGCGTATCGTCGCGCAGCGGGCTCACCGAGACGAACCGGCAGCCGCGGGCCCGGGCGGCGCCAATCCAGCCGCGGGCATGGTGGCGGGACACCCCGCCGGGAGACACCGCGGCGTTCTTCGGTGACAGGCCGCCGAAGGCGACCACCAGTTCACTGTGCTCCGCGATCACGGACTTGGCGGTAGCGCGGTTCTCCAGCACGCTGATGTCGGCGATCACGTAGGGCAGCAGCACCGTGGAGGTGCCGAGGCTGTAGCTGTTGACGTGCCGCACGTAGCCGCCGAGGCAGTTGAGGAACCGGTGCACCTGGCTCTGCGCGTGGTGGAACCGCCCTGCGCTGGCCCAGCCGTAGGACCCGCCGTACACCGCGTCGGCCCCGTGGTCGCGGTAGACCCGCCGCAGCTCCCCGGACAGGAGGCCGAGCGCGGTGTCCCACGACACCGGCACGAACGGCTCGTCGCCGCGCCCCGGCGCACCGGGCCCGTGGTCCAGCCAGCCCTTGCGCACATACGGCCGGGCGATGCGGGCCGGGTGATGCTGCGCAGAGGCGACATTCTCGATCAGCGGCATCGGCTCCGGGTCGCCGCGCCACGGGCGTACCTCGGTCAGCCGCTCACCATCGCTGACGGCCTCGAACGTCCCCCAGTGGGTCAGGTGCACGGCCATGTCGTCCAGCGTCTCCCGGCTCGCCAATCAAATTCAAGAGCTTTTCCGCCGAACGCCCGCCGCGTCCTCCCTCAGGCCCCGCATGAGCCACCGCCGCCGCATCCTTACGCGGCCACGAGCTCGCCGGCCTTCGACAGGAGTCAGCAGCAGGTCGCTGACGAGCCGCCGCGTCCTTGGGGCCGTTTCCCGTACGGCGAGACGTGCTGGCAGCGCGGCGTCCGGGTCGGCGCGACCGACCGCGACGATGACGACCGGAGTGAGGGTGTCGTCTAGGCCGAACGAGTCGCGGACCGCGGCGCTGCTACGACTCCGGCTCGTCGCGGCGCCACTGCTTGCGGTTGTCCCACTGCTTCTTAATGATCCCCGCCGTGTCCCAGACCTCGGCGAAGGCCGGCCGCAGGTCGCGCGGGTCGACGAAGTCGTAGTGCCGGGTGCGGAAGAACTCCGCGGTGAACGTCACCAGGCCGCGGCTCAGCGGCACGCTGTCCGGGCGCCCCGCCTGCATTACGCCGTCCCAGAGCCAGCGCAGGTCGCCGGCCAGCCACCGCGTCCGGACGCCGGTGCGGTACGACTTCACCGGCTGGATCGGCTGCCCGGTGCCCCACTGCCAGATCATCAGCGGGAAGTCGACGCCCGAGTGGATCGCGTTCTCCAGCGTCCCGGCGAGCCGCGCGTTGATCTCCATGAGCAGCGGCTTGCCGTTCGCGTCGCGCCGGAACTCGACCTCGGACGGGCCCTCCACGCCAATGGTCATGGCCAGGCTCACGGCCGCGTTGAGCAGCTCCTCGGAAACCGGGATGCTCTCCCGCATGACCGAGACACCGCCAAGCGGCGGGGTGGTCCGCAGCGCCGCGCACCCGCAGTAGGCCAGCAGCTCGCCGTTGACGATGAAGAGGCTTACTCCCTCGCGGCTCCCGGTGGCCAGCTGCTGCGCGATGACGTCACAGCCCGTCGCGAGGAAGCGGGTGGTCGCCTCGACGGCCTCCGCCTCGGTCATCACCTCGAGGGGGACCATCCGGTTGGCCACCGCGCCGGTCCAGGAGATCGTCGGCTTGAGCACGTACGGGTAGCCAAACTGGGCCTCGGCCGTCTTCAGGTCTTCGACGGCCTGCACCGTGACGGACTTCGGGTAGTCGATGTCAAGCTTGGAGGCGACTTCGAGGGTGCGGGTCTTGTCGTTAGCGATCTCAAGGGAGGCCTCCGAGGCCACCGCGAGGAACGAGCCGGCCTCGGTGAACCGCTCGCGCTGCGGCGCCAGCAGCGTGATGTTGGCGTCTCCCACCGGCAGCACGACCTTGACGCCGTGCTCACGGACGAACGTGAGGACGGCGTCCGCGTACGCGGCCGGCTCGCTCACATAGTCCGGCAGCACCAGGGCGCGGGCGCAGTAACGAGAGCGAAACGACGGCGGCTCGTGACGCGGAGGGTACTGGCCGACGCTCTCCCCAATGGCGACTCGCAACCCCGCCCGGGCCAGGCTCCGGGCACTCGTCAAGCTGTGCTTGTGCGAACCGTCCAAGATGAGGACGTCGTACTGATCAGCGGGTCCCTTCCGATCCCGCGCCAGCCCATCGAACGTTTCTCCGGCCATCACTCGATCCTTACTCTGTCGCACCAGGCCAGCGCCGGGTTAAGAATGGTTAAGACGAGAGTATGCGGTGATGGGAGATCTCGCGGTTAACTATGGCCAAATGTGGCGATTATCGCCCCAGGTAGCGGCGTTCAAGTGGGCCCCTCCGGGCTAGACTCCAGCCCGTGCGCAGAATGCTGCTGACGTCGAACGGCATCAGGAACGAGAGCCTCCGGTCGGCGCTGGCGGACCTTGTCGGCAAGCGGTTCGCCGCCGCCAGGCTGGTGTTCATTCCCACCGCCGCGGTCGCGGCGCCGGGGGAGCACCGCTGGTTCATCGACGACCTAAGGCAGCTGCACGGCCTGCGCTGGCGGGAATTCGACATCCTGGAGCTGAACGGCCTGCCGCGCCAGATGGTGCTCAACCGACTGCGGCACGCCGATGTCATCTACGCCGAGGGCGGGAATCACTACCACCTCGCGAACAGCATCATCGCGAACGGTCTCGCCGAGGAGATGGCGGGCATCCTGGAGGAGAAGGTCTACGTCGGCGTCAGCGCCGGGTCGATGATCTTCAGCAGGAACCTGTCCGAGCGAACCGGCGAGGCGTTCAGCGAGCAGGACGACCTGCTCATCCTGGGCGAGACCGCCGCCCGTTCACCGTTCGGGCTGTTCGACTGGTACCTCAAGCCGCACCTGAACTCGTCCAGCTTTCCGAACCGGACCATGGCCTGGTTTCAACGGGCCGCCGCGCAGCTTGACTGCCCGGTCTACGCCATCGACGACGACTCGGCCGTCCGCGTTCGCGGCGACGAGGTCGACGTCGTCTCGGCCGGCCAGTGGCGGCTGCTGAACGCCCCGGCGGGGGAGGCCACCGGGCCGGACGGCACCCGGTCCGGCAAATCGCGACGGATGCCCCGGCTCCGCCCGACCCGCCGTTCCTAAGCTGACGCCGGGAATGGAACTGGCACTCCCCGGCGTTATCCGCTACAGTTACCGTATCGGCCCGGTGCCCATCTGAGTGGCCCGGCCAGCATCCCAAGCGCCATTTCTGACCGGCGCGAGCGAAAACCCGGAGTTCATCACCGGAGTTTCTGCATATCCAGCCTCGGCCTAGGCGTCGACACAGCTCAGTAGCTGTCCCGCCGCTCTTAAGGCTGCGCGAATTCACCCTCCAGCGAATGGAGATCTCATGACCGCAATCGCGGATGAAATCACAAGCAAAGAACCACCCACAAAAGAACCACACACAACCGTCGCCGCGGTATCCGGCGTCGTCGATCTCGGCGACGGCCGGGGATTCCTGCGGACGGCCGGGTACCGCCGCTCGCCCGGCGACCTCCCCATTTCCACCGCCCAGGTCCGCCAGTACGGGCTCCGCGCCGGCGACCACATCGAGGGCGCCGCGGGCCGCCGCCAGGCCAAACCGGTCCTGCTCGGCGTCGACGCCGTCAACGGGCTTCCCGCGGCCGAAGCCGGCCGCTGGCCGGAGTTTGACCGCCTGACCCCCGTTTACCCCAACCAGCGGTTCCGTCTCGAAGACGGCGACCCGTCTCCCGCCGCGCGGATCATCGACCTGGTCTCGCCGATCGGCAAGGGCCAGCGCGGCCTCATCGTGGCCCCGCCCAAGGCGGGCAAGACCACGGTGCTGAAGACGATCGCGCGCGCGATCGCGACCGCCTATCCCGCCGTGGACCTCATGCTGGTGCTGGTGGGAGAGCGGCCAGAAGAGGTCACTGACCTGCGGCGCACCGTGCGCGGCGAGGTCATCTCCTCCACCTTCGACCAGTCACCGAGCGATCACATCAAGGCCGCGGAACTCGCCATTGAGCGCGCCAAGCGGCTCGCGGAGCTCGGCCGGGACGTGGTCGTCATGCTCGACTCGCTCACCCGGCTCGGCCGGGCCTACAACCTCGCCGCGCCCGCGAGCAGCCGGACCCTTACCGGCGGCGTGGCCGTCTCGGCCCTCCAGCCGCCGCGCCAGTTCCTCGGTGCGGCCCGCTGCCTCGAAGAGGGCGGCTCGCTGACCATCCTGTCCACCGCCTTGATCGACACCGGCTCCCAGCTCGACAACGTGCTGTTCGAGGAGTTCAAGGGGACCGGGAACATGGAGCTGCGGCTGCGCCGCGACCTGGCGGAGAAGCGGCTGTTCCCGGCGATCGACGCGGTGCCGTCCGGCACCCGCCGCGAGGACCTGCTGCTTGACCCCGCAGAGCACGCCGCCGTCGTCAGCCTGCGCCGCGCGCTCGCCGCGCTGGACAGCCAGCACGCGCTTGAGCTGCTGCTCGACAAGACCGCCGCGCCGAACGAGCAGTTCCTCCGTCAGATCAGTGCCGCAAACTTACAGAAGAGCATAAATATCACTACTTATGCATAACGGGCGCGCGCGGCGGGAAGGCTCCTTCCGGGTCCACGGTTGACGGCCGATGGGTGGGGTGACGTATGCGCAATGCGTTCTCTAAGGTCGCGCGGTGGCTGCGGCACTGGCCGCGCCGGAAGATCCTCATCTGGGGCTCGTCCAGCCTCGCCCTCTTGCTCGTCGCGGTGACCGGCACCGGTTACCTGGTGCTCAAGCACTTCAACGCGAACCTGCAGCAGGACGACATCCGCGGCCTGCTCGGCGCCCAGCCGGTGAACCTGCACCCGCAGGCGGAGAACATCATGGTCATCGGGTCCGACTCGCGGCAAGGGCTGAGCAAGGCCTACGGCAGCGACCTGGTCACCGACCAGTCGGACACGCTGATGATCATCCACATCCCGGCCGACAGGAAGTGGGCCGAGGTCATGTCGATACCGCGTGACTCCTGGGTAAGCATCCCGTCCTGCGAGATGGGCGACGGCCAGCTGTCCGCGCCGACCCAGTACAAGATCAACGAGGCGTTCGCCCTCGGCAACCTGGACGGCAACCACACCGAGCTCGGCATCGCCTGCACGGTGAAGACCGTCGAGCAGGACACCGGCATCTACATCAACCACTTCATCGCCGTCAACTTCACGGGGTTCGAGAACATGGTCGCCGCGCTCGGCGGCGTCTACGAGTGCAACCCGACCGCGATCAACGACCCGAACTCCAACCTGCACCTGCCCGCGGGCACCCACCTGCTGACCCCGGCCCAGGCGCTCGGCTACGTCCGGGCCCGGTACACCCTCGGCGACGGCAGCGACCTCGAGCGGATCGGCCGCCAGCAGGCATTCATGTCGTCGCTGGTCAGCCGCGTGAAGAGCGAGCTCCTGGACCCGATCGCGATCTACCAGTTCCTCGACGCGACCACGAAGTCGCTGACGATCGACAGCCAGCTCGGCGGCATCACCGGCCTCTACAACCTGGGAGAGTCGCTCCGCGGCATCCCGTCGGGCAAGATCGCCTTCTTCACCATCCCGAACTTCCCGCGGGGCGAGGTCGTGCCCGGCGACACGGCGAACGTCCTGTGGACGAAGCCCGAGGACGGCCAGATCTTCGCCTCGTTCCGCGATGACGTGCCCGCGAGCAGCACGTTGTTCGCGTCCACGGCCGCGCCGGGTAAGACCGCGAGCGTCGCCGCCGACGGCCAGCGCCTGGAGGCCGCGTCAGGCACCCCGAGCGCGAAGGCGGCCCCCTCGGCCAGCCCGACCGCGAACCACGTGACCATTCAGGCCCGCACCGCCAGCCAGTCCATCTGCGCGGGCTGAGGCGGCGGTAACGCCGACCGTCCGCATTGCCCGGGCGGCTACCGTTAACCGCGTGACGAGGCGTGGGTGGCTCGCGGCCGCCGGCATAGCGGTATGCGCGGCGCTGGTGGCCGTGCCGCTGCTCGCCGTGCTCGGCACCCCGGCTCGCGCCACCGGGGCACCGCCGGCCGCGCCCGCGGCCGCCAGGCACGTGGTCATCGTCGGCATCTCCGGCCTCACCTGGGACATCGTGAACCAGTCGAGGACCAGGGAACTATGGCGCCTGGCGGCCGCGGGCTCGGTCGGCTCGCTGGTCGATTACGCGCAGGAACCGCTCGCCTGCCCGGCGGACGGCTGGCTGACGCTGAACTCCGCCGCCCGCGCCCAGGGGCCGCGCCCGTGCACGTCGCTGCCCGCGGTGACCAGGGCCGGCCAAGCCGCTCGGGTCCCGGCGATGCCGCAGATCATCCAGGAGAATGAGCAATTTCACGAGTCGCCCGACTGGGGCCTGCTCGGCACGCTGGCGGGCTGCGCGACCGCCGTCGGCCCGGGCGCGGCCCTCGCGCTGGCCTCCCCGTCCGGCACCGTCTCCTCCTACCTGCCGTCTCCCGCTGGCCTGTCCGCGCCGGTGCTGGCCCGCTGTCCGCTGACCGTGGTCGACTTGGGATCGGTAGCGGCGTCCGAACGGAATCGGGTCTCCGCCATCGACGCCCAGCTGGGCCGGATCGCGGCCGAAGTGCCCAGCGGCACCCTGCTCCTCGTGACCGCCCCCGGCGCGGCGGCGGCAACGAGCCGTGACCAGGCGCCGGCCGGCCCCGCACCTCTTGTCGGTGCTGGTGAGCGGGCCCGGCTACGCCGGCGGCCTGCTCGACTCCGCGGCCACGAGACGCGCGGGCCTCGTGACGCTTACCGACCTGACGCCGACCGTGGCCGCCTGGCTCGGCCACCCGGTCCCGGCCGGAACCGTGGGCGCGCGGCTCACCCGCGGCGAGCGGGGTGACCTTGATGCCACGATCGCGAGCCTGAAGGCGCGGGACACCGCCGAGCAGGTATGGATCGCCACCCACGGCTGGTTCTTCATCGGCTACGGGATCGCCGCCGCGCTCGCGTTCGGCCTACCCGGGCTGCTCTTCTGGGGCCCGGCGGAGGACCGCCGTCGCCGTCGCGCCCGGTGCTGGCGGCTGGCCGGCGCGGCGGCGACCGCGGTCCCGCTCGGCTCGTACCTGGCGAACCTGGCCCCGTGGTGGTACTGGGCGCACCCCGCCTGGTGGCTGTACGGGATGGTGGTCGGCTGGACGCTCGTGGTCGCGGCGGCCGCGCTCGCCGGACCCTGGCGGCGCGCCGCGCTCGGCCCGTTCGGCGCTACCGGCACGGCCACGCTGTTGCTGCTCGCCGTGGACGCGATGGTCGGCTCGCGGTTGCAGCTAGACGCCCCGTTCGGGCTCTCGCTGCTGGTCAGCGGCCGCTTTTACGGCATCGGCAACGACGCGCTCGGCGTTTACTGCGTCAGCACCCTCGTCGCCGCCGGGTGGCTCGCGGCCATCGTGACGAGAACGAGGCCCGTCCTGGTCGTGGGGGTGGTCGGGCTGCTTGCCGTGGTCGCCTCCGGCTGGCCCGGGTTCGGCGCGAAGGTCGGCGGGACGATCGCGCTCGTGCCCTGCCTGCTGCTGCTGGCCGCGTGGCTGTCCGGGGCGCGGGTGCGCCCCCGGTGGGCGGTTCCCCTCGCGGTCAGCGGGCTGGTCCTGTTCCTCGCGTTCGCGCTGGCCAGTTACCTCATCCCGGGTGCCGGGGCGTCCGACCTGGGGACGTTCGCGGGCGACCTGCTGCATGGCCGGGGCGGCGACCTGCTCCAGCGGAAGGTCAGCGCCAACGTGGGATCGCTCACGCTGAACGTCTTCAGCTGGCTCATCCCCGTCGCCGCGGTGCTCGCCGGGGTCGCGCTTGGCCGCCCCGCCGCCCTGCGGCTGCGGACGCTCGCGTTCGCGTTCGCGGCCCTTCCCCTGGTGCGCGTGCTTGCCTGGCTCAGCTGGCTGGTCCTGGTGATCGGCTGGTTCGCCGACGACTCGGGGGTCATCGTGCCCGCCGTCGCGCTGCCGTTCGCGGTGCCGCTGACGATCGCCATGGCGGCGTCGGTGAACCCGGACCCGGCTCAGTTTTCATAGCCGCTGATGGGGCAGGATAGCTTGGTAGGGCCTTCGCCGGGCCGTCCGTCGCAGGCAAGACCCCGAGTTAGAGGACGCCGGAGTGCAATATCAGCTTTCGCGTGTCGTCATGGGCCCGGCTTTGTACGTGCTCGGCCGACCGAGGGTGACGGGGCTTGAGTATGTCCCCGCGAGTGGTCCGGCGATCCTTGCGTCGAACCACCTGTCGTTCATCGACTCCATGTACCTGCCGCTGGTGATTCCCCGGCCGGTGGTGTTCCCCGCCAAGGCCGAGTACTTTTCCGCGAAGGGGCCGCTCGGCCGGCTGTGGGCCGCCTACCTCCGGTCCACCAACCAACTGGAGATGGACCGGAGCGACTCGAAGTCCGCGACGGCCACCCTGGAGGCGGCCGCCGGGATCCTGCGGGCGGGCGACCTGTTCGGGTTCTACCCCGAGGGCACGCGGTCGCCGGACGGGCGCCTCTACCGGGGCCGGGCGGGACTGGGCTGGCTGGCGCTGAACACGGGCGCCCCCGTCCTCCCGGTGGCCATGCTCGGCACCAGGAAGATGCTGCCGCCGGGGTCGCCGCTGCCCCGCCCGACCAGGATCGACATCAAGATCGGGAAGCCGCTTGAGTTCGGTCACCTGGCGAGCGAGCCGCCCGCGAAGGCCCGTCGCCTGATCGCCGACGAGGTGATGCACGTGATCGCGGACCTCTCCGGCCAGGAGTACGTCCACGAGTACGCGTCCGACGTCAAGGCCCGCCTCGGCGCCTAGGCGGGAGAGCGGGCTCTAGCTTTCCCCGTCGTCCCTGGCGACCGGCATCGGGCCGCTGGCGGCCGGGTTCCACACGTACATCGGCCCCGTATTGGAAACCGGCCACGGGGCAACGTCATCCAGGGCGGGCGCGGTCGCGAAGTCAGCGGGTGACTGCTCCCACGGAGCGAGCGGCGGCCGGGCCGACTCCAGCGCCGGCTGCGCGGGGAGCATCGCCGGGGGCGCCGCCGGGTCGCGTGGCGGTGCCGCGGGCTGCCAGGGCGGGTTTCCCGCCGGGCGCTGCCGGCGGTAGGCCCCGCCGTGCTTTCCGAGGGTCGCGGGTGCCTGAGATGAGCCGTTCATCCCGGCCGCGGGCAGGGCCCGTACGGGGGGCGCGCTCGCCCCGGAGGCGGGCAGGGCGGGGGTGCTCGGCCAGATGACGACGCGGGCGGGGACGGGGGTGGTCCCCCCGACTTGCTGGCCCCGCGCGTGTCGGGCCGGGCCTGGGAGGCGGGCCGGCCTGCCCGCCGTCGTGACGCCGCCGGACTTGGCGGCCCGGGCGCGGCGACGGACCCTGGTCAACGCAATGGCGGCGACCAGGCACGCGATCAGCGCGCCGGCGGCGACCGCGAGGCCGACGACGAGCGAGCGGAGCAGGTGGCCGGGGTCGGACGGGGCGGCCGCCACCTTGTGGCTGGTTCTCGGGCTGGCAGGCGCCGACGCGGCCGCGGTGGCCTGCGCGGCCGGCGCGGGCGCGGGGTGAGCGGCCGCGATGGCGGCGGCCGCGGTAAGCGCGCTCCCGGCGTCGAGCGCGCCGTGCCCCCAGCCCGCCGGGACGGCATGAGCCGGACCGGGCGGCGGGGTCACGCCATGCTCAATCGCCTGCGTGACCTGCGGCCCGGTCAGCCACGGGTAGCGGGACCGGATGAGGGCGGCGACACCCGCGGTGAGCGCGGCGGACATGTCCGAGGAAGCCAGCGGCTCGTAGCCGCCGTCCGAGGCGGCGACCATCAGGCCAGCGGCCGGATCGTCGGTCAGGCCGCCGGCAGCCGCCTGGTCGGGCGGGGCACCCGAACCCGGCGCGGTCAGCGAGACGTAGGCGCCCGTGTTAGTGAACGGCGAGAGCTGACCGCTCCGCGCGGTCGCGCCCGCGGAGATGACTCCGGGGTCGGCGGCCGGGTAGTTGACCGAGTTGGTGGCGGCGCCGTTATCGCCGGCCGGCGCCACGAGGACGACATTGTGCGCGAGCGCGAAGCTCACCGCCGCCCGCTCGGCCGCGCTGCCGCCCGCGGCGGGATCGCCGCTTGGCGCCGCTTCCAGGGTGGCCGGGTCAAGGGGGAGGGCGATGACGGTAGCGCCGTGGCCAACCGCGTACCTGATGCCCGCCGCGATGGCGGCGGGCAGGTTCCGCGTCACGGCCGCGTCCGAGTTCAGCGGGTCGTTGTACTCAACGGTCACCTGAACCGACAGGATCTTGGCGCCAGGGGCGACGCCGGTGATGCCCTCGGTGCCGCCGGGGCCGTGCCCGTGCCCGGCGATGAGGCTGGCCACCGCCGTGCCCTCCGCGCCCCAGTACGGGCCGCCTTGCGTGCGTCCCGTCTTGCTGAAGTCGGGCCCCTCGGTCACGCGGCCGGCCAGGTCCGGCTGCTTGGCGTCGACCCCGGTAGAGAGCACCGCGACGGTCACGCCCCGGCCGGCCTCCGGCGCCGCCCGCAGCGCGGCCGGGACGTGCAGCGTGCTCAGCCACCACTCGTCGGCGCGGGTGACGGCCGGGGACGTTGCGGCGGCAGCGGGCAGCGCGGCAGCCGTCGCGGCGGCAGACGCTGCCAGAACTGGCAGCAGGCCCCGCAGCAGACGAGCCACGTTGGTCACGCGTACTCCAGATCGGACCAAAAAGGGAACACTCGGCATGCGGTGACATGCCGAAAAATCGTCCCTAGTGCGGTCATGCGGTCATGCGACAGTGGAACGTGCCGTCCGCTAACTATTTCATGACTTTGACAGCGCTGCAGGCGCATTGTGGCGCTTAGGTCACGATGAGCGTCATTCTTGTCCCCGGCCGGAGGCCGAACCGCCGGGCCGCGTCACCGCCGGCCACCGCGATGGCGACCCAGTCGCCGCTGTCCCGGTAGCAGAGCGGCTCCCCGGGCGCGACGTCGCCGAAGGCGGTGACGAACGGCGCTGTTACCTCGCCGCCGTCCCACGCCAGCGTGACGGTGCGGCCCGGGGTCAGCCCGGCCCGCGGTGCGTCGGCGCCCGGCAGGGAGAGCTGAACGTTGCCGAAGCCGTCCACGGTGACCACTTCCACCCGCGCACCGTCGGCGGTTATCCGGCATTCCGGCGGCGGCAGCGTGACGAGGCCGGCCACCTCGACCGGATCACCCGCCTCGGTGAGCGGCAGTCCGGCCGCCAGTCGCGCCGCGACCGGCATGAAGATGTCCCGGCCGTGGAACGTGGCCGTCGTGGTTTCCCGCCACCGGGCCCGGTTGGTGAGGGACACGGCGCGCACCGCGCCGCCGGCGGCCGCCACGGCGACGGACAGCAGGCCGTTGTCCGGGCCGACGAAAAGCGAGCCCCCGGCTTCCACCGCGACCCCGCGCCGCGCCGTCCCCACGCCCGGGTCCACGACCGCGACGTGCACGGCAGCCGGAAAGTAGGGGGCGGCCTGGGCGAGTACGACGGCACCGCGCCGGACGTCGCCAAGCGGAATCAGGTGGGTTATGTCAGTAATGTGGAGGCCGGGAGTGATCTGGGACGCGACCGCGTGGCACACCGCCACGAACGCGTCTTCTAGCCCGTAGTCGGTCAAGAACGTGAGACAGTGAAACTGGGTCACACAACGGAGCTTAGGGCCCCGCGGCCTTGGGAGAGGAGCGTGGATGCCCGCCTTGTCGGAGCGTGACCGGCGCGTCCTCGCCTTCGAGCGCGGGACCTGGCGCACCCCCGGCGCCAAGGAGCAGGCCATCGCCGAGGTGCTTGGCGTCACCGCGACGAGGTACTACCAGCTGCTCAACCAGCTGATCGACAGCCCCGAGGCGCTGAAGTTCGACCCGGTGCTTGTCAAGCGGCTGCGGGCGCAGCGAGCGCGCCGCCAGCGCATACGTTCACCGCACCCGGGTACCAAGTAACGAGCGCGAGCCGAAGCGCGCGCCCCTGTCCCCCGGACTGAGGAGTGAGGGAGCGACGAAGGAGCGGACGAGCGACGAGGGAGGAGGCCTCCCTCGCGAGCCAAAGCGCGCACCCAGGTCCTGGACTGAGGAGCGACGACCGAGGAACGAGGGAGGAGCGACGAGGGAAGGACAGGGGTCCCGAGCGGGGGGCGGCGAGCGGGGAAAGCACAGTCCCGAGCGCGCGGAGGCGAGCACGGGAAATACCGTGCCGCTGCCCCGCGCGAGAACCCCAGAAGGCCAGGCCGGCCTGGCCGCGATCGCGGCCGACCCGGCGCACGCGCTGCTCGCCACCGACTACGACGGGACCCTCGCCCCGATCGTCGCCGACCCGGCCGATGCGGTGGCCGCCCACGGGGCCGTCGCGGCGCTGGCCCGGCTGGCCGGCCAGGTTGGGACGGTCGCGATTATCACCGGCCGGGCCGCCGTTGACGCGGTCTCCCTCGGCGGCCTCGCCGACGTGCCCGGCCTCATCGTTCTCGGGCACTACGGCGGGCAGCGCTGGCAGGCGGGCGTGCTCAGCGCGCCCCCCGCGCCTCCCGGCGTCCAGGCCGCCCGCGAGGCGCTGCCGGGCCTGCTCGCCGAGTTGGCCGCACCCGCCGGGACGGCGGTGGAAGACAAGGGCACGGCGCTCGCCGTGCACACGCGGCGGACGGCGGACCCGGCGGCGGCGCTCGCGCTGCTGCGGGAACCCCTCGGCCGGCTCGCCGACAGCGCGTCGCTCACGCTCGAACCAGGCAAGCTCGTGCTCGAGCTCCGGCCGCCGGGCACGGACAAGGGGACCGCCCTGCGGGAGCTGGCTCGGGAACGCGCCGCCCGCTCCGTGCTGTTCTGCGGCGACGACCTGGGAGACCTGGCGGCGTTCGCGGCGATCCGCAGCCTGCGCGCCGACGGGATTCCCGGCTGCGCCGTCGCTAGCGAAAGCGCGGAAACGCCAGCGGTCGCCGCGGCCGCCGACGTCGTCGTCGACGGCCCGCCCGGCATCGTGGCGTTCCTCGCGGCCCTGGCCGAAGCCCTGTGAGCCGCCTGCCTGGTTAGCTCGGCCGGCCGGGGACCAGCACGGTCCAGCCGGCGGCCCGCCAGACCGGGCCGTCGAGCGTGCAGCGGCCGTCGATGAGGACCGGCTGGGCGACGATCGAGCGCAGCGCCTCCGGGTCGATGGCCCGGTAGTCGGCCCATTCGGTCAGGTGAAGGACGATGTCGGCGCCCTTGGCCGCCTCGTGGACCGAGTCCGCGTAGCGGAGATCCGGGCGAACCCGGGCCGCATTGGGCATGGCGACCGGGTCGTGAACGGCGACGATCGCGCCCTCGTCGGCGAGACGGCCGGAGATGGCGAGGCTCGGCGAGTCGCGGATGTCATCGCTGTTGGGCTTGAACGCGGCGCCGAGCACGGCGATCCGCTTGCCGTCCAGGTCGCCGCCGACGGCGGCGCGCGCCAGGGTGATGACCCGGTCACGGCGCCCGAGGTTGATCGCGTCCACGGTCGTCAGCAGGTCCACCAGCGAGTCAACGCCCTTGTCCTGCGCGGTGGCGCGGAAGGCGCGGATGTCCTTCGGTAGGCAGCCGCCGCCAAAGCCGAGGCCGGGGGAGAGGAACTTGCGGCCAATCCGCTCGTCGATGCCGATCGCGTCTGCGAGCTTAATCACATCCGCGCCGGAAGCCTCGCACATCTCCGCCATTACGTTGATAAACGAAATCTTGGTCGCGAGGAATGAGTTCGCGGCGACCTTTACGAGCTCCGCGGTTTCCAGGTCCATGGTCAGCCCGGGAATGCCGGAGCCAAGCGGGGTCGCGTAGACCGCGCGCATAAGCTCGTCGGCGCCATCCGATGTGACGCCGAACACAATGCGGTCCGGGGTCAGGCTGTCCTGCACCGCGTAACCCTCCCGGAGGAACTCGGGGTTGAACGCGTAGTCGACCAGGTCGCCGGCGGGTGCCGCGGCGTGCATCCGCGTGATGATCTCGCGCGACGTCCCGACCGGCACGGTGGACTTGCCGACCACCAGGGTCGCGCGGTTCAGGTGCGGCGCCAGCGCCTCCGCGGCGCTGTAGACGTAGCGCAGGTCCGCGCCGCCGCCGCCGTCCTTTACCTGGGGCGTGCCAACGCAGATGAAGTGCACGTCGCCGAACTCGCCAACCTCGGCGAAGGAGTCGGTGAACCGCAGTCGTCCCGCGTCGAGATTCTTCCTCAGCAGCGGCTCAAGCCCTGGCTCGAAGAACGGTGTCTCGCCGCGTGCCGCCTTGGCGATCTTCTCCGCGTCGACGTCGATGGCGAGCACCTCATGGCCCAGGTCCGCCATGCACACGGCATGGGTGAGGCCCAGGTAACCGGTGCCGATGACGCTGATGCGCAGGATCCGTCCGTTGCGACCCATTGTGAGTCCTCAGCTTCTACTTGTGGTGACAACAGCCCTGTGCGGGGATCACCGAGTTTAAGGCAACTAGCTCAAGGCGGGCTGGACAGCTACTGCTAATGGCTACGTGACATTCATTGCGTAACCTGTCCGCGCCGGATACCCTACCCGACCTTGCTGCACGGGATTGTCACATACCACCACTCGTGCACAAACGTATATCCCGTCACGTGCGGCAACTTACACGCACCGTGCGCGGTGGCGACCACGCTGGTCCACGCCGGGCTCGTGGTGCGGCCATTGGTCACCCGGAAGTTGAGGATAACCGCGACCAGCAGCAGCACGGCGAACCCGGCGGCGGGAAGCCAGCGCAGCATCGCCGACGCGGGTTTCAGCACGGGCTTCAACACGGGCACCGGTGTGGACGATGCCGCGCTCGCCGCGCCCTCCGGCACCCGCGGCCGCATGAGCGCCACCAGCGCGGTGTAGAGCAGCATCGCGGGCGCGATCACGTAGCGCGACTGGACGACGGACGTATTGATGAGCAGTTCCTCGAGGAAGATGCCCACGCTGAACACCGCGGCCACACCAGCGAGCGTCCAGTTCGGATCGGTGAACCTGGTAAGCGCGAGCACGACGATGACCAGGACCACCACCCAGGCGCCGACGATCAGGGCCTGGTGCCCGGCGACGCTGGTGATGTGCAGCGGCGTCGTGGAGTCCCCGGTGTAGTTGACGCCAGGACCGCCCAGTGAGCGCTCGCCGAACAGCGCCCGCGGCGCGACCCTGGTCACGTAGTTCTTCAGCACGAAGAACAGGCTGTTCTGGCCGTACGAGAGGTGGTTGCTGCGGCCCAGCACCGTCTCGCTTATCTGCAGCCACACGCCGCTCGCCCAGAGGATCGCGAGGGCCCAGGCGTTCTTGGACCGGTCGACGATCAGCCGGGCGACGATGAGCGGCGCGAACACCATGCTCAGGACGGCCGTCCAGGAGACGGTCGCCATGACGAGCGGCGAAAGCACTTTGCCCGCCCGCGTGCCGGGAAGCCACAGGCAGGTCCAGAACGCTCCGTACAACCCGAAGAACTGCACGGTCACCAGGTCGTTGTTCACCTGGGTGTAGGCGAGCGGTATCGCGCACACCGGCGCCGCGATCAGCAGGCGAAGCCACGGGCTGCGCAGGTAAGGCCCGCTGGCGATGTACGCGACAAGCCCGTACATCGCGTACTGCGCCGCCGCGAAGATCGCCATCACGCCGGGCGCCCAGGACAGCGGGAACTGGATCGCGATCTCGGTGAAGATGCGCGCGGGTTCCTGGTAGTAGCTGCTGATCGGTGACGCGAGGGCCCGCCAGAACGAGTCATTGAGCGCCTGCTGCAGCAGGAACTTCGCGTCCTCGATCCAGATGGTGTTCAGGGAGCCGGCGCCGACGGTCCGGCTGAGGCTGATCGCCGCCGCCACCACCACGCAGGCCGCGGCGACCAGGATCTTCCGCCAGCCGACGGGGCCGCTCCGGGTCCGCAGGAACAGGTCCTCGCGCAGCCAGTGCAGCAGCACGGAGGTGAGCTGGTGCAGCCCCCCGGGCGGTGGGGACGTGCTGGTCTCGTCGGCTGCAGTTTGCATGTCCGCTTCCTGGCTCATGGTCCCCTAGCCGTGGGGAGCCGTTGGCATCCAGATCACGTTCTGCCCAGCCTACTGGGCGAAAACCGCATCGGCCGGCGTCCAAGCCGGTCCTTAAGGATTCATGGCTATTGTGAGAGCCACGTTCATGATTCCCCGCGCGCGGAAAGCGCACGAAGGACGGACTGTTGCGATGACTTGGCAGACCAGGACGGACGCGCTGACCCCGCCCGCGGGCGGGGTCAGCTTGTCACGCCTCTCCGGCCTGCCGCCTGGCTCCGCTCGAACTTGTTCCTGCAGACGGACGGCGGGGGCCTGACCTGGCGGCGCGTCCTGGCGGGGGTCTTGTTCGTGGTGGCGGGCGCGGCCGTCAGCCTGGCGCGAACCTCCGGACCGGGCGCGCTGAACTCGACCTGGATCGAGGACGCGGGCAACTTCCTGGAGGACGGGCTCCACCATTCGGTGCTGACGACGCTCAGCACGCAGATGAACGGCTACTACGACGTGGTGCCGCGGGCGATCACGGCCATCGCGGTGGCGTTCCCGATCGCCTGGGCGCCCGGGATCATGTCCGCCGCCGCCGCGGCCGAGTACGCGACGTTCGGGCTGATCGTCTATATCGCCAGCGGCCCGCACCTGCGCAGCCGGTGGCTCCGGCTGCTCGTCGCGGCGCCGGCGTGCCTCGTGCCCCTCGGCTACACGCAGGTGAACAACGACCTCGCCACCGTGCAGTTCGTCGCCCTGTACGGGCTCTTCTGGCTGCTGCTCTGGCAGCCGGCCACCCGGGCGGGCCGGATATGCGCTCCGGTCGTCATGCTCGGCGCCACGCTGACGAGCATCCTGCCCGTCTTCCTCGCGCCCTTGGTGGCGGCCCGGCTGATCGCCGACCGCTCGAAGACCGCGATCGCCGTGGCCGTGTGCTGGGCGGCGGGCCTGCTCGCGCAGTGGACGGTGCAACTGCGCGGGATGAGCAACCGGTCGAACCACCTGTACACCAGCCCGCTGTGGATCCTGGGCCAGTACGTGACCAGGGCCGTGCCCCGGGCGATCTTCGGCGAGCGGGCGCTCGGCGGTCCGGGCACAAACTACGCGGGGTCTCCCATCCCGCTAAGCATCCCCAATATGGCAGTACATGAGGCGCTGATCTGGGGATCGTGCGCTATCGTTGTGACGGTTGTTGCCATCGCGCTTGGGAGGCTGACCGCGCCGCGCTGGCCGCTCGCGGTTACCGCCCTGGTGTTCAGCGTCGCGCTGTTCGTCGGCGAGATCGTCGACAACTACCAAATCGTGCAGCCCCGGTACGTCATCGCGCCGGCGCTGCTCCTATACACGGCGATCGTTGCCATGCTGCGTCCGCAGGGCGTGGCCGACGATGCGTCCCCACTGAGGCTCGTCGCGGCGTGGACTCCGGTCACCGTGTTCGCCCTGCTTTTGGCCGTCGTCGTTGGATTCAACTTCCGCGTCGTCAATACCCGTTCGGAGAGCCCGCCATGGAACGCCGTCGTCGCAGCCGCCACGCACACGTGCATGAAGCCGGGCACGGCCGACTACGAATACAGCCACCTGTGGTGGACCGTCCGGATTCCGTGCAGTAGGGTCTGACCGTCGTGAACCCGATAACCGCCCGCCCCGCGTCGGACGTGGCCGCGCCCGCGCAGGCGACCGCGCGTCGTCCCGCACTGGCGTACCTGACCTGGGCCGTACCGGCCGTGGTGACCGCTGCGCTCGGGCTGCTCGCGATCGGCGTTCCGCAGCTATGGCGTGACGAGCTGGCGAGCTGGTCGGCCGCGAGCCGCACGCTGCCGCAGCTGTGGGCCATGCTGCACAACATCGACGCCGTGCTCGGCTTCTACTACTTCGGCCTGCACCTGTGGATGGCGGTCTTCGGTGATTCCGCCACGGCCATGCGCGTCCCGTCGGTCATCGCGATGGCAGGCGCCGCCGCGGTGGTCGCGCTCATCGGGCGGCGGCTCGCCGGCGGCGTCGCGGGCCTCGCCAGCGGGCTTATCTTCGCGCTGATCCCGAGCGTGTCCCGGTACGCGCAGGAGGCGCGGCCCTACGCGTTCGCGATGTTCTTCGCGGCGCTGGCCACGCTGATGTTCCTGCGCGCGATGGAACGGCCGCGCTGGTCGCGCTGGGCCATCTACGCGGTGGTGCTCGCGGTCGCGGGCGGGGCCAACCTCATCGCGGTGTGCGTCGCCGCCGGCCACCTGATCATCATTCTCTGGGACTTCCTCCAGCGCACGGTGCGCGTGGGCGGCGACGGCAGCGAGGAGACCGGCAAGGCGCTGCCCGGCGGCCGGCTCGCGCCCGAGGGCTCGCCGCTGTTGCTGGTGAAGCGGTTCTGCCTCGCCGTGATCGCCGGCGGCATCCTCCTCTCGCCGCTCGTGATCGAGGGGCACGCGCAGGAGGGATGGCAAATCGGCGGGCTGGCGGCGCCGCACGTCGCGCAGCTCATCGGCGTCAGCGGCGGACTCTGGCAGGAACTGTTCGCCTCCGTGCCGGTCGCCGCCGCGGTCATGCTGCTCGCCCTGGTGTCCCTTATCGCGGCGCCGGATGCCCGCCGCCGGTCGATCGCCGGGTACGCGCTGGCGTTGGCGGTCGTCCCCGTCATCGCGGTGTGGCTGATCTCCCGCGGCCCGTCCTCCTACTGGACCTTCCGGTACATGCTGTTCAGCGTCGCGGGCTGGGCGGTCGGCGCCGGGATCGGCATCGCCTTCCTCGCCGAGCGCTTCAAGCGCATACGGCTGGGGCGGCTTTCCGGCGCCGTCTCGTCCCGGTTCTACCTGGCGGCCATACTGGTGGCGGTCGTGGGCCTGCTCGGGCTCCACGACCAGCTGCAGATCCGCCAGAACGAGGCGCACAACCTGTGGGCCTACCCGGAGATACTCTCGAACGGCACCCCGGTTGACTACCAGGCGGCGGCCGCCGTCGTCACGGCGAACGCGCGCCCCGGAGACGGCATCGTCTACGAGGTCGGCGACGAGAACCACTACCAGGTCGACACCAGCATCGCCTATTACCTGCGCGGCTCCGCGCCGTCGCCGGTGTTCCAGGCGCAGTCGCAAGTCGAGGCGAACAACCTGCAGCCGGTCGAGTGCGTTGACCCGTCGGCCTGCATCACGGGCACGCCCCGGATATGGGTGGTCTACGTGGATCACCTGGCGCCCGACCCGTTCTCGGCGCTGCCCTATCCCGAGGAAGCCTTCCTGCAGACGCTCGGCTACCTGGCGCAGAAGACGTGGCAGGAGAACGGGATCACGGTGGCCCTGCTGACCGTCGGCGGCTAGCGGCCGGCGCGGAGCGCGTCCTGGTACGCGGTGCAGTCCGGGTAGCGCGGTAGCTGCCCGGCGCGCAGCGCCTCGTCAAGCGTCGGCGCGGCGGCGTCCTTCTCGGACAGCACGGGCTCGATGTGCTCATCCGCCGGCCAGGCGATCCCGATCGCCGGGTCTAGCGGGTGCACGCCGTGCTCGCGGCCCGGTGCGTAGGGCGTGGAGCACAGGTACAGCGCCGTCGCGCCGTCGCCCAGGGCCATGAAGGCATGCCCGAGGCCTTCGGCGAGAAACACCGCCCGGCGCGTGACCGCGTCAAGCTGGACCGCTTCCCATTTCCCGAAGGACGGGGAGTCCGTCCGCAGGTCCACGATCACGTCGAGGATCGCCCCGGCCACGCAAGTCACGTACTTGGCCTGCCCCGGTGGCACGTCGGCGTAATGAATTCCCCTAATCACGCCGCGCCGGGAGACGGAGCAGTTGACCTGCGCGACGTCGAGCCGATAGCCGAGGTCGGCGGCGAACTCGGCGCCCCGGAACGCCTCGGCGAAACTGCCCCTGTCGTCGCTATGCACCTGGGGCGTGTACACCCAGGCGCCATCGATGCCAAGCGAATCCACGCCGAAAGGGTAGCAGGGGGTAAGAACGAATCGGCCTGGCCCCTAGGGGCCAGGCCGACCGCACCGACGTAACCCGGCTGATCCAGGACTTCGATCGGAGCCAGAGATCCTAGGAGACGATGACAACCCTCTCGGCCTGCTGTCCCCGGTCGCTCTGCGTGATCTCGAACTCAACCCGCTGGCCCTCTTCGAGGCTGCGGTACCCGTCCGCCTGGATCGCGGAGAAATGGACGAAGACGTCCTTGCCACCGTCGACGGCGATAAAGCCGTAGCCCTTGTCCGGGTTGAACCACTTGACGGTGCCCTGAGCCATTCCAAACAACTCCCTAACTGCTGCTCGGGCTTCGAGCCCCGCCCTTGCAACCGCGGAACCCGTCGATCGCGACTCGGCGAGACGTGCCAGCGCACGCTCTCACGCTCGCAATTGGCCTTGCCGACAGCGACCAGAAACGACCTTACCGCGTGCGCGACGTTCATGACGCCAGATACACGCCAATCGCGTCAACGCGCACCGCAATGATCATCGGCGGTATTAGCGCGGGCTTGGAGTCGCCCGTCGGTACTGGTCAGTAGTACTTGTCAGAACTGCTGCTGGAATGCCTCAAGGGTGGGCTTAATCGCGTCGGGAACCGTCACCGCGGGTGCCACCGCGGAGAGGGTCTTGAGTCCGTCGCCGGAGTTGATGATCACGGTCTCCGCGTCGGGATCGAGCTGACCGGAGGCGATGAGCTTACGCAGCACGCCGACCGTTACCCCGCCCGCGGTCTCGCCGAAGACGCCCTGCGAGCGGGCGAGCAGCCGCATCGAGTCCACGACCTCGGCGTCGGCGACGTCGGCGACCGCGCCGCCGGTCCTGCGGACCACGTCGAGCACGTACGGGCCGTCGGCCGGGTTGCCGATGGCCAGGGACTTCGCGATCGTGTTCGGCTTCACCGGCCGCACCACGTCCCAGCCCTTGGCGAACGCCTCCGACACGGGCGAGCAGCCGGTCGCCTGCGCGCCGTACACCTTCCACGGCTTGGACTCGACCAGGCCGAGCTCGACGAGCTCGCTGAACCCCTTATCGATCTTGACGAGCTGCGCACCGGACGCCACCGGGACCACGATCTGGTCGGGCAGCCGCCAGCCAAGCTGCTCGGCGATCTCGAAGCCGAGGGTCTTCGAGCCTTCCGCGTAGTAGGGCCGGACGTTCACGTTGACGAACGCCCAGTCCTCGTGCTCGCCCGCCAGTTCGGAGGCCAGCCGGTTAACGTCGTCGTAGTTGCCGTCCACCGTCACGAACGTGCCGCCGTACACGGCGGTCGTGAGGATCTTCTGCTCCTCCAGGTTCGCGGGCACCATGACCACGGACCTGATGCCGGCCCGGGCGGCCGCGGCGGCGACCGCGTTGGCCAGGTTGCCGGTCGACGGGCAAGCGAGGACCTTGAACCCCATCTCGGTCGCCGCCGCGAGCGCCACGGCGACGACCCGGTCCTTGAAGGAGTGGGTCGGGTTGCCGCTGTCGTCCTTGATCCACAGGCGGCGCATGCCGAGTTCGGCGGCGAGCCCGTCGGCGCGGACGAGCTTGGTGCAGCCGGGCTCGGTGGTCGGGCGCGTCGCGATGTCCTGCGGTACGGGCAGCAGCGGCGCGTAGCGCCAGATGTTCTGCGGGCCGGCCTCGATGTCGGCCCTGGTCAGCCGCGGGAAGTCGTAACCAACCTCCAGCGGCCCGAAACACTCGGAACACGCGTAGTGCGGGCCGAGCTCGACCGTGGCGCCGCACTCCCGGCAGGTCAAGCCGGTGGCGTGCCCGAGGTTAAGGAGCGCGGCGGTCTGAGCGGTCATGGGGCGAGGCCTCTCTCTCCCATCTTTCCCAGCGGTCACCTTGACCACGGGCCGGACTTGGCACCAGGTCGCGCGCTTGCCTCGCCTTACTGAGGTGCGTTACCGCGATGGTTGCCGGGGCTTCACAGGGCCGATCCCTCCACCCCTCTGGATGAGGTATTCAGTTGTCTCCCAGGTGCGCGCGGCACTTCGTGCCGGCGTCGCAAGGCTGGGCAACTAGCTGGTAACTACTGTAACTGATCGATTGGCTCCCCCGGCAACCGGCTATGGAGGGATTCATCTACGCTTGTTCCATATGACTAACGACCCGAGCCGGCTACTCATTGTTGCCTCAAACCGTGGGCCCGTCTCGTACGGTCACGCCGAGGACGGCTCGCTGTCCGCTCGCCGCGGCGGCGGCGGCATGGTGTCGGGGCTAACGTCAGGGCTTGGCGCGGTGGCCGCGGACGGCGGTGCGCTGTGGCTGTGCGCGGCGCTCAGCGAGGCCGACCGGGAAGCCGCCCGCTGGCCGGAGCGGGCGCCCACCGCCCCCGGCGAGGTCCCGGTCCGGATGCTCGACATCCCCGCCGGCGTGTTCGACGCCGCGTACAACGGCGTCGCCAACTCGATCCTGTGGTTCGTGCACCACCTGCTGTTCGACACCCCGAACCAGCCCCGGTTCGGCCTGGCGTTCCGGGCCAACTGGGCCGCCTACGTCGCCTACAACGAGGCGTTCGCGGACGCGCTCGCGCAGGAGTGCGCGGCCGAGACCAGGGTGCTTATCCAGGACTACCACCTGTCGCTCGCGCCCCGGCTGCTGCGCGACCGCTATCCCGCCGCGCGGATCGCCCACTTCGAGCACACTCCGTGGGCGCCGCCCGAGTACTTCCAGCTGCTGCCGGACGACGTGGCGACCGCGGTCCTCGACGGGATGCTCGGCGCCGATCACGCCGGGTTCCTGGCCTGGCGCTGGGCCGACGCGTTCCTTGACTGCTGCGCGACGGTGCTCGGCGCCGAGGTGACCCGCGTCCGCCCCGGCGTCGGCCGCGTCACCTACCGAAATCACGTGACCGAGGTGGCGGTGCACCCGCTGGGAGTGGACGCCGAGGAACTGCGCGCGCGCGGCCGCCAGGCGGACGTCCAGGCCAATGCGGGCGCGCTGCGGGAGATCGCCCGCGGCAGGCAGCTGATCGTGCGGGTGGACCGCACCGAGCTGTCCAAGAACATCGTCCGCGGCCTCGCCGCCTACCGTGAGCTGCTGGTCACCCGCCCCGAATGGCGCGGCCGGGTGACGCATCTCGCGTTCGCGTACCCCTCGCGCTCCGGGCTGGCCGAGTACCAGGCCTACACGGCGCGGGTGCACGAGCTGGCCGCGGAGATCAACGCCGAGTTCGGGACTCCGGACTGGGAACCCCTTATCCTTGAGGTGAAGGACGACTACCCGCGCTCGCTGGCGGCCTGCGGGCTGGCAGACGTGCTGCTCATCAACCCGATAAGGGACGGCATGAACCTGGTGGCTGAGGAAGGGCCGATCCTCAGCGAGCGCGGCTGCGCGCTCGTGCTCTCCAGGGAAGCGGGTGCCGCCGCGCTGATTGGTGAGGCCGCACTGCTTGTCAACCCGTATGATGTCAGCGCTACCGCTAACGCCTTGCATGCTGGCCTGATCATGCCGGCGGCCGAGCGGCAGCGGCGCAGTGCAGCGATTTCCGGCGCCGCCGCCGCGCGTGCACCGCGGCGTTGGCTTGCGGAACAGGTCGAGGCACTCGGCTAGCTGCCAGCCACGACGGTGTTACGCTCCGTGTCTGTCCGCTCAGATGCGGGTACAACAGGATTGCGGTGGTAGTGGTCCGGAAGGGCCGGACCTATCGGGAACAACCACGTAAAGGCGCACATCTTTCTATAATTCAGATCGCTAGCGAGTACGCGAGTGCGCCTGCGTACCGAGCATGAGACTGGGATCAGCCCAGAGCAGATGGGTTTCTTCATTGACCGTTGACAGCAAGCCTTCTGCCGTTCGGCGAAGCGCCTCGGCTCCGCTTGGCATAACGGAGCGTGATCCCAGGGATTCTGCGGGGCTTCTTGTCGGGCGGCTGACCGTGCTGCCTGCCCTGGTCATCCTGCCATTCCTGCTGACGAGCTTCCCGCTGCTGCTGATCGGCTACTTCAAGCCCGTCCCGGTGATCATCCTCTGGCTGGCGCTTACCGCGTTGATCGTCCCGTATGTCTGGCGGCGCGTCCCCTCGGTGACCGGGGCGGCCGACTGGGGCACCGCGGGCGCGGGCGGGGTGAGGCCCACGCCGCGCTGGGTCCTCTGGTCCCTCATCGCGATCTCGGTTGCCTTCGGCGTCTTCCAGGCGGTCTACCACTCCCAGTTCGTGGTCGACCAGCTCGATGCGGCGTCGTACATGAACTTCGCCACCTGGATTTCCAAGCACGGGTCGCTGCCGATCCCGACGGACGCCGCGGCCTTCGGTAACGCGCCGGGGGTCACCTTCAACAGCGCCGCGTTCTACAACGGCGCGATGTACCACACCGGCAACTCCATCGTGCCCCAGTTCATGGCCGGCCTGCCGATGGTGCTCTCGCTCGGCTTCTGGACGGGCGGCACGCGGCTTGCGCTTCTCTTGGCACCAGTCCTCGGCGCGCTCGGCATCTTCACCTTCGGCGGCCTGGTGGCCCGGCTGGTGGGCCCGCGCTGGGCCCCGTTCGCCGCGCTGGCGATAGCGATCGGCATCCCCGAGGCGTACGTGAGCCGCAACACCTACAGCGAGACGCTCGCGCAGATCCTGTTGCTCGGCGCGCTCTCGCTGTGGATCGACTCCCAGCGTACTGACCGGGGCGAGGAAGACGCGGAACGGTGGCGGGGACACTGGCGGAGCCATGCGCGCTCCGCCTCGCACGTGCTTGCCGGGGTCACTGGCCTGCTGTTCGGCATCACCCTGCTGGTGCGCATCGACGGGCCCGCCGACGTCCTGTTCGTCGTTCCCTACTGCGGCCTGCTGGTGCTGCGGCGCCAGCGCCAGGTCATCGCGCTGGTCGTCGGCATGCTCGCGGGCCTGCTGTACGGCGCGGTCGACGCGCTGTTCCTGACCTTCCCGTACCTGCAGACCAACGCCTCGTCGGTCGAGTACATGGTCGCCGCGTTCGTCCTGTTCACCGCGGCCACCGCGGTGGCGGTCAGGTGGCTGCGCCACCGCGGCTCCGAGCTGCGCGACCCGCCGAGCCCCTGGCTGGTCAGGGCGGTGGCGGTGCTGCCCTTCGCCGTCATCGCGGTCTTCGTCGTCCGGCCCTACCTGGAGCGGAACTGGCACGCGCTCCAGTACGCGCCGCTCAGCCTGCACTGGATCTACTGGTATACCGGCTTTACCGCCATCGCGTTCGCCGTGATCGCCACCGCCATGCTCGGCCGGCGGTGCGTCAAGGGCGAGGCGCCCGTCTGGGTACTGCCGCTGCTGACGTTCGCCTGGGCGGTCGTGTGGTTCCTGCTCCGGCCCGCGATCACCCCGCACCAGCCCTATGCCAGCCGTCGGCTGGTCCCCACCGTCCTGCCGGGCGTGATCCTGCTCGCGGTGTGGCTGTCGGCCTGGCTCGCCCGACGGTCGCGGGTAGTCCACCTGGTGAGCGTCCCCGGCTACCTCAAGCGGTCGCCGCGGGCGTTCGTGATCGCCTGCTGCGCGGGCGCCATCTTCCTGCCGCCGCTGATCGGGAACTTCGGCCTCAGCCTGAGCGGCTCGGACGGGCTCGCGCTGCAGCGGGCGTACGTCGGCGAGGTCGCCGCGGTCGAGGAGATCTGCCAGGCCATCCCGCCGAACTCGTCGGTGCTGATCGCCGATTTCATGCTGAACTACCAGTGGGCCGAGAACATCAGGGGCACCTGCGGCGTGCCGGTAGCGGCCGCGGCGACCGTCGTGCCGGGCGCGAATTCCGCCCCCGGGTGGGATGCCTCCCCGAAGGCGATGATCGCCGACGTGCGGGCGATTCAGAAGGCCGGGCGGCACCCGATCGTTCTCGCGGCCACCAGCGAAGAGCTGTCCCAGCTTGGTAACGGTGCCGTGAATTTGGTGATGGCCCAGGATACGAGCATCGACGAGCACGTAATCTTCGGTACGCCCAGGAACACTCTTCCCCAGAGGTTCACGGTCTACAGTTGGGAGCCGGCCAAGTGACCGCCGAGCTTGACGCCGTACGGCCGCGCGTCAATCCGGTTGATCGCGAAGCCCGGGACGCCGCGGGGCTGTTGCTTGGGCGGCTGACCCTGCTGCCCGCGCTGGTCCTGCTGCCGTTCTTGCTGGCCGGCTTCCCGCTGCTGCTGATCGGTTACTTCAAGCCCATCCCGGTGATCGCGGGTTGGCTGGCGCTTACCGCGTTGATCGTCCCGTACGTCTGGCGGCGCATCCCCTCGGTGACCGGCGCGGCCGCCTGGGGTACGCGGGACGAGGGCCTGGCGAAGCCAACGCCGCGCTGGGTCCTCTGGTCGCTGCTCGCGATCGCGGTCGCCTTCGGCGCTTTCAACGCCGCCTTCCACTCGCAGTTCGTGATCATCGAGTACGACGCCGCGGCGTACATGCAGTTCGCCCAGTGGATCTCGGTGCACGGCACGGCGGTCATCCCGCAGAACGCCCAGTTCTTCGGCGGCCACCCGGCGAGCATCGTCTACGCGAGCGCCGCCCAGTACGCGGTCGGCACTCACATCGTGCCCCAGTTCATGTCGGGCATGCCGATGGCGCTCTCGCTGGGCTACTGGGCGGGCGGCGCGCGGCTCGCGGTGTTCTTGGCGCCGGTGCTCGGCGCGCTCGCCGTGTTCGCGTTCGGCGGCCTGGTGGCCCGGCTGGTGGGCCCGCGCTGGGCGCCGTTCGCGGCGGTGGCGATCGGGGTCACCATCCCCATGCAGTACGTGAGCCGCGACACCTGGAGCGAGTCGCTCGCGCTGCTCCTCCTGGTCAGCGGGCTGTCGCTGTGGATCGACAGCCAGCGCACGCACCGGGGTGAGGAAGACGCCGGGTCGTGGCGAACCGGCTGGCGGCACCATGCGCGGTCCGCTTCGCACGTCCTCGCGTTCGTCAGCGGGCTGCTGCTCGGCATTGTCTTCCTCGTCCGGGTCGACGGGCCGGCCGACATCGTCTTCGTCATCCCGTACTGCGGCCTGCTGGTCCTGCGGCGGCAACGGCAGGTCGTGCCCCTCGTCGTCGGACTGCTCGCGGGTACGGCGTACGGCGCCCTCGACGGGGCCTTCCTTACCGCGCCCTACCTGATACCGGGCAACACGCAATCCGTTCTCGGCATGTCGGCGCTGGTCATCGTGATGGTGATCGGCACGATCGTGGCCGTGCGGTGGCTGCGGCGGCGCGGCTCCGAGCTGAGCGACCCGCCGAAACGGTGGCTGGTGCGGGCCGTGGCGGCCCTCCCGTTCGTCCTGGTCGCCGGGTTCCTCCTGCGGCCGTACGTCGAGCGGGGCTGGCGGACTGACTACTATCACGGCTACGCCCCGCTCAGCCTGCACTGGATTTACTGGTACACCGGCGTCACGACCATCGCGTTCGCGGTGATCGCCCTCGCGATGCTCGGCCGGCGGGCCGTCAAGGGCGAGGCGCCGGTCTGGGTTCTCCCCCTGCTCGTGTTCGCCTGCGCGACGTTCTTGTTCCTGCTTCGTCCCGCGATCACCCCGCACCAGCCGTATGCCAGCCGTCGCCTGGTTCCCGCGGTCCTGCCCGGCCTGATCCTGCTCGCGGTGTGGCTGGCCTCCTGGCTGGCCCAGAAGTCGCGGGTGCTGCACCTGGTAGAGGTGCCCGACTACCTGAAGCGGACGCCCCGGATAGCCGTGATCGCCGTCTGCGCGGCCGCCATCGCCGTGCCGCCGCTAGCCGGGAACTTCCACGGGCTCGCCTTCAAGCGCACCTACGGCGGCGAGGTCGCGGCGGTGAACCAGCTCTGCCAGAACATCCCGGCGGGCAAGTCCCTGCTCTTCGTCGACAACCAGCTGATGCAACCGCTCGCCGGGACCATCCGCGACACGTGTGACGTGCCGGTCGCCGGCGTGCAGACCACCAGTCCAGGCAATGTCATGCCGGCGGTGGGGAACAACGTCGAGCCCGCCACGATGATCGCCGCCGTGCGGTCGATCAAGGCCTCCGGTCATCAGCCGCTGGCCCTCGCCACTTCACCAGCCGAGTTCGCGCCCCTGATGAAGGAGTTCGGCAACGGCACCGTGCGCCGCATCATGGACTTCACCACGAACGACGACGAACACATCTATTTTGGTACGCCACGGAGCACCGTTTCCGAGACGTTCACGGTCTACAGTTGGGAGCCGGGCAAGTGATTGCCGACCAGGAAACCGCGCGCGAGGGAAAGACCGCGCCCTACGTCACGATCGTCCTGCCTTGCTACAACGAGGAAGGGCACGTGATCGCCGAGATCGAGCGGATCTCGTCGGCGATGGAGGCGAGCGGCTACTCGTACGAGCTGGTGTGCGTGAACGACGCCTCCACGGACGACACGCTGGCGAAGCTGTACGAGGCCGCGCCGCGTTTCCCCAAGATGGAGGTTGTCAACTTCCACCGCAACAGCGGTTCCGGCACCGTGCGGCGGATCGGCACCCAGCGGGCGCGCGGCGAGATCGTGGTGTGGACCGACGCCGACATGACGTACCCGAACGAGCGGATTCCCGAGCTGGTCCAGATCCTGGAGAAGGACCCGACGATCGACCAGGTGGTCGGGGCCAGGACCAGCGAGCAGGGCACCTACAAGCTGCTGCGGGTGCCCGCCAAGTGGTTCATCCGCAAGTTCGCCGAGCGGCTGACCGGCGCCAGGATCCCGGACCTGAACTCCGGGCTGCGGGCCTTCAGGCGCGAGGTGTCGCTGCCCTACCTGCGGCTGCTGCCCCCCGGGTTCTCCTGCGTCACGACGATCACCATGTCGTTCCTCGCGAACAACCACGAGCTGTACTTCCTGCCGATCGACTACTACAAGCGGGCGGGCAAGTCGAAGTTCAAGTTCGGCAAGGACGCCTACCGGTACATCCTGCAGATCCTTCGCATGACGATGTACTTCAACCCGCTCAAGGCGCTTATGCCGCTGGCCCTGACCCTGCTCGGTGTCGGCATCGTCAAGGCCATCTTCGACCTGGTGGACCACTCGCTGCACATCGCCACGGGCACGGTGCTGGTCTTCGTCACCGGCCTGCTCATCGCGTCACTGGCGCTGCTCGCCGACCTGATAGTCAGGTCCAGGGACAGCTAGGACTTGTCTTGAGTAAGAGGGGCGTGCGGCCGAAGCAGCCGGTCCGTCAGCGGCTCCACCACCTGCTTGGGCGTGAACCGCTCGGCGGCGAGCTGGCGCGCCGCGTGGCGAAGCTTCAGCAGCGCCTCACGGTCATCGGCCAGCCGGAGCAGCGCGTCGGCCAGGGCCGCCGGGTCGCCCGGCGGCACGAGGACGGCCGCGTCGGCGAGCACCCGGCGCTGCGGCGCGGTGTCGGACGTGATCACCGCGCACCCGGCGGCGGCGCCCTGGAACACCTTGTTGGGCACCACGCGCAGCGCCTTGTCGCCGGTGCCGAAGATGCCGAGGCAGACGTCATGGGCGGCCACCAGCGCGGGCAACTCGGCGGCGGGCACCCAGTCAAGCCAGCGCACCGACTGGTTGGCCGCGGCGGCCTCCTTAGCCGCCGCCTCGTCCTGGCCGCGGCCGATCATCGTCACCTCGACCGGCGCGCCCGCCAGGCGGCCAAGCGCCTCCCCGATGACCGGCGTGCCCTGCAGCGGCGTGTAGAGACCGTAGAAAACGGCCTTCAGCGGCCCGCTTCCCGTGGTGGAAGACACAGTGGCCGGGGCCTCCCGCGCCGCCTCATGCCAGGGCGTCGGCGCCCCGACGGGCACCACCACGGCCTTCGACCGGTACTTCTCGGGGACGATCTCCAGGTGCTCCTCGGTGTCGACCACCACGATGTCGGCGGCCCGCAGGGCGGCCGCGTCGATCAGCCGCAGCACCTTCGTCTTCATGCCGCCGTCGAGCCGGCGGTCCTTGGCGGTGTTCGCCGCGCTGATCAGGTGGTCGAGCACGATCGGCACCTTGCCGCGGCGGTAAAGCAGCCGCGCCAGGTGCACGTCGAAGTGACCCAGGTAGCCCACGACAACGACGTCCGGCCGGCCAAGCCCGCGTGCTTTCGCCGCGAGGCCGAGCCAGCGGCTCACGAGCCGGGCGACCAGCCCGCCGGCCTTCCACGGCTTCGCCAGCATGTCGACGCGGTCCGCGGTGGTGAGCCCGAGCGGGATGTTGCACTCGGTCACGTCGAACCCGCGGGCGGCGAGGCCCTCGGCAATGGTCGCGATGCGCGGGTGCATCGCGGTGTCGTAAGTACCGAAGATGATTGTGCGCATGATGTCCGTAGCCTAGGGCATGACGCACCTACCCGATGGACAGGATGATGGGCTTCGTTAAGCGCTTGCTCGGCAGCCGGTGGCTCAAGTGGGCGGTTGTCGTTATCGCGGTCGGCATCGGCGCCTACGCGATCGACAAGGAGTGGAACCAGGTCCAGCACGCCCTGGGGGAGATCGGCCTGGTCGCCTCGCTCGAGGCGCTGCTCGCGCTGCTGGTGATGCAGTACGCCACGCTCCGCCAGTGGCAGGCGCTGCTGGCCGGGCTCGGCTCGCCGGTGCGGACGACCACGGCCGGGCGCATCTTCTTCATCGGCCAGCTCGGCAAGTACATCCCCGGCTCCCTCTGGCCGGTCCTGACGCAGATGGAACTGGGCGCGCGGGCGAACATCCCCCGGACGCGATCGGCCAGCGCCTCGATCCTCACGATGATCCTGTCGCTGGCCACCGGCCTGCTCGTGGCCGCGGCGACCCTGCCGTTCGCGCACTACCCGGCCGGCGATGACTGGATCTTCGTCCTGGTCCCGGTGATCTTGGTTTGCCTCTACCCGAAGGTGCTCAACCCGCTGCTTAACTGGCTTTTCAAGCTGATCAAGCGGCCCGGACTTGACCAGCCGGTCACGCTCACGATGCTGAGCAAGGCGCTGGCCTGGTCGCTCCTCGCCTGGGTCGCCAACGGCGTCCAGATCTGGGTGCTCGCCGACAAGCTGGGCGCCCCGGCCGGCCGGACCGCCCTGATCGCGCTCGGCGGCTACGCGTTCGCCTGGTGCGTGGGCTTCGTCATCGTCTTCGCCCCGGCGGGCGCGGGCGGGCGCGACGCCCTGCTGATCCTCGCGCTCAGCCCGCTGGTCGGCCACCAGGCGGGGCTGGCGGTGGCGCTCGTCTCCCGCGGCGTCAACACGATCAGCGACCTCATCGTGGCGGGGGCCGCGGCGGCGAGCCGCGGCCGCGGCAAGACCACAGTCGAGGAAAGCGCAGTCGTCGAGGAAAACACAGTCGAGGGAAAAGCGCCGGAGGCGGTCCCGGCTGAGGCCGCCGCGACCTCGCTCTCGGACACCGGCCCGCTCGGCTAGGGGTACGCCGCCGTGATCGCCGGGAACGCGCGGTCCAGGGCGTCCCGCCAGTCGCCGATCGGCGCGATGCCCGCCGCGCGCCACGCCTCGTGGCCCAGGACGCTGTAAGCCGGCCGTTTCGCCGGCGTCGGGTAGTCGGAAGTAGTGATGGGCCGGGGAGTAAGCCGCGGTCGTTCGGAATCCTGGCCTTGGTCTTGACCTTGGTGCAGGCGGAAGATCTCCGCGGCGAAGCCGAACCACGTCGTCTGGCCGGAGCTGGTCGCGTGGTAAACACCGGTGGGGGCGGACCGGTCGATCAGCGCGTAGATCTGCGCGGCGACGTCGGCCGTCCAGGTGGGCTGGCCGTGCTGGTCGGCGACGACGCCGGGAGCCGTGCCGTTGCCGGCCAGCCGGAGCATGGTCTTCACGAAGTTCTTGCCGTGCGCGCCGTACAGCCAGGCGGTGCGGACGATGTAGCTGGCGTCCGGCAGGGCGGCGCGGACCGCCTGCTCGCCGGCCAGCTTGGTGCGGCCGTAGGCGCCGGCCGGCGCGGTCGGGGCGTCCTCGGCGTACGGCTGGCCGGCGAGGCCGTCGAAGACGTAGTCGGTCGACGGGTGGACCAGCAGCGCGCCGGCCTCGGCGCAGGCGGCGGCCAGGTTGGCCGCGCCCCGGCCGTTGATCGCCAGGGCCTCGGCCTCGTGTTCCTCCGCGGCGTCGACCGCGGTCCAGGCGGCGCAGTTGACGACCACGTCCGGCTTGACGGCGGCGACCGTCGCCGTCGTCGCGGCGGCGTCGGTGATGTCCAGGTCCGCCCGGAGCAGGGCGGTGAACTCCGCGTCGCGGGCGGTGAGCAGCGCCGTCAGGTCACGGCCGAGCATTCCGGCCGCGCCGGTGACCAGCCAGCGGGTCACCGGCCCGCCGGGCGGGCCGGGGGCGCCGGGCGGCGCAGCGGCTCCCACCAGCCGCGGTTGGCGGCGTACCACTCGATGGTGGCCTTGAGACCGTCGGAGAACGGCGTCAGCGGGGCGTAGCCCATCGAGCGGAGCAGCGAGTCGTCGAGGCAGTAGCGGCGGTCGTGGCCCTTGCGGTCCTCGACCGGCACCACGTCGTCCCACGACGCCCCGAGCTTGTCGAGGATGGCCGCGGTCAGCTCGCGGTTGGACAGTTCGACGTCGCCGTTGACGTTGTAGACCCGGCCGGCCTGGCCTTGTTCCAGGACGAGCTGGATGCCACGGCAATGGTCGTCCACGTGGATCCAGCCGCGGACGTTGCGGCCGTCGCCGTAGAGCGGCACCGGCTTGCCGTCGAGCAGGTTGGTGGCGAACAGCGGGATGACCTTCTCCGGGTACTGGTAAGGCCCGTAGTTGTTGCAGCACCGGGTGATGGAGACGTTGACCCCGTGGGTGCGCGCGTAGGCGAGGGCGATGAGGTCGCCGCCCGCCTTCGCGGCGGAGTAGGGGGAATTCGGGTCGAGCGGCGACTGCTCGGTCCACGCGCCCTCGGCGATCGAGCCGTACACCTCGTCGGTGGAGACGTGCACGATGCGGCCGGTGCCCGCGGTCCGGCAGGCGTCGAGCAGGATCTGCACGCCCGCCACGTTCGACGTGACGAACTCGGCCGCGCCGGCGATCGACCGGTCCACGTGCGACTCGGCGGCGAAGTTGATCACCGCGTCGTGGCCGGGAAGGATCTCGGCCAGCAGCGCCGGGTCGCAGATGTCGCCCTGGACGAACGTGTACCTGGGGCTGGCGGAGACCGGGGCGAGGTTCGCGAGGTTGCCCGCGTAGGTGAGCTTGTCGTAGACCGTGACGTGCGCGTCCTCGTAACCCGGGTAGCCGCCGGACAGCAGCGTGCGGACGTAGTGCGAGCCGATGAAGCCCGCGCCGCCGGTAACCAGGATCCTCATGAGCTGATCTGCACCTTACTGTGGTCGCCGAGCACTAGCCGGTGCGCCCGCGGTACCCGGGGCGCGGGGGTTACCTCCGCGTAGTGGCCGATCAGCGAGGCTTCGATGCGGCGCACGCCCTTAATAGAAGCGTTGGACAGCACGATGGAGTACTCGATCTCGCTGTCATGGATCGAGCAGCTGTCGTCGATGGCCGTGAACGGGCCGACGTAGGAACCGATGACCTTGCTGCCCGCGCCGATGATCGCCGGCCCGACGATCCGCGAGTTGCGCACGAACGCCCCGGCCTCGACCACGACCCGGCCGATGATCTCGCAGGTGTCGTCGACGTGGCCGTCGATCCTCGGCTCGACGCCCTCCAGGACCAGGCGGTTCACCTCGAGCATGTCGGTGACGTTGCCCGTGTCCTTCCAGTACCCGGTGATCGTCGTGGAGTTGACCGTGCGCCCGTGGTCGAGCAGCCACTGGATCGCCTCGGTGATCTCAAGCTCGCCCCGCCAGGACGGCTTGAGGCTGGCGACCGCCTCGTGGATGGCCGGCGTGAAGAGGTAAACGCCGACCAGGGCGAGGTCGCTCTTGGGCTGCTTGGGCTTCTCTTCGAGGTTCTTGACCCGGCCGGAGGCCTCATCGAGCTCGGCCACGCCGAACGACCGCGGGTCGCTCACCCGGGCCAGCATGATCCGCGCGTCCGGCCTGGTGGCGGTGAACTCCTCGACCAGGTCGGTGATACCGCCGACGATGAAGTTGTCGCCCAGGTACATGACGAAGTCATCGTCGCCAAGAAACTCCCGCGCGATTATTACGCCGTGAGCGAGGCCGCGGGGAGCGTCCTGCCGGAGATAGGTGACCTTGAGGCCGAACCTGGAGCCGTCGCCCACGGCCGCCTCGATCAGCGGGGCCGTGTCGCCGACGACGATCCCGACCTCGGTGACCCCCGCCTCCGCGATCGCCTCGAGTCCGTAGAACAGCACCGGCTTGTTCGCCACCGGGACCAGCTGCTTTGCTGAGGTATGCGTAATCGGGCGCAGGCGCGTGCCGGAGCCACCGGATAGGACGAGCGCTTTCATGGCGGAAAAGTAACAGACCCTCTCGAAGGGGGCGGGTGATTCCCGACGTGTTCTGTGCTCGTTCACTCTACGCGTTCGGCGGGGCGGGGCTACGCCGTATGCGCGAACGCCCAGCCCGAGGCCTCGGCGTTTGCACTCTCCCTATGAGAGTGCTAAACATGGGACTTGGCACTCTCCCCGTGAGAGTGACAACCACAACGGCGGGATCGGGCGATGAGGTACCGCTAAGCGGCGGGAAAGGACTGCCGCGGTACGGTGCCGTCCGTCGCGGGCGTCGGCCGGTCCTAACGTACGCCACGGAGGACTGGAACCAATGGCAGCGAAGATGATCGCGTTTGACGAGGACGCCAGGCGCGGCCTCGAGCGCGGCATGAACCAGCTTGCCGACGCCGTGAAGGTAACTCTCGGCCCCAAGGGCCGGAACGTGGTTCTCGAGAAGAAGTGGGGAGCCCCCACGATCACCAACGATGGCGTGTCCATCGCCAAGGAGATCGAGCTCGAGGACCCGTATGAGAAGATCGGCGCCGAGCTGGTTAAGGAAGTAGCGAAGAAGACCGACGACGTTGCCGGCGACGGCACGACGACGGCGACCGTGCTCGCCCAGGCGCTGGTGCGCGAGGGCCTGCGGAACGTCGCCGCCGGCGCCAACCCGATGTCGCTCAAGCGCGGCATCGAGGCGGCCGTCGAGGCCGTGAGCGAGCAGCTGTCGCAGCTCGCCAAGGACGTGGAGACCAAGGAGCAGATCGCCTCCACCGCCTCCATCTCGGCCGGCGACCCGGCGATCGGCGAGATGATCGCCGAGGCCATGGACAAGGTCGGCAAGGAAGGCGTCATCACCGTCGAGGAGAGCAACACCTTCGGGCTCGAGCTTGAGCTCACCGAGGGCATGCGCTTCGACAAGGGGTACATCGCGCCTTACTTCGTCACCGACCCGGAGCGGCTTGAGGCGGTCCTCGAGGACCCGTACATCCTCATCGTCAACTCCAAGGTCTCCGCCAACAAGGACCTGCTCCCGCTGCTCGACAAGGTCGTGCAGTCCGGCAAGCCCCTGATGATCATCGCCGAGGACGTCGAGGGCGAGGCCCTGGCGACCCTGGTGGTCAACAAGATGCGCGGGCTGTTCCGGTCCGTCGCGGTGAAGGCCCCCGGCTTCGGTGACCGCCGCAAGGCCATGCTCGGTGACATCGCCATCCTCACCGGTGGCCAGGTCATCAGCGAAGAGGTCGGCCTCAAGCTGGACAGCGTCGACCTGAACGTGCTCGGCCGGGCGCGCAAGGTCGTCGTCACCAAGGACGAGACCACGATCGTCGACGGCGCCGGTGACGCGGACCAGATCGCGGGCCGGGTCAACCAGATCCGGACCGAGATCGAGAACACCGACTCCGACTACGACCGCGAGAAGCTGCAGGAGCGGCTGGCCAAGCTGGCCGGCGGCGTGGCCGTCATCAAGGCGGGCGCGGCGACCGAGGTCGAGCTCAAGGAGCGCAAGCACCGCATCGAGGACGCGGTGCGCAACGCCAAGGCCGCGGTCGAGGAGGGTGTGGTCCCCGGTGGCGGCGTCGCGCTGCTGCAGGCCGCCCGCACCGCCTTCGACAAGCTCGACCTGGCGGGCGACGAGGCGACCGGCTCACTGATCGTGCGCCGGGCCGTCGAGGAGCCGCTGAAGCAGATCGCGGTCAACGCCGGCCTCGAGGGCGGCGTCGTGGTCGAGAAGGTGAAGACCCTGCCCGCGGGCGAGGGCCTGAACGCGGCGACCGGCGAGTACGTCGACATGTTCAAGGCCGGCATCATCGACCCCGCGAAGGTCACCCGCTCGGCGCTGCAGAACGCGGCGTCCATCGCGGCGCTGTTCCTCACGACCGAGGCGGTCATCGCGGAGAAGCCGGAGAAGGCCGGTCCGCCGGCTGCCCCCGGTGGCGGCGGGGACATGGACTTCTAAGTCCAGCCTGCTCGCTCAGCGAACGCGAAACGGCCCGGGTCGACTCGACCCGGGCCGTTTCGTGTCTTGTTCGCGTCCGGCGGGGTGGTCAAGGTAAAGGCCTAGTTCAGTACGATCTTCCCGTGCTGCAGTCCACCGCGATCCAGGTCACCGACCACCTGGAACGCCGAATCCGGAAGCCGGTCGACGCGCTGCGCTGCGTCATCGCCTGCTTCTGGCTCTTCGTGATCGCGGTGGCGGCCGTCGCGGCGAGCGCCACTACGACCGGGGTGGAGACGGACATCGTGGGCGCGAGCAAGCGGCTGCCGCCGACCCTGCTGCACGCCGCGCCCCATATCGCGCTGTTCGCACTGTTCATGCTCCCGCTGCTGCTCGGGGGCAGCCTGCTCGTCCGGCGCCAGGTACGCCGGGTCGTCGAGGCGGTGGCGACCGGCTTCGGGGCCGGCCTGGCCGCCGAGATCGCCAACGCCCTGCTCAAGCGACCCGCCGCCGCCCGGCTCTACTACGCGATCATCATGTCGAAGCCGGGCGCCAGCCACGTCGACGCCCTTGACGCGTATCTGGTCGGCCTGATCGCCTTCGTCACGATGATCGGGCTGACCGGGCGGCCCGGCTGGCGGAACGCGCTGTGCCTGGCGGTCGGCGTGTACGCGATCGTGCAGCTCGCGGTCCTCAACATCACCGGCCTGTCAATCCTGACCACGCTGCTGGCCGGCCGGGCGATCGGGCTAGCCGTCCGGTACGGCGCGGGCGTGACGTCGCAGCGCCCGTCCGCGCTCGAAATCGCCACCGCGCTGTCCGGCGGGGCCGTGACGATGGCCGCGATCCGGCGGGTGGACCAGCCCAGCGCCGGCCTGGCCGGGTCAAGGAACTACGACGTGACCACCGGGGACGGCGGGCACCTCGACGTGGTGGTGTTCGACCGGGACCAGCAGGCGGCCGGAACGTTCTACCGCCTGTACCGCTTTGTCCGGGTGCGCCGGCAGGTGGCGCGGGGCTTCTCCTTGTCGGTCGACCGATCGGTCGAGCAGCGGGCGCTGCTCTCCTACGCGACGCAGGACGCGGACGTGCCCACGCCCCGGCTGCGGACGCTGGTACGGGTTGGGCCGGACGCCGCCGTGCTCGCCTACGACCACTGCGCGGGAACCACGCTGGCGGAACGGGACCGGTGCACCGACGCGGAGCTGAAAAGCGTGTGGGACACCGTGACCCGGCTGCACGCCCACCACGTCACCCACCGCGGGCTCAGCGCGGACCGCATCATGTTCGCCGCCGACGGCGAGGTGATGCTGCTCGATCCGGGTGACGGCGACGTCGCGGCGAGCGATCTCCAGGTCCGCCTGGACCAGGCCCAGCTCATCGTCGAGCTGGCGCTGCACGTGGGGCCGGAGAAGTCGGCCCGGCTCGCGATCGACCAGCTCGGCGGGGACGGCGTGGCCGCCGTGCTCCCGCTCATGCAGCCGGTCGCGCTGGTCCGCTCCACCCGTCACGCGCTGCGCCGCCGCCGCGACGTGCTCCCCGCCCTGCGCAAGGCGCTGCAGGCGGCCGTGCCGAGCGGCGAGGTCGTGCCGGTTGTCCAGCTTGAGCGCATCCGGGCGCGCACCCTGGTGACGCTGGTGGCCAGCGTCGCCGCGGTGTACCTGCTGGCGGGCGAGCTGGCCCAGGCCAGCCTCGGGCGGCTGCTCGCGAAGGCCGACTGGCGCTGGGGCCTCGTGGCGCTGGCGCTGTCGGCGGTGACCTACGTCGGCGCGACGCTGTCCGTGTCCGGCTTCGTCGCCGAGCGCCTCGGCTTCATCCGCACCATGCTCGTCCAGCTCGCCAGCTCCTTTGTCACACTGGTGACACCAGCCGCGGTCGGCGGCGTGGCGCTGAACGTCCGGTACCTGCAGCGCCGGAAGATCCCGTCCCCGGTGGCGGTGGCCAGCATCGCCGTCTCCCAAGTCGTGGCGCTCACCCTGCACATCCTGCTGCTCGCCATCTTCGGCGCCATCGCCGGGACGGGGAGTAAAAGCTCGATCAGGCCGCCGACCTGGGCATACTTCGTGGTGGCAGGGCTCGTGGCGCTCGCGGGGGCGGTCCTCGCCTTCCCGGCGGGACGGCGCCTGGTGCGGGCGCGCCTGTCGCCAACGTTCGGCCAGGTGCTGCCCCGGCTGGTGGAGGTCGCGCAGGACCCGCGCAAGCTCATCGAGGGAATGGGCGGCGCGCTGGTGCTCAGCCTCTCGTACATCGCCTGCCTGTCCGCCTGCGTGGCCGCCTTCGGCGGTTCAGTCCCGATCGCGAAGATCGGCGTGGTGTACCTCACGGGCAGCGCGCTCGGCTCGATCATCCCGACACCCGGCGGCCTCGGCGCCGTGGAAGCCGCGCTTACCGCGGGGCTCACCGCCGCGGGCGTGCCGGGCGGGGTCGCCGTCAGCGCGGTCCTGATGTTCCGCCTGCTGACCTTCTGGCTGCCGGTGCCGTTCGGCTGGGCGGCGTTCAACTACCTGGAGCGCAAGCACGATCTTTGACCGGTCAAACGCGTAACCGGGTGCGGCCCGCCCGGTGCAGCGCGACGCCCGCGATTACCAGCCCGATACCCGCCAGCTCGCGCATGGTCGGGACCTGCCCGAGCACGACGGCGCCGGTGATCGTGGCGAAGGCCGGGAGTATTTTCCCTGCTTGGGGCCGGGGATAGAGGCGCTGGTGCTCGCGGGCGAGGTGGAATCGCCAGTACTCCTCGAAGTCGCCGTTGCTGATCACTGCGCGGAGGGTGAGGAGCCGTACCCATAACGGAAGTCCGGGCGGTCCCGCAGCGGACGCGGCGCGTCGTTTGCGGTACCGCCCGGATGACGGCCGGGGTCAGGACGTGGTGGGCGCGGGGCAGTACATGGGCTTGGCCGGAAGTGTTCCCTTCGTGAGGAACGCGATGGTGGCCTGGTCGGCGCAGGCCGAGCCGGTGCCGTAGACGTAGTGGCCGCCGTTGTCGACGCCGACGAAGCCGGCCCGGGAGCCCAGTGCCTGGGCCATCCCCAGGGCGCCTGCCCAGGGGGTGGCGCTGTCGCGGCGGTTTTGCAGGAGCAGGATGTCGCGCGGGCCGTGCGAGGTGACCTTGACCGGCGGCTCGATCGGCGCCTTCGACCAGAACGCGCACGGCCATATGTTGTCGGGCATGCCGTCGCTGAGCGGGTACTTGGCGCGCGCGGCGGCGGTGGCGGTGGCGTAGGAGGCGACGTTGCGGGGCCAGGAGGCGTCGCCGCAGATGAGCGCCAGGGTCATGCTGACCTGGTTGTCGGCGGGCACGTTAGCGGAGCCGGGGCTGTTGAGGTCGGCGAAGGCCTGCTGAAGGGCGGCCGCGTCCGCGGCGGTCGGGGTCTTGCCGGCGGACAGGTCGGCCGATGCCTTCCAGAACTGGGCCAGCGTGGTGAGCGTGTTGTTGTGCAGCAGCAGCTCGTAGGTGACCTCCCGCAGCAGCGCCCCGTTCAGGGACAGGTTCGCGCCTGGTACCGCGACCGGTGTCTGGTCGAGGCGGCTGGCGAGGGCGAGGAAGGTGCTGGTGACCTGTGCGACGGTGCTGCCGAGCCCGAGCTGGGCGTTGCCGGCCGCGGCGACGCGGGCGGCGTCGGGGAACCGGTCGTTCATGCCCTGGTTCCACAGCTGGATCTGCTGCTGCCACACGTCGTTGGGGTCGACGTTGCCTTCGAGGACCATGCGGTCGGTGTGCTGGGGGAACAGGGTGGTGTAGACGGCGCCGAGGTAGGTGCCGTAGGACTGACCCCAGTAGGAGATCTTCGGCACGCCCAGCGCCATCCGGATACGGTCCATGTCACGCGCGGTGTTGGCGGTGGTGAAGTACTGGAGTTCGCCGCCGATCTTGGCGCAATCGTCGGCGGCGGCCTTGGCCTGGGCGACGTTCTGGGTGATGGAGCCGTCGGCGGCGGGATAGGGGAAGGCGCCGGCGCTCTGGGACAGGCCGCAGCTCATCGGCGTGCTGACGCCCACGCCGCGCGGGTCGAACCCGATCAGGTCGTACGCGTCGAGGACCGAGGCGGGCAGCGTGGGGGCCATAGCGCTGGGCATGTTCAGCCCTTCCAGAGCCGGGCCGCCCGGGTTCAGCAGGAGGTAACCGCGCATCTTGCCGCGCTTGGCGGTGGCGAGCTCGGAGACCTCGGTGGTGATGGTCTTGCCGTCCGGGTGCTGGTAGTCCAAGGGAACGGTCACGGTGCCGCATTTTTGCCCGGGGCTCCGCGTGGCACCCTGGCCGAGTGGGGGGCAGGCTCCCCACTCGATCGAGGTCTGGACGTTCGTCTGGACAGCATCGGTCCGGGCGGCGCCGGTCCGGGCGGCGCCGGAACCAGCGCCGGCCGCCTGGGCCGAGCAGGCGGTTGCCGCGACCGTGGCCACGGCCAGGGCGGCTGCGCCGATCAGCTGCAGGCGACGGGCGCGGAGTACGGCCCGGCGGGGTCTTGTCATGATGGTGCCTTCCGCTTCCGGTGGTTCCGCGACCTGGATCGCGGCTGGCCGTGGTGCTGGCCGATGAAGCGACCGTAGGTTCTGCGGGCTATGCCGCGGGTCACCCGGCTGCGGACATTTGCGGGTAGCTCTGACGGGGGACGCTAGGCTCTGGATATGTCGAGGACCTGGGTCCGCGGCCGGTTGCGGGTGCTGCAGGCCTGGTGGCAGTCCTACGACACGGTGGTGCGGGATCGATGGCTCGCCGTCGCGTTCACCGGTCTGGCGTTCGTGCCTGCGCTGTCGTCCGTGAGCGCTGAACTCGGCGATCTTCCGAGACGGCCGGCGGGCGTGCTCGCGCTCGTCCTGATGCTGGCGCAGACGGCGCCGCTCGCCGTGCGCAGCCGGCGGCCCGCCGTGTGCCTGGCGATCGTCGGCGTTTCCTTCGCGATCTACGAGTCGCTCGGCTACCCGCCGCAGTTCGGCAGCGTGACCGTGTATCTCGCCCTGTACTCCGCCGGCGCGCACCAGGAGCGGTTCCGGCGCGGCACGGCGGTAGCGGCGACGGCCGCCTACGCCGTCCTCTCGGCTGCCGTACGCCTGCTCGGATCACCCGACCGGCTGACCGACTTCTTGATCTTCTACCTGCTCCTTGCGGCGTGCTGGGTGCTTGGTGCCTTCGTGCGCCAGCGGCGGGTTGAGGAGGCCGAACGGCGACGGCTGGCGGCTGCCGCGGCGACCGCCGCCGAACGCGCGCGCATCGCGCGGGAACTGCACGACGTGGTGACCCACCATGTCACCGCCATGGTGGTGCAGGCCGGCGCCACGGAATACCTCGTTGAATCCCCGGACCGTGTCACCACGGCGCTCACCACCATCGGCGAGACCGGTCGGCGGGCCCTGGCCGAACTGCGCTTCCTGCTGGACGTGCTGCAGGCGGCCGGCGAGCCGGCCGCGCAGGTGGCACCCGTCATGGGAACCGTCCGGGACCTGGTGGAACAGGCCCGAATGGGCGGGCAGCCGATCGCATTGGCCGAGGACGGTAATCAGCCGGCGCTGCCCGCCAATGTGGGGCTGGCCGTGCACCGGGTGGTGCAGGAAAGCCTGACCAACGCGGTCAAGTACGCTTCCGGACAGCCGACCCTGGTCCGAGTCGGCTACCGGGACGGTCAGGTCGAGGTCGAGGTGAGCAACGTCGCCGCTCCCGAACCGCCCCCCGTCGCGGCGAGGCGCGACCTGTCCGGCGGGCGTGGCCTGATCGGGCTGCGCGAGCGGGTCGGAATGCTCGGCGGTGAGCTGACGGCCGGGAAGCAGACGGACGGCCGGTTCCGGGTGCGTGCGGTGATTCCCGTCAGGAGCAATACCTGATCTTCCGCCCAGCTGCGAGGACAGAGACGATCGCGGACAGTTCTCTCGGGAGATGGCGCGTCTCTCGGGAGATAAACGCGTCGCGCACCTCAGTTCCGGGCGGAGACCAGCCCTTCCTGATAAGCGAAAACCACCGCCTGCACCCGGTCGCGAAGCCCGAGCTTGGCCAGGATGCGCGACACATAAGTCTTCACCGTCTCCGCGCTGATGAACAACGCTCCGGCGATCTCCGCGTTCGACATCCCGGTGGCAATCAGCGAGAGCACCTGACGCTCGCGCGCGGTCACCTCGCTCAGCGCCTGGCCAGCTCCCGGCTCCGCGGGGTCGGATGGCCGGATGCGCCCGGCAAAGCGGCCGATGAGCCGGCTGGTGACCGCCGGTGCGAGCAGTGACTCTCCCGCGGCGACCGTGCGGACCGCGGCGACCAGCTCGGCGGGCGGCGCTTCCTTGAGCACAAAGCCGCTCGCGCCGGCGCGGAGCGCCTGGTACACGTACTCGTCCAGGTTGAACGTGGTGACGATGAGCACCTTGGGCGCCGACGGTCCGTCCACCGTCGGACCGGCAAGCCGACGGGTCGCCTCGATCCCGTCAACCACAGGCATCTGGATGTCCATCACGACCACGTCCGGGTGGAGTCGCTGCGCCTCCTGGACTGCGATCGCGCCGTTGCTGGCCTCCCCGACCACCTCCATATCGGACTGGGCGGAGAGGATCGTGACGTAGCCGACCCGCACCACGCTCTGGTCATCGCAGACCAGCACCCGAATGGTTTCGTCAGACATGCGCTCGCCACCCCAGCTCGCCGAACGCCATCCCGCTGACCGCCCACAGCCAGGGGAACGCAACGGCGGTAAAACACGCGGTCCGCACCGCGTCGCGCAGCAGTGACGCCAGGCGACCTACAAAGCGAATCGCGGGCGCAATCCGTACCACCGAATGGGTCACCGGCACACAGCAACCCTAGCCGACCGTATTGGCTTCGCCAGGCGGAAGCCGACCAGCAGTAGCTTGAACCTTGCATACTCTCCAGCGAGAACACGTACCGCCCCCGTTGCACGTTGTCCGGGGTCCAGTCCGGCCGCGGCTACCCGAGGCCGGCCCGGCCGCGGGCTGCCTCCCCCGGCGGCATCCGGGCGGTGCTGGCGGCCTGCGACCGGGACAGTGCGGGAGGATCCCGCAATGCCGAAGTTGTAATCGCCGGGCCGACCTGCACGGTGGCGAACCACTCGGCTGGTCGTGGCCCGGTTAGCGTCGCGGTCAGGGGCGGAATGTCGCTGGGCACCGGAATCGCGTGGTTGCCGCTGGCGGCGCCGGCTGTGGCCGGGATCGGAGCTCCTGACGGCTGGTTGTTACTCCAGCGGCTGCCTGGCGATGTCGGACGGGTTGCGGCCGGCGAGGAGCCAGCCGCCGATTGCGGCCACGGCGGGCAGGCCGACCAAGATGAGCAGGAAGTCGATGGCCGGGATGCCGCCGAACGTGGCCGCCAGGCTGCTCTTCGCCCAGGCTAGGGTGGCGACGGCGGCGGCCGCGGTGCCTAGTATGGCTCCGAGGAGGCCGATCACGCCGGCGGTCGCGCCGGCAATAGTGCGGCGGATCCCGCTGCCTGCTCCCGCCGCGGTGAGCGTGCGGAGGTCGCCTGCTGCCTCGCTGCGGATGAGGCCGACGGTCATCACCAGGACGCCGAGCGCCAGCAGGATGCCGAACGCGGTGGCCCCGTCGCTGATCTCGCCCAGGCCGAGCTCGCCGGACTTGGTCTCGATCGTGGCACCCGATGCGACGGCAAGCTGCCTGGCCGCGCTTATCTGGGTGGCGGTGAGCGGCGCGGGAGCCTGGATCAGCCAGCCGCAGGGGATCAGCTGCAGGTGCAGCCGCCGCACGGCCTGCGTGGTCAGGACCGTGTTCGGCGCCGACGTGCCGCCGGGCAGGCTGCTGAACGTCTGCACCGGCGGGCTGGCGATGTAGCGGCCGGCCGGGCCGGGGGCACCGGTCTGGGTGGCGGGCGTGTCCCAGACAAGGTCAACGCCGGGCAGCGACGCCAGGCCGGGACGCATGGTCAGGATGTCCGTGGCCGCGCGGACCTGGGCGGGCTTGATCCCGTACTCGGCGAGCAGCGCCGGGGTGGCCACGTAGAGCGGTCCGGTGTACTTGGTTTCGAGATGGCCCGCCTGGAGGGTCGCGCCCTGGAGGGCGCCTCCGGGGCTGCCGGGGACGGCCGTTCCCGCCTCGTCCAGGGCCAGCACGGCCCGGGCGTCCAGCGACGCCGCGAAGCTGTCCACCTTCGCGGGCAGCGCCGCGAGCTGGGCCTGACCGGGGGCCGTGCCCGGGCCGGCGCTTGTCGGGTAGCTGGAGGTGTAGACGATGAGCTGGCTTGTCGCCAGGTTGGGCCCGGTCCAGTCGAGGACGTCGGAGAACCGGGTGCTGGCGACCATGCAGATGAGCATGGCCAGGAACACGGCGAAGCAGGTGGCGGCCAGGGCGGCGCCGGAGCGGGCCCGGTACCGGACGAGGTCCCGCAGCGCGATCCGGATCGCGACCGGGGCCAGCGGGGACGCCAGGCCAGCCAGCGCGGCGAGGCACAGCGGCGCGAGCAGCGCGAGCCCGGCCGCGATCGCGGCCATCCCCGCGAGCAGGCTGCCGCCGCTCTGGCTGCCCAGGCCGCCGGAGATCGCGAGGAGGAAAACGCCGGCCGCGAGCAGCCCGGCGCCAAGCCTGGCCTGCCGGCGCACCGCCTGCGGCTTGGGCCGCCGTCCGGATAGCGCCGCCAGCACGGGCATCCTGGCAACGGCCCGGGCCGGCTGCACGGCGGCCGTGGCAGCGGTCACCACCCCCAGGACCATCGCGATGACGACCACCCACCACGGCAGGTTCAGCGGGTCGACGGTGTGCGCGGTGAGCGCCTGAAGGCGCGGCGCGTAGGCGAACCAGGCGGCCAGCCCGATCACCGTGCCCGCGGTGACGCCGCTCAGGCCGACGATGACGCCGTTGGCGGCCATGACCAGCCGGACGTTGGCCTCGGTGGCGCCGAGCGCGCTGAGCATGCCGAGCGCCCGCAGCCGCCGCTGCGCCATCACCGTGAACCCGGCCACGGCCACCAGGCCGGTGAAGACCAGGCCGAGCACGGCGACGGCGAGGACGATCGTCGCGGGCGAGATGCCAGGCGTCGACCCCCGGGCGGGCGGGGGGTAGGACACGCTGGCGGCGGCCGGCAGGCCGTCCACGTGACTGGTGCCGACCAGGATCGTCACCCGGGCCGGCGCGGCCAGCTGGCCGGGAGATACCAGCGCGAACTCATCCAGCAGGTTGCCCGGGTTCTCCACGATGCCGGTCACCCGCCAGAGCCTGCCGCCGGCATGCCAGGTGCTCCCGATGCCCACGCCGTACAGCGCCGCGACGGAGCCCGTCATCGCCGCCTGCCCGGGGCCGGCCGGGTAGCGCCCGGCGACCAGGGCGAGCAGCGGGCCGCCGTAGGGCCCGGCCGGATCCTGGGCGCGCAGCCAGACCGCCTGGACGGTGCCGCTGGCCAGGCCCTGATTCTCGATCACGTCCGCAGGACGGTACTGCCGCTGGATGCCAGCGATGTCGGCGGCCAGGTGCGGATCGGTCCCCGGCAGGGATATCAGCGCGCCGGCGGTGCCGTACGTGCCCGCGTTCGGGTTGGCCGGCGGCGTGTTGGCGGCCACCCCCGCGCCCAAGACGGTGGCCGCGACCGCGACCGTCAGCAGCGCTATGACCAGCAGCTGCTGGCGCCACTCACGGCGGAACAGCCGGCCCGCCCAGTGAATGACCGCGAGCCGCGCGGAACTGCCGCCGTCATCAGGCTCAGGCCCGGCCGGCGGCTCAGGCACCCCCGCACTCACCGGACGTCCCCGGCCGGCGGCCGCGGCCCGGGCGGCCCGGCCTCGTCGGCCAGCCGGCCTTCCCGCAGGAACACGACCCGGTCCGCCCACGACGCCAGCCGCGCGTCGTGCGTGACAACCACCGCCGCGACCCCCTGCCGGCAGGCGGCCCGGATCATGTGCATCACCATCTCCCCGTTAGCGGAGTCGAGGGCACCCGACGGCTCATCGGCCAGGAGCAGCCGCCGCCGCCCGACGAGCGCCCGGGCGATCGCGACCCGCTGCCGCTCGCCCCCGGACAGCTGCTCGGGAAAATGCCCGGCCCGTCCGGCCAGGCCCAAGCCTGCCAGGGCGCGGCCGGCGACCGCGCGGGCCCGGACAGCAAGGACGCCATCCAGTTGGAGCGGCAACGCCACGTTCTCCGTCGCCGTCAGCCCGGGCAGCAGGTTGAAGTCCTGGAAGACGTAGCCAATCGCCTGCCGCCGCAGCCGGGCCTGCTCGGCGGCGGACGTCCCCGTCACCAGCCGGCCACCCACCAGCACCTCCCCGGACGACGGCTCTTCCAGCGTCCCGGCGATGGCCAGGAGCGTACTCTTACCCGACCCGCTCGGCCCCATGACCGCCACCAACTGCCCGGGCTCAACCGCGAGGCTGACGCCGAGCAAGGCGGCCACCTCGCCCGCCCCGTCGTCATACACCCTCGAGACGTGCCGAAGCTCTAGCATGCTCACCCTCGCACTTTAGGATTCCAGCCGAGTCGTGGCACCCTGGTTCGGTTTCCGTGCCCGGACGACCAGCAGGGGCGGCCTGCGACGGTGATCGGCGAGCTCCGGTCGCCGGGCCAGCGTCCGGTCGTCGGGGTAAGGCTCGTCGATGCCGGTGAGAACCAGTCCGGCGGCGAGGACGCCGCCGATCAGCGTGGCCAGCCGCCGGTGGTGCTTGGTTACCGTGGTGCCGAGCCACTGCTGTGTCCTGGTCGTCTCGCGCGCGTAGTCGTCGACCGGCCAGGCATCGCCCTCGCCGACCGCGATCCAGCCGGTCATCGGGTCCCTGGCGGTGCAGATGGGGTGCTCGACCGAGTAGAGCACGTGCCCGCCGGGCCTTAGCCATCCCGCGACGCGCCGGATCAGCCCGCCGTAGTCGGCCACATAGTGCAGGGCCAGGCTGCTTACGACTAGGTCGAGGCACTCCGGCGCGAGCGCGAGGGCGTCGGCGCTTGAGCGGCAATACCGCACCCGCGGGTGGGCGTGGCTCGCCGCCAGCCTGAGCATCCGCATGGAAGGGTCGGTGCCCAGCACGCGCCGCGCACCCTGGCCCGCGAGCCAGCGGCCAAGCGCCCCGTCGCCGCAGCCGATGTCCAGGACGTCGGCGTCGGCGACCGGTGGAAGCAGGCGGATGATGGCCGGCCGTTCCAAGTCATCGTTGAGTCCCGTGCCCTGTCGGCGCATCTGCTGATAGCGCGTGAAGAACGCCGGATCGTCGTACAGGGACTGCCCCGGCCCGGTCACAGCCAGGCCCGCAGGTCGCTGACGTCGATCAGTGGCAGGCCCCAGCTCAGCGCGGCGGCCTGCAGGTCGGCCGGTCCCGCCATGGTGCCGTCGGCGTTCATCACCTCGCAGCACACGCCCACCGGCGGCAAGCCCGCGGCCGTGCACAGCGCCACCGTGGACTCGGTGTGGCCGGCCCGCTCGGCGAGCAGGCCGGGCCGGGCGGCGAGCGGGAACACGTGTCCGGGGCGCAGGAAGTCGTTCGGGCGGGCGGCCGGGTCCGCGAGCCGGCGGACCGTGGCGGCCCGCTCGGCCGCGGACACCCCGGTCCCGGTCGCCGCGGCCAAGTCGACGGGAACGTGCGGGCGGGTGCCTTGCCGGTCACCATCTCCCGGCATCGGCGGGATCTGCAGCCGCGCGAGTACTTCGGGCGCGCAGGGGACGGTGGTGTGCCCGCAGCAGCGGGTCAGCAGGAAGGTGAACGCCTCCGGGCGGATGGCCGCCCCGGCGAAGATCACGTCGCCTTCTGCCTCCCGGCCGGGATCCCAGACGAGCACCCCGCCGCCCGCGGCCACCTGGGCGACGGCCTTCTCCACCCCGGTCCGGCCGGAGACGTGCCCAGCCCACCCCAGGGAGCCGACGGCCCTGGCCACGTTCGCGTCGGCGGTCGCGGTGCGCACTGCCGCGAGCCGCGCCACCAGGTCGGACTCCAGGTTCACGCGGTCGCCCGCCGCCAGGCGGCCCAGCGTCGTCTGCGCCAAGGTGGCGGGGATCAGCACGACCGAGAACCGGTCCCGGACAACCTCGGCGACCGCGAGGCTGACGCCGTCAACGGCGATCGGTCCCTTCGCCGCCACCCGCGGCAAGACCCGAGGGGACGGGCGGATCCATAGGCGGCGGCCGGCCCCGTGGCCGTCGACGCCCGCGACCTTGCCGACTCCGTCGACATGCCCGTGCACCAGGTGTCCGTCCAGCGGGTCACCGACGGTCAGCGCCGGCTCCACGTTCACCCGCTGTCCCGGCTCGCAGCGGTCGAAGGTCGTGCGCCGCCGGGTCTCGGCGCTCACCGTGGCGGTCACCATGCCGCCGTCAACCGCTTCGGCGGTGACGCATACCCCGGCGACGTTCAGCGATCCGCCGGGCCGGACCTGGCTCGCGCACTTGGGCGCGTGCACCACGATCCGCTCATCGACGACCGATGCGATTTCCCCGATCTCGTGGATACGACCGGTGAACATCCCTCACCACTCCTTACCCGCCTACGCGCAGCGCGCCGCGCCGACTGAGGAATCAGGGACTGGATAAGTCCGAGAGTTGGCGGGGTGTCACCGCGCGGCCCCGGGATCACACCGGGTCGTTCCGCTCGCGGAGCGGAACTGGCGGGCTGTCACCGCCGGACCTGGAATCGCACCACGACAACAATAACGCGAACGGTGACGAAACTCTGCGGCTAGCGTCCCGGTCAAGACTGAGCGGGCAGCAGCCGGGCCGCGGGCAGCGACCGGGCCGGTAGCCATACCGGTTCCGACGGACGGTCGAGCATGGCCAGGTACCGCTCGCGGGCGATCGGCACGGCGCCGAGCGAGCGGAGGAACGGGCTGTCCCACTGGGCATCGATGAGCGTCCCGCCCGCCTCCGCCAGCCGCGCGCGCATGTCCGCGACGGCGATGGCGGCCGCGCCCTCGTGTCGCGCGAACAGCGAGTCGCCGCTTATCACGCCGCCGATGCCGATTCCCATCGCCCCGCCGACAAGCTCATCGTCCTGCCACACCTCGATGCTGTGGGCCCAGCCCTGGGCGTGCAGCTCGGCGAGCGAGCCGAGCAGCGCGTCGGTGAGCCAGCGCGGCTCGCGGTCCGCGCGGCAGGCCTCGGCGACCTCGCGAAAGGCGGCGTTGGCGGTCGTCCTGAGCCCGTCCCGGCGCAACCGCTTCCTGACGTTCCGCCCGAGGTGCACGCCGTCCGCGCCGATCACCGGCCGCGGGTCGGGTGACCACCACGCCGTCCAGTACGGATCGTCCCGCTCGTCGCCGACGATGGCGATCGTGCCCGCCGCCACCAGGTCCTCGTACCGGACCTCGTTGACGGTCCTGAGGTACTCGTCGGGTGCGGGGAGCGGGATGATGCCCCGCCGGTACGCGCCGAGGACGCTGGCGGCGCTCACGTCCGCGCAGAACGCCACCGGGCCGTCGGCCGGAGCGGCGGCGGGCAACCGGACCGACGCCCAGTCCGGGTAGCGGTTAGCCGACATGCGTCCGCGGTTGGCCGGCCAGCGGGGCGGGCAGGTAGCCGGTCCGCATCAGGCGGTCGACGTTGCTGTCGAGGAGCTGGCCGTCGACGGGCGGGAAGGCGATGCCGCTGCCCCGCAGCGCCCGTTCGGTATTGGTCCGGGTATAGGTGGGGAAGATGTGGCTCAGGTACATTTCCGCCACCGTCAGGCCGCCGCCGTCCGCCGCCGGGCCGCGGTCCACGAACAGTGGCAGGAAGGCCGCCATCGGCTGCGTGGGGTCACGGGCCGCCTGCCGCGCCAGTTCCCGCACCCAGTCGTCGTAGGGCAGCTCCGTGACCGGGTAACCGCGGTCGCGGAGCCGGCCGACGAGGACGCCGAGCGGGGCGTTCGCCGGGCTGGCGAGATGGTAGGTGCGACCAAGCGCGCCTTCTGTGACGGAAATATGACGGATGGCCGCCGCGCAAACGTCGGCGGCCACGAAGTCGAGCGGAAGGTCGATGTCGGGAGCGAGACCGGTGTCGGCGATGAACCTGATCAGCGCGGCCATCTCGGTCGAGGTACTCCAGGCGCCGGTGTGCACGCTGCCGACGATGTCGAGCGGCCGGTAAATGGCCACGGGAAGGCCCGCGCGGCCCGCGGCCCGCAAGAGCTCTTCCGCCACGTACTTCGTCTCGACGTAGCCCATGCGCAGCAGCCCGGGGTGTGCGAGCGGTGTCTCCTCGGTCACGTCGCGGGTGCCGGCCACGCCGAGGCCGGCCAGCACGGCGGTGGTCGACACGTAGTGCACCGGGATGCCGCGGTACAGGCCCGCCAGGCGGATCACCTCGCGGGTGCCTGCCACGTTGGCCGCCCGCAGCTCCTGGTAGGGGTAGATGAAGTTCACCAGCGCGCCCGCATGGTAGATGACGTCGAGGTCGGCCGCCAGGTCACGGAACGCCGGCTGAGAAAGCCCGAGTCGCGGCTCCGCGAGGTCACCGGCCAGCGGCACGACGCGGCCGGCCGGCGGCACCGGGAGCTCGTAGCGCTCGGTGGCGTGCCGGATCCGGGACAGCGCGGCCGCGTCGTCGCGGGCGCGGACCAGGCAATGGACCCGGGCCCCGGTGGCGGTCAGCAGCTCGCTCAGCAGGTGGGCGCCCAGAAACCCGGTCGCCCCGGTGAGCAGGACGTCGCGCGGGTGGCGCCAGTCGGGCCGCGGCCGCGACGGCGCCCCGTCCGGCCGCACCTTGACGTTGAGCCTGGTCTCCCGGGCGAAGTCGACCTCGGCCTGGTCGCCGTCGGCGGCCAGCCGGCCCGCCCTGGCGTCCGCGGCGGCGGCCGCGAACCCGCGCAGCGTGGGGTCACGCAGCAGGCAGCGGGTGAGCGGACGCACCGAGTCGGCCGGGATGCCGAAGATAGAGCGCGTATGCGCCAGCATCTCGGCGGCGAGCAGCGAGTTACCGCCGAGGGCGAAGAAATCGTCGTCAAGCCCCACGTAGTCATGGCCGAGGAGCCTGCCCCAGAGCGCGGAAAGGCCCGCCTGCGTCGGCGTGTGACGCTCGCCGGGCGCACGCTCCCCGTGCATGGGAACACCGTGCCCGTCCAGCCCGTTAGGCGCGGGCCCGGGCCCCGGCGGCAGGTGGTGGCGCGCGACGAACGCCGAGGGGATCATGTAGCCGGGCAGCCGGTCGAGCAGGTAATGGCGCAGGCTCGCGGCCGGCGGATGATGCGGCGCGCTTTCCGCCGCGGCGGCGCTTGGCGTGTAGTAGGCCACCAGCCGGGTGTCGCCGGACTCGCGGGTCGACGCCACTACGGAAACCTGGTCGATGTCGGGGTGCCCGGCGAGTACGCTCTCGATCTCCCCCGGCTCGACGCGGAAGCCGCGCACCTTGAGCTGGCGGTCCACCCGCCCGGCGACCTCGAGGCTGCCGTCCGCGAGCCAGCGGCCCAGGTCCCCCGTGCGGTACATCCGACCGCCGGCCACGCCGCGCGCGTCGGGCAGGAACCGCTCCGCGGTGAGCGCGGGCCGTCCAAGGTAGCCCCGGGCGACGCCGCAGCCCCCGATGTAGATCTCCCCCGCCGTCCCGGCGGGCACCGGGTTCAGCTCACCGTCAAGCACCATGATCCGCGCGTGACTGGCCGGACGGCCAACCGGGACGGCGGCGTCCGGCTCCGCGGTTGGCAGCCACGCGCCGATGTCGAACAAGGACGACGTGATGGTCGTCTCGGTGAGCCCGTAGGCGTTCAGCAGCCGGGCCCACGGCGCTGCCCGCAGCGCGGCCCGGCAGTCGGCGGGATCCGCCACCTCGCCGCCGGTGATCATCAGCCGGACCGAACGCAGCCGCTCGTCGGCGGGCCGGGTAAGCGCGAGCACCTGGTGCCAGTAGGCCGGCGTCAGGTCAAGAACGGTGACCTGCCTGCGCTCGACGCCACGGAGCAGTTCTGACGGCGCCATGGTGCCGTGCGGCGGCAGCGTGAGCGACGCGCCCGCCGTCAGCGCGGTGAACACCTGCTCAAGGAACGTGTCGAAGGCCATGGCGGCGGCCTGTCCGACCCGGTCGCCCGGGCTGATCTGGTACTCGCGCGCCATCTCGCCGATGACGCAGGCCATGCTCCCGAAGCTGACGGCGACGGCCTTAGGGTCACCGGTGGAACCCGAGGTATAGATGACGTAGCAGAGGTTGTCCGGGTGCGGGCGGGTGGCCGGGGCGGTCACCGGGCGGTCCGCGAGGTCCGCGGTGAGCTCACCGAGCGGTACCAGCCGGGTCTCGGGTCCCCGCCACCCGGCCCGCTCGTCCGTGATCACCGCCACGGGGCCGACCTGGGCGCAGACGCGGGACAGCCGTTCCCCGGGCAGCGACGGGTCAAGCGGCAGGTAGCCGCCGCCGGCCCGCATGATCGCGAGGATGGCCGTGATCAGGTCAGCGCCCCGCTCCAGGTGAACGCCGGTCACCGTCTCCGGGCCCACGCCGACGCCGGCCAGGTAGTGCGCGAGCCGGCTCGCCGACTCGTCAAGCTCGCGGTAGGTCATCCGCGTCCGGCCGGCCACGACGGCGTTCGCGCCGGGGAGCCTGGCCGCCTGGTCCGCGAAGCGCTCATGAACGAACCGGCCGCCGTACGCGCCGGTCCGCGCGCGGGCTGACAGCGGGGCCAGGTCCCGCCACGCGCCCTCGACGGCCTCGAGGCACTGCCGCCTGGACATCACCGGGGACTGGCGGCACCACCCGCGCGGCACGTCGAGCTCGGCCTGCCACAGCGCGTGCTGGCCCTCATCGTTGACCACGACAACGAAGGCATCTGGCGTTTCGCCCGACTGGTCAGCCATTGTCAGGAAGGTTCCAGCTAATGTCCGGAAAAGCGCCGACAGGATTGTCGGCCCTCTCAGTTCTGCCCGCCGCATGTGTCGGCAACACTACGCATCAATGACGATAATTCATGGAATATCGCACCTAACCACCAGGACGGTCGAGCCATCGAAAACGGGTAGATTGCATCCACGGGATCGATCAATCGTCCTGGTAGGCGGCCGACGGGAGGAATGCCGTGACGACAAAGCGGTATGTTCTCGGCGGCTACGCCGCCTGGATCGCGTTGCTCGTCATCGCGTACTACGAGCTGAGTGGCCTGCGCGTCGAAGCATGGGGACTGATCGGCCTGAGCGGCGCGATCGGCATTCTGGCGGGCCTGCGGCTCAATCGCCCCGCCCACAAGGCGCCCTGGCTCCTGCTGTCGGCCGCGCTCGCCACCTTCGCCGCCGGCCAGCTCAGCTTCCTGATCGCGGCGAAGCTCAACGTGGTCCTGCCGTTTCCCTCGTTCGCCGACATCCTCTACCTGTCGGAATACCCGCTGGCCGCGGCCGGGCTGCTGATCTTCATCTACTGGCGCACCCCGGACGGCGACCGGCGCAGCCTGATCGACGCGCTCACGCTTACCGTCGGCCTCGCCCTGCTGTCGTGGATGTTCCTGATCCGGCCGTATGTGCACAACCCGGCGCTGTCCGGGCTGCAGAAGACCGTCGCGATCGCCTACCCGCTCGGCGACGTGCTCATGCTCGCCCTGCTGGCCAGGCTGCTCGCGCCGGGTTCCGGCCGGTCCCGGTGCGTTCAGCTGCTCACCCTGGGGGCCGTGGCGTGCCTGGTGTCGGACGTGGCCTTCGGCATCATGCAGTTGCACGGCTCGTTCCGCAACGGCACGCTCGTCGACCTCGGCTGGGCCCTGTTCTACTCCGCCTGGGGCGCCGCGGCGCTGCACCCCAGCATGGCCCGGCTCACCGAGCCGGTGCCGCGCCAGCAGGTCGAGGTCTCGCCGGTCCGGCTGGCCCTGCTCATGCTCGCCTCGCTCATCGCCCCCGTCGTGCTGCTCACCGCCCTGCCCGGGGGCGTGACGTCCGACGTCAGCGTCATCGCGGTGTTCTCCGCGGTGCTGTACCTGCTGGTGCTCAGCCGGCTGTGGGACGCGGCCGTGGCGCACCGTCGCGCGCTCGACCGGGAGCGCGTGCTCCGGCAGGCCGGGCTGTCGCTGGTGACGACGGCGGACGTGCCCCAGGTGGCCGGCGCCGTGAAGGACGCGGTCGCCGCCCTGCTCTGCGGTCACGCGCAGGGCGACGCGGTGCTCGGGGTGCGGATCGACGGGACGCTCCGGGCCGTGGACCGCGGCATCGACCCGGCGCAGGGCAGGCGGCTCGGGCAGCTGGCCGACTCGTGGCTGTCGCTGGCGGTCGGGACGGCGCCGAAGATCACGCCGATGGGCGGGCTGCCCGAGCAGGCGCGGACGGCCCGCCCGGGGGCCGCCTGGATGCTGCTCTGCCCGCTCGTGCTCAGGGACCGGCCGTCCGGTGACGCCACCATCGGCCTGGTCGCGGTGTTTGCCGAGCGGAGGGTCCTGCTCGACCTGTCCGCGACGCTGGAAATCCTCGCCAACCAGGTGGCGCTCACCCTGGAGAGCGTCATGCTCAGGCAGGAAGTGATCAGGCAGCGGAACGAGGCCTACTTCCGCGCGCTCGTCCAGGACGCCTCGGACGCCATCGTGATCGTCGCGGACGACGGGACCGTCAAGTACGCCACGCCGTCGACCGCGGCCATCTTCGGCGACATCACCGTGGTGGGCGAGCGGCTGTGGGACCTGGTCGCCGAGCAGGACCGCGACGAGTTCGCGCAGACCTTCATGCGGCTGCGCGAGCGCGCGCGGTACGGTCCGCGGGTCGTGGAACGGGAGATCACCCGCTGGGACGGCCGGACCGTCCGCATCCAGGCCCGGTGCAGTGACCTGCGGGAGGAGCCGAACGTCGCCGGCCTGGTCTTCACACTGCGGGACGTAACGGCGCAGCACAAGCTGGAGGAGGAACTCAAGCACCGGGCCTTCCACGACGCGCTCACCGGGCTGCCTAACCGGCTGCTGTTCCAGGACCGGATAGCGCAGCAGGTGGCCGCCGCGGCGCGGAACGAGACGATTGCCGGGGTGCTGTTCGTCGACCTTGACGACTTCAAGGTCGTCAACGACACCAAGGGGCACAGCGTCGGCGACGAGCTGCTGGCCGCCGCCGCCGCGCGGCTCGCGTCCCTGGTCCGCGAGTCGGACACCGCGGCGCGCCTCGGCGGCGACGAGTTCGCGCTGCTGATCGGCGACGCGGAAAGCATCTCCGCGGTGGAGGCGGCCGCCGAGCGCATCGTCGGCGCGTTCGCCGAGCCGATCTCCCTCACCACCGGGCTGGTGACGACCACCGTGACCGTTGGCGTCGCCACCACCAGGGACAGCACGGACACCGATGAACTGCTGCGGCACGCGGACCTGGCGCTGTACGCGGCCAAGGCCGCGGGCAAGCGGCAGTGGCGCCGTTACCAGCCGGTGCTCAGCTCCGGGTTGATCAGGCGCCGGGAGATCCAGGAGGCGCTGGAAGAGGCGGTGGCCAAGTCCGCCTTCACCCTGGTGTACCAGCCGATCGTGGTGCTTGCCACCGGCGAGCTGGCGGGCTTCGAGGCGCTTATCCGCTGGCCGCACCCGCAGTGGGGGATGATGCAGCCGAGCCAGTTCATCACGCTGGCCGAGGAAACCGGCCAGATCATCGCCATCGGCTCCTGGGTGCTCGGCCAGGCGGCGGCCGACATCACGCGGCTCCGCCAGGCCGCGGCGGCGCGCCTCAACGGCCATCCGTCCACCGCCCGGCAGCGCGACCTTTACATCAGCGTGAACGTGTCCGCCCGCCAGTTCGCCGACGCCGGCTTCTGCGACATCGTGCGGCAGGTCCTCGCCGCGTCGGGCCTTGAATCGCGCGCGCTGGTGCTCGAGCTCACCGAGACGGCCCTGCTGCGCCGCGACGAGCGGCTGCACTCCGACCTGGAGGAACTGAAGACCATCGGCGTGAAGCTGGCGATCGACGACTTCGGCACCGGCTACAGCTCGCTCAGCTACCTGCGGGACCTGCCGATCGACGTGCTGAAGATGGACCGGTCCTTCGTCGAGGGCATCGCCGAGTCCGACCAGCGCCTCGCCGTCGCCGAGGGCATCGTGCAGATCGCCAGGACCCTCCGGCTCGAGGTCGTCGCCGAGGGAATCGAAACGGAGGAGCAGCGGGACCTGCTCCGCTCGATGGGCTGCCACTACGGCCAGGGGTACCTGCTGGCGATGCCGATGCCCGTGGGCCAGGCCGAGGACCTGGTCACCAGCGGGTTCTCCACCGCCGCGCCCGTGCCCGTCCAGGGCGCCTGACGCCCGCATCGCCCGCTATTCGGGAAATGTCGACAAATTAAGCGTCACGTCATTACCCCTACGGACTCCTTACGTGGACCCTGAATCACTGTCGCTGCCGTGGACGGCGCGGCAGGCTCGAACCCGTCAGAACCCAAAGGGCGCGCGGGGCGGGCGACGTCCACGTAAGGAGGCACCGATGATAGGCCGGAACAAGCGCGGAATCCGCGGGACGTCCACGCGAGTCCGCCTGGCCGTCGCCGCGGCGGTACTCGTGGGCGGCGGCGCGGCGGCAGTGGTGGGCGTTGCCGCCAGCCACGGCGGCGCGACCGCCGCAACATCCGCCGGGTACTACAGCAGCACCCTCAGCGAGTCGCACGCGATGTCCGCCGCGATGAACATGTGGAACAAGTCGCCGCAGACGTCGCTCAGCCTGATCTCGCGGATGACGCCGATGGGCAACGTCAGCACGACGAAGTTCCACACCCACGAGCTCGCGTTGCAGCGCGGCACCGTGGTGGCGGCGGAGAGGAACGCGTTCGTCATCAAGTCCGCCAACCACCAGTTCGAGATCTGGTCCGTGAACAGGGGGACCAAGTTCCTGAACGTGTTCGGCAACAGCATGGGGATTTCCGCCCTGACCGGCAACGGCGGCAGCATGGCGATGCCCAACCACACGAGCTGGAACAAGGGGGCCAGGGTCCTCGCCAGGGGCGACCTCGTGTTCATCTTCGGTGAGAAGGTCCACGGCCAACTCGTCGCGCAGCTCGTGCTGTTCGTGGCGCCGCTGAGGGTCACCACGACCCCGACCGTCGCCCCGACCGCGACCGTCGCCCCGACCGCGACCGTGGCCCCGACGGCCACCTCGACCACGACGGTCACGCCGTCCGCGACGGCCACCGTGCCGAACACGACGGTCAACGGCACCCCGGCGGTCTCGAGCACGCACAGCTAGCCAGGTAGTTCCAGCACTAGTGTCCGTGGGCGGCCCTCCCCGCCGTCCACGGACACTGTCGCGTCTGGAGGCACTGGCCGCGCTCGCGGCGCGGGCCGCGACGAAACGAGCGAGTTGGCGTAGTCTCAGTGTCAGGAGTAGGACTTCGATGGCGGGCCGACGGTGCCCCGCACGTGGCGCGGGAGGCGGACAGACGTGAGCGGAATCGTCCTGCTTGTGGTTATTGGCCTCGGCGTGGCCTGGTTCTGGACCAAGGGCCGGCAGAAGATGAAGCTGCCAACAAACGGCAAGCAATGGTTCTGGATCGTCATAATCGTGTTCGTGGCGCTGGCGATCGCCTACGGCGCGAGCGGCCACGTGTCACAGCACTAGCGACTACCGGTTTTCGCCCTTGGCCCCCGGGTATAGCCGTACTGCGATCTTGGACCTGGGGGGCCTAACCAGGATCGGCCAATGGACTCACGGCCTTGCACGCGATCCCGTCCCAGCACCATCCGAACGTGTGAGGCCGTGACCCCCCCGCCCTTCCGGGTGACACAGGCTGGGTGCACCGGCCCGGTGACACGAGCACTGCGCTGACGGCAGAATAACCCTGCTGCCATTACCCTCGTGGTACCGATAGCCTAGAAAGCGCCCATTACATCCTGCCGGCGGTGATAGCCAGCGGGATGCCAAGTCTCTACTTACGTGAGGTCTTGCTCGTGCCTACCGGCAAGGTCAAGTGGTATGACGCCGAAAAGGGGTTCGGCTTCCTCGCCCGCGATGACGGGGGCGAGGTCTTCGTGCACTCTTCCGCGCTGCCTTCCGGGACCACCACCCTGGGCAAGGGACAGCGAGTCGAGTTCGGCATCGCGGAAGGGCGCAAGGGGGCCCAGGCACTGCAGGTGCGCCTGCTCGAGGCCCCGCCCAACGTCACGGCCGCCGCCGCGAAGCACGCCCGCAAAAAGCCGGACGAGATGATCCCGATCATCGAAGACCTCATGAAGCTGCTCGACGGGATTTCCGACGCCTACCGGCGCGGCAAGCACCCGGACCCGAAGGAAGCCAGGCAGATCGCGAGCCTCCTCACGGCGGTCGCGAAGGACATCGAGCCCTAGCCGGCCCGCACGCGCTGACGGCGCCTGGCCACCAGCAGGAACGCCGCGATGGCCAGGCCGCCCGCGGCGATGGCCAGGCCGGCCTGCCCGTTGTTGAGCATCGACACGAGCACGCCGGCCAGGCCGCCGGCCACGTTCGCCACCTGGTTGATGGTCTCCGACACGGCGAACGTGGACGACCGGATCTCGTCGCCGATCTCCCGGCCGACGATCGAGTCCTGGCCGAGCTTGGCGAGGCTCGCGCAGAAGATCGCCGTGGCCTCGACGAGGACGGCCGCCCAGAGCCCGAATCCCCAGGCGCACACCCCCGTCACCAAGGGCGCGGCGATCAGCACGCTGAACATGATCAACTGCGGTGCCCGGCCCTTGAAGAAGGACCCGAGGATCATCGAGGCGAGGCTGCCGACCGACAGGCCGAGGGCGAGCGCGCCCAGGGCGAAGTTGTGCGACACCGCGTGGCCGAACACCGTGCCCAGGTTCACGCTGCGCAACAAGAACGCCAGCAGGAACAGGATGTAGCCGGAGAAGGCGCGCAGCACGGCGTTGACCGTCATCGCCTCGGTGACGATGGGGCCGACGTTGGTCAGGGTCCGCCAGCGCCCCCTGACCCCGCCGTTCTCTGGTTTCTCGCCCGCTTCCAGCGGCAGCGTCGCCCGCGGTGACCCGTCCGGCGGAGTCGCCCGTGACCCGTCCGGCGGGGTCGCAGGCCCGGGAACTGGAGCCACTATGGGCACGTCGATCTGCTCGGGGAGCCGGAACGCGATGACCATGGCGCCCAGGTAGATCAGCAGGGCCACGCGCAGGGTCCAGGCCGCGCCGCCGGCGACCTGCACGCCGGCGGCGAGAACCGCCGCCAGCGTCGAGGTGGCGAGCGATATCAGCCCCGAGCGGGCGTTGGCGGTGACCAGCGTGAGATCGGCGGGCAGCAGGCGCGGCGTGACCGAGGCCTTGACCACGCCGCCCGCCTTCTGCAGCACCAGGATGCCGAAGGCGGCAGGCAGCAGCGTCACGGAATTGGCCACGTTCGCCGACATGGCGTAGCAGAGCAGCCCGCGGGTCAGCATCGTCCCGGCGAGCACGAAGCGGCGGCCCTGCTGTATCCGGTCAAGGGCGGGCCCGATGAACGGCGCCAGCACCGCGAACGGCGCCATCGTGATGATCAGGAACAGCACCACGCGGCCGCGGGCCTGGTCAACGGACGTGCTGAAGAAGATCGACCCGGCGAGCGCCACGGTCACGAACGCATCGGCGGCGCCGCTCGCAGCGGTCATCTCGATGAGCGTGGCGAGGCCGGTCCGGTCGGCCCCCCGCGCGCCGGTGATGCGGTGGACGAGGCCGGCCGTCCGCTTGGTCGCCTTGCCAGAGGCCTGCCCGCCGGTGCGGAAAGCGCGGCCCGTCGCGTGGGCCGCATCGCCCGCGCGCCGCACTGCATCCGACATCCGCATGTTCACAGTATTCATTCTCCGCGGCGATGCGACCTGCGGTCGCCGCTGCGGTCTGTGCTCTGACCTGTGTCTTTACGTCTCATTGCATCCCGTCAAATCCGGTCCATTCTCGCCCTCTGGCGGAACTGGGGCGGAACTGGTTAGTTCCGCGCTTGCCTCAGTTCCGCCAGAGGCGAGACGGGTCGACACGCGCCCGGTACGGCCACGTCGGCCCCCCTTGAAACCCAACCGATCACCGCGATCGGAGACCCACTAATGAACCTACACACCGCCGTCCCTTTGACGGCAGTGCCGCCGCACAACTACGTGCCACAAAGGCCGATCGACTCACCCCCCGTGCGACGGATTCGCGCGGAGTATCGCGGAAAAAACACAGCGGGCCGCCACTGCCCGGCATGGCAACGGCGGCCCTTGACCCCTCAACCGACCGAACCGATTGGAGATCCAGCGATGAACGTAGCCGACAAGGCACCGGTTTACGACACGGGCACCGACATCCGGCGGCTGCTCGATGCCGGGTATCAGGTCACGTTCCAGCTCTGGGACCTGGCTGACCGTGTGGAGTACTACGCGAACGTGACAAGCGAGTACGGATCGCGGTGGAAGGGGCTTGGCGCGACGCCGGGCGAGGCGCTGCGGTCGGTCTGGCCGCTGGCGACGCTCCAGGCGCGGGCGGGTGCGCACACTGCGGCCGGCTGGGCTGCGAGGCGGCCAGCTGCGCGACCTGCGCCGCGTACACCGACAACCCCGGCGATGGCATCTGCGGTGTCTGCGGCGCTGGCCGCTCTCTCACCAACGGCGACCGGGACGGCGAGTTCGACCACGAGGACGACGACCTAGAGCCCTACTGCTCCCGGTGCGATGCGGGCATCGCGATCTTCTGGGGTCGTGATGGCTGGCATCACTGGCGGCTGGCGAACGGCGGCCAAATCGAGATCTACGACGCGGACCACGCCCCGGCGGTCGCGTGGCGGGACGGTGCCCAGTGAACGCCATAGCAATCAATCGGATGGAGGGAGGCATGAGCAGTTCCGTAGGCTGGCTCCGTGCATGGGGGTCGGCCCTAGCTGGCGGAGTCGCACTGGCCGTCGTCACCGGCTCCACGGGGTTCATCAGCTATACGCACATCTGCGCCCTGACGATCCAGCTTCACCAATCGTGGAAGACCGCCCACCTGACCCCGTTGTGCATTGACGGGCAGATCGTCATCGGTGGGCTGGTGCTGACCAAGTTCGATGACCGCCGCAAGTGGTGGGGGCTGGCCGGGGTGATTCCGGGGCTGGCCGAGTCGCTGTTCGCGAACTGGGAATCCGGCATCGCTCACGGCTACCTGTCGGCCGCGTGGGCCATGGTGGCCGCACAGTCGTTCGCGACGGCCAGCTTCCTGTTCGAGAAATGGGTAAAAGCCCACGTCGGCCAGGGTGGCCGACATGGCCGGAGTGGCCAGTCGGACACTGTTGCGAACGATCAGCGAGACGGCGGCTCTGATGCGGACAGGTGCCCGCATTTTCTTGCCCTGTCTGCCGAGGATGCCGCCATTCAGGCGTTTCTTCACGCGCGCGACTGCCTCAACAGCGCGTTGTCACAACGCCAGCTTGCGGCCAGCTTCAGCCTGACCCGCCAACGGGTGGCCGAACTGGTCGGCCCGCTTAACGGTAGCCACGCCGTACCGGGGCAGTGAAGTCGCGTAAACCCCAACCGGGCGCCAGCTGGTCGAGGGCGACGGCGGTCGAGGCCCCCGCTCTCGACCGGGCGCTAGGACGTCGAGGCGACCGCCGTCGAGGCCCGCGCCGACCGGGCGCCAGCTGGTCGAGGCCACCGTGGTCGAGGACCGCGCCTCGACCGGCGCCAGGCTGGTCGAGGGCCACGTGGTCGAGGATCCGCGCGCCGACCGGCGCCAGCTGGTCGAGGGCCACCGCGGTCGAGATCCGCCCCTCGACCGGGCGCCAGGACGTCGAGGGCCACCGTGGTCGAGATCCGCCCTCGACGGCGCCAGCACGTCGAGGGGACCGTGGTCGAGGACCGCGCCCCGACCCGCGCCAGCACGTCGAGGCCACCGCGGTCGAGGCCCGCGCCGACCGGCGCCAGGACGTCGAGGGCGACCGTGGTCGAGGACCGCGCCCCGACCGGGCGCCAGCTGGTCGAGGCGACCGTGGTCGAGGACCGCGCCGACCGGCGCCAGCACGTCGAGGGCGACCGCGGTCGAGGCCCGCGCGCCGACCGGCGCCAGCTGGTCGAGGGCCACCGCGGTCGAGATCCGCCCCTCGACCGGGCGCCAGGACGTCGAGGGCCACCATGGTCGAGATCCGCCCTCGACCGGCGCCAGGACGTCGAGGGCCACCGTGGTCGAGGCCCGCGCCCCGACCCGCGCCAGGACGTCGAGGCGACCGCGGTCGAGGACCGCGCCGACCGGGCGCCAGGACGTCGAGGGCCACCGTGGTCGAGGACCGCGCCCCGACCGGGCGCCAGCACGTCGAGGCGACCGCGGTCGAGGACCGCCCCGACTGGGCGCCAGCACGTCGAGGCGACCGTGGTCGAGGCCCGCCCCTCGACCGGGCGCCAGGACGTCGAGGCGACCGCGGTCGAGGACCGCGCCGACCGGGCGCCAGGACGTCGAGGCGACCGCGGTCGAGGACCGCGCCCCGACCGGCGCCAGCATGGTCGAGGCCACCACGGTCGAGATCCGCCCCGACCGGGCGCCAGGACGTCGAGGCGACCGCGGTCGAGACCCGCCCTCGACCGGCGCCAGGACGTCGAGGGCCACCGTGGTCGAGATCCGCCCTCGACCGGGCGCCAGGACGTCGAGGGCCACCGCGGTCGAGGCCCGCGCCTCGACCGGCGCCAGCTGGTCGAGGCGACCGTGGTCGAGGACCGCGCCCGACGGGCGCCAGCTCGTCGAGGCGACCGCGGTCGAGGACCGCCCCTCGACCGGCGCCAGCACGTCGAGGCGACCGTGGTCGAGGACCGCGCCGACCGGGCGCCAGCTGGTCGAGGCCACCGTGGTCGAGGACCGCGCCGACCGGGCGCCAGGACGTCGAGGGCCACCGTGGTCGAGGCCCGCGCCCGACCGGGCGCCAGCACGCCGAGGGCGACCGCGGTCGAGGACCGCGCCGACCGGGCGCCAGGACGTCGAGGGCCACCGTGGTCGAGGCCCGCGCCCGACCGGCGCCAGCTGGTCGAGGCGACCGCGGTCGAGGACCGCCCCGACCGGGCGCCAGGACGTCGAGGCCACCGCGGTCGAGGCCCGCGCCTCGACCGGGCGCCAGGACGTCGAGGGCCACCGCGGTCGAGGCCCGCGCGCCGACCGGCGCCAGCTGGTCGAGGGCCACCACGGTCGAGATCCGCCCTCGACCGGGGCCAGGACGTCGAGGGCCACCGCGGTCGAGGACCCGCCCCGACCGGGCGCCAGGACGTCGAGGGCGACGTGGTCGAGGACCGCGCCCCGACCGCGCGCCAGCACGTCGGGGCGACCGTGGTCGAGGACCGCGCCGACCGCGCGCCAGGACGTCGAGGGCCACCGTGGTCGAGGACCGCCCCGACCGGCGCCAGGACGTCGAGGCGACCGCGGTCGAGGACCGCCCCCGACCGGCGCCAGGACGTCGAGGCGACCGCGGTCGAGGACCGCGCACGACCGGGCGCCAGGACGTCGAGCGACCGCCGGTCGAGGCCCGCGCCCCCGACCGGCGCCAGGACGTCGAGGCCACCATGGTCGAGATCCGCCCTCGACCGGCGCCAGGACGTCGAGGCGACCGCCGTCGAGGACCGCGCCCCGACCGGCGCCAGCACGTCGAGGCCACCACGGTCGAGATCCGCCCTCGACCGGGGCCAGGACGTCGAGGCGACCGCGGTCGAGACCCGCCCTCGACCGGGCGCCAGGACGTCGAGGGCCACCGCGGTCGAGATCCGCCCTCGACCGGCGCCAGGACGTCGAGGCGACCGCGGTCGAGGCCCGCGCCTCGACGGGCGCCAGGACGTCGAGGGCGACCGCCGTCGAGGCCCGCGCCCCGACCGGGCGCCAGGACGTCGAGGCGACCGCGGTCGAGATCCGCCCTCGACCGGGCGCCAGGACGTCGAGGGCCACCGCGGTCGAGGCCCGCGCGCCGACCGGCGCCAGCTGGTCGAGGGCGACCGCGGTCGAGGCCCGCGCCCCGACCGGCGCCAGCACGTCGAGGGCCACCGTGGTCGAGAACCGCCCTCGACCGGGCGCCAGGACGTCGAGGGCCACCGTGGTCGAGGCCCGCGCCCCGACCGGCGCCAGGACGTCGAGGCGACCGTGGTCGAGGACCGCCCCCGACCGGCGCCAGGACGTCGAGGGCGACCGCGGTCGAGGACCGCCCCCGACCGGGCGCCAGGACGTCGAGGCGACCGCGGTCGAGGCCCGCGCCTCGACGGGCGCCAGGACGTCGAGGGCCACCGCGGTCGAGGCCCGCGCGCCGACCGGCGCCAGCTGGTCGAGGGCCACCGCGGTCGAGGACCGCCCCCGACCGGCGCCAGGACGTCGAGGGCCACCATGGTCGAGGCCCGCCCCCGACCGCGCCAGCACGTCGAGGCGACCGCGGTCGAGGACCGCGCCCCGACCGGCGCCAGGACGTCGAGGCGACCGCGGTCGAGGACCGCGCCGACCGGCGCCAGCACGTCGAGGGCGACCACGGTCGAGGACCGCGCCGACCGGCGCCAGCACGTCGAGGCGACCGCGGTCGAGGCCCGCGCCGACCGGCGCCAGCACGTCGAGGCCACCGCGGTCGAGGACCGCCCCGACGGGCGCCAGGACGTCGAGGCGACCGCGGTCGAGGACCGCGCGCCGACCGGCGCCAGGACGTCGAGGGCGACCGCGGTCGAGGACCGCGCCGACCGGGCGCCAGCACGTCGAGGCGACCGCCGGTCGAGGACCGCGCCCGACCGGGCGCCAGCACGTCGAGGGCCACCGCGGTCGAGGCCCGCGCCCCGACCGGGCGCCAGCACGCCGGGGCCACCATGGTCGAGATCCGCCCTCGACCGGGCGCCAGGACGTCGAGGGGACCGCGGTCGAGGCCCCGCCGCCGTCGAGATCCGCCCCCGACCGGGCGCCAGCATGTCGGGGCGACCGTGGTCGAGGCCCGCGCCGACCGGGCGCCAGCATGTCGAGGGCCATCGCCGTCGAGATCTGCGCCCCGACCGGCGCCAGGACGCCGGGGCGACCACGGTCGAGATCCGCGCCCCCGGTATCAGGACACATTAGGAGAGCTGGAGAGCGAAACAGCTAGACCCCGCCGCGCTATCGTGGGACTTGCGAAGGTTCACACGACATCGAGGCAGGGTCTCGGCATGGATGTTAGCACGAACAGCATAGGGCTTGCCGTCCGCAGAGCACGGCGCGCGAAGGGCCTCAAACTGGCCCAAGCTGCCGGGCTGGTCGGCCACTCGGAATCCTGGCTGTCGAAAGTCGAGAACGGTCGCATTCCTCTCGACAAACGGGCCGACATCGCGTCGCTGGCGGAGGTGCTAGGCGTTTCCGCCGACACGCTACTCGGTGAGCCAGCGCCCGAGATCCAGGCAGGACGCCAGGCATGGGACCTGATGCCGCTACGCTCGGTGCTGCTCGATGCCTCGCCGGACGACCCGCCGGACATCCCCGCGCGGCCCGTGTCCGTTCTTCGGAGTCTGAACGATCAGGCAGACGCATCCCTGCGATGGTCGCGGTATGACGAACTCCTAGCGGTGCTCCCGTCACTGATCGGGGAGCTTGAGGTGCAGTCCGCCACGGCGGACGGTGCCGATCGTGAGGAGGCGCTTCGGCTGATGGTGACCGCGACCGCCACGGCGGTAATCACCCTGCGCTACGCTTCTCAGCCTGACCTGGCCTGGGTCGCGGCCGAGCGAGGCAGGCAGGCGGCGGCGCTCCTGGGCGACCCGGTATGGGAAGCGGCAGCGGCTTACGAAATGGCCCACTCCAGGTCATCGACCAACAAGCCCCGTGCGCTTATGACGATGCCCCAAGTGGCCGACAAGTTCGAGCCCCTGTCTGGCCAGTCGCGGATGGCCAGCGAGGTTTACGGCATGCTTCACCTGTCGGCGGCCCTGGCCCATGCGGTAGTCGGCAATCACGCGAGCGCCGACGATCACGGCGCCGAGGCGGCCAGGATCGCGAGGGCACTCGGTGACGAGCCCGATGCTTGGGAGCTATTCGGAGTGTCCAACGTTGGGGTCTGGCGGACCAGCCTTGCCGTGGAGGCTGGTAATGCCGAGCAGGCGCTTGAGTACGCTTCGGTAGTCGAGCCCCGTGCACTGGCATCGAACAATCGTCGCGGCGCGCTTGCCATGGAGGTGGGCCGCGCGTTGGCCATGCAGGGCAACGACGTTCGGGCAGTCGAGGCGTTCCGGCGCGCCGAGCACCTGTCACCGGCGCAGGTGCTCAATAACCCGATGCTGCGCGACCTGGTGCGGAACATGCTGGACGAGGCCAGGCGCAAGGCAGGTGGCCGGGAACTGCGCGGCCTCGCCTGGCGCATGGGCCTCATCTGACGCAAGTTCTAAGGCAATTTCCCCAGACTTTCCGCTAGGAAAGTTACGCGTTCAGAATCGTTCTACGTTGTCTGTCACTCAACAGCTACTGACGGGAGTGACGGATGGACGAGGCAGCGCAGCAGGCTGCCGATACCGCACGGCAAGATGATGCGCTCTTTACGGCGGATGGCCCAACCGGGGGCGCTGTCATAAACGGCAGAGCGCGCGAGGCGGTGCCACTGGCTAACGCCGGCGGGCTAACAGACGATGTTCAGCGAATGCAAGCGTTCCTGAAGGATCATCCACATGTCACCTGGCTCCGGCCGGGAATGGCGGGCGTGACCGACCAGACAGCGACGTGGATCGAAACCGATGCAGATCCGCGGATCGACGGGACGCCGGTCACCGTGTCGCGCTTCCGGCTTGGTCACCTCGTCGACTACCTAAAGGCCCGATTCGACGGGGCGCCGTGATGGGGCCGTACACAGCAGAAGTGTGGCGCGACGACGTCACGCTAATGCATTCGATTCTCGCCAGGATCGGAGGCATCAGGTGGATCAAGCCAGTAGCGGTTGACGACAAACACATACTCATCTGGGAAGGCGGTCGGCACGAGGAAGAACGCTTGGGCGACCTGTGCGACTGGGCAAGTGAGAAGTGGCCCGCATGACCGCGTTGCGGGCCGCTGAGGTCAAGGCGGCGGCGTCCCTGCCGCTTACGAACCGTGAGCTTGAGATAGCGCTGCTTGCGGGCAGGGGACTGCGGACGGTGGACATCGCGAGGCTGTTGTACGTGTCGTCCCGCACCGTGGATACGCACCTGTCCCACATTTACGCCAAGACTGGCGCCCGGAACCGAGTCCAGCTCCTGAACTGGCTCACGGACAATGCCGCCGCCCTCGCAGAGCAGGTGGCGCCCGCCGACGACTCAGCGCCAGTCGTTTAACAGGTCGGGCTGTCATGGACGGCATCCGAGCGCCCCGCCCGCGGCAGGCTCCCGCCCCTGCCGCGGGCGGATCAAGCGCCGCCGGGCGACGTGTGGCCACTCCCGCGCCGCCCGGCGGCATCAAATCCCCTTTTCTCGCGTACCGCGAGTGATGGCAGAACGGGAATGACCAGCAATGACGAGCATCACAGACCAGCACGTCCAGACGGAGACGACGACCTACGCAGACCAGCAAGCCCAGGGGAAGAGGACGATTCACGTCGGCCACGCTGTGACCGTCGCGGCGCGGATGCCGACGGCTGCCGAGTGCGCCCGCGGCTACCCGGTCGGCTCTCCCGTCTTGGTGGTAACCGGATGGGGCTGCGACAAGATCTACCCGCAGGGGTACGAGCTGGCCTTCGATGACCCGCACGGGCAGCCAGAAGCGGACGAGACCCGCGAGGCAGCGGCCTACGTTCTCGGCACCGTCAGCGAGGAACTCGCCAACATCCGCGGCCGGGTCGGCGACCTGCGAAATGCGTTGCGCGGCACGCCGTGTCGGGTGACCGAACTCGCCGGCCAAGTGCGAGAGGCCCGCGAAAACGAGATGTATTGCGCAGACGTGAGCTTGTGTCGGCTGGTCGGCCCAGCGGCCGACGCTACGTAGGCGAAAGCGACCGGCATCACTAGCATGTCGAGGGCGACCGCCGTCGAGGACCGCGCCTCGACCGGCGCCAGGACGTCGGGGCGACCGTGGGTCGAGGCCCGCGCCGACTGGCGCCAGCATGTCGAGGGCCACAGGTGAGGCCGCGCCGACGGCGCAGGACGTCGGGGCGACGTGGTGAGGTCCGCCATCGACCGGCCGCCAGGACGTCGAGGGCCACCATGGTCGAGGCCCGCGCCCGACCGGCGCCAGGATCGTCGAGGCGACCGTGGTCGAGATCCGCCCTCGACCGGGCGCCAGCATGTCGAGGGCGACCGTGGTCGAGGCCCGCGCCGACTGGCGCCAGCATGTCGAGGCGACCGCCGTCGAAGACCGCACCGACCGGGGCAGCCAGCACGTCGAGGCCACCGTGGTCGAGATCCGCCCTCGACCGGGCGCCAGGACGTCGAGGGCCACCGTGGTCGAGGCCCGCGCCGACCGGCGCCAGCATGTCGAGGGCCACCGCCATCGACCGGGCGCCAGGACGTCGAGGGGCCACCATGGTCGATGGAACCGCGCCAGCACGTCGAGGCGACCGCCGTCGAGATCCGCCCCCGACCGGGGCCAGCTGGTCGGGGCGACCGTGGTCGAGACCGCGCCCGACCGGCGCCAGCTGGTCGAGGCGACCGTGGTCGAGGCCACCGCTCGACCGGCGCCAGCACGTCGAGGCCACCGCGGTCGAGATCCGCCCTCGACCGGGGCCAGCTGGTCGAGGCGACCGCCGTCGAGATCCGCGCTCGACCGGGGCCAGCTGGTCGAGGCGACCGCGGTCGAGATCCGCGCTCGACCGGGGCCAGCTGGTCGAGGCGACCGCGGTCGAGGACCGCCCTCGACCGGGGCCGGGACGTCGAGGGCCGCGGTCGAAAGCCGCCCCGACCGGCGCCAGCTGGTGAGGCCACCGCGGTCGAGATCCGCCCTCGACCGGGGCCGGGACGTCGAGGCGACCGCGGTCGAGGACTGCCCCTTCACCGGCGCCCGCTGGTCGAGGCGACCGCCGTCGAGGACCGCGCCGACCGGCGCCAGCTGGTCGAGGCGACCGCGGTCGAGGACCGCGCCGACCCGCGCTAGGACGTCGAGGCGACCGCGAACGAGGTCCGCGCCTCGACCCGGGCGCCAGCATGTCGAGGGCGACCGCGGTCGAGGACCGCGCCCCGACCGGCGCCAGGACGTCGGGGCGACCGTGGTCGAGGCCCGCGCCAGCACGTCGAGGCCACCGTGGTCGAGATCCGCCCTCGACCCGCGCCAGGACGTCGAGGCCACCATGGTCGAGATGCCCTGATGGGCGCCAGCACGTCGAGGCCACCGCCGTCGAGATCCGCCCTCGACCGGGCGCCAGCATGTCGAGGCGATCGCGGTGGAGATCCGCGCCGACCGGCGCCAGCAGGTCGAGGGCCACCGTGGTGGAGGCCCGCGAGGGCAGGACGTGAGGCACCGTGGTGAGATCGCCTCGACGGCGCAGGACGTGAGGACGCGCGGTGAGGACGCACCGACCGGGCGCTCGGTCGTCGAGGGCCACCGTGGTGAGGCCGCGCGACCGGCGCAGCATGTGAGGACCGCCGTGGTCGAGATCCGCCCTCGACCGGGCGCCAGCTCGTCGAGGCCACCGCCGTCGAGGACCGCGCCCGACCGGCGCCAGCATGTCGAGGCAACCGCGGTCGAGGGCCGCCCTCGACCGGGCGCCAGGACGTCGAGGGCGACCGCGGTCGAGGCCCGCGCCTCGACCGGCGCCAGCATGTCGAGGCCACCGCCGTCGAGATCCGCGCTCGACCGGCGCCAGCACGTCGAAGGACGCGTGAGGCCGCCTCGACGGGCGCAGGACGTCGAGGACGCGCCCGACCGGGCGCCAGCTGGTGAGGCCACCGCGGTCGAGGGCGCGCCGACCGGACGCCAGTATGTCGAGGGTGGCTGCGGTTTTTAGCCCCCTATGTTGGAGCGGTTTTCCTTGCCTTCCAGCTCTTGCAGCGCCATTTCAAGCAGTTTCCGCGCGTTGCCCGGGGCCATACCGCAGATGTTCCGGGCGGCCTCAATGACGTAGACCAGCGCCGCCGGTCTCCCAGGTTCGGGGAGCCCACGCGGTAGGTTCCGGTCTTCTCTTCCGTCGACCACCCTGCCGCGTAGTCGTTGCACTCGGTTTCCAGGTCCAGCTCATGGGTTGGGACCGTGATGTTGCCGAGCCCATCGCTTGGCGCACACGGCCGATAGAACCTGGCCATATGCCGGTAGGCGTCACTGAGCTGCGCGTGGACGCGGGAACTGGGCACGCTGGTCATCATCGTCTCCTCGTGGAGTAGTAGTGCGGTGGTGGCCTGCATTCCAACGGTGAACGTAACGTTCACCGTAACGAAAAGGTGTTTAGCGAGTGATGACGTTCACCATGGACGCTGACCAGAGCACGCCGCGCGAGTCACAGCCGATGTTCCCGGGCCGTCGCGGCGCGCAACGGCGGCATAGCACGAGCCGGATTGATTCGCCGTGCAAGCCAGAGAGCCGCCATATCTGCGATGCAATGCCCCCGCAGTCCATGCAGCGGGACGCAGGCGGGCGGCGCGCATAATCCGCGAGGTGCTTCCCCCAGGGGCTTAGGGACGTCACAGGCGCTACGGGCGGCCTCTCGGCGGATGCGGGCGGTAGGGAAGGCGCTAGGGGCCGCTGGGCGCTTCTGTGCTTTCCTGTCCCGATACGCGGCCTGCCGGCAGGGTCTCAAACAGTACCGTTGAGGCTTGCCGCCCCGACCGGTTTTGGCTACCGGGCCGCCGCAAAAACCACAGGAGATAGCCGCTTGCAACGTCACGAGACCAGTATCAGCCCTGCGTGCTCGTGAACGTAACAGGCACAGGAGGGGCGGAAACCCTCCTGAAAAACCACTCGGGACGATATGGCCCGAAATTTTCCGCGAGTGTCGCGGAAAACCCCCTCGATACGCGCCGGCGCGGATCTCGGCCGTAGTCGCCCCGGCGTGCTGGCGCCGGTCGAGCGCGGTCCTCAACCGCAGTCGCCCTCGATGTCCAGGCGCGGGCCGGTCACCGCGGCTCACATGTCGGCTGCTAGCCGGACGGCCGCCTCAGATCTTCCCCGGCATTAATGCCCGAAATGCGCACAGGCGCAAGTTGCGAAATCAAGTTGAACCTTTGGCGCCATTTGCGGTCCCGGCCGCTGTTTTCCCGGTATTCGGGGCGGCGCCGATCCGACTTGTCAGCGGCGATGTTCCGTTTACGCGGTCCTCGACCGTGGTCGCCTCGACGTCCTGGCGCCGGTCGGCGCGGGCCTCGACCGCGGTCGCCTCGACCAGCTGGCGCGGGTCGAGGGCGGATCTCGACCGCGGTGGCCTCGACGTGCTGGCGCGGGTCGGCGCGCGGTCCTCGACCGTGGTGGCCTCGAGCGCTGGCGCGGGTCGGCGCGCGGTCCTCGACGGCGGTGGCCTCGACGAGCTGGCGCCGGTCGAGGGCGGATCTCGACGGCGGTGGCCTCGACGTGCTGGCGCGGGTCGAGGGCGGATCTCGACGGCGGTCGCCTCGACGTGCTGGCGCGGGTCGAGGGCGGATCTCGACGGTGGTCGCCTCGACGTGCTGGCGCCGGTCGGGGCGCGGTCCTCGACGGCGGTGGCCTCGACGCGCTGGCGCGGGTCGAGGGCGGATCTCGACCGTGGTGGCCTCGACGTGCTGGCGCCGGTCGGGGCGCGGTCCTCGACGGCGGTCGCCTCGACGTGCTGGCGCCGGTCGGCGCGCGGTCCTCGACGGCGGTGGCCTCGACGCGCTGGCGCCGGTCGGCGCGGTCCTCGACCGCGGTCGCCCTCGACGTGCTGGCGCCGGTCGGGGCGCGGTCCTCGACGGCGGTCGCCTCGACGTGCTGGCGCCGGTCGGCGCGCGGTCCTCGACGGCGGTGGCCTCGACGTGCTGGCGCCGGTCGGCGCGGTCCTCGACCGCGGTCGCCCTCGACGTGCTGGCGCCGGTCGGCGCGCGGTCCTCGACGGCGGTCGCCTCGACCAGCTGGCGCGGGTCGGGGGCGGATCTCGACGGCGGTCGCCCTCGACGTGCTGGCGCCGGTCGAGGCGCGGTCCTCGACCGCGGTGGCCTCGACGTCCTGGCGCCGGTCGGCGCGCGGTCCTCGACGGCGGTGGCCTCGACGTGCTGGCGCCGGTCGGGGGCGGATCTCGACCGCGGTCGCCCTCGACGTGCTGGCGCCGGTCGGCGCGCGGTCCTCGACGGCGGTGGCCTCGACGTCCTGGCGCCGGTCGGCGCGCGGGCCTCGACCACGGTGGCCTCGACGTCCTGGCGCCGGTCGGCGCGCGGTCCTCGACCGCGGTCGCCTCGACCAGCTGGCGCCGGTCGGGGCGGGGATCTCGACCGCGGTGGCCCTCGACGTGCTGGCGCGGGTTGAGGGCGGTCCTCGACGGCGGTGGCCTCGACGTGCTGGCGCGGGTCGAGGGCGGATCTCGACGGCGGTGGCCTCGATGTCCTGGCGCGGTCGGCGCGGGGATCTCGACCGCGGTGGCCTCGATGTCCTGGCGCGGGTCGGGGCGCGGTCCTCGACCGTGGTGGCCTCGACGTGCTGGCGCGGGTCGGGGGCGGATCTCGACGGCGGTGGCCTCGACGTGCTGGCGCCGGTCGGGGCGCGGTCCTCGACCGCGGTGGCCCTCGATGTGCTGGCGCGGGTCGGGGCGCGGTCCTCGACCGTGGTGGCCTCGACGTGCTGGCGCGGGTCGAGGGCGGATCTCGACGGCGGTGGCCTCGACGTGCTGGCGCGGGTCGGCGCGGGCCTCGACCGTGGTGGCCTCGATGTCCTGGCGCGGGTCGGGGCGCGGTCCTCGACCGTGGTGGCCTCGACGTGCTGGCGCGGGTCGAGGGGCGGGCCTCGACGGCGGTCGCCCTCGACGTGCTGGCGCGGGTCGGCGCGCGGTCCTCGACCGTGGTGGCCTCGACGTGCTGGCGCGGGTCGAGGGCGGATCTCGACGGCGGTCGCCTCGACGTGCTGGCGCCGGTCGAGGGCGGCCTCGACGGCGGTGGCCTCGACGTGCTGGCGCGGGTCGGGCGCGGTCCTCGACCGTGGTGGCCTCGATGTCCTGGCGCGGGTCGGGGGCGGATCTCGACGGCGGTGGCCTCGACGTGCTGGCGCGGGTCGAGGGCGGCCTCGACGGCGGTCGCCCTCGACGTGCTGGCGCGGGTCGGCGCGCGGTCCTCGACCGTGGTGGCCTCGACGTGCTGGCGCCGGTCGGGCGCGGTCCTCGACGGCGATGGCCTCGACGTGCTGGCGCGGGTCGAGGGCGGCCTCGACCGTGGTGGCCTCGACGTGCTGGCGCCGGTCGGGGCGCGGTCCTCGACGGCGGTCGCCTCGACGTGCTGGCGCGGGTCGGCGCGCGGTCCTCGACGGCGGTGGCCTCGACGTGCTGGCGCCGGTCGGCGCGGTCCTCGACCGCGGTCGCCTCGACGTGCTGGCGCGGGTCGGCGCGCGGTCCTCGACCGTGGTGGCCTCGACCAGCTGGCGCCGGTCGGGGGCGGATCTCGACCGTGGTGGCCTCGACCAGCTGGCGCGGGTCGAGGGCGGATCTCGACGGCGGTCGCCCTCGACGTGCTGGCGCCGGTCGGGGCGCGGTCCTCGACCGCGGTCGCCTCGACGTCCTGGCGCCGGTCGGCGCGCGGTCCTCGACCGCGGTGGCCCTCGACGTCCTGGCGCCGGTCGAGGGCGGGCCTCGACCGCGGCGGTCCTCGACATGCTGGCGCCGGTCGGCGCGGGCCTCGACCACGGTCACCTCGACGTCCTGGCCCGGGTCGGCGCGCGGGCCTCGACCGCGGTCGCCTTGACGTCCTGGCGCCGGTCGGCGCGCGGTCCTCGACCGTGATGGCCCTCGACGTGCTGGCGCGGGTCGGGGCGGGCCTCGACCGCGGTCGCCTCGACCAGCTGGCCCGGGTCGGCGCGCGGGCCTCGACCGCGGTCGCCTCGACCAGCTGGCCCGGTCGGGGGCGGTCCTCGACGGCGGTGGCCCTCGACGTCCTGGCGCGGGTTGAGGGCGCGGGCCTCGACCGTGATCGCCCTCGACGTGCTGGCGCCGGTCGGAGCGCGGTCCTCGACGCCGGTGGGTTAGACGCGTTACGCAGAACCGTTCAAGATGCCCGCAATGACATGCAGCATGGTGGCGAAGACGTTGGATCGTCCGCGGGTCGCCGCGTCAATGCGTTGCTCGAGTTCTGCGCGGTCACGTGTGTCCCGAAGGAGTCGAACTAGTTTCCCTGCCTCCCCCATCGTGAGCTCCGAGGTTGACCCGAGGTCGTCAAGATCCAGCAGTGTCGCGGAGATCATCAATCGTTCATCACGTTGCCGAACTCCTATACGGCGAAACTCTCCGTGGATGGCGCCAACCTGTGTCCGTGTTGCCCACGTGGTCTCCAGCGTTTCGAGGCGGCGCCTCTCGGCGGGACTCTTGCTCTGATCGCTCGCGGTCATATCGTCTGTGGTTCTCTTTGGCGGGTTTGGGCTCCTGGATGACACCTTGGGCAGTGCATGGGGCGCTCTTGCTCGTCGTAGATCCAGCGGTTGTCACACTCACCGCACAGAGGCGGCAAGCCGCTGGTGGTCGTGACCGCCTCGTCGCGGCGGATCTTGGCGATCAGATCAGGGGCGCCGCCGTTCTGGATCTCGGTACGGAGCACTGCGACGGCTGATCTGACGCCGGGCCGGCTCTTGATCTCCTTTAGCGCGAGTTTCGTCTCTCTCTCCGTGACGCCGGGGACCACGGCATTGAGCGCCGCATGCAGGCTGCCCGGACGCGGAGAGAGAGGTACTTCTGTTACTTCGTTCTCTTTACTTCCTATTGACGTACCGCTCACCGACGCGTCGGTGAGCGGTACGTCGGTGCGATCTGCGGAAACTGACGTCTGCGCAGGTGGCACCGACGTACCACGGGCTGTGTCGTCGGTGCCGTCACCACCGACGTACCGCACGTCTGGTACGTCGGTGCGACCTGCGGATACTGATATTTGCGCAGGTCGCACCGACGTACCAGACCGTGTGTCGTCGGTCTGCGGAGTGTCATAGACATGTATCTCGGTCACCATGTGGCCGCGCTTGGTCCGAAGACGGACGCGCCATAGGTAACCGGCCGCTTCGAGGGACGCGAACGCGGCGCGGATCCTCCGCCGGCCTTCTCCTATCTCGCCGCGCTGTGAACGTGCGATATCGGCCAGGGAGTCGGCATTGGCTGACCAGTCATCCGGTCGGCTCAGGAGTTCGACCAGGACGCCGCGGGCCTCATAGCTCAGCTTGGGGTCTCGCAGGGTGGCGTTCGGAATGACGGTGTATTGGGTGCTCGGATAGGAACGGTGGATGATCATGGGCTGCGCTTCCTGTGGCGCACTCTCGCCAGGCTCACAGTCAGGCGATCAGCGAACGCCAGCGGCGATCTCTCGCCCATCGAGCCATGCGTTGACCGCAGACCACCGGTAACGGACGTACTTCCCCACCTTCAGGTAGTCGGGGCCTAGCCCGCGCGACCGCCACTCGACAAGGGTTTTTTCGGGGATGCCCAGCACTCCGGCAACGTCGGCAGTGGACGCAAGCGGCTCCGGCTTTGCGCCGGTCGGTGGCCTCTTGGTCGCTAGCGTCATCGTTGTTCCTTCTTAGAACACTCGTGAGTCATGACAGAACATCAAGATCACGTTATCGAGGGGGGTTGCGATGTGTCAAGAAAGACCGCTAGTGTTCTATCATGGAACAAGACAAATCGGGAGAGGACGCGAAGCCCAATCGGGCTAGCAACGAGATAGGCCCGGTCGGTCAGCGTGTCGCGCAGAACATCAAGGGGCTGAGGGAGGCACGCGGCCTCAACCAGACTGAGCTAGCTGCGGCGGTAAAACGCCTAGGCCGTCCGGTCACGCGGTCGGCGGTCAGCAAGACGGAAGAGGCCAAGCGTCGCATCGATGTTGACGACCTGGTGGCGTTCGCGCTCGCACTCCGAGCGACACCGAACAGGCTGCTGCTTCCCAAGACTGCCGATGGCGAAAAGCCCTACGACGTCACGCCGGACTATCGGGTCTCCGAGCTTGCTGCGTGGCTGTGGGCGCTAGGCGAGCATCCGCTAGACCGTGGTTTCGACGCACCCGAGTTGCAGCTTGTGATCGAGGACGATCGAGAGCGATGGTTCAGGCGAGAGAACCGACCGGACCGGCCGCCAGAGCGGATGTTTAACCCGGTAGAGCGCAACCCCAAGCTCATGGACGCGATCAAGGAAGTTGCGCGCGAAGTGCACCGTCTCGGCATCCCTGGCGATTTCGTTCACTATGCCTTTCAGTATGCCTACCTACACCTAACGTCAGATGCCGAGGACGAAGACTCGATGGCCAGGGTGAAAGACCTATGGGTTTCCGAGGTCAAGATCAAGGGCGCGGACGGCAAAACGGTCATCGAGAAGCGCAAGACCAGCAAGCACCCCGACAACGGCGGGAACAAGGATGCTAAGCGATGGCTCGCGTGCTGGTTCGACCCTGACGGCAACGAGAAGACCAAGGCGTTCGACGAAGAAAGAAGCCGCCGAGGAGCTACGCCAAGAAGATGGAAGGCGACGCGGAGCGCGGGGAGTACATCGAGCCCGACGCCGGCAAGAACAAGTTCGATGACCTGTTCTTGAAGTGGCTGAGGCTGCGCGTCCTGGGGGCCTCGACCCGGACACAGTATGAATCGGTGTACCGCAACCAGATCAAGCCGACGTTCGGGCCATCGCCTCGTCAAGTCGGTCAAACCGTCCGACGTGGCTGAGTGGCTGCGCTTCGGCACCATTGCGAAGCTCAGCGATGGCAAACAGGCAATGGCGTACTTCATCGTCGCGGGTGTCTTCGACCTGGCCGTTGAAGACAAGATGCGGCGCGACAACCCCGCGCGGTCAAAGATCGTTCCCGTTCCGGACCCTGAGCAAAAGGAGCGTGAACTGTGGGAGGTGTCCCGAGTCTGGAAGGTCATCGATGAACACCCCGACCCGTACCGGGCTATCCCTGTGGTCGAGGCTGGCCTAGGGCTACGGCAAGGATGCGCGTTCGGCCTGAGCGAGGATGACTTCGACTTTGAAACCGGCAAGGTGACCGTCTGCCGTCAGGTTGTGCGGATCAACGGAAAGACATACTTCAAGCTGCCGAAGGGCGGCAAGACGCGCGTGGTTCCGGTGTCGCGCGGCGTCAAGGCGGCCGTTCAGGAGCACGTCGAAGAAATACCCTTCGGTCGAGGTCACGTTGCCCTGGCTGAACGAGGATGGCACCTTGGCCGACGATCCGGTTACCGTGCGACTGCTGTTCGTTTGGCACGGCGACGATCCGCGGACCCACGGAAAAGCCATCCTGGCATCGTCCTATAACCGTGGCGTGTGGCTGCCTGCGCTGTCGCGGGTCGGCATCGCCCCCAAGCCGATCAAGGACGAAAACAAGATCACGCGCTACTCAAGCGCCGGGCGTGAGAACGGGTCGCACGCGTTGAGGCACTTCTTTTCAACGACGTTGCAGGAGGCTGGCGTACCGGGCGTTGCGGTCATGGACTTCATGGGGCACAGCCGTAAGGGCCTGCCGGTGACGTTCCTCGTGTACGGCCACACCACCGAGGCCATGTTCAAGCAGGCGCGTACCGCGATCGACCGTACGCTGTTCAAGCTGCGCCCGGTTTCGTCCGCCGGAACTGTGACGGAACTGAGGGCCGCGCAGTGACCAACCGAAAGACATCGTTGCAGGTCAGAGGGCTGTACGTAGGATGTGCGCAGAGATCACAGTATTCTTGCTCTGCGGCACTGCGACGAGCCCTATGGCGGAGATCCGGCCGGGCCGGCCTTCGCGGTGCACGCTCTGGGAGTGAGAATTGGCAGTCGTGAGCACGATAAGAAGCCGCGCGAAAGACCCCGACCAGGTGTGCGCGGACGCCGTTGACCTGGCCAGGCAGGCCCTGACCGAAGTGGCCGGGGTGGCGGGGACACGATCGGTGACCACCTGGGCGTTGAGGCCGTGGCCGATCGCGTGGTCACCCATTTCTTCCAGTGTGCGGACCCGGCCTACGGGGCCTGGCGGTGGGCGGTCACCGTGGCCCGCGCGCCCAGGTCCAAGATCGTGACCGTGGACGAGAGCGTGCTGCTGCCCGGCCCGGACGCGCTGCTCGCGCCCGCGTGGGTGCCCTGGCAGGACCGGCTGCGCCCCGGCGACGTCGGGATCGGCGACCTGCTGCCCGCCAGCCCGGACGATGAGCGCCTTGTTCCGTTCGTCACACTCGACGGCGACGACGCGGTGACCGACTGGTTCCGGCCCAGGACCGACGCGGAAGACGAGGACGCGGGGCCGCGGATAGCGGAGGAGATGCCCGCCGCGGGCCGCTCCCGGGTGCTGTCGGCCTATGGGCGCGACGACACGGCCGAGCGCTGGTACGAGAGCGACCACGGCCCGCGCACGCCGCTTTCCCACGCCGCCCCGGCCAACTGCGTGAGCTGCGGGTTCTTTGTCTCGCTGAGCGGCTCGCTCGGCCGGCTCTTCGGCGCCTGCGGTAACGCCTTCGCCCCGGACGATGGCCGGGTCGTCTCGGCGGACCACGGCTGCGGCGCCCATTCCGAGGCGGTGCTCACCGGGTCGACCGCGCGGGCGACCGCGCCGGTGATCGACGAGTTCGGTTATGACCTGGTGGACTTGCCCGGCGTCTCGGTCGAGGAGACCGTATTCGAGCCGCTGTCACGGGAAACGTACCCAGAGGAGAGCTGACGCTCAGCGACCGCGGCGCGCTCCGCCGCGACCCGTTCCCGCTTGCGCTTGAGGAACGGCACGTACCAGAGCCCGAACAGGCCCATCACCACTCCGCAGACGCACGTCCAGATCCACCAGCGCACGTCGGCGGGCAGCGCGCTGCGCACGGAAACCAGCACGACGAGCGCCAGCACCCAGCCGAGCGTGACCACCAGGGTCACCTGGCGGTCGTCCGCCTCCCTGGGTGGTGGCGCCGGGCGCCCCTCTTCGGGACCGACCTGCCGACTCTGGCTCACGGAATAAGGCTACGCGACCCGCTTATGCCTCCTGCCCAGTCATGATGTACTTGGTGGATGCCTGAGGCTGCTATGCAAACGGACGCGGTGCTGGCGACCGCTATGCGGATTTCGATCAGCAGGCTCGCGCGGCGTCTCCGCGTGGAGCGCCTCGGACTCGGCGGCACTGAGACCGTCCTCTCCGACATCCAGCTCGCGGCGCTGGCGGCGCTCGCGCGGCACGACTCCATGACCCCGGGCGAGCTCGCCGAGCACGAGAAGGTCCAGCCGCCGTCGATGACGCGGGTGATCGCGGTGCTTGAGGAGCGCGGCCTGGTCAAGCGCGAACCGCACGCCACCGACCGCAGGCAGGTCGTCCTCACGGTGACCGACGAAGGCCGGGACGTGGTCCAGCGGGTCCGCCGCCGCCGCGAGGCCTGGCTGGCGCAGCGGCTGCAGGAGCTCACCCCGGACGAGCGCCAGATCCTGCGCGCCGCGGCCCCGATCCTGGAGAAAATCAGCCAGTCCTAGGGGTTAGGCCGCCTTGAGCTTCCAGGTCCCCACGGCCTCGTAGCGCGGCTGGTGGCCGCCGAGCGTGCTGCGGATCAGGTAGATCTCCTCCACCGGCCAGACCGGCCCCTGATGGCCGGACAGGCCACTCACGATCGAGCGGACGTCCGCGGGCATCCGGCAGCGGGCGAGGGTTACGTGCGGCCGGTAGCGGCGCGCGTCCGGCGGCGGCGCGCCGGCGCGCCGGGCGCCCGCGCTCACCGACATCGCCAGCTCGCCCAGGGCCCTCATGTCGCCGGACAGCCCGCTCCACAGCACGTTCGCCCGCGCCTGGCCCGGGAACGCGCCCGCGCCCGCCAGGCTGAGGCCGAACACGAGGTGCCGCCGGGCCGCGCGCTCGAGCCGCGGCACCAGCCGGTCGAGGCTTTCCTCGCTCACCTCGCCCAGGAAGGCGAGCGTGACGTGCCACAGCTCACGGCTCGTCCAGCGCAGGTCAGCCCGCCCCTGGCGCAGCGGCGCGCACGCCTCGTCCAGGTCGTCGAGGACGGCCGCGGGCGGCGCCAGGGCAACGAAAAGCCGCATCAGGCACCCCCTGCACATACTCTGAACCCGTGAACAAGGTGCCCCGCTGGCTGCTGCCGACCGTGCTCGGGCTGCTGGTGCTCGTGGTGCTGATCGGCTCCGTCGTGCACTAACGCGAGTCGCTCGGCCACGTAGTCGATGCACGCGGTCAGCGCGGCCACGTCGTCGGGCTCGACCGCGGGGAACAGGCCGATTCGCAGCTGGTTGCGGCCGAGCTTGCGGTACGAGTCGGTGTCCACGATCCCGTTCTCCCGCAGCACGGCGGCCACCGCGTCGGCGTTCACCGCGTCGCTGAAGTCGATCGTGCCGACCACCGGCGACCGCATCGCCGGGTCGGCCACGAACGGTGTCGCGAACGGTGACCGCTCGGCCCACTTGTAAAGGATTTCCGCCGAACGACTGGTGCGTGACTGTGCCCACGCGAGCCCGCCTTGTTCGAGCAGCCAGTCGATCTGGGTGGCCAGGAGCACGAGAGTCGACACCGCGGGCGTGTTCAGCGTCTGGTCCTTGACGGAGTTGTCGACCGCCACCTTCAGCGACAGGAACTCCGGGATGTACCGGCCGCTGGCGGCGATCTCCTCGATCCGCGCGCGGGCCGCCGGGGAGAGCAGCGCGAGCCACAGGCCGCCGTCGGCGCCGAACACCTTCTGCGGCGCGAAGTAGTACGCGTCGAACTCGGCCGGGTTGACCGGCAGCGCCCCCGCCGCGCTCGTCCCGTCGACCAGGACCAGCGCCCCGGGGTCGGCGCCAGCCGGGCGGCGGATGTCCATGCGGACCCCGGTGGACGTCTCGTTATGGGTGAGCGCGTAGGCGTCGATCCCGGCCTCGGCGCGCGGCCGCGGGTGCGTACCCGGCTCGGCCTTGATGACCGACGGCTCCTTCAGCCACGGGGCCCGCCCGGTGAGCGTGGCGAACCGCGTCGAGAACTCACCGAACGACAGGTGCTGTGACCGCTCCTGGATCAGGCCGAAGATGGCCGCGTCCCAGAAGGCGGTAGTGCCGCCGTTGCCGAGGGCCACCACGAATCCGTTCGGAAGACTGAAGAGCTCAGCCAGTCCGCTGCGGACCCGCCGCACGACCGCCTTCACCGGCGGCTGCCGGTGCGACGTTCCTAGCTCGGTCGCCGCCGCGAGCGCGGCGACCTGCTCCGGGCGAACCTTCGTCGGGCCGCTGCCGAACCGCCCGTCCTTCGGCTTGAGGTTGTCGGGAATGACGATGCTGGTCACCGTCCCAGATTACTCCCGGTGGTCACGCGTCCCCGTCGATTATTTCCGCCGCCCCCGCCACGTCCCTCACCGGGCGCTGGCCGGGGCCGACGTAGCGGGCGGACGGGCGGATCAGGCGGCCGGTCCGCTTCTCCTCCATGATGTGCGCCCCCCAGCCGGCGGTGCGCGCGGCGGTGAACATCGCGGGCGTGATGTCCGCGGGAACCTGCGCGAAGTCCAGCATGATCGCGGCCCAGAACTCGACGTTGGTCTCGAGCACCCGGTCCGGGCGGCGGGCGCGCAGTTCGGCGAGCGCGGCCGTCTCCAGCGCGAGCGCGACCTCGTACCTGGGCGCGCCGAGTTCCTTCGCGCTGCGCCGCAGCACCCGGGCCCTGGGGTCCTCCGCCCGGTACACCCGGTGACCGAAGCCCATCAGGCGGCCGCCGCTGTCGAGCACGGACTTCACGTAGCCTTCGGCGTCGCCGCTTCGCTCGACTTCCTCGATCATGTAGAGCACCCGGGCGGGGGCGCCGCCGTGCAGCGGCCCCGACAGCGCGCCGACCGCGCCGGACAGCGCGGCGGCCACGTCGGCGCCGGTGGAGGCGATCACCCGCGCGGTGAAGGTGGAGGCGTTCATGCCGTGCTCGGCGGCGCTCACCCAGTACGCGTCCAGGGCCTTGACGTGCCGGGGGTCCGGCTCACCGCGCCAGCGGGTCAGGAAGGCCTCGGCGGCCGTTTTCGCGTCGTCGACGTATTTCTGCGGCACCGGCGGCAGGCTCGCGCCGCGGGCGGACGTGGCGATGATCGCGAGCAGCTGCGCGCAGGCCCGGCCGACGTCGTCGCGGGCCTGCTCGGCCGAGATGTCGAGCAGCGGGCGCAGGCCCCAGCGCGCGCCGAGCGCCGCGACGCCGCTCTGCGCGTCCACGCGCACGTCGCCGGTGCTGACCGGAAGCTCCATCGGCTCGGCGGGCGGCAGGCCCGGGTTGAACGCGTTGTCGACGAGCAGTCCCCAGACGTGCTCGAAGGACACGTGGCCAACGAGTTCCTCGATGTCCACGCCTCGGTAGCGGAGCGAGCCGCCGTCCTTGTCGGGTTCGGCGATCTCGGTCTCGAACGCGACGACGCCTTCGAGGCCGGGCTTGAAATCGGACATCGTGCCTCCCTGTAGGGACTTTGAAACGTCTTGATTGAATCGCCGCGGTCGCCGGTCAAGACAGGCTGTTCACATGTAAAAATCTGCGTTTATGGACAGGACGTTGAATCCGGAGATGCTTGACAGCTCGCCGGTGCGGCAGTTCGCGGTCTGGTTCGACGAGGCGGTCGCGGCCGGACTGCCCGAGCCGAACGCGATGGTGCTGACGACACTCGGGGTGGGCGAGGGGCCGCACGCGCGCACGGTGCTGCTCAAGGAGCACGACGACACGGGCTTCACGTTCTATACCAACCGGACGTCCCGCAAGGGGCGCGACCTCGCGGCCGATCCGCGCTGCTGCGCCCTGTTCCCCTGGTACGGCCTCGGCCGCCAGGTGACCGTGGAGGGGGTGACCCGGCGGCTCAGCATGGAGGAAAGCGAGCCTTACTATCACTCGCGGCCCTGGCTGTCCCAGATCGGCGCGTGGGCGTCGCGGCAGTCGACCGTCCTTGGGTCGCGCGCCGAGCTCGACGACCGGGTGGCCGAGCTGTCCGCGCGCTGGCCGGAGGGGACCGAGGTGCCCATGCCGGACTTCTGGGGCGGGTACCTGATCGTGCCCGACCGGATCGAGTTCTGGCAGTCCCGGCAGAACCGGCTGCATGACCGGCTGAGCTACCGGCGTTCCGAGGGCGGCTGGGCCATCGAGCGATTGTCGCCTTAGGCATGCCAGCGACGGTGTTCTCGGGTTTCTCACGGTGGTGGCGCGAGCGCGTAGCATCACTACTGTTGGGAGGAAGGTTTCAGTGACTGCCCATGGGCTTATCGACACCACGGAGATGTACCTCCGTACGGTGTTCGAACTCGAAGAGGAGGGGATCGTCCCGCTGCGGGCGCGGATCGCGGAGCGGCTTGCCCAATCCGGCCCGACGGTCAGCCAGACGGTTGCCCGCATGGAGCGTGACGGCCTGCTGCACGTGGCCGGTGACCGTCAGCTGGCGCTCACCGACGCCGGCCGGGCGCTGGCCACCAGGGTGATGCGCAAGCACCGGCTGGCCGAGTGCCTGCTGGTCAGTGTCATCCAGATGCCGTGGGAAGAGGTGCACATCGAGGCGTGCCGGTGGGAGCACGTCATCTCGGAGTCCGTCGAGCGGCGGCTGTACGAGTTGCTCGGCCACCCGGAGCGCTGCCCGCACGGCAACGTCATCCCCGGTCTTGACGAACTGGTCTCCGAGGCCGGCGAGGCCCCGGCGGCCCATGATTCCACGATGATCGATGTTACGCGTGGAAACAACGAGGCTGTAAGGGTCACAGTTACCCGGATAACGGAACAACTGCAAAGTGATCTGGACCTGATGCTTAAACTGAAGCGGGCCGGGATACAACCCGGACGCGAGGTGTTGCTCGGGGCAGTTGACGGCGGAGTCCGCGTAAGCGGCGAGGAAGGCGCGAATGCGGCGGAATCGGCTGATCTTCCGGCCGAGGTCGCCTCGCACGTGTTCGTGTCCAGGGAGTAACCAGGAGAACTGTTCGGTGACCGGAGCGTGACGATGACGCGCTGGAGCGAGAGCCTGCCGGCCGAACTTGTGCTGAGCCAGGCCGAGGTCGGTGTGATCGTCGCGGACCGGGCCGGCAACGTAGTGTTCTCGAACGAACACGTTGCCAGACTGCTCCGGCTGGACTTCGCCAACTCGCCGCTGGTTGGCAAGGCGCTCAGCGACCTGGGCCTGCTGCCGGACAGCGAGCCGGGACGGTTCGACGAGATCACCCGCCAGGTGCTGAACGGTGCCTCCTGGGAGGACACGTTCGCCGGGCACCGGAGCGACGGCAGCTTCTTGTTCGTCCGCGAGCTCGCCGTGCCGCTGCGTTCCCGCGCGGGCGAGGTCGACGGCATCGTGCTGCTGATCACCGAGGCCGGACGGCGTGACACGCAGCGCGAGCCCGACCGGCTCCGCCTCCTTGAGCGGATCGGCCAGCGGCTGGCCGGCTCGCTCGAGCTCGACGCGACGCTCCGGCAGGTGGCGCAGATCCTCGTGCCCCGGTTCGGCGACCACTGCTTCATCGACCTGTTCAGCGGCGACAAGCTGATCAGGCGGGCCGCCGCGCACGCCGGGGGCTGGGAACCGCAGGCGGGCACCTGGGCGCGGGTCGGCGAGGCCATCCAGTACCCGCCCGGCCACTTCACGCAGCAGGCGATGGCGCGCCTCGAGACGATCGTCGTCCCGGACACCCAGGCGGGGTACTACCCGGCACCGAGCGAGCAGTCCATGTCCGCCGCCGACCAGGTCGGGATCACGTCGGTGCTCGCCTCGCCGCTGTACGCGCGCGGCGAGCTGCTCGGCGCGATCTCGCTGGCGCTGTCCAGGATCACCGACCGGCCGGACCCCCACTACGACATATCCGACGGCGACCTCATCGGCGCGATCGCCTCGCGGGTCGCGGTCGCGATCGACAACGCCATGCTGTTCGAGGCCGAGCGGCGCACCGCGCTGGCCTTCCAGCAGTCGCTGCTGCCCGACTCCGTGCCCGAGCTCGACGGCCTCGAGGTCGCCTTCCGCTACGTGCCCGCCAAGCCCCTGGCGACCCAGGGACAGGGCATCCAGACGCAGGTCGGCGGCGACTGGTACGACATCATCCCGCTCGCGGCCGGCCGCGTCGGCCTGGTGATCGGCGACGTCGAAGGCCGCGGCGCCCGGGCGGCGGCGACCATGGGCCAGCTCCGGGCCGCGCTGCGGGCCTACGCGCAGGACGAGAAGTCGCCTGCGGACATCATGCGCAAGCTCGACGAGTGGGTCAGGTCCACCGCCCCCGTGGGCGCGGGCGGCGACCCGCCCACGGTGTCGTGCATCTACCTCATTTACGACGCCTGGTCCCGGTCGCTGACCTTCGCCAACGCCGGGCACGCGGCGCCGCTGCTGGCCCTGGACGGCGGCGTGCGGCCGCTCGAGGTCCGGCACAAGGGCGTGCTGCTCGGCGTGCGCGGCCGCGGCATCCGCGGGCTGCCGACCTACCGCGAGCAGACCGTCACCCTGCCGCCCGGCGCGGCCCTCGTGCTGTACACCGACGGGCTGACCGACCGGCGGACCCGGGCGGACGGCGACGGGCACTACACCGAGGCCGAGGCGGTGGCGATGCTGCGGGACGCGCTGCTCGCGTCGTCCGCGTCCGCGGACGCGCTCGCGGTGGCCGCCGAGACCGCCGTGCCCGGTGACATCGACGACGACATGGCCATCCTGGTGTTCCGCTCCTCGCAGGATGACCTCGCGTCCTCCGAGCGCTCATTTCCGGCCGAGCCGATCATGGTCTCCGAGGCACGGCGGCTGGCCTCGGCCACGTTCGCCGCCTGGGACATGCAGCCCGACCAGGCCGACCTGGCCCTGCTGCTGGTCTCCGAGGTGGTGACCAACGCCGTCCTGCACGCGTCCGTGACGCCGAGCCCGGCGGGGCGCCGCTTCGACCTGGAGCTCGACCCGCTGGCCGAGACGTCGGCCCAGACCATGAACGTGGGGGCGCTGACCCCGGGCTCCGGATTCCCGGTGGCGGCGCACTACGCCCCGGTGTACCGGCCGCGGGAGTTCACGCTGCGGCTGCGCCGGGGCGCCGAGTCGGTCTGGGTGGAGGTCTTCGACCCCGACCTGCGGCTGCCCCGGCTGCGCACCGCCCGCGCCACCGACGAGGGCGGCCGCGGGCTGTACCTGGTGGAGCAGCTGGCCACCCGCTGGGGCTCACGGCCGACCGAGGACGGCAAGGCCGTCTGGTTCGAGGTCCCGCTGAACGGCAAGGCGGGCTAAGGTCCCGGGCGCCCGCAGATCCGGGACGCCGGGTACGGTGCCGAGATGAGTTTCCGGCTGGCGGCGTACGCCGTGTGCATCGAGGACGGGCGGGTGCTGCTCGCCCGCTACGTACCGCCGACGGGCGAGAGCAGCTGGACCCTTCCTGGCGGCCGGGTCGAGCACGGGGAAGACCCGTTCGACGCGGTGATACGGGAGGTCGCGGAGGAGACCGGCTGCGAGGCGGTGGCCGAGCGCCTGCTCGGCGTGGACTCACGGGTCATCCCCGCAGCCGAACGCCGCGTACCCGGGCCACTTCCGCACCAGAATGTCGGCATCTTTTACCTAGTCCGTATTACCGACGGCCGGCCACGACCGGAGCCAAACGGCGAAATCGCCGAGTCGGTCTGGACTCCGATCTCCGCCGTCGCCCGCCTTCGCCGTTCGTCGCTGGTCGATGTTGGCCTGGCCCTGGCGCAGACCCGGCCGGCGACCGGCCATGTCGCTCCGGTCCCGGTCGGGGGCCTGATCCAGCACTGAGGCAGAGACCACCCTGAATCACCGGGAAAGTGCGTCGATCAGGTTCCGGTAGACGTGGAACGCGGGCTTGGCGGTGTAGTCGTCGGTCATCAGCCCGAACTGGCAGAGGAGCCCGTCGCCGGCTGAGCAGGCGTCGCGCAGCGTGTGGTGGATGTACCCGGTGATGTTCAGTTCGCCGGCGTGGCCGGCTATCACGTCGACGACGGTGCGCAGCACCTCGGCCTGGCGCTGTCGGGTCCGGCCCGGCCCGGTGGGCCAGCCGTGTTCCGTGATGACCAAGGGAAGGTGGCCGAGCCCGGCCGGGGCCAGGTTGTCGCGGCGGTGGGCTTGCAGGAGGCCCTGGACGGCGGGGACGAGGCTGGCCGGGGCGATGGGACGGAACACGTCGGGGAAGAAGTCGAGGCCGATGTAGTCCAGGTCTTCGATGAACCGCTCGTCGCCGGCCCGGGTGAGGTCGGTGAAGAACCCGCTGCCCGGGCCAAGCAGGGGCGAAGTGTTGCAGCCGACCTTGAGCGCGAGATGCCCGGAGCTCTGGGCCTTGTGCTTGGCGGTGCGGACTCCGGCGATGAGCGCCTCGGTGACCCGCGGGTAGAAGCCGTCGAGGTTGGGGTCGCCGGTGACGTTGGGCTCTTCCGCGATCTGGAGGGTGGCTAGGTGCGCGCCGTCGCGGTCGATGAGCTTCTCGATGAACCCGCAGTAGCCGTCGATGTCGCCGGAGCGCGAGTGGTACTGGGCGACCAGGTCGAGCGTCCGCCCGTGGCCGATGTAGCGGTCGTAGCCCGCCGGGGCCTGGAGCGTGGTTGCGTGGACGGTGTCGTCGGGGTCGGCGTAGGCGTGGTAGGCCCGGACGACGAACGGACGGCCTGGGGTGCCCTGGAGTTCGTCGAGGGCCTGGTTGATCTTGTCTGGCTGGTCCGGCAGTGGCATGAGCTCGGTGTTCCCGATGGCGCCGCCGGGGTAGATGCCGAAGGTCAGCCCGCTTTCAGTGCCGTCGTTCACTGGTCGTTGTCCTTGTCGTCGTCGTTGGCTCGGTGTAGCGGGGGCGGCCAGGCGAGCCGCCCGCTGGTGACGTCGTCGGCGGTGGCGAGCACCCAGTCGCGTTCCGCGCGCAGCATGGCCAAGGCGTACTCGGCCTCGATGACGAACAGCCGGGGCACGTCGCCCGCTAGGGCCTCGTCCAGGCGGCGCTGGCCGTCGGCGATGAGCGCCTGGAGCCGGGCGGCGCGTTCTTTCAGGGCCTCGGCGGCCCGCCCCTGGCCGAGCACGCCGAGATGGCTGACCGCACCAAGGAACTCGGGGAACTCCCGGTGGGGCTCCCGCACCTGGCGGTCAAGCCGTCGGGCCAGTTCCGCCTGGCCGGCCGGGGTCAGGGCGTAAGGGGTGCGCTGCGGGCGGGCCCCGTCGCGCTGGGCCGGCTGCGGCTGGACCCAGCCGGCCCGGGTCATCGCTTCCAAGGTGTCGTACAGCGATCCCCGGTTGGCCGGCACGCCGCGCTCGGCGAGCGTGCCCGCGAGTTGGTACGCGTGCATGGACCGCTCGAGCAGCGCGCCGAGGGCGGCAAGCACGACCGGGTTGGCGAGGGCGTCTCGAGGCATAGCAGAACTCTACTATTAGAATTCTGCTATATGCGACTCCTTTCGCTGGGTTTACGTGTCGGCCCGTCGGCAACGCCTGCCCGCTCCCTGGCGGCGAGAATGTCCCCATGGCTGATGACAAAAGCAAGCGCCCGGCGGTTCTCCTGCTCCTGCGGTACTCCGCCGCCGCGGTGGCGGCCGGGCGGATCGGGCTCGGCGTGGCCGCGCTGGTCCGGCCCTCGGTGCCGGCCCGCCCCTGGGTGGGCGCGTCGGCGGACGAACTGGGCGCGCAGGTGTTCGGGCGCGCGCTCGGCGCGCGTGACCTGGCCCTCGGCCTCGGCGCGCTCGCGGCGGCGCGCGACCCGTCACCCGGTTCCCAGTCAGTTGGCGCGTGGTACGCCGCCGGGGCGCTGTCGGACGCCCTGGACGTGGCGGTAACGGTAGCCGCGTGGCGGCGGCTCCCGCGGGCCACCCGCTGGCTGGTCGCGGCGTCCGCGGGCGGCGCGGCGGTCGCAGGCGCCGCCGGGGCGCTGGCGAGTTTCCTGGAGCGTCGGCCCGGGTCCTAATTTATTCGAAAAGATCTTGGAAACTACCCTCTCGGCTTCTTCGAATGTCGGAGCTACTCGCTACAATTTTCGTATCGACAGGTTCCGAAGCGTGATCATCCGGAGGGAGGGCCGGCATGGACGGACAGGCACCCGTAGGCGGCCCGCTCGCTGGCGATCGCGGCTGGGGCTCCGCTCCCGCCCGCGTCCTGGACGATGACTTCGATCTGGATGCGCACTTCGCGCGGTTGGCGCGGGAGACTGGCGCCGACCGTATGCAGTCGCCGTCCGCGGGGTCCGGCCCCGAGGGGCTTGGCGGTCAGGCCCGCGCCGCGGCGTTCGGGCAGGACGGGGCGGCCGACGTGCTCTCGCCTGGTCCCGTGCTCGCGACCCTCACCGCTCAGGCCACGGCAAGCGCGGGCTCCTTGACCGACGACGAGCTGGTCGGGGTCTTGCAGGCGGCGCGCCGGATGGCGAACCTGGCCGACTACCAGCAGACCGTGGTTATCGGCGAGTTCGCGCGCCGTCGCCAGGCCGAGTTCGAGGCGGCCAAGGCCGCGGGCGTGCCGGTCGGCTGCCGGTCCGGGGAGTTCCCCGGCGAGGAACTAGCCTTTGAGCTGGTCACCACGCGGGGGGAGGCCGCCGCCCGCATCGACGCGGCCGTCGACCTGACCACCCGGCTGCCGCGGACGCTGGCGGCGATGGCCGCAGGCGCGGTCGACCTGGCCAGGGCCAGCACCATCGCCTTCCATACCCGTGCCATGACCGACGCCGACGCCGCCCAGGCGGACGAGGTCCTGGCGGCCGCCGCACCAGAAAAGCGCTTGGACCAGCTGGCCGGAAAGGCCGCCAGGCTCGAGCTGAAGCTCGCCCCCGAGGCCGTCGCGGCCCGCAAGGCCATCGCCCGGCAGGACCGGCGGGTCGAGGCCCGCCGCGAGCAGTCAGGCAACGCGTCCCTGTCCGGCCGCGAGCTCGACACCGCTGACGTCATCGCCTCCAAGGCCTACATCGACGCCATCGCGCTCAAGCTCCGCGACTCCGGCCTCATCGGAGGCACCCTCGGTTGGCTGCGAGCTCTGGCCTTGACTGACCTCACCCAGGGCCGCAACCCACTCGACCGGATCAAGCCACAGCTCGGCACGCCCTCAGAGACCGGCCCGGCGGGCAGCGACCCGGCCAGCGCCGGGGCCGGCCACACCTGCGACGACACCTCCGGACCCGCCTCCGATGACGCCGGTGAGTCGGCGGAGAGCCAGCCGGAGAGTGTCCCGGGCCCAGTCGGGGATCCGGCGAGCGACACCGGCCACGCCTCTCCCGGCGAGCCGGCCCCCTTGCCTGCCCTCATCAACCTCCTCGTCCCGGCCGGCACCCTGCTGGGCTGGAGCACCGCCCCCGGCGACGCGGCAGGCTGGGGCCTGCTTGACACCGAGGAAACCGGGGCCCTAGTCGAGGCGGCCTCCAAGCACCCGCGAACTCGCTGGTGCGTCACGGTCATCGGCGCGGACGGAAGTGCAATCGCCCACGGCTGCGCCGCAGGCCAGCACCCCTGGCAGGGAAGCGCTCCGCCGTCATCGGAAAGCCAAGGACCGCCCGGCGCCCGCTCGTCACCAGGTTCACCGCCACCGCCACCCGCCCCCGGCGCCAGGCGCGGAAGCAGCGACACCCGTGTCCCGGACCGGCGAGCCCGGCTACTCGACTTGCTCGAGCGGCTGAAGGTCACACTCGAACCCGTCGCCCGGGATACGTGTGACCACGAGAGCGCCGAGAACCGTTACGTCCCGAGCCGCAAGCTCAGGCACCTGGTCCGCGCCCGCAGCCAGACCTGCACCGCCCCCGCCTGCAACGCCCAAGCGGTCTACTGCGACCTCGACCACACAGTCCCCTACCCCGACGGCCCCACCGACCAGTGCAACCTCACCCCCA